>NZ_AP043866.1:0-4800000 GCF_055395645.1 Achromobacter sp. JCM 18799 | reverse complement strand
CTTGGGTGGGGTGCATCATGGTATTCAGGGAAGACGGAGAAAGTTGGGATAGCGCTTGATCGAGGTCGGCGATGAGGTCGTCGGGATCCTCCAGGCCCACATGCAGGCGCAGCATGGCGCCGCGCGGCTCGGGATCCGGCAGGGACCGCGCCGCGCCCAGATTGACGGGTATCACCAGGCTTTCGAAGCCGCCCCACGATGCGCCGATGCCGAACAGCCGCAGGCTGTTGATAAGTCGCTCGACAGCGTCGATGCCGGCCGCGGCGGCGAACTCCACCGTCAAGAGGCCATTCGCGCCGCTGCAATCGCGCAACCACAACGCATGGGAAGGATCGCCGGGCAGGGCCGGACATAGAACGCGCGCCACCTCGGGGCGGCCCAACAGGAAATCCGCCACGCGCATGGCGCTGCGGGCGTGCTGCGCCATGCGCAAGGGCAGCGTGCGCATGCCGCGCAGCACCAGATACGCGTCATCGGCACCAACGGTCTGCCCCAGGTCCACGGTGGCGCGCTCCAGCGCATTCCAGGCGCGCGCGTTGGTGATCGCAGCGCCCATCATCACGTCGGCGTGCCCGCCCAGATACTTGGTGGCCGCCAGGATGGAGATGTCGGCGCCCAGCGTAAGGGGTTTGTGCAGCAATCCGGAGGCCCAGGTGTTATCCACAGCCAGCCAGCAATCATGGGCACGGGCCAACGCGGCCAGCGCCGGCAGATCCGGCATCTCATAAGTCAACGAGCCCGGCGATTCCGCATAGATCATGCGGGTTTCAGGACGGATGAGCGCTTCAATGCCAGCGCCGTCAGGCCGGTAGTACGTGTACGCGATGCCCAGCCGCGCCAGATGTTCCGCGCAGAAGCGGCGCACGGGCTCGTACACCGCATCCGTGATCAGCACGTGGTCCTCGGCGCGCAGGTAGGCCAGCAGCACGGTGGCGATGGCGGCCTGTCCGGTGGGATATAGCTTGGCGCGATAGCCCTCTTCCAGCTCCACCAACGCGTCTTCAAGCGCATGCGTGCTATCGGTGCCGCGCGCGCCGTAGGACGGCAGGCGCTCCTGGTCGCGGCGGCTGCGCGTGTCACGCCACGCCTGCACGCTGTCGAAGACGTAAGTGCTGGCGCGCGTGACGGGCGTATTGACCCAGCCGCGATGAGGGCGGCCGGCGCGCAACAGGCGCGTGGCGGACCGATAGGGCTTGTCCATGATCAGCGGCGCGTCTGCACGCCGATCGGCATGACTTTGCAGGTACCGGCAGCCAGATCGAACGCCAGGCGCTCGGTCAGCGTTTCCAGTGCGCGGCCATACATGTGCAGATGGCGGATGACGCTGTCGCCCTGGATTTCCACGGCGTGGATATCGTCCGGCATCAGCGCAATGCCCGTGCCGGGACCGACCACCACGGTGCCGGTCTTTTCTAGCCGGCCCACGCCGGGCACGGAGCCGTCGTCGCTGCGATCGTAGACGTAGTTGTATTCCACGCCTTCCACGGCCGCGATACAGGCCCAGGTCGTGTGGTTGTGCGGAACGATCTGCTTGCCGGGACGCATGACGTTCAGATAAAGCGCGTAGCTCTTGTCGGCGTCTTCGGCGATCAGGTAGCGGGCCTGGCGTTCGCCGTCTTCCGGAGCGGGATAGCGATCGGTGGCCCACCAGTCGGAGTGGCCGGCCAGGCCGATCAATTCATCCAGCACGGTTTGCAGGCTGTCGCGGTTCAGCCCCTTATTTCCTACAGTTTTTTTAATATTTTCGATGGCACTGGTGATGCCGGCCTGATGAGGGTGTGCGTTGCTCACTTTGTGTTTTCCCTATTTTCATGAGTTATGGCATTGAATGTATCCCCCCTCCTCACGCGGAACAATTTAAATTGCCTTAAGATTCCATTAGCATCCCTAATACTTCGTAGAGCACCATGCGCAATCTGGATCTGGACCTGCTCCGCACGCTGACCGCCATCGCCCGGCACGACACTTTCTCGGAAGCCGCCAACCGGCTGCACAAGACGCAGTCTGCCGTGACGCAGCAGATGCAGCGGCTGGAATCTCTCATCGGCCAGCCCTTGTTCGAGAAACAAGGCCGCAACAAGGTGCTCTCTTCGCATGGACGCCGCCTGGTGGAATACGCCCGCCATATGCTGGCCATCAACGATGAGGCGCTGCGCGCCCTGCAAGACGGACCGCTGGAAGGCGACCTGAAGCTGGGCGCGCCGCTGGACGTGGCGGATTCGATCCTGCCCACGCTGTTGACGCACATCGCGCGTTCGGCGCCGCGCGTGAAACTGGAAATCCGCACGGACCGCAGCCCCTTCCTGATGGATGCCCTGCGCGCGGGCGAACTCGACCTGACGATATCCACGCGCTTCGACCAGGACTTCGAGGGCGTGGCGCTGCGCACTTCGCCCACGGTGTGGCTGGCCTCGGCCGACTACGTGCATGACATGCATGCGCCGGTGCCGCTGGTACTGGCCGATGAACCCAGCATCTTCCGCCGGCTGGCGCTCACGGCTCTGGAACAGGCGCGCGTGCGCTGGCACACCAACTACGTGGCGCCGACGCTGGTGGGGATCAAGGCGGCGCTGCGCGCCGGTTTAGGCGTCACCGCGCGCAGCGTGGAACTGCTGGGGCCCGAAATGCGCGTATTGGGCGAAAAGGAAGGATTGCCGCCCTTGCCCGACGTGACGTACTTCCTGTGGATAAGGCCTGACCTGATCAATCCGCTGACGCGGCAGGTCTACGAGATGCTCAAGACCAGCCTGCGGCTGGCGCAGCAGGACGATGCGGCGGCCCAGCCGCCGCGCCTCAATAGCGGTCGAACAGATCCTGCAGGGCTGCCGGATCGCGCGTGACGGAAAGACCCAGCATCAGCAGGATGCGGGCTTTCTGTGGATTCAGGTCGCGCGCGGCAACAAACCCCAGGCGCGCGTCATCGAGTTCGACGTCGCGCGCCACGAAGCCGCTGCCCGTGCGGCTGGAGCGCACGACCGCCACGCCGTTGGCCGCGGCGCGGCTCAGGCCTTCAATGGCCATATCGGTGGCGTTACCATCGCCAACGCCGGCCAGCACGATGCCGTCGGCGGCATCGGCCAGGAAATCGATCAGATCGCCCTGCAGGTCGGCATGGGCATAGACAACATCCACGCGGGGCCAACCGGCCTTTTCCAGCAATGCGAGTGAAAACTCGCTTTCTACGGTGTGCGTCGTGGTGTTGCGCGAATAGAAGAATGGAACCCCGCCGTGCATGACGCCGGCGCGGCCGCGATTAGGCGAAGCGAACGCGCAGAGGCCGGCGCTGGCGATCTTCTGGATCTCGCGGGCGTAGTGCACGTCTTCGTTCATGACGACGAGCGGCCCGCGGGCGCGCGCCTCGGGATGGCGCGCGAGCGCCACCGCGTTGTACAGATTGGCCGGGCCTTCGGCGCCCAGGGCGGTGGCCGGACGCATGGCGCCCACCAGCACCACGGGCTTGTCGTGGCGTATCACCAGGCTCAGGAAGTACGCCGTTTCTTCCAGCGTGTCGGTACCGTGCGTGATGACGATGCCCGCCACCGAGGCATCGCGGCTCAGCGCATCCACGCGTTCGGCCAGCGCGCGCCAGACGGCGTGCGTCATGTTCTGGCTGCCGACGTTGGCAACCTGCTCGGCACGGATCTCGGCGATGCCCGCCAGTTGCGGCACGGCAGCCAACAGATCGTTGACGGAGAACGAGCCGGCCTTGTAGCCGGCGGCGGTCGCGTCAGCCTGGGCGCCAGCGATCGTGCCGCCCGTCGCCAGTACTGCGATGACAGGCAGCGCGCGCTCAGGCATCCACCACTCCGGACAGGCCTTGGCGCTCAAGCAGGGAATTCAGGTGTTCCCAGCCATGGAAGTCGATGACGATCTGGCCCTTTTCCTTGGCGCCCACTTTCAGCGCGACGCGCGTACCCAGATGGTCGGATAGCGCCTCTTCCAGGCGGGTCAGGTCGCGCGATGCGCCGTTGGCCTTCTTCTTGGGCGCGGTGGACGACTCGGCTTCCTTGGCGGTCTTGGCGACCAGCTTTTCGGCTTCACGCACCGACAGGCGGCGCGCGATGATCTGGTTGGCCAGCTGGATCTGCGTAGCCGCGTCCACGGCGAGCAGCGCGCGCGCATGGCCCATGTCCACGTCGCCCGCCAGCAGCATGGTCTGCACGGCCGCCGCCAGGTTCAGGAGGCGCAGCAGGTTGCTGGTGGCCGAACGCGAACGGCCGATCGCTTGCGCGGCCTGTTCATGCGTCAGGCCGAATTCGTCGAGCAACCGACGCACGCCCTGCGCTTCTTCCAGCGGATTCAGGTCTTCGCGCTGGATGTTTTCGATCAGCGCCATGACGGCCGCGTTCTCGTCGGCCACTTCACGCACCAGCACCGGCACTTCCTTCAGGCCGGCAATCTGCGCAGCGCGGAAGCGCCGTTCGCCGGCAATGATTTCATAGTGGCCGGGCGCAGCTTCGCCCAGTGCGCGCACAAGAATGGGTTGCATGATGCCTTGTGTGCGGATCGATTCGGCCAGTTCGCCCAACGCGCCCTCGTCCATGCGCGTGCGCGGCTGATACTTGCCGGCGCGCATCTTCGAGACGGGCAAGGTGGACGGCGGACCCTCGGGCTTGGCGGCGGCAGCAGCCTTGCCGATGTTCTCGATGGCAGGCGCGTCGGCGCCGAGCAAGGCGTCCAGTCCGCGGCCCAATCCCTTGGGTTTCTTGGTGGCCATAATTAAATCCTCTTTCCTTCTGTTTTTGTATCCCGAGCGTGGCTCAGGCGTCCGTCTGCTCGGCGGGCAGGCGGTACCAATACGCGTAACAGTCTTTGAAACCGTAGCGGCCATACAAGGCGCGCGCGGCTGTATTCTCCGGCTCAACCTGCAAATAGGCTGTCGTGGCGCCGCCGGCGGCGCCTGTTGCCAACAAGTGTTCAATCAGGGCGGCGGCGTAGCCTTTGCGCCGCTGCCCCGGGTCGGTGACGATATCGAACAGGCCCAGCAAGTCGCCGTCGCGGACGGCCAGGCCCGCGGCAACGCACTGCCCCGCCGCGTCGGTTGCCAGCACCGGCGAGATATCCACAGCCAGTCCTTGCAAGCGCGTCCGATGTTCGGCGATGTGCGCGGATTCCGAGTTGCGCATTGCCCCGACCGCCGCCGCGAAGCGTCCGGTATCGACAATATTGAAAAGCAGATCGCCCCGGACGCTGGGCCTGGGAGCGAGCGGCATGCACATGACTCGGGTCTCGTCGGTAAAGGTATAACCGCGGGACTCCAGTTCGGCGTCGAGGGAAAAATCGGGACCGATGGAGGTAATGCGCAGCACCATGGGCAAGCCATGGCGCGCATACAACGATGAACAATACGCCAGCCGCTCGTCCAACGGACGTGTGGATAACCCCAGCACATTGATACTGCGTGCGCGCTTGGCCGACGAAGGCGCGAACCGCACCAGCCAGCCATCGAAAAGCACCTGCGCACCGACCGCCGTCGCGTTCAGCGCGGCCTCTTCCAGACGCGTGCGCAGGCCGTCGCGCGCGTCGATGCGCGGCGTACTGGAGACTGACATTTCGGTCTGGGAAAAGAGCGGAACGGCGGACATGGTTGCGGTCTACTTCAGATCCTTCTTCACGCGCTCGATCATTTCAGCGCCAAACGAGATATAGGCTTGCGCACCACGCGAGCCGCGGTCGTACACCACGCCGGGCATGCCGTAGCTGGGGGCTTCGGCCAGGCGCACGTTGCGCGGCACCACAGTCTTGAAAACCTTGTCGCCGAAATGCGCCTCGAGCTGCGCGGAGACCTGCTGTTGCAGGGTCATGCGCGGATCGAACATGACGCGCAGCAATCCGATGACGCGCAGGTCGTCGTTGATATTCCGGTGCACGCGCTTGATCGTGTTGACCAGGTCGGACAGGCCTTCCAGCGCGAAGTACTCGCACTGCATCGGAATGATGACGCCATGGGCGGCGGCCAGGCCGTTCAAGGTCAACAGCGACAGCGTGGGCGGGCAATCGATCAGCACGAAGTCGTACTGCGTGGCGACCGTGTCGATCGCGGCCTTCAACTGGCGCTCGCGTTGTTCCATCTGCACCAGGTCGATCTCGGCGCCAGATAGTTCGCGGTTGGCGGGCAGCACGTCGTAGCCGCCCGACTCGGACTTCACGCGGGCCTGCTCGATGTTGGATTCGCCGATGAGCACCTGGTACAGGTTCGACTCGAGCGAGTTCTTGTCGATGCCGCTGCCCATCGTGGCATTGCCTTGCGGGTCCAGGTCCACCAGCAGCACACGTTGGTTGTGCGTGGCAAGGCCCGCCGCCAGATTGATGGCGGTCGTCGTCTTGCCCACACCGCCCTTCTGGTTGGCAATGCAGAAAATGCGGGCGGAGGTGCTGGGGGGTATGTTCTTCATAGGGTTCCTTGACTACGGCGCATCCAGATCAGGCAGCGTTCGGCCTGCAACTCAGGCACGCGCAACGGCTGGATGTGATCGACTTGCCATTCTCCGCGCGCATGCAGCGCCTGTATTTCGTCCTCGGGGACCTTGCCCTTCATGGCGACGAGGGTACCATCGTTGCGTACATGGCGACCTGCGAGTTGCGCAAAATCGTCCAAGGAAGCAAAGGCGCGTGACGTCACCACATTGCACTCGGCGGGCGGCAAGGTTTCGATACGCGCGTGGCTGGCCTGCAGATTGGGCAAGGCCAGCACGCCGCTCATCTGGCGCACGAATGCCGTCTTCTTTTCGACTGCGTCCACGCAGGTCACAGACCAATGGGGTCGCATGATCGCCAGAACGACGCCTGGCAAGCCGCCGCCCGATCCGACGTCGTAGACCTTGGCCGGCGTGTCCGAAGCGCCCAGCGCCTCGCTGAACGGTCCCACGGCGGCCAGGCTGTCGAACAGGTGCTGGATCAGCATCTGCTGCGGATCGCGGATGGCGGTGAGGTTATAGGTCCGGTTCCAGCGCTGCATCTGCGACAGATAGTTCAGCAGCTTGGCCATCGTGGCGGCGTCGGCGTCCAGCCCCAGTTGCTCGCATGCGCGAGACAGGCGGCCGGCCATGTCCGCGCCGGCCGTATCGGCGTACGCGCTCATGCCGCTTGCTTGCGCGAGCCGTAATGCAGGCGCTTCAGATGGATCAGCAGCAAAGAAATTGCAGCGGGAGTGACGCCGGAGATACGCGCGGCCTGGCCGATGGTCTCCGGGCGATGCGACTTGAGCTTCTGGCGCACTTCGAACGACAGGCTGGTCACGGCATCGTAGTCGACATCAACGGGGATGGCCTGTTGTTCATGCGCGATCTGTTTCTGGACTTCGACCTGCTGGCGATCGATGTAGCCGGCGTACTTGACCTGGATCTCGACTTGCTCGGCCAGCACTTCGTCTTCCACCACGCCGGGGCCGGCCAGGAGCGAGCCGTCGGTATTGCGGGCCGCCATCAACGCTTCATAGGAAACATTGGGCCGTTTCAGCAGGTCTGAAAGTGAGTACTCACGTTCAATCGCCTTGCCCAGCAGAGGTTCCGCAACTTCGGCGGGAAGTATACGCGGATTCACCCAAGAGGATTTCAAACGTTCGACTTCCGCGGACACGGCGTCGCGCTTGCGATTGAAGGCATCCCAGCGCGCGTCATCCACAATCCCGAGGCGACGGCCGATTTCGGTCAGACGCAGATCGGCGTTGTCTTCGCGCAGGCTCAACCGGTATTCGGCCCGGGACGTAAACATGCGGTACGGCTCAGTCACGCCGCGCGTGACCAGGTCGTCGACCAACACGCCCAGATAAGCCTCATCGCGGCGCGGAGTCCATTGCTCCCGCTCCAGCGCGTACAGCGCGGCGTTGACGCCAGCGAGCAGCCCTTGGGCGGCCGCTTCTTCGTAGCCGGTCGTGCCGTTGATCTGTCCTGCGAAGTACAGGCCCGTGATCGCCTTGGTTTCCAGGGTGCTCTTCAATCCACGTGGATCGAAGTAGTCGTACTCGATGGCGTAGCCGGGGCGCAGGATGTGCGCATTTTCCAGGCCAGGCAAAGAATGGATCAGGGCCAACTGCACGTCGAACGGCAGGCTGGTCGACACGCCGTTCGGATAGACCTCGTGCGTATCCAACCCTTCGGGCTCCAGAAAGACCTGGTGCGACTCCTTGTCGGCAAAGCGATGGATCTTGTCTTCGATGGACGGGCAGTAACGCGGCCCCACCCCCTCGATCACTCCGCTGTACATCGGCGAGCGGTCCAGGCCGCCGCGGATGATGTCATGGGTACGGGCGTTGGTATGCGTGATCCAGCAAGGCAGCTGGCGCGGGTGCATGGCCACGCTGCCCATGTAGGAAAACACGGGAATCGGATTCAGATCGCCAGGCTGCTCTTCCAGGATGCTGTAGTTGATCGAGCGGCCATCGATGCGCGGCGGCGTGCCGGTCTTCAAGCGCCCTTGCGGCAAGGCCAGTTCCTTCAGGCGCTGCCCCAGGGAGATAGCGGGAGGATCGCCGGCACGGCCGCCCGAATAGTTCTGCAGGCCCACGTGAATCAGGCCATTCAGGAACGTACCCGCAGTCAGCACCACGGACTTGGCGCGGAACTTCAGACCGATCTGGGTAACGGCACCGACCACGCGATCGCCCTCCACCATCAGGTCTTCGACCGCCTGTTGGAACAACCAGAGGTTTGGCTGGTTTTCCAGGCGGCCACGGATAGCCTTGCGGTACAGCACCCGATCAGCCTGAGCGCGCGTAGCGCGAACTGCTGGCCCCTTCGATCCATTGAGGATGCGGAATTGAATCCCCGATTCATCCGTCGCCAAGGCCATCGCGCCACCCAGGGCGTCGACTTCTTTGACAAGGTGGCCCTTGCCGATCCCGCCAATGGAGGGATTGCAAGACATTTGGCCTAGGGTTTCGATGTTGTGCGTCAGCAGCAGCGTCTGGGCGCCGGCACGGGCGGCAGCCAGCGCAGCTTCGGTGCCGGCGTGGCCGCCACCGACGACGATGACATCGAATTCGCGGGGATAGTCCATGATGGGGGGAAGGTAAGAGAGCGTTCGGTGCTCATTATAGAGGCAGGGATTGCATGTTTCACGTGAAACATGCTTCGGCGCAGCTTGAACCTGGTTAGGGCCGAGGCGCCGTCGGCAAAAGGCAACTTCAGAAGCCCGTGAGGGGTGAATATGTCGGCATTTGCCACTGCTTTGCCCATTGTGTTTCACGTGAAACGTCGTACTTTTCGAAGCTGATCACCTCCTACCCGGGCGTGCCACCAAATCGTCGGCATCAGAATCTCTCCCATCCATGTACCTCTGTATTGGATGAAATTCGCCATAAGGGGATAGAGGATGAGCGGACATGTTCCACGTGAAACATGTCAGAACTCCCAGCATGGTTCCTGTATGAATGCACCCTGCCCACTGCCTCGAGTACTTGGTCATTTCTTATCAAAGTGCTGGACCGGCGAATGTTCCACGTGAAACAGATACCCTTTGCGCGGTGCCGCGCCAGGTACCGCAGTCGCCCTCTCCTTCAAACAAAGAGTTCATGCTTTCCCATCACAGGCCAGCGACGGCCGGGCATCGTACAGCTCATCGGTTGGATGAGTCATGCCTGCTTTTTGAGCATCTCACACGTACATTCCTATTCCCTACACCTCCGATGTTTCACGTGAAACATTGCTTCTCTGCACCGCTGGCGATGAACGTTTCACGTGAAACGTTCATCGTTAAGTGGGCGAATAGCGGCAAGAGGTCTGTTCCACACTCGAGAATGTTCCACGTGAAACACAAGGGCAGGACCCGCGTGGATAGAAATACAGGCAGACGTTCGAACCTCGTCATACGAACCTAACCCAACTTCCTACCAATCATTCGGCTCACGAAATCCTCAAATTTCAATCTTCCAAAGGTTCATTCAAAAGAAAGCAATTTTCCAACCCCTACCCTACCCCTTACCCAAATCAAAGACACTTTTTCGTGTTTCACGTGAAACTAAAGCGCTGACAGGTATCGAAAGCGCGCCACTTATCGGTAGTGGAATCCATGCGCACGACTTCTACTACGACGTCAGTCCCTTGATAAGAAATCGTCCTGTCGGATTTGCGCTTATCCATCCCAGCATCAAAACTGGCTAGTACCTGAAATGCCCGGCTCCGCCCATTGGCAAAGCGCGGGTTGTACACGTCCTATCTCAGCCTGAGGCGATATCTTTCGCTCAAGGCGACAGCTCGGGATAACTCGGAAGCCACAAATCGGGTGGAAAAAACTCGCGGCAGAGTCCCTCGGATACTGCACAGTGTTATCAACAGCTAGCAGATCCGATAGCTACCGACATTCGCGGTTTCACGTGGAACAACTCTGGGGATAAGTCATTGCAGGCCAGTGCGTCGCGGGCCGCAAAACGGCTATGGCTGACGAGCTCGGCAAAGTGCCAAGAAGCATGAAAAAGCACAAATGCCCAACTGTCTTCTCTATGGCAGCAATCGATTATTTCTATTTTGGATGCTTGCCAAGCTTGGGAAAAGTGACGATCAAACCAGTGCAATAGTGGCGCAAAAAACCGTGGAAAACTATGTGGATAAGATCGTCGTCACTGCCACAACGAATTTTCGAAAACCCACCATGACGACATTCGCCCTTGAATGTGGCCAGGAACTCTACCGCCGTATTCAGGTCCAAATACCGCACAAAATGGTGGAAGCGGATTATTCACAAAGCTATCCACAGATTTGAACCCTGCGGCCTCCCACTACGCGTACACCGTCGACCACGCCGCACGGATTCATTGACCGGACAACCATCTTGCCCGTCCGCGGTAACCCGCGCCATCATCCTTATGGGTGAGACCCGGCCTTTCATGTGAAACCCTGTGGAAAACTCGCCGAGCGGGAATTCAGACTCACCCATGTATTGACCGCAGTGCCCTCGATCCGGTTCCGCCCACGCAGTCCCAAGTCGCGCACAGAGCTCTGGATATCTTCACCCCGCCCTATCTTTCGGACCCTATCCCCATTTCTATCCACAGGCACTTAAGCCGCCTCAGGGCACCAAAGGGTGTAATTCTGTGCATAACCGGGATGGGGATATCTTTGTGAACAACCGCCCACCATCCGAGCAAAAACGGGCCAGAGCGGCCTCAGAACAATATGGCGCCGCCGCCCCGATGCCGCCTGAGATTCACTTCAATATCGCCTTAAATGCCTGTATTTCCTAGGGAAAGGCCATGTTGAAGCGTAGCTATCACGGCTAAGCCAACTAAACCAAAGCAGCGCAGCCACTCCGCGACAGCGTTCCAAGAAAGACGGGATAACTGTGCAAAACCCGGGTACCGAGATGCAATTGCTTCATTGCTGAGCAAGAAAATACTCATACCCGAAAATAATTATCCACAAACTTATCCACGGGCAGAGAATATGTTAGTGAATACTAACTACCCGAGTGGAGCAAGCAGAGCAGGCGCAGGCCCCAAATGAAACAACGCCCCAGACCTTCCGGTCTTGGGGCGTTGTAGCCAGGCCGAGCCTGGCGGACGGGAAATTGGGATTTCCCGATTTAGAGCGGGCGAATTTCGGCCGCTTGAGGTCCTTTCGGACCATCCTTGACTTCGAATTCGACTTCCTGGCCTTCGTTCAGGCTGCGATAGCCGCGGCCCTGGATGGCGGAAAAGTGTGCGAAAACATCGGTACCACCAACGTCCGGCGTGATGAAACCGTAACCCTTGTCAGCGTTGAACCACTTAACTTTGCCCTTCTGAGCCATTTTTTCTAGCGTCCTGTAATTAACTCGAAATGCAATGAATCAAGGACGCCGTGAGAACTGAACGACCGGTAGTAGTACCTGCGTTGCTGCTGCGTTCCCGCTTGCCGCCTAGCTGCAGAACGAGTCCGCGCGCTGCTTGAATCAACTGCGTAATCAGCATACTCAGCACGCATTACAGACTCATATAGTTGTTTACCCCAATGTCGTATTTTTAATACTGGGTCTCGTTCCGCTAGGGTTTACGACTCTGCCGGCGCGCCATGAATGCGTAGATCGGACCAGTCACAATCACCACAAAAACCATGCGCGTAACGTGGAAGGCGGTGACCACAGGAACCCCTAGCTGCAGCACTTTGGCCGTGATCGCCATCTCGGCAATGCCACCCGGCGTAGTACCGAGAATCAACGTGGGAATGGGAGCGGCGGACCATAGCGACAGCAAGGCACCCAGACCAAACGCAAGCGCCAGCGCAGCCACCGTAAAGCCGGCCACAGCCCCAATGAAACGCGGCGCGGCCCGAAAGAAATCCGGCCGATAGCGATCGCCCAACGACCAGCCTATCAGCAACTGGCCAATCTTCGGCACGTAGTCTGGCAAGGCCGACAGCTCGATGCCATTAGCCGTCAGGATCATTGCGACCGACATCGGGCCCAGCACCCAGGGATTCGGCAGCCGCAGCTTCATGAAGGCAGCGCCGCCGACGCAGGTCAGCGTAACCAGTGCCGCCAGCCCCCAAGCATGGACCACTTTGGGTCCAGGAATCGTGGGATCCAGCCCTGCCACGCCCCACCACTGGAAGATGAAGGGCACGGCGACCACCACCATCAGCACGCGCACGCTATGCGCCGTCGCCACCCGATCTATGCGCGCTCCGTGGCGCTCGGCCAGGTTCGCCATTTCGCTCGCTCCGCCGATGGCGGAAGAAAACCAGGCCGTCTTGAAATCTACATCGGTGTAGCGGCGCAGGATCGCCGTGCCCATGAAGGCCAGGCCCAACGCGAACAACATCCCGACGATGATAGGTCCGGCGTTGCTGCCTATGTGGCCAATCACCTGCGGCGTGAAGTAAAGGCCCAAGGAAGTACCGATGACCCACTGGCCCGCATTGCGCGCCGGCCTCGGACACGCGGTGCCCAAACCCGCAATGCGCGTAGCTGCGGTCACCAGCAACGCGCCCAGCATCCACGGCAGCGGGATGTGCGCCCATAACGCCAATAATGCGCCAGCCAATGCCAGCGCCAAACCGCCCAACACCCTCCACAATATGTTCTGACCCACGATACCGCCGCACCTTAAGCTCATGTGAAAACCGAATTATGAGTTAGTGGGATACTTACGAAAACTCTCTCTGCTAGCAACGTTCACTCTCGCGTCCACCATGATCCGATCCAAACTTCCCGACGTTGGCACCACCATCTTCACCGTGATGAGCCGCCTGGCCATCGACCACAAAGCCATCAACCTGGGCCAGGGCTTTCCCGACTTCGACCCCGATCCCGCCTTGTGCGCCCTCGTGTCCAAGGCCATGGCCGACGGCCACAACCAGTATCCCTACATGCCAGGCGTGGCGCCCTTGCGCGAAGCCATCGCTGCCAAGACGCGCGAACTCTATGGCCATGCCTACGATCCGGAAACCGAGATCACCGTCACCAGCGGCGCGACCGAAGCGTTGATGGCAACCGTGCTGGCCGCCGTAGGTAGCGGCGACGAAGTCGTCGTCATCGAACCTTGCTACGATTCCTATCTGCCGGCGATCCGGCTGGCAGGCGGCACTGCCGTGCCGGTGCCGCTGCGCGCGCCCACCGAGGCTGATCCCTACTACCGCATCGATTGGCAGCGTGTGCGCGATGCCATCACGTCCAAGACCCGCCTGTTGATGCTGAACTTTCCGCACAACCCGACCGGCGCGGTGTTGGATGACAGCGACCTGGACGCGCTGGAAGCCATCGTGCGCGACACGGGCGTGCTGCTGGTGTCCGACGAGGTCTACGAGCACATTGTGTTCGATGGCAAGCCGCATGCCAGCGTGGCGCGCCGCCCTTTGCTGGCCGAGCATGCCTTCGTGATCTCGTCCTTCGGCAAAACCTATCACACCACCGGCTGGAAGATCGGCTATTGCTGCGCGCCGCGTCAGCTCAGCGCCGAATTGCGCAAGGTGCATCAATTCATGGTGTTCACCGTACCCTCGCCCATGCAGTTCGCGCTGGCCGAGTTCATGCGCGATCCCAAGCCTTACCTCGACCTGCCCGCCTTCTATCAGGCCAAGCGCGACCGCCTCGCTCAAGGGCTGGCCAAGACCCGATTCCGCCCCCTGCCCAGCCCGGGCACATTTTTCCTGCTGGCGGACTACAGCCAGATTTCCAAACAGAACGAGGCCGACTTCGCGCGCGATCTGACGGTAAACCATGGCGTCACGGTGATACCGGTATCGGCGTTCTATCGCCAGCCCGATGCCGCCGAATCGAACCACCGCATCGTGCGTTTCTGCTTCGCAAAAAAAGACGCGACGCTCGATGCAGCCCTGGAGCGTCTGGCGCAGGTTTGACGCCCTCTACTCAACACTCCACAGTGGATTGAATTTTCTCGCTGGCTCTATATACAAGCGTTCCAGACTGAAAAACATGAATAAAAGCTCGCATTAAAGATAGAGCCGATTCAAAGCGGATTCACGAAAAAAAAGGGCGCCCATAAGGCGCCCTATGCAATTCCCGACCCAGATTCCGCAGCGCGGCTGTTGCCCTTTACAACAGCCGCGCCGCCATGGAATCAGGCCGGACCAGCGGCAAGCTCTTTCGCTTTGCGCATGCGGCGCATGATTTGCGGCACGACCACGACGGCGGCCGCCCCCACCCACATCGCAATCGACACCGGGCTGGCGAACAGCACGCCGACATCGCCATCGGTCATCGACAGGGCGCGGCGCAGGTTCTGTTCCATCATGTTGCCCAACACCACGCCCAGTACCAGCGGGGCCATCGGCACACCGAACTTGCGCAAGAAGTAGCCCAGCGCGCCTATGCCCGCCACCAGCAGCAAATCGAAGGTGCCCGCGTTGATGGCGTAGACGCCGATATAGCTGATGCACAAGATGCCAGGCACCATCAACCATCCCGGCACCGACAGCACCTTGGCGAAGAAGCGCACCAGCGGCACGTTCATGACGAACAGCAGCACGTTGGCCACGAACAGCGACGCGATCAAGCCCCACACCAGCTCGGGCTTGGTGTCGAACAGCACCGGACCCGGGGTGATGTTGTAGAGCGTCAGCGCACCCATCATCACGGCAGTGGTACCCGAACCGGGCACGCCCAGCGTCAGCATCGGCACGAACGAGCCGATGGCCGATGCCGTGGCGGCGGCTTCCGGCGCGACCAGGCCGCGCATGTCGCCCTTGCCGAACTTTGCGTCCGGATCCTTGGCTTCGATGATGCGCTTTTCCTGCGAGTACGCCACGGCCGCGGCCACGCTGGCGCCGGCGCCGGGCAACACGCCCACGCCAAAGCCCACCAGCGAGCTGCGCACCACGCTCCACCAGGTGAGCGCCATTTCCTTCAGGTTGAAGAGCTTGCGGCCGCTGGGCTTGACCTCGACGCTATGGCCGGACATGACCTTTTCCAGCATTTCCAGCATCTCGCTGACCGCGAACAGCGCAATCACCACCACCACGAACTCGATGCCGTCGGCCAGATGCACCGATTCAAAGGTGTAGCGATAGACGCCGGAGTTCGCGTCCACGCCGACCACCGAAATCGACAGACCTATCATCGCCGCCAGCACGCCCTTGACGGGCTGTTTGCCCAGCAGGCTGGTCAGGCAGCAGAACGCGAAAATCATCAACACGAAGTACTCGGCGGGGCCGAAGGCCAACGCCCACTTGGCCAGCAACGGCGCGAGCAGGATGATGCCCACGACCGACACGATGGCGCCGAAGAACGCGGACCAGGCGGAGAGCGACAGCGCAACGCTGGCCATGCCCTGCCGCGCCAGCGGATAGCCATCCAGCGTCGTCATGATGGCGCTGGCCTCGCCCGGCACGTTCAACAGGATGGCGGTGATGCGGCCACCGTACTCGGCGCCCACATAGACGGCAGCCAACAGAATCAGCGCGGTCTCGGGCGGCAAGTTCATGGCAAACGCGATCGGGATCAGCATCGCCACGCCGTTGACCGGTCCCAGGCCGGGCAATACGCCCACCATGGTCCCGATGAACGAACCGATCATGGCCACCAGCACGTTGGTCAGCGAAAAGGCGACGCCGAAGCCTATCGCCAAGTGATCAAGAATGCCGCTCATATCAGGGTCTCCAGCAAACCGGTAGGCAGGACCACGTCCAGCACCTTGTCGAACAGCAAGAAAAACAGCACGCTCATGACGGCGCCGCCGATGGCGCACTTGATCCAGCCGCCTCCGAACAGGCGGCCGACGAATATCGTCATCAAAGTGGTCGCGATCACGAAACCCAGCCACTGGAACAGGAAGGCATACGCCACCGCGAATGCCATCATCAGCGCGATGCGGGCATTGGCGCCGGGCGGATTGGCCTCGACCTGATGACCGCCCTTGTAGACCAGCCACAGGCCGCACACGCCGATGATCAGCGCCAGCAGCAAGGGAAAGGCGCGCGGGCCCACCGGTTCATAGGCGAAGGGGGCTTCGATTCCCCAACCCGCCGCGGTCATGAAGGCGGCCAGCGCCAGCGCCGCCACACCCAGTATTCGATCGTTCATGATCACTTTTCCGTTGTAGTCGCATCGCGCGGCGCAGCGCTCCCCTGCCGCCGCGGCTATGCCGGCGGCGGGGAAGCTAGAACAACGCGATAGGGAGGAGAGCCTTGCGGCTTACTTCTTGACCAGGCCGAACGAGTCGGCCAGTTCGCCGTAGACCTTGACCTGGTTCTTCACGTAGGCGTCCAGCTCGGGACCCGTCTTGTTGAAGGGGAACAGGCCCTGCTGCTGGCGCAGCTTGTCGAACTCGGGCGAGGCCGTGGCCTTGTTGAAGGCGTTGACCCAGAATTGGTAGTCGCTGTCCGATACCTTCGGGCCGACGTAGAAGCCGCGGATGATCGGCCAGACGATGTCGTAGCCTTGCTCCTTGGCAGTGGGCACGGTGCCCAGCTTGCCCGGCAGGCGCTGGTCGTTGAACACCGCCAGCACGCGGATGGGAGCACCGCCTTCCAACATGGTGAAGGCTTCCGCCGCATCGCCCATGTAGGCCTGGATATGGCCGCCGCGCAAGGCCGTCACGGCTTCGCCGCCGCCTTCAAACGCCACGAAGCGCATCTTCTTGAAATCCACGCCCGCCGCCTTGGCGGTCAGCGCGGCCTTCATCCAGTCCTGGCTGCCCACGGTGCCGCCGGCGCCCAGCACGATCTTGGTCGGATCCTGCTTGAAGGCGTCCATCAGGCTCTTCAGGTCGGTGTATGGAGAATCGTTGCGGACCACGGCCACGCCATAGTCGGTGCCGATGGCGGCCAGCCAGCGCACGTCGTCGACGTTGTACTTGCCGAACTTGCCCTGGGCCAGGTTCAGGAGCGAACCGCCGGAAAAGGCCACGATGGTGCCCGGTTCGTTCGGGTGCTGGGCCACGATGTTGTTGTAGGCCACGGCGCCGATGCCGCCAGGCATGTAGACGATGCGCATGGTGCTCTTGAGCGCGCCGCTTTGCTTCAAGCCTTCGGTGGCCAGGCGGCAGGTCAGGTCGAAACCGCCGCCAGGCTGGGCGGGCGCGATGCATTCCGGGCGGCGCGGCTCGTCGGCCGCGTGGGCGGCGCCCAGGGACAAGGTAATCGTGCCCAGCGCCGCGACGGCGGCCAGGCGCAGTTTCAAACTAGTCTGCATTTTTTGCGTCTCCGAGATTTATAGGTCTAGGTATGGCTGGAAGCTCTGCTCAGACGGTTCTTTCCGTGATAACGGCCCCAGTGGACGCAACCGTACAAAAACGAAGCTTTCCAAAAGCTTTCAAATTCCGGCGTTTTCCTGGTGCGCCGCAGCATCTTCCTGTTTTTCCAGGGTAAACACCAATGCCGCCCTAAGGCCTGGCAAGGGCACCCGGTTCTCCAGGACCAGCCGCGCCCCCAGGATCTCGGCAATCGTCCCGACGATGGCCAGCCCCAAGCCGGCTCCGGGCTTGTTCTTGCCAGCAGCTCCCCGGCGAAAGCGGATGCCGGCGCGGGCGATGTCCTCCGCCGACATGCCCGGGCCGCTGTCCTCGACCACCAGCCGGGCCTGCCCGGCGTCGATCTGCACCCTTACCGTGACCTCCCCCGCAGGCGAGGTGTAACGGATGGCGTTGTCCACCAGGTTGCTGACCGCTTCCCTCAGCAGCCAGTCCGCCCCCTGGACCGCCACCGGGCGGATCTCGGCCTCCAGGCCGATGTCGAGCTGGCGGGCTCGGGCGGTCGGAAGCAGGCTACGGATGACCCCGTCAGCCAGCTCCACCAGATCCACCGGTTCGGGGCTGAAGCCGCCTTCGGCCAGGGAGGCGTCTTTAGCGCGCGCCAGGGCGAGCATTTGGTTGGTGGTGCGTACGGCCCTGTCCAGGCCCTCCTGCATCGCCAGAAGGGCTGTACGGACCTCCTGGGGGTCTGTTTCGCGCAGGGCGTAGGCGGTCTGGGTCCGCAAAACCGACAATGGAGTGCGCAACTGGTGCGAGGCGTCGTCCAGGAACTGGCTCTGGACCCTCGCCTGGGCCGCAAAACGGGCCATGTGGAGGTTTACGGCCGCGACTAGGGGTAGGACCTCACCTGGCATGTCCGACGCGCTCACGGGGCTTAAATCGTCCGCGGAACGCCCTTCTACCTCCTGACGCAGCCTGACCAGGGGGCGCAGGGCCATGAAAACCCCCAGGATGATCACCAGAACGCTGATCAGGATCACGGCCAGGTCCCGCTCCACCGAGCGTACCAGCACCTGGTGCAGGAAGGCCTGGCGGGTATCCAGGCCTTCGGCTACCTGCACGATAACCCGTCCCCCTTTATTTGCGTACAGAGGTGGATCCATGGGCCGTGCCAGCGCCGCAACCCGCACTGGCGTGCCCTGGTAATCGGCGTAGAAAAAGCGCGGTTCGCCCGAAATCAGCGGTTCGGCAGGCATGGGCAGTCCCGGACTGCCGATTTCGGCCAGCCCGTCCTCGGTGGCGACCCGGTAGAACACGCTGCCATTGGCCGTCAGCTCGAAAAATTCCAGCATCAGGTATGGCTGCTCCATGGCTAATCCACCGCTGGCTGTGGATATGTTGTGGTCGATCGCGCGCAGCGCGCCAGAAAGCGAACGGTCATAGGCAATGTCGACCTGGTTGCGCAGCTGGTGGTTCGACAGCCACAGGGCACCCATCATCACGAAGACCAGGGTCGGGATCAGCCACCAGAGGAGCTGGGTCTTCAGTGTACGGTTGCGCTTTTTTGCACTGAAAAACCCTTTTTTTTGCGCACTTCTAGTTGTCAACAAGGTTCTCCAGGCAGTAGCCCATGCCTCGCATGGTCACGATCTGCACGCCGGTGTCGGCCAATTTCTTGCGCAAACGGTGCACCACCACCTCGATGGCTTCCAGGTTGATGTCCGCATCGTCGGTCAGGATGCGGTCCAGGATTTGCTGCTTGTTGATGGGTTCGCCGCTTTTTTGGATCAGTACCCGCAGAACCGAGTGTTCACGTGGGGATAACTGCAAGGGCTGTCCGTTGACCGTGAATTTTTGAGCGGAAGTCTCGAAAACCAGGTTTCCCAGTGTAAGGCGCGGGTGTTCTCTCCCACGGCTGCGTCGGATGAGTGCGATCAACCGCGCTTCCAACTCTTCCACAACAAACGGTTTTGGCAGGAAATCGTCTGCTCCCTGGTGGAGTGTCCCGATTTTTTCGGCCAACGAATCGCGCGCGGTCAAGACCAGGACCGGCGTACGGTCGTCCCGCGCG
Organism: Achromobacter sp. JCM 18799; assembly: GCF_055395645.1. Lineage (NCBI taxonomy): Bacteria > Pseudomonadati > Pseudomonadota > Betaproteobacteria > Burkholderiales > Alcaligenaceae > Achromobacter > Achromobacter sp. JCM 18799. The sequence goes on along the minus strand of NZ_AP043866.1, from coordinate 4,780,369 downwards.
CGAATCTTCGCGAGCAAAGCATGGCCATCCATGCCCGGTAGTCCCAGATCGAGGATGACCGCGTCGAATTCTTCCATCGCCAGCCTTCTTTCGGCGACCAGCCCGTCATCAGCCCACTCAACGACGAAACCAGCGTGCCTGGCCAGGCTTCTTGAAAGCCAGCGTGCAAGTTCGGCTTCGTCTTCTATCAGAAGGATGCGCATGGACGGAGTCCGGGGGGAGATGGCTGGGCGGAATGGGAGAGCATGTTTGGCTTTTCCTTTATTTCTCTTTATATAAAGACTAATGATTAATAAGGCCTGTGGATAACTACCTTAACCTTGAAAACCTCTTTTTTTTCATCAGCTTGCAGCCGTTTTTGGCTGTGCAAGAACTCTGTGTGGGAAAAAAGCTGAAGTTGGACAAGATTTTGGACCCTGTCCGAAACCCCCGCTTGTTCAACTTGCCTCCACAAAATGTGCACAAGGCGGCTACTTAGGAGTTATCCACAGGGCGTTTCTGCCGGACGGGTTCCAAAAACGGCACTTTTACCCCGAAAAACGTCGGGTTGCCACCCAGCTTTTTCGGCCTTCTGGCGGCGTTTAGAGGCTCTCCAAGGCGTTCGCGGAAAGAGGCATTCGAGGGGAGACGTGCAGCTCTTCTTGACTGGGAACTGAACAAAAAGTGAGCAGGTTCCGCCGTAGAATTCCGCCATGGCGACAGAAATCAGAATCAAGAAAGCGGGCTGGGCAATCTGGCTGCGTAGCCGTTTGTTGGCGGACAACTTGCCGGCCACGCTCTGCGCGGCGGCGTTGATGGGCCTATTGGGGGCGCTGGCCACCGTGGTCTTCCGGGAAATGCTGGCCTGGACGCAAATGTTGCTGGGTGGGGAGGACACTCCTCATGGCATGGTGTCCCTGGCGCGCGGGCTGAGTTCCTGGCAACGCTTCCTGATGCCGGCCATAGGTGGCGCCATCGCGGGCGCCATACTGCAAATGGCGGCCAGATGGCTGCCCAGGCGCGGCGCGGCGGACTATATGGAGGCGATTTCCATCGGCCGCGGGGTCATCGGCTTTCGCCAGACGGTCGCGCGCAGCCTGTCGTCGATTTTTTCCATCGGTTCCGGCGCCTCCATCGGCCGCGAAGGTCCCATGGTGCAGCTGGCGGCGATGTTGTCATCCCTGACCGGCCGCTATCTGGTGCTTCCGCCCAGGCATCTGCGCCTTCTGGTCGCCTGCGGCGCCACGGCGGGGATTACTTCCGCCTACAACGCGCCCATCGCCGGCGCCTTGTTCATATCCGAGATTGTTTACGGCGCGATCGCTTCGGCCACCTTGGTGCCGCTGGTCGTATCGTCGGTCGTGGCGAACATCGTGACGCGCCAGATCCTGCATTACGACGCGGTTTTCCATATGCCGCCCTTCACTTTCGTGTCTGGCTGGGAGGTCATCAACTATCTGGGATTGGGGGTGATCGCCGGCCTCGCAGCACCGCAATTCCTGCGTTTCCTGGACACGGCGCGCGCCGCGTTCGGCCGCGTGCCCGCGCCGCTGTGGGCGCGCATGGCATTGGGCGGACTGATCGTCGGCGCTTTGTCGGTGGTGAATCCCGAGGTCTGGGGCAATGGCTACAGCGTGGTCAACAGCATGTTGCATACGCAGTGGGCCTGGCAGGCGGTGGCCGCCATCCTGCTTTTGAAAACGCTGGCCACCGCGGCCAGCGTGGGATCGGGCGCGGTAGGCGGCGTGTTCACGCCGACGTTGTTCGTGGGGGCGGCGCTGGGCGCCTTGTATGGGACCGGCCTGCAGGCTTTGTTTCCCGCGGGGGATCTGTCGGCGGTATCGAGCTATGCGGTGGTGGGCATGGGGGCGTTGCTGGCTGCCACCACCTATGCGCCATTGATGTCCATTCTGATGATTTTCGAGATGACGCTCAGCTATGAAGTCATGCTGCCGCTCATGCTGGCCTGCATCACGGGTTACGTGATTGCGCATCGCATACGGCCGGATTCGGTATATGCGAAATCGTTGGCCAGCAATCGGCGCGCGCAGCACGTCGTTGCCCAGGACCGCGATGAGTGAATGGATTTTTATTAATATGAGCAAATGCTCGTGTTAATAAAAAAAGTAAGAATAGCCCTTATATAAGGGATTTTTTCATGAAAACGCGCTTCAGCCCGATTTCTTCCGCGCGATGGGTTTCCATGTATCCGTACCGCGTGTAGATCGCGATGTTCTCGGTCATCTTCTCCTGCGTGTACAACCGGATGCAGGTATACCCGGCCTGGCGCGCTGCATTTTCTGCGAATTGCATCAGGTCGCGGCCATAGCCTTTTCCCTGCGCTTGCGGATCCACCGCGATGTTGTCCAGCAGCAGGCAGTCGGGTTCCGGAATCAGGACCAGCACAGCTTGCACGGTACCGTGCACCCGCAGCACATGGACCACGCCTTGTGCGACGCGGATGGCGTAATCGTCGAGCATCGGTCCAGGTGTTGCGCGGATGCGCGCAACATAGTGGCCGTAGGCTTGCGCGACGATCCGCTCGATGTCGGGCAGGTCGTCAAGGCTGGCGAGGCGTATGTCGGGGTGCATGCGAGTTCCGGATAGAGCGCCGCCCGGTGTGGGCGGATTTTCCAGAAATATAGGACGTGCGGCAAGGTCGCAAGATTGTTTTTCCAATTAGTTATAAAATTTATAACTAATAGTTCGCGTGTATACCCCGAAGATGATGTGCGATCACTGAAGAAATTGGCTCAGTGATCCCGCAAAGGAGTGTCAATGGCACCTAGTACGTCTTTCCCGGGGAACAGCGCGTCCGACAATCTGTGGAACGAGTATGCAACGTTCCACGAGGCTTGTTCAGGCGTGCTGGACCGGGTCGAGCAACACAGGGATAGCGGCATCGCCTTGTCGGATAGTGAGTTGTCGGAGCTGAGAACCATGGCGCTCAACCTCAACACATTCGGCCGGGTGCTGCATGGCAAAAGAGCGCGGGAAATGCGCCTGCTGGCCGAGCGCGCCCAGCGGGCCTTGGGCAATGCCGAAGCGGCCTCGCCGCCTGCGCCGGTACAGGAAAACAGCGAATCCGAAGGCAACCCGGCCGCGGTGGCGGGCTAAACCTGAGGCTGGTCCCTTAGGGCAGTCAGGCCGCGCGTCGGCGCAACAACGAGCGTCCCAAGGCACTGACTACCTTGAGCGTGTACAACACGATCAAGGATCCCGCAATGTCTCCGGTCAGCATCGCGATGAAGCCGTCGGCGAGCACGGCTCTCTCTCCCTGGAGAAAGAACCAGAGATGGTGAATGGTCGTATTCATTACCGCATAGACCACTGCGCAGATCAGTAGGCGCCAGGCGGTAAGGTTGCCCAGGTCGGGCTGCAATCGCAGTGCCGAACGGGCCCAGCGGTACGCCAGGTAGGGAGCGGCAGCGGCCATGATGCCCCCCGCGACAGAGCGGAGCATGTCGTCCGGAAAGTAGTAGCAGAAGCAGGCGATCCACGATCCAGCCAACAGTCCGAGCGCCGCGGGCAGGCCAAACAGCAAGGTGCATATCAGGCGCACGCCCGCCGGCAGATAGATCCAATTGATGCCCCGCACAAACTCAAGGTTGGTGAACACCCATTCATTGACTACCAGACTGCCCAGGAACAGCGCCATCGTCACCAGAGCCCACTTACCCTGATCTAGAATGTTCTCCATATTTGGAATTCCGCCGCTTGTCAGTCGCTGCGTCCATTATCCATGAAAGAAAAAAAGAGACCCGCCGACATCTACATGCGCTTTCTGCGCCTGACCGATGCGCTGCGCGGCCTGCCCGCGCTGCCATCGCTCGATCCCCTGGAAGAACGCATACTCACACTGATCGCGCGCGCGTCGCAGGAACAACGCCGCTTGTCTGTGCGCGATGTGATGGCGGTGGACAGCATAGGGTCGCCCGCGACCTTGCACGCACGCTTGAAATCGATGCGCGAGAAAGGCTGGGTACTGCTCGTCGATACCGAGGACGCGCGCCGCAAGCAGGTCGAACTCAGCCAGGCGGCGTTGTCGCATTTCGACCGCTTGTCGGAATGCCTGGTGGAAGCGGCGCGCAAGCCCTGAGCTGCAGCGCTGCAAAACGCCGCCGCTCAGGCTTATTTTCCGATACAGAAGCTCGAAAAGATCTCGCCCAGCAGATCGTCGCTGGTGAACTTGCCCGTGATGCTGGACAGGCTGTCATGCGCCAGCCGCAGTTCTTCCGCAAACAGGTCCAGCACCCGGTCGTCCTGTTCCGCATGCGCAGCGGCAAGCTCCAGGTGTTCCGCCGCGTCTTGCAAGGCGTGCAGGTGCCGTTCGCGCGCGAGCCACGGAGATTCTCCCCCGGGATTCCAGCCCGCGATGCGCAGCAATTCGGCGCGCAATTCGTCGAGGCCCGCGCCGCGCTTGGCCGAGATGCCAAGTTCCTGAGGAGCGGCGGCGAAGGGCGTGGCTAGCAGATCCACCTTGTTGAAGACCTTCAGCACAGGCGTGCGCGGCGGCAGGCGCGCCGTGATCTGGGCGTCCAGCTCGTCGCCAGGCTGGGTGGCATCCTGCAGATGCAGGATGACGTCGGCACGCTCGATTTCCTGCCAGGTGCGCGCAATGCCTATGCTTTCCACCGTGTCCTCGGTTTCCCTGAGCCCGGCGGTATCGACGATGTGCAGCGGCACGCCGTCGATGTGGATTTCCTGCACCACCTTGTCGCGGGTGGTGCCTGCGATCGGGGTGACGATGGCGATGTCGTCGCCGGCCAGCGCATTGAGCAGGCTGGACTTGCCGACGTTGGGCTGGCCGGCCAGCACCACGTGCAGGCCTTCGCGCAGAATCACGCCCTGGCGCGCCTGCGCAATCAGCTTGGCGAGGTCCGCGGTCAGCGCCTCCAGGGTCGGGCGGGCTTGATACTTTTCGAGGAAGTCGATTTCCTCTTCGGGGAAATCCAGCGTCGCTTCGACCAGCATGCGCAAATGGATGATGCGGTCCGACAGGTCGTTCACGCGCGCGGAAAAGTCGCCCGACAGCGACGCCATGGCGCCGCGCGCGGCGGCCACCGACGAGGCCTCGATCAAATCGGCTACGGCTTCGGCCTGAGCCAGGTCCATGCGGTCGTTGAGGAAGGCGCGGCGCGTGAACTCGCCCGGCTCGGCCAGCCGGATGCCGAGGTCGCGGCCGGCGGCCAGACAGCTTTCCAGCACGCGGCGCAGCACGGCGGGGCCACCGTGCCCTTGCAGTTCCAGCACGTCTTCGCCGGTATAGGAATGCGGCGCGCGGAAATAGATGGCGATGCCTTCGTCCAGCAATTCGCCCGTACCGGATTTGAACGGCAGGTAGTGCGCATGGCGCGGTGTGAGTTCGCGCTGGAACAGGCGGCGCACGAGTTCGGACAGGTCCGTGCCGGAGATGCGGACGACGCCGATACCGCCTCTTCCGGGGGCGGTTGCGATGGCGGCGATGGGGGCGTAGGCGGACATATTTCGGGCAAGGCAAGGCGAGAACAATAAGGGAATATAACTGTTGCGCCGTCCCTTGTTTGCTGGTTAATGTGGCCCGGAGGTTCAAAACCCGAAACAATCCAGGGAGATCACAATGGCATCTCGGTTTTCGCGTGTCTTGGCCTGCGGCTCAGCCGCGGTGATGTTGGCCTTCGGCACCTTCAGTTCGGCTATGGCCCGCGATCTGGTGATCGCCTTGAAGACCGAACCTTCCTCGATGGATCCGCAGTATCACGCGCTCACGCCCAATACGCAGATCTCCCAGACCATATTCGATACCTTGGTTGCCACCGACGCGCAGCTCAAGCCGCAGCCCGCGCTGGCCGAGTCCTGGACCGTGGACGGCAAGGTGTGGACCTTCAAGCTGCGCCCCAATGTGAAGTTCTCCGACGGCACGCCGTTCACCGCGGAAGATGTGGTCTTTACGTATGCGCGGGTACCCAAGGTGCCCAACAGCCCTTCCCCGTTCACGCTGTATCTGGGTTCGGTCGAGAAGACCGAAGCGGTCGATGCCAGCACCGTGCGCATCACCACCAAGGACGTGGCGCCGAACCTGCTGGTCAACCTGGCGCAGTTGCCCATCATGTCAAAGAAGGCGGCGTCCGGTCCTGCGGCAGAAGGCAAGACGACGACGGAACTCAATAGCGGCGACGGCCTGATCGGCACCGGTCCCTACAAGTTCGTGTCCTGGAAGCGCGGCGCCGAATTCGTGCTGGCGCGCAACGACAACTATTGGGGCAAGAAGCCAGAATGGGACCGCGTGGTCTACCGTCCCATCAGCAACGCGGCCGCACGCGTGGCGGCGCTGCTTGCCGGCGACGTCGACATGATCGAGGATCCCCCGACCGACGACCTGCCCAAGCTCAAGGGCGACAAGAAACTCTATGTAGAGGAAACGCCGTCGGTGCGTGTCGTCTACGTGGCGCTGGACCAGTTCGCCGAGCCCTCGCCAGGCGTGCAAGGCACCGAAAAGAACCCCATGAAGGACAAGCGCGTGCGCGAAGCGTTGTCGCTCGCCATCAACCGCGATGCGCTGGTCGAGCGCGTGATGGGCGGGGTGGCGTTGCCCGCGGGCAATCTGTTGCCCTACCCCATGTTCGGTTCCAGCAAGGAGCATTCCAAGGCTCCCAAGGCCGACGTGGAAAAGGCCAAGGCCTTGCTGAAGGAAGCCGGCTATCCCAACGGGTTCTCCATCACGCTGGGTTCGCCGTCGGGCCGCTACGTCAATGATTCGAAGGTGGCGCAAGCGATCGCGTCGATGTGGACCCGCATCGGCGTGAAGACCAGCGTGGATGCGATGGCGCCCCCGGTGTTCTTCAAGAACCGCGACAGCTATGCGTTCTCTGCCTATCTGGCGGGCTGGTCCGTGACCAGTGGCGAAATGTCCAACGCGCTGACCTCGCTGCTGGTGACGCGCAATCCCGAAGCGGGCCTGGGCACCACCAACCGCAGCCGTTACTCCAATCCCAAGATGGACGCGCTGGTGAAGGAAGCGTCGTCGACCATGGACGATGCCAAGCGTGCGGACCTCTTGTCCAAGGCCAGCAACATCGCCATGGATGACTACGCCATGCTCCCTGTGCATTTCGAGTTGTCGGTATGGGCAATGAAGAGCGACATCCGCTATCAAGGCCGCCCAGACCAAGTCACGCTCGCACAGTTTGCAACGCTGAAGAAGTAAGGCGCTAGTGCTTGCAACGATCGTAAGAAGGCTGCTGCAGACCATCGTCGTCATGCTGGTCATGTCGGCGCTGGTCTTTGCCGGCATCTACATGGTGGGCGACCCGGTGTCGATGCTGGCCAGCCCGGAAGCGACCGAAGCGCAGCGCGCCGCGGTGCGCGCATCGCTGGGCCTGGATCTGCCGCTGTGGCGGCAGTACCTGATCTTCATGGGCCAGGCGGTGCGCGGCGATTTCGGCAACAGCTTCCTGACGGGCGAACCGGCCATGAGGCTGATCCTCGAGCGCATGCCGGCCACGGTGGAACTGGCCTGCGTGGCCATGCTGCTGTCGGTGCTGATCGGCGTGCCGCTGGGCATCTTGGCGGGGCTCAAGCCCAAGGCCGTGGGTTCGCGCGCCATCATGACGGGCTCGGTGCTGGGTTTCTCGCTGCCCAACTTCTGGGTCGGCCTGATGCTGATCATGGTGTTCGCGGTGATGCTGGGCTGGGTGCCGGCGGGCGGACGCGGCCAGACCGTCAGTATTGGCTCGCTGCAGTTGAGCGTGCTGACCTTGGACGGCTGGCTGAGTTTGGCGCTGCCCGCGGCCACGATTGCCTTCGCCAAGTGCGCGATGATCATCCGCGTGACGCGCGCCGCCACGCGTGAAGCCCTGCCCATGGACTACATCAAGTTCGCGCGCGCCAAGGGCCTGTCCGAAAAGCGCGTGCTGGGCGTGCATCTGCTCAAGAACATCCTGATTCCCGTGGTGACGGTGGCAGGCCTGGAATTCGGCCAGGTGATGGCCTTCGCGGTCGTCACGGAAACCGTGTTTTCGTGGCCGGGCATGGGCAAGCTGCTGATCGATTCCATCATCAATCTGGACCGTCCGGTGGTGGTGGCGTATCTGCTCTTGATCGTGTTCTTCCTGGTCATGTTGAATCTGGTGGTGGACATCATCTACACGGTGCTGGACCCCCGCGTACGTTTGGATAGCCGCCGATGAACACACCCGCCACCGCCGCCGCGCCCCCGGTTCAGGCCAAGGAGCAAACACCGTGGCGCCGCTTCCTGTCGGACTTCTTCGCCAGCAAGCTGGCCACGCTGGGCTTGATCATGCTGGTCCTGATCGTGGGCGCCGCGCTGCTTGCGCCATGGATCGCGCCGCAGAATCCCTACGACCTGGCGACGTTGGACATCATGGATTCCAAGCTCAAGCCAGGCAGCGAAAGCGGCGACGGCAGCATGCGCTATTGGCTGGGTACCGATGGCCTGGCGCGCGACCTGTTCTCGGCCATTCTATATGGCATGCGCACCAGCCTGCTGGTGGCCAGCGTGTCGGTGCTCGCTGCCTTCGGCATCGGCGCTACGGTGGGCCTGATCGCGGCCTATTTCGGCGGCCGCATCGATGCTTTGCTGATGCGGGTTGTGGATATCCAGTTGTCGTTCCCCGCCATCCTGGTTGCGCTGATGTTGCTGGCGATTCTGGGCAAGGGTGTGGATAAGGTGATCATCGCGCTGATCGTGGTGCAGTGGGCGTATTTCGCGCGCGCCGCTCGCGGTGCCGCGCTGGTCGAGCGCGGCAAGGAATACGTCGAAGCGGCGCGCTGCATGTCGCTGTCCTGGGGGCGCGTGCTGTTTCGCCACGTGTTGCCCAACTGCATGCCGCCCTTGATCGTGATCGCCACCATCGACCTGGCGCATGCGATTGCGCTGGAGGCCACGCTGTCGTTCCTGGGCGTGGGCGTGCCGGTGACGGAGCCGTCGCTGGGCATGCTGATCTATAACGGTTTCGAGTACCTGCTGTCCGGTCAGTATTGGATCTCCTTCTTTCCCGGCATCGCGTTGGCGCTGGCCATCATCGCCATCAATCTGGTGGGTGACCATCTGCGCGATGTGCTCAACCCGCGCCACGCGAATTGAGGGCGGGCGCAATGCAGACACCTGTGGAAAAGTCCCTGGCGACGCCCATACTCGAGGTGCATGGCCTGAAGACGCACTTCTACACGCGTAATGGCGTGGTGAAGGCGGTGGATGGCGTGGACCTGATGCTCGCCGAAGGCGAGATCCTGGGGCTGGTGGGCGAATCGGGATCGGGCAAGAGCATCACCGGCTTTTCGCTGATGGGTTTGCTGGACGAGCCGGGCCGCATCGTCGACGGCACCTTGCGGCTCAACGGCGAGGACCTGCGCGGCGCGACGCCTGCGCGCTGGCGCGAGCTCAGGGGCCAGGAGATCGCGATGATCTTCCAGGATCCGATGATGACCCTGAACCCGGTGCTGCGTGTCGATACGCAGATGATCGAGGCGGTGCAGGCGCACAGCAAGGTATCGCGCGAGCAGGCCCGCCAGCGCGCGCTGCAGACGCTCGCCATGGTGGGTATTCCCTCGCCCGAGGAGCGCCTGCGCACCTATCCGCATCAATTGTCAGGCGGCATGCGGCAGCGCGTGGCGATCGCGATTGCGCTTTTGAATTCGCCGCGCCTGATCATCGCCGACGAGCCCACCACGGCGCTGGATGTGACCATACAAGGCCAGATCCTGTTCGAAGTGCAGAAGCTGTGCCGCGAGACCGGCACCGCCCTGATCTGGATCACGCACGACCTGGCGGTGGTGGCGGGGCTGGCGGACCGCGTTTCGGTCATGTATGCGGGACGAGTGGTGGAAACCGGTACCACGCAGGCCGTCATCAGCCATCCCATGCATCCCTACACGCATGGCCTGATCGCTTCCATTCCCACGCCCGAATCCCGCGGCAAGCCGCTGGTCCCGATTCCCGGCATGACGCCGTCGCTGCTCAACCTGCCGCAAGGCTGTGCGTTTCGCGGGCGCTGCCCGCGCGCCACCGACGCCTGTCTGGTCGAACCGCAACCCGTGGAGGTGCGCCCGGCGCAATGGGTGCGTTGCTGGCATGCCGGAGGACCAGATACCAAATGAATGCCGCAGAACGAGATCCCGCCGTCCCTATCCTGTCGTTGCGCGAGGTCGAGTTGCGCTTCGTGCAGCCCGTGGACCTGGCCGGCCGTATCGCCAACCTGCTGGGCGCGGGCTTGAAGACGCAGGTCGTGCATGCAGTGGCGGGCGTGGACCTGGATGTGCGGCCGGGCGAAGTGATAGGTATCGTGGGCGAATCCGGCTGTGGAAAATCCACGCTGGGCCGCATCGTGTCCGGCATTCTGCCGCCGACCGCGGGCGAAGTCAGCTACAAGGGCCGCGCCGTGAAGGCCATGGCGGGTCCGGAGCGGCGCGCCTATGAGCTGGGCGTGCAGATGATCTTCCAGGACCCGTATGCCTCGCTGAACCCGCGCATGCGCGTACGCGAGATCATCGGCGAGGCGCCCGTGGCACACGGCCTGGTTCGCGCGCGCGACAAGGCCGAGTACGTGGCCGGGCTGATGCGCCAGGTGGGGCTGGATCCGGCTTTTGCACAGCGTTATCCCCATCAATTCTCCGGCGGCCAGAGGCAGCGCGTAGGCATTGCGCGGGCGCTCGCGCTTAAACCCTCGGTCATCGTCTGCGACGAGGCGGTCGCCGCGCTGGACGTTTCGATCCAGGCGCAGGTGCTTAATCTGTTCGAACGGTTGCGCGCGGACCTGGACCTGACCTATCTTTTCATCAGCCACAATCTCAGCGTGGTCAGTCACATCTCGGACCGCGTGGCCATCATGTACCTGGGCCGTGTGGTGGAGCTGGCGCCTACCGACACGGTCTTCCAGCGCGCCAACCATCCGTACACGCAGGCCTTGCTGAAGGAACTGCCGACGCTGCAGCCGGGGCGACGCACGTACCAGCCCATCAAGGGCGAACTGCCGTCGCCGCTGGACCCGCCGACGGGCTGCGCCTTCCACCCGCGTTGCCCGCATGCGATGCCGCGCTGCAAGGCCGAGCGGCCGCTGCTGCGCGAAATTGCCCCGGGCCAGTTCAGCGCCTGTCATCTGAACGATATGTGAATTCAACCCTTACGCCTTATCCACAGCCATGAAAACCATAGACGAAATCGAACGCGCCCACGGCGACCTTACCGCATTGCGACGGGATATCCACGCCCATCCTGAGCTCGCCTTCCAGGAAACGCGCACGTCCGCGCTGGTCGCGGAGCGTCTGCGCGGCTGGGGCCTGGAAGTCCACACCGGGCTGGGGAAAACCGGCGTGGTGGGTGTTTTGCGCGGCGGCAGCGGCAAGAAGACCATCGGCCTGCGCGCCGACATGGATGCGCTGCCCATGCCCGAGCACAATCGCTTTGCGCACAAGTCCACCATCAGCGGACGCATGCATGGCTGTGGCCACGACGGACACACCACGATGCTGCTGGGGGCGGCGCAATACTTGTCCACACATCGCGATTTCGATGGCACGGTGGTGTTCATCTTCCAACCGGCCGAGGAAGGCGGCAACGCTGGCGCGCGCGCCATGATGCAGGACGGCCTGTTCGATAAATTCCCTTGCGACGCGGCGTTCGGCATCCACAACATGCCTGGCATGCCCGTCAACCAGTTCGGTTTCCGGGCGGGGCCGACCATGGCATCCAGCAACCGCTGGGATATCGTCATCAAGGGCGTGGGCGGCCACGCGGCGCAGCCGCACGCATCGGTGGACCCCATCATAGTCGCGGCCGACATGGTGCATGCCCTGCAGACGGTGATCTCGCGCAGCAAGAACCCGCTGGAACAGGCTGTGCTGTCGATCACGCAGATCCATGCGGGCGACGCCTACAACGTGATCCCGGGTGAAGCCGTGTTGCGCGGCACCGTGCGCACGTATTCGGTGGAGACCCTGGACAAGATCGAGGCCGACATGCGCCGCATCGCGACGACCTTGCCGCAGGTCTACGGCGGTACGGGTGAACTGGATTTCGTGCGCGCGTATCCCCCTCTGGTGAACTGGGAAAACGAAACCGCCTTTGCCGCCCAGGTCGCCGAAGACGCGTTCGGCGCCGAAAACGTGCAGCGCGAGATGCCGCCCTTCATGGGGGCGGAGGACTTTTCCTTCTTCCTGGAGGCGGTGCCCGGGACCTACCTGTTCCTGGGCAACGGCGATGGCGACCACCGCATGGAGACCTATCACGGCATGGGGCCGTGCCAGTTGCACAACCCGAATTACGACTTCAACGACGCCCTGCTGCCGGTGGGTGCAACGTATTGGGTAAAACTGGTTCAGGCGTTTCTGCCGAAGTCCTGATCCACGCAAGTCTTTGATTTTAAAAGGCGCGGGCTCTTAACAGCCCGCGCCTTTTTTCGTGGCGAGGCCCAGTTGTACACAGGCTGTCCACCTGCTATTCACCGCCTATCCACCGGGATATCCCCCGACAATCCACCGCTTTTCCCTAGCTTGCCACCAGGCTTATCCCAAGACTTATCCACAGGCTTGAATGCGATGGCAGCCGTCCCCCATATGACGCGCAGGCTTGAACAAAGGCCGAATAAATCGTTTGCGTAGGGGTCGCGCGTTTTCATAATGGATCGTTCCTGAGCCGGCCTGGCCGGCATTCGCGCAAGGAGCGATCCATGTCCCAGAGCAACGCGCTGCGCCGGTCCGAGGCGTATGCCGAACCCGCGGCGCAAGCCTTTTCGATCCGCCCGCTGGCAGCCGTGACCGGCGCCGAAATCATCGGCATCGACCTGTCGCGCGAGCTGACCCCGGCCGATTTCACGCAGGTGCATCGCGCCCATCTGGACCATCACCTGCTGGTGTTCCGCGATCAGCGCATCACGCCGCAGCAGCACGTTGATTTCAGCCGCCGTTTTGGACGCCTGATGATCCACGTGCTGCATCAATTCCATCTGCCTGGGCATCCCGAGATCCTCATCGTTTCCAACATCGTTGAAGACGGCAAGCCTATAGGGCTGGGCGATGCCGGCAAATACTGGCATTCGGATATCTCGTACAAGGAACTGCCCAGCCTGGGTTCGCTGCTGCACGCGCAGGAGCTGCCCGCGCAAGGTGGCGACACGCTGTTCGCCGACATGCATGTGGCGTACGACACCCTGCCTGCCGCGTTGCGCGACGCCATCGAAGGCAAGCGCGCCGTGCATTCCTACCTGGCCAAGTACGGCCAGCTGCAGAAGGAAGGCTCGTGGCGTCCCAACCTCAGCGCGCAACAGGTGGCGCAGGTGCAGGAAGTGGTGCATCCGGTCGTGCGCACGCATCCGGAGACGGGTCGGCGCGCGCTGTTCGTCAGCGAAGGCTTCACCACCCACATCGAGGGTCTGCCCGAAGACGAAAGCCGCCAGATCCTGGACGAGCTGTTTGCCCACAGCATCCGGCCCGAACACATCTACCGCCACCAATGGCAGCCGCATGATCTGGTGTTCTGGGACAACCGTTCGTTGATCCATCTGGCCGGCGGTACGCCGGACCACCTGCGCCGCAAGCTGTACCGCACGACGATTGAAGGCGACGTGCCGTTCTGACGTCCTGCTCTCCTAAATTTCGCGCAAAACCATTTATCCACAGGGTCCGCCATGGGTTTTTCCTCCGCTGTACGTGATCGTTTGGTCCAGGCCGCCACCGGCGCGGGCCTGGCGCTGATACTTGCCGTGCTGGCGCTGGCTTCGCCCACGCCGGCCATGGCGGAAGGCCGCATCCGCATCGCCGAACAGTACGGCATCGTGTACCTGCTGTTGAACGTGGCGCGCGATCAGCAGCTGATCGAGAAGCACGGCAAGGCCGACGGTGTGGATATCTCGGTCGAGTGGGCCAAGCTGTCCGGAGGCGCCGCCGTGAACGACGCGTTGCTGTCCGGGGCTGTGGATATCGCGGGGGCGGGCGTCGGACCGTTGTTGACGATCTGGGACCGCACGCGCGGCAAGCAGAATGTGAAGGGCGTGGCCTCGCTGGGCAATTTTCCCTATTACCTGGTCAGCAACAATCCCAACGTGAAGACGATTGCGGACTTCACCGACAAGGACCGCATCGCGGTGCCAGCGGTGGGCGTGTCGGTGCAATCGCGCGTGCTGCAGCTGGCGTCGGCCAAGCTGTGGGGGGACGCGCAGTTCAACAAGCTGGACAAGATTTCGGTCGCTCTGCCGCATCCCGACGCGGCCGCCGCCATCATCGCGGGCGGCACCGAAATCACAGGGCATTTCGGCAACCCGCCGTTCCAGGAGCAGGAGCTGGCCGAGAATCCCAAGGCGCGCATCGTGCTCAATTCCTATGACGTGCTGGGCGGGCCCAGTTCGTCCACGGTGCTGTTTGCCACCGAGAAGTTCCGCAAGGAAAATCCCAAGACCTACAAGGCGTTCCAGGCCGCGTTGAAGGAAGCGGCGCAGTTCGCCGCCGCCAATCCGGAACAGGCCGCGGATACCTATCTGCGCGTCACGGGCGCCAAGCTGGACCGCGATTTCCTGATCAAGGTGATCAAGAACCCCGACGTGCAGTTCAAGCTGGAACCGCAGAACACCTACGCGCTGGCCGAGTTCATGCACAAGGTGGGCGCGATCAAGAATGCGCCGGCCAGCTGGCGCGACTACTTCTTTGACGATCCCCTCACGGCCCAAGGCAGCTGAAATGGGCTTGAGCGCTGCGTCCCCTGTGGATAACGCCGAAAAGACCACGCCTTTGCTGGCTGTGGATAAGGTGTCGATCGAATACAAGACGCGCGAACGGCGCGTGCGCGCCACGCATCAGGTCAGTTTCGACGTGCACGATGCCGAGCGTTTCATCCTGCTGGGCGCGTCCGGTTGCGGCAAGTCCACGCTGCTCAAGGCGATCGCGGGCTTCATTGAACCGACCGAAGGCCGCATCGCGGTCGATGGCAACGCCGTACGCGGCCCCGGGCCTGACCGTATCGTGGTGTTCCAGGAATTCGACCAGCTGCCGCCATGGAAGACGCTGCGGCAGAACGTGGCGTTTCCGCTGGTGGCTTCGCGCAAGCTCGGCCGACGCGAGGCCGACGAGCGGGCCATGCACTACCTGGACAAGGTCGGGCTGTCCGCGTTTGCCGATGCCTATCCGCATACGCTGTCCGGCGGTATGAAGCAGCGCGTGGCGATCGCGCGCGCCCTGGCGATGCAGCCGCGCGTGCTGTTGATGGACGAGCCTTTCGCGGCGCTGGACGCATTGACGCGGCGGCGCATGCAGGAAGAGCTGCTGGCATTGTGGGAAGAGGTGCGCTTTACGCTGCTGTTCGTCACCCATTCGATCGAAGAGGCATTGGTGCTGGGCAGCCGCGTGCTGCTGCTGTCGCCACATCCGGGCCGCGTGCGCGCGGAGCTGAACGCTCATGCCTTCGGACTGCACAGCCAGGGCTCGGCTGCGTTCCAGTCCGCGGCCCGGCGCGTCCATGATCTGCTGTTCGACGTGGCGGCGGCGGAACCGCCCGCTGAACTTGCCGCTGAACGGGCCGCGGCCTGAAGGACTCCCGTATGAACAACGCATATGCAGGCGCCGTGCCCATCCGTCCCGAAGTGGAGTACGAGCTGCCGCCCTTGCCTGCACAGGCGGCCGAAGCGCCCCTGCCCTGGCATGAACGCCTGTGGCAGCACGCCAGCCTGCGCAAGCTGGCGATCCTGGCGCTGTTGGCCTGCATCTGGGAGCTGGCGGCGCGCTATACCGATAACGACCTGCTGCTGCCCAGCGCATCGCAAACGGCGGTCGCCTTTGTGCAGGGCATCGCCGGCGGCGAGCTGTTGGCGCGCGCCGGGCAATCGCTGCGCGTGCTGGCGCAGGGATATGCGGCGGGTGTGTTGCTGGCCTTCGTGCTGACCACGCTGGCGGTGTCGACGCGTTTCGGGCGCGATCTGCTGTCCACTTTGACCGCCATGTTCAATCCCCTGCCCGCGATCGCGCTGCTGCCACTGGCGTTGCTGTGGTTCGGCCTGGGCGAAGGCAGCCTGGTGTTCGTGCTGATCCACTCGGTGCTGTGGGCGCTGGCGCTGAACATGTACGCGGGTTTTCTGGGGGTATCGGATACCTTGCGCATGGCGGGCCGCAACTATGGGTTGAGCGGCCTGCGCTACGTGTTGCAGATTCTGGTGCCTGCCGCCTTGCCCGCCATTCTGGCCGGACTGAGGATAGGCTGGGCCTTTGCGTGGCGCACATTGATCGCCGCGGAACTGGTATTTGGAGCTTCCAGCGGCAAGGGCGGGCTGGGCTGGTACATCTTCCAGAACCGCAACGAGTTATACACAGATCGCGTGTTCGCGGGGCTGGCGGCGGTGGTGATCATCGGACTGCTTGTGGAAAACCTGGTGTTCGATACCGTGGAGCGTTTCACGGTCAGGCGCTGGGGCATGCAGCGCTGATAGCCTTGGCGCAGAGCCGCGCAGCAGTCAAAAAAAGGCGGCCCCGAGGGGGCCGCCTTGCACTTGCGTACGTCGCGGATTACAGCTTCAGTCCCAGCGCCTTGGCCACGCCGGCGGCGTAGGCGGGATCGGCCTTGCGGAAGTGTTCCAGCTGGCGGCGCTGGATTTCTTCCGGCACGCCAGCCATGTGGCGGCCGATGTTGCCGAACAGCAGCTCCTGCTGTGCGGGCGTCATCAGGCGGAACAAGGCGCCCGGCTGGGAGTAGTAGTCATCGTCCACGCGGTGGTTCCAGCGCGCTGCGGCCTGGCCGTCCAGCGCCAGCGGCGGCTCGCCTGCCGATGGGGTTTCCTTCCACTCGCCCGCGCTGTTGGGTTCGTAGTTCAGCGTTGCACCGACGTTGCCGTCGACACGGCCGGCGCCGTCGCGATGGAAGCTGTGGAACGGGCAGCGCGGCGCGTTCACCGGGATCTGGTGGTGGTTGATGCCGAGGCGGTAGCGGTGCGTGTCGCCGTAGGAGAAGAGGCGGCCTTGCAGCATCTTGTCCGGCGAAAAGCCGATGCCGGGGACCACGTTGGCCGGCGTGAAGGCGGCCTGCTCCACCTCGGCGAAGTAGTTCTCGGGGTTCTTGTTCAGCTCCAGCACGCCGACTTCGATCAACGGATAGTCGCCGTGCGGCCAGACCTTGGTGAGGTCGAAGGGGTTGATGTGGTACGTCGCGGCTTCGGCCTCGGGCATGATCTGCACCTTCAGCGTCCACTTCGGGAAGTTGCCCTTTTCGATGTTCTCGAACAGGTCGCGCTGCGAGCTTTCGCGGTCATGGGCGACCACTTGCGCCGCTTCCTCGTCGCTCAGACAGGCGATGCCTTGCTGCGACTTGAAATGGAACTTCACGTAGAAGCGCTCGCCGTCCTTGTTGATGAAACTGAACGTGTGCGAACCGAAGCCGTGCTGCTGGCGCAGGTTGGCCGGAATGCCGCGGTCGCTCATCAGGGTGGTGACCTGGTGCAGCGATTCGGGATTGAGCGACCAGAAGTCCCAGGCGGCGGTGGCGCTGCGCAGATTGGTCTTGGGGTCGCGCTTCTGCGTGTGGATGAAGTCCGGGAATTTCAGCGGATCACGGATGAAGAAGACGGGCGTGTTGTTGCCGACCAGATCCCAGTTGCCTTCCTCGGTGTAGAACTTGATGGCGAAGCCGCGCACGTCGCGCTCGGCGTCGGCCGCGCCGCGCTCGCCGGCCACGGTCGAGAAACGCAGGAACAGCGGGGTCTGCTTGCCGACTTGGGAAAAGATGTTGGCGCGGGTGTAGCGCGAGATGTCGTGGGTGACGGTAAAGGTGCCGTAGGCGCCCGAACCCTTGGCGTGCACCACGCGTTCGGGGATGCGTTCGCGGTCGAAGTGGGCGAGCTTTTCAATCAGCCAGAAGTCTTCCAACAGCGCCGGGCCGCGCGGGCCGGCCGTCAGCGTGTTGTTGTTGTCGGCCACCGGCGCGCCAGCGGCGGTGGTCAGATGCGTCTTCTTGTCGGTCATAGCACACTCCCTATGAAATGCCTGGAATGCGGGGCCGCAGAAGGGCCCGCGCCGTGTCTGGGATAGCCCGGCATTGCCGGCCTGGGGCCATCTCCGACACATCATAGGGGTCTTGCCTTACTGTGTGAAGTTGATTGATCTATAAAACTTGATAAAGAATAACTATCAAGAAAACCAGGGATCGGCATCGGAAGGCGGCCGTGGGGCGAAAAAAAACCGGTCCGCAAGGGACCGGTTTCTGGTGCGGGAGCAGATATCAGCGGTTGGCTGCGGCTTCCGTCTTGCGCTGCATGGCGCGGGTGATGGACCACTGCTGGGCGATCGACAGGGTATTGTTGACGCACCAGTAGAGCACCAGGCCGGCCGGGAAGAAGAACATCATCCCGCCGAACACCAGCGGCATGATCATCATGACCTTGGCCTGGACGGGGTCCGGGGGCGTCGGGTTCAGTTTGATCTGCAGGAACATGGTGGCCATCATGATGGCGGGCAGAATGAAGTACGGATCGCGGATCGACAGGTCGTGCACCCACAGGATCCACGGCGCGCCGCGCATTTCCACGCTGGCCAACAGCACCCAGTACAGCGAGATGAACACCGGGATCTGCACCACCATGGGCAGGCAGCCGCCCAGCGGGTTGATCTTCTCGGTGCGGTACATCTCCATCATGGCCGCGTTGAGCTTCTGCTTGTCGTCGCCGTACTTTTCCTTCAGGGCCTGCAGGCGCGGAGCCACCTGCTTCATGCGGGCCATGGAGCGGTAGCTGGCGGCGGCCAGGGGATAGAACACGGCCTTGATCAGCACGGTCAGCGCAACGATCGTCCAGCCCCAGTTGCCCAGGATGGAATGCAGCCAGGTCATCAGCTTGAACAGCGGCTTGGCGATGATGGTCAGCCAGCCATAGTCGACCACCAGTTCCAGGCCGGGGGCCAGGGCGGCCATGGCCTTCTGGTCCTGGGGACCGACCCACAGGTGCGAATCCACGCGCGTGGCGGCGCCAGGGGCGATCTCGCCCACGGCCTCGATGCTGCGCGCGGCGTACAGGTTCTTCTGCACTTCCAGCAGTTCGTTGGTGCGCGGCTTGCCCTGCGGGGGCACCCAGGCGGTGGCGAAGTAGTGCTGGACCACGGCGATCCAGCCGTTGTCCGATTGCTTGATGTAGCTGGCCTTCTTCTTTTCGATGTCGCTGAAGGTGATCTTCTGGAACTTGTCCTGTTCCGAGTAGACGGCGAAACCGGTGAAGGTGTGATAGAAGCTGGACGTGTCGGCGGGGTCGTTGCCGTCGCGTTCGAGCTGCAGGTACAGGGCGGGCGACACGGGGCCGGCGCTGACGTTGGCCAGGTCGTGGCGCACGTCGATGTCATAGCGGCCGCGGTGCAGGGTAAACGTCTTGGTGACCTTCACGCCGCCCGATTCGCCTTCGAAGGCGACCACCAGGTTGTCGCCGGTCAGCTGGCGCTCCGAGGACACGACGCGGAAAGGCGTCTGGTGCGTGGGGAAGCTCTGGCCGTTGGGGGCGCCGACCACGCCGGTCTGCACCACGTAGTTCAGGCCGGCGGCGCGGTCCAGCAGCACCGTGGGCTTGTCGGGCTGGCCGGTGGCCGGGTACTTCAGCAGTTCGGCGCGCACCAGCTGGGCGCCCATGGTGTCGAACGTCAGGCGCAGCACGTCGGTCGTGATGACGACCTCTTCCGAGCGCGCGGCGGCAGGTGCGGCGGCGCCAGGCACGGCGGACGCGGCGGCAGCCGCCGGGGCGGGCGTGCTGGGCACCGAAGGCGTTGCGTTGTTCGCGGCGGCCTGCGGCTCGCTCGTGGTGGCGGCAGGCGTGGGGCCGAACAGCGACGGCTTGCCGTTATGGATCTGCCAGTTGTTCCATAGGAGCAACAGCGAGAAGGAAAAAATCATCCAGAGGACGGTTCGTCGGATATCCATGGTGCCTACTGAGGTGAATACGGGCCAGCAAAGCCCGCCAGTTTAGCGTCAATCGTGCTCGGTGCGGTGGCTGTGGGAACAGCACGAGGGGCCATTGGTTCCCTTGGACGGCGGAACCGGGTCCAATCCGCCCGGCGACCAAGGGTGGCAGCGGCCGATGCGCCGGACTGCCAGCCAGAAGCCGCGCCAGGCGCCGTGGCGCTCGATCGCTTCGATCGCATACGCCGAGCAGGTCGGGGTAAAGCGGCACTGCCGGCCGATCCAGGGGCTCAGGAAAAACCTGTAGAACCGGATCGGGGCAATGAGTAAAGCCTTGATCATCGCGCTATCCGCTCAAAGTGAGCGTCCACTTCGGCTCTGGCCGCGCGTTTCAGCGCGGTAAGCGTGGCGGGCGCAACCTTGCTATGCAGGCGCACGACGTAATCTTTGGCCGGCAATCCCAGGCGCCGGTGGCGGAACGCTTCGCGGATGACCCGCTTGATGGCGTTGCGCGTACTGGCGTGGGCGGCGAACCGCTTGGCGATCACCAGGCCCAGACGCGCGCAGGCGTCCTGGCCGGGAGGCAGATCATTGGGAGCCGCGCTCACAATGAAGAACGCCCCTCGGGCAAGACGCCGGCCTTTGAGGGCGGCGGCGAACTCGGAGGGGCGATGCAGCCGCGCCTCCGGCGGAAGCGTGGAGCGCGGCATGGACTGCAAAATCAGGCGTCAGGCTTTTCCGGACAAGCCGGAAAAACAGGACTTAGACGGCCAGACGCTTGCGGCCCTTGGCGCGGCGGGCGTTCAGGATGGCGCGGCCAGCGCGGGTTTTCATGCGCACGCGGAAACCATGGGTGCGCTTGCGACGGGTAACGGAAGGTTGGTAGGTACGTTTCATGGACGATCCACAAAAAGAACAAAAGTCAGAAGGGACCTGCCCGGAAGGGTTCCTGGTCGCGTATTCAGGAAGCGGGTATCTAATGAGCATTTTTGCAACAGGTGCAAAAAAACAGCTCGTAGACGGGGCTCTGACCGGGAAACCCCGGGCGACGCATTAGAAGCAAAACCAGGCAGTTACGTGGGCGGCAGGCATCGTTAGACACCATTGCCCACAAGCGCGGCTAAGCTCCCTGTGGAACCTTCTGACAGACAGAATTCGGAAAAGCCCACCATTTCAGCAAGTTTTCCCTGTCTTGTCAAACAGTTAAGGCAGCGCTGCGTGGACGCTTATGCCCTACCCTGTGGATAACCCCAGCCCAGGCAAGGTAGAATCGAGGTTTGAATAAGAGCGACATGAAAGAATTCTGGCAGACCTGCGTCAGTCGTCTTGAGCAGGAACTCCCCCCCCAACAAATCAGCGCGTGGATACGACCGCTGGTCCCGCTTGCGTACGACGAAACGCAGGCGGTGCTGCGCGTTGCCGCTCCCAACCGGTTCAAACTGGATTGGGTACGGAAGAACTTTTCCCACCAGATCGAAGCGTTGGCCGCGGAGTGGTTCGAGCGTCCGGTGCAGGTGCTGTTCGAGTTGCCGACGCAAGGCGCCACGCCGCGCATGCCGGTCGCGCCCGTACGCGCCGCACCCGCGGCGCCCGCGTATCCGTCCGCTGCTTCCCCTTCAGGCGGCGCGCCGCCACCGATGGCCCCGGTAGCGCCTGCCCCCGCAGCCCCGGCGACCACGGCGGCCGCGCAAGCCGCGCAAGCGGTGAACGCGGACGCGGCAAGCATCGTGTACGAGCGTTCGCGCCTGAACACCGACCTGACGTTCGAGAACTTCGTGACGGGTAAGGCGAACCAGCTGGCGCGCGCCGCTGCGTTGCAGGTGGCAGAGAACCCTGGCACGTCCTACAACCCGCTGTTCCTGTACGGCGGCGTGGGCCTGGGCAAGACCCACCTGATCCACGCCATCGGCAATGCGATGGTGGCGGCGGGCACCGGCGTGCGCGTGCGCTACGTGCATGCCGACCAGTACGTGTCCGACGTGGTGAAGGCCTACCAGCGCAAGGCGTTCGACGACTTCAAGCGTTACTACCATTCGCTCGACCTGCTGCTGATCGACGATATCCAGTTCTTCTCCGGCAAGAACCGCACGCAGGAAGAATTCTTCTACGCGTTCGAAGCGATGGTGGCCCAGCGCAAGCAGATCATCATCACCAGCGATACCTATCCGAAGGAACTGTCGGGCATCGACAGCCGCCTGATCTCGCGCTTCGACTCCGGCCTGACGGTGGCCATCGAGCCGCCGGAACTGGAAATGCGCGTGGCGATCCTGCTGCGCAAGGCGGAATCCGAAGGCGTGCCCATGCCCGAGGAAGTGGCGTTCTTCATCGCCAAGCATCTGCGCAGCAACGTGCGCGAGCTGGAAGGCGCGCTGCGCAAGGTGCTGGCCTATGCGCGCTTCCACGGCCGCGACGTGCTCACGGTGGATGTCTGCAAGGAAGCCCTGAAGGACCTGCTGTCCGTGTCCAACGGCCAGATCACCGTGGAGAACATCCAGAAGACGGTGGCGGATTTCTACAAGATCAAAGTGGCCGACATGTACTCGAAACGCCGGCCCGCCAATATCGCTTTGCCGCGCCAGGTCGCGATGTACCTGGCGAAGGAGCTGACCCAGAAAAGCCTGCCGGAAATCGGCGATCTGTTCGGTGGCCGTGATCACACCACCGTGCTGCATGCCGTACGCAAGATTTCCGACGCCCGCGCCAAGCAAGCGGAGCTCAACCATACCCTGCACGTGTTGGAACAAACTCTAAAAGGATGAACATGCAACTCGTACAAACCACACGCGATGCATTGCTGAAACCGCTGTCGACTGTGGCGGGCATCGTCGAAAGACGCCATACCCTGCCCATCCTCGCGAACATCCTGATGCGCAAGGAAGGCAACAAGGTTGCCTTCATTGCGACCGACCTGGAAGTACAGATCACCACCCATGCCGACTTCGGCGTGGGTCAAGACAACGAATCCACCACGGTCGCGGCGCGCAAGCTGCTGGATATCCTGAAGGCTCTGCCGGACACCGGCGACGTGCGCCTGGCGCTGGCCAGCAACAAGCTGTCGGTGCAGTCGGCCAAGAGCCGCTTCGCCCTGCAGACGCTGGCCGCCAGCGAATTCCCCACCGTGGCCCAGCCCGAGCAGTGGGACGTGTCGCTGACCATGCCGCAGCGCACGCTGCGCCACCTGTTCAACATGGTGCACTTCGCCATGGCGCAACAGGACATCCGCTACTACCTGAACGGCATGCTGCTGGTGTTTGAGCCGGGCCGCGTGCGCGCGGTCGCCACCGACGGCCACCGCCTGGCGCACTGCTCGACCGAAGCCGACGGCATCAGCGAACGCCATGAAGTGATCGTGCCGCGCAAGACCGTGCTGGAAATGCAGCGCCTGCTGGAAGACTCCGACGAGCCCGTTTCCATCGACGTGGCGCCGGGCCAGATCCGCTTCCGTTTCGGCGACGTGGAACTCGTCTCCAAGCTGGTGGAAGGCAAGTTCCCGGACTTCACGCGCGTGATCCCGACCAACTACACGCGCCATTTCCTGGTCGGCCGCGAAGCGCTCCAGGGCAGCCTGCAGCGCGCCGCCATCCTGACCACCGACAAGTTCAAGGGCGTGCGCCTGCAACTGGCGCAGAACCAGATGAAGATCTCGTCCTCCAACGCCGAGCAGGAAGAGGCGCAGGAAGAAATCGACATCGACTACGGCCATGAAGCCCTCGATGTGGGCTTCAACGTCGGCTACCTGCTCGACGTGCTGTCCAACGTCAAGGTAGACAACATCCAGTGGTCGGTCATGCCCGACGCCAACGCGTCTGCGCTCATCACCCTGCCCGAAGACGACCAGTTCAAGTACGTCGTCATGCCCATGCGGATTTGATCCGCGCCCATCGTGGGTTTGTGCCGCTTGCGGGCCTGAGGGCCCGTGGGCGGTCCGGCCGCCAGGCCGTTCTTTAAAGCGTTATCGATACAGACATGTCAGATCAGCAGAACACCACTCCCGAGAACAGCGGCTACGGCGCTGACTCGATCAAGATGCTCAAGGGGCTGGAGGCCGTGCGCAAGCGCCCCGGCATGTACATCGGCGACACATCCGACGGCACCGGCTTGCACCACATGGTGTTCGAAGTCGTCGACAACGCCATCGACGAAGCCCTGGCCGGCTACTGCGACGACATCGTCGTCACGATCCACACCGACAACTCGATCTCGGTCACCGACAACGGCCGCGGCATTCCCACCGACATCCACAAGGATGACGAATTCCACCGCAGCGCGGCCGAAATCGTCATGACCGAGCTGCATGCCGGCGGCAAGTTCGACCAGAACTCCTACAAGGTGTCTGGCGGCCTGCACGGCGTGGGCGTGTCTTGCGTGAACGCGCTGTCCGAATGGCTGCGGCTGACCATTCGCCGCAACGGCGAAGTGCACCAGATGGAGTTCCGCCAGGGCGAGCGCGTCGCGCCCCTGGCGGTGACCGGCACGACCGACAAGCGCGGCACCGAAGTGCGCTTCCTGGCCGACCCGATCATCTTCAACAACATCGAGTACCACTACGAGATCCTCTCGAAGCGCCTGCGCGAGCTGTCGTTCCTGAACAATGGCGTGAAGATCCGCCTGATCGACCAGCGCCAGGGCAAGGAAGAGAACTTCGCCTTCTCCGGCGGCGTGAAGGGCTTCGTCGAATACATCAACCGCAGCAAGACCGTGCTGCACCCGAACGTGTTCTCGGTCACGACCGAGTCCTCGGCGGGCGGCGTGCCGGTCGGCGTCGAAGTGGCGATGCAGTGGAACGACAGCTACAGCGAAAGCGTGCTGTGCTTCACCAACAACATCCCGCAGCGCGACGGCGGTTCGCACCTGACTGGCCTGCGCGCGGCGATGACCCGCATCATCAACAAGTACATCACCGACAACGAACTGGCCAAGAAGGCCAAGGTCGAAACGTCCGGCGACGACATGCGCGAAGGCCTGGCCTGCGTGCTGTCGGTGAAGGTGCCCGAGCCCAAGTTCAGCAGCCAGACCAAGGACAAGCTGGTCTCCAGCGAAGTGCGTCCGGCCGTTGAAGAAGCCGTGGCGCGTACGCTGGAAACCTGGCTGCTGGAACACCCGAACGACGCCAAGGCGCTGTGCGCCAAGATCGTCGAAGCCGCCCGCGCCCGCGAAGCCGCGCGCAAGGCGCGCGAAATGACCCGCCGCAAGAGCGTGCTGGAAGGCGCAGGCCTGCCCGGCAAGCTGGCCGACTGCCAGGAAAAGGATCCCGCGCTGTGCGAGCTGTACATCGTCGAGGGTGACTCCGCAGGCGGCTCGGCCAAGCAAGGCCGCGACCGCAAGTTCCAGGCCATCCTGCCGCTGCGCGGCAAGGTGCTGAACGTCGAGAAGGCGCGTTTTGACCGCCTGATCGCCAGCGAACAGATCGCCACGCTGATCACCGCGCTGGGCACCAGCATCGGTCCTGATTTCAACGTCGACAAGCTGCGCTACCACCGCCTCATCATCATGACCGACGCGGACGTGGACGGCGCGCACATCCGCACCCTGCTGCTGACGCTGCTGTATCGCCAGATGCCTGAGCTGGTGCAGCGCGGCTACGTGTATATCGCCCAGCCGCCGCTGTACAAGGTCAAGGTCGGCCGTGAAGAACGGTATCTGAAGGATGACCAGGAAGAAGCGCAGTTCATGCTGCAACTGGCGCTGAAGGATGCCGAAATCATCTCGGGTGGCAACATCATCCGCGGCGACGAACTCAACGACCTGGCCCGCCAGTACGTCGCGGCCGACGCCGTGATCGCGCGCCTGTCGCGCGTGTTCGACGTGGGCGCGCTGTCGGCCATGGCTGAAGGCGTGGAGATCAACCTGGAGTCGGCCGAGTCCACCGCCGACTCCGCCCGCCGCCTGGCCGACGCCATGCGCGACCCGGTCAGCGGCAACGGCGTGGAAGTCGTGCCGGAGTTCGACGAGGCCACTGAGCGCCATCGCCTGTCGGTGCAGCGCATGCACCACGGCAACGTGCGCGTGAGCATCATCGACGCGGACTTCGTCAACGGTTCGGACTACGCGGTCCTGTCCAAGGCCGCCAAGAGCTTCCTGGGCAAGGTCGGCTCGCGTTCGCTGGCCGCCCGCGGCGAAGGCGACAAGCGCAAGGAACAGACTGTGTCCGACTTCCGCGAAGCCATGCAGTGGCTGCGCAGCGAAGCCGACCGCAGCATCTCCAAGCAGCGCTACAAGGGTCTGGGCGAAATGAACCCGGAACAGCTGTGGGAAACCACCATGGACCCGAAGGTGCGCCGCCTGTTGCGCGTGCAGATCGAGGACGCCATCGCGGCCGACGAAGTCTTCACCACGCTGATGGGCGACGACGTGGAACCGCGCCGCAACTTCATCGAGACGCATGCACTGTCGGCGGGGAATATCGACGCTTGACGGTGTTGGATTAGATTTTTTTCAAGAAGTCTAGACAGAGAAAAATGGGCCGCAATCGCGGCCCATTTTTTCTGGAGCTTGCAACGCCGTGCACCATAACCGCTATGGGACGCTGGCCGATGCCTCCCGACGATCCTCCCGGGAGTGACGGGAGCCCCGCCTGCCTAAAGGCTGAAGAGGAAACGCTATGAACCATAGTGAGTTCGGGATCGAACGGATTGTTGCGCGCATCTGCAACTCGGACAGTACTGCCGAGGCATTTGCGTTGTATCGATTCGCAGCTCCGCTGCTGAGGGATTACAAGTTTGTTTTTGCTGCCGATAAGGGCGGATCACCTGGATTTGCGGTCAACCGCAATTTTTCAGCGGGAGCCGCCGTCCGCAGTCTGTTTCGAACCGAGCGGGTTTTCGTGTTGGATGCAATGACCGCCAAGGAGATGGAGTCCGGACCAAGCACATATCCGATTGATTACTCTATCTCACTCGACACGAATGCCATGAGTTACCTCGTACCGCATATGGCAGGTAAACGTGGCGGACGCATTCCAGCCGACTTTCAGGAAGTCTTCGAATTCATTGCGCGGCCTGATGTTTTCGTCGATCCGCTTCCCTATCTCACTGAAAATCTGCCACGGCTGGCGAATGGTGAGCCGGCTGAAAAAATCTTTGAAAATTTCAAGGCTTACGAAATTCTTCGTACCCTCGATGTTGCCTGGCTGAAGTCAAATGGTGAAGTGCGCTCGACGCTCTCCGACCAGGAACTCGCTATTAGCGCGCAGCGCCAAGTTTCCGAAATGTACGTTGATGTCGGGAACACCGTGATGATGGGGAAACTCCTGTTCAATCATCGGTACATGTATGCCTTTCTAGTGTGGTGTCTCAAAAGTAATCATCAAATAATGGTACTCGCTGCCCGCGCCACAGATGCCAAGATGGTGTCCGCACTTTTATGCCACACGAACGGCTTGGGATCCTCGTTGTGACGATCAATGTATTCCCGTATGGATTGCTCCAGCTGAGCAACGCTGGTGTGGGCGCTGCGCTTGATCCACTGCTCGCTGATCTGGCTAAAGAAACGCTCGACCAGATTGAGCCAGGACGCTGAGGTGGGCGTGAAGTGAACGTGGTAGCGAGGATGGGCTGCTAGCCAGGCCCGCACTGCCTGCGTCTTGTGCGTGCCGTAGTTGTCCATGATCAGGTGGATGTCTTGTTCGCCAGGCACCGCTGCATCGATGGCTTTGAGGAACTGCAGGAATTCCACACTGCGGTGACGGCGCTTGAGCTGTCCTATGACTTTGCCAGTGGCCACATCCAGCGCTGCAAACAGCGACGTTGTGCCATGGCGCTTGTAATCGTGCGTGCGCGTGCTGGGTTTGCCAAACGTCAGTGGTAACCCTGGTTGGGTGCGATCCAGAGCCTGGATCTGGCTCTTCTCGTCCACGCACAGCACCAAGGCGCGATCGGGTGGTGCCATATACAGCCCCACCACATCCCGTACCTTGTCCACGAAATGGGGATCCGTCGATAGCTTGAAGGTTTCTTGCAGGTGCGGCTTCAGCCCAAAGGCATGCCAGATGCGCTGCACCGTCGCGGGCGATACGCCAGCGTGCCGACTCATCTGGCGCACGCTCCAGTGCGTGGCGTTGTCAGGCTTGCTCTGGCGAACCTTGTCCACAATGAGCTGAACCTGCTCGTCGCCCACACTGCGCGGGCGGCCAGCGCGCGGGGCATCGGTCAAACCCGCCAGACGATACGCCCGGTAGCGCCGCCGCCACTTGGAGACAGTTTGCACCGTCGTGCCCAAGCGTTGGGCAATCATGGTGCCCGACTCCCCATCTGCGCAGCCCAGCACGATTCGCATGCGCAGCTTCTCGTCCTCGGGCGCTTTGCGTACGCGCAGTCGCGCATGCAGCTCTGCGCGCTCGGCATCGGTGATCTGCAGCTTCGTGGCGGGGCGTCCAGGGTGGGCCATCAGCGTAGTCTCCTATAAGGAAGCTGATTCGACCAACACCGGTCAAAATAGTTCTATCTATTTTTGAGACACCACACTAGTCAAGATGGCGACGATCCAACTGAAGTCACCGAGCGCAGACCCTGGCAAGAAGATGGCGGCTTTCCTGGAGTTTTGCCATTCGACGCTAGCCACGATGAGCGGGCGGGAAGCTGCGGTTGCACGAGAATATTTCACGCGGGGACACAATCTCGCTTTTTTTGGGAAGATCCAAAAGCGAAAGAAGGACATCTTGAACCAGCTAAGCAACATGGCTTGGGACATGTGGCATGTTAGGCAGCTAGAGCTGTCGATTACGTTCGACCGGGAAAGGCAAGCGAGGTACTTCTTTCCGGCATTGCTAACGTTTGACCAAAAACTTGTTGAAATCATGGACCTTTACCCGCTTAAAGCATGTGCTTTCAAGGTCGGTAGCGCTCAATCAATACCCTTTTTTGATGGGGATCCATTCCGGTTGATCGCTACTGATGACGAAGACGGAGAATCGGTCATACAGAAGTATTTTTCTGACGAGGCGATCGCAGCGAGAGCCGCGGTTCGTGACCGCGTAAAAGCCAATTTCTCAGAGATAGTTCAGTTGTTGGAAGCAGAGCTCCTGGCCGTGGTGGGACAGTAACGATGGCTCCGTAGGCCTTCGGGTTCTAGCTTCTGGTGACCTTGTCTCCGGCGAACAAGTCGTTGTTTATCGTCCTCCCTGCCATTTCATGCGCGAGCCCGGTGCGCCAGGACGGATCGTCGTCTACACCTGTACGTCGTTAGCCCAGGGCTCGGCCGTCAACCGTTCCGCCAGATACTCGATGAAGGCCTGCACCCGGGCCGGGCGGCGGCGTCCGGGCGGCGTGACGATATGCAAGGCGATGGGATCCACCTGCCAGTCGTCCATCGCGGTTTCCAGCGCGCCCGACTGCAGGTCCTTCCACGCCAGGAACTCCGGCTGCAGTGCCAGCCCCATGCCCGCCTGCAGCGCCGGCGTCAGGGCTTCGGCGTTGTTCACGTTCAGGTGCACGGGCAGCGACTGTGAAAACTCGCCGTGCTTTTCATGACGGAAACGCCAGCTCGTGCCGTTGCGCGCATACATGTATTGCAGCGCCGTGTGCTGCGCCAGGTCCTTTGGATGTTTGGGCCGTCCCGCGCGCTTGAAGTAGCTGGGTGCGCCTACCAGCAGGATGCGCACCGAGCACAGGCGGCGTGCCAGCAGCGTCGAGTCCACGAGGTTGGAGATGCGCAGCGCCAGGTCGAAGCGTTCGGAGACCAGGTCGGCCTGCTTGTCGCTGAATTCGATCTCCAGGGCCACGTCGGGATTGGCCTGCATGAAGGGAGGCAGCATCGGCGCCAGATGCGTGACGCCGAAGGACATGGGCGCGGACAGCCTGATCTTGCCGCGCAGGCTGCTCGACTTTTCCGTCACCTCTGATTCGACCGCCTCGCCCTCTTCCAATATGCGCGCTGCGCGTTCCAGCGCCGCGTAGCCGGATTCGGTCAAGGTCATGCTGCGGGACGTCCGATGAAACAGCGTCGTCTTCATGCGGGCTTCCAGACGGCTGATGGTCTTGGAAACCGTGGCCTGCGACAAGGCGAACTCGGCCGCCGCCTTGGCGAATGATCCGGTCTCGGCGACCTTGGCGAAGATCGCCCAACCTTCTAAATCCGGCAGCTTGCTCATCTCGTGTTCCTGGGAAATGCCCGCGCCGATGATAGCCCCTGCCTATGGCATGGACAAGAATGGTGTTGAACGCAGCGCAGCAAAGGACTGTCACGCCATGGTCATCATGCAAGAAATGGAAAGGATGGAATTCCATGCTGCGGGTTCTCAGGAACGCGGCCGCTCCCTACTATGCATACACCGACAGACGAGATGTACGGGCCCTTCCAGCGGCACCCCGCCATCGTCGCAACGGTGCAGACCGGGATGGTTTGCCAGCTACACCGAATTCTTCGCTGCCGCCTTCCTTGATAGTTTTCCTTAAAGAGAGATCCGCCATGTCCGCCAACAAATACCTCGAAGTCCTGACCCCGCAGAACAGCCAGATCATCTTCATCGACCAGCAGCCGCAGATGGCCTTCGGCGTGCAGTCCATCGACCGCCAGACGCTGAAGAACAATGTGGTGGGCTTGGCCAAGGCCGCACGCGCCTTCAATATCCCGACCACCATCACCACCGTCGAAACCGACAGCTTCTCCGGCAATACCTACCCCGAACTGCTGGCTGTGTTCCCCGAGAACAAGATCCTGGAACGCACCTCCATGAACTCCTGGGACGACCAGAACGTGCGCGACGCGCTGGCCGCCAATGGCCGCAAGAAAGTGATCGTCGCCGGCCTGTGGACCGAGGTCTGCAACACCACCTTCGCGCTGTGCGCCATGCTGGAAGGCGAGTACGAAATCTACATGGTGGCTGATGCTTCGGGCGGCACCTCGGTGGACGCGCACAAGTACGCCATGGACCGCATGGTGCAGGCTGGCGCCGTGCCGATGACCTGGTTGCAGGTGATGCTGGAATGGCAGCGCGACTGGGCCCGCAAGGAGACCTATGACGCCGTCACGGGCATCGTGAAGGAACACTCCGGCGCCTACGGCATGGGCATCGACTACGCCGTCACCCACGTGCACAAGCTGGCAGAGCGCGTGCAGCACGGTGAACGCATCGGCCCCAACCCCGCCAAGTAAACCGCAAGCCGGATCGTCCAGACAGCGTCTGGCCGGTCCGGCGCCTTGTTTTTGAACACGGCGTTTTGAACACGGCGGGCGGCGGGACTTGCGGGTCCGAATGCCGCCTGGCGCGATCCAGGAGAGTCCCATGCCAGACCAGAAGAATCCCGCCGCGCGCGGCACCTTCGCGCCCTTGCGCCAGTCCGTGTTCGCCGTGCTGTGGGCCGCGACCGTGCTGGGCAACGTGGGCAGCTTCATGCGGGACGTGGCCAGTTCGTGGCTGGTGACCGACCTGTCGGCCAGCCCGGCCGCGGTGGCGCTGATCCAGACGGCGGCGACCCTGCCCATCTTTTTGCTGGCGATTCCCGCTGGCGTGCTGTCCGACATCCTGGACCGGCGCCGCTTCCTGATCTTCGTGCAGCTGCTGCTTGCCTCGGTCAGCGGCACGCTGCTGCTGCTGTCGCATTTCGGCGCGCTGACGGTCGATTACCTGATCGCCCTGACCTTCGTCGGCGGCATCGGCGCGGCCTTGATGGGACCGACCTGGCAATCCATCGTCCCCGAACTCGTACCGCGCGAAGAACTCAAGGGCGCGGTGGCGCTCAATTCGCTGGGCATCAACATCGCCCGCGCCATCGGTCCGGCGGCGGGCGGCCTGATCCTGGCCAGCTTCGGCGCGGCCGTCACCTATGGGCTGGACGTGCTGAGCTACGTGTTCGTCATTGCCGCACTGCTGTGGTGGAAGCGTCCCGCGGCCGTCGATAGCGCGCTGTCGGAGAACTTCTTCGGCGCGTTCCGCGCCGGCCTGCGCTACACGCGGGCCAGCAAGGAGTTGCACCGCGTGTTGCTGCGCGCCGCCGTCTTCTTCCTGTTCGCCAGCGCGGTCTGGGCCTTGCTGCCGCTGGTGGCGCGGCAGATGCTGGGCGGCTCCTCGGGCTTTTACGGCGTGCTGCTGGGCGCGGTGGGCGCAGGAGCCATCATCGGCGCCCTGCTGCTGCCCAGGCTGGGCGCCCGCCTGAATGCCGACGGGTTGGTGCTGCTGGCATCGGTGGCCAGCGCGGCGGTCATGGCCGTGCTGGTGTTCGCGCCGCCGCAATGGCTGGCCGTGCTGATGCTGGTGGTGCTGGGCATGGGCTGGATTACCGCGCTCACCACGTTCAATGGCGTGGCCCAGGCCGTGCTGCCCAACTGGGTGCGCGGCCGCGGACTGGCGGTGTACCTGATGGTCTTCAACGGCGCGATGGCCGCCGGCAGTTTGGGCTGGGGCCTGGTGGCGCGCGAGATCGGCGTGCCCTACGCTCTGGCGGTCAGCGCCGCCGGACTGGTCGCGGTTGCGCTGCTGTTTCATCGCGCCAGCCTGCCGGTCGGCGAGGCGGATCTGCAGGCGTCGAATCACTGGCCGGAGCCGCTGGTCGCTGAACCGGTGGCCCACGACCGCGGTCCGGTGCTGGTGCAGGTCGAGTACCGCATCCGCCAGGAAGACCGCCCTGCCTTTCTGGATGCGATGCAGCGCCTGTCGCAAGAGCGACTGCGCGATGGCGCCTATGCCTGGGGCGTGGTCGAGCACACCAGTGACCCGCAGCGGGTGGTCGAGTGGTTCTTCGTCGAATCCTGGGCCGAACACCTGCGCCAGCATCACCGGGTGTCGCACGCCGATGCCGATCTGCAGGCGGAAGCGCTGCGCTTTCACATGGGGCCGGAAAAGCCCGAAGTGCATCACTTCCTGGCCTTGAAGCGCTGACGGGCAGCGTCGGGAGCACGTCCATGAACCACATGAAGCATGCCGCCGTGATCGGCGACAGTCCGGCCACGGAGGCGCATCATGATTGAGCGCCGTCCGCTTGCGAGCCTGGGCCACGAA
Source organism: Achromobacter sp. JCM 18799 (assembly GCF_055395645.1). Classification (NCBI taxonomy): domain Bacteria; kingdom Pseudomonadati; phylum Pseudomonadota; class Betaproteobacteria; order Burkholderiales; family Alcaligenaceae; genus Achromobacter; species Achromobacter sp. JCM 18799. The sequence continues at coordinate 4,747,613 of NZ_AP043866.1, read as the reverse complement.
CGCCGCGGCTGGCTGGATGCCAAGCATCACTTTTCCTTCGCGGCCTACCAGGACCCCGAGCGCATGAACTGGGGCGCGCTGCGCGCATGGAACGATGAAACCATCGCGCCGGGCGCAGGGTTTCCGCCCTTGTTGCACTCGGACGTGGAAATCATCACCTGCGTGCGGGAAGGCGCGCTCACCCATGAAGACGATCTGGGCAATCGCGGCCGCACCCGCGCAGGCGAAGTGCAGGTCGTGAGCGCGGGCAGTGGGGTGACGCATGCCGAATTCAATATGGAAGGCGGACCCGCGCACGTCTTCCAGATTTGGATAGAGCCGGACCGCCGCGGCGCGCCGCCCAGTTGGGGCCGGAAGTCCTTTACCCGCGAAGCCTGCAAGGGACGCTTCATCACGCTGGCCAGCGGCATCGACGGCGACGATGATGCGCTGCCCATCCGCAGCGACGCGCGCGTGCTTGCGGTGGCGCTCAAAGCAGGCGAAGCCGTCGTTTACCGCTTCGCGCGCGGCCGCCGCCGCGGCTATCTGGTCGCCTCCAAGGGCAGATTGCAAGTCAACGGCGTGGAGATTGGCTCGGGCGATGGCGCCGCCATCCGCGACGAAACCGATGTGCGCCTCATGGCCTTGGACGATGCCGAAGTGCTCCTGGCCGATACGCACGCATGAGCGGCGCGCGCTCATAACCCCTACACAACGCGAGGACGCACATGAAGATCTATCTACTTTCCCTGGGCGCCGGACTGCTGGTCGGCGTGGTCTACAGCCTTCTGCAGGTCCGCTCGCCCGCTCCGCCGCTGGTGGCGTTGATCGGCCTGCTGGGCATATTGGTCGGCGAGCAGGTCATTCCCGTGGGCAAGCAACTGCTCAAGGGCACCGCCTTCGTCGCGGCCTGTGACAAGGAAAAGGCCGTGAGCCACGTGCTCGGGCAATTGCCTGGCCGCCACCAGGCTCAAGACAAGGAACACGGCTGAGCCGGTTCCCGCATCCAAGGAGATATTGCATGCCTACCCGCCGCGATCTCATCGGTGTAGCTTCCGCCCTGGCGCTCAACGGTATGTTGGGACGCCCCGCCATCGCCAGTTCAAAAGGAGATTCCAACATGTCCAACGCCACGCCGGACGTCATTTTCCACAATGGCCGCATCACCACGCTGGACCGTGGCAAGCCGCAGGCCAGCGCTGTCGCGATCAAGAACGGCCGCTTTGTGGCGGTCGGTTCGGACGCCGAAGTCATGCCGCTGGCCGGCGCCGGCACGCGGGTCGTCGACCTGAAGCGCCGCGCGGCCTTGCCGGGCCTGTACGACAACCACACCCACGTGGTCCGCGGCGGCCTGAACTACAACATGGAGCTGCGCTGGGACGGCGTGCGCTCGCTGGCCGACGCCATGGCCATGCTGAAACGCCAGGTCGCCATCACGCCCGCGCCGCAATGGGTGCGCGTGGTGGGCGGCTTTACCGAGCATCAGTTCGCCGAGAAACGCCTGCCCACGATCGAGGAGATCAACGCCATCGCGCCCGACACGCCGGTGTTCATCCTGCACCTGTATGACCGCGCGCTGCTCAACGGCGCAGCGCTGCGCGCGGTGGGCTATACCAAGACCACGCCCAATCCGCCGGGCGGCGAGATCATGCGCGATGGTCAGGGCAATCCCACGGGGCTGCTGCTGGCCAAACCTAACGCGACCATTCTGTACGCCACCCTGGCCAAGGGCCCCAAGCTGCCCTTCGACTACCAGGTCAATTCCACGCGCCACTTCATGCGCGAGCTGAACCGGCTGGGCGTGACCGGCGTGATCGATGCGGGCGGCGGCTTCCAGAACTATCCGGACGACTACGCCGTGATCCAGAAGCTCGCCGACGAGAACCAGATGACGGTGCGCCTGGCCTACAACCTCTTCACGCAAAAGCCCAAGCAGGAAAAGGAAGATTTCCTCAACTGGACGTCGAGCGTGAAGTACAAGCAGGGCAGCGACTACTTCCGCCACAACGGCGCGGGCGAAATGCTGGTGTTCTCGGCGGCCGACTTCGAGGACTTCCGCGTCGAGCGTCCGGACATGCCGCCCGAAATGGAAGGCGAACTGGAAGAGGTCGTGCGCGTGCTGGTGCAGAACAAGTGGCCGTGGCGTTTGCACGCGACCTACGACGAGACCATCTCGCGCGCGCTGGACGTGTTCGAGAAAGTGCATCGCGATACGCCGCTGACGGGGCTGAACTGGTTCTTCGACCACGCCGAGACCATCTCCGACAAATCGATCGACCGCATTGCCGCGCTGGGTGGCGGCATTGCCGTACAGCACCGCATGGCCTACCAGGGCGAGTACTTCATCGAACGCTACGGCGCGAAGGCCGCCGAAGCCACGCCGCCCGTCGCCAAGATCCTGCAGCGCGGCGTGAAGGTCTCGGCCGGCACCGATGCGACCCGTGTCGCGTCCTACAACCCCTGGGTGTCCTTGTCCTGGATGGTTACCGGCAAGACCGTGGGCGGCACCCGCCTCTACCCTGCGCGCAACTGCCTGGACCGCGAGACGGCGCTGCGCATGTGGACCGAGAATGTGGCCTGGTTCTCCAACGAGGAAGGCAAGCGCGGCCGCATCGAACCCGGCCAGCTGGCCGACTTCATCGTGCCGGACAAGGACTACTTCAGCTGCACCGAGGACGAGATCTCCTTCCTGACCTCGGACCTGACCGTGGTGGGCGGGCGGGTGGTCTACGGCGCGGGCGAATTCGCGCCGCTGGACGACAACCCGCTGCCGCCCGCCATGCCCGACTGGTCGCCTACCCGGCTGTTCGGCGGCTATGGCGCCTGGGGCGATCCTGACGGCGCCGGCCGCAATTCGCTGGGCTACCGCAACATGGCGGCCTGCGCGTGCGCCAGCTCCTGCGGCCTGCATGGACACGACCATGCCCGCGCATGGACGTCGAATGCGCCCAGCTCGGATCCGCAGGGCTTCTTCGGCGCGCTGGGCTGCTCCTGCTGGGCCGTCTGAGGAGGCTGGCCATGAACGCTGCTTTCCAATGGGAACGTCGCCTGGCCGACCTGGCCCGCCCGCTGTTCGGCGCCTCGGCGCTGCGGTTCCTGGCCTATCTGGGGCTGTGCGCCGCCTACCTGCAGGGCGGGCTGGTGAAGCTCTTCGATTTTCCCGGTGCGCTGCGCGAAATGGCGCATTTCGGGCTGTCGCCCGGGCCGTTGTTCGCGGTGCTGGTGATTGCGCTGGAACTGGTTGCTTCCCTGATGATCCTGACGGGCCGGCTGCGATGGCTGGGCGCGCTGGCGCTAGCTGCATTCACGTTGGTGGCGACCGGTATTGCGTTGCGCTTTTGGGAGATGCCCGTGGGGCAGGAACGCTTCATGGCGGCCAACTCGTTCTTTGAACATCTGGGGTTGGCCGGCGGGTTTCTGCTTGTGGCGTGGTTGGATCTGCGGGAGATCGAGAAGGCACCTTGAATCGATCCTTAAGCGCCTTGTGATCGAATTCAGGGTGTTTTCCCGCGCAAGCTGCTACGTTGACGGCGAACTATCTACAACCCCGCCGCCGCATCCGGCGGCGTGCCGCAAACCTGCTTGATCGTTTGCCTTAGCCAGCGGTGCGCGGGGTCGCTGTCCAGCCGCGGCGGCCAGGCCTGCACCACGGTGACCGGACGCATGGGCACCGGCACCTCGAAGGCGCTCAGCTTCAGGCCCAGGCGTTCGACGCCGGACATCAGGTTCTGCGGCATGGACGGCAGCACCAGGTCGGAATCGGCCAGCGCGAAGATCGCGGCGTGGAAGGTGGGCGTGATCAGCGTGACGTGGCGCGCCAGCCCGAGTTCTTCCAGGGTGTCGTCGATCGGGCCTTGCGCGCGGCCGCGGCGCGACACGCTGACGTGGTCGTAGGCGCAGAAGCGCTGCGGGGTGATGGGCGCCTTGAAGATCGGGTGTTCCTTGCGCGCCAGTCCGCAGAACGCGGTGGTGAACAGGGTCTGCACCTTGATGTCGGCGCCGAACTTCTGGGAAGAACCGATATAGAGATCGGCATCGCCGCTGAGCGCGTCGGCGTCGTGGTTGCCTTCGGAGACGAAGCGCAGCACGGCGCGGGGCGCATAACGGCGCAGGTGCTCGCGCAGCCGGCCGCCGTAACCGCCCACGAACACGTCGTTGGCGCGCAGGGTGAAGACGCGCGTCAGGGTTGCCAGGTTGATGTCCTCGCCGAAGGCCGTGAAGACGGCCTGCGCCTGTTCGATGACGTGGCGCACCTGCGCGTGCAGGGCCAGCGCCCGGGGCGTGGGCGCCAGGCCGCGGCCGGAGCGCACCAGCACGGGGTCGCCGACGGCCTCCCGGATGCGCGCCAGGCCGCGGCTCATGGCGGGGGTGCTCAGGTTCAGCCGGCGCGCCGCGCCGACGACGCTGCCTTCCTGGATCAGCACGTCCAGGGTCAATAGCAGATTCAGGTCTAGCGGTTTCATGTGACCAAGCATAGCGCGGCCGGCAAACCGGGCGGGCGTTTCAGGGTTGTGTCTGATGCACTTCTGGATTGCGCCAGACGGCATTCCCCGGCGTCCCGTCCGGGACCAACATTCGAGCCGTGGCCGCGCGTGGGCGCAGGCCGTATGAGAACCGAGGAGAGACAAATGGCGCTGGAAGTTCTGGAGTTGCATCATCACGCGGTGCGCATGTCGCTGGACAAGGTCGCGGCCATGGGCGCGTTCTATGGAGACGTGCTGGGTTTGGACACGGACCGCGGCCGTTGGGAGATTCCGGGCATCGCCGGGTACTTCCTGGACATGGGCAACGACTGCCAGATCCACCTGCTGGGCAGCGACGGCCCCTCGCCCTATTCTCAAGGCCCGGGCTGTGATCCTGTGGAAAACCACGTGGCGCTGGCCGTGCGCGATATCGCGGCGGCCGAGACGGAACTGCAGCGTCTGGCGGTGGACTACTGGAAGCTGGACAACGTGGCCGCGCCCGAGCTTATGCAGCTGTTCCTGCGCGACCCGGTGGGCAACCTGATCGAGCTGCACCAGATCGGCCGCTGCCGTTGCAAGCGCAGCGACCGCGCCTTCGCCGATGCGAAGGCCGCGCAAGGCGCCGCGCCGTCGCAGGGTCGGGACTGAGGGGTTGGGGATAAGCCATGTTCATCGATCTGAATGACCTGGCGGGCCCGGCGCGCTACAAGCTGCTGACCGCGGCGATCGTGCCGCGGCCCATCGCCTGGATCGTGTCGCGCGACGCCGCAGGGACGACGAACGTGGCGCCGTTCTCGTTCTTCAACCTGATGTCGGGCGATCCGCCGCTGATCTGCGTCGGCATCGGCGTGCGCGGCGATGCGCCCAAGGACACCGCGCGCAACATCGCCGAACGCGGCGAGTTCACCGTGAGCCTGGTGTCCGCCCCGCAGGCCGGCCGGATGAACGTGACGGCGGTGGATTTTCCGGCGGGCGTGGACGAGTCCCTGGAGGCTGGCCTGGAGCTGTCGCCGTCGCGGCGCATCGAGGTGCCCTGGGTGGCGCAGTCGCCCGTGGCGTTCGAGTGCCGCGTGCATGAACTGCTGCGCATCGACCGCCGCAGCCTGATCGTGGCGCAGGTGGCGGCCATGCATGTGCGTGACGACGTGGTGGCGGACCGGGAGCATCTCTATCTGGATGGTCCGGCGATGGACCTGCTGGCGCGCCTGCACAATCCAGGCTGGTATTGCCGGCCGCAGGCGGCCTTTCAGATGCCTCAACTGCCGCTGGCGCAGTGGGATGCGATGAAGCAATCGGGCGAGGCCGAGCGGTATCTGGAGCAAGGCGCCGCAGAGCGCTGATGGCACCAGCGCGGCGTCACCGCCCCGGCCGCGCCTTCAGATCCCCCATCTCTTCCTGCATGAGCTGGTGCGCATAACGTGAAAACACGCTGACCAGTCGCGTGCGCGTGTGGTACGGCGGATACAGCAGCGCCACCGTCACCGGCACGGCGGGGCTGAAGGGGCGGATCTCGACATTGTGGGCCGCGTATTCCTCGCGCGCGGCCAGCGGGTTGATGAGCGCCACGCCCAAGCCCGCGCCGACCAGGGCGCAGATCGACGACCCCAGGCCGGCCTCGGCCACGGTCTGGCGTTCGACCTTGGCTGTCTTGAATATCGTGTCGATCTTTTCGCGCAGCGGCGTGCCGCTGGTGAAGGCCACGAACGGTTCGCCGGCGAAGTCGGCGGGCTTGAGTTTCTTCAGCTTGGCCAGGCGATGGCCCTTGGGCACTACCGCGACGCAGCTCATGGTCAGCACCGGCTCGACCTGGATGCCGGGGGAATCTCCCGACAGCATGGCCAGGCCCGTGTCGCAGAACCCCGAACTGATCCAGTTGTGCACCGTGCTGGCGTTGCCGGAATGGATGGACACCATCACGTCCGGGTATTCCGTCTTGAAGGCCGCGACGATGCGCGCCAGCAGGCCGCCTGCCAGCCGCGGCATGGCGGCCACGCTCAGGCGGCTGGCGCTGAACGAGCGGATGCTGGCCGCCGCCGATTCCAGGCCGGCCAGGCCGATGAAGGTCTTTTCCACTTCCTGGAAGAAGCGCGACCCGTCCTGCGTCGGGGTCAGGCGGCTGCCATTGCGGTCGAACAAGGCGAACTGGGTAATGGCTTCCAATTGCGCAATTAAGCGGCTAACGTGCGGCTGCGAGGTGTGCACGCGCCGTGCGGCGGCGGTCATGGAGCCGGTCATCATCACGGCGCGGAACGCCTCGATGTGTCTCAAGCCCATCCGTGGAATGGCCATGTCAAATCCGTATAGAGGAATACTCGATTGGAACTGGATAAAACCATACCGCTAGTTGATACTTTTCGCCAGCCGCGGGGCTCATCGCGGGACGAGGCGGCTGTCAGCCTGGCTGGCGCCGTCGATCGTGAACATAAACATGCGCCGCTCGAACGGCGCCAAGGGAATCAGATGAAAGCACTTGCTGCGATCTCCGTCGCCGCGGCCTTCCTGGGCAGCGCCGCAACCGCCCAGGCCGAAGGCCCCAGCCGCCTGGACAAGATCAAGGAAACCGGCGTGATCACGCTGGGCCATCCGGAGACCTCGGTCCCGTTTGCCTATCTGGACGGCAACCAGAAGCCGATCGGCTACACGGTGGAGATCTGCCAGGAAGTCGCCCAATACGTGAAGGCCGCCCTGAAGCTGCCCAAGCTGGAGGTGCGCTACAACCCGACGACTTCCGCCACGCGCATTCCGCTGCTGGCCAACGGCACCATCGACCTGGAATGCGGCAACACCACCAACAACCTCGAACGCCACAAGCTGGTGTCGTTCGCGCCCACGACCTTTGTGGCGCAGGTGGTGCTGGTGGCGCGCAAGGACGGCGGCGTGGATCCCAACAACCTGGAGTCCTTCCGCGGCAAGTCGATCGCGGCGCAGGCCGGCGGCCAGACCTTCCGGCTGATCTCGCAGCTGAACGCCAAGGGCAACCTGGGCATCACCATGGCGCCCACCAAGGACACCGCCGAAACCATCCTGATGGTGGAATCGGGCCGCGCCGCGGGTTCGGCCAACGATGACGGCATCGCCTATGGCGCGGTGGCGTCGTCGAAGAATCCCGACGCCTTCGTGATTGGCACCAAGGGCCTGGAAATGGCGCCCTACGGCATCATGGAACCCAAGGACGATCCGGCCTTCAAGAAGGTGGTGGACGATGCCGTGCGCGATCTGATCAAGACGGGCAAGGTGGCCGCGATCTACGACAAGTACTTCAATGCACCGATCCCGCCCAAGCAGATCAACCTGAAGTACCCGATGAGCGATGCGCTCAAGCGCGCGCTGGCCAATCCGACCGATTCCGGCGATCCCAAGGCGTACGAGTAAGCAGGCTGCGCGCGGGACGCCTGGCGTCCCGCGGCTTGCGTGCAAGGAAGCCGGCTGCCAGGCGCGGTTGGCATCGCCATCAAGGGACGGGGCATGAATTACAACTGGAGCTGGAGCATCTTCCTGGATATGTCGCCGGACGGCGTGCATACCTTTCTGGAGACGATCTTCATCGGCGTGGGCTGGACCTTGGCGCTGGCCCTGACCGCGTGGGTGTTCTCGCTGTTGCTGGGGTCAGTGCTGGGCGTGATGCGCACCGCCAGCTCGCGCCTGATGAACGCGCTGGGCGCGACCTATGTGGAGGTCTTCCGCAACATCCCGCTGCTGGTGCAGATGTTCCTCTGGTACTTCGTGCTGCCCGAACTGCTGCCGCATGCCTGGGGTCTGGCCATGAAGCAGATGCCGCAACCCTGGGGCCAGTTCGTACCCGCGGTGCTGTGCCTGGGGTTCTATGGATCGGCGCGGGTGGCCGAGCAGCTGCGCGCGGGCATACAGTCGCTGCCGCGCGGCCAGTTCCAGGCGGGCACCGCGCTGGGCCTGACCGAGGCGCAGGTGTACCGCTACATCATCCTGCCGGAAGCGTTCCGCATCGTGCTGCCGCCCCTGACCTCCGAGTTCATGGGCACCATCAAGTATTCGTCGGTGGCGCTGACGATCGGGCTGTTGGAACTGACCGGCCAGGCGCGTTCGATGGCGGAATTCAGCTTCCACATCTTCGAGGCGTTTTCCGCGGCCACGGTGATCTACCTGATCATCAACGGCATGGTGGTGCTGGGCATGCGGCTGCTCGAACGCCATGTCGCGGTTCCCGGACTGATCGGTTCGGCGAAAAGGCCCTAGGACGAAGCCATGGGCAAATTCGATTTCGACGTGATCTGGGCGGCGCTGCCCTATCTGTTCAAGACGGGCATGACCTTCACGCTGACCCTGACCGCGCTGGCCGGCGTGATGGGCCTGGCGCTGGGCACGCTGCTGGCCATGATGCGGCTGTCGCGCTTCAAGATCCTGTCGGTGCCGGCGGGCATCTACGTGAACGTGATGCGCTCGATCCCGCTCTTGCTGGTGATCTTCTGGTTCTACTTCCTGATGCCCTACATCGCCGCCTGGGTGGTTGGGTCGCCCACGCCGTTGCGCGTGGGGGCGTTCAATTCGGCGGTGATCACCTTCACCCTTTTCGAGGCCGCGTACTTCTGCGAAATCATGCGCGCGGGCATCCAGTCGATCGCGCGCGGCCAGGTGTCGGCCAGCATGGCGCTGGGGCTGAACCACTGGCAGGGCATGCGCTATGTGGTGTTGCCGCAGGCGTTCCGCAACATGCTGCCGGCGCTCTTCACGCGCATCATCATCCTGTTCCAGGACACCTCGCTGGTGTATGTGCTGTCCCTGACCGATTTCCTCGGCGCGGCCGCCAAGATCGGCCAGCGCGACGGCCGTCTGGTGGAGCTCTATCTGTTCGTGGCGGTGGTGTATTTCGTGATCTGCTTCACGGCGTCCCGCCTGGTCAAGCTGCTGGAAAAGCGCACGCGGGTGCTGCGCTAGCGCAGCGCTTCCAGTTATCCACAGGTTTCAACAATGCAACTCTCTTCCAAGCCCCCCATGATAGCGATCAAGCAGGTCAGCAAGTGGTATGGCGACTTCCAGGTGCTGGACGATTGCTCCACCACCGTGGGCCGCGGCGAGGTCGTGGTGGTGTGCGGACCGTCGGGTTCGGGCAAGTCCACGCTGATCAAGACCGTGAACGCGCTGGAGCCCTTCCAGAAAGGCGAGATCCAGGTCAACGGCATTTCGGTGGGCGATCCGCGCACCAACCTGCCCAAGCTGCGCGCGGTGGCCGGCATGGTGTTCCAGCATTTCGAGCTGTTCCCGCACCTGTCGGTGACGGAGAACCTGTGCCTGGGCCAGCTCAAGGTGCTCAAGCGCGGCAAGGACGAAGCCCGCCAGCGCGCGCTGGCCCTGCTGGAGCGCGTGGGCCTGTCGGCGCACAAGGACAAGCACCCCGGCGAACTGTCGGGCGGTCAGCAGCAGCGCGTGGCGATCGCGCGCGCGCTGTCGATGGATCCGGTGGTGATGCTGTTCGACGAGCCGACCTCGGCGCTGGACCCTGAGATGGTCAACGAAGTGCTGGACGTGATGACCGACCTGGCCGCCGAGGGCATGACGATGATGGTGGTGACCCATGAAATGGGATTCGCGCGCCGCGTCGCCGACCGTGTGATCTTCATGGACGGCGGCAAGATCGTGGAAGACTGCGACAAGGAGCAGTTCTTCGGCGATGTAGAGGAGCGTGCGCCGCGCACGCGCCAGTTTCTTTCCAAAATCCTGCAGCACTGACAGCCATGACCCAGACCTCCCCCGCCGCCGCCCGCGCACCCGTCGACCTGCGCAGCGACACGGTCACCCATCCCACCGCGGCCATGTACGAACGCATGCGCACCGCGCCCATCGGCGATGACGGCCTGGACGGCGATCCTACCGTGCGCGAGCTCGAGGCGTATGTGGCCGGCCAGCTGGGCAAGGAAGCCGGGCTGTTCGTGCCCAGCTGCACCATGGCCAACCTGCTGGCGGTGCTGGCGCAGACGCAGCGCAATGAGCAGGTGGTGTTGGAATCGGCCGCCCACATGTACACGTCCGAACGCGGGGCGGCCACGTTCACCGGCTCGTTCTACCTGGGCCTGCCCGGTACTGACGGCGCCATGGACCTGAACCGCCTGGAGGACGCCTTGCTGGCCGGCGGCCACCGGTTGAAGACGGCGCTGGTGACGATGGAGACCTCGCACAATAACGCCGCCGGCGCGGTGCTGCCGCTGGATCACATGCAGGCGGTCCATGGCTTGGCGCGTGTCGCGGGCGTGCCGGTGCACCTGGATGGCGCGCGCCTCTACAACGCGGCCGTGGCCCTGGGCGTGGCGGCGGGCGAGATCGCCCGCCATGCCGACACCGTGTCGCTGTGCCTGTCCAAGGGCCTGAGCGCGCCGGTGGGCGCGGTGCTGGCCGGCAGCCAGCCCGTCATGGCGCGGGCGCGCGTGCTGCGCCGCATGCTGGGCGGCACCCAGCGCCAGTCGGGCATCATGGCCGCAGCCGGCCTGGAAGGCGTGCAGACCATGACCGGGCGGCTGGCGGAGGATCACGTCCGCGCGCGCCGCCTGAGCGCGGGCGTCAACCGCCTGGGACCGGCCATCTCGGCCACCGAACCGCAGACCAATATCGTGCAGGTGGAGACCGCCGGCACGGGCATGAGCAACACGGAGTGGGTGGCGGCCCTGCAGGCGGCGGGCCTGCTGGTGCGCCCCTGGGGCCGCACGCGGCTGCGCTGCGTGACCCACCGCCACATCGGCGATGCCGACATCGACGCGGCTGTGCAAGCCTTCGAAACGGTGCTGAACGCAGGCTGATCTGCTCCGTTCGGCGGCGGTGGCGCGATGCGATAATGCCGCATGACCACGACCCATCTTTCCCGAAAAGACTATTTCTGCGCACTGGCGGTCGTGGTCATCTGGGGCACCAACTTCGTCGCCATGAAGGTCGGCATGCGGGGCCTCTCTCCCATGCTGCTGGGCGCCCTGAGATTCGCGCTGGCGGCCTTCCCCCTGATTCTCTTCGTGCGTGCGCCCAGGCTGCCGTGGCGCTGGGTCGCGGCCTATGGACTGGTGCAGGGCCTGGGCCAGTTCGGGCTGCTCTTTACCGCCTTGAAGTTCGGCATGCCGGCCGGCATGGCGTCGCTGGTGATCCAGACGCAGGCGTTCTTCACGTTGCTGCTGGCCGCGCCCATCCTGCATGAGCGCGCGCAGCGCCATCACTGGATCGGGCTGGGCGTGGCGGCGCTGGGGCTGGCGGTCATCGCCGGCGGCCGCGGCGAAGGGCCGGGCCAGATGACCATGGCGGGGTTCGTGCTGACGCTGGGCGGCGCGTTCATGTGGGCCGTGTCCAACATCATCGTGCGCCTGGCCAGCCGCAAGTCGCCGGGCTACGACCCGTTTGCCTTCATCGCCTGGAGCAGCGCCGCGCCGGTGCTGCCTTTCCTGCTGCTGGCCGTGCTGGTCGACGGCTGGCAGCCGGTGGTCGGCATGATCATGAACATAGGCTGGGGAGAGATCCTGTCGGTGTTGTACCTGGCGGTGCTGGCCACCTTGGTGGCCTACACGCTGTGGACGCAGTTGCTCACGCGCCACGCCGCCGCCAAGATCGCGCCGTTCTCGCTGCTGGTGCCCGTGGTGGGGCTATGGGCCGCTTCCGTTGCCTTCGGCGAACGCCTGGAGACGCTGCAATGGGTGGGCGTGGCCTGCGTGCTGGCCGGCCTGCTTTTCAACCAGCTGGGCGGGCGCTGGCTGCGCACGCGCTGAGTCTTTCGGCAGGCGCCTTTTTTCCTTTCGCGTCCGTATCGGCCGACCAGACTAGCCCATAACGGCGAGCAGAGGCGACGGCCTCACAGCTGCTCGAAACGGATGTAACGCTTATCGGTGTACTCCCGGCGGGTGGTGATCTCCTGCACGCTGGCGCCCGGGGGGCCGCGCCGCAGCCATTCCAGCATGTGGTCGACCTGGTCGGCGGTGCCCTGCACCATGGCTTCGACCGTGCCGTTCGGCAGGTTCTGCACCCAGCCCTTGGCGCCCAGCATGTGGGCGCGCCGGACCGTGGCGTGGCGGTAGCCCACGCCTTGCACGGTGCCAGTGACCGTGACGTGCACGGTCTCGATATGGGTATCGGCTTTAGGGTCTTGCATCGATTCTCTCTTGGATGAGGCGCCGCGCTCGGCGATGTACGTAGACGGTAGTGACTACGGCGGATGGTCTATAGGCCGGGGGGGCGCCTGGCGATACGTTAGAGCTCATGTCAAAACGTGCCAGCGGGAACACCCGTTACCAGAGCTTGGAGAAGCCATTATGGAAGAGACCAGTTTGTTGTCGGAAGCCGAGACAGCGCGCTACAGGGAACAGGGCTACCTGGCCCTGAAGGACATGTGCCCGCAGGACGAGGTGGGTTACATCCGCAGGACGCTGCTCGACCTGTTCGCGAACAAGACCGGCTACAACGAGGGGGCGCAGTATGACTTTGTGAGCCGCGACGACCCGTCCAAACCTGCCAAGTTTCCCAGCTTGCACGATCCTCGCCATTATGCCCCGGGCCTCTTGAAGACCGAGTACCACGAGCGCACCCTGGAGCTGGCGCGCCAGTTGCTGGGCCCCGAGGCGGCCCTGTACGGCGAACACGCCCTGCTCAAGCCAGGGCCGCACGGACCGGAAACGCCGTGGCATCAGGACGAGGCTTTCCGCTCGCCGGACTTCATCTACAACGAACTCAGCATCTGGCTGGCGCTGCAGCCGGCCACCACGGAAAACGGCTGCATGCAGTTCATTCCGGGTTCCAACAAATGGGACGTGCTGGAGCACCGTTCGCCGGGCGGCGACAAGACCCTGCATCCGCTTGAATGCTGCGGCGATTTTCCGCGCGACCAGGCGGTGCCGGAGCCGCTGGACCCGGGCGGCATCACGGTGCATGACGCCCGCACGCTGCACTTCACCGGGCCGAATACCTCGCAGGCGCCGCGGCTGGCTTACATCCTGATCTACAACACGCCGCCGGTCTACAAGCCGGGCCGCCGCGAATTCCCGTGGCTGGAAGGCCGCTGGACCGACAGCCAGACCCGCAAGAAACAGTGGCACAAGCGCGGCGGACTGGCCGTGGACGTGATGCGCCGTCTGCCCGCCGCGCGGCTGACCAGCCCGCGCTGGGTGGCCTGGGCCACGATTCGGGCGGTGTCCAAGGTCTGGCCGCGATAACGGGGGCGCAGGGGCCGCAAGAGTCCCTGCGATAAAAGGGGGGGCGCGAACGAGGCCGGCAAGCGACGCTTGCCGGCCTCGGCGCGTATACTGGGCGGCGTTGTGGGGCCTGGGAGGGCCGCGCAATCGCTGGAGCTGCCCGCAGCTGGCGGCCCGGCGTCCAAGAATAACGAGCCGCAGCTGGCGCCCCAACACTCCATAGACCACTCCATGACCGCTAACCTTTCTACGATCACCTGCATCGAAGATCTGCGCGCCATTGCGCAGAAGCGCGTGCCGCGCATGTTCTACGACTACGCGGATTCCGGCGCCTGGACCGAAGGCACCTACCGCGCCAACGAAAGCGATTTTCAGAAGATCAAGCTGCGCCAGCGCGTGGCGGTCAATATGGAAGGCCGGTCGCTGCGCACCACCATGGTGGGCCACGACGTGATCATGCCGCTGGCGATCTCGCCCACGGGCCTGACCGGCATGCAGCACGCGGACGGCGAAATCCTGGCGGCCAAGGCAGCGGCGGACTTCGGCGTGCCCTTTACCCTGTCCACCATGAGCATCTGCTCGCTGGAAGATGTGGCCGCGGCCACCAGGAAGCCGTTCTGGTTCCAGCTCTACGTGATGCGCGACCGCGAGTTCGTCGCCAACCTGATCGACCGCGCCAAGGCCGCCGGCTGTTCGGCGCTGGTGCTGACGCTGGACCTGCAGATTTTGGGCCAGCGCCACAAGGACATCAAGAACGGCCTGTCCACCCCGCCCAAGCCCACCCTGCGCAATCTCATCAACCTGGCCACCAAGCCGCGCTGGTGCATGGGCATGCTGGGCACCAAGCGCCGCACCTTCGGCAACATCGTCGGCCACGCCAAGGGCGTGAGCGACCTGTCCTCGCTGGGGGCATGGACGGCCGAACAGTTCGACCCGAGCCTGAGCTGGAACGACGTCGAATGGATCAAGCAGCGCTGGGGCGGCAAGCTCATCATCAAGGGCATCCTGGATGTCGAGGACGCGCAATCGGCCGCCAATAGCGGCGCCGACGCGCTCATCGTCAGCAACCACGGCGGGCGCCAGCTGGACGGCGCCATGTCGTCCATCGCCGCCCTGCCCTCCATCGCCGACGCCGTGGGCTCGAAGATCGAAGTGTGGATGGACGGCGGCGTGCGTTCCGGCCAGGACATCCTGAAGGCCGTGGCGCTGGGCGCGCGCGGCGCCATGATCGGCCGCGCATTCCTGTACGGCCTGGGCGCCTATGGCCAGGCCGGCGTGACCCGCGTGCTGGAGATCCTGTACAAGGAAATGGATACGACGATGGCGCTGTGCGGCCGTCGCTCGATCGAGCCCGGCGACCGCAGCATCCTGCTGCCCGGAACCTACCCGAACTGAACGGTTCGGCAGCCCATGGGAAAAAGCCTGGATACGGTAGCGTGCCAGGCTTTTTTCGTTGGCACGCCGATTCGGGAGGTCGCATGAGCCCATGCAGGAACCAATATGACGCGTAACAAACAAAACGGGCGCCGCCGCGTGGGGGCGGTGCTCGGCGCGGCCCTGGCGGCGCTGTTGTCGGCCGGAGCCGCAGCGCAGCAGACCACACTGTACGTAGGCATGAACGGCGGCGACATGGCACGCGCGTTCTCGCAGTATGTGTTTCCGGATTTCGAACGCGCCCACGACGTCAGGATCGTGGTGGTGCCGGGCATGTCGACCGAGGTGCTGGCGCGCGCCCAGGCCGACAAGGGCAAGCCGCGGCTGCACCTCATGTTCCTGGACGACGGCATCATGGCGCGCGCGATCTCCATGGGCTTGTGCACGCAGCTCAACGACGATCCGGTGCTGAAGGAGCTGTATCCCACCGCGCTGAAGAAGGACCGCATGGCCGCGGGCATCGACATCGGCATGACGGGCCTGGGCTACAACACCAAGGTGTTCGCCGAGCGGGGCTGGGCGCCGCCGACGTCGTGGATGGACCTCGCCGATCCGAAGTACCGGGGCCAGGTCGTGGTGCAGTCGGCTTCCAGCAGCACCTTCGGCCTGCACGCATTCCTGATGATCAACCGCATCCTGGGCGGAGACGACCGGAACTACGGACCGGGCTTCGCGCACTGGCCGGCCGTGGTCGGCCCGAATGTGCGTGCATACCTGCCGGATTCCGCGCGCCTGGCCGATATGGTGCAGGCCGACGAGGCGGTGCTGTTTCCCTGGACGCCCACGGCCATCTCCCGCCTGAAGATGCGGGGCGTGCACGTGGAATACGCGCAGCCCAAGGAGGGTTCGATGATCCTGATGGTGGGTGAGTGCGTGGTCGCCGGCAATAGCGAGCCGGAGCTGTCGCAGAAGCTGGCGCTGTACCTGTTGTCCGAGCAGGCGCAGACGAAGGCGCTGGAGATGGGCGGACACTTCCCGTCCAACCGCAACGTGCTGGCGCCAGCGGGCCACGCGGATGCGTTGCAGCGCTTCCAGGGCTATATGTCGAACGCCAAGATACCGAACTGGGATCAGATCAACGAGACCCGGCCCGCGTTCAACGCGCGCTGGAACCGGGAGATCGGGCGCTGACGGCCCCCTGCCCGCGGCCGGCCAAAAAGCGCAAAATCTGCAAAGGCCGGCCCGCTACATTGCTCTCCAAGGAGACCGCATGAAGCCCGCAACCCTGAACCTCTATGGCCAGCGCCTGGAACCCGTCCTGCGCTGGCTGGCAAGCCACCCCGACGCCGACCCGGACCTGTACCGGCTGGCCGAGCTGGCCTGCCTGTCGCCGTACCACTTCCATCGCGTCTACCGCGCCATGATGGGAGAGACGGTGAACGCCACCGTGCAGCGCATCCGCATGCACCGCGCGGCGGTGGCGCTGGGGAATTCCGAGGCTTCCTTGCGCGAGGTGGCGCAGCGCGCCGGCTATGAGTCGGACGCGGCGTTCAACCGGGCATTCGGCGCGACCTTCGGCATATCGCCGGGGCGTTACCGGGCTGTCCGCTCCCGTCCTTTCGACCCACAGGAGCTAGGCATGTATCCCATCAAGATCGAAACCTTTCCGGGCGCGACGCTGGCGGTCCTGCCGCATCGCGGCAGCTATCAGGAAATCGGCCCGCTGTTCACGCGCGCCTTCATGCTGGCCGTCAGCCGCGGCATCGCACAGCCGGATTCCATCGGCTACGGCGTGTACCTCGACGACCCGGAGCAGGTACCGGCCAGCCAGCTGCGTTCCATGGCCGGCATGTCGGTGGCGCCGGATGCGGACCTGGGGGGCGAGCTGGAGCGCTTCGAGATTCCGGAAGGCCGTTGCGCCATCCTGACGTACACCGGGCCCTACAACGAGATGGACAAGGCCTACAACTGGATGTTCTCGCAATGGCTGCCGGCCAGCGGCGAGGTGCCGGCGGACTTTCCCATGTTCGAGCAGTATCTGAACGATCCGCGCACCACGCCGCCGGCGCAATTGCAGACGCGCATCTGCATGCCGCTGAAGTAAGGCGCGGCGGCGTGTGCGCCGCGCCAGACGTGCTCAGCGCGCCGGCGTCTGGAAGCTGACCTGGGCCGGACGGCCCGGCAGGTTCAGGGTGGCGGTGGCGGGCGGCGTGGTCGCCACCACCTGGCCCGCGCGCAGCACCATCAGGCGGGTGGCGCGCAGGCGCAGCGCTTCGACCGCGTCGCGCGCCTGCAGCAGCACCAGGTCGGCGCGCTTGCCGACAGCCAGGCCGGTCTCATCCAGGCCCAGGATCTTGGCCGGCGTGGTGGTGACGGCTTCGAAACAGGCGCGCATGGCGTCCTGGCCCGTCATCTGGGCCACGTGCAGGCCCATGTGCGCCACTTCCAGCATGTCGCCCGAACCCAGGCTGTACCAGGGGTCCATCACGCAGTCATGGCCGAAAGCCACCGGCACGCCGGCGGCCAGTAGCTCGGGCACGCGCGTCATGCCGCGGCGCTTCGGATAGGTGTCGTGGCGGCCTTGCAGCGTGATGTTGATCAGCGGGTTGGCGATGGCGGACACGCCCGCTTCGCGCATCAGCGGAATCAGCTTGGAGACGTAGTAGTTATCCATGGAGTGCATGGACGTCAGGTGCGAACCCGTCACGCGGCCTTGCAGGCCCAGGCGCTGCGTGTGGTACGCCAGCGTCTCGATGTGGCGCGACAGCGGGTCGTCGCTTTCGTCGCAGTGCATGTCCACGCGCAGGCCGCGTTCGGCGGCCAGTTCGCACAGGATGCGCACCGATTCCGCGCCGTCCTGCATGGTGCGTTCGAAGTGCGGAATGCCGCCCACCACGTCCACGCCCATGTCCAGCGCGCGCTTGAGGTTGTCCAGGGCGCCGGGGGCGCGCAGCACGCCGTCCTGCGGGAAGGCCACCAGCTGCAGGTCCAGGTAGGGTTTGACCTTCTCGCGCACATGCAGCAGCGCTTCCGTGGCCAGGAGGCGCGGATCGCACACGTCCACATGCGAGCGAATCGCCAGCAGGCCGCGCGCCACGGCCCAGTCGCAATAGGCCAGCGCGCGTTCGACCAGCGCTTCCTGCGTCAGCAGCGGCTTGAGCTCGCCCCACAGCGCGATGCCTTCCAGCAGCGTGCCGGATTGGTTCACGCGCGGCAGTCCGAAGGACAGCGTGGAGTCCATATGGAAGTGCGCGTCGACGAAAGGCGGCGCCACCAGCTGGCCGGCCGCGTCCACGATCTGCGCGGCCTCGGTCTTCAGCGCCGGCTCCAAGGCCGCGATGCGGCCGCCGGCGATGCCGATGTCGATGTTCTGGCGGCCATCGGGCAGCGTGCAGTGTCTAAGAATCAGATCGAGCATGGAATTCCTTGCGGAAGGTTTCTGTTGTTCATGGTACTGCGGCCCCCGTTCTTCGCGTTGAGCTGGCGCATCCCATCCGGGGCGCACGGAGCCGGCTTTGCCGGTCCGTAGCGTCGCCCCCTTGAGGGGGAAGCGCGCAGCGCTTCGGGGGTGGGCCCCTCCGCTACCTCTCTCCTTTGCGGTAGGGCTTCATCAACGCCTGCGGGTAGGCGGCGCGACGCGCCATCACCACCAGGGCGAGGATGGACAGGACGTAGGGCAGCATCAGATAGACCTGGTACGGCAACTCCGGCAGGCCGGGCAGCGCTG
The DNA here is from genome assembly GCF_055395645.1 of Achromobacter sp. JCM 18799. Taxonomy (NCBI): domain Bacteria; kingdom Pseudomonadati; phylum Pseudomonadota; class Betaproteobacteria; order Burkholderiales; family Alcaligenaceae; genus Achromobacter; species Achromobacter sp. JCM 18799. The sequence goes on along the minus strand of NZ_AP043866.1, from coordinate 4,728,942 downwards.
CGCCGCCTTGCTGCATGCGCAATTGCAGCGCGTCGAAGAAGGCGAAGATCAGTGCGCCCAGCAGCGCCTTGCCGGGCCGCCACGACGCGAACACGACCAGCGCCACGCAGACCCAGCCGCGGCCGTTGACCATGTTGAAGAAGAAGGCATTGAACGCCGCCAGCGTCAGGAAGCTTCCTGCCACGCCCATCAGCGCGGAGCCGGCCACGATGGCGCCCATGCGCAGGCGCGTGACCGACAGGCCTTGCCCTTCGGCCGCGGCCGGGTTCTCGCCCACCATGCGGATCGCCAGGCCGACCGGCGTGCGGTTCAGCACCCAGGCCAGTATCGGCACCGCGGCCAGGGCCAGCAGGGTCATGGGCGTCTGCCCGGCCAGCACCGGGCCGATGAGCGGAATGCCGTCCAGGAACTTCATTTCTGCAAAAGGCGTGATCGTGGGCGGCGTGTTCACGCTGGGGAACGTGACGCGATAGGCGAAGTAACTCAGGCTGGTGGCCAGCAGCGTCACGCCCAGGCCGGACACGTGCTGCGACAGGCCCAGCGGCACGGTCAGCACCGCGTGCAGCAGGCCGAATACCGCGCCCGCAAAAGCGGCCGCCAGCACGCCCACATACAGCGGCGCGCCCAGATACACCACCAGCCAGCCGGTGAAGGCGCCGGCGGCCATGATGCCTTCGATGCCCAGGTTCAACACGCCCGCGCGCTCGCACAGCAGCACGCCCAGCGTGCCGAGTATCAGCGGCGTCGCCAGGCGCAGCACCGCCACCCAGAACGCCGACGAGCTCATCAGATCCATCCATTCCATGGCGCGCTCCTCAGGCCCGGTTGCGGCGCAGGCGGTACTGCGCAAATAGCGTCGCGACCAGCATGGCGAGCAACGAAGTGGCGACGATGACGTCGGCGATGTAGTTCGGCACCGCGATGGCGCGGCTCATGCTGTCCGCGCCCACCAGCATGCCAGCCACGAACAGGCTGGCCAGGATCACGCCCAGCGGATGCAGGCCGGCCAGCATAGCCACCACCACGCCGGTGTAGCCATAGCCCGGCGACATGTCGAGCGTGACGTAGCCGGTGCGGCCCGCCACTTCGATCGCGCCCGCCAGGCCGGCCAGCGCGCCCGACAGCATGGCGGTGCCCAGCATCACACGGTTCACCGGCAAGCCCAGGAAGCGCGAGGCGTGCGCGTTGGCGCCGACCGCGCGCATCTGGAAGCCGAATACGGTGTAGCGGTTCAGCAGCCACAGCCCCAGCGCCAGGCCGGCAGCCCACAAGAGGCCGGTATGGGCGCGGGTGCGCTCGATCAGCTTGCCGAGCTCCAGGTCGCCGTTGAGCGCCACGGACTGCGGCCAGCCCATGGCCATGGGGTCCTTCATGGGGCCGTCCAGCATCATCGACACGAACAGCAGCACGATGAAGTTGCCCAGCAGCGTGGTCACCACTTCATCCACGCCCAGCCGGGTCTTGAGGATGGCGGGGATCAACAGCAGCAAGGCGCCAGCCAGCGCCGCCGCCAGCATCATGCCGGCAAACAGCGCAGGCACGGGCAGGTCGAAGCCGGTGCCGTCATGCAGGCCGCCGACTGCCACCGCGGCCAGAGCGCCCAGGTATAGCTGGCCCTCGGCGCCGATGTTGTAGAAGCGCGCGCGGAATGCCACCGCACAGGCCAGGCCGGTCAGCATCAACGGGGTCGCGCGGGTCAGGGTTTCGGATAGCGCGAAGCGCGAGCCGAATGCGCCTTCGAACAGCAAGGCATAGGTGCGGCCCACGGGGGCGCCGGCCCAGGCCACCAGCAGGGTGCAGACCGCCAGCGTGAAGGCGATGGCCGCGAAGGGCGCCACGGCCAGCGCCAGGCGGCTGGGCTCCGGGCGGCGTTCCAGGATCAGTTTCATGCGAGTAATGCTCGGTAGGTAGTGGAGACGCGCGGGACGTGGCGGGCTTTCACCCCTGCGTGCCCGTCATGGCCAGGCCCACCGTGGCGGGCGTCCATTCGGACACCGGCTTCACGGCGATCAGCTTGCCGCCGCACAGCACGGCGATGCGGTCGGCCAGGGCGAAGATCTCTTCCAGGTCTTCGGACACCAGCAGCACGCCCGCGCCGCGCGTGCGCGCCGCCAGCAGCTGCTCACGCACATAGGCGACCGCGCCGATGTCCAGGCCCCAGGTGGGCTGGTCGGCCACGATGAAGCGCGGTTCGCGGGCCAGCGTGCGGCCCAAGATCAGCTTCTGCATATTGCCACCGGACAGGCTGCGGGTGCGCACGTCGAGCGATGCGGCGCGCACGTCGAACTGCTTGGCCAGGGCCTGGGCATAGGCTTTGCCCGCTCGTGCCCGGACCAGGCCCCAGCGCGCGAAGCGCGGGTCCTTCAGGTCTTCGACGATGGCGTTTTCCCACAAGGGACTGTCGCCGATCACGCCTTCGCCGTGGCGGTCTTCCGGGATGCGGCCGACGTGGGCCGCGGTCCAGCCGGCCGGCGTGGTGGGCGCCGCCGCATGCTCGGGACCCAGGCGGATGGTGCCGTCGCTGGGCTGGCGCAAACCGGTCAGCACCGACACCAGCGCCTGCTGGCCGTTGCCGGCCACGCCCGCGATCGCCACGATCTCGTGCTTGTGGACAACCAGGTCCAGGCTGTCCAGGCGCGTCGCGCCGTCACGGCCGTCGCGCACCGTCACTTGCGACAAGGTCACCACGGGCGCGGCCTGCTCGGCCGCAGCCACGGCTTCGGCGTGCGGCATGACGACCTTGCGGCCCACCATCAGCTCGGCCAATTCGGCCGGACTGGTGCTGGCGGTTTCGCGCTCGGCCACCAGCTTGCCCTGGCGCAGCACCGCCACGCGGCCCGATACCGCCATGACTTCGTCGAGCTTGTGCGAAATGAAGATCACCGCGAGGCCTTCGTCGACGAAGCCGCGCAAGGTGGCAAAGAGGTCCTGCACTTCCTGCGGCGTGAGCACGGCGGTGGGCTCGTCCAGGATCAGGACGCGCGCGCCGCGATACAGCGCCTTCAGGATCTCGACCCGCTGCTTCTCGCCGACCGACAGCGTGCCGACGCGCGCGTCCGGATCCACGCCCAGGCCGAAGCGCTGGCCGAGTTCGACCAGGCGCTGGCGGGCCTTGCCGCGGCCGGACGCCAGCTTCCACAGCGATTCCGTGCCGACCATGATGTTGTCCAGCACGGTCAGGTTGTCGGCCAGCGTGAAGTGCTGATGCACCATGCCGACCCCGGCCGCCAATGCGGCGTCGGGCCGGCCGGCGGGCAAGGCCTGGCCGAAGACTTCGATGTTGCCGGCGTCGGCCACGTAATGGCCGAACAGGATCGACACCAAGGTCGATTTGCCGGCGCCGTTCTCGCCCAGCAAGGCCAACACTTCGCCCTGGCGCAGCGTGAGCGATATGTCGTCGTTGGCCGTGAGGCTGCCAAAGCGTTTGGTGATCCCCGACAGTTGCAGGGCGAGAGGCGCGTGGTTCATCGTGCCGAGGACTTGGGTTCTTTGTCGTTGACCTTGACGCTGAAGCTGCCGTCCAGGATGGCCTTCTGCTTGGCCTGGACCTTGGCCATCAGGTCGGCGGGAATCTTGCTTTCGAAGGTGCCCAGCGGCGCCAGCGACGAGCCCTTGTGCTTCATCAGCGAATACTGGCCGTAGTCATCGGCCTTGAACGTGCCGGCGCGCACCTGCTTGAGCGCTTCGTCGATGGTGGGTTCCATGCTCCACAGCGCCGAGGCGACCACGGTCTCCGGATACTGCTGCTGCGTGTCGATCACGTTGCCGATAGCCAGCTTGCCGCGCTCCTTGGCGGCGTCCGATACGCCGAAGCGCTCGGCATAGAGCACGTCCGCGCCCTTGTCGATCATGGCGAAGGCGGCTTCCTTGGCCTTCGGGGGATCGAACCAGGAGCCGATGAAGGTCACGGTGAATTCGGTCTGCGGGTTCACTTCCTTGGCGCCTTCGATGAAGGCGTGCATCAGGCGGTTCACTTCGGGAATGGGGTAGCCGCCCACCAGGCCGATCTTGCCCGTCTTGCTCATGCCGCCGGCGATCATGCCGGTCAGGTAGGCGGGTTCCTGGATGTGGTTGTCGAACACCGAGAAGTTGGGTTGCTGCGGCTTGCCCGAAGAACCCATCAGGAAAGCGGTCTGCGGATAGTCCTTGGCCACCTTGCGGGCGGCGGCTTCCACCGCGAAGGCCTCGCCCACCACCAGCTTGTTGCCTTGTTCCGCGTACTGACGCATCACGCGCTCGTAATCGGCGTTGGTGACGTTTTCCGAGAACGTGTATTCGATCTCGCCGCGATCGCGGGCCGCGACCAGCGCCTTGTGGATGCGCGACACCCATTGCTGTTCGACCGGCACCGTGTAGATGGCGGCGACCTTGGTCTTGGCGGGCGCCTGGGCCTGGGCGGCGCCCGAGAACAGCAGCGCGCCGGCGGCGGCGGCGGCCAGCTTGAGCAGGCCGCGGCGGGCGATGCCGGCGACGGACGGGGTGGAAAAGGCTTTCATGCGGGTGACTCCTGCGAAGGGAGGGAAAGGGATGGGGATTGGTGGCGATGCGCGCTGGGCACCGATCCGCGCGCTGCTGGAGCGCGCGCGGCCGCGGCCCGATTCCATATGGCGGCCGCCGGCAGACGTGCCGGGACTAGCGTACGGAAACGAGGGCGTGGGATCGGTCATCGGATGGGGAGCGCCAGGCGACGCGCCCCATCCGAATGGTCGGGTTCGCTGCCAGCCCTGGCGAAGCAAGTTGTATGCCATGGGGCATTCCCGCGACAAGTCGGGGAAACCTGATGGCCGGGCAGGATTATAGGCACCCTGGCGGGGATTGGTGGCACCAGGACGGTGCGCGGCGTTTCAAGGGGTGGACAGAGCGGCCGTATGGAACGGGCCGTTGCGGCCGCCGATGCGCCGATCTCCGGTCTGCGCGCCTAAAATCCCAGGCATGAGCCGCGCGCGTGGCGTGGCAAGCTGGAAGACCCCATGCAAGATATACAACTGCTGCTGGAACAGTACGGCGGGTGGCTGGTGTTTGCCAACGTGCTGGTCGAGCAGGCCGGCTTGCCGGTACCCGCCTATCCCATGCTGATCGCCGCCGGCGCGCTGGCCGGCGCGGGCGGGTGGCTCGTGCCCTGGATGGCGGCTACGGTCGCCTGCCTGCTGGCCGACAGCCTTTGGTATGCCGCTGGCCAGCGCTACGGCTCGCGTCTTTTGGGCGTGATCTGCAAGATGTCGCTGTCGCAGGATTCCTGCATCCGGCAGACGCAGCGCCTGTACCTGCGCATAGGCGTGCGTGCGTTGCTGGTGTGCAAGTTCCTGCCGGGCGCGGGGGCGCTGTCCACCGTTATGGCGGGATTGACGGGCACGCCCTACCGCCGTTTCCTGGGCTACGACATCGTGGGCTCGCTGATCTGGTCGGGTTCGGCCCTGCTGTTGGGCGGCCTGTTCCACAACGTGATCAACGACGTGCTGGAGATCCTGGGCACCTACGGCGCCATGGGGCTGGGCGTGCTGGCGGCGGTGCTGGCGTTGTACATCCTGGCGCGTTTCCTGCGGCGCCGGATCCTGCTGCGCAGCCTGCGCGTGATTCCGCGGCTGTCGGTGGATGAGCTGATGCAGTGGCGCCAGGACGGCCGCAACGCGCTGGTGTTCGACGTGCGCCCCGAAGCGCTGCGCGAAGAGCAGCGCATCCCCGGCGCCATCGCCGTGGACCTGAAAGCGCCCTTGCCTCGGCTGGACGCCCAGGCGCTGGAGTCCGACATCGTGGTGTACTGCGCTTGCCCCAACGAGGTGTCGGCGGCATTGCTTGCGTCGCGGCTGCGCGCTGCCGGTTATCCCAAGACCTGGGCGCTGCGCGGCGGATATCAAGCCTGGCAGGAGCACGAGCACCCGCTCCCCCCGCAAGGCGCATAATGCCGCCATGAGCCCGCGCAGACGGCGGGCAGCCTACAAGGAGAGACAGGCATGCGGATGTTGTTCTTGGGCGCCGGCGGCACCGGCGGATACTTCGGCGGACGGGCGGCTCAGGCGGGCGCGGACGTGACCTTCCTGGTGCGCGAGCCGCGCGCCGCGCGGATCCGCGAACAGGGCCTGCGCATCAAGAGCCCGTTGGGCGACGCCACGCTGCAGCCGCAGCTGGTCACGCAACAGACGCTGCAAGGCAGCTACGACGTGGTGGTGCTGAGCTGCAAGGCCTATGACCTGGCCAGCGCCATCGAGGCCATCCGCCCCGCGGTCGGACCCGATACCGCCGTGCTGCCCATCATGAACGGCGTGCTGCAGTACGACGTGCTGGACCGCGAGTTCGAGCCGCACCGGGTGCTGGGCGGACTGTGCCAGATCAACGCTACCCTGGGTCCCGAGGGCGAAGTGGTGCATCTGGGCAAGTACGCCAACATCGTCTTCGGCGAGCGCGCCGGCCCCGCCCGCAGCGAACGCTGCGTCGCGCTGGAACAGGCCCTGGCCGGCGGCGAGTACGTCAGCCGCCTGAGCACCGACATCTACCAGGACATCTGGGAGAAATACGTGTTCCTGACCACGATGGCCGCCGCCACCTGCCTGATGCGCGGCACGATCGGGCAGATTGCCTCTTCTGATGACGGCATCGACATCATGACCGGGCTGCTGCAGGAATCGCAAGCCGTTGCCGCCGCCTCGGGCCATGCGGTGCGGCCTGAGGCCGACGCCTCGGCGCGCAAGGTGATCGGGGACCGCACCCAGCCCGTGACCGCGTCGATGTTCCGCGACCTGAGCCAGGGCCTGCCGGTCGAGGCCGATCATATCGTCGGCGACATGGTGCGGCGCGCCCGCACCCTGGGCGTGGACGCGACCTACCTGCGCACGGCTTACGCGCATCTGCAGGTCTATCAGGCGCAGCGCGCCGCGGCCTGATCGCCGGGCTCTCCGGCGGCCCCCTGTTCAAGCGGGGCCGTCGGGAGCACACTGGTCTGACGGCGGCGAAAACGCCGGCAGGGCTGCCTCTTCGGTCCGTTGCGGGCGGGTTTGCCAAGTATTGGTGCATAAATTGCAAAAAACTCATCCGGTTTTGCGGGTTTTTCGATCGGATTTGTACGAATAGTATGGCTTTGCCTGAGCCAAAACGTGTTGCGCCGCAAGTCGCGGCGGCCCTGGCTCCCCCTACCCAAGGAGCAAGACCATGAAAGTTGCATTGATCGGAATCACCGGCCGCGTGGGTTCGCGCGTGGCGGACGAATTGCTCAAGCGCGGCCACCAGGTCACGGGCATCGCCCGCAACCTGTCCGACGTGAATCCGCAGCTCGGCCTGACCATCAAGCAGGGCGACGCCACCGATCCCGAAGCGCTGACCTCGTTGCTGAAGGGCCACGACGCCGTGATCAGCGCGTCGCGCTTCGTGTCGTCGGACGCCAAGCCGCTCCTGAGCGCCGTGAAGGACGCGGGCGTGCCGCGTCTGCTGGTGGTCGGCGGCGCGGGCAGCCTGCTGGTCGCCCCCGGCAAGATGCTGATCGACACCCCCGAATTCCCCGACGCCTACAAGCCCGAAGCGCGCGCCGGCGTGGTGTTCCTGGACACGTTGCGCCATGAAAAAGTGCTGAACTGGACCTTCCTGTCGCCTTCGGCGCTGTTCGAGCCGGGCGAGCGCACCGGCACGTTCCGTTTGGGCGACGACACCCTGCTGGCCGACGACGAAGGCAAGAGCTGGATTTCGATGGAAGACTATGCCATTGCGCTGGTCGATGAACTCGAGACGCCCAAGCATTCGCGCCGCCGCTACACCGTCGGCTACTGAGCCCGGTCGTCGGCGGGACCACGAAGGGCCTCGGCAAGAGGCCCTTTTTCATTGGGGGCCAAGGCCCGGGATCCATGTTTTTGTTTGTAAACTGGCGCACCGCCAGCCGGCGTTCCGATACCTGAGTTTGCCCCGTATGCGTATGAAGTTGAAATCGTTGGCCGTTTGCTTGCTGGTCGCCGCAACCTGTGTGGCTGCCGCGCCGGCAAGCGCGGCAGCGCCTCAGTCCAACAAGGACCTTGTGGTGGCGTTCTTCCGCATGATGTTCCAGGACCGCGACGTCGACGAGGCGGTGCGCCTGTACGTCAGCCCGAACTACGTCCAGCACAACCCCTATATGCAGGACGGCGTCGGTCCCCTGGTGGATTTCTTTCCCGCCTATTTCGAGCAGCATCCGCAGTCCATCGTCGAGATCAAGCGCGTGATCGCCGAGGGCGACCTGGTGCTTATCCACAACCTGTGGCGCGATTCGCCGGAAGACCGCGGCCAGGCCGTGATGGATATCTTCCGTGTGGAAGACGGCAAGATCGTGGAACACTGGGACGTTAGCCAGGAAATCCCCGAGAACCCCGCCAACAAGAACGGCATGTTCTAGGAAGCGCCGCATGTCCAGCATCGAACCCGTTGACCTGTCCCGCGCCTATCTGCTGCTGAACCACGGCCCCACGGTGCTGGTGACCAGCGCTCATGGCGATGCGCGCAACGTCATGGCGGCCGCCTGGGCCATGCCCCTGGATTTCAGTCCGCCCAAGATGCTGGTGGTGGTGGACAAGAACACCTACACGCGCGGATTGATCGAAGCATCGGGCGAGTTCGCGCTGTGCATCCCGTCGCGTGCGCAGGCGCGCGCCACGCTGCGGGTGGGCACCGATTCCGGGCGCGACGAGGACAAGTTCCAGGCTAGCGGCCTGACGACGTTCCCCGCCAGCAAGATCGGCGCGCCGCTCATCAGCGGTTGCCTGGGCTGGCTGGAATGCCGCGTCGTGCCCGAGCCGCACAATCAGCAGGCCTACGACCTCTTCATCGGCGAAGTCGTGGCCGCGTGGGCCGCGCCGGAAGTGTTTTCCGGCAACCGCTGGCATTTCCCTGACGACGAGCGCCGTTCGGTGCATTACGTGGCCGGCGGCTCCTTCTTCGCCACTGGCGAAGCCTTCAACGTTTCCGATCCGGAGTAACCAACATGCGCAGCGTATATCTGGCGGGTTTCGACGTGTTCCTGCCCGATGCGGCGGCGCACGGAAAACGCTTGAAGGCGCTCTGCGCCACCTATGGGTTCGACGGCCTGTTCCCGCTGGACAACGAGGCGCCGCAGGATCTATCGGGTCCGTCGCTGGCGCAATGGATCTACCGCGAGAACGTCGCGCTGATACGGCGCGCCGACATGGTGATGGCCAACCTGAATGCGTTCCGCGGCGCCGAACCCGATTCCGGCACGGCCTTCGAAGTCGGCTACGCCATCGCCTGCGGCAAGCCGGTATGGGGCTATACCAGCCAGGCCGGTTCGCTGATCGATCAGGTGGCGGTGGGCGCGGCGGCAGACGACGGCGCATCGCGCATGGTCGATGCGCACGGCTACACCGTGGAAGACTTTGGCCTGAACCTGAATCTGATGCTGGCGTGCAGCGCCCGCATCGTCACGGGCAGCGCGGCCGACTGCCTGGCGCAGATGGCCCGCGAACCGGGGCGCTGACGGCCCCGAACCATTGCGCGGCTAGCGGCGCGCGGTCTTCGCCGTCTTGCGCGGCGCGGGACGCGCGGCCGGCTCGCCCAGATACCCCATCACCGCGTCGACCACCGCCTGTTCCAGCTGCCGCGTCGAGAATCCCGCGGGCGGCTCCAGCGCTGCGGCATGCACCAGCGACTCCATGATGCGCAACACCACATAGGTCGCCAGATCCCGGTCCTGCTGCGCGATTTCGGCACGATGCAGTTCCAGCAGATGACGCATGCGCCTGTGGATATCCTGATCCGCGCGGCTGTGCTCGTGCGGCTGGTCGAACAGCGGAAACTCCCTTTCCAGCACGCGATGCAGCGCGGGCTCCAGCATGTGGGCGTGCAGCATCGCTTCGACAATGGCCGCGACGCGTTCGCGCAGCGTGGCCGCGGGATTGCTGTCCAGGACCGCGTCTATCACGTCCAGCATCTGGTTGTCGTGGCGGTTATGCAGCGCCGCGATCAGGGCGTTCTTGTTGGGGAAGTACTGATACAGCGAACCGACGCTGACGCCGGCCGTTTCCGCGATCAGATTGGTATTGGTGCCCGCATAGCCATGGGTCGCCAGAACGCGAGCCGTGGCTTGCAAAATTGTCTCTACGGTGTGCTGGGATCTGAGCTGGCGCGGCGATTTCCGGGGCTGTGGGATGGCAGTCATGGGTACTGTGAAAGGCGAGTATCGAATATGAGCAACGGCTCATAAAATTTCCAGCAGGCAATCCGGTTCATCGCCCGCACACGGCGATTATGCCATCGGCGGTTTTCAAACTGGTTCCGGATTGCGCATCTCTCACTTAAGGAAATTCAATGTCGCATTCATCGACGGCCGGGGCCATGCCCGCGGCCCAGGGGCCCGTGCGCTCCGTTTTCGCGCAAGTGCTGCCGCTGGCGCTGGCGGTATTCGTCGGGTTCTTCATGATCGGCCTGCCCATGCCGGTGCTGCCTCTGTATGTAGACGGCACGCTGGCGTTGGGCGCGCTGGTGGTTGGCGTGGTGGCCGGCCTGCAGTTCGCCGCCGCCTTGCTGTCGCGCGCCTACGCGGGCTCGCTCGCTGACCGCCGCGGCGCCAAGCGCGCGGTGGTGGGCGGTTTTGTGCTGGGCTCCATCGCGGGCCTGTTCTATCTGTTGGCCGACGACCTGTCGGCGCGGCCGCAGGCGGCGCTGGCCGCGCTGCTGGCCGGACGCGCGCTCATGGGCTGCGCCGAAAGTCTTATCGTCACTGGCGCGCTGAGCTGGGGCGTGGGCCGCGTGGGGCCGCAGAACGCGGGCCGCGTGATGGCCTGGGTCGGCGTGGCGATCTACGCCGCCTATGCGCTGGGCGCGCCCGCCGGCATGCGGCTCTACGGCGTCACGGGCTTTGCGGGCATTGCCTGGGCCACGGCGCTGATTCCGCTGGCGGCCCTGGCGCTGGTGCTGCCGCTGCGCGGGGTACGCGCGGCGGGGGGCGTGCGCACGCCTTTCTACAAAGTGCTGGGCCTGGTGCTGCTGCCCGGCGCAGGCCTGGCCCTGGCCAGCGTTGGATTCGGCGTGATCACCGCGTTCGTGAGCCTGCTGTTTTCGCAGCGCGGTTGGGACGGCGCGGCGTGGATGTTCACCGCGTTCGGCGCGGGCTTCATTCTGGCGCGCGTGTTCTTCGCCGGCCTGCCGGACAAGCTGGGCGGCGCGCGCGTGGCGCTGGTGTGCGTGCTGATTGAAGCGGCGGGACAGTGGCTGATCTGGACCGGCACCACGCCGGCCTGGGCCTATGCGGGTGCGCTGCTGACGGGCGCGGGCTACTCGCTGGCATTCCCCGCCTTCGGCGTGGAAGCCGTGCGCCGCGTGCCGGCGGCCAGCCGGGGCGCTGCCATGGGGGCGTACGTGGCCTTCCTGGACGTGGCCTTGGGGCTGAGCAGTCCGGCGGCCGGCTGGCTGGCCGGCGAGCAAGGCTATGGCGCGGTGTATGCGATGGGCGGCGCGTGCGCGCTGGCGGCGATGGTCGTCGCCATGGCGCTCAGGACGCGGCGCTAAAAAAATGGCGGCGCCGGTTCCGGCGCCGCCTGTGCAGCGATCAGACCGTCGCGGCCATCTCCAGCACTTCGTCGTCGATCGCTTCGGCCTGGCCGTCCTTCAGTTGTTGCAGATGGTCTGCCAGTTCGGCGATGGTCAGCGCCACCAGTCCGTGCTGCGCGGCATAGCGCTCAAGCGCGGCGCCGCGCATCATCGTGCCGTCGGCATTCATCAGTTCGCACAGTACGCCGGCCGGACGCAGGCCGGCCAGCACGGCCAGGTCCACCGAGCCTTCGGTGTGGCCGCGGCGGGTCAGCACGCCGCCCGGCTGGGCGCGCAGCGGGAACACATGGCCCGGGCTGACGATGTCTTCGCTCTGCGCCGACGGCGAGATGGCGGCGCGGATGGTGGTGACGCGATCCACGGCCGATACGCCGGTGCTGACCCCTTCGCGCGCTTCGATGGAAACGGTGAAGGCGGTGGCAAAGCGGCTCTGGTTGCGCTGGACCATGGGCGGCAGTTCCAGCCGGTCCAGGGTTTCGCCGGGCAGGCACAGGCAAACGATGCCGCTGCCATCGCGGATCAGCTGCGCCATGACCGGCACGGTCAGCTTGTCGGCGGCCACGATCAGGTCGGCCTCGTTCTCGCGGTCGAAGTCGTCCATGAGAATGACGGGTCGGCCCAGGCGCAGATGATGCAGGGCGCGCTGCAGGCGAGCGGCGAAAGGCTGAGAAGCCAGGCTGGGGATGGGGGACTGCGGGGTAAGGGTAACGTTGGACATTTGAAACGCTCTCGCAAGTTGAAAGGGGCGAAAAACGTTTCAGGGCTACTCGACAGCCGAACGCAATACGGCAGTCCGGGCGCGGGTGCGCCCGGTGCTACCGTTGTGCCGGCACATCTTCTCTCATCCGGACTATGACCGTCGGCCCTGGCATCTCACCAGATCTGCTGACCCCGGTGTCCACAAAGGACGCCGGGCGCTCGCGGGCTCGCCACATTGCATGGCATACCGCCGGTGGGGAATTGCACCCCGCCCTGAAGACGTACTGCATGTCGTGTTAACGACCTGACGGATTGTACGCCTGTCCGGAGCGGGGCCTGGAATACGCTTGCCGCGTCTGGGGTCTTCGGCGTGAGCGGGGTCGGACCCCGCCGATGCTCAGGCGACGGTTTCGGCGGCCTCGGGCGCGTCCGCTTTCTTTTTCTTCTTGGCCGGCAGCGCCAGCATGGTGCCGCGGCACGGCGGCGTGCCGCAGAGGCAGCGGTAGCCTTCCTTCAGCTTCTTGGTGATGCGGCCGTCCAGCACCAGGCCGTAGTCGTACGAGAGTTCGGTGCCGCGCGGGATGTCCTGCAGCGCGACGATGTAGACGCGCTTGCCGTGCTTGCCTTCCTGGGCCTCGCAGTTGGGCTGGCAGGAATGGTTGATCCAGCGCGCGTCGTTGCCCTGGTCGCCGCCGTCGATCACGCGGCCGGAGCTGAGCGCGAAGAAAAAGGTGTGGAAGGGATCGTCCGGATTGGTCGGATGACGGCGGTCGGCTTCCTTGGCGCTGATGCGCTCGCCGCCGTACTCGATGATGCGCGTGCCCGCGGGAATTTTGCGCGCGGCGAAGACGCCGTTGCCGTGCAGCTTGGAGCGGCGGACGACATGCCAGGGCTTGATCGGGGTGTCTTCGGTGGTCATTGCTCGGTGGAAGTGGCGGTGAGACGAAACAGAATTATATCGGCGCGTTTTTGACAGCTCGACAGGCGTATAGTGTGCGCCGCCTCGTTCCTTCGGTTAGCACCATGATTGTCCGTCCGCGTCCTTCCGCGCTGGCCTTGTTCTTTGTCTTGCGCGGGTCCATCATCCCGCGGATCCTCAGCCGCATCCTCGTCATCACGGCGCTGTCCTGCTTCGTGGTGTGGATGTACCACCAGGAATGGTTCTCGCCCGCGCATCTGTCGGCGGTGCCGTTTTCGCTGTTCGGACTGGCCCTGTCCGTGTTCATGGGCTTTCGCAACAACGTCTGCTACGACCGCTGGTGGGAAGCGCGCAAGCAATGGGGCGAGCTGATCGTGCAGGCGCGCAGCCTGGCGCGCGAAAGCGCGGTGCTGCTGGCGGCCAGCACCGCCAACCCGGTGCAGGAACGCATCGTGCGCCGTTGCATCGGCTTCGGCTACGCGCTGGCGGCGCGGCTGCGGCAGGAAGACATGGCTTCTGCCGCGCGCCCCTGGGTGCAGCAGGACGAGGCCGAGACCCTCAACGGCTGCCGCAACGTGCCCGACGCCCTGCTCATGGCCATCAACCGCGACCTGGCGGCCTGTCTGCGGCGCGGCGAGCTGAGCGACATCCTGTACCAGGCCCTGACCCAGCGCGTGGCTGCCTGCGCCGCCATCCAGGCGGCCTGCGAGCGCATCAAGTTCACGCCGTCGCCCTTCGCCTATTCGCTGCTGCTGCATCGCACGGCCTGGTTGTTCTGCCTGCTGCTGCCTTTCGGCCTGGTGGGGACGCTGGAATACATGATGCCGGCGGCCGTCACCATCGTGGCCTATACCTTCTTCGGCCTGGACGCGGTGGGCGACGAACTGGAAGATCCTTTCGGCTCCGACGAAAACGACCTGCCGCTGTCGGCGCTGGCCCGCGTGATCGAGATCGACCTCTTGGAAGGACTGGGCGTGCGGCCCCTGCCCGAGCCTGCCGTGCCGGTGGACTTCGTGCTGCGCTAACGCGCGCCTATTCCGCCAATCCGGTCAGCGGCAGTTTGGTTTCCTTCAGCCGGCGCAGCACGAAGCAGGATTTGCTGTGCCGGATGCCCGGGATGCGGTAGAGCTGTTCGCGCAGCAGCCGCTCGTAGTCGCGGGTGTCGCGCACCGCGATGCGGATGTAATAGTCGTAGTCGCCCGAGACCAGGAAGGCCTCCAGCACCTCGGGGATCTGCGCCAGCGCCCGGCCGAACTCGTACAGCGTTTCCTCGCTGTGGCTTTCCAGGGTGACGTGCACGATCACCGTGTCCATGAAGCCCAGGCTGGCCGGATCGATGTCGACGGTATAGCCGCGGATCACGCCGGCGCTTTCCATGCGTTTGATGCGGTTCCAGCACGGTGTGGACGACAGGCCCACGGCCGCGCCGATGTCGTTCAGGCTGGCGCGCGCGTTGTCCTGCAGCACCTTGAGTATGGCGAGATCAAACTTGTCCAGGTTCATTTTCTTTGATTCCTTAAAATCAAAGATAAATTTACTCCGTTCATCGGTTATCCGTGGAAAAGAAGATAAATATTCTTCCGATCTACGAATAAGATAGATAGCATGAACGATCGCCTGCACCCCACCGCCGCCGCCGCGCTTGCCGCCACTGAACGCCCCGCCGATAACGGGGCGAAAATTCTGCTCGATACGCTGATCGCGTGCGGCGTGGATACCATTTTCGGGTACCCCGGCGGCGCGGTGCTGCCGTTGTACGACGCCCTGTACGCCGAGCCGCGCCTGCGTCACGTGCTGGTGCGCCACGAGCAGGCTGCCGTGCACGCCGCCGAGGGCTACGCCCGCAGCACGGGCCGCACCGGCGTGGTCTTCGTCACGTCCGGCCCGGGCATGGCCAACACCACGTCCGGCCTGCTGGATGCCATGTGCGACTCGATCCCGGTGCTCTGCATCAGCGGCCAGGTCGCCACGGCCGCCATCGGCACGGACGCCTTCCAGGAATGCGACGCCATCGGCATCTCGCGCTCCGTGACCAAGTGGAATACGCAGGTCCGTTCGGTGGACGACGTGGCCGCGGTGACGGCCCGCGCCTTCGAGCTGACCCGCCAGGGCCGCCCCGGCCCGGTGCTGCTGGATTTCCCCAAGGACGTGCAGCTGGCCGTGCCGCGCGACGCGGACGACGATGCCGTGCCCTCGCAGCAGAAGCTGGCCGCGCTGCGCGCGCGCCGCCAGGCGGGCAAGCTGGCTCCCAAGCTGCCGCAGTCGGCCGTGCGCCGCGCCGCCGCCTTGATCGCCCAGGCCAAGCGCCCCATCTTCTACGGCGGCGGCGGGCTGGTGAACGCCGGTCCCGAGGCTTGCGAGGCCTTTACGGATCTGGTGCGCCATACCGGCGCGCCCTGCACCCTGACCTTGATGGGCCTGGGCGCATTCCCCGCGTCCGACCCGCAGTTCGTCGGCATGCTGGGCATGCACGGCACGGTCGAGGCCAACCTCGCCATGCATAACGCGGACCTGGTGGTCTGCATCGGCGCCCGCTTCGACGACCGCATTACCGGCAAGCTGTCGGAGTTCTGCCCGCATGCGCGCAAGATCCACATCGACATCGATCCGGCTTCCATCAACAAGGTGGTGCGCGTGGACGTGGCGCTGGTGGGCGATTGCCTGCCGCTGGTGCGCGCCCTGCGCGCCGAACTCGGCGACGATCCCATGGACGCAGCGCGGCTGGCGCCCTGGTACAAGCGCATCGACGCCTGGCGCGCCCAGGACTGCCTGGGCTATACCCCGGCCGCCGACGCGATCCTGCCGCAGCACCTGATGTCGCGCCTGAATGCGGCGCTGGCGGACCGCGACGCCATTGTCTCCACCGACGTGGGCCAGCACCAGATGTGGGCCGCGCAGTATCTGCGCTTCGACAGGCCCAACCGCTGGCTGACCTCGGGCGGCGCCGGCACCATGGGCTACGGCGTGCCTGCCGCCATCGGCGCGCAGGTCGCCCATCCGGACAAGACCGTGGTCTGTGTCAGCGGCGACGCGTCGGTGCTGATGAACATCCAGGAACTGTCCACCGCCATGCAGCACCAGACGCCCGTCAAGGTCGTGCTGTGCAATAACGGCTACATGGGCATGGTGCGGCAGTGGCAGGAGCTGATCCACGGCGGGCGCTACAGCCACAGCTACAACGCCTCGCTGCCCGACTTTGTGGCGCTGGCGCGCGCCTTCGGCTGGGGCGCGGCCCGCGTGGACGATCCGGCAAAGCTGGATGCCGCGCTGGCCGAGTGCCTGGCGCACGACGGCCCCTACTTCCTGGACGTGGCCGTGACGGCGCAGGAGAACTGCTTCCCGATGATGCCTGCGGGGCACGGGCATCAGAAGATGATGCTGGCCGAAGGCGTCTGGTATCAGGACGAGACGACCTGACCTGACCGCCGCTGGGCTGCCGGCGCAGCCCAGCACCCTGCATCAGAACTGGATCGACAAGCCTCCGTCCACCACCAGCACGTGTCCATTCACGTATGACGCCGCGGGCGACGCCAGGAACACGGCGGCGCCCGCGATTTCCTCCGGTTCGCCCCAACGTCCCATGGGGTTGCGTGTGGCGATGCGCGGTCCCACGTCGGGGTCGGCCACCATGGCGGCATTGGTCTCGGTGGCGAAGGTGCCAGGCGCGATGGCGTTGCTGGTGATGCCGTGACCGCCAAATTCCGCCGCCAGCGCGCGCACCATGCCCGTCAAACCTTGCTTGGCCGCGGGATAGACCGCATCGCCCGAGCGCGCCAGTTCGCCTACCACCGAAGTGATCGCGATCATGCGGCCGCTGCCCTGGCGCACCATGCGTTCGGCGGCGAACTTGGCCAGCAGCATGCCGGCGACCATGTCGGTGTCGATAAGCTCGCGGATTTCGGCGGGGCTGGTATCGCGCAGCGTCTTGCGATTGCGCGCGCCGACGTTGTTCACCAGGATGTCCAGGCGGCGGTGGTCGCGGTCTATGTCCTGGAAAGCGCGTTCCATCGCGGCGTCGTCGCTGATGTCGAACGGCAGCGGATGCGCGTCCAGGCCGGCGGCGGTCAATTCAGCCGCCGCGGCCGCGACGGCTTCGGCGTTGCGGCCGTTGATCAGCACGCGTGCGCCACAGCCGGCCAGCGCGCGTGCGATACAGAAGCCCAGCCCGCGGGCCGAGCCGGTCACCAGGGCGACTTGTCCCGTCAGGTCGAAGTTGCGCAGATACGGCAGCGTGTTCATGTCAGTCGTCCAAAGTGCTTGGTCTCAATCAGGGCCGCGCGGATCCGGCTCCGCCGGTCCGCAGCGGCGCTCCCCGGGGGAAGCGCGCAGCGCTGCGGGGGATCTACCTATTCCCGGAACTCCGGCGCCCAATGCAGCAGCCGGCGTTCCAGCCAGGTCACACAATAAACCAGCGCAATGCCGACGATGGACAGCAGCGTCACCGCCGCGAACATGTCGGTGGCGTTCAGCGTCGCCAGCGCGGTGATCATCAGATAGCCCATGCCCGTCGTGGACCCCACGAACTCCGCCAGCACCACGCCGATCAGCGCGAAGCTGATGGCATTCGGCAAGGCGGCGAAGGTCCACGCGGCCGCGGTCGGGATGCGCACCCGCCACAGGATCTGGCGCGGCGAACCGCCCAGCGTGCGGCAGAAGTCCACCAGCTCGCGTTCCACGCTGCGTCCGCCCTTGTAGGTGTTGAAGAACACCAGGAAGAACACCACGAACCAGGACGTCACCACCTTGGAAGCCAGGCCCAGTCCGAAGAACATGGTGATGAGCGGCACGAACGCGATGCGCGGCATCGAGTTGAAGGCCACGATGAAGGGGTTGAGCACGTCGGCCAGGAAGCGGCTGCGGCTGAGCGTCATGCCCACCACGAAGCCGCTGCCCACGCCCACCAGCAGTCCCACCATGGTGGCCTGCAAGGTCAGCCACAGGTGCGGCCAGACCGAACGCGGGCCGGGCTGCAGCCATTCCCACAGGCGCACGGCCACGCGCGAGGGTTGGCTGATGAAGAAGGGATCGAACAGCGTGTTCTGGGCGAACCAGGGGATGCGCGTGAGTATTTCCCAGGAACCCAGGATGATGGCAAGGATCAGCACCTGCCACATGGTGATGCGCAGCCGGCGCGCGATGCTGGCGCGGCGGTCCAGCCGCAGCTGGTCCTGCAGGGAATCGGCGGAGTAAGAGGTGGTCATGACGCGTAGGGATTCAGGCGGCGGCGCGGAACTGCTGTCCCAGCACGCTCCAGAGGCTTTGCACGTGGGTCACGAACTGCGGCGTTTCGCGCAGCGTGAACACATCGCGCGGATGCGGGATCTCGATGCGCTCGTCCAGCAGCACGCGGCTGGGCGGCCCGGACAGCACCACCACACGGTCCGACAGCAGGATGGCCTCGTCCAGGTCGTGCGTGACCATGACGATGGTCTGGCCCAGCTTGCGCCAGATCTCGATCAGCTCGCGGTGCAGGTGGGTCTTGGTGTGCGTGTCCAGCGCGCCGAAGGGCTCGTCCAGGAGCAGGATGCGCGGCTCGACCGCCAGGCTCATCAAGAGCGCCACGCGCCGCCGCATGCCGCCCGATAGCTGGTGCGGAAAGGCGTCGGCGAACTGGCTCAAGTGGCCCATTTCCAGCAGCTCGGCCACGCGGCGCTCGATCTTGTCGGCGGCCACGCCCTGGAACTTCAGGCCCAGCGCCACGTTCTTCCTCACGTTGAACCAGGGCAGCAGCGTGTCCTTCTGGAAGATGTAGCCCAGGGCTGGCGGCACCTGCCCGTCCACGACGCGGCCGTCCACGCGGATCGTGCCGGTGGTCGGGCGCAGAAACCCCGCGATCATGTTCAGCAGCGTGCTCTTGCCGCAGCCGGACGGCCCGACGATGGAGACGAACTCGCCTTCCGGGATCGTCAGGCTGACCTCGCCCACTGCGTGCGTGGTCGCCTGGCGGGTCTGGTAGGCCTTGCCTACCTTGTCCAGCGTGATCATCAGAGGCCCCGCGCGCGGCGCACGAAGCTCATGTTCACGCAACGGTCGTAGGGCACGGTCTTGATCTCGTCATTGGAGAACTGGCGGCCGTCGCCCATGATGGCCGTCATGCGGTCATAGGCGTCCTGGGTGATGATGTTGTCCTTCAGGAACACCGTTTCCTTGTAGACGCCCAGCGTCTTCTCGATGGCGGCGCGCGGGAAGGCGTTCAGGTAATCGTCGTAGATCGCGTCGGTGACGGCCGCGGCGCTGTTGGCGCTGATGAAGTCCTGCGCGCGGACCAGCGCCGTGACGAAGGCCTGCACCACTTCGGGGCGCTTCTGGATGGTGTCCTGCAAGGTCAGGGCCGCGATGCCGGGCACGTCGCCGCCCATGAATTCGTTCCACGAGCTTTCAGTCGTGGCGTCGAAGATGGGCACGCCCCAGCCTTCCTGCTGCGCCTGTTCCATCATGGACATGGTGGCCATGCTGGCCGACACGGAGCCGGTCTTGAGCGCGCCCAGCATGGTGGCCAGGTCGCCCAGCGGGCGGATGTCCACCTTGTCGGCCACGCCGGCCTTCTGCATCAGGTACAGCGCCATCAGCCAGGTGCTGGACTGCGGCTGGGTCGCGCCCACGCGCTTGCCGGCCAGGTCCTTTAACGATTTGATCTTGCCGCTTTCGAAGTCTTCGCGGCGCACGATGACGTTGGCGTAGGTGAGCTTGCGGTCAAAGCCGAACACCAGCGTGGCGGGCTTGCCGGCCAGCGTCAGCGCGGGGGCGGCCGTGGCGGCGGTGGCGCCGAACGCGATCTGGCCCGCGGCCAGCAGCTGGTTGGTGCGCGGACCGCTCTGCGAGTTCAGGTATTCGACTTCCAGCCCGCCCTCGCCGAAGTAGCCTTTCTTCAGCGCGACATAACCCGCGGCAAAGAACGGGTCGATGCTGCCCTGGCCGTAGACGACGCGGCCCAGCTTGGGCTGCGCGAATGCGACGCGGCCATTGACCAGGCTGATGCCGGCCAGCGCGCCAGCGGCGGCCAGCACGCGGCGGCGGGTGGTGAAGTCGGGGCTGTTGCTCATGTCGTCCTCGGTATAGGTCTGGTTGCAGCGGTTTGGCGTAGACAATACCCCAGCCACTGGCGTCCAACAATGGAAAACGCCCGGTTGCCCGGGCGTTGTGCGCGATGGTCGGGAGGCGGCGCGCCAGGCGCCGCGCCCGTTTTACGCGGCGGTTTTTTTCGGCGCCGCCTTCTTCACCGCCTTCTTGACCGCCGTTTTCGTGGCCGTCTTGGTTGCGGTCTTCTTCACCGCGGCCTTCTTGGCCGGCGCCTTTTTCGCGGCAGTCTTGGTCGCGGTCTTGGCAGCCGTCTTGGCCGGCGCGCGGCCCGGCTTTTCAGGACGCGGCTCGAACTCGAAGCCGATCTTGCCGTCCGGCTGGCGGACGAGGAAGGCCTTGAACTTGCGATTGGTGCGGCTGGAGACGAAGCCGTCGAGCAGGTCGGTGCGGCCGTTGATCAGCAGCTTTTCCATTTGTTCGCGCGAGATCTCCTGCTGCAGGATGACCTTGCCCGAACGGAAATCGCAGCTCTTTTCGGGGCCGACGGATTTCTCGCAGACGTAGCTCATGCCATGCTCAAAGACGCGCGACTGGCACTTGGGGCAGGAGCCCACCGGCGTATGGCCGGAGAAGTCCACGGCCTCGCTGTCGTCCTCGTCGTTCTGGCCGAAGTCGAATTCCAGTTTGTACTCGTCGCTGATGCGCAGGATGGCGGCGAACGGACGGCCCATCTTGCTGATGAAGCCTTGCAGCGGACCGATCTCGCGCTTGGCCAGCAGCTCTTCCACTTCGGGCAGCTCGAAGGTGCGGCCGCCCGGGTGCTTGCCGATGGAGAAGTCGCAGGCGGTGCAGGCAAAGCGGCGATAGTTTTCCTTCACCACGGCGCCGCACTTGGGGCACGGCGTCTGCAGCGTGGCGTAATCGCCCGGCACCGTGTCGCGCTCGTATTCCTTGGCGCGCTTGACGATGACCTGGGTCATCTGCGCGATCTCGCGCATGAAGGCCTCGCGGCCCAGCCCGCCCTGCTCGATCTGCTTGAGCTTGTGTTCCCATTCGCCGGTGAGTTCCGGCGAAGTCAGTTCGGTCACGTCCAGGCCGGACAAGAGCGTCATCAGCTGACGCGCCTTGGCGGTGGGCACCAGGTCGCGGCCTTCGCGGCGCAGGTAGCTTTCGTTGAGCAGGCCTTCGATGATGGCGGCGCGCGTGGCCGGCGTGCCCAGGCCGCGCTCGGACATGGCCTCGCGCAGTTCCTCGTCGTCCACCAGCTTGCCCGCGCCTTCCATGGCCGACAGCAGCGTGCCTTCGTTAAAGCGCGCCGGCGGCTTGGTGGTCAGGCCGACGGCTTCCACGTCCTCGGTGCGCACGGTCTCGCCGTCCGCCACAGGCACCAGGTTGGCGTCTTCGCCTTGGGCTTCCTTGCCGTAGACGGCCAGCCATCCCGGGCTGACCAGCACCTTGCCGTCGGTGCGGAAGCGGTGCCCCTGCACTTCGGTCATGCGGGTGGTGACGCGGTATTCCGCGGCGGGGAAGAACACGGCCAGGAAGCGCTTGAGCACCAGGTCGTACAGCTTGGCCTCGGCTTCGCTCAGATCGTGCGGGATCTGCAGCGTGGGGATGATGGCAAAGTGGTCCGACACCTTCTTGTTGTCGAAGATGCGGCGGTTGGGCTTGACCCAGTTTTCGCTGACCACCGTGCCGGCGTGGCGGGCCAGGCCGCCCACCGCATTGGAGCCGCCCTGCGCCAATGCGCGCATGGTCTCCTTGACGGTGTTGATGTAGTCCTCGGGCAGGTAGCGCGAATCGGTACGCGGGTAGGTCAGCGCCTTGTGCCGTTCGTACAGGGTCTGCGCCAGCGCCAGCGTGGTCTTGGCCGAAAAGCCGAAACGGCCGTTGGCCTCGCGCTGCAGCGAAGTCAGGTCGTAGAGGGCCGGCGACATCTGGGTCGACGGCTTGGATTCTTCCGTGACGCTGCCGGGCTGTTCGCGGCAGGCAGCCACCACGCTCTGGGCGGCAGCCTGCGACCACAGGCGCGATTCGCGCTTTTCGGGGTCGCGGTCGTCTTTCTTGAATTCCGGGTCGATCCAGCGGCCTTCGTACAGGCCGGCGGCCGCCACGAAGGTGGCGCGCACTTCCCAGTAGTCGCGCGGCACGAAGCGGCGGATGCGCTCCTCGCGCTCGGCCACGATGGCCAGCGTGGGCGTCTGCACCCGGCCGACCGGGGTCTTGAAGAAGCCGCCGTCCTTGCTGTTGAAGGCGGTCATTGCGCGGGTGCCGTTGATGCCCACCAGCCAGTCGGCTTCGGCGCGCGAGCGGGCGGCCGCTTCCAGCGGCTTGAGCTGGACGTCGTCGCGCAGGTTGGCGAAGGCTTCGCGGATGGCGGCCTGGGTCATCGACTGCAGCCAGAGGCGCTGGATCGGCTTCTTTACGCCCGCGTACTGAATGATGTAGCGGAAGATCAGTTCGCCTTCGCGCCCGGCGTCACAGGCGTTAATGATGGCGTCGACGTCCTTGCGCTTGGCCAGGCGAACCAGCAGCTTGAGCCGTTCGGCCGATTTCTTGTCGGTGGGGCCCAGTTCGAACTCGGGCGGAATCACGGGCAGGTGCGTGAAGCTCCATTTTCCCTTGACCGGATCGTTGGGCGCGACCAAGCTCAGCAAGTGGCCTATGCTGGACGCGAGGACGTAACGTTCGCTTTCAAAATAGTCGCCCTCGCGCGCAAAGCCTCCCAAGGCGCGTGATATATCGAGGGCTACCGAGGGCTTCTCGGCAATAATCAGCGTTTTATTCATGTGTATCCAGTGGCGGCAGTCCCGCCGTAGTAGCGCGGATAATAAGATCGGAGATTCGCCAGATGCAAGTCGGCACTGAAAGACAAGCGGGATCCGAACTACACGCCTGGCGTCAATTTCTGGCGCGCAGCACCCTCTGGCTAGGTGTTTTGCTGCTGGGCAGCGCGGCGGTTTGCTGGGTCGCGGCCAACTGGCAGGACATGACCAAAATCCAGCGTTTCGCCGGTATCCAGGGCCTCCTGGCGGTTTGCGCGCTGGCCGCTGCCTGGACCGGACTGCGCCTGCGGGCGAGTCCTGGCGTGCGCCGCACCATACCAGGCGCCCTGCTCGCCCTGGCCGGCATCCTCCTGGGCGCGCTGCTCGCATTACTAGGCCAAACTTACCAGACTGGCGCCGATACCTGGGAACTGTTCGCCTGGTGGGCGCTGCTGCTGCTGCCCTGGGCGCTGGCCGCCGGCAGCCAGGCCGTCTGGCTGCTATGGGCACTGGTGTTGAACGTGGCGGTGGCCTTGTGGCTGGGCGAGCGGGTGTTCTCCTGGGTGCTGATATTCGGCGGCCCGGGCGTGCCCGGCCTGATGATGGCCGGCCTGAACCTGGTGCTGCTGCTGGGCTGGGAGCTGGCTGCCCGCCGCTGGCGCGCCAGCACCCTGGTCGGTCCGCGGGTCCTGGCCGCCCTGGCAATCAGCGTGCTGGTGCTGACCCAGATGCTTGGCGACTTCCTGGGCCGCGGCCTGGGCCTCTATAACGGCATCGCCTGGGTCGCGGTGACCCTGGGCCTGGGCTTCTATTATCAGAAGGGCCGGCGCGACCTGATCATCCTGGCCATGCTGGCCGCCGGCGTCATCTGCGTGTCGCTGCGGGTGGCGGGCGAATGGCTGCTGCGCCTGGAACCCGGCGTCTGGGCGGCCCTGCCGCTGGCGGCGCTGCTCATGGCCGAGGCCGTCTTGGCCGCGCGCTGGCTGCGCCGGCTTGCCGGCGACCCGCAGACGGCGGTGGCCGCGGCCGCCGATTCCGAACCGGCTGCGGCTTCGGCCGGCAACTCGGTGGACCCGGCCGACGCCAGCGCGCCGGTCGCGCAGCTGGCGCCCGCTCCGGCGCCGCAGGCGGATCCGCCCTGGTACGTGCAGTGCCTGCTGGGCCTGAGCGCCTGGCTGTCGACTGTGCTGCTGCTGGTGTTCATCGCGTTCTCGGGCTTTATTACCTCTGAAAGCGGCGCGCTGGTGGCCGGGCTGGTGCTTTGCGCGGCCGGTGTGGCGGTGCTGCGCAGCGATGCTGGCCCGTTCTGGCGCCAGTGCGGCACGGCCATGGCCTTCGCAGGGCAAATCCTGATCATCTTCGGGCTATCCAGCTCGACCTCGTTCGCCAGCGCCTGCGTGTTCGTGCTGCTGATGGCGGCTACGGTCTATGCCGTCGGACCCGACGTCATCCTGCGCTTCCTGAGCGGCTTGCTGATTGCCGCGGCGGGGGCGGGCTTGATCTGGCGCGGCCTGTCGCCCGACCTGAGCGGCGAAGACCTGCTGGACGCATGGCTGGGCTTCGACGCCATGCGCGCGACCTTTGTGTGGCTGCCCATTGCCGTGACCGGCGCCTGGGCCACCGCCGTCATCTTCAGCCTGAGCCACCGCCTGGGCGGCAAGCGCGCCCATGCGCTGCAACCGCTGGCCTGGGCCTTCCTGCTGTCGGTGCAAGGGATGGTATGGCTGGCCGGGGGCATCTCCGCCCAGCAACTGCCCGCCATGTGGCAGCTGAATCCGCACACGGCCGTGCTGGTCATTGCGGGAGCGCTGTTGCCCGTCGCGGCCGCCTTCGCGGTGCTCTGGCCCCGCCGCCATGTACTGACTGCCGGCGTCACCTGGGGTGTCCCGATAGCTCTGCTGATCCTGTCCCTGTTCTGGCTGCCCAGTCCAGGCGTGGGTTTCGCGCTGGCCTGGCTGCTGCTGGGCTTCGGCTTGAACCAGTTCCGCCTGGTCGTGTTCGCGGTGATCAGCCTGCTGGCTTATCTGGGTGTCTATTACTACCAATTGGACGTGCCGCTACTGCAAAAGGCCTTGTGGCTGGGCGGCGCCGCGGTGCTGCTGTTCGTGTTGCGCGCCCTGGTGTGGCTGGTGCCGCGCCTGATGCGCACCATCGCGCCCAGCCGACGCGGGGCCCTGCCGCCGGTGTCGGCGCCCTTGCGCTGGCGCACGCTGGCCATCCTGGGCGGCCTGGTGCTGGTGCTGGCGGTCGCCAACGGCGGCATCTGGCAGCGTGAAAAACTGCTGGCGTCGGGCAAGGTGGTCATCCTGGAACTGGCTCCGGTGGATCCCCGTTCGCTGATGCAAGGCGACTACATGGCGCTGAACTTCGCGGCCAGCCGGGAAGTCACGCGCCTGCGGCTAGGCGGCGAGCGTCCCGAAGCCGAGGACTCCGTCATGGGTTACGAGCCGGACGGCTATGTCATGCTGCAGACGGACGCACGCGGCGTCGGGCAGCCGCTACGCATCCAGCCCGATACGCACCCGCATACCGATGCCGAAGTGCCGCTGCGTTACCGCATCCGCGACAACAGCGTGCGCATCGTGACCAACGCCTATTTCTTCCCGGAAGGCCAGGCCGAGCGCTATCAGGTCGCCAAGTACGGCGAGTTGCGCGTGGCGGAAAACGGCGAGGCCCTGCTCGTCCGGATGCTGGACCAGGACCTCAAGCCGCTGTAGCGGCGGGCAGCGGGAAGCGCCGCGCCCACCGCGCGGTGGCTTCCCGCAGGAAATGACCGCGGTCCGCGGCATCGATGGGGTCGAAGCCCAAGGCGCGCCAGGCGGCCATCAGCGCCGCCAGGGGCGCGCCGGTGTCGATGGGCGGGGCGCCGTTCTGCTTGGACAGTTTCAGGCCGCTGGAAGCGTTCAGGATCAGCGGCACGTGCAGGTAGCGCACCGGCGGCAGGCCCAGCAGCCGGCCCAGCACGCGCTGGCGCGCGGTGGAACTGAGCAGGTCCGCGCCGCGCACCACGTCGGTCACGCCTTGCGCGGCGTCGTCCACCACTACAGCGAGTTGGTACGCCCACAGGCCGTCAGCCCGCCTTAGCGCGATGTCGCCCACCGCCTGCGCCACGTCCTGTTCCTGCGGCCCCAGCCAGCGGTCGACGAAATGTTCCACGCCATCCGGCATGATCACGCGCCAGGCGCGGGCCTCGCGGCCTGGTGGCAAGCCGTGGCGGCAGGTGCCGGGATACGGCCGTTCGCCGTCGGCCCCGGGCGCGGTCTGGCCGCGCAGCGCCGAATCCGCGATTTCGCGCCGGGTGCAGCCGCAGCCGTAGATCAGGCCGCGCGCGGCCAGCGAGTCGAAGGCGGCCTGGTAGGCGTCATTACGGCGCGACTGCCACATGATGTCGCCGTCCCAGTCCAGGCCCAGCGCCTTTAACTGGCCCATGATGACCTCGGCCGCGCCCGGCACCGTGCGCGGCGTGTCCACGTCTTCGATGCGCAGCAGCCAGCGTCCGCCATGGGCGCGCGCGTCCAGCCAGCTGGCTAGCGCGGCAACCAGCGAGCCCGCATGCAGCGGGCCGCTGGGACTGGGGGCGAAGCGGCCGACGTAATTCACGATGGGACGCCCGCGCGGTGCGGCGCGCGGGTAAGGAGTAACGGCATCAAGCGACGCGGATACCGTTCAATGCAGCAAGCGCGTGCCGTCTTCGTCCAGCAGCTCTTCCAGGACCAGATTGTCGATCTCGGCTTCCTGGCTCCAGAGAACCATGAGGGCGATGATCTTGATCTTGGACAGCGGCACGGGCGTTTCCGGCGACGCCAGACCCCGGTCGATGACGATCTCGCGCAAGGGCGCGGGCAGCACGCCGGCCGATTCCAGGAAGGCGATGAAGCCGATGGATTCGGTGCCGAGCTGCTGGTATTCGTTGTCGGTGTAGATCCGGGTGCCGGTGGCGGGGGCCTGGGCGAGATCGACGCAGCGTTCGGTGGTTTCGGCCAGGCCGTAGAGCCAGCCGAGGGCGTCGTCGATGTCTTCGTGCTCGAAACCGGCGGCGGCAAGCCGCTTTGCGAGCACGTCGGCCGCAGGACAGGCTTGCGGCGTGTAGTAATTCTCGTACAGATAAACCAGGATATCGAACATATGGCGCAGTTTTGTGCCTGTTTGCACAGTCGGCCCGCATATCGGCAGACCAGCAAACATGAATTTTACTTTACGCTGATTTATAGGGGTGGGCAACCGGCCGGAGGGTGGAATGTTGTATGGAGTCACCCTGCGCTAATGTGCACACATTTTCACCTTAAAAGCTGCCAATATTCATGATTCGGAGCAAAAAGGGGCGGACCCTGCAGATCCGCCCCTTTTTGTATCCGGGCCGCTGGTCAGGCGGCCTTGGGGGCGCTTTCCAGCTTCAACTGCGCCAGCTGGCGCATGAATACCGGGATGCAGATCGCCAGCCCGATCAGGCCGCTGGTCAGGCCCGGCAGGATGGTCAGCAAGGCGCCGATGGTGCACAGCCAGCGCTCCCAACTCTTCATGCCCACCAGCATGAACCGCGAGAACGCCGCCGACAGCAGCACCAGGCCGACCATGCAGCCGAACAGCGTCACGAAGAAGTCGTACCAGGTGAAACCCTGCACCGAAATCAGCAGGGATGGCGAGAACACGAACACAAACGGCACGATCAGCTTGGTGATGCCCAGCCTGAAGGCCGTGTTGCCGGTCTTGAATGGATCGCTGCCCGCCATCCCGGCTGCCGCATACGCCGCCAGCGCCACGGGCGGCGTAATGTCCGCCAGGATGCCGAAATAGAAGACGAAGAAGTGCGCCGCGATCGGCTGCACGCCCAGCTGCACCAGCGTCGGGGCGGCCACCGCCACCATGATCAGGTAGTTCGCCGTGGTGGGTACGCCGCAGCCCATCAGGATGCAGACGATGCCGGTCATGATGAGCGCCGCGATCAGCGTCAGCGTCTGCATGTTGGCCAGCGCGTCCGGAATGATCATGGCCGCGCCGCCGGCGAGCGCCTGAGAGGCCGAGATCACGATGTACGAGATCTTGAAGCCCACGCCGGTCAGCGTCACCACCCCGATCACGATGCCCACGGTGCCCGCGGCCGCGCCCACTGCCAGCGCGTACTTGGCGCCGGTCTCGAAGGCTTCATACAGGTCGCGCAGGCGCAGCCGCTGGAACGGATTCAGCAGGCCCACCACGATGCAGCCCGTGATGCCGGCGAACGCCGCCAGGTAGGGCGTGCGGCCGCTGGCCAGCACGCCGATCAGCAGGACCAGCGGGATCAGCGTCGGCCAGCGCATCTTGAACGACTGCTTGAGCTTGGGCATTTCTTCTTCGGTCAGGCCGCGCAGCCCTTCGCGCTTGGCCTCGAAGTGCACCTGCATGAACATGCCGAAGAAGTACAGGAAGGCCGGGAAGATGCCCGCGATGGCGATCTGCTGGTACGGAATGCCCAGGAATTCGATCATCAGGAAGGCGGCCGCGCCCATGATGGGCGGCGTGATCTGCCCGCCCGTGCTGCTGGCCGCTTCCACGCCCGCGGCGAAGTGCCGCGGATAGCCGATGCGGATCATCGCCGGAATGGTCAGCGAGCCGACCGTGACCGCGTTGGCCACCGACGACCCCGACAGCATGCCGAACATGGCCGAACCGAACACCGACACCTTGGCCGGCCCGCCGGCATAGCGTCCGGCGACCGTCGAGGCCACGTCCAGGAACAGCTGGCCCAGGCCGATGCGGGTGGCCAGCACGCCGAACAGCACGAAGTGGAAGACGTAGGTCGCGACCACGCCGACCGCCACCCCGTACACGCCCTGGCTGGTCAGGTACATGTGGTTGACGACCTGCGACCACGTGTTGCCGGCATGCTTGAGCAGGCCCGGGAAATACGGCCCGAACATGGCATACGCCATGAACACGATGGCGATGATGGGCAGCGGCCAGCCCATGGCGCGGCGCGTGGCTTCCAACAGGCCGATCAGCAGGATGGACCCCATCAGCACGTCCATCGGCATGGGATTGCCCACGCGGAACGCCAGGTCCTCGAAGATGTAGGGGATGTACAGCACCGACAGCGCCAGCGCGATGGCGATGATCCAGTCGTACAGCGGAATGCCGCCTGGCGAGTACCAGGTGGACTTGGGCTGGCGCTGGTAGTGCGACTTGGAAAAACCGAACACCAGGAAGATCAGGCTGAGTACAAAGGCCAGGTGCACGCCGCGGTGCGTGGCTTCGCGCAACAGGCCGAAGCCGGCCGTGTAGTAATGAAAGAGGGACAAGGTGACGAGCAGGCCCGACACGATCCAGGTGGCCGTCTTGTCCAGCGGCCGGAAGCGGATTTCCGAATCGTACTTTTCCGCCAGCTGCTGGGTTTTCTCGTGGTCAATTTCCATCGCGGTGAGTCTCTGGTGATGCAGCAAGCAGGGCCGCTCGTGGCGGCCCTGCTCAAACACGGCGGGTCAGACTGCGCCGTGATCTATCCGTGAAAGAAGTCCCGGCTCGCTTACTTGAGCAGGCCGACTTCCTTGTAGAACTTCTCCGCGCCCGGGTGGAACGGGATGCCCGCGCCCTTGACGGCGTTTTCCTTGGTGATCAGCTTGCCCTTGGCGTGGCCGGCGTCCAGCGTCTTGCGCGTGGCGTCGCTGTACAGCGCCTTGGTCACGTCGTACACCACCTGGTCGGGGATCTTGGCCGAGGTGACCATCTGCGCGTTGACCGAGATGGTCTTCACTTCCGGCAGGTTCTGGTACGTGTTGGCGGCGATCACGTCAGGCGTGAAGAATTCCTGCTTGCCGCGCAGCGCGTCGATTTCCGGGCCGACCAGCGACACCAGTTCGATATTGCCGGTGGAGGCCAGTTCGGCGATCGCGCCGGCGGGGGCGCCACCCACGAAGAAGAACGCGTCCAGGCCGCCGTCCTTGAGCTTGTCACCAGCCTGGTTGGGCTTGAGGTATTCGGCCTTGATGTCCTTGTCGGTCAGGCCATAGGCGCCCAGGATCAGGCGCACGTCCACCAGCGTGCCGGAGCCCGGCTCGTCCATGGACACGCGCTTGCCCTTCAGGTCGGCCACGCCCTTGATGCCCGAGCCCTTGCGCGTCACCAGGTGGATGCTTTCCGGGTACAGCGTGGCGATCAGGCGCAGGTCCTGGGCCTTGGGCTTGCCTTCGAAGGTGCCGGTGCCGCTATAGGCCCAGAAGGCCACGTCGGATTGCGTGAAGCCCGCTTCGAACGAGCCGCCCATGACGCCGTTGATGTTGGCGACCGAGCCGTTGGAGGCCACCGCGGTGGCGATGAGCTTGCCCGGTTGCGACACGGCGTTGCCGATGATGCCGCCCACGGGATAGTAGGTGCCGGCGGTGCCGCCGGTGCCGATGCGGAAGAACTGTTGGGCCTGCGCCGAACCGGCGGCGCCGACGGCGGCTGCCGCGATGGTCAGGGCGGTGATCCAGGTCTTGAGTTTCATGCGAGCTTCTCCGAATTCTTGCTGACGGGTATCAGTAATGTGATTTCTGCCGATGGGCGAATTCCCCCGGCAAAAATCTGCCTCCCCTCGGGGGCTTTCTTTATGATGAAATTCTGTCATGCCCACCCCCTGTAGCCAATGATTACAGGGCTATGGTTTTCCAGGGGGTCGCATCGCCCAAGGTTATGGGTGGTCCCGCTTTGGTTATGGTGTGCGGTTACATCCCTGCAGTGCTGATAACGGAGTTTCCAAGATGTCCCAGGAAGTCATACGCGGCATTGCGCTGCCCCCCGCCGCCCAACCGGGCGATCCCCTAGCCCGCGTCGACACGCCCAGCCTGGCGCTGGACCTGACCGCCTTCGAAGCCAACCTGCGCGCCATGCAGGCCTGGGCTGATCGCCACGAAGTGGCGCTGCGGCCGCATGCCAAGGCCCACAAGTGCCCGCAGATTGCATTGCGGCAGGTGGCATTGGGGGCGCGCGGCATCTGCTGCCAGAAGGTGAGCGAAGCCCTGCCCTTCGTGGCCGCCGGCATCCGCGACATCCACATCAGCAACGAAGTCGTCGGCGCGGCCAAGATGACGCTGTTGGGCCAGTTGGCGCGCGCCGCCAAGATCAGCGTCTGCGTGGACAACGCCCAGAACCTGGCGCAGTTGTCGGCCGCCATGGTGCAGGCTGGCGCCGAGATCGACGTGCTGGTGGAAGTGGACGTGGGCCAGGGCCGCTGCGGCGTGTCCGACGACGCCACCGTCCTGGCGCTGGCGCAGCAGGCGCGCGCGCTGCCCGGTTTGAACTTCGCGGGCCTGCAGGCCTATCACGGGTCGGTGCAGCACTACCGCACGCGCGAAGAACGCGCCACCGTCTCCCGCCAGGCCGCGCGCATCGCCGCGTCCTATGCGCAGCTACTGCGTGAAAGCGGCATCGCCTGCGACACCATTACCGGCGGCGGCACCGGCAGCGTGGAGTTCGACGCGGCCAGCGGCGTCTACACCGAATTGCAGGCCGGGTCCTATGCCTTCATGGATGGCGACTACGGCGCCAACGAATGGGGCGGCCCGCTCAATTTCCAGAACAGCCTGTTCCTGTTGTCCACCGTGATGAGCACGCCCACGCCCGACCGCGTAGTGCTGGACGCCGGCCTCAAATCGGCCTCCGCCGAGTGCGGCCCGCCCGCCGTCTACGGCGAGTCCGGCCTGACCTGCACCGCCATCAACGACGAGCACAGCGTGGTGCGCGTCGAACCCGGTGCCACGGCGCCCGCATTGGGCAGCGTGCTGCGCCTGGTGCCTGCGCACGTGGACCCGACCTTCAACCTGCACGACGGACTGGTCGTGTTCAAAGACGGCGTGGTGCAGGACATCTGGGAGATTTCGGCGCGCGGCTTCTCGCGCTGAATTGCGGCGCCCAAACGCAAAAAGGCTGGCGCGCGGTTAGCGCGCCGGCCGATAAAGCAGGCTACCGGTTCAGGACTTACTGGGCTTTCTGCTGGATCTTCTCCCCGCCACGTTCGATGTCCTTGCCGGCGCCTTCCATCGTGTTGCAACCGGCCGTGATGGCGGTGATTGCCAGCAGCAGCGCAAGCCAGATTCGATGCGTCATTTTTTTCTCCTTTCGGCGTTCATGGGCGTAGCGGGTCATGCCGACAGGCAGCCGCGCTATTTCTTGTTCAGCAAGTCCCGTGCCTGATCCTTGGCCTCGCCGACGTTGCGCTGCACCTTGCCCACGGTTTTTTCCGCCTTCCCTTCAAGCTCGGTCTCGCGGTTGCCGGTCAACTTGCCTGCCGTTTCCTTGATCGAGCCTTTGACTTCCTTGGCTGCGCCCTTGATGCGGTCGTTATCCATGTTGTCGCTCCTAATTCCAGGTTGCGTGAAACCGCGCGGGAGAGGCCTGCGAAGCCTGGCTCCGGCTGCGGACGAACCCACTATAGGAAGCGCATGGCGCGCGTGTAAGAAGCGCGCGCATCAGATCGACTGGTACTTTTCTACCGAATCCTGTGGACCTGCCTTGTAGTCTGCTTGCCGGGCTGTTTCTGTGCCTGTTTGCGTGCCGGCTTTTCATATCCCACGATGCCGCGCTGCCGCGCCCAGATGATGGCGGCGCTGCGCCGGTGCACGTCCAGCTTGCTGTATAGCGCCGCCACATGATTGCGCACCGTGTTGCGCGACAGATGCAGGCTGGCCGCAATCTCGGGATCCGTGTGACCCTGGCACATCAGGCCCAGGATCTCGCGCTCGCGCGGCGTCAGGTCGGCCAATTCGCTCTGCCCCTGCGGGGCGCCCTGGGGCGTGCGGATCTGCGCCAGCTTCTCGATGACGGTGCGGCTGAACCACGAGGTGTCCTGCATCACCGTCTCGATCGCCTCCATCAGCTCGACCTCGTTGCGCTTGCGTTCGGTAATGTCCTGGATCGCCGCCAGCACGCAGGGCTGGTCCTGGATCGACACCGGTGCGGCCGACACCAGGCAGTCCAGCAATGCGCCGTCGCGTGTGCGCAGCGCCATCTCCTGGCTGCGTACGCTGGCGCCCTGCTCCAGCGAGGCCATGGCGCGGTCATAGGCTTGCGGGTCCGTCCATAGCTGCGCCAGCGCATCTTCATCGCGCGCCAAGGTCTTGGCGTCGTAGCCGGTGGTCGCGACGAAGGCATCGTTGACCTCCAGCAGCTTGCCTGCCGTGGTGCTCAGCGTCATGGGCACGGGCGCAAGACGGAACGCCGTGGCGAAGCGCTGTTCGCTATCGCGCAGCGCCGTCTCGGCCTTGCGGCGCGGCTCCAGGTCGTTGAAGGTGAACAGCATGCAGGGCTGCTCCGCGACCTCGATGGGCTGGCCCGCCACGATCACTAGCTTGTCGCTGCCGCCCTGCACCGCGATGATGGTTTCCGTCTGCGGAATCGTCGTCCCTTCGGCCAGCCGGTGCAGCGCATCCTCGCGCTGCGGCGTGTCGCCCAGCACGTCCAGCTGGCGCAGCGTCTTGCCCAGCACTTGTTCGCGCGTGTAGCCCGTCATGGCCAGAAAACCGTCATTGACCTTGATGTGCCGCAGATCCGCCAGCGAGCAGATCACGGCCGGCGCGGGATTGGCGTTGAAGGTGCGTTCAAAGCGCTCTTCCGCGCTGTATTGCTCGGTCACATCCAGCAGCACCAGCACCATGCCTTCAGCCGCGCCCTGCGCATCGCGCAGCACCAGGTTGCGCACCTGGTGCATGCGGCTTAAATCCGGATCGCGGCGGCTGGTCACTTCCACCACCACGTCCTTGAAAGCCTCGCCCGCCAGCGCGCGGTCCAGCGGATACTGCGCCGCGCGCAAGGCGCGACGGTTGCGGTAACGCAGCGCAAATGCCTTGCGGTAGCCGACGGCGGTGCCGCCCAGCGCGGCAAGATCCGTCACGCCGTGCATGGCCAGCGCCGTGTCGTTGGCCCAGACGATACGGCGGTCCTGGTCCAGCAGGATGATGCCCTCGATCAGGCCGTCGATGATTTCCAGCAGATGGCGGCGTTCCGTGGTGAACGCCGTGGCAGTCTTCTTCATTCCGGCTCCTGGTTGAGCAAGAGATAAGAAGAAAGTACTAGATAAAGTCGTCCCGCGTGATCTGGGCGAGCGCGAACATGGCTTCTATCGTGGGCTTGCACGATACGCGTGCCGCTGCGCGTGAGCGCTACACGTGAATCTTCAGGAGACATCCATGAACACGAACCAGAAGCCCGGCGATCCCGCCTACCAACCCGGCATCGACCCGTCCCAGCGCCCCGGACAGGAACCCGGCGACACGCCGGAAAAGCAGGCACCCGGCCAGGTGCCGGGCAAGCCTGGCCCGGATGATATTGATCCGGGCCGCATGCCGCCGGAAGTGCCCGGCAATCCGGGGCAACCTGCGGAAGAACCCAGGCAACCGGGTGAGCCCGGACGGCCGGGCCAGCCGGGTGATCCGGCTTAAGCCGTCATCGCTTTACCTCAGCCCATCATGCAAACCGCCCCGGCGATGCGGGGCGGTTTGCTGCTGGCATGGCGTCTTGCGCGTCCGTCAGTCGACCTGAGCGCCTGACTGCTTCACCGCCTCGCCCCACTTCTTCACTTCGCCGGCAATGAAAGTGCCGGTCGCATCAGGCGTCAGCGGCATCGGCTCCGCGCCGCGGTCGCGGAAAAACTTCTGCATGTCCGGCGAATTCAGCACCTGGCCGATCTGCTTGCTCAGATAGCCCGTAACCTCGGCCGGCGTATCGCGCGGCGCCAGCACTGCTGCCCAGCCGATCGCTTCGAAACCCGGATAACCCGATTCCGCCACGGTCGGCACATCAGGCAGCTGCGGCAGCCGCTTGGCCGTCGTCACCGCCAGCGCCACCGCCTTCTTGCTCTGCACATGCGGCAGGCCGGCGGTCACCGAGTCCACCATCAACGGCACCTGGTGCCCCAGGAAATCCGCCTGCGCCGGGCCGCTGCCCTTGTACGGAATGTGGCGGATGTCGATGTTCGCCGCCGCCTTGAACATCTCGGCCGACAAATGCTGCGTGCCGCCGATGCCCGCGCTGGCATAGGCCAGCTCGCCCGGATTGGCGCGCGCCTGCGTCACCAGCTGCTTGAGCGAGGTAATCCCCGAAGCCGGCGTCGCCAGGAACATCAGCGGCACCGAGAACACCCCCGACACCGGCGCGAAGTCCTTGGTCAGGCTGTAATTGATGGTCTTGTACAGCGTCTGGTTCACCGCCGCGGCAGAGCCCGCGATCACCAGCGTATAGCCGTCCGGCGTCGCGCGCGCCGCCTGCTCCATCCCAATGTTGCTGCCCGCGCCCGCGCGGTTCTCCACCACGATGGGCTGCTTGACGGCCGCGCCCAGCTTTTCGGCCAGCGCGCGCGCAAAGATATCGGTCGCCTGCCCGGGCGGGAACGGCACGATCAGGCGGATGGGGCGCTCGGGATAATCGGCATGCGCGGTCGCCGCGGCCGTCGCCAGCGCCAGGCCGGCGGCAAGACTGGAAAGAATACGTTTCATGATTGGTCAGTAAAAAGCGACAAAAGGGCTGCGCGCGGGGTCGCGCCTGTTGCATAAAATAGAGCGCCCGCGTTGTCTGCCCTTTTGAGGCGGCCCGGGGCGGATCGGCTGGGGGTGCGTCACGATAGCATCCCCCCGTCGGTGCTAAATTCGCCTATTGGCATCGTCCAATTACTTTTAATCCCTGTTCTCTCATTCCGCAGGAACCGCCATGGAATTCAGCCAGTTCAAGACCAACGCCCTCATGGAGATCACCTCCCGCCCGGACCTCGTGTTCGTGCGCGGCCAGGGATCCTGGCTGGAGGATCACGCGGGCAAGCGATACCTGGACTTCGTCCAGGGCTGGGCCGTCAACACCCTGGGCCACTGCGCCCCGGAAATGCAAAAGGCCCTGCTGGACCAGTCCAAGCTGCTGATGAACCCCTCGCCGGCGTTCTACAACCTGCCCTCCATCGAACTGGCCGAGCGCCTCACCGGCGCCTCGGTCTTCGACCGCGTCTTCTTCGCCAACAGCGGCGGCGAAGCCAACGAAGGCGCCATCAAGCTGGCGCGCAAATGGGGCCAGGTCAATAAGAACGGCGCCTACAAGATCATCACCATGAACCACGGCTTCCACGGCCGCACGCTGGCCACCATGTCCGCGTCCGGCAAGCCGGGCTGGGACAAGATGTTCGCCCCGCAGGTCGAAGGCTTCCCCAAGGCCGAAATCAACGACCTGGAATCCGTGCGCAAGCTGATCGACGACCAGACCGTCGCCATCATGCTCGAACCCGTGCAAGGCGAAGCCGGCGTCATCCCCGCCACCAAGGAATTCATGCAAGGCCTGCGCAAGCTGGCCGACGAGCACAAGCTGCTGTTCATCGTTGATGAAGTGCAGACGGGCATGGGGCGTACGGGCACCATGTTTGCCTACCAGCAATCGGACGTTGTGCCGGACATCATGACGCTGGCCAAGGGTATTGGCGGCGGCGTGCCGCTGGCTGCGCTGTTGGCTCGTCAGGAAGTTTGCGTGTTCTCGCATGGTGACCAGGGCGGCACGTACAACGGCAATCCGCTGATGGCTGCTGTTGGCGTTGCAGTGTTTGATGCGTTGGCTGCGCCGGGCTTCATGGAGTCGGTCAACGCTCGCGCCAAGCAATTGTCCGAAGGCCTGCTGGCTCTGTCGGCTAAGTGGGGCATGAAGGGCGAGCGTGGGATGGGTCTGCTGCGTGCGCTGGTGATGGATCGTGATGATGGTCCTGCCATCGTTGAGGCTGCGCGTAATCTGGCGCCTAATGGCCTGCTGCTGAATGCGCCGCGCGGAAACCTGCTGCGCTTCATGCCTGCGTTGAATGTGACGGCTGAGGAAATCGATACGATGCTGGCGCAGTTGGATGGGCTGATTGCTCAGGTGCGTAAGGCGTAATTGACGCGATACGTTGAGCAGTGACGATGAGGGCCGCGATTAGCGGCCCTTTTCTTTGGTATGTCCTGTACGTAATGCATGGACTATCATCAAGCGGCATTCATGTGTGTGCATCGCAGTATCGACCCATTGTTGAACTAGCCAGATATTGGAGGTTTCCATGAGCGGTTACTACGAGTTGAAGCGCAGCGGCGATCAGTACATGTTCAATCTGAAAGCCGGGAATCATGAAGTCATTCTTACGAGCGAGCGCTACACCACTAAAGCTAGTGCTCAGGATGGCATCGCGTCTGTCCGCCAGAATTCACCGATCGATGAGCGCTATCAGCGCAAGACGGCTACCAACGGTTCGCCTTATTTCTCGTTGAGCGCGGCGAATGGGCAGTCCATTGGACGCAGTGAAATGTACTCGAGTGCAGCGGCTCGGGACGCCGGGATTGCGTCTGTGAAGGCTAATGGGCCAAGCACTGTAGTGAAAGACAATACCTGAGTGGTTGGGGTGCAAGCCCTTATGCGCATCCATCGGTGTCGGGACTAGAGAGCCGCAATGTTTGCGGCTCTTGTTCCGCTGGTTTGCATCAATGCGGCCGCCCGGCCTCGACCCATTGTTGCACCAGATCCATCGACAAGCGATAGCGCGCGCAGTTGTACACATCCAGTATGCGCAGTTCTTGCGCCAGTATCGGGCGGAATAATTGAATATCGTCTTCGGACAAGCCCAGCGCCGCTGTTGCGGCGTCGGCGGTTTGCTGCTCACGTAGTACCCGGCCAATCGCTTCGTTCAGCTTTTCCCGGAATCGGAATCGCACCGGATTCGGCACGCCCGCAGCGTTCAGTTGCACGGCGTACTTGCGGATCGAACGCCGATAGGCCCAGGCGAACAACTCCGCCGCCAGCGTCACGTCGCCGTATTCATAGACTCCCAACATGGCGTGGACGTAGTCCTGTACCTCTACGTCCAGGAAGGACAGCGGCGCGCAGTTGTAAAGCATCAGCGGAATGTTGGCCGCCAGGCGGCTGGTCCGCTTGTTGCCGTCCTCGAAAGGCTGTAGATATGCAAGGTTCACCCACAGAAAGAATGCCGCTTCGACCGGGTTCTTGATAAGCCGAGCTTTCTCCACAATCTGGTCGAACATTTCCTGCAGCAACAAGGGCGCCTGGAGCGGCACGTAAGTCGTGTCCCCGATGTTGACCACGATCTGGCGGATGCGGCCCAGGCCGTCGGTATTGGCCAATAGTTCCTCCAGCAGGATCGCGTGAAGGTTGCCGATCACGGCGGACGTCAGGCCATATGCGGGGACCGCATCGACCAGGAACTCGATGGCCCTCTTATGGTTGAGCAGCATCACTGCATCCAGATCTTCCCCGGCCATTCCGTGCTTGAAGAGTTCCTGCGCGGCCAACAAGGAATACCGGTTGCCTTCCAGTCGAGAGGATGACCAGGACAGGTCGAGCAGCAGCGGCTCCAGTACGCGACGCGCGTAAGTCCCGGCTGGAGACTGACCTGGCATGCGGCCTTCGTCGGCCAAGTCTTGAGCTAACGAAGGCGGCAACAGGGAGCTCTGGTTTGGCACATAGCTTTCCACGAAGGCGCGTTCGTATCCCACAGGCGCACGCGCCGACAACGGCTGCCGAAGCCGGGCCAGCGGGGCTTGACCACGCTCAGACCAGATCATCCCAACGGCCTCGGACGCCGGCTCCGCCAGCCGCGTGGCAATGGTCGTCGGGAGCGTCGATGCGGGTGTTTCGTCCGTAATCCGGTAACGGGTTGCCCGGCCCTGTCCCTCGCGCAGCACCAATCCGGCCTTGCGCAGGTTTTCCAATTGGCGCTTCACCGTGGACCAACTGACGCCGGTTCGGTAGGCCAGTTCGCTGGAGCTCACCCAGGGCAGATTCTCGCGCTGCTGGGCGCGCAGAAACTGAAGAATGTCTTCGCGGACGGTCATGGCAAGAGCTGAAGATGTTGAATCAGCTCAATTTAGCAGTAATCAGCTCAAGAAATGAGCTGATTTGGTCTGATTTTGAGCTGATTCTCAATGCGTCCGCTCGAGGAAATCGATTGCCACGATTTCGTCACTCACGCATCAACGCCAAAACGAGTACTTTGCCGCCAACAGAGATGATTGCGGCATTCCGACATGCTTGTTATCAGAGGTGAGGCTGGTCCGATACGCCACCACGGCATCCCAACGGTTGTAGCCGCGGCGGAGCACGTTGGATGCGGGCAAGCGAGTGCTATGCGCGCATCGCTCCGCCGATGCGTCAAGTATTCAGAGAGCCGGCGGAAAATTGTAGTCTGACACCATTATTTTTCCGTTCGACGAGCGCGATCAGCGCTAGACGGCACTTACAGTAGATACTATTTCACGTTGAGCAAGGCAAATGAGCAGTCTAGTATGGTGTACGGCACGTGACGGGGAGGCGTTGGTGGTGAAACTCTGTCACTATGCACCGTTGGCGCAAAAGCCGTTCGAGATTTCACGATGTCTGTACCTATTGCATCCACGGCCAAGATTATGCGAAAGAGATTCGGCAGGTGGCTCAAGGAAGTTCGTGTCACTGCAGGTCTCACGCAATTGGACGTTGCGGCCGCACTTGACTATGCGTATCCGACAACTGTCAGTCAGATTGAACGCGGAGCCTCCGCCCTTCCTCCTGGCGAGCTTTTTCGTTGGGCAGAAGCAATAAAAATGAGCCCCCAAGAAGTCGCTGAAAAGTACCTCTATTTCATCGAACCTTTCTTGTATATAGCGCTTTACGGCAAGGATCCATATCTTGCCGAAGGTCTTCCAAAACCCGAGCCAGTCCTCATGCGGCGACTGGCTCGGAGTGGGTAGGGAGACTGTGCCTGCGTTTCCAGCTCCGCGGGTGCAGCGTACGAGATAAAGGTGTCAGTCGACATTTTTCAGTACAACGCTGGCGAAATTTTAATCTGACGCATTTTATGAGTTATCAACAATGGTGTCAGACTACAATTTTGCCGGCTTATATGTGGCGAAATTATAGTCTGGCACCATTATTTCATCGTTGTTTTGCCTGTCGAACGACCAGACCCGTGCGCCCAGCCTGGGGCGCCGCAACCAGACTATCGTCCGCTGGGGTTCGATAACGGCCGATGGCCTACGGTCGAGTTCCGACATATACATGCGACCGCTTTCCACGTTTCGACCATTGTTCACTCTTCCTGCAGGCGCCATTCAGCGGCCAGTTGACGCGGTGGCTGAATAAGACTGCCGGTCATCAAGCCGTGCGAACGCCCCCAACTCTTGCCATCGTTATAGTCGAAAGTGAACCCCAGCTTTTCCCAAAACCGGTTCCGCCTATCACGGTTATCTGAGGTCGCATCTGGCTGTATCAAATCTATCTCGACAACAGGCACCTCTGGCCTATTCTTGACCCAGCCTATTAGGAAGTGCATCAAGTAGGAACCAATGCCTATGCCACGGAACTCCTCGAGAACGTCGCGTCGCCCTTCGCCAATATCTGCATGGCCGGGATCATTGCCGTGAGGATGACTCGAAGGTTCATATGAAGCAGCCCACGACGCGACTTCAGTTCCAGATGCTAAGGAGACGCTCCCCCCCAAGTACAGAACGCTAACTTTAAGACGATCCCCCGAATCAGCAAAGGAGATGGCGAACTTGAACCACTTTTCATTGGGCCCAAAAGCGGTCAACTGATGGTCCTGCATTGAGATAGCTACCTTCTTTTGATGTCGGTACTGGCCGGAACGGAGATCGACGCAGAATTCTCACTAAGCCGCCGAGACGTCAACTAGATGAAAATTGTGCCAAAAGTGAAGGATCGTATAGCACAGCGATCTCCCGGATGTATGATGCCATTCCATCGCGAACCGACTGCTCACCCGCATCACATCGACTTCCCATGATTGCGTTCACTGCTTTGTCTAGCTGCTTGGCGGGACAGACCCGCTCCCGAAGCCACGCTAGCCCGTGAACGTCCAACAACCGCAACAGCACCTGCTCAATTAAGATCACACGTCCGGCGAGCTGGACTCGCGTGCTTTCCGGCAGAGCTGACAACGAACGCAAGGCACGCTTATCACCGGTAAGCACGTATACGTGAGGGTGTGATATCACCTCAGAAAAGAGGAGCGCCTCACCTGGATCGATTCCATTGATGTTTTCAAACTCCACCAGCGCAGAATCATCAATTTCTGCCAGCGCGCCCATCTTCTCAATCGCTTGTAGAGCAAGCGTCGCAGCCTCTGTGTTCTGGAAGAGCTTTCCGTCGGCCTTCTTGGTACTGCTCATGGCACGAAACCTCAACGAGGTCACGGTTGCGCAGTCAGAGACAGAACATCCCAACACACTCGGACTTTCAAGGAGGACTTGCCAGTTAGCAAGTTTTGCCACCGCATCCACATCCACCAGTAGCTTCATGGAAAACCTAAGCAGCTGTCCGATTCCAACCGGTCACTTGCTCGACCAGGTCTTGCAGATCGTCCGCAACAAGATCGAGATCCAGGTGTTTCTTGAAATGAGCCAGAAGCAATGACTCCGGATCCAAGTCTTCTCTAAGAAACCCGAATGCGGTTAGCACATCACCCCATCGCTTCGTGTCAAACGCGTATCTCAGAGCAAAGTGCCCAGCTTCGATCTTGTTGCGTTGACTCGCTTGACGGGCGCGTACTGCGATCTCAACTGGAGCAAGGTGTGTCGGCCAGGACTTAATCTCGTTGGCAACGACCTGACCACCCATGGCTGCGAGTGCAAAGACATCTGCCTCCGCTTCCTGACGGTCTGACGAAGACTCAGTGGCGTATGTAGTTGTCTCTTGGAGAGACACGTCTATGATCGTTGAACCAGGCTTCACATGGCCCAGGGCTGTATGAGCCATTTCGTGCGCCAAGATGAAGCTCAACCATGCTTTGGAAGACTTCTTTTTGGCGATAACGATGACTGGCCGATCTTGTACTTGAAGAACGGCCCCATCCATTTTTCTCATGCCGACAGGCAAATTCGGCAGAGGAATTACGGGGATACCATGCTTCCAACATAGAGCTAGCAAAGATTCAAACCCTAGGACACCCGAGCCCAACTCACGGGCTGCCGCTTGCATCTCGTTCGGGTCTGCGGGGAGAGGCACGTACTTGTCTGTCATCGCGGCCAGAATGGCCTGTGCTAACGATGACGCGACGAATGTCGCGGCCGACAATTGATCATCGCGAACATTGACTCGGTGCTTGAAAGCAAGACTCGATACCGCACCTTTCGGCTGGATTTTTCCCGCCAATAGTGCCCGCAAGTCGATACTCAGTCGCCGGCTAAGGTGCAAGGCGAGCTCAGAAATTCCATCTGCGTGCTTCTCGACTTCGGGGGCCCACCAAGCGGGCAGCAGCTTGCGGGCCTGAGCGCGGGTCAGGCCGAGCTCAGCCACTGTGGAGTAAAGAGATTTTGCGGTGATCGTGGACATGTGGGCTCTCCCGCACTACTTAGTGTTTCGGTGTGCAGCCAGTACAGGGGTTAGAGCTTTGATCAGGCTTGCAAGAAGCTCCACCGACTCTGCTCTGCCATCGCAGGCTGAACGCAATGCCTGCCGGAGCTTTGGGTGGTCAGCCACATCATACTGCTCGGTTATGCCAATTATCGGAGCAATACCAGCATAGTTCAGTGCGCGTTCGATCAAAGGCGTAACAGATTTCGTGCGACCTGACATGAACCGGTGCAGAACGGGTTGGGCGATCCCGGCTCGAAGTGCAAACGCATTCACCGCGAGGCCCTCGCGGTCTAGGAACGCCTTGAGACGCTGTCGAACATCGATAACTTCGACAGAGATTGGCCTGGCTATTCTTGGCATATGTGCATAGTATAATACGCATAAGGAGTTGCCAACGATGTCGCCTTTAACCGAACAAGAAATCAGACAACGATTGCGACAACAGCTCGCTCGTCGGATCAACATGCCCGGAACATTGGCGATCGAAGAATTCGGCATTGAAGGCGGTTCCTCTCGAGTCGACATGGTCGTAGTCAGCAAGACTTTG
This sequence comes from Achromobacter sp. JCM 18799, assembly GCF_055395645.1. NCBI lineage: Bacteria > Pseudomonadati > Pseudomonadota > Betaproteobacteria > Burkholderiales > Alcaligenaceae > Achromobacter > Achromobacter sp. JCM 18799. Next base: position 4,686,170 of record NZ_AP043866.1, on the reverse strand, counting down.
GATGCCTTCGAGATCAAGAGTGACCTTGATAGCTTCCTTCGCTTGCGCAATCAAATCCATGCCTACAACCGCGTTTTTGACTCAATCACGCTTGTACTTGGACCGTCGCACGTTGAAGCCGCTCACACATTGATGCCCAGTTGGTGGGGCATCGCTTGCGTTGCCCGCAGCCAGCGCAAGCGTCTCACATACCGCAATATCCGAAGGGCAGCGCCCAATCCTCTGCAAGAGCTTCAAAGCTTGGCAACGCTGCTCTGGAAAGAAGAGGCGGTGGCCACTCTAGCGGCGAACAATTGTTTGCCACCAAGTGCCAGCAGGGCCAGTCGTGCTGAACTCCAAGGGCACTTGGCCGCAGGTTTGAACTTGCGCGACCTCCGCGCCTCGGTGGTTCAGCACCTTCTACATCGGCACGCTAACGCAATTGATCTGCAGTAAACACCAAGTGGTGGCTTGTCGCGTCTCGACGCCAGCTGCTGGGGTTGCCATTGCCAATTGTGCCGACCGCTGCCTTTTCATAGCGATCATCTCCGTCGCTGAAAGCCGGTCCACTATACGCGGTAGGGTCTGAAATCAGCAAATTGCAAAGCCCCCTGTACTGATTAGGAGCTCCTTTTTTGAACCCGCCCGCTTTGTAGAGCTTCCAATCCCTATCACGTGCGTAGCGAATCGCTACCGACGGATTCATCTTCGTCGGATCCACATCATCGGGGATTGGCCCAGGATGCGTGACGGTATAGTCGCCGAAGCGGAGATTCTTGTATGCCGGATCCGCTTTGAGACGCTCCCACACCCTCCATTCGACCCGCGGGATATCGAATTCTCCTTGCTTGTATCCCATCAGGTTGATGGGGAATGACCCGCCGGCAACAGTCACGCTACTGCACTGCGCCGCTAGAGCTGCGTCTATGTAGGGCACAACAGCTGCGTGCTTTGCGGCCGAATCCTCCTTTACGATCGCAAACTGATCGATCACTAAATGCAGATTCCTCTTCTTCAATCCATTATCCGTAGCAAGCTTGACCAGCGGGACAATTTGAAGGGGCTCGATGGACGTGGTTTGCAGCCTGAGGACGTAGGCACCATGATCATCAAATTTTGAAATATCAGCCGCATTGCTCATCAAGGCCGTTTCGCTGATAACAGGAACAATCCCGCACGCCACCTTACCGCTCAGGCTTTTGCAGACCATCGCAAGCAACGCAATCTGCTTAGAGTACCCTGGTGCCAGCCATCGACTATCGACGCCTACAACCTGCTCACCGGTGAAGGTGTTGTTCATCTCCTTGATGACCTTCGCAAGATACGCGGGGAGTGCGCTGCGCAAAGCCGCTCCATCATGAGCGGAATTTATTGCAGGCAATTCTAGGACTGGAAGCAATCCTGACCGCTGAGCTGGTGTTAATTTGCTAAGCGCAATTCGCTCCCCCTGCTTCCACTTCAATATAGGAAGATAGATCCACTTCGGCACGGCTGGCACCTCCTTATGTCACTCTGGCTAAGAAACCTTTTTTTAACGATGTTTTAATTAGCAATATTTTTGTGACATTAATATACACCCAGAATTATTGCTCCTCCAATTTCCGACGTTAAGACTGAATCGATAATTTTCACACCAAACCTTCGAAAACTCGTCGTCCAGCCATTTATCGATCTAGAAATAGAGCCTTTTCAACGCAGCGATAGCATTGTTGATTTGCAGGCAGAGTTGACCCACTTTTACGTTTGATTTGCATCTAATTCTGACCCACCTCGTGAACACTATCCTGCTCGGGACCCGTGCAGGAGACAAGAGTGATCGACGTGGCTCTTCTCAGCAATGACCGCTATGGGTTGTGCATTCAACCGTGATATGGGCATCGCGTTCCTGTAGCGAATTTGTCCCCCAGGCCAATTCGCGTTCCCCCTTACCGTATACTCGCCCCACTACCGCACCACCGGTAGCCCGGTTTGGAAGCCGGCAAAGTCTTTGGCGGACCGCCGCCGCGCAGGCGGCATTTTCACGTCCGAACGCCTTTGCACGTCCCTATGGGCGGGCCTTGGCGAGGGTGCGTTCGCGCACGCCGGTTTCCAAAGATGCCGGTCTTCCAACCTTGCCATGTGCCCGCCCACCCCATTTGGAAGTGGGGAGCAGGCCTAACTTGTCTTTGGAGCCTGTCATGCAATCCCATCCCCTCACCCAAAGCCCCTGGTCCGTCGAATCCGACCCCGAACTCGGCCCAGTCCCCCTCGCCCATCTCCACCACATAGACCGAGCCCGCCACGCCATCGAGGCCATAGCCCGCATGGTTGGCAACAGCGCATCCGAACCTGACGCAACCGGCGGGCAGCCATTGGACGCCTGGACGGTGGCGGCGTTGATGGGTGGAGTAGAAGGCTTGTGCGACCACCTGGGCACCTTGACCGATGCCATGCTGGTGCAGGCGCGTTTTTGCGGAGTTGATGCGGATCTCGGCGACGTCACGTACGGCGCGCCGTCGTCGATCCAGTAGCCCAACTTAGCAGCTAGAGGCGCGGCGCTCGAGCGCCCGCCCTACTCAGCAATCGACCGAATCACCCTCGCCGGATTCCCGCCCACCAGCGTATTCGCCGGCACATCCTTGGTGACGACCGAACCCGCCGCAACCACCGAGTTCTCGCCCACAGTCACGCCACCAATAACGGTCGCACCCGCCGCAATCCAGACATTCCTCTCGATCACAATGGGTTTCGCGGTGACGAAGTCGCGACGGCGTGAAGGTTCGATCGGATGGCCAGACGTGATGAGGCTGACGTTCGGCCCGATCATCACGTCATCGGCAATGCTCAACCCGCCCAAGTCATAGAAGGTGCAGTTCTGATTGACGAAGACATTGCGCCCGACGCTGATATCGGGGCCACCGGTCGTATAGAACGGCGGAATCAACAGGAAGCTCTCATCGACCGTCTTGCCGATCAGTTCGCTGAACAAGGCGCGGACTTCGGCGGCGTCGTTGAAGGTCAGGCGGTTGAGGGCGGCGGTGATCGTCATCGCGCGTTTGATGTTGGCCGTCATGGCGGCTGATTCGGGCGTTCTTCTGGGAATGATCAGGCTGCGGTCGTCATTTGCCATCTGCGGCTTTCCTTTGAGGTACGGCGTAGTCAGCGCTGGCGAGCACAAAGCCCGCACTCAACGCGGCTTCCAATTCACCCCATCCTTGGACCGATACTCCGGCGTCCCCGTGCAACACCCACCCGCGCCAAACGCTTGCCGCCCCAAGAACGCAGTCACCACCCCCCTTGCTCTCGGTCAACCGCTGCTGGACGCAGATAGTCGGCAGCAGAGAGAAGTCGCCTTCAAGCACCAGCGTCCACTTCACGTTCTCGCCTTCGGCCGGCTCGACCTTGTACACCTTGCATTCATGCACCAGCAGATGCACGGGCTGCCCTGCCAGCTCGCCCTTGAACTGCAGCTCCGGCGGCGTGTCGCGCGTGGCGATGGTTTCGGCGTTGAGTTTTGATCCGGGCGGCGCGGGCTTCAAGGACGAGGAATCGCAGCCGGCCAGCGCACCCATGGCGGCCATGGTGATGAAAAACAGGCGAGCTAGGCGGGTCATGCCTATGTGCTCCCGTCAGGCCACGTTGGCGAAGCGTTGTTCGAGGTAGGCGATGATGTCGCTGGACTCATACATCCAGCGCGTGCCTGCTGCATCGTCGATGCGCAGGCACGGCACCTTCACTTTGCCGCCGCCTGCCTGCAGTTGCGCGCGCGCTTCGGGATCGCCTTTGGCGTCGCGCAGCGCGATGGGCGCGTTCAGTTTGTGAATGGCGCGCCGCGTCTTGACGCAGAACGGGCAGGCGTGGAATTGGTAGAGCGACAGCTGGGCCGCTTCGGCGTTGACCGCGGCCTGGCCTTGCGCGGAGCGCTGTTGCGGGCGTGGGCGCGTGAGGGCGTCGCCCAACACGATGATTTGACCCAGGCCGACACGCAGGGCTTTGACTAGCATGGAGTAGGACTCGATAGGGATGGACAGGGGGCCAGTCTACCCTGCGCGATGCGTTCCGGCATTGCGTATGCAGTCAGCCATGACTGCCGCTTGTCGTGCTGCGTGACGTGGCGAATATTCCGTGTCACGTCATGGTTCGGAATTCGCAGCCGGTGCGTTACTGAATCCGTACCGGATAGCTGCAGCCGGTATAGAAGGTCTTGCAGCTCGTGCCGGTGCCCTTCTCGCAAGTCTCGATGGCCAGGGATTGCGCCAGTTCCTTGGTTTCGGCGCTGGCGGAATTCATCAACACGCCCTCGCCTTTGGGCGAAGGGCCATACACCACCGCTACGCATTGGTTGTAGTACGTGATGTTGGTCTCGCAACCTTTGCCGCCTTTGGACGCGCAATGTTCCAGCGCGGCTCGTTCGGCCTTGGCCTTGCTGGTCTTGTCGGCAGCGATGCCGACGGAGCCGGACGGCGGGTCGTAGGCGATTGCGCCCCAGCGGGTGGTCCAGCGTGGCTGGTCGGGCGCGGTTTGCGCGCCGGTGCCGCCCTGTGGGCGGGTCTGGCCGGGAATCGGCACGCATTGCTGGCCCGGCGTGCCGGCGGCGTTGGGCATGAAGCCGTCGGGGCAGCCTTGTTCGGCCTGCGCCAGGCCTGGGATGCCGAGATGCAGCATTGCCAGCAGGAAAACCAGTTTCAAAGCACGCATGTGTCGTCTCGCAGTTGTCGTGTTCTTCAATCCGGAGGGCGTGCGTCCCGCGGGCCGAGCCCGGGCAGGCAGAGCCGTCCGAAGCAAGGCGTCAGGCTGCGGATTCGCCCCGGGGAAGTGTAGTCTGACTTCTTGGTTCTCGATCCGGTCCGCACGATGGACTCGATCACGTTGACGCGCCTGCCGGCGAGCCTGGGGGACTTTCGCCAGGCGCCGGACGCAGGCAGTTTCAAGCTGCCCAAGCTGAATGAGGCGCTGCGCGACCTGGCGTACCGTGCGCCCACGCGGTACTACAAGCCGGAATCCGCGGCCGCGCCGAGCCTGATCCGGGCGGTGGGGACGGAATAGCTGCCCATGCCGCGGCTTCTGTTTCCGGTTGGCCCCTGACGGCTTCACGGCATGTCAGACTACAAGCATGAACCTCAGTGATCGCCTGAAAGCCTGGGCCAAGCGCATCAAACGCGACGGCCTGACGCTCTGGTTTGCCGGCAGGCATGCCCGCACGCCCTGGTACGCCAAGGCGCTGGGTCTGTTCGTGGTGGCCTATGCGCTCAGCCCCATCGACCTGATTCCCGACTTCATTCCCGTGCTGGGTTACGTCGATGACGTGCTGTTATTGCCCGGCCTGATCTGGCTGGCCATCAAGCTGTTGCCGCCCGATGTGCTGCAGGAATGCAGGGTTCAGGCGGATGGCTGGATGCAGTCGCAGGGCAAGAAGCCGCGCAGTGTGGCAGGCGTGGTGATGGTCGTGACGCTATGGCTGGGGATAAGTGTTGTGGCGTGGTTTTGGCTTGCGCCGTATTTCCGGTAACGCCCTGACCGGCTTGCGCGCAGAACTACGCTGAACCTTCTTCCACGAACCCCAAGGTCCTGAGTTCCGCGATCGCGCCCTTCTCCTCCTCCCGCCGCGCCTTGGGCGCGGCCAGCGAGGCGGTCAGCAGCTTGGAATGGTCGGGTGATTCGTCAAAGCTCTGCAGCACGCTGGCGATGCCCGGGAAGGCTTGAATGAAATCTGCTCCCAGCGCCTCATACCCCGGATAGCGCCCCTGTTTGTCCACGATGACCTGCGTCTGCGGATCGCGCCGGATCAGGTGCAGCGGCACGCCTTCGCAACGCAGGCCCAGCAGCTTGGCTTCGCTGATGTCCAAGGCCCAATCCGTCTCTGCATAGAAGGCGGCGCGCGCGGATGCGAACTGATCGAGGAGGCGCTCGTCCTTGCAGAACGCGGTGGGCGTCAGGTTGAGATTGAGCTTGCCGATCTTGCTCACCAGTTTGACCCGGCGAAAGAACGAGGCCCACACCAGCAGGATGGGATTGGTGGATAAGTCCTCGATCAGCACGTCTTCAAACATGCAGGGCTGGATCATCGAGTTGACGGCGCGGCATTTCGAGAGGCGCACGTTCTGCACGCGCGACATGCGCTGTGGGATCTTGACCATGGACAGCGCGCAGTTGTCGAAGGTGCAGTCGTGGAAGTGCAGATCGCTGAAGTGCGAGCTGCCCTTGTCGTAGGCCATCAGGAAGGTTGCGCCTTCGGTTCTATTCATGGGCGAGGGAGATGTCAGGCTGCGATGTCGCCGGGGACTCGTAGTCTGCCAGTTCTAATCCCGGAATAGCAGCATTTCCTACTGCGAGATAGCTTATTTGGTATTCATGTGACATTATTAGAATCTCTTGGATACATTTACCCGTTCCCCTGCGGAGGGCAGGAAGCGGCAGATAACTAAGCTGAAGAAGATGAATCACATGAATAAAAAGATGTTGAAGTTGGCGGCCGCTGCCGCTTGCGTGATGACGATCGCGGGTTGCGCCAATGTGCCGATGGCGCCAGCGGAACAAAACAAGCAGGCCAAATCGTTCCCGGCGCCGGACGAAGGAAAGTCCGGCCTGTATGTCTACCGGGATAGCTTCGTGGGTAAGGCGTTGAAGAAGGACGTGTACGTCAACGGCAAGTGCCTGGGTGAAACCGCCGACCGCGTGTTCTTCTACACGCAGGTCGCCGGCAACGAGCAGCACAAAGTTTCCACCGAGTCGGAGTTTTCGCCGAACGACCTCATGGTAATGATGGAGGCGGGCAAGAATTACTTCGTGCGCCAATTCATCAAGATGGGCGTATTCGTGGGCGGCGCCGGCGTGGAGCAGGTGACGGAAGAGGAAGGTCAGCGGGTGATCTCCAAGTCCGAAGTGAACCTGGCGGCCGAAGGCCGTTGCACGGGCTGATCGCAGTCCGCTCCCGCCGCTGTTCTTGCCTACTTGCAATGGGAACAACGATGCGTCTTGGTCTGTTGTTGGCGGCCCTGCTGTTTGCCGCGACGGCCCATGCGGCGAACTATCCCTGCTCAGGAAAGAAGGGCGGCGTGGAGCGTTGCGTCGGAGAACAGTTTCTGTGCCGCGACGGTTCGATCAGCGCATCGAAACGCGTGTGCTCAAGTCCGGATTCCAGCGCACAGCCCCTTGTTTCCAAGCCCTCGGCTTCCGGCTCGAATGGCGCATGTAGCTGCCGTGATGGCCAATACTGCACCGGGCCGCGGGGCGGAACGTTTTGCTACACCGATAGCGGCAAGAAGTCCTATCTCAGGAAATAAGCGCTGCGCTGTTCGAGGCCGTCTCAATAATGCAATGAACGGCCCCTGCACGGGCTGAAACTGTTCGGGCTGATCCAACGGCGCGGAGTACATCTGTTGGCGCAGGACGCCGCCGGATATCCACTAGTCTGCCAGCCGCCAGACGGCTTCTTCGCTCACGTGCACGAGCTGGATGCAGTCGCAGGGATTGCCGTCTGGCCTTGCTCCATCCGGGCTCCGTGTCGATGTGTATGGCCGTAATTCCTCCAATTGGTTCGGGCATCCAGCACCTAAACTCACGCTTCGATCAAACAGAATGCGCGAGGAATCTGATGAAGCTCCGGGTCGGTAGATGGTGTTTGGGGACCGTGATGGCGTTGGCGTGGCCCATGCTGGCACAAGCCGCGACACCCGCCATGACACCGCGGCAGCAGCAGCTTCTGGCCGCGGCTGAGAGTTCGAGCCCCGTCTACGCCGCCTGGCGCGAACGGTACGCGGTTCTGATTGCCGTTGAACCGAAGTTGCAGCGTGCGGTTTTGTACACACGCTGCGCGAAGCCTGGCGGGGAACGGTTGCTGGATCCCAACTATCGGGCTTACGCCGAGACCGTGGGCGGGGCTTATCGCCGCTATCTCCAGGATTCGGGCCCAGCCAGCGCGATGGCCAGCACGACGAAGCTGTGGGCAGCAGACCAGTTGACCGAGGCGGAATATCAGCGCTCCCTGCGCTGGCTGACCAGCGCCAATACGCTGCCGCTACGCAATGTGAGGGATGTGGGCACGATCCTGAGTCAGTACCTGGAGAATTCCGTGGACGTGAGCAGCGGCCAGTTGAATCTGGCGGTGTTGCTGGCGATGAAGGAGACGCTGGCCAAGGCTGGTCAGCTGGGTCCGGTGGTCAAGGCTTTCGCGCAGGTTGATGCTGCCAAGGCGGCATTGTTCGAGTCACTGCCGACGGAGTTGCCGTTGAAGGACGAGCAGATCCAGCAATGGTACGAGGTGGCTACCTGGCTGGATAAGGCGGGCAATACTGTGCAGCTGGCCTACTGGTTTGCCGTGCCGCAAGAGTCAATCGACGCGATGGCAGAGGATGTGTTCGAAGAACGGGTGAATCAGGGGCTACAGGCATTGCAGGCGTATCAACGCAAGGGACCGGTCGAGGATTCCGACGTGCATACGCTGAACGATGAGCAGAAGTTGGGGCGGAAGATCGCCTACTACTTTGGCGATCTGGCGTCCGACGAGATCGCGCAAGTGTCGGTAGACGCGCACAACTGGATGTCGAAGCAGGCGCAGGCGTACATCGACAAGCATCGGGCTGTCATGTGTTCGTCGCCGAGGCGCTAAAGCGCTCGCGCCGGCGCCTGCATGGCGTGTCGCGCGCTGCCGGACATTGAGGGCCGTAGACTACCGCCGTTGACGGCTATCTCAATAACTTCCGGTGGGCAGCACATCTGCCAAATAGGCGACGGTATCTGGTTCATTGCGCAATACATGCCGCATCCACGCGCCGCGCTCATGCGCGGTCACTTCCAGCTCCCACACGCAGGCAATGAACGGCCCTTGCACGGGCTCGAATTGCTCAGGTCGCTCCAACGGCGCCGAGTACATCTGCTGGCACAGGATGCCGCCGGATATCCACCAGTCCGCCAGCAGCCAGACGGCTTCCTCGCCCACGTGCACGATGCAGAAGCCCAGGCCCGTAGCGCGCGGGTCGCGGGCGGCGTCTTGCAACGTGGCCATTGCGGTCTTGCGGGCGGCTGCGGCTACTTCAGCGGAGAGCAGCGCAACCGTGGGATCGGGATTGCGTTGTATCGCGTAGGCCTTGATGGCCAGACCGTCTTCGCGCCATTGCTCGATGAACGCCATGCGGCGCGGCGCGTAAGGTTCTGCAGGAATCGTTCGAAAAGACATGATGGGCAGCGAGGGTGACCTCTTCGGGATCATGGAGGCAGGCATTCTTCCGGCAGGCCGCTAGGCCAGCAAGGACAAGGCATCGTCCAGCGACAGCACGGTGGTGCGCGATGCAAAGGCGGTTGCGAACAGATGTTCATGCACGATCGGGTCCGGGTCGTAGCAGCAGTCCTTGACCGTCAGCAGGCGATAGTCCGCATCGCTGGCATGCGCAATCGATGACAGCATCACGCCGGTGGAGGCGACGCCGACCATGATCAGCGTGTCTATGCCTTGCGCGGAAAGCCGCACTTGCAGGTCGGTGCCGAAGAACACGCTGGCGCGGTGGGCGAGGATGATGGGCTCGTCTTCGCGGCGGTCGAGCTCTGGCGAGATGCGATCGTGGACGAAAAGTCCCAGTTGCTTGATGCCCTGCCCGTTCTTGTTCAAGGGGCTGACTTCAGGATAGCCAGGGCTGAAATGGATCTTGGCGAAATAGACGCTGACGCCGGCGCGCCGCGCGGCGTCGCACAGTTGCCGCGTGTCGCCGAGCAAGGCGGGGGCGACCGATGGGAACAGTTCCATGATGTCGGTCTGGTAGTGCATGACCAGCAAGGCGGTACGCGCCGGAATGATGGCCAGGGTCTGGGTGTTCATGCTCCGCTCCGCAAAGGGTTTGCCATGCGCGCCTTGCGGGTCGGCCTGCTGCCTGGGCGGCCCGCAATGGTGTGACGCTTGGCGAGGTGATGGGGTGCGACAGGAAGGACGAACGACTCTACCACGGCGGCCATGGCATAACTGCGCATGGAAAGCGGGTGGAGGTTCTGGCGCCGCGCGATCCCTTGCGCGAGCCCGGGAATTACACCATCGGCAACTGATTCGTCACGCAATGAATCCCGCCGCCGCCTGACGCAATGGCGTCGATATCCAACTGCACGACCTTGCGGCCCGGATACAGCCGGGCCAAAAGATCGCGCGCCTTCGCGTCCGCCTCCGCATCGCCGAATTCCGGCGCGATGACCGCGCTGTTGATGACGAAATAGTTGATATAGCCGGCCGCGAAGTCGGGGTTGTCGCGCAGGAACTTGCTATCCCGCGGATTGAGCGGCGGACTCACGGTGTGGATTTCCAGCGGCTTGCCGTCGGCATCCGTTGCGCGCCGCAGGATCTCCAGGTGCTTGCGGGTCAGCGCGTAGTCGTAGGAGTCGGGATCCATGTCGAGGTTGGCGACGACGACGCCTGGCCGCGCGAAGCGGGCGTAGAAATCGACGTGGGCATCGGTGATGTCCTTACCCTTGATGCCGGGCAGCCAGATGATCTTGCGCAGGCCCAGGCAGCGCTTCAGCTCCTCCTCGACCTCTGCCTTGCTCCAGCCGGGATTGCGGTTGGCGTTGATCCAGCTGCTTTCGGTCATGATGCCGGTGCCGCGGCCGTCGACTTCGATGCCGCCGCCTTCGCCGACCAGTTCGCTTTGCAGGTATTCCGTGTCAGTGATCTCGGTGGTTTCAGCGGCGATCTTGGCGTCGGCTGCATGGCGCTGCTTGTTGCCCCAACCGTTGAAGTTGAAGTCCACGCCGGTGACCGCGCCCCGCCCGTCGAGCACGAAGTTGGCGCCGATGTCGCGCATCCAGATGTCGTCCAGGCGGGTTTCGACGAAGCTCACGTTGTCCGCGCCGCAATGGCGTTCGGCCAGGCTGCGTTCGCGGCTGCGGCAGAACACGGTGACGGGCTGGTGCGCGGCGATGGCGCGGGCGATGCGGCCAAGCGCGGCCTGGACGTCGGCGGTGAAGTCTTCCCAGATGGCGTCCTGGGCGCCGAAGGCGATGAAGGCGCGGGCCTGGGGGGCGCCCTCGTCAGGCATGTGCCACCGGGGCGCTTGCGCCGCCCGCGCGCCGGAGGCGAGCAGACCCAGGCCCAGCGAGGCGGCGGCGTGGACGCCCATGAGCGTGGCGGTGTGTTGGATGAGTTGGCGGCGGGTGGGCACGTCGGGCTCCTGGAATTCGGGATGATCGATAAAAAACGGTTATGTTGGAGGCTACGGTGCGCACCGCTTGAATTGCAGTGTATTTCCCGCCTGGTCGCGTGGACTAGCGATATATTTAGCGGAATTATGATTAGCAGGGCTTATCGATATGCTCAAGCAATGGCCTCCCCTGAACGTGCTGCGCGGCTTCGAGGCGGCCGCCCGCCTCGGCAGTTTCCACAAGGCGGCCGACGAGCTGCACCTGACCCAGTCGGCGATCAGCCAGCAGGTGCGCAGCCTGGAGGACTATCTGGGCCAGCCGCTGTTCTTCCGTCAGGGGCGCGCGGTGTCGCTGACCGATGCGGGCTGGGATCTGCTGGGCACGACGCAGGCGATGTTGCAGCAGTTGGCGGCCGGCATACGCAGGCTGGACCAGTACCGCAAGCCGAATCAGTTGATCGTGAACACCAGCCCGGCGTTTTCGCGGCACTGGCTGCTGCCCAGGCTGGAAGCCTTCCGCACCCTGCATCCCGAGGCGGATCTGTGGCTGTACACCAGCGATGCCGCGCCGGACATGGCCAAGCAGACCATCGATATCGCGCTGCGCGACGATCTGGGTCCGCAAGCCGATTGCGCGTTCCGCGTGCTGGTCGAGGACCGTATGTACCCAGCCTGCCATCCGCGCCTGCTGGCGGCGGACACGCGCGCCACGCTGCATGGCGAGCGCGAGATGGATTGGAGCCATTGGGAAACGCAGGGCGGAACCGACGTGGGCCAGCATGGCCAGGGCATGAATTTTTCCGACCCCGGCCTGTTGCTGGATGCGGCGCGCGAAGGCCTGGGCATGGCGCTGGTCAGTAGCCTGCTGGCCGAGCGCTCGCGCCGCGACGGCGCGTTGGCGGCGTTGACGGAGCAGACCGTGCGCGGCCCGAAGTGGGCCTGGCTGGTGCATCGGGACAGCCAGGACGATCCGCTGACGCGCGCGTTCTGCGAGTGGGTGTCCGAAGAGTTGGAAGCGTCGCGCGAGGACGGCGGCGCGGCAGCCTGAATCTTGCCTCTCAGGTTGGGGCTTTCATCACGGTGTTAAGTTGTAGCCTCGCCGCCGCATGCGGCACATTCCAGAGCAAGAGATTCATCGATGTCCAATCTGCAATCCACGCGTCCCGTCGCCCTGATTACGGGTTCTACCTCCGGCATAGGCGAGGCCATTGCCCGCCGCCTGTCGCGGGACGGCTATGCGGTGGTCGTGCATTCACGCCGTTCCGCCGAAGCCGGCCATGCCCTGGCGCGCGAGCTGGGCGACGCTGTCTACGTGCAGGCGGATCTGGCGAACGATGCCGACCGGGTCCGATTGGTTCGGGAGGCCGTCGCGGCATGGGGGCGGCTGGACTTGCTGGTCAACAACGCCGGAATCAGCTGTGTCATTCCTCATGCGGACCTGGCCGCGGCCACGCCGGACATCTGGCATGAATTGCATGAGGTCAACGTGGTGGCGCCGTTTCGCCTGGTGGCCGAGGCGCAGGCCGCGCTGCAAGCGGCGGCGGCGCATGGCCGGCCTGCTTGCGTGGTCAACGTGAGTTCGCACGCGGGCGTGCGGCCCAAAGGCGCGTCCATTCCTTATGCGGCAACCAAGGCGGCGCTCAATCATGTGACGCGCTTGCTCGCGCTTTCGCTGGCGCCGCATATCAGGGTGAATGCGGTTGCGCCCGGTCTGGTGGATACGCCGATGACGGCCGATTGGACGCAGGCCCAGGCATTGTGGCGCGACAAGGCGCCGATGCGCCGCGCGGCCAGTCCGGAGGATATCGCGCAGGCGGTCGCCATGCTGGCCGCGTCGGACTATCTGACCGGCGAGATCCTGCTCTCCGATGGCGGTTTGAATCTTACGTAGCAGCACAAACCGCGCGGGCATCGCAGCCGTTGGCAAGCCGGCTTGCGTGCCCAGCCGCCATCGACGCCGGCCTTACTTCTCCGCGTACTTCTTGCTGGCCGTGTCGTAGGCGTAGATGACGGCATCGCCCGCGCCCAGCTGGCGGGTCTTGTCCGGTCCGGAGATTTCCGTGCCGCTGCGCTTGACGGTCACGCGCGGCATGTCGCTGCCGCCGTGCGCCGAGAAGACCAGTTCGCCCGAGTTGGCCACGCAGGGCATGACGTCGCCTTCGGCGCAGGCCGCGCTGTTGTCTTCGCCGGTATTGATGCTGCCTACGTAGGTCCAACCCGCGCCTTCGTCCGGGCCCGCCGGATTGAAGACCAGCAGCGCATAGCCGCTGAAGCTGATGCCGTTGTCGAAGCCTTCGGTGGGTACGGCCAGCAGCAGCTTGCCGGAGGGCGTGCGGTATTCCACCGGCTTGCGGCGGGTGTCCACGTCTTCCGGCTTTTCATAGGCGCCGAATTCGCCGACGGAATGCTTCATGCCGCGGAATTGCCAGGGGCGGTCGGGTGTGGAGCCGGTTTGCGTGAACGTGGCTTCGGCCAGGTTGACCTGGACGCCGGGGCCGACTTCGTCTTCGCCGGGCTTGCCGTAGCGTTCGCGTGTGTCCCAGGTGAAGCCGGTGTAGTAGCGCGTGCCGCCCAGTTCGAAGGCGTGGCCGAACCAGAAGGTGGCGATGCTGCCGTTGGCGACTTCGTAGGAGTCGGCGCCCTTGCCGTCGATCTGGTAGATGGAATACATCACCGTAGCCACATCGGGCGGCGCGATGGCGGCGGCCTGGGCGGTGGGCGGCAGCGCGGCGGCGCCGGCGGATTCGGCGGCGGTTGCTGCGGGGCTGAACAGCGCGGCCAAGGTGGACGTCAGCAGGCCGGCCATGGCGGTGCGGAGCAAACGGCTACGGGGGCGGGTTTTCTGAATGGTTTTCATGTGTCGGACATCTTCTTGTCGGCCTCAGGCGGGAAAGCCTTGTGATCGCCTGTCTCTGTCTGTGCGGCGCCATCCTAATCGCCCGTCGCAATCCGCGTCGGACAACAATTTGCCAATTGTGTCGGACTGCAATGCATGGAGCGCCTGTGGCTAGTCTGCCACGGAATCGGCGTTTTGCTCGGGGATTGGAGGATGGGTGTGGCGCAAGAAAGACGTGGCGGACAGAACTGTCCTGCAACGCGCGAAACTCATCGCCCGTTGCAGCACGGGGATGGGTTTCGCGCGGCGCGTTCTCTCAGTACGTCGCCCGCAGATTCAGCATCACGCTGCGCGGCTCGCCGTAGTAGTTCGATCCATACGCCGCCCACACGCGCTGGTAATAGACCTTGTCGAACAGGTTGTTCACCGTCAGCGTGCCTTCCAGGTGCTTGTTGAAGCGGTAGCCGGCTTGCGCGGAGACGGTGGTGTACGGGCGCTGCTCGAATTTCACCGGACCGTTCAGGCGGTACATGCTGCTGACGCTGCGTACGCCCGCGCCCAGCGACAGGCCTTCCAGCGTGCCGGTGGCGAAGGTGTACTTGCTCCACAGGTTGAAGGTGTGGCGCGGCGTGATGAAGGCGTATTGCTGCGACTTCTGCTCTTCCGTGCCCTTCAGGGTCTTGGTGGTGGTGTAGGCGTAGCCGGCGGTGATGTCCCAGCCCGGCGCGGGGCTGCCGCTGATTTCCGCCTCGAAGCCCTGGCTGCGCATCTTGCCCGCGGCCATGGAGAACAGCGGATTGTCCGGGTCGGTCATCGAGCGGTTCTCGTCTTCCATGCGGAACAGCGCGGCGTGGCCGTTCAGGCGCTTGTCCAGGAATTCGCCCTTCAGGCCGATCTCGAATTGCTTGCCGGTGCGCGGGTCCAGCAGTTGGCCGTTGACGTCGGTGACGGTCTGCGGCGTGAAGATGCTGGTGTAGCTGGCGTAGGCCGACAACTGTTCGTTCAGGTCCACCACCAAGCCCAGATAGGGCGTGAACTTGCCGTTGATCTTGTCGCTGGTGTTGGTGAACTGGTTGAAGTAGGCGTTGCGGTTCTGCGTGCGGTTTTCCCACCAGGTGAAGCGTCCGCCGGCGATGAGGGTGGCCGCGTCGGTCACGCGCAGATTGGTGCGCGCATACAGGCCGTACTGGTCGGTCTTGCTGTCGTTGCCGTTGGTGTACTGGTAGTCCGGCTTGGGGATGTTGTTGTTGGGGTGGTAGAGGTTGGTGTCGGCGTTGTCGCCGCCGCCGTAGCGGAAGTTCTTGTGGACGTTGCGGTAGTCGGCGCCCACGGTCAGCTCGTGCTGGCGGCCGAAGGCTTCGAAGGGCGTGGCCACGAAGGCGTCCAGGCCGTAGGTCTTCCAGTGGCTGCGGTACTTCCAGCTGATGAGGCAGGTGTCGCCGGTGATCGGGTCCACCGCGCAATCGGACCAGCCGAATTCGCGGCTGGGCTCATCCTGTTCGCGGTAGATGCCGCTCACCTTGATGCGGCCGCCGTTGGCCAGGCGGTGGTCCACGTCGGCGAAGTACTCGGTGACTTCCTCGGTGATGTGGTTCCAGCTGGGATCCAGGTTGGTGGAGCGGCGCACGTCCAGCAAGCGGCCGTCGGTATAGCCGGGCAGGCCGAAGAACGGGCGGCCCTTGTATTGCTGGTACGTGGCGCCGGCGGTCAGGACGGTGTCGGGCGTCAGGTCGAAGCTCAGGGTGCCGTAGAACAGCGGCTTCTCGGTGTACACGCCGTCGACGAAGGATTTGCGGTCGTCATAGGACGCCACCAGGCGGCCGCGCAGGCGCCCATCGCTGTCCAAGGGACCGGTGATGTCGGCCTCGGTGTAATAGCGGTCCCACGATCCCGTCATGACCTGGCCGCTGAAGGCGAATTCCTTCTGCGCGCGCTTGCGCACCAGGTTCACCGTGCCGCCGGGATCGCCCGCGCCCTGGTACAGGCCCGAAGGTCCGCGCAGCACTTCGATGTGATCGTAGATGGCCAGTCCGAAGCCCGAGGACAGGTCGTTGCCGGTGCTGGCCGGCGTGTTCACGCCGTCGACCTGGATCGTGTCCAGCGCATAGCCGCGCGAGTAGAAGTTGCCATGGTTGCCGCCGATGCTGCCCGCTTCCACCGTGATGCCGGTGACGGTGCGCATGGCATCGTCCAGCGTGGTCAGGTTCTGGTCGTCCAGCAGCTGGCGCGTCACCACCGAGACCGATTGCGGGATCTCGCGCAGGCTTTGCGCGTTCTTGCCGATGGTGACGGCGAGGGCGGTGTAGGACCCCGTGCCTTCGGTGACGGTGAGGTCGCGGCCGGTGACCGTCACGGGCGCCAACGTGGTGGCATCGGCGGACGATGCGTCGGCCGGCCGCCGCACCACGAAACCGGAGCCGCTCTGCACGGCCACCAGACCGCTGCGCGCCAGCAGGCGGTTCAACGCGGCCTGCGGCGTCATGGAGCCGGATACGGCGGGGGCGCTCAGGCCGGCCACCACGTCGGGGCTGAACAGCACCTGCAGCTGCGCCTGGCGGCCCAGCGCCACCAGTGCGTCGGCCAGGCTGCCGGCGGGCAGGTCGAAGGTTTGCGCGGCGGCGCTCTGCGCATGGGCCGCGGACGGCGCCAGCGCCTGGACTGCCAGCGCGGCAGTCATGGACAGCGCGCACAGCAGCGCGTAACGGCCGGCGCTCAGCCGACGATGAAAATGGCGTTGCGCCATGGACTTTCCCCAGTCTGGAAGTGGATCTTCAACTGGGGAAGACGCGCCAACCGTCAAAACCCGAACCTGTCTAATTAAAAATAATTCTTAATTCTTGTCTTCAGCGGCTGCCGATCACCGCGACGCCATCCGGCCGCCGGCTTACCGTCACCGGCAGCAGGCCGGGCAGCATGTCCAGGACCGCGTCGGGCTGGCGCAGATCCAGCGTGCCGGACAGGCGCAACCCCCGGGCGCGCTCGTCGGCAAAGCGCAGCGGCGTGTCGCGGTACAGGGCCAGATAGCCGGCCAGCTGCTGCAAGGTGGTGTCGTGCATCACCGCCACGCCACCCTGCCAGGCGCCGATCTCGCTGGCGGGTACCTGCTGGCGGCGCAAGAGCCGCGCGTCTGCGCGCGACAGCAGCACCGTGTCGCCGGCCTGAAGCGTCTGCGCGGCGGGGGCGTTGGCGCCTTGGGCGTCCAGCCTGACTTCGCCGCTGCGCACGCCGACCTGCAGCACGTCGGGCAGCAGCAGCACGTTGAACTCGGTGCCGATGTCGCGCAGCTCCGCATCGCCCGCGGCCACGATCAGCGGCCGGCGGTCGGGCGCGGCGTCGATGTAGACCTCGCCGCCGTCGACACGGATGTGGCGCTCGGCGAGCGTGTAGCGCACGCTCACGCGCGTGCCGACGTTGGCATGCAGGTGGGTGCCGTCAGGCAGGTCCAGGCTGCGGGTCTGGGTGGATGCGTTGGCGACGGTCTCGTAGCTGATGGGCACGTATTGGTAGGCGGCCGCCGCCATCAGCAGAGTCGCGGCCAGGGCGCCGCCCCAGCGCAGGAAGGCCGGGCGGCGGGCCGGTGCCGACCACGCGCGGGGCCGGGACTGCGGCCGGCTGCGCGGCGGGATCTGAGCGTGGCTGGTGGGTTGCGAATGTGTGCGCGCGGAGTCCGGCCGCGGCAGCGCCGCCATGTCTTCCCACACCAGCTCCAGCCGCTCGTATTCTCGCCGGTGCTCGGCCGAAGCTTGCAACCAGGACTGGAAGGCCTGTTCGGCGCTGGCATCGGACGCGCGCTCCCGGCGGCGCATGAACCATGCGCTCGCGGCCTCTTCGACAGCGGACAAAGGTAGGGATCGGGTCATGGCGTTTCGCCGTGGACACGGCGCTTGCAGTGCGCCAGCGCCAGTTGCAGATGCTTTTCGACCGCGCGCACAGAGATTCCCATGTGGTCGGCGATGTCCTCGCAACGCAGCTCATCATACCGATAAAGCAGAAAGGCCTCGCGCTGGCGCGGCGGCATCTCGTCGATGGCGGCCTGCAGCAATCGCAGGCGTTGGCTGGCGTCGGCGCGCGCCTCGGGCTGCTGGCCGGCGGGGGCGGCCAGGCCCACGGCCGTGGGTTCGAAGCCCTGGTCGTCCAGGCTGGCCACCACGTGCTCGTCGCGCACGCTCTCGCGGCGCCAGTGGTCGCGCAGCAGGTTGCGCGCGATCTCGTACAGATAGGCGCGCGGCTTCTCCGGCGGCGTGGCGCCGTCATGCGCCGCCAACCACTTGGCGAAGGTCTCCTGCGCCAGGTCCTGGGCAGCCTCGGGCGAACGCTTGAGCTGGCGGTTCAGGAAACCGACCAGCTCCACGTTCCACGCCTTGTACGCCTCGGCGATCACGCCGAAGAACCGCTCCCCCATGATGCCCCTGTCGATGTCCGGCGCCGGGTTCTGTGACCTGGGCGCGTAGGCATGGCTTGATCAAATGATAATGATTCTTATTGTATCAAAATTATCAGGCACTGCCAGGAGGAGCCGCGCCTTATCGCTTCAGGGCGTGTGCAAGCTCCTGAGCTTCCTCAGCTCGGGAAACCACCGCATCCACAACCCCGCCACGGCAATCGTGCCGACCCCGCCGATCACCACCGCGGGCACCGCGCCGAAGGCCGCAGCCATGACGCCGGACTCGAATTCGCCCAGCTGATTTGAGGTGCCGATGAATAGCGTGTTCACCGCGCTCACTCGTCCCAGCATATGGTCGGGCGTGTTCAGCTGCACCAGCGACGAGCGCACCACCACGCTGACCGCGTCCGCCGCGCCCAGCACCACCAGCGCGCCGATGGACAGCGGGATCGAGGTCGACAGGCCAAATACCGTGGTCGCCAGCCCGAACACGATCAACGCGCCGAACAGCAGCCGGCCGACGTGTTCGCCCAGGCTCAGGCGGGCCAGCGTCAAGGACATGAGCGCGGCGCCGCAAGCGGGAGCGGCGCGCAGCGCGCCCAGCGCCCAGGGGCCCGCGTTCAGGATGTCCTTGGCAAAGATCGGCAGTAGCGCCGTGGCGCCGCCCAGCAGCACGGCGAACAGGTCCAGCGACAAGGTGCCCAGCAGCAGGCGGCGCTGGAAGATGAAGGTGATGCCGGCGAACAGCGTGCGCCAGGTGGTCGGTTCTTTGCGCGGCGGGGCGCGTTCGATGACCAGCGTGGCGATGGAGGCGAAGGCGGACAGGTACAGGGCCGCCGCCACGCAATAGATCCACCCTGCTCCCAGCCCGTAGCCGACGCCGCCCAGCGCAGGACCCGCGATCTGCGCGATCTGTCCGCCGGACGAGGCCAGCGCGGTCGCGCGCGGCAGCCATTCGCGCGGCACCACCGCCGGGATCAGCGTGGCCAGGGTCGGCGCTTCAAAGGCGCGGGCCGAACTCATGATGATGATGGTGGCGTAGATCAGCGTCTTGCCGCCCACGCCGTGCAGGGCCGCGATCGCCAGCACCAGCGTGGCCAGCGCCTCCAGCGCCATGCATACCGCCACGATCTTGCGGCGGTCGTAGCGATCGGCTACGTGGCCCACCACCAGGGTCAGCGCCGCCATGGGCAGGAATTGCGCCAGGCCGATCAGGCCCAGGTCCAGGGCGCTGCCGCTCAATGCATAGATCTGCCAGCCCACCGCGACGGAGACGATCTGGAAGGCGAGCGACGCGCCGATGCGCGCGAACAGGTAATGCAGGAAGGCGGGACGTTGAAGCGGACTGGGGGAATCGGGGGCGGGCATTGGGGGATGGCGCTTTGGGCGCGCGACGGGCGCCGGACCCCCGCATTCTAGGGAGAAGTCGCTGACGGGAAACTAAGAGCGGCTCATGTGCCCCCGGCCGCGCCTGCCGTTATGCCTTCGGCCAATACGTCCCGAAGCTCCACAGGTTGCCCTCCGGATCGCGGCAGGCGAACTCACGGCTGCCGTAGGCGGTGTCGTAGGGCGGGGTTTCGATGGTGGCGCCGGACGCCTGGACCTGCGCGTGCAGGGCGTCGGGATCATCCACCGCCAAATACAGCGCGTCGGTGCGGCGTCCTTGCAGGTCGCCTACCAGCTTGCCATGGGCGTCGTCGCGGTCAGGACCCAGCATCAAAAGGGAGCTGCCATAAGCCAGTTCCGCATGTTGCACCGCGCCGTCGTCGCGATAGACGGCGTGTTCGGTGAAACCCAGTACGCCAGTAAGCCAGCGCAGCATGGCGTCCGCATCGCGGCAACGCAGGGTTGGGAACAGCCGGGGCGCCGCGGATTCGGAGGGCATAGCACTCATCATGGGTACTCCTGTGAAAATGCAGGAGCGCCCATGATGCACCCGCGGGCGGCGGGGAGGATGACGATTTTGTTACTGCGCGCCTGGCTACTCGCCGATGGCGACCAGCTCGGCGCCTTCCGTTACCTGATCGCCCACGCCGTAGAACACTTCCGAGACCTTGCCGTCGGCGGGCGCGGAAATGGTGTGCTCCATCTTCATGGCTTCCATCACCAGCAGCGGCTGGCCCTTTTCCACGGTGTCGCCGGCCTTGACCGAGATCGAGATGATCTTGCCGGGCATGGGGGCCGTGAGGCCGCCGCCGTGTTCGCCCTGGGTGTCCTGCGAATGCGCCAGCGGATCGTACAGGTCCAGCACGTGCACGCCGGCTTCGCCGAAGACGTGGGCCTTTTCGGCGTGCAGCACGACCGTGCCGGCGCTTTCATGGCCGTCCAGCGTGATGCGCAGGCCGTAGGCCAGATTGGGGTTGGCGCTGGCGTGGGCGCGCCACAGGAAGGCCTGCGGGCCTGCGCCGCTGTCCAGGGTCCAGACGCCGCCCTGGCGGGCGACGGTGACGTGGCGGGTCTCGCCGTTGTCCACCCATTGCAGTTGGCGTTGGTAGCGGCCGCCCAGGCGCCAGCCGTCGCGCGCGTCCCAGGGGTCGGCGGGCTGCTTGCCACCCGTAGCCTGCGGCTGCGCCAGGCCTTGGCGCACCAGCACCGCGGCGCAGGCCAGCGCCAGCGTGGCGGCGTTGGCCGCCTGGGGTTCGGGCAGCAGCGTGGCACGCTGGCGTTCGATCAGGCCGGTGTCCAGGTCCGCCGCGGCGAAGGCGCTGTCCTGCATCAGGCGCGACAGGAAAGCCACGTTGGTCTGCACGCCCACGGCCTGCGTCTGGGCCAGGGCCTGCAGCATGCGGGCGCGGGCCTGGTCGCGGTCGGCGCCGTGCACGATCAGCTTGGCGATCATGGGGTCGTAGAACGGCGTGATGGTGTCGCCCATGCGCACGCCGCCGTCGACCCGGATGTCGCCGTTGGCGAATGCGGTGTGCGCCGGCAGGCCCAGGTAGGCCAGCGTGCCGATGGACGGCAGGAAGCCCTTCTCGGGGTTCTCGGCGTAGATGCGGGCCTCGATGGCGTGGCCCTGGATGCGCAGGTCTTCCTGGCGCGCCGGCAGCGGCTGGCCGGCGGCCACGCGCAGCTGCCATTCGACCAGGTCGTGGCCCGTGATCATTTCGGTGACCGGGTGCTCGACCTGCAGGCGCGTGTTCATTTCCATGAAGTAGAACCGGCCGTCGGGTTCTGCGATGAACTCCACCGTGCCTGCGCCCACGTAGCCCACGGCGCGCGCGGCGGCCACGGCGGCCTCGCCCATGGCGCGGCGGCGCTCTTCGGTCATGCCGGGCGCGGGAGCCTCTTCGATCACCTTCTGGTGGCGGCGCTGTACCGAGCAATCGCGTTCGAACAGGTAGACGCAGTTGCCGTGCGTGTCCGCGAATACCTGGATTTCGATGTGGCGCGGCTTCTGCAGATAGCGTTCGATCAGCACGCGGTCGTCGCCGAAGCTGGAGGCGGCCTCGCGCTGGCATGAGGCCAGCGCATCGAGGAACGCGCCGGACGATTCGACCACGCGCATGCCCTTGCCGCCGCCGCCGGCGCTGGCCTTGATCAGCACGGGGTAGCCGATGGCGTCGGCCTGGGTCTTGAGGAATTGCGGGTCCTGGTTGTCGCCGTGGTAGCCGGGCACCAGCGGCACGCCGGCTTTTTCCATCAGCGATTTGGCGGCGGACTTGCTGCCCATGGCGGCGATGGCGGAGGCCGGCGGCCCGACGAAGGCGATGCCGGCCTTCTCGGCGGCCTCGGCGAAGGCTTCGTTCTCAGACAGGAAACCGTAGCCGGGGTGGATGGCGCCCGCGCCGGTATCGCGCGCGGCTTGCAGGATGGCGTCGGCGCGCAGGTAGCTGGCGCGCGGCTCGGAGCCGCCGATGTACACGGCCTGGTCGCAGGCGGCGACGTGGCGGGCGTTGGCGTCGGCGTCGGAATACACCGCGACGGTGCGGATGCCCATGCGGCGGGCGGTGGCGGCCACGCGGCAGGCGATTTCACCGCGGTTGGCAATCAGCAAAGTGTCGAACATGGATGTCATCCAGGCTGAAATTATTCTTGGGCTGCAATGGGGACGGCCAAGCCGCCCTACATGCGGAACACGCCGAACTTGGTGTCCTCGATGGGCGCGTTCAAGGCCGCCGACAGGGCCAGCCCCAGCACGCGCCGCGTGTCGGCCGGCGCGATGATGCCGTCGTCCCACAGCCGCGCGGTGGCGTAATAGGGATGGCCTTCGCGTTCGTACTGTTCGCGGATCGGCGCCTTGAAGGCGGTTTCCTCATCGGCCGACCACTGGCCGCCGCGGGCCTCGATGCCGTCGCGCTTGACCGTGGCCAGGACGCTTGCGGCCTGTTCGCCGCCCATGACCGAGATGCGGGCGTTGGGCCACATGAACAGCATGCGCGGCGAATAGGCGCGGCCGCACATGCCGTAGTTGCCGGCGCCGAACGAGCCGCCGATCAGCACGGTGAACTTGGGCACGTTGGCGGTGGCCACGGCCGTCACCATCTTGGCGCCGTGGCGGGCGATGCCTTCGTTTTCGTATTTGCGTCCGACCATGAAGCCGGTGATGTTCTGCAGGAACACCAGCGGGATCTTGCGCTGTGCGCACAGTTCGATGAAGTGCGCGCCCTTCTGCGCGGACTCCGAGAACAGGATGCCGTTGTTGGCCACGATACCCACGGGCATGCCATGGATGTGGGCGAAGCCAGTGACCAGCGTGGGACCGAAGCGCGCCTTGAACTCGTCGAACTCGGAGCCGTCCACGATGCGCGCGATGACTTCGCGCACGTCGTAGGGCTTGCGGGTGTCGGCCGGGATGATGCCGTTGAGTTCGTTCGGATCGTAGCGCGGCTCGCGCACCGGGATGGTGGCCAGCGGCTGCGGCTTCTTGCGGTTCAGGCGCGCGACGGCGTTGCGCGCCAGTTGCAGCGCGTGCATGTCGTTGGCGGCCAGGTGGTCGACCACGCCGGACAGGCGCGTGTGCACGTCGCCGCCGCCCAGGTCCTCGGCGCTGACTTCCTCGCCGGTAGCGGCCTTCACCAGCGGCGGACCGCCCAGGAAGATGGTGCCCTGGTTCTTGACGATGATGGACTCGTCGCTCATGGCGGGCACGTAGGCGCCGCCGGCGGTGCAGGAGCCCATCACCACGGCGATCTGCGAAATGCCCTGCGAGGACATCTGCGCCTGGTTGTAGAAGATGCGGCCAAAGTGTTCGCGGTCGGGGAAGACCTCGTCTTGCTGCGGCAGGTTGGCGCCGCCCGAATCCACCAGGTAGACGCAGGGCAGATGGTTCTGCGCGGCGATTTCCTGCGCGCGCAGGTGCTTCTTGACCGTCATCGGGTAGTAGGTGCCGCCCTTGACCGTGGCGTCGTTGCAGACGATCACGCATTCGGTGCCGGCCACGCGGCCGATGCCGGTGATGACGCCGGCGCCGGGGGCTTCGCCGCCGTACATGCCGTGCGCCGCCATCGGCGACAGTTCCAGGAATGGCGTGCCCGGATCGATCAGGTGTTCAACGCGGTCGCGCGGCAGCAGCTTGCCGCGCGCCACGTGCTTGGCGCGCGCGGCTTCGCTGCCGCCCAGCGCGGTATGGGCCAGTTGCTGGTCCAGATCGTCCAGCTGCGCCTGCATGGCCTGCGCATTGTCGGTGTAGTCCTGCGACCGCGGATTGATGCGGGATTCGATGATGGGCATGGGGTTCCACCCGTCCTGCTTGTTGGAAATTTGAAGGCGCTCGTGGAGCGGTTTGTCTCGCTGCCCGGTGGGCCGGGCATTCTTGTCGGTCAGGGGTACCGAAGAGGGATTTCGTTGCGCCTTTCCTGCATGGCGCGCGACCGACCCGTCGCGCTATGACGCCATGCAAGAAAGGCGCAGCGGAATCCATCGAAAGCCGGGAGGCCGAAGCCCCCCGGCGTTGCGTCAGATCATTTCAATCGCCATGGCAACGGCTTCGCCGCCGCCGATGCACAGCGTGGCCACGCCGCGCTTGCCGCCGGTCTTGCGCAGCGCGCCGACCAGGGTGGCCATCAGGCGGGCGCCGGACGCGCCGATCGGGTGGCCCAGGGCGGTGGCGCCGCCGTGGACGTTGACCTTGTCATGCGGCAGCTTGAAGTCGGCCATGGCAGCCATGGTGACCACCGCGAAGGCTTCGTTGATTTCGTAGAGGTCCACGTCCTCGGCCTTCCAGCCGGTCTTGGCGAACAGGTTCTTCAGCGCGCCCACGGGGGCGGTGGTGAACCAGTTCGGCTCTTGCGAATGCTGGCTGTGGGCGACGATGCGGGCCAGCGGCTTCACGCCGAGCTTCTCGGCGGTGGAGGCGCGCATCAGCACCATGGCGGCGGCGCCGTCGGAGATCGACGAGGAGTTGGCGGCGGTGACGGTGCCGTCCTTCTTGAAGGCGGGCTTGAGGGTGGGGATCTTTTCCGGCATGGCCTTGGTGGGGGCTTCGTCGGTGTCGATCACGGTGTCGCCCTTGCGGCCGGCCACGGTCACGGGGGCGATTTCCCACTTGAAGCTGCCGTCTTCCGACGCGGCGCGGGCGCGGCGCAGCGATTCCAGCGAGAACGCGTCCTGCTGTTCGCGCGTGAAGGAATACTTGGCGGCGCAATCTTCGGCGAACACGCCCATGGCCTTGCCCTTGTCGTAGGCGTCTTCCAGGCCGTCCAGCGCCATGTGGTCATACACGGTGTTGTGGCCGTAGCGGTAGCCCTGGCGGCCCTTGAGCAGCAGGTAGGGCGCGTTGCTCATGCTTTCCTGGCCGCCAGCGACGACGATGTTGGCGCTGCCCGCGGCCAGCAGGTCATGGCCGAACATGGCGGCCTTCAGGCCCGAACCGCAGACCTTGTGGATGGTGGTGCAAGCCACGCCCAGCGGCAGGCCGGCGCCCAGTGCTGCCTGGCGCGCCGGGGCCTGGCCCTGGCCGGCCTGCAGCACGTTGCCCATGATGACTTCTTCGACTTGCTCGGGCTTGATGCCGGCGCGTTCGACGGCGGCCTTGATGGCGATCGAGCCCAGCTCGTGCGCGGCCAGGCCGGACAAGGCGCCCAGCATGCCGCCCATGGGCGTGCGGGCGACGGAAACGATGACGATGGGATCTGACATGGCTAGCTCCTGTGAGGGTCGGGACAGCTCTGGGGTTACGAGGCCGCGGGTTCGCCCGTAGGGCGTTCCGGACGCAGGCGTCTGTCCGTATCGTAAGGGAAAAATTCTTCAATCCGGCCCTGCGCCACATGGGCGCGGCAGGCCTGCCACCACTCCGGTTCCAGCAGGTCGGAATGGTGACGCATGAAGGCGCCGCGCACGCGCGGGTCGCCTAGCAGAAAGCGTCCGAATTCTTCGGGGAAGACATCATTCGGACCGATGGCATACCAGGGTTCGGACGCCAGCTCCGCCTCTTCGTTGGGGGCGGGCGGAATGCGCCGGAAATTCATTTCGGTCATGCGCTGGATTTCGTCGTAATCGTAGAAAACGACCCGGCCCAGGCGCGTGACGCCGAAGTTCTTGTAGAGCATGTCCCCGGGGAAGATATTGGCCGCCGCCAGTTGGCGGATGGCGTCCCCGTATTCGCGCACGGCCGGGTCCAGCAGCGCGTCCGACGCCTGGCGCAGATAGATGTTCAGCGGGGTCATGCGCCGTTCGATGTAGACATGGCGGATGACCACCGTGTCGCCGGTTTCCTCTATCAGGCTGGGCACCAGGCGGCGCAACTCTTCCAGCAGCGCCGGCGCGAAACGGGCGCGCGGCAGCGCCACCTGTGAATATTCCCAGGTGTCGGCCATGCGGCCGACGCGGTCGTGCAGCTTCACCATCTGGTATTTGCGGCGCACGGTGGCATGGTCCATGCCGTCCTTGTCGATGCGGTCCTTGATGAGCTTGAACACGTAGGGATAGGACGGCAGCGTAAACACGCACATCACCATGCCCTTGATGCCGGGGGCGATGTCGAAAGCGTCGCGCGAATGGGCCAGATGGTGCAGGAAGTCGCGGTAGAACAGCGTCTTGCCCTGCTTCTGCAGGCCGATCATGGTGTAGAGCTCGGCCTTGGGCTTGCGCGGCAGCAGGCTGGACAGGAAGTTCACCACCGCGGCCGGCGTTTCCATGTCCACCAGGAAATAGGCGCGCGTGAAGCTGAACAGCGTGCTCAGGTCGTCAGCGCCCAGGAGCAGCGCGTCCAGCACGACCTGACCCGCCGGGTTGCGCATCAGCGCCACCGCGAAGGGATACACCGTGCCCTGGTTGATCAGGCGGCCGACGATGTAGGCGCCCTTGTTGCGGAAGAACAGCGAGCCCAGCGCGTGGATCTGGCAATCGCTGGCGATGCGCCGGCCGACGTGGCGCGGCAGGATCGCGCGCAGCTGCTTGACCGCGGCGCGCGCCAGCAGCCGGGTGTCGCGCGGCAGGTCTTCGAAGGGCAGCGCCAGGCCGAAATCCGCCACCATGCGGATCAGGCTTTTTTCCAGCCCGTCGGTGGCGGGGTAATACACGCGGTACGACGGGATGCTGCTGTCCAGGTAGTCGGTGGCGATGGCCGGGCGGACGAACAGGAAGGCGTTGTGGAAGTAGTCGCGATGCAGGATGCGGCAGGACACCGAGTTGAAGAACGTCTCGGCGCATTCGGGCTGGCGGTGGTCGCCCAGCAGACCCACGAATTCCTGCTTGATCTGTTGCCAGAACGCGGTCTGCGCATCGCTCAGGGCGGGCGCCGCGCTGCCGTTGGCGCCGACCGCGCCTTCGGGGCGGCCGCGCAGCACGCCTTCCAGTTGGGTGGCGCATTCGCGCACCCGCATGTCGTAGTACTCGATGCGCTCGCGCGACAGGCGCTGGATGCCGTGCCAGTCGCCGGATTCGAACAGCGCCTTGGCGCGCTGGGCGCTGTAGCGGAACAGTGCGTAGTGGCGGTCGAAGCCCGCCAGGATCAGCCGCGCGACGTCCAGCGGCGATGGGCCCGGAGCGGGCGCCTGCTCGATGTGCTGGACGTCGGACATGCGGATCATGGCGGCGTGGCTCAGGCGGTTTCGTTGAACAGTTCGCGGCCGATCAGCATGCGGCGGATTTCGCTGGTGCCGGCGCCGATTTCGTACAGCTTGGCGTCGCGCCACAGGCGGCCCACCGGGTACTCGTTGATGTAGCCGTTGCCGCCCAGGATCTGCACGCCCTCGCCCGCCATCCAGGTGGCCTTTTCGGCGGTGTAGAGGATCAGCGCGGCGCAGTCCTTGCGCACCTGGCGCACGTGCTCGGCGCCCAGGCGGTCCAGGTTCTTGCCGACCTGGTAGCAGAAGGCGCGGCTGGCTTGCAGCGTGGTGTACAAGTCAGCGACCTTGCCCTGGATCAGCTGGAATTCGCCGATGGCCTGGCCGAACTGCTTGCGGTCATGGATATAGGGGACGACCACGTCCATCACGGCCTGCATGATGCCTACCGGGCCGCCGGACAGCACGGCGCGTTCGTAGTCCAGGCCGCTCATCAGCACCTTGACGCCGCCGTTGACCTGGCCCAGCACGTTTTCTTCGGGGATTTCGCAGTCCTGGAACACCAGTTCGCCGGTGTGGCTGCCGCGCATGCCCAGCTTGTCCAGCTTCTGCGCCACGGAAAAGCCCTTGAAGCCCTTTTCCACCAGGAAGGCGGTGATGCCACGTTGGTGAGCTTCGGGGTCGGTCTTGGCGTAGACCACCAGGGTGTCGGCGTCGGGGCCGTTGGTGATCCACATCTTGGTGCCGTTCAGTACGTAGCGGTCGCCCTTTTTGTCGGCGCGCAGCTTCATGCTGACCACATCGGAACCCGCGCCCGGCTCGCTCATGGCCAGGGCGCCCACGTGTTCGCCCGAAATCAGCTTGGGCAGGTATTTGGCTTTCTGGGCGGGGGTGCCGTTGCGGTTGATCTGGTTCACGCACAGGTTGGAGTGCGCGCCGTAGGACAGACCGATGGAGGCGCTGGCACGGGAGATTTCCTCCATCACGACCATGTGGGCCAGATAGCCCATTTTTGCACCGCCGTATTCCTCGTCGGCCGTCATGCCCAGCACGCCGAGGTCGCCGAATTTGCGCCAGAGATCCATGGGGAACTGGTCGCTGCGGTCGACTTCTGCGGCGCGCGGCGCGATCTCGGCCAGTGCGAAATTGCGCACCGCGTCGCGCAGCATGTCCAGATCTTCGCCCAGGTCGAAGTTCAGGCCGGGAAGGTTCATCGCTGTCTCCGTGATAGTAGGTACTTACTATTTTGTGGGCGCCTGTGTCCGGCGCCAGCTTGCCGCGCGTGGCTCATGATGCGCCGATCGGCCATCGCTGCGCAATGATGCACCGCAAATATTACGTTTACGTAAACGTAAATTGGAGTCGGGTTATCCCTAGGTAATTCCGGCCTGCCCAGGGAGTTGCGCTGAGTAAGATGCCAGCCGATCCTTGAATCCTGAATCATTGCGATGGAGTCTGCCGTGCTCGAACTATCCAACCTGGACGAAATTGTGGCGCTGCGGCGCGACATCCACATGCATCCGGAGCTCTGCTACGAAGAGCACCGCACGGCCAAGGTGGTGGCGGACACGCTGCGCGGCTGGGGCATCGAGGTTCACACCGGCATCGCCAAGACCGGGGTGGTCGGCGTGATCAAGCGCGGCACGTCGGATCGCGCCATCATGTTGCGCGCCGACATGGACGCCCTGCCCATGCAGGAAGAGAACCAGTTCGAGCACCGCTCGCGCCACGACGGCAAGATGCACGGTTGCGGCCATGACGGCCACACCGCCATGCTGCTGGCCGCCGCGCGCCACCTGCAGGCCGAAGGCGGCTTCGACGGCACCGTGTACCTGTGCTTCCAGCCGGCCGAGGAAGGCGGCGCGGGCGGCCGCGCCATGATCCAGGACGGTCTGTTCGAACGTTTTCCCTGCGAAGCCGTGTTCGGCCTGCACAACTGGCCGGGGCTGCCCGCCGGATCCATCGGCGTCTGCTCCGGCCCGATGATGGCGGCCGCCAACGGCTTCAAGATCACCGTGCGCGGCAAGGGCGGCCACGCGGCCGCGCCGCAGGACTGCAGCGATCCGGTGCCTGCGCTGTTCGCCATCGGCCAGTCGCTGCAGACCATTCTCACGCGCAGCAAGCGCCCGCTGGATGCGGCCGTGCTGTCGATCACGCAGGTGCAGGCCGGCGGCAGCGTCATTAACGTCATTCCGAATAGCGCCTGGCTGGGTGGCTCGGTGCGGGCCTACAGCACGGACGTGGTCGATCTGATCGAACGCCGCATGAACGAGATTGCAGGCAACATCGCCGCCGCGCACGGCTGCGAAGCCGACGTATTCTTCGAGCGCCGCTACCCGGCGCTGGTGAACACCGTCGCCGAAACCGAGTTCTGCATGGAAGTCATGCGCGAGGTCGTGGGCGAGGACAAGGCAATGGTGATCGAACCGGCCATGGCCTCGGAGGACTTCGCCTTTCTGCTGCAGGAAAAACCCGGCTGCTACGTGTTCCTGGGCAACGGCGACGGCGAGCACCGCATGGCAGGCCACGGCCTGGGTCCCTGCATGCTGCACAACGCCAGCTACGACTTCAACGATTCCCTGATTCCGGCTGGCGCGTCGTACTGGGTACGCCTGGCGCAACGCTATCTGGCCTGATGTGCTTCACGCTTTTCGTTTTATCTGACGCAGTGCCACGCAACATTACCAGGACGATATGAAAAAGAAGACATTGCTGATCAAGGCCGCGGGGGCGGCCTTGGCGATCATGGCCAGCGGCGCGATGGCGCAGAACTGGCCGGCCAAGCCGGTGACGCTGGTCGTGCCCTACACCGCGGGCGGCAGCGCCGACGCGATCGGACGCCGCCTGGGCGACGTCCTGCGCAAGGAAAGCAACATAACCGTCATCGTCGAGAACAAGCCGGGCGCGGGCGCGTCCGTCGGCACCGACTTCGTGGCGCGCGCGCAGCCGGACGGCACCACCTTGCTGCTGGCCTCCACCAGCCCGCTGACGATCTTCCCGCATCTGGCCAAGACCAACTACGACCCGATGAAGGACCTGACGCCGGTGGCCAGCGTGGCGGTCGCGCCCGTCGCCATCGTCGCCACCAAGGCGCTGCCGGTGAAGGACTTCGCCGGCCTGATCGACTACGCCAAGTCGCATCCCGACGGCGTGCGCTACGGCACGCCGGGCCAGGGCACCGTGGCCCACATCGGCATGTCGGCCGTCACGGCGCAGACCGGCACCAAGATGCTGCACGTGCCTTATCGCGGCAACAGCCAGGCGTTGACCGACGGCCTGGGCGGCGTGGTCGAGTTGCTGGTGGTCAATAGCGACGTGGTGCTGCCGCACGTCGCCAGCGGCGCGCTCAAGCCGCTGGCCGTGATGGCGCCCGAGCGCCTGGCCGCCTGGCCGGACGTGCCCACCATGGCGGAACTGAAGATGCCGCAGGCGCAGTACTACTCGAACTTCGGCGTGTTTGCGCCGGCCAAGCTGCCGGCGACGGTCGCCCAGCCCTTGCAGGCGGCTTTGGCCAAGGCAGTCGCCAGCGCTGAATTCCAGGATCTGCTGGCCAAGTCGTACTTGCAGCCAGGCACCGCCACGGGCGAGGCCTTCGCCAAGCAGGTGCAGGCGGAATTCGCGAACAACGCGCGGGTCATCAAGGAAGGCAACATCAAGGCTGAGTAAGCCTTGCCCCAACAAAAAGCGCGCGACCCTGTGGGTACGCGCGCTTTTTTTCGGCCTGCCCCAAGACAGCGGGCGCCCAGTGGGGTCTTTCTTGTGGCGGTTTGTCGCAGCCTACGCGCTGCGCGGCCCGAACATGATCACCAGCATGCCAGCCAGGCACAGGCCCACGCCCAGCCAGTCGCTCATGCTGGGACGCACGCCGTCCACGGCCCACAGCCATAGCAGCGCCATGCCGATATAGATGCCGCCATACGCCGCGTACACGCGGCCCGAGGCCGTGGGGTGCAGCGTGAGCAGCCAGGCGAACAGCGCCAGGCTGGCCGCGGCAGGCGCCAGCAGCCAGATCGAATGGCCCTTGCGCAGCCACAGGTAAGGCAGATAGCAGCCGATGATCTCGGCCAGCGCCGTCAGGACGAACAGCGCGAGGGTTTGCAGGGCGGCCATGCGTGCGCCCCTAGGGCTTTTGCGCGAGCAACTCGCGGCATTGCTGTTCCTGCTGCGCGATCTCGCGCAGGGTATCCTCGATGTCGCGGCGCTGCTGTTCCAGCGTGGCGCGGTGCTGTTCCAGCACGCTCAGGTACTGGCGCAGCTGGACCTCGGTGTCGCCCGGCCCGTCGTACATGTCGATCAGGGTCAGGATCTCGGACAATTGCAGGCCCAGGCGCTTGCCGCGCAGGGCCAGTTTCAGGCGCGTGCGGTCGCGTGGCCCGAAGACCCGGTTGCGTCCTTCACGCGCCGGGCTGACGATCCCCTGGTCTTCGTAGAAGCGGATCGTGCGGGGCGTGACGTCGAACTCGCGGGAGAGCTCTGAGATAGTCCAGGTTGACGGGGACATGCGGCTTGTGGCAGTTTACGTAAACGTAAATTATGATGACTTGACCCAATCGTCAAGCGTGGAGGAGAGGCAATGAATCCGAACGAACAGAAACTGCAGTACCCCTGGGCCGATTTCCAGCCCGAAGCCGGCCGTTCGCACGGGGTGGCGGATGGGGTCAAGTGGATCAGGATGCCTCTGCCGTTCGCGCTGGATCATATCAACCTCTGGCTGCTGCGCGACAACATCGACGGGCGCGACGGCTGGACCATCGTCGACTGTGGCATCACGCGCGATGAAGTGAAGACGCTGTGGGAACGCGTGTTCGAGACCGAGCTCGAAGGCCTGCCGGTGCTGCGCGTGATCGTCACCCACATGCACCCCGACCACATCGGCCTGGCGCACTGGCTGTGCGAACGCTGGAACGCCCCGCTGTGGATGACGATGACGGACTTCATGGTGGCGTCGCTGTGGTCCTCGCGCCGCGGCGAGGCCGGCGGCGGTCCGGGCGGCCAATCGGCGGTGGATCACTTCGCGCGCCATGGCCTGACCGACCCGGACGCGCAAGAGCAGATCCGCCAGCGCGCCAACTACTACCCCAACCTGGTGCCGGCCGTGCCCGCGCGCTACACCCGCATCATGCACGGCGATGAGGTGCGCATCGGCGGGCGCGACTGGCGCGTCATCGTGGGTTACGGCCACGCGCCGGAACATGCCTCGCTGTATTCCCCGGACCTGCGCGTGCTGATTTCCGGCGACATGGTGCTGCCGCGCATTTCCACCAACGTCAGCGTGTTCGATTACGAGCCCGACGCGAATCCCCTGCCCCTGTACTTGCGTTCGCTGGATGGCTACGCCGACCTGCCCGAAGACACGCTGGTGCTGCCATCGCATGGCCGGCCTTTCAAGGGCCTGCACGAGCGCATCGCGCAACAGCACGAACACCATCGCGACCGCCTGGCGGAAGTGCTGGAAGCTTGTGCCGTTCAGCCGCAATCGACCACGGACATCGTGCCGGTGCTGTTCAAGCGCAAGCTCGACCTGCACCAGCTGACCTTCGCCATGGGCGAGGCGCTGGCGCACCTGCACGCGCTGTATTTCGAAGGCAAGCTCAAGCGCGCGCTGGGCGCGGACGGCATCGTGCGGTTCTCGGCCGCCTGAATCCGGCCTCAGTCCAGCGTCACCCCTGCGTCGGTGGTCAGCTTTAGAACGATCGGAAGATAGGTCTGGTACTCGGCCTCGGCTTCGTGGGGCAGGTTTCCGATCGGCTCCAGATCCATCGCGAGCAGCCGCTCGCGGACCTCAGGACTCTGCACCGTGGCGCTGATCTCGCGACCCAGGCGTTCGACGATGTCGGCGGGCGTTTGGGCAGGGGCAAGCAGCGTCGTCGGCGTCACGGTTCGATACGCCTCATCGTCGTAGCCTGCCTCGGCAATGCTCGGTACGTCTGGCAGGCTGCTGATCCGCTTTCCGCCGAGCACCGCGAGGGCGCGTATCTTGCCGGCGGCGAGGTGCTGCCTGAGGGTGTACGCGGAAGCCAGGGCCACGTCGATCTGGCCGGCAAGCAATGCCGTCACGATCGGCAGTTCACCCTTATAGGGCACGTTCAGGATGTCGATGCCATAAGTCTTGTTCATGTAGCGCTGAATGACGTGCGGCGGGGAGCCCGGTCCCCACGAACCCATTCGAAGCGCGCCAGGTTCTTTTCTTGCGTGCGCGATCAGCTCGTCCATGTTCCTTACGGGCAACGAACCGTGGACCACGATCACGCCCGAACTCTTGGAGATATCGGAGATCGGCCGCAACTCGGTGCGCGGATCGTAGGGGAGCTTCTTGTAGAGCACGAGGTTGGCGGTGATCGGCGTGGCAAGGGTCAATAGCAGGGTGTAACCGTCCGGGGCCGATTTGGCGACGTGATTGGTGGCGATGATGCCGCCTGCGCCAGGCTTGTTCTCCACGAGCACGGGCTGGCCGAGCCGCTTGCCCAGGCCTTCGGCTACCGATCGTGCAATGACGTCGACCTGTCCGCCAGCCTGGTAAGGCACGACCAGGCGCAAGGGCTTGGACGGATAGTCGGTTTGGGCGTGCGCACGCAAGGACAGGCATGCCAGCGCAACGGCAGCCCATCCGGCCCGCCTGGCAACCGTGGCCAGCGCTTGGGTGGGGGCTTTCCTGCGCAAGTGTTTGCTTAGATTCATGGCCACGCTCCTTGCGCCGCAAGGGGGGCTATCGGTGTCCGTGCCTATGCCTTTCCTGGGGCGATGCGGCAATCTTGAACCGCCGGCCCAGGTCCGCAAACGTCAAATTCCACATATGCTCATGAAGAATGCGCGTGGCTCTCTCAGAGCGGGCGCATTTGCGAGGGCCTGCCCCGCCCGTTCAACGCGAGGCCGTCGCCAGCCGCACGGCCAGCCCGACGAACACCAGCGCGGCGATCCGGTTCAGCCAGCGCTTGGCCGTCACCGAACGCTGCAGCAATTCCCCGAACGCGCCCGAGAAGAAGGCGATGGCGCCGAACACCAGCAGCGTCGACACCATGAACACCGCGCCCAGCTGCATGGTCTGCAGGCCCACCCGGCCCAGCGCCGGCGAGGTGAACTGCGGCAGGAAGGCGAAGAAGAACAGCAACACCTTGGGATTGGTCAGGTTCATCACGATGCCGCGGCGATAGAGCGCGCCGGGCTTCATGGGTTCGGGGCGCTTGCCGTCCTCGGCTTCGACCGGTGCGCGCAGGATCTGCCACGCCAGATAGGCCAGGTACGCGGCGCCCGCCAGCTTGAGCACGGTGAAGGCCATGGGCGAGGCCGCGAACACGGCCGCCAGCCCGACGGCCACGGCGGCCGTATGTCCCAGCAGTCCCGTGCACAGGCCCAGCACCACGAACATGCCGGCCTTGCGGCCCCAGATGGCGGATTGCATCAGCACGAACAGGTTGTCGGGCCCTGGGGTCAGGGCCAGCAGGACGGCAATGCCGAAGAATGCGATCAGGGTGTCGATGGGCAGCATGGGGGTCGCCTGGAACGGTTCGGCCGGCTCTGGAAGGCCGGAAGTGGCATCATAAAGGGAAAGACGTGCTCATCATGCATGCCGCATGCGTCCCTGGCGGGCGTGTGCGACCCGATCAGGAGAGACGACCGCCATGCCCTTCACCGCCATGCCGCATTCCCCGCAACCCATGCAGGACGCAGACGCGCGCCCCGATGCCGCACTCGAAGCGTGGCTGCATGCGCGCCACAGCTGCCGCGCCTTTCTGCCCCAGCCCGTCGCGCGCGGCACCATCGAACGCATCCTGGATCTGGCGCAGCGCGCCGCGTCCTGGTGCAACTGCCAGCCCTGGCAGGTGACGATCACCGAAGGCGCGGGTACGGAACGCCTGCGCGACGCGCTGCAACGCCGCGCGGAACAGTCTGGCTTCACGCCGGATTTTCCGTTTCCGCGCGAGTACCAGGGCGAGTACCTGGCCCGCCGGCGCGAATCAGGCTTCCAGCTGTATGGCGCGGTCGGCGTGGCGCGTGGCGACCGCGAGGCATACCGCCGCCAGGAAATGCGCAATTTCCAGCTGTTCGATGCGCCGCACGTGGCCATCGTCACCACCGACGAGGCGCTGGGCGAATACGGCGCGATGGATTGCGGCGGCTATGTGGCCAATTTCCTGCTGGCGGCCCAGGCCAACGGCGTGGCGACCGTCGCCCAGGCATCCTTGGCCATGTATCCGGAAGTGCTGCGCGATGAACTCGGCATCGCCGCGGATCGCCGCGTGGTCTGCGGCATTTCCTTCGGTTATGCCGACACGGAGCACCCCGCCAACAGCTATCGCACCAGCCGCGCGCCGCAATCCGAAACCGTTACCTGGATCGGCGAATAGGGACAGGCCGCGCCTGGCCTGATATGGTTCTTCCTGATCGCTTTTATTCCGTCCCTGTCCATACGCAAGCAGTCCACTGAAGATGCCCACCAAACACATCGATACGCTTCTGCAGCACGCAGGCACCGCCCCGTTCAACCCGGAAACCGGCACCGCGCCGGTACCCCTGCCGCCGATGCGGGCCAGCACGGTGCGCTTCGAGAACCTCGCAGCGCTCGAAAAGGCCCAGCGCAGCAAGGCGGCAGGCGGCCGCGCCTCCACCTACGGGCGCATGGGCATGGACACGCATGCGGCGCTGGAAGAAGTCTTCACCCAGCTCGAAGGCGGCACGCATTGCTACCTGGCGTCCTCGGGCCTGTCGGCGATGACCATGGTCATGATGGCCCTGTGCTCAGCCGGCGACCACGCCCTGATCTCGGACTGCGTCTATGGTCCAATGCGCGAACTCGACGACGCGGTGCTCAAGCGCATGAACATCGAGATCACCTACTTCGCGGCCGGCGAGGACCTCGAAGCGCTGGTGCGTCCCAACACCAAGCTGCTGTACGTCGAATCTCCGGGATCGCTGCTGTTCGAGATGCTGGACATGGGCGCCATGGCCGCTTTCGCGCAGAGCCACGGGCTGGTGCTGGCCACCGACAATACCTGGGGTTCGGGCTACATCTACCGTCCCCTGACGTTGGGCGCGCAGGTATCCGTCATCGCCGGCACCAAGTACGTGGGCGGACACTCCGACCTGATGCTGGGCGCCGTCGTCACCAATGACGAGCAGATTGCCCGCAAGCTCAACCGCACGCAGTACGCCATGGGCTATTCGATCAGCGCGGACGACGCCTGGCTGGCTTTGCGCGGCGTACGCACCATGCCCATCCGCATGGCCCAGCACGCGCGCCATGCCTTGCAGGTATGCGAATTCTTCAAGAGCCGTCCCGAGACCGTGCGCCTGTTCCACCCGGCCTGGCCGCAGGATCCCGGCCACGCCCTGTGGCAGCGCGATTGCACCGGCTCCAATGGCATGCTTTCCGTCGAGCTGCGCCTGTCGCCGGCGGCCGCGCGCGTGTTCGTGGATTCACTGACGCTCTTTGGCATCGGCTTTTCCTGGGGCGGCTATGAAAGCCTGGTGCAGCTGGTGTCGAGCAAGGACCTGGCCAAGCACCGCTATTGGGGCGAAGGCGACAACGCCCTGGTGCGCCTGCACATCGGCCTGGAGTCGCCGGACGACATCATTGCCGACCTGACCCAGGCGCTGGAAAAGGCCGCCGCCGTCCAGGGCTGAGCGGCGCAAGGCGCGGCGGCCTCAGGCGGCCGCGCCGCGTATCCACGCGCCGATGCGCGCGGCGATGTCGTCGCTGTTGTCGTCCATCATGGGCATGTGCGAATTGCCGGCAATGCCCATGTCGGCCAGGCGCCAGGTTTGCACGCGGGCGCCTTGGCGCGTCAGCTCATCGGCATAGGCCTGGCCGGTGGCGCAAAGCTTTTCCCATAGCGGCGTCGCGTCCAGGTAGTCGCCATAGACGAACAGAAAGGGCTTGTCCGCCACGGCTTGGGCCGTCACCTCGGACGAGTAGCCCGAGGGCTCGATGCCGATGACCCCGCGCACCAGGTCCGGCCGCGCGTGCAGCGCGCGGTAGGCGACTTCGCCGCCGTGGCTGTGCGCCATCACCAGGCACGGTCCGACGCGGTCGAGCACCGCGCAGAACCCCTGCAATGCCGCATCGTTATTGCCCAGCCAGCGCGGCACCGCATGGCGGATGAAGTCGTCGAACGCGGCGACCGGAAAGCGCTGCCCGTCGAACGCACGCCGTGCCGGATAGTCCTCGGCGCGGCCGAAGCGGAACAGCGTCCAGCTTTCCTCGGCATTGCGGATGATGGGCGGCTCGGGCCAGACCTGCGTGAACGGCGCCCAGCCCGCGCGGCCGCGCTCGACGTTGTCCACGACGTACACCGCATGTCCCTGCCGCAGGAAATGCTGCATCCAGCCTGGCCTGCCATCCGGCGTCTGTTCCCACATCGCGCCCGTCATGCCGCCGCCATGCAGCAGCACGATGGGCAGCGGATGCGCCAGCCGCGCCGGGATGAAGTACTGCACGTAGGCCTGCTCGAAGTGATACAGCCCGTTGGGGTCATACGCCAGCGACGCGCTTTGCGTGAACGCGATATCGCGCCGAGGCAGGCCGTCGATGCGCACCTGCCGCCCGCCCGCGTAGAAGCTGCCGAAGTCGGCCAGGGCCACTGCCTGGGGAACCGCCTGCGTCATGGCTTGACCAGCGGGCATTGGCTTTCCGACAAGGGCCAGGCCAGCGCCGCGCCGGGGATGTTGCGCACGATGTTGTAGTAGTCCCAGGGCGCCTTCGACTGCGCCGGCGTCTTGACCTGCGCCAGCATCATGTCGCGCACCACCAGGCCGTCTTCGCGGATGCGCGCGTTGAGGCTGAACGGGTCGTCGATGGGCAGCGATTTCATCTTGGCCATGACGGCGTCGGCGTCCACCGTGCCTGCCGCCTTCACGGCCTGCAGGTAATGGCGCACCGAGCCGTAGACGCCGGCTTGCAGGAAGGTGGGGGGACGCCCCACGCGGGCCTCGAACTTCTTGGCGAAAGCGCGCGTGCCGTCGTTCATGTCCCAGTAGGACGGCACGGTCAGATAGGTTTTCTGCGCGGCTTGCAGGCCCAGGCTGTGCACGTCGGTGATCAGCAACAGCATGGCCGCCAGCTGCTGCGCGCCGCCGATGCCGAATTCCGCGGCCTGCTTGATGGCCGAAATGGTGTCGCCGCCGGCGTTGGCGATGGCGATGATCTGCGCCTTGGATGCCTGCGCCTGCAGCAGGAAGGACGCGAAATCCGAGGCGTTCAGCGGGTGGTAGACGGTGCCGACGACCTCGCCGCCGTTGGCCTTGACCACGGCCTCGGTGTCCGCCGCCAGCTGCTTGCCGAAAGCATAGTCGGACGCCAGGATGAACCAGCGTTTGTTGCCCTCGTTGACCACCGCGGTCGCCGTGCCGCGCGACAGCGCATACGTGGTGTAGGTCCATTGCACGCCGTAGGGCGAGCACTGCGCCTGGGTCAGCGCGGTGGTGCCAGGACTGGAGAACAGCACCAGCTTCTTCTTGTCGCGCGCGATGCCCTGCACCGCCAGCGCGACCGACGAGTTGGGCACGTCCACGATCACGTCCACGCCGTCGGTGTCGTACCACTTGCGCGCCATGCCGCTGCCGATGTCGGGCCGGTGCTGGTGGTCGCCCGAGACCAGCGAAATCGGCTTGCCCAGCAGGGTGCCGCCCATTTCCTCGATGGCCAGGCGGGCGGCTTCGACCGAGCCGCGGCCGGTGGCGTCGGCGGTGACGCCCGCCATGTCCGTGAGTACGCCGATCTTCACGCCGTCGGTTTCGTTGGCTTGCGCCAGGCCGGCGGCCAGCGCCAGGCACAGGCCCAGCATCGCGCGTTTGCGCGGGAATCGCTGCTTCATTTGTCTTCCACCCATTGTGTGCCGCTGTTGCGGCGATTTGTTGTGCGGAAAGTGTAGCGCGGGCCCAGGCGGGAACTGCAAAGAAAAACGCCCCGGCCGGCAGGCTCGGGGCGTTGTGGATTCCGGCTGGAACGTATCAGTTGCGCACCAGCGGGATCAGGCGGGTCACTTCCTTCAGCGCGCCTTCGTAGCTGTTGCCCGCCATGACCGGCGAGGTCATGAACTTGCCGCCGACGGCGAACGACGGGGTGCCGTCGATGCGGTAGGCGTCGGCCAACTGG
The DNA here is from genome assembly GCF_055395645.1 of Achromobacter sp. JCM 18799. Lineage (NCBI taxonomy): Bacteria > Pseudomonadati > Pseudomonadota > Betaproteobacteria > Burkholderiales > Alcaligenaceae > Achromobacter > Achromobacter sp. JCM 18799. Next base: position 4,646,839 of record NZ_AP043866.1, on the reverse strand, counting down.
GTGGCGCGCTGCACCTGCGTCTGCACGCTGAACGAGTCGAAGACCGAGTCGAACTTCTCGCGGTCTACGCCCTGCGTGGCGATCCATTCGCCCATCGCCTTCTTGTCGAACAGGCGCTTGTGCTCGCCGTGGATGGCGGCAAAGACCTTGGGGTGCAGGTCCGGGCGGTCCAGCGCCAGCAGCGTGTAGTAGAGCTGCTGCAGCGGCTTCATGCCGGCGTTGAACGCGATCGGAACCTGCTTGAGCACCACGTCCGGCGGCGCGGTCTTGGCCCAGTCCTCAACCATGGGTTCCATGGCGGCGCAGTGCGGGCAGGTATAGGCGAAGAATTCCAGGACCTCGATCTTGCCCGGGGTGTCCGACGGCAGCGGCGGGTTGATGGCGATGGACTGCTGCGTGCCTTGCGCGTGGCTAGCCGGGCTGAAGAATGCCGTGGCGGTCAGCGCGGCCGCGGCCAGGATGCGGATTATCTTGGGGGACAGCATGGATGAGAGGTTCCTGAGTAAAAAGTTACAGACAGGCCCGGGGCCGGATAAGTTCAATGCTTGCGCGCGCGGCGGCCCACATTACTGGCGCACCACCGCGGTTTCGATCTTGTTTTCGCCCAGGCGGCCGCGCGCCCGGTTCATGTCGTCCAGGCGGGCAAACGGGCCCACCCTGACCCGGTTGATGGGCTTGCCGTTCACTTCGGCCTTTTGCACCGCCACCGGCAGACCCAGCAGGATGATGCGGGCCTTGAGGGATTCCGCGTCGTTCTCGCCCCGGAAGGCGCCAGCCTGCAGGTAATACGTGCCGTTGGCCGCGGACGCGGTGGCGGCCGGCTTGGGAGCCGGCGCGGGCGCGGCGGCGGGGGCGGCCTTGGAGATAGGCGTGGGCGCCTGGCTGGGGGCGGCGGACGGCGCGGCCGAAGCCACGGCGGGCGCCTTGGACGTAGGCAGGGTGGCAATCAGCGCGCCCAGGTCGTCCAGCTTGGCGGGGGTATCGTCGCCCTTGGAGGCGGCGGGTCCGGTGGCCTGGCCGGTACCGGCCCCGGGCAGCGGCGCGGGCGCCGTGGCGGTCGGGCCGGTGGACGGAGTGCCGGCGCCGCCGTCGCGGCCGTACAGGCCGGCGTTGGGGTCTGGCGCCTGGCGCGGGTCCGGCAGCTTGCCGTTGTCGCCCTGGCGGCTGGCCCGGTCGACGAAGGGCACTGGCGCCTTGGTGACGTAGAAGGCGACGACGGCGGCCACGATCAGGCCGATGAGCAAGCCGGCCAGCGCGCCGTACAGGGTGCTGCCGCTTTCGCCGGAGGAACGGCGGGTGGTTTTGCGCTTGGTTGCCATGAACCGATGTTACATCCGCTCGGGCGCCGATACGCCCATCAGCTCCAGCCCGTTGGCCAGCACCTGGCGCGTGGTCGAGGCCAGGCGCAGGCGGGCCAGCTTCAGGGCCGTGTCGTCGACCAGCACGCGCTCGGCGTTGTACCAGGCGTGGAAATCCGAGGCGCAGTCGCGCAGCCAGAAGGCGATATGGTGCGGCGACAGTTCCTGGGCCGCCAGCGCCACCACGTTGGGGAATTCGGCCAGGCGCTGCATCAGCGCGAATTCGGTCGGGGCGGTCAGCAGCGCCGCGTCGGCCTGGGCCACGTCGGCGGCTGGCATGGCGGCGTTGTTGATGACCGAGCAGATGCGGGCGTGCGCGTACTGGATGTAATAGACCGGGTTCTCGTCGCTCTTGGACAGCGCCAGGTCCACGTCGAACACGAATTCCGTGTCGGCGCGGCGCTGGATCAGGAAGTAGCGCACCGCGTCGCGGCCCACCCAGTCGATCAGGTCGCGCATGGTCACGTAGCTGCCGGCGCGCTTGGAGATCTTGACCTCTTCGCCGCCGCGCATGACCTTGACCATCTTGTGCAGCACGTAGGCCGGGTATTCCTTGGGAATGCCCTCTTCCAGCGCCTGCAGGCCGGCGCGCACGCGCGCCACGGTGCCGTGGTGGTCGCTGCCCTGGATGTTCACGGCGCGATGGAAGCCCCGCTCCCATTTGGCCTTGTGGTAGGCCACGTCCGGCACGAAGTAGGTGTAGCCGCCTTCGCTTTTCCGCATGACGCGGTCTTTGTCGTCGCCCGTGCCCAGTTCGGTGGTGCGCAGCCACAGCGCGCCGCCTTCCTCGTAGGTGTGGCCGCCGGCGATCAGCGCCTTGACGGTCGCTTCGACCCGGCCGGAGGTGTAGAGCGAGCTTTCCAGGTAGTAGTTGTCGAACGCCAGGCCGAAGGCCTGCAGGTCCAGGTCCTGTTCGCGGCGCAGGTAGGCCACGGCGAAGACGCGGATGTCGTCCAGGTTGTCGACGTTGCCCGTGGCGGTGACGTCCACGCCATCGGAGTGAACGGTCGCGCCGGCCTGGAAGTCGCGCGCGATGTCGGCGATGTAGTCGCCCTTGTAGCCGTCGGCGGGCCACTCGGGGGAATCGGTCGTCAGGCCGCGGGCGCGCGCCTGCACGCTGATGGCCAGGTTCTGGATCTGGTTGCCGGCGTCGTTGTAATAGAACTCGCGGGTGACGTCCCAGCCGATGGCGTCGTACAGGCGGCAGATGGCATCGCCCAGCGCGGCCTGGCGGGCATGGCCCACGTGCAGCGGGCCGGTGGGGTTGGCCGACACGAATTCGACCAGGATCTTCTCGCCGTTGCGCGGCGCACGGCCGAAGGCTGCGCCTTGCTCGGCCACGGCGGCGATGACGGCCTGGCGCGCGGCGGCGGTGATGCGCAGGTTGATGAAGCCGGGGCCGGCGATTTCAGCGGACTCGATCAGGCTGGCGGCGCCGGGCTGGGCCATCAGGGCGTCGACGATGGCCTGGGCCAGTTCGCGCGGGTTGCGGCGGGCCGGCTTGGCCAGCTGCATGGCCACGTTGGTGGCGACGTCGCCGTGGGCGGCGACCTTGGGGCGCTCCAGCAGCACATTTGCCACGGCGTCGGGCAGGCTTTGCGCGACGGCGGCCTGGATCAGGGAGATAAGCTGTTTTTGTTGCTCGAGGAGCATGGGCGTCTGGAGAAGTTCTGAGTTAGTGACGGACGCGCCCGCACAGGCCGGGCCTGTCGGGCGGAGCGGACAGGGGCGGCGTAGCCGGGCGGACCGCGCGCGCCGGCTTCATGGCCGCGTCAGGTCCCGCTGTCACGGGAATCTCCTGAATCATAGCTTGATTTGGCCATGGAACCGGCCTGCGCCCTGGGCGGGAACGCCGCAAGGAAGGGTCCGGGGGGACACATGGCGCCGGTCGTCGGACCTGCTTCCCCAGGCCAGTTGGCAGTGCCCTGGTGTTGCGGTAGTGTATGTAAGTAATCAATGTGGGAGACTGGAATATGCTGATCACCTTTCATTCCAAGGTCGTGGCCGAGGTTCTGATGCTGACCGACCATGCCGGCGCGCTGCTGCTGGCGGCGGGCAAGTCCTTCAAGGACAAGATCCCGGAGCGCGGCGTTTTCACCGTCGAGCAGCTGGGGCCGGCCATCAGCGGCATCGAACGCGCGATCGAGGAATACCAGAGCGCCCATGACGGCTCCGAGGAAGAGGACGAGGACAAGGCCCCGGCCTCGCCCATGGCCCGCATGGTGGGCCTGAAGGAGCGCGCCTTCCCCCTGCTCGACATGATGCGCCAGTCCTTGGCGGCAAACGCCGAAGTCACCTGGGAGGTGTCGCGCGGCTGGTAAGCTGGCGAGCCCAATGTCGCCGGGCGGACAATCTGCCCGGCGTTTTTTGCCTACCCTACTCGCCTGACGCCACCCCAAGGAACCCCGACATGCGCAGCGACATCACCATCGTTTTCGATTCCCGCCGTTCGCTTGACCTCTCGGCCAGCGTCGAGCCCTCGCCGCAGCGCCAGAGCGATGCGCGCGACTGGTTCGACAGCGCCTGGGAAACGCTGGGCTGCGAACCGCTGCGTCCCAGCGGCAAGGTCCTGCTGCTGGACAAGGTGCTGGGCGTGGCCGATGCGCTGGGCTACGACACCCTGTCCTCCGACGAAAAAGAGGCGCGCGAGTTCGCGGAGCACCTGGCGCTGGCGCTGGAGCGTCCGCGCATCACCGTGGACTTACCGGGGCTGACGGTAGGTTACTGAGCGATCCGGCCTCATCCCCAAGAAAAAACTGCCCCCATAGGGGCAGTTTTCATTTGGGCCGGTCCCGCAGGCGGGTCTAGCGGATGCCAGCCCGCATGAACGATTGCACGAATTGCCGCTGGAACAGCAGGAAGGCGATCAGGAGCGGCGCCGCCGACATCAGCGTGGCGGCCGTGATGACCGACCAGTCGATGCCCTGGTCGGTCGACGAGAACACCTGCAGGCCCACCGTCAGCGGCCGGGATTCGACCGAGTTGGTGATGATCAGCGGCCACAGGAAGTTGTTCCAGTGGTGGCTGACCGACACCAGCCCGTAGGCCACGTAGATCGGCTTGGCCAGCGGCACATACACCTTCCATAGCACCTGAAGCGCGTTGGCGCCTTCCATGCGCGCGGCTTCTTCCAGTTCCCGCGGCACCGTCTTGAAGGTCTGGCGCAAGAGGAAGATGCCGAATGCGGATGCAAAGTAAGGCAGGCCGATGGCGAACACCGTGTCGCGGATGCCCAGCTGGCTCATGGAGCGGTAGTTCTCCACCAGCAGCACGTCCGGCATGATCATCAGCTGCAGCAGCACCAGCATGAAGACGAAATCGCGGCCGCGGAACTCGAAGCGCGCGAAGGCGTAGCCGGCCAGGGTCGACAGCACCAGTTGCGCCGCCAGCACCATGGTGACCAGCAGGAAGGTGTTGAGGAAATAACGCGGGAACGGCGCCGCGTGCCAGGCGTGCACGAAGTTGTCCAGCGTCAGCGGCGCGAACAGGTCGAAGCGGGTCGCGTAGGCGGGCGGGTGGAACGCCGCCCACATGGCATAGGCCAGGGGCAGGATCCACAGCAGGCCGAGCGCCCAGGCGCCCAAGGTATCGAGCTTGTCTTTCATTGATAGTGCGTCCTGCGGTCCAGCCAGCGGAACTTGACCAGCGCGGTCAGCGCCAGCACCACCAGCAACACGACGGTCAGCGTGGCGGCGTAAGCCGTGTCCCAGAAACTGAAACCCACCTGGTAGATGTAGTACAGCAACAGCGTGCTGGCGTTATCCGGCCCGCCGCGCGTCATGACCACTACGTGGTCCACCAGCCGGAACGCGTTGATCAGGGCATTGATCAGCACGAAGAGCGTGGTGGGCATGAGCAGCGGCCACAGGATGCGGCGGAAGTACTGCCAGCGCGATGCGCCTTCCAGCATCGCGGCCTCGCGCAGCGACGGCGATACCGTCTGCAGGGCGGCCAGGTAGAAGATCATGAAGAAGCCGGCTTCCTTCCAGACCGTCACCAGCATCAGCGCGGGCAGCGCGGTCTCGCGGTTGCCCAGCCAGTTGGGGCCCGTAGCGCCGAACAGCTGCATCACCTGGGCGATCAGGCCGTACTGCGGCGTGTAGAAGAACAGCCAGATGTTGGCCACCGCCACCATGGGCAGCACCGTCGGCGTGAAGTAGGCCATGCGCAGGAAGCCGCGCCCGCTCAGGTTGCGGTTGACCCACAGCGCCATGACCAGCGCGATGCCGATGGACGTGGGAATGGTCCCCAGCGCAAACCACAGGTTGTTCCACAGCGACTGCCAGAACACCGGGTCGTCGCGCATGACGGCGTAGTTGTCCAGCCCCACGAAGCGCGCGGGGCGCGCGCCCTTGGGGGTGGAGAAAAAGCTGTGCCATAGCGTCGCCACCGCCGGGTAGTGCGTGAAGGCGGCGAGCAGCACGAGGGCTGGCAGCAACAGCAGCCAGCCGTACAGCGCGTTTAAAGAGCGGCTCATCGTGCTTGTCGGTTTACTTGTACGGACGCAGTATGCGGTCGGCCTCGCGTTGCGCGTCGGTCAGGGCCTGCTGCGGCGTCTTGGAGCCCGTCAGGGCGGCTTGCAGGGCGTCGTTCAGGGTCTTGGTGACACGCTGGTTCTCATGCGTGGAGAACTCGGCCACGCTGACTTCCAGCTGGTCGCGCGCGACCGCGGCGGCCGGCACTTCCTGCGCGTACTTCTTCATCTTTTCGGTCTGCCAGGCGGCCGGGGTCACGGCCACGTAGCCCGTGGCGATGCTCCAGTCGGCGGCGCGCTCGGGCGTGGTGACCCATTGCGCGAACTTCAGCGCGGCCTGCTGCTGCGCCGGCGTGCCGCTCTTGAAGATGTAGAAGTTGCCGCCGCCGGTCGGGCTGCCGCCGCGCTTTTGCTGCGGCATCATGGCCACGCCGAACGGGAAGTCGGCGTTCTTGCGGATGTTGGTCAGGTTGCCGGTCGTGGTCCAGACCATGGCGGCCTTCTTTTCCAGGAAGTCCTTGGGCGTGGTGCCCCAGTCGATGGTGCCGGTCGGCATGATCTTGTGCTTGGCCGACAGGTCGTGCCAGAACTGCGCGGCTTCCACCACCGCAGGCTTGTCCAGATAGACCTCGTTGCCGGCCTCGTTCATCAGGATCGCGCCATTGGGCGTGGTCAGCGCCTGGAACAGCCAGTAGGCGAACGCGCCGCCCGAGGGAATCTCGATGCCCCACTGCGTGGTGTTGCCGGAGGCGTCCTGCTTGGTCAGCTTCTTGCCGTACTCGACCAGTTCGGCCCAGGTCGCCGGCGCGCGCTCGGGATCCAGGCCCGCGGCCTTGAACAGGTCCTTGTTGTAGTACATGACGATGGTCGAACGCTGGAACGGCACGCCCCAGGTATGGCCGCCGGTGCGGCTGTTCTGCATGAAGGCGTCATAGAAGCCGCCCAGCCACTTCTTGTCGGCGTCGCTCTTGGCCAGGCTGTCGATCGGCACAATGGCGTCTTCGTCGATCAGCGTGAACATGTCGGTGGACAGCAACACCGCCAGCTGCGGCGGGGTGCCGCCCTTGAGCGCGGTCAGCGCCTTGGCGATGGAGTCCTGGTAGGAGCCCGCGTAGATCGGCTTGATCTTGATGTCGGGATTTTCCTTCTGGAAATCCGCCACCATGTCGTCGACGATCTTGGTGATGGGGCCGCCGACCGCGACGGGGTAATAGAACTCCACCTCGACGGGCTTGTTCTGCGCTTGCGCAGGCAGCGACAGGCAGGCGGCGGCCAGGCTGGCGGCCAGGGTTTTCAGTACGATGCGACGCATGTTGTTTTCCTTTCCTGTGTACGGGCCCTAGCGGCCAGCGGAGTTGATGACCGCCGAATCGGCGGCAAAGAAGTGCTGCAGGCCGTCCTCCCAGGACAGGCCCAGTGTTTCGCCTGCGCCAGCGCGCAGATGGCCGCCCACGCGCACGGCCACGCCGCTGGTGTCGCCCACGCGGCAGACCACGATGGAATCCGCGCCGAAGTACTCCACGCTTTCCACGGTGGCGGGAACGCCGTCGGCGTCGATGCGGATGTGTTCGGGACGCACGCCCAGCTTCACGGCGCCCGCGGGGGCGCCGGCGATGGCGCGGCTCTGCGTGCCGGCGATGACGGTGGCGCCCTGCGCGGAGGTCAGGCCGATCAGGTTCATGGGCGGCGTGCCGATGAAGCGCGCCGCGAATTCGGTGGCGGGACGCGCGTACAGGCCGTCGGGCGTGTCGTGCTGTTCAATCTTGCCGCCGCGCAGCAGCACCACCTGGTCGGCCATGCTCATGGCCTCGGTCTGGTCGTGCGTCACGTAGACCATGGTGATGCCCAGGTCCTGCTGCAAGGCGCGGATCTCGCGGCGCATTTCATGGCGCAGCTGCGCGTCCAGGTTGGACAGCGGTTCGTCCATCAGGCACACCGGCGCTTCGGAAATCACGGCGCGGCCCAGCGCCACGCGCTGTTGCTGGCCGCCCGACAATTGCGAGGGCTTGCGGTCCAGCAGATGGTTCAGGCCCAGCAGGCCCGCCACGCGTTGCAGGCGGCGGTCATAGTCGCGCGCGGGCTCCTTGCGCACCTTGAGGCCGAACAGGATGTTCTCGCGCACGGACAGGTGCGGAAACAGGGCATACGACTGGAACACCATCGAGATGCGGCGCTTGGCGGGCGGCAGCTGGGTGACGTCGCGGTCGCCGATGTGGATGGTGCCGGAGGTCGGCGTGTCCAGCCCGGCAATCATGCGCAGCGTGGTGGACTTGCCGCAGCCGGACGGCCCCAGCAGGACCGTGAAACTGCCGGCGGGAACCGTGAAGCTCACGCCATGGATTGCGGCAGCGTTGCCGTACTGTTTGGTGAGGTTATCCAGGACGATGGATGACATGCTGTCTCGAAGATCTAATAGTTAGATCCGCATTGTTGCCTGTTATGAAAACCTTTTCATTGTGCAGCGCAAACATGACGGATGTATGGCAGGACAAACTTTCGTAGTCTAGCGTCGGCCTCAGCCGAAGGGGTATGGGCCGGGGTATTCCCCAATGACTGCGTGATGCGTGACCAGGTTCTTCCCTTGCCACCAGTGCAGCTGGTAGCCCGGCGGTTCCATGATGTATTGCAGCGTTGGCCGCGGCCCCAACTCCATTGCGAGCTGGTGCGCGGTGCCCGGACAGGTGGACGCGATGGTGCCGCCGAAACGCTGGAAGATCGTGCGGTGCAGGTGGCCGCAAAGCACGCGCTCCACATTGGGAAAGCGCGCCACGATGCGTTCGAGTTCGGGGGCGCCAGCCAGCAGGCCGATGGCGTCCATGTGCTCGATACCCGTCAGGAAAGGCGGATGGTGCATCAGGACCAGCGTGGGCCGCTCGGGCTGTTCGGCCAGGCGCGTGGCCAGCCAGTCCAGGCGGTCCTGGCAGAGTTCGCCATGGCTTTTCATGGGTACCACCGTGTCCAGCGCCAGCATGCGCAGCGGATAGGTCTCGATGGCGTACTGGATGAAGGGGCTCTCGCCTTGCAGATAGGCGTGGTCCGGGAAGGCCGCGCGCAGCTGGGCGCGGTCGTCGTGGTTGCCGGGCAGCAGGAAGTACGGAATTTCCAACGCCTGCAGGTGTTCGCGCAGCACTTGATATTCGTGCGGGCGGCCCAGGTCGGTCAGGTCGCCCGTGATCAGCACGCAATCGGGGCGCGGGGTCAGGGCATTGAGCGCGCGCACCGCGGGCGCCAGGAACGCCGCCGGATCGATGATGCCGTAGGCCTTGTCGCCCGGAGTGCGCATGTGCAGGTCGGTGATTTGTGCGATGAGCATGACGCGTATGCAGAAGAATGGTTGTTGTAGAGAGAGGCCTCAGCGGCGCACTGGCGCGGCGGTGCCGCCGACGACGATGCAATGCGGCAGGCGGTCCGAATGCGGCGCTTGGCCCTGGATCTGCGCCAGCAGGTTCGAGCAGGCCGTTTCGCCGATGCCGTCGCTGGGCTGGGCCACGGTGGTCAGGGGCGGCGTCAGCAAGGCGCCAAAGCGCATGCCGTCGAAGCCGCATACCGAGATGTCGGCGGGCACCGACAGGCCCAGGCCCACCAGGTCCGCGATCACGGCGGTGGCCAGCAGATCGTTGGAACAGAACAAGGCGGTGGGCGCCTGCTTGCCGCGCAGCGCCGCTTTCAGGGCGTCGAGGTCGCTGCCCGTGTGCGAGCTCATGGAGATGTGCTGGATGGCGTCCAGGCCCAGGCGTTTGGCGCAGGCGCGCGCGCCCGTCAGCCGGCGGCGGGCGCGGTCCGATGCGGTCAAGGGGCCCGTGACCAGCGCAATGCGCCGATGGCCCAGCGCGGCCAGATGCGCCACCATGTCGCTGGCGGCGGCGCGATTGTCGACCGATGCGAAGGGATGGGCGCCAGATTCGTTGTAGACGAGCACGTAAGGAATGCCGGCATGGTCCAGGTCGTCCAGCGTGGCGCTCTTGGCGGCGTCGGCGACCGTCAGGATCAGGCCGTCGACCTGATGGTCCATCAGGCCCTGGACCGCGGCGGATTCCACCGCGGGATCGTAGCCGGTGGCGGTCAGCATGACGCTGTAGCCCGATTCCCGCGCGCGCCGCTCCGCGCCTTCGAAGCATTCGGCGAAGACTGGGTTGGACAGCGTGGGCAGTATCAGGCCGATGGTGCGCGTGCTGCCGGAACGCAGGCTGCGGCCCACGCGGTTAGGCCGGAAGCCGGCCCGCTTGGCGACATTGCGGATATGCGCGAGCGTGTCCGGATGCACGATCTCGGGCTGGTTGAACGCGCGCGAAACCGTCGCCGGGGACACCCCGGCCTTGCGGGCCACTTCAATGATGGAAAAGCGGGGCGACGAGCGCGAGGCCATGGCGGGATTGCTGCCGGGATTCGTGAAAACGATTTCATCTTACTCGACAAATATGACCTTTGTGTTGCACGGGTTTGCGCTATGCTGATGCCGACGCAACAACACAAAGCCAAGGCGCGGCGCGCAATTTCCAGGGAAAAATCAGACTTTCTTGGGTATTTCCTAATTGACGCAAGGCGCACAATGGTTGGGATTGGTCCACTTGAACGTCGCGGCAGAAAACCGCGCGGCATGGCGGATCCTCGGTCAAGGGGACCGGGTGCGTAGTTGAGCCGCCGCGCGTAGCGCGGCGCCGGTAAAGAGGAAAGGACCATGTCTACTGCCTTGAACAGACTTGGCGCGCTGGAAGCCGCGCGCAAGCTGCAACGGCGCGAATTGACCGCAGAGCAATTGGTGCGCGCCTGCTTCGCGCGCATTGAACAACGCGAAAGCACCATCCATGCCTGGACCGCGTTGCAAAAGCAGGCTGCGCTGGAGCGTGCGCAGGAGCTGGACCGCGGCGCGCTGCGCGGCGTGCTGCACGGCCTGCCCATGGGCGTGAAGGACCTGTTCGACACGGTCGACCTGCCCACGCGCTACGGCTCGCCCATCTACGAACGCCACCTTCCGGGCCTGGACGCGGCCTCGGTGGCGCTGTGCCGGGGCGCGGGCGCGATCGTCGTCGGCAAGACCGTGACGACGGAATTCGCCACTTATCTGGCAGGCCCCACGCGCAATCCTCGCAACGAAGCCTACTCGCCGGGCGGCTCGTCCAGCGGCTCGGCTGCGGCGGTGGCCGACGACATGGTGCCCTTCGCCTTGGGCACGCAGACCGCGGCTTCCATCATCCGCCCCGCTTCCTATTGCGGCATCGTGGGCTTCAAACCCACCTTTGGCAGCATTTCCCGCGCGGGCGTCAAAAGCCTGGCGGAGTCCCTGGACACCATCGGCGGTTTCGCGCGCTCGGTGCCGGACGTGGCGCTGTTTGCTTCCGTGCTGATGCGCGATCCGCGCATGCTCGATCTGGCCTATGACGGCAAGCCGCGTATCGGCATGTACCGCAGCCTGCAATGGCGGCATGCGCTGCCCGAAACCAAAGAAGCCTACGCGCAGGCCGCGGCCATTCTGTCGCGCGCAGGCGCCGTGGTCGAAGAATTGCCGCTGCCGCCAGAGCATTGCGTGCTGGTGCAGCTGCATTCGGACATCATGGCGTTTGAAGCTTCGCAGGCGTTGGCCTACGAGCGCCTGGAGCATGCGGCGCAGCTCAGCCCCAAGATCCAGGCCATCCTGGAAGCGGGCTCGCGCATTACCGCTGAAGAACATCAGAAGAACCTGATGCGCGTCGCCGAGTCGCGCGCGCGCGTGGACGCGTGGTTCGACAAATACGATGTGCTGCTCGCGCCCAGCGCCAGCGGCGAGGCGCCGTTCGCGGACCTGGGGACGGGGGATCCGCAGTTCTCGCGCGCGTGGACGGTATTCGGCCATCCTACCCTCAGCCTGCCCTTCGCTACCGGCCCGCAGGGCTTGCCCGTGGGGCTGCAGCTGGTCGGTGCGCGCTATAGCGACCATCGCACGCTGGCGATGGCGCAGTGGGTTCATCAGCGGCTGTTGGCCGCCACTGCGCCGGATATCGGCGCGGCCGACATCTGGCCGCGCGGATAAGCGCGGCGCGCGCAAAGAAAAAGCCAGCCCGATAAGGCTGGCTTTTTTTACGCCGGATTGCGGATCACGCGGTTTCGGCGGTTTCTTGCTCGGTTGCGGTCACGGCGCCGGCATTGATGTGGCGGTTGACGGCGCTCAGCACGGCCTGGAACGAAGCCGTCACGATGTCGCGGTCGATACCCACGCCGAAGCCCGTGCTGGATTCGCCGACGCGCAGTTCGACATACGAAGCGGCGCGCGTGTCGGTGCCGGTGCCGATGGCGTGCTCGTGGTAGTCCATGATGCGAACGGGCACGTCCAGCGCGGCCACGAAGGCCGAGATGGCGCCGTCGCCCTTGCCCGTCACGATGCGGCGTTCGCCGTTGTATTCCAATTCGGCTTCGATGCTGAAATGCTGGCCTTCGCCGGCCGATGGATTGCCGTCGATGCGGTGGCGCACCAGCTTCCACGGCGACTTCTGCTCGAGGTACTCGCGGTTGAAGATCGTGTGCACATCGTCGGCCGTGACTTCGCGGCCGGTCTCGTCGGTGACGCGCTGGATGGCGCGGCTGAATTCGATCTGCAGGCGGCGCGGCAACACCAGGCCGTGTTCCTGTTCGAGCAGGTAGGACACGCCGCCCTTGCCCGATTGGCTGTTCACGCGGATGACGGCGTCGTAGCTGCGGCCGAGGTCGGCCGGGTCGATCGGCAAGTAAGGCACTTCCCAGACGGCGTCGGCCTGCTGCTGGGCAAAGCCCTTCTTGATGGCGTCCTGGTGCGAGCCGGAGAACGCGGTGAAGACCAGGTCGCCCGCGTACGGGTGGCGCGGGTGGACCGGCAACTGGTTGCAGTACTCGGCGCAGCGGCGCACTTCGTCGATGTCCGAGAAGTCCAGGCCCGGATGCACGCCCTGCGTGTAGAGGTTCAATGCGAGCGTGACGAGGTCGACGTTGCCGGTGCGCTCGCCGCTGCCGAAGAGGCAGCCTTCGATGCGGTCGGCGCCGGCCATCACGGCGAATTCGGCGGCGGCCACGGCGGTGCCGCGGTCATTGTGCGGGTGCACGCTGAGCACGATGCTGTCGCGGCGCGCCAGGTTCTTGTGCATCCATTCGATCTGGTCGGCGTACAGATTGGGGCTGGTGGCCTCGATGGTGGCGGGCAGGTTCAGCACCATCTTGCACTCGGGCGTGGGCTGCCATACGTCGGCCACGGCGTTGGAGACTTCCAATGCGAACTCGGGTTCGGTCGTGCTGAAGACTTCGGGCGAGTACTGGTAACGCCATTGCGTTTCCGGGTGCTGCGCCATGTACTGCTTCACCAGGCGCGTGCCGGTGGTGGCGATGTTCTTGATCTCGTCCTTGCTCATGTTGAACACGACCTTGCGGAACGCCGGGGCGCAGGCGTTGTACAGGTGGACGATGGCTTGCTTGGCGCCAGCGGCGGATTCCACCGTGCGGCTGATCAGGTCTTCGCGCGACTGGGTCAGCACGATGATGGTGACGTCGTCGGGAATGCGCTTCTCGTCGATGAGCTTGCGCACGAAATCGAAGTCGGTCTGCGAAGCGGACGGGAAGCCTACTTCGATTTCCTTGAAGCCGATCTTCACCAGCTGTTCGAAGAAGCGGAGCTTGCGCTCGACGCTCATCGGCTCGATCAGGGCCTGGTTGCCGTCACGCAGGTCGGTGCTCATCCAGATCGGCGCCTTGGTGATGCGGCGGCTGGGCCAGGTGCGTTCGGAAAAGTCGCGGGTAAAGGGCGCGAAGGGGACGTATTTGGTGGCGGGGTTGGCAAGCATCATTACTACACCTCGATCGGTTTCTTTTGAATCCCGGGAATGCTTCCCTAGGCGGCTACGCGACCGGATTGCGGTCTTGTGCCAGGAGTTGCCGTGATTGACCGGCAGGATTCAGAGATAAAAGGGGGAAATCGCGTGTGGCAAACGTGGTTGCCGAGCTACCACGGGGACACTAGGCCCGGCAACCGATCGGTAGGTATAGCGATAGCGCGTAGGAGGAGAAACGAGCGCGCAGGCCGGCAACCGGAGCGTCGTAGCGTCCGGTGGCAATCGCGAAGGGGGTGCGGTTAGCGGCCATAAGTTGCTAGTCGAACATATTTTCGCCAGAAGTGCAACTGAATACTCTTTTGTGATGGGGTGGAATACGGGCGCATGACAACGCATTTTGCTGAAGAATATTCAGCAAAATGCGTTGGATGGGGCTGATGGGCGCGCTATGTGGCTGGCCAAGCGTACGGCCGAAACAAAAACAGGCCGCCTGTCGGCGGCCTGCTATGGCATTGGAGGGAAGGAAGGACGGGCTTAGCGGGCCGGGCCGATACGCGGCTCCACGTAGCGTTCGCTGCGCGCTTCGCGGCGGACTTCGTCGCGCGGATCGCGCGGCTGGCGGTCGGACGACTCCAGAATGCGGGCCTGTTCCGCGACCATGGCGATCTTGCCGGCGCGATTGTGGCGAATTTCAGACAGGGAGCGGCGCAGATCGCCCACCGTGAAGGGCTCCTGGCGATCGCCCCAGGTCCAGCGCAGCACGCCCAGGGTCTCGTCGGACAGGTTGGGCGCCAGGTCGGCCAGCACGCTGGTTTCGACCGGCGTGGCGCTGCCGGAAGCCAGGCTGGCGGACAGCCAGGCGCGCATCGTGAAGAACACGATCAGGGTCCAGATGCCGGCCACCACCCACCAGATGTAGGGGTTGACCTTCTGCACCATGTCCATGGTCGGTTGCCCCAGGGAGTGCAGGAACTCGTAGTTCACGGTGCGGCCGAAATTCAGTATCCAGTTGGCGGCCAGATACCAGATGACCACAGCGACGGCGATGACGATCGCACGCAGTATGAGTCGGGGAAGCGCCAGTTTGAGCAGGGTCTGGCCTATGAGGCGGCAGTCCTGGCGGACGCTTGCGGGCGAAGTCAGATTCATCATGCAAAATATTGTACCTATGACCCGTCCAATTTTAGAACTGCGACCAGGTCAGCATTTGACGCTGACGCCACAACTACAGCAATCGATCCGATTGTTGCAGCTGTCCACACTCGACCTCGAAGCCGAGATTTCGCAGGTGCTGGCGGAGAACCCGCTGCTGGAGCGGCAGGACGAAGCGCCGTCGGCCGAGGCGCCGGCCGAGTCCGACCGCGAATCCTCGGTGCAGGATGACGAGCCCGCCGTCGAACGCGAGACGCCGGTGGACGAAATGCCGGGCTCGGGCGGGGTCTACCCCGACGAAGATTCCAGCCGCCCCGAGGCCGCCCGGCCGGATACGCTGCGCGAACATCTGCTGGGCCAGCTGATGCTGACGCGCGCCGCGCCGCGCGACGCTGCGCTGGCCGGCCTCCTGATCGACGAACTGGACGAAAACGGCTACCTGGGATCGCCGCTGGAGGAAATCCTGGACTGGTTGCCGCCCGAACTGGAACCGGACATCGACGAGCTGAAGGCGGCCCTGTCGCTGTTGCAGTCGTTCGATCCGCCCGGCATAGGCGCGCGCGACATGGCGGAATGCCTGTTGTTGCAGCTACGCAACCCGGATCTGGATCGGCTGCCCGAAGCGGCGGACGCCGCGGTCCTGGCTTGTGCCCGCCAGATCTGCGCGCAGCACCTCGCGCTGCTGGCGACGGGCAACGCCGCGCGCCTGTGCGCGGCCGTGGGCTGCGATGAGGCCACGTTCCGCTCGGCCCACGCCCTCATCCTGCGCCTGGAGCCCCGCCCCGGGCGTGCCTGGACCGTGCCCGCGGCCGACTACGCGGTGCCGGACGTCATCGTGCGCAAGACGCGCGGCGGCTGGCAGGTCACCCTCAACAGCGCCGCCGTGCCCAAGCTGCAGATCAACGGGCTGTACGCCCAGATGCTGGGCAACCAGAAGGAATCCGCGCATGCGGGGCTGCAATCGCAGCTGCAGCAGGCCCGTTGGATGATCCGCAACGTGGAGCAGCGCTTCGACACCATCCTGCGCGTGGCCCAAGCCATCGTGCAGCACCAGACGGCCTTCTTCAGCCAGGGGCCGGCCGCCATGCGGCCTCTCATCCTGAAGGACATCGCCGGTGAGCTCGGTTTGCACGAATCCACCATTTCACGGGCCACAACACAGAAGTACATGCTCACTCCGTTTGGCACGCTGGAGCTCAAGCGCTTCTTTGGTACGGGGGTTTCGACGGATGGCGGGGATGCCACCTCGGCCACGGCGGTGCAGACCTTCATCCGCCAGATGGTGGCCGAAGAGAACCGGGCCAAGCCTTTGTCCGACAGCCAGATCATGCAAAAGCTGGCTGATCAGGGGATAGTCATCGCCCGAAGGACGGTGGCAAAGTACCGGGAAGCGCTGCGGATCGCCCCGGCGGCGTTGCGCAAGGCGCAGGCGGCAGCCCGCTGAGCGGGTTCTTGAAATGAGGGACGGGGTTGGGAAAATTCGTCCCTAATTTCAAAGACTTGCGTGACACTTTGGTTGCAAATTTATTTGCACGCGGGGCTTGTCAGTAGCAGAATAATTTTCGATAATTATTCTCATGTACATTTGCGTATGTAATGCCATCACCGAACGCCAAGTCCGCGCCAGCGTGGACGCGGGCGCGACGACGCTTTCCGACCTGCAATTCGAGCTGGGCGTGGCTACGTGCTGCGGCTGCTGCGCGGCTACCGCCACCGAATACCTGCCAGGCGGCCGCTGCTCCAGCGTGTGCGACGTGCGTTCCATTGCCGTTCCGGTCAATCCTCCGGCCGCTTTGGTCGAGTCGGGCGCGCCTGCTGCCAACAGCAGCTTCCCGATTCCCCTGGTCGCGATCGCCTGAGGATAGTCGTTTCTTTCCGGCTCGCTGCCGTCACGCAGCGGGCCGCGTCGCTTCTTTCTCGCAGAATTCCCGGATAGCCATTGCCAGCTGACGCGCAGGCTCGCGCACCGTGTCGGCCAGGCATAGCGCCAGTTCGGTCGAGGGCACCGCAGGCAGGCCCGCATCGATGATCCGATGGTCCGGCAAGAGGCAGCGCCGCTCCAGCAGCGCCACCCCCAACCCCCCAGTCAATGCCGCTTGCAAGCCCATCAGGTTCGGGCTTTCGTAGGCGATGCGCCAGTGCCGGCCCGCAGCTTCCAGGGCATGGATGGCGCGGTTGCGGTAGATGCAGCCCTGCGGAAACGCGACCAGCGGTACCGGCTCGGTTGCCGGGACGTCCAGCCCCGGGGCGCCGATCCAATGCAATTGTTCGGGCCAGGCGGCCAACGCGGCGCCCGCGCCGGGCTCGCGCTTGAGCAGCGCCACGTCCAGGTCGCCGCGTTCCAGTGCGCGGGTGAGCGCCGAGGTCAGGTCGCAGCGGACCGATAGCCGCACGCCCGGACGGGACCGCGCAAATTCCGATACCAGGATGGTCAGCGTGTCGGCCGCGAAGTCGTCCGGGATACCCAGCCGGATCACGTCCACGCGCTTGCGTCCGCTGACGGCTTCCCGGACCTCCGTGGACAGGGCCAGCATCCGCCGCGCGTAACCCAGAAGCCGTTCGCCGTCCTCGGTCAGCGAGACCTGGCGGCCTTCGCGCACGAACAGTGCGCATTCCAAGGATTCCTCCAGCTTGCGGATCTGCTGGCTGACGGTGGATTGGCTGCGGTGCACGCGTTCGCCCGCCGCCGTGAAGCCGCCGGCATCCACGACGGACACGAAACTGTGCAAAAGATCGAGGTCTGGCATCGGCCGCTCCATGCATTCATTTTTTAAATACTTTCGATCCGAATAAAGAGTTTGTCAATGGATTGGCGGCCGCGCAGAATTCGTCCATCCGCCGCCACCGCGGCTCAGCGCCACCTTCCGGACTCATCATGAAGGCCACCTCGACCCTTTCTGCCGCCGCCCTTCCCGCTCAAGCCTCGCCGGGCATCAGTTGGGCGCCCATCGCAGCGTTTTGCTTTCTGTGGAGCTCGGCGTTCGCCGCGGCCAAGATCGCCGTGCGGGACTGTCCGCCGCTGACCTTGCTGACCATCCGCTTCCTGATCGCGGGAGCGTTGATGCTGGGCCTGGCGGCAGCGAGCGGCCGTTGGAAGATGCCGGGCGCGCGTGACCTGGCCGCGCTGATCCTGTTGGGGGCGCTGAACAACGCGCTGTACCTGGGCCTGAGCTGGTCGGGCATGACGACGGTGTCGTCGGCGTTCACTGCGGTGCTGATCAGCACCAACCCGCTGCTTATCGGCGTGCTGGCCGGTCCGGTGCTGGGCGAGCGGCTGGGTTGGCGCAAGCTGCTGGGCCTGTGCCTGGGATTGGCGGGCGTGGCCTTGGTGCTGCGTTCGCGCTTGTCGGGCATGCAGGAGGACCTGCATGGCACGCTGCTGGTCACGGGTGGCCTGGTGGCGCTGGTGGCGGGCACGCTGCTCTACAAGCGTTTGAAGCCGTCCTCGGGCCTGTGGACGTCCACGGGCATACAGTCCCTGGCCGGCGCCGCAGCCTTGCTGCCCTTCGCGTTGATGCACGAGAACATCGGTGACGCGCGCATGACCGCCAGCCTGTTCTGGAGCATGGCCTACATGATCGTCGCGGTGTCGATGGGCGGCTACTACCTGTGGTTCATGATCCTGGGCCGTGCCAGCGCCACGGCGGCGAGCGCGCTGCATTTCCTGATGCCGCCGCTGGGCCTGCTGTTCGGGTGGCTGGTGCTGGGTGAGCACGTGTCGTGGCTGGATTTGATGGGCATCGTTCCGATCGCGTTGGGCATCTGGTTGGCGACGCGGCGCGCCGAGTAACGCGCCGCCGCAGCCGGGGTTGCCGATCCGCAACGAAACGCCGCCGGCCGCAAGCTGGCGCGTTTCGTGCAGGCAGATGGCATATCGGCGCATGCGGTTGTGCCGATCGGACGACGGATTCCGCCGCATCGCGCAGCGTCAGGCCGCGCAGGCATTGATGCGCGTATGCAAGGCATCAGGCACGCATACTCATTCTCATTAGCTTGTCGCTTTCTTGTAGCGGTCCTAAAGCGGTTTACCAAATACAGCGCAAGGCTAGGCGCGGCCCCGCGCCAGATGGTAGTCTGCCGGGGTTGCGTACGCGCGGCATCGTGCGCTCCTTTGTCGCGATGCATCTGCGTCGCGCCTGACTGCAAGGAGTCCATCATGAAAGGCGACAAAACCGTCATCCAGTTCCTGAACAAGCAACTGACCAACGAACTGACGGCCATCAACCAGTATTTCCTGCATGCCCGCATGCTGAACCATTGGGGCTTCGACAAGCTGGGCAAGCACGAGTACGAAGAGTCCATCGGCGAAATGAAGCATGCGGATCGCTTGATCGCGCGCATCTTCATGCTGGACGGCCTGCCCAACCTGCAGGACCTGCACAAGCTGCTGATCGGCGAGGACGTGCCGGAATTGTTGGCCTGTGACCTGAAGCTGGAGCAAGGCGCGCAGGCGACCGTGAAGGAAGCGATCGCGCATTGCGAATCGGTCCGCGACTATGTCTCGCGCGATCTGTTCCAGGACATCCTGGACGACACCGAAGAGCACATCGACTATCTGGAGACGCAGATCGACCTGATCGACAAGGTCGGCATCCAGAACTATCTGCAAAGCCAGATGTCCGTGCCGGAGTAATGTTCCGGACATAAAAATGGAGCCCCGTGGGGCTCCATTTTTTTTGTCGGTGCCACGCGGCGCATGCCGCGCGCCGATACGTCAATTCGGGCGAGCCGGGCACTCGGCCATGGTGCCCCAGGCGCGGTTGGGCCCGCAGTACTTGTTGCGCGCGGCCCAGGAGCACGAGGGGCGCTCGAAGAAGCCTTGCGTGGCGCAATGCGCGAGTTCGCGCTTGAGCGCGTCCTGCCAGCCCAGGGCGCCGGGCGCCTGAGCGGTGTTCGGGGGCGGCGGGGGCGCCTGGACCATTTGCGGCGTGCCGTAGCCACCGGCCTGGACCTGGCCGCCATTGATGGCGGTGGACGTGCCGGGAGCCTGCAGATCCAGTGTGCTGACGTCAGACGCGCCCGAGGGTAGCGGCACTTGCGAAGCC
Source organism: Achromobacter sp. JCM 18799 (assembly GCF_055395645.1). Lineage (NCBI taxonomy): Bacteria > Pseudomonadati > Pseudomonadota > Betaproteobacteria > Burkholderiales > Alcaligenaceae > Achromobacter > Achromobacter sp. JCM 18799. The sequence continues at coordinate 4,627,041 of NZ_AP043866.1, read as the reverse complement.
GCCGCGATTTCGCGGGCCTGATCCGGACTGATGCGTTCGCGCGAGATCTTCACCGCGGGATCGCTGACGCTGTCGAACAGGGACACGGTGTTGACCTGCCACTCGCGGTCGGACGGCTTGTCGGGCACGCCCAAGGTGCCGTCGATGCGCGGCTGCGGAGGCTGGGCCACGTAAGGACGGCCGTTGGCATCCAGCACGGGTTGCTGGGATGCCGCGGCATCCTGGCCAGGAGCGGGCGCGGCCACCGGCGCATGCGCCACCAGCCAATCACCCAGTTGAATACCGCCCCAGGCCGACGCGCCAAGCGCGATCAGGAGCGTTGCGAATAAGAAACGCCAAGACATTGCTACCCTCATCTGCCGTGCGGGACCCCAACGGGTCTACGCTTTGTCTCCGAAAACCTTGCCGCCGTGCTCCCGCATGGCATGGAATTTCACATCGGGATACAGTTCCTCGGCCACGCGCAACTGCGCGGGAGAACCGATCAAAAACGCCGCCGCATCCACAACATCATAGGCGATATGGGCGGCATTGGCATCCATGAACTTGCGCAGCGCCTTGGGGTTTTCAGACGTAATCCAACGTGCCATTGTGTAGCGGGAAGGCAGCATCCGCGCGTCCACGCCGTACTCGGTCTTCAGGCGGTGCGCGACCACTTCGAACTGCAGTTGTCCGACTGCGCCCAGCAGCAGCGAGCCGCCGGCGGCCTCGGGACGGAACACCTGGATGGCCCCTTCCTCGCCCAACTGGGTGAGGCCGGTACGCAACTGTTTGGTGCGCAGCGGGTCTTTCACTTCCACGGCCTGGAACAGCTCGGGGGCGAAGAACGGCAGACCGGTGAACTGCAGCGTCTCGCCTTCGGTCAGCACGTCGCCCAGTTGCAGCACGCCGTGGTTGGGAATGCCGATCACGTCGCCGGCATAGGCCTCGTCCAGCAGCTCGCGCCGCTGCGATAGGAAGGACACCACGTTGTTGGGGCGCATTTCCTTGTTGGTGCGCGCGACCTTCAGGCGCATGCCGCGCTCGAAGCGGCCGGAGCTCACGCGCACGAACGCGACGCGGTCGCGGTGGGCGGGATCCATGTTGGCCTGCACCTTGAACACCACGCCGGTGAACTTGGGTTCCACGGGCTGCACCAGGCGCTGCATGGACTCGCGCGGGCCCGGGGGCGGCGCCTGTTCGACCAGCGCGTCCAGCACTTCCTGCACGCCGAAGTTGTTGATGGCGGAGCCGAAGAACACGGGTGTCTGCTTGCCGGCCAGGAACTGCTCGCGGTCGAAGGCGGGCGCGGCTTCGTTGATGAGTTCGATCTCGCCGCTGGCCTGCTCGAACGCCGAGCCGAAGCGCCGGGCGATTTCGGGATTGCTCAGGCCTTCGATGAAGTCGTCCTTGTCCGAGCGGCGCTCCTGGCCAGGACGGAACACGCGCATGCGGTCCTGGCGGATGTCGAACACGCCGCCGAAAGCCTTGCCCATGCCGACCGGCCAGGAGAACGGCACCGCGTCCATGCCCAGGTGGCCTTCGATCTCGGACAGCAGTTCCAAAGGTTCGCGCACTTCGCGGTCCATCTTGTTGATGAACGTGATGATGGGCGTGTTGCGCGCGCGGCAGACCTGCAAGAGGCGGATGGTTTGCGGTTCCACGCCGTTGGCGGCGTCGATCACCATGAGCGCGGCGTCCACCGCCGTCAGCACCCGGTACGTGTCTTCGGAGAAGTCCGCGTGGCCCGGGGTGTCGAGCAGGTTGATGACGCAATCGCGGTATTCCATCTGCATCACCGAGGACGCCACGGAAATGCCGCGCTGCTTTTCGATTTCCATCCAGTCGGACGAGGCATGGCGCGAAGCCTTGCGCGCCTTGACGCTGCCGGCGATCTGGATCGCGCCTGCGAACAGCAACAGCTTTTCGGTCAGTGTCGTCTTGCCCGCGTCGGGGTGGGAAATGATGGCGAACGTACGGCGCCGCGCTACTTCGTGAGGGATGTTCATGATCGGAAGGATTTTACTTGGCGCCGCTTTTGGGCCCGGCGCGGTCCGGTATCGGGCATGAAAACGCGCGGGGCATGCACCGTCGCCGGCGCATGCCCCGCGCATGAGGTTCAGGAATGGCGGCGGAACGAAGCCAGGAACACGCCGGCCAGGATGAAGAGCGAGCCGAAGGTCCGGTTCATCCAGCGGATATGCTTGGCGCTGCGCAGCAGGCGCAGCACGCGCGCCGCCAGCAGCGTGTACACGCCCATGGCCACCAGGTCGGTGAACGCCAGCGTGGCGGCGATGGCCGCGTATTGCTGCGTCAGCGGCAGCGCGGTGTCCACGAACTGCGGCACCACGGCCAGCAGGAACACCGTGCCCTTGGGGTTCATGGTGTTGATCAGGAAACCGCGCAGCACCAGTTCACGGATCGTGGCGCGCTTGGGGTCGCCGGAATCCACCGTGACAGGCGCCGCATCCGTGCGGATCTGGCGCACGCCCAGGTAGATCAGGTAGGCCACACCCAGGTACTTGACCACGTTGAAGGCCATCTCGGACGTGGCCAGCACCGCGCCCAGGCCCACGGCCACCACCACGAACTGGAACAGGATGCCCATGATCAGGCCGGCCGTGTTCCAGTAGCCGCGCGCAAAGCCGTATTTCAGGCCGGAGGACATCGCCGAGATCGCGCCCGCGCCAGGCGAGAACGAAATGGCCCAGGAGGCCAGGAAGAACGTCAACCAGGTAGATAAGGGCATGGCGCGGGTCCGTGGGGGGCGGTTGCGGTGATATTACTTGCTCAGCAGCGCGGCGCGCGGCGCGCCCGCGGGGCGTCCGGAACCGCCATTGCCTGCGGCACGGCCGGAGCCTTCCGGACGGCGGTGGTTCTGCTGCGGACGGCCTTCGTTGCGGCCAGCGTGGGCCGGACGGTCGGCGGGCTTGCCGTCGCGCGAGCCATGGTTGGCGCGGCCTTCGCCGCCGGCACGGGCCGGGGCGGGGGCGCGGCCGCCAGCCGCGGCGCGGGACTGGCCCTGGCCTTGGGCCGGCCGCGAGCGGCCGCCGTTGCCATTGCCGTTGCCGCTACGGCCGCCATTGCGGCCGCCGCCGCCGCGCGGGCTGCGGTTGTCTTCGTCGCGTTCCTGGCGGTCGAAAGCCGCGGCGGTCGTGGCCGGCGGCGTCCAGCCTTCCACGGGCTTGCGCTCGATGGTCTTCTTGATCAGGCGCTCGATGTCCTTCAACAGCTTGATTTCGCTGTTGTCGACCAGCGAGACCGCGGCGCCGGTGGCGCCGGCGCGGCCGGTGCGGCCAATGCGGTGCACGTAGTCTTCAGGCACGTTGGGCAGTTCGAAGTTCACCACCTGGGGCAGTTGGTCGATGTCCAGGCCGCGGGCGGCGATGTCGGTCGCGACCAGCACCGTCACGGTGCTGTCCTTGAAGCCGGCCAGGGCGCGGGTACGGGCCGATTGGCTCTTGTTGCCGTGGATGGCGGCGGCGGTCAGGCCGTCCTTGACCAGCTTTTCGGCCAGGCGGTTGGCGCCGTGCTTGGTGCGGGTGAACACCAGCACCTGGTGCCAGCCGCTTTCGCGGATGATGTGGCTGATGAGGTCGCGCTTGTGGTGCTGTTCCACCATGTGCACCGTCTGGGTGACCAGCTCGGTGGCGGTGTTGCGCGGGGTGACGGAGACTTCGCCCGGATTGTTCAGCACGCCGCGCGCCAGGGTGCGGATCTCGTCGGAGAAGGTGGCCGAGAACAGCAGGTTCTGACGCTGCTTGGGCAGCAGCGCGAGGACCTTGCGGATGTCGCGGATGAAGCCCATGTCCAGCATGCGGTCGGCTTCGTCCAGCACCAGGATCTCGACGCCGGACAGGTCCACGGTCTTCTGGCCGCAGTGGTCCAGCAGGCGGCCGGGGGTGGCGACCAGGATGTCCAGCGGCTTTCTCAGCGCGGAGATCTGGGGGTTGATATTGACGCCGCCGAACATCACCATGGAGGACAGCGGGGTGTACTTGCCATAGGTCTGCACCGATTCCTCGACCTGCGCGGTCAACTCACGCGTCGGGGTCAGGATCAGGCAGCGCGGACGGCCGGGCTTGCGCAGCTCGGGTTTTTTCTGCATCAGCAGGTGCAGGATGGGCAGCGTGAAGCCGGCGGTCTTGCCGGTGCCCGTCTGTGCGGCGGCGAGCAGGTCGCCACCCTTGAGGACCTGGGGAATGGCCTGGGCCTGAATGGGGGTGGGCGCGGTGTAGCCGGTTTCGGCAATGGCGCGCAACAGGGAATCAGCCAGCCCGAGGTCGGCAAAAGGGGAAGAGGTAGTCAAAACAACTCCAGCGGCAGCCCGTCGCTCAAGTTGAGAGACTCCAATCCAGGCGGACGAATAAAGGAGAAAAGGGAAGCGCCCTGATGGGCGAAGCTCGGCAGCGAAGGGCCTAGCGGACGTGCGCAGATTGGCAAAACGCACCGACGGATTGTAGCTGATGTGGCGTTGCAGCACCGCCCGGGCGGGCCAGTTCTGTATCAATAAGCAACACATTGCTGCGCCTTTGCACGAAATAAGTGTTTTCCCTAGGCTGCAATCCCTATAATCCGTCCGCTTTCATCCATTTGAAGAATAAAGGATCGCAATGAAAAAATCGGCAATTGTGGGCGTAGTCGTCGCGCTGGGCGCAGTATGGACCGGCACGGCTTGGTATACGGGCCAGAAGGCCGAGGCTTTCGTCAAGCAATCGATCGAGCAGGCCAACCTTGAACTGAAGAAGGTCGGCGAAAAGTGGGGCGTGACCCCCGTGGTTGAGCTGGTGTCCTTCGACCGTGGCGTGTTCTCGTCCACCGAGCGCTACCGCATCAAGTTCACCGAGGCGCCCGCCGAGGGCCAGCCGGTCACGGAGCACGAGCTGCTGTTCGTCGAGCACCTGGACCATGGACCTTTCCCGCTGTCCAACCTGAAGTCGGGTTCCTTCGCGCCCGCCATGGTGGCCAGCCGCTTCCAGCTGGAAGAAACGCCCCTGGTCAAGGAATGGTTCGCCGCCGCCAAGGGCGCGGTGCCGCTGTCCGGCGCCTATAGCGTCAGCTACGCCAAGAACATCAGCGGCAACTTCGACATGGCTCCGGTCGAGTTCGCCAAGGATGCCAACAGCCTGAAGTTCTCGGGCATGAAGGGCGACGTGACCTACGCCACCGGCAGCAAGCACGGCACGGTCGCGCTGAAGGCCGACAGCCTGACGCTGGCGGGCGAATCCGAAGAAAGCGACATCGTCAGCATGGCCATGACCGGCCTGACCTTGACCAGCGACATGACGCCGGCGTCGAACGACATGTATGTCGGCAGCCAGAAGGTCGCGCTCAAGAACTGGACCATCACGTCCAAGGAAAAGCCGCCGGTCCAGCTCAAGGACACCGCGATCACCGTCGACATGACCGAAGCCAACTCGCTCATGGGCGTGAAGATGGCCATGGATTTCGGCATGATCAACGTGCAAGAAAAGGACATGGCCGGCCTGAAGCTGGTGCTGGACGCGCAGAAGCTGGATTCGAAGGCCTTCAAGGCGTTGAACGACGTCTATGAAGCCGCTTCGCGCCGCATGATGCAAAGCAAGGGCGAAGAGCAGTCGCCCCAGTTCACGGACGAAGAAAAGCAGGTCATCAAGACCAACGTCGAACTGCTGCTGGCCGGCAACCCGACGCTGGCGGTGTCGCCGCTGGAAGTGCGCACGGCCAACGGTACGTCGACCTTCAACCTGGACCTGGACATGGCCAAGCCGGCCTCGCTGGACGGTGAGTTCGCCGACACGCTGAAGCAGGTGATCCGCAAGCTCAACGCCAAGCTGGTGCTGTCCAAGGGCAACCTGAGCGACCTGATGGCCATCGAACCCCAGGTGCGCGGCGTGCCGGCCGAGCAGGCTCAGCAGACCGCCAAGGGCCAGGCTGAAATGGTTGGCACCATGGCCACCGCCATGGGCATGGCCAAGGTCGAAAACAACAACATCGTGACCTACCTGAACTACGCTGACGGCCAGGTCGACTTCAACGGCAAGAAGATGCCGGTCGAACAGTTCCTGATGATGGTCATGAGCGGCGCGATGGGCGGCGCCCGCTAAGCCGGCCAGTCTCTCGCATCGAGCTGTACAAAGGCCGCCGCGCCCAGGGCGCGGCGGCCTTTTTTTATTGCGGGCCGAGGCTGTTGCGTTTCAGCGCGGCAAGGCGCCGGCAGCCACTTCGCCGTTGCGCAGCACCGCGACGTGGAAGCGCTTGTCGGCCGCCTTCATGATGTCCTCGGTGGGATCGCCCTGCACCAGCAGCAGATCGGCCACGTTGCCCTCGGCGATGGCGCCATGCTGGTCCATGCCCATCAGGTCATGTCCGCGCGAGGTGCCGGCGATCAGCGCGTCCACGGGCGTCATGCCGAACTCGACCATGTAGGCGAGTTCCATGGCGTTCTCGCCGTGCAGGTTGAACGGGGTGCCGGCGTCGGTGCCCAGCGCGATGCGCCCGCCTGCCTTGTAGTACATCTGGAACGACTCGCGGTGGCGTTGCTCCACCGCGCGCGCCTTCTCGACCGCGTAGGCGGGGATGCCGTTGTCGGCGTTGGCGATGATGTTGCGCACCGCGGCGATGGTGGGCACCAGATAGGTCTGGGCGTCCAGCATCTCGCGCAGGCATTCGTCGTCCATGAATATGCCGTGCTCGATGGAATCGATGCCGGCGCGCACCGCATTCAGGATGCCCAGCGTGCCCTGCGCATGGCTGGCGGTGCTCTTGCGAAAGCGCTTGGCCTCATGCACGCCGGCCTTCATTTCGTCGAAGCTGTAGTGCGCGTCCATGGGGCTGACGCCTGGCGTCATGACACCGCCCGTGGCCATGATCTTCACCAGGTCGCTGCCGGCGTGGACCTGTTCGCGCACCGCCTTGATCACGTCCTCACAGCCGTCGGCCACGCGGCCGATGCGGTTGCCGTGGCCGCCCGTCATGCAGATGATGCGGCCCGAAGCCCTGATCGTGGGGCCGGGGAACACGCCGCGCGCGATGGCGTCGCGCACGCCGAATTCCAGGTAGTCCTTGCCGCCGCAATCGCGCAGCGCGGTGACGCCGCCGCGCAGGCTGGCCTGGGCGTTCTCCAGCGCCGTCAGCGTGATCTGCGCGGGGCCTTGCTTGCTCAGTTGCGCATTGGGATCCGCGCCGCCGGTGTAGACCAGATGGACGTGACAGTCGGCCAGGCTGGGCATCAGCGTCATGCCGTCCGTGCGCACGGTCGCGCCGGCATAGCCGGAAAACTCGCCGGCCGGCGCCACGCGCGCCACGTGCCGGCCGTCGACCAGCACGCCGTGGTTGGGCAGCAGCGTGCCCTTGCCGTCGAAAACCTGGCCGCCTATGAACAGGGTCTGTCGTGTCGCCGTCATGTCTCGCTCCGGGTTGCGCCTGGCGCTACCCCGCCACGTCCAGCCCCTCGCGGGACATGGATTGCAGGCGGGGCATGAGGCCAAGCAGGTGTTGGCTGTAGGGATGCTGCGGACGTTCGAAGAGGTCTTCGGTGTTGGCCACTTCCAGCAGTTCGCCATAGCGCATCACGCCCACGCGGTCGCACATCTGGCGGATCACCGGCAGGTCGTGGCTGATGAACAGCATGGTCAGCCCGAGTTCTTCCTGCAGGTCCTTCAGCAGGTTCAGGATCTGCGCCTGGATGGACACGTCCAATGCCGAGGTCGGTTCGTCGCAGATCAGGAAACGCGGTCGCGTGGCCAACGCGCGCGCGATGCAGATGCGCTGGCGTTGGCCGCCCGAGAACTCGTGCGGAAAGCGCTCGGCGGCGCGATCGGCCAGGCCCACCACGTCCAGCAGGTCGGCCACGATGCGGCGCGTTTCCGCTTCGCTGGCCGCCAGCTTGTGGAAGCGGATCGGCTCGGCCACGATGTCCAGTACCCGCATGCGCGGATTGAGCGAAGAGAACGGATCCTGGAAGATCATCTGGATCTGCCGCCGGAATGGGTTCAGCTGTTTCTCGCCCTTGAGCGCGGTCAGGTCCGTGCCGCCGAAATTGACCGAGCCTTCGCTCGGCGTGTAGAGGCCGGAGATCAGCCGCGCCACCGTGGACTTGCCCGAACCGGACTCGCCCACCAGGCCGAAGACCTCGCCCTCGCCGATGGAGAAATTGACGCGTTTGACGGCGTCCAGCGTGCGCTGGTTGCGCTTGAGCAGGGCGTTCTTCAATACGAAACGCATGCTCAGGTCGTTGACCTGCACCAGCGGTCCGCCGGTGCGCGCGCCGAAGTCGCGGCGCTGGCCCAGCCAGTGCGTGGCCAGGTCCAGCGGTTGCGCCGGCTTCTTTACGTCCTCGATGTAAGTTACCAGCGGGAAGCGCCGCAGCTTGATGTCGGGACGCGGCACGGCCGAGATCAGGCTGCGCGTGTAGGGATGGTCGGGGTCGCCCAGGATCTTGGATGTGGGGCCTTGTTCCACCAGCTTGCCGTGGTACAGCACCGCCACGCGGTCCGTCACGTCCGCGATCACGCCCATGTCGTGCGTGATGATGATCATGCCCACCTGCTCTTCACGGCACAGCTTCTTGAGCAGTTCCAGGATCTGCGCCTGGATCGACACGTCGAGCGCGGTGGTGGGTTCGTCGGCGATGATGACTTCGGGCTCGCAGCACAGCGCCAGCGCGATCACCACGCGTTGCCGCATGCCGCCGGAGAACTGGTGCGGGTATTGCTTGACGCGCAGTTCCGGCTTGTCGATGCCGACCTGCGCCAACAACTGCACCGCGCGCTTCTGCGCTTCGGCGTGCGACAGGTTCAGGTGCACCTGCATGGTTTCGACCAGCTGGCTCTCGACTGTCTGCAGGGGATCCAGCGAGGTCAGCGGATCCTGGAAGATCATGCCGATGCGGCGGCCGCGCACCTTGCGCTGTTGCGCCGGGTTCAGCGTGTCGATGCGTTCGCCGTTCAGCAGCACGGAGCCGCCCGCCAGGCGGCCAGGAGCCTCCAGCAGGCCGATCACGGCGTTGCCGATGGTGGACTTGCCGGCGCCGGATTCACCCACCACGCCCAGGATTTCGCCTTTCTCCAGGGACAGCGAGACGCCGTCCACGGCTACCAGCGTGCCGCGGCGGCTGGGGAATTCGATGCGGATATCTTCGATGTTCAACAGGGCCATGGCGTCCTCAGCGCAGCTTGGGGTTGAGCGCGTCGCGCAGCCAGTCGCCCAGCAGGTTGACCGACAGCACCAGCGCCACCAGCGCGATGCCGGGGAAGATGGAGATCCACCACATGCCCGAGAACAGGTAGCTGTTGCCGATGCGGATCAGCGTACCCAGCGATGGCGCCGTGGGTGGCACGCCCACGCCCAGGAAGGACAGCGTGGCTTCGGTGATGATGGCGATGGCCAGGTGGATGGTGGCGATGACCAGCACCGGTCCCATCACGTTGGGCAGGATGTGGCGGCGCAGGATGGTGAAGGGGCCGATGCCGATGAGGCGCGCCGCCTGCACGTATTCCTTGTTGCGTTCCACGAGCGTGGAGCCGCGCACGGTGCGCGCGTATTGCACCCAGCCGGAGATGCCGATGGCGAAGATCAGCACGTAGAGCGCGAGCTGGTCGTGCATGTCGCGCGGCAGGAGGCCGCGCGCCACGCCGTCGATCAGCAGCGCCACCAGGATGGCGGGAAACGAGAGCTGCACGTCGGCGATGCGCATGATGAAGCTGTCGATGCGGCCGCCGGCGTAGCCGCTGATAAGGCCCAGCGTCACGCCCAGCACCATCGAGAACAGCACCGAGGCGAAGCCCACCAGCAGCGACACGCGCGAGCCATACAGCACCGCCGACAGGATGTCGCGGCCCTGGTCGTCGGTGCCCAGCAGGAAGTCGGGACTGCCGCCCTCTTCCCAGGCCGGCGGCGTATTGGCGTCCATGATGCTCAGGGACGCCAGGTCAAAGGGGTTGTGCGGCGCGACCACGGGGGCGAACAGCGCGCCCAGCAGGATGGCCAGCGTGACGATCGCGGCGATGATGGCGCCGGGCGAACGCTTGAAGCTGTGCCAGAGGTCGCTGTCGGCGGCGCGGGCGAAGAAGGGAGCGATGCGAGCAATCATGATGAGTCCTTTACTTGCTCTGCACGCGCAGACGCGGGTCCACGGCGAAGTACAGCAGGTCCACGACCAGGTTGATGACCACGAACATGAAGGCGATCAGCACCAGATAGGCCGCCATGACGGGGATGTCCACCATGCTGATGGCCTGGATGAACAGCAGGCCCATGCCCGGCCACTGGAACACGGTTTCCGTGATGATGGCGAAGGCGATGATGGAGCCGAGCTGCAGGCCCGTGATGGTGATGACGGGCACCATGGTGTTCTTCAACGCATGGCGGAAATTGATCAGCCGTTCCGGCAGGCCGCGGGCGCGCGCGAACTTGATGAAGTCGGCGCGCAGCACTTCCAGCATCTCGGCGCGCACCAGCCGCATGATCAGGGTCATCTGGAACAGCGCCAGCGTGATGGCCGGCATGATCAGCGCCAGCCAGCCTGATTTGGTCAGAAAACCGGTGGTCCACCATCCCAGGCTGACCACGTCGCCGCGCCCGAAGCTGGGCAGCCATCGCAGCTGCACGCCGAAGAACAGGATGAGCAGGATGCCGATGAGGAAGGTGGGCAGCGAGATGCCGGCCAGCGAGATCGCCATGAAGGCCTTGGACAGCACGCCGTGGCGCTTGAGCGCGGTGTAGATGCCCATGGGTATGCCCAGGGCCAGCGCCATTACGGCAGATACGAAGGACAGTTCCAGCGTGGCCGGCATGCGCTCTTCGAGCAGTTCGCTGACGGGTCGGCGATGGCGGTACGACATGCCGAAGTCGCCGCGCACGGCGTTGGCCACGAAGTGCGCGTACTGCACCACGAAGGGATCGTCCAGGCCCAGCTGTTCACGCAGTTCCGCGCGTTGTTCAGAGGTGGTGTCCTGGCCCACCATGCTGGCTATCGGGTCGCCCACATAGCGGAACATGGCGAACGCGATCAGCGCCACCGTCAACATCACCAGCACCGACTGGATAAGCCGTTGCGCAATAAAGGAAAGCATTATCGGGAGCCCTCGGATTCAGATGACGCCGGGCCGCGTTTCCCTCGGATAGTGGGAGCCGGGGCTGGGCCGGGCGCGCCCGGGCGGCATGCGCCGCCCGGGGTTCGCGTTGCCGGTTTACGGCAGGACGACGTCGCGCAGGTCGAGCACGTCGTCGGCGCGCTGAATGACCTTGATGTTGTCCTTCACGCCCCAGGACATGGGCTGCTGGTGCAGCGGCAGGTAGCCATAGTCGTTGCGCACGATCTCGAAGGCTTCCTTGATCATGGCGTTGCGCTTGGCCTGGTCGGTTTCGACGCCGATCTTGTCGGTGAGTTCGTCGACCTTCTTGTTGCAATAGCCGCCCAGGTTGAACTGGCCCGCCGCGGTCTTGGCATTGCGGCACGAGGTCAGGTTCAGCAGCGTGTTGTGCGCGTCGGTGGAGCTGGGCGTCCAGCCCAGCATGTACATGCTGGTCTGATTGCCGGCCTGCAGCAGGATCTTGCCGAAGTACTTCGACTTGGTCTGCGCCAGCAGGTTGATCTTGATGCCCACGCGCGCCAGCATGCCGGCGACGGCCTGGCAGACCTTCTCGTCGTTGACGTAGCGGTCGTTCGGGCAGTCCATGGTGACCGTGAAGCCCTTGGGATAGCCGGCCTCGGCCAGCAGCTTCTTGGCGCGTTCGGGATCCGGCTTGTACGGCGCGCCGAAGGAATCGTCATAGCCGTTGATGGCGGTGGCGATGAGCGAGCCCAGCGGCTTGGCCGCGCCGCGCATGATCTTCTCGTTGATGGCCTTGGTGTCCACGGCCAGCACCACGGCTTCGCGTACCTTCGGATCCTTGAAGGGGTTCTTGCCCTTCACGTCCGAGAACAGCAGCTCGTCGCGGTCCTGGTCCATGCCGATGAAGATGGCGCGCGCTTCGGGCGCGGTCAGCGGCTTGACGCCCTTGGCGTCTTCGAGGCGTTTCCAGTCCTGCACGGGCACCGGCTGCACCAGGTCCATTTCCCCGGAGATCAGCGCGGCCACGCGCGTCGCTTCCTGCGTGATGGGCTGGAAGATGACTTCGTCGACGTTGGTCTTGATGTTCTTGTTCCAGTAGCCGTCGTAGCGCTTGAGCACGGTCTTCACGTCGGGCTGGCGCGAGGCCAGCATGAAGGGGCCGGTGCCGTTGGCGTTGAGGTTGGCGTAGTTGCCCTGGTTGTCGCCCTTGACGTTGGTGGCTTCGGTGGTCTTGTTCTTTTCCGACCACGACTTGCTCATGATGTACAGGAACACCCATTCGCGCGGCAGGATCGGGTTGGGCGTGGGCGTGGTGACTTCGATGGTGTAGTCATCCACCTTCTTGATGTCGGAGGCCTTGGCGCCGTAGCCCTTCATGTCGGAACCCGGGGTCAGGCTGCGCTTCCAGGAGAAGATGACGTCGTCCGCCGTGAACGGTGAACCGTCATGGAATTTCACGCCCTTGCGCAGCTTGAACACCCACTTCGTGGGTTCGGGGTTTTCCCAGCTTTCCGCCAGCAGCGGAGTCAGTTTCAGATTGCCGTCGTAGCCGGCAAGCGTTTCGTAGATGTTGCCCTGGAAGCCCAGCGTGAACGTTTCGTTCAGGGCCATCGGATCCATGGACGTCGCATCGCCTTGGTAGGACCAGTGAAAGGTCTTGGCGGCCGCGCCGGCGCTGAATGCCAGCGATGCGGCGATGGCAGCGGCGAGCGCAGCTTGCTTCAGGTGGGGAAAAGTACGCATAGCCCTCATGCTCCGTGTGGTGCGCGGATAGCGCGACAGAAGTGACAGGGCCCCGGCCCCATGGGGATCCGGGGCATGGCGTTGCTGCTTACGACGAAAAACGGATTGGGGTCTGGCGGGACGCAGCGCGAACTGCGTGCGCGCCGGTGATGGCGCTGCCGGGTATCACTGCGTAGGACTTCGACTTCACGATAGACCCAACCCCTTGTGATTATCATGACGGGGACGGACCCGCATCGATGTAGGACGAATCTTATAGACGCATTCGTTTAAGCGTCAATCGGTTTGGATTGGGGTTAGTACTTGCTTGCCGGCGGCGTGGAATGGTGCGTTCGGCAAGGCTGGCGGCTGTGGGCTCAGGCGCCGGGCGGCGGCGCGTCGGCAAGGGTTTTCGCCAATTCGCGCACCACGCGCTTGCGGCGGTCGCTGTCTTCGTAGTGCTCGCCCAGGGCCGACCATTCGGGTCGGCTGCGGGCCTCTTTCAGCGCTTCGGGCAAGGGCCCTTTGCGCCAGGCTTCGTCCTCCGGATGGTCTAGTCTCAATGGCTCGCGCGCGGCATGGCCGCGGCGCTCCAGCGCTTCGATCAGTTGTCGCTGCCGCAGGGCCAAAAGACGCAGCACCGCGTCGTCGACGCTGATCTCGCGCCAGCCGCGCAGCTTGCCCGCCACGCGCTTGCCCAGCTTCTCGACGCCTTGCCACAGGCCGCCGGCGGCGGCGCCGATCAGCATGCCGGTGCCCAGGCTCAAGCCCGCGCTGAACAGATCCACCGCCGCGCCGGCCATGGCGCCCGCGGCGGCGCCCATGCCCACCTGCACGCCCATGTCCTTCAAGGCCTGGGGATGGAACAGGTCCATGCCCCAGCGCTCGCCTTGCAAGGGCAGCGCATCATCGGTGAAGTCGGCCGCGCGGAAGTTGTAGAGCGCCAGCAGGGCGTTGACGCAGGTCTGCTCGCGCTGGCGCACCAGATCGCGCAGCTTGCCCGAGGCGGCCGCGAGCGCTGCCTCGTCGCTGGCGCTGGAGACGTGCAAGGCCGCTACGTCGATCAGCAGGTCGGCCAGCAGTTCGTAGGCGGCGCCGCGGCGCGCGCGGCGCTGCTCGGCCAGGTTGGCGGACAGCCGGGCCAGTGCCGCAGCGTGGCGGTCCAGCAGCACGCCGAGCTTGGCGTAGAGCTGCTGTTCGCCATCCAGCGGCGGCGCGACGGTGTCGAATTCCACGACCGCGTGCAGACCCAGCCGGGCCATGGCGGCGCGCCATTCGTCGGCGCGATGCGCGGGCGCCTTGACGAAGTTCAGCACCGGCAGCAGAGGACGGCCGCAAGCGGCCAGGATGGCGAGTTCGTCGCGGTGCTTGCCCAGCACCGGATCGCGCGCGTCGATGACGTACAGCGCGGCGTCGCAGTCCAGCATCTTGGCCAGTACGCGGGCTTCCTGCTCGTAGCGGCCATGCGCCTCGGGCGTGTCGAGGAAGCGGCGGATGCGCGCCGGCCCGTCCAGGCGTTCTTGCGGGCCGTCGAGCGTTTCCAGGTATTCCAACAGCGAGATGCTGTCTTCCATGCCCGGCGTGTCGAACCATTCCAATACGGCCCGCCCTTCCAGCCGCAGGCGCGCGCCTTCGACGTGGCGCGTGGTGCCGGGGCTGTCGGCGACTTCGCCGAAGGTGGTGTCGCGCGTCAGCGTGCGCAGCAGCGAGGTCTTGCCGGTGTTGGTATGGCCGACCAGCGCGATCTTGATGAGATCCTCAGCCATGGCCGGACTCCAGCCACGCAAGCGGGGCCAGGGGCGCCTGCAGCACGGCGTCGGCGGGCAGGCCCAGCGCCAGCAGGCGTTCGCGCCATAGAGAGGCGCGGGTGGCGGGAGCTTCGGCGTCCGCGCGCGGCGTGACCAGCCATACGCGCGTCTGTTCCGCGTGCGCGGCCAGTTCGGCGATCAGCGACAGCGTGCCTCGGTCCGGCGTCTGGCGCGCATCGCAGGCGATCAGCATGCGCGTGGCGGCCTGGCCGGCGAGCGCGTCCAGCACGCGGTTGCGCTCTTCGCGGGTATCCAGGTTGCCGGCCTGCTGGACGCCCGCGGGCATGTCGGCGGGCGGCCAGGCCAGGTCCGGCGGCAGCTCCAGTCCCAGCAGCACGGGCTGACCGCCCAGGCCCGCGAGCGGCGGCGCGCCGACGCGCGGCTCGTGCAGGGGATCGACGGGGCGGTCTATGCCGGTGGACAGGGCGGGCGGCTCCAGGCGGTCGCGCAGGGCGGAGAAGCCGGGCAGTGAGGGATCGATGCGCAGGCGGCGCAAGGTGCGTAGCGATCCCGCCACGCACAGGACGCCGGCCAGCAGGCGGGGCAGGATGCCGTAGACCACCAGCACGCCGATCAGCCAGAGCGACCACTGCGCCTGCGCCTCGGCGGGCAAGGCCTGTGCGCCATCGCTGGCGCGGATCATGGCCGCATCCGGCATGGGAAATCCCAGCTGGGCTGGCAGCCACCCGATCGCCTGCGTCAGGCTTACGAAGGTGTCGGGCGCCAGCAAGGTGGTGGCCCAGATGAAGCGGTAGCTGGCGGTGGACAACACGGCCAGCAGCACCGCCAGCGCTGCGCACAGAGCCGTCAGCCACAGCAGGTGGCTGACGCTGCCGAAGAGCCAGCGCAAGGCGCCCGCGCGGGCCAGCAGGTTGAGGAAAGCCTGGGGTACCAGCGCGCTGTCGGGGCCGCGGGCCAGCTTGCGCGTGGCCCAGAGCCAGAGACGTCCCAGTCCCGTGACGGAGGACGCCCGCAGCAGGAAGCTGGCCAGCCACAGCAGGAAGGTGAGCGCATGCAGGCCCAGCAAGGCGCCCAGCGCCCACAGCACGTTGACCGGCCGGGAGCCGTCTCCCAGCGCGCCCAGCGCGGCGCCGGCCCCGGACATCGCGGCCAGCAGGAACAACGCGGCCAACATGGCGAGCGCGCTACGGCGCCATTTGTCGACCAGGGGGATGAGATTCTCGCGCTGCGCCAGCAACGCGGCGCGGGCGAGGATGCGCGTGGGCAGATCGGCGTCCTGCTGCCGTACGCGGCGCACCGCGGCAGCGTCTTCCAAGGGCCCCCAATGCGCTTCGCGCAGGCGTATCAGCTCCGCCAGCCAGTGCGCGCGCACGGGGCCGGCGCCAAGGGGGGCAGGCGTGGAAGTGGAATCGCGAGAGGTCGTAGACGGCATCGCGTCGGGCGGCGGTACGGTCAGGCCCTGGGGGCGGTGGACCATTGTAGACCGGGCGGGACGGGAAACGGGGCCGCAGCCCCCACGCGTCAGTGGCTGGCGCGGGCGCTGCGGTACTGTCCGGGCGTGACGCCGACGGTGTCGCGGAAGACCCGCGCCAGATGGCTGGCGTTGCCGAAGCCGCAGGCCTGGGCAATGCCGGCCAGGTCGCCCTTGCCGGCCGCCAGCAGCTTGCGTGCATGCGCCAGCCGCCGCGCCCGCACCCAGGCGTGCGGCGGCTCGCCGAAAGAGGTGTGGAACATGCGGGCGAAGTGGTAGGTGGAGAGCGCCGCCACGCCCGCGAGTTCGTCCAGCGTCAGCGGCTCGGCCAGGTGCGCGTCCACGTAGTCCATGATGCGCCGGCGCACGACGGGCGCGAGGCCGCCGCGCAGCGTTGCCGCGGGCCTGCGCGCCACACCCTGGTTCAGCAGATGGTGCAGGACTGTTTCGGCGGCGCTGCTGGCGGCCAGCCGGTCGGCTGGCTGGTTCCAGTCGGTTTCCAGCAGCTGCCGGCAGACGTCGATCAGCGAGTCGTCGTGGATGTAGGTGCGGTCGCGCAGTTCCAGTGTGCGGGGCTCGCAGTCCAGCCGCATGACGGCTTCGCGGGCCAGGCGTTCCGGCGCGATGTACAGGTGCAGGAACTGCACGCTGTCGTTCATGCACCAGCGCGAATAGTGCTCCGAGGGCAGCACGCAGAACTTGCCGGCGCCGCCGTGCAGCCGGTCCGGGCCCAGGCGGAACGACTTGTCGCCTCCGCGCAGATAGAGCGACAGGGTGTGATGGCCCGGGTTGTCGTAGCCCATGGTTTCGTGGGCGCTGCGCGACCATTGCGAAATGGCGATGCCATCGCCCAGCGCGGCGGCGCGCCCCAGCGTTGCGGTGGAACCCGCCAGGGTGCGGAAGACGGAGAAATCGGCCGGGGCCGAGGCGACGGTAGCCATATGGGTGGAATGCTACTGCGATCCCGCGCGCGACGCGTGCGCGCGCGGAAGAAAACCGCAAGAACCGGCAATTCTTGCGGGCCGGGGAGGCGCAAACTTGGTTTCCCGACGGTCTTGCGGACCACCCTTCCGCGTCCCTGTTTCAGCATCGCATCGTGAACCTCTTCCTGTATTTCCTCACTGTCGTCATCTGGGGCACCACCTGGATCGCCATCAAGCTGCAGTTGGGCGTGGTGGCCATTCCGGTCTCCATCTTCTACCGGTTTGCGCTGGCGGGCCTGGTGCTGTTCGCGGCCCTGGCCCTGACCCGCAAGCTGCAGAAAATGGACCGGCGCGGCCACTGGCTTTGCGTGGGCCAGGGGCTGTGCCTGTTCTGCCTGAACTTCCTGTGCTTCTACACGGCGACCCAGTGGATTCCCAGCGGCCTGGTGTCGGTGGTGTTTTCGGCGGCGACGCTGTGGAACGCGCTGAATGCCCGCCTGTGGTTCGGCACCCGCGTCGCGCCGCGCGTGATGGTGGCCGGCGCGCTGGGCTTTTCCGGCCTGGTGCTGTTGTTCTGGCCCGAATTGGCGGGGCAGGAGGCCAGCCATGAAACCTTGCTGGGCCTGGGCTTTGCCCTGTTGGGCACGTTCTGCTTTTCGACGGGCAACATGCTGTCGTCGCTGCAGCAGCGCGCCGGCATCCGGCCCTTGACCGGCAATGCCTACAGCATGCTTTATGGCGCAGCCATCCTGCTGGCGGGGTGCCTGGCGGCGGGTCTGCCATTCGACTTCGATACCTCGCCTTCCTACGTCGGCGCCCTGCTCTATCTGGCGATCCCGGGCTCCGTGATCGGCTTCACCGCCTATCTGACGCTGGTGGGCCGCATGGGCCCGGCGCGGGCCGCCTACTGCACGGTGCTGTTCCCGGTTGTGGCCCTGAGCGTGTCCACCTTTGCCGAAGGGTATCAATGGACGGCGCCGGCCCTGCTGGGCCTGGCGCTGGTGATGCTGGGCAACCTGCTGGTCTTCACCAAGTGGACGCCGTTCGCGCGGGGCGCGGCGGCTTGAGCTTGGCCCAGGGCCGGGCAAGCCCTAGCGGGTCAGCGCGCGCAGCCCTTCCAGCAGGCGATCGATTTCCGCGTCGTTGGTCAGATAGCTGACCGAGGCCCGCGCGATCTGGGTCAGGCCGCGCGCCTGCATGTCCAGCGGCGTGTAGGACACGCCGTTGCTGCCGATGGTGATGCCCTGCGCGGCCATGGCGCGCTGCACGGATACCGCGTCCTGGCCGGCCAGGTCGAAGGACACCAGGCCCGAGCGTTCGCGGCCCTGGTCCAGCACCGTGATGCCGGGGATGGCCGCCAGTTCGGTCCGCAAGGCCTGGGCCGTGGCGGCGATGCGCGCGCGGATGGCTGGCAGGCCGATGTCCAGGGCTTCCTGCAAGGCGTTGGCCAGGCCGCAGCGCAGCGCTAGCGAGGCCTCCGCCGATTCCAGGCGCGCGGCGTCCTGGCGCAGTACGGGTTCGCCATCGGCGCCCAGGGGCGCGGAATGGGTGTCGACGAAGGCGGGCGTGAGCTGGTCCAGGAAGTCGCGCCGCACATATAGCAGGCCGGTGCCGCGCGGGCCGCGCAATGCCTTGCGTCCCGCCCCGCTCAACACATCGCAGCCGATCTGCGCCACGTCCACGGGCAACTGGCCGACGGCTTGCGCCGCGTCCACGAAGTACGGGATGCCGTGACGGCGCGCCACGCTGCCGATGGCGGCGGCCGGATTGATCAGGCCACCGTTGGCGGGCAGCCAGGTCAGCGCGATCAAGCGCACCCGCTCATCGAGCATGGCCTCCAGCGCCTGCGGATCGACGCAGCCGCTGTCGTCCGAGGGGATGGTTTCCAGCGTGGCGCCAGCACGCTGCGCCTTGAGCCGCATGGCGGCCAGGTTGCCGCCCCATTCGTGGCGGCCCACCAGGACGCGGTCGCCGGCGCGCCACGGCGCCATCGCCGCGAAGGCCGCGCCCCAGCCGGGCGAATTGCCGCCGGTCAGCGCGATCTCGGCCGCGTCCGCGTTGAGCAGCCGGGCCGCCAGCGTGCGAGCCTGCTCGATCAGCTCCCGCGACCGCACACCCGCTTCCATAGGCCCTTGCGTGGCTTCGCGGTGCAGGTGGGCGTGGATGGCGTGCAGCGTGGCGGCCGAGGGCAGCGACGCGCCGGCGTGATTGAAATGGACGGTGGTGTGCGCGCCTGGGGTCTGGGCGCGCAACGCCTCCACGGCGCTGGGAGTCAAGGGGGCGGACATGGCGGCTCCGGCGGGGATCAGGCTTGCGTGAGCGCGATAACGGCTTCGATTTCCACCGCCACGCCCTGCGGCAGGGACGCTACGCCGACGGCGCTGCGCGCATGGCGGCCGGCGTCGCCGAACACTTCGACCATCAGGTCGGAGGCGCCGTTGGCGATGGCGCTCTGGCGGTTGAAATCCGGCGTGCTGGCCACGAACACGCCCAGGCGCACGACGCGCGCCACGCGGTCCAGCTTGTCGTCGGTGGCCACGGAGATCTGCGACAACAGGCCCAGCGCCGACAGGCGCGCCGCTGCCACGCCATCGGCGTCAGAAACCTGGTCGCCCAGGCGGCCCAGATAGGCGGCCTTGCCGTCCTTGCGGGAGATCTGGCCCGAGATATACAGCAGGTTGCCTTCCTGCACGAAGGGCACGTAGTTGGCGGCGGGAGCGGCGGCGGCTTCGAGGGTCAGGCCAAGTTCGGCCACGCGGCCGGAGATCGAGCGGGTCATGAGGGACTCCTGAATAGGGAAACTAAGGGCAAGCCTCATGCTATCGGCCGCTGCGAACCCTGACCAATCAATTTTCGCGCAGTACACATGAGTAAAACTAATGTGTATCGTCTTGCTCCGCGGCTACCTGCGCCAGCCACGCGTGGAAGCGCTGCGCCGCGTCGCCAAGCGCGCCGCGCGGCGTCACGAACCACCAGCCGATACGGGGAGCTTCGAGCGCGGCGTCAGGCAGGGCCTCCACCAGCGCGCCGCTGGCGAGCTGGGCGGCGATAAGGCGGTGGCGGCCCATCGCCATGCCTTGCCCCGCCAGCGCCGCTTCCACAACGATGTTGTAGTCATGCAGACGCACGGGCCGCACGCCGCCCAGGTCCACGCCATGATGCCGGGCCCAGGCGTCCCATTCGAAGGGATGGCGGGCATGCGAGGCCAGCAACGGAAATCGCAGCAGATCCTGCGGCGTGCGCGGGCGTTTCCTGCCCGCGATCAGCGCGGGCGCGCAGACCACCGACAGCCGCTCCGCCATGATCAACCGCGCCCGCACGCCGGGCCACACGCCGCGCCCGTAGCGGATGGCGACGTCGACCTCGCCGCCCGCGACGTCCGCCAAACCGATGTCGGGCTGCAATTGGAGATCGATGTCGGGATGAGCGGCGGCAAACGCCGCCAGGCGCGGCGCCAGCCAGCGCGTGGCGAACGAGGCCAGCAGCCCGACGCGCAGCGTCTGCCGCACAGTCTCGGGCGCACGGATCTCGTCGGTACCCTGGCGCAGCAGTTCGAAGGCCGCGTGCACGCGCTCGTAATAGGCCTGACCCGCCGCGGTCAGCGCCACGGCGCGGGTGAGCCGCTCGAACAGCGCCACGCCCAGCTCGGCTTCCAACCGTTGGATATGGTGGCTGATGGCGCTTTGCGTCACGAAGAGTTCCTGCGCGGCCAGCGAAAAGCTCATGCGCCGCGCGGCCGCTTCAAAGGCGCGCAGGGAAACCAGGGCAGGCAGGGATCGCGCGGAACGCATGGAGGCAGGCGATGTGGTGATGGGGAATGCGCATCATCGTACGCCGCGCGCGGCCCGGCAAACAGGCCGCTTGCGCCGCGTCCAAATGCAAAAGGCCCGCAACAAGTTGCGGGCCCTTCAGTACTGCATTCTTTGGCTCCCCGAGCTGGGCTCGAACCAGCGACCTGCGGATTAACAGTCCGTCGCTCTACCGACTGAGCTATCGGGGAACAGGTAGAGGGGGCGAATTATGCACAAAAAAACGGAAGAATGCAAAACGGCCCCGCGCGCGGGTTCAGGCGCTCTGGATCGCCTGCGCCGTGCGGAACAGCTGGGGCACGATGTCGCGCACCAGGCGGTCGGTGGAATAGTCGTGGCGCGGCGCGCTGACGCTGATGGCGGCCAGCGGCATGGCGCGGGCATCGCGCAGCAGCACGGCCGCGCCCACCTGATTCTGCAGGACCTGGTCTTCGGTCAGGGCGTAGCCCTCATCCCGGGCTTGCCGGACCAGCGCCAGCAACGCTTCGGGATCGATCACGGTGCGAGGGGTGAAGGCGCGCGGGGGCGAACGCAGAAGCGCCTGTCGCACGGCTTCGTCGTCCAGCTGCGCTAGCAGCATGCGTCCCGCGCTATTGCACCATGCCGGCATGCGGCGTCCCGGCAGCATTTCCGCCAGGGTCATTTGGCGGCTGGGCAGGCGCAACAGATAGATCATGTCGCTGCCCGCCAGCACGCTCATATGCACCGCCAACCCGCAACGATCCCGCAGCGCGACCAGGTGCGGCGCGGCCATGGACACAAGCCGGTCGCTGCGCAGGAAAAAGTAGCCGAGCTCCACCACGCGCGGCCCTAGGCGGTAGCGTCGCGAGGCGGCTTCCTTGACCAGATAGCCCAAGCGTTCCCAGGTATGCACGAAGCGTTGCGCGGCGCTCTTGCCCAGGCCGGTCACCGTGGCGATGTCGGTCAGGCCCAGCGAGTCGCCGGCATCGCGGAATGCTTCCAGCACCCGGACGCCTTTTTCCAGCGATGCGACGTACAGCGGATCGTCGGCGGCCGCCGGCTCCGGCGGCAACGTTGCCGGTGCGATATCGAGAGGGGATGGCTGGCGCTTTTTCATGGAGGTTTCTCGAGTGCGGGACAGGCGGCGATGGCAGCCGGGGGCTGGGCAGGCGCTAGTTTCCCCGGATTGTCCGGCTTGGCAATACCCACTATAAAGTTAAGTATTCAATACTTTGTATTGCATAGCAATACTTTTAGGCAGCAAATGACTATCGAATCGACCCTATGCGACATGACCGCCGTTGCGCTGCGCGGGGAAATCGCAGCCGGGCATCTGAGCGCCCGGGAACTCATGGCGGCGCATCTGCGGCGCATCGAGGCCTGGAATCCGCGGATCAATGCCATCGTCACGCTGGACGCCGAAGCCGCAATGGCCGGCGCGGCCCGGGCCGACGAGCGTCAGGCAGGCGGGCAGGTTCTGGGTCTGTTGCACGGCCTGCCCATCGTGCACAAGGACTCGTTCCTGACGGCGGGCATGCGCACTACCTATGGTTCACCGCTATACCGCGACTTTGTGCCGGAGCGGGACAGCCTGATCGTCAGCCGCGAACGCGCCGCTGGCGCCATCACCCTGGGCAAGACCAATCTGCCCGAATTCGGCGCGGGCTCGCAAACCTTCAATACCGTATTCGGCGCCACCCGTAATCCCTATGACCCGCGCATGACCGCCGGCGGAAGCAGCGGCGGCGCCGCCGCCGCGCTGGCTACCGGCATGGCGCCGCTGGCCGACGGCACGGATATGGGCGGTTCGTTGCGCAATCCGGCCTCGTTCTGCAATGTCGTGGGCCTGCGTCCTTCTCCGGGCCGCGTGCCGCAATGGCCCGCGGCCAGTCCCTACAACACGTTGACCGTGGCCGGACCCATGGCTCGCACCGTGGCCGATGTGGCCTTGCTGCTGGCCGCCACTGCCGGTCCCGATTCGCGCGATCCCTTGGCCATTGAACAGGATCCGGCCTGCTTTCTTGGCGCCCTGGAGCGCGATTTCAAAGGCGTGCGCATCGCCTATGCGCCGACCTGGGGGGATTTGCCCGTCGAACCCGCGGTGGTGCAGGCCCTGGAGCAGCGGCTGCCTGTGTTTGCGGATCTGGGCGCGCGCGTGGAGCCGGCCTGCCCCGACTTTTCCGGCGCGGATGCCGCGTTCCAGGCCCTGCGCGGACAGACCTTTGCCGTGGGCTATGAGGCCGCGTTGCTTGAGCACCGGCATCTGCTCAAGGACACGGTGATCTGGAACATCGAGCTCGGCCTGCGGCAATCCGCCGCCGCCGTCGTGCAGGCGGAGCGGGACCGCGCCGCGCTGTTCGCGCGCATGCACGCCTTCATGCAGACATACGAATTCATGATCGGCCCGGTCAGCCAGGTGCTGCCGTTTCCGGTCGAGCAGGAAACCGTCGGCAGCATCGAGGGTACGCCGATGCTCAATTACATCGACTGGATGCGTTCGGGCTATTACCTGTCCCTGACAGGACATCCAGCCATTTCGGTGCCCTGTGGCTTTACGGCCGAGGGGCTGCCGGTAGGCATCCAGATCGTCGGGCGCTACCGCCAGGAGCGCGCCCTGCTGCAGCTTGCCCACGCGTTTGAGCAAGCCACGCAATGCTGGCGCCGGACGCCGGCTCTGGCCGACTGAACCACACAACCAACACAAGGGGAATTACGCATGATCAAGCACATCGCCAAGAGCGCATTCTTGTGCGCTCTGGCTGTCGGGCCGGCTCTGGCGGCGGCGCAGGACTATCCAAGCAAGCCGATCACGATGGTCGTGCCATTCCCGCCGGGCGGTTCGACGGACGTCATTGGCCGCCTGTTCGCCGCCAAGCTGGGCGATCGCCTGCGGCAGACCGTCGTGGTCGAGAACAAGCCGGGCGCCAATACCGGCATCGGCGCAGCGGCCGTCGCGCGCGCTGCTCCGGACGGCTATACGTTCATGATCACCGGAGCGCCCACTTTCACGCTCAACCCGCTGCTCTATCCGAATCTGAACTACGACCCGATCAAGAGCTACGAGTATGTCGCGATTGCCGGCAGCACGCCCTTCGTGATCCTCACGAATCCGCAGACGGGCATCACCACCGTTGCCGACATCAAGAGCAAGTCGGCCGCCCAGCCGCTGAGCTTCGGTTCCTTCGGCAACGGTTCCACGCCGCACATCGCGGGTGAATCGCTGGCGCAGCGTACCGGCGCCAAATTGCTGCATGTGCCCTATCGCGGCAGCGCGCCCGCCATGGCCGACCTGCTGGGCAATCAGATCCCGCTGTCGATCGACACGCTGGTCGCGGGCTTGCCGCAGATCAAGGCGGGCAAGGCGCGCGCCGTGGCCCTGACCGGCAACGCGCGCTCGGCCCTGGTGCCTGACGTGCCCACCGTCGCGGAAGGCGGCGTGGCGAACTACGACTTTGAAACCTGGTTCGGCGTGGTGATGCCGAAGGGCACGCCCGCGCCCATCGTCGCCCGCTTGTCCAAGGAGATCGAAGCGGTCATGGCTGAACCCGATACGCGCGCCAAGCTGGAGCAACTGGGGTTCGACGCCACGTACGCCGATCCGGCCGCGTTCCGCCGCAAGGTGGAAACCGAACTGGAGCGCAATGTGGCGATCATCAAGGCTGCGGGGATCAAGCCGGATTGAATCCCGGCTGCGCAGAAAAAAAGGCCGACTCCTGGAGTCGGCCTTTTTCATTCGTTCTTGGTGCCGGTGAAAGGAATCGAACCCTCGACCTTCTCATTACAAGTGAGCTGCTCTACCAACTGAGCTACACCGGCGCTGCGTACCCGGGGGCACGCGAAGGGCTGCATTGTAATGAAAAAAATGCCGGCCCTGCGGGGATGCCTTATTTGACGATGGTCAGGCGCGGACGTTTGGGTTCGTCGTCGTCTCCGCCGTCGTCGCCGGGGGCGGCGTCGGCGTCGGAGCCTTCGGGCGCGGCGGCGGCCGTCGCGCCCTGGGCGCCCGCTTCCGGCGGTTCGTAGGGCTGCACTTCGAAGCCCATGCCGGCGCCGGTTTCGCGCGCGTAGATGGCGCTGACGGCACCCACGGGAACGTAGACGTTTTCGGTCACGCCGCTGAAGCGGGCCTGGAATTCGATGAATTCGTTGCCCAGCACCAGGCGGTTGGTGGCCAGCGTGCCCACGTTCAACGTGATCTGGCCGTCGCGCACATGGGCGACGGGCACCATGGTGTGCTCGTCGACCTGCACGGTGATGTAGGGCGTATAGCCGTTATCGGTGCACCATTCGTGCAGCGCGCGGATCAGGTACGGTTTGGTCGAAGTTTCACCCATCACGCAACAGCCTTAGCGACGCATCACTTTTTCCGAAGGCGTCAGCGCTTCGATGTAGGCCGGACGCGAGAAGATGCGTTCGGCGTACTTTTGCAGCGGAGCCGCGTTCTTGGGCAGTTCGATGCCGTAGTGGTCCAGGCGCCACAGCAGCGGAGCCACGGCCACGTCGAGCATGGAGAATTCCTCGCCCAGCATGTACTTGTTCTTCAGCAGCATGGGGGCCAGCTGGGCCAGGCGGTCGCGGATGTTCTGGCGGGCGTTGGCCAGCTTCTTTTCGTCGGGCTTGGCGCTGCGGTCTTCCAGCGTCGAGACGTGGACGAACAGTTCCTTCTCGAAGTTGTAGAGGAACAGGCGGGTGCGGGCGCGCATGACCGGGTCGGCGGGCATGAGCTGGGGATGCGGGAAGCGCTCGTCGATGTACTCGTTGATGATGTTCGACTCGTACAGGACCAGGTCGCGTTCGACCAGAATGGGCACTTGACCGTACGGGTTCATCACCGAGATGTCTTCGGGCTTGTTGTACAGGTCGATGTCGCGGATCTCGAAATCCATGCCTTTTTCGAACAACACGAAGCGGCAGCGTTGCGAAAACGGACACGTGGTTCCGGAATAGAGCACCATCATGGCGGTAAGTCCTTTATTGAAAAACGAAAGGCCAGCGCCTTAATCTAGCAGGCGCTGGCCCCAATTGCCAGGCGGGATAGGCGTACAGCCCTATCCGCTGATGCCGTCCCCATTTGCAATCGGGGACGGATAAGAACCTGGCGGGGCGTTGCGGTTAGCGCACGTGTTTCCAGTACGAGGCGTTGAGGCGCCAGGTAACCAGGAAGAACAGCAGCAGGAACAACATGACACCGACGCCGAGACGGACGCGGAATGTCTGGACGGGTTCGGCCATCCAGGACATGAACGCAGTCAGGTCGGCGACGTCGTTGTCGTATGTTGCGACTTGGGCCGGGTTAGCGGCCTTGAATTTGGCATCGAAGGTGGCATGGCCGTGGTAGTTGGCTACCGGTTCGGCCTTGACCGTGGAAAAACCCTGTGCATCGTACACCGTGGTGACGCGTTCCCAGGTCTTGGGGGCGCCTTCCTTGCCTTCGACCTCGTGCATGGCGACCGTCGTGAGTTCGCGCGGACCCTGCACTTCCCAGAGCGCGTGGGGCATGCCCACCGACGGGAAGACCAGGTTGTTCCAGCCCGTGGGACGCGCGGTGTCGCGGTAGAAGGTGCGCAGGTAGGTGTAGATGTAGTCGGCGCCCGAGGGGCCGGCGTTCACGGATTTGGCGCGCGCGATCACGGACAAGTCCGGGGGCGTCGTGCCGAACCACTGCTTGGCGTCCTTCGGGGTCATGGCGACGTTCATCATGTCGCCGACCTTTTCGCCGGTGAACAGCAGGCTTTCCTTGATCTGCTGGTCGGTCAGCCCGATGTCCTTGAGCTTGTTGTAGCGCATCGAGGACGCGCTATGGCAGTTCAGGCAGTAGTTGACGAACAGCTTGGCTCCGTTCTGCAGCGACGCCATGTCGTT
This sequence comes from Achromobacter sp. JCM 18799, assembly GCF_055395645.1. Lineage (NCBI taxonomy): Bacteria > Pseudomonadati > Pseudomonadota > Betaproteobacteria > Burkholderiales > Alcaligenaceae > Achromobacter > Achromobacter sp. JCM 18799. Next base: position 4,600,509 of record NZ_AP043866.1, on the reverse strand, counting down.
GACGCGGTACGGGGCCTTGTCCAGGGGGTAGCCGCCTCCGGCGGCGAGGGTGGCGGTACACGTGAGCATCAAGGCCACGGCACCAATCAGCTTCTTGATCATGGTTAATCCGTTATCTGGTGGGCTCAGTGGGCGTGGAACGTGACGCGGTCGGGCACCTTCTTGAAAGTGCCCAGGCGGCTCCATACCGGCATCAGGAAGAAGAATGCCAGGTACAGCAGCGTGCCGATCTGCGAGGTGACGTTCAACGGCGGACTGGGCGGCTGCGTACCGATGTAGCCGAGCACCAGGAAGTTGACCATGAAGATGCCGTAGATCCACTTGTGCCAGGTCGGGCGGTAGCGGATCGACTTGACCGGGGAATGGTCCAGCCACGGCAGGAAGAACAGGATGACGACCGTGCCGCCCATGGCGACCACGCCCCAGAACTTGGCGTCGATCACGCGCAGCAGCACGGCCACGACGATCAGGATGCCGGGGACGGCGATGCGCATGAAGCCCTTCAGGTTGCTCTTGACGAGCAGCGCGATGGCGCCCAGCACGGAAGCGCCCGCCAGCACCCAGGTGAACTCGTCGGTGGTGGCGCGCAGCATCGAGTAGAACGGCGTGAAGTACCAGACCGGCGCGATGTGCGGGGGCGTCTTCAGCGAGTCAGCGGGGATGAAGTTGTTGAACTCGAGGAAGTAGCCGCCCATTTCCGGCGCGAAGAACACGATGAACGCGAACACGAGCAGGAAGCCGGCGACGCCCATCAGGTCGTGCACCGAGTAGAACGGGTGGAACGGGATGCCGTCCTTCGGGCGGCCGTACTTGTCCTTCGGGCCTTGCTTGATCTCGATGCCGTCCGGGTTGTTCGAACCGACTTCGTGCAGCGCCACCAGGTGGGCCGCGACCAGGCCCACCAGCACCAGCGGGATGGCGATGACGTGGAAGGCAAAGAAGCGGTTCAGCGTGGCGTCCGACACGACGTAGTCGCCGCGGATCCAGATCGACAGCTCAGGACCGATGAAGGGAATGGCCGCGAACAGGTTCACGATCACCTGTGCGCCCCAGTAGGACATCTGGCCCCAGGGCAGCAGGTAGCCGAAGAAGGCTTCCGCCATCAGACAGAGGAAGATCGCGACGCCGAAGATCCACACGAGCTCGCGCGGCTTGCGGTAGGAACCGTAAAGCAGTCCGCGCAGCATGTGCAGGTACACGACGACGAAGAACATCGACGCGCCGGTGGAGTGCATGTAGCGCACCAGCCAGCCCCACGGGACTTCGCGCATGATGTATTCGACGGACTGGAACGCGCGTTCCGCGTCCGGCTTGTAGTGCATGACCAGGAAGATGCCGGTCACGATCTGCAGCACCAGCACCAGTAGGGCCAGTGAGCCAAAGAAGTACCAGAAGTTGAAGTTCTTCGGTGCGTAGTACTCGGACAGATGGGCTTTCCAGGTAGAGGTCACCGGGAAGCGCCGGTCCAGCCAGCCCAACAGGCCTGTCGTCTCGACGGTTTTCTCGCCAGCCATGTAACGGCTCCTTCTCTCACGTGGCGTAATGCGGATTTACTTACGTAATTCGGGAAAAAAGCGCGACGCGCGCGTCAGGCCTTGTTGTCTTCATCGACGCCCACGATGATGCGGGTGTCGGTGAGATATTGGTACGGCGGGACTTCGAGGTTGTCGGGAGCGGGCTTGTTCTTGTAGACACGGCCGGCCAGATCGAACGTGGAGCCGTGGCAAGGACAGAGGAAGCCGCCCTGCCAGTCGGCGCCCAGACTGCCGCCCTTTTCGAAGTGGGACGTGGGCGAGCAGCCGAGGTGGGTACAGATGCCGACGCAGACGAAGAGCTCGGGCTTGCGCGAGCGGCCTTCGTTTTCGGCGTATTTGGGCGTGAAGCCGGGGCGCTTGGAATCAGGATCGGCCAGCAGCGCGTCCTGGGTCTTGAGACCAGCGAGTTGTTCAGGCGACCGGTGGATGATCCAGACCGGTTTTCCGCGCCATTCAACCGTCTTCATGGTGCCGACGGGAATGTCGCCGACGTCCACTTCAACGGGAGCCCCGGCAGCGCGGGCCTTTTCGGAGGGAGAAAACGTGCTCACAAGCGGCACTGCCGTTGCGACACCTGCTACGCCACCCACAGCACAGGCGGTGGTAACCCAGAAACGTCGCGAAGGATCAGGTGGCAGGTTGGGATCAACCGCACCGTCATCATCGTGCACCAGCGTATCCTGACTCATCTTCCTATCCTTGTTGATGCGCCCGCTCTACGAGTAGCATCACTTCTGCGGCATCGGGTTCGCGGGAATTTGTAACAACATAGCAACCGCGTATTATAGCGCCAGCCCACTCACGGGCGTATCACGAAGGGAGTGCTTTTATGAGCAAAGCGACTGGTTTCGTCAAAGAATTCCGAGATTTCGCTGTCAAAGGCAACGCAGTGGACCTGGCGGTCGGTGTCATCATCGGCGCGGCGTTCGGCAAGATCGTCGATTCGCTGGTCAAGGACATCGTCATGCCGTTGGTCAACTTCATCCTCGGAGGCTCGGTCGATTTTTCGAACAAGTTCCTGGTTCTGTCGATGCCGGCCGGCTACAACGGCCCCATGACCTACGCCGACCTCACCAAGGCCGGTGCCAACGTATTTGCGTGGGGCAACTTCGTCACGATCATCATCAACTTCGTGTTGCTGGCCTTCGTGATCTTCTGGATGGTCAAGGCCATCTACAAGGCCCGCACCAAGGCCGAGGAAGCGCCGGCGCCCGCCGCGACGCCCGAAGACGTGGCGCTGCTGCGTGAAATCCGCGATCTGCTCAAGAAGCCCTGATCCGATGCCGCCGCCGGCCCGGGATCCGCATGGACGCGGATCCGGGCCGCGGCTGGCGGACGTTCCCGCCGGCGCATGCCGGCCCCCGCTGAACGATCCGCTGCCTGTTCCCTTCCCCTAGTCCCGTTCTGCTGCCATTTGCCGTTCGACGCGCCGCGCGAACATGGCGAAGCTTGCGCGCACGATGCTGGGTTTCAACAGGAAATCGTGCGATTCGGCGGCCAGCGCGTCATTCACCGGTTTCACCTCGCCATAGGCGGCGGCTGCCTGCAGTTGATTGCGGGCGGCGCGTTCGATCAGCACCGACAGGTACAGCGCTTCCTCGATGCACGAGCCCGCTGCCAGAAAGCCGTGGTTGGCCAGCAGGATGCTGCGCTTGCCGCCCAGCGCCGCCGAGATGATCTCGCCTTCCTGGTCGGCGATGGGCAGGCCGGGCCATTCCTTCAGATGGGCACAGTCGTTGTGGAACGGCGTCGCGTCCATGTGCGCGACCACCAGCGGCTGCCCCGTCATGGACAGCGTCGAGACATGGGGCGGGTGCGTGTGGATGATGCACTGCACGTCGGGACGCTGGCGATAGACCCAGAAGTGAAAGCGCACGGCGGGGTTGGGCGTGCCGGGGCCGTCGAGCACCTCCATGTTGTCGTTGATGCGGATGACCGAGGCCGGGATGATCTCGTCGAAGGCCTGGGCCAAGGGCGTCGTCAGGAACGTGCCGTCTTCCTTGCGCACGGTGATCTGGCCCGCCAGGGTTTCCGAATGGCCTTCGCTGGCGAGAATGCGGCAGCTCAGCGCCACCTTTTCTTCTTCGCTCCAGTTCCCGAAGTCGAGCTTGTTCGCGGAGCGCGCAAAGAAGGCGTCGGCATGGGCTTGTTTTTCCAGCATGGGGTCTCCTTGGGATAATGGCTCCATTACACGCCCGCCTCCGCCGCCCGCGATTGACCGATCACGAACGAGGGTTGACTCAATGCGACAGGAAGACCGGCGCCTTTCGGCCAGTGTTGGCCGACCCGACAGAGTGTTCCGAGCATGCCACGCGCCCGCCAGACAGTGAATCCATCCGCCCGGCCCGCCTGTTCCGAGGCGGATCTGAACTTTGCGCCGCAGTTCCGCCCTTTCTATGCGCAGGAGATCGCGGGCTACGAGCGCGAGCTGGACAAGCTGGTGCTGCCGGGCGAATTCAGGGCGCTGACGGAACCGCCCAGGCTGCTATTGCAGGCCTGCAGGCTGCGCGCGGGCGGGCTGGTGGTGAGCCTGGAGTCCACGCCGATCAGCGTGCACCACCGCGCGGAGCATGCGGCCGATCTGGAGCATGCGGAGTTCCTGGCGAGCTTTGTGATTGCGGGCCATGGCGTCATCGTGCAGAACGACGCGACGCTGCCGCTGGAACCCGGCGACATCATCTTCCGCACGACCGCCCTGCCATCGGAAATCCGGATGTACACCGATTCGCGCATCGTGGTGGTCAAGGGGCCGCTGTCGCGCCTGCTGGGCGCGCATAGCCTGGCGATGTCGCAGTTCACCGCGCAACGCGGCGTGGCGGTCCTGCCCATGGTGCAGACCGCCCATCGCTGCCTGCATCATGTGTTCTTCGACAAGGCGGAATCGAATCCGACGTCGTCGCTATTTGCCGAGCAGGCGCTGTTGGCGCTGCTGGCCTCGATCTACACCAGCCAGGCGTTGGAGAAGATACCGGGCGATGCGCGCGCGCCCGCCGACAACTGGCAGGTGCTGGCCAGCTATATCGATGCCCACATCACCGATCCGGAACTGTCGGTGCAGGCGGTGGCGGATGTGCTGCGCGTGACCACGCGCTGGGTGCACCGGCTGTTCAAGATGCGCTCGCTGCAATACACCAGCTATGTGCGTGAACGCCGCCTGCAGCTGGCCCGGGAGGCGCTGGAGGATCCGCGGCGCGCGCACGTCGAGGTCAAGGACATCGCGGCGTCTTGCGGCTTTCAGCACGCGAGCCATTTCATTCGCCGCTTTCATGAACGCTTCGGCATGTCGCCGGCCCTGTATCGCAAGACCGCCAGAAGCGGCAACGGCGGCGCCTAGCGCCGCGCCGCCTGCTCATGCCGTTCCTGCGCGTCAGCCCCGGCGCAGGTCCTGCGGGGTGGGCTTCATGAGAAACGCGGAGCTACCCGCCACGATGCCGAGGAAGGCCAGATAGACGCCGACGGGAAGAATGCTGTCGAACTTCTGCACCAGCGTGGCCGAGATCAGCGGCGCCAGCCCGCCGCCGATGGCGGCCGAGAACTGGACCCCGATGGACAATCCGGAATAGCGCAGCTCCGCGGGAAACTGCGCGCTGTAGAGGCTGGATTGCGGCGCGATCATGATCGCGTAGTTGAAGGCCATGGCGACGAAGACGGCCAGGCTGTACGCCATCAGCGAACCGCTGCCCACCGCGAGAAAGATCGGAATGGCCATGAGTCCAAGCAGCATGCCGCCCCAGCCACAGACGCGGCGCGCGCCGATGCGGTCGGCCAGCACGCCGAACAGCGGAATGGTGAACATCAGCACGCCAGCGCCGTAAAGCAAGGCATGCAGCGCGTCGGCGCGGCTGAAGCCGAGCTTGGACACCGCGTAGGAAACCGAGAACACCAGAAAGGTGTAGATCAGCGTGACCTCGGCAATCTTGCAGCCTATGCACAGCAGCAACGATTTGCCGTGCGCGCGCAGCAATTCGCCCAAGGGCATCTTGTCTTGCACGGACTGTCTGTTGCGCGCCTTCTCGCGCTTGACCTCTTCGAATTCAGGCGATTCGTCGATGCCGTGGCGGATGAACAGGCCGACGACGATCAGCACTGCGCTGGCCAGGAACGGCAGGCGCCAGCCCCAGGACAGGAAGTCCGCTTCCGGCAACCGCGTCACCAGCGCGAAGGAACCCACCGACAGCAGGATGCCCAGGGGCGCGCCCACCAGCGGCAGGCTGCCGAAGAACGCCTTCCATTTGGGCGGCGCGTGTTCTACCGCCATCAGCATGGCGCCGCCCATCTCGCCGCCGAACGACAGCCCCTGGCCGATGCGCAGCACCACCAGCAGCACCGCAGCCGAGATGCCGATCTGTTCATAGGTCGGCAGCAGCCCGATGAGCACCGTGCAGATCCCCATCAGCAGCAGGCTGAGCGTCAGCATGGATTTGCGGCCGATGCGGTCGCCGAAATGGCCGAACAGGATGCCGCCGATGGGCCGCGCCAGCATGCCGCTGGCGAAGGCGCCGAAGGCTGCCAGCGTGCCGGTGACGGGGTCGAACTGCGGGAAGAAAATCTTGTTGAACACCAGCGCCGCGGCGGTGCCGTAGGCGAGGAAGTCGAAGGCTTCCACGGCGGTGCCGATGACTGTGGCAACGGCGACCCGGAACAGGTTCGGTTTCTTGTGTGATTGGGCAATAGGCTGCGCGGCCTGGATGGCGTCCATGTGGTTCCCTCTTGTCTTGTAGTAATGGTTCTTGTCGTTGTGCGCGGGACTCAGGGTCCTGGCGGCACGTACCCTGGCAACTGCTGGATGCGCTTGCGCCACGCCGCGATGGCGGGATAGGCGGCGATGTCGATGGCGGCTTCCTCGGCCAGCGCCAGGTAGCCGTAGCAGGCGATGTCGGCCACGGTCGGCGCTTCGCCGCCCGCCAGCCAGGCGTGGTCCGCAAGGCGCTTTTCCAGGCGCTGCAGCACGCGGTCGGTGCGGGCCTGCATGCCGGGCACGTCGAGCAAGGCCTCGCTCACGCCCAGGTGGTGCGCGGCCTCGGCGTTGCTGACCACGCGCGTCAGGCGCAGCGGCTGCAGGCTGTTGGCGATCTCGTTGGCGGACACCGATATCCAGGCGTGCATGGCGCCGATGCGAGGCAGCGGCGCCAGCCATTCGGGGGCGTAGTGATGCGCCAGATGCAGCAGGATGGCGTGGCTGTCCCAGATGGCCGCGTCGCCATCGGTCAGCGCGGGGATCTGCTGGAAGGCGCTGACGCGCTCGAACTCCGCGGTCTGGTTCTTGCGGGCCAGCACGTCGACGAACCTGCTTTGGTAGTCCCGGCCGATGAGCGCGAGAAACAGGCGCACCTTGTAGCAGTTGCCGGAGCGCGGGTGGTCGTAGAGGGTCAGCATTCAATGGCTCCGTGTGTAGGAGGCCCGGCCGGAAAGGGCCGGCAGCGGGCGGCTGCATGGAATGCTAGGGCGCTGGACTGCGCGCGGAATTGACAGGGAGAGAACCGCGATTGACCAGATGCGACGCACAGGCGCCGCCTTGATCGCGCCCTCTGGTTTTCCCCTAGCCGAGTCCTGCGGATTCGGCACGGACGGCGCGCACGGTCGCGCTGGGAGCCGTGCAATGAAAACGCCCCCTTGCGGGGGCGATCTTGAGGAGGCGGAGCCGGTTATGCCGGGTTGTCGATGTCGACGAATTCGACCTTGATGCCGAAGCGTTCCGCGACCGCCTGGCCCAGCGCCTGCGCGCCGTAGCGCTCGGTGGCATGGTGGCCCGCGGCGATGAAGCCCACGCCGGTTTCGCGCGCCAGGTGCACGGTGGATTCGGAAACCTCGCCCGTGATGTAGGCGCTGGCGCCCGCGTCCGCCGCATCGCCCAGCATGCCTTGCGCGCCGCCCGTGCACCAGGCCACGCGCGCCAGGGGCATGTCCGGGTCGCCCACCACCAACGGCTGGCGGCCCAGGCGTTCGGCCACGCGCTCGCCCAACTGGCCCAGCGTTGCCACGCCCGTCGCCGTACCCAGCCAGACCAGGTTGTCTGGGCCGCAGGTTTGCGGCGCGCCGTCATCGCGCAGCGCGGGCGTCAGGCCCAGCACGCGCGCCAGCTGCGCGTTGTTGCCCAGCGTGGGATGCGCGTCCAGCGGCAGATGGTAGGCGTACAGGTTCAGGTCGTTTTTCAGGGCCAGGGCCATGCGCGCGCGGCGCGTGCCGATGACGCGGCGGTCTTCGTTGCGCCAGAGCCAGCCGTGATGCACCAGCACCGCATCCGCGCCGCGTTCGACCGCCACGCGCAGCAGGGCTTCGCTGGCCGTGACTCCGGCGATAATGTGTGCGATTTCGGATCGGCCTTCCACCTGCAGCCCGTTGGGGCAATAGTCCTTGAAACGTGCCGTTTGCAGGGTGTCGTCCAGCCAGTTGGCCAGGACGTGGGAGTCCACTTTACTCATAGCTAGTCCTATCAGAATCATGCGCCGATATTGGCTGATCTTTGCTCAGGCCGTCACGGTCTGCCTGGGTATTCTATTCGTCGTGACGACCTTGCGGCCCGACCTGCTGCGGCTGGCGGGGCCGGCGGCGGGACCTCAGTCCGCGGCGGCCGCCGCAAGACCGCCCGTTGCGCGCGCCCAGGCCACGGCGTCCTATGCGGACGGCGTGGCCCGCGCCGCGCCTTCCGTGGTCAACGTATACACCACCAAGCACGTTAACGTGCCGCTGATTCCGCTGCCCGACGATCCGGTGCTGCGCCAGTTCTTTGGCCAGGTGCCGGGCGTGACGCGGCGCCAGGCCTCGACCAGCCTGGGGTCCGGCGTGATCGTGAACCAGGACGGCTACGTGCTGACCAACTACCACGTGGTGCAGGCCGCGGAAGCGATCGAGGTTGCGCTGTCCGACGGCCGTCGCGATACCGCGAAAGTGGTGGGCGCGGATCCGGACACCGATCTGGCCGTGCTGAAGCTGGCCACCTTGCGGTCCCTGCCCGCGGCCACGCTGGCGCCGGACCGGGGCTTGCGGGTGGGCGACGTGGTGCTGGCCATCGGCAATCCGTTCGGGGTGGGGCAGACCACCACGCTGGGCATCGTATCGGCGCTGGGCCGCAACGGGCTGGGACTGAACACCTACGAGAACTTCATCCAGACCGACGCGGCGATCAACCCCGGCAATTCCGGGGGCGCGCTGGTCGACGCCGCCGGCAATCTGGTGGGCATCAATACCGCCATCTATTCCGAATCGGGCGGGTCGATGGGCATAGGCTTTGCCACCCCCATCGAGATCGCGCGCAAGGTCATGGACGAGATCGTCAAGACCGGCGCGGTCAAGCGCGGTTGGCTGGGCGTGGAGCCGCAGGACGTAACGCCGGAGCTGGCGCGTGCGTTCGGGCTGGATCGCGATACCGCGGGCGTGATCATCGCCGGCGTGATGCGCGACGGGCCGGCGGCGCGCGGCGGCCTGCGGGTGGGGGACATCGTGCAGTCGGTCAACGGCAAGCGCATGATGGACACCGCCAGCCTGCTGTCGGAGATCGCGCAGCTGCCTCCGGGCCAGAGCGCCAAGCTGGGCATATTGCGCAGCGGCAAGCCAGCCGAGCTGGCGGTGGTGGTGGGCACGCGCCCGGGCAAGCCGCGCTAGGACAGCGCCGGGTCCGCGGGTGGGCGATCAGGTTGCGGCGGGGTCCTTGGCCATCAGGCGCACCGCCGACAAGATGGCTTTCTTGGTGCTTTCGGATTGATTGCGCAGCAGCGCCCATATTTCCGTGCAATAGCCGTCCGGGCCGTCGTCCGGCGGGGACGCGCCGTTGTGCGGCGCATCCCCGCCCGGCCCCACGCCGTCGGTCAGCCACGGCACGCTGGTGTCCAGCGCCCGCGCCAGGCGCAGCAAGGTAGCGCGAGACGGCGAGTAGCAGTCTTCGCGCATGAGGATCCGATGGATGCACGATTGCGGCACGCCAGAAATGCGAGCCAGCTGGTTCTGGCTTTTGATGCCGCGCCAGCGCATCAGGGTGTGCAGTCTTTGGGCGAGTGACATGAGGGCAATGTAGAGTTGCCGTGGGCCGCCCACAAGGTGAAACGGTCCTGCTTTGTGGGCAGGACCGTTCGAAGGGATCAGTGGCGCTCTGTCAGCGAGTCCGAATCGGTCTCGCTCTCTGCTTCTGGTTTGGGCGTGACCAGCCGGGCGCAGATCAGCCCGACCTCATACAGCAGGCACAGAGGCACCGCCAGCATGAACTGGCTGACCACGTCGGGCGGCGTGACCACGGCGGCGATGATGAAGGCGCCCACCACCACGTAGCCGCGCGCGGCCTTCAATTTGGAGAGTTCGACCACGCCCATCTTCACCAGCAGCACCACGGCCACGGGCACTTCGAAGGTGATGCCGAAGGCCATGAACATCGTCATGACGAAGCTCAGGTAGGCCTCGATGTCCGGCGCTGGCGTGATGGACTGCGGCGCGAACGTGGCGATGAAGTGGAACACCGTGCGGAACACCACGAAATAGCAGAACGCCATGCCCGCGATGAACAGAAAGGTGCTGGAAACGATAAGCGGCAGCGCCAGGCGCTTCTCGTGCCGGTACAGGCCGGGCGCCACGAAGGCCCAGGCCTGGTACAGCACCACGGGCAGCGCCAGGATGAACGCGGCCATCATCGTGACCTTGACCGGCACCATGAACGGCGTGATGACGCCGGTGGCGATCATGCGCGTGCCTTCGGGCAGCGAAGCCAGCATGGGCTGGGCCAGCACGTCGTAAATGGCCGACGCGCCGGGGTAGATGAACAGCACGATGAATATGCCGATCACGGCGGCGGCGGCGCGCAGCAGGCGGGTGCGCAGTTCGACCAGGTGGGAGATGAAGGTCTCCTGCTGGCCTTCTTCTTGGGAGGCGTCCTGGGTCACGTCGGGGTTCCGGAGGGCGCGACGGGCTTGGCGGCGGGCGCGGCGTCGTCGGCCTTGGGCGCGCTGGGCGCGGGTTGTTGGGTCGCGGCGGGCGCGGGCGCAGCCACCGGCGGCAGATCCAGGTCCAGGTTCAGGCTGTGGTTCTGGCTGGGCGGCGGCGCGATGCTGCGTTCGGGTTCGGCAGGCGTTTCGCTGGCCACGGACGGTTCGGCCTTGATGTTGGCTTCGCGCGCGACCTCGTCGAGTTCAGCGCGGAACTGCTGGACGGGTTCCTGCAGCGAGGCCTGGGTTTCGTTCAGCGACTTCTGCACGCCCTGGGCGGCATCTTCCATTTCGCTCTTGAACTTGCGCAGTTCGTCGAGCTCGATTTCGCGCTGGATATCGGATTTCACGTCATTGACGTAACGCTGCGCGCGCCCGAGCAGGTGGCCGACGGTGCGGGCAACCTTGGGCAGGCGTTCGGGGCCGATGACGATCAGGGCGATGACGCCGATCACCATCAGTTCAGTGAAGCTGACATCAAACATTCGACGGCCGCTCGGGAGTGGATGCAATAAGGGCCGGCCTGTTCAGGACGGCCCGGGAGCCGAGCAGGCGCTCAGGAGTTGGATTTTTCCTTGGCCTGCACGTCGATGGTGTCGCCGGAGACGCGTTGCTGCGCGATCGGCTCGGCCGGCTTGTCGCCGCCGTTGGCGTCCTTCATGCCTTCCTTGAAGCCCTTGACCGCGCCGCCCAGGTCCGAGCCGATGTTGCGCAGCTTCTTGGTGCCGAAAATCAGCGCCACGATGACCAGGACAACCAACCAATGCCAGATGCTGAAACTACCCATGATGTTTCTCCGAATTACGCGTTGGGGGCCACGCGCCCTTTCCAGGGTCGCGAGCCGCCGATGATGTGGAAATGCAGATGCGGGACTTCCTGGCCGCCTTCGACGCCAGAATTGATCATGATGCGAAATCCGCCATCAGGGCCCGGATTGCAACCGTTTTCAGCGGCTAACCGCGGCGCTAACGACATCATTCTACCCAACCATTCTGCGTCCTCCCCCTTAATATCCTGCATGGATGTGACATGACGTCGAGGGATCAGCAATAAATGTACCGGCGCGGCCGGATTAATGTCGTGGAACGCAACAAAGTCCTCGTCCTCGTAGATTTTCTTGGACGGGATGTCGCCAGCGGCGATCTTGCAGAAAATACAGTTGTCGCTCATTTTTCCGGGTTCCGTGTTCAGTCTTGCGGGCGGCTCGCCTTTTCCGCTAGGCCGGACAGGCCCTCGCGGCGAGCCAGTTCGGCCAGTACGTCTTCGGGCCGAAGCTTGAAATGTGTCAAGGCCACCAGGCAATGGAACCACAGGTCGGCGGTTTCGCTGACGATGCGGTCGGGCACGCCGTCCTTGGCGGCCATGACCAGTTCGGTGGCTTCTTCGCCGATCTTCTTGAGGAAGGCGTCGGGGCCTTTGGCCAGCAGCTTGGCGGAATAGGAGGCTTGGGGATCGCCGCCATTTTCGGGACGGCGGGTTTCCAGGGTATCGGCGATGCGCGCGAGGATTTCGGCGGCGCTTGCGGCTTGAGCGGTCATTTGTAGATCAGTTCGGGGTCTTTCAGCACGGGGTCCACCGTGATCCAGGAAGCCTGGTCGGTCTGGCCTTCCAGGCGGCGGTAGAAGCAGCTGGCGCGCCCGGTATGGCAGGCGATGCCGCCTTGCTGGTGGATCTTGAGCAGGATCACGTCGCCGTCGCAGTCCAGGCGCAGTTCGTGCACTTCCTGGGCATGGCCGGACTCTTCGCCCTTGCGCCACAGGCGCTGGCGGGAACGCGACCAGTAAACGGCGCGCCCGGTGGCGGCCGTTTCGGCGAGCGATTCGCGGTTCATCCAGGCCACCATCAGGATCTGGCCGTTTTCGGCGTCCTGCGCGATGGCGGGTATCAGGCCGTTTTCGTCGAAGACGACGTCGGCCATCCAGGCGGGTTCGTTGCTCATCTCATTCATCCGTTGTCCTCGCGCGGCGCCTTGCAGGCCGCCACTGGCGCGTGGGGACTCATCATCTTACGGCAATACCTTGTTGCACGCCTGAGAGGGGCTTCCCAAACTGATCCAGACTATCCCCAATTCAGGCCAGGCGAGCTGGGTTTTTCAATGCGTGCCAAGCAATCCGGCCTATGCAACTCGAGGCGCCACTCAAGCGAGGCCGCGCGGAGCCGGGCTCCGCCGGTCCGCTGCGGCACCCCCCTGGGGGGGAGCGCCGCAGGCGCTTCGGGGGGCTACATCCGTACTGGGATGCCGAGGCCAGCCATGAAGCGCTTGCACTCGCCCACGGTGTGCTGGCCGAAGTGGAAGATGCTGGCGGCCAGGACCGCGCTGGCGCGGCCGGTGGTGACGCCATCTGCCAGATGCTGCAGATTGCCCACGCCGCCGGAGGCGATGACGGGCACGGGCACGGCGTCCGAGACGGCGCGCGTGAGTTCCAGGTCGAATCCGGACTTGGTGCCGTCGCGGTCCATGCTGGTCAGCAGGATTTCACCCGCGCCGTAGGCGGCCATGCGGCGCGCCCAGGCCACGGCGTCCAGCCCGGTGGCCTTGCGGCCGCCATGGGTGAAGACTTCCCAGCGGGCGGGCTCGCCCTGGGCCGAGACGCGGCGCGCATCGATCGCCACCACCACGCATTGCGAGCCGTGGTAGTCCGAAGCGGCGCGGACCAGTTCCGGATTGGCCACGGCGGCGCTGTTGATGCTGATCTTGTCGGCGCCGGCATTCAGCAGGCGCTGGATGTCGGACACCTGGCGCACGCCGCCGCCCACGGTCAGCGGAATGAAGACCTGCGAGGCCACCTGCTCGATGATGGGCAGGATCAGGTCGCGGCCGTCGCTGGTGGCGGTGATGTCGAGGAAGGTGAGTTCGTCGGCGCCCTGCTCGTTGTAGCGGCGGGCGATCTCGACGGGGTCGCCCGCGTCGAGCAGGTTGACGAAGTTCACGCCCTTGACGACTCGGCCCGCGGTGACGTCAAGGCAGGGAATGATGCGGCGGGTCAGCGCGCTTTGCACGGGCGCGCCGGCCGCGGGGGTGCTGCTGGAGGTGGTCATTTTGCCAGTTCGTCGGCGCGTGCCTGCGCCGCTTGGAAGTCGAGCGTGCCTTCGTAGATGCTGCGGCCCAGGATGGCGCCTTCGACGCCGTCTTCCTCGACGGCGCAGAGGGCTTCGATGTCCTGGATGCCGGCGATGCCGCCCGATGCGTAGACCGGGATGCGCACGTGCTGGGCCAGGCGGACCGTGGCTTCGACGTTGACGCCGGACAGCATGCCGTCGCGGCCGATGTCGGTGTAGATGATGGCTTCGCAGCCGTAGTCCTCGAACTTCTTGGCCAGGTCGAGCACGTCGTGGCGGGTCAGCTTGCTCCAGCCGTCGGTGGCGATCTTGCCGTCGCGGGCATCCAGGCCGACGATGATCTGGCCCGGGAAGGCGCCGCAGGCGTCCTGCAGGAAGCCGGGGTTCTTGACCGCGGCCGTGCCGATGATCACGTAGGAAATGCCGGCGTCGAGGTAGCGTTCGATGGTGTCGAGGTCGCGGATGCCGCCGCCGATCTGCACGGGGATGTCGTCGCCGACAGCGTCCAGGATCGCCTTGATGGGGGCTTCGTTCTTGGGTTTGCCGGCGACGGCGCCGTTCAGGTCGACCAGATGCAGGCGGCGCGCGCCTTGGTCGAGCCAACGTGTGGCCATGGCGGCGGGGTCTTCAGAGAACACCGTTGCATCGTCCAGGTCTCCCTGGCGCAGGCGCACGCAGCGCCCGTCTTTGAGATCGATGGCGGGGATCAGCAGCATGGTGGGCAGCGAAAAAATATATGGGTTGAAAGGGCTGGCGGGCGTGGGCTCGGAGCCTACGGCTGCCAGTCTACAAAATTGCGATACAGGCGCAAACCGTGCTCGGCGCTCTTTTCGGGGTGAAACTGCACCGCGAAAATGTTAGCTGCCGCCACCGCGCAGGTAAAGGCAAGGCCATACTCGGTTTCACCAACAGTCAGGTCCGGATCTTCCGGGTCGGCGTAGTAACTATGGACGAAATAGAAGTGCGTTTCGTCCGGAATGCCGGCCCAGATAGGATGAGAGCGCGTCTGGCGCACTTTGTTCCATCCCATGTGCGGGACCTTGAGGCGCTCGGGGCGGGTGTCGGCCAGTCCGGCGGCGCCGGCGTCGGTCAGGCAGGCCGCGTCATCGCTGACGGGGTCGGCAAAGCTGGGGCCCGAGAAGCGGCGCACCACGCCGGGGAACAGCCCCAGGCAGGAGGTGCCGCCTTCCTCGCTGGAATCGAACAGCATCTGTTCGCCCACGCAGACGCCCAGCAGGGGCTTCTCGCGCGCGGCGCGCACGACGGCCTCGCGCAGGCCGGATTCGTTCAGGGTGCGCATGCAGTCCGCCATGGCGCCCTGGCCGGGAAACACGACGCGGTCGGCCGCGGCGATTTCCTGGGGTTGGCTGCAGATGCGGATGTCGGCATCGGGGGCGGCGTATTTCAGGGCGCGGGCGACGGAATGGAAATTGCCCATTCCGTAGTCGACGATGGCGATAGTGGTCACTTCTTTCTGCCTGCTGCGGGTGGATGGCGGAGGTGTTACAGCACGCCCTTGGTGGAGGGCACGACGTCGCCCATGCGGGGATCGACTTCCATGGCCATGCGCAGGGCGCGGCCACAGGCCTTGAAGACCGTTTCCGCCTGGTGGTGGGCATTGACGCCACGCAGGTTGTCGATGTGCAGCGTGATCAGGGCGTGGTTGACCAGGCCCTGGAAGAATTCGCGCGTCAGGTCCACGTCGAAGTCGCCGATGCGGGCGCGCGTGAAGGGGATGTGGTATTCCAGGCCCGGGCGGCCGGAGAAGTCCACCACCACGCGCGACAGCGCTTCGTCCAGCGGCACGTAGGCGTGGCCGTAGCGGCGCAGGCCGGCCTTGGTGCCGACCGCCTTGGCAATGGCCATGCCCAGCGTGATGCCCACGTCTTCAACCGTATGGTGCGCGTCGATGTGCAGGTCGCCTTCCGCCTTGATGTCGAGGTCGATCAGGCCGTGGCGCGCGATCTGGTCCAGCATGTGGTCCAGGAACGGCACGCCGGTGTCGATCGTCTGCTTGCCGGTGCCGTCGATATTGACGGCCACGCGGATGCGGGTTTCGTTGGTGTTGCGGGTGATCTCAGCGGTACGCATGTTAAGCACTCAAAATCTCTTGCAGGGCGGATAGCAAGGCGGCGTTTTCGGCCGGGGCGCCCACCGAGATGCGCAGGCAGTCGGCCAGCAGCGGATGGGCGTTGGAGAAGTTGCGAATCAATATTTTGCGCGTTTTCAGGGCAAGATGCACGGCGTTGCCGTCCAGCTTGCCGGAAAAGCGGGCAAGAACGAAGTTGCCGGCGGAAGGGAATACCCGCACCCCGGGCAACTGGGCCAGGGCGGCGGCCAGCGGTTCGCGGTCCGCGCGCAGGCGGGCGGCCTGTTCGTCCAGCACCGGCTTGTGGCGCAGCACGGCCGACAGCGTGGCCTGGGTCAGCACGTCCAGGTTGTAGGGCGGGCGGACCTTGTTCAGTTCCGCGATCCAGGCCGGATGGCCGGCCAGGTAGCCGAAGCGCAGGCCGGCCAGGCCGATCTTGGACACCGTGCGCATGACGACCACATTGGGCGCGTCCAGCACCTGCGGCATCCAGGTACGGTCGGCGAAGGGCTGGTAGGCCTCGTCCAGCACCACCAGGCCGGGCGCGGCGGCGATGATGGCCGCTACGTCCTCATCGGACCAGAGGCCGCCGGTGGGGTTGTTGGGCACGGCCAGGAACACCACCTTGGGCTGGTGTTCCTGAATGGCGGCCAGCATGGCCGGCAAGTCCAGGGTCAGGTCGGCGGTCAGCGGCACGCCGACGAAGCGGGCGTGGTCGAAGCGCGCGGCCATGTCGAAATAGACAAACGACGGCCAGGGCGACAGCACCGCGTCGCCCGGGTTGCAGCAGGCCTGCACCACAATGTGGATGAGTTCGTCCGAGCCGTTGCCGAACAGCACGTCCGCCGCATCCGGCACGCCGAAGGCCGTTTTCACGGCCGCTTGCAGCGCCGACAGGTCGGCCGCCGGGTAACGGTTGAGCGGCGTGTCGCGCACGGCGCGGGCGATGTCCTCGCGCACCGCCTCGGGCAGTTCGTAGGGACATTCCATGGCGTCGAGCTTGATGCAGCCCTCGGCGTGGGCCACGGGATAGGCGGCCAGTTCGCGGATGTCCGCCCGGACGGTGCCGGCGATGCGGCCCGGCACGCTCATGGCTGGTCGATCCGGTATTGGGCGCTGGCGGCATGCGCCTGCAGGCCCTCGCCCAGCGCCAGTTCGGCGGCGATGCGGCCCAGTTTCTGGGCGCCTTGGTGCGAAACCTGGATCAGGCTGGAGCGCTTCTGGAAGTCATAGACGCCCAGCGGCGAGGAAAAGCGCGCCGTGCGCGAGGTCGGCAGCACGTGGTTGGGGCCGGCGCAGTAGTCGCCCAGCGATTCGGAGCTGAAGCGGCCCATGAAGATGGCGCCGGCATGGCGGATCTGCGCGGTCCATTTTTCGGGCTGCTCGGTGGAGATCTCGAGATGCTCGGGCGCGATGTCGTTGGCGATCCGGCAGGCTTCTTCGAGATCCTGGACCAGGATCAGCGCGCCGCGGTTGGCCAGGCTGACGCGCAGGATGTCGGCGCGCGGCATGGTGGGCAGCAGGCGCTCGATCGAGGCCTGCACTTCTTCGATGAAGGCGGCGTCGGGGCACAGCAGGATGGACTGCGCGAGCTCGTCGTGCTCGGCCTGCGAGAACAGGTCCATGGCGATCCAGTCGGCGGGCGTCTTGCCGTCGCAGATGACCAGGATTTCGCTGGGGCCGGCGATCATGTCGATGCCGACCACGCCGAACACGCGGCGCTTGGCGGCGGCGACGTAGGCGTTGCCCGGGCCGACGATCTTGTCCACGGCCGGCACGGTGGCGGTGCCATAGGCCAGCGCGCCCACGGCCTGCGCGCCGCCGATGGCGAAGACGCGGTCCACGCCGGCGATGGCCGCGGCGGCCAGCACGATGGGATTGCGCACGCCGTCCGGCGTGGGCGTGACCATGACCAGTTCCTGCACGCCCGCGACCTTGGCCGGGATGGCGTTCATCAGCACCGAGGACGGATAGGCGGCCTTGCCGCCGGGCACATACAGGCCCACGCGGTCCAGCGGGGTCACCTGCTGGCCCAGCATGGTGCCGTCGGCGTCGGTATAGGTCCAGGTCTCGGCGCGCTGGCGTTCGTGGTAGCTGCGCACGCGGTCGGCGGCGGCTTCCAGCGCGTTGCGCTGGGCCGCGGGCAGCGCGGCCAGGGCCGCATGCCAGTCCGCTTTGGGGATCTCCAGCGTCTGGGCCGATGCGCCGGGCATGCGGTCAAAGCGCTGCGTGTATTCCACCAGCGCGGCGTCGCCGCGGACGCGCACGTCGGCCAGGATGCCGGCCGCGGCGCGGTCGATGGATTCGTCCTCGGTGGCTTCGAAGGCCAGCAGCGTGGACAGGGCGGATTTGAATCCGGGATCGCGGGAGTCGAGACGATTGATCAGGGCCATGGCGTCATGGAGCAAGCAGGTAACGGCCGCCGCGGCGTCGCGGCGGGCGAGGGTCAGGCGTTGCGGGCAGCGGCTCTTTCGAAGGCATCCAGCAGCGGTTGCAGGCGGGCGCCGCGGGTCTTCAGCGCGGCCTGGTTGACGATCAGGCGCGAGGAAATCGGCATGATGTCTTCCACCGCGACCAGGTCGTTGGCGCGCAGGGTGCCGCCGGTGGACACGAGGTCCACGATGCAGTCGGCCAGGCCCACCAGCGGCGCCAGTTCCATCGAACCATACAGCTTGATGATGTCCACGTACACACCCTTGGCCGCGAAGTGTTCACGGGCTGACTGCACGTACTTGGTGGCCACGCGCAGGCGCGCGCCCTGGTGGACCGCGCCTTCGTAGTCGAAGCCCTTGCGCACGGCCACGGCCAGGCGGCACTTGGCGATGTTCAGGTCGATCGGCTGGTACAGGCCGCCGGGTTGTTCCTTGGCGTGCTCGATGAGCACGTCCTTGCCCGCGATGCCGAGGTCGGCCGCGCCGTACTGCACGTAGGTGGGCACGTCCGAGGCGCGCACGATGATCAGGCGCAGGCCGGGATCGCTGGTGGGCAGGATCAGCTTGCGCGAACTTTCGGGATTCTCGGGGACTTCGATGCCGGCCTCGGCCAGCAGCGGCATGGTCTCTTCGAAGATGCGCCCTTTGGACAGTGCCAGGGTCAGGGGGGCGACGGTGGTGGGGGCATCGTTCATGCCTGTTCCTTGCCGGTAACGCGTTGGATGTTCGCGCCGAGCGCGCGCAGTTTGACTTCCATCTGGTCGTAGCCGCGATCCAGGTGGTAGATGCGGTCGACCAGGGTTTCGCCTTCGGCCGCAAGGCCGGCGATGACCAGGCTGGCCGAGGCGCGCAGGTCGGTGGCCATGACGGTGGCGCCAGACAGGCGCGGCACGCCGCGCACGACGGCGGTGTGGCCGTCGATGTCGATGTCCGCGCCCATGCGGCGCAGTTCCTGCACGTGCATGTAGCGGTTTTCGAAGATGGTTTCGACGACGACCGAGGTGCCTTCGGCCACGGCGTTCAACGCCATGACCTGAGCCTGCATGTCGGTGGCGAAGCCGGGATATTCCAGCGTGCGAAAGCCCACGGCGCGGGGGCGCGAGGACATGGCGCAGCGGATCCAGTCGGGGCCGGTCTCGATGGTGAGGCCGGCCTCGGTCAGCTTGCCCAGAGTGGCGCCGAGGATGTCCGCATCGGTATTGCGCAGGACGATGTCGCCGCCCGCAGCGCCTACCGCGCACAGGAAGGTGCCGGCCTCGATGCGGTCGGAGATGACGCGGTGTTCGGCGCCGTGCAGGCGCTCCACGCCGTCGATCACGATGCGGCTGGTGCCGTGGCCCTGGATGCGCGCGCCCATCTTGATGAGCAGTTCCGCCAGGTCCACCACTTCGGGTTCGCAGGCGGCGTTTTCCAGCACGGTCCGGCCTTCGGCCAGCACGGCGGCCATCAGCAGGTTTTCGGTGCCGGTGACGGTGACCATGTCGGTGCGCACCGAGGCGCCCTTCAGGCGTTTGGCGCGCGCCACCACGAAGCCGTGTTCGATGCTGATTTCGGCGCCCAGCGCGGCCAGGCCCTTGATGTGCTGGTCCACCGGACGCTGGCCGATGCTGCAGCCGCCGGGCAGGCTGACGCGGGCTTCGCCGAAGCGCGCCAACAGCGGGCCCAGCACCAGGATGGAGGCCCGCATGGTCTTGACCAGGTCGTAGGGAGCTTCCAGCTTGTCGACCTGGTTGGCCTGCAGCGTGACCGTGCCGTCCGCGTCACGCTCGGCGCGCACGCCCATGCGGCCCAGCAGGCGCAGCATGGTGGCCGTGTCGTTGAGGTGCGGCACGTTGCTGAGGGTCAGCGCGTCGGCGGTCAGCAGGCCCGCGCACAGGATGGGCAAGGCCGAGTTCTTGGCGCCGGAGATGGAGATTTCGCCTTGCAGGCGCGAACCCCCGGTGATGCGTAGCTTGTCCATTACTTGCCTGCTTGCTGGTATTCGGCGGGAGTCAGGGTGCGCATGGACAGCGCATGGATCTCGGCCTTCATGCGGTCGCCGAGCGCGGCATAGACCAGCTGATGGCGCTGGATCAGGCGCTTGCCTTCGAAGGCGGCGCTGACGATGACCGCGTCGAAATGCGAGCCGTCGCCTTGCACGTCGAGATGTTCACAGGGCAGGCCGTCCGCGATGTATTGGCGGACTTGCGCGGGAGTGGGAAGCATGGACGTCAGTTCCTGAGTTTGTAGCCGCTGGCCAGTAGCCGCAGCGCATAGAGCGATAGCGCGAGGAACACCCCCGTCACCACCGCCAGGCTGCGCCAGGGGGAGACGTCCGACACCGAGAAGAATCCGTAGCGGAAGCCGTCGATGGTGTAGAAGATGGGGTTCCAGTGGGACACGCCCTGCCAGAAGGCGGGGAGCGTGTGGATGGAATAGAACACGCCGGACAGGAATGTGGCCGGCATGATGAGGAAGTTCTGGAAGGCCGCGAGCTGGTCGAATTTCTCGGACCAGAGGCCCGCGATCAGGCCCAGCACGCCCATGATGCCGCAGGCCAGCACGGCGAAGATGGCCAGCCACAGCGGGTGGGCGGGGACCAGCGAGACAAAGAACAGCGCCACCACCCACACGCACAGCCCGACCGCGAGGCCGCGCACGATGGCCGCCAGCACGTAGGCGGCGAAGATGTCGCGGTGCGACAGCGGCGGCAGCAGCATGAAGACCAGGTTGCCGGTGATGCGGCTCTGGATCAGCGATGACGAGGGATTGGCGAAGGCGTTCTGCAGCATGCTCATCATCATGAGCCCGGGGATCAGGAACGCCGTGTAGGGCACGCTGCCGTACACCATGACGCGCCCTTCCAGCACGTGGGCGAACACCAGCAGGTATAGCAGCGCGGTGATGACGGGCGCGGCGATGGTCTGGAAGCTGACCTTCCAGAAGCGCAGCAATTCCTTGCGCAGCAAGGTCGGGAAGCCGGAGCCCGCATCCAGGCGGGGCTGCACCAGCGGCTGGCTGGCGGTCGCGGCGGGCTGGGTCATGACGAGATCTCTTCGGGTTGCAGGGCGGTCGCGGGTTGCTCGTCGCCTTCGTGCATGATGCGCACGAAAGCGTCTTCCAGGTCGACCCCGCCGACGCGGGCCATCAGGGCCTGGGTGGTGTCCAGCGCCACGATGCGGCCGCGCTTGAGCATGGCGATGCGGCCGCACAGGGCTTCCGCTTCTTCCAGGTAGTGGGTGGTCAGCATGATGGTGTGGCCGGCCCTGTTCAGGCGCGAAATGAATTCCCACAGCGTGCGCCGCAGGTCCACGTCCACGCCGGCGGTGGGTTCGTCCAGCACGATCACGGGCGGACGGTGCACCAGCGCCTGGGCCACCAGCACGCGGCGCTTCATGCCGCCGGACAGCGCCCGCATATTGGAGTTGGCCTTGTCGGCCAGCCCCAGGTTGAACAGGATTTCGTCGATCCAGTCGTCGTTCTTGCGCAGGCCGAAATAGCCGGATTGGATGCGCAGGGTCTCGCGCACCGTGAAGAACGGGTCGTAGACGAGCTCTTGCGGCACCACGCCCAACGCCCGCCGCGCCGACTTGTAGTCGGCCACGACGTCGTATCCACAGACCGTGGCGCGGCCCGAACTGGCGTGCGCCAGACCGGCGAGGATCGAGATCAGCGTGGTCTTGCCGGCGCCATTGGGCCCGAGCAGGCCGAAGAACTCGCCGTGCTCGATGTTCAGGCTGACATTGTCCAGCGCCTGGAAGCCGGCGGCGGGCGCGCGCCCGAGCAGCTTCTGCCAGCCGCGCTGGCGCGGGGTATAGACCTTGGAGACGTTTTCTAGACTGACGGCGGACATGACGGCGGGAAATGGCCCGGAAAGAGCGAATTGATCATTATATAAGCGCGCCGCCGCTGCCCTGGCCGGTAGCCCTGGCATTCCCCTGGGTATCCGGCTGGTCTGTCCCTAAAATAATCGGCCCGGCGGGCCACTAGGGCGCGCCGGGCCGCGACAGCCGCAAGGCCGGTCATTGGTTGCGTTGGTTCAACGCCTTGATGAGGCCGTCGATGCCGTCGCGGTTGATCTGCTGGGCGAACTGGTTGCGGTAGTTTTCGATGAGCCAGATGCCTTCGACGTTCATGTCGTAGATCTTCCAGCCCTGGGCCGTCTTTTCCAGGCGGTAGTCGACGCCCACCGGCTGATCGTTGCCCTGGGAGATCAGGGTGCGTACGACCACGTCGTCGGCTTTGGGATCGCCGCGGAACGGCAGCGCGCGCACCGTGGTGCTGGACGTGACGCGGGTCAGCGCGCCGCTGTAGGTGCGTACCAGCGTGCCGCGGAAGGCGTCGGCCAGTTCCTTTTTCTGCACGTCGTTGGCCTGGCGCCAGTAGCGGCCAGCGGCCAGGCGCGTGGTCTTCTGGAAGTTGACGTAGGGCAGGATGTGCTCGTTGACGACCTGGTTGATGCGGGCGGGGTTGCCGGCCTTGACGGAGCCGTCGGCCTTCAGCACGTCCAGGGCCTCATTGGCCGTGGCGAGCACGAACTGGTCGGGAGAACCGTTGGGGTCGGGTTTGGCCTGCGCGCCGGCGGTCAGGCCCAGGGCCAGCAGGCCCGTGAAAACCAGACGCTGCAGGGAAACAAAAGAAACTCGCATCAAAACTCCTTACTTGTACTGGGGCGCAACCCCGCGGCTTACTTGGCCGCAGGTTGCGCCGCGGGTTGAGCCGCCGGCTGCGCGGCGGGGGCGGCGGCGTCCTCGTCGTCTTCGTAGTTGGGCAGCGAGGACTCGTCGTCCACCTTCTGGCCCAGCACCATGGCGGCGCGGCGCTGCAGATAGGCATCGCGCACGAAGCTGTAGGGATCGAGCGCGACGCGGTCGATGGTGTCGGTGGCGCTCAGCAGGCTGGCGCGCGTGTCGACCACGCGCAGGCCCCACAGCGAGTTGCGCAGGCGGACGTTGTCGATGGAATCGACGCCCATGTAGCCGTAGGTGGTGCCGGCGTAATCGCCGATCAGGCCAGCGCCGTCGCGTACCGACGACGAGCCGAAGAACGGCAGCACCAGGTACGGACCCTGGCTGAAGCCCCACACGCCCAGCGTGGTGCCGAAGTCGTTCGGGATGCGGCGCGCGCCATTGGCCGAGGCGACGTCGAAGCAGCCGCCCACGCCCATGGTGGTGTTGAACAGGAAGCGGCCCAGCGTGTTGACGAAGTCGTGGCCGCGGCCCTGCAGGAAGCTGTTGGCGCCGGACCAAAGGTCGCCGACGTTGCTGAAGATGTTGTGCACGCAGCTGCGCACCGGCTGCGGCGTGACGAAGGTATACGCCTGCGCCACCGGCTTGAAGACGGCGCGGTCGACGGTGTCGTTGAATTTGTACACGCCCCGGTTGAAGCCTTCCCAGGGGTCGCGGGGATCCGGGTTCTGCGGCGCGGCGCAGCCTGCCATCAGCGCGCCCGCGGCGGCGACGGTGGCAATCCTGCAAATAGCTTTCTTGTTCATGATCAGGGCATCCCTATCAACGATTCTTATGATATTGCGTACCTTGGACGCGCTGCTGTTACCGCGTCTGTCGCATTGTCTTTAATTTGGCGTTTTCGCGGCGGGTTCCGACGCGCTCGAGCCTTGCTTCTCGGCCGACCCGTACAGGAACTGGCTGATCAGTTGTTCAAGCACCACGGCGCTTTGCGTGTAGCGGATCTTGCCGCCGTCGACAAAGTTTTCCTCTTCGCTGCCCGCGGTCAGGCCCAGGTATTGTTCACCCAGCAGGCCCGACGTCAGGATGGACGCCGAAGTGTCCTTGGGGAACTGATAGGCCGTTTCCAGGTTGACCGAGACGATCGCCTGGAAGGTCTTGTCATCGAACGAGATGCCGGCAACCCGGCCCACGACGACCCCCGCGCTCTTGACGGGCGCGCGCACCTTGAGGCCGCCTACGTTATCGAAGTTGGCCGTCAGCGTATAGGTCGGGGCGAAAGAAAAGGTGCTCAAGTTGCCGGCGCGCAACGCCAGGAACGCCAGCGCGACCGCGCCCAGCAATACAAACAGGCCTACCCAGAAGTCGGTTTTTTCGCGAGACATGATCGATCCGTATCAATTTCCAAACATCAAGGCGGTGAGCAGGAAGTCCAGCCCAAGTACCGCCAGGGAGCCCACCACCACGGTGCGAGTGGTCGCGCGGGCAACGCCTTCCGGGGTGGGCTTGGCCTGCCAACCCTCGTAGAGCGCGACCAGCGTCACCGTGACGCCGAAGACCAGGCTCTTGATGACGCCGTTGGCCACGTCTTTCCAGACGTCGACGCCGTTTTGCATCTGCGACCAGAACGCGCCGGCGTCCACGCCGATCAGAAGCACGCCCACGACCCAGCCGCCCAGGATGCCCACCATGGAGAACACCGCCGCCAGGATGGGCATGGCGATGATGCCGCCCCACAGGCGCGGCACCAGCACGCGGCGTATGGGGTCGACGGCCATGACTTCCATGGCCGCGAGTTGCTCGCCGGCTTTCATCAGGCCGATTTCCGCGGTGAGCGAGGTGCCCGCGCGGCCGGCGAACAGCAGCGCCGTGACCACGGGCCCCAGTTCCCGCACCAGCGACAGGGCCACCAGCAGGCCCAGCGCTTCTTCCGAACCGTAGCGGTTCAGCGTGTAATAACCCTGCAGCCCCAGCACGAAGCCCACGAACATGCCGGAGACGGCAATGATGAGCAGCGAGTAGTTGCCGATGAAATGGACCTGCTGCGACACCAGCCGCGGACGCGACAGCGCAATGCCGCTGCGCGCCAGCATGGCGCCGAAGAACCGGGTGAAGTAGCCGATGCCGGAAACGCGGGTGCGTACCCAGCCGCCCAGCGCGCCGATGGCGTTGTTGGATCCGCTCATGCGCGGCGGCCCTCCTGTTGCGAAAGCCACTTCTTGAAAGCGGGCGTTTCGGGATACTGGAACGCGACGGGGCCGTCGGGCTCCCCTTTGAGGAACTGCTGCACGTAGGGGTCTTGCGAGGCCGACAGCATTTCCGGCGTGCCGGCGGCGGCAAGCTTGCCCTGCCCGACCAGGTACACCTGGTCCGCGATGGCGAACGATTCATGCACGTCGTGCGTGATCAGCACCGAGGCGCAGCCGAGCCGGTCGGCCAGGTTGCGGATCAGGCGGGCGGTGATGCCCAGCGAGATCGGGTCCAGCCCCGCAAACGGTTCGTCGTACAAAATGAGTTCGGGCTCCAGCACCACGGCGCGGGCCAGCGCCACGCGCCGGGCCATGCCGCCGGAGATTTCCGCCACTTTCAGGTGCGCGGCTGCGCGCAGGCCGACGGCGTCGAGCTTATCCAGCACGCGCTCGGTGACTTCGGGTTCCGTTAGTTTGGTGTGTTCGCGCAGCGGGAAGGCCACGTTCTCGAACACGTTCAGGTCGGTGAAAAGCGCGCCCTGCTGAAATAGGACGCCCATGCGCTTGCGCAGCGATTGCAGTTCGGTGCGGCTGACATGGGCCATGTCCTGGCCGAAGGCCAGCACCCGGCCCCGCTGCGCGGTGAGCTGGCCGGTGGCCGCGCGCAACAGCGTGGTCTTGCCCGAACCGGAGCCGCCCATGATGGCGACGACCTGGCCGGCGCGTACGTCCATGGAAATGTCGCGCAAGACGGTGAAATCACCATAGCCTAGCGCCACACCTTCCAGGCGCAGGGCGAAGTCCGGGGTCTTGCTGGTTTGAGCGGGCATGGGCAACGAAAGGGTGTTTCGGCGGCGGAGCTTGCCCTGCTGTCCGGTCGATGCAACCGGCAAAATTCATAGCCGGCGCGGCGAAGACAGGCGGCGTCGGGAAGCGCCCTGTTACTCATATGCCGGGGGCGAGACTAGGCCTGGGCTCCCGGCGGCGAGGCGCCATTGTAGCCCGACGCTTTGTAATCACAACGCGATAGCCCGCGCGTGGAACAGTGTTTTCGGTTCAGGGAACAATATGCTTAGCGCCGCGCCTGTGCCGCCGCGGTCTCCCGGACCAGCCGCGCGACCAGGTCGGCGGTGCTCTCGCGCCGCGCGAGCGGCGCGCCCTGGCCGGCCCACAGGGACAGCACATCGGTGTTGCCGGCCTTGCCTCCCGCCGTGCGCATGGGGCGCGTCAGCGCGTTCTGCAGGGGGTACGGCAGGATGTCGGCCGCGATGGCGTCGGCCTCGCGCATGAAGGCGTTTTCGATGCCGCGGGCGGGCCGTCCCGAGAACGCCCGGGTCACGCGCGATTGCTCCGCGCGGGAGGCAGGCAGCAGCGCCTTGTAGGCTTCATTGATGCCGGATTCCGTGGTGGTCAGAAAGGCCGTCCCCATTTGTGCCAGATCGGCGCCCAGGGCCAGCGCGGCGGCGATGCCGCGGCCGTCCATGATGCCGCCGGACGCAATAACAGGGACGGATACTGCGTCGGCGACCTGTGGCACCAGCGCCATGGTGCCGATCAACGATTCCTCGAAGCCGCCCAGGAAGGTGCCGCGGTGGCCGCCGGCCTCGGCGCCCTGCGCCACGATGGCGTCCACGCCGTCCTGTTCCAGCGCGACCGCCTCGCGCACGGTGGTGGCGGTACCCACGGTCAGGATGCCCAGCTCGCGGCAGCGCGCGATGGCCGCGGCCGGCATGCGGCCGAAGGTGAAGCTGAAGACGGCCGGCCGTACCCGCAGGATGGCCTCGATCTGTTGCGGCAGCGGGTCGGCCTGCGGGCCGGGCTCGGCGGGAGCCGGAAGGCCCAGCTGCTGGTGGTAGCGCGCCATCAGCGCCAGCATGCGGTCGGCGTCGCCGCGCATGGGTTCTTCCGGCACCGATGCGAACAGATTGATGGCGAACGGCAGCGGCGTGCGCGCGCGGATGTCGCGCGCCGCCGCCTCGATCTGCTCGGGACTCATGTAGGCCGCCCCGAGCGACCCCAGGACTCCCGCCTTCGATGCCTCGGAAACCAGCTCTACCGTCGTGGCGCCGCCGGCCATGGGGGCCTGGACGATGGGATGGTGCAGCTTGAGCAGATCAATCAGACGGGTAGCCATGGAATTTCTCCTGGAAGGTTACTGAAGCTGGATGTTCCCAGCCTTGATGACGTGGGCCCACTTCTCGGTTTCGCTCTTGATGAAGGCGCCGAATTCCTCGGGCGTGCCGCCGCCGGCCTGGCTGCCGGTGTCGGCGATGGCCTTTTGCACGTCCGGTTCCTTCAGGATGCGGTTGAACTCGGCATTGAGCTTGGCGATGATGGGCGCGGGCGTGCCGGCGGGGGCGACGATGCCCTGCCAGTTATAGGACTCGAAGCCCGGCAGACCGGATTCGGCCATGGTCGGCACGTCGGGCAGCACGGCCAGGCGCTTGGCGGAGGTGACCGCGATGGGGTGGATCTTGGCGCCCTGGATCGCGGGCAGCGCGGAATAGCCCATTTCGAACATCATCGAGATATGCCCGCCCATGAGGTCGGTCGCCGCCAGGCTGCCGCCCTTGTACGGGACGTGGACGATGTCGATCTTGGCCTGCTCGCGGAACATTTCGCCGGACAGGTGGTGCGCGCCGCCCACGCCAGACGAGCCGAACGACAGCTTGCCGGGCTGCTTCTTGGCCAGCGCGATCAGGTCCGCCAGCGTCTTCACGGGCAGCTCGTTGTTCACGCTCAGCACCAGCGGGCTGTTCTCGATCAGGATGATCGGGGCCAGATCCTTCTGCGGATCGTAGGGCATGTCCTTCATCAGCGTCGGATTGACCGCCATGGGTGCCAGGTTGCCCGTGCCGATGGTGTAGCCGTCGGGCGCGGCGCGCGCGATCAGGTTGGTGCCGACCACGCCGCCCGCGCCCGCCTTGTTCTCGACCACGATAGGCTGGCCCAGCGAGTCGCCCAGCTTGCGGGCCAGGAGGCGCACGCGGGTGTCGGCGAAGCCGCCCGGCGCGTAGGGCACGATCATGGTGATGGGCTTGGCCGGCCAGTCGGTGGTCTGGGCCTGGGCGGCGCCGCTGAAGGCGGTGGCGGCTGCCAGGGCGACAATAAGGGGACGCAACGATTTCATGCAGATGACTCCTGGTTTTTTTAGTGTGAACGGGCCCGCGGGCCGATCGCATTATGCCCAGCGGCATTGTCATCTGTCGTGATCTTTCCCAAGCGCCACGCGGATAGCATCAGCAGCGCGGCGCTGGCCGCCAGCACCTGCGGCAGGCCGACGCTCCACTGCGCGGCCCAGGACGCCAGCAACGGTCCCAGGATCTGCCCGGCGGCGAACGCCGCGGTCATGAGGGCTGCCGCGCGCGGCGCGGAGGCACCCGCCGAGCGCCTGGCGGCCAGCATGCCCGCCTGCGTGATCACCATGAAGGTGCCGCCCACCAGCACAGCGGCCACGATCACGGCGGCGATGTGGTGCCAGACGGCCACGGCCAGCATGCCCAGCGCCATGAGAGCCTGGGCGGCGCGCCAGATTTGCACGCTGTCGCGGCCCCGCGCCAGGCGAGGCACCAGCAGGCAGGACACCGCCGCGGCCAGGCCGAACAGGGGCCAGGCCCAGCCGAAGATGGCCGGGTCGGGAATGATTTCCTTGGCCATCGCCGGAAGGAAGGTGGCTGGGACGATGTAGCCCACGCCGAACGCGCCATAGTGCAGCGCCAGCGCAGGGATGTCGCGCGGCAGCCGGGCGGCGTGAGCCGCGCTGGCCGATCGCGCCGGCATTGGCGTGGCTTGGCGGCGCAGCCCTGACCAGGCGATTGCGGACAGCGCCAGCGCCAGCCCGCCCAGCGCGATCCAGACCGTGTCGGCGCGCGCGCCCCAGGCCGCCAGCGCCAGACAGGCCAGCCCCGTCAGCGCAATGCCCGCGCCCACGCCTGCGTAGGTCACGGCGGACGCGTCCGCTTCGCGCGGATCGCCCGCAGGCACCGCCCGCCATGCCGCCACGCAGATGAAGGCGCTGGCGCTGGCGTAGCCTGCGGCCAGCCGCAGCGCGCACCACATTGCCATGCCGTGCCAGAGCGGCATGGCCAGCGTCAGCAGCGCCACCGCAAGCAGGCTGGCCGCCAGCGTGCCGCGCAACCGGCGGATGGGCCAGGCGACCGCCGCCAGCGCACCCAGCAGATAGCCCACGTAATTGGCGGAGGCCAGCCAGCCGCCCTGCGCCAGCGACAGCCCGGCCTCCTGCGCCATCAGGGGCCAGACCGGCGTGAAGGCGAACCGGCCTATGCCCATGGCGGCGGCCAGGGCCAGCGCTGCGGGCCATGCCAGGGCGGCGGCGCCGCGCGAGGCGGAAGGGTAAATGGGCGTTGACATGGCCCTTACTCTACGGCTGTACTAATATCATTAATAGTGAATTATTAAGATAGCGAGTTCTCAAAATGAGAAACTTGGACCTCGATGCGCTGCAGATCTTCAAGGCGGTTGCCGATCAGGGCGGCGTGGCGCGCGCCGCTGCCCACCTGAACCGCGTGCAGTCCAATGTGTCGACGCGCCTGAAGCAGCTGGAGGCCTCGCTGGAGGCGCCGCTGTTCCGGCGCCAGAATCGCCGGCTGGTGCTGTCGGACCAGGGGCGGGTGTTGTTGTCCTATGCCGACCGCCTGCTGCGCCTGGCTGACGAAGCCCAGGCCGCGGTACGCGACGGTTCCCCGCAGGGCGTGCTGCGCATCGGCACCATGGAAAGTACGGCCGCCGCGCGCCTGCCGCCCATTCTGGCGGCCTATCACGCGGCCTGGCCGCAAGTGCGGATCGAACTGGTGACCGGCACGTCGGGGGCGTTGGCAGCCAAGGTGCGCAACTACGAGATCGAGGCCGCGTTCGTGGCGCAGCCCTTTCCCGCCGAGGCCTTGGCGGTGATGGATGCGTTCAAGGAAGAACTGGCGCTGATTTCGCCCTTGGCCTGGGACCCGATCGACAGCCCCAAGGATCTGGGAGAGCGCAGCGTGATCGCCTTCGCGGCGGGATGCTCATATCGGCGCATCCTGGAGTCCTGGCTGAACCAGGAAGGCGTCGCGCCGGGCAAGGTGATGGAGTTCGCCTCGTACCACGCCATCGTCGCCTGTGTGGCGGCGGGTTCGGGCGTGGCCATCGTGCCGCGTTCGGTGCTGGCGGTGCTGGGGGCGGAGCACACAGTGCGCATCGGCGCCCTGTCCGGCTCGCATGGCAGGGCCCTGACTCAGCTGGTCTGGCGCGCCGATGACGACACGCCGGCCTTGCAGGCCCTGCGGCACAAGCTCGATTCGCCGCAAGGCTGAGGCATGCCGCGCGTGATGCGCGGCCCTTTTGCGCTTAGAAGCGGTAGCCGACGCCCAGCGTCGCGACCCACGGATCGATGCGCGCGGTACCGATGTGCTGGCCGTCCAGCTTCACCTTGGAGCGGATGTCGATGTAGCGGATGTCCGCGTTCATGAACCAGCGCTCGTTGATCTTGAAGTCCGCGCCCAGCTGCGCGGCCACGCCCCAGGAGTCGCCCAGCTTCAGGTCCGAGCCCTTCAGCGCGCCTTCGGCCTGGGTGTCGAAGAAGTGGGTGTAGTTGATGCCCACGCCGATGTAGGGCTGGATCATGCTGTCGGGCAGGATGTGCCATTGCAGGCTCAGCGTCGGCGGCAATTGCTTGGTCGAGCCGATCTTGCCCAGGCCGCTGCCGCTGACGTCATGCTGGAAGGGCCAGGCGCCCAGCAGTTCGATACCGATGTTGCGCGTGGCCATGTAGGTCAGCGTGAAGCTCGGGCGCACGTTGTTGCTCACGTCGAGTCCGACGCTGCCATTGAGTACGGTGCCGTTGTTGGACGAGGGGCGGACCTGCGTCACGCCGACCTTGAACAGCACGTCGCCCGCTTCGTGGGCGTGCGCGGGGGCGGCGAGCGTGCCAGCGGCGAGCAGGCCGGCGATGGCGGTGGCGCGGATACGGCCGTTCAGCGAAAACATTCTCTTCTCCGATCTTTCCATTGGGTGAGACGACAGGTTCTCAAACCTGGCGTCCGGCCCGCTTGATGTGTGTCAAATCGTGAAAAGACCGCAATCGGAAAGTGGTTATGTTGCAACAGGCCGGAGGGCAGGCAAAAAAAATCGCCGCCGGCGCAATGCGCTCGGCGGCGATCCGGTTGAGCCTGATCGTGGCGATCAGCGCGGCAGTTCGCTGCTGCCCATGAGGTAGGCGTCCACCGAGCGCGCGCACTGGCGGCCTTCGCGGATGGCCCAGACCACCAGGGACTGGCCGCGGCGCATGTCGCCGGCGGTGAAGACCTTCTCGACGTTGGTGCGGTAGTCGTCGGTATTGGCGCGCACGTTGCCGCGCGCATCGCGGTCCACGCCGAAGGCGTCCAGCACCGTCTGCACGGGCGACACGAAGCCCATGGCCAGCAGCACCAGGTCGGCCTTGATCTCGAATTCAGAGCCTTCGACTTCGCGCATCTTCATTTGGCCGGTGGCTTCGTCCTTGAACCATTCGACGCGCGCGCCGATCAGCTTTTCGACCTTGCCGTTGCTGCCCTGGAGCAGCTTGGTGGTCACGGACCAGTCGCGCTCGCAGCCCTCTTCGTGCGAAGAGGAGGTGCGCATTTTCAACGGCCAGTACGGCCAGGTCATGGTCTTGTTTTCGCTTTCCGGCGGCTGGGGCATCAGCTCGAATTGCGTGACCGAGGCTGCGCCGTGGCGGTTGCTGGTGCCGACGCAGTCGGAACCCGTGTCGCCGCCGCCGATCACCACCACGTGCTTGCCCTTGGCCAGCGTCTGGTTGGTGAGCCGGTCGCCCGCCACCGCCTTGTTCTGCTGGCGCAGGAAGTCCATGGCGAAGTACACGCCCGACAGCTCGCGGCCGGGCACCGGCAGGTCGCGCGGGGTTTCCGAACCGCCGCTCATCACTACCGCGTCGAACTCGGCCAGCAGCGATTCCGGCGTGCGCACCGTCAGGCCGTCGGCCACGGGGTCGCTGGGATTGCCGATGTAGGTCGACGGCGCGAATTCCACACCCTCGGCTTCCATCTGCGAGATGCGGCGGTCGATCTGGTGCTTTTCAAGCTTGAAGTCGGGGATGCCGTAGCGCAGCAGGCCGCCGATGCGGTCGCTCTTTTCGAACAGCGTCACCGAATGGCCGGCGCGGGCCAGTTGCTGCGCGCACGCCATGCCGGCGGGGCCGGAGCCCACCACGGCAACCTTCTTGCCGGTCTTGCGCGCCGGCACCTGCGGCGACACCCAGCCTTCGGCCCAGCCCTTGTCGATGATGGCGTGCTCGATGGACTTGATGCCGACAGCGTCGCTGTTGATGTTCAAGGTACAGGCAGCTTCGCACGGCGCCGGGCAGATGCGGCCGGTGAACTCGGGGAAGTTGTTGGTGGAGTGCAGGACGTCCAGCGCGCGCTTCCAGTCCTGCCGGTACACCAGGTCATTCCAGTCCGGGATGATGTTGTTGACGGGGCAGCCGTTGTTGCAGAACGGGATGCCGCAGTCCATGCAGCGCGCCGCCTGCTGCTTGGCCTGGTCGTCGCTCAGGTGCAGCACGAATTCGCGCCAGTTCTTCAGCCGCTTCTGCGGGGCCTCGGAGGCCTCCTGCAGACGCTGAAATTCCATAAAGCCGGTAATCTTTCCCATGGTATCCCTCACGCAGCCAGTTGTTGCGGGTTGGCTGCACGCCACATTTCACCCAATGCGCGGCGGTAGTCCGTCGGCATGATTTTCACGAATTTGCCGCGCGAGGCTTCCCAGTCGCCCAGGATTTCGCGGGCGCGGAAGCTGCCGGTGTAGCGGAAGTGGTCTTCCACCAGGCGGCGCAGGATGGTTTCGTCCGTTTCGCGTTCACCGCCGCGCTGCGCGCTGTGCCAGACGTCGATGTTGTTCTGGGCAAGCTGTTCCGCGTGCGGCACGATGCTTTCCAGTTCGACCATGGACAGGTTGGCGCGCTGCTTGAGCGTGCGTTCCGGATCCCACACGTAGGCCACGCCGCCCGACATGCCTGCCGCGAAGTTGCGGCCCGTGGCACCCAGTACGACGACGGTGCCGCCGGTCATGTATTCGCAGCCGTGGTCGCCGGTGCCTTCCACGACGGTGGCCGCGCCCGAGTTGCGCACCGCGAAACGCTCGCCGGCCACGCCGTTGAAGAACGCCTCGCCCGCCAGCGCGCCGTACAGCACGGTGTTGCCGGCGATGATGTGGTCGGGGCCGAAGCCGCGGAAGTCGTTGGGCGAGCGCACGATGATGCGGCCGCCCGACAGGCCCTTGCCGACGTAGTCGTTGCCTTCGCCCACCAGGTCCATCGTGATGCCGTGGGCCAGGAACGCGCCGAAGCTTTGGCCGGCCGTGCCGTTGCACTGGATGTGGATGGTGTCGTCCGGCAGGCCGTCATGGCCATAGCGCGCGGCCACCGCGCCCGACAGCATGGCGCCGATGGTGCGGTTGCGGTTGCGCACGGGGACGATGAACGAGACCTTCTCGCCGCGTTCCAGCGCGGGCTTGCTGCGCTCGATCAACTGGTGGTCCAGCGCGCCGGCCAGGCCGTGGTCCTGCTCTTCGGTCTGGCGCACGTCGGCGTCGGATTGCGTTTGATGGAACACGCGGGCGAAGTCCAGGCCCTGGGCCTTCCAGTGCTCCACGCCCGAACGCATGTCCAGCAGATCGGCGCGGCCGATCAGGTCGTCGAACTTGCGGATGCCCAGCTGGGCCATGATTTCGCGGACTTCCTCGGCGATGAAGAAGAAGAAGTTCACGACGTGCTCGGGCTTGCCCTGGAATTTCTTGCGCAAGACCGGGTCTTGCGTGGCCACGCCCACCGGGCAGGTGTTCAGGTGGCACTTGCGCATCATGATGCAGCCTTCCACGACCAGCGGCGCGGTCGCGAAGCCGAACTCGTCGGCGCCCAGGAGCGCGCCGATGACGACGTCGCGGCCGGTCTTCATCTGGCCGTCGGCCTGCACGCGGATGCGGCTGCGCAGGCGGTTGAGCACCAGCGTCTGCTGCGTCTCGGCCAGGCCCAGTTCCCAGGGCGTGCCCACGTGCTTGATGGACGACACCGGGGAGGCGCCCGTGCCGCCGTCATGGCCGGCGATCACGACATGGTCGGCCTTGGCCTTGGCCACGCCCGCGGCCACCGTGCCCACGCCGACTTCCGACACCAGCTTGACCGATACCGAGGCCTTGGAATTCACGTTCTTCAGGTCGTGGATCAGCTGGGCCAGGTCTTCGATGGAATAGATGTCATGGTGCGGAGGGGGCGAGATCAGGCCCACGCCCGGCACCGAGTAGCGCAGCTTGGCGATGTATTCCGACACCTTGTGGCCGGGCAGCTGGCCGCCTTCGCCGGGCTTGGCGCCTTGCGCCATCTTGATCTGGATCTGGTCGGCCGACGACAGGTATTCGGCGGTCACGCCGAAACGGCCCGAGGCCACCTGCTTGATCTTCGAACGCAGCGAATCGCCCTTCTTCAGTTCGACGTCCGCTTCGATGCGGTCCGAGCCCAGCACCGAGGCCAGCGTGTCGCCGTCCTTGATGGTGCTCTTGCCTTCGCGCATTTCGGCGCGGTAGCGCAGTTCGTCCTCGCCGCCTTCGCCGGTGTTGGACTTGCCGCCGATGCGGTTCATGGCCACGGCCAGCACCGAGTGCGCTTCGGTGGAGATCGAGCCCAGCGACATGGCGCCGGTGGCGAAACGCTTGACGATGTCCTTGGCGGATTCGACGTCGTCCAGCGGAATCGCGCGCGACGGATCGAAGCGGAACTCGAACAGGCCGCGCAGCGTCATGTGGCGGCGGCTCTGGTCGTTGATGATCTGCGCGTACTCCTTGTACGTGCGGTAGTTGTTGGCGCGCGAAGCGTGCTGCAGCTTGGCGATGGAATCCGGCGTCCACATGTGCTCTTCGCCGCGTACGCGATAGGCGTATTCGCCGCCCGCGTCCAGGTCGTTGGCCAGTACCGGATCGGTGCTGAAGGCGGCGCGGTGCTGGCGCAGCGCTTCCTCGGCCACCTGGAAAATGCCGATGCCTTCGATGTTGGAGGCGGTGCCGGTGAAGTACTTGTTCACCAGCGCGGTCTGCAGGCCCACGGCTTCGAAGATCTGCGCGCCGGTATAGGACATGTAGGTGGAAATGCCCATCTTGGACATGACCTTGTTCAGGCCCTTGCCGATGGCCTTGATGAAGTTCTTGACCGCCTTTTCGGGGTCGTTCATCTTGCCCAGCGATTCCAGCGCCAGGTAGGGGTGGATGGCTTCCGCGCCGTAGCCGCCCAGCAGCGCGAAATGGTGCACTTCGCGCGCCGAGCCGGTTTCCACGACCAGGCCGGTATTGGTGCGCAGGCCGGCGCGGATCAGGTGCTGGTGGACCGCGGACGTCGCCAGCAGCGCGGGGATGGCCACGCGCTCGCTGTCGACCAGGCGGTCGGACACGATCAGGATGTTGTAGCCGCTGCGCACCGCGTCCACGGCGCGCGCGCACAGCGCGGCCACGCGGGCTTCGATGCCCTCGGGGCCCCAGGCGGCGGGATAGGTGATGTCCAGCTCGAAGCTGCGGAACTTCTTGCCCGTGACCTGCTCGATGTCGCGGATCTGCGCCATGGCGGCGAAGTCCAGCACCGGTTGCGACACTTCCAGGCGCAGCGGCGGGTTGACGTTGTTGATGTCCAGCAGGTTCGGCTTGGGGCCGATGAAGGACACCAGCGACATCACCAGCTGTTCGCGGATGGGGTCGATCGGCGGGTTCGTGACCTGCGCGAACAATTGGCGGAAGTAGTTGTAGAACGGCTTGGCGCGATCGGACAGCACGGCCAGCGGCGCGTCGTTGCCCATCGATCCGATGACTTCCTCGCCCGTCGTGGCCATCGGTTCCAGGATGAACTTGTAGTCTTCCTGGGTCCAGCCGAAGGCCTGCTGGCGGTCCAGCAGCGACACCTGCGACTGCGTGGCGACGGCGGCCTGGCGCGGGGCCGGCAGCGATTCCAGCTTGATCTGCAGACGTTCGATCCACTGGCGGTACGGCCGGCTGTTGGCCAGCTGCAGCTTGATCTCGGCGTCGTCGATGATGCGGCCCTGTTCCAGGTCGATCAGGAACATCTTGCCCGGTTGCAGGCGCCACTTCTTGACGATGCGGTTCTCGGGGATGGACAGGGTGCCGGCTTCGGAAGCCAGGATGACCATGTCGTCATCGGTGACCAGGTAGCGGGCCGGGCGCAGGCCGTTGCGATCCAGCGTGGCGCCGATCTGGCGGCCATCGGTGAACGCAACCGCGGCGGGGCCGTCCCACGGTTCCATCATGGCGGCGTGGTACTCGTAGAAAGCGCGGCGGCTTTCATCCATCTGCGTGTGCTGCTCCCAGGCTTCCGGGATCATCATCATCATGGCGTGGGCCAGCGAGTAGCCCGAATTCACCAGCAGTTCCAGGCAGTTGTCGAACGTGGCGGTGTCCGACTGGCCTTCGTAGACGATGGGGTACAGCTTCTTCAGGTCGTCGCCCAGCACGGCCGACTGCATCATGCCTTCGCGCGCGCGCAGCCAGTTGAAGTTGCCCTTGACCGTGTTGATTTCGCCGTTGTGGGCAATCATGCGGTACGGGTGGGCCAGCGGCCAGGCGGGGAACGTGTTGGTCGAGAAGCGCTGGTGCACCAGCGCCAGGGCCGACACCGTGCGCGGGTCGGCCAGGTCGCGGTAGTAGCGGCCGACCTGGTCGGCCAGCAGCAGGCCCTTGTAGACCACGGTGCGCACCGAGGCCGAGGGCACGAAGTATTCCTTGCCGTGCGCCAGATGCATGTTCTGGATGGCGTGGCTGGCGGTCTTGCGGATCACGTACAGCTTGCGCTCCAGCGCGTCCGGCACCATCACGTCGGCGCCGCGGCCGATGAACAGCTGGCGGATCACGGGTTCGCAGGCGCGCACGGCGGGCGACATGGGCATGTCGACGTCCACCGGCACGTCGCGCCAGCCCAGGACGACCTGGCCTTCGGCGCGCACGGAGCGTTCCAGCTCCTGTTCGCAGGCCAGGCGCGAGGCCGTTTCCTTGGGCAGGAACACCATGGCCACGCCGTACTCGCCGGGAGGCGGCAGCGTGATGCCTTGATGGCCGAGCTCGTCGCGATAGAGCGCGTCGGGAATCTGGATCAGGATGCCGGCGCCGTCGCCCATCAGCTTGTCAGCGCCGACCGCGCCGCGGTGGTCCAGGTTTTCCAGGATCTTCAGACCCTGCTGGATGATGGCGTGGCTTTTCTTGCCCTTGATGTGGGCGACGAAACCGACGCCGCAGGCGTCATGCTCGTTCTTGGGGTTGTACAGGCCCTGGGCGGAAGGCAGCCCGATGCGGCTGGCATCGATGGGGGTCGCCTTGGGCGGGGGACAGGAGTCGATCGGGGTAATTTGGGGCATGGCGCGCTCCGCAGTGGGCCTGCGTCGTAATGTTGCAGTGCAGGAGACGGACAATACCCCCGACAGGAGTAGGGTGCAATAGGAATAAATAGGGTATGTCCCCTATTTTTAATATGGACTGTCATTGATAGTTAATTCGGTGACGCATCAAGAGCCGCGCCAAATGGACCTCGCCAGGAGGGTATGCACCAGTAAGGTGCTCGCTCATGCGACAAAGCGCCGTTTTTCTTGTTATATGTCCCCATTTATTAGGGGGGTTTTGATAGCTGCGGCTAGCGTCGGCGTTGCGGAAACGCCAATGCGCACGGCGGTCTGCGCCGTAGTGGTACGCCACAATGAAAGAACCCGCCGTTCAGGCGGGTCCGTAATCAGGAGGATGTCGACGTGGGCGTCGTGGTGGGCGGCGAGGAACTCGGTTCCGCGTCGGTAGACGCCGCCGCCGGCTTCTTGCGCGGACGTCCGCGCTGGCCAGGTGCGACCCGGCGGCTGGCGGTATGGGCCAGGCTGGCGATGAAGGCGGGACCGCCCAGCGCCCATTGTCCGGAGACAGCCTGGTCGATGCGCTGCGTTTCCTCGCGCGACAGGCCGTCCTGCAAGCGCTTGCGGTAATTGGCCTGGCGGTCGAACGGGGTATTGCCACAGGCCCAGTAGTCTGCGTGGTCCGACTGCCATTGCGCGGGCGCAGCGGTGGTGTTGCCGGTATGGCTGGAAGCGGACGACCAGGGCCAGGAATCGGGATCCTGCGAGGCGCCGCTGCGCACCGGGTAGGTTTCGAGCCAGACCAGCGACGGCAGCACCCAGGCGCCCGGTTCCAGCAAGGCAGAGCGGTAGCGGCCGGCGAAGACCCGGCCGCCGCGCAGGCGCGCCGCAAGGTTGCGGCCCAGCGTCTGCATCAGGCGCGGCAGGCCTTCCTCGTCCGCGGGCGTGGCCAGCAGCAGGATGCGGTCGTTGGCAAGCAGCCAGCCGTGAACCGAGACTCGGTGGCGTTGGGCGGATTCGCCCAGCCACGTGGCCAGTTGGTTCAATATGTCGGCCGGCGCGGGCTGCGACGGCGCCGCCAGCGGCTGGATGAAGTTGGCCTGCACCAGTTGGGGCAGCCCAGGGGCGTACAGACGGGGCAGACGGGCCATAGTGTCAGGACTTGCGTATTTGGAAGAACGGGTTGTCTTCGCTCACGGTATATAAATAGTGCCACGGTGGGCGCTGGTCAAGTCCCGTGATCATGGTCAGGGCAGGAAATCGCTTTTTTTCTGTCGTTCGTACCCCATAAAGCCCAGGTTAACATTCGGCGACGGAACGTCGTACCGTGGATATCCCCTAATCCGCGAGACGTTCTTTCCCATCATTCCGACCGGAGGAAAGCAATGGCAGTCGCCCTGGAACTCATTTCGCAGCATCGCTGCTTCGGCGGCTGGCAGCGCTATTACCGCCACGAGTCCGCGGAGATCGGCCTGCCCATGCGCTTCTCCGTCTACCTGCCGCCGCAGGCCGAGCAAGGCCCGGTTCCGGTGCTCTTCTACCTGGCGGGCCTGACCTGCACGGAAGAGACCTTCATGATCAAGGCGGGCGCCCAGCGCCTGGCCGCCGAGCTTGGCGTCATGCTGGTCGCCCCGGACACCAGCCCGCGCGGCGCCAACGTGGCCGGCGAGGACGAAAGCTGGGACCTGGGCACCGGCGCGGGCTTCTACGTGGACGCCACCACCCCCGCCTGGCGCGAACGCTACCGCATGTACAGCTACGTGACGCAGGAACTGCACGGCATCGTCACGGGCGAGGCCCTGCCCGGCGACGCGTCGCGCACCGGCATCTTCGGCCATTCCATGGGCGGCCACGGCGCGCTGGTGCTGGCGCTGCGCAACCCCGGCAAGTTCCGCTCGGTGTCGGCGTTTGCGCCCATCGCCGCGCCCAGCCAGTGCCCCTGGGGCAAGAAGGCGTTCGGCGCCTACCTGGGCGACAGGACCGAGGATTGGGCCGCGTACGACGCATCCGCGCTGATGCGCGGCGCCACCAACCCGTTTCCCGCTGGCATCCTGATCGATCAAGGCGAATCGGATCAATTCCTGGCCGAACAGTTGTATCCCGAGGTATTCGAGGCAGCCTGCGCCGCCGCTGGCCAGCCGCTGGACCTGCGGCGCCATCCGGGCTACGACCATGGCTACTACTTCATCTCGACGTTCATCGAGGATCACATCCGGTTTCACGTCGAGCGGCTTGGAAAACCGGCGCCCTGAGGGCGCGCTTCTATACTGGCGGGCCTGCCGCGGCAGGCTGCTTGCGCGCCCCGGCGCGCCGCCTGCGGTCTGTGCTCAATAGGAACGCCTGATTTGATCAACGGAATCGCTCCCTTCGTCTGGATACTGCTGGGCGCCGTCGTCGTCCTGTTGCCGGGCATCGTCATGCTGCTGGGCCGCGGCGGCCCGCGAGACGAGCGCGGCCGCAGGATGTTCCAGTTCCGGCCGGTGCGCCGCCTGTTCGGCCTGATGCTGGTGCTGCTGGGATGCGTATCGGGCCTGCTGGCCCTTTCGCTGGTGCAATTCTTCCGCCTGACGACCGATGAGCCGGTGGCGCATATTGAAGTTCGGCAGGTGGCCGACGGCCAGTTCCAGCTCAGCGCCAGCGCGCCTGGCACCGGCACCAAGCAGTACGTCCTCTACGGGGATCAGTGGCAGATCGATGCGCGGGTCGTGCGCTGGCGCCTGCCGGCGCTGATGGCCGGCGTGCCGCCGCTGTACCGGCTGGAGCGCCTGTCCGGCCGCTATAGCGATGCGGCGCGGGAAGCCTCGGCCACGCGCTCGGTCCACGCGCTGGACGACTGGCCGGCGCCGGATCTGGCATCGCTGAAGAAGAATTTCCCGAACTGGTTCCCGTTCGTCGATGTCCAATTTGGCAGCGCTGCGTATATGCCGCTGTTCGATGGCGCCCGCTACCAGGTGTTGATGGATCCGCGCGGGGCGCTGTTCGTGCGGCCCGACGGCGAAGCTACGGCCGAGGGCTTGAAGCGGCTGGGCTGGTAGGGCAAGCCGCAACCGCGTCCGGATTCAGGGGCTGGCCATCCGCCGGCAGCGCTCGTTTGTCCCATGGCGGCAAACCACCCCGAAAAAATAAACGGGGACGCAATGCGACGAATGAAACTTTGACGCGCCGCAATAGTCGAATTAGCACTCCCAATACTAGAGTGCTAACATCGAATCCATGTCGTTATCCCTTCGCCATCCGGAGACCCCCGCTATGAAGCAACCCAGTACCTCGTTGGCCGCTACCGGCAACGCCCTGGCGTTGGCCATTGCCAATCCGGGCGCACTTGGCACGATCGACGCTTATATCTCCTCGGTCAACCGCCTGCCGGTCTTGTCCGCGGAACGTGAAACCGAGCTAGGCCGCCGCCTGCGCGACCAGGAAGACCTGGGCGCCGCGCGTGAACTGATTCTGTCGCACCTGCGCCTGGTGGTGTCGGTGGCGCGTCAGTACCTGGGCTATGGATTGCCGCATGCCGACCTCATCCAGGAAGGCAACGTGGGTCTGATGAAGGCCGTCAAGCGCTTCGACCCCGAGCGCGGCGTGCGCCTGGTGTCGTTCGCCGTGCACTGGATCAAGGCCGAAATCCACGAGTACATCATCCGCAACTGGCGGCTGGTGAAGGTCGCGACCACCAAGGCCCAGCGCAAGCTGTTCTTCAACCTGCGCAGCATGCGCCCCGACGGCCAGACGCTGGATCCGGAACAGGTCGACCACATCGCGCGCGAACTGAACGTGCGCCGCGAAGACGTGAGCGAAATGGAAGTGCGCCTGTCCGGCCGCGACATGTCGCTGGAAAACCAGGACGATGACGATGACAGCTACGCGCCCATCGCCTACCTGTCCGACGAGGGCCGCCAGGAACCCACCCGGGTGCTGGAACGCGCCGCCCGCGACCAGCTGCAAAGCGCCGGCCTGACCGACGCGCTGCAAGCGCTGGATCCGCGTTCGCGCCGCATCGTCGAGGCCCGCTGGCTGCAGGACGACGGCGGCGCCACGCTGCACGAACTGGCGCAGGAGTTCGGCGTTTCGGCCGAGCGCATCCGCCAGATCGAAGCGGCCGCCCTGAAGAAGATGCGCGGCAACCTGGCCTCTTGAGGCGCTTGTCGAACCATGCGAAGGGCCGCGATCAGCGGCCCTTTTGCTTTTCCGGCGCGCCGCGGCCGCGCATGAATATATTGATACAAATTCGGGCGGAAATTTTGCGCGGCGCGAGAAACTTAATGAGGATCGCACCGCCTAACTTCATGTAGACCGCGAACTTCGGTTAGCAGTCTTGTCATCCGTCTCGGCTTCTCCTCTTTCCCCTCCCCTATGAGACGGATGCTTGCGGGGCACCATGTATACCTGGTGCCCCGTTTTTTATGCGCGTCCGGTTCGCGCCTGCACCGGACTCAAGCGGCCAACGCCGTGCGCAGCCGGAGCAAGAAGCGCGGCTTGTCTAGGCCGCCTGGGCGTTGTCGGAGGCCGTCATGGCGCCATGCCACAGCGCGTCCTGCACGCGCCGTACGCCGGTCGCCATCGAACCGTCCTGGTACAGCTTGATCCAGCGGTAGCCGGGCGCCATGTTGTCCACCACGTGCTTGCCGTCGCGGATGCTGAACTGGAAGCAGGTCGACGGCGTGGCCAGCAGGCGCAGGTTGTGGCGACGGCGGTCGAACTCATGGTGCACATGGCCCCACAGCAGCACGCGGACCTGCGGCCAGCGCGCCAGCAGCTTGAACAGGGCCTGCGGGTTGTCGATCATCATCGAATCGTGCCAATGGCTGTCGATCTGCATGGGGTTGTGATGCATGGCGACCAGCGTGTGGCGGCCCGGAGCCTCGGCCAGCGCGGCCTCCAGCAGGTCGAGCTGGCTCGCGGGCAGATGGCCGGCGTTGGAACCGGGCACGGTGGTGTCCAGCGTGACCACGCGCCAGGCGCCCACGTCCGTCACCGGGACCGACCATTGCGGCAGTTCCTGGCGCATCACGGCCGGCAGATCATGGTTGCCGGGCAGACAGCGAATGCAGGCCTGCGCCAGCGCCGGCGCCTCGGACAGGACGCGCGCCAGCCGGCGATAGGCCGCGGCCTCGCCGTCCTGGGACATGTCGCCGGTCGCCAGCAGCAGCTCGGGATGCTTGCCGTCCGCCTCGATCTGGCGCAGCACCGCGCGCAGGCTGGCGTCCGTGTTGACGCCCAGCATCGAGGTTTCAGGTTCGCCGAACAGATGGCTGTCGGTCAGCTGGACCAGCATGGCGGGCGCGTCGTCGCGCCGGGTCAGGGAATGAATCCGGGCCAAGTGCCGCTCCTGCAAAGTTTGTGCGATTCCACATTACCCAAAAAACACGGCGCGACGCGTATCGCTTGTCCGCATTGGGGTAACGAAACGTGCATTCTCCACGATTCCTGGTAGTTCCTGCTCCGGTCCGGGAGGAAAAAGCCGCTATTCTTGTGGAACTTCACACAAGCTCCACCCACAGAACATGGATGTAGGTTTTCTCGTATTCGGCCTGGCGGGTCTGTTGACGCTGGTCTGCTTCATGCCGCCCCTGGCCGGCCGCCTCAAGCTGCCCTATTCGGTGCTGCTGGCCATCGTCGGCTGTCTGCTGGGCATCATCGTGCACGTCCACGGCTGGGCGCCCAGCTGGATCGGCGACTTCCTGGATTCGCTGGAACGCTTCGAGATTTCGTCCGAAACCTTCCTGATGGTGTTCCTGCCGGTGCTCTTGTTCGAGACCGCGCTGTCCATGAACGTGCGGCGCTTGATGGACGATATC
This sequence comes from Achromobacter sp. JCM 18799, assembly GCF_055395645.1. Taxonomy (NCBI): domain Bacteria; kingdom Pseudomonadati; phylum Pseudomonadota; class Betaproteobacteria; order Burkholderiales; family Alcaligenaceae; genus Achromobacter; species Achromobacter sp. JCM 18799. Next base: position 4,557,462 of record NZ_AP043866.1, on the reverse strand, counting down.
GGACCCATCCTCATGATGGCCATCGTGGCCGTGGTGGTCTGTACCGTGGTGGTCGGCGTCACGCTGGACGCCATTTCGCCCTACGGCTTGGTGGTCTGCCTGCTGCTGGGCGCCATCGTCGCCACCACCGACCCCGTGGCGGTGGTGGGCATCTTCCGCGAAGTGGGCGCGCCCAAGCGCCTGACCACTCTGGTCGAAGGCGAAAGCCTGTTCAACGACGCGGCCTCCATTGCCCTGTACTCCGTGCTGTTGGCGGTGCTGGGCGGCCATGGCGAACTCACCGCCAGCGGCATCTTCAACGACTTCATCGTGCACTTCATCGGCGGCGGCCTGGCGGGCTTCGCCATGGGCCGGCTGGCCTGCTTCCTGTTCGCCTGGCTGCGCGGCTTTCCCACCGCGGAAATCACGCTGACCCTGACGCTGGCGTATCTGTCCTTCTTCATTTCCGAGCACTACCTGAACGTGTCGGGCGTGGTCGCCACCGTGATCGCGGGCCTGGTGGTGGGATCCACCGGCCGCACGCGCATGTCGCCGACCACCTTCGAATACCTGTCCAGCGCCTGGGAGCAGTTCGGCTTCTGGGCCAACTCGCTGATCTTCCTGTTCGCGGCCATGCTGATCCCCAAGCTGATGGCGGCCGCCGACTGGCAGGAACTGGCGCTGGTTGCCGTGGTGTTCGTGGCGACGCTGGTTGCGCGCGCCATCGTCGTCTTCGGCCTGTTGCCGCTGCTGGGCCTGACTCGGCTGGGGACCAAGGTCAGCAGGCCCTACAAGGTTGTCATGCTGTGGGGCGGCCTGCGCGGCGCGGTGTCGCTGGCGCTGGCGCTGGCCGTGACGGAGCAGACCGGGGTGGCCGAAGAGGCGCGCCAGTTCATCGCGGTGGCCACCACCAGCTATGTGCTGCTGACCTTGTTCATCAACGGCATCAGCCTGCGGCCGCTGATTCGCATGCTGGGCCTTAACCAGTTGTCGCCGGTGGAGCGCACCATCCGCAACCAGGCGCTGGCCGTGGCGCTGGAAGACCTGCAGGGCAAGACCGAAGAGGTCGCCAAGACCGAGCATATCGGCACCGAGGTCCGCGACCGCATTCGCGCCGTGTTCGACGCCAGCCTGACCAGCGTGCATGACGGCCAGGTCAGCCAGATGACGGACGAGCAGCGCGTGGCGGTGGGGCTGGCCATCGTGGCCCAGCGCGAAGAGGAAATGTTCTTCGACATCCTGAAGGCGCAGATCGTGGACTGGCGCATGGCCGAAACGCTGCTGGCGCGGGCCGAACGGCTGGAGGACGCGATCCGGCTGGGCGGCATTCCGGGTTTTGAGCGCGCCATCGTTGCCGACGTGCGCTATTCCACCGGTTTCCGGCTGGCCTTGCGGCTGCATTATCTGTTCGGCTTCCAGGGCTGGCTGGCGCGTGAACTGGGCCAGCGCTTCGCCAACCTGATGAGCAAGCGGTCGGTCGCGCAGCGCCTGATCGCCTTCGCGCGCGAACAGATCACGCCCCTGCTGGGCGAGGACGCCACGCAGCGCATCGTGTCCCTGCATCAGCGCCGCCTGGACCTGATCGAAAACGCCATGCAGGCCCTCAACCTGCAATATCCGTCTTATGCCCAGTGGTTGCAGGAAAGCTACCTGGGCCGCGTGGCCCGCGAAATGGAGCGTATCCGCTACCGCGACATGCTTGAGCAGTTCCTGATCAGCGGCGAGGTCTACGCCGACCTGATGGCGCAGTTGAAGAGCCGCTGGGCCCACATCGACAAGCACCCGCCGCTGGACATCGAAATGAGCGCGGCGGACCTGATCAAGCGCGTGCCGCTGTTCGAAGGCCTGTCCGCCGATTCCCTGCGGGCCATCAGCAAGCTGCTCAAGCCGCGCCTGGCGCTGCCAGACCAGCGCGTGCTGAACAAGGGCCGCCATGGCGAAGAAATGTGTTTCGTGGCCTCGGGCGCCGTGGCCGTGCATCTGCCGGACAACACCATGATCGAGCTGGGCAGCGGTGAATTCTTCGGCGAACTCGGCCTGCTGGGCGAACAGCAGCTGATGCCGGAGGTGACGTCGCTGGGTTACAGCAAGCTGCTGATGCTGTCCTCGCGCGATTTCCACGCCCTGCTGGCGCGCGACGAGCATCTGCGTGAACGTATCCAGGTCGTGGCCAAGCAACGCCTGCGCGCAATCGAGGTGTGGAAGCAGTTTTCGCAGGCCAATGCCGCGCCCGCCCCGGTCCCCGCGCCGGCCTCGGCGCCGAGCCCGGCCCAGGCCGCCGAGGCCGCGGAAGCGGCGGGCGCTGCGTCGGGCACCGATACCCAAGCGGCGCGCGAAGCCGCGGGGGCGGATGCGCCGCCTGCAAGCGGCCTGCCAGGGAATCTCGCCGGCAACGTCACCGATACCCCGGCGCTGGGCGAGCCGGGCATCGTTCCGCGTTGATTCAGGAGTCGTGGCTGCCCGCGCAGCCGCGGGCCGCGAGGCTCAGGCCGGGATTTCGCCGGCCGCGCGGCGTTGCATGATGTCTTCGATGATCACCAACGCCGCTTCCAGCGTGAATTCGCCTTCCGCAACCTGGCGCACGGCCGTGGTCGCGTCGATGGTGGCGATCTCCATCACCTCGCCGTCCCGGTTGGCAGGACGGGCATCGGCTGCCAGCACGCAGGTGCTGGTCAGGACATCCTCGACCTGATAGCCCTCGGGCAGTCGGCGGTGGATGCGCAGGATGGTGCGCAGGGGCGAGCGCCGCGTCAGGTCGGGCGCGTCCAGGCCCGCCTCTTCGCCGCATTCGCGCACCAGCGCCAGTTCCAGGTCTTCGCGGCTGCCGGCCAGGCCGCCGACCAAGGTGTCCCACATACCGGGATCGGTCGATTTGCTGAGCGCGCGCCGCGCGACCCACAGGCGGCCATCCGGCGTCCATGCGTTCAGATGCACGGCCTTGGTGAGCAGGCCCAGCGGCCGCACCGCCGCGCGTTCGATCACGCCCAGCGGCTCGTCGCCGTCCAGAACATCCAGCAATTCGTCGCGCCAGCCACGTAGGCAGTTGGCTTGGCGCAACAGTTGCGCGGCCTGTTCGAGCACGCCGTTCAGGTCTGCGCCGGGCTGCAGGTCCGCGCCGATGCGCAGGCTTGCGCCGTCCGTTGCGATGCCGGGCGCATCGCGCAATGCGTCGCACGCCGCATGCGTGGCCCAGCCGCAGCGACGCCCCGCTATATATAAAGCGCGCGCGCCTTCCGGGGCGGGCTCTTGCGCGCGGGCGCGCAGGTCGGCGTACAAGTCGGACAACTGCTTGGGCATCGTGGAACCGTGGTGATGATGTTGCCGACGATTTTATGCCACCCTGTTTATCGCGCGCGGTCAAGGGGCGCGCGGAGATGGGGGCGGGCCTGACGAATTCAAGGGCACTAACTTACATCTATTTGCGCGTCCGCTATAATCCGCCAGTTTCTTTGTGATTTCGAGTGGGAACGACAGGGGCCGCTCTATCTCCCCGTCACGCCCTACCATCTAATAATTGCGCGTTGCCCGGTTCCGGTGACTTCCGCCACTAGCGAACGGACCTTCGCGCCGTGTTTCGAGGTAAGCATGAAGAAGTGGAGAGGGATACTGGGGGCTTGTGCGATGCTGATTGGCAGCGTGGCAGGTGCTCAGGTGCAAGATATGCCCGGCGGCCCGAAGGTCAATCAGCTCAATCTGCATGAAGGCGTGACGGCAATCTCGCGCGACATCATGTGGTTGCATTGGATGCTGCTCACGATCTGTATCGTGATCTTCATCGGCGTCTTCGGAGTGATGTTCTACTCCATCTGGGCGCATCGAAAATCCCGTGGTCATAAAGCCGCGACCTTCCATGAGCATCTGGGCGTGGAAGTCGCCTGGACCGTCATTCCGTTCATCATCGTCATCGCCATGGCGCTGCCCGCCACCAAGACGGTGGTTGCGATGAAAGACACTTCCAGCGCCGACCTCACCGTGAAGGTCACCGGCTACCAATGGAAGTGGGGCTACGAGTACCTCGACGGCTCGGCCACCGGCATCAAGTTCCTTTCCACGCTCTCGACCCCGCGCGCTCAGATCGAGAACCGCGAACCCAAGGGCGAGTTCTACCTGATGGAAGTGGACAACCATCTGGTCGTCCCGGTGAACAAGAAGATCCGCATCGTGCTGACCGCGGCCGACGTCATCCACTCGTGGATGATTCCGGACTTCGGCGTCAAGCAGGACGCCATACCCGGCTTCCTGCGCGACACCTGGTTCAACGCCGACAAGCCTGGTATCTACCGTGGCCAGTGCGCGGAACTGTGCGGCAAGGATCACGCATTCATGCCCATCGTCGTGGAAGTCATGGCGCAAGCCGACTACGATAAGTGGGTTGAAGACCAAAAGAAGAAGATGGCGGCAAACGCCGACGATCCCAATAAAGAGTGGACGGAAGCCGAACTGGTTGCCCGCGGCGAAAAGGTTTTCGCGGCGAATTGCGTTGCCTGTCACCAGGCCAACGGCAAGGGCATCCCGGGCAGTTTCCCCCCGCTCGACGGAGACAAGGTTGTTCTGGGCCCGAAGGCCGAACAGATCAACACCGTGCTGAAGGGCAAGCCCGGCACCGCGATGGCGGCATTCGGCGGGCAGCTCAACGATGTCGAAATCGCAGCGGTCATCAGCTATACGCGCCATGCCTGGAGCAATGCAGGCAAGGGGCAGGACCCGACGGTTCTACCGAAGGACGTGCAGGCTGCGCGCTGATTGCGCGCGCCTCGCCACACCCTCGCAGAACCGGTTCCGTTTAGTTAGAGATACCCTGCCGGCCCCGTCGATCGGGCCCGGCACTCAGCAGGAAGGAGTCCATCATGAGCAGCGTCACTGTAGACCACGTGTCGCCGGGCCACGGCCACGGTCACGATGACCACCACCACGCCATCCCCACCGGCTGGCGCCGCTGGCTTTTCGCCACGAACCACAAAGACATCGGGACGATGTACCTCATCTTCTCGTTCGTCATGCTGCTGGAAGGCGGCACGCTGGCGCTATTGCTGCGCACCGAGCTCTTCGAGCCGGGCCTGCAGTTCTTCCGCCCCGAACTCTTCAACCAGTTCACCACCATGCACGGCCTCGTCATGGTGTTCGGCGCGGTCATGCCGGCCTTCGTGGGTTTCGCCAACTGGATGATCCCGATGCAGATCGGCGCCTCCGACATGGCGTTCGCCCGCATGAACAACTTCAGCTTCTGGCTGCTGCCGGTGGCCGCGATCATGCTGACCGCGTCGTTCTTCGTGCCCGGCGGCGCCACCGCGGCCGGCTGGACGCTGTACGCGCCGCTGTCACTGCAGATGGGCCCGGGCATGGACCTGGCGATCTTCGCGCTGCACATCATGGGCGCCTCGTCCATCATGGGCGCGATCAACATCATCGTCACCATCCTGAACATGCGCGCGCCCGGCCTGACGCTGATGAAGATGCCGCTGTTCTGCTGGACCTGGCTGATCACCGCCTTCCTGCTGCTGGCCGTGATGCCGGTGCTGGCCGCCGCCATCACCATGGTGCTGACCGACCGCCATTTCGGCACGGGCTTCTTCAACGCCGCCGCAGGCGGCGACCCGGTCCTGTATCAGCACGTGTTCTGGTTCTTCGGGCATCCCGAGGTCTACATCATGATCTTGCCGGCGTTCGGCATCGTGTCGGCCATCGTGCCCGCGTTCGCCCGCAAGAAGCTGTTCGGCTACGCCTCCATGGTTTACGCGACGGCTTCCATCGCCGTGCTGTCCTTCATCGTGTGGGCGCACCACATGTTCACCACCGGCATGCCGGTGACGGGCCAGCTCTACTTCATGTATGCCACCATGCTCATCTCCATCCCCACCGGGGTGAAGGTGTTCAACTGGGTCGCCACCATGTGGCGCGGCTCCATGACGTTCGAGACCCCGATGTTGTTCTCGATCGGCTTCATCTTCGTGTTCACCATGGGCGGCTTCACCGGCTTGATCCTGTCGGTGGCGCCGATCGATATCCAGGTCCACGACACCTACTACGTGGTTGCGCACTTCCACTACGTGCTGGTGGCGGGCTCGCTGTTCGCCCTGTTCGCCGGCGCCTACTACTGGGTGCCCAAGTGGACCGGCCGCATGTACAGCGAAAAGCTGGGCAAGCTGCACTTCTGGTCGACGCTGATCTCGTTCAACGTCACCTTCTTCCCGATGCACTTCCTGGGCCTGGCAGGTATGCCGCGCCGCTACGCCGACTATGCGGGCCAGTTCACGACGTTCCACCAGATGGCCACCATCGGCGCGTTCTGGTTCGGCCTGTCGCAGCTGATCTTCCTGTGGGCGATGGTGCGTTGCTACATGGGCAAGGGCGAACCCGCCGCGGCCAAGCCGTGGGAAGGCGCCGAAGGCCTGGAATGGACCGTGCCGTCGCCTGCTCCCTTCCATACGTTCGAAACCCCGCCCGAAGTGAAGTAAGGCAGCCTTTCATGTTTCAGGTAGCACAGCAATGACACCCGAGCAGCGCCGCCGCAACAAGATCGCAGGTCTGGTCCTGCTGGCTTTCGTCATTGCCGTGTTTGCCTGGACCGTGCTGCGCGGCTCGGCCCTGCTGTCTGGCGTCGCGGTCAGTTAGGCGCGGGCCATGAGCGACGACCTGCGTGAAACCTCCCAGCGCAAGCTGAGTTTCCTTCAGACCATGAAGGCGGTGGCGTGGGGGTTCTTCGGCGTGCGCAAGGGGGCGGGCCATCGGGAAGACGTCGCCAAGCTCAACCCGGTCCATGTGATCGTGGCGGGGCTGCTGGCAGCGGCTATCTTCGTTACTGTGCTGGTATTAATTGTGCGTTGGGCCGTTTCCAGCCTGACTTGAATCACTTAATTCTATAAATCTGTACCAGGGAGAAAGCCATGAGTGCAAGCCACTCGGTTCAAGGTAAAGAGGCACCGTACTACTTCGTGCCCGCCGACTCGGGTCATCCCGTGCGTACGGCTGTGGCGCTGCTGTTCATGGGCCTGAGCGCCGCGGCCTGGATCAACGGCGTCAGCTGGGCCAAGTGGACCCTGCTGGCGGGCTTCATCGGTTTGATCGTGGTGCTGTACTACTGGTTCGGCGACGCCATCCACGAATCCGAGATCGGCCTGAACAGCAAGCGCATCGACGGTTCCTACCGTTGGGGCATGAGCTGGTTCATCTTCTCGGAAGTCATGTTCTTCGCGGCGTTCTTCGGCGCCCTCTGGTACACGCGCACCATCACCACGCCGTGGCTGGGCGACATGGACCACCGCCTGATGCTGTGGCCCGACTTCCAGGCCGTGTGGCCGAACTTCGGTCCCGCCGGCGTGGTCGAGCACTTCCAGACCGTCGGACCTTTCTGGCTGCCCACCATCAACACGGCGCTGCTGCTGAGCTCCGGCGTCACGTTGACCATCGCCCACCATGCGCTGCGCGAAAACCATCGCGGCAAGACCATCTTCTGGCTGCTGGCCACCGTGGTCCTGGGCTTCGTCTTCGTGGCCTGTCAGGCTTACGAATACCACCACGCCTATACCGAGCTGAACCTGAAGTTCAATTCGGGCGCCTACGGTTCGCTGTTCTACATGCTGACGGGCTTCCACGGCTTCCACGTGCTGCTGGGCGCCACCATGTTGACGGTCATCCTGATCCGCCTGATCCGCGGGCATTTCACGGCCGACCATCACTTCGGTTTCGAAGGCGCCGCCTGGTACTGGCACTTCGTGGACGTGGTGTGGCTGGGCCTGTACCTGTTCGTGTACTGGTTCTGAGCGTTACGCGGAAACTATGAAGCGCGCCAGTTCTTGTGTGAGAACTGGCGCGTTTTACTCATCTGCGATCGTGATGCACTTGCGGGAACCCGCGGCCCGGATGCCTATCTAAGGCCTGTGCTTTCGATCCAGCCCATGTAATGGGCGAACAGCACAAACAGGAACAGAGCCACCGACAATCCGATGCGCACCGTCAGCGCGTTGACCGTGCGGCTGGTGGTTCCCTTGTCCCGCATCAGGTAGACCAGAGCCGATGCCAGGCTGGCCAGAATCCCGATAAAGGCCAGGACGACGAAAACGCGCATGGTGGTCTCCGGACGAATCAGAGTAGTTATTGTAGAAATATGGCCCGACCGCATTCAACCCGATACACGGTAGCCGCCTTGCTGTTGCTGGGTGTCGCCGTGGTCATCCTGGCTTCGCTGGGGCAATGGCAATTGCGCCGCGGCGATGAGCGACGCGCCATTCTGGCCGCTATCGAAGCGGGCCGCAAGCAAGCGCCGCTGCCCTTGACCCCGGCCACCGATCCCGCCGAGATGACCGCCTGGCGTTCGGCCCAGGCCAGCGGGGTCTGGCTGCCGCAATTCAGTGTACTGCTGGACAATCGCAACCACGACGGCAAGCCCGGCTATTGGCTGGCCACGCCCTTGCTGCTGGACGCCGATGCGCGCCGCGCCGTGCTGGTGCTGCGCGGCTGGATTCCGCGCGTCATGGGCATCCAGGGCCAGGGTCCTGCGCAGCCACCGCTGCCCGCCACGCCCGAAGGGCAGCAGACAGTGACGGGCGAACTGTCGCCGCGCGTGCCGCGCCTGTTCGAGATCTGGTCGCTGGGCGGGACGGAGCAATCCGCCTTGCCGGCATCGCTGCCCGCGGCTGGCGGCGTTTTGCCGCAGGTGCAGAACCTGCCGCTGGACGCATACGCCAAGTCCACCGGTCTGGCGCTGCTGCCCACGGTGCTGTCGCAATCCGCAAGCGGCGCGGAAGACGGCCTGGTGCGCGATTGGCCGCAGCCGTCCGTGGACTTCCAGCAGAACACGTCCTATGCCGTACAGTGGTTTGCCTTTGCCTCGATTGCCGCCGTCGCATGGCTGGTGGTGCTGGGGGGCGCCATCCGGCGCATGCGGCGCGCGCAGAACGCGCCCGGCGCCTGACCGGGACGCCGATTCTTAACCCGCAAGACGACAGGATACAAAGTGGCTCGCGACCTTTCCTCTACCAAGCCCGCACGCAAGCGCTCCCTGATGCCGATGCTGCTGGTGTTCCTGTGCTCGCTGGCGCCCATCGTCGCGGCGGTCGTGGTCTACATGAATCCGCAGTGGTGGCCCGATGAGTCCAGCAATTACGGCGCGCTCCTGAATCCGCAGCGGCCCATGCCCGCGGCCGCGGAATTGCGCCTGACCACGCTGGATGGCCAGCCTTTCGACCTGCAGAGCCTGAAGGGCAAGTGGCTGCTGGTGGCCGCCGACGGCGGCGCTTGCCCGGAAAGCTGCGCCCGCAAGCTCTTCATCGCGCGCAACAGCCATGCCAGCCAGGGCAAGAACGTCGACCGGCTGGCGCGTGTCTGGTTCATCACGGACGATGCGCCCGTGCCGGACAAGGTGCTGGAAGCCTACAAGGGCACGGTCATGGTGCGCGCGAATCCGGACCAATTGGCGCGGTTCCTGCTGGCGCGCGATACTGCGGCGGGCCAGCCCAGGCTGGAGGCGCCGATCTGGGTGATCGACCCGCTGGGCAACCTGATGATGCAGTACCCTGCCGAGGCCGATGGCGTGAAGGTGCGCAAGGACATCAGCAAGCTGGTGTACAGCTCGAGAATTGGGTAACCACCCCCGGAGCGCCTGCGGCGCTTCCCCCGCAAGGGGGGGGCCGCCGAGGGGGCGCCGCGCATGGGCCGGTAAAGCCGGCTCCATGGCGGCCCGGATTGGGGCAGGATGGTTTTAATGCGTCGCGCGCGGCGCCGCAGATTGGATGTTTATGGAAATCGAACGCATCAAAGCGCGTTATCGCAAGCTTGTTTTCTTTACCTGGTTCCTGACGCTGGACCTCATCATGTTCGGCGCTTTCGTGCGGTTGACGGACTCCGGCCTGGGTTGCCCCGATTGGCCCGGCTGCTACGGCAGCGTGACGCCGCTGGGCGCGATGGGCGACATCCACGAAGCGTCGCAGGCCATGCCTTTCGGCCCGGTCACCTTGTCCAAGGCCTGGATCGAAATGATCCACCGTTATGTCGGCACCATCCTGGGCATGCTGATCATCGGCATCGTCTACATGGCCTGGCGCTACCGCAGCCAGCTGGGCCGTTCGCCCAAGCTGGCCGTCGTGACCCTGATCGCGGTTTGCGTGCAGGGCGCGTTCGGCGCCTGGACCGTGACCCACAAGCTGATGCCCGTCGTCGTGACCGCACACCTGGTGTTCGGCCTGTCGGTGCTGGCGCTGATGACCTGGCTGTCGGCGCGCGAGCGTCCGCATCTGGCCGTGGCCGCGGCGGCCGCGCGCTGGAAGCCCTGGGTGGCCGGGGGCTTTGCCCTGCTGCTGGTGCAGGTGACCCTGGGCGGTTGGGTCAGCACCAACTACGCCGCGCTGGCCTGCATGGACTTCCCCATGTGCCACGGAGCCTGGGTGCCGGAAATGGATTTCCATGGCGGCTATTCGGTCATCCGGGCGCTGGGCGAATTGCCCTCGGGCGAGATGATCTCCCAGCCGGCGCTGACCGCGATCCACTGGGTCCACCGCAACTTTGCCTTCGTGGTGTTCCTGTACCTGGGCATACTGGCCTGGCGCCTGCGCGCCGAGCCCGGCCTGCGCGGCCCGGCCACGCTGATGCTGGCGCTGCTGGGCGCGCAGCTGCTGACCGGCCTGACCACGATCTTTTTCCAGTGGCCGCTGTTGATCGCGGTGCTGCACAATGGAGGCGCCGCCGGCCTGACCCTGGCCGCGGTGGTGTTGATGGTGCGTTTGTCCACAGCTGGACGTGCGCCCGCCGGGGGCTACGGCCCCAATTCGGTGCGCGTTTAAAATAGGGCCCACTATGACCAGTATTGCTGCTCCCCAGCCCGGATTGTTCCGCCAGTATTTCGTCCTCACCAAGCCGCGTGTGACGCAGTTGGCGGTGTTTTGCGCCGTGATCGGCATGTTCCTGGCGGCGCCCGGCATTCCCGACATGCGCCGCGTGCTGTTCGGCACGCTGGGCATCTGGCTGCTGGCCGCGGCCGCTTTCGCCATCAATTGCCTGATCGAACAGGAAATCGACGCCCGCATGCTGCGCACCGCGCGCCGCGGCACGGCGCGCGGCACGATTTCGGCGTTCCAGGTGCTGAGCATGTCCGGGCTGCTGGGCGGCGCCGGCATGTTCGTGCTGTATCACCTGGTCAATCCGCTGACCATGTGGCTGACCTTCGCTACCTTCGTGGGTTATGCCGTCATCTATACCGTCATCCTGAAGCCGCGCACGCCGCAGAACATCGTCATCGGCGGCCTGTCGGGCGCCATGCCGCCCGCGCTCGGTTGGGCCACCGTGGCGGACTCGGTGCCGGCCGAGGCCTGGATCCTGGTGCTGATCATCTTCATCTGGACGCCGCCGCACTTCTGGGCGCTGGCGCTTTACCGCAACCACGACTACAAAAAGGCCGGCCTGCCCATGCTGCCGGTCACGCATGGCAACCAGTTCACGCGCCTGCACATCCTCTTGTACAGCGTGGCGCTGGTCGCCACCACGCTGCTGCCCTATGCCATCCGCATGAGCGGCGAACTCTATCTGGCGTCCGCGCTGGTGCTGGGCGGCATGTTCGTTTCCTATGCGTGGCGGCTGTATCGCGCCTACAGCGACGAGCTGGCGCGCAGCATGTTCCGTTTTTCCATACTCTACCTGGCGCTGCTGTTCGGCGCCCTGCTGGTGGACCACTGGGTCGGCCTGCTGCGCTGATCCCCTGGAGGTTGTCGATGTCCGTGTTTTCCACCAGCCGCCGGCTGGTCCTGCGCCTGGGCGCAGCCGCCGCTTTCACCGCCGCTCTGGCCGCCTGCGGCGACAGCAAGCCCGTCTTCAAGGGCAGCGACATCAGCGGCACCCAATTGGGTCGTGGCATGGAGCTGGTCGATTACAACGGCAAGACGCGCCAGTTGTCCGATTTCGCCGGCAAGGTGGTGGTCGTGTTCTTCGGCTTCACGCAGTGTCCGGACGTGTGCCCGACCTCGCTGGCCGAGCTGACCGAGGTCATGAAGAAGTTGGGTCCGGACGCCGACCGCGTCCAGGTGTTGCTGATTTCGGTGGATCCCGAGCGCGACACGCCTGAAGTCCTCAAGCAGTATGTCACCGCCTTCGATCCGCGCTTCCTGGGGCTGACCGGCACGCCGGACCAGGTGAAGAAGGCCGCCGCGTCCTTCAAGGCCTATTACGCCAAGGCGCCCACCAAGGACGGCAGCTACACCATGGACCACACGGCCGCGTTCTACCTGCTGGACGGCAAGGGCGAATCGCGCGTGCTGGCCAACAACAACATCGGGGTGGAAGCCCTGACGCAGGACATCAAAGCCTTGCTCAAGGGTTGAGCAGGCGCGCCCGCCCCTGGCCTACTTGCCGGCGGCGGCCCAACCGGCCAGCGCGGCGCGGGCCGGCTCGCTCAGTTCGGCGGCGGGGATCTCGCGCCGATGCGCCATGATCATCAGCGCGTAAGGGGTGGCCAGCGCGGCAGCCTCGGGGCACAGGCGGGACTCGTCGCCCACCGACGGCGAAACATTGCGCCAGTAGTTGATGGCCTGTTCGAGCTGGGGCAGGGTAATGGGATCCATCCGGCTATTGTCCACGAATGGGCAATGCTGTCCACCCGCGCAAGTCCTGCAAAGAAGCGTCACCATCGCAACACGCCGAAACCGTGCCTGGGTGCTATACCACTGCCGGTTAGTAACGATGGAGCATCGTCATGAATACATCCGCCAAAATTGAATCTGCGCGCCGCGCCATCCATCCCCTGGTCGCCGCGGCCGCAATCGCCGTCATCGTCATGTGCACGGTGGGCGTGGCCGCCGTGATGGGCTGGTTGCCCTCGCCTTCGGCCAACCCGCATCCCGACGAGCCGGTGGCCGAGGCCGGGCCGGAAAGCGCCAACCTGGCGCCTGCGCCGCAGGCCGCCGTGCCGCCCGCGCCCGCGCAACAAGGGGCCCAGGCGTCCGCCGCGCCGCGTCCGCAGGCTCAGGCGCAGGCGCCAGCTCCCGCCCAGCGTCCCGCGCCCCAGTCGTCCGCGCCGCAAGCCTGCGCCACCTGCGGCGTGGTGGAATCGGTCCGACAAGTGCAGGTCCCCGTCAAGGACAATAGCGACCACCTCATCGGCACCATCGGCGGCGGCGTGGTCGGCGGCGTCGTGGGCAACCAGTTCGGCGGCGGCAGCGGCAAGACGGCCCTGACCGTGCTGGGCGCGGTGGGCGGCGCTTTGGCAGGCCGTGAAGTTGAGCGTAATATCAGACAGCAACAAACGGTGACGCACTATGAACTCACGGTGCGCATGAATGACGGCAGCACGCGGCAGTTCCGCAGCGCGCAGCCGTTCGCTTTTGCGTCCGGCGATCATGTGCGCGTGGAGAACAATCAGCTGCTGCGCGGATGATCCCGCCTGCCGGCGATATCTGTCTTAGGGGAGACCAGGAATGAGCGACCAACACACGAACCCGTTCGTTCTGCCCGGCATGGGCCAGCATTCCGACCTGTCGGGCAACCCGCTCCTGGCCAGCATGGAAATGATGCGCCAGGCCTGGGCGGGCCTGACCGGACCTGGCGGTCTGGCCAGCAGCCTGCCCATGGCTCCCCCGATGAACCTGGAAGACCTGGACCGCCGTATCGCCGAATTACGTTCGGTGGAAAACTGGCTGCGCATGAACCTGTCCATGCTGTCCGGGACGATCCAGGGCATGGAAGTCCAACGCTCCACCATCAGCACCTTGCGAGCCTTCGTGGACAGCGCGGCCAGCATGGACATGAGCGCCTTCCAGGACAGCGGCGCGGCCTCGCCGCTGGAAGTGGTGCTGGGTCTGAAACCTGCGCCCAAGTCCGCAACCAAGGCGGCGGCCTCTGGTTCTGCCGCCGAGGGCGGCAAGAACAAGGACGAGGAAGCCACCGGCGCTGCGGGGCAGCAGCAATCCGCCGCGCCAGGCATGAGCGAGCAGATGGGCGCCGCGGCGCAATCGGCTTCCAAGGCCTGGTGGGATCTGCTGCAGCAGCAGTTCAACCAGATCGCCGCCGCTACCGCGGCTTCCATGCCGGCGGCGCCTGCCGCTCCCGGCGCGGATGCGGCGGCCAAATCCAATCCCAAACCGGGCGATTCCAAGGCCGCGGCCGCGCCCGCCGCCAAGGCGTCCAAGCCGGCGGCCCGCAAGTCCGCCGCGCCCCGCAAGGCCGCCAAGAAAACCGGACCGGACGCCAACTAGCGTCGGTCCTCTCTTTCAATCGTCGGGCGAGATGGCCGCAAGGCCTCTCGGCCGCCATTCAACATACTGGAACCTATGCTTAACGTAGTAATTCTTGCCGCCGGACTGGGTAAACGCATGCAGTCCGATCTCCCCAAAGTGCTGCACACGCTGGCTGGCAAACCGATGCTGGGCCACGTGCTGGACAGCGCGCGCCAACTGAAGCCGGCGCGCATCATCGTCGTGGTCGGCCACGGCGCGGACCGTGTCAAGCAGGCCTACGAAGGCCAGGCGGACCTGCACTTCGTGTTGCAGCAGCCGCAGCAAGGCACCGGCCACGCCGTACAGCAGGCCGTGCCGCTGCTGCTTGAGGGCGATGGCAAGGACGACGTGACCCTGGTGCTCTACGGCGACGTGCCGTTGGTACAGCCCGAAACCCTGCAGCGCCTGCTGGCAGCGCGCGGCGCCGGCGCCGCTGTGCTGACCGAAGTGTTGGATGATTCCACCGGCTATGGCCGCATCGTGCGCGACGCCAGCGGCAACGTGTGCCGCATTGTCGAGCACAAGGACGCCTCGGACGCCGAGCGCGAGATCAAGGAAGTGAATACCGGCATCCTCACCGCGCCGACCGCGAAGCTGAAGGACTGGTTGTCCCGCATCGACAACAACAACGCCCAGGGCGAGTACTACCTGACCGACGTGGTCGGCCTGGCGGTGGTCGACAGCGTGCCGGTGGGCGCGGCCCAACCGGGTGCGTCCTGGGAAACGCTGGGCGTGAACAGCCGCGTGCAGCAGGCCGAACTGGAACGCCGCTGGCAGGCCGAACAGGCCCGCCGCCAGCTGGAAGCGGGCGTCACCCTGGCTGACCCGGCGCGCTTCGATGTGCGCGGCTCGCTCACCTGCGGACGCGACGTGTTCATCGACGTGGGCTGCGTGTTCGAAGGCCAGGTGTCGCTGGCCGACGGCGTGCGCGTGGGCCCGCATTGCGTGCTGCGCGACGTCAGCGTCGGCCCGGGCACGCACATCGAAGCCTACAGCCATCTGCAGCAGGCCCAGGTCGGCCGCGATGCGCGCGTCGGCCCGTACGCCCGTCTGCGTCCCGGCGCCGAACTTGGCGATCGCAGCCATGTCGGCAACTTCGTCGAGATCAAGAAGAGCGTGCTGGGCGAGGACAGCAAGGCCAACCACCTGGCCTACATCGGTGACGCCGACATCGGCGCGCGCGTGAACGTGGGGGCGGGCACCATCACCTGCAACTATGACGGCGTGAACAAGCACCGCACCGTCATCGAGGATGACGCCTTCATCGGTTCGGACACGCAGCTGGTGGCCCCGGTGCGTGTCGGCCGCGGCGCCACGCTGGGCGCTGGCACCACCCTGACCCGCGACGCGCCGGCCGAGAAACTGACGGTGTCGCGCGCCAAGCAGGTCACCGTCGACGGATGGCAGCGCCCGGTCAAGAAATCGTGACGGGGCAGAGCGGAGAGGCGCCGGCCAACGGCGCCAAGCCCGCGCCGCCCGACGGCCTGCCGACGCCGCGCCGGTACTGGGCGGCGGCCACCGTGATGACAGGCATCAGCCTGTCGGTTCTGGACACCACCATCGCCAACGTGGCCCTGCCCACGATCGCCGTCGACCTCAATGCGTCGCCGGCCCAGGCGGTCTGGATCGTGAACGCCTACAACCTGGCGGTGGTGATGATGCTGCTGCCCTTGTCGGCGCTGGCCGAGCGCATCGGCTTTCGCCGCATGTTCACCTTCGGCCTGATGCTGTTCACCCTGGCCTCGCTGGGCTGCGCCCTGGCCGGCACGCTGTGGCAGCTGACGGCGGCGCGCGTGTTCCAGGGCATAGGCGCGGCGTCGCTCATGTGCATGTTCGGCGGGCTGGTGCGCAACATCTATCCGCTGAAGCTGCTGGGACGCGGGATCAGCATCAACGCCACCACCGTGGCCATCATGTCGGTGCTGGGGCCGACCATCGGCTCGGCCATCCTGTCGGTGGCGCCCTGGCCCTGGATCTTTGCCGTTAACCTGCCAATCTGCGCGCTGACGATGCTGGGCCTGCGCCATCTGCCGGAAGTGCCGCGCAACGACGTGAAGCTGGACTGGATCAGCGCCCTGCTGTGCATGCTGACCCTGGGCGTCTTCATTTCGGGCGTGGACATGATGGGCATGGACCTGCTGCGCGGCATCGGTCTGGTGGCGATCGCCACGGTTATCGGCTTCGTGCTGGTGCGCCGCGTCGGCAAGCAGCCGGCGCCGCTGGTGCCGGTGGACCTACTGCGCATCCGTCCGCTGGCCTTTGCGGTGGGCGCCTCGGCCTGCACCTTCGCCGCGCAGATGGCGTCCTATGTGTCGCTGCCGTTCTATTTCCAGCAGGTGCTGGGCCGGCCCTATCTGGAAGTGGGCATGCTGATGGGCGCCTGGCCCGTGGGTACCGCCCTCATCGCTCCGCTGGCGGGCCGGCTGTCCGACCGTTACTCGGCCGCCACGCTCAGCGGCATAGGCGCGGCCGCGATGGTGGTCGGCATGCTGTGGCTGGCGGCGCTGCCGGCCACGGTGTCGAACTGGCCCATCGTCGCGGGCATGTTCGTGGCGGGGATGGGTTTCGGCTTTTTCCAGACGCCCAACAACCGCGCCATGCTGTCGGCGGCGCCCCGTTCGCGCAGCGGCGCGGCGGGCGGCCTGCAGGCCACCACCCGGGTCTTCGGCCAGAGCTTCGGCACGGCGCTGGTCGCGATCGCGTTCAGCATCAGCCTGGCCCATGGCCCGGGCCTGGCGCTGGTGCTGGGCACCATTTGCGCCGGGCTGGCGGTGGTGGTCAATACGGTCCGCTTCAGCAAGCTGCGGACCTAGGGCGGTCCCGAGGGACCGTCTTTACGGCGCCGGCGGGCCCGGGCCTCGGCCGCTTCTATAATGACGGCCGGCGCCGGGTTTCAGTCACCCGGCGCAACGATTACCTATTTTGAAGGCGTTCAGGCATGAAGATCACGGTCGTGGGTACCGGTTACGTGGGGTTGGTGTCGGGGGCGTGCCTGGCCGACATGGGCAACGACGTCATGTGTCTGGACGTGGACGCGGCGAAGATCGCCCTCCTGCGCCAGGGCGGCATTCCCATCTACGAGCCGGGCCTCGAAGACCTGGTGCGCCGCAACGTGCAGGCGGGCCGCCTGCATTTCACCGACGACGTCGCGCAGAGCGTGGCCTTTGGCGACGTGCAGTTCATCGCCGTCGGCACCCCGCCCGGCGAGGACGGTTCGGCCGACCTGAAGTACGTGCTGGCCGCCGCCCAGAACATCGCGCGCCACATGACGTCGCGCAAGCTGATCGTGGACAAGTCCACCGTGCCGGTGGGTACCGCCGACAAGGTGCGTGACGTGGTGGCGCGTGAACTGGCCGCGCGTGGCGTGGACATTCCGTTCAGCGTGGCGTCCAACCCCGAATTCCTGAAGGAAGGCGCGGCCATCAACGACTTCATGAGCCCGGACCGGGTCGTGGTCGGCGCGGACGACGACTACACCATCGGCGTCATGCGCCGCATCTACGAGCCCTTCCAGCGCACCCACGACCGCCTGATGGTCATGGACGTGCGCTCGGCCGAGCTGACCAAGTACGCCGCCAACGCCATGCTGGCCACGCGCATTTCCTTCATGAACGAAATGGCGAACCTGGCTGAAGCCCTGGGCGCGGATATCGAGCAAGTACGCCGCGGCATCGGCGCCGATCCGCGCATCGGCTATCACTTCCTGTACCCCGGCGCGGGCTACGGCGGCTCCTGCTTCCCCAAGGACGTGCAGGCGCTGGTCAACACCGCTGCCGAGAACGCCTTGCCCATGCGCGTCATCGAGGCCGCCGAGGCTGCCAACCACGCGCAGAAATTCCGCCTGTCCGAAAAACTGGTGGCGCGTTTCGGCGAAGACCTCAAGGGCCGCAAGATCGCGCTATGGGGCCTGTCCTTCAAACCCAATACCGATGACATGCGCGAAGCGCCCAGCCTGACCGTCATCGCCGAACTGACGCGCCGCGGCGCCGAGGTGCGCGCCTATGATCCCGTCGCCATGCACGAGGCCGCGCGCGCGCTGGCCGGCAAGCCCGGCATCAGCTTCGCCACCGACATGTACGACGCGCTGGACGGCGCTGACGCGCTCCTGATCGCGACCGAATGGAAGGTCTTCCGCGCGCCCGATTTCGACCGCGTCAAAGCCCTGCTCAAGACCCCGCTCATCATCGACGGACGTAACCTCTACACGCCCGCGGACGTACGCGGCCTGGGCTTCGAGTACTCGGGCATCGGCCGCGCATGAGGATCCTGCAGCTGAACTTCGAGAAGGGCTGGCGCGGCGGCGAACGGCAGACGCTGTACTGCATGCGCGCATTCCGCAAGGCCGGCCACGACGTCGAAGTGATGTGCCGCGAAGGCGCGCCGCTGGCCGAGCGCGCGCGCCAGGAGGGTTTCGTGGCCCATACCTGCCGCAACGTGCCCGGACAGCTGGCCTTCCTGGCTGGCGCAGGCCGCTACGACATCGTCCACGCGCAGACCGCCAACACCATCACCTGGGCGGTCCTGACCAAATGGCTGCACCGCCGGCCGGTGGCTTTTTCCCGCCGCACGTCCTTCGTGGTCAAGCCCGGCGATGAATGGAAGACCGGCTTCAAATGGCGCCACGCCGACCTGTTTGTGGCGATCAGCGAGATGGCCGCGGGCGAACCGCGCCGCCTGGGGATCGAGCCCGTCATCATCCGCAGCGCCGTCGAGCCGCACCAGATCGACGCCGAGAATGTCGCCCGGCTGGTGCGCGAATTCGACCTGACCGGCAAGAAGGTCATGGCCACGTCGGCCGCGCTGATCCGCGACAAGGATCCGGTCACGCTGGTGCGCGCCGTGGCCGAATTGGCCAAGACGCGCCGCGACTTCGTGTTCCTGCACTTCGGCGCCGGCGGCGACCGCGAGCAGCAGGCCAAGGACGAGGCGCGCAAGCTCGGCATCGAGGACGTCTATCGCTTTGCAGGCTTTCGCAAGGGCGTGGAAGATTTCTACAGCATCCTCGACGTGTTCGTCATGAGCTCCGAGGAAGAGGCCCTGGGCAGCAGCGTGCTGGACGCCTTCCTGCAACGCGTGCCAGTGGTGTCCACCGATGCCGGCGGCCTGAAGGAAAGCCTGGCCGACGGCCGCGGCGTGCTGTGCGCCGTGGGCGATTTCCAGGCCATGGCGCAGGGCATGGCGCGTTGCCTGGACGACGCGGCCTTCCGCCAGGAAGTCACCGAACGCGCCTACGCCTACGTGCGCGACGAGCACGACGTGCAGAAAATGGGCAACCGCTACCTGGCGCAGTTCGAGCGCCTGATCGCCCGCCGCTGATCCGCCGCGCGTCAGGTCCGCAGATCTATCCGGGTCTCGAACTTGGCGCGATGCACCGAGAAGAAGGTGCGCACGTTGCGCACATTGGCCTGCGCGGTAAAGGCCCGGTGCACCAGCGCGTGATAAGCCGGCATGTCCTTCACCTGGGCGATGACCACGAAATCCGGCCCTGGCGACACCCGGTAGCACTGCAGCACCGCGGGTTCGGTCAGCATGCTCTGCTCGAACGCGTCCAGGCTTTCAGCCGCCTGCACGTCCAGGGTGATCTCCACGATCGCCGTCAGCGTGCTGCCCAGTTTTTCCGCCGACAGGATCGCCACCTGCCTGTCTATCACCCCTTCGTCCACCAACCGGCGGACCCGCCGCAGGCAGGTCGGGGGCGAGGCATGCACGCGTTGCGCCAGCTCCTGGTTGGTCAGCGAACTGTCTTCTTGTAACTGTTCAAGAATGCGCCGGTCCAGATCATCCAGCTCTGGCAGGGAAATCTGTGCGTTTTGCATGATTAATTTCAAAAAAATGATCTTGAAGAAATATTATTTAATCACAATCATGTAAGGGAATTAACTTCCATTTTTATCAGTATAAAGAAATCAAATTTCTTGCAGGGACGAGCACAATGCGTCGGTACACGAACTTACCGGAGCACTCTCCTATGTGCGGCATTGTTGGCGCCGTCGCCCAGCGCGACATCACCCCGATCCTCGTCGAAGGCCTCAAGCGCCTTGAATACCGCGGCTACGACTCCTGCGGCGTCGCCGTCTACGCCGACGGCCATCTGCGCCGCACGCGCAGCACGCAACGCGTGGCCGAACTGGCCGAACAGGTTGCACAGGACAAGGTCAGCGGCTTTACCGGTATCGCCCACACCCGCTGGGCCACGCACGGCGTGCCGGCCACCCACAACGCCCACCCGCACTTCTCGCGCCTGGGCAACGACGAGCCGCGCATCGCGCTGGTCCACAACGGCATCATCGAGAACCACGACGAACTGCGCGCCGAGCTGCAGGCCGTGGGCTACGTCTTCGAAAGCCAGACCGACACCGAAGTGATCGCGCACCTGGTCAACCACCTGTATGCCGGCGACCTGTTCGAAGCCGTGCAGAACGCCGTGCGCCGCCTGCATGGCGCCTACGCCATCGCCGTGTTCTGCCGCGACGAGCCGCACCGCGTGGTCGGCGCGCGCCAAGGCTCGCCGCTGGTCGTGGGCGTGGGCCAGAACGAGAACTTCCTGGCTTCCGACGCGCTGGCCCTGGCCGGCACCACCGACCAGATCATCTACCTGGAAGACGGCGACGTCGTCGACCTGCAGCTCTCGCGCGTCTGGATCGTGGACGCCAACGGCAAGAACGTGGACCGCGAAGTCCACACCGTGCACGTGCATACCGGCGCGGCCGAACTCGGCCCCTACCGCCACTACATGCAGAAGGAAATCTTCGAACAGCCGCGAGCCGTCGGCGACACGCTGCAGGACATCGAAGCCATCACGCCCGAACTGTTCGGCGACCAGGCCTACAAGATCTTCAAGGACGTCGATTCCCTGCTGATCCTGGCCTGCGGCACCAGCTACTACGCCGGCCTGACCGCCAAGTACTGGATCGAGTCCATCGCCAAGATCCCCGTGGCCGTGGAAATCGCCAGCGAGTACCGCTACCGCGACAGCGTGCCCAACCCGCGCTCGCTGGTGGTCACCATCTCGCAGTCCGGCGAAACCGCCGACACCCTGGCCGCCCTCAAGCACGCCCGCTCGCTGGGCATGGAAAACACGCTGACCATCTGCAACGTGTCCACCAGCGCCATGGTGCGCGAGTGCAAGCTGTCGTATATCACGCGCGCCGGCGTCGAGATCGGCGTGGCGTCCACCAAGGCCTTCACCACCCAGCTCACCGCCCTGTTCCTGCTGACCCTGGCGCTGGCGCAGGTGCGCGGCCATCTGAGCGAAGAGCAGGAAGCCGAACACCTGAAGGCGCTGCGCCACCTGCCCGTGGCCATCGGCTCGGTGCTGGCCCTGGAGCCGCAGATCATGGCCTGGGCCGACCGTTTCGCGTCCAAGGAAAATGCCCTGTTCCTGGGCCGCGGCATGCACTACCCGATCGCCCTGGAAGGCGCGCTCAAGCTCAAGGAAATCAGCTACATCCACGCCGAGGCCTACCCGGCCGGCGAACTCAAGCACGGCCCGCTGGCCCTGGTGACCGAGCACATGCCCGTGGTTACCATCGCGCCCAAGGACGAGCTGCTGGAAAAGCTGAAGTCCAACATGCAGGAAGTGCGCGCCCGCGGCGGCGAGCTGTATGTCTTCGCCGACGCCGACAGCAAGATCCAGAGCGCCGAAGGCATGCACGTGATCCGCATGCCGGAGCACTACGGCAAGCTCTCGCCCATCCTGCACACCATCCCGCTGCAGCTGCTGTCGTACCACACGGCGTGCGCGCGGGGCACGGACGTGGACAAGCCGCGTAACCTGGCCAAGAGCGTGACGGTGGAGTAAGGCCGGACAATCGCAGCCGTATCGAGCAAAAGCCCACCCGCCCGGTGGGCTTTTTGCTTTTTGGGCGGCTCGTGTGCGAATACTTACTTGTGCTGCGGACGGGCGTCAGTCTTTGTTATTTCTGAATAATGACTGTAGCCAGGCTGTTTTTGAATATGACATTGCGCCGGCCATTAATAAATAACCCCGCGCCGACATTATGTTTTTTCATTTTGGTTAAACCGGACCAAGAAAAACTCTTTTATATATTTGCTAACAACCTCAATGACGGGTCATGTTGCGGTTTATGTAATGAATGTAATTATTTGAGGGATTTCCCTGGGTTTATTGCGACGAATTCGACTTACTTGCACAGCAATAAAAATATTTAGAAAGAATTTCGCTGTTTGCTACCTATACGATTCGTTGGCTCGCCGCTTGGCACGTCTGATCAAGTATCGAGCTGTAAATATTCTTAAGCAATACGCCCGCCCGAACCGGGGCAAACATATTCGATTCTGCATCGATCTCGTGCCCCCGGGTGTCAATTTCTAGTGTCTCCGACACGACGAAAACAGTGAGGTCCCCCGTGGTAAAGAGAATCGCAGTGTGTGGCCTTGGATATGTCGGCCTGCCCGTAGCAGTCGCATTTTCCAAGCGCTTTGATGTCATCGGCTTTGATGTGGACAAGCGGAGAATCGCACGGCTGAAAGAGGGTGATGACTGGACCGGCGAGATCGAACGCGACGTGTTGCTGGCCTCCCCGATGCAGTTCACCGACCAGATTTCGGAGCTGGAAGGCTGCGATTTCTTCGTCGTGGCCGTTCCGACCCCCGTCGACGAAAAGAACAACCCGGATTTTTCGCTGCTGGTGCGCGCCTGCCGCTCGATCGGCCCCGTGCTGCGCCCCGGCTGCATCGTGGTTTTTGAATCCACCGTCCATCCCGGCGCCACCGAGGAAATCTGCGGACCGGAGCTGGAGAAAGTGTCCGGCCTGCGCTGCGGCGTCGATTTCAAGCTGGGCTACAGCCCCGAGCGGATCAATCCGGGCGACCGCGAGCATCCGCTGGAGAAGATCGTCAAGATCGTGTCCGGCCAGGACGAGGAATCGCTGGAGATCATTGCCGGCGTATACGAGAAGATCATCGACGCCGGCGTGCACCGCGCCTCCTCCATCAAGGTCGCCGAGGCGGCGAAGGTGCTGGAGAACACCCAGCGCGACATCAACATCGCGCTGATGAACGAAATGTCGAAGATCTGCGATCTGGTCGGCATCCGCACCTCGGAAGTGCTGGCAGCCGCCGGCACCAAGTGGAACTTTCTCAAGTTCTCGCCCGGCCTGGTGGGCGGCCACTGCATCGGCGTCGATCCGTACTACCTGACGTCCAAGGCGCAGGAGCTCGGCTATCACCCCGAAGTCATCCTGTCGGGCCGCCGCATCAATGACGGCATGGCCAGCCATGTGGCCTCGCGCGTGGTCCAGACCCTGGCCCGCAACGGCCGTCTCAATGCCACGACCCGCGTCGGCATCCTGGGCATGACGTTCAAGGAAAACGTGCCCGACATCCGCAACTCCAAGGTGGTCGATCTCTACAACGCCCTGGGCGAATACGGCATCACTCCTGTCGCCTGCGACCCGATGGTCGACCCGGAACAGATGGAGCACGAGTACGGCATCAAGCTCGTGGAACGCGACCAGTTCCGCGACATGGACGTGCTGATCCTGGCGGTGCCGCACCGCGAAACCATGGACTCCATCTGGGACGACCTGCCCACGCTGGTCAAGAGCGGCGGCATGGTGTGCGACCTGAAGTCCGTGCTGGACAGCAAACGGCTTCAGTCCGACCTCCTGTACTGGACTCTTTAAGTTCAGGCTCACTATCGATCACTAGAGGAGAGCCTCCGAATGGCTGCTTTTACCACCGCTCCGATTGGAACCTGCCGCATCCATACGCCGCTGCGCGATGCCGTGGGCCGCTACCCGATCAAGCTGCAACTCGGGCGCAACTACGGTTTCGTGCACACCAGCGCCGAGGCGCTGCAGCAGGCGCGATTCATGTTTGGCCAGGGCGACATTCCTGCCGACGTCCAGCGCGTGATCTTCCGGCCTTCGAATGGCGAGCAGGCGCGCAAAGGCGCCCACAAGCCGGCTGACCTCTACGTGGTCGAACTGTCTTCGCGCAAGCTGCTGACCATAGACGGCTACCCGATACAGTCCAACTACCTGGTGCGCTACTTCAGCGAGTTCTTCGCCGACCGCACGCGCACCCGGATGTTCTGGTCCATGGCCCACGCCGACCGTCTGGCCGAGCGCCGTGCGCTGCTGGACCAGGAGCCGGTCTTCAAGGCGCTCACGCCGGACGACCGCAATCTGCTCGCCCGTATCGTCAAGCGCGACCAGACGGATGAGGAGATCGAGCAGGAAATGAACCAGCTGGTCGATCTGCTGGGCCGCGACAAAGTGGTGTTTGTCACGCACGTCAATGCCATGACGCCGGACAACGCGCCCATCGAGCAACGCCAGCAACTGATCGCCGCGGTGCTCGCCAGCGCGCAGCGCATCGGCGTGCCTTGCTACGACCCGACGCCGCTGATGAACAAGATCGGCCAGTCCGAGGCCATGGAAAATGGCGGATTGGACCTGACCCACTACACGCCGGCTTTCGCCGAGCGCCTGTGCGCAGAGTGGTTCAAGACCTACATGCGTCCGCGCCTGGATGCGTCGACGACGCAGCCCTCCGCGCCCAAGCTTTCCGCCGACGAAAGCGCCGATCGCATCGAGAAACTCTGGGATTCGGGCGAACTGCGCGAAGCCTCGCGCCGCGTGCGCGAGGTGCTGCGCCGCCATCCCGGCCTGCCCGACCACACGCTGCTGTTTGCGCGCATCCAGGAAGAACTGGGCGACTACGAAGGATCGTTGGCGCTCTTGGGCAGCGCCGACGGCGCGGTGGCGTCCGGCAGCAAGGCAGAGCAGATCCTGATGCGCAACCAGTTCAAGCTGGGACGCCATGACGTGGCGTACTCGCTGGCTGCCGGTTTGCTGGGCGATGAGATCGAAACCCCCGAAATCGTGCGCATTGCGGCGATTTCCGCGGGCCAATTGGGTTATGTGGACGAGACCCTGGGCAACTGGAAGCAGCTGTTCCGCATCTCTTCCCCGGAAGACGCGGTCGCGGTGGAAGCCGCCGACACCGTGCTCGCGCTGCTGCAGGCCAGCGGCGACATGGAATCCGCCATACGCTGGATCCACGAGGTCCGCGCGGCCATGCCCGCGTACGGGCGCGGCTTCGCCATGCTGTGGCGCGACCGGCTGCTGGCCGGCGATCGCGCCGGACTGCGCAACCTGGCGTCCGAATCGCCCGCGCTCAATGATGTCGACGCGCTGGAGCTGGTCAAGGAAGCTTCGTGGCGCGGCGGCATCATGGCCGCCGCCACGCTGGCGGTTTCGTGCAAGCTGGCAAGCAGCGAGCAGGAAGATATCGTCGCCTGGCTGAATTCGCAGTCGCAAGCCTGGGCCGAGGAAGGCAACCGCGCGCTGGAAGAAGGACGCCTGCGCGATGCCGCGGAGCGCATCTGCGCGCACCGCCTGCTGACTCCCGATGCGCTGGCCGGCGTGCGCGCCCAGCGCGCCTTCGAGCGGGCGATGCGCCTGGGCGTGCGGGCCGCGCTGGTGGCGGGCAATCACAAGGAAGTCATCGACCTTACCGACATCGCGCTGGACAGCCAGATCGATTTCCCGGAGCTGCATGCCATGCGCGGCCGCGCGGCCGATGCGCTGGGCGACAAGAAGACCGCCATGCGGCACCTCGAGCAGGCTGCCGCCGGCGAGTCCGCCTCGTTCAGCACCCAGCTGCATTTTGCGCGGGTGGCCTTCCACGGCGGCTGGTATGGCGAGGCCATCGACGCCTACAAGACCGTGCTCGACCATGCCGGCGCGGACCAGGGCGCCAAGGACGAAGCGCAGCGCCAGCTGGGCAGGCTTGGACCCCGCGCCATCCGCGGCGCGCGGGAGATTCTTTCCTCCGGCGATCACCAGGCGGCCTGGAATCTGCTGGAGCGCGTCGCGCAGTCCTGGCCCGGCATGTCGGAAGTCGACCATGAAAAGCGGCGCATCATCGCCGTGCTGTACGCCGAAGCGCGTGCGCTGGATTCGGCCAGCACGACCGAACGCCTGGCGTTGGGCGAGCGCATCCTGAAGCTGGTTCCGGAAGATCCCATCGGCTTGCGCCTGGCCGCCGTGGGCGCCATGCGCCTGCATCGCTTCGAACAGGCCCTGCCGTACTGGCGCAAGCTGCAGGAACGTTCCGAGAATCCGGCGCAGTTCGATCACTACATCGAACGCTGCCTTGTGTGGATCGAGAAGATCAACCGGAGGAAGGCAGCATGAATCCCCCATTGACTACCGAGCGAGCGGAGGCTGCATCCGATCTGCAAGCGGTGCAAGCCCGGTTGGAAGAGATCGTCACGGCGTCGGTGCGGGTTCAAGTCGCCCAGGAAAACCTGCCCCGCGCCCAGGAATTGGCGCGCGATCACATGGCCGATTCCAAGGTCCGCTTCCTGCTGCTCAGGCTGAAGGAGGCGGCGGGCCTGAACGAAGGCATGGCCGAGCAGTGGGCCACGCTGTTGCAGGAGTGCCCGGACGATTTCCTGATCGTGCGCTACTGCGCGACTCGGTTGGTGAAGGAACGCAAGATCGATGAGGCCTTGGCCTTGGTCGATCATCATCTTCCGCCCTCGACGCAGAATCCCAATCGCTTGTTCGCGCGGGCCAAGCTGCTGAGCGACATCCGTGCGCACGAGCAGTCCGACGAACTCTTTCGCCGGCTGATTTCCGAGAACACCGACCGCAACATGCGCGTCGAGTTCGCCAAGCGCCTGCGCAAGCGCGGGTTGCTGGCCGACGCGTTCGATGCGATCGCGCCCGTCATGAAGCACCTGACGCCCGGCAGCAAGGCGGCGGAGCTGGCCAACGACCTGGCCAGCGACTACGCCTTCTACCAACGCTTCGAATCGGAAGAAGGGCTGGTGGGCAAGGATGTCAGGATCGTGTCGATGAAGCATGCGATCCTGCACTTCCGCGACCGCAAGATCGTGGATCAGTCGGCGGAGAAGCCGGTGTCGGTCGCGCTGGTGACGGGCAGCCTCGGGCCCGGCGGCGCCGAGCGCCAGCTGACGCGGCTTGCGGGCGAACTGACACGCCTGGCCGAGTGCCCCGAGCGCCGGCCGGCCGACGTGATCATGATGCCGAAGAAAGTCGAAGTCATGGTCAAGCAGCACACCGAGCCAGCGGGCTCCACCAAGAAGCAGGGGCTGGATTTCTTCCTGCCGGTGCTGGTGAAGGCACAGATCCCGGTCACGGAAATCAACAAGCTGCCAGCCGTTTCGGTGTCTCATCAATCCGTGCCCGAAGGCAGCCTGAGCCGTCTGCTGGAGCAGTTGCCGCCTCCGGTGCACTACGGCGTGACCCGGCTTACGCCTGTGCTGCGGGAGAACCCGTTCGACGTGGTGAGCCTGTGGCAGGACGGGACCTGCCTGTTCGGCGCGCTGGCCGCGCTGCTGGCCGGCGCTCCGACCATACATCTGGTCTTCCGCGGACTGCCGCCGAACATCCGCAAGGACCGCTTCCGCGAGGAATATCCCGAGCTCTACCAGGCCCTGGCCCAGGTGCCGGGGGTGGTTTTCGTCAGCAACAGCTGCAAGGCCGCGGAAGCCTATTCGGAATGGCTGGGCATCCCGATCACGCGCTTTCACATCCTGTACAACGGCGTGCCCGATCTGTCGACGGACGCCTCGGCCGTGGATGAGGAAAAGTGGAAAGCCTTCCAGGAAAGCACGAACGATGCCACCGAGACGATAGGCGGCGTGTTCCGCCTGGAGCCGGACAAGCGGCCACAGCTATGGATCAAGCTGGCGGCGATGTACCTGAAGGACAGGCCGCAGGCGCGCTTCGTCATCGTCGGCGACGGACGCCTGCGCGAGAACATCGAGGCCTTGGCTGAAGAGCTGAGCGTGACGGACAGATTGTTGCTGGTCGGTCTATCCAACCACGTGGGCTATTGGTATTCGCAAATGGATGCCAGCGTCCTGCTGTCGCGCTACGAAGGCTTGCCCAACGTGCTGATCGAAGCCCAGTTGGTGGGTGTGCCGGTGATCTCGACTCCCGCTGGCGGCGCCGGCGAGTGCTTTGTGGAGAACGAGACCGGCCACCTGCTCAGCTGCGTCGATCACCCGGACCTGCACGAGGCATGCGAGAAAGTCGCGTCCATGGTGGACCAGGTGCGCAGCAACGAGCAGTTGAGGGACCACAGCCGTCACCGGGCGCAGAAGCTGTTCTCGCTCGATGCCATGCTGACCAAGTTCATGGGCCTGTGCATGCCCGTGGTGTCCGAGAACGACGAACGCATGGATATCGAGCCCATGCGCCTGATGCAAGCCTGATTGGCGTCCAACCGATCAAGCTGCGCAAACGAAAGGATCTTATGCATATGTACGTCCCGGGTTCAGGGCTGCGGCGCAAAGCAGCCCTGACCATGGTGGTTCTTGCCACGCTGACTCTCGCGGGGTGCCAGCTGCCCCGTTCCGGCCCGATGCTGAGCGAAATGACGGGCGCGCACGATGACAAGGACGTCATCGTGATGCCCGTGTCGCGCGAACTGGTGCAGGCCAGCCGGGTGCCCGACGTGGCCGACTTTCCCGTGCGCTACCGCGATCTCACGCAGGCCGGATTCGACCGCCTGGTTCCCGGTGACGGCATCAACGTGAAGGTATGGGAGCGCGGCGGGCTGGGCGTGTTCGCGGCGGATCCGTCCGGCGTGAGCGACCTGGGAAACCAGGAGATAGACCCGGCGGGGAATGTGAGCTTCCCAATTCTGGGCAAGTTCCATGCCGCCAACATGACCCTGGCGCAGTTGCATGACGCCGTTGTCGCGCGCCTGGCCAGGCTCGTCGTGGGCGCCGACGTCAGCGTGACGCGCGCCGCGGATGCGCGCGGCCAGATGGTGACGGTGCAGGGCAACCTGACCAAGCCCGGCATGTATCCCATCACCCAGACCTCGCAGCGCCTGAGCAGCGCGTTGGCCCAGGCCGCGCCGGTGCAGACGAACCCCGAGCAGCTCGTCATCAGCCTGCGCCGCGACAACCAGGTGGCGTCGGTGCGGCTGTCGGATATCTACCGCAACCAGAACAACGACATCCTGCTGCGCGCGGGCGATGTCATCACCGCCTATGACTCGAAAGAGTACCTGACCGTGCTGGGCGCCGCCGGCACCCAGGGGCGCGTGGCCATCAGCAAGCGCAACTACAGCGTGCTGGATGCGCTGGCGGATTCCCGCGGCCTGGACGACAAGCTGGCGGATCCGCGTTCCGTGTTCCTGTTCACGCCCGCCAAGGCTGGCGCCGAGGGCAAGCCGGATCTGTTGCCGGTGGTCTACCAGTTCGATCTGACGCGTCCGGAGCAAGTGGCGCTGGCGCGCGAATTCACCGTGCAGGAAGGCCAGGCCATCTATATTTCGGATGCGCCGTTCACGCAGGTGCAGAAGGTGTTGTCCGCGTTCCGCGTCACGATGAGCGCCGGCTTCAGCGCCACGCGCGCCATTGACAGCGATTCGGGCGGCTCGTCCGGCATAAGCCAATAGCGTGTCGATGAGTAACGAGGACAGGATCAAGGGCTGGCGTTCGCGCCGTAAGGAAAGTAGCTACGCAGTAGGATCCGGCGTCGCGGCCTGGCGCCTGGATCCGGCGGCATTGTTTGAAGCAAAGGCCACGCCGGCCGTCCTGCTCAAGCCTCTGGTCGCGCGCCTGCAGGGCGAGCCGCACGATTCCGTGGCTGCCCGGCGGGCGGTGTACGAAGCGGTGCAGGCGGAGCTGGACGCGGAGATCGCGCGCAGCGACGTCGACGAGACGCTGGCGGATTTTTCGCGCCGGCGCCTGCGCGTCATCGTGCGCCTGCTGGAAATGGATATCCGCGACGGCGTCGAGGTGTTCGCGCCCGGCTACATGCCAGCCAAACTGGTGGCCGAAGACGAGCGCCTGGCCGCGGCGCACGCGCGGCGCGTGGAGCGCCGCAAACAGGACGAGGCGCGCGAAGCGCGCCGCCACGCCTCGCGCAATGACATTGCGCTGGAGGTCGAAGTGCCGCAGGACGAGGCAGGCGATCTCGCGATATTGCGAGCCCGCTTGCAAGGCCTGCATGAGGGGCACGATCCGAGCCATTCCGTGAAGGTCCGGCCGGTCGGGCGCACGCTGCTGGCGATGTTCATCTACCAGCTGCGCGTGATGCATGGCGAGAGCCGGATCGCCCTGGTATGGGCGCTGGTGGGCCCGGTCGTGCTGCTGACGCTGATTTCGTCGCTGTACATCCTGATGGGCACGCACTACATCATGGGCATGGACGTGCAGACGTTCTCGCTGCTGGGCGCGACGACCTGGATCATGTTCCGGCAGATCGCTTTCAGGAGCAGCACGGCCTACGTGTCAGCCCGCGGTCTGCTGAACTTCCAGGGCGTCACGCCCTTGATGTGCGCGCTGGTGCAGGCGTTCATCTATGTGTCGGTGTATCTGGTGGTGTTCCTGGTGCTGATCAGCGCCGGTCATGCGCTGGAGCTCGTGACCTTGCCGAAAAGCTGGTCCGGCTTCCTGCTTTTTGTCGTGCTGATGGGATGCTTCGGGGCCGCGCTGGGCGTGCTGTTCGGATCGATCGCGACCTACTGGCATTTCTTTCTCAGGCTCGCGCCGATCATTGAACGCTTTCTGCAGATCTTCGCGGCGGTGTTCTTCGTGTCGGAGCAGTTGCCGGAGAACCTGCGGCCGTGGATGCTGTGGCTGCCATTGGCGCATGGCATGCAGCTGCTGCGTTCCGCGTACTTCGAGGCCTACACCTCGCATGATGCGAGTCTGGGGTACTTCCTGACCTCTTTGGTTTTCATGATGGTGCTTGCGTTGGCGGCGGAGCGTCTGGCCCGTCCCAATGTCCAGCCGATGTGAGGGAAGAAGATGATCCATCTCAATGGCGTCACTGACGAGCCCTATGCATTCGGCAGCAGGCAGGCGCTGCTTTCCAACGTGGATCTCGACATTCCGGTCGGGCGCTATGCGCTGCTGTCGCCCGCGCCGGAACTGCATCGCCAGATCGTCGATGTGCTGTGCGGCTTGCGGCCGCCGCGCCAGGGTTTCGTCAAGCACGATGGCAACGTGTCCTGGGCGATAGGCCGCCAGGGCTTCATCCGCGGCAAGGCCAACGGCCTGAGCATGATCGACTTCGTCAGCGAGATGTACGAGATCGACGCGGATGCCACGCACGAACTGGTCGCCGACCTGGTCAGCGATCCCAGAACCCTGGCCAAGCCCATGGAGCATTGGCCGCTCTACGCGCGGCAGGAGTTTTCCTTCGCGCTGGCGCTGGCGCCGGCGTTCGATGTCTACGTGATCGAAGGGGCCATCCCTTTCGAGCCTTGCCGTTTCACCCGCCTGTGGCTGGCTCTGTTCGAAGAGCGCCTGGTCGGCCGGACACTCATTCTTTCCAGTTACCGCCAGAATCAGTTGGCGGACTATTGCTTCAAGGGTTTGATTTATGAACGAAGCGCACTCAGCATCGAAGACGACCTCGACCAGTGCATCCGCAGGTTCCCCCCGCGACGATCAAGGAGCGAATCCGGCACAGGCGACGACGTCCTCGGAGGCGGCTTCGATGAGGGCGGAATCGGCCTCTGAAGGCAGGTCCGAAATCGAACGCCGCCGCGGCGAGCGGCAATCGGCGCTGCGCGAGCGGCGCCGCCACCGCTGGATCAACACGCTCATCGTGCTGACGCCGGTCGCGTGCGCCCTGGTCTACCTGCTGCTCTTCGCCACGCCGCGCTACGAGGCGGAGTCGCGCTTCTTCGTGCAGTCGGCCTCGGGCCAGCAAGGCGGCGGAGGGGCCGCGGCCAGCCTGCTGACCACGGGCAACGCGGGCGGCATGCTGGGCGGCTTCGTGGATGGTTGGGCGGTCGCCGACTTCCTCAAGTCGCGCGACGCCATGCAGCAGCTGGACAAGAAGGTCGGCCTGCGCCAGTACCTGATCCGTGCGGGCCTGGATCCGGTGAATCACCTGGCCGAAGACGCCAGCGAGGACGATCTCTTCCGCGCCTACCGGGCTTCCGTCAAGGTTTCGTTCAATGCGCTGGAGCAGATCGACGTGCTGCGCGTGAGCGCATTTTCCTCGGAGGACGCCGCGCTGCTGTCCAGGGCGCTGATCGAGCTGGCCGAGAGCTTCGTCAGCTCGATGAACGAGAAAGGCGTCGCCGACAAGCTGAAAGTGAGCGAGGAAGCGGTCAAGCTCGCGGAGCAGAAGGCCCTGGCCGCCCGGGAAACGCTGACCGCATGGCGAACCACGCACGGCAACATCGATCCCACGGCCACGGTGACGATGCTGCTGAACCTCTCCAGCCAGCTCGAAGGCGAGCTCAACACTGCGCAGATCAATCTCGACAAGATCCGCGCGTTGGGCAACAAGGACCATTTCATGCTGCGGCCCGCCGAGATGCAGGTGACTTCCCTGAAGAAGCGGATCGCGGCCGTTCGTCAGCGCCTGAGCGGCGCGGGCAACACGGAAGCGAAACAGCTCAAGTCCTACGAGGCGCTGCGCAACGCCCAGGCCTTCGCGGATTCGAACCTGACCCTGGCGCAGCAGACCTACCAGCAGGCCATGACGGACACGCTGCGGCTGCAGCGTTACCTGTCCATCATTGCGCAGCCGGTGCCCACGGACCGCCCGAGCAGTCCGCGCACGGGGATCCTGCTGCTGCAGGCGCTGGCGCTGGGTTTTGTGCTGATGTTCATCGCTCGCGTGGCGTGGGCGTTGTTGAGAGGATTGCGTCATGGTTGATACGGCAATTGCGGATCGTCCCGCTGGTACTGAGGCTGCGGCACGCTTGCGTGACGTGATCAGGCAGATTCACTCCTCGCCCGAGCCGCTGAACGACATGTCCATGCTGGAACCGGCGCTGCGCGAGGCTGCGGAGGGCTGGCGCGATGCCCGCCGCCTGCTGGTTTCGCCCTTGGTGCGGGAAGGCAAACTGGTTGCCGCGATCGCCGCGCTGGAGATCATGGTGGCGGTCTATCCTGCGCGCGCCGACGAGCGCCGCCTGCTCGCCAGCCTGTTCGGGCGCACGGAGCAATGGGACCGCGCCATCGCCGAGGCGGACGCCGCCGCCGGCATCGAGCCCGGCGCGGCGGCGCTGCATGCGGCGCGCATCCAGTTGCGCGTGCAGGCCGGCCGCGTGGCCGAGGCTGCCGAGGTCGCGCGCGCGACCAGGAACCTGGCGGAAAACGAGCCTGGCGAAGCCTACCCCTGGCTGATGGCCTTCGTGCGCAATGGCGATGCGGCCGAGGCGGCAGGCATGGCAGCCGCCTTGGACCCGCGAGAGCTGCCCAACGAGCGCGTGGCGACGATGGCCGTGCGTGCCCTGCTGGATGACGGCAGGGTGGCGGCCGCCATCGCCTTCGGCGACGCGGCCCTGGGCGCGGGCCACGACTGCGCGGTCCTGCGTTCGTCCCTGGGTCTGGCGCATCTGCGGCGCGGCACCGAAGACGACCGCAAGGTACATGCGCTGGCGCACTTCGAGGCCGGTCTGAGCGCGGCGCCTGCGGATGTCAGGCTGTTGACGCTGCATGGCGAGACCCTGCTGCGCGCCGGACGCTACAAGGAAGCCCTGACGCCGTTGAAGCAGGCCATCGACCTGGCGCCGGATCTGGAGCAGACGCGGGCCTTCTATGCGCGCGCGCTGCGCTACACGCTGCAGTACGACGCGGCGGCCGACCAGATGATGCATTTGCTGGAGAAGTCGCCCGAAAAGCAGCTCTGGCAGCGTGCGGCCATCAGCGCGCTGTCGCAGGCGGGCCGCAAGCAGGAGGCCGAGACGCTCTTCGGACAGTACGTGGCGCAACGCGGCCAGCGGCTGCCGGCGACCTTCCAGGAGGCCATGACGCAGCTGGAGGAACGGCTGCACACCGCACCGATCCCGCAGGCGCGACTGGACTGGGCCTGGTCGATGCGCGGCGACACCAGTATCGATCGCGCGCAATGGGAGCGCCGCGCGCGCTGGGGCCATCTGGTGGACCACCTGCTGTTCGACTGGCTCGAATGCCGCGAGGAAAGCGTCGAAGAGGCCATGCAGGTGTTGGGAGAGCTGGATACCGGCGAGCGCTTCTTCGCGCCGCTGCTGGCGGGCGGCAAGGGCGTGGTGGTCGCCACCGCGCACGTCGGCCCCATGTATGCCGGGCTGATGGCGCTGGAACTGGTGGGCATCCCGTCGCGCTGGCTGGCGACCGCGCCCAGCATCGCGCAGAGCAGCTACTCCGCGGCGCTGATCTCCACCGCCGACCAGACCGAGGCGCAGGTCGCCAAGGCCTGCATGCGCGCGTTGACGTCGGGCTACGTGCTCTGCCTGGCGATAGACGGCGCGGCCAATCCGGCGGCGCCTCGCACCACCTTCGAAGGGCAGGACGTGACTTACTCCGGCTTCGCGTCCCACCTGGCGCATCGCATGGGCGTGCCCTCGGTGTTCTACGCGCCGCGCTGGGAGAACGGCCGCGTCGCCTACACGCTGGAGATGCTGCCCGCGGCCAAGCCTGGCGAGGACGCCGAGGCGTATTCCCTGCGCTGGCAGCAGGCCTATTTCGAACGGCTCAGGGAGCATCTGGCCGGTCCTCCGGAAAACCTGCGCCTGAGCGGCGGCATCTGGCGCCACGTCACGGCCGCGGACAAGTCCGCGCAGCAATAGGAGCGAGTGCCGATGAAGGCTGCAATCAAAACCGCGGGCTGGCTGCTTGCCCTGGCCATGTCGTACGGCGGGACGGCCACCGCCGCTGAAACGTGCAAAAGCCCGGACGAGCATTGTCCGTCCGTCGCGGCGCTGCTGCAGCAGCGCGAGGGCTACGGCGCCCGGGCCACGGGCGGCCTGGGCGGCAAGTTCATCGACGTCACGTCCGATCAGGATTCGGGTCCCGGAACGCTGCGCGCCGCGTTGGCGCAGGCAAAGAAAGGACCTACCTGGATACGCTTCGCCTCCGACATGACCATCGTCCTGGATACGCAGCTGCGCGTGCCGTCCAACACGACGATAGACGGGCGCGGCAGGCGCGTCACCCTGATCGACGATGGCTTGGGCGTGTATGGCAGCAAGAACGTCATCCTCACGCACCTGACGATAGACGGACGCCTGTCGCGGCTTACGCAGGCCGTGAACGTGGCCAACAACAGCCGTGACGTGTGGGTCGATCACATGGATCTGTCGCGGATGTCGGACCGGCTGCTGAACGTGAAGAACGGGTCGACCGACGTCACGATCTCATGGACCAAGTTTCACAATTCGAACAAGGTCATGTTGCTCAACAACATTACGTCGAAGAACCTTTACGCCAACTACGACCGCGACTCGATTGCGCGCGTGACGCTGCACCACAACTACTTCCTCAACACCGTGCAGCGCAATCCGCGCGGGCAGTTCGGCACCTTCCACCTGTTCAACAATCTGCTGGAAGATTGGGATTTCTATGGCATGAGTTTCAGCCTGGAGGCCAAGGCCCTGGTCGAAGGCAATATCTTCAAGAACTCCGCGCAGCGCAAATGCGTGGAGCCGGAGTTCTTCCCCACAGTGGAAGGCATCAACGTGAACTATTGCCACTACATTCCGGTCGCCGCCAAGCGCAGCGCGCTGGAGAATGGGGAATCCGACCGCGGCGCCTATGAGACGCGGAAGGACGAACACGGTTATACGCGCGATTACAAGGCCTTCCTGCGGCTGAAGGACAATCTGTATCTGGGCGACGCGAAGCCGGTGTTGCAGGACTACCGGCCCGAGGCTGCGCCGACGCCGCCGTATTGCTATGGCTATGAGAAGCCCACGGCGGAGCTGGCGGAGAAGATCCGCAGGTTTGCGGGGAATACGGGCGGGGACACGCCGTTGCCGGTGTCCAGGATCGGGTCGGATTGCGGGGGATCTCCAGGCCAGTAGTCTCGCGGTTCGCAGAAGCGGAGCCGGACCATGCGGATTGAAGCTAGGTGCTGTTCGCGAAATACAGCCTATGATTTGTTTTTAGAGAATACAAATCGTAGGCTGTGAAAAGCCACAAACCACATTGTGTATTTCAGATTAACAGCCTAGACTTTGTATATCTGAAATACAGCTTGAGGTTTGTATTATGGATTTCACCGTACGCACCGCGACACAATTACCGGCCTTGCTCCAGGGGTTTCGCAAAGAGGCCGGCTTGACCCAGGCGGCCACGGCCTTGCGCCTTGGGGTCACACAACAGACTTTGTCCGCCCTGGAACGCAATGCCGACAAGGTCAGCGCAGACCGGCTGCTGCAGCTGTTGAGCATCCTGGGGGTCGAAATGGTCCTGCGCCAGCAAGGGGCGCAGCCGGGACCCGAAACAACATCCGAACCCAGCTGGTAAAGCCATGGGGCGACGTTCACATGCGCAGATCCTGGGCCTATGGATGAATGGCACCTATGTCGGAGAGTGGAGCAATCGACCCCACGCCGGCGAGGTCCTGCAGTACGACAAGGACTGGGTCGCCTCCGCGCCGGGCAGGCCATTGTCGCTGTCCCTGCCCTTCACGCCGGGCAATGGCCCGCATCGTGGCGACGTGGTCCGCGCATACTTCGAAAACCTGCTGCCCGACAGCAAGGAAATCCGCGAACGGGTTGCGCGCCGGTTCCGGGCAGGATCGACCGACGCGTTCGCCCTGCTTGCCGAGATCGGCCGTGATTGCGCCGGCGCCTTGCAGATCCTGCCTGCGGGAACAGCGCCTGCAGACGTGACGTCGGTGCAAGCCTCGCCCTTGAACGATGCCCAGGTGGCGCAGCTGTTGCGCAGCGTGCCGGCGCCGGCGCTTCTCGGCGGCCAGGCCATCGCCGAGGATGATTTCCGCATTTCCATCGCAGGTGCGCAAGAGAAGACCGCCTTGCTGCGGATGGACGGACAATGGTGTTTGCCCCAAGGCGCCACGCCGACGACTCACATCCTCAAGTTGCCATTGGGGCTGGTCGGCAATATGAAGTTCGATCTGAGCGAATCGGTGGAAAACGAATGGCTGTGCTCGGAGATCCTGGCTGCCTACGGCATGCCCGTGGCGCGCACGGAAGTACTGAGCTTCGAAGACATGAAGGTGCTCGCCGTTGAACGTTTCGACCGCCGCTGGCAGGACGGCGGAGACGGAGCCCGTGGTCTCATCCGCCTGCCGCAGGAAGACATGTGTCAGGCCACCGGCACCCCGCCGCACCTGAAGTACGAGGCGGATGGCGGACCCGGCATCGAGCGCATTATGAGTCTGCTCGAAACCTCGCGCCATGCAGAGCATGACCGGCGGACATTTTTCCAGGCTCAGGTCCTGTTCTGGATGCTATGCGCAACGGACGGCCACGCGAAGAACTTCAGCCTGTTCTTGCGGCCTGGCGGGGCATATGAACTTACCCCGCTATACGACGTGCTGTCCGCTTATCCGATCCTGGGCGAAGGGCCAGGCAAACTGTCGCCTGTCCGCGCGAAGATGGCGATGGCCGTGCGCTCGAAGAACCCACACTGGCGCATGCGCGACATCCAGCGCCGCCACTGGCTGACGGTGGGCGCGCGACATGGCGTCGTGACGCCGGACGGCCAGGGAGTCCAGTTCGTCGTGGACGATCTGATCGCGCGCACGCCAGAGGCTGTGCGCATGGTCCGCGCCAGATTGCCGCCAGGATTTCCGCAGGCGGTAGCGGACGGCATACTGGGCGGCTTGCAGGCGGCGGCCGACAGGCTCGCCGCGTAGCTTTGGCGCGTGCGTAGCAGCTACTGCAATTCATCGTTCGTTGAGTACATACCGCCCCGGCGTCTCCCCCGTCATCTGCCGGAAGTACGCGATAAACGCGCTGTCGCTGGCAAAGCCCAGATCGAACGCCACCGCGGTCACGCTCTGGCCCGCAGCCAGCAGATCCACGGCGCGCAGCAGGCGCCAGAGCTGTCGCCAGGCCTGATAGCTCATGCCGGTTTCGCGTTGGAAGATCCGGGTGATGGTGCGCGCGCTCGCGCCGACGCGTTGCGATAGCGCATCCAGTTCGGGCGGCAGTTCCTCCAGGTTCAGGCCGGCCAGGCGGCGATCCGTGGGCACGGGCAGCAGCATGGGCTCCTGTCTTGCCGCGCGCAATTCGTCCATGCACACGGCCAGCAGGTTGCACGGCGCGCCCTGGGACCAGTCGGCGTCAAAGGGTTCCAGGCTGATGCGCTCGAACACCTCGCGCAATAGCGGAGTCATCGAAAGTATGGCCGCGGCGGCCGCGGGCGCCGCGATACGCGCGGTGTCCAGATAGATCGAGCGGTACTCGACTTCGCCGCGGATCATGACGCGGTGCTCGGTTCCAGGCGGTATCCATGCCGCGCGGATCGGAGGCAGTACCGCGATCAACCCTGGCATTGCGAGGCGGATGGAGCCCGCGTGAGCAAAGAGCAGTTGGCCCCGGCCATGGCTATGCAGGCCGGAATCGTGCCGTATCAGGCGCGATGCGATGCCCGTCACCGGCTGGGCCATGGTGTCGGGGTTGAACGCGTCGGTGGGTGCGAGCCTGGCCATTTGTCCGAGTTCCGATGCTTTTTGTCTTCCTGGCTACAACGGCGAAGGCGACGGCCGGCTAAAAAACGGACTCTCCGTTTACCGATACCGCCATGTCCCGCCGTCCGCCTCTTCTGCTCGTCATTCCGCTGCTGAGTTTTCCGCAGATCGTCGAGACGATGTACAGCCCCGCCTTGCCGTTGATCGCAACAGCCTATCGGGCCACGCCAGAGGAAGCTGCGCAGACGCTCTCGCTCTGGTTCGTGGCCTTTGCCTTCGGCGTGGTGTTCTGGGGTCGTCTATGTGATTCCCGGGGCCGCCGGCCGGCGCTGCTGGCAGGGCTGGCGCTATATGCGCTGGGCGCGAGCTGGGCCATGGCGGCGGGCGATTTCACGCAGTTCCTCGCAGCCAGATTGATCTGCGCCTTCGGCGCGGCCGCGGGCTCAATCGTAACGCAGACGGCGCTGCGGGATAGCTATCAGGGTCCGACGCTGGCCCGGGTCTTCTCCATTCTGGGAATGGCGTTGGCCGCGAGCCCTGCGGTCGGCATGTATGCCGGGCAGGAGATCGCGGCGGCCGGCGGGCTCCAGGGCGTCTTTCTCGCGCTGGTCCTGCTCGCCGTCGCGCTGCTCGGGGCCAGCGCATTGCTGTGGCCGGAAACCCGGCCGCAGTCCCATGCGGCGGCGCCCTTCTGGCCGACGCTGCGCGCCATGCTGCAAGACCGGGCGATCTGGCGCAGCGCGGCGCTGATCGCCATTTTCAACCTGGCGATTTTCGGCTATTACCAGCTGGGTCCATTCCTTTTCGCCCGCTTGCAGGATGCGTGGTTGGGGTTCGGAGAAAGCGGGTTGGCGCTGGCCGCGGCGTCGCTGTGCGGCGCGTTCCTGAACACGGCGCTGCTGCGGCGGGGGTATGCGTCCGAACGCCTCGTCCTGCTGGGTATCGGTCTGATGGCGCCAGGCGCGGCGCTGGTTGCCGCGCTTGTCGGGAGTTCGGCGTTTCTCATCGGCATGGCCGTGATTGCAGCGGCCTACGCGATCGCGATACCCAACATCCTGGCCCATGCCTTGCGCGCCTATGCCTGCGCCGCGGGGACGGCTGGCGCGATCCTGAGCCTGATCTACTACAACCTGCTGGGGGCCTCGTTGGTTCTTGCGGGGCTGGGGCAAAGGCTGGATCTATTGTTGGGCTGCTGTGCCCTGTTGGCGGCCGCCGTGCACGTGAAATGGCGCCCCGGCGCTTGAGGCGGGGCTCCTGCGCCTCATGTCGATTGGGTGCTCTCACGGCGCAGGATCGAAACACGCAGGCCGGCGGGAAAGCCGGCAGCCGCGCCGCGCATGTCATAGCGCACCATCAGACCGTGATTGTGTGCGATGCGGCGCGCGATCGATACGCCCAGGCCGCTGCCGGATTCTTCATTGCCGGCGGCGCGCACGAACCGGTCGCCCAGCCGTGGCAGGACCTCGGGCGCGATGCCCGCGCCAGCATCATCGATGAGGATGGCGCGGGCGCCAAGCGTCAGACGCACGCGTGTATGCCGCGGGCCATAGCGCACGGCGTTATCCAGCAGATTCTTCAGCATGATGGCCAGCGCATTGTTGCTGCCGGCCGTCGGAAGCGCGTTTTCCTTTCCGTCCGGCCATTCGATATCGATCTCGATGTCGCGCCGGTTTGCGATCCAGAGGCAGTCACCGACCGCCTGCTCAGCCACCAGGCTCCAGTTGACGGCGTCGTCAAAACCCGAGGGGCCGTTGCTGTCGAGCCGCGCCAGCGTCAACAACTGAGCTACCAGCCGGTCCAGGCGGTCCAGCCCCGCACCCACGCTGCGTTGGGCATCCGCTCGCAGCGTTGCGTCCTGCGCGCGCTGCGCCACTTCCCACTGCGCGCGCAAGGCGGCGAGCGGCGTGCGCAACTCATGGGCGGCGTCCGCGGTCAGGCGGCGCTCCTGTTCGATAAGACTGGCGACTCGTGCCAGCAAGTCATTCATGGCTTGCACGAGAATCTTGAGTTCCGCCGGCGCGGCAGACTCGGACAGCGGCGTGCCGTCATCGGGACGGCGATTCTCCAAGGCCCGGGACAGCATGCGCACGGGCCGCAGAGCGCGGCGCACGGAAAGAATGAGCATGGCGATGAGTACAGGCAGTCCGATCAGCCAGGGAGCGATCTGGCTTGCGATGTAGGCGACCATGAGATCTTCGCGCTCACCGATGCGCTGGCCCACCGCGACGCGCGTTGTCTTGTCGTCGCTGGCGAGGTAATAGAGCCGCCATGGCACGCCGTTGACCGTACTGTCGACAAAGCCCTCCTGGGACTGGTCGCGCGGGAATTGGAGCGCTTCGGCATCCAGTACAAGCGGCGCGCCTGCGTCGCGCCATATCGCCACGGACAGGTCTTTGCCGCTGGCGTCTCCAGAGTTCGGCGGATGGGGTGCTTGAAGCGGGCCGGGAATGCCGGCGCCGGGGGGAAGCAGGGCCGCGACCGCAAGCGTCTGCTCAGCCAGACGCAGCATGTCGGTGTCGTAGAGCTCATTGATTTCGTGTGCGGCGCGCCAGTAGGTGCCTGCAATGGTCAGCAGCCATGCCAGGGGAGCGGCCAGCAGCACGGCAATGATCAGCCTGCGCTGCAGCGTCATGCCTCGGTCTCCACCTGGCCCAGCGCGTAGCCAGCGCCTCTCAGCGTACGGATCAGCTTGGGATGGATCTTCTTGCGCAGATGATGCACATGAACCTCGAGGGCATTGCTTTCCAGGTCGGAGTCCCAGTCGTAGAGCTTGTCGCGGATGAAATCGCGCGTCAGCACCCGGCTGGGATGCGTCAGGAATAGCTCCAGTAGCTGTGCTTCGCGTACGGTCAGATCCACCGCCAGTCCCTTCCACCGCGCTTCATGCGAGGCCGGCTGATACTCCAGGTCCCCATGGCGCCATACGGGTTCGGGCTTGCCCGCCAGCCGGCGCGTGACGGCGCGCAGACGGGCGGCCAGTTCATCCAGCGTGATGGGTTTGATCAGGTAGTCGTCCGCGCCAGCGTCGAGTCCGCCTATCCGGCTTTCGACGGCGTCGCGCGCTGTCAGTATGACCACGGGGACGTCGATTCCGGCTTGGCGCCAACGTGTCAGCAACGTCACCCCGTCTTCGGATGGCAGACCAAGATCCAGCACCACCGCATCGTAGTGCACGGCGCGCAGGGCATGGTCGCCCTCTTGACCGTTGAAGAACCAATCCACCGCGTACCCCAGCAGCCGCAGGCCGTTCTTGAGGCCATCGCCTATCAGCGGGTCATCTTCGACGATAAGAATTCGCATTCAAGAACTCCTACTAATGGCTTGGATGAGATTACCACCGAGGCGCGGTTAATTTGGAGTTAAGGTTCGGCCCGTACGCTGCGGCCATCGTTAAAGCAAGCGCTTCAAATGGACCGACCAGAAATCATGACGCCGCAGCGCAAGGCCTCGCCACAGTCGACCGATTGGCCTTACACGGTTCCGCTCGCGCGGCCCCGCCCGGCATTGTTCGTGCATCCCTACGACGACCCGCAGCGCGGCTGTGTCGAATCCTATATCTACCTGCGCTACCGGCAGCGTTTTGGCGCTCGCCTGAAGCACTGGATGCCGACCTTGGTCAGCCTGCAGGCCGAAGGCCAGATCCTCGCCGCGGCAGGATTTCGCGGCGCGGCTGAAACCCTGTATCTGGAGCGCTATCTTTCGGCGCCGGTGGAGCAGTACCTGCGTCAGCGCGACTTGTCCGTGGCCCGTCGCCACATCGTCGAGACGGGCCAGTTCGCCGCCGTCCGGCCGGGCGCGGGACGGCTGCTGGTGCCCCATCTGGCACTGCATCTGCACCAGCAGGGCTTCGAATGGGCGGTCAGCACCCTGACCTCCGAACTGCACCACCTGTTCTCGCGCATGGGTCTGGCTCATCAGCCCCTGGCCGCCGCCACGCCCGCGCGGCTGGATCCTGGCGAACGGCGCGACTGGGGCAACTACTACGAACATGATCCTCAGGTATTTGCCGGGCGCCTGAGCCTTATTCTGAATCGATTCGGCGAGTCTCAATCATGACCGGTCAGGAATTTCTTGCGTCGTTGACGCGCGGCGACCGTCGCTTGCAACCTGCCTTGCGTTCATCGGTGGCATTGACCTATGCAGAACTGTCGGAGCGGGTGCTGGTTTGCGCGGACGCGCTCTCTGCATATGGCCCGCGGGTAGTCGCGACGCTGTTGGACAACGGCGCGGATTGGATCGTTGCCGATCTGGCGTGCCTGGCGATGGGCGCCGTGCACTTGCCATTGCCGTTGTTCTTCACGCCGGAGCAGCGGCAGGCCGCGATGAGCGCGGCCGGCGCCAGCCTGCTGCTGACGCCGGCCAGCCGGCATGCGCAAGCAAGCTCCGGCATGGATGTGTCCGCAGTCGCCCTGCTCGGCGGCCTGGCGGTCAGGCTGCTGCCTTTTCCGGCGATTCCCTTGCCGGCAGGCACATCCAAGATCACGTTCACGTCTGGCTCCACCGGGCAGCCCAAGGGCGTATGTCTGGGCAGCGCCCAGATGCTGGATGTCGCGCATGGCCTGGCCGACGCCACGCGCGGGATCGGCATCGGCAGCCATCTCACTGCCTTGCCTTTGCCCGTGTTGCTGGAGAACATCGGCGGCGTCTACGCGCCCCTGCTGGAAGGCGCGTGTATCCACGTATCGCCGTTGGCGGAGGTCGGGCTGCAGGGATCCTCCCAATTCGATCCCGGGCGATTTCACGCGGCGCTGACGGCGTCCGAGGCCAATAGCGTGATCGTGCTGCCGCAGATGCTGCGCGCCTACGCCGCCTGGCTGGCAGCAACCCGGACGCCTGCACCACCGCAGCTGCGCCTGATGGCTGTGGGCGGCGCCGCGGTGGGTGCGCCATTGCTGGAGCAGGCGCGCAGGCTTGGTCTTCCCGCCTACGAAGGATATGGCCTGTCTGAAGCCGCTTCCGTGCAGACGCTGAACCTGCCGGGCGCGGATTTGCCGGGCTCGGCGGGCCGGCCATTGCCGCATGCGCGAGTCCGCATCGCCGAAGACGGCGAGATCGAGATCGCCGGGACGCCGTTTCTTGGCTATCTCGGCGTTCCGTCGACGGCCGGCGATTGGTGGCCGACTGGCGATCTTGGTCGCCTGGATCCCGCAGGGTACCTGTATGTAGAAGGCCGCAAAAAGAACGTTCTCATCACGGGCTTCGGCCGCAACGTTTCGCCGGAGTGGGTCGAGATCGAACTGGGCAATCAGCCCGAGATCCGCCACGCAGTCGTGTACGGCGATGGCGAAGCCGAGCTGGGCGCCGTGATCTGGCCCCAGGGCATGGCTTCGGCGCCGGCCATCGACGCGGCCATAGCGCGGGCCAACCAGCGGCTGCCCGACTACGCCCGCATTGGCCGCTGGCTTCAGGCGCGCGCCGAGTTCTCGGTGGACGGGGGCATGGCTACCGCCAACGGACGGCCCCGCCGAAGCGCGATTCTTCAACAGCATCCGGACCTGTTCCAAAGCGTCCGGCCCT
Source organism: Achromobacter sp. JCM 18799 (assembly GCF_055395645.1). Classification (NCBI taxonomy): domain Bacteria; kingdom Pseudomonadati; phylum Pseudomonadota; class Betaproteobacteria; order Burkholderiales; family Alcaligenaceae; genus Achromobacter; species Achromobacter sp. JCM 18799. Next base: position 4,513,421 of record NZ_AP043866.1, on the reverse strand, counting down.
TTTCTCCGGTGTAAACCAAAATGCCATTTTTCGATTCTCTCGTGGACGCAACGCGGGGCAGCCGGGAAGCGCTGGTCCAGGCGCCCATCATCCAGGACTGTCTGCGCGGCGAGGTCGCGCTGCCTTCATACATCCGCTTCCTGGCCGAGGCCTATCACCATGTGCGGCACACGGTGCCCTTGATGCACGCGTGCCGCACCCGCATGCCGGGCCGCCTGGCATGGATGGACGCGGCGCTGGAGGAATACATCGAGGAGGAAACCGGCCATGACGAATGGATACTGAACGACCTGCGCGCGGCGGGTGCGGACGCCGAGGCGATCAAGTGCGCGGGCCCCGGCCCGGATACGGAAATCATGGTGGCCTACGCCTACGACACCATCATGCGGAACAACCCGGTGGGCTTCTTCGGCATGGTCCACGTACTGGAGGGAACGAGCGTCGCGCTGGCTCTGAACGCTGCGGACCGGATCCAGCAGGCGTTGGGCCTGCCCGGAACGGCCTTCAGCTATCTGCGCTCGCATGGCACGCTCGATCAGGAGCACACCGCACATTTCGCCGAATTGATGAATCGGCTGGAGCATCCCGACGATCAGGCGGCCGTCATCCATGCGGCGCATATGTTCTACCGCCTGTACGGTGCGATCTTCCGCGGATTGCCGCGAGCCGCGGCCGGGAGCGTGCCGGCATGAAGATCAATCAGGCCTCGGTCGTGCTTACGGGAGCTGCCGGCGGGTTGGGCAGCGCCATCGCACGCATGTTGCGCGCCGAAGGAGCGCGCGTGTTGCTGGTCGGACGGCGCGCCGGTCCCACGCTGGAACTGGCCAAGTCATTGAGCCTGGACGCGCATGACCGCAGCGCGGTAGACGCCCTCGTGGTGGATATCACCACGCAGGAAGGACGGGCGGCGATTGCGGACGCCGCCGCGGCGCGTCGCGCCAACGTGCTCATCAACAACGCGGCGGTCGCGGGGTTTGGCGCGGCGGGCGCGATGGACCCTGAGCAGACCCAGCAGATCTTCGATACAAACGCCATCGCGCCCATGCTGTTGACCGCCAGCCTGCTGCCCGTGCTGCTTGGCCAGCCACGCGCTCAGGTCTTGAACATAGGCTCCGTGCTGGGCAGCCTGGGCGTTCCCGGCTTTGCGGCGTACGGCGCGTCCAAGGCAGCCCTGCGTGTCTATACGGAATCCCTGAGACGCGAACTCGCGGACTCTCCCGTGCGCGTCCAGTATTACGCCCCGCGCGCCATCGATACACCCTTCAATGCGGCTGACGTCATCGCCTTCAACCAGGCGACCGGATCGCCGACGGACAGCCCGGAGGCGGTCGCCCGTGCCGTGCTGCGCATGCTGGAAGCGGAGACGGCCCAGCGCTACGCCGGCCTGTTCGAAGCCCTGGCGGTCCGGCTCAACGTACTCTTTCCGCGCCTGCTCGATGGCGCATTCACCAAGCATCGGCGCGCCTTGAGGCCGCCGCCGCCGCAATCAGGAGTCTCATCATGATCCGCAGAGCTTTCCTGCGTTACGCTTCATCGGCCATGCTTGCCATGAGCGCATATTCCTTTCTTCCCGCAGCCCAAGCGGAGCCGGCCGACATGGACAACGCCATCGGCGCCTTGCAGAAGGAGTGGGCGGAGATTCAGTATCAGATGCCGGAAGCGAAGCGGGAGACCGGCTTCGAAGCCCTGGCGCAGAAGGCGCATGCCGTGACCGCGAAGTACAACAACCGCGCCGAGCCTCACATCTGGGAAGGCATAATCCTGAGTTCCTGGGCTGGGGCCAAGGGCGGGCTGGGCGCGCTTGGCATCGCGAAGCAGGCCAAGGCCGAATACGAGACCGCGATCCAGATCGACAGCAACGCGCTAAGCGGGTCCGCGCTCAACAGCCTCGGTGTGCTGTACTACAAGGTTCCTGGCTGGCCGGTCGGCTTTGGGGACAACAAGAAGGCCGAGGCGTTGTTGCAGCAGGCGCTTGCGATCAATCCGGATGGCATAGATCCCAACTATTTCTATGCGGATTATCTGGTTTACCGGAACCGCAATGCGGAGGCGGCCCCATATCTGGAGAAGGCGTTGCGTGCGCCCGCGCGCCCTGGCCGCGAGCTCGCCGATCGGGGGCGCAGGCAAGAGGCTGAGGCCCTGCTCAAGAAAGTTCGTGGCTGAGGCGGGGTTCCAGCTCCGGAGGCGGGTAATCAGTGCGTGGGGCGGGCGCTGGCCATGATCAAGTCAGATGCACCGACGACGCGATCCCCTGGTCCGCCATCTTCGAATACGGGCAGATCGATTCCGTCTCGTGGACCAGCGCCAAGGCGAGGTCCTTCGGCAGTCCGGGCAGGGAAATCTCCAGCCTGGCCTTGATGCAGAACAGGCCGTCAAACGCTTCGCGCGCGAAAGTGGTGGTGCAGTGAATGGCGAAATCCGCCGGCAGCGGGACACCGTTCTTCATGGCGACCAGCTTCATGGCGCCATGAAAGCAAGCGGCAAAGCCGGCCGCGAATAATTGCTCGGGATTGGTGCCGCCGCCGTTGCCGCCAAGCTCCTTGGGCAACCTGAGTTCGAGTTCCAGTTCGCCGTCGTTGGAGATCGCGCGGCCCGACGATCTGCCGTGTCCGGAAACGCCGCCAGTCACGGACACGGTGGTCGTGTACAGGGGCAGGTCCTCTGTGCCGACATAGGGTTCCAGGAGTGAAACAGAGGGCGCGGACGGGGCTTTCATGGGGGACTCCTCAAGTGCGGATATGCGGTTTGCTGTTTTTTCCGCGGCAACTATAAAGTTGTCCCCTATGGGCGAAAAGACAGAATTTCTGTTCTGACCGGCATCTTTTCTTGTACCGTCAGCGCCGGCTTCCTAGGCGCTCTTCTTGATATTGGCAAGCCGGTGCAACTCGTCCACGTCAAGGATAGCCAGCCCGCCATAGTAGGTTTCCAGCACGCCCGCGCGAGCTAGCCTCGCAAGCGCTGCATTGCAGCGTTGCCGCGAAATGCCGCACAGGCCGGCGATTTCTTCCTGGGAAACCTTCAGGCGTCCGTTGGTGCCGGAATGCCTCTCCGCATTGAACTGCGCGGCGACGGCGCGCGCCACCGTGGTGTCGACGTCGAGCAGCACGTTGGACGTGAAGCTGCTCATCAGCCAGTCCACGCGTTGCGCGAGATGCATCATCAGCGCCTTGGTGAACTCGATGTTGTTGTTCCAGAGACGTTCACAGGTCTCGCGCGGCAGAATCACGATCTGGCTGGGCCGCAGCGCGACCACCTCGTACTCGAACCGCTCGCGGCGGATCATGGTGGCTTCGCCGAACCAGCTGCCGGTGCTGAAGCCGGCCAGAGACAGGGACTTGCCGTCCGCGCCCGGCGAGGACCATTTCACCAGCCCCTGCACCACGCCGTACCATCCCGGCGAGCGGCTGCCCGCGCGGAACAGGAACTGGCCCGCGGCCAGCGTCACGACGCGCAATTCCGCGCGGATCAGGTCGCGTTCGAGTTCCGGCAAGCCCTTGTACCAAGGGACGACGTCGAGCATCTTGTCCACCGCCCCTTGCGTGCGCCGCCGCCGCGCGCTCAGGGGTTCGTCGCCGGCGTCGGCAAGCCGTTCGCCCATGTGTGCCTCCTTCGTAGCCGTTGTGGTGCCGCTCAGGTAAACCCTAGGGTGCTTTGTCACCATGATGACTGTCCGCGGTCTGGGGCCGGCACCAGAATAGCCGAGGTCCCAGACGCCAAAACCCACAAGAGGAGACAAGCATGTTGCCCATGCAAGGCATGATGTCCCGCAGCGCCCTGGCCTGCGGCCTGGCCGTGACGCTGCTGCACGCCCCTGCGGCCCAGGCGCAGATTTCAGACGATGTTATTCGAATCGGCTTCATCACCGACATGTCGGGCGTGTACTCGGGGCCGGACGGCCCGGGCGGCGCCGAGGCCATCAAGATGGCGATCCAGGAGATGGGCGGCGAGATCAACGGCAAGAAGATCGAACTGCTGACGGCCGACCATCAGAACAAGGCGGACATCGCCTCGGCCAAGGCACGGGAATGGTTCGACCAGATGGGCCTGGACATGCTGATCGGCGGCACCAATTCCAGCACGGCATTGGCCATGTCCAAGGTTGCGGCCGACAAGAAGCGGCCCATCATCGTGGTGGGCGCGGGCGCCCCGGCGCTGACCAACGAACAATGCACGCCCTACACGCTGAACTACGCCTACGATACCGTGGCGCAGGCGCGCGGAACGGGCGCGGCCGTGGTCAAGGCGGGCGGCAAGAGCTGGTACTTCCTGACGGCCGATTATGCCTTTGGCCACGCGCTGCAGGCGGACACGACCAAGGTGGTCCAGGCCGGCGGCGGCACGGTGGTCGGATCGGTCAAGCATCCGCTATCGGCCAGCGACTTTTCTTCGTTCCTGCTGCAGGCGCAAAGCAGCAAGGCGGAGATCCTGGCCCTGGCAAACGCCGGCGCGGACGCCACCAACTCGATCAAGGCCGCCAATGAGTTCGGCATCACCAAGACCATGCGCCTGGCCGGCCTGATCATGTTCATCAACGACATCCACGCCATGGGGCTGCCCGCCTCGCAAGGCATGTATTTGACGGACAGCTGGTACTGGAACGCATCGGACGAGACCCGCGCCTGGGCCCGCGCCTTCTTTGAAAAGCGCAAGGCCATGCCCTCCTCGCTGCAGGCGGCCGATTACTCCGCCGCGCTGCAATACCTGCGCGCGGTCAAGGCCACGGGTACGGATGACGCCGACCGCGTGCTGGCCTATCTGCGCGAGAACAAGCTGAACGACGTCTACATCAAGAACGGCGTAGTGCGGCCGGACGGCCGCGTCGTGCACGACATGTACTTGCTGCAGGTCAAGACGCCGGAACAGTCCAAGGAACCCTGGGACTACTTCAACGTCGTGCAGACCATCGACGGCAACCAGGCCTTCACCACCAAGGAAGAGAGCCGCTGCGCGCTCTGGAAGTGAACCTCATGAGCAAACGCAAAGTCATCGTGACCATCGCCCCGACCGGGGGTATGGCATTCAAGAGCCAGAATCCGCACCTGCCCACGCAGCCGCTGGAGATCGCGGAGGACGTGTACCGCTGCTATAACGCGGGCGCCAGCGTGGTGGCGCTGCATGCGCGCCGTCCCGACGACCAGGCGACTTGCGACGCTTCGGTGTACCGGCAGATGAACCGGCTCATCCGCGACCGCTGCGACATCGTGTTGAACAATTCGACCGGCGGCGGCGTGCATGGCGACATGGTCAAGGAAACCTCTCCGGGAACGTGGGAGATCCTGTGGGAAGAACGGCTCAAGGGCATGGACGCCGGCGCCGAGATGTGCACGCTGGACGCCACGACCTTGAACCTGGCGTTCGGCGACCGCGAATACCTGATGAACACGCCGCTCACCAAGGCCCGCGAACTGGCCGCCGGCATGCAGGCGCGCGGCATCAAGCCCGAATGGGAGGTCTTCAGCCCCACGCACATCCTGCAGGACGCCACGACGCTGATCGAAGAGGGACTGGACGAAGGGCCGCATTTCATCAACCTGGTCATGAACGTGCATCGCAACTTCCAGAACGCCATGCCATTCTCGGTGCGGCATTTGCAGATGATGGTGGACCTGCTGCCCAGGAACAGCATCTTCTGCGTCAGCGGCATCGGCCCCGCGCAGCTGGAGGCCAACATGGCCGCCCTGCTGCTGGGCGGCCATGCGCGGGTCGGCCTTGAGGACAACCTGTACTACCGCCACGGCGAACTGGCCACCAACGTCCAGCTGACCGAGCGCATCGTGCGCATCATCCGTGAAATGGACATGGAGCCCGCCACGCCCGCGGAGGCGCGCGAGATCCTGGGACTGCCGCTCAAAAGCGGCGTCCGGCCCGAGTTTGCGCTCTGAACAGGAAACGCCATGAGCAATTCACTGCAAGGAAAACGCGTCCTCGTCACCGCGGGCGCGCAAGGAATAGGCCTGGCGATCGCGCGCAGGTTTCTGGAGGCGGGCGCCGAGGTGCACGTCTGCGACGTGGACGAAGCGGCGTGCAAGGCCGCTGCCGCCGCGCATCCGCGCCTGGGCGTCAGCGTGACGGACGTATCCAGCGAGGCGCAAGTCCAGGCCATGTTCGGCGAACTGGCGAAGAAATGGGGCAAGCTCGACGCGCTGGTCAACAATGCTGGCGTGGCCGGCCCGACCAACCGGCTGGAGGAAACCACGCTGGACGCCTGGCAGCGCACGCTGGATGTCAATCTGACGGGAACCTTCCTGTGCGCACGCAGCGCCGTGCCGTTGCTGCGTGCGGCAGGCGGCGGGTCCATCGTCAACATCTCGTCCGTCGCGGGCAGGCTGGGCTTTTCGCTGCGCACGCCCTATAGCGCCAGCAAGTTCGGCCTGGCCGGCCTGACGCAGACCTGGGCCATGGAGCTGGGGCCTTCGAACATCCGCGTCAATTCCGTGCTGCCGGGCGTGGTGTCGGGCGACCGCGTTGAACGGGTCATTGCCGCCCGCGCCGCGGCTGGTGGCGTGAGCAACGACGCGATGCGCGAGCAGCTTGTGGACAAGGTGTCGTTGCGCCGCATGACCAGCCCGCAGGACGTGGCCAATCAGGTGGCCTACCTGTGTTCGGACGAAGGCGCCATCATCAGCGGCCAGAGCATTTCCGTTTGCGGCAACGTGGAGTACCTGGGCTGAGTTGCCGATGCCGGTGCTCCACGCGCCGCGACGGTTCCAAAAAACCTGAGCATCAGTTCGACCCAGGCGAATTGTTCGGCGCATCTGGAAGTTCTAGACTGGATTCGTACATGCACTGTGTACCGATGGCCGTCGCATAGCGGCTTTGCAGCGACGGCGGGAGGTCCTGATGAATCAGGTCGAGACCTTTGCCACCATGCCGATGTGGGCGGGGTTCGTAGCCTTTGTGCTGGTCGTGCTGGCGCTGGATCTGTATGTGCTGGGCGGCCGGCATGCGCACCGCGTGCGGCCCCGTGAAGCCTTGTTCTGGGTGGGCGTCTGGATGGCGCTGGCGGCGTTGTTCGGCGCTCTGATGTGGTGGTATCTGGATGCCACCCTGGGGCGCGACATTGCGCACCGCAAGACACTGGAGTTCTACACCGGCTACCTGATCGAACTGTCCCTGTCCGTGGACAACATGTTCGTGTTCTCGCTCATCTTCGGCTACTTTGCGGTGCCGCTGGAATTGCAGCGCCGGGTGCTGCTGTACGGCGTGCTGGGCGCCATCGTGATGCGAGTCGGCATGATCCTGGCGGGCGTCTGGCTGCTGTCGAAGTTCGACTGGCTGTTCTATGTGTTCGGCGTGCTGCTGGTGGCGACTGGCGCCAGGATGCTGGCCCGGGCGGACCATCAGCCGGACATTGCCCGCAATCCGCTGGTGCGCCTGTTGCGCTCGTCCATGCGCATCACCAAGGACTATCACGGCGAGTCGTTCTTCGTGCGCATCGGCGGCCTGCGGCATGCCACGCCCATGTTCGTCGTGCTGTTGATGATAGAGGCGAGCGACGTGGTGTTCGCGGTGGACAGCATTCCCGCCATCTTCGCCGTCACCACCGACCCGTTCCTGGTCTTCACCTCCAATATCTTCGCCATCATGGGCCTGCGGGCGCTGTACTTCCTGCTGGCCGACATGCGCGAGCGTTTCCGCTACCTCAAGCACGGACTTGCCGCGGTGCTCATCATCATCGGCGGCAAGATGCTGGCCGCGCCATGGTTCCATGTGCCGGTGCAGTGGTCGCTAGGGGCGGTAGGCCTTATCCTGCTGGCATCCGTGGGCGCCAGCCTGATCCTGCCCAGACGGGCCGCGGCCAGGGCCGCGCGCCATAAGGGATGAAGCCCACGAACCGGAGATCTGTCATGAACACGATCATTCTTGCCACCGATGGGTCCAGCCATAGCGATGCCGCGGCGCGCTACCTGGTTGAGGGCCCTTTGCTGAACCGGGACTTCACGGTGCACGTATTGCATTGCGAGCCGGACGTGACGGGCGATGTCAAAGCCTTCATCGGCCAGGCCGACATCGACGCCTGGCACCACGAAGAGAGCGACAAGGCAATGAAGTCCGTGGTCGAAATCCTGCGCGCGGGCCAGGTTGGTTTCGAGTGCCACGAGCTTACTGGCCACACGCCGGACAAGATCGTGGCGCACGCGGTCAAGGTGGGCGCCACGGCCATCGTGATGGGGTCGCACCATCGGGCGCCGTTCCTGGACGCATTGCTGGGGTCGGTGTGCTCGCGGGTCATTGCCCACGCGCCTTGTCCGGTGCTGCTGGTCTGAGCATCGGCGGGCGATGCGCTAGCAGGTGAGCTTGAGCTGATAGCTGCCATCGGCGCCGCGGGCCAGGCGAACCCGGTCGAAGCGATAGTTGCGTCCCTTGAACGCATAGGTCGCGTCGGTCTCGTCGTCGTCGCGGCCCTGCCAGACTATCTTCCGGTCCAGCGATTCGGCGTAGTAGTAGAAGATGGTATTGGTGGATTCGATCAATCCCAGGTCGCCGCGCAGGCCGGTGGAACTGTTGGCTTCCACGTTCCACCAGCCTTCGGTGCGCCATTCGCCTCCGTCGGGCAGATAGTGCACCGCGAACCTCAAGTCGCGGCCGCAGGCGTTCTCGATCTGGAGGGATGCGGGCTTGGCCGGCGCTGGCTTCTTGCTGTCCGGCTTGGCGGCCTGGAGCTGGTCTTGCCGTTCATTCCAGCCCATGCCGTAATAGGCTAGCAGGCCGCCGATTGCCAATACGGCCGAGACGCCGATGACCACCTGCCGCACGGTCTTCTGCCGCATGTGCTCCGTGTACCGCTGCTCCAGAATCCGGGTCTCGTGCTGTTGCAGCAGTTGATCGCGGTGTTTTTTCCTGGCCGAGGTCGTCACCGCGGATGCGCCGGCCAGCAGCAGCAGCAGGGTGAGGTAGCGGTATTTCATCAGCAGGCCGTCCAGCGATGGAACGAGGTTGGCGGCCAAGCCCAACGCCATGGCGCAGCCGATAAAGGCCAGCGGCCATATCCAGAAATTGCGTCCCTTGGCGATTTCGGTGGCGTAATAGTCGCGCAGCGTATCGGTGGATCCGGAATCCGGCGGGGCTTTCCCGTTCGTCCCGCTGCCGTTGCCGCCGGACGCGCCGGCGGCGCGTTGCTCGGCGATCCACGCGTCATGCTCTTGACGCCGTTTCGGATCGGAAAGCACTGCGTAGGCCTCGTTCAGGCGCGCCATGACGCGCTTTGCTTCCTCGGGCTTGTCAGGATTCTTGTCCGGATGCCACTTTTGCGAGAGATAACGGTATGCGCCGCGGATGACTTCATCGCTGGCGTTTTCCGAAACTTGGAGCGTGTCGTAATGGGTATGTAAGCCAGCCATTGCCTTGGGTCCGCGTTCCGAAAGCCGGGCGCTCAGCTTCCTGCACGGCGAGCTTACGCTGCAATCATGGGCGTCGGTATCAGCCAAAGAGACTACATCGCCGGGTGGGTACACGGCGCAATGGTATCTTTCCCATTTTCCTGCACGCCACCCCGTTTCATGCCCGACGACGCCCAAACCTCCTCAGATTTCTCGCCCGCTGAGCCGCAAGCGGCACTTCCGCGGCCCTTTGTCCAGAACTCGGGCACCCGTCGCACCCTGCATTTCACGCAGCAGGAAATCCAGAGCAGCATGTCTACCCTCAACCCCGATGCGCTCGAGCTGGAGTACACGCGGATGATGATGGGCTTCGTGCTTTTCAATCCGGCACCCGCCCGCATTCTGATGGTGGGTCTGGGCGGCGGCTCGCTGCCCAAGTTCTGCCATCGCTATCTGGCGGACAGCGCTATCGACGTGGTGGAAATCGATCCGGCAGTCATTGCCCTGCGCGAAGCCTTCATGGTGCCGCGCGACGACGACCGCTTCCGCGTGCTTCAGGCCGACGCGGCCGACCATATGCGGGGCCTGTCGGACCATGCGGACGTGATCCTGCTGGACGGGTTCGGCATCGGCGGGATTCCGGGTCCGCTGTGCTCGGCGGAGTTCTACGCCGATTGTTTCCGCGCCCTGCGCGAGAACGGCATCCTGGTGATCAACTTCCACGTCAATCACCCGGATCATCACGAATACATGGACCGGGTGCGCGCCTCGTTCGGTTCGTCCATGTTCGAGGTGGTGGATGACGACATGACCAACAGCATCGTGTTCGCCTGCAAGGGCGATCTGCTGGACGATCCCGCCGCAGCCGAGCTGCGCCGGCCGGCGTCCATGCCCAAGGACGCCTGGCGCCAGTTGATGCCGACGATGAAGGTGATCGGCGCGACGCTGGTGCTGAGATAGCGCCTTAGCGGGCCCAATAGTCGTCGGGAAACGCGTCGATGGCGCAGCCGCCCGCGCAAATGGACTGCCGCAATGCGCTGGCCTGAACCAGAAGATTCTCCGCATAGAATCGGGCGCTGGCCTGGATGGCTTGCAATGCTGCGCCCTCGGCCGCGCCGTTCAGCGCGGCGCGCAGGCGCAGCCCCTGCATCCAGGCGCCCGTCACCAGCCCCCAGAGCTCAAGATAGGATACGGCGCCCGCATGGGTGGCGCGCGGATCGGCCTCATGGCATGCCAGCAGCCAGACGATGGTTGCGCGCAAATGCGCGCAGCCTTGTTGCAGGCTGCGTCCAAACTCGCGGGCGCCGGCCGCACCCGCCAGCATCGCCTCGGCCTGCTGAGAGATCTCGTCCAGCAGCAGTTGGGCTTGCGCGCCGCCGTCGCGGACCGTTTTGCGGCCCAGCAGGTCATTCGCCTGTATCGCGGTGGTGCCTTCGTAGATGGTCAGGATGCGCGCGTCCCGGTAGTACTGGGCCGCGCCCGATTCCTCGATGTAGCCCATGCCGCCGAAGACCTGGACCGCGTCGTATGTGATGCGCTGGGCGGCCTCGGTGAACCAGCCTTTCATCACGGGTATCAGCAGGTCGACGCGGGCCTGGGCGCGGCCGCGGGCCTCGGGGCTGGCGGCCGCGCGGGCCAGGTCTTTCTGCATCGATAGGTACACGCCCAGCGCACGCATCGATTCGATCCGGCTCTTCATACCCAGCAGCAGGCGGCGTACGTCGGGGTGGCGCAGGATGGGAAGCTGCGCGCCTTCTTCGCCGACGATCTTGCCCTGGACGCGTTCGCGTGCGTACCAGACCGCATGCTGGAACGCGCGTTCGGCAATGGCCAGGCCCTGGTTGCCGACGGCGTGGCGGGCCTCGTTCATCATGACGAACATGTTCTTCAGCCCTTCGTTCAGCTCGCCGACCAGATACCCGGTTGCGCCCGGCCCGGCGCCGAACTGCATCACCGCGGTGGGGCTGGCGTGGATGCCCAGTTTGTGTTCCAGGGCCGAGCAATGCACGTCGTTGCGCTCGCCAGGAGAACCGTCGTCCTGAATCAGAAACTTGGGCACGGCGAACAACGACAGGCCTCTCGCGCCGGCGGGCGCATCGGGCGTGCGGGCCAGCACCAGATGGATGATGTTGGACGCGAGTTCGTGGTCGCCGTAGGTGATGAAGATCTTCTGGCCGGATATTGCATAGGAACCATCGTCCGACGGCACCGCGCGGGTGCGCACGGCGGCCAGGTCCGAGCCCGCCGCCGGTTCGGTCAGGTTCATGGTGCCGGTCCATTCGCCGCTGATCAGCCGCGGCAGCAGCAGGTCCTTCAATGCGGGAGTCGCCGAGTGCAGCAGGGTTTCTATGGCGCCGCTGGTCAGCATGGAGCAGAGCGCGAAGCTAGGGTTGCTGGCGTGCCAGATTTCCTCGGTCAGGGTGGCCAGCACGCAGGACAGCGCCTGGCCGCCGTATTGCTCGGGTTGGCGCAAGCCGTTCCATCCGCCTTCGCAGAAGGCGAGGTAGGCCTGCTGCCAGCCGGCGGGCGTGGAAACGGTGCCGTCATGCAGGCGGCAGCCTTGCTGGTCGCCGATGCGATTGAGCGGATCCAGCAAGCCTTGCGCGAACTTCTCGGCTTCGAGCACGACGGAGCGCGCGAGTCCGGCGTCCAGGGCGGAGCCGCAACCTTGCAGATGCGGGTCCAGGGGAAACACCGCTGTCGTGAGAAAGTCGATGTCATGCATGGGCGCGTGATACTGGCTCATGGGATGCCTATTCAGAAGATGAGAGTGATTGCGCCGGGCCGGTACGCTGGGCGATTCAAGCCTCGTTCATGTGGGTCAGCCGTACCGGATAGCGGACATACTGCGCCTCGGCATGGCTTTCGAACAGCCAGCGGGCTTGCGCATGGGGCGTGCCGCGCAGCGCCAGCGGTTCTTCCACCAGCGAGACCGGCACATCGGACGCTTCCAGGCGGGCGATCGCATCTCGCGCGTCCAGATCCGCCATGCGCCCGGCGATTGCCTGATTGATGGCGGCGGCCAGCATGACCCGCTGATGGTAGGTAGCGGTTTGCGCGTGGTCCAGGTCCAAGGCCAAGACCTGCAGCAAACGCAGCCAGAAGTGGTCCTCGAGCGCGGCAATCGCGACGCAGGCGTCATCGCGCGTGCGGAACACGCCATAGGCGGGCTTGTTCAAAACGTCCAGGCGCTGCGCCGCCAGGCTGCCGAGTCCGGCCGAGGAGAACTGTCCCAGGCGCGGATTCATCCAGTGGGCGACGCAATCCGTCAGCGATACGTCCAGGTGCTGTCCGCGCCCCGTATGCTGGCGCTGCATCAGCGCCGCCAGCGTGCTGGACAGGGCATACATGGCGCCGCAGAGGTCCGCGACGGGCAGCCCTGCCCCCGGCGCGGGCATGCGGGGATCGCTGCCCGACAGCGCTAGCGCGCCCGCCGTGGCGAGATAGTTGATGTCATGTCCCGGGCGCTGCGCATGGGGACCGTTCTGGCCATAGCCGCTCAGGGATACGTAGACCAGCCTGGGGTTGATGGCGGCCGCCGCGTCATAGCCTAGCCCCAGCCGCGCCATGACCCCGGGGCGGAAGCCTTCGACCAGGACGTCACAGGCGGCGATGATGTCGCGCGCCGCCTGCGCGCCGGCAGGCTGCTTGAGATCCAGCATGACGCATTGCTTGCCGCGGTTGACCGAATCGAACACGCCGGGATAGAGCAGCCGGGCATTGTCGCCGTGAGGAGGACGTTCGATCTTGGTGACGGTCGCGCCGAGTTCCAGGAGGTTCTGGGTCAGGAATGGGCCCGGCAGCAGTTCGGAAAAATCGGCAACGGCGATGCCGGACAGGGGAAGGGAGTGCGGCTGAGGCATGGCTAGGGTCCGTGCGGGGAAGGGGCAAGGCGCGAGGGCGGCGCGCCTCGTTCGAACATGACGTCGCCTAGTCCAGCTGGACGTTGGCTTCCTTGACCACGTTGCCCCACTTGACGGACTCTTCCTTCACGAAGGCAGCGAAATCGGCGCCGGATTTCTTCAATGGAACGCCGCCGAAGGCGATCAGGCGCGAGGAGATCTGCGGGTCTGCGATGGCCTGCGCGAATGCCTTTTCAAGCTTGGCATTCACAGGAGCAGGCGTGTCGGCGGGCACGAAGACGCCCATCCAGGAAACGGAGCTTGCGCCTGGATAGCCAAGTTCGGCGAGCGTCGGCACGTCTGGGAAGGACGGCAGCCGGGCTTCGCCCGTGACGGCGAGCGCGCGGATTTTTCCGTCCTTGATGAAGGGTTCGGTCGACACGGGATAGTCAAAGGAAATGTCGACCTGGCCGCCGATCAGGGCGGTGATCGAAGGCGCGCTGCCCTTGAACGGAATGTGGCTGAACTTGACGCCCGCGACGGATTGGAAGAGCTCGGCCGCAAGGTGGGTGCCGGTGCCGGCGCCCGCGCTGGACGTGTTCAGCTTGCTGGGATTGGCCCGGGCGTAGGCCACCAGCTTGTCCAGCGTGTTGTAGGGCCGGGATTCGTTGACGACGAGGATGTTGGGGATGGCGGTGAGTCCCTGCACGGCGACCAGCGCCTTTTCAGGTTTGCTGGCGGTCTTGTAGATCAGGGGATTGGTGACTTGGGTGCCTTGGGTGCCGAGAAAGATCGTGTAGCCGTCCGGTTTGCTATTGGCCGCGTACTCAGCGCCGATGTTGCCGCCTGCGCCGGCGCGGTTTTCGATGATGATGGGTTGTCCCAGCAGCTCGGCGGCGCGGGCGCCGACCGTGCGCGCCACGTTGTCCGTGATGCCGCCAGCCGTGAACGGCACGATGAAGCGTATCGGCCGATCCGGAAAGGCAGCGTCCGCCGAGGCATTGAGCGGCGCGAGCGCCATCGCGACGGCGAGTGCGGCCGCCGCGGTACCGAAGAGCTTGTTGAACATGGGAAGTCTCCTGTTGTGTAGGTCCGCCGTCTGGAGCGGCGGATGGGGAAACGCGCTATCGCGCGGATGCGATGAGCACGGCGTCCAGCGCGACCGCGCCGTCCGGGCTGACGAGCACGGGATTCAGGTCCAGCTCCTTCACCTCATATGGGCCGTGCATCACGAAGTCGGACACGGCCAGCAGCAGTTTCTCAAGCGCGCCGATGTCGGCAGGCGCCTGGCCGCGGCACCCGGCAAGCAATTGATGGCAGCGGGTCTCCTCGATCATGGCGCGGGCATCCGCAGGCGTCAGCGGCAAGAGACGGCGGCTCACGTCCTTGAAGACCTCGACGTAGACGCCGCCCAGACCGAAGGTCAGGACGTGGCCGAACAGGTCGTCGCGGTGCACGCCGACCAGGGTTTCCACGCCGCGTTGCGCCATCATTTGTTCGATCAGGATGCCTTCGATGTCCGCCTGCGGATACGCCTCGCGCGAGCGCGTCATGATCAGATCCCAGGCGTTGCGGACTTCCTCGGGCGTACGCAAGCCGACGATGACGCCGCCTATGTCCGACTTGTGCAGAATCTGCGGGCTGACGATCTTGGCCACTATCGCGCCGCCACATTGCGCGGCCGCGGCCACGGCTTCATCGGCCGATTGGCATACGCGGCCGAAGGGCACGGCGACGCCGGCTTCGCTCAGCAGCTGCTTGACGGCGCGCTCGGCGTAGGCTTGCGGCGCAGGCGTGCCGCGCGGGGACGCGGCCAGCATGATCGACGGTTCCCATCGCGGATCGAAGGCGCGGGCGGATACGCCATAGCGATTCCACTTCGACAATGCCTTGACGGCCTTGCCCAACGTCCGGATGGGTGCGATGCCCGCATCGACCAGGCATTGGTAGCCACTTCCCAGCTTGTCACTCATCCAGACCGGCACGATGGGTACATCGACTTCGGCCTGCACCTTGACCAGGTTGCGGCAGGCGGCCAGGGTCGTGTCGCCGTATTCCATGGGAATGGGATAGAGCACCACGTCCACGTTCGGATCCTGGGCGACGCATAGCAGCGAACCGTAGCTGATGTCGCTTTGGACCAGGATCTCGGCGGTGGTGTCGACGGGATTGTCGATGGCGGCAAAGGCCGGAAGCAGATCGGCCAAGGCCTGGCGGGTCCGGGGAGCGAACTGCGCCAGTGTCAGGTCCGCGCAGCCCAGCATGTCGGCGGCCAGCGCGACCGTGCCGCCGGAGAACGAATACACGGCGGTGCGGATGGCGCGCGCGGGTACGCCGCGCGCCAGCAGCGCGGCGGTATCGATCAGTTCGTCGATGTCGTCGACTTCCACGATACCCAGCTGCCGGAAGGCCGTGCTGTTGATGTCCGCGCTGCCCGAGAGCGCGGCGGTATGGGATTGCGTGGCCTGGACCCCATAGGCGGACTTGCCGACCTTCAGGGCCACGATGGGCTTGCCCTGGCGCGCGGCATTGAGGGCCGCGGCGGCGAAGCGGGGGGCGTCGTTGATGCCCTCCAGCAGCGTGACGATGACCTTGATTTCGGGCATCGCGGCCATGTGGTTGATGTAGTCGCTGGCGGTCAGGTCGACCTCGTTGCCGCTGGAGCACCACAGGCCGATGCCGATGCCGCGGCCGCTGGCCTGCAGGAAGGTGCGGCCCAGCCCGCCGCCCTGCGTGACGAGGCCGATCGGGCCGGGCATGCGGTCGTACTGGAAGGCCGGCGAGAACGTGAAGCCCAGTCCACGGTTGTTGTTGTTCATGCCGGGGCAATTCGGCCCGTAGATGCGGATGCCGGTCTCGCGGACGATGGCGCGCATCTGTTCTTCGAGCTGGCGCCCTGCCTCGCCGGTTTCGCCAAAGCCGGAGGTCAGCACGATGGCGAACTTGACGCCCTTGCGGCCGCAGTCCGCCAGCACGCTGACCGCGGCGGGCGCCGGCACGACCACGATCGCGGTCTGCGGCGCATAGGGCAGATCCATCACCGAGCGGTAGGCGCGCCTGCCCATGACCGTGTCCTTGGTGGCGTTGACCAGGAACAGTTCGCCGCCATAGCTGGAGTGTTCGACGATGTTGGTCAAGGCGCGCTGGCCGATGCTGGCGGGCCGGTCCGAGGCGCCGATCAGGACGAGTGAACTGGGGTCGAACAAGGGGGCAAGGTCTGAAAACATTCGAGGTCCTCCGGGCATGTCGCGCATGCTCGCCTGGCAGTTGTGAATGGTGCAATTAATACGACATGCCGGATACTAATTCGACATATTGCATTGGTCAATCGAAAATAAATTCGACATTTCGTTATTCGGTACGATATTATGAATTTAAGCGGCGTCCTCAAGGGGGCGGTCACCGCCCCAAATGCGGGTGGCGCGCCGGGGGGAATCGCGTGATGGCATGCACGGCCGCTGGCCGTTCCATACAGGAAAGACATCTCCATGGATTTAGAAATTGCGGGAAAGGTGGCGCTGGTGACCGGATCGGGTCGCGGCATCGGCGCCCAGACGGCGCGCGTGCTGGCCGAAGAAGGCGCGCGCGTCGTCATCACGGACATCGACGGCCAGACTGCCTCGGCCACGGCGCAGCGGTTGCGCGATGAGGGCCACGAGGCCATCGGCGTGCAATGCGACGTCTGTGAGCGTGACGCGGTGGCCGCCATGGTGGACGCGGCAACGGCCGCTTACGGCGGCGTCGACATCCTGGTCAACAACGCGGGCTTCACGCGCGACAAGTATCTGGGCAAGATGGCCGAGTCCGATTGGGACTCGGTGGTCGACACCATCTTGAAGGGCGCCTTCCATTGCACCCGCGCGGTGCTGCCGGGCATGATGGAACGCAAGTGGGGGCGCGTTATCAACATCGCCTCGCGTTCCGTGTTCGGCAATCCCGGCCAGACCAACTACACCACCGCCAAGCTGGGCCTGGTGGGCTTCACCCGCGCCCTGTCGCTGGAACAGGCCAAGTTTGGCATCACCGTCAACGCCATCGCGCCCGGCTTTGTCGAAACCGAACTCATACAGTCCCTGCCCTCCTATCCGGTACTGCGGGACGCGGCGCTCGCCAAGAACCCGGTCGGCTTCCTGGGGCAGCCGGACGACATCGCATCGTCCGTCGCCTTCATTGCTTCGGAGCGCGCCCGCTACATCACTGGCGTCACGCTGTACGTGACGGGCGGACGCTTTTCGTCTTGAAACGCACACCCCAAATCTTGCAATGGCCGCTTAGAGGACAACATGGATTTTGATTTCGATACGGATCAACTGGCCCTGCGCGACAGCATCAGGCGCTATATGAAGGCCGAGATCGGCCCGCGCATCGCCGCCTGCGAAGCCGACAGGCGCATCCCTGCGGAAGTGCTGGAGGGACTTGCGCAATTCGGCTACATCGGCGGGCTGCTGCCCGAGGACGATGGCGGCTTCGGACTGGACTTCGTCACGTGGGCGATGATGGTCGAAGAGGCCGGCTACTGCTGGGGATCCCTGCGCACCATACTCAACATCACGAATATCTTCCTGCGCCTGGTCAATGCCTATGGCACGCCCGCTCAGAAGGAAAAATTCCTGCGGCCCGTGCTGTCGTCCGCCAAGAACGTGTGTGTGGCGATCAGCGAGCCCAACCACGGTTCCAACGTGGCGGGCATCGAACTCAGGGCGCAAGACCAGGGCGACCACTACGAGCTCAACGGCAGCAAGCTATGGATCACCAATGGCGAGAACGCGGACTATGCCATCGTCCTGGCGCGTACCTTCAGCGCCAGCTGCGATGGCAAGCTATCGCTGTTTCTGGTGGAGCGCGAGCAGTCGCCCTACGAGGCGCGCCTGGTCGACAAGATGGTTCTTAAGGCTTCCGGCACCGCCGAATTGCGTTTTGACGGCGTGCGCGTACCCAAGGAGAACCTGCTGGGCGTCGAGGGCACCGCGCTCAAGACCATGCTGACGGGCCTGAACTATGGCCGCCTGAACATCGCGATGGGCGCGGTGGGCGCGGCGCAGGCCGCGCTGGACCTGTCCATCGAGTATGCAAAGACCCGGCGCCAGTTCGGCCGCCCCATCGGTGAATTCCAGCTGGTACAAAAACACATCGTCGACATGATGGTGCGCACCGAAGCGGCGCGTGCGCTGGGCTACAAGGCCGCTGTGGCCGTGCAGAAAGGCCTGCCCGCGCGCGTCGAATGTTCCATCGCCAAACTCTATGGCGCCGAAGCCGCGCATGAGGTCGCCAAGATCGCCTTGAGCGTCCATGGCGGCTTGGGCTATTCGACCGAGTATCCGCTGGAGCGCATCTTCCGCGATACCAGCGGCGGCACGATACCCGAGGGCACCGCGGAAGTGCAGACGCTGATCGTGGGCCGCGAGGTGCTGGGCTTGTCCGCGATCAACGCGGCGGAGACGGCAAAGTGACGGCGGCTTCTGTCGCAGTCGATACGCCGGCGCCCGGCGCCTTGGCAGACATGCGCTACTACTGGGATGACTTGCCGCTCGGCCTGGAAGTCGTAACGGCCGCGCGCACCATCACCGAAGCTGACGTGGTTGCCTTCGCCGGCCTGAGTGGCGACTACAACCGGCTGCATACGGATGCGGTCTATGCGGGGCAGAGCAAGTTCGGCCAGCGCATCGCGCACGGCATGCTGGTCGGCTCCATCATGTCCGGCCTGAACACGCGCACCGTGCTCAACCAGTGTCTGGAACCGTCGATCCTGGGCCTGCTGGAAATGTCCTATCGCTTTGCCAAACCTACCTTCGTCGGCGACACGATCAAGGTCAGGATCCTGGTGACTGGCCGGCGCCTGGCCAGCGACGCAAGCCGCGGCGTGGTCGAGTTCGAACGGCAGGGCATCAATCAGAACGGGGAAACGGTATGCGTCTGCAGCGTCAAGATGCTGGTCGCGTGCCGCGCCCAACAATCCAATGAACACATCGCGGAGGCGTGAATTGATCAAGACCGAAATCGGGTACACCACCCCGGAAACCATTACGGTGCGCGGCAAGAACCTGGCCACGGAATTGCTGGGGAAAGTCGACTTCGTCGACATGATGCTGTTGACGATCTTCAACCGCACGCCCAGCCCAGCCGAGAAGGCCATGATCAACCACATCCTGGTCACCGCATGCGACCACGGCCTGACGCCCAGCGCCATGAGCGCCCGGCTGACCTTCCTGGGTGCGCCGGAAGCGATGCAGGCGGCGGTGGCCGCGGGGCTGCTGGGCGCGGGCAGCGTCTTTCTGGGTACCACCCAGAACTGCGCCGAGATGTTGGCAGCCGGGGCCGCCGACCTGTCCGATGATCCGGACCAGGCGGCGTGCGATGCCGCTGCGCGTGCGATGCTCAGCGTAAGCCGGGCCAAGAAGCAGCCTGTCTACGGCATCGGCCATCCGATACACGTGCACGGCGATCCGCGCGTACCGACGCTGTGCCAGTTGGCGCAGGAGCTGGGCTTTCACGGCAAGCACTGGCGTCTGATGGACGCGGTTCATCGAGTGCTGCTGCAGGACCGGAACAAGAACCTGCCCATGAACGTGGTCGGTGCGATCGGCGCCATCATTTGCGACATGGGCCTGGATCCAATGATCGCGCGCGGCCTGATGCTGGTCGGACGCGCGGGCGGTCTGGTGGCGCATTTGTATGAAGAGCGTGAGCACCCGATAGGCCAGCAGATATGGGATCTGGTGCTGGCTCAGGACGAGCGCAATGTTGCCCCTGTTCGTTGACATGGACTACACTTCCGACGCCGTTTAACAACGCCTTTTCAACTTGCTGCGCTTGTGTCGCAGGCCGATGGCAAACTCCAGGTAATTGAGCGTCATATGCCGACCTTTGTTAGCGCCGCCGCCCGTGCCATGGCGGTATTTGAAGTCTTCGCGCGAGAGAAGCGAGAACTCTCCAACTCCGATCTGGCGCGTTTGCTGGATCTGGCTGATAGCAGCTGCCTGGACCTGCTGCATACCTTGCATCAATTGGGGTACCTGTTGCGCACGCAATCGCGGCGTTACTACCCGACGGGCAAGCTGCTGCTTGCCGTGCAGCAGATAAGCACGGTCGATCCCATCATCCATGCCACGCGCGAAGCGCTTGAACAGTTGTCCGAACGCACCGGGGAAACCGCGTACATCGGGCGTATCGATGGCGCCGCGGTCAAGGTGGTGGCGGTGCGCGACGGCAAGTATCCGCTGCGCTATATCCTGAGCCTGGGCGAGCGCATCGCGCTGCATGCTTCCGCCATGGGCAAGGCATTGCTGGGCGGCCTGCCACCCGAGGCCGCGCGCAAGCTGCTGGCCGCCAAGCCGCTGCGTAAACTCACGCCCGCCACCGTCACCGAACCCGACGCGCTCCTGGCTGAAATCGACAAAAGCCGCGAACGCGGCTGGTATCACACGCACGGCGAAGGCGGAGACGGCGCGGACGCGTTGGCTGTGTCGGGCTGGCTGGGCGAAGAATGCGTGGCCATGGCCATTTCGGGGCCGTCGGATCGTTTCCAGAGCAAGCGCGAAGAGTACGTCGAGGTGCTGCGCGAGGTCGCGGAGAAAGTCTTTACGCGCGAGCAGTAGGGTCTGTTCCGCAGCCGCGCTCAGGGCTGCCAGATCCAGCCGCTAGGGCTTTTCTTCCAGGATCGCCGACAACATTTCCCGGGATGCGCCGGACAGGGCGTCGGGTGCGGTGCCGGCTTTTCCGTCCACGTCGGGCTCCAGCGTAGCGAGCAGTGTGGAGAGCGCCTGCGCCAGCGATGCATCGGCTTGTTCGGCTGCGGCTTGCGTCGAGTCGGAGTCGCGGACCGCGGAGGTCGCCAGCAGGACCATGGCTGCCTCCAGCGGTTGCGCGGTGGCGCTGCTTCTGTCGGCTGCGGCCTTTTGCTTGTCCGCAACGACGGAAGCGATGTTGCTGTCGTCACTGGCGGATCTCAGGATACTGCTGGACTTCCATTTTTCTCTTTCGCTCGCGTAGGCCGCCAGCAGCGCGAAGCGGTCCCGTTCGATCAGCAGCGGCGAGGCGGCGATGTCGACCGCCAGCGATTGAAATGCGGCGCGGGCGGCCGCAGCGTTCTTGTTCACCAGCGCGGTGGTCATTTCGGTCCATTTGCGATGGAACGGCAAGGCCGTGGCGGCGCTGAACATGTCCTCCCCCAGCGTGGCGCGTTGCTCGAAAGTCAGCACCAGGTAGTCCACGTCGTTCACGGGCTCCAGGCCGCCGTTTCCATTTTGCCGGTGCAGCACGCCGTCGACCAGTTGCAGGTCCTGCAGCTTGTCTTGCGAGTCCGCGCCCGCCAACACGCGATAGCCGCTGCGGCGCAGCGCCATGCCGTCGAAAATGCCGAAGCGGATGCTGGCGCCGTCGGTGCCGAAGAGCTTGCTCAGCGGTTTGAGCAGGCCTTCTCCAGCCTTGACGACGGCGCCGCCCACTACGCCGCCGAACATGCTGACCGTGGTGGAGACGAAGTCGAGTATGCCGCGGGTGAGGCCGGTGTCGCTGAAGCGGCACAGCGCGGCGAACATCTCCAGGCCGTCGCTGTTGTACGGCACGTTGCGTGCGATGTAGACGTTTCGGAAAGCCACCCTGCCCCCGCCCGATTTCGGCGCCGTCTCACCCATCGCCTGCTGGATCGCCTCATAGCCGACGACGTAGGGAATCTCGCGCTGCGCGCCCGCTTCGGTGTAGCGCAGGAAGAAGGCGCACAGAGGCAGGAAAGCGGCGATGTAGTTGCCGGCGTCGGTCAGGCGCATCTCGACCATGCGTACGCTGAAATAGCATTGCCCGGGGACGAAGGCTTCCCCATTCAATCCACGCTCGCCCAAGGACGCGGCGCCGGGCGGCGGATCGATCTCCGCATAGTAATTGCGGCCCGCGGGCACGGTTGGCACCAAGCCGCCCATGCCGTCCGTGGACGAACCCAGGTCGCCGATCTTGCGCAGCATGCCGAATAGGGAAGTCATGGCGTGTACTCCTGGTGGCTGGTCTCAATCGCGCACGATCGCCAGCGCGGAGGCCCAGGTGGGTGAGCCCCTGGCCTCGTCGTGCGAGCCTGCGCAGGCGCGCCGGTAGGCTTCCGCGAATCCTTGGGTATTGGCAAGGTCGAAATAAGCGAGGTAGAAGCGCCTGATGAAGCGGGCGCAGGTTTGATCCTCCACCTGCCAGCGGAACGCCAGGACACCCATGGCGCCGGCCCGCATGACCTCCAGCGCGGTACGCACCGACGCGCCGCTGCATGAAGACAGCACCAGCAGTTTGCAATTGCCGGCCTTCATCCAGCTGCCGACCAGGCGTATGGACAATTGCAGGCCCCTGCCGGCCTGGCTGCCCGGCAATACCAGCATGGTGCTGTCGCCGACGGAATGGGAATGGCCCGAGTAGTGCAGGATGTCGTAGCCGCCGCCGGTCACCTTTTCTTCCAGGTAATCCTGCAGCTCATAGCCGGTGAGCGGCGGCACGTCCTCGACCACGAGGCGGCCGTCCAGACGCTTGGCCAGGGCTTGCAGGTTGGCGAGCTCCTCGGCGACGGCCGTCAGCGGTTTCAGCGTGACGCTCGGGATATCGTTGCTGCCGTCTTCCGGTTGGAACGAGATGACGCCGCTGAAGTTCGCGCCGATGAAAAGCAGGCGCAGGGGGCCGGCCGGCCGGGATACGGTCTCCTCCTGATCGCTGGCGGAGTCCATGCCTTCCATGTGCAGGCGTCGGGCCATGGGTATGCGCTGGCACAGGTAGCGCCGCTCACTGGCCTTGATACTGGCGTTGCAGCTCAGTTCGAAGGGCAAGCTGAAGAAGGCCGCGCTCTGGCGGTCCGACACGTTGAAATCGAATCGCAGGTCGGCCCAGGCCAGTTTGTCGGCGGGCACGACGCCTTCCTGGTCGCGGGCGAGCTGGATCAGCGTGGCGATCGGCGGACCCACCGTGTCGGCCACCATCACGTCAAACGCCTGCCTTCCCATGTCGCTGAGCGACTCCAGCCAATTGGCCACTCTTTGGCTGCCAAGATAGGGCGAGAACTGATCGACGCGCATCAGCAGCGAATCGATATCGGATTGCCGCTTATAGGGAAGTTCCGGCGACCTGAATTCGTGCGGGCCGGACTGGAGCCGGTATCGGACCGCTTTTTCGGCGACTTCTATGATCAGCCGGCGGGGTTGAGTGGTGGCCGCCAGGCTGTCCAGCGCCCTGGCGAGCGCTGTGCTGCCGTCGCGCGTCTTGCCGGGCTCGTTGCTCCACATAAGCCTTTCGGGTCGTTCAAGCGCGCAGCGCTGCAGGGCCTCGGACGGATCCTCCGTTACGATCAACACGGGTACGGGCGCCTGCTCGGCCAGCCACTCCAGCACCTCGACCACCGTCGCGCCGCTCTTCTTCTTTTTTCCGCCTTGGGGCGCGGGCTTGGCGTCAATGATCAGCAGGCCCGGCAGCGACCCATGACGCTCGATCTCCTGCCGTGTGTTGCCCAGGTCGAAGACGTGCTGGAACGGCGCACCGATGAAGGGTTTGATTCGAGGGTATTTTTGCTCGTGCCTGGGCAGTTGCTGGATGCGGTCGGCCCAGCATTCCTCGTCGCCATCGTCGCCGCCGGCAAGCAGGATCCAGCTGCTGTTCTGTGCAGGTTGTTCCATCGCAGTCTCCTTTAGCCCGACCGGGAAGGGAAACGCAGGGTGAACGAACGCCACGGCGGCAGAACGGATTCATACGCTTGCGAGGGCGGGGCCGCGGATTCGGCCATGGGCGGGTCCGTCGTCAGCATGCCGCCGTGGGCCTGCATGGTACGCACGATCTGGGCGATGCCCAGGCCGGCGCCATCGTGGGCCGCGCGTTCCGCGTTCAGGAGCGCATCGTCGGGCACGGCGTGCGTGCGCTGGTCGGTGTCCCAGGCTTGTTCCGCGCTAAGTCCCAGGCGTACCGAGCATCCATCCGGGTCGTCGCTGATGTCGACTTCCACGCGGGCGTCGTCGGAGCGGCAGCGCAGCAGATAGGCCAGAATGGACCGGAAGGCTGCGGATAACGCTTCGGCGTCGGCATGCACCATGGGTCCGCCCGCCGCGCCCGCCTGGGCCAAAGGCGCGATGCGGCCTTGGTCCCGCTGCGGAAAGGCGGTGATGACCCGCGTCAGCAGTTCGTGCAGCGCCACGCGGGCATGCTCGGGCGGAGCCTGCCGGCGCGCTTCGTTGGCGCTGGCCAGCCGTTCGAAGGTGATGTCCACCTTGCCGATTTCCGCCACGATGCGTTGGCCGAGGTTCTGAGCCTTGGCGAGGATGGCTTCGGACTGCTCGCCGCGCGCCGCGTCCTCGTGCAGCAAGGCGGTCTGCGTGGCGAGGCTGCAGGCCAGCGCCAGTGGGCTGCGGGTCTGTTCGGCGATTTCGGCCACCGTTTCGCGCAGAAAGCGCATGTCGCGCGCCCACTTCATGTCGGCGATGTCGGTGAAGAACCAGATCGACATGTCCAGGCTGGGATCCAGGTCCGTCCGGGTCGCCAGCACCGAGCGCGGCTGCCCGCCCGCGCCGCGCAGCTCGATGCGTTCGCGCCTGACGCCGGCCTCCGAACTTAGTAGTCCTTGCGCCGCGGGGTCGTCCGGCAGCGCGAAGGCCGTGATCGACACCGGCGTCTCGCCTTCGAGGCAGCGGCCGGGTTCGGCGCCCAGCATGTCGGCCGCGACCCGGTTCATCTCGATGATGGAGCCTTCGCGGCCGACGAACACGACGGCCTGTTCGGTTTCGGCCATCAGGCTTTGTTTGGTCTGTCTGAGCAGGTGCTGGTCCAGCCCCTCTTCCAGCGACGCAATGATCTCCAGCAGGTCGTCGGCGTCGGGTCCCTTGAACGCATGCGATACCGAGGACTCCACGTCCAGCAGCCAGCGGATGCGGCCGTTCAGGCGGATCGGCACCGTCATGGCCGAGCGCAGGGGACGCGGCGGACCCGTGTAGTCGTTCCTGGGATCGTCGGCGTCGCCCACGTCATCCAGGGATAGCAGTTGGCGCTGCCGCAGCGTCTGGCCCAGCATGCCGCGCTCGATGGGCTGCAGGTAGCCGTCGGGCAGCGCGTATTCGGGCGCCAGGCTGTGCTGGGTCACGATCTCGTAGCGGCTTTCCTTGCGGTTCACGCGGAACAGCGCCACGTAGTCCCAGGAGAAGAACTGGGCCAGCCTGGGCACGATGTCCCGCGCCGCCGTGCGCAAGGAATCTGCCGTCATGATGGTCTGGCGCAAGGACTCGGTGAAGAGGGTGCGTTCGTCGTCGCGTTCTTTCTCGAAGCGCATCAGCACCGGCTCCAGGTCCAGGGCGCGCAGGATATCCAAGTGGCGTTGGCCATACTGCGCCGGCTGGCGTGAACACAGGCTCAGCGCTGAGCTATAGCCACCCTGGCGCGTGACGGGTAGCGTGACGCTGGCTTGCATGCCCATGTCGCGATAGCGGCGCACGATTTCGTCGCCCGGCTCGAAGTCGTGGCCGCTGACGAAGGGCTCCATCTCCTCGATCCAGGTCTGGCCGGAATCCAGGAAGGGCCGGATCGCGGGCGGCAGCTCCATCCAGCGCGCCGGCCAAAGCCCCACCCCTTCTGGCCGCACCGCAATCGCGCGGAACAGCGACACCTGCGCGTCGTAGATGCCGAACACGGCGTGCTCGAATGGCACCAGTGGACGGATCTGTTCCAGGATGGCATCGAGCTTGAGGCGCCAACCGCTGATGGCCGGGTCCAGCGCGATGCGCCGAATCTCGTCGCGGGCGGACTCCAGCGCCCGCGACTGGATGATGGCGATCACGCCCAGCAGCTCGCCGTTGGGCGCGGGGTCGGGCGTCATGACCAGTTGGAATAACCGCTCTTCGCCGTCGCGTCCGGGCATGGCGACGATCACGGCCACCATGGAATCGCCTTCCTGATTGCGGGCGCAGCAGCGGATGGCGTCGGCGATGCGGGGCGCGTCGCTCTTGCGGAAATGGCGGGCCAGAGGCTCGCCGCAGACCTCGTCGAGCTTCTGGCCCAGCGCGCGGGCCGCCTCGCGGTTGGCAAAGCGCACCACGCCCTCCAGGTCCAGGCGGAACACGGCATAGGGCGTGCGTTCGAAGCGGCGCGACTCGGCTTTCCTGAAGGGCGTGCCGTCGTTGACCAGCACCACGAGTTCACCGCTTTCCAGTTTGCACAGCGGCACCAGTTGCGCGGGCACCGGCGCGCCGTCCCTGGCATGGTAGATGCCGTCGACGGCGCCGTTACCCATCGTCAGCGCCGTGCCCAGGCCATAGGCTTCGGCGACGTCGCGGCCGCGGAACTCCTGGACGCTGGGGTCGAGCGCATCGCTGGCGTCCAGGATTGCGCCGTTCTGGCCGAGCAGCAGGCAAGGCACGCCCGCTCGCGACATTACCCGCAGCATTTCCGCGGGATCGCCCGGTATCGAAGCGGACGCCGGTACGCGCACGTACTGGTCATGCTCCAGATCCGTCTGTGCCTGAGGAATCTCAAACATATCCAAGCCCTCCCTGCCTGCCGCGGTTGCTGGCGCGGCTGCCGGCTCAACGTTTGATGAACGCAATGATCTGCTGCTGGGTGCCTTTGTCGTTGTCGAAGCCGCCATGCGTGCTGGCTGCCACGGGCGGGTTGGCGGAGCCGGGCGCGGGGCTGCCTTCGGGCGAGACGTGCACGGCGTCGCAAGCGATGCCGGCATCGCGGAAATAGCGTTCCATGCCCAGCAGCGGCGTGGTGGTGCCGCCTTCGAAGGACTCGCTCACCAGATAGAGCAGCGAGCGGCGATACGGGCCGCAGGTGGGGTCGTCTTCCTCGGCCCGGTCGGAAAGGTGGAACTGCTGATAGCGTTTTACCCGCGTCTTCAGGTGCGGCACGACCAATTTCTGGAAGGTGTCCAGCGTGACTGCCGGGGCCATCAGGTTGAGCGATTCCAGCTCGCCGCCGTCAGCCGTCAAGCGGTGCACGAAGTGGCTGGCGACGATCGCGCCGGCCGAATGGCCGACGATGTGCAGGCGCACGCGGCCCTGGCTGACATGCGATTTGAAGTGCTTGTAGAGCATGATCATCGCGGCTTCTTCCTGCGCCATGCCTTTGGGCGTCGGTTCGCTCATGGCCTGGGCGTTCTGCTTCATCTCGCCCCAGATCACCGTGCCAGGCCGGGCCAGCCAGCGTTCCAGGCGCTGGTTCCACCAGCGCTCCAGCCGCTCGCCCAGGCCGCCCGTGGTGCGCGGCACGCTGTGGGCGGCGTCCTGGATGATGTTCTTCACGGTGGTGATGAAGTCCGTTTCCCACATCAGGAAGACCGGGAAGATCTGTTTCTCGTAGAGCAGCGGGATCCATTCGGCGGCGGCTTCCGCCGCATCTTCTTCGCCCACCAGGCCGCCATGCGCGTACACGCAGACGTCCATGGGCCTGTCCTTCAAGCCCCACTTCTCGCGCGCGGCGTTCATGTGCACATCGACGATGGCGCGCAGGTCGTCGGGCGTGGTGCGGAACGTGCCGCTGTTGCTGAGCTTGCCGTTGTTGCCGACGTTGACGATGAAGGGCGAGAGCTCGCGGTTGCGCAGCACGGTTCCCGCGGCCAGCGTGACACGCTTGCCTTCGGTGCGCAGGGTGATGCTGTTCGAGATCTTGGTGTGCTCATGCGTGACCACGCCTAGCTGCACCACCCAGCAATCCATGGCGTTGCGCATCCAGTCGTCGTAGGTCAGCACCGCCAGGCCATGGGTGCCCCATTCCTCGCCCCAGGAGTTCTGGATCAGGAAGCCGTCCTGGGTATAGCCGACGATGACGAAGGCGTGGCCGTCGGTGGCGGAGTCCTGCTTGTCGGGCGGGATGATCCAGAATGGCTGCGCGCCCGGCGTGGAAGGCGCCTTCTGCGGGGTGACGCCATGGCCGTCGTCCCAGCCGGCATGGCAGCCCGCGCTGGCGTACAGGATGCCGACCTCGTTGAGCGCCGCGTGCATTTCGACGATGTTGCGCGTGTCGATGCGGTAGTAGGCGCCCAGCGGGCGCTTGACGGCGTCCAGCCACCAGTCGTCGGCGGTTTCGTTGGCCGCCGCCGGCATGGCCAGGGCCGGAAACAGTTCCTGGGCGCACGCGCCGTGCTTGAACCAGCCCTTGAGCGCGCCGCGCAGGCTCGATCCCGTGTCGTCGACGGAACCCGGGAACTCGTCATAGCGTCTGGCCATGGAGTACAGCATGAATGGCGAGATGGCTGGGCGCGGTTCGCGCTCCGACTTGCGCAGCAGGTATTCGACCACCGTGGACAAGGCGAAGCCGGTGCAGGCCGAGGTGTCTTCCTGGTGCTTCACGGTCAATCCCATCGCGGGAATCATCTCGGTCTTGGGCGTGACCGAGATGTTTGGGCGAAATGGGAGATCGCGGACGTCGAAGGCGTCAGGCTTGGCCGTGCGGCGAAACGGCAGCGCGGGCGGCAGTGCGCGGCTTTTGCGTTTCGGGGTGGATCGGGGCGTCTTGGCCGCCGCCGTGCCGGCCGCGGCGGGCTGCCGCTTTGCCGCCGCCTTGCGTGCCGGGGCGGCGCGCCCCGCTTGCTTCTTTGCAGCCATGGCGTACTCCAGTGGAGACAGGCTTTCAGCGCGAGGGCGGCGGTTTCAGGCAAGACAATATGACGACAGCAAAGATTGCGCCCGTAGCTGCGATATATAGGCGCGCCTACTCTGCTTCGCTAGTATCCGAAAGTATTAATCCGTGAATTTGCAATGGTGCGTTTGCACTATGTACGGCTTAATCCCACTGCGCCGCCAGGCCCTCGGGACTGACTTCGCGCCCATTGCGCTCCAGCGCAGCGATCTGCGCCATGTCCTCGTCCGTCAGCCGCAGGTCCTGGGCGAGCAGGTTGCTGGCCAGGTTCTCGCGCTTGGTCGACGACGGAATGACGGCATAGCCCAGTTGCAGCGCCCAGGCCAGCGCGACCTGCGCGGGTGTCGCGTCATGCCGCTGGGCGATCAGGCCGATGACCGGATCCTTCAGCACCTTGCCATAGGCCAGCGTCATGTACGACGTGACCGGAATGTCCTGTTCCTGCAGGAAGGCGGCGAGCTTGCGGTTCTGCAGGTAGGGGCTGAGTTCGATCTGGTTGGTGGCGATCTGCTCGCGGCCCACCGCGGCGATGGCGGCACGGGTTTCGGCGATGGGGAAGTTGGAGATGCCGATCTGGCGGGTCAGGCCTTGCGTCTTGGCCTCGGCCAGTGCGGTCATGAATTCGTCGATGGCGACGCCGTTGCCGGGCGCGGGCCAATGGATCAGGGTCAGGTCCGCGTAGTCGCTGCGCAGCTTGGCCAGGCTGTCCTTCAGGCTGGGGATGAGCTTGTCGCGGGCGTAGTTGGGAACCCAGATCTTGGTCGTGACGAACAGCGCTTCGCGCGGCACGCCGGATTCGGCGATGGCCTGGCCGACTTCGGCTTCGTTTTCGTAGATTTGCGCGGTGTCGATGGCGCGGTAGCCAAGATCCAGCGCGTTGCGCACGGAATCGATGACGGCCTGGCCCTGCAGGCGGAAGGTGCCGACGCCGAAGGCGGGAATGCTCATGGGTAACTCCTGATGGGTTCGCGGATCCGGGCGCAGATGCCCGGGAATGCCTGCAGTGTGCCTGGCGGATACTTGCGGAAAAAGTCCGGTATTCACGAAAGACTTTTGATATAAATGCAAGAATGAAGACGACCCTCGATGAAATGCAGGTCTTTATCGCCATTGTGGACAGCGGTTCCATCACCGCTGCCGCAGACGTGCTTGGACAGACCGTTTCCGCCGCCAGCCGGACCATGAGCCGGCTGGAAGAGAAGTTGCAGACCACGCTGATGCGCCGCACCACGCGGCGGCTGGAGCTGACCGAGGAAGGCCGGGCCTACCTGGAGCAGGCGCGCAAGATCGTGGCCGCGGTGGAGGAAAGCGAGGAGCTGATGAGCCTGCGCCGCAACCAGCCGGCCGGTCGCTTGCGGGTGGATGCGGCCTCGCCCTTCATGCTGCACGTGATCGCGCCGCTGGTGCCGGGCTATCGCAAGCGCTATCCGCAGGTGGAACTGGAGCTCAACAGCAACGAGGGCAACATCGACCTGCTGGAGCGCCGCACCGACCTGGCCATCCGCATCGGACGCCTGAAGGATTCGTCGTTGCATGCGGTGCCGCTGGGCCACAGCCGCGTGCGCGTGCTGGCCAGTCCCGGTTATCTGGGCGTGCATGGCACGCCCAGGCGCGTGGCCGATCTGGCTTCGCACATTTTGCTGGGCTTCAGCCAGCTGGAAGCGCTGAACGAATGGCCCTTGCTGGAGGCCGACGGTCAGGCCCTGCACATCAAGCCGCACGTGCGCGCGTTCAGCGGCGAAACCTTGCGGCAACTGGCCCTGAACGACGGCGGCGTCGTCTGCCTGTCCGATTTCATGACGCGTGGCGACCGCGCCAGCGGCGCCTTGCAGCAGCTGCTGGTGAAGCAGACGCAGGACGTGCGCCAGCCGATCAACGCGGTGTACTACCGCAACACCGCGATCTCTTCGCGCATCAAATCCTTCATCGACTACATGGTCCAGGCGCTGGGCCCGCGCGGCTTCGAATAGCGGCGCGGGCGCTGCGGGCTCAGGCGCGTTCGCCGCTGACCGATTCGTACACCAGCGTCGCCAGCGTCAGGTCCTCCAGCGCGCTGCCCACGGCCTTGAACACGGTGATTTCCTGATCGTCGCGGCGGCCCGGCAGTTCACCGGCGGCCAGTTGGTGCAGGTCGCCGCGGATATCCTCGCGCTTGAGCGCGCCGGCTTCGAAGGCGGCCAGCAGGTCGCCGGACTTGGTGGGCGCCTCGCTGGTGTCCACGTAGACCGAGGTGCCGTCGAAGCAGGCCGCGTCGGTTTCGCGCATTTCGGGCTTGAAGCTGCCGATCAGGTCCAGGTGCACGCCGGGGCGCAGCCAGGCGCCGTGGATCAGCGGCACGGTGGACAGGGTGGCGCAGCTGATGATGTCGGCCTGGCGCGCGGCGCTTTCCAGGTCGGCGGCGGCTGCCGCATCGAAGCCCTGCGCGCGCAACTCGCCGGCCAGTTTCTCGGCGCCGGCCGCACGCACGTTCCACACCAGCACGCGCTGGATCGGGCGCACCGTGCGCATGGCCTGCGCCACCAGGCCGGCGATGCGGCCGGAGCCCACGATGAGCAGCGTGCTGGCGTCGGCGCGCGCCAGATAGTCCGCGCCCAGCGCGGCCGCGCCCGCCGTGCGGTACACGGTGACGATGTCGCCGTCCACCTGGGCTATCGGGACGCCGGTGGTGGCGCTGTACAGGTTGTAGGTGGCGTGCAGGCCGGGCAGGCCCTGGTGGGTGTTCTCGGGGAAGATGTTGATGATCTTCACGCCGAAATAGCCGCGGTCGCTCCAGGCCGGCATGATCAGCGAGGTGCCGTGCGCATTGCCCGACTGGATGGCGTGGACATGCCGCGGCGGCACGGTGGCGCTGCCGCGGAAGGCCTCCCGCAGGGCGGGAATGACGGCGTCGAAGGACAGGGCGTCGCGGGTTTGTTCGGTGTCGATGAAGCGCATGGTTAGGTGCCTGCGGCGGGGCGGTCTGTCGTAGGGAGCAGGGGCAGTCTAGCAGCGCCGCGTCGGAGGCGCGCCGCAAGGGCGGCGGCGGGCCTCGCCGCTGGCTATCAATCTTTGCGCAGGCGTCATAACACCCCGTTATCGCATGCCTGCGCCCCTTGCTTTTTCTGTTCCATAAATTCCTTTTGAATCAATGATTTGATTGGAACTTACCGAGCCGCCGCAAAATCCCTGCATAGTGGATTTCCCTGGGTCCACGGGGGCAAATCCCGCTGGCATGCTTCGACCACCGTTAGCGCCTGGGCGCGCAAAGAGAGGTCGTTTCATGTCGAGTTCAGTTCATCCCGCCACAGGACGGCCCGTGCTGGCCCGGGCTGTCCGCAGGCAAATTTCCGCCGCCGGAGCGCGCGTCGCATGATCCGGCAACTGCTCAACCGCCTCACCATCTCGCTGCCCGTCCTGCTGGGCGTGGTGGTGGTGTGCTTCGTCCTCCTGCAAGTGGCGCCGGCCGATCCCGCCGCCGTCATCGCCGGGCCTACGGCAACCACGGAAGAGCTGGCGCAGGTACGCCAGGAACTGGGCCTGGACAAGCCGATGGCCTACCAGTTGTCCATGTACATGTGGCGCCTGCTGCATCTGGACCTGGGGCGGTCGATGATTTCCAACGTGCCGGTGATCGACGAGATCGGCGCCACGATAGGCGCGACGGCGGAGCTGATGCTGGCCAGCGTGGTCTGGTCGGTCCCGCTGGCCATCCTGCTGGGCACGCTGGCCGCCTACCGGCGCGGCAAGCTCATCGACCGGTTCGTGATGACGCTGTCGGTCGTCGGCGTGTCGCTGCCCGTGTTCTGGGTCGGATTGCTGCTGGTGCAGCACGTGGGGGGCGCGGGCCTGTTGCCCTATATCGGCCGCAATGGCCCCTTGTGGACGCTGGCCGGGCTGCAGTCCATCGCCCTGCCCGCCTTGACCCTGGGTTCGGTGCTGATCGGACCGGTGGCGCGCATCACTCGCACCGCCGTGATCGAAACGCTCAGCGGCGACTACGTGCGCACGGCCCGGGCCAAAGGCGCCGGCGAGCGCCGCGTGGTGCTGCGCCACGCGCTGCGCAACGCGCTCCTGCCCATCGTCACGCTGGTGGGCCTGCAAGTCGGCAACCTGCTGGGCGGCGCTGTCGTGACCGAACAGATCTATTCCTGGCCGGGCGTCGGCCGCATGGCCGTGGGCGCGATCTTTGCCGGCGATTTCCCGTTGGCCCAGGGCGCGATCCTGGTGACGGCGCTGGGCTTCATCGTCATCAACCTGATCGTGGATCTGCTCTACGGCTACCTGGATCCGCGAGGACAAAAATCATGAGCGCAGGCGCGACTTCTTCGTTGGGCGGCGTGCCGCCTCAGGCCATGGCCGCGCCGCTGGCGCGCCTCGCATCGCGCTTGCGCCGCGACCCCATCCTGCTGCTGTCGCTGCTGGCTGTGATCGCGATTGTGCTGACGGCGGTGTTCGCGCCCTGGCTGGCGCCGCACGACCCCTATTCCACCAACATGTCCATCGCCCGCAAGGCGCCGGGCTGGACCTCGCCCGAGGGCGTGGCCTATCTGCTGGGCACCGACGTACAGGGCCGGGACATCCTGTCGCGCATCATCTACGGCATACGCGCCACGTTGATGCTGAGCGTACTGGCGGTCATCGGCGGGTCGGGAATCGGCGCGGCGCTCGGCATCCTGGCGGCCTATTACCGTCCGCTGGAAGGCGTGATCATGCGCGTGGTGGACGTGCTGCTGTCGTTTCCCGCGATCCTGTTCGGGCTCAGCCTGTCGGCGCTGATGGGGCCTGGAACGCTGAGCATGGTGCTTGCCCTGGGCATATCCGCCATCCCTGGCATGGCGCGAATCGCCCGCGGTTCGGCCATGGTGGTGATGAAACAGGAATACATGGAAGCCGGCCACGCGATGGGCTTCGGCAACTTCTACCTGATCACGCGCTACCTGCTGCCGAATTGTTCGTCGATGCTGATGATCTACGCCACCTTGCAGCTAGGCCACACCATCCTGCTGGGATCGGTGCTGTCGTTCCTGGGCCTGGGGCCGCAGCCGCCTTTCGCCGAACTGGGCAGCATGGCCGCCGACGGACGCAAGTTCCTGCAGGTGTTCCCGCATATCTCCACCATTCCGACGATGACGATCTTCTTCATCGTGCTGGCCTTCAACCTGCTGGGCGACAGCCTGCGCGATGCGCTCGATCCCAAGCTGCGGTTCTGAACCGCGGCGCGCTTGACCACACATCAGACCAACTTCGGGGAAACCACAACCATGACGATCACCAAGGGCCTGGCCCTCGCGCCGCTGGCGTTGACCTTTCTGTTGTCCGTGCAGACGCCCGCGCTGGCGCAGTCCGACAAGACTGTCCTGATCCTGCGCGAGCTGGATACCGACAAATACGACCCGCACCGCACCACCGCGCGCGGCGCTGCCGAGGTGCTGTTCATGGCTGCCGACACGATGGTGGGCCTGGACTACGACATGAAGACGCCGGTGCCGGCGCTGGCCAAGAGCTGGACCGTATCGCCCGACGGCCTGACCTACACCTTCAGCCTGCGCGACAACGTGACGTTCTGCAGCGGCAAGAAGATGACGGCCAAGGACGTGGTGGCGAGCTACGAGCGCTGGCTGAATCCGGAAACCAAGGGATTGGAGCGCTGGCGCGCGGGTCCGGTGGACAGCATCACGGCGCCCGACGACTACACCGTGGTCTACAAGCTGAAGAAGCCCTACAACGAGCTGCTGCAGCAGATGGCGCACTACATGCATTCCGTCATCAATATCGATCAGGTCAAGGCCCTGGGCCAGGACTATGGCGTGAAGGCCTTCGACGGCACCGGACCCTACTGCTTCCAGAGCTGGACGCCGCGCAACGAGGTCGTGCTGACCAGGCATGCCGGATACGACTGGGGCCCAACGATCTACAAGGATCCCACGCCCAAGGTCGACCGGATCGTCTGGAAGATTGTGCCGGAGGAAAGCACCCGCCTGACGGCGCTGCAAAGCGGCCAGGCGGACCTGTCGCGCTACCTGCCGCAGTGGTCGATCAAGGACCTCAAGGCCGACAAGCGTCTCTTCGTGAGCAAGGCTGACCCGTTCTACTGGACCTTCTTCCTGGGTTTCAAGATCGACAAGCCCATGCTGGCGGACGTGAACGTGCGCCGCGCGATCAACCTGTCCGTCAACCGCCAGGCCTTGACCGAGGCCATCACCTTCGGCGAGGCGGCGCCCGCCACCAGCATGCTGGCCACCAAGACACCGGCGGGCAAGAACGAGGCCTACCGCTATGACCCGGCCGCCGCCAAAAAGCTGCTGGACGAGGCCGGCTGGAAAATGCAGTCCGACGGCTACCGCTACAAGGACGGCCAGAAGCTCTCGCTGCTGCATTACGGGATCACGGGCTACTGGAAGGACATCATGGAAGCCGTGCAGGGCGACATGAAGAAAGTCGGCGTGGACCTGCGCGTGCAGCTGTTCGACTCGACCTCGGCCTGGGGCAAGCTGGCCACGCAGGAGTTCGACGAGTTCAGCATGAGCTTTGGCTACATGAGCACGGGCGAGGCCCTCAACAGCTATTTCCTGTCGGCCAGCATCCCGACGCCGAACCGCATGAACTGGAAGGATGCCGATACCGACAAGTGGCTGGAGGAAGGCGGCCAGGCGCTGGACCCGAAGGAGGGCGACGCGATCCTGTCCAAGGCGTTGACCAAGATTTCGGACGGGGTCGCCTGGATTCCGCTGTACCACGACTCGCTCTACCTGGTGGGCGGACCGCGCATGAAGCCGATGCAGGCGCACGGCATCTTCGGCGCGGCGGCCTACAAGGGCCTGGACATCGCCTTCAAGTAAGCGCGATGGCGGCGCGGCCGGTCCGCGCCGCCGTTTCATCATTCATCACGTCGCTGAGAGCCTTCCGTGAGCGCAAGCAATCAATCCCGTATCACTCATTTCAAGAACCTGTCCACGCTGGTGGCGTGGGACGCCGAACTGGGCTCGCACGTCTATATCGAAAACGCCGATCTGGTGATGCGCGGCAACACCATCATCCACGCAGGCTCCGGCTACGCGGGCCCGGCCGATGAGGTGGTGTCCGGCAGCGGCCTGATGGCGATGCCGGGGCTGGTCAACGTCCACACCCATCCCTCCTCCGAGCCTGGAAACCGCGGCCTGCTGGAAGAACTGGGCAGCGATAAGCTGGGCCAAAGCTCGCTGTACGAATACATGCCCGTGTTCCGCATGGGCATAGAAACTGCGCCATATGCCAATCAGGTGGCGGTGTCGGAGATGTTGCTGAGCGGAGTGACAACCTTCGTCGACATGTCCCTGCCGCGTCCGGGCTGGGCCGACGTGGTGGCGGCCACCGGCATCCGCGGCGTACTGGGACCCATGTTCCGGTCCGCCGCATGGCGCACCACGGACGGCCATTCGGTCGAATACACCTGGGACGAGGACGGGGCGGAAAAATCGTTCGAGGCGGCGCTGGCCGTGGCGGACAGCGCCATCAATCATCCCAGCGGACGCCTGAGCGCCATGCTGTGCCCCTCGCAAGTCGATACCTGCTCGCCCGGCCTGCTGAAGCAGGCGCAGCAAGCCGCCCGCCGCCTGGGCGTGCCGATGCAGATACACGCCGCGCAGAGCGTGGTGGAATTTTCAGAGATGACGCGCCGGCATGGCCGCACGCCCATCGAATGGCTGGACGACCAGGGCCTGCTGAACAGCGACCTGATCATCGGACATGGCATTTTCCTGAACGATCACCGCACGCTCTATTGGCCCCATGCCGACGACTTCGGCCTGTTGCAGCGTTCCGGCGCCCACGTGGCGCATTGTCCGACCGTGTTCGTGCGACGCGGCATTGCGCTGAGTTTCCTGGGCCGCTACCTGCGCGCCGGCATCAACGTGGGCATCGGCACCGATACCTTCCCGCACAACATGCTGGATGAAATGCGGCTGGCCTGCTATGTGGCGCGGCTGCAGGCGGGAAATTTCCGCGCAGCGTCCACGCAAGAAGTCTTCAATGCCGCCACGGTCAATGGCGCCAGGATGCTGGGGCGCGACGATATCGGCCGGCTGGCCGTGGGCGCCAAGGCAGACTTTTCCCTGGTAGATCTGTCGCATCCATACATGCGCCCGTGCCGCGAGCCGCTGCGCAGCCTGATCTACTCGGCCGGGGACCGGGCCATACGCGATGTCTACGTCGACGGCGAACAGCTGGTGCGCAATGGCGAGCTCTTGACCATCGATATCGAAAACGCGATGCAGCAGGTGGAGCGTGCCCAGGCGCAGACGATCGCGACCGTGGCGCAGCGTGACTATGCCGGCCGCAGCATCGACGATATGTCGCCGCGCGTTTTCCCCAGCCGCGCTTAACGGAGAGCCTGGATGAGCGAGACACTACTGGCGGTCGAAGGCCTGAGCGTGGAGTTCGGTCCTCGCGGCCAGCCCTACCGCGCCGTGAAATCGCTGGACTTCACCATAGGCCGAGGCGAGACCGTGGCCCTGGTGGGAGAGTCCGGTTCCGGAAAATCAGTCACGGCGCTGTCCATCCTGCGCCTCATCGAGCGCGCCGGCGGCCGCATCGCGGCGGGGGCGGCCCGCTTCGTGCCACGCGACGGACGCGAAGTCGACCTGTTCAAACTGGAAGAGTCGGCCTTGCGGCGGGTACGCGGCAATGAGATATCGATGGTGTTCCAGGAGCCCATGACGTCATTGAACCCGGTGATGACGGTGGGCGATCAACTGGCCGAGGTGTATCTGCTGCATCAGGACATCTCGCGCGCGCAGGCCTGGAAGCAGGCCGAAGCCATGCTGGCCGCGGTCAAGATGTCCGAACCCGAGCGCCGCATGACCCAGTATCCGGGCGACCTGTCCGGCGGCATGCGCCAACGCGTGATGATCGCCATGGCGCTGGCCTGCCGGCCGCAGCTGCTGATCGCGGACGAGCCGACGACTGCGCTGGACGTGACGGTGCAGGCCGAGATCATCGACCTGATCCGCGACCTGCAGCGCGAGGTGGGCATGGCGGTGCTATTCATCACCCACGACATGGGCGTGGTGGCGGAGATCGCCGACCGCGTGGTGGTCATGCGGCACGGCGACAAGATCGAGGAAAACGAGACCGCCGCGCTGTTCGGCGCGCCGGGCCAGCCCTACACCCGTGACCTGCTGGCGTCCGTGCCCAAGCTGGGCGACGGCTCGCCCGGCGAAGCCGCGCTGCAGGGACGCCCGGTTGTGCTCGAGGTCGCGGGCCTGGCGAAGCGTTTCCCGGTGAAGGCGGGGGCGTTTGGCAAGGTGGTGGCGAACGTGCACGCGGTGGAAGGCGTGTCGTTTGCGCTGCGGGCCGGCGAGACGCTGGCACTGGTGGGCGAATCCGGCTCCGGAAAATCGACCACCGGCCGCCTGCTGATGAAGCTGGTACAGCCCAGCGAAGGGGCGATCCGGCTGGCCGGCCAGGACGTGACTCACATGAAACCGGACCAGATGCGCGAGATGCGGCGGCATATCCAGATGATCTTCCAGGATCCATATGCCTCCCTGAACCCGCGTCTGCATGCCTGGGACCTGGTCAGCGAACCCCTCAAGGTGCACGGCGGGCTCAGCCGCGAGCAGCGCCGCGAGCGTGCCGCTCAGCTGCTGGAACGGGTCAACCTGCCGCGGGAATTCCTCGACCGCTACGCGCACCAGTTCTCGGGCGGCCAGCGCCAGCGCCTGTGCATTGCGCGCGCCTTGAGCGTGAGCCCGAAGATCATCGTGGCCGATGAGCCGGTGTCGGCGCTGGACGTGTCGGTGCAGGCGCGCGTGATCGAGTTGATGAAGGAACTGCAGGCGGAGATGGACCTGTCCTACCTGTTCATCTCGCACGATATGGCGGTGGTGGAGAAAGTCAGCCACCGCGTGGCGGTGATGTATCTGGGACAGATCGTGGAGATCGGTCCGACGCAGGAAGTGCTGCATCGTCCCCGGCACCCGTACACGCAACGGTTGCTGTCGGCGGTGCCGATTCCCGATCCCGCCCGCCGCCACCTGCGCGCGGCCAGCACCGCGCGCGATATTCCCAGCCCGATCCGCAAGGTCGGCGACAACCCGCAGGTCTGCGAACTGGTGCAGGTGGCCGCGGGGCACTACGTCCAGATGGCGGCCTAGGAAACTCAGGCGCGGCTGAAAAGCCGCCCTGCCGCCATGGCGACGGCGGCCTGCGTGGGTTCCACCACGGGCAGGCCGCAAGCCTCTTCCAATCTGTCGCGCAGGTCGGCCATGCCGGCGCATCCCATGATCAGCACGTCGGCGCCGTGGTCGTCGCGCAGCGTCCGGCCCACCGCCGTCATGCGCTCGAAGGCGCTTTCCGGATCCGCCAGGTCGCTGACTTTCATGTCCAGCGCCAGTTCGCCGCAGATGCGGTCGGCGACGCCCATGGCGCGGAAGTAGCGCAGGTGCCGCGCAACGGCGGCGCTGGCGATGGCGATCACGCCGATGCGCGTAGCCATGCTCATGGCCGTCAGCACGGAACACTCGCCGATGCCCAGCACGGGGACCGGGACCAGGTCCCGCAATCCGTGCAGGCCGGGATCGCTGAAGCAGGCCACGATGAAGGCGTCGGTGGCGGCGGCCTCCTGCCGGAACAGTTGCGCCATCGGCGCGATGCTGGCGTCGGCCTCTGCCTGGGTTTGGATGCCGGCGGGGCCGCCGGTCGATGTCAGGAAGCGGAAATCCAGCGGCAGGCCCTGGAACGGCGCCGTCGCGCGTGCGATGGCTTCCGTGACCTTGACCAGGGAGTTCGGGTTTACGAGGGTGATGCGGGCGTTGGACACGATTGAGTAGAATCCCTGCGAAAGAGGCGGTAAGGCGCGGTGCGCGCGTGGTTCAGGTCTGGAGGAAATAAAGCAGCATGTCGGAGTTACCTGGAAAGGTCCGGTCCGGGCCGTTGAACCTGCGGCAGATCGAGGTATTCCACGCCATCATGATCACGGGTTCGCTCAGCGCGGCGGGCCGGCTGCTGCACGTGACGCAGCCCGCCATCAGCCGGGTGCTGGCATCGATAGAGCTGCGTCTGGGCTACGCCTTGTTCGAGCGGTTCAAGGGGCGCCTGCATCCCACCAAGGAGGCGCGCAAGCTCTTCCAGGAGGTTGAATCGATTCAGGCCGGGGTCAGCCGCCTGAACGACATGGCCGCCGGCATGGCGGGCCATGGCGCGGGACTGGTCAGCGTGGTGTCCAGCCCCAGCTTCGGCGAATGGCTGATCCCTGCCGCTACCGCGAAATTCTGCGCGCGCAATCCGGGCGTGCGCATCCGCTACCGGCCGCTGGGCATGGACGCGCTGCTGCCCCAGGTGCTGCTGGGACATGCGGATATCGCCATTTCCACGTTCAAGCCCGAGCATCCCAACCTGATTACCAGTGAACTGGCGCAGGGCGAGATCGTCTGCGTGCTGCCGGCAGGCCACCGGCTGGCACGCGAAAGCGTCATCGAGCCGGCGATGCTGGCGGGCGAAATGCTGGTGGGCTATGGCCGCGACACGCCGTTGGGCGAGACCTTGCACGACTATCTGGATCCGCTGGGCCAGGGATTCACGCCGGCCATCGAGGTGCGTTCTTCGCAGACCGCGTGCTCCTTCGTGCGCCAGGGCGTCGGCATCGCCCTGGTGGATTCGTATGGACTGACGGACGCGCTGATGCAGGGCATCGTGGTGCGCCGGATCGAACCCGCGATCGCGCTCTCGGTGCACATTTCCCATTCCCGGATCGAACCTCCGCCGTCCATCGCCAAGGCGTTTCTGGCCCAGTTTTCCCAGATCGTCAAAAAAGAACTGCCTGCGATGACGCAGGCCATCGTCAACCGGGCTTAGACCACTTCCGGCACCGGCAGCGGATCGCCGGCGCCCGTGCGTTCGATGATCAGCCGGTAGTGATGCGGGCTGCGATGCTTGGCGAAGTTGAAGACGTGGTCGCGGAAGGTCTGGCCCATCGCCAGATCGATGTTTGCCGTGATCACTTCATCTTCTTCGCCGCTGGAACGCGCGACGATTTCGCCGGACGGCGCCACGATCATGGAGCTGCCTATCATGTGATGGCCGTCTTCATGGCCGCACTTGCCGGCGGCGCCGACCCAGACCGCGTTCTGGTAGGCGCTGGCCTGCAGCACGATCTCATGCGTGGTGGTGCGCAGGTGCGCGGGTTCGTTCCAGTGGATGTTCAGCGATGGCGTGTTGTAGCCCAGTACGATCAGCTCGGCGCTTTGCAGCGACATGACGCGATAGGTTTCGGGCCAGCGGCGGTCGTTGCACAGGCACATGCCGATCTTGACGTCGTTGGTTTCCCAGACGCCGAAGCCCAGGTCGCCGACTTCAAAGAACTTCTTTTCCAGGTGCTGGAACGGCGCGCCGATCTTGTGGTCGGAGTGGCCCGGCAGGTGGATCTTGCGGTACTTGCCGATGATCCGGGCGCTGCGGTCCACCAGGATGGCGGTGTTGAACTGGCGGCCTTCGGGCGTCAGCTCGGCGTAGCCGAGATAAAAGCCAATGCCGAGCTCGCGCGCGGTGTCGAACAGCGGCTGCACGTCGGCGTTGGGCATGCTCTTCTCGAAGTACCGCTCGACGGCCTCGGCGTCGTCCATCCAGTAGCGCGGGAAGAACGTGGTCAGCGCCAGTTCGGGGAAGACGACGAACTCCGCCTTGCGGGCGGCGGCTTCGCGCATCATTTCGACCAGACGGCGGACTACCGCCGCGCGGGAATCGGCAAGGTTGACTGCGCCCATCTGGGCGACCGCCAGGCCCATCTTGCGGGCGGGAGTTGCGTTACTCACGATGTAGATCTCCAGGTATTGCTTGTCGTTGTGGATTGCGTGCCATGCGCCGTGGTCTACGGCTCGATCACGGTCGGAAAAATCTTGCGCAGCAGGGCCGCGCGCGGACTGACCTCGCGCGTTTTCTGCAGCGGGGCCGGCAGGCCGCGGGCGATGAACTGGCCGCGGCCGCGCTCGGCATTCAGCTGGCCTTCGTCGATGATGACGGCGCCGCGGCTGATTACCGTGACGGGCCAGCCGGTGACCTGGCGGCCTTCGTACGGCGTGTAGCCCACGGCGTCGTGCAGGCCGGCGGCGCTCACCGTCACGGTCTTCTCGGGGTCCCAGATCGCGATGTCGGCGTCGGCGCCGACCGAAAGCGTGCCTTTGCGCGGATACAGGCCGTACATGCGGGCATGGTTGGTCGAGGTGAGCGCCACGAACTGCTGCAGGCTGAGCCGGCCGCTGCGCACGCCTTCCGAAAACAGCAGCGGCATGCGCACTTCCAGCCCCGGCAGGCCGTTGGCGATCTGCTTGAACGTGGTGGCGTCGCCGGCGGGCAGCTTGCCGGATTCGTCATAGCGGTACGGCGCATGGTCGGAAGACAACAGCGCCAGCGTGCCGCTGTCCAGGCTCTGCCACAGCGCTTGCTGCGATACCGGGTCGCGCGGTGGCGGGCTGCAGCAGAACTTGGCGCCTTCGACGCCGGGGATGTCGATGTCTTCGGCGGTCAGCAGCAGGTAATGGGGGCAGGTTTCGCCATACACGGGCGCGCCCAGCGTTTGCGCCGCATGGATCGCCTGCGCGCCGCCCTGAGTCGACACGTGCACGATCAGGACCGGCACTTCCAGTACCGCGGCCAGCTTGATGGCGCGTTGTGTCGCTTCGGTTTCCGCGATGGGGTCATGACTGACGGCGTGGTACTTGGGCGCCGTGTGTCCGGCCGCGAGCAGGTGGCGCGTGATCCAGCTGATGACGTCGTTGTTTTCGGCGTGGACCATCGGCAGCGCGCCTTCGCGCGCCGCAATGGCGAACACGTCCAGCAGCTGTTTGTCATCCAGCTTGAGCTTGTCGTAGGTCATGAAGACCTTGAACGACGTGATGCCCGCGCGGATCAGCTCGGGCAGGTCGCGGTTCAGCGTTTCGGGTGTGGGGTCGGAGATGATCAGGTGGTAGCTGTAATCGATCACCGATTTTTCGGCGGCCGAGGCGGCATAGGCATCCGCCACCTGGCGCAACGATTGGCCGCGATGCTGCGCGGCGAACGGCACGATGGTGGTGTTGCCGCCATGGGCCGCGGAGATGGAGGCGCTGTGCCAATCGTCGGCGCACAGCACGCCCATGCTGGAAAGCTGTTCTACGTGGCAGTGGCTGTCGATGCCGCCAGGCATGACCAGCCTGCCGCTTGCGTCGATGGCGCGGCGGCCTGCTGGCAACGATGTCGATATCGCGGCGATGACGCCGTCCACGATGCCGATATCGCCGATGAAGTCGGCGTCGGCCGTCACGATGCGGCCGTTGTGCAGGGTCAGATCGAAGTCTGTCATGGGAATCCGAGCGCGGGGAAGGGCATGCCGCGGCGCGCGCGGCGGCGTGCCCGGCGGAAGACGCAAGCATGCATGCGTACCGGGAAATCGGAAACCACGCGGCAGGCCCGCGCGCCGCCGCGAGCGGCTCACCGGGATTTACGCTAAGGCCATGATTCGGCGGGCTATTTGACGGACAGGGAGAGGTTGCCCGCGCACGATGCATAACGCTGGATCATGGAGGCTATGCAAAGTTTTATATCGGGTTTCCCCGGGGCAATCCGCGCTCAGAGTGCCTTGAAGGTCTTGAGATGGATGCTGGTTTCCGTGGCGGAGATGCCCTTGAGCGTGCGCAGGCGGTCCAGCACTTCGGACAGCTGGTCGATGGTGGGCACGCGCAGCTCGGCCAGCAGGTCCCAGCGGCCGTTGGTGTCGTGCAGGCCCGCCACGCTGGGTTCGCCCATCAGCAGGCTCACGATCTTGCGGGTTTCATGGCCTTCGACGGCGATGCTCATCCAGGCGACGATGTCCTCGGTTTCCACCTCGGGCCGCAGGCGCACGGTATAGCCGCGGATGACGCCGCGCTCTTCCAGTTTGCGGATGCGGTTGTCGATGGTGCCGCGCGAGACATCGAGTTTTTTCGCCAAGGTGGCGACGGACATGCGGGCGTCGGCGCGCAGCAGGCCCAGCAGGTTCTGATCTAGCGTGTCCATTGTTAATAGTGCTATTTGGCGCTGGCAGAATGGCAGAATCTTAGCGTTTTGTGTGGATTATTGTCACTATTAATTGGTTTGCCCATCCCCCAGAATTTCTGTTCCATAACTCGGGGAGAACAAATTGACGACGCTGCTTTCAACTTCCGACGTGGCCAAGATCGTGGCCCTGCAAGGCCCGCAACAGGTCTTTTCCGGTCTGCTGGACTATCTGCTGTCGGACTTTCTTCGATGGCAGGAATTCGACAAGAGCGCGCGGGTGGCCAGCCATTCCGCGACCGGCGTGATCGAACTGATGCCCACCGCCGACAGCGAGTTCTACACCTTCAAGTACGTCAACGGTCATCCGGGCAATCCGTTGGACGGGCTGTCCACCGTGATGGCCTTCGGCGCGCTGGCGCGAGTCAGCACCGGGGAGCCGCTGCTGATCAGCGAGCTGACCTTGACCACCGCATTGCGCACGGCCGTGACCTCCGCCCTGGCGGCGCGCGCTTTGGCCCGGCCGGACTCGCGCAAGATGGCGCTGATCGGCAACGGCGCGCAAAGCGAGTTCCAGGCGCTGGCCTTCCATTACATCCTCGGCGTCGACACGCTGCACGTCTATGACGTGGACGCAGGCGCCACACGCAAGCTTGAAAGCAATCTGGCTTCAGTGCCCGGCTTGCGCGTGGTGCGCTTCGATAGTGCGGCAGAGGCGGTCAAGGGCACGGACATCGTCACCACGGTGACGGCGGACAAGGCCTACGCCACCATCCTGACCGCGGACATGGTCGAGCCGGGCATGCATATCAACGCCGTCGGCG
Source organism: Achromobacter sp. JCM 18799 (assembly GCF_055395645.1). Taxonomy (NCBI): domain Bacteria; kingdom Pseudomonadati; phylum Pseudomonadota; class Betaproteobacteria; order Burkholderiales; family Alcaligenaceae; genus Achromobacter; species Achromobacter sp. JCM 18799. The sequence continues at coordinate 4,468,895 of NZ_AP043866.1, read as the reverse complement.
GCGACTGCCCGGGCAAGACGGAACTGCACGAGGACGTGCTGCGCGCGGGACCGGTGTTCGTGGAATACGAGCCGCAGACGCGCATCGAAGGCGATCTGCAGCAGATGCCCGCGGACTTCGCGGTGACGGAACTGTGGCGGGTGTTGACCGGCCAGAGCGCCGGCCGCAGGAGCGCAGCGGACGTGACCATCTTCGATTCGGTGGGCTTTGCGCTGGAGGATTTTTCGGCGCTGCGCTGGCTGCGCGACGCCGCCGCTCGACACGGCATCGGCGCCCGCATCGAGGTGGCGCCGCAATTGCCGGATCCGAAGAACCTGTTCGAGGCGGTGCGCGCGGCGCAGCCCGCGCTCGCCCGGGCATAGCGCCGGCGGACGGCTGCGTCTTCGTGGCGCGGCCGTGTTTGCCGACGCTGGCGCGGCGGGCCGCGCCAGCGCTGATGCGATGGCGGCCGCGGCGCGGTCAGGCGCGCCGCGGGGTTTCAACCGGCGGCGTGCCGTCGTGGAACAGCGACTTCAGCTGCGAGCGCAGCTCGGGACTGTCGGCATGCTTGTGGACCGTGGTGGCGTGCTGCACGGCCGCTTCCAGCAGTTCCTTTTCGGAATCCGCGGCCAAGGCCACCGAACAATTCATTTCGCTGGGGTACTCGCGGCAATCGATGTATTTGCGAGTCATGAGAGTCTCCCTGTGCGCAGGCTGCGTGGGCCTGCGCAAGAACATCCGGCGCGCGGCGCGGGAAGTCCGGGCCGCTGGCGCGTCGCAGCGGCGGGGGCGGTTCGAAAAGTATAGATCTGGCGCCGCGGGCGCGGCGCGGTTCGCAAGGAACGGTCCGCGCCGGTGCGCAAAGGGATCCGTCCGCACTGGTGCGCAAACACCGGCGCGGACGCGGCCCGTCAGAAGCTGACGCGCTGTTTCAAGGCCTGGGCGATCATCGCGATGTCGATGTCCTTGCCCGGATGCTTCAGGCAGAAGTCGTACAGCACGGCCACGTAGGCATTGCCCAGCAGCTTGGTGATGGCGCCGGCGGTGGTGGCGGCGATGGTGCCGCCCACCGCGCTGCCCGCGCCGGGGATGAATTTCAGCAGCCCCGAGACCACCGAACGCCCGATCAGCGTGGCGGCGGACGCGCCCAGCGTGGAGGTGACCAGCGTGGTGATGGCGGCGGTATTCAGTTCCATCCCGAAGGTGATGCCGATCTTGGCGATCATGCCGACCTGGATCGGCACCAGCGCGACGGCGTCGGAGAACGGGATGGGCGCGGCGGCAGCCGAGGCGGCCAGGCCGGCGGCCACGCTGACCTCTATCTCAGCCCGCTTTTTTTTTACTTCCAGGGCTTTCTTGTTGCGGGTGGACAGGGCGTTGGCATAGGCCCGCTGCTGCGCTTCGGGGATGTGCAGCGCCGTGGCCTCGATCAGGTTGTCCAGGCCCATGGGCGGCAGTTCCGCGTCCAGTTCCTCGATCCATTCAGGCAGCGCGCGCACCGCCACCACCTGTTTGGCGCGCGGCAGCAGCTTGCGCGCTTCGTCGACGAAGGGGCTGTTCTTGCGCGCCTTGGTCAGCACCGCCACGACGGGGATGCCGGCATCGGACAGCATGTTGCACAGCTCGATTTCGGCGTCTTCGACGCGGTGGCTGCTGTCCTGGATGCAGAGCCAGGCCACATGCAGATGCCGGTCCTGGTCGTCGGAGGCGGAGCGTTCCTGGATCAGGTCCGCCAGCTGCTGGCGCGAGCGCTCGTAGTCGCCGACCTCCAGGCCGCGCGTGTCGATGATGGTGAGCGGATGGCCGGCCCGGGTGAATTCCTGGGTCGACTGGGTGACGGGCTTGCCCGCGCCGGTCTTGGCCAGGTCGCCGCGGAATACGGCGTTGATCAGCGTGCTCTTGCCGACGCCGGTCTTGCCCGCGACCAGGATGTTCACACGCCCCGCGCCGCGCGTCGCGGTGCTGATGGCGTCCGCGATGGCGTCCTGCAACTGGGGCGTGTCCATGCGGGGCGTGCTCATGAGGTGTGTGCGTAGAAAGGCATGGGGAAGATTCTAGCGAGAAACACGCGCCGCCATCAGGCGCCGCCCGCCACGCCGTAAAGATGGGCCGATTCGGGGAAGGTCCGCGCACGGACTTCGCCGGCATAGCTTTGTGCCGCCTGCTGGATGCGGCCGGCCAGGTCGTCGTAGCGTTTCACGAAGCGCGCGGTGCGCTCGAACATGCCCAGCATGTCGTCCACCACCAGCACCTGGCCGTCGCAGCGCGCGGATGCGCCTATGCCTATGGTCGGGCAGGCGACGGCCTCGGTGATCGACGCCGCCAGCGGCTCGACCACGCCCTCGATCACCAGCGAGAAGGCGCCGGCGTCCGCCACGGCGGCGGCATCGGCGGCGATGCGGGCGTACTCGGCTTCGCCGCGGCCGCGCGCGCCATAGCCGCCCAGGATGTTCACGGCTTGCGGGGTCAGGCCGACATGGCCCATGACCGGGATGCCGCGCGCCGACAGGTAGGCGACGGTGGGCGCCATGCTCTGGCCGCCCTCCAGCTTGACCGCGCCCGCGCCCGTTTCCTTCATGATGCGCGCCGCGGATCGGAAGGCTTGTTCGGGGCTTTCCTCATAACTGCCGAAAGGCATGTCGACGACGATCAGCGCCCGGCGCGAGCCGCGCACCACGGCGGCACCGTGCGCAATCATCATGTCCAGCGTGACGGGCACGGTGGAAGGCAGTCCGTAGATCGTCTGCGCCAGGCTGTCGCCCACCAGCAGGGCATCGCAATGCGGGTCCAGCAGTTCGGCCATGCGCGCCGTGTAGGCCGTCAGCATCACCAGCGGTTCCTGGCGCTTGCGTGCGCGGAACGCCGGCACGCTCAGGCGGGGGGCGTGGGCGGCAGCCGCGTTCAGGGTGGCGGTCGTAGACATCGAAATCCTTCCTATCCAGGGTTGAGTGCTTGAATCGGGACATTGCGATACCCGCATCGTAGCGGAAGGCCGCGGGCGCGGCGCTGCAGCTAGCGCATGGCGTTGCCGAGCAGGCTAATCTTTGCGGCAAAACGTAATCGAAAATTTTTGGACATCGCGATGCCGTGCTCTGTGGAAAGCGTCCGCAACAAATTTAGGGACGTTTTGAAGTTTCCACAAAAGCGTTACATCTTCAAGGGTTCACTCGCTTTTTCGACAGGTCCGCCTGCGTAGAATTCGCCGCTCACCAGGTTATTTCGCGGCTTCCGCGCAACATTGCTCATGCCTAGTCCCGGGCTCATTCCACGCTTGCTGTGTTCGCGTCCGCTGACCAAGAGCCTGCGTTACTTCTACCGCCACACCCGGCCCGCCGCGTACCGGCACAACGAAACCTTGTGGCCCTTCGTGACGTTGCGGCGCGATGCGCAAGAGCGGCTGACAGGTTGCGAACTGCGTGGCGTGCAAGGCCCCGCCATCACCCCGCTGGCACAACTGCCGCGCGACATCGGCGCCGACGCCCATCTGATACTGAGCGGCCCTTCGGTGGCTCGGATCGACTACGCGCGTTGCCGCCTGGATGTGGCGATGGGCGTCAACGGCTCGATCGCGCTGCGGCGTCAGCACCCTACCCTGCGTTTTGCCTATTACGCGATGCTCGACGCGGGTTTCGTCAACCGCAGGCGCGATCTGGTGGCGGAAGTGTTGGCGCAGGACCTGACGTTGTTCGTCACGCCCGAGGTCTACCGCTGGATAGGCTTCCTGTTCGACCGCAAGAACGTGCGCTGCCGCATTGCGCTGTTCGAAGAGGTGCATCAGCGCGCGCTGCAGCCGCGCGCGCGCCCCGAGGAGCTGGAAGCGCGCCTGGCCGGCGACCCCGGACTGGTGCTGTTCGATGCGCGCAATCCGGTACATGCGCACGGCTTCAGCCTGGACCCGCCGCGCGGCCTGTTCGGCGGCGGCACCGTCGCCTATACGGGCTTGCAGCTGCTGGCGTGGCTGGGCGCGAAAACCATCTACCTGCACGGCCTGGACCTGACGGCCGCGGCGGGACCCCGTTTCTATGAAAGCGCGGCAACGCAGCTGTCCACCGCGCTGGACCGGCAATTCTCCGGACACATCGAACCCGCATTCCGGCAAGCCAGCCGGCTGCTTGGCGCACGCGGCATCAAGGTCTACAACCTGTCGCTCGCCAGCCGGCTGGGGAACGACGTGTTCGAGAAGCGCGATTGGAGCTGCCTGCTGCCCGCGCAGCCGTTATCGAGTATGACCCCATGAAGATTCTGTACACCAATTTCCACCAAGGCGATGGCGGCGGCCACACTACCTACGTAATGTCGCTGGCGCGCATTCTGTGCGAAAAGTCCGAGGTGACGGTGGCGGCGCCCGCCAGCAGCCGCCTGCTGGCCGAGGCCGCTGCGCTGCCCGGCGTGCGCACGCTGGACCTGGAGTTCAAGGGCCGGCCGCTGCAGCAGCTGCGCGCGCTGCGCCGCCTGCGGGCTTTGCTGCGCGACGAAAAGTTCGACGTGGTCCACGCCAACGGCTCCGCCGACCATCGCCTGTGCATGCTGGCGACCATGGGCATGGGCGCGCGGCGTCCCTTCATGGTGTACACCCAGCATACCGACCGCAGCGCCAACAGCCTGGGCGCGCGGGTGCGCGCCAAGTGGGGCACCAACCGCGTCATCTGCGTGTGCACCCATACGTTTCGCCGCATGAAGCAGTCGGTCTTCCGCAACGAAGACCTGCGCGTGGTGCACAACGGCGTGGATACGGAAAAGTGCAGCCCGGCGTCGCGGCGCGAAGTGGCTCAAGCGCGCGGCAGTCTCCTGCCCGAGGGCATGCAAGGCCGCCTGGTCATTGGCAGCAATGCCGGCACCGCGGTCTACAAGAACTGGTTGGACATGGTGACTGCCGTGTCCATGCTGCCTGAAAGCAAGCGGCGCCAGGTGGTGGTGCTGATCGCCGGAAAACTGCCGGACGGCGAGCAGATGCGCCGCGTCAGCGAGCTGGGCATGTCGGACCAGGTGGTGTTCACCGGCCTGCTGGACGATGTCGGCCCCTTCCTGTCGGCGCTGGACGTGGGCTTTGTGCTGTCCTCGAAGCTGGAGACGATTTCCTTCGCCTGCCGCGAGATGATGGCCGCCGGCAAGCCGGTGATCGTCAGCGCGGTGGGCGGACTGCCCGAAAACGTCACCGATGGCCGCGACGGCTGGGTGGTGCCGCCGGCCTCGGTGGACAGCATCGTCGAAGCGCTGTCGAAGATCCTGGAAAACCGCGAGGCCTTGGGCGTGATGGGCGCCGAGGCCCGCAGCACGGCGTTGCGGGAATTTTCGCTGAGCACGTTCGTCGGCAAGACCGAACGCGTCTATCGCGAGAGCCAGGCGCAGCCGGCCTGAGGGCCGCGCCCGGCGTCCGCCGTTATTCGCTGTACGTCTTGGTGCTGTACAGGCTCACGGGCAGCAGGTTCAGCACCGGCAGGCCGCTGACGGGGTCCTTGGCCTGCTTGTCGATGTAGGCCTGCAACACGTCGGCGTCCAGCACGCCGATGTCCTGCCGGCGCGAGGCCGGCACGTTGGCCAGGGTCTTGTAGCCGTCGCCGCCGGTGGCGTTGAAGCTCAGCACGAACAGCTTGTAGCTGCGGCTTGGGTCCAGCGGCAGCCAGTTGCCGCTGGCCTGATCCCGAACTTCAATATTGGACACGCGGCTGCCCTGGGCCTGGGCCGCATTCACGTCCCAGCGCAGGCCGCCGGCGTACGGATAGGGGCCGGTGGAGCCACCCGCGCCGTAGACCGCCTGCATGCCGTCTTCCAGCATGCTCTTGACCTCGGCCCCGGTCACGTCCAGGCGCCAGAGCATATTGCCGAAAGGCACCACCTCGATCACATTGGCCGCCGTGACGTTGCCCAGTAGCGGCACGCGCACGCCGCCGCCGCTTTGCAGCGAGATGTCGGCGCCGCCGTAGCTGGCGTTGGCCACGTCCAGGTAGGCCTGGGCCACCAGCTGCTGGATGTCGCCGCCGCGCAGGCTGACGCTGCCCAGCGTATTGCAGGCGGCGCTGGAGCGGCTGTAGTCGCGCGTACCGGGACCGCCCGGCACGCGCCGGGAGCATAGTTCCTGCGGCACCGAAGCGACCAGGCTGCGGCTGAACTGATCGACGCGGGCCTTGAACGGCTGCAGCACGGAAGCGGCCTGCGCGTCGGGCGTCTGCATGCGCAAGAAGCCGCTGGCCCGCACGTCCGCCTGGATCGCGGCTTCGTCAGCCGCCGAAGGCGCGGCGCCGGCGACCTTCAGCGGGCCGTCCATCAGCACGTGCGGCGTGCCGGCGCAGGCGGTGACGTCGCCATTGGCGTCGAAGCTGACCTTCAGCTCGCCGACCACCTGCGAGTACTCCCAGGCCTGCACCAGGCAGACGCGCTTGCCGTCCTTGTCCTGCAGCACGGTGGGATAGGCGCCCGCTGGCGACCCCACGCCATAGTCCGCCATGGAGGCGGGACCCAGCAGCGTGTGCGAGTCGCCGCCCACCACCACGTCCACGCCGCTTAGCTGCGCGATCACCTGCTTGTCATAGCCGTAGCCGATGTGGCTCATCACCACGATCTTGTTCACGCCCTGCGCGCGCAGCGCGTCGATCTGCTGCTGCGCGGCGATGGTCTCGTCCGAGAACACGGTGCCGGCGTCCGGGCTGGAGGACTGCTGGGTCTTGGCGGCGATGGTCAGGCCGACCAGGCCGATATCTTGGCCGTCGCGCTTGAGGACCACGGCGGGCTTGACCATGTCGGGGGCGCGCGAGGGGTTCAGCGCCGAGCCGGCGGCGAATGTGACGTTGGCGCTCAGCACGGGCGTCTGGCAGGCGCCCGCGTGCAGCAGTTCGATGAAGCGCTTCAGGCCGCTGTCGCCCTTGTCGAACTCGTGGTTGCCCAGGGTCATGGCGTCGAAGCAGACGGTGTTCATCATGGCGGCGTCGGCCTCGCCCGGTTCGCCCGCGCGGTTGAAGTACAGCGTGCCGGTGGTGGCGTCGCCCGCGTGCAGCTTGAGCACGTTGGCGGATTGCGCAGCCAGCGCGTTGATCGCGCCGGTCACTCGCGGAAAGCCGCCCGTATCGGCGTTCACGGCGACGCGCGCGCCGGAAGCGTTCTTGAGCTTGAGGTCCTTCTTCTTGCTGTCCAGGTTGGAATGGTGATCGTTGATGTGCAGGATCGTCAGTTCCATCGGCCGCCCGGGCGCGGGCTGTTCGGGCTGTTCGACGACCTTGTCGTCATCGCCATCGCCGCCGCCGCAGCCGGCCAGAAGCGCCAGGGCGCTCAGCATGGCCGCGCCCGCGTTCCTCTTCCACGTGTTCATTCGCGTGTACCCCTCTGTCATCGGAGGGCGAATGGTCGCGGGTCAAGATGACGCGGAAATGAATGACAGTGTTGTCATGTTGCGCGCGACATGTCGCACGCCTGTCATGGAAAAGCAACGGGCCCGGCGCATGCCGCGCCGGGCCCGTCGTTGCCGCAAGATGCGGGCTTAGTAGTGGATCACCGTGCGGATCGACTTGCCTTCATGCATCAGGTCAAAGGCTTCGTTGATGCGTTCCAGCGGCAGGGTGTGGGTCACGAACGGATCCAGGTCGATCTTGCCGCTCATGGCGTCTTCCACCATGCCCGGCAACTGCGTGCGGCCCTTGACGCCGCCGAAGGCCGAACCGCGCCAGACGCGGCCGGTGACCAGCTGGAACGGACGCGTGCTGATTTCCTGGCCGGCGCCGGCGACGCCGATGATGATGCTCTCGCCCCAGCCCTTGTGGCAGCATTCCAGCGCGGCGCGCATCACGTGCACGTTGCCGATGCACTCGAACGAGAAGTCCACGCCGCCGTCGGTCATTTCGACGATGACGTCCTGGATCGGCTTGTCGTGGTCCTTGGGGTTGACGCAGTCGGTCGCGCCCATGGCGCTGGCCAGCACGAACTTGTTGGGGTTGGTGTCCACGGCGATGATGCGGCCGGCCTTGGCCTGCACCGCACCCTGGATCACGGCCAGGCCGATGCCGCCCAGGCCGAACACGGCGACGGTGTCGCCTTCCTTGACCTTGGCGGTGTTGTGCACGGCGCCCAGGCCGGTGGTGACGCCGCAGCCCAGCAAGCAGACCTTTTCATGCGGAGCCGCCGGGTTGATCTTGGCCAGCGAGATCTCGTTGACCACCGTGTACTCGCTGAAAGTGGAGCAGCCCATGTAGTGGTAGAGCGGCTTGCCTTCGTAGCTGAAGCGCGAGGTGCCGTCGGGCATGACGCCCTTGCCCTGGGTGGCGCGCACCTTCTGGCACAGGTTGGTCTTGCCGGACAGGCAGAACTTGCACTCGCGGCATTCGGCCGTGTAGAGCGGGATGACGTGGTCGCCGGGTTTCAGCGAGGTCACGCCTTCGCCGACTTCGACCACCACGCCCGCGCCTTCGTGGCCCAGCACCGCGGGGAACAGGCCTTCAGGGTCGTCGCCGCTGAGGGTGAAGGCGTCGGTGTGGCAGACGCCGGTGTGGGTGATCTTCACCAGCACCTCGCCGCGCTGCGGCGGCGCGACGTCGATTTCAACGATTTCCAGCGGCTTGCCGGGTCCGAATGCGACTGCTGCGCGTGATTTCATAGCTAGGGCTCCACGTATGTCAGATGGCGTTATTTCAAATAGGAACGGACCAGGCGCATCAAGAGATCGATCTCCGCTTCGGGTTCGATCGTGGCGTCCTGGCGGCCGCCCTGGGCGGATTGGAGGAAGGTTTCGCGCAGATGGCTTTCCAGCACCTCGGCCATCAGGCCGGTGGCGGCGCCGCGCAAGGCGGCCAATTGCTGCAGCAACGCGCCGCATTCCGTGCCTTCGTTCACGGCTCGTTCCAGCGCCAGCGCCTGGCCCTGGATGCGGCGCAAACGGGTGACGACGCGTTTTTTCTCTTCCGGGGAGTGCGGCACGGCAGGCTCCGATAAATACAGGGGGGGAGTATAGGAAATCTGGCTGCCCACGTCCACTACGGTACTCCCGCGCCGGGGACCATGCCTAGGCGCGGCGCGGGCGACAAGCCCGGTGCGGGCGCGGTACGCGGATCCGATAGCCGTCTGTACCTGTCTATACTAGGCGCTGATCGCCGTCCGTCGCCTTGCGCCGCATTACAGGATCTCCCATGGCTTCCAACCCCCCCAAATTGCCCGTTCAGGCCAATGCGCCGCCTGCGCCGCTTTATGCGCAGGTCAAGCAGATGATCGCGCAGCAGATCCGCAGCGGCGCGTGGCCGGAACATTACCGGGTGCCGTCGGAAAGCGAACTGGTCGATGAGCTCGGGTTCAGCCGCATGACCATCAATCGCGCCTTGCGCGAGTTGACGGCCGAGGGGCTGCTGGTACGCATGCAGGGCGTAGGCACCTTCGTGGCCCAGCCCAAGGCGCGCTCGGCGCTGTTCGCCGTCAACAACATCGCCGACGAGATCGCGGCGCGCAACCATCGCCACCACAGCCGCGTGGTGCGCCTGGCCGAAGAGCCCGCAGGCGCCGAACAGGCGCTGGCGCTGGATATCCGCGCCGGGCAGCCGGTGTATCACTCGGTCATCGTGCACTACGAGGACGACCTGCCGATCCAGCTAGAGGATCGCTACGTCAACGTGCGTCTGGCGCCTGACTATCTGAAGCAGGATTTCACGCAGAGCACGCCCTATGAATACCTGACGCGCGTGGCGCCGCTGAGCGAAGGCGAGCACGTGGTCGAAGCCATTCTCGCCAAGCCGCGCGAATGCCAGCTGCTGCAGATCGAGCGCGACGAGCCCTGTCTGCTGATCAGCCGCCGCACTTGGTCGGGCGACCGCGCCGTCACCCTGGCCCGTTTGATTCACCCTGGTTCCCGGCATCGCCTGGAAGGCAAGTTCACCACATGAAGCAACCCGAAGTTCATCTGTACCGCGCCGCCGACTATCCACGCATGCCCTGGCGCAATGGCGGCGGCACCACGCAGGAAGTCGCCTGCAATCCGGGCGGCAGCGCCGCCGCGTTCGACTGGCGGCTGTCGATCGCCGATGTGGCGCAGGACGGCGGGTTTTCCGTCTTCACGGGCTATCAGCGCATCATCACCGTGCTCGAAGGCCAGGGCATAGAACTCACCGTGGACGGCCGCGCGCAGACGCCGCTGGCGCCGCGGCAGGCCTATGCCTTTGCGGGCGATGCGCAGGTGCAGTGCCGCCTGTTGAACGGGCCGATACGCGATTTCAACCTGATCTATGCGCCGGCGCGCTGGCATGCCCGGCTGCAATGGGTGGCGGGCGCGGGTCCGTGGGCATTCCATAGCGCCGCGTCCGAGGTGCTGGTGCTGACGGCGGGCGGCGCGCTCGTTGTGCGTATCAATGGCGCGCCGCATGCGCTGCCGTCGCGTTACGACTGCCTGCATGCCGCATCGTCGGGCGGCCTGGCCGAGTACCGCCTGGAAGCCGAGGCGCCGTTGGATGCCTGCGTGATCGAACTGCTGCCGCGCAAGGTCTGACTGGAGGCGCGGCCGCCAGCGGGCGGCGGCATTCCACTGTTTCCATGAAAACCGGGACGTCATCGTCCCGGTTTTTCGTTCGGGTAATCCCCGAGGAAAAATCGACTCCCATCAGTTTGTATATACAAGCATAGGCATCCTATGATTCAGACTAGCGCAGCGCCTGCGACGGCGTGCAACCGAACTGATCAAGGAGAGCCTCTTGGAACACTCGAACCGATACCGCGACGTCGTTATCCGCGCCCCGCGCGGCAGGCAACTGAATGCCAAGAGCTGGCTGACCGAAGCCCCCTTGCGCATGCTGATGAACAACCTGGACCCCGACGTGGCCGAGAATCCCAAGGAACTGGTGGTCTACGGCGGCATCGGCCGCGCCGCCCGCGACTGGGACTGCTATGACAAGATCGTCGAGTCGCTCAAGAACCTGAACGAGGACGAAACCCTGCTGGTGCAGTCCGGCAAGCCGGTGGGCGTCTTCAAGACCCACGCCAACGCGCCGCGCGTGCTGATCGCCAACTCCAACCTGGTGCCGCACTGGGCCACCTGGGAGCACTTCAACGAACTGGACGCCAAGGGCCTGGCCATGTACGGCCAGATGACCGCAGGCAGCTGGATCTACATCGGCAGCCAGGGCATCGTGCAGGGCACGTACGAAACCTTCGTCGAGGCGGGCCGCCAGCACTACGGCGGCAACCTCAAGGGGCGCTGGGTGCTGACCGCGGGCCTGGGCGGCATGGGCGGCGCGCAGCCGCTGGCGGCCACGCTGGCCGGCGCCTGCTCGCTGAACATCGAATGCCAACAGACCAGCATCGACTTCCGCCTGCGCACCCGTTACGTCGATGAACAGGCGCGCGACCTGGACGACGCGCTGGCGCGCATCGCCAAGTACACGCAGGAAGGGCGCGCCGTCTCCATCGCCCTGTGCGGCAATGCCGCCGAGATCCTGCCCGAGCTGGTGCGCCGCGGCGTGCGGCCGGACATGGTGACGGACCAGACCAGCGCGCACGATCCGCTGAACGGCTATCTGCCGGCGGGCTGGACCTGGCAGGACTACCGCGCGCGCGCCAAGCGCGAGCCGGCCGCGGTCATCAAGGCCGCCAAGCAGTCCATGGCGGTGCACGTGCAGGCCATGCTGGCCTTCCAGCGCCAGGGCGTTCCGACCTTTGACTACGGCAACAACATCCGCCAGATGGCCAAGGAAGAAGGCGTGGCGGACGCATTCGATTTTCCGGGCTTCGTGCCCGCCTACATCCGGCCGTTGTTCTGCCGTGGCGTGGGCCCGTTCCGCTGGGCAGCGCTGTCGGGCGATCCGCAGGACATCTACAGGACCGATGCCAAGGTCAAGGAACTGATTCCCGACGACGCGCACCTGCACCGCTGGCTGGACATGGCGCGCGAACGCATCAGCTTCCAGGGGCTGCCGGCGCGCATCTGCTGGGTGGGCCTGGGCCAGCGCGCCCGGCTGGGCCTGGCGTTCAATGAAATGGTCCGCACGGGCGAGCTGTCGGCGCCCATTGTCATCGGCCGCGATCACCTGGATTCCGGCTCGGTCGCCAGCCCCAATCGTGAAACCGAAGCCATGCGCGACGGCTCGGACGCGGTGTCGGACTGGCCGCTGCTGAACGCGCTGTTGAATACCGCCAGCGGCGCGACCTGGGTGTCGCTGCACCATGGCGGCGGCGTGGGCATGGGCTTCTCGCAGCATGCCGGCATGGTCATCGTGTGCGACGGCACGGACGAGGCCGCCGAACGCATCGCCCGCGTGCTGACCAACGACCCGGGCACGGGCGTCATGCGCCATGCCGACGCGGGCTACGCGGCCGCCATTGAATGCGCGCAGGAGCAGAACCTCAATCTGCCCATGCTTGCGGGCAAGCGCTGATACCGCGCTGCCCATACCCGCGGGCCGTGACCGCGCCCGTCCAATCGCCATGACCGGGACGACATAATGACTCAGGACAGCCAGGCAGCAAGAGGACCGCTCATCGAGCGGCGCTCGATCGATTTCATCCCCGAAACGGAGCGTCACGGCAAGCTCTACAGCCAGTTCACGCTGTGGATGGGCGCCAATCTCCAGATCACCGCCATCATCACCGGAGCGCTGGCGGTGGTGCTGGGCGGAGACGTTTTCTGGTCGCTGATCGGGCTGTTCGTCGGACAGGTCTTCGGCGGCGCGGTCATGGCGCTGCATGCGGCCCAGGGGCCCAAGCTGGGATTGCCGCAGATGATATCCAGCCGGGTGCAGTTCGGCGTCTATGGCGCGGCGATACCCATCGTGCTGGTGTGCCTGATGTACCTGGGATTCACGGCCACGGGCACGGTGCTGTCGGGGCAGGCCCTGGGCCAGCTGTTCGGCGTGAGCGATACGGCCGGCATCCTGATCTTCGCCGCGGTGATCGTCGGGGTGACGCTGTTCGGCTACCGCATGATCCACATCATTGGACGGATTGCGACGGTGCTGGGCATCATTGCCTTCTTCTACCTGTTCAGCCGCGTCATCGCGCTGGGCGACGTGGGCCAGTTGCTGCAGATCCGCCATTTCACCTGGAGTTCCTTCCTGCTGGCGGTTTCGCTGGCGGCATCGTGGCAGATCGCCTACGGCCCATACGTCGCGGACTATTCGCGCTATCTGCCGAGCCGGACCTCGTCGTTCAAGACCTTTCTGGCGGTAGGACTGGGTTCGGTGCTGGGCGCGCAGATCGCCATGGTGCTGGGCGTGCTGGCCGCGGCCATGGCGGCCGGCCAGTTCGCCGGGCGCGAAGTTGCCTACATCGTGGGGCTGGGCGGCACGGGAGCCACGGCCGCGCTGCTGTACTTCACCATCGCGTTCGGCAAGGTCACGATTTCGACGCTGAACTCCTACGGCAGCTTCATGTGCATCGCGACCATCGCCAGCGGCTTTCGCGGACATGTGGAGATTTCCCGCCGGCAGCGCGCGCTGCTGGTGCTGGCGATCGTCGCCGCGGCCACGGCGGTGGCGCTGATCGGCCAGCATTCCTTCCTGAACGCATTCAAGTCCTTCATCCTGTTCCTGCTGGCGTTCTTCGTGCCGTGGAGCGCGGTCAACCTGGTCGACTACTACTTCGTGAGCCGCGAACAATACGACGTGGAGGCGCTGTCGGATCCGAACGGGCGTTATGGCCGCTGGAACTGGCCAGGGATCCTGATCTATCTGTTCGGGGTGCTGGTGCAGATGCCCTTCATTTCGACCAAGCTCTACACGGGTCCGATGGTCGAACGCCTGGGCGGGGTGGATATCTCGTGGATCATCGGCCTGGTCGTACCCAGCATCCTGTATTACCTGTTCGCGCGCCGGGGCGCCGTGCCGCAACATCGCGGCGCCGTCCGCGCGACCCATACGCTTTGACGCCGGCACTCGCCTAGGAGAACAACAATGGAATTGCATCTGACACCCGGCCACATGACCTTGGCCGACCTGCGGCGCGTCTACCAGCAGCCGGCTCGCGTGACGCTGGACCCGGCGGCGGCCGGGCCGATCGAGGACAGCGTGGCCTGCGTCGAGCGCATCATTGCCGAAGGCCGCACGGCCTACGGCATCAACACCGGATTCGGATTGCTGGCCACGACGCGGATCGCGCGCGAGGATCTGGAAGCCCTGCAGAGTTCGCTGGTGCTGTCGCATGCGGCCGGGGTGGGCGAGGCGTTGGACGACGCGATGGTGCGGCTGATCATGGTGCTGAAGATCAACAGCCTGGCGCGGGGCTATTCGGGCATCCGCCGCAAGGTGATCGATGCGCTGATCGCGCTGGTGAACGCCGAGGTCTATCCGCATATTCCGCTGAAGGGATCGGTGGGCGCGTCCGGCGACCTTGCGCCGCTGGCGCACATGTCTCTGTTGCTGCTGGGCGAGAGCAAGGCGCGCCATCGCGGCGCCTGGCTGCCCGCGCGCGAAGCGCTGGCCCAGGCGGGGCTGGAACCCTTGACGCTGGCGGCCAAGGAAGGCCTGGCGCTCTTGAACGGTACGCAGGTTTCGACGGCCTATGCGCTGCGCGGGCTGTTCGAGGCCGAGGACCTGCTGGCGGCCGGGCTGGTCTGCGGCAGCCTCAGCGTGGAAGCCATGCTGGCATCGCGCGCGCCGTTCGATCCCCGCATCCACGCCGCGCGCGGCCAGCCTGGCCAGATCGACGTGGCGGCCGTGTACCGCGATCTGCTGACCGAGGACAGCGAGGTCGGGCATTCGCACGCGAACTGCGACAAGGTGCAAGACCCCTATTCGCTGCGCTGCCAGCCGCAGGTCATGGGCGCCTGCCTGACGCAGATACGCCATGCGGCCCAGGTGCTGGAGATCGAGTCCAACGCGGTCTCCGACAATCCGCTGGTGTTTGCCGAGCAGGGCGATGTGGTTTCGGGCGGCAACTTCCATGCCGAGCCGGTGGCCATGGCGGCGGACAACCTGGCGCTGGCGCTGGCCGAGATCGGCGCGCTGTCCGAGCGCCGCATCTCGCTGATGATGGACAAGCATATGTCGCAGCTGCCGCCGTTCCTGGTGAGCAACGGCGGCGTGAATTCCGGATTCATGATTGCCCAGGTGACCGCGGCGGCGCTGGCCAGCGACAACAAGGCGCTGGCGCACCCCGCCAGCGTGGACAGCCTGCCGACTTCGGCCAACCAGGAGGACCACGTGTCCATGGCGCCGAATGCGGGCAAGCGGCTCTGGCCCATGGCCGAGAACGTGCGCGATATCCTCGCGATCGAATGGCTGGGCGCCTGCCAGGGCCTGGATTTCCGCCAGGGCTTGAAGACTGCGCCCAAGCTGGAGCGCGCTCGCGGCTTGTTGCGCCAGAAAGTGGCGCACTATGAGCGGGACCGCTTCTTCGCGCCCGACATTGAAGCGGCGAGTCAGCTCATTGCGGGCCAGGGTCTGACGGCGTTGGTGCCGGCCGGCCTGTTGCCCAGTCTTTAACGCCGGCGCGCAAGAGGAGCCTACGCATGAGACAGGTCTGGCGCAATTGCCACGCCGCCACGATGGCGCAGGGTAAGTACTCCGTGATCGAACGGGCCGCCATCGTGACAGGCGAGAACCGCATCGAGTGGATCGGTCCTGAGGAGAAACTGCCGCCTGGGGGCGACGCGCGCGAGCACGACCTGGGCGGCGCCTGGGTCACGCCCGGGTTGATCGATTGCCACACCCACCTGGTGTTCGGCGGCAATCGCAGCCTGGAGTTCGAACAGCGCCTGCAAGGCGTGGACTACGCCACCATCGCCGCGCAAGGCGGCGGCATCGCCAGCACCGTGCGCGCCACCCGCGCCGCCAGCGAGGATGAACTTTACGCCAGCGCACGCAAGCGCGCCCTGCATCTGATGCGCGACGGCGTGACCACGCTGGAAGTGAAGTCCGGCTATGGGCTGGACCTGCCCAACGAGCGCAAGATGCTCAGGGTGGCGCGGCGCCTGGGCCAGACCCTGCCGCTGACCATCAGCGCGACCTGTCTGGCCGCGCACGCGCTGCCGCCGGACTACGCGGGCCGCGCGGACGATTACATCGACGAAGTCGCGCGCCGCATGCTGCCGCTGCTGGCCGTCGAGGGCTTGATCGACGCGGTGGATGCATTCTGTGAGCATTTGGCATTCACGCCGGCACAGGTCGAACGGGTGTTCCAGGCTGCGCGTGAACTGGGACTGCCGGTGAAACTGCACGCAGAGCAATTGTCTTCGTTGCACGGGGCGGCGCTGGCTGCGCGTTATGGCGCCTGGTCGGCGGATCATCTGGAATACCTGACCGAAAGCGATGTGCTGGCGATGGCGCAGGCCGGCACGGTGGCGGTGCTGCTGCCCGGGGCGTTCTACGCCCTGCGCGAGACCAGGCTGCCTCCCATCGACCTGTTGCGCCGCCATGGCGTGCCCATCGCCATCTCCAGCGATCTGAACCCCGGCACCTCGCCCGCGCTGTCGCTGCGGTTGATGCTGAGCATGGCCTGCACGCTGTTCCGCCTGACGCCCGAAGAAGCGCTGGCCGGGGCGACGGCGCATGCGGCGACAGCGCTGGGACTGCAGGCCACGCATGGCACGCTGGAAGCAGGCAAGTATGCGGACTTCGTTGCCTGGGAGGTGCAGCATCCCGCCGAGCTGGCCTACTGGATAGGCGGCGACCTGCCCAAGCGGGTGGTCCGGCATGGCGCGCTGGTCGACGCCGCAACACTCGCCTGAAACGGGCAGATCCGGACAGGATCGCGCCCGCAACGGACGGCTTGAACCGGCCCGCGTCCGCAATCGCCACAGGCGGTCTACCATCCATGGATGACGTGCCCCGTCCGGGGGCGCGCGCTCAACTTGGATGTGGGTATGCGGATATGCATGATGGAAGGGCCGGCTGATCTGGAGCCCAAGGGCGCGACCTGGGAAGGTATCGCCGAACGCATCGCTGAGCTGGCCCCGGATCTTCTGGTGACCAGTGAAATGCCGTTCGGGCCGTGGCTGGCCGCCGACCCGCAATACGACGCGGCCCGCGCGGCGGCGTCGGTGCGCATGCATGAGGCGGGCCTGGATGCGCTGGCGGCGCTGGGAGTGCCGGCCATCGTATCGTCGCGGCCGGTGCATGCGGGCGAACGGTTGGCCAACGAGGCGTTCGCCCTGCAGGACGGCCGCTATACCCGGTTGCACCATAAGCAATACTTCCCGGAGGAACCGGGCTATTTCGAAGCGACCTGGTTCCATGCCGCCATGGATGGGTTCGAGGTGTTCGAGGTGGGCGGCATACGCCTGGGCGTGCAGCTATGCACCGAATTGATGTTCAACGAGCGCTCGCGCGCCTACGGACGCGCGGGCGCCGAGCTGATCGTGGCGCCGCGAGCCAGCAGCGCGTCGACGCGCCGCTGGCTGACGGCGGGCGCCATGGCGGCGCTGGTGTCGGGCTGCTATGTGGTCAGCTCGAACCGCGCGGGACGCACGGCGGCGGGGCAGGTATTCGGGGGCACGGCGTTCGCGTTCCAGCCGGATGGCGAACCCCTGGCGCAAACCAGCGATACCGAATCCATCGTGGTGATCGAGGTGGATCCGGCCCGTGCGCGCGCGCAGCAGTCGCTATACCCGTGCTACGTCCGGGAATAGCGCGTTCCTAGCGCGTCGAGCTGGCCTGCGCCGGTTCGCTCGCGTCAAAGCGCAGCCGCGAAAAACTGGCGACGCAGGCCAGCGCGGCGCACACGCAACCCAGCCACAGCGCGGCGATGGCGCCGTGCGTGCTGGAAATGTTGAAGCAGGCGGCCACCAGGGCCGCGCCCGAGGCCTGGCCCAAGAGCCGCACCGTGCCTATCATGCCGCTGGCGCCGCCGGCGCGCGAGGCCGGCGCCGGCATCATGATGGCGCGCAGGTTGGGCGACTGGAAGAAGCCGAATCCGGCGCCGCACAGCGCCATGCGCCAGCAGAGGTCCCAGACCGAGGGCGAGGCCGGCATCAGCGCCAATGAGGCCAGGCCCAGCGCCAGCAGCGCCAACCCCACGCCGCCCAGGGCGCCGGCCGCATAGCGGTCCGACAGTCGCCCCGCTATCGGCGCCATGACCGCCACCACCACCGGCCAGGGCGTGATGAGAAAGCCGGTCTGCACCTGGCTGTAGCCGAGCGTGGCCTGCAGCAGGAACGGCAGCGACACGAAGGCCAGCGCCTGCGCCGCGAACGCGCACACGGCAGTGGCGGCGGACAGGGCGAACAAGGGCCGGCGCAACAGGTCCACCGCCAGGATGGGCGCGGGGTGGCCGGCCTGCCTGCGCATCAGCAGCCACAGGCTGGCCGCGGCGATACCCCATTCCAGCGCCACGCGCGGCAAGGGAGCCGCGTGCGCCAATTCGTTCGATCCCAGCACGAACAGGCCCAGCGTCAGGGCGCACAGCGCCGCGGCCAGGCCGTCGAAGCGATGCGGCGCGCGCGCGGTCCCGGGCAGCTTGCGCAGGCCCAGCGCGAACGCCAGCAGGCCGATGGGCACGTTGATCAGGAACAGCCAGTGCCAGGATCCCAGCAGCAGGATGGCCGAGGCCACGGTCGGCCCCGCCGCGAAGGAAATGCCTACTACCATGGCGTTCAGGCCCAGGCCGCGACCCAACAGGTGCGAAGGGTAGATGAAGCGCAGCAGCGCGCCGTTGACGCTCATGACGCCGGCCGCGCCCAGGCCTTGCAGCACGCGCGCGATCACCAGCGTGGGCAAGGACGGCGCCAGGCCGCTGGCCAGCGAGGACAGGATGAAGATGGCCAGTCCCACGATGTAGACCCGCCGGTGGCCCAGGATTTCGCCCAGCGCCGCGGCCGGCAGCAGGCCCGCCACCATGGCCAGCTGATAGCCGCTGACGATCCAGATCGAGCCCGCGTCGCTGGCTTGCAGGTCGCGCGCGATGGTGGGCAGCGCCGTGTTGGCGATGGCGGTGTCCAGGCTGGCCATGCATAGCGCCAGCATGACGGCCAGGAGCGCGCCTGGGCGTTCGGCTGCCGGCAGGCCGACGCCGGCCGGATAGACAGTATGGCGGGAGAACGAGAGCATGTGCGGGACCACGGGGGCAACGCGTCCGGATAGAGGGAGAGGGCCGGAAGCTGCGATCACTGATTCTAGAACGTGTTAAGGGATCCGGCCCGCGGACCGGGTCGCGAGCTGGCTTTCCTTGCGGGGCGTTTCTCCTTATCCTGCCGCCTTGCGCGGCGGCGGGCCGCGTTTTCAAGGAGTGGTCGACTATGCAATCTGGCGTATCCCAGCACCGTCGCCGGTTCTTGCCGGCGCTCGCGCTGGGCGTTCTGGGCGCTGCGGCGGCAGGGCGTCTTGGCGCCGTGCCCCTGACTCGCATCCTGGTCGGCTTTCCGCCGGGGGGCGGGGTGGATGTGATCGCCCGCCTGTTGGCGCGGCAGTTGGAAGCCGGCCTGGGCGAAGTGGTGCTGGTCGAGAATCGCCCCGGCGCGGGAGGCTTGCTGGCGGCGCAGGAATTGCTGGCCGCGCGTCCCGATGGGCACACCCTGCTGTTCACCAACGAACACACCTTGGCGATCGTGCCGCACATCGATGCGCAGGCCGGCTTTGCGTCGCCGGATGATTTCGCGGCGGTAGCGCAGACGACCGACCAGAGCGCCATTGCGCTGGCGGTCAGGGCGGATTCGCCTTGGTTGAAGCTGCAGGATCTGCGCGGATACGAAGGTCCGCTGCCGGTGGGCGTGCCGGCGCCCGGCAGTGTGCCGGAGCTGGCCGTGGAGCTGCTGGCCGAGCGTTTCGGCGTGGCGGCCACGGCAGTGTGCTATCGCGGCGGCGCGCCCTTGGTGACCGACTTGCAGGCCGGCTATCTGGCGCTGGGCCTGACATCCCTGGCTGAACTGCGGGAGCCGGTAAGCGCCGGGCGGCTGCGCCTGCTCGCCATTTCGGGGCCAGGCCGCCATGCCGACCTGGCCGATGTTCCCACCTTTGCCGAGCAAGGCTTCGGAGGATTGGAGCACGGCGGCGTGGCCGGCTTGTTCGCGCCGCGCGGCGTGGCGCCCGCCCGCATCGAGCAACTGCAGCAGCAGGTGGCGCGGGCGCTCGAATCGGAGGAGGTCCGCACGCAACTGCGCTTGCAGGGGTCGCGGGTGAGTTTCGGCGATGCCGCCACGCTGGCGCGCAACATGAACGCGATTCATCAGGCCTGGGCCGAACGCGCCCTGGCCTGGCGTGCGCGGACGGGCGGTTGAGCGCCCGCGCCCGGCTCTCTAGGGCGTGCGGATGGCTGCGCGTTCGCGCAGCAGTTGAACCAGTTCGGCGTGGCAGAGCCGGACCGCCGCGCGGGCCTGCTGTTCGGGGGCGCGCGCCATCAGGCAGATGCGCCGTGTGAGTTGCGGACGCTGCAGTGGCACGATGGCCAGACCGTCCTGCCGCTGCCCTTGTGTGTACAGACGCGAGATCAGGCCGACGCGCAAGCCCGCGCGCACCAGGCTGTAGAGCGTGTCGGTGTAATTCAGGGTGTCGGTCGCGGCCAGGTCCGAGCCCAGCTGGCGTAGCGTGGCCACGATCATTTCGTAGGTACTGCCGCGCGACAGCACGGCCAGCGGCTCGGCCTTCAGGTCCTGCCAGGTCACCGCCTGGCGCCGCGCCAGCCGGTGGGTGTCGGCCAGCACCGCGACCAGGTCGTCCTCGGCCACGAAGGCCGCGGCCACGCCGGGCGTGAGGCCGAAGTCCAGGCCCAGGCCGATGTCCAGTTCGCCATTGCCCAGCGCGGCCATGAGCTCGTCGTTGAGGTGGTCGCTGAGGATCAGCACGATTTCAGGATGGCGCAGGCGCCATTGCGCCACCACCGGCGCCAGCAAGTGCATGGTGGACGGGATGCAGCCGATGCGCACCGTTGCGGCCTGGGTATCCAGCAGGCGCTGCAGGTCTTCGGCGCCCTGCGTGTAGCTGTTGAGCAGCCATTCGATCTGCGCACGCGCGGCTTGTCCGGCGGGCGTCAGGCGCACGTGGTGGGTGCTGCGTTCGAACAGGGCCACGCCCATCAGCGTCTCCAGTTCGCGGATGGCGGCGGACAGGGCCGGCTGGCTCAGCGCCAGGGCCTCGGCGGCGCGGCTGAAACTGGCGTGGCGGGCCACTTCCTTGAAACCGCGCAGCTGGCGCAGCGTGGGCTGGCGGGCGGGGGCGGCGTGGCCATCGGGAGCGGGACGCTTGGTCATAGATTTGCCTGATGAATCTATAAAAATATAGCATTTCAGTTATCACCAGGATCTGGTTAGGATGGCGCCGTCGCCCTCCTCCGCGCTGCCGGTTCCGCGCGCGCCCCTCGCTCCGATCCCGCTCCTTCCATGTTCAAACGCCTGTTCCTGTCCGTGTCCGCGCTGGCGGCCGCGCTGTGCCTTGCCCCCGCTGCCGGCGCCGACACCTGGCCGGAAGCCCGGCCCCTGACCCTGATCGTGCCGTTCAGCCCGGGCGGCAACGTCGACACCACGGCGCGCCTGGTGGCGCAGAAGCTGTCGGACCGCCTCAAGCAGTCCGTCATCGTCGACAACGTGGCGGGCGCGGGCGGCGTGCTGGGCGTGGCCAAGGCCGTGCACGCCAAGCCGGACGGCTACACGCTGGTGATGGGCTTTGACGGTCCGATCAGCGTGGCCCGGCTGATCAACTCGGCCGTGAAGTACGACGCCGAATCCGACCTGACGCCGGTGGCGCTGGTGACTACCGCGCCCGTGGTGCTGTTGGCGCGTCCGGGCCTGCCGGTGCAGAACATGGACGAGCTGATCGCGCTGGCGCGCGAGAAACCCGACACGCTGACCTACGCCTCGTCCGGCGTGGGCACCGTGCTGCATCTGGCCATGGAGGTGATGCAGGACCAGGCCCGCGTCAAGCTGGTGCACGTGCCCTATCGTGGCGGCGCGCAGATCACCAACGACGTCATGGGCGGCCAGGTGGACCTGGGCCTCCTGGTGACCACCAGCGCCACGCCGCTGGTGCAGCAGAAGAAACTGCACGCGCTGGGCGTGACGTCCGCCGCGCGCGTTGACACGCTGCCGCAGGTGCAGGCGTTTGGCGAGACGCCGGCGCTCAAGGGCTTTGAACTCAACACCTGGACCGGCGTGTTCGTGCCGGCAGGCACCGACCCCGCCGTGGTCGAGCGGCTGAACCAGGAACTGAACGCGGTGCTGCGCATGGACGAGGTGCAAAAGCGCCTGGCCGAAGGCGGCGCCATGCCCGGACAGGGCACGCCGCAGGATTTTGCCGCTTTCCTGAAGAAGGAAAAAGCCCTGTACGCGCACATCGTGAAGAGCGCCAACATCCAGCAGGAATAGGCCTGCCCCTTTGCAGGAAGCCATGCCATGAATACACCCCCCGTGCTGCCCGAGATCCAGGCCATCCAGGAAGAGATGGTGGCGCTGCGCCATCGCATCCACGCCAATCCCGAACTGGCGTATCAAGAGGTCGCCACGGCCGAGCTGGTGGCCGAAAGGCTGGCGGCCTGGGGCTACGAGGTGCATCGCGGCCTGGGCGTGACCGGCGTGGTGGGCACCTTGCGCCGCGGCAGCGGCGCGCGCCGGCTGGGCCTGCGCGCCGACATGGATGCCCTGCCCATCCATGAGACCACCGGCCTGCCCTATGCCAGCCAGAATCCCGGCAAGATGCACGCCTGCGGCCACGATGGCCATACGGCCACGTTGCTGGCCGCGGCCCGCGCGCTGGCCGAGCGCGGCCGTTTCGACGGCACCGTGCACCTGATCTTCCAGCCGGCCGAGGAAGGCCATGGCGGCGCGCAGAAGATGATTGCCGACGGCCTGTTCGAACGCTTTCCGTGCGACGCCGTCTACAGCTTTCACAACGAGCCGGGTTATCCGACCGGCCATTTCGGCTTCCGCTCCGGCGTGATGTACAGCTCGTCCGACACGGTGATCCTGACCGTCAGCGGCGTGGGCGGCCATGGGGCCATGCCGCACGTGGCGGTGGACCCCATCGTGGCGGCGGCCAGCATCGTGCTGGCCCTGCAGACCATCGTCTCGCGCGAGATCGATCCCAACGACATGGCGGTGGTGACCATAGGCGCCATCCATGGCGGCGACGCGCCCAACGTGATTCCGAAGACGGTGGAGCTGCGCCTGACGGTGCGCGCGCGCCGCCCTGAAACGCGCGCGCTGCTGCGCGAACGCATCACGGCGATCGCCACCGCGCAGGCCGCGGTGCACCGCGCCAGCGTCCAGGTGGACTATCGCTGGCGCTATCCGCCGGTGGTCAATGACCGGGATGCCACGCAGTTCGCGGCCGAGGTGGCGCGCGGCTGGCTCGGCGAAGGCCTGCTGATCCCCGACCTGGAGCCGCTGCAAGCCAGCGACGATTTCGCCTTCATGCTGGAACAGGTGCCTGGCAGCTATTTCATCGTCGGCAATGGCGAGGGCGAAGGCGGCTGCATGGTGCACAACCCCGACTACGATTTCAACGACGGCATCCTGCCGGTCACGGCCAGCTACTGGGTGACGCTGGCGGAAGCCTATCTGGCCGCCGGCGCGCGCTGACCGGCCGCCGCTACTTTCCGCGACGCATGACTGCCTCACACGACCTGACCACCGCCGGCGCGCCTGCCTTCGACGCCACCACCGACTACTGGCAGGAGATCGTCAGCGCCGATGCGCTGACGCTGCCGGCAGACCCGCCCTATTCCCGCGGCTATCCCGCGCGGCTGCCCGACGGCCGCTATCTGGTACTGCCGCTGCGCGGCGTGCCCGGCGACCCTGACCGCTGCGTGGCCTCGCTGATCGCCAACCATGCCAGCCTGGAAGTGGTCGACGCACTGGCCGGCTTCATGGCCGAGCGCGCGCGCGTCTTCGAGGCCGAGGTGGTCGTGGGCCTGCCGACGCTGGGCCTCGCTTTCGCGCCCATGGTGGCGCGCGGCCTGGGGTTCACGCGCTATGTGCCCTTCGGCTATTCGCGCAAGTACTGGTACGACGAACGCCTGGCCGTGCCGGTGCAGTCGCTGACCACGCCGGACGCCGGCAAGCTGCTGTACGTGGATCCGAATCTGGCGGGCAGCCTGGCGGGGCGCCGCGTGCTGGTGGTGGACGACGCCGTCAGCACGGGGCAGACGATGCTGTCCGCGCTGGAACTGCTGGCGCGCTGCGGCGCGGAAGTGGCGGGCATCGTCGTGGCCATGTGCCAGGGCGAGCGCTGGCGCGAGCGGCTGGTGGATGCGGAGGGCGCGCCGATATCGGTGGCCTGCGCGTTCGAGTCGCCGCGCATGCGCCGCACGGCCGCGGGCTGGGTGCCGGAAACGGCCGCCTGAAGTACGGCGGCGCTGGCGCCTACAGGGATTCCGGATCGCGGCGCAGCGAGAAACCTTGCGCTTCGTTCATGGCCAGGTAGCTGACGTTGCGCGACACCACCGGCGGCTTGTCGCCGGCGTGCAGCGCGCGCACCTTGTCCAGCACCATCTTGTCCTCCAGCGTCATGCGGTCGATCATGCGCAGGTATTGCATCCAGCTTTCCACCAGGAAGACCTCGCGCCAGACGCCCTCGCGCTCCAGGTCGCGGAACAGTTGCCATTGCTGCGCCCCGTTGCGCAGCCGCATGAGGCGCAGCGGGTGCGTCGCGCCGATCAGCGCGGACAGTTTTTCCTTTTCGATCAGGTACTCCACGGCGACCAGCACCGCGCCGTGCTGCGTGTTGAAGCCTACCGCGGCCATCGCCGGCTCGGTGGTGTCGGCCCGCGCCAGCGACGTGGTGTCCAGATGTTCGGGCAGCCGCGAGCGGTACATCAGCGCGACGGTGATGCCCAGCATGATGCCGGCGGTGGCCAGGGCGCCGGAAACGCCCATGGTGCCGGCGAAATGGCCCCACATGAAGGAGCCCGCCGCCAGCCCGCCGAAGATGGCCGTCTGGTACAGCGCCAGCGCGCGCGCCTTGACCCAGTCTGGCACCAGCATCTGGACGGTGGTGTTATAGGTGGCCAGCACGCCGATCCAGCAGCTGCCTGACAGCAGCAACGCGGGAAATGCCACCCACAGGGTGCCGGTCAGGCCCAGCGCCAGCAGGCATGCGGCCAGCAGGCCCGCCGCGGCGCTGATCAGGCCGCTCGCGCCCCAGGCGGCCTGCACCCGGCGTACGACGGCGCTGCCGAGGATGGCGCCCAGGCCCAGCGCGCCCAGCATGTAGCCGTACAGCAGGGCGCTGCCGCCTTCATGTTCGTGCGCCAGCAGCGGTAGCAAGGCCCACAGCGCGCTGGCGGACAGGCCGAAGGCGAATGACCGCAGCATCACCACGCGCGTGACGGTGGAGTGCTGGGTGTAGCGCAGCGCCGCCACCACGCCTTCCAGGATGCCTTCGGGCGGCAGGCGGCGCAGCGGCAGGTCGCGCTTCCAGCGCCAGATCGCCCAGATCAGGCCGCCGTAGCAGAAGCAGTTCAGCAGGAACACCCAGGGCGCGCCCATGGCGCCCAGCAGCAGGCCGCCGATGGCCGGGCCGACCGCGCGCGCCACGTTGAAGTTGACGCTGTTCAGCAGCACCGCGCTGCCGACGTGGGCGCGCGGGACCTGTTCGCCCACCGCGGCCTGCCAGGCCGGCGTGACGATGGCGCTGCCGATGGCGATGCAGAACACCGACGCGATCAGCGTGATGGGATGCAGCAGGCCGGCAAAGGCCAGGATGGTGATGAAGACGCCGCCTGTCAGCTCCAGCAGCATGCCGGTCAGCATGACCTTGCGGCGGTCGTAGTTGTCGGCCAGCACGCCAGTCAGGATGGACAGCGCCACCAGCGGGAAGGCGGCGGCCACCTGGATCATGGCGACCATCAGCGGGCTGCTCTGTTCGGTGGTGATTATCCACGCGGCAGCGACGGATTGCGCCCAGGTGCCCAGGTTGGCGAACAGATTGGCGATCCAGATGATGCGGAAGGCCGGAAACGCGAAGGGGGATAGCGTGCTGACCTGCAGCACGGGGGCGGGAGCGGCGGGTGCGTCCGTGGGCAGATCGGTGTTGGCCGAAACGGGTTGCAGCATGGAGTTCTTCCGGCGCGCCGGGTAGGCGCTCCTGTCGGACGTGGTCTGGGTCGGGTAATGGTACGCCTAAGCCAGCGGTCGATGGGAGCGCGCGCGCCACCGCGGGGCGGCCGCGCGCCGCCCCGGGGGCTGCTGCCAGGGGCCGCCTATTGCTTGGCGGCCGGGGCCGGCGCAGGGGCCGGCGGATAGGCCTGGTTCAGGTATTCCACGATCAGCGGCACCTGGTCGGCGGGAATGGGGGCGCCGTAGGTGCCCACCATCTTCTTGACCTCGGCGTCCCAGAAGCCCAGGGGCATGGGCGGCTGCGACGATACATAGTCCACCGAATGGCACATCAGGCACAGGGCCGCATGCTGGGCCCCCGCGCCCGTGCCGGGATGCAGGGTGGCGGTTTCCTGGGGCAGCTTGATCTCCAGGGCCTGGGCGGCCGGGGCCAAACAGGCGAGGCCCAGCGCGAGCGCCGGCAGGCAGCGACGGAAATGGCGGTTCATGGCGCTCTCCTCAGGCGGCGGTGACGCGGACGGCTTCGACCACGTTGCGCATGTAGCCGGCCGGGTTCCACAGCGGGTCCAGCGGCTGGGTTTCGCCGGCCGTGTTGGTGGCGCGGACCTTCAGCATGTAGTCGCCGGCGGCCTTGGGCGTGAAATCGGCGTGCCATTCGCGGAAGGAGTAGCGGCCCAGGTCGCGGCCCAGTTTGGCGGCCTGCCAGGTCTTGCCGCCGTCCGACGAGAACTGGACCTCGCGTATGCCCTTGCCGCCGTCGAAGGCGATGCCGCGCACCTGCACCGGCTTGCCGCGGGCGACGCGCGCGCCTTCTGCGAGGCTGGTGATGAAGCTGCGCACGTTGTAGCGGCCGATGGGGCGTGTTTTTTCCGGCGCCTTGCCCGGGGGCGTGCAGGCGCAATCGTTGTCGGGAATGCGGTAGGCCTTCTGCATCCAGAAGCCGTCGAACTCCTTATCCAGCACCTTGATGTCGGCCAGGTGCTTGACCCAATAGGTGCCGTAGTACCCCGGCACCACCAGGCGCACGGGATAGCCGTTGAGCATGGGCAGGTCGGCGCCGTTCATGGCATAGGCCAGCATGACCTCGCCGTCCAGCGCATGGGCGGCGTCCAGCGCCTTGACGAATTCCGGCGTGCCGGGCAGTACCGGGCGGTCCATGCCCTCGAACGTCACCTGGCGCGCGCCGGCGCGGATGCCGGCTTTCTCCAGCACGCGCTTGAGCGGGATGCCCAGCCAGCGGGCATTGCCCATGGCGCCGTTGCCCGACTGCCCGCCGCCCACGCGCGGCGCGAAGAAGCCGCGGCTGTTGCCCGAGCACTGGGTGACGGCCACCAGCTCCACCGGTTTGCCGAATTGCTGCTTCAGATCGGCCAGCGAAAGCTCCAGCGGCTTGTCCACCAGCCCGCTGACCTTGATGCGGTAGGTGTTCAGGTCGATGGCGGTGGGAATATTGCCCAGGTGGTAGCGCACGAAGAACGCGTCGTTGGGCGTGATGATGTTTTCATTGAAGACCGCGAACGGCGTTTCCAGCTGCGGCGGGCGCGAGGTCTGGCGGATCAGGGGCCGCTTCTGCGGATAGGCGATCAGGTCGCGCTCGCCGTTGGCGAACGGCAGGGTGACGGTGGCCGGCGCCGCCAGGCTGGTCAGCGCATGGCCGGCCAGCGTGCCGGTGGCGCCCAGCGTACAGGCCTGGCGCAGGAAGCGCCGGCGCCCATTCGGGTCGAATGTGCTCATCTTGGTGTCTCCTCGTTCTTGTCAGCGCCCTGCCCCGGCGCGTTCAGACGAGCCTACGCGCGGTGGCCTGACAAATGCGTTAACGTCCGCGCTGCCCGTTTCAATTTCCGCGTTTTCCGCACCGATGATCCTGACCTTCAACAAGCGCGCCTTTGCCGCGCTGCTGGCCGTAACCGCGCTGGAAGCGCTGATCGCCACCCTGGGCGCGCCTTATCCCCTGTTGCGGGGCTTCGTGGGCGACGTGGTGGCGGTGGGCTGGGCTTATCTGGTGTATCGCAGCTTCATCCGCGCGGACGTGCTGCCGCTGGCGCTGGCCGCGCTGTTCACCGGCTACGCGGTGGAACTGGGGCAGTACCTGGCCCGGCATTTCGGCTGGCGGCTGGAGCAGCCGGTATTGCGCGTGATCCTGGGCAGCGTGCCCGACTGGTGGGACATGCTGGCCTATACGCTGGGATTCTTCCTGGTGCTGGCGCTGGCCGCCTGGAACCGGCGGCGGGACGCCGCGCTGCGCGGCGCCTAGGCGCTTTTCATCTTTCTGCCCGGCCGAACGCGCCGGGCCTCCAACCGGGAATCAGCCTGCCTGGCAGACCGGCGCGTCGTCGTGCGCGCGCGCGGCGGGCTTGGTCGCGCGCAGCGGCTGCAAGCGGGCGTTGCGAAACGGCGCGAAGAGCTCGGCCCAGGACGAAGGAAACAGCGGCGTGGCGTGGCGCACGGCATCGCGGCGGGCGTAATGCGTCAGCAGTTGTTGACCGATCGGGGCGTCTCCCAGGGGATGGCGGGTATTCATGGTATTTCCGTATTGCATTGAAAGTGTATTCATTGTACCAGCGTACACGCATTCCGGCCAACCCCCGCCTGCACACGCCAAGTCATTGATCCATAAAGACTGTCCCTGTTTATTGGGCAACATCTGACCGATCTCCGGGATTGCCCTAGCAGTTCAAAATAGTAGACGGTATACAATGTGCATCATGCCCGGGCTTAGACCAGCCTGGAGTCTTCACCACTGGACCTGGAGCGCGTCATGGCTGAACTGATGAACCGAGATGAATTCCGTACCGCGTTGGAAAACGCGATCAAGGGCAAGAGCGCCAACGCTTCGCCCTTTTCCATCGCCTGGGCAGAAGGCAAGCTCAGCCGCCAGCATCTGCAGCGCTGGGCCGAGAACCACTACCACTACGTGGGCCCGTTCGCCGATTACCTGGGCTACCTGTACGCACGCACGCCTGATTCCTACACCGAGGCCAAGGACTTCCTGCTGGCCAATATGTATGAAGAGGAAATCGGCGGCGACCGCCACACGGACCTGCTGATCCGTTTTGCCGAAGCCTGCGGCACCACCCGCGAACGCGTCACCAACCCCGACAACATGTCGCCCACCACCCGCGCCCTGCAGAGCTGGTGCTACGCCGTGGCCATGCGCGAGGATCCCATCGTGGCGGTGGCCGGGCTGGTGGTGGGCCTGGAATCGCAAGTGCCGTCCATCTACCGCAAGCAGACGCCGACTCTGCGCGAGAAGTACGGCTTCACCGACGAGGAAGTGGAGTTCTTCGACCTGCATATCGTGTCCGACGAAATCCACGGCGAACGCGGCTACCAGATCGTGCTGGAGCACGCCAACACGGTGGACCTGCAACAGCGCTGCCTGAAGATCTGCGAGATCGGCGCGCAGATGCGGCTGCTGTACACGACCGCGCTCTACACCGACTACGTGCAGCAGGAAATCACGCTGCCTGAACTGGGCCTTGCCGCCTGAGCACACCGCAAGACCGTCTGGCGCCGAGCGCCGGACGGCCGCGGCCCCGCAGAACCCAGAGCAGAAAATCCATGCCTACCATCGTGTTTCATAAGGGCGGCCAGACCTACACCGACGTGGTGAAGGACAACACCAATCTGGTGGTGCGGGCCGGCATCAAGCAGTTTCCGTATCCGCATCTGCGCTACGAATGCGGCATGGGCAAGTGCGCCAAGTGCGCCTGCCGCGTGCTGGCCGGGGCCGAGCATTTGCCGCCGGTCAACTGGAAGGAAAAGAAGCAGCTGGGCGAACGCATCGACCAGGGCTACCGGCTGGCGTGCCAGCTTTGGCTCACCAGCGACATCGAGCTGGTCCAGGACGTGGAGGCATAGCGGCCATGGACCCGGTGTACGTCATATTGACCACCAAGCCCGGCGTGTTCCGCACGGAAGCCGACGACGGCGCGGTGGATATCCTTGAAACCTACGATTACGCGTTCTACGGCCGCGCGCTGGCCGTCTACCGCATCGCCCGCCTGCATGGCGAAACCAAGCTCATCGTCACCGAGGAAACGCCGCCCTACGTGGTCAATCGCGTGCCTTCCAAATTCCTGGAGAAGTTCGCGTCAGTGGAAGCGGCCCGCAAGGAACTGGCTCACCTGACGCGCTTCGGCAGCATGGAATCGACCTTGACGCTGCGCCCGGGCGCGGTCGCCGCGGAGCACTGAACAACATGGTCCAGATCACATTCATCTCCAATGGCGGCCTGGTCGCCACGGCGCCCGAGAACAGCAATCTGTTGCGCGTGTCGCTCAAGGAAAAAGGCGGCATTCCCTTCAAGTGCGGCGGCGGCCTGTGCGGCACCTGCAAGTGCCGCATCGAGGAAGGGCTGGAAAACACCGACGCCATCAAACCGAAGGAGCGCAAGCACCTGCGTCCGGAAGACTTCGAGGCCGGCTACCGCATGGCCTGCCAGACCTTCGTCAATGGCGACGTGAAGGTCTCGTGGGTGATCCAGAATGGCAAGGGCGTGGTGGTCGGCGCGGCGTCCGATCCGGTGGAAGCAGCGACCTGAGGGTTGCTGCCGCGGGCTGCAAGGCCGCGGCCGGTAGCCGAGGCCCCTGGCCGCGCGGCCGTCGCGGTGGTGTCAGCTTCTGGCGTGTCGCCGAGTCAGGCCACCGACGCGTGCGGCTGCTGCTGCGCTTCCGTATAGGCCTTGGCGGCGTTGTGCA
Source organism: Achromobacter sp. JCM 18799 (assembly GCF_055395645.1). Taxonomy (NCBI): domain Bacteria; kingdom Pseudomonadati; phylum Pseudomonadota; class Betaproteobacteria; order Burkholderiales; family Alcaligenaceae; genus Achromobacter; species Achromobacter sp. JCM 18799. The sequence goes on along the minus strand of NZ_AP043866.1, from coordinate 4,438,343 downwards.
CGTGCTGGCTGGCCAGCAGCGCGGCCAGGTCGCCGTTGCCGGCGATGACGGCATTGAGGATCTGGGAATGCTCATCCCAGTTCTGCTTGGCGCGCAGCATGTTGCTGGGCGCGAACAGCAGCGCGGTGCGATCGCGCAGCGAACGCATCAGGTCGGTCAGCACCACGTTGCCGCCGATGGTCGCCAGCATTTCATGGAACTGGGAATTCAGCGCCAGGAACTTGTCCAGCTGTTCGCTGCGCGCGGCTTCCGTGCCTTCGCGCAGGAAGGCTTGCAGGCGTTCCACGGTTTTCTCATCGCGGCGCTGCGCCGCGAGCTTGGCGTTCAGGCCTTCCAGCGTGGCGCGCACTTCCACCATGTCGTAGGCGACCGCGTCGGACAGCACCGACACGGACGCGCCGCGGCGCGGCTCGATGGTCACCAGGCCTTCGGCGGCCAGGGCGCGCAGCGCTTCGCGCACCGGGATGCGCGACACGCCCATTTCTTCGGACAGGCGGCCTTCGACCAAGCGGTCGCCGGGCGTGAACTCGCCGCTGAGGATGCGCTCGCGCAGCTTGTCGCGGATGACGGCAAACAACTGCGGATGCTGCTCGCCGATCTTCAGCGAGGCGGAATGCTGCGTTGCTGCGGCTTGCGGGCTGACGGGTGAGGTTGTCATGGCGAGCAGGTTTGGCGTAATGGATACAGTCTCCATTGTATTACCGGGTGTAGCTGCATGGCTTGGCGGGGCGCCGCATCAGTGTCCCCAAAAAGCCTTGGCCAGCACGCCCAGCGCGCCCAAGGCGCATACCGCCAGCAGCACGCTGCGCACCGCGCGCGGCGGCAGGCGGTGGCGCAGCCGGTTGGAGACCGCAAAACCGGCCAGCAGGAAAGGCGCCAGGCTGAGCGCCAGCCCGGCGTGATAGCCCGTATACCGCTTGGCCCATGCCAGCATGGCCAGCGAGAAGATCGATCCCAGGAACAGCACCATGCCCAGCGTGGCGCGCAGGCGCGGCGGCGCCGCGTGCTGCATCACGATGGCGATGGGCGGTGCGCCCACCGAGGTCATGGTGCCCATGATGCCCGAGGCCACGCCCGCGCCGGACACGCGTCCGGGCGTGGCGGAAAAGTGCAGGCCGGCCGCGCTCAGCGCCACGGCCACCAGGATCAGGGCGGCGAACAGCACCCCCAACGCCTGCGGCGCGAAGCGCGTCATGGCGTAGATCGCGATCAACGTGCCGACGGCGCGGCCCGCCAGCGCGTAGGACACCGAAGGCCAGTCGATGGCGGCCCGCTCGCGCAACGCGGTCAACAGCGAAATGAAACCGCCCAGCGTCAAGAGCGGCCCCGGCGCCAGCTGCGGGAAGAACATGGCCGCCACCGGCGCGGCGAACATGGCGAAGCCCACGCCGCCCACGCCCTGTGCGATCGCGGCGCCGAACACCACGGCGGCCATGGTGGCGTACTGGAGGAGATCGGGGTACGGCAGGGAGGATGTCATGCCCGGCTTAATCGTTACTATGTATACGATAGTCTATCCAGGATTTTTCTGAATTTCATGAGATGCTGCAAAAACTAGGGTAATCCCCTGATTTTTAGGCGTTATTCATGGGTTTTTCAGAATTATCGCTTTCCCTAGGCGCTGCATATTTTGATTGGTATGGCTACAAACGAAATATAGTATACCGAACGTGGCGCCATAACAGCCACGCATACAAGGGGAATAGCACATGCAAGCGGACGTAGTGCTCAACGCTGCTCATTGGATGTACCTGATCAGCGTGGCCGCCATCATCCTGACGATGATTCTGCGGGCCAACGTGGTGGTGCCGTCGGTGATCGGCACCTTTCTGGTGGTGCTTGCCATCACGGGCAATCCGATCAGCGCCCTGATCGGCATTTTCTCGGCCAGCTTCGTGGCTGCGAAGGAGCTGTTCAACATCTTCCTGGTGATCACCTTCATGACGGCGCTGCTCAACGCGCTGAAAACCCTGCAGGCGGACGTGCGCATGGTGCAGCCGTTTCGCCGCGTCATGCGGGGCGGACATTCGTCCTTTCTGATCATCGCTCTCTGTACTTATGTGATCTCGCTGTTCTTCTGGCCCACGCCTGCGGTGCCGCTGGTGTCGGCCATCCTGCTGCCCGCTGCCATCGCGGCGGGCCTGCCGCCCTTGGCGGGCGCCATGGCCATCGCCATCGCCGGACAGGGCATGGCGCTGTCCTCGGACTACGTGATCGGCGTGGCGCCCAGCATCAGCGCCAAGGCTGCCGGGGCGGCGGTCAGCGCCGCCGTGGTCGCGGACCGCGCGCTGGTGCTGTCGCTCATCACCGGCGGGGTCGCGCTGGTGGCGGCCTACCTGCTGATCCGCAAGCACATCGTGCCGGCCGACGCCGGGCTCCTGTCCGCCTGGCAGGCACGGGCGCAGGACGGCAGCCTGGCCCGCATCGAGCAGTCCGGCTCGTTCGACAAGGCCGAGCTGGCCCGCGGCACCATGGGCGCGGACCCCGCGCTACCCAGCGGCCCGGCCCTGAGCGACGAAGAGCGTCGCCGCGTGCGCTGGTCCAAGACCTTTGCCGTCGTGACGCCGCTGGCCTTTCTGGCCGTGATCGCGGTCATGGTGCTGCCGCGCCTGTTCCCGTCCCTGCCCGCGCTGCGCGGCGGCGACGCGGCGGCGCTGGTGGGCGGGGTGGCCTTCGTCGTGATGATGCTGGTGACCCTGGCCGCGGAAGGCCCGCGCAAGATGCTGGACGTCTGTCCGGAGCACGTCACCGACGGCTTCGTGTTCGCCTTCAAGGCCATGGGCTCGGTGTTGCCGATCGCGGGCTTCTTCTTCGTGGGCGCCAATGAGACCGCCGCGCAGATCCTGGGCGTGCCGCAAGCGCAGGCGCCGGGCCTGCTGTTCGAGGTGATTTCCGCCGGCCAGCACCTGATTCCCGAAAACCACTTCCTGGTGGCCTTTGGCGTGCTGCTGGTCGGCATGATCACCGGCATCGACGGTTCAGGCTTCGCGGGCCTGCCCTTGACCGGCACCCTGTCCGGCGCCCTGGGGCCGGTGGTGGGTGTGGACCCGGCGACGCTGGCGGCGGTGGGGCAGATGGGTGCGGTCTGGACGGGTGGCGGCACGCTGATCGCCTGGTCCTCGCTGATCGCGGTGGCGGGCTTTGCGCGGGTCAACGTGCTGTCGCTGGTGCGCGCCCTGCTGTTGCCGGTGCTGCTGGCGCTATTCGTCTCGACGATCTGCGCGGTGCTGATCTGGAGTTGATACCGGTTTGTGGCGCTGCCTTGGGGTCCCTGCGGGGACCCTTTTTTCCAGGGGGGGCGCCCTGAAGCAGGGGTTTACACGTATCGATCCATATTGATTAAAGTATACAATGTTCATAAGCCAACCCGCCCAGGCAATCGCGGCCAGCCGGGCGCAGATTAAGGAACAGCTCCCGTGGACGACCTCTCGCAGCAAACATTCCTGAACCACATCGGCGGCAGCTGGGTGCCCAGCGGCACCGGCAAGACGGCGCCCAACATCAACCCGGCCGACACCAGCGATATCGTGGGCCGTTTCCAGGTGTCGGACGCGGAAGACGCCCGCCAGGCGGTGGCGTCCGCCGAAGCCGCCTTCGCCGGCTGGCGCGATACCCCGATTTCCAAGCGCGCGGCCATCCTGTTCCGCGCGGCCCAGTATCTGGAAGACCACGCCAACGACATCGCCCGCGAACTGACACGGGAAGAGGGCAAGAGCCTGAACCTGGCCAAGGACGAGGTGCTGCGTTCGGCGCAGACGATCCGCTTCTACGCCGTGGAGGGGCAGTCCTTCACGGGCGAGACCTATCCCAACGACGACCCGGACATGGTGGTCTACAGCCAGCGCGAGCCGCTGGGGGTGGTGACGGTGATTTCCCCCTGGAACTTCCCCATCTCCATTCCCGCCCGCAAGATCGCCCCGGCGCTCATCACGGGCAATACCGTGGTGTTCAAGCCCTCGTCCGACGCGCCCATGTCGGGCTACCGCCTGACCGAAGCCTTCGTCCAAGCCGGCCTGCCGGCCGGGGTGCTGAACTTTCTGACCGGCCCGGCCGGCGCGGTGGGCGAGGCCATTACCGGCGCGCGCGCGGTGCGGGCGATTTCCTTTACCGGCTCCACTGCCGCGGGCGAACAGATCCACCGGACCGCGGGCCTGACCACCCGTACGCAGATGGAGTTGGGCGGCAAGAACCCCTTGATCGTGCTGGCGGACGCCGACCTGGACCGCGCCGTGGACCTGGCCGTGAAGGGCGGCTTTTCGCTCAGCGGCCAGGCTTGCACCGGCACCAGCAGGGTGCTGGTGGACAAGCGCGTGCGCCAGGCCTATACCGACAAGCTATTGGCCCGCATCAAGGCGCTGACCATCGGCAACGGCCTGGACGGCAACTTCGATCTGGGGCCGCTGGCCACGGCCAAGCAGCTGGACAACGTGCTGGGCTATGTGGCGGCAGGCAAGCAGGAAGCCACCCACCTGTACGGCGGCGACCGCCTGACGGGCGCCGGGTTCGAGCGCGGCTATTACGTGTCGCCGGCGCTCTTCACCGACGTCACGCAGCAGATGCGCATCGCCCGCGAAGAGATCTTCGGCCCGGTGATCGCGCTGATCGAAGTGGACGGCTACGAAGACGCCATCGCCAAGGCCAACGACACCGAATACGGCCTGTCGGCCGCCATCGCCACCACCGATGCGCGCTATGCGCACCGCTTCGCCCGCGACATCCAGGCCGGCACGGTGAAGATCAACCGGACCACCACCGGCAACCTGATCAACGCGCCGTTCGGCGGGCTCAAGCATTCCAGCACCTCCACGTTCCGCGAATCGGGGCGGGTGGGCCTGGAGTTCTACACGCAGATCAAGACCGTCTACCGCGCCGGCTGAGGCCGCGGCTCCCAATCGCAAGCAGAAGAGGTATCCCCATGAAGCAGGTCTATCGTCTGGAACTGGAAGAAGCGCGCGTGATGGTCCGCGCGGCCATCGCAAAATCCGAGGAAATCGGCGTGCTGGAGTCGATCTGCATCGTCGACGACGGCGGCTATCCCATCGCCCTGGAGCGCATGGACGGCGCCCGCATCACCGGCCCGCAGATCGCCTGGAACAAGGCCTTTACCGCCGCCGGGCACAAGCGTTCCACCCATCTGTTCAACACTCCGCCCAACGGTCCGGCGCTGCCTGGCAACGAGGCCTTCGGCATCCAGTGGAGCTTTGACGGCAAGTTCGCCGTGTTCGTCGGCGGCTTTCCCATCGTGGTGAACAACGAGGTGATCGGGGGCGTGGGCCTGAGCGGCGGCAACGGCGAACAGGACACCAAGGCCGGCCTGGCCGCGCTTGCCGCGCTGGCGGCGCTGCTGGAGCCGCGCGGCATGAAAGTGCTGGTCGAGGCGGATATCAAGAAATAAGCGAGGCCGGCCATGGCATACCGCGTGCACATCCTGCAAACCGACGAATCGTTCCAGGTCGAAGAAGGCGAATCCGTACTGCAGGCCGCCGAGCGCTCGGCGGTGAAGCTGCCGCACGAGTGCACCTTCGGCGGCTGCGGCACCTGCCGCATCAAGCTGGAGTTCGGCGCCGTGGAGTATGAAGAGTTCCCCATGGCCCTGACGCCCGAAGAAGCGGCCGAAGGCTACGCGCTGGCCTGCCAGGCCCGGCCGCTGGGCGATCTCTGCATCAGCGTGGCCAGCAGCCGGCAGTCGTTTCCCGAACCGCGCCGCCTGCCCGCCACCATCCACCGCATCGAACGGTATTGCGACGACGTCATCCACCTGACGCTGGCGCTGCCCGAAGCGGGCCTGGAGTATGTGCCGGGCCAGTACATGAACGTGGTGCTGCCCGACGGCGAGACGCGCAGCTTTTCCATGGCTTCGGCGCCCGCCGGCAACCTGGTGGATTTCCACGTGCGCCGCATTCCAGGCGGCCGCTACACCGACCAGTGGCTGGGCCAGGCGCAAGCCGGCGCCGGCATGGAGATCGAAGCGCCGCTGGGCGTGTTCAGCTACCACGAGGAAGACTGGCGGCCGCTCATCATGATGGCCACCGGCACGGGCATCGCGCCGATCAAGGCCATCCTGGAATCGCTGCTGGACAACGAGGACTGCCCGCCCGTCACGCTCTACTGGGGCATGCGCACCGAGGCCGACCTCTACCTGCGCGACGTAATCGAAAGCTGGGCAGGGCGGCTGTACGAATTCAACTTCGTGCCGGTGCTGTCGCGCGCGGGCGCGGACTGGCAGGGCCGCCGCGGCCACGTGCAGCAGGCGGTCCTGGAAGACCACCAGGATCTGTCCGAGCACGCCTTTTACCTGTGCGGCGCGCCGGACATGATCCACCAAGCCAAGAGCCTGCTGGCCGCGCGCGGCGCCAGCCTGGACCACATGTATTCCGACAGCTTTACCTTCCAGCACGCGCTGGCCGCCGCCTGAACGGCCGCGCCTGCCGGATTATCGGTACACCAGCACCGGCAGTCGGGTGCGCGCCAGCACGCGCTGGGTTTCGCTGCCCAGCAAGAAGCCCGTCATGCCGTGGCGACCGTGCGAACCCATGATGATCAGGTCGCAGCCTTGGTTCTGCGCCGCCTCGACGATGGCTTCGTGCGGATGGTCGTTGACCGTGACCACGGCGTTGCACGGCACCAGCGCGTGGCGCGCTTCCATCTCCAGGTTGTCCAGGTAGGTTTGCGCGTTCTTGCGCGCCTGGTCGGTGTGGTGCGCCTGCGTGGTGCCCAGCATTTCGGCCTGGTAGACCAGCAGATGGTCCTCCGGAATGGCGCGGATGAGCGTGATGGTGGCTCCCATTTCCTTGGCGAAAACAAGAGCGCGCTTGAAAGCCGATTCAGACAGCAGGGAGCCATCCACGGCGACGAGCAGGTGCTTATACATGTTGCCTCTCCTTTCGAAAAGGAATCGGGAGCAACTAGCCAATCCAGTATAGGCTCGCCGCCTGGTGCAAGCCAGTCCTGCATACGGACGAGAGGGCGGGCTGTGCTTTTCGCATATTTCCCAAAGCGGCCGAACCTGCGTTTCAACATAACCTCATATCGACTAAGTATTTTTCGACGCAGCGCGGCGATGACAGAATCGGTTCGACTCCTTGAACCCACAGCCGCAAACAACCTTCCATGTCATCGCCACGTCACCAGGCTCACGCCCGTGTACTCGCCATCGCCGGCAGTCCGTCGCAGCGCTCCCGTTCCGCGGTGCTGCTGCGGCACGCCGCCGGGATCCTGCAGCCGCGCGGGTTGAGCGTGGGCGAACTGGGCTTGCGCGATATCCCCGCCGAAGACCTGATAGAAGGCAATTACGCCGGCGCCGCGGCCAACGCGCTGCGTGCCCGCGTGGCGGCGGCAGATGCGGTCGTGATTTCCTCGCCGGTCTATCAGGCCTCCTTTTCCGGCGGGTTGAAGGCGGTACTGGACCTGCTGGATCCGAAGGCGCTGGCCGGCAAGGTGGTGTTGCCCATCGCCACGGGCGGCAGCCCGGCGCATCTGTTGGCGCTGGAGTACGGCTTGAAGCCCGTGCTGTCGGCGCTGGGTGCGCGCCACATCCTGGCGGGCGTCTACGCCACCGATACCCAGGTACGCGTGGACGAGTTCGGCGCGGGCGAGATAGACGGGGAAGTCCGCCGGCGGCTGGAGGACTCGGTGGAGCGCCTGTCCGAGCTGGTATTGCCGCGCGCCGCCGTTTCCAACCCATCCTACGATCTGGGCCGGCTCGCGCTAGCGGGCGGCTTCAGCGTCTGACCGATGCGCCGCACCCGCGTCCGCGCCGCTCCCGACACGCCGGCCTTGCCTTGGCTGGGAGGCGCGTTGCTCGCGGCGCTGTGGCTGGGCGGCAGCGAGACGGCCAGGCAGGCGCTGCCGGCGCTGAGCCTGCTTGCACCGCTCCTGTACCAGGCGGTGCGCGGCATACGCGCGGCGGATCCGGCGCTGGTCGACACCGGCCGGTCCCATGACCTGAGCGGCTGGTCTCTTTATTGGCATGTGCATCTGCCGGGCGCATTGCCGTTCATCCTGACGGGCTTGAAGCAGGGGCTGGGACTGCTATGGCTGACCCTGATAGCACTGGAACTGTTCGCGACGCCGACTGCGCCGGGAATTCCGCAATGGCTGGGCAACGGTCCGCCGGACGTGACGATCCTGCTGCTGGCGATTGCGCTCTACGCGGTCCTCAGCTTGGGCTCGGGGGCGCTGGTAAGCGCGCTGGAGCGCTGGCTGCTGCGCTGGAGGCCGCGATGATGTTCATCAATCCCAATGAGTTCGAACTGCTGCAGCACCTGGACGTGCGCCAGCGTACGGAGCCGGACGAAATGCCCGAGGCCGAGCCGCGAACTGCGCTGCGCGTAACCTTGCGCAAGCTCGCCAAGCGCCATGGCGACCGCATCGCATTGCAGGCGTTGGACCTGGAGATTGCGGCCGGCGAGTTCGTGGCCGTGGTCGGGCGCGCAGGCAGCGGCAAGAGTACCTTGCTGCATCTGCTGGCCGGCAAGCTCGCGCCCAGCGGCGAGCAGGGCGGCGAGCCGGCCCGTCCGCCGCTGCTGTTCGACAATTTTCCCGTCTGGGAGCGTGACGGCCGCGTGCGCCTCCTGCTGCCGGACGCGCGCCTTCTGCCCTGGAAGACCGTGCTGCACAACGTCGCCCTGGGCCTGCCCGGCACGGCGCAGGCGGCCGAAGCGTTGCGCCAGGTGGGCCTGGACGGCCGCGGCGGCGACTGGCCCGCGCAGTTGTCCGAGCCGCAGCGCCAGCGCGTGGCGCTGGCCAGGGCCCTGGCGCGCCGTCCCGGCCTGTTGCTGCTGGACGAACCGTTTCAGGGGCTGGACGCGCTGAGCCGCATCGAGGCGCAGCGGCTGCTGGAGGATATCTGGCGCCGGCAGGGATTTACCGCCGTGCTGGCGACCCACGACGCGGCCGAGGCCGTGGCGGTGGCGGATCGCATCCTGGTGCTGGACGAAGGCGGCGTGGCGCTGGACGAGCGCGTCGGCCTGGCGCGTCCTCGGGTGCGCGGCTCGGCCGCATTCGCCGCGCTGGAGGCCCGCGTGCTGCGCGCCGCGTTGCGTCTGCAAGACACGCCGGACGCCGCGCGGCCCTTGGCGCCCGTCATCCAGATCCGACACCTGCGGCTGGCGGTCTGAGACCGCGCTCGGCGATTCCCCCATGGGCGGCATGACGCCGCTCTTCACTCCAGGAGCAAGACCATGAGCATTCAATCCATCAACGCCCGCAACCAGTTCCGCGGCAAGATCAAGGAGATCATCCTGGGTCCGGTGGTGTCCGAGGTGGACGTGGATACGCCGGCCGGCATCGTGACCTCGGTGATCACCACCCGGTCGGTCAAGGAACTGGGCTTGGAGGTCGGCACCGAGGTGCTGGCTTTCGTCAAGGCGACCGAGGTTTCCGTCGCCAAACTGTGAACCGAAGCAGATCCGCGCCGGCGCTTCCCCTGCGCCGGGGTTAGGCATATATTGTCAGCGCGATATCCGGCAGTTCCTCCTGGCTTGTGGCTTTACGCTTGGCGATTCACGGAGAACGGAAAATGCGTCGACTGCAACGATGGTTCATCGGCTGGTTATGCCTGGGGTTGGCTGTCTGCCTTCCCGCCACGGCGCAGACCAAGCTGGACAACGCGCAACTGGATCAATTGATGGCGCCCGTGGCGCTGTATCCGGATTCGCTGCTCTCGCAAATCCTCATGGGCGCGACCTACCCCGACGATGTCGCGGCGGCCGCCAAATGGTCGGCCGCGCATACCTCGGAATCCGGCGACCAGGCCGTCAAGGCGGTCGAGGGCGAATCCTGGGATCCCAGCGTCAAATCCCTGGTGGCCTTCCCGTCGGTCATGGACATGATGGGCCGCCAGCCGGACTGGGTGAAATCCGTGGGCGACGCCTTCCTGGCGCAGCCCGACGCCGTCATGGATTCGGTCCAGAGGCTGCGCGTCCAGGCGCAGAAGGCCGGCAACCTGAAGAGCACGCCGCAGCAGAAGGTCACCTCCAGCACGACCAACGACAAGACCGTCGTGGTGATCGAGCCGGCCGATCCGCAGGTCGTGTACGTGCCCAGCTACAACCCGACGGTGGTGTACGGCACCTGGGCCTACCCCTCCTATCCGCCTTACTACTACCCGCCGCCTCCGGGTTCGGTGTTCGCCACCTCGCTGGTGGCCGGCATCGGCTTCGGCCTGGGCGTGGCTGCGGTCAACTCCATGTGGGGCGGGTTCGATTGGGGGCATAACGACGTCGACATCGACGTCAATCGCTACAACAACATCAACGTCAACCAGCGAATCGACCGCAACAACATCAACAACAACAACAGGACCACCTGGCAGCACAACCCGGCCAACCGCGGCAACACCCCGTATGCGGACCAGGCCAGCCGCCAACGTTTCGACAGCCAGCGTCAGGCTGGCGTGCAGAACCGGGCGCAGGGCCAGGGCGGCCGCTCGCCGGGCGCGGCGGCAGCGCCGAACTCCCGCGATGCCGCGCGCCAGCGCGCGGCGCAGTCGTTCGAAGGCCGCACCGGGCAGTCCATCCCCGGCCATGCCGAACCGGGCGCGGGGCGCGGCCAGGGGGCGGGCCGAGGCGATGCTGCGGCGAACCGCGGGCAAGGCCAAGGGCAACAACGGGCTGGACAAGGCGGGCAGGGGGGGCAAGGGGCTCGCGACCGGGCGCAAGGCGGCGGGCAGGCGCAGCACAACCGGCCGTCCAACAGCGTGTCCACGCAGGACCGTCAAGCTGCAGCCCAGCGCCAGCGCGCCGACGAAGCGGCCGCGCGCGATCGTGGCCGCGCCTCCAATAGCGCCAACGCGCTGAGCGGCGCCGGCAACGGCGACCAAATGCGGCAGCAGCACACGCGCAGCGAGATGAACCGCGGCGGCGGTGGCGGCGGTCCGCGCGGCGGCGGACACGCAGGCGGCGGACGCGGTGGTGGTGGCGGCGGCGGCGGACATTTCGGCGGCCGGAGATAAGCACCATGGACAAGGGAACTCTCATGACCATTGCTCGTTTGCGCGCGCTGGGCGCCGCGTCGCTGCTGGCGCTGGGCCTTGCGGCCCCCGCCGCGGCGCAAAGCCTGTATCCGAGCCCGCAGGCCGCCGCCGACGCCTTCGTCGACGCCATGGCCACTGGCGACCTCGACGGACTGGCCAAGGTGTTGGGGCCGAATCACAGCAAGATCGTGCCGGGCGGCGTGGCGCAGGACGACATCTACCGTTTCCTGGCGGCCTGGTCGCGCAAGCACGAGATCGTGGCCGATGGCGGCCGTTCCTGGCTGGCGGTCGGGGATTCGGGCTGGACCCTGCCCGTGCCCATCGTGCGCGCCGGGCAGGGCTGGCGTTTCGACCCGGCGGCGGGCACGGCGGAAATCCGCCGCCGCGCGATCGGCCGCAACGAACTGACCGCCATCGAGACCCTGCGGGAGCTGCAGGCCGCGCAAGGTCGTTACAAGGACGGCGTGGGCCAGGGGCGCTACGCGAGCCGCCTGGTCAGCCGTCCGGGGCAACGCGACGGGCTGTACTGGCCCGAGGTGCCGGGCGCCCCGCAGCAGGCCTATGGCTTGGACGCGCTCAGCATGGGGCCGGAGGTGCCGCTGGACGATGCTTATTACGGCTACCGGTACAAGGTGATACCGGGCGCGGACGGCGGCTCGTATCACATCGTCGCCTGGCCGGCGCGTTACGGGCAGACCGGCATCGACTCCTTCGTCGTCGGCCCCGACGGGCGCGTGTTGGAGGCCGACCTGGGACCCTCGTCCGCAGCGCGCGCCGCGGCCTTGCGGGAACGCGATATCCGTGCCGGAACCTGGACCGATGCCGACGTGCAACCCGTTGGCAGCAAATGATTTTTCCGGTTTTCGGGGAGTAATCGGCGTACGCCTGTTGCTGGGTCGCAACAGGCGTGTCCGTTTGTCCGGCTGGCACGGCACGATGCCCTTTTGTCAGCCCGCTGTGCCTAAAATGGCGAGCACCGGGACCCTGCCCGATACCCCTTTGCCGGACCTAGAAATTGAACCCCATGCATTTTGTCCGCTACGCCCTGTTCGGCGTAGGGATGGCGCTTAGCGCCGCGGCCGCCTCGGCCCCGATTTTCGTCCTGAACTCCCTGGACGCCAACGTCAGCATCGTTGATCCGGCCACCTACAAGGAATTGCGGCGCGTGCCCACGGGCAAAGAGCCGCATCACCTGTACCTGACCCCCGACGAAAAGTCGCTCATGGTGGCCAACGCCACCAGCGATTCGATCACGCTGATGGATCCCAAGACCGGTGAAGTGCAGCGCACGCTGACCGGCATCGTCGATCCCTACCAGCTGCAATTCTCGCCGGACATGAAGTGGTTCGTGACCGCGGCCAACCGCCTGGACCACATCGACATCTATTCCTGGCATCCGCTGGAAAAGGGCTTCGACCTCAAGCTGGTCAAGCGCATCCAGGCCGGCAAGACGCCCAGCCACATCATGATCGACAAGAACAGCACCACGGCCTACGTGACGCTGCAGGACAGCGATCAGCTCATTGCCATCGACCTGGCCACGCAGACGCCGAAATGGACGGTGTCGGTGGGCAAGACGCCCGCCGACGTGTTCCTGACGCCCGACCAGAAGACGTTGCTGGTGGCACTGACCGGCGACTCCTACGTCGAGGCCTACGACGTCAGCAACGGCCCGGCCAAGCTGGTGACGCGCATCAAGACCGCCGCGGGCGCCCACGCCTTCCGCGCGCAGGGCGACCACCGCCACCTGTTCGTCAGCAACCGTACCGCCAATTCCATCAGCCGCATCGACCTGCAGACGCTGGCCGTCACCGATACCTTCCCGGTGCCGGGCGGTCCGGACTGCATGGACGTGCTGGCCGACGGCAAGACCCTGCTGGTCACCTCGCGCTGGGCCCGCAAGCTCACCGTGGTGGACCTGGAGCAGAAAAAGGTGGTCAATCAGGTGCCGGTGGGCAAGTCGCCCCATGGCGTCTGGACGCTGAACCATGCTCCCACGCGGTAGCAAGAGCCCCCACGCCGCGCCCGCTTGCGCGGGCTTGCTGCCCCCCAAGGGGGCGGTTTTGCCTTGGGACGGCCCGGCGGCAAAACGCCTCCGCGCGGCGGTCGTGTTCGCGCTGGCCTTTCCCGCCATGGGAATGGCCGCGCCCGCTACCTGCGACAAACCGGTCTACCTGACGTTCGATACCGGCCACATGGGCGTGGCCCCGCTGATCGCCGACGTGCTGGCCCGACACAACGTCAAGGTGACGTTTTTCCTGGCCAACGAGCGCACGCTGACCGACGGCTCCAGCCTGGACGACGTGTGGGCGCCCTGGTGGAAAGCGCGCGCGGCCGAAGGCCATGTCTTCGGCTCGCACACCTATGACCACGTCTATTGGCAGGCGGATCTCCCCGACGGCAAGTTCCGCGTCAAGCCCAGCGCCGGTCCGGACGCGGGCAAGCGCGCCGAATGGACGCCCGAGCAGTATTGCGCCGAGATCAAGCGGTCCGTCACCCGTTTCCATCAGATGACGGGCAAGAACATGCTGCCGATCTACCGCGCGCCGGGCGGCAAGACCTCGCCCGCGCTGCTGAAGGCGGCCAAGGCCTGCGGCTTCGAGCACGTGGGCTGGGCGCCCGCCGGTTTCCTGGGCGACGAACTGCCCAGCGACAAATACCCCAACGCCCGCCTGCTGGACCAGGCGCTGCGCACCATCAAGCCCGGCGACATCCTGCTGGCGCACCTGGGCATCTGGTCGCGCCAGGACCCCTGGGCGCCGGCCGTGCTGGAGCCGCTGATTGAAGGTTTGCAGCGCAAGGGCTATTGTTTTGCTACCTTGGATACGCATCCGTCCTACCGCGATTGGATCGCTACGCATCATTGATCATGGATACGCTTAGTCAATTGTTCGGAGAGTGCCAGCAATGGCTCTTCGAAACGGCGATTCAGCCCGCGCTGTTCCACCTGGGCATGAGCAACTTCATCGAGGACGGCTACGACGCCACCATGTGGTTGTTGGTCGGCCTGCTGCAGGTCGCCGTGCTGGTGCTGGTGTTCGGCCCGCTGCAGCGCCTGCGTCCGGTCGAGGCCGTCACCGACCGCCGCCAGATCGGCATCGATGTGCTCTACACGCTGATCCACCGGTTGGGCGCTTTCCGGCTGGTGCTGTTCTTCACGGTGGAGCCGCTATGGGATAGCGTGTTCGGCCAGTTGCACGTCTGGGGGTTCGCGCCGTTCCAGCTGGACCAGTACTGGCCCGGCGTGACGGACAAGGCCTGGGTCAGCCTGATCATCTACCTGTTGCTGTTCGACGCGGTGGACTACTTCTACCACCGGGCCCAGCACCGTTTCGGCTGGCTCTGGGCCTTGCACGCCGTGCACCACAGCCAACGCCAGATGACCATGTGGAGCGACGACCGCAACCACCTGCTGGACGACATGCTGCGCGACGTGCTGGTGGTGTTCGTGTCGCAGCTGGTGGGCGTGCCGCCGGCGCAGTTCGTCATGGTGGTGGCCATCACCCAGTTGGCGCAGAGCTTCTCGCACGCCAACCTGCGCATGCATTTCGGCGCCATCGGCGAGCGCCTGCTGGTCAGCCCGCGCTTTCACCGGCACCACCACTCCATCGCCTACGACGCCTCGTCGCCGGGACCGGTGGGCGGCTACAACTTCGGCGCGCTGTTCCCCATCTGGGATGTGCTGTTCCGCACCGCCCGCTTCGGCGTGGGCTACGGCCCCACGGGCATCCATGACCAGCAGGCGGAGCTGGGCGGACGCGATTACGGCCGCGGCTTCTGGTCGCAGCAGTGGCTGGGCTTGAAGCGCATGGTGGGCCGCGATCGCGAACCCGCCGCCGCGCCGCCGTCGCCTCCGGCCTCGGCGGAACGCGCCTGAAGCCGGTCTGGCCTCAGAGGCCGCGCATGAAAGACCACGCATGAAAAAACGAGCCCGCTGGGCTCGTTTTGCTTTGGGCGTGCAGGGAATCCCGTGTCAGGGCTGCGCGTCGTGCGTGGTTTCCCGCTTGATCTCGCCGTGCCTGCGTTCCATTTCCTGGCGTAGTTCGCGGCGCAGCCGGGCGGCTTCCATGCGCTGTTTTTCTTCCAGGTTGCGCGGTTCCAGCGGCGGCACCGCGGTCGGCGCGCCCTGCTCATCCACCGCAACCATCGTGAAATAGCAGCTATTGGTATGGCGCACGAGCTTCTTGCGGATGTCCTCGGTGACGACCTTGATGCCGATTTCCATGGACGTGCGGCCGGTGTAGTTCACCGCCGCCAGGAAAGTCACCAGTTCGCCCACGTGGATGGGTTCGCGGAACACGACCTGGTCCACGGACAGGGTCACCACATATTGGCCGGCGTACCGGCTGGCACAGGCGTAGGCCACCTGGTCCAGGTACTTGAGGATGGTTCCGCCGTGCACATTCCCTGAGAAATTCGCCATGTCCGGCGTCATCAGGATGGTCATCGACAATTGGTGGCTAAAGGCTTCGTCCATGGCGGGCGTTCAATCTTGGATAAAACGCCTATGGTAGCGGCAGGCGCCTGTCATGGCTGCGTCTTTTCAGCGGCTTCCGGGGATTCTTGCGGGGTGTCTTCGGGCGGGGTGTCGCGCAGCAGGGCGGGCGGCGTCCACAATCCGTCCAGCAGCGCGGGTTCGGGCGCATAGACGCGCAGCAGCACGCTGACTGCGCCGGCTGCGGGCAGCGGCAGCCAGTTGGACTGTTCCTCGGGCGCGGGCGGCGCATGGCTGATGCGCAGGTCCAGCGAACCGTCGGCGTTGTACCGCAAAGGATCACGGTCGCCCAGCGCGTAGCGGTTCAGCGGATTGGCCGACGGCATGCCTTGCGCGTCGTAGGCCGCCAGCGACCACAGCGCCGCGGCGGGCGGCAGTTGGCCGTTTTCAAAATGCAGCGTGTAGCCGCGCGCGCCATCCAGCGGTGCGCCCTGGCTGTCGGCCGCCAGCAGCAGCACGCTCAGGTCTTCGGGCAGGCCCGCGCCTGGCTGCGCCTGCGCCGCCAGGGCGCGCCGCAGATAGGAATTGCCGTAGACGCCGATGCTGGCGGTTTCCTGGTGCCAGCCGTTGACGCTGCGCACCGTGGCGCCGGCCGCCGCCGTCATGCGCTCGCGCGCCGCCCGCAGGCCGCGGCGCAAACCCTGTTTGGCGGGATGGTCGAGCTGGGCGAAGTCGAACGGCCGGCCGGCGGCCAGCCCGGCGCCGCGCAGCCTGGCCAGCACGGGCTGATCGGTGGCATGCGGCGGGTTCTTGCGCAGCAGCTCGGCCGCATATTCGAAGTAGGCGTCGGTCGGCATGGACTCGACCTGCTCGCGCACCGGGATGCGCAGATTCAGGGAGGGATCGGCCTTCGCCCGCTGCGCTTGCACGGGCAGGTTCCATTGCGCCAGCGGCGTCAGCTGGAAGCCGTCTTGCAAGACGTGGACCGCGGGGTAGTCGGCGGGTCCATCCGCCTGGATCAGATTCTTGGCCCATACGTAGGCCGTGGGCGCGTCGATGCGCGCCATGCCCGAGGGCAGCACGCCGCTCCAGCCCGGCGGCACGATCACGGTATTGCCCTTGGCCGTGCCGGTGCTGCGCTTGCCCAGCGTGGCGAATACATCCGTCCACATGTCCAGCAGCGTCAGCGCATAGAGCCGGCCTTGGGTATCCGGCACCGACAGCACCACCGGCCCGGACGTCAGGTCCAGCCAGCCGACGCTGCGCAGCATGTCCGGATTGGCCCAGGGCGTGGCCGCGCCCGGCTGCGGCAGCGCCCGTGCATGCAGAAAGGTATTGGCCGGCGCGCCCTCGGCGCCGCGGGACGGGTGGGTGAACTGGCGGCGGGTCAGGTCCATCGTGACCAGCGGGTAGAAGTAGAGATAGCCTTCCATGCCCGCTTGGTGGGCGGCTTCGGTGGCGGCCGCGGCGGGAGTCAGGGCGGCCGGGGCCGCGCGGGTCAGCGTGGCTGGCGCGAGCGTGGCGGTGATGGACAAGGCCAGGGCAACAAGGCGGCGCATCGGCGCTCCTACGGTCATGCGGGAAAGAAGGCTGGCGGCGCGGCCTCCCCCAAAAAGGGAGGGTCGGCGGGCCAGTCCAGGCAGCCGCAGATGGTAGCAGCCGGCGGATCATCCAAAATCTGCGAAAACCTCCGATTTGGCCGCTAAATCTCAGACATAAGGAAGGTCGTCCTTAAGACGGGTCCCATGGCGTACCCGTCCCGCAAAGCCTATACTTGGAAAAATATCCTTGGAATTCGTAGGGCTTTTGCTTCGGCCAGCCAACGGCTTCCTTCATTTCACCCGGAGAGGAGTGTTTCATGGTCAACATGAATCGCCGCCAGTTCTTCAAGGTGACCGGTGCGACGCTGGCAGGCTCCAGCCTGGCTTTGCTGGGGGCAGCCCCCGGCACGGCCATGGCCGAAGTCCGCCAGTACAAGCTTGCGCGCATGACTGAAACGCGCAACACCTGTCCCTACTGTTCGGTCGCCTGTGGACTGCTGATGTACGGCTTGGGCGACGGCTCCAAGAACGCCCGCGCCAGCATCATGCACATCGAAGGCGACCCGGACCACCCCGTCAACCGCGGCACGCTCTGTCCGAAGGGCGCTGCCCTGATCGACTTCATCCATAGCCCCAACCGCCTGAAGTACCCGGAATACCGGGCGCCGGGTTCGGACAAGTGGGTGCGGATGTCGTGGGACGATGCCCTGACCCGCATCACCAAGCTCATGAAGGCGGACCGCGACGCGAACTTCGTCGAGAAGACCGCGGACGGCAAGACCGTCAACCGGTGGCTGACCACCGGCATGCTGGCGGCCTCCGCAAGCAGCAACGAGGTTGGCTACATCACGCACAAGACTGTGCGCAGCATGGGGATACTGGCATTCGATAACCAAGCCCGTGTCTGACATGGCCCGACGGTGGCAGGTCTTGCCCCGACGTTTGGCCGTGGAGCGATGACGAACCATTGGGTCGACATCAAGAACGCGGACGTAGTACTGATCATGGGCGGCAATGCCGCCGAGGCCCACCCTTGCGGGTTCAAATGGGTCACGGAAGCAAAAGCCCACAACAAGGCAAAGCTGATCGTCGTGGATCCGCGCTTTACGCGCTCGGCATCCGTGGCGGACTTCTACGCGCCCATACGCACCGGCACCGACATCATTTTCCTGGGCGGCGTCATCAAGTATCTGCTGGACAATGACAAGATCCAGCACGAGTACGTGCGCAACTACACGGACTTTTCCTTCATCGTGCGCGAGGACTTCGCGTTCGACGCGGGCCTGTATTCCGGCTACGACGCCGAGAAGCGCACCTACAACAAGGCCAGCTGGGACTACGAGCGCGGCGACGACGGCTACGTCAAGACGGACCCGACGCTGGCGCATCCGCGCACCGTCTACCAGCTGCTGAAGAAGCACTACTCGCGCTACACCGAGGACATGGTCGAGCGCGTCTGCGGCACGCCCAAGGACAAGTTCCTGAAGGTGTGCGAGATGCTGGCGTCCACCGCCACCACCAACCGCGCCGCGACCATCCTCTACGCGCTGGGCTGGACGCAGCACTCCATCGGTTCGCAGATCATCCGCACGGGCGCGATGGTGCAACTGCTGCTGGGCAACATCGGTATCGCCGGCGGCGGCATGAACGCGCTGCGCGGGCATTCGAACATCCAGGGCCTGACCGACCTGGGCCTGATGTCGAACCTGCTGCCCGGCTACATGACCCTGCCCAACGAGCCCGAGCAGGACTACGGCAAGTACATCGAGTCGCGCACGCAGAAGCCTCTGCGGCCCAACCAGCTGAGCTACTGGCAGAACTACAGCAAGTTCCACGTGAGCCTGATGAAGGCCTGGTGGGGCAAGTCCGCCACGGCCGAAAACAACTGGGCGTTCGACTACCTGCCCAAGCTGGACAAGCTCTACGACATGCTGCAAGTCTACGAGCTCATGAACCAGGGCAAGATGAACGGCTACCTCGCCCAGGGCTTCAACCCCCTGGCGGCCGCGCCCAACAAGGCCAAGCTGAACGCCGGGTTCGCCAAGCTGAAGTTCCTGGTCATCATGGACCCGCTGGTCACCGAGACCTCCGAGTTCTGGCGCAACGCGGGCGAGGCCAACGATGTGGATCCCTCCAAGATCCAGACCGAGGTCTTCCGCCTGCCCACCACCTGCTTCGCCGAGGAAGACGGCACGCTGGTGAACTCCGGCCGCTGGCTGCAATGGCACTGGAAGGGCGCCGAGCCTCCGGGCGAGGCCAAGAGCGACATCGAGATCATGGCGCTGCTGTTCACGCGCCTGCGCAAGATGTACCAGGACGAGGGCGGCAAGTATCCCGATCCCATCGTCAACCTGTCCTGGCCGTACTCCAATCCGCAGAATCCCACCGCGGAAGAACTGGCCAAGGAATACACGGGTAAGGCGCTGGTGGAGCTGACCGATCCCAAGGATCCTTCCAAGGTCACCCGCAAGGCCGGCGAGCAACTGGCCGGCTTCGCGGAACTGCGCGACGATGGCTCCACCATCAGCGGCTGCTGGATCTTCGCGGGCGCCTGGGGGCCTACCGGCAACCTGATGGCGCGGCGCGACAACAGCGACCCGACCGGTATCGGCCAGACCCTGAACTGGGCCTGGGCGTGGCCGGCCAACCGCCGCATCCTGTACAACCGCGCTTCCTGTGACGTGGCGGGCAAGCCGTTCGATCCGCGCCGCAGCCTGATCTCCTGGAACGGCAAGTTCTGGACCGGCGCCGACATCCCCGACTTCAAGGGCGACGAAAATCCGGACGGCGGCATGGGACCGTTCATCATGAACCCCGAGGGCGTGGCGCGCTTCTTCGCGCGCGCGGGCATGGCCGAAGGGCCGTTCCCCGAGCACTACGAACCCTTCGAGACGCCGCTGGGCTACAACCCGCTGTATCCGAAGGCCAAGGGCGTCACCAGCAACCCCGCCGCGCGGGTCTTCAAGGACGACCTGGCCGCGATGGGCACGGTGGACAAGTTCCCCTACGTGGCCACGACCTACCGCCTGACGGAGCACTTCCACTACTGGACCAAGCACGTCCGCATCAACGCGATCCTCCAGCCGGAGCAGTTCGTGGAAATCGGCGAGGCGCTGGCCAAGGAATTGGGCATCGCCAACGGTTCGCGCGTGAAGGTGTCGTCCAACCGCGGCTACATCAAGGCGGTGGCGCTGGTCACCAAGCGCCTGCGCGCGCTGACCATCGAGGGCAAGACGGTGCACCACGTGGGCATCCCCATCCATTGGGGCTTCGTGGGCCTGGCCAAGCCCGGCTTCCTCACCAACACCCTGACGCCGTTCGTGGGCGACGGGAATTCCCAGACGCCGGAATTCAAGTCGTTCCTGGTGCAGGTCGAGAAGGCTTAGGAGAACCGACATGTCCATGCAATCCCTAGACATCAAGCGGCGCTCCGCCACCACCACGCCGCCGCCGGGCATCCGCGAGCCCGTCACGGGCTCGGTGGCCAAGCTGATCGACGTCTCCAAGTGCATCGGCTGCAAGGCTTGCCAAAGCGCCTGTATGGAATGGAACGATCTGCGCGACGAGATCGGCACCAACGTGGGTGTCTACGACAACCCGGCCGACCTGACCGAGCATTCCTGGACCGTCATGCGCTTCTCCGAATACGAGAATCCGCAAGGCGACCTGGAATGGCTGATCCGCAAGGACGGCTGCATGCACTGCGAGGATCCGGGCTGCCTGAAGGCCTGTCCGTCGCCGGGCGCCATCATCCAATACAACAACGGCATCGTGGATTTCCACGAAGAGAACTGCATCGGTTGCGGCTACTGCATCACCGGCTGCCCGTTCAACGTGCCGCGCATCTCCAAGAAGGACCACAAGGCGTACAAGTGCACCTTGTGTTCCGACCGCGTGGCCGTCGGCCAGGAGCCGGCCTGCGTCAAGGCGTGTCCTACCGGCGCCATCGTCTTCGGCACCAAGGAAGACATGACGCAGCACGCCGAGGAGCGGATCGTCGACCTCAAGTCGCGCGGCTTCGACAAGGCTGGCCTGTATGACCCGCAGGGCGTGGGCGGCACTCACGTCATGTACGTGCTGCATCACGCCGACCAGCCCGGGCTGTACCACGGGCTGCCCAAGGACCCGCAGATCAGCCCCATGGTCTCGCTGTGGAAGGGCCTGGCCAAACCTCTGGGCGTGGCCGCCATGGCCCTGACCGCGCTGGCGGGCTTCTTCCACTACGCCCGCGTTGGCCGCAACGAGGTGTCCGAGGAAGACGAACGCCGTGCCGAAGAGGAGGTGCGCCATGAGTGAAGACCGCCATTACCGCCGGATCAAGCGCTACACGCCGGGCGAGCGCACCAACCACTGGATCAT
Organism: Achromobacter sp. JCM 18799; assembly: GCF_055395645.1. Classification (NCBI taxonomy): domain Bacteria; kingdom Pseudomonadati; phylum Pseudomonadota; class Betaproteobacteria; order Burkholderiales; family Alcaligenaceae; genus Achromobacter; species Achromobacter sp. JCM 18799. Next base: position 4,417,033 of record NZ_AP043866.1, on the reverse strand, counting down.
CGCCTTCACGTTCATCCTGTTGGCGCTGTCCGGGCTGGCGCTGTTCCACCCGTCCATGTACTGGCTGAGCAACCTGTTCGGGGGCGGACCCTGGACGCGCATCCTGCATCCCTTCATCGGGGTGGTGATGTTCGCCTGCTTCGTCGTGTTCGCCGGCCACATGTGGCGGCACAACCTCATGACGAAGGCCGACCGCCAGTGGATGCGGCAATTGAACGATGTGGTCGAGAACCGCGAGGAAAAGCTGCCCGAAGTCGGCAAGTACAACGCCGGCCAGAAGCTGCTGTTCTACGTGCTGATCCTCTGCATGCTGGGCCTGTTCGTCAGCGGCATCGTGATCTGGCGCGAGTACTTCGCGTTCTACTTCCCGATCTGGGTCATCCGCGCCGCTTCGGTGGTGCATGCCGTCAGCGCGCTGGTGCTGATCTGCGCCATCATCGTGCACATCTACGCTGCCATTTGGGTCAAGGGTTCCCTGACCGCGATGCTGCGGGGGTATGTCACGGCGGGTTGGGCGTGGAAGCATCATCGCGCCTGGTTCCGCGAGCAAATCAGAAAATAGTGCAAAACGGAACGCGCAGTTTGCGCGTTCCCTCTGCGCTGCGGCAAATGGGGCTTTCTTGGCCCCCACGCACCCGCCCAACGGCTGCTATCCTTCTCCTTGAAGGCTGGCAGCCGTGTTTTTTTACTGGAGACGCAAGTGCAGCGAATTCTTCCGCGCGGCGAGATCGAAGCGCTAGATCACAACCGCATTCCCCAAGTCAGCCTGCCGGACCGCGCGTCGGTTTTCGCCACGCGCGCAGCCCGCTTGCGGCAACTGGCGGCGGATAGCCCGGTGGCCGACTACCTGCTGCTGATGGCGCATCTGGTCGACGCCCAGCATCGCGCCCTGCAGGGCTGCGCCGCGCCCGAGGCTTCCGAGGAGCGCATTTCGCTGGCGCAGGCGCATGGCATGCCGCCCCTGCAGGCCGTGGGCTGGCCGCGCGACCCGTTGTGGCGCAACATCCTGGGCCAGCTGCTGGACCATGTCGCCGGCGCCAAGGACGTGCCGGCCGAGGCCATCGAAGTCTGCGCCGGCCTGCGCCGTGCGCTGGCCGAGGATCCGGAGTCGCTGGAGGATCTGGCCGAGGCGGTGCTGTCCGAACAGGACCAGGGCGTGGACGGCGCCGCGGCGCCCTTCGTGATGGCGGCCCTGCAAGTCTATTGGACCGATCTGGCCAGCCGTTTCGACGAAAAGCAGTTGCCCGTGGCCAGCCCCTTTGGCGTCTGTCCGGTGTGCGCCAGCCTGCCGGTGGCCAGCGTGGTGCGTGTGGGCGGGCAGTTCGAAGGCTACCGCTACCTGTGCTGCAGCCTGTGCGCGACCCAGTGGCACATGGTGCGGGTGAAATGCTCGCATTGCGAAGACGTGGAATCGGTGGCGTATCAGGCCATCGAGGGCCGTACGCCCGCCATCAAGGCGGAAACCTGCGACCACTGCCATACCTATCGCAAGATCTTCTACCAGGACAAGGACCTGCAGGTGGAGCCCGTGGCCGACGACCTGGCCAGCCTGATGCTGGACGTGCTGGTCGGCGAGGCGGGCTATTCGCGGGCCAGCGGCAATCCGTTGCTGTGGCACGGATCGGAGCCGGCGTCGGATCAGGGAGCAGAGCAGTAATGGCCGCACAAGCGCCCGAAGGCGGCGTGGCCGCGGTATCGGAGATCCCTTCGTTGGACCGGTTGCTGAATGCGCCGGCCATGCGCGCCGCGCTGGACGAGCACGGCCGCACCCAGGTGGTGGCGGCGCTGCGCCGGGATTTGGACGCGATGCGCGAACGTGCGCTGGCCGGCGGGCTGCCGCGCCAGGAGCTCGACGCCGACGCCGTGGCCGCGCGCGTGGCCGCGGCATTGGCCCGGACGGCCGAGCCGAAGCTGCGGGCCGTGTACAACCTGACCGGCACGGTGTTGCACACCAACCTGGGCCGGGCGCTGCTGCCCGACGAGGCGGTGGCCTCGGTGCTGCGCGCGCTCACCACCCCCGCCAACCTGGAGTTCGACCTGGACACCGGCGGGCGCGGCGACCGCGACGACCTGATCGACGAACTGTTGTGCGAACTGACGGGGGCCGAGGCCGCTACCGTCGTCAATAACAATGCGGCCGCCGTGCTGCTGATGCTGAACGCGCTGGCGGACCGGCGCGAAGTCGTGGTGTCCCGCGGCGAACTGGTCGAAATCGGCGGCGCGTTCCGCATTCCGGACATCATGAAGCGCGCCGGGGCCAAGCTGGTCGAAGTCGGCACCACCAACCGCACCCATGCCGCCGACTACGAAAACGCCATCGGCCCGCGCACCGCCATGCTGATGAAGGTGCATTGCAGCAACTACGCGGTCACCGGTTTCACCAAGAGCGTGAGCGTCGCCGAGGTGGCGGCGCTGGCGCACGCGCGCGGCCTGCCCGCTACCGTGGACCTGGGCAGCGGCACGCTGGTTGATCTGACCCAGTTCGGCCTGCCCAAGGAAGACACCGTGCGCGAAACCATCGCGGCCGGCGCGGACCTGGTCACTTTCAGCGGCGACAAACTGCTGGGCGGGCCGCAGGCCGGCCTGCTGGTGGGCCGCAAGGACCTGATCCGCAAGATCAAGAAGAACCCGCTCAAGCGCGCCCTGCGCGTCAGCAAGCTGACGCTGGCGGCCTTGGAGCCGGTGTTGGGTCTGTACCGTGCGCCCGAGTTCCTGGCCCAGCGCTTGACCACCTTGCGCTTGTTGACCCGCCCGCAGCGCGACATCCAGCCGCAGGCCGAACGCCTGCGCGGCGTCCTGGCGCAGGCGGCGGGCGAACACTACGCGGTCGAGGCCGTACCCATGTTCAGCCAGATCGGCAGCGGCGCCTTGCCCGTGGACCAACTGCCCAGCTACGGCCTGGCCGTGCGCTACACCGGCAGCGGCCGCGCCGGACGGCACCTGGACAAGCTGGAGACGCAATTGCGCCGCCTGCCCGTGCCCGTGATCGGCCGCATTGCCGACGACGCCCTCTGGCTGGACCTGCGTTGCCTGGAAGCGCGCGACGAAGCGGCCTTCGCCGCGCAACTCGCGGAGCGCCTGGCGTGATCATCGGCACCGCAGGCCATATCGACCACGGCAAGACCACGCTGGTGCGGGCGCTGACCGGCGTCGATACCGACAGGCTCAAGGAAGAAAAGGCGCGCGGGATTTCCATCGAGCTGGGCTACGCATACACCCCGCTGCCCAACGGCGACGTGCTGGGCTTCATCGACGTGCCGGGGCACGAGAAGCTTGTGCACACCATGGCGGCCGGCGCCAGCGGCATCGATTTCGGCCTGCTGGTGGTGGCGGCGGACGACGGCGTCATGCCGCAGACGCGCGAACACCTGGCGATCCTGGCTTTGCTGGGCGTGGAACGCGGCGCGGTGGCGTTGACCAAGACCGACCGCGCCGATGCCGCGAGATTGCAGGCAGTGCGCACGGAAATCGCCGAACTGTCCGCGGGCACCTTCTTGCAGAACGCCCCGCTGTACGCCGTATGCGCGGCGCAGGCCGACGACCCGGGCGTGGCGCAACTGAAGGCCTATCTGCACGCCGAGGCGCAAGCCCTGCGCCAGCGCGACAGCGCGGGCCTGTTCCGGCTGGCGGTCGATCGCGTGTTCACCCTGGCCGGCCATGGCACGGTGGTGACAGGCACGGCCCATGCCGGGCTGGCGCGCGCGGACGACGACGCTGCCGACTTGCGGCTGATGCCTGCCGGCACGCGCGTACGCGTGCGCAGCATCCATGCCCAGAACCAGGCCAGCGAAACCGGCGCGGCGGGCCAGCGCTGCGCCTTGAATCTCGCAGGCATGGACAAGAACGCCATCGCGCGCGGCGACTGGATCGCGGATGCGCGCTGCTTCCTGCCGTCGCGCCATGTCGACGTGGCGCTGACGCTGCTGGCATCCGCCGACGCGCCGGTGCGCGCCTGGGCGCCGCTGCATGTGCACATCGGCGCCGCGCGCCACGTGGCGCACGTGGTGCCGCTGAGCGCGGAATCGCTGGCGCCCGGACAGTCCGGCTGGGTGCAGCTGGTGTTCGACGATCCTGTTTGTGTCATGCCGGGCGACCGCTACATTGTGCGCAACGCGCAGGCCACGCGCACGGTCGGCGGCGGCCGGGTGCTGGATCCGAACGCCCCGGACCGCAAGCGCCGGTCCGCCGCGCGCATGCAGTGGCTGCAGGCGCTGGCGGCCATGCTGGACGGCGCCGGCCTGCATCCCGTGCTGGAGCATGCCGCGCTGGGGCTGGACGAAGACGCCTTGCAGCGCCTGACGGGCAAGCCCGTGAGCGAGATCCCTGCGCCGCCCGCAGCGGTGTGGCTGGAGGCGCGTACGCCGCAGGCGCCGCGCACCCTGATCCTGGCGGCGCATTGGGATGCGCTGCGCGCCCGCGTGGAGCAGGCGCTGGCTGCTTTCCATCAAGGCGCGCCCGACGAACCAGGCCCCGACGGTCCGCGTTTGCGCCGCATGGCCATGCCCGCCGGCCCGGATGCGTTGTGGCAGGCGGCGCTGGACGATCTGCAGCGCGATGGCCGCATCGTGCGCAATGGCCCCTGGCTGCACCTGCCGGGCCATAGCGCGACCTTGGCGCCCGAGGAATCGGCGCTGGCCGGGCGCGTGCTGCCGCTGCTGGCGGCCGGCGCCTTCGATCCGCCCTGGGTGCGCGATCTCGCCCGCACGCTGGGTGAGCCCGAAGACCGCATGCGGCAACTGCTGCGCAAGCTGTTGCGGCGCGGCGAAGTGGCCCAGGTGGTGAAGGACCTGTTCTATCATCGCGACCAGGTGGCGGCGCTGGCGGCGCTGGCGCAAGGCCTGGCGGCGCAGCCCGAGGGCTTGAACGCCGCCTCGTTCCGCGACGCCACCGGTCTGGGCAGGAAGCGCGCGATCCAGATCCTCGAGTTCTTCGACCGCGTGGGATATACCCGGCGCTTGCGCGATGCGCACGTGTTGCGCCAGGAAAGCGCCTACGGAAGCCCGCGGCAGGCGCAGTAACCGGTATCATGGGCGGCCACCGTGGAAGGCATTCGTGCCCGGTGGCACGGCTGGGCTTCAAACCCAGTTGGGGGCGTCAGACGTTCCCAGGTAGGTTCGACTCCTGCTGCCTTCCGCCATCTCTTGCGCGGCGCACTAAGCCCGCAGCATCCCCGTCACCACGCCGCCTACCCGGTCCGAGTTCCAGTCCAGCTGTCCCAGATGCCAATATCGGACGGATCCGCCGCGGTCCACCAGATAGTTGGCGGGCAGGCCGACCGCGTCCCATTGCTTTGACGCCGTGCTGTTCCTGTCGTGCAGCACGGTGCCCGCGACCGGCCATTTCGCCAGAAAGGCGTTGATCCTGGCCGCCGAATCGCCGACGTTCACGGCCACCAGGCGCAGGCCTTCCTCGCGATGGCGTTTGGCCATGGCGGACATGATGGGGATTTCATCGCGGCAAGGGTCGCACGAGGTGGCCCAGAAGCTGACGATGATCACGTTGCCGCGCCAGGAGGCGAGTTTCTTTTCGCGGCCGGCCAGGTCCGGCAAGGCCAGCGGCGGCGTGGACGCGGTCCAGGGCGCCCAGTCCGGGCCGGTGGCCTTCTTGAGCGCATCGTCGCTGGCGGCCCGGGCATACCAGGGCAGGGCCGCCAGCGACAGGCCGGACTGCAGGAGTAGGCGGCGGCTGATCATGGCGGTCCCCGTGGGTGGACAGTAGGCGGGCTTAGATGGAAAGTGGCTTGGCGCTGAGCTTGTAGCTGAAGCTGGCGGGATCCAGGCTGTCCAGCCGTCCGTCCGAGGTTTCGCCGTTGGGGTACATCAGGAACGGCACGGGACCGTGGGTAGCGCCCGGCAGGACCACGTCGTGGCCGTGGTTGTACGCCACCCAGTTCATTTCCCAGGCGCCGAACAGCATGACGCGCGCGGCGCGCACCTTGGGGTCGGTCAGCGGCAGTTCGCCGGGCGGCTCCTCCAGCATGACCTTGCGCACGTCGGCGGGGTCCACCGGCACCCAGCCGTAGCCCGCGGCATAGAACTCGGCGCGGCAGTGCTGCGCCTTGGTGACGTCGCCAGCCTTGCCCAGGCTTTTGTAGCCGAACTCGGAGTCCGCCACGCGCAGGCCGTAGGCGTCGCGGGCGGGTATGCCGGCGGCGCGGGCCAGCGCGACAAACAGGGAGTTGATGTCGGCGCACTTGCCGTTCAGATCGTTGGCCGTGAGCATGTAGCGCACGTCGCCCACGCCGCAGCCGCGGGTGGACGCGGTCCTACAGGTGTTCTCCACCACCCATTCGTAGATGGCGCGGGCCTGCGCCAGATCGCCGCGGTGGCCGCGGGTGATGCGGTCGGCGGTGCTCTTGACGATGCCGTCGGTGGGTAGCAGCGCGGTGGGCTGGAGGAACTCGCGCAGCGCGGCGGCACTTTCGCGGGGGGCGCCGGCCGAGGGCGGCTGGCTCAGGTCCACGCGCCGGTTGCGGGTCTGGAAGCGGCTGGTGACCGTGACCTGGCGCGGCGCCTGCGCGTCAGGCCATTGCACGGCCAGCATCTGCACGCCGTAGCCGGGCGCCTGGGTCAATTGGGCGACGCCGCCGCCGCTGACCTGCCAGGCGCTCTGTGCGCCGCGCTGGTAAGGGGTGTCCGTGGCGTAGGGAACCGGAATCCAGATGCGCGCGTGCGCGCCCGGATCCTGCACGGTGATGTCGGTGGTCAGTTCGAAGGCGCGCCATCCGGTGCTGACGGGGGCGAGTCCCGCGCGCGCCGCCCTGGGCAGGGTCGCGCTGGCGGCGCACAGGGCGCCCGAGAAACGGAGGAAATGTCGGCGATCCATGTAGCCCTCACTCACGGTGAAGATTGGCTGTCGGTGCGCCCGGGGCCGGGCGGCCGTCCGTTGCTGCGTGCTGCTGGATCATCATAGGGCCAATCCCGGGGGCGGTGCTATCCTTTTCCACTGACCTATGGAGATTCAGATGACCACCCAGGATGTTGCCAGCGCGGCGGTGCCGCGATTGACTTCGCTTTCGCACGGCGGCGGCTGCGGCTGCAAGATCGCGCCCGGCGTGCTGTCCGAGCTGCTCAAGCGCTTCGGCCCGGCGGTCAGCTACCCCGATCTGCTGGTGGGGACCGAGACGGCCGACGACGCGGCGGTCTACCGTCTGAACGACGAACAGGCGCTCATCGCCACCACCGATTTCTTCATGCCCATCGTCGACGACCCCTACGACTTCGGCCGCATCGCCGCGACCAACGCGCTGTCGGACGTTTACGCGATGGGCGGCACGCCCATCATGGCGCTGGCCATCGTGGGCATGCCGATCAACGTGCTGCCGCACAGCGTCATCGCCGACATCCTGCGCGGCGGCGAAGCCGTCTGCAAGGACGCCGGCATTCCGGTGGCCGGCGGCCACAGCATCGACTCCGTTGAACCCATCTATGGCCTGGCGGCGATGGGCCTGGTGCATCCCGCCCGCATCAAGCGCAACGCCGACGCGCGCGCCGGCGATGTGCTGATCCTGGGCAAGGCATTGGGCGTGGGCATTCTGTCGGCCGCGCTGAAGAAGAACCGGCTGGACGACGCCGGCTACCGCGCCATGATCACCGAGACCACCCGCTTGAACCGGCCCGGCCCGGCGCTGGCCGCCATGGAAGGCGTGCACGCCATCACCGACGTGACCGGCTTCGGCCTGTTGGGGCATACGCTGGAAATGGCGCGCGGCGCGCAACTGACGGCGCATGTGCGGCGCGATGCGCTGCCCTGGCTGCCCGGCGTGCAGGCCTTTGCCGCGGACGGCGTCATCACCGGCGCGTCCGGCCGCAACTGGGCCTCCTATGGCGCGTCCGTGCGCCTGGGCGAGGGCGTGAGCGACACGGAGCGCGCCTTGTTGACTGATCCGCAGACCGCGGGCGGACTGCTGGTGGCCTGCTCGCCGGACGCCGCGCAGGCGGTGCTGGACCTGTTCCGCCAGCACGGCTTCGAGCAAGCGGCCGTCATCGGCGACATGCGGGCGGGCGAACCTGAAGTGCGCGTCGACTGAAAACCCCTGGCAGGCCTGGGCGCTAGCGCGCCTGGCCGGCGCGGCCCAATTCCTGCACCTGGTAGTTGATCTGCCAGTGCAGCAGCTCGGTGTAGGCGTTCAGGCGGACCTGCTCCGCCCATTGTTCCGCCGTCGCGTCCTGCTCCGCCTCCAGCGCCAGTCCCGATGGACCTGCCCAGGGCAGGATGCGGCCGGGTTTGCCCTGCCGGAACACCCCTTCATCGGTCAGCAGCACGTGCTTGTTGTTGAAGCCGAAACACCAGGCCGGATCGGGCTGGGCGGCCAGCAGGTCGCAGCCGCTGCGGAAGTAGGGAGTCTCCGGGAGGCTCAGGTGATACAGCGTGGGCAGGATGTCCTTGTGGCTGCCTACGCGCGCCGGGTCGTAACGCGCCTGTGTCCGGTAGGCCGGCGGCACATACAGGTAGAACGGCACGGCGCGCGCCAGCGCAGCGTCCTTCGGATCCTGATAGTCGATGCCCAGGATGTTGTGGTCGCCGGTCACGGCGACGATGGTCCGCGACGCGTAGTCCGATGCCTTCAGGCGCGTCAGGAAGCCCCCCAACTGATCGTTGGCATAGCGCAGCGTGTCGAATGCGGCCGCCAGCGTGTCCCAGGTCTTGAAGTAGGGCAGGCTGGCCACATTGTCCAGGGGCAGGCCGCCGCGCTGGCCGCCGTCGGGCACGATGAACGGAGGATGATGGGTGGTGGACAAGGCCACGATGAATAGCGGCTGGCCGTCCTGGGTGCCTTGCGCCAGCCGCTCTTCGATGTAGCGGAACATGTACTCGTCGGGCACGCCCCAGGTTCCCGTCCGTGCTTGGGGATAACGCATTCTGAGGGTCTGCTGATCCACGAATTCATGCGCGCCCAGCTTGGTGGCGAAGACGCCGAGGTTGCGCCAGGTGGCGGCGCCGGAGGTGACGAAGACGACCCGGTAGCCGCGTTGCAGAAAGGGCCTGAAGGCGTTGCTGGCGAATGGCGTGTCCACCGCCGACGATTGGCCGACGGCGGCAATGGGGCTGCGCACCAGCAGCAGGCTCAAGGATTCTATGGTGCCGTTGCCTTCAGCCACGAAGCGCTCGAATACCCAGTCTTCGCGCCAGTGCGGACGCAGTGCGCCGAGCAGGTCGCGGTCGGGATTGTCATAAGCGTTCAGATGCGCGCCCATGCTCTCCATGACCTGCAGCACCACGTGGGGCGGTCTTGCGGCTGCCGCGGAGTTGGGTGCGGTTGTGGCCATGAATGGCCGCAGGCCGTTGTCCGGCCAGCCCAGAAAACGCTCGTAGAGCAAGCGCCCCTCGCGCAAGGTGACGGGTTCGAAGCGCTTGTCGTTGCCGCGGTCGGACAGGGCCCACGAAAAGGCCGAGACGCCATTGGGCGCGATGTCATTGAGCAGGCGCAGCGACGAGATGCTGGTGTCGTCCTTGTTGAGCGGAAACTTGCCCAGCGATCCTCTACAGGCCAGCACGGTGATGCCTATGATCAGCGCAAACCGCAACAGGCTGGGAATGAACGCGCGGCGCTTGAACCGCCTGCCTTGCACCCAGCCGCGCCAACGGCGGCCGAGCCACCAGGTCCCCGCCAGCACCGCCGCCAGCAGCAGGCCTGCCTGCGCCAACGGGTAGCCATGCCACAGGGTCATCAGGATGGCCTGGGTGTCGTCGTCCACCAGCCCGAACACGAAGATGTCGATGGAACGGGAAAATGTGGCGAAGTAGAAGACGCTGACGATCGTGATGGCCGCGAACAGCGTCGCCATGGCTGCGCCCAGTCCCGGCAGATGGCGCTGCCAACGCCGTTGCAGCCCGGGTCTGGCCGCCGCCGCCATGGACAGCAGCAGCAGCGCCGAACAGGCGATGCTGGCGACCTTGATGTCGAACAGCAGCCCTGTCGTCAGGCTGCGCCGCACGTCCTGCGGCAGCGCGTCATAAGTGCCCGGCGCGGCATAGCGCAGCAGCAGGTAGCCGCGTCCGGCGCTTTGCGCCAGGACGCTGATCAGCCAAGGGGCCAGCAGGACCAGGAAGGATCGCTGAAAATTGACGAACCAGTCTTGCCACCCGAGCGCCGGACGGAAATGCCTAATCAACATCTTGGGAGCAGGGTTACGGATCAGCGCCGCAATCTACCGGAGCAACCATCCCAAGTTATGAAGATCTGTATAAATTTTGTAGCGCGGCGCCGCGCCTACGCGGTCAGGTCGCGCGCGGTGGCTTCGGCCTGTTCGATCAGCCAGCGTGTGACGACCTCGGCGTCCGGCGTGGCGCGGCGCGTATTGCGCACCAGCCAGTAGGCGTGCTCGGTGGCGCTGGCGGCCTGGCCGCCGACGGCCTCCAGACGTTTGTCCGCCAGCATCGGCGCAATCAGCGCCAGCCGGCCCAGCGCGATGCCGTGGCCCGCCAGCGCCGCGTGCACGATCTGGTCGTACTGGTTGAAGCGCAGCATGCCCCGGGTGGGCACGCGGGCCAGGCCGCGCGCATTCAGCCATTCCGACCATTGCAGCCAGGGACGCGTCGGGTCGTCGAATTCCAGCAGCACGTGGCGTTGCAGTTCCTCGGCATCCAGCAGGCGGGCCTTGAGCGAGGGGTGGGCCACCGGCACCACGGCCTCGCCGAACAGCCAGGTTGCGCTGTCCGGCACGCCGTCGCGCAGGCTGTAGCGGATGGCGATATCCACGCTTTCGCGGTCTATGTCGATCAGCCGGTTGTCGGCCGCCACGCGCACGTCGATGTGCGGATGCGCCGCCTGGAAGTCCCCCAGCCGCGGCAGCAGCCACAGCGAGGCCACGCCTATGGTCGTGGTCACGGTAACGGGCGTGCGGCGCTCGGGGGCGCGCAGCTGCTCGGTCAGGTCGCCCAGCTGGCTCAGCCATACGTCGGCCATGCGGAACAGCTGCGCGCCCTCGGAGGTGAACGACACGCTGCGGAATCCGCGCACCAGCAGGGGCACGCCCAGGTGGGCCTCCAGCGCCCGGATCTGGCGGCTCACGGCCGACTGGGTCACATGCAGATCCTGCGCGGCCAGGGTGATGCTCATGCGGCGGCCCACGGCCACGAAGCCTCGGACCAGATCAAGCGGCGGGAGTTTGGCCAGCGGATATGGCATTCGTAAAACTCATGCGTGTCGGACGGAAATGTCGCTTGAGCAATAGTACCTCCAGGGCGTTCAATAGGACTCAGACGACGGGTGTAGGGCGCATAGCCCCGCCATCCGCCGCGATCGCCGCCGCCGCGGCCCAGGGGTACGCCATGATCCAGGTATGTTGCACTGCGGGAATGTCATTTCGTCTGGCCGGCGGCTCGACTATGCTGCTCAAACGCGCCTCGGGCGTCCGCATCGTGTGTCACGCCGGCACCTTGTGGCTGTCCGAATATCAGCGTTTCGATGACAGCGTGCTTCAAGCCGGTGATTCCATCACCGTCGGCAGCGATCGCGATGTCGTTCTCAGCGGCCTGCCGGATGCGCAGGTCGCGCTAATTTCGTAGCAGCTTGTCCCGGAGCTCCAGTCATGACCGCGCCCCTGCCCGATACGCCCCGCATCGAGATGTGGTTCGATTTCGCCAGCCCGTACAGCTATCTGGCCATCGAACGCGTCGACGCCCTGGCGCAAGAGGCCGGGGTCCGGGTGGATCTGCGGCCGTTCCTGCTGGGTCCGATCTTCCAGGCCCAGGGCTGGAACGACACGCCGTTCCGGCTGTTTCCGGGCAAGGGCGCCTACATGATGCGCGACATTGCCCGCCTGGCTGAAAAGTACGGCCTGGTCTACAACCGTCCGCGCCTGTTTCCGCGCATGAGCGTGCTGCCCGCGCGCATCGCGCTGCTGGGGCAGGACGAGCCCTGGGGCCGCGATTTCTGCGTGGCCGTGTTCCGCGCCAATTTCCAGCACGACCTGGACATCCAGTCCGAGGACGTCGTGCATGGGCTGCTGACGGACCTGGGGCTGGACGCCGCCGCCTTGATCGCTCGTGGCAAGTCCGAAGCCGCCAAGGAGGCGCTGCGCCGCCAGGTCGACCGTGCCCGCAACCTGGGCCTGTTCGGCGCGCCCACATTCTTTGTGGACGGCGAGATGTTCTGGGGCAACGACCGCCTCGAAGATGCGCTGGAATGGACCCGCCGCGCGGCGCCCGCCAGCGCCTGGAGCACATCGGCCGCGCGCACTTGAGCGCTGCCCAAGCAAGTTTTTTCGTCAACGCAACTTCAGCAATGAAAAACGCCAGCAGTGCCTATCGCGGCGCGCCCATGCCGGGCGGCCGTTCGTTCACGCAGTTCCGCGCCGCGCGCATCCGGCGCGTGTCGTTCCAGTGGAAACAGGCTGCCGATGCCGGCACACCGGACAAGGGCAGTCCGCAAGGCGGGCCGCGGGGCCGCTAGGACCCCGCGCGACCAGCCGGCTAGGGGCTCAGCCTTTGCTGACGGGCGCCACCCGCGCCCACTCCTCGTCCGAGTACAGCCGCGAGCGCAGCAGGAAGCGCTTGCCTTCCGCGCTGTCCAGCGAGAACGCGCCGCCGCGGCCGGGCACGGCGTCGATGATGAGCTGGGTGTGCTCCCAATACGCGAACTGGTCCTCGCCCATGTAGAACGGGCAGCCTTCCAGTTCGCCCAGCAGCACATCCGATCCGCCCACCATGAATTCGCCCTGGGCATAGCACATGGGCGAACTGCCATCGCAGCAGCCGCCGGACTGGTGGAACATCAGCGGGCCGTGCTTGGCCCGCAGCGTTTCGATCAGGCTGCGCGCCTCGTCGGTGGCGACCACGCGCGGCGTTTGCTCTGCCATGTCAGGCTCCTTTGAGGCGCGCCGGGCCTCGCGGCCCGGCGCCGGAACACAACCGGGTCAGAAGAAACCCAGCTTCTTCGGCGAGTAGCTCACCAGCAGGTTCTTGGTCTGCTGATAGTGGTTGAGCATCATCTTGTGGTTCTCGCGCCCGATGCCCGATTGCTTGTAGCCGCCAAACGCCGCATGCGCAGGATAGGCGTGATAGCAGTTGGTCCACACGCGGCCCGCCTTGATGGCGCGTCCCATGCGATAGCAGGTGTTGGCGTCGCGCGACCACACGCCCGCGCCCAGGCCGTAGAGCGTGTCGTTGGCCAGGGCCAGCGCGTCGTCGGCATCCTTGAAGGTCGTCACGGCCACCACCGGCCCGAAGATTTCCTCCTGGAACACGCGCATCTTGTTGTGGCCCTTGAACACCGTGGGCTGCACGTAATAGCCGCCTTCCAGCGCTCCCTGCATCTGCGCGCGCGAGCCGCCGGCCAGCACGTCGGCGCCTTCCTGCTTGCCGATGTCCAGGTACGACAGGATCTTCTCCAGCTGCTCGGTGGATGCCTGCGCGCCCAGCATGGTGTCCGCGTCCAGCGGATTGCCCTGCTTGATCTCGGCCACGCGCTTCAGGGCGCGTTCCATGAACTTGTCGTACAGGGATTCCTGGATCAGCGCGCGGCTGGGGCAGGTGCAGACCTCGCCCTGGTTCAGCGCGAACATGACGAAGCCTTCGATCGCCTTGTCGAGGAAGTCATCGTCCTGCGCGGCCACGTCGGCGAAGAAGATGTTGGGCGATTTGCCGCCCAGTTCCAGCGTGACCGGAATGATGTTCTGCGAGGCGTACTGCATGATGAGGCGGCCGGTGGTGGTCTCGCCGGTGAACGCGATCTTGGCGATGCGCTTGTTCGAGGCCAGCGGCTTGCCCGCTTCCAGGCCGAAGCCCGTGACCACGTTCACCACGCCCGGGGGCAGGATGTCGCCGATCAGTTCCATCAGCAGCAGGATGCCCAGCGGCGTCTGCTCGGCGGGCTTGAGCACCACGCAGTTGCCCGCGGCCAGGGCCGGCGCCAGCTTCCACGCGGCCATCAGGATGGGGAAGTTCCACGGAATGATCTGGCCCACCACGCCCAGCGGTTCGTTGAAGTGATAGGCCACGGTGTCGTGGTCGATCTCGGACAGCGAGCCTTCCTGGCTGCGGATGCAAGAGGCGAAATAGCGGAAGTGGTCGATCGCCAGCGGGATGTCGGCGGCGCGCGCTTCGCGGATGGGCTTGCCGTTGTCCCAGGTTTCGGCCGTGGCCAGGCGCTCCAGGTTCGCCTCCATCACGTCGGCGATCTGCATCAGCATGCGGGCGCGCTGCGCGGCCGGGGTCGCTCCCCATTTCGGCGCGGCGCGATGCGCGGCGTCCAGCGCCAGCTCGATGTCGCGCTCCTTGGAGCGGGCATTGCGCGTCAGCACCTGGCCCGTGACCGGCGTGACGTTGTCGAAGTATTCGCCGTCGGAGGGCTTCTGCCATTTGCCGTCGATGAAATTGTCGTACTGGGTCTTCAGGTCCAGGCGCGTGCCGTAGGAGTCGGGGGTGATGCGGGTCGCGATGTCCATGCTTGTCTCCGGTATTGTGGGGGTGCGGCAGTCGGCTGCCTGTCCTTTATCAAGCAAGGAGCGTGCCAGTCGGTGCTTCCCCGCTGGACAGCCCGCGGCTTGCATGCGAAAGTAGGTTTCCAAAATGGGGCGACGTGCAGCAATGCCCCAGAGGGCCGGCCCGCCGCCGGGCCGCCCCTGGGCGGGTCAGCTCCCCGGGGGGCAGGCAGTCCGCGTAGCGGGCGCGGCGTGAGGGCTCGCTCCCTGTCGCTTTTTGCGACATCGTCGCGGAACAGGTGTCGCAGAACGCCTGTCCCAGGAGACATGCATGGCCACTCATTCCCGTCAGCACGCGCTGACGCAAGCGCGCCTGCTGTTCAACCAGCAAGGCGCGGTGCCCGGCGGCATGGTCGCCGAGCCCATCCTGCGGTCGTGGCGTCGCTGCGCCGACCTGGGCTTCGACATGCGCGGCGTGCGCCGCGCCGAGCTCATGACCCAGGGCGAGTTGCGCGAGGCCCAGCAGCGCAACGAGGCGCTGCGCAGGCTGTCCGAACCCGCCATATCCCTGCTGCGCCGCCAGGCCGGCGGCAGCGGCGGCCTGGTGATCCTGTCCGACGCGCAAGGCCTGGTGCTGGACTCCGACGGCGACACCGGTTTCGCCCAGCGCGCCTCGCGCGTGGCGCTGATGCCCGGCGCGCCCTGGGACGAAGCGGCGGCAGGCACCAACGCCATCGGCACCGCGCTGGTGGAAGGCCGGCCCATCGCCGTGCATGGCGCGGAACACTATTTCGAACCCAACCGCATCCTGACCTGCGCCGCCGTCCCCATTACCGACAGCGAGGGCCGCACGCTGGGCGTGCTGGACCTGTCCAGCCCGGCGCGCGACCTGCGGCCCGATGTGCTGGAACTGGTGCGCGCCTCCGTGGACCTGATCGAGCACCGTTTGTTTGAACAAGCCTACGAGCAGCACGCCGTGCTGCGGCTGCATGTGGACCATTCCGGACTGGGCGCGCCCGGCGAGGGCCTGCTGGCCTTCCAGGGCGACCTGCTGATCGGCGCCAACCGCCGCGCTTTGCAGGCGCTGGGCCTGGCGCCCACCGCACTGGGCGTGTACCGCTACGCCGACGTATTCGACGGCGACATGGAGCGCTGCCCCGACGCGGCCGGCAGGGTGCAGGCGCGCTCGGGCGCCGTGTACCACGCGCGTCTGCGTTGGCCGCGTTCGCGCGCGCCACAGGCGCCAGCGCGGCCGGCGCTGCCGCCCGCGGCCGGCCCGCGCCCCGCTGAACCGAGTTTCGATGCCGCAACCCTGGGCGCGCTGGCACGCGCCGTCCACCTGTCGGATGCGGGCGTGTCGATTCTGTTGCAAGGCGAAACCGGCGTGGGCAAGGAAGTGTTCGCGCGCCAGCTGCATGCGCGCAGCAAGCGCGCCTGCGGGCCGTTCGTGGCGGTGAACTGCGCGGCGTTGCCGGAAAGCTTGATCGAATCCGAGCTGTTCGGCTATGAAGACGGCGCCTTCACTGGCGCGAGGCGCCAGGGCAGCAAGGGACTGCTGCGCCAGGCGCACGGCGGCGTGCTGTTCCTGGACGAGATCGGCGACATGCCGCTGATGCTGCAATCGCGCTTGCTGCGCGTGCTGCAGACGCGTGAAGTCTCGCCGCTGGGCGCGGCCAGGCCGGTGTCCGTGGACTTCGCGCTGGTGTGCGCGACACACCGGCCGCTGGCGCACGAGGGGCCCGACGCGCCGGTGCGCCCGGACCTGTACTTCCGCATCGCCGAATACACCGTCACGCTGGAACCGTTGCGTGCACGCGCCGACCGCCTGGAGCTGCTGCGTGGCCTGTGGGCGGCGCAAGGCGCAGGCCCTGTGCTGCCGGCCGAGATCGAAGCCATCCTGGCCGCCTATTCATGGCCCGGCAACTACCGGCAACTGGCGGCCGTGCTGCGCACATTGCACGTGCTGGCGGGACCTGCCGGCGTCGTCGAGGCCGACATGCTGCCCGCCGACATCCGCGGCGCGGCGTCTGCGCCGCAAGCCGCAGGCACAGACGTTGATCCTGCGAATCTGCAAGCCATGACGGACGCCGCGATCCACAATGCCCTGGCCGCCCATGGCGGCAATGTCAGCCGCGCTGCGCGCGCGCTGGGCGTGCACCGCAGCACGCTTTATCGCCGCGTTGCGGCGCTGGGCGCGCCGCGTGCGAGGTAGTTTTTCGCCTAGCCCATCAGGCGCGCAAGTTCCGCGCCCGGATCCTTGGCGCGCATGAAGGCTTCGCCCACCAGGAAGGCGTCGACCTTGTGCTGGCGCATCAGCTGCACGTCTTCCGGTTTGAGAATGCCGCTTTCGGTCACGACGCGCTTGCCGGCGGGGATCCGGGGCAGCAGGTCCAGGGTGTTCGACAGGCTGGTCTCGAAGGTGCGCAGGTTGCGGTTGTTGATGCCGAGCAGCGGCGTCTTCATGGTCAGCGCGACGTCCAGTTCCTGGGCGTCGTGCACTTCCGCCAGCACGTCCATGCCCAGTTCCATTGCCAGCGTTTCATAGTCGCGCAGTTGCGCGGGGCTGAGCGCGGCCACGATCAGCAGCACGCAGTCCGCGCCCATGGCGCGCGCGACGATGATCTGGTACGGGTCGATCACGAAGTCCTTGCGCAGCACCGGCAGCGAGCAGGCCGCGCGCGCCTGGCGCAGGTGGTCGTGGGAGCCCTGGAAGAACTGCACATCGGTCAGCACCGACAGGCAGGCCGCGCCGTGCACCGCATAGGTGGCGGCGATTTCCGGGGGATTGAAAGGGTCGCGCAGCACGCCCTTGGACGGCGAGGCCTTCTTGATTTCGGCGATGACGCCGGGCTTGCCTTGCGAGATCTTGTCTTCGATGGCTTGGGCAAAGCCACGCACGTCTTGCCGCGCCTGCGCTTCGCGCAGGACTTCGGCTTCGCTGCGCATCTGGCGAGCGGCGGCGACTTCCTCGGCCTTGACGGCGAGGATCTTCGCGAGAATATCGTTCATTTCAGGAATTTCCGGGTATATGCGCAGAATTCTTCCAGCTTGGCTCGCGCCGCGCCGGTGGAGATAAGTTCAAATGCTAGAGCCAATGCCTCGGGAATGGAATCGGCCTTATTGCCAGCATAGATGGCGAGTCCCGCATTGAGCGCGACGATGTCGCGGGCGGTGCCTTCGACATTTTCGAGCGCCTCGATGACAAGCTCACGCGATTGTTCGCGATTGGACACCTTGATGCTTCGGTTGGACATCATGGATAGCCCGTAGTCCTCGGGGTGGATCTCATATTCGAGGACTTTCCCGTCCTTGAGTTCCCCGACCAGGGTGGCGCCGCCCAGCGAGGCCTCGTCCATGCCGTCCTTGCCGTGCACCACCAGCACGTGGCGCGACCCCAGGCGTTCCAGCACGCGCACCTGGATGCCGACCAGGTCGGGGTGGAAAACACCCATCAGCTGGTTGGCGGCTCCGGCCGGGTTGGTCAGCGGGCCCAGGATATTGAAGATGGTGCGCACGGCAAGTTCCTTGCGCACGGCGGCCACGTTCTTCATGGCGCCATGGTGGGCGGGCGCGAACATGAAGCCGATGCCGGTGGCCTGGATGCACTCGGCCACCTGTTCGGGCGTCAGCACCAGGTTGGCGCCCAGGGCTTCCAGCACGTCGGCGCTGCCGCTGGAGGACGAGGCGCTGCGGTTGCCGTGCTTGGCGATCGGCACGCCGGCCGCCGCCGCCACGAACATGGCAGTGGTGGAAATGTTGAAGGTGTGGCTGCCGTCGCCGCCGGTGCCGCACATGTCCAGCAGGTCGGCGGGGTTGGGCGTGACCACGGGCGTGGCGAATTCGCGCATGACCTGCGCGGCCGCGGTGATCTCGCCGATGGTCTCTTTCTTCACGCGCAGGCCCATCAGCAAGGCGCTTGCGATCTGCGGCGACATTTCGCCGCGCATCAGCATGCGCATGAGATGCAGCATTTCGTCGTGGAAGATTTCGCGGTGTTCAATGCAGCGCGTCAGCGCTTCGGCGGGGGAAATAGTCACGATGCGTCCTTCTTAGGCGAGGTTCAGGAAATTGCGGAGCAGGGCATGGCCGTGCTCGCTGAGCACCGACTCGGGATGGAACTGTACTCCGTATAGCGGCAAGGTCTTGTGGCGCACGCCCATGATGTCGCCGTCCGGCGCGGTCGCGGTCACGGCCAGGCAGTCGGGCAGGGTGGCGGGGTCGATGGTCAGCGAGTTGTAACGGATCACGGTGTACGGGGTGGGAAGACCGGTGAAGATGTCCGTGCCCGTGTGCGAGATCCGCACGGTCTTGCCGTGCATGATCTGCTGCGCGCGCACGATGTCGCCGCCGTAGGCCGCGCCGATGGCCTGATGGCCCAGGCACACGCCCAGGATGGGCTTCTTGCCGGCAAAGGTCTGGATCACGGGCACCGAGATGCCTGCTTCGGCCGGCGAGCAGGGGCCGGGCGACACGCAGATACGGTCCGGATTCATGGCGGCGATCTCTTCCAGCGTGATCTGGTCGTTGCGCGCCACGCGCACGTCTTCGCCCAGTTCACCGAAGTACTGCACCAGGTTGTAGGTGAAAGAGTCGTAGTTGTCGATCATCAACAGCATTTAATTCTCCTGTGGGGCCGCCCGGCGGCCCGGATATGTCCGGTGGGGGCGGGGCCTCAGATGGGTTCGTCCAGGCCGTGCTGCACCTGTTCCGCGGCGCGCAGCACCGCGCGGGCCTTGGCTTCGGTTTCGGCCCATTCGGCTTCGGGGTTGGAGTCGGCCACGATGCCGGCGGCGGCCTGCACGTACAGCGTGCCGTCCTTGATGACGCCGGTGCGGATGGCGATGGCCACGTCCATTTCGCCGCCGTAGCTCAGGTAGCCAGCCGCGCCGCCGTAGATGCCGCGGCGCACGGGCTCCAGCTCGTCGATGATCTTCATGGCCTCGACCTTGGGTGCGCCGGTCAGGGTGCCTGCGGGGAAGGACGCGCGCAGCACGTCCATGCTGCTCATGCCGGGGTTCAGCGTGCCGGTGACGTTGGACACCAGATGCATCACGTGCGAGTAGCGTTCGATCACCATGGTGTCGCTGACCTTGACCGAGCCCACCTGGGCCACGCGGCCCACGTCGTTGCGCGCCAGGTCGATCAGCATCACGTGCTCGGCCACTTCCTTGGGATCGGCCTTCAGTTCGGCGGCCAGGGCGGCGTCTTCCTCGGGCGTGCCGCCGCGCTTGCGGGTGCCGGCCAGGGGACGGATCGTAATCTGCGACTTGGGCTCGCCGTTTTCCACCACGCGCTCCTGGCGCACCAGGATTTCCGGCGACGCGCCGACCACCTGGAAGTCGCCGAAGTTCCAGAAGTACATGTAGGGGGAGGGATTGAGCGACCGCAGGGCGCGGTAGAGGGAGAGAGGGGAATCGCGGAAGGGCTTGGCGATGACTTGGCCGATCTGCACCTGCATCAGGTCGCCGGCGGCGATGTGTTCCTTGGCGCGGTGCACGGCCGCCAGATAGTCTTCCTTCTTGAAGTCGCGCCGCTCTTCGGTCTGCATGCTGGCGTGGCTGTAGGGAATTTCCACCGGGCGTCGCAGTCGGGCGCGCAGGTCGTGCAGGCGCTGCTGGGCGCGGCTGTAGGCTTCGGGCTGGCTCGGGTCCGCGTAGACCATCAGGTAGATCCGGCCGGCCAGGTTGTCGACGATGACCAGCTCGTCCACGTGCATCAGCATCAGGTCGGGCGTGCCGCCTTCCATGCCGGCGGGAAACGGCTTGACCGCCGGGCCCAGGCAGGGCTCGATGTGGCGCACCGTGTCGTAACCGAAGTAGCCGGCCAGGCCGCCGCAGAAGCGCGGCATGCCGGGACGCAGGGCGACCTTGAAGCGGCTCTGGTATTGCTCGATGAAGGCCAGCGGATCGCCGTCATGGGTCTCGGCGACCTTGCCGTCGTGCAGCACCTCGGTGCGGGTGCCGCTGGCGCGGATCACCGTGCGGGCCGGCAGGCCGATGAAGGAATAGCGGCCGAAGCGTTCGCCGCCCACCACCGATTCCATCAGGCAGGTCATGCGCCCGCCCTGGGGGCCGGCGTGCGCGAGCTTCAGGTAGATGCCAAGCGGGGTGTCCAGGTCGGCATAGGTTTCCGCGACCAGCGGGATGCGGTTGTAGCCTTGTGCGGCGAGGGCCTTGAATTCGATTTCGGTCATGTCGGGTCTCGTGAGCGATTTATCTGCTATCGGACCAGGCGCGCAACAAAAAAGCCCGGTCCAGGTTACTGGTTCCGGGCTTGGCTCTGTGATTATTTACACAGCTACGGCACTAGGCGGCATACGCGTCCAGGGCCGGGAGGGATCATCGCCACCCGGAAGACAAACGCCACCAGCGCCACGAGGCGCCGAGCATTTGGTTCTGGATGGAAACGTTCATTGAGCTTTGTTCAGTATTGAATTCGCGGTGCGCCGCCGGGTGTTCAGGAGCCTGTTCTTGCCGCGTTCTGGTTTTGATTCCAGAGCGCGACCCACTGGGCGGCGGCGACTAGCGTGTCAACTATACCATCGACATCCAGCTCGCGCACGTCCCGGCCTTCGTTGTAACCATAAGGCACGACCAGGACCTGGGTGCCGGCGCTGCGGCCGGCCTGGGCGTCATTGACCGAATCGCCGATGGTCACGGCTTCGTGCATGGCGACGCCGAGCAGGTCGCAGGCATGCACCACCTGATCCGGATCGGGCTTGCGGCGCTCGCAGGTGTCGCCGCAGACCACGGCGTCGAAAAAGCCCGCCAGGCCCGTGCGCTGCAGCAGCGGCAGGGTGAATTCGGTGGGCTTGTTGGTGACGACGGCCAGCTTCAGCCCTTGCTCGCGCATGAGCTTCAGGCCGTCGATGACGCCGGGATAGATCTGCGCCTTTTCGCCATTGGACAGGTGGTAATGGCGATAGAAGGCGGCGCGGGCCACGTCGAACTCGGCGGCCGAGGGGTCGGCTGCATCCAGGCTGCCGGCCAGGCTGCGGCGCACCAGGTTGTCCACGCCCTTGCCCACGAAGGTGGCCACCACGTCTTCGCGCAGGGGCGACATGCCCAGTTCCACGCGCATGGCATTGGCGGCGAAGGCCAGGTCGGGAATCGAATCCAGCAGGGTGCCGTCCAGGTCCAGCAGCGCGGCGCGAAAAGCGGTCATGTCGGTTCCCCGGCTCAGATGGCGGTGGTTTCGCCGATGGCGATCTGTTCGCGCATGGACTTGATGATGCCGGCATAGTCCGGCTTGCCGAAGATGGCGGAGCCGGCCACGAAGGTGTCGGCGCCGGCGCGGCGGATTTCAGCGATGTTGTCGATCTTCACGCCGCCGTCGACCTGCAGCACGATTTCCTGGCCGCCGGCCTGCGTCCAGGCGTCGATGCGGGCGCGCGCCTCGCGCAGCTTGGTCAACGCACCCGGGATGAAGCTCTGGCCGCCGAAGCCCGGATTCACCGACATGATCAGGATCAGGTCGATCTTGTCCATCACGTAGTCCAGGTAGGACAGCGGGGTGGCGGGATTGAACACCAGGCCGGCCTTACAGCCGTTTTCACGGATCAGCGACAGCGTGCGGTCCACGTGGCGGCTGGCGTCCGGGTGGAAGCTGATGTAGTCGGCGCCAGCCTTGGCGAACATCGGCACCAGGTCATCCACCGGTTCCACCATGAGATGCACGTCGATCGGCACCTGGACGTGGGGGCGGATGGCCGCGCACACCATCGGGCCGATGGTCAGATTGGGGACATAGTGGTTGTCCATCACGTCCACGTGGATCCAGTCGGCGCCGGCGGCGACGACGTTGCGGACTTCCTCGCCCAGGCGGGCGAAGTCGGCCGACAGGATGCTGGGGGTGATGCGGGTGGAAGCCTGTTGGGTAGACATGATGTTCGGGATCGGGGAGGGCATAATGTGCCATTATTGCAGTTTGAGGCGCGGTACCGGGAATGGCCCGGCCCGGCGGGTCCGGGAACCGTGTCTTTTCCAGCGTCAGGCGCCGTACCACGGCCGCCCGCCAGCACCACACAGGGAAGGACTGTGAAACCTTACGACCTGAGCGTCTCTGTCTCTCCGCGCTTCGTGCCTGAACAGTCCGATCCTGGCGAACAGCAGTTCGTGTTCGCCTATACCGTCCGCATCACCAATACCGGCGAGCATCCCGCCCAGGTGATCAGCCGCCATTGGATCATCACCGACGGCAACCAGCGCGTGCAGGAAGTGCGCGGGCTGGGCATCGTCGGGCAGCAGCCCTTGCTCGCGCCCGGCGAAACCTTCGAGTACACCAGCGGCTGTCCCCTGCCCACGCCGGTGGGCACGATGCGCGGCACTTACCACTGCGTCGGCGAGAACGGCATTCCGTTCGAAGTGCCGATCTCCGAATTCGTCCTGGCCATGCCGCGTACCCTGCATTGAATGGCCCGGCTATCCGTCGCACGTTTTTTCATTTGCTCATGAAGCGCATTCTCAGTCTGTCCGTGCTGTCCGTCCTGCTGGCGGCATGTTCCACCCCCTCCGATATCCCTCCCGACTCCGGTTCGACCGGCATCCCCGGCCCGTCCGCGCCCGCAGCCGACGGCCCGCTGGTGGTGCCGTCGCTGGCGTCCTTGCCCGATACCCCGCCGCGCGCGCTGGCGGGCAAGTACAAGGCGGCGAACTGGGCCGAGATGCCCGGCTGGACCAACGATGACCTGTCGCGCTTCTGGCCTCTGTTCCTGCGCAATTGCCGCGGCCTGATGCGGCCGACCAGCGGCAACCTGGCCGCGCCGGCGCGCGCCACGCCGCGGGCCTGGCAGCCGGTCTGCGCCGCCGCGGCGGATCCGTCCCGCGCGCCTGCCGCGGGCGATGGCGAGGGCGTGCGCCGCTTCCTCCAGACCTATCTGCAGCCCTGGCGCCTGAACGCGGCCGACGGCAAGCCGGCCGCCAATACCGTGACGGGCTATTACGAGCCCCTGGTGCGCGGCTCGCGCCGCCAGGGCGGCAGCCATCAATGGCCGCTGTACACCGTGCCGGCGGACCTGCTGACCATCGACCTGGGTTCGATCTATCCGGAACTGGCGGGCAAGCGCGTGCGCGGCAAGCTGGACGGCAAGCGGGTGGTGCCCTATGACTCGCGCGCCGCCATCGAATCGTCAGGCCGCCGTCCGCCCGTGCTGGTGTGGGTGGACGACCCCGTCGACAACTTCTTCCTGCAGGTGCAGGGCTCGGGCCGTGTGCAGCTGACCGACGGCCCTGATTCCGGCAAGACCATCCGCGTGGCCTACGCCGACCATAACGGCCAGCCTTATGCCTCGATTGGCCGCTGGCTGATCGACCGGGGCGAGCTGTCGGCCGACCAGGCCTCCATGCAGAACATCCGCGCCTGGGCCCAGCGCAATCCCAAGCGCGTGCCGGAAATGCTCAACGCCAACCCGGCGGTGGTGTTCTTCCGCGAAGAGGCGGTGATCGACCCGGAGCAAGGCCCCAAGGGCGCCTACGCCGTGCCGCTGGCCCCCATGCGTTCGATCGCGGTCGACGCGGGCTTCGTGCCGCTGGGCACGCCTGTATTCCTGGCCACCACCTATCCCGCGTCCGATCGGCCGCTGCAGCGCCTGGTGCTGGCCCAGGACACGGGCACGGCCATCCGCGGCGCCGCGCGCGCCGACTTCTACTGGGGCTACGGCGACGACGCCGGCCAGCAAGCCGGCCGCATGAAGCAGCGCGGCCAGATGTGGGTGCTGTGGCCGAAACAGGCCGGGGAGCCGAGCGCAAGATGAGCCATCAGATCGTCGTTTGCGGGGCCGGCATCGTCGGCCTGTCCACTGCCCTGGCGCTGGCCCGCCGCGGCCAACGCGTGGCCGTGCTGGCGCCGCGCGCCAGCGTGCCGCCGGCCGATCCCGACCGCTACCATCCGCGCGTCTACGCCATTTCGCCCGCCAGCCAGCGCTTTCTGGCCGAACTCGGCGTGTGGGACGCCATGCCCGCGTCCCGGCTGACGCCGGTCAACGCCATGGAAATCCACGGCGACGCCGACGGCCAGGTGAATCTGAGCGCCTGGCAGGCGGCGCTGCCGCAACTGGCCTGGATCGTCGAGTCCGGCGAAATCGAGCGCGTGCTGATCCAGGCCGTCCGCATGTTCGGCATTCCCTGGCTGGAGGACCGCTGCACGGGTTACCGCGACGGCGCCATCGACACCGAAAGCGGCACGCGCATCGAGGCCGAGCTGTTCGTGGGCGCCGATGGCGCGGCGTCGCCGCTGCGCGAGGCCGCCGGCCTGAAGCATGAATCCGTGTCCTATGACGACACGGGTCTGGTGGTGCATCTGGACGCCGAGCGTTCACATCAGGGCGCCGCCTTCCAGTGGTTCCGCGACGACGGCGTGCTGGCTCTGCTGCCGCTGCCCGATACCTCCGCCGGTGCGCAGGTTTCCATGGTCTGGTCCATGCGCACCGAACTGGCCCAGGCGCTGCTGGCCTTGCCGCCCGAGGAGCAGGCTGCCCGCCTGGAAACCCTGCTGGCCGACGCCGCCGAAGGCCGCCTGGGCGCGCTGAAGGTCCGCAGCAAGCTGCATGGATTCCCCTTGACGCTGGAGCGCGCCCAGATGGTTGCGCCCGGCATCGCGCTGGCGGGCGACGCGGCGCACCGCCTGCACCCGCTGGCAGGCCAGGGGCTGAACCTGGGCCTGGGCGACGTCGAGGCCCTGGCCCGCGTCGTCGCCGGCCGCGAAGCCTACCGCGCGGCGGGCGACCTGCGCGTGCTGCACCGCTACCAGCGCGCGCGCGCCGAGCCGGTGCTGGCCATGCGCCTGGCCACCGACGGCCTGCACAAGCTGTTCGCGTCGCGGGCGACGCCGCTGGTCTGGCTGCGCAATGCCGGCATGCACTGGGTCGAACGGGCGCCTCTGATCAAGCGCCGCCTGATCACCGGCGCTTCGGCCAACTAGGGCCGGATCCGTCCCGCGGAACCTCGCCCGCGGCCGGATTGTCTGACTCATAGGGGGTGCCTGCCCGTGCAGGCCGGATTCGCCCAGGCGCGGATCGGTTACCCTTTCCGCACAAGAACACGATAGATAAGTACAGGAGTACCGATGAATTTCCGCATATCCGCCACCTTGGCCGCTTGTTTCCTGGCCGCGGGCCTGGGCATGTCCGCCGGCGCGGCGGCCCAGGGCGACAAGTCCGTCTCCACCCAGTCCGTGGGCCAGCCCGGCAAGGGCGACAAGAGCTACTCCACCACCCAGGTGGCGCCGGCCGATCCCGTGGCGGACGCGGTCAAGGACCGCTTCCGCCAGCGTTTCGACGGCATGGATGTCACGGCCGTGCGCCGCACGCCCTACGGGCTGTTCGAAGTGCAGCTGGGCATGGACCTGATCTATACGGATGAAAAGGTGACCTGGGTCATGGAAGGTCCGTTGATCGACGCCATGACGCGCCGCGACGTCACCCGCGAAACGCAGGAGCGCCTGAGCGCCGTGTCGTTCGACCAGCTGCCGCTGGACCTCGCCATCAAGCAGGTCAAGGGCGACGGTTCGCGCAAGGTCGCGATCTTCGAAGACCCCAATTGCGGCTACTGCAAGCAATTGCGCAAGACACTGGAAAACGTCGACAACATCACCGTCTACACCTTCCTCTATCCCATCTTGTCGCCCGATTCCAAGGACAAGGTGCGCGACGTGTGGTGCTCGAAGGACCCGGGCGCGACCTGGGACGACTGGATGCTGCGCGGCAAGAAGCCCGCCACCGCGAATTGCGACGTACCCGAGGACAAGCTGCTGGCCCTGGGCCAGAAGCTGATGGTGCGCGGCACGCCGACCACGTTCTTTGCAGACGGCTCGCGCGTCAGCGGCGCCTTGCCGCTGGAGCAATTCAAAGCCCGCTTGAACTGACCGGCGCGCGGCGCCGGCCGGGAGGCTGGCGCCACAGGCGCCAAGCCCCCGGAGACAGCTCTTGAAAATCGCAATACTCGACGATTACCACGACGTAGCCAAGCGCTATGCGGATTGGACCTCGCTGGGCGGCAACGCCGAGGTGCGGATCTTCAACAACTTCATTCCCGAGGGGCAGGTCGAACCCACGCTCGAACCCTTCGAGGTGATCGTCGCGATGCGCGAGCGCACACCATTCCCTGCGGAGCGGATCCGCGCGCTGCCGAACCTGCGCCTCTTGGTCACTACCGGCATGCGCAACAACGCCATCGACATGCAGGCTTGCGCCGAGCAGGGCATCGTCGTGTGCGGCGCGCCCGGCAGCGCCGAGGCCAACACCGCCACGGCTGAATTGGCCTGGGCGCACATCCTCGGCCTGTTCAAGCATCTGCCCACCGAAGACGCCGCCATGCGCCGCGGCATGTGGCAGACGGGCATGCCCGAGCCGCTGGCGGGCAAGCGCCTGGGCGTGCTGGGTCTGGGCAAGCTGGGCGCGGCGGTGGCCAAGGTGGGGCTGGCCTTCGGCATGGACGTGGTGGCCTGGAGTCCCAACCTGACCGATGAGCGCGCCGAGGCGGCGGGCGTGAAGCGGGTGGACAAGCACGAGCTCTTCGCCACGTCCGACGTCGTCAGCCTGCATCTGATCCTGTCCGAACGCAGCCGCCATGTGGTCGACGCGGCAGCCCTGGCCGCGATGAAGCCGACCGCCTACCTGGTCAACACCTCGCGCGCCGGCCTGGTGGATCAGGAAGCCTTGATGGACGCGCTGGTGAAGTTCCGCATCGCCGGCGCCGGCCTGGACGTCTATCCCGAGGAACCGCTGTCGCCCACGGATTCCGTGCGCGACCTGGACAACGTGATCCTGACGCCGCACCTGGGCTACGTCAGCCGCGAGAACTTCGAAGCCTTCTACCAGAACGCGCTGGAGGCGGTGAAGGCGTGGAAGTCGGGCCAGCCGATTCGCGTGCTGAATGCGTAGGCGTAGCGCCTGCAAATGAAAAAGGCTGCCCTGGGCAGCCTTTTTCAATTCCCGCGCGCCGTTTTCAGCTGCGCGTGAACGTCACCTTCTTCTCGACGATGGCGCCGGGCTCCAGCGCTTGCGGTGTATCGCCACAGGCTTCGCCGGCATCTTCCTGCGGGTCTTCGGCATCGAACGCCGTGTCGCCATTGGCGTCAGGCAGACCGGTGGGCTTCAAGCCCACGAAATCGAACAGGTCGCGGTCCATCAAGTGCGAAGGCACCACGCGCGACAGCGCGTTGAACACGTTCCACGAGCGGCCCGGATGCTGCTTGTCCCATTCCTTGATCATGCGGCCCACTTCCTTGCGCTTCAGGTTCTCTTGCGAACCGCAGAGATTGCAGGGAATGATGGGGAACTGCTTGAGTTCGGCGTAGGCGATCAGATCGGTTTCCGGCACATAGGCCAGGGGGCGGATCACTGTGTGGCGGCCGTCGTCGGACACCAGCTTGGGCGGCATGCCCTTGGCCTTGCCGCCGTAGAACAGGTTCAGGAAGAACGTGCCCAGGATGTCGTCGCGGTGATGGCCCAGCGCGATCTTGGTCGCGCCCAGTTCGGAGGCGACGCGGTACAGGATGCCGCGGCGTAGGCGCGAACAGAGCGAGCACATGGTCTTGCCCTCTTCCAGCACGCGCGTGACGATGGAATACGTGTCCTGCGTCTCGATGTGGAAGGGCACGCCCAGTTCCGTCAGGTACTGGGGCAGGATGTGGTCGGGAAAGCCCGGCTGCTTCTGGTCCAGGTTGACCGCGATCAGCTCGAACTTGAAGGGAGCGCGCTTCTGCAGCTGCAGCAGGATGTCCAGGAGCGCGTAGGAGTCCTTGCCGCCCGACAGGCAGACCATGACGCGGTCGCCTTCTCCAATCATGTTGTAGTCGGACAGGGCGCGCGTGGTTTCGCGGGCCAGGCGCTTGGTCAGCTTGTTGCCTTCGTGGCGGGCCTTTTCTTCGGCCTCGGTGCGAAAGCGCACCTCGGGGGTAGCTATGTCGTTCATGGTCAGCGAGTGATCTGGATTTCCACGCCCACCGCCGCGCAGTCGGAAAAGGCCATGGGCTTGCTGATGCGCAGGCGCAGCGCGCGGATTTCCTGGAAGTCGGCCAGCAGGCGCGCCGCGACCTGCTCCGACAGGGTTTCGATCAGGTTCACGTGCGCCTGCGTGCATTCTTCCACGATGGCCTCGCGCAGCCGGCGGTAGTCCAGCACGCTGTGGATGTCATGGTCGTCGACCGAGCGCTGGATGTCCACGTCGAAGTCGGCGTCGACATGCAGGGGCTGGGTGGCGCGGCGCTCGTGCTCGAGGATGCCGATGCGGGCGTCGAGCGCGAGCCCGGAAAGAATGATGCGGCGTGTAGGCATGATGAAAACCTGGGTGGGGTAGCCCGGAATTGTAAGGCGACAGCGGAACGGGGGCGGCGCGCTGGCTACAATCCGGCCATGTCCGGGCGTCCGCGAGGCGCCGGCGCAGTCAATAAGGGGTGAAATGCAACAGATGCACGATTCGGTCATTGTAGGCGGCGGCCCCGCCGGCGCCTCCTGCGCCCTGTGGTTGGCGCGCCTGGGCCTGTCCCCGCTATTGGTCGAGGCGGGCCCACGGCTGGGCGGGCTGGGCAATGACAATCCCTTCGCCGACGACTGGATCGCCGTGCTGCCCGGCGTGACCGGGCAGCAGGTGGCCGCCAATATCGACGCCAGCGTGCGTGCGGCCGGCGTGCCGCTGCGGCTGGAAACCCGCGTAACCGGGGTGCGTCCCTGCAAGGGCGGCATCGAGGCCACGCTGGCAGGCGCCGACGGCGCCGAATCCCTGGTGCGCGGGCGCACCCTGGTGATCGCCTCGGGCGTGCGCGCCAAGGGGCTGCCGGACCATCCGCCGGGCGCATCCTGGCCCGGCGTGCTGATCGGCCCGGGCTCGCCCATCGTGGCGCAGGACTATTCGGGCCTGTCGGTGGCGGTGCTGGGCGGCGGCGACAACGCCTTCGAAAACTACGTCTACGTGCGTAACCGCGGCGCCCGCAGCGTGCATCTCTATGCCCGCAGCGTCCGCGCCCAGCAGCAATGGGTGACGCGCGCCGGCCGCGAAGGCGTGCATATCGGACCGTACAAGGTGGATCCCGCCACCCGCAGCGTGGACGGCGAGCAGTACGACCTGATCCTGGTCTTCTACGGCTGGGAGCCCCAGGCCGGCTTTGCCGACAGCCTGCATCTGGCCCGCGACGAGCGCGGCTACATCCGCACGGACTTCGCCACCGCCGAAACCAGCGTGCCGGATATCTATGCCGTGGGCGAAGTGGCACACCGCATGCATCCCTGCGTGGTCACCTCCATGGCCGACGGCGTGGTCGCGGCCAAGGCCATCCAGCGCCGCTGGGAGCGCGGCGCGGAGTAGGGACGCGGGCTTCAGGCCGTGAGCAGGAATTCCAGCACCGCGGCCTCGAACGCCTCGGGCAATTCGATGTTCGCCAAGTGCACGGCCGGCAGCGTCAGCAGCCTGGCGCCAGGGATGGCGGCGGCGATCTGCTCGCCGTGGCTGGCCGCGGTGACCGTGTCGTGCTGGCCCGCGATGACCAGCGTCGGATTCGGGATCAGCGCCATGGTGCGGCGCAGGTCGAAGTCCCGCACGGCGGCGAATGCGCCCGCCAGGCCATGCTTGTCGGTGTTCAGCAGCATGGTGCGGAACGGCTCGACGGCGGGATTGCTCTGCTGCAGCCAGGACGCGGGAAACCAGTTCTTCAGGAAGGTCTCGGCCGTTTTCGACATGTTCTCTGCCCGCAGCGTGGCGGCGATGCGTTCGTCCCATTGCGGCACGGGTCCCAGATAGGCCGAGGTATTGCTCAGGACCAGGCGATGGATGCGCTGTGGCGCATGCACGCCCAACCATAGACCGACGATGCCGCCCAGCGACAGCCCCAGGAAATGCGCGCGCTCGATGCCCAACCCGTCCATCAGCTCCAGCACGTCGCGGCCCAGGCGGTCAAGCGAGTAAGGACCTTGCGGCACGCTGGACGCGCCATGGCCGCGGTAGTCATAGCGCAGCACGCGGAAGTGGCGAGTCAGCGCGGGAATCTGCGCGTCCCACATGTGCAGCGTGGTGCCGATGGAGTTCGCCAGCACCAGCGTGGGCAGATCCGCGCGGCCATCGTAACGGTAGGCGATGCGCGCGCCGTCGCCGGCGGTGTAGTAGGAGATGTCTTGCATGATGCTTGGCCTCGCGGTGGTTGGTGTGAGGCAAATCGTAGTTGCGCGCCATTAAAGAAAAAATTACAAAGTTTGCACAATCATTGTCGGAAAAACAGACATGAGCGAATTCACGCTGCACGATCTCCAATGCTTCGACGCGGTGGCGCGCGCCGGCGGCTTCCAGGCGGCTGCGGCAACGCTGCACCGTTCGCATCCGGCGGTATTCGCCGCCGTGGCCAAGCTGGAGCGGCAGTTGGGTCTGGCCTTGCTGGACCGCAGCGGCTACCGCGTGAGCCTGACGGCGGCGGGGCAGTCCTTCCATGCGCGCTCGCAATCGCTGCTGCGCGAGCTGACCGCCTTGCGCGCGCACGCCGAACAACTGGCCATGGGCGAGGAAACCGAGCTGCGCATCGTGATCGGCGACTTCTGTCCGCGCCCCTACGTGCTGGGCTTGCTGAGCCGTTTTTTCGCAGGCTGTCCGGCCACGCGCCTGGACCTGCACTTCGAGGCCGTGTCCGGGCCGCAGGAACGCCTCTACGACGGCGAGGCCGACCTCATCCTGCATCGCGTCGCCAAGAACGACGCCCGCATCGAATGGGTCGACCTGGCCAAGGTGCCTTTCGTACCCGTGGTGGCGCCGGGCTTTCTGCGTGAACCCGTGCCGCGCGCGATCAAGCCCGCGCTGATGCGCGACTACACGCAATGCGTCATGCGCGACACCGCCAGGCACATGCCGCCGCAGGATTACTTCACCGTGGAAGGCGCGCGCCAGTGCACGGTGGCGGACCAGCTGATGAAGAAGGAAATCATCCTGCAAGGCATGGGCTGGGGTCACATGCCGCGTTTTCTCGTCGAAGACGAACTGCGCGACGGACGTCTGATCTCGATCGCCAACCGCCATCTGCCGGGCAGTGTCGAAGAACTGGTCGCCGCGCGCCGCACGGACCGCGCGCAAGGCCCGGTCTCGAACCGCTTGTGGCACTACTTGCAGAATGCCGCGCCAGCCTTGCGCCGCGCCCTGGCAGCGAGCCGCGGCCGCTAAGGGAAAATACGCATGGCATAGCGCCACACGCTTCTTCAGAATGCCTTCCAGACGCAAGTTCGTCTTCAAATTTTCGCCGACTGCCAGTGTTGCCAGTCAGGCGTAGGGCAAAAAGGCCCGAGCCGGAATTTCCGGCTCGGGCCTTTTCGTTTTCCGTTTGTCCATCGCTTTTCTTCGAATGGCGTTTCGCTGCGCCGTGGGCGCAGCTTTGCCTGAAGAAACGTGGCAGGCAGCGGGCGGACGGCAGTCGTCGTGATGTGGTGGGCAAAGGCGCCTGCCCAATCCCGGGCAGTTCAGGGCTTGCGTGCAAGCCCTAGCCGGAGGCTTGCCTTCAGAAACGCACAGGAGCGCAACGATGAGCGTATACAACCGCCGCCGCTTTCTGCAGCACAGCGGCTCCATGGTCCTACTGAGCGCCGCGTCGGGGATGGCAGCCTTGCCCCGCCAGGCTTACGCCCAAGACACAGTCAAACTGGGCCTGCTGCATTCGCTGTCCGGCACCATCGCCATCGCCGAGGCGTCGCTGGTGGACGCGGAGAAGCTGGCGATCGAAGAGATCAACGCCTCGGGCGGCGTGATGGGGCGCAAGATCGAACCCGTGGTCGAAGACGGCGCGAGCGAGAACGCCGTGTTCGCCGAGAAAGCGCGCAAGCTGCTCGACCGCGACAAGGTCGCCGCCATCGTGGGCTGCTATACCTCGGCTTCGCGCAAGGCGCTGCTGCCGGTGCTCGCGCGCAGCAAGGGCCTGCTGTACTACCCCACCTACTACGAGGGCCAGGAGCAGGACGCGCGGGTGTTCTATCCATCGCAGGAAGCCACGCAGTCCGTGATCGCGGCGGTGGAGTGGATGGCGCGTGAAAAGGGCAAGACCTTTTTCCTGGTCGGTTCCGACTACATCTATCCGCGCACCTGCAACAAGATCGCCAAACCGGCCATTGCCCGCATGAATGCCAAGGTGGTGGGCGAAGAGTACGCGCCGCTGGGCCATACCGAGTTCTCTTCCATCATCAACAAGATCAAGGCGGCCAAGCCCGAGTGCATCTACAGCACCGTGGTGGGCGGCTCCAACGTGGCGTTCTACAAGCAGCTGCGCGCCGCCGGCCTGGACGGCACGCGCGTGGTGCTGCTGTCCACCGTGGTGTCCGAGAACGAGATCGAAGGCATCGGCAAGGACAACGCGGCGGGCTACTACGCCTGCATGGGTTACTTCCAGAGCCTGCAGAATCCGGCCAACGAAAAATTCGTCAAGGCCTTCAAGGCCAAGTACGGCCGGGACCGCGTCATCGGCGACCCGATGGAGGTTGCCTACAACAGCGTGTACCTGTGGAAGCTCGGCGTGGAGAAGGCCGGTTCGTTCGATCCCGACAAGGTGATCGCGGCCTCCGCCGGGCTGACACTGCAGGCGCCGGAGGGGACCGTGCGCGTGCACGAGACCAACCATCACGTCTGGAAGAAGGTGCGGGTGGGTCGGGCGCGGCCGGACGGGCAGTTCGACATCGTCTGGGAATCGGCCGACCTGATCGAGCCCAATCCCTTCCCGAAGCTGTAGCCCGCGCTTGCGGATGTGCGCAAGCCCTTGGCCGGCGGCCTTGCCGCCGGCGCAGCCAGGAACGTGACCATGAATATCGACATCGCGGCAATGCAGCTGTTCAACGGGATCAGCCTGTTCAGCATCCTCCTGCTGATGGCGATCGGCCTGGCCGTCGTGTTCGGCCTGATGGGCGTCATCAACATGGCGCACGGCGAGCTGATGGCCATGGGCGCCTACACCACCTACCTGGTCGCGCTGGCGTTTCAGCATTGGGCCCCCGGCTGGATGGACGTCTACCTGTTCGCGGCCATTCCGCTGGCGTTCCTGGTCACCTTCGCCTTCGGCTATGTGCTGGAGCGCGGCTTCATCCGCTGGTTCTACAACCGCCCGCTGGACACGCTGCTGGCGACCTGGGGTCTGAGCCTGATCCTGCAACAGGCCTACCGTTCGCTGTTCGGCGCGCAGGAGGTCAGCGTGCCGCTGGCCTCCTGGCTCAGCGGCGCGTGGGAGCCCACGCCCGACCTGCAGTTCCCGCTGAACCGCATCTTCATCCTGGGCCTGACGCTGCTGGTGGCGGTGGGCGTGTATCTGCTGCTTTACCGCAGCGCGTGGGGACTGCGCGTGCGCGCCGTCACCCAGAACCGCGCGATGGCGGGCGCCGTCGGCATCAACACGCGGCGCGTGGACGCGCTGACCTTCGCGCTGGGCTCCGGCCTGGCGGGCATCGCCGGCTGCGTCTTCACCATGATCGGGTCGACCAACCCCGGCACGGGCCAGCTCTACATCGTCGATTCATTCATCGTGGTGGTATTCGGCGGCGTCCAGAGCCTGCTGGGAACGGCGTTCTCCGGCCTTGCGATCGCACAGTCGCAGACCACGCTGGAATACCTGATGAGCGGCTCGATGGCCAAGGTCACGATCCTGGTCCTGGTGATCCTGGTCCTCTATTTCCGCCCGAACGGGCTGTTCGCCAACAAGACTCGGGGGTGATGCGATGAAGGCCCTGCACCGGAAAACCGAAGAGATCGCGATCCTGCTGGTCGCGGCGCTGATCCTGGCCGTCCTGCCCCTGTCGCTGGATCCGTTCCGGCTGAACCTGGTCGGCAAGTACATGGCGTTCGCCTTCGTGGCGATAGGCATCGTGCTGACCTGGGGCTACAGCGGCGTGCTGAGCCTGGGCCAAGGAATTTTCTTTGGACTGGGCGGGTACATGATGGCCATGTTCCTGAAGCTGGAGGCGTCCGCGCCGGAGCTGCCCGACTTCATGGTTTGGAGCAGCGTGGAGAGCCTGCCGGTCTGGTGGCAGCCATTCCATTCGCTGACGTTGACGCTGCTGCTGATCGTGGTCCTGCCGGGACTGGCGGCCTATCTGTTTTCGTTGGCGATCTTCCGCAAGCGGGTCAGCGGCGTGTATTTCGCCATCGTCACGCTGGCCCTGGCAATGACGCTGACCGTGCTCATCATCGGCCAGCAGGGAGACACGGGCGGCGCCAACGGCATTACCGACTTCCGCACGCTGCTGGGCTGGGACATCGTCGGCGATGAAGGCAAGCAGGCGCTGTACTTCATCGAAGCCGGCGCGCTGGTCGTGGCGATGCTGGCGGCGCTGGCGATTGTGCGCAGCCGGCTGGGCAAGATCCTGATCGCCATCCGCGACCGCGAGGACCGCGTGCGGTTCTCGGGCTACGACACCGCGCACGTAAAGGCTTGCATCTTTTGCGTGGCGGCGATCCTGTCCTCCATCGGCGGCGCCTTCTTCACGCTGCAGGTAGGCCTGATCTCTCCGGGCGCGATCGGCGTGGTCGCGTCGATCGAGATGGTGATCTATGCGGCGGTCGGCGGCCGGCTTTCGATTCCCGGGGCCGTGGTCGGGGCCTTGCTGATCGGCTTTCTCAAGTCCTATCTGTCAGAGACGTTCCCGGAGGTCTGGCTGTATTTCCTGGGGGCCATTTTTATTGCGGTCGTCGTGGTCATGCCCAACGGCCTGGCCGGCGTGTTCGGCCAGATTCAGGCGCGCCGCGCCGCGGGGAGCGCGCGATGAGTGCCACCCTGGACCTGCAGGAGCCCGCCAGCATGGAAATGAGCAGCGACCGCCCGGCGCCCGGCGCCATCCTGAGCGTCGAGGACCTGACGGTCTCGTTCGACGGTTTTCGCGCCGTGGACGGCTTGAGCCTGCGCGTGGCGCAGGATGAGCTGCGCGTCATCATCGGCCCGAACGGCGCGGGCAAGACCACGCTGCTGGACATCATCTGCGGCAAGACCCGGCCTTCAGCGGGCCGCGTGATGTTCCAGGGGCGCGACCTGGTGCGCATGGCGGAATTCGACATCGTGCGCGCCGGGGTCGGCCGCAAATTCCAGACGCCGTCGGTCTATGAAGACCTGACGGTGCTGGAGAACTTCGAGATCTCGCTGCCGAACGCGCACGGGGTGGTGCGCTCGCTGCGATTCCGGCGCACGGCCGAAATCCGCGAACGCATCCAGGACATGGCGGGGCAGGTGTTCCTGCAGGACCGCCTGGCGGAGAAGGCGGGCCGCCTGAGCCACGGCCAGAAGCAATGGCTGGAGATCGGCATGCTGCTGATGCAGAACCCGCAGTTGCTGTTGCTGGATGAACCCGTGGCCGGCATGAGTCCGCGCGAACGCGAACAGACGGCCGAGCTCCTGGCGCGCATCTCGCGCGGCAAGTCGATGGTGGTCATCGAGCACGACATGGATTTCGTCAAGCGCATCGCGCACAAGGTCACCGTGTTGCATCAGGGCCGCTTGCTGAGCGAAGGCACGGTGGCCGAGGTGCAGGCCGATCCGCGCGTGCTGGACGTGTACCTGGGCCATTGAGAGGAGGGCGCGCCATGTTCCAGATCGACAAGTTGAACGTGAGCTACGGCGAATCGCACGTCGTCCACGACGTGTGCTTCGACGTGGCGCCACGGGAATCCGTGGCCATCATGGGCCGCAACGGCATGGGCAAGACCACCTTGCTCAAGGCGCTGATCGGCATGCTGCGGTCGGGTTCGGGCAGCATCCGGCTGGATGGCGTGGAGCTGGCCGGCATGGAGAGCTACCAGCGCGTGTGCAGCGGGCTGGCCTTCGTGCCGCAGGGCAGGATGATCTTTCCCTTCCTGACCGTGGAGCAGAACATCCTGACCGGCGCGGAGCGCAGTGGCCTGAAGGCCGTGCCGGAATACCTGTACCGCTTTTTCCCGGTGCTGCACGAGATGCGCCGGCGCAAGGGCGGCAACCTGTCCGGCGGGCAGCAGCAG
This sequence comes from Achromobacter sp. JCM 18799, assembly GCF_055395645.1. Lineage (NCBI taxonomy): Bacteria > Pseudomonadati > Pseudomonadota > Betaproteobacteria > Burkholderiales > Alcaligenaceae > Achromobacter > Achromobacter sp. JCM 18799. The sequence goes on along the minus strand of NZ_AP043866.1, from coordinate 4,380,744 downwards.
CAACTGGCGATCGCCCGCGCGCTGATTTCCGATCCGCGCGTGCTGATCCTGGACGAACCCACCGAGGGCATCCAGCCTTCCATCATCAAGGACATTGCACGGGTCCTGAACGCGCTGCGCGAGGAACGCGGCTTCGCCATCGTCGTGTCGGAACAGATGCTGAGCTTCGCGCTGGACCTGGCCGACCGCTTCCTGGTGATAGACCGGGGCCGCATCGTGCACGAAGCCTGCCGCGAGAGCCTGGACCAAGACAAAGTCAGATCTTTCCTGACGGTATGACCGTCAACCACCGAGGAGCATTGTCATGAGACACGGAGATATCTCCAGCAGCAACGATTGCGTGGGCGTGGCCGTCGTGAACTACAAGATGCCGCGGCTGCATACCCGCGCGGAGGTGATGGAGAACGCCCGCAAGATCGCCGACATGGTCGTGGGCATGAAGCGCGGCCTGCCCGGCATGGACCTGGTCATCTTCCCCGAGTACTCCACCCACGGCATCATGTACGACGCCAAGGAAATGTACGAAACCGCTTCGGCCATCCCGGGTGAAGAGACCGCGGTGTTCGCCGACGCCTGCCGCAAGGCCAACGTATGGGGCGTGTTCTCGCTGACGGGCGAGCGCCACGAAGAGCATCCGAACAAGGCGCCGTACAACACGCTCATCCTGATGAACAACAAGGGCGAGATCGTGCAGAAGTACCGCAAGATCATGCCCTGGGTGCCGATCGAAGGCTGGTATCCGGGCGATTGCACCTATGTGTCGGAAGGCCCCAAGGGCTTGAAGATCAGCCTCATCATCTGCGACGACGGCAATTACCCCGAGATCTGGCGCGATTGCGCCATGCGTGGCGCCGAGCTGATCGTGCGCTGCCAGGGCTATATGTATCCGGCCAAGGACCAGCAGGTCATGGTGTCCAAGGCCATGGCGTGGATGAACAACGTCTATGTGGCGGTGGCCAATGCCGCGGGCTTTGACGGCGTGTATTCCTATTTCGGCCATTCGGCCATCATCGGCTTCGACGGCCGCACGCTGGGCGAATGCGGTGAAGAAGACATGGGTGTGCAATACGCCGAGTTGTCCACCAGCCTGATCCGCGACGCGCGCAAGAACATGCAGTCGCAGAACCACCTGTTCAAGCTGGTGCACCGCGGCTACACCGGCAAGATCAATTCCGGCGAAGAGGCCACGGGCGTCGCGGCCTGCCCGTACAACTTCTACGCAAACTGGATCAACGATCCGGAGGGCACGCGCAAGATGGTCGAGTCCTTTACCCGGTCCACCGTGGGCACGCCGGAGTGCCCCATGGAAGGCATCCCCAACGAGGACGCCAAGCACCGCTAGGCATGCCTGCCGACCATCCGGTCCGTCCGGCCCGCCGCGCCGGACGGACGCCTTCCGAGGACATGAACCGTGCCGTCTCCGCTCGAAACCTACCGGATTGCGCAAGAACCCTTCTACCGTCCCACGGGACGGGAAACCGCGTTATACGAGCATGCGTACGCGCACCGGCTGCCCATGATCCTCAAGGGGCCAACCGGCTGCGGCAAGACGCGCTTCGTGGAGTACATGGCCTGGAAGCTGGGACGCCCGCTGGTCACGCTGGCCTGCAACGAGGACATGACTGCCTCCGACCTGGTGGGCCGCTACCTGCTGGATGCCGACGGCACCGCCTGGCACGACGGCCCGCTGACGCTGGCCGTGCGCCATGGCGGCATCTGCTACCTGGACGAGATCGTCGAAGCGCGCCAGGACACCACGGTGGTGATCCATCCGCTGACCGATGCCAGGCGCATCCTGCCGCTGGACAAGAAGGGCGAGGTGGTGCGGGCCCATCCGGACTTCCAGCTGGTGGTGTCCTACAACCCCGGCTACCAGAGCAGCGCCAAGGATCTCAAGCCCTCTACCCGGCAGCGTTTCGTGGCGCTGGATTTCGACTATCCGGAGCCCGGGCGCGAAGCCGAGATCGTGGCGCATGAGGCCGGCATAGACACCGGCTTGGCAGAGCGGCTGGTGCGCATCGCGCACAGTTCGCGCGAGCTCAAGCGTCACGGCTTGGACGAGGGCGTGTCCACCCGCATGCTGATCTACGCCGGCATCCTCATCCGCGACGGCGTCAGTCCCGCCGAAAGTTGCGACATGACCATGACGCGCGCGCTGACCGACGATCCCGACATGGCGGCGGCGCTGCGGGCGCTGGTCGACGCGAACCTGGAATGAACATGCGAGCCGTCCTGTCCGCGGGTGAAGGGGCCGGCGCTGGCGCACGCCTGGCCGGCACGCTGGGCGACAAGCTGCGCCGGCTGGCCGCGCGCGGCGGCGAGGACCAGGCGGTTCAAGCGCGGCGCTGGATCGAAGCGCTGCACCGTGAAGACCCCGATTGCGCCGCCGCGGTGGCGGAGCGCTTCGACCAGTTGATGGCGAAGCTGACGGCCGGCGGGCTGGGGCGCTGGATGCTGGCCGGCCTGCGGCGCTACGAGCGCCAGCCCGGTCCGCTGCGCGCCTATTTCCAGCTGCGCGATGCCTATGCCCGCGAGGCCTTGAACAGCGAAGCGGGCGCGCAGGAGCTGGAAGCCGCGCAGGCGGGGCTGTCGTGGCTCTTGTGCGGCCTCGCAGGCAGGGCGATGGCGGTCGAGGCCTTGCGGCGTCCGACGCTGGACGGGCCGCCGTCGCGCCCCATCCTCGCGCCTTCGCATTTGCTGGTGCCGGACAGCTATACCGTGCTGGACGGCGCCGACCGCCGGGCGTTGTACCGCGCGGCCGTGGCGCATGCCGCGGCCCATCTGCGCTACTCGCCGGCCACGCAGCCGGTACTGAGCCTCAAGCCCATGGGCGTCGCAGTGGTGTCGGCTATCGAGGATGCGCGGGTGGAGCGGCTGCTGGCGGCCGACTATCCCGGCGTGCGCCGCTGGTTCCGGCCCTTCGTGCCGCCGCCGCCCGATCCGGCGGACCTGGGATTCGCGGCGCTGATCCAGCGCATGAGCCGGCTATTGATGGATCCGTCGCTGCACGACGACAACCATTGGGTGAACAAGGCGCGGGCGCTGTTCGAGGCGCAAGCCGCCGACCTGCGCGACACGGCGGCCTTTCGCCGCCTGGCGTCGGTGCTGGCCAACGACCTGGGCCAGATGCGGGTGCGCTTCAACCCGCAGCAGTACGCCGTGCCCGTGCCCTATCGTGACGACAACGCCTATCTGTGGGACTACGGCGACGCGGCAGAGCCGCCGCCTGAGCTGACCCTGGGATCGCAGGGTGTGGCGCCCGAGCGGCGCGACGCCGCACCGCAAGGCCAGGACGAGCCGGCGCCAGCCGCCGACGAAACGGAGCTGGGACGCTACCGATATCCCGAATGGGACTACAAGCTGGGCCGCAGCCGGCCGGACTGGTGCACCGTGATCGAGAAGCTGCCGGGTTGGACCGGCACGCCGCCGCCCGCGCCCGCCGGGCCTGCGCAGCGCCTGGCCCTGCCGCAGTCGCGCCGCCTGAGCCGCGCGCGCCGTTTGAGGCGCCAATGGGAGGGCGATGACATCGACCTGAACGCCGCGATCGAGGTCTTGATCGACCGGCGCCTGGACCTGGCCCCCGACGCCCGCTTCTTCATGCGGCCCGGCAGCCAGCCCTGCGCCAGCAGCACGCTGGTGCTGCTGGACCTGTCGGCGTCGGCCAACGACCTGGCGTCCGACGCAGGGGCGGCGGTGCTGGACCTGGAGAAGCGCGCGGCAATGCTGCTGGCGCAGGCCACCTCAGGCGACGGCGACCGGATTGCCGTGCACGGCTTTTGCTCGGACACGCGGGCGGCGGTGTACTACTACCGCCTGCTGGAGGCCGGGGCCCCGATCGCGGCCGCGTTGGGCCGCATAGGCGGGGCCCAGGCCCGTTATTCGACGCGCCTGGGCGCGGCGTTGCGGCATGCCGGCGCGCTGGCGCTGCAGGTGCCGGGAGAGCGGCGCGCCATCATCGTCGTGACCGATGGCGAACCCTCCGATATCGACGTGCACGACCCGCGCTATCTGGTGGACGATGCCCGCGAGGCGGTGCTGGAACTGCGCGGGCGAGGCGTCAGCGTGCATTGCGTCGCGTTGGACGCGCAGGCCGAACCGCAGCTGCGCGCGATGTTCGGTTTTCGCGGTTACCGGATCGTGACAAGCCCGGCGGCATTGCCGCAGGCGCTGATCCGCGCCTATGCCAGGACGGCGGCATGACCACCCCAGGAATCCACGTGTTGACGGCGGCTGCGGCTGTGCTGAAACTGATGAACTCGACAAAGGATGGATGTCCGCGCCAGCGGGCCTCCCGATCATGGCAAACAAAGATCCTATCCGCGTAGGCGTGTTGTTTTCCGAAACAGGTGCCACATCGACCATAGGCCGGTCCCAGCTGCATGGCACCTTGCTGGCCATCGACGAGATCAACGAGGCGGGCGGGGTGGATGGCCGCGAGATCGTGCCGGTGCGCTACGACCCGAGGTCCGACCCCGCCACCTATAGCGTGCTGGCCGAAAGACTCATCACGCAAGACCGCGTCAACGTCATATTCGGCTGCTACATGTCCAGCAGCCGCAAGGCGGTGCTGCCGGTGGTCGAGAAATGGAACCGCCTGCTGTTCTATCCGACGCTGTACGAAGGGTTCGAGTTTTCGAACAACATCATCTACACCGGCGCCGCGCCCAACCAGAACAGCGTGCAGCTGGCGGAATTCATGACCGCAAACTTCGGCGCGCGGGTCTACCTGATCGGTTCGGACTACATCTATCCCTACGAGTCCAACCGCATCATGGGCGAACTGGTGCTGCAGCGGCAGGACAGCGCCAAACTGGGCGAACGCTACGTGCCCTTGACCGCGACGGAGCGCGACTACCGGGAGATCCTGGACGACATCCGCAACAAGCGGCCGGACTTCATCTTCTCCACCGTGGTGGGCAATTCCACGGCCTGCCTGTACCGCGCCTATGCGGATGCGGGCTTCGATCCGAAGACCATGCCCATCGCCAGCCTGACAACCTCCGAAGCGGAGATCTCGCAGATGGAGCCCGAGGTGGCGGCCGGCCACTTCACTTCGGCGCCGTATTTCCAATCCATCGATTCCGATATCAACCGGCGCTGCCTGGAACGATTGCGGCGGCGCTTCGGCCATGACTGCGTGCCCAACCTCTGCTGGGAAGCGGCGTACTTCCAGATGCACATCTTCGCCAACGCCTTTCGCGACACCGGCACCGACGAGATCGCGCAGATCCTTCCGCGCGTGCTGCAAAGCGAATTCCAGGCGCCGCAGGGCCGCGTGCGCATCGACCCCACCAACCACCACACCTGCCTGTATCCGCGTGTCGGCAGGGTCAACGCCAAGGGCCAATTCACCATCGTGCGCGAGGCCACGCGGTCCGTGCATCCCGATCCGTACCTGGTCACCCATTCGCTGGGCGACTGGACGGCCACCCTGAGTTCGCTGGATATCTGATGGGCGATACCGCCAGCCGCCAGCGCGCGGAGCGCGCGACGCCATCCCTGCTCAAGGACCTGCGCACGCTGCGGATCGCCGTCTATCACCCCGACGATGCCGATGGCCGCCAATTGACGCAGCAGCTGCAACGGATCGGCTGCCAGGTGCAGACCTTCTGGCCTCCGGCGCCCACCTTGCCCGAAGGGCTGGATGCGGTGTTCCTGGCCGTGCGTCCGGACGTGATCGACCTGGGTTTCGAGTGGGCCAAGAGTGAAGACGCGCCCATGGTCATCGCCATCGTCACCTACGAGAATCCAACCATCGTCGAGGCGGTGTTGCGCATCGGCGCGAAAGCGGTGCTGCCTTCGCCCGTGCGCTCGTTCGGCCTGTTGTCGTCATTGGTGGTGGCGCGCCAGGTCTACGACGACATCAAGTCGCATGCCCGGCGCCTGCGCAAGCTGGAGGGAAAACTGCTGGGCGTGCGCCGCATCGCGGAAGCCAAGAGCATCCTCATGCGCACGCGCAACGTCACCGAGGACCAGGCCTACGACCTGATCCGCGAGCAGGCCATGAACAAGCGCGTCACCACCGAAGAGATCGCCGGCGCCATCGTCAACGCCAACGAAATCCTGTCGCTGGGCAAGTAGGACGCGCCGCGCAGCCTCAGTACTTGCCCGTCAGCAGTTCGCCCGCATTGGGCACGCGCGCTTCCAGGTCCAGCACCTTCAGCATGCGGTAGACGGTGGCCGCGGCCGCTGTCACCACCGGCAGACCCAGGCGGTCCTGCACCGGCTGGATCGACGCCAGGGACGGCATCTGCACGCAGGCGGACAGCACCACCGCGTCCACGCCGCGCGTGTTCAGGCGATCCACATGGCTGGCCGGCGCCATCGGATCCTGCGCGCCAACCTTCAGGTTGTCGGGAATCTCCAGCGACAGGCTGTCCTGCACCTCGATGCCTTCGTTCTCGATGTAGTCCACCACCAGCTTGGTCAGCGGCTTCATGTAGGGCGTCAGGATCGCGACCTTGCGGGCGCCGATGGCGTGCAGGCCTTCCACCAGCGCGCCCGCGCTGGAAATCACCGGCGCCGGCGCGCCGTTGTCCACCGTGGCCTGGTGCAGGCGCTCCTGCGAGACGCGGTGATAGCCCAGCCCCTGGCTCATGATCGCCACCAGGCAGGCATAGCCCAGCACGTCCACGCGCGCATCGGACAGCTCCTGCGCGCAACGGTCCGACTCCCGGTCCATCGACGCCAGTTCCGCCGCCGTCACCTGCTTCATGCGCATGCGGCTGGAATGGAAGGTGAAGCGCTCCGGCGCGATGGTCTCGCGCAGGCGCAGCATGGCCGGGATCTCCGTTTCCATGGTGGTGTTGGAACTGGGGACGATCTGGCCGATGCGCAGGGCGCGGGGGGATGTGGTCATGGCGATGCTCCTCGAAAGGCGTAAGAGGGCCGGCCCGCTGCGGCGCGCGGGAACTCGGCAATGCGGAATGCGGATGTCAGCCGGTGGCGGTGCCTGCGGCGGCGAGCGCTGGTCTCATGGCAGGTCCCCGGATGTTTGTCGTGTGCTCTATCGGCAGGACTTATTCTGGTCGCCGGGAACGATATTTTCCAATATAGTTTTTATCTGGTTTGATATCTTTCCCAAATAACTGGCCGCCATGGAAATCCGCCAACTCCGTTATTTCGCCGTGCTGGCCGAAGAGCTGAACTTCACCCGGGCCGCGGCGCGCCTGCACATCTCGCAACCGCCGCTCAGCCTGCAGATTGCCCAGCTGGAGCGCGAACTCGAGGTCAAGCTGTTCGACCGCAACAACCGCCGCGTGACCCTGACCGAGGCCGGCGAAGCCTTCCTCAACGACGTGCGCGCGCTCCTCGCCAGCCTGAAGGACGCCACCGTCCGCGCCCGCGCCGTGGACCAGGGCCTGGCGGGCCGCATCGAGGTCGGCCTGTCCGGCTCGCACTTCATGGGCCCCGTGCCGGCGCTGATCGCCCGCTACAAGGCCTCCCATCCCCAGGTCTCGGTCCTGCTCAACGAAATGAACCCCGCCGCGCAGCTGGACGCGCTGCGCGGACACCGCATCGACGTCAGCATCTCGCGCACCGCCGTCGACGATGAAGAACTGCAGTCCATGCCCCTATGGCCCGATCCCGTCGTGGCCGTGCTCCCCAAGGGCCACCCGCTGTCCGCCCGCAAGCGGCTGGCACTCGGCGACCTCGCCGGCGAAGCCTTCGTCATGCTGCGCCAGGACACCTCCGCCTTCGCCCGCACCTTGGCCGAAACCTGCGCCCGCGCCGGCCTGCCGCTGTCAGCCGCCCAAACCGTCGCCGAAGTCCCCGCCCAATTGGCACTGGTCGCCGCCGGCCTGGGCGTTGCCTTGGTGCCGCGTTCCGCCTGCCGCCACGCCACCGACCGCATTGCTGTTTGCACGTTGCCCGCCGACATCGCCCGCGCCATGGTCTATGCCGTCACCCGCCGGCAAGGCAGGAGACGCGCGCTGGATACGTTCTTGCAGACGGCGGCGCAAATGAAGGAAGAGTGACAACCGCAAGCGTTCATTCGACGCGCCGAGAGACCCGCCAAATTCAGAAGCAGCATCAACCAGCGCGCAGCGCCATCACCGATCGCAAGACACCGCATAAGCCCCAGAAGGCCGCCCGCGCGGCCGCCCTGGGGCGGACCCCGCAAGACACACCACCCATCCGCCAGCCGTGGCCAAAACGCCAAGCACACCACCCGCCCCAGCGCTCGCCAAGATTCAAACAGCACAGCCTGGCGCGGCGGCCCGGCCGGTGGCGCGGGGCGTCGATAAGCCCAAGGGAATCCGAAGGAACCGCCGCAGGCGGTGACGAGGATGACGCAGGGGCAGTCCGGAGCGAACGCTCCGGACCGCAATCGTTGCCCCGCGCCACCGGCCGGGCCGCCGTGCCAGGCGTCTTAAGAACACAAAGACCGGCCCCAAAAACAAGGGACCGTCTCACAAAAAGACGGCCCCAAGAAAACCAAGCAAAGCAAAACAACTCAGCCCGTCAACACGCAATCCAAAGCCTCCGGCGCACCCAACCGCACCCGGAACGCTCTCAACTCATCCCGCCGGAATACATGCACGGTCACGCGATCCCCCGCCCGGTACTGCGCCAATAGCAGTTCCAGCCCCGCCGGCGCATCCACCCGCAAGCCGTCCACCGCCACCAGCACATCCCCCGCCGACAACCCGCCCTTGTGCCCCGTGCCGCCCTCCAGTACCGTCGCCAGCACCAGCGATTCCCCCTGCTTGCGCGTACGCACATCCAGCGAAGGAATGTTGGCCGCCGTCTTCCATTGCAGCTTGATGCCCTGCGGCTCCAGCAGCTCCGCCAGCGGCACATCCGCCGTTCCATAGGCATGGCGCGCGATGAAGCGCCGTGTATCCACGCCCGTGGCTTCGAGGATCAGCGCCGGCAGCCCATCCTCCGGCAACCCTTGCGGCTTGCCCTGATAGAAATCACGCCCATAGCGGCTCCACAGCAGACGCATCACATCGTCCAGCGAGTGCGCACCGTCCGTTTCCCGGCGGATCAGCAGATCCAGTCCCAGCGCCACCAACGCACCCTTGGTGTAATAGCTGACCAGCGCATTCGGTGAATTTTCATCCTGCTTGTAATAACGCGTCCAGGCATCGAACGAACTCTCCGCCACCGACTGCTTCAACCGCCCTGGCGTACGCGCCACGCTGGTGATGGTCTTGGCCAGCAGCCGCAGATAGTCAGGTTGCGTGATCGCGCCCGAACGCAACAGCAGCAGATCGTCGTAATAGGACGTGAAGCCCTCGAACACCCACAGCAGGCGCGTCAGGTCGGGCTGCGAGAGATCATAGGGAACAAAGGCGTCCGGCTTGATCCGTTTGACGTTCCAGGTATGGAAATACTCATGGCTCACCAGGCCCAGAAAGCCGCGATAGCCTTCGCCCTGGCCTTGCTGGCCCATCACCGGCAGATCCTTGCGCGCCGTCATCAGCGCCGTGCTGGCGCGATGCTCCAGCCCGCCATAGCCGTCGCCCGTGACCATGGTCATGAACACGTAGCGGTCCGAGCTGTCCAGGAAAGGCGCGCGCTTGGTGCGCGGCTCGAAGAACGCAATCTGCGTTTCGCAGATCTTGCGCACGTCTTCCGTGATGCGTGCCAGGTCCAGGTTGGGCGTAACCCCGGTGAACACCAGTTCATGTTCGGCGCCATGCGCCGTGAAGCTCGATACCTGCGGCGTGCCCATTTCCACCGGATGATCGATCAGCGCGTCATAGTCCGGCGCCAAATACAGCCCGAAACCATGGCGGCGCGCGGCGCCCTTGTGGCCGCGCGCTTCCGGCAGACTGGTGTAGACCTTCCAGCCCGGAATCGAGCGCGGTGGCGCCAGGTCCACCAGGCAGGGCAGGTGGTCCTGGCCATGAACCCGCAGGAACACGCTGGTGCCGTTGAAAAAGCCGTGGGTCTCGTCCAGGTGCGCGCCGCGCACCGACAGATCCCAGGCATAGACCTCGTACTCCACCCGCAGCGGACCCTCGCAGGGCGCAGCCTGCCAGGTATGGTTGTCGATCTTCTCGACAGGCACGCGCCGCGTGCCCGAATGGGCCGTCAGCGATTCGATCTGGCGCGAGAAATCGCGGATCAGATAGCTGCCCGGAATCCAGGCCGGCAGCGACAGGCGCTGGCCGTCGGGGGAGGGCGCTGCGATGCTTAGGGTTATCCGGTAGCGGTGTCCGGCCGGATCATGGGGCGCGAGGCGGTAAAGTAGCGGCAAAGCGTAGTCTTTTTCCATGGCCATATCTTACTTTCATACTTATTCGGAGACATCAATGAGCGAGTCGTTTGTGCTGGTCGAAACCCGGGGCCGCGTCGGCCTGCTGACGCTGAACCGCCCCAAGGCCCTGAACGCCTTGAACGATCAACTGATGGATGAGCTCGGCGCGGCCCTGCTGGCGTTCGAAGCGGACGCCGATATCGGCGCCGTGGTCATCACCGGCAGCGAAAAGGCCTTCGCCGCCGGCGCCGACATCGGCGCCATGAAAGACTGGTCATACATGGACGTGTATGGCAGCGAATACATCACGCGCAACTGGGAAACGCTCAAGCGCATCCGCAAACCCGTGATCGCCGCCGTGGCCGGTTACGCCCTGGGCGGCGGCTGCGAACTGGCCATGATGTGCGACATCATCATCGCCGCCGACACCGCCAAGTTCGGCCAGCCCGAAATCAAGCTGGGCGTGATCCCGGGCGCCGGCGGCACCCAGCGCCTGCCGCGCGCGGTGGGCAAGGCCAAGGCCATGGACCTGGCGCTGACCGCCCGCATGATGGGCGCCGAAGAAGCGGAACGCGCCGGCCTGGTGTCGCGCGTGGTGCCGGCCGACAAGCTCATGGAAGAAGCCATGGACGCGGCCACCGTCATCGCCTCCATGTCCTTGCCGTCGGTCATGATGGCCAAGGAGTGCGTCAACCGCGCCTTCGAAGGCTCGCTCAACGAAGGCCTGCTGTTCGAGCGCCGCGTGTTCCATTCGCTGTTCGCCACGGAAGACCAGAAGGAAGGCATGGCCGCGTTCACCGAAAAGCGCAAACCGGATTTCAAACACCGTTAATCCTTGTTACGCCCGGGCGGCCAGCCCGGGTACGCCAGGATCCGCCCCGCGCGCCCTCCCAGGGCGCGTTTTTTTTGCATGCCTTCAAGCGCATGAGGGGCGTTGCGCCTTGAAACGGTTCGGCAGCACCTTGTTGCAGAGTTCGGCCCTATCCTGAAAAAGCGTCACCGCGAGGTGCCGCGCCAGAGAGGCTTGCCCGAACTGGCAAGTCCGGCGCGGCGGCTCGCTTGCAGAAAAAATCAATAAGGAGCCTTGCATGCGTACATCCATCGCTACCCGCCGCTGGTCCGCCGCGGTCCTTGCCGGCGCGCTCAGCGCCTGCTTCGTTACCGCCGCCCAGGCGCAATCGCCGCGCCCCTCGTTGCGCCTGGTGTCCGAGACGCCGTATCCGGCCGCCTCCGCGCCCGCGGCGCAGATGAGCGAGCAAGAGCTGCGCGACATCGCCATCGACGCCTATGTCTATGCCTATCCGATGGTGCTGATGGAATTGGCCCGGCGTAAGGCCACGGCCGTGCAGACGCCGCTGGACGGCAAGGCGCCGGTGAACCAGTTCGGCCACAAGGCCGCCTTCCCCGATCCGCGCGCGGGCGACGTGCCCTGGCCCAGCGCCGATGCGCTCTATTCGAGCCTGTGGTTCGACGTGTCGCGCGTTCCGCTGATCGTGAACCTGCCCGCGACCGGCGACCGCTATATGGTGTTGTCGGCGCTGGACATGTGGAGCGACGTATTCGCCTCGCGCGGCACGCGCACCAACGGTAGCGGCGCCCAGTCCTTCGCCATCGTCGGCCCTGGCTGGCAGGGCAGCGTGCCCCCCGGCATGGACGTGATCCACAGCCCTACGGCTACCGGCTGGCTGATCGGCTGGACCCAGGCGGGCGGTCCGCAGGACTATGCCGCCGTCAATCAGATCCAGGCCGGCATGACCGCCAGCCCGATGGCCGCGCCCGTCACCGCCAGGCCCGCAGCCAACCGCGGTTCCCGCAGCGCCTATCCGCAGACCGGGGCCGGCGTGGGGTCGGCGCCGATCGGCAGCGACCTGCCGCCGCCCATGCCCGTGACCGTGCCCGACGGCACGCCGGCCGAACAGGCCGCCGGCATGGACGCGGCCTCGTTCTTCACGCTGTTCTTCGACGTGATGCGCAACAACCCGCCGCATGCCAACGACACGCCCATTCTGGATCGCATGCGCCGCATCGGTTTGGACAGCCGTCAGCCGTTCTCGTATGGTCGCCTGAGTCCCGCCGTGCAGCAGGCGCTGGCGCAGGCCCAGCCGCTGGCGGGCCGGCGCATCGCCGACGGCGTATCGCGCCTGGGTACGCCCATGAACGGCTGGAGCACCGTGCTGTCCGGCATCGGCACCTATGGCACCGACTACACGCGCCGCGCCGCCATCGCCTATGCGGGCCTGGGCGCGCCGACCCCGGAAGACGTGCTGTACCCGGTCACGGTGTCCGACTCCAAAGGCCGCGCGCTGAATTCCAATGAAGACTACGTGCTGCACTTCGACAAGGGCCAGCTGCCGCCGGTCAACGCCTACTGGTCGCTGCACGTCTACGACGACAAGCACGGTTTCGCCGACAATCCGGCCAACCGCTATGTGCTGCGCAGCACCGACGGCCTGAAGTACAACGCCGACGGTTCGCTGGACATCTACATCCAGCGCCGCGACCCCGGCGAGCGCAAGCGCTCGAACTGGATCGCCACGCCGGCCGCCGATGCGCCGTTCCTGCTCAGCATGCGTTTGTACGCGCCGCAGGATACGGCGCTGGACGGACTGTGGGCGCCGCCGCCGGTCAAGGAGGATTGATCCTGTTTTGATGGTATAAAGCGCGGCCTCCGTGACGGAGGCCGCGCTTCATTGAGCAGGGTTTGCTCAGCATGCTGCGAGGGGTGATTCGCGTCCCTAATTTCGGCCGATCCAGGCGTTGTTTGCGCCTTACAAACGGCCGAAAGTTCATTTGCTAGGGTAAAAAGAATCACGCTATACTCTGCGGGTTTGACGCTTGCGGGATAAGAACACGTAGCGGCTGACAAGTAGCGGGCACGGCGTTGATGAGCCTTTTGAAATCAACGACTTGGCGCCGGCTATGGGAGGCAGCTACGGGCAGCGAGACGCGCCGGTTCTGATAGGGGCAAAGAAGCAAAGCGAGGAAGTTTGATGCAACAGAACTCCATGCAGCATGAAGTGCGGCAGGGTCCGGTTGACGGTCAGGGTCAGCAGCAAGCAATGTTTGACCACGACATGGCGGATAAAGTTCTGGTTCTCAGTGACGCGGATCGCGCGGCGCTGAATGCTCAAGCCAGTCGCGGGCTCCTGTTGGCATTGGCAGCGCAAGGTGCCATGGGGCTCGCAGCAGCAGTAATTGCGGGGGTTGTCGGAGGGGCGGCGGCAGGTTGGTCGGCGCTGGCGGGGGCGGGAGCGTATTTCATTCCCAATGCGTTGTTCGCATTGCGCCTGGCTGTCAGCGTACGGGCCGGTAAGTCCAGTCCCTTTACCTTTCTCTCTGGTGAGTTGATCAAGTTGTTCGCAACGGCGCTGCTGTTGTGGCTGCTTTCGCGTGTGGCGCAGGATAGCCTCGTATGGCCTGCCGCGTTGCTCGGTCTGATACTCACATTGAAGGGCTATCTCCTGCTCTTGATGTTCCGCAAGTTGTCATAGCGCCGAGCAGGTTTGCGGCAAACGAAATCGTGGAATCGTCCGGTTCGCAAGGGCCGGGCACAGCAAATAGGGTAGGATTCAAATGGCTGCTGCCAGCGACGTGTCGCCTCAGTCCGCGTATATTCAGCACCACCTGGTGCATCTGAACAATACCGGTGAGAAACAGAGCGCTATCGCTCAGTTCGACATCATCAATTACGACTCGTTGTTCTGGTCCGGCCTGATGGGTCTGATCGTCATTTTCTTCCTGTGGCGCGCTGCGCGCCGCGCCACTAGTGGCGTGCCGGGCCGTTTCCAGGCCTTCGTGGAAATGATCGTCGACATGGTCGACGATCAGGCCAAGGGCATCGTCCACAACGCCAAGAGCCGTCTTTTCATCGCCCCGCTGGCACTGACCGTGTTCCTCTGGATCATCCTGATGAACGCGCTGGACTTGCTGCCCGTTGACCTGCTGCCCTCCATCTGGCGCCTGACCGGCCTGGGCGCCGAGCACGGCGATCCGCTCTACTACCACCGCATTCTGCCGACCGCCGACCTGAACGTGCCGATGGGCATGTCGCTGGGCGTGCTGCTGCTGATGTTCTACTACGGCATCAAGATCAAGCACCCGGGCGGCTTCGTCAAAGAACTGTTCACCGCGCCGTTCCACGCGCATGGCATCGGCGCCATCGTGCTGGCCCCGTTCAACCTGCTGCTGAACCTGATCGAATACGCCGCCAAGTCCGTGTCGCTGGGCATGCGGTTGTTCGGCAACATGTTCGCCGGCGAACTGATTTTCATGCTGATCGCCCTGCTGGGCGGCGCCTGGACCGGCTTCAACGGCGCCAGCATCGGCTTGGGCATCGGCCACATCCTGGCCGGCTCCATCTGGGCGATCTTCCACATCCTGATCGTTCTGCTGCAGGCCTTCATCTTCATGATGCTGACGCTGGTGTATCTCGGCCAGGCTCACGAAGGCCACTGATCCCCCGAATTTCCCGTGCTGGCCACCCGGCCAGCACGGGATAGCAAGATTATCTTGCATTGAGCAGTACCCCTTATTTTTCAATTTTTGACTTCAGATTTCTAACCAAGGAGTTGTCATGACCAACGTCGCTTTCGTTGCCCTCGCTTGCGGTCTTATCATCGGTCTGGGCGCTATCGGCGCTTGCATCGGCATCGCACTGATGGGCGGCAAGTATCTGGAAGCCTCGGCTCGTCAGCCTGAACTGATGAACGCTCTGCAAACGAAGATGTTCCTGCTGGCTGGCCTGATCGACGCGGCATTCCTGATCGGCGTGGGTATCGCCATGCTGTTCGCCTTCGCCAACCCGTTCGTCGGCTAAGGCACCGCCCGCCGGCGAAAAGGCGGGTCATGACGCTGGCGGCGGTGCGGGTGCAAGCTCCGTCGCCGCCCAGCAAAGTATCGAGTGCTCCGTGACGCCCCTTTCCGGGTGCGGTCGGAGCCGCAAGGTGTTAAAGGAACGACCGTGAATCTGAACGCGACGATCATTTTCCAGATGCTCGTGTTCTTCGTTCTTGGCTGGTTCACGATGAAATTCGTGTGGCCTCCCCTGACGAAGGCGATGGACGAGCGCCGCCAGAAAATCGCCGACGGCCTGGCCGCCGCCGAGAAGGGCAAAGCCGATTTGGCTCAAGCCCAGGCGCGCGTCAGTCTGATCGAGGCTTCTGCCAAGTCCGAAAACCACGCCCGCATCATCGAGGCCGAGAAGCAAGCCGCCTCCCTGATCGAGCAGGCCCGCCGTGAAGCGGAAGCCGAACGCGCCCGCATCGTGGCGCAGGCTGCCCAGGATGCCGCGCAGGAAGTCCAGCGCGCCCGCGACCTGCTGCGCGACGACGTCGCTGCGCTGGCCGTCAAGGGTGCTGAACAGATCCTCAAGCGCGAGGTTGACGCCCGCGCACACGCCGAGCTGCTCAACCAGCTCCGCGCGCAGCTTTAATCCGGGACCGTCATGGCTGAACTTTCCACTGTTGCCCGGCCCTACGCTGAAGCGCTCTTCAGCGCGGCGCGCGACGACAAGGCCGGCTTGCCGGCCTGGTCCGATCTGGTCAGCGAACTGGCTCAGGTCGCCTCCAACCCCGACGTGCGCGAGGCCATGGCCGACCCGCGTCTGGGCGACAAGCAGCGCGTCGAGCTGTTCTCCGGCCTGGTAAAGGCCGAACTGCCTCAAGCCGCCCGCAATTTCATCGAGCTGCTGGTCGAAAACGACCGGCTGCTGCTGCTGCCCGACATCGCCGCGCAATTCGCGGTGCTGCGGAATCGTCACGACGGCACGGCGCAGGCGGAAATTACCAGCGCGTTCGAAATGAGCGATGCCCAGGTCAAAGAGCTGGTCAGCGCGCTCGAACAAAAATTCGGCCTCAAGCTCAAGCCCAGCGTCACCGTTGATCCGTCGCTGATCGGCGGCGTGCGCGTGGCCGTCGGTGACCAGGTGCTCGATACTTCCGTACAAGCCCAATTGGCCCGCATGCGCGATCAGCTCGCCGCTTAAGGCAACTAACAGGATTCCAGGAGTCAATATGCAACTCAATCCCTCCGAGATCAGCGAACTGCTCAAGAGCCGCATCGAGGGCCTGGGCGCTTCGGCTGATGTCCGTACTCAGGGCACCGTCGTGTCCGTGACCGACGGTATTACCCGCATCCACGGCTTGTCCGACGTGATGCAGGGCGAAATGCTCGAATTCCCCAACAACGTTTTCGGTCTGGCGCTCAACCTCGAGCGTGATTCCGTCGGCGCCGTTATTCTCGGCGACTACACCGGCGTTTCCGAAGGCGACCAGGTCAAGACGACCGGCCGCATTCTGGAAGTTCCGGTCGGTCCCGAACTGAAAGGCCGCGTGGTCAACACGCTGGGCGAGCCGATCGACGGCAAGGGCCCGGTCAACGCCAAGGCCACCGACATCATCGAAAAAGTGGCGCCTGGCGTTATCGCCCGCCGCTCGGTGTCGCAGCCGCTGCAAACCGGCATCAAGGCTATCGACTCGATGGTGCCGATCGGCCGCGGCCAGCGCGAACTGATCATTGGCGACCGCCAGACCGGCAAGACCGCCGTCGCTGTCGACACGATCATCAGCCAGAAGGGCAAGGGCGTCACCTGCGTGTACGTCGCTATCGGCCAGAAGGCTTCCACGATCAACAACGTGGTGCGCAAGCTGGAAGAGCACGGCGCGATGGAATACACCATCGTCGTGGCCGCTTCGGCCTCCGACTCGGCCGCCATGCAGTACCTGGCCGCCTACGCCGGCTGCACGATGGGCGAATACTTCCGCGACCGCGGCGAAGACGCCCTGATCGTTTATGACGACCTGACCAAGCAAGCCTGGGCCTATCGCCAAGTGTCGCTGCTGCTGCGTCGTCCGCCGGGCCGCGAAGCCTACCCGGGCGACGTGTTCTACCTGCACTCGCGCCTGCTGGAACGCGCTGCCCGCGTGAACGAAGAGTACGTCGAGAAGTTCACCAACGGCGCCGTCAAGGGCAAGACCGGCTCGCTGACCGCGCTGCCGATCATCGAAACCCAGGCAGGCGACGTGTCGGCCTTCGTTCCGACCAACGTGATCTCGATCACCGACGGCCAGATCTTCCTGGAAACCGACCTGTTCAACGCCGGTGTCCGCCCCGCAATCAACGCCGGTATCTCGGTGTCGCGTGTGGGTGGCGCTGCTCAGACCAAGGTCGTCAAGAAGCTGTCCGGCGGTATCCGTACCGACCTGGCGCAGTACCGTGAACTGGCCGCCTTCGCGCAGTTCGCTTCCGACCTGGACGACGCGACCCGTCGCCAGCTGGAACGCGGCAAGCGCGTGGTGGAACTGCTCAAGCAGCCGCAATACCAGCCGCTGCAAGTGTGGGAACTGGCCGTCACGCTGTACACGGTCAACAACGGCTACCTGGATGAAGTGGACGTGGCCCAAGTGCTGTCGTTCGAGAAGTCGCTGAAGGATCAACTGAAGGCCAAGCATGCGGCCCTGATCCAGCGCATCGAAGACACCAAGGAACTGTCCAAGGATGACGAAGCCGAATTGGCCGCCGCCATCCAGGAATTCAAGAAGCACGGTGCTTTTTAAGAAAGTGATGGGTTAGGCGTCCGCGACGCCTCACCCATCCTTCCCGGATGGATGAGGCGCCAGCGGAACCCATCGGCCAGTCTTCACAGGAAAGCGCAATGCCCGGAATTAAGGAAATCCGAACCAAGATCAAGAGCGTGCAAAACACGCGCAAGATCACCAAGGCGATGGAAATGGTCGCCGCATCCAAGATGCGCAAGGCGCAGGAGCGGATGCGTGCTGGCCGTCCGTACGCCACCAAGGTGCGCGAGATTGCTGCGCACCTGATGCAGGCCAACCCCGAGTACAGCCACCCGTACCTGGTCGAACGCGAAGTCAAGGCGGTCGGCGTGATCATGGTCACGACCGACAAGGGCCTGTGCGGCGGCTTGAACACCAACATCACCCGCGTGACGTTGGGCAAGCTGAAAGAGTTCGAGAAGAACGGCATCGCCGTGCAAGCGACCGCTTTCGGCAACAAGGGCGTGGGCGTGCTGACGCGCATCGGCGCCAAACTGGTTTCCCAGGAAGTGCAACTGGGCGACAAGCCGCAACTCGACCGCCTGCTGGGCGCGATCAAGGTGCAGCTGGACGCCTACCTGGAAGGCCGCATCGACGCGCTGTACGTGGCTTCGACCCGCTTCGTCAACACGATGAAGCAGGAGCCGCTGTTCTTGCGCCTGCTGCCTCTGGCCAGCGGTTTGGATGATCCGTACCAGACGGGCGCTGATAGCCTGGCCAAGACCTCGGAAGTGAAGTCGGACTACAGCTGGGATTACATCTACGAACCCGACGCCCGTAGCGTGATCGACGACCTGCTGCAGCGTTACGTTGAAGGCCTGCTGTACCAAGCCGTGGCCGAGAACATGGCTTCGGAGCAGTCGGCCCGGATGGTCGCCATGAAGGCGGCGTCGGACAACGCCAAGAAGGTCATCGGCGATCTGCAACTGGTCTACAACAAGACCCGTCAGGCCGCGATCACCAAAGAAATTTCGGAAATCGTAGGGGGCGCTGCCGCCGTTTGAGGCAGGCAGCATCCCGTCACAAGCTATCAAGCAAGGAATCGACATGAGCAACGGAACCATCGTTCAGTGCATCGGCGCCGTGGTGGATATTCAGTTCCCCCGCGATCACATGCCCAAGATTTACGAAGCGCTCACCCTGGCCGACGAGGGTTCCTCGTTCGCCGAAAAGGGTCTGACGCTGGAAGTGCAGCAACAGCTGGGCGACGGCGTGGTGCGTACCATTGCGCTGGGCTCCAGCGACGGCCTGCGCCGCGGCATGAAGGTCACCGGCACGGGCGCCCCGATCTCGGTGCCCGTCGGCACCGGCACGCTCGGCCGCATCATGGACGTGCTGGGTCGTCCCATCGACGAAGCCGGCCCGATCCAGCACGACGAAAAGCGCGGTATTCACCAAGCGGCTCCCCGTTTCGACGAACTGTCGCCGTCGGTGGAACTGCTGGAAACCGGCATCAAGGTTATTGACCTGGTTTGCCCGTTCGCCAAGGGCGGCAAGGTCGGCCTGTTCGGCGGCGCCGGCGTGGGCAAGACCGTCAACATGATGGAACTGATCAACAACATCGCCAAGCAGCACAGCGGCTTGTCGGTGTTCGCCGGCGTGGGCGAGCGTACCCGCGAAGGCAACGACTTCTACCATGAAATGGAAGAGTCGAACGTTCTGGACAAGGTTGCGATGGTGTTCGGTCAGATGAACGAACCCCCGGGCAACCGTCTGCGCGTGGCGCTGACCGGCCTGACCATGGCCGAGAAGTTCCGCGACGAAGGCCGCGACATCCTGTTCTTCGTGGACAACATCTACCGCTACACCCTGGCCGGTACCGAAGTGTCGGCACTGCTGGGCCGTATGCCGTCGGCAGTGGGCTACCAGCCCACGCTGGCTGAAGAAATGGGCAAGCTGCAAGAGCGCATCACGTCGACCAAGACCGGCTCGATCACCTCGATCCAGGCCGTGTACGTCCCTGCGGACGACTTGACCGACCCGTCGCCTGCCACGACCTTCCAGCATTTGGACTCCACCGTCGTGCTGTCGCGTGACATCGCCGCCCTGGGTATCTACCCGGCCGTGGACCCGCTGGATTCGTCCAGCCGCCAGCTCGACCCGCAAGTCGTCGGCGAAGAGCACTACGCCGTTGCCCGTGGCGTGCAGCAAACGCTGCAGCGCTACAAGGAACTGCGCGACATCATCGCGATTCTGGGCATGGACGAACTGTCGCCGGAAGACAAGCAGGCCGTGGCCCGCGCCCGTAAGATCCAGCGCTTCCTGTCGCAGCCGTTCCACGTTGCAGAAGTGTTCACCGGTTCGCCCGGCAAGTACGTTCCGCTGGCCGAAACCATCCGTGGTTTCAAGATGATCGTGAACGGCGAGTGCGATGCGCTGCCGGAACAGGCCTTCTACATGGTCGGCTCGATCGACGAGGCCTTCGAGAAGGCCAAGAAACTGCAATAAGGAACCGATATGGCTACCCTGCATGTGGATGTCGTCAGCGCAGAGGAAGCGATCTTCTCCGGTGAGGCGAAGTTCGTGGTGCTGCCTGGCGAAGCGGGTGAACTGGGCATTCTGCCCGGCCACACCCCGCTGATTTCGCGCATACGCCCCGGGACGGTCAAGATCGTTCGTGCCGACCAAGGCGAGGAAAACATCTTCGTCGCCGGGGGCATTCTGGAAGTGCAGCCGGGCAGCGTGACGGTTCTGGCCGACACGGCTATCCGTGCCGCCGACCTGGACGAAGCCCGCGCCCTGGAAGCGCGCCAGAAGGCCGAACAGGCCCTGGCCAACGCCAAGGACAAGGCGGACATCGCCGTGGTCGAAGCGGAACTCGCCATGCTGGCTGCGCAAGCCATCGCGGCGCGCAAGCTGCGCCAAGGCGGCCGTTCGCACTAAGCGGCGAAGCTGTGCCCCGGGGTTCGCTCCGGAATCGAAAGAAGCGGCCTCCGGGCCGCTTTTTTCATGCTCGTGTTTTTCATGTCCACGTGAACGTCCGCCGCGCCGCCCTTTGTGCGAGCCGCAATGCGATCACTACGAATAGCTGCAAGGCGGTTGCAACAGTAGCCTTCAGTCTTCCTAGTCAAGCGTAGGGGGAAGCGTGCGAGAAGTCCTGGATTGCGGGGTACTGCTGGCGCCCGGCCACGATGGGCCGATGCGCGACCTGGTCGCGCTGCACCCGGCCAGGCAGACGCGTGTGCGGCTGCATCTGGTGTCGCTGAGTCCGGTGCGCTATGCGGCTCCCGGCGTGGCGGCACGCGATGCCGCATCCGGCGCGCAGAGCGATGCGCATGCGCAGGCCGAAGGCCAGGAAGCGGACGTGCAGGCGTTGGCGCGGCTGGCGGTGGCGCTCAGGCGCTACGACTGCTGCATCCTGCCGGTGGCGCCGCCATCGCTCTCCTGGACGCGGATGGCCCTGCAACAAGCGGGCAGCGCGTTGAGCACGCCGGTGCTGTTGCTGATCTCCGATGTGAAGGCGCCCGCCATCGAAGACCTGTTGAGCCTGGGCGCGTCGGATTTCATCATGCAGCCGGCCTGCCTGGAGAGCATGCGGGTGCGGCTCGGCCGCCTGGCCGGCGCGGCGCAAGGGCGAGGCTTGGCGCGGACGGATATCCGCGAGCCCGCGACGGCCTATCGCGAGGCGCAGCCCCAGTTGGGTACGGACGGGGTGTCGAGGCACGCTGTCCTGCGCTCGCGGGTGCCGGCGGATCAGGTCGAGCAAGCCTTGTCGGGCATGCGCAAGCAGCACCCGCGGCCTTCGCACGAATCCTTCCGGATCGCGAAGGCGCGAGTGGTGGACGGCTTCGAGCGCGACTATATCCGGCATGCGCTGTCGCGCCATGGCGGCAACGTGGCGCAGGCGGCGCGGGCGTGCTGCAAGCATCGGCGGGCGTTCTGGGCCCTGATGCGCAAGCACGGCATCGAGGCGGCGCCGTACCGGCAGGCCGCGCAGGAGCGGGGAGCCTGAAACGACGGGGCGGTGGCCAACTGGTCGGCGCGGGGCCAGCCAGCGGGACGTCACGCGCGCCGTCTTGCCCCGGAAAGCGCCCCGCTTGCGCGGCGGCAAGTGCGGCGCAGAGCCTGGCTGCGACTTGTCAGCCAGGGGAAGTAAAATCACGGCTTCCGATCATCGAGGATAGTCGTGTCTGCTTCCGTACTGAAGAACGATGTGTTCTTGCGCTCGCTGCTGCGCGAGCCCGTGCCCTACACCCCGATCTGGCTGATGCGCCAGGCCGGCCGCTACCTGCCTGAGTACCGCCAGACGCGGGCCCGCGCGGGTTCCTTCATGGGCCTTGCTCAGAACCCGGACTACGCTTCGGAAGTCACGTTGCAGCCGCTGGAGCGTTTCGACCTGGACGCAGCCATCCTGTTCTCGGACATCCTGACGGTGCCGCACGCCATGGGCCTGGGCCTGGACTTCGCCGAAGGCGAGGGTCCGCGCTTCGCCCGTCCGGTGCGTACCGAAGAAGACGTGGCGCGCCTGGAAGTGCCGGACATGGACAAGCTGCGCTACGTGTTCGATGCCGTGCGCACGATCCGGCGCGACCTGGACGGCAAGGTGCCGCTGATCGGCTTTGCCGGCAGCCCCTGGACCATCGCCTGCTACATGGTGGAAGGCCAGGGCAGCGACGACTACCGCCTGATCAAGACGCTGCTGTACGCGCGTCCCGACTTGCTGCACCGCATCCTCGAAATCAACGCCGAAGCCACGTTGCAGTACTTGAACGCGCAGATCGCCGCCGGCGCCCAAGCCGTGATGCTGTTCGACAGCTGGGGCGGCGTGCTGGCGGATGGCCTGTTCCAGCAGTTCTCGCTGGCCTACACCCGCAAGGTCGTGGCCGGGCTGACCCGCGAACACGAAGGCCGCCGCGTGCCGGCCATCGTCTTCACCAAGGGCGGCGGCCAGTGGCTGGAACAGATCGCCGCTTGCGGCGCCGATGCCGTGGGCCTGGACTGGACGGTGGATCTGGCCGCCGCGCGGCGCCGCACCGGGGACTCGGTCGCGTTCCAGGGCAACCTCGACCCCATGGCCTTGTTCGGCGGCGGACCCGCCATCCGTGCCGAGGCGCGGCGCGTGCTGGACGCGTTTGGACCGGTGGGCAAGGGCGGCCATGTGTTCAACCTGGGGCACGGTATTTCCCGCTTTACTCCGCCAGAAGCCGTAGCCGAATTGGTTGATGAAGTCCATCAGCACAGCCGTTCGCTGCGGGGGTAAGTGAGTGAACGCTTCGGTCTACAGGGCCGGAGCAGGAGGGTCCCCGGGGACACTTGTGCACAGCAAGATTGCTCTCGGGGAAAACCCTTTAGATGCTAGTTTACAATCTCGGAAGCTCTAATAAGTCATTGTTTTTAATGATTAAATTAGGGTTTTCAACAAGATTTCGCAAGTTTGCGCAATCTTGTCAAATTCCAATTTTCGATGTTGCTCCAGCCTTTTCCCCAAAGTTATCCACAGGCGGAAAATGGGGCGCGCCGGCATCATCCGGGATCATCCGTCTACATGCTCCGTCCTAGCTCCCATGTCTGAAGCGCAGCCGAATACGACCCCCGCGGTCTGCTGGGTGCGGGTGGCGCTGGACGTGCCCTTGCCCGGCCCCTTCGATTACCGCAGCGACGCGCCGGTGACGGTGGGCCTGCGGGTCATCGTGCCGTTCGGCCGCCGCAAGCTGATTGGCGTGGTGGTGGACAACCCGGCGGAGCCGTCTTTCGACCCCAAGCAGATCCGGCCGATCGAAGAGGTGCTGGATGACCTGCCGCCTTTCGACGAGGACT
Source organism: Achromobacter sp. JCM 18799 (assembly GCF_055395645.1). NCBI lineage: Bacteria > Pseudomonadati > Pseudomonadota > Betaproteobacteria > Burkholderiales > Alcaligenaceae > Achromobacter > Achromobacter sp. JCM 18799. The sequence goes on along the minus strand of NZ_AP043866.1, from coordinate 4,357,221 downwards.
GGCTGCGTCTGGCCCGCTTTGCCGCCGACTACTATCAGCGGCCGCTGGGCGAGGTGATGCTGCCCACGCTGCCGCCGCCGCTGCGCAAGCCCACGGCCTACCAGGGCAAGCGCTCGGCCGGCGGACCCGTGGCGCGCCTGGACGGGCGCAAGCGCAAGGCGGTGCGCGCGCCGGCCCAGGCGGATCAGCCGCCGGAACTCAACGACGCCCAGCGCGAGGCGGTGGACGCCATCGGCGCGCTGGACGGGTTCAAGCCCGTGCTGTTGCACGGCGTGACGGGCAGCGGCAAGACCGAGGTGTACCTGCGCGCGGCCGAAAGGGTGTTGGCGGCGGGACGCCAGGTGTTGCTGATGGTGCCCGAAATCAACCTGACGCCGCAGCTCGAAGGCGCGCTGCGCGCGCGCCTGGAGGCGCTGGTCGGACCGGACGGCCTGGCGGTCATGCATAGCGGCCTGTCCGATGGCGAACGCCTGCAGGCCTGGACCCGCGCCCAGCGCGGCGAGGCCCGCATGTTGCTGGGCACGCGCATGTCGGTGTTCGCGCCCTTGAGCCAGTTGGGCCTGATCGTGGTGGACGAAGAACACGACGCGTCCTACAAGCAGCAGGACGGCTTGCGCTATTCGGCGCGCGACCTGGCGGTGTGGCGCGCCCATGACCTGAATATCCCGGTGGTGCTGGGGTCGGCCACGCCGTCCCTGGAGACCTGGCAGCATGCCGAGCGCGGCCGCTACCTGCGACTGACCCTGCCGGGCCGCGCGCGCGCCAGCAGCCTGCCGTCCATGCGCCTGATCGACACGCGGCGCCTGCAACTGAAGCAGGGCATGTCGCCGCAGTTGCTGGACGCCATCGGGCAGCGCCTGGAACGCAAGGAACAGTCGCTCATCTTCCTGAACCGCCGCGGCTATTCGCCGGTGCTGCATTGCCAGTCTTGCGCCTGGGTCAGCAATTGCCCGCGCTGCACCGCGTTCACCGTCCTGCACCGCACCGACGGCCGCGGCCATCGCCTGCAATGCCATCACTGCGGCTATCAGGCCCCCGTGCCGCGCGCCTGCCCCGAATGCGGCGACCAGGACCTGGCGCCGATGGGACGCGGCACGCAGCGGGTCGAGGAGCATCTGGCGGAGTTGTTTCCCGAGGCGCGCATCCTGCGCATCGACGCCGACAGCACGCGCAAGAAGGGCAGCGCCGAAGCGCTGTTCGCCTCGGTGCATGCCGGCGAGGTGGACATCCTGGTCGGCACGCAGATGGTGGCCAAGGGCCACGACTTCGCGCGCCTGGGACTGGTGGGCGTGCTGAACGCGGATTCCATGCTGTTCGCGCACGACTTCCGCGCGCCGGAGCGTTTGTTCGCGCAGCTGATGCAGGTGGCGGGCCGCGCCGGCCGCCATCAAGGCAACGGCGAGGTGCTGATACAGACCAACTACCCTGAGCAGCCGGTCTACCAGGCGTTGCTGCGGCACGATTACGCGGGCTTTGCCCGCCATGCCCTGCACGAGCGGGAAAGCACCGGCCTGCCGCCTTTCGTTTACCAAGCCCTGCTGACCGCCGAGGCGCGCGAGCTGAAGGTGGCGCTGGAGTTCCTGGAGCGGGCGCGGGCCTTGCCGGAAGGCGAGTGGGCGGCCGACTTCCCGGGCCTGGACGCCATCATGCTGTACGACCCGGTGCCGCTGCGCGTGGTACGCGTGGCCAATATCGAGCGTGCGCAGTTGCTGGCCGAAAGCAGCAGCAGGCCGGCCTTGCAGGCCTTCCTGACGTCCTGGTCGCATCACCTGCCGTACCTGGCCAACGAAGCGCGCGTGCGCTGGCAACTGGAAGTCGATCCGCTGGAAATCTGATCGGCCGCGGCCGGGGCCAATGCGCCGTCGATCCGATTGTTCTATGATCTTTCTCCTCTATCGCGCCGGCGCGGCAGGCCCGCTGCGGCGGCTGCGCCCGTCCCCTTTTTCTCGCGTGTTACCGGCCCGCTGACGGGCGGCCGCAAGCTCCGTGCTTGCTGGCCGCAGCTTCAATGCGGCCGCCGCGATGCATGATCACCTGACTCAAATGTCCGCCAGCGAACCTATAGCCCAAGGCATGAACCCCGCTCAACGCGAAGCGGTGCTGTACCTGGACGGCCCCTGCCTGGTGCTGGCCGGCGCCGGTAGCGGCAAGACGCGCGTGATCACGCAGAAGATCGCCTACCTGCTGCGCGAATGCGGCTACATGGGGCGCAACGTGGTGGCGCTGACCTTCACCAACAAGGCCGCGCGCGAGATGGATGAGCGCGTGAAGACCCTGGTGGACCGCAAGCTGTCCAAGGGCCTGATCATCAGCACCTTCCATTCGCTGGGTGTGAAGATGCTGCGCGAGGAAGCGCGCAATGCGGGGCTGAAGCCGACGTTTTCGATCCTGGACGCCGACGATGCCATGGCCATCATCCAGGAACTGCTGAACACTACCGACAAGGCCCGTCTGCGCCACGTGCAGGGCATCATCTCGCTGTGGAAGAACGGCTTGATGGAACCGGACGATGCCGCGCGCGAGGCCATCACGCCGGCCGACGTGGAAGCGGCCAACGTCTACCGCAGCTACGCCGCCACGCTGGCCGCCTACCAGGCGGTGGACTTCGACGACCTGATCCGCATCCCGGCGCTGCTGCTGGCCAACAACGAAGAAGTGCGCACCCGCTGGCAGAACCGCGTGCGCTATCTGCTGGTGGACGAGTACCAGGACACCAACGTGTGCCAGTACCGCCTGGTGCAGTTGCTGACGGGCTCGCGCGCCATGTTCACGGCGGTCGGCGACGACGACCAGGCGATCTACGCCTGGCGCGGCGCGACCATCGAAAACCTGGCCAAGCTGACCACCGACTACCCCAACATCAAGCTCATCAAGCTGGAGCAGAACTACCGTTCGGTGCAGCGCATTCTGGCGGCCGCGAACCAGGTGATCGAAAAGAATCCCAAGCTGTTCGACAAGAAACTGTGGTCCGAGCTGGGGGTGGGCGAACCCATCCTGGTGTCGGCCATGGACGGCGAGGAACAGGAGGCCGAATCCATCGCCATGAAGGTGTCGGCGTCGCGCTTCGAGCGCCAGGCGCAGTGGAAGGATTTCGCCATCCTGTACCGCAGTAACCATCAGTCGCGCATCCTGGAACAGGCGCTGCGCAACCTGAAGATTCCGTACACGATTTCGGGCGGCCAGAGTTTTTTCGACAAGACCGAAGTGCGCGACGTGCTGGCCTATCTGCGCATCCTGGCCAACGACGACGACGATCCGGCCTTCATCCGCGCGGCCACCACGCCCAAGCGCGGCATCGGCCAGGCCACCTTGCAGACGCTGGGGCAGTACGCCGCCAGCCGTGAACTGTCCCTGCTGGCGGCAGTGGCCGAGACCGGCCTGGAAAGCCTGCTGGCGCCACGGCAGTTGGAGCCGCTGCGCACCTTCACCGAGTTCATCCGCCGCATGCAATGGCGCGCCGGCCGCGGCGCGGCCGATGCCAAGACCGCCGCGCCGTCCGAGCCCGCGGGCGTGCTGCTGGATGATCTGCTGGAGGCCATCCAGTACGAACGCCATCTTTATGAGCTGTTCGAAGAGCGGCCCGCGCAGACGCGCTGGCAGAACGTGCTGGAGCTGACCGGATGGCTCAAGCGCAAGGCCGAAGAAGACAACATGACGCTCTTCGATCTGGTGCAGCACGTGGCGCTGGTCACCATGCTGGAGCGCGGCGAGGAAGAAGAGCCCGATGCCGTGAAGATGTCCACCCTGCATGCCTCCAAGGGGCTGGAGTATCCGCACGTGTACCTCGCGGGCGTCGAGGAAGGCTTGCTGCCGCACCTGGGCAAGGACGACGAGGTCGGCGACCCGGCGCGCGCGGCCGAGAACCTGGCTTCGCGCATCCAGGAAGAGCGCCGGCTGATGTACGTGGGCATCACGCGCGCGCAGCGCAGTCTGAACCTGAGCTGGTGCAAGCGCCGCCGCCGGGCGCGCGAGGACCTGGTGCGCGAGCCTTCGCGCTTCATCGAGGAAATGGGCCTGGGCGATGTGCGCATGCAGGAAGACGCGGCTACCGCCGCGATGAATCCCAAGGAGCGCATGGCCATGCTCAAGGCGCTGCTGAAGAAATAGGGGCGGGGCGGCGGCTTGTGGAAAGCCGCGGCCTGCTCCTACACTGGACTGCGCCCGCCCCGCGGTCCGGGGCGCGGCAACCCCGTGGATCGAAGGAGCGCGCCATGTGTCGCTGGCTGGCTTATACCGGTAGTCCCATACAGATGGAGAGCGTGCTGTTCAAGGCCAAGCACTCCCTGATCGACCAGAGCCTGCACTCGCGGCTGGGCGCCACCACCACCAATGGCGACGGCTTCGGGCTGGGCTGGTATGGCCGTCAACACGAAGGCCAGCCGCTCGAGCCGCCGTTCCGCTACCGCAGCGTGCATCCGGCCTGGAACGACCGCAATCTGCGCGAGGCCGCGCGCGCAATCCATGCGCCGCTGTTCGTGGCGCACATCCGCGCCGCCACCGACACGCCCGCGCAGGAAACCAACTGCCATCCGTTTCGCCATGGCCAGTGGCTGTTCGTGCGCAACGGCGTCATCCGCGACTATCCGCTGCTCAGGCGCGACCTGATGCTGATGATCGCGCCGGCCTATTTCGGGTCGCTGGAAGGTTCCACGGATTCCGAGGTGATGTTCCTGCTGGCCTTGAGCTTTGGCCTGGAGGAAGACCCGCTGGCGGCGTTGGCTCGCATGGTGGGCGCGGTGGAAGAGACCGGCAGGCGGCATGGCGTGGCGCAGCCCATCAACATGACGGTCTGCGCGCTGGACGGCCAGCGCCTGATCGCCGTGCGCTATTCCAGCGAGGCCGATTCGCGCACGCTGTTCCACAACACCTGCGTGCGCCATCTGCGCCAGCTGTATCCCGACAATCCGCAGATCGCGGCGTTGGATGATGACGCCTTCATGCTGCTATCGGAGCCCTTGACCGAGATGCCCGGCGCCTGGGAGGAAGTGCCCGAAGCCACCGCCATCATCGCGGGCGGCGGCACGGTGGCGCATTATCCTTTTGTGCCGGTGCCGCCAGGAGCCTGAGCCGGGGTTCAGTGCCCCGTATGCAGGGCCGGATTCAGCGTGCCCCAGGCGGCGGTGCGCACCAGGCACTCCACGGCGCCGGTCTGCGAATTGCGGCGGAACAGCAGGCCTTGCTGGCCCGCCAGCGAGGTGGCCTTCACCACCGCGCCTTCCGGCGTCAGCACGCGCGTGCCGGCGGTGATATAGCAGCCGGCTTCCACCACGCAGTCGTCGCCCAGCGAAATGCCGATGCCCGAGTTGGCGCCCAGCAGACAGCGCTTGCCGATGGACACCACCTGCTTGCCGCCGCCCGACATGGTGCCCATGATGGATGCGCCGCCGCCGATGTCGCTGCCGTCGTCGACGATGACGCCGGCGCTGATGCGGCCTTCGACCATGGACGCGCCCAGCGTGCCGGCGTTGAAATTGCAGAAGCCTTCATGCAGCACCGTGGTGCCGGGCGACAGATGCGCGCCCAGGCGCACGCGCGCGGTGTCGGCGATGCGCACGCCGCCGGGCATGACGTAGTCGGTCATGCGGGGAATCTTGTCCACGCCGCGGATTTCCAGGATCTGGCCAGAGGCGCGCAGGTGCCAGCGCAGCGCATCCACCTGATCCACCGCGCAGGGGCCGGCCGAGGTCCAGGCCACGTTGGCCAGCACGTTGAACAGGCCGTCCAGGTTGGCGTCGTGCGGGCGGATCAAGCGGTGGCTGAGCAGGTGCAGGCGCAGGTAGGCGTCGTGCGCATCGACCGGCGGTTCGTCCAGCGACGAGATCGCGGTACGCACGGCGACGATGTCGACCTTGCGGCGGGTGTCGCGGACCAGGGCGGTGGGCACGTGTTCGCCCAGCGCGGCGCGGGCTTCCTCGGGCGACAGGTGGCGGGTGCCGGTGGCCGGCGAGTTGTCGGCCAGCGAGGGACGCGGATACCAGGTGTCCAGGATGGCGCCGTCGGCGGCCAGCGTGGCGACGCCATAGGCGATGGCGCTGAGGGGCTTGGGGGAGTCGGCCATGATGAAAGAGGAAGGGCGCAGTCTGAGTGCGTAATTCTAAGGCGAAAGGGCTGCGGTTTTCAGAGGTTGCCGAAGGCCCATCGCAGGCTCAGCGAGCCGGTGTGCTCGCGGTTGCCGCCGCCATACTGGCCGCCGTAGGCCAGGCCGATGACGGCCGAGCGCGACACGGCGATTTCCAGGCCCGCGCCCGCCAGCGCGGCGGACCGGGCGATGGGCGCGCCGGCCACCGACAGCACGCTGCCGCCGTCCAGCACCAGGGTGGTTTCCGGCTGCACGTCGCCGAAGGCCCGGCGCCAGCCCAGCGTCGCATGCAGCTTGCCAAAGGTGGGGCCGAGCGCGAAGCCGGTCTGACCGCGCACCCCCAGCGTGGTGGTGGTCTGCCGGATCCGTCCCGCGTCGCCCGAGAGCGCCGTGGAACCGCCCGATTCGCTGAAGCTGCGCGTGCGCACATTGCGCACGGCCAAGCCGGCGAACGGTTCGATGGCGGCGCGTGGCGACAGTGCCAGCTCGTAACCCAGTTCCGAGAAGGCCTGCGCGGTGTAGGCGCTGAAGTCGGCGGTCAAGGTCTGCCGGGCGATGCCGGGCATCTCGAAATGCCGCCGGGTGTCGATGTCGTGCCAGGTGTAGGAGGCGGCCGTCAGCAGGTTCAGCTTGCCCGGGCCCGCGTCGAACGACCTCTTGCCATAGATCCCCGCGGTATAGCTGTACACGTCCAGCCGCGCATCGGCCGCGTCGATGCGGACCCGGCTGCGGGTGGCGCCCAGCGCGCCGCCCAGGCGCCAGCCGGCGCCGGCATCGAATTCGCCGCCGCCATACACGCCGGTGGTGCGTTGCTTGATGCGGGCCGTGTTGGCGCCGCCTTCCAGCGTCTGCCAATTGTCGACGGCGACGAGCCAGCCCGGCTGGGCCGGCGCGGGACGGGTCGGCCGATCGGCAAGCAGGCTGTGGTCCGGTTCGGCCTGTCCGGTGTGGGCGTGCGCCGCGCCAGCCGCGCACAGGGCTTGCATGGCGAGCGCCCGCGCCAGCAGTTGCCGGCGCACGGCTATCGGTGGCGGCAAGGACTTTTTACGCCAGTTCTTTCAGCAGCAACTCCCAGAATTTCATGCGCTGTTCCAGCGTCGAAACCAGGATGTACTCGTTCAAGGTGTGCGCGCCGTCGCCGTCGGCGCCCAGGCCGTCCAGCGTCGGGATGCCCATGGCGGACGTGAAGTTGGCGTCGCTGCCGCCGCCCGTCATGGGTGCGTCTTCCAGCAGGAAGCCGGCGCGTTCGGCGTAGCCCTGCACCAGCGCCAGCAGATCGGCGGCGGCTTCGGTCTTCACCATGGGCGGACGGTTCAGTTCCACGTCGATGTCCAGTTCCACGTCCGGACCCACGGCGCACAGCTCGCGCATGCGGCGCAGCACGTCCTCGGCGGCGCCCATGTCGGGCACGCGGAAGTCGACCACGCAGCGGCACAGCGCCGGCACGGTGTTGGTCACGGTGCCGCCGGCGATGGTGCCGACGCTGACGGTGATGCCACGGTCATAGTCGGTCATGGCTTCCAGCGCCAGCACCTGGTGGGCCATTTCGCGGATGGCGCTGCGGCCTTTCTCGTGCTGCATGCCGGCATGGGCCGGACGGCCCTTGACGTTCAGGTTCAGCATGCCGGTGCCCTTGCGCGCCGTGACGCACTTGCCGCCGTTGGGGCGGGCGGGTTCGCAGACCAGCGCGTACTTGGCGTTGGCGGCGAAGCGCTCGATGTGCGCGCGCGACGCGTGGCTGCCGGTTTCTTCGTCGGGCACCACCAGGAAATCCACTGGCAGCTGGGTCGCGCCGGGGCGAGCCAGGCCGGACAGCGCGGTCAGCGCCAGGTAGATGCCGGCCTTCATGTCGTAGCCGCCGGGACCATAGAGGCGGTCGCCTTCGATGCGTACCGGGTTCTCCAGCAGCGTGCCTACCGGATGCACCGTGTCCATGTGCGCCAGGATCAGGATGCCGGGGCGCGTGTCGCCGGGGGCGCGGTTGGTCGCGTACAGCAGCGGGCCCGTGGTCGGGCCCAGCGACGACAGTTCCACCGTCAGGCCGGCGGCCGCGGCGTAGTCGGCGATGATGCGCGCCATGGCGGCGATGCCTTCGGGGAAGTTCGAGGGCGATTCGCATTGCAGCCAGCTCTTGATGCCGGCGACGATCTGTTCAGTGCTCTGGGTGTTGGACATGACGGTATCGGATATCTGCAACGAAGAAAATGGGAGCGGTCAGGCGACCTGCTGGCCGGCCAGGCGGGCCAGTTCGGCGTCATCGGGCATCTTGCCATCGAACCAGAGGCTGGCGCACACGGCGGACATGGCGCGGCCGTCGTGGCCGATGCCGGGCACGACCTGCAGCTTCCAGCCGAACGGCACGCCGCGGCGCTCGGCCTCCTTGCGGCCGAACTCGAAGTAGTTCTGGGCGCGCGCAAAGCGGTGCGGGCCCTGACGCATGGCGGCGGGTTCGGACGGCAGGTTGGGGTCGTCGGTGGCGATGTCCTGGTCGCCCGCCAGGATGGTCATCGGGTAGGCCAGCAGCTTGACCAGGTGCTCTTCGGTCAGGCCGACGCCGTCCATGCCTTCGGGGAAGGGATAGTCGAACGTGGGCAGCGTGTACCAGCCCGGGTTGCCGGCAGTCACGGCCTTGAACGGCGCGTGCGGCTGGCTGCTCATCAGGCGGTGCACGAACTGGCCGCCCGCGGAATGGCCGAACAGGTAGACGTTCTGGCCGTCGGTAATTTCGCCGGCGATCAGGTCCTTGATGACGTTGCCCACCAGCGCGTAGGTCCAACCGTCGATGTGGCGCGGATTGCCGCCGGCCGAAAACACGCGGCCGTTGTTGTAGCTTTCCACGCCGGGCCAGATCTCGTTGGAGAAGGTCAGCGCCACGATCAGCAGCTTGTGCTTGTCGGCGGCTTCCACCCAGAAATCGCGGTACTCGTCGCCGTTGCGCAGCACGCCGTGCTGCACGATGACCACCGGCATGTCGGGCGTGTAGCCGTAGGGGCGGTAGGTCTGGAGCTTGAAAGGACGGTCGGAGTTTCGGTCCTCGTCCACATACAGGATGGCGTTGCGGCCGGCATGGCCCAGTTCGATGGCGATGCGGTCGACGTTGGACATCTCGGAGGGTTTCATCAGGCGTTCGCCTCATTCAGGTGGCAGGCCGACCAGTGGCCTGCCGAGATTTCTTTCAGGACCGGCGCCTGCTCGCGGCAGCGCGGCATGGCGTGGGGGCAGCGGGGATTGAAGGTACAGCCCGGCGGCGGGTTCAGCGGCGACGGGATTTCGCCCTTGATCGGCGTGAACTTGCGGCCGCGGCGGCCCACGTCCGGCACCTCGGCCATCAGGGCCTGGGTATAGGGATGGTTGGCGCGCGCGAAGATCTCGGCCGACGTGGAGATTTCCACGATCTTGCCCAGATACATGATCGCCACGCGGTCCGAGATGTGCTTGACCACGCCCAGGTCGTGGCTGATGAACAGGTAGGTGAAACCGTGCTGTTCGCGCAGGTCCATGAACAGGTTGATCACCTGCGCCTGGATCGACACGTCCAGCGCGGCCACGGGCTCGTCGCAGACCAGGAACTTCGGCGCCACCATCAGCGCGCGGGCGATGCCGATGCGCTGGCGCTGGCCGCCCGAGATCTGGTGCGGGAAGCGGTCGCGGTATTCGGGGTCCAGGCCCACTTCCTTCAGCGCCTGGTCGATGCGCGCGGGAATCTGGGCGGCGGGCGCCAGCTTGTGGACCTTGAGCGATTCGCCCAGGATCTGGCGCAGGCGCTGGCGCGGATTCAGCGAGGCCTGCGGATCCTGGAAGATCATCTGCACGCCCAGCGTGTAGGCGAGCTTGTCGGCGCCGCGCAGGCGGCGGGCTTCCTGGCCCTGGTACAGCAGCTGGCCTTCAGTCTGGCCGTGCAGCCCGGCGACGACGCGGCCCAGCGTGGACTTGCCGCAGCCGGACTCGCCGACCAGGCCCACGACTTCGCCGCGCTTGATGGACAGGTCCACGCCGTTGACCGCATACACGGTGCGGCGGTCGATGGGACGGCCGGTCAGGGCCAGGATGCGCTGGGCCAGGTCGGGCCGTTGCTCGAAGCGCTTGTGGACGTTCTTGAGCTCGATGACGGGAGTATCGGCTTGGCTCATACCGGCTGCGCCTCGCGGGTAATCGGCACGTAGCAGCGGTAGTTGCGCGCGCCTTCGGTGGTGACGGTGGGGGCTTGTTCGGTGCAACGCGTGACCGCGCTGGTGCAGCGCGGGCGGAACGGACAGCCCGAGGGACGGCCGGCGAGGCTGGGCGCCATGCCGTTGATCTGGTGCAGGCGCGCGCCAGGCTGGGTGGCGCCGGGCATCGAATCCAGCAGGCCCTTGGTGTAGGGGTGGCGCGGCGCGTCCAGCACCTCTTCGACCGGGCCGCTTTCGACGATGCGGCCGGCGTACATCACGGCCACGCGGTCGGCCAGTTCGGCCACCACGCCCAGGTCGTGGGTGATCCAGATCAGCGCCGTGTTGTGCTCGCGGCAGATCTCCTGCATGCGGTAGAGGATCTGGCCCTGGATGGTGACGTCCAGCGCCGTGGTCGGCTCGTCGCAGATGATCAGGTCGGGCTTGTTCAGCATGGCGATCGCGATCGCCACGCGCTGGCGCATGCCGCCCGAGAATTCGTGCGGATAGCTCTTCAGGCGCTTTTCGGGTGAAGGAATGCCGACCATGGCCAGCGCCTCGCGGCAGCGTTCCTCGGCTTCCGCGCGCGGCACGTTTTCGTGGGTGAGGATGGCTTCCATCATCTGCTCGCCGATGCGCAGCACCGGATTGAGCGTCATCAGGGGATCCTGGAAGATCATGGCGATGCGGTTGCCGCGCAACTGGCGCATCTGCTCTTCGCTCAGCTTGCGCAGGTCCGTGCCCTTGAACTTCACTTCGCCGTCCACCACTTCCCCGGGCGGGTCGATCAGACCCAGCAGTGAAAAGCCCGTGACGGATTTGCCGGAACCCGATTCGCCGACCAGGCCGACGATCTCGCCGCGGCGCACGGTCAGGTCGACGCCGTCGACCGCCAGCCAGGCGCCGGCTTCGGTATGGAATGCGGTGCGCAGGCCGCGCACTTCAAGAATGTTTTCGCTCATTTCAGTTGCCCATTGCGCCAACCGCGGCGCATGTAATGGAGATAGCTCCATCGGGATGCCGCGGAGCCGGCTTTGCCGGTCCGCAGGCATGCCCCCTTGAGGGGGAAGCGCGCAGCGCTTCGGGGGTGGGCCTCATCTCTTGGGATCCAGGCTTTCGCGTAGGCGGTCGCCTACGATATTGATGGAGAGGATCAGCAGCAGCAGGGCGATGCCCGGGAACAGGCTGATCCAGTAGTCACCCGACAGCAGGTACTGGAAGCCGTTGGAAATCAGCAGGCCCAGCGAGGGTTCGGTGATGGGCACGCCCACGCCCAGGAACGACAGCGTCGCTTCCAGGGCGATTGCGGTCGCGATCTGGATGGTGGCAAACACCATGACGGGGCCCAGGCAGTTGGGCAGCAGGTGGAACAGCATGATGCGCCAGGCCGGGAAGCCCAGGTTGGCGGCGGCTTCCACGTATTCCTTGCGGCGTTCCTGCAGCGCGCGGCTGCGCATGATGCGGGCGTAATGCCCCCACTGCACCAGCACCAGGGCCAGGATCACCTTGTCGACCCCGCGCCCCAGCACCACCAGCAGCACCAGCGCCACCAGGATGGTCGGAAAGCCCAGGATGAAGTCGACGATGCGCATGAGCACGGTGTCGACCACGCCGCCGACATAGGCGGCCACCAGGCCGATGGCGCCGCCCACGGCGGTGCCCAGCACCACGGCGGACAGGCCCACCATCAGGCTGATGCGCAGGCCATACAGGATGGCGCTGAGCATGTCGCGGCCCTGGTCGTCGGTGCCGAGCCAGGCGATGCTGCCGTCCATCAGCGCCTGGCGCGGCGCCAGGCGGCCGTCCATCAGCGAAAGGTTGGCGAGGTCGTAGGGATTCTGCGGCGCGAAGTAGGGCGCGAAGACCACCAGCACGATCAGGATGGTCAGCGCGATGACGGAGCCGCGCACCGTCGGGCGCGCGTGCAGTTTCTTCAGGATGGAGGCGCGCTGGGGCGTCTCAGCCAGGGGCTGGACGGTGCGGGTGCGGCCGGGATTCGGAGTTTGAGCCATGGCGGATTATTGAGCGGGAGTCACGAGCTGCACGCGCGGATCGAGCGTGGCGTACAGGATGTCCACAACCAGGTTGATGATCACGAAGATCAGGGTGACCAGCATCACGTAGGCCACCACGACCGGGCGGTCCAATTGGTAGACGCTGTCGATCAGCAGCTTGCCCATGCCTGGCCATGCGAACACGGTTTCGGTGATGGTGGAATAGGCGATGAGGGTGCCGAATTCCATGCCGATCACGGTGACCACGGGGATCAGGATGTTGCGCAGGATGTGGCGGCGCACGATGCGGCCGGGCTTGACGCCCTTGGCGCGCGCGAACTTCACATAGTCCTGGCTGCGGGCCTCGACCACGCCGGACGCGGTCAGGCGCAGCACCAGCGCGATGTTGGCCAGCGCCAGGTTGATGGCCGGCATGATCAGGTGCGACCAGCCGTCGGCAGTCAGAATGGACAGGGGCACGCCCAGCACGGTGACCGTGTCGCCGCGGCCGGTGGCGGGCAGCCAGCCCAGCCACACCGCAAACAGCAGGATCAGCATCATGCCTTGCCAGAAGTTCGGCAGCGAAAAACCCAGCACCGAGGATGCCATGATGCCGCGGCCCAGCGGCTGGTCGCGGTACAGGCCCGCGATCAGCCCCAGCGGAATGCCGAACACACAGGTCAGCATGATGGCCACGACCACCAGCTCGAACGTGGCGGGAATGCGCTGCACGATCAGTTCGATGGCGGGGATGCCGTGCACGAAGGAGGTGCCCAGGTCGCCGTGCAGCGCGCGCCACAGGAATCCTGTGTATTGCTGCCATACCGGCAGGTCCAGGCCCAGGCGGGCGATCATCGCCTCGCGTGCGGCCTGGCTGGCTTCGGGGCTGACCAGCAGTTCGATCGGATCGCCCACGGCATAGACCGCGAAGAAGACCACGACCGAAACGGCCAGCAGCACGAACAGACTCTGTATCAGTCTGCGTAGGATGAACAAGGCCACGAGATTATTTCCTTGGTGGGCTCAGGGTTTGCGGGCGCCGCGTAGGGTCTTACTTGGCGGGCTTGGCCGACATGGCCAGGGTGTACTGGTCGGCGCGGCCTTCATAGGTCAGTCCCTTGCGGAACGCCCAGATGCTGCTTTCGAAATGCAGGGGAATGCTGGGCAGGTCGGCCAACGCCAGCGTCAGCGATTCCTGCAGCAGTTTTTCGCGCGCGGCCGGGTCCACGGTGACGAGGGCGCGCTTGAACACGCGGTCGAACTCGGGGTTGTCATAGCCGCCGTAGTTGCTGGTGCCCAGGCCGTGTTCCTTGTCGAACGCGCTGACCCAGTATTGCAGGAAGGACGAGGCCTCGCCGGTTTCCGACGACCAGCCGCCCATGGCGAAGCTGAACTCGCGCTTGGCGCGCTTGGGGAAGTAGACCGAGCGCGTCATGGTGTCGACGGTGGTCTTGATGCCCACGCGCGACAGGTATTGCGCTACCGCCTGCGTGATCTGCGCGTCGTTGATGTAGCGGTCGTTGGTGGACGAGACGGTCAGTTCGAAGCCGTTCGGGTAGCCGGCCTCGGCCAGCAGCTTCTTGGCGGCGGCCGGGTCGTACTTGAGCTCGGGCGGCTTGGGCAGGGTGCCGAACATGCCGTCGGGCAGGAATTGGTTGGCCGGCGTGGCGGCGCCGTCCATGATGCGGTCGGCGATGGTCTTGCGGTCGATGGCCATGGAAATGGCGCGGCGCACGCGCACGTCCTGCAGCGGGTTCTTGCCGTCGGCGGCCTTGACGCCGGGGCTGGGATTGCGCGCCACGTCGGGCTGGAAATACACCACGCGTACCGACGGTGTGATGACGTGGCCGAAACCCGGGGTCTCCGAAATGCGCTTCACGTCGCGCGCGGCGGGGTTTTCGATCAGGTCGAAGTCGCCCGCCAGGAGGCCCGTCAGGCGCGGGCCGGCAGCCGGCACCGGCACCATTTTCACGTCCTTCCATGCGGGCTTCGCGCCCCAGTAGGCGTCGTTGCGCGTCAGCTCGATCGCGGTGCCCTTGACGTAGCTCTTCAGCGTGTAGGGCCCGGTGCCGATCACGGAGCGGCCGGTATTGAAGTCGGCCACGGTGGGCCAGGCGCCGGTGACGCCGCACTTGTTCTTCAGGTCGAAGCTGATCGGGCCGTGTTCGGCGATGCCGTTCCACAGCATGCCCATGCGGGTCAGGTCGTTGGGCAGCAGCGGATAGGGCTGGCGCGTCTTGATCACCAGCGTGTTGCCGTCGCGGACCTGCACGTCAGCGAACTTCTGCACGATGGAAGGGTACGAGCTGCTGATGGACTGCTCGTTGTTGACCACGCGGCAGAAGGTGAACAGCACGTCCTGCGCCGTGAAGGGCTGGCCATTGGAAAACGTGACGCCGTCACGCAGCGTGAATTCCCAGGTCGTGTCGTCCACCGGCTTCCAGGCCGTGGCCAGGCGCGGGATCAGGTCCATCTTGGCATCCTGCCCCACCAGCGTCTCGAACATGTGCGAAGTCATCGCATCGTTCGGCGTGGCCTGGTGGTAGTGCGGATCCATCGACGTCGGCTCGGACGACAGGCCGATCCGCAGAACGCCGGCGGCGTCCTGCGCGATGGCCGCGGTGGTACAGGCGGCCATGGCGAAGGCCGTGAGCATGCTGCGGTAGAGCGTCTGGGCAGACATGGATTTTGTCCCTTTGTTGTATTGGTTATGGTGTTGCAGGGCGGCGTTCCTGGCGGACCGCCGCGGGTCTTCAGGCGATGGGCTGCGCCAGCCGGACGACGGTCACGCCGGGCCGCAGATTGGCGGTGGACGGCATGATCAGCACGCAGTTGTCATAGGGCGTGACGACGGGCTCGCCCTCGGACCAGCCGATCAGGTCGCCGGCGCGGGCCAGCGTTTCCAGGCCCTTCCAGGGCTGGGCGAAGCGGAAGTCGGCGCTCTTGGCGGCGATCGCATGCGTGACGCGCAGTGCGCGCTGCGTGGGCGCCGCGGGGGCGAACCAATCCGCGGGCAGGTCGCCGCGGTCCACCGTGCCCGCTTCCACCAGGAAGCGCGCCATCTGGTCGACGGCCACGCCGCGCGCCTCGGGCGCGCCATGGAAGCCGCATTCGATCAGCAGGGAACGGGTGCCGTTGTCGCCGGCTTCGCCGAAGCGGCCGTAGTCGCGCATGCGCACGCCGGCGGCATGGCCGGCGTCGGCGATGATGGTGGCGGGGTTGCCCAGCGCCAGCGCCAGATCGATATTGCGTTGCTCCATGCCGGTCAGCTGCAGCGGCACGTCGGAATTGCTCATCGAATGGAAGTCCAGCAGCCAGTCGGCCTGCTCGACCCAGGGCTGGATCTCGGCTGCGCGGCGGCGTTCCTGGCTGGCGGGCGCGCTCAGCTTGTCGTCGCTCCAGACGCGGTTCATGTCTTCGTCGACGAAGCGCGCGGGCGCGTAGTTGGCGGGGTCGAAGCGGTCGAACGCCGCCAGGTTGCAGAACGCCAGCGTCAGCGAACCGCGGCGCGGGCGCAGGCCTGCCGCCAGCGCGTCCTTCAGCGCCCAGGCGCCGCAGAGTTCATTGCCGTGGATCAGCGCGCTCAGCATGACGCGCTTGCCCGGCACGCCCGAATCGAAATGCCAGACCCCCGGGGTATCCGTGTTGCCCACCCGCTCCGCCGACAAGTTCGGACAGGCAAGTAGAAATGGGCGCGGTGTGGACGCGGGGGCGGACGTGGGCATGGGAACTCCGATGAAGCGACGGGATTGTATAGGCGATGGCGCTGGGGTGGCGGCTAGCCGCCGGCATGAGCGGGCGCCGCGGCGCGGCGGGCGCTGAAACAGGCTGCTAACACGGGTTTTCCCTTATATATAGGGCGCGTCAGGCGCGCGCCGCCTTTGAGTATTGGGCGAATTCTAGGAGCTTGGCTGCTTTCTCTACAATTAGAATATTTATCTCGAGCTTTGCAGAAAAGGCAAAGCTTGTTCCCCATTCCCAATCCCTGAGAACCGCGAGGGCTGACGTGCACGGCATCGCCTTGAAGTATTTTCTGGAGGTTGCCCAGGCGGGCAGCCTGAGCGGCGCGTCCGAGCGCCTGCATGTGGCGGTGTCGGCCATCAGCCGGCAGATCGCCAAGCTGGAGGAAGAGGCGGGCGCGCCGCTGTTCGAGCGCGCCGCGCGCGGCATGGTCCTGAGCGAAGCGGGGCAGTTGCTGCTGGCGCATGCCCGCCGCACCATGCTGGAAGCCGATTCCGTGCTGCAGGAAATCGCCGCCATCAAGGGCGCCGCGCGCAACGAGATTCGGGTGGCCTCGGTCGAGGGCGTGGCGCGGATCTTCCTGCCCTCGGTGATGGCGCGTTTTCGCCGCGACTGGCCCAACATCCGCTTCGATCTGCACGTGGGTTCGCCGGCCGAGGTCAGCCGCCGGGTGGCCGAAGGCAGCGTGGAGCTGGGGATGGTCTTCATCGCCGAACGCATAGGCGGGGTCAGTCCGCGCTATTCGCGCCGCGCGCCGGTGCATGCGGTGATGGCGGCCGACCATCCGCTGGCGGGCCGCGCCAGCGTCAGCCTGCAGGATCTCAGCCAGTATCCGCTAGCCCTGACCGGGCCCGGCACCACCACGCGGCAGCTGTTCGAAATGGGCTGCGCGCTGGAGTCGGTGCAGCTGGAGCCGGCGCTGACCTGCAACGATTCCTCGCCGCTGCACGGCTTTGTCTTCGGGTCGGACGCCATCATGCTCAGCGGCTATATCTCGGTGGCCTGGAGCCTGCGGCGCGACGAGCTGATCGCCGTGCCGATTTCCAACGCCGAGCTGCAATCGCGCACCCTGCAGATCCAGGTCATGCCGGGCCGGGTGCTGCCGCCGGCGGCCGAAGCCTTCGTCGAACTGCTGGCGCGGGAACTGGACGACGCGTTGCAAGGCAGGGCGGCGGCATAGTTTGTCCAGGATGCAAACGTCCTCGGCGGAGGTAAAAAAAACGGCTGCCCTGGGGCAGCCGTTTTCGTTCAGGCGGACCTGATTACTTCTTTTCGGGCGTGACCGAGGTGGCCAGCGTGTACTGGTCGCGACGGCCTTCGTAGGTGATGCCCTTGCGGAAGGCCCAGATGCTGCTTTCGAAGTGCAGTGGGATCAGCGGCACGTTATCCAATGCGATCTGGGTGGACTGCTGCAGCAGCTTCTCGCGCTTGGCCGCGTCCACCGTCACGATGGCTTCCTTGTAGACCTTGTCGAAGTCGGCATTGCTGAAGCCGCCGTAGTTGCTGGTGCCCAGGCTGTTGGGGGAATCCAGGGATGCCACCCACAGCTGGAACAGCGCCGAGGCTTCACCCGTTTCCGCCGGCCAGCCGCCCATCGAGAAGCTGAACTCGCGCTTGGCGCGCTTGGGGAAGTAGATGGAGGCCGTCATGGCGTCCACATTGGTCTTGATGCCGACGCGGGCCAGGTACTGGGCCACGGCTTGCGCCACCTGGCCGTCGTTGACGTAGCGGTCGTTGGTCGACGACAGCGTCAGTTCAAAGCCGTTCGGGTAGCCGGCTTCGGCCAGCAGCTTCTTGGCGCCTTCCGGGTCGAACTTGATTTCCGGAGCCTGGGGCAGCGCGCCGAACATGCCGTCGGGCATGTACTGGAAGGCGGGCGTGGCCATGCCGTCCATGATGCGGGCGGTGATGGTCTTGCGGTCGATGGCCATCGAGATGGCCTTACGCACGCGCAGGTCCTGCAGCGGGTTCTTGCCGTCGGCGCTCTTGACGAAGGGGCTCGGGTTGCGGCCCACGTCCGGCTGGAAGAACACCAGGCGGGTCGACGGGGTGGCGACGAAGCCGAACTTGGGGTTGTCCTTCAGGCGCGGCAGGTCGCGAGCGGCGGGGTTTTCGATCATGTCGAAGTCGCCGGACAGGAGGCCGGTCAGGCGCGGGCCGGCCGACGGCACCGGCACGAACTTCACTTCCTTCCAGTACGGCTTGGGGCCCCAGTAGTTTTCATTGCGGACCAGCTCGATGCCGGTGCCCTTGACGTAGGACTTCAGGGTGTACGGGCCGGTGCCGATGGCATCCTTGCCGTTGTTGAAGTCGGCCACGGTGGGCCAGGCGCCGGTCACGCCGCAACCCTTCTTTGGGTCGAACGTCAGCTTGCCGTGCTCGACGATGCCGTTCCAGACGATGGGCAGCGAGCGCGCCAGTTCGGCGGGCATCAGCGGGAAGGGCTCGCCGGTCTTGATGATGACGGTGTGCGCGTCCGGCGTCTGCACGTCGGTGATGCGCTTGGTCATGTCCATGTAGGACTGCGACACGTTGGTTTCGTTGTTCAGCGTGCGGCAGATGGTGAACAGCACGTCTTCGGACGTGAACGGCTTGCCGTTGGAGAACTTGACGTCGTCGCGCAGCTTGAATTCCCAGGTCTGGTCGTCCAGCGTCTTCCAGGAAGTGGCCAGTGCGGGCACCAGCTTCATGTCGGCGCTGCGACCCACCAGGGAACTGTAGACGTGCGCGGAGAACGCGTCGTTCTGCGTCATCTTGTGATAGTGGGGGTCCGCCGAGGTGGGTTCGGCCGACAGGCCGATCTTCAGCGTCTGGGCTTGGGCGGCGGCCAGGGGAATGGCGGCGGCCGCAAGGGCCAGGGTAGTGCGCAACTTCATGGTGACAACTCCGGATGGGGAACGAACCGGATCGCGCCTGCGTGTAAACCGGCCTGCGCCAGCCGCGCGGGCGGCGTCGCCTGGAAGGGGCTCAGGGGGTTTTGGCGCCGGGCACGACGGCAAGGGGCCGATTATCGGTAGGGGCTTCGCGCACTGTCAATGCGCAATGGCAAGCGCGGCGCTAGGGAAAACGCGGAGAGGGAGGGGGAAAGAGGGCGCCGCGCTGCCTCGTCTGGAGGCCTGCGCGGCGCGATGGCGCCCGGGTGAGGGACTGGGCGCCGAAGAACCGCCGCAAGGGGCGCCGGGAAGCCGGCGGGCGTTGCGGCGGGGTCGCGCCAGGCTGAATCGCGGGAGATCGATCGCGACTCAGGCCGGCGCGGCAGGGCTTACCACTGCGAACCGGAGAAGCGCGAGCTGGCGGCGCGGGCCTTGTTCATCGACTCGTTCACTTCATCGATGAAGGAAAACACGGCGGCAACAGCTGCCACTACGGCTTGGCCGGCCTTCTTCAGGCTGGTCAGCGGATGGGAATTCGGTTGGTTCTCGAGGGCGCCGCGGAGCAGATCGCGCTCCAGCGCGTCGGTCAGGCGGGCAGTGTGGTTCAGGGTCAGTTCGCTCATGGTTTGCTCCAGTCCGTTTCGTCTTGGTGTAAACCATTATAGGGATAACCCTAGGGTCGATGCAATGCTATTTTTAGGGTAAACCCCTATATGTTGTAAAAATGTTTATTCCCCAGGGACTTAGCCGCTATTTCGCAGGGCGCGGGCCGCGTCCGCCAGCTCTCCGGCGGTCAGTCCGATGGGGCCGACACCCTGGGCCACCAACGCATCGGCCGCCGCGCCGTGCAGCCAGACGGCGCCGGCCACGGCCTGGTCCAACGGCAGCTTCTGGGCGATCAGCGAACCCAGCATGCCCGCTAATACGTCCCCGGTTCCGGCGGTGGCGAGCCCCGGATTGCCGCTGGTGTTGATCCGCAGATCGCCATCCGGGGAGCTGACCACGGTGCCTGCGCCCTTCAGCACGATCCAGGCGCGGTAGCGTAGCGCCAGTTTCCTGGCGGCGGCCGGGCGGTCGGCCTGCACCTCGGCCGTATCCACGCCAAGCAGCCGCCCGGCCTCGGCCGGATGGGGCGTCAGCACCACGGTGCCCTCGCCCCAGTTGGGTTGGATGTCGCCGCGGGCCAGCAGATTCAGCCCGTCCGCGTCCAGCACCAGCGGCGCTGCGCGGCGCAGCACGAACAGTTCGGACAGGGCGTTGGCCGCCAGGGCGCCCGTGCCTATGCCGCATCCCGCCACCCAGGCGGTGACGCCCCAGTCTTCTTCCAGCAGCGAGCGGGCGTCGCGCAGCATCAGTTCGGGCTGCAGCGGATCGCAGGCCAGCGGCGCGGCGTCCTGGGCGAAGCCGACCAGCACCTTGCCGGCGCCGGTCTTCAGGGCGGCGCGCGCGGCCAGCAGCGCCGCGCCCGTCATGCCCGGGCCGCCGCCCACCACGCCCACCGTGCCGAAACTACCCTTGTGAGTGTCCCGGCCGCGCGGCGCGAACAGGGCGGGCAGGGCGGCGCGGTCGATGGCGCCGCCGGCGGACGGGGCGGTAGTGTTCATGGGCTGAGGCTCCTGGGGATGGCGGCGTGGCGCGAAGGCGCGTATCTACTATAGTGCGCCCAAACCGGCCGGCATCCGGTCCGGCCCAAGACTAGACGACGTGGAGACGAACATGAGCGACATCACGCTGGAACACTATTCCGCCTATGAGTCCCTGAAACTGCGCCGGCACCCCGGCGGGGTGCTGGAGGTGATCATGGGGGCCAAGGGCGGCAAGCCGGGCAAGCTGTCCACCGCCGACGACCGCATGCACCGCGAACTGGCAGACATCTGGCGCGATATCGACACCGATCCGGACACCCGGGTGGTGGTGATCCGTGGCGAGGGCAAGGGCTTTTCGGGCGGGGGCGACCTGGACCTGGTGCAGCAGATGGCCGACGATTTCGACGTGCGCACCCGCGTCTGGCGCGAGGCCCGCGACCTGGTCTACAACATCATCAACTGCAACAAGCCCATTGTGTCCGCCATGCATGGCGCGGCCGTGGGCGCGGGCCTGGTGGCCGGCCTGTTGGCCGACATCTCCATCGCCGCACGCGACGCGCGCATCATCGATGGTCATACCCGCCTGGGCGTGACGGCCGGCGACCATGCCGCCATCGTCTGGCCGCTGCTTTGCGGCATGGCGCGCGCCAAGTACTACCTGATGCTGTGCGAAACCGTGACCGGCGAGGAAGCCGAGCGCATCGGCCTGGTGTCGCTGTGCGTGGACGAGGCCGAACTCATCGGACGTGCCTTCGAAGTCGCCAACAAGCTGGCCGCAGGCTCCCAGACCGCGATCCGCTGGACCAAGTATTCGTTGAACAACTGGCTGCGCATGGCGGGGCCGAGCTTCGATACCTCGCTGGCCCTGGAATTCATGGGCTTTGGCGGCCCGGACGTACGCGAAGGGATCCAGTCCCTGCGTGAACGCCGCGCGCCGAACTTCCGGCCGGATTCGCCGTTCTGAGGCGGCGGATTGCGCGCGTTGGGGCAGGGCGCGCAATCCGGCTTTCCTACTTCTTGAAGAACTTCGCGAACGCCGCCTGCGCTTCCTCGGATTGCAGGCGGATGCGGAACTGCTGGGCTTCGTAGTCCAGCGTGTCCTGGATCGCCTGGCGGTCCGGGCGGCGCAGCATGGCCTTGGTCAGGCGCAGCGCGGCCGGCGGCTGGCGCGCCAGGTCGGCGGCGGTGGCCTGCGCCGCCGCCAGCGCCTGGCCCTTGGGCGTGACCGACGTGGCCAGCCCGGCGTCGCAGGCGTCTTGCGCCGTGAAGGCCTTGCCCTGCAACAGCCATTCGGCGGCGCGGCGGGCGCCGGCCAGGCGCGGCATCAGCAGGCTGGAAGCGCCTTCCGGACACAACCCCAACGCCACGAACGGCATGCGCAAGGTGGCGCCTTCGCCGATGTGGACGAAATCGCAATGCTGCAGCAGCGTCACGCCGATGCCGATGGCATAGCCTTCGACCGCGGCAATGACCGGCACGTCCGCCATGGACAGCGCGCGCAGGAAAGTCAGGCCGGCGCTGTCGCCGGCGCCGCGTTCCGCCTGGAAGTCGCGCAAATCGTTGCCCGCCGTGAAGTGCTCGCCCGCGCCGGTCAGGATGACCGCCGCCAGCGCGGTGTCGGCCGACGCCAGCGCGATCTGTTCGGTCAGCGCGGCATAGGTGGCGGTATCCAGCGCGTTGCGGCGATCCGGACGGTTGATGGTCAGCGTCAACACCGCGCCGTCGCGGCTGACCTGCAGACCGGCGCTCATGCGCCGAAACCGTTGGCCAGACGGGTCTTGGCGTCTGCGTATTCGCTGCGCAGCGTGTCCACGATCTGGCGGGTCGGCAGCACGCTGGCGATGCCGCCCACGCCCTGGCCCGCGCCCCAGATGTCCTTCCAGGGCTTGACCCGGGTCGAGCCGAAATTCGACGCGCCGCTGTCGGGCTGCGGCAGGTTGGCCGGATCCAGCCCGGCGGCGGCGATGCTGGCCTTCAGGTAGTTGCCGGGGATGCCGGTGAAGAACGGGGTGTACAGGATGTCCGAAGCGCTGGCATCCACGATGGCGGATTTGTAGCCTTCGCTGGCGTTGGCTTCCTCGCTGGCGATGAAGCGCGTACCCATATAGGCGAAGTCCGCGCCCATGGCCTGCGCGGCCAGGATGTGCGCGCCCGAGGTGATCGCGCCCGACAGGATCAGCGGGCCGTCATAGAAGCGGCGCACTTCGGATACCAGCGCGAAGGGGCTGAGCGTGCCCGCATGGCCGCCAGCCCCGGCGCACACCAGGATCAGGCCGTCCACGCCGGCTTCCAGCGCTTTTTCGGCGTGGCGGATGGTGGTCACGTCGTGGAATACCTTGCCGCCCCAGTCATGCACGCCTTTGACCAGGTCTCCGGGGGCGCGCAGGCTGGTGATGATGAGCGGCACGCGGTGGCTGGCGCACACGGCCAGGTCCTGCTCCAGCCGGTCGTTGGACTGGTGGATGATCTGGTTGACTGCGAATGGCGCAACCGTCGCCCCGGGGTTGGCCTCGCGGTGCGAGGCCAGGCCGGCCTGGACTTCGTCCAGCCAGTCGGTCAGCAGGCTTTGCGGACGCGCGTTCAGCGCGGGGAACGACCCCACGATGCCGCTGGTGCACTGCGCCACCACCAGCTTGGGGTTGGACACGATGAACATCGGGGCGCAGATGACCGGCAGGGACATCTGGCCGTACAAATCAGTCACAAGAGAGTGGGGCATGGCGTCGTCGCGGAAAAAGGTCACTGGAGGACTTGAACATCGGGACTTGAGCATCCTAGGCGGGTGTGCCTATAATTACCTACCGACCGTCCGGTAATTAATTAATCCTTATTAAACGGCATGCGCTGAATCGCTGTCAATGGAGGTACGCGAGTCCCTCCGGCAGCTGCGGCGCGGCCCCTGCAAAGGCTGCCATGGCGACCTCCGCCCCTCCTGCCCAGAAACGCGCCCGCGCCGGCCGCCCACCCACCGTGGCGGCCCCGCGCGAACGCATCCTGGAAGAAGCCGCCAAGCTCTTCGCCCAAAGCGGCTACGACGGCAGTTCGGTGTCCGACCTGGCCGGCGCGCTCGGCGTGTCCAAGGCGGCCATCTATCACTACTACACCACCAAGCAGGACATCTACGACGCCATCATCCTGGCCGTGCTGAGCGGCCTGACGCAGGCTGTCGCCCAGGATGTCGCGCGGGCCGAGGGCGCCACGGCCCGCCTGCGCGCCTTCATGGTGGGCCACGCGCGCTACTTCGAGCAGCACCACGCCGAGTTCGTCACCATGCTGATCGGCTATTCCGGCATGGCGCTGACCGAACGCGAAGACGCCGCCCGGCTGCGCGACGGCTACGAGAAGCGCCTGCGCGAACTGATCGCGCAAGGCGTCGCCGCCGGCGAGTTCCGCGCGCTGGACGTGGCCGCCGCGGGCCGCGCCGTGCTGTCCATGCTGAATTGGATGGTGCGTTGGTACAAGCCCGGCCAGGGCGACAGCGCCGAAGCCATCGCCGCCGGCTATTTCGATCTATTGGTCGGAGGCATGCGCGCCTGAGGCGCGGCTGTCCCCGGCTTGCCCCGCTTTTTGTGAGACTCCCATCATGGCCCTCGATACCGAAACCCTGAACCTGTTGCTGGACGCCGTGCGCCGCTTCGTGCACGAACGCCTGATCCCCGCCGAAGACGAACTGGCCGAAAGCGGCCAGGTGCCGTCCGACATCGTCAACGAGATGCGCGAGCTGGGCCTGTTCGGCCTGTCCATCTCGCCCGACCATGGCGGCCTGGGCCTGACCATGGAAGAGGAAGTGCGCGTGGTCTTCGAGCTGGGTCAGACCTCGCCCGCGTTCCGCTCGCTGGCCGGCACCAACATCGGCATCGGCTCGCAAGCCATCGTGCTGGCCGGCACCGACGAGCAGCGCGCCCGCTACCTGCCCAAGCTGGCCAGCGGCGAATTGATCGGCTCGTTCGCGCTGACCGAACCCGACGCCGGTTCCGACGCGATGGCGCTGCGCCTGTCCGCGGTGCGCGACGGCGACAGCTACGTGCTCAACGGCACCAAGCGCTACATCACCAACGCGCCCATCGCCGGCCTGTTCTCCGTCATGGCGCGCACCGCGCCGGAACGCCGCGCCAATTCCATTTCGTGCTTCCTGGTCGAAGCCGGCACGCCCGGCCTGAGCATCGGCAAGCCGGACAAGAAGATGGGCCAGGCCGGCGCCCTGACCAGCGACGTGGTGTTCGACAACTGCCGCGTCCCGGCCAGCGCGCTGCTGGGCGGCGAAGAGGGCAATGGTTTCCGCACCTCGATGCGGGTGCTGGACAAGGGCCGCCTGCATATCTCGGCGCTGTGCGTGGGCATCGCCGACCGCCTGCTGAGCGATGCCGTGAAGTACGCCATTGAGCGTAAGCAATTCGGCCAACCCATCGCCGAATTCCAGCTGATCCAGGCCATGATCGCCGACAGCCAGGCCGAACTCTACGCCGCGCGCTGCATGGTGCTGGACGCCGCCC
Source organism: Achromobacter sp. JCM 18799 (assembly GCF_055395645.1). NCBI lineage: Bacteria > Pseudomonadati > Pseudomonadota > Betaproteobacteria > Burkholderiales > Alcaligenaceae > Achromobacter > Achromobacter sp. JCM 18799. The sequence continues at coordinate 4,332,307 of NZ_AP043866.1, read as the reverse complement.
GCATGCGCGACCGCGGCGAGAACACCACCATGCAGGCCGCCTGCTGCAAGCTGTACGCCACCGAAATGGTGGGCCGCGTGGCCGACCGCGCGGTGCAGATCCACGGCGGCGCCGGCTACATGTCGGAATACGCGGTCGAGCGCTTCTACCGCGACGTGCGCCTGTTCCGCATCTTCGAAGGCACTTCGCAGATCCAGCAGCTGGTGATCGCCCGCGAAACCATCAAGGCGCATTCCTGAGCGCGGACCCGGCGCAAGAGGCTAATATCCTGCATGACTGACGGTGATCCGGCGCACGGCCCCAGGCCGCGCCGGCATATGACGCGCCAGCGGCCGCGCGCCGCCGGCATGACGGAATTCCAGTCTGGCTTGCGCGCCGCCGCAAGCCAGACGTTTTCATTTCTCTTCTAGCGAAAAGATTACTAATGTCGCAACGTCCCGCTCCCCTTACCGGCATACGCGTGCTGGACCTCACCCGCGTCCTGGCGGGTCCCTGGTGCACCCAGAACCTCGCCGACCTTGGCGCCGAGGTCATCAAGATCGAACGTCCCGGCGCGGGCGACGACACGCGGGCCTGGGGGCCTCCGTACCTGAAGGACGAGGCGGGCAACGACACCACGGAAGCGGCCTATTACCTGTCCGCCAACCGCAACAAGCTGTCGGTGGCGCTGGACATCGCCTCGCCGCGCGGCGCCGAGCTGGTGCGCGAACTGGCGCTGCAAAGCGACATCCTGGTTGAAAACTTCAAGGTCGGCGGCCTGTCGAAGTACGGCCTGGACTACGAAAGCCTGAAGGAACTCAACCCGCGCCTGATCTACTGCTCCATCACCGGCTTCGGCCAGACCGGCCCTTACGCCAGCCGTCCTGGCTATGACTTCATGATCCAGGGCATGGGCGGCCTGATGAGCATCACCGGCGAACGCGACGACCTGCCCGGCGGCGGTCCGCAGAAAGCGGGCGTGGCCGTGACCGACCTGATGACCGGCATGTACTCCACGGTCGGCATCCTGGCCGCGCTGCACGAACGCTCGCGCAGCGGCCTGGGCCAGCACATCGACATGGCGCTGCTGGACTGTCAGGTCAGCATGCTGGCCAACCAGAACCTCAATTACATGACCTCGGGCGTGGCGCCCAAGCGCGCAGGCAATGCCCACCAGAACCTGGTGCCGTACCAGGTCTTCGCGGCCAGCGACGGCCACCTGATCGTGGCGGTCGGCAACGACAGCCAGTTCCGCAACTACTGCGGCGCGATCGGCCTGCCCGAGCTGTCGGCCGATCCGCGCTTTGCCACCAATCCGCAGCGCGTGAAGAACCGCGCCGAACTGGTGCCGCTCCTGGCCGAACGCATGGCCACCGGCGCGCGCGACCACTGGCTGGCCGCGCTGGAAGGCGTGGGCGTTCCCGCCGGCCCCATCAACACGCTGGACCAGGTCTACGAAGATCCGCAGGTCCTGGCGCGCGGCATGAAGCGCGAGATGCCGCATCCGACCGCGGGCACGGTGCCCATTGCCGCCAGCCCGCTGAAGTTTTCCGACAGCCCCGTCGAGTACCGCCGTCCGCCGCCCATGCTGGGCGAGCACACCGAGCAGGTGCTGTCCGAGAAGCTGGGCCTGTCGGCCGAAGAAATCCTGGCGCTGGCGCAGAGCCGGGCCTGAACCCCATCCAATAAAAGCAGGAGAGTGGTGATGAAGGAGATTCAAACCATCGGCGTCGTCGGCGCCGGGGCCATGGGGCGCGGCATAGCGCAGATCGCGGCGCAAGCCGGGCTGCGCGTGCGCCTGTACGACACCAGCGCGGACGCCGTCGCGGCCGCGCGCGAGTCGCTGCGCCAGACCTGGGACAAGCTGGCCCAGAAAGGCAAGATGAGCGCCGCCGACGCGCAGGCGGCGCTGGGGCGCGTGGAATCCGCCACCGCGCTGACCGACATGTCGAACTGCCAGCTGGTGGTGGAAGCCATCGTCGAGCGCCTGGACGTCAAGCGTGATCTGTTCGCCGCGCTGGAAGGCGTGGTGGCAGAAGACTGCATCCTGGCGTCGAACACCTCGTCGCTGTCGATCACCGCCATCGCCGCCGCCTGCAAGCGGCCGCAGCGCGTGGCCGGCTACCACTTCTTCAACCCCGTCGCGCTAATGAAGGTGGTCGAAGTCATCGACGGCCTGCGCAGCGCGCCCGAAGTCGGCGACGCGCTGGCCGAGCTGGCGCGCCGCATGGGCCACACGCCCGTGCGCGCCAAGGACATGCCCGGCTTCATCGTCAACCATGCCGGCCGCGGCATGAATACCGAAGGCCTGCGCGTGGCGCAGGAAGCCGTGGCGACCTTCGCCCAGGTCGACGCCGTGATGCGCGAGCAGGCCGGTTTCCGCATGGGCCCGTTCGAACTGCTGGACCTGACGGCGCTGGACGTGTCCCACCCCGTCATGGAATCCATCTACCGCCAGTTCTTCGACGAGCCGCGCTTCAGGCCCTCGCCGATCACCACCGTGCGCCTGGCCGGCGGCCTGATCGGCCGCAAGGCTGGCGAAGGCTTCTACGTCTACGCCGACGGCCAGAAGCAGGTGCCGGCCGAGCCGCCCGTACCCGCGCTGCCCGAGAACCTGAAGGTCTGGGTCAGCCCCAAGCACGCCGAAGGCTACGCCCGCGCCGCCGCGCTGGTCGAAAAGCTGGGCGCCACGCTGGTGACCGGCTCCACGCCTGACGCCGACGCGCTCATCCTGGTCACGCCCTACGGCGAAGACGTCTCCACCACCGTTTCCGCGCAAAGCCTGAACGCGGCCCGCACGGTCGGCCTGGACACGCTCTACGCCTTCGACAGCGCCAAGCGCCGCACCATCATGGTGTCGCCCGCCACCGAAGCCAAGTGGCGCGACGCCGCGCATGCGCTGCTGGCCGCCGACGGCGTGCCCGTCACGGTGATCGAGGATTCGCCCGGCTTCATCGCCCAGCGCATCGTCGCCACCATCGTCAACATCGCCAGCGACATCGCGCAGCAGCAGATCGCCACGCCCAAGGACATCGACCTGGCGGTGACGCTGGGCCTGGGTTATCCGGTGGGTCCGCTGGCCCTGGGCGACAAGCTCGGCGCCGACCGCATCCTGGAAATCCTGAAGAGCATGCAGCGCGTGACCGGCGATCCGCGTTATCGCCCCAGCCTGTGGCTGCAACGCCGTGTGCAGCTGGGCATGTCGCTGACCAAGGCGGCTGGCGAACAGTGATGCGATGAGCATGACAGGCGCCGACCTGGCATGCGCAAGAAAAAAACCCGCAAGACATCGTGTCTTGCGGGCTTTTTTTTGCGACGCCGGCCGCCTCAGTTCGCCGGCTTGACCCCGATCAGGGACACCAGCGGCGTCCACAGCGCGATGTCGTCGCGGATGCGGCGCGCAAACTTCTCCTTCACTTCGCCTGCCCGCGGCTGGCTGCCGGACGCGTCGAATTTGCTCAGCACGTCCGGGTCGCGCAGCATGACCTGCACGGCGTCGGCCAGCCTGTCCACCACTTCGGCGGGTGTGCCGGGGGGCGCGAACAGGCCATTCCAGGTTTCGATCTCGTGGCCGGAGATGGTGTCGGCGATGGCCGGGACGCCGGGCAGCTGAGGTACGGGCTGGCGGCTGGATACGCCCAGGAAGCGGATGCGGCCGCTGTCCTTGTACGGCAGGATCTCCGAGATGTTGGCCGAGTAGAGATCGGTCGTGCCGCCCATGGTGTCCAGCAGGGCGGGCGCACCGCCGCGATAGCCGATCAGCGTCGCCTCGATACCCGCGCGCTTGAGAAACACCAGCACCGACATATGCGACATCGACCCCTCGCCGCCGTGCGCGACGGTCAGCGCGCCCGGTTTGGCCCGGCCATACTCGATCAGTTGCGCCAGGTTCTGGAAACGCGAGCTGGACGGCACCGTGAGCACCAGCGGATTGCTGGCGATGTTGGCGACCGGCACCAGATCGTTCAACGGGTCGTAACGCACATTGAACAGGAAGCGCACCAGCGAAACCTGGCCGATGGAACCCACCATCAGCGTGTTGCCGTCGTTGCGCGAGCGTATCAACGCATCGGTGGCAATGGTGCCGCCTGCGCCGGCCTGGTTCTTCACCACGACCGACGAGCCCAAGGTGCGGCGCAGCGAATCGGAGGTAATGCGCGCCACATAGTCGGTGTTGCCGCCGGGCGGATACGGCACGATCAAGGTGATGGCGGTCCCGTCCTGGGCGCGGACCAACGCGGGCAGCAGCAATGGCGCAGAGGCCAGCAGCCGCGAGAACTGACGACGATTCATGATGTTTTCCCCTTGTGTCGTAGTGGTGCGCGGCCTGGGCTTCAGCGTACCGCGGCAGCCATCTGGCCGCCGCCCTTGGCGCCGACCACTTTACCGTCCGCATACACCGTGGCGCCGCGCACCAGCGTATGCACCGGCTTGCCCTTGAGGCGGCGGCCGGCATAGGGGCTCCAGCCCACCAGGCTGAGCACGTCCTCGTCGCGCACTTCGTATTCCGTCTCCAGATCGACCAGCACCAGGTCGGCGTCCAGGCCCACGCGGATTTCGCCCTTGCTGCGCAACCGGAACAATTCGGCGGGCTTGGCCGAACATGCCTCGGCCACGCGTTCCAGGCTGATCTTGCCTTCCTGGGCCGCCGTCAGGAACATGCTCAGGTAGAACTGCGTCGACGGCGTGCCGGTGTGGGCTTTCCAGCCATCGGTCCAGCCCACTTCCTTTTCTTCGCGCGTGTGCGGCGCATGGTCGGTGGCGATGATGTCGATCGTTCCGTCGTTCAGGCCTTCCCACAAGCCCGGCACGTTCTTCTCCGGCACCCAGTACGACAGCGCATACGAGCCCAGGCGCTGGATGGCCGACCATTCGCAACCCAGGAACAAGGCCCAGGGATTGATTTCGCAGGTGACCTTCTGGCCCGCCGCCTTGGCCTCGCGGATGAGCTGGACGCTGCCGGCGGTCTGGGTGTGCAGGATGTGCAGATGGCAGCCGGCCGCCTTCTGCAGGCGCAGCAAGGTGGCGATGGCGGTTTCCCAGATCACGCCGTCGTGGGCGGCGTAGGCGCGCGCATAGGCGAGGGCGTCGCGCTCGCCCCGGTCCCAATAGGTCTGTTCGATCACGTCCATCAGGGCCTGGTCGTGCGGATGCACCATCAAGGGCACGTCCAGTTCAGCGCAGCGCTGCATGATGCGCAGCAGCTTGCCGTGGTCATGCACGCCGATGCCGGGCATGTGCGGATAGTCCCGTCCCGTGTCCACCACCATGAAGATCTTGAACGCGGCGATGCCCGTGGCGGTCATGGCTTCCATTTCCGACTCTATCGTCGGCGCCGGGTTGAAGTTCCAGTCGACCACGGCATCGCTGCGGTAGATGGCGAACTGCTTCTCCAGCAGGTCCAGCGAGTTTGGCGGCGGATTGACGTTGGGCATGCCCACGCTGGTGGTGACGCCGCCAGCGGCGCATTGCTGCGTGGCGGTGAGGATGGTGTCCTTGTACTCGAATCCCTTCTGCGAACCCTGGCGGTGGTGCGAATGCATGTCGATGGCTCCTGGCAATACTGCCAGGCCGCTGGCATCGATGACGTTGCGCGCGTCGGGTTCGCTGCCGGCCTCGTACAAGCCGGCGATCTTGCCGTCGCGGATGCCGATGGAGGCGCGCACCTGGCCCTGGGGAGTGACCACCAGGCCGTTCTTGATCAAAGTGTCCATGCTGTTTTCCTTGTGATGGGGAATGCCAAAACGATCAGGCCGCGCGGGCGGCAGGCGGGAGGGCGCGCTGGCGCACCGTGTTCCAGACCTGCAGGACGTAGTCCTTGCTCAGGCCCTTGGTGATGAAAACCATGCGGGATTGCCGGTCTGTGTCGGGCCATTGCGGCAACTCGGCAGGCGGATGGAACAGGCGCTGCACCGCTTGCAGCACGATGGGGCGTTCGTGGCCAGCGATGTGCAGGATGCCCTTCACGCGCAGCAGTTCGTCCGGGTGCGCCATGACCAGCGCATCCAGCCAGGCGCTGACCTGCGGCCAGTGCAAGGGGGCGGCGAAGTCCAGGCAGAAGCTGTCGATGCGCGCATGGTCATGGTCATGGGCATGCGCGTGTTCATGGTGATGCCCGTGCCCGTCCGCGTAGGGCGCGGCGTTGAGCCATTGCCGGGCCTGCTCCGGGCGCACGTCCATGTCATAGACGTCAGGACCTTCCAGCACGGAAGCATCCGGCCGGGTCGCAAGGTTGCAGGCCACGCGCGTGGCGCCCGGATTGACGCGCGCAAGCGTGTCCATCAGCGCTGCGAGTTGCGCTCCGGGCAGGTCAGTCTTGGTGACGATCAAGGCATCGGCGACAGCGACTTGCTTGACGGCCTCCGGGTGCGCGGCCAGGGTGGCCGGACCGTTGACGGCGTCCACCACGGTCAGCACGCGGTTCAGGCGGAACGAGCGCGCCACCGGAAATGTCATCAAGGCCTGGATGACCGGCACCACGTCGGCCATGCCCGTGGTCTCGATCAGGACGCGGTCGAAGGCCGGAATCTGGCCGGCGCTGCGCTTGGCGCGCAAATCGCGCAGCGTCTCGACCAGATCGCCTTGCACGGTGCAGCACAGGCATCCCGTGCTCAGTTCGATGGTGTTGTCGTTGCTGCTGGCGATCAGGGAATGATCGATGCCGATCTCGCCAAACTCGTTGACGATGACCGCCGCATCGGCCAGCGCGGGGTCGCGCAGCCAATGATTCAGCAAGGTGGTCTTGCCGCTGCCCAGGAAGCCCGTCAGCAACGTGACGGGAATACGCGGTTCGGGGGTCTCACCGTTTGCCATGATCCACCTTTGCAAAAAACATCAAATTCGCAACCATTGCGATTAAATGGATTTTTGCATCGAGTTGACGCTTTGGCAAGCCCCCGCGATTTCGCACCGTTGGCCCCGGGGAGCAGACGGGAGGATGGCGCTGCTAGAATCGCGGGGGAATAAAATTTCGCAATGGATGCGAAATTTCGCGCCGTAGAGGCGTAACGACAGGGAGAGGGCGACGTGGCGGGTGAAATCAGGACGCGCAACCGGATACTGCACATCCTGCAGCTCTATGACAGGAGCGCCGCATGGTCGGTGGAGGAAATCGCCGTTGAAATGGATGTGTCGGTCAGCTCGGCCTATCGCGACGTGCAGGAACTGGTGCGCGCGGATTTCCTGACTCCGGTGATGGGCGCGCGCTATGTGCTGGGACCGACGTTTGCCCATTTCGATCTGCTGATGCGCCATGGCGACCCCTTGCTCAAAGTGGCGGAGCCGCTGATGCGGCGGCTGGTGGCGGCAACCACGCCTTCGTCGGCCTCGGTGCTCACGCGCAGCTACCAGGACAAGGTCATGTGCATCCACCAGGAAATCGGCGATCCGGCCGCGCGCGTCGGCCGCTATGAACGCGGCGCCACCATGCCGATGTTCCGAGGCGCTACCTCCAAGGTCATCCTGGCGCACCAGAGCCGTCGCGCCCTGGAGCGCATGTACCTGGCCCATGAAGAGGAAGTGCGCGCCATTTCGCACTGGAAGAGCCTGAAGGACCTGTGCCTGGAACTCGATGCCATCCGCGAGGCGGGCGTCGCCGTCAGCGATTCAGAAATCACGCCGGGGACCACAGGCATTGCAGCGCCCATTTTCCTGGAGCAGCGCGTGGTGGCCGGACTGAGCCTGATCGTGCGTACCGAGCATTGCCGTCTCGAGCCTTTCCGCGCGGCGGTCATCGACGCCGCCAGCCAGATCAGCAGCCAGTTGGCCGCGGTGGACGGCGCCTGGGTCGCCCGCACCTGAACACAGGCCTCCAGCCGCTCAGTCGGATCGCAACTGGCGGTCCCGGCCCAGGCGGCGCAATTCATCCAGCGTGTGGCGCAGCAACTCCGAGGGCTCGCTCTCCCGCCGGACATACATGCCGACCGAGCGCGAGAGCGCCTGCCGCAGGCGGGTCTTGCGCACGCCGCGCTGCGTCGCGTTGTCCAGCGACGACTCCGGCAACAGCGCAATGCCGCAGTTGTGCTGCACGAAGCGCGCGATGGTGTTCAGGTCCCGCAGGGAATAGAGTGGATTGAAAGGCTGGGACGCGGCCTGGAAGGCGCGTTCGGTCAGGACGCGCACGCTGGTGCCAGGCGGCATGCTGATCAAGGGCAGCCGGGCCAGTTCCGTGGGCATCCAACGCGTGACGTCCGGTTTGATTTGGACGCTGTGGAACAGCACGAAGGGCTCGGTAAACAACTCCTGATAGACCAGGTCGGCAGCGCCTTCCTCGTTCATCGTGGTCACGGCAATGTCCACCCGCCGCTCGCGCAGCAATTGCAGGGCTTCGTTGGCGATGGGATCGTAGACCTCCACGCGGACCCGAGGGTGCTTGCGCGCGAGACTCTGGATCAATAGCGGGATGAGCGACGCCGCAAGCGTGGGCAAGGCCGCGACGGCGACGCGGTTGTTGCGGTCGCGCAGCCGATGGTCCAGTTCCAGCATGCCTTTCTCGTGCAGTGCCGTGATCTTGCGCGCGATCTCCAGGATGTCCTGGCCTTCGCGCGACAGGCGCACCATGCGAGTGGTGCGCTCGAAGAGTTTGACGCCCAGCGTCTCTTCCGTTTCCTTCAGCAGTTTGCTCAGCGTGGGCTGAGTCACATGCAGCATTTCGGCGGTCCTCTGGAAGCTCAGGGTCTCTGCCAGCAGCACGAAGATGCGCAGTTGTCTCGTCGTCAGATTCATTCTTCTTGTCTATCAATGCCGTTCAAATTGGAACTTAACCGGAGGAGCCGGCTGCCTTAGCCTCTACATCACGATCTTTCTCTGGAGCTGGGATGTTTCGTCTTGATGGCAAGGTAGCCCTGGTGACCGGTTGCGGCACGCTGGGCGAGGGGTGGGGCAATGGCAAGGCCGCCGCGGCGGTGCTTGCCAGGCAGGGCGCGGCGATTTTCGGTTGCGACCTGAACATCGACGCGGCGCGCCAGTCCGCGCAGGCCGTGGCCGCCGAGGGCGGCAAGATTACGGTCCGGCAGTGCGACGTCACGGATGGCGGCCAGGTGGCGGAACTGGTGCGGGCCTGCATGGACACATACGGCCGCATCGACGTGCTGGTCAACAACGTGGGCCGCTCGGAACCGGGCGATCCGGTCTCCATGCCGGAGGATCTTTGGCACGATCAGATCCAGGTGAACCTGACCTCCGCCTTCCTGTGCTGCAAGCACGTCATCCCCCTCATGAAGAGCGCCGGTGGAGGATCGATTATCAACATTTCATCCATCGCCGGGCTGCGTTATGCGGGCAAACCCCAGGTCGGCTACGCCGCCGCCAAGGCCGCCTTGATGCAGATGACGGCAACCACGGCTGTCATCTATGCGCAAGACGGCGTGCGGCTGAACTCGGTGGTCCCGGGACTGATGTTCACGCCCCTGGTGGAGCGCCTGGCGCAGAAATACGCCAAGGGCGATTACGAGGGGTTCGTGGCCCACCGCCATGCCCAGGTGCCGGCGGGCCGCATGGGCGACGCCTGGGATGTGGCCCATGCCGTGGCTTTCCTGGCCAGCGATGAGAGCCGCTACATCACGGGGCAACAGATCGTGGTGGATGGCGGCATCACCATGGCGACGCGTTGAGCGGAGGACAGTCGCGATGCATGTGCATGAGCAAGCGAGCGCCGGGCGCCTGGCGGGCAAAGTGGCCTTGATCTTCGGCGCAGGTTGCGTCGGACCGGGATGGGGCAACGGGCGAGCGATCGCCGTGCGTTTCGCCCAGGAGGGGGCTGTGGTGGTCGCGGTGGACATGCGGCCGGAGTCCTTGCCCGAGACTCTGGAGTTGGCTGGGCGCTACAGGTCCCGCATCGAAACCCACATCTGCGACGTGGGCGACGCTGCCCAGGTCGCCGCGTTGGTCGAAACCGTGGCGCGGCGGCACGGGCGGATCGACATTCTGGTCAACAACGTGGGAGGCCCCATTCCCGGCGGTCCGGCGGCGCTTACGCAAACGGATTGGCATAGGCAGCTCGACCTGAACCTGACCTCGGTGTACACGACCTGCCACTACGTCCTGCCCATCATGGAGGAGCAGGGCGCCGGCGCCGTGGTCAACGTGTCCTCGACCTCGGCCATACGCTGGACCGGCGCGCCGCAGGTCGGCTATGCGGCCGCCAAGGCGGGCGTGATGCAGTTCGGCCGCGTGGCCGCCGTGGAATACGCCAGCAAGGGGGTGCGCATCAATACGGTCTTGCCGGGCCAGCTCCATACGCCGCTGGTCGATGCCTTCCTCGCTGGCCAGCAGAGCGCGGGCGATATCGACGCCCTGCTGGAGCGGCGGCGGCGCCGCATTCCGCTGCCGTTTTCCGGCGATGGTCGGGACACGGCCAATGCCGTGCTCTTTCTCGCCTCGGACGAGGCGCGTTTCATCACCGGAACCGAGTTGATCGTGGACGGGGGCATGAGCGCCCGCTGCGACTGAAAACCAAGCTGAGGAGAATCACGATGGCGCGAATTGAATATGCGGATATCGCCAGGCCGGAGATCCGGCCGCTGGTCGAACGCATCGAACGGGAGCGGTCCAGCCTGCCGAATCTCTATCGGATGCTGCTCAACAGCCCGCCGGTGGCGCAAGGCTGGCTGGCCTATCTCACGGCGATACGCCAGCACAGCGGGCTTGCGCCCAAACTGCGGGAGATGCTCATCCTGCGCGTCGCGGTGCTGAACCAGGCCGATTACGAGTTCGATCAACATCTGCCGATCGCCTTGAAGGCGGGCTGCAGCGAAGATCAGGTGCAGGGCTTGAAGACCGGCAATTTCGCATCGCTGGACTTGGGCGAACGCGCGGCCATGGCGTATTGCGACGAGATGACGCGCGACATCCGGGTCCGGGACGTCACGTTCGCGGCCATCCGCGAGGCTTTCGATGCCCGCGCGATCGTTGAGATCACGGCCACGGTGGCCGCGTACAACATGGTGTCGCGCTTTCTGGAGGCGATACAGATCGACCACGAATGAACGGCTTCTTGCACAGCCGGTAAATAAGAAAACAGGAGACATGCATGCACAGCTTCAAACGATTTGGTGGCGCGTTCGCATCCCTTGCGCTGGGCCTGGCCCTGAGCGCGACAGCCCATGCCGGCTATCCGGCAAAGCCGGTGCAACTGATCATTCCGTTCGCGCCCGGCGATACCGACCAGATGCTGCGGCCCATCACCGAGAAGATGGGGAAATACCTGGGCCAGCCCATCGTGATGAACTACAAGCCCGGCGCGGGAGGAGGCATAGGCGCGGCATACACGGCCTCGGCGGCGCCCGACGGCTATACCATCGTGGGCAGTTCGCCGGGGGCGCTGGTAGTGGTTCCGCTGGCCAACAAGGAAATCAAGTACACAACGGAGTCCTTCGCTCCGGTCGCCGCGATATCCCTGGGCGGCATGATGATCGTCGCGCCCGGGAAGTCCAGGTACAAGACCCTGGCCGACGTGGTGGCCGACGCCAAGGCGCGTCCCGATGCCATCTCCTACGGCACCTCGGGAGCCATGGGCATCAGCCATCTGTTGGGCGAAACGTTCGCCTCGGAGGCCAAGGTCAAGTTGCGCCACATTCCCTTCCAGGGCAGCACGCCGGCGGTCACCGCCTTGTTGGGCGGCCACACGGATATCGCCGTGTCCGCAGTGGGGCCGGCGCAGGCGCATATTCAGTCCGGCGGCTTGCGGCCACTGGCCGTCTTCAGCAGCAAGCGGTTGTTGGCCTATCCGGACGTGCCGACCCTGCGCGAACTGGGCTACGACGTCGGCAGCCCCACCATCTACGGGCTGATGGCGCCCAAGGGCACGCCGCCCCAGGTGGTCGACGCCTTGTACCAGGCTGCCCGCAAGGTCGTGGCGGAGCAGGGCGATGAGGTGAACAAGACCCTGGGCGGCATAGGCGCGGAAATCAGCGTGCTGAGCCCGCAGGAGTACGGCGCCTATCTGCAGGAGCAGCGAGCGTTGTTTTCCAGGGCGATCGGCCTGATCCGCGAATAATCGGCGTGCCAGCGCGCGCAAAGAAAAAGCCCCTTGATTTGCTCAAGGGGCTTTTTTCATCATGGGAGGCGAGTCTTACTTCGCCGCATCCACCATGTACTGCACCGCTGCGCGGATGTCGTCTTCCGAGGCGTTGGCCGCGCCGCCCTTCGGGGGCATCGGCGGCTTGCCTTGCATGGCGACCTTGACCATCGCGTCCATGCCGGTCTTGATGTACGGATCCCAGGCGGCCTTGTCGCCGAACTTGGGGGCGTTGGCCACGCCGGTGGCATGGCAGGCGAAACAGACGCTCTTGTACAGCTTTTCGCCGGCCGGGTTGACTGCCGCGGCTTGCGGCGCGGCGGCCTGGGCTGCCGGAGCAGGGGCAGGCGCCGCGGCGGCCGGTGCAGCGGCCGCGGGGGCAGCAGCAGCTGGGGCAGCAGCCGGCGCCGCAACTGCGACGGCAGGAGCGGCAGCGGCTTCCTTCTTGTCGCCTTCCGCAGCCGGAGCGGCGGGTTCGGGCAGCGAAGCGCCCGACTTGTTGGCCATGTACACCACGGCGCGCGCGACTTCGTAGTCGGACAGCGTGGGGTTGCCGCCCTTGGCGGGCATGCCGCCCTTGCCGTGCAGGGCCACGTTCATCATGGCATCGTAGCCCGCAGTGATGAAGGGCGCCCAGGCGGCGTTATCGCCCACCTTGGGTGCGCCAGCCACGCCGGCGGTATGACAGGCCGTACAGACGGCGGCGAAGACCTGTTCGCCGGTCTTGAAGACCTTGGGGGCATTCGCATCGACCAGCTGGAAACCCGCGACGGGGGCGATGCGCTTGGCGACGGCTTCCTGGGACAACGTGTCCGAACCCGCTCCTGTCTTGGTGCCCGAGACCACCATGTTCACCAGTAGGATGATGATGGCGATCGGGATCACGAAAGACAGGACGATCGTGACGATCAGTTGCTTCGGGGTCTTGATGGGGGAGGAGTGCTCTTCTATGTGTTCCTGCTCGTTGCTCATGACCAAATCCTGCTAACGGGTACCGGGGGCGCCTGGCGGCGGCAACAGAAAATCAGTACTGCACAAGTCGGCGGCATGAAGAGCCCGCCTTGCAAGCAAACGCTGGATTATATAACGGTGTCATAGACACGAGTCCAATGCAACCGACGGGGTTTTCGCTGAGTTTGACGGAAGATTTGATCCAGTTCATGCAGTTCAGCGAAAACTGGGTACAATACCGCCTCCTTGCGCTGCGCCCGTAGTTCAATGGATAGAATGAGAGTTTCCGAAGCTCTTGATACAGGTTCGATTCCTGTCGGGCGCGCCACCAACTCCAAGACTAAGAATGGCTTGGGTCCACACTGGGCCTGACGTGGCTGTTCCGACTCCGGTTCAGAAGGTCTGATTGGCCTCTCCGGAAGATGCCGCGCAGCAAGTCGCCGCATCTTGTCTCCTCCTCGCTGATTTGCGATCTTGTCGATCCACTTCGAGTAGACCTCGAAGAGCAGCTCCTCGCGTATGCGCTCCCGAATGTCTAGCTCCCGCAACTCTGATCTCCAGATTCCGAGGGCTGCGGTGCCGGCCATCCACTCGCGGCGGAAGTTGTACCGACTCCCCCGGAGGCAATCTTCTGAGGATTCAAGCAGAAGGAATATTCCCTTGATGGAATATTCCTTCGGGGCTATAATTCGGTTGCCGTGCTGACGGGGGGAGCGATGGCCTGGGAAGTCGAGTTCACGGACGAATTTGAGGTTTGGTGGAATGGTCTGTCGGAGCGAGAACAGGAGTCTGTCGCCGCTACCGTTGGTCTTCTGGAAGCTCGTGGCACCACCCTCGGCTTCCCGCATTCCAGCGGCATCAACGGTTCCAAGCATGAGCACATGCGGGAGCTTAGGACTCAAGCCGGAGGCCGCCCGCTGCGCACGTTGTATGCCTTTGATCCAAGGCGAGCGGCAATTTTGTTGATAGGCGGGGACAAGACGGGCAACGATCGTTGGTATGAAGAGTTTGTGCCGTTGGCAGACAAACTATATGACGATCATTTGAGATTATTGCGAAAGGAAGGGCAGATAAATGGCTAAGAAATTTGGGACGCTCCGCGCCGCCATGTCGCCGGAATCACAGCTTCGCGCCAAGGCTGCCACAGAGCAGATGCTTCAAGAGATGCCGCTTCAGGAACTGCGACAGGCACGAGGTTTGTCGCAGAAAGTTCTGGCAGAGGTGTTGCATGTTCAACAGCCGTCCATTGCAAAAATGGAGAAGCGGACGGACATGTATATATCGACGTTACGAAGCCACATTGAGGCAATGGGTGGCAAGCTTGAAGTGGTCGCTCGTTTCCCGGATGGCGCTGTCAAGATCACCAATTTTTCTGATCTGGCCGCGTAGAGTCTGGGGTCATAGGAGAGCAGTCCAGTCCGCCGCGGATCCTTGCGCGGACTGCCAACGCTCTTGATCCGATCGCCAAATCTGCAAGCTTCCTGCCGTCTCAGGTTGTAGTCTGCACATGCAGCCGGCTGGACTTGCAGCGGTGCAAGGCGCGGTAATGCTCCAGCGCGCGCCCGTTGGCGCCATAGGCGATGGACTCGATGCGCAGCAGGGGTTCGGGTTCCTTCATGCCCAGCAATTCGCAGGTCTGGGCGTCCGGCTGCACCGCGTCGATCCAACGTTCCGCGCGCACGATGCGCAGGCCGTACTGCCTGCGCAGCACGTCATACAGCGAGCGGTTTTCCAGACGGGTGCGGTGCAGGCCCGGCACCAGATCGGCGGGCACCGCCGTTTCCACCAGCAACTGCAGTTCGCCATCGACGCTGCGCAGGCGCTTGAGCGCCACGACCTGGCTGTCTTCGGCCAGCCCCAGCGAACTGGCTTCGTGCGTCGTGGGTGCGCGCAGTTCCTGCAGCAGCACCTGGGTGCGTACCGTGCGGCCCTTGCGTTCCATTTCGTCCGAAAAGCCCAGCACGGTGGACACGAAGTCTTCGTCGCGCTCGCGCGCCGATACGAAGGCGCCCTGGCCGCGGATCTTGTAGATCAGGCCGTTGCGGACCAGGTCCGCCAGCGCTTCGCGCACGACGATGCGCGAAATGCCATATTGCTCGCCGAACTCGGCCTCGGTGGGCAGCTTGTCGCCGACGGCCAGTTCGCCTTGCAGGATCTTGCCGCGCACCACGTCGCGGAACTGAGTCCAGAGCGGGGCGCCGGCGCTGCGGTCCAATATGGCTTCGGTGGAGATGGGGCTGCTCATGT
Organism: Achromobacter sp. JCM 18799; assembly: GCF_055395645.1. Classification (NCBI taxonomy): domain Bacteria; kingdom Pseudomonadati; phylum Pseudomonadota; class Betaproteobacteria; order Burkholderiales; family Alcaligenaceae; genus Achromobacter; species Achromobacter sp. JCM 18799. The sequence goes on along the minus strand of NZ_AP043866.1, from coordinate 4,317,114 downwards.
CGTCAAAGAGTTTGAAATCGAACCTGTAGCCAAGGCGGATTCGGCGGGCTCTGCCCAGGACGCCTCGTCTGGAGGAAGTTGAACACAATGCCGGTCCCGCAGCGTCGCGGTGCAGGCTCGTAACTCGTCTTGCCGGCGCGCAAGGCTCCAGCTCAGCTCGGCCGCGGCGATATCCGCCAGTTCCGCCAGCAGTGCCGGCGTGACTTGGCCGCGGATGGCCAGCAAGGTGCGCCGGATCACCAGGTCGGCCAGGTGCTGCACAGCCGTTTCGCGGCACAGATAGCGGATCTCGGCGGTTGAATGATCTGGCGCGTGGCGCAAGGGCTTATCGCCCGCCGCGGCGAAATCCGCCGCCATGGCGCCTGCCCGTGAACCATAGCGCATGAACAGTTCGGCGACGCGCCCGCGGTCCAGCGCGGCGGCTGCCTGAATGCTGTCCAGAAAGCGTTGGCGTCCCGCCGCATCGGCGGGCATGCCCGCCCCGCCGCCGATAGCCACCTGCTCGGTCGACTGGCGCCGTGCGCGGCCCAGCTGCTGCAGCACCGCGTCGGCCGCCAGTTGCGCCAGCGAACGGAAGGTCGTCCACTTGCCGCCGACCAGGCACACCATCGGCACCTCGCGTCGGGCGTTGGGCGGGTCGATCACCACCGCGTGATCGCGCGATATCTGTCCGGGCTTGTCGGCATCCGACTGGGCCAGCGGCCTGACGCCCACGTAAGTGTAGACCACGTCCTTGCGGCAGAAATGCAGGCGGGGAAACACCTCATGCAACACGTCGAGCAGGTAGTCGATCTCCGCCGGCTCGGTCGCGGCGAGGTCGGGATCATCAATCGGAATGTCGGTGGATCCCACCAGCACCCGGTCCAGGAACGGGTAGACGATGCACACCCGGCCGTCGGACGCTTCGAAGTAAGCCATGCGCCCCTGGAGCGCGGCGCGTAGCGCCGGATGGTCCAGGATCAGGTGTGACCCCTTGGTGCCCATGACGCGCGAGCCATCGCCTTCCAGGGCGCCGGCCGCGCGGTCCAGCCAGGCGCCCGTCGCGTTGACCACCGTGTCGGCCGTGACTTGCACGGATTCGCCGGTCAGCGCATCGCGCAGCGTAATGACGCGGCCTTGGCAAGCCGTCACGCTGCAGTAGTTCGATGCGACCGAGGCCGGATGGCCGCGATGCGCATCGTCGATCAGCTCCAGCACCAGCCATTCCGGATGCCGTATCCAGGCGTCGTAGTACGTGGCCGTCCAGCGCACCGCCGCGCCGAACAGCGTACTGTCCGCCGCCGGCACGCGTTCGATGCGATGTTCCGGCATGACGCGCTGGTTGCGGCCCAGCTTGTCGTAGAGGCGCAAGCCCAGTCCCACCACGCACCGCCCGCGCGCGCCCGGCGAGGCGTTCAGGCCGGCAAAGCGCAGCATGCTGCCCCACAGGCCGCCGAAGCGGCTGGATAGCGGCACCACGGTTTCCAGCGGCTGCACCAGATGCGCCGCGTTGCGCAGCAGCAGATTGCGTTCGCGCGTGGCTTCGGCCACCAGGGAAAAGGATCCGCTTTCCAGGTAGCGCAAGCCGCCGTGGATCATGCGCGATGGCGCGCTGCTGGCGCCTGCGGCCACATCGCCCTTGTCGACGATCAGGCAATCCACGCCCTGCAGCGACAGGTCGCGGAACACGCCAGCCCCGTTGATGCCCGCGCCAACGATCACGGTGGAAAAATGGCGGCCCGCCAAGGAGGCCGGGCGCACGAAAGGCGAGGTGCGCGGGGTCATCGGGCGGGTCCCGCGAGATGGCCGAAAGCAGGGGCCATGCTGTCCACCAAGCCATGGAAGCTGTCGTAGAAGTCGGCGTGCGCCTGCGCTTCGGCGGCAAGGGGCTCGACCCGTTCGCATGGGGCGGGCAGCAAGTCATCGCCGCCAGGGTTTTGCGACAGCGCGGCATACAAGGCGGCGCCGCGCGCGCCGGTTTCGTCGTCGCCGCAGCGTTCCACGGCGTGGCCCAGAAAGCCCGCCAGCAGGCGCGCCAAGCGCAAGTCCCGGGCGCCGCCGCCCAACGCGGCCACTCTGCCCGGCACGCCCAGACCAAGCGCCGCCAGGCGTTTCAGATGCCGCGCGTGCAACGCCACCACGGCGTCGACCACGGCGCGCGCCATGTGCGCGCGGGTGTGATGCCCTTGCAGGCCGACGTATCCCGCGCTGGCTCCCGCCGGCCAGCTGCCGCCATTGATGAAGGGCAGAAAACGCAGACCCTCGGCTCCCAAGGGCACCTCCATCGCGCAATTCACCGCCGCGGCCGCATCCTGGAACTGCAGGGTGCGCGCCAGCCAGGCCACGTTCGCCATCGATGAGGGACTGTTTTCCAGATAGAGCCTGCGATCCGGATCGCCGAAGCTGACGATGGCGCCGACTTCCGGCTTCGGTTCGCGGGCCGGCGCCACCACCGCATTCACGCACCAGGTGCCGAGTACGGCCACGGCATGGCCCTGGCGTTCTGCATTCACCGCTTTCAGCGAGGCGAGCAGATCGATTGCGCCCAGCGCCACGGGCAGGCCGGCCGGCAAGCCGAAGGCGGCCGCCTGGGCTGGCAGTAGCCGGCCGATCACGGCGCCGCTGGGCGCGATGGGCGCCAGCGCCGTGGCGGCCAGGCCGGACAGGCCGGCTGCCTCGCAAGCCATCGTGGACCAAGTCCCGGCATCGAGCGACAGCAGGCCCGCCGTACTGGCGTCGCTGGCGTCCGTGGCGATCTCGCCGGTCAACAGGAACCCCAGATAGTCCTTGGCGAACAGCAGGTGGCGGATGCGGCCGAGTTGACCGGCGTCCGCGCCGTAGAGTTCGGCCGCGATCAGCGACGACTGCCCCGACCATGGCCGGCAGCCGACTTCGTCATACAGCGCGTCGCCCATGCGGCGGCCCAGCGCCCGGGCGCGGGCGGCGGCGCGCTGGTCGGTCGATGCCACCGCGCGGCCTCCCAGCAATTGGCCGCTGGCATCCAGCGCATACAAGCCGGCGCCATGGCCCGTGCAGCACAGCGCGCGCACGTCGGCCACGCGCGGACCCAGTTGGGCGGCCACGCCTTGCAAGGCCCGCGCCAGCGCCGTGTGGATGGCGTCCGCGGGCAGCTCGCAACCGCCTTGCGCCAATTGCCGATAGGGCAGCGCGCCGCCCGATGCGGCCAGTGTGGCGCCGCTCCCAGCCTCGAAGGCAACCGCCTTCAAGCCCGTGGAGCCCATGTCTATGCCGAGGTAGATGTCTGTTCTCATGTCATAACATTGTCTACGGAAATTTCACGCAGGATAGCAGTGTTTCCCCTAGTAATTTAAAAAATCCGGCTGCAATATAGTTCAGCGATGTCATAACAACGATTCGACCGAAACAGGTTGAACAACAGGCACCGAGGGCTGCAGGGTTCTTGGAACGATGCGAAAAAAGGAGCGGAACATGAGACGAGATTTCTTGAAGACCGTAGCGGCGGCGGGCGCCGGCCTGGCGAGCGCCAACGCCTTTGCGCAGAACACCCCGCAAGCCCCCGGGCTGCGCGGCAACGCCAACGATGTCTACGTGATGAACGTGATGGTGTCCGGGGTGGAGTACTGGTTTCCTGTCTACGAAATGATGAAACAACTGGGCCATTCGCTCGGCGTGCGCACCCGCTATTCGGGCACGCCCGAATACGACGTCAACAAGCAGCTGGCCTCGTTCGAGCAGGAACTGGCGCGCAAGCCGGCCGGCATCCTGCTGCATCCCATGAACCCCGACCCCTTCATCGAACCCATCAACCGCGCCGCGGCCATGGGCATTCCGGTGGTGACCTTCGCGGCCGACTCGCCCAATTCCAAGCGCGTGTCGTTTGTCACGTCCGACAACGACCGCGAAGGCGCGCAGGCCGCCGACGCCATTGCGGCCTCGCTCAATGGCAAGGGCGAGTACGCGGTGCTGGAAAACCCCGGCCAGGACAACCATGACCGCCGCGTCGCCGCCTTCATCAATCGCATGAAGACCCAGCACCCCGGCATGAAGCTGGTGGGCCGCGCGGCCAGCAACCAGGATCCGAACAAGGCATACCAGGCCACGCTGAGCCTGGCGCAGGCCAACCCCGGCCTGGGCGCGCTGTTCATGCCTGAAGCCAATTCGGCGCTGGGCGCGGCGCAGGCCTCCATCGAGACCAAGAAGAATATCAAGGTCCTGTGCTGCGACGTGAACGCCAAGATCCTGGACATGATCAAGTCGGGCGAGGTCTTCGGCTCCGTCAACCCGAACCAGGGCGTGCAGGGCTACATGGGCATGATGCTGCTGTTCCTGGCGCGCAACCAGCAACTGATCGACCCGATGAACGACGCCAAGCGCAACGGCACCAACCCCATGGCCGTGCCGTTCCTGGACAACGGCCTGTCCATCGTCAGCAAGGCGAACGCCGACGACTTCTATTGGGACAAGTACCTGGCGCGTCGCGGCACCAAGGGCATCAACGAATGAAGGCGCCCGCAGCGCTGCTGGAACTGCAAGGCATCAGCAAGCAGTTCGGCGCGTCCAAAGCCCTGGCCGACGTGCGCTTCACGCTGCGCCGGGGCGAAATCCATGCCTTGTGCGGCGAGAACGGCGCTGGCAAGTCGACGCTGATGAAGATCATCGACGGCATCCATCAGCCGGACAGCGGCGACATCTACCTGGAAGGCGAGCGCGTGGTCATCAATGGGCCGGCCCATGCGATGCGCCTGGGCATCGGCCTGGTCCACCAGGAAATCTCGCTCTGCGGCGACGCGACCGTGGCCGAGAACATCTTCATGCCCATGATCAGCGCCGGCGCGCAGGCCTGGATGGACTATGCCGGCCTGCAAGAGCGCGCCGCGGCCGTGCTGCGGCGGCTGGGCCAGGACATCGATCCGGGCTTGCGGGTCGATGCGCTGGGCATATCCAGCCAGCAGTTGGTCGAGATCGCCCGCGCCTTGACGCTGGACTGCAAGGTGCTGATCCTGGACGAACCCACCGCCGCGTTGACGGAAGTGGAGTCCGTGGCGCTGTTCCGCGTATTGCATGACCTCAAGGCCCAGGGCATCGGCATCGTCTACATCAGTCACCGCATGGCCGAGATCTTCGAGCACTGCGGCCGCGTCACGGTGTTGCGGGACGGCCGCGACGTGCACAGCGCCGATATTGCGGCGCTTTCTCCGGATGCGCTGGTGCGCTGCATGGTGGGCCGCGACCTGGGCAACTATTACCCGCCCCGGCAGGCGGCTGGCGATGCGCCGGCCGAGACCCTGCTGGAAGTCGAGGACCTCGCCGATGGCGCCGCCGTCCACGGCATCTCGTTCACGCTGCGCCGGGGCGAAATCCTGGGCATCTCCGGCCTGATGGGCGCGGGCCGCAGCGAGCTGGCCGAAACCGTGTGCGGCCTGCGGCGCGCGCGGCGAGGCGCCGTGCGGCTGCGCGGCCAGCCCCTGCGGCTGCGCCGCTACGCCGATGCCCTGCGCCACGGCATCGCCTACCTGAGCGAAGACCGCAAGGCCGCCGGCCTGTTCCTGGACATGCCGATCGAGCAGAACGTGTCTTCGATGGCGCTGCGCCGCATCAGCTCGCGCTTCGGCCTGCTCAAACGCACGGCGGAACGCAGCCTGGCCGTCGAGCTGGGCGCCCGGCTCAGGCTCAAGTCGGACGGCGTGGCGATCGATGCCAGTTGCCTGTCGGGCGGCAACCAGCAGAAGGTGGCCATCGCCAAACTGCTGGCGACCCGCCCCTCGGTGCTGCTGATGGACGAACCGACGCGCGGCGTGGACGTCGGCGCCAAATCCGAGATCCATCACCTGCTGCGCGACCTGGCCAATCAGGGCGTGGGCGTGGTGGTGATCTCGTCCGAGCTGCCGGAGATCATCGGGCTATGCGACCGGGCCCTGGTCATACGCAACGGCAGGCTCGCCGGAGAACTGGCGGCAAGCGAGATGACGGAAGAAAAACTGCTGCGGCTGGCCTCGGGCCTGACCGCCGAGGAGGCCACATGACGAGCGACCTGAAAACCCAGCCGGCGGCGCAAGCGGTCCTGATGCCTCCCGCCGCCGGCCTGCCGACGGAGCCCCGCCCAGGGCGCCGGCTGGGCAGCTTCCGCGAAGCGGGACTGCTGCTGATCATCGCCGCGTTGTGCGTCGTCATGAGTTTCGCATCGCCGCATTTCCTGACTTGGGAAAACGTGCGCGCCATGCTGCTGTCGTTTTCCATCGAAGGCATCGTGGTGGTCGGCATGACCATTCTGGTCATCGTCGGCGGCATCGACTTGTCGGTGGGCTCGGTGGTCTGCCTGGCCATGGTCATCACCGGCAAGCTCTTCCTGCTGGGGCTGGACCCATGGACCGCGAGCCTGGCCGCGATCGCCGTCTGCACGATGGTGGGCGCGCTTATCGGCAGCTGCGTCACGCGCATCGGCCTCAGCCATTTCATCGCGTCGCTGGCGTTCATGGTGATCGTGCGCGGCCTGTGCCTGGCAATTACCCAGGGTACGCCGCAATCGCTGTTCTCATTGCCCCCGCAGTTCAAGTTCATCGGGCAGGGATCCATCGCGGGCATACCCGCCGTCATCCTGATCTTCGCAGCCATCGTCGTCGTCAGCGACTTCGCGTTGCGCCGCGCCTCCTTGTTGCGCAAGGTGTTCTACACCGGCAGCAATGAAAAGGCGGCGCTCTATGCCGGCATCCGCACCGGCCGCGTGAAGTTCTGGGTCACGGTGCTGTGCTCGACCTTGGCCGGCGTCGCCGGCGTGGTCTACACGGCCCGCTTCGGCGCTGCCACGCCCAACTTCGGCGTGGGCATGGAACTCAACGTCATCGCGGCGGTTGTGATCGGCGGCGCCAGCCTCAAGGGCGGTTCGGGCACCGTGCTGGGCGCGGTGTTGGGCCTGGCCCTGCTGTCGGTCGTTACCAGCTCGCTCATCCTGCTAGACGTGTCGCCGTACTGGCAAGACGTCGTGAAGGGGCTGATCCTGCTGGGCGCCGTCACCGTCGACCATCTCATGAACGTCAAAAAGGTTTCCCGATGAAGACTACAACACTGGGCGCGTCCGGCATCGTCTGCGAATCCGTCGGCCTGGGTACCTGGGCCATGGGCGGCTGGATGTGGGGCGGCGGGGACGACGCGGCCGCCATTGCCGCCATCCAGGCGTCCCTCGACGCGGGGGTGCGGCTCATCGACACCGCGCCTGCCTATGGCCTGGGGCATGCCGAAAGCCTGGTCGGCCAGGCCCTCAAGGGGCGCCGCCAGCAAGCCGTCATCGCCACCAAATGCGGACTGGTCTGGCACACCCGCCAAGGCGAGCATTTCTTCGACGAGGAAGGCCAGGCCGTGCACCGCCACCTGGGCCGCGCCTCCATCTTCCACGAAGTGGAGCAAAGCCTGGCGCGGCTGCAGACGGACTATATCGACCTCTACATCACCCATTGGCAGGACGCCGGCACGCCCGTCGCCGAGACCATGGACGCCCTGTTGGATCTGAAGCGGCAAGGCAAGATCCGCGCCATCGGCGTCAGCAACGTGGATCCCGGCACCTTGACGGAATACCTGCGCCATGGCCCGGTCGACGCCATCCAGGAACGCTACAGCCTGATCGACCGCGAGATCGAAGCCACGCTGATGCCGCTGTGCCGCCGCCACAACGTCGGCATCCTCGGGTACTCCTCGCTGGCGCTCGGCCTGCTGGCGGGCCCCATCGATCCGCAACGCCGCTTTACCGGCGACGACCAGCGTGCCGGCAACCCCCGCTTCAGCGTCGCCAACCGCAGCCGGCTGCAAGGCTTCTTCGCGGAACTGGAGCCGCTGCGCCAGCGGCTGGACTGCTCGGCTTCGCAGCTGATGATCGCCTGGACCACGCGCCCAGGCGGCGTGTCCGTGGCGCTGTGCGGCGCCCGCACGCCGCAGCAGGCCATGCAGAACGCCGGCGCCGCCGCGCTGGAACTCTCGCCTGAAGACCTCGGCGCCATCGACCAGGCGGCCGGGCGCCACCTGCAAACACTGGATTGAACAAGGAATTCCCATGCTGCACAGAAAAGAAGCGCGTCTGAACCGGCTGCTGAACGGCGGCCGTTGCCTGGACATCGCCGTCGACCACGGCGTTTGCAATGAACCCAGCTTCCTGTCCGGACTGGAGGACATGCCGGCCGTGATGGAACAGCTGGCCGCGGCGCGGCCCGACGCCATCCAGCTGAACTACGGCCAGGCCGACCTGCTGCAGCAGCGTCCAGGCCGGGACAAGCCCGCGCTGGTCATGCGCCTGGACATGGGCAACCCCTACAACGCCACGGTCCATCGCGTCATGTGGGCCGTGCTGCAGAACGAGCAGGACCCGGTGCTGCCTGCGGTTCAGATGGACGCGGCCTGCGTGGTGGTCAACCTGTTCATGCTGCCGGACGAACCCGACCTGTTTCGCCAATGCGTCGCCAACATCGCGCGAGTCCGCGCGGACTGCGACCGCTACGGCATGCCGCTGATGATCGAACCCCTGGTCATGGCCCCGCACTCCGCGCGCGGCGGCTACATGGTCGATGGCGACGCCGAGAAGATCGTCACGCTGGTCAGGCTGGCGCGTGAAATGGGCGCCGATATCGTCAAGGCCGACCCCACCACCGCCACGCGCGATTTCCATCGCGTGGTGCAGGCGGCGCGCTGCCCGGTGCTGGTGCGCGGCGGCGGCCGCGAAGACCTGCGCCAGGTCTTCGAGCGGTCGCGCGAATTGCTGGATGAAGGCGCGGTGGGGCTGGTGTATGGTCGCAATGTCTACCAGCACGCCGATCCGTCCTCAGTGGTGCGGGCGCTGATGGCCATGATCCACGACAACGCGAGCGCCAGGCAGGCGTGGGATCTTTACGAAGCAGGCGGCCGATAGGGCGCGCGGCGCTTCGGCCGCAAGGTTCCTAGTGCTCCTCCTTGGCATGGTTGATCGTGTACTTGGGAATGGCGACGGTAAGGTCTTCCTCCGCGACGATCGCCTGACAGCTCAGGCGGGACTGCGCTTCCAACCCCCAGGCGCGGTCGAGCTGATCCTCTTCGGACTCATTCGCTTCGTTCAAGGATTCGAAACCCTTGCGCACGATGCAATGGCAGGTGGTGCAGGCGGCACTCATGTCGCATGCATGTTCTATTGCAATGCCGTTGGCCAGCAAGGCCTCGCAGATCGTGGCGCCGGCCTGCACCTCCAGCTCGGCGCCTTCGGGCGCCAGTTCTGCGTGTGGGAGTACGGTGATCTTGGGCATATCTGATTCCTGTTCAAGGACGTCTCCCTGTTCAAAGGAAGGCGTAGTGGCGTGAGAGAAGCCTGGGGCTTACCAACGTTGGAATGTCAAGGCCGCCAGAAATGCGCGAGAACCCTGTGGAAATCCACACGATCGGTCTAAAATCCGCACACGTTTCGATCCGTGCCTGCGCAAGCGGCAGGTCCCTCGCACGTAACATCCCACGCCATTGCAGCCCGCCATCGGTCAGACTTCCGCTTCCGCGCCGCCAAGTTCGTCCTATGCCGCCCGCATCCATCAGGTGCAGGTCGACGCATTGCGCCGAAGCTTTCCGTTCGCCCTGGCCGGGTCGCTGATCAGCGCCTGTTTTTCCGCATTCGCCTTGGTCGGCGTGCTGCCCCAGCACGAGATCCTCCTATGGCTGGGCGCCACGCTGATGGTGGGCGCGCTGCGCTGGGCCGCAGTGGTGGCCTACGACCGCCATCGCACCGATCCGTCGGCGGCGCAGCGCTGGGTGCGCCGGATGCTGGCCGGCAACCTGTGTTCCGGCATTCTGTGGGGCTTGCCGTTCGCCTATTGGACCTTTTTCGTCCCGCTGGAATACCAGCTGTTCTTCATCGTCATCCTGTTCGGACTGGGCACCGGCGCCATCTATTCGAACTACATGATGCTGCCGGTGATGTACGCGTTCGAGGTGCCGGCCTTCGCACCGATGTTCATCGCGCTGGCGGCGCAGCCTTCCGCCATCCATCTGGCGCTGGTGACGGGCGGTCTCGCATATCTGATCGCGACCCTGGCCTTCATCCATCGCATGAACCGCACTCACCTGGACGCCTTGCGGCTGGGTTATGAGAACCTGGCGCTGCTGGAACAGGTGCGCCAGGAGAAGATAGCCGCCGAACGCAGCGACCTGGAGAAGTCCCGCTTTCTGGCGGCGGCCAGCCACGACCTGCGCCAGCCCGTGCACGCGGTGAACCTGTTCCTGGGCCTGCTGGCCAACGAGCCCTTGTCCCGGCACGGACGCTATCTGGTCGATAACATCACCAGCGCGCTGTCGGCGATGGGCCATCTGTTCGACGCCTTGCTGAACCTGTCGCGGCTGGACGCCGGCGTCATCGAGCCTCGTTTCGAGACGTTCAGGATGCAGCCGCTGCTGGACCAGCTAAAGGCCGAGTACGCGCCGCAGGCGGGCGAGAAGGGGATACGGCTGCGGGTGCGCGCGTGCGCGGCCAGCGTGCGTTCGGATCCCGTGCTGCTGGAGCGCATGCTGCGCAACCTGATCAGCAATGCCATCGTGCACTCCGACGGCGGCCGCGTCCTGGTGGGCTGCCGCAGGCGCGGAAGCCGATTGCGCATCGAGGTCTGGGACAACGGCCCGGGGATCCCGAAGGCCGAACAGGAGCGCGTCTTCTGGGAGTTCCATCAACTGGCCAATCCCGAGCGCGACCGCAGCAAGGGCCTGGGGTTGGGCCTGGCCATCGTGCGCCGCACCGCCAGGCTGCTGGCCCACGAACTGGCGCTGCGCTCGGAAGAAGGCCGCAGCACGGTTTTCACGGTCACGGCGCCGCTGTCGGATCCGGCCGCGGCAGGCCTTTCGATCACGGATGCCAATGTAGGACTGCCACGGGCGCCTGCAAGCGAAGACAACCTGCGCGGCAAGCTGGCGTTGCTGGTGGACGACGACGCGCAGAACCTGGCGGGCCTGTCCATGCTGTTCGAAAGCTGGGGCTGCCGCGTCATCGCCGCGACCAGCGGCAACGCGCTGTTCGAGCGCGTGCTGCCGCTGGCCGAGACGCCTGCCCTGATCGTCACCGATTACCGGCTGCGCGAACACGAGACCGGCATCCACGTGATCGAAAGGCTGCGCGAGGAATACAACGATCCCGATCTGCCTGCCTTGCTGGTCAGCGGCGACACCGATCCGGCGCGCCTGACGGAAGCCGCCGAGCGCGGCGTGCCGCTCTTGCACAAGCCCGTGCAAGTCCAGGCCCTGCGCGAGCACGTGACGGGCCTGCTGCATGCCAGAGCGGCTGCGTCCCTTACCGGAGATGCCGAATGACGGCAGTGTTATTGGTTGACGACCACGCCATGTTCCGCGAAGCGCTGGTGATGGCGTTGGGCCAGGGCGTGCCCGGCTTGACGATCCATCCCGCGGCCAGCGGCCAGGAAGCGCTGGAGGTGTTGGACCGGCATACCGCGATCCAGCACGTCATCATGGATTTCTATCTGCCCGACATGGCCGGGGCCGACCTGCTCAAACGCTTGCGTCAGCGCCGATCGCAGCTGCGCATCCTGGTGCTGTCGGCCTCGCAAGATCCCGATGACATGCGCCGGGCGCTGGAAGCTGGCGCGCAGGGCTTCCTGAACAAGTCCGCCAGCTGCCAGGAGCTGGCCGCCGCGCTGGAAGCGGTCAGCGAGGCGGCGCCACCGCAGCGCAGCGCGTTGTCCGCAGGTGACCAGGACGAAGCGGCCTTGCTGCGCGCGCTGACGCCGCGCCAGGTCGAGGTGCTGTGCCTGATGTGCGACGGGCTGCGCAACAAGGAAATCTCGGAACGGCTGAACATGACCGAGAAGACCGTCAAGACGCACGTGTCGGCCATCCTGGGCACGCTGGGCGTGCTCAATCGTACGCAGGCGACGCTAGTGGCGCGGCGCGGCGGCGTGTTCGGGAAGCCGGTCTAGGCGGCTGTCCGCTGTCGCTGGCGACCTTGCCGGCCACGAGCGAGATCTCGCGTCCGGCCGCCGCGATCGTGTCGGGCCGGTGCGCCACGATCACCCGCGTCATGTCGAGCCTGGCGATGGCCGTGTTGACGATCCGTTCGCGCTCAAGGTCCAGGTGGCTGGTGGCCTCGTCCAGGAACAGGATGGCGGGCTGCTTGTACAGCGCCCGCGCCAGCAGCACCCGCTGCTTCTGGCCGCCCGACAGCACCGTGCCCATGTCTCCCACCAGCGTGTTGTAGCCCATGGGCATGGCGCTGATGTCGTCGTGGATCGTGGCGATTGCGGCGCAGCGGCTGGCGCGGTCAGGGTCGTATTGCGGATCGAAGAAGCTGATGTTCTCGCCGATGGATCCGGCGAAGAGGACGTCGTCCTGCAATACCGTGCCGGCGATTCGGCGCAGGGCGGCCGCGCCCGCGCCTCGCGCCGGCACTCCGTCTATCAGCACTTCACCGTCGGTCGGCGTCAGGACGCCCAGCAGGATGTTGATCAAAGTGGTCTTGCCGCCGCCGGAAGGCCCGGTGATCGCGACCGACTCGCCTGGCTCGATCCTGAAGCTGATGTCGTCCAGCACATACGGTTCCTGCGGCCCGTACCGGAAGCGCAGATTGCGGACTTCGATGACGGGCGAGCGCGGGTGCTCATCCTGCACTGGCAACCTTTCGTCGACCGGCTCGGGTGTCTCGCGCACGATGTCGGCCAGGCGTTCGCCTTGCAGCCGCAGCATCTTCACCTCCACCAGCTTGTCCAGCAGCGCCGCCACGCGCTGGTCGAACAAGGTCTTGTAGACGATGAAGGCGAGCAGGGCGCCCACGGTGAACTGGCCGTCCAGCACCAGTCTTGCGCCCAGCCACAGTATCGCGATGGAGGACAGGCCGAACAGCAAGCCGTTGAACGTGCGGAAGAACAGCGTCCATTTCTGCACGCGCAGGTCGGCGTTGATCTCGTTGACCAACAGCGACAGCCAGCGGGAGCGCCGGTCGTCCTGATGCTGGAACAGCTTGATCGCCTTGACGCCCCGCACGGTTTCCAGGAAATGCGATTGCTCCTTGGCGGCGTGCACGATGTGCTCTTCGGTGGCGTAATGCAGCGGCGCATAGCCGGACCAGCGGGCCAGTCCGTACAACGCCATGGCGCCCACCGCGATCCATGCCAGGGGCGGGCTGTACAGGAACATCAGCACCAGCGTGATCAGCATGACCAGGCCGTCCAGCAACGCCTCCAGGAAGGACGTCGTCACGGTGCGCTGTATGGCGTCGATGGCGCCGAAGCGCGACACCACGTCGCCCAGGTGCCGCTTCTCGAAGTAAGCCACCGGCAGGCGCAGCAGATGCGTGAAGACGTTGGTGCGCCATTGCAGGTTCAGCGTGGTTCCCATGACCATCAGCATCCAGCTGCGCGCCACCGAAGTCAGCTGCTTCATGATCATCAGCAGTCCGAAGGCCAGCGCCAGCGTGGTCAGCAGATCCCGGTCCCCGGTGTTCAGCACATGGTCCACCACCCATTGCAGGAAGAACGGCTGGACCACGGTGAGGATTTCCAGCGCCAGCGCCAGCAGCAGCACCTGCGAGAACGCGCCGCCCAGGCCGGAAACCCTGCCGGTCAGCTCGCGCAGCCGCACGCGCTTGTGATCCCGGACCTCCTGGAAATCGGGCGTGGGCCAGAGTTCCAGCGCGACTCCGGTGAACGATGCGGACAGTTCGCCGATGGAGCATTTGCGCGTGCCGCTGGCAGGATCGATCAGCGTGGCCGAGCGGCCGTTGATGGCCGTCAGCACCACGAAGTGATTGAACTCCCAATGCAGGATGCAGGGCAGTTTCAGCTTGCCCAAGGCGCCCAGGCTGACCTTGACCGGCCGCGACGCCAATCCTAGCTGGCTGGCGACGTGGATCAGGGTGGCCAGCGTCGCGCCCTTGAGCGATACGGGAAAGCGGCCGCGCAGGGTGGCCAGGCTTTGCTCATGGCCGTGATAGCCCGCGATCATGCCCACGCAGGCCAGGCCGCATTCGGCGGCCTCGGTCTGCAGCAGCCTGGGCACGCGCCGTTTGACTCCCAGCGTCAGGCGTTCGAGCATGTTCATAGTTTCCCCGACAGCCGCTGGGCGGGATCGAACGCCCATTGGTACAGGCGGCGCGTCTGCTGCAGGATGTCCGCTTCCAGCCGCATGCCGGGCCGCAGCGCCAGCGCCTCTCCGTGGGGGCCGCGCGCAGGGGTATCCAGCGACACCGTGATCCGGTACAGATCCTCCTGCACATCGCCATTCGCGGCGGCTTCATTCAATTGCCATTCGGGCAAGGCGGTGCGCGTCACGGTCCGGACCACGCCGGACTGCTGTCCGAAGGTCTGATACGGGTAGGCCGCGAAACGCATGAGCACCTGGTCGCCGGGCGCGACGAAGCCGACGGCGCGGCTGGGCGCCAGCAGTTCGGCCTGCAGGCGGGCGCCGTCGGGGACGATGGTGGCCAGCGGCCGCTTGGCGTCCACGGCCTGGCCCGCCGCGGCGGTGACGGCGGTCGCGATGCCCGCCTGGGGGGCGGAGATGACGACGCGGCGCCTGGCTTCGCTGCGGCTGAGGTCCACGGCAATGTCGGCCATGTCCCGGTCCAGCTGCGCCAGCTGGTTCTGTTGCCGCAACGACAGGTCCGCCAGCGCGGCCTGGCGGTTGGACAGGTCCATGGCCAGCCCGATGCGGTCGCGCAGCAGCGCCTGCAGCTGATTGCGCTGTTCCAGCAGTTCGGCGCGCTTCTGGTCGGCTTCCTCGGCGGACAGATAGCCTTTTTCCATCAGGCCGTGATAGCGGCGCGCGCTGTCTTCGGCCAATTTGATGCGGGCGCGCTGCCCCTCGATCTGGCTGTCCATGGCGGCCAGCTGGGCCTTCAGGCTGGCGATTACCGTGGCCTGGTTGTCGTGTTCGCCCTGCTGCAGCAATAGCGTCTTCTGGCGTGCCAGCCGCAGGCTTTCTTCGCGCTGCCGGATCTGGCCGCTGATCGCCTCCTGGGTTTCGCCCAGGGCGCTTTGCTGATCGCCCGACACCACGTAGAGCACCTCGCCAGCGGCGACATGCTGGCCTTCCAGGACCCGGCGTTCCAGCACGATGCCGGCCTGCGGCACGTAAAGCTTGATGAGCCCGGTGTCGGGCGCCAGCTGGCCGCTCACGGTCGCGCGTTTGGTGTACGAGCCAAGGGCAAGTAAGAGACAGACGGCCAGCACGAAACCCGCCAGCACGGCGGTGACCAGTGCGAACGACACCGGCCGGATCAGGACGATATCGCCCAGCCCGACGGAGCGTTGTGCGGCAAGCGCCTGTTTGCGATAGAGCGTCACGGCGTTGGAGGCAGCCCAGGAAAGCGTGGTGAGCAAAAGCCGGCCGGCATGGTGGAAAAAAACCGCGGCGAACGCGCCGCCGCGCCATGAAATCGGATGTCAGCCGGGGCATCCGTCCGATGCGGCCGGGATTCCGACTGACTACTTCGGCATGTAAACCGTCTTGCCGGCGGGGAAGCTGCCTTTCTGGGGGGCAAAGGTGATGGTGTTACGGTTCGGTCCCCAGCCGCCGCTGACCGCCTGGGTTTCTTCGGCGCTCAAGGGTCTGATCTGTTGTTCCGCGTCGCGCTGCGGATCGGGTTGTTCAGTTTTTTCCATCTCTATCTCCTGCTGCGTGCTGACGAAGGAAGCCGCGCCAGCGTCGGCCGAGCATCGTCCGAAACGAGGCGCCCGTCGCGATGCGCTGCAAACGGGAAGCCAAGCTCCCAAACACTGGCATGCTCGGGGCGGACAGTAGCAGCGCACCAGTGCAGGCGCATCGGTCTTTAGTCGTAGGGACGGAAATCCGGCGGTCTGACCGGCGCGGTTTCGCGCCGGCCGGGACGGGAGACGGATCGTTTGCGTGCCTACGACCAAAGACCGATTCGGCGCTGCGGCTCCACTGCTACTGTCCGCGTCGGGCCGTTCGACGGCCGGCGCGTCGGTGTTCCGGTCCTTCGGGCCAGGAGGCCAGCGCGGTCCGTCCGCTGAGGCTTGGCCGACGCTGGCGCGGCTTCCTTCGTCAGCACAGCAGGAGCAGGACATGAAGAAAACGGAGCAAACGAACCGGCAGCAGACTGCCGGGGATCAGATCCGCCCCTTGAGCGCCGAGGAAATCCAGGCGGTCAGCGGCGGCGCAAATGGCAAGAAACCGGGGGTTCCCGGGCCGCAAGGCGGGCGCGTGAATGCCACGTCCGTGACCAAGGCGAGCTTCTATCGTTGAACGCGGGATCAGGCGGCATGGTTCCCAGCCATGCCGCCATGAGGCCATAATCCAGAGACAACGGGACGGTCGAAGCCGAAGCCCCAGGCACGGAATTTGCTGCTCAGCCTACTCCGCACAGCCCTGGCGGCTTGTTTGGGCCCGCAGGCGAGGCCGCGCGCCCATCTTCTGGGAGAATGCTCATGGCCACGCGAACCATCTGGAAGGGCGCGATCACCTTCGGCCTGGTCCACATTCCCGTGGGCCTGCATACCGCCACGACGGAATCGGGCGTGGATTTCGACTGGCTGGACCGCCGGTCGATGGACCCGGTTGGCTACAAGCGCATCAACAAGCGCACGGGCAAGGAGATCGAATCCAAGGACATCGTCAAAGGGGTCGAGTACGAGGACGGCCAGTACGTCATCATCTCGCCCGATGAAATCGCGGCAGCCTATCCGCGCACCACCCAGACCATCGAAATCCAGCAATTCGTGGAGGCGTCCGAAGTCTCGTTCGTGTATCTGGAACGTCCCTATTACGTTGCTCCGATCAACAAGGGGCAAAAGGTCTACGCGCTGCTGCGCGACACGCTGGTGAAAAGCGGCAAGATCGGCATTGCCAAGGTCGTGATCCAGACCAAGCAGCATCTGGCGGCCTTGATTCCGATGGGAGACGCGCTGGTCCTGAACCTGATGCGCTGGGGCGACGACGTGAAGTCCGTGGAGGACCTGGATCTGCCCAAGGCCGGTGCCAAGAGCATGTCGCCCAGCGCGGCCGAATTGAAGATGGCCAAGATGCTCGTGGACGAGATGTCGGCGCAGTGGAACCCGGCCGATTACCAGGACGAATTCAAGGCGGCCATCATGGGGCTGGTGGAAAAGAAGGTAAAGGCGGGCAAGACGGAAACCGTGGTCGAGCCGCAGGAGGAAGCGCCGGCGTATGCGGATAACGTGATCGATCTGACCGAGCTGCTGCAGCGCAGCCTGCGCGGCGGGGCGTCCAAGGGGCGTGCCAAAGCCGATGCCAGGCCCGCGAAGAAAGCCGCGCCGCGCAGCGCCGCCGTGAAGAAGGCGCCCGCGAAGAAGGCGGCCAAGAGCGCCAGGCAGGCGAAAAAGGCGGCCTAGCGATGGCAGACAGCCTGAAGAAATATCGCGAGAAGCGCAATTTCGCCGTCACGCCCGAACCTGCGGACGGCGGCGATTCTGGCGGTGAAGGCCTGGCATTCGTGATTCAAAAACACTGGGCCAGCCGCCTGCACTATGACTTCCGCCTGGAACTGGACGGCGCGATGAAAAGCTGGGCAGTGCCGAAGGGGCCGTCGTTCGATCCTTCCATCAAACGCATGGCGGTGCAGGTCGAAGACCATCCCATCGCATACAACCAGTTCGAAGGCACCATCCCCGAGGGACAGTATGGCGCCGGCAAGGTGATCATCTGGGACGAGGGGCGCTGGACTCCGATCGGCGATCCCCGGAAGGCATATAAGGCTGGCCATCTGAAGTTCACGCTCGAAGGCGTGAAGATGCGCGGGCGCTGGGCGCTGATCCGCATGAAGGGCAAAGAGGGCGAGCGCCAGCCGCCCTGGCTGCTGATCAAGGAAAGCGACGAGTACGCGCGGCCTGAGCGGGATTTCAGCGTGGTGGACGAGCTACCGGACAGCGTGGTGCCGTTGCGCAAGAAGAAGGCGGCGACTGCGCGCAGCGAACCGCCAATCCGCGCCGCGAAGGCGGCAGCAGCCGTGGCAGCGTTACCGGGCAAGGCCGCCGCCCTGCCTGCATCGCTCAAACCTCAGCTGGCCACCCTGGTCGAGGGCGTGCCGCGGGGCGCGGACGACTGGTCCTACGAAATGAAGTTCGACGGCTACCGGATCCTGGCCAGGCTGGACGACGGCAGCGTGAAGCTGTACACGCGCAACGGCCACGACTGGACGGCCAGGATGCCGCGCCTGGCCCAGGAGCTGGCGGCGCTGCAGATCGCCAATGCCTGGATCGACGGCGAGATCGTGGTGCTGACGCGCGAAGGCGTACCCAGCTTTCAGGCCTTGCAGAACGCCTTCGATGCCGCCAGTACGGCGGACATCGTCTTCTATGCGTTTGACCTGCCTTACGTCACGGGGCGCGATCTGCGCGACGAGCCGCTCAGGCTGCGGCGGGATCTGCTGCGGCGGATCATCGCCACGAGCCAGGGCAAGCACGTGAAGTTCAGCGAGGCCTTCGACAAGCCGGCGGCAGACCTGGTCGCTTCGGCCTGCAAGCTGGGCCTGGAGGGCATCATCGGCAAGCGGCTGTCCGCGCCCTACGTGTCGCGCCGCACGGACGACTGGATCAAAATCAAGTGCACCAGACGCCAGGAGTTCGTCATCGTGGGTTACACCGAGCCCAAGGGCAGCCGCAAGGGCTTCGGCGCGCTGCTGCTGGCGGTGCATGAGCCGGATGGCGGGCTGCGCTACGCCGGCAACGTGGGCACAGGGTTCGACGACAAGACGCTGCAGGACCTGCATCGTAAGCTGGCCGGCATCGAACAAAAAGCCAGCGCGTTGACCCAAGGCAAGCCGCGCGCCCTCAAGCAGGTCCACTGGGTCCAGCCTACGCTGGTAGGTGAGGTTTCGTTCGGAGAATGGACTGGCGACGGCCATGTACGCCATTCGACCTTCCGCGGGCTGCGGACTGACAAACCACCCAAGAAGATCACGCGCGAGGTTGCCATGCCGGCTGAAAAGATATCCACCCGCAATCACCCCGCCAAACCCATAAAAGCGGGCGCTGAAACGTCTGCGAAGGGGATGAAGCTGTCCAATCCCGATCGCGTCATCGATCCCTCTTCAGGCGCGACCAAGCTCGACCTGGCGCGCTACTACGCGCTGGTGGCGCCGCTGATGATGCCGCACCTGCGCGGCCGCCCGGTTTCGTTCGTCAGGGCGCCCGCGGGGATCGAGGGCGAGCATTTCTTCCAGCGGCATTCGGAGTCCTCCATCCCGGGGGTGCTTGCGCTGCCTGAACGCCTGTACCCGGGGCATCCGCCGCTCATGGAAATATCGAACGTAGCGGCGATACTCGCCGCCGCCCAGCTGAACGTCGTGGAGTTCCACACGTGGAATGCGCTCAAGACCGCGATCGGCAAGCCGGACCGGATGGTGTTCGACCTGGACCCAGGAGCAGGGGTGGATTGGCCTGCGGTGCAGCAGGGCGCGGAACTGGTGCGCGTGCTGCTGCAGGAGTTAGGCCTGCGCGGCTGGCTGAAGACCAGCGGCGGCAAGGGCCTGCATGTGGTCGTGCCGATCCGCAAGCAATACGGCTGGGACGCCGTGAAGGACTTTTCCGAAGCCATGGTGCGCCATCTGGCGCAAACGCTGCCGAAGCTGTTCGTCGCCAAGAGCGGTCCCAAGAACCGTGTGGGCAAGATTTTCGCCGATTACCTGCGCAACGGCTTCGGCGCCACGACGGTGGCGGCCTGGTCGGCCCGCGCCCGGCCCGGCCTGGGCGTGTCCGTACCCGTCCGCTGGGACGAACTGGCGGGGCTGAAAGGGTCGGCGCAATGGACCATCGCCAACATCCACACCCGCCTGGATGCGGGCAACGAGCCTTGGGACGATTACGCGCCCCAGGCCATCGGCCGGGCCATGAAGCAGCTCGGGGTCGAGCCGCGATCCTGACGCCCGGCATGGCCGTCAGCGCGCGTTGACGATTGTTGCCGTCGCGGCAACATCATGGTCCCCTCCGCGGATCTACTGCCGTTCTGCGGGCAGACCTACGATTTGGGCGTCGTTCAACCCATCGAGGAAGTCACCATGAGTCAACGCCTGAATGCCTTTGCGCAATCGCCCGAACTGTTCAAGAAATTCGTCGAATTCGGCATGCTGCTGAAGTCCGGCGCGATCGAGCAGCCGATCCTGCGCCTGGTCGAAATCCGCGCCTCGCAGATCAACGGCTGCGGCTTCTGCCTGGACATGCATGTGAAGGATGCCAAGATCCACGGCGAGGGCGAGCTGCGCCTGCACCACGTGGCGATCTGGCGCGAATCCGGCGAATTCTCGCCGCGCGAGCGCGCCTGCCTGGCCTGGACCGAAGCGCTGACTACGCTGGGCGCGCAGGGCGTGCCCGACGAGATCTATGAACGCGTCCGCACGCAGCTGTCCGAAAAGGAAATCTCGGACCTTAGCTTCGCGGTCATGGCGATCAATGGCTGGAACCGCCTGAACGTGGGTTTCCGCACCGTGCCGGGTTCGGCCGACAAGGCCTATGGCCTGGATAAAGCCAAGTTCAACTGAGGAACCATCATGAAAATCCTGGTTATCGGCGGCACGGGCCTGATCGGCTCCAAACTGGTCAAACTGCTGCTTGAGCGCGGTCATGAGGCAATTGCCGCGTCCCCCGCTACCGGCGTCAACACGCTGACCGGCGAGGGCCTGGATGCCGCGCTCTCCGGCGTCGACACGGTGGTCGACGTTGCCAACTCGCCGTCGTTCGAAGACCGCGCCGTGCTGGAATTCTTCCAGACCTCGGGGCGCAACCTGCTGGCGGCGGAGGCCCGCGCCGGCGTGCGCCACCACATCGCGTTGTCGGTGGTCGGCACGCAGCGCCTGGCCGAAAGCGGCTACTTCCGCGGCAAGATCGCGCAGGAGGCGCTGATCGTGGCTGCCGGCATCCCGTACACCATCGTGCACAGCACCCAGTTCTTCGAATTCCTGGGCGGTATCGTGCAGTCGGGTACCGAAGGGACGGAGGTGCGGCTGTCGCCGGCCTACGTCCAGCCCATTGCGTCGGACGACGTGGCCCTGGCCATGGCCGATGCCACGCTGGCGCCGCCAGTGAACGGCATCGTGGAAATCGCCGGCCCCGAGCGGGTGCGACTGGCCGAGCTGGCGCAGCGCTACATGGCCAAGATCGGCGACGCACGCACCGTGCGGGCGGACGCCGGCGCGCGCTACTTCGGCGCGCAGCTCCACGACGACACGCTGGTTCCGGGAGCCGGCCCACGGCTGGGCAAGATCGGCTTCGAAACCTGGTTCAGCCGTTCGGGCGCAAGAAAGTAGCGGCGGGCACAAGGACCTTCATGAGCAAACCGCGGCCTCCTTCCCAGCGTCTCCTGGACAAGTACCGGGGGAAGGATTTCCATGCCCTGTACACCACCAGCGTGACGGTGCGCGGCGGGGAGGCTGCGGATGGACGGGCCTCCGGCATGGCCATTTCGGACGACGGCGAGTTGGTGGTGGAACTGCGCCTGCCGGTGGAGCTGGGCGGCACGGGCGGGGGCACCAACCCTGAACAGCTATTCGCCGCCGGCTTTGCGGCGTGCTTCCATGGCGCGCTCGGCATGCTGGCCGAACGTGCCGGTCTGGCCACCCCGGACGCTGCCGTGACGGCCACCATCTCGTTCGGCCGGGACCCCGTCGACGGCTTTTTCGCGCTGACGGCGGACGTCAACATCCACCTTCCAGGCGTGCCTGCGCCGGTCGCCGAAGAGCTGGTGCGCAATACGGAACGCCTGTGTCCGTACGCCAAGATGGCCCAGGGCGGGATCGAGAGCGTGGTGGCCCTGACCCAATAGCGCTCAGGCCTGTTTCGACAGCAGGCTGTCGATGATCAGCAGATCCTGTGCGCGGATGCCTTCGGTCATGAAGTCGATGAAGACACGCATGCGCGCCGGCAGGTGCTGGCGGCTCAGAAAGCACAGGTAGTGTCCGCGGTCGTCGGGCGAGTACTGCGGCATGCAGGCGACCAGCGTGCCTGCGCGCAGATGCTCGCAGACCTGATAGGCCGCCATCTGCGCGATGCCATGGCCGTCCAGCACGGCCTGTAAGACCAGATCGGCATCGTTGAAGGTCAGCATGGCGGGCGGCGCGAACTTGCGCAGATGGCCGCCGACCTTGAACTCCCATTCGAATACGCGGCCGGACGCCAGCAGGAAATTCACGCAGCTATGGCTGGATAGCTCGTCGACGCTGAGCGGCAGTCCATGCCTGGCGGCATAGTCCGGCGAGGCGCACAGCATCATCTGCATGGGAATCACTTTCTTGGCGATCACCTGGCTGTCTTCCATGCGGCCGTTGCGAAACGACACGTCGACGCGGTCCGTGGTGAAGTCGGTCGGGCCGTCATCCAGCAGCAGCTCCACCGAGATGTTCGGATGCGCTTGGCGGAACGCCTTCAGCAGGGGCGCCACGATCTTGCGGCCAAAACCCACGGTGGAACAGACGCGCACCAGGCCGGAAGGCGGACCCTCGCGCAGGTCGCGCATATTGTCCAGGGCCTGGATGATCCGTTCCACGCCGGGATGGCATTGTTCGTAAAAGCGCTGCCCCTCGGCGGTAAGCGAGGTGCTGCGCGTGGTGCGCACGAAGAGCCGCACGCCCAGCTGGTCTTCGAGCTTCTGCACGCTGCGGCTGACTGCCGAACGGCCTATGCCCAGCCGGTCGCCGGCCTTGGCGAAGTTGCCCTCGGCCGCGACGGCCAGGAAGGCCATGACGCCGGCATAGCTGGTGGCGAAGCTGTCGGCCAGGGAGTCCGGGCCGTTCGCGGGAGAGGTAACCGGGGAGGCGGGGAGAGGGGTAGGCATGGTGGCAGCGCCGCAAGTTGGTTGATCCTACCCCCTAAGACGTGGGGCAGGCCGGTTTTGTGACGCTGCCGCGGAAAAAAAAAAGGCCAACCTCGGGCGAGTGGCGCCCGGGGCTGGCCAGGATGGGATAAGTGCGTGTCCCCTATTGAACGGGGATCAGGGCGGGAGCGCCCTTTTTCTTGATCAGCACGACCACGAACTTGGCCGGCTGGGTCTGGCTGGCATTGCGGCCCACGGTGTGGATGTCGTCCGGCCCTTCGTAGAAGGTCTGGCCCGGGGTCAGCGTCACTTCCTTGCCGCCTTTGACCTGCATGACGATGCTGCCCTCCAGTACATAGACAAAGGCCGAGGCGTCATGGCGGTGGAGGGGGTCGGCCGCCCCGGGCGGATAGTCGACGACGAGCATCACGGCATCGCGGCCGGGGATGTCCGGCAGGTCTTTGCTCATTACTTCGGTGACGATGGGATCGGCGGGCTTGCCGGCGGACGCCGCGTGGTGCGATGCGGCATGGGCGGGCTGGCCCAGCAGCGCGCCGGCGGCGATGAAAGACAACGCGAGTTTGGTGAGTTTCGGCATGGCCTGTCCTGAGTGGATGGGTGACAGGTCCATCGTAGAAGCGCGGGCGGCGCGGCGGTAGGTCCGCGCAAGGGATCACCATGTTGCCCCTCATGCACCAACGCCGGCGCGGGCGGCCTCAGCGTTGCGCCAGCGCGGCCGCGATGCGGGCCAGCTTGTCCGGATTGCGCTGCACCAGAATCCGGGTCAGGCGCTTGCCGTCCGTCTCGTAGGATTGCACGGATTCAAGCTCGCCATCGATAAAGCGCAGCAGCGTCCATTGTCCGTTCACCTGGACCACTTCGGTGCGCAGCGCCTCGCGGTAGCGACGCTTGCCGGCGTAGAACAGCTGCGCCAGCCGCTTGCCACCCACCAGGCTGGCAAAGGCGGTGGCCTTGCCGCCGCCGTCGCCGATGAGTTCGGCGTCGTCGCTCAGCAGCGCATGCAGGCCGTGGAAGTCGCTGCGGTCCATCGCGTCGGCAAAGGTCAGCAGCAGCCGATGCAGCGTCGCGCGCGGCACGGCCTCGCGCGGGGTGCCTTGGCGCAATTGCTGCTTGGCGCGCCGCACCAGCTGGCGGACCGCGGCCTGGGTCTTGTCCAGGGTCTGCGCGATGTCCTCGTAGTCGGCGTCGAACACCTCGCGCATCAGGAAGGCCGCGCGGGCGTTCGGCGACAGGCGCTCCAGCATGAACAGAAATGCCACTGACACATCGTCGGCCAGTTCGTGGATCTGTTCGGGCGTGGAGGGCGCGGCCATCAGCATCGGTTCCGGCAGCCAGACGCCCACATAGTTTTCCCGTTCGGCACGGGCGGCGCGCAGGCGGTCGATCGCCAGACGGGTGGTGACGGTGACGAGCCAGGCTTCGGGGTTCTCCAGCGTGGCACGGTCGGCGCCATGCCAGCGCAGCCACGCATCCTGCACCACGTCTTCCGCCTCGGCCACCGAACCCAGCATGCGATAGGCGATCGCGTGGAGGCGCGGGCGATGGCGGTCGAACAAAGTCACGGAGCCGGTCATGGAATGGGCCAACGCTTGGAGGGAAGGATGGGAGGCAGGGCATTTTGCCGTAGCGGCGTGGGCAGAACAAGAGTAGGGAACCGCCGCGAATTGGTGCGGATCGCACAACAGCATGCTTCCCCGCACACGCCTACCGCGCCTGAAGAGCCAGACCTACGATCCTCCCAACTTCGCCACGCGCAGAAGCCTCCGCGCCGCCACCTTGGTGGCGCACCTTCCTGGAGATACCGCCATGTTTGCCATTGAAAACACCGAATCCATCGACCTGGTGCCGTCGCGCTACGCGCTGCAGATCGGCGACATCGACGCGCTGGTCGTCAGCGACGGCGTGCTGCCGCTGCCGACCTCGACGATGGCCACCAACGCCGACCCCGCCGATCTCGCGGCCTGGCTGGAACACATGTTCATGCCGCCCGACGCGTTCGACTGGCCGTTGAACGTGATGGTGGCGCGCAGCGGCGATCAGACCATACTCATCGATGCGGGACTGGGCGGGCAGTTCGCGGGCTTTCCGCGCGCCGGGCTGTTTCCCCAGCGGCTCGAGTCCGCCGGCATCGCGCTGGAATCCGTGACCGACGTGATCATCACGCACATGCACATGGACCACGTGGGTGGGCTGCTCGTACCCGGCGTCAAGGAACGCTTGCGTGCGGATGTGCGCATCCACGTGTCCGCGACCGAAGTGGCGTTCTGGACTTCGCCGGATTTCTCGCACACCGTCATGCCCAAGCCGGTGCCTGCGGTGCTGAAGTCGACCGCCACCAGCTTCTACAACGAATACCGCGACCGTCTGCGGCTCTTCGAAGACCGGCATGAGGTGGCGCCGGGCGTCATCGTGCGCATGACAGGCGGCCATACGCCCGGACACAGCGTGGTCGATCTGGTCTCGGGCGGCGAACGGCTGACCTTCGCTGGCGACGCCATGTTCCCGGTGGCATTCGACCATCCCGAATGGCACAACGGCTTCGAGCACGACCCCGAGGAATCGGCCCGCGTCCGTCTCGGTCTGTTCCAGGAGTTGGCGCGGAACCGTGGGTTGCTGGTCGCCGCCCACTTGCCGTTTCCGTCCCTCGGGCGGGTCGCGGTTGACGGCGACGCGTTCCGCTGGGTGCCGGTCATCTGGGATTTTTGAGTGCGCTGAGACGCCCATTCTGCAAAGGCTGGGCGTCGGCGACGCGCATTGGCCCGCGGCCGGTCAACGGCCGGGGCCGGTTTGGATACGTTTGATTAACTCTGCGCGTGACGAATTTCGAATTCAGGCAATGATTGTTTATTGCTGATTATTGGAAATTTGGACAGCGACTTCTGTGTTGATTTGTCCGGACGAGGTGTCTGCATAAATCCATAAATGCTTGATAAAGCGAGACATGAATCCGGCGTCAGGATGCCGATGATGGCGAAATTTGTTGCAGTGAAACATGCGGAATGCTGCAGCCGTCGAGTTTCATGGTTGCATGCCGATTGACGCAGTCTCACAAGGGCGGGATACGAGAAAAAACACGAAGTTTTGATAGGGGTATTTCGTGTTTAAAGTCCGGAAATTTAGTTAAAATCAATCGCTTGGGATTATGAGCGGGAGCATCGTCTCCCGCTTTGCATTTAGGCCCGTCGGCGTATACCAACGTCTGCGGGCCATGAGAAAAACGGGTTAACGGTCCTTGTTTTTCTTCCAAAGTCGGCCGTCGTTCGCCAATCCGGCGAGTGTATTGGTGCGTCGCAGCAGGGGAGCCCAGCCCCTTCGGATTCTGATAACCCATCCCGATACTGACCGGGACTGTTCCGCCGCTGGCCGGTGGGACAGGGGTGTATCTCAGGCTTAGGATATCCACGCATGAATCTCCGGTTTCTGGAAACGTTTGTCCGAGCCGCCAGGCTCAAGAAAATGACTTTGGCCGCGGAAGAACTCCACGCGTCCCAGGCGGCCATTTCCGCCCGCATTGCGGCCTTCGAGGAAGAACTGGGCGTAAGGGTCTTTGTGCGGGAGAAGGGCAAGCAGCTGAGCTTGACGCCGATAGGCGCAGAAATGCTTGGCCCTGCGGAAGAACTGCTGGCACATGCGAGAGCCTTCACCAGCCGGTTCGCGACCACGGACGTAAGGCTTACCCAGATCAGCATCGGCATGAGCGGGACCGTTGCGGAAGCGATACTCGAGCCCATGGCCGCCGCCCTCTGCAGACAATGGCCGAACGTCACCGTGCATCTGCAGTCTTTGACCAGCACGGACATACGGCAGCAATTGCGTGAGGGCACGCTCGACATCGGGCTGTTGCTGGGCAGCATCGAAGAGCCGATGGTGGTAAACCGGCAGTTGCTCGAGCTGGACTACGTCTGGGTCTGCAGCCCAAGCCTGATGCGCGGCGATGTCGAGCCGTCGGTGAGCCACTTGAAGCGGCTGCCTCTGTTGTCCTATCCGGTGGATTCGCTGTTGTACTCTGCCATCGCCAGCTATTTTTCGTCTCCTCAGATGCAAGGCTTCAAGCTGATCGTGTTGAGATCGCTGTCGGTCATGCTGCGGTTGGCCGTTGCGGGCGCGGGATACGCGGTCTTGCCGATCGAGCTCATCCGCGGGGAACTCGATTCGGGCAAGCTTGTGCGGCTGCCATTTTCCATGCCATTTCCTAAGCAGACCTACTTTGCCGCTTATGTCGACCAGCCCTCGATTCCGCTGCGCGCAGCCATGGTCGATTGCATTTGCGAGGTCGCCAGGCTGGTCTCGGATGGCATGGCGAACGGGCCGACGCTAGCCGCCTGAGCGCAGCCGGGCTTCGGCGTGTGCTGCCTGTGCCTCAATCCTGGCCCGCTTGAGACGCCGCGATGATCTGCCGCCACGCCACGGTATCGCGCTGTATCTTCTGCGCAAACGCGTCGGGGCCGTTACCTACCGGTTTCGCAATCTGCCTCGCAAACGTTTCCCGCAACGAGGGCTGGGCCAATGCTTGCTGCACGCTGCGAGCGACCTTGGCGGTGATCTCATGCGGCGTGTCGCGCGGCGCGCAAATACCTACCCAGCCCACGAAGCCCAAGTCGTCCAGGCCCTGTTCGGCCAAGGTCGGTACGGACGGCATCTGTGGCAGGCGTTGATCGGCGCTGACGCCCAGTCCCTTGACGCGGCCAGACTCGATGAAGGGCAGCGCTGAAATAATGCTGTCCATCATCAGGTTCACGCGTCCCGTGGCGAGATCCGCATAGGCGGGCGTGGATCCGCGGTACGGCACGTGCAGCATGTTCAGGCCATTGCGCGCGCTGATCGTCCGGCCTGCAAGATGAGGCATGGTGTTCGTGCCGCCCGAGGCGTAGCCGTATTTGCCGGGCGCCTGTTTGGCGGCCGCGATGAATTCCTGGAGATTGGTAGCGGATACGCCCGGATCGGCCACCCAGACCGTCGGCGTATCGGCAATATGGACGACCGGAGCCAGATCCTCGACGCGGTACGGCAAGCTGGGATAGAGCGCTGTTGCCACGACCAGACTGCTGGTCGAGCAGAGCAGCAGCGTGTAGCCATCGGGGTGTGCCCGGGCGACGGTCGCAGAGCCTATGGTGCCGCCCGCGCCCGGCCGGTTTTCGACGACCAGAAGCTGGCCCAGCGCCTGGCCTGCGGGGCCTGCGATCTGGCGCGCTACTGCGTCATTGCCTCCACCTGGGGGAAAAGGCACGACCAGCGTCACGGGTCTGCTCGGCCAGTCGGAGGACTCCGGCGAATGCGCCGCATGCGTCAGGGCGCAAGCCAGGGACAGGAGTCCGGCCGTGGTGGCGCGGAGCAAGGGGAGTTGGCGGATCATGCGGCTTCTTGGTGGCAAGGTGGGTAGGCGATTTGCACGTAACCCCGCATCCTGTCGGACATCCTTGCCCTAGTGAAGCTAGAAAATATTCATTCCAATCAAAGAAAATTCATGACACGGCCCAGCGGCGATCAGTCGTTGCCGCCGGGCCGGGGTCGACGCCGCACGGCGGACTCGCGTTCAATCGTCCAGTGCCGGTACGGTCCCGATCTGGGCGAGGATGCGCGGCGATTCCATGTCGCCGGTTTCCTTGTCCACCAGTACTTCGTAGGCGGCGACGCCGGCGAACTTGGAGGCCATGGAGTTGGCGATGCGTATGGCGCCGAACTCGCTGCTGGCGGCGCGGATTTCACCGGGCGCGACGCCATCGGCGGCGGCGCGGTAGGGAACGACGATGTACTGGACGAGATGGGCAGCTTCTGACACAGGGTTCTCCTGGACGACAGTTTTTTGGGCGAGCGAAATGTATCACGTTGTACTGTGTTTTTGTACAGTATTGTTTGGCGGCGCGCCAACAATTTTCAGGCGGCCTGGGAAAACCCCTAGCGCGCACTCGTTGCCCGATTTTCAGCTGGCCTCTATTATTTTCGAAAATATTCGAACTTTTATAAAAAGAGGCAAGGGATGGAAGCGAACCGCTATGACGCGTACCGCGAGGACACCATAGGCCGCGCCAATGTGGCCGACTCGCCCGAGCTGATCGCCTATTACCAGGAGCTGGCCCGCCTGGAGACGGGCGCCCTGTGGACGGTGGCGAACAAGATCGAACCGTGGGCGCCGCGGTCTGCCTCGGTGCCGGTGGTGTGGCGCTACCAGGACCTGCGCGGCCACGTGCTGCGTTCGTCCGAGCTGGTTTCGCCCGAAGAGGCGGGCCGGCGCGTGATCTACCTGAACAACCCGGGCCGGCGCGACGTGGCCGCCGCCGTGGGCTGGCTGTATTCGGGCCTGCAGGTCATGAAGCCGGGCGAACTGGCTTCCGCCCACAAGCATTCGCATTCGGCGCTGCGCTTCATCATGGAAGGGCGGGGCGCCTTCACGGTGGTCGACGGCCACAAGATGACGCTGGGCGCGAACGATTTCGTGCTGACGCCCAACGGCACCTGGCACGAGCATGGCGTGGCCGAAGACGGCACCACCTGCATCTGGCAGGACGGCCTGGACATCCCGCTGGTCAACGCCATGGAAGCCGGCTTCTATGCCGTGCATCCCGACTTGAACCAGACCGTGACCTATCCGGTCGACGACACCAGCGCAGCCTGGGCCAATCCGGCGCTACGGCCCCAGGTGTCCGGTTGGACCAAGCCCTATTCGCCGCTCTTCAAGTACGAATGGGAGCCCACCTACGAGGCGCTGCGCCGCTATGCGCGCACCACTGCGGGCAGCCCCTACGACGGCATCCTGCTCGAATACGTCAACCCGGCCACGGGCGGCCCGGTCATGCCCACCATCGGCGCCAGCATGCAGCTGCTGCGGCCCGGCGAGCACACCAAGGCCCACCGCCATACCGGCAGCTTCATCTACCAGGTGGCCAAGGGCAGCGGCTATTCCATCATCGACGGCAAGCGCTATGACTGGACCGAGCGCGACATCTTCTGCGTGCCCTCGTGGGCCATCCATGAACACGTCAATCTTTCATCGAACGACGACGCCTGCCTGTTCAGCTTCAACGACCTGCCCGTGATGCGCGCGCTGGCGCTTTACCGCGAAGAAGCGGTCAAGGAAAACGACGGCCATCAAGTGCTGATCTAGCGCCGCCCGTTCCCTCCCGAATTTTCATCCGCCGCGCGGGCTTGGCCCGCGCGCTTGACTCAACTCGTCCTGAATCAATGGAGTTCTTATGCGCTTGGTAACTTTTCGCGCTCACCCCACCGCCGCTGCCCGCCTGGGCGCGCTGGCCGAAGGCTATGTGATCGACCTGGCCCTGCTGGGGCGCGCCGGCGGCGTGGACCTGCCTGACGACATGCTGGCTTTCATCGACCTCGGTCCCGTGGCGGTGGCGCAGGCCAGCAAGCTGATGGAGGCCTATCGCGGCAACTGGCCCGTGGGCAGCGCGCTGCCGCAGGAGAACGTCAAGCTGCTGGCGCCGATTCCGCGTCCGCGCAAGAACATCTTCGGCATCGGCCTGAACTACGTGGAGCACGTGGAGGAATCCAGCCGCACGCTGGATACCTCGGCCGACCTGCCCAAGCAGCCGGTGATCTTCTCCAAGCCGCCCACCACGGTCATCGGCCCGGGCGACGCCATCGAGCACAACGCCAAGATCACGCAGCAGCTGGATTGGGAAGTGGAGCTGGCCGTGATCATGGGCCGCCGCGCTTCGCGCGTGGCCGAGGCCGATGCGCTGTCGTACGTGTTCGGCTACAGCGTGATGCTGGACATGAGCGCGCGCGATTGCCGCCGCGCCGGCCAGTGGATCTATTCCAAGGGCATGGACACCTACGCGCCCTTCGGCCCGTGCATCGTGACCGCCGACGAGATCCCGGATCCGCAGGTGCTGGACCTGTGGCTCACGGTCAACGGCGAAAAGAAGCAGGGCTCCAACACGCGGCACATGCTGTTCAAGGTGCCGTTCCTGATCTCGGATATCAGCGCGGGCATCACGCTGGAACCGGGCGACATCATCGCCACCGGTACGCCGGAAGGCGTGGGCGCGGGACGCAAGCCCCAGGAATGGTTGTGGCCGGGCGACGTGGTGGTGGCCTGCGTGGAAGGCATCGGCACGCTGCGCCATCCGGTGGTGGCGGTCTAAAACGCCCGGCCGCCGACGCGGGCGGCGGGCAACGCAGTCTCCAAGGGGAAAAACATGATCAAGAAACAGATACTGGGCGGCGCGTTGTCCGTCGCGCTGGGCGCAGCGGCGTCCATGGGAGCGGCCCATGCCGCGGAACCGGTCAAGATCGGCTTCATCGCCACCTTGTCCACGCCGGCGGGCTACATCGGCGAAGACGAGCGCGATGCGTTCAACCTGGCCATCAAGCAGGGCGGCGGCAAGCTGGGCGGCGTGCCCGTGCAACTGGTGATCGAGGACGACGGCCTGAAGCCCGCCAACGCCAAGCAGGCAGCCGACCGCCTGCTGCAATCGGGCGTCAAGCTCTATACCGGCGTGAACTTCTCCAACGTGCTGGCGGCGGTCGTGCCCAGCGTGGTGAAGTCGGGCGCGTTCTACGTCAGCCTGAATCCCGGCCCGTCGAACTTCGCGGGCGAAAAGTGCGATCCCAATTACTTCGTGGCGTCCTACCAGAACGACGCCTTCCACACGGCCGGCGGCGTGGCGGCCAACGAACTGGGCTACAAGAAGGTCGTCCTGCTGGCGCCCAACTACCAGGCGGGCCGCGACGCCATCGAAGGCTTCAAGCGCACCTACAAGGGCGAGGTGGTCGCCGAGATCTACACCAAGCTCGACCAGTCGGACTTCTCGGTGGAGCTGGCGCGCCTGCGTTCGCTGGCGCCCGACGCCATCTATCAGTTCCATCCGGGCGGCACGGGCATCAACTTCGTCAAGCAGTACGCGGCGGCCGGGCTGAACAAGAGCATCCCGATGCTGATGCCCAGCTTCTCGATGGATGCGCGCATGATCCAGGCCACGGGCGACGCCTCGGCCGGCGCCTACATCACCGGCATCTGGTCGCAGGACTTCGACAACGCGCAATCCAAGGCCTTCGTGCAGGCGTTCAAGGACGCCTACGGCCGCGTGCCGACGGACTACGCCATGCAGGCCTACGACACCGCGCAGCTGATCGGCGCGGGCCTGAAGGCCACCGGCGGCGACCTGTCCAAGGCCGCGGACTTCCGCGCCGCGCTGCGCAAGCCTGAGTTCACGTCGCTGCGCGGCAAGTTCAGCATGAACACCAACCAGCATCCGATCCAGGATCTGTACCTGATGCGCATCGAGAAGGATAGCGACGGCAGCCTGTCGCCGAAGCTGGTCCGCAAGCTGGTGTCCGATGACAAGGACGCCTACGCGCAACTCTGCAAGATGCCGTCATGACGCTTCTGTTTGAACAGCTGCTCAACGGGCTGCAGTTCGGCGCCATGCTGTTTATGCTGGCGGCCGGACTGACGCTGATCTTCGGCATCATGGGCGTGGTCAACCTGACGCACGGGTCGTTCTACATGGTGGGGGCGTATTGCGCGGCCTACGCCATCGGCACCACCGGCTCGTTCCTGGCGGGCGTGCTGGCGGCGTTGCTGGGGGCGGGCCTGTATGGCATTTCCGTCGAAGTGGTGGTGATACGCAAGCTGTACAAGCGGGATCACCTCTACCAGGTGCTGGCCACCTTCGGCCTGCTGCTGTTCTCCAACGAAGCGGTCAGCCTGATCTTCGGCCGGCGTCCGCCGCTGGTGGGCATCCCAAGCTTCCTGGAAGGCGCGGTGACGCTGGCGCCGGGGTTCCAGTATCCGCTGATCCGCCTGTCGTTCATCGCCATAGGCGCGCTGGTGGCCGTGGGCCTGTGGTGGCTGGTCAACCGCACGCGCATCGGCATGCTGATCCGCGCGGGCGCCGACGACCGCGAGATGGTCGACGCGTTAGGCATAGACATCCGCAAGCTCTACACGCTGGTGTTTGGCTTGGGCGCCTTGCTTTGCGGCCTGGCCGGCGTGATGGCCGCGCCGCTGCTGGCGGTCGAAATCGGCATGGGCGAGCGCATCCTGATCACCACCTTCGTGGTCATCGTGATCGGCGGCGTGGGATCGGTGCGTGGCGCGTTGGCCGGCGCGCTGTTGGTGGGCATGGTGGACAGCCTGGGGCGTGCCTTCCTGCCCCAGCTGCTGTCGACGATGTTCTCGCCCGCCACCGCGGACCCGCTGGCGGCAGGCATGGCTTCCGCCAGCATCTATGTATTGATGGCGATCGTGCTGATTGCCAAGCCGGGTGGACTGTTCCCGGCGCGAGGATGAAGATGGCATACACACTTACGAACCGCGCCCGCTGGGGCCTGGCGGGTCTGGCGGTGCTGATCCTGCTGCCGGCCGCGGCGCTGGCCTCGGGCTCGCCGTTCCTGATCGGCGTGGTGACGCGCTTTCTGATCTACGGCCTGGCGGCGGTCAGCCTGGACCTGGTGATCGGCTATGGCGCCATGGTCAGTTTCGGCCATGCCATGTTCTTCGGGCTGGGCGGTTATGCGGTTGGCATCATTGCCTTCCATACTTCGGAAGCCGGCCCGATCTTCGGCTGGGCCGGCAGCAACGCCGCGCTGGTGGTGTGGCCGATAGCGCTCATCGTGTGCGCGCTGGCCGGCTGGCTGTTCGGCTATCTGGCGCTGCGCACGCGCGGCGTGCAGTTCATCATGATCACGCTGGCGTTCGGCCAGATGGTGTACTTCGTGCTGGTGTCGCTGCAGTTCTACGGCGGCGATGACGGCCTGATGATTCCGCAGCGCAATGAGCTGCCCGGCATCAATCTGGAAAGCCCCATGGTTTTCTACTATGTGTGCCTGGCGCTGCTGACCCTGTGGACGCTGCTGTGCATCCGCGTGACCAACTCGCGCTTCGGCATGGTGCTGCAGGCGCTGCGCCAGAGCGAGCGGCGCGCCATCAACCTGGGCGTGGCGCCCACGCCGTACCGGCTCAGCGCCTTCGTGCTGTCGGCGGTGGGCACGGGGCTGGCTGGCGTGCTGTGGGCCAACTATGCCGGGCTGGTGACGCCCGACATGGCGGCCTGGACCAAGTCCGGCGAACTCATGGCCATCGTCATCCTGGGCGGCGTGGGCACCTTGCTGGGGCCGATCGCGGGCGCGGCGGTGTTCCTGGGGCTGGAGCAGATGCTGTCGTCCCTGACCGAGCACTGGCTGCTGTACATGGGGCCCATCCTGGTGCTGGTGGTGCTGTGGGGCCAGAAGGGCCTGTTCGGAAAACTGCTGGAGACGCGCCATGCCGACTGACGCAAGCGCGAGCCTGTTGCGCCTGACGCAGCTGCGCAAGGCCTTCGATGCGGTGGTGGCTACCAACGGCGTGGACCTGGACGTGCGCGCCGGCGAGATCCACGCCATCATCGGCCCCAACGGCGCGGGCAAGTCCACTCTGATCGCGCAGATCTGCGGCGAGATCCGGCCGGATTCCGGCACCATCCATCTGGACGGACAGGACGTGACCGGGCTGCGCGCCTTCGAGCGTGCGCGCCTGGGGCTGGGCCGCTCGTTCCAGATCACCGAGCTGTGCCAGGAATACACCGCGCTGGAGAACGTGATCCTGTCGCGCATGCTCAAGGGCGGCCGCGCCTTCCAGGCCTGGTCCAACCCGCGCCATGATGCGGCGTTGAAGACCGAGGCCATGCAGTGGCTGAAGCATGTGGGGCTGGAGGACCGGCGCCACGTGCGTTCGGCGGACCTGGCGCACGGCGAGAAGCGGCAGCTGGAGCTGGCGGTTGCGCTGGCGCGTTCGCCGCGGTTGCTGCTGCTGGACGAGCCCATGGCCGGCATGGGGCCCGAGGAATCGGCGCGCATGACGCGGCTCTTGCAAGGCATGAAGGGCGACTACGGCATCCTGCTGGTGGAACACGACATGGACGCGGTCTTCGCGCTGGCCGACCGCATCAGCGTGCTGGTCTATGGCCGCGTGGTGTTCAGCGGTTCGCCCGAGGAGGTGCGCCGCCATCCGGAGGTGCGCGCGGCGTATCTGGGAGAAGAACATGTTGAAGGTTGAAGGGCTGACTGGCGGCTACGGTTCCAGCAAGGTCCTGTTCGGCATGTCGTTCGAGGCCAGCGAAGGCGAGGTGATCTCGCTGATCGGGCGCAACGGCATGGGCAAGACCACCACGATCAAGACCCTGATGGGCATGCTGCCCGCCACCGGCGGCGCGGTGCAGTTCCGCGGCCAGACGCTGGGCCGTTCCGCGCCCAGCAGCGTGGCGCGCCTGGGGGTGGGGCTGGTGCCGGAGGGCCGGCGCGTGTTCGGTTCACTGACGGTGCAGGAAAATCTGGTGGCGACCTCGCGCGCCGCGCCGGGGGGATGGGACCTGGAGCGCGTCTACACGCTGTTCCCGCGCTTGAAAGAGCGCCGCGGGCAGTCATCGCGCACGCTATCGGGCGGCGAACAGCAGATGCTGGTGGTGGGGCGCGCGCTCATGACCAACCCCAAGCTCCTGATCCTGGACGAAGCCACCGAGGGGCTGGCGCCGCTGATCCGCCAGGAGATCTGGCGCTGCCTGCGGGCGCTGAAGGCCGAAGGCCAGACCATCCTGGTGATCGACAAAAACCTGCCCGAGATGGCGACGCTGGTCGACCGCCATTACATCGTGGACAAGGGCCGGGTAGCCTGGTCGGGGCGGCCCGCCGAGCTGTCCGCCCAGCCCGAGCTGGCGCAGCGTTACCTGGGTATTTGAGCAGGCCGCGCGGCCCTGGGGCGCGGGTAGAATGGGCCGCGCGCGGATACGCGCCCCGGCTGCAGACATCTGGAGACCATCTTGAAGCCTAGAATCAAAGCTTCCCGCCAGGACGATCCCGGATCGGACGGGAGCGCCGGCGTGGAGGAAATCACGCTGTCCGAGCAGGTCTACCGCCTGCTGCGGCGCGACATCATGCGCGGCGCCTTCGCGCCGGGCCAGTCCTTGCGGCTGGAACTGCTGAAGCAGCGCTACGGCAGCAGCTTCTCTCCCATCCGCGAAGCCCTCAACCGCCTGCGCAGCGAGCGCATGGTCATCAGCACCACGTCGCGCGGCTTCAGCATCGCGCCCTTGTCGGTCGAGGAAATGTGGGACGCCTGTGAAACCCGCATACTGATCGATTGCGACGCGCTGCGCCGCTCGCTGGCCAATGCCGACGACGCCTGGGAAACGCGCCTGGTTGGCGCGTACCATGCGCTGACGCTGGCCGCGCAGCGGGCCGAGGCCGCCGCCGAACCTTCGGAAGAACTGGACGAACTGCTGGAGGCGCGCCACCTGGAATTCCACCACGCGCTGATCGGCGCCTGCCGCTCCCATTGGCTGCTGGACCTGTCCACCCAACTCTACGCGCAGACTGAGCGCTACCGCCGCCCGGCGCGCGCCGGTGCGACCGCCTACGGACCGGAGCGCAACGTGGACGACGAACATCGTCAGCTGCTGGACGCCGCCGTTGCGCGTGACGTGGAAGGTTCGGTCGCCATGCTGGCCGCGCACTACCGCAAGACCGCGCAGTTCATCGAACGCATCATTTCCCAGCCCCAATCGCAGCCCACATCGCAGGCCAGGCATGCATAACACCGACATCGATCTCTTCTTTCCCACCATCGCCGAGCGCGAGGTGCAATACAACGCGCGCGAATCGGTGCCGGATTTCGACGCCTGCGTGCGCCGGTATGCCGAGTCCTCGGCGCGGGTGCGCACGCGCCGCCCCGGCGTGCTGGACCTGCGCTACGGCATGGGCCAGGACGAGCGGCTGGACCTGTTCCTGCCCGCCGCCTCGCAGGCGCCGGCGCCGCTGTTCGTGTTCATCCATGGCGGCTATTGGCGCGCGCAGCGCAAGGAAGACGCTCCGGTAATGGCCGAGGCCTTCAACGCCGCGGGCGCCGCGGTGGCTACCCTGGAATACACGTTGGTGCCCGAGGCCACCTTGGGCGAAGTGGTGCGCGAGGTGCGTTCCGCCGTGGCCTGGCTGTATCGCAACGTGGCGGCCTATGGCGTGGATCCCGAGAGGATCTACGTCAGCGGCAGCTCGGCGGGCGGCCATCTGGCCGGCATGCTGGTCGCGCCGGCGTGGCAGGCGCGCTACGGCGTGCCGGACGACGTGATCAAGGGCACGCTGGCGTTGAGCGGGCTGTTCGACCTGCGTCCGCTGTGCGACGTCCTGCCCAACACCTGGCTGCAGCTCACGCCCGAGCAAGCCGCGCATCAAAGCCCGATCTTCCATCTGCCGGAACGCGCGGGCCCGATGCTGCTGGCCGTGGGCGGGTTGGAGACCCAGGGCTTCAAGAACCAGACGGCGGCATACGAAGCAGCCTGGAATGCCGCAGGGCTGGCTTCCACCCGCATCCCGACGCCGCACTGCAACCATTTCGACCTGGTCAATGAGCTGGAAGATCCGGACAGCGATCTGACCCGCGCCACCCTGGCAATGATGGGGCTGGGCGCCAAGTGAAGGGCCGGCCGATGGCGTAAGCTTGACGTCCATGGCCGACCTGAAACTCCTTGAAGATCTGATTGCCCTGGCGCAGACCGGCAGCTTCGTGCGTGCGGCCGAGCTGCGCCACGTCACCCATCCTGCGTTCGGACGGCGCATCCGCGCGCTGGAGGCCTGGGCCGGCGCGCCATTGATCGAACGTCAGCGCCTGCCTGTGGTCCTGACCGCCGAAGGCGAGGCCTTGCTCAAGACTGCGACGCAGGTGGTGGAGCAGATGGCGCAGGTGCGTCATCGCATCCGCAGTTTCGGCGCAGGCGGCGAGGCGGTGCTGCGCATTGCCACCGGCCGCAGCCTGGCCCGGACGCTGGTGGCCGACTGGATTGCGCGCCTGCGCCACCGCACGCCCAAGGTGTTGACCGAGGGCACGCAGGTCGAGCTGTCCACCGGCATGATGCAGGACATGGCGGCCCGGCTGGAGCAGGGCAGGGTGGACCTGCTGTGCTGCTATGAGCATCCGGCTCTGTCCGTGCAGCTGAGCCCAGGACGCTACCGCTACATGACCTTGGGCACCGACAAGCTCGTGCCCGTCAGTCAGGCGGATTCACGCGGCCGGCCCCGTTACGTGCTGCAGGAAGGCGGTCCGTCCGTGCCCTTGATCACCTATGCGGGCGGCCTGGCCATGGAGCGCATCGTGGGAGACCGCCTGGAGGCCACGCCCTACGCCCTGGCGCCATTTCTGCGCAGCGATTCGCTGGACGCGGCGCATGGCGCGGTTGCCAAGGGCCTGGGCGTGGCCTGGCTGCCCTGGTCCATGGTGGCGGCGGATTGCCGCCGCGGCGCGCTGGCCGCCCTGGGCGGCCGCAGCGAGGAAATCTCGTTCGAGGTGCGGCTGTACCGGTCGCGGGCGCGCCTGGCTGACCTGGCCGAAGCGGCCTGGGAAGCCACGGCCAGCCGCAAGGCCTGAAATCCGCTGGTCGCGCGCCAGGCGTGTGCCGAATCCGCACGGCAATGTGTCGATTCGGCACGAAATATCCCTGGTGTACGCCCGAGAATAGCTCCCGAAACATCAAATGAGACGGCGCCGCCGTCCGCCTCAGCACCCCAGGGAGAAAACATGAAATCCGTCCTGCATCCGTTGCGCGGCGCGCTAGCCGCTATCTGTGCCGTCTCTGCGCTGGCCGCGGCGTCTTCCGCCCACGCCGAGTATCCCGAACGCGCCATCTCGCTGGTGGTCGGCTACCCGGCGGGCGGCAGCGTGGACCTGACCGCGCGCCTGTTCGGCGAAGAGCTGGCCAAGCGCCTGGGCCAGAGCGTGGTGGTCGAGAACGTGGGCGGCGCCGGCGGCACCATCGGCGCGCAGCGCGTGGCGCGCGCCGCGCCCGACGGCTACACGCTGCTGCTGGGCTCCACCAATGAAATGGTCATCGCCAGCATGATCAACAATGCGGTCAAGTACGACAGCGTGAAGGACTTTTCGCCGTTGGGCGTGATTGCCTCGCAGCCCATGCTGCTGGCCGCCAGCAAGAATTCGGGCGTGAAGACCGCCGCCGAGTATCTGCAGAAGCTGCGCGCCGCCGCGCCCGGCAGCTTCAACTACGGTTCTTCCGGCGTGGGCACGACCCTGCACCTGGCCGGCGAAATGATCAACCAGTCGACCGGCACGCGCGCCGAGCACGTGCCGTACCGCGGCGTGGCGCCGCTGGTGACGGACCTGATGAGCGGCCAGCTGGACTACGGCATGCTGGTGCTGTCCTCGGGCCTGCCGCAAGTGCGCGCCGACAAGATCGTGGCGCTGGGCGTGACCGAGAAGAAGCGTTCGCCAGTGGCGCCGGACCTGCCTGCCTTGGCTGAAACCCCGGGGTTCGAATCCGTGGACATCAGCGTCTGGTTCGCGCTCTATGGCCCGGCCGGCCTGCCGGAGCCGGTGGCGGCCAAGCTGCGCAGCGCGCTGGCCGAGACGCTGAAGTCGGAGCAGTTCCGCGCCAAGATGCAGGAAGCCGGCGGCGTGCTGTCGCAACCGGGCCTGGACCCGGCGGCCTATCAGGCCGAGGAAACCAGGAAGTACGGCGCGCTGGTCAAGGCCGCCAAGATCGAAGCCCAGTGATTCGAAACCGGATCATCGCAACACCCTAGCACCGCAGCGGACGACATCCATGGAATTCAAGCTTCCCGTACCCGACCTGAGCGCCGAGCGCGCCGGCAATACCGGCACCCCTGGCGTGTGGCATTTCGATTCAGGCCTGCCGGGGCGCGCGTTGATGCTGTCCGCGCTGGTGCACGGCAACGAGCTGTGCGGCGCCTGGGCCTTGAAGGACCTGCTGGCGGCGGGCCTGCGGCCGCGCCGCGGCAGCCTGACGCTGGCGTTCTGCAATCTCGATGCGTTCGACCGTTTCGACCATGCCAACCACGATGCGTCGCGCTTCGTCGCCGAGGACATGAACCGCGTCTGGAGCGCCGAGCGCCTGGACAACCCCACGACGCCGGACCGCCGGCGCGGCGCCGAACTGCGTCCCTGGGTGGAGCGCGCGGATTGGCTGCTGGACCTGCACTCCATGCATGAACCGGGCGCGCCTTTGCTGCTGACCGGCGTTCTGCCGCGCAACATCGCGCTGGCGCGCAGGCTGAAGGCGCCGCAGCACGTGATCGTGGACGCGGGCCACAAGGACGGCGTGCGCATGCGCGACTTCGGCCAGTTCGGCGATCCGGCCCGCGAAGACGCCTGCGCCTTGCTGATCGAATGCGGTTTCCATGGCGAGCTGGCTGCGCGCGACGTGGCGCGCGACATGGTGGCGCGCATGTTGCTGGAATCGGGCGTGGCGGATGCGGCGGACGTGCCGGCGGGCTGGCTGTTGCCGGACGCCGAAAACCAGCGCGTGCTGGAAGTGACGGACGCGGTGGTTGCGCCGTCCATGGACCTGCGCTTCTCGCAGCCCTGGACGGGCCTGGAGACGTTCGAGCGGGCCGGCTCGACGATAGGCTGGGCCGACGGCCAGCCCATCGTGACGCCGTACGATCAATGCACGCTGGTCATGCCGTCGTTGCGGCAGCTGAAGCCGGGCGTAACGGTGCTGCGGCTGGCACGCGATTACGCGGGATAGAGCGCCGCAGCGCGTCTTACTTCTGAGGCGTAAACCGCAGTTCGTCCAGTTGATAGCCCTGGGCCTTGGCCGCATCCAGGGCCTTGTCCAGTTCTTCCTTGGGCAGCTGCGGCGAGCGCGACAGGATCCACAGGTATTTCCGGTCCGGGGTCCCGACCACCGACCAGCGGTATTCGGGGTCCAGGCCGATGACCCA
This sequence comes from Achromobacter sp. JCM 18799, assembly GCF_055395645.1. NCBI lineage: Bacteria > Pseudomonadati > Pseudomonadota > Betaproteobacteria > Burkholderiales > Alcaligenaceae > Achromobacter > Achromobacter sp. JCM 18799. Next base: position 4,276,734 of record NZ_AP043866.1, on the reverse strand, counting down.
GTAATCGCCCTTGAACGGCTTGAAGAACGAGACTTCCAGCTTGGCGTTGTTGCTGCCTTCCACCACGTTGGCGGTGCCCGAGGCGGAATCGATGTCGCCATCCTTGGTGCGGCAGCGGTTGTTCACGCCGACCGTGCCGTCGGGATGCGCGGTGTATTCAGCGGTGGTGTCTCCCACGCAGTCGCGCTGGAAGAACATGGGGAAATTCGCGATCTCGTACCACATGCCTGCGTAACGCTTCAGGTCCACCGATTCCACGGTTTGCATGGGCGGCGGTGCGGCATGGACTACCCCCGCCACGCTGGTGGCCAAGGCCAACAGGAATGTTGCGGTGCGGCGCATGGGGAAAACCTCCTGATGTGACAGAGCGGTCCGCGCCGGCCGGCAGGCGGTCGGCGCGGATCAAAACCCTAACGATACGCCTTATTTGCGCGGGGCCTTCAGCGCGGCGTGGTAGCGGGCCACATAGGTATCGAAATCCTCGGTGTCCGATTGCTCCAGGCGCAGCTGTTCCGCCGTGGATTGCGCGGCGGCCTGTTCATAGGCTGCCGCCAGGTCGGCCGGCAAGGCCTGGGCGCGCAGCGCGTCGGCATGCTTGCGGCTGAGGTCCAGCGAATAGTCATGGAACGACAGGCCGCTGTCGGTCAGCGAAGCCAGCAGGCGCGCCGACGGCGTGGAGTCGGGCTGGTCGAGCTTGGCGCGCTGGGCCGCCAGGGCCTCGGCATAGGCGCTGCCGCCCAGGGCGGAGTCGAACAGCGCGGCGTATGGCGCAATCTGGTCCAGCAGTTCGTGGCCCCATTGCGCCAGGCCGATGGGCTGGCCTTCGCGGTCCAGCGTCAGGCCGGGCTTGCGGCCTTCCTTGACGACGGTCGAGAAGTTGTCGGCGCTGCGCTGACAGTAGCCATTGGCGGGGAAGAAGGGGCTGTCGGACGCGGTGCAGAACAGCAGGAAGGCGTCGACGAAGCGGCTGGTGCTGGCGTCGATGCCGACCGGCGAGTTCGGGTCGATATCCAGGCAGCGTACTTCGACGTACTGCACGCCGCGTTCGGCCAGCGCCGTGATCGGGCGTTCGCAGCGGCCGGTGGCGCGCTTGGGGCGGATGCTCGAGTAGTACTCGTTTTCGATCTGCAGCACGTTGGTGTTGAGCTGGATCCATTCGCCGTCGCGGTGGGTGCCGATCTTCTGGTAGTCGGGCCAGGGCTGGGTAACGGCGTCGTACAAGCGGCCCAGGAACGTGTCCAGGTCGTTGTAGCAGAGCTTGAGCTGCGACTGCGCCTTGTTCTGGTAGCCCAGGTCGCTCATGCGCAGGCTGGTGGCATAGGGCAGGTACAGCGTGCTGTCATCCAGCTTTTTCAGCGGATGTTCGCGCCCGCGCAGGAAGTCGCTGGACAAGGCCGGGGCGGCCCCGAACAGGTACATCAGCAGCCAGGAATAGCGCGTGAAATTGCGGATCAGGCCGATGTAGCCGCGCGAACGCCGGTCCTGGGGGCTACCGGGCTGCGTGTCCAGCACGGACCACAGGTCTTCGGCCAGCGAGAAGTTGTAGTGCACGCCGGCGATGCATTGCATGGTTTTGCCGTAGCGCACGGCCAGGCCGCGGCGGTACACGTGCTTGAGCATGCCGGTGTTGGACTTGCCGTACCAGGCGATGGGGATGTCCGCTTCGGGCGGCAGCGTGGCGGGCATGGACTGGTTCCAGATCAGTTCATGGTCCAGCACGCTGTAGACGTGGCGATGGGTGTTGGTCAGTTCGGCCAGCAGCGCGTCGACGTCCTTGTGCGTGCCCGTGATCAGTTCGAGCAGGGATTCGGAGTAGTCGGTGGTGACGTGTTCGTTGGTCAGCGCGGATCCCAGGCCGGCGGGGTGCGGCTTGCGGGACAGGACACCTTGTTCGTCCACGCGCAGGCCTTCCTTTTCGATGCCCCGCAGGGTCTGGGTCAGCAGCGATCGGTTGGCCTCCAGGCGGGAGAGGCGGTTGGCGGCAGTATCAGTCACGGGTTCTTCTCGTTTGGGTCTGTCGCCGGATTTTACGGGGTGCCGGCCTCCTGTGCCGAGGGAGTCAATACTGGGGACAGGGACAATGCCTGGGCGGTGCGCGCCAGCCACTCGTCCAGGTCGGCGTAGACCGGGTCGGCGATGGGGGCGGTTTCATTGAAAATCTCGTGCCAGGCGGTGTCGTACCAGCGCAGGGTCAGCAGTTCGGCGGGGGCGCGCTGGGCGAACTGTCGGCTGCCTTCGGCAGCGACGATGGAGTCGTCGCCCGCCACCATCAGCAGGGTGCGGCAGGCCAGCAGCGGGGCTTCTCGCAGGGACTCGCGGCCGCCTTCGTCCACGAAGCGCGCCAGGCGTCCCGTCATTTGGCGCCGCACCAGCGGATCGCTGCGGTAGGCCTTGACCACGGCCGGATCGTGGGAAATGCGGGCGGGCGCCAGGCCATGGGGCACGCGCAGGTCGGGCGCATGCAGCGACATCCAGGTCAAGGTGCGCCGCACCCACGGCGGTACATGCACCACGAAGGGCGGGGAACTGAGCGCCAGGCCGTCGATCTCGGTCAGGCGGCGCAGGGCGATCCGCACCGCGACCAGGGCGCCCAGGCTGTGGCCCAGCAGGATGGGCGGGCGTCCGTGCGCCGCGGTCCAGGCCCGCAGGCGATCGACCGCATCGACGACCAGATCGTCTTCGCGGCTCAGGGTCGCGGGCCGGCCGCCGGAGCGGCCATGGCCGCGGTGGTCGTGGGCGCCCACCGTCCAGCCGCGCGCGGTCAGCCAGCGCGCCAGGCGGTCATAGCGCCCGGCATGCTCGCTAAGTCCGTGCAGCAGGTAGATACTGGGGGTGCCCAGGCCGGCGATCGGCGGGGGCACATTGGGCGCGGCTGGCCACACATAGTTGGCCAGTGGCGTGCCGTCGGGCGCGGGGGTCATCGAAATCGGCGACAATTTCTGGCTTCCTCGAAATGAATAGACAGTCCAGATCCTCGGGTAATGACGATTTCATCGCTGTTTCGTTTCATGTTCAAGAAAGCCGGCGCGATTGTCGCGCTGGCCTTGCTGATCACGGCCTGCTCGCCCAGTTACAACTGGCGCGAAGTCGACGTGGCCGACGGCCACGCGCGCGCCGCGTTTCCGGACCGGGTCACGACCGATACCCGCGACCTGAAGCTGGATACCCATACCCTGCGTTTTACCCTGGCCAGCGCGACCGTGGGCGAAGCGGTCTTTGCGGTGGGGTCGGCGCCGCTGCCGCCCGACATCGCGAAGGATCCGGCCGCCAGGCAGGCGCTGGGCATGGCGCTGATGCATTCGCTCTACGCCAACATGCAGTCGCCGCCGCCCACCGAATGGCCTGCCTATGGGCAGGACATCGAAGTCCAGGGCAAGGCCATGGGCAAGCCGGGCTGGCTGCGCGCCAGGGTTTGGGTGACCGACACCATGTTGATCGAGGCCGTGGCAGCCGGCACCGTGGAAAGCCTGCCGGCCGAGCGGGCGCATGAATTCCTGCGTTCCGTCGTCATCAAGCCGTGACGGGCGCGATCAGGCCCAGTCTCAATGCCGCGACCACCGCGGCGCGCCGGCCGCGCACGCCGAGCTTTTCGCAGGCGTTGCACAGATGGAAATTCACGGTGCTTTCACTGACGCCCAGGATGCGGGCGGTTTCCCAGCTGGTCTTGCCCATGGCGGCCCAGTGCAGGCAACTGGCCTGGCGTTCCGACAGGGGTTTGATGGGCCGGGCCGGACTTGGCCCTGCATCCACGGTTGAATTTGCGGCCGGGTTCGTGGCCGCGTTTTTGGCCGCGTTTGTGGCGAGATGCGGGGACGTGGCGGAAAGGGCGGTGGCTGGCATGGCGGTGGGGGGCAAAAGCCTGGCGATTGACGAGTTGCCCCATGCTGCCGCCCCGGCAGGCCGTCCGGCAAGCGATGATGCCTTCACGCATCAAACCTCTTATCTCTAACGGAATAAGCGCATGTCCGCCGTCGTGCAGTTCTATTTTTCATCGATCGTGCTGATGCTGCCTTTGCTCTTCTGCGCAGGCATAGGGGTGTACTGGGGCAAGCGGGACCTGCCGTTCGGCGGCTCCTTCATCACCATGCTGGTGACCTCGGTGACCACGCCCGCCCTGGTGTTCCACACATTCGTCACCACCCACCTGGACGACCGCGCGCTGGCCGACGTGGCGGTGGCGACGCTGCTGGCGCTGCTGCTGTGCGCCTTGGTGTGCGCGCTGTTGCTCAAGGCATGGAAGCTGCCGGTGCGCACGCTGTTGCCCACGGCCTTCCTGCCCAATGCCGGCAACCTCGGCTTGCCGATTTCGCAGATGGCTTTTGGCGACGCCGGCCTGTCGGTGGCGGTCGCGTTCTTCGCCGTCAGTTCCTTTGTCATGCATACCATTGCGGTGCGCCTGTTGCCGGGCGTGAACACCAAGGGCAGCTGGAAGAGTCCGATATTGCTGGCCTCCCTGGTCGCCGTGGCCCTGCGCCTCATGCACGTGCCGGTGCCCGCATGGCTGATCGAGACCTCGCGCATGCTGGGCGCGGTGACCGTGCCGCTGATGCTGCTGAGCCTGGGCCACGCGCTGGCCTTGATCCCGTCCAACGGCCTGCGCGACGGCGCCAAGGTCGCCGCCATCCGCCTGGCCGTGGGCCTGGGAGCGGGGCTGGCGGTGGTGTGGGCGCTGGATCTGGAGCCGGTGCTGGCCGGGGCGCTGAGCCTGCAGATGGCCATGCCTTGCGCGGTGGTGAGCTACATGTACGTCAAGCGCTATACGACGCAGGGCGATACCGCGGCGGGCGCGGTGCTGGTGTCGACCGTGGCGTTCCTGCTGCTGGCGCCGGTGATACTTTGGTTCAGCCGCGGGGCTTGAGCCCGGCAATTGTCGCGACGCTGTCGCGACAATTGCGATGGCCGCAAGTCCAGACGCTTGCGTGCTTCGTACCCGGCGCCCGCTGAGCTTGAGTTACGCCGCGCCCGACATCGCGCGCAACTGCGCCATCAACGCATCGGGAATCTCCACGCCGTGCTTGAGCGCTTCGTCGCGCAGTTTGCGGCGGCGGTCGCCCGGCAGGCGTACGCCTTCGTCTTCCAGCATGGCATCAACCAGGACTTCGACGCGGTCCAGATAGGCGTTGTTGCCCGCCAGGGCGCCTGGGTCGATCGCCATGAAGGCCTGGCCCAGCCGCGCCGGGCCGCCTTCGTCGACGAAGAACGATTCGGTCTCGAAGCCGAAGTGCGAGCCGGTCAGCGCGCAAGCCAGCAGTTCGACGATCAGCGCCAGCATTGCGCCCTTGACGCCGCCCGCGGGCAGCATGCTGCCCGCCAGGCCGGCCTTGGGGTCGGTGGTGGGCTGGCCGTCGGCGTCCAGCGCCCAGCCCAGGGGGATGGGCTGGTTGTCGCGGGCCGCGATCATGAGCTTGCCGCGCGCGACCTGCGACAGCGACAGGTCGATCACCAGCCGGGCGCCGCCGCGCCGTGGAAAGACGGCGGCGATGGGGTTGGTGCCGAAGAGCGGGCGCTTGCCGCCCCAGGCGGGCATGGCGGCGGGCGAGTTGCTCAGCGCCAGCCCCACCAGCCCGAGGTCGGCCAGGGCTTCGAGGTGGTAGCCGGCTTCGCCGAAGTGGTGGCTGTTGGCCACGCCGATGAAGGCCACGCCATGCTCGCGGGCGCGCAGGCCGGCCTGTTCGATCGCCATGGCGCAGGCGGGAAAGGCCAGCCCGGAGCCGGCATCAATCAGCGCGGCGCCGCCGCGCTCATGCACGATGCGCGGCACCGCCGTACCGATGGCGCGGCCGGCGCGCAGGTGCCCGGCATAGAAAGGCACGCGCGACAGGCCATGGGAGCTGAGCCCCTGGCTTTCGGCGAAGACCAGCGCGCGCGCCGTGGTGTCGGCCATGGCCGGGTTGGCGCCCGCGGCGGCCAGGCCTGCCGCTGCCAGATGTTGCAATTCGTCCAGATAGATGTGAGCCATATCCTTCTCTTCATGGGCTTGCGCCGGGCCGTGTGGCTTCATCGGTCGCCGCCCGTAAGCGCCATTGTCACCCCGGCGGCCACCATGTCGGAAACGCGGGTGTTGGCTTCTTGCGTCAGGCCGGCGATATGCGGCGTCAGGATCAGGTTGGGCGCGCCCGCCAGCGGGCTGCCGGCGGGCAGGGGTTCAGCTTCGAATACGTCGAGCGCCGCGCCGCGCAGATGGCCCGTGCGCAGCGCATCCGCCAGCGCGGCTTCGTCCACGATGCCGCCGCGCGAGGTGTTGATCAGCACGGCGCCCGGTCGCATGTGCGCGATGCGGCCGGCATCCATCAGCCGCCGCGTGCCGGGCGTGAGCGGCAGGTGCAGCGTGACGGCATCGGCCTGGGCCAGCAGCTCGTCCAGCGTCATGGGGGCGACGCCGGTTTCCCGCCAGGCGGGATGGTCCGGCGGCAGCGCTGCGTCGCAGCCCGCCACGCGCATGCCCAGCGCCTGCGCCAGGCTTGCGGTCAGCCGGCCGATGCCGCCGAAGCCCACGATGCCCAGCATGCGGCCGTGCGCTTCCAGCCCCTGCGAAAGCGCGTTGCGCGGCCATGCGCCCGCCGCGACCTCGGCCGTCGACGCATAGGCGCCGCGCAGCAGCATCAGCATGGCGCCCACGACGTACTCGGCGACGGCGCGCGCATTGGCGCCGGTGGCCGGTATCACCGCGATGTTGCGCGCGGCGCAGGCGTCCAGGTCGATGTTGTCCAGCCCCACGCCCAGGCGGCCGACGGCCCGCAGCCGCGGGGCCGCCTGCAGCAGGGCGGCGTTCACCTGGCTGCGGTTGCGCACGATGAGCGCGTCGGCCTCGGCCGCCGCGGCCAGCAGGGCCTCGCGCTGCTCCACCAGTTCAGGCTCGTACCGCACCTTGAAGCGCTGGCGCAGCGCGTCGACCGCGGGCGCGTCCATGAACTCGGAAATGAGGATATGCATCGGTGGGGACTCCACGGTGGTCAGGCGATCTGGATGTTGGCGTCGCGGATGATCTTGGCCCAGCGCTCCACCTCGGACTTCAGGTAGGCGCCGAACTCCGCGGGGCCGCGCGGCTGCGGCACGAAGCCCAGCTGCAGCAGCGCCTGCTTCATGGCGGGCTGCGAAACCTGGCGCACGATGGCGTCGCCGATGCGCTGCACCAGCTCGGGCGGCGTGCCCGCAGGCGCCAGCACGCCGGTGAAGTTTTCGACGATCAGGTCGGGCAGGCCGGCCTCCTTCACGGTGGGCACGTCGGGCAGGTCCGCGCTGCGTTCGCGGGTGGTGATGGCCAGCGCCCGCAAGGAGCCGTTCTTCACGTGCGAGAGCGATTCCGGGTAGTTGGAGAACACCACGTCCAGGTGGCCGCCTATCAGGTCGGTGAGGGAGGGCGCGCCGCCCTTGTAGGGGATGTGCATCATCGGCACGCCGGTCAGCTTCTGGTACAGCGCCAGGGTCAGGTGCGGCGGCGTGCCGTTGCCGCTGGACCCGGCAGAAAGCGACTTCGAGCGGGCGGCCTTGGCCAGGTCGGCCATGCTCTTGATGTCGCTCTTGGCGTTGACCACCACCATGATGGGCGAAGACGCCAGGCCCGCCAGCGGCGTGAGGTCGCGCGTCAGGTCGTAGCCCGCCTTGCCGGCGAAGAGCGTGGCGTTGGCCGCATGCGACAGCGTGATCGCCAGCCAGGTGTAGCCGTCCGGGGCGGCGTGGGAAACGTGCGCCGCGCCGATGTTGGCGCTGCCGCCGGGCTTGTTTTCCACCACCACGTTCCAGCGCTCGGCGTCGCTCAGGGCTTTGCCGACCTGGCGCGCGGCCACGTCGGTCAGGCCGCCGGGCGGGAACGGCACCACATAGTTGATGGGCCGTTCGGGCCAGGCTTTCTGCGCCAACGCGCGCTGCCACGGCGCCACGGCACAGAGGCCGGCGGCGCCCAGGGCGGCAAGCAGGCGCCGGCGTTGCGCGGCGTCGGGATGGTGATCGTGTTCGCTGTTCATCTGTCTTCCTCCTTGGGGGATGCCCGGGTAGGAATGCAACCGCCTGTGCTGCCGCGGCGGATGTCGCCCGGGTCTGCTTGTGTGGTTCTGAGACGATGCTGCGGGGAAATGCTGGCGGCAGGACGGCGTGTCCGCAATCCTGCTTGCGGACACGCCGTTGCCGGGGACGACAGGCGCGGTCAGGCGCTTTCGAAGATGCGGGTCAGGACGAATTCGCGGTGGCCCAGCGCTTCGGCCGCGGTCCAGCGGCCGTTGGCGGTGGCCAGCATGCATTCCAGCAGCTTGTCGCCGGCCTGGTTCAGGTCGATGTCACGCTGCAGCAGGCCGCTGGTGTCCACGTCGATGTGTTCGGACATGGTGCGCACCGTGCGCGGATTGGCGCAGATCTTGATGACCGGCAGTATCGGGTTGCCGATGACGTTGCCCTGGCCGGTGGGGAAGAAGTGCACCGCATAACCCGAGGCCGCGCACAAGGTCACCATTTCGGCTGCGGCGGAGGACGAGTCCATGAACCACAGACCTGGGCCGTCGGGGATCTCGGCCTTGTCGATCACGCCGTCCACGCGGCATTGCTTGCCGATCTTCTGGATGTTGCCCAGCGCCTTTTCCTCGATGGTGGTCAGCCCGCCCGCGATGTTGCCCTTGGTGGGCTGGGATTCAGACAGGTCGCTGGTCTTCCAGCGGTCGATCATGGCCTGGTAGCGGTTGAACATGAACATGAAGCGTTCGCGCACCGCATCGTTGGCGCAGCGCTCGGCCACGATGTGTTCGCCGCCGGTCAGCTCCGAGGTCTCGCCGAAGACCAGCGTGGAGCCCAGCGCATACAGCTTGTCGAAGGCGTTGCCCACGGTGGGGTTGGCGCCACAGCCCGAGGTGGTGTCGGATTCGCCGCATTTGGTCGACACCCACAGGTCGGCGATGGGGCACTCGCTGCGCGTCAGCGCCGTGGCGTAGTGCACGAATTCCTTGGCGCAGCGCGAGGCGCGCATGATGGTGTCGTGGTCGCCGTGCAGTTCGATGCTGAAGCCCATGACCGGCTTGCCGGTGGCGGCGATGCCGTCCACCACGCGCTTGGTCCAGCCTTCTTCGATGCCGATCACCACCACCGCGGCAACGTTGGGATTGCAGCCGGTGCCGATCAGGGTGCGGAAGTGCAGCTCAAGGTCCTCGCCGAATTGCAGTCGGCCATAAGGGTGAGGCAGGGCCATCGTGCCCTTGATGTTGTTGGCCACGGCTTCGGCTGCGGCATTCGAAATATCGTCCACGGGCAGGACGATGACGTGGTTGCGGACGCCGACGCGGCCGTTGTCGCGGCGGTAGCCCTGGAAGGTGGTCGAGGCGGTGATGATGGACATGGCGGATTCCTGTGCGGGGTGGAGGGCTTACCAGCGCTTGGTCTTGATGTTGTGCACATGGGCGTGCTGGCCGGCCTTGATGGGCTCCACCACGCGGCCGATGTCGACGCCGTACTTGAAGACGGTGTCGCCCACGGCCATGTCCTTCATCGCCACCTTGTGGCCGATGGGTATGTCCTGCGATGCGCGCACGTGGATGATCTTGTCTTCATCCATGATCCAGGCGTTCAGTTCGGTTCCGGCGGTGACTCCTTCCACGACGGCGACCGCCACCGTGTCCTTGGCATCGTGCAATACGGCGTGAATCATTTGTCTTCCTCTCTTGGGCTTGGGGGCGCCCGGCAGGTGCGGCGGCAGGGCGCGGATCGCTACGGCCAGGAAATCTTAGGACCGTGTTTCATGCATGTCAACTAAATCATATATATGAATTGTATGACTTGAGCAGGTTCCGTCCCCGCCGCTACACTGTGGACTCCTGATTTTTGCGATGCACCCATGAACACCAGCCTGTCCTCGACCGTGCCTTTGGGCAGTCCCTTGTACGCGCAGGTCAAGCAGGCCGTGCTGGCCGCGCTGGCGCAGGGGGAATGGAAGCAGGGCGAGGCGATCCCGCCCGAGAAGCTGCTGGCGGAACGCTTCGGCGTATCCATCGGCACCTTGCGCAAGGCCATCGACGAACTGGCCGCGGAGAATATCCTGGTGCGGCATCAGGGCCGCGGCACCTTTGTGGCGGTGCACACGCGCAACCACCATTTCTTCAAGTTCTTCCGTATCGTGCGGCAGGACGGCGACAAGTCCTATCCAGCGACCGAGCTGCTGCGTTTTCGCCGCGTGCGGGCCTCGGCCATCGCGCGCGAGAAGCTGAACCTGCCCGCCGGCGCCATGGTGTTCGAGTTCCTCAACCTGTTGTCGCTCAACGGCGACGTGGTGATGATGGATGAGATCTGCCTGCCGGAATCGTGCTTTCCGGGCATGACCGAAGCGCACCTGCGCGACCGCGCCAGCACGCTGTATGCGCTGTACCAGGACGTCTTCGGCGTCAACGTGATCGCCACCGACGAGCGGCTGCGCACCTGCGTGGCCGAACGCATGCAGGCGCGGGCGCTGGGCGTGGCCGAAGGCAGCCCCTTGCTGGAGATCCGCCGCGTGGCGTTTTCCTACAAGCGGCAAGCGGTGGAATGGCGCATCTCGCGCGTCAACACCGAACGCTACGAGTACCTGGGCCAGGAACCCTGGGAGGCCGGCGCCTGAGGGGCCGCCGCGCGCGCCAGGCGGGCCGGATAGGCCGTCCGCCGTTGCGGCGCGCTTCAGCAGTGCTAGAATTCCTGCCGCAGTACAAAATTTTTCGGCGCCGATTTGCCTGATCCGCTTGCGGGCGCCTTCCAATAAATCCAGCTAAAGAGGTCCGTATGACCACTCCTGCCCAAAATTTGGCCGGTGATTCGGCCAGCGGGTTCGTACCCGCAACCGTCACGACTTCCGCTTCCGCTGATCCCGGTTCGGTCGGTCTCGTTGCCCCCACCTTCATCCGTTTCGATGAGCCCCTGTCCTTGCAGAGCGGCCAGTCGCTGGCTGCCTACGAACTGGCGGTCGAGACCTACGGCACGCTCAACGCCCAGCGCAGCAACGCAGTCCTGATCTGCCACGCGCTGAACGCTTCGCACCACGTGGCGGGGCAGGCGGCCGACAATCCCAGCGACGTGGGCTGGTGGGACAACATGGTGGGCCCCGGCAAAGCGGTGGACACCAACGTCTTCTTCGTCATCGGCGTCAACAACCTGGGCTCCTGCTTCGGCTCGACCGGCCCGGCCAGCATCAATCCGGAAACCGGCAAGCCCTGGGGCGCCGCTTTTCCGGTGCTGACCGTGGAGGACTGGGTAAGGGCGCAGGCCAGGGTCGCGGACCACTTCGGCATCGAACGTTTCGCCGCCGTGATGGGCGGATCGCTGGGCGGCATGCAGGCGCTGAGCTGGGCCATCACGCTGCCGGACCGCGTGGCCAATTGCGTGGTGATCGCCAGCACGCCGCGCCTGTCGGCGCAGAACATCGGCTTTAACGAGGTGGCGCGCCGCGCCATCATCACCGATCCGGATTTCCACGGCGGCGACTATTACGCGCAGGATACCGTGCCGCGCCGCGGCTTGTCGGTGGCGCGCATGCTTGGCCACATCACCTACCTGTCCGACGACGACATGGCCGAGAAATTCGGCCGCGCCCAGCGCGCACCGGCCGAGAACGGCGCCTACCACTATGGCTACGACGTCGAGTTCGAGGTGGAGTCGTACCTGCGCTACCAGGGCGAGAAATTCACCCGCTATTTCGACGCCAACACCTATCTGCTGATCACGCGCGCGCTGGACTATTTCGATCCCGCGCGCACCACCGGCGGCGACCTGGCGCGCGCGCTGGCCCCGGCCAAGGCCGATTTCCTGCTGGTATCGTTCTCGACCGATTGGCGTTTCCCGCCGGAGCGGTCGCGCGAAATCGTGCGCGCGCTGCTGAAGAACGCCAGCCCCGTGACCTACGCCGAGATCGACGCGCCGCATGGCCACGACGCCTTCCTGCTGGAAGACGCCCGCTACCATGCCGTGGTTCGCGGCTATTACGAACGCATCGCGCGCGAGCTCGGGCTCGGCGTTGCCGCCCAGACCGAAGGACGTTCCGCATGACTCCCGTGACTCCCCGACCCGCGCACAGCGTCCTGCGGCCCGACCTGGCGCGCATCGCCAGCTGGATCGAGCCCGGCAGCCGCGTCCTGGACCTGGGCTGCGGCGACGGCGCGCTACTGGCGCATCTGCGCAACCACCGGCAGGTGCGCGGCGCGGGCGTGGAACTGGACGACAACTGCGTCATCGCCTGCGTGCGCCGCGGCGTGGAAGTGATCCAGCAGAACCTGGAAGACGGGCTGGCGCTGTTCGACGACAAGCAGTTCGACACCGTGGTGCTGTCGCAAACGCTGCAATCCATGCACCGGACCGAGCACATCCTGCGCGAAATGGCGCGGGTGGCGCGCTACGGCGTGGTGTCGTTTCCCAACTTCGGTTACTGGCCGCACGGTTGGGCCATCCTGCGCGGCCGCATGCCGGTGACGGGGCAGATGCCCTACCAGTGGTACAACACGCCGAACATCCACCTGTGCACGCTGCGCGACTTCGAGCAGCTGGCCGGCGAACTGCGCCTCTCCATCCTTGAACGCGCCACCTTCAACGAAGGTCGCGAGGTCAAGCTGCTGCCCAGCTGGCGCAGCACCCTGGCGGTGTACCGCTTCGCGTCGCCCTGACGTTTTGGTACGTTTCCTATTTGTACGCAGGGTCGCCAAGGCCTAGAATGCCGCAAGTCTGCGGCGCCTGGCCGGCGCGCTGGCGCGTATCAGGAGACCGTTATTACCGCTGCATCCAACGTCTACACCAGCCCCCGCGTGGCCCCCTTGCTGGTCCTTGGATTTGCCAGCGGATTGCCTTTGGCGCTGACCAGCGGCACCTTGCAAGCCTGGGCCACGGTGGAAAACGTGCCGCTGCAGCAGATCGGGTTCCTGACCCTGGTGGGCAGCGCCTATACCCTCAAGTTCCTGTGGGCTCCCTTGGTGGACCGCTATGCGCCGCCCTTGTTGGGGCGCCGGCGCGGCTGGATGCTGCTGACGCAGTTGCTGCTGGCCGTGGCCATCATGGCGATGGGCGCCTTGTCGCCTTCTTCCGCCCTGCAGACGCTGGCCCTGCTGGCCGTGCTGGTGGCGTTTCTGTCGGCCACGCAGGACATCGCTTTCGACGCCTATTGCACGGACGTGCTGCGCAAGGATGAGCGCGGCGCGGGCGCGGCCATCAAGGTCATGGGCTACCGCCTGGCGATGATCGTGTCGGGCGGGCTGGCGCTGATCCTGGCGGACCAGTGGATAGGCTGGGGCAATACCTATGTGCTGATGGGCGGGCTGATGCTGCTGTGTGCGTTGGCGACCATCTGGGCCCCCGAGCCCGAGCACGTCGCCCGCCCGCCGCGCACGCTGCGCGAGGCCGTGGGCGAGCCTTTGCGCGAGTTCTTCACGCGGCGCGGGGCGCTGGCGGTGCTGCTGCTGATCGTGCTGTACAAGCTGGGCGACGCGTTCGCGGGGGCCTTGTCCACCACCTTCCTGATCCGCGGCGCGGGCTTCACGCCGACGGAAGTGGGCACGGTGAACAAGGTGCTGGGACTGGCCGCCACCATCATCGGCGCGCTGGCGGGCGGATCGCTCATGTCGCGCTGGGGCCTGTACCGGTCGCTGATGGCGTTCGGGCTGCTGCAGGCGGTATCGAACCTGGCTTACTGGCTGATCGCCGTCAGCCCCAAGAGCCTCTGGCTGATGGCCGCGGGCGTGGGCATCGAGAACCTGTGCGGCGGCCTGGGCACGGCGTCCTTTGTCGGCCTGTTGATGGCGCTGTGCCGCCAGCAGTTTTCGGCGACCCAGTTTGCGCTGCTGTCGGCGCTGTCGGCGGTGGGCCGCACGTATCTGGCGGGCCCGCTCACGCCTCCTTTGGTCGAGGCGATGGGCTGGCCAGGCTTCTTCCTGCTGACGGTTGTGATCGCGCTGCCGGGGCTGGTGCTGCTGCACTTGCTGCGCGGCACGATAGAAACCATGGAGAAGCAGGGCGAGCAGGCCTAGGCTCGGAAGCCGGCGCCTGGCGCCGGGGCCATGAAAAAACGGCGCCGAGGCGCCGTTTTTTCATGGCCGGACGAACTTATTCGTCGCCGAGCAACCTGACGATCAGCACGTCGCTGGGCAGGGATTCCAGCAGCCGTTCGGCCACGCTGCCGATGGCGGTGCGCAGAATGCCGGTGCGGCCATGGGTGCCGGTCACGACCAGGTCGGACCGGTGGTTGAACGAGTATTCCGACAGCACGGTTTCCGGCTGGCCGCATTCCAGCACCACCTTGGGGGCGGCAACCTGGGCGAGTTCGGGCGTTTCGGCGATGAAGTCCCGGGCGCTTTGCTCGGCCCCCTTGTAGAAGCTGCGCGTGATGGCGTCATCCGGCGTGTTCTTGCCCTGGAAGGGGACGTCGTAGGAGTGGAACAAGGTCAGGTCCGCGTTCGGCACCAGTTGCAGCGCGGCGCGCAGCGCCTGGCGCGAGCCGGCGGAGAAGTCGGTGGCGACCAGCACGTCGCGGTAGGGCCGGCGCGGACGGGTCTTGACCACCAGCACGGGCTGGCGCGCCTGGCGGGCCAGCTTTTCAACCGTGGTGCCCAGCAGTAGGCGGCCCAGGGTTTCATCGCGCGCGGTGCCGGTGACGATCAGCGAGCAGCCGTAGCTGTCGGCGGTTTCCATGATGCGGACCAGCGGATCGCCGCTGACCACCACCACTTCGGTCGGCACGTCGGCGGCAGCCAGGTCCTCGGCCAGCTCGCGCTCGGCCAGCGCCTTGTGGTCCGTCGACAGGCGCCGCCACACGGGCGTGGTGAGGCGGGCCGGCGTGGCATGGGATTCCATGACATGCAGGACGATGAGCTTGGTGTTGAGTTCCTTGGCCAGCTGCAGCGCGCGGTCCAGGGCGCGGTCGCCGCGCGCGCTCAGGTCGGTCGCCAATAGGATGGGGCCAGTTTGCTGTGTCATACGTTCTCTCCCGGTTGTGGCTGGACTGCCGACTCCCGCGTGCGTGCGCTCCAGCCGTTCCGCCCTCGCGGGCCTTATCCCCATTGTCCCGCGGCTGCGCGGAGGGGGACTTGATAGATATCAACGCAAAGTCGAGCGTAAGGGATGGCGGGCGCGCAGGCAATGGCCGCCCGCCGCGCCGCCGGCTTAATACAATGGGGCCAGTTCCACTCCCTGTCTGCCCATGTTCCCGGATCTGTCTCCCGTCTTGCTGCACACGCTGTATCTCGTCGCCATCGTGGCGGAAGCGATGACCGCGGCGCTCTCGGCCGGCAGGCGCGACATGGACTGGATGGGCGTCTGCATCATCGCCTGCGTGACGGCGCTGGGCGGCGGTTCGCTGCGCGATGTGCTGCTGGGGCATTACCCGCTGACCTGGGTTGTCCATCCCGAATACCTGTGGATGACGGCGGGCGCGGCGATCTTTACGGCCCTGATCGCGCCCGTCATGCGGCGCCTGCGCAGCCTGTTCCTGCTGGCGGACGCGCTGGGCCTGGTGGCCTTCACGGTCATCGGCTGCCAGGTGGCGCAGCTGATGCAGCTGCCGATCACGGTGGTGCTGATCAGCGGCATGATCACCGGCTGCGCCGGCGGGGTGCTGCGCGACGTGCTGTGCAACGAGGTGCCGCTGCTGTTCCGCAAGGAACTCTATGCCAGCGTGTCCTTCGTGACCGGCGGACTGTATCTGGGTTCGCAAGCCCTGGGCTTGTCCGCCAATGCCGCGGTGCCGATCGCGCTGGCGGCGGGCCTGGCGGTGCGCCTGCTGGCTCTGCGCTTCAATTGGCAGATGCCGAAGTTCGTGTACCGGGACGATTGGGACTGAAGGCAGGGCGGCATGGCGCTCTGCAACAATTTTCTTATTTATGTTTCAAGAAATTTCTAGTATCTTCACTAGGTCTCATACCATGCATTGCGCAGTACAAGGGGAGCCGATTGGACGTCAAAGCGCCCGCCACGATTCCGTATTTCCTGCAGGAACAGATTCGTGAATTGATCGTGGACGGCACCATCCGTCCGGGCCAGCCGCTGCGCGAACAGGAGCTGGAGCAGCGTTTCGGCACCAGCCGCAGCCCGATCCGCGAAGCGCTGCGCCTGCTGGAGTTGAGCGGCCTGGTCACCCATATCCAGCGCAAGGGCTTCAGGGTCACCCTGTACACCGAGGCCCAGATCCGCCATCTGTACCAACTGCGCGCCGAACTCGAGGCCTATTGCATCCGCCAGGCGGCGGATGCGGCCGATCTGGCGCCGCTGTTGGCCGAACTGCGTTTCCATGACGCCGCCGTCGGGGCGGCATTGGCCTCGGGCGATGGGCGCGCCGCCATTGCCTCGGCCTGCGCGTTCTATCTGGCTGCGGCCCGCAGCACGGGCAATACCCCGCTTGCCGGCATGCTCAGCAAGCTTTACGAACAGATCGAACCGCTGCGCTACCTGTTGGCCAGGCAGGCGCTGCCGTTCACCGGCATCCAGACCTGCACCAACGGCGTCATCGAAGCATTGGCCGGCCGCGACGTCGAGCGTGCCGCCAATCTGACGCGCAGTTATCTGGCGGACGTGCTGCCCAGCGTGGCGCAGGCATATCGCCAGGCCGCGCTGCAGGACGCGGAAGAACCGCAGCCGCGCTACGCTCGCGCCTGAGCCGGCCGCGCCTGAGCCGGCCGCGCCTGAGCCGGCCGCGCCTATCCCCTCGGCGGGGTGCGGACTTCTATGCCGGCCTGTTCCAGCGCCTTGCGGATGCCGTCGGCGAAGATCAGCGCGTTCGGCTGGTCGCCATGGATGCACAGCGTATCGGCCTGCACCGCCACGTCCTTGCCGTCGACCGAACGCACCTTGCCTTCGCGCACCATGCGCACCACCTGCGCCACCGCTTGATCCAGGTCTTCGATCATCGCGCCGGCGCGGCTGCGCGGGGTAAGCGAACCGTCGTCCTGGTAGGAGCGGTCGGCAAAGACTTCGTTGGCGGCGGCCAGGCCGATGGCCCGGGCCGCGTCGATCAGCTTGCTGCCGGCCAGTCCGTACAGGATCAGCGAGGCATCCACGTCCTTGACGGCCTGGCAGATGGCGCGAGCCAGCCCTTCGTCCTTGGCGGCCATGTTGTAGAGCGCGCCGTGCGCCTTGACGTGGTGCAGCCGCGCGCCTTGCGAGGCGGCCACGCCGGCCAAGGCGCCGATCTGGTAGACCACGATGTCGTAGGCTTCATCGGGGGTGATCTGGATGATGCGGCGTCCGAACCCGGCCAGATCCTGCAGGCTGGGGTGCGCGCCCAGCGCCACGCCGCGCGCCAGCGCGGCCGCCACGGTCTTGCGCATGGTGGCCGGGTCGCCGCCATGGAAGCCGCAGGCGATGTTGGCGGAGCTGACGAACTGCAGCACCGCTGCGTCGTTGCCCATGGTCCAGGCACCATAGCTTTCGCCCATGTCGCAGTTCATGTCGATGCGGGTGGTCATGGCAAATTCCTTTCTAGGCCAGGAGCGCGCGCAACGGCGCCAGCGCGTCCTGCAATTGCGTGAAGGCGCGCTCGCGCTCGCCGTCCAGGCGCTGCGCCTCTTCTAGTTCGATCTGCTGGAAGCGCAGCGTCTGTCCCGGCGCGCACTGCGCCAGGACGGGCAGGTCCACCGTGGCGATCTGCGCGATCTTGGGGTACCCGCCAGTGGTCTGGCGGTCGGCCATGAGGATGATGGCCTCGCCGCCCGAAGGCACCTGCACGGTGCCGAAACAGGCGGCTTCCGACAGCATCTGGCGCGGCTGGCTCATGGTCAGTGCGGGGCCCAGCAGGCGGTAGCCCATGCGATCGGACTGCGGGCTGATGCGGAATTCGGCGCCGCCGCCGAAGGCCTGGCGGGTGGCCTGGGAGAATTCCTCCCAGTGCAGGCCCGGCAGGAAGCGGATGAACTCGCGGCGCTTGGCGCCCAGCGCTGCGGGCAGGTAGACGCGCTGGTTCCACAGCGCTTCCTGCAAGGCATCCAGGTCGCGGCCGGCGGCCAGCGGCGCATGCAGCGGCACCTGGTCGCCCTTGGCCAGCGCGCGCCCCTGGAAGCCGCCGAAGCCGCTGCGCAGGTAGGTGCTTTCGCTGCCCATGACGCGGGGCAGCGCGAAGCCGCCGTGCACCGCGAGATAGCCGCGCACGCCCACGGCCGACCGGGCGCCGAAGGCCAGCGTGTCGCCGGCCCGCGCCACCAGCGGGCGGTGGACCGGGATGTCCTGGCCGTTGAGCGTGGCGCCGAGGTCGGCGCCGGCCAGCGCGAAACAGGCGGCCGCGTCAAAGCGCAGGGTCGGACCCGTCAGGGTCATTTCCAGCGTGGCGTGTTCGTCCTGGTTGCCAGCCAGGGCATTGGCCAGCCGGTGCGCGCGCTCGTCCATGGCGCCGGCGGCCGGGATGCCCTGGTGCTGGTAGCCCTCGCGGCCGCGGTCCTGGAAGCTGGACAGCATGCCGGGTTTGATCACGGTCACGCTCATGGCCGGGCTCCCCGGATGCGGTCGAATTCCTCGGGGCTGATGGGCACGAAGCGGACCGAGTCGCCGGGCTGCAGCAGGGCGGCGGGTTCGCGGGCCGGGTCGAACATGGTGAGCGGCGTGGCGCCGATGATGTTCCAGCCGCCGGGCAGGCGGTTCGGGTAGATCACGGTCTGCCGGTTGGCCACCGCCACGGCGCCGGACGGCACCGCGGTGCGCGGCGAGGCGCGGCGCGGGATATTCAGCTTTTCGTCGTGTACGCCCAGATAGGCGTGGCCGGGCGCGAAGCCCAGCATGAAGACCATGCTGCGGGGCTGGCTGTGCAGTGCGATGACGCCTTCGGGCGTGAGGCCGGCGGCCTCGGCCACTTCGGCCAGGTCGGGGCCGTGTTCGCCGCCGTAGCAGACCGGGATGTCGATCTCGCGTCCGCCCAGGATGTCCGCGGCGATGCCTTCGGACAACAGCTGTCCGATGCGCTCAGCCAGTTGCGGATAAGTGGGGCCGCCGCTGGCGCCGGGGCGGTAATGCACCGCCACCGCGACGAAGGAGGGCACCACGTCGGTCACGCCGGGAAGCCGCGCGTCGCGCAGCTTGCCGGCCGCGGCCAGACAGGTCCTGCCAACGTCGGCGTCGATCTGGTCGCCAAAGGAAACGATCAGGCAGCGGTCACCCTGCGGCAGGATGCGCCAGGAGGTTTCGGCCGGAGAAGGAGGTTCTGAATTTGCGTTCAACGACACGAAACCTGTAGAGACGGATTACTTGGCGAACAGCGAATCCAGGTTCTTGAACGCCTTGAATTCCAGCGCGTTGCCCGACGGATCCAGGAAGAACATGGTGGCTTGTTCGCCGACTTCACCCTTGAAGCGGATGTAGGGCTCGATGACGAATTCGGTGCCGGCGTCGGTCAGACGCTTCGCCATCGCTTCCCATTGTTCCATGGAAAGCACGGCGCCGAAATGGCGCACCGGCACATTGTGGGAATCGACGGCGCTGGTGGCCTTGTGGCCGCATTCGCTGGGCGCCAGGTGGGCGACGATCTGGTGGCCGTAGAAGTTGAAGTCGATCCATTCGGGCGAGCTGCGGCCCTCCGGACAGCCCAGTTTTTCGCCATAGAAGGCGCGGGCTTCGGCCAGGTCGCGGACCGGGAAGGCGAGGTGGAACGGCGGCAGGTTGGTTTGAGCGGTCATGGAAGGCTCCGGGTCAGGCAAAGAAAAAATGATCAATCAGATTGCGGGCCATCGCAAGTTGGGACGGCCTAGCATCGATGGGTAGTTTAGGTATTGTTTTTTTGATTGAAAAACGATATTTTTTGCTAGTTAGCATCGAAATAATTGATCGTGATCAAAGAGTTCAAGGCCTTCATCGCCGTGGCGCGGGACGGCACCTTTACCGGCGCCGGCACCCGGTTGGGCCTGACCCAGTCCGCGGTCAGCGCCCAGATCAAGCGCCTGGAGGACTACCTGGGCGGACCGTTATTCGACCGCAGCGCGCGCGCCGCGGTGCTGAACGCGCATGGCCGCGAAGTGCTGCCGCAGGCGGAAGAGCTGGTCGCCATGGCCGAGCGCATGATTACCGCCGGCGGGGCGGGCCATGTCAGCGGCCTGTTGCGCATCGGCGCCATCGCGTCCGTGCAGCAGGACCTGCTGGCGCGCGCGCTGGGCGGATTCCGCGCGGTCTATCCGGACGTGCGGGTGCGCATCGTGCCCGGTGTCTCGCTGTCGCTCTTGGGACAGGTGGATGCGGGCGAGGTGGACATGGCGATACTGATCAAGCCGCCCTTCGCTTTGCCGCCAGAACTCGGCTGGCAGCCGTTGCTGCGCGAACCGGTGATGCTGGCCATGCCCGCGTCCATGCCGGTCGCGCCCTGGCGCGAACTGCTGGCAAGCCAGCCCTTCATCCGCTACGACCGTGCGTCATTCGGCGGGCGCGTGGTGGACCTGTTCCTGAAGAAGCAGCGCATCCCGGTGCGCGAGGCTGTCGAGCTGGACGAGATCGACGCCATCGCCAACATGGTGCGGTTGGGGCTGGGCGTGGCGCTGTTGCCGCAGCTGCGGCGGCTGGACATGACGGGCTTGCGGCTGTTGCCGCTGGGGGAGGCGGCGTTCCACCGCGAGATCGGCCTGATAGGCCGGCTGCCGTTCGATGCCGGCAGCGTGCAGGAGAAGATGGCGGAATGCCTGGCGGCCGCCGCGGCGGAGCCTTGAGCCGTTTGGCGGGCGGCGCATGACGCGCCGCCCGCCATGGCGGCGGTGGTTTACAGCCGGTCGCAGCGGACCGTGATGGGGTGGCTGCGCAGCGTGGACATCACGACGTCGTTGACTTCGCCTTCCACGTCGGTGATCACGTAACCGATCTGGCCGCGGGTCTGCAGGGTTTGGCTGACGATGTTCAAACCGTGTTGCGCCATCAGGTTGTCCAGCGTGCCCAGCGCGCCCGGGGCGTTGCGGTGCACGTGCAGGATGCGGGTGCCGCCGGCGGGTTCCAGATAGGGCAGTTCGGGGAAGTTGACCGCGCCCTTGGTGGTGCCGGCCTGCAGGAAGCGCACCAGTTTCTCGGCCACTTCGCGGCCGATGTTCTCTTGCGATTCCTGCGTGCTGCCGCCGATGTGCGGCGTCAGGATCACGTTGGGCAGGCCGATCAGCGGGCTGGCCAGCGGTTCGTCCGCGCCCTTGGGTTCGGTCGGGAACACGTCCAGCGCGGCGCCGGCCAGATGGCCGGATTTCAGGGCCGCGTGCAGCGCGTCGATATCCACCACGGTGCCGCGCGAGGCGTTGATCAGGATGGCCCCACGGCGCATGCGGCCGATGGTGTCCGCGTTCATGATCTTTTCGGTGGTCTTGCCGCCCGGCACGTGCAGGGTCACCACGTCGGCCTGCTCCAGCAGCTCGTTGAGCGTGGCGGCGGGCCGGGCGTTGCCCAGCGGCAGCTTGGCTTCGACGTCGTGATAGACGACGCGCATGCCCAGGCCTTCGGCCAGCGTGCTGATCTGCGAGCCGATGTTGCCGTAGCCCACGATGCCCAGCGTCTTGCCGCGGGTCTCGAACGCGCCGGCGGCGCTCTTGTCCCAGTGGCCCAGGTGCACGCGGGCGTTCTTTTCGGGAATGCGGCGCAGCAGCAGGATGGCTTCGCCCAGCACCAGTTCGGCCACCGAGCGGGTGTTCGAGAACGGCGCGTTGAACACCGGAATGCCGCGTTGCATGGCGGCGTCCAGGTCGACCTGGTTGGTGCCGATGCAGAAGCAGCCCACGACGCGCAGGTCGGGGTTGCCGGACAGCAGGGCGGCATCCAGGTGCGTGCGAGAACGGATCCCCGCCACCTGAGCGCCGCGCAGGGCGTCGCTCAGTTGCGACGCCGGCAAGGCGGCGGCATGCGTGACGATGTCGGAGTAGCCGGCGGCTTCAAAAACAGCGCGGGCGCTCGGGTGGATGTTCTCGAACAGGACGATTTGTGCCATGACAGCCTGAGGGGTGGGTGAGGAATCCGTTTTATTGATTGTGGCCCATTTTTGCTGCAGTGCAAGGAGTAGCCATTGAGGCGGCATGGATGAATTGTTTCAGGCGCGCAAATGATTCGGGCATCGCCACAAAGAGCGATGCCCGAACAGAACCTGAAGATTCGCGTTAACGATAGGCCTGGAAGACCTTGGCGCCGCCCTGCTTGTCGACCAGCACCACGTCGTGCGGCGTCTTGCGGCCGCCGTATTCGGGGCCGTCCATGCCGGGGGAGCCCAGCGGCATGCCGGGCGCGGCCAGGCCGGCGGCGTCCGGCTTTTCGAGCAGCAGGCGGCGCACGTCGCTGGCCGGCACGTGGCCTTCGATCGCATAGCCTTCGACGGCGGCGGTGTGGCACGAGCCATAGTTGGCCATGCCGGCGTTGCGGCGGATGGGGCCGGTGTCCTGGACGTCATGGGTGGTGACGGCGAAGCCGTTGTCGCGCATGTGCTTGACCCAGTCTTCACAGCAGCCGCAGGTCGGGGTCTTCCAGACCTCGACCTTGACGGGCGTCTGGGCGGTGGCGAATACGGGCGCGCACAGGGCTGCGGCAAGGGCCAGGCGGCGCGTGAGGCGGGTAAGGTTCATGATGCTCCGTTGCGGGACGATGTGGTTGCAAGCGTACTGTAGAAGAACGGGAGTGACCCCATTCTGTCCCGCACATTACGATTCTGTAATGTTGGCCGGAGACGTGTGGCCGTCCGGCGCGCGCAGTGTGATGCCGACCACGGTGCCGTGCGCGCCCGAAGCCGCATCGACCTCGCCGCCATGCATGCGCGCGATGGCGCGCACGATGGCCAGGCCCAGGCCATGGCCCTCGCTGCGCGGCGCGCGCGCCTGGCTGGAGCGGAAGAATCGGTCGAAGATGCGGGGCAGGTCGGCCGACGGGATGGGGGGGCCGGGGTTGCGTACTTCCACCCGCGCGCCGGTGGGTGAAACCGAGCAGGTCAGCACGATTTCACCGCCCCGAGGCGTGGCCTTGATGGCGTTGGAAATCAGGTTGGCCAGCGCGCGCCGCACCAATCCGGCGTTGGCGGCCACGGTGGCGTCGCCCAGGCAGCGCAGATGCACGCCGCTTTCTTCCAGCGTGGCTTCGTAGTATTCAGCCACGCGCCGCGCTTCGGCGGCCAGCGACACCGGCGCCAGATCCGCGGCCCGTTCGCCGCGGTCGGCGCGCGCCAGGAACAGCATGTCGTTGACCAGGGTCTTCAGGTCTTCCAGTTCTTCGAGATTGGATTCCAGCGCGTCGCGCAGTTCGGCCGCGTCGCGCGGCGACGACAGCATGACCTGCGTGCCGTTGATCAGCGTGGCCAGCGGCGTGCGCAGCTCGTGCGCCACGTCGGCGTTGAAGCCTTCCATTTGCTGGTACGCGGCCTGCAGGCGCTCCAGTGTGCGGTTGAAGGAGCGGACCAGGTCATGCAGTTCGCGGTCCGTGTCCTCCAGCGGCAGGCGCCGCGCCAGGTTGTCGGGCTGGATGCTGGCGGCCTGTTCGGACAGCCTGCGCGCCGGCGCCATGCTGCGCCTGACCGCCCAGGCCGCCAACACCACGGTCGCGCCCACCCACAGCGCGCAGATCAGCACCAGCGCGGTGCCGTAGGCGTACAGGAACTGCGAGCTGGTGCGCGTGCTGACCGCCACGGTCAGTTGCGCGCCGGGCAGGATGCGGTCATTCATGGCGACCCGCAGGCCGCGCATGCGGCCGCCGTCGGCGGTCTGCAGCACGACCTGCCTGCCGTCGCCCGTCGCCAGCGTTTCGGGAGCGGGGCCGCCGTACACGGAATGGCCGTGCGCATCGACGATCCAGATGCCCAGCTGGCCTTCGCCCGCGCGCATGTCGTCGAAGGTGGCGGCCAGGTCCTTCAGGCCGCGGGCGTTGTTCTGCATGTCGATCAGGTGATCGATCAATTCCAGCTTGCCGCTGACTTCGGTGATCTCCTGGCGTTCCACTTCGCGCTTGAGGGCCCAGAACAGCGTGGCCCCCGCCAGGCTGGACACCAGCAAGGCGATGGCGCCCAGCAGCAGCGTCAGCCGCGCCTGCATGGAACGCATGCGCAGCGGCTTCATGCGGGGCGGCTATCCGCGGGGCGCGATTCCAGCACGTAGCCCATGCCGCGCACGGTATGCAGCAACTTGGTGTCGTAGGGGTCGTCCAGCTTGCTGCGCAGCCGCCGCACCGCCACGTCGATGACGTTGGTGTCGCTGTCGAAATTCATGTCCCAGACCTGTTCGGCCAGGGTGGTGCGCGACAGTACCTGGCCCTGGCGGCGCAGCAGCAGGGCCAGCAGATTGAATTCCTTGGCGGTCAGGTCCAGGCGGCGGCCGCCGCGCTGGGCGCGGCGGCGGGCCAGATCCAGTTCCAGGTCGGCCAGGCGCAGCAGGGTGGGTTCTTGCGAACGTCCGCGGCGCAGCAGCGCTTGCACCCGCGCCAGCAGTTCAGAAAAGGCGAAAGGCTTGACCAGGTAGTCGTCGGCGCCGCCTTCCAGTCCGCGCACGCGGTCCTCGACGGCGTCGCGCGCGGTCAGCATCAGGATGGGGGTGTCCTTCTGTTCGCGCACAGCGGCCAGCACGCCGAAGCCGTCCACGCCCGGCAGCATCACGTCCAGCACGATCAGGTCGTAGACGCCTTCCAGCGCCAGATGCAGGCCGTCCACGCCGTCGCGCGCCAGGTCCACGACGTGGCTTTGCTCCGACAATCCCTTCTTGAGGTAGTCGGCCAGTTTGGGTTCGTCTTCGATGACCAGGATGCGCATGGCAGGAAATTTACCATTCGCGCGGCGCCTGGGCCCGCGCATGGCGGCAGCCGCCTTGCGCAGGCTCAGGCCGGGCTGTCGATGGCGATGCGGTCGGGCGGAAAGCGCAGGGCGAACACGCTGCCCTTGCCGGGTTCGCTGGTGATCAGCAGTTCGGCGTCATGGCGCATGGCGATGTGCTTGGTGATTGCCAGCCCCAGGCCGGTGCCGCCCACCGCGCGCGAGCGGCCGCGGTCCACGCGGTAAAAGCGCTCGGTCAGGCGGGGCAGGTGGCGCGCGGGGATGCCGATGCCGGTGTCCTGCACGCTATAGCGCGCGCCGCCGTCTTCCTCGCGCGCCCAGCGCACGGTGATGGTGCCGCCGTCGGGCGTGTAGCGCACCGCGTTGGTCAGCAGGTTGGACAGGGCCGAGGTCAGCTCGGTTTCGGCGCCCAGCACGTCCAGCGATTCGTCGATATGCCATTCCAGCACGTGGCGGCCGCCCGACAGGGCCTCGATCTGCTGGCGCGCCTTCTGCAGCAGCGCGCCCATGTTGACCGCGCGCGGGTCGCTGCCCGGCGAGGATTCCAGCGTGGACAGGGTCAGCAGGTCTTCGACGATGGCCTGCATGCGCTGGGCCTGTTCATGCATCATGTCGATGTACTGCTCGCGTTGTTCGGCGGGCAGGGCGTCGGCGGGCATGTCGCGCAGCGTTTCCAGAAAGCCCGCCAGCACCGTCAGCGGCGTGCGCAGCTCGTGCGAGACGTTGGCGACGAAGTCGCGGCGCGTGGTTTCCAGGCGTTCGATCTGGGTGACGTCGCGCGTGATCAGCAGGCGCTGGTTGCTGGCGTAGGCCGTCAACTGCATCATCATCAGCCGTTCCTGGCCTTGCTGGCCCAGGCGCACCAGGATGGGTTCGGGCCAGGACGGGCGGTGCGCGTATTCGACGAATTCCGGCGCGCGCAGCAGGTTCAACAGGTTATGGCCGCGGTCGGCCGGCAGGCGCAGGCCCAGGTGCTGGCGCGCCATGCGGTTGCACCAGTCGATCTGGAAATCCTCGTTCAGGGTCACCGCGCCGTCCGGCAGCGCTTGCGCCGCGGCCAGCATGCCTTGCATGGTGTTCTGGGTTTCGTTCAGTTCGCGGGCCCGGGCGCGGGTGTAGCGGTACAAGGGGGCGAGGATATCGTCCCAGGGGCCGACCGAAGCGGGCGGCGAGGTATCGGGATGGTTGGCCCAGTGGGACACCAGGTGCAGGCGCCAGCTGCGCCAGAGCAGCATGGCGGCCAGCGCGAAGGAGAAAAGTATCCAGCCCGCCGGGTCTCCTATGAGCCATTGGGCCAGCAATGCGGCAACCGCCCACAGGGCGACCAGGAAAAGAGTGCGCAGCCAGATCATCGTGCGGGAGTTTTACCGCGTCGGGAGCTGGGCAGTAAACCGGTAGCCGCTGCCGCGGACCGTTTCCACGTGCGCGTCGTGGCCGCTGGGTTCCAGCGCCTTGCGCAGGCGGCGGATGTGCACGTCGACCGTGCGTTCTTCGACGAAGACGTGGTCGCCCCAGACCTGATCCAGCAGCTGCGAGCGCGAGAACACGCGTTCGGGGTGCGTCATGAAGAAATGCAGCAGGCGGAATTCGGTGGGGCCGATCTGCAGCGACTGGCTGTTGCCCGACAGGCGATGCGTCACCGGATCCAGCTTCAGGCCGCCCACGTCGATCACGTCGTCGGTCAGCTGGGGCGCGCGGCGGCGCAGCACGGCCTTGATGCGCGCCATCAGCTCCTTGGGCGAGAAGGGCTTGGTAATGTAGTCGTCGGCGCCGGCTTCCAGGCCGTCCACCTTGTCTTGTTCGGAACCCTTGGCGGTCAGCATGATGACCGGGACGGCGCGGGTGCGCTCGTCGTTGCGCAGCTTGCGCGCCATGGCCAGGCCGGAGGTGCCGGGCAGCATCCAGTCCAGCAGGATCAGGTCGGGAAGCTCGGCGCGGATCAGGGTCTGGGCCTGGTCGGCGTCGAAGGCGCGCAGCACCTTGTGTCCGGCGAAGGACAGGTTGACGGCGATCAGTTCCTGGATGGCGGGTTCGTCTTCGACGACGAGGATGGTGCTGGACATGGCGGATTGGGCACACTTCTGAGCGCCGGCGCGGCGCGAACATTGCGATAGTATGGCCGCAATATTTCAGGTATGTGACCGCCGGGCATCATCGTCTGCGTCCGCCGGCCGCCCGCGGGAGCCCGATAGGCTACCATTGAACGATATATCGGGAATTCACCATGCAAAACCCCTCCGAATCGCAACATTCTGCGGATTCCGCCTCGCAATCGACCCATTTCGGCTTCCAGACCGTGCCGGAAGGCGAAAAGGCCCGCAAAGTCGCCGAAGTCTTCCACTCGGTCGCCCAGCGCTACGACGTCATGAACGATTTCATGTCGGCCGGGCTGCATCGCGTCTGGAAGGCGTTCACCATCGGCCGCGCCGCCATCCGCCCCGGCATGAAGGTGCTGGACATCGCCGGCGGCACGGGCGACCTGGCCAAAGCGTTCGCCAAGCGCGCCGGTCCTACCGGCGAGGTCTGGCTCACGGACATCAACGATTCCATGCTGCGCGTGGGCCGCGACCGCCTGACCGATGCCGGCCTGCTGGTGCCCACCGCCGTGTGCGACGCCGAGCGCCTGCCGTTCCCCACCGGCTATTTCGACCGCGTCAGCGTGGCTTTCGGCCTGCGCAATATGACCCACAAGGACCGCGCCCTGGCTGAAATGACCCGGGTGCTGAAGCCGGGCGGCAAGCTGCTGGTGCTGGAATTCTCGCGCGTGGCCAAGCCGCTGGCCCCCGCCTACGACTGGTATTCCTTCAATGTGCTGCCCTGGCTGGGCAAGAAGGTGGCCAAGGACGAAGCCAGCTACCGCTACCTGGCCGAATCCATCCGCATGCACCCCGACCAGGAAACCCTGGCGGACATGCTGCGCACGGCCGGACTGGAACGGGTGCAGTACTTCAACCTGACCGCCGGCATCGCCGCTCTGCACGAAGGCGTCAAGCTGGGCTGATCCGCGCCGGCCATCCGGATTTTTCGCCGCCCTGCGGGAACTTGTGGGGCGGCGTCTTGTCCGTTATTCTTACGGCATTCAGATTAATGTAAGAAAAGTCGCGACGAAGGTCCCGCGGTCCGTGGGACTTCCTGCTGCTCGGGGCGGCAGGGGCGCGAGTACGAGGGAGCAAACCTATGTCCAAATTCTGTCTTTCGCGGTTTGTCGCCGCGGCGCTGATCGCCGTTTCCGGCGCGGCACTGGTGACGGCGTCGTTTGACGCCGAAGCCCGCCGTGCCGGTGGCGGCAGCAGCGTCGGCCGACAATCCTCCAACGTGACCCAGCAGCGCCAGGCGACCACGCCGCCGGCCGCCGCCAACAACACGGCGGGCGCCACCGCTGCTCCGGCAGCCGCCGGCGCGGCCACGGCCGGCGCAGCAACCGCGGGCGCCGCCGCCAAGAGCGGCGCTTCGCGCTGGCTCGGCCCCATCGCCGGCATCGCCGCCGGCCTGGGTATCGCCGCGCTGCTCTCCAGCATGGGCCTGTCGGGCGCTTTCGCCGAGTTCCTCGGCTCCGCGCTGCTGATCGCCGCGGTCGTGTTCGCCGTCATGTTCATCATCCGCCGCCT
Source organism: Achromobacter sp. JCM 18799 (assembly GCF_055395645.1). Taxonomy (NCBI): domain Bacteria; kingdom Pseudomonadati; phylum Pseudomonadota; class Betaproteobacteria; order Burkholderiales; family Alcaligenaceae; genus Achromobacter; species Achromobacter sp. JCM 18799. Next base: position 4,248,477 of record NZ_AP043866.1, on the reverse strand, counting down.
GCGCGGCGCCGGTCCGCGCACTGCCACGCAGGGCGCGTTCGGTGGCGCCAACAACGCGCCGGGCCAGCAGCAACAGCAGCCGATGTGGCGCGAAACGCTGAAGCCGGCGGCTCCCGCAGCAGCGGCTCCGGTTGCCGCCGCCGCGGCGCCGGCCGCGATGCCCAAGATGGGCGACGACAACAACTGGTTCGTGCCGGGTGACTTCGACACGCCCAACTTCCTGAAGCAGGCCAAGGAGCAGTTCGTGCGCATCCAGGCCGTCTGGGACAGCGGCAGCACCGATGGCCTGCGCGAGTTCCTGACCGACGACCTGATCACCGAGCTCAAGCCGCAGCTGGCCGAGCGCGGCGCGGCGCCCAACAAGACCGAAGTGGTCCTGCTGAACGCTGAAATGCTGGGCATCGAAACCGTGTCCGACGGCCACCTGGCCAGCGTGCGCTTCTCCGGCATGCTGCGCGAAGCGCCGGGCGCCGAGGCCTTCCGCTTCGAGGAAGTCTGGAACCTGTTCAAGCCTGCCAATGGCGGCTGGCTGCTCGCAGGCATCCAGCAGATCCCGGTGGATCTCGCCAGCTAAGCCTGGCCGGCCGGGGCCGATCCCCACCTCCGTTGCGGATGCCGCAAGGCATCTGTTTGAACCGGCCCTCACAGGGCCGGTTTTTCCATGTGCTTGCGCAAAACACCCATCCATCTAACCCGTTACACTCCCGATTTACCCATTAACTTCCGCAACCCCCGCAATCGGGGCCGTTGCAGACCGCCATGCTGCCTCTTCCGTTCCTGCCCACCCCCTCGCGACTGGCTGTAAGCGCGCTCAACGCCCTGTTGCGGCGCGAGGACTGGGCGCGCGCGCGCCTGGTGCGGCATGCGGGCAAGACGGTGCGTTTCGCGCTGGGCGGCTTCAGCCTGGGCCTCACCATCGACAGCGAAGGGCTGGCGGCCCAGGCCGATGCGGCCGTGGTGCCCGACGTGACGCTGACGGTCGCGCCAGAAAAACTGCCGCTGCCGCGTCTGGGCGCGGACCGCGAGCGCCCCGATTTCGCCGAGGCGACCCATATTTCGGGCGACGCGGCGTTGGCGCAGGTGGTGTCGGACCTCTCCAAGCAGTTGCGCTGGGATCCGGAGGACGCGCTGGCCCGGGTGGTGGGCGACATCGCCGCGCTGCGCCTGGTGGGCGGGGCGCGCGCGGCCGCCGGCGGCGCGCGCACGGCCAGCCTGCGCCTGGCCGAGAACGTGTCCGAATACCTGTCCGAGGAAAGCGGCATGCTGGCCAGCCGACCGGCGCTGGAACAGTGGCGCCTGGACCTGGCCGAGTTGAACGCCCGCGCCGATGCGCTGGCCCGTTCGGCCACCGCGCTGCAAACCCGCCTGGCATCCGCCAGCGCAAAGCGGGGCGCCTGATACATGTTCCCCCTGCTGCGCCTTTTCCGCATCATTCTGGTTTCGCTGCGCTATGGCCTGGATGAGCTGGTGCTCTCCAGCCTGAACCATCCGCTGGCCACCTGCCTGTTGCGCGTGATCCGCCTGGGCACGCGTCCGCGCAAGCCGCGCGGCTTGAGGCTGCGCCTGGCGCTGGAATCGCTGGGGCCCATCTTCGTGAAGTTCGGACAGGTGCTGTCCACCCGCCGCGATCTGATCCCCGCCGATATCGCCGACGAACTGGCGCTCTTGCAGGACCGCGTGCCGCCGTTCCCCTCGGCGCAGGCCGCTGCCTGCATCGAGGCGGCGCTGGGTGCGCCGCCCGAGAAGCTGTTCGCGCAGTTTGAAGTGGATCCGGTGGCCTCGGCCTCGATCGCGCAGGTGCACTTCGCCGTGCTGCACGACGGCCGCGAGGTCGCGGTCAAGGTGCTGCGTCCGGGCATGCTCAGCATCATCGAGAAAGACCTGTCGCTGCTGAAAGTGGTGGCGCGCATCATCGAGCGCCTGGGCGCCGACGGCCGCCGCCTGAAGCCGCGCGAAGTGGTGGCCGAGTTCGACAAGTATCTGCACGACGAGCTGGACCTGGTGCGCGAAGCGTCCAACTGCAGCCAGCTGCGCCGCAACTTCGGCCCCGAGTCCGGCCGTGGCGACATGCTGATCGTGCCCGAGGTGATCTGGGAATACACGGCGTCCACGGTCTTCACTATGCAGCGCATGTACGGCATGCCGGTAGGCCAGGTGGAGCGCATGCGCCAGGCCGGCATCGACATCCCGACGCTGGCGCGCACCGGCGTGGAGATCTTCTTCACGCAGGTCTTCACCGACGGCTTCTTCCATGCCGACATGCACCCGGGCAACATCTACGTGTCGGACCGTCCGGAAACGCTGGGCAGCTACATCGCCCTGGACTTCGGCATCGTGGGTTCGCTGTCCGAGTTCGACAAGAATTACCTGGCGCAGAATTTCCTGGCCTTCTTCCACCGCGATTACCGCCGCGTGGCGCAACTGCACATTGAATCGGGCTGGGTGCCGCCCGATACGCGCGAAGAAGAGCTGGAGGGCGCCGTGCGCGCCGTCTGCGAACCGTACTTTGACCGGCCGTTGTCGGAGATCTCGCTGGGGCAGGTGCTCTTGCGGCTGTTCCAGACCTCGCGCCGGTTCAATGTGGAGATCCAGCCGCAGCTGGTCCTGTTGCAGAAGACCCTGCTGAACGTTGAAGGATTGGGCCGCCAGCTCGATCCCAACCTGGATCTCTGGAAGACCGCCAAGCCCTATCTGGAACGCTGGATGCGTCAGCGCGTCGGATTCAAGGGGCTGCGGCAGAGCCTGGAAAAAGAAGCCGCGCAGTGGTCGCAAATGCTGCCTGCTTTGCCCAGGCTGGTCCATGACCACCTGAGCCGTCCCAACGTCTCGCCCGCCTTGCTGGCCGAGATGATCCAGTTGCGGCGGGCCCAGGAACAGAACAACCGGCTGGTTGCAGCGCTGGTTGGGGTGGCCGCGGTTGCCATCGGGGTCGCGATATGGGCCTTGACCCGATAGGCGGCGCGATGATCTAGACGGTATCTGTCATGTTTCATTCATGAAACGGTCATCATAGCTTCGCGGTACACGGCGAAAAATAGCGCTGCGGTGGATGAATGCAGCGCCCTCGCCGGCAGCGCGCGCGCCATTCTTAATTTCTATATCTATAGCCCCACTAGCGGGACGAATACAAGGGCAGACCATGCTTTATCCTGAACTCTTCAAGACCATGGAAGCCGTGCGCTGGAACATGGCGCATGACATCCCGTGGGGCGACTTCGATCGCAGCAAGCTCTCGGACGAGCAGGCCCACACGATCAAGATGAACGCCATCACGGAATGGGCCGCCTTGCCGGCCACCGAAATGTTCCTGCGCGACAATCGCGGCGACAGCGATTTCTGCGCGTTCATGTCGGTGTGGTTCTTTGAAGAACAGAAGCATTCGCTGGTGCTGATCGAATACCTGCGCCGCTTCCGTCCGGACCTGGTGCCCACCGAGGAAGAACTGCACAACGTGCGCTTCGAATTCGACGCCGCGCCCGAACTCGAAACCCTGATGCTGCATTTCTGCGGCGAAGTCCGTTTGAACCACTGGTACCGCCGCGCCGCCGAATGGCACACGGAGCCGGTCATCAAGGCCATCTACAAGACGGTGGCCCAGGACGAGGCCCGCCACGCCGGCGCCTATCTGCAGTACATGCGCCGCGCGCTGCACGACCGCGGCCAGGACACGAGCGAGCAGGCCCGCCTGGCGTTCTCCAAGATCGGCGTGCTGATGGCGTCGGCCGGCCGCACGCAGCAGGCCCTGCACCCGACCAACCTGCACGTGAACAAGGACCTGTTCCCCAACGACACGGTGCAGTCGCGCCTGCCGGAACCTGGCTGGCTGGAGCATTGGCTGGACACGCAGATCCGCTTTGACGGCGTCTGGGAGCAGAAGGTCGCCACGCGCATCCTGCACATCCTGTCCAAGCTGATGGACCGCAGCTTCGAAACGGTGAAGGACCTGAACCGCTACCGCAAGGAAATGACGGCGCTGATCGTGCCGAAGGAAAAGCAGATCATCCTGGGCGGCGCCTGAGCCGGGGCGATACAATCGCCGCATGCCTGCCGCCCGTTTTGAATCCAAGGTCCTGTCCCGCGACGAATGCGTCGCCGCCGTCGCCGCCGGCCGCTATCCGCGGCCGCTGGTGTTCACCAACGGCGTCTTCGACATCCTGCACCGGGGCCACGCAACCTACCTCGACCAGGCCGCCCAGCTGGGCGCGACCCTGGTGGTGGCGGTGAACACCGACGAGTCGGTGCGCCGCCTGGGCAAGGGCGCCGAACGCCCGCTGAACCGCATGGAAGACCGCGCCGCCTTGCTGGCCGCGCTGGGCTTCGTGACCGTGGTCACGTCCTTCCATGAGGACACGCCCGAGGCCCTGATCGGCCAGCTCAAGCCCGACCTGATCGTCAAGGGCGGCGACTACGACATGGAAAAGCTGCCCGAGACCGCCCTGGTCAAGACCTGGGGCGGCCGCGCGGTGGCGATTCCGTTCGAGTTCGAGCGCTCGACCACGGCGCTCGTGAAGAAAATCCAGAACAAGTAAACCGAGTCCCTTCGCGGACTCAGCGCGGTTCCCGCAGCAGGCGGTTGATCGCTTCCAGGTCTGCCTCGGCCAGGATGCCGCTGGTGGCCTTCAGGCGCAGGCTGGCGAGCACCGTGCTGTAGCGCGCCAGCGCCAGGTCGCGCTGGGTGGCGTAGAGCTGCTGCTGGGCATTGAGTACGTCCAGGTTGATGCGCACGCCGACCTCGTAGCCGGTGCGGTTGGCTTCGACCGCGGCGCGGCTGGATTTTTCGCCTGCCTCCAGCGCCTGGATGCGCGCCAGGCCGCTGGTGACGCCGGTGTAGTACTGGCGTGCGGCTTGCACGGCCTGGCGGCGCGCCGCCTCGTAATCGTGGCGCGCCTTCTGTTCCAGCTGGACCTTTTCAGTCACTTGCGACGAGACCCCGCCGCCCGAGTACAGCGGGATCGACAGCACCACGCCGATGGTGCTGTCGATGGGCTTGCCCGGCGCGGCATTGCGCATCACGGCGTCGCTGGCGCTGCCGCTGCTGGCGCGCAGGTTCAGGGTCGGGTAATGGCCGCTCTTGGCGATCTGGATCTCGCGGCCGGCGATGCGCGTCAGGAGCTGCGCGCGCAACACGTCCAGGCTGGAGGACTCCGCCTGGTTGCTCCAGTCGGCCACGCGGGCGGGCTGCGGCGCGGGCAGCTGCACGCCATAGGGCAGTTCGGACAAGGCGCCGGGAGCCGTGCCGATGATCTTGGCCAGTTCGTCGCGGCGGACTTCCAGGTCGTTCTGCAGGCGCAGTTCCTGCGCCACCACCAGGTCGTAGCGCGCCTGCGCCTCGTAGGTGTCGGTGATGGTGGCGTTGCCGAGTTCGAAGTTGCGCTTGGCGGACTCCAGCTGCCCGGCCACGGCGGCCTTTTCGGCCTCGGTGGCGGTCAGCGTGTCCTGGGCGTAGAGCACGTTGAAATAGGCGTCGGCCACGCGCAGCAGCAGGTCCTGATAGGCCTGTTGCAGCTGCACCTCGACGTCGGCGACGACCAGCTTGGATTGCTCGAAATTCTGCCAGCGGCCCCAGTCGAACAGCGGCTGGGTCAGGGACAGGTCCCAGACGCCGCGGCCGCCGCTGTAGGCGATGCCCATGCCGCGGGTGCTGCGGGTTTCCTGGTAGGCGCCGCCGGCTTCGGCGGAGATCAGGGGCAGGAGCAGGGAACGGGCCTGGGGTTCTTTTTCCAGGCCGGCGCGGTAGTTGGCGCGCGCGGCGGCGTAGATCGGGTCATTGCCCAGCGCCGATTGCCAGATCTGGATCAGGTTCTGCGCGCGGACAAGCGTCGGGCCGACGCTTGCGGCGCAGGTAAAAACCAGTAAAGCCGTTAGCAATCGGAAACGCATGGTGGTCAACGATACGCCGGGCCGCCCGGGGCGCGGCGGCCCTGTCAGAGGGGCAGGCGCCGGGCGGCAGGGTTGGGGATCAGAACTTGAACTGGGATACCGTGACGCCGCGCAGCGGCTTGATGACGGTTTCGAACAGGTTCACCGTTTCGAAGCTGGCCGCGGTGGTGCGGGTGATGCGACAGGCCGTCATGACGGGCGCCTGGCCCACGATCACGACCAGGCGGCCGCCCACGCGCAACTGGTACTTCAGCGCGTCGGGGACGGTCGGCACGGAACCCGTGACGAGGATGGCGTCGTATTCGGTGGAGCCCCAGCCGTTGCGGGCGTCGCCGGTTTCGACCTTGACGTTGGTGACGTTGTTCATCTGCAGGTTCTGCTGCGCGAACGTCACCAGGCGGCTGTCGATTTCGACCGAGGTGACCTGCTGCGCCAGGTAGCCCAGCAGCGCGGCCTGGTAGCCGGAGCCGGTGCCGATTTCCAGCACGCAGTCGGACTTGGTCAGCAGCAGCTCTTGCGCCAGGCGGGCTTCCACCTTGGGCGCCAGCATGTTCTGGCGGGTGTTGACCGCGTTGATCTCAAGCGGCAGTTCCAGGTCGGAAAACGCCAGCGCGCGCAGGGCCGGCGGAACGAATTGTTCGCGGCGCACATCGAACAGCGCTTGCAGCACGTTGGCGTCCAGAACGTCCCACGGGCGGATCTGCTGTTCCACCATGTTGAAGCGGGCTTGTTCTACGTCGGGCAGGGTCGAAGCGTTCATGACGGTCAGAAAAAACAGAGGAATCAACAGACCATTGTACCGATTCGTAGCGTACTGTGACGCCCGACCCCGCCGACAGATGTTTCAGACGCCGCCCGGATCTACCACCAGGCGTGGAAGTGGTGCACCGGGCCGTGGCCCGAACCCACCGACAGGCGCTCGGCGTGGCGGATGGCCTCCGTGAGGTAGGCCTTGGCGCGGCGCGCCGCCTCGGGCACGTCCCCGGTTTGCGGCAGCAGCGCGGCCAGCGCCGCCGACAGCGTGCAGCCGGTGCCGTGGGTGTTGACGGTCTCGATGCGGTGGCCGGGCAGCTCGATCATGCGGTCGCCGTCATGCAGCAGGTCGATGGTCTCGCTGCCGGGCAGGTGGCCGCCCTTGACCAGCACCCAGCGCTCACCTGAATGCGCCAGCTTGTTGCGCAGGCGTTCGGCCACGCGCCGCATTTCCTTGACGGTCTCGACCGGACGCTCTTCCAGCAGCACGCCGGCTTCGGGCAGGTTGGGCGTCAGCAGGGTGGACTGCGGCAGCAGGGCCTCGCGCATGGCGCCCACGGCGTCGCGTTCCAGCAGCAGGTCGCCGCTTTTGGCCACCATCACCGGGTCCAGCACCACGTGGGCCGGTGCCCACTTGGCGAGCTTCTCGGCCACCACCTGGATCACCGGCTGCTGGCCCAGCATGCCGATCTTGACCGCGTCGATGCGCACGTCCGCGAACAGCGTGTCGACCTGCTGGCCGACGAAAGCGGGCGGGACCGCCGAGATGCCGGTGACGCCCTGGGTGTTCTGCGCGGTCAGCGCGGCGATCACCGCGCAGCCGTAGGCGCCCAGCGCGCTCATGGCCTTGACGTCGGCCAGGATGCCGGCGCCGCCGGAGGGGTCGACGCCAGCGATGGTCAGCGCGTTGGGGATGGGGCGGCCGCTGGCGGCCTGCTGGCGGCCGTTCATTTGGGGGCGCCCGCCGTGATCAGGCCTTCGTTGGGCGAGCTGGGGGCGCCGCTGTACAGCTTCTTGGGCATGCGGCCGGCCAGGAAGGCCTCGCGGCCGGCTTCCACGCCCTTCTTCATGGCGCTGGCCATCAGGATCGGATCGCGCGCGCCGGCGATGGCGGTGTTCATCAGGACGGCGTCGCAGCCCAGTTCCATGGCGATGGCGGCGTCCGACGCGGTACCCACGCCGGCGTCCACCACGATGGGCACGCGGGCCTGCTCGATGATCAGGCGCAGGTTCCAGGGATTCAGGATGCCCATGCCCGAGCCGATCAGCGAGGCCAGCGGCATCACGGCGACCGCGCCCAGGTCTTCCAGCATGCGGCACTGGATGGGATCGTCGGTGCAATACACCATGACCTTGAAGCCGTCGTCCACCAGGGTCTTGGTGGCCTTCAGGGTCTCCGGCATGTTGGGGAAGAGGGTCTGCGGGTCGCCCAGCACTTCCAGCTTCACCAGGTCGTGGCCGTCCAGCAGTTCGCGCGCCAGGCGCAGCGTGCGCACGGCCTCGTCGGCGCTGTAGCAGCCGGCGGTGTTGGGCAGCAGCGTGAATTTGGACGGCGGGACGTAGTCCAGCAGGTTCGGTTCACCGGCGTTCTGGCCGATATTGGTGCGGCGGATGGCGACGGTGACGATCTCGGTGCCGCTGGCGTCCAACGCCGCGCGGGTCTGTTCGAAGTCCTTGTACTTGCCGGTGCCGACGAGCAGGCGCGACGAGTAGGCGCGGCCGGCGATGGTGAGAGTGTCTTGAGTGGTCATGGCGGAGGTTCAAAGGGCGGGTGCGCACGATGCGAGACCCGCGGGGACTGGCGATACGTTGGACGAATGATAAAGCACGGCGCCGCGCGGCAGACGTGCTCGGTGAAATGCGGCGTTCCACTATTTGCAGATCGTGGTGCGGACACGTTCAGCGCAGGCGGTCCAGGTCGGCGCAGATCGCCTCGGCGGCGTCGATCAAACGCGGACCCGGGCGGTACAGCGCGTCGGCATCCACGCCGTACACATGCCCCAGCCGCGCGGCGGGCAGTCCCAGCGCCTGCCAGGCGGCCAGGTTGCGGGCGCCGTCCTCGGGGCGGGAGATGCCGGCCAGCACCGCCTCGGGGCGCGCCGCCAGCACGCTTTCCAGCGTGACCTGGGGCGCCACCACGGGCGCCTGGCCGAAGACATTGACGCCGCCGCAGACGCGCAGGGCGTCGCTGACGATGCTGCTGTCGTTCAAGGTGTAGATGGGGTCCAGCCCCGCCTGCACGAAGACGCGCACGGGGCGGCGGCCGGCATAGCGGACGGCCAGGGCGTCCAGGCGCGCGCGCAGGGCCTGGGCGGCAGGCCGCGCCTGCGCTTCGGTGCCGAACAGCGCGCCCATGCGTTCGACCGCGTCGGGGATGGCGGCCAGGGTCTGCGGGTCGCTGTAGAACACCGGCACGCCCAGCTTGTCCATCACCCGCGCCAGCGGCGCGGCGGCGGCGGGCTGCCAGGCGATCAGCAGGTCCGGACGTACGGCAGCCACGCGTTCGGGATCGGGCTGGGTGCCGTCGCCGATGATGGGCAACTGGCGGGCGGCGGGCGGATAGTCGCTGCCACGGATGGTGGCGATGAGCCCGTCGCCCGCACCGGCGGCAAAGACCAGCTCGGTGGCGTGCGGGGCCAGGGTGACGGCGCGCCGGGCGGGAGCGGCCAGCGAGACCTGGCGTCCCTGGTCGTCGCGGATCTGGATGACCGCGCCGGCGGCGGAACCCGCCCCGGTATCCGTCGCCGGACCTGCTGCGGCGAGTCCCGCGGACAGCAGCGCGCCCAGGGCCAGAAACAGCCCCGGAGCGATGCGAGGGTGGGTACGTGCGAGGGGCATGCAGGAAGCCGATATAGCCAGCGGGGAACGCCGACTATATCGGAATGCCGCGATCAGTAGCGCAGCGTGAGCGACGCGTAGAAATTGCGGCCCGGGGCGGGGTACAGGCTGTAATTGGCGACCGGACCCAGCATCTCGAACGAAGCATTGCCGCCGCGGATGCCGTAGGTGGCGTACTGGCGGTCGAAGATGTTGTTCACGCCGATGGCGCCTTCGATGTTGCGCGTGAACTTGTGGCCACCTTGGTGTTGAACAGTACGTAGGCGTCCAGTTCCTTGGCGAACTGGTTGGCCTGGTCGTTGTCCATGCGCGACTTGCCCACGTATTGCGCCGTCACGTTCCACAGGAACGCATCGGTGGGACGCCAGGTCACGCCGGCGTTGGCCAGCCACTTGGGCGCCAGCGGCACGGTCTTGCCCGCCAGGTCCACGCCGGCGTAGGTGCCGGAGCGGAACTGCGCTTCCATCCAGGTCAGGTTGGCGTCCAGCGACAAGCTGCTGGAGATCGCGGTGTGGTCTTCCAGTTCGATGCCTTGGCGGCGGGTCGGGTCCAGGTTGGTGTTGGCTCCCGTGCCCGGGCCCCAGATGCCATCAGCCAGCGGGTTGTACTGGATTTCGTTGGTCAGGTCATAGCGGAAGTACGACAGGCGGGCGCTGCTGCTGGCCGATTGCCAGGTCACGCCGATTTCCTTGTCGGTGGAGGTCTGCGGCGCCAGCGGGGTCTGCACCGACAGCAGTTCGTCGGCGTTGGGCAGGCGGAAGCTGCGGCCGACCTTGCCGTACACGCCGAAACCGGCGGGCAGGTCCTGGCGCACGCCCAGCTGCCAGGCGGTCAGGTGGTTGCTGCGGTCCGACGCCGTGCCCGAGCCAGAGATCACGTCCAGGTCGTCGGAGGCGTACTGGCGGCGCACGCCGGCCGTCACGTAGGTGCTGTCGGTGGCGCGCACCTGGCCTTCGGCGAACAGGCCGTACTGGTGCTGGCGCGACTGCCACTTCGAGGGCTGGAAGTCGTAGTAGGCGTTCTGGTTGGCGGTGGTCTTGGCTTCCTGGCCGTCGGCGCCGAAGACGATGCTGTGGCCGCCGTTGATCGGCAGGCGGTAGCGCACGCTGGCGATGTTCTCTTCCAGCTTCTGGTCGCGCAGGATGTCGCCGAAGCCGTCGTAGGTCAGGCCGTCGAGCTTTTTCTCGCGGGTCGACAGGTCGGCGTACAGGGTGCCGGCGCCGATCGCCTGCTCGAGCTGCAGGCCGAAGGTAGTGGTCGTGGTCTTGACGTAATCGACGTCGTTCTTCGAGCCGCGCGGATCGTCCTGGTACTCGTTCAGGCCGGTCTTGGGGTTGATCGTGCGCGGACCGGGCAACTCCAGCTTCTGCGTGGTGGTGCGGCCGTACAGGCGGATCGAGCCGTCGTCGTGGCGGAACGTGATGCCGCCGCCGCCGCCCTCGCGGCGCTCGCCGCTGTGGTCGCGGTAGCCGTCGCTGTGCAGCGATTGCATGTAGGCGTCGACGCCGACCTTTTCATTGTTCATGGACACGGCCGCGTCGTACTGGCGCAGGCCATAGCTGCCGAAGGTGGCGGTGGCGCGGGCGGCGACTGGCTCCTTGGTGAAATCGGAACGCGTGATGATGTTGATCACGCCGCCGGTGGTGCCGCCGCCGTACTGCACGGAACCGCTGCCGCGCACGATTTCAATGCGCTCGACCTGGTCCAGCGGCACTACGCCGAGGCTGGGCGCCGACAGGTCGTTGGTGTTCTGCTTGACGCCATCGATCAGGATCAGCGTGTTGCTGGCGCCGGTGATGCCGAAGCCGCGCAGGTCGACGATGGAGTTGTCGCTCGAGCTGCTGGTGTTGATCAGGTGGATGCCAGCCTGGGTCGACAGCACGTCCTGCATGGTGCGGGCGCTGGACGCGGCGATGTCTTCGGCGGTGATGACCGAGATCGACACCGGCAGCGTGCGGCCGTCGGTCGGCACGCGCTGGGCGGTGACCGTGATGGCGTCGAGCTGGGGAGTGGAGGAGGCGGCTTGCTGGGCGGCGGCGATGGCCGGGGCGGAGCAGAGCAGGGCGCCGGCATAGCGCCGGATGGAGCGGGTTTTCATCTACGTAACCTCGATGCGACCCGCGACCCCGCAGGCCATTCACGATGGGGAGGATGCCCAAGCCGCGGCGGGCCGGTGTAGGCCTGGCGGCAATGCATGGACTTCCTTGCGATCGAACAGGCCGGTATCGGGCTGCCATGGGCGCATTGCGCGCATGGGGACCGTTGCGGGGGCAGCACAGGCTGGAGCCAGGGGTTGCCGGCGCCTTGTGGGGCGGCAGCCCTGGGAGGTTCTTCCTGTTTCCCGTTTACCTTTCGCGCGCGGTGCGGCAAGTGTTGCGTTCTTGCCTGCCCTGTGCGCCGAAAGCACCGGTTCGGGGCCGAAACTGTATCACCGGGAGGCGCGGATAGGCCCATTTTGTTACGATCAGGGCTTGTTTTTGCGGCGTTTTTCGCTTTTTCGCCACATTGCGCCGTCATCGCCAACTCCATCCGGACCTGCCCGTGTCGTATCCCCGCCTGCCTTACCCGCCCGAAGCCTATACCCATGGCGGTGAATTCGCCCGCCTGCTGGGCAAGCGCATCCTGATTCTGGATGGCGCCATGGGCACCATGATCCAGCGCTACAAGCTGGGCGAGGCGGACTTCCGCGGCGAGCGCTTCGCCGGCCACGGCAAGGACGTCAAGGGCAACAACGAACTGCTGTCGCTGGTGCGCCCGGACGTGATCTCCGAGATCCACCGGCAATACCTGGAAGCGGGCGCCGATGTCATCGAGACCAACACCTTCGGCGCGACGACCATCGCGCAGGGCGACTACGAGCTGCCGGAACTGGCCTACGAACTGAACCTGGTGTCCGCGCGCCTGGCGCGCGAGGCCTGTGACGCCTACAGCACGCCCGAGCGGCCGCGTTTCGTGGCCGGCGCGCTGGGCCCGCAGCCCAAGACGGCCTCGATCTCGCCGGACGTGAACGATCCGGGCGCGCGCAACGTCACCTTCGAGGAACTGCGCGTCGCCTATGTGGAGCAGCTCAACGGCCTGCTGGACGGCGGCATCGACATCGTCCTGATCGAAACCATCTTCGACACCCTCAACGCCAAGGCGGCCATCTTCGCCACCGAGGAAGTGTTCGAGGCGCGCGGCGTGCGCCTGCCCGTGATGATCTCGGGCACGGTGACCGACGCGTCCGGCCGCATCCTTTCCGGCCAGACCGTGGAAGCCTTCTGGAACTCGGTGCGCCACGCGCGCCCCATCACCATCGGCCTGAACTGCGCGCTGGGAGCGGCGCTGATGCGCCCCTACGTGGCCGAGCTGGCCCGCATCTGCGACACCTACGTCTGCGTCTATCCGAACGCCGGCCTGCCCAACCCGATGGCCGAAACCGGCTTCGACGAAACCCCGGCCGACACCTCCGCGCTGCTGGAGGAGTTCGCGCGTGCTGGCCTGGTGAACATGTCGGGCGGCTGTTGCGGCACCACGCCGGACCACATCCGCGAGATCGCGGCCAAGGTCATGTCGCTGACCCCGCGCGCCGTGCCGGACATTCCGGTGAAGACCCGCCTGTCGGGCCTGGAACCGCTGAACATCGACGAAGACACGCTCTACGTCAACGTGGGCGAACGCACCAACGTGACGGGCAGCAAGATGTTTGCCCGCCTGATCCGCGAAGAGAAATACGACGAGGCGCTGGCCGTGGCCCGCCAGCAGGTCGAGAACGGCGCGCAGATCATCGACATCAACATGGACGAGGCCATGCTGGATTCGGTGGCCTGCATGCGGCGCTTTCTCAACCTGATCGCCTCCGAGCCCGACATCGCGCGCGTGCCGATCATGATCGACAGCTCCAAGTGGGAAGTCATCGAGGAAGGCCTGAAGTGCGTGCAGGGCAAGCCCGTGGTGAACTCGATCTCCATGAAGGAAGGGCTGGAGCCCTTCCGCCACCATGCGCGCCTGTGCCGCCGCTACGGCGCCGCCGTGGTGGTGATGGCGTTCGACGAACTCGGCCAGGCCGACACGCTGGAGCGCCGCAAGGAAATCTGCGGCCGCGCCTACAAGATCCTGGTCGAGGAAGAAGGCTTCCCGCCGGAAGACATCATCTTCGACCCCAACGTCTTCGCGGTCGCGACCGGCATCGACGAGCACAACCACTACGCCGTGGACTTCATCGAAGGCACGCGCTGGATCCGCGAAAACCTGCCCTACGCCCGCATTTCGGGCGGCGTGTCCAACGTCAGCTTCTCGTTCCGCGGCAATGAGCCGATGCGCGAGGCGATCCACACGGTGTTCCTCTACTACGCCGTGAAGGAAGGCATGACGATGGGCATCGTCAACGCCGGCCAGCTGGGCGTGTACGCCGACCTGGATCCCAAGCTGCGCGACCTGGTCGAGGACGTGGTGCTGGACCGCGCCGAGCCCGTGGGCAAGACGGACGCCGACGACGAGCGCACGCCGACCGAACGCCTGGTGCAGTTCGCCGACAGCGTGAAGGGCTCGGGCGCCAAGAAGGAAGAAGACCTGACCTGGCGCAACGCTGAGGTCGAGGCCCGCCTGTCGCACGCGCTGGTGCACGGCATCACCGCCTTCATCGTCGAGGACACCGAGGAAGTGCGCCAGAAGATCGCCGCGCGCGGCGGCCGTCCGATCGAAGTGATCGAAGGCCCGCTGATGGACGGCATGAACGTGGTGGGCGACCTGTTCGGCGAGGGCAAGATGTTCCTGCCGCAGGTGGTGAAGTCGGCCCGCGTCATGAAGCAGGCCGTGGCCCACCTGGTTCCCTTCATCGAGGAAGAAAAGCGCCAGATCGCGGCCGCCGGCGGCGACGTGCGCGCCAAGGGCAAGATCGTCATCGCCACGGTCAAGGGCGACGTGCACGACATCGGCAAGAACATCGTGTCGGTGGTCCTGCAGTGCAATAACTTCGAAGTCGTGAACATGGGCGTGATGGTGCCCTGCGCCCAGATCCTGGAAAAGGCCAAGGAAGAGAACGCCGACATCGTCGGCCTGTCCGGCCTGATCACGCCCAGCCTGGAAGAAATGGCCTACGTCGCCAGCGAAATGCAGCGCGACGAATACTTCCGCAGCCGCAAGCTGCCGCTGATGATAGGCGGGGCCACCACCAGCCGCGTGCATACCGCCGTGAAGATCGCGCCCAACTACGAAGGCCCGGTGATCTACGTGCCGGACGCCAGCCGTTCAGTGGGCGTGGCCACCAGCCTGATGTCGGATCAGTCGGAAGCCTACCTGGCCGATCTGGCCCAGGAATACGAAGAGGTGCGCCGCCGCCACGCCAACCGCAAGGCCACGCCCATCCTGCCGCTGGCCGAAGCGCGCGCCTCGCGCCCCGCTATCGACTGGGACAACTACACGCCGCCGCGCCCCAAGTTCATCGGCCGCCGCACGTTCAAGAGCTACGACCTGGCCGAGATCGCCAAGTACGTGGACTGGGGCCCGTTCTTCCAGACCTGGAGCCTGTTCGGCCCGTTCCCGGCCATCCTGGACGACAAGGTCGTGGGCGAGCAGGCGCGCAAGGTCTACGCCGACGGCCAGGCCATGATGAAGCGCATCATCGAAGGCCGCTGGCTCACCGCCAACGGCGTGGTGGGCTTCTATCCGGCCAACAGCATCAACGACGAAGACATCGAGGTCTACAAGGACGAGACCCGCAGCGAGGTGCTGTTCACCTATCGCAACCTGCGCCAGCAGGGCGCCAAGCGCGAAGGCGTCAGCAACAAGTCGCTGTCCGACTTCATCGCGCCCAAGTCCAGCGGCAAGCTGGACTACATCGGCATGTTCGCCGTCACGGCGGGCCTGGGCATCGAAAAGAAGGAAGCGGAATTCGAAAAGGCGCTGGACGATTACTCCAGCATCATGCTCAAGTCGCTGGCCGACCGCCTGGCCGAAGGCTTCGCCGAATGCCTGCATGCCCGCGTGCGCCAGGACCTGTGGGGCTACGCGCCCGACGAAGCCCTGTCCAACGAGGACATGATCGCCGAGAAATACGTGGGCATCCGCCCCGCGCCCGGCTATCCGGCCTGCCCGGAACACGTCATCAAGACCGACATGTTCCGCGTACTGGACGGCGCCGACATCGGCATGATGCTGACCGACAGCTACGCCATGTACCCGGCTTCCAGCGTGTCCGGCTTCTACTTCAGCCACCCGCAGTCGCAGTACTTCAATGTGGGCGTGATCGGCGAAGACCAGCTGCAGGACTACGCGGCCCGCAGCGGCCGCAGCATCGAAGACCTGAAGCGCACCCTGGCGCCGAACCTGGGTTGAGCGCTGCCGGAGGAGCGGCCAGGCGTACTCGCCGGCCATTCCCCCGTCCATGCGGCTGTGCCGTTACGCTTGCTCTGCGTCCTGATGCGTCTTGCCACGGCCCACATAGGGTATGGCGTGGTCGATGGTTTCCCAGATGTAGCGCCCGGACGGGCTTTGCTGTTCCTCGGCCACGTGCGACACCAGGCCGGCGGCGCGCGAGATGACGGCGAAGCCGCGCATCAGTTCGGTCGGCACGCCGATCTCGCTGAGCAGCGCCGCCACCGCGCCGGTGGCGTTGATGGTGATGTGCTTGCCGTAGGTCTCGTCGATGGCGGCCGAGAGCAGGCGCAGCGCCTTGAGCGAGTCGCCCTTGAGCTCTGGTTCGGCCTCGGCCAGCGCCAGCAGCTTGATCGAGCGCGGGTCGTCGGGCTTGTGCAGATGGTGTCCGAAGCCGGGCAACGCGCTGCGCGATTCGCGGAATTCGCGGGCGATCGCCAGGGCTTCCGTGCGGCCATCGTCGGCCTGGTGGATGCGGTCCAGCAGGCGCGAACAGTTTTCCATGGTGCCGACGAACTGGCTGCCCACCGCCATCAGCCCGGACGCCACCGCGCCCTGCAGGTTTTCCGGCGCGCTCATGTAGATCAGCCGCGTGGCGATGGCGCTGGGCGTCAGGCCATGCTCCATCAGCGTGACCAGCACCGCGTCGACGATGCGCAAGTCCACCGGGCGCGCCTCGCGGCCCAGGATCTGCATGATCATGACTTCGGTGAAGGTCTTCTTGCCGATCAGGTCTTCGACCAGATCCACGTCGCGGTAGGACATGCCGGTGAGGTGATGCGCGCAGAGGCGGGTTTCGGGCGTTTTCATGGGGTCTCCTTCAGGGCCGCGTCGCGCACGGCGTTTTTCAGCACCTTGCCCACGCTGGAGCGCGGCAGACTGTCATGGATGTGGAATTGCTTGGGCGTGGCCACGGGGCCGAGCAGGGCGCGCACGTGGGTCTTCAACTCGTCCGCGCTGGCCTGCGCACCGGGATGGAACTGCACGGCGGCGTGAACGGCTTCGCCCCATTTGTCGTCGGGCAGGCCGAACACCGAGCACTCGTACACCGCGGGATGCGCGGATAGCGCGTTCTCCACGTCCACCGGGTAGATGTTGAAGCCGCCCGTGATGATCACATCGCGCAGCCGGTCCTTCAGGAACAGATAGCCGCGCGTGTCGATCAGGCCGGTGTCGCCGGTATGCAGCCAGCCGTCCACGACCGTTTCGGCGGTCTTCTCCGGCAGGCGCCAGTAGCCGGACATGACCAGGTCGCCCTGCACCACGACCTCGCCGATCTCGCCGCGCGGCAGCAGCGCGCCGTCGGGCGACATGATGGCCACGTCGCTGAGCCAGGTGACGCGTCCGACCGAGGCGCGGTTCTCCGGGGCTTCCAGATCGGCGGGCCGCAGCACCGTCATGATCTGCGGCGCCTCGGTCTGGCCGTAGGTGGTGCCCAGCACCGGGCCGAAGAAGTCGCGCGCCCGGTCGATCTTTTCCACGGGCATGGGCGCGCCGCCGTAGATCAGGTTGCGCAGGCGCGGGAAGTCGGCGCGCGAGACGCCGGGTTGCGCCATGATCATGTAGATCAGCGTGGGCGGCATGAAGCTCAGCGTGCCGCCGCGTTCGCGGAAGGCGGCGGTGATGCTGGCAGGCGTGACGCCATCCAGCAGCAGATGGGCGCCGCCGCAAGCCAGCACCGGCAAGAGGTAGGTGCCGGTGCCATGCGTGATGGGGGCGGCCACGACGTAGCGGTCTTCGTGGGTCAGGCCCCAGTTCATGATCTGGTTGATGATGCCCGCGTTCCACGCGTGGTAAGGCTGCATCACGCCTTTGGGCAGGCCGGTGGTGCCGCCGGTGAACTTGATGGCCTGGGTGGCGTCGCGCGGCAGCGCATGGCGTTGCGGTTCGCGTCCGGCGCAGCGGGCCAGCAGCGCGTCCAGCGCCAGCGGCGCCGCCGCGTCTTCCAGATGGATGTGGTGGCGGCCTTGCGGCGCCTGGGCCTCGGGCGCCAGCGGCGCGCCCACGCCGTCCACGATCACGATGGACGGCTCGGTGGCGTCCAGGATGCGCCCGATCTCGCGCTCGGTGCTGCGGTAGTTGAGCGGTACCCACACCTTGCCGCTGGCCAGCACGGCCAGCAGCGCCAGGATGTGCCGAGCGGAATTGCCGGCGCAGATCGCCACCCGCGTTTGCGGCGCAGGATCGAGTTCCTGCAAGGCCGCGGCCAGCGCCCGCGTGTCGGCGGCCAACCGTGAGTACGTGACCTGGCCTTCGGGCCCGTCCAGCGCGATGCGGTCCGGATACTGCTCGGCAGCGCGGAAGAAGAAATCTATCGGGTACATCCTGGTGTTCCTAGTTGGCTTTGAGGTTGGCGCTCTTGACGACCTTGCCCCATTTATCGATCTCGCTGGCGATCTTCCTGGCGTAGGTCTCGGGCGTGTTGGGCTGCTGCGGCGCGTAGAAGCCGGACTGCTGGTAGGACGCCTGCAGCGCCGGGCTGGCCAGCGCCTTGTTGATGGCCTGGTTCAGGCGTTCGACGACGGGTTTGGGGGTGCCCGCCGGCGCCATCACGCCGAACCAGGATTCCACGTCGAAGCCGGCCAAGCCGGATTCGGCCAGGGTGGGCGTGTCGGGCGCGGACGGCAGACGCTGCGGCGAGGTGACGCCGATGGCGCGCAGCTTGCCGGCCTGCACGTGCGGCAGCGACGAGGGCAGGTTGTCGAACATGGAATCCACCTGGCCGCCCAGCAAGTCGGCCACGGCCGGGCCGCTGCCGCGGTACGGCACGTGCAGGATGTCGGTGCCGGTCTGCATCTTGAACAGTTCGCACGACAGATGGATGGACGAGCCGCTGCCCGACGAGGCGCAGGTCAGCTTGCCCGGGTTCTTCTTGGCGTAAGCCACGTATTCCTGCACGGTCTTGACCGGCAGCTTGGGATTGACCACCAGGATGTTCGGAATGGTCGCCAACAGGCCCACCGGCTCGAAGCCCTTCACGAAGTCATAGTTGAGCTGGCTGTACAGCGTGCGGTTGATGGTGTTGGCGATGGAGCCGACGTACAGCGTGTAGCCGTCTGGCGCGGCGCGCGCGACGATTTCCGCGCCGATGTTGCTGTTGGCGCCGGTCTTGTTCTCGACCACGAAAGTCTGGCCCAGTTCTTCCGCGAGGGACTTCGCCATCAGGCGCGCCACGATGTCAGTGGCGCCGCCGGCGGCGTAGCCGACCACCAGCGTCACGGGACGCTCGGGATAGGGTTGGGCCGCCAGGGCCGGGGCCGCGAGCAGCGCGCCCAGGGCGGCCGCCGCGGCGGCCCACCGCTTGCTTTGGATCTTCATTGTTGTCTCCGTCCTGTTTGTCTAATATTTGGACAAATCTGCGTCTGCCCGGCTTCATATTGGGCTTTGATAGAGGCCTCATCAACGCAAGCTGTCCAAAAAATGAACAAACTAGAATCCGAAGACACGGGGCCGCGCGTGTTGCGCCGCGGGTTGCGCGTGCTGGGCGTGCTGCGGCAGGCGGGGGCGGCGGGCATGCACGTGGTCGACATCGCGCGTGCGGCGGGCATGCAGCGGACCACGGCCTACCGCTATCTCGACGTGCTGGTTCAGGAGGGCTACGCCCTGCGCGAGTCCGAAGCGCCGCGCTGGCGCGTGGCCGAGCTGGGCGTGATGATGGCGGGCGATCCGCATGCGCAGGCCGTGCGCAGCCTGCGGCCGGTGCTGCGGCAGATCAGCGACGTCAGCGGCGATTCCGCTTTTCTCATCTGCCGCGCGGGCAACGATTCGCTCTGCCTGCACCGTGAAGTGGGCAACTATCCCGTGCAGGTGCTGGCGGTTACGGTGGGGCACCGCCAGCCGCTGGGCGTGGGGGCGGCCGGCCTGGCGCTATTGGCCGCGCTGCCGCCTGACGAGTCGGAAGAGGTGATTGCGCAGAACGAGCAGGCGTTGCGCGCCTACGGCGGCATGACGGTGGCGCAGATGCGGCGCCTGGTGGAGAACACGCGCGGACGCGGCTGGTCGGTGGTGGGCAACGCGGCGGTGCCCGGCGTGCTGGGCGTGGGCGTGGCCTTGTGCGATGCAGGCGGATATCCGCGCCTGGCCGTCAGCGTGTCCAGCCTGATCAGCCGCATGCAGGCGGCGCGCCAGCGCAATATCGCCGACCTGATCCGCGCCCAGCTGGCGCAGGACGAGGTCAGGACGCAGCGCTGGGCGTTGCCGGGGTTTCCGGCTGCCTAGGCGGCTGCCGGCGTCGGCACCCGGTAGGTCTTCTGGTAATGCACCGTGAAAGTCCTGAAGGCTTCCAGGGCCTTGTGCGGATCGTGGCCGGGCTTGACCAGGAAGCTGTCGAAGCCAACGCGCGCCTGGTAGTGGATGGTGTCGATCATCACGTCGCCGACCGCGCGCAGTTCGCCTTGCCACTGGTAGCGCGTGCGCAGCAGCTGTGCCAACGAATAGCCGCGGCCATCGGTGTAGACCGGAAAATCCACGGCGATGAAGGCAATGCCGGCGGGGTCCAGGGTGCCGTCGGCTTCGGCCAGGTCGCGCAGATCCGCGTCGGGGTCGAGCAGGACCGCGACGGGATGCTGGTGGCGGCGCAGGGTGGCGCGCGAGGTCTTCCAGACGGAAAGCGGCACGATCCAGCCCGGCGCGTCGCCAGGCACCTGGCCCTCGGCGGGAACCTCGGGTTCAGGCGTGAAGGCGCGCGAGGCGTCCGCTTCCAGGCGGCCGTTGCGGATCAGGTGCGGGCCGGGGGCGTCGTGCGGATAGATTTCAGACATGGGCGGCCTCGGCTTGCTGCGCGGGTTTGGCGAAGGCGGGATCGGAGTAGACATCCTGCTTGAAGGGATCGATGCCGACCCGGTCTACCACGTCGATGAAGCGTTCCTCTTCGCTGTCGCGCAGGCCCAGGTAAGTGCGGATCAGGCGGTCCACCACGCCCGCGACCTGCTCGCGCGCGAATGAGGGGCCGATGATGCGGCCGATGGCGGCGCCGCCGCCGCGCGTGGATTCGATGTCGGGCAGCGGCTTGGCGGCGCCGTTCTGGCGACCGCCGATGGTGACCTGATACCACTCCTCGCCGGCCTTATCGACGCCAAGAATGCCGATATGGCCCACGTGATGGTGGCCGCAGGAGTTGATGCAGCCCGAGATGTTCAGGTCCAGCTCGCCGATCTCGAAGAGATAGTCGAGGTTGTCGAACTGGCGCTGGATGGCTTCGGCCACGGGGATGGAGACGGCATTGGCCAGCGCGCAGAAATCCCCGCCCGGACAGGCGATGATGTTGGTCAGCAGCCCGATGTTGGGCGTGGCCAGGTTCAGCGCCTGCAACGTGGTCCAGAGTTCATGCAGGCGCGCGCGGCGCACGTCGGCCAGGATCAGGTTCTGCTCGTGCGAGACGCGCAGCTCGCCGAAGCCGTAGTCGTCGGCCAGGTCGGCCACCGCGTCCATCTGGTCGGCGGTGATATCGCCCGGCGGCACGCCGGTGGGCTTGAGCGACACGGTGACCGCGGCATAGCCGGCCACCTTGTGCGGATGCACGTTGGTGCGCAGCCAGCGCGCAAAGCGCGGATCGGCGGCGGCCAGCGCGGCGGTGTTGTCCACGTCCTGCGCGGCAGTGGCGTCGTATTGCGGCCAGACGAAGCGGGCCTTGATGCTGTCGACGAATTCCTGGGTGATGGTGTCGGGGCCGCCCTTGATGAGCTGCCACTGTTCGTCCACCTGTTGCGCATAGACTTCCGGCGTCAGGTCCTTGACGAGGATCTTGATGCGCGCCTTGTACTTGTTGTCGCGGCGGCCGTGCAGGTTGTAGACCCGCAGCGCGGCCTGCAGATAGGTCAGCAGGTCCTGCCATTCGACGAAGGGGTTGATCAGCTTGCCGACGATGGGCGTGCGGCCCAACCCGCCGCCGACCCAGACCCGGAAGCCCAGCTTGCCGTCGCGTTCGACGGCTTGCAGGCCGATGTCGTGCACGCCCACGGCCGCGCGGTCCTGCACCGCGCCGCTGACCGCGATCTTGAACTTGCGCGGCAGGAAGGCGAATTCGGGATGCAGCGTGGACCACTGGCGGATGATCTCGCACCACACCAGCGGATCCACCAGCTCGTCCGGCGCGACGCCGGCGAAGTGGTCGGTGGTGGTGTTGCGGATGCAGTTGCCGCTGGTCTGGATGGCGTGCATCTGCACCGTGGCGAGTTCGGCCAGGATGGCCGGCACGTCTTCCAGCTTGGGCCAGTTGAACTGGATGTTCTGGCGGGTGCTGAAATGGCCGTAGCCGCGGTCCCATTTGCGGGCAATGTGCGCCAGCGTGCGCAGTTGGCGCGACGCCAGGATGCCGTAGGGAATGGCGACGCGCAACATGGGCGCGTGGCGCTGGATGTACAGGCCGTTTTGCAGGCGCAAAACGCGGAATTCATCTTCCGTTAGTTGGCCATCGAGGAAGCGGCGCGTCTGGTCGGAGAATTGCGCCACGCGTTGCTCGACGAGCTGCTGGTCGACGGGGTCATACACGTACATGTCTACTGCCCTTGAAGTCTTCTCGGTCTGAGCCCTTGCGCTCGCCTGGCGCAATGCGGCAGGGGAAAGGGGTTCATAACCGTAACAGGCAGCTGCGGCGACCGTCTAAGTCATTCTGGTAATAAGATCATGCCGCCTGCGTTCCATGATCCGCAGGCGTGATTTGATTGCTGCATGATGGGTTGCGCGCGTTTGTTGTCGGGGTTCTTGTTCCGATTTTGCCGCGCTTCACCCATCCTACGGGCCGCGTCTACAACGCCGCGTTCACCGCCCACTTCGCTACCACGACCAGAATGACCACCAGACAGGCCGCCATCAGCAGCCCGGTCAATATCAATGGCGCCGGCTTGTTGTTGGCGATGTCGGCATCGTAGCCCCGCCCGCGGCGCACGCCGAAGAATCCCCACAGCACGGATTTGACCGTGCGCAAGAAACTGAGCATGTAGACCTCCTGGCGTCGTGGCGATGCTGCAAATGTAGGCCGGCGCCGTCCGCGGAGACAGATGCAGATCCGCCTTACCCGACCGTATCAGACGCCGGACCGGCGGGGGCGCCGATGCCGCGCACGATGTGGTCCAGCAGTTCGCGCGCGGCGGGGGACACATGGCGGCCGGCGCGGCTTAGCACGTGCAGGCTGCCCTGGTTGAGGATGGGGTTGGCCAGCGGCAAGCTGGCCAGGCGCTGGGCGCGCAGGTCGGCCGTGACCGCGATGGGCGGCGTAAGCGCGTAGCCGATGCCGGCGGCGGCGAACTGCCACAGCGCCTTGAAGGACGAGGTGGTCAGCACGTTGCGCAGCCTGACCTGTTCGCTGATTTCGGCGGCCTGGATGTGCTGGCGCACACCGAAACCCTCCTGCATGGACGCGCCGGGATAGTCGGCCAGATCGGTCAGCAGCAGGGGACGGCGCAGCAGGGTCAGCGGGTGGTCCTCGCGGACAATGGCGCGGATGGGCTCGGGCCGTGAGTAATGGGTGCGCAGGCGGGCGTCGTTGGGGGGCTGGAACACCAGTCCGATATAGGCGCGGTCATCCACGATGCGCTGCACGATCTCGGAGGTGCGCGCCACGTCGATGTCCAGGGTGACCTCCGGGTGGCTGCGCCAGTAGCCGGGCAGCACGCGCTCGAACATCAGCTCCACGAAGCCTTCGCCCAGCACCAGGTCTATGTGTCCCCGTTCGGCCTTGCGCAGGCTGTCGATCTCGGAGAAGAAGCTCTCCTGGATGTCCTGCTGGCGCTTGATGTAGCGCGCCAGGATATGGCCGGCGTCGGTCGGCACCACGCCGCGCCCGCGGCGCTCGAACAGGGCGATGCCGCAATCGCGCTCCAGCGCGGCGATGGCGCGGCTGACGGCGGACGGGTCCATGTCCAGCACTTCGGCGGCGCCGCGCACCGAGCCGCGGCTCATGACCTGCATGAAATAGTGGGTGCGGCGGGCGTCGAGTTTTTCGTCCATGGCGAGGGCTCCGTGGCGGGAGTGCGGCGGCAGATCCACAGATACAATCTAGGGTTTACCCTTGCATGGTGCGAGATCATGCAAAATTTTCCCTGGAAAAGCCTATCCGTTGCATTTTACGCAACGTTTCTGCGCCAGCCCT
Organism: Achromobacter sp. JCM 18799; assembly: GCF_055395645.1. Classification (NCBI taxonomy): domain Bacteria; kingdom Pseudomonadati; phylum Pseudomonadota; class Betaproteobacteria; order Burkholderiales; family Alcaligenaceae; genus Achromobacter; species Achromobacter sp. JCM 18799. The sequence goes on along the minus strand of NZ_AP043866.1, from coordinate 4,224,563 downwards.
GTCATGGTTGCGCGTAAGGCCGCCGGCGAAAATCGGCCCTGCTGCGCGCGCCGTCGCCGCCGCCGCGCTGCGACGCCCATTGCGGGCGCCGGCCGGCCGGGATTGCGGCGGGCAGCCACGACGACTATTCACGTTCATCAGGGGAATCCGATGTCTCACGCCAGCGCAAGCCTGGCCGCGCCTTCCATGCCGCTATCCGGGCGCATCCGCATGCTCGCCGCCATTTTGCTGGTGGTCGTCATTTCTGAAGCGATCGGCAGCGCCACCTTCAACGTGGGGCCGGGCAAGATCATCCTGCAGCCGATGCTGTGGGCGATTTTCATCGGCGCCATCGTGGCCGCCTTCGGCCAGCGCATGCCGGCCGGCCTGAACATTGACACCGCCATGCAGACCCGCATCAGCGGCTATCTGCAATACGCGCTGCTGCCCTTCCTGGCCAAGCTGGGCCTGATGGTGGGTGGCGCCTTGCCGCAGGTGCGCGAAGCCGGCTGGGCCCTGGTGTTCCAGGAGTTCGGCCACTTCTTCGGCACCATGGCCGTCGGCTTGCCGCTGGCCCTGCTGCTGGGCATCAAGCGCGAGGCCATCGGCGCCACTTTCTCGGTGGGCCGCGAGCCCAGCCTGGCCATCATCGGCGAACGCTACGGCATGAACTCGCCCGAAGGCCGCGGCGTGATGGCCGAATACATCACCGGCACCGTGATCGGCGCGCTGTTCGTGGCCCTGATGGCCGGCTTCATCACCAGCCTGAACATCTTCGATCCGCGCTCGCTCGCCATGGGCGCCGGCGTGGGCTCGGGCAGCATGATGGCCGCAGGCGTGGGCGCGATCGCATCCCAGCAGACGCCCGAAGTCGCGCACCAGGTGGCCGCGCTGGCCGCCGCCGCCAACCTGCTGACCACTGTGGTGGGCGTGTACTTCACGCTCTTCATCTCGCTGCCGACCACCATCTTCCTGTATGGCAAGCTGGAGCCCGTGCTGGGCCGCTTCTCGCGCGGCAAGGCCGAGACCGCCGCCGCTGATGACGAGGTCACGCAGGATGCGCCGGCGCACGGCGTCAAGATGGGCTTCGGCGACCGCCTGACCGCCTATGTCATCTGCGGCCTGTTCGCGCTGGTGGGCAACCGCCTGGGCTACAACGTGCCGTTCGCCGACGCCTTGCCGGGCATGGGCATCATCATCCTGCTGGTCGTCATTACCGACCTGGTGCTGCGCGTGGTGCCCAAGCTGCCGGCCGTGTTCGTGCTGTCGCTGATCGCCATGACCGCGGGCTGCCCCGGCGTGCTGCCGTACTCGGACCAGATCATCGCGATGGTCGGCAAGGTGAATTTCCTGCCGTTCACGACCGTGATCCTGGCCATGGCCGGCCTGTCGATCCTGAAGGACCTGCCGGCGTTCCGCAAGCTGGGCTGGAAGATCGTGGTGGTGTCCCTGGCCGCCAACGCCGGCACCTTCCTGGGTGCGACCATGATCGCGGAATTCTTCCACTGATCGCGGCCCGTTCCCGAATCAAGAACCGCCTGATGCTTTTTGTCAGGCGGTTTTTTTTGGTCAGGGCGCGAAACCCGGCCGGTAGCGCGCGTTGTCCGTGACGTTCTCGGTCGCGCCGATGTTGGCGACCTTGGGAACGCCCAGGCCCGCCGCCTTCATGGCCACGGCGGTCTGCAGTTCCTGGACTTGCGGATTACCCATGGCGAGGCGATAGGCCTGCAATGGCATCAGGCCTTCGATCGTGCCCAGGTCGTTGGCGGAGCCGGCGCGCTGGGCCACGGGGTCGGGCTGCGCGGCGAAATCCTCAACGGCGCGGCGCATGCGCGATGCCGCGTGCAGGTCGCGCAGCGCGTCCGCGTTCGAGGCGTCGAAGGAGGTCAGCGGCAATGGCAGGCTGGCGCGTTCGCGGCCGGCTTGCGCCGCGTGGCCGGCGGCCGCAGCCCGGGCCGCGTGGACATGGGCCACGCGTTGGGTTTCGGGAAATGCGCGGGCGGCGTCCAACGCGGCGGAGCGCGCGGGATAGGGCGCGTCAGCCCGGTGGATGGCGGAGATCGCAGCGACGTTCATGCTGGGCCTCTTCTGGTGATGGCCGGCGGATCGGCCCGCCTGCCGACTTCACTGTAACAGCTGGGGGCGATGCGGGCGAAAAAAAAGGCCCCTGCACGCGTCAGGGGCCTAGCGACGCTGCTCGGGGCCGCGCCGTACCAAGGCAGGTGATGGCCAGGGAGCCCGGCGGGTTCTCCCGGCCCTGCGCCTGCCCAAACCGGGTCAGGGCTTGGTGGCCTGCATGGACGGACGCTGGCTGAAGGTTTCGTACCAGGCGGCGGTGGCGGGGTGGCCGGCGCGCCAGTCCAGGTCGGGGAAGCGGAAGTCCAGATAGCCCAGCGCGCAACCGATGGTGATGGTGCCGATGTCCAGGCGGCCAGCCAGCGCAGCGGCGTTCTTTTCCACCAGCGCGAGGCCGTCGCGGACCTTGCCCAGTTGGCCCTCGACCCAGCCGTCCCAGCGCAGCGCTTCCGGACGCAGCACGGTTTCGTAGCGGGCCAGCAGCGCCGCGCCCAGCATGCCGTCGGCCATGGATTGTTCCGTCAGCACTTGCCAGCGCGTCTTGCCGGCCGGGAACAGCGAACCGCCGCCCAGCTCGTTCAGGTATTCGCAGACCACGCGGCTGTCGTACAGCGTCTGGCCGTCATCGGTGATGAAGGTGGGCACCTGGCCCAGCGGGTTGCTGGGGATGATGGTCTGGTCGCGGGCGACGGGGCCAGCCGCGCTCGGCAGCTTCTCGATGCGGTCGGCCAGGCCGAGCTCATGGGCGATGACCATGCATTTGCGCACGAAGGGCGAGGCGGGCGAGTAGAAGATTTTCATGAGGATCCTTGTCGGTGGAGAGGCGTCAGTGTTGTGCATGGGCCAGATGTTGTCCAGCGATCCAGCCGAAGGTCAGGGCGGGACCGAGTGTGATGCCGGGGCCGGGATAGGCGCCGCCCATCACCGACTGCATGTCGTTGCCGGCCACGTAGAGGCCAGCAATGGGCGCGCCCGCGCCGTCCAGGGCCTGGGCATGCGGATTGGCGGCGATGCCGCAAGCGGTGCCGATGTCGCCGGGATAGACCTTGACTGCGTAGTAGGGACCCGCGGCCAGCGGCGCGAGGCAGGGATTGGGAGCGTGTTCCGGATCGCCCAGGTAACGGTTGTAGGCGGTCGATCCCTTGCCGAAATCCGGATCCTGGCCTTGGGCCGCGTGGGCGTTGTAGCGTTCCACCGTGGCCTGCAGCGCATCGGCGGGCACGCCCAGCCGGGCCGCCAGCGCCGCCAGCGTGCCGGCTTGCAGCAGATAGCCGGCGTCGATCAGATGTTGGCGCGGCCGGCCCCCCGGCAGCGCCAGGCCCAGGCCCCAGGTGTCGATGAAGCGCTGGTCGCAGATCAGGAAGGCGGGAATGCTGGGCTTCGTGCCATGGCTGCGATACATGGCCTGCACGAACTCGTGGTACGAGGCCGATTCGTTCACGAAGCGCTGGCCCGCGCCATTGACCGCGATGAGGCCCGGCTTGGCCCGGTCCCACACCAGGTGCGGGTAATGCAGGGGCTTGCCGTCCGCGGATTCCAGCAGCGAGACCGGCGCCCAGAACGCGGGGCTGGCGTGGCCCGAGCCGAGCGCGGCGCCGGCGGCTTCGGACAGGCGGATGCCGTCGCCCGCGTTGTCCCGCGGCGACATGGACCACAGACCGGTGGGCTGGGGATAGCTCTGCGCGCGGCGCGCCGGATCCCAGGGAAAGCCGCCCGTGGCCATCACCACGCCGCGGCGCGCGCGGATGTTCAGCGTCTTGCCGTTACGCCGGACCGCGACGCCCTGCACGCGGCCCGCCGCGTCGCGGTGCAACGCCAGCGCGGGTGTGTCCAGCCAGTACTCGATCCTGCGCGCCAGCATGCCGTGGAACAGCTGCGCGGCCAGCGCATTGCCCAGCAGCAGCCGGGTGCCGCGGTGATAGCCGCGCGCACGGTCGGCGGCATAGCGCAGCACCAGCTTCATGCTGTGACGCCAGGCCGCAAATGAACGCGTGGCGCGCAGCAGATGACGCACATCGGTGATGTTGACCATCATGCCGCCCAGCACCGTGAATTCCTTCAGGGGATCGCGCAGCATGCGGAAGTCGCGGCCGAGCTTGCGGCCGTCGAACTCCAGCGGGTCGAGCGAGCGCCCGCCCATCGCGGCGCCGGGCAGGTCGGGGTAGTAATCGGGCGAGGCGGTGCGCGCGGCCAGGTCCAGGATGCCGCGCGACACCAGGTAATCCATCATGCGCGGTCCGGCTTCGAGGTAGGCGCGCTTCATGTCGTCGGGCGCCGCCGTACCCACGGTTTGTTCCAGATAGGTCCAGACCTTCTCGTAGCTGTCCGGATGGCCGGCGGCGTCCGTCTGCGCGTTCAGCGGTATCCACAGCGCGCCGCCGGAGATCGCAGTTGAGCCGCCGATGCGGCCGGTCTTTTCCACCAGCAGCACGTCCAGTCCTTCCTCGCGCGCCGTCAGGGCCGCGGCCATGCCGCCCGCGCCCGAGCCGACCACCAGCGCGTCGACTTCCTTGTCCCAAGTAATGCCTTCCATGCTGCCTATGCTCCCGATCCGCCCAGCGATTTGCCGCCGTCCACGAAGATGACCTGGCCGGTGATGAAGTCCATGTGCGGCGCGGCCAGGAAGGACACGGCATAGGCGATGTCTTGCGGCTGGCCGGCGCGGCCGGTGGGCTGCAGGGCCAGTTGGGCCGCAAGGCGTTCGGGCGTGAGGTTGCGCAAGAGCGGTGTATCGATGAGCCCGGGGGCGATGGCATTGACCAGGATGCCGCGCGGGGCCAGTTCCATGGCCGAGGCCCGCGTATAGCCGACCAAGGCCGCTTTCGAGGCCACGTAGTGCGGATGATTCTTTGCGCCCAGGTAGGCGCGCGAGGCGATGTTGACGATCTTGGCGCCCGGCGCCATGTCGCGCGCGGCCTCCTGCGTCAAGGTCGCCACCGCCAGCAGGTTGACGTCAAAGGCGCGGCGGTAGTCGGCGCTGCCCACTTCAAAGAACTTGCGTTCGTCGAACAGCCCCGCGTTATTGACCAATGCGGCCAGCGGCGCGAGCGACCGGGCCAACGCGCGGGTGGCGGCTTCGTCCGTCAGGTCCACCACGCGGTGTTCCACGTCCAGCCCTTGCGCCCGTAGCGATTCGGCCTCTTTCGCGGCCAGTTCCGCGTTGCGGTCGGCCATCACGACGCGAAAACCGTCGCGCGCCAGCCGTTCCACGATGGCAAGACCCATGCCGCTGGCGCCGCCCGTGACCAATGCCGTGCCCTGATTCATGATGTTTCCTCACACGGCCAGGTAGCCGCCGTCCACGGGCAGCACCACGCCGTTCACGTAGCTGGCCATGTCCGAGGCCAGGAAAAGAACCGGACCCACGATCTCGTCGGCCCGTCCCGCGCGCGCCATGGGGGCGCGCTGCATGTACCAATCCGTGCCCTGCGCCTGCGCGCGCTGGCCCGCCGTCATCTCGGTTTCCATCAGGCCGGGCGCCACGGCGTTCACGCGCACGCCGTGCGGCGCCAGGTCGCGCGCCAGCACCTCGGTGAACGAGCGCACGCCGCCCTTGGACACCACGTAGCCCGCGGTCGAGATGCTGCAGCCGTAGGCCACGATGGAGCACAGGTTGACGATGGCGCCGCGCGTGGCCTTCAACTGTTCGACGAAGGCGTGCGTGACGTTGAACGTACCCTGCAGGTTCACGCTCATCAGGCGGTCCCAGATCTCGGGCGTCTTGGGATCGTCGAACGGGGCGCGCGCCGATATCCCGGCGTTGTTGATCAGGATGTCCAGATTGCCGTGTTCGGTGGCGGACCGTTGCGCAAAGTCGCGCACGGCGGGGGCATCCGTCACGTCCAGCACCGCGTCCGCGGCCTTGCCGCCCGCGGCGCGGATGGCCTGCACGGTGGCGGCGGCCAGTGCGGCGTCCACGTCGGCGACGATCACGGCCGCGCCTTGCCTGGCGAAGCCCTGCGCGATGGCCGCGCCCAGGCCGCGGCCCGCGCCCGTGACGAGCACCCGCTTGTCTTGCATCGATATCATGGTCGGTCCTTTCGGCGCCTCAGGCGCCCAGATAGGCGCGCTGCACGCCTTCGTCGCTGGCGAGCGCGGCGGACTCGCCTTCCAGCGCGATCTCGCCGTTTTCGAGGATGTACGCGTAGCTGGACACCGACAGCGCAAGCTTCACGTTCTGCTCCACCAGCAGGATGGTGATGCCTTGCTCGCGGTTCAGCCGCAGCACGATGTCGAAGATCTGTTCGACCACCAGCGGCGACAGGCCCATGGACGGTTCGTCCAGCAGGATCATGCGCGGGCGCGCCATCATGGCGCGGCCCGTGGCCAGCATCTGCTGTTCGCCGCCGGACAGCGTCGCGGCCTTTTGTTCGTAGCGTTCGCGCAGGCGCGGGAAGGTGTCGCACACCATGTCCAGGTCCTGCCGCACCGCGCCCCGGTCGGTGCGCAGGTAGGCGCCCATCTCCAGGTTCTCGCGCACGCTCATGTCGCGGAAGATCTCGCGGCCCTCCGGCACCTGAACGATGCCGCGCCCGACGATGGCGTCCGCTGCCAGGCGGTGTATGGGTTCGCCCGCAAAGCGCACGCTGCCCGCGGTGGGCGCCACCAGGCGCGAGATCACGTTCAGCGTGGTGGACTTGCCCGCGCCGTTGGCGCCCAGCAGCGCCACGATGGCGCCCTGCGGCACTTTCAGCGATACGTCCTGCAGGGCGCGGATATTGCCGTAGGCGGCCGATACCGCGTCGACTTCAAGCAGATGATCAGCCACCGGCGGCTCCCTTGCCCAGATAGGCTTCAATGACCCGCGGGTTGCTGCGCACCTGAGCGGGCGTGCCTTCGGCGATCTTCTCGCCAAAGGACATGACGGTGATGCGATGCGAGATCGACATCACCAGCTGCATGACGTGTTCCACCAGCAGCACCGTGATGCCGTCGCGTTCGCACAGCTCCGTCAGCAGGCGGTCCAGCGTTTCGATTTCGCGATTGCGCAGGCCGGCCGCGGGCTCGTCCAGCAACAGCAGCTTGGGCGATATGGCCAGGGCGCGCGCCAGCTCCAGCATCTTCTGGCGGCCGAAGTCCAGGCTGCACGCCGGCGTGTCCAGGAAGTCGGCCAGCCCGACGCGCTCCAGCAGGTGTTCGACGCGCTCGCGCGTCTGCGCGGCCGCGGGGCGCAGCAGCTTGGCCGCGTTGTCGGCGCCATGCGCATAGGTGCCCAGCAGCGCGTTTTCGCGCACGCTCAGCGCGCCGAACAGCTCCAGGTTCTGGAAGGTGCGCGCCACACCCAGCGCCGCCATTTCGTGCGGCTTCTTGCGGGTGATGTCGGCGCCGTCGAACAAGATGCTGCCGCTGCTGGGACGGTAGTAGCGCGAGATGCAATTGAAGGTGGTGGACTTGCCGGCGCCGTTGGGTCCGATCAGCGCATGGATGCGGCCGCGCTCCACTTGCATGGACAGGCCGTTGATGGCGGTGAGGCCGCCGAACTTGACGGTCAGGCCTTGCACGTCCAGATAGGGATGGCTGCTCATGCGGCGCTCCTTTGGGTCGGTTTGGCCGCGGCCGGGCGCGTGGCGGAAGGCAAGGGCGCGGCCGGCGCCGGAGCCCGTCCGCGCGCGCCGCGGCCTGCGAACAGGCCCTTGGGCGCGAACATCATGAAACCCATCAGGATGACGCCGTAGATGATTTCCTGGAACGACAACGCCTGGCGCAGCAGCTCGGAGATCAGGCCGAAGGCCAGCGCGCCCGCGATGGCGCCGCGCACCGAACCGATGCCGCCGACCACCACCATCGTCAGGATCAGGATGGTGGTCTGGAAGCCCAGGCTCTCAGGGTGGATGAAGGAAGCGAAGGTCGTGTACATGCCGCCCGCGATGCCGGCGTAGGCCGCGGAAAGCGTGAAGGCCGTGCGCTTGATGGCGTTGACGTTCACGCCCATGGCCTGGGCCGCCACGTCGCTCTCGCGCACGGCGCGAAACGCCGAACCCAGCTGCGAACGGGACAGGGCGACGGTGGCCCACAGCAGCAGCGCGGCGATCAGCACCACGAAGGGATAGGCCTTCGCGTCCGACACCAGTTCATAGCCGAACAGCGTGGCCGGCGAGATCCGGAAGCCGTTCGAGCCATTGGTGACCGATTGCCAGTTCAGGAACACCCACTGCATCGCCTCGCCGAAGGCGAAGGTGGACAGCGCCAGGTAGATGTCGCGCATGCGCAGCGCCAGCGCGCCGATCACATAGCCCAGCGCGGCTGCCAGCAGCCCGCCCGCGATGATGGAAATGAAGAAGGGCGGATGCCACAGGTTGTTGATGAGGCCGGCGGTATAGATGCCCACGCCGTAGAAGGCCGCGTGCGAGAGCGCGAACTGCCCGGTTTCGCCGATGACCAGATGCAGGCCCAGCGCCAGCACCACGAACACCATCAGCAGGTTCACCACATAGATGACATAGCCGCTGGCCGCGAAAGGCAGGATCGCCAGCACGATGGCCATCAGCGCCAGCAGCGCATGGTCGATTTTCTTGCTCATACTTTCTTCACCTGCAATTTGCCGCCCAGGAGCCCTTGCGGACGCAGCAGCAGCACGACCATGATGGCCACGAAGGGCGCGACCACGATGGCATTGGTAGAAATGAACAGCCCCACCAGGTTCTCGGCCACGCCGATCACGAAGCCGCCCACCACCGCTCCAGGCAGGCTGGTGATGCCGCCCACGATGGCCGCGGCGTAGGCCAGGATGGCGATGTGGCCGATGTCGGGCGTGATCAGGATCTTGGGCGTGATGAGCAGCGCCGCGACCGCCGATATCAAGCCGGCCAGGGCCCACACCAGCATGCGGATGCGGGTCAGGTTCACGCCCACCAGGCGGGCGGCCTTGGGATTCATGCCCACGGCGCGCATGGCGCGGCCGACCCGGGTATAGGTGAACATGCCGAACAGCAGCAGCATCACCGCCACTGCGACCGCGAAGATCACCAGGTCCAGCTGGGTCAGCACCGCGTCGCCGATGATGATGGCGTCGGTCGAGGCCAGCGGCGGCAGCGAGCGCGGCGTGTCGCCCAGGCCGGTCTGGCGCACCAGCCCCTTGAGCGCATAGGCCAGGCCCAGCGTGGCGATCACCATCTGCACGCCCACGCCCTTGGAGGCGATGACGCGTTCCATCACGACGCGCTGGAACAGGCCGGACAGGACGGCCACGGCGGCGAGCGTGATGGGAATGACGACGAGATAGGGCCAGCCCATCACCAGGGTGAGGAACAGGGCGATGTAGCCGCCGACCATGAAGATCTCGCCCTGGGCGAAATTGGGCACGTCGGTGGTCTTGAAAATGATGACTACGGCGACCGCCAGCAGCGCGTACACGCTGCCCGTCACCAGTCCCGACAGCACCCCCTGCTGCAGGAACAGCCAGATATCGGCAAAGCTCATGATGTTCTCCGGCAGCCCGCGCGCTGCTGCGCCAACGCGCGGGCCAGGCCCATGGCGGGCCGCTGGTTTACTTCTGGTACTGCCAGACGCTCTTGAAGGCGCCAGGCACGAGCGACATGTTGGTGCCGTCGAACTTGATGTAGATGGCGGATTCCTGCGCCGCGCGGTCGTTCGGGCCGAATTCGATCGGACCGGCCATGACGCCGGAGTCGAACTTCATGGTTTCCAGCGCCTGCAGCACCTTCTCGCGGGTGGGCTGGGGGCCGGCGGCCTTGAGCGCGTTGACCACCGCCATCGCGGGCGGCAGGCCGTAAGGCATGTAGGTCTGCGGGTGGCCCGGCTTGGCGGCCAGGTCGGGGTAGGCCTGCTTGTACATGTCATACACCCAGGTCAGCTTGGCGCCGCCCGGCACGTCGGACAGCACTTCCTGGATGTAGACGTTCTTGAAGGCGTCCTTGTTGCCCACGTTCTCGACCAGCTGCTTCAGGTCGGCGGTGCCGTTCACCGCCAGGACGATGGGCTTGTTCCAGCCCAGTTCCTGCGCCTTCTTGATGATGAGCGCGGCGGGGCGGGCGTAGGTCGTCAGCAGCAGCACGTCGGCGTTGGCGGCGCGGATCTTCAGCATGGGCGCGGTCACGTCGGTGATGTTCGGGTTCACCGACTGGACTTGCAGCGATGGGTCGCCCAGCTGCTTGACCTGAGCCTGCGCGGCTTCCAGGTTCCAGCCGCCGTAGGCGTCGTCATGGTTGATGTAGCCGATCTTCTTGGCCTTCAGGTGCTCGGCCGCGAACTGCACCATCGAGCCGCCCACGGCGTGCTGGGAAATGGAGAAGGCGCCATAGATGTACTTGGACGGCGGATACAGCGCGCCGTCGCCCGAGGCGTTGAGCATGACCAGCGGCACCTTCTCGCGCTCCACGTATTCGCGCGAGGCCACCACCGCGGCCGAGCAGGAACCGCCGTTCAGCAGGAACACCTTGTCCTGCTCGTTCAGCTTCTTCACCGCAGCGACCAGGTCGTTGGCGTTGCAGCGGTCGTCCTCGATCACCAGTTCGATCTGGCGGCCGTGCACGCCGCCTTCCTTGTTGACCTTGGCGTACCACATCTTGGCGGCGTTCAGCACGTCAAAGCCGTAGGCCATGCCGCTGCCGGACAGGGGCGCGAACAGACCGATCTTGATGGTCTTGTCGGTGATGCCCGGCTCCTGCTGGGCCTGCGCGCCCGTGCTCAGCGCCCATGCGCATAGCGCGGCGGCGGCTGCGTAGCGACTGCTTTTCTTCATCTTTGTCTCCCGTTCTTTTTTGATGCGCGCCTTTGTTTGGGTGGGGCGCTTTGCTGCGTTGCCGGCCTGGCCGCCGGAATGCCTTACTGCATGCGGTAGCCGCCGTTGACGTCGATGACGCTGCCGGTGATGTAGCCGGCTTCCTCCGACGCCAGGAAGCGCACGGCGGCGGCCACGTCGTCCACGGTGCCGATGCGGCCCAACGGAATGGCTTGCGCGGCGGCAGCGAGCGCGCCGCTGCTGGTGACGGTGCTGCGCAGCATGTCGGTGTCGATGAGGCCCGGCGCGATGCCGTTGACCGTGACGCCCAGATGAGCGGATTCGCGCGCCATGGCCTTGGTCAGGCCCAGCACCGCGGACTTGGCCGCGATGTATGAGGCGCTGGAGCGGTAGCCGCCCAACTGTGCCGCAACCGAGGTGAACGTGACGATGCGGCCGTGCGCCAGCGGCGCGGCCTCGCGCCGGCGCAGGTAGGCGCGGCCGCACAGGAACACGCCGCGGGCGTTCACGGCGAAGCTGCGTTCCCAGATGTCCAGCGAGGTGTCCTTGATGAGCGGACGTTCGCCGTTTTCCTGGAACAGCAGCAGGCCGGCGGCGCTGACGAGCACGGCGATGGGGCCATGCTGCGCTTCGATCTGTTCGAACGCGTTCTCGACCGAGGACTCGTCGCTGACGTCGAAGGCGTGCGACGCGTGCGGCGCGCCCAGTTCGTCGGCCACGCGGCGGGCACGCCCGGCGTCCACGTCCGAGACCACGACGCGCAAGCCGGCGCTGGCCAGTTCCTGGCAGATGCGGGCGCCTATCCCGCCGCCGCCGCCCGTGACGAGCGCAAGACGGGGAGCCGGGCCCGTGCCGGCCGGCGTGGATACATTGGACATTTTGTCTCCTGGTGGCGTGCTGTCCGCCTGGGGCGCGACCGAGCCGCTGGTTTGAATTTTTTGCGATTATGTATACATGGGTGGGTGTCAGGTATAGGTGATTACCCGAGGTGTTGCTTGATATACATCGTGTTTTACGGAGATTCTCCGAAAACCCGTGCGGTGCCTGGCGCCCCTATGTATTCTTCATGTATACAATGCGGCTATGGACACGCTATCTCAACACGTTACCGACACGCTGCGGGACTGGGTGCTGCACGGCAAGTTCAGCCCCGGCGCCCGCCTGGAAGAAATCCCGCTGGCGGAAAAACTGGGGGTGTCGCGCACGCCGGTGCGCGCGGCGCTGGCGACGCTGGGCAATGAAGGTCTGCTGGAGCATCTGCCCAAGCGCGGCTACACGGTGCGCGCTTATGACATCGGCGAAATCGTGGCGGCCTATGAGGTGCGGGCGGCGCTGGAAGGGCTGGCCTGCCGCCAGGCGGCCTTGCGCGGGCTATCGAACGATGCCGTGGCGGTGCTGAAGAATTGCCTGGACGAAGGCGACCGGATACTGGGCAAGGGCGTGTTGCTGGCCGAGGACCATCTGCCGTACCAGCAGGTGAACATCACCTTGCACAACGGCATCCTGGAAGCGGCGGGCAACCCCTGGGTGCGGCGCTTCGCGACGCAGGCGCAGGCGATTCCCTATGCCTCGGACCGGATCATCCTGTGGGAAGACCACGGCATCATCCTGCGGTCGCATGACGACCATCACCGCATCGTCAATGCGATCATCGCCCGCGACGGTGCGCGGGCCGAGGATCTGATGCGCGAACACGTGTACTACGCGGGCATCATCCTGAAGAACAACTACGAAAGGCTGGCGCAGGCGTACCGGGTGTAAGGCACGCCCGCGCTCCAACCTCAGGCCGCGGCCGCAGGCGCCTCGAGGCAGGGATTGAATTCGCCGGTGGCGGGGTCGCGCAGGTACAGCAGGCCGGTGGCCACGCCGAAGTAGGTGCCGTGCAGTTCCAGTTCGCCCTTTTCCACGCGGCGGCGGATGGACGGGAAGGTCATCAGGTTGTTCAGGCTGTGCTCGACCACGGCCAGTTCCAGACGCTTCAGGTTGGCCTGGCGGTCGCCGGTGCCGGGGCCCAGGCGTTCGGCCACGGGCTCGATCTGCGACATCCACTTGCCGATGAAATCGCCCTTGGTCAGCGGCTTGGCGTCGTCGAAGAAGGAGCGGATGCCGCCGCAGGAGGCATGGCCCAGCACCACGATGTGCTTGACGTTCAGGCCGTTGACCGCGAATTCGATCGCGGCGCTGGTGCCGTGGTATGAGGATTCCGAGTCAGGGTCACAGGGCGGGACCAGGTTCGCCACGTTGCGCACGACGAACATCTCGCCGGGGCCGGCATCGAAGATGACTTCGGGCGACACGCGGGAGTCGCAGCACCCGATGATCAGGATTTCCGGGTTTTGTCCCGATTCGGCCAGCTTCTGGTATCGGCTGCTTTCCGAAGGGAAACGGCCCCCCAGGAAAGATTGATAGCCTTCGGTAAGTCTTTTTGGAAACATGATCTTTTCTTCCTCGTAGCTGGAGCCAGGCGTGCTGGCGTGTCGGCGCACGCAACAAGGGGCTTCGTGTGGAAGCCCCTTTTATTGAGTCGACAAACCGAATTTTCCCATATTTGACCTTGCGCCACGCTGTCTAGACCCTGAAGTAATCAGGGTTTTTTTTGGCAGGCGGGCCGTAACGGGCGTCTAGCGGGCGTCGACGTCCAGCGCGGTGACGCGGGTGAATTGCAGCGGCGTGACGGCCCGGATCTGCTTGATCTGGCCGGGCGCCAGCGGGCCGATGACGTCGTCGCGCACGCGGCCGATCTCGCGGTCCTGCGCGTCGTACAGCACGAAGGTCAGCATGGCGCTGTTGATGTGCCGCGCCGACTGGTTGGACAGCAGCCCGGTGATGGCCGACACGTTCTGGTTGACGTCGCGCACGGCCTGGACGTTGCCCAGCGTGACGCCGTAGACCAGGCTCTGCGCGCCGGCGGCGCCGGACAGGCCGGCAAGCAGCGCGAACCAGGCAAGGGCAAGTTTCATCATGGTCTCCTGTGCAGCCGCGGAGTCGGATGCCGTTCGGGTCCGCAGGGCGGTCAATGCCTCCTCTACCTTGGGGGCATGCTTATCTCACACCTTTCCCGCCATGTACACAACGGGGCAAAGGGATGAATGGGTAACAGGGTGCTTGGATTGGTCGCAAATTCGCCTGCGTGGGGGGCATGTCCACGGGGGAAGCCTGCAGCGGTTTCAGGGGCGTGTAAGGCCTTGGCGATTCTTGACTTTCCGCACTCTTGCGCAGGGTTCGGGTTTGTTCGATCATGACCGGGCCGGCGATTGGGCCGGCGGATCGTGCGGCCCGCCTTTGCGACTGAGTCCAGGCGCGCGGGCGCCAAGGGAGGAATCCATGTTTTCCCGTACCAGCCAGTTGGCCTCGGCCTTTCTGTTGACCGCTTGTTTCGCCGGCGCAGCCCTTGCCCAGACGCCCGCAGCTCCCGCCACCGCCAAGACGCCTACGCCGCAGCAGCAGCGCATGGCCGACTGCAACAAGTCCGCCGAAGGCAAGAAGGGCGATGACCGCAAGGCCTACATGAGCAGCTGCCTGAAGGGCGAAACCGCCGCGCCCGCCAAGGAACTCACGCCGCAGCAGCAGAAGATGAAGGACTGCAACGCCAAGGCCACCTCGCAGCAACTGACCGGCGACAAGCGCAAGACCTTCATGAGCACCTGCCTGAAAGGCTAGCGCCGACGCAACACGGCAAGTCGCGAAGAAAAATCGCCAGCCCCTGAAACGGGCTGGCGATTTTTTTTGGCATGAGGCGCCTCTCAGCCGCCGGAACGTCCCGGCCCCTGCAAGCGCCCCAGCACGCTTTCCAGCGCCAGCCCGACCGCCAGCACCTTGCGGTCCTCGCCTGGCAGCCCGTCGACTTCCAATCCCACCGGCAGTCCGTCCGCTGACAGGCCGGCGGGCACGCTCAGTCCCGGCAGGCCGGCGTTGCTGCCCGGATCGACATTGCGCGCCAGGCGGCCGAAGCTCTCGAAGCTGCTGGCTTCGGGCGTGGCGGCCAGCGGCGGGATCGGCACCGTGGGAAACAGCAGGCCGTCCAGCGCATGGTCCTGGAATGCGCGGCGGTACACGCCGATGAGCTCGTCGCGGTGCGTCGCCATGGCGCGTTCATAAAGCGGCTGCAGCGGCAGCGCCTCGCCCGTGGGCAGGGGCAGCACGCCAGGCACGATCAGGCCGTCGAAAATTCCTTTGACGTCCGGGCTGGAGATCTGCGCCACCACCTGTTCGAAGCTGAGGCCGGTGCCGTAGCGGCTGAGATAGTCCGTCAGGTCGCCCTTCTGCTCGTACAGGCAGACCGGCATGCCGACTGCGGCGTTGCTGGCTTCCAGGCCGGGCATGTCCAGTTCGACCAGTTGCACGCCGGCCGCGCGCAGCTTGGCCAGCGCGGCATCCATGACGGCCTGCACCTGCGGGTCCAGGTCCTTCCAGAAGTAGTCGCACAGGCCCAGGCGCATGCCGGCAGGCGGCAGGGCGGACAAGGGCTGGCGGTCGCCCGTCAGCACCGCGTCCAGCAGCACGATGTCGTCCATGCTGTTGGCGATGGGTCCAGGCGTGTCGCGGGTGTGCGAGATCGGCGTGATGCCGGCGCCGTCGTAGCGGCCCACCGACGGGCGAAAGCCCACCGCGCCGTTCACCGCTGCAGGCAGGCGCACCGAGGCGCCCGTGTCCGTGCCCAGCGCGGCCGGCGTCAGGCGTGCGCCCACCGCCGCGCCGCTGCCCGAGGACGAGCCGCCGGCGATCAGGCGCGCGTCATAGGCGTTGCGGGTGCCCTCGCCGTGCGCGCCGGGAAAGGCGGTGTTGTAGCCCGACACGCCAAAGGCCAGTTCGTGCATATTGGTCTTGCCCACGATGACGGCGCCCGCCTCGCGCAGGCGGCGCACCACCGGCGCGTCCTCGGTCGGACGGAAATGCTTCAAGGCCGGCGTGCCGGCCGTGTTGGGCAGGCCGGCAACGTGGATGTTGTCCTTGATGGCGATGGGCACGCCGGCCAGCGGCTGCGCGGCCTGGTCCGCCTGGCCGCGGGCGGCATCCCGGGCGCGGGCCTGGGCCAGCGCGCCTGCGCGGTCCACGGTGATGAAGGCGTTGAGATCGGCGCGCGCCTCGATGCGGTCCAGGCAGGCCTGGGTCAGCGCAACGCTGGTGAGGCGGCCCTGCCGGATAAGGGCCGCGGCCTCGGTGACGGTCAGGTCCGCAGGGGACGCGGCGGGCAATGGCTGTTTGGACGTATCGGACATGACGCTTCCTTACCTGTGCGGGATTCTGTCGAACCCGTACCTATACAGGGGGAAGCGGGCGCTGTCGAGCAGGTCCCGCCGCCGCGCCAGGAATCAGCCCGGCTTCCTCACCACGATGGTCGCCGTGTCGCTGGTGAAGGAAGCGTCGTCCTGCACGTCGAAGTGCGCGCGCACCACGTCCGGCGCGATGCCGAACATATGGCGCAGGGCCGCCACCAGCGTGTCCGGCGTGCGCATGCGCACGACCCAGGACTGGAACTCCAGCGGCAGGCGGCGCGGCGTCAGGCCCTGCAGGGTGAAGCCGGCCTCGGTCAGCATGCGGGTCCACTCGGCGACCGAGTAGTCGCGCACGTGCGAGGTGTCGCGCAGCACTTCGATGGTCTGCAGCCAGGTATCCAGCAGCGGTTCGCCCGGCGACACCACATCGGCGAACACGGCGGTGCCGCCCGGCTTCAGCACCCGGAAGGCTTCGCGCAGGCCGCGCCCGGCGTCCTGCCAGTGGTGGGTGGAATAGCGCGACATCACCAGGTCGAACTCGCCGTCGCCGAAGGGCAGGTACTCCGCCTTGCCTTGTCGGGTGGCCAGATTGGCCAGCCCGCGCTTGGCGGCCTCGCCGGCGACCACGTCCAGCATCTGCTGCGACAGGTCGTAGGCGGTGACGTGTTTGACTTGCGGCGCCACGTGAAAGCTCACGTGGCCGCCGCCACAGCCCAGGTCCAGCAGCCGGGCTTCGGGATGCTGCGCGGCGATGTCGGCCATCTGCAGCAGGTCTTCACCCTGGGCGTGTACGGCGCTGGTCAGATAGGCGGTCGCGCGCGGGCTGAATTGGCGGTCGACGGCGGCGTCATGGGTACTGGCGGTCATGGGAATCCTTGGGTGGCTGGGGCCGGTACGGGGGCGGAAAGCATTTGGAAGCGGCGGCCCAGGCGCTAAGATAGGCGGCCGTCCATACACGTACAAGTCCATTGCTCATCCTGGTATGACTACTTCCCCCCAAGCCGGCGCCGCCGGCCACGAAGGCTCCCCCCTGCGCCGCCAGGCGCTGGGCGAATTCGTGCGCAGCGCGCGCTCCCGCATCACGCCCCAGATGGCAGGCCTGCCCGAAGGCATGCGCCGCCGCACTCCCGGACTGCGGCGCGAGGAAGTCGCCCAGCTTTGCGGCATCAGCGTCACCTGGTACACCTGGATCGAGCAGGGGCGGGAAGTGTCGGTATCGCCTTCGGTCTGGTCGCGCATCGCGGGCGTGCTGCAACTGGCCCGCGCCGAACGCGCCTATCTGTTCGACCTGGCCGACTGCGCCGATCCGCAGCACGGCCGCGACGACGCCGGCGCGCCAGGTCCCTTGCAGGAATGCGTGAACGCGATCAACGCCCCGGCCTACGTGCTGGACCGGGCCTGGAACGTGCTGGCCTACAACGAGCCCCTGCGCGACCTGTTCGACAACTGGCCGGCGCGCGATGCCGAACCGAATCTGCTGCGCTACATCTTCCTGGACCCCGCCGCGCGCGAACTGGTGGTGGATTGGGACCAGCGCGCCCGCCGCGTGGTGGCGGAATTCCGCGCCGACGCCGGCGCGCACCTGGACGAGCCGGCCGTGCTGGCGCTCCTGGACAACCTGAACCGGCAAAGCCCGGTGTTCGCCCACTGGTGGACGCGCCATGCGGTGGTCGAGCGTGAAGGCGGCCTGCGCGAATTCCAGCATCCGGGCCGCGGCAAGCTGGCCTACCAGCAGATCACGTTCCGGCTGGCGACGCATCCGGACCTGAAGCTGGTGATGTTGTTGGGCGGGGGCGCGTAGCCCTGAAAGATCAGCCCTTGAACAGGCTGTCCTGCATCCCGGCGTCGACCAGCCCCTGCAGCAGTTTCTTCACCGGCGCCGGCAGCGCCATCGACGGCAGTTCGTCCGCCGGCACCCAGCGTTCCGGCCTTGCGGACTCGCGCAGCCCTGTCGCGCGCACCGGCACCAGCCAGGGCCGGATGTGCAGGCGGTAGTGCGTGAAGGTGTGGGCGAAGGCCGCCAGCTCGAAGCGCTGTTCGGGCTCCAGGCCCAGCGCGCGGGAAGCGCTGTCGGGGTCTTGCGACACGTCGAATTCGGGCAGGCTCCACAGTCCGCCCCAGATGCCGGGTTCGGGCCGCTGCTGCAGCAGGAAGGCGCCCTGATGCCGCAGGACCAGCATACAGGTCTCGCGTTCGGGGATCGCCTTGCGCGCCTTGGGCGTGGGCAGTTCGGCCTGGCGGCCTTCGCGTTTGGCCACGCAGCTGTCCGCCACGGGGCAGGCCTCGCAGGCAGGCTTGCCGCGCGTGCATAGCGTGGCGCCCAGGTCCATCAGTCCCTGCGTGTAGGCGGCCATGTCCAGGCCGGGCGCGGCTTCGACCTGCGCGTCTGTCAGCGCCCACAGCTTCTGTTCGACTTCACGCTTGGTCGGGTCCCCGGCGATGCCGAAGTGCCGCGTGAACACGCGCTTGACGTTGCCGTCCAGGATGGGCGAGCGCTCGCCGTAGGCGAACGCGGCGATGGCGGCGGCGGTGGAGCGGCCGATACCCGGCAGCGTGGCGATGGCTTGCGCCGTGGGCGGGAAACGTCCGCCCCAGTCGCGCGCGATTTCTTGCGCGCAGCGGTGCAGGTTGCGGGCGCGGGCGTAGTAGCCCAGTCCGGCCCAGTAGGGCATTACGTCTTCCTGCGCGGCCGCCGCCAGCGCGGCCACGTCCGGAAAGCGCTGCAGGAAGCGTTCGTAATAGGGGATGACCGTCGCCACCTGCGTCTGCTGCAGCATGATCTCGGAAAGCCAGATGCGGTAGGGATCCCGGGTGTTTTGCCAGGGGAGATCGTGGCGGCCGTGACGGCGCTGCCAGTCGACGATACGAGGGGCGAAGTCCATGGCGGCAATTATCGCATCGCCCTATTGCCCGGGGTGGGGCTAGCGGTTACAAACAATGGAAACAGAAGCGCGCCAGCGCCCGCAATTCACGTCCCTTGCTCGCCCGCGTGCGCTTCAAGAGGGTGTCGCGCGTCGCCGGCCGGGGTTCCTGGATCCCTTGGAGTCGACATGAACGCTCCTGCTTCGCCTGCCTTGCGTGCCGCGCTTGAATCCGTCCAGCTGGACGACAAGTACACCCTGGAATCCGGGCGCGCCTGGATGAGCGGCATCCATGCCCTGGTCCGCCTGCCCATGATGCAACGCGTGCGCGATGCGCGCGCCGGCCTGAATACGGCGGGCTTCGTGTCTGGTTATCGCGGTTCTCCGCTGGGCGGCGTGGACCAGAACATGTGGAAGGCGGCCAAGTACCTGAAGGCCCATCACGTCGAGTTCCAGCCCGGCATCAACGAAGACCTGGCCGCCACCGCGGTGTGGGGCTCGCAGCAGGTCAACCTGTTCCCGGGCGCCAAGTACGACGGCGTGTTCGGCATGTGGTACGGCAAGGGGCCTGGCGTGGACCGCTGCGGCGACGTCTTCAAGCACGCCAACGCCGCCGGCACCTCGCGCCATGGCGGCGTGCTGGTGGTGGCGGGCGACGACCACCCCGCCAAGTCCTCGACCCTGCCGCACCAGAGCGACCACATCCTCAAGGCCTGCATGATCCCTGCGCTGTTTCCGTCCAGCGTGCAGGAAGTGCTGGACTACGGCCTGCATGGCTGGGCGATGAGCCGCTACGCGGGCGTCTGGGTGGGCATGAAGTGCATCACCGATATCGTCGAAGTCTCGGCTTCCGTGGACGTGGATCCCCATCGCGTGGAGATACTGCTGCCGCAGGACTTCCTGCTGCCGGCCGACGGCCTGAACATCAGGCTGCCCGACACGCCGCTGCAGCAGGAGGCCCGCCTGCTGGACTACAAGCTCTATGCCGCGCTGGCCTATGCCCGCGCCAACAAGCTCAACCGCGAACTCTGGCATGTGCCGCAGCGCGATGCGCGCTTCGGCATCATGACCTCGGGCAAGGCATATCTGGACACGCGCCAGGCGCTGTCCGACCTGGGGCTGTCCGAGACCGTATGCCAGCGCATCGGCCTGCGGCTGTTCAAGGTCGGCATGGTCTGGCCGCTGGAGTCCACCGGCATGCAGCATTTCGCCGAAGGCCTGGACGAGATCCTTGTGGTCGAGGAAAAGCGCCAGGTGCTGGAGTACCAGCTGAAGGAAGAACTGTTCAGCTGGATCGGCAGCGGCAAGAAGATTCCGCGCGTGGTCGGCAAGTTCGACGACAAGGACGGCGGCGAATGGTCGGTGCCGCAAGGCAACTGGCTGCTGCCGGCGCATTATGAGTTCTCGCCCGCCATGGTCGCGCGCGCCATCGCCGCGCGCCTGTTGCGCTTCGAACTGCCCGAGGACGTGCGCGCCGGCATCGAGGCGCGCCTGGCTTTCATCAGCGGCCGCGAACAGGCGCTGGCGCGCCCGCGCGTGGTCGAAGAGCGCAAGCCCTGGTTCTGTTCGGGCTGTCCGCACAACACCTCGACCCGCCTGCCGGAAGGCTCGCGCGGGATGGCAGGCATAGGCTGCCACTACATGGTCCGCTGGATGGACCGCAGCACCGATGTCTTTACGCAGATGGGCGGCGAGGGCGTGCCCTGGGTGGGCCAGGCCCCGTTCACCGATGAAAAACACGTGTTCGCCAACCTGGGCGACGGCACCTACTTCCATTCGGGCTTGCTGGCCATACGCGCGGCGGTGGCGGCCAAGGTGCCCATCACCTACAAGATCCTGTTCAACGACGCGGTGGCGATGACGGGCGGGCAACCGGTGGACGGACCCTTGAGCGTGCCCATGATCAGCAGCCAGGTGGCGGCCGAGGGCATCGAGAAAATCATCGTCGTCACCGACGATCCCGACAAGTACAAGCATGTCGAGGGGTTGGCGCCCGGCGTGCCGGTACGGCACCGCGACGAGCTCGACGCGGTCATGCGCGAATTGCGCGAGCATCCCGCGGTATCGGTGCTGATCTATGACCAGACCTGCGCCACCGAGAAGCGGCGCCGCCGCAAGCGCAATGCCTACCCGGACCCGGCCCGCCGCGTGCTCATCAACGAACGCGTGTGCGAAGGTTGCGGCGACTGTTCACAGAAATCGCACTGCCTGTCGGTGGAACCCCTGGACACCGAGTTCGGCCGCAAGCGCACGATCAACCAGTCCAGCTGCAACAAGGATTTCTCCTGTCTGAAGGGCTTTTGCCCCAGCTTCGTGACGGTGGAAGGCGGCAAGCTCAAGAAGCCGGGCGCGCTGGCGCAGGACGGCGCCATCGATGACGACGTGCCGCAGCCGGCAGCGCGCGAACTGCATCAGCCCTACGGCGTCTTCATCGCCGGCGTGGGCGGCACCGGCGTGGTCACCATAGGCCAGCTGCTGGGCATGGCCGCGCACCTGGAAGGCAAGGGCTGTTCGGTGCTGGACATGGCGGGCCTGGCGCAGAAGGGCGGCGCGGTGTACTCGCACGTGGTGCTGGCGCAGACGCCGGACCGCCTGCTGAATACGCGGGTCGCCATGGGCGAGGCCGACCTGCTGCTGGCAGGCGACCTGGTGGTGGCCACCAGCGCCGAATCCATGGCGCGGGTGAATCCCGACCGCACCCGCGTGCTGCTCAACAGCGACACCGCGCCGACCGCGTCCTTCGTCAGCAATCCGGACTGGACGCTGCCGGGCGCCAACCTGACCGCCGACCTGGCGTCCGCCTGCGGCAAGGAGCACCTGGCCACTGTCGATGCCGCCGCATTGGCCCTGGGCCTGCTGGGCGATGCGATCTACTCCAATCCGCTGATGATGGGCTACGCCTACCAGAAGGGCTGGATCCCGCTGTCGCAGCAGGCGCTCTTGCGCGCCATCGAACTGAACGGCCAGCAGGTGCCGAACAACCTCGCCGCCTTCGCCTGGGGCCGCCGCGCCGCGCATGACCTGGCGGACGTGAAGCGCCTGATCGCCAACGGCGGCGCGCCGTCGCGGCCGGAGGGCATCATCGAGCTCAAGCGTCCGCGCGCCGACAAGCCTGTGTTGGAACTGAAGAAGCCGACGGGCGAGCTGGAGCGGGTGGTGGCGGTGCGCAAGGCGTTCCTGACCGACTACCAGAACCAGGCTTACGCCCTGCAATACACCGAACTGGTGGACAAGGTGGCGCGCGCCGAGCGCGAGGCCACGGGCACCAACCGGCTGGCGCTGGCGGTGGCGCGCTACTACTTCAAGCTGATGGCCTACAAGGACGAATACGAAGTCGCGCGGCTGTATTCGGACGGCGAGTTTCTCAAGCGGGTGCAAGCGCAGTTCGAAGGCGACTGGAAGCTGCGTTTCCACCTGGCGCCGCCGCTGTTCGCGCGGCGCGACAAGGACGGCCACCTGATCAAGCGCAGCTATGGCCCGGGGATGTTGCGCGTGTTCCGGGTGCTGGCGCGGATGCGCAGATTGCGCGGCACGAGACTGGACCCGTTTGGCTACACGGCCGAGCGCCGCGCCGAACGTGAACTGATCCGCGAGTACCGGGAGACGATCACGGCGATCCTGTCGAAGCTGAATCGCGGGAACCTGGACCGTGCAGTGGCGCTGGCGAGTTTGCCCGAGGACATCCGGGGGTATGGCCACGTGAAGGAGGCCGCGATGGAGAGCGTGGCTGCGCGCAGGGAGGCGTTGCTGAAGGACTTCAGTGCGACGGTGGTTTCCATTGGAGGAGCGCGGGTGGCCTGAGTCATTCCATCCCCGTCACTCCATCCCCGTCACTCCATCACCCGCCGCGTCTCGCGCGGCAGTTCCCCGAAACGTTCCCGGTAATACTCCGAGAACCTCCCCAGATGTCCGAACCCCACGCCCAGCGCCACTTCCGTGACGCTGGCGCCTGCCTGCGTGCGCAACCGGTTTCTGGCTTCGTCCAGCCGCAGCGCCCGCAGCGCGTTCATGGGCGTGGTGTTGCGGTGTTCCTGGAACAGGCGCGTCAGCGCGCTGGCGCTGGCGCCGGCATGGCGGGCAATGTCAGCCAGGGTCAGCGGGACGGCGAGGTGGTCGCGCATATAGGATTCCGCCGCGCTCAGGCGGCGCGGGACAGCGGGGGCGATGCCGGCATGCGCCTGCCAGCTGTTGGGCTGGTTGTAGAGCAGGTGCAGCACCAGCGTGTCTTCCAGGTGCTCCAGCCAGGCCGCGGGCGGGCGGGGAGCGCCGTCATCCAGGGTGGGCAGCAGGTGGATCAGGCTTTCGACCATGCTGCGCCAGACGGCGCCGACCGGGTTGTCCAGGCGCAGAGCGGGGCTGAAGTCCAGCGGCCGGGTGGCGGCCTCGCCGAAGGCGCGCAGCCCGATGGCTTCGAGCTTGCCGCGAGGGATCTTGAGCAGCAGCTGTTCGCAGCCGGCTTCCCAATGCAGTTTCAGCGGGCGGTTGGGGGCGATGACGGCGGCGCAATCGGGGTCGGCGTCGACGCGGTCGTTGCCGCATTCGATACAGGCGCGGCCGCTCAGGGGGACCTGGACCAGCATGAAGTCCTGCAGGCGGTCGGGTTCGATGTGGACTTCGGCGCCGTAGCGCAACGTACAGACCGTCAGCGAACCGAAGCGGCCCCGGTTCAGCTCGGCATCGACGCGGCCGCCTTTCCAGGTGAGACGGTGCTCTTTCAGGGCTTCGGAGACGAGGGTGCGCGTCTCGTCCTGCTGGGTGGAGCTGAAGACGCGCCGCTTGAACAGGGGCGCAAGCGTGAGTCGGGACCAGCCGTGCATGGATGCCTCCGGGACGGGAACGCTCCCGTGTCATTGGCGAGGGTACTTTAAACGTCAAGGACTTGGAATTAAGTGATTCCCGGATAAGGCTGACGGAATCCGGATAGAGCGGCTCCCTGGGGCAGCCTAATCTAGCCGGCAGGCCCTTCGCGTGTTGGTTGGAGGGCGCCGCCGCGGCGCGTAAGCTGGCGGCGTTGTTCGGCAGCATGCGTTAACCGACGGCAGACGGGTTCTGTCAGCTTTCCGCCGGCCAGGCCGGGCGGGAAAAACGGGGTGGCTCATGAATCAAAAGCTATGGAGCCGGCGCGCGCTGGCTGCGCTGGTGTGCATGACGGCGGCGGCGAACGCCGTGGCGGCGGACAAGGTCAAGGTCGGCTTGCTGACCACGTTGTCGGGGCCGGGCGCGGCGCTGGGCAACGAGATCCGCGATGGCTTCAATCTGGCGCTGCAGCATACCGGCGGCAAGCTGGGCGGACTGCCGGCCGAAGTGGTGGTGGCGGACGACCAGCAGAAGGCGGACACCGGCCGCCAGGCGGTGGAGCGGCTGTTGAAGCGCGACCGCGTGAACGTCATGACGGGCATTGTGTTCTCGAACGTGCTGCTGCCGGTGATGCCGGCCATCCTGCAATCGGGGACCATCTACCTCAGCACCAATACGGGCCCCGAGAACTATGCGGGCGCGGGCTGTAATCCGAATTTCTTCGCGGTGGCGTGGCAGAACGAGGACATCCCGGCCGCGATGGGCAAATACGCCACCGACCAGGGCTACAAGAGCGTGGCGCTGATCGCGCCGGACTATCCGGGCGGACGCGAATCGCTCAATGGCTTCAAGCGCCTGTACAAGGGCGGCCTGTCCGAAGAGATCTACACCCAGCTCGGGCAGCTGGACTATGGCGTGGAGATCACGCGCCTGCGCGCCAGCAAGCCGGACGCGGTGTTCTTCTTCCTGCCCGGCGGCATGGGCGTGAACTTCATCAAGCAGTTCAACGGCGCCGGCCTGTCCAAGGAGATCGCGCTGCTGGCGCCGGGCTTTTCGGGCGACGAGGACACCATCGCGGCGGTGGGCGCGCCCATCGAGGGCATGCGCAATACCTCGCAGTGGGCATCGGACCTGGACAACCCGGCCAACCGCAAGTTCGTCGAGGATTTCCGGAAGACCTACAACCGCAGCCCCACGCTGTATGCCTCGCAGGGCTATGACGCGGCCATGCTGCTGGATAGCGCGGTGCGCCAGACCGGCGGCAAGCTGGAGGCGGATGCGCTGCGTCCGGCGCTGAGGCGCGCGGATTTCAAGTCGGTGCGCGGCGATTTCAAATTCAACCGCAACCAGTATCCGGTGCAGAACTATTACCTGCGCATCGTCGAGGCGGGGGCGGGGGGCAAGTTGTCCAATAAGCTGTCGGGCACGGTGCTGACCCAGTACCAGGACCCTTTCGCCGCAGCCTGCCAGATGAAGTAGGGCGGACATCCGCAACAAGGAGATACGTATGACCCAGAACATCACGACGCGCGAAGTGACGGTGGCCTCGCATGACGGCAAGTCCTTCGGCGCCTATCTGGCCGTGCCGGCGTCCGGGCACGGCCCGGGCCTGGTGCTGTGCCAGGAGATCTTCGGCGTGAACGACTTCATGCGCCGCGCGGCGCAGCTGCTGGCCGAGGAAGGTTATGTGGTGCTGGTGCCGGACCTGTTCTGGCGTCAGCAGCCGGGCATCCAGCTGACCGATGGCCCGGCCGACATGCCGCGCGCCTTCGAGCTCTACCAGAAATTCGACGTGGAGCTGGGCCTGAAGGACATCGCTTCGACCATCGCCGCGCTGCGCGGGCTGTCCGAGCAGCAGGGCGGAGTCGGCGTGCTGGGCTATTGCCTGGGCGGAAAATTGGCCTACCTGGCCGCCTGCCGCACCGACGTGGATGTGGCCATCGGCTACTACGGCGTGGGTATCGAGAACAGCCTGGACGAAGCGTCGCAACTGCGCGGCCGCCTGGTGCTGCACATCGCCGAGCAGGACGGCTTCTGTCCGCCCGAGGCGCGCCAGCGCATCCTGGAGGCGCTGGGCAACAAGCCCGGGGTGCAGATCTACGTCTATCCGGGCATGGACCATGCGTTCGCACGCACGGGCGGCGACCATTACGACAAGCCGTCGGCGCTGATGGCACACCAGCGCAGCATGGCGGCCTTGCAGCGCGCCATCGGGCCCGAATTCGACTATTCCTACCTTTGGGACAAGCATTGCGAGTACGAATTCGGCACGCGCGACGTGGCGGCCACGATGGCCACCATGGTGGCCGAACCCTACGTGAACCACATCCCCACCATGACCGGCGGCGTGGGCCACAAGGAACTGAGCCGCTTCTACCAGCACCACTTCGTCAACAGCAATCCGCCCGACACGCGCCTGGTGCCGCTGTCGCGCACGGTGGGCGCCACGCAGATCGTGGACGAGCTGCTGTTCTGCTTCACGCACACCACCGAGATCGACTGGATGTTGCCGGGCGTGAAGCCCACCGGCAAGTATGTGGAGATTCCGCTGATCGCCATCGTCAAGTTCCGCGGCGACAAGCTTTATCACGAGCACATCTATTGGGACCAGGCCAGCGTGCTGGTGCAGGTGGGCCTGCTGGACCCCAAGGGCCTGCCCGTGGCCGGCCGCGAGACCGCCGCCAAGCTGCTGGACGAGACCCTGCCGTCGAACACGTTGATGGCGCGCTGGAAAGAAAGCGAGAACAAGTAGGAGCCGGACATGTCATACACCGAAGAGCAATTGGCCGCGATGGTGCGCGGCGACAGCGTGCACCGCGGCGTCTACACCGACCCCGCCATCTTCGACCTGGAGATGCAGCGGATCTATGGCCGCGCCTGGATCTACGTGGGGCATGAAAGCCAGGTGCCCAAGACGGGCGATTACCACACCACGCGCCTGGGCGACCAGGACGTGTTGATGGTGCGCGCCACCGACGGCCGCGTGCACGTGCTGTACAACCGCTGCCCGCACAAGGGCGCCAAGGTGGTGGCCGACGGCGAGGGCTGTGTCGGCAAGTTCTTCCGCTGCCCTTACCACGCCTGGACCTTCAAGCTGGACGGCAGCCATCTGGGCGTGCCGTTGAAGCAGGGGCTGGAGGGTACGGCCTACGATCCCGCCGATCCGTCCTTCTCGATGCGCCGGGTGGCGCGCGTGGAAAGCTATCGCGGCTTCGTGTTCGCCAGCCAGGCCAAGGACGGCCCGGCGCTGGAAGACTTCCTGGGCGGCGTGCGCTCGTCGATCGACAACCTCTGCGACCGTTCGCCGGTGGGCGAGGTGGAAGTGGCCGGCGGCATCTTCCGCGTCATGCAGCGTTCGAACTGGAAGGTGTTCTACGAGAATCTGCACGACACCATGCATGCCCGCGTCACGCATGAATCGTCATATGCCGCGGCCCGCGACGAGGCCAAGGAAATGGGCGAGATGCCGCTGGAGCTGCACATCATGGACGGCAACGGCGAACCCTACGAATTCTGGGAAAAGCTGGAGCTGCGCGCCTATCCCAACGGCCACGGCTACATGGAAGGCATCTTCAATCCGGGCGCGGCCGAACGCGACCCGGTGTCGCGCGCGCATTTCGAAACCCTGACCGCCGCCTACGGCGAGACGCGCGCGCGCGAGATCCTGGGCATGAACCGCCACAACACGGTGATCTACGGCAGCGGCTCGCCCCACACGGTGTTCCAGCAGTTCCGCGTGATCCGCCCCATCGCCGTGGACCGCACCATGATCGAGATCCAGACCTTCCGCTGCAAGGGAGCGCCGGACGGGGTGTTCAAGCGCGCCATGCTGTACGCCAACGTCATCAACTCGCCTTCGTCCAACGTCATGCCGGACGACATCGAACTCTACAACCGCTGCCAGGAAGGCAATGCCACACGCGGCGGCGAATGGGTCAGCATGCACCGCTACCACGGCAGCGACCGCAGCGATAGCGAAGGCCTGGTGTCGGTCAACGGCACCAGCGAACTGCCCATGCGCAACCAGTTCGACGCCTGGAAGACCTATATGGAAGCCGGCCCCGCTGCCACGGAAGCCGCCGCCACCGGAGACCGCTCATGCTGCTAGACCTTGATTTCGACGTGAGCACGGCAGGCCTGTCGCCGGCCGAGGTGCCGGCCGACACCTACCACCGCATCGCGCAGTTCCTGTATCGCGAGGCTCGTCTGCTGGACGAGCGCCGCTACGACGACTGGCAGGCGCTGTGGACCGCCGACGGCATGTACTGGATGCCGCGCGTGCCGGGCCAGCAAAGTCCGTATGACCACATCTCGCTGTTCTGGGAAGACCGCATGCTGCGCGACGTGCGCATCCGCCGGCTGGAGCATCCGCGCAACTGGTCGCAGCAGCCGCCCACGCGCAGCGCGCGGCTGGTGGGCGCGGTGGAGATCGAGGGCGTGGACGCGGGCGGCAACCTGGTGGTGCATTCCACCTTCCAGATGACCGAATGGCGCAAGCGCCAGCCGCGCCAGCTGGCGGGCCGCTATACCCACAAGCTGGCCGCCGAGGGCGATAGCTGGCGTATCCGCATGAAGCGGGTGGATCTGGTCAATTGCGACGACGTGCACGACGTGTTCGAGGTGTTCGTGTGACCACGACCGATGCCGCGGTGCTGGCGCTGCACTTCCAGAACGACGTGCTGCACCCCGAGGGCAAGATCCGTGTCGGCCTGGATGCGGACAGCGGGGCGCGCCAGCGCCTGCTGGACAATGCGGCGGCCCTGCTGGCGGGCGCGCGGGCGCATGACCTGCCCATCGTGCACGTGCGCATCGCGTTCCGGCCGGACTACGCCGACCTGATGGCCAATTGCCCCATCTTCCGCAACGTGGCCGCCATCGGCGCGGTGCCGGAGGGGCAGTGGGGCAGCGCCTTTTACGAGGGGCTGCAGCCGCTGGCGGGCAGCGCGCGCGAGTTCGTGGTCAAGCACACCCGCATCAGCGCCTTCTACGGCACGCCGCTGGAAGAGACGCTGCGGCTCTTGGGCGCGCGCCGGCTGGTGGTGGCGGGCGTCGCCACGCATTCGGTGGTGGAGGGCACGGTGCGCCATGCGGCCGACATCGGTTTCGAAGTCATGGTGGCGCAGGACGCCTGCGCGTCCGCCGACCCGGCGGTGCATGACGCGTCGCTGGCCAGCATGCGCCTGATTGCGCAAACCGGGCCGGTGGCGGAAGCTGTGCGCTGGGCCGCCGCGCCTCATTGATCAAGGATTCATCATGGACTTCACAGGCTTTCCCGGGCTGGCCGGCAAGACCGCCATCGTCACCGGCAGCACCCAGGGATTGGGCGCGGACATCGCGCGCGGCCTGGCCGCGGCCGGCGTCAACGTGGTGCTGGTCGGGCGCAATGCCGAGGCCGGCCGCAAGCTCGAAAACGAGCTGGACGGCCGCGCGCTGTACTGCGAAACCGACATCGGGCAGGACGACCAGATACAGCGCTGCATCGACGCCGCCGTGGCGCGCTTCGGGCGGCTGGATATCCTGGTCAACAACGCCTGCCAGTACGCGGACCGGGGCCTGGCCTCGTCGCGCGCGGAATGGCACAGCACGCTGGACACCAACCTGGTGTCGGCGGCCATCTTCACGCAAATGGCTGCGCCGCTGCTGCCGCGCGGCGGCGTGGTGGTGAACATGGGCAGCACGGGCGGCAAGTTCGGCGCGGCAGGGCGCGCGCTTTATCCGGCGTCCAAGGCGGCGCTGCTGCAGATCACCAAGAACTTCGCGGTGGAACTGGCGCCGGCTGGCGTACGCGTGCTGGCGGTGTCGCCCGCCTGGACCTGGTCGCCGTCGGTGGAACAGTTGTCGGGCGGTTCGCGTCCGGCGGCGGACGCGGTGGGAGCGCATTTCCATCCGCTGGGGCGGGTCGGCTCGGGCGAGGAGATCGCCGCGGCCGTGTGCTTCGCTTGCTCCGACGCGGCTTCGTGGATGACGGGGGTGGACATACCCGTGGACGGCGGCTTTTCCATCCTGGGGCCGGACCGCGGCATTTCGCCGCGCGCCTGGTTCAAGGAACTGGCGCCCTGAAGGCGCCAGCGGGCGGCGTCAGCGGATGACGATCTGCCCTTCTTCGACGGCGGCCTTGCCGCCGATCTGATCTTCCAGGAATTCCTGCACCTTGTTGCCCACCTGAATCGTCGCGCCGCCGCAGAAGCGGCGCGCGGCCTGGATGGTGGCGCTGGCCAGGGGCTGCAGGTCCAGCACCAGCTGGGCTTCCTCCGCGTCCAGCGCCAGCAGGTCCTGGCTGAGCTTGACGTGGGTGTTGCGGGCGCGGTCGGCGACGTCGCCCGGGGCGCGCTGAGGATTGGCCTTCAGGAACATCAGCAGTTGTTCCAGCTTGGATTTTTCCTCGTGCATCTTCTGGCGCTTGCGCGCCAATGCCGAGCGCTTGATGTCGGCGTGCGGATCCAGGCCGGCCTGCACCAGCGTCGGGATACCCGAGGGCGAGCCGATGGTGCCGGCGCGCACCGCCTGCATGGCGCGGGTCTGGCCGCCGGTGATGGCGCTTTGCTGGGTGTTGGGCGGGCCGACGTTGACGCTGCCGCCGGCCGCGATGCTGCTCTGGCGGACTTCGCGCTCCACGTCTACGTCCTTGCCTGCACTGATGACGGCGTTCTCGATGAACTTGGCGCGCAGCGCGCCGCCACAGACGACGCGCGCGGTGCGTGCGGCGGCGGTGGCGTCTTGCAGGGCTTCGGCCAGGCCGATGACGCCGCCCTTGACCGTCACGTTGCCGCCGGCCTCGACCAGCGCGGCTTCCATGGTGCCGTTGACCATCACGTCGCCCGTCACGTGGACTTCCATGGTGGCGGCGATGTCGCCGCGCACCAGCAGCGAGCCTTCGAAATGGATATTGCCGGTACTCAGGTTGACGGCGTCGACCTCGACCAGGGGATTGACCTGCACGCCGTGGCTGACCAGGGTGGGCGTGCCGGCGATGGTGGCGCGCAGCAGCAGCGGATCTTCCGGGTCGACGGTGGCGCCGGACAGGTCGCTGGCGAACGGCGTGTCAGGCAGCTCGTCGGGCAGGATCGGTTCGCCCAGCACGGTGCTGCCGTCGACGCCGGGCAGGGGCGGCGTGCGCCGCATCAGCGGCATGCCGGGCGTGACCAGCAACAGGCTGCCCAGGTCGCGGTAGTCCACCTGGGCCAGTTCGTCGATGTCCTGGCCGCGGGGCTTGAGACGGTCCAGCAGGCTTTCGAAGCGCGTCGGGGTGCCGCGGGTGGGCGGCGTGCCGCGGGCGATCTGCGTGGTTTCGCGGCGGCCTTGCGTGACGGTGTCGATCAGCTCCTGTTCGAGGATGCCGTGGACGATGCCGCGCTCGGCCAGCACCTGGCGCACGGCTTCCAGCGTGACGGGCTTGCCCCCCTTGGGCGGGAGCAGGGTCAGCAGGGCGGACATGCGCTCGGCGTCCAGTTCCAGTTCCAGCGAACCGTCGACGAGCTGGCCAACCGGGGCCCGCACGGGTTCGTTGGCGTGGCGGCACAGGTCGATGAAGGTCAGGACGGCCTGGCTGTCCAGCGCTTCGGCGCCCCAGCCCTGAGCGACGGCCACCGCCGCCAGCGTGTCCCAGCTGGGCAGGTCGGCATTGGCTTGGGGGCCTGGTTCGTCGTCGTCCGCGACCGCGACGCTGGCCTCGGCCTCGAGGGCGGCCGCCCCGTCCGTCTCGGCTGGCGAGGGGGACGCCAGGGCGGAATCCGCTGCATCGGGACGTGCGGGCGGCGTGTAGACCGCCGTCAGGACGTTGGTCGTGGCGTCCAGCGTCAGCTGGAGCGTGTTTTCTGCGTCCATCTTGCCTCTCCAGCCTGGTGTTTCTGTCAGGTGAAATTATTTAGTAATTATAGGAAATATTAAGTCATATTCTAGCGTAAGCGCCATGGGCTACTGGAAAGTAGGCAGGGAAAATTCCACCGCATGCCCTAGTTCTGCCCCTGTTTGCTCCTGGGACGGCGACCGTTCGGCCAGGACTAGGGCGTCGGTACTAGCGACAAATGGGCGTTGCCGCAGCAGCATAGGAGCTCGATTACACGTCTTCGGACGCCGCCGGAGCCCACCCATGCACCGCCATCCCCGTTCTGTCCTGCCGGCCCTGCGCGCCCTCGCGGCGCGCGCCGCGGGCATGGCGGCGCTGGCAGCCCTGGCGGCCGGCATTCTGGCGCTGGCGCCCGCCGGCTCCGCCCAGGCGGCCGACATCTACCGCTACAAGGATCCCTACGGCGTGTGGCGTTCCATGAAGGTGCCCACGGGCTACGCCAAGTATTACAAGCGGGCGCAGGCCAGGACTGCCTGGCGCGGCAGCGGCATGAAGGTCTGCCTGGAATGCGAGCCCAAGTCCGGCGATGGCGCACGCCTGGTGACGCTGGCCTCCGCGTCGCGCGCGCAGCGCTGGGGAGACCTGAAGGTACCGCAGGCGCATGACGGGCTGATTGCCCGGGCAGCCCGGGAGTCGGGCGTGGATCAGGCCTTGCTGACTGCCGTGATCGCGATCGAATCGGGCTTTCGCAGCGACGCCCGCTCCCCCAAGGGGGCGCTGGGCTTGATGCAGCTGATGCCCGCCACCGCGGCGCCGTTGTTGTCGGTGACGGACGTGGAGACGGCGCTGGTGGATCCGGCGACCAATGTGAACGCGGGGTCGCGCCATCTGCGCCGGCTGATCGACCAGTATCCCGGCCGCCTGGATCTGGCGCTGGCGGCCTATAACGCGGGGGAAGGAGCGGTGCGCAAATATGATGCCGTGCCGCCCTATGCGGAAACCCAGGCGTACGTGCGGGATGTGACCGCCTTGTACGAGCACTACAAGGCGCCTTGAAGGGGAGCGGCCGTAGGCCGGCTCCCCGGCGTCGTTACATGGACGCGAAGACCTTTTCGGCGATGTCCAGGGTGGACTTGATCACCGCGTCATCGTGCGTGGCCGAGACGAAGCCCGCTTCGAAGGCGGACGGCGCGAAATGCACGCCGTGGTCCAGCATGGCGTGGAAAAAGCGATTGAACGCCGCGGTGTCGCAGGCCGAGACTTCAGCGAACGAGGTCGGGACCTTATCGCTGAAGTAGATGCCGAACATGCCGCCCACCGAGTCGGCCGAGAAGGCCAGGCCGGCGGCGCGGGCGCGTTCCTGCAGGCCCTGGGCCAGCTTGGCGGTCTGGGCTGCGAGCTTGTCGTAGAAGCCTGGAGCGGCGATCAGGCGCATCGTGGCCAGGCCCGCGGCCACGGCCACCGGGTTGCCCGACAGCGTGCCGGCCTGGTAGACGCCGCCCAGCGGGGCGATGTTCTTCATGATCTCGGCGCTGCCGCCGAAGGCGCCCACCGGCATGCCGCCGCCGATCACCTTGGCCAGCGTGGTGATGTCGGGCTTGACGCCGGTAAGCCCCTGCACGCCTTGCGGGCCGACGCGGAAGCCGGTCATGACTTCGTCGAAGATCAGCAGCGCGCCGTGCTGCGTGCAGACTTCGCGCAGGCCTTCCAGGAAGCCCGGGGCAGGCTTGATCAGGTTCATGTTGCCGGCGACCGGCTCGACGATGATGCAGGCGATGTCGGCGCCATGCTGGGCGAAAGCCTCGCGCACGGCGTCCAGGTTGTTGTATTCCAGGGTCAGCGTGTGCGAGACGAATTCCGGCGGCACGCCGGCCGAGCTGGGGTTGCCGAAGGTCAGCAGGCCGGAGCCGGCCTTGACCAGCAGGCTGTCCGAATGGCCGTGGTAGCAGCCTTCGAATTTCACGATCTTGGCGCGGCCGGTGGCGCCGCGGGCCAGGCGGATGGCCGTCATGGTCGCTTCCGTGCCCGAGCTGACCAGGCGCACCTGCTCCAGCGAAGGCAGGCGCGAGATCAGCACTTCGGCCAGCTCGATTTCCGCTTCGGTGGGGGCGCCGAAGGACAGGCCGTTGACCGCGGCTTCCTGCACCGCGCGCACCACTTCAGGATGCGAGTGGCCGAGGATGGCGGGGCCCCAGGAACCGACGTAGTCGATGTACTGCTTGTCTTCCGCGTCCCACACATACGGGCCTTGCGCGCGCTTGATGAAGCGCGGCGTGCCGCCCACGGAGCGGAAGGCGCGCACGGGCGAGTTGACGCCGCCGGGGATGCTGCGGCAGGCGCGTTCGAAAAGCTGGGCGTTACTGGACATGGCGTTCAAGGCTTGCGGTTGGGGTTGTCGGAGTACGGCGCGGAGCATGCGGCCGCGGCGGCGCGGATGCTGGGCGCCTCGAATAGCGCGGTGATGACGGCGATGGAGTCGGCCCCGGCCTGCGCCACCAGCGGCGCGTTGTCGGGCGTGATGCCGCCGATGGCGACGACCGCGGGCCGGGGCGCATCGCAGTTGTCCGTCAGGCGGCGCGCTTCGGTCAGGACCGAAAGCGGCGCGCGCACGGTATCGGGTTTGACGGTGGAGGCAAACATGGCGCCGAAGGCGATGTAGTCGGCGCCCGCGGCCAGCAGTTCCCGCGCGCGGCCCAGGTCGTCGTAGCTGGAGCCGCCCAGGATCAGGTCGGGGCCGGCCTCGGCGCGGATGCGCGCCAGGCTTTCGTCCTCGCGGCCGACGTGCGCGCCGTCGGCGCCCACTTCCAGCGCCAGGCGCCAGTCGTCATTGATCAGGAAGACCACGCCCAGTTCGCGGCACAGCGGCGCCAGCGCGCGGGCCTGGGCGGCGCGCACGGCGTCGGGCACGTTCTTGCGGCGCAGCTGCAGCGAGCGCATGCCGCCCGCGGCGGCCTGGCGCACCGCCAGCAGCAGGCGCTCGGTATCGTCCCATTCGGGGGTGACGCCATAGAGGCCAGTGGGGAAGCGCAGCGCTTTCATTGGGAGGGAATCCGGTTGGGAATGCGCCGGCCCATGCCCGGCAGGAAGCTGGCGGCGACTGCCGCGTCGGCGTGCGCCAGTCCCTGGCGCACGGCTTCCGGCATTTCCAGGCCGCGAGCCAGCATGGCCGCAATGGCTGCGGCGGCCACGCCGCCGGCGTCGCCGTTGCGGTCCGGGGGCGCATGCCATGGCAGGATGGAGGTCTGGCCATTGGGTCCCAGCAGCATGTTGGCGTAGTGGCCGGGCCGCTGCGGGCTGCCCAGGACCAGGACCCATTCCGCGCCCGCCGCCAGCAGGGCATGCATGGGCGTCGGTGCGTCCCCGATATCAATGTCACCGTCGGCGTGCCACTGCGCCAGGCGCAGGTGCTCGATGATCAGCAGGTCCGTCTGCGGCAGCACCAGCTCCAGGGTGGCGGCCAGCAGGTCGTCGGCATCGTCCTCGTCGGCGGCGTCGGCCGGCGGCTGGGCGCGCTGGCCCAGATGCAGGACCAGCGGCACCTGGCTGTAATCGGCGGCGATCTGCGCCGCGACGCTGGCGGTTTCCGCGGTGTATAGTCCGCCCACCTTGATGGCCTGCACGGACATGTCTTCGAGCAGGCAGCGCGCCTGGTCGTCCAGCAGGTCAGGCGTGACGGGATGGATTTCTTCGATGCCGGCGGTATCCCGCACGGTCAGCGCGGTCACGGCCGCCAGACCATGGCAACCCAGGCTGGCGCAAGTGACGGCGTCTGCCGGCAAGCCGTCGGAGCCCGAGGGATCGAGCGGACCGAAGACCAAAACGAGAGGGGGAGTAACGGGGGCCACTTGGACAGCGTTAGAGTGGAGGGGCGCCCGGACTCATTTGCGGTGAATCAGGGGAACCCCTATTGGGTTTCGGTAAGATTGTCCCCATTCTAATGGAAGCCCCTTACCTTTGCCCTGATGCCGGGCAAGGGCCTGGATTGATGTAAGAGAGAACTATGCGTACTTGGATGTGTTTGATTTGCGGCTGGGTCTATGACGAAGAGGCCGGCCTGCCCGACGAAGGCATTGCGCCCGGCACCCGCTGGGAAGATGTGCCCCCAAACTGGGTCTGTCCTGAATGCGGCGCCCGCAAAGAGGACTTCGAATTGATGGAAATCTGAGGCCACAGCGCCGACATATTCCGCCAAGGCTCGTAAGATGGGGCTACGCCCCATCCTTCGCAACCGTGGGCCGGACCTGCCGCCAGGCATGATGATTGCTGGGCACGCGCGGCCTCCCCACGGTTCTTTCAGATTACCCATGTAGGGGTTGCCATGACGGAAAAACATCACGAAGACGCCGCGACGCAGGCAGCCAATTTCGCCAACCAATTCCTGATCGCCATGCCCGGCATGGTTGAAGGCAGCCTGGCGGGTTCGGTCATCTATGTCTGCGAACATACTGAACGTGGCGCGCTGGGCCTGGTCATCAACCGGCCCACCGACCTGACGCTGGGCACCCTGTTCGAGCGCATCGACCTGACGCTCGAAATCGGTCCCGTGAAGGACACCCTGGTCTTCTTTGGCGGTCCGGTGCAGACCGACCGCGGTTTCGTGCTGCATGCGCCGGCCGGCGACTACAGCTCCAGCATCAAGCTGGGCGACATGGCGCTGACCACCTCGCGCGACGTGCTGCAGGCCGTGGCCGACGGCAAGGGGCCGGCCCGCATGCTGGTCACGCTGGGCTACGCCGGCTGGGGCGCGGGCCAACTCGAAAGCGAGATGGCGCAGAACGCCTGGCTCAGCGTGGGCGCCGACGACAGCATCATTTTCGACGTGCCCCCCGAGGAACGCTATCCGGCCGCGCTGAAGCTGCTGGGCATCGATCCGGTGATGCTGGCGGGCGATGCCGGACATGCCTGAAGAGACCCTGCTTGCCTTCGATTTTGGCGAGAAGAAGATCGGCATCGCCATCGGCAATACGCTGACGCGCCAGGCGCGTCCGCTGGAAATCATCTTCAGCGAAGTCCGCGAGGCGCGCTTCGGCCGCATCGCGGCGCTGCTGCAGGAGTGGCAGCCCCACCGCGTCGTGGTAGGGCTGGCGCTGGACGCCGACGGCGGCGAACAGCCCGCCACCGCGCGCTGCCGCCGCTTCGCCAACCAACTGCACGGCCGCTTCGGCCTGGCCGTCGAACTGGTCGACGAACGCGGTTCCAGCATGGAGGCGCAGCGCCTGCTCGGCACCCATGCCGCCGACGACGCGATGGCGGCTGCCGTTATCCTGCAACGATACCTGGACACCCTGCCTGCGTCCTGAGGCGCGCGGTCCGGACTGCCTATGCTCAATCCGCAACTCGATCGCCGCGGCGAACTGATACACCTGTTGACCACCGAAGGGCTGCCCCGCCGGCATGTCGAACGGCTGCTGGACGCGGCGCGCGCCTGGGCGGCGCGCGGCGATGCCGCGGGGGCGGCGCCGGCCTGCCCATCGCCCGCGATGCCGGTATTCCTGTGCCTGCCCGACGAGTCCGCGCAGGACCGCGACGCCTGCACCGCCGCTGCGCAGCGCTTGTCGCTGTCTGCGGTGGCCCTGGATCCGCAGGCCGGCGACGCGCTGGCCGCAACCGTCGCGCGCTTGGCCCCGGGCCTGCTGGTGCTGCGCCATGGCGCCAGCGGCGCGGCGCATTGCGCGGCCGCGCACGCGGCGCCAGGCCTGCGCATCCTTAACGCGGGCGACGGCAGCCACGCCGATCCCTTGCCCGCGCTGGCGCTGGTGCAAGCCATGCTCGACGCGCGGCAGGACCTGACCAATCTGGTCGTGACGCTGGTGGGCGACATCCGCCACTCGCGCGTGGCGCGTTCCGTCATCCATGCCATGACCACGCTGGGCGTGCCCGAAGTCCGTGCCGCCGCGCCGCGCACCCTTTTGCCTGACGGACTGCCGCAGCTCGGCGTGCGCGCCTGCGCCACGCTGCGCGAAGGCTTGCAGGATGCGGACGTGGTCATCGCGCTGCCCTTGCATGTGGAAGGGATCAGCGGCGCGCAACTGCCTTCCGCCCGCGAATACGCGCAGGCCTACGGCCTGACGCCGGAGGCCCTGGCCGCGGCCCGCGCCGATGCCCTGTTGCTGCCGGCGGGCGCGCTGACGCCCGGCATCGAGGTCGACGGCGATGTGTCGGCCAGCCTGGCGCCCATCGAGGCGCGGCTGGCGGATATCGAACAGCATTTGCGCCTGGCCGCCATGGAATTGCTGACCGGAGACGCATCGTGAGGCTGCATATCGCCAATGGCCGGCTGATCGATCCCGCCAATGCGGTGGACGGACGGCACGATCTCTACATCGCCGACGGCCGCGTCGTCGCCGTGGGCCGCGCGCCCGACGGTTTTCAAGCGGATCGCTCCCTGGACGCAAGCGGGCTGGCGGTGCTGCCGGGCCTGATCGATCTGTCCGCGCGCGTTACGCAACCGGGCGCGGCGACCTTTGCCGCCGCCGAACTGCGCGCGGCGCTTGCTGGCGGCGTCACCCGGCTGGTGCTGCCGCCGGATCCCGGCGCGCCGCTGGACGAGCCCGGCAAGGCCGAGGCCCTGATGCGCCACGCCGAGGCCGGGCAATGCCGGGTCCATCCGTTGGGCGCGATGACGGTGGGGCTGGCCGGCGAAACGCTGGCCGAGATGGGCCTGCTGGCGCAGGCCGGCTGCCTGGCCTATACGCAGGGCGAGCAGGGCATCGCCGATACGCGCGTGCTGTGGGGCGCGATGCGCTATGCCGGCGGCATGGGCCTGGCGCTGTGGCTGCGTCCGCAGGATCCGTGGCTCGCGCGGGGCGCGGTGGCTGCAAGCGGCGCCTACGCCGAGCGCCTGGGCCTCGAAGGGCTGCCGCCGCAGGCGGAAACCGTGGCGCTGCACACCATTTTCGAATTGCAGCGCGTCACCGGCGCGCGCGTGCACCTGACGCGGCTGTCCTCGGCCGCCGGACTGGAACTGCTGCGCGCCGCCCGGCGCGAGGGCTTGCCGGTCACGGCCGACGTGTCCGTCCACAACCTGCACCTGACCGACGTCGACATCGGCTTCTTCAACACGGACTTCCGCCTGAACCCGCCGCTGCGCGGCCAGCGCGACCGCGACGCGATCCTGGCCGCATTGGCCGACGGCACGGTCGATGCGCTGTGCTCCGATCACAATCCGATCGACGACGCCGCCAAAGCCGTGCCGTTCCCCTTGGCCGAGCCCGGCGCTACCGGGCTGGAGCTGCTGCTGTCCCTGGCCCTGAAGTGGGCGCGCGATCACCGCCGGCCCCTGGCCGAAGCGCTGGCGCGCGTCACTTGCGGCCCCGCCGCGGTGCTGGCCAGCGTTGCGCCACTGGCCGCAGCCGCGGGCCATCTGGGCGTGGGAGCGCCAGCAGACCTGTGCCTGGCCGACCTGGAAGCCGAATGGCTGGTGATGCCCGGCGCGCTGCAAAGCCGCAGCGGCCATACCCCGTTCGCGGGTATGATGCTGCCCGGCCGCGTCCGCGCCACCGTGGTAGGTGGCAGCCTGGCCTGGGAGACTCCGGTTTGAAGCTGCTGCGCTTTGTTCTTAGGCTGTTCCTCGTGGTGCCCTGGATTCTCTTCGGCCTCTTGTGCGTGGGCCTGGTGTATCCCCTGATCGGCCCCAAAGCACGGGCCTGGCTGAATCGCCGCTGGTCGCGCTGCCTGATGGCCTTCTGTGGCCTGCGGGTCGTCCTCAAGGGCGGGCCGCGCCTGACCGGTCCGGTGCTGCTGGTGGCCAATCACGTGTCCTGGATCGACATCTTCGTGTTGAATTCGGCGCGCGCCACCTCCTTCGTCGCCAAGAGCGAAATCCGCAGCTGGCCGATCATCGGTTGGCTGGTGGCCGGCGCCGGCACGCTCTTCATCGAACGCGGCCAGCGGCATGCGGTGCACGCCATGGGTGAATCCATGCATGCCCGCTTCAAGCAGGGCGATGCGGTGGGATTGTTTCCCGAAGGCACGACCAGCGAGGGCTTCGAGCTATTGCCCTTCCACGCCAGCCTGTTCGAACCGGCACGTTCGGCCGCCGTCGAGATCCAACCGGTGGCCTTGCGCTTCCTGCAGCACGGCAAGCGCAGCGGCTATGCGGCGTTCGTGGGAGAGGAGTCCTTGGTCGCGAATCTCTGGCGGGTGCTGGGCGTGACGGGCTTGGCCGTCGAAGTGGTGTTCCTGCCGCCGTTGGCGGCGCGGCACCCGGACGGGAGCCTGCCTACGCGGCTGGAGCTTTCGCATCAGGCCCGGGATGCGATTTTGAGTGTGCTGTAGCTAAGGCTAGAGCGCTTCGTAGGTCGTCCGTCGTCGCGGGCGGCGTGGCGGCTCGCGCCCACGATTGCGGTCCGGAGCGTTCGCTCCGGACTGCCCCGTCGTCATCTTCGTCCAGGCCTTCGGCCTTCCCTTCAGATTCCCTCGGGCGCATCGAGGTTGCGAGCCGCCACGCCGCCCGCGCCGACGGACTACGTGCGTCTTGGCTTGTTGCGCCGCTAGAGCAGTGGTTGGGGGCGTGTCTTGCGGGGCCCGCCCCAGGCCGGCCGCGCGGGCGGCCTTTTGGGGCTTACGCGGTGTCTTGCGTCGCGTGATGACGCTGCGCGCAGGAGGTTGGTGAATTGTGGTGCGTAGGGCGCCGAAGTGCGTCGGTAGGCCAACAATCGTCATTTCAACCCCAGTGCCGGATGGGTGGCGCGCGCGACGGTCGGCATGCGCAAGCGGTTCGCCATCGCGCGCCACCCATCACCGCCCATCCCCCATGAGCTGGCGACCATTAGTCAACGGCTCACCGCATTCGCGCAAGCGAACACAATTGAAATTCAAGGAATCACGTATGTCATTCTCGGCCGCCCGCGCGGCCGAGAATGACGGGCAGCTCAGGATTCGTCCCCGACCACGGCTCCAGCGCTGCACCAAACCAAGATTCAAGTAGCCCGTCGGTGCGGTCGCCTGAGTGGCGGGCAACCTCG
This sequence comes from Achromobacter sp. JCM 18799, assembly GCF_055395645.1. Lineage (NCBI taxonomy): Bacteria > Pseudomonadati > Pseudomonadota > Betaproteobacteria > Burkholderiales > Alcaligenaceae > Achromobacter > Achromobacter sp. JCM 18799. Next base: position 4,184,181 of record NZ_AP043866.1, on the reverse strand, counting down.
ATGCGCCCGAGGGAATCTGAAGGGAAGGCCGCAGGCCTGGACGAAGATGACGACGGGGCAGTCCGGAGCGAAGGCTCCGGACCGCAATCGTGGGCGCCCGCCACTCAGGCGACCGCACCGACGGGCGGCCTACGAAGCATCCCGTGTGACTGGGAACGGCCTACGAAGCATCCCGTGTGACTGGGAACGGCCTACGAAGCATCCCGTGTGACTGGGAACGGCCTACGAAGCATCCCGTGTGACTGGGGACGGCCTACGAAGCATCCCGTGTGACTGGGGACGGCCTACGAAGCATCCCGTGTGACTGGGGACGGCCTACGAAGCATCCCGTGTGACTGGGAACGGCCTACGAAGCATCCAGTGCGACCGAGAAAGCCTCAAACCTACTCAGACAACGGATCCTGAAACTGCGAACACTTGACCTGCACCAGCCTCCGATCCTGCAACCGCAAAGCCGTCAGCGACCCGCCCCAAACGCACCCCGTATCCAGGCAGATCACATCTGGCCGTTGCAATAGCCCCAGCGTCGACCAATGGCCGAACACCGTCGTGACATTCCGCGTGGCGCGGTTGGGCACATCGAACCAGGGCACCAGGCCGGTAGGCCAGGCGCCCGGCGTCACCTTGGTGGCGAATTCCATGTGACCGTTGGGCGTGCACAGGCGGATGCGCGTCAGCGCGTTGATGATGACCCGCATGCGCTTGCCGCCCTTGTGGTCTTCTTTCCACGTGGCAGGCTCGTTGCCATACATCTTTTGCAGCGCCTTCTGCCAGTTCGGTCCGCGCAGGGCGTCCTGGACTTCGCCAGCCAGCGCCAGCGTCTTGGCCACGTCCCATTTGGCCAGCGTGCCGGCGTGCACCAGCAGGTGGTTCTGTTCGAAGTGGGCCAGCGGGCGAAAGCGCAGCCAATTGATCAGGTCGGCCGCGTCCGGCGCGCGCAGGATGCCCTCGAGCGTGTCCGATTTGGACGGCTTGCGCACCCCCGCGGCCGTGGCCAGCAGGTGCAGGTCATGGTTGCCCAGCACCGAGGTCGCGCGGTCGCCCAGGTCGATGATGCGGCGCAGGGTTTCCAGCGACTCGGGGCCGCGGTTGACCAGATCTCCGGCGAACCAGAAGCGCGACTGGGGGTCGCCGACCAGTTCGGGATGGGACAGCAAGCGATCCAGCGGCGAGCAGCAGCCCTGCACGTCGCCGATCATCCAGATACTGCCGTTCATGCGGGACTTTTGCTCCAAGGCCAACGTTGTTGCACGATCCGCGTGATGGTGTGGCGGTACTCCATGTAGCTCATGGCGCCCAACGCCACGATCATGGCGCCGATGTTCGGACCCAGGGCGGTCAGCCAGGCTGGCCATTTGCCCAGCATGCCCACGTTCAGGGCCAGCTGGTTCAGCATGAAGAAGCCCACGCCGAGCAGGATGCCGATGAAGACCTTGGCGCCTACGCCGCCGCGGCGCGTTTGCATCAGGCCGATCGGAGCGGCAATGGTGATCATGACCAGCAGGGTGAACGGATACGCCAGTTTGCGCCACAAGGCGACTACCTGTCGACCATATTGCAGCTGGTTGTTGCGCAAATAATCCACATAGTCCAGCAGCGTGGCGATGGACATGCGTTCAGGCGTCAGCACGCGGGCCAGCAGGCGTTCGGCGCTGAGGGTGGTGTCGATATTGCGCTCGGGGACCTTGACCACGGTGGCGGGCGGGTGCTTGGGCGGACGCGCGTTGGCCAGCGCGTCGGCGGCTTCGTCGTCCAGCCGGGTTTCGGTGACGTCCTTGAGCAGCAGATCGCCGCGGGTGAACAGGCCGGTCGGCGCGGTGGACAGGGCGGACAGCGTCAGGTCTTTCTTGAACTCGTAAAGGATGACGGAGCTGACCTGGCCGTCGCCCTTGAGTTCGCCGATGTTGATGATGCGGGTCCCGCCGTCGGCGGTGGGTTCCTTGAACCAGTAGCCGCTCTTGAGGCGGTCGCCGCCGGCCTTGCCGCGGAACAGCAGGTTGGCCTCGCCGGATTTGATTTCGGCCCAGGGCGTGACGTACTCGGACAGCAGGGCCGCGCCTATCATCAGCGGAATCGTGACGATCCAGAGCATGCGCAGCAGCTTCATGCCGCTGACGCCGGACACCCGCAGGATGACCAGCTCGTTGCGCTGGGCCAGGCCCGCCAGCGCCAGAATGGCGCCGATCAGCAGGCCGATGGGAAGCAGGTCGTAGAGACGGGTCGGGATCGCCAGCGCCTGCATGTACAGCAGGGCCATCATGGAGAACTTGTCGCCGACGTTGTCCAGATCGTCCACCAGCGCGAAGAACGTGAAAAGGCCCAGCAGGGCCATGAGGACCACTGCGCAAGAGCGATAGATCTCGCGGGCCAGGTAGCGACGTGCGGTACGCATGAAGAAATGGAGGAACGCCTAAACCCGAAAGCTTAACAAATCCCGCCGCCGAGGGTGGGGGCCGGAGCGCCGGATCCGTGTCAGGGAATGTCGACCATCTGCATTCGCCGCGTCAGGACGCCGACCCGGGAGTTCAGGTACCGGGTATTGCGGTGGGCGTCATAGAAGCGCGGGTTGGGCAGCATGGCCGCCAGCCGGGCCGACTGGCTGGCCCCGAGGTTGGCGGCGGAAGTATTGAAATAGTGCTTGGCGGCAGCCTGGGCGCCGAATACGCCTTCGCCCCATTCGGCCACGTTCAGATACAGCTCCAGGATCCGCTCCTTGCTCATGACGTGTTCGATCATGTAGGTCAGGACGAGTTCCTGGCCCTTGCGGATATAGCTGCGGGAACTGGACAGAAACAGGTTCTTGGCCAGCTGCTGGGTGATGGTGGAGCCGCCGCGCATCTTGCTGCGGCCGGCTTCCTGCTGCTTCTGGTTGTATTCCCAGGCCTTGCGGATGGCGTCCCACTCGACGCCGTCGTGCTCGGTGAAGTTGGAGTCCTCGGATGCCACCACCGCGCGTTTGAGGTTGCGGTTGATCTTGTCGTAGGGCACCCATTCGTACTTCAGCTCGAAATCGGGGTTGCCGTCGCTCAGGCGGGAGCGTTCCTCGCGCATGATCGCGCTGCTGCCCGGGGGGCGATAGTTGTACCAAACCACCTGGGCGAACAGCCAGAACTGGTAGAGCAGCACCAGGCACACCAGCGCCATCAGCGCGCCACTGATGATCCGGAACCAGGAGCGGCCCTTGCGCGTCGCCATGCGGTCTATTGCCCGGCCTTGAGGGCCTCGCGCAGCGCGGCCAGCACCGGGGCGGGGTCGGGACGCACGCCATGCCAGATGTAGAAGCTTTCGGCCGCCTGGCCCACCAGCATGCCCAGGCCGTCGGCCGTGAGGGCGGCGCCGTCGGCTTGGGCCTGCTGCATGAAGGCGGTGGGCTGGGCGCCGTACATCATGTCGTAGGCGGCGGCGCCGGGCGCGTAGAGGCCCGGGGGCAGGTCCGGGGCGGCGTTCTGCAGGCCGCTGGCGGTGGCGTTGATGACCAGGTTCCAGCCGCCAGCCAGGGCGGCGTCCGCCAGGCTGCCGCCCGTGACAGCCGTCTGCGGCGACACGCCGCTCTCGTGCCAGGAGGCAGCCAGTTCTTCCGCCTTGGATGCGGTGCGGTTGACGATGTGGATGCGGGCGCAGCCGGCCTCGGCCAGCGGCTGCAGCACGCCGCGCGCTGCGCCGCCCGCGCCGACCAGCAGCACGGACGCCCCGGTGAGGCGCACGCCCAGGCGCAGCAGGTCCGACACCAGGCCCACGCCGTCGGTATTGCAGCCATGCCAGGCGCCGTCGCGCCAGGACAGGGTGTTGACCGCGCCGGCCAGGCGGGCGCGGCTGGACAGGCGGCCGGCGGCCAGGGTGTAGGCGTCCAGCTTGAAGGGCACCGTTACGTTCAGGCCCAGCCCGCCCTCGGCGACGAAGGCGGCGACCGCCTCGGCAAAGCCGTCCACCGGGGCCAGCAGGCGCTCGTAGCGCAGCGGCTTGCCGGTCTGCTCGGCAAACATGGCGTGGATCTGGGGTGAGCGGCTGTGCGCGATGGGGTTGCCGATGACGGCGTATCTGGCGAGAGGGGGCGCCTCGGTCATGGGGCTTGTGTTTCCAGGGTGTCGTTGACGAAATGCCAGGTGCGGGTGATGACCAGCACGTCCGTGTCGCGCGCGATATCGGGCGGGAACGGCGGGAAGGGAGCGGCCAGCTGGACGATGCGGCGGGCCGCCTGGTTCAGCACGGCGTGCGGCGAGGGCTGGTCGATCTCGACATTGGCGATGCTGCCGTCGGCGCGTACCGACACCGTGATGCGCAGGGATCCGTAGATGCGGCCGCGGGCCTCGTCCGGGTAATGTTGGGTGCCGACCGTTTCGATGCGGGTGCGCCAGGCGTCCAGGTAGGCGGCGTAGCGCGAGGCCTCGGCGGAAGGCGCGACGAACTGCTTGCGCGGTTCGGCGCTGTATTGCTGGACTCGCGCCGCCAGCGCGGCCACCTGGGCGCTCTGGATGACGCTGGCCTGGTCCTCGGCGTCGCGGCCGAGGTCGGCGCCGTCGGGCCAGGGGTTGACGGCCTGGCGCTCGGCGCCTGCCTTGTCGGCGGCGCGCAGCTGCGTCATCAGGCGGGTCTGTTCGGCTTCCAATTGCACCTGGCGGCGCCGCATGGCCTCCAGCACGATGGTTTCGGCCGATTCGCCGGTGCGGGGCAGCGGGGTGGTGGACATGCCGCGCTCGGCGTTGCCGCCGCCAGTCATCTGGTTCTGGGCCTGCGCGCGCGGCGTTTCCGGTGGCGTTTCGCTGCGGGCATTGAGCAGCACGACTTCCAGGCTGGTGACTGGCGGGCGCGAGAGCGCGGGCGCGCCGAAGCGCCACGCCAGGGCGCCGGCGTGCACCAACAGCGATATCGCGATGCCGATGCGCAGGTAATGCTGGGCGGGTGCGCCCAGCCACCGCAGGTAACGGCTCAGCGAGGAGGAGGAATCAGCGAGGCGTTGCACCTGCGCATTGTAGAGCGAGTCCAGGTCCGCCGGGCACCCGTGGCGGTTCACACGGAAAGCCTAGGCCTGACGTGCGTAAGCCCTGGCCCCGGGTCTGCAATAGCCCCCGGGGCGGAATCCGGACGGCGCTTCAGGCGGCCGTGCGGGGAAAGACCCAGACCTTGCTGGCCGGCAGCGACAGCCGGCAAGGGCCGGGCTCGCGGCCTTCGGGGTCATAGGCGCGCAGGGCCAGGGTATGGGCCGGGTCGGCGTCGGGGGTGCGGAACAGGTACTCCCAGCGGTCGCCCAGATACATGCTGGTCAGCAGCGGCATGTCCACGTGGTTGCCGTCGGGGTCGTCCGCCAGCCGCACTTGCTCCACCCGGATGACGGCGGTGCCGTCCTGGCCCTGGGCCACCCCCGGGCTGGCCTTGCCCCACAGCGACCAGCCGCGCCCTTCGATGCGGGCCTGGCCGTCGCGAACCTCGGTGACCTTGCCGTCCAGCCGGTTGTTGCTGCCCATGAATTCGGCGGTGAACAGGGTGGACGGGGAACCGTACATCTCCTGCGGCGTGCCCTGTTGTTCGATCTTGCCGTTGTTCAGCAGCAGGATGCGGTCCGAAATCGCCATGGCTTCGCTCTGGTCATGCGTCACCATCAAGGCCGACAGGCCCAGCCGGATGATCAGCTCGCGCAGGAAGGCGCGGGCCTCCTCGCGCAGCTTGGCGTCCAGGTTGGACAGCGGTTCGTCCAGCAGGATGACCGGCGGGCTGTACACCAGCGCCCGGCCGATGGCCACGCGCTGCTGCTGGCCGCCGGACAGGGCGTGCGGATGGCGCTGGCCCAGCTTGCCCAGGCCCAGCTGGTCCAGCACGGCCTGCACGCGTTCGCGCACCTCGGCGCCGGGCACCTTGCGCAGCTTGAGCGGGTAGGCCACGTTCTCGAACACGGTCTTGTGCGGCCACAGCGCGTAGGACTGGAACACCAGGCCCAGGTTGCGCTCCTCGGCCGGGATCTCCTTCTTCGCTGCGCCGTCGTAGACGACGCGTTCGCCGATGGTGATGCGGCCGCGCTTGGGACCTTCCAGGCCGGCCACGGCGCGCAGCAGCGTGGTCTTGCCGCTGCCCGAGGGGCCCAGCAGCGACACCACTTCGCCTTGGCGCAGTTGCATCGACACGCCCTTGAGCACCGGGTTGTCGCCGTAATCCAGGTGCAGGTCTTCTACAGAAAGCTCAATCATGAAGTTTGACTCCGAATCGCAGGGCGACGCCCAGGCCGATCACGACCAGAACGATATTGATGAAGGAAAGCGCGGCCACGATGTCGATGGCGCCCGAGGCCCACAGCGACACCAGCATGGAGCCGATGGTTTCGGTGCCGGGCGACAGCAGATAGACGCCGGTGGAGTACTCGCGCTCGAAGATCAGGAACATCAGCAGCCAGGAACCGATCAGGCCGTACTTGGCCAGCGGCACCGTGACGTGGCGGGTGACTTGGCCGCGGCGCGCGCCGGCGCTGCGGGCGGCTTCTTCCAGTTCCGGACCTACTTGCAGCAAGGTCGAGGAAATCAGCCGCAGGCCATAGGCCATCCACACCACCGTGTAGGCCAGCCACACGCTGAAGATGGTGCTGCGCATGGCGCGCAGCCATTCGATGAAGTTCTCGCGCAGCCATTCCGCGAAGGGCAGGGCCGACAGCCAGCCACCTTCGTCCAGGGCGTTGTCCAGCCACATCGGCACGAACAGAAACACCCACAGGAACGCCAGGCCGGCCAGGAGGCCCGGCACCGCGCGCGGCACCAGCACGCTGTAGTCCATGAAGCGGGTGACGTTGTCCGGCTTGCGGTGCATGGCCAGGCCCACGAACATGTAGCAGAACACGGCCAGCGCGCCGCCGAACACGCCGATGGCCACCGAGTTGACGATGGCGCGCATCAGGTTGGGCTGCGAGAACACGGTGCGGAACGCGTCCAGCGACAGCACGTCCAGCAGCGACACGCCCATGCCCCAGTTGGACACGAACGCACGCAGCAGCACGCCCAACAGCGGCACCACGATGGTCACCAGCAGCCAGAACGCCACCACTGCGCCGGCCACCCAGCGCCACTTGCCCAGCGGCAGGGCGCGGGCGCGCGAGGCCTTGCCCTTGACCGTGACGAAGCGGTTGGCGGTACGCATCAGGCGGCGCTGCAGCATCACCAGCGGAATCGTCATGCAGATCAGCACCACGGCCACGGCGGCCATCAGGTGATAGGACGGGATACCCAGCTTGTTGGTGAGCTTGTACAGATACGTCGCCAGCACCAGGTTGCCTTCCGGATCGCCCAGCACCAGCACCAGGCCGAATACTTCCAGGCCCAGGAAGAACAGCAGCACGGTGGCGTACAGCATGGCCGGGCGCACCATGGGCAGGCTGACCGACACCATCACGCGCAGCGGCGAGGCGCCGGACACGCGCGCGGCTTCCTCGACGTCGGAACCCATGCTGCGCAGCGCCGATGAGATGTACAGGTAGGCGTGCGGCACGTGGGTCAGGCCGGCGATGATGACGATGCTGGTCAGCGAATAGACGTTCCAGGGCACGAAGCCCAGGATGTTTTGCGCCCAGGTCGAGAAAAAGCCGACCGGACCCGCCGCCACCACGTAGCCGAAGCCCAGCACCATGGGCGACACGAACACCGGCACCAGGATCAGCGGCTCGATCCAGCGGCGGCCGGGCAGGTCCGTGCGTATCATCAGGAAGGCCAGCATGCCGCCCAGCGGGATGGCGATGACGGCCAGGCCGAAGGCCAGGATGAAGCCGCTTTTCAGGGCCTTGTAGAAATCGGGATCCGCAAAGATGAAGCGGAACGCGTCCAGGCTGAAGACCTTGGACGGCGAGAAAAAGGGCGCGGACAGAAAGCTCTGGATGATGATGAACGACAGCGGCACATAGATGGCCAAAGCCGTGATCAGCACCACCACGCCGCGGGGCAGGGACTGCCATTTCGAGCGCAATGACTGCATGGGGAATCCTGTGTTCTTGAATGGCGCGGAGGTCGCGCGGCCGGGTCGGGGGCGACCGCCCCGGCGGCGGTCAGGCGGACGGCGGCGCGCCGCCGTCCTCTGCGCGCGAGGCGGCCCGGAACCGTGGCTCCGGGCTGCGCGGCATTACTTGCCTGCCGCGGCGCGCCAGTCCTTGATGAACTGCAGGCGCTTGTTCTGCTCCAGGTAGTCCAGCAGCGTTTCGTTGACCGGGATCGGCTTGAGCGAGGCGCCCAGCTTCTTGGTCATGCCGTCGACGTCGTTGTCGCCTTCGATGTCGTCGCGCACGGAGGCCAGGTCGGCCTGGTTCGCCAGGATGGTCTGGCCCTTCTGCGACAGCAGGTAGTCCATCCACAGCTTGGCGGCATTGCGGTTCTTGGCCTTCTTGCTGATGAAGGCCACGCGCGACAGAACCAGCGCGTAGTCGGTCGGGTAGGCCACGCCCAGCGACGGGTCGCTCTTGGCGCGCGTTTCGGCGTAGGAACCCAGGATGTTGTAGCCGATCAGGTTTTCGCCGGAGGACACGCGTTCCATCATGGTGCCGGTGGACGATTGCACGATCAGGCCGCCTGCGGCGATGCCCTTGAGCGTCTCGAAGTACTTGGGGTCGTTGACCTTGTCCTGCACCGCCAGCATGAAGCCCACGGCCGACTTCTCGATGTCGTAGGTGGTGACCTTGTTCTTGAACTTGTCCGGCTGGCTGGCGATCAGCTTGGCCAGGGCGCCGTGCGTGGTGGGCACCTCGGCGGCGGGGATCAGGCGCTTGTTGTAGATGAACACGGCCGGTTCATAGGTGGTGCCGTAGGCCGAATCCTTCCACACCGCCCAGGCCGGCAGCTTGCCGACTTCCGGCGACTTGTATTGCAGGGCGTAGTCGCTGGCCAGCTTCAGGGCCGAGTCCATCGACGAACTCCAGACGACGTCGCCGCTGGTGCCGCCGGCCGCCTGCTCGCTGATGTAGCGGTTGTAGAGTTCGGTGCTGTTCATGTCGTTGTATTCGACCTTGATGCCCGGGTACAGCGCTTCGAAGCCCTTGATGACGGGGCCGGCGGCCTTGGTGTCGGTGGTCGAATAGATGACGACCTTGCCTTCCTTCTTGGCGCCGTCCAGGATCTTCTGGTAGTCGGCCGGATAGCCGGCCGGCACTTGCTGCGCAAAGGCGCTGCCGGCGGCAAGGGCGAATGCAGCGGCGCAGGCGGCCGCCAGTTGGGACTTGGCAAGCATGGGTGTGTCTCCGATGAGTCTTGTGGTTGGAGCGGGATCCGTGTCCAGCTTGCGGGCATCTTAGGAGCCGGCGTCTGTCGTCGTCCTGTCATGGCGGCGGGACGCGACTAGGGGAAATCCCTGGGCGGGGTGGGCGCGGCGCGCCCAAAAACGTTACGGCCGCGCGGGTGTGTCGGTCACCAGCCGGATCCAGTTCTGCACGAAGCGCGAATGGCGGCGCTGGTCCAGGCCGACCAGCAGGGCCGGGCTCAGCACCACTGGCTGCACGATGCCCTGGGAGCGCGCCAGCACCGCTTCGGAGGTCCAGCGCCCGGGGGTGTCCTCCATGATGGAACCCAGCGCGGCATGGCTGGACGCCACCTGCTGGCCGGCCGGAGACAGCAGCCAGTCCACCAGCGCGCGGCCCAGTTCCGGGCTGGGCGCGGTGCGCGCGATCAGCACCGAGCGCGCCAGCACCAGCACGTAGTCCTGCGGAAAGACCACGCCGATGGGCGCGCCCGCCGCCTGTCGCGACAGCGCGTAGGAGCCGAGGATGTTGTAGCCGATGTCGATCTGGTCGCTCTCGATGGCGTCCAGGATCTCGGCGCTGGTGGCCGACAGGCGCACGCCAGCCTGGCCCATGGCGTTGGCCAGCCCCCAGAAGTTCGACGACACCAGCTCGTCCTGTTCGGCCAGCAGATAGCCCACGCTGCTGGTCGCGATGTCATAGGTGCCGATGCGGCCGCGCAGCTTCGCGGCGTCGCGTTCCAGCAGGCGCAGCAGGTCCTGGCGCGAGCGCGGCACGGTGGCTTCGGTATAGCGCTTGGGGTTGTAGACGATGACGGCCGGCTCGAAGGTGAAACCGTAGACCTCGTGGCGCCAGATGGCCCAGGAGGGCAGCTTGGCGGCATAGGGCGAGGAATAGCTCATCGCATAGCCGTCGTTGGCCAGCCGGATCTGCAGGTCCGAGGCCGAACTCATCAGCACGTCCACATCCTTCAACTGCCCGGCGATGGCGGCTTCGTAGAGTTCGCGGCTGCCCATCTCGCGGTACACCACGGTGACGTCCGGCCGTTGCGACTGGAAGCCCTGGATCAGCGGCGCGACCACCGGCGTATCCGTGGGGCCGGCGATGGTCAGGACGCGGGACGTGGGCTGCGGCGCGGGGTAGCGGGTGACGATTGCCGCGATGTCGGCGGCGCGTACCTCGGCGGGGGCCGAGGCCAGCAGCAGGCCCGCCATGCACAACGCGCCCAGGCAGGCGGCTGCCGCGCGTCCCGGCGCGGAACGCGCCAGCGGCAGGATCACGCGCGCCGTCAGGCCGCCGCCCGGACGGTCTTGCAGCCAGAGCGAACCGCCGTGGGCGGCAGCCACCGAGCGCACGATGGACAGCCCCAGCCCCGACCCAGGCTGTGTTTCGCCGGCGCGGCCGCGGGTGAAGCGCTGCTGCACGGCGTCCTTTTCGTCGTCGGCCACGCCTGGCCCGCGGTCCGACACGGTGAGCGCAACGCGAAAGCCCGCCACGGGCGTGGCCTGGATGTCCACGGGGCCGTCGGGCGCATAGCGCAGGGCGTTGTCCACCAGGTTGCGCAGCATCTCGCGCAAGGCGACGCGGTCGCCGGCGATGCGGGCGCGGCGGACTTCGGGCGCGATCTCGATGCGCAGCCGCTGCGTTTCCAGCGGACCGATGCGGCGGCGCGTTTCGTTGACGGTCTCGGCCACGCCCACCAGCGTGCGCGATCCCTTGCCCAGGCGGTGCGTGATGGTGGCGTCCATCAGCAGCTGGTTGATCAACTGGCTGGCATGGGTGGCGTTCAGATGGATGCGTTCGAGGCGCGCGTGCAGCCTCTGCTGATCGGTTTCCTCCAGGGCGACTTCGGCTTGAGCGCGCAGCGAGGCCAGCGGCGTACGGACCTGGTGGGCGGCGTCCGCCACCAGGGTGTTGAGCGTACCCATGACGCCGGACAGGCGCTGCATGAAGGCGTTCAGCGCTTCGACCAGCCGCCGCACTTCGCGCGGCACGGGCGTCACCAGCGGCGCCAGGTCGTCGGGCGCGCGGCTGCGCAACTCGCGCTCCACCACCGCCAGCGGCGCGAAGGCCCGCTGCACGCCGAACCACAGCAGGCCCAGCGCCACCAGGGACACCACCACCAGCGGCAGCGCGGTACGTCCCAGGATCTCGTCGGCCAGCGCTTCGCGCGACCCCAGCGTCTCGGCCACGCGCACCGTGACCCAGCCGGCATGTTGGCTGGCGGACACCAGCCGGCCCACGGTGGCGACGCGGACAGGTTCGTCGTGATAGCGCAGATAGGCGAACACCGGCGTGGCCGACTGCGCCAGGGGCATGCCGGGCGCCAGGTCGTCATAGCCGGTGATGAGGCGGCCGTTCGAGGTGCGGGCTTCGTAGAACACCCGCTCGCCGCCGGACAGCATGGCCAGCGAGGACACCGGCGGTTCGACGGTGACGTTGTTGTCTTCGATCTGCACCGAGCCGGCAATGGTCAGCGCCGAGGCCGCCAGCAGCCGGTCGAAAGCCTGTTCCGCCGCGCGCTGCGCGTAGCCGCGCAGGAAGAACACCAGCCCGATCAGCGCGCAGGCCAGCAGCAGCACCCCCAGCGCCAAGACGCGGCGGCGGATGGAAAAGTTCTCAGGGTTCTTCATGGCTGCGGGCCTGATAGCCGACGCCGCGCACGGTGACGATATCGATCGAGGCGCCCGTCAGCTTCTTGCGCAGCCGCGATATCAGCAGCTCCAGCGCATTGAGGGTGCCGTCGTCCAGGTCGAAGAGCTGGTTCATCAGCCGTTCCTTGGCGACGGTCTGGCCCAGCTTGCCTAGCAGGATCTCCAGCAGCCGGAATTCACGCCGCCCCAGCTCCAGCGGCGCGCCGGCCACGCTGACATTGCGGTTGGCAAGGTCCAGGCTGAGGTTGCCGTAGACGGTGACGCTGCTGGTCTGGCCAGCGGGGCGGCGCATCAGCGCCCGCAGCCGGGCTTCAAGTTCGCGCAGATCGAAGGGCTTGACCAGATAGTCGTCGGCGCCCAGGTCCAGCATGTCGATCTTGTCTTCGATTTCGGCGCGCGCGGTCATGACCAGCACGGGGGCTTCCAGCCCGGCGGCGCGCAGTTCGCGGATGACGGTGAAACCATCTTTGCCGGGCAGATTGATGTCCAGCACCAGGGCATCCCAGGTCTCGTCCAAGCCCCAACGCAGCGCCGCCACGCCGTCGCGCACCCATTGCACGCTGTGGCCGGCAAAACGCAGCTTGCTTTCCACGGCATCGCCGAGATCGAGATTGTCCTCGACCAGCAAAATGCGCATGTTTGATCTCCGTGTCTTTTGTTGCTTTCGGGGGAGTTTATAGGGCTGTGGAGGTTCTGTGGGTCTTGATGCGGGCGCGGGCTTGGTTCTTAAGACGCCTGTCGCGTCGGATGAATCTTCACGGGCGCAGGGACGGCCGGCGTGCTTGGCGTTCTGGCCACGGGCGGTGGGAAGTTGGCGTGTCTTGCGGGGCCCGCCCCAGGCCGGCCGCGCGGGCGGCCTTTTGGGGCTTACGCGGTGTCTTGCGTGGCGTGATGACGCTGCGCGCTGTTGGGGAGTGCAACTGGTGGTTGGTGAATTTTGGTACGTAGGGCGCCGAAGCAGGTCGGTAGGCCAACAATCGTCATTTCAACCCCAGTGCCGGATGGGTGGCGCGCGTGACGGTCGGCATGCGCAAGCGGTTCGCCATCGCGCGCCACCCATCACCGCCCATCCCCCATGGGCTGGCGACCATTAGTCAACGGCTCACCGCATTCGCGCAAGCGAACACAATTGAAATTCAAGGAATCACGTATGCCATTCTCGGCCGCCCGCGCGGCCGAGAATGGCGGGCAATACAAGAGTCGTCCCAGACCACGGCTCTAGCAGCGCACCAAACCAAGATTCAAGTAGCCCGTCGGTGCGGGCGCCTGAGTGGCGGGCAACCTCGATGCGCCCGAGGGAATCTGAAGGGAAGGCCGCAGGCCTGGACGAAGATGACGAAGGGGAAGTCCGGAGCGAAGGCTCCGGACCGCAATCGTGGGCGCCCGCCACTCAGGCGTCCGCGCCGACGGGCGGCCTACGAAGCAGAGCGGCCTACGAAGCAGAGCGGCCGACGAAGCACAGGACCGGCACCCCGAAACCCTGCCAACGAGAAACCTCGGGCGCACTCAAAACCAGAAAGCTACAAAGCCCGCCTACTTCCCAGCGCTATCCGCCCACCCCTTCGACAACTCCACCGCCTGCCGCCACCGCTTCATCCGCGCCGCCCGTACAGACTCCGGCCAGGTCGGTTCGAACGTCCGCTCCGCCTGCCACTTCGACGCGAATTCATCCAGCCCCGACCAGAACCCGACCGCCAGCCCTGCCAACCCCGCAGCCCCCAGCGCCGTCGATTCCGACACGCGCGGACGGACCACCGGGACGCCCAGCAAATCTGCCTGCATCTGCATCAGCAGGTCGTTGCGGGCGGCGCCGCCGTCCACGCGCAGCTCGGTCAGCGCGATGCCGCTGTCGCCGTTCATGCAGGTCAGCAGTTCGGCGCTTTGCAGCGCGATGGATTCCAGCGTGGCGCGGGCGATGTGGGCGCGGGTGGTGCCGCGGGTCAGGCCCACCAGCGTGCCGCGCGCATAGGGATCCCAGTGCGGCGCGCCCAGGCCGGCGAAGGCCGGGACCATGAAGACGTCGTCGGTGTCGGCCACGCTGGCGGCCAGGGATTCGATTTCTTCCGAACGCTGGATGATGCCCAGGCCATCGCGCAGCCATTGCACCGCGGCGCCGGCCACGAACACGCCGCCTTCCAGCATGTAGGTCGGACGCCAGCCGCTGTTGCCGGCTTGCGGCAGGCCCCAGCCCACCGTGGACAGCAGATTGTTGTGGGATTGCACCGGTTTTTCGCCTACGTTCATCAGCATGAAGCAGCCGGTGCCGTAGGTGTTCTTGGCCATGCCGGGCGTAAAGCAGGCCTGGCCGAAGGTGGCCGCCTGCTGGTCGCCGGCGTTGCCGGCGATCGGGATGGAGCCGCCCAGCCACTCTGGCAGGGCGTCGCCCACCACTGCGCTGCTGGGCGCAATGTTGGGCAGCACGCTGCGCGGGATCTTCAGCAGCGCCAGGATCTCGTCGTTCCAGTCCTGCGTGTGCAGGTCGAACAGCATGGTGCGCGAGGCGTTGCTCGGGTCGGTGCTGTGCACCGCGCCGCCGGTCAGTTGCCAGATCAGCCAGGTGTCCACCGTGCCGAAGGCCAGTTCGCCGCGGTCGGCCATCTGGCGCGCGCCCGGCACGTGGTCCAGCAGCCAGGCGAGCTTGGTGCCGGAGAAATAGGCGTCCAGCACCAGGCCGGTGCGCGATTGCAGGAAAGCGGCGTGGCCGTCCTGGCGCAGCTGGTCGCATAGCGGCGCCGTGCGGCGGTCCTGCCAGACGATGGCGCGCGCCAGCGGGCGGCCGGTGGCGCGTTCCCAGATCAGGGTGGTTTCGCGCTGATTGGTGATGCCGATGGCGGCGATGTCGGCGGCGGTCGCGGCGGCATTGCGCAGGGCTTCGCGCGCCACGTCCAGCTGGCTGTGCCAGATCTCGCTGGCGTCGTGCTCGACCCAGCCCGGCCGCGGGTAGTGCTGGCGGAATTCGCGCTGGCCCACGCCGCGCACCACGCCCTCACGGTCGAACACGATTGCGCGGGAGCTGGTCGTGCCCTGGTCCAGGGCTAGGACAAATTCATTCGTCGTCACTTTGTTTAGCGCCGTTCAGGTGTGCCCCGGCCAGAGGGTCGAGGCGTCTAAAGGAGAAGGTCGAAGCCATGCACAGCAAGCCGACGACGATGAAGCCCGCGACGACATCGCGGATCGCCAGCGTTTCCGCGCCGCGCAAGGACATGCTGATGTTCAGCGTCACCGCGGCCACGCCCACGCCCAGGCTGATGCCCAGTTGCTGCGCCATCGCGGCGAAACTGCTGGCGCGGCTCATCTTGGACGGGGGGATGTCGGCATAGGTTAGCGTATTTACCCCGGTGAACTGTAGCGAACGGAAAAAGCCTCCGACCAGCAGGACCGCGATCATCAGCCACACCGGCGTGGCGGGCGTGAAGGCGCCGCAGACCACGATGAACGCACCCGCCAGCACGGCGTTCACGGTCAGGACCCGACGAAAGCCGAAGTGCTTCACGATCGGGGTGGCCACGAACTTCATCAGCAGTGCGCCCGCGGCGCTGGCGAAAGTGATCAGGCCGGCCGCGAACGGCGTCAGGCCAAAGCCCACCTGCAGCAGCATGGCCAGCAGGAAGGGGGTGGCGCCCACGGCGAAGCGGCACAGATTGCCGCCCAGCGTGGAGATGGCGAAGGTGGGGATCCGCATCAGCGAGAGGTCGATGATCGGGTGCTCGGTGCGCTTGGCGTGCCAGCCGTAGAGCAGGCCGCAGACCGTGCCCACCGCGATCAGCCCCAGCAGCATGGACAGCGGCATGACGTCGCGGCCGATGGCCTCGAAACCGCTGACCAGGGCCGCCAGGCAGATTGAGCTGAGCAGGAAGCCCGGCCAGTCCAGGCGCGGGGCGGCTTCCTCGCGGATCTCCGCGACGTAGCGCAGCACCAGGAAAATTCCCAGGACGCCGATAGGGATATTGATCAGGAAGATCCAGTGCCAGGACATATAGGTGACCATGAAGCCGCCCAGCGGCGGTCCGATCACGGGGCCCAGCAGGGCCGGAATGGAAAGGAAGGACATGGCCTTCAGCAAGTCCTGCTTGGGCACGGTGCGCAGCAGGATGATGCGTCCCACTGGCACCATCATTGCGCCCGCCATCCCCTGGACGATGCGGGCCAGGACCAGTTGCGGCAGATCCTGGGACAGCGCACAGGCCACCGAGCTGAGCGTGAACAGGCCGATCGCCGCCACGAACACCCGCCGCGCGCCGTAGCGGTCGGCCGCCCAGCCGCTGACGGGCACGAATACCGCCACCGACAGCAGGTAGGAGGTGATGGCCACGTTCAGCCGCACCGGGGTCGACCCCAGGGCGTGGGCCATGGCTGGCAGGGCGGTGGCCACCACGGTGGCGTCCAGCATCTGCATGAACAGCGCACAGCCTACGATGAAGGGAATCATGCGCGCCGCGCGCGCGGCTTGCTCATTGGAAAGAGGAGCGGGACGGGCTGCTGCTGCGGTTTCTGCGGACATGGCGGGCGGGGGCGATGGGTGCCGCGAGATTGTAACGCCGGGGGGTGGGCCGCCGTGAAGTAAACTCCCTACATCCGAAACCCATTGAAATTGGTGCCATGGCGACCAACTACGAATCCGAGATCACCCTTTTCCTGAAGGACTACAAGAAATCGCATCCTGGCACCGAAGAGCGCCAGCGCGAGGGCCGCGCCCGCCTTTGGGACAAACCGCAGGACTCGGAGCTGCTGGAAGGCTTCCGCGCGGCCCGTGTGCCGCAAAAGCCGTACGTCTACCAGGCCGACTGAGCCCATTGCGGCAATCATGGCCCAAAACGCTTCCGTCCCGGGCGACGCCCTGGCCGCGCTAGTGGAACCGCCCGTCGACAGCACCCCTGACACGATCGACAGCGTGGCGTTCGCGCGCCTGTATGGCGAGCCGCTGTTCCAGATGCCCACGGACCTGTACATCCCGCCGGATGCGCTGGAAGTGTTCCTGGAAGCGTTTGAAGGGCCGCTGGACCTGCTGCTCTACCTGATCCGCAAACAGAACTTCAACGTGCTGGACATCCCCATGGCGGATGTCACGCGGCAGTATCTGTCGTATGTGGAGCAGATCCGCATCCACAATCTGGAGCTGGCCGCCGAGTACCTGCTGATGGCGGCGATGCTCATCGAGATCAAGTCGCGCATGCTGCTGCCGGTCAAGAAGACCGACACCGGCGAAGAGCCGGAAGATCCGCGCGCCGAACTCGTGCGCCGCCTGCTCGAATACGAGCAGATGAAGCTGGCCGCCCAGAAGCTGGACGCGATGCCGCAGTTGGGCCGCGACTTCGTCAGCAGCCAGGCGGTGGCGGACCTGAGCGTGGAGCGCATGCTGCCCGAGGTCAGCGTGGACGACCTGCGCGCGGCCTGGGCCGACATCATGAAGCGGGCCAAGCTGAACCAGCACCATCACATCACGCGCGAACAGCTGTCCGTGCGCGATCACATGACGCACATCCTGCGGCGCCTGAACGACGTGCGTTTCATGGAATTCGGCGACCTGTTCATGGAACGCGTGCGCGAAGGCGCGCCCGCGGCGGTGGTCGTCGTGCATTTCATCGCCATGCTGGAACTGGCGCGCGAGTCTTTGCTGGAAATTACGCAGGCCGAGCCCTATGCTCCCATCTATGTGCGCCTGGCCTACACCAGCGTGGCGGCGGTCGCGGCCTGATCCTGACCGGGCTGCCCCCAACCCCGGAGAAACTCCTTGAAAGTCGTACACACCATCCAGGAATTGCGCGATCACCTGCGCGGCCAGAATCGCGTGTCGTTCGTGCCCACCATGGGCAATCTGCACGAAGGCCACCTGTCCCTGATGAAGCTGGCGCGCCAGCATGGCGACCCGGTGGTGGCCAGCATCTTCGTGAACCGCCTGCAGTTCGGCCCCAACGAAGACTTCGACCAATATCCCCGCACGCTCGCCGCCGACATCGAGAAGCTCGAGCGCGAGCGCGACGTGTACGTGCTGTTCGCGCCGAACGAGCGCGAGATGTATCCCGAGCCGCAGAACTTCCGCGTCCAGCCTCCCGACGATCTGGGCGACATCCTGGAAGGCGAATTCCGCCCGGGCTTCTTCGAAGGCGTCAGCACCGTGGTGCTGAAGCTGTTTTCCTGCGTGCAGCCGCGGGTGGCGGTGTTTGGCAAGAAGGATTACCAGCAGCTGATGGTGGTGCGCAATATGTGCCGCCAGTTCCAGCTGCCCGTCGAAGTGCTGGCCCACGAGACCGTGCGCGCCGACGACGGCCTGGCCTTGTCCTCCCGCAACCGTTACCTCAGCGACGCCGATCGCGCCGAGGCGCCCGCGTTGTATGCCGCGCTGCGGCACGCCAACGAGCGCCTGGCCCAGGGCGAACGCGATGCCGCCGCGCTGGAGCGCGAAGCCGTCGAGACCCTGACCCGGCGCGGCTGGCAGGTGGACTACGTGGCCCTGCGCCGCCAGCGCGATCTCAAGCGTCCCGACGCCGCCGACCTGCAGGCCGGCGAACCGTTGGTGGCGCTGGCGGCGGCCAAGCTGGGCACGACCCGCCTGATCGACAATCTGGAGCTGGCCTACACGGCCTGACGCGGCAAGGCCCCAGGGGTGGCGTTCATGTCCACCCCTGAAAGAATTACCAGCTTACGTCGTGACGGGCGGCGGATCAGACTCGGCGCAATCCTACATTGCAAGCGAGCCGCCCCATGCAAGCTCCCCGTCCCGACCTGGAAGCCGTTCTTTCCTCTCTCACGCCGCGCGAACGGCAAATCGTCACCTACGTGGCCGCCGGCCGTCCCAACAAGGTCATCGCCATAGACCTGGGCATTTCGTTGCGCACCGTAGAAGCCCATCGTTCCCGCATCTTCACCAAGCTGCAAGTCCGCAATGCCATGCAACTGGCCTGCCGGCTTTGCGAACACGGACGTTCCGGCGCCTCGCCCGTGCCTGGCGCGGCCGGACCGGACCGCGCGCATGCACTGATTCCGATGCCTCGGAAGCTCATCGACAGTCCGAGCTACACGCTGCATGAGCCGCCAGGGCCGGAGTATCACCGATGTCTGGCGAGTCCCGCGTCACTGCGTGCCGATTCCGGCGTAGATCCGGATCCCGATGCCGGGTAGCCCAAAAGCACCAGGCCCGGCGAACGAGATGTCCGTCGGGCCTGGGGGTAGAGGCTGCGTGGCGGCGTATTCAGCCTCCGCCGGTCTTCAAGGGCACTTGGGCGCTGCCGCCTTGGCCAGTTCGTCGATCGGGTCCAGATCCGGCTGGCGGGTCAGGTTGTAGTTCAGGTTGGGCGTCTGGCCATCGATGGAACGCACGCGCAGCACGTTGTTGGCTGCAACCACGAATTCCGCGCGGCCGTTGCCCTGGCTGTCCATCAGGATGACGCGCGGCGGGCGTTCTTCGGTGGCGTCCCAGCAGCCTTGCTCGGTGACCGGCGGGCCTTTCTTGGGATCGTTTTCCAGGTAGGCCACGCGGCCGCGCCAACGGCCATTGGGCGCCAGCGTCAGCGTCACGCGCTGCGCGGTGCACTGCATGGCGGGCGAGAAGCAAGGCAGGGTGCCCATGTAGGTTTGCGGTTGCGGCACCAGGCTATGCACGGCTGCGCTGGGCGCGGCCGGGTTTGCGGCCACGGGAGCGCTCGCGGCCGATGCCGTCGTTGCCGTGTGTTCGGTTTCCGCCGGAACGGCCTGGCCGTCTTCCGTGGTCTGGCCGCCTGCAGCCTGTGCGGCTTGATTCTGATTCTTGCGGGGAGCGTCCGGCTTGAGGGCGATCTGCACTTGCGACGGGGCGCGGATGATGCTGCGGTATCCCGCGCCCGACCCCTGGTACTGGGCGTCGGTCACGGTGCTTTCGGCGGGCGGGTCGTAATAGCCTTCGGTTTTCTGTTGGGCACAGCCGGCTGCGCCCAGCACGGTGCCTGCGAGCAGCAACCCCATGACGCTGAGTTTGCGGGAGCGGGTACCGATTTCTACGCGCGCGGTCATGGCAGCTTATCCGTGTGGTGAGTCTGTCTCCGATTTTACGCACTTATGCGAAGATTCGATACGTTCCCCTTAGCCGCACTTGGGCATCCTCAACACTTTATGCACTATTTACGACACGGCCGCCGCCAGCTTGCCCCGCGCACTGTCGCCAGCTCCTGGCGCGGCGCCGCTGCGGCCCGGTGCCGCGCGGTCGGATGACGGCGATGCGGCATGTCTTTGATCTGCCTTTGGGCGCCTTCATTGGCCTGGCGGCGCTGGCGGGTTTGTTCGTGGGCAACTGGCTGACGGTGCTGACCCACCGGCTGCCGCGCATGATGGAGCAGGAATGGCAGGCGCACTGCCAGGAAGCCTCGGGCAAGCCGCCGGCGGCGGGCCGCTATGGCTTGTGGTCGCCGGCCTCGCACTGTCCCAACTGCGACACCGCCGTGACCGGCTGGCGGCGGCTGCCGCTCCTGGGTTGGCTGCTGCTGCGGGGCCGCTGCGGCGCTTGCGGCGCGGCCATAGGCTGGCGCTACCCGGCCATCGAACTGCTGACCTGCGCGCTGTTCGCCGCATGCGCCTGGCGTTTCGGCGCCACGCCGCTGGCGCTGTCCGCCATGGGCTTGTCGGCCATGCTGGTGGCGCTGGCCTGGATCGATTTCGAGTCCACGCTGCTGCCCGACGCGTTGACCCAGCCGCTGCTCTGGGCCGGGCTGCTGGTCAATCTGTTCGATGCCTATGCCAGCCTGCAGATGGCGGTGGTGGGGGCGGTGGCGGGCTACGTCTTTCTGTGGGTTATCTTTCATGTGTTTCGCCTGCTGACGGGGCGCGAGGGCATGGGCTATGGTGACTTCAAGCTGCTCGCCGCGCTGGGCGCATGGTTCGGCGTGGAAGCCCTGCCGACGCTGCTGCTGAGCGCATCGTTGCTGGGCGTGCTGATCGGCGGCGCGCTGACCTTGAGCGGCCGCGCCAGCCGCGGGCAGCCGTTGCCCTTTGGTCCCTATCTGGCGCTGGCGGGCGTCGTGACGCTGTTGCTGGGCGGCGAGCACGGCTTGGGGCAGTTTTTGCAATAGGGCGGTTCATGTCCTCCATGGGATGGGCGGTATGTTGAAGATAGGTCTGACGGGCGGCATCGGGTCGGGCAAGACCCGGGTGGCGGACATGCTCGCAGAGTGGGGCGCCACGCTGGTCGATACCGACGAGATCGCGCGCGAGCTGACCGCCGCGGGCGGTGCAGCCATGCCTGCCATAGAACGCGAGTTCGGCCCGCGCGCATTGACGCCGGACGGGGCGCTGGACCGCGCGTGGATGCGGGACCAGGCGTTCTCGGATCCGCAGGTGCGCTTGCGGCTGGAGGCCGTGCTGCATCCCGCCATCGGGCAGGAGACCGAGCGTCAGGCTGCGGCTGCGACCGGCGCCTATCTGGTTTTCGTGGTGCCGCTGCTGGTGGAGTCGTTGCCGCGTTGGCGCGCGCGCCTGGACCGCATCTGCGTGGTGGACTGCGACCCGGAAACGCAGGTGGCGCGGGTGCGGCAGCGCAGCGGGCTGACGGAGCCAGCCATACGGCGTATCATGGCGGCACAGGCTGCGCGGGCAAGCCGTCTGGAAGTCGCCGACGACGTCATCGTCAATGACGCAGGCACTACGCCGGAACAACTGCGCGCGCAGGCGAAGACCCTGCATGACCGCTGGCTGGCGCTGGCGAGCACGACGGACCGGCAAGGCCGGCACCCCTGAATAACATTGGCCCCGCCGGCCAAACACAGATGGGCCTGTAAAGAAGCGTGATCGTTTACGAATACCCCTTCAATGAGCGCATCCGCGCTTATCTGCGGCTGGAATACCTGTTCGACAGGTTGTTTTTCTTTGCCCGCGAGGGGGACTCGCGCCTGCACCAGGTTGCCGTCACCTCCCTGTTCGACCTGCTCGATGCCTGCGAGCGCACCGATGTGAAAGGCGCGGTCCTGCAAGACCTGGAACGCCAGCGCATGGCGCTGGTCGGGTTGCGCGATCATCCGGGTGTGGCGCAGGATGCGCTCGAAGCCATGCTGCGCGAAATGGAAAAGGTGACCACGGCGCTGGCCGCGCCCGGCAAGACCGGGCAGTCCCTGCGCGAAAACGAATGGCTGACCAGCCTGCGCGGGCGCCTTTCCGTGCCGGGCAGCGCCACCCAGGTCGACATGCCGTCGTACTTCGCCTGGCAGAACAAATCCGAAGCTGCCCGCTGCGCCGACCTGCAGGCCTGGGTGGCACCCTTCATCCCTTTGTATGACGGCCTGACCCTGGCCCTGCGCCTGTTGCGCGAATCCGGCCGCAAGTCGGACATCGTGGGCGAGCAGGGCGCCTACCAGCAGATGCTGGGCGGCAAGCAGTTCCAGCTGCTGCGGGTCTGGCTGGACCCCGCCCAGGGCGTATTCCCCGAGATCAGCGCCAATAAGTACATGATCTGGATACGTTTTTCCACCCAGGACGGCGAATTCAAGCCCCAGCAAGTCGCCCGCGACGTGCCCTTCCAGATGACACTGTGCAGTTCGTAGGACGGGTGAAGCGCGAGCGTTCTTAAGCTAGAACGCGGATGCCGAACGCGCGCAACCCATCCTGCGGTGCCGTATCTATTCCCGATTTGTCGGCAGGGCAGCCCCGGGGCCGCGGCCACCGTTTTCCCACGGTTCCGCCGTGGTGACCCGGTCCATCGCCATGATTTCCACGACCCGTCCCCCTGTTTCACCTGGCTTTCGTCCCCGCCTGCCTCCGTGCCAGATTCCTGTTGCGGCCAGTTTCAACTAGGGGTGGCGAGACTGGAAACCGGGACGGTCTAGTAGACAATACGGCTTTCTCCGCCTGTGCCGGAACTGTTCCATGCCTGATAGCCGTCCCGTATCTCCGCCCACCCGTTGGACCCGCCGCCGCCTGCTTGGGCTGGCGCTGGTATTGCTCGTTGTGGCGGGCATAGCCTGGCTGGCGCTGCGGCCCGCGGCCAAGCCGGGCGCCGCAGGCGGCCCGGGGGGGCGGCCCGGCGGCCGGCCGCCAGCGGGCGCCATGATGACCCCCGCGGTGCCGGTGCGCATCGCCACCGCCGCCAAGCAGGACATCGACATCTACCTGAAGTCGCTGGGCACGGTCACCGCCTACAACACCGTCACCGTGCGCAGCCGGGTCAGCGGCGAGCTGGTGGAAGTGGCTTTCCAGGAAGGCCAGCAAGTGAAGGCCGGCGATCTGCTGGCGCAGGTGGACCCGCGGGCCTTCCAGGTGGCGCTGGACCAGGCGCGCGGCACGCAGATGCAGAACCAGGCCCAGCTGGAGAACGCGCGGCGAGACCTGCAACGCTACCAGGCGCTGTTCAAGCAGGACTCGATTGCCAAGCAGCAGGTCGACACGCAGGCCGCGCTGGTGCGCCAGTACGAAGGCACGGTCAAGAGCGACCAGGCCAATGTGGACAACGCCCGCCTGCAGCTGGATTACGCGCGCATCACCGCGCCGATCAGTGGCCGCCTGGGTTTGCGCCAGGTGGACCGCGGCAATCTGGTGTCCAGTTCTGATGCCAACGGCCTGGTGGTGATTACCCAGACCCAGCCGATTTCCGTGGTGTTCACGCTGCCCGAGACCCAGTTGCCCGAAGTGCGCGCCGAGATCGCGGCGGGCAAGACGCTGACCGTCGACGCCTATGACCGCGCCGACACCCGACGCATCGCCACCGGCCAGCTGGAAACGCTGGACAACCAGATCGACGTGACTACCGGCACGCTGAAGATGAAGGCGCGCTTCGAGAATGCCGACGACGCGCTCTTCCCCAACCAGTTCGTCAACGTGCGCCTGCACGTGCTGACGCGCAAGGACGTGACCGCGATCCCCACCGCCGCCATCCAGCAGGGCTCGGCCGGCGCCTTCGTGTTCCTGGTGCAGGCGGACGATACCGTGCAGGTGCGCCAGGTGAAGCTGGGCGCGGTCAACAACGGCATGGTCGCCGTCAACGAAGGCCTGCAGCCCGGCGACCGGGTGGTGGTCGAAGGCACCGACCGCCTGCGCGCGGGCGCCAAGGTGGAAGTGGTCGGCGGCGCCGAGACCGTCCCGGGCTCCCCCAACAAGAACCTGGGCGCCGGCGCCCCGGCCGGCACCACGCCGCCGTCGAAGTAAGCCAGGAATTGCCGTGAGTCCGTCGCGCCTGTTCATTCTGCGTCCGGTGGCCACCACGCTGTCGATGGTGGCCATCCTGATCGCCGGTTTCATCGCCTACCGGCTGCTGCCCGTTTCGGCCCTGCCGGAAGTGGACTATCCGACGATCCAGGTGGTGACGCTGTACCCCGGCGCCAGCCCCGACGTGATGACCTCGCTGGTCACCTCGCCATTGGAACGGCAGTTCGGACAGATGCCGGGCCTGAACCAGATGTCGTCCACCAGCTCGGGCGGCGCCTCGGTCATCACCCTGCAGTTCAACCTGACCCTGCCGCTGGACGTGGCCGAGCAGCAGGTGCAGGCGGCGATCAACGCCGCCTCGAACCTGCTGCCCAGCGACCTGCCGGTGCCGCCGACCTATAACAAGGTGAATCCGGCGGACGCCGCAGTGCTGACGCTGGCGATCACTTCCCCCACCATGCCCCTGCCGCAAGTGCGCGATCTGGTGGATACACGGGTGGCGCAGAAGCTGTCGCAGATCCCGGGCGTGGGCCTGGTCAGCGTGGCGGGCGGCCAGCGGCCGGCGGTGCGGGTGCAGGTCAATCCGCAGGCGCTGGCGGCCAACGGCCTGTCGATGTCGGACTTGCGCACGGCCATCGTCGGCGCCAACGTCAATCAGCCCAAGGGCAATCTGGACGGGCCGCAGCGCTCCACCACCATCAACGCCAATGATCAGCTCAAGACGCCCACCGACTACAACGACCTGATCATCGCGTACAAGAACAATGCGCCGCTGCGCTTGTCCGACGTGGCGCGCGCCGTCGAAGGCGCCGAGGACACGCGCCAGGCGGCCTGGGCCGGCGACAAGCCCGCCATCCTGCTCAATATCCAGCGCCAGCCGGGCGCCAACGTGATCGACGTGGTCAACCGGATCCAGGCGCTGCTGCCCCAGCTGCGCGCCGCCTTGCCGGCGACCCTGGACGTGAGCGTGGTGTCCGACCGCACCCAGACCATCCGCGACTCGGTGGCCGACGTGCAGTTCGAGATGATGCTGGCCGTGGCCCTGGTGGTCATGGTGACCTTCGTGTTCCTGCGCAGCCTGACCGCCACGCTGATCCCCAGCGTGGTCGTGCCGCTGTCGCTGGTGGGCACCTTCGGCATCATGTACCTGGCCGGTTTCTCCATCAACAACCTGACCCTGATGGCGCTGACCATCGCCACCGGCTTCGTGGTGGACGACGCCATCGTCATGATCGAGAACATCGCCCGCCACATCGAGGAAGGCGAAACGCCGCTGCAGGCCGCGCTCAAGGGCGCCTCGCAGATCGGCTTCACGCTGATCTCGCTGACCTTCTCGCTGATCGCGGTGCTGATTCCGCTGTTGTTCATGACCGAAGTGGTGGGGCGGCTGTTCCGCGAGTTCGCCATCACGCTGGCCGTGTCCATCCTGATATCGCTGGTGGTGTCGCTGACCCTGACGCCCATGATGTGCGCGCGCCTGTTGCGCGCCGAGTCGGAGCAGAAGCACGGCCGCTTCCATCAGGTCACCGGCGCCTTCATCGACCGCGTCATTGCCGGCTACGACCGCTGGTTGCAGGTCGTGCTGCGGCATCAGCCGCTGACGCTGCTGGTGGCGCTGGCGACCTTCGCGCTGACGGTGCTGCTGTATCTGGTGATTCCCAAGGGCTTCTTCCCGCAGCAGGACACCGGCCTGATCCAGGCCATCACGCAGGCGCCGCAGTCGATTTCCTTCCCGGCCATGGTCGAGCGCCAGCGCACGGCCGCGCGCCTGGTGCTGGAAGATCCCGACGTGCAGGCCGTATCGTCCTTCATCGGCGTGGACGGCAGCAACGCCACGCTCAGCGCCGGGCGCATGCAGATCGCGCTCAAGCCGCAAGCCGAGCGCAACGGCGACCTGCGCACGGTGATGGGGCGCCTGGAGCAGGCCCTGGCCAAGCAGGACGGCCTGACCGTCTACATGCAGCCGGTGCAGGACCTGACCATCGAGGACCGCGTAAGCCGCACGCAGTACCAGATGACGCTGTCCAATCCCGACCTGAAGGTGCTGAGCGAATGGACGCCCAAGCTGGTGAACCGCCTGCGCCAGGTGCCCGGGCTGAAGGATGTGACCGACGACCTGCAGGACGACGGCCTGCAGACCTGGGTCGAGATCGACCGCGACGCCGCGTCGCGGCTGGGCATCACGGCGGCGGTGATCGATGAGGCGCTCTACAACGCCTTCGGCCAGCGGCTCATTTCCACCATTTTCACGCAATCCAACCAGTACCGCGTGGTGCTGGAGGTCGAGCCGCAATTCCAGGTGACGCCTGCCTCGCTGGGCCAGATCCACGTACCTACCTCGACCGGCGCGCAGGTGCCGCTGTCGTCGGTGGCGCACATCAGCGAAGGCAAGACGATACTGGCCGTCAACCGGCTGGACCAGTTCCCCATGGTGACCGTGTCCTTCAACCTGGCGCCGGGGGCTTCCTTGTCCGGCGCGGTGGAGGACATCATCGCGGCCGAGGCCGACATCGGTTTGCCCACGGGCGTCGAGACGCGCTTCCAGGGCGCGGCGCTGGCGTTCCAGAATTCGCTGTCCAGCACCTTGTGGCTGATCCTGGCCGCCATCGTGACGATGTACATCGTGCTGGGCGTGCTGTACGAAAGCTATATCCACCCCATCACCATCCTGTCGACGCTGCCTTCGGCCGGCGTGGGGGCGCTGCTGGCCTTGCTGATCAGCGGCACCGAGCTGGACATGATCGGCATCATCGGCATCATCCTCTTGATCGGCATCGTCAAGAAGAACGCCATCATGATGATCGACTTCGCGCTGGACGCGGAGCGCAAGCGCGGCCTGAGCCCGCGCGCGGCCATACATGAGGCGGCGCTGCTGCGCTTCCGGCCCATCCTGATGACCACGCTGGCCGCCCTGTTCGGGGCGCTGCCGCTGATGCTGTCTACCGGCACGGGCGCCGAGCTGCGCCAGCCGCTGGGCCTGGTGATGGTGGGCGGGCTGCTGCTGTCGCAGGTGTTGACGCTGTTCACCACGCCGGTCATCTACCTGATGTTCGACCGCATGTCGCGCCGCTGGCGCGGCGTGGATCAGGCGCAGGCGGGGGACGCGTCATGATCCTGTCGGCACCCTTCATCGCCCGGCCGGTAGCGACCACGCTGCTGAGCCTGGCGGTCGTGCTGGCAGGCTTGCTGTCGTTCTTCCTTTTGCCCGTGGCGCCGTTGCCGCAAGTGGACATTCCCACCATTTCGGTGTCGGCCAGCCTGCCGGGCGCCAGTCCGGAAACCATGGCGTCCAGCGTGGCCACGCCGCTGGAGCGTTCGCTGGGCAGCATCGCCGGCGTGACCGAGATGACGTCCAGCAGCTCGCAGGGCTCGACCCGCATCACGCTGCAGTTCGATCTGTCGCGCGACATCAACGGCGCGGCTCGCGACGTGCAGGCCGCCATCAACGCGGCGCGCTCGCTCTTGCCGACCAGCCTGCGCAGCAATCCCACGTACCACAAGGCCAATCCCTCCGCGGCGCCCATCATGACCCTGGCGCTGACGTCCGACACGCTCAGCCAGGGCCAGCTTTACGACATCGCCTCGACCATCGTGGCGCAGAAGCTGTCGCAGGTGGACGGCGTGGGCGAGGTGACGGTGGGCGGCAGTTCGCTGCCGGCGGTGCGCGTTACCGTGCTGCCGGGTGCGCTGGCCAACCGCGGCGTGTCGCTGGACCAGCTGCGCGCCACGCTGGCCAATGCCAACGCCAACCGCCCCAAGGGCGTGTTGCAGAACGATCGCTATCACTGGCAGATCATGGTCAGCGACCAGCTCAGCCGCGCCGAGCAATACCGGCCGCTGATCGTCGCCTGGAAGGACGGCGCGCCGGTGCGCGTCTCCGACGTGGCCCGCGTGGAAGACTCGGTCGAAGATCTGTACCAGACCGGTTTCTTCAACGAGCGCAAGGCCATCCTGATGATCGTGCGGCGCCAGGCGGACGCCAACATCATCGAAACCGTGGATGCGGTGCGCGCCCAGCTGCCCATCCTGCAGGCGTTGATGCCGGCGGACGTCAACATGACGGTGGCGCAGGACCGCACCCCCAGCATCCGGGCCTCGCTGCACGAGGCCGAGCTGACGCTGATCATTGCCGTGGGCCTGGTGGTGCTGGTGGTGTTGCTGTTCCTGCGGCGCTGGCGCGCGGCCATCATTCCCAGCGTGGCGGTGCCGGTGTCGCTGATCGGCACCTTTTGCATCATGTACCTCTGCGGCTTCACGTTGAATACCATTTCGCTGATGGCGCTGATCGTGGCGACCGGCTTCGTGGTGGACGACGCGATCGTGGTGCTGGAGAACATCATGCGCCATGTGGAGCGGGGCATGTCGCCCATGCGCGCGGCGCTGCGCGGTTCGCGCGAAGTGGGCTTCACGGTGCTGTCGATGAGCCTGTCGCTGGTGGCGGTGTTCATCCCCATCCTGCTGATGGGCGGCGTGGTCGGCAGGCTGTTCCGCGAGTTCGCGGTGACGCTGTCGGCCGCCATCATGGTGTCGCTGGTGGTGTCGCTGACCTTGACGCCGATGATGTGCGCGCGCCTGTTGCGACAGGAAGCTCCCGACGAGAAGCCGCCGGGCCGGCTGGCGCGCTGGTCGGAGCGCGGCTTTGAGTCCATGCTGGACGGCTACCGCCGCAGCCTGCGCTGGGCGCTGACGCACAGCCGCCTGATGATGCTGATCCTGGCGGTTGCCGTGGGCCTGAACGTCTATCTGTACACCGCGGTGCCCAAGGGCTTCTTCCCGCAGCAGGACACGGGCCAACTGCTGGGCTTTTTCCGGGTCGACCAGGGCACCTCGTTCCAGGCCACGCTGCCCAAGCTGGAGGCGCTGCGCAAGGTGGTGCTGGCCGAT
Source organism: Achromobacter sp. JCM 18799 (assembly GCF_055395645.1). Lineage (NCBI taxonomy): Bacteria > Pseudomonadati > Pseudomonadota > Betaproteobacteria > Burkholderiales > Alcaligenaceae > Achromobacter > Achromobacter sp. JCM 18799. The sequence continues at coordinate 4,155,351 of NZ_AP043866.1, read as the reverse complement.
CCGGCGGTGCAGAGCATGACGGGTTACGCGGGCGGACGCGGCGGCAGCAACAGCAGCTTCATGCAGATCCAGTTAAAGCCCCTGGAAGAGCGAAAGGTCTCGGCGGACGTGGTCATCAACCGGCTGCGCGGCAAGCTGCAGAACATGCCGGGCGCGCGCATGTTCCTGGTGTCGCAGCAGGACATCCGCATCGGCGGGCGCGCCAGCCAGGGTTCCTACGACTACACGCTGATGTCGGGCGATCTGCAATTGCTGCGCACCTGGATGCCCAAGGTGCAGCAGGCCATGGCGCAGGTTCCCGAGATCACCGACGTGGACACCGACGTCGAGGACAAGGGCCGCCAGATCAACCTGGTGATTGACCGCGAGGCCGCGACCCGCCTGGGCGTAAGCATGTCCACCATTTCCACGGTGCTGAACAACTCCTTCAGCCAGCGCCAGGTGTCGGTGATGTACGGACCGTTGAACCAGTACCACGTGGTGCTGGGCGTGGACCCGAAGTTCGCGCAGGACATCGAATCGCTCAGGCAGGTAGAGGTCATCACCGCGGCCGGCGCGCGCGTGCCGCTGTCGGCTTTCACCCGCCTGGAAAACGCCAACGCGCCGCTCAGCGTGCAGCACCAGGGGCTGTTCGTGGCCGACACTATCTCGTTCAGCCTGGCGCCCGGCGTGTCATTGGGCCAGGCGACCAGCGCCATCGACGCGGCGGTGGCGCGCATCGGGCTGCCGTCAGACCAGATCCAGGCGGGCTTCCAGGGCACCGCCGCAGCCTTGCAGCAGACCTTGGCGCAGCAGCCCTGGCTGATCCTCGCGGCGCTGGTCACCATGTATATCGTGCTGGGCATCCTGTACGAGAGCTTCGTGCATCCGCTGACCATTCTGTCGACCTTGCCGTCCGCCGGTCTGGGCGCGCTGCTGGCGCTGCTGCTGGTGCGCTATGACTTCACGCTGATCGCGCTGATCGGGGTGTTCCTGCTGATCGGCATCGTCAAGAAGAACGCCATCATGATGGTGGACTTCGCCCTGGAAGCCGAGCGCACTCAGGGGATGAGCCCGCGCGATGCGATTTTCCAGGCGTGCCTGACGCGCTTTCGCCCCATCATGATGACGACCATGGCCGCCATTTTCGGCGCGCTGCCCCTGGTGCTGGCCACCGGCGCCGGGGTCGAGATGCGCCAGCCGTTGGGCATTACCATCGTCGGCGGCCTGGTCCTGAGCCAGATCCTCACGCTGTACACCACGCCCGTGGTCTATCTTTACCTGGACCGCTTCCGTCTCTGGGCCGCGCGCAAGCGCGCTTCCAGGAACGGGTCCTCCGCTCCCATAGAACCCACATGATGCGCAACGCCAAGTCTGTTCCCAACCTGTTCCTTCCCCGCAGCATCGCCGTGGCCGCGCTGTGCGCGCTGCTGGGCGCTTGCGCGGTCGGCCCCGATTACCAGCGCCCGGCGCTGGACGTGGGCACGGCCTACAAGGAAGGCCAGGACCAGGTCGACGGCTGGAAGCCCGCCCGGCCGCTGGACCAGGCCGAGCGCGGCGCATGGTGGCAGGTCTATGACGACGCGACCTTGAACGGCCTGGTGGAACGCCTGAACGCGTCCAACCAGACCGTGGCCCAGGCCGAAGCCAACTACCGGCAGGCGCTGGGCCTGGTGCGCGGCGCGCGCGCCGGCTTCTTCCCCACGGTAGGCGCGGGCGCGGGCATGACGCGCTCGGGCAGCGGCGGCGGGCAGAACGGCTCGACGTCGTCGTCCGGCAGCAACGTCTCGAACCAGTACTCGCTGACCGGCAACGTCAGTTGGGAAGTGGATCTGTGGGGGCGGGTGCGGCGCAGCGTGGAATCCTCGGAAGCCAGCGCCGCGGCCAGCCTGGCCGACCTGGGCGCCACGCGCCTGAGCGCGCAGGCCGCGCTGGTGCAGGCCTATCTGCAATTGCGGGTGCTGGACGAACAGAAGCGCCTGCTGGACGCTACGGTGGCGGCTTATGAGAAATCCCTGCAACTGACGCAGAACCGCTACGCCGTGGGCGTGGCGGGGCAGGCCGACGTGGCCGTGGCGCGCACGCAGGTGGAAAGCACGCGCGCGCAGTCCATCGACCTCGATTGGCAGCGTGGCCAGCTCGAACACGCCATCGCCGTGCTGATGGGCCAGGCGCCGTCACAATTCAGCCTGCCGCCCACGGTGTTCGCGCTGCAACTGCCGCAGATCCCGGTGGGCCTGCCGTCCGAACTGCTGGAACGCCGGCCCGACGTGGCGGCGGCCGAGCGCCGCGCAGCCGCCGCCAATGCGCAGATCGGCGTGGCGCAGGCCGCGTGGTTCCCCAGCCTGACGCTGTCGGCCGATGGCGGTTTCCGCAACGGCCAGTTCGCGGAGCTGCTGACGGCGCCGGCGCGGTTCTGGTCGCTGGGACCGGCGCTGGCGCTGACGATATTCGATGGCGGCGCGCGCGAGGCGCAGGTGGAGCAGGCGCGTGCGTCCTATGACGCGCAAGCGGCCGCCTACCGCCAGACGGCGTTGACCGGACTGCGCGAGGTCGAGGACTATCTGATCCAGTTGCGCGTCATGGAGAACGAGCAGGTGGTGCAGCGCCGTGCGCTCGAAGCGGCGCGCGAATCGCTGCGCCTGACCCAGAATCAATATAAGGCGGGTCTGGTCGATTACCTGAGCGTGGCGGTGGTGGACGCCACCGCGCTCAACAGCGAACGCAATGCGCTGAGCCTGCTGGGCAACCGCTTCGCGGCCAGCGTCAATCTGATCGTGGCCCTGGGCGGTGGTTGGGAAGGGCTGCCTGCCGCGGGAGCGCAAGCGCGCGCGGACAATCAGGCGACGCCTGCGGCAGCGGCTCCCGCGCAGCCCTGAGGTCGGGCCGCGCGGATGCGTGATGGAGCGCCGGCGCGGTCAACGCCAGCGTTTCACGCGCGCGGCAGGAAGGCGATGACCAGCCAGGCCGCCGCGGCGGGCACCGCGAACACCAGCAGCAGGATGGGCAGTTCCTCGCGCACCGTATAGCCGGCGCGCGTGACGCCGACCCACATGTTGACGATAGCCATCAGCAGCCACGCGGGCAGGAACAGTTTGGCCGCGGCGATCGAGCCGGCGGCGTCGCCGCCCCATTGCTTGCCGAACAGCGCGAACACGGCCAGCAGCAGCAGGCCTCCGACGATGGTCAACAGTACGTGCATGGCGTCCCTCCTATTTGGTGGTGTAGCCGCCGTTGATCAACACCGTCTGGCCGGTGATCCACCAGCCGTCCGACACCAGGAAGCGGATGAAGGGGACGACGTCCTCGATGTCGGTAAGCCCGGTTTTCGAGAATGGCGACAAGGCGGCTGCGGTCTTATGGTACGCCACCGCGTCGGCGCCTTCCGCCGGATAGAAGAACGGCGTGTCCATGGGGCCGGGGCCTACCGCCGTCACCGAAATGCCGCGCGCGCCGAACTCCTTGGAGGCGGCGCGGGTGTAGTGCTCCACCGGCGCCTTGGTGCCGGCGTAGGCCGCGTAGAAGGGCGTGAATGCGCCCAGCAGCGATGTGACCAGCGTGCAGATCTTGCCGTTGTCATTGACGTGGCGGCCGGCTTCCTTCAGGAAGAAGAAGGCGGACTTCGAGTTCACCGCGGCCATCTCGTCGTATTCCGCTTCCGTGATTTCGGTGAAGGGCTTCTTCAGCACTTTGCCGACGGTATTGATCGCAATGTCCGGCCGGCCCACCGCGGCCACCGCGTCGGCGAACAACTTTTCCATCGCGCCGGCCGAGCTCAGGTCGGCCTGCAAGGCAATGGCCTGCGCGCCCGCCGCTTTGATGGCGGCGACCGTCGCGTCCGCATCGGCCTTGGTGGCCGCGCTGTTGTAATGCACCGCCACCGCGCGCGCGCCTTGCTGCGCCAGATCGCGCGCGATCAGTCCGCCCAGGTTTTTCGCGCCGCCCGCGATGATGACGGTTTTGCCTTTGATTCCGTGGTCTGCCATGGTCCTCTCCGCTATCGGGCCGCCGGATGCGAGCCCTAGTGCAGACGATGATATATTCCACAAAATCCGCATAAAACTACTATTTCTGGCATCTCTATCCAGAAATTACGAACAGTGAGGCCCGCCCTCGCAGGAGCCAACCGCCCCATGGACCGCATAGACCTGTTCCGGGTTTACGCTCGTGTCGTCGAGTGCGCGAATTTCTCTCGTGCGGCGGATACGCTGGGCCTGCCGCGCTCCACGGTGTCCGCCGCCGTGCAGGAATTGGAGGGCCGGCTGGGCGCGCGGCTGCTGAACCGCACCACGCGGCAAGTGGCGCCCACGCAGGAGGGCGCGGCTTTCTATGAGCGCTGCCTGCGCCTGGTGGCCGACATGGAAGAGGCCGAAAACCTGTTTCGCCACAGTTCGGTGGGCCCCAGCGGCATGCTGCGCGTGGACGTGCCCGGACGCGTGGGCCGCCTGATCGTGGCGCCGGCGTTGCCGTCTTTCCTGGAAGCCTATCCGCAGATCGACGTCACGCTGGGCGTGACGGATCGTGCCGTAAACCTGATCGAAGAGGGGGTGGACTGCGTGCTGCGGGTCGGCGTGCTGCCGGACTCGGGCCTGGTGGCCAGGCCCATAGGCATGCTGCGCCTGATCAATGTCGCCAGCCCCGCCTATCTGGCGCGCCATGGCGTGCCGCGCACGCCGGACGATCTTGCGGCGGGGCATGCTTGCGTGAACTACGCCTCGCCGTCGACCGGCCGGCTGGCGCCCTGGGAATGGCTGGACGGCGGTGCGTCCCGGACCGCGCCGTTGCGCGGGCGGGTCACGGTCAACAGTGCCGAAGCCTATATCGCCAGCTGCGTCGCGGGACTGGGGCTGATCCAGATCCCTGCCTACGACGTGCAGCCACAGATCGCCGCGGGGGAATTGGTCGAAGTCATGCCGGAGCATCGGCCCGCGCCCATGCCGATGACCTTGCTTTATCCGCAGCGGCGTCAGCCGTCGCGGCGGGTGCAGGTGTTCGCGGATTGGCTGGAGGCGCTGTTGCGGCCAGCCTGCAGCCTGGGCTGAGGGCATGAAAAAGGCCGGCCATGACGGGCCGGCCTTGCTGGCGCGAGAACTGCGGCGCGGGGTTTACAACTGGATCGCCGACAGGTCCGGACGCCGCAGGTGCCAGTCGGTGGCCGCCTGGAAGACCATGCCGATGCGGCCCAGCGCGTCTTCGCCGTTGGGCTTGCCCAGCAGCTGCACGCCGATGGGCATGCCGTCAGCGGAAAAGCCCGCGGGCAGGGCCAGGCCCGAGGCGTTGACGTAGTTGCCCGGACGGGTGAAGGCGGCCAGCGGCGTCGCGGCCTCGTCCACGTCTTCCAGCGGGCAGGCGGCAAACGGCAGGCAGGGCGCGAGGACCGCGTCGTAGTCGCGCATCCAGTCCTGCCAGGCCGCGCAGGCGCGCGCATGGGCCTGCAGCGCCAGCACGTAGTCGGCGGCGCTGGTGTGCTTGCCGCCCAGCACGCGGGCGCGCACATAGCGGCCCAGCGGCAGGCTGTCGTCCTCGATGTAGTCGCGGTGCTGGGCGTAGGCTTCAGCGGCGATGATCAGGCCGTTGCGCAACATCATGTCGTGGAAATCGAAGGGGAAGGGGGCTTCCACACATTCCGCGCCCAGGTCGGCCAGCGCGCGCCGCGTGTCGTCCAGCGCAGCTTGCACCGCCGCGTCGATGGCGATGGGGTACTGCGCCTGCGGCATGACGGCGATGCGGGTGCCGGCCAGCGGCTTCGCGCCCGCGCGTGGATCGCGGTAGCGGTAGGCGGGTATGCCCCGCGTCACGGGGTCGCGCGGGTCCGGACCGGACATGGCTTCGGTCAGCAGCAGCGAGTCGCGGGTGTCGCGGGTGAGCGGGCCGATGGAATCCAGCGTGTGCGACAACGCCACCGCGCCGTACAGGCTGATGAGGCCACGCGTGGTTTTCAGGCCGGTGATGCCGTTCAATGCAGCGGGAATCCGCACCGAGCCGCCGGTGTCCGAGCCCAGCGCGGCCGGCGCCAGGCCCGCAGCCACGGCCACGCCGGAACCGCTGGAGGAGCCGCCGGGAATGCGTGCGCGCGTCAGATCCCAGGGATTGCGCGGCGTGCCCATGACGGGGTTGGTGCCCCAGCCGCCAAAGGCGAACTCCACCATGTGGGTCTTGCCCAGCACCACCATGCCGGCATCGATCAGGCGGGTCACGGCCGTGGCGGTGGTTGCGCTGCGGCGCTCGCGCCAGGCTTGCGAGCCGGCCGTGGTGATCTGGCCTTCGATGTCGCACAGATCCTTGACGGCCACGGGCAGGCCGTCCAGCGGACCGAGCAGGCCGTAGCCCGCGCGGCGGCGCGCGTCGGCGGCTTCGGCCAGGCGCAGCGCGCCCGCGTGGTCGACGCTGACGTAGGCGCCCAGCGCCGGATTGGCGCGGTCGATGCGGTCCAGGTAGTGCCGCGCCAGCTCTACCGAGCTGTAGCGGCCGTCGGCCAGGCCCTGCGCAAGTTCGCCGAGCGTGGCAAATGCAATGTCAGACATGTTTTCCTCGGGTGATGTCAGCGCGGCGCGCGGGTCGCCGCGCGCCGCCTTCCTGCCTGCGCGATCAGCGCTTGTTCCAGTCGGGGGCCGGGTATACCGGCTTTTGCGTGGCCACGTCGGCGGGCCAGACCGGGACCATGCCCTTGCCCGGCAGCAGCTGCACCACGGGGAAGGGCATCAAGAGCTGCTTGCCCGTTTCGTCGATGGCGTAGGGACCGGCCATGACGGTGAGCTTGCCGGACAGGTCCAGCGAGGCCTTCTTCAGCGCGGCGGCGTCGGTGCTGCCGGCTTGCTTGACGATCTCCTCGGTCAACGCGCCCGCGCCATAGGCCAGCGCGGTCTGGAAATCGGGCGGGAACTCGGCCTTGGGGAAGCGCTGGTCATAGGCGGCGGCGAACTGCTCGCGCGTCATGCCGGCGTTGACCTTCCAGTTGATCGCGGGGTGGTAGTTGGTGTGGCTGTAGATGTAGTTGGAATCCGCGCCGATGGCCTGGAATTGCGGGGTCGACGCATACACCATGAAGACATACGGGAAGTTGATGTCCAGCTGCTTCATCTGGCGCGTCATGCTGATCAGGTCGCCCTCGTACGAGGTCGGCACCAGCGCTTCGGCGCCGGCCGCGCGGGCCTTCTGCAGAATGGTGCTGAAGTCCTTCTGACCCTTGGGGTACTTCTCGAACAGCACGACCTGCATGCCATTCTTGGCGGCCTGTTCCTTGCCGCCTTCGGCCAGGCCTGCCGGGAACGGCTCGTCCGAATACAGTATGGCGACCTTCTTCACGCCCTGGTTGGCGGCCAGCTCCATGTTGGCGCGCAGCATCGCCGACACCGGCATCTGCGTGCCGGACACCATGTTCTTGAAGCCCTGCTTGTACAGGTCGTCGCTGGCGGCGGACCAGACCATCAGGTACTTGCCCAGGCGCTCGGTCACCGTGGCGGCCGCGGCGGTCAGCGTGGAGCCGAAGGGCGCGAACACCAGATCCACTTTTTCATCGACAATCAGGCGTTCGTAAACGCGGGTCACCATCTGCTTGTCGCTGCGGTCGTCCAGCTTGACCAGCTCGACGGGGTATTTCTTGCCTTTGACTTCGATGCCGCCGCGGCGGTTGACGTCGTCGACCCACAGTTCGACGCCGCGCACGCCCGATTGCGAGGCGAGCGCGAAACTGCCGGTCGACGATACCGTCATGCCGACGCGGATCTTGTCCGAGGTCTGGGCGGCGCCCAGGGCAGGGGTCAGGGCGGCGACGGCAAGGGCCAGCGCCGGTAAGCGGGACAGCCAGGGTCTAGCGTGCATGGGAGGTCTCCTATCGTTTTTGGTATGCGGCCCCGCGTTCCGTGGCGGACCATCGGACACAGGCCATATGTTGGGCAATGTTTGCTCAACATGCGAGATAGCGTATAACAAATAGGCATGGAGCGCACGCCTTGAATAAATTGAATTACCGACAGACCGAAATGCTGTGGGCCATCGTCATGGCCGGGTCCATCAGCGGCGCCGCCCGGCTGCTGAATATTTCCCAGCCGGCCGTCAGCCGGATGCTGGCGCATACGGAAAAAGCCATGGGTGTCACGCTCTTCGAGCGGGTCCGCGGCAAGCTCAGGCCGACCTCGCAAGTGCAGAGCCTGTTTGAGGAAATCGAGAAAACACAGCGCATGATGCAGCGCGTCAACGACCTGGCCGACGCGCTGGCGGAGCACGGCACCGGGGTGTTGCGGCTGGCGTCCATTCCCAGCCTGGCCCAGTTCCTGGTGCCGCGCGCCGTGGCGCGCTTCCAGCAGCGGCATCCGGAGCTGCTGTTGCGGTTGAACACGACGGCGCTGCCCACGCTGATCACCGACGTATTGCAGGGCGAGGCCGAGCTGGGGTTGGTGGTGATGCAGGCGGATCATCCCTTCCTGACGTCCCAGCCGCTGCACGTGGGAAAGATGGTGGCCGCCATACCCAAGGCGCATCCGCTGGCGGCTCGTGCCGAGGTAAGCCTGGCCGATCTGTCGCCGCATCCGCATATCGTGGTGGGCACGCGCATGCCCTTTGGCATGCTGGTGCTGGGCGCCTTCGAGCAGGCGGGCCTGCCGTGCCGCATGTGTGCCGACGTGCCCTGGAGTCAGCTGGCCTGCGCCCTGGTCAATGCCGGGGTGGGCATCGCCATCGTGGATGAATTCACCGTCATGCAGAACACCATGCCGGACGTGGTCATCGTGCCGCTGGCCGAGCGCATTCCTCTGAATATCTCGGCCGTCTATGCCAGCAATCGCGAGCCCTCGGCCATCGCGCTGGAGTTCATCAACGAGCTGCGCGAGGTGCTTGCCGAGGCCTTTCCGGTCGAAAATAAGGGTTAGTCCTTAACTTGCAGTTATGGTTTGAACTGTTCATAATCGCCTCCAAATAAAGCGGCCGTCCAACCCGGAAACGGCCCGGAGGAAGACATATGAGCAGCAGTCCCGTCCTGGCGGCGGGCGCCGCCTCGCATCGCGCGCAGGATCAGCGCGCAGTGCGGTTGCGCACCCGCATCGCCATCATCGTCTTTGCCGGCCTGGCCGCGGGCCTGGCTTTGATTCCGATGGCCACGTCGAACATCTCGTTCGCGTTCTACCTGATGTTGTGGATCACCATGGCCAGCGCCATGAACATCTGCGTCGGCTTCACCGGCTATCTGCCGTTCGGCTACGTGGTGTTCTATGGCGTGGGCTCGTACGCCACCGGCATCTGCTACAAGATCCTGGGCTGGCCCATCCTGCCGTCGCTGCTGGCGGCGGGCGGCGTGGGCGTGGCGATCGCGCTGCTGCTGGCGCCCACGCTGAGGTTGCGCGGGGTGTACTTCGGCATCGTGAGCCTGGCGCTGGCCACCATCGTCAAGCTGGTGATCTCCAACCTGCCGCAGTCCTTCACCGGCGGCAGCATGGGCATCATCCTGTCCAACGCCAACAATCCCACGCATAGCTATTACGCCATGCTGGCGGTGATGGGCGCGACCCTGGCCACCGTCACCTGGCTGTCGGTGTCCAGCCTGGGCCGCGCGCTCAAGGCCATCCGCGACGATGACGGCGCGGCCGCCTGCGTCGGCATCCACGTGCCCAACACCCGCCTTAAGGCCTGGCTGCTGGCCGCGCTGTTCCCGGCGCTGGCTGGCGGCATCGAGGCCTGGTACACGAACGTGGTGGATCCGGAGTACGCCTTCCACGTGCTGATCACCGCCAAGAGCATCATCTACGCGATGGCGGGCGGCTTCGGCACCATCCTCGGGCCGGTCGTCGGCACGCTGGCGCTCCTGGGCATCGACCACATGATCTGGCAGAAATTCCCGGTGGTTAACCTGCTGCTGCTGGGCCTGATCATCGTGCTGCTGATGCTGTTCCTGCCGCGCGGCATCGTCGGCAGCCTGATCAAACGCAAGCCGCAACTGCGCCGCTACATCGCCTGAGGAACCGCCATGACCGGACTGATTATCCAAGGGCTGATCAACGGCCTGATCCTGGGCGCCATCTATGGCCTGATCGGCGTGGGGCTGAACGTGATCTTCGGCGTGCTGCGCGTGGTCAACTTCGCGCACGGCGAGTTCCTGGTGCTGGGCGCGTACTTCGCCTTCTATCTGATGGAGTACGCCGGCATCAACCCGCTGGTGGCGCTGCCGCTGGCCTTCGCCGCGTTCTTCCTGGCGGGCTATCTGCTTTATTTCGTACTGATTCCGCGGCTGTCCAAGGCGGACGATCCCGAGATCAGTTCGCTGCTGCTGATGTTCGGCGTGTCCATCATGCTGGGCGCCATCATGCTGCTGGTGTTCGACGCCGACGCGCGCTCGCTGCCCTATGAGATCGAACCCGTGTTCCTGAAGTTCGGGCCGGTGCTGATCCCGACCGTGCGCCTCTTGGCGCTGGTGATTGCGCTGGCCATCATCGGCGCGCTGACGGTGTTCCTGTACCGCAGCCAGCTGGGCAAGGCACTGCGCGCCATCATCATGAACCGCGACGCGGTGCGCATCGTGGGGATCAACGCCGAACGCCTGTCGGCCGTGGCCTTCGGGCTGGGCATCGGCCTGGCCGCCGCCAGCGGCGTGCTGGTGGCGATGGTGTTCCCGGCGTTCTCGCCGTTCATGGGCAACGACTACACGCTGATCGGCTTCATCGTCATCGTCCTGGGCGGCCTGGGCCACCCGGTGGGCGCGCTGGTCGGCGCGCTGCTGTTCGGCGTCACGGAGCAGGTGTCGGTGGTGTTCTTCAATCCCTCCATCGCCACCATCTGCGGCTTCACGCTCATGGTCGCCACCATCTTCATCCGGCCCAGCGGACTCTTCGGCCGCCAGGCGTTGCGCTAACAGGAGCCGGACACATGTTGAAAGTCAGCAATCTCAAGAAGCGCTTCGGCGGGCTGGTGGCCTTGCAGGGCGTGGACCTGGACGTGCCGCGCGGCTCGATCCTGGGCGTCATCGGCATGAACGGGTCGGGCAAGACCACCATGCTCAACTGCATCAACGGCATCTACACGCCGGACGAGGGCCGCATCGAGCTCGACGGCCAGAACATCGCCGGCAAGCAGATCCACGAGGTCGCCCGGCTGGGCGTGGGCCGCACCTTCCAGGTGCCGCGCATCTTCCGCCAGCTGACCCTGCTGGACAATCTGGAAGTGGCGCAGCAGCAGACCGGCCGCAGCGCCGACGAGCGCTACGCCCAATCCGAGTACTGGCTGCACAAGGTGGAGCTGCATCGTCTGCGCCACAACTACGCCGAGGAGCTGTCCGGCGGACAGCAGAAACTGGTGGAGCTGGCGCGCATCATGGTGGCACGGCCCAAGGTGGTGCTGCTGGACGAGCCCTTCGCGGGCGTCAACCCGGCGCTGGCGCAGCTGCTGATCTCGGTCATCCGCGAACTGCCGGGCGAGCACGACTGCTCGGTGGTGCTGGTGTCGCACGACCTGACCTCGATCTACCAGCTGTCTCATCACATCATCGTCATGAACGAAGGCGCCATCCTGAGCCAGGGCAACGCCGAGCAAGTGCGCGCCGACCCCCGTGTGGTCGAAGCCTATCTGGGAGCCTGACATGAGCACGTCGATACTCGCGCTGGAAGACGTGACCGTGGCCTACCACGGCGACATCACCATCCTGAACCACGTCAACATCCAGGCGCGCGCAGGCAAGGTGACGGGCGTCATCGGCCCCAACGGCGCCGGCAAGTCCACGGTGCTGAAGACCATGTTCGGTTTCCTGCCGCCGCGCACCGGCCGCATTACGCTGCGCGGCGCGGACATCAGCGCGCAACCCTCGCACGAGCGCGCCAGCAACGGCGTGGCTTTCGTGCCGCAGCACCGCAGCCTGTTCGGCGAACTGTCGGTGCACGACAACCTGCTGCTGGGCTGCTGGCCGTTCCGCAAGGACAAGGCGCGGGTGCGCCAGCGCATCGATTCCGTCTACGACCGCTTCCCGATCCTGGCGCAGAAGCGCGACGACCCCGTCTCCAGCATGAGCGGCGGACAGCAGCGCTTCGTGGAGTTCGGACGGGCCTTGTTGATCGAGCCGTCCGTCATCCTGCTGGACGAGCCCACCGCCATGCTGGCGCCCAAGATCTCCAAGGAGATCTACACGCTGATCCGCGGCTTTGCCGACGAGGGCATGACGGTGGTGCTGGTGGACCAGAACGTGCGCCGCTGCGCCGAGGTGTCCGACTACATGTACATCCTGGAGCTGGGCCGCAACAAGGCCGAGGGCGGGCGCGAAGCCTTCGATGACGGCGGCGGGCTGCGCGAGATGGTTGCGTCGTGGATGGATTACAAGATCGATTGACTTCGGGTCAAAGCGGCCGTCCCAGCCGCTTTTCGACCTGCCGCCTTTCCCATTGGGGACCGAACAGCCGGTACGGCGCGTAGACCCGGATGGCGCGCGCCGCCAGGGCCAGTCCCAGGCCCAGCATCACCTAGTATGACCACATGCGCTGGGGCGAGGTCAGCAGATTGATCGCGTACAGCGCCGCCGCGATCAGCGCGTAGCGCAGGCAGGCCACATAGAAGCCGCGCAAGGCGCGCACGTGGGCGAAGGCTTCCCGTTCCGCCTCCTCGGCGGCTGTCATTGTCGTATCCATTGCTGTTTCCTCCGTATTCAGGGTGGAAAAATCGACTTCGAAAACCGAGGCAATGGACTTGAGCGTCTCCACACTCGCGGGTTGGCCCGCTTCGATGCGCTGGATGGTCCGCGCGCTCAGGCCGCTGGCCTGGGCCAGCTGCTGCTGGGACCATCCGCGCTTGAGGCGTAGCTTTTGAATCAGCATGGTTCGATTCCCATTGGTTCGGAATCACCAAGGTAGCCGATAGGGCGGCGCAGCGATACGACAGGGGCACGACACGGGCACGACAGCGGGGCGACGGGGCCCAGTTTCAGTGTTTCAGCGTCCAATCGTCCAGCTGCAATCCGGGCTCGCGGGAAAATTCACGCGTGTTGTTGGTAACAAGTACCAGGCCGCGCGAGCGGGTGTGGCCGGCGATCATGGCGTCGTAGGGGCCAATAGGGGTTCCGGCGCGCGCCAGTTCCGCGCGAAGCTGACCCGAATCTGCTGCCGCGTCATGGTCATAGTCGAGCACTTCCAGGCGCTGCAGGAAATCGTCGACAACGGCGTCATTGCGCGTGGGGGCGGCGGACTTTTCCGCGCCATAGGCGAGCTCCATGGCGGTGATCGCGCTGATACATAGCTGGCCCTGCCGCCGGTTGAATGCCTGCTGCACTGCGTCTGGCTTGTTCTTGATGGCAAAGATGCAGGTGTTCGTGTCCAGCACGAACTTCAGCGGCATGAGCGGCCTCCTGCCCTGGCCACGGGTTGATCGCGGTCGTTGAGAAAGTCGGCCGTGACGGACTCGCCTGCGAACCAGGCGTCCCAGGACCTGTCGGCGGGCACCGGCGCCGGCGTTGGCCGTTGGGTGATGGCGACGACGTACCCCAGTGCCGGACTGCCTGGCCGGGCGGCGGTTTTGCGTCGGTCTGCTGGGCGGCGATGGGGTGTTTTATAGATGGATTCTGATTTCATGGCGCTCTTCTCGACTGGTGTATGACGCCCGTTTTTTATAGCGCGCTACGTGTCTCCCGCCTATGACGGCTTACCGCAAATCGCTGCCAGCCTTGTTCGGCTTGGGCCGGCTTCCGTGCTGTTGCGAGCGGCGGTCAGGCTGCACAGATCCGGCGCGTGGCGCCGCCGCCACGCCCGCCAGGCTTTGCATTTTTTGACGGTCCGGCACCACCAGCCTTGCGCTAATCTGGCTGCGCCACCATCCCCAGGCGAGGCCCACGCCATGACCTTTCTTGCAAGCGCCAACCTGCTGCGCCGCCGCGACGGACACGAAGCCCGCGTCACCTACGTCGAGCTGTTCTTCGACCTGGTGTACGTCTTCGCGGTCACCCAGATATCCCACAGCCTGCTGCATGATCTGACCTTGATGGGCGCGCTCCACTCCCTGGTGCTGTGGTTCGCCGTCTGGCTCGGCTGGCAATACACCTGCTGGGTCACCAACTGGTTCGATCCCGACGCCGTGCCCATGCGCGTCATGTTGTTCGCCGTGATGCTGGCCGGCCTGGTCTTTGGCGCCGCCCTGCCGGGCGCGTTCGGCGCCACCGGGCTGGTGTTCGCCGTCAGCTACGCGCTGATCCAGGTGGGGCGCACGCTGTTCATCGTGCTGCACCTGGGGCCTGCGCATCCGCTGGCGCCCAACTTCCGCCGCATGCTGGCCTGGCTGTGCGTGTCGGCGGTCCTGTGGATCGCCGGCGGACTCTCGCAGGACGGCGCGCGGCTGGCGCTGTGGGCGCTGGCGGTGGCCTGCGAGTATCTGTCGCCCATGATCGGCTTCCGCTTTCCCGGCCTGGGGCGTTCCGCGACCAGCGAATGGACGATCGAGGGCGGCCACCTGGCCGAGCGCTGCCAACTGTTCGTCATCGTGGCGCTGGGCGAAACCCTGCTCATCACCGGCGCCACGCTGGCTGGCCTGGAGCGCTGGGACGCACCCGCGCTGATCGCGTTGCTGGCGGCCTTCCTGGGCACGGCCGCCATGTGGTGGGTGTACTTCGACACCAGCAGCCGCGATGGCAGCGAGGCCATCGTGCATAGCGACGATCCGGGCCGCATCGGCGCCTGGTTCCATTATGTGCACGTCATCCTGATCGCCGGCGTGATCGTGTCCGCCGTGGCCAACGAGCTGGTCATATTGCATCCGGACGGGCGTATCGCCATGCCGGCGGCTGCCGCGCTGATCGGCGGGCCGGCGCTATACCTGGCAGGCAACGGCATCTACAAGACAGTGGTCTACGGCCGTTTTCCGCTGTCGCACGTCGTGGGGCTGGCGCTGCTGGCGGTGCTGGCGCCCGTGGCTTTCGTGACCGACAACCTCATGGTGGGCGGTTTGACCACGTTGATCATGATTCTGGTGGCGGCGTGGGAAAGCGTGTCGCGGCGCAGGGCGCACGCTGGCGTTCCGGAAGGAGTCGCGGAGTAGCGTCAATCCTGTGAGGGCCGGAGGCTGCCCCAGCGGGAGCCGCTGGATGCTCCCGCGCCGCCGGCAGGTGGCGGCTTTCAGCAAAGCCGCCGCGGCTCAGATCAGGCCGCGTATCCCTGCAATGCCGTGCGCGCCATGGCGCAGCGCTTGCGATACGGTCTGGGTGGACTGGCCTCCCAGCGCGAACACCGGGATGCCGGCGTCGCGGTTGCCTGCCACGAAGCCTTCCCACCCGAGCGTCGGCGCACCGGGATGGCTGGGCGTGTCCAGCACGGGGCCCAGCACCGCGAAATCGGCGCCAAGTTCGCGCGCATGGACGACCTGGGCGTTGTCGTGCGCGGATACGCCGACCAGCGCGCCCGCGGGGAGTTCGGGACGCGCCGTCAGCTTGGCCGCATCGGCCGCGCGCAGGTGCACGCCGTCGGCCTCGCGCCACCAGGCGGCGGGATGGACGCTGTTGACCAGCACCCGGGCGCCCGCGGCGCGGCAGCGCTTCTGCACCTGTTGCAGCACTTCATGCAACGACGGGGAGGCCGCGCCGTCCGGCCATTGCGGTTCGCGCAACTGCACCAGCTTGACGCCGCGCGCCAGCGCCGCTTCCAGCCGGCCAAGGAAGGCGGCCACGCCGGCTCGCGAACCCACGGAGCTGATGCCGTAGGACGTGGGTAACTGCAGCCAGCGCAGCGGGGGCAGGGTGGCGGGCAACAGATCGCCCACCGACGCGGCCTGCGCGGGGTTGACCCATTCCAGGCGCTGGTTTTCCAGGCTGCGCGGTTCGCCTTCCCAGCCGGTGACGTGGCAGAACGCCAGGCGCACCGTGGTGTGGGGGTAGGCGTGCACGTAGGTGACCCAGGGGCGCGACTGCGTGACGCGGATGCCGATTTCTTCCTGCAGTTCGCGCGCCAGGGCTTCCAGCACGGTTTCGCCGGGTTCGAGCTTGCCGCCGGGCAGCTCCCACCAGCCCGCCCAGGGTTTGCCTTCGGGGCGCTGTCCCAGCAGCAGCATGCCGTCCGGACGCAGGATCAGGCCGGCGGCGACGTCGACGATCTTTTCAGACATGACGGGCCGCCCAGTCGCGCGCGAACTGGTACGCCACGCGGCCCGAACGCGAGCCGCGCTCGATGGTCCATTGCAGCGCCTCGGTGCGCGAGGGTTCGATCTGCGCTTCCGGGCAACCCAGTTCGCGCAGCCAGTGGTAGACGATGTCCAGGTAGTCGTCCTGCTTGAAGGGATAGAACGACAGCCACAGGCCGAAGCGCTCGGACAGCGAGATCTTTTCCTCGACGGTTTCGCCCGGGTGGATCTCGCCGTCGGGCTGATGCTTGGCCGCCAGGTTCTCGCTCATGTACTCCGGCATCAGGTGGCGCCGGTTGGACGTTGCATAGATCAGCACGTTGTCGCCCGAGGCCGAGACCGAGCCGTCCAGCACCGACTTCAGCGCCTTGTAGCCGGCCTCGCCTTCCTCGAACGACAGGTCGTCGCAGAACACAATAAAGCGTTCGGGACGGGAGGCGACCAGTTCGACGATGTCGGCCAGGTCGCCGAGGTCGGACTTGTCGACTTCGATCAGGCGCAGTCCGCGCTCGCCATAGGCGGCCAGCATGGCCTTGACCAGCGAGCTCTTGCCGGTGCCGCGGGCGCCGGTCATGAGCACGTTGTTGGCCGGTTTCTTTTCCAGGAACTGCAGCGTGTTGCGGTCGATGATGCCCTTCTGGCGCTCGATGTGCTGCAGGTCCGCCATGTCGATGCGCGCCACGTGGCGCACGGCGTCCAGCCAGCCGCGCGCGCCGCGCTTGCGCCAGCGGTAGGCATGGGCGGTCCAGTCGATTTCGGGCGTTGCGGGCGGAAGCCAGGCTTCCAGCTGCGCCAGCACGCGCTCGGCGCGCTGGATAAGGGTGGAGAACTCGGTTGCGGTCACGTCTGAAGTCCCGGAAGTTTCGGATCAGGAGCGGTAGTCGGCGTTGATGGACACGTACTCGTGCGAGAAGTCGCAGGTGTAGACGGTGTCGCTGACCTGGCCGCGGCCCAGGGCGATGCGCACCTGGATCTCGGCCTGCTTCATCACGCGCTGGCCGTCGGCTTCCTGGTAGGCGGGGTTGCGGCCGCCGTCCTTGGCCACCAGCACGTCGTCCAGCCACAGGCGGATGTTGGACACGTCCAGGTCGTCGATGCCGGCGTAGCCCACCGCGGCCAGGATGCGGCCCAGGTTGGGGTCCGAGGCGAAGAAAGCGGTCTTGACCAGCGGCGAGTGGGCCACGGCGTACGCCACCTTCAGCGCTTCCTCGGTGGTGCCGGCCTCTTCGACGCGGATGGTCATGAACTTGGTGGCGCCTTCGGCGTCGCGCACGATCTTGGTGGCCAGTTCCAGCGCGGCGGCCGTCAGGGCTGCGCGCACGGCGGCGTAGGCCGGATCGGATTCGGCATTCACTTCGACGCCCGACTTGCCGGTGGCGGCGATGATGAAGGAGTCGTTGGTGGAGGTGTCGCCGTCGACCGTGATGCGGTTGAACGAGGCGTCGGCGATTTCGCCGGCCAGCTTGGACAGCAGCGGCTGGGCGATGCCGGCGTCAGTGGCCAGGAAGCTCAGCATGGTGGCCATGTTGGGCCGGATCATGCCGGCGCCCTTGCTGATGCCGGTGAAGGTGACGGTCTTGCCGTCGATCTGCACCTTGGCCGAAGAAATCTTCGGCAGGGTGTCGGTCGTCATGATGCCGTGGGCGGCGCTGAACCAGTGGTCGGCGCCCAGGTCGGCGATGGCGGCGGGCAGGCCGGCCACCAGGCGGTCCAGCGGCAGCGGCTCCAGGATGACGCCGGTGGAGAAGGGCAGGACTTCGGCCGCGGGCACGCCCAGCAGCTTGCCCAGCGCGGCGCAGGTGTCCTTGGCCTTCTGCAGGCCTTCTACGCCGGTGCCGGCATTGGCGTTGCCCGTGTTGATGACCAGCGCGCTGATCGGGCCGCCGGCGGCCAGGTGGGCCTGGCAAACCTGCACCGGCGCGGCGCAGAAGCGGTTGCGCGTGAACACGCCGGCCACGCTGGTGCCCTGTGCGAAACGGAACACGGTCAGGTCGCGTCGGTTGGCTTTGCGGATGCCGGCCTCGGTAACGCCGATTTCAACGCCGGCAACAGGAAAAATTTCGGACTCGGAGGGGATCTGCAGATTAACGGCCATGACTTCGTCTCATGTATGAGCAGGACGGAATCGCCGCCAGGCGAGGCGGCGCGCGGGGGAAAGCTTCGTATTATCCCACCGGAATGGGACAGCGTCCGGTCAGGGGCCGATCCGCATGGCCGCGACGTCCAGCACGCCGGCCTCGCGGTTGCCCAGCACGCTGCGCACGGCGCCGTCCGGGGCCTGCAGCACCGACTTGCCCGCTGGCACGTCCTCGCCGCCCGCGCGGCGCGCCGAACGCCCGCGCGAGGGCGAGAACAGCATATCGCCGGGCTGGGCGCCCGGCAGGCGGGCGTTGGCGGCCAGCACCCGGGTGCCGGGCTGGTAGGTCATGTCGCCCAGTACGGTTTCGCGGGCCAGCAAGCCTTCGAAATCCAGCATGCGGCGCTGGCTGTCCAGCTGCATGTCCACCTTGAGCATGGGCATGCGGGCCACCTCCAGCGCCTCGCTGCCTTCGGTGCGCAGCAGCCAGCGCGGCGCACCGGCGGCGCTGCCGCCATTGACGACCTTGAGCCAGGCGCCGGGCGGCACGGGTTGCTGGTTCAGGGTATTGCCGATGGCCAGATGGCAGCTGGCAAAGCGAGGACGGCCGTCGTGCAGCACGAATTCAAGGCGGTGCCCATGCGCGCACAGCCAGCCGTCCTGCGCCTGGTCGCGGGCGATCTCCACCGACAGGGTCTCGGCCTGCTTGCTGCTGGCCGGGTAGCGGAACATGCGCGTGGCCGCGACCCCCTGGATGGAGGCGGGGTGGGTTTCGGGGAAGACGGCGAGATCGAACGATGCCAGATCGCCCGGCTTGGCCAGGCTGAGCACGGTTCCGGCCGGCATCTCCACGCCCGCCAGCTGGGTGGACTGGGCCAGCACGGTCTTGCGGTCGGCGTCGGCCTGGGCGCTTTGCCGGGCCGAGAACCACAGGCTGAACTGCTGATAGGGAAAGATGGTGCCGACGATGGCAAGCAAGGCCATCAGGATGGCGCCGCCGCGCCGGTGGCCGCCAAGCCATTCCCGGGCGCTGGGGGTGGTGGCCAGCACGGCCAGCCAGGTCAACAGCGTAGCCAGGCAGGCCAGCGAAGCTGCCATCAGCACGTAGAAATTACCGCCAGGGAGAGAAACCGGAATCATGGCGGCAATTATGCGCCAATCCGCAGGCGGACATGGGCGCCTGCGGGCGTTCAGTTCTTGGCGGATTCGGAGCGGGTTGCCACCACTTGCAGCTTGAGTTCGCCCAGGGCCTGGAACAGCGCGTTGCGGGTGCTTTCGGGCAGGTCGCCGAACATGGACTTGACCCAGGATTCATGGGCGCGGGCCATGCGGGCGAAGCTCTTCTTGCCCAGCGGCGTAAGTTTGATGAGCGAGCTGCGGCGATCGGATTCGACCTTGGTGCGCACCACCAGGCCTTCTTTTTCGAGCTGGTCGGTGATGCCGGTGATATTGCCGTTGGTGACCATCATGTGGCGCGACAGTTCGCCCATCTTCATGCCCTTGGGCGCGCGCTGCAATTGCGCCATCAGGTCAAAGCGCGGCAAGGTCGTGTCGAATTCATTGCGCAGGCGGCTGCGGATCTCGCTCTCGACGAGATTGGCGCAGGTCAGCATGCGCAGCCACAGGCGCAGCGCATGGTGATCGTCGGGCGCGGCGCGGGATTCCAGGTCGGGGGTATCGGTCATGGCTATGGAAATTACCGGGAATGAGGGGCGGGCGCCAGATGCTGTCGATCGAGGATCGTCAGGCGGGCCGCGGCGTGGCCGGCGGCGCGCTTCTTGAGTATCGGCGGGATGTCGGGTACTGTCGCGCGAACGTCGCGCCGGGTAGCCGGCACGGCGTGTTCATAGTTTGGGTGGAGGGTAACCATGGCGGTAGCTTATTAGTAAAAACCCTTTGGTAAAAACCCTAGACTTGTTTTGCCGAATACTTTAAACCTAAACTATGAAGCACGCCAGCCTTGGCTGTGCTGCACGAAGTTTTTCGAATCGCGATTTCAAAAAAGAACACCCTCTGCGCGGGCTCGCGCACGGAGCACACCACCATGCGTTTGATCACTTCCCTTCTGGCCGCCGCCGCCCTGGTGCCGGCACTGGCCGGCGCCGACACCATCAAGGTCGGCATCGCCAACGACATCTCCGGCCCGTTCTCCGCCTTGGGCGCCGAAGCCCGCGACGGTTTCAACCTGGCCATCAAGCAACTGGGCAGCAAGCTGGGCGGACAGCCCGCCGAATTCGTGCAGACCGACATGGGCGGCAACCCCGACCAGGCCCGCCAACTGGTGACGCGCTACATCCAGCGCGACAAGGTCGATTTCTTCACCGGCCCCATCGGCTCGAACGTGGCGCTGGCCGTGGGCCCCGCGCTGTTCGCGGCCAAGGTGCCGTACCTGTCGAACAACCCCGGCCCCAGCCAGTTCGCCGGCGCGCAATGCAATGCGTACTGGTTCGGCACGTCCTACCAGAACGACGCCTTCCACGAAGCGGCCGGCAAGGTCGCGGCGGATCGCGGCTTCAAGAAGATGTTCATCATGGCCCCGGACTATCCGGCCGGCAAGGATGCGCTCAACGGCTTCAAGCGCGGCTACAAGACCGCCCCGGGCGACGAGGTCTACACCAAGCTCGGCCAGATCGACTACGCCGCCGAATTGGCGCAGATCCGCGCCGCCAAGCCGGACGCCGTCTATATCTTCCTGCCGGGCGGCATGGGCATCAACTTCGTCAAGCAGTTCGTCTCGACCGGCCTGTCGCAGAGCGTCAAGCTGATCGGCCCGGGCTTCTCGGCCGACGAGGACGTGATCCAGGCCGTGGGCGAACCCATGCTGGGCATGTACAACACGGCGCAGTGGGCGCATGACCTGGACGTGCCGCAGAACAAGGCCTTCGTCGACGCCTTCCGCAAGGAATACAACGGCCGCTACCCCTCGGTGTACGCCGCCCAGGCCTACGACGTGATCATGGCCATGGACGCCGCCGTCAAGCAGGCCGGCGGCAAGGCCTCCGACCGCGAAGCCATCGTGCGCGCGCTGGAAAAGGCCGACTACCCCTCGGTGCGCGGCAGCTTCACCTACGGCAAGAACCACTATCCCATCCAGTCCTACTATCTGCGCGTCGTCGACAAGGACGGCAGCGGCCGCATCACCAACAAGCTGGTGGGCAAGGTGTTCGACAAGTACCAGGACGTCTACGTCGGCGAGTGCAAGTTGTAGAGGGAAAGACCCACCCCCGAAGCGCTGCGCGCTTCCCCCTCAAGGGGGCATGCCTGCGGACCGGCGGAGCCGGATCCGCGGCATCTGGATCGGGTGGCACCGCAGCATGCGTCGTGCTTGGTGCGCGGACGCGGTGCGCAATCAGATGGCTTTAATGATTAGGCCGCGAACCAGGCCATTGGCAATTCGCGGCAGGGGGAAGTGTTCATGACGTTTACGCTGATCGTCGAGCAATTGCTGAACGGTCTGCAGTTTGGGTTGATGTTGTTTCTGATCGCGGCCGGGCTGACCCTGGTGTTCGGCATCATGGACATCATGAATCTGGCTCACGGCTCGCTCTACATGGCCGGCGCCTATGTCGCCGCCGAAACCATGCAGCGCACAGGTTCATTCACCGCCGCCGTCCTGGTGGCGGCCGTCGCCACCGGCATCGTCGGCGTGGTGCTGGAACTTACGCTGATCCGCCGCCTGGCGCTGCGCGACCACCTGGCCCAGGTGTTGGGCACCTACGCCGTCATCCTCATCGCCAATGACCTGGTCAAGATGATCTGGGGGCCTGCCCCGGTCATGCTGAACATGCCGGCCGCGCTGTCCGGCCCGGTCCGGCTGCTGCCCGACCTGCTCTATCCCGCCTACCGCCTGATGATCATCGTGTTCGGCGTGGCCGCCGCCGCGGGCCTGTACTGGTTCGTGACGCGCACCCGCGCGGGCGTGCTGGTGCGGGCGGGGGCGTCCAACCGCCAGATGGCCACCTTGATGGGCGTGCGCGTGCCGCTGCTGTTCCTGGGCGTGTTCGTGCTGGGCGCGATGCTGGCCGCCGTGGCTGGCGCCTTGCTCGGCCCCATCACTTCGGTGCAGGTGGGCATGGGCGAGGAAATCCTGATCCTGGTGCTGGTGTGCATCGTGATCGGCGGCATCGGATCGATTCGCGGCGCCTTTGTCGGCGCGCTGCTGGTGGGCATGGTGGACACGGCGGGGCGGGCCTTCCTGCCCATGCTGCTGCGCCAGGTCTTTTCTCCGGCCGTGGCTTCCAGCGTCGGGCCGACGCTGGCCGCCATCGCCATTTACGTATTGATGGCGGCAGTGCTGGTGTTCCGGCCCTCCGGCTTGTTTCCGGCGCGGGGTTGAGCATGAAATCCATGATCTGGACCGTGGTCCTGCTGGCCGCGCTGGCGGTGTTCCCGCTGGTCGCGCCGGCGCTGGGCCTGGACTTCTATATTTCCTTCGTACGGCGCGTGCTGATCTATGCGCTGGCCGCGACCAGCCTGAATCTGATCCTGGGTTACGGCGGCATGGTGGCGCTGGGGCATGCCGCCTTCTTCGGCGCGGGCGCCTACGCGGTCGGCATCCTGGCCATGTCGGGCGTGACGTCCGCCTTGATCGTCTGGCCGGTGGCCATGCTGTTGGCGGCGGTGCTGGCCTGCATCACGGGGGCGATTTCGCTGCGCACCCGCGGCGTGTATTTCATCATGATCACGCTGGCCTTCGCGCAGATGCTGTTCTACATCTTCATCTCGCTGCGCCAGTACGGCGGCGAGGACGGGCTGAACCTGCCGGGCTATTCCAGCCTGCCGGGCCTGGACCTGGCCAATGACGTCAGCTTCTATTACCTGGTGCTGGCGCTGTTCGCGCTGATCATGTGGGTGTTCGGCCGCGTGGTGACCTCGCGCTTCGGCACCGCCCTGCAAGGCATACGCGAGAACGAATCGCGCATGGAATCCATGGGCTATCCGGTCTATCGCATCAAGCTGATGGCCTTCACGCTGAGCGGCGCGGTGGCCGGCCTGGCCGGCGCGCTGCTGGCCAACCACAACCTCTTCATCTCGCCCAGCCTGATGCACTGGACCCAGTCGGCCAACCTGCTGATCATGGTGCTGGTGGGCGGCATCGGCCTGCGCTATGGCGGCGTAGCCGGCGCCGTGGTCATGCTGACCCTGGAGGAAGTGCTGCGCCTGTGGACCGAATATTGGCATCTGCCCCTGGGCGTGCTGCTGTTGTGCGTGGTGTTCGGCGCGCCGCGCGGCCTGGTGGGGCTGTTCGGCCCCCTGTTCAGCGGCCGCGCCGCTGCCACCCAATCCGGCAAGGCGGGATCATGAACGCAGTTGTAACGCCAGCCCTGCAGGCCACGGGACTGGTGCGCCGCTTTGGCGCGCTGGTCGCCACCGACAATGTGTCGCTGTCCCTGAACCCGGGCGAGATCCACGCCCTGATCGGCCCCAATGGCGCGGGCAAGTCCACGCTGATCCATCTGCTGTCCGGCACGTTGACGGCGGACTCGGGCAAGCTGACGGTGGGTGGACGCGACGTCACCAGCATGAATGCCCACCAGCGCGTCGCGGCCGGGCTATCGCGGTCGTACCAGATCACCAACATCTTCAAACAATCCTCGGTGCTCGACAACCTGGTGCTGGCGGTGCAGGCGCACGCCGGCAGCAGCTTCCGCTTCTGGAAGCCGCGCGCCGCCGAATCTGCCCTGTACGAGCAGGCGCGCGAGCTGGCGCGGGAATGCGCGATCGACGCCAGCCTGCTGGAACGCCCGGCCGGCACCTTGCCGCACGGCGAACAGCGCAAGGTCGAGTTCGCGCTGGCCCTGGCCGCACGGCCTGCCGTGCTGCTGCTGGACGAACCCATGGCGGGCATGGGGCCGGATGAAACCGTGCGCCTGACCGAACTGATCGAATCCATGCGCGGCCGCGCCGCCATGCTGCTGGTCGAACACGACATGCAGGCGGTGTTCCGCCTGGCCGACCGCCTGTCGGTGCTGGTCTACGGCCGCGTCATCGCGACCGGCACCCCTGACGAAATCCGCGCCAACCCGGAAGTGCGGCAAGCCTACCTGGGCGACGAGGAGACCGCGTGATGCTGACCATCGAATCCGCCAAGAGCGGCTATGGCGCCAGCCAGGTGCTGTTTGGCGTGGACCTGCAGATCGGCGCGGGCCAGGTCGTGACCTTGCTGGGCCGCAATGGCATGGGCAAGACCACGCTGCTGCGCACCTTGTTCGGCCAGTTGCCCCTGCGCGGTGGCAAGATCCAGTTCGCGGGCCAGGACATCAGCGGCTGGAGTCCGGACCGCATCGCGCGGGTCGGCATGGCCATCGTGCCGGAAGGGCGGCAGTGCTTCCCGAACCTGACGGTGCGCGAGCACCTGACGGCCTTCGTCGCTGCGCGCAATCCGGACATCGGCGAACCCTGGACGCCGGAGCGCGTCTTCGAACTCTTCCCCCGTCTGCACGAACGCGCCCGCAACATGGGCAACCAGCTCTCGGGCGGCGAACAGCAGATGCTGGCCATTGGCCGGGCGCTGGTCACCAATCCGCGGTTGCTGATCCTGGATGAGGCCACCGAAGGCCTGGCGCCCAAGATCCGCGAGGAAATCTGGAATTGCCTGGCGCGCCTGCGCCAGGCCGGCCAGACCATCCTGGTCATCGACAAATACGTCGAACGGCTGCTGAGCCTGGCCGACCGCCATGTGATCCTGGAACGCGGCAAGGTGGTGTGGACCGGAGACTCGCAGGCGCTGGACGCCGATCGCGGCCTTTGGGAACGCTATCTGGGCGTGTAGCAAGAAAGCTGCAATGTAAACAGGCAAATGCCGGCAGTCGTGACATAAAAAGCAATAAATCGACATTTACATTGCAACAGTGCAACTTAGGACGCCCGAGCGTCTTACAAGCGTTTGCTCCTGTTTCAATTGGAACCACTGTTCTCTACACTTGTCGCGCCGGACGTGCCTCGCGGGTACGCCAGCAACAGGCTCATGGCTGGACTAGCGGGGCAAGCGCGCGGCGAAACATCGTTACACAACGAAAGCCTACCCATGCGTCCCCTTCACGCACGTTACGTCTTATCAGGCAGTAAGGAAGACTTTGCATGGCGAAATGGGGTTTGCGCAGAAAATCGTTGATGGCGCTGTTGCTGGCGTGCCTGGTCGCCCTGGCGCCGGCAGCCCTGATCGGCTGGCAGGTGCTGGACGGGGTCAGGGAGCACTTCGGACGGGCTTTCTCCGACAACTTCACGCAATTGAACCGCCAGCGCATCCTGGCGCCGGTGTCCCGCGAACTGGCCCTGTCGCTGCGGCTGGCGGATAGCGAGGTCACGCGCCGCTGGCTGCGGCACGAAAGCGATCCGGCCGCGCGCGAGCTGTTCTTCCGCGAAGCCGACGGCTACCGCCGCGATCTGCTGGGACGCGCCTACTTCATCGCCAGCGCCGCCTCGGGCAATTATTACTTCAACGACGACCAGCCCCTGTCCGAGACACCGCGCTACACGCTGAGCTAAGGCGCTGCCGACGACGCCTGGTTCTACCTGACGCTGGCGTCGCCCGCCAAATACAACATCAACGTCAACCCGGACCTGAAGCTCAAGACCACCAAGGTCTGGATCAACGTCCAGGTGCGCGACGGCGACCGGGTCATCGGCTTGACTGGTTCCGGTCTGGACGTAGGCGGGTTCCTGCGTGATTTCGTCAACAGCGGCCAGCCCGGGGTCACGCCCATCATCGTCGACGAGGAAGGCGCGATCCAGGCGCACATGGACGCCTCGCTCATCGCCTACAACTCTGGCGCGGGCGGTGTTGCCCGCGGCACGGTATTCAACCTGCTGGACGGCGGCGAAGGCCGCGCCGAGCTGGCCGCGGCCATGAAGGCGGCGCGGACCGACCCGCAGTCGGTGCAGTCCGCCTGGGTCAAGATGGACGGCATCCGCCAGCTGGTTTCGGTGGCCTACATGCCGGAACTGCACTGGCACGTGCTGACGGTGGTGGACCTGGGCGCGGCCCGGGTGCTGGACACGGATTGGCTCTGGCCCGCGGCGATCGGTCTGGTGGTGCTGTTCGCGGCCATGCTGCTGTGCTTCGGCTACGCCATCGAACGCCTGATGCTGCGCCCCTTGCGCCGCCTGCAGCAGTCGGCGCGGGCCATCGCCGACGGCAGCTACGACGTGCGCCTGCCTCCGGGCGGCCAGGACGAAATCGGCGATCTCAGCCGCGCCTTCGGCGTGATGGCGGACAAGGTGCGCCAGCACACCGCCGAACTCGAAACCAAGGTGCGCGAGCGCACCTCCGAACTCGAGGACGCCAATCGCGCCATGGCCGCCGCGCACAAGAAGATCGACGATTCCATCGATTACGCCAGCCTGATCCAGCGCGCCATCCTGCCGGACCGCCAGCTGACCCAGTCCCTGGGCGCGCACCATTTCGTGCTGTGGAAACCGCGCGACGTGGTGGGCGGCGACTTCTACGTATTCCGCTCCGACGGCGCCAACTGCCTGCTGGGCATCATGGATTGCGCCGGCCACGGCGTGCCCGGCGCGCTGATGACCATGCTGGCCCGCGCGGCCATCGACCTGGCGATCGCCGAGGCCGGCCCGGCCGACCCGGCGGCCATCCTGACCCGCACCGACAGCGCCATCCGCGCCATGCTTGCGGACGCGCAATTGCCCCGTGCGCTGGCTACGAATACCGATGCGGCCCTGGTTTATATTGACCGCCAGGCCGGTCGGCTGCGCTATGCGGGCGCCAAGATCAGCCTGTACACGAGCAACGGCGAGGAACTGCGCGAGGTGCCCGGCGGCAAGCGGGCGCTGGGAGACAAGCGCACCGAGATCTACGAAAACATCGAACTGCGGATGGAACCCGGCTGGACCTACTACCTGGTCACGGACGGGTTCCTGGACCAGGCGGGAGGCGAGCACGGCTTTGGCTTCGGCAATACGCGGTTTGCGGAAATGCTCAAGACGCACGCGCGCCGGCCGTTAACCGAACAGGCGGCCGCCTTTACCCAGGCGCTGGCAGAGTACCAAGGCGGTCGGCCGCAGCGTGATGACATCACCTTGCTGTCGTTCCGTTTCGAATAAACGTTATCAGGGCGGTTACCCCCATGAATGCCTCCGATCTTTACGCATTGGGCGAACGGTTCAACCAGAATCGCACTCTGTTGTGCTTCAACGGACCGACTTCCCGCAGCCTGATCGAGGAAATCGGCAATGCGCTCAAGAACTATCTGAACGCGGAGCACGCGCGCCCGGCCGAGGCCATGGACGTTTTCTCCGTCTACATCGAGATGATCCAGAACATCCGCCAGTACGCCGCGCTGCATGACGACCTGGACGCCTCGGCCACCGTGGTGATCGGTCGCCGCGATGAAAGCCGCTATGTGGTGTCCGCAGGCAATCTGGTCAAGGCGGAGGACGGCGAGGCGCTGGTCGCCCGTATCCAGGAATTGGCCGCGCTGGACAAGGCGGCGCTGAAGGCCGAGTACAAGGCGCAGCTGCATAAGCCGCGCGCCCAGGGCGTCGCCTCGGGCGCCGGCCTGGGGTTGATCGATATCGCCCGCCGCGCCGGGGCGCCGCTGGAGGCCAGCCTGACGCCCGCCACGGCGCCCGGACAGGCTTTCTTCAGCCTGAGCGTCGTGATCTGAAGGCGTGCCCGGCCAAGAATATATTTGGAGCAACTAATGAACGATTTGAACATTCCCGGGACCCAGTCCACGCCCGCCATCACCGCCGACACCGCAGCGGGCGTGCTGGCGATGCGCGGCGACTCCTATCCCGAGAATTCCTTCGAGCTGTTCGGTCCCGTCATCGAATGGGTCGAAGCCTATCTGCTGAGCAGCGCCGTACCCCTGAAGCTGGAACTGGAACTGCTTTACCTGAACACCAGCAGCATCAAGTCCGTCATGGACATCTTCGATCTGCTGGAGGCTGCCCACAACAAGGGCCGCGAGGTCAGCGTCACCTGGTTCTACGACATGCGCAATGAGCGCGTCGGCGAACTGGCCGAGGAATTCAAGGAAGACTGCACGTTTCCCTTTTCGGTTGTCGGCCGCCAATGAAATCCGACGCCGCCCAGCTGGACAAGCGCATCGCCGAATTGCTGGCGGACCCGGCCTATCAGGGCCATCCGTTGCATGAAGCGCTGGACGCGCTCTGGCGGCATACGGCCGAGCAGATGGCGCGCATCGAGCGCGTGACCCAACTGTCGGACGCCTACCAGAGCATGGCGCACGAGCGCGAGCTGGGCCTGTGCGACCGTTTCGACCGGCAATTGCGCCGCCTGACCCGCATCGCGCGCATCTCGGACCATTACCAGAACATGATGCGGGACCTGAACTCCGCATTGCAGGAAACCTCCAATCGCGATCCCCTGACCGGCCTTTTGAATCGGCGCGCCTTGATGGAAATGATCAAGCAGGAGGTCCTGCGTGTGTCCCGTGGCGGTTCGACTTTCGTCGTGGCGATGTTGGACGTGGATCACTTCAAGTCGGTCAACGACCGCTATGGCCATGAAACAGGCGACCGCGCGCTGGTGGAACTGGCCGGTGCGCTGGGCAACAACTTGCGTGAATACGATCTGTGCGGCCGCTGGGGCGGCGAGGAATTCCTGGTGCTGCTGCCCAGCACCCAGCCCGAGGACGCCCAGCGCGTCATGGACCGGCTGGTAGGCGCGGTGCGCGCCCTGGCGATCACGGTGGGGGATGGCGTGTTGAGATTGACGGTCAGCATAGGCATGGCATACCACCAGTTGGGAGAAACCTTCTCTGAAACGCTTAGCCGCGCGGATCAGGCCCTGTACCTGGCCAAGCAGGACGGACGCGACCGCGTCGAACTCGGGTTTCCGAAGCGCAGATGAAACCGGATCAGCTGTTATCCGGCATGGAGCCCCATATGCTTGATTCTTATCCAGGCGTTACCGACGAGCGCCCGCAAGGCGCCGCATGGCATCCGGGCACATACCTGGCGTCCATGGATAGGGCGCTGTTGCTGTTCGATTTCAACTCGGCCGGCTCCTTGTTGAACGCCAACGCGAATTTTCTCGCCTTGGTGGGCTACGCCCGCGAAGAGGCCCTGGCGCTGCGCCATGACATGCTGTGCGACAGCATGGACGAAGGCAAGGGCATCGTCGGCGGCGAGCAGGTCTGGGCCAGGCTGCTGGGCGGCAAGCACTTCACCGGCACCTGCCGCTACCGCAAGAAGGATGGCGGCTTTGTCTGGATCGAAGCCACCTACATGCCCATCGCCGGTGAAGCCGGCGAGGTCGTCCGCATATCCGTCATCTCCCGCAAGTCCATCGCGGACGCCGATCGCCAGGAAGAGATCCGCCTCCTGTTGCTGGGCATCAACGAAACCGGCAACGCCGTCGCGGTGTCGGGCAAGGACGGCCGCATCCTCTACGTGAACGACGGCTTCCAGCGCATGCTGGGCTTTGCCCGCGGCGACGCCGTGAACCAGGAGCTGGGCGAACTGCTGGCCGGCGGCCGGCCGGACGGCGGCACGCGCGAAGAGCTGGGCCGCCGCATCGCCTGCCGCGAGGGCTACCACAAGGACGTGCTGGTCTACGACCGCGCCGGCCGCCCGCTGTGGGTGTCGGTGATGGCCAACTCCGTGTTCGACGAACGCGGCGCGCTGGTCAATATCGTGGACGTGCTGACGGATATCACGCCCACCAAGGTGCACGAAGTCCTGCAGCGCCGCGTGCTGCAAGCCATGGTCAACGAGGCCTCGGTGGTCGAGGTCATGAACATGGTGTGCCGCGAGGTCGAACGCCTGGCGCCCGAAGTCGCGGCCAGCGTCCTGCGGGTGGATGACGCCGGGCTGCTGCGGCCGCTGGCCGCGCCCAGCCTGCCGCAAGCCTATACCGACGCCTTGGACGGCGTGGCCATCGGGCCGCAGGCGGGCGCTTGCGGCACCTCCGCCTTCCTGGGCCGGCCGGTGATCGTGCCGGACATCTCCACCGATCCGCTGTGGGACGATTATCGCCACCTGCCGCTGCCGGACGACGTGAAGGCCTGCTGGTCGTCGCCGATCAAGTCCAGCGACGGTCGGGTCATAGGCACCTTCGGTTTTTATTTCCGCGAGCGGCGTCTGCCCGATGATTTCCACCACCGGCTGGTGGACGTGTGCGTGTACCTGTGCGCGCTGGCGCTGGAGCGCGAGGAGGCTCGCGCCCGGATCCGCCAGTTGGCGTTCTACGACGAACTGACCGGTCTGCCGAATCGCAACCTGCTGCTGGCGCAGGCCGAGCAGGCCATCGCGCGCGCCGAACCCGAGCGCAAGCGTGTCGCCGTCCTGTTCCTGGACCTGGATCGCTTCAAGCAGGTCAACGACACGCTGGGCCATCCCATAGGCGACGCGTTGCTGCGCGACGTGGCGCAACGCTTGCGCCGCCTGGCGCGCGCGACCGACATCGTGGGCCGCCTGTCAGGCGATGAGTTCGTGATGCTGATGCCGGACTTCGAACACGGTCGCCTGACGACCGCGGCGGAGCATGTGCTGGTCGCCCTGGCTCAGCCATTCTCGGTGGGCGGCATCACGCTGAATCCTTCGGTCAGCATCGGCATCAGCGTGTTCCCGGAGAACGGGCGCGACATGGATACGCTGCTGCGCCATGCCGACATGGCGATGTACCAGGCCAAGACGGCGGGGCGCAACCGCATCTCTTTCTTCAGCGCCGAGATGAACCGGCAGGCGCAGGAGCGCCTGGCGCTGGAGGCGGCCTTGCGCGACGCGCTGGAGGCGAAGGCCTTGCGGTTGCATTATCAGCCGCAGGTGGGGCTGAAGAACGGCCAGCTATACGGCGTCGAGGCGCTGGCGCGCTGGCGTCATCCGACGCTGGGCGATATTTCGCCGGCGCGCTTTGTGCCGCTGGCCGAGGAATGCGGGTTGATCGGCGACCTGGGCGACTGGGCGGTGCACGAGGCTTGTTCGCAGCTGGCGGTCTGGCGGGCGAAGGGCCTGCGGGTGCCGTCGGTGTCGGTGAACCTGTCGGCGACGAATTTCCACAATTTGAATCTGCCGCGGTTGATCGAGGCGACGCTGGCCGAGTTTGGGCTGGCGGCGGCGGATCTGATGCTGGAGATCACAGAAGGCGTGGTGCTGGACGCGACGGCGGGTACGTTGCGGACGATTGCGGAGCTGCACCGCTTGGGCGTGCGGCTGTCGATGGACGATTTCGGGACTGGCTATTCCAGCCTGGGGCATTTGCGGCGACTGATCGTGGATGAACTGAAGCTGGATCGCAGTTTCGTGCAGGGGCTGGAGAGCGATGACGCGGCTAGGGCGTTGACCAGCGCGGTGATTCGTATCGGCGAGAGCCTGAGCCTGCCTGTGGTGGCTGAAGGCGTTGAGAATGAAGAACAGCGGCGGTTCTTGATCGAGCAGGGGTGTGCGGCGGGGCAGGGGTTTTTGTTTTCGCCGCCGTTGCCGGCTGCTGATCTTGAGGAGTGGTTGCGGGGGCGGCCGTAGGTTTTTTGGCTGCTGCTGCTGCTGCTTCTGTGGCTTCTGTGGCTTCCGTTGGTTCTTAAGACGCCAGCCGCGTCGGGGGCCGGCGGGGCGCGGGGCAACGATTGCGGTCCGGAGCGTTCGCTCCGGACTACCCCATCCTCATCCTCGTCACCGCCTGCGGCGGTTCCTTCGGATTCCGTCGGGCTTATCGACGCCCCGCGCCCCGCCGGCCCCCGACGCGACTGGCTCGGTCGGTTGAAATTTTACGGGCGCTGGGGCGGGTGGTTTGCTTGGCGTTCTTGGCGCCGGTGGCGGTTGGCGGAAGGTCTTGCGGGGCCCGCCCCAGATCGGCCGCGCGGGCGGCCGATCTGGGGCTTACGCTTGGTCTTGCGGCTGCGGCTGCGGTCGCTGTCGCTGTCGCTGTCGCTGTCGCTGTCGCGAGCGCTGCAAGCTGGTGCCGTGCTTCCAGGTGGTGCCCGCGGTGCGCCCGCTTCTTACTTCGATGCCACCGTTTCCGGCGGCACCGGATTCTCCCAGCCGCCGCCGATGGCGCGGATCAGGCCTACTGCGGAACGCGCTTGTTCCCCACTCAGTTGCACCGCGACGCGTTGCTGCAGCAGGACGCTGCGGTCGGCTTCGATGACGTCCAGGTAGCTGATGGAGCCTTCGCGGTACTGCGTGTGCGAGAGCTTGGCGGCGCGGGCGGCGGCGTCGACGGCGGCGTCTTGCGCCTTGGTCTGGTCGGCCAGGATGCGCAGGTTGGCCAGGTTGTCTTCCACTTCGCGGAACGCGTTCAGGATGGTCTGGCGGTAGACGGCCACGTCTTCCTCGTAGACGGCGCGGGCGCGGTCCAGGCCGGCCTGGCGGCGGCCGCCGTCGAAGATCGGCATGGACAGCGCGGCGCCGACCAGGGGGCCCAGCAGGAAGGTGCGGCTGGACCACTGGAACAGGTTGCCCAGGTCCGAGGATTCGTAGCCGAAGGCGCCGGTGATGTCCAGGCGCGGGAAGAAGGCGGACTTGGCCGCGCCGACGCGGGCGTTGGCGGCGGCCATGGCGCGTTCGGCTGCGGCGATGTCGGGGCGACGTTCCAGCAGGCTCGAGGGCAGGCCGGCGGGGATCGACAGCGCGACCTTCTGGATGGGCTGCTCGGGCATGGCGAAGTCCGACGGGGCGCGGCCCAGCAGTACGGCCAGGGCGTGTTCGGAGGCGGCGCGGCGGCGGTCGATGCCCAGGGCTTCGGATTGCGCGCTGGCCAGTTCGGCCTTGGCGCGGGCCAGGTCGAGTTCGCTGATGTCGCCGGCGTCGTAGCGGCGCTGGATCAGTTGCAGGGTGTCGGTGCGCAGCTTGACCGTCTGGCGGTAGAGCTGCGATTCGGCGTCCTGTTCGCGCACCAGGAAGTAGGTGGTGGCGACGTCGGCCTGCAGGGCCAGCAGCACGGAACGGTACAGGGCTTCGCTTTGCTGGGCATCGGCGCTGGCGGCGTCGTAGGTGGAGGCGACGCGGCCGAACAGGTCCGCTTCGTAGGACACGGCGCCTTGGGCGCGCCAGGTGGTCACGGGGCTGGTCGGGGTGCCGTCGGGCAAGCCCTGCGACACGGCCGAGGGGCGCTGGCGGTTGGGGCCGAAGGCGGCGTCCAGGTTGGGGAAGAAGCCGGCGCGGGCTTCGCGTTGCAGCGCGCGCGACTGGGTCAGGCGGGCGGCGGCGGCCTGCAGGTTCTGGTTGGCCTTCTGGGCTTCTTCCTGCAGCTGGTTCAGGCCTTCGTCGCCGAATACCTTCCACCAGGCGCCGCGCAGCGCGTCTTCGGACGGCTCGGCGGTTTTCCAGGTGCCGGCCTCGGAAGCGGGCAGGGCGGCTTCCTTGAAGGCCGCGGGCACCGCGGCCGAGGGGCGTTCGTAGGTGGGGCCCACCGCGCAGCCGGCCAGCACGAGCAGGACGGCAAGCAGGGCGGAACCGCGGGTCAGTCTTTTGATCATGATGACTATTCTCTTGTGGGCGCCTCCCGCCTGCGGGGCGGAAGGCGCTGTCTAGCTACTCTGGTGGTCCGGCTCAGGCGTGATGTTGCGGGGCCGGCGGCGCGTTCGGGTCCAGGTGCGGTACGCACACGGGAGCCTCGTGCGGTGCGGCGGAGTGCAGGGTCTTGCCGCCCAGCGTGCGCAGCAGCACGTAGAACACGGGGGTCAGGAACAGGCCGAACAGGGTCA
This sequence comes from Achromobacter sp. JCM 18799, assembly GCF_055395645.1. NCBI lineage: Bacteria > Pseudomonadati > Pseudomonadota > Betaproteobacteria > Burkholderiales > Alcaligenaceae > Achromobacter > Achromobacter sp. JCM 18799. The sequence continues at coordinate 4,121,601 of NZ_AP043866.1, read as the reverse complement.
CGCCCAGCATGCCGAAGAACACGGCGATGCCCATGGCCTGGCGCATTTCAGAACCCGCGCCCGAGGACAGCACCAGCGGCACCACGCCCATGATGAACGCGATGGACGTCATCAGGATGGGGCGCAGACGCAGGCGGCTGGCCTCGATGGCGGCGTCCAGGGGACTGCGGCCGTTCATTTCCAGTTCGCGGGCGAATTCCACGATCAGGATCGCGTTCTTCGCCGACAGGCCCACCAGCACCATCAGGCCGATCTGCGTGAAGATGTTGTTGTCGTTGCCGGTCAGGTAGACGCCCGTCAGCGCGGCCAGGATGCTCATCGGCACGATGAGGATCACGGCCAGCGGCAGGGTCAGGCTTTCGTACAGCGCCGCCAGCACCAGGAACACCAGCAGCACGCTGATCGGGAACACCCACAGGCCGGCGTTGCCCGCCAGGATCTGCTGGTAGGTCAGGTCGGTCCATTCCATCTTCATGCCGCGCGGCAGGGTTTCGGCGGCGACGCGTTCGGCCGCGGCCTGGGCCTGGTCGGACGAGTAGCCGGGCGCCGGACCGCCGTTGATGTCGGCGGCGGTGTAGCCGTTGTAGCGCACCACCATTTCCGGGCCGAAGGTCTGGTTGACGGTGACGAGCGAGGACAGCGGCACCATTTCACCGGCGACGTTGCGGGTCTTCAGTTGCAGGATGTCGTCGGCGTGCGCGCGGAATTGCGCGTCGGCTTGCGCCCGCACCTGGAAGACGCGGCCGAAACGGTTGAAGTCGTTGACGTACATCGAGCCCAGGTAGATCTGCATGGTGTCGAAGACTTCCGTCACCGGCACGCCCAGCTGCTTGGCCTTGACGCGGTCCAGGTCCACGTCCAGCTGCGGCACGTTGATCTCGTAGCTGGAGAAGGCGGGGCCCAGTTCCGGCGTCTGGCGGGCCTTTTCCAGGAACGCTTGCTTGGCCTTGTCCAGCTCGGCGTAGCCTGCCGCGCTGCGGTCTTCGATCTGGAACTTGAAACCGCCCAGCGTGCCCAGGCCCATCACGGGCGGGGGCGGGAACACGGCGATGAACGAGTCCTGGATGGCCGCGAACTTCTGGTTGAGCGAGCCCGCGATGGCGTCGCCCGACAGCGCGGCGTTCTTGCGCTCTTCGAAGGGCTTGAGCATGACGAACACGATGCCGGCGCTGGAGCTGTTGGTGAAGCCATTGATGGACAGGCCGGGGAACGCGATGGTGCTCTGCACGCCGGGTTCCTTCAGGGCGATGTCGCTCATGCGGCGGATCACCGAGTCGGTGCGGTCCAGCGAGGCGCCGTTGGGCAGCTGCGTGAAGGCGATCAGGTACTGCTTGTCCTGCGCGGGCACGAAGCCGCCGGGCACCAGGTAGGAGACGCCGACGGTGGCGGCCACCAGCACGGCGTACACGCCCATGGCGCTGGCCTTGCGGCGGATCACGCGGGTCACGCCCGTGCCATAGGACTCGGACGCGCGGCCGAACATGTTGTTGAACCAGTTGAAGAAGCGGCCGAAGACGCGGTTCATGCCACGGGTCAGCCAGTCGGGCTTGTCGTGGTGGCTCTTGAGCAGGATGGCCGACAGCGCGGGCGACAGGGTCAGCGAGTTGAAGGCCGAGATCACCGTCGAGATGGCGATGGTCATGGCGAACTGCTTGTAGAACTGGCCGGTCAGGCCCGTCATGAAGGCCAGCGGCACGAACACCGCGCACAGCGTCAGCGCAATGGCGATGATGGGGCCGCTGACTTCACGCATGGCGCGATAGGTCGCATCGCGCGGACTCAAACCCGCGGCGATGTTGCGCTCCACGTTTTCCACCACCACGATGGCGTCGTCCACCACGATGCCGATGGCCAGCACCATGCCGAACAGCGACAGCGCGTTGATGGAGTAGCCGAACATCAGCAGCAGGGCGAAGGTACCCACGATGGAAACGGGCACCGCCAGCAGCGGGATGATGGAGGCGCGCCAGGTCTGCAGGAACAGGATCACCACCAGCACCACCAGGGCGATCGCTTCCAGCAGCGTGGTCACCACGGCCTTGATGCTGGCGCGCACGAATTGAGTGGGGTCGTATTCGATGCGGTATTCCACGCCCGGCGGGAAGTCCTGCGACAGCTCGGCCATGGCGGCGCGCACCTGGCTGGACACGTCCAGCGCGTTGGCGCCCGGCGACTGCATGATGCCCATGCCCACCGCCTGCTTGTTGTCCAGCAGCGAACGCAAGCCGTATTCCTGCGCGTCCAGTTCCACGCGGGCCACGTCCGACAGGTGCGTCACGGCGCCGTCGGGCGAGGTCTTCAGGATGATGTCGCGGAATTCCTCTTCGGTCTGCAGGCGGCCGCGGGCATTCACGTTCAGCTGCAGCGGCACGTCGCCCAGCGTGGGGGAGGCGCCGATGACGCCGGCGGCGACCTGCACGTTCTGTTCGCGGATGGCAGCGACCACTTCGCTGGCGGTCATGCCGCGCTGGGCGACTTTCTGCGGGTCCAGCCAGACGCGCATGGAATAGTTGCCCGAGCCCCACACCGTCACTTCGCCCACGCCGGTGATGCGGGCGAGGCGGTCCTTGACGTTCAGGATCGCGTAGTTGCGCAGGTAGGTGATGTCGTAGCGGTCATTGGGCGAAATCAGGTGCACCACCAGCGTCAGCGTGGGCGAGCTCTTGGCCGTGGTCACGCCCAGGCGCTGCACGTCCGGCGGCAGGCGCGGCAGCGCTTGCGACACCCGGTTCTGCACCAGTTGCTGAGCCTTGTCCGGGTCCACGCCGAGCTTGAAGTTGACCGTCAGGGTCAGGTTGCCGTCGCTGTTGGCCTGCGACTGCATGTACAGCATGTCCTCGACGCCGTTGATGGATTCCTCCAGCGGCGAGGCCACGGTTTCGGCGATGACCTTGGGGTTGGCGCCCGGATACTGCGCACGCACGACCACGGACGGCGGCACCACTTCCGGATACTCGGAGATGGGCAGCTGGAACATGGCCAGCAGGCCCGCCAGCAGCACCAGGACCGATAGCACGCCGGCGAAGATCGGCCGGTCGATGAAGAATTTCGAGATATTCATGGACGTTCTCGTTAGACGCGCCGGCTCAGTTCAGATTGGCCGAGGCGGTCTTGACCGGGTTGCGTTGGGCCGCAACCATGGGGACGACGGTGGGGGTCACGGCATCGCCGGGACGGATGCGCTGCAGGCCGTTGACGACGATGCGTTCGCCGGCGGCCAGGCCCGAATCGACCACGCGCAGGCCTTCCTGGTTGGCGCCCAGCTTGACCTGGCGATAGACGGCATGGTTCTTGTCGTCCAGCACCAGCACGTAGCGCTTGTCCTGGTCGGTGCCGATGGCCTTTTCGTCGATCAGCACGGCCTGGCGCGGTTCGCTGCCGCCCAGGCGGACACGGGCGTACAGGCCGGGCAGCAACTGGCCGTCGGCGTTGTCGAACTCGGCGCGCACGCGGATCGTGCCGGAGGTGGTGTCCAGGCGGTTGTCCACGGACTGCACGACGCCGGTGCGCGAATAGCCTTCCTCGTTGGCCAGGCCCAGCTCCACCGGCACGGCGCCGGCGCGGCCGCCGCGCGCGGGGTTCACATAGCGCAGGAAGGTTTGTTCGTCCACGTCGAACGATGCGTACATCTTGGACACCGACACCAGCCGGGTCAGCGGCACCGATGCGGCGCCGGCCGCCACCACGTTGCCTACCGTGACCTCGGCGCGCGACACGCGGCCGTCCACGGGGGCTTCGATGCGGGTGTAGCCGAGGTTCAGCTTGGCATAGTCCAGCGCGGCCTGGGCGCCTTGCAGGTTGGCGGCGGCTTCGCGGGCGGCGTTCTGCTTTTCCTCGAAATCGCGGCGGGCGATGGCGTTGTCCGTCAGCAGGCGCTGGCCGCGGGCCAGTTCGCTGGCGGTGTACGAGGCGCGGGCCTTCGCGGCGGTCAGGGCGGCTGCGGCGCGGTCCACCTCGGCCGCGTAGGGGCGCGGGTCGATGGTGAAGAGCACGTCGCCCTTCTTGACGATGCTGCCGTCCTGGAAGTGCACGGCGGTCAGGGTGCCCGACACCAGGGGGCGGATGTCGACGCGGTCGATGGCTTCCAGGCGGCCGGAGTAGCGCTGCCAGTCCACGATGGTCTTGTTCAGCACCTCGGCCACTTCGACCGGGGGCGCCGAGGGGGCGGTCTGCGCCTGTGCGGCATTGGCGCCAGCGGGAGCGCGGAACAGGGCATAACCGCCGCCGGCGGCGATGATGGCGGCAAAGACGGCGAGCACAGCAATACGATTGCGCGAAACCATGGTGTTTCCTTGAGAGATGATGGGGCGAAAGCGCGCTTGCCTGGATGAGCCTGGGGGCGGGAGGCGGCTGCGGCGGCCTGGGGCAGGCCTGTCTTCAGGATCTGGCGGAAATGCTGCGGTGCAGCATGAAATGCTGCTGCGCATCCCAGGCAAAGGCGCCTGATCGGGGCGGGTCTTTGCTTTGCCGGAATCTGAGGATAGGCATGCCCTTTGATGGCGCCTGGCGGCAAGGGCACTTCAAGATGGTTTGCATTCTGAGCGGTTTAGGGGGTCGGATAAACCCTGATGTTTCGGCAACACTAGTCGTAAGGATCGACTAATCAGCATCGAAATCGGGTTATGCTCCGTCCACACCGACTATTTCCCCAAAGGACACCGTCGCCATGGACCGTTTTCAGGCTATGCAGGTGTTTGTGCGCGTCGTGGACGCCAATAGCTTCACCCGGGCGGCCGACAGCCTCTCGCTTCCGCGCACCACCGTCACCACCATCATCCAGAACCTCGAACGCCTGTTGGGCGTGCGCCTGCTCAACCGCACCACGCGCCGTATCGGCCTCACGCCTGACGGCGCCGGCTATTACCAGCACTGCGTGCGCATCCTGGCCGACGTTGAGGAAACCGAGGCCTGCTTCCAGGAAGCGGCCCTGCGCCTGAAGGGCAGGCTGCGCATCGATGCGCCCACCTGCATCGGGCGGCTGATCCTGATCCCTTCATTGTGTGATTTCCACGACAAATACCCCGACGTGGAGCTGGTGCTGGGCTTGGGCGACCGCCCGGTCGACATGGTGCAGGAGGCCGTGGATTGCGTGATCCGCGCCGGCGACCTCGAGGATTCCAGCCTGGTCGCGCGCCGCATCGGCACCCTGCAGAGCGTGACCTGCGCCTCGCCCACCTATGTGGCGCGCCATGGCCTGCCGCAGAGCATCGACGAACTGCGCGACCACCACGCCGTGCACTATTTCTCCAGCCGCACCGGACGCAATTGCGCCTGGGACTTCCGCGTCGACGGCAAGCACCAGGAAGTCGAAATGAAGGGCGTGGTGTCGGTGAACGAGTCCGGCGCCTACCTGGATTGCGGACTGAAGGGCTTCGGCCTGATCCAGACCCCGCGTTACATGGCGCTGCCGCATCTGCAATCGGGCGAGCTCATCGAAGTGCTGCCGCAATGGAAGCCCAGCGCCACCGCGATTTCGGTGCTGTATCCGCAAAGCCGCCAGCTGTCGCCCAAGGTGCGCGCCTTCACCGACTGGGCCGCCGAATTGTTCGCCAGCTGCCCGCTGCTGAGCGGCCGCGACGAGACCGACCCCGCCGCCGCCAGCTGCGGCGTGTACGCGCGCCAGACCGGCCAGGCGACCATCCAGACGTCCGCAGCCCCCAGGCCGGCGCTCGAGGAGTACCTGCCGCCGCGCCGCCGTACTGCGCGCGAAGAGGCCGCGGAATACGCTTTGTAAGCGTATGGGGTGGGGGGCGGATCCGCCCTCCGCCTGGAGAATCACGGGAAACCCCGTAGTAAATACAGACCTTGCGTCCCTCGAATTCCACGAAACGTCTGTATAGTCCGACAGTCAAAGCCTACAACGTCCTTACTGTCGATCCGCTCCATGCAGCCTGTACTACCCGCTTATCTGATCGCCCGTTGGCTTTTGTTGCTCGTGCTGTTGGCGGGGGTGTACTTCCTCAGCGGTTTCCTGGTCCCCGCGCTTGCCGCACTCATCATCGGCCTGGCCAGCTGGCCCTTGTACCAGCGCCTGCTCACCCGTTGCGGCGGTCGCAGCGCGCTGGCCGCCTCGCTGGCGCTGCTGGTGGTGATCGTCGTGCTGATCGTGCCGATGTCGTTCGCGCTGTCCTACGCCATCAAGGAAGCCAGCACTTTCTTCGCCTGGGCCATCGCCGCCAACCGCCATGGCGTGGCCGTGCCCAACTGGATCACATCCATGCCCGTGGTGGGCGAGCGCCTGGGCCAGTACTGGGAATCCTATATCGGCCAGCCGCATGCGTTGGGCGCCCTGGTCGAGGCCGTCAGCGGCGAGCATCTGGGCAATATCTACCGCATGGTCCTGGCGGCCACGGGCAACGTGTTCCAGCTGCTGCTGACCGTGCTGTTCATGCTGATCACGCTGTTCTTCGTCTACAAGGACGGCATCCGCATGGTGGCCCAGCTGGACGTGCTGGGCGAACGCATCCTGCCGGCGCGCTGGCAGCGCTTTTCGCGCGTGGTGCCGGCCACCATCAATTCCACCGTCACCGGCATGGGCCTGATCGCCCTGGGCGAAGGCGTGGTGCTGGGCATCGCCTACTGGGTCGCGGGCGTGCCGTCGCCCGTGCTGCTGGGCGTGGTCACCGGCTTCATGGCGCTGATACCGGGCGGCGCGCCGCTGTCGTTCACCCTGGTGTCGCTGTACCTGGTGGGCTCGGGCCATCTGGTGGCGGGCATCGCCCTGATGGTCTGGGGCAGCGTGGAACTCTTCATCGTCGACAAGACCCTGCGCCCGCGCCTGGTGGGCGGACCGGTCAAGCTGCCTTTCCTGCCGACCTTCTTCGGGCTGGTGGGGGGCGTAAAGACGATGGGCATCGTCGGGCTGTTCGTCGGCCCCGTGCTGATGGCCCTGCTGGTGGCGGTGTGGCGCGAATGGGTGCACCATGAGGTGCAGGAACGCGATGCCGCCCGCATCAATCCTCCCGCCCAACCCCCTGCTGCTTGAATGCCATGTTGTTGCCTGATGATCAGATAGCCGTCCTGCGCGAGCAGGGCTTCGTGGTGGCGCGCCAGTTCGCCAGCCCGGAACAGGTAGCGGCGCTGCGCGCCCTCGCCGAACGCCATTTGTGCGACCACGTCGCGCCCATCGAATACGAAGCCGACCTGCGCTATCCCGGCGCGCCCGAGTCGCGCGCCGCCGAGGGCGGGCTGACAGTGCGCCGCCTGCTCGGCGCCTACGGCCGCGATCCCTTGTTCGCGCAATGGGCCACCGATGCGCGCATCGGCCAGTGGCTGGGGCGCTACTTCGGCGAAACGCCGGTGTTGTCCACCGTGCACCACAACTGCGTGATGACCAAGCATCCCGCCTATGGCAGCCTGACGGGCTGGCACCAGGACATCCGCTACTGGTCGTTTTCCGACACGGACCTGGTCTCCACCTGGCTGGCGCTGGGTCCGGAAACCCGCGCCAACGGCGGCCTGTCCTTCATCCCGGGTTCGCACGCCGCCGCCTTGGCGCCGGAACAGTTCGACCAGCAGAAGTTCTTCCGCGACGACGCGCCCCAGAATGCCGAATGGATCGCCCGCGCGGTGTGTCCGGAACTGCAGGCGGGCGACGTGGTGTTCTTCCATTGCCGCACCCTGCACGCCGCCCAGGGCAACGCCAGCGATCGCGTGAAGCTGTCGCTGGTGCACACCTACCATCCGCAGTCCTGTCACCCGCTGCCGGGCACGCGCTCGGCCAGCCAGCCTGGCGTGCCGCTGCTTACCAAGGCAGCCTGACGTAATTGGGCAGCGCCGCGTTCAGCGGCGCTGCCCTGCCTATCCTGGGCCGCAGCCGCGGCGCCATCTTCCCACCCGCCGTTGCGCCGGGTGCGGCCACTCATGAATTGATCCTTACCTAGGTCCGGACTCGCGCCTGGACGGTCAGTGACCCTTTTTTTCTTCCGCGTCTTGCTTCAGGCGGGACTGATCGCGGACGCCTTTCCCGGGGCTGGCGGGGCCGCATTTACAGAATGGGCCTAGTCCTATGCCTTGCGCGGATAGGAGCGGACTAGCCCGATGGGCGGCCAAAGCGGCGAAATCTACGATGCAGTTGTTGAGTACGCGAACTGAAAAAGGCCAGTCCCCAACGGCCCGGCATCCGGAGTGTACGCAGCAAGGAACTGCCCGAAACGGCGATTTCTCCTCACCTCAAAACCCCCAACTCAAAAGACTCATCATGAAAAAGACCCTCCTGACCGCCGCCCTGGCCATTGCCGGCTTCGCCACCTTCGCCAGCGCCCACGCCGCTGACGGCACCATCGAATTCACCGGCAACATCACCGCCAACACCTGCACCATCAACGGCGGCAACGGCGGCGAGAACTTCACCGTGGCGCTGCCCACCGTGTCGGCCAAGACGCTGGAAACCGCGGGCGCCACCGCCGGCCGCACGCCGTTCAAGATCGCGCTGACCAACTGCACCACGGACCAGCCGGTTTCCGTGCACTTCGAAGGCGGCCCCACCGTTTCGCAGGAAACGGGCCGTTTGATCGTTGACGGCGGCGGCGCCACCAAGGTCGAACTCGGCCTGTTGAGCAACTCGTTCGGCGAAATCAAGGCAGGCGCGGCCCATGGCCAGCAGAATTCGCAGTCGGTGATGCTCGCCGGCGGCAAGGCCGACCTGAACTACTTCGTCGAGTACCACTCGCTGGGTGGCGCCACCGCCGGTGCCGCGAACTCGCGCGTGCAGTACTCGATCGCCTACGAGTAATGCGCTGACTCGGCGGCCGCCTCCCGGAGGCCGCCGAGGCGCGTGTTTCCCTGCAAGCCGTTTCACCCCGCTCCTCGAGACGGCTTGGAAGGAAACAGATCATTCACACAGCATCCACCACCAAGGGCCTCATCATGAAATCACTACGCCGCACCCTGATGGCCGCCGCAGCGCTTGCCGCGGGCTGTTTCGCAATCCAGGCGCAGGCCAGCATTGTTATCTCCAACACGCGCGTGGTCTATCCGGCGCAAGAGCGTGAAGTCACCATCAAGCTGAGCAACGATGGCGGCGCCCCGGCTCTTGTACAGGCCTGGCTGGACGATGGCAACATCACTGATTCGCCGGAGACGCTGAAGGTTCCCTTCATGTTGACCCCCGCCATCTTCCGCGTGGACCCGGGCAAGGGGCAGACGCTGCGCCTGATCCACACCAAGGAGGCGATGGCGAAGGACAAGGAAAGCCTGTACTGGCTCAACGTGCTGGAAGTTCCGCCCAAGGCCCAGGCCGGCGAGGACGCCAACCGTCTGCAGATCGCTTTCCGCACGCGCATCAAGGTGATGTACCGCCCGCAAGGCCTGCCGGGCCAGGCCGATGAGGCGCCCGCGCAACTGCGTTGGGAGATGGCTCCCGCCGCGGCCGGCAAGGGCTACGCCTTGAAGGCCAGCAATCCCACGCCCTACGTAGTGAACCTGGGCAAGGTGAACCTGCAGTCGGGCGGCCAGTCCTTCGATGCCGGCGCCGGCTACGTCAAGCCGGGCGAATCGGCGCTCTTCCCCATCGCGGGGATGACCTCGGCGCCGGCCGCGGGCGCACAGGTCAAGTTCAACAGCATCAACGATTGGGGCGCGAATGTCGAAGGTTCGCTGCCCTTGATGCCGGGCTCCGCGCGCTAAGTCTACCGGCCGCGCGAGCGCGGCCTGCCTTTCATAAGCAAACCCCATCTTGAAGGATGCCGGCAACGGCATCCTCGGGGAGGGTTTTGCCCTGCGTTTTCGCCCAGTCCATTCCTCCCATCGCCGCTATGAAAAACTCTCTTTCCCAGCTCCAGCACACGCGAGACCGTGCCCGCCTGCGTTTGACGCCCTTGTGCGCGGCGTTGCTGGTTGCCCTGGCTTCGCACGGCCTGGACGCCTATGCCGCCGAGGCCACGACGCCGGGGATCAAAGTTGCGACGGTCGAGTTCGAGGACGCCTTCCTGATGGGCGGCCCGGGGCAGCGCACGGATGTTTCCCGCTACGCCCGCGGGAACGCGGTCGCGCCGGGCAGCTACATGGTGGACCTGTTCATCAACCAGAACTATATCGGCCGCACGGAAGTGCCGTTCACGCCAGTCGGCGGGGACGCGCCAGCGCAGCCTGCCTTCGACCATCAGCTGTTGCAGCGTATTGGCGTAGACCTGAGCAAGCTGTCCCCCGCGTCGACCGAGAAGCTGGCGCAAGGCGCCAGCCTGCGCCTGGATGAAATCGCCGCGGAGGCGGGCAGTGACTTCGATTTCGGCGACCAGCGCCTGGATCTGAGCATTCCCCAGGCCGTCATGAGCCGTTATGCCCGCGGTTACGTCAGTCCGGAACTGTGGGACTCGGGCGTCAACGCGGCCATGCTCGACTACGACTTCAACCTGTACAACTACCGCAACAGCGCGATGAGCGGCTCGCAGCGCCAGGGCTATCTGGGCTTGAGAGCCGGTGTCAACCTCGGCGACTGGCGCCTGCGCCACAACGGCTCCTACTCCTTTGATTCCCAGGGCCAGCGCCAGTATCAGAATATTTCGACCTATGCGCAGCGCGAGATTGTCTCGCTGTCGTCCCAGCTGACCCTGGGCGAAGCCTATACCAGCGGCGAACTGTTCGACTCCACAGCCTTCAGGGGCGTGCGCCTGGCCAGCGACGATCGCATGCTGCCCGATTCGCTGCGCGGCTATGCGCCTGTGGTGCGCGGCGTGGCCAACAGCAACGCGCGGATCACCATCCGCCAGAACTCGGTCATCATCTATGAAACCACGGTGGCGCCAGGCGCGTTTGAAATCACTGACCTGTACGCCACCGGCTACGGCGGCGACCTGGACGTGTCCGTGCAGGAAGCCGACGGCAGCGTGCGCACGTTCTCGGTGCCCTACGCGGCCGTGCCCATGTCGCTGCGTCCGGGCGTGAGCCGCTACAGCGTGGTGGGCGGAGTGGTGCGCAACAAGATGCTGTCCACGAGCCCGCAGTTCATGCAGGCTACCTATCAGCGGGGCCTGTCCAACCTGGTGACGGGCTACGCCGGAGCCACGGTGGCGAAGAACTATACCTCGGCGTTGCTGGGCGGCACCCTCAACACGTCCGTGGGCGCCCTTGGCCTGGACGCCACCCAGTCGCGTCTGTCGTTGGACGGCGCTACGTATACCGGCACCAGCTTGCGCGCCAGCTATGCCAAGACCTTGCCCGATACCGGCACCAACTTTTCCCTCGCGGCGTACCGCTATTCCACCGGCGGCTTCTACGGGCTGAACGAAGCCATGTCCGCACTGTACGGCTACGGCCAATACCGCTATTCCGGGAGCATCGTGCGAGAGCGCAATCGGGCCTCGCTCGTCCTGAGTCAACAGTTGGGTGCACGGCGCGGCAGCATCAACCTGACCGGCTCCGCCGTGGACCATTGGAACCGCGAAGGCAGGGATGTGAACTATAGCGTCGCCTATGCCAATACCTACAAGAGCATAGGCTATAACATCACCCTCCAGCGTCAGCGCGACAGCCGCCAGCAGATGGGCACCGCAGTCTACGCCTCTCTCAGTATTCCCTTGGGCAAGACTAATCCGCTTAGCCTGTCCACCAATGTCGGGCGCGATTCCAACGGCCGCGTGCAGATGCAAAGCACGCTGTCCGGATCCACCGGCGAGGACAATCAGCTGTCGTACAGCGTGACCGCTGATCACGCCTCCGGTGGTTCGGGCAAGTCGGTCACGGGCGGCAGCACCAGCGTGCTTTACCGTGCGCCAGTCGCTGAATTCATGGCCAGCGCGGGTGCAGGCACGGGTTACTCGCAAACTTCGGTTGGCCTGCGCGGCGCGGTCGTGGTCCACCCGGGCGGCGTCACGCTGTCACAGCCGCTGTCGGAAACCTTCGGCATCGTCGAAGCGCCCGACGCCGAAGGCGCGCGCCTGCTCAATGCCTCCGGCGTGCGGGTCGATAGCCGCGGCTACGCCGTGGTGCCGCATCTGACGCCGTATCGCATGAACGCGGTGGAGATCGATCCCAAGGGTCTGTCCACCGACGTGGAACTGCAGGTCACCAGCCAGCAGGTGGCGCCGCGCGCCGGCGCGGTGGCGATGCTCAAGTACGCCACGGTCTCGGGGCGCTCGGCCATGCTGCAGGTTGTGCGGGCAGACGCCAAACCGCTGCCGTTCGGCGCCAGCGTGGTCGACGAGCACGGCATCGAGGTCGGTCTGGTCGGGCAGGCCAGCCGCGTCCTGGCCCGCGGACTGCAGGACAGCGGCCAGTTGACCGTCAAGTGGGGCGAGCAGCCTGGCGACAGTTGCCGCATGGATTACGAACTTCCTGTCCTGGAAAAGGGCGCGCGTTCGGACAGCTACCAGCAGATGGAACTGCGCTGCAACTAGCTGTTGTCTTGCTGGCGGCCTAGCCACAATAGCAAGGCCGTCGCCGCCAGGATCGCCGCCACATTGAACTGCATGGCGTCGGCGAAGGCGCGCGCATGGCGCTCGGCCGCGCCCGCAGCGGCATGCGCGTCCAGCGCGCCGGCGTACAGCATGCCCGCCGCCGACACGCCCAGCGCCGCGCCCACCTGCTGCAAGGTCGACACCACGCCCGCCGCCATGCCGGCCTGGCGGTCCTCGACGAAGCCCAGTGCCAGGTTCACCAGCGGCGTATTGACCGCGCCCTGGGCCGCGCCCAGCCATACCAGCGCGGGTAGCAGCGACCACGGCGCGAGGCTGGCGCCGGCCGCGCCCACTTGCAGCATCAAGGCCGCGGTGGCGCCGCCGTACAGCAGCGCAGCCAGCGCGATGGCGCGCGTGCCGAAGCGCGCCACCAGCCGCGGCGCGGCCATCGACCCGGCGATGAAGCCCACGCTGGCTGGCGCGAAGATCAGGCCGGCCGTCAGCGCGTCCAGCCCGAAGCCCGTCTGCATCAGCAGCGCGTAGCAAAGGAACATGGCGCTGGCGGTGGAGAACACCAGCAGCACCAGCAGGCAGCCCGCCGCGAAGCGCGGCTGCGCCAGCAAGGCCATGTCGACCAGGGGCGCGCCGCCACGGGCCGCGATGCGGCGCTGCATGCGCGCGAACAATGCCAGCGCGACGACCGCAGCCGCGCCGCAAGCCACGGTCCACGCAGGCCAGTGCCGCGAGGGGCCTTCGATCAGCGCCAGCAACAGCAAGGTCAGCCCGGTTCCCGCCAGCGCCGCGCCGGGCCAGTCCATGCGCGCGCCCGAAGGCTCGCGCGATTCCGGGATATGGCGGGCCAGGCGCCACGCCAGCAGGCCCACGGGCACGTTGAGCAGGAAGATGCTGCGCCATGCCAGGCCGAACAGGTCGGCGTGCACGATCCCGCCGCCCAGCACTTGCCCCGCGATGGCCGCCAGCCCCAACGTCATGCCCAGCAGGCCAAACGCCCGCTGCCGTTCGCGGCCCTGGTAGCTGACGCGGATCAGCGCATAGACCTGCGGAAACAGCATGGCCGCCGCGGCGCCTTGCAGCACGCGCGCGGCGATCAATGTGTCCGCGGTGGGCGCGACGCCGCATAGCGCCGAGGCCAGCGCGAATGCCGCCATGCCCAGCATGAACAGGCGCCGCCGGCCGTGGCGGTCGCCCAGCCGGCTGCCCGCGATCAGCAGCACGCCATAGGCCAGTTCGTAGGCGGCGATGATGAAGCTGATCTGCGCGAAGCTGGCGGACAGGGTGGACTGCATGCTGGGGATGGCGACGTTCACCACGAACAGGTCGAAGATCGTGATGAAGCCGCCCGACAGCAGCACGGCCAGGCCCAGGCGGCTCAGGACGGGCTGCTGCCGCGCGGCGTGCAAACCAGGGCAGGGGAGTGTGGAGGAAGACATGGAAAGCGCCATCGGAATCTGAATGGACGCTATTCTGGAGAGGCTTTTAGCCTTATACAATTTAGCTGCTTATGCTATTACTGGGTGCAATAGACTCATGACCGCAACCGTAGCCCCGAAGCGCCTGGAGCGCACCCGCGCCGATCTGTCCGAGTTCCTGCGGCTGCGCCGCGAACGGCTCAGTCCCGCCGAACTGGGGCTGCCCGCCGGCGGCCGCCGGCGCACGCCGGGCTTGCGCCGCGAGGAAGTCGCCGCGCTGGCCGGCGTGGGCCTGGCCTGGTACACCTGGTTCGAACAGGGCCGCAACATCAGCGTGTCGGCGGGCTTCCTGGAAAACCTGGCGCGCGTGTTGAAGCTGGACGCGGCCGAGCGCCGCCACCTCTACCTGCTGGCGCATCAGCGCCCGCCGTCGGAACCGGGCCGCACCTGGTGCACGGTGCCCGCGCAGGTACGCCGCCTGATGGACGACCTGCCCGCGCGCCCCGCCTACGTGCTCAATCTGCGTTGGGATGTGGTGGTGTGGAACGCGGCCGCGGACCGCGTGTTCAATTTTTCCGCGCAGGCGCCGGGGCGCAGGAATCTGCTGTGGATGTTGTTCGCGGATCCGGCGATGCGCGAACTGTTCGTGGACTGGCCGGCGCAAGCGCCCGCCATGCTGTCCACGTTCCGGCGGGATTTCGCCAGCGCCGGCCAGGCGCCAGACGTCGGGGAGCTGGTGGACGAACTGGAGCGCGTGTCGCCCGACTTCAAGACCTGGTGGCGCGAACACGATGTGCACGGCTCCTGCATGGGGCTGCGCAGCCTGAGCCTGCCGGCCCTGGGCGCGCTGGCGTTCGAGCATTCGACCTTGTCGGTGGACGAGAGCCGGCACTTGCGGCTGGTGGTCTACGCGCCCGCGCCGGATGAAGCGAAGGCGGCGGATTTCGAACGCTGGCTGCGAGCCGCGGCGACGCGGCGTGCCAAGGCCGCGCGTGGCACCAGCGAATAGGCGCGCCGTGGGTCTACGGCGCGGCCGCGCGCGGCTCCTATAGTCGGGTCTTCGCCGCATTCCTGCGTCCTGGCGGACGCATCCTCCGTCCATGTCCACCGCCACGCTTTCCCGCCGTCACGCCTTGCTGCTGTTGGGCGTGGTGGTGCTGGCCTGGGGCTTTACCTGGATCGTCAACAAACTGCTGTTGCAGCACATGACGCCCATCTGGGCGGCGGCCGCGCGCAGCATCGCTGGCACGGCCGCATTGCTGGCGCTGGGACTCGCGCTGCGCCGCGTGGCGCGGCCGGTCAAGGCCGACCTTCCCGTAATCTTCAGCGTGGGGCTGCTGCATATGGGCGCCTTCGCCGCGCTGGTCAGCCTGGGCATGCTGTACGTGCCGGCGGGCCGCTCGGCCGTGCTGGCCTACACCACGCCGCTGTGGGTGATCCCCGGAGCCTGGCTCTTTCTGGGTGAATCCGTGGGCCGCGCGCGGCAAGCCGGATTGGCGCTGGGCCTCTTGGGCCTGGCCGTCATCTTCAATCCGCTGGCCTTCGACTGGACCAATCGCGATGCCTTGCTGGGCAATGGCCTGATCCTGCTGGCGGCGCTGTGCTGGGCGGCCAACATCGTCTACGTGCGTGCGCACCGCTGGGTCACGCCGCCGTTCGAACTCGCGCTATGGCAAGCCCTGTTGGCTTCGGTTGTGCTGTCGGCCGTGGCCTATGCCGCCGAAGGCCCGCCGCGAGTGGAGTGGAGCGCGGACCTGGCGTGGTTGCTGGGGTATGCCGGCGTGTTCGGCATCGCGGTGGCGCACTGGGCTGCCGTGAATGTAAATCGTGCATTGCCCGCGGGCGTGACTGCCATCGGACTGTTGGGCGTGCCCGTGTTCGGTCTGCTATGCGCGGCCGTGTTCCTGGATGAGCCGGTCAGCGCCTCGCTGCTGGCGGGCATGGCGCTCATTGTGGGAGGGATCGCGGCTGGGGTGATCGAACGTCGCGCTTGACGGCTGGACTATCGCAGGTATATCGTAAGATATATGTCGTAAGATATAACTCGTACGATAGACACCGGAGGTAAACCATGCGTGATGCCCAATTCCTTACCGCATTCGTGCGCCGAGCCCGCCAGAAGCCGCAGGGCCGCCACGGTCATTCCCATTCCCATCATCCTCATGCGCACCACCGCCATCACGGCGAGGGCCATGGCCACCATCAGCGCCATGCCGGCGCGGGCGGCGACTGGTTCTCCGGTCCGGCCGACGAGCGCGGCGAAGGCGGCGGCTTCGGCGGCGGTTTCGGCGATGACGGCCGCGGCTGGACCCGCAGCCGCAAAGTCAGCGCCGACGACCTGCAACTGATGCTGCTGGGCCTGCTGGAAAAGAACCCCAGCCACGGCTACGAGCTGATCAAGGCGCTGGGCGCGCTCAGCAACGGCTTCTACACGCCGAGCCCCGGCATGGTGTATCCCGCGCTGACCTATCTGGAAGAGCTGGGCTACGCCACCGTCGAGCAAGAGGGCGCGAAGAAGCGCTATCACCTGGCGGAGCCGGGCCGCGCGCATCTGGACGGCAACCGCGAACGCCTGGCGCTGATGTTCAACAAGCTCAAGCACGTGGCGCGCAAGATGGACTGGATGCGCCAGGCCTGGAGCGGCCAGCCGCGCAACGTGGGCCCCGAAGGCGAAGACACCGCCACCGGCTGGCTGCCCGAATTCGTGGCCGCGCGCCAGGCGCTCAAGCGCGCGCTGCTGGACCGCACCGACGCCTCGCCCGCGGAGCAGCGGCGCATCGCGGCCATCCTGGCCCGCGCCACTGAGGACATCAATGGCCAGGCCTGTTCCTGAAGACCTTATTCCTGGAGTATCCATGACCCGCAACGACCTGAATGTCGAACGCGTCCGCCACAACCTGAAGATGCGCACGCTGACCGTGGCCAGCGTCGAACGCGTCGCCGGCCTGATGGCCCGCGTCACCTTCACCGGCGACGAGCTGCAGGACTTCGTGTCCGCCTCGTTCGACGACCACGTGAAGCTGTTCTTTCCCGCCGATCCGTCCTTGCCGCCGGCGCTGCCGGCCGTGACTCCGGACGGCATCAAGTTCCCCGAAGGCGCGCCCAAGCCCGCCGCCCGCGACTACACGCCGCGCTTTTTCGACGCGGCGCGCAAGGAACTCGTCATCGATTTCGTGCTGCACGGCGACGGCCCCGCGTCCACCTGGGCTGAACAGGCCGAACCCGGCCAGCAACTGGGCATAGGCGGGCCGCGCGGCTCCTTCGTCGTGCCGACGGGCTTCGACTGGCATGTGCTGATCGGCGATGAAACCGCCTTGCCCGCCATCGCCCGCCGCCTGGAAGAGCTGCCGGCCAGCGCGCAGGCGCTGGTGCTGATCGAAGTGCCGGATGCCTCCAATGAAATCCCGCTGGCCACCGCGGCGCAGGCTTCGGTGCGCTGGCTGCATCGCAACGGCACCGCGCCGGGCTACAGCACCCTGTTGCTGGAAGCCGCGCGCGAGCTGACGCTGCCGCCGGGTGAGGGCTATGCCTGGGTGGCCGCGGAATCGGCCGCGGCCAAGGCGGTGCGGGAAATCATGGTGGCGCAGCACGGCGTCGACAAGAGCCGCATCCGCGCCGCCAGCTACTGGAAACGCGGCGCCGTGGCCGTGCACGAATCGCACGAAGGCTGAATCGATGCGTAGGCTGGCAAGGGGATAAAGACCTTCAGCCGCCAGCCAACGCCAGCAGATTGCGCACGCGCCCGCCCGCGCCCTGTTCGCGCACCGCCAGGCCCAGCACCGCGCGCGGCCAGTCCAGCGCGAAGGGGCGGTACACCACGCCGTCGGGACGCAGATGGCGCAGCGATTCCGGCACGATGGCCACGCCCATGCCCGCCGCCACCAGGTTCACCGCTGACGACAGTTGCGGCGCGCGCTGGCCGATCTGCGGATTCAGCCCATGTTGGCGGCAGGCCGCCATGATGTCGGCGCTGAGTCCATAGCCGGATTTGCGCGAATACAGGATGAAGCGTTCCTGCTCCAGATCGGCGGGCGCCAGCCGCTTGCGCCGCGCCAATGCATGGCCCAGCGGCAGCGCCACCACCAGCGGTTCCTGCGCCAGTTGCGTGAACGCCAGGCCGCCGTCCAGCGCGAAGGGCGGCCGCACGAAGGCCGCGTCGATCGCGCCGCTGCGCAGCCGCGCCACCAGCGTTTCGCTATCGCCCTGCGACAGCGTCATTTCCACGTCCGGATAGCGCTGCCGGTACTGCCGTATCAGTTCCGTCACCACGCCGCTGAAGGACGCGGACTCCGTGAATCCCAATGTCAGTTCGCCGACTTCGCCGCGCGCGGCCCGCTGCGCCGTACGCACGGCGGCCTCGGCGCGTTGCAGGATATCCTGCGCGCAGACCAGGAAGGCGCGTCCGGCATCGTTCAGCGCGACGCCGCGGCCGGTGCGATCGAACAGCGGCGTGCCGACTTCCTGCTCCAGCTGGCGGATCTGCTGCGACAGCGGCGGCTGCGCCATGCCCAGCTGTTCCGCGGCGCGGGTGAAGTGCTGGGCCTCGGCGGTGGCGACGAAGTAACGCAGATGGCGCAGTTCCATATCTGTACTTTTAAAGTATTGATTATCAATTTTCCATATATTGGACATTCTATTGCGACGCGCCGATCATGCATACATCGACGACACCCGCAAAGGAATCCGCATGAATGCCCCCATCAAACCCAGCACCCTGTTGCGCCAGCACCTGGCCCGCGACATCGTCGTGGCGCCCGGCGCTTATGACGGCATGTCCGCGCGTCTGGTGGCCGCCGCGGGTTTTTCCGCTGTCTACGCCAGCGGCGGCGCCATCGCCCGCGCGGCCGGCTATCCGGACATCGGCCTGCTCAGCTTTACCGAGGTCATGGACCGCGTGGAAAAGATCGTGGACGCCAGCGGCTTGCCGGTGGTGGCCGATGCCGATACCGGCTTCGGCGGCTCGGCCAACGTGGAGCGCACGGTGCGCATCATGGAGCGCGCCGGCGTGGCGGCCTTCCATATCGAAGACCAGTCCTTTCCCAAGCGCTGCGGCCACCTGGACGACAAGAGCCTGGTTCCCGCCGAGGAAATGTGCCGCAAGGTGCACATCGCGCGGCAGACCCTGAGCGACCCCGATGCGCTGGTGATCGCCCGCACCGACGCCATCGCCGTCGAAGGCTTCGAGGCCGCGCTGTCGCGCGCCGAACGCTACCTGAAGGCGGGCGCGGACATGATCTTCGTGGAAGCGCCCGAGACGCTGGAGCAGATCCGCGCCATCGCCGAACGCCTGCCGGGCCTAAAGCTCATCAACATGTTCTACGGCGGCAAGACGCCGCTCACGCCGCTGGCCGACCTGGCGGCCATGGGCTACCGCCTGGCGATCATTCCGTCGGACCTGCAGCGCGCCGCCATCCACGCCATGCAGGCCACGCTGGCGGCGATCAAGCAGACGGGCGACAGCAGCGCGCTGGCCGATCAACTCACCAGCTTCAAGGAGCGGGAAGAGATCGTGCAGACGCGCCGCTACCTGGCGCTGGACGCGCAGTAGGCGCGCGGCGCTAGCGGGTGCAGCGGCTGGGCAGGCTCAGCGGCCACAGCCGCTGGTTGTGCGAACCATACAGCGTGCGCATGCCGCATACCATTTCCACCCGCGCCACCTGCTTGCCGGAGGCGTCGATGATCATCGACTGCTCCACCGTGGACACCACCGCGCGGCCGTTGCTGAACGGCGCGACCGCCCGGTAATCCGCGGCGATCGCGAGCTTGCCCTGCGCGTCCACGTAACCGTAGCCGCTATCGATGCCGACCGGCGCCAGGCCCTCGCGCAGCGGGCCCAGCGCGTCGAACGCGGGACCGGCCAGGGCGCCCTTGCCGTCCAGCGCGCGCATGCCGCGGTTGGACACGCGTGTTACCGCGCGGCCTTCGGAATAGGCTGACGCAAGCCCCTCGACGGAGAGCCGCTTCTTGCCGTCCAGGCCGGTGTAGTCGGTCATCTCCCGGTTGCCCGCGTAGTAATGCCGCAGCAGCATGTCGGAGCCCTGCGGCCAGCGCCATTCGCCGGCGGGCAGCGCGGTCACGGTCTTGCCTTGGTCGTCGATCAGGCGCGGACCGTCTTCGCCCGTCAGCAGGGCGCGGGCGGGCTCGCCGCGGAAGGTGCCGGCAGTGGCGGACAGCGGTGCGATCTGCCATTGTCCTTGACTGTCCAGATAGCCCTGGCGCGGCTGGCGGCGCAGCACCGTCCAGTCGCCCATGCGCACGTAGTCCGCGTCTTCCATGTCGACCGCTTCCGAGCCGTCAGGCGCAATGGTCCAGCGGTGCTTGTCGTCGCTGGCCGCAATGGCGCCGTCGCTGTCCACGCCGACCGAGAGCTTGGGCCGGAAGGCGGTCAGTGCGCGGCCTTTGGCGTTGAAGACGGCGGCGGGACGTTCGTACTCTTCCTGCTGCGGGCCGGCCTGGCGCAGCTTCCAGATCTTGGCGGCGATGCGTTCGGCGCTGTGATGGCTGGGCGGCACGATCCACTTGCCTTGCAGGTCGATCACCCCGACGCGGTCCTGGCCCAGCGAGGCGACCGCCTGGCCGTCCAGGAAAAGGCCGATGTCCTGGAACGCGGGCGCGGCGATTTCCTTGCCGGCGACGAAGTCGTACAGGCCCCAGGGCGAGCCCTCGGCCGCGGTCTTGAGGTAGCGGACCACGCCGGGGGCGACGATCTGCGCCTCGAAGAAATCGCGGGGCAGGTCGTAGGTCTTGCCGTTGCGGTCCAGCATGCGGCTCACGCCATCGGCGTAGGCCGGCGCATAGCCATGGCGGAACGGCCCGATGTGCTGCTGCGCGGGCAGATCCATGGGCTTGCCCATGGCATCGAGCAGCAGCAGGCCCGCGGCGGTCTGGGCGGCGTAGCGCAACTGCTCCGCCTTGAGTCCTGCGGCTTCCGCATCCGCCTGCGTGTCGTAATCCTCGTCGGATCCGTCCAGCGGGATGATGCTGCGCCAGGCCGAGTCGGAGGCAATGCCGCCGTCGGCCAACAGCAGGCCGGCGCCGTCCTCGGTGCATTGGCAGTGGTCCTGGGCCAGCAGGCCCAGTGCGCTGCCGGGTATGTCCAGCGGCAGCTCCTTGAGCGAGCGGCTCTTGGCGGCTTCCACGGTTTCGGGCTTGAGCAGCAGGCGGCCTTCATCGTTCAGCACGTTGAGCAGTTCGCCTTCCTGCTTGAACAGCCACAGCTTGCCCTGGCTGACCACCATCCTGCCGGTGTCCTTGAGCCAGGCGGGAGCCGTTTCGCCGTGCAGCCAGTTGCCCGTCGGCGTCAACAGGCCAACCGGCACGCGTTCCTCGTTCGAGAACAGCACGTAGCCGTTCTGGTCCTCGGCCACGAACAGGCCCGCGCCCAGCGTCAGCGGCTCCGCGCGCCCCGGAACCAGCGCCATCTGCTTGCCGCCCGAGGGGTAGACGATGGCATCGCCGTGGCGCTGTGATTCCTGCGCCTCGGCGGACTTGAGCGTGACGACGGGCTTGCCGCCGCTGTCCAGCACGACATAGGAATTGCGGCCGAGCTCGGCGCTCCAGAATGCCTTGGTCACGGGCCTCAGGCTGCGGTAGCCCTGGTCCGCGCCCACGGGCTTGCCGTCGCGGTCCAGCAGCAGCGCATCGCCGTCGCCATAGGCGACGGCCATCGAGCCGTCTTCGCCCGGCACCGAGATGTCCTGATAGTTGGGCTCGATCACCCATTTCCAGTCCCGGTCCACCAGGCCGTACCGGCCTTCCTTGTTGATGGCGATATACAGGCCGTTGCCATAGGACTTGAAGATGCTGACATCGGCGTCGCTGTAGCGGCGTTCGCCGGTGCTGGAGCGGTATTCCGGCTTGTACTCCACCGTCGCCAGCGCCGGCACGCCCGCGCCCACGTGCAAGGACTGCACCCCTTCGTCCATCGGTTCGCCCACCGGCTGGCCCTTGCGGTCGATCAAGAGATAGCGGCCGTCCAGCACGGCCACGGTCAGGCCGATCTCGGCATAGTCCTGCACGGCGTCGTAGCGCGGCGGCACCGCCATCCGGCCTTTGGCGTCGATGAAGCCCCACTTGCCTTTCCATTTCACCGCGGCCAGGCCGTGACGGAAATCGCCCACCGCCTCGAAGATGGGCGAAATCGCCAGCCGGCCGTTCTGGTCCAGGAAGCCCCAGGCATGGCGGCGCAGCGAATGATCGCGCGGCACGCGGTCGATGTTCACCAGCGCGGACGGCAGCAGCACTGCGGCGCGCTGGTCCGCCAGCGTGCGGATGCAGCCGTT
The DNA here is from genome assembly GCF_055395645.1 of Achromobacter sp. JCM 18799. NCBI lineage: Bacteria > Pseudomonadati > Pseudomonadota > Betaproteobacteria > Burkholderiales > Alcaligenaceae > Achromobacter > Achromobacter sp. JCM 18799. Next base: position 4,099,554 of record NZ_AP043866.1, on the reverse strand, counting down.
GGCGTAGGGACTGATATCGTCGTCGGCCGCGACGCTATACGGCTTCTCATCGATGCAGTACGAGTATTGCGCATGCGCCGACAGGGACGCGCCCAGCGCGGCCAGGGCGCAGGCAAGGCGGGTGGTGCGTATCGCGCGTGACTTCATGGTTGTTTCGCTTTGGCGTTGTCGGGGGCGAGTTCGAACTTGTCGGCCACGGGGCAATCCATTTTCTGCTGCGGCCAGGTAATCCTGCCCTGGTCGTCCAGGATGGTTACCGTGTCGCATACCTCGGTGAACGTGGCGATGGGCACGCCCTTGGTGTCGATGTACTGCGTGTTCCGGCCCTGATGGTTGCTGCGGACCAGCGCGCGTTCCTCGCTGAAGTTGCCGGCCCAGGTAAAGACGGGCGGAATCGCATAGCGTCCCGTCAGGTCGATGTAGCCATATAGCGTGCCGGAATACTGCAGGCGGCGCGCCACCGCCAGGCCGTTGTTCAGCGGGCCCAGCGTGTCGAAGTGCGGTCCCACGATGCGCTTGCCGCTGGCATCGATGAAGCCATGCCTGCCATTGCCCGAGCGGCTGCGATAGGGCGCCACGCCTTCGTTGGCGCTGCGGTCTTCCACGCTGTAGGTGCCGTCGATGCGCGTGATCTCGCGGCCTTGCAGGTCCGTCATGATGCTGACGGAATTTTCCGAGTCGTGGAACACGATGCGCTGCATGGTTGCCAGCGGCGAGCCGTCGCCCAGCTTACCCAGCACGGTCTTGCCGTCCTGGTCGATCACGCGGTAGCTGGAGCCGGTGTAGGCGCGCGCCAGTCCCTCGGGCTGCGCGAAGAAGGGATTGAACTCGCCATAGATGGCCGGGACCTTCATGTTGCCGCGCGCGTCGATGGCGCCCTCGCGGTCGTCATGTTCGATGTAGAGCCAGTGCTGGTACAGCTCCGTGCGCTTGGCCCGGCCGTCGGAGACGCGCGTGGCGCCGCCCTGTGCGTCGAACACCATGGTTCCTCCGCTCGCCAGCGCGCCCAGGTAGCGTCCGTCCTTCAGGCGCTCCGGCTTGCCGGTCACGGGCTCGCTGGACTTGCCGGTACGCAGGTTCACCAAGCGGTAGGTGGTATCGAAAGAGCTGCGGGCGCGCTGTCCGGAAGCGTTGTCCTCGACCAGCATGAGGCCGTTGCCCAGATACTCGAGCTTGTACGAGCTCTCCTGCGTGGCGGGCACGACCCATTTTCCTTCGCGGTTCATGACGCCCCAGCGATCCTGCTGCTGGACCTTGGCCCAGTCGTCTTCGAACTTCTCCATGCTTTCGTACACGGGCTTGACGGCGGGCGCGCCCTTGGCGACGTTCCAGATGCCCCAGCGGTTCTCGCGGTTTTCGTCCGGCGCGCGGTACTGGATCAGTTCGCCGTCGAAGTACCTGGCGCCGTCCAGCACCTCGGCCGGGACCGCGACGGCCTTGCCGCGGGCGTCGATCAGCTGGTCGCCGTCACTGCGGCTGCGTCCCGAGGCCGCCTGCGCGTAGCCGCCGCGGAACGGATGGATGACGCTGTAGCGGGGCGGCACCGACCAGTTGCCGTCGGCATCGATAGCGCCATATTTGCCGTTGGCGGCGCGCACGGGCAAGGGCATGGACACGTCGTAGCTGGACATGTCCTCCCAGTCCGGGTTGGTCACGATCTTGCCCTTGGCCGTCAGGATGCCGAGAGGCTGCGTATAGTCCAGCGGCCGCAACAGGGCCAGCGGCAGGCTGTCCGCGCTGGCCCGGCCGTGGGCGGACTCGCGGGCGGAAAAAGGCCTGATGTCGTAATCCTGCAGGCGAGCGAGGGTGTCTGCGTCCAGCAGCGGCTTGCCTTCGCGCGTATAGATCTGCAGCAGGCCGCCGCCGGTGTCGGGAGCGGCATCCGCGCTCGTCGCTTGCATGGCGGCTGCGGAGGCGTCCACTGCAGCGGCTGCTACGTCCATTGCGGCAGGCGTGGCGACGTCGACGGCCACGGTCTCGGCTTCCGAGGCGGCGGCTGCTGCGGCGACCGCTTCCTGCGCGGCAACTGCGGCGTCGGCCGAGGCCTCTACCGCCTCGCCGGGGCCATCATCAGCGACCGCGGCGGCGCCGGCTGCTGCGGCATCGGCTGCCGCGGCAGCATCGACCGCCATATCCACGGCGCGCGGAGGCAGGGATGCCGTCACCCAGGCCTGCCCGTTGCTCAGCTGCACGCGGCCATTGCGCGCGTCTATCTTGCGGAAGTTGCCGGCGGGGTCGATCAGCAGTACGGCGTCGTCATCGATCATGACGCGCCAGCCCTCGCGTTCATCCAGGCCGATGTAATTGCCCTTGAATGCATGCTGGACGCCGAGCTTGCCGTTCAACAGCAGCGCTTTGCCCGCGCCTTTCTGCTTGACCAGCCACAGCCCCGGCCCCGCCAGCTGCACGTGCTCGTAGCGCTGCTTGTGGATGGTCTTGCCGCGCGGATCGACGAACGTCCAGCCCGCGTCGCGGTTCACCGCCAGCACGTCGCCGTCGCGCAGCGCGGGTTCGCGGGCGCGCAACACGTCCGGTGCGATCGCCCAGCGGGCCTGCTCGTCCAGCAGGCCCCACCAGCCGCTGTAGCGCGAATCGCGCAACTGGGCAGGCAGGTAGCCGCCGCTGGGCGCAGCCAGCGCCATGACGCCGGCGGGCAGCGCCGTCGCCTTGCCGGTTACAGTGTTGAACAGGCGCGGCGGCATGGGCATCTCCATCGATGCCAGCTTCTGCCCCCGTTGGAAGCCCCAGGAACGCGTGCCCAGCTCGAAGGTCTTGACGATGTTGCCCTTGCGGTCGATCAGCACGTCGTGCCCGTCTTCCTCGGCCAGCGCGGTGCCCTCGGCGTTAAAGCCCGTCGCCTCGGAAAAGCGCGGCTTGATCGCCCATTGCCCTTGCGTATCGATATAGCCCCATAGCCCATCCTGGTTCACGGCGGCCAGGCCGTTCTGAAAGGACTTGGCCTCCCGGAAGGACGGCGCGATGGCCATGCGGCCTCGCTTGTCGAGATAGCCCCAGCGTCCGGCGTCGTCATCGGCCGACCCGGTCAGCACCGCGGCCAGGCCTTCATGGAAGGCCTGCTGGCATTCCAGGTTGGCGCCGTTGTATTCGTTGTAGCCAGGGGCACACTGGTCGATCCAATTGGACCTGGCTTGCGCCGCGCCGGGGACGGCGGGCAGGGCGGCCAGCGCCACGGCCAGCGCCAGCGGTTTGAGGGCGAGCGGGGTCTTCATCGTGCAGCGGCGCGGGCTGCAACCGCGCAAGCGTAAAGGCCGGGCTGGGCGTGCCACATGGTCGTATGCCTGCCAAGAATGATGGGAAAGGCAGCACTGTAACCAGCGTCAGCCTGCAATTGCACGGCAAATGTAACTGTAGAAAACAAACCGTTAACAACACCGCTGCCGCTGCCCGGAAAGCGCGGGTTTCAGGACTGCGATGGCATTCCCGCCATGCATGCAGCGGACAAAAAATAATCGGTTGATGCGTGCGCCCGGCGGCCCTGTAATGGACGCCGGTGCCTGCTTGCACGCAGGCGACGTTCCACTGCCGAGGTCCGCCATGCCCGTCCTGCGCAAGTCTTCACTGGATGCTTCTCAGCTGTTGCTGCTGGTCCTGGCTGGCGGCGTCATCATGGGCCTGGCGCTGGGCGTGCGCCACGTGCAGGGCCTGTTCCTGCTGCCCGTCACGATGGACCGGGGCTGGAGCCGCGAGACCTTCGCCATGGCGCTGGCGGTGCAGAACCTGACCTGGGGCGTGGCCCAGCCCTTTACCGGCATGATTGCCGACCGCTACGGTTCGGCCAAGGTGATCGCGGGCGGGCTGGTGTTCTATGCGCTGGGGCTGGTGGGCATGGCGCATGCCGCTACGCCCGCAGGGTTTCTGTGGACTGCAGGAGTATGCATAGGCATCGCGCTGTCCGGCACCGCGTTCGCCGCGATCTATGGCGCGCTCAGCCGGCTGGTGGCGCCCGAACGCCGCAGCTGGGCGCTGGGCGTGGCGGGCGCCGTGGGCGGCCTGGGCCAGTTCACCATGGTGCCGGCCGCGCATTGGCTGATCAGCGGCTGGGGCTGGGTCGCGGCCTTGCTGTCGTTCGCGCTGGCGCTGGCCGTGCTGCTGCCCTTGGCTTGGCCGTTGCGGGAGTCTCCCGGCCGGGAGCAGGGCGCGTCCGCGGGCGAGGCGGGGCTGTCCATGTCCGCAGCCATACGCGAAGCCTTTGCCCAACCTGGCTTCTGGTTGCTGAACCTGGGTTTCCTGGCCTGCGGCTTCCAGCTGGCCTTCATCGGCACGCACCTGCCCGCCTACTTGATGGACAAGGGCCTGCGCGCGTCCGACGCGGTGGCGGCGCTGGCCATCATCGCGCTGACCAACGTCATGGGTACCTATGTCTGCGGCGTCCTGGGCGGACGCCACCGCCGCAAGTACCTGCTGGCCGGCATCTACCTGCTGCGCACGGCCGCCATCGCACTGTTCGTGCTGCTGCCGCTGTCGTCATGGACCGTATACGTGTTTGCGGCGGTCATGGGCTTTGTCTGGCTGGGCACGGTGCCGCTGACCAATGGCCTGATCTCGCAGGTGTTTGGCGTGCGCTACATCACGACCCTGTTCGGCTTCGTGTTCTTCGGCCACCAGCTCGGCTCCTTCCTGGGCGTGTGGCTGGGCGGCGTGGTGTTCGAGGCCACCGGGTCCTATGACCTGATCTGGCTGGGTGCGATGGCGCTGGGCGTGTTGTCGGCGGCGCTGCATTGGCCGATAGACGACCGCGAGATTTCCCGCGTGCGCGCCGCGGGCGCGGCCGGATAGAGGGCAGCCTACGACGGGCGGCCTACAGCGGCCGGTGCTGCGTGCCCGCGCCCATGGTGATGTGCAGCATGCGACAGGGACCGGCCACCTTGAGCGTGTGCCAGATGCCCTTGGGGATCACATAGGCGTCGCCCGCCTGCATCCGCACGGCTTGCTCGCCCGTCGGCCATTCCAGCCGCAATTCCGCGGCGCCTTCGATCAGGCGCACGACCTCGTCGGCCTGCGGGTGCATTTCCCATTGCGGCCAGTCTCTCTCGAAGGCGTACTCGGACACCAGCCAGCCGAGGCCGAACCGTTCCAGTTCCTTTTCGGGTTGCGACCAGAAGGCGTTTCCGCCTTCGACGGCGGAGCAAGTGCCCGAGGCGTCCAGCAGGAGATAGTGCGACGACAGATTGGTAGTCATGTTGCGCTTCCTGGGGTGAGGGAGGTCGGGCCAGTGTAAAGCGATATCATGTGCATCTTCATCGGCTATAACAGGAGAGGGCGATGCGCCAGGGATTCGACGGGGTCAGGCCCGCGTCCGAGTCTTCCATCGAGATCGGCTTCTTCTATGAAGGCCGGCATTGCGTCGAACGCATCCGCGTCAAGCCCACCGCTGCCAACCTCAAGCGCGCCGCCGACCGGCGGGCCGCCATACTCGAGGCCATCGCGCGCGGCGAATTCGACTACGACGCCGAGTTTCCCAAGCGCGGCGGCGCGACCAAGCCATCACAGGGTTCCGCATGACGAGCGAAAAACAGCTGGACATCAACGATCTGACACCGGACGCCTTCAAGGCCTACGGCTGGATGTTGGGCAAGCCCATGCCGGACGGCAACGGCGTACCCCTGTTCTCCAACCAGGACACCGACTTCTGGCAGGAGCACCAGTTCAATACCGGCGCCGGCGGCGACGCCGAGCTGCTGTGGGTCAACTATCGCAGCCAGTCCTTTGAAATCTCCAGCCTGGAAAAGCATCTGCTGACGCAGCAGGCCATTGTGCCGCTGACGGGCGAGATCATCCAGGTCGTGGCGCGCAGCGCGGCTGACGGCAGTCCGGACCTGGCCACGCTGGCGGCATTCCGCGTGCCGCAGGGGCAGGGCGTCTGCATGCGTCCGGGCTGCTGGCACGCCACGCGCGTCATGGACGAGGAAGTCACCTGCCTGATGCTGACCCGCCGGTCCACCACCGTGGACCTGATCCAGCACTTGACCACGGATGCTTCCGCCAGCGAAAGCGCCATCGTGGCGATTCCGGTCCAACGGCTCGAAGCTCAGGCTCAGGCCGCCTAAACGCTGATCTTCGCCGCGAGTCGCGGCGTATTCCCGCTTACCGGCAGGCAGGCGGGATGGCAGACTGCCGTCTCCGGTCATAGCAACCCAAGAATTCCCCCATGAGTGAAGTGTCGATCGAGGCGCTGAGACGAAATCTCGCAGCCAAGATAAAGCAGGCCACCCAAACCCCCAGTCCACCGCCCACCCGCTGGCAGCGCCTGCGCCAGCGCTTCCTGACGCGCGATCCCAAGGCCCGCGGCCTGCGCGTCCTGACCGTGGTCACGCTGCTGTATCTCTACATCGAATTCAGCTTCAGCGCCTGGCTGCTGGACGTGATGTCCGAAAACGCCAGCAACCGCGTGGACACGGCCGAGGCATGGGGACGCCTGATTTCCGGCTTTGCGGTGGCCCTGCTGTTCTGGCCCGTCATCTTCGCGCGCATCCGCCGATGGCGGGTCACAGTGCCGTTGTTGATCGTCGTGTCGCTGGCCATCATCACCGCGGTGTATCAGGGGGAGCGCAAGCTGATCGACGCCCTGGTGGACAGCTCCACCGCCGAAAGCCGTGCCGCCGCCGTCACCGGCGCCTTGCTGCGCCAAGGGCTGGCGACCGGCACCGTCAGCGCCAGCATGCTCGATGGGCTTTGGGCCGACGAGAACGCGCAGTCGGTGGCCGGCAAGGCTTTCGTGGGCGTAGTGTCCTACATGGCCGCGCAATCCGACGCGGCGCGCCGGCAGACCATGGCGATCGCGCCCGAGGTGGTGCGCGCCGTGATCGAACAGAACGTGGGCGGGCGGGACGCGGAGTACCAGCGTTTCGTCGATAGCCAGGAAGATATCCGCGGCCGCCACAAATACTTCTACGAGCGCGGCATCCAGAACCACCAGAAAGAACTGGCGCAAATTCCGGCGCGCGCCGAGCGCGATTGGGAACGCTACCTGGACCGGCTGGACGCCAAGAACCGCAAGTGGGGTCGCGCCCGCCTGCGCGACCGCAGCGGCGAGCTGGTGCCCGGCTTCGTGGCGCCGCGCGTGCGGGACGAAGTGCGCAAGATGGGACTGGACGTGCCAGACTCCTGGCGCACCGGCGATAAGGCCTACTTCGTGCGCCTGGCTCAGCAGAAGTACCGCAAGCAGATGAACGAGGCGCTGCAACGCGAACTGGAAGGCATGCCGCTCAACCTGGGGCTGGAGGCGTTTGCCGCGCATCCGGTCGTGCAGAAGAAATGGCGCGCGGGGTTGGGCTATCCGGACAAGGTGGCGCGCCTGACGCTGGCCGTGATCTCGGCGGATGAATTCAACAAGCGCTACTACCAGCCGGTGCTGGCCGGCCGCACCATGGACCGCTTGCAGGACTACCGCAGCCAGGCCCGCGACTACGGCGCCGGCGGCAAGCGCGAGGCCGAAGGCAGGAAGGCCTATGAAGCCATGATCGCACCCGTGTTCGCCCTGACGCTGTCGCTGCTGGGCGCGCTGGTCCACATCGGCAAGACCGGCCTGCTGCTCGCGCAGCTTGCGAGCGGCTGGCGCTTCAGGAGTCCGCTGCTCAAGGCGGGGGCGCTGCTGGCCGCGGTGCTGCTGGTCTGCCTGCTGGCGCGCGCGGCCATCAGCACGCCGCTGACCTCGCATCCCACCTATCAGGCTTGGACGCAGGCCGGTGGCGGGCAACCCGTGCTGACGGCGGTGCTGGACACCATGATCAAGATGCAGTCCTTGGCCTACCCTGTGTTCGACGTGGCCAGACAGGGGCTGGAGTTCGTGGCGGGCAAGGCGTCCCGCTAGGCAGGGCGGGCCGTGCCCGTCGTCAGTCCGCCTCGCTGTATTCGTAGCCCAGGCGGGCGAACAGCGGCCACTTGTTGCGGTAGTTGGCTGTCCAGCACATGCCGTAGTAGGCCTCGAATGGTTCGTCCACCGTGCGGACCTGGATCCGCGCGGCGGCCTCGGCGTCCGCGGGGCTGAAAGCCTGGCCCGGTTTCGGATACAGATCGCCCTCCCATATCGGCCTGCCGCAATGGGCGCAAAAGTTGGTCCATTGCCCCTGGTTGTCGGGGTTCTGGCGGTAGCCGGGAGACAGCGCCTGCATGGTCTGCGTCACTGTGGGCGACAGTAGCCAGGTCTGGGAAATCAGCGCGGGGTCGGCAATATCCAGCCATTGCGGCGGGCTGAACAGCCATGTGCTGAATGCAGTGGGGCTCAGCCCGGGGCTGTCGGCATCGGCTTCATCCAGCTCGATGTCGGCTTCGGTGCATTGGTGGCCGGGCGGCACGGCCAGGGCGTGCGCCGGCGTTTCTTCGCCGCATCGCGTGCACGTATGCGCCGCCTGCAGCACGAAGTAAGAGGACGCGCGTATGTTCATCTGCGGGTATTCCGCGGCCGTATCTAGCGTATGCATGGGCTGGTGCTGTTCCTGTTCGGGCTCGCCGTTTCTTCTACATCGCCGGGAAATATGCCAGAATTCCCCGGAATTTACGCTTTGAATGCGATGCCGGCCGCATGGGCGTCGCCAACCTCACGCAGTGTTGTGTTGGAGCACCGGATGCGCGATAGCCAGAGTAGCACTGGATTTTCCACCAAGGGCCGCAGCGTCGGTCCGGCGCTGATGTTGGCGCGCCTGGCCGTTGCGGCCGCGCTGGCGGGCGGACTGGCGGGATGCGTATTCAACTCCCACGATGCGAGCGGCTCGCAATCGGTCGGCATCGACGGCGTCACGGCGCAGCAGGCGCGCGGCATCGCCCGCGAGGCCTATCTCTACGGCACGCCCATGGTCGCAAGCTACCAGACCATGCATGCCTTCAGCATTGACAAGAACAACCCCCAGTACAAGGGCCCGTTCAATACGGTCAACAACGTTGCGCGCGTCTTCACGCCCGACGACACCGCCTTCGTTACACCCAACGCCGACACGCCGTACACCTTCGCGGTGCTGGACCTGCGGACCGAGCCCGTGGTCATCACCGTGCCCGCCATGGAGCCGCGCCGCTACTTCGTGCTGCAGCTGATGGACCTGTACACCTACAACTTCGCCTACATCGGCAGCCGCAGCACGGGCAATGGCGGCGGCCGGTTCCTGGTGGCCGGCCCGCGCTGGAAGGGCAAGGCGCCGGCCGGCATAACCAAGGTGATCAGGTCGGAGACCGACCTGGTCAATCTGGTCGGGCGCACGCAACTCTTTAACGCGGGCGACCTGCCCAACGTCAAGCGCATCCAGTCGCGCTACAAGATCCAGACGCTGTCCGCCTACCGCAAGCAGCGCGCGCCCGAGCCGGCGCCGGCGGTGGACTGGATAGCGCCCGAGCCTTCGGCGCAGATGCGCAGTTCGCTGGAGTTCTACAACCAGCTTGCCTTCCTGCTGCAGTTCGCGCCGGCCCATCCTTCGGAACAATCGTTGCGCGAACGTTTTTCCAGCATCGGCCTGGAACCGGGCCAGGAGTTCGACTTCAATAGCATGAATCCCGCATTGCGCCGCGCCTTGCAGGAAGGCATGCACGACGGCCAGAACGACATCGACAAGAACCGCGAGGCCCTGAACGGCAAGACCGACCGGTTGTTCGGCGACCGCAACACACTGAAGAACGATTACCTCGCGCGCGCCACCGGCACGCAGGTCGGCATCGGCGGCAACAGCCGCGAGGAAGCGCTCTATCCCGTGCTGGAGAACGACAGCACAGGCCAGCCGCTGGACGGCCGCAACCAATACACCTTGCGCTTCGCCCCGCGCAGCCTGCCGCCCGTCAATGCATTCTGGTCCATGACCATGTATCGCCTGCCCGAACAGTTGTTGGCATCCAATCCGCTCAAGCGTTACCTGATCAATTCGTCCATGCTGCCGTCGCTCAAGCGCGACCGCGATGGCGGCATCACGATCTACATCCAGCCGGAGTCGCCAGGCAAGGGCAAGGAGTCCAACTGGCTGCCCGCGCCGGCCGGGCCCTTCATGGTCACGTTGCGGTACTACTGGCCCAAGCCCGCGCTGCTGGAAGGCAAATGGACTTCGCCGCAGATTGAACGGGTCCGGCAGGCGCCGCAGGCCAGGCCCGCGCTGTCCCCGCTCCAGGTTCGACACTAGCGGCGGTCTGGGCTACAAGAAGGCCTCGCGCAGGCCGGCCATCGACGCCCGGCCGGGCGCAGTCGGGCAACCGACCACCCAGGGAGGCTCGCGCCGCATGAAGCGCAATTTCAATATTCACGACCTGCGCATTTTCTACGCGGTGGTCATGACCGGATCGACCCGGCAGGCTGCGCAGTCCATGCACCTGACGCAGCCGGCGGTCAGTCACGCGATATCCCGCCTGGAAGGCGCGACCGGCGTGCAGCTGTTCGACCGGTCCCACAAGACCTTGCGCCCCACCGAGGCCGGCCAGTACCTCTACAGCGAGGCCAAATTCGTGCTGGATGAACTGGTCCGCATCGACGAGGCCCTGCACAGCATTGAACAATTCGGCGGGCGCGGCCTGCGCATCGCGTCTTCGCCCGCGCTGGCGCTGGGTTACGCGCCCGACGCGGTGCGGCGCTACCTGGACGCCAACGGCACCCGGCCTTTTTCCATAGATATCGAATCATCCGTGCAGGCCATCAGCGCGGTCGAAACCATGCGCGCGGACTTCGGCCTGGGCGCGGTGGAACGCGACAGCGCCCGCCTGGCGTTCACGCCGTTCCTGCGAGCCGACGTCATGGCCATCGCGCATCGCGATCATCCCTTGGCGGCGCGCGACACCATCGCGGCGGCGGATATTCCGCCAGACACCTACGTGAAACCCTTGTGGTCCGACTATGTAGTGGCCCAGGGCGACATCGCGGATACGCTGTTGCTGAGCTCCGGCATGCGAGCGCACATGTCTCTGCTGCCGGGCACGGTGCGGGCGGTCCGGGGCATCAGCCTGGTCAATGCGCTGTCCGCCTGGGACATCGTGATGGCGTATCCCGATCTGGTGGCCCGGCCTCTGGCGTCGCGGCAGTGGTTCGATTTCTACCTCATCACCCGCAAGGAAGAGCGCGGCCAGGACCTGGCCGCGCGGCTGCTGGACGCCCTGCGCGCCACGGCGCAGGACCGCCGCCAGGGCGTCTATGCCCATACGGTCCAGTTGCTGGAGTAGGCCGCGGCCTTACTCTGCCGGCGGCTGCCAGGGCAGCGATTGCAGGTCGCCGTCTATGCTGATCGCCTGCCCGCTGATCATCGCCCCGAAGGGGCTGGCCAGGAACAGCGCCATGTTGGCGATGTCGGCGGCCCGCACGAACTGCCGCAGGCTGACGCCAGCCAACTCCAGCCGGGTCTCTTCTTCCACGGTCAGGCCCATGTTCCTGGCGCGCGCCTCGATCACGCGGTCGATCCGTGGCCCGGCCACCAAACCCGGCAGCAACGCGTTGACGCGGATGCCATAGCTGCCGAGCTCGACCGCGAGCGAACGCGTCAAGCCCACCACGCCCCACTTGGTCGCGGCGTAGGGCGTGCGCATGGGGATGCCCATGCGGCCAGCCACCGAACTGATGTTGATGATGCTGCCGCCGCCCGACGCGCGCAGCGCCGGCAGCGCATGGCGCACCGTGTGGAATTGCGATGCCAGATTGATGTCCAGCGTTGCATCCAGCTCCTGTGGCTGGATGTCCGCGATGCCCGCCGTGGGGCCGGCGATGCCCGCGTTGTTGACCAGCACGTCCAGGCCGCCCAGCTGCGCCAGCGCTTCCTGCATGTAGCGATCGATCTCTTCGCGCCGGCTCACGTCGGCGCGCGACCAGGGGTGAGGGCTGGCCGCCAGCGCCTGCTCATCCACATCGCAGATGTGTACGCTGGCGCCGCGGTCCGCGAATGCGCCGGCGATTGCCGCGCCGATGCCGGCGGCGCCCGCGGTCACGATGACGCGCTTGCCCGATAGGTCCACGGGCAACGCGGAAATGTCCCCGGGAACAGCGTTCTTCACAGTCATGCCAGATCCTTGTCGTTACGCCTCAGGGCTTCATCAAACGGCAGGTCGATTCCGCCGGCGAGGTATAGACCTGGTCGCCCGGCACCCGGGCCACCAGCTTGTAGTAATCCCAGGGCGCCTTCGACTCCGCCGGGCTCTTTACCTGCATCAGGAACATGTCGTGCACCATCAGGCCATCGGCGCGGATCTTGCCGTCCTTCACGAAGAAGTCGTTGACCGGATTCGCCTTCAGCCATTTCATGATGGTGTCGCCATCGGTGCTCTTGGTGGCTTCCACCGCCTTCAGATAGGTGGTGGCGGCGGAATAGTCGCCGGCCTGCAGCATCGACGGCTTTTTCTTCATGGTGGTTTCGAAGCGCGCGGCCCACTTGCGCGAGGCATCATCCTGGTCCCAGTACCAGGCCGTGGTCAGGTACATGTTCTGCGCGGCTTGCAGCCCCAGCGCGTGCACGTCCGTGATCAATACCAGCAGGCCCGCGATCTTCATCTTCGGCGTCAGGCCGAATTCATTGGCGGCCTTGACGGCATTGCTGGTGTCGCTGGCCGAGTTCGCCAGCCCCAGTACCGATGCGCCGGATGCTTGCGCCTGCAGGATGAAGGAAGAGAAATCCGCCGCGTTCAGCGGATGCCGGACCCGCCCCTTGACGTTGCCGCCGTCGGCCTGCACCACCGCTGACGCATCGCGCTCCAGCGCGTGTCCGAAGGCATGGTCCACCGTCAGGAAGTACCAATCCTTGTTGCCTTCCTTCATCATCGCCCGGGCCGTGCCGCGCGCCAGCGAAACCGTGTCGTACACATAGTGCACGGTGTAGGGCGTGCATTGCGAATTCGTCAGCTCGGAGGCGCCCGCGCTCACCACGAAGAACGGCGTCTTCTTTTCTTCGGCCACTTTCGCCATCGCCAGCGCCGCCGCCGAATTGGCGCCCGCAATCAGCATGTTCACGCCTTTCTGGTCCAGCCATTCACGCGCCCGGGACGAGGCGATGTCGGCCCGGTTCTGGTGATCTGCCACCAGCACCTCGACCTTCTTCCCGGCAACCACGCCGCCCAGGTCCGCCACCGCCATCTTGATCGCCTCGGCGCCGCCCGGGCCGTCGGCGTCCGCCGACAGGCCGGACATGTCGGTGATGAAGCCGATGCGGATCACGCCGTCGTCGGCTTGCGCCATGCCGGCAGTCCCCAACAGCGTCGCGAGCGCGGCTGCGCACAATGTCTTTTTCATGTCTGGTCTCCCCACTGAATGGATCTGGTTCAGAACGCGACGTTGTCGCGGCCCTTCAATTGCAGCGTTTCGCGCGCCTCGTCGGGCGTGGCAATCTGTAGTGAAAGGTCTTCCAGGATGCGGCGGATCCGCCGCACCTGGTCCGCGTTCGAGCGCGCCAGTTCTCCCGGCCCGTCCCACAGCGAGTCCTCCAGGCCCACGCGCACGTTGCCGCCCAGGGTCGCTGCCATCGTCGCCAGCGGCGTCTGCTTGCGTCCCGCGGCCAGCACCGACCAGATGTAGTCGTCGCCGAACAGCCGGTCCGCGGTGCGCTTCATCATCATCACGTCTTCGGGATGCGTGCCGATGCCGCCGCGTATGCCGAATACGGACTGGATCAGGAATGGAGGCTTGAGCAGCTTACGGTCGACGAAGTGCGCGGCGGTGTACAGGTGCCCGATGTCGTAGCACTCGATCTCGAAGCGCGTGCCGTTGTCGCCGCACGAGGTCAGGATGCGCTCGATGTCCTTGAAGGTGTTCTTGAAGATCAGGTCATTGCTGCCTTCGAGATAGGGACGTTCCCAGGCGTGCTTGAACTCCTTGAAGCGCTCCAGCAGTTCGTACATGCCGAAGTTCATCGACCCCATGTTCAGCGAGGCGACCTCGGGCTTGAATTGCAGCGCCGGCGCCATGCGGTCGGCCAGCGGCAACACGGGCGAGCCGCCCGTGGTGATGTTGATCACCACGTCCGAAGCGTTCTTGATGCGGGGCAGGAACTGCGCATACAGCGCGGGATCCTGGGTCGGCTGCCCGGTATCGGGCTGGCGCGCGTGCAGATGCACGATGGCGGCGCCAGCCTGGGCGGCATCCAGCGCGGATTGCGCGATCTCGTCGGGCGTGACGGGCAGATGGGGCGACATCGACGGCGTGTGGACCGATCCGGTAATGGCGCAGGTGATGATGACCTTGTTCCTGGACTTTTTCATGGGCCTCGGGCTGCGCGCTTGCGCATGCGTTCTTGATGGTTTTCATGGCCCCGGCTGTCTCCTCCGGGTGTGGGCCATTCTGTCCCACGCTCGCCGCCCATGTCACCTGAACAGAAATAATCAATTGATAGGATTTCCGGTGCTGCGGTGCAGCGACGCCCGACGCGAACGCTGCGCGCGAGCCCTGACAGGACTACAATTTACCTATGCCGGAACGCCCGTTCCGACAGCTATCCGATCACGCAGAAGTCGCTTCCCATGCTTGATATCCAGACCCTCCGCCCGCTGCGGGCCATGCAGCCCGGGTGCGGCCAGATCCGCCTGATGCAGGTGCCGGCATGAGCTACGTCCTGGCGGTGGATCTGGGTGGCACGCGCTTTCGCGCCGCGTTGGTGGACGATCGCGGCGGCATCGCGCATTCGTGTTTCATCGAAAGTCCGGCGCGTGCCAGTCCTGCCGCCCATCCGGGCTGGGACGAGATCGACGCCGATGACTGGTGGCGCGGGCTGCAAGCCCTGGCCGATGCGCTGGCGGCGCAGGCGGACGCCGCTTTCAATGCGGTGGAGGCCATTGCGATCTGCGGCGTCACGCGCACGCAGGTCTTCATCGATGCGCATGGCGCCGCCATCCGGCCGGCGATCACCTGGCGCGATACGCGCGCGGCGGCGGATGTGGAAGCATGGCTCGCGTCTGTGCCGTCGTCGCATCCCGAACATGGACAGATCAACGCCTTCCATCCGTGGGCGCGCGTGGCCTGGCTGTTGCACGCCGAACCCGAACACGCGGCGCGAGTGCGGCTGGTGCTGGAACCCAAGGATTACCTGAATTTCCGCCTGACCGGACGTGCCGTGAGCGACACCGTGTCGATGGCGCGGCTGGCGGCAGCGGCGACGGCCGGGCCCGACTGCGCCGACCTGTTGACGGCGGCGGGAGCCGATCCGACCTGGGTGCCGCGCCTGCTCGACCCGCTGGAGGTCGTTGGTGTCGTGCAAGCGGGCCTGCCGGGCGCGTTGGCGCGTCTGTCGGGACGTCCTGTCGTCGCTTGCGCCAACGACACCTGGGCGGCCGTGGCTGGCCTGGGCGCATTGCGCCCGGGTTACGCCTACAACATCTCCGGCACCACCGAAGTTTTTGGCGCCGTGGGCGCGGAGCCGGTGCAGGCCCAAGGCCTAATGACGGTGGACTGGGGCGGCGGGCATCACCAGATTGGCGGACCAGGCCAGAATGGCGCGGATACGGTGGCGTGGCTTCTACCGCTGTTGGGCCGCCTGGGCGACGAAGGCATGGCCGGCGTGGGCGAGGCCATGGACGCCTTGCTCGACGCGCCGCGCGATCCGCAGCCGGCGCTGTTCCTGCCGTATCTGCAAGGCGAACGGGTGCCGTATTGGGATCCGCATCTGCGCGGCGCCTTCCTGGGCTTGAATCGCCGCCACGGCCCCGGCGACTTGGCCTGGGCGGTGCTGGAAGGGGTGGCCTTCCTCAACCGCATCGTGCTGGAACGCGCCGAAAGCGCGCTGGGCAGTCCCGTGGAAGAAATCCGCTTTGGCGGCGGCGCGGCGTCCAATGCCCAATGGTGCCAGGTCAAGGCCGACATCTGCGAACGTCCGCTGGTGGTCGGCCAGGCCGAGCAGCCCGGCGTGCTGGGCGCGGCGGTCGCCGCCTGGACCGGCCTGGGCCGCTACGGCAGCTTCGCGTCCGCCCAGGACGCGCTGGTGCGCGTGGCGCAACGCTACGAGCCCCAGGCCGAGCGGGCGCATGCCTATCGCCGCATGTACCGCCAGTTCCGCGCCGCGGAAGCCGCGCTGGCGCCCGTGTCGCGCGCGCTGGCCGGCATCGACATGGGCTGATGGCCCAGGTATAAACTACCTCGCCATCAGCGGGGCGCAGCGACGCGCCCACATAACAAGCAAAACGCAGCAAGGGTTGAGTCGATGCGCGGCATCCTGGAAAAGTACGGCACGGCAATCGCGGGATTGGTCCTGGTGGTTTTCTTCGCATTGGCGGCCCCGAATTTCGCGGCACCCAATAATCTCTTGAACATCGCCAAGGAAACCAGCTTCCTGGCCATCATCGCCATCGGCTTCACGCTGGCGCTGGTCACGGCCGAACTGGACCTGTCCGTGGCCGACGTCGCCAGCCTCGCGGCGGTCGTCACGGGCGCCCTGGTGCATACCGGTCAGCCGGTGCTTCTGGCGATAGGCGCGGGCCTGGGCGTAGGCCTTTTGTGCGGCCTCGTGAACGGCATCGCCGTCACGCGGCTGCGCGTGCCCTCACTGATCGCGACGCTGGGCATGGCGGCCATGGCGCGCGGCTTCGCCTTCATGTTGACCGATGGCGTGTCCTATGTCGGCCGCTGGCCCGCCGTCTTCACGGACCTCGCGCGCGGCAAGCCCTTCGGCGTTCCCGCCCTGGTGTTGTGGATGCTGGGCGCCGTGCTGCTTGCCTACTTTTTGGTGAAATGGACCCGCACCGGCGCCCGCATGACCGCCACCGGCGAGGCCGGTGAGTCCGCGCGGCTGGCCGGCATCAACATCCGCGCCATGAAAAGCATAGGCCTGGCGCTGTCCGGCCTGTGCGCGGGGCTGGCGGCCGTGCTGCTCACGTCCAGCCTGTCTTCGGCCGCGCCCAACATGGCCGGTGACTACTTCCTGTACGCCATCGCCGCGGTGCTGCTGGGCATGACCATGTTCAACCCCGGCCACGCCAACATACCTGGCACGCTGGTGGCCGCGCTGATCCTCAAGGTGCTGGGCAACGGCCTGGTCCTCATGGGCGCGCCGTATTACGTGCAGGACATCGTTCTGGGCTTCATCATCATCGCGTCCGTCGCGGTGTCATCGGCCGTGCTGAAGAAAGCGGCCTTCAAATTCTGATCGGAAGGGGAAGAGAACCATGCGTAAATCCTTGATGCGCAATCTGCTGTTGGCCGCGTTTTCGGTGCAGGCCCTGGCCATGGGCGCGGCCGCGCACGCCTTCGATGTGGGTATCGTCGCATTCCAGATGTCTTCGGAAACCCACGCGCGCGTCGCCAACGCCGCTGCCGAAGCCGCCCGCTCCAAGGGCTGGACCGTGACCCAGCTGAACGCCGAAGGGTCGCTGCCCAAGCTGGCCGAACAGCTCGACACCCTGGTCAACAAAAAGGTCGACGCCATCGTCATCGCCATGGGCAAGCCCGTTGAAACCGATGCGCAGCTGCAGGCCGCCAAAGAGAAGGGCATACCCGTCGTCGGCGTGATGTCCGGCGCCAGCCCCCACATGCTGTTCGACGTCGAGGTCAACGAATACGCCACTGGCGCCCAGTCCGTGCTCTACATGCTGGGCAAGATGGGCTACCAGGGCAATATCCTGTCCGCCCGCTTCGACGGCAACTCCGGCACCCGCATCCGCGGCAAGATGCTGGATGCCGTCCTGACCGAGAACACCGCCGTCAAGGACCTGGCCAAGTTCAGCATGGCCCGCACCCAGAGCTGGCGCGACGATGTGCGCAACGGCATGCAGGCGCTGCTGCTGCGCCATCAGGGCCAGTTCAAGGGCATCTGGGCCTCGTTCGACGGCCAGGCCTATGTCATCGACGATCTGCTGCAGGCCCAGGGCATGAAGAAGGGCGACATCACGCTCGTGTCCGTCGACGGCAGCCCGGAAACCTATCGCCGCATCGCCGATCCCAACAGCCTCGTCACCGCCACCATGATGATTCCCTTCGAGCAGATGGGCACCAAGGCCATCTACGCCATCGACCGCATCGTCGTGAAGAAGGAACCCAGGGAAACCATCGCCGCCGGCCCCTACCTGTTCATGGACTCCGTCCTGGTCGACGCCAGCAACGTCCAGAAATTCCTGCAACCCGCCAAGTAAGAGCCAGCAGCCATGACCGCCGCGTTGTCGCTACGCCAGATCAAGAAGTCGTATGGCGCCGTCGAAGCCCTGAAGGGCGTGGACCTGGACGTGCCGCAAGGCAAGGTCATGGCCATCTGCGGCGACAACGGCGCGGGCAAGTCCACGCTCATCCGCATCATCTCCGGCGCGCAGGAACCCAGCGGCGGCGCGATGAGCTTGAACGGCCAGCAGGTCATGTTCGGCTCGCCCCACGATGCCCTGGTGCAAGGCATCGCCACCATCTACCAGGACCTGGCGCTGGCCCCGCGGCTGTCGATCTGGGAGAACATCTTCATGGGCGCCGAACTGGTGCGGCGCGTGGGTCCGTTCAGCGTCCTGGACAAGCGCCGCATGGCGCAGGATGCGCGCGGCTACCTGCAGCGCCTGTCCGTGCCCATCGATGACATGGACCGTCCCGTGGAACGCATGTCCGGCGGCCAGCGCCAGGCCGTCGCCATCGCCCGCGCCCTGCGCTGGGACGCCCGCGTCGTCATCATGGACGAACCCACCGCCGCGCTGGGCGTCAAGGAGACCGCGCTGGTGCTGAACCTGGTGCGCAAGCTGCGCGAGGAAGGGCGCACCGTGATCCTCATCAGCCACAACATGGCCGACGTGGTGGCGTTGGCGGACAGGGTTGCGATCCTGAAGAGCGGGACCAAGGTCATCGAGCGCGACGTGGCCGGGCTGGACGCGGATGCGCTGGCGCACATGGTGATGACGGGCAAGGAATAGATTCCTGGCGCGCTCTTTCGAGCAGACAAAAAAAGGCCGCCGCCAGATTCTTCTGGCGGCGGCCTTTTCGCGTGCAGCAGCGGGACTTAGTCCTTGCGGCTGGTCACTTCAACCAGGTGGTAGCCGAACTGGGTCTTCACGGGACCCTGGACCACGCCGACCGGGGCGCTGAACACCACGGTGTCGAATTCCTTGACCATCTGGCCCGGACCGAACGTACCCAGGTTGCCGCCGTCGCGCGAGGACGGGCAGCTGGAGTTTTCCTTGGCCAGCTGAGCGAAGTCGCCGCCGTTCTCGATGGCGGTCTTCAGTTCGTTGGCCTTGGCTTCGGTGGAGACGAGGATGTGGCGGGCGGAGGCTTGTGCCATTTGGGGCTCCTTGCGGACTTGAATTGGGGAGGGGGAGAGTAACGCATTCAGCGGACGGGCGCTGGATAGGCTAGGGTAACTCGCGGATGATGAACCGCTGACGACTGTTGTGTATCCCTTCAATACAAGACGCCCGGCCGCCTGAGCGCAGGGAACTTTGTCACATATCGATCGGCCACTTTGGCCTATGAATATGCTTATACGGCAGCTTGCTCTGATCCAACGTCGCCGACCCCGGCGCATCCGCAAACACCACAGCCCGCGCCACCTTGGCGAACGACGCCTGGAAATGCTGCGCCGACTTCACCACGATCAGCGTCTTCTCCTCCAACCGGCAGCCCAGCTGGGTGAAGACATCGGTATCCATGGCCTGGGCCCGTACCGTGATCAGCACGATTTCGATGCCATCAGCCTCGACCAGGGCGGAATTCCCTACGACAGCCGGCGATCCGGACAGTCCCGTCATGACCATGTCCGGCACCAGTGCCTTGACGGTGCACATCAGGTCCAGCGGGTCCCCGGACAGGGGGCTGATCTTGCCCCCGATGCGCAAGGGCAAGCGCGCGCCTACGCCGGCGCTGAAAGCGATGCGGACGGCGATGGGATCCCACATGGGGCCGATAGCCACATTGCGCACACCCCTTTCCAGCAGGCGCCGCAGCAGGAAGGTGGAGTCGCCCGCACCACCCCCGCCCGGATTATCGGCCGCATCGGCGATGACGACCGGCATTGCGCCGTATGCCAAAGCCTGGTCGATGGCTTCGTCCGGTTTGGGGTAGACGGGCGTCAATGCTTCGCGCATGCCTATCAGCTCGTCAGCCAGGCGCCGCGCCAGTTGCTGGGCGGCTCGGGCATCGCCATCGGCATAGACCAGCAGCTTGGTCCCCATGTCTGGCACATCGCCCCAGGCGAAGCTGTGCACCAAGGAAATGGAGAGTATGCCGTCGCGGCCTTCCAGCGCGCTGATGCGGTCGATGTAGCTGCGCGCCGGTTCCTGTGGCGTGCGGATGGTGACGACCATCTCGCAGTCGATCACGGCGGCCACAGGAACAATGCGCCGATCGACGATCGCCGCGCAGAAGTCCACCAATTCCAACGCGCGTTCGCGGATGTCGGTGTGGGGATATTCCTTGTAGGCGACCAGCATGTCGGCGTTGGCGACCATGGCGTCCGACAGGTGGCAGTGCGGATCCAGCTCCGCGCCCACCACGACCTCGGGGCCGACGATTTCGCGTATGCGTGCCAGCAGATCGCCTTCGCAGTCTTCGTAGCCGTCGGCCACCATGGCGCCGTGCAGGCCCAGCACCACCATGTCGACGGGCAGCGCTTGCCGTAGGTCGCGCAGCAGTTCATCGCGCAGCGTTTCGTAAGCGTGGCGGGTGGTGATGCCGCCGGGCTGGGCGCCGGCGGCCATGCCTTCGATCACGGTCCAGCCGTGTTGCGCGCCGCGCTGGCGCGCTGCCCACAGGGGTCCGCTGAATATGGTCATCTCGGGAGGATGGGTGCCGGCGGGGTAGTAGCCCCGGTCGGCGAAGTCATCCAGCGAGGTGGGCAGCGGAGCGAATGTATTGGTTTCCGTGGACAGCGAACCGGTGAAAACGCGCATGGTAAGAGTGCTTAGTCCGCGGTGGCGCCGGAGGCCTTGACCACGTCGGCGTACTTGGCGATTTCGGAAGCGACGTGCTGGCGCAGTTCTTCGGTCGTACCGCCGCCGGGCGTGGCGACCATGCCGGCGAGCTTTTCCTGGATTTCCTTCTCTGCCAGGATCGCGTTGACTTCCTTGTTCAGCTTTTCCACGATGCCCGCGGGCGTGCCGGTGGGCGCGAACAGCGCGTACCAGGACGTCATCTCGTAGCCCTTGACGGTGGCGTCGATGGTGGGGATCTCGGGCGCGAAGGGCTGCACGGTAGCGCTGGTGACGCCCAGTGCGCGCAGCTTGCCGCCCTGGATGAGCTGCATGACGGAAGGCGCGGTGTCGAACATCACCTGGATGCGGCCGGCCATCAGGTCGGTGAGGGCAGGCGCGCTGCCCTTGTACTGCACGTGCTCCATCTGCACGCCGGTCATCATCTTGAACAGTTCCGCCGACAGGCGCGTGGACGAGCCCGCGCCGGACGAGGCGAAGAAGATGTTCTTGGGGTTGGCCTTGGCGTAGTCGATGAACTCCTGCACCGTCTTGGCCGGCACGGTGTTGTTCACCACCATGATGTTGGGGAAGCGCGTCAGTAGCGCCACCGGCGCGAAGTCCTTCTGGAAGTCGAAGGACAGTTCCTTGTACAGAGACACGTTGATGGTGCTGGCGTTCGAGCCCAGCAGGATGGTGTAGCCGTCGTTGGGCGAGCGCGCCACGGTGGCGGCGGCGATGTTGCTGGCGGCGCCGGGACGGTTTTCGACCACGAAGGTCTGGCCCAGCTTGTCCGACAGGCGGCCGGCGATCAGCCGCGCCACGGCGTCGGACGAGCCGCCCGGCGCGTAGCCGACCACGAGCTTGACGGGCTTGCTCGGGTAGGCGGCCTCCGGGGAAGCGACCGCGGCTTGCTGACTGAATACGCTCAGGGTTGCGGCAGCGAGGATCGAAGCGAAGAGTTTCATGCTTTAAGGCTCGAAATGGGCGTTACCTCGCATTGCCGCCGCTGCTGGCTTCCAGCTTGCGGCTCGCAACCGAGCGGATTTGAAAGTACGCGCATTATTCGCAATCGCCGCCCTGTAAATCAATGTAAGCTGAGGGGAAGTTTGTTGCTAAAAAGGCAACGATTTGAAGAAATCATAGAAATGGGGACAAGTATGGACGGAGGTTTGAGCGCGCGGCGCCTGCAGTATTTCTTCGAGGCGGTCACCACCGGATCGGTGCGCGGGGCGGCGGAACGCCTGGGCGTGGAGCCTTCCATCGTCAGCCGCCAGATCCAGCTGCTGGAGACGGAATTGGGCGTGGCGCTGCTGGAGCGCAAGGGCCGCGGCATCGTGCCCACCGACATGGCCGCGATTGTGATGGATCACTGCCGCGACCGGCAGGCCAGCGAGCAGGCCTTGCGCGCCCGGCTGGACGAGGTCAACGGGTTGCAACGCGGCGACATCCAGATCGTTACCAGCGAGGGCTTCGTCGATATCCTGATGAGCGGCGTGGTGGATGCGTTCTGCCGGCAGCATCCTGGCGTGCGGGTTTCGTTGAAAGTGGCCGGCGCTTCCGACGCGGTGCGCGCTGTGGTGCACGACGACGCGCATATTGGCGTGGTGTTCGGCGCGCCGGCGGACCCCGGCATACGCGTGGTGCACACGCGCAACCATCCGCTGTGCGTGATCGCGTGGCCGGATCATCCGCTGGCCCGGCAGCGCAAGCGGCCGACGCTGAAGGACGTGGCGCGCTATCCGATCGCGCTGATGGGGCCGGGCTTCGGTTTACGCCAGCTGATCGAGATGGCTGAGCTGTCCGAGAACATCGTGCTGTCGCCCAACTTCATCGCCAACTCGGTGGTGACGCTCAAGCGCTATGTGGAAAGCCGTCTGGGGCTGACCTTCACGTCGGCGAACTCGGTGGTGAAGGAGGTCGCGCGGGGCGAGCTTGTGGCGCTGCGCACCACCAATCCCATCTTCGAAGCGGCGCAGACGCGGCTGATCGTGCGGGCCAACCGGCCGCTGACCAGCGCGGCAAGAGGCATGCTGGAAAAAATCCAGGCATCGCCGCTGTTCCACGGCGCGAAGCCGTAGCGGGCGATGCCTGGCGCGGGCCTGCCGTGCCTTTAGCGCACGGGCCAGCCGTACATCAGGCCGCCGTCGCGGTAAGAAGCGTTCAGGCCGCGCGGCAGCTTCAGCGGGCTGCTGGGGCCAAGGTTCTTCTCAAAGCTCTCGCCGTAGTTGCCGATGTTCTTGATGATGTTGTAGGCCCACTTGTCGTCCACGCCCAGGTTCTTGCCCATGCCCGGCGTCACGCCCAAAAGGCGCTGCACGTTGGGGTTGGTGCTCTTGAGCATTTCGTCGACGTTCTTGGACGTGATGCCGTATTCCTCGGCTTCCAGCATGGCGAACAGGGTCCAGCGCACGACGTTGAACCATTGCTCGTCGCCCTGGCGGACCATCGGACCCAGCGGCTCCTTGGAGAAGTTCTCCGGCAGGATGTCGTACTTTTCCGGGTTTTCGAGGTTGCTGCGTGCCGCGGCCAGCTGCGACTTGTCGCCGGTGAAGGCATCGCAACGGCCCACCGCGAAGGCGCGGATGATCTCGTCCAGGCGCTCGACGACCACGGGCTTGAAGACGATGTTCTGCGAGCGGAACCAGTCGGCCAGGTTGAGTTCGGTGGTGGTGCCGGGCTGCACGCAGACCGTGGCGCCGTCCAGCTCCTTGGCGCTCTTCACGTTCAGGGACTTGTTCACCATGATGCCCTGGCTGTCGTAGTAGTTCACGCCCACGCCGATCAGGCCCAGCGTGGTGTCGCGGGTCAACGAGAGCGTGGTATTGCGGGGCAGCACGTCGACTTCACCGGATTGCAGGGCGGTGAAGCGCTGCAGCGCGCTGACGGCCATGATCTTGGCCTTGGAAGCGTCGCCGAACATGGTGATGGCCAGCGCGCGGCACAGGTCCACGTCCAGGCCGATCCAGCCGCCCTTGCTGTCGTTCACCGAGAAGCCGGCGACGCCGGTGGACACGCCGCATTGGACGAAGCCCTTGTTCTTGACCGCCTCGAAAGTCGCGCCGGCGTGGGCGGTCAAGGACGAAATGAGTAAGGCGGTGCCTGCCGCGGCCAGTTTGAGTGCTTTCATGGGTGTCTCCGCGCCATCCGGCGCATTTGTAGCGATCAGCCGAAGGCTGAGGTGCGGCGAATGGTAGCCAGCGGCATAAGGGGGGAGAATCAGGGAATTCCCGTTAAATCCGTCCGGCGGAATTTTCTACAGGCCTGTCCATGAACAAGAACGAAGAACCCTCCGAGCGCGGCTCCGCCGCATGGCGCGGGTACAGCTGGGCCAAGGCGCGCCTATTGGGCGTGTGGCGCGAACTGATCCGGGTCAACGCCAGCGACCGGCCCTGGGAAATGCCCCTGGCCGCGGCCCTGTCCTCAGGGCTGCCCTTGTTGGTGGGCGCCTATTTCGGACGCATGGATTACGGCCTGATGTCCAGCCTGGGCGGCATGGTGTTCCTGAGCCTGCCCAATTCTTCGCTGCAGCACCGCATGATGATGCTGCTGGCGGCGTCCTTCGGCATGGTGGCCTGCTATGCCGTGGGCGCGCTGACGCAGTTCTGGCCCGCGGTCATGCTGGTGGCGCTGACCTTCATTGCCATGGTGGTGAACATGGTCTGCCGCTGCTACCGGCTGGGCCCGCCGGGCAGCCTGTTCTACATCATGGCGACCGCGATCGCGGCCTACACGCCGGGGCGCGTGGAAGAAATTCCCACACGCGTCGGCATGGTGGCCCTGGGTAGCCTGGTCGCGTGCCTGGTGGCGTTTGTGTATTCCCTGCACATGACGCGGGTCGCGCCGCCGCCGCCCGAAACCGCGCTGCCCAGGCCCACCCTCGATTTCGTGGTCTACGACTCCGTGATCATCGGCCTTTTCGTGGGCGTGTCGCTGCTGGTGGCCGAGCTGCTGCAATTGCCGCGCCCGTACTGGGTGCCCGTCAGCTGCCTGGCCATTATCCAGGGCGCGACCTTGATGGCGGCGTGGAACCGTCAGCTGCATCGCATCCTGGGTACCGCCGTGGGCTTGTGCGCGGCATGGGCCTTGTTGAGCCTGCCGCTGAACGTGTGGACGCTGAGCCTGGTGATGATGGCGCTGTCGTTCGGCATCGAAACGCTGGTGGTGCGCCACTACGCCAGCGCCGTGGTGTTGATCACGCCCCTGACGATCTTCCTGGCCGAGGCGCCGCACCTGGGCCAGGGCTATCCCGCGGCCGTCATCGAGGCGCGCTTCCTGGATACGGTGGTCGGCGCATTCATCGGCGCCGTGGGCGCGGTGCTGCTGCACAACCAGCGCATCCGGCCGCGCCTGTCGCGCTGGATGCGGGCGGTGCTGCCCAAGCGGGTGAATTGAAGCGGGCTGTCAGGGGGGCTGCTTCTTGACCAGCACCACCAACGCGATGCCGAGCAGGATCAGTACCGACGCCGTTACCAGGATGCCGGTCACAGGCTCATCCAGGAACAGGGTCCCGCCAAATGCCGTCAACACCGGCACGCTGAGCTGCACGGTGGCGGCGTGAGTCACTTTCAGGCCTTTGAGCGCCGCGTACCAGAAGACATAGCCCAGGCCTGAGGTCACCGCACCGGAAGCCACGGCATATGCCACGCCCGCGGCATCGTAGCTCACGCGTGAACTCAGCCCATGCAGCAGGAATAGCAGCAACGCGACAGGCGTGGCGCGGATGAAGTTGCCCGCCGTCGCCGACGCCGCGTCCTTGGCGCCGCGGCCCAGCAACGAATAGGCGCCCCACGCGATGCCGGCCACTATCATCAGCAAGGCGTGGAACAACGGCGGCGCGCTGACGCTGGGCAGCATCAGGATCACTAGACCGGCCACCGCCAGTCCTATGCCCAGCCCCTGCGTGGCGCTCAGCCTCTCGCCGATGAAGAATCCATACAGGATCATGCTGATCTGGATCGACGCGAACAGCAGCAAGGCGCCCGTGCCAGCCGAGATCTGGGTGTACGCATAGGCGAAGGCCACGGCATAGGCCAGCAGCGCCGACGCACCACGCCAATTGCCTTCCAGCTGTTTCGCCGGTTTGCGAAGGCGCAACACCAGCCACAGCACCAATGCGCCGGAAGCGATGCGGATGGCCACGAAGGTGGCGGGATCGATGGCGGTGTGCTTGAGCGCAAGGCGGCACAGCAGCGAGTTGCCGGCGAAGGCGAGCATGGAGAGCAGGGTAAGCGCGTACAGGCGGGGTGTCATGGCGCGTTGTTTCCCTAGGGCAGCGCTTCGCGAATCCAGATGGAACGACAACCAGATCGTAGCGCGGAGTTTCCACTGCCGGGGGGGAGGGGGATGCGCGTGCGGTTCGTCTCAGCGGGTACGTACTTTGGCCGAAGCCTTTGGACTGAAGGCGAGGGCTGCATGCTTCCAAAGCGCGTCCACCGCCGCGGATTTCCGGCTGGCCGCGGAACGCACCAGGCCGAACTCCCTGCGCGCCGCCGGCGTCAGCGGCAAGGCCCGGAGCTGGCGCATGTCCGAGGGCAGGGTGGACTCGGGAACCACCGCGGCCCCCATGCCCTCGCGCACCAACGCGCAGGCGCTGGCCCAATCGCGGACCGTAACGCGGATGTCGTTGAGCTCCAGCCCGGCCTTGCGCGCAAGGCTCAGGCCATTCACGGCACAGCCGCCGGTCGCCAGAATGAACGGCTCATCGGCCAAGTCGGCCAGCGCAATACCTCGCGACGACGCGCGGCGGCTGAATGGGTGTGCGCCGGGCAGCAGCGCCATCCAGCGGTCGCGGCCCAGGATCAGGGCTTGCCTTGGCGCTGTAGGGTTCATCACCACGCCCAGATCGATGGCGCCGCGCGACAGCCAATCTTCGACCTCTTCATCCGTACCTTCCAAGGCCACCACCTCGATGCCGGGGTGGCGCTGCCGGAAGCTATGCAGCAGGGAGGGCAGCAGCGTCGAGATGACCGAAGGAAAGCTGCCCAGGCGGATGCGGCCCTGGCTCAGTCCCTGGCTGTCGTCGGCAAGCGCGCGGATGGACTCCAGGTGAGACAGCATCGCGCGGGCGTGATCGATGACCTGTTCGCCCAGGGCGGTTACCGCCACTTCCTTGCGCGAACGGGTGAAAACCTGGAGCCCCAGCGACGCTTCCAGTTGCGCAATGGCCTGGCTGGCGCCGGACTGGGTAATGCCCACGCGCTCGGCGGCGCGCGAGATGTTGGCCGTGTCGGCCGTCGCGACGAGCAGGCGCCAATGCCCCAGGTTCAACATATTAAGTAGCTGAGCTAATGATAAGAGAATGGAGCATTAATTTTACCTGTGTGTAGCGGCGCGAGAGACTGCTCCCCTGTTGTTCCCTGGAGATGTCATGAAGCTTTACTACGCCCCGCATACCTGCTCGCTGTCGCCGCATATCGTCTTGCGCGAACTGGAGCTGCCATTCGAACTGGTCAAGGTAAACAACCAGACCAAGCAGACCGCGGACGGCCGCGATTTCCGCACCATCAATCCCAAAGGCTATGTCGCCGCGCTGGAACTGGGCCAGGGCGACGTGCTGACGGAAGGGCCGGCCATCGTTCAGTACCTTGCCGACCTGCGGCCCGTCATGCAGCTAGCGCCGCCCAACGGCACGCGCGAGCGTACACGCCTGCAGGAATGGCTCAATTTCGTGAGCAGCGAGATCCACGCGGGCTCGGCGCCCTTGTTCCAGACTGCCTTGCCCGAAGCCGCCAAGGCGCATTTCCGCGAACGGCTCTTCAAGCGCTTCGACTACCTGGACGGCATCCTGGCCGAAAGCACCTACTTGATGGGCGAGCAGTTCAGCGTGGCCGATGCCTATCTGTTTACCGTGCTGGGGTGGTGCAGGTTCTTCGCGATCGACCTGGATCGCTGGCCATCCCTGGCGGCATACGCCGCGCGCATCGGAGAGCGCCCCGCGGTGCAGGCCGCGCTGCGCGCGGAGGCGCAGGGCTGAACGTCATACGGTCACGGCAACGGATGCCTCACGCCTGCTGGCGCGTGGCCGCCAGCACGATTTCCCGCACGCACACGCCGTCAGGCTGTGCATAGGCGTAGTGGATGGCGTTGGCTACGTCCTCGGCGGCCAGCACCTTGCCGCCCATCCCGGCCTTCCAGGCTTCGTAGCCCGTCTTGATGTCCGCGTCGGTGGTATGGCCCAGCAGTTCGGTTTCCACGGCGCCCGGCGCGATGGTGGTCACGCGCACGTTGTGCGCCGACAGTTCCTCGCGCAGGTTTTCCGAGAGGCCGTGCACGGCGAACTTGGTGCCCACGTAAGCCACGTGATTGGGGAAGGTCTTGCGCCCGGCGACTGAACTGATGTTGATGATGCTGCCGCGCTTGCGCTGCACCATGCCCGCCGCGACCGCATGCACGCCGTTCAGCACGCCTTTGACGTTCACGTCCAGCATCCGGTCCCATTGATCCGGGTCCTGGCGCGTAATGTCGCCCAACAGCATGACGCCCGCATTGTTGATGAGCGCATCGGCCGGACCGAAGCGCGCCTCGCCTTCCTGCACAGCGGCGGCCAGCGCGGCGCGGTCGGTCACGTCCACGGATAGCGCCAGGGTGTCGGGCAGGTTCAGCGCCTGCATTTTTTCCAGCCGGCGCGCCAGCAGCAGCAGCGGGTGGCCGTGGGCCGAGAACAGGCGGGCGGTGGCCAGGCCTATGCCGGAACTGGCGCCCGTGATGATGACGAGGGGCTTTTTCAAGGTAGACATGGCGGACTCCTGATATCGGTTTTATGTATGCTTGAGTGTCGGGAATCATTCTATTCCCAGGGGTTTTCCCTGAGAAATGGTTTATTCCTTTGGAAGAAATCGGAAAAACTTATGGATAGCCGTCAGCTCAAGGCCTTTGTCGCCGTCTTCGAAGAGCGCAACATCACGGCCGCTGCCCGCCGTTTGCACCTGAGCCAGCCCGCGCTGTCCGGCACGATCAAGAGCCTGGAGGACTTGCTGGGCACGCAATTGTTCGCGCGCCAGGCGCGCGGCGTGGCCGTGACGGAGGACGCCCGCATCTTGTATCCGCAGGCGCGCCGCATCCTGTCGCAAACGGACTCGATGACGCATCAGTTCCGCCAGGGTTCGTCTGCGTCGCGCATCGAAATCGGCGTGGAGGCGGACATTGCGGGACAGGACATTGCCGCCTTCATGCGCGCGGCGCGGGAGGCCGTGCCGACGCTTTTCGTGAGCCTGCTTGAGGGGTGTCAGGGCGATGCCCGGCTGGCGACCGAGGACGAGCGCTGCGAGGACGAGCTGTTCCTGCCGCTATCCGTCGATCCTTACGTGCTGGCCAGACCGGCAGGCAGCGGCGCCGAAGCCGCATTGCCCTGGATCGTGTGCCCGGATCATCCGACGCATCAGCGTCTGCTTCCCTACTATGGCGCCGGGGCAAACACGCCGGCCGCCCACGCAGGATCGCTGCGCCTGGCATTGGCATTGACGGCGGCTGGCGCAGGCATATGCGTGGCGCCGGAGTCCCTTGCTCGCAGTCAGGCCGGCGTGAAGACCAGGCCGCTGGAAGGGCTGGAGATGTCGCGGCGCATCGGGCTTTGCTATGCGGTGCAAGCGCTGGACAAATCCGCCGTGGCAACCCTGGTGGAGCGGTTTCGGGATCATGCGTTTCAGACCACGCACGCAACATAAAAAAGGCCGGCCAACGCAACCGAGCGTCGCGGAAAGCAGGGCGCAAGACTGCAACTTCACTCGTTAAGTTGTAGTCTTGCGCCTTTTCGCCAATAAACGTGGCCGCGCAGCGGCCGATAAGAGAGGAGATAACTATGACGATGCTATCCGGCGCCAAGCTGGGCAGGGCGGTATTGGGGATGACGCTGGCTGCCGTGGCGTTTGCCGCATCGGTTTCCAATGCGCACGCGGACGACTACCCTTCACAGCCGATCAAGCTGATCGTGCCCTTTGCCGCCGGAGGCGGCAATGACGGGATCGCGCGTCTTCTGGGGCAGCTGCTGTCCGATGGCCTGAAGCAGCCCGTGGTGGTGGAGAACCGCCCAGGCGCGGGCGGCAAGCTGGGCGTGGAGCAGGGCCTGAAGGCAACGCCCGATGGCTACACCCTCACCTTGATTTCCAATAGCTATTCCGTCAACCCCAGCCTGTACAAGCTGCCATTCGATCCGGTGGAAGACATGACCCCGATCGGCATGATCGCGCGTGCCCCCTTCTTCGTGTCGGTCAATCCCGGCGTGCCGGCGGACAGCCTGGGCGATCTGGTGGCCCTGGCCAAGAAGAAGCCGGGCGGATTGACCTATGCCTCGTCCGGCACGGGCGGCATATCGCATCTGGCGATGGAGGCCTTCTTGAAGACGGCCGGTATCACCATGGTCCACATCCCCTACAAGGGGTCCGCGCCGGCTCTGACGGACACGGTATCAGGCCAGGTCAACGTAATGCTGACCACGGCGGGTTCGACGCTGCCTTACCGCGAGGACAAGCGCCTGAAGGTGCTGGCCGTGACCTTGCCGCAGCGCGTGTCCTCGGCGCCCGATATCCCGACGGTGCGCGAGGCTGGCGTGCCGTATGACGTGACGGTGTGGTACGGCATCATCGCGCCCAAGGGCGTGCCGCCGCAGGTGCAGGCCAAGCTCAACGCCGCGATCAATGCCGCGGTTGTCATGCCCGAGATGGCTAATCGTCTGAAGGCTACCGGGGAAGAGGCCGCGCCGGGTAGCCCGCAGGATTTTCGCGATCAGATCGTGAAGGAGATTTCTTTGTGGGGCGATGTGGTGCGCGAGGCGGGAGTGACCGTGAATTGACCGTCTCGCGGGAAACTAGGCACAGGACTGTCTGTACCCCAAGATTGTTTAGAGCAGCCCGTGCCTAAGTCGGACATGAAAAAAGCCGTTGACGACAAACGTCAACGGCTTTTTGAATTCTGGTGCCCGGGGCCGGAATCGAACCGGCACGCCTTGCGGCGGGGGATTTTGAGTGCTGACTTTTCCGATACGCTGGCCTTTGCCAGGGCACGATACAGTGCTTTGCGCTCAGTTCCCCCGAATGGGCCTTAGCGCTGATCATACCTTGGCCTAGTACCGCATTCGACCTGATTGACTTTTGCCCGGCTCCTAGCTGGCTCCTGCGTTCAGGTCGCAACCCAAGGAGATCAGATGGCCAAAATCAAGCTTACCAAGACTACCGTAGACGCAGCGAAGGCTGGCGTGCAGGATATTGAACTGCGTGACACGCTGGTGCCCGGTTTCCTATGCAAGGTGACGCCGACCGGGCGCAAGGTGTTCATGGTCCAGTATCGGACGAATGCAGGAGAACGCCGGAAACCCGCTATCGGGCTGTTCGGGGAGTTGACTGTGGAACAGGCCCGATCAATCGCTCAGGATTGGTTGGCCGAGGTGCGGCGCGGCCAAGACCCGAGCGCACTCAAGGCGGCGGCGCGGCAAGCGCCGACCGTGAAAGAACTGTGCGTGCGCTTCATTGAAGACTATTCAAAGCCGCACAATAAGCCGAGCACAGTTGCCAGCAATCGAAAATACATCTCGCTGCATATTGGCCCCGCCTTGGGCAGCATGAAGGTCCCGGATGTCACGCGCCAGGATGTTGTCGCTCTGATGAAGAAGCGGGAAAAGGGGCCGACGGGGGCAAATCGCGTGCTCGCCTGCCTGCGCAAGATGTTCAATATGGCCGAGGTATGGGGCTACCGGCCGGACGGCTCTAACCCTTGCAAGCATGTCCAGAAGTACCCGGAGAAGGGCAAAACCCGGCTTATTACCGACGTGCAGCTGTCTCAGCTGTATGCATACCTGGAGCGATCTGACGCTGAAGGCTTGGAGCACCCGACCCTGACCCTTGCGATCCGGTTGCAGTTTGAGTGTGCCGCGCGCATGTCCGAGATCCTGACGCTTCGCTGGGAGTGGGTCGATTTCCAGAATCGGCGGATTGTCTGGCCCGACAGCAAGACCGGGGGCATCTCCAAGCCTATGAGCGAGGAGGCAGTGCGCCTGCTGACGAATGCGCCGCGCTTCGGAGAGTCGCCGTTTGTCTGCCCGGCGATTTTCAAGCCCTCGCGCCCACTGCCGAAGCACACCTACTACCAGGGCTGGAAGCGCATCCTCGACCGAGCCGGTGTTCCGCACATCGGAACGCACGGCATCCGGCATCGGGCGGCCACAGACATCGCCAATTCCGGGGTGCCGGTAAAGGTCGGGATGGCGTTGACAGCGCACAAGACGGTCACAATGTTCATGCGGTACGTACACACGGAGGACGACCCGGTGCGCAACGCCGCCGATCTGGTGGCCGCCAGACGCAAAGGCCTGGTGGAGGATGGTCGAACTGCGGCGACAGTGCCCACACCGTCTTATGGCGGTATTGAGGTTCCGGTAGCAGCAACTGGCGTTGTATCGAAAGCGTCGGCGGGAGCCTATCGTCCGTTTCGCCATCGGCGCACCGAGGAGCGGGCAGTGCCGCCTGGGACAAAGCGCACAGAGGCCCAGGCAGGCACAGAGGGAGCTTGAAATGCCTTGCCCCATCACACAAGGTGCCTGGCAAGGCGTCTCCATTCGCGGGCGTACAAATTCAGGTTGCCCGATCTATTCCCGAACGGATATAATTCATGACTGAAAAGCGACGACCATTGTTCTGGGAAGGCTCCTCGAAGAAGGATTTCAAAGAGTTTCCCATTCCAGCCCAGAAGGATATGGGCGTTGCGCTGTTTGTGGTGCAGTTGGGTCGCATGCCGGATTCTTCGAAGCCCTGGAAAGGGCTGGGGTCAGGCGTGTACGAACTGGTGGAAGACCATCGGGGCGATACTTTTCGCGCGGTCTACACTGTGCGGGTAGGTGATGCCGTTCATGTGCTGCATGCGTTTCAGAAGAAGTCCAAATCCGGTATTGCGACGCCGCAGCCGGATGTGGACCTGGTTGAAAAACGGTTGAAGGCAGTTCTTGCCCGGTACGGGCTCAGCGGGAGATGACGATGCGAAGCAAAGACAGCCACAAGGGCACGGACAACGTTTTGACTGATCTCGGGTTCGAGGACGCGGAGGAGTTGTCGGCGAAGGCCGTGCTCGCCGTGAAGCTCAATGAACTAATCGAAAAGCGGAGCTTGAGCCAAACCCAGGCGGCGGGCATCACCGGCATGACGCAGCCTAAGGTGTCACAGGTGCGTCAGTACAAACTCCAGAACATCTCACTCGAACGCCTGATGCAGGCGCTCGTGTCGCTTGATCAGCAGGTGGAGATCGTCGTTCGTCCTGCTCGCCGCGCACACGGCGCAGGCATTACGGTGGCGGCTTGATGTTCAGGCGTGAACAAACGCCAGGCGTGGCGGTGCGATGAAGTTTGCTTACGAAGACTTGAGCGACGACCAGTTTGAGAAGCTGGTCGTGTTCTTGTGCCAGCGCCTGCTTGGCATCTCTGTGCAGGGGTTCGCCAAAGGGCCTGATGGCGGGCGTGATGCGAAGTTCGTCGGGACGGCTGAACTCCATCCGAGCAAGGCTGCCCCCTGGGTTGGTACGACCATCGTCCAGGCCAAGCACACCAACGGCTATAACCGAAATTTTTCGGAGTCTGATTTCTTTAGCACTACGGCGCAGAACACGGTACTCGGCAAGGAAATTCCGCGCATCAAGAAGTTGCGTGACAGCAAGCAGCTCGACCATTACATGCTGTTTGCCAACCGCCGCTTGGCTGGCAACGCCCAAAGCGAGATATGTGAGTACCTCGCAGCGCAGTGCGGCATTCCCTCTTCGTCGATCTACTTGTGTGGCCTGGAGCAGTTGGAAGTCTGGTTGAAGACCTTCCCAGATGTGGTGGGAAAGGCTGACCTCGATCCAGTCGATTCGCCGTTGATTGTCAGTCCCGATGACCTTGCTGAAGTCGTGCAGGCGTTGGCGCGGCAGAAAGACGGGGTGTCGGCACTGCTTGACGATCCGCCGACCACGCGGGTGACATATGAGCAGAAAAACCTGCTTAATAACATAAGCGCCGAGTATGCAAAGGCGCAGCGCAGAAAGTACCTGAAAGAGACGGCTCAGATTCGTGCATTTCTGGCCGCCCCGGAAAACCTTGAACTGCTGCACGTATACGAATCGGTGGTCGATGAGTTTGAACTCAAAATCATTGCTAAACGCAAGGACGATCAGACTTTTGACGAAGTGATGGAGTACCTGGTGGATCTGTTGTTTAACCGTGATCCCGTCTTGCGGCAGCATGCCCACAAGCGCCTGACCCGTGCCGTGCTGTTCTACATGTACTGGAACTGCGATATCGGGGAGGTGGGCGATGCTGCGGCCGACTAAGCACTCGCATCCGGACCGCACGGTCATCAACGTGTCGCTATTGCTGTTGGCACGCCTCAAATCGCGCCGGTTGGACGACTACGACAACTTGCGCAAGTATGCGAAGAAGACCGTCAGCGGCGGCGATGTGCTGTTCCTGCCAGCGCTGAACTTTCTTTATCTGATGGGACTGATCGACTATCGTCCCAAGACTGACGCTGTGGAATACGTTGGGCCCAATGAAGCTTTCTAGACTCTATTCGAACAAACCAGAACAGTTCGAGCCCGTGGACTTCGTCGCGGGCTTGAACGTCGTCATGGCGGAGATACGCCTGCCGGAGAACCGCGACAAGGACACTCACAATCTAGGCAAGACCACGCTGGGGCGGCTGCTCGACTTTGGTTTTCTCGCGGGCCGCGACCCAAAGTTTTTTCTCTTTAAGCATCTCGACCTTTTCAAAGACTTCGTTTTCTTCCTCGAAATCGAGCTGCAGGATGCCTCGTACGTGACCGTGCGTCGCAGTGTGGAAGAGGCGAGCAAGATCAGCTTCAAGAAGCACCAGGCTGGCCATCAGGACTTCTCGGCCCTACCGATGTCAGAATGGGATCATCAGGACGTGCCGTTTGATCGCGCACGCGATCTGCTCGATGGCCTGCTGGATTTGCGCGCGCTAAAGCCCTGGTCTTTCCGCAAGGGGCTGGGCTACCTGTTGCGATCACAAGACGATTTCCGCGATGTGTTCCATCTGCGTAAGTTCCAGGCCGCACATGCCGACTGGAAGCCGTTCCTCGCTCATATCCTGGGCTTCGATGCACCCTTGATCGTGCAGCACTACGACAAGGAAACGGAACTCACGCAGAAGCAGACTACCGCACAGACCATCAAGGATGAACTGGGTGGGTCCATCGAGGACATTAGCAAGATTGAAGGCCTGTTGCTGCTTAAGCAGAAGGAAGCTGAGAAGAAGCAGAAGCTGCTCGACGCCTTCGACTTCCGGGCTCAGGACAAGGATCGCACCAAGCAAGTGGTCGACGACGTTGATGAGCGCATCGCAGCACTCAACGCCGAGCGCTACTCGCTGAACCAGAATAGGAAGAAAATCCTGGCGTCACTGGAGGAGGATCAGATCCTGTTCAATCCCGACGAAGCGCAGCGGATGTTTGAGGAAGCGGGCGTACTGTTCAAAGGGCAGATCAAGAAGGACTTCCAGCAGTTGATTGCTTTCAACAAGGCCATTACGGACGAGCGTCGCGGTTATCTCCAAGAGGAGCGTACGGAGGTCGAAGCTGAACTGAAGCGCATCAATGCCGAACTGAATGCATTGGGCAAGAAACGTTCGGACATGTTGTCGTTCCTTAGCTGCACCGACGTGTTCACCAAATACAAGCAGGTGTCCGATGACATGGTGACGCTGCGTGCCGACATCACGTCCCTGGAGCGTCAGCGGGGTTTCCTGCACCGACTGCAAGAATTGCGCACGGACATCCGCGCATTGACGGAAGAGCGCGGTCATCTGCAAACGCAGATCGAGGCAGACGTTGAAAGGCAGAACTCGGACAAGAGCAGCCTGTTCTCGGTCATCCGCCTGTTCTTCAGCGAGATCGTCGAAGAGGTGATC
Source organism: Achromobacter sp. JCM 18799 (assembly GCF_055395645.1). Lineage (NCBI taxonomy): Bacteria > Pseudomonadati > Pseudomonadota > Betaproteobacteria > Burkholderiales > Alcaligenaceae > Achromobacter > Achromobacter sp. JCM 18799. The sequence continues at coordinate 4,063,912 of NZ_AP043866.1, read as the reverse complement.
AACCGCAAGGCTTTGCTCAGCGTATCACCCAATAAAGAAGGGCATCTGGAGTTCAAGGCCGAGATTCTGGACGAATCCGGTAATGCGACGAGCGCTGACCTCGGGCACACCTACCGCAAGCTGCTGTGCATCGCCTTCGACATGGCAATCCTGCGTGCCCATATCGAGGACAAGTTCCCGCGCTTCGTCTATCACGACGGCGTGTTCGAGTCGTTGGATGATCGAAAGAAGGAAAACCTCTTGGCCGTCATTCGTCGGTATGCCGACCTTGGTCTTCAACCCACCATCACCTTGATCGATTCCGACTTGCCCGTGCGCACAGAGAAGGATGAGCCGGTATTCAGCAAGGATGAAATCGTGGTGAGCCTGCATGACGAAAACGAGCAAGGCCGCCTATTCAAAATGAAAGCTTGGTGACATTGCGTGGCACGGATCATCAGGACACGGCAAGACATGCAATGAAGACCAAGCCGCTCATTCCTTTGTTGGACTACCTGCGTATTCACGGGGTTATCAGGTCGGTTCTGGACAGCGTCGATGCGCATACAGCGCATGCGTGTATGTTCTTCAGCGTTGCGGGCGCGGCCATTCTTCAAGAGTTCTATAAGAAGGAGGCCGTGCAGGTCGCCGGGGCCGCGTTCTACCTCGTCAACGAACAACAGCGGAATGTCATATCTTTCGCAACGTTGGAGGAAGGACAGGTTCAAAGCTCGGACACGGCGTTTCACGCCTGGGTCCATTGCGATGGATACGTGATCGACTTTATGGCGCCGATATTTCCGGAGACGTGCGCGGCTGCCGGTCATCCGTTTATCGCACCGCGGCGCATGTTCCAGAAGAAGTGGGTTGACATGGCTCCGAGCCACGAGCATCTGGATCGAGAGGGCGACTTTCACCTGGTGCCCAATCCGGGACTGACAATCGACTTGCGGCAGTCGTTTCTGAAAAAGCCCGCCGGGGCAGATCTCGTTAACGTCTGCTTGCACTGGTACAGACGGCCACCGAAATCGATTCTCCCCGAACTACAGATGCAAAACGACCTGGGAGAAATCACCAGGATAAGACTGGGCAATGCCGCGGTGGCCGGTGCGTGGTGAGTACGGTCGATCACGCGCTTATCCATCGGCTTCCCGCACATGGCTCACATCACTCCCTTTAGTTCGCAGCACATGGAGGCTGAAGCGCGCCGCGATAACTTGGCCTGAATCGGTGCGATAAAGCAGATGCTGCGCCGTTTCAGCAGGCGCAAGCGAATTACAGATATCAGAACAACCCGGCCGGTTCGGCTTGGCGGTCCCAGTTGTAGATCACCAGCTCGCCGCGCTCGACCCGGTTTGCACCACCGCCGACCGTGTAGTCGATCTTGAGCGACTCCATGTCGTAGCCTGCAAAGCACTCCCGGATCGCCGGGTGGTCGTTGATGCTGATGACGGCCTTGCCCTTGATCGTCTTGAGCTTGGCGGCCATCAGCTCGTACTGCTCCCAGGGGAACGGAACACCATAGCCCTCGGTCTCCCAGTAAGGCGGGTCCAAATAGAACAAGGTGTGCGGGCGGTCGTAGCGGTCGACGCAGGCCACCCAGTCGAGCTGCTCTATATAGGTACCGCCAGCCAGGCGCAGGTGGGCGGCACTCAGGTTTTCTTCGATCCGCAAGAGGTTGATCGACGGGGCTGTGGTGGCGGTGCCCCAGGTCTGGCCAGACACGCGGCCGCCGAACGACTCCTGCTGCAGGTAGAAGAAGCGCGCCGCGCGCTGCACGTCGGTCAGCGTCTCGGGTCGGGTCTCCTGCAGCCACTTGAACACCTGGCGCGAAGAGATCGCCCATTTGAACTGGCGCACGAACTCTTCCAGGTGATGCGTGACGACCCGGTAGAGGTTGACCAGGTCGCCGTTGACGTCGTTCAGCACCTCGACCTCGGCCGGGTGGCGGGCAAAGAACACGGCCGCACCGCCCGCGAAGACCTCGACGTAGCAGCTATGGGGCGGGAAGCGGCTCAGGAGCAGCTCGGCGAGGCGGCGTTTGCCGCCGATCCAGGGAATGATGGGAGCCATGGTGGGGTCCAGTGGTGTTTGACGCTCCATGGCGCTCTGGGATGGAGCTCTCGGCCCTCAGCGAATTGATGGCCCCACAGCGGGGGCACTTGATGACCAGGCGGGTGTATTCACCCTCACCCAGTTTGCGGCGGCAGGCGCCGCACCGTATTTCTTCCATTTGCAAGCCCGTTACGCTGGTTGTAACTTCCGCTAGACTCGCCGCACTCTGTACAGGGTGGCGGGCCTTGTCGGCTTGCAGGCTCGATCTGCAGGTTGGGGTTTGGCCAGGCGTTCGCGCGCCTGGTCAGGTCGCCCGTCTTTTATTTAGTGCTCATCCACCCGAAGGCTTGGTGGCTGCTGCAGGCGCAGCAGCTCGGAACGCCAGGCCCGCTCGCAGTGGCCCGGCTGCCAGAAGAACAGCCGGTCGATGGCGTTGGCGGTCCAGCCCCAATAGCGGTGCCCCTTGACGCGCATGCGGTGTGCGCGCGACGACAGCGTTTCGTCGGGCGCGCCTGCCAGCAGCACGTTGGCCAACTGGTCGAGCGCGATGGCGATGTTCAGGGCCCAGCTCATGGCAGCTCCTCGGACTGCACCGGGGCATTGATGATTTCCAGGGTGCGTCCCGCATCCAGCAAACCGATGGCCTCCAGGGTCTGCACGCCCAACTCGACGTCTGGATCGTCCAAGTCAATGTAGGTCGCCTGCTCCTGGTCCTTGAGGTCGGAGCGCAGCGCGGCGGCCTGCATGCGCTGCTCGGTGGTCAGCTCTGGGCGGTCCACGGCAGCCCATTCGATGGCTGTGCGCTCGGGCTTGGTGAAGCGGCTGCGGAAGGCCCGCTTGGTGATGCGCCGCAGCTCGGGCACAGCCTGGGGCTCGGCGATCAGGGCCTCGGGCGCCGGCTCCGCAGTGGTCTCCCAGCCTGCCAGCGTGAGGCGCACATAGTGGCCTTCCGGCACGTCCTGGGGCACGGGCCGGGCCGTCCAGCCCGAGGGCACGTTGGCCGCGCTGGCGACGGTTTGCGTGGCGCCGGTCCAGTAGCCTGCGGCGCCGATTTGGTAGAGGGTGGGCATGCGGTCGGCTCCTTACTTGATGCGGCAAACCAGGCCCGGCAGGTAGGGCATGTGCACGTAGTTGGCGTAGTCCTGGGCGGGGGCGTAGCTTGAGACGCGCAGGCTGTAGTTGCTGCCGGCCGTGTTGACCATTTGCACGGTCTTGCAGACACCCGTGTCCGGGTCGTACCAGCGGATATCCGGGCCTGCGGAGTAGGTCATGAATCGACCGGCGTCTGCCGTGCCCGCAAAGCCGCCCATGAAGTTGCTCGCGCAGCGCGTGCTGCGCACCGCGAAAGACCCAGCCTGGCTGGCGATCTGCATGAAGTGCCGGTTTGCGCTGGGCACCTTGTCTGTGGCCGGGGCGATGGTCCAGTCTTTTGCCGCCAAGCCGTATTGCGCGCCGATCTTCGATGCGCCGGCGTTGGCACCAGACAGCCGGGTCTCGGCGCCGGTCGCGAGGTCGAAGCCCAGGCCGGTCAGCGGGTTGCTCAGCGTGTTGCTGATGAGGCGCGTGCCTGCGTCGGTCAGCCCGGTGTGGATCTGCACGGGAGTGCCGCTCCAGCTGGCCGGCATGCGGTAGACCGCGCCCGTGGCCATGGCCAGATAGTCATTGCCGTCGCCACCCCGGGTCAGGTAGCTGCGCCCGCCAGCCACCGGCGGGAAGTAGCTGGCGCTGTAGGCCACGCCAGCCACGCCCGTGGTGAACGCCGCGCCGTCGAACGTCAGCTTGAGCGGCGTGAGCACACTGCTGACATACCTTGCCAGCAGGATCTCGCTGGTGCCGGCACCCGTGACCCGGCCGCCGAGCACGATGCAGTTGCCAAAGCTGGCGCCATCGGGCCCCATGTTATAGGTCTTGACCGTGTTGGTCAGCGGGTTGAGCGCGTAGAGCACGCCTTGGCCAGGCGTCGAGCTCATCGTCGCGCCAACGTAGTAGTAGCCTGTGCCAGAGGCCAGCATCTGCGCGTCGGCAGTCACGGTGATGCTGCTCAGATCGTAGCCATTTCCCACTATCTGCGGCGCGCTCCAGGTTGCCCCCAGATCGTTGGAAAAAACAATCGCATGCGAGAAGGAACCTGTGCTTGAGTTCCATGCGCGCACAACCATCAGCAAGCGGCCAGCGCCAAACCATTCCAGTGCCACGGCACTGACCTGAGTACCAGCGCCTGCATTGACGTCCACCGTGGACCAGTTGGCGCCGGCATCGGTAGAGCGCCACAGGCGCATCGTGGTGCCGCTTGCGGTATAGCTGATGATCGGCGCAACGATGAACGTGCTGCCGATCGCAACGGTCTTGGAAGAGCCAGCGGATGTGGTGGCGCCCGCTGGCGGCGCCATCGCGGTGTCCGCCACCAGCGGCGTACCGTCGAAAAACCGCACATCGCCCACCACGCTCTTGGCATCGGGGTACAAGGCGCGCGAGACCAGCGAACCGTCCAAGGTCGCCCAGCCCTTGGCCAGCAGCTTGGGGTCGGCGGCCATCGCCGGCAGCAAGGCGCCAGCGGGCAGGCGCCCCGAGGGTTGAAAGTCAGACAGCGCGCTCATTTAAACGATCCTCCAGGTTGAAATTCCGGGCGCCTCGATCCACTGCAGACGCAGGGTCTGCATCGCGATGTCGAGCACCATGTCTTCGGCCACGCCCATGACAGGTTGGCCCGCGCAGGCGATCACGTTGGTCTCCAGGCCGTTGGTGGTGGTGACGGCGACCACATCGCCCGCGCCAGGCTCGGCGGGCAGCACGAGCGTGGTCGCGGCCTCGGCCAGCAGCACGTAGTGCAGCCCGGCCTGGGCGGGCACCAGCGTGTCGGCCGCGGGCACGAGTGGCATGCCGGCGTAGACCACGGCCCAGTGCACCGGGTCGGCGCTGGGGTCGATGGCCCCGGTGTGGTCGACGCGGGCGCGGTAGACGCGCTGGGTGACCGGGCTGTAGCGCGCACTGCCTGCGGCGTAGGTGCCGGGCGTCCACAGCGCGGCACCGGCCAGCGCGGCTATGGTGGCGGCATTGCCGGTGGCGGCCTGGGCGGCGGCGCTGGCTATGGCTGCAGCATCGGTGGCGGTGCCGGCGCTTTCATCGGCCGACCGCTCGGCGTCCAGCACCTCCAGGCGCGCGCTTTCGAGCTGTACGCCGAAGCGCGGCAGCTCCGTTAAAAAGTACGCATCGAGATCGTCCCGGAAATCCGGTGAGGTGCGGTCAATCGACGGCAATGGGGCGATGGCGGCCATCAGGTGAGTCCTTCATAGTCAAGCGAGCAGAGAACAGTTTTGGCATACGGCACGGCGATGGAGAAGTCCTTGTAGATGCCGTAGCCAATGAGGGGCTCGTAGCCGCGCAGCCCGTCGGCGCCGACTACAAAAATAGGCTGGCCGCGCAGCTGCGCGAGGGCGCGGTACACCGCAGAAAACCGGGCCGTTGGCAACTCGACCTCGAACGAGCCCGTCTTGGCTCACTCGCCGGGGCGGTAGCTGTAGTTGCCCCATTTGTCGCGGGTTTTTTCCCCGAAGTCGAGGATGGAGACCCGCGCGCCCCAGCGCGTGCCGCCCACGTCGAGCACCCGGCAGGGCTTGCACACGCCAATGCTCGCCTGGCCGCTGGTGGCCGTGACCTTGATCGTCAGCTCGCCGCTGCGCCAGTGCTCTGGCAGGTCCGTCAGCACCACGTCGCGCAGGGGTTCGTATTCGGCAAAAAACCAGTCGTAGACGCTGAAAATCGGCGTGCCGTCCAGATCGATCTTGCGGTGGTAGACCTGGGTGGCACCGGGGCCGGGTCGGTCGGTCAGCGTCACTTCGATCTCGCGTCCCGAGACCTCGACGAAGCCCACGCCTCCCACGCCGCCGGGCTGCAGCACCAGCGTGAGCGGCGAGTCGCCGTGGCTCACGGTGCCGATCACGTTGTCGAACATCGCCCGGTCGTTGGTCGGCCCCAGGTCGAGCCAGTAGTCGACATCGATGTCGGGCGTCTTGACGCCCGCGCCGGCGCCCAGGCGCTCGTATGCGCGGTGCTGGTACACGCATTCGGCGCCTTGGGCATAGTTGGCACCGGACACCCAGGCAGGCCGCGTGTCGGGCGGGATCGAGTTGGAGACGATCATCGCGTCGGTGAGCGCAATGGGCTTGAGCACCTTCATGCCGAGACCTTTTCTTGGGTGCGCAGCGCATCGCGCGCCGGGGTCATGACCCGCGTCAGTGCCTTGGCGACGGAGGCGCTGCTGACGGCTGTGGACCGGGTTTCGGCCTGCATGCTCTGCAGGACGTCGAAGATTTGCCCCAGCAGTTGCACGGCGCGCGGATCGAGCGCGGCCTGCTGCAGACCGAAGGCCGCAGGGTTGAAGCGCTCGGGCACGATGGCCTCGCCCTTGTGGATCATTGCCAGCATGTCGTGCGGGACATAGTTCGTCCCCACGTCGAACGCCGGCACCTTGAGCCCGTAGGACTGAGCCAGGCCGCCGCCCGTCTGCGCCAGGCTGGCTGCGGTTCGGCCCTGGATGCGGCGTAGGTCGAGCAGGCTGGCCGCGCTGGACTCGGCCAGCGACAGCATGGCGCGGCTCAGCTCGGGCAGGCGCTTGGCGGCTTCCTGGTCGCCCGCTCTGGCCTGGGCCGTCGCAATGGCGAATTCGGACTGCGCGCCGGCCAGGCTCGCTGCGGTGTTGCCGGACGTGATGCCCCGGATGCGCTTGACCTCGTCGAAGATTGAGTCGGTGATGCCCTGCCAGGCGGCCGTGAGCTGCTGGGCGGCCTGGGCCGCTTGCTGCGATGCCTGGGCCTGCGCCTGGGCTGCGGCCTCGGCCGCTGCCTGGGCATCTTGCTGGGCCTTGATCTGCTCGCGCAGAGCCACGTTGTAGTCGTATGCAGCGGTGATCTTTGCGGCCTGCTCGGCATCCAGACCAGCGCTCATCTCGGCGAGATCGCGCTCGCGCTGCCGGCGGGCGACTTTGCTGGTGTTGCCCGAGAGAGTCAGCAATTCGTTTTCGAGGTCAAAGCGGGTGTCGCCAAGGCTCGACATCGCGCTCGATGCGCGTTGCACCGCAGCGGCAGCGTCGTTTGCAGCTGCGATCTGTTCGCGGATGCTTTGGTTGTAATCGTATGCCGCCTGCTCTGCCGCTGTCATGCCTGCGGTCTCGATCCAGTACCGGCGCTGCGCAGCGGTGGCGTGGTCGCCCTGGGCTTCAGCCAGGTCGGCCCACAGGCCGTGCTGGTCTTGCGCCAGGCTGGCCAGCGTCTTGCGCTCTTGCTGCTCGCGCTCCAGTGCACCGGCAAGGCTGTCTATCGCATCGGCCGCATTTTCGGTCGCAGGCAGGACGGCAGCGACTGCGCCTTCGAGGCGCAACAGGCCCGCAGCGCTCTTGGCACCCGATTCGCCCGCATCGATGGCGCTCTCGACCCAGGCGCGGAACTCGTCGCGCGAGCTGGGCATGGCGTAGCCAAGCGTGGCCAGCTCGTCTGTGACCATGCGCGTGGCCACCGTTGTCTTCTCGGCTTCTGAAAAATAGTTCGCGTAGAAGCTGGCCAGGCCTCCGGCCAGGACGTCGGCGCCGCCCGCTGCGTTGATCAGCGCGGTGATGGCCGCGTCGGACATGGCGGCGATCTGCGGCATGGCCATGCCAATGCGCTGCAATGCAGCCTGCACCGCATTGATCTGCGTGACAGCCGCGGCAAGCCCCTCGACCGAGGGCGCCTCGCCCAGGGCGGCCAGTGCGTTGTCGGCCCAGCCGGGCAGGTCAATCGCATACAGCGCATCGCGCACGCCCAGAGCCGCAGTGGCTTGGTACTGCTTCATGCCGGCTTCGCCGTCTGCGAACTCTTTCGGCGCCCAGCGGCTGGTGCGGTCGTCGTTCCAGTTGACGATGTCCAGGCCGCCCAGCGCGATGCGCAGGCCGCCCCAGGCGCCGTCCTTGGACGTATCGTCCGCGAACGCTGTTGCGGCGGAGAACCCGACCTGCTTGCCAAACGCGGCGGCCGTGCCATCGAGGATGCCGACGATGCTTTGGGCCATGCCGGCCGTGAGCTTTTCGGTCTCGGCGTTCATTGCAACGCCGCCAAAGCCCGTCCCATAACTACCGGACTGGTAGCCGTCGCCGGTCTTCAGGCCCGTGCTCGCGCTGTATTCGGCAAGCGCCCCCATGTGCGGCGTGGAAGGCTTGCTGAGCATGGAGCCCAGCACAGCGACACCGGCGAGCGCCCAGCCCCAGCCGGGGATCGCCGCCAGCGCGCCGCTCAGGCCCGTGCCAGCTGCGGCAGCGGTGCCGCCTGCGGCCGCGCTCGTGCCAAGGCCGGCGCCGATGGCACCGGCGCCGGCGCTGCCTGCGGTGATACCCAGGCCGCCGCCAGCGGCCAGGCCGTACCCGGCGCCCAGCCCGCCCGTGAGGCCCAGGCCGGTGCCTGCGGCGGCCAGCGTGGTGCCGGCACCAGCTGCGGCCGTCAGGCCAAGGCCGCTGGCCGCAGCACCGCCAAAGCCCAGCCAGCCGCCCACCGTGCTGACCGCATTGCCCAAAATGCCGTTGCCCGTGGCTGCGGAGTACAGGCTGCTGGCATTGCTGGCCAGGCCCAGGAGGTTAACAGATTGAGGTTGGCCGGGATGCTGCGCACGGTGGCGGGCAGGTCGTCCCACTCAAGGACGCGCAGCGTTGAGGCAAGGGGCTGGATGACGGAGGCCATTTACTTGATGCCCAGGAAGTTTTTCATCCAGAAATCAAGCTGCTCTTGCCCCATGCCCTGGGCTTTGGCGATCTGCTCCAGGTTGGCCTGCTGCTCGGCCAGCAGCTTCTTCCGCGTGGCCTCTTCGACCTTGGCCTGGAATTCTTTGAGGTTGATGCTCGACCTGGTCAGGGTGGCAATGTTCTTGGCGGCCTTGCTGAGCAGGGCCACGCGCTCGCCAGGGTCGGGCTTTTCGCCGTCCTCACCGATCTCGTCGGCCTCTTGCAACGCCAGGATGGCCTCGAATAGCTCGGTCTGCACCATGGCCGTGAGAGCCTCGCTGCGGGCGTCCTTGTCGTCGCCCGCGTGGGCCTGGATCATCTTGGCGGCTTCGGTGCTGGCGCGGATGGCGGAAAGGCGCCGCTCCAGCTTCTGGCCATAGCGCCCCACCGCCGAGCGGCTCGGCAGGTCTCCCGCCGTGGCTGCGGCTGGGTAGCGGGCCTGCAGGTCGGCGATCAGTTCATCGAGTGTCATGCTGCCCAGGGCGAGCATGGCCTGGATGTAGGCCTTGATCTCCGCGTCCAGCCGGTCAATGCTGCTTTTTCGGCCCATGGACGTCACACCTTCGGTGGGCGGGCAATGCCCGGCTCCACGTCCACCGTGTATTCAGCGATGTCGATGCCATGGCGCGTGAGGTCTGCGCTGACCTGGCCCAACGGGTCGGTGAACACCTTGACCAGGTCGCGGCTTTCCAGATAGTCCAGCTCACGGCGCACCTGCATTTCGGTGGCGTCATCGTATTCGCCGCGCACCACCTGCAGCAGGAAGCGCAGGGTGGAATGCGTGGGCCGGTTGATGTTCATGGCCAGCAGCAGCACCCAGCGCATGAAGGCGCTGCGGTCACGGGTGTTCGCCCTGGTTTTTGTGGTTTCGCAGCGCGACGTTGCCGATGTGCAGCTGGACCGCGTGCACATGGCCGGTATGGAGCTAGGGCAGCAGATGTGCCTGGGCTTTCGCAGCGAGTTGCAGCGTGCACCAGCGCCCAAGCCCGCCGCGCGCCAATCCGGAGGGCTGCTCTGATGGCTGAGTTTGTCAACGCATGCCAGACCTGTGGTGCGGAGGAGTCGCTGGACTCCGTTCTGCACCGCATGATCGATGACGACACGGTGCGCCGGCTGATCGCCGATGTGGTGACCATGTCGCTCCCGCTTGGTGGCCTTGTGGTGCGTTACCTGCGCTTGCACAAGCCTGCCAAGCAGCGCCTGCGCATGGAGAAGGTTGCTGCGCTGCTCGCGGAGCTGGTGCCGGATATGCAGCGCAGTGCCATTGAGCGCAGCGGGCGCAACTGGATGGTCAGCGCGGAGGACTGGAAGGGTGCCTTTGCGGCGGTGTTTGCCGCCGTGGACAAGGGATCGCTTGAAGTGCCTTTGAAGAACGGCAATGCCTATCTATATAGCGTGCTGCTGCGCAAGTCCGACAGGACCGAGGCCGAGCAGGAGGCGCAGCGCGAGCAGGACCGCCGCGTTGTTCCGCAACGCGACACGGTGCAGGTGCGCGGGCAGACGCTGCCCATTGGCGAGGCCCTGCAGGTGGCATATGCGGGCAAGGAGCCTGCCTTGGCCGAGATCGACGCGCGCAGCCAGAAGGCCGCACCGATGCCCTCGGACGTGCGCGCCAAGGTGGCTGAGCTGCTGGGAAAGAGGGGCCGTCCATGAGCAACCACGCTACCCGCGCGCCAATTGGCCGCCCCTTGGGCTCGCTCAACAAGCCCAAGCCCCATGCACGGCCCACCAATGTGGTGCCCGCTGCTCAGTACGACCGGATGCGAGCACCGGTCTGGACCGCGATACCTGCCGCGCCCGTTCGGGCCGGTGCCCTCAACCACATGAGCATTGAGAGCCGTGGCTTTCGGTGCTGATCAGGAGAAGCCCATGCCTAAAACCACTGAACCGACGCCTGAACAGCGGGCGCAGTTTCACCAGCAGGCCAACGATCTGGCCAGCCAGATCGTCAAGGCCCTTGAAGGGCCTCAATACCCGTTTGTGCTCCTGGAGGCGCTCTGCCGAGTCCATCGATTCACGGCTTTGCAGTTGCCGCCCGATGCGGTAGGTCAAGTGGCCGTGGCAATGGCTGCGTACGCGGGTGAGCTGATGCAGAAGTCCGCCGCCTTGTCCAACCCTCCCACCCTTGGCGGATCTTCCGCCGTTCACTGAAAGGAGATCCTCATGGATCAACCCAAAGTTCCCGATGGCTACATGCGCAACGCGCAAGGCCATCTTGTCCCCCTCGACCTGGTCAAGCCCGTGGACCAGGAACGCGACCGCCTGGTGCGCGAGCTGGTGGCCATTGCCAAGGACCTGAATGCCCGCCTGGTGGCGAGCAAGACCAAGATCTTCGGGGACGTGGCCGCATTCGCCGAACTGAGTGCCGAGCAGTACGGTGTAAAGCGCGGCGGGGCCAAAGGCAACATCACGCTGCACACCTACGACGGCGCCTTCAAGCTGCAGATCGCCACGGCAGAGAACGTGACATTCGACGAGCGTCTGCAAGCCGCCAAGGCCCTGGTGGACGAGTGCATCACCGAATGGTCCCAGGGCAGTCGCCCCGAGATCATGGTGTTGGTACAGCAGGCGTTCCAGACCGACAAGGAGGGCAACGTCAACGTGGGCCGCATTCTGGCGCTGCGTCGCCTGGAGATCACCGACGAGCGCTGGCAGAACGCCATGAAGGCCATCGGCGAATCTGTGCAGGTGATCGGCACCAAGCAGTACGTGCGGTTCTACGAGCGCGTGGGTGACTCAGACCGCTATGCGCCTATCTCGCTGGACATGGTGGCGGTATGAGCGTGGAAGAAATCAACCCGTTCAAGGCCGGAGTTCACGGTGGCACCCAGACCTACTACGGCGTGGCCGAGGACCGTATTCGGGCTGTTGCATGGTTCGACCGCGCGCAGTGCGAGGCAGCCCTCAAGCTACCCGGCCTGCAGAAGACCGTCGCGGCAGCGGTGCAGCGCCGCCTGCGCTATTTCGACAAGGTCGCTACCGTGCTGCACTTCACCGACTTCGGCCAGGATTTCCTGCGCTGGGAACTGGACGCCAAGGGCAAGGTGATTGGCTGTGAGCCGTTCCAAGGTTTTGTCTGGAAAGGCAAGTACGTGTTGGGCTACGACCGGCTGCGCGCTGGCGACACGGTGCACTACCGCTCCATGGGCGATTCCACCTCGGTAGACAACATCCGCTATCCCCTGGCTCTGGTGGAGCGTAAGGAAGGGAGCGCAGCATGAACGACGAATTGGGTGATTTCGTTGAAATGCTCACCGCGTGGCATAGCAAGAAGGTGAGCAATTTGCGTGACGTCCAAGAGGCTTCCAAGGAAGGAACCTTGCTCAAGCTGGGCGACGACGACGAGGGTTTTCCTCTTACTGATCGCGAAGCCAAGTTCTTCAAAATCGGGATTGAAGTCACGTTGATGGAGTTGGGCACCTTGCCTTTCAAAGTGACGGTCAACGATGACAGCGACGAGGAAGGCGGTGCGGCATGAGCAGTTGCGTCCCCATTGTTCCCACACTGAAGGCAGGTGGCGCGCTCAAGTGCAGCCCGCGCACTCACCGGTTTTTCATTGTTCAACGCAGCCAGGACCTGGCGATCAACCAGGCAGAGGCCCTGAAGCTGGCCAGCAATGGCACGTTGAGGCCCAACGGCATTGATAGCCACGGGAACTATGTGTTTGCTTTGCACGGCGCAGCTGACTCAAAAACAGTCAAGAAAGTGAGCCAGCGCTCGATAAATCCCCGGCCCCGGTGACCGTTATCACCGGAATTTCTCAATCTCAATCTAGTGTGGTGTCTCAAAAATAGATAGAACTATTTTGACCGGTGTTGGTCGAATCAGCTTCCTTATAGGAGACTACGCTGATGGCCCACCCTGGACGCCCCGCCACGAAGCTGCAGATCACCGATGCCGAGCGCGCAGAGCTGCATGCGCGACTGCGCGTACGCAAAGCGCCCGAGGACGAGAAGCTGCGCATGCGAATCGTGCTGGGCTGCGCAGATGGGGAGTCGGGCACCATGATTGCCCAACGCTTGGGCACGACGGTGCAAACTGTCTCCAAGTGGCGGCGGCGCTACCGGGCGTATCGTCTGGCGGGTTTGACCGATGCCCCGCGCGCTGGCCGCCCGCGCAGTGTGGGCGACGAGCAGGTTCAGCTCATTGTGGACAAGGTTCGCCAGAGCAAGCCTGACAACGCCACGCACTGGAGCGTGCGCCAGATGAGTCGGCACGCTGGCGTATCGCCCGCGACGGTGCAGCGCATCTGGCATGCCTTTGGGCTGAAGCCGCACCTGCAAGAAACCTTCAAGCTATCGACGGATCCCCATTTCGTGGACAAGGTACGGGATGTGGTGGGGCTGTATATGGCACCACCCGATCGCGCCTTGGTGCTGTGCGTGGACGAGAAGAGCCAGATCCAGGCTCTGGATCGCACCCAACCAGGGTTACCACTGACGTTTGGCAAACCCAGCACGCGCACGCACGATTACAAGCGCCATGGCACAACGTCGCTGTTTGCAGCGCTGGATGTGGCCACTGGCAAAGTCATAGGACAGCTCAAGCGCCGTCACCGCAGTGTGGAATTCCTGCAGTTCCTCAAAGCCATCGATGCAGCGGTGCCTGGCGAACAAGACATCCACCTGATCATGGACAACTACGGCACGCACAAGACGCAGGCAGTGCGGGCCTGGCTAGCAGCCCATCCTCGCTACCACGTTCACTTCACGCCCACCTCAGCGTCCTGGCTCAATCTGGTCGAGCGTTTCTTTAGCCAGATCAGCGAGCAGTGGATCAAGCGCAGCGCCCACACCAGCGTTGCTCAGCTGGAGCAATCCATACGGGAATACATTGATCGTCACAACGAGGATCCCAAGCCGTTCGTGTGGCATAAAAGTGCGGACACCATCTTGGCATCTGTGGCGCGGGCAGCGAGTACCATTATTTGATGATTACTTTTGAGACACCACACTAGTGTCCTGTCCCGCTGATACGTGAGCAAAGTCGATGCAACTTCTCAAGAATCGAATCTGCGGTGGCCGTCCATTTGAACGGCTGGCTGTTGGCGTTGTGGTGAGCGACGAACTGATCGATGCACTGCACGAGCTGCTTGACGCTGGTGAACGATCCGCGCCGGATGGCCTTGTCGGTGATCAGTGCAAAGAAGCGCTCAACCTGATTCAGCCAGGAGCTGTAGGTCGGAATGAAGTGCATGTGCCAGCGCGGCCGGGTGGCCAGCCAAGCCTTGATCTTCGGGTGACTGTGCGTGGCGTAGTTATCTACGATGCAATGGATGTCGAGCTCGGGCGGCACAGCGGTCTCGATCTCGCGCAGAAACGACAGGAACTCCTGATGCCGATGGCGCGGTTTGCAACTGGCCAGCACCGCGCCGTTGAGTACGTTCAACGCGGCAAACAGCGTTGTGGTGCCATGGCGCTTGTAGTCGTGTGTGACACCTTCGGCGTAGCCAAAGCCCATGGGCAGCATCGGCTGCGTGCGCTCCAGCGCCTGGCATTGGCTTTTCTCGTCCACGCAGATGACCAAGGCGTTGTCCGGGGGGCTCAGGTACAGACCCACCACGTCGCGCAACTTCTCCACGAAGAACGGATCATTGGACAGTTTGAAGCCCTCGGTGCGATGCGGCTGCAGTCCAAAAAGCTGGAAGTAGCGTTGCACGCTGGACTTGGAGATGCCCGTCTCTGCGGCCACGCCGCGCACGCTCCAGTGCGACGAGCCATTTACCGGCTTGGTGTGCAGCGTGGTGTTGATCAACTCCGCGATCCGCTCATCGTCGATGGTGCGTGGAGCACCGGGGCGAATGTCATCGTACAGACCGGCGATGCGCCGCTCAATGAAGCGCGAGCGCCACTTTCCCACGGTGGCGTTAGTCAATTGCAACCGCGCGGCGATCGCGTTGTTGGGCTCGCCCTCTGCGCTGCTAAGAACAATGCGCGCCCGGCTGCTCAATGCCGCCGGCAACGAGCGGCTGCGCGCAAACGACTGCAATTGAGATCGCTCGTCGTCACTCAGTACCAATTCAGATTTCGGTCTGCCTGTTCTCATCGCGGTATCTCCGTTCCAAAGATACTGCACCGGCATGCAAGACTAATGCCATTTATTTGCAGGACAGAACACTAGCAAGAAACCATGAACAAGTCCGAATTGATCGAACGTATGGCCAACCAGGCCGGCATTTCCAAGACCGCCGCAGGCACTGCCCTGGACGCGGCCACCGAGGCCATCAAGTCCACCCTGAAGAAGGGTGGCGCTGTGACGCTGGTGGGCTTTGGCTCGTTCACCGTCACCAAGCGCGCGGCGCGCACCGGCCGCAACCCGCGCACGGGCGACCCGGTGCAAATCCAGGCGAGCAAGGCACCCAAGTTCTCGGCCGGCAAGGCGTTCAAGGATGCACTGAACTGATCCAGTCGGCTTTCTGGAGTCCCCGTCCTGGGGGCTCTGGTGAGCCACCTGGAGCACCGTTTATGACCACCGCCAAAATCCCCGCCAACAATCGCCGCGCCACGCTGATCAAGCTGATCCATGTGGCGAAGCGCGAACTCGGCCAGAAGCACGGCCTGGATGAGCCGACTTATCGGTCCATCCTGCTGTCTGTTGGAAAGTCCGCGTCACTGACGACTATGGGCGTTCCAGGGATGGTGGATGTGCTGGAGCACCTCAAGACCAAGGGCTTCCAAGTGCGTCCAAAGGCTGGCGACCGGTCGCAGACCATCAACCCTGACGCCAGCAAGGTGCGGGCGCTGTGGTTGTTCCTGCATGCGCTTGGCGTGGTGAACGATCCGTCCGAACGGGCCTTGGCTGCTTACGTCAAGCGGATTGCCAAGGTAGATGACCTTCGCTGGGTGCGTGGCAGCGTCACGGACACCTTGATCGAGACCCTCAAGAAGTGGGCTATGCGCTTCCTGCCGGACGCAGTGATGGCGTTGCGCCGGGAGGTAGTGCAGTTGCACCAGGCCAATCCGCTTTCAGCGGTACAGATCGAGCGTGTGGAGTACGCCCAGCTATGCCTACACCGTGGCCAGGGCTTCGACATGCACTGGTGGGCATGGGAAGCCCTGATGCAGGTCCTTGGGCGGCCGGTGTTGGCCGACTTGGCCGCTTTAAAGCCTGCGGAGGAAACCAATGGCCACTGAAAGCGCACGCGCTCTGCTCAAGCGGCACGAGCTGCTCGCCGAGCTGCAAGACGTGGTCGCCCGCCAGCTGTCGGACATGGGCGTGGCCGCAGACACTGCAGCGTTGGTGGCGGCTTTCTTGGTGGACTACCTCAGCACCTACTGGGCAGGCCAGGTGGTGTCGTTCCCCAAGGACGCCTTCTACAAGCTGACCCTCAAGGAACTGGAGGTCCTGAGCCTGTTCCAGGGCGACAACTACGACCAGCTTGCTCGCCAATTTGGTATGACCCCTCGTGGCATGCGCAAGCTCGTCAACCGCATCAATGCGAGAATCAAGGCACAACGCGCTGCAGAAGCTGCGCCTGGTCAGATGGATGCGTTCGGCCACGCCGAAGTTGAAGAGGTATAGGCGATGGGCCGCAAATCTGCATTTAAGTCACTCGAACCGGAGAAACAGGCCAAGGCCCTAGCGTTGATGCGGGCCCACCGCCACAAATCCATCGACGATATCCGGGCGGCGCTAATTGATTCTGAGGACTTGGACATCTCTCGCTCCGCTGTCCATAGGATGCTGTCGAAGCTCAACGCCCGAGATCAGATGCTCGCTAGCGCCGAAGAGCACACTGTGGTGACTGTGGTGGACCGGATCACAGGTGAAGTGGTGGTCATCAAAACGGCGGTCCCCGCTTCGCTGATTGAGTCACTTATCCGCCAAGCAGAGGCGGTTTCTTAATTTCACCCATTGCAACGCCGTTACACCGGCGTATCCCACTGTAGGCCGATACGGGCCACTAAATCCCAATTTATCGCGCCGTTTTGGGTTTGTTTATCTCAACTCCCTTCAGGAGGCCGCCTGTCGCGTGCTTGCGGATACCGACCGAGGTCTGACGGGAACGCAAATCGAGCGATTGCTGCAGGAAATCAAGATCGTCGATGTGTCTCCTGGCATTACCAAATGGAAACGCCTGTTCAACGCGCTGGCCGAAGCGCAGAACAAGCACCAGATCGGCAACCACCTGATCCTGCTCATCAACCTCGCAATGGAGCCGGTCAACTACGCCCGTGATCCTGGCGCCTTCCGGTGGCGGCGCGATGAGCTGAATGTGGTGCTCGCCTTTTCCGGATTTTTCGTGCGGGACGATGGCAGAGTGGGCTATGCCGACAAGGCCACGACGTTGGACGAAGCCCGCGCCCGTGCCGGTCGGCTGAAGGCCGCACTGGAAAATCGCAACGTCCACGCCGAAGTGCTCCACTACTGTCGCGCCGAACTGTTGGACGAAAACTACTTTCACGCCGTCTTCGAATCGACCAAAGGTGTTGCCGAACGCATCCGCTCGTTGCCGGGCCTCACCACGGATGGCTCTGAACTGGTGAACCGGGCCTTCTCGACGCAGAACCCAATCCTGGTTCTTGGCTCACTCGCTACCGAATCTGAAAAGAGCGAGCAAAAGGGCTTCGCCCATCTACTCACGGGCCTTTTCGGTGCCGTGCGCAATCCGCTTGCTCACGCGCCCTAAAATAACTGGCCAATGTCCGAGCAGGATGCCCTCGACATCCTGACGCTGGTGTCGCTCATTCATCGAAAACTGGACCGCACGCAAAGGACGGACACCACGGTGCTATGAGCGTGTCCGGAGCCTCGCTGAGGCGAGCGATTTAAGGTGCCGCCATCGCGGCAGATGCCGCAACGGTCGGCCCAGCCTTGCGCTTCTTGGCTGTCTCCCCGCTGCGCTTGTCGATCTGCGCACGCCAGGTTTCCAACGCCATGATGTCGGCGAGCAGTTCGTCGGGTTCGGGGACTGCGACACCACCTACGAACGCCTTGTCGTGCGCGTAGTTCGAGCATTTCGTCATGCCCGCGTTTACTTGGGCATAGTCGTCGTCTTCGACCACGACTCCGGCAAGTCGCTGTGTTTCCACGCCTTTACGGAATCGCAGAATGACCTCACGCAGCAGCACCTCCTCGACAGCGCGCTCCCACGTCATGCGCAATCGAAAATAGGCCTCGACGGTTTGCTTGCGGTGCTCCTGTTCTTCGCCATCCTTGTGTAGCTTGGCGATGGCTTGGTGCTGGGCCTTCAAGGCGCCGATTCGCTTGCTAGCATTTTTACCTTCGAACGGCAGGTCTGGATCTGCAACCCCGAACCCTTCGGCACGGCGGGTCAGGCTCTGCGTGGCAACCGGCACGCCAGCCAGCTTTGCCTCCTCTGCCAGGAGACAAAGGAAATAAATGTCATGGGTGAACACGACGACTTGACGCTGTGCAGCTTCGACCGCCAGGCGCTTCGCCACGCGTTCGCGGCGGCGATGATCGAGCGACGACACCGGGTCGTCGAACACGATGCCGTCCTTGCCGCCGTTCAGCCCGACTTCTGCCAGGAAAGAGCCAATAGCGACCGCGCGCTGCTCGCCCTCGCTCAGGATTTCGACAGGACTGCGGCTCTGCGGCAGTTCCAACTTCAGTTTGTGCAAGGCCTTGCCCCTGTCAGAGCGGCTCTGGAGTGAAACGCGAAGCGTACCAACGCCCAGTGCCTTGAATTCGCGATTGAGCGCGTCGGCCAGTTCCTTGGAGACCACTTTTTCGGCAAGCTCTGATGCCTTCAGCGAAATGGAGTTGGTTTTGATAGCCGACATGCATTGCGAGAGCCTGGCCTGACGGATAAGTCGTCTCACCGCTGTGACCACCGCATCCTTGACCTGACTCAGTCGCACCCGCGCATCAAGTTCATCGAACTGCTTTTGAAGTGCGGCGCGGGCTTTCTCATCTGACGCTTTTTCGAGGGTCGTAGCCTCTGCATTCAGCTTGTCGGCCAGCGCTTGGAGCCGCGCCGCCGGGCTAATTAAGGCCTGATCGGTGCCGTCCCACTGGTGTGAAATAACCGCCGCCTTGAGGGCTTCCTGGCGGGCGGCCAGCGCCAGCTCGAAGGCCTTGACATCGGCGGCGAGTTGTGAATCCAGAACCTCTATCTCTCCGTGGGTCACATCGTCGAGATTTAGCGTCAGGACCTGTGCAATGAACGGCTTGTACTCGGCGTACAGGGCGGCACGACGCGCTTGGGAAGTTTTCTCCGCTTCCTGCTGGATGAACGCCTCGAAGCGCAGCAGGCGAGCGGCGCCTTCGTCGAGTGGCTGCTGGCACAGGGGGCAAGGCACGTCCGCGCCCAATTCGGGAAATACCTTGTCCGGGTGGGATTCGACTGCGAATTTGCGGGCGGCATCGAACAGATCACGCCATGCCTCGCCGCCAGTACCGGGCAGCAGGTTCTCGCATTCCTTGAACTGTTCGGCTGCGAGCGCGGCCGCAGCCTTCGCCGTACGATAGGCATCTGCCAGGCCACGCAGCTTGGCGACTACTGCCTGATCCACCAGCGCTTCTTTGTTGGTTGCATTCGTCGCGACGGCAGCGACACGGCGGGCGCGCAGACGCAATTGTGTGGCTTTCTCCTTCGGGTTGTTCTCTTTCAGGCTCTGGCCCAGTTCGGCATGATTAACCAGACCTTCCGGCGTCAGCGTGGCCAGCTCCTCTATCTGGACCTTTGTCGTCCTGGCAGACAGGGTTTGAATCAATTTGCCGACGGGTGTATCGCCCTGCAACAGTGCAAACGCCGTGAGGTCTGGTGCAGACTGCGCATACTCGGTGTCGATCAGAGCCTTCAACTGCTTGCAGACCTTCGCCAGTCCCTCAAACACATCGAGCCCGTAGGGTACGTAGGAAAAATCGTCCTCACTGTCAAGATAGGCACGAGCACAGCGCGAGTCGAAGATCGCAAGGGACGACAGCTCGGGTGGTGCCGCCTTGCCGTTGGTCCAATGCACGTCCCGCGCTACACCGTTGACGGCAATCTCGAAGGAGGCCTCTGGAACGCCTGCCTTGCCTGTCGGCAGGTTGGCGTTGGGATGGATTGCTTCCATCTGGTCGCGAGCACGGCAAGCGCGCTTGAGCACACGCGAGTATCCCGACTTGCCCGAGCCGTTGTCGCCGTAGATGACGGTTATTCCGGAAGCGCCGAACGGCAGGCGCTGGTTTTCGGCAATCGCGTTGACGTGCAGCATGTTCTTCATGGCGCGCAGCTCGACGTGCGTCGCTACCTTGACTGGCGCCGGGATTTGGTCTGCCGTTAGCGGTTTGGGCTTGCGGTCCTTGGGATCGGAAATGCCATGCGTGGCCTTGAGCAGCGCGAAAAGATCGTCTTGGTCTTCCGCCGTCAAAGTCTGCTTGGCCAGCAAGCGCGCCACGGCATCACTTTGCCACAGGGGCAACCCCTGTGTCCAAACCAGTATTTCCTGCAGTATCGACATGAGGCTCCTCCACTTGTTGGCATTGTTTTATTTCTTCCGAACGTGCTCAATATCTGACCGCCGAATTTGCTTATAGCAATGTTCGTGGTTGCAGATAGAAACATTATGCGTCCCGGCGCGATAGCGCCGTCGGGCTCTTGGGCGTTGCCCCGCGCCTCGTATCGAGTCGCGGCCATCCGGCTTTGATCCCTCACGCCTCCGGCCCGATGGGCCTGCGCGCTGCGCTTGCCGGGGGAGATTGGCGGGGGGGGGGGGGGCTGGCTTGCTGTTCCCTTTACCGTACCACGGCGTTCTCGCTGTCAAGGTCTGCGCGCACCTTGTGCGCTTGCGTCCTGGCGGCCGTCTTTGAACCTGTGACAACTGCGCTGCGCCGTGCTGCTGCCGGTCTCGGGCAATCCCGCCCGATGCACGGAGCTGACCATGTCACACGATCTCTTTTCTTCTTTCGCTTCCTTCGATTCTTCCAATTCTTCTGTCCTTCTCGTTCGTGACGTTGCGGGCGACTACCGTCAGGTTGATGCAGACGAGGTGCTGCAGGCCGCGCAGCAGGTGTTGCTGAGCCGGGTGCGGGGCAGTGACGTGCTGGCCTCGCCGCAGGCGGTGCGCGACTTCCTGCGGGTCAAGCTGGGGGCGCTGGAGCATGAGGTGTTCGCGGTGGTGCATCTGGATTCGCAGAACCGCGTCATCGAGTACGTCGAAATGTTTCGCGGTACGGTGAGCCAGACATCGGTTTATCCGCGTGAGGTAGTCAAGGAATCCATGAAACACAATTCGGCCGCCTTGTTGCTGGTGCACAACCACCCGAGCGGTTCGACCCAACCGTCGCGGGCCGACGAGATGCTGACGCAGACGCTCAAGGCTGCACTGGCGCTGGTGGATGTGCGGGTACTGGACCACCTGATCGTGGCGGGCAACGACATCCTGTCGATGGCGGAGCGCGGGCTGATGTGACCCAAGGGGGTATCGCCCCCTTTTGCTTCGCCCTTGGTGTTGGGGAAAGACTGCGCACTGCGTTTGCCTCCAGGGGTCGGCTTGCAGCCCACCCCGCCGCGCAGGCTTGGCGCCCCGCAATACCGCCGAACAGGCGATGCCTGATCGGCTTGTTCATGGTGCCGATTTCGCGCTGTGCGCTTTGCTCACCTCCAGCCAGGCGTGCCTTCGGCACGCAGTGGCGCTCGCCGCGCGGCGTGGGTTCGTCGCATCCTCGGTGATCTATGGCCGTTGACCGGTTGTCCGTCTTTCCCTTCCTTCATCACTGAACCCGCGACCGTAGCCCGCAGTGCCTGGCCGTCAAGGCGCGCAGGGCCGTGTCCTCGCCTTTGGCTGCGGGCCGCACCCACCCTGCGCTCGCTTCCTTGACAGCCAGTCCCTCGCTGGCCGGTGTCTTCGCGGGCGATGAACTCAGGAAAGACGGCGGCAACAGCGACCAGCCCAGGTCGTTGCGCCGAACCCACCGAAGCCACACCGGGCTCCGAATCTTGGAATCCGGTCAGCTTTGAACCACAACTTGTAACTTTTGGAGAAATACCATGCAACTCAGTTCCCGTTTCGCAAATGCGACCCCTCTCTTACGTGCTGACCATCCGTTATCGGATGACCAGATTTACCGGGTAGCTCCCTCCATCTATGCGGAGGCGAAGCACCAGAGCCGATCCGAGCGTTACACCTACATCCCGACCGGGGAAGTCTTGGGTGCCCTGCGCAAAGAAGGTTTTCAGCCGTTCATGGTGTGCCAGACCCGTGTACGCGACACCGGCAAGCGCGAACACACCAAGCACATGCTGCGATTGCGGCACGCCAACCAGATCAACGGCGCAGAAGCCAACGAAATCATCTTGCTGAACTCCCACGACGGCACCAGCAGCTACCAGATGCTGGCCGGGATGTTTCGCTTTGTGTGCAGCAATGGGCTGGTGTGCGGCGACACCGTGGCCGACCTGCGCATTCCGCACAAAGGCGATGTTATTGGCAAAGTGCTCGCAGGAGCCTATGACGTGCTGGACGGGTTTGAGTTGGTGCGCGAACGCCGTGAAGGTATGGCGGCCATCACGCTGGAGCACGGCGAATCCGAAGTGTTCGCCCGCGCCGCCTTGTCACTCAAATACGATGACCCGGTTAAGCCTGCGCCCATCACGGAAGCGCAACTGTTGCAACCCCGGCGCCTTGGCGATGACCGCCCCGACCTGTGGAGCACCTTCAACCGCGTGCAAGAAAACCTTGTTCAAGGGGGATTGTCGGCACGCACAGCCAATGGTCGCAGAAGCCACACCCGTGCCATTCAGGGCATTGACCAGAACGTCAAGGTCAACCGGGCGCTGTGGATACTGGCTGAAGAGATGAAACGGCTCAAGGGCTGACAGGCGAGGGGGCTTTGCCCCTTCTTTTCTCATTTCAGGGAACTGCGGCTGCGGGTGGCCATGCCACGCGGCCGCGCCGCCCAGCCTTGTCAGTCTGGGCGGCGCGGCGGGCAGTCGGATACCGACTGCCTGATGGCTGCATGACTTCGCCATCCCTGACTTTGCGCATCCGGTCGATGAATGTTTGACGCTTCGCATTGGACAGCCTGATATGCCTATCGGATGGTTGAGGCTGCGCACTGCGTTTGCCCTCCAAGGGTCGGCTTGCAGCCCACCCCGCCGCGCTGGCTTGGCGCCCCTTAATGCCGCCGAACAGGTTGTACCTGATCGGCCCGTGCATGGCGTTCATGTCGCGCCAGCGCTTTGTACACCTCCAGCCAGGCGTGCCTGTGGCACGCGGGGTGCGCTCGCCGCGCGGCGTTTGACCGTCGCAGTGGCGACTTTGCCCTGATCGCCGTACTGCCTTCCTTCATCGCTATTCCCGCGACCTTAGCCGACACAGCCAACCCCTCAAGGCGCGCAGGGCCGTGTCCTCGCTGCGCTGCGGGCCGCCCCACCCCCTGCGCTTGTCTCCTTGATGGGCTGGCCGTGTCGTCCGGTTTTTCGCGGGCGATGAACTCAGGAAGTACGGCGGCAACGATCGGCCCAGATCGCTACGCCGGCCAAACCGAAGGCAACAACGGGCTCCGAATCTTGGAACCCGGTCAGCTTTCAAAACCTTGGAAGGAATGCGCATGCAGACATTGACACCGTGAATAGATACCGAAGTTTTGTTTGTTTTCTTTTTGCATTTTTGTAACTACTCAGCCCAAATTTAGGCTTGCGATCACGCTTCAGCGAAAGCTGTGCTGAGTCGGCACGCCCTTGAAAGCGGCGACAAGTGAATCAAAGACATTGCCCCCTTGCTTGTGCATGGTGGCGCAATACGAGCGAATCACGCAGTAGGCCTGTGCGCCTGACAATGTGCGAAAGCAGCCGGAGACTTTTTGTTTCACCTTGGGCATGCGCACGGTCTGCTCGGCCAGGTTATTGGTAAAAGGCACGCCGGGCTGGGTCATGAAGCGCCAAACATCATCTCTGTAATCGCGCAGTCGGCCAATCAAATTGGTGGCCTTACTTTGCTTGGGTCTGCCGCGTTTGCCAGTAGAGGGCACCACGGGGTTTTCTGTCTGGGCTTGAGCCAGTATGGCCTCGTACAGGTCGCGCAGATCGCGTACCTCGCACTGATACTGCTTGGTGTTGTAGTTCGGTGATTGTCCGTCTGCACACTGCAGGTTATCGAGGTGGCTGGCGTGGGTGAGCAGTTCGATCATGTCGCCGGCCCAAGCTTGACCTTGTTCTTCCAGCAGATAGGTCAGTTCGCGCAAGTGGTGGGCGTTGCACAGGGCGTGTTGGCACTGCAATGCTTTGTAGGGTAGCCAGCCATCATGCACCAAGACACCCTTGAATTGCTGCAGCAGCGCCAGTGCATCGAACGCCTCGCCTCCTCGCTTGGGGTGACAGCCCATCCAGGTCAGCGTGTCGGTGGCCAGCACATGCAGCCAGTGCAGCGTCTTTGCCACCCGTAGCCCGGTTTCATCAGCATGCAGCACGTCTGCGTTGACAGCGCCTTGGCCGATGGCATCTACCGTAGGTTGCAAGATGCCCGCACTTGTCATGGCGGCCTTGAGTACGGTGGCTTGACTCACGGGCAGACCAAAGAAGTCTTTCATGAGCGCCGCCGTGCGCTGTACCGAGACGGCATGGTTTTGATTGAGGTGCACCATGGCCGCCTGCGCGCGTGGTCCATATTGCACAGCCGCGTTTACACCGGCGGGGAACTCTGCTGTGTGTACATGCCCGCAGCGACAGATGGCTTGCATGGCATGATGCTCGGTCACCTCAAATTGCAGCACGGGCAAATCAAAGACCTGACGGGTTTCGCTCACATAGGCAAAGGGCAATTCCTGATGGCAGGCTTGGCAATGCTCTGGTACGCCGTGAACAACGATTTTGTCGGGCTGGGTGGCTTGGCGCAAGGTACTGCCGGTGTGACCTTTTTGTCCGCCTGTGGGTTTGTCGCCCGCAACGCGTAGTGACTTCGGCGCGGGTTTGTTCAGGCCATCGCTTGATGGGGGCTTGCTGGAGTTGCGGCTATTGAGTTTGCCTTGCGTCTGCAATTGCATGACCGCTTCTTGCAATGCCTTGATCTGCTCCTGCAACATCAAAATCAGTGCATCCTTCTCGGCATGGCTTAACTGGTTCAGGCTTGATGGGGTTTGCATTGCCGTGAATTGTCCCTTATCGCGTCAAGGGATGCTGAGTAGTTACGAAGAATGTACGATTCTGCGGTTCTTGGAAAATGCGTGAATGCGGTTCCGTGTTTTTGAGGTTTTGAGTAAAAACGCATTGCAGGTTCCACGGATTTTTGTGCGTCTCCCGGCGATGCCGGGTCGGGCTGTCGTGCTGCGCATCGAGCCACCGATGGCGTCTCGCCCCTTTGGGCTTCCATCCCTGACGCCTGCGCGCTTCGCTTGCCCTCCAGGGGACCGGCTCTAAGCCCGTCCCCGCCGCGCGGTGCTTGGCGCCCCTGGAAGTCCGCCGAACAGGCGGTGCCTGATCGGCCTGCGATTTCGACACATGGATTCCGGACTGCCGTGGTGCTATGCGAAGTCGCCGGTGTTCATGGTGGCGCATTCCTGTTTGACCTGGCCGTATCCCAATCGGACAAGCCGCGCAGCTTGGCGTACGCCGCCCGCCCGTCAACCCCCAGCCCGCACCGACCGAGTCGGGGTGTGACGGCCGCGCTTTGCGCGTGCGCCTGGATCGCAGCGCTCCGATCGGGAGCGTCCATTCAAGGAGTTGCGATCGTGAACCTTATTTCCGACGAACTACGCGCGCAGTTGCTGGCCAACGACCGTCAATCCCTCGCTGACGAAGGATTCGATCCACCGCCAGTGGTCAAGCTGTTCACGCCTGATGCGGGTGCGACCTGGCTGCTGACCGAGATTGATCCTGATGATGATCATGCGTTCGGACTGTGCGACCTGGGTCTCGGCTTCCCTGAGCTGGGCTATGTGAGCCTGGCTGAACTCGCTACCCTGCGCGGCCGTCTTGGATTGCCGGTGGAGCGGGATATGCATTTCAAGGCTGACAAGTCCATCAGCGCCTATGCGCGCGAAGCCCGGATGTCGGGCCGCATCGTGGCGTAGGCGCCACGGGGCATCAACCGTCGTTCGGCGGTTGATGCCATTCCATCGGAAGCCTGGCTTCCGTTTCCAGCATCAGCTCACCGGCGCTACGGCCCAGCGCCCGGGCAATCTTGAATACCAGGGCCAGCGTGGGCATATGCTCACCACGCTCAATTTTGCCCATGTGCGAGCGTTCGATACCCGCCAGATGCGCCAGCGTTTCCTGGGCGATGCCGTCTTCGGTTCTCACGGCCCGTACCGCAGCCCCGAACGCTTGCGCAGGCGCGGCTTCAAAGGTCGTCGCGCCTGTTGGCCTTCCTCGCTGAATTCCACGCTTTTGCATGGACAGGAGCGTCGGTGTTTAGAATACTTTAAACCACGTTATATTTAACTCATTTGCTTTGAATGCAAACATTCATTAGGGTTTGGGGGGATGTTCAGGGCGGTGATGTATCAGTAATATTCTGTAAATTATCCCACGGAGGCACCATGACCTTCCTCACTGAGCTGCAGCGCACGCAAATGCTGACCAACGGCGTGGCCCGCGCGCGTGGCGAAGCCATCGATCCGTTCCCCGTTGTCAAGCTCTACACCCTGGACGCCGGTGCCGTCTGGTTGTTGGTGAGTCTGGACGCCGATGGCGACCAGGCCTATGGGCTGTGCGATGCCGGAACCGGATTTCCAGAGCTGGGGTCTGTGAGCCTGTCCGCTTTAGAGGGTGTGCGCGGGCCGCGTGGCCTGCGCATCGTGGTCGATCCGCATTTCAAGCCACGTCAACCGCTGTCGGCCTACGCAGCCGAGGCAATGCGCGATGGATCGATCAACGACTGACCCTTGCGGTAAACGCATTTGCTGACCTTTTGCCAGTCGCAATATGTAACTATTTAGGTAACACTTTGCGAAGCCATTCGTGGCATCCTCCCGAAAATACCGAAGGGAGCCATCGCCATGACGATTCATCACGACCCTGCCGACTTGTGCGCGCCGTGGCGCGCTGCGGCCGCCTACTTCTACACGCTGGACCTGGACGGCCCTGCACTGGCATGGGAGTATTTGCGGCGCCATGCGGGTTACCAGGCCGACTGGCTCAGCAGGCAACGCCGCGCCTCGGTATCCCGCTGGGGGTTGCAAAGTAGCCGAAGACCCGCGGCTCGATGCTCGCCGGGCACACCCGCTCTGGACCGCAGCGGCTGACGCGCCGCTACAAGTGCGCGCTATCAACGCGCATGATACAAGTACTTGGCCAGTATTTAGCTTCTGGAAGATTCCCGGTCGCAAGCACCTGTCGCATGCAGGCTCGCAACTGAACATCACAGCAGACTACGGACCGAACCGCTTGCGGGCGTCGCTGTCCTCTGAGTTGGAAGATGGTGCAGCCTATGGCTTGACCGTGCCGCTCGATGCCCACCTGCGCTCGCGATTAACCGGGTACCAGGTGCAGGCCAACGCCATCCAGGGGAAATGGCCTTCTGCTGACGCCAGAAGAATTACCCGCGCTTCCTTGTTGCATTTGCACGCCCTGCAGGCGCTCGATGCGTGGCAGGCTGGTGCGCACCATCGCGACATTGCCGGGGCATTGTTCGGCGTTGATTCTGTGGGTAAGCGCTGGACAGCGGACAGTGAGCTGCGTGCGCAAGTTCGCCACCTCCTGACCCGTGCCGAGGGTTTGATGCGCGGCGGCTATCTGGTTTTGGCTGGGGTACGCCAGCAGTACAACAGCGCCCCCGGAGACGAACCCGCGCACTGAATATCTCCCTTCGCAGTTGACCAGGCTTTCCTGAGACTCCCTCCATCTGGCGGCATTTCGCTGCCAGACGATGACCGTCGATGGAGGCCTTCATGGCAACTGCGAATTCTCTGCCTTTGCGTCCCTTACCCGGGGCTGCGCAACCGTCTGCTGCAACCCCGGGCAATCCCGAGTTTCTGACCAATGACGAAGCGGCGGCCTTTCTGCGCCTCTCGCCACGCACGCTGGAGAAGCAACGTGTGCTGGGTGGTGGTCCACGTTACCGGAAATTCGGTGCGCGTGTGCTCTACGCGGTGGGCGACTTGCGCACCTGGGCCGACGGCCGTGCTTACGGCATGACCTCTGACCCCGGCTGCCCCCAGCGGGCTTCAGTTCGCTGATCGGTGTTGACTAAGTGTCCGATTTACCAAAAGTCTTGTGGTCATGGTCAAGCCTTTGAGTGAACGCGACCAGCTCATGCTGTTCCGCGCATTACCAGGTGGTGACATGGCCCCGCGCGATGCGCAGGACCTGATGGCCTACCCGTTCTTCTCGCTGGCCAAGTCGCGCAGGGTGGTGCCGATCCGCTTCGCGGCGGGTGGGGTGACCTTGACGGTCGAAGGGGTGCCGGAACACGGCATCGCCACAATCTGGGACGCCGACGTGTTGATCTGGGCCGCAAGCCACATCGTTCAAGCACGGGACCAGGGCTTGCGCACCTCGCGCCTGATGGCGGCAACCCCGCACGAGATCTTGACCTTCGTGCAGCGCGGAACCGGCTTCAAGGACTACCTGATGCTCAAGGCCGCATTGGACCGGCTGCAATCCACCACGGTCGCAACGTCGATCCGCCAGCCCGCAGGGCGGCGCATGCACCGCTTCTCCTGGATTAACGAGTGGAAGGAACTGCCCGGTGCCCATGGCCGGGCCTGCGGCATCGAGCTGATCCTGGCGGACTGGTTCTATGCCGGGGTGATGGAGGATGCATTGGTCCTGACCCTGGACCCGGCCTATTTCAAGCTTACCGGTGGCTTCGAGCGCTGGCTGTACCGCCTGGTGCGCAAGCACGGTGGCCGTCAAGTGGAGGGCTGGCGCTTCAACCTGCGTCACCTGCACCTGAAGTCGGGCAGCTTGCAGCGCTATGCCGACTTCGCCGTTCAGTTGCGGCGCCTGGTGCATCGCCAATCGCTGCCGGGCTACTGGCTCTCGCTTGAGCACGTCGGCAGCACGGACTGGCTCAGATTCCGCAGCTGGCCACGCGGTACACCCCAGTCCGACTTATCCATAGCCGCTGTTGACAAGTCGGTGAACAAGCTGTGTCCGGACTCGGGAATCACCCGCACGACATTCGGGGAATCGCCCGCAAACGACACGGGTAATCACACGTGCGCATCGAGCGCCAGCCCACGCCCAGCAACGGTCTCGGACCTCCTTAACTAATCTAACTAAAGACATAACCATGGATAAAAGAGGAAACACCGCTGCTCAAAAAACGGGCAATCCTTCGTCTAAAGACATCGAATACCGTTTGACAGAAGGAGAAAAACCACCCGGCAAGGTGATCGCGCTGCTCAACCAGAAAGGCGGTGCGGGCAAGACCACGCTGGCCACGCACCTCGCGGGTGAGTTCGCTTTGACGGGAAGCCGCGTGACGCTGCTGGATGCCGACCCCCAAGGTTCTGCCCTTGATTGGGCACAGCGGCGGGCGCAAAGCGGCCACGGTCGTCTGTACGGCGTGTTTGGTCTGGCGCGGGACTCCTTGCACCAGGAAGCGCCGCAAATCGCCTTGCAGGCGGATTTCGTGGTGATTGATGGACCACCTCGGGTCGCGGCACTCGCGCGCTCCGCGCTGCTGGCCGCGGACCTGGTGCTGATTCCAGTCCAACCCAGTGCATATGACGTGTGGGCCAGCCATGAGATGGTGCAGCTGATCACCGAGGCGCGGGTGTTTCGGCCGCAACTGCGCGCGGCCTTTGTGATCAACCGGCGCGTGGTGGGTACGGTTATCGGGCGCGAGGCGCGTGCCGCGCTGGCCGACCAACCGTTTCCCGCATTGGTGGTGGAAGTCTCCCAGCGCATTGTGTTTGCCGACAGTGTGGCTGCTGGTCGGCTGGCGTTTGAAGTGGCACCAAATTGCGCAGCCGCGCGCGAGATCGCGGCGCTGACGCAGGCGGTGCGGGAGGTGTTGGGATGACCAAACCACAGCCGTCCAATTCGCAGCGGCGGGCACCAATTGGCCGCAGGCCCGGTGCCGATCCAGCATCTGCCTGGGTGCAGCAGGTCGATGCAGTGATTGCAACCGCAAAGGCATCGATCTACACCGCACGGCTCACCATCGATGTCACACCGGTGATGCGCGGACGCATCAAGGTCGTCGCGTTTCAGCGCGGCGTTACGGCCGTCGAGATGTTGCGTGAACTGCTGGAGCGCGAGTTTCAGGAGGGCACGTCATGATGCAACCAAACATGCAGGCAGTGGTACAGACGATGCGTCCTGAATTGCCGGCGCATAGACCCGTACCTATGCAGGTTTCCCTTGCCTTCGTCGAGCTGCGGGTGAATGTGTGGCTGCGCTTCGGCAAGCCGGTGCGCGAGACCGTACTGAACCGCTGGCGGCGCGTCGCGGTGTTCGAACCTGGCGCGGTTTGCTGCCGCGTGAAGTGGATTGCTAATGATTACGGCACAGCACTTTGGCAGTTGATGGTGCTGCAGGCACCCATGCCACTCGACGGCGGACAGCGCGTCGCGGGTGTTGTGCCAGGCGCGCGCATCCTGCTGCTTGCCGAAGGTGAACTGCAGGTCAAGGCCGTGCTTGCAGTGACTGACGCTATTGAGCAGTTGGGTATCGATCCGTGTACCGTGGCGGTGACGTACTGGCGCACGGTTGGCAACCGGCTGGCTGCACGCGAGCCGCTGCCAGAATACACCTTCGAGCGACATGCGGCGCGCATGGCGCGCGGAGCGCTGCAATGAAGCGGGCTGCGGTGATTCTCTGCATGGACATCGGCCTGGTGGCACTGCTGATGCCGCTTGCGATCCCCAACCGCGTGCGCCTGGTCTACAACCCCAGCGACAGCGTGCCGCGCGGCTGGTACCGCATCGGGCCTGCAGACTCGCTGCACGTTGGCAGCATCGTGCTGGCCCGACTTCCGGCACCGGTTGCAGCGCTGGCGGCGCAGCGCGGTTACCTGCCAGCTGGCATCCCATTGCTCAAGCGCATTGGTGCTGTGGCACCACAACGGGTGTGCGTTGATGGCGCATCGGTACGCATCGACGACTTGACGGTAGCCGTCATGATGCATGTTGATGGACGCGGCCGTTCGCTACCGGCCTGGCAGCAGTGCCGACGCCTGGCGCACGGTGAACTCTTTCTCTTGAGCAATACCAATCCGGCATCGTTCGACAGTCGTTACGTCGGCCCCATCCGTGCATCGGATGTGATTGGCGTTGCGCGGCCGATTTGGACGTGGAGCACGCCATGAACATATCTTCTGTCGTGCAGATGCTTTGCCGCCAGCGTGCAGCTCGGGCTGCAGCGCTGCCTGTTTGGCAGCGCTGCAAGCATCGCATGCGGCTGGCGTGGATTCGGAACCGGGCAGGAAGTCGAAGGCGTCAGGGACCGGTGAAGACAGAGGGCAAGATAAAAGGGCCGGCACGCACCCGGCCGCAACACCAGTCTGCACGTGGGGTTGACGCGGCACGGCGGCTTGCAGCCGGTGTGCCGCGAAGGAGCGCAAACCCGCAGGGCATCAGGGTTGGCCGCGTGCCGTCTTGGATGCGATTCGCTGCATTGCGCGGGAGCTTGTGCCATGGTCTCACGTGACGATGACCGTTTCAGAGTCAAGTCGGGAGCGCCCAAGGGCGATTCCGGCGCAGGCAATGGACAACGTGCGCAGCGCTTCGTCTCGCAGGTGTTGAAGCAGGTCTCGAAGTCCGGTGCGAAGGCTTCTGGCTTGGGTGGTGCCCGGCCTGCATCGACGTTCGGTCGGGGGCGCGTTGCAGCCGGAAGGGCGGGGCAAACGCTGGCGGTTACCGCCCGACGCGTGGTCATCAAGTCCCGCTATGTGGTGTTGAAGAAGGCTGGGGCTAAATCTGCTTCAACGCACTTGCGTTACATCGAGCGTGACGGCGTAACCCGCGACGGGCAACGCGGCCAGGCCTACGGGCTGGAGACGGACACCGCTGACCTTAAGGCATTCGAGGAACGCGGTAAAGGGGACCGCCATCAGTTCCGCTTCATTGTCTCGGTGGAGGATGCCGGGGAGCTGGAAGACCTGCGCGGTTACACGCGAGAGTTCATGCAGCGCATGGCCACCGACCTGGAAACTCAGCTGGATTGGGTGGCCGTCGATCACTGGGATACGGACAACCCGCACACGCACATTGTGCTGCGCGGGCGCGCTGGGGAGGGCCGGGGAAAGGGCCAGGACCTGGTAATTGCGCCGGACTACATGGCGCACGGCATGCGCATGCGGGCCAGCGAGCTGGCGACCGAATGGCTGGGGCCGCGTACCGAGCTGGATATCCGGCAGGGTTTGTTGCGGGAGGTTGAGCAGGAGCGGCTGACGAGTCTGGACCGGGCGCTACAGAGACAGGCCACCGTGGATATTGTGGACCTGACCCAGCAACCCAATGATCGACAGCGCCAGACCCTTCTTCGTGCTCGGTTGCAGCGGTTGGAGGCGATGGAACTGGCCGGGCGCATCGACGCGAACCAATGGCGACTATCCTCAAACATGGAACAGACACTGACCACCATGGGCGAGCGCGGCGATATCCTGCGCACGATGCACAAGGCGCTGAAGGGGCAGCAACGGGACTTTGTACTGGAAACTGAGCCAGCAACACCCATCATCGGTCGCATCACCGCCAAGGGCCTGGCCGATAAGCTCAATGACCGGGGCTATCTGGTGGTGGATGGCATTGATGGCCGCGCGCATTATGTTCGCCTGCCGGTTGGTGTTGACCTGGCCGAACTGCCGGTGGGTGGCATTGTGGAAGTGAAAGTCACTGGAGGAGAACGAGCGGTGGACCGCAACATCGCGGGTATCGTGCGTGAGGGTCTTTACCGTACCGTTGATCACCTTGCACTGTTCCGGCAGGAAGGCGCAACAGACCCACAAACTTCGGTAGATGTTCACGTGCGTCGGCTCGAAGCACTGCGCCGATCCAGGGTCGTGGAGCGTATGGCTGATGGTGTGTGGCGCGTACCAGCTGACTTTTCGTCGCGCGCTCAGGCCCATGATGTACAGCGGGCTGCGAGGATTACCGTCGAACTGCGTTCGCACCTATCCATCGAGCATCAAGTGCGCGTTCAGGGCGCGACATGGTTGGACCAAAAAATGGCGGGCGATGCCATGGAGCTGTCGCCGCTGGGCTTTGGTGCCCAGGTGCGTGATGCCTTGCAGGACAGGATGGGTTTCCTCATGGAGCAAGGTTTGGCCGAGCGGCGCGGCTCGCGTGTGGTTTTAGCGCGCAACCTGTTGTCCACTTTGCGGGATCGGGAACTGACCGAGGTGGGCAAAGCGATTCAAAATGAGACTGGGTTAATTCACCGTCCGCTACGTGATGGTGGGCGCGCAGACGGCGTCTACCGCCGCTCAGTCCAACTCGCCAGCGGCCGTTTCGCGATGCTGGACGACGGCATAGGTTTCAGCCTTGTGCCATGGCGGCCGGTAGTTGAGCAGTGGCTGGGGAGGCAAGTGGCTGCTGTGGTGCGTGGGTCATCGGTTAGTTGGGATATGGGGCGGCAGCGTGGACGGTAGGCGCAGGGCCATACGCTGCCGTTACCAGCAACGCATGCGCAATTAAGGTCGACCGGTTTGAAAATGCCAAAGCTCCCTTTGCGGAAACTGCACTGCCTGACTCGCGCGTCGTCTCCAAATTTACGGAAGGAGCCCGAGCGTTTCAATAGCATTTCGACATCTGGCTTCATGAATTTACTGTGTAGGGTTGGAGGAACACCGTGATGCCGACACCTGGGCCATCCATCTGCTGTACGCCCGTGATCAAGGCTTCAATCCCGACTATACGGTGGCTGACCAGTGTACTGGACTGCGCGCCGGACAGAAGATTGTTTGGGAGGACAAGCCTTGTCATGGCGACGTGTTTCACATCTTGCAGCAGTGCGAGAGTCTGGCCAATGTACTGGCCAGCGGTGCCACTTCCAGGCGGCAAGTGCCTATTCCAGCGATCGTGACCGGTTGCGCAGCGTGCAAGAGTTGCGCTGCGCAAATTGTAGGGCGGGCGTTGCGCACGGCTCCAAACGGTGGCCGATATTGCCCCGCTGGCATGTACGCTTACAGCAGGATCCTCTCGGCCCTGCTGTTGCGCGCCAAGACCGGGCGGGGCAGCCATATTGACGTGTCGATGCTCGAAGCCCTGGCGGAGTGGATGAGTTAGCCGATGTATTACGCCTTTGATGGTGCCGCCCCGCCGCCGCGTACCGCCGCTGCGCACGCCAGCATCTACCCTACGGGCCGTTCCAGGCCGGTGACCCCAACCGGAGCGAGCGCTTTGCCAAAGCACTGGTTTCTGGTGCCGATGCGGTCATCATCGACCTGGAAGATGCGGTGGGGCTCGATGCCAAGGAAGATGCACAGGCGCAACTGGTGCAAGCATCTTCAAAGATGACGCCGGCCCAGCGCGCCCGGGTAGTGGTTCGCATCAGTGCCGCCAGCACCGTCTGGCATGCCGACGATCTGGCACTCCTGCAACCCCTTGTGGCGCAAGGCTTAAGCGGAATGGCACTTACTTTGGATCCCAGTCGTGACCATGCATCTTGATTTTCCGGCGAGCATGGGCACGCGGGACCTTTAACCATGAGTAGGGTTTGGGTCGTCGCTTTCGCATTCGCGGCTCGATACGTCCGGATCGATTGCCCACTCTGCACTGGGCGATCAATGTGAACAGCCGCCCGCCATCCTTCGCTGCCGACAGACCGCGCGAGACCCACTCGGTCCACAATTGCACCGTGTGCTTGAAGCTCAGCTCGCGCGGGTCGACACCGGCATTGCAGGCGGCCTGCGCCATGAGCAGCCGGATCACGTTGTAGGCCAGTAGATGGACCCACAGCTGTTTCTCGTTCATCTGCGGCGTCTGGCAGCTCAGCACATCCATGCCCGTGGTGGTCTTGAGGTTGCGCAGGTCAAGCTCGACGTTCCAGCGACGCGCATACAGCGCCGAGAGATCGTCCTTGCTGACCTTGCGATGATCGAGCATCGTGGTGACCAGCACCTGGTGGGCGACTTTGACTTCACGGACCATGAGTTCGTCGGGGAAGTGAGCGTACTGCTCGGGCGTCATCCACTCTGGGCGCGCCGCAGGCTTGGGCCAGTGCACCAAGTGATCGCGCGTGCCCAGCGACTGGCCACGGCGAAAGTCGGTGATACGCGAGCCGTTTTGCTCGAACAACACATCCACGCCTGTGGCCATCAGAGTGGCGATCAAGAAATAATTGCAGTACAGGGCATCGGCCAGCATCACATCGCCTGGGGAGAAGCCTTCGAGCAGGCCGCGCACCAGTCCGAGTTCGCCGCTGCCCTTGCCGCTGTGGGGTCCTACCGCCATATCAAGCGCCGCGCCGCTGGCCAGGCAAATCACCATGACAAGTCGCGCCAGAGGAAAACCCACTCCGGGCGCCTGGGTGTTGGGCTGGGGATACAAGGCTTGGTTCTCCGGAGTATCGGGCATCGAGATCCCGGTGCCATCGACCAGTTTGACCGAACGCCCGCGCCACAGCCATGGCGCCAGCGCCTTCTGGCTGAGCAAGCGCCCTGTTTCGCGCGTGAGCGTACTGACCATCTCCAGCGGCAGGCGCTGGCGCGCCCGGCAGTATCCGCCGGTGCGAACGCTGCACGGGCTCAGACCATCGGCTGCGCGTTGCGCTGCCCAGCCGTTGACCGCCTTCTGGCACGAGCCATCGGCCTCCAGCACCTGACGCATGAACATGGACAGCGCAACCGTGGGCGGATAGAGCCGCTCGCGATGCTCAGGCAGCAGCGCTTCGGTTGTCGCCAGCAATTCCGGGCTGGTCAGCACGTTGAAGAACTCCACCGCCGGGGTTGCCCGTGCCCGGCGTCCGATCCTGCTTCGACGTTGATGCAAAGCGCTTCGTGCATTACGATTCATGGTGGCTGGCCTTTCGAAAGATGGTTTGGAAGCTTCGTAACAACCATCCTATCAATCCCTTGGTCAGCCACCTCCTTTTTTCTTCAAATTCAAATGCTTACGCCCGTGACTTCAAGGTTGTGAGGCTTAAGTAAGTGCCATTCAATTCAAGAATTCCAATTCAAAGAGGGAGGAAACGCAGACTACCCGCTATAGTTAGTCGGCCCTGCAAAATTCATTTTTCAAAATCCAGCCCATGCGGTCTGGCCAAAATTCGGTTTTTCGACCGCCCCGGCGCCGTTGCTCAAACACCAAGTCCCAACGCAAGCATGAGAGCGCTGTAATGTTCCCTTCGTCCATGGCGGTGACAACGCAGCCTGCAACAGGCGCAAAAAAACCGCCCCTATGCCCCGACGGGCAATGGCGCGCAGCAACCAGCGCAGGTTGTAGCCAGCAGCACAACTGATGGAGTGCAAAGCGTCGCCCAGCGCGCCTTGCAGCCAGCAGCGATCCATGCGGTGATCAGACTTCAAGTGGCCTATGGCTGGCTCGATGGCCGGGCGCCGTCTGAGCCAGCCCTTTTGCTTGGTGCTCAGGCGCTTGTACTTGCCCCGGTGAATGATCTCTTTGTCCGGGTTGTCGGCGTCCACGCCGCGAAAGCCCAGATCGACCACGATGTGCTTGAGCTTGACAGGCAAGTCTTGCATCAAGTTCGTTGCCTGTTCCAGGACTGCGCTCAGGATGTGGCCGTCGTAGGGTGCGATTCAAACTGATGTGGTGAGTTGATCATGCTGGTTGTTTGAAATTCGCTGCCAATAGCTGTCCCACTGACGGTTTGCGCGATTGAGCCGCAATGCCAGCATGTGCTCGGCATTGTGCGCACGCCACCAAGCGCCCGGGCGTTTCATGCGCTGTTGAACAATGCATGCCTATCCGGTTGGCACCCAAGGACACTATAGGTGGTAGCTTGACCCGGCGCCAGACGCTACCTGTAGTGGCCGCACCGAGCTTTTGGGCGTTAACCGGATAGGCATGGAACAATGTAGCGGTGGGCGCTTTCAATTTCCCCCGAACCAATGGGTAAATCGCGCTTGATTGCGTCTTGGTAATTGAGTTGGTCTGGTCTGTTGAACAGGTAGCGGTGGCACTGCCTTACCGGGGCCTCGCTGTCCTGAACCTGTGGCGATTCAAGATGCGTTTGCAGCTCGTGCAATACGTCGTTTGCCTGGTTTGTTTTGAGTCGCGTTTTTTGCTTGTCCATCCACGTTTTGTGTTCCTGCCCTGAGCTGATGATGGCCTTGCCGGCTGCACTGAGGTAGTCACACGCATGAAAGAAATCAACCAGGTAGCGGCCCTGTGCACCAAATTTCTTTTCAACCTGATCGGCTATCCATGGCGCTCCATCGCCTACGCCATGAATTGGCGTGCCGGTACCAAAGCCGGCCTGAACAGCACACTCAAAGAGGCATTGCCCGGCTGTGTCAACGTCTCCCAGCAGCGTGCCGGCGAAGGCCAGTGTCTTGCTCCCCTGCGGGTGTGCAAGGCATATTTTTGCCTCTCTCCACTGAAGCTTCTTTCCTTTGCGCTTGTCTGCACTGTTGACATCAGGCTCCATGATGGGCACCATGCCCCCGTCTGTCTGCACAATGACTGCGGTGCTGGTGCCCGGTTGTGTGGGCCAGCCTTGGGGTGGCGGGGCCGACTCAAATATCTTTTTGGCATGGCCCTCGGTGATGCGGGCAATGGTGCTTTCACTCAACACGACGCCATAGTGCTCAACGAGTTTGTCCATGGCTTGGGCAAAGGGTTGGTCAGCACCGAAGTCGGTGACTACGCGCTGTAGCGGGCGTGAGCAGCCGCGGTTGCTGACTTGGGCGCTTTGCGCAAACGGGCGGACTCTTTTGGTGGCGTTGCGGTATTGAGGCTCGTCAATGCAGATGTCACCAAAGGTGGTGTGCCAGCAGAGTTTTTTTTACCCTCGCTCCATACGCCAGCGGTTTGCTTGAGCTCTTGCGAGGTCTGCATTACCTGGCGTGTCGCCCATGATTGAAGCGCAACTTGGCCGGTGCGTCGCATTTCCTCGATTACCCGCATTTCAGCCGCATCGGCAGTCTTGAGCTCTCCCGTCTCATCTTCGACGGCCAGCAGCAGGGACTCCATTCGGCTTCGCAGATCAGGATGCGCCCCTAATCTTCTTACCAACTCCGCGTCACTCATTAATGGCTCAGTCATGTCGTCGCCCCTTGGTTGGATGGATAGATGGCCGAGAATAACGCCACATCAGTTTGAATCGCACCCGCCGTCGTAGGGGTTGCCGGGGAAGGTGCGTGCACCCAGCATCAGGCCATGCTGGTGTGAGACCACCACCGCACTCTTGACACCGAACTCGTAGGGCTTGCGTGCCTTGCCCTTGCCAATGCACTCGACCTCCGGCGCGTGCAGCGCGTAGAGCTTGTTCTTGCTGTGACGCTGTTGCGTGCGGATGCGTTCAGCTCGCGCAAGCCACATCGACAAGTCACTTGCGGCCTTGGGGTGCTCAGGTGCGAAGCCCTCGCCTTGCATTTTGCGTTGCACCTCGCGAATGACGATGCCAAGAATCGTGCGCTGGCGTTTGAGTACGCGTCTGAGACGCCGGAACTGCTTGGCGTGGGCGTAGCCGCCGGCCTTCCAGCGCAAGGCCTTGCCTTCCTTGGCAAAGGTCTGTTTGAGCCCGATGCCTGCGCGCTTGGCGGCACTGACCACCTTATGGCGAGCGATCTCCAGCAAGCGGCTGTCCACCGGATGGGCGATGGCCTTCTCCTGCACAGTGGTGTCAACAATCACGCGCTCCAGGTCTTGAGGTTTGACGGCCTCCATGGCAACGGCCGTGTCGATGGTGGCCTTGAGCAGCAGCTCCAAGCCCTCCTCGCCCAGGTCGCGGCGAAAGCGTCCAATCTGCGTGGCGTCGCAGGGCAGGCGATGCTCGTAGTAATCCATGCCGCTGAAGAACTGCCACAGGATGTTCTCGCTCCAGCGCATAACGAGTTCTTCGTCGCTGAGGTTGAAGCTGTGCTTGAGGTACAGCAGGCTGGCCATCAGGCGAATGGGCAGCTTGGGGCGTCCGGCATTGCTGCGGCGACACGCAGATGGCTGTTGCATCGTTGGCATCATTTTTTCCGCGTTTGCCAGACATCCGATACGGCGCCACGAATTTGGGGGCCATCAGGCGAACTATGTGCCCGTGCTTCTCGAACTCGCGCGCCCAGTGATGGGCACCAGAACACGTTTCCATTCCGATCAGGCATGGCGGCAAGGACGCCACAAGCTCCAGCAGCTTGCTGCGGCGAACTTCAGGGCGGACAAATTCAGGTTTCCCTGAGGGTCCAACGCCGTGGACCGCAAAGACGTTCTTTGCAAAATCAATACAAATAGTCCGTATGTAAGGTTGCAACCCCTTGAATTTTCACACCGCTGACTCTTGCATTCCTAGAGATGTCCATGTAATGCGCGATTAGGTGTGCGGTCGGAACTCGCCGATCAGGGTTTGTACTATGTAGCCATTCTGGCTCTAGCCATACACTACATAGGTTCCTATACATATTCGCCTTGTAATGGGCGCTCATTCGCCCGCAGGAGAGCACCGTTGAAGTCGATCGCCGTAGATGTATTCGTCGTTGGCGCCGGGCCCACAGGTCTGGCCTGTGCTGCGTTGCTGGCCCGCCAGGGCGTTGACATCCTGGTCATTAAAGGCTTTGGGGGAACTCGGATGACGTGCCCGTTGGGCAAAATCGTCCGACGCTCTCAGATCAGACAAGTCCTGCAAAAGATACTTTATAAATTCAAAATATCGAGATTATCATGATAAATGATGATACAAATTAACAAGTTACAGGCGATTTTCTACCTTGGCTCACTAAAGCTCGGTGCATTGGACTGACATCTCAGCTAACTCATATTTCTTACGCATGTAAACGATAACGACACGAATAGATAAGGAACACGATGTACTCACATATCTTAGTACCCGTAGATGAATCAATGCTGTCCGCTGCAAACGTAAGCTCGGCTGTGCGTTTGGCATCTCAACTCGGCGCAAAAATTACATTTTTCCATGCAACTCCAGATCTTTCTGCAACTGGTGAGGGTGCATTGCTAAGAACCATGGCACCCAGCGAGTTCCTTGATGCGGCGATCGGGGATACCAACGCGGTATTGTCAAAGGCCAAGATCATTGCACTGGTCGCAGGGGTTTCGTGTGAAACTGAGCACAAGGTATGTGACCATCCAGCAGAAGCCATTTTGGAAGCAGTCAAACTGCACGGCTGCGATCTAATTGTCATGGCTTCGCGCGGTGTACGCGGGCTTGCGAGTTGGTTGCACAGCTCACAAACAGAACGCGTGCTGAAGAAATCTCCAGTGGCGTTACTGATTACACGTGTAGCTGCCAGTGATCCGATCAAAGCAAGTGAGCGAGCACTTTCTGTCATACAGGATGAACATCGTTCAATTGCTGTGGTGGTGCGGGGCATGCTAGATTTGGTCCAACAAGCCTATGAGCCCGAAGGCAGTTTGGATATTCGCAGCCTTGAAGCCATGTTGGCCTACCTGCAGGCATTTCCGCTACAGAAGCACCATCCCAAGGAAGAGCTCTTTATTCACCGCCGTCTGCGTCAACGTGCACCTGAGAGCGAGAAATTGTTGCTTGAGCTTGAAGCCCAGCATGTCCGTGAACATTCCTTGGTCAACGAGGTCGTTCGTTTGGCGAATGATGTTAAGTCAGGAGACTCTGCGTCTGATCAAGTACTGAAGGATCAAATCCGCACACTGGGAGATGCAGTGTGGGCGCACATGCAGCTTGAGGAGACTGTAGTATTGCCATTGGCGAAAGATCGTTTCCAAGAGTCTGATTGGGATGAGATCGCAGTTGCTTTCGAAGGCAATAACGATCCAAGTTTTGGTGACTTACCCTCTGCGGAGTTCAGTCGATTGTTTACGCGGATAGCGAATTTGTTACCAGCGTAGTAATAATAACTGATACTGGATCGAGAACCAGATTCGCCCGATTGCCATCGGCCGCAATAATGTGCATTCCCGTTTTATGCGAATTCGAGTCCAAACGTTCTGCAAGCAGCAAATCCTCCAGCAACTCAGCCACCGCCACCACCTGCTCGGTGCTCCAGTCATCGTCAATCACCATCGGCAGACCCGATTGCAGACCTGAAGGCAATTGCTAATGGCGTGCTTCATGATTTGACCCGTTTGCGTGTTGCCGCCGACCGAAAACTGAGCCACTTTTTAGAGGTTGTGCCGACCCAAAACTGAGCCAGGTGTTTTACTCGCTCTGCCTACTTTTTGGGCAGGAGCAAACAAGGTGATCACCATGGAAATGTTTGGAAAAGTCAGACGGATGTACAAGCGCGACAAGAGGTCGCTGCGTGAGATAGCCAAAGGCACGGGGCTATCGAGAAACACGATCCGTAAATGGGTGCGCGATGCAAAAGAGGGCGATGAGCCCGAGTACCGGCGCAAGGCGGCACCAGGCAAGCTCACGGCGTTTCACGCGGCGCTGGAGATGGCACTCAAGGCTGATGCATTGCGCACCAAGCAATACCGTCGCACAGCCCGGGCATTGTTTGTCGAAATCAAAAAGCAGGGCTACAGCGGCGGTTACAGCCGCGTCACCGACTTTGTGCGAGAGTGGCGAGGCAACGCTGGCAAAGCACCCCGCGCCTTCGTGCCTTTGAGCTTTGCGTTGGGTGAAGCGTTCCAGTTTGACTGGAGCACCGAGGGTCTGCTGGTGGGAGGCATCTACTACAACAAGGTCCAACTCTCGCACATGAAACTGTGCGCCAGCAGGGGCTTCTGGCTGGTGGCCTACCCCAGCCAGGGCCATGAAATGCTGTTTGATGCCCACACCCGCTCGTTTGCGGCGCTGGGAGGCATCCCTGGGCGGGGCATCTACGACAACATGAAGACGGCTGTCGATAAAGTCCAAAAGGGCAAGCAGCGTGTGGTCAATGCCCGCTTCACGGCCATGTGTGCGCACTACCTGTTTGATGCCGACTTCTGCAATGTTGCCAGTGGTTGGGAGAAAGGCGTGGTCGAGAAGAACGTCCAAGACAGCCGCAGGCGCATCTGGCTGGATGCCCAAAAGCGCAAGTGGAGCTCTTTCGATGAACTCAATGCCTGGTTGGGCCAGCGCTGTCGCGATTGTTGGAGCGAACTGCGCCACCCTGAGTTTGGCCATTTCAGCGTGCTGGAAATGCTGGAACAGGAACGCCTGGCGATGATGCTCATGCCCACCCCCTTTGACGGCTATGTGGAGAAGTCTGCCAAGGTCTCAAGCACCTGCCTGGTCAGTGTGGATCGCAACCGTTACTCGGTACCCTGTGAATGGGCCAACCACAGGGTCAGCACCCGGCTCTATCCCAGCCGAGTCTACGTCGTCGCTGGTGACTTGGTGGTGGCCAGCCACGAGCGGGCCTCAGACCGGGGTCATACCTGCTACGACTGGCAGCACTACATCGCGCTGGTGCAGCGTAAACCGGGAGCGCTGAGAAACGGTGCGCCGTGCCGACATGCCTGAATCTCTGCAACGACTGCGCCTTGGGCTGATGAAACACGCCGGAGGTGACCGGAGCATGGCGCAGGTATTGGCCGCTGTGCCTACAGCCGGATTGGAGGCCGTGTTGGTGGCAGTGGACTTGGTTGTTGAATCTGGCGCACTCAGTGCCGAGCATGTTCTCAACGTGTTGGCCCGCCTCAATGCCAAGCCTGTGCCAGATTCTGTTGAAACCACCCTGGCGCTTAAGGCACCACCGCTGGCCAATACCCAACGCTACGACAGTCTCAGAGAACTGGGCGCTGATGTACAGGTCGTACAGACCCAGGAGATCAGCCATGCGTTGTGATGTCAGCACTGAACTCAAAGAGCTGCGCCTGCACGGCATGGCGCATGCGTGGGATGAATTGACAACACACGAGGGCAAACCAAATGATGTGGGCATAGGGGGTTTTGCCCACCGCAACGACCACACGCTTTTCTACCGGATAAGGATTCGCAGGCAAGGCCAGCAGGCATGGCTTCTCTTGTTCAAAGGCCTGTCCCACCGTCAGGGTTTTGTCTTCCGGGCAAGGTCGCTCATCGGCGGGGCCAGCGAGAAGCGCAAGAAGATGTGCCGTGACCAGGACAAGACGGCCACGAACGCCATCAGGGGGCGTTTGGCTTTACCGATTTGCAGGTGACCAAAGTGGCCCAAGTCAATTTGGCCTTGTTCACCGGTGAGGGTGACCAGTCGCAGATACGCCTCAGGGATGGGGCGGGGTCGATGGTGGGCGATGAGGTGGCGAAAGTGGTCAGGTCCGCCTTGGTAGCCGCGCACTTTGACCATGGCGTACAAGCGGCTGGCCCTGAGGTCAGGGAACTTCTTCAAGGTCTCCAGAATGAACGGCAGGTACCTGTCTATAACGTTTGACTCCTGTCGCGGTTGGCAAATTCTGCGAATAAATCTGCGTTTCCCTAGCACCCACGGGCGATGGCGAGCCGGGCGTGAAAACCATCTGGCTGGGCATGCAGCGCATCCTGGACTTCGCCGCTGGCCTCAGGTTCTCACGTGAGCTTCAGGCGGCACGGCGTTGTGTATAACGAAATGAGTTGAGCCTCCTCAAAACCCGCGGCCGTTCAAAATGACTATCTAGTGCATCTTTAGCCTTATTGGGGTATTCCCTATGGAAATATTCTTGTGCTTCGGGTTAACATCTGTATAGGTTCCTAACCACTAATGATGTTAGGTGGATGAGATGAAGATATGCAACTGCGAATGCGGTGATTGCCAAGCATCAGTTGTAGAGATGCTAATTGAAAGGAAATAAGTGAACATGACTAAGAGCAACGCCACAGCAGGTGATATACAGACCCTGGTACCAATTTGCGCGGCAGATTCGTTGGCGCCCGGCCAGATGAGGGCGTGTGACGTTGCCAATCTTCCGCCGCTGGCGATATATAACCTTGACGGCGAATACCTGGCGACCAGCAATATTTGCACGCACGAGGTCGCACTGCTGACCGATGGTTACTTCGAGGGTGAACTTGTTGAGTGCGCGATGCATGGTGGCAGCTTCAATGTGCGCACTGGCGAGGCGAAAAGCCTCCCATGCAAAGAGCGTCTGCAGGTTTTTTCTGTGGTCGTCAAAGATGGCCAGGTGTTTGTCAAAATATGATGCGCCCTCAAGCAAAGACGGCTATGAGTCCACAAAGCTTTCAAGTCAGAATTGGCGCCGGTGACACGCCCGTCTTTCAGTGTTCCACTGATGAAACGCTACTCGCTGCGGCGCTCAAGGCTGGGCTTGGATTTCCCTATGAATGTCAATCCGGATCGTGCAGCAGTTGCCGCTTTCAGTTGCTGGAGGGCGATGTCAAGGATTTGTGGTCGAATGCGCCGGGTTTGAATGCCGAAGCTCGTGAATGCGGCATGCACCTCGGCTGCCAGAGCACACCAGGTAGTGACTGTCGAATCAAGCTGCGCTTGAAGCCGGGCTATGTCCCGCAGGTGATTCCGACGCG
This sequence comes from Achromobacter sp. JCM 18799, assembly GCF_055395645.1. Classification (NCBI taxonomy): domain Bacteria; kingdom Pseudomonadati; phylum Pseudomonadota; class Betaproteobacteria; order Burkholderiales; family Alcaligenaceae; genus Achromobacter; species Achromobacter sp. JCM 18799. The sequence goes on along the minus strand of NZ_AP043866.1, from coordinate 4,019,819 downwards.
TCAGCATGCGGCGTTGGTCGATGTCGTGCCACTGACGCAAGACATGTTCGAGTTCCAGTTTCGTACGGAGGCTCCAGCTGAGTTTTTGCCTGGCCAGTATGCGCTGCTTCGCTTGCCTGGCGTGGTCGGCACAAGGGCGTACTCGATGAGCAACCTGCCCAATGGCATTGGCGAATGGCATTTCATCGTCAAACGCAAACCGGGTGGTTGTGGAACCGCGGTGCTGTTCGATGTGCTGAAGCGAGGTGATGCTATTGAGTTGGAGGGTCCTTACGGGGCGGCTTATCTGCGTACCGAAACCGGTAGAGATGTCGTCTGCATTGGTGGCGGCTCCGGACTTTCTCCGATGTTGTCAATCCTGCGCGGCGCAGTGTGCAATCCGGCAATGACCGAACGGCGCCTGCTGATGTTCTATGGTGGCCGAACGCCGCTGGATCATTGCGTTGCAGACGTGTTTGCGGGTGAGCCTGAGTTGAAGCGACGTGTCGAATTATTTAGCGCGATCTCCGATGTAAACGCTGAGAGTGCCAATTGGGATGGTGAGCGCGGATTGATCCATGAGGTGCTAGCGAAGCACATCGGCCCGAACCCAGGGCAATACGACTTTTATTTCTGCGGCCCGCCACCTATGACGGATGCGGTGCACAAGCTGTTGGTTCTAAATTACCGTGTGCCATCTGAACAACTACATTTCGATCGCTTTGTTTGAGTCGTATGTTTTTCGCCGAAATAAATCTAGTAGGTAATCCCCCGGTTTTGCCGGGGAGGCAAACCGCAATTTAATTTTTAACTAAAGGATAAGTGAACATGGCATGGCTTGAAGGACAAAGCGTTTTTTTGACGGGTGGTGTTGCAGGTCTCGGTCGAGCGCTCGTAAAAAGACTTGTAGAAGAAGGTGCCAACGTCACTGTGTTGGATCGAAATGCACGGGGGCTTGATGAGCTCGTTGAAAGTTTTAAGGGACGGGTCGCGGGCTCGCCCGGCGATGTGCGCAACTTGGCCGATAACCGCAAGGCCGTCGAACTGGCTGTGGAGCGTTTCGGCAAGCTGGATACTTTCATCGGCAACGCCGGCATCTGGGATTATTGTGTCCCCCTTGTCGACCTGCCGGACGATGCCATCAGCGAAGCCTTTGATGAGGTCATTGGAATCAATCTAATGGGCTACGTGATGGGCATCAAAGCCGCAGCGCCGGCGTTGGTGCGCTCCCGAGGGTCAGTTATCTTGACCCTGTCAAGCTCCGCTTTCTATGCAGGTGGCGGCGGCGTGCTCTATACCGTAGCCAAGCACGCGGCAGTGGGACTGATTAAGCAGGCGGCGCATGAGTTGGCCCCCTATGTGCGCGTCAACGGTGTGGCACCTGGCGGGATTGCTTCTGATCTGCGTGGACCGAAGTCGCTTGGGATGGGTGAGCAGTCGATAACCTCTGTACCCTTGGCCGACCTCGTCAAAGACATTGCCCCGATCGGCAGGCTGTCTGACACAGAGGAGTACACCGGTAGCTATGTCTACCTGGCTTCTGCCCGCAACTCAGCACCAGCAACCGGCGTGATCATCAACTGCGATGGTGGCATGGGTGTGCGAAGCGTCCTTGGCCCTGCCAGCGGTGGCAAGGGCTTACTAGAAAAATTCGGCGGCTGAGGGACAACTTCTCGGCATGCCAGTGTTAAGTGGTTGACTTATTACAGGAGAAGCAGATGAGTACCAATCGTACCCAGGTCGACGTGGAATCTCTCGTTGACGTTAAAAGCGGAATACAAGCCAAGAGAATTTTTTGGGATCAACAGATCTACGATCTTGAAATTGAACAGATTTTTGGAAAGTGCTGGCAATTCCTCACCCATGACAGCTTGATTCCGAACCCTGGCGATTTCACCACTGGGTACATGGCCGAAGATGAAGTGATTGTCATGCGTCAAGACGATGGATCCGTAAAAGCCTTTCTGAATGTTTGCACTCACCGTGGTGCTCGGCTTGTCGCGGCGGAAGCCGGCAATGCGCGTGCGTTCAGTTGCACTTATCACGGCTGGTCTTTCGGCTTGGATGGTGCCTTGAAGGTGGTGCCGATGGAAAAAGAGCTCTATCGTGATTCTTTGGATAAATCGAAATTCGGCCTTCGGGAAATCCGCGTTGAAAGTTACAGAGGTCTTTATTACGGAAACTTCGACGCTGAAGCGCCTAGCTTGAATGACTATCTTGGTGACGTGAAGTTCTACCTGGATATTTGGATGGATATCAATGGCGGCATTGAGTTGGTCGGGCCGCCAAGTCGATCATTATTGAACTGCAACTGGAAGACACCTGCCGAAAATTTCGTCGGCGATGCCTACCACGTGGGGTGGACTCACCTCGCATCCCTGATGGCTCTTGGCGGCGAACTTGCGGCAATTGGTGGAAATGAGGCCCCGCCCAACGAAGGTCTTGGTATACAGGTGACATCGCGATTTGGGCATGGCTTTGGCGCCCTATGGGATGTTGCTCCAGCGGTACATGCTGTGAATTCCAAGGCGGGCACTCTCTACCGGGAGTGGTTTGCCAGCAGGAAGCCCAAGATGGTGGAGAAGCTTGGAGCGAAAGTCGGTCGCATTTATGGCTCGCACCTCAATGGCACGATTTTCCCGAACAATTCCTTCCTTTTAGGTACCAACACGTTCAAGTTGTGGGTGCCACGTGGTCCTCGTCAAATTGAGGTCTTCACGTGGGCGATCGTGGAAAAAGAGATGCCAGCTGAACTGAAAAATGCCGTTGTATCAGGCATGAATTCGACGTTCGGAAGCGCTGGCATGCTTGAAGCCGACGACAGTGACAACATGGAAACCATGACGCAAAACAACCGGGGGCGAATGACCCGTGAAGGGAAGTTGAACTCACAACTGGGGCTCGGTTTCGACAAGTTGGATCCCGACTTTCCTGGGGTGATCGGGCAATCTGCCATTGGTGAAACCTCTTACAGAGGGTTTTACCGGGCCTACAAGGAAATTATGGGCGCAGACAACTGGAAGGCGATCTTGAAATTAGATCCGGACGCCTGGAAGCATGAACTCATGGGTCAATAACAGGCAAATCAGCAATCTAGGAGATGAAAATGAACGAACTCATACCAGTGCGTGGATCTGAAAGCGAAGAAGTCGTCAGCACGCTCTATCGAGAAGCTCGGCTGCTCGCCCATGAGGAGTATCGAGAGTGGATGAAAATGCTACATCCAGATATCCAATACCAAGCCTACTTCCAACAGCTTCGGTACCGCAAGGACAAAAGATACAAGCTTCCTGACAAAGTTTATGCGATTGATGAGCGCTTTGACTTTTTGGATGCGCGCATCAGGCAATTTGAATCGGGCGTGCAATGGTCCGTTGACCCACCGGAGCGGATTCGGAGGTCCTTGTCAAACATCGAGGTTTTCAAGGCCTCAAGTACTGGCAACTATCAGGTTTTCCTCAATGTCTTCGTTGTGCGTAACCGCCGTGTTCATGATGAAACCACCTATTCCTATGGTCGTGAGGAAGAATGGGTCAGAGGCGAAGCAGGATTGCAGTTACTCAAGAGAGTCGTGAGTCTCGATGAGCGGTTTCTTCTTGGTAAGAATGTGAACTTCTTCTTGTGATCAATTGAAGACACTGAAAGCATGAACAGCTTTTTAACTTCGTAAGAAAAGCGGACGGTCTACCGTCAACCTCCGCTGGTTCCTGGCTGACCTTCATTTACTCAAAATGCATTATGGCAGCTTGTGGCATGGCCGTTTTTCTTCCAGGAAATCCTTCTATGCTTTCCTTCTATTTTGACTTTGTGAGTCCGTTCTCCTATCTCGCCAGCATTCGGTTGCCTGAGATTGTGCAACGCTATGGCATTTCGGTTTCTTACAAGCCGATTGATATTGCATGTGCCAAGCGTGCGATTGGCAACGTGGGGCCGTCTAACCGGGATATGCCGGTCAAGCTCACCCACCTTTCCAGGGATCTGCAACGCTGGGCGCAACGATATGGCACACCGCTGAAGTTCCCTCCAAGCTTCGACTCCCGACGTTTGAATACAGGTTTCTTCTATGCTGCAGGGGAAGCTCGCGAGGCCGAGTATGTACGCCGCGCTTTTCACCTGACCTGGGGTATGGGGCAAGCGTTTAGCGGTGAACCGGTATTGCGATCGATTGCCTCAGAGATGGGTTGGAATGTCGATGACTTTATGCAGTTCACAGATTCCGTGGATGGCGCAAATGAATACAAGCAGTCGATCGACGAAGGGATTGCACGCAGCGTCTTCGGCGTCCCAATGGTGGTGATCGGAGACGAAATGTGGTGGGGAAATGACCGCCTCGATTTCGTCGACGAATACTTGCAATCGCGCGCTTCGAATTGAGATGCGTATGACACCCTCGATCCAACTGTGGCGAGAATCTGGCATTCTTTCTACAAGCGATAACGATGCACCAAAATCTATTTCAGGCGATGGCGAGATCATGCGGTGCAATGCGTCAGCGGCAAAGTCGGCTACGGCGAGGATTAATTTTTTTTGCTAACAAGTCAAATATGAAACACATTCAGTGATGAAATCCTCCTGTTTAACGCTTTCCATCCCGATGAAAATGCGCAAGTCTCTCACTCGCAAGGCCTTAGTGGGAGCTGCTATACGGATGATTTCTGATGGCCGCATGGATAGCGCGACGATCGACGACATCGTCGGCGAAGCGGATGTTGCCAAGGGAAGTTTTTACAAGCATTTTCCGAATCGCGATGCACTCAAGGCGCATGCTCATGATGCCGTTCGGGCCGAATTGTTTGTGATCATCAATGCGATAAGCGCCGAGGTCGAGGATCCCGCAACATATCTCACGCTGGGTTTGCTGGCTGTGTTTCGTTTTGGGCTGGAAAACAAGATCACGGCACGGGTGCTGCTGCACATGCCTGCAGATGTTGTTAATCCGGCGCGGGCAGACAACGCGCCTATCTTGGCCATGTTTCACCGAGGGATTCAACAGGGCATTTTCAAGCTATCCAGCCTGGACGCCGGTCTGGTTTTGCTGATGGGTTTGACTGATCTTGGTCTTGCTCGTTTGCTGGAAGTGCAAAACGAATTCCTACATCTGCGCGAGGTGATGCAAGGCATCTGCATGGCATTGCTGCGTGGTTTGGGGGTGAACAATCGGCGTGCCGAACGAATCGTCAAGGACGCGATGAAAAAGGTGATCGACTCGCAAGCTATCGTCGCAACCATTCAAAATCAGCACCGTAGCGCGCTCTAGAACCGATTGTCCCATGACCCAATTTTTCAAATCATCTGGTTTTAATAGCAGAGTTATAAATTCACATAGGAGACTCAAATGATTAAGAAACTCTACGGTGCCCCTGGCGCCTGCTCACTGGCCGCACACATCGCGTTGCATGAGGCTGGTTTGACTTTCAATTACGTCCCTGTCGACCTTCGAACCCGCCAGACCTCGGACGGCCGCAGCCTGGCTGACTTGAACAGCAAGGGATACGTGCCAGTGCTTGAGTTGGAGGACGGGCAGATTCTGACTGAAGTGCCGGTTGTTCTGCAGTACATTGCTGACCTCGCGCCGGAAAAAGGACTGGCACCACCAGCGGGCGCGCTGCCGCGCTATCGACTGCAGGAGTGGCTCTCTTTCATTAACAGTGAACTTCACAAGGCATTCGTTCCGTTGTTCATGCCGGAGGCCAGCGAAGAAGTCAAGGCACAAAGTCGTGCGAGAGTGCTACAGCGGCTGACTTGGGTCGATGCGCAACTTGCCGGGCGGACCTATCTTGTTGGCGAGCAGTTCACGGTTGCTGATGTCTATCTGTTCGTCGTTGCAGGCTGGACGAAGTTCACCGGCATTGATGTTCAGGAACTGACGCGACTGGGTTCTTACCTTGGTCGCATCGCACAACGGCCATCCGTTGAAGCAGCCATGCGTGCAGAAGGGCTGGTCAAGTAGCGCAAATTGCCTTGCACTTTGGACGCAACCCACGCATGAAGCATTTTATAACTCAACTAACTCAACTACAGAACCCGATGAAAATTACCCCCTCCGATATCCGCGGTGTCTTCGGCATCATGCCGACGCCCGCTACCGAGGATGCCAGTAATTGGCAAACGCAGCAATCCGTGAACCTGTCGGAAACCGAAAAGATGGTTCGGTTTTTGAACACGGCCAAGATTGACATCTTGGCGACAACCGGTACGTTCGGTGAGGGTGCCACGCTGACTTGGCCTGAAACGAAGCTCTTTGTAGACTGTGTGGTGCAAACCAACAAACGTTCGCGTCCCTTGTTTGCCGGTGTGACGACCCTGAATACGCGCGACACGATTGAGCGTGCTCGTGCGTTGGTGGACATCGGTGTCGATGGTCTGTTCGTTGGCCGCCCGATGTGGTTGGCTATGGATGACAAGTCTATCGTCCGCTATTACCAGGACATTGCTGCTGCGCTACCTGGCGTACCGATGGTGGCCTACGACAACCCGGTGGCGTTCAAAGGCAAGATTTCCACCGAGGCCTACTTGGAACTGGCAAAGATACCAGAGGTGGTTGCTTCCAAGCACACCGGTGGGCCTGCACTGGCCAAAGACATGCGTGCTGTGGGTGAGAAGATGCGGATATTGCCCTTGGCTACTGCGTGGCTGGCTGCAGCCCAAGAATTGCCAGAACTTGCCCTCGCTGCTTGGTCTGGCAGCGTGGCATGCGCACCTACTGTGAACATGGCGCTGTCGCAAGCCATACTGGCAGGTGACTGGCAGCGCGCCAAGGAGCTTTCAGAAAAGTGCAACTGGGCGGAGTCGGCCATGTTTGTGGGCGGAGATTTGGCGGCCTTTATGGACTACAGCATCCAGATCGCTCATTTGCGTTTTGCAGCAGCCGGCCTTGTAAATCCGGGTCCTCCGCGACCGCCTTACCTTGAGTTGCCGGACAACTACCGCGACGGTGCCATCGAGTGCGGTCGCCGATGGAAGCAGCTTGAGAGCGAATTCTCGGCCTGATCTCAACCCCCTATCTCTTTCAATCCAACAGAAAGGTTTATGACCATGAGTGACCATTCGAAACCAGTGACAGAAGACGTCGTTCCGCCGGAACTCCGTCAGTCCTACAAAGACAACAGTATTGTTCCCCTTTGGGAGAGTGTTCCGGCGACAAGCTTTGGAAAGCAGATTGAGGAGGCGCAGATCTGGCGCTGGTCTACCATGTTACCGATCATCCAAGAGACCGCCAAGATGCGCGCCACACACGTACTGGATCGACGCGTGTTGCTGATGACGAATCCGAAGCGACTCCATGTTTGGGATGAGGCAGGCACAGGCCCGCTCATGTTCGACTTTCAGTGTGTGATGCCTGGTGAGCGGGCTGGTGCCCATCGTCATCCGATGAACGCCTTGCGCTTTGTCGTGCAATGCACCGGGGGCGTCAAGTCCATCGTGGATGGCAAGGACTGCGTAATGGAGCCCGGTGATCTCATTCTTACACCTGGTTGGTGCTGGCATGAACATGTCAACGAAGGAAAGGATCCCATCATCTGGCTTGATGTTTTGGATGTGATGCTGCATCACTTTCTGGGCACCACGGGCTTCCAGCCTGGCCCTGCACGCGATGTGCGACCCCAGTTGGCGGACTCGGCATTCACGGCAGCAGGCATCGTGCCTAAGCTCGATGGCAGCGACCATGCAAGCCGTAGCTATTCACCCATCTTCCGCTATCCGTGGGTAGATGCGGTGCGTGCGCTCGTTGCCTCACCTGCGGCATCAGATGGTTCCCGGGAGGTGCGCTACGGCAACCCGCTAACTGGCGGTCCCTCCATGGACCTGATCGACAGCACCTTGCTTCAGTTGGAATCCGGGAAATCGACGCGCAAGTACAAGAGCTCCGCAGCGGCAATGTGCTTCGTCGTCGAAGGCCATGGGGTCAGCCAAATCGGTGAAAAAACTATCGAGTGGTCGCCTCATGATGTCTTCACGATGCCGGCCAACCTGTGGGCCAGCCATCAGGCCAAGGGCGGCACAGCACGCATTTTCCAGGTTTCAACCCGCGAGATTTACCGTCGCCTGGGCCTTTTCACAGAAGCGTTTGGGGAGTGAACCGATGCACACTGAACACGCCTACGCGTTGCCGGAGTGCCGCAATCTGTTCTACGGCGGACGCTTTCATGTGCCGCAAGGAGGCTACGGTCGAACTCTGAACCCCGCGACCCAGGAGGATCTGGGGCCCGTCTCCAACGCCAACGCAGCAGATGTGGATGCCGCTGTACAGGCGGCTCATTTGGCATTTCAGTCATGGCGCCATACGAAGCCAGCGGTTCGTGCTGCGGCGCTGCGGGAGTTCGGTAACAGGCTGCGGACCCACGCTGAGGAGCTGGGTTTTCTGGATGCCATCAACTGCGGCAACCCCGTGCGCGAGATGGCAGCGGACGTGCATTTTGCCGCAACGCAGGTCGACTACTTCGCGGGCTTGGTTCATGAAGCCAAAGGCGACACCCTTCCAATGGGGGATGGCGTGCTCAATTACTCGGTGCGCGAGCCCTACGGTGTGGTCGCGCGTATCGTGGCTTACAACCATCCGCTCATGTTTCTCGCGGCCAAGTTGGCACCGGCCGTCGCGGCAGGTAACACCGTCATCCTGAAGGCTGCGACGCAAGCCCCCTTGTCCGCTTACCGCCTGGCTACATTGTTGCAGGATGTCTTTCCTCCCGGCGTAGTCAATGTGCTTAGTGGCGACACACCGTGCGGACAAGCGCTCGTCGACCATCCTTTGGTCAAGAAGGTGTCGTTGATTGGCTCCACCGCCACGGGCAAATCAATTTTGCGCTCAGCAGCCGAGAAGGTGATGCCCGTAAGCCTGGAGCTGGGTGGAAAAAATCCTCTGATCATCTGTCCAGAGGCGGACATGGACAAAGCCATTGAGGGTGCGGTCAAAGGGATGAACTTCACTTGGGCGGGGCAGAGTTGCGGCTCGACATCTCGCTGCTTCGTTCATCGATCAGTATACGACCGAGTCATTAAAGAGATGGTGCAGAAAATTTCACAACTTTATCGTTGTGGACTGCCAACGGATCCCGCGACCACGATGGGCTGCCTGGTGTCCAAGGCGCAGTACGAAAAGGTCATGTCCTTCATTGATTCCGCTCATAAAGAGGGCGCTCGTCTTGTGTGCGGTGGCGTTCGTCCGAGCGACAAAGCGTTGGACAACGGCTGGTTTGTAACGGCTACCGTGTTTGCTGATGTCACCCCTGCCATGCGTTTGTTCCGCGAAGAGGTGTTCGGCCCGGTCTTGGCTGTGATTCCATGGGACGAAGAGGAAGATCTGCTGCGCATGGTCAATGGGCTGGATTTCGGCTTGACCGCTTCAATATGGACAAAGGATCTGGCCCGCGCCCATCGCCTGGCATCTCGCGTTGAGTCCGGCTATGTATGGATCAATCACGTCAGTGCCCACTTTATCGGGGCAGACTTTGGTGGCTACAAGCAATCAGGTCTTGGGCGTGAGGAGGGTGTATCTGAATTGCTTGCATGGACCCAGACCAAGAATGTTCATGTGGTGTTGTGAAGCGACAACTAGTGTGGTGTCTCAAAAGTAATCATCAAATAATGGTACTCGCTGCCCGCGCCACAGATGCCAAGATGGTGTCCGCACTTTTATGCCACACGAACGGCTTGGGATCCTCGTTGTGACGATCAATGTATTCCCGTATGGATTGCTCCAGCTGAGCAACGCTGGTGTGGGCGCTGCGCTTGATCCACTGCTCGCTGATCTGGCTAAAGAAACGCTCGACCAGATTGAGCCAGGACGCTGAGGTGGGCGTGAAGTGAACGTGGTAGCGAGGATGGGCTGCTAGCCAGGCCCGCACTGCCTGCGTCTTGTGCGTGCCGTAGTTGTCCATGATCAGGTGGATGTCTTGTTCGCCAGGCACCGCTGCATCGATGGCTTTGAGGAACTGCAGGAATTCCACACTGCGGTGACGGCGCTTGAGCTGTCCTATGACTTTGCCAGTGGCCACATCCAGCGCTGCAAACAGCGACGTTGTGCCATGGCGCTTGTAATCGTGCGTGCGCGTGCTGGGTTTGCCAAACGTCAGTGGTAACCCTGGTTGGGTGCGATCCAGAGCCTGGATCTGGCTCTTCTCGTCCACGCACAGCACCAAGGCGCGATCGGGTGGTGCCATATACAGCCCCACCACATCCCGTACCTTGTCCACGAAATGGGGATCCGTCGATAGCTTGAAGGTTTCTTGCAGGTGCGGCTTCAGCCCAAAGGCATGCCAGATGCGCTGCACCGTCGCGGGCGATACGCCAGCGTGCCGACTCATCTGGCGCACGCTCCAGTGCGTGGCGTTGTCAGGCTTGCTCTGGCGAACCTTGTCCACAATGAGCTGAACCTGCTCGTCGCCCACACTGCGCGGGCGGCCAGCGCGCGGGGCATCGGTCAAACCCGCCAGACGATACGCCCGGTAGCGCCGCCGCCACTTGGAGACAGTTTGCACCGTCGTGCCCAAGCGTTGGGCAATCATGGTGCCCGACTCCCCATCTGCGCAGCCCAGCACGATTCGCATGCGCAGCTTCTCGTCCTCGGGCGCTTTGCGTACGCGCAGTCGCGCATGCAGCTCTGCGCGCTCGGCATCGGTGATCTGCAGCTTCGTGGCGGGGCGTCCAGGGTGGGCCATCAGCGTAGTCTCCTATAAGGAAGCTGATTCGACCAACACCGGTCAAAATAGTTCTATCTATTTTTGAGACACCACACTAGCTTGACATTCACCGCGTGTCAGGCTTTGCGCTTTCTGATCGATGAGGCTATTTGTTGCGCTTCTATGCGAGGTCCTCTACCGTCGACGGCAGTCCGTTTGGTTTCCTTGGCCTGCCTTTCTTCCTCCCGAAGATGGAGCCTGATCGGAGATTCTTTGACTGCAGATTGCAACTCAAACTGCGCGATTGCATCGGCGGCGGCGCTGCGCACTGTGCCCAACATAGTCTTCAGCAATATCTCCTGCGCTTGCGTGAGTCCGCCCAGCAGGATCGAGTTGGCCTCGCCTGCGGCACGCAACAGAGGCGTTTTCAACTTGAGTGCTTTATCGGTGAGGTAGATGCGCAGCTTGCGTCGGTCAAGCGTATCCCTCTGGAAGTGGACAAGGCCCTCTTTCTCCATAGAACGCAGCATTTCAAGCGTCGAAGGCTGCGTTGTGCCAAGTCGGTTCGCCAGTTCTCTCTGTGTCACGCCGTCCGCCTCAAAGAGTGCACGCAGCACGTACCAGCTACCACCACGAATACCGAGTTGGGCAATGCCAGGGTAGAGCAGCCGCTTGACGTGGCGAGCCGTGTCAGAGATAAGAAAACCGAGGCTGCTGTCCAAGTTCATTGGAAAAACTCGTTCTGCGGGGGGGGGGGGGGGGGGGCAACTTTGAGGGGATGCGTTTATTTGTCACTTGAGGGGCGTGCTAGTGAAGTAAGAAGCAGGATCATATGACGATTCTTTGCTCTCTAATCGCTAGGGAAAATACCAATAGGAACCTAACTAATTTTAGGCTCTAATAACAGAAATCATATTCGTAGCCGTGGCTGAGTTGCACATAAGTGTTCATAGCTATGCTGCTGGGTCTGTATCCTTAATCTTTGTAAAAGGAGTTTTTATGGCAAACGTAACTGAACTGGGTTACTTGGGGATTTCCGTGAGCGATGCTGCTGCATGGAAGAACTACGCGACCGAGGTGATGGGTATGCAACTGGTCGACGAAGGTGAGGCTGATCGTTTCTATCTGCGCATGGACCTCTGGCATCACCGCATTGTGGTGCATACCGGTGGTGACGATGACCTTGCCTATGTCGGCTGGCGAGTAGCGGGTGCTCAAGAACTGGAGCAGATGGCTGCCAAATTGACGGCTGCAGGTATTGAGGTTCGTCGCGGCACCGAGGCAGAAGCTGCAGAGCGCCGTGTTCTGGGTCTGCTGAAGTTGCAGGATCCTGCTGGCAATGCGCACGAAATTTTTTACTCGCCACTGGTGGATGGGCACAAGCCATTCCACCCAGGACGTCCGATGTTTGGGGGCTTCAAAACGGGTGATCAGGGTGTTGGTCACATCATCCTGCGATCCGTAGACCCGGAGGCGACGATGCGCTTCTTTGCGGTGCTTGGGGTTACTGGAAGCTCTGACTACCTTTTGAAGTTGACAGATGGCACCCCGGTTCGGATTCCTTTCTTGAAATGCAATAACCGTGAGCATTCCGTGGCCTTGATGTTCGGTCCGATGCCCAAGCGTGCGAATCACCTGATGGTTGAATACCAGGACATGCGGGACTTGGGGCAGACGTTGGACAAGGTGCATAAGCATGGTATCGACATTGCTGTGCAATTGGGCGTGCATAGCAATGACGGAGCGCTGAGTTTCTATGCGGCCAATCCGTCTGGTTGGTTGTGGGAGCCCGGTTGGAGTGGGGTATGCGCACCGGCTCAGCAGGAGCACTTTCGCTGTGACGTTTTTGGGCATGACCTCGATAAAGCGCAATACGTCGGTGGCGTTAATTTTCGCAGCGAAAATTGACACGAATTTACTCACTTCCAGCGGGAGTGAGTTTCAGGGAATAAGGTCATTAAGGATCGAAGTAAGGAGATTGCTATGGGTGAAGAAATGAAGACTGAATCGAAAAAACCGGATTCTGCTCGCAGTGAGCTTGCTATGAAGTACTTCCAGGCGGAGTATGGCCATTTCATCAATGGTGAATGGGTCGGTGGATCCAGCAGCGAAAAAATCGCGATGATTAACCCTGCCAATCTGGAGGTGCTGTCCTATATCCAGTCAGGCAACGCTGAGGATGTAAACCGTGCCGTGGAGGCCGCCACACAGGCTTTCCCGAAATGGTCTCGCAGCACACCCAGTGAGCGTCAGGCTGCGCTCTATGAAATGGCGCGTCGCCTGCGCGCACGGGCCAATGATTACGCCGCGATGTTGTCGCTCGACAATGGCAAGCCTATCATGGAGGCGCTGCATATCGATATCCCAGCCACGATTGGGCAGTTTGAGTTGTTTGCTGGTGCTGCATTTGGTTTGCATGGGCAGACCATAGACGCGACACAAGGTGTGGCGATTATTCACCGCGAGCCGCTTGGTGTCGTGGCACAGATCATTCCCTGGAACGTGCCCCTTGTCATGATGGCGACAAAGATTGCGCCTGCTCTCGCTGCGGGCAATACCATTGTGCTGAAGCCGGCCGAGTCGGTCTGTTTGGCGGTCATGGAGTTCATCCGTGAGATGGCTGACCTGCTGCCGCCAGGCGTGCTGAACGTCATTACCGGCTACGGGCCAAATGTCGGTGAAGCGCTTGTGACCCACCCGAATGTCCGCAAGGTAGCGTTCACCGGCTCACGCCCGACCGCGCAAAAACTGATGCAATATGCCTCCGTCAATGTGATTCCTCAAACGCTGGAGTTGGGTGGAAAATCGGCCAACATTATTTGCGCGGACGCTGACATGGATGCAGCGGCAGAGTCCGCAGCCATGAGCATCGTGGTGAACAAGGGCGAAATTTGCTTTGCCGCGACACGCCACTTCGTCCATGAGTCAGTGATGGATGCATTTGTGGAGAAGGTTCAAAACATTCTTCGCAAGATTCGTGTTGGCGACCCTATGATCCCTTCGACGCAAATGGGGCCTCAGGCCTCCAGGATGCAGTTCGACAAGGTTCTTGGTTACCTCGATATCGGGCGCAATGAGGGTGCGACAACGGCGATGGGGGGTAAGCGCGCAACGGTGAGCGGATTTGAGCAAGGCTACTTTATTGAGCCGACCTTGTTTACTGATGTGCGCAACAAAATGCGCATCGCTCAAGAGGAGATTTTTGGGCCGGTCGGTGTGGTCATTCCATGGAAAGACGAGGCTCAAGTCATACGCGAGGCTAACGACACTGAATTTGGTTTGGCGGCTGGTCTCTGGACCAAAAACATCACGCAAGCCCATCGCATGGCGCGCGAGATCGAAGCGGGGACCGTGTGGGTCAACCGCTACTTCAACATGATCCCCAATGTACCGTTCGGTGGCTACAAGCAAAGTGGTTTCGGTCGCGAATTTTCACTCGACGTTCTGAGCCACTACACCCAACTCAAGAGTGTGATCGTTTCCCTGCAAGAAGGACCCATTGGGCTGTTTGACCATTAAAACCTTGGTCATTTTCATTTAGTAGGAAAAAGAATCGCTGCGTTACCGCTGTTTACAAGCAATGTGGCGATCATTCATAACCAAAGAAAGAGAGACAGCAAGATGAAGTTCCTAAAATCACGGCGAAAGTACTTGATGCCGTCGGCCCACATTCGTGGCATTGCCGCATTGTGTGGTGGACTCTCCATCGGAGCGACACCTGCCTTGGCTGTTGTGCTTGACACAGGAAATCCTGACTTGAATGTCCGCTGGGACAATACCATCAAGTACAGCGCTGCGCGGCGTCTTGACGAGCCATCATCTGTTCTGATCTCGAATCCAAACAACGACGACGGCGACCGAAATTTTGGCAAAGGACTCATTTCCAGTCGCTTTGACTTGCTGTCGGAATTGGACTTCATCTATAAGAAGAACATGGGTTTTCGCATCAGTGCGGCTGCTTGGAACGATTCTGTTTATGGCCGTTCCAACGCCAACCCGGGTTTTCCCGGTGGCGCGTTCCCGAACCAGACCTCGGTTCCCTACAACCAATTCACTGCCGGCACGCGAGATGTTCATGGCAGTGGCAGTGAGGTACTGGATGCTTTCGTCTTTGGTAAATTTGACCTGTTCGAGCGGAGCGCCTCGGTTCGTGCCGGTCGGCACTCGCTGCTTTGGGGCGAAAGCCTGTTTTTTGGTGCCAATGCCATTGCCGGTGCCCAAATGCCGGTGGATGTGGTCAAGCTTGTTTCCGTACCCGGTACGCCTTTTAAGGAAGCGATTCGTCCCGTCCCTATGGTTTCGGGGCAAGTACAGATCACCCCAGATGTCTCGGTTGGGGCCTACATACAGGTAGCTTCATCCAGAAGTCGTCTGCCCGCTGCAGGTAGCTATTTCTCCAACACGGATTACGCTGTCGATGGCGCTGAAAACATCTTTTTTGGGCCTGGTGCACCCAGCCCACGATTTTCCGATATGAAGGCCAAGGATTCTGGACAGGGGGGGGTGCAGCTGAAGGTGAAAGGTGGTGATATCGACTATGGTTTCTATCTGATTCAGTTTCACAACAAATTGCCACAAGTCGTGCCGAAGCTTGGAATGACTCCGGTCGGGCCGGCTCCGGTGGGCCATTACATCGCGTATCAAGAAAAAATTAAGGCTTTTGGTGCCAGTGCCAGCAAGACCTTTGGCGATTACAACGTTGCAGCTGAGCTGTCTTTTCGCGATAACCAAGACTTGGCGAGTACGCAGGGTTTCGACACGAGCGCGCTCGCGCCGGTCGCAAACAATAACTCAAGCAATCCAGCCTATGCAGTCGGCCGCACGGCCCACTTGAATATCTCGGTGTTAGGCTCCGTGCCGCGTACTCCTCTCTGGGGAGAAGCTACGATTGCTGGCGAAATTGCTTGGAACCGTGTGCTGAAAATCACCAAAAACGCGACCGCCGCGGATCCAAATGCAACACGCGATGGTGTCGCGATGCGAGTCGTCTTTGAGCCGAAGTACCGGCAAGTCCTGCCAGGATTGGATCTAGGTGTGCCTATCGGCATCGGCTACGCGCCAAAAGGCTCCCGGCCAATGGCAATGACACCCAACGCCTGGATCCCTGAAGGGGGAGGGGATATCAGCATAGGACTAAATGGGACTTACCTGGATTCTTGGAACTTCGGTTTGAACTACACCCACTATTACGGTACAGCCCGCACGTTTAACACGGGAGCTAACCAGGCGTTCGGCTGGGGTCAAACCCTTCGGGATCGAGATTTCATCTCGTTCACCGCTCGTTACACATTCTGATTGGAAAAAAATGAAATTTATGATCAAACCCATTTCCACGATCATTGCTTACGCTTTTTTGGCTGGAGCAGCTTTTGCTGCGGTGTCAGCCGATGAAGCCGCTGCGCTGAAATCCACTTTGACACCCATGGGTGCTGAAAAAGCTGGCAATAAAGACGGTTCGATTCCCGCATGGACCGGTGGCTACACCACACCGACGCCCGGCTACAAAAAAGGTGGCCGCCGTCCAGACCCTTTCGCTTCCGACAAGCCTTTGTACAGTATCACTGTAAAGAATATGGCGCAATATGCAGACAAATTGACGGATGGCACAAAGGCGATGCTGCAGAAATACCCGGACACTTTCAGGGTTGATGTATATCCTTCAAAGCGCACTTATGTCGCGCCGCAATGGTTTTATGACAAGACGTTTGAAAACGCCACAAAGGTAAAGCTGTCGGGTCTCGATAATCCCTATGCTGTGGGGGCCTTGGGTGGCATTCCGTTCCCCATTCCGAAGAATGGTGCTGAGGTGATGGTGAACCATCAGCTTTCCTATAAGCTCGAACAAGTTTACGAAAGGGCGAAGAACTTCACTGTGAACAGCAGCGGTCAGGCTGTCTTGGTTTCACATTATGAAAATTACTTTACTTTCCCTTACAACACCAAGGGTGTAAATGTTGAGGATGGTCAGTGGTGGTACAAAGTCCGTTCGACCAATATCGGTCCGGCCATCCGAGCCGGTGAAGCGGTCATGCAGCACTTCAATGTCAATGAAGATAAAACACTGGGGTGGATTTACCTCACAGGGCAACGTCGCGTGCGCAAGCTGCCGAACGTCTGCTGTGATACGCAGCTCTCGTTTTCAGCTGGTATCCTCACTTTTGATGAGCTAACCGTGTTTGAAGGCGACATGAGCCGCTTTGACTGGAACCTGGTCGGCAAGAAAGAAGTGCTGGTGCCCTACAACAGCAACCGCACAATGGTGCCAAGCAAGACTGCGGATGTGATCACGGGAGCCCACCTCAACCCTGATCATGTGCGTTGGGAATTGCATAGGGTTTGGGTTGTAGACGCCACATTGAAGGCAGGAAAGCGTCACGTGTCACCTAAAAGTCGTTACTACATTGATGAAGACAGTTGGTATGCCTTGCTTGGAGATCGCTGGGATGCGCAAGGAAAATTGGCGCGCACAATGTATCTCTTGCCCATTGTGGCGCCGGATGTACCCGCTTTCATACGCAGCAGTTTCGGTCTCTATGATCTGATAGGTGGCAACTCTTACTTGGGTAGCCTGTACAACGATGAGTCGGTGCAGATTCGCGTTGAGGAGAAACCATTCCCCGCATCAACCTATTCGCCAGATTCGATGGCTAGTGAAGGTATTCGGTAAAGCTAAAAAGCTTAAGGGCGACGTGTTACATCTGGTGGATCGACCTTCGGTTGGTCGCTCCACTGTTGGCAATGGTGAGCCCGTGAGGCTGATGGAATCCGGATTTGGTTGAGTTGTTTATGTGGTGGAATTCTGATGAAAAAATTTAAGAAAGAGCGCTTTGACATCGGGCGACGCCGCGCCCTGTGCTTTGTAGCTACTGTGCCGCTGGTCAGCATGGAGGCGGTCTGGGCTAACCCCGTGCTTGATGCCTTGCGTCGTCCTGCGTTTGTAGCGCCGCACGTGAGGGGGGGCGTCTTGCTTGATGTTGCCAAGTCTGGCAAACGCATTGTCGCGGTCGGGGAGCGCGGTGCTGTTTTGTTCTCGGATGATGTTGGTGCCACATGGCAGCAGGCGAGTGTGCCAGTCAGTGTCACGCTGACCGCCGTCAACTTTGTAGACGAAAAGTATGGTTGGGTCACAGGTCACTCAGGTGTTGTGCTCGCAACCTCAGACGGCGGTGGAACCTGGCGGCTTCAGCTGGAAGGAAAGAGAGCCGCGGATCTATGGCGTGCAGAAGCGTCGGCAGGATCAAAGAACGACGATGACAGCGACAAGCGTTTGCAGGAGGCTCAACGCTTGGTGTCGGACGGCCCTGATAAGCCCTTCCTGGACGTGCACTTTTTCGATCGAAAGCGAGGTTTTGTGATTGGGGCCTATGGGCTTATTTTTGCAACCGCAGACGGTGGTGAAACCTGGTCGCCCTGGATGGATCGCTTGGACAATCCGAAGGCCCTGCACTTTAACGCGCTTGCGGTGCAGGGACAGCGCATTCTGATAGTCGGCGAGCAAGGGTTGCTGTTGCAATCCGTCGATGGAGGAAAAACCTTCGTCCGACTGAGCTCCCCTTACCCGGGCAGCTGGTTCGCCGTGGCTGCGTTGCCCGACGGCAAGTGGTTGCTGGCTGGTCTGAAGGGCAATATCTATACGTATAGCCCTGCCGGTTTCAGCCAGTGCGAGGTGCCCATTCCTGTCACGATTGGCTGTCTCTCGCTGATGCATGACGGTAGTGTGCTCGCCCTTAACCAGGCCGGGCAGGCATTGATCAGTCGTGATTCAGGGGGAAGATGGACGTCTGTTTCATGGCCGCCAGGCCCACCGTTGACTGCCGTTGTCGAACTTGATGGCAGTCGTCTGCTTGCCAGCAGCTTGCGTGGTGTTCGTGAACTTCCTTTTCCTAAGTGACCCTCATGTCAGTCGTTAACCAAACAGTCTCAAAGGATGAGCGAACACCTTTGACCGACTTCGATCCACGGTCAGGTTCAGCTATTGAACGGGCTCTTTTCAATCACCGCCAGCTGATCCTCCTTTTCTGCGCGGTGCTGACGGTCGTGCTCGGCTGGAGTGCCAGTAATCTGCGTGTCAACGCGAGCTTTGAGAAGATCATCCCCAGGAGCCATCCCTACATCCAAAACTTCTTCGCTCATCGTCAAGAGCTGGGAGGTCTTGGCAACGCTGTGCGCATCGCCGTCGCCACAACAGGTGAGTCCATCTATGACCCAAACTATCTAAAGGTACTTCAGCAGTTAAGCGACGAGGCCTTTTTGCTCCCTGGCGTTGACAGGCGCAATATGAAGTCGCTGTGGACTCCGAATACGCGATGGGTCGGCGTCACCGAGGAGGGCATGGATGGCGGTCCAGTCATCCCGGATGGCTACGACGGGTCGCCTACAAGCCTTGCCACGGTGCGTTTGAACATCGAGCGCAGCAACGAGATCGGTCAACTGGTCGCGTTGGATCAACGTTCTTCAATCGTCTATCTGCCCTTGTTGTCAAAAGACGCGAACGGTGTTCCACTGGATTACGCTGATTTTTCTGATGCGCTGGAGAAGCTCAGGGTCAAATATCAGAGTGATGGGATCAGTATTCACATCACCGGATTCGCGAAGGTCATGGGTGACCTGATTGAGGGTATTTGGCAGATGCTAGGATTCTTCGTCGCTGCCGTGCTCATCACGACGGCCATGCTCTATGCCTACACGCGTTGCGTGCGCAGTGCAGTGCTGGTTGTCAGTTGTTCGCTGGTTGCCGTGCTGTGGCAACTGGGGTTGATGCCCTTGTTGGGCTACGAGTTGGACCCCTACTCCGTGCTGGTTCCGTTCCTTGTCTTTGCGATCGGCATGAGTCATGGTGCTCAGAAAATGAATGGCATCATGCAGGATATTGGGCGTGGTGCGAATAACTTGGTTGCTGCGCGCTACACTTTCAGGCGCCTTTTTCTTGCGGGACTGACTGCGCTGCTGTGCGATGCCGTTGGCTTCGGCGTCTTGATGGTGATCGATATTGAGGCGATCCGAGATCTGGCTTTCATTGCCAGCCTTGGCGTTGCAGTATTGGTCTTCACCAACCTGATACTGTTGCCGATACTGCTGAGTTATGTGGGCGTAAGTCCAGTAGCTGCTCAACTCAGCCTGAAGGAAGAGTTGGCGGACCAGCGGGGCGGGGCACGACATCCGTTATGGAGACTGTTGGACTTGTTCACCCAGCGACGCTGGGCGGCAGGTGTCGTTGCGGTCTCACTGCTCCTTGGTACAGGGGGACTCGTGGTTGCGCAGCGCTTGAAGATTGGCGATTTGGAGTCTGGTGCACCTGAGTTGCGTGCCGACAGTCGCTATAACCGTGACAACACTTACATGACCGCACACTATGGAGCCAGCAGCGATGCCTTTGCAGTGATGGTCAAGACGCCAGACGGCGAGTGCAGCCAATATGACACCTTGATGAGGGTTGATGCGCTGGAGTGGAAAATGCGTGCTTTGCCGGGGGTGGAGGACACGAACTCTTTGGCATTACTGAGTCGGCGTGTGTTAGCAGGGTTGAATGAAGGCAGTACCAAGTGGTATGAGTTGATCAACAGCCAGTCGATGCTCAACACGATCACTTCCGGGGCACCCCGCGGCCTTTACAACGATACCTGCAGCTTGTTGACGCTGACGGCCTACCTGAAGGACCATAAAGCCGACACACTAACTTCCCTCGTCAACGAGGTGGAGGGCTTTGCCAAGGAAAACAACACTGAGCAAGTCCAGTTTCTTCTCGCCGCCGGCAATTCCGGCATTGATGCGGCGACGAACATTGTCGTCAGGGATGCGAACCGCGAGATGCTGTTTTGGGTCTACGGCGCGGTGATCGTTCTGTGTGCGATCACCTTCCGCTCTTGGCGTGCGGTGCTGTGTGCTGTGTTGCCGCTGATTCTGACCTCGGTGCTGTGCGAGGCTTTGATGGTAGCGCTGAACATTGGTGTGAAAGTGGCTACATTGCCCGTGATCGCATTGGGGGTGGGCATCGGGGTGGACTATGCGCTCTACGTCATGAGCATTCTTCTGGCGAGATTGAAGGTTGGCGATAGCCTCTCCGAGGCTTACTACCAATCGTTGCTCTTCACGGGAAAGGTTGTACTCCTGACTGGTGTCACGCTTGCCTTGTGCGTTGTCACCTGGGTGGTTAGTCCCATCAAGTTTCAGGCTGATATGGGACTCTTGCTCGCCTTTATGTTTGTGGGCAACATGATCGGAGCACTGGTGTTGCTGCCCGCGCTCGCACATTTTTTATTAAAACCAATGGTTTTGAAGCCCATCAATTGACGTAAGGCGTTGAAGTTTAACGAGGCGGGCTTGGAAGTGTCCGCCTCACGTCAAGCCAAATCCCGGATGGTTCATTGAGTTGGGGTAAAACGACCGTCAGTCGGTCGGGTAAGATGAGTATGTGACGATTGATGTCTTTGGGTTTTCGCAAGATGCCTGAGAATATTATTTGTGGCGGTTTTTGGAATTTTTTTAATACAAAGGATAAGTTATGGCTAAGTCAGGACTGTTGAATGCATCGGATATTCATGGAGTATGGTCAATTCTTCCGACACCATCCAAACCGGATGCGAGTGACTGGCGTGCGACTAACACCGTTGATCTGGATGAGACTGCCCGCGCCGTTGAAGGCCTTATCGCGGCTGGCGCGAACGGGATTCTGAGCATGGGTACTTTGGGTGAGTGTGAATCGCTAACCTGGGAGGAAAAGAAAGTCTTCATGCAAACCATCGTGGAGACCGCGAGAGGAAGGGTTCCAGTGTTCGTTGGCACCACAACGCTTAATACCCGCGACACGATCGAGCAGACAAGGTACGCCCACTCCATTGGGGCCGACGGAACAATGTTGGGAATACCAATGTGGTGCAATCCCTGCGTTGATATGGCTGTTCAGTACTACAAAGATGTCGCCGAAGCTGTTCCAGAGATGAATATCGCTATCTACGCGAATACCGAGGCTTTCAAATTTGATTTTCCCCGCGCGTTCTGGGCTCGGGTTTCAGAGATTCGGCAAGTCGTTGCAGCGAAATATATCGGTATCGAGTTCCTGCTGCAGGATCTACATCTGACCAAGCACCGCATGAAGCTGCTGCCGCTCGACTACCAATACTATGCTGCGGCACGTATGGATGACTTCGTTGATGCCTTCTGGTCCAGCGGTACCGTGTGCGGGCCATTGGTTTCGACGACGCTTCGCGACAAGGTCATCGCAGCTCGGCGAACCAAAGACTGGACCGATGCCCACGCATTTCAGGGTCGACTTGTGAAAACAGCTGCGCCATTTCCCGAAGATAGCTTCAAGACCTTTTCTATTTACAACGTTGCGCTGGAAAAAGGCCGAATCGATGCTGCAGGCTGGATGAACGCCGGCCCCGTTCGCCCACCTTATAACGACATCTGCCCAGCCAGCTATCTTGACTCCTGGAAAGCCTCAGGGCAACGGTGGGCCGAATTGCACAAGCAACTTGAAACGGAATCTTCGGGGAAATAGTCGAATGCTTGAGAGAAAGGGCAAAGACGATCGACTTTCACTTCGATTTCATGAGTCCTTTCAGCCACCAGGCTAACTGTAACGGCGGTTTATGTCTATGTCGGCCATGAATCCTTCAGGTTCGAGTGTCTTCGGTCTTTCCGGCTTCGAACAGCACCCGGGTCACCCCTTTTTAATGGGCTGCAGCGGCGAGTCCTACCAAACACGTCAACCACAAATGAATCTCGAATCTCTGCTAATCCTTGAACTTGCCGCACTGGGCATCGGTACCGGTTTTCTTGCGGGCTTGCTGGGCATTGGTGGCGGTATGACGCTGGTGCCGTTCATCACCATCCTCTTGTCAAGCCGCGGTGTGTCGCCCGATTTGGCGGTGAAAATGGCCATCGCAACCTCCATGGCCATCATCATTTTTACATCCCTTTCGAGCGTTCGGGCCCACAATAAACGGGGTGCCGTGCGCTGGGACATCGTCAAACGGCTGGCTCCCGGCATTGTCGTAGGTAGCCTCATTGGCAGCTTGGGGGTGTTCGCGCTGCTCAAAGGCGCTTACCTGGCCATTTTCTTCGGCCTGTTCGTGATTTTTTCGGCAACACAGATGTTGCTTGACAAAAAAACCAAACCCAGACGCCAAATGCCTGGTACGGCGGGTCAGTTGGCGGCGGGCGGAGCTATTGGCTTTATTTCGGGCTTGGTTGGTGTAGGCGGCGGCACTATCAGCGTGCCCTTCATGACTCGGTGCAACGTGGCGATTCACAGCGCCGTGGCCACTTCTGCAGCGCTTGGAATTCCGATTGCCGTTACAAACGTGCTGGGCTACGTGATCGGCGGGCGAAACGTGCAGGACTTGCCGGTGGGCTCGTTCGGCTACATCTGGTTGCCGGCGTTGGGCATAATTGCCGTGTGCAGCTTCCTCGCCGCGCCGCTGGGCGCCCGGGTGGTACACAGCATTCCCGTAGACAAGCTCAAATTGGTGTTTGCCGGCAGTTTTTACTTACTCGCGGCCTATATGCTCTACAAGGGTCTCAGCACCTGAGTGAGGCTGAGCCTCCTAGTACATTGACACGAAAATAACGGCACATGATTACACTACGAATGTCGCCATTCGGCATAACGAGGAGTGGTCATGCGTCAGACGGAGCTGAACTTGAGCGAGGAGGATCGCTCGACGATCGAAGCCATTCGCAGCAAAGAGGTGCATCAGGCGCGCGAGGTCAATCGAGCCCATGTGCTGTCATGCCTGGACCGCGACATTCCCGAATCTGAGATCATGGCAGTGCTTGGCATTGGCCGCACCGCCGTGTGGCGTGCTCGCGCCGCCTACTTGCAAGGCGGGGTGGAGCTGGCGGTGTTCGACGTGCAGCGCTCAGGACGCCCGCGCCAATACGACACCAACGCCGAGGCGCGTGTGATCGCCTTGGCCTGCTCAGCCCCGCCCAAGGGACGCCAGCGCTGGACCATGGTCGAGCTCGAACGCGCCGCCCGCCAGGAGCCTGGCATGCAATCCGTGAGCCGGGAAACCGTTCGACGCATGCTCAAAAAAACTATTTCTCTTGTTCCTGGCACCGGGTAATGTGGTGCATTGGGGCGTTGACCGAGGAGTACCGTGCTCGGATGTATGTCCTGCTCGAACTGTACGCGCGACCAATATCCAAAGCCGAGCCGGTCATTTGCATCGACGAGAAAAGCCTGCAACTTATCGCCCATAGCCGACCTCCATTGGCCATGGCGGCGAGCAGCCCAACCAAGCATGGCTACGAGTACGTACGCAACGGCACCACCAATCTGTTCGTGGCTGTCGAGCCCAAGGCGGGACAGCGAATCGTATCTGTCACCGAGCGACGAGGAAAGGTTGACTTCGTCGCCTTCATCAAAGAATTGCTCACTGGCGTATACGCCAAGGCACGACGAATTCACTTGGTGCTCGATAACCTGAACTCGCACTTTAGAAAGTGCTTTGATGATGTGCTGGGCAGTCGTGCGGCCGCCAAGCTCCTGCATCGGGTGGAGTTTCACTACACCCCAAAGCACGCGAGCTGGCTGAACATGGCAGAAATCGAGATTGGCATTCTCAGTCGCCAATGCCTGGATCGGCGCATTGCCAATCGTGAATTACTCGAATCCGAGGTTGCTGCCTGGCAGCAAGCCCGCAACGAGAAAGAGCGAACTATCGAGTGGCACTTTACTCGACAGGATGCGGACAAAAAGATGGGTCGAAATTATGTTTCTCAACTTTCGTGTTGATGTACTAGAGCGGCTAATATTTCAATGCAAGACCTGACCCCAACACCCGGATAAGTTCTAAATGGACCGCAAAACAGGACCCAAGCATTTCGGCATGAAAGCGCCTATTGGCGTGGATAAGGACTCAGGGCTGGTACACGCTTTGACAACGACGGCGGCCAACGGCAGCGACATCAGCCAGACACCGGAGTTGATGCGCGGACAAGTATGCGCTGTCTGGTCAAATGCGGGCTACGTTAGCCGGAAGGTGCCACTCAGTGCATTCATACGCGAGGCCTGTTCCGACAGCAGACCCGCCGCTGCGGCACTCTGCTCCACCAGCGCGACATTTTGCTGAGTCAGTGTTTCCACCTGTTCGAGTGCCAAACTCACATCGCGGATATCGTCGTTCTGCTGCCGCGTCGCATCGGTGATCTGACTGATCACGACAGCCACACGCTGTACCGAACCGACGATGTCCGCCATCGTCGCGCCAGCGCTATTCACTAATTTGCTGCCAGACTCGACCTTCTCGACACTGGCGCCGATCAGTGCATTGATCTCTTTGGCTGCGACGGCCGAACGGTGCGCCAACGAGCGCACTTCAGCGGCCACTACCGCAAAGCCTCTGCCTTGCTCGCCAGCCCGTGCCGCCTCGACGGCTGCGTTCAATGCCAGCAGGTTGGTCTGGAAGGCGATGCTGTCGATGACGCCAGTAATGTTGGCGATCTTGCGGCTTGAATCGGCGATGGCCTCCATGTTACCGATCACTTGCTGAATGACTGCGCCACCACGCTGCGCAGCCTGCGCTGCGGCGCTCGCAAGGTCGTCTGCGGACAAGGCTGCTTGCTCGCTTTGTAACACTGCGCTTGTCAACTGCTGCATTGAAGCCGTGGCTTGTTGCAGTCGTGTGGCGGTCAGCTCGGCTCGGTGCGATAGGTCGGAATTGCCTCCTGCCATCTCACTACTAGCCAAGTGGATGCTGTCGGCCGTCATCTGGATGTCACTGACGATGCTCCGCAGACCCCGCTGCATGTCAGTCAAGGCATCGAGCAAGGCACCAACCTCGTCGCGCCGGGTGGTCACCATCGATGCCGATAGGTCGCCTTGTGCTACTGCGCGTGCGAGTACTACCGCCTGGGCCAGTGGTTGGGCAATACTGCGTGAAATGAGTCCCGCTGCCAGCAAGCCGACTACCAGCGCGGCCCCTACCGCCACAGCCATGACGGTCCGCACCTGCCGAGCCGTGGTCTTCGATTCGAGGGCCGCTTCATGCATCGTGGAATTTACGCTTTGCTTGAGCTTGTCGAGCGTGAGGAACCACGCGTCCTGTGACGGACGGAGTTGGTTGATCGTGAACTGGGCCAACTGCTCACGACTGATACCGGCCGTGGCTTTCAAGGAGATTTGGTTCATCGCTGTCAGGGCCCCGCTGCTTGTCTCATTCAGCGTCTTGATCTGCGTTGCAAGTCCCATAGTCTGGTCGCCTTCACGGATCGACGCATCGAGTTCCTTGACGCGTTCCTCGTAAATTTTGGATGATTGCTCCAAACGCTTTACTTCGTAGGCAATATCCTCAGGATCGTCGTTCAGCGACATGGAGGTCACTGACAAGGCCATGTCCGATACTGCCTTCTCCATCGTGCTCACGATTTCCGCACGTCGGTAGTCGAGGTCAACGACATTCTGTGTGCGGGCCGCCAGCGCGCCCGTATAGAACCAGCCGAGCATGCCGATGACGGCCAACAGCAACAGCACCAGTGCGAAGCCGATATGGAGGCGCATGGCAATGCTGAGATGGTTCAGGGCCGAAAATTTCGGCCAAACAAGGCGGGGATGTTGCATTGGAATCATTTTTTCTGTTCGGCTGCCGCTGCAGCTGAGTCCATTTGCTGTGCCAGGTCGTCCGGTAGTTTGTTGTTGATGGCAACGGCGTAGAGCAGCACCAAGGCAACCACCAGCACGCCGCCGAAGATCGCCGCTTTGTGATTTTGCAAGTGAGCCTTTAAACCGCGAAAATTGAACCAGATATGAATGGAGGCGGCCACCACCATGACCAGGCCGAACAGCTTATGTACAGGGTGCATCTGGATGGTGAAAGAGGGTTTTTCAATGACAAACATCAATAGCCCGGATGTTGCCATGGCCAGGAAAGATACAGCCAGTGCGATAGCGGATAGTTTTCTTAGGATTTATCCGTAAATAATATTGACAGGTAGACTGATCTTTCGCAAGGTGATGATGGCGGCGGCCAGATGGTTAAGCGCGAGAAACGTGTGCTCCAGCTTTTCGTAGCGCACGAGCAGCTTGCGGAATCTGTTGAACCACCCATGGCATGCCTCCACCACCCAGCGGCGCGCCTTCTTCTGCGGATTGCGTTTCTTGCGCTCTGCCTCGCTCTTGCGGCCCACTACATGCGGGATATAGCCGTGGGCCAGGATGATCTTCATGGCGTTCTTTCCCCGGTAGCCGGCATCAGCGCATAGGTGCTTGCTGCGCCGCTGCTTGGGTGTGGGGCGCTTGATCATGCAGGACGCCAGCACAGCCTCAAGTTGCGTCACGTCGTGCGCGTTGGCCCCAGTCACGACGAGTGACAACGGGACGCCACGCCCGTCCACCAGCAGGTGACGCTTGCTGCCCTTTTTTCCCCCGATCCGTCGGGTTGCGCCCCACAGCCTCTTGTGCCAATGGCGCCTTGAACATGGCCCCATCAATGCTTTGCCAGCGCCAGGCAACGCCTTCGAAATCATCGTACTCAGCAAGGCCTGCACGCCACAGGTTCTCAAAGAACCCGGCCTTGGACCACAGCATGAACTTCTGATGGATCGCGCTGGCGCTGCCGAAGCGCTCAGCAGGCAATGCCTTCCATTGGCAGCCAGTGCGCAGCACATACATGATGGCCTCGAACACCAGCCGTGGCGGTTTGCTCGGGCGGCCCGCTCCGGCTGCGCGCTTGTACTGCTTGTCAGGATCGCGCGCAGGCTGTGGCACCAGCGGCTCCACCCGGCTCCAGAACTCGTCCGTCACTTCCCACGAATTGGCATGCGCCTTGGCCATCTACACCTCCTGCGCCGCATCACGGGCGACTCAGGAACATAGTTTAATTTACGGATAGATCCTTAACATGTGAAAGTCCTCTGGGGTTAACAGTAAACACGAGGGTAACACGGTGGCTACTAGCTGTCGTAGAGGATGCGGTTGGCGTAGACCAGCGTTTCCACCAGGGCCTCAGTCTTCATCCCGCCTGGCTCATCACCGGCTGGGCATGCTGGCGCTCATGCTCCTGCGCCTTGAGCAGGTCCAATGCGACGTCGACGATCATGTCTTCCTGGCCGCCCACCATGCGGCGCCGGCCCAGTTCCACCAAGATGTCGACCGCCTTCAGACCGTACTTCTTCGCTGCCACTTCTGAGTGGCGCAGGAAGCTGCTGTAGACCCCCGCATAACCCAGCGCCAGTGTCTCGCGGTCCACGCGCACAGGGCGGTCCTGCAGCGGTCGCACGGTGTCGTCGGCCGCATCCATCAGTTTGTACAAGTCACAGCCATGGTTCCAACCCAAGCGGGTGGCGGCGGCAATGAACACTTCCAGCGGGGCGTTGCCCGCTCCTGCGCCCATGCCGGCCAAGCTGGCGTCCACGCGGTCACAGCCTTCTTCGACGGCGACGATGGAGTTGGCCACACCCAGGCTCAGGTTGTGGTGGGCGTGCATACCGGTCTGGGTTTCGGGCTTCAAGGTGTCCTTGAAGGCGCGGAAACGGTCGCGCACGTCGTTCATGCTCAGAGCGCCGCCGGAGTCGACAACGTAGCAGACGGTGGCGCCGTAGCTCTCCATCAGCTTGGCCTGTTCGGCCAGGCCCTTGGGGGTCTGCATGTGGCTCATCATCAGGAAGCCAACGGCTTCCATACCCAGGTGGCGGGCATATTCGATGTGCTGTCTGGAGACATCGGCCTCCGTACAGTGGGTTGCCACACGCACGATGCGGGCGCCGGCGTCATAGGCCGCCTTCAGGTCGTGGACGGTGCCGATGCCGGGAAGCAGCAGGGTGGCGATTTTGGCATGCTTGACGACGCTGGCCACGGCTTCGATCCACTCGACGTCGGAGTGGGCACCGAAGCCGTAGTTGAAGCTGCCGCCTTGCAGGCCATCGCCGTGGGCGACTTCAATGGAGTCCACCTTGGCGTCGTCCAGAGCTTTGGCGATTTGCTTGGCTTGCTCGACGCTGTACTGGTGGCGGATGGCGTGGCTGCCGTCGCGCAGGGTGACGTCGGAGATGTAGATTTTTTTGTCCATGTCAGTTTCTCCTTCAGGCGGCGAGCATGCGAAGAGCCATGTGCTCGGCGGTGCGCAGGCCGGCGCTGGTCATGATGTCCAGGTTGCCGGCGTAGGCGGGCAGGTAGTGGGCAGCACCTTCGACTTCCAGGAAGATGGAGGTCTTCAAGCCGCTCATGCGGGGGCCGACACCGGGGATGTTGATGGGGTGGCTGGGCTCGATGCGGTCGAACTGCACCTTTTGTTTCAGGCGGTAGCCGGGCACGTAGGCCTGGACGGCGGCGGCCATGCGCTCGACCGATTCGGCGATAGCGTCTTCTGAAGCGAAGTCACTTAGGGTGTAGACGGTGTCGCGCATGATGAGCGGCGGCTCAGCGGGGTTCAGCACGATGATGGCCTTGCCTTTGGACGCGCCACCCACTACTTCAATCGCCTTGGAGGTGGTTTCGGTGAATTCGTCGATGTTGGCGCGCGTGCCGGGGCCGGCGCTCTTGCTGGAGATGGAGGCGACGATTTCGCCGTAGTGCACTTTGGCAACACGGTTGACAGCTGCCACCATCGGAATGGTGGCCTGGCCGCCGCAGGTGACCATGTTGACGTTCAATGCGTCGAGGTGGTCTTCACCATTGACGATCGGGATGCAATACGGGCCGATGGCTGCGGGCGTCAGGTCGATCATGCGGATGCCGGGCTTGAGGCTGCGCAAGAAAGCGTCGTTCTTGATATGGGCACCGGCGCTGGTGGCGTCGAACACGAAGTCGATGTCGGCAAAGATGGGCAGGCGCGTCAGACCTTCTACGCCTTCGTGGGTGGTGGCCACACCCATGCGGGCGGCGCGTGCCAGACCATCGGAGGTCGGATCAATACCGACCATGGCTCCCATTTCAATGTTAATGCCGTGGCGCAGGATCTTGATCATCAAGTCCGTGCCGATGTTGCCACTGCCGATGATGGCAGCCTTGAGTTTCTTGCTCATATTTTCTACCTTCAAACCATGCGGCACGAAACACTGCCCAGCGCGCCGATCTGCGCCCGGACCACGTCGCCTGCGACCACGGGCACCATGGGGCCCAAAGCGCCAGAGAGAATGACCTGACCGACCTTGAGGCCCTGGCCCCGTTCAGCCATGGTGCAGGCGAGCCAGTAAGCCGCGCGCAGCGGGTGGCCCAGGCAGGCCGCACCGGTACCCACCGACACGGTCTGGCCGTTCTTGGTCATGGTCATGCCTAGCTCGCCCAGCGAGACTTGGCCCATAGGAAGCGGCTGGTCTCCCAGTACGTACAAGCCGCAGGATGCGTTGTCGGCGACGGTGTCAACGAGCGTGATCTTCCAGTCGGCAATTGCGCTGTCGACGATCTCGATGGCGGGCAGCGCGTAGGCCACGGCGGCCAAGAATTCAGCGTAGCTCGGTGCCGGGCCGGTGAGGTCGCGGCCCACGACAAAAGCCACTTCTGCTTCGACCTTGGGTTGCAGCAGGCGCGCCATGGGTACGTCCTGGCCACTCAAGACTTCCATGTCGTCGAACAGCACGCCGAAGTCGGGTTGATCGACGCCCAGCTGCTGCTGCACGGCCTTGGAGGTCAGGCCAACCTTCATGCCGACAATGCGCCGGCCTGCGGCCAGCTGCGCCTGGGTATTGAGTTCGGCCACGGCGTAGGCGACGTCCAGTCCGGCAATGCCGTGGCTGGTGCTGATGGGGGCGATGGGCGTGCGCGTGACTCTGGCCTGCAGCAGTGCTGACGCCGCTGCTGTGATCGCAGGGTTGTTGTGTGTACTCATATCATCCTTTTTAAACTGTGCGTTGGAATACGTGGCAGTCACTCTGCCCAGGGCTTGACGATGCTCAGCCAGCGCAGTGCATTGTCACGTCGGAGTTGGCGTTGCGTGGCTTCATCCAGCCCAAGCGCGGCAATGCGTGTGGCAGGCTCG
Organism: Achromobacter sp. JCM 18799; assembly: GCF_055395645.1. NCBI lineage: Bacteria > Pseudomonadati > Pseudomonadota > Betaproteobacteria > Burkholderiales > Alcaligenaceae > Achromobacter > Achromobacter sp. JCM 18799. The sequence goes on along the minus strand of NZ_AP043866.1, from coordinate 3,989,302 downwards.
CGGTCCATGATGGCAAAGGGGTAGTCCGAACCGGCCATCACCTGCGTGGGGCCGTAGACGTCCAACAGGTAGTCGATGGCCGCGCCGTCGTACACCAGGTCGTCGTAGAACATCTGCCGCGCAAGGTCGCGTGGCGACTGAGTCATGCACTGGTGCACAGGAGCCATGTGCTCCCAGGCGTGTTGCAGGCGGGGCAGAATCATGGGCAAGGCGCCACCGCCATGACTGAAGGCCACGCGCAGGCGGGGATGGCGCAGCAAGGTGCCCGATGTCATCAGCGAGGCCGCGGCCAGGCCCACCTCGCCGGGAAAGGCCAGCACCTGCTCAAGCAGCGGCGGCCCGACCAAACGGTCCATGCCGCAGGGGCGCAGGGCATGCACGAAAATGGCCGCGCCCAGCGATTCGGCAGCCGCAAAGAAAGGTTCGAAATCGGGATGCCCGATCGGTTTGCCATTGATATTGCTGCCCACCTCCACCCCGGCCAAGCCGAGGTCGCACACCAGGCGATCGAGTTCCCGCATGGCCAGATCCACATCCTGCAATGGCACCGCGCCCAACCCGGTGAAGCGTTGCGGCCGCGCCTGCACCAGCAGCGCGAGCTCATCGTTCATGAACCGCGTCAGCGCCAGCGCATCGTCGGCGTGCAGCCAGTACGACAGAAGCTCGGGCATGGGCGAAACCACCTGATGCGCTACGGCGGTGCGGGCCATGTCGGCCTCGCGGCGTTCCGCGTCCCAAGAAGAATCGGGCACGGTTCGATAGACGCGTCCATCGATCATCACATGCCGCTGGCAAGCCGAGTCGGCCGGCGCCATGGAGGGCCAAGGCACGCCCTTTCGTCGACCCAGAAACGCCGGAAAATGATCTGGAACCCAGTGGGTATGGGCGTCGATCAGTCCACAGGCACACGCGCTCACGTGGCGTCGCACGCGGCTGCTTCGGCCGACAGCCAGACTTGGCCGTCGCGCACTTCCACCGGGTAGGTCTTGATTGCATGCACGCAGGGCGCAGAGGTGGCCGCGCCGGTCCTCACATCGAAGGCGCCCAGGTGTAGGCCGCACTCCACCGTATGGCCCTCCAGGCTGCCTTCATCGGCCAGCGAGGCGTCGCCATGGGTGCAGCGGTCATCGGTGGCATAGACATTGCCGTCGACATGATAGATGGCAATGCGGCGACCGTCTTCTAGGAAAGCGCTGCCTATGGTGCCATTGCACAGATCGTTGAGCGGGCAAAGGGCGGTGGCGTGCATGGGGTTTCTCCTTCGGGCCGGCTTCAGGCCGACTGGGCTTGTTGAACGAGTTGCTTGAGGTTGGCATCGGGTGCGGCCAGCACCTCGGGCGCCAGGGGGCTGCCGGCCGCAAGCAGGCGGCGCAGCAGGTTGAAGTCGCGTGCGGCGTTGATGGCACCAACACCGCACAAGTGGCCCGCCTTCCATTGCAGCAGCACGAAGCTGCCGCTGGCGGGGTCGCCACGCAGGGCATGGGTGTCGCCCTCTGTCAGGCCAGCACACTGTAGGCGCAGACTGCCCTGATCGGACCAGTACCAAGGCGTTTCGTCGTAGGGCTTGGCAGTTGCAGGCTCGACCAGCGCAGCGGCCAATGCCGCGGCCTGGCCCTGGGCGTTGGACCAGGTCTCCATGCGCTCCACCCGCCCACTCAGCGGATGGGCCTGACGCGTGACGTCGCCCACGGCAAACACGCCAGCCACATTGGTGCGGCACCAGCCATCGACAAAGATGCCGTCGTCAGCGGCGATGCCAGCAGCCACGGCCAAACCGTCGTTAGCCAACACGCCTATACCTACTACCACGACATCGGCCTGCAGGACTTGGCCATCGTCCAGCAGCGCGAGGCCGTTGTCGTCCACCGATACGACGGTGCGGCCGAGGTGGATGTCAACCCCCTGGCTGCGGTGGTGCTGCAGCAGGTGCTCGGCAATCAGCGCGGGCGCACTGCGCCCCATCAGGCGCGGCCCTGCCTCCACTACGGTGGCGTGACAGCCCAGTTGCTGCGCCGTGGCGGCCAACTCCAACCCTATGGGACCACCGCCCACCACCAGCAGACGTGTGGCGGCGCCCAGGCGCTGGCGCAACGCGCGCGCATCATCCAGGGTCCGCAGGCTCATCACCCGTGGCGAAGTGGCCAACGCGGGCAGCATGCGTGGCCGCGTGCCGGTGGCAAGCACCAGACGGTCCCAGGGCAGACGCCGGCCATCCTGCAGTTGTACCGTGCGCTGCTCTAGGTCCAGCGCCACGGCCGGGCAGCCGCTGAGCAATTGCACCTCTGGCAAGGGCTCGGGCGAGAGGCGCAATGCAGCCTCATCGCCGTCGATCAGGAATTGCTTGGACAGCGGCGGCCGGTCGTAGGGCGCATGGGCCTCTTCGCCAAGCAGCGTGATAGGCCCGACATGGCCGAGCTTGCGCAGGCCACTGGCCACACCGAAGCCGGCCAGCCCTGCGCCCACAATCACCACCCGGTCGTTATGTGTTTCCATGGCACTCATCAGGCAGGCTGGTAAATGGCAAATACCTTGTTGGAGTTGAACACGTGGGTCTCCACGAAGTTGCTCCACGACAAGGATGCGCCAAGTTCGCCCATGGCGCCCAGCAACGGGCACCAGTTGAGTAATTCCTGCTGGCCGGCGTTCTCGAAGTCTTCGGTGGTGTTGCCACGCCAGACGCCGTGGTTCTGCTCCACCAGCGCACGGTAAAGCACGCGGTCGCTGGGCGTGTCGGGACACAGACGTGACGTGCGGTCGCACAAGAAGGCGTGGGACCAGCTCGACGAAGCGATCAATGCCACACGCCAAGGGGAGTCACGCAAGATGCGTGCGGTGGCCGCGCCCATGTCCATGCAGCGCGCGGGCGATGGACCCGGAGGGTCAAGGTCGAGCTTGTCATCGACGTTGGTGAGGAAGCCGCGGGCCGAAATAACCTTGCGACCGTAGCAATTGATGGGCACAGTGAGGGTCGGGTAGTCCCAGCCTTTGCGGTCGTAATCGAGATAGAGGATGGCGTTGGCGAAGGCGTGAGCCAGGCTCTCGTGGTGCAGCGGCTTGTAGGCATAAGCCATGTCGAAGCCGGCGTCAAGCAGGCCGCAGGTCAGGTACTTTCCGATGTCGCGCCGGCCCTTGAGCCGGTAGTGCATGTCTGGCCCTTCACCCCAGGCATTGGGCTTGCCGTTGGCCATCATCGACGAGCCCTGCGCATGGCGCCAGGGGTAGAGATCCATGTCGTCGTACGCACAGACCGTGAACGGCGGAATGATGTCTTCCTTGAAGTTCTCGTACTGGTCGTCGCCCCAGATCAACACCACATCGGGCTTGAAATCGTCGAGCGCTGCACGCACACGTCTGAACTGCTCGACCAACGCCGCACGGTGAACCGCGGCTGCCGCCACGCCCTGATCGTCGCCCCATTCGGCCTGCATCGCCGGTGCCCAGTTCTGGGCCAGCTTGCGCTCGGCCGGTATGCCGGGGTCTTTGAGCGTCATGCGCAGGATGCTGGCCATCTGCGCATCGGGCGTGGAAAAAGGGGGGTAGTGGGACAGCCCCAGCCCTAGGATTTCTGCCATGTGTTGTCTCCAGTCGTTGGTCTTGTGTGATCTACCTGTGAGGTGCCTGCGCGTCCGATACAGCCCGCTCAGGTGATCTTTTGGCTTTCTTGCCTGCGCGTTCGCGAACGCTCGTCGGCTGCTGCGCGGCATCAATGGACAGCACCATCTGCTTGAGCAAGGCCACCAGTTGCAGGCGCTGCTCACGCGACAGGCCACCCATGAGGTGCTCCATGCGACGCCAGTGGGCGGGCAGGTGCTCGGCCAGAAACGCTTCGCCCTCGGGGGTGAGCACCGCTAGCAGCGAGCGCTGGTCCGACACGTTGAGCTCCCTCCGCACCAAGCCGCGCTCGGCCAGCGTGTTGATGTTGCCCGACAGGTTGTTGGGCTTGACCACCAGCATGGACGCCAAAGCCCCCATGGTGGCAGGCTGCTTCACTCGCTGCAGCGTGGTGAGGATGTTGAACTGCAGCGGTGACACGCCCATGGAGTCGAGCTCATCGGACTGATCGCGATCGAGCACCGCAAACGCCCGGTAAACCGCCAGCAAGACCCACAGCGCCGAGCCATCAAGCTGCTTGTCCAGCGCCGCACTAACAGCGACCTGTTCACTGAGGTAAGGCAAGGGAATCCCCTCCTTCTCGGCTTGCCGCGTCAAGCTCTTGGTTGCTGGTTTCATGAATCACCTTCAAAATTTATTTACTTCATTTTGTGAATAGTTCAAATTATGACATAATTTCTTCTAAGTTGACGCAAGCAAGAGCCACTGTCTGCGACCGACCCACTCACACATTCAGGAGACAGCCGAGATGACACAGACCATTCAATTTCACCCCAGCCGCGCCAGCGGCTCCGACGTGGGCGCCCTGGTGCAGGATGGCCGCGTCCATTCGAGCGCCTTCACCGATGCAGAAATTTTTAAGCTTGAACAAGAACGCATCTTCGAGGGCACCTGGGTCTATATAGGCCACACCTCCGAAGTGCCCAAGCACGGTGACTACCGCGCGCGCCGCATGGGTCGCCAACCGGTTTTGATGATCCGCAACGGCGAAGGCGAAGTGCAGGTGTTGATGAACCGTTGCCGCCACCGTGGCGCGATGGTGTGCGAGGGCGAGGCGGGCAACACCAAGCACCTGCGTTGCTGGTTTCACGGTTGGGTCTACGACGCCAGCGGCAACCTGATGCAGGTGCCGGGCCAGGGCGCCTACGGCCCCGAGTTCGACCAGAAGGCCATGGGCCTGAACAAGCCACCGCGCGTGGAAACCTATCGTGGCTTCGTTTTTGCCAGCCTAAACGCGGATGTTCCCAGCTTGAGCGATCACTTGGGTCCAGCCAAGGCCGTGATCGACCTGATGGTGGACGCCTCCCCCGTGGGCGAACTGCGCGTGGACGCCGGCGTGCACAAGACCGTCTACAAGGGCAACTGGAAACTGGTCGGCATGGACGGCTACCACGTGCACTATGTACATGCGTCGGTGATTGCAGCCTGGAACCGCGACCCGGACTCCGGCATTGCTGCCACCCACCGCGGCGACCCCTTCGATGACGAGTCCGCCAGCCGCACGCGCGACTTGGGACATGGCCATGTGATGCTGGACCTGACCCAGCACCGCATGGGCCACTACGACCAATTCACCGCCATGCTGGAAAAACTGCCCGGTGGCACCGACTACATCGAGACCATGAAGGCCAAGCACGGCGAGGAGCGTTCGCGCCTGCTGATCTCGCTCTCAGGCGATCCGCATGTGGGCATCTACCCCAACCTGCAGCTCATCAACAACCAGATCCGCATCCTCAACCCGATTTCGCCGGAGGAATGCGAAGTGATCATGTTCCCCGTGCTGTTCGAGGGCGTGAGCCCCGAGATCAACGCCTTGCGACTGCGCCAGCACGAGTCCTTCTACGGCCCTGCGGGCTCTGGCTCGCCCGACGATGCCGAGATCTTCGAGCGCGTGCAGAAAGGGATGATGGCCCAGGTCAACCCCTGGCTGGAAATCTCGCGCGGCCTGCACCGCGAAGAACACGGGGCCGATGGCGTTATCACCGGACGCATCTCGGACGAAGTCACGCAACGTGGTCAGATGCGCCAATGGCGCGAACTCATGACCGCCCAAACCGCCCAGTAAGGATCCCAGCAATGAACGCCACCACCACGCACTCGCTCGAATTGGTACACGACATCGAGCATTTCCTCTACCAAGAAGCCGCCTTGGCCGATGAGCACGCCTACAACGACTGGCTGGCGCTGTGGACACCCGAGCTGCTGTACTGGGTACCCTGCAACGCCGACAACATTGACCCGACCAAGAAGGTCTCGCTGATCTTTGACGACCGCCCCCGACTCGAAGAACGCCTGTTCCGCTTGGGCACCAAGCACGCGCACTCGCAGAACCCCCGCTCGCGCCTTTCGCGCATCGTCGGCAATGTGCGGCTGCACAACTTCGACCCCGCCACCGGTGGCGAAGTGAGCTCGCGCTTCAACCTTACCGAGGTGCGCACCGACCGCATCACCGTGTGGGCTGGACGCCAGCACCATGTGCTCGAACGCCACAGCGACACCTGGCTAATGCGCGAGAAGCGGGTCTATCTGGTCAACAATGACAGCGTGCTCGGCAACATGACTTTCATTATCTGAACGCGCAACGACACAAGGAACGAGACCTCCATGACACAAAACAATAACCCCGAGATCGGCCACAGCGTTGAAGCGGCTGGCATACGTACCAACTACCTCGAAGCAGGCAGCGGCGCGCCGCTGGTTCTGCTGCATGGTTCAGGGCCAGGGGTCACGGCCTGGGCCAACTGGCGTCTGGCCATTCCCGAATTCGCCAAGACCCACCGTGTGCTGGCACCTGATTTGGCTGGCTTCGGCTACACCGAGCGCAAGGCCGGCGTGGTCTACAACCTCGACTACTGGGTGCGCCACATCATTGGTTTTCTCGATGCACTGAAGATAGAACAAGCCGATTTTGTTGGCAACTCCTTCGGCGGAGCCCTCACGCTTGCCGTGGCTACGCGCCACCCGGACCGCGTGCGCAAGGTCGTGCTCATGGGCTCTGCGGGCACCGAGTTCACGCTCACCCACGAACTTGACGCAGTGTGGGGATATGAGCCCTCGGTCGAGAACATGCGCACAATCGTGCAGATGTTCGCCTACGACAAGTCGCTGCTGACCGAGGCACTGGTGGCTTCGCGCTACGATGCCAGCATCCGCCCTGGCTTTCACGAGTCGTATTCCAGCCTCTTCCCGGCACCGCGTCAGCGCCACATCGCCGCGCTGGCCACGCCCGAGGACAAGTTGCGTGCGCTGGACAAACCAGTGCTGCTGGTGCATGGCCGCGAGGATCGCGTGATCCCGCTGGACAGCAGCCTGCGCCTGCACCAGTTGCTGCAACGCTCCGAACTGCATGTCTTTGGCCAGTGTGGCCACTGGACGCAGATCGAGAAAAAGGACCGCTTCGTGGGAGTGGTTGAGAACTTTCTGGCTGCCGCCTGAGCGCGCCACGCCAACCATGTCAAAGACATCGAACAAGCCCCTGATCGCCGCCATGATCGGCGACCCAGCGGGCATAGGTCCTGAAGTCTGCGCCAAAGCGCTGGCCAGCGCTGAACTTGACGGCCTTTGTGACAACGTGCTGATCGGCGAGATTGGCGCGGTGCAGCGGGCAGTGCAGGTCTGTGGCATCACCCGCGAGGTACGCCACGTGAGCGCGCCCGAAGAAGCGCGCGGCCAGCGTTTCATCGCCGTGCTCGACCCCGGCGATGTAGTCCCCACCGACTACGCAGTGGGTTCGCCTTCGGCGGCAGCCGGCAAGGCGGTGGTGAACTGGATCGGCCTGGGCCAGCAGCTTGGCCAAATCGGACGCATAGACGGTCTGGTGCTGGCCCCGGTGGACAGCGTCTCGCTCAAGCTCGGTGGCCTGGTGAAGGACATTGATGAACTGCAGCCGCCGGACACCCACATGCTTCGTCTGAACGGCTCGTTGCGAGTGGTCCCCATCACCGAGCACATACGCGTGCGCGATATCGCCGCCACCGTGAAGCAGGCCACCGTGCTCGAACTCATCCGCCGGCTCGACCACCATCTCAGGCGCTGGGGCATGACCGCACCACGCATTGCGGTGGCCGGGCTCAACCCGCATGCCATGTTCGAGGAAGACCGCGAAGAGATCGCGCCCGCCGTCGAGCAGGCCCGCGCCGCCGGCATCGACGCCAGCGGCCCGATCTCGCCCGATGCGGTGTTCCGTCTCAACCTCGAGGGCCGCTACGACGCCGTGGTGACCATGTACCACGACCAGGGCCAGATCGCGGTGAAGACCGCCGCCTTCGCGGGCGCCTGCACGATCTACATGGGCCTGCCCTACGTGATGATCAACGTGCCGCACGGCAGCGCGTTTGACATTGCCGGCCAGGGCAAGGCCCAGCACGACAGCTTGCTGGCCGGCCTGCGAACGGCCGCCGCACTGGCCTCGGGAAGCGCATTCCTGACGACCTGATTACCAGCGTTCACTGACCCGCAACAACAACAGGGGACTAGGAGTCTGGGCGGCAGAAACCCGCCTCGGGGGATGAAAGCTGGCACGAAGCCTGCTGTGTTCAAGAATGAGCACCAGCTACGTCGCCTACCACCCCGAACAACAGCAACTGCTGCCGCCAGCCCTGCAAGACTGGCTCCCGCAGGGCCACCTAGCCTATTTCATCAGCGACACCGTAGACAGCCTGGATCTGAGCGCCTTTCACGCACGCTACGCCAGCGGTGGCTCCCGCAACCAGCCCCTGCACCCGGCCATGATGGTCAAAGTTCTGGTCTACGCTTACGCCACAGGGTGCTTTAGCTCACGCAAGATCGCCCGCAGGTTGCATGAAGACATCGCCTTTCGGGTGCTGGCAGCGCACAACTTCCCCGCCCACCGCACAATCCGGGACTTTCGGGCCCAACACCTGGGTGAGTTCACCGAACTCTTCACCCAAGTCGTGCGCCTGGCCCGGGAGATGGGTCTGGTCAAACTAGGCACCATCGCTGTAGACGGCACCAAGATCAAAGCCAACGCCAGCCGCCACAAAGCCATGAGCTACGCGCGCATGCAAACCGCCGAGACTGAACTCAAAGCCCAGATAGCCGCATTGCTGCATAAGGCGGCCCACACCGATGAGGCCGAGAAGAACGAGCCCGAGCTGGACATCCCCGCAGAGCTAGAGCGCAGGCAAGCTCGGCTGGCCGCCATTGAAGCAGCCAAGGCCCGGCTGGAGGCACGCCAAGCCCAAGCCGATACACAGCGCGGCCGCAGCCACGGCGATGGGCGCAATCCCCGCGACAAAGACGGCAAGCCCAAAGCAGGCCGCCCCTACCAACGCGACTTCGGCATCCCCGAGTCCAAAGCCCAGGACAGCTTCACCGACCCCGACAGCCGCATCATGAAGCGCGCAGGTGGCGGCTTTGACTACAGCTACAACGCCCAGACCGCAGTGGACGAGACAGCCCACATCATTGTGGCCGCCGAGGTGGTGAACACCAGCGCAGATGTACAGCAACTGCCCATGGTGCTGGATGCGGTCCAGACCCACACGGGTGTACAGCCAGCACAAGTCCTGGCCGATGCCGGCTACCGCAGTGAAGCCGTAATGGCCAAGCTGGCCCAGGTCTATCCGGATACCGAACTGGTGATTGCATTGGGACGCGAAGGCAAGGCACGGGCTACGCCCAAAGACGCAAACCGCTACCCGTACACGGTGGCCATGGCGGCCAAGTTGCAAACCGAACAAGGCCAGAAGGACTACCGCAAGCGCAAGTGGATCGCCGAGCCGCCCAACGGCTGGATCAAGAACGTGCTGGGGTTCCGCCAGTTCAGCATGCGCGGTTTGGAGAAGGCAAAAGCCGAGTTCAAGCTCGTGTGCATGGCGCTGAACCTGCGCAGAATGGGGGCCATTCAGGTGGGGTGAGGCGGGAAATGCGAGGCAAAGTGCCGGCTGCGACTTCTGAGCGTGGTTGGGCTGCTTCAACCGCGCCATAGAGATCGGCTGCGGTGAGTGCGTTCACCACAGCCTACGTCGCTGCCAGCCGCTGGGAGGCGATTGGAGTTGGCTCAAAATGTTCTGCTGCCCAGACTCCTAGCAATGAAATTATCTCCCACTTTCAAGATCGCCCGCATGCGCCTGGCCATCGCTGCGGCCCTCGGCACCCTGCTGGTGGCACCTACCGCCTGGGCCCAGGCGAACGGCTACCCCAACAAGCCCGTCAAGCTGATCGTGTCGTTTCCGCCCGGTGGCTTTGCCGACCTGGTGGGCCGTTCACTGGCACAGGCACTCAACCAGGCCTGGGGCCAACCAGTGATCATCGACAACCGACCCGGTGGCGCCGGCATCCTGGCCAGCGAACTGGCAGCCAAGGCCGTGCCCGACGGCTACACGCTGTACCTGGCCACTGACGGCCCGTTCGTCATTAACCCCTACCTCTACAAGACCCTGCCCTACCACCCCATCAACGACTTCATGAACGCCGCGCTGGTGGCCTACACGCCGCTGGCCCTGGTGGTCAACCCGCAGAAGGCCGACGTCAAGACCGTGGGCGAGTTCGTGGCACTGGCCAAGACACGCGAGATGGAAAAGCGGCCGATGGAGTACGCCTCGGGCGGTTCTGGCGGCCCGCATCACCTGTCGATGGAAGCGCTGCGCATGCTGGCCGGAGTGGACCTCACACACATCCCTTACAAGGGCGGCTCACCAGCGTTGGTTGATGTGGTGGGCGGCCAGGTGACGACCATGTTCTCGGCGATCTCGACGGCTGTGCCGTTCGCCAAGGCGGGCAAAATACGCATCCTGGCCACGGGTGGCGCCAGGCGCTCGCCGATGGCGCCTGAGGTGCCGACTTTCGCCGAAGCCGGCTTCCCCGGCTTCGAGGTCGGCGCCTGGGCCGGCGTGGTCACCCCCAAGGGCACGCCGCAGGCCATCGTTGACAAGATCGAGGCTGACGTGCTGAAGATCGTGCGCGACCCGCAGTTCCAGCAGAAGTTGCCGGGCGTCGGTGCCGAGCCCTACCCTGGCACAGCAGCCGAGTTCCGCAAACTCATCGTCAAGGATCAGGCACGCTACAGCAAGCTCATCCGCGACCTCAACATCAAGGGCGACTGAGAGCCGCCGCCGAAAGAGGCAGGACCTGTGACTAAGACACAGAACCAGCCCACCTTGCCGTCGCTGATGTGGATGAACGCCGGAATCGAGCCAGGTCCAGCAGCGTATGCGGCTTGATGGCCGGCCTGCGAACGGCCGCCGCACTGGCCTCGGGAAGCGCATTCTTGTTAACCTGATACCTCGCTTTCACTAACCTACAACAATCGGAGACAAGCCATGAAGACATCCCTCAATTTCAAAGCCGCGCGCACGCGCCTGGCCATTGCTGCCGCCATCGGCGGCATGCTGCTCGCGCCTACCGCCTGGGCCCAGGCGAACGGCTACCCCAACAAGCCCGTCAAGCTGATCGTGCCGTTTTCGGCCGGTGGTTCTGTGGATGCGGCGGCCCGAATTGTTGGTCAGGGCCTGGCTCAGCAACTCGGTCAGCCAGTCATCATCGACAACAAGCCTGGAGCTGATGGCGCAATCGCGACGAACGAGGTGATCAAGTCGCGACCCGACGGGCACACGCTGCTATTTGCGACAAACACCGCCATTCTTGCGGTACCCACTTTGCGGCTCAAGCCCCCTTATGACCCGCTGTCAGCGCTAACACCGGTAGGCTTTTGGAGTCGTCAATCAGCGTTCTTTCTTTTCATGCACCCCAGCGTACCAGCGAATAATCTCAAAGAATTAATTGGTTTTGCGAAGGCCAACCCAGGCAAGCTGAATTACGCCACTGGCAACTCAACTGGGGAGTTAGCATTTGTACAAATGAGGCGCCTTGCTGCTATGCAGGTGACCAAGATCCCGTACAAAGGGGAAGCGCCTGCAGTGCCGGATCTGCTTTCTGGTCGCGTCCAGATCATGCTGGCCTCGACCATCAGCCTCCTGACCATGGCGAAGGAAGGCAAATTAAAGGTGCTGGCGGTCATAGGCGACAAGCGCAACGCATTGGCTCCTGAGGTGCCTACGTTTGCCGAGGCTGGCTTTAGCGGGATCACGGTAATTCCGTGGGGCGGAGTCTTTGCACCGACGGGAACTCCGCGCGACGTAATAGACCGCCTTTCAAGAGAGATGAGTGTGATCCTGCGACGTCCAGAGGTTGTTAAGCAACTGGAACAACAGGGAGTGTCTGTGCAAGATTCGTATCCTGACCCTGACGAAATGAAAAGTTTCGTGAGCTCGCAACTTGATATCTGGAGGCGCCTGGTGGCTGACGAAGGTATCGAACGCGAGTAACTCATCCCGAGTAAGAACTCAATCCTAAATCCGTGACCGCCAAACCAAGCACCGAATATTCATTGAATATCTCCTAGCGCAAAGCCGCCAAGGTACTTGCGAGCTTGCAGCACGTACACGATGGCCTCGAAGACCATGGGTGGGGGGCTTGGCCGGTCGTGACCCGCTTCCAAAATTCATCCTTCACCGCCCACGAGTCCCCGTGCCTGTTGGACATCCATCGCTTCTACCGCATCGATCTGACAGAGTCCACGCAATTTCAACGAGTTGCTGGAACTCACCGCTCGACAGGTTTATCCATGAAACGCATCGAAAAATCAACCGCAGTGATGTCTTTAATCAACGCACCAACAGATATGCGATCAACCCCTGTCTCCGCATAAGTTCTGAGATTTTCAAAGGTCACTCCGCCTGAAATCTCCAGACTACAAAGCCCTCGCGCAAGGTCAACCGCTCTTCGGATTTGATCCAGCGGCATATTGTCCAGTAACACCATGGCGACACCAGCTTCAAGAGCTTCCTCCAATTGGCTGAGCGTTTCGACTTCGACCTGTATGAATTTCGACTGAGCCGACATCCGTTGTGCGGCCTTGAAAGCAGCCGTCAAGCCACCGGCGGCAGCAATGTGGTTTTCCTTGATCAGGATGGCGTCGTAGAGGCCCATGCGGTGGTTCTTGCCGCCACCGCAACGCACTGCGTACTTTTCGGCGAACCGCAGTCCGGGAATGGTCTTACGCGTGTCCAGGATGGCGGCTTGCGTGCCTTCCACTGCCTTAACGTACTTAGCCGTCTTCGTGGCCACCGCGCTGAGGGTCTGCATGAAGTTCAGACAGGTGCGCTCGGCGGTCAACAAATCACGTGCGGGGCCGACGATTTCCACAACTTTTTGATTCGACCCACACCACTGACCGTCCTCGATCATCCACGTGGCAAGCGATGTGGGTGCGACTTGCTTGAGCACCTCCGTCACCCAAGGCTGACCACAGATGACCGCAGACTCACGGCACAAAATGGTCGCCTGCGCCATCTGCTCCGGCGGCACCAGCGCAGCGGTGAGGTCTCCGCTGCCTACGTCTTCTTGCAGCGCGCGGCGAACGTCTTCTTCAACTTGAACGTGAAATTTCTCTGAGTTCATTTTCGATTCGACTTCAGAAGTTATTCCGTTTTCAGATGAGATGCAGTCATGAGGCCCAAGTCGCGACGCAACACCACCGGTTTGCCACCCAGGCGCTGCTTGCAAATCCAGTGCGCCAGCGCCGAATCGAGGTAATCGGCGTGGCCGGGGAACCAGCGCGCCAACTCGTCGGCCAAGCGCCGGCATTCGGCAATGTTGCCCTGGGCCAGCAGTTGCCGCACCTGCTCCACAGAGGCCATCACGGCGGCGTGCTCTTCGATGTGGCATGCGCGCGCCGGGAAGTCGGTCTCGACCATCCAGAGGTCCTCGGTCTCGAAGTGCGAACGGGCGTGCGCGACGAGCGCCTCTAGGCAGCGTGGTAGATCCGCGTCCTGCGCGGTCTGCAACGCCTGCACGGTGTCGACGAATTCGCGGTGCACCGCGTCCATTGGGCCATAGCCGAGCAGCAGGGCATCGCTCCACTGCAGCGGTGCGACCGTTGAAGAATCCAAGTAAGTTTTCGTTTCCATATGCCTATTTCTTTTCTATTTACACACCAAGAGCAGTGCCAGCAACGTCAGAAAGGCCCGTAACAGAGGGCCAAGCGTGAGCAACCAATCGATTTTCAGATCGGCGGCCTTGCCGGCCTTGGACATCAGCGCGCGCGCGATCACCTTGCCGTATTCGGCCGGGGCCCGCGCCCACCGGATCGATCACGGTAGTGTGGAATGTCTTGATGACTTCGGGCATCTTGACCACTTCGGCGATGGCCGGAATGTCGGGCGCCTGGGTGAAGCGGGTGGGTGCGTTGCTGACCAGCACCTTGAACTGACCGCTCTTCACGAAACCTGAAATGGATGGCAGCGCCGCGACCGAGAACTCGACCTGACCACCCACCAACGCGGGGGTGGACTGACCGGAACTGCGGAAAGGCATGTGGCGCACATCCAGGCTCAACGCCGACTTCAAGGCTGCCATGGTTAGGTGGTGGGTGCTGCCAATGCCCGACGAGCCGTAAGTGAACTCACCCGGTTTCTTCTTGAGAAGCGACACGAACGCCTGCAGGGTGTTCACGCCGGTCTTGGGGTGGACCACGATGAAGCGCTGCGCGCGCGCGATCAGCGACACGGGGAGGATGTCTTTGCTCGATCGGTAGTTGGCGCTCGCTTTGAAATAACTTGAGCAATTCAGAGAAAATTTCACAGCGAAATACCTTTGTAAATTGAACAAATTATTTGTTATTGTTAACAATCCTTTGACGGCCTTGTTGATCTGCGGTGTGTGGACAGCATGGAGCCGTCCGAGACGATGAATGCATGCCCATCGGATGGATTGCTCTTCAGCAGTGCCTGGCAGGCAACCACGCCGTTGCCACCGGACTTGTTGTTCACTACCGCGGCCTGTCCCCGCCGATCCGTCAGGCATTGTGCCACCACGGGGGCCACCGTATCGGGAAGGTCGCCAACAGCGTAGGGCGCGATGAACTTGACAGCCTTTTTGGGGTAGGCGCCCTGGGCCATTGCAGCCAAAGGCGCCAATCCGATTACGAGGGCCATGGCGGCTAGGGTTCTGCGTTGCATGTATTGTCTCCATTCACAAAGGATCGAACCCGGTCGGTCGAGGAAAAGCCCATGGTGCGGGTTGCCCGCCACATGCTACAGAAAGCACGGACTGCGACTTACTGCACAACATGATGACTTGATTTTTTCTTAGCCATCTAAGATAATAATTGTCTCAGACCGCTTAATGCTTGTCAAGGTTGAAAACTCTTGGCCCTGATAATTACTTTTCACATCCACCTGGAGACATCCCCATGTCCACCGATACCGCCATGCTGCGCTTGCAGGTCGTCCGTGCTGAACCCGCCGCGCGCGGCATTCAGTTGTTCGAGTTTCGTCACCCAGCCGGCGAGAAACTGCCGGCCTTCACTGCGGGCGCCCACATCAAGCTCAGGACCCCCAGCGGCGCCACTCGCCAGTATTCCCTGAGTAACGACCCGGCCGAACGCGACCGCTACGTGATTGCGGTCAAGCGCGAGGTCAACGGCCGTGGCGGCTCGCTGAGCCTGGTCGATGGCGTGAAGGCGGGCGCAACACTGGAAGTGGGCGCTCCCGAGAACCTGTTTGAACTCGACGCCAAGGCCAGCAGCTTCGTGCTGATTGCGGGTGGTATCGGTATCACGCCCATGATGGCGATGGCGCGCTCGCTCTTGACCGAGGGCATGCGCCGCTTCAAACTCTATTACCTGACCCGTGATGCTGAAGGCACGGCCTTCCTGGACGAACTGCGCGCTCCCGAATTTGCGTCGCACGTGGTGCTACATCATGACCAAGGTGACCCGGCGCGTGGCTTTGATCTTTGGCCTGTCCTCGAAAAACCCGGCAGCGTCACAGGCCAGCATGTTTACTGCTGCGGCCCCAAACCCCTGATGGATGCAGTGCGCGACATGACTGGCCACTGGCCCAGCAGCGCTGTTCACTTCGAGAGCTTCGGCGGTGACACCAAGCCTCACGCCGACGACCAGCCCTTTGATGTGCGCCTGGCGCGTAGTGGCTTGACCCTCACCGTGCCGGTTGGCAAGTCTATTCTTGATATCGCGCGGGAACACGGCGTGAACGTTCCCAGCTCGTGCGAGAGCGGTACCTGCGGTTCGTGCAAGACACGCTTGATCGAGGGAGAGGCCGATCACCGCGACCTGGTGCTTCTGGATGAGGAAAAGACGGACCACATCATGGTCTGTGTCTCGCGCGCCAAGTCGTCCTGTCTGGTGCTCGATCTATGAGCCCCAGCGCCAATCCCGTTCGCCTGGGCGTGCTGGGCCTGGGCCGCGCCTTCACGCTGATGCTGCCCACATTCATGGCCGATTCGCGCGTAAAATTGGTGGCCGCATTCGATCCACGCCCGGACGCGCGCACCGCATTCGCGCAAACTTTTGGCGGGCGAGTCCACGAATCGGCCGAAGCCGTGTGCGCCGACCCCGATGTGGAGTGGGTTTATGTGGCCACGCCGCACCAGATGCATGCCGAGCAGGTGCAACTGGCTGCACGACACGGCAAACACGTTCTGGTGGAAAAACCCATGGCATTGAGCTTGGCCGACTGCGCCAAAATGATCGATGTCTGCGAAGTCGCCGGTACGCAACTGATCGTGGGTCACAGCCACAGCTTCAATGCACCCGTGCTGCTGGCGCGCCAGCTGATAGACAGCGGCGCGTTCGGCCGGGTCTGCATGGTGCACGCCATGCAATACACTGACTTCCTCTACCGCCCGCGCCGACCTGAGGAGTTGGATACTGCGCAAGGGGGCGGCGTGGTCTTCAGCCAGGCCGCGCACCAAGTGGACATCGTGCGCCTGCTGGCCGGCGGCGAGGTGTCCAGCGTGCGCGCACTCACCGGTCGCTGGGACCCGACCCGGCCCACCGAGGGCGCCTACAGCGCGCTGCTCACGTTTGCCAACGGCGCATTCGCCAGCGCCACCTACAACGGCTACGGCTTCTACGACACCGACCTATTGATGGACGGTGTGGGCGAAATGGGTCGACCCAAGAGCCGCGACGCACACTACCAGACGCGCGTACGCATGAAGACTGTGACCGATGAGGCCCAGGAGGCCGCTGCCAAGACCGAACGCAACTTCGGCGGCAGCCTGTTCACGCTCGCTGCAACCGAAGCGCCCGATGCCTGTCAGCATTTCGGCCCGGTGCTGGTGAGCTGCGAGCACGGCGACCTGCGTTTGACGCCGCGTGGCGTGCAGGTGTTCGATGAAAACGGCTCGCACTTTGTGCCTGCCGTTGTGCCTGCCGTGCCACGCGCCGAGGTGATCGATGAGTTGTGGGCGGTGGCGCGTGAAGGCCGTGTGCCGCTGCACGGCGGGCGCTGGTCGCAAGCGACAATGGAGGTGTGCCTAGCCTTGCTTGAGTCGCAACGTGCGGGGGAGGATATCATGCTCAAGCACCAAGTGGCACTTCCCCGCCACTGAGCGCCAGGCCCCGATGTCACCTACCGAAAAAACCTACCACTACCTGCTGCGCCATTGGCGCGAAGCCGTCCCGGACGATCGTCTCGCCCACCTCATTCGCGATGTGGCGCGCGCACAGATGCGCGCCCTGCAACTGCGACTGGGCGCACACGGGGTGTCATTCGGTCACTGGACCTTTTTGCGCATCTTGTGGATCAAGGACGGGCTGACCCAGCGCGAGCTCAGCGAACTGGCCGGCGTGATGGAGCCCACCACCTTCAGCGCCATGAAGGCTATGGAAAAAATGGGATTCATTGAACGTCGGCAGTTGCCCGGCAACCGCAAGAACATGCACGTATTCCTCACGCCCTCGGGCCGCGCACTTGAGGACGTGCTGGTACCTCTGGCCGAAGAGGTCAACCACATCAGTGTGAGCGGTCTCCACGAGAAAACCGTCGCCACGGTACGCAAGTGCTTGCTGACCATGATAGAGAACCTGGCGGCCGATGAGACGGTCGCAGCTGAGCCAGCGGTTGCTTCAGAGGGTGCGATAGGCCGCAGTATTGACGAGGTAAGAAGCCCGCCTGCTCGAACTGACAGTCCAAGCCAGTGACCCGAAGAATGCAGGCGCTGCCACCTTGCAGGAGGTGGCAGCGTGAAACATGAACTCAGTCAGATCGCGTAAGTTTCGTACGTCGCCGGATGGAATATCTCGTCGACTGACAACCGGCGCGATGACAAGCCCTGTGCATGGTGATGATGCAAGAAAGCCTCCAGCGTGGCGCGGTTTTTTTCGACACCGTAAGACCAGTAATCATGGCCCATGGTCTCTCGCGCAGCTTTCAGTTGCTCTTCCACAAACGGCAGCGTGACTTTGGTGGCCGAGGTATCAGACAAGGCTTCGAGCGCAGCCGCCTTGGACTGGCTGAAGGCCTTGAACACCGCGCCCGGCAACCAGGGGTGCCGTTCTGCCAGCGTTTTGCGCACCCCCAGCACGTGCATGATGGGAAACACGCTGGTGCGGCGGTAGTAGTCCTTGGCCACCGCGGTCGGGTCGTCGAACAGCCACCCCACATTCGGGTTGGTCAGCACGTGGGTGCTGGGCGGGCGGGGCGCCATGAAGCCGTCGATATCGCCCCGGTCGAGCAAATCGGAAATAGTCACCCCCTCGGGTGCGCTTTCCAGCTTCACGCCCGGGGGCAACTGCAGCGCAATCTTCTCGGGGCGACCTGGTGTCTCGATGCCGCCGCGCACCCAGGTCACGTCCTCCGGCGCCACGCCATAGTCGTCCTGCAGGATGGCGCGAGCCCACACGTTGGCACTCAACTGGTACTCGGGCAGGCCGATGCGCTTGCCCTTGAGGTCTTCCGGCTTCTTGATGCGGTCTTTGCGCACGTAGATGGACGTGTGGCGAAATGCACGCGACAGGAATACCGGAACAGCCACGTAGGGGCAATCGCCCTTGGCGGTCTTAACGGCATAGCTCGAAAACGACAGTTCACTGATGTCGAAATCTTGGCTACGCATCGCCCGGAAAAACATTTCCTCCGGGTTGAGGGTCATGTAGACCGGATCGACACCGTCAATCAATACGCGCCCGTCTAGCAGTGCACGAGTACGGTCGTAGTCGCCCATGGCGACGGAGAGTTGGAGCTTGGACATGCGTTTCCTGATGCCTCAGGCTTTGACGTTGTAGGAAGATTCGAACTCGCTGCGATCCATGCCATCTGCCCACACATAGGTGGTTTCGTATTCGCGCCAATCGGTGGTCTTTGGTACCACGCCCTGGAACGAACAGACGTTCTTCGGAATCGCCTGATCTCCGGTGCCGATGGCCGACTTGCCTGCCTGGAAATCGCGCACGGCTTCCACCATCTGCTTGCGGAACTCGACAACAGCCATGTCGCTGGCACCGAGTCGGTCTTTGGTGCGGTCGGCAATCGGGCCCATGGTCAGCCACATCGCCACATCCTGGTTTGGAAATCCGGTGATCCCTGTGAAATTGCCAGCCTTCATGGCCTGGCGGTTTTGCCAAAATTTGTTTTCTTCGTTTCGCAGAGGGCGGTAGTGCTCGTCCAGATCGACTCCCACGGTCTGATGGAGAAATTTGCGCCAGGTTTCAGTCTCGGGTGTCTGCGATGGGTGGCCCCAGCCGATGAAATAAAACGCCGTGTTGGTGTCATCCATGGGGACGTTCACATTGGCAACGTTGTAAAGATTGTTGGGTGGAATCAACACCGTGTAGGGTGCGACAAACACCGTGGATCGGATGTAATCGTGTGTTGCTGCATTGTTGATAGGGCGGCGAATCGCCGCATATCGAAAGCCGTAGCCATCGCGCTGCACTTGCATACGCGGTGCCTTGTCGGTCGATGGACGCAGCCAGATTTGTCCGGTGGCCTCGGCACCGCTGACACGGGCAGGCACCATATCCGACGAGTGCAGGCTAGAGCTATGGGCCGAGTCGATGGCACCTTCCAGAATTTGTGCATAGTTGCAGGGCAGGTGCACCTTGGCGATGGACACGCGGGTGTTTGCGGTGGGGGCCCAAGGCGGCGGCACAAACTCTGGCACCGCATCAGCCGGGCCAAACCAGGCCCACACAAAACCGCCCCATTCCTTCACCGGGTAGGCCTTATGCTTGACCTTCTCGGCAAAGCCACTGGCTGCTGGCTCGGACACCATCTCCAGCACATTGCCGGCAACGTCCATCTTCCAGCCGTGATACAGGCAGCGCAGGCCACCTTCTTCGTTACGGCCGTAAACCAGTGAAGGGCCGCGGTGCGGGCATTTCTCGTCAAGTACGCCTACACGGCCTTCCGTGTCGCGGAACACGACCAGCTCTTCACCGAGCACGCGCGCCTTCACCGGAGTTCCATCGGCCTCAGCGACTTCCTCGATCAAGCACACGGGCGTCCAATGACGTCGCATCAACTGCCCCATGGGGGCATCGCCGACGACTCGGCACAACAGATTGTTCTCTTCACTCGTCATCATAAAAGCACTCCTCAGAAATGGATGTAAAAAATCAATTATTATTAGATACCTAAGCAATTTATATAAGGGTTAACCCTAATGATGGAAGATGAATCCGTGCCGATGCCGGATTCTTAGAGCCACCCATGTCTTTGATCTTTCGCCGCCTTGAGTGTGTGCGTCAATGCCGAATTGACCGTTCAGCATTGCATTTACCAACTTTTTGGTGACCACTTAATCTCCTGGTAGACAGGTTGCTGGCTATGGCCATTCGGAGATTTGGCCTGGTCACTTGGAGATCGGCACCCGATCAATTTTGGCTGTGCTGCAAAGCATGCGGACATCTATTTCTGAGACGAGTCGAGGTTTCATGCAGATACGGTGCAAGGCAAGACTTGGGGTGTAAAAGGCAAGGCACGCGCGATTGCGCGCTCTGGTCAATGCCAGTCAATATTGGAGGGTGTCTGCGGTCAAAGCCAACGGCGTCGTTGGATTCTCGTCGATGAACTGCGCTGCGCTACCCCCGCATGGGTGTGCGGCGCGGCTCTCTGAAGCCAGACTCACGTAGACGCTGTCGCTGTCGCTGTGGCATGCGCGGACGTGGAATCAACGTACAAATGGAAAGCATGCCTACAGGGATCAGGTTCGGACAGATTGCGGTAGTGCTCGGTGTCACGCTCGGCGGCATCTGGACAGCTACGCAATGGACGGCGGCGGCGCTGGGTTATCCGGCCCGGCTTGGGCTGCCCTGGGTCGACCTGTTCAGCGTCCGGATCTATCACCCGTGGCGGCTGTTCGAGTGGTGGTACTTCTTCGACGCCTATGCACCTGACGTTTTCCTGCGCGGTGGCATCATCGCGGCATCCAGCGGACTGCTCGCAACCGGTGCCGCCATCGCGATGGCCGTCTGGCGATCACGTCTAGCAAAGCGCGTCACAACCTATGGCTCAGCACGGTGGGCCGAGCCTGAAGATGTTCGGGCGGCGGGCCTGACCCAACCGGCGGGCGTGTTCCTTGGGAGGCTGCGGACCAAGGAAGGTGACTACCTTCGCCACGAGGGTCCCGAGCATGTGATGGCCTTCGCACCGACCCGTTCTGGCAAGGGTGTCGGCTTGGTGGTGCCGACGCTGCTTTCGTGGCCCGGCTCGGCCGTGATCCACGACATCAAGGGCGAGAACTGGACTTTGACGGCAGGCTGGCGATCACGTTTCTCGCACTGCCTGCTGTTCAATCCCACAGATGCACGCTCAGCGGCCTACAACCCGCTGCTCGAAGTACGTCGCGGCATGCACGAGGTGCGTGATGTGCAGAACATCGCCGACATCCTGGTCGATCCCGAAGGCGCGCTTGAGAGGCGCAACCACTGGGAGAAGACTTCGCATGCATTGCTGGTCGGTGCGATCCTGCACGTGCTCTACGCCAGTGACGATAAAACCTTGCGTGGCGTCGCCAACTTTCTGTCCGATCCAGCCCACCCGTTCGAGATCACGCTGCATCGGATGATGACGACGCGGCACCTGGGCGCCGTCACCCATCCGGTGGTCGCTTCGGCCGCCCGCGAAGTGCTCAACAAGAGCGATAACGAGCGCTCCGGCGTTCTCTCCACCGCGATGAGTTTCCTCGGCCTCTATCGAGATCCCACGGTGGCCGAAGTCACCTCGCGCTGCGACTGGCGCATCGCGGACCTGATCTCTGCGAAACACCCGGTATCGCTGTACCTGGTCGTGCCGCCGTCGGACATCAGTCGCACCAAGCCGCTGATCCGGCTGATCCTGAACCAGATCGGTCGACGGCTGACTGAATCACTGGACGGCAGCGACGGCATTGCCAGGAAACACAAGCTGCTCTTGATGCTTGATGAGTTCCCGGCGCTGGGTCGCCTGGACTTTTTCGAGTCAGCGCTGGCCTTCATGGCGGGTTACGGCTTGCGTGCCTTCCTGATCGCGCAGTCCCTGAACCAGATCGACAAGGCCTATGGCCAGAACCATTCGATCCTCGACAACTGCCACGTGCGCATTGCGTTCGCGACCAATGACGAACGCACGGCCAAGCGGATCTCTGAAGCCCTGGGCACTGCCACCGAACTGCGGGCGCAGCGCAACTACGCAGGCCACCGGCTGGCCCCGTGGCTCGGGCACCTGATGGTGTCGCGCCAGGAAACCGCACGTCCCTTGCTCACGCCCGGCGAAGTGATGCAGTTGCCGCCTGATGAAGAAGTCGTGATGATCTCCGGCCATCCACCGATCAAAGCCGCAAAGCTGCGCTACTACCAGGACCGGAACTTTATGCTGCGGATGCTGGCGCCGCCGGTGCTGGCACTGGAGGGCTATGCGGACAAACCCACTGCACGAATGGACGACTGGAGTGAACTGGCGATCCCTGCCATGTCTCAGGCCTTGACTGCAAACCAGTCAGGCGGCTTTGCCGACGAAGGCGGTCACCAGCTCAAGCCTGAATTGGACGTTGCGTTTGATGCCCAGCCCTTGATGGACATCGACGACCTGCTGGTGCTCGATGACGAGGACGACTTGCCGCCGCAACCGCACAGCCTGAAGCGGGATAGGCGGGACATTGGGGATACAGACCCAAGAATGCAGCGCAATGCGCGGCTCGCAGCATTGGATCCGGATGACGGGATTGCGCTATGACTCGGACCCGTCTCAATATCTTCATTGAGCCCGATCACGCGAAGCGGCTGGACCAGCTCGCCGCGCACAAGGGCGTGTCCAAGTCGGCGGTGATTGCCGCTGCTTTGGCTTCGTTCCTTTCACCCGATGCGGCCGACCAGCGCGAGGCGGCCATGGGCAAACGGCTGGACCGCCTCTCGCGCCAGTTCGACCGGCTGGAGCGTGACCAAGGCATTCTGATCGAAACGGTGGCGCTTTACATCCGCTACTTCCTCATGGTCTCGGTGCCTGTACCCGAAGGCCAGCAGGATGCGGCCCGTGCGCAGGGCCGCGCCCGTTATGGCCAGTTCATCGAACAGCTCGCCCGTCATATCCAGCGCGGACGCAGCTTGGTCCGGGAAGTCCACGAAGAAGTTGCCCAGGATGACCTGACTTCGCAGGCGACCACACCAGAACAAAAGGAAGGGGAGACATCCAATGAGCCACAAGCCTGACAAAGATATGGGGGGCGGCGTGGACCGCGTGGACGGTGGCAGCGCCGCCGTCTCATTGGAGCGCCGCATACGGATGCTGCGCACCGCAATGGGGCCGGAGATTGCAGCGGCACTGGAAGACCCGGAAGTCGTGGAAGTTCTGCTGAACCCGGACGGCTCGCTGTGGCTGGACCGGCTGGGTACTGGCCGCGCGCCGACCGGGACGACGCTGCCGCCAGCCGTGGCCGAGCGGATCATCCGCCTGGTGGCAGCGCACGTGCGGGCCGAGGTGAATGCCGGGGCGCCCATTCTGTCGGCTGAATTGCCCGAGACCGGGGAGCGCTTCCTGGGGGTTCTGCCCCCAGTGGTACGCGCGCCCTCGTTTGCGATCCGCAAGCGGGCGTTGCGCATCATGACGCTGAACCATTACGTGGTCGACGGCATCCTGACCGAGGCCCAGGCCGGATTTCTCCGTGCTGCCGTGCGTGAGCGGCTCAACATTGTTGTATGTGGCGGCACCAGTACCGGTAAGACCACGCTGGCCAACGCGCTGCTGGACGAGATTGCCGATACTGGCGATCGGGTCATGATTCTCGAAGACACGGTGGAACTGCAATGCCGCTCCGACGACCATGTCTGCATGCGCACTGAACCGGGTGTCAGCACCATGGCCGACCTCGTGCGCGCCACATTGCGATTGCGGCCTGATCGGGTGGTGGTTGGCGAAGTACGCGGGGGAGAGGCGCTGGACCTGATCAAGATATGGGGTACCGGGCATCCGGGCGGCATTGCCACCGTGCACGCCGGTTCAGCCCATGGTGCCTTGGTCCGGCTGGAGCAACTGATCCAGGAGGTCTCCGTCACCGTTCCCCGCGCGCTGATTGCCGAGGCGGTCAATGTCATTGTCTTCATCGCCGGTCGCGGACGTCATCGGCGCGTGCAGGAGATTGCGCGGGTCGTCGGCTTTGACAGCCATGGCTACCAGCTCAGCGCCGATCTGATGCCTTCGTTCCCTTCCATCCCATCGCCCCACTTACCCACCACCGGAGAATCGTCATGACGACTTCACGTATTTCCGTAAAGCCAGTCCTCCAGGCTGCTGCCATCACGGCGCTGCTGCTGGCTATCGCCATGCCCGCCCATGCCGCCGGCTCGAACATGCCGTGGGAGGCACCGCTACAGTCCATCCTCGAATCGGTTCAGGGACCGGTGGCCCGCATTGTGGCGGTGATCATCATCATTACCACCGGTCTGACGCTGGCGTTTGGCGATAGCAGCGGCGGATTTCGGAAGCTGGTGCAGATCGTGTTCGGGCTGTCGATTGCGTTTGCCGCGTCGTCATTCTTCCTGACTTTCTTCAGCTTCTCGGGTGGAGCGGTGCTGACATGAGTGCCATCACGGCCAACACCCCGGGCTTTGAGGTGCCGCTGCACCGGTCGCTGACCGAGCCGATCCTGCTGGGTGGTGCGCCACGCACCGTGGCGATTGCCAACGGTACGTTGGCTGCTGCGGTGGGACTGGGCTTGCAGCTCTGGCTGCCAGGTATCGCGCTGTGGGTCATTGGCCACTCACTGGCGGTCTGGGGCGCACGCCTGGATCCCCAATTCATGCAGGTCTTTGCACGGCACATCAAGCACCGCGTGCTGCTGGACGCATGAGGTCACGACCATGATGCACCTCGCCGAATACCGCAAGCGCCCGGCCTTGCTGGCCGACTGGCTGCCCTGGGCCGGGCTGGTCGCACCGGGTGTCGTGCTGAACAAGGATGGCTCGTTCCAGCGCACGGCGCGTTTCCGGGGGCCGGACCTGGACAGCGCGACGCAGGGCGAGCTGGTCGCGACCTCTGCGCGGCTGAACAATGCGCTTCGCCGCTTGGGGTCGGGCTGGGCCTTGTTCGTGGAGGCCGAGCGACGCGAAGCGGCGGACTATCCCGAATCTTCTTTCCCGGAGCCGCTGTCCTGGTTGATCGATGAAGAGCGCCGGGCGGCTTTCGAGGAGGCTGACAGCCACTTCGAGAGCGCTTACCACCTGACGCTGCTGTATCTGCCACCTGAGGAGTCTCAGGCGCGTGCCGCCAAACTGCTGTACGAGAACACCAAGGCCGAGGGCGTGGACTGGCCGAATTGGAGAGGGCGCCTGGAAGGCTTTGTGTCGGAAACGGAACGCTTCTTTGGTTTGCTCGAAGGGGTGATGCCCGAGGTTGCCTGGCTGGACGACAGCCAGACCTTGACCTATCTGCATGGCTGTGTGTCCACGCGCCGGCATCCGGTGGCCGTGCCCGAGGTGCCGATGCACCTGGACGCGCTATTGGCCGATGAGCCGTTGACGGGCGGGCTTGCGCCCATGCTTGGGAATCAGCACCTGCGTGTGCTGTCGGTGCGCGGCTTTCCGACCTCGACCTGGCCGGGTTTACTGGATGACCTGAACCGTCTGGGTTTTGCCTACCGCTGGAGCACGCGTTTCCTGTGCCTGGACAAGGCAGAAGCCGAGAAAGAACTGACGCGCTTGCGCCGCCAGTGGTTTGCCAAGCGCAAGAACATCGTCGCGCTGCTGCGCGAGACCATCTTCCAGCAGGAAAGCCCGCTGGTCGATTCCGATGCGTCGAACAAGGCGACGGATGCTGATGCGGCGCTACAGGAGCTGGGCAGCGACCAGGTTTCTTTTGGGTATGTCACGGCGACGGTCACGGTGATGGATGCGGATGCCACGGCTGCTGACGAGAAGTTGCGCGCCGTGGAGCGAACCATTCAGGGCCGGGGTTTTGTGACGATCCCGGAAACCCTCAATGCGGTCGATGCCTGGCTGTCTTCGATTCCGGGGCACGCCTACGCCAATGTGCGTCAGCCCATTGTCTCGACCCTGAACCTGGCCCACATGATGCCGGTGTCGGCAGTCTGGGCCGGGCAGGAGCGCAATGCGCATCTGGATGGACCGCCACTGATCGTGACGCGCACCGATGGCGCGACGCCGTTCCGGCTGGTCACGCACATCGGCGACGTGGGCAATACGCTGGTAGTTGGCCCCATCGGCATGGGCAAGTCGGTGCTGTTAGCCACGTTAGCCATGCAGTTCCGTCGTTATGCCGGTTCACGCATTCTGGCCTTCGACATGGGGCGCTCCATTCGCGCCACCATCCTCGGGCTGGGTGGGGAGCATTACGACCTCGGCAATGATGGAGGGGCAGGCGCTGCCATCGCTTTTCAGCCTCTGGCGCATATTGACCAGGACGGCTATCGTGCCTGGGCGGCGGAGTGGATAGCCGGGCGTTTGATTCACGAAGGCGTCCCGGTCAGCCCATCCGAGAAGGACGCGGTGTGGTCGGCTTTGAACAGTTTGGCCAGTGCGCCGGTCAATCAGCGCACCATGACGGGCCTGTCGGTTCTGCTGCAATCCAACGCCTTGCGCCAGGCCCTACAGCCCTATGTGCTGGGCGGCGCGCACGGCAAACTACTCGATGCGGATTCAGACCGGCTTGGCACCGCTGACGTGCAGGGTTTCGAGATGGAAGAGCTGATGCACAGCAAGGCAGCGATGCTGGCCGTGCTGGGTTATTTGTTCGCGCGCTTCGAGGAACGCTTTGATGGGGCTCCGACGCTGTTGATCCTGGACGAAGCCTGGCTGTTCCTGGACGACCCGGTGTTTGCATCGCGCATCCGCCAGTGGCTCAAGACCTTGCGCAAGAAGAATGTGTCGGTGATCTTTGCGACGCAGTCGCTGGCGGACATCAAGGATTCGGCCATCGCCCCGGCCATCATCGAGAGCTGTGCGAGTCGCATTTTTCTGCCAAATCCGCAGGCCACCGAACCGCAGATTCGCGTCATCTACGAAGGTTTTGGACTCAACAGCCGACAGATCGACATCGTCGCGCAGGCGCAGCCCAAACGGGACTACTACTACCAGTCTCGGCTGGGCAACCGGGTCTTTGATTTGGGACTCGGGCCGGTGGCGCTGGCGTTTGCTGGTGCAGCCAAGCCCGAGGACCAGCGCGCCATGGATGCGGTGTCGGCATCCGCTCCGCCTGCGGACTTCGCAAGTGAATGGTTGCGTCATCGGGGTCTGGACTGGGCGGCAGACCTGATTCCGTCGTTTCCTCCGTTTTCGCCCTCACCGTCAATCCCTCAGGAGAAATCACCATGAAGAAGACTTTGCTGGCGGTTGCTACGGCGTTGCTTGTGACCGCCATGCCTGCTGCTCAGGCGCAGTGGGTGGTGTTCGATCCGTCCAACTATTCCCAGAACATCCTGACCGCCGCGCGCACGCTGGAGCAGATCAACAACCAGATCCGGCAGTTGCAGAACGAGGCGCAGATGCTGATGAACCAGACCAAGAACCTGACGGGTCTGAATTTCAGCGCACTGGCCGAGTTGCGGTCTGCGCTGTCCGCGACGAACCAGTTGATCCAGCAGGCGCAGGGGATGGCTTTCAATGTGTCGCAGATGGACGGGGAGTTTTCACGGCTTTATCCGAATGCGTATTCCGCATCTACCTCAGGCGGTCAGATGGCGCTGGATGCACGGCAGCGCTGGCGCAACTCGCTGGAGGCGCTGCGGACTGCGACGCAGGTGCAGTCGCAGGCGGTGCAGAACTTCAGGTCCGACGAGCAGACGCTGACGGACTTGGTGAATCGCAGCCAGTCGGCTGTCGGTGCGCTGCAGGCCACGCAAGCAACCAACCAGCTGTTGGCCTTGCAAGCCCGCCAGGCGATTCAGGCGCAGCAGTTGCAAATCACGCAGGACCGGGCGACCGCCCTGGAGCAGGCGCGGCAGGTGGCGGTGCAGGAGCGGGCGCGCGAGGTACGTCGGCGGTTTCAGGGTGAAGGTACGCCTTACACCCCGTACACGGTCAACTTTTACAGCAACTGAGGGGATCACCATGAAACAACTTCTGATTATTTCCTTCGTGTTGTCGATATCGTTGATAACGGGCTGCGGCAAGTCGGCATCGACCGACACCGTGGAATCACTGGTTGTGAATCCTGAGCGCCTGAAAGAGCTTCGCGCCCAGTGCAAGGCTGACCATGCCAAGGTGGGGGATGCCGTCTGCGCTGCGGTGTCCGAGGCCACGCGGCGGCGCTTCATGGGGGATGGCAAGTCGCCTTACGTGAACGATCCCGTGCCGAAACCGACGCCACCGGCCACCTCGAAGGATTGACCGTTATGAACGATCTGTCGGTCATCGACCGCTTTCTGGACGTCTTCTCGCGCTACATCGATTCGGGCTTCGGACTGCTGCATGGCGAGGTGGCGTTCTTGACGGCCACGCTGGTCGGTATCGACATGACGCTGGCAGGCCTGTTCTGGGCTATGAGCCATGCCAGTGGGGGTGGTGACGACGTGATAGCCAAGCTGGTCAAGAAGGTTCTCTATGTCGGAGCCTTTGCCTTCATCATCGGCAACTTCAATAACCTGGCGGGCATCCTGTTCCGCTCGTTTGCGGGGCTTGGGTTGGTGGCATCTGGTTCCACGATGACCCAGGCGCAGTTGCTGCAGCCGGGACGGCTCGCGCAAGCCGGTGTGGATGCGGGGCGGCCCCTCATGGCGCAGATCAGCGACCTGACCGGTTTCCCCGAGGTGTTCGCCAACCTGGACGTCATCAGCGTGCTGTTCCTGGCTTGGCTGGTGGTGATTGTGAGCTTCTTTGTGCTGGCGGTTCAGCTGTTTGTGACGCTGATCGAGTTCAAGCTGACGACGCTGGCGGGTTTTGTGCTGGTGCCTTTTGCTCTGTGGAACAAGACGGCTTTCCTGGCGGAGCGGGTGCTGGGCAACGTGGTGTCGTCGGGCATCAAGGTGCTGGTGTTGGCCGTGATCGTCGGTATTGGCTCTGGCTTGTTTGCGGAGTTCCAGACGCCACCGGGGACGGAACCATCGATTGACCATGCGCTGGTCATCATGCTGGCTTCGCTCACGCTGCTGGGTTTGGGCATCTTTGGTCCCGGCATCGCGACCGGGCTGGTATCGGGCGCGCCGCAGTTGGGAGCCGGTGCTGCAGCGGGAACCGTGCTGGGTGCTGCGGGTCTGGCTGTGGCCGGTGGCGCGGCGATTGCCACAGGCGGTGCAGCCGTAGCCGCTGGTGCGCGCATGGCACCTGGGGCGGCACGTGCGGTTGTTGGGGGTGGTGCCAGCGCGGCTCGTTTGGCAAGCTCGATGGCTGCTGGCGCGAAGTCGGCCTACCAGGCGGGTGCCTCCGCATCAGGTGGGGGCGGTGTAGGCGCTGCGGGTGCTGGATTTGCCAATGTGGCGAAGAGTGGTGCGAGTGCTGTTGGCCAGCGGGTTGCGGCTGGCGCCAAGGCCGTCAAGGACCGCGTTGCATCGGCTGTATCTGATTCGGCTGCACCGGCTTCAGCCACAATTGCCACAACTGCCACAACTGGCGCCAACGCAACGACCTCCGACACGCCACCGCCTGCACCGGCCTGGGCGAAGCGCCTGCAACGCAATCAGCGTCTCTCACACGGGGTTTCTACCGCTGCGCACACGCTTCGCTCCGGTGACCACGGCGGGGGCGGAGCCAGTCCGAGCCTGCGCGACGACTCCAACCATTAAGGAGATCACTTTATGTTATTCAAACGACCCCAGGTGCGCTACTCGGACACGCCCGAGCCCGTCACCCCCTACCAGGCTGCTGCGCAGGTCTGGGACAACCGCATCGGCAACGCCCGTGTGCAGGCCAAGAACTGGCGGCTGATGGCCTTCGGTTGCCTGTCGCTGGCTTTGCTGATGGCGGGTGGCTTGGTCTGGCGATCCGCACAGTCCATCGTGACACCGTATGTCGTCGAGGTCGACAGCGCGGGGCAGGTGCGGGCCGTCGGTGAAGCGGCCACGCCGTACAAACCGAACGATGCGCAGATCGCCTATCACCTGGCGCGCTTTCTCACCGACGTACGTTCACTGTCAATCGATCCCATCGTGGTGCGGCAGAACTGGCTTGAAGCCTATGAGTACACCACCGACAAAGGTGCGGCCACGCTGAACGACTATGCCCGCGCCAACGACCCGTTTGCCCACATCGGGCAGAACTCTGTTTCGGTGGAAGTCACGAGCGTGGTCCGTGCCAGCGAATCTTCGTTCCAGATGCGCTGGATTGAGCGAAGCTATTCGAATGGTGCGCCCTCGGGCACGGAACGCTGGACGGCAGTGGTGTCGGTGGTGCTGCAACCGCCCCGGACCGAAGAGCGTTTGCGCCGCAATCCACTGGGCATTTATGTCAACGGCCTGTCCTGGAGCCGTGAACTCGAAGCGACACAAGGAGTAAAACCATGAAACCATTGATCCGTATTTACGCTTTGCCGTTGGTGATGGTCGCCACCCTGGCGACCATCACCGGCTGTGCCACACACGGCAAACCGCCGCCCACCATCACACTGGATGAGCCCGTGGCCGCGCACCTGCTGCCTGAGCTGCCCAAACCCATCGAGGTCGTGACGCTGCCTGAACCGCTGCCACTGCCAGCGCAGTTAAAGCCGATATCGGCAGAAGCGGAGACAAAGGGTGTGCCGGAAGCTGCTGACGAGAAGGTTCGCGTCTCACGGGCCAATCTGGAAGCGCGTGTGGCACCGAGCCGCGAGGGCTACGTCAATGCCATCCAGGTCTGGCCCTATGCCGATGGCGCGCTGTACCAGGTCTACACAAGTCCGGGCCGGGTCACGGTCGTCGCGCTGCAGGAGGGCGAGGAGCTGGTGACGGTGTCAGCGGGAGACACGGTGCGTTGGGTTGTTGGCGACACGGCCAGCGGCTCAGGGGCCAGCTTGCGTGTGACGGTACTGGTGAAACCCACCCGTACCGGTCTGAAGACGAACCTGGTCATCACTACGAACCGGCGCATGTACCTGCTGGAGCTGTCTTCGACGCCGCAGGCCTGGATGGCTTCGGTGTCCTGGGATTACCCGAAGGATCGGATGTTGGCCTTGCAGAAGCAGGCGCAGCAGGCTCAGGCAACTGCACCGGTCGATTCTGGTTTGTCGCTGGAGCAGATCAGGTTCCGCTATGCGATCACGGGTGACAGTCCGCCGTGGAAGCCGCTGCGTGCTTTTGACGACGGGCAGCGGGTGTACATCCAGTTTCCTGGGGGTATTGCGCAGGGGGAGTTGCCGCCGCTGTTCGTGATTGGGCCGCAGGGCGATGGACAGTTGGTGAACTATCGCTTCCGTTCACCGTACTACGTGGTAGACCGGTTGTTCGGTGCGGCCGAGCTGCGACTTGGGGCAGACAAGGCCCAGGTGGTGCGCATCGAACGTACTGATGGCGTTGCCAGCGCGGAACGGAGGAATTGAGCATGAGTACGCCCGCCACACCGCAGGCTGACACGCCGGTGCCCCCCAAGGTCGATCCGGACAGCATGACCCTGCGTGCGCCGCCGCGTCCGGTGGTACGGCTGAACCGGCGCATGCTGGCGCTTGGTGCGGGCACGCTGGCCGCTGCCGTGCTCGGAGGCACCTTGTGGTCGCTGCAGACTCACAAGCGTGAGCGTAACCCGGCCACCGAGTTGTACAACGTGGATCGCGTCTCGCGGGCCGAGAGCCTAGACCAGTTGCCCAAAGACTATTCGAAGATTCCGGTGCCGGTTAAACCCACCATACCTGTGTTGGGGGAGCCGCTGCCGGGTGATTTGGGGCCGGCCATCCTCAGTGCCGAGCGCCAGCGCCAAGCGAATGTATCGGCGGCGTATAACGATCCAGCGCATGCGGATCGTTTGACGCGGCTGCGTGATGCGGAGGAGGCAGCGCGCTCTACGGTGTTTTTTAGGAGCAGTGGCAATGGTGCCAAGTCAGCAGCCACTGTGACCACTGCTTCGGCTGGCAGTCCATCCGTATCGGTGTCAGGCAACCAGCCGTTCAATCCAATGACACCGACGTCTGCCACTGCTCAGGCAGTTGACCCGACCGCTGCGCAGAATCGGCAGGAGCAGAAGGCAGCTTTCGTCGCGAATGCGAGCGACACGGCTACGCGCAATCTGGCCAGTCTGCAGATGCCTGCTTCGCCTTACCAGGTGATGGCAGGGACTGTCATTCCGGCTGCGCTGGTGACGGGTATTAATTCTGACTTGCCGGGGCAGGTCATCGCCAATGTGACGGAGGCGGTTTACGACACGGCCACGGGGCGCTATCTGCTGATTCCACAGGGGTCAAGGCTGATTGGGCGCTATGACAGCCAGGTGTCATTTGGGCAGCGGCGGGTGTTGCTGGTGTGGACGCGGTTGATCCTGCCAGATACGTCGTCGATTGCACTGGACCGTTTGCCGGGGATTGACCCTGCGGGTTATGCAGGGCTGGAGGATGGTGTTGATTGGCATTGGGACCGGATTCTTGCGGGTGCGGCGCTGTCCACGCTGCTGGGTGTGGGTGCCGAACTGGCGGCGCCGGATCGCGGTGGTAGCGATGGCAAGGTGATTGTCGCCATACGGCAGGGCGCGCAGGACACGGTGAACCAGGTTGGTCAGGAGATTACCAAGCGGAATATGAGCATTCAACCGACACTGACGATTCGGCCTGGGTTTCCGATGCGTGTGATGGTGAGCAAGGATTTGGTTTTGCGGCCCTATCAGCCTTTGTTCTTTGTGAGAGGGTCTTCGCAATGAGTACGTCTGTCAGCAAGCTGCGGTTGGGGCCGCTGCCCAAGACTGAAACGGTGAAGTTGACCATTGTGCTGACGACGGCATTGAAGGCTGATCTGGAGCGGTACGCCGCGCTGCATGCACAGGCCTATGGTGAGCCGGTCGATGCTGTCACGCTGATTCCGCATATGCTGGAATCGTTCATCATGCGGGATCGAGGATTCAAGAAGCAGCATGCTGCCGGGCCAGACGCCTTGACTCGAAGGCGAGCTGCCAACGGCTCAACTGGCGCAATCAGAGTTGATGCGCTCCCTGAATGAGGTACAAAAAAATAGGCCCTTCCATCGCTGGAAGGGCCTGTGGTGGTGCCCGGGGCCGGAATCGAACCGGCACGCCTTGCGGCGGGGGATTTTCTTACCACTTCGGCTTTCGCCGCCGACGTTCCCAAAGGAACGGCGTTCGTGGTCTGGAGCACGCCTTCACCATAGCGCTTTCGCGCTTTAGGTGCCCGCCGTCTGCTCTCTACACCTTCCGCTTCTTTTTCAAAAAGCGGCTTGGCTCGGTATTAGCTCGGACTTGCGTCCAGGGCCTTCGCCGAGTTTGACGGGCTTCACCTCAAGAATTTCTTCAAGAGGGCTCAAATTTGGTCTGAGTCCCCTGCGTCTACCAATTTCACCACCCGGGCTTTGAATTCTCTGGACTGGGCCAGAATTTTCTGTTCAACCGTGGTTGATCTTCCATCTCGCCGCAGGCTCAATATGTCAGATCAACGTCTCAATTCTACTTGCTGCCTCTTGGCTTTTCGCCGTGGCTCCTATTTGGCTCCTAGGTCTCAACAAGCCCTTTGGGTCTCTATTCGACCAGTCGCCGCAAACCATTATCCCGCCTAGTGTTGCGTGGTGTTCACGAATTTCAAAAAAAGGTACACAAACCTCTTTTTGAGTCCCCTGCGTCTACCAATTTCACCA
The DNA here is from genome assembly GCF_055395645.1 of Achromobacter sp. JCM 18799. Taxonomy (NCBI): domain Bacteria; kingdom Pseudomonadati; phylum Pseudomonadota; class Betaproteobacteria; order Burkholderiales; family Alcaligenaceae; genus Achromobacter; species Achromobacter sp. JCM 18799. The sequence continues at coordinate 3,955,738 of NZ_AP043866.1, read as the reverse complement.
CCCGGGCTAGGAGGTCGCGGACACGTCCAAACGACGGTCGCGGGAGAAGCGAAGACGGCGATTATATGCGGTCTGGGAAAAATTGTCAGGCGGCCCTGGATCCAGCCATCTGACAGGGGCCAGTCCGTCCGCACACAGGGGCAGGTAGGGACTGGCTTTCCGAGGAATCCGCTGCCTTACTTTTTCTCAGGCAGGAACCAGTTCATCACCAGCGCGCAGATGCCGCCAGTAGCCACGCCCGACTCCAGCACGCTCTTCACGGCATGGGGCAGGTGCGACAGGATTTCCGGCACTTGCGACACGCCCAGGCCCAGCGCCAGGGACACGGCGATGATCAGCAGGGCGCGGCGGTCCAGGTGGATGCCGGCCAGGATGTTGATGCCGGACGCGGCGACCGCGCCGAACATGACCATGGCGGCGCCGCCCAGGACGGGCTCGGGCACGGCCTGCAGGATGCCGGCCACGGCCGGGAACAGGCCCAGCAGGATCAGCATGCCGGCGATCCACACGCCGACGTGGCGGCTGGCGATGCCGGTCAGCTGGATCACGCCGTTGTTCTGCGCGAAGACCGAGCTGGGGAAGGTGTTGAAGACGCCGGCCAGGAGCGAATTCGCGCCGTTGACCAGGACGCCGCCCTTGATGCGTTGCATCCACAGCGGGCCTTCGACGGGCTGCTTGGAGACCTTGCTGGTGGCGGTGACGTCGCCGATGGCTTCCAGGGACGTGACCAGGTAGATGATCAGCATGGGCACGAACAGCGCCCACGAGAAGCCCAGGCCGAAGTGCAGCGGCGTGGGGATCTGGAACAGGGCGGCTTCGCGGGCGCCGGTGAAGTCCAGGCGGCCCATGTAGGCGGCGGCGATGTAGCCGACGGCCAGCGCCAGTACCAGGGCGGTGCTGCGCACCCACACGACTGGCACGCGGTTCAGCAGGATGATGGTGCCCAGGACCAGGCCCGACAGGGTCAGGTTCTCGGCGCTGGCGAAGGTGCCGTTGCCCATGGCGCTATAGCCGCCGCCCATGCTGATGAGGCCGACCTTGATCAGGGTCAGGCCGATGAGCAGCACGACGATGCCGGTGACCAGCGGCGTGATCAGGCGCTTGACGAAGGGCAGGATGCGGCTGATGCCCATTTCGACGAAGGAGCCAGCGATGACGACGCCGAAGATCGCGGCCATGACAGCCTCGACCGGGGTGCCTTGCTTGACCATGACCGAGCCGCCCGCGATCAGCGGGCCGACGAAGTTGAAGCTGGTGCCCTGCACGATCAGCAGGCCGGCGCCCAGGGGGCCGAAACGCTTGCACTGGACGTAGGTGGCAATGCCGGAGATGACCAGCGACATGGACACGATCAGGGTGGTGTCGCGGGAGCTCACGCCCAGGGCCTGGCAGATCAGCAGGCCGGGGGTGACGATGGGAACCAGGATGGCCAGCAGGTGCTGCAGGGCGGCGACGAAGGCCACGGGAGGCGCGGGGCGGTCGTCGGGGCCGTAGACCAGGTCAGGGCTGGGGTCGGCGTCGGATGAGCCGTGGGGGGCGGGTTGGGTCAGGGAGGCGGGTTGCATGGCGGATGGGCCGGCCAGGGATGGGTAGGGGGGAAAGTGCGGGATTTTAGCGGGGAAGGCCTCGCGCCGTCCGGGGACGGACCGGGAGGGGGCGCAGATGCGCCGCAGACCCGGGCCGGGATTGCGGCCGCTGGTTAGAATCCCTGGTCGCCAATCAACGGCAGGTCAGCCCCGCCACTCCATGCAAAAACGCGCCAAATGGGCCGTGATCTCGCTGGTCCTGATCATCGCCGCGCTGCCGATGTTCCTGTTGTTCTGGTTGATGGACGGCGACGACTTCGCGGCCGTCGACCGTGGACAGTCCTACGGCAACAGCATCTATAAGAACTATCAGGGCGGCGTTTACGCCGCCGTCCCCAGCAACGGCTACTACCGCATGGACGACGCCGATCCAGCCAGTTTCACGGCCTTCGATACCGGGGCTTTCGACGGCAGGCAGGCGGCCAGGGACCAGCGCCACGTGTATTGCGGCAACCAGGTCTTGCCGGACATGAAGCCCGCGTCCGCGCGCTACCTGGGCAACAGCTATTTCAGCGATGGCGCGGTCACGGTTTTCTGTTCGATGCACAGCGTGCGCAACGAAAAGCTGGGCATGCTGGACGAGTTCTGGCAGAAGATCCAGTACCAGGCGGACGCCGGCCCCAAGCCGCAGACCTACCTGTATCCGTTCGTCGTCCTGCCGGCCAGCGTCCGGCCCTACCGGCCGCTGCTGGACCGCGAGCTGGCCACTGACGATGTGCGCGTGTACTACCGGGGCCGCGAAATGCCGCAGGCGGCGCCGGCTTCGTTGCGCCGCCTGCCCGCGGGCAGGGATGGCGATGTCCGTTCCAGCGACGATTTTTTCGCCGACGGCCGCCGCGTCTATTTCCACGAGCAGTTGCTGCCGCTGTCGGATGATCCCGCGCTGTATACCTTCATGGTGGGCGACCTGTACCGCCAGCCCTATCTACAAGATCCGCGCGACGGCATGGTGTACGTGGGCGCGCAGCCCTTCGACGCGGCGCATGCGCCGTACCGCCTGCTGAACGAGCACGGCCGGCATGTGTACCAGGCGCTGTTCCGCAGCAAGAACGGCATCTTTTTCTACAACACGCAGACGCGGCAGGTGGAACGGGCGGGGGACGACCCCTTCGCTTCGGGATCCTTCACCGAGCTGTCGCCATACGTGTACACGGACGGCAAACAGACGTTGTTCCTGCAGGCGCAGGAAGTTTGGGCTCGCAACTCGCGGGGCGGGGGCGGCGGGCTGGTGTCCCGTTCCACGCTGGTCAATCAGCTGACGGATGCGCCGGCTGGGGAATGGATCAAGCGCGGCGTGGTTTATCACAACTTCGGCACGGTCTGGCAGAAGGGCGAGAAACTCTATTACCTCGACGAGCTCGGACCCTCGCAGCTGATTTTCCATTCGATCTATCAGATCATGGACCGCGACGCGGCGGATTTCCTGCTGCGCTCGCAAGAAACTCGGCAGATCACGGCTGCCGACATCCGCAAGCTGGTCCGGGCTGGCAAGCTGGCAGTGCCGCAGTATGAAACCGTGCTGGAAGCCAAGACACGTTATCGGAAGGTGTTCTCCATTTTCTGAGGCGCCGCCGCCACTCCCCAAAATGGGAGGTTGGGGCCGGCCGGGGTTTTCCTGCCCGCCCTTGAAAATGCGCCATTGGCCCCTACATCAGTAGGGTTTCCCGGCGGCCGCGCGGGCCAGAAGTCCCGGCAGCCAATAACCGTCCCTAATTTTTTACCTAGCCACGTAGAACTATGAGCCAAACCGCCACGCCTTCCACGTCCGAAACCCTGGGGTTCCAGGCAGAGGTGAAGCAGCTGCTGCACCTGATGATCCATTCGCTGTACAGCAACAAGGAAATCTTCCTGCGCGAGCTGGTGTCGAACGCATCGGACGCCTGCGACAAGCTGCGCTTCGAGGCCATCGACCGGCCCGAGCTGCTGGAAGGCAATGGCGAACTGGCCATCACGGTCAGCTACGACAAGGCTGCCCGCACCATCACCATCTCCGACAACGGCATCGGCCTGTCGCGCGAAGAAGCGGTGGCCAACCTGGGTACGATCGCGCGCTCCGGCACGCGGGAATTCTTCTCGCAGCTGACCGGCGACAAGCAGAAGGACGCGCAGCTGATCGGCCAGTTCGGCGTGGGCTTCTATTCCTCGTTCATCGTGGCCGACAAGGTCACGGTGGTCAGCCGCCGCGCCGGCGCCACGGACGCGATCCAGTGGGAATCCGACGGCCAGGGCGAATTCACCATCGCCGCGGCCGAGAAGGCCACGCGCGGCACGGACGTCACGCTGCACCTGCGCGCCGACGAAGACGAATTGCTCAACGGCTGGAAGCTGCGCGAGATCCTGCGCCGCTACTCGGACCACATCTCCCTGCCCATCCGCATGGCCAAGGAAGAGTGGGACCAGGAAAAGGGCGAGCAGATCAAGACCGAAGAACTGGAAACGGTGAACCAGGCCAATGCGCTGTGGGCCCGCAGCAAGTCGGACGTGACTGAAGACCAGTACCGCGAGTTCTACAAGACGGTGTCGCACGACTACGACGACCCGCTGGCCTGGACCCACAACCGCGTCGAAGGCCGCAGCGAATACACGCAGCTGCTGTACGTGCCCAAGCACGCGCCCATGGACCTGTGGGACCGCGACGGCCGCCGCGGCGTGAAGCTGTACGTCAAGCGCGTCTTCATCATGGACGACGCCGATCAGCTGCTGCCTTCGTACCTGCGCTTTGTGCGCGGCGTGATCGATTCGGCCGACCTGCCGCTGAACGTGTCGCGTGAGATCCTGCAGGAAAGCCGCGACGTGCGCGCCATCCGCGAGGGTTCGGCCAAGCGCATCCTGTCGCTGCTGGAAGACATGGCGGAGAACAAGCCGGAAGACTACGCCACGTTCTGGTCCGAGTTCGGCCAGGTGCTGAAGGAAGGCGCGGGCGAAGACCACGCCAACCTGGAACGCATCGCCAAGCTGATGCGCTTTGCCTCGACCCACACGGGCGACCAGGCCCAGACCGTGTCGTTCGCCGACTACGTGTCGCGCATGAAGGAAGGCCAGGACAAGATCTACTACGTCACGGCGGATACCTTCGCCGCGGCCAGCAACAGCCCGCATCTGGAAATCTTCCGCAAGAAGGGCATCGAAGTCCTGCTGCTGTCGGATCGCGTGGACGAATGGATGTTGTCCTACCTGCGTGAATTCGACGGCAAGTCGCTGGTGTCGGTGGCCAAGGGTGGCCTGGACCTGGCCGAGCTGGCCGACGAGGAAGAAAAGAAGCACCAGGCTGAAGTGGCCGAGGACTTCAAGCCGCTGGTCGAGCGCCTGCAGAAGACGCTGGAAGACCAGGTCAAGGAAGTGCGCGTGACGCTGCGCCTGGTGGACTCGCCGGCTTGCGTGGTGGTGGGCCAGAACGAACTCAGCCCGCATCTGCTGCGCATGCTCAAGGCCGCCGGCCAGGAAGCGCCCAACGTCAAGCCGGTGCTGGAAATCAACCCCGAGCACCCGCTGCTGGCCCGCATCCGCGCCGCCGAAGACGGCGAGTTCGACCAGTGGGCGCGTTTGCTGCTGGATCAGGCGCTGCTGGCCGAAGGCGCGCAGATCGCCGACCCGGCCGCGTTCGTGAAGCGCTTGAATGCGTTGCTGCTGAAGTAAGCAGCGCATCCGTTGGAAGAAGGAAAGGCGCCTCTGGCGCCTTTTTTTCGTCTGGGAGACGCTTCACAAGCAGTGGTTTAAAAATTACCGATCGGTAATTTTGGGGATAGACATGGCCTCGAACGATGTTCCTGCCGCGCTCGCAGGCGGGGCCGGCGTAACGATTCGCACATCGACCGAATTGGGCGAATTGGTGAAGGCCGTCCGGCGCTCGCAGGGCTTGCTGCAAGCGGATCTGGCTGGCCTGTCCGGCACCGGCAACCGCTATGTGGTGGATCTGGAGCGCGGGAAGCCCACGCTGCAATTGCAGAAGGTGCTGGACATGCTGGATCTGCTGGGCCTGGAAGTGCAGGTAGCGCCCAAGCGCCCGAGTCTGCCATGACCGTCGCCGATGCGCTGGACATCTATCACGCGGACCGCAAGGTCGGCCGCTTGTTCGACGAGCGGCCGTTGCGCTTCGTAGCCGTCCGCGGCCCCATCGGCTAGACCGTCTGCGCGGCCCCCTCGCCGCGTATCACTACAGCATCCAGCGCCACCACTCCCTTACCCTCAGGTAAAGCCAGTAAGGGATTGATCTCCACCGAACTGAAGTCCGCGCGCCGCGCGTGGGCGAAGCGGGATAGCGCCGCCAGCGCGTCGGCCAGCGCGTCGACGTCGCAAGGAGGCGCGCCACGCGCGCCTTGCAGCAGCGCGTAGCCCTTGATCTCGCGGATCATCGCCAGGGCTTCGTCGCGCCCGAAGGGGGCCAGGCGGAAGCTCACATCCTTGAGCACTTCGACGAAGACGCCGCCCAATCCGAACATGACGACCGGGCCGAACACCGGGTCGCAATGCACGCCGGCTATGCATTCCACGCCCTTGGGCGCCATGGGCGCGACGAGCACGCCGTCGATGCGGGCGTCGGGCCGGTGCTGGCGCACGGCGGCCATGATGTCGGCATAGGCCTGCCGCACGGCGGCTTCACCGCGGATGTTGAGCTTCACGCCGCCTACGTCGCTCTTGTGCGTGATGTCGGGCGATACCACCTTGAGAACGACGGGAGCGGCGTCGCCGTTCGTAGCAGCCAGCTCGGCGACGGCGCGCACTGCCGCGTTCACGTCGGCGGCCAGCGTGCAGGGCGAGGCCGGCAAGCCGGCCTGGCGCAGCAGCGCCATGGCCTGGACTTCGTTGTAGGCGTCCAGCAATGGCGGTGTGTGCGCCGCGGGCATCGTGGGAGCATCGTCAGCAACGTCGCTACCCGTATGAGCAGCCAGCCCGGCCACCGCGCCTATCGTGCGGATGGCGGCGCTGGGATCAGTGAACACCAGGCAGCCCAGCTGTTCCAGCTCGCGGCGGCGTGCGGGCGGAAACAGTGCGCTGATGGCCAGCGGCACGTCCGGATGGCGGGCCTGCATCTGCCTTGCGAAAGCCTCGAAGGTAGGCCACAAGGCTTCGGAGGATCCAGCAGCGGCCAGGAAGACGGCCAGCGCGTCGTAGCGACCATCGGCCAGCATGTCGTCGGCGGTGGCCAGCAGCAGGCCGGGTTCGGACACGGCCTGGCCGGTGACGTCGACGGGATTGCGGCCGCTGGCGAAGGGCACGCGCTCCAGCAGGCGGGCCTGAGCTTCGGCGGCGGGTTCGGGCAGCGCCAGGCCGGTGTCCTCGGCTTCGTCGGCCATCAGCGCGCCCACGCCGCCGGAGATGGTGAAGATCCCCAGCCGGCGGCCCTGCGGCGGCCGTTTCCAGGTGTCCAGCGCATAGCCTAGGTTGAAGAATTCCTCGATGGTGCGCGCGCGCAGGGCGCCGTATTGGCGGAACAGCGCGTCGTACACGGCGTCGTCGCCGGCCAGCGCTGCCGTATGCGAGGCGGCGGCTTGCGCGCCGGCCTGGGTGCGGCCGATCTTGGTGACGACCACGGGTTTGCCCGCCGCGCGCGCCGCGGCCAGGGCGCGGCGCAGCTTGGCGCCGTCGCGGCAGCCTTCCATGTAGGCCATGATGACGCGGGTATCGGCGTCGCAAGCCAGCCATTCGATGCAATCGGCCACGTCGATGTCGGCCTCGTTGCCGGTGCTGATCCAGTGCGACAGGCCCAGGCCGCGCTCGCGCGCCATGCTGTAGGCATAAGCGCCGAATGCGCCGCTCTGCGACACCATGCCGATGCCGCCTGCGGCGACGATGCCGTTGGCGGGGGCGGGCGAGAACGTCGCGTAGACATTGCGCCGCACGTTCATGAGGCCCAGGCAATTCGGTCCCAGCAGGCGGATGCCCCGCTCGCGCGCGATGGCGCAGAGCCGTTCCTGTTGCGCGGTCCCTTGCGCGCCGGTCTCGGAAAAACCCGAGGTGAACACCACGGCGGCGCCGACCTGGCCGGGCCGGGCGCGTTCCAGCGCCTGCGCGGCATGGGCGGCAGGCACGGCCAGGATGGCCAGGTCCACGTCCGCGTCCAGCGCGTCCAGGCCGGGCAGGGCCGGCAGGCCGGCGATGGCGTCCGCGCGCGGGTTGACGGGAATGATGCGGCCGCCGTAGCCGTGCTGGAGCAGCAGCCTGACCGGCATCGCGCCGATCTTGTCGGGCGTGGCCGAGGCGCCGACGATGGCGATGCCTTGCGGATTGAAGAGGCGGGACAGGGAGGAGTCAGTCATGATGTGGCGATGAAGAATCAGGAGTAGCGCACGACGCTGCGGCCCGTGCTGCCGCGTTCGAGCATGGCGGCCAGGGCTAGCGGCAGCTCGCGGGGTTCGATGACGCGCGCGATCAGGTCCAGATGCGCGGGGCGATACTCGGCGGCGAGCTTGTTCCATACCTGGCGCCGCAGCGGCATGGGGCTGTTGGCGTTGATGCCCAGCAGCTTGACGCCGCGCAGGATGAAGGGGATGACGGTGGTGGGCAGTTCCGCGCCGCCGGCGTTGCCGAAGGCGGCGGCCACGCCGTCCGGCTTCAGGCTGGCCAACGCGTGGGCCAGTAGCGGGCCGCCCACGGAGTCGACCACGCCCGCCCAGCGCGCGCTCATGAGCGGCTTGATGCCGGCCGACAGGTCGGGCGGAGCGATCACCTCCTGCGCGCCCAACGAGCGCAGATAGTCCGCTGCAGCCGGCTTGCCGGACATGGCGCAGACGCGATAACCGCGCTGGCTCAGGATGTCGATGGCGACGCCGGCAACGCCGCCGGTGGCGCCGGTGACCAGCACCTCGCCTTGTTCCGGCGTCAGTCCGCAATGTTCCATCCAGTGCAGCGAAAGCGCGGCCGTGTAGCCCGCCGCGCCCAGCACGGCGGCGTCGCGCAACCCAATGCCTGGGGGCAGCGGCAGCACCCAGTCATGGCGCACCCGCGCATACTCGGCGTAGCCGCCGTCGCAGTCCACGCCGATGCCGAAGCCGTGCACCACGACCTCCTGGCCGGGCGCGAGCGCCGGGTCGGCGGAATGCACCACGGTGCCCGAGAGATCGATGCCGCCGATACGCGGATACTCGCGGATGATGCCGCCGCGTCCGGCCTGGGCCAGCGCGTCCTTGTAGTTCAGGCCCGCATAGGCCACCTTGATGAGCGTGTCGCCCGCGGACAGCTGGTCCGCGGACAAGGTTTCGTAGCGGCCTTGCGGGGGCTGGCCCGCTGCGCCCGCATGTAGGCGGTAGGCCTGGAATTCGAGGTTTTCCATGTTCGTCTCCTTGAGGGCTCAGGCCAGCAGCCGGCGCGCCAGCGTGGCGCGGTGCAGTTCGTTGGCGCCGTCGTAGATGCGGAAGGGGCGCATCTCCTGCCAGACCATGGACACGGGCGTGTCGTCCGACAGGCCCGATGCGCCCATCATCTGCACGGCGCGGTCGGCCACGCGGTTCACCGCCTCGGACACGAAGACCTTGGCCATGGCGCTGTGCTGCTTCACCGACAGGCCCTCGTCCATGCGGGTTGCGCAATCCAGCGTCATGAGGCGGCTGGCGTGCAGGTCGATGTGGGAGTCCGCGACCATGGCCTGGATCTGCTGCAGATCGGCCAGGCGCGAGCCGAAGGATTCGCGCTGCATCACATAGGCCTGCGCCGTCTCCAGCGCGCGACGGGCGCGGCCGATGTAGCGCATGCAATGGGACAGCCGGGCAGGCTCCAGCCGCAGCTGCGCATACTCCAGGCCGCGACCGGGCTCGCCCAGCACGCCTTCATCGTCGACCTCGCAGTCCCGCAGCAGGATCTCGGCGTGGCCGCCGATCTGGTAGCCCGTCACCATGCCGATGTCGCGCACCACCTGGTAGCCCGGCGTGTCTGCCGGCACCAGGAACAGTGTGGCGCCGGTATCGGTGCGCGCCAGCACCAGCGCGAAATCCGCGCCCACGCCGCCGCTGATGAATTGCTTGTGGCCGTTCAGCACCCAACGCGCGCCGCGCCGTTCGGCGCGGGTGCGCAGCATGGACGGATCGGAACCGGCGCCGGGCGCGGGCTCGGTCATGGCGAAGCAGGCTCGCTGTTCGCCGTGCACCAGCGGCGCGAGGAAGCGTTCCTGCTGGGCGGCGTTGCCCAGGCGCAGCAGCGTCAGCATGTTGGGCTGGTCGGGCGCGGCGCAGTTCAGCGCCGCGGGTCCAAGGAAGCCGCGCCCCGCTTCTTCCAGCACCTGGGCCAGGGCGCGCCAGCCCAGTCCCAGCCCGCCCCATTCCCGCGGCAACTGCGGCGCATACAGGCCGGCCTCGCGAGCCTGTATGCGCAGTTGGGCGACGCAGCGATCCAGCGCGGCCACGTCGCGGGCAATGGCGGGGGACTCGGCGGGTATCGCCACCTCGTCGACGAAGCGGCGCACGCGCGCGCATACCTCTTGCAGGGCGTCGCCGCCGTTGCGTTCTTGCTTGGACTGCATGGTTTATTCCTCGATCTTGACGCCGGCCTGCTTGACCACGGCGCGCCATCTGTCGGTTTCGTCGGCGATGTGCCGGCCGAACGCTTCGGCCGTGCCGCCGGTGGCTTGCATGCCCAGCCCGTTGAAGTAGCTGCGCACTTCCGGATCGGCCAGCACGGCGTTGATCTGCCGGTTCAGCAGGGCGATCACGTCCTTCGGCGTACCGGCGGGCGCCATCACGCCCCACCAGGACGAGGCCGACAACGGCACGCCCAGTTCAGCCAGCGTGGGCACGTCGGGCAGCTCGGGATTGCGCGTTTGCGAGGCGATGGCGACCGCGCGCAGACGCCCGGCCTTGACCTGCGCATACACCGGCGGCAGGTTGTCGAAGCTCATCTGGACCTGGCCGCCGACCAGCGCGGTGGCGGCTTCGCTGCTGCCCTTGTAGGGGATGTGCCGCAGCGCGATGCCGGTCTGGTGGGCGAACTGCTCGCCCGCCAGATGGGGGATGCTGCCCGTTCCCGCGGTGGCGAATGTCAGGCCCTGCTGCTGCGCGGCGGCGCGCTTCAAGTCTTCCAGGCTGCGTATGGGGCTGGCGGCGGGCAGCAGCAGGTAGACCGGCACGTCCGTCGCCCAGACCACGGGCGTCAGGTTCTTCTTCACGTCATAGGGCAGCTTGGAGTACAGCACGCTGTTGGTCGCCAGATTGGCGGTGCCCATCAGCAGGGTGTAGCCGTCGGGCGCGGCGCTGGCGACCAAGGCGGTGCCGATCTGCGTCGCGCCGCCGGGCTTGTTTTCCACCACCACGGGCTGGCCCAGCAAGGGGGCCAGCTTGCGGGCGATCATGCGCGCCGCGGTGTCGGTGCCGCCGCCGGCCGCGTAGGGCACGATCAGGCGTATCGGCTTGTCGGGATAGGCGGCGGCCTGTGCCGCCCCGGCCGCGCCCAGCAGGGCGACGGCGCACAGCGCGCGCAGCGTTCGGATCAGGATTTGCATGGCGGTCTCCCGGCGGGCCTACTGGATGCGGGTGCCGGTGGACTGCACCAGCTTGCCCCACCAGGCGGTTTCGTCCGCGATCTGCTTGGCGAACTCGGCCGGCGTGCTGGCCAGCGGTTCCGCGCCCAGCTCCTGGAAGCGGGTGCGCAGCTGCGGGTCCTGCAGCGCCTTGACCACCGCTGCGTGCAGCCGTTCGATCACCGCCGGATCGGTGCCGGCAGGCGCCATCAACCCCTTCCAGGCCATCACCACAAAGCCCTTCTGCCCAGCTTCATCGAAGGTGGGGATGTCGGGCGCCGCGGTGGCGCGCTGGTCGCTGGGCACCGCCAGCGCGCGCAGGCCGCCGGCTTTTACCTGCGGCAGCAGCGCCGGCATGTTGTCGATCATGAAATCGATGTGGCCGGCCACCAGGTCGGTGACGGCGGGGCCGGTGCCTTTGTAGGGCACGTGCTCGGCCTGGATGCCGGTCTGCTGCTTGAGCAGTTCGCCAGCCAGCTGCGCCGGCGAACCGTTGCCAGGAGAGCCAAAGGACAGCTTGCCGGGGTTGTTGCGCGCGTACTGCAGGAATTCCTGCAGCGTCTTCACCGGCATGGATTTGGTCACCACCATCAGATTGTGTTCGCGCTCCAGGCAGGTGATGGGCGCCAGGTCCTTGGCCGGATTGAACGGCATGTTGGCGTACAGGCTGGGATTGATGACGGTGGGTCCGGCCGCCGCCAACAGCAGCGTGTAGCCGTCGGGCGCGGCGCGGGCCACGAAGTCGCCGCCGATGTTGCCGCCGGCGCCGGGTTTGTTCTCGACGATGACGGGTTGGCCCAGGATGGGATGCAGCGCTTCGGCCAGCAGGCGGCCCAGGATGTCGGTCGAGCCGCCGGGGGCGAACGGCACGATCAGCCTCACGGGCTTGTCGGGATAGGCGGCCGCGGCTTGCGGCGGCAGCGCCGCGCAGGCGAAGGCGGCGGCCATGGCGCCGATCCACTTCGGCAGGTGCTTGTGCAGCATGATGGAAGTCTCCTTTGGTTGGCGGGCCGCCGGCTTCTTGCGGCTGCGGTCCCTGTATTGCCCTAGCGGCCGGGCGTGTAGCCCGCCTGGCTCAGCGTATGGCGGGCGATGTTCAATTGATGGATCTGGCTGGTGCCCTCGTACAGGCGGAACAGGCGCACGTCGCGGTAGAAGCGTTCTATGCCGTGATCGGCGATGTAGCCGTAGCCGCCATGCATCTGCACGCAACGGTCCGCCACGCGGCCGCACATCTCGGACGCGAAATACTTGCAGATCGAGGCGTTCAGCGTCACGTCGGCGCCGGCATCGCGCTCGCGGGCGGTTTGCAGCACCAGGGCGCGGGCGGCCTGGATCTCGGTCTGGCAGTCGGCCAGCATGGCCTGGATCAGCTGAAAGTCCATCAACGGCTTGCCGAACTGCTGGCGCTCGGCCACGAAGCGCAGCGTGTCGTCCAGCATGCGGATCGCCGGGCCGATGCACAGCGCGGCCAGATGGATGCGTTGTTTGTTCAGGACCTTCATCGCGGTCTTGAAGCCCAAGCCTTCCTGGCCGCCGATGATGCAGTCGGCCGGCACGCGGCAGTCCTCGAAATGCACGGCGGACACGGGCGATCCGGCCTGGCCCATCTTGTCGTAGGGCTGGCCGGTGGACAGGCCCGGCGTGCCGCGCTCCACGATGAAGGCGGTGATGCCCTTGGCGCCAGGCGCATCGGGATTGGTGCGCGCCATGACGGTGAACAGGCCCGCCAGCGGCGCATTGGTGATGAAGCACTTTTCGCCGTTCAGCACGTAGTGGTCGCCGTCGCGCACGGCCGTGGTGCGCAGGGCCGTGGCGTCGGAACCCGCTTGCGGCTCGGTCAGGGCGAAGCAGCCGGTCAGTTCCCCGGAGGCCAGCCGCGGCAGGTAGCGGGCCTTCTGCGCGTCGGTGCCGTCGGCCACCAGCGCCTCGGAGCCGATGCCGGTATTGGTTCCGACCCGGGCGCGAAACGCCACCGAGCATTGCGACAGTTCCATGGCGGCCAGGATCAGCTCCTCGGTCGTCATGCCCGCGCCGCCGTATTGCTCGGGAATGGAGTACCCGAACAGCCCCTGCGCGGCCATGCTGGCGACCAGGTCCTGCGGCACCTCGTCCAGGCGGGCGACCTCGGCTTCGCGCGGCGCCAGTTGCTCTCGCACGTAGCGGCGCAGCGATGCTAGGAATTGCGGGAATCCGTCGGGGTCCCTGATCATGGCTAGTCTCCGTTTCATCATGGGCGCTGATGCGTGCCGCGCCGTGTTGAATCCAGGCTAGCAAAAGGCCAAGGGATTTGAGACAAGTGTTTCGATATCTTGAATGCATGGCGAGCCGTCGCTGCTCTATCATCGGCAGGGACAGACCGCGCATTCCGCGCCCAGGACCTCCACCATGACCACCCGCCCCGGCGAGCGCCATGCCGATCCCGCCTTCGCCACCACGCTGGCGCACGGCTTGTCGGTGCTGCAGGCGTTCCGGCATGGCGAACCCGCGCTCAGCAACCGCGAGCTGGCGGACCGCACCGGCCTGTCCAAGGCCACGATTTCACGCCTGACCACCACACTGATGCAGCGCGGCTTGCTGCGTTACGACGGGGGCTTGCGGCGGTACCGGCTTGGCACGGCGGTGCTGTCGCTGAGCTATCCGCTTCTGGCCAGCATCAAGGTTCGCCAGTTGGCGCGCCCGCTGATGAAGCGCCTGGCGGACGCGGCGGGCGGCTCGGCCTCGCTGGGCATGCATCACGGCCTGAACATGGTGTACGTGGAAACCTGCCGCGGACACGACGCCGTGTCGTTCCGGCCGGATATCGGCGCCTTGCTGCCGCTGCTGCCTTCGGCCATGGGACGGGCCTGGCTGGCGCAGGCGCCGGCGGACGAGGCGGAGCCCTTGCTGGCGGCGTTGCGGCGCCAGGATCCCGCCATCTGGCGGCGCCACGCGCCAGACTGGGATCAGGCTCAGCGCGACTACGCCGAACACGGCTATTGCGTGGGGCAGGGCGATTGGCATTCCGATGTGCATGCGGTGGCGGTACCCATGCGCACGCCCGTCGACGGCCAGGCGCTGGTGTTCAACTGCGGCGTGCCCGTGACGCGGTTGCGGCCGGGCGACTTGCGCGGCCGCATCGCGCCGCGCCTGCTGACGCTGGTGGCGCGCGTGGAAAAAATGCTGGAGCGCCAGCATGACGCATGACCAGGACCGCGAATTCACCACCACGCTGGCGCGCGGCATCGACATCCTGGCGTGCTTTCGCGCCGACCGGCCGGTGCTGGCCAACAAGGACTTCGCGCAGCAGACCGGGTTGTCCCGCAGTGCCGTGGCGCGCCTGACCCACACGCTGGTGGAGCTGGGTTTTCTGCAGAGCGTAGGCGAACCCGCGCGCTACCGGCTGGGTGCCTCGGTCCTGGCGCTGAGCTATCCCTTGCTGGCCAGCATGCAGATCCGGCAGCTGGCGCGGCCGTTGATGAAGCAGCTGGCCGACCACGCGCGCGGCGCCGTGTCGCTGGTGGTGCGCGACCGCCTGCAGATGGTGTACGTGGAAACCGCCCGCTCCAACGAGGCCTTGCAGACGCGGCCCGACATAGGCGCGTCGCTGCCGCTGCTGTCCAGCGCCGCCGGCAAGGCGTGGCTGGCGCGGGCGTCGGATGAGGAGAGGGCGGTCGTCCTGAACCAGCTGCGCGTGGCGGATCCCCGGCACTACGAGGTCCACTTTCCCAGCCTGGCGGCTGCGCGCCGCGATCTGGAGCGCAAAGGCTATTGCGGCAACAATCTGGAGTGGCGGCCGGACGCCTATGGCTTTGCCGCGCCGCTGGGCAGGCCCTATCAGTCGTTGCTGTACGTCTTCAATTGCGGCGTGCCGGCGCAGGATGGGCCTTACCGCGAGCGCGCAGCCGACATCGGCCCGCGGCTGGTCGCCCTGGCGCGCGAGACGGAAAGGCTGCTCGGGCTGGCCTGAGACGACTCGGCCCGTTTCCTGGATTCATGACTCCAAGTCAAAAGTGTTTCGCTGTTTCCTGCCTTTTTCCGCAAGGATGACGGCGGCATACTGGCCGCCTGCCTTCCGATCGGGTTTTCCCGCGCTCCGGCCCTTTGCGCCGGCCCGGTCCCTGGTCGGCGCAATCGAACCCAAGGAAACCACATGAATCCCCAGGACTCCCAGCCGGTGAAGGCCGGCCTGCCATTGCTGGCGCTCGCCGTCGGTGCCTTCGGCATCGGCGTGACCGAGTTTTCTCCCATGGGCCTGTTGCCCGTCATCGCCGAAGGGGTGGATGTGTCCATTCCCAGCGCCGGCATGCTGATCAGCGCCTACGCCATCGGCGTGATGGTGGGCGCGCCGCTGATGACGCTGGCCCTGTCGCGCTGGTCGCGCCGCAACGCCTTGCTGGTGCTGATGGCGATCTTCACGGTGGGCAACGTGCTGTCCGCGCTGTCGCCCAACTACACGACGCTGCTGCTGGCGCGCCTGGTCACCAGTCTGAACCATGGCGCGTTCTTCGGCCTGGGTTCGCTGGTGGCGGCCAGCGTGGTGCCGCGCCACAAGCAGGCCAGCGCCGTGGCCACCATGTTCCTGGGACTGACCATCGCCAACGTCGGCGGGGTGCCAGCAGCCACCTGGCTGGGCCAGGTCATCGGCTGGCGCATGTCGTTTGCCGCGACCTCGGTGCTGGGCCTGATCGCGATGCTGTCGCTATGGTTCGCGTTGCCGGCGGGTGAGGCAGGTCGCCGTCCCGACATCCGCCGTGAACTCGCCGTGCTGAAGAGCCCGGTGGTGCTGGTGGCCTTGCTGACCACGGTGCTGGGTGCGGGCGCGATGTTCACGCTCTACACGTACGTGGCGCCGACCCTGGCGGAGTTGACGGGCGCTTCGCCCAACTTCGTCACGGCGATGCTGGTGCTGATCGGCATCGGCTTCACCCTCGGCAACACGATGGGCGGGCGCTTTGCCGACCGTTCGCTGGACGGCAGCCTGATCGCCTTCCTGGTGCTGATCATCGCCGACCTGCTGGCGTTCCCGTGGCTGGCCACGACGCAGACCGGCGCAGCCATTGCGCTGCTGATCTTCGGTTTCGGCACGTTCGCCGTGGTGCCGCCGCTGCAGATGCGGGTGATGCGCGCCGCCACCGATGCGCCGGGCCTGGCCTCGTCGGTGAACGTGGGCGCCTTCAACCTGGGCAACGCGCTGGGCGCGGCGGCGGGCGGGGGCGTGATCTCGGCGGGCATGGGCTATGCCGCGGTGCCTGTAGCCGGCGCCGTTATCGCCGCGGCCGGCCTGGGCCTGGTGCTGTGGCAGCGCGCAAGCAACGAGCGCCAGCGCAAGGTGGCGATGCAGGGCTGCTGAGCGCGCGACACGCAGCAAGCAAAAAGGGCGCCTGTGGCATGCAGGCGCCCTTTTTCATGCCGGAGGACCGCAGCGCTTCAAGCCTCGATCCGCTCCACTTTCCCCACCAGCAAGATGTACGACAGCGCGCCCAGCAAGGCCAGCGACGACACGTACACGATTGCAGGCGCGAAGCTGTCCTTCGTCACCAGGAAGCCGATCACGATGGGCGTGCAGATCGACGACAGGTTGCCCACGAAGTTGAACACGCCGCCGGTCAGGCCCAAGAGGCGCACCGGCGCTAGCGTGGACACCAGCGACCAGGTGATCGATGCCAGGCCGTTGCCGAAGAAGGCCAGGGCCAGGAAGAAGATCACCCAGGGCGTGGAATCAGTGAAGTTGGCGCCGATCATGGACGTGGAGATCAGGAGGCCCAGGATGATGGGCAGCTTGCGCGCCAGGCCGACGGTGGCGCCGCGGCGGATCAGGAAGTCGGACAGCACGCCCGAGCACAGCACGCCGACGAAGGCCGCCAGGAACGGCACCGAGGCCAGGAAGCCGGACTTGATGAAGTCCATGCCGCGGTACTTGACCAGGTAGGTGGGGAACCAGGTCAGGAAGAACCACAGCGTCGACGTCAGGCAGAACTGGCCCAGGTACACGCCCCACAGCTTGCGCTTGCTCATGACCAGGCCCAGGTCGTTCCAGTTGAACGGCGCCTTCTTTTCCTTGACGCTGCGGTCCAGGTCGACCACGCCGCCGCCTTGCTGGATCAGCTCGATTTCCGCCGCGTTCGCGCCCTTGAACTGGCGCGGCTCGCGATAGATCATGAACCACAGCACGCCCCACACGATGCCCAGGAGGCCGGTGCTGACGAACACCATGTGCCAGCCATAGTGGTGCTGCAGCCAGGCCAGCACCGGCGTCAGGAACGCCAGGCCGACGAACTGGCCCGAGGTATAGAAGCCGATGGCGGTGGCGCGTTCGCGTTCCGGGAACCAGGTGGTGACGACGCGGTTATTGATTGGATAGGCGGGCGCTTCCAGCGCGCCCACGGCCAGGCGCAGCACGAACAGGATGACGAAGCTGCCGGCAAAGCCCATGAAGAACGTGGCTGCCGACCACAGGATCAGCGCGGCTGCGTACAGCAGGCGCGGCGATACGCGGTCCACCAGCCAGCCGCCGGGGATCTGCATGGCGGCGTAGGTCCAGCCGAAGGCCGACAGGATCAGGCCTTCATGCACGGTGTCCAGGCCGAACTCGTCCTTGAGCGCGGGTGCTGCGATCGACAGGTTGCTGCGGTCCAGGTAGTTGATGACGACGGTGATGAACAGCATCACCATGATGAGGTACCGGCTGCGCGTGGGGCGCTGGGCGCTCTGCAGGCCGGCGTGGGTGGCTGTGGACAAGGGATGTCTCCTCTTTCTCTTTATCGGCTGATTTTTATCGGCTTACCATTCGGCGAAGCTGCCGTCGGCGTGGCGCCAGACAGGGTTGCGCCAGCGGTGGCCCACGGCGGCGCGCTCCTTCACGTATTCCTCGTTGACCTCGATGCCCAGGCCGGGGCCTTGCGGAATCGCGACCATGCCGTCCTCGTAGGCGAAGACTTCGCGATTGCTGACATAGTCCAGCAGGTCGTTGGCGGCGTTGTAGTGGATGCCCAGGCTTTGTTCCTGGATGAAGGCGTTGTAGCAACCGGCGTCGATCTGCAGGCAGGTGGCCAGCGCGATCGGGCCCAGCGGGCAGTGCAGGGCCAGCGCCACGTCATAGGCTTCGGCCATGGCCGCGATCTTGCGGGTTTCGGTGATGCCGCCGGCGTGCGAGGGATCGGGCTGGATGATGTCCACATAGCCCTCGGACAGCACACGCTTGAAGTCCCAGCGCGAGAACAGGCGTTCGCCCAGCGCGATCGGGGTGGAGGTCAGCGGGGCCAGTTCCTTCAGCGCTTCGTAGTGTTCGCTCAGCACCGGCTCTTCTATGAACATGAGCTTGAACGGGTCCAGCTCCTTCATCAGCACCTTGGCCATGGGCTTGTGCACGCGGCCATGAAAGTCCACGCCTATGCCGACGTTGGGGCCGACCGCGTCGCGCACGGCGGCCACGTTCTCCAGGCATTTCTCGACCTTGTCGAAGGAATCGATGTACTGCAGCTCCTCGGTGCCGTTCATCTTCACGGCGGTGAAGCCGCGCTCCACGGCGCTCTTGGCGGCCGCCGCGGTGTCGGCCGGGCGGTCGCCGCCGATCCATGAGTACACGCGGATGCGGTCGCGCACGTTGCCGCCCAGCAGCTGCGACACGGGCACGCCCAGATCCTTGCCCTTGATGTCCCACAGGGCCTGATCGATTCCGGCCAGCGCGCTCATGTGGATGGCGCCGCCGCGGTAGAAGCCGCCGCGGTACAGCACGGTCCAGTGGTCTTCGATGTTGCGGGGATCCTTGCCGATCAGGTAGTCGGACAGTTCCTCGACGGCGGCGGCGACCGAATGGGCGCGGCCTTCGACCACGGGCTCGCCCCAGCCGACGATGCCGGCGTCCGTTTCAATCTTCAGGAAGCACCACCGCGGCGGCACGATGTAGGTGGTGAGCTTGGTGATCTTCATGCTTGGGTCTCCTGGGCGGGATAGGCGCGTTGCCAGGCCGCGATGAATGCGCGCGCGTTCTGGCCGACTTGGGCGGCCGACAGGCCGGGTTTGTACAAGGCGGAGCCCAGGCCGAAGCCGCTGGCGCCCGCCTGGGCGTAGATGGCGATGTTGTCGGGCGTGATGCCGCCCACGGGCGCCAGCGCGATCGGCGGGCGCAGCACGGCGCGCCAGGCCTTCAGCACGGCGGGGCCGAGCTGCTCGGCCGGGAACATCTTCAGCACGTCGGCGCCTGCGGCCAGCGCGGCATAGGCTTCGGTGGGCGTGGCGACGCCGGGGCAGGAGGCCATGCCCAGCGCCTTGGCTGCGCGGATCACGGCGGCGTCGCTGTGCGGCATGACGATGAGTTCGCCGCCGGCCTGCTGGACGCGGGCGCAGTCCTCGGGGTCCAGCACGGTGCCCGCGCCGATCAGGCAGTCGGTGGGCAGCGCCGCGCGCATCGCGCGGATGCTGTCCAGCGGGTCGGGCGAATTCAGCGGCACTTCGATCAGGCGAAAGCCGGCGGCGTAGAGCTCCAGCCCTATGGCTTCGGCCTCGGCGGGCTTGATGCCGCGCAGGATGGCGATCAGGCCGCAGTGGGCCATGGCGGTTTGCAGACCGGGATGGTTCATGTTCGATTCCTATTCCGTGGAGGGCGAGGCGACCAGCCCGGCGCAGACGGCCAGGTGCCACAAGCCGCGCTCGGTGGCGTTCTGCGCCTGTTCGGGCGTGCCCAGGCCGTAGTGCTGCATGGCCTGGATGTAGCGCCGGCACAGCGCGGCGTCGCCGCAAAGCACGATGCGGGGCAGTTCGCCCTGCTGCTGCAGCATGCCGGCCAGCGCCGCGATTTCATGGCCGATGAGCAGGCCCGACAGATAGTCGGCCTGCGATTCGGGCGCCAGTTCGCCGGTCAGGCCGAGCGCGCGCGTGCTGAAGATGGTGGACAGCACGCCCGCGCGCCCGGCCGGCGCCCCGGCGACCTTCAGGCCGCGTTCGAAGGCGGCCATGTCGGCGCTGGCGGCGTCCGCCATGGTCCGGCCCAGGATGGTGTGGCCGCGCAGCGCGGCGTAGACCTCGCCAGTCATGAAGGTGTCGAAGTGGGTGACGCGGCCGCGGCGGGCGCTGACCCACTTCGAATGGGTGCCGGGCAGGCCGATCAGGACGCTGTCGGCGCTGCGGGTCGCCTGGTCCGCCATCACGCCGACGACCTGGGTTTCTTCGCCGCGTATGACGTTGGGCAGGCCGTGACGCTGGATCAGGCCGGGCACGATGTGCAGGGCGGGGCCGCCCTCGCGCTCGACCTTGGTCAGCAGCGTGCCGATGCGCTGCAGGTCGACCGGCACGTCCAGGTAGGCGGCTTCCTTCCAGCCCTGGGCGCTGCCGACCATGCCGCAGGCGATCACCGGCAGGGCCGGTTCGGCGCGCAACCAGTCGCCGCAGGCTTGTTCGAAAGCCAGTTCGAAGCCCGACAGGGCGGTGGTGGCGGCGCCGTCCTGCAGCGGCTGCGGCAGGCGCATGATGCCCCAGGGCAGATGGCGCGTATCCAGCGTGCGGCCGGCGGCATCCAGCCGGTAGGCGCGCAGCGAGGAGGTGCCCCAATCCAGCGCGATAAGCGCCGCGCGGGCGGGAGATCCGGTAGTCATCAGAAGCTGTCTCGTTTCCGGCCGCAAACCGGGCTGCGGACGCGCGGTGAGGCTGGCGCGGGGCAGGGTTCTGCGGACCTTGTTGTCTCATGCCTGCCGGGCGTAGGTGAGCGCGCGGCGGGCGATGGGAAAAATTCTAGATCAGCGCTTGAAAAATCTCAAAATATAGAATTAAATCCCATATAGAGGGAATAAATGGAGGTGAAGCTTGTTTCACCTCCTCGGCGTTCTTTGCGGGAATCGCCCGCAATCCGCGTCTTATCCCCGCATCCCGCCGCGATCGCGGCGGTTATGCTTGCACTCGTCTCTTGTTGCCCGGCCCCGCTTTCATGACCTCCACGCAGACTCCCGACCGTACGCCCACCCTGGATCCCGATGCCGCCGCGCCCGCGGGCACGCAGACGCTGATGCGCGGCCTGGCGGTGGTGCAGGCCGTGTCCGGCGGCGCGCGCGACCTGAAGGAAATCTGCGCCCGCATCGGCGTGGCGCGCAGCACCACGCACCGGCTGGCCAGTTGCCTGGTGCAGGAACGCTATCTGCGGTCTTTGCCCGGCGTGGGCTATGTGCTGGGGCCGAAGCTGATCGAACTGGGCTTCCAGGCGCGCGAAGCCTTTCCGATGGCGACGCTGGCGCGTCCCTACCTGGACAGCCTGGCTGAGCAGACGGGCGACACCATCCACCTGGCCGTGCGCGACAACGACGAAGTCCTGTACCTGGAAAAGATCCCCGGCAAGAAGGGGCTGGAGATGCGCTCCCGCGTGGGGCACCGCATGCCGCTGGCCGCCACCGGCGTGGGCAAGGCCTTGCTGCTGGATACCGAAGAGCCGCAATGGAAAGCGCTGTACCGCGTCGGCGCGCCGGTGTCGTCGCGCGCGGGAGGCGGCAGCCCGACCTGGGAGGCCTTCCGCGACCGCATGCGCGACTATGCCGCCCACGGCTATGCGTTCGATCTGGAAGACAACGAGCCGTCGATCCGCTGCGTGGCGGCGCCCGTGCGCGACGCTTCCAGCGGCATCGTCGCGGCGATCAGCGTGTCCAGCACGGTGCCCTACATGTCGCTGGAGCGCATGCGCGACATGGTCGCCGTGGTGCAGGGCGCCGCGGCGGGGATTTCAGCGGAACTGGGGTGGAAGGTGGACCGCGGCTGAGGCCGCGGCCCTGCGTCTTATTCCAGCGGCAGCGTCAGCACGCCCTGCGGGGCCGGACGCATCATGACGCGGCGGTACCAGGCCGACAGCGCCGGCGTGTCGGGCCGTTCGATCGGCAGGGCCAGCCAGCGGTGGGCCGAGCAGACCAGGGCGATATCGCCCATGGTCAGGTGGCGGCCAGCGATGAACTCGCGGCCCTGCAGGGCCTGGTCCAGGATCTGGGCGCGCGCATTTGAACGCTTGACCGAGTTTTCGATGGCGGCGCGGTCGCGCTTATCCTCGGGCGTGCGGATCAGGCCCAGGAACGCGGGCCCCATGACGCCTTGCCATTCGGTGGCCTGCCAGTCCATCCAGCGGTCCGCATCCGCGCGCATGCAGACGTCTTCCGGCCACAGGCTGCCCGCGCCGTAGCGCGCGGCCAGATAGCGCACGATGGCGTTCGATTCCCACAGCACGAAGCCGCCGTCGTCGATGAGTGGCACGGTGCGGTTGGGATTCAGCTTGGCGAATTCGGGCGTGTCGACCACGCCGAACGGGCCGCCCGCCTGAATGAAGGAATGTGGCAGCGCCAGTTCGCGCACCGCCAGCATGACTTTCTGAACGTTGACGGAAGTCAGGCGTCCCCAGATCTTCAACATAACCATTCCTTGTAGTGTCAGACGGGCGGCAGCTGCCGCCGTGCAAAGCCGCTGTCGCGCGCAAAGCGCGTCCAGTTGAAAGCGGGCCCGGGGTCGGTCTTGCGCCCGGGGGCGATGTGCTCGTGCCCCCAGGCTGCCGCCAGGGGATAGCGCGCGCGCAGCACTGGCGTCAGCTTGCGCAGGGCCAGGTACTGGGGTTCGGCATAGGGCAAGGTGTCAGTGCCTTCCAGCTCGATGCCGATGGAAAAATCGTTGCAGCGTTCGCGGCCTGCAAAGCGCGACACGCCCGCATGCCAGGCGCGTTCGTCGGTGGACACGAACTGGACGATGCTGCCGTCGCGGCGGATGAAAAAATGCGCCGACACGCGCAGGCCGCGCAGCCGTTCCAGCCAGGGATGCGAACCGTAGTCCAGGGTGTTCAGGAACAGCCCCGCGACTTCAGGGCCGCCAAATTGGCCCGGCGGCAGGCTGATGTTGTGCAGCACCAGCAGCGACGCCTGCGCGCCGGCGGGGCGCGCATCGCAGTTGGGGGAGGGCATGAGCGAAACACCCGGGGCTGGCGCCAGCCAGCCATGACGATCCAGAAGCAAGGCCATGGGAAGAGAGCATGCGTGTGGTTTCCAACACGCATTATGCCGTGCGGGGCGGCAAGCCTCTAATCAGGCGGATCAGTGCCGGGCCGGGCCCAGACGCGCGTGTTCCGCGCTGCACCAGGTCTGGCCGTTCTGCTGCAAGGCCTCGGAGCGGGGCAGATGGATGCCGCAGTGGGCGCAGCGCACCATGGACTCCAGCGGCTTGGGGCCGCGCGCATCGGTCTTGGGCTTCTTCGCGCCCTGCTGGCCGGCTTGCCGCGCGGCTGCCATGCGGCCGGCCAGGCGGGCCACGAACAGCACCAGGATGATCAGAACAATCCAGAACAGCAACTTGCCCACTTCAACCTCGATGCAGAATCATTTCCAGCACGAACCGGCTGCCGGTATAGGCCAGAATCAGGAACCCGAAACCCGTCAGCGTCCAGCGCAGGGCGACGCGGCCGCGCCAGCCCCAGATGTGGCGGCCGGCCAGCAGCACGCCGAAGGTCAGCCATGACAACAGCGTGAACACGGTCTTGTGGTCGAACGGCAGGATCTTGCCCGTCAGCTTCATGGACGCCACGGATCCCGTGCCCACGGCCAGCGTCAGCACGATGAAGCCGATCCAGATGATGCGGAACAGCAGCTGTTCCTGCACCAGCAGCGGCGGCTGGGAGTCCAGCACGCGGCCGATGATGCTGCGTTCGGCGGGGGCGTCCAGCGGACGGTGCAGGTGGCGGTCCAGCAGCGCCATCATCATGGCGTGCAGCGCGGCGATGGTGATCAGGCCGTAGGCCGCCAGGGCGATCAGCAGGTGGACGCGCAGCCAGGCGTCATTGGCGTGGGGCACGAACTGGCCCTGGGGGAAGATGGCGGCCAGGCCGCTGGCGATGGTGGCTGCCGGCAGCAGCAGCAATTGCAGGCCGTCTATGCGCACCAGCAGGCTTTCCAGCCAGAACACCACCATGCCCAACCAGATGGCGGCGGACAGGGCCAGCGCCCACCCTATGAACAGGTGCTGGGTGCCCAGCATCGATTGTTGCAGCCCGATTCCATGGAGAACCAGGGCTCCCAGCAGGCACAGGCGGGCGATTTTTCCCGTCTGTTCCACGCCGCCGGCGCCGGCCAGGCGGATCCAGAGCGACCCCCCGAGCACCGCGTACGCCAAGGCAGCCGCCGTGTGAAATACAATGCCTAGTGACATAGAAACCGTTGTCTGGATGGGGCCTTGGGGCGCATGCCGCCCGAAAGCGCAGAATCCGCGCCTGCGGCCACCGTTCAATCAACTAGTTTAAGCGGAAACGCCTCTCATGCTCGATAACCTAACTCAACGCCTGTCGCGCGTCGTCAAGACGCTGCGCGGGGAAGCCCGCCTGACCGAGGCCAACACCCAGGAGATGCTGCGCGAAGTGCGCATGGCGCTGCTGGAAGCCGACGTGGCCCTGCCCGTCGTGCGCGAGTTCGTCGCGCGCGTGAAGGAAAAGGCGCTGGGCGAAGAAGTCGCCAGCAGCCTCAGCCCGGGCCAGGCCCTGGTGGGCGTGGTCCACAAGGAGCTGACCGCCCTGATGGGCGGCGACCTGGGCGCCGACTCCGGCGAACTGTCGCTGGCGGTGCAGCCGCCCGCCGTCATCCTGATGGCAGGCCTGCAGGGCGCCGGCAAGACCACCACCACCGGCAAGCTGGCGCGCTGGCTCAGCGAAGGCCAGCACACCCAGCACGGCCGCAAGACCGGCAAGAAGAAAGTGCTGGTGGTGTCCGCCGACGTCTATCGCCCAGCCGCTATCGATCAGCTGAAGAGCGTGGCGGCCCAGGTTGGCGTGGACTTCCTGCCGTCCGACCCCAGCCAGAAGCCCGAGGACATCGCCCGCAACGCGGTGGACCATGCGCGCCGCCATCACTATGACGTGCTGATCCTGGACACGGCCGGCCGTCTGGGCATCGACGAGGCCATGATGCGCGAAATCCGCGCGCTGCATGACCTGGTCAAGCCGGTGGAAACGCTGTTCGTGGTCGACGCCATGCAGGGCCAGGACGCGGTCAACACCGCGCGCGCCTTCGCCGAAGCGCTGCCCCTGACCGGCGTGGTGCTGACCAAGCTGGACGGCGACGCCCGCGGCGGCGCGGCCCTGTCGGTGCGCCACGTCACCGGCAAGCCGCTGAAGTTCGTCGGCGTCTCGGAAAAGCTCGATGGCCTGGAGCCCTTCTACCCCGAGCGCATGGCGCAACGCGTGCTCGGCATGGGCGACATCGTGTCGCTGGTCGAACAGGCTCAGAAGAACATCGACATCGCCGAAGCCCAGAAGCTGGCCGCGAAGATCAAGTCGGGCAACAAGTTCGACCTGAACGACTTCCGCGACCAGCTCGGCCAGGTGAAGAAGCTGGGCGACATGGGCTCGCTGCTGGAAAAGCTGCCGGCCCAGTTCCAGCAGGCCGCTGGCCAGCTGCAGGGTGGGCAGGCTGAAAAGCAGCTGCGCCGCACCGAAGGCATCCTGAATTCCATGACCGCGGCCGAACGCGCCAAGCCCGAACTCATCAAGGCCTCGCGCAAGCGCCGCATCGCGGCCGGTTCCGGCGTGCCGGTGCAGGAAGTCAACCGCCTGCTCGCGCAGTTCGACCAGATGCAGGGCATGATGAAGCAGATGAAGAAGGGCGGCATGGCCAAGATGATGCGCGCCATGGGCGGCATGAAGGGCTTGGGCCGCTTTGGAATGAAGTGAGGCCACCCACGGCGCGCGCACTGCGTGCGCTTGCGGTGCCCCCACGCTTCGCTCACTGCGTGAGCTCTCTGCCTCCCGAGGGGGCTCTTTTTCCTTGGGGCGGCCCGGCGGAAAAAGGCCTTCTTGCGCCCGACTGGAATGCCCCTGTTGGGGCATTTTTTATTGGAGAGACGGGCAAAAAAATGGCCAGACGTTGCGTCTGGCCAAGTAATCGCGGCTAGCAGGGGGCGCCTGCCGCGATGCAAGCCGGAAAGCGCATGGGTGCCTTCCGGCCTGTCCGATTTATCGCAATGATCAGGACAGGGGCGGGATGCGCAGCACCTGGCCCGGATAGATCTTGTCGGGGCTGGTCAGCATGGGCTTGTTGGCTTCGAAGATCAGGTTGTTCTTCGCGCCCTGGCCCTTGCCGTATTGCGCCTCGGCAATCTTCCACAGGTTGTCGCCCTTCTGTACCGTGTACATCTTGGCTTCCGGGGTGGCCTGCTTCACCTTCAGTTGGTTGTCCACCTGGGCCACGCCCACGGTGTTGCCCAGCGCCAGAGTGATCTTCTCGGCCGCTTCCGTGCTGAGGGCCTCGCCCGCCACCGTGACCTTGTCGCCATCGACCGAGATCTGCAAGCCGTCGGCATTCAGGCCGTGCTTATCGAGCTCTTTCTTCAATTCGTCCGCCGTCGCGGCCTTGGCCTCGCTGGCGCCGAAGAGCTTTTCTCCAACGTCCTTGATGAAATTGAGCAGACCCATAGTGTTTCCTTTATCTATGTTGCGGTGAGAGAAACAAGTGCCATCAGGGCTTTTGGCCCATGAACATTTTGCGCACGACGCCGGCGATCAGGGTCAGCACGGCGCCACCGACGCCGCCGCCGACCACACTGCTGGCGATCGCGGAAAGATCCAGTCCCGTATTGCCCGCTGCAACCGCGTTCGCTCCTGCGGTGATCATCGGAGCCAGCCAGGAACCCCCAGCCAGGCCGCCGATGGCGCCTGCGATGGTGTTGCCCAACGGGCCCAGATTGAACTGCTGGAGCATCTTTCCCAGGCCATTGCCCCCGGCAGCGCCGGCGACAAGCTGGATGATCAGGTTGATGATGACTGCGGTGTTCATGATGCCTCCTCTGCCCCGCGAGGGCGATGTGCAACGCTAGAACAACAGCAAGACAAGAGAGTACGAAACCAGCAGGAACGATTATGACTCGCACATTCCCCGCGCGACGAGGGGTTAACGTGTAACAGGTTGCTAGCCTGTTGGCAGACTACGCAAGAATGCTGGTCAGTTTGCAGGGAATGCGCCGCGATCGGTCTAAACCGCATCGGGCGCGCGGCTACATGCGACAAGGGCCGCTATCGCAGCGGCCCTTGTCTTGGCAGTTTTTCAACGCGGCGCAGGCGTCAGCCGCCGCCCACGGCCACCACGATTTCGACCTGGTCGCCGTCCGTCAGCGCGGTCTGCGCGTGCTGGCTCTTGGGCACGATTTCGCCGTTGCGTTCCACGGCCACGCGCTTGCCGGCATAGCCCAGGGCCTCCAGCAGTTCGTTCACGGTCGTGTCCAGGGGAAACTCCCGTGCGTCTCCGTTCAGGGTGATGTGCATGCAGGTCTCCTCAGTTATCGCGCATAGCCGTCGGTGGCGGCGATCAGCCGCGCCAACGTGCCGGGTTCGTCAAACGCATGGCCCGCGTCCGGGACCAGGTGGAATTCGGCTTCGGGCCAGGCGCGGTGCAGGTCCCAGGCGGTGCGCGCGGGCGTGCAGACGTCGTAGCGCCCCTGCACGATGGTGCCCGGAACGCCGCGCAGCTTGTGCGCGTCGCGGATCAACTGGCCTTCTTCCATGAAGCCGTGGTTCACGAAGTAGTGGTTCTCGATGCGTGCGAATGCCAGCGCGGCACGGTCGGCGGCATGGCTTTGCTGATGGCGCGGGCTGGGCAGCAGCGTGATGGTGCTGTCTTCCCACTTGCTCCAGGCCTTGGCCGCGCGCAACTGCTCGGCCGGGTCATCGCCCGTCAGGCGCTTGTGATACGCGGCCACCAGGTCGCCGCGCTCGTCTTCCGGAATCGGCGCCAGATATTCTTCCCAGCGGTCGGGGAATAGCCACGACGCGCCTTCCTGATAGAACCACTGGATTTCTGCCTTGCGCAGCCCGAAAATGCCCCGCAGCACCAGCTCGCTCACGTGCGATACATGCGTTTCCGCATAGGCCAGCGCCAGCGTCGAACCCCAGGACCCGCCGAACACCAGCCACTTTTCCGCGCCCATGACCTCGGTGCGCAGGCGCTCGATGTCGGATACCAGATGCCAGGTCGTGTTGTTGTCCAGACTGGCGTGGGGCCGTGAACGGCCGCAGCCGCGCTGATCGAACAGCAGCACGTTGTAGCGCTGCGGATCGAACAGCTGCCGATGCACGGGCGAGCAGCCGCTGCCGGGGCCGCCATGCAGGAACACGGCGGGCTTGCCCTGCGGATTGCCGCAGAGTTCCCAGTAGATCTGGTGGCCGTCGCCGGTGTCCAGCGTGCCTTGGCGGTAGGGTTCGATGGGCGGGTATAGCATCAGGCGACTCGCTTGAAGATCAGGTCCCAGACGCCGTGGCCCAGGCGCAGGCCGCGGTTCTCGAATTTGGTCAGGGGGCGGTAATCGGGGCGGGGGGCGTAGCCGTCCGCGGTGTTCGCAAGCTGCGGCTCGTTGCCCAGCACTTCCAGCATCTGCACCGCGTAGTCTTCCCAATCGGTGGCGCAATGGATGTAGCCGCCCGGCGCGATGCGGCTGGCCAAGAGCGAGATGAACGCGGGCTGGATCAGGCGGCGCTTGTGATGGCGCTTCTTGGGCCACGGATCCGGGAAGTAGATGTGCACGCCGGCCAGCGAATCGGGGGCGATCATGTCGCGCACCACTTCCACGGCGTCGTGCTGGATGATGCGCAGGTTCGGGATGCTGGAGTCTTCAATGCGGCGCAGCAGCGAGCCGACGCCGGCGTTGAACACTTCCACGCCCAGGAAGTTGTCGCCCGGGCGCGCCAGCGCGATCTTCTCGGTGGTCTCGCCCATGCCGAAACCGATCTCCAGCACCGTCGGCGCCTGCCGGCCGAAGGCGGCGGCGGGATCCAGGCGGCGCGGCGCATACGGGATGGACCATTGGCCCATCAGGCGCTCGAGCGCGGCCAGCTGGCCCTGCGTAATGTGGCCGCGGCGGTGCACGAAACTGCGGATATGGGTCGCGCCGGGGCTGTTGGGAGCGTGGGCGGTACTGGCCAGCGCAGCCTGCGTTTCCGGGGAAACGGCGGTAGCCGAGGGTTCGCCGCCAGGCGTCGCGGGGGTGCTTGCGGCAGCCGGGGCCGAGGCGGCTGCGGGGTTGTTTTCGGGGGTGTTCGTATTCATAGCCCGAATTGTAGTGGCAGGCCCGGCGCGCCGCTGTCGCCCAGATGCACTAAATTGGGGACATATTTACAGCCTTGAGGCTGAGGGCCGCTGCGGCAGGGCGACGGCAGGCGGCGGCGATGAAAAAAGGCGCGCTATAATCGCCGCCTCTGCTTCGGCTTTGCGCCGAGGGCACGACACCCGAGCGGGTGTAGTTCAATGGTAGAACGGCGGCTTCCCAAGCCTCAAGCGTGGGTTCGATTCCCATCACCCGCTCCATCTCTCTCCTCCGATATTCGACTGTGATTTTGGGATCGGTCCCAAGGTCTGACGCCCAAGAATCGAGGTGCCCGCAATGACCGACGACGAAAAAGCGATCCGGCAGGTTGTAGAGACTTGGATGGCTGCGAGCAAGGCAGGCGACCTCGCAACCGTTCTGACCTTGATGACCGACGACGTGGTGTTCTCGGTGCCGGGGCAGGAGCCGTTTGGCAAAGAGGCGTTTGCGGCGCTCTCTCAAAGCATGGGCGACATGCAGATCGGGGGTACGAACCAGATCGTCGAGTTGCAGCTGCTGGGAGACAGGGCGTTCATCCGCAATCGCATCGAAATGACGGCCGCGCCGCCCGGCGGAAAATCCGTCCGGCGTTCGGGATACACGCTGACACTTCTGCGTAAAGAGTCCGACGGCAAGTGGCGGCTTGCGCGCGACGCCAACCTGCTGACGGTTCAACCCTGATGGAAGGCCGCCTTTGCGCAGGCGCCCCAGCCTCCCAGCGGTCTACAGATGGAAATCGCCCGCGGCTTCCGGCTGGTAAAGCACTTTCCTGATTCCGATCCGGCGGGTCCGGTCTGAAATCCGCCAATCGATGGAATCCCCCTCTTGGTAGCCCAGGATAGCGGCGCCGACGTCGGAACACACGGAATACTTTCCCGCGCTGCTGTCGGCGTCTTCCGGGTAGACCAGGGCAACTTCCATTTCTTCGTCGTCCAGCTGCAGCAAGGCCCTGGAGTTCATCGTGACGACATTCCGTGCCACCTGCTGCGGCGCGACGACGATGGCTCGTTCAAGCTCGTGCTCGAGTTCGACAATAGCCGGGCCTTGCTCGAGTTCGATCAGCTCCTTGAGCCGTGCCTTGTCGATCTCAGTGACGTAGATATCCGTGGAGTCGACAACGGCACCTTCGCGCAACAGCCGGAGATAGCGCCCCGCAGTCATGGAAAATGACTTCAGTGTCGGCGTTTCGGTCTCAAGCAGAAAGCCGCTGCGCAGAAAGGTCTTCAGCGAGCGTGCGTTGTCCGGGTGGATCTTGGCGATGAGCTTTTCGGCCCGCATGTCGAGGAAGGCCAGCTTCATGCCTTCGCGGATCGTGCTTGCCCCCAGGTTCCGGCCCCAGTTGTCGCAGTCTCCGATCACCAGGACGATTTCGCAGTCGGGGCCGGTCTTGACCAGGCGCACGAAGCCCACCGGGACGTCGCGCCTGTCATAGGCCATGAAGAAGCGGCCGCCCTGGTTGAACAGATGGGTCAGGATCGGCAGTTGCGTCCGATCGATGGCTTGCTCGATGAAGCGGGAGACATTGCGCGAATCGCTCAGATAGCAGGTGACGCGCTCGTCTTCCAACCAATCCATCAGCGTCAGCGCGTGCGTCCGGGTAATTTCCGGGCACAGCGAAATGAAAGGCTTGTTCATCTTCACCACACTCATTCGTAAAGGATGAAAGCCCTTCATGGCGATGGCCATGACGGTTCTTTCGGCAAACCCGGCATTTTAGGACGGAATGCGGATGGATGCTGGGCAGGCCGGGAACGGGCGTCGCTTGCAAGGCCGCAGGGGCGTGTCAGATCGCATGAACCCTGCGCCTGCGCATGATCCACCGCCAGGAATCCGCGAACAGTTTCGCCGACACGGCAAAAGCGATCAGCACGGCCGCGCCAGCAAGCGTGGGCCATCGATCAGCCCAGGACTGCTCGAACACCAGGAGGACGAACACGTGCCCCAGCGCGGCCATCAATGGCGCGCCGATCATCCATCCCGCGACAAACCAACGGTCGTGGCGGGTGAAGACCTTCGCGAAACTGAGGTGATAGGCCACGCGTGCGACGTAATAGGACAGCACCAGGGTCAGGAAAATGAGTGCGATGCCAGCAAGCGTAAAGTCCTCGGACACGCGGACCTTGTGCCAGCTTTGAAGCATCGGGTCACCGATCAGAATCCATTGGTCTACCGGCGGATCGTAGTGCGCGATCGGAATGATTCCGACACCGCGTGCAAGCCACGACAATCCGTGGAAGCAGTACCAGGCAAAGACGATCGAAGCTGCCGCGCCGAACAGCATACGCAGTTTGTGACTAGCCACTGCAGTAATTCCCATCGCGCTTGAAGTTCCCTGAGTATTCCACGAATACTCCTGGCGTTCTCGGCAGCCAGTCTCTAGGCCTCGTCAGTGAGGAATTCATGGGGCGTGATCGCCAGGTGCATCCGGAACAGGGGGGTGCACAAGCTGGCCGCGGCGGCGCGTTGAGGCCGCTGCGCAGGGGGGCTCTATGGTAACGTCTGGCTTTCATTTTCCGCCCTCGTTGCCTGCCCATGTCTGCATATGTCAAACCCAGATGGTTACGGGACACGCTGCGATTCCTTCCGCTGAAAAGCCAGTTCGTGCTGTCCGGCAACGTGCGCGATCTGCAGGCCTGCGAGGTTGCGCCGGGCCTGGTGGCGGCGCAGCCGCTCGTCTGCACCCTGGCCGACAATTTGTGCGAAGCCGGATACGCCCAGCTGGTCGTCTGGAGCCCCGTGACGGGTTTTACGGTGCCCGACAGCCGCGAGGTGCCGGCCGAGCCGCCTGACGAGACTTTGCGCCGGCTGGGCCTGACGCCGGTGGATGGCGCTGCGCCTGGCGGCATGGACGCGCTGGCCGCCTGTCTGGAGCGTCTGGTCGCCCTGGCCGGTCCGCCTGTCGCCCTGATCATCGATTTCGCGTCGCGCCTGGCCGTGCGCAGCGAGACCCTCAGCGCCGCGGAACATGCCTTGTTCACCCGGGCGCTGGTGTTGGCGCACAGCGCCGCCGCGCGCCCCGCGGGCGAGTCGCGGCGTCCGTTTTTCAATACCGTGATCTGGATCGTCGACAAGGAAGGCGATCTGCCCGACTGGCTGCTGATCGAGAACCCCCGCATCCGCCATGTCCCGGTGTCCAAGCCGGACAGCGCCGCGCGCCGCGCCCTGGCGGGCGCCTTGCTGCGCGGCGTTCCCGGCGCCCGGGAGGCGACGCCAGAGGTTCTGGCCGAGGCCGAATCGGCCTTCGTGGACGGCTCGGAAGGTCTGCTGCTGGCGGACATGAACGCGATCGCCACGCTGGCGCGCGTGGAAGACGTGTCCATTACCAACATCGCGGACGCGGTGCGGCGCTACAAGGTCGGCGTGACGGAAGATCCCTGGCTGCGCATTGACCGCGACAAGATCCGTAATGCCGACTCGTTCATACGCCGCCGGGTCAAGGGCCAGACGCATGCGGTGACGCATATGCTGGACTTGGTCAAGCGCGCCATGACCGGCGTGGGCACGCAGCGCAAGGGCAACCGGCCGCGTGGCGTTGCCTTCCTGGCCGGGCCGACCGGGGTGGGCAAGACCGAACTGGCCAAGACCGTCACCAGCCTGCTGTTTGGCGATGAAAGCGCCTATATCCGCTTCGACATGTCGGAGTTCAGCGCCGAGCATGCCGACCAGCGCCTCATAGGCGCGCCGCCCGGCTATGTAGGCTATGACGTGGGCGGTGAACTGACAAATGCGATCCGCGAGCGACCGTTCAGCGTGGTGCTGTTCGATGAAATCGAGAAGGCGCACCCGCGCATCCTCGACAAGTTCCTGCAGATTCTCGATGACGGAGTGCTGACCTCGGGCCGCGGCGACCGCGTGTATTTCTCCGAGGCGCTGATCGTGTTCACGTCCAATCTGGGCATATACCGCCCGGACGATACCGGCCAGCGCGTGGCGAACGTCCATCCCGGCGACAGCTTCGAGGATATCCAGAAGAATGTGCTGGGCGAGATCCAGCGGCATTTCAAGCTGGTGCTCAATCGTCCGGAAATCCTGAACCGGATCGGCGAGAACATCATCGTGTTCGACTTCATCCGCAAGGATGTGGCGACCGAAATTTTCGAGCAGATGGTGAGCTCCATCCTGGCGGACATCGCGGCTCTGGGCATCAGCGTGGAACTTGCCGAGGCCTCGAAGGCGGCGCTGCGGCAACGCTGCATCGGCGATCTGTCCAACGGCGGCCGCGGCATCCGAAACCAGCTTGAAGCGCACTTGCTCAATCCGCTGGCGCGCGGCCTGTTCGATCAGGATGCGCAGCCCGCAGACCGCTATCTGATCTCGGGCCTGGACGCGGAGGCCTTCCGGCTGGAAAAGCGCGGGCCATGAATATCCGGATCTCGCGCCTGCATTTCCCCGTGACCACGCTGGGACCAGGGCGCCGGATCGGAATCTGGTTCCAGGGCTGTTCCATACGCTGCCCTGGCTGCATTTCGATGGATACGTGGGTGGAGGCCGGCGGCGAAACCACAGTCGACGCCGTATTGGCGCAGTTGGCCGCCTGGCTGCCGCAGGCCGACGGCTTCACGGTTTCCGGCGGCGAACCCTTCGACCAGCCCGAGGCGCTGCTGGCGCTGTTGCGCGGCCTGCGGCACCTGTCGGCGGGCGACATCCTGGTCTACAGCGGCCACGCGGCCGAACGGCTGGCGGATGCGCTTGCCGAGGCCGACGGCCTGATCGACGCCTTGATTTCCGATCCGTTCGATCTGGCCGCGCCGCAGACGCAGGCGCTGCGCGGCAGCGACAACCAGCGCCTGCATTGCCTGACTCCACTTGGGCGCCAGCGCTTTGCCGGGCTGCCCGCAGGCGCCAAGGCGCTGGACGTCATGTTCGACGACGACGGCAGCGTATGGTTGGCGGGAATCCCGTCGCGCGGCGATTTCCAGCGCCTGCGCGAGCTATTGACCGGTCAAGGGCATCACCTCCGGACCAGCGCCGCCAAGGTGCCATAAAAACAAGACAGGAATCAGCAGTCATGATGCGTTTTTGCCCGAACTGCCACACCGAGCGATCGGTGGACGAGTTCTACTGCGCCGGCACGGTCAATGGATCCTCTTGCGACTGGGATCTGTCGCTGGTGCCCATACGCGCGAATGGCTGGCGGCCGCAGGAAGTCAGGACGGCCGAGCCGCAGACGGAAGACCAGCCGGGTCCGGCCTTGGCCTGCGTCAACGGCCACCCCATGAACGAGGGCGATCTGATGTGCCTGGCGTGCGGCGCGGA
Organism: Achromobacter sp. JCM 18799; assembly: GCF_055395645.1. Taxonomy (NCBI): domain Bacteria; kingdom Pseudomonadati; phylum Pseudomonadota; class Betaproteobacteria; order Burkholderiales; family Alcaligenaceae; genus Achromobacter; species Achromobacter sp. JCM 18799. The sequence continues at coordinate 3,921,403 of NZ_AP043866.1, read as the reverse complement.
CGCCGCGGATGCCGCAGGCGCGCCTACGGCTGCGGACGAGGCCGCAGCGGATCCCGGCGAGACACGCATCGACGGCTGGCGGCTGCTGCGCCAGATATCGAGCACCGACGGCGTGCGCGAGCGCTACCTGGCGCAACAGCAGGACACCGCCCGCCAAGCCGTGCTGACGCTGTACCGCCCCGGCGCGGAACCCGACCCCGCCGTCTACGACGTGCTGCGCCGCCTGCCGACGGGTCACGTGCCGGAGATCATCGCGACCGGCCGCTGGGACGGCCGCGCATATGAGGTCGCCGAAGAAATGAGCGGGGGCACGCTGGCCGACCTGGGCATCGCCATGCATGACGTCGAGGCGATCAGGCATGTCGTGGACGAGCTTGGCCGCGCGCTGCACGCGTTTTTCGAGGTCGGGCTGCGGCATCGCGACCTGCGGCCGGCGACCCTGCTGGTGCGCAGCCGCGATCCCCTGGACCTGGTCATCAGCGGCTTCGGTTCGGCGCGCCTGTCGGAGTTCGACCTGGACATTGTCTCCCCGCTTGAAACCACGCGCTACATGGCGCCCGAGGCCATCGCGGGTGGCGTGGCGCCGGCGTCGGACTGGTGGAGCCTGGGCATGATCCTGCTGGAACAGCTGACTCACGGCCGCTGCTTCGAAGGTATCAACCCGCATGCCTTCCTGATTCACGTGCTGGCCAACGGCGTGGCGCTGCCCGATGATCTGGAGCCCTCGTTGCACCTGCTGCTGCGGGGGCTGCTGGCCCGCGACCGGCACGAACGCTGGCAGTGGCCGCAGGTAAAGGCTTGGCTGGATGGCTTGCCGGTGGCAGCGCCTTTGGCCAGCACCACGCAAGCCGACGCCGCGGAAGGCGCCACCATTGCCCTGGGCCAGCGGCAGTTCCGCCGGCCCGCGGTGTTTGCCCTGGCGGCTGCGGAGCGCGAGAACTGGGACGAGGCCCGCGACCATCTGAATCGCGGCGTGGTGCTGACCTGGGTCGAACAGGCGGGCGCCAGCGCCAGGACGGTGGCGGGATTGCGGCAGGCCATGCAGCTCGAGGGCGTCGATGACGATGGCCGCCTGATGGTCGCGCTGAAGCTGTTGAATCCGGACATGCCGCTGATTCTGCGCGGCGAGATCGTCACGCCCGGCTGGCTGTTGCAGAGCCCGCTGGAGGGCTACGACCTGGTGACCGGCCAGATCCCGGATTTCCTGGCGAAGCTGGAAACGGAAAACTGGATCTCCAGGCTGCGCACGCGCGCGGAACAGGTGCGGCAACGCGCGCGCAATCTGGACATCCAACTCGATGAGGACATGGTCCGCGTTGCCGTGTTGTCGACCTCGCGCGCCTTGTTGGCGGCGCAGTGGGAGGAACGGCGGCTGCTGCTGCCGGATTCCGAGCACCCGGGCCTGTTGTCGCTGTCCGAGCGGCGCACGTTCAGCGAAGAGGACCTGATCGTCCTCTTGAGCGCCTCGATTTCGCAGTTCCGTTCGGTCGAGGAAATTCTTGACCAGGCGGCCGGCGTGGCGCAGCGCGAGAGCATCCTGCTGTTCGAGCGCGATGCCGCGCGCGCCTTGCTGGCGCTGTCGCGCGCCGATCTGTTCCGCGCCGTGGACGAGCGGATCGCCGGGTTCGCGCGCACAGGCAACCGGGCGCTGGACGACTGGGCGGACGAGTTCCGCTTGGAGCGCCGCCTGCCCTTGCACGAAGCGGTGGTCCTGCTGGCGGTGCCGCCCGAGCAATGGCTGGAGCCGCAAAAGCAACAGTACGTGGCGCAAGTGCTGGATTTCTTCGAGAAGAAAGTTGCGACCACCGTGCTGCGCGGCCCCCTGGTGCGGATGGGCATAGGCAAGACCACGGGCCGGGTTGATCTGCGCGAACTGAACGGCGACCGGGTTTCCAGCAGCGCCTTGCTGGATCATCTGGTGGGACGCAATGCCCAGTCTGTGACGGTGGATCCGGCCGTGCTCAGCGCAACGCCGATGCTGGATAACCGCCTGCACGCGCTGTACCGCCAGACCTCGCTCTACAAGCGAGACACCGGCATAGATGGCCTATACCTGGGCTTTCCCTTCCTGTTGTTCCGCGAGCATCGCGCCACGGTCCGTCCGCGCATTGCGCCGGTCCTGTTGTGGCCCGTCAAGCTGCTGATGGAAGCGGGCGCGCGCGGACAGGTCGCCGTGGCTTTCGACGGCGAGCGCGAGGAAGTGCGGCTCAACCCGGCGCTGGAAGGACTGCTGGGCCGCGAAGCGGTCAAGGCCTGGCGGGCGGCCGCCGATGACGTGCTGGGACGGTCGGCGTTGAAGGCGGGCGACGTGGTCGACGCCTTCGGCCTGCTGGCCGATGTGGCCAGCCGCCAGCTTGGCGCCTTGCCGCCGCTGTCCCTGGAGATGCCTGCCGGCAGCGCCCAGATTGCCTGCGCGGCGGTGCTGTTCCATGTGGACTTCGCGGGCCAGGCCATCGGCGAGGACCTGCGGCAGCTCAAGCAGTTGTCGCCTTCGGGCACGGCGCTCGAATCTATGCTGCGGCTCAAGGATAAATCGGCCTACGACGCGCCCGTGGCGGAGTCAGCCGAGATCGACCGTTACCTGACGGTGGCGAGCGATCCTTCGCAAGAGGCGGCCATTCTTCAGGCGCGGCAGGAGCCGGGCCTGCTGGTGGAGGGGCCGCCGGGAACCGGCAAGAGCCAGACCATCGTCAACATGGTCGCCGACTCGATCGGACGCGGCCAGAGCCTCCTGATCATCTGCCAGAAGCATGCGGCGCTGGATGTGGTGCACAAGCGTCTGGTGGCGGAAGGTCTGGGCGATCGCGTCGTGATGCTCAACGACGTGAACAAGGACAGGGAGCCGACCATACGCGCCGTGCGCGAACAGCTGGACGCGATCCTGCGCGGCACGGTGTTCGACCACAGCTGGATACGGCAGCGCGAGCGCATGGCGGCCAGGATCGAATCGCTGGAGGGCGAGTTGGACCGCCAGCACGCAGCGCTGCATCAGGTGGACGCGCAGACGGGGCTGAGCTTTCGCGGCCTGCTGGGCGAGCTGATCCAGCTCGAAGCCGGAACGCCGCCTGTCAGCGTCCCACAGTTGCGCGGCAAGCTGGCCGCATTGGATATCTCGGCCTTGGCCACGCTGGAAGAGCTGTGCGCGCCGCTGACGCGCTATTGGCTGCCGGCGAAATTCGAAGGCAGCGCGCTGGCGCAGCTCCAGCCCTTCGCCACGGATGCGGCGACGCTGGACGGCTTCAACGCGCTGTACGCCGCTTTCCGTGAAGCCGAGCGCCTGCGCGTCGAGACGTTGGCCGCGCATCCGGCGCATTTCGATATCGACGATCCCGCGCCTTACCACGCATGGCTGGACGTGCATGCCAGCCGACTGGTGGCTTTGGACGACACGCAGCGAAAGCGCCTCGCGCAATGGCTGCCTCTGTTCCGGCCCGCCGCCAATCCGGACACCGAAGGGCAGCGCCTGTACGCGGCTCTGGCTGCCCTGCATCGTGAGTTGGCGTCGCGCGCTACCGGCGATCACGATCTCGCGTTGTCGCCCGCCGTGGCCCGCCTGAGCGATCAGGAACTGGATCGCCTGGCGGGCAAGGCCGCCTTGGCGACGCGGATGCCCACCCTTTGGTCGCGCCTGAATCCGCTGAGCTATCTGCGTCGTGCCAGCCTGATGACTTTCCTCAAGTCGGCAGGCGTGGCCCAGGACGACGCCGGCCTGCGCAAGCTGCTGGCCGCCAGCCGGCTGGAACAGGGGCTGCGGCCGCTGCGCGCCGGTTTGAATCGCATGAGCGGTGAATTGGGCCTGGATGCGGTGGCCCCGGACGAGGTGCCGGGCCTGGCGGACGCTTGCTTCACGCGTCTACGTCAGCTTGAGGAAATCCGCGAGCTCGCCCAGCATCTTTCAGCGGCGCCGCGCGGCGAGGAGTTCGAATCCGCGGTCATGACAGGGAACCGCGAGCCGGTCGAGCAATTGCTCGACGGCTTCGAGGCGGCATTCGTGCGCCACAACGCCCGCCAGCACAGCCTTGGAGCCCTGGCCGCGCTGGAGGAATTCCTGTCGCCGGAACTGTCCGCGGGCTGCCGGCAGGCCATCGTGCAGAACATCAGCTATCAGGCGCCTTTGAACCGGATTGGCGATGCCTTGCCGACACTGGCCGCCTATCAGCAGTTCCGGACCCGCGCGCGTCATCTGGGTGACGCTGCGCTGGAAGTGTTCGCGATCCTGCGCGGCCATGAGGAAGCGCTGGCGCAGCTGGCCTCCGGTGATCTGGACGAGGCGGTGCGCCGCCTTATCAATCGCGAGGCGAGGCTGGGCTGGAAGCGCCGCATGGAACAGGACAATCCGGAGCTGTTGCTGGATCAGAGCGAGACAGAGGCCAAGGTCCGTTCGCTGGCCGAGGCGGACCAGAAGATGCGCGAGCTCAACCGCGAGGTGCTGCGCTACGGCATAGACCGTTCGCGCCTTGGCACGGCGCGCGCCTGGGAAGACCTGACGCGCTTGACGGGCCGGCGTTCGCGGCGCCTGCGCGAGTTCATCGAACTGGGCTCGGATCTGGGCCTGATGGCGTTGCGGCCGGTCTGGCTGATGAATCCGGACGTGGCCAGCCGCGTGTTGCCCCTGAAGCCTGGCCTATTCGACGCGATCGTCTATGACGAAGCCTCGCAGATGCCGGTCGAATACGCCATTCCGACCTTGTTCCGGGGCAGCCTTTCCATCGTCAGCGGCGACGAGAAGCAGATGCCGCCCACAGCCTTCTTCTCCAGCCGCGCAGAAAGCGACGAGGCCGAGGTTTATGACGGCGAACAGCCTGACGAAAGCGCGACGGAAGATGAGCGTGAGCGCTTTGAAGACACCTGGAACCGGCGCGAGATCAAGGATTGCCCGGACCTGCTGCAGCTGGCGCGCAGCGCCTTGCCGGTATCGACCCTGCAGATCCACTACCGCTCGGCCTATCGCGAGCTGATAGGCTATTCGAACGCGGCCTTCTACGAGAATAATCTGAGCGTGCCGGTGCGCCATCCCGACGCCACGGTGCGCGAGGCCCGGCCGCTGGAGCTGATTCAGGTGGACGGCCTGTACGAACAGCAGACCAATAGCGCCGAAGCGGATCGCGTGGTCGATTACCTGGCCGGCGTCTGGCAGCAGCCGGCCGCGCAGCGCCCGTCGCTCGGCGTGGTCACCTTCAACCGCAAACAGGCCGATCTCATCCAGGAGCGGCTGGAACTGCGCGCCGAGGCTGACGAGGCGTTCCGCAATGCCTACCGCGTGGAACTGGAGCGGGTGGACAGGGGTGAGGACATGGCGGTCTTCGTCAAGAACGTGGAGAACGTGCAGGGCGACGAGCGCGACATCATCGTGTTCTCGACAACGTTCGGCCGCAATGGCCAGGGCACCTTCCGGCGTCTGTTCGGCGTGCTCGGCCAGCGAGGCGGCGAGCGGCGCCTGAACGTGGCCGTGACGCGCGCCCGCCAGAAGGTGGTGCTGGTCACGTCCATGCCGATACGCGAAATCTCCGACATGCTGACCACGCAGCGCCGCCCGGCCGCACCGCGCGACTATCTGCAGGGCTACATGGAGTACGCCCGCGCCATGTCCAATGGCGAACTGGCTGCGGGACGTGCCCTGATGGGACGGATGAGCAGCGAGCGGGCGCATGCCAGGACGCGACAGGGCGAGGCCGCCGATGGCTTCGCGGCCGATGTGCTCGCCTATCTGAAGACGCTGGGCGTTACGCCAGTGCCGGCCCAGGAAGGCGATGCCTTTGGCATGGATTTCGCCATCGCCGACCCCGAGACGGGACTGTATGCGCTGGGCATCGAATGCGATGCGCCGCGCCATCCGCTGCTGATGCGCGCCAGGGCGCGCGAAATCTGGCGTCCTTTGGTGCTGGGCCGCGCGATTCCCAGACTGCATCGCGTGTCCTCACAGGCCTGGTATCAGGAGCCCGAGGCCGAGCGTGCGCGGCTGAAGGCGGCAGTCGAACTTGCGATGGTCCAGGAGGTGGCGGCATGAGCGGTCCCAAGGTAGTGGTGCTGGTTACGCGGGAACAGATGCTGGAGATTGCAGACGGCCTGTTGAAGCGCCTGGACAAGGCCATGGCCGCCTGGATCGCGGCAGGGCAAGGGTGCGGCATGCTGTCGGATGATGAGATCACGGCGACCTGGCGGCGGCGCGCCGCGCTGGCCGCGCTCGTTGAAACCAGCGAACTGGTGCGGTTGCAGAAGGGCGTGCCGGATGAGATTGCCTTCCTCAAGGCCGACACGGCGCGGCGACAGCAAGCGGTAGCCGACAAGGCAGAGCAAGCCGCCCGGCGCCAGCGCCACACTCGCCATGGCGCGGCGACCGTGCTGGGCGCGCTCGAAGCGAAGGGCATCGCAGTGCCGGCGGAACTGGGCGCGTCGCTGGCGCGCATGCGCAATGGCCAGCTGCTCGATGACGCCGATGCGGTGCTGGCGCGGGCATTCGGGTTGTTGGCGCCCGAGGCCTCGAAAACGCTTAGCGCCGCGCAGGAGAGCTTGGCCCGCGCCCTGGGCTCCGCTGAACCCGCCATGGATTTGCGGGCCTGGAAGGTGGCCAATGCCACGCTGGACCGCGATCCGGCGATTGCCCGGCTGGGCCGCCAGATCGGTGAGGCCGGCATTCATCTGGGTCAGGCCGAGGCGGCTGGATATGCGGCCAGACTGGTGGCGATGGAACAGGAAACGAACGATGCCCGCCGCAGGCTTCTGCTGGACAGCCTGACCCTGGATCTGGCCGCCGCGATCGACGCGGCCCGCAAGCGGCGCGCCGCCCGCGAGGCGCTGGAAGAACTGAGCGCCGAGATGAGCGCCTACGCGACGCCCGAAGCGGTGGCCTACGTCGAGCAGGCGGCGCAGCTGGACGCGGCCGCCTCCGCTGCCGCCATGATTGCCCTGATCGAGTCCGGGCAAGCGCTGCTTGCCCAGGCCCAGCAGCAGCAGGCGGCCACGGCGCGGCGCCGCGCGATCCTGGGCGGCCTGGCGAAGCTGGGCTATGAAGTCCACGAAGGCATGGAAACGGCCTGGGCCAATGACGGCCGCGTGGTGATCAAGAAATCCTCGGTGCCCGGCTACGGCGTCGAAGTCGGCGGCCAGAGCGGCCGCATGCAGGTCCGCGTGGTGTCCACTGAGGCGAATCGCGACGTGTCGCGCGACCGGGACGTCGAATCCATGTGGTGCGGCGAATTTGGCCAGCTGCAGGACCTGCTGGCCGCCCAGGGCGACGAGCTGCAGATAGAACGTGCGCTCGCCGTGGGCGCCGTGCCGCTCAAGGTGGTGGCCGAAGCGGAAGGGATGCAAGGCAGCGCGAGCCTGGCTCGCGGCATGAAGTAGGTTCCTGGAGGTTGTCTGGTTTGATATTCATTCGATATCAAATCTCAAATTCTTAATATTAGACAGCCCTGCGAAGCACGCCTAAAGTCATCCGCTGGACCATACGGCCAGGACCGCCGCCTAGAGCGGCCGGCCATCCACGCAAAGGAGACTTCCATGCAGCACCGCAGACAAATGCTGACGGCCATGTTGGCCGTGGTCTTGCTCGGCGCCGCCGGCCATCAGCCCGTCGCGCACGCCGAGACCTTCCCGTCCCGGCCGATCAAGTTCGTCGTGCCGTTCGGCCCGGGCAGCGGCACCGATACGTCGGCCCGCTATTTCGCCCGACAGCTGCAGGAGCTGACCGGACAGCCGGTGGTGGTGGAGAACAAGCCGGGCGCCAATGGCTTCATCGCGGTGAAGAACGTGCTGTCGGCGCCGGCGGATGGCTACACGGTGTTCATCGGCAGCAATTCGACGCTGGCGGTCAATGCGGCGTTGTTCAAGGCGCTGCCGTACGACCCGATCAAGGATTTCGCGCCGCTGACGATGATGATGCGTTCGCCCGCCATGCTGGCCGTCAGTCCGCAGGCGCCATATGGCACCCTGAAGGACCTGATCGCGTATGCGCAGGCCAATCCCGGCAAGGTGAACTTCGGTGCGGGGTCGGCTGGTTATCAGCTGATGGGCGAATTGCTGAACGACAGCGCCGGCCTGAAGACGGTACATGTGCCGTTCAAGGGCGCCGGCGACGCCATCATGGCTGTGGCCGGGGGCACGGTGGACTACACGTTCGCCGAGGTGACAGCGGTGCAGGAACTGGCCAAGGACGGCCGCGTGAAGGTGGTGGCGGTGGCGTCGGACCAGCGTGTCGGGACTTCGCCCGACGTGCCGACCGCGATCGAGGCCGGCCTGCCAGGATTCGAAGCCTATACCTGGGTTGGCGCGATGGTCAGCGCCAAGACCCCGGCTGAACAGACCGGGCGCCTGGCCGAGCTGTTCACGCGCATATCCAAAATGCCCGAAACCCGTGCCTTCTATGAACGCCTGGGCGCCACGCCGATGACGGGCGGTCCCGCGCAGATGCGCGAATTCCAGCAGAAGGAAATCGCGCTGTGGCAGCGCATCGTCAAGAAGGCGAACGTTCCCCAACAATGAAGGAAGAGGCGAGCATGACGTCGCAAGCCCTGCAGAATGTGAAGGTGCTCGATCTGTCGCGCGTGCTGGCTGGCCCCTGGGCCGCCCAGACGCTGGGCGACCTGGGCGCGGAAGTGATCAAGGTGGAGCGGCCGGGTACGGGTGACGATACCCGCGCCTGGGGGCCCCCTTACGTGACCGATCCGGCGGGGCAGCCCACGGGCGAGTCCGCCTACTACATGTGCGCCAACCGCAACAAGCAGTCGGTCAGCATCGATTTCACCAAGCCCGAGGGGCAGGAACTGGTGCGGCAGCTGGCGCAGCAATGCGACGTGTTGATCGAGAACTTCAAGACCGGCGGGCTTGCGCAATACGGCCTGGACTATGCCTCGCTGAGCGAGCTGAATCCCAGGCTGGTGTATTGCTCGGTCACGGGCTTTGGCCAGGATGGCCCGTATGCGCACCGGGCCGGCTACGACTTCCTGATCCAGGGCATGGGCGGCCTGATGAGCATCACGGGCCACCCCGATGGCACGCCCGGAGGCGGTCCCATGAAAGTGGGCGTGGCGCTGACCGACATTCTGACGGGGCTGTATGCCAGCACCGCCATCCTGGCCGCGCTGCAGGCGCGCGCGCACACCGGGCGCGGCCAGCATATCGATCTGGCCTTGCTGGACGTGGGCGTCGCCTGCCTGGGCAATCAGGCGATGAACTATCTGTATGGGCAGCAGGCGCCGCGCCGCATGGGCAATGCGCATCCGAATACGTTGCCGTATCAGGACTTTCCGACGGCGGACGGACACATGATCCTGGCTGTCGGCAACGATGGGCAATTCGCCCGGCTGTGCGCCGCCATAGAGCGGCCGCAATGGGCCGAGGACGAGCGCTTTGCACGCAATGCGGCGCGGATCGCACATCGCGACGACCTGATCGATGGCTTGCGCGCCATCACAGTCACCCGCAGCACGCGCGACTGGGTGGCGCTGCTGGAGCAGCACGGCGTGCCTTGCGGACCCATCAACAGCGTCGCGGACGTGTTCGAGGATCCGCAGGTCCAGGCGCGCGGCCTGCGCATGAGCATGCAGCACCCGCAGGCGGGCGAAGTGCCGCTGGTCGCCAGCCCCATCCGCCTGTCGGATACGCCGGTCAGCTACCGCCACGCGCCGCCGCAGCTGGGCCAACATACCGACGCCGTCCTGGCCCGCCTGCTGGGCCTGAGCGCGGATACCCTGCACACGCATCGAATCAATGGAGTCCTGGAATGAGCAGTCTGAATTCACTGGCGTTGCCGCTGACGCGCATTCCTCCCGAAGACGAGGCCCTGCGCCCCGCCGTCCGCGCCTTCCTGCAGGAAGCGGTGCGCGACATGCCGGCGCATGTCCGGGCGCGTTCCTGGGGCGGCTACGACACCGCGTTCAGCCGCCGCGTGGGCGAACGCGGCTGGATCGGCCTGACCCTGCCGCGCGAGTATGGTGGCGGCGGACGCAGCGCATTCGCGCGCTATGTGTTGGTGGAAGAATTCCTTAATGCCGGCGCGCCGGTCGGGTCGCACTGGATTGCCGACCGGCAGAGCGCGCCGCTCATCCTCAAGTACGGCACGGAAGCGCAGAAGCGCTTCCACGTTCCCCGCATCTGCCGCGGCGAGTCGTTCTTCTGCATCGGCATGAGCGAACCCAACTCGGGCTCGGACCTGGCCAGCGTGCGCACGCGCGCGGTGCCGAACGACCGCGGCTGGTTGCTCAACGGCCAGAAGATCTGGACCACCAATGCCCATCACTGCCAATACATGATTGCGCTGGTGCGCACCTCGGGCGGACCGGAGGATCGCCACAAGGGCCTGTCGCAGGTGATCGTCGACCTGTCCCTGCCCGGCGTGACGGTGCGGCCGATCGAGGACCTGTCGGGCGACAGCCACTTCTGCGAAGTGTTCTTCGACAACGTGCAGCTGGACGCCGATGCGCTGGTGGGCGACGAGGGGCAGGGCTGGGAACAGGTCACCGCCGAGCTGGCGTTCGAACGCAGCGGTCCGGAACGGCTGTACTCCAGCATCGTGCTGTTCGATCAATGGCTGGACTATGCGCGTCTGCCGGCCAATCGCACGCCCTCGGCCCAGCGGCTGGCCGGCAAGGTGCTGGGCCAACTGACGCCGCTGCGGGCCATGTCGGTATCGGTGCAGGAGAAGCTGACGCGCGGCGCCAGCCCCATCGTGGAGGCGGCGCTGGTCAAGGAGCTGGGCACCACGCTGGAACAGATGATCCCTGCCTGGATCGCGGAAGACCTGTATTCGCGCGAGGCCGAGGACATTCCGGTGGAATTGCTGATGACCTTGAAATACGTGACGGAGGCTTCGCCTTCGTTTTCCCTGCGGGGCGGCACCCGCGAGATTCTGCGCGGCATGATCGCGCGCGGCCTGGGCCTGCGTTGAAGGAGCATGACATGAGCGACAACGATCTGTACGCCGATGCCGCGCGCCAGGTGCTGGCGGACCATTGCACGCCGCAGGCGGTGCGCGATATCGAAGCGGGCGGCGACTCCGCCGGCAGGATCTGGCGACAGCTGGAGGAGACCGGCCTGGCCGATGCGCTGGTCGGCGAGGACGAGGGCGGCTCCGGGCTGAGCCTGGAGCAGGTATTCGGCGTGCTGGAGCAATGCGGCGCCCACGCGTTGCCCCTGCTGCTGGGCGAGACCATGATTGCGCGCGCCTTGCTACCTGCGGGACAGCGGCCGGCGGGCAGCATCGCCCTGGCGCGCGGCGTGCAACAAGCGGATGGCGCCTGGCATTGCGCGCTGGTGCGCGGCGGCGCGGTGGCTGACAGCGTGCTGGTGCAGACGGGCCACGTCTGGCGCCTGCTGGACGCCGCGCAGGCGCACAGGGAGCCGCAGGCGCTGGCATTGGACGCCGCCATGCGCTGGACGCCGGCGCAGGTCGCGACGGCGCCGCAGGCGCCGATGGATGCGGCTATCGACGTGCGCACCGTGCAGGCCAGCGTGGTCGCGCCGCAGATGGCGGGCGCGCTGGGCAGCGTGCTGGAGCGCACCCTGCAGTACGCCAACGAGCGCCAGCAGTTCGGCCGGCCCATCGGCAAGTTCCAGGCCATCCAGCATCAGCTGGCCGTCATGAGCGAACACGTCTGCGCTGCCCGCATGGCGGCGCAGCTCGGCTGCCATGCCGACGGCGTGGCGCCGGACCGGCTGCGGGTGGCGGTCGCCAAGGCGCGCTGCAGCGAGGCGGCGCTGGTGGTGTCCGAGCTTGCGCACGCCGTACATGGCGCGATCGGCTTCACGGAAGAATACGACCTGCAACTCTACACGCGCCGCTTGCATGCCTGGCGTCAGACCGCGGGCAGCGAGGCCTACTGGCAGGACGTGGCGGGCGAGGCGCTGTTCGCGCACGCAGGGCCAACCCTGGACCTGGTGCGCACGATTACCGACGTCCCGGCGTAAGCCTGGCTTTCAGGAGACACTTGCATGGCTTTTCTGCAAATAGAGCGCGACGGCGGCATTGTCGTCGCCACCATGAATCAGCCGGAGACACGCAATGCGCTGACCGGCAACACCGCCATCGAAGAGATCGTGCAGTTGTGCGCGGACATCCGCCAGGACGCCGGCGTGAAGGTGCTGATCCTGACCGCCGCCGGGCCGATCTTCAGCTCGGGCGGCAACGTCAAGGACATGCGCCGCTTTTTCGACGATGCGCTGACTCCCGAGCGCATCTGCGAGGAGTACCGGCAGGGCATCCAGCGTATTCCGCTTGCGCTGCATGGCCTGGACGTGCCCGTCATCTGCGCGGTCAATGGCCCGGCCATCGGCGCCGGCCTGGACATCGCCTGCATGTGCGACATCCGCATCGCGGCCGACACGGCCACGTTTGCCGAGAGCTTCGTGCGCGTGGGCATCGTGCCCGGCGACGGCGGCGCCTGGCTGCTGCCGCGCGCGGTGGGCATGGCCCGCGCCAGCGAAATGGCTTACACGGGCGAGGCCATCAGCGCGCAGGATGCGCTGGCCTGGGGCCTGGTCAGCCGGGTGGTTCCAGCCGCCGATCTGCTGCCCGCCGCCAGGACGCTGGCCGCGAAGATCGCCGCCAATCCCGGCGGCGTCATGCGCATGACCAAGCGCCTGCTGCGCGAAGGCCAGCACAGCAGCCTGGCGTCCTTGCTGGAGCTGTCGGCCAGTTACCAGGCCCTGGCCCACAAGACCGCCGAACACCGCGAGGCGGTCACCGCATTCATCGAGAAGCGCGCGCCGAAGTTCTGAAGGGCGGCGCTGCCGATGCGTTGGCGCGTCGGCAGCGTCGGATCCGATCCTCGCTGCCTACTGCTTGTCCATATACGTCAGCGCGGAAGCCACCAGCGCGCGCACGCCCACGCGCAGCGCGCTCTCGTCGATGGCGAACTCCGGCGAATGGTTGGGCGCGCCGCTCTTGTCGCCGAACGGCGAGGCATTGATGAACCAGAAGACCGAGGGTACCTTGCCGCTGACGCCATAGGCGCCGAAGTCCTCGCTGCCGGTGGATGGCGCCGGCATTTCAACCGTCTTGCCGGCGCCGGCCGCTGCCTGCCATGCTGGTATCAGGCTGCCGGTCAGGGATTTATCGTTGTCGACGACCTCGTAGCCGGTGTAGATGTTCACCTTGGAGCTCAGGCCGTAGGCCTGCGCAATATGCTCGGCGCGTGCGCGGATGGCCTCGTGGACGATGCGTTGGTTGTGCGACGATAGCGAGCGTACCGTGCCTGCCAGTTCGGCGCTTTCGGGCAGGATGTTTGCGCGCCGGCCACTTTGCAACATGCCGATGGACAGCACGGTGACGCCGTCAGACTGATCCACCTTGCTGCTGGTGATGCCCTGCAACGCCAATGTCAGTTCGGCCGCGGGTACGAGCGCGGGATTGGCGGTCCATGGGCGGCCGCCGTGTCCGCCTTTGCCGTGCAGCGAGATCTCGAAGCGGTCGCCGCTGGCCATGGTAGGGCCGGCGCGGTAGGCGATGGTGCCGGAGGGCGCGCCGGCGCCGATGTGCTGGCCGAAGACCACGTCCACTTTGGGATTCTCCAGCACGCCCTGCGCGATCATGGCCCTGGCGCCGCTGGGTTCCTTGTCGGGTCCCCATTCTTCCGCGGGCTGGAACAGGAAGACGATCGTGCCGGGCAGTTCCTCCCGCATCGCCGACAAGGCCTTGGCCGCGCCCAGCAGCATGGCGACATGAGTGTCGTGGCCGCAGGCGTGGGAAACCGATACCTGCTCTCCGCGCCAGACGGCCTTGGCCTGCGAGCGGAACGGCAGGTCATTGCGTTCCTCGACGGGCAGGGCGTCCATGTCGGCGCGCAATGCCACTACAGGCCCCGGCTTGCCGCCCTTGAGCACGGCCTTGATGCCGGTACGCGCCACGCCGGTCTCGACGGTGATGCCCGGCATCGCGCGCAGGGCGTCGGCGATGTATTTCGCCGTTTCCGTCTCCTGGTACGACAGCTCCGGATGCTGGTGTATGTGGCGTCTCCATGCGATCACTTCAGGTTCGGTCTGGTCCGCCCGTTGCAGAGCTTCCTGCAGCAGGCCGGCGCCGGAGGCGGCCACGGGCATGGAGGGAGCCAGGGTCAGCGCCAGCATCAATCCGGAACTCGCGGCCATAAGCCGGTTGAGGAGGGGCATGCCTTGCTCCAATCAGTGGGTCGCCTCGGATCTGCGGGCCAGGGAGAAATTTTCAGCGCCGGGCGCAGGCCGCGATGGCGCCTGCGACGTAGTCGATGTTGCCGTCGGTCAGGCCGGCCACGCAGAGTCTGCCGGATTTCAGCAGATACACGGCATGTTCGCGCCGCAGCGATTCGACCTGCTGGGGACTCAACCGCATGTAGCTGAACAGTCCTTGCTGCCGCTCGATGTAGTCCCAGGTTTCGGGCGCGCCGGTCAGTTGCGTCAGCGCGCCGGACAGGCGGGTGCGCAGGCTGACGAGCCGTGTCCGCATCTGCTCCAGTTCTTCGGTCCAGACCTGCCGCAACGCGCGATCGCTCAGAACGGCGGCGACCAAGGCAGCGCCAAACGTAGGAGGCGTGGAGTAGTTGCCGCGTATCAGCAACTTGAGCTGGCCCAGCGCGCGGTCCGCGGCGGCTTTGTCGCGACACACGATATTCAGGGCGCCGCAGCGTTCGCCGTACAGGGAAAAGTTCTTCGAGAAGGAGCTGGCGACCAGACATTCCACGCCCGCGCGCGCCATTGCACGGATTGGTTCGGCGTCTGCGTCCAGGCCTAGTCCAAACCCCTGGTACGCCAGGTCGAAAAAGGGAATCAGGCCTTGGCGCGCAAACAGTTCGGTCAGTGCCTTCCACTGATCCGCGGACAGGTCCACGCCCGTTGGGTTGTGGCAGCTGGCGTGCAGCACGACGATGGACCCGGCCGGCAGGGCCTGCAACGCGTCATGCATCTGCGCGAAGCGCACGGTGGCAGTTTCGGCGTCATAGTAAGGGTACTCATGCACCGTGAAGCCTGCCTGGCGAAAGATCTGGGCATGGTTCTCCCAGGTCGGATCGCTGACCCAGACCGTCGCGTCGGGGCGGATTTGGCGCAGCAAGTCCGCGCCCAGCTTCAAGGCGCCGGTGCCGCCGACGCTTTGGGCCGTCACCACGCGCTCAGGTTCAGGGCCATCGGCGCCCAGGACCAGTTCTCTGGCGGCGTTGCGGTACGGCGCCGATCCGGGAATGGGCAGGTACGGATGCGGCTTGTCCGCCTGCACGAGCATGTCGCGCGCCTGGCGCACGGCGCGCATCACGGGGATGGTGCCATCCTCGGCAAAGTAGGTGCCGATGCTGAGGCTCACCTTGTGCGGAGCCGGGTCGTTCTGGAAGGCTTCAACCAGCGCGAAGATCGTATCGCCGGCCGCAGCGGGCAGGGGGGAGAAAAGGGACTGCATGGAGCTGCCTCATGAGGAAGATGCGGCCGCGGCGGGCCAGGATGTCAGCGTGGCGCTTGGATCTGCACCGCCAGCGTACCGATGCCTTCGATCGTTGCGCTGATTTCGTCGCCGACATTGAGGAACGTGCCTTGCGGCGCGCCCACGCCGGCGGGCGTACCTGTCAGTACCAGATCGCCGGGCTCCAGCGTCATGATGCGGCTCAGGGTCACCAGCTGCTCGCGGATGTCGAAGACCATGCCGCTGGTGCGCGCGTCTTGCTTGCACTGGCCGTTGACGCTGAGCGTCAATCTCAGATCCATGGGGTCGCGGATGAACGCCGCAGGCACCAGCCTGGGGCCGAGGGGGCAACTGGTGTCATGCGCCTTGCCGGCTACCCAGTCCAGCTTGTAGAAGGTGTCGGGCGCCTTGTTGAGATCGCGCGCCGACATGTCCACGGCCACCGTATACGCCGCCACATGGTCGAGCGCGTCTTCCAGGCGCAGGTTCCTGGCGGTCTTGCCTATCACCAGCGCCAGTTCGATTTCCCAGTCCAGGCGTTCGCAACCGATGGGCACGTGTACCGTTGCGCCCTCGCCGACCACGGCCTGGCGCGGCGGCTTGAAGAAGAAGAACAGGCGCTGCGCGGATTTGTCCGCGGCATTCGGCACGTTCATTTCCGCCAGATGGTCATGGTAGTTGGCCCCCGCGCACAGCACCTTGCCTGGATACTGCAGCGGCGCCAGATGGCGGACCGGACCGGCGACTTCGTGACCGGCGAGCGCCGCGCGGCGGGCTGCCGCTTGCTGCAGCAATGCCAACGAGCGCGGCCAGTCCTCGAAGAGTTCCCGGACGGACGCGTCCAGCGCCGGCAGGTCCAGGATCCTCGCGCAAGCGGCAAGGGGATAGTGGCTGCCATCGATCTCCAGGCAGGCGACAGGACGGGAGGTGACGTCGAGAGTGGTCAATGCAAACATGGATACTGATCCGGTGAGATGGGAAAGAGAGGCGTCGCTCAGTCGATGACGAAGCCGGACTGGGCCACCGTGTCGCGCCACTGGTCGAACTGCTCCCGCGCGAGCGCATCGACGGCCTGCGGTGTGCCGCCGGCCGGCCGCATGCCCAGCTCGGCGACTCGCTTGGCCACGTCAGGCAGGGCCAGGATCTCGTTCACCGCCGTGTTCAGCTTGCGGACGGCCGGCTCAGGGGTGCCGGCCGGCGCATACAGTCCGGCCCAGCCCGAGGTCTCGAGTTCGCCCAGCCCGAGTTCGCGCATGGTCGGCGTTTGCGGCAGCGCCGGTTCGCGTTGCGCGCTGAAGGTCGCCAGAACGCGCAGTTTGCCAGCCTGCGCCAGGGGGACGACTTCGCCGGCGTCCATCACGATGGCATTGATGTGTCCGCCCAGCAGCGCGGTGACGGCGTCCTTGCCGCCCTTGAACGCGATGTGCTCCAGCGGCGTATCCAGGCGCCTGGCCAGCGAAACGCCCAGGAAATGCTGCAGGCTGCCGGTGCCGGATGTGCCGTAGAACGTCTGGTCCGGATTTTGTTTGGCCCAGGTCCGGAATCCCTCGAACGAGGTGATGGGGCTGTCAGCCGCGACGGCAAGCACGATGTCCCAGCTCACCAGCTGCGTCACCGGCTTGAGGTCGGTGAAAGGGTCGTAGCCGAGCTGACGGAACAGGTGCGGGTAGAGGAAGATGGCCACGCCTGGCGCCACCAGCAGGCTGTTGCCATCCGGCGCCGCGCCCTTGACCGCCTGAATGGCGATGCGCGTCTGCGCGCCGGGGCGGTTCTCCACCACCACCGGCCGCTCCAGATGGCTGGGAAGCTTCTCGGCCACGATCCTGGCTATGGTGTCGAACGAGCCGCCGGCCGGCAGGCCGACGACCAGCTTTGCAGGCTGCTGCGCGTGGCCGCTGGCGGCCATGAACAGGCCGGCCAACGCCAGGTACTTGAGTCGGGTTATCAGGGCGGCCCCGCCGGGAACGGCTGTCTTCATCTTGTCTCCACGGTCTTTTTATTTGAGTTGACCCTGGCGAGGATTGTAGGCGCGTGGTGAAAACCGTCTAATGAAGATTAGTCATCGGGTGAAAGCCAATAGGAATTATAAAAATAGGAACGGCGCCGCGGCGACCTGTCTGCCGTCCCGCTCGGCGATGGCCACCACGGCGGCCAACGGACCAGGGCTAGGGATAGACGGGCTGGTCGCGGCGGGTGCCAGCGCCCCAGTCCACATCAAGACTGGCGATTGGCGCAACCTTGCGCGTCGCATTGTCGATGCACACGAGCCCGGCCTTCCCCGTGGCGACCGCGCGCCCGCTCTGCTTTTCCGTCAGGTGAAATTCCAGATCGAAGCCGTACTGGTTGAAGTTGTCGGGGGCGATTTCGATGCGCAGGACTTCTCCGTGGTGACTTTCTGACTTGTATTGAAGGGCCAGGTCCGCCACGACGAAATGATGCCCCTCGATGTCTTGTTCCTGATAGCCCAACGAGTTGATGAACCTGACCCTGGCCTCCGAGACCAGAGTGATCAACTGGGCATGGTCGAGGTGTCCCCCGTAGTTGATGTGGCCGGCATAGATCTGGATCTCGGTGGCGAAGGGGTAGTGGCTTCTGGGTTCGAACAAGAGGCGTGGCACGTGAGGAAGACTAAAAGAGTGTGTGTTGAAGGATGAATTCCGCGCGCCGCTATTGGGGCTCGCAGGGACTGCCGTCAGTGGCGGGCGCGCGTCGCGCGATCAGGGCGGGCAGGTCTCGTTTAAGTACCTTGCCCATGGGGTTGCGTGGCAGTGATTCCAGGATGAACCAGTGCCTGGGTACTGCGTAGTCGGCCAGCCATTGGACGCAGTGCGCCTCAAGGCGCTCGCTATCCAGCGCCGCGCCGGGCCGGAAGACGATGCAGGCCGCCGCTTCTTCGCCCAGCTTGGGATGAGGGAAGGGGATCACCGCGACTTCCTGTATTTGCGGCAGGCGCTGCAGCGCGTTTTCGATGGCGGCGGACGAGACTTTCAGGCCGCCGCGATTGATCACGTCCTTGCTGCGGTCGACGAAGCGGAACAGCCCGTCCTCGTCCTGGACCACGATGTCGCCGGTGTGTAGCCAGCCGTTGCGAAAGGTGTTTGCGCTTTCCTGCGGGTTTTCGAAGTAGCCTTGGGCCATGCTGGGGCCGCGAAAGCATAGTTCGCCTGGCTCGCCCGGCGGGACTGCTTGACCGTTCTCGTCCACCGCGCGCAATTCGCAGTTGGGCATGGCGGCGCCGATCATTCCCGCCTTGGCGGGCAGCCAGTGAGGCGGCAGGCTCGCGCCCGCAGGTCCGCTTTCGGTCATGCCCCAGATCTGCATCTGGTCTACCCAGGGCCAGGCCTGGGCTATGCGTTCGATGGCGGCCACGGGCATGGGCGCGCCGCCATAAGCGATCCGCCGCAGGCGCCCCAGGGCGTACGTTCCGCGTTCGCATTCGTCCAGCATGTACTGGATCACGGCGGGCACGCCATGGTAGACGGTGGATTGCTCGGATTCCGCCAGGCGCAACCGGTCAGCGTTGCCGGGCAGATGCTCCAGGACGAAGCCGGCGCCGTGCACCCAGGAGGACATGCATCCAAGATTCAGGCAGGAACTGGTGAAGAATGGAAAGGCGCCCTGGTAGAGGTCGCCGGCGCCCAGCCCGACCGCCTGACCGACGGCGAATCCGGCGGCGATCATGCTCCGATGGCTGTGGATGACGGCCTTGGAGCGGGAGGTCGTGCCCGAAGTAAAGAGCAAGCATGCGGGCGAGTCCGGATCCGGGCCGACGGCCGCGGATAGACCGGCGTCCGTGCCGTGCAAAGGGTCTTGCCATGCGTTCGCGGCATTCGCGGGGGCGTCGATATGCACTTGCCTGGTGCGTGTCAGGCGTTGCAAACGGGCGGCCGACGCCGTGCCGCAGACCACCAGAGCGGGGGTCACCAAGTCCAGCGCGTGGACGAGATCGTCGTCGGCGGCGCGCGTGTTCATGGGCACGGCAACCGCGCCTATGGCGAAGCAGCCGAGCGCAGTCAGGATGGCTTCCCGTCCGGCGTCGTTCGCCAGGTAAATGGCGACCCGGTCGCCGGACTCGATGCCGATGGCGCGCAGCCACCCCCCCATCCGGCGTGAAAAAAGAGCTAGCTGCGCGTAGGTCAGACGATCGCGAAAACCCTGAATCGATTGCGCTGATAACGCGACCCGATGGGGCTGCTGTCTGGCCCGCAGTTCAAGCAGTTGTCTCAGGGTTTTGCCGGAGACTGCATCCCACGAGGGCGGGAGCGAATCATCATGCGGCGCTTCGGATTCCATGATTTTTGCCTCTGCTGCGATTGAGCGATGGGATCATGCCTGCGCGAGCAGGCGGGGCGCATCCTGGCAGTCTTCCGTGGTGGCCCGGGCTTTGAGGACGTGCTTGAGTACCTTGCCGGTGGCGGTACGCGGCAGGTCGTCCACCACGAACATGCGTTCCGGGAATTTCTGGCGAGCCAGCCTGGCGCTTTCCAGATAGGCCAGCAGGCCGGGAAAATCCAATTCGCGTCCGGGCCGCAGGACCACGTAGGCGCAGGGTGTTTCTCCCATCCTGGCATGGGGAAACGCGACCACCGCGGCCTCCTGGATGGCTGGATGCTGATGCAGGAGATCTTCGATCTCCTTGGGACTGATATTCTCGCCTCCGCGGATGATCAGATCCTTCATGCGGCCGGTGACGGTGATGTAGCCGTTCTCGTCGATGTAGCCGAGATCGCCAGTGTGGAAATAGCCGTCCGCGTCGAAGGCTGCTTCGGTATCGCTCGGATCGGTGTAGCCCAGCATCACTTCCGGTCCTCGGGCCGTGATTTCGCCGGCCAGGCCAGTCGCGAGCGGCACGCCGCTAGCCGGATCCACGATGCGGACTTCATGGTTGAAAATCAGGCCGTCGGTCTTGGCGCCCCACTCCGCAGGGTCGCCCTGGGCGATGCCGAGCGAAATGGTGGGCGCCTCGCTGCTTCCGTAAATGCGGAACGTCTTGCAGTTCGGCAATACGGCATAGGCCCGTTTGACTACCTCGGGCGGCACGGGGGCGCCGCCGCTGCCATAGAGCCGCAGGGAGGGCAGTTGGATGCCGCGCCGGTCGACTTCGGCCACCAGCTCGACCAGGAAGGGCGTCGCGCCTATGCTGAACGACGCCTGGTGCCGCTGGATTGCGTCCAGCGCGGCGCTCGCCTCCCAGCGCTCCATCAGCACCGTTTTTGTTCCTTGCAGAAAGGGCAGCTCCAGCGCATACAGATAGCCCGTGATATGGGTAACGGGAGACGGCATGAGCAGCACATCGTCCCTGGACAACCCCCAGAAGTCGGTGACGGCCTGGACTTCGGCGCGGAGGGTATTGTGGCTATGCAGAACGCCTTTGGGGTTCCCGGTGGTGCCAGAGGTGTACAGCAAGAGTTTGACGGCGTCGGGATCGGCGCGGGTGAATGGTTCCAGGGGAGCGGGGCGGTCTACCCAGGAAGCATACGAGGCGACCCCGTCCGCTTCGGCTCGAACCAGGACTACGTGTTCCAGGTGAGGCAGATTCGGGCGCAGCCGCTGGATCATTTCAAGGTAGTCGATGCTGCGGAAGCGATCGGGAATGAACAGGACCCTGGCCTTTGAATTGGCAAGGATGAAACTGAGTTCCGCGTCGCGGTAGATAGGGACGATAGGATTGCAGACGAACCTGCCGATGGCGCAGGCCAGATTGATGACCAGGGTTTCGCGCCAGTTCGGCAGTTGGAAGCTGACGACGCTGCCAGGCTGCAGGCCATGGTCGCGCAGCGTCGCCGCGAGGCGCAGCGCTTGATTCCATAGCTGCTGAAACGTCAGTCCGCCGGAATCGTCCGCCACGGCGGTCCGGTCCGGGTAGTCGCGTGCGCACTGGCCCGCGCTCTCGGCCAGGGGGATGTTCTGCCATCGTCCGTCGCCCGCATACCGAGCCGCCATGTCCGGGCCGAGTCGTGTCTGCCAGCCACTCCCGTCTGTGTGCATTTCTGTCTCCCGCATCGTTTTTCGCCGGCGCCCGTCTGCGTGGACGGGGCCGTGCCGTGGGTGTTCAGGTCAAGCCGCCACGCACCAGCTTCATATAGGTTTCGACCACCGACTCCGGCAGGGTCGCGCCCGCGTCGCCCGCCGCTTCCGCGTCCTTGACATAGCGCAGGTAGAGATAGCTGCGTGCCGCCATGAACATGTAGGCCAGGGTTTCCAGTTCCTGTTCCCGATAGTTGACGATCTCTCCGGCCTGGACTCCTCTGGAGAGGGCTTCGACGTAGTGCTGCGTGATCAGCTTGAAGTGCGCCAGGTACGCGACCGGCGCGGCGATTTCGGCCTCATTGAGGATACGGAAGAATCCTGGACGCTCCTGCAGAAACTTAAAAAACGCGCGGAATCCTCTTTCTTCCATGTCCAGCACGTTCGCCGCGCCCTTCACCTGGTTGCGGATGAAGATCAACATGTCCTGGCCGACATGGGGCAGGAGCTCGTCGAACAGCGCCTGGCGCGATTCGAAGTAAAGATAGAACGTGCCTTGCGCGATTCCCGCGGCTTCGGTAATGCGGTTGATGGAAGCATCGCCGTAGCCGTGTTTTCCAACAACCTGCGCCGCAGCGCTGAAGATAGCCGCCCTGGTTTCTTCGGCCCGTTCGTCGCGGGTTTGCTTTTTTCGGGGACGGCTCTTGGGGCCGGCGGAAAGCGGCGCGGAAGGCGCCGATGCCGATTTACTCGGGTTGCGTACAGTCATGGAGCATCATCAGTGTGTGAAAAGTTCAGACCGCCAGATAGCGGTCGGCAATTTCAGGGTGGGCGTCGAAGTGATTCCAATCGCCCTCGAATACGATTCTGCCAGTATCTATCACGAATACGTAGTCGGTACACCGTCGCGAGAACCACAGGTTCTGTTCCGCCAGCAGCAGCGCGGCGCCTTGCTGCTGGCGGGCCCGATTAACCTGCTCGGCCATTTGCTGGACCAGCAAGGGGGCGACGCCTTCCGCGGGCTCGTCCAGCAGCATGCACTTCGGTCGCGACATCAAGGCTCGCGCGACCGCCAGAATTTGCTGCTGTCCGCCGCTGAGTTGGTTTCCCATGCGCGTGCGCAGCTCGGCAAGCGCTGGAAAGAGTCCGTAGGCTTCCTGTAGCGGGAGAGTGCCTCGCGGACCGCTGGCATGCCGCGCCAGCAGCAGATTTTCTTCCACCGTCAGGTGGCTGAATATCCTGCGGTCTTCCGGTACCAGCGCCAGCCCGGAACGCGCGCGCGCATGCGTGCCGATCTGCCTGAGGTCGCCGCCCATGAATCGCAGCGTGCCGTCGACGGTAGGGCCGCCGCCCACGATGCTCTTGAGCAAAGTCGTCTTGCCCGCGCCGTTGCGGCCCAGCAGGGCGACTCCCTGGCCGGCTGCGACCTCGATGCCGACGCCGTCGAGAACGAGGCTGTCCCCGTAGCGTGCACGCAGGTTTTTCACTTCAAGCACTTTGCACCTCATGGCCCAGGTAGATTTCCCTGACTTCGGGGGAGGAACGCACGTCCTCGGGCGTTCCGCTGGCAATGATCTCGCCGTAGTTCAGCACGGTGATGCGGTCGGCCAGCGAAAAGACGACGTCCATGTCGTGCTCGGTTAGCAGGACCGAGATTCCGCGTTCCCGCACCACCGATTTAATGGTTTTCACCGCAGCCGCCCTGTCTGGCGGAGACATGCCGGCCATCGGCTCGTCGAGCATCAGTAGCTTGGGCCGCAGCGCAAGGCTCATCGCGAGTTCCAGGCGCTTCCGATCGCCGTAGGCCAGCACCCCCGAGACGTGATTGCGCTGTGAGGCCAGGCCCATTTTCTCCAGGGCGTCCAGGGCTTCGTCATAGACATCGGCGGCGGGCGCTATCCGCAAGCTGAAGCCGCCACCGGCACCCTGATGGCGGCGGCTCGCCTCGATGGCGACCACCATGTTGTCCAGCACGGTGTCTTCGCCGAAGACGCGGGCGACCTGGAAGGTCCGCCCCACGCCCAGGCGCACGCGTTGGTATCCGTCGATGCCTTCGACCCTCATGCCCTCAATCGAGATTTCGCCCGCATCTGGCAGAAGTTCGCCGCTCAAGGTCTTGAACAAGGTGGTCTTGCCCGCGCCATTGGGCCCGATGACGACGTGCGTTTCGCCCTGTTGCATGCGCAGTGTCACATCCTTCAGGACAGAAATGCTGCCGTAAGCCTTGTAGAGCCCGCGCGCGTCGAGTATGTGCGTAGTCACGATGTCTGTCCTTGAATCTTCGATTCGGAGCTGCCGTTGGCGGATGTCCCGCGCCGGCCAGCCGCGAGCAGCCGCTGCGCGCCGCCGATGACGCCGCCCGGGAACGCCAGCACCACGAGCAACAGCACCGCGCCTATCAGGATTTCGGAAAGACCGACGATGTTGCGGGTCATGTGTTCGAGCCCGATGAAGATCACCGCCCCGGCGACGGGCCCCCAGAAGTAGGCGACTCCGCCCACCAGGCAAAACAGAATGGGCAGGGCGGAATATCCCCAGTGCGCAATTTCCGGCGTGAGCAGCTGGGCCGCCGGCGCGTACAGGCCGCCGGCCAGGCCGGCGAAGGCGCCGCTGGCCACAAAGGCCGAGAATCGCATGGCGTGGACATTGATGCCAAGAAAGCGCACTCGCTCGGCATCCTGGCGGATGGCCGCCAGCAGCCTGCCGTAGCGGTTGTGCCAAAGAATGTACAGAATCAGCGCGAGGAAAGAGACACAGACCAGTGTGACGTAGTAGAGATTGTTGCCTTGCGCGAGGTCGAGTCTGAACAGGCCAAAGTCCATCACCGGCCGCTTGATGCCTGTCATGCCATCCTCGCGGCCCAGGAGGTCGGATTTCGAGATCAGGATGTGCACCAGTTCCGCCAATGCGAGAGTCAGGATGGCGAAGTAGATGCCGCTCGCGCGGCGCAGGGCGACGACGGCGACGGCCGCGGCGACCAGCCCTCCCGCAATGCCCGCTGCCAGCCAGGCAAGGGGGAAGGGAACCTGGGAGTAGCTCTGCAGCAGCAGGCCGGTGGTGTAGGCGCCTGCCGCGAAGTACGCCGCATGGCCGAAACTGACCAGGCCGGTCAGGCCGAAAACGAGGTTGAAGCTCAAGGCGAAGGTTGCGTTGATCAACACCACCGACGCGAGAAACACCAATCCCTTGTCCGCCCACCACGGGACGCTGGCGAACAGCCCGATCACCACCCCCGCAACCGCGAGGTCGAACGAGCGCCGGCTTGTTGTGCTGGCAAGCTGCTTCATTACCGTAGCCCCTTCAAAAGTCCTTGCGGACGCCACATCAAGATGGAAATGAGGGCGACATAGAAGAAAAGCCCCGGTACTTCCGCGAAGACGCGGTCGCCTATCGCGGTGATGAGGCCCAGGAGGACGGCGGCCAGGAAGGCGCCGCGAATGTTCCCCATGCCGCCGACGATGATCACGCCGAAGGCCTGAATGATCAGGGCGCTGCCCATGTTGGGAGACAGGCTTTGGTTGACGGACAGCAGCGCGCCGGCGACTCCAGCCAGCGCGATTCCCACAACCACGGTGCCTGTCAGCACCAGGCGCACGTTCACGCCGAGCAACGAGGCCATCCAGGGATCGACCGCGACCGACTGGACTGTTTTTCCCAGTTCGGTGCGATGCACCAGATAGTCGAGAAGTAGGAAGGCGAGCACGCCGCAGCCGATCACGAAGAGGACGAAGTTGGGAGCCAGCATGCCGGCGATCTCGGTGGCGCCGCGCAATACCGGCGGAGGCGGCACGCTCAGAAAGTCGATGCCCCAGACTACCTTGACAACTCCCTGGCAGAGCAGCAGCAGCGCGTAGGTGGCGATCAACGAATAGGATTCGCCAACGCCTCTGAGCCGCTGGAAAACCAGCTTGTCCACGGCGGCGCCCAGCACGCCCAGCGCCACGGCGCACACGATGGTGGCGAGCATGAAAGCCCAGAAGGACGGCTCTCCAAGCCTGGCCAGCAGGCTGTAGGCCAGATAGGCCCCCAGCATGACGAAGCCGCCATGTGCGAAGTTCAGGACGTGCAGGATGCCAAAAACCAGCGTCAGGCCGGCGGCGGTCAGGAAGACCGTCATGCCCCACGACAGGCCGTTGAGCGTCATCAAACCGTATTGGTCCATGATTCCCGGTCCTTTCAGACTGTCCGCAAGCTCAAGGCCTTTCCGGGAGTGGCCGGATCCATCACCTCCTCGCCGGGGATGCGAATGACGTCGACGATTTCGAAGCCGTCCGTTGCCTTGGCCGATCCGCGCAGGCGATACATGACAACGGGCTTGATGGCCTGATGGTCTTCCTTGCGGAAGCGGCGCGGACCGGTGGCGGTTTCGAACGTGACCGATTCAAGCGCGTTCAGAACCGCGCCGGTATCGGCCGAGCCAGCCGCTTGTAGCGCGCGAGCGTAGGCCATCACCGCGGCATGCCCCTCGGAAATAAAGCCCAGCGTGAGGGGATCCTTGGCGCGGCGCACGGCTTCCGCCTGGAGTTCGCGGCTGACCGGGATGTCCTCGAACGCACCCGCGTACCAGTGCGTTCCCACCCACATGTCCGGCAGATCTTGCTTCATGGCCTTGGCTACGATCAGCTCGTTGGCCGAATCCACGATCAGCTTGGCCTTCTTGAAGAATCCGAACGGTTCGGCCTGTTTGTACAGCGTCACGGCATCGCCGCCATACACGGAGATCATGAAGCCTTCGGCTGGGACGGACATGGTGGCGGTAATGGCGTTGCGATAGTCCGCGGCGCCGTACTGCGTCTTGATCGGCGGGGCGATCGCGGGTTGCTTCTGGGCAAGCGCTGGATAGAACTCGCGCAGGCCGTCTTCGAAACAGCCCCAGGTGGTGCGGCCGTACTCATGATCGGGAATGACGCCGCCCCAGCGATTGACGTCCGGATAGCGTTGCGCGGCCATTTTGGCGAGGGCGCGCTGACGCATGTAGGGATTGTCCGTGACACGGAAATAGTTTCGGACAAAGCTCTCCTTGGTGAGCTTTTCGGAGTGCGCGGCGCAGGTTATCAGCAGTGTTTTCTCCTGTTCCAGGACCGCGGCGATCGCTAGGGCGACCGCACTGGATACCACGCCGCACAGCATGTTCACGCCGGAACCCGCCAACTCGCGCGCGGCGACGGTCGCCTCGGCCGGTTTGGCCTTGTCGTCCCGGATGACCAGCTCCAGTTTCCTGCCGAGAACGCCGCCCGCCTGGTTGACCTGGTCAATGGCGATCTGCGCGCCCAGAAGCATGGGCTGCCCGAGTGGCG
This sequence comes from Achromobacter sp. JCM 18799, assembly GCF_055395645.1. Classification (NCBI taxonomy): domain Bacteria; kingdom Pseudomonadati; phylum Pseudomonadota; class Betaproteobacteria; order Burkholderiales; family Alcaligenaceae; genus Achromobacter; species Achromobacter sp. JCM 18799. The sequence goes on along the minus strand of NZ_AP043866.1, from coordinate 3,894,781 downwards.
CCTGGGCGCCGGAGAGCGATGAAATGAAGCCCAGCTTGATAGACGAATTAGCTTGCGCGAATGCGGTGCGGCTCCACAGGCTGCCGGCGCCGGCTGCGCTTGCGCCGCCCAGGGCGCCCAGCATCTTGAGGACGTTTCTGCGATCCATGTTCATGTCTCCTTTGCTTTGTTCTGTATTGTTCTGCTTTGTTGTGCGGGGCTCGCCCCAGGGAACTTCAGATCAATCAGGCCTATGTCATGCGATGCCGATGTCGCCCGCGCCTCCAAACGCGGACCAGCCGCCATCCACCGGCAGGGTTGCCCCCGTGATGAAGGATGACCATTCCGAGGACAGGTACGCCGCGGCATGCGCGATCTCCCTGGGATGGCCGAGGCGGGCCAGCGGTGTCCGCCGTTCTATCTGTCCGGTGTTCACCTTGTTTTCGCGTATCAGGGTCTCGACCAAGGGCGTGCGGATATAGCCGGGAGCGATGCAGTTCACGCGGATGCCCAGGCTGCCCCACTCGCTGGCCAGCGATCTGGTAAGCATGATTACGCCAGCCTTGGACGCGCCATAGGCGTTGCGGCGGGGAAAGCCGCCCAGGCCGACGATGGACGAGATGTTGATCATCGATCCAGAGCGGCGTTGCGCCATGTGTGCGCCTACGGCCTTGCACATGAGGTAGGTGCCGGTCAGGTCTACATCCACGATCCGCTGCCAGGATTGCGTGCTTTGCTCCAGGGTCGGGGTGTAGGTGTCGGGTATGCCGGCGCAATTCACGAGCACGTCGATGGCTCCCATGGCGGTCATGGCTTCCGCCGTGGCGCGCAGGCAGTCTTGTTCCACGCAGACGTCCGCCTGGAGCCGGGTAACGGTGTCCCGTTCCACGGCGTCGAGCGGCTGGAGGTCGGCCGAACTCACTTGCGCGCCGAGTTCCAGGAACAGATCGACCACCGCCGCTCCGATGCCGCTGGAGCCGCCGGTTACCAACACATTCTTCCCGGTCAGGTCAATTGAGGGCATGTCAGGCATTGGCTCCGGACCACTTGTAGATGTTGTTGCGCTGGACCGCGGAGGAGCCGCCGATGATGGGCAGCAGCAGGGCGTCCCGGACGTAGCGCTCCGCGTCGAAATCCTTGACGTAGCCATAGGCGCCGAAGATGGTCTGGCATTCCAGCGCGACCGAGCGGGCGGTTTCCGTGGCAAAGAGCTTCGCCATGGATGTTTCGACCCCGCAGCGCTGGTGTTCGTTGGCCATCCAGGCTGCGTGGTAGAGCACGAGGCGCGCGGCGTGCAGTTGCGTCTTCATGTCGGCCAGCTTGTGCTGAATGGACTGGTAGTGGTTGATGGTCTTGCCGAATTGCTGGCGTTCGCCCGCGTAGGCCCATGCATCGTCGAGCGCGGCCCGGGCGACGCCGATGCCGATGGCGGCGACTTCGAGTTTTTCCACGTCCAGTCCCGAACCCACGATCATCTGCCAGCCGTTATTCCAGCCGGCCTCGCCGCCCATCACATTCTCGAATGGCACCTCCACGTCCTCGAAGATCACGTCCGTGGTCGCGGCTCCTTTCATGCCCAACCCTTCGATGGGCGTGATCGTCACGCCTTTGGTGTCGGGCGGGATCATGATCATGGACAGATTCTTGTAGCGCTCGCCCTCGTTGCCGGAGCGCACCAGCGCGTAGATGTAGTCCGATATCGCCGCGCCCGAGCAGAAGCGCTTGGCGCCGTTGATCCGCACGGAGTCCCCCACACGTTCGGCGCGGGTCTTGACGCTGGCCAGGTCGGCGCCGGCATCCGGTTCCGTCCAGCCGTAGGCAAAGACGAGGGTACCGTCCACGACCTTGGGCAGAAGTTCGGTCTTCTGCGCCTCGGTGGCGCATTCGACCAGATTCATGCCCGCATAGCAGGCGCTCATGATGTAGGGCACCGATACCGCCAGGCTGCGCCTGGACAGTTCTTCGATGACAACCATGGTGGCGAGGATGTCGCGGCCCGCGCCGCCATACGCTTCGGGTACGGTGAGTCCCATGACGCCGAGGCGCGCGAGTTTGTCGAAGACCTCGCGCGGGAAGTGGTTGCGCTTGTCCCAGTCGGCGGCGGCGCCGCGCGGCATTTCCTTCTCGACGAACCGCTCGAGCGTATCGCGCAACTGCCGGATGTGGTCGGGTTCCGTGAAGTTCATCAGTGGTTCTCTACTTTCCAGAGAAGACCGGGATGCGCTTCTCGCGGAAGGCGTTTACAGCTTCTTGATGGTCCTGGGTGGCACTGGAGAGCGCCTCGTAGGCCAAGGAGGCGTCCAAGATCGTGTGCGCCAGTTGCTTCAGTCCGATGTTTGCGGACATCTTGGTCCATCGGATGGCCTTGGTCGCTCCCGCCGCCAGCCTGTCGGCGAACTGTTCGACGCGTTGCTCCAGGTCCGCCGCGGGCACCACGTGATTGATCAGGCCGATACGCGCCGCTTCGGTCGCTGTCATCAGGTCGCCCGTCATCAGGTATTCCTTGGCGCGCGCATAGCCGATCAGCTGCGGCCAGATCACGGCGCCGCCGTCGCCGGCCACGTAGCCGACACTGACGTGCGGATCGCCGATCTTCGCGGCGTCCGAGGCGAAGATCACGTCGCAGAACAGCGCGAGCGTGGCTCCAAGTCCTGCCGCGTGCCCATTCACTTTCGCGATGACGGGCTTTTCGCAATCCAGCAACGAGAACACGATCTGCTTGCCTTCGCGGGCCGTCTTTTCGAATGCGCCGGGCTGGTCGATCATTTTCTGCAGCCAGGCCATATCGCCGCCAGAAGAAAAGGCCCGGCCCGCTCCCGTCAGGATCACGACGTCACATTCCGGGTCGGCGGAAACATCGACGAAGACCCGGGCCAGTTCTTCGTGCATGGCCTCGTCGACCGCATTGAGCTTCTCGGGCCGGTTCATCGTGATTTCCAGGACGCGCTTGCGGCGTTCGAACGTCAAGCTCTTGTACTCAGCAAAGTTCATCTAGACCTCGTTTGGAGTAGCAGGAGACGCCAGGTGTCTCTTGCTTGGGGGGGGCGCCTGGAATAGCCGGCGCACGCGCTGCGTTGCGGCTAGCCGTTAGGCGGTTGACTCATTCTGGCAAAAAATGAACGATGAGTCATTATTCATTTTTGTTTTTTTGATGAGTGTTTTCCCTAGGGGCACGCCGGCGCGGGCCAGACGTCTCCTTGCCGCTGCGGTATGCCCGGCACGGCGCTTTTAGCGCCTGATTCGCTTGTTCCGTGATTTACGCGGCCGACCAGACCGCCACGCGATTCCGTCCCGAATTCTTTGCCCGGTACAAGGCCTCATCGGCCTTTGCCATGACCTTGTCGATGTCGGCATCATCCGACGGCCACAGCGCGATGCCGATGGACACCGTGACATTTCCCACCGCCTGCGGCATGGCGTGGTCCGCCGTCGCCGCCCGGATGCGTCCGGCCACCCTTTCCGCCGTGTCGCGCGAGGCGTTGGGCATCAGGATCAGGAACTCTTCGCCGCCGACGCGACACGGCGCGTCTTCTGCCCGCACACAGGTCTTGAGGATGGCGGCCAGCGCGATCAGCACCTGATCGCCGGCCGCGTGCCCGTAGGTGTCGTTCACGCGCTTGAAGTGGTCCAGGTCTAGCGCGAGCGCCGCGAAAGGCTGCCGGGTCTGGCGCAGCGTGGCGATCTGCAGCGCCAGGCCCCTGCGGTTGAAGAGGCCCGTCATCGGATCGGTGATGGTGTCCGTGTTCAGCTTATCGAGCCGCCGGGTCTGGGAGCTTTGGCTCATCGTCACGGCGTTCCGGAGGCGGGCCGCCTCGTAGTACCAGCCCTTGATCCGGTGCAGGTCGCCAGCCGACGCGCCGGGCTGATCCCGTTCGATGACCTGGGCCAGCTCCTCCAGCGGCCGCGAGATCCAGCGGCCCAGCAGGTAGATGGCCAGGAACATGATCAGCCCCACCGGCAAGGCGTAGAGCACGATCCTGCTGGTCAGGCTTTGCAGCGGGCGCAGCGTTTCGTCCAGCGGGCGTTGCGCCACGACACCCCAGCCGGCGTTCTTGAGCGCGGCGTAGCCGGCCAACAGGTGCGCGCCGCGGGTGTTGACCACGGGCATCGCACCGGTCTCGCCCCGCAGCACGGCTTCGACCACGGCATTGCTTCTTTCGCTGGTGCCGATGCGATCCTTGTCCTTGTGGTAGATGATGGTGCCGTCGCCATCGACGACATACAGGTAGGAGCCGTCGCGGTAGAAGTGCTCGCCCACGAGTTTGTCGAACTCGTTGCCTTGCCGAAGGTGGATGGCCGCGAGGATGGTGCCGGCATGGTTGCCCTTGGCATCACGGAAAGGTTCGGAGAACGCCAGTATCAGCCGGCCCTCCATGCCCACGTAGGGCGTCGATATGTGGCCCTTCAGATGTTGGGCGCCTGTGGTCAGTTGCTGGCGTACCAGCGTCCTGCCTTCGAAGCCCGCGTCGGCGGGAGCGGTGGCGAGGATGGTGCCGCTACTGTCTGCGATGGCGGCCGTCATGACGCCGTCGGTCTGCTGCACCAGGCGCGCGAGCTCGTCTTCCATGGCGGGTTTCGAACCCAGCAGGCCCGGCGCCCGCTCGGCGGACAGGAGCAATTGCCGCTGTATGGATTCGATGTAGATGTCGGTGACTTCCGCCAGCTTGATCGCGTAGGCCCGGTTGGCCTCGAGGGTGTTGGCGATCAGCTGCTCGCGCTGCACCAGGTAGGCCGCGTACAGCGTGTTGACGAAGGCGATGAGTCCGCTCGCGAGCGCCAGCACGGTGACAAGGCGGCGCAGCTTCAGTCTGGGCATCGCGGCAGTGGTCAATGCGGAGCTCCTTCAGTACTCGCTCGGTCGATTGAATCGGCGCCTTCCGCAACACTGGGGGACACAAAGAAGAAGGGCGGCCTTGCGCACAGAGCGATCAGTTTTGCGGCAAGCCTGCGCCAAGTCAAGAGCATCCGCGGCTACCCGATTGCCGGGGCGCGTGATCAGTTGTCCGTTGTGCAATCACGGGTGTTCGCTGCGCAGGCACTGGCGGTGCCCATGGCAGTATGCCGCCCGGTGATGCCGCGGGCTGGCGCGGTTCTTGCTTCTGCCTTGGGATGCGGTGCGGTCCCACCTCTCTGGCGGGACGCAGGCGTAGATACCAAACCACCTGGAGGAAAAATTGAACTTTAACCAGACCGAAGAGCAGGTCATGTTGCGTTCCGCGGTTGAGCGGCTGGTGCAGTCCCTGTGCACGCCAGAAAAGGTGAGGCAATGGGACCGTGACGGCACGTATCCGGAGGAAGTCTATGCGGCCATGGTGGATGCGGGCTTTGTTTCCATGGTGGTCCCGGCCGAGTACGGCGGGATGGGCAGTCCGATGTCCGATTGCATCATTCTCTATGAAGAGGTCGCCAAGCCCAGCGTCGACTTCGCCACGCGCATTGCGCTGCAGGCCTGGGGCTGCTCGATCCTGGCGGATGTGGCGCCGGATGAGTTGAAGCGCGAAATCTTGCCGCGCGTGGCGCAGGGCGAGGCCAAGCTGTCTTTCAGCCTCACGGAACCGAGCTCCGGGTCGGACGCGGCATCGTTGACCACGAGTGCGCGGCGCGACGGCGATGATTGGCTGATCAACGGCCAGAAGGTGTTTTCCAGCGGCGCGGATGCGCCCGACAATCACATCGTGCTGGCGGTCAGGACCGCGAAGAGCGACAAGCGGCACGATGGCATCTCCCTGTTCCTGGTGCCCAACGATCTCAAGGGCATCACCATCCGGCGTCTGGACGTCATCGGCCGCCGCGTGCTGGGCCTGTCGGAAATCTACTTCGACGACGTGCGCGTGCCCTCGCGCTATCTGCTGGGAGAGGAGGGCAAGGGCTGGGGATACATCGGACGCCATCTGGAACGCGAGCGCATCACGCTCGCAGCGAACTACCTGGGCTGCGCCAGCAGCGCCTTGAACGAAGCCACGATCTACGCCAAGGAAAGAAAGCAGTTCGGGCGCCCCATCGGCCAGTTCCAGGCCATCGCGCACATGCTGGCCGACATGGCGACCGAGGTGGAGTGTGGCCGCTGGCTGACCTCGATGGCCGCCTGGCGCTACGACAATGGCTTGTCCTGCCGCAAGGAGGCCAGCATGGCCAAGCTCTACGTTTCCGAGATGCTTCAGCGGGTCACCGCCTCGGGCATGCAGATCCTGGGCGGACACGCCTACACCACGGATCATGCGATGCAACGGCATTGGCGCGATGCCCGCAACGCGACCGTCGGCGGCGGCACCTCGCAGATTCAGCGCGAACTGATCGCGCGGGAATTGGGACTGTAAGCGCTTGACGGCAGGGCGGCCCGGTAGCGGGCCGCCCTTCGGGGGGGGCGATGCGCCGGCCGTTTAGTCGGCGGTGATGCCTACCTTCTTGATGATGGCGCCCCAACGTTGCGTTTCATCGCGGATCACCTGGGTCGTTTCTTCGGGCGAGCTGCCCACGGCCTCCATGCCGCGCACGCGCATGGCCTCGCGAAACTTCTCGCTCTTGCCTATATCCATCAGCGCCTTGCTCAGGCGGTCGGCCACCTCCGCCGGCACGTTGGCCGGGGCGAGGATGGCGTACCAGCCGAACACGTTGAAGTCCTTCACGCCCGATTCCTCGACCGTGGGCACGTCAGACATCAAGGCGCTGCGCGCGTTGTCGGCCACGGCGATGGGGCGGACCTTGCCGGACTGGATAAGCGGCAGCGCGCCTCCCACCGTGGCGAATATCGCGTCGATCCGGCCGCCCAGCAGTTCGGTAAACGCCAGGGACTCGCCCTTGTATGGGATGTGCATGATGGGCATGCCGGTGCGGTCCTTTAGCATTTCCATCGTCAGATGCGCGGTCGAGGCATTCCCCGCTGACCCATAGTTGAGCGCACTGGGATTCTTCTTCGCCCGGTCGACGAGGTCAGCGACGGTCTTGATCTGCTGATCGGGGTTCGTCACCAGCACCAACGAGAATTTTGCGATCAGGGAGATCGGCGTGAAGTCCCTGAGCGTGTTGTAGGGCAGGTTCGGATACAGAGTGGTGTTGACGCTGGCCAGGCCTTGGCTGGCCAGCGCCAGGGTGTAGCCGTCGGGGCGCGACTTGGCGACGAAGTCCGTGCCGATGATACCGCCCGCGCCGGTGCGGTTTTCGACGATGACGGATTGGCCCAGGCGTTCCGAAAGATCCTGGGCCAGCGTGCGGGCCAGGATGTCGGAAAGACCGCCGGCGGCGTAGGGGGTGATCAGGCGTATGGGCTTGTCCGGGTAGCTGCCGGCGGCCGCCTGCCCTTGCAGGGCCAGGTAGGCCAGCAGGGCCGCCGCGGCCAGCAGCGGTTTTTTGAATAAGGTCATTCTTATCTCCAATTCCGCTTTCAACCAGCGGAAAACACATATGTAGTTATTGTTCAGCCCGCCTCAGCGGGCCGGCAACAGGAACGCAAGACGCGTCGGGGATAACCTCGCAACATCCGTGCCAGGGGCTGGCGCCGCCTGCCTGCCCGGCTCTGGAGTTGTTCGCCTGCGCGCTGGTGTTCATGGTCCGATCAGCAGTGTATGGGCGGTGCACAGCAGTTGCTCCGTCTACCTCCTGCCGAGCCCGTGTTCCTTGACGACTTGCAGCGACTGCGCAAGCTGCTCCTTCACATAGGCGGAGAATTCGTCGGGGCCGGATGTCGAGATCGAAATGTGGTGAACGGCAAGCGCGCGCGCCACGTCCGGTTGGGCGAGAACCGCATTGATCTCCGCGTTCAGCTTTCTGCGCAGTTCCGACCGCATTCCGGAAGGACCGAAGAACCCGCCCCACGGCACCAGCGGCATGTTGGTGTAGCCGAAATCGGTCATCGTGGGCACATCGGGAAACTGTTCCAGGCGTGTCTGGGTGGTGGTCATGAGCGCGCGCACCTTCCCTTCCTTGATAAAGCCCATGGTCGTGGTGGGCGTGGCGAACATGACGTCGATCCTACCGCCCACCAGATCTACCACGGCAGGCGGTTCGCTGTTGTAAGGGATGTGATGCAGCGCCAGGCCGGCCATGCCCATCAACTGCGCCATCGCTACGATGGAGGACGAACTGCCGGACGCATAGGTCAGCTTTCTGGGGTTGGCCCGGGCGTATTCCACGAACGCGCGGGCATCCATGAAGGGGAGGCCGGTGTTCACGACCAGCAGGAAGGGGAATTCCCCGACTCGGCCGATGGGAGACAGCTCGGTCAGCGGGTCGTAGATCGGTTTGGCATTGAAGGTATTGATGCCGGTGATGGCGGTGTTGGTCGAGAACAGCAACACGTCGCCCGCGGGATCCGCCTTCATGACTTCCTTGACCGCGATGTATCCTTCGGCGCCGGGCTTGTTGTCGATGACCACCGCGCGGGACAAGGACCGGCTCAGGTTTTCTCCGATGATGCGCGCTGCGGTGTCGGTGGCCGAGCCCGATTGGAAGGGAACCACGATTCTCAAGGGCCTGTCGGCCGCCCGGGCGCGCCCGGCCAGGAGGGGGGCGGCCAGCATGGCGCCCAGGATGTGTCTTCTGCGAGGGTTCACGATGTTCTCCGGCGGTACAGCAGGGTGGCCGTCATTTCCTGGGCGACCGTGCCGTCATGCTTGACGCACTGCCGCTGGAAGGTGACGACACCACGATCCGGCTTGCTGCTGGCCTTCTTGTCGACGACCCGTGAATGCAGCCTGATGGTGTCGCCATGCTTGACTGGGTCCAGCAGTTTCCAGCCGTCGATCTGCAGCAGGGCCAGCAAGGTGCCGTCGTTCAGGCCGCTGGCGTACTGCAGGCCACCCATGATGGCGTACACCAGTGGTCCGTGCGCGATGGGTTCGCCGAACGGCGTGGTCTTGCAGTACTCGAAATTGGTGTGGACTTCGTTGAAGTCGCCCGACAGGCAGGCGAAATTGACGATGTCCGTCTGCGTGATGGTGCGGGCCGGGCTGACGAATTCCTGGCCGATCTCGAAGTCATCGAAGTACCGGCCGCGTGCGGAGGGAGTCGTGGTCATGATTGCGTTGTCCTTGTAGTGGTTGCCGGATGCGGCACAGCCGCGTTGAATTCAGCCTTTCTCGTTGGCTAGGATGGCGGTGCCGTGCGAGGACAGGATGCCGCCTTCGTTGTGCACAAGCGCAACGTCCGCGCCTTCGACCTGGCGATTGCCCAGACCGCCGCGCAATTGGCGCACCGCTTCCACGATGCCGAACAGACCGCCCGCGGCGCCGGCGTGCGCATGCGAGAGCATGCCGCCGTGGGTATTGATGGGCAGCTTGCCGCCGATGCGCGCGTGTCCCTGCTCGAAGAACGCGCCGCCTTCTCCGGGCTGGCAGAAGCCGAGTTCCTCGGCCTCCAGGATGGGGACGATGGAGAAGCAGTCGTAGAGTTCGGCCACGTCGATATCGCTGGGCGCGAGTCCCGCCATCTCGTAGGCCATGCGCCCGGATTCGGCCGCGCCGAACTCGGTCAGGCTGGAGGCGCACATCAGATGCTCATGTGTGTGGTATTCGCCTATGCCTTGCAGGTAGGCGGGCTTGCATTTCAGGTCGCGCGCGCGCTCGGCGGACGTCACGATGAAGGCGCCGCCGGCATCCGATATCAGGCAGCAATCCAGCATGCCCAGCGGATCGGCGATAGGCTTGGCCGAGAGCACCTGGTCCAGCGTCAAGGGCGCTTTCATGTGCGCGTTGGGATGCAGCAGGGCGTGTGTGCGCGTGTTCACTGCGACGTGCGCGAGCTGTTCCCGCGTGGTGCCGTACTTGTGCATGTGGCGCAATGCGATCATGGCGTAGAAGCCGGGTATCGAGGTGCCGTAGGGCTGTTCGAAATAGGGGTGTCCCACTGCCGTGAGCGCCGCCACGGCCGCGTCCCGGCTTTGGCCCGTGGCCCGGTTCTCTCCCGCGCAGACCAGGATGGTCTCCGCCTGGCCGCTGACTATGGCCTGCGCCGCATGCTTGAGCATGACGACCGGGCTGGCGCCGCCCACGATCATCGATGCGTTGAGCCTGGGCTTGATGCCGAGGTACTCGCAGATGACCGATCCCAGCATGAAGTACGGTTCCGTGAAGGAATAGGCCGTCAGCACGCCGTCGATGTCGGACACCTGCAATCCGGCGTCGTCCAGCGCGCGCTTGGCGGCCTGGGCGTTGAGACCCAGGCCCGTCATGTGGGGAACCTTGCCGATATCTGATTCGCCCACGCCGACGATGGCGACTTTATTCTTTAGCGATGCGCGTTCTTTCATAGCCATCCCAGTCAGGCCTCGGTTCTTTTGAATTGGGGAATCAGGGCGCCATCGCCGCGGTCTTCAAAAACCACGCCGACCTTGTCTCCTATTCGTACCGAGAGGGCGTCGGCGCCCACGATGTTGGCGACCATGCGCGGGCCTTCGTCGAGTTCGATCAGCGCGGTGACATAGGGCGTCTTGGACGCGAACGCGGGCAGCGGCGCGCGGCGGATGATGGAAAAGCTGTAGACGCTGCCCGTGCCTTTGCTTTGGACCCATTCGAGCTGATCCGACCAGCATTCCGGGCAGAGATGGCGCGGCATGAAATGCAGCGCTGCGCATGCCTTGCATTTCCGGATCAGCAGTTTGCGTTCGCGGGCTCCGTCCCAGTAGGGCTGGGAGTCGGCATTGGCGATAGGTTGCGGCAGATCCCGGCTCATGCTTTGTCTCCCTTGTTCGCGACCGCCGCGGCGCCCGCGAAATCGGGGCGGCGGCGTTCCAGGGCGGCGTTCAAGCCTTCGCGGAACTCAGGGTTGGACATGGCCAGCACCTGACCGAAGCCCTCGAATGCCAGCATGTCGTGCAGCGAGGTCTCGAAACTGCGCGCCATGACGGCCTTGGCCAGCCCCATGACCTCGGCGGGCCCTTCGGCCAGGCGTCTGGCCTCGGCGAGGCCGGCGTCATACAGGTCGGCATCGGCGACGACCTTGGATACCAGGCCCAGATCGGCCGCTTCCTGCGCGGAGAACGTGCCGCCGCTGAACAGAAAGTTCTTGGCCCGCGCCATGCCGATCAGGCGCGGCAAGTGGTACATGACCGCGATGTCGGGCACCACGCCAAGCCTGAAGAATCCGGACATGAACTTCGCGCTTTCGCCAGCGATGACTACGTCGCCGGTCAGTGCGAGGCCCATGCCGCCGCCCACCGCATGGCCGTTCACGCCGACAACGACCGGCTTGTCCAGCGAGATCAGCGGCGTGAGCCAACGGCTCAGATTGCGGAAGCGCCGGTGCACCGTCCACGGATCGCAGGCCGTGCGCAGATGATTCAGGTCGCCGCCGGAGCAGAAAGTGGGGCCGTCGCCCGTCAGGAAGACCGCGCGGATGCCGGGCTGGCGCTCGGCCAGGGCGATCGCCGCGCCGAGCTGTTCGCGCATGTCCATGGTCATCGAGTTCCGGCTTTCCGGGTTCGCCAGGCGGATGATGAGTACGTCTCCGTCTTTTTGTGTTGCTACCAGCTCCTGTGCTGCCATGTAGGACGCTCCAATGGGTAAAGGGGGTGTTGGCCTAAAAGCAAAGTTCGTGCCAGTTGCGCCGTCCACGGGCCGGAGCCGGGCGCGCGCGCGGATCGCCTGCCGGGGTGTACTCGCGGCATACACGCGGATGCGGGACTGTGCTTGCGTGTTCGCGGCGGGGGTACCGCAAGGGTCTGCCGGCCTGGTTATTTGCGCGCCTGCGCCGCCGCCAGCGCGCGTTGATGTCCTGGCATGGCTGTGGCCAGCGCGAACGCATCGGCCTCATGGGCCATGGCGCTGTCCATGGGCTGGCTCCAGCTCTGGCGGCTGACCGACTTGGTCAGCATCAGCGCATCATGGGGCAGCGCCAGCAGTTCGGCCGCCAAGGCGCGGCTGGCCTCGGCCAGGGTTTCCCGCGGCACCACGCGACGGGTCAGACCGCGCAGGCGGGCCTCCTCGGCATCCATGGTGCCGCCCGTGAGCATCAGGTCCAGGGCGGCCGGCACGCCCAGTTTCGACTGCAGCAGATAGGAACAGCCGCCATCCGGAATCAGGCCCAGGCGCACGAAGGGGAACCGCAGGGTCGCGTCATCCGCCATGACCAGCAGGTCGGCGGCGAGCGCCAGTGAAGCGCCGCCGCCAGCCGCCGCACCCTGGACCGAGGCGATGACGATCTTGTTCATCCTGACCAGCGCCATGTGATGTTGCTGCGCAGTCAGGATGCGGTCGCGCCAGGCCAGCGGGGTCGTCGGCAGATCGCCGGTATCGGCCCCGACGCAGAAGGCGCGTCCCAGCCCTTGCAGCAGTACCACATGGATGTCGGGGGCCGCGGCGATGTCCTGCAAGCGGGCGCCGAACTCGGCGCGCATTGCCGTCGACAGGGCATTGAGCTTTTCGGGGCGGTTCAACGTCAAGACCGCCAGGCCGCCGGCCTTTTCCAGCAGGACCGTGGGTTGGGCGGTGGCGTTTTCCTGGTGATGCGCGGGCATCATGCTTCTCCTTGAAGGGGGGTGATGAACCTTCAAGCAAAATGGATGCCAGCGTTCAGCCGCTGCGGCCCGGGGGCGGGGAAGCTGCGGACAGTGTCCGCGGTACACGCAGTTCGCACAGTCGGAAGACACGCACTGTGCGCCGGAATCGCCGCCGCGTTCAGGCTTGGCCTGACGGCCTGTACCACTGCGGGTAATGCTCCTTGACCAGCGGGCCGTCCTCTCTCAAAGCGTGGCACGCGCCGATCTTCAAGGGACGCTTGGCGGGATCGTCCTCGTCTTGCGGGGAGATCTTTCCTTGCAGGATCGTCTGCACGGCGAGGGTCGGCAGCAGGGTCGCCAGTTCGGACAAGTGCGAGCAGCGCTCAGGGGCGGGGATCCGCTTGGCGATTTCCTGGCGGAAGCCCTTGAGTAGGTTCGCGCCGACGAGCCGTTCCAGCCGCAGCTGGGCTTCAGGACAGACGGAAGGAAAGGGCATGCGATGCATGCCGGCCTCGGCGCCCAGCACGTCCAGCGCTTCGTTGATCGTCACGCGGATCGCCATCAGATGTATGGGCACGCCGCAGTCGAAATGCCGCATCTGTGTGGTGAAGGGTTGGGGCTTGACATCCTCGATCAAGGCCTCCAGGTCCCACAGGCCGTCCTCGCGCTCGTAGGCCTGCAACTGGATGGTGCGCGAATGGGACGATTTTCTGGCGCTGGCAGGAGGGGGAAGAAAATGCGAAGGCGACACCATGGGGTGGTCTCCGTATCTGGTTCGCGGGACCGGGAAGCTGGCTCCCGGTCCCGTCAAAAAAAGGAAGGAGGGGCTTAGCGGGTTGCGCCGCTTTCGGCCAGTGCGCTGATCTCGCCGTCGGACAGCCCGGCCGCAGCAAGAATCTCGCGGCTATGCTCGCCCAGGCGTGGCGCGAGGCGTTTGACCTCGCTCGGCGTCTTGCCGAACTTGACGGGCGGCCTGACGTGAGTCAGCACGCCTTCGCTGGGATGTTCCTGTTGCACGAACATGCCGACCGCCGCCAGATGAGGGTCCGTGAACAAGTCCTCCAGGCTGTTGACCGGCGCGACCGGTATGCTCAGCGGCCGGAGCTGGCTCAGCCACTCCTGGGAGGTCCGCTCGGTCATGATTTCCCCGAGTATCTTGTACAGGGTTTCGTAGTTCTGGCTGCGGTGGTTCGGAGTGTCGTAGCGCGGATCCTGCGCCAGATCGTCGCGGCCCACCAATTGGAAGAAGTCCTTCCAGTTCTTGTCGGTGTAGGGCAGCACGCACAGATAGCCGTCTTTGGTCCGATGCGGCTTGCGCAACTGGCTGAGCACGCGCGGATAGCCTGCCTTGCCGTTCTGCGGGTCGAAAGCCCGTTCCCATTGATGTTCTATCAGCATGAACGAGGCCAGGGACTCGAACATCGGCACTTCGATGCTCTGCCCTTCGCCGGTGCGCAGCCTGTGGAACAGCGCGGCCAGGATGCTGTAGGCAATGGTCAGGCCGGCGACCTTGTCGCCGATGATGGTGGGCGTGAAACGCGGTTCTCCCGCCAGATGGGCATTGACGGAGCACAGGCCGGACACACCCTGGATCATGTCGTCGTAGGCAGGATCGTCGGCATAGGGACCGCCTTCGCCAAAGCCATAGGCGCCACAGTAGACGATGCCAGGGTTGATCTCCTTGATCTGTGCATAACCCAGGCCTAGCCGTTCGATGGCCGCGGGGCGCATGGCATGGACGAAGACATCGGCCGTGGCCACCACGCGCAGCAGCGCTGCGCGCGCCTCGGGGATGCGCAGGTCCAGCATCAGGCTTTTCTTGTTCCGGTTGACCGACAGGTGTATCGGCCCCATCGCCCGGCTACGGCCTGCGCCCATGTGGCGCATGATGTCGCCGTCGGGACTTTCCACCTTGATGACGTCCGCGCCCATGTCACCGAAGATCTGGGTGGCATAAGGCCCCATTACCACTGACGTCAGGTCGACGATCTTGATTTGAGACAAAGGACCAGGCATGACACTCCTCTACGCTTCTTGATGGTTCGTTGGTTCTTTCGTTACACAGAAATCGGCTGGTGCGCCCGCAGCCCCGATCGAAGGACAGGGTTTGTTGCATGGCATCAAATGCGTTCCTGATTTATTTCTTTCAAGCAATTTCCATGCCATTGCGGGCCGCGCCGCGACAGGAGCGGCGGAGCGCCTTGCGAGGCGGGGCATCTGCCGCAAGATGTAGCGCCGGCGCGGCCTGCGGCGCTGCAGCCGTGGAGTACACTCGTCGCCACCAACATGCCGCCACGAAAGACACGGAAGGCAGATGCAGAGCGAGAGGATATGGTAAGAGACACCGAAGGGATACTTGTCCTGGAAGAGGGCGGCCAGATTAAATTTTCTTCGGGTTTGGGCACGGAGGAAGTGATTGCGCGGATGCTCTCCCGGCTGTGGGCCGATCGTTCCAGCACGCCGATCAAACGCCTGTTCGCCCTGCCCGGCATCGAACCCGCTCACAGTGTCGCTGCGCTGGTTTGCGAGCAGGGCGCGTGTTTCCTGATCTTCTCCACGGGCGGGGATGAGCTGACGGAGTTCATTTCCACCGTCGATTGCGCCGCGGATATCTTCCGGTACTTCATCACCAATCCCTATGAGGCCATGAACGTCGTCGACGCGGCGGGCAATCTGCTTTACATGAGCCCGATCCACGAACGTTCGATCGGCTTGAAGCGCGGCGACGCCATCGGCCGGCCGGTCAGCGATGTGATTGAGAACACCCGCTTGCAGGAAGTGGTCGTTACAGGCAAGCCGCAGATCGGCGAGGCCCATGAGGCCAAGGGCGTCACCCGCATCGTTTCGCGCATCCCGATCTTCGACCGCGACAAGAAGCTGGTGGCGGCGATCGGCCAGGTCATGTTCAAGGGCCCGCAGGCGATTCCACAAGCGATCCAGGACATCTCCAACGAACTCGCCCGCGTGCGGCAAGAGCGCGATTTCTATAAGCGCGAACTCTCCGGCATACGCAACCGTTCCTACGGGCTGGACCAGATCGTGGGCAGCAGCAAGGCCATCCGGCAGCTCAAGGAAGACATTCTGCGGGTCGCGCCGCTGGACGTGCCGGTCTTACTGGTTGGGGAAAGCGGGACGGGCAAGGAGCTTGTGGCGCACGCGCTGCATATGCTCAGCCCGCGTGGAGACAAGCCGCTGACCCTGATCAATGCGGCCGCGATGCCCATCAGCCTGGTGGAAAGCGAGCTGTTCGGCTATGAAGGCGGCGCCTTCACTGGCGCCGACAAGCGCGGCCGCAAGGGTAAGTTCGAGCTTTCCGACACCAGCAGCCTGTTCCTCGATGAGATCGGCGACATGCCGATGGAAATGCAGGTGAAATTGCTGCGCGTGCTGCAGGATGGCACGTTCCAGCGCGTGGGCGGCGAACGTCTGCTGCACTCGGATTTCCGTCTGATCTCGGCCAGCCATCGAGACTTCCAGAAGATGGTTGCGGACAATACGTTCCGCCTGGACCTGTTCTACCGCATCAGCGCCGTGACGCTCTACCTGCCCTCGCTAAGGGACAGGCCCGAGGATATTCCCGAGCTGGCCGATACTTTTCTGGCCGCCTTCGCCAAGCGCCAGGGCGTGGCCAGGAAGTCCATCGACGACCATGTCATCCAGTATCTGCAATCGCGCAGCTGGCCGGGCAATGTGCGCCAGCTGCAGCACGCGGTGGAGCGGGCGGCGATATTCAGCGACGGCAGCCGCCTGACGCTGGAGAGCTTCGGCGGTCTGGAGCATCCGGGCGGTATCGGGGCCGAGAAGGAGTACCGCCCCTTGCAGGCGACCGCGGGCTCGGGCCGCTTCGACATGTGGGAAGCGAAGCAGCGCGTCGAAATGGAGCTGATCGCGGACGCCATGGAGCGCACCGGCGGCAACAAGAAGCGGGTCGCCGAAGAGCTGGGAATCTCCCGTTCCTATCTGTACAAGCAGCTGCGTTTGATGGAAGGCGGCAAGGAGAGCTGAGTCCCGGCCCTGGGATGTCAGGACTGCACGATCCCGGCGTCGAACAGCTCTTGCTGCCGCACGGCATCCAAACCGAGTTCGCCTAGGATTTGCCGGGTGTGCTCGCCGCGCCGCGGCGAGCGCTTTTCCTGGCTGCCCGACGCCGCCGTACCCGGCAGCCGGGCGATCGGCACGCGGCATGGGCCGCCTTGCTCGCTCATCGCGAATATCCGTTGTTGTTCAACCTGTGCGTCGGCCAGGAAGCCGGCGTAGTCAGAGACTTTTCCGCAGACCACTCCATGCCGGTTCAGGCGCTCGACCCAATGTGCCGTCGGCTTGGCGCGGAAGATCCGCATCAGCGTTGAATTGATTTCCTCGCCGTGGGCGTAACGTTCGGTCGCCGTACTCAGCCGCGGGTCGGCGAGCCAGGCGTTCTGTCCTGTGGCTTGGCACAGGCCGGCGAACATCCGGTCGTGCAGCGAGGTGACGTTGATATGCCCGTCCTCGGTCTCGAAGGTGCCAGCCGGTACGCTGAGAGCCTGCACGGCGCGTCCGGCATTGAGGGCCTCGTCGATGATCGCGCCGCTTTGCACCGCAGCCGCGGCTTCCAGCAGGGAGACCTTCACTCGCGCACCTTGGCTCCGCACGGCCCGGCGGTACAACGCGGCGCCCGTGGCCTGCGCCGCATAGATGCCTGTCGCCACGTCGATCAGCAGGATGCCGACCTTGCGCGGCGCGCCGCGGGCGTCCCGGTTGACCACCATCATGCCGCTCATGGCCTGCAGCGTCGAATCTGATCCTGGCCGTTCGGCATAGGGACCGTCTGGACCGAAGGCGGATACCGAGACATACACCTGATCGGGCCTGGCTTTCGAGAGTTCGGCGTATGACAGGCCTAGACGCTCCATGACGCCGGGGCGGAAGCTTTCTATGACAACGTCGGCCCGCAACGCCAACTGGCGCAGGAGGTCGCGGCCGGCCTCGGCCTGGGCGTCGACGCAGATCGAACGCTTGCCCAGGTTGTAGGCAATGGCAAGCGCGCTCATGCCTTCGGTCTGATGGCCTATGGCGCGGCTCCAGTCGCCGGCAGGTGATTCCGCTTTGATGACCTCGGCGCCTTGCTCCAGCAGGAGCATGGCGCAGTAAGGTCCGGCGACTCCCTGGCTGAGATCCAGGACGCGTAATCCGGCGTAGGGCTTATCGGGCGAGGCGGGCATGGCGTGGGGCTCCTGAGCAAGTCTGGCGTGTCCGGGCTATCCGGGATGTGCTCGGGTATGAAGCAAAACCCGTACCACGGGGGCATGCGCCGCGGATACAGGTCCTGCCGCGCCGCGAGTGTCCTCATAGTACGCAAATGTGTTCACCCAGGAGGCAGGGCACGGCGGCCGGCTGGCGGCCGCGGTGCTGCGTTGCCGGACGGCGCGCGGCGAGACCGGGTCTGGCATGGAATTTGCATTTGCCCAGGAAGGATGCAGACGTGGATTTTCAACCAGGAAGTCAGGAGCAGACATGAACCATGCAATCAATAAGATGGCCACCCGAGTGGCCACGATAGCGTTGGCAGCGCTCACCGCGACCAGCGCTTGGGCCGCCGAATATCCGAGCAAGCCGATCAGGATGATCGTGCCCTTCGCGGCGGGCGGGCCGACCGACACGCTCGCGCGCAGCCTGGCCGAGGCGATGACGGAACAGCTGGGCCAGAAAGTGATTGTGGAAAACAAGCCGGGCGTGGGCGGGAACGTAGGCACGGCCCAATTCGCGCGCATGGCCCCCGATGGCTATGCGGTGCTGTTGGTCACCAACGGTCCGCTGGTGGCCAATCAGCTGATGTTCAAGAACCTGGGCTTCGATCCGAAGAAGGACCTGGATCCTGTCTCCTTCGTGGCCTATCTGCCCAATATGGTCGCCGTGCACCCCAGCGTGCCGGCAAAGACCATCAAGGAGCTGATCGCGCTGCTGAAGGCGAATCCCGATAAGTACAGCTTCGCATCGGGCGGCGACGGCACCAGCACCCACTTTGCGGGCGAACTGATGAAGTCCATGGCGGGCGTGCAGATGACGCACATTCCCTACAAGGGCGATGGCGCCTCGATGCCGGACGTCGTCGGCGGACAGGTGCCCATCGTGTTCGGCAGCATATTCGCCGCCAAGCGTTTCGTCGACGGCGGCATGCTCAGGGGATTGGCGGTGACGTCCCTGGACCGGGTCCCGTCCATGCCGGACATGCCGACGGTGGCTGAATCCGGCTTGCCCGGCTACGACCTGACCGCCTGGTACGGCGTGGTGGTCCCCGCGGGTACGCCCAAGCCCATCGTCAACAAGCTGAGCCAGACCATCGCCAAAGTCGTGGCGTCGCCGGACTTCCGGGCGCGGGTCGAGGGAATGAGCGGCATACCGAAAAGCACCACTCCGGAAGAGTTCGCCGCGTTCATGGAGTTGGAGCGTCCCAAGTGGAAGAAGCTCATCGAAGAGTCGGGAATCAAGATCAACTAGGCCGTTCGCGCCGGGAACACAAGTGAAACAGGAGAAAGCGATGTTTGCTGCAGATGTGCTGAAAGGAAAGGTGGCGTTGATAACGGGAGGCGGAGGCGGCATAGGGCTGGAGATCGCCACGGCCTATGCGCGCCTGGGCGCCAAGGTGGTGGTGGCGAGCCGCAACCAGGAGCGGCTGGACGGCGCCGTGGCGTCGCTGGCGGAACAGGGCCTGGAGATCCTGGCCGTGCAAACCGACGTCAGAGTCTACGAGCAGATCCAGGGCGCCATAGAAGCCGCGGTCGAGCGCTACGGCGCGCTGGACATCCTGGTGAACAACGCCGCCGGGAACTTCCATTGTCCGACCGCCGAACTTTCGCCCAATGGCTGGAAGACGGTCATAGACATCGATCTGAATGGCACGTTCTATGGTTGTCACGCCGCATACAAGCATTTGAAGGCCGCCCGCGAGGGCGGCTGCATCATCAGCATCGCCACCATGCTCGGCCTGAGTGGCTGGCCGGGCGCCGCGCACGCCGGCGCGGCCAAAGCCGGGATCATTTCCTTGTCGCGCGCACTGGCGGTAGAGTGGGGCGGCGACAACATTCGCGTCAACACCATTTCGCCTGGGCCCATCGGCGACACGGAAGGGGTGCGCCGCCTGTATCAGGAGACCGGCCGCGAAGAACTGGAGCGCAAGAAGACAGCCCTGGGGCGGTTCGGCAACAAGTCCGATATCGCTAATGCCGCCGTCTATCTGGCGTCGGACCTGGGCGCCTACATCACCGGCGAGAACATGGTGGTGGATGGCGGCCGCTGGCTCAAATATGTGGCGGCTTGAGCGCGCGAGCAGCGGGCGGTGGGCCGGATGGCCGCCGCCCGCTGCTCGTTCAGCCCGCTGGCTTGACCAGCGGGCACTCGCTTTGCGATAAGGGGCGGTAGGCCTCGTCCCCTGGAATGGTGTCCAGGATCTTCAGCAGGTCCCACTCGCCCCTGGATTCCGCCGGCGTCTTCACCTGCGCCAGGTACATGTCGTAGACCATCCGGCCATCGGCGCGGATGCGGCCGTTCCTGGCGTAGAAGTCATTGATCGGCATCTCCTTCATCTTGGCCGCCACGGCATCGGCGTCGTCGGTGCCGGCGGCCTGCACGGCCTGCAGGTAATGCAGGGTGGCCGAGTAGGCGCCGGCCTGCACCATGGACGGCATGGATTTCTGGCGTTCGAAATAGCGCTGCGACCAGGCTCGGGTTTCCGCGTTGCGGTCCCAGTAGAAGCCGGTGGTGAACTGCAAGCCTTGCGCGGCCTGCAGGCCCAAACCTTTGATGTCATGCAGGAAGACCAGCAGGGTGGCCAGTTTCTGGCCGCTTTGTGTGATGCCGAATTCCGAAGCCTGGCGCACCGCGTTCTGGGTGTCCGTGCCGGCATTGGCCAGGCCTATCACTTTGGCCTTGCTGGCCTGGGCCTGCAGCAGATAGGACGCGAAATCGGGGCTGGACAGCGGCGCGCGCACATTGCCCAGGATCTTGCCGCCGTTCGCCTTGATGACATTGCTGGTGTCGCGCTCCAGCGAATGGCCGAAGGCATAGTCCGCCGTGATGAAGAACCAGCTGTCGCCACCGGCGCGGGTCACGGCGCGGCCGGTGCCGTTGGCCAGGACGTAGGTGTCGTAGACATAGTGCACGCCATAGGGCGAGCACGCCGCGTTGGTCAGGTTGGACGAGGCCGAGCCGGCGAACAGCGTGATGCGCTTCTTTTCCTTGCCCAGGGTTTGCAGGGCCAGGGCCGATGCGGAATCGGTGGATTCGATGATGGCGCTGACGCCGTCGCGGTCGTACCACTGGCGCGCGCGCGTGGCTGCGATGTCGACCTTGTTCTGATAGTCCGCGGCCAGGACTTCGATGGGACGGTCCAGCACCTTGCCGCCGAAGTCCTCGGCCGCCATCTTGACTGCCGTGACCATGCCGGGGCCGCCATGCGCCGAATACACGCCGGTCATGTCGACGATGGCGCCCAGGCGGAACGGAGCGACGCCCTGTGCGTGGCCAGGGAGTGCGTACAGCGAACCGCCTAGCAGCGCGGCCATGACTACGGTTGTCTGTTTCATGGGATATGTCCTGTCTTCTCAGGTTGGGCGATGCACGGGGGATTCCATATGGACGACGTACTTGCCGGTGGCGCGGCCTTGCTCCAGAGCCTGCAGGGCGATGGCCACCTCTTCCAGCGGCAGGCTGGCGGCCAGCCTGGGACGGATCAATCCTTGTTCGCGCATGCGCAGCAGCCGTGCCTGCGCTCGCGCGATCTTCTCGGGCTGGCGGTCGCGGTAGTCGCTCCATTGCAGGCCGATGACGCTGATGTTCTTGAGCAGCAGATAGTTCGCCTTCAGCGTCGGTATCTGGCCCGCCGCAAAGCCGATCACCACCAGCCTGCCGCACCAGGCCAGGGCGCGCAGCGAAGCCGCGAAGACTTCATCGCCCAGGGGATCAAGCACGATGTCCGCGCCACGGCCAGCGGTTGCCGCCCAGACCTGATCGCGCAGGCTGTCGCGCAGGTTTTCCGCCGACAGATCGATCACGTGGTCGGCGCCCATCTCGCGGGCCGCCTGCGCCTGTTGCGGCGTGTTGACGCCAGCCAGGGCGATACCGCCCAGGGCCTTGACCAACTGCACCGCCGCGCCGCCGACGCCGCCGGCCGCGCCGTTGACCAGCACGGTTTCGCCGGCCCTGAAACCGCCGCGCTCCAGCAGCGCCAGATAGGCTGTCTGGAATACCAGCCCCATCGCGGCTGCGTCTTCGTGGCTGACGCCGTCGGGCAGCAGGTGGCAGTGGGCGGCGCGGGCGACGGCCTGGCTGGCGTAGGCGCCATGTTCCATGTGCGCCACCACGCGATCGCCGGGCTTGAAGCCGGTCACGCCCGGTCCGGTGCGCAGCACGGTGCCGCTGGCGTCCTTGCCCGGCACGAACGGCAAGGCCGGCAGGATCTGGTACTTGCCCGAGACCACCAGCGTGTCCGGATAATTCACGCCGGCCGCGGCGACCTGGATCAATACCTCATCAGCGCCAGGCACGGGGTCGGCGACGGTTTCGACAAGGTGGTCGCTGGCGGGTGCGAAGTTTCTGACCAACAGCGCTTTCATTTTTCCGCCTCCCGCGCAGCCAGGATGCGCACCGTGTGTTCTCCCAGGCCTGGAGCCTGGGATCGGGACGCCGGGGCGCGCAAGCCGGGATCGATGGGAACCGGCAAGGCAGGCATGGTCCGGCCCCCGCCGTTGGCGACTTCGCGCGAGAACAGGCCGCGAGCAATGAAGTGCGGGTCTTCGGTGGCCTCGCGCAGGCTGGCGACCAGACTGACGCAGGTGTCGCCGTCGCCGAATGCCTGCATCCATGCCTCGGCACTGCGCTGGATCAGGACGGCCGCGACGCGCTGGCGCACGCTGGCGTCGTCGTCGGCTGCATCGGCCAGCTCCGGCAGGCCGATGACCTCGACGAAGGCGCGCCAGAACTTGTCCTCCAGCGGCGCCACCGCCAGGTGGCGTCCGTCCGCGGTCTCGTACACTTGGTAGCGGCAGCTGCCGCCCGTGACCTTGTCGCTCCCGGGCCGAGGCCACAGCCCCTGGCTCCAGCCATTGCCCAGCCCCCAATACATGAGCGTGAAAAGGTTGTCCGCCATGGCTACATCAAGGTGGCGTCCCTTGCCGTCGCGGTCGCGCTGGCGCAGGGCCAGCAGGATGTTCATGAAGGCGGGGTAGGCGCCGCCGGCAAGGTCCGCGGTGAGCGTGGGCGGCACCAGGGGCTGTCCTTGAGCATCCCCCGTCAGCGACAGCATGCCGGTCAGCGCCTGGTAGTTCAGGTCGTGGCCGGCCATGCCGGCCCTGGCTCCTTCTTGTCCATAGCCGGTGATGGAGCAATACACCAGGCGCGGGTTGATGCGCGCCACGCTTTCGTAGTCCAGGCCCAGGCGTTGCATTACGCCGGGACGGAACTGTTCGATCAGCACGTCGGCCTCTTCGATGAGCTGGCGCAGGCGCGCGCGCTCGTCTTCATTCTTCAGGTCTATCGCCACCGAGGCCTTGCCGCAGTTGAGCAAGGTGAAGTTGACGCTGTCCTCGCCAAAACGGGGCAGATAGCCGCGCATCTCGTCGCCGCCGGCCGGCCGCTCGATCTTGATGACGCGCGCGCCGGCCTCGGCCAGCAGCAGCGTGCACAGGGGGCCGGGCAACAGGGTGCTGAAGTCCAGCACCGTGATGTCGCTAAGCGCCTGCATTGCCGCTCTCCTGGAGGTGGCGCTGCCACGCGACGCGCGCCCGCCGCGCGGGAACGTAGGCTTCGTGGCCCAGCATTTCGTACAAGGCCTGGCTTACCCGGTAGTGGTGGTGCAGGCCGGTGCGGCCGAGCAGGGCGATGGGGCCTTCTGGATACCCCAGGCCCAGGCGCAGGGTGGTGTCCATGTCATCGGCGCTGGCCAGGCCCTCGTCCAGGCGCCGCAGCGCGGCGTTGTAGTAGGGCCGCACCAGGCGGTTCAGGATGCGGCCCGGAAAGTCGTTGCAGACGGCGACCTCCAGGCCGGCCGCGTCGAAGGCTGCTCGTGCCGCCTGTAGAGCCTCCGGGCTCGTGTAGGGTTTGTGCACTAGTTCGATGAGCCGGGTCGGCGCTTCGTCGCCCAGGCGGAACCGTGCGAACCCGACCACGTTGCGGGCGCGGCCGTCGTCGTCGTCGCCCGTATGCACGCCCAGGCATTCCAGGTCCAGCTCGATGGCGACGAAGGGCGCCTGCTGGCTTTCCGCCTGTTCCTGCCGGTAGCGCTGGCCGGCCTGGGCGCCTAGGTAGACCCGTCCCTCGCCGCTGGCGTGGGCTTGCGCAAGGAAGTCGTGGGCTTGGGGGAAGGACGCGCTTTCCCCGGTGTCGATGATGCGGTAGGCCATGGTTGTCATGCTCCGAAGATCTTGTCGTTGTCGTAGCGATGGAAGCCGGCGCCGCTCTTGCGGCCCAGGCGTCCGGCGCCAATCATGCGTTTGACCAAGGGGGGGCAGGCCGCGCGCGGCTCATTGGTGCTGCCGTGCAGCGCCTCGCACAAGAGCTTCTGGGTGTCCATGCCGACCATGTCTAGCAAGGTCAGTGGTCCCAGCGGATAGCCCAGGGCCGTCTTGATCGCCAGGTCTATGTCGGCCGGTTCCGCGACCCCTTGGTCCACCATGTTGATGACGTCGTTGTGCCAGGGCACCAGGAAGTAGTTGAGGATGAATCCCGGCGTGTCTCGCGTGAGGACGGGCTGCTGGCCCAGCGCCTCGCAGAATGCCCAAGCCTGCTCCAGAGCCTGGCGCGAGGTATTCAGGCCAGGAGAGACTTCCACCAGTTTCATCAGTTGCGCGGGCAGGCAGAAATGCATGCCCACGACCTGGGTGTCGCGGCCGCTGCCGCCGGCGATCTCGGTGATCGACAGGGTGGAGGTATTGGAGGCGAACAGCGTGTGGGGCGCGCAGATCTGGTCCAGCTTGCGGAACAGTTCGTGTTTGACCTGGATATCCTCGAACACCGCCTCGATGATGATGTCGCAGTCGGCCAGCGACTCAATATCGTCACTGGCATGCCAGTTGGCCAATATGGCTTCGTCCTCGCCGGCCGCCAGCTTGCCGCGTTCCACCGACTTGCGCAGAAAGGCGGCCGCCTGCCGGCGGCCGTCTTCGGCCAGCTCGACACGGGTGTCGTAGGCGCGCAGCTTGTAGCCGGCACGGGCCACGACGATCGCGATGCCCGTTCCCATGGTGCCGCATCCGACGACGCCTACGGTCTTGATGGTGTTCATGGACTACTCCTTGGTCAGAAAGCTGCGGCCGATGAGTTGGCGGTGAATCTGGTTGGTGCCTTCCCAGATCTGGGTGATCTTGGCGTCGCGCATCAGGCGTTCGGCGCGATAGTCCTTGCAGTAGCCGTAGCCGCCCAGCAGCTGCACGGCTTCGGTGCTCATGCGCATCGCCAGGTCGGTGGCCTTGAGCTTCAGGATCGAGGCCTCCATGCCTATGTCGTCGGCGCGGCTGTCGACCATGTCTGCGACGCGCCAGAGCCAGGCCTCGCAGGTCGCCAGCTCGGCTGCCAGATCGGCGACCAGGAACTGGATGCCCTGGAACTCCAGCACGCGGCGCTTGAACTGGCGCCGCTCGTTGATGTAGGCGATCGCGTCCTCGAAGGCGGCGCGCGCGATTCCCAGCGCATGCGCGGCCACGCTGGGCCGCGAGCGGTTCAGCGAGGTCAGCAGGATGCGCAGGCCGTCGCCCGGCTCGCAAAGCAGGTTGGCGCGAGGGATTCGGCAGTTCTCGAAAGACAGCGTGGCAGTGCTGGAGGCGCGGGTGCCCATCTTGTCCTCGGTGCCGACAACCGTCAGGCCTGGCGCGCCCTTTTCGACGATGACCGCGCTGATCGCCTGCTTGGCATCGTCGATGCCGGCCCACTTGCCGAAAAGCAGGTATACGTCGGCCACATCGCCGTTGGTGATGAAGGTCTTCTGGCCGTTGATGACGATCTCGTCGCCCCGTGCCTCGAAGCGGGTGCGCATACCCGTGGCGTCGGAACCGGCCGAGGGTTCGGTGATGACCAGCGAGGCCAGCCCGCCTTCGGCGATGCGCGGCAGGAGGCGTTGCTTCTGCTCCTCGTTGCCGAATTCGATCAATGGCTTGATGGCATGGAAATTGGTGGCCCAGACGATGCCGGTGGAGGCGCAGGCCGCGGAGATTTCGCGCACGCAGGCCAGATAGCAGGAATAGGACAGGGTCGAGCCGCCATAGGCTTCGGGAATGAACATGGCGTTCAACCCCAAGGCGTTGATGTCGGCCACGTTGTCGTGGGGGAAGGCGCCGCTGCGGTCCAGTTCGGCGGCCCTGGGCGCGATGCGCTCGCGCGCCAGCTCCCGCACCGAGTCGAGAAGCATGGCTTCTTCGGGACTCCAGGGCATGGAGGCGTCCAGGCGTTGCAGTACGTTCATTGATTGCTCCTAGCTGCTTGGGCGGGGCTCAGACCATCAGGCTCTGGCCGCCGTCCAGATAAATGGTCTCGCCGGTCAGAAAGCGCGAGCGCAGGGAGAACAGCATGGTCACCACATCGGCGACTTCCGCGGCTTCGGCTGGGCTGCGGCGCGGAATGCGTTTCTGCAGATGTTGGGCCAGCGGTCCGCTGGTCATGTATTCGCGGTTCAGGCTGGTCATGACGTAGCCCGGCGCGAGGTTGACGACCTGGATGTCGTCGGCCGCCCATTCCACGGCCAGGCAGCGCGTGATAGCGCCCACCGCCGCCTTGGAGGCGCAGTAGGACAGGTTCTTCTTGACGCCCAGCTTGTCGTAGAACGAGCCCATGTTGACGATGACGCCGCCGCCGTTGGCCTGAAGAAGGGGATAGACGGCCTGGCTGGCCATGAGCACGGATGTGGCGTTGCTGCGCATCAGGGATTCAAACGCCTCGGGCGCCAGCGTGGCGGCCGCGCCGTCGGTGTGCTGGCCGGCGTTATTCACCAAGCCGGAGATGCGACCTCCAGCGCGTTCGGAGACTTCAGCGAATGCGCGCTGGATTTGCGCGGCGTCGCCGACGTCGCAGGCCACGGCATGCCAGCGGGCGCGCTGTGCGTCGGGCACGTCCGCCAGTTCTGGCGCCTGGCCCGACCGAGACAGGCAGGCGACCTGAAAGCCGGCCCGCGCGAGGGAGAGGGCGATTTCGGCGCCGATGCCGCGGCTGGCGCCGGTGACGACAATGGTGGATTCAGGCATGGTCATGCATCCTTGAAGCAGGGGGGGCGTTTTTCGAGAAAGGCCTGCATGCCTTCGGCAGCGTCGGCGCTGCGATACGCCAGGGTGGAAAGGTCGCACTCGATGCGTAGCCCGAGTTCCAGCGAGGTCTGCATACCGCGCTGAACCGCCTGGCGGGCGAAGTCCAGCGCGTGCAGGCCGTGCTGGAGCATTGGCGCGAGATAGGCCGCGCCGACGGCGGCGGGCTCGCCTTCCTCCGCAATCTGGTTCACCAGGCCGATGCGCTCGGCTTCATCGGCTGTCACCGTGCGGCCGGACAGGATGAGTTCGAGCGCGCGCCCTTCGCCCACCAACCGGGGCAGGCGTTGGGTCCCGCCGTAGCCGGGAATGAGGCCCAGCTTGACCTCGGGCAGACCCATGCGGGCTGCGGGCGTGGCGACCCGGAATGTGCAGGCCAGCGCCAGCTCCAGGCCGCCGCCAAAGGCATAGCCGTGGATCACGGCAACCGAAGGGATGCGCAGCTGGCTGATGCGTTGGAACACTTCTTGGCCCAGGCGGGCGCCTTCATGCTCGTCGCGCAGCGTGCGTCCCACCAGCTCCGGTATGTCCGCCCCGGCGCAGAAGGCCTTGGCGCCGGCGCCCGTGATGACCAGTCCGCGCGCGGCTGAGGCCGACACGCGTTCGATAGCCAGGTCCAGGTTCCGCAGTTGTTCGAAGCTGAGCGCGTTCAACGCCTTCTGCCGGTCCAGGGTCAGCACGGCGATGCCACCTGGCAGGGTTGATTCCTGAATCATGCGTGTCTCACTTGGTGTTCGTGGCGGCGCCTTGCCAGCGCACGGGGATGGGCGCGATCTTTTCGTCCTTGACCCAGTCCATCAGCGCGCGCTTGAGGATCTTGCCGCTGGCGGTCATGGGAAAACTGTCCAGCAGGATGTAGTACTCGGGCATGTCGTACTTCGACAGGCCGACCTCGTTGAGGTGATGGAGGATTTCGTCGGCCTGCGGCGCGCTGCCGGGCTGAGGGACGATGGCCAGGCACACCATCTCTCCCAGTCTTGGGTCCGAAACGGCGAAGGCGGCTGCCCGCAGCACCTGCGGGTGGCGATGGGTGAGATCCTCGATGCGCGCGGGGTGGATGTTGTGTCCGCCCCGGATGATCAGGTCCTTCTTGCGCCCGACGATACGCACGTTGCCCTCGGTGTCCTGCACGCCAAGATCGCCGCTCATGAACCAGCCGGAGGCGTTGAACGAGGCTTCGGTGGCTTCCTGGTTGCTGTAGTAGCCCAGCATCAGGAGGCCGCCGCGTCCGCCGATCTCTCCGATTTCTCCCGGCTCGGCTTCGGCGTCGGGATTCTCCTGTTTCCAGATGCGGATCTCGTAGCCCTTGCAGGCTTGTCCGCAGGTTCCCACGATGACGCCGGTGGGGGCGTTCGGCAGTGTGTACTGATGCGAGCCGTTCTCGGTCATGCCGTAGACGTTCTGCGGCTTGATACCGATGTGCAGGAATTTCTCCGCCAGTTCCTGGGGGATGGGCGAACCGGCCATATAGAAGGCCTGCACCTCGCCCAGCCTGTCCAGCCCGCGGCGCTTCATCTCCGAAAGCAGATCCATGGCATGCGTGGGCACGCCCATGACGTAAGTCGCCTTGCAGGCTTGCAGCCAGTCCAGCGGCGCCAGGCCAGCGGCCGGATCGTGCAACGCCAGCTCCATGCCGGCCACCAGCATCTGCTCCAGCGCCACGGTGCCGATGTGATGGCTCATGGGGCTGAGGCTGAGGGCGACGGTGTCGTGGGTGTGGTGCCAGTCGCGCACCAGCGCCCGGCCATTGGCCAGCAGCGTGTTATCGCTGTGCATCACACCCTTGGGGGCGCCGGTAGTACCGGAGGTGAAGGCCAGGTAGGTAATCTTGTCCGGGTTGAGCACCGGCGGAGTCCGCACGGGCGGCAGGTCGGCGGCGTCAGGGAAGGGATGGGCGCCCGGGGGCAGCGGCATGTCCGGCCGAGGCAGGGCGTAGAAGCGTTTGAGGCTGGGTATCTCGTCCGCCAGCGCGAAGATGTCCTTCTTGTCGGCATCGGCGCCATAGCCGACGGCGGCGAACAGGGCGCGGCAGTACATGCGCCGTGCCAGCTCGACCACTTCGGCCACGGTGTAGTTCTGGTGCAGCGATGGGCAATAGACATAGCCGCCGCGGGAGCAGGCCAGGAACAGGATGACGGTCTCGGCGCGGCTGGGCAGCCACGCCGCCACGCGGTCGCCCTGCCGCAGTCCGGCCCGGTTCAGGCTCTCGGCCACGCTGTCGACGTGCTGGAGCAGCTGGCTCCAGGTCAGGCGCCGGTAAGGGTCGCGCAGGGCATAGGCGTCGGGTCGCTCGCGCGCGTGGTGGCGGGCCAGCGTGTACAGGGTGTCCTGCTGCCAGATGCCGGACAGGTAGTACTGGCGGGCAGCGTGCGGGGTCTGCAGCGTGAGTAGGGTGTTCATATTGGGCGTCTCGTTGCGGCAAGGCGTCTCAATGGCCGAACTTGCCGGCGTCCGGCGCGCGTTTTTCCGCGAACGACGCCGCCAGTTCGTCATGTTCCGAGGTGTCGAGGTAGCCGCGGAGCAGCAGGTCGTGCGCCATGCGCGAGAGGCCGCCCACGCCGCCATGGCGCGCATTGAAGGCGCCCTTGATCGAAGCCAGCGCGAAGGCGCCGCGGTCGGCGATCTTCAGGGCATGCTCCATCGTGGCCTGGCGCAACTCCGCAGTCGGCACGACCCGGTTGATCAGGCCCATTTCCACGGCTTCCTGCGGCGAGATCTTGGGGTTGCTGTACCAGATGTCCTTGGCTCGCTTCTTGCCGACCAGGTCTTCCAGATACCAGGTGCCATAACCGGCGTCGAAGCTGCCGACCATGGGGCCTACCTGACGGAACATGGCTTTGTCCGAGGCGATGGTGATGTCGCAAACCATCTGCAGCACATTGCCGCCGCCCACGGCGTAGCCGTTGACCGAGGCGATCACGGGCTTCTGCAGGCGGTCGATGCTTTCGTACATATCCAGCGTCGGCAACACGCCTGCGTAGAGCTGGCTGTCCTGCATGCCGTCCTTGCGTCCGCCCAGGCAAAAGAAACGGTCGCCGGCCCCGGTGATGATGAGCACGCGGGTGCGCGTTTCGCGCCGGACCGCGTTGATGCAGTCGCGGATCTCATGGCACATCGTTTCGGTGAACATGTTGCCGTCGTCGGGACGGTTCAGCGTCAGAATGCCGACGGGGCCTTGCTCCTCGTACAGGATTTCCTGGAACTCCATGGTGCTGTCCTTGATCTGTGGGGTTATCGAGAATGGAATGGGTCAAATCACGCCGCGCTCGCGCAGCGCGTCGATGCGCGGACCGGCATATCCCAGCCAGCCGCGCAGGACGTCGTCGGTGTCTTCGCCCAGGGCGGGCGGGGACTTGCGGTGGACGTGCTGGGAGCCGTCAAAGCCTATGCCCAGCCCCACCTGAGGAATGGCGCCATTGGAGGCGCGGGCGCGATAGATCAGGCCCTTGTCCAGCAGGTCCGGGTCTTGCGCCACCTGGTCCAGCCGGTTGATGGGGCCGGCGGGAATGCTGTGCTCGGCGAACAGCGCCAGCCAGTGCGCGCGCGGCTGTGTGCGCAACAGCTCGGCGATGCGCATCACGATCGCCTCCCGGTGCGTCCTGCGGTGCGCATTGCTGGCAAACTCCGTGCGCGCGCCAAAGGCCGGGTCTCCCACGGCCTGCCAGAAGCGCTGCCAGATTCTGTCGTTGCCTAGTCCCAGCGACAGGGGGTCATCGGCCGTATCGAAGACCTGGTAGATGGCGATGACCGAATCCTTGCCGCCCGAGCGCCTGGGCAGCTCGCCGGACCCCAGATAGGGCAGCAGCCGTGGGGAGACGAAGCGCGTCATGCTCGACTGCATCGAGATGTCGATCTGCGTGCCGCGGCCATGCTGGCCGCGCGCGATGTAGGCTGCCAACACCGCCAGCGCCAGGTCCTGCCCGGCCAGCAGGTCGGCGGCCGGCGTGCCGACTTTCTGCGGCGCGGACTCCAGTTCGCCCGTCAGGTCCATGATCCCCGCATAGCCTTCGGCGATCAGGTCGTAGCAGGGAAAGTCGCTGCGCGGACCCGTCAGGCCGAAGCCGGTGAGCGAAGCATGGATCAGCGCGGGATAGGCGGCTTTCAGGCTGTCATAGTCCAGTCCCAGCTTGCGCTGCACGCGCGGCACCATGTTCAGCACCAGCACATCGCTTTGCGCCAGCAAGCCATCGAGGACTTCGCGCCCTGCCGGCTGAGACACGTCCAGCGTGAGGCTGTGCTTGTTGCGGTTGACGCTGAGGTACCAGAGCGAGACGTCCTGCAAAAAGGGCGGGCCCCAGGCGCGCGTGTCGTCTCCGGCGCCGGGCTTTTCCACTTTGAGCACGGTCGCGCCCAGGTCGGCGAGCAATTGCGTCGCGTACGGACCGGCAATCGAGGTCGTCAGATCCAGGACGCGCAACGGCGCCAGCAGTTTCAGGCCGCCTTTTTCCGGGTCCGCGTAGGGCAGGTGTTCTTGCGGTGTCATCAGTCATCCATGGTGGAAGTCACGTGGATGACATTAAGCAAGTTTCGTGCCATCTTATAAAAAAGGGAGCGCTGCTAGGCTGGCCACGCCTACGGATACGTCCGAAAGCGGCGGGTGTCCTCGGCGCAAACACTTTCCCAAGAACACGAAATCACTCGGAGACACAGGCGTCATGGAAAACGAGATGCGCGGCGTCGTGGTGCTGGACGCCAGCGGCGAGGTGCGCTTTGCCTCGGGGATCGGTTCCGACTCCCGGCTGCTGCGTGACCTGTCCAAGCGCTGGGCGGCTCGCGCCTTGAGGCCCATTCCGGCCTGCTTCGCGCTCGAGCACCTGGACGAGCCACTCAGTCTGCTGCACGTGGCCACGCCTGACGCGGCGTGCTTCCTGGTCAGTCGCCACGACGAAGCGGACCCGCTGTTCAAGTTCGTGGCCAGCGTCGACTTCGCTGGCGATATCCTGCGGCATCTCATCACTAATCCGTACGGCGCGATCAATGTGGTCGATGCCCAGGGCACCCTGCGCTACATGAGTCCGGTGCACGAAAAGTTCTTCAAGTTGTCGCGCGGCGAAGGCGTGGGCCGTCCGGCGCGCGAGGTCATCGAGAACACGCGGCTCGACACCGTGCTGCGCAGCGGCAAGGCCGAGATCGGCCAGACCCAGGAGATGCACGGCACCACGCGCGTCGTGAGCCGCACGCCTATCTTCGATCGCCAGCGTCGCGTGGTCGGCGCCATCGGCCAGGTCATGTTCAAGAGCCCGGACGCGCTGCAGAAGATGAGCGCCGAGATTTCCCGACTGCGCAAGGAGGTGAACTTCTACAGGCGTGAACTATCCAGCATGGATCGGCCGAATCGCGGGCTGGATGCGATCATCGGCGACAGCGAACCGGTGGCGCGGCTGAAGGAACAGATCGTCAAGATCGCGCCCTTGGATGTGCCCGTGCTGCTGTTGGGCGAGAGCGGCGTGGGCAAGGACGTGGTGGCGCATGCCATCCATATGCTGGGTCGGCGTGCCAGCGATCCGATGGTGGTCATCAACGCGGCAGCGCTGCCTGTCTCCCTGGTTGAAAGCGAACTCTTCGGCTACGAGAGCGGCGCGTTCACGGGCGCGGACCGCAAGGGCAGGCCTGGAAAGTTCGAACAGGCCGATGGCGGGTCGCTGTTCCTGGACGAGATCGGCGACATGCCGCTGGAAGTGCAGGTGAAGTTGTTGCGGACCTTGCAGGACGGCACATTCCAGCGTGTTGGAG
The DNA here is from genome assembly GCF_055395645.1 of Achromobacter sp. JCM 18799. Classification (NCBI taxonomy): domain Bacteria; kingdom Pseudomonadati; phylum Pseudomonadota; class Betaproteobacteria; order Burkholderiales; family Alcaligenaceae; genus Achromobacter; species Achromobacter sp. JCM 18799. The sequence goes on along the minus strand of NZ_AP043866.1, from coordinate 3,862,378 downwards.
GCGAATCTCTGCACCGCTCGAACTTCCGTCTCATCTCGGCCAGCAACCGCGACTTCCATCAGATGCTGGATAGCGGCGCCTTCCGCCTGGACCTGTTTTACCGCATCAGCGCCGTTACCTTGCGCCTGCCCTCCTTGCGCGAGCGCCTGGAGGATATTCCGGTACTGGCCGAAACGTTCCTGAAGCAGTTCGCGGATCGCCACGGCCTGCCCGTCAAGGAGATCGAGCCCGCCGCCTTGCGTTTTCTGCAGTCTCTGCCCTGGCCGGGAAATGTGCGCCAGTTGCAGCACGCCATCGAACGCGCCGCCATTTTCTGCGACGGCGATGCGATCCGGGTGGCGGATTTCGAGTTGGCGGGCGAGGCGCGCGGCGCCTATCACCTGGATACCGTGCGCGTGGCCACTGCGGCACCGCGCGACGGCTCCATGAAGGAGGTCAAGGACCGCATGGAGGCAGATCTCATCGTGGATTATCTGCAGCGCTTTCACGGCAACAAGAAAAAGGCCGCGGAAGCGCTGGGCATATCGCGGTCCTATCTGTACAAGCGGCTGGCGGAGATCAACGGTTCACCTGACCAGTGAAACGGACCGCTCGCGCGCAGGGGTTGCGGCTTGCGCCTATGGCGCGATTTGGTCGAGGCAATTTCACGTTTCGTCGAAAATGGCGTGATCTCTCTTGCGCAGCTGACGAGAATCGATCCATTTCGACCCGCGCCGCTGTGGTTGCACAGGAGGGGTTGCGGGATGGGCCGTTGCTGTCTTTACTCAGCGCTGCGCCACCGCGCGCCGCAGGCGCTGCGACGCGACCCGTCCCAGCACGACGGGGGCAACGCCGTTGTTGAACGCGACCTCGGTCTGCGCGCCGGGAAGCTGCGAAAGATGGGAGACATGTTCCAAATTCATGATCACCGAGCGAGACAAGGCGCAGAAGGGCGGACTGGGCAGTTGGGCCGCCAGGCGCTTGAAGGTGATGTGCATCAGCTCGTTGGCGTGCGCGGCGCTGCAAAGCATCACGTAGTCGCCTTGCGCCTGCGCCATGGTCAGTTCATGGATCTTGATGAGCTTGGTGCCGTTGCGCGTCCGCAGCGTCAGGTGGCCGCCAGCGCGCGGGCGCAGCCGCGCCAACGCCTGTTCGAGCCGGCCCGGCCGCACGGGCTTGAGCAGGTAGTCGACGGCCTGGACGTCGAAGGCGCGGGCGGCGTAGTCGCTGTGCGCGGTGACGAAGACGACGGCGGGCGGAGCGTCCAGCTGGTCCAGCAGATCGAAGCCGGTGGCGGCAGTCAGCTCGATGTCCAGGAACAGGGCATCAGGACGATGCTCGCGGATCAGCGCTCGCGCCTGTTCCAGGCTTTCGGCTTCGCCCGCGACATGGACGTCGGCCGAGGCTTCCAGCAGCCGGCGCAGGTAGCGCCGCGCCGGGGCTTCATCGTCGATGACAAGCACACGCAGCATTTTCCTCCCTGGCGCCATGGTGTGGCGGGTATAGTCGTCCGGTCTGGCACGCGGGTAAATATAAGGCCTATGCAGTTTCCAGAGAACCCTTTGCCCGTCCGGGGAGCGCATCCATGAAGTTCGCATCGATCGGCCAGGGCTTGAGCCCAGGGGAGTCCTCGCTTGGCTTCTGGCGGGCGCAGACGCTGGGTTGGCTCTTTCTTGCGATCGTGGGTTTCTTCATCCGGCTGGCCGTGTTCGGCAATGCCACCGCGGCCTTCTGGCTTACCGTGGCGCTGGAGCCGCTGGCCTTCGTCCTGACCAGCGGGGCGGCCGTGCTGCATGGCCGCCGTGCGGGAAAGGGTGATCCGCCCTTGCTGGTGCTGGTTTGCGCGGTGTTGTTCTGCCTGACCGCCTCGGCCTTGCTGGCCTCGATCGCCTACGGCATCCATAGCCTGTTTTTGCCCGGCGCGATCCGAGTGTTGCCGGGCAACCAGTACCGGCTGGGCTTTCTCTACTACATGGGCATGCTCTCCATCTGGACGCTGATCTATTTCGGCGTGTCGGCCGAGCTGAACGCGCGCAGCGAGCGCCTGTCCAAGATGAAGGCCGAGACGCGCTCCTTGAGGTTGGAGCTCGAACATCTGCAGCTGCAGATCGAGCCGCACTTCCTGTTCAACTCGCTCAATACCATCGTGGCCGAGATCGCCGAACGTCCCGCCATCGCGGAGGAAATGACCCGCAGCCTGGCCGAGTACCTGCGCTATTCGCTGGACCGGCGCGGGCGCGGCCTGTCCATACTGGAGGAGGAGATCGAGGCCGCCGAAGCCTATGTGCGCATACAGGCGCTGCGCTTTGACCAGCGGCTTGAACTGCGCAGCCAGATCGATCCGGCCACGCTACGGATCAGTGTTCCGCGCATGACGCTGCAGGGACTGGTGGAAAACGCGATCAAGCACGGCATGCGTTCGGAACACGCGCATTTTCCGATCTGCATACGCACGCGTCTGCAGGGCGATGAACTGCTCATTGAAGTGGACAACCCCGGCCGGCTGCACGCGCCCTTCGATCTGGCCAGCGGCGGAGGCGGGCTGGGAAACCTGTGCCGGCGGCTGACGCTGAGGTATCCGGACAGGCATCAGTTCGTGCTGGAGCAGCGCGGGGAAAGAACTGTCGCGCAGATCAGGCTGCGGGGCGAGCCGGTGCCGGCCTAGCGCGCAGGCTTCAGCGGTACGTCGCGAGCAGGATGCTGGTTTCGGTGGCCGCGATGCCCTTGATCAGGCGCACGCGCTCCAGCACCTTGGACAGATCGGCGGTGGAATCTGCGCGTATTTCGGCCAGCAGGTCCCAGCGGCCGTTGGTGTCGTGCAGCTGCTCTACGCTCGGCTCGCCCAGCAGGCTGGCCAGCACGGCGCGCGTCTGGTTGCCGTCGACGGTAATGCCCATCCAGGCGCGCAGGCCGCCTTGATCGGAGTCGGGACGCAGCTTGAGCGTGTAGCCGGCGATGACCCCGTCCGCCTCCAGCTTGCGCAGACGGTTGGAGACCGTGCCGCGCGACACGCCGGCCTTGCTGGCCAAAACGGAAAGCGGCGTGCGCGCGTCGCGCCGCAGGATGCCGATCAGTCGGGTATCGATTTCATCCATGACAGGTCCCGCTTTCAATGCTGCCGGAACAGCCGGCCGTAGCCGTCCATCCGGTCGTGGATCCCCGCCAGCCGCAGGCAATGCCACATGCTGGCCTGATTGCTGCCGATCACGGGCTTGCCCAGCCTGTCCTCCAGACGCTCGATGACGGCGGTGGAGCGCAGCGCGCCGCAGCTGATGAAGACGGCGTCGGCATCGGGGCGATCCACGGCGCAGGCGAATTCGTACAGATAGTCAGGCGAAACCCGGTTCATGGTCTCGTCATCGGGCAGGGCCAGCCCCTGTAGCGAGACGACTTCGTGGCCGATGCTTTCGAAGTAAGCGCGCTCCAGTTGGTTGACGGCATCGTCATAGGCGGTGGCAACCGCCAGGCGGCGCGCGCCGACCGCGGCCAGCGCCTGCGTGACGCCGTCCAGCAGCGTGGCCACGGCCGCGCCGGGGCGGGCCTGCGCGAGCAGCGCGCGCACTTTGTCGTTGCCGATCACGAAGCTGCCCGCGGTGCAGTTGTAGCAGACCACGTCGATATCGCGGCGTCCCGGCGCCAGGCCGTCCAGGGCCTCAAGCAGTCCGTCTTCCATGCCGGCCAGGCTTTGCACGGTGCAGGCCGTTGCCATGGGCACGCGGGCAAAGCTCAGGCCCACGCCCTCGGGCGCCATGGCGTGCATCTCGCCCTCGGTCAGGCCGGCGTTGGCCACGCACAGAAAGGCGAGACGCGCGCGGGGGTAGGGGCCGGCGTCGTAGCGCACGGGATTCATTCCGTCATCCCCGCGGCGTCGAAGCACTCGCGTATGACGGTGGCCGCCTTGACGAAGTTGGGGTGTCCGACCATGGCGTAGTTGCGCGGGCGCGGCAGATCGATGTCGACGGTCAGCGCCACGCGGCCCGGCCGCTTGCTCATCACCACCACGCGGTCGGACAGGAACACCGCTTCGGAGATGCTGTGGGTAATGAACATGACGGTCTTCTTGCTTTCCAGCCATACCCGCTGCAGCTCCAGGTTCATGGCTTCGCGCGTCATCGCGTCCAGGGCGCCGAAGGGCTCGTCCATCAGCAGGATGTCGGGGTCGTGGATGAGCGCGCGGCACAGCGCCACGCGTTGCTGCATGCCGCCGGACAACTGGTGCGGCAGGCATTTTTCAAAGCCCTCCAGTCCGCTCAGCTTGATCAGTTCGCGCAGCCGGGTCTCATGGCGCGCGGCCGGAAGTTTGCGCATCTCCAGCTGCAGCGAGATGTTCCCGACGACGTCGCGCCACGGCAGGAGCGCCGCACGCTGGAACACGATCCCCACGTTGGTGCCCGGCTCGGTCACGCGCTCGCCTAGCACGCGGATCTCGCCGGCAGTGGGCGGCGTCAGGCCGGCGACCGCTCGCATCAAGGTGCTCTTGCCGCAGCCGGACGGGCCGAGCACGGAGAGGAACTGGCCTTCGGGTATGGCAAGGTCGATGCCGTCGACCGCGACATAGGAACCGAAGCGCTGGACCATGCCGCGGATGTCGATCGCGGTATCGGGCGCGCCCGCTGCGGGAGCGAGCGCCAGGGCTGCGTGCTGTGCCATGTCTATTCCCTGTTGTAGTCGTTGGTGTAGAGCGTGCTGGTCGGCACCGGGCTGGCGATCTGGTTCGATTGCACGAACTGATCGACCATGGCCTGCCAGTCCTTTTCCGCGGAGACGCCGAACGGCAGTCCTTTGGTGTTGGGCGTGCCTGCGGCCTGCAGTGAGAGCTGCAGCTGGCGCACCAGCTGATCGCGGTTGCGCGCCTGTTCCGGCCGTTGGCGTACCAGGGCGTCGACCGAGGCGGCCGGATCGGCCTGGGCGGCCTCGTAGGCCTTGCGCGTGGCGCGCAGGAAGCGCCGCGCGGTGTCGGGATTGGCCTCCAGCCATTTGGTATTGGCTGCCAGCCCGCCTTCCAGCGCGTTGACGCCAAAGTCGGCGTAGAAGAAGTAATGCACCTTTGCGCCCTGCGCTTCCAGCGGAGGGATATGGAAGTAGGTCACGCCGGTGATGGCGTCCGCGCGGCGTTGCAGGAACAAGGCGGTCTTGGTGCCCACGGCGGGGGCGATGACATTGATCTTCTTCTGGTCCACGCCGTTCAGGGCGGCCAGCACCGGGAACATCTGCGCCGTCGACTCGGATGCGCTCATGCCCAGCACCTTGCCTTCCAGGTCCTTGGGCGCGCGCACCGGGGCGTCCGCGTGGCTGATGATGACCATGGGCGAGCGCTGGTGCACGGCGAAGATGGCCTTTAGCGGCATGCCCGCGGCGACGCCCTTGAGCATGGTGCCGTAGTCCATGAAGCCGATGGGATCGATGCCCTGCGCCACCAGCTTCGCGGTGTTGCTGGAGCCGCTGCCTTCGCCGATGCTCAGGTCTATGCCTTCGGCCTTGTAGAGGCCTTTTTCTATGCCGTAGTAGAGTGGTGCGTGCGTGCCGTAGATGCTGTAGTCCAGGCGCAGGCTCAGTTTTTCCTGGGCGCTGGCCGCGCCTGCGGCCAGCAGGCAAGCCAGGGTCCAGCCAAGTCGGGTGGTGAATTTCATGGTGGTGTCTCCGGAGGGCGGGGTCAGACAGAGGGCAGGGCGTCGCTGCGCACGCTGATGTGCCAGGGAATGAGGAAGCGTTCGGAAAACTCGACCAGGTAGTAGAAGACCAGGCCGATGAGCATGAGCGCGACCAGCACGGCGAACAGCAACGTGGTGTCGAGGTTGGCATTGGCGGACAGCAGCACGTAGCCCAGGCCGCTTTCGGCGCCTACCCATTCCCCCACCACCGCGCCGACCGTGGCGAAGGCAATGGCGACCTTCAGGCCGGAGAAGATCTGCGGCAGCGCATAGGGCAGCCGGATCCGCAGAAAGGTCCGCAGGGCGCCCGCCCGCATCGAGCGGGCCAGGTCGTTGAGGTCCGCGTCCACTGAACGCATGCCCGCCACCGTGCTGACCACGATGGGGAAGAAGGCCACCGAGAATGCGATCAGGATCTTGGGAAACAGGCCCAGGCCGAACCAGATGATGATCAGCGGCGCGACCGCCACCTTCGGAAACGCCTGCGACACCACCAGCAGCGGCATAATGGCGCGCTCCAGCGGGCGCGACCACACCAGCAGGATGCCCAGCGGTATGCCGACGGCGATGCTCAGCAGAAAGCCGCCCAGGGTTTCGACGGACGTGACCCAGGAGTGATGGCCCAGGAATGCCCAGTCCGTCCACAACCGTTCGAGCACGCTCAGCGGCGGCGGCAGCAGGTAGGCCGGCAGGCCGAACAGCGGTATCGCGAAATGCCACAGAAGCAGCACTCCCATGACCGCGGTGGTTGGATACATCCAGTTCTTCAACACGGCAATTCCCCTTGTATGTTGTTGGCGCGCCGGTCTTGTTGTCAGGCGTCGATTTCGATCAGCTCTCGCGGATAGCGGGTGAGCACCTCGCAGCCGTCCTCGGAGACGGCCACGCTTTCGCTGGCCATGAAGCCGCCTTCGGGCATGAATAGCGACGGCACCAGGTGAAAGGTCATGCCGGGCTCAAGCACCGTGGGGTCGCCCGGACGCAGCGCCAGGAAGCGGCCTTCGGCCCAGTTGGGAGGAAAGCCGATGCCGATGCCGTAGGCGGTGCGGTGATCGAAGTACTGTCCCAGCCCGGCCCGTTCGAAGACCGCGCGGCAGGCCTGGTCCACCTGGGCGGAGGTGACGCCGGGTCGGATGGCGTCGATGGCGGCGTCCAGCGCGGCGATGACGGTGCCGGCCAGGAAGCGCTGCCGCTCGGTGGCGCGGCCCACCACGCAATTGCGCGAGATCATGGCGTGATAGCGGTTGATGTTGGCGGCGGCCTCCAGGAACACCAGGTCGCCCTGCTTGATCTCGCGGCGCTGCCAGGTGGTGAAGCAGACGCCGCTGGCGCGGCCCACGGCCACCAGCGGCACGCGGGTGTATTCGCTGCCGGCCTTGGTGGCGCCGTGCAGCATGGCGGCGGCGAGGTCGTTTTCGGTGGCGCCGACCGCGATCGCGCGCACCGCCGCGTCGATGCCGGCGACCGCCGCGTCCGCGGCCTGGCGCATGAAGCCCAGCTGCGCCGGGGTCTTGATCTTGCGCGCCTCTTCCATCGGACCTTGCCAGTCGGCCAGGCGTGCCCCCAGACGGGCTTGCAGCTGCTTGTAGGCGGCCACGCTGAGGTAGCCCGAGGCCGTTTCCAGGCCGACGCGGCCGCTGGGCAGGATGTCCTTCAGATAGCTTGCCAGCACCTCGACCGGATCGCTGATGTCATCGATGGCGACAAAGCGCGCGATGTTGCGGTTGCCGGTCGCCACGGCGTGGTTGACCTGGCGCGAGACCATGGCAATGCCGCCGTCGGCCGAGACCACCAGGCACTGGAAGGTGAAGTAGCCGATGGAGCGGTAGCCGGTCAGCCAGTAGATGTTCTCAGGGTCGAACAGGATGGCCGCCGACAGGCCCTGGGCCTGGATGTCCCGTGCCAGCAGCGAGAGGTTCGCGGCATAGGTTTCCGGGCCGAACGGCAATTCCATGGGTGCGTAGTTTTCCGACACGATGGGTCCTGGATGAAAGTCGAGCGTTCATCCTAGGAACAATCTACATAACTGCCTAATACCAATAATTGCCATGTCTATAGCTAAATAGTTATAGTCTGCGCATGAACGTGCGAGAGATAGAGATCTTCAGGGCGGTGATGCGCGAAGGCTCGGTGTCGCGGGCGGCGCAGGTGCTGCTGATTTCACAGCCCGCGGCCAGCAAGTACATCGCCCAGCTGGAGCGCCGCGTGGGCGTGGCGCTGTTCGTGCGCAAGGGCGGGCGTCTGCTGCCCACGCCCGAAGGCCGGGCGCTTTACGGCCAGGTCGACCGGCTTTTTTCCGGTCTTTCGCAGCTGGATAGCTTCATCAAGGACCTGGGCAGCGAAAAGCAGGGCCACCTGACCGTCGCGTCCTTGCCCTTGCTGTCCTTGACCGTCATGCCGGACGTGCTCGCCAGTTTCATGGCGGACCGGCCGAATATCTCCGTGGCTTTGCAGACGCGCAGTTCGGCGCGCATCGTCGAATGGGTGGCGGCGCGCCAGGTGGATATGGGCGTGTGCTTCTACGGGGGGCAGCATCCGGGCGTCGTGGCCGAGCCGCTGGTGAGCCTGCAGCTATATTGCGCCATTCCTCCCGGCGACCCTCTGGAAAAGTTCGACACCATCCGCGTGGAACAACTGGCAGGCCGCGATCTCATCATCTACGACAACCTGGACCACACCCGCTTCTGGCTGGAAGCGCTGCTGGAGCAGCAGAAGGTCTACGCGCGGCGGCGCGTGCAGGTGTTCTGGACCTCGGTGGCGATGGAGCTGGTGATGCGCGGCGTGGGCATCGCGCTGGTAGACCGGTTGACCGCCGCGCGCATTCCGGGCGGACTGGATCAACTGCGGCCGCTGGAGCCGGGCGCCTCGTTCGACCTCAGCCTGGTATGGCCCGAACATTGGCCGTCTTCGGTTATCGCGCTTTCATTCGCTGACGCGTTGCGCGAGCATCTGCGCGATCACGCGGTCTAGCGCGCCGCGCCCGCGGCCAGGAAAACTGGAGGCGCGGGCTGGAATCGAACCAACCTCTGCGGATTTGCAATCCTGCTGCATAGCCACTCTGCCACCGCGCCGTTTGTTTTGTCCTAGGACAGATATAATTATGTTCGAGTACATACTAAAGCGCAAGCGGCAACCCATAGACAGAGGACAGCAATGCAGTTCCAGTTTCCCATCGTCATCATCGACGAGGACTTCCGCTCGGAAAACACGTCCGGCCTGAGCATCCGGGTATTGGCCGAGGCCATCAAGGCCGAGGGCTTCGATGTGCTGGGAACGACCAGTTACGGCGATCTCAGCCTGTTCGCGCAGCAGCAGAGCCGCGCCAGCGCCTTCATCCTGTCCATCGACGACGAGGAACTCGCCCATGGAGAGGGGGTTGCGCCTGCGCTGCTGGCGTTGCGGGAGTTCATCAGCGAAGTGCGGCGGCGCAATGCCGACGTGCCGATCTACGTGTACGGCGAAACCAAGACCGCGCGGCACATTCCGAACGACATCCTGCGCGAACTGCAGGGCGTGATCCATATGTACGAGGACACGCCGGAATTCGTGGCGCGACATTTGATCCGCGAGGCCCGGGCCTATCTGGAAGGCGTCAAGCCGCCGTTCCTGAAGGCGTTGCTGGACTACGCCGAGGACGGTTCCTATTCCTGGCACTGCCCGGGCCATTCGGGCGGCGTGGCGTTCCTGAAAAGTCCGGTGGGCCAGATGTTCCATCAGTTCTTCGGCGAGAACATGTTGCGCGCGGACGTCTGCAATGCGGTGGAGGAGCTGGGGCAGCTGCTGGACCACAATGGCGCCATCGGCGCGAGCGAGCGCAATGCCGCGCGCATCTTCAATGCGGACCACTGCTATTTCGTGACGAACGGGACCAGCACCAGCAACAAGATCGTGTGGCACCACATGGTGGCGCCGGGCGACGTGGTGCTGGTGGACCGCAACTGCCACAAGTCCATCCTGCACAGCATCGTCATGACGGGGGCGATTCCCGTCTTCCTGCGTCCCACGCGCAACCATTTCGGCATCATCGGTCCGATTCCGCGCAGCGAGTTCGACGTCCAGGCGATCCGCGAGAAGATCCGCGCCCATCCGCTGCTCAAGCACCTGGACGCCGATGAGGTCCGCCCGCGGGTGATGGCGCTGACGCAGTCGACCTACGACGGCATCATCTACCAGACCGAGGAGATCAAGGCGGCGCTGGATGGCTACGTGGACGCCTTGCACTTTGACGAAGCCTGGATGCCGCATGCGGTGTTCCATCCGTTCTATGGCGCCTACCACTGCATGGGCAAGCAGCGCGCGCGGCCCAGGGAATCACTGGTTTTCTCCACGCAATCCACGCACAAGCTGCTGGCCGGGATCAGCCAGGCCAGCCACGTGCTGGCGCAGGACTCCCTGACGCGGCAGCTGGACCGGCATCTTTTCAACGAAGCCTATCTGATGCATACCAGCACCAGTCCCCAGTACGCCATCATTGCCAGCTGCGACGTGGCGGCGGCCATGATGGAGCCGCCCGGCGGAACGGTGCTGGTGGAGGAGAGCATCGCCGAGGCCTTGGACTTCCGGCGTGCGATGCAGGAGGTCGGCACGCATTTCGCCGACGGCGACTGGTGGTTCAAGGTCTGGGGGCCGGAGACGCTGGCGCCGGAGGGCATAGGCTCGCCCGAGGACTGGATCATCCGCGGCGGCGATGGCGATTCGTCCTGGCACGGATTCGGCGCGCTGGCGGATGGTTTCAACATGCTGGATCCGATCAAGTCCACCATCGTGACGCCCGGGCTGGACTTGGATGGCAACTTCGCGGACAGCGGCATTCCTGCCTCCATCGTCACCAAGTTCCTGGCCGAGCATGGCGTGATCGTGGAGAAGACCGGGCTGTACAGCTTCTTCATCATGTTCACGATAGGGATCACCAAGGGCCGCTGGAGTTCGCTACTGACGGCGTTGCAGCAATTCAAGGACGACTACGGGCGCAACCAGCCCATGTGGCGGATCCTGCCGGAGTTCTGCAGCAAGTATCCCCGCTACGAGAACATGGGCTTGCGCGATCTGTGCCAGCATGTTCATGCGACCTATGCCAGGCATGACATCGCCCGGCTGACCACGGACATGTACCTGACCGACGTCACTCCCGCGATGAAGCCCTGCGATGCCTATGCCTGCATCGCCCAGCGGCGCACCGAGAGGGTGGAGATCGACCATCTGGAAGGCCGCATCACCACCAGCCTGATCACACCCTATCCCCCGGGCATACCTTTGCTGGTCCCGGGCGAGGCATTCAACCGGACCATCGTCGATTACCTGAAGTTCTCGCGCGAGCTGAACCGGGAGTGTCCCGGGTTCGGCACGGACATCCATGGCTTCGTGGAGCTGCGCGACGCGGACGGAAACCTGCGCTATTACGTGGATTGCGTGCGGTAGGCACGCTTTATGCGGACCGGGAATCCGTGTCAAACTTACGCGGGGAGTCGGCCCGGCCAGGAGTTGGCCCGGCCAGGAGTCGGCCCCATTGACTTGACGCGGCCCGGCCGCTGTCCGTGCCAGGAACGGAATTGTCTTAGGACGCTATGAAAATACAAGGAAAGACCGCCGCTGAGATCTTCGATTGCGTGCGCGGGCTGGCTCAATCGGGCCAGCTGCCGCCGGGCCAGGCATTGCCGCCGGTGCGCGATCTGGCGGTCGAACTGGATATCAACCGTAATACGGTTGCCGCGGCCTACAAGCGGTTGGTGACGGCGGGCATCGCGCTGACCCAAGGCCGCCTGGGCACCATCATTCGCGACCAGTCTGGCCCGGGCGAACAGGAGGGCGCGCTGTCGGACTCGCCGTTGGCCGACCTGGCCAGCGGCAATCCCAATCCGGCCTGGCTGCCGGACCTGAGCGCCGCCCTCGCCATCCGGCCCTATCAGCCGCGTCTCTATGGCGAACCCACAGTCAACGCGGGGCTGGAAAGCTATGCCCGCGCCTGGTTCGCGAGAGACTGCCCGGCGCCTTTCGAGATCAACCTGACCCACGGCGCGGTGGACGCCATTGAACGGCTGCTCAGCTCGCACTTGGTGGCTGGGGATAAGGTGGCGGTCGAGAATCCCTGCTTCCTGAGCAGCATCAACATGCTGCGCATCGCCGGCCTGCAGGCGCTGGGCGTGCAGGTCGACGCCGAAGGCATGCAGGCGGCAGCGCTGGAGGTGGCTCTGGCCAAGGGCGCGCAGGCCGTGATCCTGACGCCGCGGGCCCATAACCCCACGGGCTGCAGCCTGAGCGAAAAACGGGCGAAGGCGCTGGCGCGGGTACTGGCCAAGTATCCGCATGCCATGGTCATCGTGGACGACCACTACGCTTTGCTGTCGGGCAAGGAATACCACTCGGTGTTGCCTGCGGGAACGCAGCGGTGGGCGCTGGTGCGCTCATTCTCCAAGACGCTGGGTCCCGACGTGCGCTTGGCCATGGTGGCCAGCGACGCCGCGACGTCGCGCCAGTTGCGCCTGCGGCTGGCTTCCGGCACCAGCTGGGTCAGCCATCTGCTGCAGGACATGGTCGAGGTCACGCTGGGTCGGCCCGAGGTGGCCAAGCAGATGACCCAGGCCCGTAAGGATTACGCGCAGCGGCGCAAGGCCCTGGAAAGCGCCTTGCTGGAGCAAGGCGTGCCGTGCGCCGCGGACGGCGACGGCTTGAACCTGTGGGTGCCGCTGGATACCGACGACCAGGCGGTTGCGCTGGCTCTGGCCCATCGCGGCTGGCTGGTGCGCCACGGCGATGCCTTCGGGGTCCAGGATCCGGTCAGGGGCCTGCGCATCACCATCTCGGCGATCGAACCCGGCCAGTGCCGCAAGCTGGCGCGGGATATCCGGGAAAGCATGCTCTAGCCACGGCCGGGGTCAACGCCGGTCGGCCATGGCTTGTCCCAATCTGACGGCGCGCCCTGTCTTCCAGCCGGGATGGAAGCGCCAGGCGCTGCCCGGCATCAGCACCACCACGGTCGACCCCAACTGGAAATGTCCCATCTCGGCGCCTTGCGGCAAGCGCAAGGGAGCCAGGCTGCCGTAGTCCCATTGCTGGATGCGCCGGCCATGCGGCGCCACTTGGCCATGCCAGGCCGTGGCGATGCTGCCGACGATGGCGGCCCCCACCAGCACCATGGCGTAGACGCCATGGAGGGGATGCTCGAACCAGCAAACCAGCCGCTCATTGCGCGCCAGCAGGCCATCCATGCCCTGCACGATCTCCGGCCGGACGGAGTACAGCGTCCCTGGCACATGGCGCATGCCCAGCAGGCGTCCCTCGCAGGGCATGTGCACCCGGTGATAGTCGCGCGGACTCAGGTAGATCGTGGTGAACCAGCCGCCTCCCAACGCGCGCGCCAGGTCCGCATCGGCCAGCAGCGCAGCCGCGCTGTATCGGCGCTGCTTGGCCTGGATCAGCTGTCCCAGGCTGATGCGGCCGAACTGGCTGACGGTGCCGTCCGCGGGGCTGGTCCAGTCCGCATCGGCCAGCTTGCGCGCGCCCGGGCGCAGGGCGCGCGCGAAGAAGGCATTGAAGCTGGCATAGGCCTTCGGGTCGGCGTGCAGCGCTTCGTTCAGATCGATGCCGTACCACTTGGCGTAGCCGCGTATCAGCGGCTGGGCTACCCATGGCTGGCGGCATGAGGCCAGCCGGCCGGCGCAACGCGTCAGCCAGCGCTTGGGCGCGATGCGGTGGACAAACAGGGAAAGAGAGGTCGACATGAAACTCGCGGCTGTGCGTGATGGCGGATATTGTCCTGAATCATAGTGTAGTATGGCATAGGACAAAATACACAGTAAGAATCCCGTCGATCGCTTACCGAGAGGCCGCTGCCGCAACAACATGGTTTCCCTACACAGCCCGCGCGTTGAAACCTTGTCGCCCTATGTGCCTGGAGAGCAGGCTCCGGGAAACGGATGGATCAAGCTCAACACCAACGAGAATCCCTATCCGCCGTCACCGGCCGCGATAGCGGCCATCGCCGCGGCGGCTGCCGATGGCCTGGAGCGCTATCCGGACCCGCAGGCCGCGCATTTGCGCGCGGCCATCGCGCAGTACCACGGAGTGCCGCTGGAGCAAGTCTTCGCCGGCAACGGTTCCGACGAAGTGCTGGCGCTGGCGTTCTGCGCGTTCTTCCAGCACGGTGTCCAGCCCTTGCTGATGGCGGACGTGACCTACGGCTTTTATGAGGTGTATTGCCGCCTGTTCGGCATACGCTGTGCGCAGATCGCGGTGGACGAGCGCTTGAGGCTGGACCTGGACGGATTCGCGGCGCTGGGCGCCGCGGATGCCGGCATAGCCGGCATTGTGATCGCCAACCCGAACGCGCCCACGGGAGAGTGCCTGCCGCTGGATCGCGTGCAGCGGTTGCTGGAGATCCAGCCTCGCCGGTTGGTGCTGGTCGACGAGGCCTATGTGGACTTCGGCGGGCAATCCGCCATTGCGTTGGTGGAGCAATATCCTAATCTGCTGGTGGTTCAGACGCTGTCGAAGTCCAGGGCGCTGGCCGGCCTGCGCGTGGGGTTCGCCATGGGACAGGCGCCGTTGATCGCCGCGCTGGAGCGGGTGAAGAACAGCTTCAATTCCTATCCGCTCGGGCGGCTGGCCCAGGCGGGCGCCGCAGCGGCGTTTCAGGACCGGGCCTATTTCGAGGAGACGCGGCAGGCCATCATCGGCACCCGTACGTTGCTCTGCGCGCATTTGCGGCTGATGGGCTTCGAGGTCTTGCCGTCACAGGCGAACTTTCTGTTCGTCCGCCATCCGCGTTTCGACGCGCGGTCGCTCGCGGCCGGCCTGCGGGACGCGAAAATACTGGTGCGCCATTTTCCGCGGCCGCGCGTGGAGCAATACCTGCGCATTTCCGTGGGTACCGAGGAGCAGGCGGCCTGTCTGGTGCGCGCGCTGCGCACCCAGGTCCAGCCATAGCCGCACGGGCGGGGTCCGCGGCGCCTATTGCGGACGCGGCGCGGGGCAGCTTTCCGCGTTGCACTCGTCGCGGGCGGGATCATCTGATGCGGCCGCATGTTCCGCAGGAGCATCGTTCTCCGCCAGCAGCCTGCCGATGGCCGCGCCCAGGGCCAGGTCGTCGATGCTGCCAAAGTGCTGCAAGCGCACGCGTCCCTGGCGGTCCAACAGGACCAGGCTGGGCGTGCCGCGCAAGCCGTAGGCTTGCATGGTCATTGGGATGGAGCTCGCCGCCGCTGGCCGGTCGATGCCGATGGGAAAGCTCCAGCGGTACTCGTGATTGAAGGCCCGCAACGCGGCCGGACCCATGACGTCGTGGTGTTCGAACACGGTATGCAGGCCGATGACCGCGACATCCTGGCCGCGGAACAGCCGGTGCACGCGTTCGGCTTGGGGCAGCCCATGCGACAGGCACCCGGGGCATAGCATCTGGAACGCATGCAGCAGCACGACCTTGCCGCGCAGGGCGGCGAGGTCGATGGGACCATCCGCATTCAGCCATTCGTCCGCTTGCAAGGGCGGGGGCAGTACGTCGGTGTGGGTGTCGGATCGTGGCATCAGAAGACTCCAGTGAGGCGGCCGGCGGAGCAATCACGCGCCGCCGGCCGCGGTTGCCTTGCTACGCGGCGCGGCGCAGTTTCACGGCCGGGAATTCCACCGGCACGGCAAACGCCACGTTGACGTAGTTGGTGAACAGGTTGAGCGCAACGTGCGCCAGAATCTCGACGATCTCCTGGTCGCTGTAGCCTGCCGCGCGCACGGCCTGCACGTCACCGTCGCTTACTTGCCCGCGCGCTTCCACCAGCTTGAGCGCAAAGCGCAGCGCCGCGGCGGTCTTGGGATCGGTGGCGTCGCCGCCTTGCGCGGCCGCCATTTCTTCGGCGCTGGCGCCGGCCTTGCGGCCCAGGGCCGTATGGGCCGCAAGGCAGTATTCGCAAGCGTTGCGGTCGGCTACCGCCACCGCGATCTGTTCGCCCAGCTTGGCGGGAATGACGCCGCCGCCCAGCGCGCCGAAGGCGCCCCACATGCTCTGCAGCGCCGCCGGCGAATTGGCCACGGCCCTGAACATGTTCGGCGTTGCGCCAAAGGCGCCGTGGATCTGCGTGAGCAGCGCCTTGCGGTCCGCGCTGGCGCTGCTGGCATCGATAAGAGGGACTCGGGACATGTCGGTAACTCCTGGAAATGAAAAAAAGGCCGCCGGTTTCGGACGGGCTGGAGAAATCGTACGTAGAATGCCTGGACGCAAGGTGTTTTTTAATCCTGAAAAATTGTCATTTCGTCCAAGATATGAGCGATCCTCTTCCTCTCCAGGTTGACCGGCTGTCGGCGCTGCTGGACCGTTTCCGGGTGCGTGCCACGCTGTTCCACACCGGTGCGCTATGCGGCACCCAGGCCTTCGAAGCCGTGCCGGGACGCGGCTTTCTGCACGTGCTGCGCCGGGGCGAGATGGAGGTACGGCATCGGCCGGGCGAGACCGCCACGCCACGCCTGCGCCTGGCCGAGCCGACCCTGCTGTTCTACCCGCGCGCCGTGCATCACGAGTTCGTGAACCCGCCGCGGGACGGTTCCGATTTCACCTGCGCGGCGTTGGATTTCGACGGCGGCGAACGCAATCCCATCGTCCAATCCTTGCCGTCCGTGGTGCGGATCCCGCTGGACGCGGTCGAAGGCTTGCGGCCCGCGCTGGACCTGCTGTTCGCCGAGGCGGATCACGTGCGCTGCGGCTCGCGCCTGTTGGCCGACCGCCTGTTCGAGGTGGTCCTGATCCAGCTGCTCCGGTGGATACTCGACCATCCGGAGGAGGTGGGCGTGACCAGCGGCCTGGTGATGGGCCTGTCGGATCCCCGTCTGGCCAGGGCGCTGGTGGCGTTGCACCGCTCGCCGTATGAAGACTGGTCCCTGGCCAGGATGGCGGCGATGGCGGGCATGTCGCGCAGCGCCTTTGCGGCAGCCTTCAAGGACGCTACCGGCGCCACGCCTGCGGCCTACCTGACCGACTGGCGCCTGAGCCTTGCGGCGTCCATGATGCGGTCTGGCCGCGCGGTCAAGCTGGTGGCGGCGGAACTGGGGTTTGCCAGCGCCTCGTCCCTGTCCAAGGCGTTCCGGCAGCGGATGGGGGTTTCACCGCGCGAGTGGCTGGCCGCCAACGCGTAGCATCAGCCGGCTTCGCGCCGGCGTGATAATATTGACCTATGACAAAACTTCAGACGGCATAAGCGTAATGGAAAACGCCTGCCGTTGTTCCTCCGCGAGGTTGAGGCATGAGCGAGCAAGACCCTGGGCAAGACAAGGACACCCAGACACAGCATGACCAGCATGGCCGCTGGCCGCAGGCGCAGTCGGTCGAGGACTTTCGCCGCAATCTGGCCACGGTCAACGGACGCATCGCCGATGCCGCGCGCCGCGCCGGCCGCGATCCGGCCGCGGTGCGGCTGCTGCCCGTGAGCAAGACGGTGGAGGAAGCGCGCATTCGGCTGGCCTACGAGGCTGGCTGCCGCTATCTGGGGGAGAACAAGCTGCAGGAAGTGTCGAGGAAATGGGAAGCCATGGCCGACCTGACCGATCTGCGATGGTCTGTCATCGGCCACCTGCAAACCAACAAGGCCAAGCTCGTGGCCCGCTATGCGGCCGAGTTCCAGGCGCTCGACAGCCTGCGGGTCGCCGAAGCGCTGGACCGCCGGCTGCAAGCGGAAGGCCGTCAGCTGGACGTGTTCGTGCAGGTCAACACCTCGGGCGAAGCCAGCAAGTATGGGTTGCAGCCGGACGAGACCGCGGCCTTCCTGCGCGAACTGCCTGCATTCTCGGGACTGCGGGTGCGCGGCCTGATGACCCTGGCGCTGTTCTCGGCCGAAGCCGCGCGCGTGCGCGAGTGCTTCGTGCTGTTGCGCACGCTGCGCGACCAATTGCGCCAGGACGCGCCGGCGGGCATCGGCCTGGATGATTTGTCCATGGGCATGTCGGGCGATTACGAGATCGCCATCGAGGAAGGGGCCACGGTGGTCCGCGTCGGTCAAGCCATCTTCGGCGCGCGCAACACGCCCGATTCCTACTACTGGCCGACCGACAACGGCGCGGAATCGCGCGCGTCCGGCTCCCTGGAGTAGCGCGCATGCCGGTGTACCGACTCATCATCAAGCGTGACGGCCGCCTGATCGGCCATTTCGAGTCCACTGCGGCGTCCGCGCTGGACGACAGCCGCGACATCGCGGCGCGCCTGCCGGCCAAGGACGGCTATCAGCTCAGCTTGCAGGTTGCCGAAGGCGAACGGCGCCTGCTGGAAAGCACGCCGCAAGGCATACGGCTGCTGGCGTCGGAAAACCTGTTCGTCTCAACCCCCGAAGGCTTGCTGGGCGGGCTGGACCGCCATCCGAGCCCGCAATAGGAGTCCCTGGAATGAGCCTCAGCGCTTTGGCGATCCGCCATGTTCCCTTTGAAGACCTGGGCATATTGGCGCCGGTCCTGGCTGATCGCGGCTATAGCGTGCGATACCTGGAGGCCGGCATCGACGCCATTGACGCCGCCACCCTGGCCGACGCTGACCTCGTCGTGATCCTGGGCGGCCCGATCGGCGTCTATGAAACCGGCCGCTATCCCTTCCTGGAGCAGGAGCTGCGCGCCATCGCGCAGCGTCTGCGCCAGGACAAACCGACCCTGGGCATCTGTCTGGGCGCGCAACTCATGGCGGCGGCGCTGGGCGCGGACGTGGTGTCCACCGGCCGCGCCGAGATCGGCTATGCGCCGTTGACGCTTACGCCGCAAGGACAGGATTCCGTGCTGAGCGCGGTCGAGTCCGTGCCTGTGCTGCATTGGCATGGGGACCAGTTCGCCATCCCCGAAGGCGCAGCGCGCCTGGCCGAAACGCCGGGTTTTCCGAACCAGGCGTTCGCGCTGGGACCCAGGATACTGGGCCTGCAGTTCCACCTGGAGGCGGATTCCTCGCAGATCGAGCGTTGGCTGATCGGCCATGCCTGCGAACTGAGCCTGCGCCAGATCGATCCCGCGGTCATCCGCGAGGACGCGCGGCGTTATGGTCCCCGGCTTGAACACGTCGCGCGCCAGGCGATGGAGCAATGGCTGGACCAGCTCTGAGTCCGTCCCATGCCCTGGCGCCTGCCGGCGGCCAGGGCGCTTCGCAACCGTAGCCTTGCATAGGCGCAAGGGCCGCGCCGCGCCCCGTTCCAACCCGCCGCGGCCCGCGGCTCTCGGCGTTTCTTCCGCTCGCCATCTCTCCCGCTGAATCTAAGGGTTAAACCCAGTAGCCGCTTTGGCATGTGATCAATAGGATCCCGTTTTATGCAAATGGGATCCCATTTGTGTTTGTCACTTTTCTTTCTTCAGGACGGACAGCACATGAGCAGCATCGACACCATCACAGGCAAGCAGATCATCAACGAGGGCGGCCGCGGCGGTCCGCTGACCGAGGACCATCAGGGCATGCGCGCCCGGCACGAGGACGACCTCGAGTGGACCAACCTGCGCTACGAAGGCCAGTTCGCGAAGATGATGTTCCATCCGACGGCGGAGGATCCGACCATTCCGAACGCCGGCATCGTGCGTTACGAAAAGGGATCGGGACACCCGCTGCACAACCATTACTTCGCGCAGATCTGGTACATCCTGGACGGCAAGTTCCTCATCGAAGGCAAGCTCCACGGCAAGGGTTCGATGATCTTCCATCCGGATCCCCATTTCGAAAGCAAGCTGGAAACCATCGAGGCCGGCACGATCCTGTACGTGCAGTACGTCGGCCCGCACACCCACCAGGGCGCGATCTACGAAGGCCGCTTCAACGTCAGCGAGCGCAAGAGCCTGGCGGAAGAGACCACCGCCGTGTAGTCGGGCGCAAAAAAAGAAAACAAGGGAGACCGGGATGAACGCCATCTCACAACAGCCGTCCTCGCGCTCGAAGAAGCATTACGTGACCGCGGGACTGTCCAGCATGATCGGGACCACCATCGAGTGGTATGACTTCTTTCTTTACGGCATTGCGGCTGCGCTGATTTTCAACAAGATCTACTTTCCCGCGATCGATCCCATCAGCGGGACGCTGGCGGCCTTTGGCACCTATGCGGTCGGTTTCATTGCGCGCCCGCTGGGCGGCATCGTCTTCGGGCATTTCGGCGACCGCGTCGGCCGCAAGTCGATGCTGATGATCAGCCTGATGCTGATGGGCGTGCCCACCATCCTGATCGGACTTACGCCCAGCTATGAGACGATCGGCTACTGGGGCGCGGTGGCCCTGGTCTTCTTCCGTTTCCTGCAAGGCCTGGCGGTGGGCGGCGAGTGGGGCGGAGCCGTGCTGATGGCGGTGGAGCACGCGCCCGAAGGCAAGAAGGGCCTGTTCGGCAGCCTGCCGCAGGTCGGGGTCGCGCCCGGCCTGATCCTCTCGTCGCTGGCGATGGGCGCGGTCTCCAGGTTGCCGGAGGCGGACATGTTGAGCTGGGGCTGGCGGCTGCCATTCCTTGCAAGCGTGTTCCTGCTGCTGGTCGGTTGGTACATCCGGGCCAAGGTCAGCGAATCGCCGGAATTCAAGCAGGCGCAGGCCCAGCCGAAACAGGATGCGCTGCCCTTGAAGACGGTGCTCCGAGAGCACAAGGTTCCCGTGTTGACCGCGCTGGTGGCCTGCATCTCCGAAAAGACCTGGTTCTATACGCTGGCGACGTTCTCATTGACCTATGCCGTGGGTACGCTGGGGCTGCCGCGCGAAACCATCTTGACGGGTGTCATTTGGGGAGCGGTCGGGGCCTTGTTCACCATCCCGCTGTTCGGGCTGCTGGGCGACATGATCAGCAAGCGGGCGATATTCATCGCCGGCGCGCTGGGAATCTCGCTGTTCAGCGCGACGTTCTTCTCGCTGCTGGATGAGAAGACGGCCTATCACACGAACATCGCGATGCTGGTGGCGTTCGGCTTGGTATACGCCGCGATGTATGCGCAGGAGTCCAGCCTCTTTTCCAGCATGTTCCCGCCGGACGTCCGCTATACCGGCATCTCGCTGGCCGTGCAGATAGGTGGGGCGATAGGCGGCGGCACCGCGCCGTTGGTGGCGACGTACCTGCTGTCCCTGGGCGGAGGATCGCCGCGGTTCATCGTGCTGTATCTGGCGGGACTGGGATTGGTCGCGGCGGCGTGCGGCGTGTTGATGCGTCCCTATGGGAAGCCGCAAGGCTCGGGCGGCGCAAAGCTGGCTAGCGCCGCGACTCCATCCATTCGATGACGAGTTCGGTCGTCCGGGATATGTGCGTGGCCATCGCTTCGCGAGCGGCGGGGCCATTGCGCAGGGTCAGCGCCGCGATGATGTCCTCGTGCTGCTTGATGTTCTCTTCCATCAGGCGGGGCGGCATCTTCGAGGCGAACCCCAGCACGTTGGAAACGATGCTGCCCTGCAACTCGGCGGCCAGCTCGTGCAGACGTTCGTTGTGGCTGGCCTGGGTGATCAGGCTGTGGAATTTGGCGTTGAACTTCAGCCAGTCGGAACCGCTTTCGCTGCGCACGCGCGAACGCAGGGCATCGGCGTAGTGCTTTTGGTGCTGCGCCAGCAGCTCCAGGTCATGGTCGTCGATCCAGTCCACCGCCAGTTGCGCGGCCAGCCCTTCGAGTTCGGCGCGGATCTGGAAGGCTTCGCGGATGGCGCGGATGGATGGCACGGTGACCACGGCGCGGCCGGTACTGGTCAGCGTGATGGCGCGCCGCGCTTCGAGAAACCGCAAGGCTTCGCGGATGGGGGTGCGGCTGGTTTCGAACTCGGTCGCCAGCTCGTATTGGCTCAAGGCATCGCCGGGCAGGTATTGCCCGTTCCTGATCCGCCGCAGAATTTCTTCCGAAATCTCGATCGAGGATCTAGACGTGTTCCTGGTCTCGCTCATGCTCGAATCCGTGTCGCTTCCTGTGCGGGTCGGCAGGCGCTCCACGGCTTGCGGGTGGCCAGGCTGATCCGTGTCCCTGGCGTCTGCGTTGCGCCCTTCCGCCGGCATGGTAGCACGTGGCTTTCGGCCGAATCGGGGGCGCAGCTACCGTGGCGGCTTGCGGCCTGCGGGACGCTTTTGCAGCCAGTCCACCACGAACTCGCCGGACTCATGGATATGCGTGCGCATGGCTGCGCGCGACGCTGCGGTGTCGCGCGTCGTCAGCGCCTCGACGATGGTGGCATGATGTTCGACGTTCTTCTTCATGCGGGTCTCGTACATGCCCAGCACGGTCATGTTGAGGATGTTCTTGGTGTAGTCCGTGTGCAGGTCCTTGATGATGCGCTCCAGCGACGGATTGCCGGCGGCGCGGAAGATCAGGGCATGGAACTCATGGTTCTTGACCACCCAATGCCGCATGGGCGCGGCGGCCTGGCGCGGCGCGGCCGCGCCGCCGGCGTTGACCTCGGCATACAGCGCGGCGACCGCCTCGGCGCATTCGGCGTGCGTGGCCTGCAGTCTTTGCAGATCGGCGTCGGATATCCAGCGCGCCGCCAGCTCGGCCGCCATGCCCTCCAGTTCGCCACGCAGCCAGTAATTCGCGCCTATGTCCTTGAGGGTCGGCGCCACCACCGTGGCGCCGTAGCGCGGCTGCTGCACGATCAGGCCCTTGGTCTCCAGCTGCCGGAACGCTTCGCGCACCGGCGTGCGGCTGACGTCGTATTCTTCGGCCAGGGTCTCCTGCCGCAGCTTCTGCCCAGGCGCGTAGGCGCCGTTGAAGATCTTCGCGGAGATCGACTCCACCAGATGCTGCACCAGTTCTTCCGCGGCGGGATATATGCGATCCATGGCCCGACTCCCCTGTTCTTGACGGCTGCGGCTATTCTCCGCGGGCTACTTCCCGGGCTCCGCGGAGAATACCAGGCGCCACTTCTGCTGTTCCTGGCGCATGCGCTCCAGAAAGACCTGCGATCCCGCAGGCATGGGCTGGCTGCCTTGCGCATGGAGCTGCGCCATGCCCTCGCTTTGCGCCACCGCCTGCATCGCCTGTTCCAGCTTGTCGAGGATGCTCTGCGGCGTGGCGGCTGGGGCTACCAGTCCGGATATCGAGCCTACATCGAAATCGCCGCCCAGGGCTTCGCGGGCCGCGGGCACGTCAGCCAGGTTCGACACCCGTTGTGCCGAGGTCACGCCCAGCGCGCGCATCCTTCCGGACTGGATGAACGGCCCGACCACCACGGTCTCGACCGCCGTCACGTCCACCACCCCCGAAAGCAGGGCGGTGGCGGCTTCCGCGCCGCTCTTGTAGGGCACGTGCATGAGCGTGGCGCCGGTCTGCTGCTGCATCAGGGCGAATACCTGGTGTATCGAGGTGCCTTGTCCGGCGCTGGCGAAGGAGACGGCATCCGGCCGGCTGCGGGCCCGCGCCACCAGCGCCGGCAGGTCCTGGATCGGCGAGCTTTGGGGCACGACCAGGGCCAGCGGTGTATTGGCGATCATGGAGACGTAGGCGAAATCCTTGAGCGCGTCGTAGTTCAGCTGCTTGTGGATGAGCGGATTGACCGCGACCATGCCGTTGGTGATCACCATCAACGTGTAGCCGTCGGGCTTGGCCCGGGCCACGATGTCGGCGGCGATGTTGCCGCCGGCGCCGGGCTTGTTCTCCACGACTACCGGCTTGCCGAGCTCGGCCTGCAGCTGTTTGGCCACGGTGCGGGCGGTGAGGTCGGTGATGCCGCCGGCGCCGAACGGCACGACCAGCGTGATGGGGCGCTCGGGCCAGTCGACTACTGCCTGGGCCTGAGCCTGAGCGGCAAGCGAAAACGTCAACGACGCGAGGCTGGCGCGCAGAAATCGTGCGTGCATGAGGGTTGTCTCCTTGGAATGTTCTATTTCTTGGTGGGCGGGCCGGTCTTGACAGTCCTGCCGTGGGCGGCTGCCAGTCCTGGCTGCCGCCCGGGGAACCGCGTATCAGTGCTCCAGATCCTGCGCGGTGATCGCGGGCGGCTCGCCCTTGATGTTCATGCGGCCTTCGTACACCGGCCGGCCGCCGGTCGTGGGACCCTGATACTGGACGAAGAACAAGGTGCCGCCCGTCTCGGTGCTGAGGGCCTCCTCGATGTGCGGGTCCGGATGGAACACCACGGTGCCGGGGCCGTACATCTTTCCGCCCATGTTGAATTCCCCTTCGATCACGTACCAGACCTGGGCGAAGTCATGCTTGTGCAGACGGAAGCCCGCGCCCGGTTCATAGCGCAGAAATCCCGCGTTGGGTTCGGTGGGGCGTTCTGCCCGCGTGTGGAAGAGGAACTTCGTCTTGTTCTTGAACCGGCCCATTTCCCATTCCATGTCCTCCGGCCTGCGGTACTCCGGCATGTGGTGGGCCTGCGCGTGGTCGAGAACGTCATTGCTGCTCATGGCTTGCTCCTTGGTGAGTGGCCGGGAAAGTCTATCGGCCTTGCGCGGGAATTACTGGATACAAGATTCGCTCGCGCGGCAGCGCGGGCGGGAGCTATCAGGCGCCCTGGAAATAGGTATTGGACCGGCCGGGGCGGCCTCCCTAGACTGCAAGCGGACATGGAGAACGAGCGATGCACTTGAAGGGAATCATCGGCTACCTGCTGACGCCTTGCGATGAACGCGGGCGGGTGGACCACGCGCTCTTGGAAGCGCACGTAGAGCGCCTGATCGGCGAGGGCGTGCATGCGCTGGCGCCGCTGGGCAGCGTCGGCTGCCTGCCTTACCTGGACGACGGCGAGCGCGAGGCCGTCATCGACACCGTCATCCAGGCGGCGCGCGGGCGGCTGCCCGTGCTCGCGGGCGTGTCCAGCCTGAGTACCGCCAGCACGGTGCGCCACGCGCGCTACGCGGAACGCGCGGGCGCCGCAGCCTTGCAGCTATTGCCCAGCACCTACTGGAAGCTGACCCAGGACGAAATCCACGCCTACTACCGCGAGGTCTGCGTATCGGTCTCCACACCGGTGATGGTCTACAACAATCCGTTCACCACGGGCATGGACCTGCCCGTGGAGTTCCTGGCCCGGCTGGCCGAGCTGCCCAACGTCACCATGATCAAGGAAAGCAGTCCGGATCCGACCAAGATCGCGCGGCTGCGCGCGGCCTGCCCGGACCGGACAGCGGTGTACATCGGCCTGAATTGCATGGCGCGGACCGGGTTCGCGGAGGGGGCGGCGGGCTGGTGCACGGCGTCGGCCAACGTCAGCGCGTCATTCGCCCTGAACCTGTATCGCTGCGCCATGGCCGGCGACGCGCGTGGCGCGGACGAGTGGTTCGGCCGCCAGATCGATCTCTTGAACTTTCTCATGGACCACGGTCTGCCGCGGACGGTGGCCGCAGGCCTGCGCTTGCGCGGCCTGGACAGCGGCCATCTGCGCGCGCCGCTGGCGCCGCTGGCCCCGGACCTGGAACGACGGCTTCTTGAAATCCTCAAAAAAATGGAGATAACGCGATGAACAAGGGATTGCGCCGCTGCATGGCGGCTGTGTTGGGTGTAATGCTTCCGGCTGCGGCATGGGCGGGGCCATATCCCGACCAGCCCATACGCCTGATCGTGCCGTTCGGCGCGGGCGGCGTGACCGACACCACGGCGCGGGTCTTCGCCGAGGGGCTGACGCGCGAACTGGGCCAGCCGGTGGTGGTGGAGAACCGCGGCGGCGCGGGCGGTTCCATCGCCGCGGGCGCGGTGGCGAAGTCGCCCGCCGACGGCTACACGCTGCTGGTGATCACCAACGGCATGGTCGCGGTCAATCCGCTGATCTACAAGAAGCTGCCCTACGATCCGAACCAGGACTTCACCTACGTCGCCATGCTGGCCAATACGCCCACGGTGCTGGCCGTGGGCGCGGACAGCCCGTATGCGTCGCTGCCGGAAATCATCAAGGCCGCGTCGACCCAGGCCGACAAGATCGCGTTTTCGACGGCGGGTGAAGGTTCCGACAACTATCAAGTCCTGGAGCTGCTGCAACAGGCGACCGGCGTGAGGATGCTGCATGTGCCTTACAAGAGCGGATCGGAGTCCATGACGGCGGTGATGAGCCGCAACACGGATCTGACGGCCGTTTCCGCCGTTACCGCGGTGGGATTCGTCGAGGCGAAGCAGATTCGGCCCTACGCGGTGACTTCGTCGCGACGCCTGGCCAACCTGCCTGACATTCCTACGGTCAAGGAGGTGCTGGGCAAGGACGTGGAAGGCGGATCGCTGTCGGGCATTGCCGTTCCCAAAGGCACGCCGGCCGATGTGGTTGCGCGCCTGAACACGGCCATCGCCGCGGTGGCAAAAAGCCCGTCTGTGCAGGACAAGATCTACGCGCGCGGCAGCGAACCCGTGGATGGATCGCAGGCGGCGTTCGAGCAGCGGGTCGTGGCCGAACAGAAAAAGTGGGCGGGCATTCTTTCGCGACCGGCGCAGTAAGCCCCGGGGGGGCCTCAGGCTGATTGCGCGCCCAGCACCTCGTGGGCCACGTCGATGAACCAGCGGACCGCCGGATTCATGGACTCGGCGGGCGCCGCCAGCGCCATGGCGTAGGTCAAGGGCGCGCCGGCCACGTCCATGAGGTCCACATAAGCCACGTTGTCGATGGCGATCCGGCGCAGCGCCGCCGGGACGATGGCGACGCCCAGGCCCGCGGCGATGAGCGGCAGGCTGATGAGGGCGTGGGACGATTCCTGCAGGACTCGGGGATGGAATCCCGCACGCTGGCAGGCCGCGACGATCTCTCCCGCGAATCCCGGGCTGTCGGAGTGCGCCAGGGTCACCAGCGTTTCGTCCGCCAGGTCCGAGAGCCTGGCGCTATTCATGCCCGCCATCCGATGGCCGGCAGGCACGGCCAGCGTCAGCCTCTCCCGCCGCAAGGCCGTGATTGCGATGCCCGGCACCCCGGACGCGGGCGGCACCAGGAATGCCGCGTCCAGCTCGCCGCGCTGCAGTCCCGCCAGGATGCCGACGGTGCTGCCGCTGGTCAGTCGCAGGCGTATGTGCGGAAAGCGCTGTGCGAATTCGGGCAGGATGCGCGGCAGCAGGTTCAACGCGGCGCTGGGCACCGCGCATACCCGCAGCGTACCCATGCGTCCTTCGGCCGCATCGCGTGCGGCCTGCAGTGCGGCGTCGGCGCCTTCCAGCAGGCGCTTCGCTTCGCGAAGAAAGGCGCCGCCAGCGACGGTGAGGCGCACGCCCAGGCGGTCCCGCTCGAAGAGGTCCGCGCCGATCTCGGTTTCGAGCCGCTTGATGGCGACGCTGAGCGGAGGCTGGGTCATGTGCAGCCGGGCGGCCGCCTTGCGATAGTTCAATTCCGTGGCCAGAACCACGAACTGCCTGAGCTGCCTGAAATCCATGCCGGTCTTCCCGTGTCTTTTTTAGGGCTGCCGCGCCGGCTTCAGCCTCGCGTGCGCTGGAAGTCCGTCATGAAATCGGCCAGCGCGGCCGCCGCCGGCAGGTCGACCGCGTTGTAGAGACTGGCTCGGACGCCGCCGGTGTGGGAGTGTCCCTTCAACCCCATCAGCCCGGCGCTCTCGGCCTGGCGCAGAAACAGGGGCTCCAGGGCGGAATCGGCCAGGAAGAACGGCACGTTGTTGATGGACCGGAATTCCGGCCGGACCTTGTTGAGGTAGAAGCCGCCGCTGGCGTCGATGGCGCGGTACAGCAGCCCGGCCTTGGCCTGGTTGGCCTGATGGATGCGTTCCATGCCGCCGGTCCGGCGGATCCAACGCAGCGTCAGCCCGGTCAGATACCAGGAGAAGGTGGCGGGCGTGTTGAGCATCGAGTCCGCCCGCGCGGCGTGCGCATAGTTCAGCACATCGGGCGTAATGGGCAGCGCGCCGTCCAGCAAGGCTTCGTCCACCACCACGACCGTGACGCCCGCCGGCCCCATGTTTTTCTGCGCGGCGGCGTAGATGAGACCATGCCGGGA
This sequence comes from Achromobacter sp. JCM 18799, assembly GCF_055395645.1. Classification (NCBI taxonomy): domain Bacteria; kingdom Pseudomonadati; phylum Pseudomonadota; class Betaproteobacteria; order Burkholderiales; family Alcaligenaceae; genus Achromobacter; species Achromobacter sp. JCM 18799. The sequence goes on along the minus strand of NZ_AP043866.1, from coordinate 3,834,955 downwards.
CACGTCAATCGGCTTGGACAGCAGGCTGGAGCAGGCATCGCACACCAGCGGGACGGATGCGTCCGGCGCGGCCTGGAACTGCACGCCATGCACCGTCTCGTTCTCCGTGTAGTGCAGATAGGCCGCGTCGGCGTCAAGCCGCCATTCGCCGGGCGCGGGGATGCGGTCGAAGTCCGATGCCTCGCTGCTGGCCGCGACGCGGACCTTGCAGTAGCGCCGCGCCGCCTCGATGGCCTTGCCGGACCAGAGTCCAGTGTGCAGATAGTCCGCCGACGCCTTGCCGCGCAGCAGGTTCATCGGCACCTGCGAGAACTGCAGCGAAGCGCCGCCTTGCAGGAACAGCACCTTGTAGCGGTCGGGGATTTGCAGGATGGCCCGCAGGTCCAATTCCGCCTGGCGCGCGATATCGATGAACACGCGCGAGCGGTGGCTGATTTCCATCACCGACATGCCGGTGCCCGCGAAATCGAAGAACTCTTCGTGCGCTTCCTGCAGCACTTCCAGCGGCAGCGCCGCCGGACCTGCGCTGAAGTTGTATGACCTTGCCATGTTTCCCGATCCTGCCCCGCCTGGCGCGGGCTCCTGCATGGTTGCGCCCGCGGTTGCCGTGGCGAAGGGGTGAGTCTACGGATAGAATGGCCGGCCCGGACAGGCCAGTTTTCTTCTTGTGAGCAGACCGCATGCCTAAGACCTTCGAGCTGGATACGCTGAAGATGCGCATGAACGATGCGGAGCTCCAGCGCCTGGAGCTGCATCAGAGGATCCAGCGGGCGCTGCGCGCCCTGATCCTGGACGGCGCGCTGGAGCCGGGCCTCAGGCTGCCCGCGACCCGCGGATTGGCCAAATCGCTGGGGGTGGCGCGCGATACTGTGGAGAACGCCTATGTGCAGTTGCATCGCGACGGTTACATCGTGCGGCGCGAGGGCTCGGGCAGCTACGTGTCGCAGACCGTGAGCACCGAACTGCGCGGCGCCGCGCGCAGGCGTGCGAAGTTGGATGGCAAGCTGGGCGCGCTACCGGCAGGGGCGGGGCTGAGCCGGCGCGGGCGCATGATCCTGGACAGCGGCGGGGTCGCGGACCAGCAGGTCATCAAGGCGTTCGCCACGGGGCTGCCGGAAACCCGCACCTTTCCCACCGACGTTTGGGAACGGTTGCAGCGCCAGGTCCTGAAGGACTACCGCAGCCATGTGCTGCTGCATGGCGACCCGCAGGGCGCCGAGCCCTTGCGCCGCGCCATCGCCGCCTACCTGAACCTGGAGCGCGGGGCCAAGGTCTTGCCCGAGCAGGTGCTGGTGTTGAGCAGCACCCGCCAGGCCCTGTTCCTGTGCGCGCAATTGCTGGCGGACGCCGGCAAGCCCATCCTGATGGAAAACCCCGGTTACTTCGGCGCCCGCAAGGCCTTCGAATCCGCGGAAACGCGCATCGTGCCCATTGACGTCGACGCGCAGGGCATACGCCTGGACCTGCTGCGCGCGGACCGCAGCGGCGCCAACTGCGTGTACGTGACGCCGTCGCACCAATACCCCACCGGCGTGACGTTGTCGCTTGAGCGCAGGCTGGATCTGATCGGCTGGGCGGCGGAACACGGCAAGTGGATCATCGAGGACGACTACGACAGCGAATTCCACTACGACGGCCTGCCTACAGCCTGCGTGCAGGGGCTGGACATGCACCAGCGCACCCTCTACCTGGGCACGTTCAGCAAGACGCTGTATCCGGGCCTCAGGATGGGATACATGGCGCTGCCGCCCGGCCTGGTCGATGCCTTTGCCCGAGCGCGCAGCATCATGGACGGGCATACGCCGCAGATCCTGCAGCTGACGCTGGCGCGCTTCATGGACGACGGCCATTACAACTCGCACGTGCGAGCCATGCGAAAACTGTACGCGGGACGACGGCAGGTGTTGCTGGAGTCGCTGGGCAAGCAGCTCGGCGGCGTCGTGCAGGCCTACAGGCCTCCCGGAGGGTTGCAGATCCCATGCCTGCTCGAGCGCGGATGGTCCGAGGAACAGACCATCCGCCAGGCCGAGGCCGCAGGCCTGCGGCTGCCCGGACTGAGCCGGCTCTATGCGGGCGATCACAAGCAGCAGGGCTGGCTGCTGGGCTATGCCTCGCTGACGGCCTACGAGATCGAAGCCGCGGTGCTGCGGCTGTCGAATGCGTTGAAGCGCTAGGGCGCTTCAGTACGGCAGCGGGAAGCGCATGGCCAGCCCGGCCACGCCTTCGCGGATGGCGCTTTCCGTGCGGGTGTCGACGGCCCCGGCGCGTACGCCGCCCAGCAAGGCCAGGATCATGTCGCCGATTTCCTGGAATTCGGCGGGCCCCATGCCGCGCGACGTGCAGGCGGCGCTGCCCACGCGTATGCCGGAGGTGACGGCAGGCTTGGCGGCATCGTTGGGGACGGCGTTCTTGTTCAAGGTGATGCCAACCTGTTCCAGCGCTTGCTCCGCCGTATTGCCGGCCAACCCCCAGGGCCGCAGATCGACCACGCCCAGATGGCAGTCCGTGCCGCCAGACACGATGGACAGGCCGCCTTCGGCCAGCCGGCGGCACAGAACGCGCGCATTCTCGACCACGGCGTGGGCGTAGGTGCGGAAGGCGGGCTGCAGCGCTTCACCCAGGGCCACGGCCTTGGCGGCGATGATGTGCATCAGCGGACCGCCCTGCAGGCCCGGGAATACGGCCGCATCGATCTTGCGGGCGAGCTCGCTGTCGTTGGTCAGGATCATGCCGCCGCGCGGACCGCGCAAGGTCTTGTGGGTGGTGGTGGTCGTGACGTGCGCATGCGGCACCGGCGAGGGATATGCCCCGGCCGCGGCCAGGCCGGCGAAATGGGCCATGTCCGCCATGAAGATCGCGCCCACCTCATCGGCAATGGCGCGAAAGCGCGCGAAGTCCAGCGTGCGCGAGTAGGCCGAGCCGCCGGCGATGATGAGCTTGGGTCTTTCCTGGCGCGCGATGCGCTCGACCTCGTCCATGTCCACCCGGTGCGTGGCGGGATCGACGCTGTAGCTCAGCGCCTGCAGCCAGCGTCCCGACATGTTGACCTTGGAGCCATGGGTCAGGTGTCCGCCCGCCTTCAGGTCCAGTCCCAGGATCTTGTCGCCGGGCGCCAGCAGCGCCAGGTAGACCGCCTGGTTGGCTTGGCTGCCGGAGTGGGGCTGTACGTTGGCGTAGCGCGCGCCGAACAGACGCGTGGCGCGCTCGATTGCGATTTCCTCGGCCACGTCGGCGTTGACGCAGCCGCCGTAATAGCGGCGGCCGGGGTAGCCTTCGGCGTACTTGTTCGTCAGCACGGAGCCCTGGACTTCCAGCACCGCACGGCTGACGAAGTTCTCGGAGGCGATGAGTTCTATCGAGTGTCTCTGCCGGCGCCGTTCGGCGTCGATGGCGCCCCAGATGCCGGGATCGGCCTGCGCCAGGGGCTGGGCGTTGACACTAGGCAGCGCGAGGCTGTCGGGAAGATCGGTGTTCGTCACGGTGGTTCCTGTTTCGATTGGCAAGTGGCGACGGGAGGTCAAGAATTGGCGGCCAGCGCTCGCTGGCCCCCATGGATCAGCAGGTGCGCGGTCAGGCCGGCGACCAGGCCCCAGAACGCGCCGCCCACGCCCAGCAGCGTGACGTTGGCGGCAGTGGCCAGAAAGGTGATGAGCGCGGTTTCGCGGGTGCGGGCGTCGGCCATGGCGTTGGCCAGGCTGCCGCCGATCGCGCCCAGCAGGGCAAGGCCGGCCAGCGTGGTGATGAACGCCTTGGGCAGCACCATGAACAAGGTCGCCAGCGTGACGCCGAAGGTGCCCACCAGGATGTAGAACACGCCGCAGGCCAGGCCCGCGAGGTAACGCTTGGCCGGATCCGGATGCGCATCCCGGCCGGTGCAGATCGCGGCGGTGATCGCCGCGACGTTGAAGGCGTGCGCGCCGAAGGGCGCCATGATGAGCGAGCCCAGGCCCGTCACGGTGAGGATGGGATTCGCGCTGGTCTGGTAGCCGTCGTTGCGCAACACCAGCATGCCGGGCATGTATTGCCCTGTCAGCGTGATGATGAAAAGCGGCAAGGCGACGCCCAGCAGCGCCTGCAGCGAGAACCGCGGCATCTCGAATACCGGCGCGGCCAGACTGAGGTGGACCGCCGAGAAGTCGATGCGGCCTTGCGCGATGAGCAGCCCCAGGCCGATGACCAGGATGCCGACCACCGCGAAGCGCGAGGTGTAGCGCTTGAGCAGGGCGTAGGAGATGACCAGCACGATCACCAGCAGCGGATCGGCGCTGGCCCCGCCGAAGGCATTGACGCCGAATTGCAGCAGGATGCCGGCCAGCAGGCCGGCGGCGATGCCGCCCGGAATCATGCGCACCAGCTTCTCGAATGCGCCGGACAGGCCGAGCACGATGAAGCCCAGCGCCGACAGGATGTAGGCGCCGATGACCTCGCCGTAGGGCGTGAACGGCATCACGGTCGCCAGGAACGCCACGCCGGGCGTGGACCAGGCCGTGATGACGGGCGCCTTGTAGCGCCAGCTCAGCAGCGCGCCGGTGATGCCGACGCCGATGGAAACCGCCCACACCCAGGACGCGGTCTGGGCCGGCGTCAGCCTGGCCAGCTCCGCCGCCTGGAACACCAGCACGAAGGTGCCACCGTAGTTCACCAGCACCGAGATCAGGGCTGCGACGGTGGGGGAAAAGAAATCGGCGGGTCTAAGGCCAGCCGGTGATGCGTTCATGGTTCACTCCGCGTTCGTGGTGGGGCCAGGCCGCGTGGCGGCCGGGCTTGAACGGGGAGTCTAGGGTGCTGGCGGTATGTCGATACCTGCCACATTCAGGAAAGTGAGCAGACCGCTTTCTGACGGGAACAGCGCTGGGCGGAATGCGGGACAGGATCAGCGCCACGCTTGCCGCAGGGCTTGCGCGATCGCCGATGCCTGGCGCAGCCCGGCCTCGGCGGCGTCGGCGCGCCGCGCGGGGTCCAGCACGTTGTCGCCGATGGCCTGTACGCTGGCCGCGTCCGGCAGCACGGCGTGGACCAGGCTGCCGGCCTCGCACAAGGTCTGCAGTTCGCGCCGCAGATGGCCGCTGACAGGATTCCCTTCTCGATAACCCAGCGGCGCCAGCACCACGACCTGCTGGTAGCCGGCCGCCATATCGGCATTGGTCATGGAACGGATGCCGCCGTCCATGTAGGTCGCGCCGCCGATGGGCACGGCTGGCCAGGCGCCCGGCACGGCGCAGCTGGCGGCGATGGCATCGATGAAATCGACCTGGTCGGCGGCGCTGAAACTGCGCCCTTCGCCGGTGGCCGTGTCGACCGCGACCACCAGCAATGGACGGGAGGGCCAGTCGCTTGCGCCCAGACGGGAGGCGATGATGGCGCGACGTTCTGCCAGTGTGGGCGTGGCGGAGCGCCGCGCATAGGCGCCGATGCGCCGGCGCGCCTGCCCCAGGTCAGCGCCCACTTTGCCGTACAGCTCGCGGTTCTTGTCGTCAGCCGCCTGTTGCGAGTACGGACGGTATTGTTCGGCGCCTGTCCCGCACAGCTGCGTCGCCAGCAGCTGCATGGGCGGGACGCCCAGCGCCAGTTGCGCGCCGGCGACGGAACCGGCGGAGCAACCGATGAACAAGTCCGCGCAGCAGAGGTCGACGTCGTGGCGCGCCAGGCCCGCCAGAATGCCGATCTCCCAGGCCAGCCCTGTCACGCCGCCGCAGCCCAGCACCAGGCAACGCTTCTTCTGCGCTTGTGGCATTCAGGCAATCTCGACGCGGTCGGATGCGGACGGCTTGGCTTCGCCCACGCGAGACGCCGGGCGGTAGTGGTAGTCGCCCATGTCCGTCTTGCGCAGCATGTGCCAGTAGTCGTCGTTGCGGAACGGGGTGGGCGCCACCACCTTGCCATGCGCGTTGCGATACCAGTTGCTCATGCCTTTGTGGGTCCAGATCATGCGGTCGTGGGCGGCCTGGACGCGGGCGTTATAGGCGTCGTGCCTGTCCCTGCGGACTTCAATCTCGAAGCGTCCGCCGGCCTTGTCCAGTCCTTGCTGCAATAGGCCCATGACATAGCGCACCTGGGTCTCCAGCAGGGCGACGACGCTGCCGCCATGGCCCAGGGCGGTGTTGGGACCGGCCAGGATGAACAGGTTGGGAAAGCCGGGCGCCGCGACTCCCATGAAGGCCTCGGCTCCCTTTTCGTCCCAGGCCTCGCGGATCGAGCGTCCGCCGCGGCCATAGAGCTTGAACGAGGACAGCAGATTGATCGCGTCGAAACCGGTGGCGACCACCAGCACGTCCAGTTCGTGCGCCTGGCCGTTGTCGCTCACCACTGCGTTTTCCGTGACCCGCGCGATGCCGCCAGTGACCAACTCGACATGGTCCCGCGCCATGGTTCGGAACCAGCCGTTGTCCATCAGCATGCGTTTGCCGAAGGGCGGGTAGTCGGGCAGAACGTCGGGCAGCAGATCCTGGCGTTCGCCGAGTTCCGCCTTGATGTAGCTGGTGAAGTGTTCGCGGTGCTTGTCGTTGATCTCATTGATGGCGCGCTCGGGGTGCGGCCATTGCGGATCGATTTGCAGCGTCGCGTGGACCCGGTCGTTGAAGATCCAGGCCAGGCGTTGGCGATACCACTCCTGGTAATACGGTACCTCGCGCAGCAGGAAGCGGACGTCCTCTGGCACGGGCTTCTGGAATTTCTCGAACGGCGCGGCCCATTGCTTGGAGCGCTGGAACACGGTCAGGGAGCGGACCTGGTCGGCGATGGCGGGCACGACCTGCATGGAGCTGGCGCCGTTGCCGATGATGCCCACGTTCTTGCCGCGCAGGTCCAGGCCTTCCGGCCAGTTCGCCGTATGGAAGCAGGGGCCCTTGAAACTCTCCAGGCCGGGTATGGGGGGCAGCTTGGGTACGTTCAACAGACCGACCGCGCTGATGACGATGTCCGCCACATAGTCCTGGACCTGGCCGTCCTGCCCGACCGTGCGTACGTTCCAACACAGTGCGGCTTCGTCGTAGCGGGCGGACTCCACGCGCGTGTTGAAGCGGATGTTGGAGCGCACGCCATGCTGGTCGGCGACGCTTTCGAAATAGCCCTGGATCTCGCCTTGCAGGGCGAAGTAGCGCGACCAGTCGTGCTTGGCGAACGAGTACGAGTAGATGTGGTTGGGGGTGTCCACGCCCGCGCCGGGGTAGCGGTTCTCGTACCAGGTGCCGCCGACTTCGGCGTTCTTCTCGATCACGACATAAGGAATGCCCGCGCCTTGCAGGCGGATCGCGGCGCACAGGCCGGCCACGCCGGCGCCGATGACCAGGACCCGATAGCCTCGCGGCACCCGGAACGCATTGCGTTGCTCCAGCGCGAAGTCCGGATCCAGTCCCAGCCAGGCGGCGATCATGGGGCCGTACGAGTCGGGAACGGTTTCCCCGATGCTGGTGCGCAGCATCGCGACCAGCTGTTCGTGCGTGGGGGCGGGCAGTCTGGGCGGGTGGCCGCTGCGGCTGCGCAGGATGGCCGAGTACGCGGCTTCACGGATTTCCTCCTGCACGGCTTGCGGCAGCCCGCCGGGGTCGTTGTCTTCGAGGCCACGGATGCGCGAACACTGGTAGCGTTCGGACAGCCACTGCGTGTCGCCCGTCAGGTGCACCAGCACCATGAGCAAGGTGGGGATGTTGGCGCTGGCCAGCGCGCGCTTGAGCGTGGCCTCCCACACGTCGTTGCCGAGCGGTTTTGCCGGGGCCGGAGTATCGCGATGCATGTAAGGGTCCTTCCTGGAATGGCGTGGGGGTTGGGGGTGTCGGCCTACTCGGCGGTTGCGCCGGACTTCTTGATCAACTCGGCCCATTTGGCGCTGTCGCTGACGATGAAGGCGCCGAAATCGCCCGGCTTGGTGAACAGGGCGTCCAGGCCCATTTTCTTGAACTGCTCTTGCACGTCGGGCGCCGCCTTCATCTTCTGCAGGGATGCTTGCAGCCTCGCGACGACCGCGGGCGGCGTGCCGGCCGGGGCCACGATCCCCAGCCAGGGCATGGCGTCGTAGCCGGGCAGGCCGGATTCCTCGACCGTGGGCAGGTCGGGCAGCACCGAGGACCGCGTCTTGGTGGTGACGGCGAGCGGCCGTACCTTGCCGCTGTCGAGAAAGGGCTGCGCGGCCGCGATGTCCACGAACAGCATGTCGACTTCACCGCCTGCCAAGGAGGTCAGCGCCGGAACGCTGCCCTTGTAGGGGATGTGGGTCATCTTCAGGCCGGTCAGCGCGGCAAACAGCTCGCCCTCCAGGTGGTTGGACGTGCCGTTGCCGGAAGAGGCGAAGGTCGCCGACTTGCCGTCTTTCTTGAGCGTGGCGATCAATTCCTTCACGCTGGACGCCTGCACCTGCTTGCCCGTCACCAGCACGTGAGGCACGCTGGCGATTAGCGAAACGGGCTGGAAATCCTTGACCGGGTCATAGTTCGCGGTGTTCTTGTACAGGCTGGGAGCGATGCCCAGGGACGATGCCGCCATCAGCAGCGTATAGCCGTCGGCCGGCGCCTTGGCCACATAGGCCGAGGCGATCATGGTGCCGGCGCCGGGCTTGTTGACCACTACCACCGGTTGGCCCAGATCTGCCTGCAGCTTGGCCGCGACCTGCCGGGTCATCACGTCGGTGACGCCGCCCGGCGTGAAGGGCACCACGATGTTGATGGGCTTGTTGGGATATTCCTGGGCGTGGGCGGCTGCGCCCGTGCAGATCAGGGTTGCGGCCAGGCAATGCGATAGCCATTTCATGGATTGTCTCCTGTGGTTTTCTAGGTGGGGTGTTCAGATGGCGCCTGCGCTGAGGTTCCGGTGCCGGATCAATCCCCAGACCGTGTTGGCGTGGGGCATGTCCAGGTTCAGCTTTGCTGCGATCTCGATCATGGCGCCGACGATGGCGTCGATTTCCAACGGCTTGTTTTGCAGCGCGTCCTGCAACATCGAGGTCTGGGCGGCGCCCGCGCTGGCGGCTGCCTGCATGCGTTGCTCGACCATCACCGGCAGCGCAAGCCCGAGCGCCTGGCCCAGCGCCAGGTACTCGCCCAGCATGGCGCGCGCCAGTTTGCCGAGGTGGGGATCGCGAACCATGGCCTCCATGGTGGCGTGGGCCAGCACGCTCAAGGGGTTAAAGGTGGCATTGCCCATCGCCTTGACCCAGACCGCTTGGTGGATGTCGCCGCTGACCTCGCATTGCAGGCCTGAAGCTTGCAACAGTCCGGCGAGCCGGTCGGCCCGCGCAGACCTGGAGCCGTCCGGTTCGCCGAGTATGAGAGTGTTGCGTGCGTTCTGGGCCGTGATGCCAGGCGCGGTGGCGTTCGCCGCGATGTACACCACGGCGCCCAGCACCCGCTCCAATGGCAGCGCTTGCCTGAGGGCACCGCGGCCATCCACCGTTTGCAGCGGCATGTTGCCCAGCGGGCTGTCCAGCGTGGGCAGATACCACCAGGGGATGCCGTTTACGGCCGGCACCACGGTGCCTTTCGGCGCCAGCATCGGCGCCAGGTGCGCGGCGATATCGTCCAGCGCCTGTTGCTTGACCGCAAGAATCAGGTAGTCCGCGCCGCGCACCTGACGCGGATCGTCGGTGGCGCGCACCGGGTAGTGGCGCGTGGCGCCGTCAGCCGTCAAGCCGACGCCATGTTGCCGCAGGGCGGCCAGCGTTTGTCCGCGGGCGATCATGGTCACCTCGCAGCCAGCCTGGGCCAGGCGCGCGGCGAGCAGACAGCCGATCGCGCCCGCACCATATACCGCGACGCGGCATTGATGAGCATCTTCCATTTCTACTCTACGAAAAGTGGCCGCCAGGGGGCGGCGCGGTTGCCGCTATTCCTGGTATTCGGGCCGGATGCGTTGCAGCAGCCGGAGCAGGGGAGGCCAGTGCTTGTGGCGGGACGGACGGTCGAGGCGGTCGAACTGGCGGCCGACCTTCTCGGCAACTGCGGCGGAGGGTGTTACCAGCGGCAGGCCGCCGGCCAGCGCCGCGACCTGCGCCTGGCAGGCGCGCTCCAGATAGAACATGGCGTCGAAGGCGTCTGGCACGCTGGCGCCGCAGACCAGCAGGCCGTGATTGCGCAGGATCATCGCGCTGTGGGGGCCGAGATCGGCGATCAGGCGCTGCTGTTCGTCCATGTCGAGCGCGACGCCTTCGTAGTCGTGGTAGCCGATGCGGTTGTGAAAGCGCATGGCATGCTGCGAAATCATGAGCAGGCCGGCCTCTTGCGCGGATACCGCGATGCCGGCCGCGGTATGCGTATGCATGACGCAGGCCGAGTCGTGGCGGACGCGATGGATGGCGCTATGGATGACGAAGCCGGCGGGGTTGATGCCCAGGCCGGTCTGGTCCAGCAGGATGCCGCCGTCTATGTCCACCTTGACCAGGTTGGACGCGGTGATTTCGTTGAACATCAGCCCGTAGGCATTGATCAGGAAGTGCGGCTGGGCGCCGGGAACCCTCGCCGAGATATGCGTATAGATGTGGTCGGTCATACGCATTTCGACAGCCAGGTTATAGGCTGCGGCGAGGTCTACGCGCACTGCCCATTCCTCGGCCGAAACCTGGTCCTTGATCGATGCCTCTTGCACGGCAGCTCCTCCAGTTTTGCATTCTTCTTGGTCTGGCCGGCGCTTCTGCTGCGTGGCCTCTTTGAACCGGAGTATAGGTTTTCCGACTGCTGGCGACTAAGCAAACGTTTTGATGGAAAAGCATAAATCCCATCAATCATTCAGCCTTGCCGGCATGCATGAAAAACCTTGATGGATATGCATAAAAACGTTTAGCTAGTGCCGCGAAATGCCGCTACCTATACTGATTTTCCTACTCATGGGCGCAGCCGCAAGGAGCCGGCGCGCCGTTGAAAAATCAGAATAGCCGGAGGCTGGATGGACGCAGCAGGAAACCGCGGGATCACGGATTTGCTCGATGAACAGGCGCTGTGCCACGGGCATAAGCTGGCGATCGTGCATGAGTACCAGAACGGCGACATCAGCCAGTTGAGCTTCATCCAGTTGCGCGAGGCGGCCCGCGCATTCGCCGCGGGCTTGCAGGCGCGCGGCGTGCAGCCGGGCGACCGCGTATTCGTTTTCATGGGCAACACCGCAGAGTACGTGCCGCTGTGGATGGGCCTGATGCTGGCGGGCGCCGTCATCGTGGCCGGCAACATCCATCTCACTGCGCCGGAAGTAGCCTATCAGCTTGAGCATTGTCAGCCCGCGCTGGCGCTGGTCGAGCCCGCGCACGAAGCGTTGATCCGCGAAGTCCGCGACGCGATGGATCAAGGCCCGGAAATCGTGCCGGTGGCGCGCGGCAGCCTGGGGCCGGAAGGCGTGAGCGGCGCGCTGGCGGCGACGTCCGCGGATTACCGCGAGCCCGAGCTATGCAGCGACGACCTTGCGCAGATCCTGTACACGTCGGGTACTTCGGCGCGGCCCAAGGGGGTGATGCTCACGCACGCCAACTTGCTCTGGTGTGGCCAGGCGGGCGCGGCCAACAGCGGCATAGGCCGCGCTGACCGCGTGTTCAACAACAAGCCGCTGTTCCACGCCAACTGCCAGGAAACCGTGCTGTCCTGCCTGACCGCGGGCGCCACCGCGGTGATCGGGGAACGCTATAGCGCCACGCGCTACCTGCGCCAGCTCATCGAACACCGCATCACGATATGCAGCCTGTCCGGCATGCTGTGCCGAACCTTGTTGAACCAGCCGCCCACGCCTTTCGATACGGCGCATCAGGTGCGGTACGCGGGCTATGCCATCAATATTTCGGAAGCCGAGATCGCGGCGTTCATCGAGCGTTTCCGTATCCCGTTGCGCAACGGCTACGGGCAGTCCGAGACCATGCTTTACATCACCTTGCAGCCCCATGCCTCGCCCTCGACCTATCCGTCCATCGGGCGCGCCACGCCCGACCGCGAAGTGTTCGTGGTCGACGACGACAACCGGCCGGTGGCCGTGGGCGCAGTCGGCGAGATCGTGGTGCGCGGACGTCCTGGGCGCACGCTGACCCTGGGCTACTACCGCGACCCGGCGGCGACGCAGGCGGTGTTCGAGGGCGGCTGGCTGCACACGGGGGACCTCGGCTACCAGGATGCCAAGGGCAACTTCTTTTTCTTCGGCCGCAAGAAGGAAGTGATCAAGCGGGCTGGCGAGAACATCTCGGCGGCGGAGGTGGAAGAGGCCTTGATGGGGCATCCCGCCGTGCGCGACGTGGCCGTGGTGGGCATACCCGATCCGGTGCGCGACCAGTCGGTCAAGGCTTTCGTCGTGCTGCACGCCGGGCACCAGGCGGATGCGGATGCCATCAAGACCTATTGCGCCGGGCGCCTTGCATATTTCAAGGTACCCGAGCACGTGCAGTTCATGACTGAGTTGCCGCGCAACGCCAGCGGCAAAGTGCAGAAGCGCGCGCTGCTCGACGCCTGAACGCGGCCGCGAGTCATCAGGCGTGGCCGGTAGCCGCCTTGCCCAGGCGGGCAAGGGCTTCGGCGACCTGATGGACGACGGACTGGCCCTGGTTGCGGTGGATGGCGATGGTGAACTCCAGCGTCAGCGGCGTCTGCGCCGGGTCCACCAGCACCAGAGTGCCGGCGCGAACTTGTTCGGCCACCATCATTTCCGGCAACTGCGCGATGCCGCCGCCGGCCTCGACGACTTCGATCAGGCTGTTCAGGCGATTGCAGCTGCAGATGTTGTCCAGGTTGGCGCCCATATCGCGCAGCTCGTCCTGCGCCGGTCCGAAGAAACCCGACGGGCGCGATACGCACCACAACGGCTCGGTTTGCAGTAGCGATTGCATGGTGCGAGGCTGGCCTTCAGCGTTGCTCAGCAGCCGGGACGAGACCATCCACGACATGCGGGTCGTACCCAGCGACTCGCAGATGAACTGGTCGTCGCGCAGATGATTGGCCATGATCGCGATGTCCAGCGCGCCGGACGTCAGGTGCTCCTGCAGCTTGACCGCGAGGTCCAGCTCGATCTCGTAGGTAACGCGCGGCAGGGCGCGGCGCAGCTCGGGCACTACGCGTGAAAACCAGGTCATGGAAATCTCGCCCATGCCGATGCGCACCGTGCCGGCAGCGTTATTGACGGCCTCCGCGTCGGTGAAGGCGTCTTCCACTGCCAGCAGCAGCGGTTCCACGCGTTCGACGAAACGGCGCGCGGGCACCGTAAGTTCCAGCCGGCGGCCGCGCTTCTCGAAGAGAGGAAAGCCCAGCGACTGCTCCAGCTCCTTCATGCGCGCCGAGACGGCGGGTTGGGAAGTGTGCAGCCGTTCGGCTGCGGCGCGGAAACTGCCCAGCTTGGCGATCTGGCACAGGGTTTCGGCGTTGGTCAGATTCGGACGGGGCATGGGCGCATGGTGTGGTTTTTGGGCGGTATGTTAAGGCCAAAGGACGCGGACGGGCTGTCCGCGCCGCGGTTTCATTCGGATTTCTGGCTCTCTTCGCGCAGTATTTGGCCCAGGCGGCGCGCGCCAGGTCCTGCTGCGTCGGGATCGGGGTAGACCAGGTACAGCGCGCCCCAGCGCTGCGCGCCATCCAGCAGCGGCAGCGGCTTCAATTCGCCCGAGGCCAACTGTTCGCGGATCCAGTCCTGCGGATACCACGCGAAGCCCATGCCCATGCACGCCGCGCGTATCGACGTGCTCTTGTGACTGACGGTGATGCGCTGCTCGGCGACGTCCCAGACGCTGGGCCGCACGCGCTGGCGGCCGCTGTCACGGATCACCAGATGGCGATGCGCCTTGAGGTCTTCGAGCGACAGCGGACGGTTCATCTGGTGCAGGGGATGCGACGGCGCGGCCGCGGCGATCGCGCAATAGCGCAGCAGCGCGTCGCCGACATGGCCGGCCGGAATGTGGTCGGCGCAGATGGCGAGGTCGGCCTCGCCCGAGAGCAACAGTTCATCCGTGCCGCCGACCACTGATTCGTGAAGTTCGATGCGTGTCTCGGGGAACTCGCCGGCAATCCTGTCCAGGCAGCGCAACAGCAGGTCCGTCGGGAACAGGCTTTCCACGGCCAGCGTCAGCATCTGCTCCCGTCCCTTGGCCAGATTGGCCGCCGCCCGTTCCAGGCGTTGGGCCTCGCCCACCAGCGACTTGCCGCGCCGGTAGAGGATCTTGCCGTCGTCCGTGAGCAAGGCCTTGCGTCCGTCCATGGCGAACACGGCCACGCCCAGCCGCTCCTCGATCTGGCGGATCGCGTAGCTGATGGTCGACTGCGATTTGCTGAGCGCGTCGGCGGCCTGGGCATAGCCGCCCGCGTCCACCACGGCGACCAGGGCCTGCCATTGCTCCAGCGAAATCCGAGGCGGCATATATATCTACCAGTTAGATAGGTTTTAACGAAATATTGAACTATTTTATCTGATGGGTAGATGATTCAATGGCTCATCGTCATCGCGACACAAAGGGCCGACATGAACATCCTGGTTATCGCCGCCAGCGCGCCTGCTGGCTCTTACTCCGCCACGCTTGCCGAGCGCTACGTGGCCGGCGTCCAGGCTGGCGGCCGGGCCCGCGTCGTCTGGGCGGACCTGGACGCGGAGTCCTTCGACCCGCGCATGACCGCGGCCGACCTGGCCTTCTATCGCGGCAACGGCAACTTGCCCGGCGACGTGCGGCGTGAGCAATTGCGGGTGGAGGCCGCCGACCTGATCGTGCTGGCGTTCCCGGTCTACTGGTGGAGCATGCCGGCGCTGGTCAAGGGCTGGATCGATCGCGTGTTCACCAAGGGATGGGCTTTCGGCGTCGGCGGCGGGCAGCCCGGCCGGCTGGCCGGAAAGCGCGTGCGCCTGATCGCGACCGGCGGCGCCGGCGCGCAAGCCTATGACGGGCACGGGTACCGCGCCGCGATTGCCACGCAGATCGAACACGGGGTCTTCCATTACAGCGGCGTGAGCGATGTGCGCACGCACCTGTTTCTTGATGTCGAGAGCGGTGACGACAAGGCGCGCGTGCGCGGCCTGTCGGATGCGCACGCGCTCGGCTTGTCGTACGCGGCGCCTGGCTCACGAGCCGCGCGCTGACCCTTTCTCTTCCTACTCTTTTCAATGAGGTCCGCCATGTCTATCGCCACCCGGGAAATCCACTTGAAGCATCGCCCCACGGGGCTGCCCACGCCAGCCGACTTCGCGCTGGTCGAAACAACGCTGCCCGCGCCCAAGCCGGGGCAGATCCTGGTCCGCAATCTGTGGATGTCGGTAGATCCGTACATGCGCGGCCGCATGGATGAACGCAAGAGCTACATCGATCCGTTCGCGCTGGATCAGGTGATGGACGGCGCGGCGGTCGGCGTGGTCGAGCAGAGCGCCGATCCGCGCTTCGCCGCAGGCGACCGCGTGGTGCATTTCGCCGGGTGGCGCGAGCACGCGCTGATCGACGCGGCGCACGCCACCCCTGTCGCCGACGACGGCATTCCCTTGCAGACCTATCTGGGCGCGCTGGGCTTTCCGGGCTTGACGGCCTACGTGGGGCTGACGCGGATCGCCAACGCGCAAGCAGGCGAGACCATTTTCGTGTCCGCAGCCAGCGGCGCGGTCGGCAGCGTGGTGGTCCAGATGGCCAAGCAGATGGGGTTGCGTGTGGTGGCGTCCGCGGGGTCGGAGGACAAGGCGCGCTGGCTGCGCGACGTGGCCGGGGTCGACGCGGTCATCGACTACCGCAACGCGCCTGACCTGACCGCGGCGCTGGCGCAGGCCGCGCCGCAGGGCATCGACATCTATTTCGACAACGTTGGCGGCGACCACCTGGACAGCGCGCTGGCGCTGGCTCGCGATCATGCGCGTTTCGTGTTGTGCGGCATGATCTCGGGCTACAACGAGGGCAAGCCGGCCGTCGGCGTGCGCAACCTGTTTTCGGCCATTGAAAAGCGCATCAAGCTGCAGGGCCTGATCGCATCCGATCACATTGACGTACTACCGGAATTCATCCCCCGGATGAGCGCGTGGATCATGGCCGGACAGGTGCAGCTGCGGGAAACGGTGGTGGATGGGCTGGAGCGTGCGCCCGAGGCTTTCATCGGGTTGTTCAAGGGCGCCAACACGGGAAAGATGCTGGTCAGGCTGACCAAGTCCTGAAGATCCAGCCGGCACATGCGGGCGGATGGCTCGGTGAAATCCGCCATTTCCCGCCGCCAGGCCCGCCGATACACTGGCCGCTCGCCATCCTAACGAGACAGCCATGAGACATCTACTTCCCGCCCTGGGCGCCGCGCTTGCCTTTACGTTCGGCGCGCAGGCATCGGCCCAGCAAGCCCAGCCCGCGGCCTCCGTGCCGCGCGATCCGTTCTTCTGGCTGGGCGAGATCAACAAGGCCACCGCCGTCATCAACACGGACGAGGGGCTGCTGGACAAGTCCATGGCGCCGCGGCTGGCGGCCGGCGTGGCCAAGGTGATCAACGACGGCAACCAGCCCGGCGCCAAGCGGCCGGCCAGCGTCATTACCTTCGAGCCGCTGCTGATCAAGGCGGCGGGCGAGGACGTGACGCTGCTGCACGCGGGGCGCTCCAGCCAGGACATGCACGCGACCTACCGCAGCGCCATCCTGCGCGACAAGCTGCTGGACCTGGCGGCCCAGTTGAACGCCACCTCCACCACCCTGGTGGAACTGGCGGGCAAGCATGCCGCGACCATCGTGCCGAACTACACCAACGGCGTGGCCGCGCAACCCAACAGCTATGGCCACTATCTGCTGGGGCAGGCCGCCGGCCTGGCGCGCGACGCCCAACGCATCCGCGAAGCCTATGTGCGCATCGACCGTTCGCCCATGGGCACGACGGTGCTCAACGGCACCAGCTGGCCGCTGGACCGCAAGCGCATGGCGCAATACCTGGGCTTTGCCGCGCTGGTCGACAACGCCTATGACGCCTCGCAGATCTCGTCCATGGATCAGCCCGTCGAAGTCGCGTCCATCGTCACCAGCATCGCGTTGCGCACGGGCAATTTCGTCGAGGACGTGATGACGCAGTACGCCCAGCCGCGTCCCTGGATCCTGCTGGAAGAGGGCGGCGGCAATACCTACGTGTCCAGCGCCATGCCGCAGAAGCGTAATCCCGGCTTGCTCAACGACACCCGCAGCGATGCGTCCACCGCCGTGACGCTGGCCATGGGGCCGGTGGTGCAGACGCACAACATCACGCCCGGCATGAGCGACCCGAAGGACGTGAAGCAGAATTCCGCCATGGTGGACGCCGGCATTTCGGCGCTCAAGCGCTGGGACCGGGTGCTGAAAGCGATGGTTCTCAGCCCCGAGCGGGCGCTGGAGGAGCTGAACAGCGACTGGACCGCCTCGCAGGAACTGGCCGACGTGCTGATGCGCAAGTACAAGCTGCCGTTCCGCGACGGCCACCACTTCGCGTCCGAGGTCGTCAGCTACGCCAAGGCCAACAACATCAAGCCGCTGGACTTTCCGTACGAACAGGCGCGCCGCATCTATGCGGACGCCATGAAGGACTCGAAGTACGGCAACGAACTGCCGATGAGCGAGGCGGAGTTCCGCTCGACGCTGGACCCCGTGGCCATCGTCAAGAACCGCGCCACTTCGGGCGGTCCGCAACCGGCTGAAATGGACCGCATGCTGAAGGAAGCGCGCGCGCAGCTGGCCGAGCAGGACGCCTGGATCAAGGCGCGCCGCGCCTACATCAATGATGCGCTGGCGGAGCTGGATAAGAAATTCGGCGCGCTGGTGGCCAGCGCGCCGAAGCAGTAGAACCAGCAGGAAGGGCGCTTCCCGGCGTCTGCCGGGAAGTCCCGCTCAGCCGCGGGCCGGGAAGGGCGCCGCGAAGCGGCGCAGCCGCAGCGCGTTGCTCAGGACGAACACGCTGGACAGGGCCATCGCGCCCGCCGCGAACACCGGCGACAGCAGGCTGCCATTGACCGGGTACAGCAGGCCCGCCGCTACCGGGATCAGCGCCACGTTGTAGGCGAAGGCCCAGAACAGGTTCTGCTTGATGTTGCGGATGGTGGCCTTGGACAGGGCGATGGCGTTGGGCACGCCGCCCAGGTCGCCCGACATCAGCACCACGTCGGCGGCTTCGATGGCGATGTCGGTGCCGGTGCCGATGGCCAGGCCCACGTCCGCTTCGGCCAAGGCCGGCGCGTCGTTGATGCCGTCGCCCACGTAGGCGATGGGGCCGTACTGCTGCTTCAGGCGCTGCACCGCCGCGACCTTGCCGTCGGGCAGCACTTCGGCGACGACTTCGTCGATGCCAAGCTGGCGGGCGATGGCTTCGCCGGTGCGGCGGTTGTCGCCGGTGATCATGGCGACCTTCAGGCCCAGGTCATGCAGGGCGCGGATCGCGGCGGCCGTGGTTTCCTTGATGGGGTCGGCCACGGCGATCATCGCGGCCAGCTGGCCGTTGACGGCGGCATACAGCGGCGTCTTGCCTTCGTCGCCCAAGCGCGCGGCGTCCGAGCCGAAGGCCTCGACGCTCAGGCCCAGTTCGCGCATGAAACGGTCGGCGCCGATCTCGACCAGGTCGCCGTCCACCCGGGCGCTGACGCCGAAGCCGGTGATCGATTCGAATTGCGAGATCGTGCCCAGCGCGATGTTCTCGGCGCGCGCCGCGTCCACGATGGCCTGCGCGATCGGGTGTTCCGACTTGGCCTCGACGGTGGCGACCTTGCCCAGCACCGCAGCGCGTTCGAAGCCCGCAGCGACGATCAGGTCGGTCAGCTCGGGGCGGCCCTTGGTCAGCGTGCCGGTCTTGTCCACGGCCACGACCTGCGCGTCCTTCAGCGATTGCAGCGCTTCGCCCTTGCGGAACAGCACGCCCATCTGCGCGGCGCGGCCCGTGCCCACCATGATGGAGGTCGGCGTTGCCAGGCCCATGGCGCAGGGGCAGGCGATGATCAGCACGGCCACGGCATTGACCAGCGCGAAGGTCAGGGCGGGTTCGGGGCCGAACGTCAGCCAGATGATGAAGGTCAGGACGGCGGCCGCCATGACGGCAGGCACGAACCACATCGTGATGCGGTCCACCAAGGCCTGGATCGGCAGCTTGGAGCCTTGCGCCTGTTCGACCATGCGGATGATTTGCGCCAGCAGCGTGTCGCCGCCGACCTTGGTGGCGCGGAACGTCAGCGCGCCATTCTGGTTGACGGTGCCGCCGACCACTTCGGAGCCGGGCTGCTTTTCGACCGGCACGGGTTCGCCGCTGATCATGGACTCGTCGATGTAGCTGTTGCCTTCCACGACCTCTCCGTCCACCGGGATGCGCTCGCCGGGGCGGACTTCGATCAGGTCGTCCGCCACCACTTCCTCGATGGCGAGTTCCAGCGTCGTGCCGTTACGCACGACGCGCGCGGTCTTGGCTTGCAGGCCGAGCAGGCGCTTGATGGCTTCGGACGTATTGCCCTTGGCGCGCGCCTCCATGTAGCGGCCCAGCAGGATCAGCGCCACGATGACCGCGGCGGCCTCGTAATAGACGTTGACGGTGCCGGCGGGCAGCAGCCCGGCCGCGAAGGTGGCGACCACCGAATAGGCATAGGCGGCGGAGGTACCCACCGCGACCAGCGAGTTCATGTCGGGCGCGCCGCGCAGCAGCGCGGGAATGCCCTTCTTGAAGAAGCGCAGGCCGGGGCCGAACAGCACGATGCTGGCCAGCACGAATTGCAGGTACCAGCTGTTCTGCGTGCCGATGGTTTCGGCGATGACGTGGTGGAACGCCGGCACGATGTGCGCGCCCATTTCCAGGATGAACACGGGCAGCGCGAAGATCGTGGCCACGGTCAGGGCGCGCTTGAGCGACTTCAGTTCCGCGGCCTGGCGTTCGGCCACGGCGTCGGTGTCGCTGGCTTCGGCGGCCAGCGGCTTCGCTTCGTAGCCGGCCTTGGCCACGGCCTGGATCAGGGCGCTGGCGGGCACGCCGCCGGCTGCGGTGATGCTGGCACGCTCGGTGGCGAGGTTGACGCTGGCGCTGCTGACGCCGGGCACCGCCTTCAGGGCTTTTTCGACGCGGCCCACGCACGAGGCGCAGGTCATGCCGGTGACCGACAGTTCGATCGTGGTTTCGGCGACGGCATAACCCGCCTTCTGCACCGCCTGCACGGCGGCGGCAACGTCCGGCGTGCCTGCAAACGTGATGTCGGCGCGTTCGGTCGCCAGGTTGACGCTGGCCTGGTTGACGCCCGGCACGGCCTTCAAGGCCTTTTCGACCCGGCCCACGCACGAGGCGCAGGTCATGCCTTCGATAGGCAGGCTGACCGCGACGCTGTCTGCTGGGATGGCACTCATATCCGCTCCTTGAAAACTTGGAATTTCCTGCTGATGGGTGTCACTATAAAGATTCCAATGATGTCAAGGTCAAGCGTTTGATCGGACGGGTTTTGACCTGGCTCAGCCCAACCTGCCCAAGGCGGGGAAGGTCAGCAGCATCCAGATGGCGAAACGGGCCAATTGGCCGGTGGCGATGGCCCAGCCCATCACGATCAGGATCAGCCCGGTCAGGATCCGCAGGATCCGGCCGGCGCGCTTCAAACCCTGCATGCGGCGCAGGAAGGGGCTCATGAACCAGGCTGCGGCTAAAAAGGGGACGCCTAACCCCAGCGCGTAGACGCCCAGCAGGGCCACGCCCTGGCCCACGCTGGCTGACGCCGCGCCCAGCGCCAGGATGCCGGCCAGGATCGGGCCGATGCAAGGGGTCCAGCCGAAGCCGAACGCCAGGCCCAGAACGGCGGCGCTGCCGGGGCTGCCCTTGCCCGCCGGATCGAGCCGGTAGTAGCGTTGGGCCCAGGCGGGCAGGCGCAGCACGCCCAGCAGCATCAGGCCCGCCAGCCCAATGATGGCGCCTGCGGCCAGGTTCAGCTCGTAGCGGTAGGACAGCAGCAGGCGGCTCAGCGCCGTGACGCTGGCGCCGAAGATGACGAAGACGGCAGAGAAGCCGGCCACGAAGCAGGCCGCCAGCCCCAGCATGCGCCAGCGCAGCGTGCGGCCATCGTCCGCGGACGCGCCGGATCCGCCCGCGATGTAGGACAGGTAGCCTGGCACCAGCGGCAGCACGCAAGGCGACAGGAACGACGCGGTCCCCGCGATGAAGGCAGTGGCGAAACCGACGAGGGACAGGTCAAGCATGACGCGCCGCCGCGGTCATGGCGCCGCGCCTTCGCGCTGGCGCTCGCGGGCCAGCGCGATGCCCTCGTTGACCGTGCGCGCCATGTCGCTGCCGGCAGGCAGCCTGGCCAGCAGGCGCTGCCAGAAATCGATGGCTGCCGGGAAGTCGCGCTGGTCGAAGCGGCTTGCGCCCGCCAGCATCAGGGCCAACGGCTCCTCGGGGTTGAGGTCCAGCGCGCGCCGCAACAGCTGGTCAGGCTGCCCGCCGAAGCCCCGGTTGGCGCTGAGCACCAGGGATTCGGCGTATTCGGCCAGCGCTGCCGGGTTGCTGTCCACCACCGGCGCGGCCCGAGCAAAGGACTGGACCGCGTCGGCGTGCCTGCCGAAGTAGCGGTGGGACCGGGCCAGCATCAGCCATCCCTGATAGTCGTCGGGATTGGCGGCCAGCCGGGCCTCCAGTTTGGCCACCATGGCCTGGATGTCGGCGGCGGTGACTTGGGGCTGGGCGGCAGGCGCCGGGGGCGGCGCGATGGCGCCAGGATTGCCCAGGGCGACATAGACCAGTATGGCTGCCAGCGGCAGCGCGATGGCCAGGCTGGCGGGCAGCAGGCGGCCGCGGCCGGGCGCGGGTGCATGCCCTTGCGTCTGGCTGGCTTCTTCCAGCGCCAGGCGCTGCAGTTCGGTGCGCGCTTCCACGAAGGCGTCTTGCGACAGGATGCCGTTTGCGCGGTCCCGTTCAAGTTCGTGCAGCTGGTCGCGCAGCACCGCCACGTTCGCCGCCCGGCGCTTGTCCGCGGCGCTGGCGGCGGGCGTGCGCCGCAACGCGGCGATCAACCATAGGGTCACGACGGCGGCCATCAAGGCGGCCGAGAGATAGAAAAACTGCATCATGTTCCAGGTCCTTTTTCAGCGTCGATGCCGAGCAGGGCGTCGGCGGCTCGGCGCTCCGCAGGCGTCAGCGCGGGGCGGTGCTGGCGCAGCCTGCGCCGGCGCAAGGTCAGGGCCAGCGCGGCCAGCCCGGCGGCCAGCAGCGCGGCGGGGCCGAACCAGAGCAGCAGCGTGGAGGCTTTCAGGCGCGGCCGGTAGAGGATGAAGTCGCCGTACCTGGCCTCCATATAGGCCAGGATGTCGGCCTCGGACTTGCCGGCGTCCAGTTGCTGGCGGATCTGACGCCGCAGATCGACGGCGAGGTCGGCTCGCGAGGCGGCGATGGATTCGTTCTGGCAGACCAGGCAGCGCAGTTCCGAGGCGATCTCGGTGACGCGGCGGTCCTCGGGCGAGCCATGGGCGGCCGCGCCGTGGCCCAGCGCCAGCGAGAGCGCGAATACGCGCAGGAGTATCTTCATTGCAGCCCCCGGATCAGCGGAAGCAGGGTGTCGCGCAGGGATTCGCGCGTCACCGGGCCGATGTGCTTGTAGCGGATGGTCCCGGCCTGGTCGATGACGAAGGTCTCCGGCACACCGTAGACGCCATAGTCGATGCCGACCTTGCCGTCGGTGTCGGACACGGAGGCCTCGTAGGAATCGCCGTTGCGCGCCAGCCAGGCGATGGCTTCGTCCCGTATGTCCTTGTAGTTCAAGCCTATGACAGGCACGCCGTGCTGCGATGACAACTCCTGGATATAGGGGTGTTCCGTCAGGCAGGCATAGCACCACGACGCCCAGACGTTCAACACCCAGACCCGGCCTTTCATGCGCTCAGGCGTGAAGGTCTTGCGGGGTTCATGCAGTTCGGGCAGGGCGAAAGCGGGCGCGGGCTTGTCGATAAGTGGAGACGGCACTTCGGACGGGTTGAGGGTCAGGCCTATTCCCAGAAAGAACACCAGCACCACGAAGCCCGCCAGGGGCCAGATGTAGCGGCTCATGGCCGAGCCTCCACCGGCGCCTGCGGTGCTGTGCGTTGCGGTTGCTTTTTTTCGCGGCGTTTCAGGCGGTAGCGCGGATCGCTGATCGCCAGCAGGCCGCCCAGGGCCATGAGGATGCAGCCGCCCCAGATCCAGTCCACGAAGGGCTTGTAGTACAGGCGCACGCTCCAGGCGCCTTGCTCCATGGGTTCGCCCAGGGCGACGTAGACGTGGCGCAGGCCGTTGGCGGCGATGGCCGCTTCCGTCATCGGCAGCGCCGAGGACGCATAGGTGCGTTTTTCGGGATGCAGGTCGCGCAGGCGCTTTTCACCGCGGTAGAGCGCGAAGGTACCCATATCGGATTCGTAGTTCGGGCCGCGCACGCGTGCCACGCCCTTGAACTCGACGCGGTAGGAGGCCACCGGCGCGCTTTGCCCGGGTTGCAGCAGCAGATCCTGTTCGGTTTCGTAGCTGCCCACCAGCGCAACCCCGGCGACGAATACCGCCACGCCCAGATGAGCCAGATGCATGCCCAGCCAGCTGCGAGGCTGGCGCCACCAGCGGTCGCGGGTCGCGCGGATGCGCTTGGCCACGTCTGCGGCGATGGCGGCCGCCAACCACACGGCCAGTCCCAGCCCCAAGGCCGCGCCCGCGGACCAGCGGCCGAAGAGCAGGGGGGCGCCCGCGGCCGCCAGCACGGCCAGCAATGCGGGAATCGCAAGGCGCTTGAGCAGGCTGGCGGCATCGGCCGATTTCCAGTTGGCGATAGGCCCCACCGCCATGAGCAGCAGCGCGGGCACCATCAGCGGCACGAAGACCGCGTTGAAGTAGGGCGGTCCGACCGACAGCTTGCCCAGGCCCAGCGCGTCGATGATCAGCGGATACAGCGTACCCAGCAGCACGCTCGCGGCGGCAACCGCGAGCAGCACGTTGTTGACCAGCAGGAGCGACTCGCGCGATACGAACGCGAACTGGCCGCCGTGACCTATCCGGGGCGCGCGCAAGGCATACAGGAACAGGGAACTGCCGACCGTGACCGTGAACAGCGCCAGGATGAAAACGCCGCGCGCCGGATCCGTGGCGAACGCGTGCACCGAGGTCAGCACGCCCGAGCGCACCAGGAACGCGCCCAGTAACGCCAGCGAGAACGTGCCGATCGCCAGCAACACGGTCCAGCTCTTGAAGCTGCCGCGCTTCTCGGTCACGGCCAGCGAGTGGATCAGCGCCGTGCCGGCCAGCCAGGGGATGAAGGAGGCGTTTTCCACCGGGTCCCAGAACCACCAGCCGCCCCAGCCCAGCTCGTAGTAGGCCCACCAGCTGCCGACCGCGATGCCCAGGGTCAGGAACAGCCAGGCCGCCGTGGTCCAAGGCCGCGACCAGCGGGCCCAGACCGCGTCCAGATTGCCCGACAGCAGCGCGGCGATGGCGAACGCAAACGCCACCGAGAAGCCCACATAGCCCATGTATAGCAGCGGCGGGTGGAAGATCAGGCCGATGTCCTGCAGCAGCGTGTTCAGGTCCAGCCCGTCGGCCGGGGCCGGGACCAGGCGCTCGAACGGATTCGACGTCAGCAACACGAACAGCAGGAAACCCGCGCTGATCAAGCCCAGCACGCCCAGCACGCGCGCGACCATGGCGTCCGGCAATTGCCGCGACAGCAGGCTGACCGCGCAGGCCCAGCCGGTCTGCATGAACAGCCACAGCAGCAGCGAGCCTTCATGCCCGCCCCAGGTCGCCGCGATGCGGTAGAACAAGGGCAATTGGGAATTCGAGTTGTACGCCACATAGGCCACCGAATAGTCCTTGGCCGCGAACGACCAGACCAGCGCCGCAAGGCTGAAGGACACCAGCAGGAATTGGATCCGTGCGGCGGGCCGGGCAATGGCGATCCAGTCCGCACGGTCCAGGGCCGCGCCCCGCAGCGCGAGCGCGCCTTGCGCCAGTGCCACGAACAGCGTCAGGATCAGGGCGAAATGAGCGAGTTCCGGAATCATCGGGAGCGGGCCTCCTGGGGGGCGGTCTTCGGTGCGGCCTGCGATACGGCCTGATCGATCGCGTGCTGCGCCTCGGGCGGCATGTAGTTCTCGTCATGCTTGGCCAGCACTTCGTCGGCGCGGAACAGGCCATCGCCGTCCAGCCGGCCCTGCGCGACGACGCCCTTTCCTTCGCTGAACAGGTCCGGCAGGATGCCTTCATAGGCCACGGGGACGGTGTGGGCCGTGTCGGTCACGACGAAACGGACGGTCAGCGCGCCCGGCGTGCGCTGCACGCTGCCGGCTTCGACCATGCCGCCCACGCGGAAGGCGCGTCCTGCCGGCGCTTCGTTGTTGCTGACCTGGGTGGGCGTGTAGAAGAACACCAGATTGCTCTGGAAGGCGTTGAGCACCAGGGCGCTGGCCACGCCCACCGAAGCCAGGCCGCCCAGGGCCAGCCACAAGCGCCGCGTCCGCTTATTCATCGTTGTCCTCCCGCCGTTCAGCGGGGTGTGGCCCCGCCAGGATCGCGCGGCGGCGGCGCGCCAGCAGCAGCTGCTCGCTGCCCAGCAGGAACGCCGTCATCAGCAGCGATCCCCACACGTAAACCGCGTAACCGCCCATGGCGAGGAACTCGCCCAGACTGGACCAGTGCATCATTCGCTACTCCATTGTTCGCGGATCCAGGCCGCGTGCCGCTCGCGTTCGAGCACGATGCAGCGCAGGCGCGCCAGCGCCGTTGCGATGCTGTACATCCACGCGGCCAGGGACATCAGCAGCATGCCGGCGAGCATGATGCCGGCCATGCTGGGCGCTGCGGTCAGCGAGACCGAAGCGCCCTGGTGCAGGGTGCTCCACCATTGCACCGAGAAATAGATGATGGGAATGTTGACCACGCCGGCCAGCACCAGCACCGATCCGGCGCGGTCGGCACGCTGCGGATCGTCGATGGCGGCCTTCAACGCGATGTAGCCCGCGTACAGGAACAGCAGGATCAATTCCGAGGTCAGACGCGCGTCCCAGACCCACCAGGCGCCCCACATGGGCTTGCCCCACAGCGCGCCGGTCCATAGCGAAAGAAACGTGAACAGCGCGCCGGTGGGCGCCAGCGCGGCGATCATCATGGCCGACAGTCTGCTGTTGAAAACCAGGTGGATCAGCGCCCAGAACGCCATCACCAGATAAACGAACATCGACATCCAGGAGACCGGGACGTGGACGAAGATGATGCGGTAGCCCTGGCCCTGCTGAAAATCGGCAGGCGCGGCGATAAAGCCGATATAGAGGCCGGCCGCGGCCAGCAGGACCGCGGCCGTGGCGAACCAGGGGATCGCTTTTCCGGCCAGGGGATAGAAGGCCTTGGGCGAGGCATAGTGAAACCAGCGGATCATGGGCTCCTCATTCAAGCGAGATGCGTATGGCGGCCGCCGCGCCCAGCGGCGCGAGGAACAGGGACAAGGCCAGCACGGCGCCCAGCAGCGACAGGTGCGCATTCGCGCCCAGGCCGCTTTGGGCGGCCTGTACCGCGCCCGCGCCGAATACCAGAATGGGAATGAAGAGGGGCAGCACCAGCAGGGCCAGCAGCGCGCCGCCGCCGCGCGCGGTCAGGGTGAGCGCCGCGCCTATGGCGCCGATCAGGCCAAGCGCGGGCGTGCCGATGGCCAGGCCCAGCGTCAGGATCAGAAGGGCGGCGGCATCCAGGCCGAATTGCAGGCCCAGCACGGGCGCAAGCAGGGTCAGCGGCAAACCGGACAGCAGCCAGTGGGCCGCGACCTTGCCCAGCACGATCACCGGCAAGGGCGCGGCGGACAGCATCAACTGCTCCAGCGAACCGTCGCGATGGTCTGCCTCGAACAGGCGGCCCAGCGACATCAGGCAGGACAGCAAGGCCATCACCCAGAGCACGCCTGGCGCAATGGCGCGCAGCATTTCCCGTTCGGGGCCGACAGCCAGGGGGAACAGGCTGGCGGCCACCAGGAAGAAGGCCAGCGGTGTCAGCGTGTCGCTGGCGCGCCGTTGGGCGATGCGCAGGTCGCGCAGCGCAATGGCTGCGAACGATTTCGTCATGGAACTCATGCGCTAGGGGCCAAGCCGGATCTGCCGGTGCGCATGGTCCAGCGCGATCTCCTGATGACTCGTCGCCACGATCGCGCCGCCATCGCGCAGATGGCGATCCATGGCGCGTGCCAGCCATGAGTGGGCGGCGGCGTCCAGGGCGGTCACGGGTTCGTCGAGAATCCAGAGGGGGCGGAAATCGGCAAGCAAGCGAGCGAGGGCTGCCCGCCGCCTCTGGCCAGCCGACAGGACACGGATCGGAAGATGCTGCCTGCTTTCGAGGCCTGCGTCGCGCAGCGCGGACGCAATCGCCGCGGGACGGTCCGCGTCTCCGCTTGCGGCCTGCAGCGCCCGCAGATTCTGGATGGCGCTGAGTTCGCCACTGAGGCCGTCGGCATGGCCCAGATAGAAGAACTGGCTGCGATACCTGCTGCCGGATTGCGAGATGCCGAGCCCCTGCCACAGCACCTTGCCGCGGGCGGGCCGCGCCAAGCCCGCCAGAATGCGCAGCAGGCTGGTCTTGCCGCTGCCGTTGCGTCCGTGGACGAACAGGCATTCGCCGGGCGCCACGCGCAGGGTCAGCTGCTTGAACAGCGGGCGCTCAGCGCGCATGCAACCCAGATCAATCGCTTCAAGCATTGCCGCCCCGCCGCTGTGTGGACAAAGGGGAAACTATAGGGAGGCGCGTCTGACCGCCAGATTGCTGGCGGTTTACATTCCTGTAATGTTCGAGCGGAAATGGCCGTGTTTCAGCACAGCTTGCGCGGATGCGGGCGTAGCAGTTGAAAAAGTTCTGACCGGCGCCGCGAATCGCGGCGCCGGCGATGCTTAGAACCAGATGCGCACGCCGGCCAGGATCGCGCGTTCGGAACGGCTTTCTCCGGCTTCGCTGGCGTAGCTTGCGGTCTTGCCGAACTTGCGTCCGAACGACACGCCGACATAGGGTGCGAACTCGCGCGTGACTTCGTAGCGCAGCCGCAAGGAGAACGAGGCGTCGGACAGTCCGGAACCCACGCCGCGCGCTTCGTCATTCTTGCCGTACAAGCTGGCTTCGATCTCGGGCGTGAGGATCAGGCGCTGGGTAAGCAGCAGATCGTATTCCGCCTTCAGCGCCAACGCGGTCCTGCCGGATCCGCCGACATAGCCGGTGATCTCGGTTTCGATGCCATAGGGCGTCACGCCCTGCACGCCGAACGCGGCCCAGTTGCGTTTCGGACCCGTGCCGAAATCGCGCCGCGCACCCAGCTGCAGATCCCAGAACGGAGAGATCGTGTGGCTCCAGAAGGCCTCGATCTTGGCGTCCGTGCTGCCGTTCAGCCGATCGCCTTCGCTCTTGATCCAGAGCTTGTTCAGGTCGCGGCCGATCCAGAACTGGCCGTCCCATTGCAGGCTGGTTTGTTCGTTGCGGTCGTAGGCGACGCCGAGCTTGTCGAACAGCAGGTGGCTGGTGACGACGTTGTCCATCATGTGCGGATGGATGCGATAGGCGGCGTAGCGCTGCTCCGTGCTGCCGTCGCTGGAGGGCAGCGAACCCACCGGCGGGCCTTTGGGCGGGGCTTCGTCCATGCCGGGCATGGCGCTGTGATCCATGCCGGGCATCGAGCTGTGGTCCATACCCGGCATCGTGCTGTGATCCATGCTCTGCTTCGCGGCTGGCGCCTGGCTTTGCATCGATCCATGATCCATGCCGCTCATGGTTCCCGCCGGCGTCTGCGCCACGGTCAGTCCGGATGCGGCGGAAAGAAGGGCGGCGCCCGCGACGAGCCCGGGCCAGTGCTTTCTGGAAGTCGTTGTTCTCATTATTCCTCCTATTCCACGACGACCGCGCGGAACATGCCGGCCTCCATGTGGAACAGCAAGTGGCAGTGATAGGCCCAGTTGCCGCGCGCGTCCGCGCTGACGCGGTAACTGAGGCGCTGCGCCGGGTTCAGGCTGATCGTGTGCTTGCGCACCTGGAAATTGCCATCGGCGGATTCGAGGTCGCTCCACAAGCCATGCAGGTGGATGGGGTGCGTCATCATGGTGTCGTTGACCAGCACGAAGCGCACGCGCTCGCCGTACTTGAGCACGATGGGCTTGGCTTCGGTGAACTTCAGTCCGTTGAACGACCACATGTAGCGGTCCATGTTGCCGGTCAGGTGCAGCTCGATCTCGCGGGTCGGCGGGCGGTTGTCGGCGGGTTCGACCATGGAGTGCAGGTCCGCATAGGTCAGCACGCGGCGGCCGTTGTTGCGCAGGCCCACGCCGGGATCGTCCAGCCGGGTCGAAACGATGTCGGGCACCATGGAGTTGGCGGGACTGTATTCGGCGGGGTAGGGGTGCTTGACCTCGACCATGCCGCCTTCGTTGCCGCCCGCGCCATGGTCCATGCCTGCCATGGAGCCGTGATTCATGCCGCCCTGGGCGCCATGGTTCATCGCGCCCTGTGCGCCGTGGTCCATGCCGCCGGCCTGCGAGCCGCCCATGTCCATGCCGGGCATGTCGTGCGCCATGCCCATGTCCATCATGGTCAGCACCTGCACCGGATCCAGCGCCGGGATCTCGGCCTGCATGCCTTCGCGCGGCGCCAGCGTGCCGCGGGCATAGCCGGAGCGGTCCATGGCCTGCGAGAAGATCGTGTAGGCGCGCTCGTCTTGAGGTTCGACGATGACGTCATAGGTCTCGGCCACCGCGATGCGGAACTCTTCCACTTCCACCGGGCGCACGGCCAGGCCGTCGGCGGCCACCACCGTCATCTTCAGGCCGGGGATGCGCACGTCGAAGTAGGTCATGGCAGACCCGTTGATGAAGCGCAGGCGGATCCGTTCGCCCGGACGGAACAGGCCGGTCCAGTTGCCGGCTGGCGACTTGCCGTTGGTGAGGAAGGTGTAGGTCGCGCCCGAGACGTCGGCCAGGTCGGTCTGGTTCATGCGCATCTTCTGCCACATGAGCCGTTCGTTCAGCGCGTTCTTCCAGCCGGATTTCTCGGCGTCGTCCATCAGGCTGCCGACCGTGGGCTGGATGTAGTTGTAGTAGTCGGGCATCACCTTGAGCTTGCGGAACACGCTCATGGGGTCCTCGTCGGTCCAGTCGGACAGCAGGACGACGTAATCGCGGTCCGCGCGTACCGGGTCCGGGCGCTTGGGATCGATGACGATGGCGCCGTACAGTCCCGTCTGCTCCTGGAAGCCGGAATGGCTGTGATACCAGTACGTGCCGCTCTGGCCCACGTCGAACTGGTAGGTGAAGGTTTCGCCTGGCGCGATGCCGGGAAAGCTCAGGCCGGGCACGCCGTCCATGCCGGTGGGCAGGATGATGCCGTGCCAGTGGATCGAGGTATCTTCGCGCAGGCGGTTGGTGACGCGCAGCGTGACGCGGTCGCCTTCGCGCCAGCGCAGCGTGGGTGCGGGCAGCATGCCGTTGACCGTGGTTGCGATGCGGGGAGCGCCAGTGAAATTGGCGGGGCTCTCGCCGATCTCCAGGTTGAACTCGGTGCCCGACAGCACGCTCTGCCGGGCGGCGCCGGACTGGGCCCATGAGGACGGACTCCACAGACCCATGCCGGCCAGCGCGCCGCCCGTGGCCAGGCCCTGCACAAACCGGCGGCGCGGATTCGAAACTGCTCTACTCATGCTCTATCTCCCCGGTAGCCGGACCGGCATCCCGGCTGTGGATTACTTGACGGAAACCGCGCCCTTCATGCCGGCGGGATAGTGTCCGGGTTCGAGGCAGGCGAAGGCGACGGTGCCCGCCTTGTCGAAGGTCCAGACGATGTCGCCGGCCTTGCCCGCTTCCAGCGACACGGAGTTCGGTTCCTCGTGGCGCATGCCCGGATCCTTGAGCATCATCTGGTAGTGGCTGTTCAGGTCCGCCGTGGTGCCCAGCACCATTTCGTGGCGGATCTTGCCGGAATTGCTGACCTTGAAACGGATGGTCTCGCCTGCCTTGACGTCGATCTTGTCCGGCGTGAAGCGCATCGCATCCGTCATGTCGACCACGATCGTGCGCGAGACCTTGGCGGGGTTGCCGGGCTTGCCGATGGGGGCTGCGGCTTCATGGCCGCCGCCGTGGCCCGCGCCGTGGCCGGGGGCAGCCATGGCGCCGAAGGAAAGCAAAAGGGCGCCCGCGGCGACGGCGCCCTGCGCGAGTTTCACCAGTTTCTTCATGCGTATCCTCTAGACTCGAATTGGGGGTAGGAGGCGCCACTTTAGTGACGCGCTCCACACCGCAACCTGTCGGGAGGATTACTTTCCTGTAATGTTCGGCGTCCGGGACAGCGTGAAGCCGACCTCGGTGCCCTGGCCGCCGCAACGGGCGAACGCGTTGCCGCCGTGCATGCGGGCAATGGCGCGGACGATGGCCAGGCCCAGGCCGTGCCCGTCGGCGCGCCGGCTGCGGGCGTCGTCGCCCCGGTAGAAACGGTCGAAGATGCGCGGCAGCGCCTCCGCTGCGATCGGCGCGCCGGGGTTCCTGACCCTGATTTCGATCTCGTCCTGCCGGGTGATGCAATAGAGGTCGATGCCGCGTCCGTGGGGCGTGGCGCGGATGGCGTTGCTGAGCAGGTTGGCGATGGCGCGCCGCAACAGCCGCGGGTTGGCCATCAGGGTGGCGGCGCCGTGCGCGGTCAGGGAAACGCCGGCTTCGTCCAGCGCGGCCTCGTAGTATTCGGCCACGCGGGCGACCTCCCGGCGCACGTCCACTTCCTGCAGGTCCCCCGCCGGTTCGCCGCCGTCGGCGCGGGCCAGGAACAGCATGTCGTTGACCAGCGCCTTCAGCCCTTCCAGTTCCTCCAGGTTGGATTCCAGCACCTCGCGCAGCTCCTGCTCGGAACGCGGGGACGACAGGATGACCTCGGCGCCGCTGATCAGCGTGGCCAGGGGCGTGCGCAGTTCGTGCGCCACGTCGGCGTTGAAGCCTTCCATCTGCTGGTAGGCCGTTTGCACCCGGCCCAGCATGCCGTTGAAGGTATGGGTAAATTCGCGCAGCTCGCGGTCTATGCCCTGTTCCGGCAGGCGCACGGCAAGATTGTCCGGCTGGATCCGGGCGGCCTGCTGCGACAGGCGGCGGATGGGCGACAGCGAGCGCCGCACGGCCCACGCCGACAGCACCAGCGTGGCGCCGACCCAGATGGCGCAGATCAGGACCAGCGCGGTGGCAAAGGCATACAGGAACTGCGTGCCGGGACGCAGGTTCACGGCCACGGTGAGCTCGGCGCCAGGCAGCAGCGTGCCTTCCAGCGGCACGCGCAGTCCGCGCATGTTCCAGCCGTCCTGGGAGTGCAGCCTGATCTCGCGGCCGGATAGGGGCCGTACGTCCACGGGCGGCGCGTCGCCGTAGAACACGCTGCCGTCGGCGAGCGTGATCCAGGTCTTGAGGTTGCCGTGACCGACCATGATGTTGTCCAGGGCGCCGCGCAGATCCTGCATCTGCGCCAGCGTGGCCTGCATGCCGATGAGGTGGTTGATGAGCTCCAGCTTGCCCGCCACCTCGGTGATCTCCTGGCGCTGCACCTCGCGCTTCAAGGCCCAGAACAAGGTGTAGCCGGCGACGCTGGACACCACCAGCGCAATGACGCCGAGCAGCAGCGTGAGCCGGATTTCCATGGACGCGATGCGCGGCAGCTTCATTTTTCACGCAGCTCCAGCACGTAGCCCATGCCGCGCACGGTATGCAGCAGCTTGGTCTCGAACGGATCGTCGATCTTTGCCCGCAGGCGCCGCACGGCGACTTCAATGACGTTGGTGTCGCTGTCGAAGTTCATGTCCCATACCTGTTCGGCCAGCACGGTACGGGACAGCACCTGGCCATGGCGGCGCAGCATCAGCGTCAGCAGCGTGAATTCCTTGGCGGTCAGGTCCAGGCGCATGCCGCCTCTTTGCGCCTTGCGTCGCGCCAGGTCCATCTCCAGGTCGGCAAGCCTGAGCAGCGTCGATTCCTGCCCGCGGCCGCGGCGCAGCAGGGCCTGGATCCGCGCCAGCAGCTCGGAAAAGGCGAAGGGCTTGACGAGGTAGTCGTCCGCACCGCCCTCCAGGCCGCGCACGCGGTCTTCCACCTTGTCGCGCGCGGTCAGCATCAGGACCGGCGTTTCCTTGTGCTTGCGCAGGTCCGCCAGCACGCCGAAACCGTCGACGCCCGGCAGCATCACGTCCAGCACCACCACGTCGTAGTCGCCTTCGATGGCGGCATGCCGTCCGTCGACGCCGTCGCGGGCGATGTCGACCACGTAGTTGTGCTCGGTCAATCCTTTGCGGACGTAGTCCGCCAGCTTTCTTTCATCTTCGATCAAGAGGATACGCATGGGGCGCCTCGCTTTCCTTGCATAAATGTAATGAGTCGGTCCGGCTTCTGTAATTGCCGACTGCGTAGAGTTCAGCGGGTCAGCCAAGTTCCCGCTTGGCGGCGCTGAAATGCAAGGAACGATCCGTGAGTGCTCGAAAATCTTTCTCGAAGAGCTTGGCAACGGCCAACGATGAAATTGCCGTTGCCGCGCATTATGCATCCTGCGCGCCAAAATGTGCATGGCGATATGCGCGGATGCCTGCCGGCGGGGCTGGTCCGTCCAGGATCTGAACAGGCGTTCCGCGATGAAGATCCTGTACACCAATTTCCATCGCGGCGACGGCGGCGGGCACACCACGTATGTGCTGTCGCTGG
Organism: Achromobacter sp. JCM 18799; assembly: GCF_055395645.1. Taxonomy (NCBI): domain Bacteria; kingdom Pseudomonadati; phylum Pseudomonadota; class Betaproteobacteria; order Burkholderiales; family Alcaligenaceae; genus Achromobacter; species Achromobacter sp. JCM 18799. The sequence goes on along the minus strand of NZ_AP043866.1, from coordinate 3,801,420 downwards.
CCCGCGCGCTGCGCGGCGCGCACGATATCGTCGTGGTGGCGCCGCCAGGCAGCCGGTTGTTCAACGCGGCCTTGGCCATGCCAGGCGTGCGGGCCGAAGCGCTGGATTTCCGCGGCGGCCTGCTGGCCGCCCTGCCCAATGCGCGCCGCCTGCGGCGGCTGCTGGTGCAGGAGCGTTTCGACATCGCGCACGTCAACGGCTCTGCCGACCACCGCGTGTGCATGCTGGCGGGCTTGGGTCTGGGAGCGGACAGCCCCGCGGTGGTGTACACGCAGCACAACGACCGGACCGCAAGCAGCTTGGGCACGATGTTGCGCGCCCGGCTGGCGACGGACCGCGTCATCTGCGTGTGCGAGCACACGCGCCGCAAGCTGGCGGGCAGCGCATTCGGGCGCTGCGGCCTGCGCACCGTGCGCAACGGCGTGGACGTGGAGCGGTTCAGGCCGCCCTCGCCGCAAGCGGTGGATGAAGCCCGCCGCCGTTGGCTGCCGGCCGCGCATGTTGGCCGCCTGGTGGTCGGCAGCAATGCAGGCACCGCGGACTACAAGCGTTGGCCGGACATGGTCGAGGCGGTGTCCTTGCTGCCTGCCCAGTTGCGCGCGCGCATCGTCGTCATGATCGCCGGCGAGCCGCCCGGTGAACATCAGCGCCGGCGGGTGCGCGAACTGGGCATGGAGGATCAAGTGATCTTCACAGGCCTGCTGGACGACGTGCGGTCCTTCGTGGCCGCGCTGGACGTGGGCTTTGTGCTGTCCTCGGAGATGGAGACCATCTCGTTCGCGTGCCGGGAGATGATGGCCATGGGCGTGCCGGTCATCGTCAGCAATGCCGGCGGGCTGGCCGAGAACGTGCATGCGGGGCTGGACGGCTGGGTGGTTCCGGCGCGCGCGCCCGAGGCCGTGGCAGGCGTGCTGCGCGAGATCCTGGCGCAACCGCAGCTATTGGGTCCCATGGGGCGCGCGGCGCGGGAGAAAGCCCTGCGGGACTTCGCCCTGTCGCGCTTCGTGGCGGACACGCACGCGGTCTACCTCGAGGCGCGGGCGCAGGCCCAGCGTCCGTTGCGGCTGGCGTGAATGGCAACGGACCCCGGCTCACGGCCTCAGACCATCGCTTTGCCGCTACGCCTGGCCGCGCGGATGTCCTGCCATAGCGTCACGCACAGCAGCGCCAGGATAAGGGCGGAAATGGCCGGCCACACCAGAAAATAGAACGTCAACCACATATCGGTCTCCTTGTTGCGGGATGGATGCTCAGCCTTGGGCTGGCTGGACTTCGGGGCGTTGCACGGCAGGGGCGGACAGGGCGTCCTGCGCTTCCTGGAAGGAAGTCACGCGGTCGGCCAGCAGGCTGAAATCGAAGCGTTGCTGGTTGCGCAAGCTGAGGCCGGCGCAGACCGTGGCGCTGACGCCGTAGGCGGTCAGCGAGCCCATCAGGACGATGTACTCGCGCAAAGTGCCCACGAACAGGGGCAGCATGACCAGCATGCCCAAGGCGCCCACGGCGAGCGCCGCGGAGCGGCCGAAGAACCCGAAGGTCATGAGGCCCAGCACCACGCCGCCGCCGATGGCCGAGCAGATCTCGAAGAACACGGCGACGGCGCCGGTGATGGGCAGCAATTCAAAGCGCACGACGGTGAACAGGACCACGGCGCTGAGCACGGCGCTGACGAAGGCGCGGTTGTCGACGCGGTCCCAATAGAAGCTGGCGATGACGGGGAACACGATGGCGCCCCACAGCGCGCCGACGAACACCAGCATGACCAGGATATCCAGGCGCAGGCTGGCGAAGATCACGCCCACCATCGTGGCGACGATCATGGTGATACGGCCCCACCACAGCATGCGGCGCGGATCGGGGCGGCCGCCAGCCAGGTTCTTGGCGTACACATCGGTCATGACGATGGCCGACAGCGCGGCCAGGTCGGAGTCGGCGGTCGAGGACAGCGAGCCCACCACCAGCAGGAAGAACAGCGCGATGCCGAAGGGCGGCAGATAGGTCGACGCCATCTGCGGGATGATGTTGTTCATGTCGCCGTTGGCGGGTTCCAGGCCGACGAAGAGCGCCAACAGGCCCAGCATGCCCAATCCGATCACGACGGCGCCATATCCCGCCGTGGCCGTCAGGAAGGTGGGCTTGATCAAGTCTTCGCGTACCGCGAACAGGCGCTGCGCGATGGTCTGGTTGCCGATGGCGTAGGCCAGCACGGCCACGAAGTAGGGCGCGCCCTGTTCCAGGATGGCGCGGGTGGAATAGAAGTCCGCCTGGTCGGCGCTCAGCCGCCACATGTTGGCCGACAACACGTCGGGTCCGCCCGCGTTGAAGAAGATGAGCGGGATGATGACGACCGCCGCGATGATCATGGCGGCCAGTTGCGCGAAGTCCGTCATCACCGAGGTGCGGAATCCCGACCACAGCGTGTAGGACAGTACGCCCAGGCCGGCGATGAGCACGCCCTGGATGAAGCTGAGCGGACTCAGGATCGAAACCAGCGCGCCGGCCGCGGTGAAGTTCACCATCAGGCTGATGCAGCTGCCGACGATGTTCGACACCGCCATGATCATCTGGCTGGAGGTGCCGTGGCGCGCGTGTATGACCTCGGCCAGCGTATGGGCCTTGGGCGCCAGCTTGCGGAAGCGCTTGCCGAAGGGATAGATGAAGAGAATCATCAGCGCGCCCCAGAAGCCATAATGCAGCGGGCCGGACAGGCCGTATTTGTAGCCCGAGGTGGCGCTGGCGTAGAACGACGCGGCCCAGATCCAGGTGGCGATCATGCTGGCGGTGGACAGGCCGAAGCCGACCGCATTGTTCGACACCATGTAGCCGTCTACGTTCTCGTTCTTCTGGCTGATCAGCAGCGACATGAGGAAGGTCGCCCCATAGAACCCCACCAGCAACAGGATGGCTGTGGTGGCGGATAGCTGAAAGAATTCTGTCTCTTGCATCGTCTTCGTCCTTTCTCCTTGACAGCGTGTTCATGACGGACAGTCATGGCTGCATGAAGGCCGTTTCCGCGGGATGCGATGGGCGGCAAACCCCTGTGACGCAGCCGAAACACCAGGCGAGCGGCCGTAGGCGCGATCGCATGCCTGCCCGGCGCGGACGTGATTGGACACGCCCTCGGACGGACAGCAATAAGGCACACCGTATAGGTGTCTTGCTGCCGCATAGCGCAGAACGCTGGTTGCTTTTTTACGTTGCCCGATGCGGCGAGCGATGGTCCTGCCTGGTAAGCAGGAGTTTTGTTCCGCAGCCTTTACGGCTGGGTGTGGGTGTTTCGGCGTTACACGCCGGGCCGCTGTGCGCGGCCGTGTGATGGATGCTTCCAGCGATGTGCATCGTCTGGCTGCATGCGTAATGAACTACAACAGGCGCAAAGTATAGGGACATACCCCGCGCTAGTCCAGCATGCGTCCATCAGGTGTGCATGCGCGGGTATCGCGATTCGCATTGACGGGTATCGCAACACTTAATTGGCCGCGGCGCGAGTCCTCCGATAAGGTGTACGCAAGCCCGGGCCATGCGTACGGCATGGCCGCGCAAGACCGAGACGACACATGACTGACCGCGTATACCTCAACGCCGTGGGAGCAGACGGCAATCCCCTATTCATGCACGTGCGCGATGGCCGCATCCTGGCGCTGGGCGCCGAGCCGCCTGCCGCGGGCGCAGCGCAGGTGACCGACCTGCGCGGACACCTGGTGCTGCCGGGCTTTGTCGACGGCCATATCCACCTGGACAAGAGTTTCGTCGGCGACCGCTGGCGGCCGCACCGGCCCGCAACCAGCCTGCGCGAACGGCTGGCCATCGAGAAGCAGGAACTGGCCGCCGCACCGCCCATCGAAGGGCGCGCCGATGCCCTCATCGCGCAAGCCGCGGCATTCGGCACGATGGCGATGCGCTGCCATGTGGACGTGGACGCTACGACCGAACTGGCCAATCTGCATGCCGTCATGACGGCGCGCGAGAAATGGCGCGGCATCGTCGACATCGAACTGGTGGCCTTTCCACAGGCCGGCGTGATGTCCTGTCCAGGCACGCCGCAATGGCTGGAGGCGGCTGTGCGCGAAGGCGCCGAGGTGGTGGGCGGCATCGATCCGTCGACATTGGATGGCGATGCCGAAGGCCAGCTGGATTGCGTTTTCGGCATTGCCGAGCGGCTGGGCGCGAAGATCGATATCCACCTGCACGAGCCGGGCGTACCGGGCGTCGCGCAGATTGCCCGCATCGCCGCGCGGACGCGGGCGCTGGGCCTGGCGGGCCGGGTCGCCATCAGCCACGCCTATGCGCTGGGCGACGTCGACCAAGGGGCGCTGGAGGACGTGGCGGGCAAGCTGGCCGACGCCGGCGTGGCCATCATGACGAACGCGCCGGGCGACCGGGCTTTTCCGCCGGTATTGGCGCTACGCGCGGCGGGCGTGCAGGTATTCACGGGCAACGACAACATCCAGGATTGCTGGTGGCCTTATGGCAATGGCGACATGCTGCAGCGCGCGATGCTGATCGGCTACCGCTCGGGCTTCTACACGGACGACGACCTGTTGACGGCCTTGCACATGGCGTCGCATGCGGGTGCGGCGGTGCTGGGCCTGGACGGCTACGGCCTGCAGGCGGGCAACGAGGCGAACTTCGTGGCGTTGCCCGCGCCAAACGGCGCGGCGGCGGTCGCTGCGGTGCCGGCGCAGCGCTTTCTGTTCCGCAAGGGCGAGCCCGTGGGCGAGGCGGCGCAAGCTTACGCCAGCGTCACGCCGGCGGCGTGACCTGCGCGGCGCGCTGCGTGCAAAAGTCCGTCAGCGCGCGGCGCAGCGCGTGGCTCGCGTCGCTGAGCCGTGAGCGCGCATACAGCGACAAGTGCAGGCCGCGCGGCGCCGGAAATCCTTCTTCTGGCGTGAGCAGCCGGTGTTCGGCGGTGGCACAGGCGGCGGGCAGCAGGCTGATCCCCAGTCCCGCCGCGACGGCAGCGCTCAGGCTGGGGAGGCTGGGGCTGGAGAAGCGCACGTGCCAGGGCTTGCCGCTGGTTTCCAGCATGGCGGTCATTTCCTGACGGTACAGCGCGCCGGACGGAAAGGCCACCAGCGGCACTGCGGTGTCGGGCGCGGGCGGTGGTGCGCCTCGGGCGGTGATCCAGCACAGGGGTTCGGGCCAGTGCGCATCGCAATCGGCGTCCACTTCCCATTGCTTGACCAGCAGCAGGTCCAACTCGCCATCGCGGTAGCGCCGCAGCAGCTGATGGCTGAGGCCGCCTTCTACTTCCACGCGCAGCCGCGGATAGGCCGCTTCCACGGCGGCCAGGGTAGGCATCAGCGTGGCGCCCATGAAATCCTCGGGCGCGCCCACGCGCACCACGGCGCTGGCCTGGGCAGCGGCCACGTTTTCGCGCGCTTCCTCAGCCAGCCGCAGGATGCTGCGGGCATAGCCCAGCAGTCGTTCGCCTTCCTCGGTGGGCAGGACATGGCGCTGCGTGCGGTCCAGCAGGCGGCAGCCCAGGTTCTCTTCCAGCCGGATGACGTGCTGGCTGACGGTGGATTGCGTCAGGTGCAGGTGTTCGCTGGCGCGGGTGAAGTTGCCCGTGTCCACGACGGTAAGAAAGCTGCGCAGCAGAACCGGATCTAGCATTGGGATGTCCACTCGAATCTATCAAGCCAATTAATTTCATAATACTTGGGCCGGCCGCCATACTTGGAATCTCACGAGGCCGCGAGTCGATGCGGCGAGCCTCAGGCTGTTGATCTGGAGGAAATACCAATGTCTATCTTTCGCGCGGTCCGGCTTTGGCTGGCGGCATTCCTGTTGGGCATGGGGGGCGTGGCCGCGGCCGCGGGCCCGGACACCGCGCTGTTGACCGCCGCGGGCAATGGCGACGCGGCCCGCGTCAAGCAGCTGCTGGGGCAGGGCGCTGCCGTGGATACGCGCGATGCGGACGGCAATACGCCGCTGCTGCGCGCGACCCAGGGCAATCATGTCGAAGCGGCGCGCGTCCTGATAGAGGCCGGCGCCAACGTCAACACGCAGAACTCGATCCGCGACAGCGCCTACCTGCTGGCCGGCGCCCGTGGCTATCGCGAGATCCTGGCGCTGACGCTGGCGCATGGCGCCGACCTGAAAAGCACCAATCGCTACGGCGGCACGGCGCTGATTCCCGCCTGCGAGCGCGGCCACGTCGAAGTGGTGGACATGCTGCTGCGCGCCGGCGTGGACGCGGATCATGTGAACAACCTGGGTTGGACCGGCCTGCTGGAAGCCGTGATCCTGGGCGATGGCGGCGCGCGCCATCAGGCCATCGTCAAGCGGCTGATCGAAGCCGGCGCCGACGTCAACCTGGCTGACGGCAAGGGCATTACGCCGCTGCGCCATGCGCGTGAACGCGGACAGACCGAGGTCGTGCGTCTGCTGGAAGCGGCGGGAGCGAAGGGCTGAGGCGCGAGCGCCGCGCAAAAAAACGGGGCTCTTAAGCCCCGTTTTTCATGCCGCCGACCGCCGGCCGGTTTAGAAGCCCTCGCGCGGCACGTGGACGCGGCCTTCCATCAGCACGCGGGCGCTGCGGCTCATGATGGCCTTGGTGACCTTCCATTCGCCGTCGACCAGCTTGGCCTCGGCGCCGACGCGCAAGGTGCCGGACGGATGGCCGAAGCAGACGTTGTCGCGTTCGCCGCCGCCCGCCGCCAGGTTGACCAGCGTGCCAGGCACTGCCGCGGCAGTGGCGATGGCGACGGACGCGGTGCCCATCATGGCGTGGTGCAGCTTGCCCATGGAGAGCGCGCGCACCAGCACGTCGATGTCGCCCGCGCCGATCTTCTTGCCGCTGGAGGACACGTATTCCTTGGGCGCCGCCACGAAGGCGACCTTGGGCGTGTGCTGGCGGCTGGCGGCCTCTTCCAGCGTCTTGATCAGGCCCATGCGCAGCGCGCCGTGGGCGCGGATGGTCTCGAAGCGCGCCAGCGCGGCGGCGTCGCCGTTGATGTCGTCCTGCAGTTCGGTGCCTTTGTAGCCCAGGGCCTCGGCGTCCAGGAAGATCGTGGGGATGCCGGAGTTGATCATGGTGGCTTTGAAGGTGCCGATGCCAGGCACTTCCAGGTCGTCGACCAGCTTGCCGGTGGGGAACATGGAGCCGCCGTCGCCTTCCTCGGCCGGGTCCATGAATTCCAGGCGCAGCTCAGCCGCCGGGAAGGTCACGCCGTCCAGTTCGAAGTCGCCGGTTTCCTGCACCGCGCCGCCCGTCATGGGCACGTGCGCGATGATGGTCTTCTGGATGTTGGCCTGCCAGATGCGCACGACGGCCACGCCGTCCTGCGGCACGCGGGCGGGGTCGACCAGACCGTTGGTGATGGCGAACGGGCCGACGGCCGCGGACAGGTTGCCGCAGTTGCCGCTCCAGTCCACGAAGGGCTGGTCGATGGAGACCTGGCCGAACAGGTAGTCCACGTCGTGGTCCGGGCGCGTGCTCTTGCCGATGATGACGGTTTTGCTGGTGCTGGAAGTGGCCGCGCCCATGCCGTCGATCTGCTTGCCGTAGGGATCGGGGCTGCCGATCACGCGCATGAGCAGCGCGTCGCGCGCGGCGCCGGGCGTGCGCGCGGACTCGGGCAGGTCATCGAGCTTGAAGAACACGCCTTTGCTGGTGCCGCCGCGCATGTAGGTGGCGGCTATCTTGGTCTGGGGTGCATGGGTCATGGGGCAGTCCTGATGATGGGTGTTGGGGCGGGCGCCGCGGCGCCCGCCCGGCCGATGGCGGATCAGCCGGCCTTCTTGTCGGCGCCGGAAGCTTCCAGGAAGTCCTGGGCGAAGCGCTGCAGCACGCCGCCGGCTTCGTAGATCGAGACCTCTTCGGCGGTGTCCAGGCGGCAGGTCACGGGGACTTCGACGGTTTCGCCGTTGCGGCGGTGGATCACTAGCGTCAGGTCGGCGCGCGGCTTGCGCTCGCCGATGACGTCATAGCTTTCGGTGCCGTCCAGCCCCAGCGTCTTGCGGTTCACGCCCGCTTTGAATTCCAGGGGCAGCACGCCCATGCCGATCAGGTTGGTGCGGTGGATGCGCTCGAAGCCCTCGGCCACGATGGCTTCCACGCCGGCCAGGCGCACGCCCTTGGCGGCCCAGTCGCGCGACGAGCCCTGGCCGTAGTCGGCGCCCGCCACGATGAGCAGCGGCTGCTTGCGGTCCATGTAGGTTTCGATGGCTTCCCACATGCGCATGACCTTGCCTTCGGGTTCCACGCGGGCCAGCGAGCCCTGCTTCACCGTGCCGTCCTCGTTCTTCACCATTTCGTTGTAGAGCTTGGGATTGGCGAAGGTGGCGCGCTGCGCGGTGAGGTGGTCGCCGCGATGGGTGGCGTAGGAGTTGAAGTCCTCTTCGGGCAGGCCCATCTTGTGCAGGTATTCGCCGGCGGCGCTGTCCATCAGGATGGCGTTGGACGGCGACAGGTGGTCGGTGGTGATGTTGTCGCCCAGCACGGCCAGCGGCAGCATGCCGCGCAGCGTGCGTTCGCCGGCCAGCGCGCCTTCCCAGTACGGCGGGCGGCGGATGTAGGTGCTCTGTGCGCGCCAGTCATACAGCGGGCTGACGGCGGCCTTGCGGTCGTCCTGGATGCCGAACATGGGAGCGTAGACCTTGCGGAACTGCTCGGGCTTGACCGCCGACTTGACCACGGCGTCGATCTCCTCGTCGCTGGGCCAGATGTCCTTGAGGCGGATCTCGCGGCCGGCGGCGTCCGTACCGAGCACGTCGCGCTCGATGTCAAAGCGGATGGTGCCGGCAATGGCATAGGCCACGACCAGCGGCGGCGAGGCCAGGAAGGCCTGCTTGGCATAGGGATGGATGCGGCCGTCGAAGTTGCGGTTGCCGGACAGCACGGCGGTGGCGTAGAGGTCGCGATCGATGATTTCCTGCTGGATGACGGGATCCAGCGCGCCCGACATGCCGTTGCAAGTGGTACAGGCGAAGGCGACGACGCCGAAGCCCAGCTGTTCCAGTTCCGGGGTCAGGCCGGCTTCGTCCAGGTACAGCGAGACGGCCTTGGATCCGGGCGCCAGCGAGCTCTTGACCCAGGGCTTGCGGGTCAGGCCGGCGCGGTTGGCGTTGCGCGCCAACAGGCCCGCGGCGATGACGTTGCGTGGATTGCTGGTGTTGGTGCAGCTGGTGATGGCGGCGATGATCACGGCGCCGTCGGGCATCTGGCCGGGATTGTTTTCCACCACGCCGGAGATGCCGCGCTCGGCCAGGTCGCTGACCGGCAGGCGGCGGTGCGGATTGGACGGGCCGGCCAGGGTGCGCACCACGCTGGACAGGTCGAAGCGCAGCACGCGCTCGTATTCGGCGTGCTTCAGGCTGTCGGACCACAGGCCCGTGGTCTTGGCGTAGTTCTCGACCAGGGCGATCTGTTCGTCCTCGCGGCCGGTCAGGCGCAGGTAGTCGATGGTCTGCTGGTCAATGGAGAACATCGCGGCCGTGGCGCCGTACTCGGGCGCCATGTTCGAGATGGTGGCGCGATCGCCCAGCGTGAGGCTGGCGGCGCCTGCGCCGTAGAACTCCAGGTAGGCCCCCACGACCTTCTCCTTGCGCAGGAATTCGGTCAGGGTCAGCACGATGTCGGTGGCGGTGATGCCGGGCTGGGCGCGGCCGGTCAGCTCCACGCCGATGATGTCGGGCAGGCGCATCCACGAGGCGCGGCCCAGCATGACGTTCTCGGCTTCCAGGCCGCCCACGCCGATGGCGATCACGCCCAGCGCGTCCACGTGCGGCGTGTGGCTGTCGGTGCCGACCAGCGTGTCGGGGAAGGCCACGCCGTCCTGCGTGTAGATGACGGGCGACATCCGCTCCAGGTTGATCTGGTGCATGATGCCGTTGCCCGGAGGCACGACTTCGATGTTGCGGAAGGCCTGCTTGGTCCAGTCGATGAAATGGAAGCGGTCCTCGTTGCGGCGGTCTTCCACGGCGCGGTTCTTGGCGAAGGCGTCGGGATCGTCGCCGCCGTACTCCACGGCCAGCGAGTGGTCGACGATCAGCTGCACCGGCACTACCGGATTGACCTTGGCGGGGTCGCCGCCCTTGTCGGCGATGGCGTCGCGCAGGCCGGCCAGGTCCACCAGCGCGGTCTGGCCGAGAATGTCATGACAGACCACGCGCGCCGGAAACCACGGGAAATCCAGGTCGCGGCGGCGCTCGATCAGCTGCTTGAGCGCGTCCGTCAGCATGGCCGGATCGCAGCGGCGCACCAGGTTTTCGGCCAGCACGCGCGAGGTGTAGGGCAGGCGGTCGTAGGCCCCGGGCGAAATCGCCTCGACGGCGGCGCGGGTGTCGAAGTAGTCCAGGCGGGTGCCGGGCAGGGGCTTGCGGTAGTTTTGGTTCATGCCTCGGTGCGCTGCAGGTTGCCCTGCGCGATCTGCTGTTCGATGTTGATACGGGATGCGCGGATGTGGCGGCGCATCAGGATTTCAGCCAACTCGCCATCGCCGTCGGCGATGGCGTCCAGAATGCGGTGATGTTCGGCGTAAGCCTGCCGGGGGCGGTTGGGGGTGGTCGAATACTGGATGCGGTACATCCGCGCCAGCTGGTAGAGCTCGTCGCAGAGCATGCGGAACAGCATCTGGTTGCCGCTGCCCTTGACGATGCGGTAGTGGAAATCGTAGTCGCCTTCCTGCTGGTAATAGCCCAGCCCGGCCTGGAAGGCCTCGTCGCGTTCGTGCGCTTCCAGCACGGCGCGCAGCTCGGCGATTTCCGAGGGCGGCATGCGTTCGGCGGCCAGGCGGCAGGCCATGCCTTCCAGTGATTCGCGGATTTCGTAGAGTTCGGACAGTTCCTGCTGCGACAGCGACACCACGCGGGCGCCGGCATGGGGCACGCGCACCAGCAGCTTCTGGCCTTCGAGCCGGTGCAGGGCTTCGCGCAGCGGGCCGCGGCTGACGCCGTGGATGCGGGCCAGCTCGGGCTCGGAAATCTTGCTGCCGGGGGCGATTTCACCCTTGACGATGGCGGACTGGATCTTGCGGAAGATGTGTTCCGCAAGCGTCTCGTTATCGGCGGGGACGGCGCCAGGCAGGGTCAGCACCTTGCTCATTGTGTTGACAATCTGTCCTGAAAATATAAAAAAACAGGGGGGGTTGAAGCGGTTGCTTCATAAGATTGTCAACAATTTACCCGCGCTGGCCGTCAGGCGCAAGCGCGGATGCGGCTTTTTCAGCCGGCGGCCTCAAGCGCCATCGCCTGTTCGGCCTGCAGGCGTTTCTGCACCCATGAGGCTTCGCGCCTGAGCATGGCGACGATGGCGGGGATGCGTTCGGGCGGCATGCGCGCATGGAAGGTCGACAGGCTGAAGGCGGCGAAGGGCGCGCCGTCGCCGTCCAGGATGGGCACGGCCACCGTGCGTACGTCGATGCCGTGGATATCGCGCTGGGCGTAGCCCTGCCGGGCGAATTGCGCCAGTTCTTCGTAATAGCGTTCGTCCGGCGCCTGCTCGAACAGCGCGATGGTCTTGGCATTGGCGTCGAGGATCTCGCGCGCTTCGGCTGGAGGCAGTGCCGACAGCAGCGCCAGGCTGCTGCCGCCCACGCCCAGCGGGCGGCGCACGCCGACGTCCAGCACGAAGGCCTGGGACGGGTGGGTGCCTGAGCGCCGGTCCACGCAGACCATGTCCAGGCCGCTGCGCCGCGAGGCGAACACGGTGTCCTCGCTTTCGGCTGCCAGGCGGCTGACGGACGCCCGGAACAGATCGCTGGTGTCGTAGCGCGCCGCGGCGGTCAGGCCGAACTCGGCGATGACCTGCCCCAGGAAGTAGCGCTTGCTCTCCCGGTCCTGCGCGACCAGGCCTTCGTGCATCAGTCCGGCGAGTATCCGGTGCACCGTGGGCTGGGCCAGGGCGGTGGCTGTGGTGATGTCCGTCAGCCTGGCGCCGGCCCGATTGTGGTGGCTGACGATGCGAAGTATCAGGACCGCTCTTTCCAGGCTTTGCGCGCCAATCATAGGTTCTCCATATAGTGGAATATAAATAGGTATTTATCGGCTTAATTTTTTATTGACACTGCTTTTTTACGGGAATAGTCTGTGATTTCATTGATTTACCCGCTTTAATTAACTCCATAATATGGACTTTATTTGGAAAAGGCAATGAGCAATATGCACAGCACCCCCACTACCCCCGGCGCCCGTTTCCGTGCCGCCTTGCAAGAAGAATCTCCGCTGCAGATCGTCGGCGCGATCAATCCCTACACCGCGATGATGGCCAAGACGTTGGGGTATCGGGCGCTGTACCTGGCCGGCGCCGGGGTTGCCAATTACTCGCACGGGCTGCCGGACCTGGGCATCACCACCTTGAACGATGTGCTGGGCGATCTGCGTCGCGTGACCGACGCCTGCGACCTGCCCGTGCTGGTGGACGTGGATACGGGCTTTGGCGGCGCCTTCACGATTGCGCGGATGATGAAAGGGCTGATCAAGGACGGCGCGGCGGCGCTGCACATGGAAGATCAGGTGCAGCTCAAGCGCTGCGGCCACCGTCCGGGCAAGGAGATCGTCAGCAAGGAGGAAATGCTGGATCGGATCAAGGCGGCGGTGGATGCGCGGACCGATCCGTCGTTCTTCATCATCGCGCGCACCGACGCGCTGGCGATCGAAGGGTTGGACCGGGCCCTGGACCGCGCCGAAGCCTACATGGAGGCCGGGGCCGACATGATCTTCGCCGAAGCCTGCACCACGCTGGACGAGTACCGGGCTTTCGTCACCCGCCTGAACCGCCCGCATTCGGTGTTGGCCAACATCACCGAATTCTCCAAGACGCCGAACTTCACGACGGATCAACTGGCGGACGTGGGTGTGTCGGCCGCCCTGTATCCGCTGTCCGCGGCGCGCGCGATGAATGCCGCGGCCCTGAAGGTCTATGAAGCGATCCGCCATGAGGGCACGCAGAAAGACACGTTGGGCATCATGCAGACGCGCGAAGACCTCTACAAGTTCCTGGACTACCACTCCTACGAAGCGCGCATCGACGCGCTGTTCTCGAAAGCAAAATAAGACGGGCGTCCGACCCGTCCCTGGAGGAGACAGAAAATGATCACAGCAATGCTCAGGCGGTTCGGCCTGGCCGCGCTGCTGGGGGCGGCGGTCGGCGCGCCAGCGGTTGGCGCCGAGCCCGCCTATCCCGCCGGCCCGATCCGGCTGGTGGTCCCGTTCGCCACGGGCGGGGGTACCGACGTCGTGTCGCGGGTGCTGGCCAAGGAGTTGACGGGTTCGCTGGGCAAGACCGTGTTCGTCGACAACAAGCCGGGCGCGAACGGCACCATCGGCACCATGTCCGCGCTGCAGGCCGCGCCAGACGGCTACATGCTGCTGCTGGCCATCGAGGCCACGGTCGCCATCAATCCCGGCCTGTACAAGTACGTCAAGTACCGGCCGGGCGACTTCGAGGCGATCTCGCTGGTGTCCAAGCAGCCTTACCTGATCGTGGCCAATCCTGCGCTCAAGGCCGGTTCGCTCGCCGAGCTGGTCGCGCAGGCCAAGGCCGAGCCCGGCAAGCTGAACTACGCCACCGGCGCCAGCGCCGCCTTCCTGGCGGGCGAGCTGTTCAAGTCCACGGCCGGCGTCGACATCGGCAACGTACCCTACAAGGGCTCGGGCGAAGCGATCACCGACGTGCTGGGCGGCCGTGTGGAGCTGATGGTGGCCAGTCCCGTCTCCGTCATGCCCCAGATCAAGAGCGGCAAGCTCAAGGTGCTGGCGGTCACCAGCGCGCATCGCTACGCGTTGTTGCCGGACGTGCCCACCGTGGCCGAACAGGGATACCCGGGGTTCGACGCCGAGGGCTGGTACGGCCTGGTCGCGCCCAAGGGGACGCCGGCGCACATCGTCGCGATGCTGAACGCCAAGATCGCGGCGGCGATGCAGTCGCCGGAACTGCAAGCCCAGTTCCAGACTGCCGGGGTCGAACCCGCGCAAAGCGGCGCTGCCGAGTTCGCCGACTACATGCAGTCCGAGTCGGCGCGCTGGGCGGGCGTGATCAAACAGGCGGGCATAGAACCGCAATGAGGCGCCGGGGCTCAGGCGCAAGCACATTCAACCTACGAATCAAGGAGACCACCGTGCCGCACGCATGGATCGAATACAGCGCGAACATTCAGCAGGAACCCGAAGTGCAGGCCTTGAAGCAGACCCTGCGCGACGCGATCGTGGAAGCGGGCATCTTTCCGCTGGCGGGCGTGCGCATCCGCGCCGCCGCCATCAACGACTATCTAGTGGCTGACGACGACCCCGAGAACGCCTTCGTGCACGTGGTGCTGCGCGTGGGAGCGGGGCGCGACGAAGCCACCCGCAAGAAGGCGGCCGACGGCATCTTTGCCCGCATCACCGCGGCGCTGGCGCGCCTGAGCGCCGCCGGCCCGCTGGCCATTGCCTTCGAAGTGCAGGAAATGGACGAGCTGCTGAACTACAAGGCCAACAACCTGCACGACTACCTGAAACGCCGCGCCGCCGCGTGACGGTCTGTTCCAACCTTACTTTCATCCTATGACTATGCAATTCGTTTCCTATCTGCGCGATGGGCAGGCCGGTTTCGGCCTCATGTCCGGCAATGGCCAGGGCATCATTGAACTGGGCGCCCGGCTGGCCGAGGCCGATTGCGCGACGCTGCGGCAAGCCATCGAAACCGATCGCCTCGACGCGCTGGCTGAAAAATACGGCGCGCGCGCGGCCGACCTGGACGCCGCCGCCGTGACGCTGCTGTCTCCGGTACCTCAGCCCGACAAGATTCTCTGCGTGGGCGTCAACTACGGCGAACGCAACGCCGAATACAAGGACAACTCCGACGCGCCCAAGTACCCCAGCCTGTTCCTGCGCACGCCGGGCACGGTCGTGGGTCACCGGGTTCCGCTGGTCAAGCCGGCGGTGTCCGAACAGTTCGACTACGAAGGCGAGATCGCCCTGGTCATCGGCAAGGAGGGACGTCACATTCCCGAAGCCAGGGCGCTGGAGCACGTGGCCGGCCTGAGCATCGCCAACGAAGGTTCGGTGCGCGACTGGCTGCGCCACGGCAAGTTCAACGTGACGCAGGGCAAGAACTTCGAGCGCAGCGGCAGCATCGGCCCCTGGATGACGCGGGTCGGTTCGCCCCAGGACCTGCAAGGGCTGACCGTCAGCACCCGCGTCAACGGCGAACTGCGCCAGCAGGACACGACGGACAACATGATGTTCCCGTTCGCGCGCCTGATCCACTACATCTCCACGTTTGCGCGGCTCCTGCCCGGCGACCTGATCCTGACGGGCACGCCGACCGGCGCCGGCGCCCGCTTCGATCCGCCGCGTTATCTCAAGGCAGGCGACGTGGTCCGGGTGGAGGTGTCTGGCGTCGGGGCGCTGGAGAACGAAGTGGTGGACGAGGCCGCGCCCGCCGCGGCGCGCTGAGCATCCAGCACGCCCGGCGGCCGCGCTGCCGGGCGTCTAGCGCTTGTGATGCACCTCTTGCAAGCCGTAGACCTGCACCGGCATGCCGACCTGCCGCGCCTTCAGTTGCAGCGACAGGTACTGCGAGTAGTGCCGCGACTGGTGCAGGTTGCCGCCATGGAACCAGAGCGCTTCCTGCTGCGTGGGTTTCCACATATTGCGCTGTTCGCCCTCCCAGGGGCCGGGGTCCTTGGTGGTGTCCGAGCCCAGGCCCCAGCACTTGCCGACCTTGTCCGCGACCTCGCGGTTGATCAGGTCGGCGGCCCAGCCGTTCATCGAGCCGTAGCCGGTGGCGTAGACCACCAGGTCCGCGGGTAGCGTGACGCCGGACTTCAGCACCACGGCGTCGCGCGTCAGGTGGCTGACGTCGGTGCGCGACTGCAGCTTGACGCTGCCGTCGATGATCAGGTCGCAGGCGCCGACGTCGATGTAGTAGCCGGAGCCGCGCCGCAGATACTTCATGAACAGGCCCGAACCGTCATCGCCCCAATCCAGCATGAAGCCGGCTTCTTCCAGCTTGGCGTAGAACCCGGCGTCGCGTTCGCGCATCTGGTCATAGAGCGGGATCTGGAACTGCGCCATGATCTTGTAGGGCAGCGAGGCGAACGTCAGGTCGGCCTTGCGCGTGGTCATGCCGTTGGCCAGCGCCTGCTCGGAATACAGGCCGCCCAGGCCGATGTCCATCAGCGTGTCGGAACGCACGATGTGGGTGGACGAGCGCTGCACCATGGAGACGTTGGCCCCGCCTTCCCATAGCGCCGCGCAGATGTCGTGCGCGGAGTTGTTGGCGCCGATGACGACCACGTTCTTGCCGCGGTAGGCGTCGGGGCCGGGGTGTTGCGAGGAGTGCTGCTGTTCGCCCTGGAATTCGTCCTGGCCGGGGAAGCTGGGTACATTGGGCTTGCCGGACATGCCGGTGGCCAGCACCAGCTGCTTGGGCCGCAGCACCACGGGCTTGCCCTCGCGCAGTACTGTGACCTCCCATTCCTGTTTCTGCTCGTCGTAGCGCGCCGACTGGCAGACGGTGGAGGTCCAGTAGTTCAGTTCCATGATCTTTGTGTACATCTCCAGCCAGTCGCCGATCTTGTCCTTGGGCGCGAAGACGGGCCAGTTCTCGGGAAAGGGGATGTAGGGCAGGTGGTCGTACCAGACCGGGTCGTGCAGGCACAGGGACTTGTAGCGCTTCCGCCAGCTGTCGCCGGCGCGTGCGTTCTTTTCGATGATGATGGTCGGCACGTCCAGTTGGCGCAGGCGCGCGCCCAGCGCGATGCCGCCCTGGCCGCCGCCGATGATGAGCACGTAGGGCTGGGTCTGGTAGCCGAGTTCGGCGGCTTCCTGCTCGCGCTTTTCCAGCCAGGTCTGGCGAGTGCGGCTGCTGCCGTGCTCGGCGCCCTTGGGGCGGCGCAGGCCGCTGGGTTCCTCATGCCCCTTGAGTTCGGACATGGTGGTCAGCAGGGTCCAGATCTTGCCGTCCTGGACGCGGATGTGACCGTAGCCGCGGGCCCGGTTGGTCTCGATCTCGATCCAGCCTTGCAGCAGGCCGGCGTCTTCCGATACGGCTTCCTTGGGATCCAGGCTGAAGCGCACCGGCTCCACTTGCGGCAGCTGGTGTTGCAGCATGTCGCGGATCTGGCCATGGCCTTCGAGCGTGCGGATGTTCCAGGTGAACAGCACCAGGTCGCGCCAGTAGCAGTCGTCCTGGAACAGCGCCGCGACGCCATCGATGTCCTTGTTACCCAGCGCCGTGTTCAGGCGCGCGAGCACGGCGTCCAGGGCGGCGCCGGCTTGATCGGTCTGCATGTCTAGTCTCCTTGCCCGTGGCGGGCGATCGTTGTCGTGGCGGACCGGGGCATGGTCCGCTGGCGGCCCCAGCCTGTGCCGGCCGGTGGGCGTCGATAACGATCAAGCAATCGGCATGCCAGCCCCGGCGCACAGGAGGACGGGGGCGGGATGCCGTGGCGTCGCGCCACACCTGTGGCGCCCGGGTGTGGCGCCCGCGTGTGGCACCCAGCTGTGGCGCCCGGCCGTGGGCCTCAGGAGCGCGAGGCCAGGCCGTGGCGCCGCATCTGGCGATGCACGGTGGAGCGATCCACGCCCAGGCGCCGCGCGGCTTCGGAGACGTTGCCGCCGCAACTGGCCAGCATGGCGCGCAAGGCCGCCTCCGCGGGACTGGCGGCGGCCGCCGCGGGCGCCAGCGCGTCGGGCAGGTCGGCGGGTTCGATCACGCCGTTTTCGCACAGCGCGGCGGCGACCGCGATGGCGTTGGCGAGTTCGCGGATGTTGCCGGGCCAGGCATGCGCCTTCAACGCCATCAGCGCGGCAGGCGCCAGCACGGGGGCGCCGGACTCGTCCTGGTGGCGCGCCAGCAGGCGGGAGATGAGCCATTCCAGGTCGGCGCGCTCGCGCAGCGGCGGCACCGTCAGGGTGGCGGCATTGATGCGGTAATAGAGGTCTTCGCGGAAGCGTCCCTCGCGCACCAGCGCGGCCAGGTCGCGGTGCGAGGCCGACACCAGGCACAGGCGCACGGCGCGCGGAGCGTTCGCGCCGATGGGCGTGACCTCGGATTCGGCCAGCACGCGCAACAGGCGGCTTTGCAGCGCCAGCGGCATGTCGCCGATCTCGTCCAGGAACAGCGTGCCGCCGTCGGATTCCTCGATCAGGCCCTTGCGGCCCTTGGCCGCCGCGCCGGTGTAGGCGCCGGGCAGGTAGCCGAACAGCTCGCTTTCGATCAGCGATTCGGGAATTGCCGCGCAATTCACGGCGACGAAGCGCCCGGCGCGCTGGCTGCCGTCGTGGATGGCGCGGGCCAGGTATTCCTTGCCGACTCCGGTTTCGCCTTGCAGCAGAAGGGGCAGCCCCTGCCGGGCCAATTTGGCTGCGCGCGTCAGCAGGGCCGCCATGCGGGTGTCGCCGCCATCCAGGCCGCGCAGCGCGGACGGCGCGCCGCGCACCGCAACCGAGGCGCCGCGCGCGTGCCGGTTGGGTTCGATGGCGTGCGCGAACAGCGCGTTGCCGTCGCGGGCCGCGATCAGGCGTTGCTGCGGCGCATGGGCGCGGGTGTAGCGCGGCAGGTCATCGAGCTGCACGTCGAAGAAACGGGTGACGGGCTGGCCGATCAGGCCGGCGGGATTGCGCCAGTCCAGGCCGGCGGCGCGCGCCAGCAGTTTGGCGCCGGTATGCGTCATGCCCAGGATGCGGCCGGAGCCGTCCAGCGAGATCGCGGCCTCCGGATCCACGTCCAGGAATTCCGGTGAACGCGCGAAGCGCAGCACCCATTCGTTGCTGGTGCGCGCCATCAGGTTGGCCATCTCGATGCGCCGCGTGGTGCTGGTGACCAGATGCAGCGCCAGGTTCTGGCTGGCTTTCAGGATGGGTGAGCTTAGCAGCGAGATGTCCAGCACGGCTGCGAGTTCGCCGTCGGCGTTATAGATGGGCGCGGCGGTGCAGGACAGGGGGGTGTGGGTGTTGTCGAAGTGATCGGTCTGGTGGATGGTGAGGGCTTCGCCGCTTTCCAGGCAGGCGCCCACGGCGCAGGTGCCGGCGCGGCGTTCCGACCATTCCGACCCCAGATACAGTCCAGCTTTGCGCAGGCTGGCGGTCTGCTGCGCATCGCCCAGGAATTCCACGGTGACGCCCTGGCGGTCGGCCAGCAGCAGCACGTAGTTCTGGCCGGCAACCTGGCGGAAAAGATGGTCCAGGCCGGATCGTGCAATGGAAATCAGCGCTTCGGACTGCTGGCGGTGTTCGCGCAGCCGGCCATCCGGCACGATGTAGGCCTCGCAGGCCTGGGCGGGATCCAGCCGGTACTGGTCCAGGCAGCGCAGCCAGCTGCTGACCACGTGCGCGTCGCGCAGGGTGGGGCGGCCCTGGCCGACTTGTTCGATCTCGCGGATATGGGCGGAGTGCAGGGATTCCTGACTAGGCATGTCGTCTCCATGTTGCGCCCGATCTGCGCCGGATCAACGGGCAGCATGCACAGAGGACGACATGCCTGTAAATGCTGGTTATCCAGCATCGGGACGTATGGGGACGCTACAGGTCGACCTTGACCTTGCCGGCCTGCACCAGCCCCGCCACGTCGCGGATTTCCGCCAGCAGCGCCTGTTGCAGCTGCGCGGGCGTGCCGCCGGTGGGCTGGAAGCCCTGTTCGCCCAGCTTGGCGCGCACCGTCTCGGTCTGCAGCGCGAGGTTGATGCCCTGGTTCAGCGCCGCAATGGCGGCTTCCGGCGTGCCGGCCGCGCAATAGGTGCCGAACTGGATCTGCGCCGAGAAGCCGGGGTAGCCGCCTTCCGCCACCGTCGGGATGTCCGGGTACTTGGGCAGGCGTTCCGGGCTGGTCACGGCCAGCACGCGCAGGCGTCCGCCCTGCAGATACGGTTCCACCGCCGCCACGGTGGCGACCACCACCTGGATCTGTCCGCCCAGCAGGTCCGTCATCATCGGACCCGTGCCGCGGTAGGGCACGTGCAGCATGTCGATGCCGCAGGCGGCCTGTAGCAATTCGGTGGCCAGATGCTGCGGCGTGGCGTTGCCGGGGGAACCGAAGGTCAGTCCCTTGGGCTCGCGCTTGGCCTGGGCGACGAGTTCGCCCAGGGTCTTGGCCGGCAGGTCGGCGTTGACCGCCACCATATAAGGCGAACGGGCAATCGGGCAGACGGGCGCCAGTTGCTTGAGTACGTCCTCGGGCGGCTTGGCGTAGTAGCGCACCGAGGGCACCAGGCCGGCGAACAGCAGCACGCTGCCATCCTTGGCGCCGTTGGCGGTGTAGTCGGCGCCCAGCATGCCGCTGGCGCCGGGCTTGTTCTCAACCACCACCGGGCGGTCGAGCGCGCCTTCCAGCGTGGCGGCGATCACCCGGCCCAGCACGTCGGTGCCGCCGCCGGGCGGGAAGGGCACGATGACGCGCAAGGGGGCTTCGCGCGCGCTGGCGGCGCCGCCGAGCGCGGCGCCCAGCGGCGTGAGCGCCAGGGCTGCCATGTTCTTCAGGATGGTTCTGCGATTCATATTGTTTGTCTCCGTATCCACTCTACGCGGGCTAGGCCGCGCTTGGCGCGCCGGCAGCCGGCAGAAAAAACTCATGCAGCGCCGCCGCCACGATGGCGGGCTCTTCCACCGGCAGCATGTGCCGCTGGTCCGGCACCACCTGCGCCTGCGCATGGGGCAGCGCCTTGGCCAGTTCCCGCGTCATGCGCGGGGTCGAGCCGACGTCCAGCTCGCCCGTCAGCACGAGGGCGGGGCAGGCGATATCGGGTGCGGCCTGCGCCAGGATCGGGTCGCCCTGCGCGAACACGCGGTAGGCGGCCAGGAAGCTGGCGCGGTCGTTGTCCAGCAGGCGCTGGCCGATGCCGGCCACGCGCTCGGGACGCCGGGCCTGGAACGCGGGCGTGAACCAGCGCTGCAGCGAGACCTGGGCCGCGGCTGCGGGATCCTGCGTGGCCGCCGCTTCCAGCCGCGCCAGCACGGCACGCGTTTCGTCCGCGCTGCGGCGGAATACCGTGCTCAACAAGGCCAGGCGGGTGACGCGCCGCGGGCGGGCGGCGGCATAGGCGCCCGCGATCAGGCCGCCCATGGAATAGCCCAGCAGATTGGCGCTTTGCCAGCCGGCGCGGTCCAGTTCCGCGTCCAGCTGCGCGATGTAGTCCTGTACCCTCACCCCATCGGCGACAGCGGGGGCGCGGCCATGGCCCAGCATGTCGTAGCGCAGCACCTCGAAATGCGGTTCCAGCAGCGGCGCCAGATCGTCCCACAAGGTGTGGTCCAGGCCGACGCCATGCAGCAGCACCAGCGGCGCGCCGCGGCCCGAACGCCGAACATGCGCGCTCATTTGGCTTGCGCCTCGCGTTCCAGTTCCTGCAGGTCGGAGTAGCGGTTGCCGATCCGATGATGCGGACGGCCCGAGGTCGCCGCGCCCAGGGCGATCACGATTTCGTCCGGCGCGGGCGCGTCGTTGATGGTGGTCTGCACGGTCAGGTAGTGCGAGCGCAGGCCTTCGTCGAGCTTGTGCATCAGCGGCACGGTGATCACGCAGCCGGGGCCGCCGCGCATATTGGTGAAGCTCAGGTAGCTGGTGCCGCCGACCGCGCCGCGATAGGCATTGCCAAAGCGCAGCGTGTGGATCAGGGCCGAGGCGTGTTCGACTTCGCCGGCAGTGCCCACGACCGCCGCCTTGCCATAGGCTTCAACCTGGTCGGCCGAGCCGGCCTGGCGCAGGATTTCCGCGACCAGCAGCTCGCCCAGCGGCGGCGCGGCTTCCAGGATCTTGGGCCTCAGGTCTTCCTGGAACGGCAGGCCGGCCCAAGGATTGCGGATCACGGCCGCGGCGATGACCATCACCAGCGGGCGCTCGGCCTCGCGGCCGCCTTCGATCAGGGTTTTTTCCACATAGCTGACTACCTTGCGCACTTGCAAAGACATAACCGCTGCTCCAGTACCTGTAGGAATGAAAGACGCGGCCATTGTTGAAGGCGAAGCGGATTTTTGACAATCCAAATTAACTCAAGTTAATTTCGGAAAATCCGAATTTTCTACAGCCTTCAAGCCATGTCCGCGCCCTTGAAAATCCAGCATCTGCGCCAGTTCCTGTTGGCGGCCGACCATGGCAGTTTCCGCCTGGCGGCCGAAGGCACGTTCCGCTCGCAGGCAGCCGTGTCGGCGGCCATGCAGGATCTGGAGCAGCAGCTGGGCGCGCCGCTGTTCGAACCCGGCAAGCGCGCGCAGCTCACGCCCCTGGGCATTGCCGTGGCCCCGCTGTTCCGCGAACTGCTGTCCACCCACGACCGGGTGCTGGACGCGGCGCGTCAATTCGGCCTGGGCAGCCAGGGACCGGTGTCGCTGGCGGTGATGCCGTCGCTGGCCGACGAGTGGCTGCCGCGCCTGCTGGAGCGCTACGCGCGCAGCCACCCCGCGATCCGCATCCGCGCCGTCGACGAGTCCTCGCAGGACGTGCACCGCCTGGTGCTGAGCGGCGAGGTCCAGGTAGGGGTGGCGGGACAAGTACCGCGCACCACGGAAGTGGCGTTCGCGCCGGTGGCGCGCGACGCATTCGGCCTGGTGTGCCGCAAGAGCCATCCGTTGGCGCGGCGGCGCGGCCCCGTGCCCTGGTCGGCGTTGGCGGACGAACGCCTGATAGGCAATGCCACCTTCGACACGCTGAAGAACCGGCAACTGGGCAGCGCCATCGAGGACCCGTTCATGGTGGTGTCGAACCGCGCGTCGTTGCTGGCCAGCGTGTTCAGCGGCCTGGGCGTGACCGTGCTGCCGGTGCTGGCGCGGCCGGCGGCCGCGACCGGCCTGGCCTTCGTGCCGCTGGCCGAACCCACGGTCGAGCGCATCGTCGGCGTGCTGACCCGCAAGGAAGAAACGCTGCTGCCGTCCGTCGCGGCCATGCATGCGCTGGCCCTGCGTTCCTTGGCCCAGTTCACGCGCCGCAAGGGCGCGATCCTGGTATAGCGGCCAGGCGTGCCGCGGCGCTAGACGCCGCAGGCGTAGATCATGAACTGGCGGAAGGCCTCGGCGGGCTTGGCCAGCCGCGCTTGCGGATGCCAGAGCAGCCCGGCCTCCATGGGCGGGACGGCGTCGGTAATGGGTACGGCCTCGATCTTGCGGCCTTCCAGCGACCACGGACGGTAGACCATATCCGACAGCATCGTGACGCCGAAGCCATGCGCAACCAGCCCGCGCAGCGCCTCCATCGAACGGGTGCGGAACGCGATATCAGGCTGCAGGCCATGGGCGCGCCAATAGGCCAGCGCGGAGCGCTCGCCTTCGTCCATTTCCAGCAGGATGTAGGGATAGCCGGCAATATCGGCCAGCGACGGCGCCGACGCCTGCGCCAGCGGATGGCCGGACGCGGTCCATAGCTGCCGCCGCGAGCGCACCAGCACCTGGTTTCCGAAGCGCTCGCGCCGTTCCACGTTGGACAGCAGCGCCACGCCCAGTTCGACCTCGCCGCTGGCCACCGCGGCTTCGATCTCGGGCCGGTCCAGGTCGACCAGGTCCAGCTCCACGTCGGGATAGCGCCGCCGGAAGCGCGCCAGCAGATCTGGCAGGAAGTAGCCCAGCACCGTGTAGGACGCGGCGATCCTCACTGCGCCGCGCAGCGCATAGCGCTGGAAGCCGGGCTCGCGCAGGGCGTCGTCCAGCGAATCGAGCACTTCACGTGCGCGCTGGTGGAAGTTATGCCCTTCGGGCGTCAGGGTGACGCCATGCGGATGGCGGTCGAACAGGCGCACGCCCAGTTGCGCCTCCAGCGCCAGCACGGCATTGGTGACCGCGGATTGGGAGACATGCTCGTCGGCGGCGGCCATGGAAAACCGGCCGGTCCGGGCGGCGGCCGCGAAGTAGCGCAGTTGACGCAAGGTGACGTCGTTAGCCATCTGTTTATCGCATACCTGATACATGAATATATGAATATACGATAACCAGCCTGGTTCCTACACTGCGGCAAAACACCAAGAACCGGAACGCAGGAGACAAGCGTGGACACCCCCCTTTCCGCAGGCGCGGCCGATACCCATGGCCTGACGCTGGACGACAAGTACACCCGCAGCCACGGGCGCATCTATCTGAGCGGCACCCAGGCCCTGGTACGGCTGCCGCTGCTGCAAAAGCAGCGCGACCTGCAGGCCGGCCTGAACACCGGCGGCTACATCTCGGGCTACCGCGGCTCGCCGCTGGGCGGGCTGGACCAGGCGCTGTGGAAGGCCAAGCGCCACCTGCAGGCCAACGACGTGGTGTTCCAGCCGGGCGTGAACGAAGACCTGGCCGCCACGGCGGTATGGGGTTCGCAACAGCTGAACCTGTTTCCGGGCGCGGCGCGCGATGGCGTGTTCGGCATGTGGTACGGCAAGGGGCCTGGCGTGGACCGGTCGGTGGACGTGCTCAAGCACGCCAATTCCGCCGGCAGCTCGGCGCATGGCGGCGTGCTGATGCTGGCGGGCGACGATCATGCCGCCAAGTCCTCGTCGGTGGCGCACCAGTCCGAGCACGTGCTGATCGCCAGCGGCATACCGGTGTTGTATCCGTCCAATGTGCAGGAATACCTGGACTATGGCTTGCACGGCTGGGCCATGAGCCGCTACACCGGCCTGTGGGTGGCGATGAAGTGCGTGACCGACGTGGTCGAATCCAGCGCTTCGGTGGAAGTGGATCCGGACCGGGTGCAGATTGTGCTGCCCGAGGACGCCTTGCCCGAAGGCGGACTGAACATCCGCTGGCCTGACACGCCGCTGGCGCAGGAGGCGCGGCTGCTGGATCACAAGTGGTATGCGGCGCTGGCCTATGTGCGCGCCAACAAGCTGAACCGCGTGGTGCTGGATTCGCCGCAGGCGCACTTCGGCATCATGACGGCCGGCAAGGCGTATCTGGATGTGCGCCAGGCGGTCAATGACCTGGGCCTGGACGAGGCCGCCTGTCGCGAGGCCGGCATACGCGTGTTGAAGGTGGGCTGCATCTGGCCGCTGGACGCGCAGGATGCGCGCGAATTCGCGACGGGTCTGAAAGAGATCCTGGTGGTGGAGGAAAAGCGCCAGATCCTGGAGTACGCGCTGAAGGAAGAACTCTACAACTGGCGCGACGACGTGCGGCCGCGCGTCTACGGCAAGTTCGACGAACGCGACAACGGCGGCGGCGAATGGTCCACGCCGCGCGGCGGCTGGCTGCTGCCCGCGCGCCACGAGCTGTCGCCGGCCCTGATCGCCCGCGCCATTGCCGCGCGCCTGGAGAAAGCCGACCTGTCGGACGCGCTGCGGGCGCGCATCGCGGCGCGGCTGGCGGTGATCGACGCCAAGGAGCGCGAGGCTGCCCGCCCCACGCTGGTGGAAGAGCGCAAGCCCTGGTTCTGTTCGGGCTGTCCGCATAACACCTCCACCCGCGTGCCCGAAGGCTCGCGCGCGGTCGCCGGCATCGGCTGCCATTACATGGCGATGTGGATGGACCGCAAGACCGACACCTTCAGCCAGATGGGCGGCGAAGGCGTTGCCTGGCTGGGCCAGAAGGACTTCACCACTGAGCGCCACATCTTCGCCAACCTGGGCGACGGCACCTATTTCCATTCGGGGCTGCTGGCCATACGCGCGGCAGTCGCCGCGCACGCTAGCATTACCTACAAGATCCTCTACAACGACGCCGTCGCGATGACGGGCGGGCAGCCGGTGGACGGCGTGCTCACGGTGCCGCAGATCGCCGCGCAGATGCAGGCCGAAGGCGTGGCCCAGACCGTGGTGGTGACCGACGAGCCGGAAAAGTACGCCGGCGCCGCCGCGCTGCCGCAGGGCGTGGCAGTGCACCACCGCAAGGCGCTGGACGATGTGCAGCGCGCCTTGCGCGACGTCGCAGGCACGACGGTGCTGATCTACGACCAGACCTGCGCCACCGAGAAGCGCCGCCGCCGCAAGCGCGGCGAGTATCCCGACCCGCAGCGCCGCGCCTTCATCAACGAGTCGGTCTGCGAAGGCTGCGGCGATTGTTCGGTGCAATCCAACTGCCTGTCGGTCGAGCCGCTGGACACGCCGCTGGGCACGAAGCGCCGCATCAACCAGTCGTCCTGCAACAAGGACTTCTCCTGCGTGGAGGGCTTTTGCCCCAGTTTTGTCACGGCGGAAGGCGCGACGCTGCGCAAGCCGGGCACGGGCAGGAATCTCCCCGCGTTGGCCGAACCGCCGCAGCCCGACCTGGCGGAAATCCGCCCGCCAGGGGCCTACCGCGTGGTGATAGCGGGCGTGGGCGGCACTGGCGTCGTGACAATCGGCGCGCTGCTGGGCGCGGCTGCGCATCTTGAAGGCAAGGGCGTGACCGTGCTGGACATGGCCGGGCTGGCGCAGAAAGGCGGCGCCGTGCTCAGCCACGTGCAACTGGCCAATCGTCCCGCGGACCTGCATGCCACGCGCGTGGCGCTGGGCGAGGCGGATCTGGTCATCGGCTGCGATGCGCTGGTGGCGGCGTCGCCGGAAGTGCTGTCGCGCCTGCGGCCGGACCATGGCCGCGCCGTGGTGAACAGCAGCGCCGCGCCGACGGCGGCTTTCCTGTCGCAGCCGAGCTGGCGGTTTCCCGGCGCGCAGGCCGAAGCCGCGCTGGCGCGCAGCACGGGCGGCAATTGCGACTTCATCGAGGCCGGTCCGCTGGCCGAAGCTCTGCTCGGCGACACCATCTACGCCAACCCGCTGCTGCTGGGCTACGCCTGGCAGCAGGGCGGGCTGCCGCTGGCGCTGGACAGCCTGCGGCGCGCCATCGAACTGAACGGCGTCTCGGTCGAGAAGAACCTGGCCGCCTTCGAACTGGGCCGGCAAGCCGCGCATCATGGCGCCGCCGCGCTCAAGCCGGCGCCGCGGGCGCAGGTGATGGCCCTGCCGGAGTCCCTGGACGGCCAGATCCAGCGGCTGGCGCAACACGTGCGCGCCTACCAGGACGAGGCCTACGCCGCGCGCTTCCTGGAGGCGGTGGCGGCGGTGCGCGCGCGTGAGGCCACGTTGGCGGATCCGCAGCGTTTCGAAGTCACGCAGACGGTCGCGCGCAATCTCGCCAAGCTCATGACCTACAAGGACGAATACGAGGTGGCCCGTCTGTACGTGGACCCCGCCTTCAAGGCCCGGCTGCGCCAGCAGTTCGAAGGCGAGCCTGGCCGCGACTACCAGCTGCGCTATCACCTGGCTCCGCCCGCGCTGGCGCGCCGCGATGCGCGCGGACGCCTGCAGAAGCGCGCCTACGGTTCGTGGATGGGGCTGGCGTTTCGCGCGCTGGCGCCCATGAAGCGGCTGCGCGGCACCTGGCTGGACGTGTTCGGCAAGACCGCCGAACGCCGCATGGAGCGTCAGCTGGCGGCCGACTATCTGGCGCTGGCCGGGGAGTTCTCGCGCACGCTGGACGCGGCCAATCGCGCCACGGCGCTGGAACTGGCCGCGCTGCCGGACACGATCCGCGGCTATGGCCATGTCAAGGAGAAAAACGTCGAAGGGGCGCGCGCGCGGGAAGCCGGGCTGTGGGAGCAGTACCGCGCACCGGCGCGGGAAACGCTGGCGGCCTGAGACCACTCCACCGGCTGGATGGCCATCCAGCCGCCCAGCCCGCCATTAGGGATTCCCGCCACTTTGGGCCGGCCGAAGCCATGCTTAAGCATTTCTCAATAGGCAGACTCGGGGGCTTGCGTCAGAGTTCTGCATCATGAAACGGCCGCCAGACGCCGTTGCCCGCCGCGCCACCGAGCGCAGCGGCCGCGATGCCCGCACACAGAAGATTGCCTGCCTTTTGCACACCAGCCGAGACCCCGGGGTACACCGGGCGCCGGCTGACCGGCCGTTGCCGTCCGGCAGCGGCTCCCTGTTGGTCCGAGGAGACAACAATGAGCAAGAGTTGGAAAACGCTGTTGGGCGCGGCCGCGGTCATGGCGGGAGGATGGGTCCACGCGGCCGATGCGCCGCCGGATATCAAATTGATGCAATTGTCCGTGGGCAAGATCGAGCTGGACAAGGGCTTCATGACCGCCATGGTGGACGTGGGCACCAAGATCAAGATTCCCGTGCCGGCCTACGTGATCCAGCACCCGCGCGGGCTGGTGCTGTTCGACACCGGCATGAACCAGGCCACGGCCGACGGCAACTGCGCCAATTACTGGGGGCAGGGCCTGTGCGGGGCGTTCAACTCCATCCAGGGGCGCGACGAGGTGGTGGACCGGCAGCTCAAGGCCGCGGGCTTTGATGTCAACGACGTGAAGTACGTGGTGTATTCGCACTTCCACCTGGACCACGCAGGCAACATCAAGATGTTCCCCAAGGCGCGCCACGTGGTGCAGAAGGCGGAGTTGCGGGCCGCCTGGTGGCCGGAGAAGTTCCAGCGCGCGGCCTATGTCATGAAGGACTTCGACACTACGCGAGACTACGACTTCATTCAGGTCGAAGGGGATTTCGACCTGTTCGGCGACGGCAGCATCGTGCTGCTGGACACCAAGGGTCATACCCAGGGCCACCAGTCCCTGCAGGTCAAGCTGAAGAACACGGGCACGGTGCTGCTGGCGGCGGACGCCATCTACACGGGCGAGAACGAAGCCGGCGTGATCCCGGGCATCACGTGGAACACGGCCGCATCCATGCTGGCCATCGACCGGCTCAAGCAGATCCGCGACGCGCGCCAGGGCCAGCTCTGGTACAGCCACGACGCGGAACAGCACGCGCAGAACGCCAAGACCAAGGTCTTCGACTGAGGGCGCGCCATGCAGCCGGTAGTCGCCTTGCACGAAGTCTGCAAGTCGTTCGGGCCGCGCCAGGTCCTGCATTCCCTGAGTCTCAGCGTGGGACCAGGCGAAATCGTGGGTCTGCTGGGTCCGAACGGCAGCGGCAAGACCACCACCTTGCGCCTGATGGCGGGCTTCTACGCGCCCGATAGCGGCCGCATCACGATCCGCGGCCGCCAGCCGGCCGCGGGGCGCGGCAACGCCGACATCGGTTATCTGCCGGAGCGCGCGCCGCTGTATGACGCACTGACAGTCTTGCAATACCTGGAGTTCGTCGCCGGCGTCAAGGTCGCGGGCGGCGCTGGAGCCCGGCGCCAGGCGATCGAGCGGGCCATCGACGGGTTCGATCTGCAGGGGCTGACGCGCTCCACCATAGGTCGGCTGTCCAAGGGGCAGCGCCAGCGCGTCGGCCTGGCGCAGGCCGTATTGAATGACCCGCCCGTGCTGCTGCTGGACGAGGCCACCAACGGACTGGACCCCGTGCAGATCGTCGAGGCGCGCGCCATGATCCGGCGCTGCGCGCAAGGCCGCGCCGTGGTGTTCAGCAGCCATTTAATGCAGGAAGTAGAGGCTTTGTGCACCCGCATTGCCATCCTGCGCCAGGGCCGGCTGGTGGAGGACGCGGCGCTGGGCGAGACCCCGGCCGCGCTGCAGCTGAGCCTGAAACTGCCCCTGGCGCGGCATGCCGCCTTGCGCGCGGCCTTGCTTGCCTGCCCCGGGGTCAAGGGCGCAGACGCCGAACCGGTGGACGCGGACCACAGCAAATGGCGCATAGGCTGGGACCGCCAGGAGGGCGGCGATGCGAGCTGCGACGCGGTGCTGCGCATTGTGCTCGCGCATGCGGAACTGCGCGCGGTGCTGTCCATGCACGACGCCGTCGAGGCCCGCCTGCTGGCTGCGCTGGCGCCCAACGACGCGCAACTGCGGAGGCGCGCATGAGGAGTTTCCTCGCCCTGTATCGCAAGGAACTGCGCACCGACTTCGGGTCGCCCGTGGCGCTGGCGGTGGTGGCGGTGTTCTGGGCGCTGTCGGGCTATCTGTTCAGCTTCAACCTGTTCTTCGTCAGCACGGGGCAGATGGTGACCGCCTTCCACAATATGACCATTCTGCTGATCCTGGTGATGCCGCTGGTCAGCATGCGGGCCTTCGCCGAAGAAGCGCGGCAGGGCACGCTGGAACTGTTGCTGACTTTGCCGCTGCCGGACTTCATCTTGGTCGCGGCCAAGTATGCGGCCGGATTGACCGTGCTGGCGCTGATGCTGGCGGGCACCGCGTCCGCGGTGCTGCCCCTGGCCTGGTACGGGCAGCCGGACTACGGGCCCATCGTCGGCGGCTACATCGGCGTGTTCCTGTACGGCGCGCTGTTCCTGGCCATCGGCATCGCGATGTCCAGCGCCTGCACCAATCAGATCGTGGCGGCCAGCGCCACCTGGGGCATCCTGGTGCTGCTGTGGTTCATCGACTATCCCGCCGCGCTGGATGCCTTTCCCGCGCTATCGCCGTTCTTCCAGGCGTTGTCGCTGTCGGCGCAGCACGTCGACTTCATCCGCGGCGTGCTGCCAGGCCCCGCCACGCTGACATTGGCCAGCCTGACGCTGCTGGCCCTGATGGCGGCCACGGTCAATCTCAAGCGCTGGAGGCTGCGATGAACCGCGATGCCGCGCACCGCGCCGTAAAGCGCCTGGCGCTATTGCTGCCCGTGATGGCGGTTGCGGCGCTGCTGTTGGCGCTGAACCTTTGGGCCTCGCGCCATCTTGGCCGCCTGGACCTGACCGCCCAGCGCCTGTACAGCCTGGCTCCCGAGAGCATCGAAGTAGCGCGCCGTATCGGCCAGCCCGTCGAAGTCACCTGGTTCTACGACCTGCGCAACAAGAGCATGGTCGACGCGCTGGAGCTGTTGCGCCAGTACCAGCGCGCCAATCCGCTGATTCAGGTGCGCGGGGTGGACCCGGCGCTGCGTCCGGCCGAGGCGCGCGAGGCTGGCATCCAATTCGCCGGCAGCGCCGTGCTGGTCGCGGGCGAACGGCGCCTGACGATCAACGGCGGCACAGAGACCGATTTCACCAATGCGCTGATCCGCATCAGCCAACGCGGCGCGCAGACCGTCTGTTTCACGCAAGGCCATCGCGAAGCCGCGCTCGACAGTCTGACCTCGTTGGACGACCTGGAAGAACACGACGGCGACGAAAACCTGGTGGCCCGGGTCGAGGTGCACGAGCAGCATGGCATGGCGATGGCGCGCAACGCGCTGCGCACATTGGGCTTCGCCACGCGCGGCGTGAACGCGGGCAGCCTGGCGCAGGCGCTGCCGCAATGCTCGGTGGTGGTCGCGGCCGGCCCGCGCACGCCGTTCGGCGCGGACGATGCGCAAGCGCTGCGGGAATGGACGGCCGGGGGCGGCAAGACCCTGTTGCTGCTGGAGCCGGACTCGGCCCACGGCCTGGACGCCTTGCTCGGCGACTTCGGCATCGCGCGCGCGCCGGGCGTGCTGGCGGATCCGGCCAGCCATTACCGCAACGATCCCGGCAGTCCGGCCGTCAGCGACTACACCCGGCACAAACTGACGCGCGGCCTGCCCTTGAGCTTCTTCCCTGGCGCCGCCGGCCTGGAACCCGCGGGCGACAGCCTACCCCGCGGCGTGGTGGTGACCCCGCTGGCGCAGACTTCCGACCAGGCGCTGCTGCCCGGCCGGTCCGCCGCGCGCTACGCGCTGATGGCCTTGGCGACGCGCAACGCCCAGGGCGCGGACGGCGCCGCGCTGCCCATGCTGCTGGTGGCAGGAGATAGCGATTTCGCGACCAACCGCCATTTCGCCATCCTGGGCAACGGCGCGCTCTTCACCAATGCGGTATCGCTGTTGGCGGGCGAGGACGCCTTGTTGACGATACGGCCTCGGCATTACGAGAACCGCCGGGTCGAGCTGACCAACCGCCAGATGCGCGCGGTCTTCTGGACCAGCACGGTGGCCTTGCCCCTGCTGGCGCTGATGGCCGGACTGCTGATGTGGTGGAGGCGCCGGTGAACGCCGCGCGTGCCGGCTGGTCGCTGCTGCTGGCGGCGGGCATCGGCCTGTCGCTATGGCAATGGCGGGAGGCAACCGAGTCACCGCAGCGCCATGGCGGCCATACCCATCTGCACGACGACTCCGGTAAGCCCGCGCGACTTCATGCCTGGAGTCCGGCCGATGCCGCGCAGGTGGTCTTGGCCACACCCGGCGCCTCGCTGCGGCTGCGGCGCGGCGCGCAAGGCTGGGTGGCGGCCGCCGGCCAGACTGCCGACGGCTTCGATGCAGCGGAATTCGTGGCGTTGTTTTCGCAGGCCCGCAGCGATCGCGCGCTGGTCCCGCAACCGGACCAGCCCTACGGCCTGACGCCGCCGCAATTGCGCATCGAAGTCCTGGATGCGTCCGGCGCCAAGCTGGCGAGCCTGGACGTGGGCGAGCTTGCGCCAGATGGCTTAGGCCGTTATGTGCAGGTGCCGGGCGAGCCGGAGATACGGATCGTCCCCAACTACCAGACCCGCGCGCCGTTGGCCGCTATGGCGATTGCAGCCCCTTGAGTACGCGGCACTCTATCGTCCGCGAAGCCGGGCTTGCACAAAGATAAATAGTCGCTGAAAAGGCGCATACCTATACTTCAAAGCCATTAACAGGCGGGTTCCAAAGGCATCGGAAGAATGTTGCAGAACCTGTCGGAAAAGTGCCCTCCGGCCTGTCCGCGATGCATCGCGGAACGGATGCGGAACGGTTGATAACGAGACAGGGCGCGCCGCGCGCGCCAGGGCGACGGCCCGCACAGCCAGGCTTGCGATCGATGTTGCAGGACAACGGATCGGCGAGCGCGGCAGGTGCACAGCGCTTAGGGAGAAAACGCTTGACCTTGGATCTACTGCCTCTCGCCTTGGTGGACGGCGTGGCGTATGCCAGTCTGCTGTTCCTGGTATCAATGGGGTTAACCCTGGTGTTCGGCGTGATGGGCATCCTGAACGTCGCCCACGGCGCCTTCTATGCGTTCGGGGGCTATGCGGCCGCCAGCTTCGTCATGTTCCTGGCGCCCAGAACGGACTCTCCCATCCTGCTGTTCGCGGCCTTGTTCGCGGCGGCCGTCGCGGTCGGGCTGGCGCTGGGCAGCATCATGGAGTTCCTGCTGATCCGACGCGCCCAGAACTACGATCCCATCCTGAAGCTGCTGCTGACGTTCGGCGCATTCCTGATGCTGGAGGACATCCAGCGCATGCTGTGGGGTGCGCAGCCCTACAGCGCCAGCGAAGTGGTCAACCGGCTGGGCAACATCGAGATCGGCGACATTACCTACACCACCTATCAACTGGTGGTGGTGCCGGCGACCGCGCTGCTGGCCTATGTGTGCCTGGAATTCTTCCTGCGCCACACCAAGCTGGGCAAGCAGACCGTGGCGACCACGCACAACCGCGAGGTCGCGACCTCGCTGGGCATCAATGCCAAGAAAATCGGCTACGTCACCTTCGTGATCGCCACCATCCTGGGCGCGCTGGGCGGCGCCATGGCTGCGCCGACCACATCGCTGGTGCCGGGCGCCGGCACCGACATGACCGTGTTGTCGTTCGCGGTGGTAGCCACCGCCGGCCTGGGCCAGATCACCGGCGCGCTGATCGCGGCGCTGCTGATCGGCGTGATCCGCGCCATCGCCGTCTATGCCGCGCCGGAACTGGAGGTCGCGGTGCCGTACATCATCATGGTGCTGGTGCTCATCATCCGGCCGCATGGCCTGTTCACCGTGGCCCAAGCGAGGACGATCTGATGAGAGTTCCCGTTCTCAGCCTGCTGGCCGCGCTGCTCACGCTGTTCCTCGGCTACACGTACTCCTGGACCATCACGCCCATCGTCATCGGGCTGACCTACGCGATTGCGGCGCTGGGCGTATCGGTGATGGCCCGCGCCGGGCAGATTTCCTTCGGCCACGCGATGTACTCGTGCATCTCGGCCTATACGGTGGCCTTCCTGGCGCGCGCCGTGCCTGGCACGGACGCGCTGACGCTGATCCTGGCCGGCGTGCTGGCCAGCTTCCTCGCTGCGGTGGTCATCGGCCTGTTCGTGGTGCGCTACCGCGGCATCTTCTTCGGCATGCTCAACCTTGCCCTGAGCATGGTGCTGTTCGCGCTTCTGGGCAAGCTCTACACCCTGACGGGCGGCTCGGACGGCCTGCGCATCGTGCGCCCGGCGATGGCGGGCTTTGCCATGGAGCGGGAATCGTTCGAGCGCGCGCTGCTGGTGCTGACGCTGGTCCTGTCCTTGATCCTTGCGTGGTGGGTGCAGCGTTACTTCCGGTCCGGCAGCGGCCAGGCCCTGTCGGCGATCAAGACCAACGAAACGCGCCTGGAATATCTCGGTTTTTCCGCCTACTTCATCATGTGGAAGGGCTACCTGCTGTCGGCCGTGGTGGTCGGCTTCTCGGGCGCCATCCTGGCGCTGATGCAAGGACTGGTCACGCCCGAAATCGGGTCCTGGCTGCGCTCCGGCGAATTCGTCTTCATCACCATCCTGGGCGGCGCCGGCCATGCGGCGGGCGCATTCCTGGGCGCGGTGGGCTTCGAATCCGTGAAGCTGATCTCGGCGGCCTACTTCCCCGGCCTGTGGCAGTTCCTGCTGGGTTTGACCTTGATCCTGGTGATCTTCATGTTCCCCACCGGCTTCGTCGGCCAGATCATGAAACGCGCCGCGGCGCAGCGGCGCGAGCAGACCCGCGCGCAGGCCCCTGCCCGGATCCCGGTGAGGAACTGAAGATGAAACCCCTCATTCAAACCAAAGACCTGTACCTGGCGTTCGGCGGCGTGGTGGCTGCCGACAATATCAACTTCGAGCTGCACGAGGGCGAGCGCCTGGCAGTGATCGGACAGAACGGCGCGGGCAAGACCACCTTCATCAACATCTGCACGGGCTATCTGGCGCCGTCCCAGGGCAAGGTCTATTTCGACGGCCGCGACGTCACGGCGATGGCCCCGCGCAAGATCGTGCGGCTGGGGTTGGGCCGTTCATTCCAGCTGCCGCAGCTGTTCACCGAGCACACCGTGCGTCAGTGCGTACAGATCGCGGCGGCGCGGCGCAACAAGGAGCTGAGCTGGTTCCGCTCGCTGGAAAGCACCATAGACGAAAAGGAAGTCGACGCCACCCTGGACCTGGTAGGCCTGCTGCCCGAGGCCGACGAGATCTCCATCGGGCTGCCCGAAGGCAAGCGCAAGCTGCTGGACGTGGCCATGGCGCTGGCGCTGCGGCCCAAGCTGCTGATCATGGACGAGCCCACCAGCGGCGTCGCGTCCGAGGACAAGTTCGGCCTGATGGAAACCGTCATGCATGCGCTGGATGAGCGGCGCGTCACCAGCTGGTTCGTCGAGCACGACGTGGACATCGTGTCGCGCTATGCCACGCGGGTGGCGGCCTGGATCTCGGGCAAGGTGGCCGCGGACGGCACGCCCGATGAAGTCTTGAACAACGCGCAGATCAAAAGCGAAGTGCTGGGGGCCTGAGAACATGCTGAACCTATCGGGCGTCAACGTAGACCTGGCCGGCAACCGTATCCTGCGGGACGTCAGCGCCAGTTTCGAACCTTCCAAGACCATCGGCATCGTTGGCCGCAACGGCGCGGGCAAGACCACGCTGTTGCGCACCATCATGGGCCTGACGCGGATCAAGTCCGGCAAGATCGCCTTCGACGGCACCGACCTGACCGCGCTGCCCGGCCACCGGCGCGCGGCGCTGAAGGTGGGCTATGCACCCGAGGACCGGGTGATCTTCCCCACCATGACGGTGGAGCAGAACCTGCACCTGCCCTGCGAAGTGCAAGGCCAGTCCAAGGCCGAGATCGAGGCGCGCGTCGCCACGGTGCTGAAGGTCGTGCCGCAGCTGGAACCCATGCTGCAGCGCTCCGGCTCCGCGTTGTCCGGAGGCCAGGGCAAGATGGTGGCGCTGGCGCGCGCCGTCATGGTGGGTACGCGCCTCTTGATGCTGGATGAGCCCTTCCAGGGCCTCGCACCCAAGCTTGCGCGCGATTACACCGAAGCGCTGGCGCGGCTGAAAGAGCTGCAGCCCGACTTGTGCGTGGTGATCACCGAGTCCAACGTCAAGTTGCTCGGCGACATCCCCGACCAGATATGGACGATCGAGCGCGGCTCGATCACGCTGAACTGATTCCACGGAGACATTCCATGACGCAGATGATCATCAACGGCCGCCAGGTCGATGCCGCCGACGGCCGCAGCATCGAGGTGGTTTCACCGGTAGACGGCAAGGTATTCACCACCATTCCGCGCGGCCAGCAGGCCGATGTGGACGCGGCGGTGCGGGCGGCGCGCGCAGCGCTGGACGGCGAGTGGGGCGGGCTGAGCGCGCTGGAGCGCGGTCGGCTGTTGCTGCGCCTGGGCGAGAGCGTGTTGGCGCATCACGAGGAACTGGCGCAGCTGGAATCGCGCGACACCGGCAAGCCCATGTCCACCGCGCGCGCCGACATCACGGTGCTGGCGCGCTACTTCGAGTTCTACGGCGGCGCGGCCGACAAGGTGCATGGCCAGACCATCCCCTTTCAAAAAGACTATTCGGTCCAGCTGATCCGCGAGCCGCTGGGCGTCACCGCCCATATCATTCCCTGGAACTATCCGGCGCAGATGTTCGGTCGCAGCGTGGCGCCCGCGCTCGCCATGGGCAACGCCAGCGTGGTCAAACCGGCCGAGGATGCCTGCCTGTCCATCGTCCGCGTGGCCGAACTGGCGCTGGAAGTCGGCTTTCCGGCCGGCGCGCTGAACATCGTGACGGGCCTGGGCGAAGAGGCTGGCGCCAGCCTGTCGCGCCATCCCGACATCAATTTCATCACCTTCACCGGTTCCAACGAGGTCGGCGTGCTGATCCAGCAGGCTGCCGCCGTCAACGCCGTCAAGTGCGTGCTGGAACTGGGCGGCAAGTCGGCGCACATCGTGTTCGACGATGCGCGCTACAAGCTGGCCATTCCGGCCATCGTCAAGGGCATCGTCCACAACACCGGCCAGACCTGCACCGCCGGCAGCCGCCTGCTGGTGCAGAAAGGGATCTATGCCGATTTCATGAAGGCGCTGGCCGAGGAATTCTCCAAGGTGCGCGCGGGCACGCCGGACATGGACCTGACCTGCGGCCCGGTGGTCAACAAGGCGCAGTACGACCGGGTCAACCGCTACATCGCCAAGGGTCTGGCGGACGGGTTGAAGGTGGTGGCGGAAGGCGCCATCGCCGACGGCGTGCCGGAGGGCGGCTACTTCGTCAAGCCGACCCTGTTCAGTTCGGCCAATCACGATAGCGATCTGCTGACCCAGGAGATCTTCGGGCCGGTGCTGGTGGCGTTGCCCTTCGACACTGAGGCCGATGCCATACGCCTGGCCAACGCCACGGAATACGGTCTCTTGGGCGCGGTCTGGACCGAGAACGGGGGACGCCAGCAGCGCGTGGCGCGCGGCATCAAGTGCGGCCAGGTCTACATCAACGGTTTTGGCGCGGGCGGCGGCGTGGAACTGCCGTTCGGCGGCGTGAAGAAAAGCGGACACGGGCGCGAGAAAGGCTTCATCGCGCTGGAAGAAATGAGCACGACCAAGACGCTCATCCAATACTACGGCGAATGATCGCCACACCATCCGGAGACAAACAATGAGTCAGTTGCAAGGCAAGGTCGCCATCGTTACGGGCGGCGGCAGCGGTTTCGGCGAGGGTATCGTCAAGCTGTACGCCAAGGAGGGCGCCCGCGTCGTCATCGCCGACATCAACAAGGAGGCCGCCGACCGCGTGGCAGCCGAAGTTGGCGCCGCCGCATTGGCGGTGAAGGCCGACGTGTCCAGCCGCGCCGACATCGACAACACCGTGCGCACCTGCCTGGAAAAATTCGGCTCGGTCGATATCGTGGTCAACAATGCCGCCATCACCCACAAGAACCAGCCGATGCTGGACGTGGACGAGGCCATGTTCGACCGCATGTTCGACATCAACGTGAAGTCCATTTACCACATGGCGCAGGCCGTGGTGCCCGTCATGCGCAAGCAGAAGCGCGGCGTGATCCTGAACGTGGGCTCGACCGCCGGCATCCGGCCGCGTCCGGGCCTCAGCTGGTACAACGCGTCCAAAGGCGCGGTCAACGTGCTGTCGAAGTCCATGGCGGTGGAGTTGGGACCCGACGGCATCCGCGTCAACGCCATCTGCCCGGTAATGGGCATCACCGGCATGTTCGAGCTGTTCATGGGCCTGCCCGACACGCCCGAGAACCGTGCCAAGTTCGTATCGACCATTCCGCTGGGCCGCTTCTGCCAGCCTTCGGACGTGGCCGCGGCAGCGCTGTTCCTGGCCAGCGACGCCGCCGAGTTCATTACCGGCGTCGAGTTCCCGGTGGACGGCGGCCGCACGGTCTGACGTGCCGCGCCCGGCGCGTCCGGGCGCTTCTCCATACTTTCTGTGGGTGACTGGCGTATGAAAATCAGAGCGGCGCTGTTGAGGGAAGTGGGGGTCGAAGGCCCCTATGCCCAGACCCGGCCATTGAGCATTGCCGAGATCGAACTGGACCCGCCCGGCACGGGCGAGGTGCTGGTGCGCATCAAGGCGGCCGGACTATGCCATTCCGACCTATCCGTCATAAACGGCGACCGGCCGCGCGGCGTACCCATCGTGCTGGGCCATGAGTCGTCCGGCGAGGTCGTGGAAACCGGCCCCGGCGTGACCGACCTGAAGCCGGGCGATCATGTGGCCATGGTGTTCGTACCCAGCTGCGGTTGCTGCAATCCCTGCATGGAAGGCCGGCCGGCCTTGTGCGAACCGGGCGCCGCGGCCAACACCAAGGGCACCTTGCTGGGCGGCGATCGCCGCCTGCACATCGGCGAGGAATACATCAATCACCACACCGGCGTGTCCTGCTTCGCGGAGTATGCGGTGGTGTCGCGCCGTTCCTGCGTCAAAGTCAACGTCGAGCTCAGCCATCGCGAGGCCGCGCTGTTCGGCTGCGCGGTGCTGACAGGCGCGGGCGCGGTGCTGAATCGCGCCCGTATCAAGGCAGGCGATACCGCTGCCATCGTCGGCCTGGGCGGCGTGGGGCTGAGCGCCTTGCTGGCCGCCGTGGCGGCCGGCGCGCGCCGCGTCGTGGCGGTCGACCTCAGTGACGAAAAGCTCGCCCTGGCCAGGGAACTGGGCGCGACGCATGTCGTCAACCCCAGGCAGCTGAAGTCCGATGACGATCTCTATGACCTGGCCGACGGCCGGGTGGACTACGGCTTCGACATGGCCGGCGCGGTGCCCGCGTTCGAGACCGCCTACAAGCTGACCCGCCGCGGCGGCGCCACCGTGACCTCGGGCCTGCCCAATCCCAAGTTCAGTTTTCCGCTGTCCCTGTCGCAGATGGTGGGCGAGGAGCGCGAGATCCGGGGCAGCTACCTGGGCTCCGGCGTGCCTGCCATCGACATCAGCCGCTACATCGACCTGTACAAGGCGGGCCGGCTGCCGGTCGACCGCATGATGGGCAAATCCTTTTCGCTGGACCAGATCAACGAGGGGTTCGATCACCTCGCAACCGGCGGCAGCCTGCGCGACGCCATCGTTTTCTAAGGGCATAGACCCGATACCAACACTGGAGACAAGACCATGAAGACTTCTAGATTGGCGGCGCTGCTGGGCGCCACCCTGCTGTCGGGCGCCGCGGCGCTGGCAGGCGCGGCGGACAAGCCCAAGGAACTGAACATTGGCATCTCGACCTATCTGTCGGGGTCGGCGTCCGTGTTCGGCGTGCCCGCCCGCGATGCGGCCGAGATCCTGATCCAGGACATCAACGCCAACGGCGGGATCGATGGCGTGAAGCTGGTGCCCAGCTACATCGATGAAGGCGGCGGCGGCGAGAAACTGCTGTCCGAGTACCGCCGTCTGGCCGAAGGCGGCACGCGCGTCATGCTGTCGGCCATCTCCAGCGGCCACTGCAACATCGTCGCGCCCGTGGCGGAAGACCTGAAGGTGCTGAACGTGCTGTGGGACTGCGGCACCGAGAAAGCGCTGGAAGGCAAGAAATACAAGTACGTGGTGCGCACCCAGGCCAATGCCACCACCGAGATGGTCGCCCAGGTGCTGTACCTGATGAAGGTCAAGCCCGACTTCAAGACCATCGCCATCGTCAACCAGGATTACGCCTGGGGCCGCGATTCGCGCGATATCTTCCTGGCCGCGCTGAAGAAGTTCAAGCCCGACGTCAAGGTCGTGGCCGAGATGTTCCCGAAGTTCGGCGCGGCCGACTTCTCCACCGAGATCAGCCGCCTGCAGGCCTTGCGTCCGGACGTCATCGTGTCCACGTCGTGGGGCGGCGACCTGGACAACTTCGTGCGCCAGGCCTCGCAGCGCAATCTCTTCAAGAACTCGACCTTCGTGCTGTCGCTGGCCGAAAGCTCTCTGGAGCGCCTGGGCAACGCCCTGCCCGAAGGCGTGTACGTCGGCGCTCGCGGCGACCACTATTTCCTGCATCCGGAAACCAAGGACGATCCGCAGCACCAGGCTTTCGTGAAGAAGTTCCACGATAAGACCGGCGCCTATCCCATTTATTCGGTCTATCACATGGTGCAAGCGATCCAGGGCCTGAAGGCGGGCTACGAGAAGGCGATCAAGGACAACGGCGGCGCCTGGCCCAGCCCCGAGCAGGTGGCTGCGGCGATGCACGACGTGACCTTCAAGGGCTACGGC
Organism: Achromobacter sp. JCM 18799; assembly: GCF_055395645.1. Lineage (NCBI taxonomy): Bacteria > Pseudomonadati > Pseudomonadota > Betaproteobacteria > Burkholderiales > Alcaligenaceae > Achromobacter > Achromobacter sp. JCM 18799. The sequence goes on along the minus strand of NZ_AP043866.1, from coordinate 3,761,089 downwards.
CGCGACGTGAAGATGCAGCGCGCCGACGGCCAGGGCCTGGAAGCGCAGTTGTTCGGCGTGACCAAGAAGAGCGACAAGTACCCATTCAAGGTGCTGGCCGACATCACCATCGTTCCGGCCGAGCTGGTGACGCCGGGCGTGTCGGACACGTCCATGGAATGGATCGACAAGAGCTTGACGCCCGATGTGCTGAAGAGCGATCAGATCAAGGTGTATTCGAACTGAGCAAGCAGGTGTGAGCTGGCATGGCCCCGGCGGAAATCCGCCGGGGTTTTTTTTTCACGGTGACTCCTGCGCGGCAATTCGTTGGACGGGCTGACGGCCGAAATTGTCGACTTGTTGGATGCCGCGCGCCTAGCGGCGGCGCGCAGCGTCAATGCGCTGATGACGGCCAGCTATTGGGAGATTGGTCGCCGGCTTATCGAAGCCGAGCAGAAAGGTAAGCGGCGGGCTGGCATTTGACCTCTCCGAACTGTCCCAGGTCCTTACTTTGCCGTGGCCGGCCCATGTTCGGTTGCTGTCTGTCAAGGATGACCATGCCCGCCGGTTCTACGAGGCGGAGGCGCTGCGCGGTGGCTGGAGCGTGCGACAGATCGACCGACAGATCGGCTCCGCGGCTACCGAGGACTTGCGAGGATGTGTGGCGCGAGCGGCTTTTGCCGTCTGCACTGTCCGCGCGTCAAGCCATCTGTTCGAGCAGCACGCAGTTGCGGCCGGTCAGCTTGGCCTTGTACAGCAACTCGTCCGCGCGGCGCGACAGGTTCTCCAGCGCCGCCGTATCGCCGCCGCAGGCATGGGAGACGCCGAAACTGGCGGTCATGCTGAAGGAGGAACCGCCGTCGGCGCGGATCCGCGTTTGCGCGATGCTCAGACGCATGCGTTCCGCAATGTCCCGGACGCGGTCCGGATTGCGGCTGCGGCACAGCACCGCGAATTCTTCGCCGCCCACGCGCGCGACCACGTCGGATTCGCGGAAGGTCGTGCGGCACAGGTGGGCCACGGTCTTGAGCGCTTCGTCGCCAGTGGCATGGCCGTGCGTGTCATTGATGGACTTGAAGTGGTCGATGTCGAACAGAATGAAGCCCAGGCCGTCCTGCGCGTCGTTGCGGATGTCGTCCAGCGAAGCTTCCAGGCGCTTCTCGAAGGCGCGGCGGTTCAGCAGGCCCGTCAGGAAATCCGTTTCGGCCATGATGGCGAGGTCTTGAATCAGGCGGTCGCGTTCGAGTTCCAGCTTGCGCACGGCGGCGGCGTTGTCGTTGAGCACGTTCAAGGCCTTGAACATGCCGTTCACTTCGCCGCGGTATTGGTCCGCCGGAATGGTCGGCACGTCGCCGCCTTTTGCGATCGCGCCGATGATGTTCGTGGCGCGCACGAAAGGCCGGATGACGCGCTTGCGGAACATGGACAAGCCGATGATCAACGCGGCGGTGAGCATCGCGGCGGCCGCCAGGGTGGTCAGCAGCACGCGGATCGCGGCCTGGCGGTTTTCGCCGATGCGCCGCTCCACTTCATTGAGCATCAGGTCGCGGAACCGGAGGATGGACTTCATGCGCGGCACATAGTTCGCGCCCAGTTCGTACATCGATACCAGGGATTCTTCGGGCACCCGTTCGGCCATGGCGCGCACGCTGTCGAGGTAGTTCATGCCGTCGCCGAAGTACTGCTGCTGCAGTTCGCGGTAGGCGAGGGAGGAGGCGTGTCGCGGCATGCTGGCGATGTTGGCGTCGATCAGCGCGCGTAGTTGGTCGATGCGGCCGATCACGCGTTCTATCCGCAGCTGGTCGCTGGCGGTCAGCGTGCGGCGTTTGCTGAGGGCGGGCGCGAACGTGGAGCCGAGCAGGCCGGCCTGTTCGCGCAGTTCGCCGGCCAGCAGCGCCAGCGACAGCAGGTCGAAGTCTTCGCCCTGGTTCCGGGCGATCAGGCCGATGCCGTCGGACATCGCGGCGCGCAGTTCGGGAACCACCGCGACCATGTCGCCGACCACTGTCGACAGGTTGTGGCCGGAGGTGTGGGCGCGGGGCGCGGCGATGGCTGCGTCGGCGCTGGCGCGGGCGTTCAACAGGGACTCGCGGATGCGCTGGATGTTGGTGAATTCGCGGGCGCCGTTGGGATTGAGGGGCGCGCGGTAGAGCGCAAGCAGGTCGGCGATTTGCGCATTGGTGTGCTGGCGGGCTTGGTCCAGCGCGTGCAGGATGTTTTCAGGGACCGGCAGGTCGGAACCCAGCGCCGAGTTCATGGGGCCGCGTTCGGCGGATACGGCCTCCATCGTCATCAGGGTCGTGCGGACCACGACGAAGCCTCTCAGGGCGTCGTCGGTGGCGGCCAGGGACCGCCAGTTCTGCTGCACCACGATCACGGTCAGCATGGAAACCGGCAGCGCTACGCCTGCAGCCAGTGTCAGGAAATACCTTTCAAGGGATTTGAGAGCAAAGACATTGCGGAACATGCGTAAACATCGGCTCGGAACAATGACTGGTGGCCGGAGGTTACTTGAAATGCGCTATGCATAAGCATTGTTTCCCCTCCACATTCCGACAGGTGGAAGTTTGTATCGCATTAAATCGCATAGTCTCATTTCCGAGCGCATTGCATCACTCTATTGCGAGTCCTCACATTGCGTTCGCCGCCCGCGCGCGGCGGGCGGGTCATGGCCGCGCCACGGGCAGCTTTTCCAGCGCGTCCTTGAAGTCGGGGTACTCCTTCAGGAAATCCAGGTTGCGCCCGAACCGCTTCAGCAGCTGTTCGTCCACCGTCAGATTGAGCACGGTTGCGCCGTCCCACAGCCTGGGCCGCTTTTTCACATGGATCAGCACCTTCTCCGTGAACTCGCGGTAGGAATCGTGCGGCTCGCATTGGTCGTAGTCCGTGGCGACGCGTTGCGCCAGTCCGGCCTCCAGGCCGGCCTGGCGCGCCTTCTCCTGCAGCCACGAGGCGGGCAGCGTCTGCAGACTGCCGTCGCGGTAGCCGCCGCCGACGTCCGAATGGGCGCCGATGAACCAGCGCTGCTCGACCGGATGGTCGGGCGGGCGCGGCTCGGAGTTGGCCAGACGGGTCCACAGGGTCGGCGCATACGGTTCGCGGAATTCGTTGGTGGCGATGGCGTGATAGGCGTGATGGACGTGGTTGCTGAGTTCGGTGTCGTGGAAGTTGTAGAACCTGGAGAAGCCCGGAAAAGGAATGCCGCCCACCGGTATGCCCAGGCTGCCGACCGTGTCCCAGACGCCGACGAAATGCACGTCGGTCTCGCGCGAAAAATTCAGGCGGAAAGTCGCGGCTTCCAGCGAGGAGGGGATGCAGTCGTCGCGGTAGAGCGCATAGGCTTGTTCCACGTTGCTGTCGGAAGGATCGTTCAGCAGGCCGCATTTGCGCACCATGCCAGCCAGGCTGCGGGCGGAGTAGGCGCCGCGGCTGAAGCCGAGCAGGAAGATGCGGTCGCGCGGTTCGTAGCGTTGGCAAAGCCAACGGTAGCCCGCGCGGATGTTGGCCGACAGCCCCGCGCCAAAGGCGCCGCCGGCGAACTTGTCGATGGCCGCCCACAGGCCCTGGCCCTGCGTGCCCACGCCTTCGATGTAGAACGTCTCCTGCGTGGAGGTCTCGGGCGCCGCCTTGTAGAGTTCGTAGACGTTGGTGCGGTCATTGGGTTCGTTCCAGGTCCCGTCGAAGAATACGGCTAGATTCTTCACCATGATCGTTCTCCACAGATTGAGTCTTGCAATGAATCTGCTTGCTGGCATGGCCCGCGTCGTGCGCGACGGTAAGCTAGCACGGCGTTCAGACGCCGCCGGGTGCGTGGTTTCCCTGCTGAACGGACATACACCGCTTTTTTGACTAGCCAATTGGTAGCAATCCATCGCCCCGGCCAGGTTCGCAGGGCGGCGCGGGTGCAGCAGGAAAGTTTCACTACATCAAAAGTTGCAATCCTCATGACAAGCGTGGCTGGGCCCACATGCGTTGGCGGCCTCGGCGCGCATGGAGTATGTTGCGGGCAGGGCGGCCGCGGGCCGCGCATTACCTGAGTAGATGCACATGGGACGTTTAGCCATATTGGGCGCCTTGCACGAAGAGATCGCCGACCTGCTGGCGGCGATGGACCCGGGCGCCGCCATCCATCGCATTGCCATGCGCGACTTCCACGTCGGCACCTTGTGGGGCACGCCTTGCGTGATTGCGTTGAGCCGGATCGGCAAGGTGGCCGCGGCTGCGACCGCCTCCATCGTGATCCAGGAGTTCCAGGCGTCGCGGGTGATCTTCACCGGGCTGGCCGGCGGCTTGCATGAGGATGTGGCGGTGGGCGACGTGGTCGTGGCCAGCGGGCTGATGCAGCACGACATGGATGCGCGGCCGCTGTTCGGGCGGCATGAGATTCCCTTGTTGGGGCGCGAACGCTTCGATGCGGATCCGGTTCTGAGCGGGCGGTTGCTGGAAAGCGCAGGGCAGTTCGTGCGCGGCCATGCCGGCTTGCCGGCGGAGCAGGGCGCACGGCCGCCGCGGGTGCATCATGGACTCATCGCCACCGGCGACGTCTTCGTCAACAGCAATGACTATGCGCACCAGCTACGCCAGCGCCTGCCCGATGCGCTCTGCCTGGAAATGGAAGGCGGGGCGATGGCGCAGGTCTGCTACGAATTTGGCGTGCCCTTCGCGGTGCTGCGGGTGATTTCGGATCAGGCCGATCACGCCGCGAAGGCCGACTTCACTGACTTCCTGGCGAACCTGGCGCGGGTCTACACCGCCGGCATCCTGGCGCCCCTGCTGAAGTCGGGCGCGCTGCGGGAAGCCTAAAGCTGGCGCTTGTCAGCGGCCGGTGTCGGGGTAGTTGGGGCCGGCGTCGTGGAAGCCGCCCTCGCTGTACGGATTGACCGCGCCGGGATGGGGCGGGCCGCCATTGCCTTGCGCGCAACCGGCCAGGACCAGGGCCGTGGCCATGAGAGTAAGCAAGCGGGTCAGGGCGGATTTCATGATGGTCTCCTGCGCGTACCGCTGTTGCGGGGCGCTGCTGGTCTGTCTTGGTTATTTTACGCCTCGGCGCCAGTGGCGGACCTGGTCTTGCGTTTGGTCTGCGGCGCCGCGCAGCGCTGCTGATAGGCCTGCACCTCGCGGGAGCTCGCCGCCTGGAAGTAGGGGTGCGGATGGCGGGCTTCGCGCAGCGCGTCGTGCATGCGCCCGCCCCACACGCATTGCGCCTCGGCCTGGTTCCAGAGCCGGGTGGCCAAGCCTTGCTGGCCGTGGCGCCACAGCGCCAGGCCGTAGTCGGCCACGATTTCCTCGTCGCGCGGAATCTCGCGGTAGGACTGCTTCAGCAGGTCCAGCCCGCCGTCGATGTCGCCCTTCAGGGCCAGGATCCAGCCCAGGGTTCCCAAGTTGTAGGGGAGCGGGCCGGCGGTGGCTATCGATTGGCGCGCTTGGGTTTCGGCTTGCGCCAGGTGATCGGGAAAATCCGCCAGGTAATAGGCGATGCTGTTGGCCCAGTCGGGTTCGTCGCGCAGCGGCGTCTCGGCCTGGCGGCGCTGCAATTCCAGCGCGTCCTCCAGCGCCAGGGCGGGCATGCCCAGCAGGCGTTCCAGCTTGAACCGTGCGCGCAGCACATCGCGATCCACGGGCGCGGATCCTGAGCGGGCGCGTTCCAGCCATAGGCGCGCCAGGTCGGCGCGGCCGGCCATCAGCAGCAGGTTGGCCATGTCCAGCTGTTGCTGCGGCTCTGCGCCGCAGGCGGTGGCATCCACCAGCTGCAATGCGCCCTCGGCATCGTCCTGGCTGAACTTGCGGTTGATGGCGTCCAGCTCGTCGAAGCACTGGCGGTTTTCCGCCGCGCTCGCTTCGGTGGATATCGACAGCGTGGCAGCGGGCTGGTCGTGGGTGAAATAGGCGGTATTGCCCTGGGCGGTGGTGTACCCAAGGTCCACCCATTGCTCGCCCCAGCGCACATGCATGGTCGTGACGTAAGGCCAACCTCCCAGCGGCTCCTTATCGCCGCCGCGCTGCAGCTGGAACACACTGCCCCAGGCGCCGCTGCCTATGCGCCGGATCAGGGTGAAGTCATCGGCGGAATGCGCCTCGCGGGTCCAGATCCAGGCGCTGCGGCCCAGCGCGTCGGTGACGCCGTGCACGATGCCGTCGTGGTCGGGCGTACCCTCGATGGACTGGTCTTTATCTGTCAGGAACAGGCGGTATGGCGTATTGGGAGCAATGGCGCCGCCGCGGCTGTTGTCCAGCCTCAGGATCAGGTAGCGGCCATGTTCCCCCTTGCCATACTGCGGCATGCCCTGGGGCGGGGCCGCGGGCGTGCTGCGGGTGGCGGGTTTCCGGGAGGACGAGCCGGCGGCGGCATAGGCCGGCAGAGCCGCCTGGGCAAGCGCGAGCGCGCCGGACAACAGCAACGGGTACAGCCTGGATTGCGGAAGCGTCATGGGTGCTGCTTGAGGTCTGAGCGAGAGAGCCTGAGAGACAGGCGGCATTCTCTCAGAGAACGCGTTGTGCCGCTGGTTCGCGCGCAAACACGGCGGCAGCGAAGGATCGGATGCGGCGGACGCGGTCCTGTGGCATTCTTGCGCCCGCACCCCGCCGCCGCATGCGGCGCATTCCTGTTCCATGATGCCGAGAGTCTTCCTGCGGTTCTGTGATTTCCTGCTGCTGTCCGCCGCGGCGGCGCTGTTCGGCGCTTGCCTGACTTCGGTGCTGAAGACCGATGCCTACGGCTGGATGATTCCCGACGCGCCGTACCTGTACGGGCCATTCGAGTTCTATGTCGATGCCGCCTTGGCGGGGCTGGCGGGCCTGCTGACGCTGGCGCTGGCCGAGCGCGCGGCGCGGGTGCGCCGCTCGGCCGCATGGCGGACCGCGGCGACGCTGGCCGCCGCGTTGGTCGCGCTGTATCTGGCGCCGCCCGAGCCTCAGGTGTTCGGCAACACCTGGGCGCCGGGCGAGGCCACGATGGAACTGTTCGTGGCGCAGTGGCGCATGGTGCTGCCGATTGCGTTCGCCGTGCTGGGGTTGCGCCTGGGATTGCGGCGCGTGCTTGCGCGGTCCGCGGCCTAGCCCTGCTCCAGCCGGTAGAACTGCTGGCTTGCGATCAGCGTCGCGCCGCAGGATGTCTTCATGCCTTCCAGCGCGGTGCGGCGGTCCGAACTGACGGCAGCCGCGCCTTCGACGATGGTATGCGTGCCGCTGCACTTGGGGCAGGTGACGCGATCGCCCAGCCGGGCCATGGGCTGGCCGAAGATCATGACTGTTTCGTCGCCCGTGACGACCACTCCGCCATGCGAGGTGCGGTCGCCCTTGCGTATCACCGATAGCTGCGCCATGGCTGCCTGTTGCCCTGTCAGTTTGGTTATGTGTGCTTACAGATAGGTGCCGTCCGGGGCCTGCCGCGGCGTGCCGGTGACGAAGGTGCCGTCGGGCGCCATGCGGACCGGGCCGTCGCCGCCCAGGTAGCGGCCGTCAGGCGCGCGCTGCGGCTTGCCGGCAACGTAAGTGCCGTCCGGCGCGCGCGTGATGGGCCCGCCGTCGCCGACGTAGGTGCCGTCGGGGCAGCGGCGCGGCTTGCCATTGATGAAGCGGCCGTCGGGCATCATGTGGAATGACTTGTTCATCGCGCATCCTTGTCCTGGGGAACCCGCATGATATCCAGGGTCCGTGATGCGTTTTGTAATAGGACGTGTCATCTTCAAACGCAACGTCGTTACAGATATGGGAGGATCGGTCCTCTTATCGCCGCCCGCCGCTGGCCCGGCGGCCGCGATCCTGCCATCCGACAGATATATATGAGCGATATCGACACATTGCTGCAGCCCATTGCGGGCGAGGCGCCCTGCGGCGTCGACATGGTGTTTTCCGCCGAATTCGACGCCATCCGCGAAGCGCGCCGCCACGATGATCCGAACCTGGACCAGGGCGACTGGGTCATCGACATCAAGGAGGCCGACTGGCCGGAAGTCATCCGCATCTGCACCACCGTGCTGCGAGAACAGAGCAAGGATGTGCGCGTGGCGGCCTGGCTGGCCGAAGCCTGGGCCAAGACGCGCGGCTTCGTTGGACTGCGCGACGGCTATCTGTTGGTGGACGGCCTGTGCCGCCATTACTGGGACGGCCTGCATCCCGTGCCGGACGAAGGCGACGTGCAGCAGCGCGTGGGCAATCTGGCCTGGCTGCTGGCACGCTCGCAACAGCTGATCCGCGAGCTGCCGCTGACGCAGTCCGAGGGCGGGCGCTATGGCGCGGCCCTGTGGGACAGCGCCTCGCAATTGGCCAACGCGGTCAAGCGCGCGCCGCAGAACGCGGCCGATATCACGCGCGGCAAGCTTACGCTGGACCAGTTCGACGCCGCGCGCCGCGACACGCCGCCAGCCTTCTACTCCGAGCTGGAAGGCAATCTGCAAAGCTGCTTCGCGGCGTTGGATACGCTGGAACAGACGTTGGCGCAGCGCCTGGGCGACGAGGGCCCTGCCTTCTCGCCGGTGCGCGACGCGTTGCGCGACGTCACCGAGCTGACCCGTCGCTTCGCTCGCGACGCCGGGCTGCTGGTGCGCGCGGATGCCGCGGCGCCGGCCGCTGCCCCCGCTGCACCCGCAGCCACCCGGATGGAGCCGACCTTGTCCGCCGACGCCCCTGATTCCGCCGCGCCCGCAGCCGCGCGCGGCCCGCTGCAAACGCGCGATCAGGCGCTGGCTCAGCTGCGCGAAGTGGCGGAGTTCTTCCGCCGAACCGAGCCTCACAGCCCCGTGGCCTATCTGGCCGACAAGGCCGCCAGCTGGGGCGAGATGTCGCTGCACCTGTGGCTGCGCACCGTTCTCAAGAACGGCGATGCGCTGTCCGGCCTGGAAGAGCTGCTGGGGGTGCCCAAGCCGCCGGACCACAACGGCTGAACGAAAAGTCCCCTTGGCGAGCCGGCCCTTGCGGGCCGCCCTGACGCCTAGCGGCTGGCGCGGAACTCGATGCGGCGGTTCTTGGCGCGGCCTTCGGCGGTGGCGTTGGTGGCGACCGGCTGGTCCGGCCCCGCGCCCAGCGTCTCGAAGCGCGCTGGCGGCAGGCCCTTGTCCACCAGATAGGTCCTGACCGCATCGGCGCGCGCCTGGCTCAGCGCCAGGTTGGTGCTGCGGCTGCCGGAACTGTCGGTGTGGCCGATGATCTGCACCTTGTCGCTGTGCAGCTTGGGCACCACGTCCGCCACCTTGTCCAGCAGTTCACGGCCGCGCGGCGTGAGCGTGGCGCTGCCGGTCTCGAATTCCACCACGCGGTTGGTCAGGACCTGGTCCAGCAGCCCCTGTTCGTCCTTGCTGGCGGATACGCGCAGGCCGTTGACGATCTTGTAGGTGGGATTGAGCGAGGTCGCGAAGGCGCTGGCGATTTGCTGGCGCGAGGCTTCGTTCTGCACTTCGCCGCGCAGCCGGATCTGGGTGCCGTCGATTTCCAGCTGGCCGCGGTTGATCTGCTTCAAGGGCTGGCCGATCAGTTTGCCGACGTGTTCCGACCAGTTCGGCGGCGCGACCACGCCGCCCACGTCGATCTGGTCGATCACGTTGCCCACGCCGTACACCTGCTGCAGCCGCGCCAGCACGTCGGCCTTGGCGGCTTCGTCCGGCACGGCGCCGCTGGCCACGACCTGGCCGGGCTGGGGGATGACGTTGGCGGGCACTACCGTGGCCGCGTCCTGGGCCGCGGCCCTGCAGGCATACAGCGCCGCCATGAGCATGAAGGAAAGGCGCATGGTCAGGCTCCGGTAAAGACTTCAAGAAAGGTATCCAGCGCCAGGCGCAGGGACAGGCGCGGCTGGTCCAGGTAGCTGGACAGCTTGGCCAGGCCATGGCTGGCGGACACGTGGTTGCGGACCCAGGGCGCGTCCTCCAGCACGATGTGCTGTTCGGCATACGCCTGGGGCGTGGACAGCAGACTGGCCAGCGTCTGGGGCGAGGCGCCGCGGAAATCCACGGCCAGCCGGTGCTTGCCGGCAATGCGGCCGATGAAGAGGGTGATCTCGAAGTCCGCGCGCGACAGGAAGGGCGAGATCAGCGTCATCCAGTAGGCGGCCACCAGGTTGATGTAGAGCGGATCGTCCGGCAGCGGCAGCGACAGTCCCTTGTCCAGCTGCGAAGAGCCGCTGGACATCACCGGCTCCAGCAGGATGCCCAGCGCCAGGATGATGTCGTGCACGCGCGCGGCGTGGCCGTTGCCGCGCAGCATCGCCTCCAGCCGTTCCACGGTTTGCAGGTCGACGAAGGCATCGAAGCCGTCGTCGGCGGCCGTGCGGATTTCGCCTTCCAGTTCGTTGAGCGTCTGCAGCGCCGAGGCGGGATCGCCGTCCTGCATCAGCAGGGCGGCGGCGCCGCTCATGCGGTTCCACATGCGGCTGAAGGCGATGGGGCTGCGGGCAATGAAGGCCAGCGGCTTCTGCACTTCCACCGAGGTGGCCGAGAGGAAGGGGTAGCGGCGGCCCGACAGGTCCTGGCTGGGCTGCAGATGCCCCGCGATGGCCAGCTTGCCGCGCGACCCCAGGATGGCGAACGGCATGGGCTCGGCCTCGTCGTACAGCGCCTTCCAGTGCGGCTCCTGCGCCAGCATCTCCATGGTGCTGGCGACCCAGGCATCCAGCGTGGCCATCAACTGCGGATGCGAGGTGTTCTTCACGAAGTCGCCGCGGCTGGGAATCTTGCCGAAGTAGGCCGTGCGGAACAAGGGGGACTGCGGGTTGCTCATTGCGGCGCTCCGGGTTGCGTCTGGGCGGAGGATTCGGAAGAGGCGCCGATCACGGACGAGGGCAGGCGCAGGTTGCGCAGGCCCTGGCTGCCGCCGGGCTCGCTGCCGCCGGCGCCGGGCGCCTGGGCGTTGCTGATGATGCGCAGCTTCACCGGCACCGTCACGTTGGATTTGCCCCAGCTCATATTGAAGCTGCCGTCGGCGTTGGCGGTGCGCTGGGCCGTGGAGATCAGGCGTTCCAGGCCGAAGCGGCCCGGTTCGTTGACGATCTCGACCACGCTGCCGTCGAAGGTGGTGGCGGTGATGCGTGCGCCGGGGGCGCCCTGGGCGTTGGGCCACACGAAATTGACCCACTGCGGCGGGGTATTGCGGTAGCGCAGCTGCTGGCCGTCGATCTCGATGGTGTACTCGGTCACGCCGGCCGCGGGCTTGGGCTGGATCTGGAACAGCGTCTGCGGCTGGCTGGCCGCGCCGCTGCCGGCCGCGCCACCCGAGAGCGGCGCCACCCACTGCGCGAAGTTGGCCGTAAAGGTGGGTTGCAGGCTTACGCCCATGTCGCCCCAGGTGCGCGCCGTGAGGATGTCGCCGCGACGCACGGTCAGCGGGCCCAGCGTGTCGTTGACGTACTTGGCGATGCTGCCCTGGGGGCCGAATACCTGGCCGATCTCATCGCTGCTGGCTTCGACGCTGGCGCGGCTGGCGAAGGGGTACTTCTCCGCCAGGGTCTGGTTGAACGGGCGGTAGACCTGCGCGTTCCAGACCTTGTTCAGCTCGGATTCCGCCGGCTGCATGGTCACGGCGTAGGCCTGGATCAGCGGGCGCACCAGCAGCGGGCGCAGGGTCTCGCGCTGCGTCGCCGACATGCCCGCCAGCATCTGCTCGTCCACCAGCTTCAGCGCGTCGGCCAGTTCCGAGTCCTTGCCTTCCAGCGTCTGGCGCATCAGCGTCAGCGCGCCGGGGCCGGGGTCGCCCTGGTTGTTCAGCAGGTTGAAGCGGGTGCGTATCTTCGACAGCGCGCCCATGTAGTTGCCCAGCAGCGACTGGTTGTCGCGCGTGACCACCAGGCGCGCCACATCGGAGAATTCGCGTCCCACCGGCCCCATCGGAATCGCTTCGCCGTTGGCGGCGGTGGCGGGCGCGGCGGATGGCGGCGTCTGGCGCAGGATGACGCGCTTGAACCAGCCGACCACGCCGCTCTGGGCCTGCTGCAGCCCGGCGTTGATCAGCGAGGGATTGTCCCAGGAGGTCTGCTCATAGGTGGTGTTGATGAGCTTGGCGATGGGCGAGGTCTGCGGATCGCCCAGGCGGTTCATTGCGCCCACCGATTGCTCGAAGCTGGTGAAGGGCTTGATCGTCACGCCGCGCAGGAACTTCTGCCACTCCTCGGCGTACTCGGTCTTGTACATCGTCGCCAGGCTTTTCTGGATCTGCTCCGGGCTGCCTTCCAGCGTCAGGTCGTCGCGCGCGTTCACGCCCAGCACCCAGTCGCTGGTCTGCACTTCCTTCTTGGCGGCCTCGCCGATGGCGGGCTGGATGTACTGCTCCCAGGCTTCGCGCGTGAACGTGCCCGGAATGGCATAGCTGCCCGCGACCACGCCCGCGTCGTTCTCGCCCACGATGCGCGCCACCGTCATGGCCTGGAAGCGCGTCGCGGCGCGGGCCTTGAGCGTGGCATAGGCGCGTTCGCGCGCCGGCATGCCCTGCATTACGGCGCGCAGGCTGCCGCGGGTCTTTTCGACCAGCGCCAGATTGGTGTCGATCTGCGGCCAGCCTTCGTCCTGCGCGCGGCCGACATAGAACGAGATCAGCCGCTCGGCGCTGCGGATCAACTGGTCGCGCGGCATCGCGCCGCGGTTGGTTTCCAGCCAGCCGCGCCAGAAGCGCGTGATCTGGTCGGACAGGTGCGTGGGGTCCACGTGCTGATGGTTGGCCATCATCAGGTAGGTCTTGAGCGCGTTGTAGGCGTCGTCGGCGTTGGTGGGCGAGGCGTCCTGGAACAGGGTGTCGCCATTGGCCGCGTGCGCGGCGCGGGCTTGCTGCGGCGCCGGTTGCGGCGCGCTGCCGCTGGCTGCGGCGGCGGAGGTGTCGACCTTGGCCAGGAAGTCTTCCAGGCTGGCCTTCACCGGCGTCAGCATGAACTGGCGCGCGCCGTTGTAGTACTCGGCCAGCAGCCGCTCCTTCAGCACGTCGCCCTGGTACAGGCCCAACCCCAGCGACCACGGGCGGCTGGAGGAATAACGGTCCAGCTGCTCGATGCGGTCCTGCAGGATCTCCATCGCTTCCAGTCTGCTTTGCAGGTCGGTGCGCTCGCTTTGCAGGCGCACCACCTTGTCCAGGTCGGCCTGCACGTTCTGCGCCAGTTGGCGGTTGCCCAGATAGGACCAGCTCCAGCCGCCCAGCACCAGGCCCAGCGCCAGCACCAGGCCGAAGAAGGCCAGGTAGCGCATGCGCGTCTTGGCGGGGCTGGCGTGCTGGCGCACCAGTTTCTTGTCCGCGAAGATCACGCTGGAGAACAGGTCGCGCAGGAAGAAGCCGTTGTTGGAGGTGACGCTGCGCGACTGCGCGCGCGCGGCGGGACGCAGCTCGAAGCGTTCGGCCAGCCGTTCGGTGGAAGTGCTTTGCGTCACGCCCTCCTGCAGCGCGCTGGTGAAGTAGAAGCCGCGGAACACCGGCTTGTACTGGAACGGATTGGTCTCGAACAGCGTGGACAGGAACGTGCGCAGCGCCGGCTTGATGCCGGCGAATTCCAGCGGGAAGGTCAGCAGGCCGGGCGGCAGGTCGCGGCTGTTGCGCAACGAGATCTGCGCCGTGCCCATTTCCTTCAGGCCTTCATACAGTTCGTCGAAGCGGCTGTCGAACAGCGCCAGCACGTCGCGGTTTTCCTCGGCGCCGTAGGGCAGGGTCGCGCCCCAGACGCGGTCGCGCTCGCTCTGGTCGCTGTCGGAGAAGAACTCGCTGAAGCCCGAGATCAGGTCGGCCTTGGTGAAGATGATGTAGACCGGCGCGAACACCTCCAGGCGGTCGGTCAGCTCCTGCACGCGCTGGCGCAGGTTCTTGGCCAGGTTGATCGCGAATTCCGGACCCGCGCCCGTCAGCTCGTCGATGCTGGCGGCCACGATGATGCCGTTGATGGGCGCCTTGGGACGATGCCGCTTGAGCAGGTCCAGGAAACCCATCCATTCGTTGCGATCCTCTTCATGCACCGAATAGCGTCCGGCGGTGTCCAGCAGGATGCCTTCGGTGGTGAAGAACCAGTCGCAGTTGCGCGTGCCGCCCACGCCGCGCACCGCCGCGCCGTTCTTGTCCGCAAAGGGAAACTGCAGGCCGGAATTGATCACGGCGCTGCTCTTGCCGGCCGCGGGGTTGCCGATGACGATGTACCAGGGCAGCTCGTACAGGGCCTCGTTGCCCGAGGTCTGGCCGATCTTCGAGGTCTTGATGGTGCGCACCGCCTGGGTGAGCCGCGTGCGCAGCGCTTCCACGTCGTTGCGGTCGGCGGCGGCGCCGGTCTGCACCTGCTGCTCCAGCATGTCGCCCAGGTTCCTGTTGGCGCTGCGTGCGCGCCGCCGGCGCCACAGATAGGCGCACAGCCACAGCAGCACGCATACGCCCAGCGCGATGCCCGCCCAGACCAGGCCGATCTCCACCGTGTCGGCGAACAGGAACAGGAATACCACCAGGGCCACCAGTCCGAGCGCCATGAAGGTGCGCGGATTGGCCAGCGCGCGCGAGGACCAATGTCGGCCTTCGCTGATGGCGCGGGAGGCGCCGGATAGGAGATCGGAGGGGCTGCGCATGGTTTGAGCTATGTTCTTGTGGGTCAGGCGGGAAGGGTTTCGGAAGGCGACACCAGCGCCAGCGTCCGCAGCGCCGGGTCCTGGGTCATGAGGGCGAGCACGGGCGCGCCGGCCTGGGCGCAGGCGACGCCCGCGACGGCCACGGTCAGCAGATGCGCGGCCGCGCCGGTGTGGCCGCAGCCGGAACCTACCGCAAGGCAGTCCAGGTTCGGGTCCAGCGCCGGGAACAGCGCGGCAGCCAGGCCGGCGCTTTCCAGCGGGCGGCTGCCGCGATGGTCGGCGTCGCTGATCAGCGCGGCCACGCCATCGGCGGGCTGGCCTTGTTCGGCCAGGAACTGCGTGGCCAACTCGGTCACTCGGGGTTCATGCAACGCGCCGCGCGCGTCGGCGTCGATCGCGCGCTGTGTTTGTGCAGACAGGATCAGGGTCAGCGCGGAATCGGCGCGTGCGGACTCGCCGCCAGGCGCATGGGCGGCCAGGTCCAGCAACAGGCCCGCCGCGGCTTCGCCTGGCACCTGGCCTTGAGGATTGGCGTTCGACATGAGGCGGCCGGCGGCGTCCCATTGCTCGATGCGCGCGGCATCGATGTAAGAGTCGGCGACGGCGACCAGGCGCAGCGTGGCGCTGCGCGCGGTCAGGGGTTCCTGCGCCAGTTGACGCAGCAGGCCGTCGCAGGCGAGCGCGTTTGGCGCGGCGTGCAGGCGCTGCGCGATGCGGCTGGCTGGCCACGCCGCGGCCGCGCTCGCCTGGTCGGCTGCGTGGTCGCGCACGGCGTCAGGCCATTCGGCTGGCAGCAGCAGTTCCAGCTGCAGCAGCGGCCAGGCTTCGTCGCGTTGCGGTTCGCCTTGCTTCAGTACGATGGCCCGTGCCTCCAGCGACAGCGCTTCCACCACCTCTGCCAGCAGGGAGCTTGCGCGTACGCGTTCTTCTTCGAGCGCGGCGGCCGGAGCATGCGCCTCGCGCGCTGCGGCGCGCAGCGCATCGGTATCGAGCTGCGGCGCCCGCGCGCTGAAGATCGGAAAGCCTTGCGTGTTCTTGAAGGAGGGATCCAGATCCGGGCGCTGCTGCGCGGCCAGCGCCGCGTGGATCGCGGCGGGCTCGCTGCCGACTGCGGCGCTGGCCGCGCTGCCCAGCACGCGCAGGCGCGCGGCCTGGGGTGCGGCCTCGGCGGTCTCAACGGCGTCGTCTTGCACGGGTTGCGCCGGCGCGGCGCGCGCTTCGCGGCGCGCACGCACGATGCGCGCGCCGCTCCAGGCGGCGGCGATCAGCGCCAGCGGCAGCGCGAACAGATAGAGGCCGATGTCCACGCCCGTGGGCAGCGTGCGCGACTCCTGCCACCAGATGATGACGGCGAGCCAGACCACGCCGAAGACGAGGGCCAGCAGCAGCCCGGTTTTGAGTATGCGGGTCATCGATGCGATCCGACGTTTGCGGAGTTGATCATTGCGCGGCTCCGCCATTGCGCCGCATGACGCCGGGACGGCGCAGCTCGGTGTGGCCGAAGTCCATCATCTTCCAGCGGCCGCCCCAGGTCAGGCCGACGCGCTCGGCGGTTTCGCCGAACAGTTCGTAGCCGCGCATGGCCCAGGGATCCTTCTCCGATACGACCACCTTGCCGTCGCGCAGGAAGGCGCTGTCCGCAGCCAGGCCAAACTGGTGATAGCTCTGGTAGGCGCCGGCATTGGTCACGTGCGAGCCCATCTTGGCAAGCTCAGCCTGGCGGTCCGGGCTGCGATAGCCTTCGATCAGCACCATCTCATAGCCGTGTTCTTCGCGCATCACGCGGTACGCGGCCAGCAGGCGCTGGCGGTAATCGGCGTCCAGCAGGTTCCAGTCGCGGCTGGCGCCGCCCAGGTTGGGGCGTACCAATTCCACTTCGCGCGTGGTGAAGGCTTCGGGCGGCAGCGGAGGCGGCGGGACCAGTCTTTCGCCGGTCAGCAAAGCCTGGATGCGAGGGTCCGGACCCGCTGTCCGATCCTCGTAAACAAATGTGTGATTGTGTCGCATGACGAAAGCAAAAAGTGACGGAAGCAACACAACCAGCAGGCCCGCGGCGATGTGCCAGCGGTACGCCGAAAACGCGCCGCCGGCCTTTCCAAAGCCCGTGCGCAGCGCCTGCGCGGAGTCGCCGACCGCCCCTCCGGCATGCCCCGCGCCGCGCGCCATGCCCTGGCGTATCCCCTGCGCAAGCGCGCGCGCTCCCCGTGCCGTGGCCTCCCGCAAGGACGGGAATACAAGCAACGCGGAAACGCCGATGGCGAGCAGAAAGTAGAGAGGCAGCAGGAGAAGCAAGGAGGTCCCTCAGTTACGAAGGCGTAATCTTTTGTTCTATTCGGGATTCAGGCAAGCGCTTGGACGTTGCAAAACGCGTCTGTGGCTTAGAACTCGTAACAAGAAACGGTGATGCGAAAGAAGTCATCAGGTATTCTCGAACCCCTTGGTTACAGGGGTTTAGACGACCTCTGCAGACACGGGACTTCGCATGGCAGAAGACGAAAAAAGATCGCGATCACCGACCTCTGTTCCCAGCTTGCTCGCAGGACGCGCACCGTCACCGGATGAACGCGCGGCATCGCGCATCCTCGCCGCGCTCGAGGGCCGAGTGCCGGACGCCGAGGTCAAACACCTGGCGCCCAAGCGCCGTTCCCGCTTGCCGCTGGCCTTGCTGCTGCTGTTGCTGACGGGCGCCGCGGGGGCGGTGTTCTATAGCGTGTTCGATACGCCGCCGCTGCCCGTGGTTGCTGAATCGACTCCCCGGGCCGCGCCGCCAGCGCAGCCCGTCGCCGCGCCAGCCGCTCCGACAGCGGGTGCGCGCGTGGCCGCTGCCGATCCCGATACGCCGCCTTCTTCCGCTGCCATCATCGAAGACCACCCCCTGGCGCAATTGGGACTTCCCAATGCCGATGAGGACCGCGCGCCCGAGAACCCCTTGTCTGCGCTGGCCGTCACCGCTACGCCGCCGCAGCCTCGCGCTGCGTTGCAGGCGCAGGCCGCCGCGCCCAAGGCAGCCGGGCCCACAGTACCTCGCGCGAACACCTCGCAAGCCTCGCCCAAAGCGTCGCCCCAGGCCGCGCCGCAGCGCGCCAAGACGCCGCGCAACGATTCCGACGCCGCATTGCTGGCCGCGCTTATGTCCTATGGCCTGCCGCCGGCTTCGCCGCCCGGCACCAAGGTCTACAAGAACGACGGCGTCTTCGTCCGCGAACTGCCGGGCTCGCCCCTGGCGGCGCGCCTGGAGCAATGCCGCAAGCTGGGCTTCCTGGAAAGCGAGCAATGCCGCTTGCGGGTGTGCTCGGGCTATTGGGGTACCGCGCCCGAATGCCCCAACCCGCAAGCCCAGGTCGAACCCTGAGTCTTCAGAGAAGGTTTTTTCCCGCAATGGATCCGACTGCTACGCCCGGCCTGTTCAGTTCCGACGCCCGCCTCTACAGCCTGGAAGGCGAGGGCGCGCTCGCCTCGCTGCAGGTCGAGGGATGGATCGCGCGCGAAGCCTTGTCGGGTATCGCGCAGACGCGCGTGGTCGCGCTGTCCGACAGCGCCGGCCTGGACCTGCGCGACATGATCGGACGCCCCGTGACCTTGTGGACCACGCGCGCCGACGGCAGCCGCGCGGGCCGCAGCGGCCTGGTCCGCGAAGCCGAGCTGCTGTCGGGCGACGCGGGCCTGGCGCGCTACCGCCTGACGGTCGCGCCCTGGCTGTGGCTGGCCACGCAGCAGCGCAACAGCCGTGTATTCGAAGCGCGTTCGGTGCTGGACATCGTCGGCCATGTGCTGGGCGGCTACGAAGGCTATGTGCATCGCGTGGCTCCCGACGCGGCCGACGCGCAGGCTGGCGCGGCGCCGCGCCCCTACACCACGCAATACCGCGAGACCGACTATGACTTCATCAGCCGCCTGCTGGCCGAAGCGGGCCTGGGCTGGACAGTGGTCGAAGACCCGGAGGTCCCTGCGCGGCACGTTGCGCTGATCTTCGCCGACAGCCGCGGCCTGGCCGAAGACGCCGAGTCCGCAGGCGGCGGCGTGCGCTTTCACCGCGCCGGCGCGACCGAGTCGCGTGACACCGTGCAGGCCATGTCGCGCCAGTGGCGGCGCGGTCCGGACCGCGTTACCGTCTTGGGCTGGCATGGCGGCGGCAAACGCGCGGTGGCGGCCGAGGCGCTGGCGCGTCCGTCCGACGGCACTGACGACACCGGCCTGGAATGGTACGAAGTGGCGGGCCACGGCAGCTTTGCCGATGAGGCCGAGGCACGGCGCCAGGCTACGCTGGCGATGGAAGCGGTGCAGGCCGGCGCGGAGACCTTTGTCGGCCAGGGCGGCGTGCGCACTTTCCGTTCCGGCACGCGCTTCACACTGCAGAACATGTCTCCACTGGGACCCGCAGGCGAAGAGGGCTTCGAGCCCGCCTTCGCGCTGGACCGGGTCGAGCATGTAGGCATCAACAATCTGCCGCCTGAAACCCGCGCCTCTCTGTCGCAGCGCTTGGGCGGGCTGGACGCGCATCTGGCCTTGGATACCGAGGCTCCCGATGCGCCAGGCGCGGCGCGTCCGAATACCGATCCGTCGCGGCCCGGCGCCGCCGTGTTGGCGAAAGCGCGCGAGGTCGGCTACGCCAACCGCTTCCAGGCAGTGCGTTGCGACCGTCCGTGGCGGCCGGCGCTGCCGCAGACGCGCGGTGCGCGCCTGAGCGGCGCGCCTTCGGTCCATGGCGTGCACACGGCCATCGCCACGGGTGCCGATGGCGCGGTGCAGGCGCAGGGCGAGGACGAGATCCTGCGCAACAAGCGCGGCGACGTGCGCATCCGGTTCCATTGGCAGGCAGACGATGCCGAGGGCGTGGCCAAGAGCCGCTGGGCCCGCGTAGCGCAGCGCCAATCGGGCGCAGGCATGGGCATGAGCTTCGTGCCGCGCATTGGCCAGGAGGTGCTGGTGCGCTTCCTGGACGACGACGTGGACCAGCCCATCGTCGTGGGCGCGCTGTACAACGGCCGCGGCGAGGGCGGTACGCCCGCCACGCCGGGCGGACGTGACGGCGGCAAAGCCGACACCCAGGTCTACGCCGCCGCGCGCGATGCCGCGCCCAGCGCCCAGGCCAACCTGGCGGCAGGCAACGCGCCCGCCTGGCATGGCGCCGCGGGCGGCGACGAGAATCACCGCAACGCCGCCGCGCTGAGCGGCTTCAAGAGCAAGGAGTTCGGCGGCTCGGGCTACAACCAGATCGTGTTCGACGACAGCGACGGACAACTGCGCTTGCAGATCAAGAGCAGCCAGGACGCCAGCGAACTGAACCTGGGTCACCTGATCCATCAGGCCGGCAACTACCGCGGCGGACTGCGCGGCCTGGGCGCCGAGCTGCGCACCGACGCCTACGGCGCCGTGCGCGGCGGCGCGGGCGTGCTGCTCAGCACCTACGCCGGCACCGGCGCCAGCGCCGGCCCCGCAGGCGAGGCCGCGGGCTTGCAGGCGCTGGCCAGCCAGGCCGACCAGATGGCGCGTTCGCTGGATGGCGTGGTCGGCGCGCACCAGGGTCTGCGTCTGGCGAGCGCGCTGGGCTCCAAGGGAGCAGAGGCGAGCGTGCTGGACGACGGCAAGGCGCCCTTGGCCGCCATGCATCGCGCCGTGTCCGGCACCGTAGCAGGTGAAAGCCTGGACGGCGCGCGCGGCGATGCTTCGGCCAAGCACACCCAGGCGGCCGAGGGCAAGGTGCCGCACCTGACCGATCCCGTCGTGTTCATGGCCGCGCGCGCGGGGCTGGCGCAGGTCGCCGGGCAACACATGCAATACACCGCCGGCGAGACCGTGCACTGGTCGGCCGGCAAGGACCAGAACCTGGCCGTGATGGGCGCGCTGCGCGTGCACACCGGGCAGGGTCTGGGCATCGTCGCCGGCTTGCAGCAGGGCGGCGCGGACTCCGGCCTGGACCTGATCTCCGCCACTGGCGACGTGCACGTCCAGGCCCAGCACGACATCCTGCGCGTGCAGGCGCAGAAGGACATCACCATCGGCAGCGCGCAGACCAATGTGGAGTATGCCGCGCCCAAACGCATCCGCATCGCCACCGCGGCCGGCGCCAGCATCGTGCTGGAAGGCGGCAACATCACGGTCACCGCGCCTGGGCGGATCGATGTGAAGACGGGGAACAAGCAGTTTGCCGGACCGGACCAGATGCCCTATCAGTTTCCCTCCATGCCGGGGCAGGTTTGCGTCGAATGCCTGAAGAACGCCATGAAGCAGGCATTGCCAGCGGTGTTTCGCACATGAGCAATCAGGTTCGTCCGCTGGTCCTGCATTCCGATCTCGACGGCCTGCACGCCAGGGTCCAGGCCAGCGCTCGCGTCCAGGTATCGGACCTCAATCTTTTTGCCCTGGTCGAGCCCGGCATGCTGGATGGCTGCCGGGATCCCGCGCCCGCCGAATTGTTGCGGCATTTCAGGGAGCCTGGCGATGCCTCGCTCTACGCGCGGCGGCACGAGGCCGTGGCGGCGTCGATCGGCCCGATGCTGGCGCAGCCCGATCTCCCGCAGGCGGAGTGGCTGTGGCGGGTTGGACAGGCGCATCATGCCGTATCGTGGATATGGACCGAACGGCCTCTGGAAGAGATGGCCCGGCATCTGGCGGTTTGGCTGGATGCGCGGACCGACGATGGCCTGGACTTCCTGCTGCGCTACTACGATCCCCGCCATGCGGAGCCCATGCTGACGCTGATGGGAGTAGACGTGCTGCGCGGCATGTTGGACCCGGGCGAAAGCTGGTCCTGGGTTGACCCGTGGAATCGGGTCTGCTCCCTGATGCCGGTGTCGGACGGGCCAGTAGAGAAGCCAGGCGCTCCACCCTGGATCCTGACGCAGCCGCAGACGGAAGCCCTGATGCGCTTGTGCGAACCCGGCCCTCTGCTCGACGCGCTGATGCAGCGGGTGCCGGCCATGCTGGCCCCCTGGACGCGCCCCACGCCGTACGCCTTGGCTTGCCATCTTTCGCGGGTGGCGGCGGCGCATGGGCTGACGACCTTCGAGCGCCAGTTCTGCTACGCGCTGGATGCGCTGGATCTGCATCCGATGGCGCACCGAAGCTCGGTGGTCCAGGCGCGTTTACGGAATGGAGAAGCACTGGATAGTGCGTTGGAGCGCCTTGCCTCCGAGGAGCGCGCCGCCGTCAGGGCGGAGTTGGCGATGCAGAATGGCGCGACGGAGTTTGAAGCTCCGGCAGGCTATGCCATTGAGCCGCTGCCAACAGAGTTTGCACATAGGAGAGTTGCATGAAGTCCAAACGTCTGTGGCCCTGGACGGTGCTGATACTGGCCCTGGTTGCCATTGGCGCCATCGCAGGTCCGCCATTCTATCGCTGGGCCTACGTCGCACTCTTGCCGCCATTGCTGATCTGCGAAGCCCGCAACGACACGGAGGTCGATATCGGCTATCGCCTGGAGGACTCGTCCGGCGCGTTCCCGGGAGATCGGGTCGCGAGAGCGTCGGGAGCTCCTGGCGGGCCTCTTTCGGGCGCCTGCTTTTATGGCCCGGACAGCCGCCGCAAACCTGTGCAGGTCGTGTGGGGGGCCATCAACGGCGGCGAGAAGCAGTATCCGCACAGCGCCGAATTGACGGTGCCACGTCCGGGAAATGCCGCGGTGTTGTTGCTGCGCTTTACCGCGCCGGACCGGGTACAGGCCCGCTTTGCGACGGAAACAGAAATGCCAGAGCCCATGGATGCGCCGGAATCGGTGTGGAACAGCGGCGACTGGGTCAGTCAATGATCAACTAGGGATAGAGGGATGTCGGGGATGTCTGAGCGGGGTCAAGGAAAGGCGGGGCGTTCGAAACTGGGACGGTGGGTCGCGCTGGGCGTGCTGGCGGTGATCGCCGTGGCGGCTGGGGCCTATGTCTACGTAGAGCGAAGCCAGGCGCAAAATGTTCAACGAAGCGCGTTGGAAGGATCGGTTGCCGTCTACCCGTACAACTTTACGCAGTACGACGTGGCGTATTCGTTGATGCCCGGCCGTGGCTGGTTTGCAGAAGCGAATTCCGCCAGGGGGGACCATATGCAGTTATTCGGCTACAAGCCTGCCGCGCCCGATGCTCCGATGCAGATATCGTGGCGCTATGACTCTGGTCCTCAGAAAACAGCAGAGGGAGATTACCCCTTTATCGTGACGCTTCCGCAGCCTCGGCGCCCAGCGGGCGCCGTGGTGCTGGAATTGCGCATCTATCCAGATGGCAAGGCTGCCGCGCGCTATGTGACGCGCCCGCTGGTATCGGAGTTCAGCAATGTGGATCCCACTCTTCCTGGGAATGACTGGGTGACAAACCAATGACAGGTCACGACAGCTGGAAGGAAATATCGTTGGATGAGGAGCGAGAGGCTGCGCGAGCCCTCCAATGTGAGCCCCTCAACGGAGTCAGATGCCATGGCAAGATGCATATTGCCGTGTTTTTTGATGGGGTCGGCCTGAGTATCGAAGAGCCTTCTCCGCTTCCGTCCAACGTAGGCCGATTGTTCAGGGGCTTTGGTCAGGGGGCTCTCGGAGCACTTTTGCGTCAGCGGGTATACATTTCTGGGCTCGGCACGGAAATGAATGTGAATGCCTATGAGTTCGCGAAAGACCAGGCTGGATCGATTTCCGGCGATATGCTGAAAAGCGTGACCCTGGATCCGGCAAAGGGGGTTCCCACAGATGCCGCCAAGGATGTCGGCATGGAGATCCTGAAGGGCAAGCGCGTGGGAGACGCGATCGGCGACACGTTGAAAGGGCTGCCGGGAAAGGTGCGGCGGGATGTCGGGGAGGCCGTGCGAAATCCGGGCAGGACTGGAGTCAAGATAGTCAAGGATGCGGCCGGGAACATTACACGAGCGATCCTGGATCAACTTGATCCGGTACGCGATTCGAGATTCATGTTCGAGGCAATAAATTCGGGAGTGCAGCCTCGTATTTCCGAAGGTGTGACGCGGTTCAAGGCGATCATCGATTCGTCTCAGATAAGGCTTGAGGAAATCCAGGTCTCGGTTTTTGGCTGCGATTGGGGGGCGGCGCTGGCTCGGGCTTTTCTCAATGAGCTGTGCAAGGAATGCGATGGCGATGCCAATAGCGACAAGCTGGAATGGACGCTGGCGGATAAGCGCAAGGTCCCGCTCAAGATGGTCTTTGCCGGGTTCTACGATGCAGTAGGGTATCGCGACAATTCTGTCGTCGGCTTCCTGGCTTCAAAAACTCCATTCGGCTTCTTGCGCAACACTGCCGCCGACGACCAGGAGCTGCCGCGAGCGCTCGCGAAGGCGGCGCATTTTATCTCTGCACACGAGCTGAGATGGCGTGTACATACGCTGGGCGGTGCGACGTTGCTGCCATTGATGGACACGCCTATGTCGCCTCCCGCCCGCCAAGAACGTATATATCCAGGTTTGGGCGCCGACTTGTCGGGGTACTACCCGCCCGGATTTCAGCAGCGCGATCCCGGTATCGGCCGCGTAACGCTACAGGAAATGTGGCGGATAGCCCGGCTTTCGGGCGTGCCCTTCGAAGGACTGGAAAAAACCAAGACGAATGCAAGGGCTTTCGGCGCTGATTTCGATATTGCCGCGACCTCCAGGGTACGTAATGATCTGCGCAGCTATCAGCAACAGCTGGCGCGGCCTTCCCAACAGCTGCTGGGGCTACGGCATGCCCAGGACGCGATCGATGGCATGGAAGGCGACAAGACGCTTGCGCGGCAACTCTACCTTCACCGCATGGTTTACGTGGCCTGGCTGCGGGTGTTGCTCAATGACGCGCGAACCGGCGCTGCTCCGGGGTATTTGTACATCACGGCGATGCAGGCCGCGATCGACTTTGCGCGCCTGGAGATCATGCACAAGCACCCCGGCAAGGTGACGTTCTACGGGGGATCCCGTATCTCGCCTCCCGACGACTATCAACGTGCCTGCATGGAGGTGTCGTCATTGCCGGACAACGAGCGTCTGCCTGTGGGGCCAGCGATTACGCGTATTTTCTCGGGCTATATGCATGATCCAGTGGATCCGCCTGATGATGGTTGGGCGATTCAACGCCTGCCCAACAATGCACGGCTGTTCCGCTCCCGCTACATAGACGACGGCGACGATACGCGGCAGCCCACGTTTACGGAAAAGCTGAAGAAGGCGGCCGACGCAACCTTCTCCAACATGGCGACACCGAATCCGTTGCTGTTGGGATTGCCGTTCTAGTCATTGGCGCTAATGCTGGTTTTGGTGAAGCAAGTGGGGCATCAGGAATGTCTGAACGAAGCGGCATGAAGGCGAGGCGTTCGAAGCTCGGGCGGTGGGTCGCACTGGGCGTCGCGGCCGCGATAGCCGTGGCCGCAGGGGCTTATGTCTACATAGAGCGAAGCCAGCTAAAAGATATTCAACGAAGTGCGTTGGAAGGATCGGTGGCCGTTTACTCGTACAACTTTACGCAGTACGACGTGGCGTATTCGTTGATGCCCGGCCTTCGCTGGTTCGCACGAGCGAATTCCGCCACGGGAAACAATCTGCAGTCATTCGGCTACAAGCCGGCCACGCCTGATGCTCCGATGCAGATATCGTGGCGCTATGACTCCGGCCCTCAGGAAACAGCAGAGGGAGATTACCCCTTTGTTGTGACGCTGCCGCAGCCTCGGCGGCCACCGGGCGCGGTGGTGCTGGAATTGCGTATCTATCCTGATGGCAAGGCCGCCGCGCGCTATGTCACGCGCCCGCTGGTATCGGAATTCAGTAATGTGGATCCCGCTCTTCCGGGGAATGATTGGGTGACAGGCCAATGACGAGTCGCGACAGCAGGAAGGAAATAGGCCATGCGGATTTTTGCAGGCTGTGTGTGTGATCGGGTGGAACCGCCTGATGATGGTTGGGCGATTCAACGCCTGCCCAACAATGCGCAGCTTTTCCGCTCCCGCTACATCGATGACGGCAACGATACGCGACAGCCCACGTTTACGGAAACGCCTAAGAAGGCGGCCAAAGCAACCTCATTGATCAACGAGAGATAGAGGAATGCGGGGAATCTCTGATCGGGGCGTAGTGAAGACGGGGCGTTCGAAACTCGGCCGATGGGTCGCACTGGGCGTCGCGGCGGTGATAGCCGTGGCAGCGGCGGCTTACGCCTGTGTGGAGCGGCGTTACACGGCGAATGTTCAGCGGGGCGCGTTTGAAGGCGCTGTGACGGTCTATCCGTACAACTTTACTCGCTATGACGTGGCTTATTCCACGACAACAGGTCTTCGTATGATCGTCGACGCGAATGCCGCCGCGGGTACCGAAGCCCAGACATTTGGATATAAGCCGGAGTCGCCAGATGCGCCTTTGAATGTGCTGTGGCGCTATGCGTCGGGTCCGGATGCCACGCCTGAGGGTGTGTATCCGTTTCAGGTGACGTTGCCGCAACCTAGGCGCCCCTCTGGACAGGTGGTTCTGGAGTTGCGTTTCTATCCGGACGGAAAAGTCGCGGCGCGTTATGCCACGACGCCACTTGGACTTGCGTCCGGCAACGTAGACCCTGAACTCCCTGGGAACGATTGGGTGTCGAATCGATGATCACGCCAGATGCCCGGATAGAGATAAACCTTGATGAAGTGGGTCATCGGAAAGTTCGATCCGTAGGAGACGGTTTTGCGTGAATTCGTCATGTGGTCCACCGACATGTTCCTGTACGCCGCAAAAGCCTTGGGTTTTGCGCTGCCCCTACTCTATCTCCTCGGGATCGCAGCCCATGTGCGGCCAAACCGTTTCGGAGCCTTGGGATCCGCGGCGTCGCGCAAGTGGTTTGCCGTGGCCATGGTAGCCGTCTGGGCGTTTGCGGCCGTGGCTGCTCTGCTCGCCTACTACGTCGCCCGGAACTATGACCGCGGGTATGGGTATTTCCTGTTCTTTCTTCCCTACTATCTGGGACCGGCGCTGATTTTGTCCGTGATCGGCCTGTGGGTCCGGTACCGGTTGTGCAAGGGGGTAAAGGGCAATGCCTGATGTGCCGCTAAAATCCCCCGATGCTTCCGCCTCAAGTCCTCGTCGCCCTTATCGTCCTGATGCTCGCCGTCGTCATCCCGCTGTTTGCGGTGACGATCCAGCTAAGCCGTTTCATCCATTGGTCCTTCTGGGCCGACAAGACCACGCGCGGCGATCGGCCGCATTTCACGGGGCCGGTGCTGGCGCTGATCTTCAGCACCCTGGCCGCCAGCGATTTCGTGGGCTATGAACCTTTTCTGACGATCTCGGCGATGAATCCGGTGCCGATCGAGGCCAGGGCTTACTTCACCGTTGCGATGCTGGCGCTGGCCGTCTGGTGCTGGGCCTATGGGCGGTCGATCCGGGACCGGGTGCTGCGCATGATCGGGGCCCGCGCCTCTTAGCGGCCGCCAGGGTGGACGCATGATGTCGATCTACGGTCTTCTTGCGTTGGGCGCCCTGACATTGGCCATCTGCCTGCCGTTCGCCGCGACGGCGGTACAGCTGATCCGTCTGCTGTGGTTCATCACGGGCGACAAGGAGACGCACGGCGCGCGTCCGCGCTTTACGGGGCTGGTCCTGGCGATGTTTTTCAGTTCGCTTGCGGCTACCGAACTGCTGTCCGTGGAACCCTTCCTGACCTTGTCCCACCTTAATCCAGTGCCGCAGGAGCACCGGGTTGAATTCATGATCGCGATGCTGGCGCTGGCCCTTGCGGGCTGGATATGGGGCGGCGCGATCTGGAAGCGCCGGCCTGGCGGCTGAGGCGGCCGCTGCAAGCAGGGCGCTTACTTGGCCGCCTGCACTTCGATCTTCACCGTATTCGAGCGCACGCCGTTCGATTCGATATACACCTCGTAGACCGCCGGATCCTTGGGCAGCTGCACCTGCGCTGCAAGGTCGGTGCTGAACTGCGTGCCGACGCTGATGCCCGGGCTGATGGGAATGCCCTTGGGCGGACGCGAGCCGGGGATCTCGTCCACTTCCATGCCGGGGCGCTTGCGCGGCTTGTATTCGTAGGCCACGCCTTCATAGACCGCCTTGGTCTGCGTATTGACGGCGACGAAGCGCGGCAGCTTCTGGTTCTGCGATACGGGGATGATGCCTTGCGCGCAGACCGGAATGACCAGCGCGCCGGAAGCCTGCGGACGCACGCGCGCCGGCGCGGCGATGTTGAGCTGGTCGTCGCTGCCATGGTTGGGCGGAATGCAGGCGTGGTCGCGCACCGTGCCGATGGGGGCGGTGGCGAACGAAGGCGGGTCGATCCAGTCGGTGTTCATCGTGGTCTTCTGGGGATGAGGGGTGGGGCGCGCGGCGCTGGCGGCGCCAGGCGCGGCCAGGGCCAGCGCGGCCGCGAGCAGCAGGGCCAGCGCCGGCGCCAGGCGGCGCCGCGCGTCAGAACGAGGGCCAGCCATTGGACATGTCCGTCTTGCGTACGGCCTGGGCGCAGCTGGCGCAGAAGCGGATGCTGACGCAATCGCCGCCGAACATGACGCAGGAACCCACGTGGCTGGGATCGGCCTGGCTGGCGGGCAGGCCGAAGTGGCAGTGGTTGCCGAACTGGGAATAGAAATACGGACCCTTGTCGAGTTTGGACGAGTCCATGTCGGCTTCGTCCGGATGGGCCCGTACCCACTCGGGTCCGCTGGGCGTCATGCCGATCAGGTGGCCGATCTCGTGCACCAGCGTCTGCTGCAGATAATCCAGCGTGTTGGGCTCCCAGGGGCTCATCGCCGCCACGCCAAGCAGGTTGGTGCCAGGGAACGCCACGCCGCCTGCGGAGCTTTCCAGCAGTCGGACCTTCAGGATGATCTTGCCCGAGGTCGGCACGGGCACCAGGCCCGCCATGCGGATGTTCAGGCTGTCGCAGGCCTTGGGATTCGCTGGGTCGTAAGGCATCGGGGTCATGCGATCCTTGGGGATGGGGACCTGCCTGATGCCGGCCGCAGGGTCGGTGTACTCGAACAGGCATTCGACGTACCAGTCCACGCCAGGCTCGATGTGATACCACAGGAAGCTGAGGGTGCCGTCGGCGTTGACGAACTGCACCTGCTTGTCGGCCGCGCCGGGGCCGGCCGAGGCTTGCACGTAAATGGGCTGGACGGGCAGCATCGTGGCCAGCCGGTCGATGTGGCAGACGACGAGCGTATAGGGCTCGTGGTCCGGGCCCTGCGACCCGGGGTAGACGGACGCAGCCAGCCGGCGCAGGCGTTCATAGCCGTCGTCCGTGAACACGTCCATGTTGGCGTCGCCGCGCGTGCTGACCGGCGGCAATTGCACCACGTCCACGCCATGCCGCGCGTATTCCGTCGCGGTCGGCTGGAAGCCGTGGCGGCGCGCCAGCGTCTCGGGGCCGGGCAGCATGATCTCCTGGAGATACAGCCGCCTTGCGGTCTCGACTTGCTCCGTGGAGATGATCTGGTTCTTGTCGTTCACCACCTCGAACATATAGGTGTTCAGGCCCGCGGCCGGCAGGGTGATGTTGTCGACCACCTTGGTGCCGTCGGCGTCGGTCACGTAGCTGTAGGAGCGCTGGTTGGGCTCACGGTACAGCGGTTGGCGGCTTTGCTCGCGCGCGGAGTACACCGCATTGCCCGGACGCGGGCTGACCTTGACGCTGAAGCGATGCTGGCCGGCCTTGTTGAAGCGCACGCGGATCCTGGGCTTGTTGGTCTGGCGGTCCAGGCTGTCCAGCGCCTGGCCATCGTTCCAGACCTCGTCCTCTTCCTTCAGGTTGACGTACTGGAGCTTGGCGCCGCTTCTGGCCCGGTAGGCGGACGGCGTGGGCGCGCCGGCATCTGGCGTCCCGGCCGCCGCGGAGCCGCCCGCGTCCTGGCCGCCGGGCATGCCCGCGGGCCTCGCCACAGGGCCTGGCAGACTGACGCCGGCCATTTCCATGACCCGCTTGGCCATCGCGGGATAGGGCGAGTTGGCCACCGCAGGTATGTTCATGATCGCCTCCGCCACCTTGGGCAGCGTGACGTTGGATATCGTGGGCGATTGCAGGATGGCGCCGACCACGGAAGGAATCGCGGAGTTGGTCAGGCCCGGCGTGCTGAGTATCGCGCCTGCCACCGCGGGCAGATTGCCCTGGTTGACGTCCGGCATGGTCAGCAGCGAGTTCACCGCCGAGCTCAGCGCGGCGGGGCGGCCGCCCATGGCGCCCATCGCCTGGGTCATGACCGGGCCGATGGCGGACCCCACGCCGCCGCTACCGTCGGCGGTCAGGCTGGATGCCTGCGAGGCCACGTCTGACGCTTGCGTAGCCATGCCGCCGGCCTTGGACACGGCGCCCGCCGCGTCAGTCAGCGCCTGGGGCATGGATACCGCGCCGGCCAGCGCGTCGCCAGCGCCCTGTGCCATGTTCATGGTGGAGAGGCCGCCATCCATCAGCGACGGTGTTGCCATGCTGGCCAAGGATTGCGTGGCGCCGGTCGCCAGTGAAGGCGTGGCGCCGCCAGTCAGCGACGGAGCGACATTCTGCATGGCCGTCTTCGCCATGCCGCCGGCCTTGGTCATGGCGCCCGACATCAGCTCCGAGCCCGCCTTGCCCGCTGCCTGCATGGTCTTGCCGGCCATCGCGCCCAATTCCTGGACGGGCTTGAGCGCTTCGCCGGCCATGCTCTTGGCCTGGTCCAGCATGCCGGACGCGCCATCGGCCGCCGCGGACAGACTCTTGGATACGGCAGTCGCGCCGCTGGCAAGCGCCGCGCCCGCGCTGCCCAGCAGGGAGCCTTGCGATCCAGCGGCCGCGGCTGCCGTGGGGGTTGCAGTCGCGGGAGCCGCGGCCACGGCGCCCGTCGCGCCGGCCGCATTCAGCGCCTGGCCGGAGCCGGCTTGCGCGTGCAGCTTGGCCTTGGGCCGGTGCACCAGTTCGGCAGTGACCAGCATGGGATCGCCCACTTGCGAGGACGGCAGCGCCGGCAGCGCGGCCGCGTCGCTGGCAGGCCCGATCAGGTTGTGGGATGCGCCCTTGACCGAGAACATCCCCGGCCCCTTGAACACGATGTCGCCGCCATTCATGACGATGCTGGCGCCAGCGGCCTGCAGGGTGATGCTCTGGTTTGCCAGGATCTCGATGCTGTCGGTGGTGGAGGTGACGGTGATGTCCTGGCCGGCCAGCATCTCCAGCATGTCGGTATGCGCGTGGATCGACACCGGCGATTCGGCCGCGACGGCGCGGATGCCGCCGTCCTGCACGAACAGGCTGGTGGAGCGGCCGGAGGCCGTGGCAAAGGTCTGGCGCGCGGCCACGTGGCCGTCGGCTTGCGCCGTGACGTGCAGGTTTTCGCTGGCGTGCAGGATGGCCGAGGCGGGCGTGGCGAAGTTCAGTGAGGACGGCGCGTCGATCAGCATGCGGGCGCCGTCGATGCGCTCCACCGCGTCCGTGCCGGTGCGCTCGCCGCCGCTGGCCTTGATCGCCTGCTGGCCGCCTACGCTGCCCGGATAGCGGCCGTCGCCCTTGGGGTCGATGGCGCGGGTCAGCGCATCGTATTGGCTGGTGGCCGCGAGCGCGCGCGCCTGGCGCTGCGTGCCGGCGGTATCCAGGCGCTGCGCCGCATTCTGCGCGCCGCGCAGCAGCGCCAGCGCCTCTTGCGCGTCGGCCTGAGTGGAGCGCGCATCCGCGCGCGCGTTGGCGGACAGCAGCATGCCTTGCCCGGAGCGCACCACGGTCCAGGCGTCCGAACGCAGTTCGAAGCCGGTGCCGCGCCATGCGCCGCGATTGGATTCATCCGCGCCCTGTTCGACCAGATAGCCCAGGCCCAGCTGCGTGGCGCCGATGGAGCTCGACAGGCGCGTGCGCATCTGCCGGGGCGTGTCGTCGAACAGCCATTGGCTGTGGCCCTCGCCGTCCAGGCCCTTGCTGTGCCAGCCGCTGAGCCTGCCGGGATGATTGGCGTCGGCGTCCTCTCCGGCGGACCAGGGCGGCAGGTCGGCGTCGTTGTACAGCTGCGCCGAGGCCACGGGCTGGTCGATGTCGCCGTCCAGGAACTCGACCAGGACCTCGGTGCCTTTGCGCGGCAGATGGTGCGCGCCCCAGTTGGGGCCGGCCTGCGCGCCTGCGACGCGCAGCCAGGTGCCGGAACTGTCGTCGCCCGGGGCATTGCCGGTGTCGTCGCCATGGCTGCGGTGCGCCAGGCCGCCCGGCAGCGGACGCGCGCCGCGCTGCCAGGGGAATTGCACCTTGATGCGTAGATCGCGGCCCGAGGAAATGGGCGCGTCCTGCGCGGCCACCACCACGGCCGCCAGGCCTTCGGGCGCAGTGGGCTTGGCGCGCCAGCCGGGCGCAAGCGGCGCGGCCGCGGGCAGGGCGCCGAAGGTATTGCGGTATGAGCCGTGTTCCAGATCGGAATCGCCCAGCGCCTGGGCAGCCTGGCTGCCCAGGTTGTTGGCGGCTTCGTGTTCGACGTGCAGCAGCGTGTAGCGGTTGCCGCCCATCTCGTCGACGGCCTGGCCAGGGCCCGCGGCGTAGCGGCTGTGCTGCGTCAGCGTGAAGTCATGGCCGGGCATCATCTGGCGGGCCGTGCCGCCGCCGTCAAAGCGCACCATGCGGGCTTCGTGCGCCTGCAGGCTGCGCGCAGCCGCCAGTTCCGCGCTGTCGCCGTCGGCATGGCGGCCGTGGCCGTCGTAGTCGTAGTCTTCAAGGCGGGGCACCGCGCCGGCTGCGACGTCGGACTGCGCATGCGCCGCGTGTGCGAGCAGCTTGCGATCGTCCCAGGCCAGGCGCGTCACGGCGTTGGGCCGTACCGCGCGGGACGCGCCGAAGCGCGTGATGCTGTCCTCGGTTTCGGTGGCGTCGCTGCGGTGAAAGCGCAGCGCGGCATCGGGGCAGGCCGGCCGCGCCGCGCGCGTGTCGAACACGACCAGCCGGTGCCGCGCGCCGCCCGAGGCCTCGTCTTGTTGTTCGCCCTGCTGGTGGTCGAAGCGGAAGCTCAAGCCGGCTTCGGCCAGCAGGCGTAGCACGAAGGCCAGGTCGGTTTCGCGGTACTGCGTGCGCAGCGCGCGCGGAGCGGGCGGTTCGGCGATGTCGAACGAGTAGGCCGCCTGCGGATAGTCGGCGAAGATCTCGCTCAGGATGTCGGTGACCGACTTGTCCTGGTACAGAAAGCTGTCGCGGCGCAGGCCCAGGGCCGCCAGCCAGGGCGCGGCGTGCAGCCGGTAGCGCGCCAGGCCGCCGTCCGCGCCCAGCGCGTCCACGCCTTCCACCACCGCATGCCATTGGCGCCTGTTGCCGTCGGCCAGCAGCAGGCTGACGCTGATCTCGCGGCCCAGCAGGGCTTGCACATCCAGTTCGGCCGAGGACGCCAGGCAGTCCAGCGTCAGGGCAAACAGTTCGGAGACGCCTTCGCGCAGATTCATGCGTTCTACCGCGAGCGCCGCATCCAGGGGCGTGCGCACCTGCAGCATGCGGGCGTTCTGGGAGAGGGCGGCTACATCCAGGCTGCTGAACCCGGCGGGCGCTTGGGAACGGTCGGTCATGGTGCTGAGGGGCGGCCTGAGGCCGTCAGGGTAGCGAGATGGTCAGGTGCGCGGCGCGCGGGCCGATCTTGACGATGTCATGGTACGGAGCCATGGCGGTCTGCATGTCGCGGTTAAGGAAGTGACTCATGCCCAGATAGGCCAGCAGCCCCAGCAGCGCGAACAACGCGCCGATGCTCCACAGCGGCACGTCGCGCTTGAGCGTGTGGGCGATCTTGTCGGGCAGGGGCCAGTGCGGCGCGAAGCCCGCGCGCTTGCCGCGCAGCAGCGTGATTTCATCGCCCAGCCGCGCCGTGAGATAGCCCAGCTTTTCCTGGCCCTCGATCATGTACTTGCCCTGGAAACCCAGCAGCAGGCACATATAGAACACTTCCAGCGATTGCAGGCGCGGCGCGCCCTGCGCGCGCAGGTCTTCCAGGCGCGCAAAGAAGTTCTCGCCGGCGAGCTGCTCGCCGAACAGGGTCAGTTGCAGCGGCTGCAGCATCCAGGCATCGCGGATGGAAAAGCCGGAGTTCAGCACGGTCTCGTCCACGGCGGCGCAGAACGCGTATTTGGTGGCGTAGACGTCCTCGGCCGGGATGTCCATCTTCTTCGCGCTGCGCTCGAAGTCCGCCAGGAACTGCTGCACGCGCGCCGAGAACGAGGCGGCGTCGACGGGCTCTTGGCCGCTTTTCAGCAGGAACAGCATCAGGAAGCCGTCGTACAGCAGGTCCAGCAGGGACTTCGCGGGGCGCGAGCCATAGAAATCTGCGGCTCGGGGAGGGAGCGAGGCTCCGGGCATCAGGGTGGGCGCGGCGGCGGTCATGGGCAGGCTCTAGCGGGTGACGGCGATGAGGTCCAGTTTCAGGTCGGGTATGCCCGAGGGGGCATAGATGGCGATGCTGCGCGCCTGCAGCATGCGGTCGTACAGCGAGCCGCGCGTCTGCAGGGTGAAGTAGCAGGCGCCCGGCTTGACG
This sequence comes from Achromobacter sp. JCM 18799, assembly GCF_055395645.1. Taxonomy (NCBI): domain Bacteria; kingdom Pseudomonadati; phylum Pseudomonadota; class Betaproteobacteria; order Burkholderiales; family Alcaligenaceae; genus Achromobacter; species Achromobacter sp. JCM 18799. Next base: position 3,727,221 of record NZ_AP043866.1, on the reverse strand, counting down.
GGCACGGCGGGCGGAACCTGCGGCGTGTAGACGAGCTGCACGCCAGGCATGGCAGAGAGCACCAGCTTTTCCACGTCGTCGGGCGCGCCGACCTTGAAGCGCAGCGGCACGGTCTCGGCCAGTTCGCTGGCTGGCGTGGCGGCGGACACCGACAGGTAGAGCGCGGTGGTTTCGTCGAGCTTGCCGGAATCCAGCCGGCCGACGTGGAACGAGGGGCGCAGCTCTTCCAGCACGATGGAGAAGTAGCGGGTGGAGATGACGGTGTCGAGCAGGTCGCGCAGGATCTCGTCCAACTGCGCGAAGGCCGCGCCCGGCGCGTCGTGCTGGTAGGCCGGCAGGTCCGCCAGCGTATGTACCTTGGAGAACGTCATGAGCGCGCCGGCCAGCCGCAGCATTTCCTGGAACAGGCGCTCGGGATGCAGCTGCGGGTTGTGGAACAGGTGCGAGAGCGCCGAATAGGCTTCGTTGCAGGTGTGCAGCAGCCAGAACGAGGCCACGTCGCCCGAACGGAACTCGATGATGTTCTTGTTCGGTTCGCGATGGAATCCATAGAGCGCGTTGACCTTGGCCTGCAGGGCGTCCAGCAGCCGGCGCAGCTGCTCGAACAGCGCGCTGCACGCCTGCACCGTGACGCTGGGGGCAACGAAACTGGTGTCCAGTTCGTAGCCGGCGCTGGCGGTGCGGCGCACGCGCGCTACAGGAATGGTCAGCAGCGCGTCGCGCGGCTCGTGCTCCGACAGCAGGCGCACGTTCTTGCGCAGGAAGGCAAGCTCGGCCGTGCTGGCGTTGGTATAGAGATCGGGCGCGGGGCTGTCCTGGTGCGCATAGCGCGCATCGAAACCCTGTTCCTGGCGCGTATCGCGATAGTTGCCGCCGATGTCCTTCATCGGATGCAGCGCCAGGTAGAACACCGCCGTGCTGGCGCCGTCCAGTCCGTCCAGCGCGACCGCGGGCGGCAGGTCGTCGTTATGGGGGGCGCTGTAGATCTCGCCGTCGGGGAAGATCGCGGATAGCTCGGTGGCGCGCAGCATGCCGTTGGCAAGCGCCGCGGCGTCGAAGCGCGCCGCGCGCAGGCCCCATGCGTAGGGATGCAGCGCGCGGCTCATTTCCGCGAGGCGGGCCTCGTGGTAGGCGTCTTGGCGTTGGAAATGCTGGGGCCGCAGAAACAGCCCCTCTCCCCACAGTATCTTCGCTGAATGGCTCACGTTTGCTGGCTCTTGCTTCTTATATGGATAGGGCGTGCATGACTGCGGCGAGACGTGGTCGGCGAGACGCGGTCGGCTAGACGCAGTTGGCTCGCGTTCAGTTCGGGCATTGCACCGAGCCGAGGCGGGCCGGGTCGAAGCCGGGCACGCCCGGCGGCAACACTATTTGTCCGGTGACCACGGTCATCGCGCAGGCATGGGCGCCCATGACGATGCCGCTGTCCTCGGCGGTCTTTACTTCGAAAACATATTTCCAGCGCTGCGGCGCGGGCGCGTAGAACAAGCCCGCGACAGCGATGTAGGCAGCGGTTTTCGGCACTTTTTCCAGGTGCTCGTAGCGCTGTCCCGGCGTCAGTGTGACTTCGCGTGCAGCGATGATGCTGTCACCCAACGCCGCCTTTTCGGCGTCAGTATCAACCAATTGCGTGAGCGGTGCGCGCTGAAATGCCTCGGCATTCTTCAAATAGTATATTTTCGTAACCACAGCCATGGGCTGGCCGCTACTCGCATTCAAATTTTCTCCTGCGTGTATCGCCAGTTTCACATCCACAGGCGCATTCGGGTCCTTCTTCAGGCCCGTCATATCCATCACGCCGCCAGTCATTCCAGCCACCGCTCCAATCGCTGAAACCGCTGCGCAACCGCTGATTACGGGGCTTGCCGCGATGATGGCCGCCGCTGCCATGCACCGAGAAAAATAGAGATGTTTTGACATGGCTCTTTATACCGGAAGCCTGCGACAACATACAGATCACGGCACGATGAGCGAAGTTTGGCGTGGAGTTACATGAAGTAATGCACTGTAGTGCTGCGCTAACAAAAGGTTGTTGAAATACGCGGCCTTGGTTACACCCTCCTACATACCAAAAATATGCACATATCCCGGGTTCTCCTCATCGGCGCAATGATGGCCTTCCTCGCGGGCTGCGCCACGTCCCCCAAGCCGCAGACCGACGCCGAATACAAGCAGTCGATGACGCACGCCACGCAGACCTTGGCTGCCAAGGGCAATGATCAGGCGGTCGCCGAGTTCCAGGAAATCGCTTTGCTCAATCCCGCACGCGGTGAACCGTGGTCTTACATCGCGAAGATCCGCTTCGACGAGCAGAAGTATGGCGAGGCCATCGTGGCGGCCGACGAAGCGCTGAACCGCGACCCCGAAGACTTCACCGCCAAGACCGTGCGCGCGGTGGGCGGCCTGCGCGTGGCCATGCAGTCGCTGGCCGACCTGCGCGCCAATGCGCTGCTCGCCGGCAACGCCCGTACCGATGCGGTGGCGCTGGCCGCCGCCATGCGTGAAACCCTGGGCCAGGACGTGCTGTTCCCCGAGGGCTACAAGCCGCCGCGCCCGCGCCAGCCGCGGCGCAACGACGCGCAGGGCGCGGCCGCGCAGCAAGCCAAGCCCGCCGCCAACACGGCAGCGACGCAGGCTGCGACGCCCGCAACGCCCGCTGCAAACCCCGCGGCGAACGCTGCGACGGCTCCTGCCGCCACGCCGGCCACGGCCCCCGCGGCTTCCGGCGCCGCGCCGGCCGGCCGCGCGCCGGATCCGTTCGGCAACCTCCTCAAACCCTGATCGGGCCCACGGCCTCTTCACAATGCACTTCGCTTGGAGCCCCCATGGCTAAGAAAGAAAGCGTTCAGAAAAGACTCCAGAAAGTACGTCCGCCGCGCGTGCAGCTGACCTATGACGTCGAGAAGGGCGACGCGATCGAGCAGAAGGAACTGCCGTTTGTCGTGGGCGTGGTCGGCGACTTCAGCGCGCAGTCCGAAGCCGAGCTGCCGCGCCTGAAGGACCGCAAGTTCGTCAACATCGACGTCGACAACTTCGACGACGTGATGCGCGGCCTGGAGCCGCGCGCAGCCTACCGCGTGAAGAACCGCCTGACCGACGAAGGCGGCACCTTCGGCGTGGATCTCAAGTTCCGCTCGGTTGAAGACTTCCGTCCCGAAGCCGTGGTGCAGCAGATCGAGCCGCTCAAGGAACTCCTGGACATCCGCACCAAGCTGGCCGACCTGCGCAACAAGCTGGCGGGCAACGACAAGCTGGAAGACCTGTTGGGCGAAGTGCTCAGCAGCACGGAAAAACTGCAGCAACTGACCAGCGAAGCCGGCAAGAACGGCAAGGGAGGCAGCAATGAGTAATTCCGCCGCCGCGCAGAACGTATCCGCGCCCGCCGCCGAGGCCGACTCGGGCCTGCTGGACCAGATCGTCGAACAGAGCCGCGTGGCCAAGTCCACGGCGGAACACGACCGCGCCAAGGACCTCATCGGCGAGCTGGCCCGCGAAGTCATGAAGGGCACCGTCGTGGTCTCGGACAACCTGTCCGCGATGCTAGACGCCCGCGTGGCCGAGCTGGACCGCCTGATCTCGGCCCAGCTGAGCGAAGTGATGCATGGCGCCGAGTTCCAGAAGCTGGAAAGCACCTGGCGCGGCCTGCATTACCTGTGCCAGGAGAGCAACACCGGCCCGATGCTGAAGATCAAGGTGCTCAATGTCACCAAGCGCGATCTGGTGCGCGACTTCCAGACCGCCATCGACTTCGACCAGAGCCTGATGTTCAAGAAGGTCTACGAAGAAGAGTTCGGCACGTTTGGCGGTTCGCCGTTCGGCGCGCTGCTGGGCAACTTCGAGATCACGCGCCAACCCGAGGACATGTACTTCATCGAGCAGATGTCGCACGTGGCCGCGGCCTCGCACGCGCCTTTCATCGCGTCGGCCTCGCCCGAATTGCTGGGCCTGGACAGCTTTGCCGACCTGGGCCGCCCGCGCGACCTGGCCAAGGTGTTCGACACCGTGGAATACACCAAGTGGCGCAGCTTCCGCGATTCGGAAGATTCGCGTTACGTGGGCCTGACCATGCCGCGCTTCCTGGGCCGCCTGCCCTATGACCCGAAGGAAGGCACCTCGGTGGAAGGCTTCAACTTCGTCGAGGAAGTGGACGGCACCGACCATGCCAAGTACCTGTGGTGCAACGCCGCCTGGGCCTTTGGCGCGCGCCTGACTGCGGCCTTTGCCGACTTCGGCTGGTGCGCGGCGATCCGCGGTGTGGAAGGCGGCGGCCTGGTCGAAAACCTGCCGACCCACACCTTCAAGACCGACGACGGCGAAATCGCCCTGAAGTGCCCGACGGAAATCGCCATCACCGACCGGCGCGAAAAGGAACTGAGCGACCTCGGCCTGATCCCGCTGGTGCATTGCAAGAACTCGGACTACGCCGCGTTCTTCGGCGCGCAATCGGTGCAAAAGGCCAAGAAGTACAACACCGACAGCGCCAACGCCAACGCGGTGCTATCGGCGCAGCTGCAGTACATCTTTTCGGTATCGCGCGTGGCGCACTACCTGAAAGCCATGATGCGAGACAAGATCGGCAGCTTTGCCTCCGCGCAATCTGTCGAGAGCTTCCTGAACCGCTGGGTCTCGCAGTACGTGCTGCTGGACGACAACGCGAGCCAGGAGCAGAAGGCGCAGTTCCCCTTGAGGGAAGCATCGGTGCAGGTTGCCGAGGTGCCGGGACGTCCCGGCGTGTTCCGGGCCGTGGCGTTTTTGCGGCCTCATTTTCAGCTCGATGAGCTTTCGATTTCGTTGCGCCTGGTTGCGGAACTCCCGGCCCAAGCCCAGAAATCGTGACCACCGTCGGATTCGACGATTTTTAACCAGAGAGGCTATTAATGAAGGACATCTACGTCAAATTCGGCAACCCCGCGCTCAAGGGCGAGTCGCAGGACAAGGACCATCCGGACTGGATCGAAGTCGGATCGTGGCGCCATGAAATCATCCAGCCGCGTTCGGCTACCGCCTCCACCTCCGGTGGCCACACCGCCGAACGCACCGAGCATGGCGAGATGGTCTTCACCAAGGACCTGGACGTGGTCAGCCCGCTGCTGTACCAGCACGCATCCGGCGGCACGACGTTCGACGAAGTGACCATCGATTTCCTGCGCGCCGACGGCGAAGGCAACCGCGTCAAGTACCTGGAAATCAAGCTCAAGTACGTGATCATCTCGCGCGTGGCGCCGGAAGTCGTCAGCGAAGGCCTGCCGCACGAGTCGTTCTCGCTGAAGTACGCCGCCGTGCAGTGGAAGTACACGCAACAGAAGGTGGGCGGCAACCAGGGCGGGAATGCCCAGGGCGCGTGGAGCCTCACCAAGAACGACAAGACGTACTCGGTCTGAACCTGACCGCATGAACGGCAAAGGCTCCCGGCTGGTCCGGCGCCTTTGCTCAATGAGGCCGCGATGAAGGGATTCGAACCCAGCCTGTTCGACAAGTTGTTCGACGGCGACGGGCAGACACCGCATGCGTTGCGACGCCTGTCGGTGGAAGAAATCAAGGAAACGGTCGCGCGCGACATCGAGGCCCTGCTCAACACGCGCATGGTCTTCACCGAAGACTCGCTCAAGCGTTTTCCGAACTGCCAGCGGTCCATCCTGACCTACGGTTTGTCGGATTTTTCCGGCCTGAGCCTGGCCAGTCACTACGACCGCGAGTTCATCTGCCGGTCGCTGGAGCAGGCGATCGCCCGCCATGAGCCGCGCCTGACGCACGTGCGGGTGTTGCTGCAGGTGGACAGCCGCGCGACCTCGGTGCTGTATTTCGCGATTACCGCGATGCTGGACGTGGGGCCTGCGCATGAGCCGGTCACGTTCGACGCGACGCTGCAGCCGTCCACCTTGCAGTACTCGGTGAGCAAGGGCCGGGCCAAGGCCGCGGCGGCCGCCTGATAACAAACCATGCACGCGGGCGCCGGCGGCACGCCGCCGGCGAAGAAGGGAAAGATGGAAGAACTGCTGCCTTACTACGAACGCGAACTGGGCTTTCTGCGCGGTTCGTCGCGCGATTTTGCGCAGCGCTATCCCAAGATCGCGGCGCGGCTCGGGCTGTCTGGCGAAACCTGCGAGGATCCGCATGTCGAGCGGATGATCGAATCGTTCGCGCTGCTGGGCGCGCGCATCAACAAGAAACTGGACGACGACTATCCGGAATTCACGGAAGCGCTGTTCGAGGTCATGTACCCGCACTACTTGCGCCCGTTCCCGTCGTGCTCGGTGGCGCAGTTCGACATGGGCGGCATGGCCTCGCAGCTGACCGCGCCGGTGCGCATGGCGCGCGGCACGGAACTGAAATCGCATCCCGTGCGCGGCGTGGCCTGCCGTTTCCGTACGGCGTACGACGTGACTTTGGCGCCAGTGAGCATCCGCCAGGCCGTATTTGCGGCCACGGCCAACGCGCCATCCGCGGCCAGCCTGCCTGCGGGCGTGACGGGCCGGCTGTCGCTGACATTGGCCTGCCTGGCTGAAACCCAGAATTTCTCCACCCTGGCGGTGGACCGCTTGCGCGTCTACCTGCACGGCGAGCCCTCGTTCGTGGCTGCGCTGCGGGATTGCCTGTTCCTGCGCACCGCGGCGGCCTACCTGGAAACGCAGCCGGGCCGCTGGAATCGCATGCAGGACGTACCGCTGGCGGAGGTGGGGCTGTCCGAGGACGAAGCCCTGATCGACTTCCCGGCCAGCTCGCACCCTGCCTACCGGCTGTTGGCCGAGTACTTCGCGTTCTCCGAGAAATTCAATTTCGTGGACATCGATCTCGCGGCGCTCAGGCGCGCGGCGGGTCCGGTGCGTGAAATCACCTTGCATCTGGCCTTGAAGGGCGTGCGCGCGGATTCGAACACGGCGCGCCTGCTGGAGTCGGCCTCCGCGGACAATTTCCGGTTGGGCTGCACGCCCGTGGTCAACCTGTTCGCGCAGCGCGCCGATCCCATCCGCGTCACCCATGCGCAGGCGTCCTATCCGGTGGTGGCCGACGCGCGCCGCGCCTATGGCTACGAGATCTATTCGATCGACCGCGTGCGCCAGGTGCGGCAGAACGCGCAGGGCGATTCGGTGGTGGAGTTCCGGCCGTTCTATTCGCTGCACCATGGCGAGACGCCGGAAGGGGCTGGTCACTACTGGACGGCGCGCCGCAATGCGATGGTGGCCGAGCGCAGTCCGGGCTACGAGATGGAACTGTCCATCGTCGACATCGATTTCGATCCCTCGCTGCCGCAGACCGAGACCTTGAGCCTGGAACTGACCTGCACCAATCGCGATCTGCCTTCGCATCTGGCGGTGGGGCAGCCGGGCGGAGACTTGTTCCTGGAGGGCGGCTCGATCGCGCGCGAGATCCGCATGCTGCGCCGGCCGACGCACACCCATCGCTTCCAGCAGGGGCGGGCGGCGCATTGGCGCCTTATTTCGCATCTGGCGCTGAACCACCTGTCGCTGGTCCACAGCGGCCTGCCGGCGTTGAAAGAGACACTGCGGCTGTATGACCTGTCGCATTCCGCGGTGGCGGCGCGCCAGATAGAAGGGCTGGTCGGCCTGGACTACAAACCTGCCACGCACTGGATGCCCGGCGAACCATTCGCAACCTTCGTGCGCGGCATCGAGATCCGGCTGACCATCAACGAAGACAACTTCGTCGGCACCAGCCTGCATGCCTTCGTGGCGGTGATCAACCGCTTTTTTGGCCTATACGTGCATGCCAACAGCTTCGTGCAGCTGGTCGTGCTGTCGCGCCGCGGCGCGGAAGAAATCCTACGGTGCGCTCCATGCAACGGCGACGCGATCCTAGCGTAATCGAATCGCTGCTGGCCGAGCCGCAGCGCTTCAAGTTCTTCCAGGCCGTGCGGGTGCTGGAATCGTGGTTCGCGCGGCAGGAAGGCAGCCGCGCGCGCAATGCGGTGCCTGCGCACCTGCGCTTCCTGAACTCGTCTTCGCTGGGCTTTCCCGCCAGCGAGATCGCCGCGCTGACGGCCTATGACAAACAGGGCCAGGCGCTGGAAGACACCGAAGCGCGGCTGGCGGCGCTGGCCGCGGGCAACCTGGGACGGGTGGAGATCGAGCCGGCCTTCTTCGGCCTGTTGGGCGCGCAGGGCGCCATGCCGCTGCACTACACCGAGATCCTGAGCACGCGCGAGAGCTCGCGGCGCGACCGTGGCGCCCGCGCCTTCTTCGACATCTTCTCAAACCGGGCGGCGGCGCTGTTCTACGCGGCCTGGAAGAAGTACCGCATGCCCGTGCGGCACGAGACCGAACAAGACCATCACTATCTGCCGCTGCTGCTGGCGCTGGGCGGCATCGGCCATCCGGCGCTGCGCGACCGCCTGCAGTCAGGGCAGGGCCGGGTGTTCGACGAATCGCTGGCGCACTATGCCGCGGCCGCGCGCCAGCGGCCGGTATCGGCGGCCTACCTGCAGCGCGTGCTGGCGGATTACTTCCAGGTGCCGCTGCGGGTGGAGCAGTTCGTCGGGCGTTGGTATCACGTGCCGCCGCAGAACCGCACGCAGCTGGGCATGCCCGGCGCGGTGCTGGGCGTGTCGGCCATGGCCGGCGACCGCATCTGGCAGCGCGACATGCGCATCCGGCTGTGGATCGGCCCCTTGTCCAAGGACGCTTTCACCGATTTCCTGCCCGGCGGCGCGCGCGCCCAGGCGCTGGAGAAACTCCTGACCATGTTCGGCGGCATGAGCTTCGAGTACGAAGTGCGGCTGGTGATGGCCAAGGAAGACGTGGGCGGCAGCGTGCTGGGCGAAGGCGGCGGCGCGCGCCTGGGCTGGAACTCCTTTCTTTGCACCGAGCCGGTGGCGTCGGACCGCGATGACGCCAGCTACGAATTGCACACCATCCATTGAGACTAGACGACCTGGAATATGGCCACACCCTTGAAGACCCTGATTGGAAAGCTCAACCAGACCTGCCGCCAGGCGGCCGAGCGTGCCGCCAGCCTGTGCATGGCCCAGGGGCACTATGAGGTGGACCTGGAGCACCTGTTCCTGGCGCTGCTGGAAAAGCCCGCCAGCGATTTCAGCATCGTGGCGCGGCGCAGCGGTATCGAGGCTTCGGTGCTGGAAGCGGACCTGAATGCCGAGATCCGCGGCTTCAAGAATGGCAACACGCGCACGCCGGTGTTCTCGCCGCATCTGCCGCGGTTGTTCGAACATGCCTGGCTGATCGCTTCGCTGGACACGCAGACCACGCGCATCCGCTCCGGCCATCTGCTGCTGGCCTTGCTGACCGAGCCCGACCTGGCCCAGTTGGCGCGCCGCGGGTCGCGTTTGTTCGAATCGTTCAGGCTGGATGAGCTGAAGCATGATTTCACCGCGTTGACGGCCGGCTCGGAAGAGGCGGGCCAGTCGGTGGCGTTGGGCGACAGTCCGGCGGGCGACGCAGGGCAGGATGGCGCGGCTCCCGCTGCCGGCCTCTCCAAGACGCCGGCGCTGGACCAATACACCGCCAACCTGACCGAGCGCGCGCGCGAAGGCAAGATCGATCCGGTGATCGGCCGCGATGCCGAGATCCGCCAGATGATCGACATCCTGACGCGCCGCCGCCAGAACAATCCCATCCTGACCGGCGAGGCTGGCGTGGGCAAGACCGCAGTGGTCGAGGGGCTGGCGCTGCGCATCGTGGCGGGCGACGTGCCGCCGGCGCTGGCGGGCGTGGCGTTGCGCACGCTGGATATGGGCCTCTTGCAGGCCGGCGCCAGCGTCAAGGGCGAATTCGAGAACCGCCTGAAGAACGTGATCGACGAGGTCAAGCAGAGCTCCACGCCCATCATCCTGTTCATCGACGAAGCCCACACCATGATAGGCGCGGGCGGGCAGGCGGGGCAGAACGATGCCGCCAACCTGCTCAAGCCGGCATTGGCCCGCGGCGAGCTGCGCACCATCGCCGCCACCACCTGGAGCGAGTACAAGAAGTACTTCGAGAAGGACGCCGCGCTGGCGCGCCGCTTCCAGGTCGTGAAGGTGGAAGAACCCAGCGAGGAGCTGGCCGCGAGCATGCTGCGCGGCATGGCGCCGCTGATGGAACAGCATTTCGGCGTGCGCGTGCTGGACGAGGCCATCGTGGCCGCGGCGCGCTTGTCGCACCGCTACATCAGCGGCCGCCAACTGCCGGACAAGGCCGTCAGCGTGCTGGACACGGCCTGCGCGCGCGTGGCCCTGGGCCGCAGCGCTACGCCGGCGCTGATCGACGACGCGCGTCATCGCCTCGCGCGCCTTGAGACCGAGCGCGCCGCCTTGCGCCGCGAAGCCGCGGCGGGCGCGGCGCAATCCGCGCGCCTGCGCGAGCTGGATCAGGAAATGGACGCCACGCGTGCCGCATTGACGGAAGCGGAATCGCGGCTGGCTCAGGAAAGCGAGCTGGTCAGGCAGATCCACGCGCTGCGCGAGGAATTGGAGGCGGCGGGCGTGGAAGCCGCGCCGGAGCCCGCCGGCAAGCGCCGCTCGGGCAAGGCGGCCGAGCCAGCCGCCACGCCGGGACAGGCGCAATTGGCCGAACTGCAACAGCAACTACGCGCCTTGCAGGGCGAAGCGCCGCTGGTGCCGGCCTTCGTGGATGCGCAGGTCATCGCCGAGATCGTGTCGGCCTGGACCGGCATCCCGCTGGGCCGCATGGTCAATGACGAAATCCGTACGGTGCTGGAACTGCAGCCCTTGCTGGCCGAACGCGTCATCGGCCAGGACCATGCCTTGCACGCCATTGCGCAACGCGTGCGCACCGCGCGCGCCGGTCTGGAAGACCCCAACAAGCCCAAGGGCGTGTTCCTCTTCATTGGTCCGTCGGGCGTGGGCAAGACCGAAACCGCGCTGGCCGTGGCCGACGTGCTGTATGGCGGCGAACGCAAGCTGGTCACCATCAACATGAGCGAGTACCAGGAGGCCCACAGCGTATCGGGCCTGAAGGGCTCGCCGCCGGGCTACGTGGGCTACGGCGAGGGTGGCGTGCTGACCGAGGCGGTGCGCCGCCAGCCCTACAGCGTGGTGCTCCTGGACGAGATCGAAAAAGCCCATCCCGACGTGCTGGAGCTGTTCTTCCAGGTGTTCGACAAGGGCGTGATGGACGACGCGGAAGGCCGCGAGATCGATTTCCGCAACACGCTCATCATCCTGACCTCCAACGTCGGATCGTCGGCCATCATGCAGGCCTGCCTGAACAAGAGCGCCGAGGAACGGCCCGACCCCGAGGCCTTGCAGGAACTGTTGGCGCCGCAGCTGTACAAGGCCTTCAAGCCCGCCTTCCTGGGCCGCATGAAGACCATCGCCTACTACCCGGTGGACGACGACGCGCTGGCCCGCATCATCGCACTGAAGCTCGGCCGCATCGCGCAGCGCGTCCAGGCCAACCACCGCGCCGTGTTCGAATGGGACGAGGCGCTGGTGGAGGCCGTGCTGGCGCGCTGCACCGAGGTGGATACCGGCGCGCGCAACGTCGACCACATCCTGAACGGCACGCTGTTGCCGCAGATCGCTGAACAGGTGCTGGGCCGCATGGCGCAGGGCGAGGCCATCGCCCGCATCCGCGTGACCGCCGGCAAGAACGGCGATTTCCGTTATCGCCTTGCCTGACGCCGGAGCCCGACATGCCCATGGATAATGCCGGCCTTTCCCGAATGTCGATCGCGTCGGCAGACCAGGCCAACCGTTTGCTGGACCTGCGCACGCCGCTGGGCGCGAACCGGCTCGTCGCGGAAACGCTGTCCGCCACGGAAACCCTGTCGGAGGGCGCGTTCCGGCTGGAACTGACGGCGCTGTCGGACGATGCCGGCATCCCCTTGTCTGAACTGCTGGGCAAGCCGGCGACGCTGCGTCTGCAGACCGCGCTGGGCCGCGAACAGCCCCGTGTCTGGAATGGCTACATCATGGCGGCCGAGTTCCAGGGCGCCAACGGCGGCCTGGCGCGCTATGGGCTGACGCTGGAGCCCTGGCTCGCCTTTCTGCGCGCGCGCCGCGACAGCTTCGCCTATCAGGACAAGACGGTCATTGAGATCGTCGACAGCGTCTTCGGCGACTACAAGGACCAGGGGGGGCTGGCGCCGCTATGGCGTTGGGTCGTGAAGGACCGCGCCGCCTACCCCAAGCGCAGCCTCACCGTGCAGTACCGCGAAACCGATCATGCCTTCGTCGAGCGCCTGCTGGCTGAAGAGGGCCTGTTCTACTGGGTTGAGCACGAGGCCGGCGAAGGCGACGGCAGCCATACGTTGATCATTGCCGACCACAACGGCGCCTTCCAGCCCGGCCCGCAGGCCAGCGTGCGCTTTGCGCGCGCCGACGTCACGGAGACCGAGGACAGCATCCAGCAATGGAGCCGGCGCGCGCGCTGGCAGACCAATGCGGTGCGCATGGCCAGCTGGGACTACCGCAGCGCCCAGGCCAGGCCGGTGGCGGCGCAGGTCGATGGCGGCGCCGCGAAGGGCGCGATGGATCTGGTCGTCAACGACTATCCCGGCCAGTACGCGTACGAGGACAGCGCGCAGGGCGAGCGCCTGGCGCACATCGCGCTGGCCGCGCTGCGCGCGGGTCAGGACAGCTGCGAAGGCGCGGGCACCGTGCGCACGCTGGCGCCGGGCCAGCGCTTCGAGCTGACCGGGCACTACCAGCAGGGCGGGGCCGCCTATGTGGCGATCGCCGTGCGGCACGAGGCCCGCAACAACTTCGACGAGGACCTGGGCCGCGCCGTGCGCGACGCGCTGGGCGAGACCGGTCCGCAGGCAGCCGACGCCGACTTCTACCGCAATGCCTTTACCTGCATCGGCATCGACACGGAATTCCGCAAGGCCACGCGCGACGGGCACGGCGAGCGCCTGCATCCGCGGCCCACCGTGTACGGCGCGCAGACCGCGCTGGTGGTGGGCGCCGAGGCGCCGGTGCATACCGACCGCGACCACCGCGTCAAGGTCCAGTTCCATTGGCAGCGCGGCAAGGCCTCCAGCAGCCGCCTGGAACATCCTTCGGGTGACGAGAACGCGCCCGCCAAGGACGAACTTGGCACGTGGGTGCGGGTGGCGGAGTCCGTGGCGGGCGGCGACTGGGGCGGGAATTTCGTGCCGCGCGTCGGCCAGGAAGTGCTGGTCGAGTTCCTGCACGGCGACATCGACCGCCCCGTGGTGGTGGGCGCGCTCTACAACGGCGCAGGCGCCGAGGACGCCGCGCACAACCAGGTGCAGGGCGGCGCCGCCAACGCCACCGGCAACGCGCCCGCCTGGTTCGCGGGCGGCGCCGACGGCCATGCGCACAATGTGGTGATGTCCGGCTTCAAGACGCAGGCGCTGGCCAGCAGCGGCCAAGGCACCGGCGGCTACAACCAGCTGGTGCATGACGACACGCCCGGACAGTCGCGCCTGACGGCGTCGACCACGCAGGCCGAAAGCCGCCTGAACCTGGGCCATATCAAGCAGCAGCGCGACAACGAAAGACTGCAGGACCTGGGTCACGGTGCGGAACTGTCGACTCGCGAGGCCGTGGCGGTGCGCGGCGGTTCCGGGCTATTGATCAGCGCCGACCTGCGCGGGAACGCCGAGGGCGCGCTGCTGGACAGCTCGGAAGCGGCCAAGCAGATTGAGCGGGCGACGCGTTCAGCGGAGGAACTGGCGCAGGCGGCAACGCGCCAGAAGGCCGTGTTGGAAGGCGATCCGCAAACGCTGCCGGCGCAGGACGCCCTGAAGCACGTCCTGGAGGTGATCGACGCCAAGCAGGACGCGCCCGAGGGCAAGCCAGTTGCCGCCTACAGCGAACCGCAGCTCCAGGTGAGCGCGCCCAGCGGCATCGGCCAATACACACCCGCCGACGCATTCCTGGCGGCCGGCGCGACGCTGTCGCAGGTGGCGCCGGACGTCAACTGGATCAGCAGCGCCAACCTGGCGGTAGGGGTAGTCGGCGGCGCGGTGTTGTTCACGCTGGGCCGCAAGGCGTCTGGCGACAGCCCGGTGCAAGGCCAGGGACTGCTGCTGCATGCGGCGGGCGGCAAGCTGCGCTTGCATAGCCAGGACGCCAAGATGACACTGTCCGCCGAAAAGGCGGTGACCTTTGCCTCGGCGCAAGCTGCCGTGAAGGTGCAGGCCGCCAAGCGCGTCTTGGCGACCGCGGGCGGCGCCTATTTGCGGGTGGAAGGCGGCGGGATCCAGCTGCACGCGCCGGGGAAGGTTGAGTTGAAGGCGGGTGTGCATAACTGGGCGGGGCCGCAAAGCGCGCCCTTGCAGCTGGGGCTGCCGGAGGGCGACTTCGAAGGATGCCAGCTGAGAATGCAGAGCGCGGCGGCTTCGGGCGCGGCGGCGGTTGAACTGTAGCGGCCAGGGGCGGACAGATATGGGGCCATTCACATCGGACATTCAACTGGGAGAGGCGCTGCAACGGCTGGCGGCGTCCCATGGGGAGTCGCGCTGCTGCTTGCTGCTTGATCCGCTGTTGCGGCCGCCTGAGGAAGATTCCGAATGGCTGGGCCTGGCCGATGAACTCGATGCGCGGACCACTTCGGTCCGGCTTGCGCATCGGAATGTCGATTCCAAGGCTTGGCCGCGGCTCGTCTCGCTGGATCTGGCGCGCGCCTGCGACGCCGATATCAGCCGGGTGGCGGCAGGCATGGCGATCCGGGATTGGACGCCGGAATCCTTGCGGTTGGGCCTGGGGCGCCGCATCGGCGGCTGGATGTTTGGCGCAACGGATGCTGCGGCCTTGGCGCACCACCTGGGCCGGGCCATGCTGCAATCGCGGCCGGACGGAGGCCGCTCCCTGTTGCGCTTGCAGGATCCCGCTGTCCTGGATCTGGTATGGAACCTGGCGACTCCAGGGCAGCGCCAGGCATTGCTGGGGCCGATGCACCTGTGGGTGACGGTCGACCGGTGGGCGCGCCTGGCGAGCTATGGCAATGGCGCTGAGCCGGTGCCCGGCCTTCGGGATATCGGTCCGCTTCAGTTCGACTCAGACCAATGGAGCCGCATTGAGACCTCTGCCGCCATCAACCGCGCGTGGCGCGTGGTGGCTGGACAGGCTGCGGCCATTTCAGACGAAACATTGGCGCAGGCGGCGGCATGCGTGCGGCGCGGGGCGGCCAGGGGATTGCTGGATCCGCGCGACTGGGAGGCCATGGCCATCCGCGCGCTTACGGCGCACCCTGCATTCGATCAGCATCCCAGGCTGGCCGCGCTACTGGATGCCCGCGAGCCGGATGTCGGCTTTGCCAGGCTCGTCATGGATTTGACCGAGGCGGACTGGACGGCGATCGCCCGCGATTGCCGGCAGTCGCGCCCGGCGCATCACCAAGTTAGGGAAGAAGAATGAGTACGGCTTGCAATGTGTGCAAGGCAGGCGGCCTGCCGATACTGCCGACGCGTTACGCCGTGGTGCCCGCGGGGTTTCCGGCGCATGCGCTGGACGGCGTAAGCGGCGAACGCGTGAAGGACGTGCCGCTGGATAGCGAACAGTACAAGTACGTGACCCGCACGCTGCGCATGGGCTTTCTCTACCTGTTCTACGAGAAAGGCCCGCAGGGCGCCAACTACTGGGAAGTCTATTCCGTGACGGCCGACGGCATGCTCTGGCGTTGCGACGACGCGGACAGCGCCCGGTTGCAGCCCGCGATGAAATGCGCGAACCAGGGGCACAATGGGCTGCGCATGCATTACATCGTCATAGAGAAGCCGGAACAGTGCGGCAAGGTGTGGCTGGCCTATAGCGAACATAAATGGAGCCCGCAGACCCGCGCTCGCTATGAAAAGCAGGAGCACCGCGCATCGCGGATGCAGGCGATCGAGCCCGCCGTCTGGGCGCAGGGCCGCTGCGAGGCCAAGAATCACCAATCCATACTGGCCGTCGAGTCGAACTTCAAGAAGATCCTGGAATACGGCGACCACCAGTTCAGCGGATTGACGGGCGAGCCGCCCTGGCTTCCGTACACCGGCCTCGATCGCCAGCGCAAGTTGAGCAATGTCGACGGGTCTTTCGACGAAACAACGCTGAAAGAGCAATTCACGAAGACGCCCTGGTATCCGCGCAACCGGCCGCTCGGCGGCCTTGTGGATAAGACGCTTGAGCTTTTGCTGGCGCAGATGCTGGATAAATGCGGCGATCCCACGATGGGCGTCAGCTATTGGCCGATGAGCTTGGCGCTGTGGGACGCCATCGGCATCGCCGACGAGCTCAACGGATACTGCAATGACGCGCTGGGTGCGATGGCGCGGTATGGCGAGGAACGTGCGCTGCAGATTACCGCGGCCAGCAACATCGAAGGCGCCAAGGCGGCGCTGGAGAACAAGGCCGACGACGCCGCAAGGCGCACGGCCGAGGCCGTGCAACTGGGGCAGCGGGGCGGCAACCGGCACTACGAGGTGATGCGCCGCAACCAGGTCATCAATCAGCACGTGCCGGACATGAAGGGCAAGCAGGCATTCGCCGGGCTGGAGAACGAGCGGTCCAATGGCGTGATAACGGACGCCGAGTACCACAGCCGCCGTCGCGTGCTGCTGGACCAGTACGTCCCGGCGGCCAATAGAGCGCAGGCAGAGGCGGATTTCAACGCCTATGACGCGGAGATCGTGCAGGCGGACGAGACGCGCGCCCGGAATCTGGAAAATTATCGCAAGGACCAGGTCGCGCATGCCTGGGATCGCTACACCGACAATGTCGATTGGGACAAGCTGAATCGCTTCAAGAGCAACTACGAGAAGTTCCAGGAGATGGCGACTACGCTGGCAAATACCAGGACAGTGGAACTCATCAAATGGCTGGAATGGGGCCTTCTGTTCGATACGCTGGAGGACTATAGCGAGGAAGTCGAGGATGACGGCCACGAGTTCATTGAAGTGGTCGGCGACCTGATCGAAGGCATCGGATCCAGCGCGGCGGGAGCCCAGTATCTCAAAACCTTGGTGGAAGAACGGCGTGACGCAGGGGACAGGAAGTCCCTGTTCTGGCGCGCAATCGCCGCAAACCAGAAGCAGCTCAAGCCTGCGGTGACGAGCGCCCTCGATGAAGCCGTGAAGGGCAAGGAAACGCCATTGCCTACGGGGCTCGGTGTCGTCGAACGAGTGCTCAGCAACCTGAAAACCTTCTCGGGGTATTACAAGAGGGCGGTGTCCCTGGTTGGTGAAAGCAAGGTGGAAAAGCTGGGGCCATTGCCGCGCGCTTTGAAAAATGCCGGCATCGACAAGCTGATGATGACGGTGGGCGATACGGCTTTCCGCTGGTTGCAGCTGAACCGCGTAAGCGATTTCGTCGGTGAGAAGATCGTCCAGAATCTCTTTTTGTTGTCCACGGGCATCAGCGACGCCGACGCCTTGGCGCTGGTGAGAGAACAGGCCCGGTCCGAAGGCGTGGCGCGGCAGGTCGCGCTACAGCGATTGCGGACTGCGCGCACTTTCCTGGAAGCCAACGAGGCCATCGCCAAGGAACCCAGCCACAAAGTGCTGCGGGACATGTGGGGCAAGATGCGGCCGGCTACTGGGCGCAACGGGGCTACCACCATGCGCATTACGGTGGTGGTGGGATTGATTGAAATTTGGAACTTCAAGAAGCTCATTTCGGCGACCGACAAGACGGCTACGACCTATGCAAAGCTGGTCGCGTCTACGGCCACCTTGAGCGCCGCCGTGATTGATATCGCTATCGTGCCGTATCAATTGGCGGGGAAAAAAGCATACGGATTCCAGAAATGGAAATTGGTCGGGGGGATGTTGGGCGCCGGCGCGAGTTTTATCGGTGCATCCATAGATTTCAACGAAGCCATGGAGCGCAGGGAAAAGAAGCAGTACACGCTAATGGTGCTGGTCGGCATCAAGTCGGCCATAGGCTTTGTCGCAGGCGGGGCCGCGGTGATCACGGCAATATCGACTTCTGCCTCGTTGCTGAAGATCGTGGGACGGCGCGCAGGTATGAATGTGATGGTGGTGGCTGTGGATGTGGTTGCGTCGCGGATGGCGATAGCTTCATTCGCTCGTGTGCTTGGTATCCTGGTGGGCTGGGAGATCGCGATAGTGTTGGTGGGTATTCAGCTGCTGGTCTGGTACTTCACGCCGAATGCACTGGAAGAGTGGTGTGAAACCAGCGCGTTTGGCCGTCGTACTTTCGGCAAACCTCAGGACGAACCGAAGAAGCAGGAGGAAGGCTTCGTCGCTGCTCTTGCTGATGTGACGTGATTTGATGTGAGGAATGGAATGACCAATGAGCTCAATGGAAATGTCCGAAAGATCTCTGGAAAGATCACGGAGCTGAAGAAGTCCCGTCGTAATCGGGACTTTGTCCTGAGCCAGATTGGCGGTGACGTCGGAGCGTCCGCGGTATCCGCCGCGCTGGCAGGCATGGGAGGGGCGGGTATCGCGATTGCCTCGATCGATAGTTCGGAGAGCGCCGACTTCGTGGAGTTTTCACTGAACGGCGAACCCGTTCAGGGTTGGTTCTGGCGCTTCCCCTTTCAAGAAGGGGACGACGTGGAGCTGGTCGCCGAACGTGGCGAGGGCGCCTGGAGCGCCTATGGCGTCAGGCGCGAATCGGATTCCTTGGTGGCGGTGTATCCCCACTGCTTTGAAGGGCGCAGATCCCACTATCTGTCCACGTTCCGGTTCTGGGGCATCATCGTCGCGGTGATTTTTGGATTCATGATGTGCCTGGATGCGGTGTTTGCCTTGTTCAAAGGCAAGTTCAGCATCGCGGGGCAGCTTGAGGCCTATGGCATTTATGCCATGTACCTCTTGCCGGCCTTGCTCGTCGTGTTCGGCTTCCTGGCCTGGCGGGCGGGGCGCAAGACGGAAGGCTTCGCGCATGTCGCGGAAATGATCTTCAAGGGATTCGGTTGGAGCAATCCCACTGGGATCAATCTGCGCGCAATATCCAAAACAAAGCGGCGGCAGGGCGATGGCAAGGACTACGGCCTGCGCTATTTCAGATACTGACGAGGGAAATGCCCTGAAGAAATTGCGCAGGCCTATCCACGGGCTGATACCGGTCGCGCCGCAACAGAGCCGGCGAGTTCTGGAGCGTTGAATGGATTACACGGGGTTGATACGCAAATTCCCCAACGACCGGCCGCTTGGGGACTTCGACCGCGAACACCGCTTGCAGCAGAAGAAACGGCTGGACGTACCGCTGGCGGCCGAGGGCTGCGTGGTGAAGATGAATTCCAATGCTTTGGTCTTGGTGGACCGCTGGTACGCCTACCGGGGCATGCTGGCGCTGATGGGGCTTGTCGGCGTGGCCTTCGGCGTGGGCATGATCCGGGAGTTGGCTTGGGCCCTGGTGGACGGGCTGCCCAATGAGAACGGGCTTTGGACGGCGGTTTTCATCAGCATGGCGATGGGCGCTGCGTTGGCGGCGGCGGGCGCATGGGTCGCGGGCAAGGAGATGTTCCGGTGGACCTACTATCCCATCGCCTTGGACCGCAAGCACAAGCTGGTACAAGTGTTCCGGCTGGACGGAACGGTGCTGACGGCGAAGTGGAACAAGCTCTACTTCACGCTTGGAGGAGGGGTCGACGGGTTTCAGCACCGGACCTGGGATGTCCGCGGCCTGATCCTGGATCCGGACGGCGTGACGGTCAGGGAGACATTCGCGTTCAGCTCGGTCACGTACCGGGCCGAAGATGCCTATTCCCATTGGGAGTTTCTGCGCCGCTACATGGAGGACGGGCCGCAAGCCGTGCAGGATGCGGTCTTGCATTGCGTGCCGGCCGACGGCAAGCCGGAGACCTTCGCCCTATCCAGGCAGCGCGCCTTTGCCGAGGATGCGCAAGGTCCTGGCATCCTGTCCCTGCTGATGATGCCGTTCAATTTTCTACACGCCATCATGCGCTGGGCGGTGATGCACACCAGCAAGGTGCCGACGTTTCCGCCGGAAATCGAGGCCACGCTGCAGCCAGAGCCGGAGGACGAGTATGTGCAAGATGCCTCGATGAATCCCGCGTACTCGCGCTAGGGGATTTCATCGGGCGGCGCGGCCGCCCGGATTTGCGCTAGGATTACCCCGACCTTTCCGCCCCTCCCCCTGGAGCCCCCCGCATGACCGACCTCAGCGCCTTTCCCATCACCAAGAAGTGGCCCGCCCGGCACCCCGACCGCATCCAGTTGTATTCGCTGCCCACGCCCAACGGCGTGAAGGTGTCGATCCTGCTGGAGGAAACCGGGCTGCCCTACGAGGTCCACCGGGTCAGCTTCGACGCCAAAGACCAGTTTTCGCCCGAATTCCTGTCGCTCAGCCCGAACAACAAGATCCCGGCCATCCTCGATCCCAACGGCCCCGAAGGTAAGCCGCTGGGCCTGTTCGAGTCCGGCGCCATCCTGATCTACCTGGCCAGCAAGGCGGGCAAGTTCCTGCCGGCGGACACGGCGGGGCGCTATGAGACGCTGCAATGGGTCATGTTCCAGATGGGCGGCATCGGCCCGATGTTCGGCCAGCTGGGCTTCTTCCACAAGTTTGCGGGCAAGGACTACGAAGACAAGCGTCCGCGCGACCGCTACGCGGAGGAGTCCAAGCGCCTCTTGAACGTGCTGGACCAGCGCCTGGAAGGCCGCGACTGGGTGATGGGCGACGAGTACACCATCGCCGACATCGCTATCCTGCCCTGGGTGCGCAACCTGGTGGGTTTCTACGGCGCGGGCGAGCTGGTGGAGTTCTCGCGCTTCAAGAATGTCGCCCGGGTGCTGGAAGCCTTCGTGGCCCGTCCGGCGGTGGCCCGGGGCCTGACGATACCGGCGTAGGCGATGCAGGCCGCGCGGCCGCCGTCAGGGCGGCTGCGGGCCTTGGCAAGCCCGCAGCCGGCGGGCTTGCGGCAAATCAAACAAGCCCGCAAGTTATATGCTTTTCGGTCATTAACTTATTACTGAAAGGCGTAAGCTTCCTCCATAAGCTGGACAGGCCGTACGAACACCCCGACGTGCATGCTGCCCAGCGTGCAACGGAGGGCAGTAATGAAGAGGATCGGGATCAAGGTCGCGGTGGGTCTGCTGGCGGCTGCGGGCCTGGCCATCGGCGGCGCGCAGCTGCTGACGGCAAATCGCAAGGCCGACGTGGCGGCGTCCGTCGACATCAACGACAGGCGGCTGGCCGAAGCCGGCGCCTACATTGCGCGCACGGGCGATTGCGTGGCCTGTCACAGCGTGCCCAATGGCAAGCCCTTCGCGGGCGGCCTGGCGATGCAGACGCCGGTGGGCACCATCTATTCGTCGAACATCACGCCCGACAAGCAGACGGGCATCGGCGGCTATAGCTACGCGGATTTCAAGAACGCGGTGCAGCACGGCATCCGCAAGGACGGCACGCCCCTGTATCCGGCCATGCCGTATCCCTCGTACGCCATCATGCCGGACGCGGACGTCCAGGCGCTCTACGCCTACTTCATGTCGCAGGTCGAACCGGTCAACCAACCCAGCGCGGATTCCACGATTCCGTGGCCGCTGAACATGCGTTGGCCCATGGCCTGGTGGCAACTGCTGTTCGCGGGCAAGCGCGAGTTCGCGGCCCCGGCCGGCGCCGATGAAAGGCTGGTGCGCGGCGCCTATCTGGTCGAAGGCCCCGGCCATTGCGGCGCCTGCCACACGCCGCGCGGCCTGGCCTACCAGGAGCAGGCGCTGTCCCTGGCGGACGGCGACGCCTTCCTGTCGGGCGCCGTGATCGACGGCTGGCGCGCCAAGAGCCTGCGCGGCGAGGCCCAGGGCCTGCAATCCTGGAGCGCGCAGGACATCGAGCTGTTCCTGAAGACCGGCCGCACCGACAAGGTGGCGGCATTCGGCGCGATGGCCGACGTGGTCGAGCACAGCACCCGCCATTTCACTGATGGCGACCTCGCCAGCATCGCGGCCTACCTGAAACAATTGCCCGCGGCCGGCGGCAAGCTCGCCGCCTTCCCGCCCAAGGCCGACGGCACCACCGCGTCCCTGCGCGACGGCCGCTACGACTCGCGCGGCGCGGTCATCTACATGGAGCAATGCGTCGTGTGCCATCGCGCCGACGGGCAGGGCATGCCGCGCATCTTCCCGGCGCTGGCCGGCAATTCGGCGGTGTTCGCGCAGAACCCGCAATCCATCATCCAGATCACGCTGGAGGGCGGCAGAATGCCGTCCAACGACATGGACGCCATGACGTTCGCGATGCCGGGCTTCAAGCATCTGAGCGACCGCGATATCACGGACGTGATCAATTTCATCCGCACCGGTTGGACCAACCAGGCGCCCGCGATCGGCGAGAAGGATGTCGCGCATATCCGCGAATTCCTGGCCAGCAAGAAGCCGAACATCGGCGGAGGCAAGCATGAGTAAGCACATCAGGATCGCCGCCCTGCTGGCGGCAGCGGTCGCCGTGGGCGGCTGGACGGCCGCCACGGCCGAACCCGAGGCCGCGGCACCAGGCGCGCGCAGTACCTTTCCGGTGCTCGACAAGGACGGCAAGCGGCTGCCGGACTACACCATCCCGCCCGACACCCAGATCGCCGCGCAGCCCAACGCCGAGCAGATCAACTACGGCAAGCGCCTGCTGACCGAGACGCGCCGGCTGCTGCCGCAGAACACGGGCGCCAGCCTGAACTGCAACAGCTGCCACGTGCAGGGCGGCAAGAAGCCCATGGGCGCGCCTTACATCAACACGGTCAACACCTTCCCGCAGTTCAATCCGCGCGCCAACCGGGTGGTGACGCTGGAGGACCGCATCAACGGCTGCTTCATGCGTTCGATGAATGGCAAGCCGCTGGAAAAGGACTCGGCCGAGATGAAGGCCATGATCGCCTACATGAAGTGGCTGGCCCAGGACGTACCGCACGGCGCGAAGGTGCAGATCGAGAACGCCTGGCCCATCGACACCAAGCTTGTGCCCGACCCGGTGCGCGGCAAGAGCCTGTACGCGGCCCAATGCGCGTCCTGCCACGGCGCCAACGGCGAAGGCAAGCGCGACCGTTCCGGCGACATCGCGTTCCCGCCCCTGTGGGGCGAAGAGTCCTTCAACATCGGCGCGGGCCTGGCGCGCACCTACAAGGCGGCTGCCTTCATCCGCAACAGCATGCCGATGGGCGTGAATACGCATGGCAGCTGGGGCGAGGGCGGCGTGCTGTCCGACCAGGATGCGGTGGACGTGGCCGAGTACTTCACGCACATGCCGCGCCCCGACTTCGCCGGCAAGGACAAGGACTGGCCGCAGGGCAAGAAGCCGAAGGACGCGCGCTACTGAAGCGTTGCGGCCCAGCCTCTACAATCGGCCCTGTCATCCCTTACGGAAAGCCGGGGCCGCCCATGGAACTGCGCCAACTGCGTTACTTCGTCCGCGTCGTGGAGGCGGGCAGCATCGGCCGCGCCGCCCAGTCCATCGGCATGGTGACCTCGGCGCTCAGCCAGCAGATCAGCCGGCTGGAGGGCGAGCTGTCGACGCGGCTGCTGCGGCGCAGCGCCAGCGGCGTGGAGCCCACCGATGCGGGCCTGGCGTTCTTCCGCCAGGCGCAACTGGCGCTGCGCCACGCCGACGATGCCGTGCACGCGGCGCAGCAGGCCAGGCTGGCGGGCCACGTCAGCGTGGGCCTGCCTTCCACCACCGCCGCCATCCTCGGCGCGCCCTTCGTGCAGGCCATGAACGAGCGCTATCCCGACATCCGCCTGCATCTGGTCGAGGCGCTGTCGGGCCATCTGAGCGACATGCTCAATGGCCGCATGCTGGACCTGGCCATCGTGTTCCAGGCCGAATCCGCGCGCCGCTTGCGCGTGACGCCCTTGCTGGACGAGCCGCTGTTCCTGCTGGCGCGGCCGGACATGGCGGGTTTGCCTGCGGGCGAGAGCACGCGGATCGAGGCCATCGCGCATTTGCCGCTGGTGCTGCCCAGCGGACGCCATGGGCTGCGGGCGCTGGTCAACAACGCGTATCAGCAGTCGGGCCGCACGCCGCTGGTGGCGGTGGAAGTGGACGGCCTGCCGGTGCTGATGGACGTGGTGCAGCTGGGGCACGTGGCCACCATCCAGCCCAGTTCCGCCATGGCGCGGATCGCGCCGGGCCAACTGCACATGGCGCGCATCGACGACGCGCACCTGTACCGCCCCAATCTTTTGGCCAGCCTGTCCGAGGACGAGCTGTCGCCCGCGGCGCTGGCCGCGCGCCTGGTGCTGGCCGATGTGTCGCGCAGGCTGGCGCGCGAGGGCAAATGGCCGGTGGTGGCCCTTCACGATTCATGAAGACCTGTTGACGGCTGGCTGATATCGGCGGGCGCTCGCGCTCGCTACAGTTCGTTCCTTGGAAGAGGAACGATGGCATGGTCGACGTCTTGGTGGTGGGAGGGGGTAACGCGGCGCTGTGCGCGGCCCTGATGGCGCGCGAGGCCGGCGCCAGCGTGCTGCTGCTGGAAGCGGCGCCGCGCGAATGGCGCGGCGGCAATTCGCAGCACACGCGCAATCTGCGCTGCATGCACGATGCGCCGCAGGACGTGCTGGTCGAGGCCTATCCCGAGGAAGAATACTGGCAGGACCTGCTCAAGGTGACGGGCGGGCTGACCAACGAGCATCTGGCGCGGCTGGTCATCCGCGAGTCCTCCACCTGTCGCGACTGGATGCGCCGCCATGGCGTGAACTTCCAGCCGCCGCTGTCGGGCGCGCTGCACGTGGCGCGCACCAACGCGTTCTTCATGGGCGGCGGCAAGGCCCTGGTCAACGCCTACTACCGCAGCGCCGAGGCGCTGGGCGTGCGGATCCGCTACGACGCGCCGGTCGACTCGCTGGAGCTGGATGGCGGGCGCTTCGTGGCGGCGCGCATCGGCGATGAGCGCATCGAGGCGCGCGCCTGCGTGCTGGCGGCCGGCGGCTTCGAGTCCAACCGCGAGTGGCTGCGCGAGGCCTGGGGCCAGAACGAGCGCGGCGAATGGCCGGCCGACAATTTCCTGATCCGCGGCACGCGCTACAACATGGGCGTGCTGCTGAAGTTCATGCTGGACGCCGGCGCGGACAGCATCGGCGATCCGTCGCAGTCGCATTGCGTGGCCATCGACGCGCGCGCGCCGCTGTACGACGGCGGCATCTGCACGCGCATCGATTGTGTGTCCCTGGGCGTGGTGGTCAACCGCGAGGCGCGGCGCTTCTACGACGAGGGCGAGGACTTCTGGCCCAAGCGCTATGCCATCTGGGGCCGCCTGACGGCCATGCAGCCGGGCCAGATCGCCTATTCCATCATCGACGCCAAGGCCGTGGGCCGCTTCATGCCGCCGGTGTTTCCCGGCGTGCAGGCCGACACCTTGCCCGAACTGGCCGTGAAGCTGGGCCTGGATCCGGTGGTCTTCGAGCAAACCCTGAGCGACTACAACGCGGCCTGCCGTGTCGGCAAGTTCGACCATACGGCGCTGGACGACTGCCATACCGAGGGCCTGGCGCCGGCCAAGACGCACTGGGCGAGGCCCATCGACACGGCGCCGTTCTATGGCTATGCCTTGCGGCCCGGCATCACCTTTACCTACCTGGGCCTGAAGGTGGACGACACCGCCGCGGTCCGGTTCAACGACGTGCCCAGCGACAACCTGTTCGTCGCGGGCGAAATGATGGCCGGCAACGTGCTGGGCAAAGGCTATACGGCCGGGGTGGGCATGTCCATCGGCACGGCCTTCGGCCGCATCGCCGGCACCCGGGCCGCGGCAGCCGCGCGCGCCCGGCACAACGCGGAAGCACGACATGAAGCAGCTTGAAGCCCTGGCCCGCGAGGCCCAGTCCTTTTCCACGCCGCATGGCGAGGCAGCATCCGTCATGGCAGAGCAGCCGGTGCGCTGGCATGCCAAACAGGCCGAACTCCAGACGGATCTGCTGACGGGCGATGAAACCGAAGTCGCCCGCGTCATGCAGATCTGCAACGCCTGCCGCTATTGCGAAGGATTCTGCGCGGTGTTTCCCGCCATGACCCGCCGCCTGGAATTCGGCAAGGCCGACCTGAACTACCTGGCCAACCTGTGCCACAACTGCGGCGCCTGTCTGCACGCCTGCCAGTACGCGCCGCCGCATGAGTTCGCGGTGAACGTGCCGCAGGCCATGGCCCGCGTCCGGATGCAGACGTACACCGATTACGCCTGGCCCGCGGCGCTGGGCGCCCTGTATAAGCGCAATGGCCTGACCGTGTCGCTGGCTGCCGCTGCGGGCCTGGCGCTGTTTCTGACGCTGGCCGTGCTGATGGCGGGCGGCCTGTTCCATGAGCCCATGGCCGGCAACTTCTACGCGGTGTTCCCGCACAACACGCTGGCGCTGATGTTTGGCGTGGTGTTCGGCTTCGCGATGCTGGCGCTGGGCGTGGGCGTGACGCGCTTCTGGCGCAATGTCAGCCCGGGAGCGGCCACAGGCGCTGCGGTGGCGGAGGCGGCGCATGACGCCCTGCGGCTGCGTTATCTGGATGGCGGGCATGGCAAGGGCTGCAACAACGCGGACGACGCCTTCACCTTGTGGCGCCGGCGCTTCCATCACTTCACCTTCTACGGCTTCATGCTGTGTTTTGCCGCCACCAGCGTGGCCACGCTGTACCACTATGCGTTGGGCCTGCAGGCGCCGTATCCGTTCTGGAGCGCGCCGGTGCTGCTGGGCACGGCGGGCGGCATCGGCCTGCTGATCGGACCGGCGGGCTTGCTGTGGCTGAACCTCAAGCGCCATCCGCAGCAGGGCGACGCGGCGCAAAAGCCCATGGACCGCGGCTTCATCGCGCTGCTGTTCCTGACCAGCGCAACGGGCCTGGCCTTGCTGGCCGGCCGCGACGGCGGCGCGATGGCGCTGCTGCTGGCCATCCACCTGGGCGTGGTGATGGCGCTGTTCCTGACGCTGCCTTACGGCAAGTTCGCTCACGGCATCTACCGTTCGGCCGCGCTGCTGAAATGGGCCATCGAGAAACGCCAGCCCAACAAACTGCAGCTGGGCTCGGATTGAAGCACCGCGCAGCCGCGCGGCCATGACGGCGCCCGTCGACGGCGCCGCGACCGACAACATCCAGGAGACTTCAATGTTCCGCACTTCCTTGCTGGCGCGCGCCGCGCTGGCCGCCTGTCTGCTGCCGGCCTTGCCGGCGGCGCACGCCCAGTCTTTCCCCTCGAAGCCGATCACGTTGGTGGTGCCGCATTCCGCGGGCGGCACTTCGGACATCCTGGCACGCACCGTTGCGGCCGAGGCCGCCAAGACCTTGGGCCAGACTATCGTCATCGACAACAAGGGCGGCGCCAACGGCACCATCGCCGCCAAGCAGGTGGCCACGTCCGCGCCGGACGGCTACACGCTGCTCTTGGCCACCGCCAGCACGCACGGCATCAATCCGTCCTTGTATTCGCGGATTTCCTATGACGCGGTGAAGGACTTCACGCCCGTGACGCTGCTGGCCACGGTGCCCAACGTACTGGTGGTGGGCAAGCAGGTGCAAGCCGCCAATGTGCAGGAGCTGGTGTCCTACATCCGGTCGCAGGGCGACAAGATCAACATGGGCTCGGCCGGCGCGGGAACCCCCGGCCATCTGGCCGGCGAGATGTTCAAGAGCGCCGCCAAGCTCCAGTTCACGCACATCCCCTACAAGGGCGGCAGCCCCGCCATCACAGACCTGATCGGCGGGCAGATCGACTTCATGTTCACCACCATTCCCGGCGTGCTGCCGCATGTGAAGGCCGGCACGCTGCGCGCGCTGGCGGTCACCTCGCCGCAGCGTTCGCCCGCCATGCCGGATATTCCCACCATGGCGGAATCGGGCCTGCCCGGCTTTCAGGCCGTGTCCTGGCACGGCATCGTTGCGCCGGCCGGCACGCCGGACGCGGTGGTCGCCACGCTGAACCAGGCGCTGAGCGGGGCGCTGGCCGCTCCGGCCGTCAAGCAACGCCTGATGGAAGAGGGCGCGCAGGCCTCCAGCCTGAACACGGCGGCGTTCGGCGCCTTCATCCAGAGCGAGATCGCGGCCTGGGCCAAGGCGGTCAAGGATTCGGGCGCCACGGCCAACTAGAACTTGTAGCGCAGCTGCGCCAACACGTTGCGCGGCGCGCCGTAGTAGACGGAGTTGTAGTTGCCGATGCCGGAGTAGTAGGTCTTGTCCAGCACGTTGTTCAGGTTCACCGTCACGCGCAGGTCCTTGTTGAAGTCATAGGCCGCCATCAGGCCGAAAACGCCGTAGCTGTCCTGCGTGAAGCGGCGGTTGGCGCCATTGACGGTCTGCGAGAAATAGGTGCTTCCCTGCCAGAGCATGTTGCCGCCCACCGTCAGGCGGTGCCAGTCTCCCGGCAGGCGATAAGTGGTGGCAAGCTTGAACAACTGCTCGGGCTGGGTTGTGCTGACGCGTTCGCCTGCACGGTCGCGCGACCGGCTATAGGTGTAGCCGGCATGCAGTTGCCAGCCGGGCAGCAACTCGCCGGATACCTCCAGTTCGATGCCCCGGGTAGTTACGCCGGGTACGGCGATATAGGCGGTGCCGCCAGTGGGCGTCATGGCGCCGCTGGGATCCAGTTCGGCGACGTTGTCCTGCTTGAGCTGGAACAACGCGACGCTGGCGTTCAGGCGGCCGTCCAGGTATTCGCCCTTGGCTCCCACTTCCACGCTCTTGCCCGTCATGGGATCCAGCTGGCGATTGGATACGTCGAAGTTGAAGGCCTGCGGCTTGAACACGTCGGTGTAGCTGGCATAGACGGTGTGGTAAGCGTCCACATCGAATGTGACGCCGGCATACGGAATGAACTTGTTCTTCACATCGGTGCCATAGTTGCCGCGAAAGCCGCTGCTGAAGACGGAATTCTGTTCCCAGCGGTAGTCGGTCAGCCGTCCGCCCAGGATCAGCGCGAATCGGTCGGTGGGGTGTAGGACGGTGGCGCCGTAGAGGATCTTTTGCGATACCTCGATATCGTGGTCGAGCAGACGTTTGTAGACCGTGGGCTTGAAGCTGTTGTTGTTCCAGTTGAAGGCGTCTTTGATGATCGTGTCGCTCAGGCCGTCGTCGCGTCGCGACGTTGAGTGCGTGCGCGCGGCGTTGTAGCCGAACACCAGGTCATGGCGGCGGCCCAGCAGCGAGTACGTGCCGGAGGCCTGCACGTCCACGCTGTTCTCGCGCGAATCCGTATCGAACAGGCTGGCCTGGCCCAGGCTGTGGCTGATGCTGTGCGTCTTCGCGTCGATGAATGAACTGCCCATTCCGGCGATCAGCTCGCTGGAGGAATAATTCCGATGCCCCGCGGCCAGCTTCAGTTGCCAGTCGTTGTCGAAGGTATGCGTGACGTCGGCGAAGTAGCGGGTGGTCTCGTGATTGCGCCAAGTCCACTTGTCGGCGGGATTGGTCGAACGCGAGAAGCTCGCCTGCCGGCCGTCCGAGTAGAACGCGGGCAGGTGGATGTTGGATGAGGCGTCGTTCTTGTTTTTTTGATATTCGATACCCAGCGTTGCCGTGGTGCGCGGCGTAATGTCGGCTTCGACTATGCCGTAGAGCACGTCCTCGCGGGTTTTCGTGTACTCGATGAAGCTGGCGCTGTCGTTCACCGCGGCGATCATCCGGCCGCGGATCCTGCCGTTCTCGGCCAGCGAGCCGCCCAGGTCCAGTTCACCCCGGTACTGATCCCAGGACCCGGCGCCGGCGGTGACGCTGCCCTGGAATTCGCGGGTGGGCCGCTTGCGGATCAGGTTGATGACGCCCGAAGGATAGCCGGCGCCATTGACCAGGCCCGTGGCGCCCTTGAGGATCTCGACGCGGTCGTAGATGACCGAGCTGCTGATGCTGTAGTTGTCGCGTACGTTACCGCCGTCGCTGGACAGGCTGGGCAGGCCGTCGAACTGGAAATTCTGCAGCTGGAAGCCGCGGGAATAGAAAGCGTAGCCTTCGGAATTGCTGCGGCTGACGACGACGCCTGGCGCTTGCTCCAGCGCGCCGGCAACGGTGACGATGCCCTGGTCTTCCATCTGTTGGCGCGTGATGACCGTGACGGACTGCGGCGTTTCGCGCAATGACAAGCGCATGCGCGTGGCGGAGTTGGATTCGGGTACGGTATAGGAACCCGTGCCTTCGCTGGGCGGGATGAGGCTGCTGGCCGTGACCATGACCGGTTCCAGGGAGGTCACGGCGCCAGCTGGAGGCTGCAGACGCACGCTCAGCACCCCCGCAGGGGTGACGACGAGTTCCAGGCCTGTGCCCGCCAAGGCCTGCCGGGCCGCGGCTTCGGCGCTCAGCGAGCCGCGCACCGGCGCGGCTTGCTTGCCTGCGACAAGTTCGGCGTTCGCCGAGATGGTGCGGCCGCTATGCAGCGAAATCCGGCTCAGCGTGTCCGCCAGGGGCGCGGCTGGCAGGTCGTAGGACTGTGCGGCCAGATGCGCGGGGGCGGCGTCCTGCGCAATGGCGGACTGCGGCAGCGCGCAAGCGCTGAGGGCGACGGCGACTAGCGCTGCGCTGCGGCTCAAGGGGAAATTCATGATTCAAGATGTCCGGCAAAAGGAGATTTCGGTTGCGTCACAGGTAATGACGGATACCGGACCTCAATCCCCTCATCGCCGCGCGGGCCACGCGATTGTTTTTGTTATGCGGCGTCCACCAGCGTCAGCCATGGACCGTAGCGACGGACCTGTATCGGCAGGGTTTCGCTCAGGGCCAGCAGGGTCTGGCGCGGGGCGTCCAGCGGGAATACGCCGAATACGCGCAGCTCGGCGGCTTGCGGCGACAGGCGGATCACGCCGGGCTGATAGGCGCGCAACTGCTCTATCACTTCTGCCAGGCGGGCGTCGCGCACACTGAGGATGCCGCTGCGCCAGCTGGCCTGCGCGGCGCCGTCCCGTTGCCACGCGCGATTGTGGTCGAAGGCCGCGGTGCCGGTTTGCGGCAGCGTCAGGGCGGCGCCATGGTCGGGCTGCAGCGTAAGCATGTTCTCAAGGGCGCTGGCGACGGCGTAGGTATCGAACTGGTTCACAGCCAGATGCGATTGGCCGCCGGTCACGGCGCCGTACCGGGTTTGGACCACGAAGGGCCGTATGTCGGAGCGGGCCTCGGCATAGAGTCCGCCCTGGCGCAGCACGACGGTGCGGCGCAAGTCGTCATAGCGGACATCGACGGCCGAACGCGCGTTCAGCGTCAGCGTGGAACCGTCTTCCAGCGCGTAGGTCTGCCGTTCGCCGGTGCGGGTGGAATAGGTGGCGGACAGTCCGGCAAGCGGAATGTAGCGGTCGGCCATCAAGGCGCCGGCAGACACGCCGGAGAACAGCATCGCCAGCTTCAGCACGCGGCGTCTGTCCAACCCGCTGCTTTGCAGCAGGGCGGCCCGCGCGGCGCGGGCGGGACCGGGCGCCGCTTCTGCCGCTCCTCGCAACTGGGCCAGGGGCTGGCGCATGATGCCGTCCACCTCGGCCCAGGCGCGCGCGTTTTCCGGATGGCTGGCGAGCCAGCGCTCGAAGCGCTGGCGGTCGTGGTCCGTGGCCTTGCCGGATGTCAGCAGCACGATCCAGTCAACGGCGCGTTCCATCAGCGCGTCGCCGGCGGCGCGGGGCGCGGAGACACCGCTCATGCCAGATCGGCTGCGCGGCGCGAGGCGATGCAGTGCAGAAAGGCGCGCTTTACATGGCGCTCCACCGTCGCCAGCGACAGGCCCAAGGCCTGGGCAATGGCTGGGTGCGTCATTCCGTCCAGCCGGTTCAGCAGGAAGGCATGTTTGACCGGCACGGGAAGGCCGTCCAGCAGGCGATCGATCTCCATGACCGCCTGCTTCAGCATCAGCAGCGTCTCGGGGGATGCCATGACCGGCTCCGGCTCCTGCGACAGCGCCTGCAGGTAGCGGGCTTCGACATCGCGCGTGCGCCATAGGTCGATGGTGAGCCGGCGGGCCAGGGTCAGCAGGTAGGCGCGCGGTTCGGAAGGGACGACGGCGTTGGGCGAGACGAGGACGCGGAAGAACGTGTCTTGCGTGAGGTCGGCGGCGTCTGCGCGGTTGTTGACGCGCCGGTTCAACCAGCCTAGCAGCCAATCATGATGTTCCGCGTAAAGCCGGTGGACGTTCTGGTACGCGAGGGAGTCCATGGATGGCGAGGCGGTAAATGGGTGTTAATAAGAATAACACTCATTTATAACGTGAATCGCCGCCCAGGACAACGGGACTAGCCCGCCAGCAGCTTGCCCAGCGTCGCCATGCCTTGCTCCATCTCCGGATTCCAGGGATGCCCGCCGTTCAGACGCAGAAAATTGCCGAAGCCGCCGGATGCCGAGAACAGCGGGCCCGGCGCGATGCTGATGCCGTGTCCCAGCGCGGCGCGATGGACCTTGAGCGTGTCGATGTGCGCGGGCAGCTCCACCCACACAAAGTAGCCGCCCAGCGGCCGCGTGGCGCGCGTGCCCTTGGGGAAGTAGCGGGCGATGGCTTGCAGCAGTTCTCCTTGCTGCTGGGCCAGCGCCTGGCGGAATTGCCGCAGGTGGCGGTCGAAGCCGCCTTTTTCCAGATAGGCGGCAATGGCCGCCTGGGTCGGCGCGGCGGTCGCCAGGCTGGTGGTGAGCTTGTTGCGCATGATGCGGCGCGTGTAGCGGCCGGCGGCCACCCAGCCCACCCGGTAGCCCGGCGCCAGGGTCTTGGAGAACGAAGAGCAGTGCATGACGATGCCGTCGCGGTCGTAGGCCTTGGCCGGCCGCGGGCGTTGTTCGCCGAAATACAGCTCGCCGTAGACATCGTCTTCGATCAGCGCCACGTCGTGGCTGGCCAGCAGCCGCACCAGGGCTTCCTTCTTGTCGTCGGGCATGAGGCTGCCCAGCGGGTTCTGGAACGTGGTCATGAGCCAGCAGGCTTTGGGGCGGTGGCGCAGGATGGCCTGCTCCAGCGCCTGCAGGTCTATGCCTTCGCGCGGATGCGTGGCCACTTCGATGGCGTGCAGGTGATTGCGTTCCAGCGATTGCAGCGCGGCGTAGAAGGTGGGCGATTCCACGATGACCGCGTCGCCGGGCTCGGTGACTGCCGCCAGGCTGAGGTTCAGCGCGTCCAGCGCGCCGTTGGTGATGATGATGTCGTCCACCGGCACCGACATGCCATCGGCCAGGTAGCGCAGGGCGATGGCGCGGCGCAGGGCGGCATCGCCCGGACTGAGGTCGTCGATCGAGCCCCAGGGATCCAGGCGCTGCACCGTGGCTGCCATGAACTTCGCCAGGCGTCCGTAGGGCAGCAGCGAGGGGTTGGGAAAGGCCGAGCCGAAGGGCAGCATGTCGCGGCGCAGGGTGGCGTTAAGCACCTGCAGCACGTTGTCGCTGACGTCCACTGGATGGCGTCCTGCGCTGGCGCTGGACAGGCCGTCCAGCTCCGGCAGCGTGGCGTGCGGCGCGCGCAGCACGTAGTAGCCGGAGCGGTCGCGCGCGCGGATCAGGCCGCGCGCTTCCAACAGGTAATAGGCCTTGAACACCGTCGACGGGCTGACCCCGCGGCTGGCGCTGGTCTGCCGTACCGAGGGCAGGCGGTCGCCCGCCTGCAGCAGGCCCGATCGGATCGAGGCGGTGATTTCTTCTGTCAGCCGTTCATAGCGCTTCATGGGGCGGGTCCGTTTGCGTGGGTCGTTTCAGGTCGACATGCCGATGGATCTCATCACCAGGCGCAGCGCGTAGGCCGCAACGCCCAGGGCCGCGACACTGCATGCCCAGATCATCGCCAGCCAGAGCAGCCGGCTGCGCCACGTGGGCAGGGAGGGTTGGGAGCCGTTCATCAGTGGAACTCCTCGCCGAGACGCACCTTGCCCCGGAACACGTAGTACGACCAGGCGGTGTACATGAGAATAATCGGAATGATCGCCAGCGCTCCCACCAGCGCGAAGCCCAGGCTTTGTGGCGGCGCGGACGCGGTCCAGATGGATACGTCAGGCGGGATGATGGCGGGCCAGATGCTGATGCCCAGGCCGCTGTAGCCCAGGAACAGCAGCGCCAGCGACAGCACGAAGGGGCCGGCATTGGGCATGCCCTTGACGCGGCGGATGAGATCGAAGCCGGCCACGGCGACCAGCAGCGGCACCGGCAGGAACCAGAACATATTGGGCAGGCTGAACCAGCGCTGCGCGATCTGCGGTTGCGCCAAGGGCGTCCAGACGCTGAGCGCCGCGATCACGGCCAGCAGCAGCAGCGTGAGCGGACGGGCGATGTCGCACATGTGGCGGTGCAGGCGGCCCTCGGTCTTCATGATGAGCCAGGTGCAGCCCAGCAGCGCGTAGGCCACGACCAGTCCCGCGCCGGTGAAGAGCGAGAAGGGGCTGATCCAGTCCCAGGCGCCACCCTGGTAAGCGCGGTCCACCACCGGGATGCCTTCGATGTAGGCGCCCAGCGTCACGCCCTGGAAGAACGTGGCGCACACGGAGCCGAGCACGAAGGCGCGGTCCCACAGCGGGCGGTGATGCTCGTCCGCCTTGAAGCGGAATTCGAAGGCCACGCCGCGGAAGATCAGGCCCAGCAGCATGAACACCAGCGGCAGGTGCAGCGCGCTCAGGATCACCGAATAGGCCAGCGGGAACGCCGCCATCAGGCCTGCGCCGCCCAGCACCAGCCAGGTTTCGTTGCCGTCCCACACGGGCGCCACGGTGTTGACCATGACGTCGCGTTCCTCGCGGTCGGAGATCAGCGGAAAGAGGATGCCGATGCCCAGATCGAAGCCATCCATGATCACGTACATCATCACGCCGAACAGGATGATGACGGCCCATACCAGTGCAAGGTCGATGCCCATGGCCTCAGACTCCCGAATGCTTGCGTTGCGCGGGCTCGATGCCCGCCAGGGTGGAGGCGGCCGACAGCGGCCGCGACGGTTGGCGCGGTTCGCCCGGGCCGCCCGACAGCGGCGCGTGGCCGGGGGCGGGGCTGGGGCCCATGCGGATCAGGCGCAGCATGTACGAGACGCCGGCGCCGAACACCAGCAGGTACACCACCACGAACAGCGCCAGCGTCAGCGTCAGTTCGCCCAGGCCGTGCGGGGTGGCGGCGTCGGCGGTGCGCATGACGCCATACACCACCCAGGGCTGGCGGCCGATTTCCGTCACGTACCAGCCAGCCAGGATGGCGATCAGCCCGGACGGTCCCATCCACAACGCGAAGCGGTGCAGCCAGCGCGATTCGTACAGCCGGCCGCGCCAGCGCGACCAGGCCGCCCAGAGGGCCAGCGCGATCATCAGCATGCCCAGGCCCGCCATTACGCGGAACGACCAGAACACGGCCGTGGCGTTGGGCCGGTCTTCGGGCGGATAGGACTTCAGGCCGGGGAACTGGCCGTCCCAGCTGTGCGTGAGGATCAGGCTGCCCAGGCGCGGGATATTGACCGCGTAGCGCGTTTCCTCGCGCTCCATGTCGGGGATGCCGAACAGCGTCAGCGGCACGCCCGCGCCGGGCTCGTTTTCCCAATGGCCTTCGATGGCCGCGATCTTGGTGGGCTGGTGCTTGAGCGTGTTCAGGCCGTGGAAGTCGCCCACCACGGCTTGCAGCGGGGCCACCAGCAGCAGCATGCCCATCGCCATCGCGAACATCTTCTTCACGGCGGGGCTGCGATCGCCGCGCAGCATGTGCCAGGCGCCGGAGGCGCCCACCATCAGCGCGGTCGCCAGGAAGGCGGCGATGCCCATGTGCGCCAGGCGGTAGGGGAAGGACGGATTGAAGATCACGGCCAGCCAGTCCGTGGGCACCACGCGGCCGTCCAGGATTTCGTAGCCGGCGGGCGTCTGCATCCAGCTGTTGGACGCCAGGATCCAGGTGGCCGACACCAGCGTGCCCAGCGCCACCATCACGGTCGAGAAAAAGTGCAGGCCCGGCCCCACGCGCGACCAGCCGAACAGCATCACGCCCAGGAAGCCGGCTTCCAGGAAGAAGGCGGTCAGCACTTCGTAGGCCAGCAGGGGCCCGGTGACGCTGCCGGCGAAATCGGAGAAGAAGCTCCAGTTGGTGCCGAACTGATACGCCATCACCAGGCCGGACACCACGCCCATGCCGAAGTTGACGGCGAAGATCTTGGTCCAGAAATGGTAGAGGTCGCGGTAGACGGTATTGCGCGTGCGCAGCCACAGGCCTTCCAGCACGGCGAGGTAGCTGGCCAGGCCGATGGTGATGGCGGGGAAGATGATGTGAAACGAGATGGTGAAGCCGAACTGTATTCGGGCAAGCAATAGCGCGTCGCTATCCATGGCGGTATTCCTGACTTCTTCGCCAGCGCGCCTCAACCGCCACAAGACGGCGTGCGCTGACGGGTGTTTGACCTACACCGTGAAGTTAGAGCCGCAGCCTGGATCAGTACAGATTCAGAGAGTGAAGAAAAAAGCGGATCAGTTTGGGTGGCTTGCAGGAAAAAAACCCGCTTTTCATAGGGAAAATAACTGTGCTGCAAGTCATGCGAAGGCCGTGAAGTTACAAAAAAAGCAGCACAGCAAAGGCGGGTGCGTCCCCTGATACGCTCGTTCCGAGTACGCAGCCCGCCAGGCCGGCGCCTAGGACGCGCAGGCGCGCGCCGCTTCGTCGATCAGGCCGGCCACTTCGCCGGCGCGCGACGCGAGCGAGGCATGGCTGGCGTCCAGCGTGATGGTCTTGCGAGTGTTCAGGCGCGCGGCCATGCGCGTCTGGTTTTCGGGGGCGATCATCCGGTCCTGGCTGGATATCTGGTACCAGGACGGCTTGCTGCGCCATGCGGGGACGGACACCGTTTCGCCGAAGGCGCTGGCCAGCGGCGCCTTTTGCGTGACGGCCATGACCAGGCCCTCGTCGGCGGACAGGTCCTGGCAGAAGCTCTCATGGAACTTGTCGGCGCGCAGCCAGAGATAGCCGTCGCTGTCGGGCGCCAGGTTGGGCGCGGCCGCGGGCAGCATTTCCTGCGTGATGCCGCCGGGGCTTTCTCCCGCGTCCGGGGCGAAGGCGGCGATGTACACCAGGCCGGCCACGTTGGGCTGGTTGCCGGCTTCCGTGATGACAGCGCCGCCGTACGAATGGCCCACCAGCAGCACGGGGCCTTTCTGCTGCGCGATCATCTTGCGCGTGCGTTCGGCGTCGCCGGCCAGGGAGGCCAGCGGCATGTCGACGGCGTGCAGGTCTTGATAGCCCTTGCGCGCCAGTTCCAGGATGACGCGGCTCCAGTGGGCGGCGCCGCCCCAGAAACCGTGCACAAGAATGATGCTGGGTTTGCTGCTCATGATGCGGCTCCTTCCTCGGGATGGAGCAACGATCATGCGCCGGCCCAGCCGCCGCCGCCACATTTTTTTGCAGCGTTTCCAGCGCGGTTACAGCGGACGCGGGGCGGGCGCGATGGCGGCCGGGCGCTGGGCGCGCTGGCTCAGCCACACGCTGGCGACCACGATCATCATGCCGGCGATCTGCGCGGCGCTCAGTTGCTGCCCCAGGATGCCCCAGCCCAGCAGCACGGCGGTAATGGGGCTGAGAAAACCCAGCGACGACACCACGGCGGGTTCCAGCCGCGCCACGCCCCGGAACCAAAGCACATAGGTCAGGGCCGCGCCGATCAAGCCCAGATAGGCGATGCCGGCCACGTTCAGTGCGGTGAGCGGCGGCAGGGCGGGCTCGGCGGCGAAAGCCAGCGGCGCCAGCAGGATGCCGCCCGCCGTCAGTTGCCAGGACGTGAAGGTGAGCGCGGACACCGGCGGCTGCCAGCGGCGGCTGAGCACCGTGCCCAACGCCATCGAGGCGGCGCTGATCAGCCCGGCCGCAATGCCCACCGGGTCCAGCGCGGCCTTGGGCGTCAGCACCAGCAGCGCCACCCCGCCCAGGCCGCCCAGCGCCGCCAGCACCGACAGGCCGCGCACGGGCGTGCCCAGCAGGCTGCGCGCCAGCAGGATCACCACCAGCGGCTGGATCGCGCCCAGCGTGGCGGCCACGCCGCCAGGCAGGCGGTAGGCCGCCACGAACAGCAGGGCCCAGAAGACGGAGAAGTTCAGCGCGCCCAGGATGAAGGCGCGCAGCCACCAGATGCCTTGCGGCAGCTGGCGCACGATCAGCAGCAGCAGGAAGCCGGCCGGCAGCGCGCGCAGCATGGCGACCGTCAGCGGGTAGTCCTGCGGCAGCATCAGGGTGGTGACGACATAGGTGCTGCCCCAGATGGCGGGCGCCAGGGCAGTCAGCAGCAGATCGGAACCGCGGTTCATGGTCATGCTCCGGCAAGGGTTCAGGCAAGTTCGAGCACGTCGCGGACGGGGCGGCGCGGCTTCTGCGGCCAATTGCCTTCCTGCGCGTAGCCCATGGCGACCAGCATGACCGGCACCTCCTCCTGGCGCAAGCCGAAGGCCCGGGCCACGCCGGCGGCGTCAAAGCCGGTCATCGGGCTGGCGGCCAGGCCTTGGGCCTGTCCCGCCAGCATCAGGGTGGAGGCGCCGAAGGTGGCGCTGCGCACGGCCTCGTCGCGCCGGGTCTGCGGCGAGTCGGCGTAGAGGCGGCTGGCCGCGGCTTCCCAGGACGGCACCATGGCCGCCGGCATGAAGCCCGCGTCCAGCGACGGTTGCAGGCGGTCCGCCATCCAGGCGGCCTGGGGCAGCACGCCCAGCACGATGAACGTCACCGCCGATTCGCTCACCTTGGGCTGGTTCCACGCCAGTTCGCGCAGCCGGCGCTTGCCCTCCTGGCTGCGCACGGCGATGAAGCGCCAGTTCTGCAGATTGAAGGCGGTGGGGGCGCGCGTGGCCCAGGCAATCAGGGTATGGATGTTGTCGTCGTCCACGCCGCGGGCGGGGTCGAAGAAGTTGGCGGAAATGCGTTGCGCGATTGCGTCGGTCAGGGCGTGGTTCATGGCTGCCATCCTTGGGATTTGCTGAGATTGCCGGCTCGCCACATGCGCGCCGTCTCCATGTCCACAGGCTAATTGAATCCTTGTTTGGCGATAATATCCAATTCAATGGCAATATCATTCACCAACAGTGAATAATCTATGGATCATCTGACCGCGCTCAGGGTCTTCCGGCAAGTGGTGGAGCGGGGCGGCTTCGCCGCGGCGTCGCGGCAGATGGGCCTGTCGCCCGCCGCCGTCAGCAAGAACATCGCCGAACTGGAAACCCACCTGGCGGCGCGCCTGCTCAACCGCACCACCCGCCGCATGAGCCTGACCGAAGCCGGTGCGCGCTACTACGAACAGGTGGCGCGCATCCTGGACGACCTGAGCGAAGCCGAGCAATCGCTGGGACCCTTGCAGCAGGCGCCGTCGGGCACCTTGCGGGTCAGCGCGCCCATGTCGCTGAGCCTGGTCCGGCTGTCGGCCGCCATGCCGCGCTTCCTGCAGCGTTATCCGCAGGTATCGCTGGACCTCAACCTGGAGGACCGGCGCATCGACATCGTCAAGGAAGGCTACGACCTGGCGATCCGCGGCACCGACCGGCTGGAGGATTCCAGCCTGGTGGCGCGCAAGC
This sequence comes from Achromobacter sp. JCM 18799, assembly GCF_055395645.1. Classification (NCBI taxonomy): domain Bacteria; kingdom Pseudomonadati; phylum Pseudomonadota; class Betaproteobacteria; order Burkholderiales; family Alcaligenaceae; genus Achromobacter; species Achromobacter sp. JCM 18799. The sequence goes on along the minus strand of NZ_AP043866.1, from coordinate 3,687,954 downwards.
TGATGACGCTGGACCACGTGCTTTGCGGCGCGCCGGCCTACTTCCAGCGCCATGGCGTGCCGGCCTCGCCGCTGGCGCTGCGCAACATGGAGCGAGTGCAGTTCACGTTGTCTGGCCACGCGGACGAATGGACCTTCAAGCGCGCGGGGGAGACCGAACGCGTGCCGGTGCGGGGGCGCTACAGGGTGAGCTCCAGCCTGGCGGTGCGCGATGCCTTGCGCGCCGGCTTCGGCGTCAGCCTGGTGCCGCGCGTGTACGTGCAGCAGGACCTGGACAGCGGCGCGCTGCAGGCCGTGCTGCAGGACTGGAAACCCGACGAGACCTGCGTGTACGCGGTGTATCCGTCGCGCCGCCACATGGTGGCCAAGGTTCGCGCCTTCGTCGATTTCCTGCTGGAAGAGCTGGGCGCGCCGCGGGAATGAGCCGCGGCGGCCCCTTGCCGCATCAATACATGTGCTGGCCGCCGTTCATGGCGACATTGCTACCGGTCATGAACGCCGCGGCGTCGCTGCAGATGAAGGCGACCAGCGCGCCGATCTCTTCCGGGCGGCCGAGCCGGCCCAGCGGGATCTGCGGCAGGATCTTCTCCTTCAACACCTCTTCGGGCACGGCCTCCACCATGCGCGTCGCCAGGTAGCCGGGCGACACGGTGTTCACGGTCACGCCTTTCCTGGCCAGCTCCAGCGCCAGGGATTTGGTGAAGCCGTGGATGCCGGCCTTGGAGGCCGCGTAGTTGGTCTGGCCGAACGCGCCCTTGCTGCCGTTGACCGACGAGATGTTGACGATGCGGCCCCAGCCCCGGTCCGCCATGGCGCCGCATAGCGGCTGCGTCATGTTGAACATGGAATCCAGGTTGCCGCGCAGCACGTCCGTCCAGTTTTCGTAGCTCATCTTGCGCAGGCTGGCATCGCGGGTGAGGCCGGCGTTGTTGATCAGGATGTCGATCTGGCGGCCGTCTTCCTCAAGGCGCCGCGCCAGCGCCTGGCACGAGTCGTAGTCGGCCACGTCCACCTTGTACATGGCGTAGCGGCGACCCTGGGCCGCCTCCGCGTCCACCCACGCCCGCGCGGCGTCTTCGTTGGAGTGGTAGGTGATGATGACTTGGTGGCCGGCATCGTGCAGGGCGCGCGCGATGGCCTGTCCAAGGCAGCCGGCCCCGCCGGTGACGAGCGCAGTGCGTTCAGCCGTCATGATGGGACCCCGGTTGGCTGGCGTCGCGCATGGCCGAGCACGCCGAGGCCATCTGGTTCGACAGCGTCTTCCAGATCTGCGCCATGGGCGTGTCTTCGATACCCATGGCGCCGCCGGTGGCCTGTTTCAGCCAGCCGCGCATCGCTTCGCTCATGCCGGCGGCCAGGGTGGCTTGTTCTTCCAGCAGCGCGTGGGTGATGGCCTGGCTGGCTTCAAGCTGGCTTTGCCATTGCTTGCGCGTCATCTCGCCCAGCGCGGGGGCGATTTCTTGCCAGTTGCCGGATTGTTGCAGAGGCGCCAGCGCGGCCATGTATTGTTCCGCGTTGCCGCCGGCCAGGCGGCGGCCCAGTTCAACCCAGCGCTGCTGGCTTTCCTGCGCAAGCTGCGCCATGCGCTGGCAGTAGGCGGCATTGGCGCTGGCGAGGCCCTGAGGCGTGGAGGCAGTGGTTTTCTTCATCATCCGTCCTTCTAAGAGAGTGGTAAGGGGTAACGAACACACAGGCCTCAAGCCATCTGGCTGAGGGTCTTGCGAAAGCGCGCCAGCGAGAACGCGAACAGGACCGAGCCTATCAGCGCCAGCGCCAGGAAGGGTTGCCACACGACGCTCAAGCCTGCGCCGCGGTAGAGAATGGCCTGGCCGAGTTCCACGAAGTGCGTGGTGGGGGCGGCCAGCATGATGTCCTGCACGAACTGCGGCATGCTTTCGCGCGGCGTGGTGCCGCCCGACAGCATTTGCAGGGGCAGCAGCACTAGTACCAGCAACATGCCGAACTGCGGCATGCTGCGCGCAAGCGTGGCCATGAATATGCCCATGGAGGTGGTCGCGAACAGGTGCAGCGCCGCCCCGACCAGGAACAGCGCCACCGATCCCTCGATCGGTACTTGCAGCAAGCCGCGTACCACGAAAGTCAACGATAGCCCAGCAGACGCCAACACCACCAGCCCCATTGACCAGACCTTGGCGACCATGATCTCGGTCGGCGTCACCGGCATGACCAGCAGGTGCTCGATGGTGCCGTGCTCGCGTTCGCGGATCAGCGCGGCGCCGGTCAGGATGATGGACAGCATGGTGACGTTGTTGATGATCTCCATCAGCGCGCCGAACCAGGCCTGGGTCAGATTGGGGTTGAAGCGCATGCGCACCGCCAGCTCCACCGGCAGTTCGGTGGGCGCGCGGTAGCGTTTGACGAACTCGTTGATCTCGTCGCTGATGATCTGCTGGATGTAGCTGCTACCCGTGAACGCCTGGCTCATGCGGGTCGCGTCCACGTTGAGCTGGATTTCGGCGGGCCGCCCGGCCAGCACGTCGCGCTGGAAATTAGGCGGAATGTTGACCGAGAAGGTGTAGCGCCCCGCGTCCATGCCGGCATCGGCCTCGGCCGAAGTCGTCACCTCCGGCGGCGTGAAGTGCGGCGGATAAAAGGCCGACGTGATGCGCGCGGACAGGGGCGATACGTCCTCGTCGACCACGGCGATGGGGGCGTTGTGCAGGGTTTCCGGCACGGCCGTGGCGGCGGTGTAGATCATCAGCGTGAACGACACGAGGATCAGGATCAGCATCATCGGATCGCGCGCCAGGCTCCACAGCTCCTTCACGCCCAGGCGGTAGATATTGGCCAGGTGCCGCATCTCAGGTCTCCTGTTTCTTCAGCAGCAGCGCCGAGGCGCCCAGGATGACGGGAATGGCGATCAGCAGCGGCCAGAACGAGCCTTGCAGGTTGGAGAAGTCCAGGGCCTTGCTGAAGACGCCGCGGCTGATGGTCAGCATGTGCGTGGCGGGGTAGACCTGGCCGATCAGGCGGCCGGCGCCTTCCAGCGACGACACCGGGTTCAGCAGGCCGGCGAACTGCACCGCGGGCACCAGCGTGCCTATCATGGTGAAGAACAGCGCCGCGATCTGGCTGCGCGTGAAGGTGGAGGCCAAAAGGCCGATGGCGGTGGCCACCACGTTGTAGATCAGCGCGGCGGCAAGCAGGGTCAGGAAGCTGCCGGTGATGGGTACGCCGAACAACGTCACGGCCAGCAGCGTCATCAGCAGGAAATTCAGCATGGCCAGCGCCACGTAGGGCGCCTGCTTGCCCAGCAGGAATTCCAGCCGCGTCACGGGCGTGACGTACAGGTTGATGATGGAACCCAGCTCCTTTTCGCGCACCACCGCCAGCGCCGTCAGCATCGCCGGCATCATCAAGAGCAGCAGCGGAATTACGGCGGGCACCATGGCGGGCAGGCTGCGCACGTCCGGGTTGTAGCGAAAGCGCGTCTCTATGCCGACGGGCAGGGTCGCGTCCGCGCCCAGGCGTTCGCGCGCCTGCTGCATCAGCCAGCCCTGGTGCATGCCCAGCACATAGCCGCGAATGGTCTCGGCGCGCTGCGGCATGGCGCCGTCGATCCAGACGCCGATCTGCGCGCCGTTGCCGCGCTCCGCGTCGCGCGCGAAGCCTTGCGGAATCTCGATGGCCAGCGACAGTTCGCCGCTGCGCATGCGCGCATCCATCTCCTCGTAGCTCGAAATGGGCGCATGCTCGATGAAGTAGCGCGAACCCGCCAGGTTCAGGCTGTAGTTGTGGCTCAGGCCTGTCTGGTCGCGGTCCATCACCGCATAGCGCAGGTCCTCCACGTCCATGCTGATGCCAAAGCCCATCACGAACATCAGCAGCAGCGACCCGGCCAGGGCCAGCGTGGCGCGCACCGGATCGCGGCGCAGCTCCAGCGATTCACGCCACATGTAACTCAGCATGCGCTGCAGGCTGAAGCCGCGGTGCTCCGGCGCTTCGGCCGGGCTGGACGCCAAGGCGGGAGCGGCCTGCGCGTCAGCGTCTTCAGGCTTGGTGCCGGCGCCCGCGTCGATCAGGTAGGCGATGAAAGCCTCTTCCAGCGTTTGCGCGCCGCGCATGCGCGTGATCTCGTCCGGAGATGCACTGACCAGCACCTTGCCCGCATGCATCAGCGACATGCGGTCGCAGCGCTGCGCCTCGTTCATGAAATGGGTGGAAATGAAGATGGTGACCTGGTCCTGCCGCGCCAGCGCGATCAGCAGCCGCCAGAAGTTGTCGCGCGCGACGGGGTCCACGCCCGAGGTCGGTTCGTCCAGGATCAGCAGTTCGGGCTTGTGCACCATGGCCACGGCCAGCGACAGGCGCTGGCGCACGCCCATGGGCAGGTTCTCGGGCAAGGTGTCCAGCACTTCGCCCAGGTCGAAGCGCTGCACCATCTCGTCCACGCGCGCGGGAATCTCGGCCTCCGGTACGTGGAACAGGCGCGCGTGCAGCACCAGGTTCTGCATCACGGTCAGTTCGCCGTACAGCGAAAACGCCTGCGACATGTAGCCCACGCGGCGGCGGGTATCGATGTTGCGCGGATCGACCTCGGCGCCGAACAGCCAGGCCTGTCCTTCGCTTGCCGGCAGCAGGCCGGTCAGCATTTTCATGGTGGTGGACTTGCCGCAGCCGTTCGATCCCAGGAAGCCGAAGATCTCGCCCTTGCGGATGCGGAAGTTGACGTGGTCCACCGCGACGAAGTCGCCGAAGCGCATGGTCAGGTCGCGCGCCTCGATGGCGATCTCGGCGTCCTCGTCGATGGCCAGCGGCACGATCTCCACCGGCTTGTGGCCGCGGCGCTTTTCTTCCGGCAGCAAGGCGATGAAGGCGGCTTCCAGCGAGTCCGCGCCGGTGCGCTGCTGCAGTTCGGCGGGCGTGCCGGTGGCCAGCACGCGGCCTTCGTCCATGGCGATCAGCCAGTCGAAGCGCTGCGCCTCGTCCATGTAGGCCGTGGCCACGATCACGCTCATGCCGCTGCGTTCGCGCCGGATCTCGTTGATCAGGTCCCAGAACTGCGCGCGCGCCAGCGGATCCACGCCGGTGGTCGGCTCGTCCAGGATCAGCAGGTCGGGGTCGTGGATCAGGGCGCAGCACAGCCCCAGCTTCTGCTTCATGCCGCCGGACAGCTTGCCGGCCGGGCGCGACAGGAAGGCCGACATGCCGGTGCTGCGCGTCAGGCTGTCGATGCGCCGACGGCGCTCGGCTTCGTCATGGCCGAACAGGCGGCCGAAGAACTGCAGGTTCTCTTCGACCGACAGGGTGGGATAGAGATTCTTGCCCAGGCCCTGCGGCATGTAGGCGATGCGCGGGCATACGTCGTCGCGGTGGCGGCGGCTGGCCATGTCGCCGTCCAGCACGTCCACCTTGCCTTCCTGCACCGCGCGCGAACCCGCGATCAAGGCCAGCAGGCTGGATTTGCCGACGCCGTCCGGGCCGATCAGCCCGACCATGCGGCCCGCGGGAATGTCCAGGGTGATGCCGTCCAGCGCCACCGTCTTGCCGTAGCGCAGGCTGACGCCGGACAGCGTCACCACGGGCGCGGTGTCCGGGGAGGCCATCAAGGCACCTTCACTTCAAGGTTGGCGGGCCATTGCGCGTCGGCATCGAGCTTCAGCCAGGCCACGCCCGGCAGGCCGGTCTTGACCTGCTTCAGGTGCCGCCGCAGCAGCTCGGGGCTGATCTGGGCCTTGACGCGGAACATCAGCTTCTGCCGTTCGCTGGCCGTTTCCACCGTCTTGGGCGTGAACTGCGCGGTGCTGGCCACGAAGGACACCTTGGCGGGGATGACGTATTGCGGCGCGGCGTCGAGGATGATGCGCACGTCCTGGCCCAGCGCCACGCGGCCGGCCGCCTGCTCGGGCAGGAAGAAGGTCATGTAGACATCGGTCAGGTCCACCATGTTCAGCACCTTGCCGCCCGCGCCCAGCACTTCGCCGGGCTGCGCCACGCGGTACTGCACGCGGCCGTCGCGCGGCGCGCGCAGCTCGCTGTCGGCAATGTCGGCCTCGATGCGGGCGATGGTGGCCAGTGCGGCGGTGACGGCGGATCGGGCGCCGACCTCGGCGGCGCGCGCGGCATCGATGGCGGCCTGCGCGGCCTTCACCTGCGCGCGCGCGGCGTGCACCGAGGCCTGCGCGCTGCGCACGCGGGCGCGGTCATCGTCCAGCTCCTGGATGGACGAGGCGCCTTCCTTGGATAGCGTCTCGGAACGGGCCAGGCGGCGGCGCGCGGCATCCAGCTCGCTTTCACGCTGCACCACCACGGCCTCGGCGGCCAGCTTGTCGCTTTCGCGTTGGGCGACCTGCGCGCTGGCGCTGGCGGCGCCGTTGACGGCCTGCTGGTGCTGGGCGCGCGCTTCCTCGCGCTGCGCTTGCAGGGTATCGATCTGCATGCGCGCCAGCGGCTGGCCGGCGGAGACGAAGTCGCCTTCGACCGCCAGCACTTCCTGCACCCGGCCGGCCAGCTTGGCGGCCACGTCGATTTCGGTGGCCTCGATGCGGCCGTTGCCGCTGATGAATCCTTCGCCCGGGCCGCGGTCGGACAGCAGCCGCCAGCCGTAGTAGCCGCCGGCGGCGACCGCCAGGGCGATCAGGACAGGGACCAGTTTTCGGGTAGGCAGGCGCATCGGGGATCCTTGGTTATTGGTTTATCGGGGGCTGGCGGCTGGGGCGGGAGTCGAGGCGGTCTGCGCCGCGGGCGCCGCTTGCGTGCCGCCGCCCAGCGCCGCGTACAGGCGGACGCGGCTGGACAGCAGGGCGCGGCGCGTCTGCGCGAGCTTCTGCTGGGCGGCCAGCAGATCGCGCTGCGCGTCCAGCACCTCCAGGTAAGGCGAGGCGCCATGGTCGTAGCGCAGTTGCGCAAGGCGGGCGCGTTCGCTCTGCGCCGCCACGGTGGCGCGCAGCACGTCCACCTGTTCGGCCAGCCAGTAGCGCGCGGACAGCGCGTCGGACACGTCCTTGAAGGCGGTCTGTATGGTCTGTTCGTAGGCGGCCACGGCCTGGTCTCGGCGCGCTTCGGTCAGGTCCAGGTTGGCCGAGCGGCGGCCGGCGTCGAAGATCGGCAGGCTGATGCTGGGCGCGAAGTTCCAGGCGCGGCTGCCGCCCGAGAACAGGCCGTCCAGCTCGCTGCTGGCGGTGCCGAACGCGCCGGTCAGGGTAATGGTCGGCAGGAAGGCGGCGCGGGCCGCGCCGATATTGGCGTTGGCGGCCTGGAGCTGATGCTCGGCGGCGACGATGTCGGGGCGGTTGACCAGCAGGTCCGAGGGCAGGCCCGCCGGCAGCTCGCGCATGACTGCGTCGTCATCCAGATGCGTGGGCAGCTTGGGCAGGTTCAACGGCGCGCCCACCAGCAGCTCCAGCGCGCTGGCCTGGGCGGCGCGGGTCTGTTCCAGGTCCGCGCCCAGCGCCTTGGCCTGCTGCCATAGCGTTTCGACCTGGGTCAGGTCCAGCTTGGAGATCGCGCCTTCCTCGAAGCGGCGGCGGAAGATGCGCAGCGACTCTTCGCGCGAGGCGATGGTCTCGCGGGTCAGCGCCAGGCGTTCGTCCAGTTCGCGCAGGGACAGGTAGCTGTCCGCCACTTCGGCGATCAGGCTCAGCGTCGCGGCCCGCGCGGCCGCATCGGAGGCCAGGTAGTTCTGCAAGGCGGCATCCTTCAGGCTGCGTACGCGGCCCCAGAAGTCCAGTTCCCAGCTGGCCATGCCCAGACCCACCTGGTATTGGCTGGAGACCAGCGGCTGTCCCGTGAGGTTCAGGTCGCCCGGCACGCGGGCGCGGGAGCCGTCCGCTTGCACGCCTATGGTGGGGAACTGGTCGGCGCGCTGGATGCCGTACAGCGCGCGCGCTTCTTCCACGCGCAGCAGGGCGCGGCGCAAGTCGCGGTTGTTGTCCAGAGCGGTGGATATCAGCGTCTGCAGCGCCGGATCGGGGAAGTAGGTCCGCCAGCCGATTTCGGCGGCTGCCGCGGCGTGGGCCGCTGTCGCTTCAGGCCCGGGGGTTGAATACGCGGCGGGCACGGGCAGGGCGGGGCGCTCGTAGTCGGGCGCCATGGACACGCAGCCGCTGGCCAGCAGCGTCAGCAGGGCTGCGGGAACGAGGCGCGTGGCGATCGTGGCCGGAAACGGGCGGAGTGTCATGCGGGGTCTCTCCAGCGCAGGGGCCGGGCGCGTCCCAGGGCAGGCTTGTGGTCGCCGCCTTCGGGGCGGACCCGATACCGGGTTCGTGCTTGCAGATATTGTGCAGTGCGGCGGCTGCGCATTCCTTGATCAGAATCAAAGTAGCGACTGACTGGTCGGTTTTTAATGAATTGCACATGTACAGGGAGCAGAGGGATGGTCATGCAGCGCCGTCGTCTTCCTCCGGCGGTGCGGGTCGGGCAGATCCTCGACGCCGCGCTGCAGGAGTTCTCGCAGGCGGGCTATGCCGGCGCCAGGATGGATGACATCGCGCTGCGCGCTGGCCTGTCCAAGGGCGGGCTCTATGCGCATTTCGAGAGCAAGGAAGCGGTCTTCGAAGCCCTGCTGGCGCGCCACCTGAGCCCCTCGCGGCTCGACATCGACGCGGTGGTGGATGGCGCGCAGTCGCCGCGCCATCTGGCCGAACGCATCGTCAACCATCTCTACGTCAGCCTCGGAAATCCGGCCATGATCAGCACCATGCGGCTGCTGTTGGCCGAAAGCGGGCGCGTGCCCCATCTGGCCGCGCGCTGGCGGCAGGAGACCGCGCAGGCGCATCAAACCGACATCGCGCGGCTGCTGGAGCGCGCACGCGACCGCGGTCTGTGCGCCGATTGCGTGGCGCTCAAGCATCCCTGGCTGCTGCTGTCGCCCATTGTTCATACGCTGGTCATGTCCGCGCTGATGGGGCCTGACGAGCGCATCGACCTGCCCGAACGGCGGCAGGCGCATGTGGCGCTGATCTGCGAACTTCTGCGCCAGGGACCCGCCTGACGGAGCGATACCGAGTTCCTTGACGCTGCGCCCGGCTTGGTGTCCTATCCAGAGTGGTCGCGCGGCGGCCATGCACGACCTACGCGGCGAGGTGACATGGCGACATCGGGAGTGACCGGCGACACACCGTCCTGGCGTTATCTGCCAGTGGCCCTGGCTTTGGTGCTACCCATCCTGGCCTGTGTCGGCTGGACCTGGCTGCAGGCGCACAACGCGCAGCGGCTCGAAGGCGAGACCGCCGCGCGCATCGTGCGCGCCCAGGCCGAGAGCATCCTCATCCAATCCCAGGACATGTTGGGGCGGGTGGCGGAACAGGCTGGCAAGCCTTGCGACGAGGCGCTGCCCATGCTGCAACGCTGGGGCGCCCTGAATCCGTATTTCCGTTCCCTGGTCCTGGTGCGCGACCAGCGCGTCTACTGCTCATCGGCGGTAGGCGCCGTGGACGCGTCGCTCGACGATTTCAGCAAATGGATAATCAACGTCGTGGCGGATCACTGGCAGATCTCGGTGGCTGGCACCCCCTTGGCGCCGGAGCGTCCGGCCATCCTGATAGGCAAGTCCGGCGCCGACGGCCATGGCGGCATCGTGGTGGTGGATGGCCGTTACGTGCAGGACCTGGTGAATGCCGTGGCCACCATGGACGACCTGCAGCTGGAACTGGTCGTCGGCAGGAACGGCGCGCCGATACGCAGCGATTCCTGGGGCGGCGCGGCGGCGCGCGCGGTGCCGCTGCGCGACGGGGACGACGCCATCGCGACGGGCCTCAGGGTCAACGTCCTGGCGCCGCCCGAAACCCTGGTGCGCGCGTGGTCGCGGTCCATGACGACGTATCTGCCGGTGGCGCTGCTGCTCGGCCTGGGCCTGGCCGTGGCCACGCACCGGCTGCAGGTCAGCAGGCGTTCGGTCAGGGAACGGCTGCGCCGCGCCATGGCGGCCGGCGAGTTCCTGGTGCACTACCAGCCCGTGTATGGGCAGGCCACGGGCCGCTGCGAGGGTGTGGAGGCGTTGATGCGCTGGCAGCGGCCGGGTATCGGGCCGGTACGTCCGGATGTCTTCATCGCCGAGGCCGAAGCCGAGGGCATGATCATTCCGCTGACCCAGCACCTGCTCACGCTGATCGAGCGCGACATGCGGACCTGGCCCACGCCGCCGGATTTCCACATCGGCGTGAACATCGCGGCCGAGCACTTGTCCAGCGCGGAACTGCTGTCCGACGTGCAGTCCTTTGCGGCCCAGGTCGCGGCGCGGCATCCGCTGGTGGTGCTGGAGATCACCGAACGCAGCTTGATCACGGACAACGGGCAGGCACGACGCAACATCGATGCCTTGCGCGCCCAGGGCCTGCGCGTGGCGATCGACGATTTCGGCACCGGCCACTGTTCGCTGTCGTACCTGCAGAAATTTCCGGTGGACTACCTGAAAGTCGACCAGGGCTTCGTGCAGGCCATCGGACCCGCGGGCGAAGAAGCGCCCGTACTGGACGCCATCATCACGCTGGCGCATCGTCTGGGGCTGTCGGTCGTGGCGGAAGGCGTCGAAACGCCCTATCAATTCGACTACCTGAAGGCACGCGGCGTGGCGTTCATCCAGGGCTATCTGTTCGCGCGGCCGATGCCGTCGGCCGAATTCGTGCGCTGGTACGCCGGGCATGAACAGCCCGGCGACGCATAGTCCTCAGGCAGCCTTGCCGTTGGGGGCGGCCTTGGCGAAGAACAGGTCGGTGATGCTCTGGCTGTCCATGGGCTCGCCGTTGATGGCGCGGGCCAGCAGCTCGGCGCCCAGCAGTTGCACGGAGAACACCAGGTCGGGGTTCACCCGGCGGATCTTTTCCAGGTGCTTGCTGGTGTTGACCAGCGCGACCGTCTTGGCGCCGTTTTCACCGCAAGCTTCCTTTGCTGCCAGCACGATGAAGGCGTTCTCGGCGTCGTCGTCGCGCAGCGCCAGCACGTAGCGCGCGCGCGTCACGCCGGCGTTGTGCAGCACGTCCACGCTGGACGGGTCGCCTTCGATCAGGTCCGTGGCCGCCGGATAATCCTGCGGCACGCCGGGAGGCACGATGACGGTGACTTCGTCGCCGCGGCGGCGCAGGCCGTCGTAGACGCTCATGGCCAGGGGCGTCGCGCCCGCGATGATGATGTGGTTTTTGCGCATGGCGGTGGAGAACCTGCCTTTGACCAGCCGTTTCAGATTGCCGCCGATCACCGGCCCGGCGATCGCGCTGATGGAGGTGGCGAAGATGGTGATGCCCAGGATGATAATCGACGCGGTGAACAGCCGCGCGGTTCCGGTGTGCGGGGTGATGTCGCCATAACCGACCGTGGACATGGATACGATGGAGAAGTAGAGCGCGGTGGTGGCGTCCGTGATGGGCGGATTGAATTCGTTGCCCAGATAGAGCGTGCCGAAGACCGCGTAGATCAGCAGCGACAGCATGCTGACCAGGGCGAACAGCGAACCGGCGGTCACGCTGGCGCGGTCGAAGCGGCGCCAGTAGGCGATCAACGCGATGACGAGGACCAGCGTATAGATACCCAGGCCGGCGCGGCCGCTGTCTCCCATGATGGCGAAGGTGCCCACGCCGATCAGCAGCACCAGCGAGAACGCCCAGGCGATGCGCGCCTTGAGGATCAGCCCCAGCGCAATGACCTGCAGCCCCACGCCCAACACCAGGCGCGGTATCTCCAGCAGGCCCACCACGCGCATGACCTCATGCCAGTTGTCGATGGCGAGCCAGAATCCGTACTCGCGCGCCCGCACCTCGCGCAGCACCGGATGCATGAAGGCATAGCCGTCCAGCGCCACCAGGATGGCCAGGCACCAGTTGGGCGGAAACAGCGCCAGCAGTTTGCGCAGGCGGTGCTTGAGAGGAACGGGCAGTGTGGGCATGGCGTTGGCGGGAACGGGTCCCAAGTCCTTTGCCGGCATTGTAGGGGGCGTGCCGCGCTATATCAGATATGTATGGAAGGCTATCAACAAAGAATTACTGGAAACCTGTCCGAGGTCCTAAACTTCGTGCATCAAGCGGCTATCCATGAGGAACGCCGCTGATAAGGGCGGGACGCCCGCTGTTTTAGCAAGCGGACGAATCGCCAGGCGTTGATCACGTTGCAGCCTGTGCAGGGACTAGAGACCCGGCCCAGGTTCACGGTCTGACCGTACGTGAGTATGAGGCACGAATGTTGGAATCGCGTGATCCAGGTAGTAGGCATCAGTGCCGGCTGATGACTCCAGGCTCACGTGTTGTTTTAGCGCGGCGTCTTAGCCTTTCGAGGCAGCGCCGCGTTTTTTTCGTCCAGGCCCGTTGCGGGCCGGACCTCAGATGGACGCGTTCGCGTCCGCCGTTTCGCGGCGCCAGTCGCCCTGGGCCTCCAGGCGGCTTTCTTCCCCGGTGATCCGAAAATCCAGGTCCAGCGCGATGTCCGCTGCGAACATGTAGCCCCAGCCGTGCACGGCGCGGATCGGCAGCGTCATCTGGTTGGCTGTCGCCTTGCGCCGCAAGCGGCTGATCATGACGTCCACGAAACGGCGCCGCGAGATGCCGCTGTCGGTGTCGTCTGCGCCGTCCGCGTAGAAGGCATCGCGGCTGACCTTGCGGTCGGGCGCGTTCACCAGCCGCGACAGGAAGTCGCGCTCGCCGGTGGTCAGCCCCAGCGTGCGGCCCGCGGGGCTGATCAGGGTCCAGCCCTTGTTCGCAAGGCGCCAGGTGTCGTGCGCGGATTCATCCGGCGTGTGTCCGTCGGCTGCGGAGTCCGCGCCGTCCAGGCCGACCGCGCGACGCACCAGCGCCTGCAGCGCCGCCGCCAGCTCCAGCCCGGATACGTCCGGGGGCAGGCAGGCATCCGCGCCGCAGAGCAACGTGCGGATGCGGCTTTCGGCATCGGCGAATGCGGCGATGGCGACAATGCCCAGGCCGCGGTCCACGGCGCGCAGCCGGACTGCGGCATTGTGGATGTCGGGCAGCGGCGCCTTCAGCACCACCAGCGGGCAGGGGCGGCGCGAGTATCTGTCGTAGACGTCGGCCAGGTCGTGGCAGCGGCGCACGTTGAAACCCAGGTGCGAGAGGGCTTCGATGAGTCCCGCATGCCGCGCGTCGTCGTGACCCAGAAATATGACATCCAGCGTGTTGTTCATTGATGCTTCCAATGAGGAGACCGGCCTGGGCGGCTGTGCCTGATGCCTAGGCGTGGCGCTGCGTGTCATGCCCGTCTCCCTGTGCTGCGCGCCGAGGCGCGAGAGCGCCGGGCGGTGTTGTTCGGATGGGCGCGAGGCCGGGGGGATTGCCCCTGGTTTCGTGCTTATGCCGATGGCCGCCCATGCTTCGATGCTGCTTGGAAGTCACGCCCGTGTTTCATTTAAACACGGGCGTGTTTTTTTGTGAAGATACGTTTCTGTAGTTTCTGACAGTAACAGAAAGCGTGAGGGCTGCGCCATGGAAACGCTTGAAATACTGTTTGTTTTGGGACGCGGGTGTTAACGCATTATGTATCGCCGATACATTATTTTCGATTTTGAATACGTGAAACGCCATAAACTCGCCAGGCTTTTGCCCCTGCAGTGCGCCTGCAGGCCGAGGGGCGCCGCCGCGCGGTGATGCTGGTTGGCGCTATGCAAGCCAATGATAGATATGGTCTTTTTGATAGGGCATCGGCCTTCTGCGAGGCGCTTGGGACCGGCTCGATGCGTGCGCAGGCGGCCGCAAGGCGCGATTTACGGATTAGCCCCGCAATTGGGGCGCAATCCGTTTATTTGGCGCCAGTATTGAGATGTTTTAATCAAAAAATAAATTCTTATTAATGTCTCAGGTTGATCGATTGGACACGTTTAGCCATCGTCTGCGCAACGCAAGAATGCTTCAGGGATGGACTCAAAAGGACTTGGCGGTCGCAAGCAACCTGTCGCAAAGCGCTATCGGCAACTACGAGAGCGGGCAGCGCCGGCGGCCGTCCAGCGACGCCCTCATCAAGCTGACCCGTGCGCTATGCGTCAATCCCATGTGGCTCAGCACCGGCGAAGGGCCGATGCTGAACCCGGAGCCGGGCGCCATCCAGGCGGGCGCGGAGCGTGTGGCGCTCCCTGCCGCCTGGCCGTTCGAATCCATCTCCTATGCCACCTATGCGCGCCTGAGTTCCCAGGAAAAGCGGCAGATCGAACAAGTGCTGGCCGCCTACATCAAGGCACGCGGCGAATAGACCCGAGGGGCTGCGCGGGGGCGCCAGCGGGGCGCCGCCTGGCGTCGGACGCAGGCGCTGGATCGCGGTCGTCGGTGCGCAGGCGGCTGCGCAGGCGTTCGATGGGGTCCGCAATCACGCTGTTGAGCAGGGCCGAGAATGCGATGGTGCTCGTGATCACCAGGGCCATGAACAGCAGCGGCTGATCCAGATGCGCTTCTTCAAGCAGCCACTTGAAGAACATGATCACCAGCGAATGGCAGATGTAGATCGGGTAGCTCAACTCGCCTATCGCCTTGTCGAGCCTGTGGCGCGACTGGAACAGGAAGGCCAGCGGCAGCAACGCCGCGAACAGCAGCACGGCCAGACCGTCGCGCACATTGTGGTTCATGGCGATCGAGAAATGCAGCACACAGTAGGCCGCCAGCACGGCCGTGCCGATTTCCGGCAGGCGCTTGATCCGCTGCGTCCAGGCCTTGTAGCGCGGCAACAGCACCTGGTGCGACAGCGAACCGAGCAGGAACAGAGCGAGTTCCGTCGGGAAGAACCGATACGTCCAGGGATCGCTCAAGCCTATGCCCGTGGCGATCAGCACGCCGCGCAACGCCAGCGATGCGGCCAGCAATGCCAGCAGCCGGCGCGGCGAATGCAGGATGAAGGGAGCGACCAGATAGAAGCTCATCTCCACGCCCAGCGTCCATGCCTGCGGCACCAGCAGTCCTTCGTAAAGCGGCACTTCGCTGTGCGCGAAGCTGCCGGTGAACTTCAGCGCGGAATGTTCGATGCCGAAGAACATCAGCCAGTCCTGGCCCATGATGAAAATGTTGGAGAGCACCAGGAACAGCTCGGCGCTGAAGGGCAGCGCGTCGTAGATGCGGAAGAATGCGCCGCCGCTCATCACGTGCGCAGCCAGCGTCAACGCCGCAACGGCAAGATAGATCGGGAACAGCCGCAGGAAGCGGTTTGCATAGAACTTGCCCACCGCGCCTTGATAGTGGTCGGTGGCGGTGAGTACATAGGAAATCAGGAAGCCTGAAATGACGTAGAACAGCTGTACCGCGAGACGGCCGCCCACCAGATGATCGGTGGCGCCTGCGCCCAGATGGTCCAGCACCACCGACAATGCCAACAAGGTTCTCAAAAAGCCCATCGCCGTGTCTCCCCGGATTGATCTTATTTTTGGCCCCCGTGAGGAGCCGGACACCTGCGCCTGCGGTCGTTGCGATCGGCTTCCGCGCTTGCATGCCGGCCTGGCACGGATGGCGATCTGTACTGATTCTGCGCGTCGATGTGCGCCGCCGCCATGGGGCGTTCGATGCAGCAAGGCCATGCAATTGGAGCGTGGTCCCGCAACGCCGTGCTGCTTTTGGATACCGCTTATGGGCTGAGAACACGCATGCGGGACCACAAGGCCGGTTACAGTCGAGGGATGTGTAATTGATGGAGTCCCGTACATGTCCAAGCTCTTGTCCACGCGCTGCCGCCTGATTGCCCCGGCTCTGCTGGCCGCGGCCCTGGCGGGTTGCGCCGGATCGACTGGCGGCGCGCGCCCGCAAGGCGCGGCTGCGGCCAACGCCGCCAGCAGCGCCGATTCGCTGGCCCAGACCAGTTGGGAACTGGTGCGTTGGACCCAGGCGGGCGGCGCGCTGCGCGACATTCCCCATGGCGACAACGGCGAACCCGTGCGCTTGACGTTCCTCGCGCAAGGCAAGCAGTACCGCGTCAATGGCTTTTCCGGCTGCAATCGCTACATGGGCACCTACAAGCTCGAAGGCGGCAAGCTCTACATCGACGCCCCAGCCGCCACGCGCATGGCCTGCCCCGCGCCGGAACGCGCCCGTCTCGAGGCGGACTATCTGCGCGGCCTGGCGTCCATCGACACGTTCACGCTGGACAACGGCGGCGCGCCGCGGCACCTGACCTTCAATCTGCGCGGCGGCGACGTGCTGGAGTTCGCGCGGCGCCAGGACCCGCCCACCCCCTGACGCGGCCGGCGGGGCGCGCATCAAAGAGTGTTAAGCCGTGAATAACGGTGCCGGGGCAAGCCTACAATGGCGTGGTCCGGCCCGCCGCCTTGCGCGGGCGCTGCATTCCTCGCTTTTCCCCCGGGAGACTCTCATGCCCTTTTCCGCGTCTTTGCGCTGGCTGGCGCCTTGCCTGTTGTCCATCGGCCTGGCCGCCTGCTCCGCGCCGCCTCAGCGCGCCGCGGATGGCCAGGATCCGCGCTTCCAGCCCGCTTCCGCATCCGACATGCTG
Source organism: Achromobacter sp. JCM 18799 (assembly GCF_055395645.1). Lineage (NCBI taxonomy): Bacteria > Pseudomonadati > Pseudomonadota > Betaproteobacteria > Burkholderiales > Alcaligenaceae > Achromobacter > Achromobacter sp. JCM 18799. The sequence goes on along the minus strand of NZ_AP043866.1, from coordinate 3,671,578 downwards.
GCGCAGACCAGTTGGGACCTGGCGCGCTGGACCTTGCCGGGCGGCGGCTTGCGGCAGATTCCGCATCCGTCCTCCAATTCGCGTCCGCTTACGGCGAGCTTCATCCATGACCAGGGCTCGCCGCGTATCTCCGGTTTCTCCGGCTGCAACCAGTACAACGGTTCCTACACCGTCGCCAACGGCTTGCTGATCGTGCAGGGACGTCCGGTGTCGACCAGGATGGCCTGCGCGCCGCAGAACATGAAGCTGGAGCAGGATTTCCTGGCCGCGCTCACCAGCATCACCGCCTCGTCGGTGGACAACGCCAACAATCCGCAGCGCATGACCTGGGTGCTCAGCTCGGGCGACCGGCTGGACTTCGGGCGTCGCACCGACCCCATCGCGGGCGGCCAGCAGGGGCCGACCAAGCTGGTCTACGTGAACTCGGAGCGCGTGCCTTGCACCGCCGGCGCGGGCCGCGCCATGTGCTACCAGGTGCGCGACAGCGCCGGGCAGCCCTGGCAGCTCTGGTACGGCGAAATCACGGGCTTCAACTTCCAGCCTGGCGTGCGTTACCGCCTGCGCGTGGTCGAGGTCCGCAACCCGAATCCGCCGGCCGATGCGTCGACGGTGCAATGGGTGCTGGACGCGGTAGTCGAGCAGGAAATCGTCAATCGTTGAGCGGGATCAAGCGGGGCGGCGGGTGGTAAAAACCGCCCAGCGTTTACTATTACGCCTTTCGTCGCCCGCTTTTTTCCGCTTTTCCATGACTTCCGTCGTCAATATCGCCGCTTACAAATTCGTTTCGCTGGATGCCCTGCCCGAGCTGCGCGCCCGCCTTCTGGACGAGGCCGGCCAGGCCGCGCTCAAGGGCACCATCCTGTTGGCCGAAGAGGGCATCAACCTGTTCCTGGCGGGTTCGGCGGATGGCATCGACGCGTTTCTGCGCACGCTGCGCGCCGATCCGCGCTTCGCCGACCTGGAAGTCAAGTTCAGCCATAGCGCGGCAGTGCCGTTCCGCAAGCTGCTGGTGAAGATCAAGCGCGAGATCATCCGCATGGATCATCCGGCGATCCGCCCGGAAGCGGGCCGCGCGCCCGGCGTCGATGCGAAGACGCTGGCGCGTTGGCTGGAGGCCGGCGTGGACGACGCCGGACGGCCCGTGGTCATGCTGGACACGCGCAACGCTTTCGAGGTCGACGAGGGCACCTTCACGAACGCCATCGACTGGCGCATCGAACGCTTCACCCAGTTTCCCGCTGCGGTACAGGCGCACCGCGCCGAGCTGGAAGGCAAGACCGTGGTCAGCTTCTGCACCGGCGGCATCCGCTGCGAAAAGGCCGCGATCTACATGAACGAGGCCGGCATCGAACACGTCTACCAGCTCGACGGCGGCATCCTCAAGTACTTCGAGGAAACCGGCGGTCCCGGCTATGACGGCAAATGCTTCGTCTTCGATGAGCGCATTTCGCTGGATCCGGCGCTGGCGCCCAGCAAGGCCTGATGTACCGCGCTCAATGACAAAAAGCCCGCCGATTTGAACTGGCGGGCTTTTTGCATTCAGCGGGGCGCGGGATCAGCGCACGCGCATGCCGGGCTTGGCGCCGGGGAACGGTTCCAGCACGTAGATGCCGGCGTCCACGGACTCATCCGCATGGCTGGCGGCCAGCACCATGCCTTCGGATACGCCGAACTTCATCTTGCGCGGGGCCAGATTGGCCACCAGGACGGTCAGCTTGCCGATCAGGTCTTCCGGCTTGTAGGCCGACTTGATGCCCGAGAACACGTTGCGGTGGCGGCCTTCGCCCGCGTCCAGCGTCAGGCGCAGCAGCTTGGTCGAGCCTTCCACGTGTTCGCAATTGACGATCTGCGCGATGCGCAGGTCGACGCGCGCGAAGTCGTCGATGGAGATGGTCTCGGCGATGGGCTCGCCGCCAGGCACCACCACGGGGGCGGCGGGCGGCTCGAACAGGTCTTCCAGCATCTGCGGTTCGACGCGCTGCATCAGGTGCTTGAAGGGCGCCACGCGCTGCGGCAGCACGGCGGCATCGGCCCAGGTGAAGGGCGCCTGCGCGCCGAACAATTCCAGGGCCACGCGTTCGGCCAGTTCGGGCAAGACCGGGGCCAGCATCACGGACAGCGCCTTGAAGCCCGCCAGCGAGCGCGAGCAGATGTCCTGCAGGGCGGCCTTCTGCGCGTCATCGGCGGTGGCGATGCCCTTGGCCAGCACCCAGGGCTGGGCCGTGTCGAACGCCTGGTTGATGCGATCGGCGTAGGCCATGATTTCGCGGATGGCGCGGTTGTACTCGCGCGCCTCGAACGCGGCGCGGATGGACTCCGCCTGTTCGGCGTACTCCGCGGCCAGCGCCGAGGTGTCGCCCGAATAGCCGAGGACTCCATCGAAATGCTTGGTGATGAAGCTGGCGGCGCGGCTGGCGATGTTGACGTACTTGCCGATCAGGTCGCTGTTGACGCGGGCGATGAAGTCCTCGGGGTTGAAGTCCATGTCTTCGACCCGGGCGTTCAGCTTGGCGGCGATGTAGTAGCGCATCCATTCGGCGTTCATGCCGAGTTCCAGGTAGCGCAGCGGCGAAATGCCGGTGCCGCGGCTTTTGGACATCTTTTCGCCGCTGACAGTGATGAAGCCGTGCACGTTCACGGCGTCAGGCGTCTTGCGCCCGGCGAACTTCAGCATCGCGGGCCAGAACAGCGCGTGGAAATACACGATGTCCTTGCCGATGAAGTGGACCTGTTCGGTGGGGCCGGCAGGATCGAGCAGCGCGTCGAAGTCCATGCCCTTGACCGCGCAATACGACTTCAGCGAGGCCAGGTAGCCCACGGGCGCATCCAGCCAGACGTAGAAGTACTTGCCCGGCGCATCCGGGATCTCGATGCCGAAGTAGGGCGCGTCGCGGGAAATGTCCCAGTCGCCCAGCTTGGCCTCGCCATCGTCCGAACCCAGCCATTCGCGCGTCTTGGCCAGCATTTCAGGCTGCAGGTGCTTGCCGCCGGCGGCGTTGGAGCCGGTGGTCCATTGCTGCAGGAATTCCACGCAGCGCGGATCGGACAGCTTGAAGAAGAAGTGGTCCGAGGACTTCAGCACCGGCGTGGCGCCGGTCAGGGCCGAGTACGGGTTGATCAGCTCGGTGGGCGCGTAGACCGCGCCGCAGACCTCGCAGGAATCACCGTACTGGTCCTTGGCGTGGCACTTGGGGCATTCGCCCTTGATGTAGCGGTCGGCCAGGAACATGCCCTTGACCGGATCGTAGAACTGCTCGATGGAGCGGGTTTCGATCAGGTCCTGGGCCTTGAGCGCGCGGTAGATGTCCTGCGACAGCGCGACGTTCTCGGCCGAATCGGTCGAGTGCCAGTGGTCGAAGCGGATGTGGAAGCCGTTCAGGTACTGCGGGCGCTCGGCGGCGTAGCGCGCCACCAGGGCCTGCGGCGTGATGCCTTCCTTTTCCGCCTTCAGCATGATCGGCGCGCCGTGCGCGTCGTCCGCACCCACGAAGTGCACCGTGTGGCCCGCCATTCGCATCGAACGAACCCAGATATCGGCCTGGATGTACTCCATGATGTGGCCGATGTGGAAAGATCCGTTGGCGTAGGGCAGCGCTGTGGTGACAAAAAGGGTGCGAGACATGGTTGTCTTTGGAGGTTGAGGGAAAAAGGGGTAGGCCGGCCATTTTAGGGCAACCGCGCAGACTTGCCGGACAGCGGCCCATCAATGGCTCAACCCGCCCTTCGCGGCAGGCGAATCAGGCGGGTTGCGAAAGAATGCGGGAATGGGCGCCAATACAGGGGAGCCGGCCGTCCGGCAATTCCGCCGTGCGGACGCACAAACCCATGGCCCGCTTGCGCCGCGCGCGGCGCAAGCATGCGGGAAAGCCGCCGTCAGCGGATTTCGCGGGCTTCGACGTCGATCACGTCGCCGCGCGGCTGCGTGGCGAAGGGGGCGGTGGCGGACTGGAACGGTCCCGGGCGGGCGCCTTGGCGCTGGCTCCAATAGGCACGCACGCCGAAAGGTTTGCCGCGCACCTTGGCGACCACGTACAGGATCGCCACGGCGATCGCCGTGGAAAGCATGAACACCAGCGCCATCGCCATGCCGATCAAGGCCAGGGCGGCGAATAGGACGGCACGAAAGAAGCGGATAAGTGTGTTGGTCATGAAGATCGGATGCAAAACGCAGGGAAAGGTTCCCGGGTATCCGCTATCCTTTAGGGGATGGCGGGCCGCAGAAGCCGCGCTGCCTACGGAACCATAGTGACATGAGTATAACGATAGAACAAATTCGCGCCGCGCTGCGCGCCGCGCAGGACCCGAATACCGGTATGGATTTGGGTGTTTCTGTAAAAGATCGTGACATCAAGCTGGAAGGCGGACGGGTTTCGCTGGCGCTGGAGCTGGGGTATCCCGCCGACGCCGCGCGCGCCCAGGTCCGCGACATCGCCGTGGCGGCGCTGGCCGCGGCCGGCGTGGCCGATGCCCAGGTCGAGGTGAGCTGGAAGGTCGCCGCCCATGCGGTGCAGAAAGGCCTGAAGCCCTTGCCCAATGTGCGCAACATTGTTGCAGTGGCATCTGGCAAGGGCGGCGTGGGCAAGAGCACCACGGCTGTGAACCTGGCCCTGGCCCTGGCGGCGGAAGGCGCCAAGGTGGGTGTGCTGGACGCCGACATCTACGGCCCCAGCGTGCCGACCATGCTGGGTATCTCGGGCCGTCCCGAAAGCCTGGACAACAAGAGCATGGAGCCGCTCACGGGCCACGGCCTGCAGGCCAACTCCATCGGCTTCCTGATCGACGCCGACTCGCCCGCCATCTGGCGCGGCCCGATGGTGACGCAGGCGCTGGAGCAACTGCTGCGCCAGACCAATTGGCGCGACCTCGATTACCTGATCGTCGACATGCCTCCCGGCACGGGCGACGTGGCGCTGACCCTGGCGCAGAAGGTGCCGGTAGTGGGCGCCGTCATTGTCACCACGCCGCAGGACGTGGCGCTGCTGGACGCGCGCAAGGGCTTGCGCATGTTCCAGAAGGTTGAGGTGCCGATCCTGGGCGTGGTCGAGAACATGGCCATCCACATCTGCTCGCAATGCGGCCATGCCGAGCATATCTTCGGCGAGGGCGGCGGCCAGCGCATGGCCGAGCAATACCAAACGCCCTGGCTGGGCAGCCTGCCGCTGACCCTGGCGATCCGCGAACAGACCGATGCTGGCTCGCCGACCGTGGTGTCGGATCCGGGCAGCGAAGCCGCGGCGCTGTACCGCGGCATTGCCCGCAAGCTGGCGGCTGGCGTGGCGGCGCTTCCCCGCGACATGGCTGGGAAATTCCCGTCCATCGTCGTGCAGCAACCGACCTGACGCATGCGGTGGGCAGCCCGCGCCTTCTTGGCAGGACTTGTGGTGATGACGGGCGAGGCATTGGCCAAGCGCCCGGAAATCATTGTGGACCCCGGCGGCGTGCCGCCGGCCGCCCTGCAGGCGATTACCGAAGCCGTCGATGCGATCGCGCGGCTGGCGGAGGACCAGGACGGCGGTGAAATCAACCGCCTGCGCCGGCGCGCGCGCGACGCGACGCTGGCGGCCCTGGCCACCCAGGGCTATTTCTCGCCCACCGTGAAGCTCGAGGCCGGCACCGATATCGGCGGAGAAACCTGGGACATCAGCATCGTCTCGGGCAAGCGCACCACCGTCGCATCCGTGGACCTGAATTTCACCGGCCGCATTACCCGGCCCGAGTTCGCTGCCCGGGTGCAGAAGCTGCGCGACGACTGGCAGTTGAAGACGGGCCAGCCCTTCATCAACAGCGACTGGAACAAAGCCAAGTCGAGCCTGCTGGACGCGGTGTCATCGCGCGACTTCATGCTGGCGCGCATGACCGCGTCGCAGGCGGAAATCGAGGCCGATACGGCGTCGGCCGCCCTGCGCGTCACGATAGACAGCGGCCCCCAGGTCCGCATGGGCGAACTCACCACCGAAGGCCTGAAGCGGGTGCCCGAGAAGCTGGTGGAGCGCTATGTGCGCTACTCGCCGGGCGCTGCCTATGACCAGGACAAGCTGGACACCTGGCAGCAGGACCTGCAATCGACCGCGTTCTTCCGCGGCGCGTTCGTATCGCTGGAGCAGCCGGGCCAGGCGCAGCCGACGCCTGGACCCAACGCCGACCGCGCACGCGCGCCGGGCTCGACCGATCTGGCCGCCTCCACGCCGGCAGGAGATCCTTCCGTGTCCGGCGGCATGCCACCGCCAGCGCCCGCCTACGACTCGAACGGCGAAGTGACCCTGCCGGTCCAGGTGCGGGTGGTGGAAGCGCCGCCCAAGCGGTTCACCGGCTCGATAGGCGTGGACGACGAGGCCGGCCTGCGCGTGGAATCGCTGTACCGGCAGAACGTGGTCTTTGGCCAGCCGCTCACCATGGAGACGGGCTTCAGCGTGGACCGGTTGCAGCAGCGCGTCTACGCGGACTTCCTGTTGCCGCCGAATCAGCGCGGCTACAAGGATTCGTTCGGTGTGCTGTACGACCACTCCGACATCCAGGGGCTGGATGTGACGCGCTACGCGTTGGGCGCGACGCGCCTGCAGGAGCGCAAGGGCGCGGGCAACAGCCGGGTCGAATACGAAACCCGCTGGGGCCTGCTGCTGGCGGAGGATCACGTGAAGATCGACGGCGGCGACCAATACAAGCTGCCGACCCTGACCGCCACGGCCGAATGGCTGCGCCGCGATGTGGACAACAAGTACGACCCGCGTGAAGGCAATCTGATCGCGGTGGGCGGCGGCGTGGGCGTGACGCTGGACTCCGGCGAACCCTATACCCGCGCCCGGCTGCGGGCCCAGAAATGGTGGCCCATCGGCAAGCTGGACGTGCTGACCGTGCGTGGCGAAGTCGGCCGGGTGTGGTCCAACAGCAAGGTGCGGGTGCCGGACGATTTCGGTTTCCGCACCGGCGGCGCGCGTTCGATCCGCGGCTACAAGTACCAGAGCATAGGCGTGCAGCAGGATGACGCCGTGGTGGGCGCGCCCACGCTGCTGGTCGGCAGCATCGAGTACGACCACTATTTCAATGAGCGCTGGGGCATGGGCGTGTTCGTGGACGCGGGCGACGCCGCGGAATCGTTCGGCGACATGTCGATGGCGGTGGGCTACGGCGTAGGCGCCCGCGTGCGCACGCCGGCCGGGCCCTTGTTCCTGGATGTGGCCTACGGCCAGCGCGACCGCGACCTGCGTCTGCACTTTTCCTTGGGGATCGCGTTTTGAAGGGCCTGCGCAAATTCCTGCGCCATGTGCTGGTGTGGTGGTTGCCTGGCCTGGCCATGCTGGCTGTGCTGGCCGGCGGATTCCTGTTTTGGCTGGTCGGCTCGCAGAACGGCACGCGGCTGCTCCTGACCACGGCCGCCCAGCAACTGAACGGCCAGGCGCTGGACGTGAGCGGTTCGCTGCTGCGTGGCGTGTCGGTGGGCAAGCTGGACCTGGACGCGGGCGGCACCCGCGTCGACATCACGGACCTGCAGCTCGACGTGAACTGGCGCGCCCTGGGCGACCGCCTGCTGCACGTGCGCGATGTCTCGGCGGGTTCGGTGTACATCGGCCTGGCCGCGTCGTCCGAGACGACGCCGGCGGAGGACAACGGCGAGCCGTTCTCGTTGCCCGAACTGCCGGTGGACATCGCCGTGGACCGGCTGGCGCTGGGCGACTTCCAGCTGGAACAGGACGGCGCGCCCTTGCCCGTGACCCTGGGCAATCTGGACGCCACCTTTGCCGCGGGCAAGCAGGGCGCGCAGCTACGCATCGCCAGCCTGAGGGTGGGGCACGAGGCTGCGCAAGCGGACATCTCCGGGCAGGCCGAGCTGCAAGGCATGGCCGATCCGTGGCCGTTCGTCGCTCGCCTGGACGTGACCGCGCGCGGGACCGGCCCCGATTCTCCGCTGTGCGAAGCCGACAAGCTGAGCGGCGTGTATGAGCGTCAGGCGGGCGCTGCCAGGAAGCCGGAACCCAAGCCAGCCGCCAAGACCGACCCCAAGGCCGAATCGAAGGACGAATCCAAAGCCGGGGCCAAGGCGGATCCCAAGGCCGCGCCTTCCGAGCCGCCCCGGCCCGCTTGCCAGGTGGTGCTGCGCGCCGATGCCGCCGGTTCCCTGGATGGTATCCAGGCCAAGGTGGACGGCGAGGGCTCCGGCCTGCTGCTGGACTTGACCGCCGACCTGGCTCCGCGCACGGCGCTGGTGCTGCGCAGCGCCCGGGCGCAGGCGCAATTGCCAGACAAATCGACCCTGACTGCGCAGCTCGACCTGCAATCCGATACCACGCAAGGCTCGGGCCGCGACCGCATCGCGGGCACGATAAGCGCCCAGCGCCTGGACCTGTCGCCCTGGCTGGGCAAGGATATTCCGCCTGCGGTGCTGACCGTGCGCGGCGACGTGCAAGCCGACATCGAGAACCTGAGCCAGCTGCGTCATGCCGCGGTCGATCTGCGCTTCGAAGAGGGCACGCGCTGGAACAAGCAGCCCCTGACCGGCGCGCTCAAGGCCCAGGTGGATATCGCGGCGGCGACCGATAGCGGGGGACCCGCCGCCGCGCCGAACGCCGCCGCTGCGCCCGAGGCCGATCCTCTGGCCGGGCTGCGCATCCACGGCCTGGACGTGGACCTGAAGCTGGGCCGCAACCGAGTCCAGGCCAAGGGAGAGCTGGACGCCAAGGACGGCGCGCTGTCGCTGGACGCCCAGGCGCCCCAGCTCGACGCGTTCTGGCCGGGCATTCCCGGCGGCGCGGAATTGAAGGGCAAGCTGACGGGCACGCCGGCTGCGCATCGCGGCGAGCTTGCGGCCGGCTACACGCCGCCCAAGCCGCGCGCGGGCGTACTGGGCGAGGCGCCCGCCAAGGCCAACATCGTTTTTACCGGCGCCTGGGGCAAGGGTCCTGCGGGCACGCCGGATGCCGCTCTGCCGGGATGGCGCGGCACGTTTTCGCGGCTGACGGCCGAGACCGCCGGCTTCGCAGTGGCCGTGGACCGGCCGGTCACGCTGGCTTTCGTGCCGTCCGCCGTGGAACCGCAATGGCAGTGGCAGGTGGGGCAGACGGCGCTGAGCCTGACCCTGCCCGGCAAGGAACGCGTGGTCCTGGCGCACCAGGGGTCGCGGGGCGGCGGCAAGCGTTGGGAAACGGCCGGGCAGGCCGACAACCTGGTGATCACGGCCGCCATGGCGCGCCAGGTGATAGGCGCCGTCGATCCCGAGGCTGCGGCCAAGCTGGGCAAGCGGCCCGGCCGCGTGAACGCGATGGTACCCGAGGGCCAGCGCCGCATCGCGCTGGACGTGTTGTGGGACCTGAAGTTCGACGGCCGGCTGGGCGGCCGCGCGCGCATCGCGCGCCGCGAGGGCGACCTGCTGATACCGGGCGATCCTCCCATTCCGCTCGGCCTGAAGGCGCTGGTGCTGGACCTGACCGCCACGCCGACCTCCGCCAATGCCAGCCGCGTGGACGCCAAGGTCAACCTGGCCACCGATAAGATGGGCCTCATCAACGGCACCGGCACCGCCGTGCTGGTGGTGGATGCCAAGGGCGGCATGGCGCTGGACCCGCGCCAGCCGCTGCGCGCCAAGCTGGACGCCGATATCGCCGACCTGGCCTGGGTCGGCCTGTTCGTGGGCGACTCGATGGAAGTCGGCGGCACGGTCAAGGCCAATCTGGAAGCCCAGGGCACCCTGGCGGGCAAATGGTCGGCCAGCGGCAACATCCGCGGCGACAAGCTGCGCGTGGTGCGCATCGACGACGGCGTGCGGCTGATCGACGGCACTTTGTCCGCGCGCCTGGAGGGCGACCGGGTGGTGCTGGAAAGCCTGCGCTTCCCGGCTTCCCTGCGGGTGATGCCGGCCGAATGGCGCACCAAGGAGTGGATCACCACCAATCCCGAGGCCAAGGGCGGCTACGCCGAGGCCAAGGGACAATGGAATTTCATCGACGGCGGCGGCGATATCCGGCTGACCCTGTACCGCTTCCCGGCGCTGCAGCGCTCGGACCGCTACGCCATGGTTTCCGGGGTCATCGACGTGAAGGCTGCCATGCCGCGCATCGACATCGTGGGCGACCTGAAGGCGGACGCGGGCTGGTTCAGCCTGGAAATCCTGCAGGGCGTGCCGTCGCTGGACGACGACGTCAAGGTGCGCCGCCCGGGCGACGACCCCGGCACGGTCTCCACGCCGCTGCAGACCAGCATGAACCTGAAGTTCGACATGGGGCCGCGCTTCTACATCACCGGCATGGGGCTGGACGCCGGCCTGCTGGGCTCCATCCAGATCATGCTGAACGATGGGCGCCTGACCGGCGTGGGCGCGCTGCGCACCCGCGGCGGCGGCATCGAGGCCTACGGCCAGAAGCTGCGCCTGAGCCGCGGCACGCTGACCTTCCAGGGCCGTCTGGACAACCCCTTGCTGGATATCGAGGCGCTGCGCACGGGCGAACAGGTCGAGGCGGGCGTCAAGGTGGTCGGCACGGCGCAGCGGCCGCGCATCGATCTGGTGTCGTACCCGGACGTCAGCGACGTGGAAAAGCTGTCCTGGCTGCTGCTGGGCCGAGGTCCTGACGAAAGCGGCGGCGACGCGGCGCTGCTGATGTCGGTGGGTACCGCGCTGCTGGGCGGCGGGCAGCCGTTCTACAAGCAGTTCGGGTTGGACGACGTCAGCATCAAGACGGGCAACATCGGCAGCTCCGGCAGCATCCTGCCGGACCGCACGGTGGCCGGCGACGTCAACCGGGACAGCGACAGCCAGCTGGCCACGCAATTCCTGGTGGCCAGCAAGACCTTCGCCAACGGCATCACGCTGAGCGTGGAGCAGGCGCTTTCCGGCACCGACACCGTGGGCCGGGCCAGCTACCGGCTGGCGCGCGGCCTGTCGGTGGACCTGAAGGGCGGGGCGGTCAACGGCATCGCGCTGGTCTACCGGACCTTCTGGGGGAACTGAGGCGGAATCGGGCGGCACGGTCCCGCCCGGCCCCTCGCAGGTGGCGCATCCGCACTCGGGATAAAATGGCGTCCACTCCATTCCCTAGCACCATTCCCACCATGAGCATCAAAAGCGACCGCTGGATCCGCCGCCAGGCCGAAGCCGGCATGATCGAACCCTTCGAAGCAGGGCAGGTCCGCACGGCCAATGGCGGGCGCATCGTCAGCTACGGCACCAGCAGCTACGGCTACGACGTGCGCTGCGCGGACGAATTCAAGATCTTCACCAACATCAATTCCACCATCGTCGACCCCAAGAATTTCGACGAAGGCTCGTTCGTGGATTTCAAGGGCGACGTCTGCATCATTCCGCCCAACTCCTTCGCGCTGGCCCGCACGGTCGAGTATTTCCGCATCCCGCGCAGCGTCCTGACTGTCTGCCTGGGCAAGAGCACCTATGCGCGTTGCGGCATCATCGTCAACGTCACGCCGCTGGAACCCGAATGGGAAGGGCACGTGACGCTGGAATTCTCGAATACCACGCCGCTGCCGGCCAAGATCTACGCCGGCGAAGGCTGCGCGCAGATGCTGTTCCTGGAAAGCGACGAAGTCTGCGAGACCTCTTACCGCGACCGCGGCGGCAAGTACCAGGGTCAGCGCGGCGTGACCCTGCCGCGCACCTGAGGCCTCAGCCTGCGCGCCCGGACACCGGGCGCAGGTAGTCGATATCCCACTCGCTTTCGCCCGTCTGCACGAACCCGTGCCGGCGGTAGAAGCGGTTCGAGTCGCTGCCGCGCAGCGCGCCCAGGCTTACCGCCAGCCCCAGGCGGTCGGCCTCCAGCAGGATCTTGCGCATGACCTGTCCGCCCAGCCCCGAACCCTGGGCGGCGGGGCGGATGTACAGATGATCCAGGCGCAAGCCGTCGCCCTCCGGGCGCAGCGCGTAAAACCCGATACGTTGGCCGTCCTGCTCGATGGACCAGGTATGTTCCGGCCGGAACGTGCTGCGCAGCCGCGAGCGCGCGCGCGCCGGGTCGAAGCGCCCCAGGCGCTCCAGGCTTTCACGCATGGCTTCGATGCGCAGCGCCAGCAGGTCTTCGAAATCGGCTTCCGAGACCGGCGAGTATTGCAGCGGCGGCGTGGCGAACTCGTCGTAGCCCCGGCCCAGGAACTGCAGGATGCAGATGCCGTGTCCGTAGGGATCGCTCAGGTGGGCGATGCGGCCCCAGGCATGCGAGACGGCCGGATCTTCCAGGCGCGCGCCGGCGGCCACCGCCTGTGCGACCGCGCGGTCCGCGTCCTCCACCACCACGTCCAGATGCACGGGCGTCCAGTGCCGCGCATAGTCGCGCGGCTGGCGCATGGCGCCGGCGGCAGGCGTGCCCGCAGCCTTTTCCAGCAGATAGATGGGCGCCTCGGCCCCCAGCATCTCGGCCGCTTTCGGTCCCAGCCGGCGTCGCAGTGTCAGGCCGAAAGCGCGGTGATAGAAGTCGATGGCGTGTTCGAGATCGGGCACGTCGATGTTGACCAGGATGCGCATTGGGGATCCGTCTGCTGAGTGAAGGCGAAAAACATATCATGGCCGCGGCGCCCGGTGTTACTTGCAAATCCGCTAAAGAACATCGCCGCCGCGTCCGTAAATGACAGTACATGTGTTTGCCGATTTGGCGACGTCATCTCCGCAAGCGTAAAAAAGCCCCGACCCGTGCGTTACCCCCATATCCCCTGGCTGCCTTTGTTGTTCTATCCTGCGCTGCCGGTGGCCGCCGCGGTGGGGCTGCTGCTGTGGCGCGAATGGCCGCCGGCCTTGACGCAGATCGTGCCGTTCGTGCCTTGGGTGATGGCGTTGATCGGCGTGGCCGTGTGCCTGATGTACCAGCGCGCGCAGACCATGGTGCTGATGCTCAGCGTGCTGGCCGCCACGGCGGCTTGGCCGGCGCTGGCCACGGAAGCACCCTGGGCCGTCGGACCGGCGCTGGCGTGGTGGTCGCTGGCCTACACCATCAACGCCCTGTGGTCCGAACGCTCCAGCATGCTGCTGGACCTGGCCGCTCGCATCGGCCTGATCGCCGCTGGCGCGGCCGCGATCGCGCTGGCCGGCAAGGACGGCGTGTCCGATCTGTTCGGCATGCTGTCCGTGCAAGGCAGGTTGGCGCACCTGAGCGTGCCGATCGAAGGGTTGATTGCGCTGCTGGCCACGGGCCTGACGCTGACCCTGCTGCTATTGCGCTATGGGCGTCCGCAACAGGCGGGGCAGTGGCTGGGCTTCGTGTGCATGGCGTGGGCCTTGCCGCGCGGGGCGGAACATCCCGTCGAACTGGCGCTGATGTCCACCGCCGCGCTGACGGCCCTTTGCATCTCGCTGGCCCATGAAGGTTTCCACATGGCGTTCCGCGACGAGCTCACCGGCTTACCGGGCCGGCGCGCGCTGAACGAACGGCTGCAGCGCATGGGCCGCGTCTATACGCTGGCGATGGCCGACGTCGACAACTTCAAGGCTTTCAACGACACCCACGGCCATGACGTGGGCGACCAGGTTCTGCGCATGGTGGCGGCCCAGTTGCGGCGCGTGCCGGGCGGCGGCCGGGCCTACCGCTACGGCGGCGAGGAATTCACGCTGGTGTTTCCGGGCAAGACCGCGGCGGAAAGCATGCCGCACCTGGAAAGCGTCAGGCGCTCCATCGAGGCCTACCAGATGCGGCTGCGCGACAAGCCGGTGCGCCCCAAGGCCGACCAGATCGGCCTGCGCCGCCGTGGCGGGCGCGATGTGCGCAATGCGCGGCCGCTGCGGGTGACGGTCAGCATAGGCGTAGCCGAACGCAGCGACGCCCTGCGCGCGCCCGAAGCGGTGATCAAGGCGGCGGATCAGGCGCTCTACAAGGCCAAGGACGAAGGCCGCAATCTGGTGCGGGCCTACGGCACGCGGCGCCGGGCTGGCGCGGGCTGAGGCGGCACCGCTACTTGCCGGCCAGCGGCAGCGCCATCAGCGCTTCGTCGTAGAGTTCACCGTTCACGCACAGCGCTTCTCGCTCGCGTCCGTATTCGGCAAAGCCCAGGCTCAGGTACAGCGCGGTGGCGGCCTGATTGTTGGCGGTCACGCTCAGCTGCACCTGGCGGATGCCGCGCATGCCTGCTGCATGGGCGATCGCCGCCTGCATCAGTTGCCGCGCCAGGCCCTGGCCGCGCTGCGCCGGCGCCACGTACATGCTCCAGATGTGCGCCTTGTGGCGCATCTTCAGTTTGCGCTGGCGGCCCACGCCGACCATGCCGGCGAGGGTCTCGCCGCAGAACACGCCAAACATTGCGCTGTCGTCCGAAGGCTGGATCCAGCCGCGGATATCCTCCAATGTCAGCGTGTGTTCCTCTTCGTAACTCGATCCGAACGATTCAGGGGTTTCCACCAGGGCGTCCAGGCGCAATTGGCGCAGCGGCGCGGCGTCGGCGGGAACAAGGCGTCGGACGGAGATCGGGGACATGGTCGGCAAGTGTTGGGAATAGGGAACGTTCGGCGGTGGATTGGGCAGTATAGGGGGACACGCTGCCTATAATGGTCCTAACGCCGCTTGCGGTTTTCACAAAGGAGCCAATGATGTTCGGTTTCCTCAAGACAAACCAGGACGCCAAGCGCGACGAAGTCCAGGAAGAGTTCGTGGCGCGCGTGGCGGGTGCTGCGCAGGACTTCGTCCAGGCAGCCGGATCGGCCGGCGCCGTGCTGGATTACACGCCGTCCAGCGTCCATGCGCTGGACGAGGCGCTGGAGGCCGCCCATCTCGGGACCTTGCCTCTTACTCCCATGCAGACCGTCGGCGCCGCCGCCTACCTCTACGAGGTGGGACGCCGCGCGTATGGCGGTCTCTACGAAGTGTGCGACGACGAGGACCCGGTGGTGCTGGTCTGCGGCGAACCCGAAGCCGAGGTCTGCTTCGGCGCCATCGCCAAGGTCGAAAGGCGCATCCGCTACGGCTCCGCCGAGGCCATCCCGCCCTATTTCGAACAGTTCCTGATGGCCTTGCAGGCGGGCGAAGCCCGCACCATCCGCTAGCGTCCCGGGGCTTCGGGCGCCCGGTTTGCTCCCCGGCGCGGCCCGGCTCTCTGTGCTGAAAACGTCCGCTTTTGGCGCGATGACAACGGCCGTCCGGGCCATTCCGGGATTTCCCTTAGGACTGTAAGAAAAACAGCCCTACAATTCGGCCATTCCCGCCGCCCTGGCGGGTGCTCGCGCCGTCTGTCATCAGGCGGATTTTTACTAGAAGTACACTCGCGCCGCGTTACGCGTCCGAACCCGCCTTGCCCCCAGGAGCGCCTGCATGAAATTCCGCTTCCCCATTTTCATCATCGACGAAGACTACCGTTCCGAGAACGCGTCCGGTCTGGGTATCCGCGCCTTGTCCGCGGCGATCGAGGCCGAGGGCGTCGAGGTGATCGGGGTGACCAGTTACGGCGACCTGAGTTCGTTCGCCCAGCAGCAGAGCCGCGCCAGCGCCTTCATTCTGTCGATCGACGACGAAGAGTTCGACGTGGATTCGCCCGAGGACGTGGCCAGCGCCATCAAGAACCTGCGCGCCTTCATCGGCGAGCTGCGTTTCCGCAACGCCGACATCCCCATCTACCTGTACGGCGAGACGCGCACTTCCGAGCACATTCCCAACGACATCCTGCGCGAACTGCACGGCTTCATCCACATGTTCGAGGACACCCCCGAATTCGTGGCGCGCCACATCATCCGCGAAGCCCGCAGCTACGTCGACAGCCTGCCGCCGCCGTTTTTCCGCGAACTGGTCAAGTACGCGCAGGACGGCTCGTACTCCTGGCACTGCCCCGGCCACTCCGGCGGCGTGGCGTTCCTGAAGAGCCCGGTGGGCCAGATGTTCCACCAGTTCTTCGGCGAGAACATGCTGCGCGCCGACGTCTGCAACGCCGTGGACGAACTGGGCCAGCTGCTGGACCACACCGGCCCCGTGGCCGAATCCGAACTGAACGCCGCGCGCATCTTCCACGCCGACCACTGCTTCTTCGTGACCAACGGCACCTCCACCTCCAACAAGGTGGTGTGGCATGCCAACGTGGCCGCGGGCGACGTGGTGGTGGTGGACCGCAACTGCCACAAGTCGATCCTGCACGCCATTACGATGACGGGCGCGATCCCGGTGTTCCTGCGTCCCACGCGCAACCACCTGGGCATCATCGGCCCGATCCCGCTGGAAGAGTTCCACCCGGACAATATCCGCAAGAAGATCGAGGCCAACCCCTTCGCGCGCGAAGCGGTGAACAAGAATCCGCGCATCCTGACGCTGACGCAGAGCACCTACGACGGCGTCATCTACAACGTCGAAATGATCAAGAAGCAGTTGGGCAGCTATGTCGATACGCTGCACTTCGACGAAGCCTGGCTGCCGCACGCCTCGTTCCACGAGTACTACCAGGACATGCACGCCATCGGCCAGGACCGCCCGCGCAGCCAGGACGCGATGGTGTTCGCCACCCACTCCACGCACAAGCTGCTGGCCGGCATCTCGCAGGCCTCGCAGATCATCGTGCAGGAGTCCGAGACCCGCAAGCTGGACCGCAACGTCTTCAACGAAGCCTATCTGATGCACACGTCCACCTCGCCCCAGTACGCGATCATCGCGTCCTGCGACGTGGCCGCCGCCATGATGGAACCGCCGGGAGGCACCGCGCTGGTCGAGGAGAGCATCCGCGAAGCCCTGGACTTCCGCCGCGCCATGCGCAAGGTGGAGTCCGAGTTCGGCAAGAACGACTGGTGGTTCAAGGTCTGGGGCCCGAATCGCCTGGTTTCTGAAGGCATCGGCAACCGCGACGAATGGATCCTGGAGTCCAACGACCATTGGCATGGCTTCGGCGAAATGGCCGAAGGCTTCAACATGCTGGATCCGATCAAGGCCACGATCATCACCCCGGGCCTGGACATGTCGGGCAGCTTCGGCGAAACCGGCATTCCCGCCGCGCTGGTCTCCAAGTACCTGACCGAGCATGGCGTGGTGGTCGAGAAGACCGGCCTGTATTCGTTCTTCATCCTGTTCACCATCGGCATCACCAAGGGCCGCTGGAACACGCTGCTGACCGCCTTGCAGCAATTCAAGGACGATTACGACCGTAATCAGCCGCTGTGGCGCATCCTGCCGGAATTCTGCCGCGACCATCGCCGCTACGAGCGCATGGGCCTGCGCGACCTGTGCCAGGAGATCCACGAAGCCTACCGCGCCCGCGACGTGGCCCGCCTGACCACCGAGATGTACCTGAGCGACATGGTGCCGGCCCTCAAGCCGTCGGACGCCTTCGCCCGCATGGCGCACCGCGAGGTCGAGCGCGTCGACATCGACAAGCTCGAAGGCCGCGTCACTGGCGTGCTGCTGACGCCGTATCCTCCGGGCATCCCCCTGCTGATCCCGGGCGAACGCTTCAACCGCACCATCGTCCAGTACCTGCAGTTCGCGCGCGAGTTCAACCAGCGCTTCCCGGGCTTCGAAACCTACATCCACGGCCTGGCCGACGAAGTGGGTCCGGACGGCGAAAAGCGCTACTACGTCGACTGCCTGATCGAAGACTGATGTTCGATGTAGCAGTACTCGGCGCCGGCGCCGCGGGCATGATGTGTGCCGCGGTCGCCGGCCAGCGCGGCTTGCGCGTGGTGCTCGTCGACCACGCCGAGCGCCTGGCGGAGAAGATCCGCATTTCCGGCGGCGGCCGCTGCAACTTCACCAATATCGGCGCCGGCCCCGCCAACTTTCTCTCCGACAATCCGCACTTCTGCCGTTCGGCCTTGGCGGGTTACACGCCGCAGGATTTCCTGGCGCTGATGAAGCGCCACCACATCGCCTGGCACGAGAAGCATCGCGGCCAGCTGTTCTGCGACGATTCCAGCGAATCCATCATCGAAATGCTGCGCGCCGAGTGCGACGCGGGCAGGGTGCAGTGGCGCATGGGATGCTCGGTGGCCGAGATCGGCCATGGCGAGCAGGGCTACGAGCTGCGCACCAGCCAAGGCCCGATCCGCGCCGCGAAACTGGTGATCGCCACCGGCGGCATGGCCATTCCCCAACTGGGCGCCACCGATTTCGGCCTGAGGATTGCGCGGCAGTTCGGCCTGAAGGTCGTGGAACCGCGGCCCGCCCTGGTGCCGCTGACCTTCGATGCCGAGCAATGGCGGTCCCTGTCCGAATTGTCCGGCGTGGCGCTGGAAGTCAATCTGCACACGGGGCAGGGCAAGGCGCGCGGCGAGTTCCTCGAAGACCTGCTGTTCACCCATCGTGGCCTGTCCGGCCCCGCCATTCTGCAGATATCCAGCTACTGGAAGCCTGGCGAACCCATCGTGATCGATCTGGCGCCTGGCCGCGATCTGGCGGAAGAACTGTTGGCGTCGAAGTCGGGCAACCGGCAGCAGCTGCATACCGTGCTGGCGGGCCTCTGGCCCAAGCGCCTGGCCGACCGCTGGCTGCACCTGGCGGAGCAGGGCGGCAAGCCGGGCCTGGCGGCGCTGCGCCTGGCCGACGCGCCGGACAAGACCCTGCGCGCGCTGGCGCAGGACATCCATCAGTGGAGCCTGGTGCCCAGCGGCACCGCTGGCTACAAGAAGGCCGAAGTCATGCGCGGCGGCGTGGACACGCGCGGCCTGGACCAGAAGTCCATGCAGGCCAAGACCGTCGCCGGTCTTTATTTCATCGGCGAAGCCGTGGACGTCACGGGCTGGCTGGGCGGCTACAACTTCCAGTGGGCCTGGGCCTCGGGCGTGGCCTGCGGCAAGGCGCTCTAGCTTCCCCAGGCGGGACAGGGCGCCGATAGGCCGGCGCTATGGCAGGTATTGGAAACCTGCCATTGTTATATCAAATAAAAATACTTATCATTTATGTTTTCGATATATATCCAAGCCCTGAATCGGGGGCGGATCTCACGGAGACATGCATGGCCTATACCCTCCCGCCCCTGCCGTATGCCTACGACGCCCTGGAACCCCACATCGACGCGATGACGATGGAGATCCACTACAGCAAGCACCATCAGACCTACGTCAACAGCCTGAACGCCGCGCTGGAAGGCGCGGACATCGTCACCAACGAGCCGGTCGAGTCCCTGGTGGCGCGGCTGGAGCAGTTGCCCGAAGCCATACGCGGCGCCGTGCGCAACCATGGCGGCGGCCACGCGAACCACAGCCTGTTCTGGTCGGTCATGTCGCCCGAGGGCGGAGGCGAGCCGGATGGCGCGTTGGCGTCGGCCATTGACTCCGAGCTGGGCGGGCAGGCCGCCTTCCGCGATGCGTTCACCAAGGCCGCGCTGACCCGCTTTGGCAGCGGTTGGGCCTGGCTTTCGGTCACACCGGCCGGCAAGCTGGTGGTGGAAAGCAGCGCCAACCAGGACAGCCCCCTGATGCACGGAAACTCGCCCATTCTGGGGCTGGACGTGTGGGAGCACGCCTACTACCTGAAGTACCAGAACCGCAGGCCCGAGTACATCGGCGCCTTTTACAATGTCGTGAACTGGCCTGAAGTGGCGCGCCGCTACGCGGCGGCCCAGCGCTGAGCGCATCTCTCGCAAGGAGGGCAGCGGCACATGAATACCTTCAGCCGTCATCGCGTGCGGCCGGCGGCCACCAGCATCAGCGTGTGGACCCTGGCCGTATTGGTGGCCTGCCTGGGCCTGCACTAGCTGTGGGTCTATCTGGACGTGCGTGCGCCGCACGTGGGCGATGCCCTTCTGGGCGGACTGGTCGCAGCTGGCGCTACCGCCCTGGGCACCTTGCCCATCCTGTTCGCCCGGACCATCCCCCAGAAAATGCAGGACAGCATGTTCGGCTTCGGCGCCGGCGTGATGCTGGCCGCCAGCGCCTTTTCGCTGGTGGCGCCGGGCATCGCGGCGGGCCGCGACCTGGGTTATGGCCCCTGGGGCGCCGGCTTGACGGTGGGCGCTGCCGTGTTGCTGGGCGCGGCGGTGCTGCTGCTCATGGACCGTACCCTGCCGCACGAGCATTTCATCAAGGGCCGGGAAGGCATCGAGGCGCACCGCCTGCGCCGTACCTGGCTGTTCGTTTTCGCCATCACCCTGCATAACCTGCCGGAGGGCCTGGCCATTGGCGTGGGCTATGCGGGCAACGACGCCATGCGCGGCACCGCGCTGGCCACCGGCATTGCTATCCAGGACATTCCCGAAGGGCTGGTGGTGGCGGTGGCGCTGCTGGCGGCGGGCTACCAGCGCGCGTTTGCCGTGGCGCTGGGCATGCTGTCCGGCCTGGTCGAGCCGCTGGGCGCGGTCCTGGGCGCCGCCGTGGTGGGCTGGTCCGAGCCGCTGCTGCCCTGGGGCCTGGGTTTTGCCGCGGGCGCCATGCTGTTCGTGATCAGCCACGAGATCATCCCCGAATCGCACCGCAAGGGGCATGAGGTCTACGCGACCTGCGGGCTGATGCTGGGTTTCGTGCTGATGATGTTGTTGGACACGGCGCTGGGCTGAGGCCGCCGCAGGCATTCCCTGGCTGCGGCTTTCGTTGTATGCTTGCGCCGCTGTCACGCATGTTGCGGGAGAGAGCGGCCTGTACGTCCGGCCGCCGCCGAAGGCGCAATTCGCCCGGAATCGCTCAGGTAACCCATACCGCCCATGCTTGCCCTGTCCCGGTTTTTTTACCGCGCGGACGCGGCAAAACAGTACTCTGGAGAGACCTGGCGCCGCCCCTGAACTAGGGACATAGCGAGCAGCCCAGGCGCCGAAGGTGCAAACCCGCCATGCGGGGCAACTCTCAGGCAAAAGGACAGAGGGGCGGAAGATTCAGCCGTTGTACAAGCGCACCCCGCTTGGCACCACTGGCATTCCGTAACCCTGGCAACACTGCCGCCCCGGAGTTTCCGCGCATGTCCGCAACCCTCAAACGCACCCCGCTGGCTGAAGAACACATCGCCTCTGGCGCCCGCATGGTCGACTTCGGCGGCTGGGACATGCCGCTGGCCTACGGTTCGCAACTGGAAGAGCACCACGCGGTGCGGCAGGACGCCGGCATGTTCGACGTGTCGCACATGCTGAACGTCGACGTGGCCGGTCCGGACGCGTTCGCCTTCCTGCAGCGTCTGGTCGCCAACGACGTGTCCAAGCTGACCGTGCCCGGCAAGGCGCTGTACAGCTGCATGCTGAACCCGCAAGGCGGCGTGATCGACGACCTGATCATCTATTTCTTCGCCGCCGACGAATGGCGCGTCGTGGTCAATGCCGGCACGGCCGACAAGGACGTCGCCTGGATGCAGCGCGTCAAGCAGGCCGGCCAGTTCGACGTCGCCATCACCCCGCGCCGCGACCTGGCCATGGTGGCCGTGCAAGGCCCGAACGCCCGCGCCAAGGTCTGGGCCGCGCGCCCGGCCTGGCAGGCCGCCAGCGAGCCGCTGACGCCCTTCGTGGCCGCCCGCGTGGGTGACGACACCTTGGTGGCCCGTACCGGCTACACCGGCGAGGACGGTTTTGAAATCGTGCTGCCCGCCGCCGACGTGGTGCAGCTGTGGCGCGACCTGGTCGCCCAGGGCGTGCGTCCCTGCGGCCTGGGCGCGCGCGACACGCTGCGCCTGGAAGCCGGCATGAATCTCTACGGCCAGGACATGGATGAGCTGACCCAGCCCGACCAGGCCGGGCTGACCTGGACCGTGTCCCTGAAGAGCGCCGAGCGCCGCTTCATCGGCCGCGACGCGCTGGAACAGTTCGCCACGCCCGCCACCTTCATCGGCCTGAAGCTGCAAGAGCGCGGCGTGATGCGCGCGCATATGGCCGTGCGCACCAAGGAAGGCACGGGCGAGCTCACCAGCGGCACCATGTCGCCGACGCTGGGCGTGTCGATCGGCTTTGCCCGCCTGCCGCAAGGCGTCAAGCCGGGCGACACGGTCGAGGTCGACATCCGCGGCAAATGGGTGCCCGCCCTGGCTTGCAAATTGCCGTTCGTGCGTAACGGCAAAGCGGTCGAACACTCGTAAACTCGAAGCTTCGCGCGAGCCGCCGGCCCCTGGGGCGACGGCCGCCCGCGCGAGGCGCGCAACACCATTCATCTACCCGTATTCCCTCAGGAGTTCCCATGAGTCTGCCCACCGATCGCAAGTACACCGAGTCTCATGAATGGGTCAAAGCCGAAGGCGACGTGTTCGTCGTCGGCATCACCGATACCGCCCAGGATCAATTGGGCGACCTGGTCTTCGTTGGCGACGTGAAGGTCGGCGCCAAGCTGAACGCCGGTGAAACCGCTGGCGTGGTCGAATCGGTCAAGGCCGCTTCGGACATCTACGCTCCCGTGGCCGGCGAAATCGTCGCGTTCAACGAAGAGCTGGAAAACAATCCCAACCTGATCAACGAATCGGCCTTCACCGCCTGGATCTTCAAGATCAAGCCGGTCAACGCCGCCGACGCCGACAAGCTGCTCGACGCCGCCGGCTACGAAGCCGTCGCCAACGGCTAAGCCGCCTGGCCGGAACGGGCGCGCAGGCGTCAGCCACGCGCCCGGTCCGCAAGATGCAATACCGTCCGTCCTCCGACGACACCCGCTATCCCGAGACCTCTCCATGTCGCGCGCCCTAGACACCCACACCGACTTCATTCCCCGCCACATCGGCCCTTCCGACGCCGACCAGGCCGCCATGCTTGCCGTCATCGGCAGCGCCAGCCTGGACGCCCTGATCGAAGAAGTCGTGCCGCCCAAGATCCGCAGCCAGGCCCCGCTGGCGCTGCCCGCCTCGCGCAGCGAAACCGACGTGCTGGCCGAACTGAAGCAGATCGCCGGCCGCAACAAGGTCTACCGCAGCTACATCGGCCAGGGGTATTACGGCACGCAGACGCCCAACGTGGTGTTGCGCAACATTCTTGAGAATCCCGCCTGGTACACGGCCTACACGCCTTACCAGCCCGAGATCTCGCAGGGTCGCCTCGAAGCCCTCCTGAATTACCAGACCATGGTCGCCGACCTGACCGGGCTGGACATCTCCAACGCCTCGCTGCTGGACGAAAGCACCGCCGCCGCCGAAGCGATGACGCTGGCACGCCGCAGCGCCAAGTCGAAGAGCCCGGTGTTCTTCATTTCGCGCCACGTGCATCCCCAGACCATCGAAGTCGTGCGCACGCGCGCCGAAGGCCTGGACATTGAAATCACCATCGGCGACGAGGCCGAAGGCCTGCCCGAGTGCTTCGGCGTGCTGCTGCAATACCCGCACAGCACCGGCTCCGTCGCCGACTACCGCAAGCTGGCTGAAGCCGCGCATGCGCAAGGCGCCATCGTTGCCGTCGCCACCGACCTGCTGGCGCTGGCCTTGCTGGCCGCGCCCGGCGAATGGGGCGCGGATATCGCCATCGGTTCGGCCCAGCGTTTCGGCGTGCCGTTCGGCTTCGGCGGCCCGCATGCCGGCTTCATGGCCTGCAAGGACGCCTTCAAGCGCAACATGGCTGGCCGCCTGGTCGGCGTGTCCAAGGACGCGCAGGGCAACCCGGCCATGCGCCTGGCGCTGCAGACGCGCGAACAGCACATCCGCCGCGAAAAAGCCACCTCCAACATCTGCACCGCACAAGTGCTGCTGGCCGTGATGGCCGGCATGTACGCCGTGTGGCACGGTCCGGCCGGCATCCGCCGCATCGCCGAGCGCGTGCAGCGCAGCACCGCCATCCTGCGCGCCGAGCTGGTCAAGCTGGGCGTGAACGTCGTCAACGACACCTTCTTCGATACGCTGCTGCTGGAAACCGGCGCGGCGACGCCGGCCATCCTGACCGCCGCCGATTGTGCGCACATCAACCTGCGCCGCGTCGACGGCGCCCGCCTGGCGGTGTCGCTGGACGAGACCGTGACCGTGGCCGACCTGCAGGCGCTGGTCAATGTCTTCGCCGCCGGCCTGGAACGTGACGACGTTGAGCTCGACATCGACGCCCTGGACGCGGCCGCCGCCAGTGGCATCCCCGCCGGCGTGGCGCGCGAAAGCGCGATCCTGACGCACCCGGTGTTCTCCAGCGTGCAGTCGGAAACCGACATGCTGCGCTACCTGCGCAAGCTGGCCGACAAGGATCTGGCGCTGGACCGCACCATGATCCCGCTGGGCTCGTGCACCATGAAGCTCAACGCGACCGCCGAGATGATCCCCATCACCTGGCCCGAGTTCGCGCTGATCCACCCGTTCGCGCCGGCTTCGCAAAGCCAGGGCTACAACGAACTGATTGACCGCCTGTCGGCCGCGCTGTGCGAGATCACCGGCTACGACAACATCAGCCTGCAGCCCAACTCGGGCGCGCAGGGCGAGTACGCGGGCCTTCTGGCGATCCGCGGCTACCATCAGGCCAACGGCCAGCATCAGCGCAACATCTGCCTGATCCCTTCGTCGGCGCACGGCACCAACCCGGCCTCGGCGCAACTGGCCGGCATGGACGTGGTGGTGGTGGCGTCGGACGCCAACGGCAACGTCGATCTGGTTGATCTGCGCGCCAAGATCGAACAGGTCGGCGACAAGCTGGCCGCTTTGATGATCACGTATCCGTCGACCCATGGCGTGTTCGAGGAAGCCGTCACCGAGATCTGCGATCTGGTGCACCAGGCCGGCGGCCAGGTCTACCTGGACGGCGCCAACATGAACGCGATGGTGGGCGTGGCCCAGCCGGGCAAGTTCGGTTCGGACGTGTCCCACCTGAACCTGCACAAGACCTTCTGCATTCCGCACGGCGGCGGCGGCCCCGGCGTGGGTCCCGTGGCGGTGCGCGCGCACCTGGCGCCGTACCTGCCGGGCGTGGTGAACGAGCAGGGCAAGCTGCCCGGCGACGCCAAGGTCGGCCCGGTGTCGGCCGCGCCGTTCGGCTCGGCCGGCATCCTGCCGATTCCGTTCGTGTACATCTCGCTGATGGGCGCCGACGGCCTGCGCCGCGCCACCGAAGTCGCCATCCTCAACGCCAACTACATCGCGACCCGCCTGCGCGACCACTATCCGGTCCTGTATGCGGGCCGCAATGGCCGCGTGGCGCACGAGTGCATCCTCGATGTGCGTCCGCTCAAGGAAACCAGCGGCATCAGCGCCGAAGACATCGCCAAGCGCCTGATGGACTACGGCTTCCATGCGCCCACCATGAGCTTCCCGGTTGCCGGCACGCTGATGGTCGAGCCGACCGAATCGGAAGGCGTTGCCGAACTGGACCGCTTCATCGACGCGATGATCTCGATCCGCGAAGAAATCGCCCAGGTCGAGCGCGGCGAGCGCGATGCCGAGGATAACGTCCTGAAGAACGCGCCGCACACCGCGCAGATGCTGCTGGCCGAGGAATGGCTGCACGACTACCCGCGCCAGCAGGCCGCTTACCCGGTGGCTTCGCTGCGCGACGCCAAGTACTGGCCGCCGGTTGCCCGCGTGGATAACGCCTACGGCGACCGCAACCTGGTCTGCGCCTGCTTGCCGATCGAAGCCTACGCCTGAGCGTGGGCCGCGAGTCCCGGCGCGAGCCGGGCCCCTAGGCAAAAAAAATCCCCCATCCGAAAGATGGGGGATTTTTTTGTCTTGCGTCAGCCGAGGCTTACTTCGCCGGCGCGGCCTTGCTGGCCACCGAGAAGTCTTCCGCGATGCTGAAGAACGTGTTGAGCATGATCTGCAGGTTTTCCTTGCCGATGCCGCCTTCCGAGTTCATGTCCATCTGCAGCACGGCCCGGTTCTTGTCGTCCAGGTAGGCGCGGGTCCAGCGGTATTCCTGGTTCCAGGCGTTGATGGCCTTGAGCGAGACCGGCTTCTTGCTGCTGTAGGTCGCGGTCACGACGAGGTCATGGCACTTCTCGGTGAAGTCGTTGCACAGGAAGTCGACGCGCAGCTCGCTGGCGCCGGTGTCGCGGGGATCCAGGATCAGGACCGGACCTTCGTCGCCGTCCTGCTTGCGCGGGTTGTAGACCATGTCGTCCAGCATGGTCGTCACGGTGTCCACGTCGAAGTCCTGCATGTAGCCGGCCACGGACGCGGTGTCGGAGGGCGCGGCAAGTTCCGTGCCTTCGGCCGGTTCGCCTTCCTCTTCCATGCCGTCCATGTCGTCGTCCATGCCGGTCGCGCCCAGCAGGCCCGAGAACAGTTCGTCGGCGGGGATCTTCTGGCCGTTCAGGTCGCCCATGCCATCGGCGTAGTGGAACTTGCCGATGATGTTATCGCCGTCGTTCTTGCCGACGTTGAGCATTTCAGCCATGCCGGACATCGAGCGCATCTGGTCGTCGGCTTCCTCGGCGGCCTTTTCGGCGGTCAAGCCTTGCTTCTTGACGGCGTACTGCACGATCAGGTCGCGCACCATGGGCTTGGAGATGACCAGGGTGGCATCGATCTGCTTGATGGCCTTGACCATGATCTCCTGGGGCGTCAGGTCCTTGACGTTGGGCGGATTGGTCAGGTCCAGGGCGAAGGTCAGCTTGCTTTCGCCCTTGTCGGTCTTCCAGCTGATCGGGTCGATGCTGAACGTGGGGTTGCCGTTGAGCAGCTTGCCGGCGTTTTCCAGCACGGCGTCGAACTGCTCGTCCTTCAGGCCTTCGTCGCTGGCGCCCAGCATGTACTGGCGCACGATCTGGTTGTAGGTGTCCGACAGCTGCTTGATGGCGGCGCCGTCCAGCTTGGCGAGCTTGATCACGGCCTGGCCGTTGCCCAAGGCCACGTCATTCAGAGTGATGTTGCCGGTCTGGTAGGTGGCTTCGACGTTGACGTTCTTGTCGTCTTCGGCCAGCTTGACGCCATAGCCCAGGTTGTCCAGCGAGACCTTGACGTCGTCGCCAGGGCGGGTGACGTCGATGCGCTTGAGCTTGACGCTGGAGTCGCCAATGGACAGGCCGAACTTGCCCATGCGGCTGTTGACGTCCATCGTCAGGCCGGACACCAGCATCTTGATGGGATCGTCCGATTTTTCGCCATCCACCGACAGCGTTTCCATCAGGGCGTGCGCCGTGACGGCCTGCAGCGCGCGGTCGAAGGTGCCGTTGATCGCCATGCCGCTGAAATTGACGGCGTTGCCTTCGTGCGTGATCTGCACGGGGGCGATATTGGCGGTGGAGGTGGCGAAGCCGCCGAAACTGATGATCGTGTCGGCGCTCAGGGGCGCGACGCCCTTGGTCAGCTCGAACAGCTCCTTGATGTTTTCGGTCTTGGCGAGCTCGGCGTGCGTGAACGCCAGCTTGGGCGCGATGGCGCCGCGCGCCAGCGCGCTCTTGGGGAAGGGGCCGTGTTCGATGGAGGCGTCGAACTCGATCATGCCCTTGGGCAGGTCTTCGGCGACCTTGTCGCCCTTGACCAGCGACACGCCATAACGCGCCTGCGTCGAGAACAGGCCGCGCTCGTACTTGAGCTGATCGATGCGCAGACCGAACAGAGGCGTGATCTTGGCCAGCTTTTCGTTGGCTTCCGCCAGGTGGCGCTGCGAGCTTTCCTCGATGCGCTTGCCGGTGTACCACGTGGCCCCGACCCAGCTTCCCGCTCCCACTATGACCACGCCCAGGGTGATCGCTACGCTCTTTTTCATCGTTCTGCTTGTATCGTTGATTATCGAGTCATATCCGGTGAACCGCGGCTGCTTATGGCCGCTGGACGCTGACGCCCGCCATCGGAATACACGTATTCATCGGCCTGTAAGGCCCGCGGCGAGTATACCGAGGCCGATGGTCATCTGAGGGCGCTCACCGTTACAGAAGATTTCAAAATGAAAGCCGGCGCAGTTGCGCCGGCTTTCCGGGGTGGGCGCGGCGGCCGGGTCTACATCGGATCGAGGGGATAGATGGGCCGGCGCACGTGCTTGAAATCAAGCTGGCCGTAGTCCGAGGTGGTCACCCCCACGCCGGTGCATTCGATGACCTGCGTCGCCATGTCGGAAAAGCCCGCGCGCCAGTGCACGCGGCTCTTGAGCACGACATAGCGCTTTTGCAGCGGATCGATGCCGGCCGACAGCAGGCAATTGATGTCGAACGGCTCCTGGTGACGGGAAACCACCACGATTTCCACGCGGCCCGTGTCGATCACGACCGTCAGGCCGGTGTCGTTGCGCACGCCGCGGTACATGGGGCCGCGGTTCAGGTAGACGCCGTCGAACACCAGCTTGACGCGGCCGGTGACCTCCAGCGGCTCGCTGGGTTCCTTGATGGCGGGCATGGCCAGCTTGCCGCCGAGCTGGATCGTGATGGTCTGGCCCACGCCTGCGGCAGCCGCCTCGAGTGCGGCCTGCGGGTCGCAAATGGCGTAGAAGACCACGTTCTCCAGTTCCTGGCGCAGCACTTCGGCCAGCACGGCGGTGGTGTCCATGGTGCCGCCGGAACCGGTATTGTCGTAGTGGTCCAGTAGCACGACCGGGCCTTGTTCGATGGCCTTGGCGCGAGCAATGGTGGGCGCTAGCGGCTCCGGGTGGAACACCCAGTCGGCGCGGCCGTTCCATGCTTGGTCCAGCAGCTCGTCGCGGTGGCGCTGCGCCTCGGCCAGGTTGCCGTCGGTACAGACCACCGCGCTCAGGCCGGCTTCGCGAATGTCGGCGTGCGGGAATCCCACGAAGACGGAAGCGGCCAGGACGCCGCCGGCTTCCATTGCCTTGCAGCGTTCCTGTAGCGGCTGGTTGGGCGCCGCGTGGGTGCCCTGGCACATGATGTGCGGCAGCATGGGTTTGTTGGCCCAGGACATGACCGGCTTGATCTCGCCCTTGAGGGTGCGCGCGATCACGTTCGCGGCGCGCAGCCCGGCCGCGCGGATGTCCACGTGCGGATAGGTATGGAAGCCCGTGATGACCGTGGCATGCTTGACGATGTCGTCGTAGATGTTGGCGTGCATGTCCAGCGTCACCGCCACGGGCGTGTGCGGATCGATCTCGCGCAGGCGGCGCAGCAGGTCGCCCTCGGCGTCCTCGACGCCTTCGGCGACCATGGCGCCGTGCAGGTCGAGCAGGATGGCGTCGTAGCCGCCGCGCTGGACCTCGTCCAGGACCAGCTTGCACAGCCGTTCGTGGGTTTCGGCGCTGGCGGGGCCGCTGGGCCAGGACTCGGCCGCCACGGGCACGACCATCTCGGCGCCTTCGCGCCGCGCCACTTCGATATAGCCGCCCAGGCCGCTGTCGGTGTTCTCGTAAGCCTTGATGGCGCGTTCGCCGGCCAGGATCTCGGGATTGCCGCGGAAGAAGCGTTCAAGCGGGGTAGGCACGGGCGAAAACGTATTCGTCTCGTGCTTGATCATTGCCAAAAGCCAACGCATGGGAATTCCTGTGGGTTTGCTGTTGAGGATCGTTCAGGCAGCCCGGGGAGGCTGGGGCCAGGGGTGTTGTTCAGGCCGCATGGCTTCCCAGGCGCGCGCCATGCGCAGCACGCCCAGGTCGTCAAAGCGCGCGCCCGCGATCTGCAGGCCGATGGGCAGGCCGGCCTTGGTATAGCCGCAATTGACGGACGCCGCGGGCTGCTCGCTCATGTTGTAGGGCAGCGTGAATCCGATGTGGTGCATGGTGGTCGCGACCTCGTTGGTGGGCGACGGCCATTCGGCGTTGTAGGCGACCACCGGGGCCACGGGCGAAAGTACGTAGTCGTAGGGCGCGCAAGCCGCTACCGTCTTGGCGCGCACGTTCATGGTTTCGTAATAGCTGCGGAACACGGCCTCGCCGGACTGGCCGCCGCCGCTTTCCGCCCAGGTGCGGATGAAGGGCAGGATCTTGTCGCGGCGCGCCTGCGGCAAGGCCGACAGGTCGACGGCCGAGCGCGTGCGCCAGAAGCGGTCCACGCCTTCCAGCATGGCGGGCGTCATCCAGGGCTGCATCGGCTCCACAATGGCGCCGGCGGCCTCGAACGAGCGGGCCGCGGCCTCGACCGCGGCGCGGATTTCAGGATCCAGCGGCAGGCCGCAGCCCGCGTCCATCAGCAGGCCGATGCGCAGGCCGCGCAGGTCGAGTTCCAGGTCCAGCCAGTCGAAGTCCTGGTAAGGCAGGCTCATGTGGTCGCGCGCGTCGGGCTGCGACAGCACGCCCAGCATGAGCGCCGAGTCGGCGACGGTACGCGTCATGGGGCCGGCGCAGCGGCCCATGAACGGCGGGTCGATGGGGATGCGGCCCAGGCTGGGCTTGAGCGTGGCGATGCCGCACCAGGCCGCCGGCAGGCGCACGGAGCCGCCGATATCGGTGCCGATATGGAGCGGGCCGTAACCGGCGGCCGCCGCGGCGCCCGCGCCGGCGCTGGAGCCGCCCGGGTTCTTGGTCAGATCCCAGGGGTTGCGGGTCAGTTCATGGAAGCTGGACAGGCCCGAGGACAGCATGCCGAAGTCGGGCATGGTGGTCTTGCCCAGCAGGACGGCGCCGGCCTCGCGCATGCGGGCGGCTGGCGGCGCATCGGCGGCGGCAGGCTTCAATTCCGTCGCTGCCGTGCCCAGCGGCACTGGCACGCCGCGCGTGGCGATGTTTTCCTTGATGGTGGCGGGAACGCCGTCCAGCGTGTGCCCGCCGGTCGCCAGCGGCTCGCCTTTCATCCAGCGGGCTTCGGAGGCGCGGGCCTGCGCCAGAGCGCCGTCCGCATCCAGCGCGTAGGTGGCCTTCAGCTGCGGTTCCCAGCGCGCGATGTGGTCCAGCACGGATCGGGTGACCTCGACGGGCGAGAGCGTCTTGTCGCGGTAGGCCTGGAGCAGCTCCACGGCGGACAGTTCATGCGGTTGCGGCATTGCGGTTCCAGTGTGTGTACAGGCTGCGCGCGTTTCAGGGCGCGGCGGCGTGGCCCAGGCCGGCCGCGACCGGCCGGAAGTTGCGGAAGTCCCAGTCGCGTCCGGGGGCGGCGTCGATCAGGGCCCGTGTGTATTCGTGGCGCGGTTCGGTCAGCACGGTTTCGGCGGAGCCGGTCTCGACGACCTTGCCCCGCTGCATCACCATGATGGTGTCGCAGATCTGCGCGGCCACGCGCAGGTCGTGGGTGATGAACAGCACGCCCACGCCGGTGCGCTGGCGTACCTGTTCCAGCAATTCCAGCACCTGCGCCTGCACCGATACGTCCAGGGCGGACACGGCTTCGTCGGCCACCAGAATCTCGGGGTCCATGACCAGGGCGCGCGCGATGCAGATGCGCTGGCGCTGGCCGCCGGAGAACTGGTGGGGATAGCGGTTCATCGCGTCGGGACTCAGGCCCACGACGCTTAGCGTTTCGCCGGCGCGCTTGAGCGCTTGCTCGCGGGCCACGCCAAAGTTCAAGAGGCCCTCGATGATGGATTCGCCGACGGTGCGGCGCGGATTCAGCGAACGGTACGGATCCTGGAACACGATCTGGATGCGGCGGCGCACCGGGCGCAGCGCCGAGCCGGACAAGGTGCTGAGGTCTTCGCCTCCCATCATCATGTGGCCCGCGGTGGGTTCGATCAGGCGCACGATGCAGCGCGCCACGGTGGATTTTCCCGAGCCGGACTCGCCCACGATGCCCAGGATCTCGCCCTTGCGCAGCGTCAGGTTGACGTCGGCGGCCGCGATCACGTTGCGCGCAGCCTGGCGCGAAAACAGCGAACTCTTGGTGCCGTAGGTGCGGCCCAGGCCCTTGACGTGCAGCACCGGCATGCCGGCCGGCGCCTCGCGGCGCGAGGGCACCAGGCTGGGTACCGACGACACCAGCCGGCGGGTATAGGACTGCTTGGGCTCGGCCAGGATCTCGTTGCGCGTGCCGCTTTCGATCAGGTCGCCGCGGTTCATCACCACGATGCGGTCGGAGATCTCGGCCACCACGCCGAAGTCGTGGGTGATGAACAGTACGGCGGTCTGGTGCTTGACCTGCAGTTCCTTGATGAGCGCCAGGATCTGCTTCTGCGTGGTGACGTCCAGCGCCGTGGTCGGCTCGTCCGCGATCAGCAGCTTGGGTTCCAGGATCAGCGCCATGGCGATGACGATGCGCTGGCGCTGGCCGCACGACAGCTGGTGCGGATAGGCCTCGAAGATGCGCTCGACGTCGGGCAGGTGCACCGACCGGAACATGTCCAGCACTTTGGCGCGGCGGTCCGCGGCCGACATCTGCTTGCGGTGCAGGCGCAGCACCTCGTCGACTTGCTTGCCCACGGTGTGCACGGGGTTCAGGGCGGTCATGGGCTCCTGGAACACCATGGCCATGCGCGTGGCGCGCATCTCGCGCAGGCGGCGCTGCGTGGCGGTGACCACGTCTTCGCCTTCCACGCGGATCGAACCCGCGCTGACGCCCAGCACGCCGGGAGGCAGCAGGCCCATGACGGCCAGCGAGGTGACGGATTTGCCGGAGCCGGATTCGCCGACGACGCACACGGTTTCGCCGGCATGCACGTCCAGGCTCAGGTTGCGCACGACGCGGTTGCCGGCGCCGGCGACTTCTACCGAGAGGTTGCGGATGGCCAGGATGGCGGTGGAGGTATCGCCTGCGGGAGGAGTGGGGGAATAGGTCATCGGCATCAGATCCTGCGCACCATTTTCGGGTCCAGCGCGTCGCGCAAGGTGTCGCCCAGGATGTTCACGCTGAGCACGGTCAGCGACAGGAACAGGCCGGGGAACAGGATCAGGCCGGGCAGCATGCGGAAGTACATGCGTCCTTCGGACATGATGTTGCCCCAGGAGGCGATCTCGGGCGGGATGCCCGCGCCCAGGAAGCTCAGGATGGCTTCGGTGAGCATGGCGGAGGCGAACACATAGGTACCCTGCACCGTCAGCGGCGCGATGGTGCTGGGCACCATGTGGCGCCACAGCAGCAGCGGCAGCGGCGTGCCCAGGGCCAGCGCGGCTTCGACATAGGGTTCGCCGCGCACGGTCAGGATCTGGCCGCGCACCAGCCGCACCACCCGCGGAATTTCCGGGATGGTGATGGCGACCAGCACGGTGGTGATGCTGGCGCCCGTGACCGACACCAGGGCGATCGCCAGCAGGATGCCGGGGATGGCCATGATGGCGTCCATGGTGCGCATGATCAGCCCGTCCAGCGAACGGAACCAGCCGGCGATCACGCCGATGACCAGGCCGATGGCGACGCTGACCAGCGCCGCGCCCAGGCCCGCGATCAGCGAGATGCGCGCGCCGTAGGCCACGCGCGACCAGACGTCGCGGCCAAAGGCGTCGGTGCCCAGCAGGTAGTCGGAGAAGGGCGGCTTCAGGCGCGCGCCGGGGTTGATGGAAGTGGGATCGACCGTACCCAGCAGCGGTGCGAACAGCGCGATGGCGACGACCGCCACCAGCACGATCAGCGCCAGCATCACGGGCCAGCTCTTGAGTCCCTGGCGGATCTGGCGCCAGGCGGTAGCCTGGGGCGTGCCGCCTCCGGGGAGATCGGCGGCCGCTTGCGCGGCGGCATCGGTTGGCGTTTGCATGGCGTTAATACCTGATTCGCGGGTCGAACACCGTGTAGGCGCAATCGACAACCAGATTGATGAACACGTAGACGAACGCGAAGAAGAGCGTCAGGCCCTGGATGACGGGGTAGTCGCGCGCGAGCACGGCTTCCACCACCAGCCGGCCCAGGCCGGGGATGTTGAACACCGATTCCGTCACGACCACGCCGCTGATCAGCAGCGCGATGCCCAGGCCCACCACCGTGGCGATGGGCACGGCGGCGTTGCGCAGGGCGTGGCCCAGCAGCACGCCGGTTTCGCCCAGGCCCTTGGAGCGCGCCGTGCGGATGAAATCCTCGCCCATGACCTCGATGACGCTGGTGCGCGTGATGCGCGCGATCAGCGCCACGTAGACCGTGGACAGCGCCAGCGATGGCAGGATGAGGCGGTGCAGGTAAGGCCAGAAACCCTTGGCCAGCGGCGCGTAGCCCTGCACGTTGAACCAGCCCAGCTTGATGGCGAAGAGCCAGATCAGCACGTAGCCCGTGACGAAGACCGGCACGGAGAATCCCAGCACCGAGAAGCCCATCACGGCGCGGTCCAGCAGCTTGCCTTGGCGCCATGCGGCCAGCACGCCCAGCGGAATGGCGACGAGCAGGGTGAACACCAAGGTCAGCACCGCCAGGCTGAGCGACGGTTCCAGGCGCTGGCCGATCAGCTTGGTGACCGGCACGCCGGACATGAGCGAGGTGCCCAGGTCGCCTTGCAGGAGCTTGCCGCCCCAGATGAAGAACTGTTTGATGACCGGCTGGTCCAGGCCCATCGTCTGGCGTATCTGGACGATGCGCTCGGGCGTGGCGCCGTCGCCCGCCATGATGATGGCCGGATCTCCCGGGCTGAAACGCAATATCGCGAAGACCACCACCGCGACCATCACCAGAACGGGGATGGTCGCGAGGAGCCGGCGTGAGACAAATGCCAGCATGTATTTCCCCCTGAACTACTTGCCCATCAAGGGGCTTTCTTGACGTTCCAGAACGCGAACACCGGCGCGTGCACCAGGCCCGAGAGCTTGGTCGAGTAGACGGTGGGCACGGACATCTGGCCCAGCGGCACGTACAGGCCTTCATCGATGCCGATGCGCTGCACTTCCTCGGCGATCTTCTTCTGTTCCGCGGGGTCGGAGGTCAGCGCCATCTTCGTGCGCAACTCTTCGATCTGCGGGAAGTCGGGCCAGCCGAACCAGGCGTTGTCGCCGTTGGCCGCGGCCGGGGCGGAACGGACCGGGTCCATCACGTCCGTGGCGTACCAGTTGGTGTTGTGGATGTTCCAGCCGCCTTCCGCGGGCGCAGCCTTCGAGGCGCGGCGCGTCGCGACGCTCTGCCAGTCCATCGCGGCCAGGTTGACGTTGAAGCCAGCCTTGCGCAGCGCCTGCGCCATCACCACCGGCTGGGCCGACAGCGTGCCGACGTCGGTCGCGTGCATGACCAGGATGGGCGTGTTGTCGTAGCCCGCTTCCTTCAGCAGCGCCTTGGCCTTCTCGATGTTGGACGGCACCACCATGTCCTTGCCGATGTCGCTTTCCAGCGGCGTGCCGCAACCCCACAGCGAGGCGCAGGTCTTCCAGTATTTCGGATTGCCGACCAGCGCCTTCATGACGTCTTCCTGGCCGATGGCGTACATCGCGGCCTGGCGCACCTTCTTGTTGTTGAAGGGCGGGTACTTGAAGTTGAAGCGGTACATCGTGAAGTAGCCGACCGGGCTGAGCGACTCTTCCTTCAGATCCTTGTTGCCTTCGATCATCGGCAGCAGGTCATAGGGGAACTGCTCGACGAAGTCGATCTCGCCGCCCAGCAGCGCGTTGGCGGTGGTCAGCGCATCCGGCATGACGTCCCATTCGACCTTGTCGACGTTGACGACCTTGCCGCCGGCCAGGCCGCTGGCGGGCTCCTTGCGCGGCACGTAGTCGGCGTTCTTGGCGTAGACGGTCTTCACGCCCGGCTTGAATTCGATGACCTTGAACGGACCCGAACCGGTCATGTCGGTGATGGGCTGGCCGATGGCCTGTTCGGCGATGCGCTTGGGCATCATGAACGGCGCGGTGCCGGTGGGCTTGGACAGGGCGCGCAGCGCCAGGTCCGTGGGTTCCTTCATGACGATGCGGAAGTTCTTGTCGTCGATGACTTCGATCTTGTCGGTGAACTTCAGCAGCGTGCGGCCCATGCCGTCGCCGGCGGCCCAGCGCTTGATCGAAGCGACGCAGTCCTCGGACGTCACCGGCTTGCCGTCATGCCATTTCTGGCCGTCGCGCAAGGTCATGGTGTAGGTCTTGCCGTCGGGGGAGACTTCCCACTTTTCCAGCATCTGCGGCTGGATCTTGTTGTCGGCGTCGGTAGCCAGCAGGGTGTCGTAAATCATGTAGCCGTGCCACGTCGTGATGTACGCGGTGGTGGCGTGCGGGTCGGTCAGGCGCAGAGGCGAGTGCATCACCGACTTGATGACGGTCTCGGCGTAGGCGCCGTGAGCCATCATCATGGTGGCGCCGGCCAGCGCGGCCGCTCGGACGTACTTCAGCATGAATGTTCCCCTTGATGCGTAGTGAGCGGCGCCATCGCGCCGCTGCGTCGTTGGTCCGCCGCGCGGTGGCGGCGTGCGAGCTTCAGGCGGTAGCGGACCCGCCGGAAAAGACAGGTCCGCAAGGCGCCATTCTGATGCCGGGACGCAACCGTGTCCATGGTTGTTTTGCCGCATCCATCAGCATGGAACCCGGGGCCGCGCACACCAGGATCTTTTCCGCGATGCCAGTGAAATCCGCGCGGAAGTGGGCGGAGCTCTTGACCACCAGGATCGCTGCGCGCTGCGGTTCCACGCCGGCGAAGCGGAACATCTCCTGGTCGGCCATCTGCACCTTGTTGGAGGCGACGATGATGCGTACGCCGCCGATCCGCAGACAGGCGCTGGGGCCCAGGTCCATATGGAAGCCGCGATAGAAGGCGCCGTGCGTATCGAAGCGTCCATCCGAAGTTTTCTCGACGATGAACTCGGTGTTCAGTGGCTCATCGTCGGGAATACCCGAGTGTCCACCCAATGCAATGCGTACCTTGTTTCCAGCGCCCGCGCGGTGGGCGGCCAGCGCGGCCGCGGGGTCGACGATGAGGCCGATGGCGGTGTCGCGCGCATCGTGCCGGATCAGGGCGCGCAACACGCCAGTGGTGTCCGAGCTGCCGCCCGCGCCCGGGTTGTCCTGCGCGTCGGCGATGACCACGGGCTTGTGCGCGTCGCGCGTCAGCCGCATGGCTTCCTGCACGGCTTCGTCGGGCGTGTAGAGCTTGCCGCCGAAGTCGCGTTCCGCGTTGAGCACGGCGCGCGCCATTTCGTCGGCAGCGGCGTCGGCTTCGGCTTGGGTCGCGCCGTAAGCCCACACCGTGGGGGCGCACTCGGGGAAGTCGGCTGCGGGAAAACCCGTGGCGAACGACAGGCTGAGCGCGCCGCGCGTTTCGATGTCGCCCACCATCTGGTACAGGCTGCGCGAGGGTTCGATATCGGTGGACTGCCAGCACAGTGAAATCAGATAAGGCAGCGCACGCAGGGCCACGCAAGGCCGCGGCGCGCCCGCCAGCCGCCTGGCCAGCAATTCGGCTGCGCGCTGCCCGGTTTCGGCCATGTCGATGTGAGGATAGGTGCGGTAGCAGACCAGCGCGTCGGCGTGGCGCACCATGGCGCGGGTAACGTTGGCGTGCAAGTCCAGGCTGGCGACGACGGGGACGTCCGGACCCACCAGCTCGCGCACGCGCTCGAGCAGTTCGCCTTCGCCATCGTCCAGGTGCTCCGTGACCATGGCGCCGTGCAGATCCAGGTAGACGCCATCCAGCGGCAGCGCCTGCGACAGGCCTTGCAGGATCATCGCGCTGATGCGTTCGAACGCATCCTTGGTGACCGGTCCCGAAGGACTGGCCGCGGCCCAGGTGGTGGGCAGCAAGGTGTGCCGCCCCATGGCTTCAATAAAGCCCGCCACCGGTATGTTGGCGCCCGCCACCGCCTGGAACATCGCTGGCCCGCTGACCAGCTTGGGCCAGCCGCCGCCTTTCTCGGCAAAATCTTCCCACGCCGCGCGCGAAGGCGCGAACGTATTGGTTTCATGCTGAAAGCCGCCTATCCCGATGCGCATCAGGATTCCCCTTGTCGTTTTTGATATGAGGAAGACGCGGCTACGCCGCGCCCATTTCAGTTCCCGCTGCAAACGGGCACAACGCAACTAACTGGCAAGATCGTCCCAAGCGGGGTCGCGCGGATCCGGCTCCGCCGGTCCGCAGCGACGCCCCCCTTGAGGGGGAAGCGCGCAGCGCTTCGGGGGGGGCTCACTTAGCGACGGGCATCGTGAATTCCGCACCCTTGGCGATGCTGTCGGGCCAGCGCTGCATCACGCTCTTGTAGCGGGAATAGAAGCGGATGCCTTCTTCGCCGTAGGCGTGATGGTCGCCGAACAGCGAGCGCTTCCAGCCGCCGAACGAATGCCAGGCCATGGGCACCGGAATCGGCACGTTGATGCCGACCATGCCGACCTTGATCTGGCGCGCGAAGGCGCGCGCCACGCCGCCGTCGGACGTGAAGCAGGCCACGCCATTGCCGAATTCATGGGCGTTGATCAGTTCGACCGCCGAGGCGAAGTCCGGCACGCGCACCACGCACAGCACCGGGCCGAAGATTTCTTCGCGGTAGATGTTCATCGCGGGCTTGACGTGGTCGAACAGCGTGCCGCCGAGGAAGAAGCCCTTTTCGTTGCCCGGCACCTTCAGGCCGCGGCCGTCGACCACCAGCGTCGCGCCGGCGGCGATGCCGTCCTCGATGTAGCCCACGACCTTGCCGCGATGCTGCGAGGTGACGAGCGGGCCCATTTCGGCATCGCCCTGCATGCCGTCCTTGACCACCAGCGCCTTGACGCGCGGCGTCAGGCGTTCGACGACCTTGTCGGCCACGTCGCCCACCGCCACGGCGACCGAGATGGCCATGCAGCGTTCACCGGCCGAGCCGTAGGCCGCGCCCATCAGCGCGTCGGTAACCTGGTCCAGGTCGGCGTCGGGCATGACCACCATGTGGTTCTTGGCGCCGCCCAGCGCCTGCACGCGCTTGCCGCGGCGGGTGCCTTCGGCATAGATGTATTCGGCAATCGGCGTCGAACCGACGAAGGACAGGGCTTCGACGTCGGGATGCGCGATCAGCGCGTCCACCGCCTGCTTGTCGCCGTGCACGACGTTGAACACGCCTTCAGGCAGGCCGGCTTCGGCCAGCAGTTCGGCCAGGCGCACGGACGCCGAGGGATCGCGCTCGGAAGGCTTTAGCACGAAGGTGTTGCCGCAAGCGATGGCGACCGGGAACATCCAGCACGGCACCATCATGGGGAAGTTGAACGGCGTGATGCCGGCCACCACGCCCAGGGCCTGGCGCATGCTCCAGTTGTCGATGCCGCCGCCGATCTGGTCGGAGTACTGGCCTTTCATCAGCTGCGGAATGCCGCAGGCGAATTCGACGATTTCGATGCCGCGCGTGACCTCGCCCTTGGCGTCGGAGAAGACCTTGCCATGTTCGCGCGTGATCAGTTCGGCCAGTTCGTCCTGGTGCTTGTCGAGCAGCGCCTTGAAATTGAACAGGATGCGCGCGCGCTTGAGCGCGGGCGTTTCGGACCAGGCCGGAAACGCGGCCTTGGCAGCGGCCACGGCCAGCGCGACTTCGTCGTTCGACGCCAGCGGAATGGAAGCGGTGACTTCGCCGGTGGCGGGGTTGAAGCCGTCGGCGTAGCGGTTGCTGCGGCCGTCGTAGTGCTGGCCATTGATGAAATGCGGGATCTTCTTCATGGGAACGCTCGAATCTGGGGCTTTGAAAAATGCCACAGGGCGGCCGTCGGCCGCCCAGGCGAAAAACCGCCCCTCGCGGGGCGGCGGACGATCAGGCGACTTCCTTCAGGATGCGGCCGATCTGTTCGAAGATCTGGCCGATCTGCGCCTCTTCGATGATGAGCGGGGGCGAGATCGCGATGATGTCGCCGGTGTAGCGCACCATCAGGCCGTTGTCGAAGCACTTCTGGAAGACTTCGGCGGCGCGCGCGCCGGGAGCGCCGGCGCGCGGCGCCAGCTCGATGCCGCAGACCAAACCCAGATTGCGCACGTCGATGACGTGCGGCGCGCCCTTCAGGCTGTGGGCGGCGTCCTGGAAGGCGCCGGACAGCTTGCGGGCGCGGCCGAACAGGTCTTCGCGGCGATAGATGTCCAGCGTGGCCAGGATGGCGGCGGCGGCCAGCGGGTGCGCCGAATAGGTGTAGCCGTGGAAGAACTCGATGCCGCCGGCCGGGCCGTTGACGATGGCGTCATGCACTTCGCGCTTGACCGCGACCGCGCCGGCCGGCACGGCGGCGTTGCTCACGCCCTTGGCCATGGCGATGATGTCCGGCGTGACGCCGAAGAACTCGGATGCCGTGGCGGCGCCCAGGCGGCCGTAGGCGGTGATGACTTCGTCGAATATCAGCAGGATGCCGTGCTTGGCGGTGATTTCGCGCAGCTTTTCCAGATAGCCCTTGGGCGGGATCAGCACGCCGGTCGAACCTGCCATCGGTTCGACGATGACCGCGGCGATGGTGGACGGGTCGTGCAGCGCGACGATGCGCTCCAGTTCGTCGGCCAGGTGAGCGCCCCAGGCCGGCTGGCCCTTGGAATAGGCGTTCTGCTCGATGTTGTGGGTGTGCGGCAGATGATCCACGGCGGGCAGCAGCGCGCCGGAGAAGGTCTTGCGGTTGGTCGAGATGCCGCCCACCGAGATGCCGCCGAAGCCCACGCCATGGTAGCCGCGCTCGCGGCCGATCAGGCGGGTGCGCTGGCCTTCGCCGCGGGCGCGGTGATAGGCCAGGGCGATCTTCAGGCAGGTGTCGACGGATTCGGATCCCGAGTTCGTGAAGAAGACCCGGTCCAGGCCCTGCGGCATCAGGCTGGCGACGGCGGTCGCGGCTTCGAAGGCCAGCGGGTGGCCCAGCTGGAAGCCCGGCGCGTAGTCCATCACGCCTGCCTGTTTGGCGATCGCGGCGACGATTTCCTCGCGGCCGTGGCCGGCGTTGACGCACCACAGGCCGGCCGTGCCGTCCAGGATCTGGCGGCCGTCGGTCGAGGTGTAGTACATGCCCTTGGCGGTCGCCAGCATGCGAGGGTGCGCCTTGAACTGCTTGTTGGCAGTGAAGGGCATCCAGAGGTGGGACAGGTCGGGCAGTTTGTCGGGGGCGTTCATGGCGGCTCCAGGGGACGGACAAGCGCTGGACTTGGGCGACGGTTGTGCAGCCAGCGGGATTGAAACGATTCTGGTGCGTCCGGATGGGAATGAAAATATACGATCCGCGCAAATGCGGCTAACTGTATAGTTATGAACGACACAACTGTACAGTTATCTCCGTGATCGATTTCCAGCCCAACCGCGCCCGTGGCCGCGGACAGGCGCCGACCCTGGTCGAGCAGCTGGTCGCCGCCATCCTGCGCGCCATCGAAGAACAGACGCTGCGTCCGGGTATGTCCCTACCTTCGGTGCGCGAGTTTGCGCGCCTCTACGAGGTCAGCACCTTCACCGTGGCCAGCGCCTACAGCAGGCTGGTATCGCTGGGCTGGCTGGCGGCGCGGCCGGGCGCGGGCTATCGGGTCGCGACGCCGGACGCGCCG
Organism: Achromobacter sp. JCM 18799; assembly: GCF_055395645.1. NCBI lineage: Bacteria > Pseudomonadati > Pseudomonadota > Betaproteobacteria > Burkholderiales > Alcaligenaceae > Achromobacter > Achromobacter sp. JCM 18799. The sequence continues at coordinate 3,630,753 of NZ_AP043866.1, read as the reverse complement.
GCGCGCCCCGTCCAGCCGCCGTCCTGGGAGCCGCCGCGCCTGAACGCCGGCTGGCTGCTGTCGGACATCTTCGCGGACCATTCCATCCCGATCAAATCGGGCTGCGGCTGGCTGCCGGGCGAATGGCTGAACGAGGAGGGGCTGCACATGGCCCTGCGTCACATGGGGCGGGTGCCGGCCATGCGTATCGCGAACTACGGGCATCCTTATGGCTATGCGCCACTGCGCGAGACCATCGCGGCCAGCCTGAGCGCGCAGGGCATGGAGGTCGAGGCCTCGCAGGTCGTGCTGACCCAGGGCGTGACGCATGGGCTGGACATGGTGATACGCACCTTGCTGCGGCCAGGCGACACGGTGGTGGTGGAGCAGCCCGCCTATGCCAATCTGCTGCAGATGCTGCGTCTGGCCGGCTTGCGCGCGGTGTCCGTGCCGCGCACGCCGGACGGGCTGGACTGCGAGGCGCTGGAAGCGGTGGTGGCTCGCCACCGGCCCAGGGCGCTGGTCGTCAACACCGCATTGCAGAACCCGTCGGGCGCCAGCATCAGCATGGCCAATGCCTTCCGCATCCTGCAGGCGGCTGAGCGGCACGGCTTGTGGGTGGTGGAAGACGATATCTCGCGCGAGCTCGCGCCCGGCGTAACGCCCATGCTGGCCGCCCTGGACGGGGCGCGGCGCGTGGTCTACCTGGGTGGCTACTCCAAGGTCATCAGTCCGTCGGTGCGGGTGGGTTATGTGGTGGCGCACCGCGATCTGGCGCGCGACATCGCGCGCACCAAGATGGCGGTGGGCCTGACCTCGCCGGAGATCATGGAGCGCATCGTGCACCAGGTCATCCGCGAGGGCCGCTACCGCGCCCACATCGCCCGCACCCGCGAACGGCTGGCGGAGGCCCATGCGGGCGTGGGCGAGCTGATGGCGCAGCATGGTTTCGAGATCTATGGGAGGCCGCAAGGCGGCCTGTTCCTGTGGGCCAAGGTGGCCGGGCAATGGCGCGAACGCGGCGCCAACGGACTCGCGGAACTGGCGCTGAAAGACGGGATCTGGCTGGCGCCCGGGTCTTACTTCGAGGCGGACGAGGCCGATACGCCCTGGGTGCGCTTCAACGTGGCCTACTCGGAAGCGCCGGCCCTTTGGCGTTTCATGCGCAACGCCGGGGCGGCCGCCTGAGTCACTGCCGCTCGTAAGTCACGAAATCGTATTCGTAGCCGTTTTCGGCCGGCTGCGCTTCGCGCGCCGTTTCCTTCCATTGAAAGGCGGGCAGCAAGGGGAAGAAGGCGTCGCCTTCGACCTCGGCGCGGACTTCGGTGGCCAGCACGCGTTGCGCCAGCGGCAGGGCTTGCGCGTAGATTTGCGCGCCGCCGATCACATAGGCCGCGTCGATGTCGCCGCAGGCCTGGATCGCCGCTTCCAGCGACGGTGCCACGATGGCGCCCGCGGCGCTGAAATCGGGATTGCGGCTGATCACGATGTTGCTGCGGCCGGGCAGCGGCCGGCCCAGCGAGTCCCAGGTCTTGCGGCCCATGATGATGGGGTGGCCCAGGGTGCTGCGCTTGAAATGCGCCAGATCGCCCGGCAGTTTCCAGGGCAGGGCGTTGTCGCGCCCGATGGCGCGATTGGTGGAATAGGCGACGATGAGGGTAAGGCTGGCGGGCATGCGGGGTCGGGACGGTTGGAGTTCGGCCGGTTGGCTACGGCAAGCGTAGCAAATTTGCGCGGCGGCTTGCGCCGCGCCGGCCGCTCAGTCGACCGCGTGTTCCAGGAATTCGGTGGCGGGCATGGGTTTGCCCAGCAGGAAGCCCTGTAGCGAATCGCAGCCCAGGCCGGTCAGGAACTTCTGCTGCGCCGGCGTTTCCACGCCCTCGGCCACGATGCGCAGGTTGAGCTGCTGCGCCAGCGCGACAATGGCCGACACGATGGCCGCGTCTTCGTTGTCGTTTTCCAGCTGGTTGACGAAGCCGCGGTCAATCTTCAGCTCGGTGGCCGGCAGCCGCTTCAGATAGAGCAGGCTGGAATAGCCGGTGCCGAAGTCGTCGATCGAAATCGTCACGCCCAGGTTCGACAGGCGCTTGAGCACCGCCAGGCTGGCCTCGGCGTCGCGCATGGCGGTGGATTCGGTCACTTCCAAGGTCAGGCAGGCCGGCGGCACGCCATGGCGTTCCAAGGCCGAGCGCACCGTTTCCACCAGGCTGGCGTGGGCGAACTGCAACGCTGAAATATTGACGGCGATGGTCCAGTGGCCCTGGCCCGCGTTGATCCATTCACGCATCTGGCGGCAGGCCTCGTTGATCACCCATTCGCCGATGGACAGGATCAGGCCGGTCTTTTCCGCCGTGGGGATGAACTGGTCCGGGCCAACCAGGCCGCGGGTCGGATGGTTCCAGCGCAGCAGCGCCTCGGCGCCGATGATCGGGCCGGCGGGCGCTTCGTACTTGGGCTGGTAGTGCAGCACGAGCTGGTTGCGTTCCTGCGCCAGGCGCAGGTCGTGCAGCAGTTCGATCTGCTCGTGCGCGTCCGCGTTCATGGACGGTTCGAAGAAACTGTAGCCAGTGCCGCCCAGGCGCTTGGCGTGGTACATCGCCGCGTCGGCGTTGGTCAGCAGGGCGTGGGTGTCCTGGCCGTCGTTGGGATAGATGGCGATGCCCACGCTCGAGGTCACCATCACCTCATGCCCGTAGACCGTGACGGGGCGGGCGATGGCGTCGATGAGACGGTCGGCCACATTGGCCGCGTCGGTGGGTTCGACCACTTCGCTCAGTACGATGAACTCGTCGCCGCCCAGGCGCGCCACCGTGTCCTGTGTGCGCAAGGTCTGGCGGATGCGCTGCGCCAGGTCGATCAGCAGGGCGTCGCCGGTGTGGTGTCCGTACGCGTCGTTGACCGCCTTGAAGCCGTCCAGGTCGAAGAACAGCACCGCGAAATAGCCCTTGCGCCGGCTGGCGCTTTCGATCGCCTGCTCCAGCCGGTCTTCCAGCAGGATGCGGTTGGGCAACTTGGTCAGCGTGTCGTGCAGCGCCAGTTGCACCAGCTCTTCATTGGCCTCGGCCAGCGATGAAGCCAGGGCCGAGGTGCGCGCCTCCAGCCGGTTGTCCAGCACCGCGACCAGCAGGGCGATGGCCAGCACGCTCAGGGTCACGGCGGTCACGGCGATGGCCAGCCAGCCGGCCGAAATGCCGCTGTTGGCCGCCATGCAGATACTGCCCGCGGGGAAGCCGGCGGCGGCCATGCCGGTGTAGTGCATGCCGACGATGGCGATGCCCATGATCGCTGCCGCCAGCGGCCGCGACCAGACCACGCGGGGGCCGCCGTGGCGCAGCCGGTAGGTGATCCATAGCGCCGCGCCGGAGGCGGCCACGGCAATCACGATGGACAGTGCGAACCATTTGGCGTCATAGACAATGCCGGGCTCCATGAGCATGGCGGCCATGCCGAGGTAATGCATCGCCGCGATGCCAGCGCCCATGAGCAGGGCGCCGATCACCAGCCGCCGCCGCGGCAGCTCGTCCTTGCTCACGGTCCACAGGGCGAAGGCGGAGCAGCCGATGGCGATGACCAGCGACAGGACGGTCAGCGGCAGGTCGTAACCCATGGGAATGGGCAGGCTGAAGGCCAGCATGCCCACGAAATGCATGGACCAGATGCCCACGCCCATCGCGAACGCGCCGCCCGCCAGCCAGTAGCGCGCGCTGGGCAACCCGTTCGAGGCTCTGACGCGGTTGGCCATGCCCAACGCCGTGTAGGACGCCAGGATGGCGACTCCTAGAGATACGAGGACGAGCGAAGGGTTATAAGTTCCGACGAGCATTGGTAGGGTCCTGTCCTTGGCGCATGCTGCCGCCGCGCGGGCTTCATATCAATTCAATTGGTAGTCTATGGTTGCAAGTCGGTCGCAAGACAGAATTCGGCGGTCGACGCTGGTGATACACGTGCTCTCTTTTTGGGAAGGGGAGTGCGGCTGAGCAACGCCTGCGGACGGCGCTGCCGGGCGAACGGCCCGGTTTCGCTGCGAGCGACAGGCACGGCGCGGCAGGTGCCGGTCGGAAGCAATGGCGCGCGGGCATTTCTGGACGCGCGCCCATGGCTAAGGGATGGGTTATACCGAAAACGCGCTTCCAGAAGCTCACCAATCTTCACCTGCGGCCCAGGGCGCGCAGGCAGCCACTGTCTACACGGCCATGGCGGCGGTGAGGGGGGCGTGATGGGTGTAGCCCGACAACGAAAAGTCGCCTGGTTCCACCTTCTCCAGCCATTCGGGCTCGTAGCGTCCGGTGACCGCAAAATCGGGAATGCGGTCCGACAGCACCAGCGTGGGCGCTTCGTAGGGCTCGCGCGTGAGTTGCTCACGCAGCATCGGCAGGTGGTTTTCGTAGATGTGCGCGTCGCCGATGAAATAGGTGAACCAGCGCGGCGTGTAGCCGGTCAGTCGGCCAACCAGATGCAGCAGGGCCGCGCCTTCCGTGAGGTTGAATGGCGTACCCAAACCGACGTCGTTGGAACGGATGTACAGGCACAGCGATATTTCGCGGGTGGTCGCGTTCGGCAGGAATTGATAGAGCAGGTGGCAGGGGGGCAGCGCCATTTCCTCGATCTGCGCCCAGTTCCAGCCGTGGAACAGGATGCGGCGGTCGCCCGGCCGTTCGTGGATGGTGTCCAGGCATTGCCGCAACTGGTCCACCGCCTTGTAGAGCAGCACCTTGGGCGCGCCGCCTTCCTCCAGATCGGCGACCTTGGTGTAGCCGCGCGACAGGGCGTCGGCGATCTGCGCCGAGCGGCTGGCGTCCAGCATCTTGTAGGCCGGCCACTGGCGCCATTGCACGCCGTAGACCGGGCCCAGGTCGTCGGGACCTTCGCGGTACGGGTTGGCCAGCCACTGGCTGTTCTCGTTGGCGTTCTGGTCCCAGACCTTGCAGCCCAGCTCGCGGAATTCCGCCGCGCTGCGCGAGGCGCGCAAGAAACCCACCATTTCGCCGATGGCGGACTTGAAGGCCAGCTTCTTGGTGGTGACAGCGGGGAAGCCCTTCTGCAGGTCGAAGCGCAGCGACGCGCCCGGCATGCTCAGGGTGCGTATGCCCGTGCGGTTCTCCTGCCACGCGCCGGTGTCCAGGATGGATTGAACGAGGTCCAGGTATTGTTTCATGGCGGTCCTTGCGCACGCTCGCCCGGCGGGTGACGCAGACAGCCGCCGCGAACGGATCGCGGCGGCTCTTATAAGTTACGGATAGACGAATTACACCACGCGGGCGCGGTTCAGGCCGCGGCGGGCGTTTCCTGCGTGTCGACGATCTCGACCGAGAAGGTCAGCGCCGCGGTTTTCTCCAGCATGGCCGAGGCCGAGCAGTATTTTTCGTGCGACAGCTGCACTGCGCGTTCGACCGCGGCGCGCGGCAGGTTGCGGCCGGTGACGGTGAAGGCGAAATGGATGCGGGTGAAGACCTTGGGGTCGGCATCGGCGCGGTCGGCCTGGAGCTTGACGCTGCAGCCGCTGACGGCGTGGCGTCCGCGCTTGAGGATCAGCACCACGTCGTAGGCGGTGCAGCCGCCGGTACCGGCCAGCAGCATTTCCATGGGACGGGGGGCCAGATTGTGCCCGCCGCCGTCCACGGCGCCGTCCATGACGGCCACGTGGCCGCTGCCGGTGCTGGCGGTGAAGAGCATGCCGTTCGGGCCGCCCCAGTCGATCGTGCATTCCATATTGTCGTGTCCTTGAGCTTGAGCGCTGTCAATGGCTGATGATACCTGTTGCGTACAATTCCGGGCATGAGAGCCCCGCCCCGCATCAGGGGTGTGCGTGCCAGCCTTGCCGAGGAGTTGTCCCATGTCCACCGCTCTGTCCCGCCCCAGCCCCGTTTCCTTCCTGCGCCGCATCAGCCCCGTGGATGCGCTGCTGGCCGAGGCCGACCGCGCGTTGCGGGTGCTGTCCGGCAGCGCCACTGCCGGCCGCCCGTATCCGGCCACTGCCGACGAGGCGCCGCAAGCCCTGTCGGCCCAGGAAAAGCGCCACGCGGCCGGCCTGATGCGGGTGAATCATGTGGGCGAGGTCTGCGCCCAGGCGCTGTACCGGGGCCAGGCTTCGGTATGCCGAGAGCCCGCGCCCCGAGCCCTGCTGCTGAACGCGGCCTCCGAGGAAGTGGACCACCTGGCCTGGTGCAATCAGCGGCTGACGGAACTGGGCAGCCGCCCCAGCCTGCTGAATCCGGTCTGGTACGCGGGTTCGTTTGCGCTTGGCGTGCTGGCCAGCTACGCCGGCGTGCCGCGCAACCTGGGTTTCATGGCGGAAACCGAAAAGCAGGTCGAAGCGCATCTGGAAGAACATCTGCGCACCTTGCCGGTGCAGGACGAGCGCTCGCGCCAGATCGTGCAGAAGATGAAAGAGGACGAGGCGCAGCATCGCGCCAGCGCGGAAGCGGCGGGCGGTGTTCCTTTGCCGGCGCCGGTAAAGGCCGCGATGCGGGCCATGTCGAAGGTCATGACGACCACCGCTTACTGGGTCTGATACGCCTGAAACGTGAAATGTTGCAATGCGCAAAAATAGCTGCAAGTTGGTGCCGGACGCACCATCTCGGTGCAAAATCCAGAGCGGGATAACCCGATAGAGGCTAGGGTAAGCCCCGGGCGGGTTTACCCATTTGGCAAAAACCCTGTTTTTGGAATAGCCATTGATTGGCGCGGGTTTCCAGAGGGGAGTCCAGGACTTTGCGGCAAATTTGCAACGCGAAAAATCTCTTGCGCGACAGGCTAAAAAAATTCTTGCATCGCACAAAAAACCTCGGTACTATTCATACATCGGATGTTGAAACGCAGTCGGCGCGGTGCAAAACCCCGAAAGCGTAGCGAGCGGAAGGCCAGCTCCCAACATGCCACGGTTGTCTCCTCCACCCTCCTCCTTTGGTGGATTTAGCCCGAGATCTCACGATCTCGGGCTTTTTTTTCGATGTTTTTGGTGTGTCCCCATTTAGCTGTGGCGGAGTATCGCCTGTAGCCCTGCCTGGCACTTCCGTCAGAGGGCGGCCTTCGCGTTTTCCCTTGGATATTTCGCGTGCGTCAGGGCGGAAAGTTCTACAATTGTTCCATGAAACCCCTATTTCCGCGCCTGCGCGGTTTCGCCTTGGCGATCCTGCCAAATGACAGTTTCTGCCTGGGACTGGCGACATGGCGCAATGCGTTACGTTCTGTGCCGGTGAATTGCACTTCCTTATTCCTCCCATATATGGGCGTTACACCTGCCACCGATAATGGCGGGCCTGTCTCGATAGACCAACCAGAGGTGACTCGGTGACCTGGCTGTACATTTGCGTGGTCGCATTCATGGTGGGGGGACTCATCGTGGCGTCGGAGCGCTGGCATGGCGCCTTCACCGGCGACAGCGACCTCAACAAGCCCCAAGCCAACCATTCCCGCGCCACGCCTCGCGTCGGCGGGCTGGCCGTGCTCGCGGGCACGCTGGCGGGCCTGCTGGTCCTCGGACCCAGCAACATGACACTGACCTGGCTGTGGCCCGCGCTGTTCGTTGCGGCGCTGCCCGTGTTCGTGGCAGGCCTGCTCGAAGACATCACCAAGGACATCGGCGCCAGCAAGCGCCTGCTGGCTGCCTTCCTGTCGGCCGCGATCGCCTGGTGGCTGCTGGGCGGCGTCAGCCGCGTGGGGATGGCGCCGGTGGATTACGTGCTGTCCTTCTGGCCGGTGTCGCTGCTGTTCACCATGTTCGCGGTGGGCGGCTGTACGCACGCGCTGAATATCGTTGACGGCATGAGCGGCCTGGCCGGCATGGTGGCCACGCTGATGGCCGTCTCGATCAGCCTGGTGGCGCTGCAAGTGGGCGACGTGCCGATTTTCCTGGTGGCGGCGGCGCTGGCCTCGGCCACGCTGGGCTTCCTGGTCTGGAACTTCCCGTTCGGGCGCGTGTTCCTGGGCGATGGCGGCGCGTACTTCCTGGGCTTCATGCTGGCCGAGCTGGCCGTGCTGCTGGTGGTGCGCAATCCTTCGGTGTCGCCGTTCTACGCGCTGGCCGTATTGTTCTATCCCGTCTTCGAAACCGGTTTTTCGATCTGGCGCCGGCGCTTCAAGCGCGGCGTGCCCGTGGACCAGCCGGATGCGCTGCACTTGCACCAGCTGGTGTTCCGCCGTCTGGTGCGGGTCACGTTCAGCCGCGGCCGGCGGCATGCGGTGCCCGCGCTGTGCAATGCGCTGGCCTCGCCTTACATGTGGGTGCTGGCCCTGATCGGCCTGGTGCCCGCGACCATCTGGTGGGACAACGCCTGGGCGCTTTGCGCCAGCCTGGTGGTGTTCGCCGCCGTCTATATCTGGCTGTATTCGCGGCTCGTGTCCTGGCGCCGGCCAGGCTGGCTGCTGCTGCCATCCGTTTTGCGGACTTCCGATTAGTTTTGGGCGCCCCGGCGGCTGCCGCCGGGGGCTCGGTAATCTTTTCTTAATTACCCGACCATATTTGAAATGCCGTAATCGTTCTACGGTGAAGGGAGAGTTATGTTGCGAATTCAGGATGTGAAACTCGCTGTTGTCGGCCTGGGCTATGTCGGCCTGCCCCTGGCGGTGGAGTTCGGCAAGAAGCGTTCGGTCATCGGGTTCGATATCAATACGCGTCGCATCGACGCGCTCAAGGCGGGCCACGACCATACGCTGGAAGTCAGCGATGAAGAGCTGAAGGAAGCAACCCAGCTGAGCTACACGGCGGACCGCGCCGTGCTGGGCCAGGCCAACGTGTTCATCGTGACCGTGCCGACCCCCATCGACGAATACAAGCAGCCGGACCTGACCCCGCTGGTCAAGGCCAGCGAGACCATCGGCGCCGTGCTCAAGCGCGGCGACATCGTCATCTACGAATCCACCGTTTATCCTGGCGCCACGGAAGAAGACTGCGTGCCGGTGCTGGAGCGCGTGTCGGGCCTGAAGTTCAACGTGGATTTCTATGCCGGCTACAGCCCCGAGCGTATCAATCCGGGCGACAAGGACCACCGCGTCAGCACCATCAAGAAGGTCACCTCCGGCTCGACGCCCGAAGTGGCCGAACTGGTCGACCAGCTGTACAAGCAGATCATCACCGCCGGCACGCACAAGGCGTCCAGCATCCGCGTGGCCGAGGCTGCCAAGGTCATCGAGAACACGCAGCGTGACGTGAACATCGCGCTGATCAACGAGCTGGCCCTGATCTTCAACAAGATGGGCATCGACACCGAAGCCGTGTTGCAGGCGGCCGGCACCAAATGGAACTTCCTGCCGTTCCGTCCGGGCCTGGTCGGCGGCCACTGCATCGGCGTGGATCCGTACTACCTGACCCACAAGGCGCAATCCATCGGCTACCACCCCGAGATCATCCTGGCGGGCCGCCGCCTGAACGACTCGATGGGCAGCTACGTGGTGTCGCAACTGGTCAAGGCCATGACCAAGCGCCGTATCCACGTGCAGGGCGCCCGTGTGCTGGTGATGGGCCTGGCCTTCAAGGAAAACTGCCCCGACCTGCGCAACACGCGCATCGTGGACATCGTCAAGGAACTGGGCGACTACAACGTCGACGTCGACGTGTACGACCCGTGGGTCGATCCCGAAGAAGCCATGCACGAATACGGCCTGACCCCGGTGGCCAAGCCCGAGGAAGGCCAGTACGACGCCGTGATCCTGGGCGTGGCGCACAATCAGTTCAAAGCGATGGGCGCGGAAGGCATCCGCAAGCTCGGCAAGGCGCAGCACATCCTGTATGACCTGAAGTACGTGCTTTCGCCTTCCGAATCCGATCTGCGCCTGTAAGGACTGCCCATGACCACACGCTTTGAGACCATCAAGAAGGAACTGTCGGCCGCGCCGCGCAAATGGCTGGTGACCGGCTGCGCCGGTTTCATCGGGTCGAACCTGCTGGAGACCCTGCTGAAGCTGGGCCAGACCGTGACCGGCCTGGACAACTTCGCCACCGGCCATCAGCACAACCTGGACGAGGTGCGCGACTCGGTCACGCCCGAGCAGTGGGCGCGCTTTACCTTCATCGAAGGCGACATCCGTGACCTGGAAGCCTGCCGCCGCGCGGCGCAGGGCGTCGATTTCGTGCTGCACCAGGCCGCGTTGGGTTCGGTGCCGCGCTCTTTGAAGGATCCGATCACCACCAATGAGGTGAACATCGGCGGTTTCCTGAACATGCTGGTGGCAGCGCGCGATGCCGAAGTCAAATCCTTCGTCTACGCGGCCTCGAGCTCGACCTATGGCGACCACCCGGCCTTGCCCAAAGTCGAGGAGAACATTGGCAATCCCCTGTCGCCGTATGCGGTCACCAAGTACGTCAATGAACTCTACGCGGACGTCTTCGCGCGCTCCTACGGCTTCGAGTCGGTCGGCCTGCGCTACTTCAACGTGTTCGGCAAGCGGCAGGATCCCAACGGCGCCTATGCGGCCGTGATCCCCAAGTGGACGGCCGCGATGATCCAGGGCGAAGATGTCACCATCAACGGCGACGGCGAGACCAGCCGCGATTTCTGCTTCGTGGACAACGCGGTGCAAGCCAACATTCTCGCGGCCATGGCCGCGCCGGAAGGCCGCAACCAGGTCTACAACGTGGCGGTCAGCGGCCGCAGCACCTTGAACCAACTGTTCGGCTTCCTGGTGCAAGCCCTGGGCAATCAAGACGTGGCTTATGGCAAGAAGCCGGTCTACGCCGACTTCCGCGCCGGCGACGTGCGCCATTCGCAGGCGGATGTCAGCAAGGCGGGCCGGTTGCTGGGCTACGAGCCGACGCACACCGTGCTGCAAGGCCTGGAAGTGGCCATGCCCTGGTACACGCAATTCCTGCGTTGATTTGAAAGCACTCGTCAGAAAACTCGGCAGCATCCACCCGGACCACCAGCGCATCTTCAAGGGCGCCTTCCGGGTGGCGGTGTTTCTGCTGCTGGGCAAGGCCGCCGGCGCCATCAAGGAGATGGCGGTGGCGTACCGCTACGGCGTCAGCGACGCCGTGGACGCCTACCAGTTCACGATGACCATGGCTACCTGGCTGCCGGTCACCATCGTGGGCGTGCTGTCGGTGGTCCTGATCCCGGTGCTCGTGCGGCTGCGCCGCGCCGATGCCGCCGAAAGAAATCTGTTCATCCGCGAACTGCAGGGCTGGGTGGCGGCCGCAGGCATTGCGCTGGCGCTGCTGACCTGGTTCGCCTGGCCGCAGGTGGTCGGCGTGCTGGGCCAGGGCTTGTCGGCCCGCGTGAGCGACATGACAGGCCAGCTGCTTGCCGCGTTCGCGCCGGTGTCGGCGCTGCTGCTCGTCGCCGGCATCAGCGCTGCGCGGCTGCGGGCGCAGGAAAGACACGTCAATACCCTGCTGGACAGCGTGCCGGCCGTGGCGACGCTGGCCTGGGTGATGCTGGCCGCCAGCGCCGACGGCGTCGGGCCGCTGCTGTGGGGCACGCTGGTCGGCTACGCGATCCAGACCGTCTGGCTGGCTTGGCTGGCGGCGCGCGCCGATGGCGGTTTCTGGGGCGCGCCCCGGCTGACGCTGCAATCGCCACATTGGCCCGAACTGCTGGGTGCCGCGGGCGTGATGCTGATCGGCCAGGTGGCCATGAGTTTCGTCGGTCCGCTGGACCAGTACGCCGCCGCCAATCTGGGCGCGAACGCCAACGCCACGCTGGGCTACGCCAGCCGGCTGTTGTCGCTGGTGCTGGGGATCGGCGCCGTGTCAGTGGGGCGCGCGGCCTTGCCGGTGCTGGCCGATGTGCAAGCGCGGGGCGATACCGCTCGTGCGCGCGGCATGGCTCTCAAATGGTCGGTGCTGATGGTGGCCGCAGGCGCTGTTGCCGTCGCCGTGGGCTGGATGCTGGCGCCGTGGGGCGTGTCCGTGCTTTTCCAGCGCGGCGCCTTCACCGCCGAGAATACCCAGGCCGTGGCGCATGTGTTCCGCTGGGGGCTGCTGCAGTTGCCGTTCTATTTTGGCGTGCTGATCCTGGTGCAACTGCTGGCCAGCCAGAACCGCTATCGTGTGATGGCAGCCATCGCCGTCGCCAATTTCGCCCTGAAGGCGGTGTTGAACACCGTGCTGGCGCCCAGGATGGGCGCGGCCGGCATCATGCTGGCGACCAGCCTCATGTATCTGTTGTCCTTTGCCTGCTACCTGGCGGTGGCGATGCGCAAAGTTGAACCCAAAGAGGCCGATTGAATGCCCGTGACCGATACCGGCCCGGCGCCGCGCGTCCTGTTGTTCATCCACTCCCTGCATGGCGGCGGCGCGGAACGCGTGGCTGCGGACCTGAGCGCGCACTGGGCGGACATGGGGCGGGAAGTCATGGTGGTGACGCAGGCCAGTGCAGAGGGCGACGTCTACACGCTGCACCCCAAGGTGCGCCGCGAGGTCCTGTATACGGCGGGCGAGGGCGGTGGTCTGCGCGGCATCTGGAGCAATGTGCAACGGGTGCGCGCCTTGCGCCGCGTGATCAAGTCGTTCCGCCCGGACATCGTGCTGGGCATGATGACGACGGCGTCGGTGCTGTCGGTGTTGGCTTGCGCGGGCCTGTCCTGCCGGGTGATCGCCACCGAACATACGCATCCGCCTTCGCAGACGCTGTCGGGCTTCTGGCAGCGCCTGCGTCGGCTGACGTATCCGCGAGCGGCCAGCGTGGTCGCGCTGACACGCGGCACCGCCGACTGGCTGGCGCAGCACGTGCCGGGCAGCAAGCTGGCCGTCATTCCCAACCCGGTACACTTTCCCCTGCCGCGAGCCGAACCGGTTCTGACCCCGGTGTCGGGCGACGGCCGCAAGCGCCTGCTGGCGGTGGGCCGTCTGCACGCCGACAAGGGTTTCGACCTGCTGATCCAGGCCTACGCGCAATTGGCGGCGTCGCATCCCGGTTGGGATCTGGTTATCCTGGGCGAGGGCGACGAGCGGCCCGCCCTGGAGGCGCAAGTGCGCGAGGCTGGTCTGGCGTCGCGGATTTTCATGCCGGGGCGAGCAGGCAACGTCGGCGACTGGTATGAAAGCGCCGATCTGTACGTGCTGACCTCGCGCTTCGAAGGGCTGTCCAATACCCTGCTCGAATCCATGGCGAGCGGGCTGGCCGCCGTATCGTTCGACTGCGACACGGGGCCGCGCGAGATCATCCGCGAAGGCGTGGACGGCGTGCTGGTGCGCCCCAATGGCGACGTGCCCGCGCTGTGCAAGGCGCTGGACGCCGTCATGCGCAATGACGCGGACCGCGCGCGCATGGCGCAGGCGGCGATCGACGTGCGCGACCGTTTTTCGGCCGCGCGCGTGCTGCAGAAATGGCAGGAACTTTTTGACGGCGTGCGCGGAACCGGCCGTTGAGGCCGCGCGTCGCGCTGTTGCTACAGTGACAACGAGAACTTCATCATGTGCGGAATAGTCGGGATTTGGGGCCCTGTCGGGAACAAGGAACGTGTGTTGGCGGAAAGCTGCCGCCGCATCCGCCACCGCGGGCCGGACAGCAATGGTTTCTGGGAAGACCCCGAGGCCGAACTGGCGCTGGCGCATGTGCGCCTGGCGATCCTGGATCTGACCGAGGCCGGCCATCAGCCCATGACGTCGGCCTGCGGCCGCTATGTCATGGTGTTCAACGGCGAAATCTACAACCACCTGGACATCCGCAAGCAGCTCGAGCAATCGGCGCTGGCGCCGTCCTGGCGCGGCCATTCCGATACGGAAACGCTGCTGGCGGGCTTTACCGCCCTGGGCATCGAAGCCACCTTGCAGGCCGCCGTGGGCATGTTCGCCATCGCGCTGTGGGACCGCGCGTCGCGCAAGCTGATGCTGGCGCGCGACCGCATGGGCGAGAAGCCGCTGTACTACGGCTACTCAGGCGCCGAACTGGTGTTCGCGTCGGAACTCAAGGGCCTGATGCCGATTCCCGGCTTCGGCCGCGAGCTCAACCGCAACGCCCTGGCGTCGTTCATGCGGCACAACTACATTCCGGCGCCGCAGTCGATTTACCAGGGCATTGCCAAGCTGCCGCCGGGTACCTGGGTCGAATTCACGGCCGACGATACCCGCAGCCGCCGCATGCCCGAGCCGCGCGTGTACTGGTCGGCCCGCGAGGCCGCCGACACGTCGGCGCAATCGCTGCTGTCGTTCGAATCCGATGCGCAGGCGACCGACGCGCTGGAAGGCGTGCTGTCCAAGGCGGTTGGCGGCCAGATGCTGTCGGACGTGAGCCTGGGCGCCTTCCTGTCCGGCGGCATCGACTCGTCCACCATCGTGGCCTTGATGCAGGCGCAGAGCTCGCAGCCCGTGCGCACCTTCGCTATCGGCTTTCACGAGAAGGGCTACGACGAGGCGCAGCATGCCAAGGCGGTGGCCACGCATCTGGGCACCGACCATACCGAACTGTACGTGACGGCGGAGGATGCGCTGGCCGTGGTGCCCACGCTGGCCGACATGTACGACGAGCCGTTCGCGGATTCGTCGCAGATTCCGACCTCGCTGGTCACGCGCATGGCGCGCCAGCACGTTACCGTGGCGCTGTCCGGCGATGGCGGCGATGAGCTTTTCGGCGGCTATTCGCGTTATTTCCGCGTGAACAACTGGTGGCAGCAATGCGAGCGCGTCCCGGCGCTGCTGCGCAAGCCCGCCGGCGCGCTGTTGAGCGCGTCCACCCATCTCCCCGGGCGCGGCGCCTGGCGCGGCAAGGTCGGCAAGCTGGGCGAACTGCTGCGCACCGATACGCGCGGCGAGTTCTACCGCCATTTCGTATCGTATTGGGCCGATCCTTCCAGCGTGGTGAAGGGCGGCGTGGAACCGGTGTCCGAGTTCGCCCGGGCGATGCAGGGTTCCACGTTCGAAGCCATGATGAAGCTGGACACGGTGACTTACCTGCCGGACGACATCCTGGTCAAGGTGGATCGCGCCGCCATGGCCGTCAGCCTGGAAACGCGCGTGCCGCTGATCGATCACCGCGTATATGAGTTCGCCTGGAGCCTGCCGCACCAATACAAGGTGCGCGGCAACACGGGCAAGTGGCTGCTGCGCCAGGTGCTGCACCGCCATGTGCCGCAGGCGTTGGTGGACCGCCCCAAGCGCGGTTTCGCCGTGCCGCTGGCCGCATGGCTGCGCGGCCCGCTGCGCGAATGGGCCGATGCGCTGCTGGACCCGGCGCGCCTGCGCCAGGAAGGCTGGTTCGAGCCCGAACCCATTCTGCGCAAATGGCGCGAGCATACGTCGGGCCATCGCAATTGGGACAGCCATCTGTGGGGCGTGTTGATGATGCAGGCCTGGCTTGACCGCTACCGCGGTGGCAAGGAGCAGGGAGGATCGGTTGGGAGTCTTTGACGCATGAAAATCTTGATGCTGGTCAGTTCCATGCACGCGGGTGGCGCCGAACGGGTCGCCGCCACGCTGGTCAACGCATGGGCCGAGCGCGGGGATTCCGTCATCCTGACGCCCACCTACTCGTCCAAGGGCAACTGCTTCTATCCGCTGTCGGACAAGGTCGAACTGGCCTGGCTGGCGGATCTGGCAGGCACGCGCGCATCGGGGGCTAAGGCCGCATTCAAGCGTCTGCTAGCGCTGCGCAAACACATCCGCGATTCGAAGCCAGACGTGGTGGTGTCCTTCCTGACCAACGTCAACGTGGCCGCCATACTGGCTTCCCTGGGATTGAAGGTGCCGCTGATTGTTTGCGAGCGTACCAATCCGGTGGCCGAAACCACGACGGGAACCGTGTGGCGCAAGCTGCGTCGCATCCTGTATCCCCGCGCCGACATGGTGACGGTGCAGGCGGAGGATACCGCTGGCCCGTTCGCCCGGCAGGTGCCCGGCATCAAACGCCTGGCCGTGATTCCCAATCCGCTGCCGGCGCCCTTGCTGGATGCGCCGCTGGTGCCGCAGCGTGAAGACGGCGGTTCCCGCGAATTGCTGGCAATGGGACGCCTGGTCACCGACAAGCAGTTTGACCTGCTGATCGACGTGTTCGCGCAATTGGCGCCTGACTTCCCGGACTGGAATCTGCGCATCTGGGGCGAAGGCCCCGAGCGCGGCGCGCTGGAGCAGCAGGTCGCGCGCCTGGGATTGCAGTCGCGCATCAGCTTGCCTGGCCGCACCGAGGCGCCTTGGGATGAACTTGCGCGGGGCCAGGCCTTCGTGCTGAGTTCGCTGGTGGAAGGCTTCCCCAATGTGCTGCTGGAAGCCATGTCGCTGGGCCTGCCCTGCGTGGCGTTCGATTGTCCCAGCGGGCCGCGCGAGATGACGCGCAACGGCGAGGACGCTCTGCTGGTGCCCGCCGGCAATCGAGATGACCTGCGCGAGGCCCTGCGCCGTCTGCTGGGAGACGCCTCCCTGCGCCAGCAACTGGGCTTGCGCGGCGCCGCCGCGGTGCGCCAGCGCTATGCGCTGGCCAGCGTCCTGGCGGAATGGGATGAATTGTTCGATGCCGTGCGGGAGGGACGATGAGCGCCCGGCCGCTGCGTGTCCTGCACATCATCACCGGCCTGGGGCAGGGTGGGGCGGAATCCGTGCTGTTCCGCCTGGCGACCTATCCCGGGGCGGATGTGGAACATGTCATCGTGTCGCTGACCGACGAGGGCATCTATGGCCAGCGCCTGCGCGCGGCAGGCGTCGCGGTGCATGCGCTGGGCATGAAACGCGGGCGGGTCAGCCTGGGTGGTTTCATGGCGCTGCGTTCGCTGATCGCCGCGACGCGTCCCGACGCGGTGCAGACCTGGATGTACCACGCCGATCTGATCGGCGGCCTGGCGGCGCGCCTGGCAGGCGTGCGGGCCATCGCCTGGGGCATACGCAATTCGGGCGAACACCTGGAGCGCAGCAGCCGTTCGGCCCGCTTGGTGCTGCGGGCGTGCGCGCTGCTGTCCGGCCGCATACCCAAGGCCATCGTATGCGCCGCCCAGAAGTCGGCGCAGCGCCATGCCGACAAAGGCTATGACCGCGAACGCATGGTGGTGATCGCCAACGGCTATGACTTGTCGCGCTATGCGCCGAATGACGAGGCCCGGCAGCGGGTGCGCGCGCAATGGGGCTTGCCGCAGGACGTGCCGGCCATCGGTTGCGTGGCCCGCTGGGATCCACTCAAGGACCACGCCAACCTGCTGCGCGCCATCGCCGCGTTGGTACGCGATGGACGCGACGCGGGACTGCGCTGCGTGCTGATAGGTCGTGGCATGGACACCGCAAACACTGAGCTGGCGGCCTTGATCGACAGGCTGGGCCTGCGCGACCGGTTGGTGTTGGCGGGTCCCAGCGACGACGTGCCCGCCGCAATGAACGGGCTGGATCTGCATGTCCTGTCCAGCTGCGCGGAAGGCTTTCCCAACGTGGTAGCCGAGGCCATGGCCTGCGGCGTCTACTGCGTCGTGACGGACGTGGGCGACGCGGCCTTTATCGTCGGCGATGCCGGCGTGGTGGTGCCGCCGGAGCAGTCCGAGGCGCTGGCCCGCGGCATTGAAACAGCCCTGTGCGAAGTGGCCTCGCGCGGCCGTACGCGTGCAGGCGAGGCGGGCCGCGCCCGCGTGCTGGAAAATTTCGACCTGGCGCGCATGGTGCAAAGCTATATCGCGGTGTGGCGCCGCATCTCAGGAGTCAAAGCATGAGCGCAGGGCGCCGCCTGCTGTTTGTCGTCAACAATCCGGCCTTCTTCATGTCGCACCGCGTGCCGGTGGCGCTGGCCGCGCAACAGGCGGGCTACGAGGTGCATGTCGCCACGATGGACGGTCCGGCCGTGGCGGACATCGAGGCGCTGGGCATGACGCATCACGCCATACCCATGACGCGCAGCGGCAAGCATCCCTTGCAGGAGTTGGGTACGCTGCTGGCCCTGATACGGCTGTTCCGCCGCCTGCGGCCGCAGATCGTGCATCTGGTCACGATCAAGCCCGTGCTCTATGGCGGCATCGCTGCCCGCTTGACGCGCGTGCCGGGCATGGTCGCGGCGATTTCCGGACTGGGCTTTGTGTTCCTGTCCAATTCCCTGAAGATGAAGCTGGTGCGCGCCGTGGTCGCGCGCCTGTACCGGCTGGCGCTGGGCCATCCCAATAGCCGCGTGATCTTCCAGAACGCCAGCGACCGCGATTTGCTCAAGTCGCTGGGTGCGGTGCGCGACGCCCAGGTCGTCATGATCCGGGGCGCGGGCGTGGACCTGAATGCGTATCGGGCCCAGCCCGAACCGCCGGCGCCGCCGGTCGTGGTCACCATGGTGGCCCGATTGCTGCGCGACAAGGGCGTGCAGGAATTCGTGCAGGCGGCCAGGCTGCTGCGCGAGCGTGGTTTGCCTGTCACGATGCAGCTGGTCGGCGGCGTGGACGCCGGCAATCCGGCCTCGGCGACGCAGGACGATGTGGATGCCTGGCAGCGGGAAGGCTGCGTGCGCGCATTGGGCGAACGCTCCGACGTGGCCGCGCTGTACGCCGCCTCGCATATCGCCGTGCTGCCTTCCTATCGTGAAGGTCTGCCCAAGTCGCTGATCGAGGCGGCAGCCTGCGCGCGCGCGGTCGTGACTACCGATGTGCCTGGTTGCCGCGATGCGATCGAACCCGGCGAGACGGGACTGCTGGTGCCGGTGCGCGACGCGCAGGCGTTGGCGGACGCCATCGCGCGTCTGGCCGGGGATCCGGCCTTGCGGCAGTCCATGGGCGCCGCAGGCAGGGCGCTGGCCGAGCACGAGTTCAACATCGAGCGCGTGGCGCGCATCCACGTGGAAATCTACGACGCGCTCAGCGCCTGATACGGCAGCGCCGGCGCCGGGGAGGCGCCGGCTAGCGCTCAGGGACGGCGCGTGATCGCGTCGATCCAGTAGCGGGTGGAAGGATCCTGCTGGCTGGCTTGCTGCGAATTCAACTCGTGCATGATGCCCTTGGCCAGGGCCTTGCCGAATTCAACGCCCCATTGATCGAAGGGATTGATGCCCCAGACCACGCCCTGCGTGAACACCTTGTGTTCGTACAGCGCCAGCAGCGCGCCCAGCGTATAGGCCTCCAGGCGCGGCAGCACGATGAGCGAGGACGGCCGGCCGCCCGGATGGACACGGTGCAGCGCCAGCAGCCGCGCGCGGTCGGGATCGCTTTCGATGGCCGAGGTTTCGGCCAGCGCTTCCTCGTAGGACTTGCCGCGCAGCAGCGCCGAACGCTGCGCCAGGCAGTTGGCGATCAGCAGCTCGTGGTGCCGCGCGTAGGCGTGGTCGGGTTTTTCGCACAGGATGAAGTCGACGGGAGCGCCCCGGGTGTCCTGGTGCAGCCACTGGAAGAAGGTGTGCTGGCAATCGGTGCCCGACATGCCCCAAACGGCCGGGCCGGTGGGCACGCCGGCCGGGCTGCCATCGGCGGTGGCGACCTTGCCCAGCGATTCCATTTCCAGCTGCTGGGCCCAGGGCACGATGTGATAAAGCCGCGAATCGTAGGGCGTGATTGCCAGGGAGTCGTAGCCCAGCACGCTGCGGTTCACGACGCCGGCCAGCGCCAGCTGGACGGGCGCGTTTTCCTTGATGGGCGCGGTGCGGAAATGCTCGTCCATGGCGGCGGCGCCCGCCAGTAGCTGGTCAAAGCAGTCGGTGCCCAGCGCCAGCGCGACCGGCAGGCTGATCGCGGACCAAAGCGAATAGCGTCCGCCCACCCAATCCCAGATCTGGAAGATGTGATCGGGCAGGATGCCCAGGTTCAAGGCCGCCTCGACGTTGGCGGTGACCGCCACGACCTGCTTGATCGGATCCGCCACGCCGGCATCGCGCAGCCAGTTCATGGCGACCTCGGCATTGGCCAGCGGCTCGGTCGTGGTGAACGACTTGGATGCGACGATGACCAGGGTATCGTGCGGATCCAGGCGGCTCATCGCGTCCGCGACCGAATGCGAGTCCACGTTGGAGGCGAAACGCACTTCGCGCCGCGCGCCGCCGTGGCGCAGGGCGCGCGTGACCAGCCGCGGCCCCCAGTCGCTGCCGCCTATGCCCAGGTGCAGCACGCAGCCATAGCGCCCGGCCTTGTCGGCCTGCCGCACGAATTCGCGCATCCGCTCACGCTCGGTCAGCACGGCCTTGGCCACCTTGGCGGGCGGTTGGGCCGCACGCAGGGCGGTGTGCCAGGCGGGGCGTTCCTCGGTCCAGTTGGCGTTGCCGCCGTCGAACAGGCAAGCCCGGGCCGCCTCGAAGCCTTGTTGTGTCAGCAGCGCGGCCTCTGCATTCTCCAGCTCCGGCGAATACGCCTGCGCGCTCAAGTCCAGGCGCAACCCGGGAGCATTGATGATGCGCAATTGGGCGCCGGTCTTGGGTGCGGAGCGCGTGGCCGTGATGAACGCTTGCCAGGCGGGGCTGTTCGATAGAGACATGGAGTTCAGAAAGGCAGTTTGGCTTGCGGGGCGAGCTTGCTCAGCTCACGTCGGAAGTCGGCTTGGATGCGCTCCAGCGCTGCAGACGTTTGCGCTTCGAATCGCAGCACGACGACCGGGGTGGTGTTCGAGGGGCGAGCCAAGCCGAAGCCGTCTGGATACTCGGCACGCACGCCATCAATGGTGATCACGCGGTTCGCAGCGGGGAATTGGCCTTGGTCTTGCAAGGCCTGGACCAGGGTGAAAGGCTGGCCTTCTTCCATTTCCAGCTTCAACTCTGGAGTTGAAACGTCTTGCGGCAGGGCTTCCAGCACGGCGCAGGGATCGGCGTCGCGCGACACGATCTCCAGCAGGCGCGCACCCGTGTAGAGTCCGTCATCGAACCCGTACCAGCGCTCCTTGAAGAAGATGTGGCCGCTCATTTCGCCGGCCAGCGGGGCCCCGGTCTCGGCCAGCTTCGCCTTCACCAGCGAATGGCCGGTCTTCCACATCAGCGGCACGCCGCCGGCGGCTTCGACCGACAGGCCGACGTGGCGGCTGCACTTCACGTCATAGATGATGGTGGCGCCCGGATTGCGGTCCAGCACGTCGCGGGCGAACAGCACCAGTTGGCGGTCCGGCCAGACGATCTGGCCCGATTTCGTCACCACGCCCAGGCGGTCGCCGTCGCCGTCAAAAGCCAGGCCCAGTTCGCAGTCGGTCTCGGCCACGCACTTGATCAGGTCCTGCAGGTTCTTGGGTTCGGCGGGGTCGGGATGGTGGTTGGGGAAGGTGCCATCCACCTCGCAGAACAGTTCGGTGACTTCGCAGCCCAGGGCGCGGAACAGCGCCGGGGCGACCGCGCCGGCCACGCCGTTGCCGCAATCGATCGCGATTTTCATGGGCCGCGCCAGCTTGATGCCGGACGCGACACGAGCGATGTAGGACGCCACCAGGTCCAGTTGACGGCGCACGCCGGGCCGCGCCGCCGGGGCGCTGGCGGGGCCGTTCATGCTGGCGGCCAGCGCCTGCACGTCCTCGCCGTAGAGCGCACGGCCGCCCATCATCATCTTGAAGCCGTTGTACTTGGGCGGGTTGTGGCTGCCGGTGATGGCGACGCCTGATCCCGTCTGCATGACGTTGGCGGCGAAATAGACCAGCGGGGTGGGTACCATGCCGATGTCCAGAGTATCCACGCCGCCTTCCAGCATGCCTTCCTGCAGCGCTATTGACAGCATTTCGCTGCTCAGACGGCCATCGCGGCCGACGACCAGGGTTTGTATGCCCTGGTCGCGCGCACGGGCGGCGAGCGCTACGCCCAAGGCTCGGGCAAAGCGCGCGTCGATCAGATCGGGCACGGTGCCGCGGATGTCATAGGCTTTGAACACCGAGCCCGGAAATTGCGTGTTGTCGCCCACAGCGATTCCTTGATGAGAGTTGCAGCGCTCATTCTGCCGGGGTCTGCTGGTAAACCCTCGTATCCAAAAGGCGGCTGGCAGGAGATTAAACCGGAATTATCCCCCATTGGCGCTCCCCCTTCATCCGGCAGACGGCGTAGGGCTTTTTCCGTCCTTGCACCTCGGCGGGACGTCTGCCCTGATCTGGTGCCTGCGCGGACGTCAACGCCTGGTTACGGTGCGGCGCCCGGCCGCGCTCCAGGGCTTGCAGGGGAGGCTGGGCGTGGCATAAAACTTGCTCGTCGTCCGAAGGTGATACGCTTGCTATGCAAGCAGAAAGACCGGGAGGGGCCATGGGCGCCAAAGTTTCTACTGTCATGTCATCCAGGGGCGCCTCAAACCGGCGGGGTCCGCCCACGGATCACGCCGGACCAGCCGCAGGCCGCGAGCGCCGGCTCGACATCCACGTGTTCGTTTCCGAGGCGGGCGGCCTGGCCACGGGCCGGGCCTGGGAACGTTGCGTATGGCGCGACGCCCGGGTCCTGATCGCCGAATCCCCGGCGCCCCATCTGCCGGCTTCGATGGAAAGCGCGCTGCGCACCGTCGCCGCCGACGTGGCGCGGGACCGCGGCTGGCAGGGCATGGGTACCGTCGCTTTCGCGCTGGACGATCGCAGCGGCGTGTTCCGCGTGATCGACGCCCAGGCGCAGGCTCATTCGGGCACGGCCGTAGCCGATTGCGAACCCGTCGCCGCCCATGCGCTGGAAGTGCGCATCGACGGCTGCGTGGACCGTCGCCTGCCATGCACGCGCTTGCTGGTGTGCGGCGCGACCCGGGGCGAGGTGCTGCGCCGCGCCTACCGCGCCCTATCGGAAATGCCCGGCCCCGCAGGCGTCGACCGCGCTTTTCTCATGAACCGCATTGCCTCTCGGGCCTATTGCTCGGGGCTGACGGGCGCGAGGCTGGATCAGGCGGTCGGCTGATCTGTCCTGGCGGCGGGCTGCGCGGGTCCGCCTGGTGGCGACCCGGGGGCATTTCAACCCCTACAATAGTCGGCACATCCCTGGCCTGGATGCATCCAGGCTCTACTTGGCCGCGCATATGACCTTGCTGAGCGATCTACAGTCCTTTCTGGGCGCTTCCCACGTGCTGACGGGCACGGACGCCGACACCTACGTGCTGGACTGGCGCCGCCGCTATCGAGGCGTCGCGCTGGCGGTGATCCGTCCCGGGTCGACCGAGGAAGTGGCGGCGGCCGTAAAGCTGTGCGCCAGGCATGGCGTGCCGGTGGTGCCGCAAGGCGGCAATACAGGCTTGTGCGGAGGCGCCACGCCTGACCTATCCGGCAGCGCGGTGATCCTGTCCACCACCCGCCTGACGGCGGTGCGCGCGCTGGATACCGACAACGACACGATCACCGTGGAGGCGGGCTGCGTCTTGCAAGCGGTGCAGGAGGCTGCCGCCGCGGCCGGCAGGCTGTTTCCGCTGAGCCTGGCCGCCGAAGGCAGCTGCACCATAGGCGGCAACCTGGCGACCAATGCGGGCGGCACGCAGGTGCTGCGCTACGGCAACACGCGGGAACTGACATTGGGCCTGGAGGTCGTGACCGCCGAAGGCGAGATCTGGCACGGCCTGCGTGGCTTGCGCAAGGACAACACCGGCTACGACTTGCGCGACCTGTACATCGGCAGCGAAGGCACGCTGGGCATCATCACCGCCGCCACGCTGAAACTGTTTCCAAGGCCGGTGGCTTCGTGCACGGCATTGCTGACGCTGGACGGTATCGACCAAGCGGTCGAGCTGCTGTCGCGCGCCCGCGCGGGTTTTGGCGCCGCGCTGACCGGCTTTGAGCTGATGAGCGGGGCATGCCTGCAGGCGGTCGTGCGGCTCTTCCCGCAACAACGCTTGCCGTTCGAGGGAAATTCCGCCGCGTCCCCGTGGTTCGCCCTGCTGGAACTGTCCGACAGTGAAAGCGAGGAGCACGCGCGTGAGCGATTCGAAGCCGTGTTGGGCGAGGCCATGGAAAGCGGGCTGGTGAACGATGCCGCCATCGCCGCGAACGTGACGCAAAGCAAGGCGCTGTGGCACCTGCGCGAGAGCATCCCGCTGGCCGAGGCGGAGCTGGGCAAGTCGGTCAAGCATGACGTGTCCATCCCGATCTCCGCCATCGCCGGCTTCGTGCACAAGACCAACGCCTTGCTGCAGGCGCGTTTTCCGGGTGTGCGCCACGTGATCTTCGGCCACTTGGGCGACGGCAATCTGCATTACAACGTGGCCCATGCGCCGGGGCAGACCGAGGCCGAGCTGCTGGCGTTGCAAAGCGATATCTACGGCGTGGTGCACGACAGCGTGCATGCGCACCATGGTTCGATCAGCGCGGAGCATGGCGTCGGCCAGCTCAAGATCGACGAGCTGCCGCGCTACAAGAGCGCTGTCGAACTGGACCTGATGCGCAGAGTAAAGCGAGCGCTGGACCCGCAAGGGCTGATGAATCCGGGCAAGGTATTGCGGGCCTAGGGCGCCGCGCACGAAAGGGAATCGCAACCATGGCAACCAGTCCCGCGGCGGGCGCGAATTGCAGGGTATTGATCGTCGAGGATGATCCGGTGATCTCCGGCAACCTGTACACCTTCCTGGAAGCGCGCGGCTTCCTGCCCGATGCCGCCTATTCGGGGCCGGCCGCGCTGGAGCGGCTGAGGGAGCAGCGCTTCGATGCCCTGATCCTGGACATCGGCCTGCCGGGCATGGACGGCAACGCCGTGTTGCATACGCTGCGCAACGACATGCGCGCCGACGTTCCGGTGCTGATGCTGACGGCGCGTGACAGCCTGGAAGACAAACTGGTCGGGTTCTCGCATGGCGCTGATGATTATCTGACCAAACCTTTTGCGCTGCTTGAGGTCGAGGCGCGCCTGATTGCGCTGATCCAGCGCTCCAAGGGGGCGACGGTGGATTCGGTGCGGGCTTTCGGCCCGCTGTCCTACGACACCCGCAACCGCGCGGTGTCGGTCAACGGCACTCCCGTGCATCTCACGCGCAAGGCCGGCCTCATCATCGAAGCGCTGTTGCGCGATCCTGGCAGGGTGGTCTCGCGCGAGGAGCTGGAGTCCATGTTGTGGGGCAACGAACCGCCTTCCTCGGACGCGCTGCGCAGCCAGGTGCACCTGTTGCGCCGCGCCTTGGCCGATGCTGGCTTCGATGGCATCGAAACCATACATGGGACCGGCTGGCGCCTGACGCTGGAAGCTGGAGCGGCCAGATGAGCGGCATTTCCGCGGCGTCGGTCGGGGGTACGCTAACCCAGCGGGTGGTGTGGGCGCTGACCGGAACCGTGGCGTTGTTCGTGACGGCGCTGGCCCTGCTGGCTTACCTCACTTTCGACCAGATGGAAGACGACCTGGTCAACGACATTCTGAATACCGAAATGGACCGGCTGGTGCAGCATGCGCAGGTCAGCGACGGTTTTCTGCCCCGTGAAGGCGTGCGCGAACTGGGCGGCTCCATGCGCGCCTGGGTCAGCGTGGACGGCAAGCGGCCCACTGGCATGCCCCAGGAAATCGATGCCCTGGACAGCGGCCTGCATCTGGTCGAACCGGGCGCCTACACCTGGCATGTGATGGTGGCCGAAACGGCGCGAGGCAAGGTGTACCTGCTTTACGACGCCACCGAGAACGAAGGGCGGGTTCACGACTTCGGCCTGATCGTGCTGGGCGTGGGCGCCATTTGCGTGGTGGGCGCCTATGCGCTATCGCGGCGCGTGGCCGCCATCGCGGTCGGGCCGCTGCTGGACCTGACCGACCGGCTGGCCACTTGGGCGCCTGGGGCGCCCGACATGGCGGTGACGCGCGACGATGAGGCGGGGCGGCTGATAGAGGCCTTCAACCGGGTGCAGAACCAGGTGGACAGGTCGATTGCGCGCGAGCGCGAATTCGCGGGCAATCTCAGCCACGAGGTGCGCACGCCCTTGGCCGCGATCCGCTCGGATAGCGAGTTGATGCTGCTGACCCAGGTACTGACCCCGGACCAGCGCCAGCGCCTGACCCGCGTGGTGGACAACGTGGACGATGTGATCGTGTCGCTGGAGAGCGCACGCTCCATGGCGCGGGATGAGCTGCGCCCGGCGGAGTCCGTCGACCTCAGCGAATGCATGGACAACGCCTGGCGCGGCTACGAAGCCCAGGCAGGGTTGGCCGGGCTTGGTTTCGAAAACCGGATCGCCGCCGGTCAGGTTCGTATGCTGGATCGCTATGCCTTGCTGACCGTGTTGCGCAACCTGATCCGCAACGCGGTGGAGCACGCCGCGCCGGCGACGCTGACCGCGAGCGTGACCGCCGACGGCGCGCTGGAGCTGCGCGACGATGGCAAGGGCATTGCCGCCGACGACTTGCCTTTCCTGTTCCGCCGCTATTACAGCGGCCGCATGCGGGATTCGGGCGCGGGCAGCCCCGACGAAACGGCGCGCGGGCTGGGGCTGGCGATCGCCAAGCGCGTCTGCGACATGCAGGGCTGGTCGCTGACGGTCGATTCTTCGCGGCAAGGCGAGCAGCGCGGCACCTGTTTCACGCTGCGTTTCGAGGCCGATGCGGGACATGCGATGGCGGCGGCCGGCGGGGCGCAAGGTCAAATTTGACGAAAGTTTGACTGTCGGCGGCCTAAGCTGCCCGTTTGCCTGACGGACCTCCTGTCGCCACCATGCCGCCCCTATCGCCGCCCGCGTTGCGCAAGCCGACGCCGGCCTCGTATCTGTTGAGCCATGTCTTTGCGATCACGCTTGCGCTCGCCTGCCTGGCATGGTGGGCCAATGTCTCGGGCTTGGATATGCGAATCGCTCGAGCGCTGTTCGATCCGGCGCTGGACGATTTTCCACTGCGCCTGAACCGTTGGCTGGATCTGATCGGGCATCGCATGGTGCTGGCCCTGCCTATCGGGATAGGACTGGCCGCGGTGGGCGTGGCGGCGGCAAGCTATCGCATTCCGGCCTGGCGGCCATGGCGCGGACCGGCGCTGGCGCTGGCGGCAACCTGCCTGACGGGGCAGGTGCTGGTGAATCAACTGAAGCACTACACGACGCTGCCCCGTCCTTATGATCTGGACTCCCTGGGCGGCTATACCCCTTACCCGTCGTTCTGGTGGACCTGGGTGCGGGCTGCGGGGGGCGGCGCTTTGCCCAGCGGTCATGCTGGCGCGGGCTATTCGATGTTGACCCTGTATTTCGTGGGCTGGGCGCTGGGGCGTCCGGCGTGGCGCTGGTGGGGGCTGGCAGCGGGTATCGCGGGGGGAGTGGGTTTTTCCGCGGTGCGTATCCTGCAAGGCGCCCATTTCCTCAGTCAGACGCTTTGGTCCGCTACCTTGATGTGGTTCCTGGCGGCCCTGTTTTTCTATCCCCTCATCGTGGCCCGTCCCGCCGCCGCGGGCTTGAACCGTTAGTCGCGGGATGCCCGGGACGGTTGGTCCGGGCGAAACATTGGCGCGCTGCGCGTCGCTGGCGCCATTCTGGCGCGCGGGCCTGATACCCGGCCCAAAGTACAATGGGCAGCGACGCTCGGTCCCGGGCCGCGCTCAACTGCTTTCGGATCCTTGCCAATGAATGTTCCCGCCGATACTCCCGTCACGCCGCGGCGTCGTCCCCGGAACCTGGCTCAGGGGCTGGTCGAGAGCATCACGGAGCGTATCCGTGGCGGGGACATCAGGCCCGGCGACAAGTTGCCGACGGAATCCGAGATCATGCGCCAGTTCGGCGTCAGCCGTACGGTGGTGCGCGAGGCCCTGTCCCGGCTGCAGGCATCGGGCCTGGTCGAGACGCATCATGGCGTGGGGACGTATGCGCTGGAGCCTAGCGGCGGCGGGGATTTCCGCGTGGATCCCGCCGACATCGCCACGGTGCGCGACGTGCTGGTGTTGCTGGAGCTGCGTATCTGCCTGGAAAGCGAGGCTGCCGGCCTGGCCGCGGCCAGGCGCAGCCCGGAGCAGCTGCATGAGATGAGGCGCGCACTGGAAGCCTTCAAGAGCGCACTGGAGAACGACGGCGACACCGTCACGCCGGATTTCCAGTTCCATCTGCTGGTCGCGCAAGCCACGGACAACCGTTACTTCGCGGACCTGATGTCGCATCTGGGTTCGGCCATCATTCCGCGCACCCGGATCAATTCGGCGAAGTTTGCGCACGAGGATCGTGCCGCCTATCTGGCGCGGGTGAACCTCGAGCACGAAGACATCTACGGCGCGATCCAGCGCCAGGACGCGGAAGCCGCGCGCGCAGCCATGCGCACGCATCTGAGCAACAGCCGCGAACGGCTGCGGCGCGCGCAGTAAGCGCGGCCGAAGGCTCGTCCCAAACCGCGTTAACCTTTGCGCGTTTTCAAACTTCGAACCACGAGGCGGCATGGCTCTGCTCGGCATATACAGCGGCATTCTTTCATCTGAACAGGCGTTGCGACGCCAGGGGAGGGTGTACGCATGCGCCGTCTGACTCTGCGGTTCATCATTGCGGTCCTGGCGCTGCTGACGCTGTCGCGGCTGGCGCTGGCCTTCTGGATGTGGGATCGGGTGGAGGCGGCAGGCGGGCTGGGGCCGTTGCTGCTGGGCGGCCTGCGCATCGACGTCTGCCTGATGTCCATGGTGATCGCGCTGCCGGCGGTGTTTTCGCCCTGGTTCGGCCATCGGCCGCTGGCCGCCCGCATCACCGCCTGGTGGTTCCGTGTCTGGTGGATGCTGTATGTGCTGCTGGAGGTCTCCACGCCGCAGTTCATCGCGGAATACGACACGCGGCCCAACCGGCTCTATTTCATCTATCTGCTCAATCCGAAGGAAGTCGGTTCGATGCTGTGGCAGGGCTACAAGGGCGTGCTGCTGGCGGCCTTTGTCGTGTTGGCGCTGGCGGCCTGGCTGTCGGTCCGCCTGTTTCCCACCCGCGCCCGCGATCCGTTCATGTCGTGGTGGAAGCGGCCGCTGGCGTCGTTCGTGATCCTGGCGCTGGTGTTCCTGGGCGCGCGCGGCACGCTGGAGCATCGTCCGATCAATCCGGCCAAGGTCGCCTACAGTTCCGACGCCATGGTCAATGCGCTGGCGCTGAATTCGCTGTATAGCGTGTTCGACGCCGCCTACCGCATGCGCGATGAGCGTTCGTCGGCAGCGATGTATCCCAAGATGGCGGTGGACGAAATGAATGCCATCGTGCGCGAGAAGGCCGGGCTGACGGGCGCGCCGCTGGACGCGCGGTATCCCAGCTTGCATGAGCAGAAGGCGATGGCGCGCCGGGATAAGCCGTTGAACCTGGTGATCATCCTGCAGGAAAGCCTGGGCGCGCAGTATGTGGGCAGCCTGGGCGGCCGTGATCTCACGCCCAACATCGACCGGCTGGGCAAGGAGGGCTGGATGTTCCACCGCGCCTACGCGACGGGCACGCGCTCGGTGCGGGGCATCGAGGCGGTCACGGCGGGCTTCCTGCCCAGCGTGGCTGACGCGGTGGTGAAGCTGCCGCGTTCGCAGACGGGTTTCTTCACGCTGGCGCAGGTGCTGGGCAAGCATGGCTACCATTCGCGCTTCGTGTACGGGGGCGAGTCGCACTTCGACAATATGCGGGCCTTTTTCCTGGGTAACGGCTTTAACGAAATCGTGGACCGTCCCAAGTTCGTGAATCCAGTGTTCGAAGGGTCGTGGGGCGCCTCGGACGAGGACATGTTCAACCAGGTGGACCGGCTGCTGCGGGCGGATGGCGACAAGCCGGTGTTCACGCTGGCGTTCTCGGTGTCGAATCATTCGCCGTGGGAGTATCCGGAAGGGCGCATCAAGCCGGTGGGAGATCCGGCCACGGTGGATAACACGGTGCGTTACGCGGACTGGGCGCTGGGGCAGTTCTTCGACAAGGCGCGCAAGGCGCCGTACTGGGACAACACGGTCTTCCTGGTGATCGCGGATCACGATTCGCGCGTCTATGGCTCCATTCCGGTGCCGGTGCGGCATTTCCAGATTCCTGCGCTGATTCTGGGGGCGGGGATTGCGCCTCGGCAGGATGAACGGTTGGTCAGCCAGATCGACATGGCGCCCACCATGTTGTCCTTGATGGGGCTGGACAACGTGAATCCCATGCTGGGCGTGGATCTGACGCAGCGGGATCCGAATCGGGCGATGATGCAGTACGCGGATAATTTCGGCTATCTGCAGGGGGATCAGTTGCTGGTGCTGGAGCCTTCGAAGGCGCCGCGGCAGTTCAGGTATGAGGCGGCGCCTGTGGGGCGGGATGAGGTTTATGCGCCGGTGGAGCCTTTGGATCCTCGGCTCTCGGAAGAGGCCTTGGCGCATGCTTTGTGGGCTAGTTGGGCGTATCGGGAAGAGCGGTATCGGTTGCCTTGATGGTGGCGCTTTATGCGGGATGATGCTGGTTCTTAAGACGCTTGGGGCGTCGGGGGGCTGGGGTGCGCGGGGCAACGATTGCGGTCCGGAGCCTTCGCTCCGGACTTCCCCTGCGTCATCCTCGTACGCCTTCGGCTCCCTACGGATTCCCTTGGGCTTATCGACGCCCCGCGCGCCCCAGGCCCCCAACGCCCCAAGCTTCGGTGTTTGAAACTTCACGGTCGCAGGGACGGGTGGTGTGCTTGGCATGCTTGCCGCGGGCGGCGGGGCGGTGGAAGATCTTGCGGTGCCTGCTCGATTAGGCCGCCCGGGCGGCCCAATCGAGCATACGCGGCGTCTTGCGCTGTGTTGTTTTGGGTGGTGGGGCTGCGCGCCGATCGCTGACCGCCGCTTGATTCTGCGCAAGTCGGATTTTTTGTGAAGGGGGGAAACTGGCGCATGACTTTTCCTGAATCGTCTTCCGGGGCAGGCCGTGCTGCGGCTGCCCGATCAAACAAATCTAGTATTCGCGTGCCGCCGCGCCGCCGCGTGCTGCCGTTGCCGCGCGGGCGCCTCGCCTGGGTGACGGGTGTGATCAGTACCGTTTGGCTGGCGCTCAACACGGTGTTCTGGTGCCTGCTTCTGTTTCCGCTGGCCTTGTTGAAGCTGCTGCTGCCGTTCGCGGCGGTCAGGCGGGGGATCGATCCCGTGCTCAACGGTATCGCCACGGCCTGGGTGTCCTGCAACGCCGGATGGCTGGCGCGGATCCAGGATGTGTCCTGGGATGTGCAGGGCAATGACGGACTGCGCTACGCGGACTGGTATCTGGTGAACTGCAATCATCAGTCCTGGGTGGATATCTTCGTGTTGCAGCAGTCGCTGAACCGGCGTATTCCGTTGCTGAAGTTCTTCCTGAAGCAGCAACTGATCTATGTGCCGGTGATCGGGCTGGCGTGGTGGGCGCTGGATTTTCCGTTCATGAAGCGCCACGGCAAGGCGGCGTTGCGCCGCAATCCGGATCTGGGGCGGCAGGATCAGGAGACCGCGCGGCGGGCCTGCGCGAAGTTTTCACTGGTGCCGACCAGCGTGATGGTGTTCGCCGAAGGGACGCGTTTCAGTCCTGCCAAGCGCGATGCGCAGGGATCGCCGTACCGGCATCTGCTCAAGCCCAAGGCGGGCGGGCTGGCGGTGGCGTTGAATGCGATGGGCAAGCGTTTCCGCTCGATGATAGACGTGACGATTGCCTATCCGGAGGGCGCGCCCAGCTTTTGGGACCTGGCCTGCGGCCGTGCGGGGCGGGTGCTGGTGCGCATGCGGCAGTTGCCGGTGCCGCCGGAGTTCTGCGAAGGCAACTACTCCGGCGACAAGGCGTTCCGCACGACCTTCCACCACTGGCTGGGCCAGCAGTGGCGGGCCAAGGACGACGAGATCGAGGCGTTGACGGCGCCCGCCAGGGCAGGCGCCGGCGCGGATTAGGCGCGGGCGGGCAGCACCGTGCCGGAGCAGGCGCCGAAGCCGATGCGCGGATAGCCCGCCTTCACGCATTCGGCGCGGATGATGACCTGGTCGCCATCCTGCAGGAAGGTACGCTTTTCGCCCCAGGGCAGGTCGATCGGGTTCTTGCCGCCGTTGCTCAGTTCCAGCAGCGAGCCGGCTTCCGAGGGTTGCGGGCCGGACAGGGTGCCGGTGCCCAGCATGTCGCCCGGTTGCAGGTTGCAGCCGTTGACGGTGTGATGCGTGATCAGCTGCGCCACGTTCCAGTAGGCATCGCGGAAGTTGCTGCGCGACAGGAAGGCGGGCGGCTGCTTGTCGGCGCGCGATTTCTCGGTGGTCAGCAACACTTCCATCTGCACGTCGAAGGCGCCCTTGGCGCGGTTGGCGTCGGATGCCAGGTAGGGCAGGGGCTGCGGTTCGGACGGGCCGCGCATCCACTGCGTGCGGAACGGCTCCAGCGCTTCCATGGTGACGACCCAGGGCGAGATCGTGGAGGCGAAGTTCTTGGCCAGGAAGGGGCCCAGGGGCTGGTATTCCCAGGCCTGGATGTCGCGCGCCGACCAGTCGTTCAGGATGCACAGGCCGAACACGTGCGATTCGGCGTCGGCCAGGGGGATGCGGTCGCCCTGGGCGTTGCCCGTACCGACGAAGATGCCCAGTTCCAGTTCGTAGTCCAGGCGGGCGCAGGGGCCGAATTGCGGCGCCTCGCCTTCATTGGCGGGACGAGTCTGGCCGACGGGGCGGGGGAATTTCTGGTCCACGCCGATGCTGGAGGCGCGGCCGTGATAGCCGATGGGCACCCACTTGTAGTTCGGCAGCAAGGGGTTGTCGGGGCGGAATTGCTTGCCCACGGCGGTGGCGTGGTGCACCGAGATATAGAAGTCGGTGTAGTCGCCGATGCGGGCGGGCGTGGCGTATTCGGCGTCGGCTTGCGCAACCAGCAGCGGCTCGACCGTGGCGCGCAGGGCAGCGCCTTCGCGCAGCGCGCGCGACAGCGCCAGGCGCAGGGCGCTCCAGTGGGCCTGGCCCAGGGCCATCAGGGCGTTCAGGCTGTCCGTGGCGCACGCTGCCAGAGCCTCGGCTGCCAGGCCTTCGAAGGGCTGTTTGGCGGCCAGCGCGGCCAGGTCCAGGATCTGGTCGCCGATGGCCACGCCGGGGCGGAACGGTTCCGTCGTGCCCTTGCGGCGGAAGGTGGCGTAGGGCAGGTTCTGCACCGGGAAATCCGACTCGCCGGTGTTGGCGCTGGCGATCCAGCTCTTCAGGGACGGGTCGTGGGTTTCGTTGATGGTGGTCATGGCTGCGTGTCTCTTTCAGTGTGGTTATGCGGTGGCCGGGCGCCAGGCGCCGGAAATTACAAATGCCAAACGGCGATGAGCTTGCGCTCATCGCCGCGGGCGTGGAAAGCAGGAGGTCTGCGCGTCACGCCTTGCTGGGGTCGAAATGCTTGGCGATGCCCTGCCAGCACCGGTAGTAGTCGCCCTGCAATTCTACCGAGGCCAGCGCCTGTTCCGTGGGGCGGATGACGCGCCGCGTCTCGAACATGAACGCCATCGTGTCACGGATGTAGTGGGCCTTGCTGGTGTCGGCGTGGGAGGCCTTTTCGAAGGTCTCGGCGTCGGGGCCGTGGCCGCTCATGCAGTTGTGCAGGCTGGCGCCGCCCGGTGCGAAGCCGTCGGCCTTGGCGTCGTAGACGCCCTGGATCAGGCCCATGAATTCGCTGGCGATGTTGCGGTGGAACCAGGGCGGACGGAAGGTGTTTTCCATGGCCAGGATGCGCGGCGGGAAGATCGCGAAATCCATGTTGGCCGTTCCCGGGGTGTCCGACGGCGCGGTCAGCACGGTGAAGATCGAGGGGTCCGGATGGTCGTAGCTGATGGAGCCGACGGTGTTGAAGTTGCGCAGGTCGTACTTGTACGGCGCGTGCGTGCCGTGCCAGGCCACCACGTTCAACGGCGAATGGTCGATGGATGCGCGCCAGAAGCCGCCCGTGAACTTGGCGATGAGTTCGAAGTCGCCTTCGAGGTCTTCGTACCAGGCCACCGGGGTCTTGAAGTCGCGGGCATTGGCCAGGCAGTTCGAGCCGATGGGGCCCAGCTCCGGCAGACGCATGGCCGCGCCGAAGTTCTCCAGCATGTAGCCGCGCGCGCTGCCGTCCAGCAGTTCGACGCGGAAGCGCACGCCGCGCGGGATGACCGCGATTTCCAGGGGCTCCAGGTCGATCAGGCCCAGTTCCGTGGCCAGGCGCAGGCGGCCTTCCTGCGGCACCAGCAGCAGCTCGCCGTCGGCGTTGTAGAAGTAGCGTCCTTGCATCGAGCGGTTGGCCGCGTACAGGTGGATGCCTACGCCGCTCAGTTCGTCGGGGCCGCCGTTGCCGCCCCAGGTCTTCACGCCTTCCAGGAAGTCGGTGGGGGCGGCGGGAATCGGCAGCGGGCTCCAGCGCAGCTGGTTGGGCGTGACGGGTCCCTGGCCGAAGGTACTTTGCCAGCCGGCGGCGCCGTCAAAGGCCTCGAACGGCTTGTGTTGGGCGCCGGGGCGGATGCGGTAGAGCCAGGAGCGGCGGTTTTCGCTGCGCGGCGCGGTGAAGGCGGTGCCGGACAACTGCTCGGCGTACAGGCCATAGGGGCATTGCTGAGGCGAGTTGCGGCCCAGCGGTAGCGCGCCGGGCAGGGCTTCGGTGGCGCAACTGTTGCCGAAGCCGGTCTGGTATTGCAGTTCCATGGATTCCTCCTGAGCGGCGGCGCGGTACTTGGCCGCGCGGCCTGGTGCGGGTGGCTCGTCCGGAAGGGGTCCGGAGCCCATATGGCATTGTCGGAAAAAATCCCCGCTACGGCTATGGGAATGTAAAAATAGAGACTATAAATTTTGTGAATAGTAGGGGGGTGTATGGCCGAGCTGCGCGATGTCGATCTGAACCTGCTGCTGTTGTTCCAGCATCTACTGGAGGACCGCAATCTTTCGGCCGTGGCGCGGCGCATGGACCTGTCGCAACCGGCTGTCAGCAACGCGCTGCGCCGCTTGCGCGAAGCATTCGGCGACGATCTGTTCGTGCGCACGGCGCAGGGCATGCTGCCCACGCCGCGCGCGCAACGCCTGGCGGGGCCGGTCAGTGAGGCGTTGACCATGTTGTCGCAGGCTCTGAAGGACCAGGACGTCTTCGATGCCGCCACCAGTACGCGCCGTTTCCGGGTGGCGATGACGGACGTGGGCGAGATCCACTTCATGCCACGCCTGATGGAAGTCTGCGTGCAGGTGGCGCCGCTGGTGCGTATCGACTCCGTGCGGGTGCAGGGACCGGACCTGCCGCGGGAAATGGAGGCCGGGCGGGTGGATCTGGCGATTGGCGCCTTCGATGAAATGGGGGCGGGTACGCTGCAGCGCATGTTGTTCCGCCAGGGCTATGCGACCTTGTTCCGGCAGGCGCATCCGACGGCGCACGCCGGCATGAGCCTCAAGGCCTTCCGGGCCGAACGCCACCTCATCGTGTCGCGCGCGGCGCCTTATGGACAGGTCAATCAGTCCATGGAGCGCGCCGGTGTCGAACTGGCTGAGCACTTCAGCGTGCCGCATTTTTCGGCCGTGCCCTATATCGTCAGCGCGACCGACCTGCTGGCGACCGTGCCCGAAAAACTTGCCGCCAGCGCCGCGCCGCCGTTCGGCCTGCGCTACATCACGCCGCCGATAAGAGTGCCGGCGCTGCAGACCAATATGTACTGGCAGCGCCGGGTGGACCGGGATGGCGGCAACCAGTGGCTGCGCGCGTTGATCGTCAATACGTTCGCGGTCGGGGCGTGAACGGAACTACGGCGCCACCGACGCCCGCGCCTGGCGCAGCGCCTCGCGCAGCACTTCCATGTCGCCCAGGTGGTTGGCCAGCAGCAGGATCAGCGCCGCATTGAGCTCCTGGCTCTGCTCGTTGGTGAGGTCGCGGTGGGTCTCGATCAGCGCTTCGTAGAAGTCGTCCGGCGAGACCAGGTTGGTTTCGGTAATCAGCATGATGGAGTCATCTCGAAGTTCAGGCGCGGCCCGTGGCGCGGCTGACGGCCGCGGTGACGGCGCCGGCGGCGAAAGCGCGCCAGCGGGCGGTGATGTGCTGGTCGGGGCGGATCAGGTAAGCCGTGCCGGCTTGCGCGTCATAGCGCTTGCCCAGGCAGCCTTCGCGGTCCGTGACGCAAGCCAGTTCCTTGGGCAGCGCGGACAGGTCGCATTGCGGGCTGGCGACCAGCACGGCCTTCACCGGCACGGGCGCCATGCGCAGGGCCTGCAGGGCGATCAGCGTCTCGCGGTCGGGCAGGGAGTCGCCACAGAAGAGCGCCAGCACGAATTCGCCGTCCAGCTGCGCCAGCCACCAATCCTGCGCGTTCACGGGGGCGTCCAGAGCGACCGCGCCCGGCACCATGCGGCCGCTGAAGGCGTCGGTGTCCGGCGTGTTCAGCGGTGAACCGGCGTAGGTCGCGGGCAGCGACAGGCGGCCGCTGTTGACCAGCGAGCGCGCGAACGGATGGGTCTTGGCCAGGTTCAGCACCGCGTTGCGGAAGTTGCGGCTGATGTCGCTCTTGGGCGTGATGAAGTCGGTGGCGCGCGAGGAGTTCAGGATGTTCTCGTCGGCGGCGTATTCGCGCTCGACGGCGTAGCTGTCGATCAGCGTCTCGGGCGCCTGGCCGGCCAGCACCAGCTTCAGTTTCCAGGCCAGGTTCTCCGCGTCCTGCACGCCGCTGTTGGCGCCGCGGGCGCCGAACGGCGATACGCGGTGCGCGGAGTCGCCGGCGAAGACGACACGGCCGTGGCGGAACTTGTCCATGCGTTCGCACGCGAAGGTATAGACGCTGACCCATTCCAGCTCGAAGCGCGCGTCGGGGCCCAGCAGTGCGCGGATGCGCGGCAGCACGTTTTCAGGCTTGACTGCCTCGACCGGGTCGGCGTTCCAGCCCAGCTGGAAGTCGATGCGCCAGACATTGTCGGGCTGGCGATGCAGCAGCACGGACTGGTTGGGATGGAAGGGCGGGTCGAACCAGAACCAGCGCTCGGTCGGGAAGTCCGCCTGCATCTTGACGTCGGCGATGAGGAAGCGGTCGCGGAAGATGCGGCCATGGCTTTCCTGGCCGATCAGCTTGCGCACCGGCGAACGCGCGCCGTCGCAGGCGATCAACCAGTCGGCATGCAAGGCATACGCGCCGTCCGGGGTCTCCACGTTCAGGACCACGCCGTCATCGCGCTGTTCCAGGCCGACAACTTTGTTCTTCCAGCGCAGATCGATATTGGGTTCCTGGCGCGCCTGCTCGTACAGATAGCCTTCGGCGTAGTACTGCTGCAGGTTGATGAACGCCGGGCGGCGGTGGCCGGGTTCGGGCAGCAGGTCGAAGCGCCAGACTTCCTGCTCGCGGAAAAAGACCTTGCCCACGTTCCAGGACACGCCCTTGTCGATCATGCGCTGACCCACGCCCAGGCGGTCCCAGATCTCCAGCGTGCGCTTGGAGAAGCAGATGGCGCGGGAGCCGGTCGACAGGCGGAAGTCGTCGTCCAGCACCACCACGCGCACGCCCTGGCGCGCCAGGTCCAGCGCCGTGGTCAGGCCGACCGGGCCGGCTCCCACCACCACCACCTGATGGCGCGCCAGCTCGCTGGCGGCCTGGTCGGCGTGCTTTTCATAGGCGAATTCCATCGCCTGAAAGTCGATGTCTCCCACGGTTGTCTCCTGTGTGGGTCATATTGTTTTTATGTCGCGAAGCCGCGCGCCGCCTTGCGGCGCGCGATTACGGTTGCTGCTTGGATGGGCCGTTGGCGGCCCGGCGGGGATCAGCCTTCCAGCTGCGCCCACATTTCCAGGTCGCGCTTGTCGGTCCAGATGCGCGGGTGGGTGTAGCCGGTGGCCTCGTCATAGGCGCGCGACACGTCGAACGGCATGCAGTGGTCGAAGATCACCCAGTCGCTGTAGCGCGGCTTCATGAAGTCGTAGACCTCGCGGTAGATGGTCTTCAGGTCCTTGCCTTCGGCCACGCCGCGGTTCACCGCGCCGTACAGGTCGGTCAGGAAGGCGCGCGTGCCGGCCAGGCCCTGACGCACTTCAGTGGCGTTCTTCAAGGCGGGGCCGCGTCCCGGCACCATCTTCTCGGCTTCGAAGCTCGACAGCGCGTCCAGCGTGCTGGGCCAGTCGCGGAAGTAGGCGTCGCCGCAGTAGGGGGTGGACTGGTATTCGACGAGGTCGCCGGCGAACAGGATCTTCTGCTCGGGCAGCCAGGCGATGGTGTCGCCCTTGGTGTGGCCGCGACCCACTTGCAGCAGCTTGACTTCCAGGTTGCCCAGGTTGACGGTCATTTCGCCCTTGAACGTCATCGTCGGCCAGACCAGGCCAGGCGGAATCGATTCGGCGTTACGGAACAGGCGGGGGAAACGGCCGATCTCGCTGGCCTTGTCCTGTTCGCCGCGTTCGGCGATCAGGTCGTAGGTGTCGCGGCTGGCCAGGATTTCCTGGGCGTTGTAGGCCGACGCGCCGAACACGCGCACGGCGTGATAGTGCGACAGCAGGATGTACTTGATGGGCTTGTCCGTGACTTCGCGGATGCGGCGGATCACGTCTTGCGCCATGACCGGGGTGGCCTGGGTGTCGACCACCATGACGGCCTCGTCGCCGATGATCACGCCCGTGTTGGGGTCGCCTTCGGCCGTGTAGGCATAGGCGTTGTCGGACAGTTTTTCGAACGAGACGACCTTGTCGTCCAGGTCGGCGTGCGAGGCGAATTGCTTGCTCATGGAGGCTCCTTCCACTTTTATAGGAATAGGGTGTGTGGAAGGAATATAGCCCGGCGTTAGTTTTCGTGCAATACGTTTGCTATAAACAAATGGTCTTGTTTTTACAGGGATTTCCCGCGGATTTCAGCGGTGTCGGCGGTCAATTCCTTTGGCATTTCGGGCAATAGTAGGTGGCACGCTGCCCTTGGACGATGCGCCGTATCGGGGTGGCGCAGACCCGGCAGGGCTGACCCTCGCGTTCGTAGACGGCGGCGTGGATCTCGAAGTAGGCGCCCGGCTCGCCGGTGGCCCCGACATAGTCGCGCAGCGTGCTGCCGCCCGAGGTCAGGGCATCGGCCAGGGTGGCGCGCACCATCTCGGCCAGGCGTTCGCAGCGGGCCGGCGACAGCTTGTTGGCCGGCGTCTTGGGATTGATGCGGGCGCGGAACAGGCTTTCCGACGCATAGATATTGCCCACGCCCACCACCGCCATGCCGGCAAGCAGCACCTGCTTGATGGCGGCGCCGTGGTTCTTGAAGTGGCGGTGCAGCCAGGCGCCGTCGAAGCGCGGGTCGAAGGGTTCGATGCCCAGCTTGGCCAGCAGGGGATGGGCCTCTATGGGGCCGTCGGATTCGGGGTGCCACAGCACCGCGCCGAAGCGCCGCGGGTCGTGCAGGCGCAGTACCGCTTGCTCGAAGACCCATTCGACATGGTCGTGCTTGCGCAGGAATTCGCCGGGCGCGACGCTGCGCAGCGACCCCGACATGCCCAGATGCACGATCTGGGTGCCGTGTTCGAACCGCAGCAGCAGGTACTTGCCGCGGCGCGCGCATTCCAGCACGGCGCGGCCAGCGACCTGCGCAGGCAGATCCTGCGGGATCGGCCAGCGCATGCGGGATTCATGGATGACCAGCCGCGTCAGCGTCCGGCCGGTGATGACGGCGTCGATTCCCCGACGCGTGGTTTCGACTTCAGGCAGTTCCGGCATGAGCCAGTGTAAGATCATTAATTGCGTGTACGAAGATTGTGCCATCAACCGGACGGGCCGCGTGAAGTCGTCTTTCAAACCTATAAATATCGGGATCGCCGCGCTAGCGCTTGCGCTGGCAGCAATATTGACCCCGCCGGCCCAGGCCGCCGACAGCCGGACGCGCGATGCGACCGGGCCCAGGATGGCGCCCCAGAGCCGCCACCCTGAAACCGAAGTCATCCGGCTGCGCCCCGGGCAGTTGCCCTATGTCTCGCTGACCGCGGACATCTTTTATCGCGTGCTCGCGTCCGAGATCGCCGCGCAGCGCGGTATGTACGGTTCCGCGGCGACCACCATGCTGGGCCTGGCGCGGGATACCGGTGATCCACGCCTGGCCCGCCGCGCCCTGGAATTCCAGTTGGCCGGCGGCAACCTGCCGGGCGCGTTGGACGCGGCCCGGGTCTGGGCGCGCCTGTCTCCCAATGACGTCGAGGCCAGTTCCACCGAGCTGGCGCTGGCCGCGGCCAACGGCCAGACCAAGGGTCTGTCGCAGGCCTTGCGCAACCGCAT
The DNA here is from genome assembly GCF_055395645.1 of Achromobacter sp. JCM 18799. Lineage (NCBI taxonomy): Bacteria > Pseudomonadati > Pseudomonadota > Betaproteobacteria > Burkholderiales > Alcaligenaceae > Achromobacter > Achromobacter sp. JCM 18799. The sequence goes on along the minus strand of NZ_AP043866.1, from coordinate 3,591,029 downwards.
CGATTCCTCGCGCGACAAGCCGGCCGCCATCGGCCAGGCGCTGGCCGTGCTGAGCCGGTTGAACGACCGCCGCCTGGCCTTGCGCATCCTGGATGAATCGTTGAGTGACAACGTGCGCAAGCTGCCGGCCGCGCACTTGGCGTTGGCGGATGTGGCTTCCGCCTCTGGCGACTACACCCGCGCCGCGCAGGAGTCCCGAGCGGCCCTGGCGGCGGATCCCAAGTCGGAGCCCGCGGCTCTGCGCGTGCTGGAATACGGCTACAAGGTGGACCCGCAGCGCGCGCAGACCGAGGCGCGCGCCTACATCGCCCGCAACCCCAACTCCCGCAAGGTGCGCCTGATGCTGGCCGGCCAGTTGGCCGACAGCGGCGACTACAACGGCGCGTTGTCTGAATTGCAGGCCATGTCGCGCCGTTCCCCGGAAGATTTCGACCTCCTGTTCATGCAGGCGCAGCTGGCCTACAAGGCCGGGCAACTGCCGCAGGCCAAGAACCTGCTGCGGCAGTACCTGGACGTGCAGCAGCAGCGCCAGCGCGCTACCGTGCCGGGGGCGACCGACGCCGGCGCCGCCGCGGCCGATGCCCATGTGCTGCTGGCCCGCATCGCCGAAGACCAGGGGCAATACGACGACGCCATTGCCGAATTGGGCCGCATCGACGATCCGACGTTGCGCTACTCGGTGCGCATGCGCCAGGCTGCCTTGCGCGCCAAGAGCGGCCGCGTGGACGACGCGCTCGCCATGATCGACGCCGCCGGGCCCCAGGACGAGGAGGAGCGCACGCTGGGCGTGCTGACCAAGGCCCAGATCCTGCGCGATGCCGACCGCGTGCAGCAGGCGGTGTCGGTGTTGGAAGCAGCCGATCAGGCGCTCCCCGACACGGTCGAGATCAAATACGAACTGGCCATGCTGTACGAGCGCCAGAATCGCCTGGCCGATCTGGAACGCATGCTGCGGCAGGTCATCGCGCTGGACCCGGATCATGCGCATGCCTATAACGCGCTGGGCTACACCCTGGCCGACCACAACCAGCGCCTGCCCGAGGCCCTGGATCTGATCACGCAAGCGCTGGAGCTTGCGCCCAACGATCCGTTCATCCTCGACAGCATGGGCTGGGTCAAGTACCGCATGGGCGATTCGGCGGCCGCCGCCGACTACCTGCGGCGCGCCTACAGCGTGCGTCCGGAAGCCGACATTGCCGCCCACTTGGCTGAAGTCCTCTGGACCCAGGGCAAGCGCGACCAGGCCGTCGAATTGCTGCGCGCCGCGGTGTCCAAGGATCCCAAGAACAAGACCGTTCAGGACGTTGCCAAGCGCCTGGGGATCAGCCTGTGACCGCAGTGTTTCAACGTGCGCTCGGCGCCGCCGCGCCGCTGCGCTGGTTCCTGATGGCGATGCTGGCGGCGACGCTGGCCGCCTGCACCACGCCCAAGCCGATTGAAGGCGCCAGCGCCGATGCGTTCTCGCGCATCGGCCGCTTCGCCATCACCGTCAACGAGGAAAGCGGCAAGCAGAACGCCGTGCAGGGCGGCTTCTCGTGGTCGGACGATGGCCGCCACTATGTGCTGGACTTGACCAATCCCCTGGGCTCGACCGAGGCGCGGGTGGAAGGACGGCCCGGCGCGGCCAGTCTGACCAAGGCCGACGGCACCCGTCTGGTCGCCGACAACCCCGATGCCCTGGCTGCGGAAGCGCTGGGCAGCAGCATGCCCGTGTCCGGGCTGCGCGACTGGCTGCGCGGCAAGCTGGCTGCGACGCCCGAGGCGACCGAAGTGTCGCGCGACGAACTGGGTCGCCCGGCGGCTTTCGAGCAGGGCGGCTGGCGCGCGCGGCTCTCGCGCTACGACACGCTAGGCCCCCAATTGCTGGTGCTGGAACGCCTGGAGCCGGGCCGGCGCATCATGCTGCGCCTGGTCGTCAATCAGCCTTGAATAGCGGGCCGTCGTGGCCCGGAATCAGCGGTCGCCCGGTAAAATCGGGCGACCGCTTTTTTTTGTTCGTTCAGCCGTGACTCTCTACGACGTACCCGCTCCCGCCAAGCTCAATCTGTTCCTGCACGTCGTAGGCCGGCGCGCCGACGGTTATCACCTGCTGCAGACCGCCTTCCGCTTTATCGACCTGTGCGACACCTTGCATTTCGATGTGCGCGCCGATGGCGTCATCAGCCGCGCCCAGGAACTGCCGGGCGTGCCGGAAGAACTGGACCTGACCCTGCGCGCCGCGCATGCGCTCAAGCGGGCCACGGGCACGAAGCAGGGCGTGCAGATCGGCCTGGAAAAGCGCATACCGCAAGGCGGAGGGCTGGGCGGAGGCTCGAGCGATGCCGCCTCGGTGCTGATAGCGCTGAACAGGTTGTGGGGCACCGGGCTGTCGCGGCGCGAACTCATGGCGCTTGCGCTGCCGCTGGGCGCCGATGTACCCGTATTCGTCTTCGGCCAGTCCGCATTTGCCCAGGGCGTCGGCGAAGACCTGACGGCGGTGACGCTGCCGGATTGCGCGTATCTGGTGGCGCAGCCGGACGCCAGCGTGCCCACGCCACAAATATTTTCCGCACCCGATTTGACAAGGGATTCTTCTTCCATCACAATAGCGGTCTTTCTTGCTTCGCCTAATTCCCGCTTCGGCAGGAATGATTTGGAGCCGGTGGTCTACCGTCTTTACCCAGAAGTGCTTGGGGCATCGCGGTGGCTTGCTGAGCAGGGAGTCCTTCATGGAAACCCAGTTCGCATGTCGGGATCTGGTGCGTGTTTATTCGCCGAATTTTCCGAACTCTCCGAAGCCGTTTTGGCAGAAGCAGAAATATCCGCTATAATGCGCGGCGCTGATAAAACATTCAGCCAAACGCATCCACGGTTTCGGTTAGTGCAGGCATGTACTGGGTTAACTGAACATCCGTTGCGGAATTGGATTGCAAGATAGTTGGGGAGTCGCCAAGCTGGTTAAGGCACCGGATTTTGATTCCGGCATGCGAAGGTTCGAATCCTTCCTCCCCAGCCAACCGAATACATAAAAAAGCTGTTGAACACGCCTGTAAGACACTGGCCCGGGTTCAGCAGCTTTTTTATTTTCCGGGTCCGCTGGTGCATCACCTCGCATCACCTCGTTAGTGTCTTAAAACGACCATCGCATCATCCATCATGGCAAACGATAGCTTCATGATTTTCACGGGCACCGCCAACACTCGGCTGGCCGTGGACGTAGTCAACCACCTCGATATGTCCCTGGGCAAGATGACCGTCGGTCGCTTCTCGGACGGCGAAGTGATGGTCGAGATCAACGAGAATGTGCGCGGCAAGGACGTGTTCGTCCTGCAGCCCACCTGTGCTCCCACCAACGACAACCTGATGGAAATCATGGTGATGGTCGATGCCCTGCGCCGCGCTTCCGCTGGCCGCATCACCGCCGCCATTCCGTATTTCGGCTATGCCCGCCAGGACCGCCGCCCGCGCTCGGCGCGCGTGGCCATCTCGGCGAAGGTCGTGGCCAACATGCTGCAAGTGGCTGGCGTCGACCGCGTCCTGACGATGGACCTGCACGCTGACCAGATCCAGGGTTTCTTCGATATCCCCGTGGACAACATCTACGCGGGTCCGATCCTGCTGGGCGACATCTGGCGCCGCAATTTCTCGAACCTGGTCGTCGTGTCCCCGGACATCGGCGGCGTGGTGCGGGCCCGCGCGCTGGCCAAGCAGCTGGAAGCCGATCTGGCCATCATCGACAAGCGCCGTCCGCGCGCCAACGTGTCGGAAGTGATGAACATCATCGGTGAAGTCGACGGCCGCACCTGCATCATCATGGACGACATGGTCGACACCGCCGGCACGCTGTGCAAGGCGGCGCAGGCCTTGAAGGACCGCGGCGCCGGCGCCGTTTACGCCTATTGCACGCACCCCGTGCTGTCGGGCGGCGCCATCGACCGCATCGAAGCGTCGGAACTGGACGAACTGGTCGTCACCGACACCATTCCGCTCTCCGAGCAAGGCCAGGCCAGCGGCAAAATCCGCCAGTTGTCGTGCGCCGCGCTGCTGGGCGAGACCATCCTGCGTATCTCGAACGCGGAATCGGTCAGCTCGCTGTTCGTCGATTAAGACGCGGCGTCCCCTCGGACGGGTAGTCCGGATACAGAGTTTTGCGCCTTGCTGGTCGCGGCAAGGTGCAACCAACACGGCGCGCATTTCGCGTGCCGTGCATTAATCGGCGAAGCCTCTTCGCCATTTATTGTTTTTGGAGTTTTCCATGAAATTCAATGCCACTGCGCGTAGCGTCCAGGGTTCGAGTGCGAGCCGCCGCCTGCGCCGCGCGGGCCGCGTTCCCGCCATCGTTTATGGCGGTACGGCTGCCCCCCTGAACATCGAACTCGACCACAACGAGATCTACCACGCCCTGCGCAAGGAAGAATTCCACGCGTCGATCCTGCAAATGGCGCTGGAAGGCGCAGCCAAGGAAGAGCAAGTCCTGCTGCGTTCGGTTCAATGGCACGCCTACAAGCCGCAAGTCCTGCACGTGGACTTCCAGCGCGTGGACGCCAACCAGGCCCTGCACACCAAGGTCCCGTTCCACTTCATCAACGCTGAAGTCTCGCCGGCCGTGAAGCTGGGCGGCGCCATCATCAGCCACGTCCTGACCGAACTGGAAATCACCTGCCTGCCGGCAGCGCTGCCCCAGTTCATCGAAGTGGACCTGAAGGATCTGCTGCCTGGCGCTTCGGTCCACCTGGCCGACATCAAGCTGCCCAAGGGCGTGACGTACGTGCCCCACGGCGGTGACGCCAACCCGCTGTTGGCCGCCACGGCCGTGGTCAAGGGCGGCGCTGCCGCCGACGAAGGCGCTGCCGAAGCTCCGGCCGCCTAAGTTCCGCCGGAAAGCCTGCGGGCTTTCCCCGGCTGGTACCCGAAACCCTGCGTGTGCATTTGCATGCGCAGGGTTTTTTGGTTTAAACACCCCCATCATGTCTACTCCTATACGCCTCATCGTCGGACTGGGTAATCCCGGCCCCGACTACGAAACGACCCGGCATAACGCCGGCTTCTGGCTGGCCGACCATCTGGCGGACGACTTGCGCGCTTCTTTTGCGCTGGAGAAGTCCTTTTTCGGCATGGTGGCCAAGTCCCGCCTGGGCGCCGACAACGTGCTGCTGTTAAAGCCCAATACCTACATGAATCGTTCCGGCCAGGCGGTCGGCGCGTTGGCCCGCTTCTATAAGCTGACGCCGGAGCAGGTGCTGGTGCTGCACGACGAACTGGACTTGATGCCGGGGCAGGTGAAATTGAAACAGGGCGGCGGCCACGCTGGCCACAATGGCTTGAAGGACATCCAGGCGGCCTTGGGCAGCCCCAACTTCTGGCGCCTGCGCATCGGCATCGGCCATCCCCGCACGCTGGGCCTGGCCCAGCAGGTGGCGGACTTCGTGCTGCATCCCCCGCGCCGCGAGGAACAGAAAGAGATCGAAGCGGTCATCGACCGGTGCCGCGCCGTGGTGCCAGCCATGCTGGCTGGCGATTTCCCGCTGGCGACACGCCAACTCCATAGCGGCAACGAGGCCTGATGACGGACCAGCGGCAATCGGCTTCAGTGTCTGGCGGAAAGCTGCGCTTTCGCAGCGAAGTCGCGGATTTCTGGCGCTTCATCCGCCATCCGCATCCGGCTTCGCGCCTGCCGGGGCGTGCTGCCGCGAGCGGCCTCGTGGCCGACTGGTGGCCGGGCATGGGGCCGGGTCGACTGCTGGCCTGGGCCGCGCTGCTGTGGGCCGTGAACCTGTTTGCATTGGGGCCTGTAGCCGTGGCTGCGGCCGGGCTGGGCGGCGTCACGCACCGGCTCGATCCCGCCAACATCCCCTGGCTGACCGCGGTGATCTGGGCGCCGTTGGTCGAAGAAATGTTGTTCCGTTATGGTCTGCGCCGCCCCAAGCAGACACTGTGGCTGATTCCGGCGATGGTGCCCGTGGTGCTATGGGGCCCCAAGGTCTGGACCGCTCTGCTGCTGGCCGCATTTGTCATCCTGGCATGCTGGGGCGCGCGTCAGCGCGCCGAACCGCTGCAAGGCTGGGATACGACCTGGCGGCGCTACTACTTGAAGCACTACGGCCTGGTGTTCCACCTGGTCGCGCTGACCTTCGCGGCGGTGCACCTGACCAACTTCGTCTACAGCAAGACGCCTTACTGGCTGTTGCCCCTGCTGGTGCTGCCGCAATGGCTCACGGGCCTAGTGCTGGGCTGGATGCGCGTGCGCCGCGGCATCGGCGCCGCCATATTGCTGCATTCCGCTTTCAATGCCGGCCCCATTTTGATGATCTGGATCATCATGCGCTGGGTTCCCGCCGCCGCAGCCTAACCGGGGCCGCAACGGCGGTCCGGCCGGCGGGGCTTGAGCGCCCAGCCGGGGTAAACTAGAACGTTAACGATCAATACCGTACTTACACAGGATTCCCATGGCTCTGCAATGCGGCATCGTCGGCCTGCCCAACGTAGGCAAATCGACCCTCTTCAACGCTCTGACCCGCGCCGGCATCGCCGCCGAAAACTATCCGTTCTGCACCATCGAACCCAACGTCGGTGTGGTCGAAGTGCCGGATCAGCGTCTGCAGAAGCTGGCTGAAATCGTCAAACCCGAACGCATCCTGTCCGCCACCGTCGAATTCGTCGACATCGCTGGCCTGGTGGCCGGCGCGAGCAAGGGCGAAGGCCTGGGCAACCAGTTCCTCTCGCACATCCGCGAAACCGACGCCATCGTCAACGTGGTGCGCTGCTTCGAAGATCCCAACGTGATCCACGTGGCCGGCAAGGTCGATCCCATCGCCGACATCGAAGTCATCGAAACCGAACTGGCCCTGGCCGACCTGCAGACCGCTGAAAAGGCGCTGCAACGCCACCAGAAGACGGCGCGCTCGGGCGACAAGGAATCGCAGCGCATCGTGGCCGTGCTGGAAAAGTGCGTGGCCCAGCTGAACGAAGCCAAGCCGATCCGCGCGCTGGACCTGTCCACCGAGGAAAAGGCCGACATCGCCCAGCTCTGCTTCATCACCGCCAAGCGCGCGATGTACGTGGGCAACGTGGCCGACGACGGCTTCACCAACAATCCGCTGCTCGACCGCCTGACCGAATTCGCCGCCGCGCGCAATGCGCCGGTGGTCGCCATCTGCGCCGCCATCGAATCCGAAATCGTCGACCTCGATGACGCCGACCGCCAGGCCTTCCTGTCGGATATGGGCATGGAAGAGCCCGGCCTGAACCGCCTGATCCGCGCCGCCTTCAAGCTGCTGGGCCTGCAGACCTACTTCACCGCCGGCGTGAAGGAAGTGCGCGCCTGGACCGTGCCGATCGGCGCCACCGCGCCCCAGGCCGCCGGCGTCATCCACACCGACTTCGAACGCGGCTTCATCCGCGCCCAGACCATTTCCTACGACGACTACATCACTTACAAGGGTGAGCAGGGCGCCAAGGAAGCGGGCAAGATGCGCGCGGAAGGCAAGGAATACATTGTGCAGGATGGGGACGTGATGAACTTCTTGTTCAACGTCTAAGCGAAACCGCACATTCCGAGAAGCGCCCCAAAGATTGGACCCTGGTCCGATCTTTGGGGTGTTTTTCATGGTGAGGCGTCAAGAGCAATGCGCGCCGCTTCAGGAAGGGCTTTGCGAGAACGGCATGAGGGACGAGAAATGATCGGTCGCGGCGAATAGGCTGGCTATTCGCCGCAAATCATGCGGTGAATAGCGGGATGACTGGCAGCGACCGGGTTGGACCGCATCAGCAGATGGTGTGATCGCACAGACGCAGGTTTTCAAGCGGCACCCAGCCCGCCTCTTCACCAATAAGCCTGACCACCCACACCCATCCATTCAATTCGCGTTCTCCGCGCAGTATTTCGCCTTGCGCGACATCCAGTTCCTTGTTGGTGAAATCCTCCAGCATTGTCGCGCTGCCGTCGGCGTGGCGGTCCAGGAATTGCGCCGGCACGAAGCCGGCTTGCTGGTCTGCTGGCGTGCACAGATACCAGTCGGGCCAGCCCTCCGGGCCATCGTACCGTTCGCCGACGGCGACGCGATCTCCCTTGCGCACCAGCATGGGGTTGGGGAACTCGCTGGCGTGGGCCTGGACGACGAGGTAGCGGCGGTCGGGATTCATGGGCATTGTCGGGTCCGTATTGCTGCGGGTACGGACGGAACTATGCCATGCGCTCCAGCAGGCGCGGCACCGCCGAGGCCAGCAACGCGACTCCGGAAGCCGTCAGCAGGCCCAGCACGATCTGCCGGAAGCGCGCCTCGCTGATGCCTATGTAAAGCTTGGCGCCCAGCAGCACCGGCACCAGCATGGCGGCGGCGACGATGGCGAACATGGGCAACATGGCGCGCGTGACGATGCCGCTGGCCAAGTACGTGCCCATGGTCACCAGCAGCATGGACAGGTTGAAGTTCTGGATGATGGCGCGTTGCGCGTCTTTGTCGAATCCGCGCAGGGTGCACCACAAGGTGGGCAGCGTGCCCGTGAAGCCGCCGATGCCGCCCAGCACGCCGCCAGCCATGCCGACGGCCGCGTCGGCGGCGCGCCCGCCTGCGGAGATCTTCGGGAGATTCTTGGCCAGCAACATGGCGGGGCACCAGATCACGAGCAGGAGGCCGAGTATGGTCTTGAACCAATCCATGTCCAGGCGCGGCAGCAACGCCACGCCCAGCGGAATGCCGAGCAGGCCGCCGATCACGAAGGGCAGCAAGCGTCGCAGATCGAAGCCGCGGCGCACGGTGATGGCGGCGAGGATCTGTCCGACCAGGGCGCCGAATACCGCGAGCGTCGCAGCCAGGCGCGGGTCCAGCACCCAGGCCCAGAACGACATCGCCACCAGGCCGAAGGCAAAGCCTGACAGACCTTGCACGAAGCCCGCGATGACCGCGCCCAGGGTCACCACCAAATACACGGAATCCATTGCCGCCTCTTTGTTTTTATGTCGGGAAACGGCTTGTATTCTGGATGATCCTGATGGCTCGCGAATCGCGTTTTGCTATGGGCCGATACCGCGCTTCTTATGGAGGCGCAGTGGGTTCTAGTTCGGCGTCTTATCTGCCGCCCGCAGGAAGTTCGCCTCCAGCACGCTCAGCACGCGATTCAACGTATCGATATCCGCGGCCGACAACCCCTTGAGCGATTCTTCGAAGAAGGCCGCCCGCTTGGGCAAGGCTTCGTCCACCACGGCCTGGCCGGCCGGCGTGAGGCTGGCGTTGGTCAGACGGTTGTCCTGCGGATCCACGGCGCGCGCGATCCAGCCCAGCTTCTGCATGGCCTGCAGCTGCCGTGTGAGCGATGCGGGATCGAGCCGGCAGCGTTCGGCCAGATGCTTCTGCGAACATTGGCCGCACTCATGCAGCGCCAGCAGGATGCGCCAGCGGGGCAGGGCGTGGCCAACCGTGCTGCTGAACGCGCTCTGCATGCCGCGGTAGGCCTGTCCCATGTGCTGGATGACCTGCAAGCCTTGTTGTTGTTTGGGCAAAAGCTATTCTCCGACGCCGGCCGGCTCTGGTTTGGAGGGGCGGATCAACTGGACCGGCGGCACGCGCCGCACGCACCAGAGCGCGAACACCGCAACCGCCAGGGCAATGAGCTGCCCTTCGTGGATGGCGCCGACGAGCGCGACGCGCGCGATCTCGATCAGCGAGGTTCCGTCCTGGCCTTGATGCGCCAATTGTGCCAGGAACTGCGTCTGGGCCGCGGGATTGACCAGCATCTGGGGATCGTTCAGCTCGGGCAGCCAGCGCGCGGAAGCGCCGCGCAGCGTGGATTCGACGCCGCTGAAATAGCTGTGGCTGACCATGGTGCCGACGATCGCCGTGCCCAGCATGCCGCCTATCATGCGCAGGGACTGCAGCAGCGCGGTGGCGATGCCCAGGTGGCTGCGGCCGGCGGTCTGCTGCGCGAAGACCGTCAGGTTGGGCATGATGAAGCCCATGCCCAGCCCGGCCATCAGCATGTATGCGGCGATGAGCGCATGTGACGTATAGCTATGGGTGGTAACAATGCCCAGACACGAGAGCGCCATCAGGATGAAACCCGCGTACAGCATGCGGTTGGGATTGCGGATGCGGGTGATGATGCGGCCGTTGACGATGCTGCCCACGGTGATGAAAACCACCATCGGCGTGATCAGCAGTCCGGCGTCCTGGGGCGACAGCCCGAAGCCGCCCTGTAGCAGCAGCGGCGCGTAGAACAGCAGCGAGTACATGGTCACGCCCACCAGCAGGGCCAGCGTGAAGAGCATGGCCAAGCCGCGATTGCGGAACATATCCAGGGGCAGTAGCGGGTGCGGGCAGCGCCGTTCCCACCAGAACAGCAGGGCGAAGGCCGCCGCGCTGCCCACACCCAGCAGCATGATGGATGCGCTCAGTCCTTCCTTGGGCAGCAGCTCGACCAGTAGCTGCAGGCTGCCCAGCGCCAGCGCGATGAGCAGCGCGCCCTGCCAGTCCAGCCGCACGCGGCCGGTCGTGTGGTTGCGCAGGTGCGGCAGATGGCGTCCGACGAACCAGAGGCCGAGTATGCCGATGGGCAGGTTGACGTAGAACACCGAGCGCCAGCCGTAGTGCTCGGTCAGCGCGCCGCCCAGGGTCGGGCCGATGGCATTGGCGATGCCGAAGGCGGAACTGAGCATGACCTGCCAGCGCAACCGCACGTGGGGATCGGGAAACAGGTCGGGGATGGATGCGAACGCCGTGCCTACCAGCATGCCGCCGCCTATGCCTTGCAGCGCCCGCGCCAGGACCAGCGTGAACATGCTGTCGGCCGCGCCGCATAGCGCCGAGGCCAGGGTGAACAGCACGATGGCCGCCACCACGAATGGTTTGCGCCCGTAGTAGTCGCCCAGGCGGCCGAAGATGGGCACGGTGATGACGGAGGTAAGCAGGTAAGACGTCGCTACCCATGCATACAGTTCGAAGCCCTTGAGTTCGGCCACAATGGTCGGAAGCGCGGTGCCGACCACGGTCTGATCGATGGCGACCATCATCATGACGAAGCACATGCCCAGCATGGCAAGCAAGGTTTGGCGGAAAGGAAGCACCTGGCCGGGCGAGTGGGGGGTGCCTGTAGCGGGGGCGGACATTGTTGGATCTATCAATGATTGATGTATCAATCATTCTAGCCCTACAATCCGCGAGACAGAAAGTTGTCAGGTCCGAGGCCGGATTTCGACGCGCGGCATTGATGCCGATAGTGTTGATTTTGTGTTGCCTCGCCCTGCCATCTGCGCGAAGCCGGCCCGATTTGTTACGATAGCGCTATCTGTACGCTGGCTCGGCTGGCGTCTTCATCAAGCCTTCCTTGGCAGATCCCATTTTTGGCGCCGCAGCCCCAGGCTCGGCAAGAGAGCGGGCACGCCCTGAAAGGCCGTGGCTAAATGGGCCTGGCGGTTTTTCCGCAGCTAAAGCACCTTCCGCGCGCCTGGCGCCGCGGACGGCATTCAAGGATTTCCAGTCGAGGTACCGACGGGGCAGCAATGAAAACGTGGTTCAAGCGCATTTTGATAGGCCTGGTAGTGTTGGTTGTCGTGGCCGTCGTTGGCCTGGCCATCTTCTTGCTGACATTCGACCCCAACGCGTACAAGTACAAGCTGGAAGAGCTTGTCCAGCAACGCTACCAACGCACGCTGACGATCGACGGCGAGATCGAGCTGTCGCTCTTCCCGCGCATCGGGCTGTCGGTGCAGGGCGTGTCGCTGTCCGAGCCGAACAGCTCCGAGACATTCGCCTCCATCGATAGCACCAGGCTGGCGGTCGCCGTGTGGCCGCTGCTGTCCAACAGCTTTGTCGTCGACCATGTGGCCATCACCGGTTTCAAGGCCCGTGTGGTGCGGGACAAGCAGGGTCATTTCAATTTCAGCAATCTCGTGGGCGGCACCGCTCCGATCACGGCGGCGCCGGCCAATCCGGCTGAAGCCTTGGCGGGCGCGGCGCAGAGCGCGGTGCAGGCCATCGCCAACGGCAACCTGCCGCAGCCGCGCAACAACATGCAGATCGACATCGCCGGGCTTGACCTGAAGGACGGCCAGGTGCAGTTGCAGGACGAGATCTCGGGCATGGCGGTGGCGGTCACCAAGATCAACGCCAACACCGGCCGCGTCACCTTCAATCAGCCGTTCGATGTGCGCATGACCGCGCGCGTCGAAGGGGGCGATCCGCGCGTGGACGCCAATCTGACCGGTCAGGCCCTGCTGACGCTGGACCCGTCCGCCAAGCGCTACGCCGCGCAGAAGCTGGACCTGCGCATGGACGGCAAGCTGCCGGGCGCCGAGGCCAAGAGCCTGGCCATGCGCGGCAACCTGGCCTTCAACGGCCAGAAGTCGGCACTGGATATTGCGGGTCTGGAAATCGTCTTCCAGGGCGACGTCACGGATCCCGCCGCGCGCGCGACCAATGTGGATGCCAGCGTGGCCATCCCCAAGTTGGCGATTGACCCGCACAAGAGCCAGCTGCAGATCGAAAAGCTCGCCATCCGCGCCAAGGGCGGCATGGCCGACGGTCCCTTCGAATTCGCCGTGGACGCGCCCGCGCTCAACATCTCTCCGGCTTCGGCCACGGGAGAGGCGCTGACCGGCCGTGTGCGCATCAGCGGCCTGGACGCGAGCTTCGGCCTGAACGGCATCAGCGGCAATGCCGGCGAACTGGAAATCAAGGAAGCCAAGCTGGACAGCACGTCCAAGAACGGCGAACGGATCGTCAAGCTGAACTTCGCTTCGCCGCTGTCCTTGAACCTGCTGCAGCGCAGCGGCGGCTTGTCCGGCCTGCGCGGCGACGTCAACATTACCGATCCGGGGCTGCCCAAGGGCAGCCTGCAGATTCCCGTGATCGGCAGCGCGACCGTGGATCTGCTGAAGGATCAGGCCACCAGCAAAATCAACGCCGTGCTGGAAGGCGGCAAGTTCGATCTGAGCGCGGACATCACCAAGCTGAGCGATGCGCCGAAGGTGAATTTTGCCCTGGTGGTGGACACGCTCGATCTGGACAAGCTGGTGCCTCCCGCGGCGGCAACGCCTGCGCAGCCGGCGCCCAAGCAGCCTGCGGAAGCCAAGAAGGAAGACGGCAAGCCGGCTCAGCCGGCTCCTGCGCCCGCCAAGCCTGCCGACGATACGATCGACCTGTCGGCGCTGATCGGCCCCAGCGTCAACGGCACGATCAAGGTCGGCAAGCTGGTCGTGCGCGGCCTGAAGGCCGATGACGTCGGCGCCGCGGTCAAGCTGGACAAGGGCAAGCTGGATATCTCCAGCCTGACTGCCGGCCTGTACGGCGGCAAGCTGGCTGGCACGCTGTCGGTGGATGCCGCGCAGGGTAACCAGCTGGCCACCAAGATGTCGCTGGCCGGCATTGCCATCGAACCGTTCCTGATGGACCTGGCGCGCCAGAACGTGCTGAGCGGCACGGGCAGTCTGGCGCTGGATTTGAAGACGGCGGGCGCCAACGCCTATGCCATGAAGAGCGGTCTGGGCGGCACGATGCAATTGCGCCTGCGCGATGGCGCGGTCAAGGGCATCAACCTGACGCAGACGCTGCGCGAACTGAAGGCCGCCTTCAAGCCTGAGTCGCAGAACGAAACCGTCGCCTCCGACACCAGCAAGCAGACGGAATTCTCCGAGATGGACGCCGATTTGGCCTTCGCCAAGGGCGTGGCCGCGGTCAAGCGCCTGAACGTGGTGTCACCGCTGTTGCGCGTGACGCAGGGCGACCCGGCCACCATAGACTTCGTCAAGAGCGAACTGGACCTGGTGGCGCGCGCCCGCGTCGTCAATCCGGCTGCCGATCCGGAAGGCAAGGAGCTGATAGACCTGAAGGACGTCACCATCCCCGTGCACGTCAAGGGGCCGTTCGACAAGCCGACCTACACTGTGCTCTGGAAGGACGCCATAGGCGGCATACTCCAGCGCAGCCTGGAAAACAAGCTGCGCGAAGCGGTGACGGGCAAGGGCAAGGGCGGCGCGGCCGTCGACAAGGCTTTGAAGGGATTGCTGGGCAAATGAACGCCGAGAACTTCCAACCCGTGGCCGAGTGCGGAGTGACCGCGCAGGCCGAGGCCGCGGGCTATCACCGGCAATGGCTGGTCGCCAACGATTCCGGGCAGTGGCTGAACCTCGCCCTGTGTCCGCGGCTGGCCGAGGTCTCGGTCGAGTTGCGGTTGGGCTACCTGGTGCTGAAGGCGCCTGGCATGCTGCGCATGGACATTCCGCTGGACGTCATCGAAGACGACGACAGCGTGCGCTACAGCATGAAGGTGGGCGATCAGGTAGTCGATGTGATCGACGAAGGGGAGCTGGCCGCGGCCTGGATTTCCAACTTCGTGCAGGTGCCTTGCCGCATCATGAAGGTACACCCCGACACGCCCGTGGCCGCTTGGCCGGCCTGAAGGGGCCGGGTGCAAGGGCCGCTCAGGCCTTTGCGCCAGAGCGTTTGAATTCGAACGCCGCGTGGGCCAGCAGGCCTGCCAGCAGGCCCCAGAAGGCCGATCCGATACCCCAGAAACTGAAGCCCGATGCCGTGGCCAGCAGCGTGATGAGCGCGGCTTCGCGGCGTTGCGGGTTGGCCATGGCTGCAGCCATGCCGCCCATGATGGTGCCCAGCAGCGCCAGCCCGGCCAGCGCGGCCAGCAAGGCGGCGGGCAAGGCCTGGAAGAACACGGCCACGGCGCCGGCCACGACGCTCAGCACGACATAGCCCAGGCCGTAGGTGGCGGCGGCGATGTAGCGCTTGGACGGGTCCGCATGCGCTTCGGGGCCGGTGCAGATTGCCGCGCTGATGGCGCCCATCGTGACGCTGTGCGCGCCGAAGGGCGCAGCCAGCAGGCCCAGCAGGCCGGTGGCCGCCACCAGGCGCGAGGCGGGCGGCTGGTAGCCGGCCGCTTGCAGGATGGCTAGGCCAGGAAGGTTTTGCGAGGCCATCGCGACCACGAAAAGCGGAATGCCCAGGCTGACCGCGGCCTGCGCGCTGAAGGCGGGCGTGGTCCAGACAAATTCGGTGAGGCGCCAGTCCAGCAGGTCCAGCTGGATCAGGTTCAGGCCGAAGGCGATGGCGATGGCCACCAGCATGACCACCAGCACCGCATAGCGCGGCGCCCAGCGCCGGCACAGCAGATAGGCGGCGCACATCGCCAGCACCAGCGCCGGCTGCTGCTTGATGTTGCTGAAGACGCCCATGCCGAAATTGAGCAGCACGCCCGCCAGCATGGCCGCGGCGATTTCGCCGGGGATGCGGCGCAGGATGGGATCGATCCAGCCGAACAGGCCGCAGGCCAGCGTCAGCGCGGCGGCCAGGATGAAGGCGCCGATGGCTTCATTGAACGGAACCCCGGCCAGCGCGGTGACCAGCAGGGCCGCGCCGGGGGTGGACCAGGCCATGACGATGGGCAGGCCCGTGCGCAGGCTGTACAAGGCGCCGCCCAGGCCGAACGCCAGGCTGAGCGAGCCGATCCAGGAGCCGATGTGCGCGGAATCCAGGCCCGCGGTGTGGCCAGCCTGCACCATCAGCACGGCGGTGCCGCCGAAGCTGACCAGCACGGCGACCAGGCCGGCGGCGATGGCCGATGCGGACAGGTCGCGGCGGGCGTGGTGGGGGGAAGGAGGGAGGTTGATGCTGGACTGCGCGGCGTCGCTCATGCGGCACCGGTCAGCCGACGGTACTTGGCCATGAGCTGTTCCTGGCCTTCATTCCATTGCGGGTGCAGCTCGATGCACTCCACGGGGCACACGACCTTGCATTGAGGCTCGTCGTGATGGCCCACGCATTCGGTGCACCGGTCGGGGTCGATGACGTAATAGTCCTCGCCCATGGAGATTGCTTCGTTCGGGCACTGGGGCTCGCAAACGTCGCAATTGATGCATTCTTCGGTGATGGTCAGGGCCATGGCGGGCTGCGGTATGGGGCGGGTAGGGCTGAGCGCATTGTACCGCCGCCGTCCGCCCCGGGCTGCGCAGCGCAAGAAGGGCGCTTTGCGCGCCCTTCGAGGGTGGAGCAATGCCTGCCCGGCGGGGCTCAGCCCGGCCAGGACTGTTCGCGGCGTTCCTTGGCTTTTTCCTGGAGCCAGCGCTCGACCGACGGAAACACGAACTTGCTCACGTCGCCGCCCAGCTGCGCGATTTCGCGCACGATGGTGCCGGAGATGAACTGGTACTGGTCCGAAGGCGTCATGAACAGCGTTTCGACGTCGGGCAGCAGGTGGCGGTTCATGCCGGCCATCTGGAATTCGTACTCGAAGTCGGACACGGCGCGCAGGCCGCGCACGATCACGCGTCCGCCCTGGTCGCGCACGAAGTCCTTGAGCAGGCCGCCGAAGCTTTGCACTTCCACGTTGGGATAGTGGCCCAGCACTTCGCGCGCGATTTCCACGCGCTCGTCGATGCTGAAGAAGGGCTTCTTGTTGCGGCTAATCGCGATCCCCACCACGACTTTGTCGAAAAGCGTGGCGGCACGGCGGACCAGGTCCTCGTGGCCTCTGGTCAGCGGGTCGAAAGTGCCGGGATATACAGCGGTGATCATAGGAGCTCCGTACCGTTATAAGTGGTGTACACCATCCTCCGAAGCTCGGATTATTGACCTATTTGCGCAATGCAGCAAATTCCAGCAGGTGGTAGTGGACCGCGCCTGCCTTGTCCTGCCGCAAGATCGTGAATCCTTCGGGGGCTTCGATGGGATTTTCCGCCTCTACGTAGACTAGCCCATGCTCGGTCAGAATGCCCGGCAGAATCGGCCACAGGCGCGGCAGCCAGCCTTGGCCGAAGGGCGGATCCAGCAGGATCAGGTCAAATCGGGACGCATCCATGCGTTCAGCGACCTGCATGGCGTCGCCTACATGGATGCGTATCATGTCGGCTTTGAGCTTGTCGCGCAGTGTCCGCAGCGCGGACGCAGCGGTCTTGTCCCGCTCGACCATCTGCACATGCGCCACGCCGCGCGAGGCCGCCTCGAAGCCCAGGGCGCCGCTGCCGGCGAACAGATCCAGCACCTGCTTGTCGGCGAAATCGCCGCCCCACAGGTGATTGAGCCAGTTGAACAGCGTCTCGCGCACCCGGTCGGGCGTGGGGCGCAGCGTCTCCACGTCGGGCACGGCAATGGGGGTGCGTCTATATTGGCCCCCGACGATACGAATATACTTGTTACCCATGTTTAGCCGCTTCTTCAAGAAAAAATCCCCTCCGCCCGCCGCGCCGGTCCAACCCGCGCCGCCGCCGGAGGCCGCAGACGCCATAGCCGCGCCTGCCGAGCCCGCCGCCGTCCCGGTCACTCCCGCGCCGCCGGCGCCCGTGGCCGCCGAACCGCGCCGCGAACCCAGCATCGAACAGGCCGCCGTCGCACCGGCTGCAACGCCGGTTGTTGCGCCAGTTGCTGCGCCGCACGAGGCTCCAGCAGTAACGCCCGCGCCGGTTGCACCCGCAGCGTTTACGCCGCCACCCGCTCAGGCAGCGTCACCGGCACCTGTTCCGGCGCCAGCGCCTGCGCCGGTAGCGGCTCCCGCGCCTGTCGCGGTTTCTGCGCCAGTGGCGGCAACGCCTGCCCCGGCCGCCGCGCCTGCGCCGGTTGCGGCTCCGGCCATGCCCGCCGTCGAGCCCGCCGCTGAAGCCCCCAAGAAGGCTTCCTGGCTGTCCCGCCTGAAGCAAGGCCTGTCACGTACGGGCCAGAGCATCGGCGGCATCTTCATCGGCGTGAAGGTCGACGAGAACCTGTTCGAGGAACTCGAATCGGCGCTCATTATGGCCGATGCGGGCCTGGAGGCTACCGAAAAGCTCCTGACCGCGCTGCGCGCGCGAGTCAAGAAAGAACGCATCGAAGACCCTGCCAAGGTCAAGGCGGCGCTGCGCCAGTTGCTGGCCGACCACCTGCGTCCGCTGGAGCGCGCCTTCGATCTGAAGCGCACGCAACCCCTGGTCGTCATGATCGCCGGCGTCAACGGCGCCGGCAAGACCACTTCCATCGGCAAGCTGGCCCACACCTTCCAGCGCCAGGGGGCCAGCGTGCTGCTGGCCGCGGGCGACACCTTCCGCGCCGCCGCGCGCGAGCAGCTCATCGAATGGGGTAGCCGCAACAACGTGACGGTGATCTCGCAGGACGGCGGCGATCCGGCAGCTGTCGCTTTCGATGCCGTCAATGCCGGTCGCGCGCGCGGCATGGGCGTGGTGATGGTGGATACCGCAGGCCGCCTGCCCACGCAGCTGCACCTGATGGAAGAGCTGAAGAAGATCCGCCGCGTCATCGGCAAGGCGGATGCCGCCGCGCCGCACGAGGTGCTGCTGGTGGTGGACGGCAATACCGGCCAGAACGCCTTGGCGCAGATCCGAGCCTTCGATGCCGCCATCAATCTGACCGGCCTGGTCGTGACCAAGCTGGACGGCACCGCCAAGGGCGGCACGTTGGCCGCCGTGGCCGCGGGTAGCCAGGGCGTGCGCCCGATCCCGGTGTACTGGATCGGCGTGGGCGAAAGCCTGGAAGACCTGCAGCCCTTCGTGGCCGACGAATTTGCCGGGGCTTTGCTGGCGGATTGAGGCCCGGGGACCCGGCGCGCATGCGCCGGAAACAACAAAGGGACGGCGCATGCCGTCCCTTTTGCATTCAAGCCCGCATCACTTCCAGAACGGTTTGCTGGCGGCCAGGTCGTCGAACGCTTTCTGCGCGTCGTCCGCCAGTTCTTCCAGGCGCGCGCTGATCCAGCCCAGGGCGAACCAGGCTTGCGGGTGGGTGGCGGTACACGACTCGTAGTAGTCCTTGGCCACCGCCAGGTCGTTGATTTCGCCCAGCACGTCCTGCACGCGCGACAGAAGCTTGCGATAGCCGCGCAGCTTGCCGGCGGGCAGCAGCGATTCGGCGAACGCCAGGCTATAGCGCAGGCGCTTGCCGCGCTTGCGCAATTCGTGGCGCGAGGGGATGTCCAGCGTCGCGAACTGTGTACCCTGGTCGGCCACCTTGCTATGCCAGCGGTGCAGGCGCCGCGCGAGCTGCTTGTGCAGGCGTTGCGGATCGGGCTCGGGCGCCAGCATCGGAATGATGGTGGGTCTGACGCTGGGGCCGGCCACGCCGCCCTCCAGCTTGATGGCGGGTTCGGGCGCGGCGTCGCTGGGCGTGCCGTTGGCGATGGCCTGGTTGTCCACGGCGGGCAGGGCTGGCGGCACGTCCAGGCTCCATTCCAGCAGGTCCAGCATCCAGGCCTGGAAGGCCTTGCCGCCGGCGATGCTGCGCGCGTCCTGTTCCGGGGGCGCGGCTTCCATGGGGATCACAGGCATGCCCGCGCGCGTCAGCGCGGGCGCCACCGTTTCGTTCAGCACGTCCTGGTCGCGGTTGGCGCCGAAGGCGGCGAAGTGCGTGCGCACGCCTTGCAGCAGAGCGTCGGGGATCGGCGCGATCCAGCCGTCGAACAGCTTCCAGGCAGAGCGCAGCCGGCGCACACCCACGCGCAGCTGATGCACGTGTTCGGAGTTGCCGGCGCGGTAGACGCCCTCGGTGTCGACCTCGGCCAGCACGGCGGCGTTGCGCGCGATCTGGTCCAGGCATTCCGCGGCGATGCGCGCCATGGCCTGGGGCGCGGTCATGTCTTCGCGCAGCTTGACCGAAGCGGCGCCGCGCGGCGCCCAGAATTGCGCAATGGCTTGCGCGCGGCGGGCTTCGAGATCATCGCCGGGAATCGCGTCGGCATCGGCCAGGCGCTGCGCCAGCTGGGCCAGCGCGTCGCCGCGTTCGGATTTGCTGCGCGGATCCAGCACCAGGCTGTGGCGCCGCTGCCAGCCGCGAGCCGCCGCGAAGATGGCGGCGGGACGGCCCGACACCAATTCGAATTCCAGCTCGGAGATGGGCAGCTCCAACGCGCCGGCGCGCAGGATGCCGGTGTCGTAGGCCAGCTCCACCGTGCCGTAGCGCGTGCGGACCTTGCGCAGCAGCCGCTGCACGTCGGTTTCATAGCGCAGGCCCAGTTCGCCCTTGACGGCGGCCAGCGCGGCCTCGACCTCGGTGCCGGCATACACCGACAGGTCCAACACCGGACCCGGCCGTGGGTGGTTGAGTTCGATGCGCGTGATGGCATTGATGCCGGGCATCTTCAGCGTCTGCACCCAGTCGCGGCCTTCCTGGCGTAGCCGGATGGCGATGCGCGCACGCGCAAGTTCGCGTTCCGGCGTATCGAAATACATGGCGTGCAGGCGGATGCGGGTCGCCTCAAGCTGCTTGATCTCTCGCTGCACCGCCTGGCGCGAAGCCGCGGGCACGTGCAGTTTCAATTCCTGTTCCGACATGGCGACGAGCGTCCAACGGCAAAAGCCGAGATCTTAATCAAACGGGGAGGGCGATTTGATGACCGGTCATATTTATTTCACATGGAGCATAGACGCGTTTGCGGCGCATCAACAACTGGGGCGTAGGGCGCGCGGATCCTAGGCCGGAGCAGCGGACTGGCGCATTGGCGGCCGCGTGTGCTTGAGCGGATGTGCACTCTGAAATTACCCAGTTTCAGTGATATGCATGGTTACGGATCGCTTTTCTAATTGTAATCGGCGGGTTACGCGGCCCGCGCCATCCGATTCCACACGCGTCCGCATGGCGTCAGCCCGAGCGGGCCACGATTACAGAAGAGCGCCATGAACCGTACGTATCGCATTGTCTTCAACCGTAGCGCGGGCTTGTGGCAAGTTGTAAGCGAGCACGTCCGTGGGCAAGGCAAGGGCGGCCGCCATGCAAGCAGATCCGTGCGCAGACGCCTGCCCTTCATGGCGATGCTGCTGGCGGCCCTGGGCGCGGCCGGCCAAGCGCAGGCGGGGCCGATGGTCACCTTTACCGGCGATACTACTTTCGCACCCTACTCAGGTCCAAATTTGGTGGCCTTCGCCCCGCTATATGTGGGCATATCCGGTGTAGGAACATTGACCGCCGCCGACGGCGGCCAGGTGACGATATCGCCGGGCTACACGGTGATTCTGGCCGACTCGGCCTCGGCTCAAGGCACGATCAACATCGGCGCGGCTCCTGGCGCTGCACCCGTGGGCGCGGGTTTCCTGGCGACGTCGCTACTCGAGTTCGGCGCGGGCACGGGTACGCTGAACTTCAACACCAACAGTTTTCACGACTTCGGCGCGGCGCTGGTCAGCAGGGATGCAGGCACGCATCAGCTCAAGCACTATGCAGGCTCCACGCGGCTGGTCGGCGACAGTTCAGGCTTCGTCGGCAAGACCACCGTCACGGGTGGGAGCTTGCAGATTCTCAACATTCTGGGTACCACCGAAGGACGTATCGATGCCGGGCAAGCTCCCGGCGCCACGGCCCGGGTCAGCGTGTTCAGCCCCGGTTCGACCTGGGCGCTGACGGACAACCTTTTTGTCGGCGGCGCCGGACTCGGAGAGCTGAGCATCTCCAGTACCGGTACGGTCTCGAACCAGTTTGCAACGGTGGCTGCTCAGCAGAACGGAGCGGCGAAAGTGACGGTTTCCGATGTCGGGTCGCTCTGGAGCAATCGCGCAACGCTGCTGGTTGGCACCGAAGGCGGGATGGGCAGCGTTTCGATTCTGGCGGGTGGGTATGTGACCAGCGTCGATGGCGTCGTCGGGCGCGAGGAGGACGGCAGCGGCGTCTTCCTGGTGTCGGGACGCGGCTCGGCCTGGACCAATAGCGGCGAGCTCAGGGTGGGCGATGTGTACGGTCGGGGCATTCTGAGTATCGAGGCGGGGGGCTTCGTCTCGAACAAAGACAGCTATGTGGGCAGCGTGAATGGCAACGGCAGCGTCGTTGTCCGTGGCGCCGGCTCCATCTGGGACAACAGCGGCGCGATGATCCTGGGGTTCGGTACGGGATTGGGGGCGGGCACCCTGACGATCGCGCAAGGCGGCGCTGTCAACGTCGGCGCGAACGGTGGGGGGACCGTTTCGCTGGCGCAGGACCGGTTTTTTATCTTTCCCACCACCGGCACGATCAATATCGGCGCGGCGGCGGGGCAGCCGGCCGTAGGCGCCGGCACGCTCAACGCCAGCGCGATCCAGTTCGGCGCCGGTATTGCCACCGTGAACTTCAACCATACCGAGCCCGCGTACACGTTTTCGACGCGGCTGTTGAGCACAGGCGCCGGCACACATAGTCTGAACCAGATCGCCGGTACCACGTTGCTGACGGGCGCCAATAGCTCATTCCGGGGCAGGACCACGGTGTCGGGCGGCAAGCTGGTGGTGCTGGGCCAGTTGGGAGGTTCGGCCGCCGTCACGGGCGGGGTCTTGCAGTACGGCGATGGCGCCACGGGCGCGGCCAACACCCTGAGCGGCAACCTGAATGTCTCAGGCGCCGGCAGCACGCTGGCGGTGCATCGGGGCGCCACGCTGGCGGTCACGGGCGACGTGGAAATGGCCGACGGCACAGTGTTGGACTTGATGGCCGGCACGGGCAGCCCGTTGTTGCAGGCAAACAAGGTCACGCTGGGCGATGGCGTGGTGTTCAGGCTGAGCGGCATCGCCGACAAGAGCGGGCTCAATACCGTGTTGATCGAGGCGCCCACGGGCGGTATTGACGGTGATTTCGGCGCCGTCAGCGTGGGCGGTTTTACCGGAGAGGTCGACTATCTCACCGTCAACACGCGCAAGTCCGCGGACAACAAGCAGTACCTTGCCACCTACGACCTGAGCTGGACCGCCAACAACAACCTGGCCCATGGCACTTTCACGCTGGCTGATGCGTCGAACCGGTTCACGCTGGGGGTGCCGCTTTCCGACCAGGCCGCCAATGCCGCCGCCGGTTGGGACGGCAAGAGCTTGACCAAGGCCGGCGCTGGCACGCTGGTGCTGCAAGGCGCCAACACGTACAGCGGCGGCACGGCCATCGTAGGCGGCACGTTGCAGGTCGATCGCGATGCCAACCTGGGCGCTGCCGCCGGAGGGCTGCGTTTCGGCGACGGCACGCTGGCGACCACCGCCAGCTTCGACACCGCGCGCGCCGTCACGCTGGCGCAGAGCGGACGTTTCGACGTCGCGGCGGACACCACGCTGGGCTTGACCGGCGCGGTGTCGGGCGCGGGGGCCCTGGTCAAGAGCGGCGCGGGCACGATGGTCTTGAGCGGCAACAATAGCCACGGCGGGGGGGCGACGATTGCCAGCGGCACGCTGCAGATCGACCGCGATGCCAACCTGGGGGCAACGGCCGGCGGCCTGGCCTTCGGCGACGGCACGCTCGCGGCCACGGCCACCTTCGACACCGCGCGCACGGTCGCCTTGGCGCAGTCGGGGCGATTCGACGTGACCACGGGCGCCACGCTGGGCCTGACCGGCGCGGTCTCGGGCGCAGGCGCGCTGGCCAAGAGCGGCGGCGGTACGCTGGTTCTCAGCGGCAACAACAGCTATGGCGGCGGCACTACGATCGCCGCAGGCACCTTGCAGGTCGCAAGCGATGCGAACCTGGGAGCAGCGTCTGGCGGTGTGGCCTTCAGCGGCGGCACGCTGGCGGCATCGGCGTCCTTCGATACCGCGCGCGCCATGACGCTGACCCAGGCCGGACGCTTCGAGGTGGCTGGCGGCGCGACGCTGGGGCTGGTCGGCGCAGTCTCGGGCAATGCCGACCTGATCAAGACCGGCGCCGGCACGCTGCGGCTGGACAACGCGGGCAACGCCTATGGCAACACCCAGATCCAGGAGGGCGCGCTGATCGGCAATGCCGGGTCGATCCGGGGCAATGTCGATAACAACGGCACCCTGGTGTTCGACCAAGGCGCGAATGCAACGTTCGGTGGCGCCATCTCCGGCGGCGGCGCGCTGGTCAAGAACGGCGCCGGCACGCTGGGGCTGACCGGCGACAGCTCGGGCTTTACCGGCAGCACCACGGTGCTGGGCGGCCGGCTGGCCTTGAACGGCAAGCTGGGCGGCGCGCTCACCATCGGCCAGGGCGGCGTGCTCGGAGGCCGGGGGACCATAGGCTCGGGCGTCGGCTCGGTGGTGACGGTGGCGGCCGGCGGCACGCTGGCGCCGGGCAATTCCATCGGCACGCTGACTGTCGATGGCAATCTTGTCATCGAGAGTGGCGCGCGCTACGCCGTGGAAACCAATCCGCAGGGCGCCGATGCCGATCTCATCCATGTCACCGGCAATGCCACGATCAATGGCGGCTCCGTCGCGCATATCGGCATCGGCGGCGGCTACGGGCTGCGTTCCGTCTACACGATATTGGCGGCTGATGGCACCTTGTCCGGCCGCTTCGACACGGTGACCTCCGACTATGCCTTCCTGACGCCGAAACTTGGCTATGACTACGGCGCCGGCCGCGTCTCGCTGGAATTGACGCGCAACGGCACCGCAATGGCTTCGGCCGCCAACACGCGCAACCAGCACGCCGCAGCGGGCGCCATCGACAGCATCGGCATGGCGGCGGGCAATGGGCTATACGATGCGATCGCCGTGCTGCCGGACGACAAGGGCCTGTTGCGCTCCAGCTTCGACCAGCTATCCGGCGAAATCCATGCATCGGCCAAGACCGTGCTGCTGGAGGACAGCCGCTACGTGCGCGACGCCGCCAACGAGCGCCTGCGTTCGGCCGCAGGCGCGGTCGGCGCTTCGGCGGCGCCGGTGCTGGCGTCCGCCGGGGGCGGCGCCCGCCTGGCTCCGGCAACGGCGATGGGGCCAGCCAGCTGGATACAGGGGCTGGGTTTCTGGCGCCAGACCGATGGCGACGGCAATGCCGCGCAGGTCAAGAGTTCGACGGGCGGCTTTCTGCTGGGCGCGGATGCGCCAGTGTCCGACGCCTGGCGGCTGGGCCTGATGGCGGGCTACACCCGCACGGATTTCGACGTGCGCGACCGCGCGTCTTCGGGCGACAGCGACAACTACCATCTCGGCGCCTATGGCGGCGGCCAATGGGGCGCGCTGGGCCTGCGTGGCGGGCTGGCCTATAGCTGGCACGACATCGCCACCCGGCGCTCGGTTTCCATGCCCGGCTACTCAGACCGCCTCAAGGCCAATTACGATGGCCGCACGGTCCAGGCTTTTGCCGACCTCAGCTATCGCATCGACACTAGCGTCGCCGCGTTCGAGCCGTTCGCCAACCTGGCTTACGTCAATCTCAAGACCGACGGCTACAACGAGAGCGGCGGCGCAGCGGCGCTGCGCGCAAGCAGCCAGACCACCGAGACCACCTACACGACGCTCGGCTCGCGGGTCATGTCCGGGTTCGAGCTGGGCGGCGCGCAAGCCACGGCCCGGGGATCGCTGGGCTGGCGCTACGCCTTCGGTGACTTGAAGCCCACAGCGACCCAGGCATTCTCCGCTGGCGATGCCTTTACCGTGGCCGGCGTGCCCATCGCCAAGAACAGCGCCGTGCTGGAGGCGGGGCTGGATGTGCAGGTGTCGCGCAAGGTGTCGTTCGATCTGTCATACCAAGGGCAGCTCGCAAGCGGGGCGCAGGACCACGGCGTCAGGGCCGGGGTGAGCGTGCGGTTCTGATTCGTCGGCGCAAAAAAAACCGCCCGTTGTCCGGGCGGAGCAAAGGAACGCTGTAGGGATCCGCGGACGCGTCAGAGAATGCGTTTGCGGACCTGGGTGATGATGATTTCGGCCACCACGACCACGGCGAAGATGGCGGCCAGCACCAGGGCCACGCGGTCCCATTGGAACAGGTTCAGCGCGGTGTCCAGCGCCATGCCGATGCCGCCGGCGCCCACCAGCCCGAGCACGGCCGACTCGCGCACATTGATGTCCCAGCGCAGCAGCACGATGGACCAGAAGGCGGGGCGGATCTGCGGCCAGTAGGCATACCAGATCACCGATGCCTTGCTGGCGCCGGTGGCGGTGACGGCCTCGATCGGGCCGCGCTGCGCTTCCTCGATGGCTTCGCCGACCAGCTTGCCGACGAAGCCGATGGAACGGAACGCAATGGCCAGCGTGCCGGCCAGCGCGCCCGGCCCGAAGATGGCGATGAACAGCAGCGCCCACACCAGCGAGTTGACCGAACGGCTGGACACCAGGATCAACCTGGCCAGCATGTTGACGGTTTTGCTGGGCGTGAGATTGTTGGCCGCGAGCAAGCCCACCGGCACCGCCATCACCACGGACAGGATGGTGCCCAGCGTGGCGATGTGCAGCGTTTCGATCAGCGCGCCGTGCACGCCTTCCGGGTAGTAGGCCCAGTCTATCGGCCACATGCGCCGGAACAGGTCGGCCATCTGCTCGGGCGCGTCGTACAGGAACTCCGGGATGATCTCGACGCCGCGGATCGCCTGCACGATGGCCGCGACCACCAGCAGGTAGAGCGCAAAGCGCAACAGGCGCTGGCCCATGCTGTAGCGCTGCCAGACACGCGGCGAACCCGCCGGATTGAAGGTGGAGGCGTGGGCGTTCATTCGTCCACCTCCGCGCGGCGCTTGACCGGCGTTGCGCTGCCCCCGAGGCCGCGCGCACCCGCGAAGCGGCCTTGCAGGATGCGGTCGAAACCCAGGTTGTCCAGGAACACGGCGCGCACGAAGCCCGCCAGGATTTCGCCCAGCATGATGATGGCGATCAGGGTCAGCAGGATGGCGCTGACGAAGTCATAGTCAAAGCGCTGGAACGCCGAGAACAGCGTGCCGCCCACGCCGCCCGCGCCGACGATCCCCACCATGGTGGAGTTGCGCAGGTTGGAGTCGAACTGGTAGGTGGCAAAGCCGATGAAGCGGGCGAACACCTGCGGCAGCACGCCGAAGATGATCACGTTGGCGAACGAGGCGCCGGTGGCGCGCACGGCTTCCACCTGCTTCAACGAAATCTCTTCGATGGCTTCGGTGAACAGCTTGCCGATGAAGCCGACCGAGGCCACCGTCAGCGCCAGAATGCCGGCCAGCGCGCCGAAGCCCACCGCCTTGACGAACAGGATGGCGACGATGACCGGGTGCAGCGCGCGGCACAGGGCCACGATGGCGCGGGCGGGCCAGGATACCCAGGTGGGCATCATGTTGCGCGCGCCCAGCAAGCCGATGGGCAGGGCGATGATGATGCCCAGGACCGAGGCCAGTACCGCGATCTCCAGGCTTTCCGCGATGCCCTTCCACAAGGTGGCGGGCTTTTCGAAGTTGGGCGGAAACATGCGCGCAAGAAAGGTGGACGCGTGGCCCATGCCGGTTTCAAAGCGCGCCCAGCTGAAGTCCAGCTGCGCGCCCGCGTACAGCGTGTAGGCCAGCAGCAACAGCACGCCGGCCTTGGCGCGCCCGGACATGGCGAAGGGGCGGGCGCCCTTGGGTTGGATCATTCCAGCCAAGACTCGCCTCCGTAGATAGTCTTGAGCATGGCGGCGTCCAGCCCCTGGCCGTCGCCGTCATAGACCACGTGGCCGCCGGACATGCCGACGATGCGGGTGGCATAGCGGCGGGCGAGTTCGACGTCGTGGATGTTGACGATGACGGGAATGCCGGTGGCGCTGCCCTGCTCGGACAGCAGTTCCATGATCTCGACGGAGGTCTTGGGATCCAGCGAGGAGGTGGGCTCGTCGGCCAGCAGCAGCTGCGGGCGTTGCATCAGCGCGCGGGCAATGCCCACGCGCTGGCGCTGGCCGCCCGACAACGCATCGGCGCGCTGGTCGGCGAAACCCGCCAGGCCCACGGTGTCCAGCAGCTTGTAGGCATGCTGGATGTCCTCGGGCTCGAAGCGGCGCATCCATGCCTTGACGGCGGAGGTGTAGCCCAGCCGTCCGGTCAGGAGGTTTTCCATGACCGTCAGGCGTTCGACCAGGTTGTATTCCTGGAACACCATGCCGATGCGGCGGCGCGCGCGGCGCAGCGACGCGCCGCGCACGCGGGCCAAGTCCACGGACCCGTCCTTCGACTGCAGCACGATCTCGCCCTTGGTGGGTTCGATCAGCCGGTTGATGCAACGCAGTAGCGTGCTTTTACCGGTGCCCGAGGGGCCGATGATGGCGGTCAGCCCCTGTCCCGCGATTTGCAGGTCGATGCCGTTGAGTACCGGCCGGCCGGCCCGGTATTCCTTCACCAGGCCGGAAATGCGTAGCGACGTCGTCATACGGAATTACTTCTTGCTCTTGGCGGATTCGCGGTCGTAGGCAGCGCGGTTGAAACTTTCGCCGCCCGATTCGGCGACCTGGCGCACGATGGCCCAGTCCTTCTCGTAGGTCACCGGATAGAAGCGGTCGGCGCCGTCGAAGGCCTTGGACATTTCCGCGGGGAAGCGGTAGTCGTAGAAGCACTTGAGCATCTGGTCGCGGAACTTGGGCTCCAGGTCATGCGCGTAGGCGAACGACGAGGTCGGGAACTTCTCGCTCTTGTAGATCACGCGGAAGTCGGCTTCCTTGACCTGGCCACGCTCGACCATGCGCTTGAACACGTCCGAGGCCACGGCCGCGGCGTCGTAGTCGCCGGAGTTCACGCCCATGACAGACTGGTCGTGCTTGCCGGAGAAGATGACCTTGTAGTCCTTGTCGGGGGTCAGGCCTTCCTTGGGGAACAGCGCCACCGGCGCCATGTGGCCAGAGTTCGAGGACGGCGCGGTGTGCGCGAGCTTCTTGCCCTTGAGGTCGGTCAGCTTCTGGTAGGGACTGTCCTTCTTGACGATGACGATCAGGTTGTAGCCCTGGAAGCCGTCGGCATAGCCCTTGACCGCGAACGGCACTGCGCCCGCGATGTTCACGGCGAAGGCGGTCGGGCCGGTCGAGAAGCCGCCCACGTGCAGGCGGCCCGAGCGCATGGCCTCGATTTCCGCGGCGTTGCTTTGCACCTGATAGAACACCACGCGCTTGCCCGTGCATTCGGACAGGTGCTTGGTGAAGGGCTTGAAGATGTCTTCGTAGACCGCCGGGTCTTCCACCGGGGTGTAGGTGAACACCAGGGTGGACGGGGTCTTCAGCTTGGCCGGATCGGTGGGCGTGTCGGCCACCAGGTCCTTGTTGGCGTCGCAGTACATCTGGTCCAGGTCGCCGCGGTTGGGGCAGGCGTCGGCGGCTTGCGCGGCGGACGCGCCCAGGGCGAAGGCGGCCAGCGTAGCCGCTTGAAGCAGGCGCAGAGCTTGCATCTTGTGTCTCCTCTTTCTTTGTTTGTGTGACATGTCACTTAATTCAACCTGAATTCAAACATGGAAGAGGAGGGGACGCACTCGGGAAAGTCCCTGTGTTTCTTTTCGGCTTTTGTTCGCTTTGTTCGATTTATGTTCGTTTTTGCGCGAATTTCATCCGGTCAACTCCGGTGCCCGAGCTTGCGCGAGATTTCCTGCGCGCAGGCCAGCAGCGGCCGGGCGATGGCGCCGTCCCATGCCACGTCGAACAGCCCGGTGGGACCCAGGCTGGTCAGGGCCAGGACGATGTTGCCGGTGTTGTCGAAAACCGGGACCGACAGCGCGTCCACGCCCGGCAGCGGGTTGCCCAGCGCGCGCGCCATGCCGTGCACGCGGATGTCCGCCAGCTGTGCCTCGATATTGGCGCGGGAGGCCTTGCGCGGGGGCGGCGTGCTGGCGATGACGGCGGTGTCGCCTTCCTCGCGCGCGATGTAGTGTTCGCTGACCTTGGGCGGCAGCCAGGCCGCGAACACCAGGCCGGTGGCCGTGTGCAGCATGGACATCACCGTGCCTTTGCGCATGTTCACGTGGACCGGGTAGCTGGCCTCGGTCATGTGGATCATGGTGGGGCCGTGCGAGCCGAGCACGGCAATGCCCAGGGTGTGGCCGATCTCCGATTGCAGCTTGGCGATCTCGGGCATGGCGACGCGCACCGGGTCCAGGCGTTGCAGGCTGACCAGCCCCATCTGCAGGGCGAAGGGGCCGAGCTCGTACTGGCCGGTGATGGCGTCCTGCTGCACCAGGCCGACCCGGATGAAGCTGACCAGGTAGGGGTGCGCCTTGGCCGAGGTCATGCCGGCGCCCGCGGCCAGGTCGCGCAGGGTCAGGGGCTTGCCGGCGTCGACCAGGGCGGCCAGCAGCGGCACGCCCACCTCGATCGACTGGATGCTGCGGCGGCCGTCGTTGGCGGCCGGGGAGGAAGCGGAAGGGGATGTCGCCACGGTGTGCGGACCTCAGGCCGGCTGTGCTTGGGTGGACCGCGCGGCGAGCAGCCGGTCGGCCATTTCGACGAAGCCCGCGCCGCCATGGTGGGCGGCGACGAAGGCGGGGCGGTGGGTCAGGCGGTGCAGCTGGGCCTGGATGTTGGCCACGCCGACCGAAATCGGAAAGTAGGCGAACATGGGCTCGTCGTTGGGCGAGTCGCCGATGAACAGGGTGCTGTCCAGGGCGCCGGCCACGTCCGCGCCGAACTCGCGCTGGAACATGGTGCGCGTCATGGTGAGCTTGTCGTAGTCGCCGAACCAGCCGTTGACGTGGATGGAGCTGACCTTGGCCTGGGCGCCGGCTTCCTCGAAGATCTGGACGATCCGGCTGATGGCGGAATCGGGCAGGGCAGGCACGTCCTCGCAGAAATCGATGGCCAGGTCGGCCACGCGGTAGTCCTGGTCGCTGGCCACGGCGGCGCCGGGCACTTCGGCCAGGACGCGGTCGCGGATGGCGTCCAGCTTCCTGCGGCTGGCCTGGCGCGAGGCGGCGTCGGTCCAGTAGTGGGTGGTCATGCGGCGGGCCTGGCGGTCGTAGGCGTAATAGAAGGCGCCGTTTTCGCCGACCACGGCGCGCACCGGCCACATGCGGGCGATGTGATCGCACCAGCCGGCCGGGCGGCCGGTGATGGGCACGACCTGGATGCCGGCCTGTTCCAGGCGTTCCAGCGCCGCATAGGCGTCCGCCGGCAGGCGGCCTTCGGTGGTCAGCGTGTCGTCGATGTCGGTCAGCACGACGCGGACGGCCGCCGCGACGGTCAAAGGCATGGCCGCAAGGGCTTGCATGTGGGGTTTCCTTGGCTCGGTTTTTAAGGGGTGGTCTCCGGGCGAAAGTTTACCGGACACCCCCGGCTGGCGGGGCTGGCAGGGCCGGATAGGGGTTCCGCCTCCAGGAGCGGTAAAATCCGGGCTTTCCCGCCTGGTTTACGTGCCCGCCATGTCCGTCCAGTTGTCCCCTTTGCCCGGCTCCGAGCCGGAATCCTTCGGCATCGCTACGGTTGCCGAGATCATCGCCGAGCTGCGCGCCGGCCGCATCGTCATCCTGGTTGACGAGGAAGACCGTGAAAACGAGGGCGACCTGGTCATGGCCGCCGAATTCGTCACGCCCGAAGCGATCAACTTCATGGTGACGCACGGCCGCGGCCTGGTCTGCCTGACCTTGACCGAAGAGCGCTGCCGCCAGCTCGATCTGCCCCTGATGGCGGCCCGCAACGGGACGCGCTACGGCACCAACTTCACCCAGTCGATCGAGGCCGCCGAAGGCGTCGAGACCGGCATTTCGGCCGCCGACCGCGCCCGCACCATCCAGGTGGCGGTGGCGCGCGATGCCAAGCCAGCTGACCTGGTCCAGCCCGGCCACATCTTCCCGGTGCGCGCCGTGCCCGGCGGCGTGCTGGTGCGCGCCGGCCACACCGAGGCGGGCTGCGACCTGACCGCCATGGCCGGCCTGACGCCCGCCGCCGTGATCTGCGAAATCCTCAAGCCCGACGGCACCATGGCGCGCCTGCCGGACCTGGTGCAGTTCGCCCGCGAACACGGCCTGAAGATCGGCACCATCGCCGACCTGATCCAGTACCGCAGCGAACACGAATCCATCGTCAAGCGGGTGGGCAAGCGCACGATGCAGACCGCCTGGGGCGAATTCGAGGCCGTGGCCTATGAAGACGCCGCCACCGGCTCCGCCCATTTGGCGCTGGTGCATGGTAACGTGACTCCCGACGCCGAGACGCTGGTGCGCGTGCACGAGCCGGCCTCCGTGCTGGACGTGTTGGACACCGGCGCCAGCCCGCACAGTTGGGGCGTGGCGCAGGCCTTGCAGGCCATCGCGGCCGCACCCGCCGGGGTGTTGGTGCTGATGAACTGCCAGTCGTCCACGGAACACCTGTTTGGTCAGATCGCTGGCTGGAACGATCCTAAGGCCCAGGCCAACCCCGCCAACGCCGACCGCTACGGCCTGCGTACCTACGGGATTGGCGCCCAGATTCTGCGTGACCTGCACGTGGGCCAGATGAAGCTGCTGGCCCGCCCGCGCAAGATGCCCAGCATGGCGGGCTTCTCGCTCACCATTACGGGTTACGATTGCGACCCTCCGAATACTCCCGCAACACACTGAAGGCCGACCTATGAACCCTTACATCCTTACCCCCGACCTGAACGGCGAAGGGCTGCACATCGGCATCGTACGCGCCCGCTTCAACGAGGAAATCGGCCAGGCCGAACTCGAAGCGTGCCTGAAGGAACTGGCCGAACTGGGCGTGGACGAGCGCGACGTCATGGTCGCCACCGTTCCGGGCGCCCTGGAACTGGGCGTGGCCCTGTCCCACATGGCCGAAACGTTTGAATTCGACGCCCTGATCGCGCTGGGCGCGGTCATCCGCGGCGAGACCTATCACTTTGAAGTGGTCAGCAATGAAATGGCCACGGCAATCACCCGTATTTCCCTGGAAACCGGCATCCCCGTCGCCAACGGCGTGCTGACCGTCGATACCGACGAGCAGGCGCAGGCGCGCGCGGCCGGCAAGGGCCGCGATTGCGCCCAGGTGGCCGTTGAAATGGCCAACCTGGTGGCGGCCCTGGAGCCCGAGGAAGAAGACGAAGACGACGAAGACGAGGACGAAGATTTTGACGACGAAGAAGACGACGACCAGCGCTGATAGCGCGGCGCAGGCCCGCGCCAACGCGCGCAGCGCGCGCCGCCGCGCCCGCGAATTCGCCCTGCAGGGCGTGTACGCGTGGCTGCTGCGCGGCGGCGAGGGTACGCAGGACGCCGGCGAGATCGACGCCCATCTGCGCGACACCGAGGATTTTTCCGAGGCCGACGCGCAGTGGTTCAAGACCTTGCTGCATGGCGTGCTGCGCGAAGCGCCCGCGCTGCGCCAGCGTTTCACGCCCTACGTCGACCGTCCGTTGGCCGAACTGTCGCCTGTCGAGCATGGCATCCTGCTGATCGGCAGCTTCGAACTGATCCATCATGTCGAAGTGCCGTACAAGGTCGCCATCAATGAAGCTGTCGAACTGGCCAAATCGTTCGGCGGCACCGACGGTTTCAAGTTCGTCAACGGCGTGCTCGACAAGCTGGCGGCCGACGTGCGCGCCCACGAAGTCAATAAGAGGTAATTCCCCCCGAAGCGCTGCGCGCTTCCCCCCCAGGGGGGCGCCGCTGCGGACCGGCGGAGCCGGATCCGCGCGGCCCGGATTGGGGGGGCACCTGTTTCTTGCCGCGAGGTCTTGCCGCGCGAGGAGTGGGTTGGGGTTTCTTCCGAGTTGCGGGGCGCGCCGCATGATTTGTGGGGGCGGCAAGCCCCCGTGGGTTTCAATGCCGGCCTGCCGTGCCGGACTGCGGAGTTGCCTTGGCGTCCGAATTTGATTTGATCGCGCGCTATTTCACCCGCGCGGCTCCTGCCGGCCTGCTGGGCGTGGGCGATGATTGCGCCCTGTTCCCGGTTCCTCCCGGCGAACAGGTGGCCACCAGCACGGACCTGCTGCTGGAAGGCCGCCATTTCTTTCCCGATGTGGATCCGAAGTCGCTGGGGCACAAGGCCCTGGCGGTAAACCTGTCCGACCTGGCCGCCATGGGCGCGCGCCCCATCGGTTGCGTGCTGGGCCTGGCCTTGCCGCGGCTGGACGAGCCCTGGCTGGCGGCGTTTGCCGAAGGCTTCCACGCGCTGGCCGCCGCCCATGGCTGCCCGCTGATCGGCGGCGACACGACGCGCAGCGCGCATGACCTTGCCATCAGCGTCACCGTGTTCGGCGGCGTGCCTGCCGGGCGGGCATTGCGCCGGGATGGCGCCCAGGCTGGCGACGACATCTGGGTATCCGGAGAGCTGGGGGCGGCCGACGTGGCCTACCGCCTGCTGGACGGCCAGTACCCTGCCGATGCGGCGCTGCTCGCGGCGACGCGCGGCGCGCTGGAATGGCCTGAGCCTCAGGTAGCGCTGGGTCTGGCCTTGCGTGGCATCGCCCATGCCGCCATCGACATTTCCGACGGACTGCTGCAGGACCTGGGCCATATCCTGGCTGCCAGCCGCGTGGGCGCCACGCTGCATTACGCCGCGATGCCCATGTCACCCGCCCTGGCTGGCCTGCAAGAAGCGCCGCTGCGCCGCGCGGTGCTGGGTGGCGGCGACGTCTACCAGCTATGCTTTACCGCGCCCGCCTCCCGGCGCGAGGCCGTGCTTGCGGCGGCGGCTGCGGCCGGCGCGCGCGTGACGCGCGTGGGGCAGATCCAGGCGCAGCCGGGCTTGTCCGTGCTGGACGGCCAGGGCCAGCCCCTGAACGACCTGCCGGCCGGTTTCGATCATTTTCCCGCGGCCTGATCCGCCGCGTCCCAACCCGCATACCCATGCCGTCCACCGACAACCGTCCTACCTCCATGCGCGACCGCGCCCGGACTGCCTACCCGCCCTTGTCCTGGGTCTGCCGCGATCCGGGCCGGCTCATCGCGTTCGGCTTCGGCAGCGGCCTGATCCGGCCGGCCTCGGGTACCTGGGGCACGCTGCTGGCTTGGGCAATCTGGGTCGCCGCGGCACCCGCCGCGTCGGACTGGGCGATCGGCGCATTCCTGGCGCTGGCATTTTTATACGGCTGCTGGGCCTGCCATCGCGTCGGCCGTGAACTCCAGCAGTCGGATCATGTCGGAATGGTCTGGGACGAGATGGTGGCGTTCTGGCTGGTGCTCTGGCTGACGCCCGCGGGCTGGTTGCCGCAGGCGCTGGCGTTCGTGCTGTTCCGCACGTTCGACATCGTCAAGCCGCCTCCCATCAAGTTCTTCGACGCCCACATCAAGGGCGGTTTCGGCGTGATGTGGGACGATATCGTGGCGGCCGGATATGCCCTGCTGATCATGGCGCTGGTCGTGCGCACAGGAGTCTTGGGATGAACGGACAACAAGAAAGCACCCGGCCCAATCTGTCGGCCGAACAGCTGGCGCAAGCCACCTCGCTGGCGCTGGCCGAACGGCTGGGCGAAACGCTGCGGCGCAAGGGCTGGATGCTGGGCACGGCGGAATCCTGCACCGGCGGCCTGTTGGCCGGGGCGATGACGGCGGTGGCCGGTTCCAGCGACTGGTTCGAGCGCGGCTTCGTGACCTACAGCAACGAAGCCAAGGTTGCTGAACTGGACGTGTCGCCCGATGCCTTGCATCACTTTGGCGCCGTCAGCGAACCGGTGGCGCTGGAGATGGCCAACGGCGTGCTGCTGGCGTCCCCCGCCGCGCATGTGGCGGTGTCCACGACCGGCATCGCCGGGCCGGGCGGCGCGACGCCCGGCAAGCCGGTGGGCATGGTGTGCTTTGGCTTTGCGCAGCGTTCGGGCGAAGGCATCAGCAGCCGCGCCGTCACGCACGTGTTCCCGGGCGACCGCGCGCAAGTGCGCCAGGCGGCGGTGGACTACGCGCTGCGCGGGCTGCTGGAGTTGTTGGGAGCGCCGGTCAACCGGCGCTGAAGGACTGGGCTTGCGCGGTTGGGGGCGCGAGGCCCCCGTGCCGGATCAGCGCACCGCGTTGATCGCGTCGCGCAGGCCCTTGGCCGCCGTGCCGGCGGCCTCGCGCCAGTCGTCGCCGCCGCTGGCGTAGATGATGGCGCGGGACGAGTTGATCATCATGCCGCTGCGGGCCGCGTTGGCGCCCGCGTTCACGGTGGCGGTGATGTCGCCGCCCTGGGCGCCGATGCCCGGCACCAGCAGGGGCACCGCGTCGCCGATGCGTGCGCGCACCGCGGCCAGCTCATTCGGGAAGGTCGCGCCCACCACCAGGCCGCACTGGCCGTTGGCATTCCATTTGTCGGCGACCAGGCCCGCGACGTGCAGGTACAGCGGCTCGCCATTGTCCATCTTCAGGAATTGCAGGTCCGAACCGCCGGGGTTGGAGGTGCGGCACAGCACGATCACGCCGCGGTCGCGCCACGCCAGATAGGGCTCGACCGAGTCCAGGCCCATGTAGGGGCTGACCGTCAGCGCGTGCGCCTGGTAGCGCTCGTAGGCTTCGCGGGCGTAGTTTTCGGCGGTGGAGCCGATGTCGCCGCGCTTGGCGTCCAGCACGATGGGCAGGTCGGGATGCTTTTCGCGGATGTGCTGGCACAGCGCTTCCAGCTGGTCTTCGGCGCGGTGCGCGGCGAAGTAGGCGATCTGCGGCTTGAAGCTGCAGGCATAGGGCGCGGTGGCGTCCACGATGTCGCGGCAGAACTGGAAGATGGCGTCCGGCTTGTCCTGCAGTTCGCGGGGGAAGCGCTGCGGATCGGGATCCAGCCCGACTTGCAGGAGCGAGTTGCTGGTGGTCCAGGCGTGTTCGAGTTTTTGCAGGAAATTCATGGGAGTTCAGTGCAGTTTGACCCGCGGGCGCGTGCGCCGCATGAGCAGGCGGGCCAGGGCAAGGGAGGCGGTACGCGAGATGCCGAGCACCGCTTTGTGGTGCATCAGGTGCAGGCTCATGTACATCAGGCGTGCCAGTGTACCGCTTACGAACAGTCCTCGTCCGGCGAGCTTGCCCATCAGGCTGCCGACGCCGGCGTCCTGGCCCAGCGACACCAGCGAACCGTGGTCCTCGTAGACGTAGGGCGCGGTGGGCTCGGGCGTATGGCGCAGGCGCGCGGTGAGCTTCTTGGCCAGGTAGTCGGCCTGCTGATGCGCGGCCTGGGCGCGGGCCGGCACGCTGCGGCCGTCGCGCCACGGCGCGGCGCAGCAGTCGCCCAGCGCCAGGATGTGCGGATCGGCGGTTTCCAGCCGTTCATTGACTTCCAGTTGGCCCACCTTGTTCAGCGGCAGGTCCAGGTCGGCCAACAGGGCCGGGCCCTGGATGCCCGCCGCCCACATGCATAGCTGGGCCGGGAATTCGCGGCCGTCGGCCGTCTTGACGCTGTCGGCGGTGACTTCCGAGACCCGGCAGGACGCTTCCACCCGGATGCCCAGTTCCGTCAGGCGGTTGGTGGCCGCGACCGAGATTTTCTCGGGCAGGGCCGACAGGATGCGCGGGGCGCCTTCCACCAGGGTGATGGCCAGATCGCGTTCGGCGCGGAAATTCGGCAGGCCGTAGGCGCTGACCACGTGGCTGGCCTCGACCAGCTCCACCGCCAGCTCGACGCCCGTGGCGCCGCCGCCCACGATCACCAGATCCAGCCGGGCCGAAGGATTGCGCACCTTGGCCTGGTCCACCAGGGCCATGGCCTTGAGCATGGTCAGGCGGAACTGCTCCGCGTTCTCGGTGGAGTCCAGCGTGACCGCGTGTTCCGCCGCGCCAGGGGTATTGAAGAAATTGGACGTGCTGCCCAGGGCCAGCACCAGCGTGTCGTAGGCCAGTTCGCGGCGCGGCAGGACTTCCTGGCCTTGCGCGTCGTTCACGGCGTCCACCGTGATCCGGCGCTGCTCGCGGTCTATGTGTTCGAGGCGGCCCTGCGCGAACGAAAACCCGTTCATGTGGGCCAGCATCAGATAGGACAGGCCTTCCTGGTGGATGTCCAGCGTGCCGGCGGCCGCTTCGTGCAGCGAAGGCTTCCAGATATGGAAGGGGCGGCTGTCGACCAGCGTGATGTGCTGCCGGCCATGCACGCGGCCCAGCTTGGCTGCCAATTCCAGGCCGCCGGCGCCGCCGCCGACGATGACAATGCGCTCAGAGGAGTCGGGCGTCGATCTAGGCATCATGGCTTCCAGTATAAATAGCGGCGCATCTCCCAGGAGATGACTAGCCGTGTCAATGCATGACGAATCGGCTGATGGCCACGCCGACCCAGACCGTGCCGGCGAAGATCAGCAGCAGCATCACGGCGGCGCTGCCCAGGTCCTTGGCCCGCCCCAGGAGCGGGTGCGATTCGACGGAAAGCGCGTCGGCCAGCGCCTCGATGGCGGAGTTCAGCAGCTCCGCCGCCAGCACCATGATCACCGTGCCCACCAGGAAAAACACTTCAACCGTGGTGCGGCCGAGGAAGAACGCGGCCGGGATCATCAGGACGGCCAGCGCCAGCTCCTGGCGGAAAGCCGCCTCGTACTTGATGGCCGCCTGCAGGCCCTGCAGGGAGTAGCGCAGCGCATTCAGGATGCGGCGCAGGCCGCCGGTGCTCTTGTAGGGCGAATGATGCGGATTCTGTGACATGGGTACGGAAAATGGGCTGGGTGTGGCGGCTTTTTAACAGATATGCATTGCCCGCGAAGCCATCGCGCGCATCTTTGGGCAAACCCTAATTGTGACGCATCCGGGACCGGCGCAAGATTTGGTCAATTGGTAAGGCCACTTTACCTTTTGGCCTGACTTGTCCACCGGTACACCCGCAGTCCATGCCCATCCAGACCATCGAACCCCGCCGCCTGTATCGCCAGATCGCCGACCAGCTTCGCCTGCTGATCGAGTCGGGTGAGTTTCCGGCCGGCGCGCGCTTGCCGCCCGAGCGCGATCTCGCGCTCAAGCTCGGCGTATCGCGCCCTTCGGTGCGCGAGGCGCTGATCGCGCTGGAGGTCGAAGGCTGGGTGGAAGTCCGCATGGGTTCGGGCGTCTATGTGCAAAGCCTGGCGGGCGGGCCGCGCGCCAGCCTGACCGCCGAAAGCCCGCTGGAAACCATACGCGCCCGCCAGGTGATCGAGGGCGAACTGGCCGCGCAGGCCGCGTTGCGCAATACGCCCGCGCTGGTGGACGGGTTGGCCGAAGCCGTTGGCACCATGGAAGACGAGGCGCTGGCCGGCAATGTGCCGATCCGCGGAGACCGGCTGTTCCATCTGCGTGTCGCCGAAATGGCGAACAACGCCGTGCTGGTGCGCGTGGTGAGCGAACTGTTCGACGAGCGCCACAATCCGCTGTCCGTGAAACTGGGCGACTACTTCGAGAATCCTTCCAGCTGGGAGGCCGCCATCGCCGAACATCGCAAGGTGATCGACGCCATCCGCGCCGGCGACGACCGCGGCGCGCGCGCCGCCATGCACCACCATCTGGCCTGCTCGCATGACCGCCTTACCGCAAGCTGGCCCGGCGCGGACGCGTCCGGCCTGCCGTTGGACAGCCGGGAGCAGGCGGAACCATGAGCGCCTTACGGCCGTCCGAAATGCCAAGGAGCAAGTCGTCATGACGCTGGCCTGTCGCATCCACGGGGCGCGCGATTTGCGCCTGGAACCGGACGAAGTCGCGCCCTTGGCGCCGCACGAAGTGGAGCTGAGGCTGGGCGCCGCCGGCATCTGCGGATCCGATCTGCACTATTTCCTGCATGGCCGCGTGGGCGCCTTCGTCATCCGCGAACCCTTGATTCCCGGCCATGAGGCTTCCGGGGTGGTGCTGCGCACGGGCGATGCCGTGAAGTCGGTAGCGCCGGGCATGAAGGTCGCCATCAATCCTTCCCACCCTTGCGGGGGCTGCGATTACTGCCGTGCCGGCCGCGACAATCTGTGCCGCAACATGCGCTTTCTCGGCAGCGCCAGCATCTATCCGCACGTGCAAGGCATGTTCCGCGAGCGCTTCGTGATGGGCGAACGCCAACTCACGCCGGTGCCGGAAGCGGACGTCACGCTGGGCGAGATCGCCTGTGCCGAGCCGCTGTCCATCGGACTGCATGGCGTCAACCGGGCCGGTCCGATGATGGGCAAGCGCGTGCTGGTCACGGGCGGCGGCACCATAGGCTGCATGACCGTGCTGGCCGCCAGGCTGGCGGGCGCGGCCCACGTGACGGTGGCGGACGTGGCCGACCGGCCGCTGGACATGGCGCGCCAGGTCGGCGCCGACGAGGCCGTACGCAGCGACCAGCTCGCGCCCGCCGACCTGGCCGATATCGCCGACATCAGCATCGAGGCCGCCGGCAGCCCTGCGGCGCTGGCGACCTGCCTGACGGCGACGCGGCGCGGCGGCCGCATTGTGCAAGTGGGAACGCTGCCCGCCGAGGGCATCGCGTTTCCGGCCAACAACATCATGGCGCGGGAGCTCGACTACGTCGGCGCGTTCCGCGCGGGCGTGGAGTTCGATTGGGCCGTCTCCTATCTGCGTACGCGCAAGGTGGACGTGCGGCCCCTGATGAGCGCGCAGTTGCCGTTGTCGCAGGCGGTCGAGGCCTTCGAGCTGGCGGCGGATCGCAGTCGCAGTACCAAGGTGCAACTTGTAGTTGAAGCGTGACCCCGCTGGCGGCTCACCATGGGCCGCCACGCCGGGCATTCAAAAAACAACGAGGAGACGACATGAACCTAGGCAACGCCGTCAAGGCGCTGGTCGCCGCCCTGGCGCTCGCCGCCAGCGGCAGCGCAATGGCGCAGACCAAGCTCAAGTGGGCCCACGTGTACGAAACATCCGAACCCTTCCATACCGCCTCCGTCTGGGCGGCGCAGGAAATCGGCAAGCGCACCAACGGCCGCTACCAGATCGACGTATACCCGGCCTCGCAGCTGGGCAAGGAAAACGACATCAACCAGGGCCTGACCCTGGGCACGGTGGACATGATCATCTCGGGCTCCAGCTTCGCGGCCAAGAGCTTTCCCCGCATCGGCGTCACCTACTATCCCTACATCTTCCGCAATCCCGAGCACCTGATCGCCTACACCAAGAGCGATATCTACAAGGAACTCACGCGCGGCTACGACGA
The DNA here is from genome assembly GCF_055395645.1 of Achromobacter sp. JCM 18799. Lineage (NCBI taxonomy): Bacteria > Pseudomonadati > Pseudomonadota > Betaproteobacteria > Burkholderiales > Alcaligenaceae > Achromobacter > Achromobacter sp. JCM 18799. The sequence goes on along the minus strand of NZ_AP043866.1, from coordinate 3,550,521 downwards.
GAAAAGCGGCAACCACATCGTCGCCACCACCTACTACGGCACGCGCCAGACCACGTCCAACCGGCCCTTCACCAAGTGTTCCGAAATGAAAGGCCTGAAGATCCGCGTGCCTGACGTGGCCGCCTATCTGGCCATGCCGCGCGCCTGCGGCGCCAATACCGCGCCGATCGCCTTCGCCGAGGTCTACCTGGCTTTGCAGAACGGCACCGTGGAGGCGCAGGAGAACCCGCTCACCACCATCGAGGCCAAGAAGTTCTACGAAGTGCAGAAGAACATCATCCTCACGGGCCATATCGTCGATCACCTGAACACGGTGATCTCGGGCAAGCTGTGGAAGAGCCTGTCCGACGAGGACAAGAAGATCTTCGCCGAAGTGGCGCAGCAGGCGGCCGAGAAGGCTTCCGCCGAGGTCGCCGAAAGCGAGAAGAAAATGGTCGAAGTGTTCCGCAAGCGCGGCCTGAACGTGGCGGAGGTGAACGTCCAGGACTTCCGCGACACCGTGCTGGAGAAAGTGCCGTTCAAGCAGTACGGCTACGAAAAATCGGATTGGGAACGGATCCAGGCCGTGAAGTAAGCGCGCCCGGGGCCGCCCGGGCGGCCCCGCATCGACCCGTCCGATTCCGCACAAGGGGAACGCCATGCATTCCGATGCCAAGGCCGCCGTGATGGCGGCCGCCAGCAGCAACCCTGTCCATCCCGCGGGGCACCAGCCGCCCGCCACGGCGCAGGAGATCGTCCAGAGTTTCGAGGAAGCCGACCGCCACGAGGTCAGCCTGGCGGGCTACCAGCCCGAGGACTGGATCTGCCTGGGCATATTCTGGGTCATGGCGCTGCTGGTCTTCCTGCAGTTCTTTTCGCGCTATGTGCTTAACGACTCCTACGCCTGGACCGAGGAACTGGCCGTCTATTGCCTGATCGGCGTAGTGTTCATCGGCTCGTCCATGTGCGTGCGCGCCTGCCGCCACATCCAGGTGGACTTCCTGTACCGCTACCTGCCGCGCCCCGTCGGCCGCGCGCTGGCCACCATCATCGACCTGCTGCGCACGGCGTTCTTCGGCTATGCCGTGTGGCTCACCTACCGCTACATCGTACTGGTGGGCGACGAGCCCATGACCACGCTGTTCTGGAACAAGGCCTATGTCTACTGGATGGCGCTGGCGGGATTCGTCCTGATGTTCCTGCGCTCGGTGCAGGTGTCGGTCTGCAACTGGCGCCAGGGCTACTCCATCCTGGAAAACCCCGCGGCCTACGAGTCGCAGGACTAGCCGGGGCAGCCCCGGAATCCGACAACGACAACCGGAAGCGAGACATGGGCATACTGATCGGAACCTTTCTGCTGTTGATGATCTTCGGCCTGCCGGTGGCGGTGGCCATGGCGGGCGCATCGCTGCTGTTCGTGCTGATTTCGGGCAGCGTGCCCGACGTGGTGGTGGCGCAGCGCATGATCGCGGGGGTGGAGTCCTTTCCTCTGCTGGCCGTGCCGTTCTTCATCCTGGCCGGCAACCTGATGAACATCGCCGGCATTACCGGCCGCATCTACAACTTCGCCGTGGCGCTGGTGGGCTGGATGCGCGGCGGCCTGGGGCAGGTGAACATCATCGGTTCGGTGGTGTTCGCGGGCATGTCGGGCACCGCCATCGCCGACGCCGCGGGTCTGGGCACCATCGAAATCAAGGCCATGAAGGACCATGGCTACGAGACCGAGTTCGCGGTGGGCGTGACGGCTGCCTCGGCCACGCTGGGCCCCATCATCCCGCCGTCGCTGCCCTTCGTCATCTACGGCATGATGGCCAACGTGTCGATCGGCTCGCTGTTCCTGGCCGGCCTGATTCCCGGCGCGGTCCTGACCGTGCTGATGATGCTGACCGTGGCCTATTACGCGCGCCGCAACAACTGGGGCGGCGACGTGTCCTTCGACTGGAAGCGGCTGGGCGCCGCCGGGCTGGAAGTCGGCATCGTGCTGGCCTTCCCGCTGGCGATCTGGCTGATGACCGAGGCCGGCGTGTCGGCCAACCTGGCCGCAGGCATCGCCTTTGCCGTGTTGCTGGCGCTGGACTGGCGCTACAACTTCTCGGCGGTGATGGCGCTGATGGCCCCCGTCATCCTGATCGGCGGCATGACGCTGGGCTGGTTCACGCCCACCGAGGCCGCCGTGGCTGCGGTGATCTGGGCGCTGTTCCTGGGCTTGGTGCGCTATCGCTCCATGACCTTGCGGACCCTGGCCAAAGCGACTTTCGACACCATCGAGACCACGGCCTCGGTGCTGTTCATCGTCACCGCCGCCTCGGTGTTCGCGTGGCTGCTGACCACCACCCAGGCGGCCCAGGCGCTGACCGACGGCATTCTCAGCGTGACGCAGAACAAGTGGGTGTTCCTGCTGATGGCCAACGTCCTGATCCTGATCGTGGGCTGCTTCATCGACACCATAGCCGCCATCACCATCCTGGTGCCGATCCTGCTGCCCATCGTGCTCAAGCTGGGCATCGATCCGATCCATTTCGGCCTGATCATGACGCTGAACCTGATGATCGGCCTGCTGCATCCGCCCATGGGCATGGTGCTGTTCGTGCTGGCGCGCGTGTCCAAGCTGTCGGTGGAACGGACCACGGTTGCGATCCTGCCGTGGCTGGTGCCGCTGTTCGTGGCGCTGATCGCCATTACCTATATCCCTCAGATCACGCTCTGGCTGCCCGGCGTCATGGGCATGGCCAAGTAAAAAGGAAGACGTCATGACTGGAAGGCTGCAAGGCAAGACCGCCATCGTCACCGCCGCAGGGCAAGGCATCGGCCGCGCCGTGGCCGAGGCCTACGTCCGCGAAGGCGCCGACGTGCTGGCGCTGGACATCAACGGCGGCGCGCTGGAGACGCTGGCGGGATGCCGGCGCCGCACGCTGGACGTGACCGACGCCGCCGCCATCGGCGCGCTGGCCGCCGAGGCCGGACCGGTGGACGTGCTGTTCAACGGCGCCGGTTTCGTGCATGCCGGGACCATCCTGGACTGCGACGAAAAGGCCTGGGACTTCTCGTTCGAACTGAACGTGAAATCCATGTACCGCATGATCCGCGCCTGCCTGCCCGGTATGCTGGCGCGCGGCGGCGGCGCCATTGTCAACATGGCCTCGGTGGCGTCCAGCATCAAGGGTGCCCCCAACCGCTGCGTCTATGGCGCCACCAAGGCGGCGGTGATCGGGCTGACCAAGTCGGTGGCGGCGGATTACGTCGGGCAGGGCATACGCTGCAACGCCATCTGCCCGGGCACGGTGGAATCGCCTTCGCTGCGCCAGCGCATCGAGGCGCAGGCCAGCGCCGGCGGGCAGACGCTGGCCGCGGTGGAGGCCGCTTTCGTCGCCCGCCAACCCATGGGCCGCATCGGCAGCGCGGAGGAAATCGCCCTGCTGGCGGTGTACCTTGCCAGCGACGAGTCCGCCTTCACCACCGGCACGGCCCAGGTCATCGACGGCGGCTGGTCCAACTGAACATTCACTACACATGAGGAACATGCGATGAAACTGTTGCGCTATGGTGCGAAAGGCGCGGAGAAGCCCGGAATGCTGGACGCCCGCGGGCAGGTGCGGGACCTGTCGGCGGTCCTGCCGGACATAGGCGCCGCCACGCTCACGCGCGCGGGTCTTGCGCCGCTGCGCGCGCTGGACCCGGCCAGCCTGCCGCTGGTGGATCGCCTGGGCCGCCTGGCGCCGCCCTGGAGCGGCATGGGCAAGTTCATCTGCATCGGCCTGAACTACGCCGACCACGCAGCGGAGTCGGGCCTGCCAGTGCCGGCCGAGCCCGTGGTGTTCATGAAACCGACCTCGGCCGTGGTCGGCTGCAACGATCCAGTGGTGCTGCCGCAAGAGTCCGTCAAGACCGACTGGGAAGTGGAACTGGGCGTGGTGATCGGCGAGCGGGCCCGCTACGTCAGCGAGGCAGACGCCATGAACCACGTGGCCGGCTATTGCGTGGTGAACGACGTGTCCGAACGTGAATACCAGATCGAGCGCGGCGGCACCTGGGACAAGGGCAAGGGCTGCGACACCTTCGGCCCGGTCGGCCCGTGGCTGGTCACCGCCGACGAGATCGCCGACCCGCAGGCGCTGGACATGTGGCTGGACGTCAACGGCAAACGCTATCAGAACGGCAGCACGCGCACCATGGTGTTCGGCGTGGCGCAGCTGGTGTCCTACGTCAGCCGCTTCATGACCCTGTACCCGGGCGACTTGATCAGCACCGGCACGCCGCCGGGCGTGGGCATGGGCCAGAAACCGACGCCCGTGTACTTGAAGGCCGGCGACGAGATGCGACTGGGCATTGCCGGCCTGGGCGAGCAGCGGCAGCGCGTGCACGCCTGGGACCCTGCGCTGATCGACGGTTAGCGGCGCGAGAACGCCAGGAGGCATTCATGTCTGAATCCGATACCGCGGTCATACGCATCCACCCGGCGGACAATGTGGTGATCGCCAGACGCCAGCTGGCCGGCGGCACGCGCCTGGCCGGCGAAGACGTCGTCGTGCGCGGCCTGGTGCCGCCAGGGCACAAGGTGGCGACCTGCGCCATCGCCGCAGGCGAGCCGGTGCGGCGCTACAACCAGATCATCGGCGTGGCGCGCTGCGACATCGCGCCTGGCGCGCATGTCCATACGCATAACCTGGAGTTCTCCGACTTCGAGCGCGATTACGCCGTGGGCGCCGACGCGCGCGCCACCGACTACGTCGACGCGCCCGCGCAGTTCGACGGCATCGTGCGCGCCGACGGTCGCGTTGCCACGCGCAACTACATCGGCATCCTCACCAGCGTGAACTGTTCGGCTACCGCCGCGCGCGCCATTGCCGACCATTTCCGCCGCGACATCCATCCGGAAGCGCTGGCCGCCTATCCCAATGTGGACGGGGTGGTGGCGCTGACGCATGGCGCCGGCTGCGCCACGGGCAGCGAGGGCGAGCCCCTGCGCCTTTTGCGCCGCACGCTGGGCGGCTACGCCAGGCATCCCAATTTCGCGGGCCTGCTGGTGCTGGGCCTGGGTTGCGAAACCAACCAGATCGGCGGCCTGATGGAGCAGGAAGGACTGCGCGAGAGCGGCTTGCTGCATACCTTCAACATCCAGGAGACCGGCGGCACGCGCAAGACCGTGGAGCATGGCATCGAACTGGTGCGCGCCATGCTGGCGCAGGCCGACCGCGTCCAGCGCCAGCCCGTCCCTGCAAGCCTGCTGACCGTGGGCCTGCAATGCGGCGGGTCCGACGGCTATTCGGGCATCAGCGCCAACCCGGCGCTGGGCGCCGCGGTGGACCTGCTGGTACGCCATGGCGGCAGCGCCATCCTGTCGGAGACGCCGGAGATCTACGGCGGCGAGCACCTGCTGACCCGGCGCGCCGCCACGCCCGAAGTCGCGGCCAAGCTGCTCGCCAGGCTGCGCTGGTGGGAGGAGTACTGCGCCCGCAACGACGCGGAAATGGACAACAACCCCTCGGCCGGCAACAAGGCGGGCGGGCTGACCACCATCCTGGAAAAGTCCCTGGGCGCCATCGCCAAGAGCGGCACGACCCGCCTGGCCGACGTGTATGAATACGCCGAAACCGTGCGCGCGCGCGGGCTGGTGTTCATGGATACGCCGGGCTACGACCCGGTGTCCGCCACCGGCCAGGTTGCGGGCGGCGCCAACCTGATCTGTTTCACCACCGGCCGCGGCTCGGCCTATGGCTGTGCGCCGGCGCCGTCCTTGAAGCTGTCGACCAACACGGCGCTGTGGCAGCGGCAGTCCGACGATATCGACATCAATTGCGGCGAAGTGGTTGACGGCGCGCAAAGCGTGGCCGGGATGGGTGAGCGCATATTCCGTCTGATGCTGGAAACGGCCTCGGGCCGGCGCACGCGCAGCGAGGAACATGGCTACGGCCAGAACGAGTTCGTGCCCTGGCAACTGGGCGCGGTGATGTAGGCGCCCGGCGCCGTCCGGGAGTTTCCAGCATTCCACGGGACCATCCATGAAGATTACCCAAGCGCGTGTCATCGTTTGCAGCCCCGGCCGCAACTTCGTCACCTTGAAGATCGAAACCGATGAAGGCCTGTACGGCATCGGCGATGCCACGCTCAACGGCCGCGAACTGGCCGTGGCGGCCTACCTGACCGAGCACGTGATTCCCTGCCTGATCGGCCGCGATCCGCAGCAGATCGAGGATATCTGGCAGTACCTGTACCGCGGCGCATATTGGCGGCGCGGTCCGGTCACCATGTCCGCCATCGCTGCCGTGGACACGGCCTTGTGGGACATCAAGGCCAAGGCCGCCAACATGCCGCTGTACCAGCTGCTGGGCGGCAAGAGCCGCGCGGGCGTCATGGTCTACGGCCACGCCAATGGCCGCGACATCGACGAAACCGTGGACGAGGTGCTGTGCTACCGCGAAATGGGCTACCTGGCCATCCGCGCGCAAAGCGGGGTGCCGGGCCTGAACTCGGTCTACGGGGTGGGGCGCGGCCGCATGTTCTACGAACCCGCCGACGGCTCGCTGCCGTCAGAACATGACTGGTCCACGGAAAAATACCTGGACCACGCACCGCGCCTGTTCCAGCGGGTGCGCGATGCGGTGGGCTGGGACACCCACCTGCTGCATGATGTGCATCACCGGCTCACGCCCATCGAGGCCGGCCGCCTGGGCAAGTCGCTGGAGCCTTACCGCCTGTTCTGGATGGAGGACGCAACGCCCGCGGAAAACCAGGAAGCCTTCCGCCTGATCCGCCAGCACACGGTCACGCCGATCGCGGTGGGCGAAGTCTTCAACACCATCTGGGATTGCAAGGACCTGATCGAGAACCAGCTGATCGACTACATCCGCGCCACGGTGGTGCATGCGGGCGGCATCACGCATCTGCGCCGCATCGCCGATCTGGCCGCGCTCTATCAGGTGCGGACCGGCTGCCATGGCGCCACCGACCTGTCGCCGGCCTGCATGGGCGCGGCGCTGCACTTCGACCTGTGGGTGCCGAATTTCGGCATCCAGGAGTACATGCGGCACACGGACGAAACGGACGCGGTGTTTCCCCATGCTTACAGCTTCAACCAAGGCATGCTATACCCTGGCGACGCGCCGGGCCATGGTGTCGACATCGACGAAAAGCTCGCCGCCAGATATCCCTACCAACGCGCCTACCTGCCGGTCAACCGGCAGGCGCATGACGGCGCACTATGGCACTGGTAATCCATGCTCGAACGCTTGAACTCGGAGTCCCTGGCGCATCTGCCCGAGGATGTGGAATCTCCCGCTTATGACCGCAGCCGGGTCACGCCCGGCATCGTGCATCTGGGCATAGGCGCTTTCCACCGCGCCCATCAGGCGGCGGTGACGGACCTGGCCATGGCCGCCAGCGGGGACCTGAGTTGGGGCATCGTGGGCGTTTCGCTGCGCAGCCCGGCCACGCGCGACGCGCTGACGCCGCAGGACGGCCTGTACACCCTGGCGCTGCGCGACGCCGACGCGGACGGGCAATTGCGGGAACAGCTGCGGGTGATCGGGTCGGTGCTGCGGGTGGTGGTGGCCGAGGAAGATCCCCAGGCGGTGCTGGAGCGCATTGCCTCCGCCCAGACCCGCATCGTCAGCCTGACCGTCACCGAGAAGGGCTACAGCCACGAACCGTCCACCGGCCACTTGTGTTGGGACGACCCGGACATCGTGCACGACCTCGCGCATCCGGTCAGGCCGCGCAGCACCATCGGCATGCTGGTGTACGGCCTGGCGCTGCGGCGCGAACGCAGCCTGCCTCCCGTCACGCTGCTGTCTTGCGACAACCTGCACGCCAACGGCGACACGCTGCGCAGCCTGGTGCTGGCCTTCGCATTGCGGGTCGACGTGGGCCTGACCGCATGGATCGACAACCACTGCACCTTTCCGAATTCCATGGTGGACCGCATCGTGCCGGGCACGCAGGACGAAGACCGCGCGCGCGTGGCGCAGCGCCTGGGATTCGAGGACGCCTGGCCGGTGGTGGGAGAACCCTTCCTGAACTGGGTCATCGAGGACAAGTTCGCCGCCGGCCGGCCCGCCTGGGACGCGGCCGGTGCGAGCTTCGTACGCAACGCCGCGCCCTACGAGCGCCTCAAGCTGCGCATGGTCAACGCGCCGCATTCCGCATTCGCCTACCTGGGTTCGATGCTGGGCCTGCGCACCAATAGCGAGGCCGCCGCCACGCCGGTGTTGCGCCGCTACGTCGACGACATGATGCGGCTGGAACTCGCGCCCACGCTGCGCGGCGTTCCGGAGTCGGGGTTGGATGAATATCGCCAGCGCTTCCTGGCGCGCGTGTCCAATCCGGCGCTGCCGCACCTCACCCGGCAGGTCGCGATGGATGGTTCGCAGAAGGTGCCGCAGCGCCTGCTCGCCGCCATCCGCGACCGCAAACAGCGGGGCGACGATTTCAACCGGCTGGCGATGTCCGTGGCCGCCTGGCTGCATTACTTGCGCGGATACGACGAGCAGGGCAACGCCTATGCCATCCAGGATCCGCTGGCAGGCGCGCTTGCCAAATTGCTGGCGCGCGCCGAGGTGGCCGCAACGGCTTCGGCTCCCTCCCAGGCAGCGCATCGGCGCGCCACGGTGATGGCGGGATTCCGGCCTGTTTTCGGCGACCTGGGCAGCAAGCCCGTCTTTGTCGAGGCGTTGGCCCTGCAGCTGGAACGTCTGCGGACGCTCGGCGTGCTGGGCGCGCTGGAGGCGCTGGAGCGGGACGCGGCCCAGCAAGGCTCCGTGCAGCCCGTGCCGGCTGCTTGACCGCTGGCGGCGCGCCGCCGGCATCCACAAGGAGCACAGCATGGCAAGGCGGGAATGCGTGGACGCGGCGCAGTGGCAGCAATGGGGCGAGGCGTGCTTGAGGCGTCTGGATTTCAACGAAGACGATGCCCGCTGCCTGGCATCCAGCCTGGCGCAGACCAGTTTGTGGGGCATTGATTCCCATGGCATCGCGCGGCTGCCGCACTATCTGAACCGCGTCGTCCATGGCTCGATCCTGGCGCGGCCGCAAATCCGTATCGAACAGAGCGGGCCTGCCACCGCGCAGGTGCATGGCGGCAGGGGCCACGGCATCGTGGTGGCGCACCGCGCCAGCCAGACGGCCATGGCGCTGGCGCGCGAGGCGGGCGTGGGCGCGGTCGGCGTCAGCGATTCGTCGCATTGCGGGGCCATCGGCCTGTACACGCGCGCGGCCGCCCGGCAAGGGCTGATCGGCATGGCCTACACGCATTCCGACGCCATTGCCGCGCCGTTCGGCGGCCGGCAACCGTATTTCGGCACCAATCCTATTTCCTTCGCGTTCCCCCGGCAGGATGGCGAGCCCCTGTGCCTGGACATGGCGACGACTTCAATCCCGTGGAACCGGGTCATGAACGCGCGTCGCGACGGCGCCGAACTGCCCGCTGGCGTGGCGCTGGATGCCGAGGGGCGGAACGTGACCGACGCGGAGCGTGTCCGCGCCTTGTCGCCGCTGGGCGGTGACTACGGCCACAAGGGCTACGGTCTGGCGATGATGGTCGAACTCTTGTGCGGGCCGCTCAACGGCAATCCCCATGGACCGCACATCGGTCCCATGTACGAGCAGCTGGATCGTCCGCGCGAACTCGGGGCGTTCTTCATCGTTATCGATCCCGCCCGGTTTGCGGGCGGCGCGGCGTTGGCCGCCGTGGCGGCGGGCATGGCGGCCGAACTGGCGGAACAGCCCGGATCGCCACGCATGCCGGGCGATCCGGAACTGGCCTCGCAGGCGCAGCGCCAGGCCGCGGGGATTCCGGTGCCGCCGGCCTTGAAGGCTGAAATGGCCGAATGGAGCGCCAGGTTGGGGCTTGCTCCGCCGCCGTTCACGCCGGCGGAGGCCCAGGCCTGATCGCAGCCGTCCCGCTACGCAAGAAGCGTCAGGGGACCAGACCGAAGAATTCCATCGTGTTGCGGCTCAGAATCTTCTGCTGCACTTCCGGCGGCAGGCCGGCGTGCGTCACCAGCTTGCCCACTTCCTGCTCGCCCAGCGGATAGGGATAGTCGGAACCCAGCAGCACCCGGTCTTCGCCCATCACGTCGATCAGCAGGCGCAGCGCACGCGGGTCGAACACCGCGCTGTCGGTGTAAAAGCGGTCGGTGTAGGAAGAGGGCAGCTGCGGACAGTCCTGGCGGATGATGTCGCGATGGCGCCAGGCATTGTCCACGCGGCCCAGCAGGAAGGCGAAGCTGCCGCCGCCGTGCGCGAAACAGAGCTTCAGGCTGCGCGGGATGCGTTCGAACGCGCCGGACAGGATCAGCGACAGGATGCCCAGCTGGGTTTCGGCGGGCATGGCGACCAGCCACGGCAGCATCCATTTCTTCATGCGGCCGTCGGTCATCATGTCCCAGGGATGCACCAGCACCGGGATGTGGTTGTTGGCGCAGTGGATCAGGAACTGCACCAGGGTCTCGTCGTCCAGGTCGCGCGGGCCGACGTGGTTGCCGATCTGCACGCCCAGGTGGCCGGCGGCGCGGGCGCGCGACGCTTCCTTGCAGGCCAGCTCCAGATCCTGCAGCGGCACTTGCGCCAGCGCCTTCAGGCGCGCCGGCGCGTGGGCGCAATGCTCCAGCGCCAGGTCGTTCATGCGGGCGGCCCAGTCGGCCGCTGCCTGGGCGGGATAGGAATAGCCGAACATGATGGGCGTCGCGCACAGGATCTGCAGGTCCACGCCGTTGCGGTCCATCTGCTGCAGGCGCAGGGCCGGGTCCCACAAGGTGGCGTCCACCGGGCGGAACGGGCGTTCGCCCGCCATGATCTGGCCGGTCGAGCCGCCGCCGTCCAGACGCAGCCAGGGCGCGTTGACGGGGTCCAGCGCCGCCGCTTCCTGCCGGGTGATCGGCGGGAAGAAGTGCGCGTGCATATCGATTTTTTGGGTCATGTGCGAAAGAAAAAAGTCGGTCGGGCGTGCGGCGGCGTGCCACGAGATCGGGCTGGCTGAAATGGCCTCTAGGCCGGAGCCGCCTGCGTGGACGGCGCATGCCCCTTGCCCGGATGGATCTCGCCGCAACTGGGACAGGTGCGTTTCTCGGTGCTGGAATAAAAGGCCTGGAACAGCGGTGGCAGGTCGGTCACGATGCTCTTGAGCTGCACCTCCACGCGGTGCACCAGGCTGCGGCATTGCGGGCAATACCACTCGAAGCCGTCCAGCAGGCCTTCCGGGCGCTGGCGTTCGATGACCAGGCAGGCGCTGTCGGTCTCCGGACGTTGCGGCGAATGCCGCACGTGCGGCGGCAGCAGGAAGATGTCGCCTTCCTTCAGGTCCACGCGTTCGGGCTTGCCGTCCACCCACAGCGACAGCCAGGCGTTGCCGCGCAGCTGGTAGAAGAACTCTTCCAGCGGGTCGTCGTGGTAGTCGGTGCGGTGGTTCGGGCCGCCGACCACGGTGACGATGAAGTCGGCGTCCTGCCAGATCTGCTGGTTGCCGACCGGCGGCTTGAGCAGATGCGCGTGGTCGTCTATCCAGCGCTGGAAATTCAACGGCGGGCCATAGGCAGGCATGCGGATCTCCGGAAGTCTGGGGGCGGACCGGGGCTGCCCCATAGCCCGCAGTCTAGGCGGGACCTTGCGGGCCTGCACAATAGAAATTACGCCGTTGGGTATGCGGCTTGTCTATGGCGGGATAACCCTGATCCACCTGTCAGCCGACGGTTTCAGCGCGCTGCGCCGCGATCTGCTTCAGATGGTCCACCAGGCGCTGGCAGGCCGGCGTCAGCGGACGGTCCGCACGCACCGAGTAACCCACGTCGCCGAATGCGCCAAAGGCGTCGGTGGGCAGGCGGGCCAGCATGCCCGTCGCAAGGAACGGCGCCGCCGCGTCATAAGGCAGCAGCGCCAGCGCGTCGCTGTGCATGAGCACGCCGATGTTGGTCAGGAGCGATAGCGATTCGACATGCCTGGCCGGCAGGCGCAGGCCGGCGTCCAGGAAGCTGCGCTCGATCGAGGCGCGCAGCGGCGAGCTGGAGGCGGGCAGGATCCAGATGTGATCGGTCAGCGCGGCCAGCGGCGCGGGCGGCGCGCCGGCCAGGGGATGGGCGGCGCGCGCCACCAGGCACAGCTCTTCCCGGTACAGCTTGTGGTGGTCCACCGCCACGCCGGAGATCGATGCCATGTCGGCGCCGGGCAAGCGGCCGACCACGATGTCCAGATCGCCCGTGGCCAGCGCTGGCAGCAGCTGGGAGGTCGGCCCTTCGCGCACGCTGACCTGAATGCCGGGGTGCGCAGTCATCAGGCGCGCAATCGCCTCGGGCAACAGCTTGGCCGACGCGGCGATGAGCGTGCCCACCACCACATGGCCGCTGGCCCCGCCCAGCACCGCATCGATGTCGTCGGCCATGTAGCGGATCTCGGCCATCATGGCCTGGACCCGGCGGCCCAGCACCACGGCCAGCTCCGTCGGCGTCACGCCGCGGTTGGAGCGGTCGAACAAGGACGCGCCGAAGAAGGTCTCCAGTTCGTGGATGGCCTTGGTGACGGTGGGCTGGGTCAGATGCAATTCGCTGGCGGCGCGCGACAGTGAACGGCACGCCAGCACGCGCTCGAACACCTGCAACTGGTGCAGCTTCAGCTTGCGGCTGAGCGCGTTGGGCGTAATGCGGAAGTCCGACATGCGCCGCTAGCGCGCCTGCGGCTTGTAGGCGACCGCCTTGATCTCGATCAGCAGCTGCGGATGCGGCAGCTGATGCACGGCGACGGTGGTGCGGGCCGGGCCATCGGAGTCGAAGTACTCGCCATACACCTGGTTGTAGCCGCCGAAATCGTTCATGTTGACGAGGAAGGTGCTGATCTCGACCACGTCGGCCGGCGTCGCATCGGCCGTTGCCAGGATGTCGCGGATGTTCTCGATGACGGCGCGCGTCTGCGCCCGGATGTCCAGCGTGGCGGTGCCCATCGCATCGACCTCGGCGCCCGCGATGCGGTTGTCGGGCAGGCGCGAGCTGGTGCCGGAGACATACAGGAAATCGCCGGCGCGCTTGATGTGCGGATACTTGCCGCGCGGCGTGGCCTTGCCTGCGACGACGGTGGCGCTGACGCCGGGCTGGGGTGGGTTCATCGCATCTTCCTTTGCGTGGGGTGGGTCAGAGCTTAATGCAGACATTGGTCGGTTCGGTATAGAAATGCAGCGAATGGCGGCCGCCTTCGCGGCCGATGCCCGAGAGGCCGCTGCCGCCGAACGGCGTGCGCAGGTCGCGCAGGAACCAGCAGTTGACCCAGGCCAGGCCAACCTTCATGGCCTGCGCCACGCGGTGGCCGCGCGTGAGATTCTGCGTCCAGACGGCCGCGGCCAGGCCGTAGCGCGTGTCGTTGGCCAGGCGGATGGCTTCTTCTTCTGTGTCGAAGGGCGCCACGTGGCAGACCGGGCCGAAGACTTCCTCCTTGATGCAGCGGGCGGTCTCGGGCAGGCCGGTCCAGATCGTGGGCTGCACGTAGGCGCCTTCATCGCGCGCGTCGCCGAATACCGGCACGCCGCCGCCGGCCACCACCGTCGCGCCTTCCTCCCGCGCCAGGGCGAAGTACGACAGCACCTTGTCGCGATGCTCGCGCGACACCAGCGGTCCCATCTCGGTGGCCGGATCCATCGGCCAGCCGATGCGCAAGGCGTCGGCGCGCGCCGCCAGCGCGGCGACGAAGCGCTCGTAGATCGGGCGTTCTACGTAGACGCGCTCGGTGCACAGGCAGACCTGGCCGCAATTGGCGAACACCGATTGCGTCACGCCGTCCACCGCGGCGTCGAAATCCGCATCGGCGAACACCAGCGCCGCGTTCTTGCCGCCCAGCTCGAAGGACACCGGCTTTACGCCCGGCGCCACCGCCCGCATGATGGCTGCGCCCGTGGCGGATTCGCCGGTGAAGGTAATGCCGTCGATATCCGGATGCGTGGTCATGAATTCGCCCGCCGAGTCCGGGCCGAAACCATGCGCCAGATTCAGCACGCCGGCCGGCAGCCCGGCTTCATGCGCGACCTCGGCCAGCAGCGTGGCCGTGGAAGGCGTGACTTCGGACGGCTTCATGATCACCGTATTGCCGAACGCCAGCGCCGGAGCCACCTTCCAGGTCAGCAACAGCAGCGGCAGGTTCCAGGGTGAAATCACGCCCACCACGCCCAGCGGCTTGCGGTAGGCGTAGTTCAGCGCCTGGCGGCCATCCGGCGTGTCCGTCATGTAGCTTTCCATGTCCAGCGTGCGAGCCAGTTCCGCGAAGGCGCGGAAATTGGCCGCGCCGCGCGGAATGTCGATCTTGCCGGCCCAGCCCACCGGCTTGCCGGTGTCGCCGATCTCGGCCTGCAGGAAATCGTCGAAGCGTCGCGCGATGCCGTCGGCCAGCGCCAGCAGATGGTCGGTGCGCTCGGCTACCGGCAGTCCCGCCCAGGCGGGCAGGGCGCGGTGCGCCGCCGCCACCGCGCGGTCGACCTGATCGCGGCTGGCTTCGTGGACCTGGGCGATCAGGCGCCCGTCCACCGGGCTGTGCTTGTCGAAGGTGGACGCGCCGTCTTCAAAGCGGCCGTCGATGTAGTTGCGCAATTGTCGGATCGTCATGTCCAGGGCCAGGTCGGGATGCAAAATAAATACGTATACGTACTATATTTTGGATCATAGACAGCGCCCCGTCTCAAGTCAATGCGATTCCGAAGCCGCCAGGGTCTGCCATTCTTCCTTGCCGATGCGGCTGACATGCTCCGTCCGGTAGTCGTTCATGAACTGATTGAACTTGTTCTCCTCGGTGTGATGGTGCTTGAAGCCGCACTTTTCCTGGGCTTTGCGCGATTTTTCGTTGTCGGCGAAATAGCCGCACCATAGCGCGTTGAAGTTCAACGTTTCAAACGCGTGGCGCATCAGTGCCCTGACGGCTTCAGGAATCAACCCCTGGCCCCAGAACGGTACGCCGATCCAATACGCGATTTCGGCTTCGTCGTCGGCAATGTCGAAATTGCTGTCCTTCCCCATGAGCAACGCCACCAGGCCTATGGCGGTGTTGTCTTCCTTCTTTGTCAAGGCATAGGCCAGTGGCCGCGAAAAAACCGTCTGGATGATCTCCCGGCTATGTTCGACGCTTGTATGAGCAGGCCAGCCCGCGGCGGGGCCGATCCGTTCGTCGCATGCATACTCAAACAGGCTCGGCGCGTCGTCGGTGTGCCAGGGCCGCAAGATGAGGCGTTCGGTGCGCAGCATGATTTCCCTTCCTTTCAGCAATGAAAACAGCAGCTGCAATTCTAGGATCCGAGGGCGCAACTGATAATAGACAGAGTTGAGTAGATTAGGTAATTTTGAAAACAAAATTGCGGAAATTCATGGGTGAAGATTTAATATTTCAGCGTAAATGAAAACACTCTCTCAACTCTCGGATACAGGCATCGAAGACCTGGCCATCGGCCTCAATAGCTTCGACGCACAGGTGGGTCACCCCTTGGCGTTGGCGTATGTGGTGGTGTTGATCTGCCGCGAGGGCAGCGCCGAGTGGGAAGTGAACTTCAAGCCGCACCGGATGAAGAAAAACGATCTGCTGGTCTTGGCGGAAGATTCCATCGCGCTCATCAAACGCAAGTCGGATGACTATTCATGCGCCTGCTATTTGATGAACCGGTCCATCGCTGCGGAGATTGCGCACGCCCTACCCAACAGCCTGTTTTCCTTCTTGAGCCGTTCGCCGTTCTTCGCTGCCGAAAAGCTGTCGCCGCAGTATTCAAAGGCCTGGGAAGGCCAGGCGGCGCTGATTCATGAGCAGTGCGTCACCTATCAGCGGACCATGATCGTCAACCATGTCCAGAACCTGTTCTTGTGGATCTGTGAAAAGACAGACGGCCTTGGGGCCGGCATGAGGAATGACTTCAGCAGATCGGAAGCGGTCTGCTGGAAATTCTGGGAACTGATCTCGCAGCACTGCGTGCAACAGCGCGGCGTGGCATTCTATGCAGGGCTGCTGCACATCACTCCGTACTACCTGTCGCAGTTGAGCAAGAGATTCTTCAACGACGCGCCCAAAACGCTGATCGACAGGCAGGTCGTGCTGGAGATAAAAAAGCGCCTTACCCAGCCCAGGAAATCCGTGCAGCAGATTGCGGAGGAGCTGCATTTCGCTGACGCCTCCTATTTGGGCAAGTTCTTCAAGCGCCATACCGGCGTGGGCTTGACCGACTACCGGAAAGGCAGGACATGATGAAGTCTGAAAGGGGCGTGAGCTATCTTATGGCATTGCGGCGCCATGTCATGACCGCTGACACCCATTCCTTGGAAGCCCGATGACTGCTGCATCCCGACGTATCCCCGCCAAGCAGGCCGCAGCCCAGGCCCTGCAGGCATTCGACCTGACCCAGGTTGCATCGCATCTGCTGCGCCGGGCCCACTTCCGCGCCGAAGCCCTGTTTGCCCAGGCCTTTCCCGACGAAGACCTGACCCCGCGCCAGAAGGCGTTGTTGATCACCGTCTACCAGAATCCGGGCGCGACCCAGAACCGCATCGCCGAACTTATCGCGCTGGACCGCAATTCCTTCGCTGAAATGATCGCGCGTATGACCAAAAAGGGCTACGTGCGCCGCAAGCGTTCGGCCCAGGACGGGCGTGCCTATGCGCTGGAGATCACGGAAGAGGGCATTGCCCTGTTGGCGCGCATCCTGCCGCAGGATGCCGCCGTGGAGGCGGAGGTGCTGGCGCCCATCCCAGAGGATCTGCGGCCGGTCTTCTTGAAATGCCTGCGCCTGATGGCGGGCTTGGAGCCGCAGGACGACGCCGCCTGAGAGCGTCGGGTTCAGGCGTCCGCTGCGGGTGTCGATTCCGCCGCGGGCGCGCTTTTCCGGCCGAAGCGCAGCGCGAACTGGCGCGTGAATACCGCGCCGAAGAAAAAGATCTGCGCCGAATAGTAGATCCACAGCAACAGCGCGATCAGCGATCCCGCCGCTCCATAGGCGGACACCGCCGCGCCCCGGCTGAGATAGACGCCGATGCCCCACTTGCCCACCAGGAACAGCGCCGCCGTCACGATGGCGCCCGGAATCACGTCTGGCCACGAGATCTTCGCGCTGGGCAGCAGCTTGTAGATGACCGCGAACAGCGCCACCACGATGGAGAAGGAAAACAGGCTGGAGATCCACTCCGCCACCAGGGCGAAGGACGAAGCCGTCCATAGATCGCCGTAATAGCCGCGCGCGGCCCCGAGAGCGGCGTTCACCGTCAGCGATATCAAGAGGAACAGCGCCAGCACCAGCACCAGGCCGAACGACAGCATGCGGCTGCGGACCATGCTGTGCAGCCCGCTTTTCTGGTTCGCGGAGACTTCCCACAATTCGTCCAGGCTGGCCTTCAGTTCCGCGAAGGCCGTGGTGGCGCTGAAGATCAGCACGAAAATCGAGATCAGCGCGGCGATCCAGCCCTTGCCCGATTCATGGGCGCTGGCCAGCACCGTCTGGATGACTTCCGCGCCGCGCTCGCCGGTCAGGTCGCGCAGCTGCGAGAACAGCTCCGAGCGCACCGCATCTTCGCCGAAAAACGCGCCCGCCACCGCGATCACCAGGATCAGCATGGGCGCCAGCGAAAACACCATGTACAGCGCCAGCGCCGCGCCCTTGCTGGACGCGCGATGGGTGGACCACTGTTTGGCCGAGTCCATCAACAGCCCGCCGATTTCGGACGGACGCAGGGCGCGCAACAGGGTCGGGGGCAAACGCATGGGACTCGGCTCGTTCTGGGAGAGCCTTCATTGTAGGGACGCATGCGCTGCGGCGAAACCCGCAGATTGTGCGCAAACGTGTTCTTTGGCGAGGCCGCGTTGCGGAAAAAGAAAAACCCCCGGGGCGAAGGACCGGGGGTTTTTCGGGATACTGCATTCCCCGGCCGGAGCCGGGGAGGCCTTGCAAGGATGGCGGGACTTAGAAGTCCATGCCGCCCATGCCGCCCATGCCGCCGGGCATGGCCGGAGCAGCGGGCTTGTCTTCGGCCAGTTCGACCACGGCAGCTTCGGCGGTCAGCAGCAGGCTGGCGACGGAAGCGGCGTTCTGCAGGGCGGTGCGGGTCACCTTGGTGGGATCCAGCACGCCTTGCTCGACCAGGTCGGTGTACTCGCCGGTCGCGGCGTTGTAGCCGTAGTTGCCCTTGCCGTTCAGCACGGTGTTGACGACCACGCTGGCTTCTTCGCCGGCGTTGGTGACGATGGTGCGCAGCGGCTCTTCCACAGCACGCAGGATCAGCTTGATGCCGGCGTTCTGGTCAGGCGTGTCGCCCTTCAGGTCAGCGATGGCTTGCTTGGCGCGCAGCAGAGCAACGCCGCCGCCAGCCACAACGCCTTCTTCCACTGCAGCGCGGGTGGCGTGCAGGGCGTCTTCGACGCGAGCCTTCTTTTCCTTCATTTCGACTTCGGTGGCAGCGCCAACGCGAATCACGGCAACGCCGCCGGCCAGCTTGGCCACGCGTTCTTGCAGCTTTTCACGGTCGTAGTCGGACGTGGCTTCTTCGATCTGGACGCGGATTTGCTTGACGCGAGCTTCGATCGACTTGCTGTCGCCAGCGCCGTCGATGATGGTCGTGTTTTCCTTGCCCACTTCGATGCGCTTGGCTTGGCCCAGTTCAGCCAGGCCGGCCTTTTCCAGCGACATGCCGGTTTCTTCGGAGATCACCGTGCCGCCCGTCAGGATGGCGATGTCTTCCAGCATGGCCTTGCGGCGGTCGCCGAAGCCAGGAGCCTTGACGGCGGTCGTCTTCAGGATGCCGCGGATGTTGTTCACAACCAGGGTGGCCAGGGCTTCGCCTTCGACGTCTTCAGCGATGATCAGCAGCGGACGGCTCGACTTGGCAACTTGTTCCAGCACGGGCAGCAGGTCGCGGATGTTGCTGATCTTCTTGTCGAAAATCAGGACAAACGGATCTTCCAGAGCGGCAACTTGCTTGTCCGGGTTGTTGATGAAGTAGGGCGACAGGTAGCCGCGGTCGAATTGCATGCCTTCGACGACGTCCAGCTCGTTTTCCAGCGACTTGCCGTCTTCGACGGTGATGACGCCTTCCTTGCCCACCTTGTCCATCGCGTCAGCGATGATCTGGCCGATGGAGGTGTCGCTGTTGGCGGAGATCGAGCCGACCTGGGCGATTTCCTTGCTGGTCGTGACCGGCTTGGATTGCTTCTTCAGTTCGGCGACGGCGGCGGCGACAGCCTTGTCGATGCCGCGCTTCAGGTCGATCGGGTTGAAACCGGCGGCAACGTACTTCAGGCCTTCCATGACGATGGCCTGGGCCAGCACGGTGGCGGTGGTGGTGCCGTCACCGGCGTTGTCGGAGGTCTTGGAGGCAACGTCCTTGACCAGCTGGGCGCCGATGTTCTCGAACTTGTCCTTCAGTTCGATTTCCTTGGCGACGGACACGCCGTCCTTGGTCACGGTCGGGGCGCCGAACGAGCGCTCCAGCACGACGTTGCGACCCTTGGGGCCCAGGGTGGTCTTGACAGCATTGGCGAGAACATTCACGCCGCGGACGATGCGCACGCGGGCGTCGTCACCGAACAGTACTTGCTTGGCAGCCATTTCTTAGCTTCCTTCGAAAATTCGTTTGAGGCGGGGTTTACTGGACCACGGCGAGGATTTCGTCCTCGCGGATGACGAGCAGCTCTTCGCCGTCAACCTTCACGGACTGGCCGGCGTACTTGCCGAACAGCACCTTGTCGCCAGCCTTCAGGTCGACCGGCAGGATCTTGCCGTCTTCGGTCTTCTTGCCGGGGCCGACGGCCACGACTTCACCCTGATCGGGCTTTTCAGCGGCGCTGTCGGGGATAACGATGCCCGATGCAGTCTTGCGCTCGTTTTCGAGGCGTTTGACGATCACGCGATCGCCCAGGGGACGCAAGGCCATGAGGAACTCCTGTTGCAAAAAAGAGAAGGAAATGATCGGTTAGGCCCGGGAACGCTTGTTAGCACTCACCGGTGTCGAGTGCTAATTATAGGGATGATGTTCTAGGGTTCAAGGGGGGAGGGCGGGGCTGTTACATATTTGCGGGTAGCGAAGGCGCAAGGTGTCAGGTTCATTGAGCTTGCCGACTTCGGCCATCCCAGTGCGCTGCGATATCAGCCATAATCAATTCAACCTGGCCCCGCGTGACGGCAGGAGGTCAGTTTCCCTCCCACATGAACCGGTAGCGGGCGGGCCGTAGCGTACTCAGTGCGGAGTATCTCAATGACGACACCGGAAGCGCCGGACGACGACTTGGTACGGACCCGCAGCCACAGGCCACGCGACCTGCCTCAGGGCTTTCGGGCTGGATTGATTACGGCCATCACGGTATTGCTGGGCTTTTCGCTGGGTTTCCTGCGCTACTGGGGCTTCGACGCGCCGGGCGATTGGAGCGCGCTGTCCGTGCTGCCGGGCGTGTGCTTGTTGCTCGCCAGCCTGCTGCAGGTAATAGCTCTTTACCGCGCCTTGCGTTTGGAGGATGAAGCCGAGAATGAATACCGCAAAACCGTGCGATGGTTCATCGCGTCGGCGATCCTGCTGTTGCTGGGGCTGACAGCGGCGTTGTGGGAGGTGGCGTAATCAAGAGAGGGATTGGAGCGGGTAAAGGAGGGAATCGAACCTTCGCCTGAAGCTTGGGAAGCCGCTGTTTCTTGGGCGCGGCCCGCGCTGCCAATCCGCTTGACGACAGACCTTGCAATATGAACGGGAGGCTCGAATTGGAGTCATCCCGTTTTTTTTTTCGGACTAAAGCCGGGCCCACGAGCCGCGCTTGTCGCCGGCAAATTAGGGTTATCCGGAATTCTTTATGCTTAAACTTTTGTGAAGAATGAGCGGCAGATATAGGGCCGCCGCTGCATGAGGCATCGAGGCGGTTCACAGTGGTGCGGCATGACGCACCGGGCGCGGGATCGCGGGGTGAGCCCCCAAAAGGAGAATCGCATGCTGTTGCGTAGACGTTGTCTGGCCATGATGATGCTGGCGTTGACTGGCTGGGCGACGGGCAGCCATGCGCAAACACCGTCTCAGGCCTGGCCCGTCAAGCCCGTGCGCTTGGTCGTGGGGCTGGCGCCCGGAGGGCTGGTCGACGTGCTGGCGCGCACAGTGCAGCCGCACCTGGCCGAGGCCTTGAAGCAGACCGTTATCGTGGAGAATCGGGGCGGTGCGGGCGGCAACGTGGCGGGAGCCGAGGTGGTGCGCAACGGTGGAGACAACCATACCTTCCTGCTCAATCCATCGACGACCGAATCGGTCAACCCGCTGATGTTCGCCAGCATGCCGTTCGATCCGCAGCGGGACCTGCGGCCGGTTGCCTTGCTGGCCAACAGCCAGTTGTTCCTGTTTGTCCGGTCCTCGCTTGGCGTCGATAC
Source organism: Achromobacter sp. JCM 18799 (assembly GCF_055395645.1). NCBI lineage: Bacteria > Pseudomonadati > Pseudomonadota > Betaproteobacteria > Burkholderiales > Alcaligenaceae > Achromobacter > Achromobacter sp. JCM 18799. The sequence goes on along the minus strand of NZ_AP043866.1, from coordinate 3,529,220 downwards.
GCTCGAAGAGTTCGTGGCATACGCGCGCAAGCGGCCCGATCCTCTCAATTACGGTTCGGCAGGAAACGGCACGACGCCGCATCTGGCTGGCGAGCTGCTCAAGCAGGCCACTGGCATGCAGGCCACCCATGCGCCGTATCGCGGCGTGGCGCCAGCGATACAAGACCTGGCAGCGGGTCAGATCGACTTCGCGTTTGGACCCGCCACGGTCTTTCCCATGGTGCAAGCGGGCAAGCTGAAGGTACTGGCGGTGGCGAGCCGGCAACGCGCCGCCGTGGCGCCCGACATACGAACCTTTTCCGAGGTCGGCATCGACGGCGTTTTCGCGGACAGCCTGTTCGGCATGTATGCCGCCGCAGGCACCCGCGATGATGTGGTCGATCGCATGAACGCCGAAATCAACAAGGTGCTTGCGCGGCCGGAGATCCAGGCGCGCTTTCTCGATGCGGGCGCCGAGGCGCTACCGCTGAGCGTGGCCGACTATACCGCGCGCGTGCAGGACGAAAAGAAATTGTTCGCGCCGCTGATGAAGTCGTTGGGGCTGAAGGAACAGTAGCTGGAACAACGATAAAAGCTCCGCGTCATCCTTCCTCGCGCGCCGCAATCTCCGCGGCGAGCTCGGCAAGCGATACCGCGCCCAGGCGTTGCAGCAAGGCATGCTCGCCTGCGCGCAGGGAATCCGCCACCAACTGGTTCGCTGCCCGTTCGACGGGGCAAGCAGGATTGTCGTCGGCTGGCCCGATGGCAAAGACCGTGCCGTGGGCGATGGCTTCATGGACGTCGCGCGCGGTGATGGTTTCCAGTCCCTTGGCCAGTACCCAGCCGCCGTTGCGCCCGCCCGTGGAGGTCACCATGCCGGCGGTGCGCAGCGCCGCCATGGATCGGCGCACCACCACCTCATTCGTATGCAGCATCTGGGCCAGCGTTCCAGAAGTGGTCGTGCCGCCGCGCAAATGCATGTGGATCAAGACGTGCAGCAGGCGGGCAAGACGGGTGTCATTGGCCATGGGATCGATTTACCGTAACTACAAGTGTTACGCTATTATAGCTGCACTGGATACTTCCTGAGAGCTTCCCCGATGACCGACCTTGAAACACGCGCTGTGACCGTCAACGGCATCACGCTCAATGTCACGGCCCAGGGCGTAGGCCCCTTCGTCTTGCTGTGCCACGGTTTCCCGGAGACCGCTTATGCCTGGCGCCACCAGCTTCCTGTCCTGGCCCGGGCGGGATTCCGCGCCGTGGCCCCGGATTTGCGCGGTTATGGCGCCAGCGACAGCCCGGCGGATGTGGCGGCGTTCACGACCTTGGATGTCATTGGCGATCTTGTCGCGCTTATCGAAAGCGAGGGGGCCGATGACGCGGTGATCGTGGGGAGCGATTGGGGGGCCAGCATTGCATGGCAGGCAGCCCAACTGCGTCCGGACCGCTTCCGGGCCGTCGTCGCCCTGGGCGTTCCCATGATGCGCAGAGCGCCGGCTGCGCCCAGCCGCCTCTTCCCCAAGACCGAGTCCGCCGCGTTTTACACGCATTACTTCAACGAGCCGGGAATTGCTGAAGAGGAGTTCGAGCGCGACATCAGCGCAACCCTTCGCGCCATCTACTTCGCGGCATCGGGCGACGCCGGGCCGCGTGACGACCCCGCTACGCCCAATCCGTTTGGCATGGTAGCCGCTGGCCGTGGCCTGCTCGATTCGCTGCCGGTCCCCCAGACGTTGCCGGCCTGGCTAACTCCGTCGGATCTGGCTGCCTTTGTCCAAAGCTACACCGCCAGCGGGTTTCGTGGCGGCCTCAACTATTACCGGAATCTGGACCGCAATTGGGCGCTGCAGGGGGCCTTCGAGGGAAAGACGGTGGATGTGCCTGCGCTTTATCTCGTAGGGGAAAGGGATACTGGCCTGGCGATTCCCGGCATGGACCAGATCATCGCGGCCATGCCGGCCCTCGTTCCCCAGCTGCGCGCTGCTGAAGTCATTCCCGGTGCGGGGCATTGGCTGCAACAGGAAGCCCCCGAGGCAGTCAACAAGGCGCTCGTCGATTTCCTGAGGAGTCTTTGACGGGCGCGAAGGACCCGGCATTAGGACCATCGCTTCGCGCTTCGCCAAGCTTGTACATGGATGGATGTTCATCCACCGCCATGCCGAGGTTTTTCACCCAGCCGGCCGCGTAACCCCCACAAGCCAGCCAGCGCCAGCAAGGCGAAACCCGCGCCGGCCAGGAACGTGGCTTGCGGACCGCCCATGTCCCACAGCGCTCCTGCAAGGACGCTCGCCACGAGCACGGTAACGCCTGTGATCAGGTTGAAGACGCCGAACGCGGTGCCGCGCAGCTCTGGCGGCGCGACATCGGCGACCAGTGTCGTCAGCAGGCCCTGGGTGAAGCCCATGTGCAAGCCCCAGAGCGCGACGCCGGCAGCGACCCCGGCGATGCCGCTCGACCAGGCCAGGACCAGATCTGCCAGCACCAGCACAGCCAGGCCGATGGCGAGTACCGCGGGCCGGTTCATGTGATCGGACAGGATTCCCACCGGATAGGCTGAGACTGAGTACACAAGGCTCATGATCACCAGTACCAGCGGGACCAGTGTCAGCGATACCCCGGCCGATTGCGCCCGCAGGATGAGAAAGGCTTCGCTGAAGCGCGCGAGCGTGAACACCGCCGCCACGGCGACCACATACCAGAAGCCCGCGCCCAGGCGGCGCAGCTCGTCGGGGTGTAGCGGCATTCGCACCTGCCGGAGCGCCGGGGAGCGTTCAGGCTCGCTCACCCCGACTACGATCAGCGCCACCGACAGGAAGGCCGGCACAACGGCAACCCAGAACACGGCTTGGAAGTGGTCCGCTGTCAGCCACATGAGACCGATGGCCAGCAGCGGTCCCAGGAAGGCGCCGACGGTATCCAGCGACTGCCGCAGGCCGAAGCTGGCGCCGCGCAAGCGGGGGGGAGACAGGTCGGCGACGAGCGCGTCGCGCGGCGCGCCTCGGATACCCTTGCCGACCCGGTCGATGAAGCGCGCCGCGAACAGCCATTCAACGGACGAAGCCAGAGGGAAGACCGGCTTGGTCAAGGCCGCCAGCCCGTAGCCGATCGCTGCCAGGAGCTTGCGCTTGCCGAGCCAGTCGCTAAGCGCCCCGGAAAAGATCTTGGTAACGGACGCCGTCGCCTCGGCGATCCCCTCGAGCACGCCGACCGTCAGCACGGAGGTGCCCAGCACGGTGACGAGATAGGCCGGCAGCAGCGCGTGAATCATCTCCGAGGAGATATCCATCAGCAGACTGACGCACCCCAGCGCCCACACCCCGGGCGGGATCTCCCGCCAAGGCGTCCGTTTCCTGCCGCCCGTACCGTCCGACGCGTCTTGTGTATTCGTCTTCGATCTCATGGCGTTTCACCCTGGCGCCGGACGCACGCTGCGCGTTGCCCTTCGGGTACTGCTCCGCGGCTCCCGGCCGGCGCGTCATCTGGCGGGGAGGCCCAGCCATCCGTTCATTCCCACATAGATGCCCACGGCGATGATCAGCAGGCTGGAGAGATAAGGAGCACGCCGGGCCACAGCGCTGAACCATGGCGCGCGCTTGTTGACCTGGCGCACGCTCAGCGCCGCGACGGCTCCAACCGTCACCAGCGTGACGGCCAGTCCGATCGAGAAGCACAGCACCAGCACGGCACCCAGTGTGAACTCCTTTAGCTGCAGGCACAACAAGAGCACGGTGATCGCCGCCGGGCAGGGGATCAGTCCGCCGGTCAGACCAAACAGGGCGATCTGCCAGTTGGTCACGTTCCGGTTCGTGAAGCGCCGGCGGATGTCATTGGCATGCGCGAGCTGGTGTGCATCCTGGTATCCCTCGCCTGCGACCTCCAGGCCTCGCAGCTCTTCGTGGAGGTGGTCATGCCGGTGCTCATCCGGCTCCATGAACGCGATGTCATAGCTGTGGACATGCCCGCCGTGACCCAGGGTGAGGCGGGCCATGAACTCGTGCGGTTCGGGAATGTCTTCAACCGACTCCAGATAGCCGTCCTTCTGCGCGAAACGGAACGCCTGGCGCGCACCGTCGACCCTCTCTGTCGTCACGGAAACGTCCTGCGCTTGCCAATTCCCGCCCCGCAGGCTGGTGAGTCTCCAGCGCGGCGCAACGCCGTCCTCGAACACCTCCAGCGCGACCAGACCGTGTCCGGTATCGATCTCGCGCCGCTCCGCGCCATGGGAATGAGCCTCATGTCCGTGGCTGTGATCATGGTCATGGTGATGATGGGCGTGGCCCGCGCCATGCTGATCGCGCCAGGTCCGCCAGAACATCCAGGCCGCGATCAGCACGATGATGACCCCGGACGCCAGTTGAAAATAAGGCTCCAGCTCTTCCGCGTCGACCCCGCGCCAGAGATACATTCCTCCCAGACCGATCCCCCACACGATAAAGGTGTGCGAAATGGTCGCGGTGATGCCCAGCAGCACCGCCTGCCACACCGATCCCCGGATCGCGACGATGAATGCCGCCATCATCGTCTTGGAATGGCCGGGCTCCAGCCCGTGCAGAGCGCCCAGCAGAATGGCGCTGGGAATAAACAGCCAGGCGTGCGACGCGCCCTGGGCGATCAGATCGGAAAAAGACAACATGGATAGCGCGCTTAGAGATACTTGGTGATTTCTTTGAATTCGTCGATCGTGCGCTGCCTGTCCTCGTTCAGCTCTCCCACCGCATCCTGCAGGCAGTGGTCGATATGGTCCTGAATGAGGATCTTCTTGGCTTGGGAAATGGCACGCTCGACCGCGTACAGCTGTTGAGCCAACTCAAGGCAGGGACGGTGTTCTTCCATCATCGACAGAATGCTGCGCAAATGCCCTTCGGCCCGCTTGAGGCGTTTGGCCACGGCGTCGTGATGATGATGAGGATCGGGTCTGTTCATGCATGGATCATATCCCCCCCGGGGGGATGTTGGGGAAGAAACCACGAAGCCCGTCGGGGGAAATCAAAAACTGCCCTAGCGATCTCTGCATGATTGCAGCGATCACGACGTATTCTTACTCTGCTCTCCATGGACTCCTCGCTGTTCGGGGCGCCGACGCCCCTCGGCCGGACTTGACCTCGGAATCAGGCGTGTCAAGCAGAAACGCACGGATGGGCACCCTTGATACAGGTGGGGCGTGGCGGAATTCCGCCCATTGCGGGCCAAAAGCGGCTCGACGGATGCATCTCGCCCTGCGCGGCCGCCGCTGCCAGCTAAAATCCCGCAGCGCATAGACGGCCGTCAGGGATGGCCAACCTCGATGCGTTGCGGTTGCTCCGTCGCTTCGTGCGGCCGCCGCGGCTCACATTCAAAGCACAAATGAAAAATACATTGATGGCCACGCACCTGCGCCTGCTCGGCATGGCAGCGCTCTGGGGCGCGTCGTGGTCCTGGGGCAAGGTCGTCGCCCAGTCCATGGCGCCACTGGCCGCGGCCAGCCTGCGGTTCCTGTTTGCCAGCGTGGTCTTGGTCCTGTGGATGCATCGCGCCTCGGCGCTGCGCGGCCTGAAGTCCCTGACGCGCAACCAATGGCTCGGCCTGGCCGCCGCCGCGTTGGCGGGCGTCTTTGGCTACTCCAGCTTCTTCATGTTGAGCCTGCAGCTGGTGCCGGCCGGCAAGGCCGCGATCGTGGTGACGCTGAACCCCGGCGCGACGCTGTTGCTGGCGGCGATCCTGTTCCGCGAACATCTCAACCCCGCCATCCTGGCCGGCATGGTCCTGTCGGCCATCGGTGCGTACATCGCCATCGGCGGCGGGGTTTCACAAGCCGCTGCCGGCTCCGGCGTAGGCATCGGCGAACTGCTGCTGCTCGGTTGCGTGGCTTGCTGGGTGGCCTACACCCTGATCGGCCGGCTGGTGCTCAAAGGCGTGGACGCCCTGACCACCACCACGGTGACCACCGTGATCGGCGCGCTGATGCTGCTGCTCACCAGCCTGATCGTGGAAGGCGTGCCGGCCTGGCAGAAGCTGGGACAGGCGCCGGCCAGCGCCTGGGGCAGCCTGCTGGCTTTGGCGTTCGGGGCGACCGCGATCGCCTACGCCTGGTACTTCGAAGGCGTGAAGGCGCTGGGCGCCGGCGCGGCCTCGGGTTACATCACGCTGGTGCCCGTGTTCGGCGTGCTGTTCTCCAGCCTTTGGCTGGGTGAAGCCACGCCCGCGAATCTGTTCATCGGCGCCGCTCTTGCGATCTCGGGCATGGCGATCATGCACGTCGGCCGGCGTCGCGCCGAGGCGCGACAGCGCCGATAGGCGGACCTTCCATGCAGCCCTATACCCACGACAACCTGCCGGCCCAGGAGACTTGGCTGGACTGCGCGACCGCCGACGGAGGCCGGCTGCGCGTGGTGATGCTGGCAGCCGATCCGCAGGCGGCGGCGCCGCTGCTGGCGCGGGCCCGCTCGATCGCTCAAGCCCTGGCGACGCACCGCGACGCCGCGTTGCAATTCCTCTGGCAGGCGGGACGCGACAGCGGCGACCCCGAAGATCCCCCTGCGACGTTCCTGGAACACTTCACGCCATCCGACCTGATCGTCGCGGCCGACGGGGGCTACGTGCTGCACCTGGCGCCGCGCGACGCGACCTGGTTCATGGATGGCTATTGGCCGGCCGTACGCTTCGCGGCGGATGACCGGCCTGCGGACTGGATCTGCGAATCCTGATCTGAGCCACTGCGGCCTCTTGGCGCTTGGAGGCAATGTCGCGTCAGGTTCCGCACAGGCGCATGATTACACTCTGATCGTGACACGTGCGTCATTCACGGAGAAGTCGACATGCAATTGGCTCAAACATGACTAGCAACGACGGGATTCAGGTCTCGGTCTATACCCGATGGCACCAGTTGTCGGTGCCGTTGGCCTTCGCCCTGGCGGCGGGCAGCTTCATGCTGGTGGTGTTCAACCGTGGGCCGATTGTTCTGGCGGTTGTGCTGGCGGTGCTGGGGTTGCTGGTGCCGCCGCTGGTGGCGTTCAAGGGCTTTCCCACACGCAATACCGTCAAGGTGACGTCCGAAGGGCTGGAGTTTTCGCGCCGCTCTGCCGTCGCCTTCGCCCATTTGTCCCGCTGGGGCACCGACGATTATCTCAAGCTGGTCCGCCCCGGCCTGCCGACGTTGCTGGTCAGTGCAGTGGACCGGCCCACACGTGAACGTCTGTTGCGCGAGTTTGAGCAGGCCTTGGCGGCGTGGCATACGCGCCAGCCCGCCGGTACGCAGGCAGCGCGCCGCACACATTTCTATGGTTCCAACGCAGGACGCCTGGTGGGCTTGTTGATCGTCGTGCTGGGGGCGGGAGTGGCGGTCATGGCGCTGAGCTTGCGCGAACCGTCGATGTCGCTGGCTATCGTTGGCGGGCTGGGAGCGCTGTTCGGATTGACGATGCTGTTTGGCCGGCGGGACTGAAGGCGCTGGGCACGCCGTGGCCCGTACGTTCGCATCGGCAGGTCCGCCGCAAACAGGGATATAGTGGTGCGCCCTCCAGGCTCCCGCCTTCGCGGCGAACCAGGACTTTTCTTAGCTTCAGGATGCTTGCATGACCATGACCGCCGAACAGTTTCATCAACGCATGTGGGAAATCCTGGATCCCGTGGACACTGAACATTTCGAGGTCGTGGCCGCGCCCGCGCCCGATGCGGAGGCGATCGCCGCTCTGGAGGCCGCTGTCGGCTTCCCGCTGCCTTCGGCGTTTGCGGCCTTCTGCCAGCGTACCAACGGCCTGTGCGTGATGGCGCGCGAGGAAGTCTGGCCGCACGCGAAGGAGTTCGAGGTCGGCCCCGCCTGGACGTTCTGGCGCGGCCTGGTGCTGTTGGGCGTCGATGCGCCGGAGTTGCCCGAATGGGCCAGCATCTCGGCGCAGCAGCGCCAGCTCGCCGAGGCCGGTTTGCCCGGCATCCTGCCCGTGCTGAAGATCGTGGGCGACGGCAGCCGGATCTGGGGCGTGGATCAGACGGGGGCCGTCGTGGTGATCGATGACTTGACCGAAGTGGAGCCGCAGGCCGGCGACCTCACCGACCTCTACGCCGAGCAGATAGCCGATCTGCTGCAGCGCCAGCAGGATATGGCGCAGCGGCTGGCCGAACGCGCGGCGCGCAAGCAGCGCAAGCTGCCGGGGTAGCATGAGCGCAATGCTGCAAGTCACGGAAGAACCCCTGGCCGATGAGGACATCGTGCTGCTGCGCCGTGGCCGTCGCGGCAGATTCCTGACGGCCGTGTTCGCGGGGCTGATGTTCCTGCTGCTGGCGAGCAGCGCGATCATGTTCGTCGTGCTTGGCGCGTCCGATCGCAGCCTGCGCCGCGGCGCTGACGGCGTGGTGATCCTGTTGTGCACAGTGGCGATGACTTGCTTCGCGGTCTTTCTTGGACGCAGGTTGCTGCGCCTGCCGCAAGCCTGGCGCCGCTTCAATCGGGTGTTGAAGGGGCGTGTACCCAAGCAGATCGTTTCCGGGCACCTGACCGGTTTTGGTCCGGCCGGGAGTCCCGGCATCTGCTACGTCTTCGGCGAACAGCGCGTGGACGTAGCTCTGCCGTTTTGGAACGAGATCGCCAGGGACACTCGAGAAGGTTTCCGGCCTGTGACGGCCGTGGCGCTGACGGACCTACCCGTGCGCCTGCACTTGCTGACGCTGGCCCCCGACGCGCCACCCGTGCTGTTGCTGGCCGAGTACCCGATGAGCGCGCAGGCCTGGAATTCGGTCGAGGAAGTCAGCAATGCCGACCGCGAGGCCGTGCGCAAGGAAGAATTGAGCCTGCGCAAGTTCTTCTACGTGCTCGCCCTGGCGCCGCTGGTCGGCAGCCTGTTCCTGGGGCCCTTGATCCTGCTGGCCGCATTCTTCGTTCTCACGGGATTCGCGCTGGGCGTGCGCAGCCCCAGGCTGAAGCGGGCCCGCTACAAGCTCGGGGTACGCGGCTTGGTCGAGGAAGTCGTGAGCTATCGCGTGCGCGCGACCAACTCGAACATTTCCACGCTGGTTCACAACTATCGCATCGGGGGCGTGATGTACCGGGTCGAGCATTTAGGGCAAGCTGCCGCGCCGGGCCAGCGCGTTGCCTTCGAGTATCTCGACGGAACGGGCATCATGGGGCTGAGCGCCTTGTTCTTTCGAATCGAAGACGAGCCGGTCATGACGCTATGAGCGCGGCGCGCCGCCCGCCGCAATGAACTCTTTCGGGATCTCTGCGTGCGGCGCGGGCCGAGCCAGCGACTTCATGCCTGTGCGCAACACGCTTGAGTGCTTGCGTTGTCGCCAGGCGCGTGGCTGCCATGCCCGGCCTCTGCCGGCGCCATACCCGCAACCGTGCAGTTCCGTCCTTGTCGCTTCGCCTCGTAAAGCAGGTCGTCTGCCCGCTTCAACGCGCTGGCGAAAGGTTCTCCTGCCTGCACGAGGGTCACTCCCATGCTTGCAGTGAAACGGGAATCTGGAACCTGTGGCGCCCAGCGCTGCGCCACGAAACTGGCACGGATCTCTTCGGCGATTGCGGTGGCGCTTTCCAGGCTTGCCGTGGGCAGCAGCAGCAGGAATTCTTCTCCTCCCAGCCGGGCCGCATGGATGCGGATATCTGCTTGCGGCCTGAGCAGGGCGCCGAATCGGGCAAGCACCATGTCGCCAAACGCGTGGCCGAAGACATCGTTGATGCGCTTGAAGTTGTCGATGTCGGCCATGATCAGCGCGGTCGGTGTCGCCGCATCCGAGAATGCGCGTCCGGAGGCAAGCAGACTATCGAGTCCTTGGCGGTTCAGCAGGCCCGTCAAGGCGTCGGTATGGGCATGGCGACGGTACTTCTCTATGGCGTCGTAGCTCGTCGCGATGAAGACCGCGAAGGTCAGGACTATGCTTCCGAGCAGTCCGGTGTATTGGATCAGGATGCCCCAGACCGACGTTCTCCATTCGCCCGTCGAGAGCGGCGGAATCGGGGCGGCAATGTACAGGATGCACTGGCCCGTCAACACGAGGGAGATGAAGAGGAACGCGGCGGTGAGCACCCTGTCCGACGTAGTCACGGCATGCCTGGCGAAGGACAGCGTGGCCCGCCAGGTCACGAGCGCGCAACAGGCTTGCACGAAGAACGTTTCCAGCTTCGCACTGGCAAACAGCACTACCGAGACAACTACCATCGCCGTCGAGGCAAGCAGGACCGCAGCATCGAAGTAGGGGGAAACTTGGCTGCGCCTGCGGCTCTGAAGGGCGCGACAGGCGAGGATGACGCCGCCCAGAATGAAAGCATCCTCGACGACCTGTTTATATGGGGAAAGTGCGCTGGCCTGCACCAGCATGATGGCGTAGCCTGCGCCCAGGCAGGCCAGGGCGCAGCCCCACCGGAGCGTATTGAAGCCGATGAAGCGTGCAGCGCAGAGTCCGATGGCGCACATCAGGATCGCTGCAGGCACGGACCATTCAAGAAGGGTTGCGGGCATGGACAGGCGAATACGTGGAACGGTACACAGTCGAGCGCATGCTCGGCCGACACAATTTGTATGGAAAAAGATTGCAGTGTGTTGCAATGTATCGCCAGGACTCAACAGTCAAGGATTGTCAAGCGTTGCGGCCTGCTTCGCCGGGAAGGGAAAGCCGGTGTCTGCCGGACGTTGAACAGCTGGCGAGAGACGCGGCCGCTGTCAGCTGGCCGACAGGCGGGCGCGAGGGGCGCCAGCTACACTTCCGGCATCCCGCGCCAATGTCCGCCGGACCGGTCCCGTGCCCCGCGGCAAGGCGGCGGACTGGCGGCCGGTCTCCCATTCTCCCGCCATGTCGCAACCCGATTCGTTCAATCTGAAGCAGATCGCCGTGCCGGCGTTCGGCCCATCGCTGCTCTATGGCATCAGCAACGGCGCCATTCTTCCCGTGATCGCGCTCACCGCGCGCGATCAAGGAGCGTCGATAGCCACCGCCGGCCTGATCGCCGCCCTCATCGGGGTCGGCTCGCTGTTTTCCAATATTCCGTCCGCGCTGATTACGCATCGCTTCGGCGAGAAGCGCGCCATGGCTGGCGCGGCGGTGTTGAGCGTGGTCGGCCTGCTGCTCGTGATTGGCGTGCCCAACCTCTGGGTGCTGGCGCTGGCGATGCTGATGCAGGGATGCGCGCAGTCGGTGTTTCAGCTGGCGCGCCAGAGCTACATGATTGAGGTCGTGCCGCTGGTGTACAGGGCGCGCGCCCTGTCCACGCTCGGCGGAACGACGCGGATCGGTACTTTCTTCGGCCCTTTCGCGGGGGCGGCCTTGATTCATTTCGTGGGGCTGGATGGCGCCTATTGGGTTGCCATCTGCGCCATGCTCGGCGCAGGACTCATCGCCATCAAGGCGCCCGACATCGAGCCTTCGGCGGGCGTGAGCGCGGGCGCGCCGCGCGCGCGCATGGGCGAGGTTGCGCGCGACCATCGCGGCGTGTACGCCACGCTCGGCGTGGGCGTGATGCTGATCAGCGCGCTGCGCGCGTCGCGCCAGGTGGTGATTCCCCTGTGGGCAGACCATCTGGGCCTCGACGCCGCCACCACTTCGCTCATCTACGGGCTGGTCGCCGCAGTCGACATGTCGGTGTTCTATCCGGCGGGCAAGGTGATGGACCAGCGCGGCCGCTTGTGGGTGGCATTGCCTTGCACGCTGCTGATGGGGCTGAGCCTGATGGCGATCCCGCTTACCGACGGGGTGGCGAGCTTCATCCTGGTGTCGGCGCTGTTGGGCTTCGGCAACGGCATCGGATCGGGCATCGTCATGACACTGGGCGCCGACGCCGCCCCAGCGGGCGCGCGCACGCAGTTCCTTGGCATCTGGCGTTTCATGGCCGACCTTGGCTCGAGCGGCGGACCCGTGGCGCTGTCGGTGCTGACCGCCCTGGTGTCGCTCGGCGGCGCATCGTTCGGTGTTGGCACGCTGGGGCTGGTGGCGGCCGGCGTGTTCTGGCGCTGGTTGCCGTGCCGCGCGCAGGCTTGAGGAGCCTTGCTCCAGGGCTCGCACGGGTCATGGGAGCCGCCCGCGTCTCCGTAGGGAAACGGAAGATACGGTGTCGGATTGAGCTTTCGCGCCGCAATTTGTAGTCTGGCATCATATTTTTTGCGGAATGGCCGCCCCGGAGGCGCTGATGCCGACTCTCTCCTATGCAATCCTCGAAGCCCCTTCCACGCTAGGCTTGGCGACCGACGGTGTGGAATGTCTGCCTGATCAGCTCCTGGCCCACGGCCTTGCTGAGCGCATCCATGCACGCCGCGCCGGGCGACTTGCCGTGCCTCCCAAGAATCCGACGCCCGATCCCGAGACCGGCACCCTGAACGCCAAGGCCATTGCGGCGTGGTCGCCCAAGCTTGCCGACGCGGTGGGCGCGTTGCTTGATGCGGGCGAGTTTCCGGTGCTGCTAGGCGGCGATTGCACAATCCTGCTGGGTTCCATGCTCGCGTTGCGCAGGCGCGGCCGTTACGGCCTGCTCTTCATCGACGGCAACGCCGACTTTTTCCAACCTGAGGCGGAACCCAACGGCGAAGGCGCTTCTATGGATCTTGCCTTCGTCACCGGCCATGGTCCGCCGCTATTGGCCGACATCGAAGGGCGCGGGCCTTTGGTCCGCCCTGAAGACGCTGTTGCGTTCGCGTATCGCGATCATGAGGACCAGGAAGAGTACGGCAGCCAGCCGCTCCCTGAAGCGCTCAAGACGCTTGATCTCCCCGCAGTACGTTCGATGGGCATCGAGGCTGCTGCGCGCCAGGCAGTCGATCATCTGACGCGAGCAGAGTTGGACGGTTTCTTTATCCACGTCGACGCAGACTGTCTTGACGACGCCATCATGCCGGCCGTCGATTTCCGCGTGCCTGGCGGCTTGTCGTGGGAAGAGCTGACGGCCGCGCTGCGGATTGTCCTGTCGAGCGGCAAGGCTGTCGGCCTTGAGATCACTATCTACAATCCGCATCTTGATGAAGATGGCAGCGCCGGGCGTGGCCTGGCCGATTTGCTGGCTGCAGCCCTCGGAACGGCTGCGTCATCGGTGTAATCGTGGTGTCCGGCGGCACGCAGTCGCATCGAGTTTGCGTGCAGCTGAGGGATGCCTTTGATCAGCGCACCGCGAACCAGTCTCCCGCCAGGCTGCCATTCATGCCGCAGAACGGCGGACCGAAGCCGTCTTTCTCCACTCCGGCGGGCGGCGTTTCTCGCACCACCAGCACCGCGCTCCGGCGCGTCAGGTCCAGCGTCCACGGCGGCCCGTCCTGATAGGTGACGATGATGCTGTCGCCTACGGCGACCGCCTTGCCGCTCAGATCGCAGACCCAGCGGCCGCTGTAGGGCTCGGCCGAATTGGCGGCCACGAGCAGTTGACCGTCGGCGCCGCGGGTGATTTCAATTTCACCTTCGACGTTCTTCCACTTGCCGACAAAACCGGCAGGCGGCTGCGGATTGATGGACTTCAGAAAATTCAGGCGGTAGCGCATGCTGGTGCCGATCTCCCTGACCGGCGTGCTGCCCGAAAAGGGTTCGTCGTAGATCCTGTCCCGCACGCCCAGGAAATAACGTTGGTCGGCGGTCAGTGATTTGACTGCCTCGGCGTCGAGTTTGGCGCGCACCGCCTTGTACTGCTGCGCGATGGCCGCATCCTGGTCGGCCAGGGCCGGGTGGGCGCAAATGGCTTTTTCGACCGGAGTCGCGGCTTTGGCGCAGTTGAAAGAGGGGGCAGCCACGGCGCTGCCTGCCACGGCCAACGATGCTGCAAGGACCAGATGACGGATCATCTTGTGTAGCTCTCCAGGTTGTATAAGCGTTCGGCGGGCCTGTCGGCGCCGAGATGACGGCGCAGTTTACCGGCGCGGATTGTTCTTGGGGACGGCGGGATGGCGTTGTCGCTTCTGCCAACCGCGCCCGGGCTGGCGACTTCCAAACCGAGGCCGCGGAATTTTGCGTTGGTATGTCAATAAAAAAAATATAAGCCTTTGATTCTTATTGAATTGCGTGCCAATTCGCGCGGATTCTGGCTGCGGACTCCTGATTTCTTGGTCAATAGCACTCTCTTAAATATATAATTCATCTGATAAGCATTCGCATTTAGATATCGGAAAGATGAATTGTGGCCAAGAAAACTCAGTTGACTATCTCGCTGTGCGTCCAGTGCTTTAGCCCGGCAGTCGCGCTGTCCTTGATTCTTCCCGCCAGCGCCGCCGCCCAGACCGCGGCGCAAACCACGACGCTGCAGCCCGTCACCGTGACCGCGGGTTCGGTCTCGGAGGAAGACTTGCCCGCGCCCTATGCCGGCGGGCAGGTGGCGCAGGGCGCGCGCCTGGGCCTGATGGGCAATCAGGACGTGATGGACACGCCATTCAACGTCACCAGCTATACCTCCGAGCTGATCCAGAACCAGCAGGCGCGTACGTTGGCGGACGTGATGGCCAACGATCCTTCCGTGCGGTTCACGACGTCGAGCGGGCATGCCTACGAGAACTTCCGCATCCGCGGTTTCGACGTCAACCAGAACGACGTGGCGATCAATGGCATGTATGGCCTGGCGCCCATGGGGCGCACGCCGCTGGAGTTCGTCGAGCGGGTGGAGGTGCTGAAAGGCCCAAACGCCTTGTTCAGCGGCATGGCGCCCAGCGGCGCGGTGGGCGGCACGATCAACCTGGTGCCCAAGCGGGCGGAAGACACGCCCAATGCCACCTTCGGCGTGAACTGGCAGGCCGACGGCCAGCTGGGCACGACCATCGATGCCGGCCGCCGTTTCGGCTCCGCCAATGAATGGGGCGCGCGCGTCAACGGTTCCTTCAGCGACGGCGCCACCACGCTGGACGGCCAATCCAGAAAGCGCGAGTTCCTGTCCGCCGGCCTGGACTATCGCGGCAGCGCCCTGAGCGCGTCGATAGACGCTTACCACAGCCAGGAGTCGTTTTCGGGCGGCACGCCGGCCATGTTCTGGTTCGGCGGCTCCGTCGTGCCCGACGCGCCCGATCCCCGCATCAACCAGTTCAGCACCGGCTATGGCAGCATCCAGAGCAACGCCGTCATGGCGCGGGCTGAATACCGCTTCAATGACAGCGTATCGGCCTTCGCAGGTGTGGGCAGGCGCGACAGCCATCAATCGGGCCTGATCAACGGCACCCACGCGCGGCAGATAGACGCCAATGGCAACTTCACCGGCTCCATCATCGGCCAGCGCGCCTACACCGACGCCACCTCGGCCGAAGGCGGGCTGCGTACGCGGTTCAACACGGGCAGCGTGCGGCACGAGCTGGTGCTCCAGGCCTCCTTGCTGAAGCTCGAGGACGGGTCGGCCACCGGCACGGCATCGACCTTCAAGTCGAACATCTACGACCCGATCACGCCGGTCATGCCGGCGGTGCCGGGCAGCGCGCCCAAGACGGCGGAGAATACGCTGTCCAGCCTGGCGCTGGTGGATACCATGTCCTTCTTCGACGACAAGCTGCTCCTGACCGGCGGCCTGCGCAACCAGCGCGTGAAGACGACGAACTTCGACAAGACCGGCAAGACGACGGCCCGCTATGACGAGGACGCCGTGACGCCGGCCGTCGCCATCGTCGTCAAACCTTGGGGACCGGACGTTTCGCTGTATGCCAACTACGTGCAGGGCCTGAGCAAGGGCGATAGCGTCACGGACACCAGCGCCAGCAACTATGGCCAGGTGTTCGCGCCCTACAAGACCAAGCAGCAGGAGCTGGGCGTCAAGTGGAATGCCGGCACCTTCACCAATACCCTGGCATTCTTCCAGATCGACAAGCCCATGCTGGTGACGGAGGGCTCCACGGCCAAGCCTACGTACGCGGACGGCGGTGAGAAGCGTGTCCGCGGCGTGGAGTGGAATACCTTCGGCGAGTTGGCGGCGGGCTTGCGCGTGCTGGGCGGCGTCACTTACACGCAAGGCACTCAGGTCAAGACCTCGTATGGCCGCTATGACGGCAATACCGCGGTGGGCGCGCCGCGCTGGCAGGCCAATGCCGGGCTGGAATGGGATACGCCGTGGGTGCCCGGCGTGACGCTGAGCGCGCGCGTGCAGGCGACTTCGAGCCAGTACGCCGATGCGGCCAACAAGCTGCAGATCCCGGGCTGGGGCCAACTGGACCTGGGCGCCCGCTACGCCACGCAGATCAACGGCCGGGACGTGGTGTACCGGCTGAATGTCAACAATGTGTTCGACAAGCACTATTACGCCGGCAGTTTCAGTGACACGACGCCTATCGTGACGCTGGGGCCGGCGCGCACCGTAACCGCCTCCGCCAGCATCAGTTTCTGAATGCGGGATGTTTTGTCGGTCCCTGTTCCGGACAGCCGATGCGGGGCAGGGATAGGCAGGCAGGTCTCGGGCAATTCATTCAGAGGTGACCATGGAAGTCCTGATTCTTTTCAGCCTGGCAAGCCTTTTCCTGGGCAGTTTCTGTATCTATCGCGCCTCGCCCAATCAGCGATGGGCCGCCACGTCCTGGCCGGTCCTGTCCGCCCGCGTCGCGGGTATTCTGCTGCTCGCGCTGGGCGGCTGGGGTTGCCTGCGCGCATTCTCTGCCGTCGCGGCCGTGTTCGTTTTCTGCACGGCCTTGATGCTGTTCTTCAGCCTCATGCCGTATCTGGGCGTGCTGGCGGGCTTGCGCGGAAGCGATAGGCATGAAGCCCGTTAAGCCCGCGCCGATCCGGCGCGACTGGATATCGAAGAGCCTGGCGGGCGCATTGCTCGGTTTCGCGCTAGCCATCGGCGCCAGCGCGGCGCTTGCCGCCTTGACGGCCGGCATTCCATTGGCGACGCGTTCGCAGCTTGCCATGTGGCTGGTGCCGCCGGTCTGGCTTGGCGTCGCGAGCACCGTCTACCTTTTCGCCAGCGGCCTGCGCGCGTGGATCTGGCTGGGCGGAGCCTGCGTGCTGCTCTACGGCGGACTGCTAGTCGTCAAGGCGATCTGAAGGGAGTCCGCGATCATGAGAGCCGACTACATACGCATCTACAAATCCGTCCATACCTGGACGGGCATCCTGACCGGAATGGCGCTGTTCATCGCCTTCTACGCCGGCGCGCTGACCGTATTCAAGGAGCCGCTTACCCGTTGGGCGACGCCGCCCGCGGTCGTCGCGCCCGTGCCGCTGGAAGAAGCGCCCGCCCTTATCGCCAGAACCCTGCAAGCGCGGCCGGATGTGGCCAAGGGGTTCAGCATCCATCTGCAGGACGCCGAACACGTGCCGGCCCGCATGACCTGGGAAGTCCGTGACGGGCAGGCCGACGATCACGATGAATCGTCGATCCGCCACCATGTCGCCTATCTGGGCGCGGGCGGCGACCTGCGGTTGGAGGAGTCCGCGCCGAGCGGGCTGATGTCGTTCGTCGACGTGCTCCACCGCGTGGTGGGCCTGCCTGTCGACAGCGATCCCAACCGCTGGTTCATGGGCATCGTCGCATCGCTCTATGCAATCGCCCTGGTGTCGGGAGTGATCGTGCTGCTGCCGTCGCTGGTCAAGGACTTTTTCGCCTTGCGGGTCGGTAAGAACCTGAAGCGCATGTGGCTGGATGCGCATAACGTGGTGGGCATTGTTTCGCTGCCATTTCACATCGTCATGGCGCTTAGCTCCGTCGTGTTCGCGTTCCACGACGGAATCTACGATCTGCAGGACAAGCTCATGTACGAAGGCAAGCTGGAATCCGTTTTCCAGCGGTCGGGCGGCGGCGCGCCCGCTGGAGAGGCCCGCAATCCCGCAGACATGCTGACGCCCGCGGAACTGCTGGCCCAGGCGCGCGATCTCGCGCCGGGTTTCGAGCCTTACACGCTGCAGTATCAACAGGTCACCAGCCCGCGCGCCATCGTACGCGTCTGGGGCAAGGACGACAGTGCGGTATCGCCGCGGGCGCGAGGCGGCTTCGTGGCGCTCGATCCCTACAGCGGGAAGGTGCTCAACCGCGACTATCTGCCGGGCGGGCAGGACGCGCCCAACCTCTGGATCAGCAGTTTCTTCGCGCTGCATATGGCTTCCTTCGGCGGCGCGGCAGTGCAGTGGCTTTATTTCCTGCTTGGACTTGCGGGCGCATGGCTGTTCTATAGCGGCAACCTGCTGTGGATAGAAACCCGTCGCAAGCGCGCCAACCGGCAGACGGGCGAGATTCCCGTGCAACGCTTGGACACGCGGCTGATGGCGTCGGCGACCGTGGGCGTCTGCCTGGGGTGCGTGTGTGGCATTTCGTTGATGATGGTCGCGTCCAAATGGTTGAGCGGGTACGTAGGCGATCTGAATGCCTGGCTCCGGGCGCTGTACTACGTGGCGTTCTTTGCCAGCCTGGCCTGGGCATTCCTGCGCGGGGGGCGCCGCGGCAGGGGTGCATCTGCTATGGGTCGCGGCAGCATCGACGCTGGCGATACCCGCGACCTCGCTCGCAGGCGGACTGTTTCCCGCCTCCGGGCTTTGGGCGCACACGTCGGCCGCGGCGCTGGCAGTGGATGCGACGGCCCTGGCGGCGGGGCTGGGATTTGCCTGGATGGCGAAGGCCAGCGCGCGCAGGATAGGACGAGGCGACGCTGATAGCGCATGGGCGCCCAGAAGGCTCGCCGCGCGCGAAAGATAGCGGACCGCTGCGAACGGGCCGTGAACAACCGAACGGATGAACATGCGTAACAAGAACAGATTGGAATGGCGGGATTGGATGTCGTCGGCCGCGCTGGCGGTTTCGATGATAGGCATGGCGCCGGGCATGGCCGCGGCGCAGTCCAGGCAGGGCGTCGTCACACCCGAGGCCCATATGGACGAACGAATTTCGCTACGGAAGGGAGAGTTCCTCGCGGGCACTTGGGCCGCGGAATCCGGCGTGACCCTGGATCTGCTGGACAGCGCCGGGCAGCACGTGCGCCGGCTGAGCGACGGCGAGAAACCGGCCGGAGTCCTGATGCTGGTGGCGCCGGAGGACGGCCTCTACACCGTTCGCGCGCAGGGTCAGGGCCTGTTCCGCTGGGCCGTAACGGAACGCCTGCCCCTTGCGGAACAACGTGCGTCCGCGCCGGCGTTCGACAGCCCGCGCCTGGCCGCGCTAGCGGCGACGCTGGCCGCTGGCGGCACGACGGATGCCTTTTGGGATGAGGTGGCTCAGCGAGGCACGCCGCTGGTCGAGGCCGTGGACGCCAGGCATGACCGCGTCACGTTCCTGTGGCGCGGCGCCGAACGCAATGTGCGCCTGTTCGGCGGGCCATCGTCGGACCATGCTCAGTTGGCGCGCCTGGGCAATTCCGATGTCTGGCATGCCAGCTTCGTCGTTCCCCGGTCCACGCGCCTATCCTATCGCCTGGCGCCGGATGTGCCGGAGCTTCCGGGCTCCGGCATGGCGCGGCGCCGCGCGATCCTGGCCACGGCGCAGGCCGATCCGCACAATCCCAAGGCATACCCCGTGCGCGGCGTCGACGCGTACCAGACCTATTCCATGCTGGAACTGGCGGACGCGCCGCCGCAGCCCTGGGTCGAGCCCCGCGCGGACGTGCGGCAGGGAACGGTCGAGACCAAGGAGCTGCGCAGCGATCTCATGCGCAACACGCGCAAGATCCACCTGTACCGTCCTGCTGGCTGGCAGTCTGGCGCGGCGGACAATCACGTGCTGGTGCTGTTCGATGCCGGCGCCTATCTGGGCCGCGTACCCACGCCCACCATTATGGATAACATGATCGCCGCCGGTGTCATTCCCCCGACAGCGGCGCTGCTTGTCGACAACCCTACGGCAGAGTCCCGCAGCCAGGAGTTGCCGCCCAATCCGGACTTTGCGGACTTTCTCGCGAAAGAGCTGATGCCGTGGGCGCGCAAGCAAGGCATCAGCGCGCCTGCCGCGCGTACGGTCATCGGCGGTTCCAGCTACGGTGGGCTCGCGTCGGCCTATGCGGCGTTGCGCCACCCCGAAGTGTTCGGCAACGTGCTCAGTCAGTCAGGTTCCTATTGGTGGTCGCCGGCCGGGGAGGAGGATCAGTGGCTGACGCGGCAGTTCGTCGCGGTGCGCAAGCTGCCGGTGCGCTTCTTCCTCGGCGCGGGGCTGTTCGAGTCCGGACGCGGCGGCCAGCCGGGCATCCTGGAGACCAACCGCCATCTGCGGGACGTGCTGCGTGCCAAGGGCTATCTGGTGACGCACCGCGAGGTGGCGGGCGGGCACGATTACCTGGTCTGGCGCGGGACCTTGTCGGATGGCTTGCTGGATTTGATCGGCACCGGCAAGCAGGGGGGCGGATAAGCCCGGCTTGAAAGCTGGCAGGCCTGCTCAGGAGGCGTCTTCGGACGCCTCGCCATGCTCGTCCCACCAGTCGCCCAGCGCATCAAGCAGCGGCACGAGAGTTCTGCCGGAAGGCGTGAGCTCGTACTCCACGCGCCGCGGATAGCCAGCGAAATCAGTGCGCAGGACGATCCCGGCCAACTCCAGCTTGCGCAGCTCCAGCGTCAGCATCCGATGTGAGATGGTCGGATTGTCGCTGCGCAGGTCGCTGAAGCGTCTGGTGCCTTCCTTGAGGTAGTAGATCAGGAGCGCCGGCCATCTGCCGCTCAGTATCTGCATGACTTCCTCGATGGGGCAGCGCGAAACCAGGTCTTTCATGGGAGAGTCATGGTGACAAAAATGTGCGTAATTTACTTAGCCTAGCAGATCCGTAGAATTCAATCCGCTGCGCAGCGTGACCCTCATCTACGGAGAAAGAAATCTTGGAACCCATTCTTGTCTATGGCTTTCCGCTGGGAAGTTCCATGGGGCTCGTCGCTGCGCTGGAGTGGCTGGGCAAACCCTATCGCCTGTGCCGTGTGGACATGCTGAACGAAATGCGTCTGCCTTCTTATGCGCGGATCAACGCGCGCCACGAAACGCCGGCATTCGTCAGCGAACAAGGCGCGGTTTTCACGGAAACCATGGCGATTGCGCGCTGGATCGAAAACCGGGATGACGAGCGCAGGATCAGCTTCGATCCGCTGTCGCCGGAATCCGACCGCATGCACCAGTTCATGGCTTTTCTGAACACCGGTTTTACCGCCGCCTTCACCCCGCATTGGGTCGCCCTGGAAATGGATCCGCCTGATCCGGCCTTGCAGAAAACGCTGCGGGATTGGGGCGCGCAACGCGTCATCGAGCGGCACGACAAGCTCGAAGCGATGCTGGGCGACACGCCGTTCCTCGTAGGCGATCGTCCGACGCTGGCGGACGCCGTGCTGGTCGGCGTGGCGCGCTGGCTGGATTTCCATGAGGTCGCTGCAAAGTCCCGCTGGCCCAAACTGGCGGCGCTGCGCCAGCGCCTGGAGCACGATCCGGCGGTGAAGTATGCGATTGCGCTGGAAGATGGCGCACGCCCCGCCTGTTCGGGGCTGTGCCAGGGTCACGTGCCGCTGGAAACCTTGATCGCCACGTACGGGAAGTAGGCGGCACGCGCAAGCGCGCCGCTACTCGCCTTTGCCACGCGCGTCTGCTACGCGCGCGGCGCTTCGCCTTCCTCGCGCGCCTCCAGCTCGTTGCCCAGCACTTCGGCCGAGTCCTCGCCTCGCGGCGCGGGCTCCAGCGGACGCCGGGTGTGGCCGGCGGCGCGGGCGTCCTCGCCTTCGTCGGGACGCTCGGCCTGCACGAAGACATTCGCCGGCGGCGCGTAGCCCCGCTTGTCCTGGCCGAAGTACACCACGGTATGCGGATAAGGCAGTTCGATGCCGGCGGCGTCGAAGTGTTTCTTCAGCAGCCGGTTGTAGCCGCGCTGCACGGCCCACTGCATGCCCGGCGTGGTCTTGATCAGGATCCGGATCGTCACGCCCTTCTCGTTGACCGCGGTAACGCCCGCAACCGTGATGTCTTCCAGGATCTCGGGGCCAAGCACGGTGTCGGTCATCAGCTCGGCGAAGGCCGCGCGCAGATGCAAGATCGCGTCGTCCACGCTTTCGCGATGCGCGATGGTGTACTCGCCCAGGTGGTACGAGAAGTCGCGCATGTGGTTGGCGACGACGTCCACCGACGAGAACGGCACCAGATGGTAGCCGCCGTCCAGCGTGCGGATGCCCACCGAGCGTATCGTCATCTTCTCCACCGTGCCGAACACGCCCGCGACCTGCACCACGTCGTTCTCGTTCATGCCGTTCTCTAGCTGGATGAAGATGCCCGTGATGATGTCCTGGACCAGCTTCTGCGCGCCGAAGCCGATGGCCAGGCCGACCACGCCGGCGCCGGCGATCAACGGGCCGACATCGATGCCGATCTGCGACAGCAGCACCATCAGCGTCATCGTCACGATGACGATCAGCGCCGCGTTGCGGAACAGCGCCAGCAGGGTGCGTTCGCGCGCGCTGGGCATGCCGCGTCCTTCGCTCTGGCTGAGGCGGTGCTCGATGATGCTGGCGATCACGGTCCAGGCCAGCGCCGCGATCAGCAGCACGATGACGATGTTCACCGTCATCCGGATGGCGGCGCCGCCGGCATCCGAGGCCAGCCAGCGCGACAGGTCGAAGGCGCGCCACGCGTCCAGGACCAGCAGCACCAGCACGATCCGGATGATCAGGCCGACCAGTTTCAAGGTGGCGGGCACGTAGGCGTTGACGCGAGCCTCCAGCAGCGGCAGGCGCTTGCGCAGGTCGTCAGGCAGCCTGATGGGCTTGGCCAGCGCGGCGTTCAGCAGCAGGATCAGCAGACTGCCCACGCCGATGACCAGCAGGGTCTGCGCGGTGGCGCGGGCCATGAAGGGCAGGGCGTTGGTCGGGTCCACCTGGCTGACCACCAGCAGGATGGTGAAGTAGCCTATGCCCAGCACATGCCACACGCGCGCCAGGATGTGCAAGCGCGAACCCATGAACGTCGTCGCGCTGGCGGCGCGCCGGTCGAGGTGCCCGCGCACGGTCTGGCGGTTGCGCCAGATGACGCGCACCGCATACACGTACACGGCCAGCATGATCAGCAGGTTGGCCAGCCGGCCCAGCGCGGGCGACAGCGAGGCCGAGACCACGGGGTCGATCAGCAGCGTGCCGTAGCCGGCCGCGGTGGCGATGCGCAGCAGCCACGCATTCCAGTACCTGGCGTTTTCGTCCGTCATGGGCAAGAGGCGCAGGTGCGGATGCTTGACGGCGAATACCGTGCGGATCAGCACCTTGACGATTTCCACCGAGACGAAGGCGCGCAGAAACACCGCCGCCAGCGCGTCCAGCGCGCCGCGGCCGGGCGTGCCCCACAGCGCCGCCGCGCCGCCTGCCATGGCGGCAAGCAGCACCACTCCCGCATCGATGGCCAGCGCGCCCACGATCGCGCCCGCGCGCCGGGACAGCACTCGCATGGAGGCCGGCGCGCCGCGCCTGGGCGGCGCTTCGGGAGCGTGGCGCTGTTCGGCGACCCAACGGTCGATGCGTCCGTAGACGTACATGGCGATCATCCGCAGCAGGATGAAGGCGAGGATGGTGGCGGCCGCGGCCAGCGCGAGCGGCTTCAAGGCATGGCCCGCAGCGTCGCTGTCCATGCCCAGGCTGCCGCCCGAAGCCAGCGCGCGCATGTCTTCCACGCCCTGGCCCATGTCGGTCGCCAGGCCGGTCAGGAAGCGCTGGACGTTGTCGGCCATGCGTTCCTGCAAACCGGGTTCGGCGGGCTGTGCGGGCGCGGAGGCCGCGCCCGCGGAACGGGAAGCGGCGGGTTTTGCGCCGGAGGCCTGGGCGCGCAGTTCGTCCACCAGCGCCTTGCGCGCTTCGGGGTTTTCCAGCAAGTCCGCCAGGGCATTCGGCGTGAGCGCCGGCGCGGATGCGGGGGGAGTCTGTGCCAGCAGTGGCGTTGCCGCCTTGGCTTGCCAGGTGAACAACAGGCAACTCAGCATTGCCGCCAGCAGCAGGATTGCCAGCCGGGGCCTTTCCCTGCGGCGCCGCCAAAGGCATACGGCGTGAAGGCGGAAGAATGCTGTCGATGCTGTCGTTGCGGATCTCGCCACTAGAGAATCTCCTGTGTGACCTCGGTAAAAAAGGGCGGCGCGCGATCGCGGTCGCAACGCCGCTGCAGGTTTGATGATAAATGCACCGCGGCGCGAGCCGGGCTGGTCGCACTGGAGTCCCTCGTTTGGAAAATGTCCGATATGCCTGGAAAATCTGGGAATTCGTCTCTATTCGTTACCTTTATGGACACCTTCAACTACATGCGCGCCTTCCGGCGCATCGTGGAACTCGGCAGCCTGGCCAAGGCGGCGGAGGACCTGGATATGTCCTCCGCCGGCCTCAGCAAGCAGCTGCGCGCGTTAGAAGCTCACCTGGGCGCCGTGCTGATCCAGCGCACCACCCGCAAGATGAGCCTGACCGACACGGGTGCGGCGTACTACGCCGAATGCTGCCGGTTGCTGGACGAATTGGACGCGCTGGAGAAATCCGTCAAGCGGGAGTCCCGCCTGGTGTCGGGGCGGCTGCGCGTGAACGCGCCGGTCTCGTTTGCCTTGAGCGTGCTGTCGCCGCTGCTGGCGCGCTTTCTGCGCCAGTATCCGGAACTGCGCCTGGACCTGGCGATGGAAGACCGGTTGGTCGATGCGGTGGGGCAGGGTTTTGACGTGTCGATACGGCTGCGCGCGCAGCTGGACGATTCTTCCTTGATCGCGCGCCGGCTGGCGTCGCTGACGCAGGTGCTGTGCGCGGCGCCGTCCTACCTCGACAGCCGCGGCCGTCCGGAGAGCGTGGACGCGCTGCGCGGGCATGACATCCTCAGCTATTCCTTGGCCGAAAGCCCTGGCGCGGTTGCGGACGAGGATGCGGGCCAGCAGGCGGATCCGTTGGCCGGACCCGCGCTGGTGCAGGTCAACAACAGCCTGATGCTGCGGGACCTGCTGGAAGAGGGGCTGGGCATAGGCGCCTTGCCGTCGTTCCTGGCCGCGCCCGCCATCGCCAGCGGCAGGCTGGTGCGCGTTTTGCCCCAACAACCCGCCGCGCCTCGCCATGTCTACGCGGTCTATCCGACCAGCCGCCACCTGCAGCCCAAGGTCAAGGCCTTTGTGGATTTCATGGCGGAGCATCTGCCGGCGGCCATGCGCGGCGATTGTTGACGCGCAGCTAATAAAGTCCTGCCGGCGGACACCTTACTCCCGCGCCGGCCCGTCCTTAAGCTGGCGTCCATTGAAACGAGATGGACGCCATCATGACTTCGACCTCCAATTGCGCACCCGCCGCGCCGCTGACCGTGGACTTCTTCCATGACGTGGTTTGCGGCTGGTGCTATGTCATGTCTCCCCGCCTGCGCCAGGTCGCGGCCGAACTGGGCATTGCCGTGCGCCAGCGCAGCTTCGTGCTGCAAGAATCGCCTGAACAGATGTGCCAGGTGTTCGGCTCGATGCCGCGCGCCAAGCAGGTGATCCTGGGCCATTGGGAAGCCTGCGCCCGCCATGAAGACCAGCCGCGCATCGACGTCGAGGGCATGCGCGCCGAATCATTCGATTATCCCAGCGGGATGGCCGGGGCGCTGGCTTGCCAGGCCGCGCATCTGCTGGCCGGCGACGCGGGCCATTGGGACATGTTCGACGCGATCCAGCATGCCCACTTGAGCGAGCACCGCAACGTCGGCGATAGCGCGGTGCTGTTGGACATCGCCGCCGGGCTGGGCCATGACCGGGGCGAATTCGCCGCCCTCATGCGGGGCGGGGAGGTTTTGCAGCGGGTGCAGGCCGATCGCGCCGCCGCCGCGCGGCTGGCCATCGACTCCATTCCCACGTTGATCGCCGGGCCGCACCGGGCCCGCCTGCACACCATGTCCACGGCCGATCTGCGGGACAGGCTGCGGGCGCTGATGCCCGCCGCAGTCGAGGCTTGATCGCCGTGCATCGGGGCGCCGCCCGCGTTTTCCTTCTTTCCATTTTTCCGTCCGCAGGACGGAAACCACACGCACAAGGTGCATCATGACTATCCGCTACACCCGCAAACTTCTTGGCCTGGCGCTGGGCGCCGCCTTGAGCTTCAACGTACTCGCGCACGGCGCACCCGCCCGCGCGCCTGCCTCCGGACAGCAAGTAGGCATCAGCCCCTGGGGGCCGGACGATGAGATCGGCCGCCTTAACCTGATCACGCCCGAATCGCGCGCCGCGGTCATGTCGCGCGTGGCCGGCGGCAAGGTCTATGACCTGGCCACGGAATACTACGTGGGCATGCCCAGTTGGCAGGACGCGGGCGATCCGCACTACCAGTTCTGGATGACGCACACGCCGCGCGGCACCGAAGTCGACGACCCCATGGGCGTGGGCAAGGACATGAACGCGATGCGCAGCTACACCGGCACGGCGTTCTCGATGTATAGCCACACCGGTACGCACATCGATGCGCTCAACCATTTCGGCATCCACGGCAAGATCTGGAACGGCTTTCGCGCCGACGAGCATCTGGGGGACCGCGGCTGGAAGCGCACGGGCATCGAGAAGTTCCCGCCGCTGGTGGCGCGCGGCGTATTGATCGACGTGGCCGCGCTCAAGGGCGTGGAGATGCTGCCCGACCAGTACCGCATTACCCGACAGGACCTGAAAGCCGCGCTGGCGCGCCAGAAGACCGAGCTGCGCGAGGGCGACATTGTCCTGATCCGCACCGGCCGCATGAAGCTGTACAACGATCCGGCGGCCTACATGGCCAAGCCGCCGGGCATGGGCCTGGACGCTGCGCGTTATCTGGTCGAGGAGGGCGGCGCCATGATTCTGGGGGCGGACAACCTCAGTTTCGAGACCTTCCCGTCGGAGGTGTCCGACGACTATGTGCCGCTGCATACCTATCTGCTGGCGCAGAAGGGCGTGCCCATCATCGAGCTGGCGGCACTGGACGAGCTGTCGCGCGACCAGGTCTATGAATTCGCCTTCATCGGCGGGCCGCTGAAGATCCGCGGCGGCGATGCGGCGCCGCTGCGTCCGGTGGCGATGCCGCTGCGCTGAATTATTTGCTGCGCTTGACCATCGCCACGATGGTATCCGTCAACTCGTCGCGCGCCTGATCCACGCTGATGTCCCGGGCCACAGCCGCGTGCGCCAGGCCGTCAGCCGCGCCCAGCATCGCCCACATGCCGGCCAGCGAAACTCCCGCGGGTCCGGCATAAGGCGCAAGTATGGCTTGGCATTTCTTGATGAAGGCCTGTTGGTATTGATGCTTTACCGCGGTCAGTTCCGGGGAGCCGCCCAGCGCGGCCAGCACGCCGGGTATTTCGCGTCCCTGCGTCATGACGCATTCGATGTAGCCTGCGGCGATGACCCGGGCCTTTTCCTTCAAGGCCGGCTTGCTGGCGGCGATCGCCGCGTCGATGAGCGCGGTCTGGCGGACGTCGAAGTCCTGATACAGCGCCACCAGCAAACCGTTGCGCGTGCCGAAGTGGTCGTAGGCCACGGGCTTGGTGATGCCCGCTTCCGCGGCCAGCCGCCCCAGGGTCAGGGCGTCCGTGCCTTCGTCGCTGATCAGCTTCCAGGCGACGTCCAGCAGTTGGCGCTGGCGCTCGTCGCGCGACAGGCGGCGCTGGGGGGCGGCTTTGGCGGGGCTTGGTGTTTTTGCGGTCATTATTCGACTTCCTCCTCGCGGATTACAGCACGCGAGGAGAAGATCTTCTGGCCTAGGGTCCGGGCGGCGTCGAGATGCGCGGCGGGAAAGCCCGCGTCCGACGGCAGCAGCAATTCAGACGTGACCACGTTGGCGCCGCAGTAGCCGAAGATGCCGTGGTCGATCTGCGTCTTCATGGCGCCGAAGTAGCCGTGCCGCGCGTAGGTGCGCTGGTTGGCGCCGCCCAGCGCGACCAGGTGCACGTCGAGGCGTTGCAGCTTCTTGACCAGCTTGCCGTCCGTGTCTTCGTAGGCCCAGCCTTGGGTGAACACCCGGTCGATCCAGCCCTTGAGCAGGCCCGGGAAGGACCACCAGTACACGGGGTAGACCAGCACCAGCGCATCCGCGCGTTCGAGCCGTGCATGTTCCGCGGCGACTTCCGGCAGGGCGTCCCCCTTGCCCATGGCCAACGCCACGTCCGGCTGGGTGAACCGCGGGTCAAAGCCTTCCGCGGCCAGGTCGGCGACTTCGAATGTGAGTCCGGCATCGGCAGCGGAAATGCCTGCCGCGACCTGTCGCGCCACCGCGTGGGTCAGCGACGCGGGATCGGGATGTGCAACAACGATTAGCGCATGCATGGCATCTACGCTCCATCAAAATAATTAACCTACCGATAGTAACTTACTTTTGGTAGGTTGAGATTTTGACGTGAGTAGCGGCGCTGCTCCCTGGGAGGCCGACGGCCCGGCGCAGGGCGGGGCGTTTGCTAGTGGCTGGGAATTTGCGCCAGCACCAGCTGGGTGGTCTGGCGCAGGTGTTGGGCCAGCAGCTCGGCGGCGGTGTCGGCGTCGCGGGCCAGCGCGGCGTCCAGCAGTTTGCGGTGTTCGTCGGCGACGTTGCGTTCCTTGCCCTTCTTTGGGGAGGCGGCGTTCTTGGCGCCGGCATTCAGCTGTACCGACAGGTAGCGGTAGCGCGCCGTCTGGTCGCGCAGCAGTTCGGCGATGGCGATGAGCGACTTCGAATCGCTGCCGCTGATCAGCGCCGAATGGAAAGCGGAATGCGCTTGTTCCCATTCAGCCGACAAGCCGGAGCCGTCCGCCGCGTGCAGGGGCAGGCGGCTCAGGCGGTAGTGCGCGCCGGCCAGCCGCTCTTCCCAGTCCAGGCTGCCGCGCGCGATGGCGCGGCGCAGCGCTTCGCATTCGATGTGGATGCGGGTTTCGGTGATGTCCAGCAATTCTTCCGCCGAGACGTCCGCCACGCGGAAACCGCGCTGGTCTTCCGCGACCACGAATCCGCTGGTCGCCAGGCGCGACAGCGCCTCTCGCAGCGGAATCGCCCCGCTGTCGTAGCGTTCGCAGAGATCCTTGATGCGCAGACGTGCTCCCGGGGGCAGGCTGCCCGTGATGATGTCTGCGCGGATGTCATTGGCCAGGGCCGATGCCGCGGTCCGGAATGGGGTGGAAACGGAAGTCATGCGAAACGATAAAGTTTTTATCTATGAAGCTCAAGTTATCCAGGGAAAACCAGAATATATATATTTTGGTAGATTAAATATTCTTCGTCCAACCCTCACCCATCAGGAGATCTCGTGAAACTGGCCACCCTACAAATCGACGGCGCTCCTCGCGCCGCCGCACTCGTGCAGGGCCGCCTGGCGCTGCTGTCCGCTCCGGGCGTCGATCTGGGCACGCTGCTGCGCCAGGGCAAGACGCTGGCCGATTTGGAGCGCCTGGCCGCCGCGGCCACGCAGTTCATCGATCCGGCCACCGCGACCTTTCTGTCGCCGTCGATCGAACCTCCCAAGATCCTGTGCGTCGGCTTGAACTACGCCGACCACACCAAGGAAAGCCCGTACGACCAGCCCGATTACCCGACGCTGTTCTTGCGCGTGTCGACCAGCCTGGGCGCGCATGACGCCGTGGTGGAGCGTCCGGCCATCAGCGATACGCTGGACTACGAGGGCGAAATGGTCGTGGTGCTGGGCAAGGGCGGACGCAGGATCGCCAAGGAACAGGCGCTGGACCACGTGTTCGGCTACGCCGTGGGCAATGAGATCTCGGTGCGCGAATACCAGTTCAAGTCGCCGCAGTGGACGGTGGGCAAGAACTTCGACGGCACGGGAACCTGGGGGCCGTACGTGGTCACGGCCGACGAGCTGCCGGCCGGCGGCAGCGGTTTGCGGATCGAAACCCGCCTCAATGGCGAGACCATGCAATCGTCCAACACCAGCGACATGCTGTTCGATGTGGCCACCGTGATCTCGACCGTCAGCGAGGCCATTACCTTGCAGGCTGGGGACATCATTTTCTCCGGCACCCCCGCGGGCGTGGGCTTCGGGCGCACGCCCAAGCTCTACATGAAGGACGGCGACACGGTAGAGGTGGATATCGAGCGCATCGGCACGCTGCGCAACCGCATCCGCGACGAGGCGAAGTCCGCCTAGGTTTGTCACCACGCCTGCAGCGGTCCCGGCGCCATCGGCGCGCCGGGGCGTACGGCCACGATCTACTCTTGGAACTCCAGACATGCGAATCGCAACTGCTTTTGTGAAGTCATCCGTGAGCAATCCCGCCCGGCGCCGTTGGGCCAGACTGTTGTTGGCCGCGGGCCTGGCATCCAGCCTGGGTGTGGCCGGCGCCGCGGATTGGCCGACGCGGCCAGTGAAGATCGTGGTGCCGTTTGCCGCAGGCGGAACCACCGACCTGATCGCGCGGCTGATCGCAACGCCCATGTCGCAGGAGCTGGGGCAGCCCGTGGTGGTCGAGAACCGCCCGGGCGTGGGCGGGCTGCTGGGCGCGGATGCCGTCGCCAAGGCGGCGCCCGACGGCTACACGGTGTTGATGGCCAACATCTCCTATCCGCTGGCCGCCCTGGTGGCGCAGGGCGCGAAACGGCTCAACTTCGATCCGCTGGCCGACCTGCGCAGCGTGAGCGTGGTGGCCAACGTGCCATTGGTCATCACGTCCACGCCTTCGGTGCCGGCCCGCAACCTGAAGGAGTTCGCGGACCTGCTCAAGAAGAATCCTTCCACCCACTACGCCTACGGCTCCACGGGACCCGGTTCGTACATCCACGTGTTCGGCATGTGGTTCCAGGAGCAGACGGGCGCGTCCATGACGCACGTGCCCTTCAAGGGCGCGGCGCCCTTGAAGGGCGAAATGCTGGCGGGCCGCATCCAGATGGGCGGCGACCAATTGTCTTCGTCTTTGAGCGACATCCGGGCCGGCTCCCTGACCGCGCTGGCAGTCACGTCGCCGCAACGCTCGCCGTCCCTGCCGGACACGCCCACCGCCAGCGAACTGGGTTTTGCCGGCATCGATACCGAGGGATGGAACGGTTTGCTCGCGCCGGCGCAGACGCCCGACGCCGTCGTGGCGCGCATCGGCCAGGCCGTGTCCAAGGCTGTGCAGCAGCCCGCCATCCGCCAGCGCCTCGCCGAGCTGGGCGCCGAGGCCAGCGGTTCCAGTCCCGAGCAGATGAGCGCTTTGCTGAAAAGTCAGTTCGCCCAGTTCGGCCCCATGGTGTCGCGCCTGCAACTTGAGTGATGCCGTAGCGAGGATCTTTGATCCCCGGCAGCTTCGGCTTTCCAACGAGTCCAACCAGAAAGGCCAGCAATGAAAGCACTGCGTAGCGGCGTGACCGCGAGCCTGCTGTTCCTGATCGGCATCCTGGCGTGCGTGAACGCCCACGCCCAGGCCGACGCGCCACCCGTCTCCATTGTCGTTCCGCAGCCGGTGGGCAATCCCACGGACGGCGTCGCGCGCAAGCTGCAGCCGCTGCTGCAGGCCGCGCTGGGCAGGACCATCATCGTCGAGAACCAACCGGGGGCGGGCGGTTCCATCGGCACGCAACGGGTGTTGAATGCGCCGGCGGATGGACGCATGCTGTTGATCGCGTCCCAGACCGAACCCATCCTGACCCCGGCCACGATGCAGCATGTGAAGTATCGGGCGGAGAACCTGCGCGCGGTGGCGGTGGTGGCGCGGCTGCCCTACATCCTGACGGGCGGCAACGCGCTGGCGGCCAAGAACCTGGGCGAACTGACCCAGCTGGCGCAGGCCCAGGGGGACAAGGGACTGAACTTCGGGCACATCGGTCCGGGCTCGATGATCCATCTATTGGGCGAGCAATGGGCGCGGCAAAGCCAGTTCAAGCTCAACCACGTCGTCTACCGGGGCGTCCCGCCCGTCACGCAGGACCTGATGGGCGGGCAGATAGAACTGAGCTTCCTGCCGCTGGGCGGATCGACGCTGGACCTGATCGAGTCCGGCCGTATCCGGGCCTACGCCACGACCGGCGCCGCGCCCAGTCCCAAGCTGCCCCAAGTGCCGCCCTTGTCCGCATCCAGCGAAAAGCTGCGGGATTTCGTGTACGGCACGTGGATCGCCTTCCTGGTGCCGGCCAAGACACCGGACGCAACCGTCGCCAGCCTGAACCGCGCGATCGTCCAGGCCATGGAAGACGCCGCGTTTCGCGAGTATGTTGTTTCCACCGGCATGGAGCTGGTGGCGCAGAACTCGGTGGCGGACATGCGGGACTTCTACCAGACGGAGACGGCGCTGTACCAGGGCCTGGCGCAGAAGGTCGCCGTCGAGCAGTGAAGGCAGGGCAGCCTGCCAGAACCAGAACAAGATTCTTGGAGACAGACATGCAATCGAATGCGCAGACAGCGCCGCTCGCCGTGCACTCGGTGGACGAGTTCGTGTTCAGCGTTCCCGATCTCGAAGAGGCCAGGCGCTTCTATTCGAGCTTCGGCCTGGACGTGCGGGATGAAGGCGGCTGCCTGGCGTTGTACACCCATGGCCATCCGCACCGCTGGGCGCGCATCTTGCGGGGCGCGCGCAAGCGCCTGCTGTGGGTAAGCATGGGGATCCACGCGGACGACCTGGAACGGTTCGCCGTGCATCTGGACCGCCAGGGTATTGCCCGCCGCGACGCGCCGCAGGGCGCCGACCCCGCAGGGCTCTGGATTGAGGCGCCCGACGGGCTGGCCCTGCAATTGCGGATTGCAGCCAAGTCTTCACCGTCGGCCCCCGCGCCGCAAGAGCCGCCCCAGGCCAGCAGCGGCGCCGGCCGCGCGCCCGCGCGCAGCCAGGTGCGGCAGGTGCGGCCGTTGTACCTGTCGCACATCTTGTTGTTCAGCGCCGACGTGGTCCGGGCCACGCGGTTCTACGTGGATGCGCTCGGCCTGCGCGTGTCGGATACCTCGGGCGATGCCATCGCCTTCATCCACAGTCCGCACGGCAGCGATCACCACCTGATTGCGCTGGCCAAGTCGCATGGCCTGGGCCTGCATCACAGCAGCTGGTGCGTGCCGTCCATCGATGCGGTGGGGCAGGGCATGGAGCAGATGGGCGCGGCGGGGTATGCGGACGGTTGGGGCGTGGGCCGGCATGTGTTGGGTTCGAACTACTTCCGCTATGTGCGCGATCCCTGGGGCAGCTACGCCGAGTATTCGTACGACATCGACTTCATCGCCGAAGGACAGCAGTGGCCGTCGGCGGATTATCCGCCGGAGGATTCGCTGTATGTGTGGGGTCCGGCGTTGCCGCCGGACTTCATCACCAATCATGAGCGGGATGCCTGAGGGCGGGCGCGCTCCCCTTCAGGCTATCGCGTTCATCCCCAGAATCTCCCGCCCCGCGATCAGCGTCTGGATTTCCGTCGTGCCTTCGGGAATCATGCCGCCGCGCGTATCTCGGAAGATGCGCTCGATCGGATACTCCTCCGAGTAGCCCAGCCCGCCATGCACTTGCAGCGCCATGTTGGCCACTTCGTGGGCGGCCTCGGTGGCGTAGAGCTTGGCGATGGAGCAGGCCTGGCGCACGTCCTTGCCCGCTTCCAGCGCATGGGCCGCGCGCATGCCCAGCGCGCGTGCCGCTTCGACGCGGACCGTCATGTCGACGATGTGCTTCTGCACCAGCTGGAAGCTGCCGATGGGGCGGCCGAACTGCTCGCGCTGCTTGGCATAGTCGATGGACATGTCCAGGGCCGCCTGCGCGGCGCCGACGGCGCCCATGGCGATGTTCAGGCGCGCGGCGTCCAGGCCCTTGAGCGTGCCGGCGAGCGCCGCGCCTTCCACGCCGACCAGGTTTTCCCTGGGGATGCGCACATCGGCGAAGCCTAGTTCGGCCGTGCCGGTGCAGCGCAGCACCATGGTGTCGAGCTTGCGCACGTCATAGTTGGCCAGGGCGCGTTCGACGATGAAGGTCGACAGCTTACCTTCGCAGGTGGGGCTGTAGGTGCGCGCCACCACCATGGCGAAGTCCGCGTCGCAGCCGTTGGTGATCCACAGCTTGCGACCATTCAGCACCCACTCGTCGCCGACCAGGTCGGCCCGCGTCTGGATGCCGGCGATGTTGGAGCCGGTGTTCGGCTCCGTCAGGCCGGTGCAGGCCTTGAGGCGGCCGGCCATGAGCGGCTTGAGGTACTTCTCTTTCTGCGCCGGCGAACCGTGGGCGGCCAGGCGCTTGATGGAACCGTTGGTGATATTGACGATGGTGCGCAGCGACAGCCAGTGGTAGCCCAGTTCTTCCATCATCATGGCCCAGGTGGGCATGTCGATGCCGTGTCCGCCCTGGTCTTCCGGCAGGTTGCCGCCGAGGTAGCCCAGCTCCGCCAGCTTGGGCATCAGTTCGAACGGAAAGGTCCGCGCCTTTTCGTGCTGCGCGACGATGGGCGCCACTTCCGCCAGCATGAAGCGGCGGATGCTGTGCTGCAGCTCCTGTTGTTCGGGCGTCAGGTCGATGTTGCTCATGCGTTTACTCCAGCTTCAGGTTGGCGCGTTCCACCAGGTCGCGGGTGGCCTCGCGGTGCTCCGCCCAGAATTTGGCGAACGCCTCGGGCGAGCTGCTGACCAGCGGAGTGGCGATGCGTTCGAAGCGTTCCTGCACGATGGGCATGGCGGCGGTTTCTTCCAGCGCGCGGGCCAGCTTGTCGATGATGGGCTTGGGGGTGCCGGCGGGGACGACCACGGCCTGCCAGGTGGTGACCTTGAAGCCCGGAACGCCGGATTCGGCGATGG
Source organism: Achromobacter sp. JCM 18799 (assembly GCF_055395645.1). NCBI lineage: Bacteria > Pseudomonadati > Pseudomonadota > Betaproteobacteria > Burkholderiales > Alcaligenaceae > Achromobacter > Achromobacter sp. JCM 18799. Next base: position 3,494,812 of record NZ_AP043866.1, on the reverse strand, counting down.
TCGGCAGGTCCGGCAGATCCTTGACGCGGGCGGCGCCGCTGACCGCCAGGGGGCGCAGCATGCCGTCCTTGATGTAGGGCAGGGAGCTGGAACGGCTGTCGATCATGAAGGTCAGCCGTCCGGCGATCAGGTCTTGCAGCGCGGGCGCGCTGCCTTTGTACGGCACGTGCGTGAGCTTGGTGTTCAAGGCCAGCGCGAGCGAGGAGGCCGCGGTGTGCGCCGAACTGCCGTAGCCCGGCGATCCGTAGGTGATGGTCGCCTGCTTGTCCGCCTTGATCGCCTTGATCAGGTCAGCCATGGTCTGGTAGGGCGAATCCTTGGGCACCACCACCACCAGCGGCGAATCGGTCAATTGCGCGACGGGGGCGAAGGCCTGGGCCGGGTCGATCTTCAGATCCTTGTACAGGTACTGGTTGACGGCGATGGTGGCCGCGTTGGTCCAGAGGATGGTGTAGCCGTCGGCCGGCGCGCTGGCCGCGGCCAGCAGCGAGAGGTTGCCGTTGGCGCCAGGCTTGTATTCCGGGATGACGGGCTGGCCGAGCTTCTTGCTCAGCTCGTCCTGCATCATCTTGAACGCGATGTCGGAAGGCCCCCCCGGCGCAAATCCGATCACCGCGCGTATCGGCTTGTCCGGCCATTCCGCGGCCGAGGTCGCCGTCGCGAAGCCCGCGGCCAGCAGGGCTGCCGCCACCATCTTGCTGAACTTCATTCCTGTCTCCTGTTTTTCTGGGTTGAGCGCGCTTGCGTTGCGCGGACGGATTCTTGGGTGATCCGTTTTGTTATTCGCATTGCGAATTAATAATTCGTTTAATGAATTGATGATACTGCGGCCGTCGGGGCGCTGCAATAACGGGTTTTCGATCTGCAGCCGAATGCGGCCGCGCACGCGCATGAAAAATCCCTGCCGCGCGCGGGGCGTGGCAGGGATGCGGGGGTATGTAACGGCCCGCTGGCGCGGGACCGGATTCAGGCGGAATCGACCATGTGCTTGAAGCGCGCGCTGGCCTGCATGCATTCCCGCTGCAACCGCAGGACGATGCTTTCCACCGGTTCGATGTTGCGGGCAAAGCCCACCGCCGGGCCCATGGACAACATGCCTTCTTCGTGCTGGCCCGCCTGGTAGGCGAGGGCCTGGGTGCGCTCGCCGCTGATCAGTTCGCCGAAGTCGGCGTAGCTGTTGGCGCCCGCCAGTTCCAGGGCGGCGACCTTGCGGGCGTTTTCATTGTCCAGGATGCGCCAGGTGTCGCCCAGGCTGCCGAGCACGGCGCGGGTGCCGTGCTCGCTGGTGTCGACCACGCGCTGCTTGTACGCCGCGTGCGCCGGGGTTTCCTGCGCCGGCGTGAAGACGCTGCCCATCACCACGGCGTCGGCGCCCAGCGCCAGCGCCGCGGCGATCTGCCGGCCGTGGCCGATGCCGCCGCCCAGCGCCAGCGGAATGCGCAGCTGCTCCAGGGCATAGGCGCCGTTGAGGAACGTGGGCAGCTGATTGCTGCCGGGGTGGCCGCCTTCTTCCATGCCGACCAGGGTGACTGCGTCCACGCCCATGTTCTGCGCCGCGACGGCATGGCGCACGTGCGCGCACTTGTGGATGACGATGGCGCCGGCTTCGCGCAGGGCGGGCAGCAGCGGCGTGGGCGGCAGGCCCGCCGTTTCGAACAGGCGCACGCCTTCGTCGAGCGCGATGCGCAGCCGCGTCAGCATGGGCTCGTTATTGGCCGCGCGGCGAGACAGCGTGAGGTTGACGCCGAATGGCAGGCCGCCCGTCAGTTCGCCGCAATCGCGCAGCGCCTGGCGGAAGTCCTGGTCCGTGCGCGAGCTGCGCGCGGTGATGAATCCCATGCCGCCTGCGCGCACCATGGCCGCCACCAGGCGAGCATCCGACAGCCACATCATTCCGCCCAGCAGCAGCGGCCAGCGTATGCCCATCAGTTCGGTGATGCGGGTGGGCCAGCGTTGCGGAACGGCCGGAGCAAAAGGCTGGTTCACACGTGCCTCCCCATCAGCAGGATGGGCTGCAGTTCGTGCGCCAGCTGCCGCAGCGTGGGGCCGGCTTCATCGAGCATCAGTTGCCGCGGCAACAGCGCCGCGGGGCCGCCGCAGCTGACCACGTAGCGTTCGCCCGCGGGCAGTTCGATGGCGGCGGCGACGGTGTTGATCTGATAGGCGGGACGCTCGTGATAGACGAAGCCGCGTTCCGGATACCGGGCGATGGCGTCGGCAATGGCCTGCTGCTCCGCGGCGTCGCCGGCCTTGCCGGATGCGCGGGCTTCTTGCAGCAGGGCCTCGCGTTCCTCGGCCGAGCAGCAGGCCAGATAGGCCCAGCCGATCGCGCTGTGGAACAGCGGTATGCGCGAACCCACGCGCAGGTTCATCAGCAGCGGTGAATTCCCCTGGCAGCGCAGCAGGTAGACGATGCTGTCGCCGTCGCGCCGTCCCAGCGCCACCGCGACCTGATAGCGGTCGGCCAGCGCCTGCAACATCGGCCGGATGACGTCCAGCGCTTCCTGTCCCGCCAGCGCCGCGCCGCCCAGCGCGATGGCGGCGATGCCCAGTTGCAGCTTGTCCTTGCCCGGCACGGCGGCCAGGAATCCCGTCTTTTGCAGGGTGTGGCACAGGCGCCATACGGTGGGCTGGGCCAGACCGGTCAGATGGGCCAGCTCCGTCGTGCCCAGCATGCGCCGTTCGGCGCTGAAGCAGCGCAGGATGTCGAGCCCGCGGGCCAGCGCGGTGACGAATTGGCGGTCGGGTTCCGCGGAATCTTCGGTGGCGTCGTTCTTGGGCGCACGAGGCGAGGCTCTTGACATGGGCAAGCTCCTTTTTTATGATCAATTCACTAAATGAATTATAAATTCGCATAGCAAATTATGCAAGATCAGGAGGACGAATGAGCGGTCAGCAGGATTGTGCGCTACAGGCCCAGGGCGTGATGGCCTGGCCCGGCGTTTGCCATTGGGGCGGGGACGCCCTGGCCAGAACCTTGGCGGCCGCGGGCGCGCGCCTGCGCCTGCCGCTGGTGGTGACCGACGCCGGCACCTGGGGCGCGGTGGGCTCCGCCGTCGAAGCGGCGCTTGCCGCCGCGCCGGGATTGCAATGGCGTGTCTATGACGGCGTGGTGCCCAATCCCGCCATGGATCAGGTGCGCGCCGCGTTGCGCGTGGCGCGCGAACAGGGCTGCGCCAGTGTGCTGGCGGTGGGCGGGGGCAGCGCCATCGACGTGGCCAAGGCGGTCTACGCCTGCCTGGCGGGCGGGTTCGATGCCGACGAATTGCAGGCGCCGCGAGGGCAAGCCTGGCTGAACGCCGCCGCCGAGGCCGCCGATCCGCTTTTCATCGCCGTGCCCACGACTTCGGGCACCGGCAGCGAAAGCAGCTCGGCCGCGCTGATCCAGGGCGACGATGGGCGCAAGCGCCTGTACCGCTCCCTGCGCGCACGTCCGGCGCTGGTGGCGCTGCAGCCCGAACTCACGCTCAGCCTGCCGCCGCGCCCCACCGCGCAGGGCGGCTTCGATGCCGTGCTGCATGCGCTGGGCGCCTGGATCAACACCGATCCTTCGCCCGTCGGCAAGGCCATGGCCTTGCAGGCCTTGCGCCTGTGCATGCGGGCGCTGCCCGACGTGCTGCGCGCGCCGGACAGCCTGCGCGCGCGCGCCGACATGCAGATGGGCGCCTATATGGCGGGCCTGGCCATCGGCATGAGCAAGGTGGACGCCGTGCACGCCATGTGCACGCCGCTGGAGTCGCGCGTCCACATGGCGCATGCGGAAGTGCTGGGCCCGATCTTCAGCGTGGTGGCGCGCCACACGGCGCAGACGGCCGCCGCGCCCTATGCCGAGGCCGCACGCGCGCTGGGCATGGCCGCAACGGGCGATGAGCAGCAGGACGCCCTGGCCCTGATCGTGGCGGTCGAGTCGCTGGCGCGGCTGGCGGGCATTCCTCTGCGCTTTACCGGCTTGGCGCTGTCTGAGCAGGACGCCGCGCAGCTGGCCAGCCAGGCCATGCTGAGCGCGTCCATGCCCGTCAATCCGCGCGTCCTCGCGCCGGAAGAAATTCAATCCCTATACCTGCAAATGGCCGCGTAAGGAGCGCCCGCATGGATGTCATCGATTCCCGCCCCTATGAACTGCTGATCGGGAAAAACTGGCGCGCAGGCGCCGAAGGCAGCACGTTCGATACCTACAATCCGGCCACGGCGCAGGTGCTTGCCAGCGTGCACGCGGCATCGGCGGCCGACGTCGACGCTGCCGTGCAGGCCGCGCACACCGCCTTTGAAACGCATTGGCGCAAGACCACGCCGGCCCAGCGCGGCAAGCTGCTGCGGCGCCTGGCCGAATTGTTCGAGCGCGACCGCGAAAAGCTCGCCTGGATCGAAACGCTGAACGTGGGCAAGCCCATCACGCATTCGCTGGATTCGCTCAAGGGCATGCCGGCGTCGCTGGAGTACTTCGCGGGCATCATTCCGGCCCTGCGCGGCGAGACCATACCGGTGGGCAATGCCGACGTGCTCAATTTCACGCTACGCGAGCCGCTGGGCGTGTGCGCGCTCATCATGCCGTGGAATTACCCGATGACGCTCACCGTCAACAAGCTTGGTCCGGCGCTGGCCGCGGGCAACACGGTGATCCTCAAACCTTCTGAAGTGACGCCGCTGTCCACCATGGCGCTGGCGCGATTGTTCGAGGAAGCCGGCTTTCCGCCCGGCGTGATCAACGTGGTCAACGGCCCGGGCGCCACGGTGGGCGAACGGCTGGTCACCCATCCGCTGGTATCACGGGTGTCGTTCACTGGCGGCACCGTGACGGGCGCGCGCATCCAGGCGGCCGCGGCCGCCGACGTCAAGCGCGTCACGCTGGAGCTGGGCGGAAAGTCGCCGCTGATCGTGTTCGAGGACGCGCCGCTGGACAAGGCCGCGGCCGTGGCCGCGGGCGACATCATCAAGAATTCCGGCCAGGTCTGCATCGCCTGCACGCGCCTGCTGGTGCAGGAATCCGTGCGCGAGGAGTTCCTTGGCCTGCTGCAGCAGCGCCTGGACGCCGTGCGCATCGGCTCGCCGGCAGATCCGGCGACCGAGATGGGCCCCCTGGTCAGCGCGGCCCAGAAGCAGCGTGTCGAGAAGTACGTGGCGCTGGCGCAGGCAGAGGGTGCGCAGCCCGCCCATTTCGGCAACATGAAGCTGGAAGGCGATACGGCCAAGGGCTACTTCGTGCCGCCCACGCTGCTGCTGAACTCCCATGCCCGCATGCAGAGCGCGCAGGACGAGATCTTCGGTCCGGTGCAATCCGTGATCGGCTTTCGCGACGAGGCCGACGCCCTGCGCATCGCCAACGACACGCGCTACGGCCTGGCCGCGGTGCTGTACACGCGCGACGGCGGCCGCGCCCTGCGCATGGCGCGCGGGCTGCAGTCGGGCAGCGTGGCCATCAACACCGGCCTGCGGACGTCGTTCGATGCGCCGTTCGGCGGCTACAAGCAGTCCGGCATCGGCAAGGAGCGCGGGCTGGAAGCCATCTACGAAAACACGCAGCTCAAGAACATCAAGTACGACACCACGATCTAGCGTGGCGCTCACAGGAGACAACATGAAGTTCATCGTCAAGCTGGCCTCGGGCCTGGCCGCCTGCATGCTGGCGGCCGGCGCGCACGCGGAATGGCCCGACCGGCCCATCCGCATGGTCATCGGCTTTGCGCCCGGGGGCGCTTCGGACATCGCTTTCAAGATGGTGCAGGACGAGCTGTCCAAAAAGCTCGGGCAGCCCGTGGTGCCGATCTACAAGCCCGGCGCCAACGGCAACATCGCCAACCAGGCAGTCGCCACGGCCGAACCCGACGGCTACACGGCGCTGTGGGCCAACGTCGGGCCGCTGGCCATCAACACCTACCTCTACAAGGGCGTGCAGGTCGATCCGGGCAAGGCCTTTGTGCCGGTCACGCAATTGACCGATTCGCCGCTGGTGGTGGTGGTGCCGAAGTCTTCGCCGTTCCAGACCATGCAGGACCTGGTGCAGGCGGCGAAGAAGCCCGACGCGGGGCTGTCGTACGGGTCCGCCGGGCATGGCAGTTCCATGCACGTGGCGGGCGCCGCGTTGTCGCTGGCTCTGAACGCGCCCATGACGCACGTGCCTTACAAGGGCAGCGCGCCGGCGCTGCAGGACCTGATCGCCGGGCGCTTGTCCTTCATGGTGGACAGCCGCTCCACCACCGCGCCCTTCATCAAGGAAGGCACGCTGCGCGCGCTCGCCGTCAGCGGCGACCAGCGCGTGGTGGACATGCCCGACGTGCCCACGGTGGCCGAGTCCGGCGTGCCCGGCTTCAAGGTGACGACCTGGCAGGCGGTGGTCATGCCCGCCGGCACGCCGCAGCCCATCGTCGACAAGTTCTCCGGCGCGCTGCGCGAAACCTTGCAGATGCCGGAAGTGCAGGAACGCTTCGCGCGCATCTACACGCCGCTGGTGGGCAGCACGCCCGAAGCCTTTGCGGCGTTCTGGGCCAAGGAAAGAGCCGGCGCCAAGACGCTGGTGGAACAGGCGCGCCTGCAGGTCGATTGAACGCCGGGCCCGGGCGGGCCCGGCGCGGCGGGAACATTGAAACTCGAATGGAATGGCATCATGGATCTGGAACTGAATGGTTGCACCGCTTTCATCACGGGCGGCGCGGGCACGCTGGGCATGGCAATGGCCAGGCGCTTCGTGCAGGAAGGCTGCAACGTGGTGGTGTGCGACGCCAATGAAGCGGCGATCGAATCCGCCTGCGCGGAACTGTCGGAATTGGGCGGCAACGTCCTGGGTGCGCGTGCCGACGTGACCAACAAGGACGAGGTGGGCCGCGCCGTGCAGCTGGCGGTCGAGCGCTGGAAGAAGGTGGACATACTGGTCAACAACGCGGGCTTTGCGCGCGACCGTTACCTGACCAAGATGTCCGAGGAGGATTGGCACGCGGTGCTGGACGTGACGCTGCAGGGGGCATTCCATTGCTCGCGCGCCGTGCTGCCGATGATGATGGAACAGCGCTTCGGCCGCGTCATCAACATCGCCTCGCGCGCCCATTTGGGAAATCCGGGGCAGACCAACTACTCGGCCGCCAAGGCCGGACTGATCGGCTTCACGCGCTCGCTGGCGCTGGAGTCCGGCAAGTTCGGCATCACCGCCAACGCGGTCGCCCCGGGCGTCATTTCGACGCCGCGCATGCAGCAGCGCCCCGACTACCAAGAGCTGACCGAACGCGCCAAGACCAACACGCCGGTCGGCCGCCTGGGCGACCCGGCCGACGTGGCCGCGACAGTAGCCTTCCTGGCGTCGCGCCTGGCCGGCTTCACCACGGGCGAGACCGTGCACGTGACGGGAGGGCGCTACGCATGAGCACGCCATTCGATCTGGACGAACACCTGGGCCGGCGCCTGTACTTCGAGGACCTGGCGTCCGGGCAGTCCTGGGAAAGCCCGCGCCGCACGGTCACCGAAGCGGATGTGGTGCAGTTCGCCGGGCTGTCCGGCGATTACAACGCGCTGCACACGGATGCAGTATTCGCCGCCAGCCATCCTTTTGGCCAGCGCGCCGCGCACGGCATGCTGACCCTGGCCATCGCGTCGGGCCTGACCACCCGCATGCCCGTGTACCGGCTGATGGACGGCACCCGGCTGGCGCTGACCGAACTGCGCTGCGTGTGGCGCAAGCCGGTGCTCATCGGCGACACCATCCACGTTGAACTCGGCATAGGCGAGAAGACGCTGTCGCAGAAGCGCCCCGGCACGGGCCGCGTGACCATGCTGCGCACGGTGAAGAACCAGAACGGCGAGGTCGTGGTGGAGTCGGAATGGACCACCCTGATGAAATGCCGACCGGAGGCCGCATGAGCGCCAGTCCTTCCCAGTTCGATCCCAATGTCCGCTTCGATGACCTGGTGGAGCTGACGCGGCCGCGTTCGGTCATGATCGTGGGCGCTTCCAGCAAGCCGGGAACGCTGGGCCACACCACCGTGGTCAATGTGCTGGAGCACTCGGATTTCGACGGCGAGGTGTACCTGGTCAACCCCAAGGGCGGCGAACTCTTCGGCAAGCCCTTGCACGCCAGCGTGGACGCGGTGCCGGCGCAAGGCATCGACGTGGCGCTGCTGCTGGTGCCGGCCGAATCCGCCGTCGCCACGTTGCAGGCCTGCGCCGGCAAGGGCGTGCGCTACGTCATCGTGTTCACCGGCGGCTTCGCTGAACTGGGCGAGGCCGGGCGCACGGTCGAAGCCGAGATGCTGGCGCTGGCGCAGCGCAGCGGCATGAGGCTGTACGGCCCCAACTGCGCCGGCATGACCATGCTGGCGCCGCGCCTGGGCCTGACCTTTTCCACCGAATTCCGCAACGACGGCAGGACCGGCAAGCTCTCGCGCATCGGCCTGGTGACGCAGGGCGGCGGCCTGGGCCGTTCGCTCATGCAGGGCAACGAGCGCGGCGTGTGCTTTTCGCGCTGGTTCTCCACCGGCAACGAACTGGACCTGGACAGCGCGGACTTCATCAACTGGCTGGCGCATGACCCGGGCACCGACCTGATCTGCACCGTGATGGAGGGCATACGCAGCGGCCCGCGTTTCATCGCGGCGGCGGCTGCCGCGCGCCGCGCGGGCAAGCCGCTGATCGCGCTGAAGATCGGCCGCTCGGATTTTGGCAAGAAGGCGGCGCAATCGCACACCGCGTCGCTGGCCGGCGAGGACGCCGTCAACGACGCGGTGTTCTCGCAGTACGGGGTCATCCGGGTGGAAGACCTGGACGAACTGCTGGACGTCGCCAGCCTGATATCGCGCGTGGGCGTGCGCAGCCTGCGCAACATCTGCGTGTATTCGTCGTCGGGCGGCGCGGGCGTGCTGTCGGCCGACAAGGTGGGCGAAGCCGGGTTGGCAATGGCTGTGTTGGCCGACGAGACCGTCGCCGAGATGGCGCGGCACGCGCCCGCCTACGCGGCCCTGACCAACCCCGTGGACCTGACCACCAAGGCGCTGACCGATCCGGACCTGGCGCGGCGCTGCCTGGCGCCGCTGTTCGCGGACCCGGGCGTGGACGCGGTGCTCTACCCCATCACCTCCAATTATTCGGCCAGCACCGAAGGGCTGGTGCGCAACATGCTGGCGGTGGCGCAGGGCGGCGCCAAGGCGTTCGTGCCGGTCTGGATGAGCAGCCGGCGCGGTCCGGCGCACGACCTGCTGATCCAGGAAGGATTCGCGCCTGTCTACAGCCTGCGCAACGCCATGCAGGCGCTCAAGCGCGTCAGCGCGTACGCGGACCAGGCCACTGATGAGGCGCCGGAAGCCCCGCTCGCCGGCCTGCCTTCGGCCGCGCCTGCCATGCAGCTGCCCTGCAACGAAGCGCAGGCCAAGGCGTTGCTGGCGCAGTATGGCGTGCGCGCGCCCCGCGAATCCCAGGCGGCCACGGCGCAAGAGGCGGCGGCAGCGGCGTGCGCCATCGGCTTCCCGGTGGCGCTCAAGCTGGTGGCCGACGGCGTGCTGCACAAGAGCGAGATCGGTGGCGTGCAGCTACGGCTGCTCGATGAAGCCGAAGTGCGGCAGGCCTTCGAGAACATCGTCGCCAACGCGGCGCGGCATCAGGTGCCCGCGGCATCCATCCGCGGCGTGCTGGTGTCGGAAATGGTGGTCGACGGCGTGGAAACGCTGGTGGGCCTGCATCGCGACGAGGTCTTCGGCCCGGTGCTGAGCGTGGGCGCGGGCGGCGTGTGGGTGGAGGTCGAGGCCGACGTGGCGCGCTGCCATCTGCCGGCCAGCCGCAAGCAGATCGAACGCGCGCTGGATCAGACGCGCATCGCGCGCCGTCTGGCCAGCCATCGCGGCCTGCCGGCGCGCGACAGGGCGGCCCTGGTGGACGCCGTGCAGCGCATCGCGGCCTTGTTCACTGCGCTGGGAGACGGCGTGCAATCGCTGGAGGTCAATCCGCTGGTGGTGTTGGACGAAGGACGCGGCGTGGTGGCGCTGGACGCCGTCATCGAATAGCAAGCCGGCGCAGCGGCCGTCCGCTGCCCGGGAAAAAACACGGAGATTTCAGATGTTCGACAGCAAGATCGGAGGCGGCGACGCCCATACCATCCTGGTGCGAGGCCATGACCTGGTGCAGGACCTGTTCCAGCGCGATTTCATCGACGTGCTGGCCCTGGAGCTGCTGGGCGAGTTCCCCACGCCCCAGCTCAAGACCATGCTCAACCTGTTCCTGGTGAGCGCGACCGACCACGGCCTAACGCCCAGCGCCTTGTCGGCGCGGCTGACCCTGCACGGCGCGCCCGAGGCTATGCAGGGCGCGCTGGCGGCGGGGTTGCTGGGCGCCGGCAGCCGCTTCCTGGGCGTGATCGAATACGCCGCGCGCTTTCTGCGCGACGCCTTGCCCAAGCAGGATAGCTACACGGACGAGGAACTGCGCCGCTATGCCGAGGAATGCGTCGCGGCCAACAAGGCGGCCAAGCGCAAGATTCCTGGCGTGGGGCATCCGATACACGTGGATGGCGATCCCCGTTGTGAAAAGATGTTCGAGATCGCCAGGGACTGCGGCTATTACGGCAACTATTCGCGCTTTGCCGTGGAGCTGGCCGCCGCCGCGGCGCGCCAGTCCGGCCGCAAGATTCCGCTGAACGCCACCGGGGCCAAGGGCGCCATCGTGCTCGACATGGGCCTGACGCCTGAATTGGGCAAGGCCTTGACGATGATTGGCCGTTCGGTGGGCCTGATGGCGCACATCATTGAGGAACAGAAAAACCCCATCGCCCAGAAAGTGTGGGACATGGCCGCCGGCAACGAGTGATGCCCAGCCGGGCCGGATTCAGTCCCGGTCCGGCGCACCCAGCGGAAACAGCGGCCGGTAGGACCGCGCTTCTTCCACGGCTCGCGCGAACGAGGGGCGCGCAAGCAGCCGCGCCCGGTAGGCGCGCAGCGCCGGATACGATTCGGCGATACGGTGCGTCCAGTCGCCATAGAACAATGAGGGTGCGGCGGCGCAGTCCGCCAGCGTGAAGTCCGCGCCAGCGGCCCAGGTTCTGCCGGCCAGATGGCCTTCCAGCCAGGCGTAGGCGATTTCCAGCTTTTCCACGGCCAGCGCCAGTGCTTCCCGGCGCTTGGCCTCGTCGCCCGACAATGCGCCGCCGACGGCATGCTGCGTCCAGCTCATGACGTGCAGGTCGAAGAACCGGTCCAGGAAGCGCACCTGCAGCGCCGCCCTGGGATCGGCGGGCAGCAAGCGCTGCGGCCCGGGATGCTCCAGCTGCAGATGTTCGATGATGATGCTGGTCTTGGCGATGTTGCGGCCGCCGTCTTCCAGCAGCGGGAACTTGTGCAAGGGCCAGCGGCGCAGCCATTCGGCCGCGTGCTCTGGCGTATCGGGGCCGATGCAGCGGAACTCGAATGGAGTGCCGTTTTCGTACAGCGCGATCAGCACCTTCTGCGTGTAGGAAGAGAACGGGTGGCCGTAAAGCGCGAGCGACATGGCGGGGTCTCCGGGTGGAATCGCGATGGACGACGCCTAGCGTCGCCGAGACGAGAAACAATCGCAACAAATAATTTCAAACCTTTTGTGTCAGCGATCGGAGCGGCCGAGCGAGGCGGCGCGGCAGTACGGGGGCCGCGGCCCCCGCCGTTACTGGCCTGGCGGCTGCGATGCATGGCCGGGCGCTTGCGCGGGTCCGCATGAGCGCCGGATCGGAGCCGGCCGGCGCGTGTTTCAGCCGCTATGCAAGGATTGCGATCCAGCCCCGAGCCAGTAGTATGCGCGCTCAACCGACCGATCCCGCTCATACCAAGGACTGATCCATGACCCTGACGCGTCCGCGACTTGCCCTGTCCGCCCTGGCGCTCGCGCTGGCCCTGTCCGGCTGCGCGCCTCATCCGTTCCTGAGCGCCGAAGGCACCAGGAACGATCCGCGCTATGCGCAGCTGCTGGACCTGATCGACGCGGCGCTGAAGGACGATATGGCCGTGGTGCTGGTGGCCGACATCATGCCGCATCGTTCGCTGAGCGACGCGTTGGAAATGACCAAATGGACCTCGCGCGTCATCTGGATGTACGAAAAGGATCCGCGGATAACTTTCAGCCGCGGCTTTCAGACCAACTCGCTGCAACGGGACAAGAAGACGACCTATCTGTTCCAGGCGTTCGAGGTGCATATCCTGCCGCCGGGCAAATATCTGCTGACCGGTGGCGACGACTACAAGCTGAATGCCTTGCTTGACCAGGTCGGCGCTGCGAGCGGCAAGGAGGGTTCGGGCCGCGGCGCCAACGGCACCGCCTATCTGTCGCCCGAGCTCTATCGCGAGTTCTACCGGGAAACCAACTGGCGCGATGCTACCTATGGCACCGAGACCAAGACGCGCACGGTCTGCACCGCCGTGCATATGGCTTCAGGCGCCTGCGTGAGCTGGGGCGAGCAGCAATACAGCGAGACCACGCAGCTCGGTGCGGCCGGCTACCGCGAAGAAACCGATTCCCGCGACATCCCTGCGATCAAGGTGCAGGCCCGCATCCCGCCGCAGCAGGCGTTGGCAAGTTTCACGCTCAAGGGCGGCCAACTGGTGCTGAGCCAGCGCATGCACCTGAAGACGCCGAGCTACAAGTACCGGCAGTCAGCCTGCCGCGCGGTCGATCCGAAGATGATCGAATGCCCGCTTGAAGATCTGACCGTCTACACGCGTCCAGCGCCCATGGAGTTCACGCAGAAGTACATCGAGCGGCTTGAGAACGTAAGCGCGGAACACCGTCAGCTTCTGGCCAAGATGACACCGATGCAGATCACGCCCTTGGGCAAGCAGGGCATGGAAGACCCGATCTGGGGTGTGCCGCTGTCGCTGCGCAAGGGCAAGTAGGCGACGAGCCTGGGGACGCTGGAAGGACAGCCCATCATCGTAGAGAACAGGGCGGGCGCTGGCGGATTGATAGGCAAAATCCGCTTCCCGATCCAGAGCGGAACTGGAATTAGCGTTATCCTGCCGCCAGACTAGATCGTCGGCTGCCATGCCTACCGGGATGGCGCCGATGCCGCGACCGGCGAGGACTGCGCACTTGAAGCAAATCCGGCACTACCTGTTTGGCATCATCGTCTCCATCCTGCTGGCGGGACTGCTGGCATTCCTGGGCGTCGTGTTCGTTTCCACCCCGAACCTCGGCTGGGGCGCGCAGGCGCTGTTGAGCTATGGCGTGTTGTTCGGCGGACCGCTGGCCGTGGTGCTGGCGCTGTGCTGGATCGTCTACATGGTGCGCGACAAGGGCCAGGTGCCCGGGCGCGTCCACGCGTGGATGTTCCTGCCCACCGTGCTGGCGCTGGCCATCGTGCCCGTCAGCGACTCCATCGAGCAGGGCAAGTGGGACCGCTTCCAGGCGTCGCACCCTGCGATCCAGGAAGCGCACGTCAATCTGAGCGGGCGCACCATCTGGACGGACAGGCGCGGCGGAAGCGTGTCTTCGGGCGCGTCGCCGTACCTGGAGTCCGGGTCGGCGGCGCACTCCATGTTTTCGCGTTTCAGCCGCTATCCGAACCAGGGGCCGGCGGCCAGCGAGGCTTTTCCCTACGAGGGCGCGCGCCTGAAGGATGGCGTGGATCGCTACGTGTACTCCAGCCAGGACGGAACGCCCGGCGCGTCCGTGCCGCTGAAACGCGCGCCGTATCCCGATCTGGGCAAGCTGCCCTCGGCGTCCTCGCAGGGCGAGGCGGAGCTGGTGGTTTATCACTATTACCACTATGCCGATCACGTCGAGGTGGCGCCGGGCATCGCGCGCTTCGCTGGCACGACCGACGACCGGATGGAGGCGGCCGGGATGCCCGGGGTGGCGATATTCGGCCTGCAGAACCTGACGCCGCAGACCATCGCCCGGGTGGAGATCGATGGCCAGGCCTACGACATGGGCTCGGAGGCGGCGCGCAGCGTGCTGCCGCGGCCTTGCGATCTGGCGCGTGGCGGCAGCCCGGTATTGCTCGATCTGGAGCAGCCCTTGCGAGTGCGTTGGCAGACGCTGGAAGAGCCCGGGACCTGGCGCGAGGCCACCGTGAACGTGCCGGCCTTCAGCGCAGCGAGCAGCAAGGACCCGGGCAAGGGCCTGCAGCGCGTGCGCCTGTACTTCCTGCCCGACGAGACGGTGGCCGCCGAACGCTACAGGGAGATCCGCGCGCGCGGCGAACTTTCCGTCCGCGCCACCGGGCTGCCCGCCGCGGCGCAAGCCTATACGGGCTGCGGCGGCGCGTATTCCGGCTACAACCCGCAGACCGTGAAGCTGCTGGGCAACTGAAGGCTGCGCGCGCTACACGTCTTCGACGCGTTGCGAGGGTGCAAGGGGCGTGCCGAGGTCCAGCATGGCGTAGATCCGCTGCGTGAACCGCTGCCGCCGCGTGGGCCTGCCCATGCGCCAGCGCGTGTCCAGCCATAGCAGGGGCAGGGCGAAGCCCAGCCACACGATGAAGAAGAGCGCCAGCAGGAAGACAGCCAGTTCGGGAAAGTCCCGGAACGAACCGTCGTCCGGTCCGGCGAAAAACTGCAGGCCGACCACGAACAGCCAGGCCGTCAGCAACAGCGCGCCTATCAGCTTGAGCATGCGTGCGCGCTGGCTCATGCCGACGCGGATGGGCGTGTCCCTGCCTTGTTCGCCGCCGTAGTAGCGGTGGCACATATAGCAGCGGCCGTCTTCCAGATTGCGCAGCGCGTAAACGGCGCGCCGGCCGTCCGGGTGGGCGGGGGCCGTGCGCACCGCCAATTCGACGCGGTCGTCCTCGGCCAGGAAGGGCAGCGCGTCGCCGAACGCTTCCTGGGCGATCATCGCGTAGTCCACGCCGTTGACCGTGTAGCGGTAGATGCCATAGTTGGGCCCTTTGTGGACCTGGCGCATTTCATGCGTGAGGCCGACGAGATGGCCCCGCACGTACCCGATGGGCGGCTCGCCCTCGTCCTGAGTCGATAGCGGCTCCAGGCGCGGCGGCTTGGGCGGCGGCGCAGGCGTGCCGGCAGCCGGCCTTTGCTTCGGATCGAAAAGCGCCTCGCTCGCCAGGATCAGGGGGCGGTGGCGGCGGTTGTGCCAGAGGCCGTGCAGGGCCGACCCCGCCACCACCAGCGCCACCAGCGCGACGACCAGCGAGAAGACCATCAGGAACACGCGCGTCAGACTGGCGATGCCAAGCAGCCAGGCCAGCCACACGAACGCCGCGCCGATCGCGCCGCCGATGGCAACCTCGCGCCAGCCGCGCCGCTTCAGGGTCTGGTAGTAGCGCGGCGGGATCGGTTCTCCGCGCGCCGGAACCGCCCAGGAAAAAACGGCCAGCCCTTCGTCGCCGTCCATCACGCCCAGGCGCGCAGGGATGCCCTGCTGATGCAGGCGTTGCAGCTGGTTGATCTGCGGCGCTTCCAGCCCGGCGGCGATCACGCTTTCTGTTCCTACGCGCAGGAACGCATCGTGCCGCACGAGCGGCACCGCGAGGCGGATCTGATCGATGGTTCCTTCGAGTATGCGGGCGGAGGGCTGCGCCATGACGGGATGCGGGGTGAAAGCCGTCAAGGATAGCGTAGCGGCCTGCGTGGGTTACCAAGCGTCCGGCAAAGTGCCAGGCCCTTCATGGGTGGGGAAATGCGGCAGCACTTCTTCCGCCAGTTCCTGCAACACGTCCGCCGCGGGCCGTTGCGAGAACTGGATGCCGAGCGCGGCGTGATTGACGCCGGCCGTCCGCCATTCCTCCAGCAACGCGATCAAACCCTTTCTGCCTGTGCGCAACACGAACCCGTTGCGCAAGGGCGTACGCGGATGATCGGGGTCGTCGACCAAGTCCAGCCATTCATTGGTCATGTGCGGACGGAAGCCGCCGTCGGGGATCATGGCGCGCCAGGCGCGGATTTTTTCCGCCAGGCGTTGCGGTCCCATCTGGGTATGCGTGGCGTCAGGATAGGTCAGCCAGCCATCGGCATGTTCGGCGATCCATCGCAGCGACTGGCCCGAGGAACCGGTGACGATCAGCGGTATGTTGCCCGCGGCCGGCTTGGGCAGGAACTCCGCGCGGCTGAAGCGTCCCAGCGGCGAATCGATCTCCAGATGTCCTGGGCGCATCAGCTGGCGGAAGTACGAGACGGCTTCTGCGAACCGCGGTCCGCGTTCGTCATGCCGCAGCCCATAAGCGGGAAATTCGGCAGGCCGGTCTCCCGAGGCGATTCCCAGCACCAGCCGGCCGCCCGACAATTGGTCGATGGTGCTGGCCGCCTTGGCCAGATCGATGGGGTGGCGCAGGGAAAAGATTGCGCTGCCCGTCGCCAGGGCGATCTTCTTCGTTTGCGCCGCCAGAAACGCCAGGTAGGTAAATGGATCGAAGACCTGGCCTGCATCGCCGAAGGAAGGGGAGTACAAGGGCACATCGCGCACCCAGACGGCGGCAAACTCCTGCCGGTCGATTTGCCGCACAAGTTCGGCTTGCCCCGCAAGGACCGCCATGCTGCCTTCATAGAAGCGCAGCGGCAGGAAGATGCCCAGCGTCAGGCGCTCGGGCGCGAACATCCGCCGATAGCCGGGGTGCGCGGAAAAGGCGAAGTATGACGCGCCCGCCGCGCCGTGGAGAGAGTGGGTGGTGTCCATTCCGACTGTCCTCGTTTCCTTCAAGCGCCCGTTGCCGGCGCGGGCAGGGTGATGCCTTTGGCGACCGCGGGCCGCGCAGCCACGCGTTCGTGCCACGCGCTCAGGTGCCGGTGATGGCTGAAATCGAAATCGATGATCCGCGCGATGTGGCTCCAGCCGAAATGCGCGATGTCGGCGATGGAGTAGGCGTCGCCGGCAAGATAGGGATGGTCGGCCAGCCTGCGGTCCAGCACCGCGAGCGCGTCCTCGGTCAGGCGCTGGTAGCGTTCAAGCGCGGCGGCGTTGCGCGCCTTGTCGAAGACCTCGAAGTTGACGCGCTGTCCGATGATGGGACCGACGCTGCTGGAATGGAATTGCAGCCACTTGATGGTTTCCCAGCGGCCCCGGGTGTCCGCGGGCAGCAGCCTCCCGGTCTTTTCCGCGAGATACAGCAGGATGGCCGCCGATTCGAACAACGCCACGCCGGTTTCATCGTCGGTCAATACCGGAATACGGCCATGCGGATTCAGGGCCAGAAAGTCGGGCTGGCGGTGCTCGCCCTGCGCGATGCGCACATGGTGCAGGCGGTAGGGCAGTTCCAGTTCTTCCAGCGCGATGGTGGCCTTGTAGCCATTGGGAGAACTATCGGTGTATAGATTCAGCATGGGCTTGCTCATTTAAGATTGGCTAAATATTGCGGTTGCGCGGCAGTGAAATTCTCTGTCTTGAGCGGGATCGGGTACAGCGATGATTTCTCACATTTGAATTTAGGAAAACTAAAATGACGGCAACGCTTCCCCTGCAGGCGCTGCGTACCTTTGTCGAGGTAAGCCAGCGCGGCAGCATCACCGCGGCGGCGCAGGCTTTGCATGTCACGCCCGGCGCCGTCAGCCAGCAGATCCGGCTGCTGGAGGACCGGCTTGGCATCGCCCTGCTGGTGCGCGAACGCCACGGCATGCGCATGACGGAGGCGGGCGCCGAGGCGTATCCGATGCTTAGCGCGGCATTCGCGCAGATCGACAAGGCGGTGGACTTGCTGGCCGCGAAGCAGGCGCGGCAAAGCCTGACCGTCAGCACCGTGGCGACGTTCGCGGCATCGTGGCTGGTTCCCCGCCTGGGGCGCTTCAAGGAACGGCATCCGCACATCGAAATCCGGGTGGAGGCGACGCCTGCCCTGGTCGATCTGCGGCGCGACCACGTCGATGTCGCCCTGCGCCACGGACTGGGCGATTACCCGGGACTGGATGTGGTGCCGCTGATGGCGCCGGTGCTGGTGCCGGTGGCCGCGCCAGGCTACGCCGCAGCGCTGGTCGAAGCGGCAGACTGCCTGGATTACCCGCTGCTGCACGACGCGGACCGCGCCGACTGGCCATTGTGGTTAAGCGCGCATGGCGTGGCCCCGGATCCCCGGGCGCAGCGCGGCAACGCGTTCGATGACGACTTCCTGCTGATCCGCGCGGCGGAAGCAGGCCAGGGACTTGCGCTGGTGCCCGCCGCGCATGCGCAGGAAGAGATCGCGGCCGGACGTCTGGTGCAGGCGCTGGACAAGCCCTGGCCCGCGCGATTCGCCTACTACGCCGTAAGCAGGCCCGGCGCAGTCCGGCGTCCGGAAGTCCGAGCCTTCATCGACTGGATCGTCGAGGAGGCCGGGGCGTGACCGCTACGGCCGTTTGCGCGGCCAGGAGTCTTCAGGCTTCGAAACGCCGCGCCGCCTGCAACAGCAGGTGCTCGCTGCCCGCGCGGCCCAGCAGTTCCAGCCCGACGGGTATGCCGCTTTCCGTGAAGCCGATGGGTACGCTCAAGGCCGGCAGTCCCGTCACCGCCGCGAGCAGGCCATTGCCGCCGCGCTGGGCTTGGCCCAGCAGCACCGGCGCGCCACGCACGCTGGGATAGGCGAGCAGGTCCAACTGGCCATGCGCCATGGCAGCCAACACGTCGTCGCGCAACGCCTGGGCGCGGGCCAGCACCGCGAGGCGCGCGCTGCCATCAGGATCGCGCAGCGCATCGCGCTCGCGCAGCAGCGGCGCGACTTCCGGGTGGGGATAGCCGCCGTCCAGGATGTCGGTCAGGCTGCGCACGGGCAGACCCGCATCACGCAGGCAGAGGGCCAGCGCGTCGCGGAATTCGTAGCCGGTGACGTTGGCGGCCGTCAGGCGCGCGTCTCCCAGCGCCAGCGCGACGGGCTGGACGTGTGCGCCGTCGGCTTGCCAGCCGGCGAGCGCCGCGCGGACGTGGCGCGATACCTCCAGTTCCGCGTCGGCTGGGCCGAAGAATGCCTCCAGCGTGCCTATGCGCCAAACCCGGTCCGCGCCGCGCGCGTCTTCGCGTTGTCCCGCCAACACCGACCACAGGGCCGAGATATCCGCAAGGCTGCGGGCCAGCGGACCGACCGTGTCCAGCGTCGGCGACAGCGGCACTACGCCGGCGTTGCTGTAGCGCCCGGCCGTGGGCCGCAGGCCCCAGACCTGGTTGAAGGCAGCGGGGATGCGGATCGAGCCGCTGGTGTCGGTGCCGATTGCGGCCGCCGCGAAGCTGGACGCCGCCGCGACCGCGCTGCCGCCGCTGGATCCGCCTGGCACGCGCGCGGCGTCGTAGGCGTTGCGCGTGCGGCCGGATAGTGAAGAAACGTTGGTGATGCCGCAAGCCAGTTCGTGCAGCGTGGTCTTGCCCAGCATCACGGCGCCGGCTTCGCGCAGCCTGCGCACGACGTCGGCGTCGCGTTGCGGGCGGCGGCCGGCCAGCGCCAGCGAGCCTGCGGTGGCGGGCATGTCCGCGGTATCGATGTTGTCCTTGAGCAGAAGGGGAATGCCATGCAGCGGCCCCAGCGCCGCCCCGCGCAGCCTCTCCCTATCCCGATCTGCGGCCTCGGCCAGCGCCGCGCCGTTCAGCGCGATGACCGCGTTGAGCGCTGGCCCCGCCTGGTCATGCGCCGCGATGCGCGCCAGGTAGGCGCGCACCAGGTCCACGGCGTTGAGCGTGCCTGCCGCCATGGCGGCCCGCAACTCGGCGATGCCGCGGCCAAAGACCGGGTCGCTGCCCGGCAGAGGACCCGCCAGCAGGCGCGGCGCGCTCATCGGAAGTGGCACGCCACCCATTGCTGCCCGCCGTTCGAGCTATCGGGCCGCTGCGTCAGGACCGGCTGCTTCTCCTTGCACACTGGCTGCGCCAGCGGGCAGCGCGTGTGGAAGCGGCAGCCGCTGGGCGGATTCGCGGGGCTGGGCGGATCGCCCTGCAGCAGCTTGCGCTGCGCGGGCTTGTGCGGATCGGGAACCGGGACGGCCGACAGCAGGATCTCGGTGTAGGGGTGCAGCGGGCGCGAGAACAGCGTGTCGCGGTCGGCGACCTCGACGATGCGGCCCAGGTACATCACCGCCACGCGATGGCTGATGTGGCGCACCACCGCAAGGTCATGCGCCACGAACAGGTAGGCGATGCCCATCTCTTCCTGCAGGTCCATCAGCAGGTTGATCACCTGCGCCTGCACCGACACGTCCAGCGCGGACACCGGCTCGTCGCACACGATCAGCTTGGGCCGCAACGCCAGCGCGCGCGCAATGCCCAGGCGCTGCCGCTGGCCGCCGGAGAACTCGTGGGGAAACTTCTTCATCGCTTCCGGACGCAGGCCGACCTTGGAGAACAGCCAGGCGATCTCGTCGGCGCGCGACCGGCCGCCCGAGGCCGGGAAGTTCTGCAGCGGCTCGCCGACGATGTCGCCTGCCGTCAGCCGGGGGTTCAGCGACGCGTACGGATCCTGGAAGATGATCTGCATGTCGCGCCGGCGGCTGCGCATCTGCTCGGCCGACAGCGCCAGGATTTCCTCGCCTTCCAGCCGCACGGATCCCGAGGTAGGCTGGATCAGCCGCAGCACGGACTTGCCGGTGGTGGTCTTGCCGCAGCCGGACTCGCCCACCAAGGCCAGGGTCTCGCCCCTGGCCACGGAGAAGGACACGCCGTCCACGGCCTGGATGACCTTGCGGCGCGGCTTGAACCAGCCGCCCGCGCCGGGGTAGTGCATCTTCAGGTCGCGCACTTCCAGCAAGGGCGTGGCCGGTGTGGCGTGCGGGTTGCGGGCGCTCATGCTTGGACTCCAGTCAGGGCGGCGCCGGGCGTCGCGGAAGCCGCCGCCTGCGGGGCGGGTTGCGCGGCGACGCGCGCCGCTTCATGGCAGGCCACCACGTGGTCGCTGCCATGTTCCAGCAGCTGCGGCGCTTCGGCACGGCAGCGGTCGGTGGCGTAGGCGCAGCGCGGGGCGAAGCTGCAGCCTTTGCCCAGTTCGCTGGGCGCGGGCACCATGCCGGGAATCTCGGCCAGGCGCTGTGTCGACGCGTTCATCGACGGCATCGACGCCATCAATGCCCGCGTGTACGGATGCAGGGGGCGGTCGAACAGTTCGGTGACGGGCGCTTCTTCCACCTTGCGGCCTGCGTACATCACCGCCACGCGGTCACAGCATTCGGCCACCACGCCCAGGTCGTGGGTGATCAGCACGATGCCCATGCCCAGGCTCTGCTGCAGGCTGCGCAGCAGGTCCACGATTTGCGCCTGGATGGTCACGTCCAGCGCCGTGGTCGGTTCGTCGGCGATCAGCACTTCGGGATTGCAGGCCAGGGCCAGCGCAATCATCACGCGCTGCCGCATGCCGCCGGATAGCTGGTAGGGGTACTCGTGCACGCGCCGTTCGGGTTCGGCGATCTGCACCAGGCGCAGCATTTCCTCGGCGCGGCGGTAGGCCTCGCGGCGGCCGAGCTTCTGGTGCAGCATCACCGTTTCCGCGATCTGCCGGCCTACCGTCAGCACCGGGTTCAGCGAGGTCATCGGCTCCTGGAAGATCATCGAGATCCGGTTGCCGCGGATCTGGCGCATCTGCTTTTCGGTCAGGCCCAGCAGGTCGGTGCCGCGGTAGCGGATCTGGCCGCCGGCATAGCGCCCGGGCGGCGTCGGGATCAGCCGCAGGATGGACAGCGCGGTGACGCTCTTGCCGCAGCCGGACTCGCCGACCACGCCCAGCGTGCGGCCTGCCCGTACCTGGTAGGACACGCCGTCCACCGAGCGCACGGTGCCGGACACGGTGTCGAAGTAGGTGCGCAGGTTGTCGACTTCTAGCAGCACGTCGCCCGGGGCGACGGCGGCGGGGGATATAGCCATGGCGTGCTCCCGGGTCTTAGCGTTGATTGGCCAGGCGGGGGTCGAGCGCGTCGCGCAGGCCGTCGCCCATCAGGTTGATCGCCAGCACGGTGATGGCCAGCAGGATGCCCGGGTACAGGATGGTGTAGAACGCCACCGCCACGTAGTTGCGGGCGTCGGCCATCATGTTGCCCCAGCTGGGCACCTGGGCCGGCACGCCTACGCCCAGGAACGACAGCACCGCTTCGGTCAGCACCGCGGTGGCGGCGATGAACGTGGCCTGCACCACCAGCGGCGTGACCATGTTGGGCAGCACGTGGCGGCGCAGGATCACCGGCAGGCGCGTGCCCACGGCGTGGGCGGCTTCGACGTAGAGCTGTTCGCGCAGCGTCAGCGCGAGCGAACGCACCAGACGCACCACGCGCGGCACCTGCGGGATCGCGATGGCGATGATCACCGTGGTCAGGCTGGCGCGGATCACCGCCATCAGGGCGATGGCCAGCAGGATGTCGGGAATGGCCATCATGCCGTCCATGATGCGCATGATGATGGCGTCGGCCCAGCGCACGAAGCCCGCCAGCAGGCCCAGCACCACGCCGACCGCGGTGGCGATCAGCGCCACCACGATGGCCACCACGAGCGACACGCGGCCGCCCCAGACCACGCGGCTGAACACGTCGCGGCCGAGCGCGTCGGTGCCGAAGTAATGCTCGGCCGACGGCGGCTTCATGCGTTGCAGCGGATTGATGCTGATGGGGTTGTGCGTGGCGATCCAGGGCGCGGCGATGGCCAGGCCCGCCACGATCAGCAGCAGCGCCAGGCCCAGGATCAGGGTGGGGTGCTTGCGTACCCAGCGCCAGCGGCGCCCGCTGGCGCTGAGCGCCTCGTGCAGCACCACGGGCGGGCTGGCGGAAATCGAGCTTTCTGACATGTTTCTTTCCTGCGGCGGCTCAGTAACGGATGCGAGGATCGAACAGCCGGTAGCTGAGGTCGATCAGCAGATTGATCACCACGTAGGTGCCGGCCGATAGCAGCAGCACGCTCTGGATGACTGGATAGTCGTGGTGCTGGACCGCGTCGATGACCAGGCGGCCGATGCCGGGAATGGCGAAGACCGTCTCGGTCACGACCACGCCACCGATCAGCAGCGCGATGCCCACGCCCAGGGTGGTCGCGATGGGAATGGCGGCGTTGCGCAGCGCGTGCTCCAGCACGGGCAGCACCGCCAGGCCCTTGGCGCGCGCCGTGCGGATGTAGTCCTCGTGCAGCACTTCCACCACGGTTGCGCGGGTCATGCGGGTGATCAGCGCGATGTACACCAGCGCCAGGTTGATGCAGGGCAGGGTCAGGTTGCGCAGCCAGGGGCCCACGCCCTCGGACAGGCTGACATAGCCCTGCACCGGAAGCCATTGCAGCTTGATGGCGAAGCCGTAGATCAGCAGGTAGCCGACCAGGAACACCGGCACCGAGAACGCCAGCACGGCGAACAGCATCACCAGGCGGTCGATCCAGGTGCCGGCGCGGTAGGCGGCCAGCACGCCCAGCGGCACGGCCACGATGATGGAGACCAGCATCGTGAGCGCGGCAATGGACAACGTGGGTTCCACCCGCTGCGCCAGCAGCTGCGTCACGGGCACGTGGGTGAAGATGGACGTGCCCAGGTCGCCTTGCAGCAGTTTGCCCGCCCACAGCCCGAACTGCCGCCACAGCGGCTCGTCCAGGCCCAGCGCCACGCGCAGCTTGGCGATGTCGTCGGCGGAGGCGAAATCCCCGGCGATGAGCGCCGCCGGGTCTCCCGGCGACAGGTGGATCAGCAGGAAGACGATCACCGCCACCACTGCCATGACAGGCACGATGGCCAGCACTCGCCGGAGGATGTAACCCATGGTTGTCTCGCGTATCGATTAGGCTGGCTGCGGACTACTTGTCCAGCACCCACAGGTTCGGCAGGCTCCAGATCTTCTCCGCGTTCTTCAGGCTGTTGTGCGAAGCGAATGCCCGCGAATACTGGCCCACCGAGATCGCGGGGAAGGCTTCATAGGCGCGCTCCTGGAACAGGTCGAGCACACGCTTGCGCTCGTCCGAGCTGGTGGCCGCGATCCATTGGGCGCGCAGTTCGTCCAGCTTCTTGTCGCAAGGCCAGCCGGGCAGGCTGTTGCCGCACACCGCGCCCAGGTAGGTGTTGCTGATGGGCGAGTCGACGTTGAACTCGGACGCGGCCGACAGGAAGATGTTCCAGCCGCCCTTGTCGATGGGTTCCTTGCGGGCGCGGCGGGCGGTCAGCGTGGCCCAGTCCATGGACTGGATGTCGAGGTTGACGCCGATGTCCTGCAGCGCCTGGATGGCGACCAGCGTGGCGGAGTTCAGGTAGGCCAGGTCGGTGGGCAGCAGGATCGCGACCTTCTCGCCCTTGTATCCGGCTTCGGCCAGCAGCTTCTTGGCCAACGCGGGATCGGGCTTGGCGTAGGGCGCCGCGCCGGCGGCGGTGTCGTTGGGGCCGCCGCAGATGAAGACCGTGGCGCAGTACTTCATGCGCAGGTCGTCGGGATAACCCATGGCGGCGGTGAACTTGTCCTGGTCCACCAGATGGGCCACGGCCTGGCGCGCCTTCTCGTTGTTGAACGGCGGCATGGACTGGTTCAGGATGATGTAGCCCTGGGCGCGCTCCATCACGCCGATCTTGACGTTCTTGTTGCCGCGCAAGGCGTCGATGTAGTCCGCCGGCGCCTGTTCGATCATGTCGACTTCGCCGTTGGTCAGCGCGGCCGTGGCGCTGTTGGAGTCGGGCAGCACGCGCCATTCCACGCGCGGAATTTTCGGGGTCTTGTTGCCGGCCAGGCCGTCGGCCTGGGCCTTGGGGCCGACGTAGTTCGGATTCTGCTCGAACACGATCTTGCTGCCGGGCACCCATTCGGCGCGCTTGAAGACGTAGGGGCCGGAGCCCACGACCTCGGTCAGCGGCCGGTCGGCCGGCTGCGAGGCCAGACGCTGGGGCAGGATGAAGGCGGGATAGCTGGACACTTTCGCCAGACCTTCCAGCACCAGGTCGAACGGCTGGTCCAGGGTCAGCTTGAAGGTGCTGGCGTCCACGGCTTCCCACTTGCCGCCGGCGCGCGTGATGGCCTGGCCGATGTTGTCGCGCGCGGACCAGCGCTGCAGCGACGCGATCACGTCGGCGGTGGTCAGGGCCTGGCCGTCGCTGAACTTCAGGCCGGGCAGCAGCGTGAAGGTCCAGGTCTTCTTGTCGTCGCTGGCCGAATACTTCTCGACCATCTGCGGCTGCGGCTTGCTGTGCGAATCCATCGCGAACAGCGTGTCATACACCATGTAGCCGAAGTTGCGCGTGATGTAGGCGGTGGTGAAGGTCGGATCCAGCACCTTCAGGTCGGCGTGCGGCACGATGCGCAGGGTCTTGGCCTGCTGCGCGTGCGCCGGTGCGGCGCCCAGGGTGAAGGCCAGGCCGAGGGTGGCCGTCGAGAACAGGCAAAGCAGGCGTTTTTTCATCGCGCTAGGCTCCCATCTTGTTGGTGGATGCGCCGGCGTCCACGCGCCGGCAGGTTCTTAGAGCGGCCACTTGGGCAGCCGGATATTGCGGTACGTGAGCGTTTTCCAGTCGGGCGTGGCGACGCCTTTGCCGCCGACATAGATGATGTGGCGCGCGACTTTCGAGAACGAGGCATGGAAGTGCTGGGCGGACTTGACCACCACGATCTTCTTGGAAGAAAGATCGCAGCCCAGCTGCGTGAACAGGTCCATGTTGATGGCCTGGTTGCGCAGCGAGGTCAGCACGATCTCGATGCCCTGGGTCTCGACCAGCGCGCAGTCGCCCATGGCCGCCGGCGCGCCGGACAGGCCCGTCATGATCATGTCGGCCTGGATCGCCTTGACCGTGCAGCGCAGGTCCAGCGGATCGCCGGACAGCGGGCCGACCTTGCCGCCGATGCGCAGGTCCAGCACCGCGCCAGGGCCGGCGTCGAAGGCGATGCGCGCCGACACCGGATCCCACATGGGGCCCAGCGCGGCGTTCGTCACGCCGCGTTCCAGCATGCGGCTCAGCACAAAGGTGGCGTCGCCAGGGGCGCCGCTGCCGGGGTTGTCGGGCCGGTCGGCCAGCACCACCGGACCATCGCCGAAGGCCAGGGCTTCATCCAGCGCCTGGTCCACGCTGCGGTAGGGCACCATCAATTGTTCACGCATGCCGATGAGCTCGTCGGCCAGACGGCGCGCCAGTGTTTGCGCAAGAGCGGCATCGCCGTCGGCATAGACCAGCACCTTGGTGCCCATTTCCGGCACGTCGCCGGTGGCGAAGCCTTGCGCCGCCGAGATCGACAGGATGCCGTCGCGGCCTTCCAGCGCCTTGATGCGGCTGACGAACCCCTGGGCGGGTTCGCGCGTGGTGTGCATGGGCACGATCATTTCGCAGTCGATCAACGCCGCGACGGGCCGTGTGCGGCCGGCTTGCGCGTCCAGGCACAGGGCCAGCAGGTCTTCCGCGCGTTCACGGATATCGGTGTGGGGATATTCCTTGAACAGCACCAGCACCGTGGCCTGTTCCACCATCAACGGACTCAGGTGCGCATGGGGATCCAGTTCGGCGCCCACCACCACATCGGGGCCGACGATCTCGCGCACGCGGCGCAGGATGTCGCCCTCGCAGTCGTCGTAGCCGTCGGCCACCATGGCGCCGTGCAGGCCCAGCAGCACCATGTCCACCGGCAGCGCCGCGCGCAGGTCGGCCAGGATCTGGTCGCGCAGCGTCTCGTAGGCGGCGCGGGTGGTGGTGCCGCCCGGCTGCGCGGAAGTGACCAGGCCTTCGGCCAGCGTCCACCCGGCCTCGCGGCCGCGTTGGCGCGCCACGTATAGCGGCGCGCCTGCGAAGGTCACCGTGTCCGGATGCGTGCCCGCCGGGTAGTAGTCGCGGTCCTGGAAGGAGGCGAGGCTGGTGGGCATGGGCGCGAAGGTGTTGGTTTCCGTGCCCAGGCCGGCGCTGAAGATCTTCATGGCCGGGCCTCCGGACAGGCTGCCGCATGCGCCGCGGCGCGCGCGGCGGTCCAGGTCGACGACATAGTTTTCCCCTTGTATGGATCGGATGTCCGTCATTGCCGCCACACCAAAAGGGGGGCACTGCGTTCCGTATCGCGGATGATCGGCGGCACACCAGCGCGGCACAAATAGCTAACGTGTTCCCATGGATAACCCAAGGTTATGGTGTGCGGTTTTTCGGGGAAAATCGCGGCGAAAAGCGCGCAGATCGGCTGCTTTTAAGGGAAAACGATAGGCCGGCCGAAAGCCTTTCCGCGCGCATATGAAAGGTTATGGACAGTTCATGATTTGGAATTTGTGGACCGGGCAGGCGGCGCTCAGAATTTGCAGCTGTTCCTGGCCGGCGGACATGCCGCAAGGCCTGTCGCCTTCAAACCGCTAGCGGCGCGCCGCGCCCTGGAGTCGCCCATGCGCATATTCACCGGCGCCCTCGCCACCGAAACCAATACGTTCTCGCCCCTGCCTACCGGTCTGGCGGCCTTCAAGTCGCGCGAATACCTCCCCGGCGGCACGCATCCCGACCACATGACGTTCTACGCCGGGCCGCTGTGGGCCGCGCGCCAGGGCGCAAGCGCGGGCGGCTGGACGCTGGTCGAAGGGCTGGTCGCTTCGGCCCAGCCGGGCGGCACCACCACGCGCGCGGCCTACGAAACCTTGCGCGACGAGTTGCTGGCCGACCTGCGCGCGGCGCTGCCGGTGGACATGGTGCTGCTGGGCCTGCATGGCGCCATGGTGGCCGACGGCTACGACGACTGCGAGGGCGACATCCTGCGCCGCGTGCGCGAGATCGTCGGACCCGGCGTGGTGGTGGGCGCCGAACTGGACCCGCACGCGCATCTCACGCCCCTGATGGTGGAGCAGGCCACGGTGCTGGTCTTGTTCAAGGAGTATCCCCATACCGATGTGCTGGAGCGCGCCGAAGACCTGCTGGCCTTGTGCCTGGACGCGCAGGCCGGCCGCACGCGGCCGGTGGCCGCGCTGGTAGATTGCGACATGATCGTGCCCATGCACACCACCCGCGAACCGGCGCAGGGCTTCGTCAGCCGCATCAAGGCGCTGGAAGGCCGCGACGGCATCCTGTCGATCTCGGCGGCGCAAGGCTTCGCCACCGGCGACGTGCCGGAAATGGGCACCAAGGTGCTGGTCTACGCCGATGGCGATGCCGCCCGCGCACGAATGCTGGCGCGCCAATTGGCCGACGAACTCATCGCGATGCGCGAACAGTTGATGGTGCCCTACCGCAGCGTGGACCAGGCGCTGGATGAAGCCCTGGCCTTCGGCGGCGGTCCCATCGTGCTCGCGGACCGTTCGGACAATCCCGGCAGCGGCGCGGCCGGCGACTCTACCTATCTGCTGGCCAGGATGCGCGAACGGGGCATACGCAATGCCGCCATCGGCCCTCTGTGGGATCCGGTTGCCGCCCGCATCGCCTTCGACGCCGGCCCTGGCGCGGAGCTGGACCTGCGTATCGGCGGCAAGGTCGGCCCCTTGTCCGGCAGTCCCGTGGACGCGCGCTGCCGGGTCGTGGCCACGCATGCGGACATGACCATGACGGGCAACTCCAACACCCGCATCGCCCTGGGCGATTGCGCGCTGGTCGACGTGGACGGCATCCTGGTCGCCCTGGTCTCGCTGCGCACCCAGGCCTATCACACGGACCTCTTTACCCAACTGGGCTGCGACCTGACGGCGCAGCGCCTGATCGTGGTGAAGTCCGCGCATCACTTCCACGCCAAGTACGCGCCGCTGGCCAAGGCGGTGCTGTATGTGGCCGCGCCCGGTTCCGCCAGCCCGGACTGGCGCAGCCTGCCGTACCGCAAGGCCAGGCTGCCGAAGTGGCCGATCGCGTAGCGGCTTGAGACCAGCTCCGCCCGCGTCAGGCTTCGATGGTCACGATATCCCCGGCGTGTCTCGCATACTCCAGCGCATAGGCCATTTCGCTGCGAGTCTGCGCATGGAGATAGAGCCAGGGCTGCCCGCGCGCGACTTCGTCGCCCAGCCGCGCGTGCAGCGACACGCCGGCGGCGGGCCGTTCCGGCGCGCCGGCCAGCTTAGCCAGGCGCGACAGCTTGCGGTTGTCGATATGGGTCACGCGGCCGGCTTGCAGCGAGACCAGAGGTTCGACGTGCGCGGCCTGAGGCGGTTCGCGCAGCCCGCCCTGGGCGGCGCAGATGCGGGCGAACTTCTCCCAGGCCCGGCCGCTGTCCAGGGTTTGCAGGGCCAGCGCGATGCCTTGTCCCGGCGGCGCAGCGCCGCCGATTTCCAGCACGGCGCCCGCGACCAGCGCGGCGCGTTCGCGCAGGTCCTGCGGCTGATCGGGGGCGTTGCGCAGTACCGCCAGCACGTCGCGGGCCTCCAGTGCGGGGCCGATGCCGCGGCCGACGGGCTGGCTGCCGTCGGTGTACAGGCAGCGCAGGGTCAGACCGAAATGCGCGGCCGTTTCTATCAGATGGCCGGCCAGGCGCTCGGCGGTCTCGTGGCTGCGTATCTTGGCGGTGGGGCCGACCGGAATGTCGATCACCACGTGCGTGGCGCCCGCCGCGATCTTCTTGGACAGCACCGAGGCGATCAACTGGCCTTCGGTGTCGATGTCCAGCTCTCGTTCGACGCGCACGAAGATATCGTCGGCCGGGCTCAGGTGCATGGCGCCGCCCCAGGCGATACAGCCGCCCTCGGTCTGGACGACCCGCTGCAGCTGTTCGATGCCCAGGTCCACCGGCGCCAGCATTTCCATGGTGTCGGCGGTACCCGCGGGCGAGGTGATCGCGCGCGATGAGGTCTTGGGCATGACCAGGCCGTTGGCCGCGGCGATGGCGACCACCAGCGGGGTGGTGCGGTTGCCGGGCAGGCCGCCCACGCAATGCTTGTCGACCACGATCGGCGCCTGCCAGCCCAGGCGGTCGCCGACGTCGACCATGGCCTTGGTCAGGAAGATGGTTTCATCGATGCTCAGCGGCAGCGTGGCCGTGGCGGTGAGGAAGGCCGACAGGTGCACGTCGGTGTA
Organism: Achromobacter sp. JCM 18799; assembly: GCF_055395645.1. Taxonomy (NCBI): domain Bacteria; kingdom Pseudomonadati; phylum Pseudomonadota; class Betaproteobacteria; order Burkholderiales; family Alcaligenaceae; genus Achromobacter; species Achromobacter sp. JCM 18799. The sequence continues at coordinate 3,465,099 of NZ_AP043866.1, read as the reverse complement.
GCGGCCGCGCACCACGTCGCGGACGATGGCGGCAAGATCCTCTTCGCCCAGGCGGCGGCCATAGATGCGTTGGCGCACGCCGGCCAGGGATTCCAGCACCGGCGGGTGGCGGACCTGCACGCTGTCGCCGTCGCGTATTGCCAGCGCGTCCCAGGCTTCCTCGGACAGCGCCACTTCGTCGAGCGCGAGCAGGTCGCTGTCGATCTGGTAGAGCTGGGCCTGCACTTCGTGGCCGTTCGAGGTGATCAGCACCTGCGAGCGCGACGCCAGGCCTTCGGAACGGCAGACGTGGCAGTCCGCGCGCATCAGCGCTATCGGCTGATGCTGCGCGTGCAGGCGCATGCGCGTTGCGCGCAGCGCGGGCGGTTTGAGTTCCGTAACGCTGCTCACAGCTCGTACCTCTGGTCCTGCAGCGGGACGGTGACATGCCAGCTGAGTTCGCGCTGGATGCGTTCGCGCAGCGCCTCGGAGGCCTCGGGCTCGCCATGGACGATGAAGACCCGGCGCGGCGCTTCCTGAAAACCGGACAGCCAGCGCATCAGCTCGTCGCTGTCGGCGTGCGCCGACAGCATGGGCAGCTCGGCGATCTCGGCGTTGATGGGCGTCCACTGGCCGTAGATCTTGGTCTCGGTCGCGCCGTTGAGCAGCTTGCGGCCGCGCGTGCCGGCGGCCTGGAAACCCGAGAACAGCAGGGTGTTGCGGTGGTCGCTGCCGAAGGCGGCGATGTGGTGCAGCACCCGCCCGCCGGTGGCCATGCCGCTGGCCGAGATGATGACCTTGGGATAGCGGTTGGCCGACAGCGCCTTGGATTCCTCGACGTCGCGCACGTAGGTCACGGCCGAGCAGGCGGCCTCGTACTCGCGCGGGGATAGTTTGTGATCGCCGGCATGGCGGTCCAGCAACTCGGTGGCGCTGGTCGCCATGGGGCTGTCCAGGTAGACCGGGACGTTCGGCAGCCGGCCGGCCTGACGCAGTTTCCACAGCGCATGGATCAGGGTCTGCGCCCGCCCGACGGCGAAGGCGGGAATGACGACAGTGCCGCCGCGTTGCACCGTGCGTTCGATCACGGCGCCCAGGGCTTCGACGGGATCGGCTGGGTCGTGGCGCCGGTTGCCGTAGGTCGACTCGATGACGATATAGTCGGCCCGTGGCACGGGTTCGGGATCATGCATCACCGGATCGTTGTAGCGGCCCAGGTCGCCCGAGAACACCACGCGCATGCCGCCGATATCGATCTGCGCGGTGGTTGCGCCCAGGATGTGGCCGGCGCGGCGCAAGGTCAGCTTCGCGCCGCCGGGCAAGGCGGTTTCCTGGTGCAGCGCTACATCGGAAAAATGCGTCATTGCGCGTTCGGCGTCGACCACGCGATAAAGCGGCAGCGCGGGCTTGTGCTTGGAAAAGCCCTTGCGGTTGGCGAAGTCGGCGTCCTTTTCCTGCAGGTTGGCGCTGTCCAGCAGGATCAGCTCGGCGACGTCGCGGGTCGCGGGCGTGGCGTGGATCTTGCCTTTGAAACCTTCGGCCACCAGCCGCGGCAGGTAGCCGCAATGATCCAGATGCGCGTGCGTGAGCACTACCGCATCGATATCTGCGGGCGAGAGCGGCAGCCGCTGCCAATTGAGTTCGCGCAGGTTCTTCAGGCCCTGGAACAGGCCGCAGTCGATCAGCAGGCGCGTGTCCGCGTGGCTCAGGAGGTGCTTGGAGCCGGTGACGGTGCCGGCTCCGCCCAGGCAGGTCAGTGTGAGCATGGTTTCCTTGTGCAGCATCAGAAGGGTTAGGCGAGGTCGGCAGGATTGCCCTTGCCGTCCAGGGCTTGCAGGCGCGGCGCGTCCAGCACGTCTGCCCGGCGCCAGCCCGCCACGGCAGCGGCGGCATCGACTGCGTGCGCCCAGGTGCAGCGGTTGGCGTACAGCATGCCAGGCACGTCCAGCGTACCGCCGCGGCTGATGTAGCCCAGCGCGCGGGTGCGGGCCGGGCCGCCGTCCAGCCGGCGCAGCACGCCCAGCATGGGTTCGGGGCGCGTATGGCACAGCAGCACGCGCGGCAGGCCGGGCGGGAATAGGGCGTGGAGGGCGGCGTCAGGTAGCGTGAATGCCGCTTCGAGTTCGTCGCGCGGGGCGCGCAGGCGGCCCGGCTCCAGCACCACGGACACGCAGCACTCGTGGCCCAGCGCGGCCAGATGGGCGCGCGCCTTCAGGGCTTCTTCGAGCTGGTAGGCGCCGATGGCGACGAATTGCAGGACGCAGGCTTGCGGGTCGCCGGCGACGTGGGCCGCGCCTTGCTCCACCAATGCCTGCGCCGCCTGGGCGTCGAAGCGCTGCTTGCCGTCGCGCTTGGAGACGACCAGGCAGGCGACCTGCGCGCGCTGCGCATAGACCGCGCGCAGCGCCGCCGCGGCGCTGTTGCCGTCCACCGGGAAGAGCACGCGCGAGGTGTCGGACATTTCACCCAGCAAGGCTTCGCCTATGGTGGGGTCCTGGTGCGATTGCTCGTTCTTGGCGTTTTCCCAGGTATGGGAGGTGACCACCAGCGGTACGGACAGCCAGCCCGGGGTTTGTCCCAGTTCCTTCTGGCGGCGCGCGAAGATGATCTCCTGGCGCAGCAGCCCCAGCATCTTCACCGCGAAGGCCTCGTAGCTGACGATGAGGTTCAGGCCGCCCTTGTTCGCCATCGCGGCGGCGGCCACCGCTTCCTCGTTCAGGGCGGTGATGACGGCGCCGTGCTGGTCTTCGGCCACGCCGGCCTCTGGATGGTCGACGCGGTGCTTCAGCAAGGCCAGCGCGCCGCCCATCTTGTTGCTGGCCAGTTCGTCCGGATTGCCGATGCGCACGCGCAGGCGCGGATTGGCCCGCACCAGTTCGACGAACCAGCGGTCCAGCGCCGCCATGGCGCTGCCCTGGACGCCAGCGGCTTCCCAGGCGGGCTCGGGCAGCGCAGGCGCGTCGGGATGCCGGTGCGCCATGGGGTGCCTGCTTTCCAGCGGGCGGCGCTGCGCATCGTGATTGGCCAGCGCGGCCAGCGCCGCGTCCAGTTCAGGCCCCGGGACGAACAGCCGGGCGGCGCTGGCGTTGAAAGCATCGCGGGTCGCGCTGTCGGTGTGCGGGTTGCCGCCCAGCGGCAGGTTGTGCGCGGCGTTGGTGCCGGCGCCGGGAAAGCCGAATCCCTTTTCGGTTTCGGCGATGACGTAGGGCAGCCGGGCAGGGTACTGGAAGCCTGGCGCCGCCAGGCTTGCGGCCAGCGCGTCTTCCGCCGCCAGGATGGCCCAGGCGATGGCTGCCGGATCGCGGCCGTCGACGATGAGCGGATCGAAGCCGTTGTGGCGCAGGTCCTCGGCCAGCCAATGCGCGCCGCCTTCCTGCACGATCTGCGTGCGCTGCTCGATGCGGCGGCCGTTGAGGATCATGACCGGCACGGCCTGGCCGCAATCCTCGGCCCGCCACCAGCGCGTGGCCCAGTCGGAGCCGCGCTGTTCTTCGAACGCGCCGTCGCTCAGGAATGCCACCAGGCTCTCGCCCGGCAGCGGCATATGCACGTATTGCAGGCCGGCAAAGCCCAGGTAGCCGCCTTCCGACACGGCGCCCGCCGTGTTGGGGCCGGCGTGGCTGCCCAGCGGCACGGCAGGCAATCCGCGGGCGTCGATGGCGTAGGAGTAGAAGTCCGTGATCAGGCGTCCCAGCCCGGCTTCGCTGCGGTCATAGCGGCCGCGCTGCGCGGGCGACACGTCGCCGGTCAGGGCGTTGACGGCTTCGATGGCGGCCACGCAATGGCCTTGGCCCATCAGCCAGCCGCGGGTCTTGCCGCTCAGCGCATTGGCCAGCAGGTAGGCGACGAAGGCGGGCGCCATGTTCAGCGATCCGCCGGTGTGGCCTTCGGGATTGGGTTTGAAGTCGCCGGCGGCCAGCGGCCCGCCGTTCAGGTCGATGCGGCGCGCGTAGGTCATGTGGGCCACCACGTTCATGGCGGCGCAGCTGAGGCGGTCGGCCGCGGCCAGCATGCGGTAGGCATCGTCCGCGCTGGCGACGCGGCCGCTGGCCGTCAGGCGCCGCACCAGCGCGTCGACGCGTTCGACGGTGTCAGCGCGGTGCTGGATGGGGCCGTGGCCGGATAGCCAATGCTGGCGGAGCGTCATTGCGGGTTCCTTTCAAATCGGGTGATCAATCGCGCAGATTGCGCAGCAGCGCGTTGGCCAGCAGGGACGCGAGTTCGATGCGGTTGCTGGGATGAGGCACGGCGTCGGTGGAAACGACGCGTTCAAAACAGGCGGATACCTGCGCCCAGGCGTCTTCGGCGAAGAGCGCATGCACCACCACGCATTGCGGCGGCCGCATGCCCGCCAGCTTGCCGGCAGCCACCACCAGGGTGCGGCCGGAAGAGGCGATGTCGTCCACCAGCACCGGCGTGTAGTCGCGCCAGGCGGAGAGATCGGGAGCTTCGATGTCGACCTGCCGGTCGCCGCGGCGGGTCTTGCGCAGCACCACGTGCGGCGCGCCGATGCGCGCGGCGATCGAGCCGGCCCATTGCTCGCTTTCCTCGTCGGGGCCGACGATCAGCGGCGCTTGCACATTGCCGGCAATCCAGCAGGCCAGCCGCGGCGCCGCATGCAGCGTGGTGGTCGGGATGGTGTACAGCGCCGACAGCGACGGATGCCGGTGCAGATGCGGATCGACCGTCAGCAGGCGGTCGAAGGTCGCGGACACCAGGCGCGCGAACGACAGCGAACTGACGCTTTCGCCGTCCTGGAAGCGTTTGTCCTGGCGCATGTAGGCCAGATACGGCGCGATCAGGTTGACCTCGGTGGCGCCCAGTTCGCGCGCAGTGTCGGCCGCGAAGATCAGGCTGAGAAAGCAGGGATCCGGCCGGGCCAGTGTGCAGACGATGTCGACGGCGCGCCCTTGCGGGTCGCCATGCAGCCGCACATAGCTTTCGCCGTCGGGAAAGCGGCGGGTTTCGACAGCGCCGAGTTCGCCTTGGCACAGGGCGGCAAGGCGCTTGGCGAATCCTTCGTTGCCGGGTAGCGGGAGGATAAGTCTTTGCATGAATGCCGGGTCCGCCTGATCGAGGTAAGGGAAACCGAAAAGGCCGGGTAGGCCCCGCGCGGCCCTGGAAGGGCCGCGGCATTCTGATTATGGCGCAGGGGCGGGGTTTTTCGACGTCGTACGCCGGTCAAACCTTGATGTAACTCAAAGGTTTTATCAGCGCCGCCGCGCCAGCCAGATGTTCGCGCCGCCGCAGGTCGTATCGCCTTCCACGTGGCGTACCACTTCAAAGCCGGCCTGCCGCAACAACTCGCGGTACTCCGCGGTGTCTAGGCTGCCGTGATAGAGCGGCTGGCCTTCGAATTGGCCAATGGCCTCCCCCAGACACGTTCCGCTGGTGTACATCAGCGCGGCACCCGGCGCGGCGAGGCGTTCAAAGGTCTTGAACATGGGCCGCTGGTCTTCGGGCCGCAGGTGAAAGAAGCTGTGCCAGGCGATCAGCCCGTGGAAGGGACCCAAGGGTGGCAGGTGGCGCATATCCGCTTCAATCCAGCTGTGATCAGGGAACGAGGCTCTTGCCCGCGCAAGCATGGCGTCCGAGGCATCCACACCGGTCAGCCTGCAGCCGCGTTCGATCAGGTGGCGGGCGATGGGGACGCCGGTGCCGCAGCCTATGTCCAGCACTTCGGGAGCGGGGCCGGGCAGCAGGTCCAGGAACGCTTCCAGCCAGGCGCGTTCGACCAGCTGCGTGCCGCGCAGTTTCTCGAAGGCGTCGGCATGTTCGCGATACAGCGCGATCACGTTGTCGGCGGGGGAGGTGGACATCGCGACGTTCCCTAGTAGAGTTGCAAATCCGATCAATAAGCAACGCCCGCGTTGCACAAGGACTTCCATGAGCAAGATCGAGCGTCTGCGCCTTCCCGATGACGATCCCGTCTTTGGCGGCAACCGCATTTTCGACCTGTTCCAGTATTCGCCTGCGGTCACGGCCAACGGGCTGGTTTTCATCGCCGGGCAGATCGGCTTGCGCGCCGACGGCTCGCTGCCCGAATCGGCTGTGGAGCAGGCGGACCTGGCGTTCCAGCGCATCGCCGCGGTGCTCTGCCATCTGGGCCTGGATTTTACCGACGCGGTCGAACTGGTCTCGTATCACGTCGACGTCGGCGCCGACCTTGCCGGCTTCCGCGCGGTGAAGGAAAAGTACATGCGTTCCGACTTCCCGGCCTGGACCATATTGGGCGTTGCGGCGCTGGCGCGGCCCGGGCTGGCGGTGGAGATCAAGATGGTCGCGGCGGTGCGGGATTCGAAATAGGGCCGGGAGCGGCGACTCATCAGCCCGGATGGTTGATTCGTCATCCGGGACTTGTACGGCGCGCGGCGAACGGCGAATTTCTCAATTTGCCCAATTTCGCCGCAGCCGCCGCCATGATCTCCCCGCAAGATACTACCAAGCCAGTCCGCCACGGCTTGCGGCTTACCTGGCTGGCCCTGCTGCTGCAGACGGGGATTGCCACCGTTTACGTATTCGGACGCCCGGCCTGGGCGCAGTCGGCACCGTTGTCCTATGAACTGCGCGGCGCTGACGGCACCTGCTGTTCCAGCGGCGACCACCCCGACAACGGCCATGACGGCCAGTGGGGGCAGCGCGACTTCGTGCAGACGGACAGCAATCAGCGCATCAGCGCCAATGCATCCGGCCAGACCGGCATCCTGATCGACGTCAGCGGCGGCAAGGGCGGCAACGGCAGGGACGCGGACCCCAACCATTGGGGCGGTAATGGCGGCGGCGGGCGGATCATCGACTACACCTTGGCAGCCAGCACGGTCAATGCCGCCGGCCGCGGGATCGATCTGTATTCCGCGGGGGGCAATGGCGGCCTGTGGGGCAACGCTGACGGGCCCAATGGCGGCTACGGAATAGGCGGCGACGGACACCAGGCGCGAGTCACGTTGAACAATGCCAACGTGGTCGGCGCCGGTTTCGGTGTCGCCGTCCAATCCTGGGGAGGGTCGGGGACTGATAGCGCCATCGCAAAGGGCTTCAGCGGCGCGTACACGTCCGGCCACGGCGGCAATGGCGGCGCCGCGTCCGTGATCCTGCAGGGCACGACATCGGTGACCGCGCGCGGGCCGGGGCCGGCCGACGTCAGCGCGGCGGTGGGCCTGATATCGTCGGGCGGCAACGGCGGCGCCGCCGAACACACGGGCGACTTTGGCGGACATAGCGATTCAGGCCGCGGCGGGGATGCTTCCAGCGTCGTCTTTACCGCGTCGGCAGGATCTTCCGTCACCGGGCTGGGCGACGGCGTGTATGGCGTGATCGCCCGCTCCATCGGCGGAAATGCGTCGACCGCCAACGGCACCGACACCAAAGCCGCCGCAGGCGGCAACGCGGGCTCGGTCACCATGGCCAACGGCGGGACCATCAAGGCCAACGGCAATCGCGGCATTGGCGTCTACGTGCTGACCCAGGGCGGCAACGGCGGCAATGGCGGCCATGGCTCGTGGGCCGAGGGACACAATGGCGGCGCGGGCGGATCGCCTGGCGCGGTCACGATCACCAATACCGGCAAGATCACGACCGGAACCGCCGGCACCGTCGGCGCAAAGGGCATCGTGGCCAGCGTGCTGGGCGGGGAAGGCGGTCCGGCCGGCGCCAGCGGCGCGTTCGGACAAGGCGGCAACGGTGGCGCGGGCGCGCTTGCGGGCCAGGCGATCACCATCACGAACGCAGGCGCCATCAGCACCCTTGGCAACGACGCCGCCGCCGTGATCGCCAACAGCGCGGGCGGCGGCGGCGGGCTAGCCTCGTCCAGCAACGGCATCATCGCCGTGGGCGGCGGGCATGGCGGCACGGGCGGTTCGGGCGGCGGTATCGCCATGGCCAACAGCGGCGGCATCGATACCTCGGGCGACAACAGCGCCGCGGTGCTGCTGCAAAGCATAGGCGGCGGTGGCGGCGTGGGCGGCGACGCCAACAGCACCGGCGTGATCGCGTCGGTCGCCATCGGCGGCACGGGCGGCGCGGCGGGCAACGGCGGCCTGATCCAATTTTCCTCGCAAGGCAGGATCCAGACCCGGGCCGGTAACGCATCCGGCGTGATACTCCAGAGCATAGGCGGCGGAGGCGGCAGCGGCGGATCGGCCAATGCGGTCGGCGTGGGCGTGGGGCTGAACGTGACGGTGGCTACCGGGGGCAAGGGCGGCAGCGGCGGCTCCGGCGGCACTGTGTTGTTCACGCAGGCCCGCCAGGGCACGATCACGACCGCGGGCGCGCACAGCAATGGCGTGTTGGCGCAAAGCATAGGCGGCGGGGGCGGCAGCGGCGGACTGGCGAATTCCCGCGTCGTCACGATCGCGCCGCAATTGGGCGACAACCCGAGCGGCGCCGTCACGGTCGCGGTGTCCAACGGCGGCGCGGGACAAGGAGGCGGCGATGGCGGCACGGCGCGGATCACGAATGAAGGCGGCATCCGCACCTCGGGCGCGCAAGGCAACGGCGTGGTGGCGCAGAGCATTGGCGGCGGCGGAGGCAATGGCGGCGGAGTCCTGGCGCCAGTCAAGACGCCGGTCATAGGCAACACGCGAATCGATCTGCAACTGTCCGTGCGGCATGGCGGACAGGGTGGGCAAGGCGGCAGCGGCGGCCGCGCGCAGGTCGGCAATGCGGCGACTGGCGTCATCGCAACGGCGGGGGCGGGGGCGGCAGGGATCGTCGCGCAAAGCATAGGCGGCGGCGGGGGGAATGGGGGCATCGTCCAGATGCACGACGCCGCCAGTTTCAATGACATCCTGGGCGCGCCGGGCAGCCTGGCCGGCCTGTTGGAGAAGGCGGCGGACTGGCTGGAGAAGGGTCCGGAACTGGCCTTCAAAAAGGCCGTCAGCCTGTCCGTCGGGGTCGCGACCGGTGGCAGCGGTGGCGCGGGGAACGCCGCAAGCGCATTCGACGTGCGCAACGACGGCGCCATCGCGACGGCGGGAGACCAGGCGCCGGGCATCCTGGCGCAGAGCATCGGCGGCGGTGGCGGCAATGGCGGGGCGATAGATTCGGCCGGGGCATCCACCCTGCTGTCCAGCATCGATGCGCTGATCAATGCCGCCGCGTCCGGCGCGCAGGACCTCTATACGGTGGCGCTGCCTCAGACCAGCATCACCCACCAGACTGGCGGCAACGGCGGCGCGGCCGGCATGGGCGGGGGGAGCGCGTCCGATCCGGCCATCGTCACCAACACGGGAACGATCGCCACGCAAGGCAGCGGTTCGGCTGGCATCGTCGCCCAGAGCATAGGCGGTGGCGGCGGCAGAAGCGCGGCCAGCGGGCAGGACCTGCAGGCGGTGGTCTCGGCCGGCGCCGGCAGCCAGGCGCCCGAGATCATCGACAAGATCACCCGCATCGTCGGCATTCTGGGAACCAAGGGCGGATCGCTGCTGGGGTCCCTGATCAATGTGCGCAACGGCGGCGTGGACGGGGCCAGCGGCGCGGGCGGCGCAGTGACGGTGGACGCCAGCGCCGCCACCAGCCGCATCGGCACGCAGGGCCGTCAGGCGCCCGGCATCCTGGCCCAGAGCGTGGGCGGGGGCGGCGGCATATCGGTGGTCGATCAGCCCTTGTTCCTGTGGAGCCAGACCGCCGCGACCGTCGCGCTGGGCGGCGACCCCGGGGAGGGCGTGTCGACCAGCACGGGCGGGGCGGTTGGCGTCGTTCATGGCGGCGTTCTCTCGACGGACGCGGGCGGCTCCGCCGGTATCGTGGCGCAAAGCGTGGGCGGCGGGGGCGGCGTCAGCATGCTCGCCCTGCGCAAGGCCAGCCTTGCCGCCATCCAGCAGCAGGCTACCTTGGCAGTCGTCCTGGGCGGCGAGTATCCGTCCAATACCAACGGATTCAACCTGGTCCAGGTATCCGGCGGCGCGGTGAGCGTGGCGAACAATACCGGCCGCGTCGCCACGCAGGGCTGGTGGGCGCCGGGGATCATGGCGCAGAGCGTGGGCGGAGGCGGCGGCATGGCGGCGGCGTCGTCCAGCGCGTCCCTTGGCGGCGTCGATATCCAGTTGGGCAGCACCGCGAAAACCGGCATGGGGGCCTTCCTGGGCAACGCCACCGGCGCCGGGGGCAACGTCAACGTCACGAACACGGGCGGCAGCATCGCCACGAGCGGCGCGCTGTCTTTCGGCATATTGGCGCAGAGTATCGGCGGAGGCGGCGGGTTGGTCACGCTGGATGGCGGCACGGGGCCGGCTGCGAATGCCGTGAACATCACGTTCGGCGCCAGTTCGCCGATGCAGGGACCGGGCGGCGCGGTCAGCGTGACGCAGGACGTGGGCGGACGCATCGTTACGGCCGGCGTCAATTCGCACGGCGTCGTCGCGCAAAGCATAGGCGGCGGGGGCGGCATCGCCGGCTTGGCAACGCAGCCCGGCCTGGTGACGCTGAAGCCCGTCTCGTCTCCCGCGCAAGGCGGAGACGGCAACGCCGTCAACCTGTCCATCGCGGGGCTGATCGCGACCTCGGGCAAGGGCGCCGCCGGGATACTGGCGCAGAGCGTGGGCGGCGGCGGGGGGCTGGCGGGCGACCAGTCATCCGCGCAATACACGACCGGCCTGATCCAGAACGCCGGCCTGACCGGCGGCAAGGGCAATGGCGGCGCGGTCAACGTGGCTATCGGCACGGGCGGCACCGTCCAGACCTCGGGCGCGAACGCGCCTGCGATCCTGGCGATGAGCGTGGGCGGGGGCGGCGTGCTCAAGGACGGCAACCTCTACCAGTACAGCACACCCGGCAACGAACTGGCCTATGGTGGGCCGGTAAGCGTGGACATCGGCCACGCGGCGCAGGTGGTCGCCACCGGCGCCAATTCGCCGGCCGTGGTTGCCATCAGCAATGGCGCCTATGGCGGAGGCCGGGCCATCTCGATCAACCTGGGCCAGAACGCCCTGGTCAGCGCCAGCGGCGCATCCGGCACGGGCATCCTGGCGATCACGCCACTTGCCAGCGCCACCATCACCAACGCCGGCGTCATCCAGGCCAGGACGGCCATGGAGGTGGCCGGCGCGGCCGTCGTCAACAACAACGGGATCGTGGCGGGCGACGTGCTCCTGGGCAGCGGCAGCATCTTTCACAACAACACCGGCGGCACTTTGTACAGCGGCGCCCGCTTCCAGGGCGACCTGGACAGCGCCGGCATCCTGAATCCGGGCGGACCGGGCGTGTACACGACCACGCGCATTACGGGCGCGCTGAACCATACGGGAACCTACCGGCCCGACTTGAATTTCGGCGGCCACGACAGCGACTTCATTTCGGTAGCGGGCGCTTCGACCTTCGCGGGCACCGTCAAGCCGGTGCTGCGCAATCCCGTGAAGAACGTATGGCTGGGGATAGGCCATTTCGACGCCGCGCAAACCAGCGTTCCCGCGACCGCAAGCGACAGCCCCCTGTTCAGCTACGCGCTGAAGAACAATGGCGCGGGCGGCCTGCGCGACCCGCTCATTTCCGTCGACGCCAACTTCACGCCTGCGGCGTTTCCGCTCACCGCGGATCGCGCGAGGATCGCGAATTCCCTGCAGGCGCTCTGGAACCAGGGGAAAGCAAGCGATGCCTCCACCTTCGACAAGTTCACGGGCGTCCAGAGCGCGGACCAGTACCGCGACGCCCTGAACCGCATCGCCCACGACGGCCAGTTCGCCCGCGCCGCCAACCAGATGCATGCCTCCTACGCGTCGATGAACCGGATGATGAGCTGCCCGGCGTTCGTCGGCGAAAGCACGATCCTGCGCGAAGGCGATTGCGTCTGGACCCGCCTGGACACGAACTGGACCGAACGCAAGTCCACCTCGGACGACGAGGGTTACCGCGTGCGCCAGAGCACGCTCACGCTGGGCGCGCAGCGCGAGATCGCCACCAATTGGTTCCTGGGCGGTTCGTTGAGCTATGCCTACGGCAAGACCACGTCGGCCGCCGACTTCTCGGGCAATAGCGACACCTACGCGGGCGGCCTGGCCTTGAAGTACAACAATGCGCCGTGGCAGGTCTCGCTTGCCGTGCATGGCGGCGTGGAGAAGAGCAGGATGTCGCGCGGCACGCTGGACGGCACGGCCAAGAGCAAGCCGGAATCGTCATTTCTGGCGGCCAGGCTGCGCACCGCCTACGAATTCAGCCAGCCGTCCTGGTACTTGCGGCCCTATGTGGATCTGGACGTGAACCACATCCGGCAGGAGGGCTACAGCGAACAGGGCGCGGGCGCCTTGAACCTGAAGGTGCGCGGCAACGACACGACCTCGTTCATGGCCTCGCCCATGGTGGAGCTGGGCGGGCGCAAGGACCTGGCCAGCGGCGCGACCTTGCGCTCGTACGTGGCCGGCGGGATGAGCTTTCTGAGCGGCGGCGACGTCGTGACCACCATGCAGCTCAGCGGCGCGGGCGCGACGCCCTTCACGCTGCGCTCCGGCATGCCCAGGACCTATGGCAACCTGGCGGCCGGCCTGGAATACGTCACGCCCAAGGGCGTGGAGCTGAAGACGGAATATGCCTTGCGCGGCAATGGGGAATACCGCGACCAGTCCCTGACCCTGCGCGCCGCCTACCGCTTCTGAGCCGGCGGCGCGGCGGGGCGCGGCGGCTACTTGCGAACCCAGCGGCCCTGGCCGCTGTCGTCGTAGAACTTGATGTCGAAGCCCTGGGCCCGTCCCTGGTCCATCCTGAAGACGATGGACGCCAGCGAGGCAACCAGTTCGGCTTCGCCCACGGGCGCGAAAGCGTAGGTGTCGCCGTCCCAGTGCCGCAAGGGGATGCGCATGCCCTTGGGTCCCAGCACCAGGGTCAGGGCGCCGTTGGCCTCCTGGATCTCGGCGGGGCCGTAGTAGGGGTTGTCGAACCTGCCGGTGTATTGCGACAGCGCTTTCGAAGCTGCGGGCTTGGCGGGATCGGCCTGTCCGGACAGATCGGCCTGGGGTTCGAAGAACGCCTTCATCGCGCCGTTGTAGGCCGCGAACCAGTCGCGCGTGGGCTTGCCGTACAAGGCGGTGTCGGTGAACGATGCCGCGACGGATTCGGCCGCGCCCACCGGCGCGCCATTGGTCAGCACCACGATGCCGATGCCGGCCGAAGGGACGATGCGGAAGGTCGTTCCCGTTCCCATCAGGAAGGCGCCGGAATGCCCCATTGAAGGGCGTCCACCCAGTTCCGTGTTGACATTGAAGCCATAGCCGTAGAAGCCGGAGCGCGAGTCCAGGTCATGCGCGCGGGCGCTGAATGCCTGGGGGGAGAGCGCGGGCAACAGCGCGCCGGGGGCGATCAAGGCCTTGCCTTGATATTGCCCGTCCGCGAGCAGCAGCTTCAGCCATTCCGCCAGGTCGACGACGGTGGAGGACACGCCGCCCGCGGGCGCCTGCTGATCGGCGTTGCGCTGGCCCGCGGGCACGAAGCGGCCGTGCTGGTAGGCGTGCAGCACGGCGCGATTGCCGCGCGCCTCGAAGTCGCCGTAACGGTAGCTGGTCGACTTCATGCCCAAGGGCTTGAAAAGCTGGTCGTCGGCCAGTTGCTCCCAGGGGCGTCCGGCGGCCTTGGCCACCGCTTCGGCGCCGATGGTGGTGCTGAAGTTGGCATAGTGGTAGGACGTGCGGAAGGCGTCCAGCGGCAGCAGGCGCAGGCGGGCGATCACGTCGCCGCGGCTGAAGCCCAGGTCTTCGAGATCGTCGCCCGCCGTGCCCGGCAGGCCGGAACGGTGCGCGAAGAAATCGCCGATCGTGGCGCGTTCGGACACATAGGCGTTGCTCAGCCTGAAGTCCGGCAGATAGCGCGAGACCGGATCGTCCCAGGAGGCGCGGCCCCTGGATACTTCAATCGCCGCCACCGTCGCCGACAGCGACTTGGAGATCGATGCGATCTGGAACACGGTCTGCGCATCCACCGGCGCCTGCTTGCCAGCCTCGCGCGTGCCGTATCCCTGCGCCAGCACGGTCTTGCCGTCGATGACCACTGCCACGGCCATGCCCGGCACCTGGCTGCGCCGCATGATGTCCGCGACGATTTGCGGCAGTTCCTGCACGGCGCGTTCCTTGCTGCCAGGCGGGATGGCGACGGCGTCCGCGGGCGGATTCGGCGCGCTGGCGATGGGCACGGGCTGCGACCAGACGGCCGTGCCGCCGCCCAGCGCAAGAAGGATGACTCCGGTGACGAGCGTGTGTTTGCGGTTCATGATGGCCTCAGAATCCTGCTTGGTAAGCGATGCGGAAAACGCCCTGGTTGATGCGCAGGGCCTGGTCGCGCTGATGCGTGAGTCCGGCCTGCACGATGAATCCCATGGGGGTGACGTAGGTGACCGCGCCTGAAATGCCCCAATCCGTGTCGTCTTGCAGGCCATGCTGCGCCAGCTTCTGGCCGTTGCCGGAAAGCTTGCGCACGGCGGCCGTCGCGGTCAGCTGCCAGCGGTCGCGCGACAACGAGACCGAGGTCACGCCGTTGCCGTTGGACACGGGGGCGCCGCGAAAGGCGCTGGAATAAGTGGCTTCGTTGAACCAGCTGAGATTCCACGAGTTGGCCAGCGGCGCGTCGTAGCGCAGCCGGGCCGACACCGTGTTGGCGCTTTTCCCTTGATCCGGATCCAGATGCAGCCGGCCCGCGTCCAGCCCGCCCGACAGTCCTTCCAGTCCGGGCAGATCGCGGAAATCGTAGGAAAGGATGAAGGACTTCAACTGGTCGCTGAACATCGGTGGCTGATCGGGCCCGATGAGGCCGCCGTCCAGGCTGAAGCGTCGGTTCATCGCGGTGTTGTCGCGCTTGAACAGCATGGCGGCCACGGAGTGCGTTCCGCGGCCCGAGGTATCCAGGGTGTAGCGCCCGCCCAGCCCGATCGAGCCGCGGAATTCCGAGTTCTCGTTGAAGCCCGTGTATAAGCCATCGATCACGTGCCAGGCGTCGCCAAAGCCCAGGTCCATCTTGCCGCCGTACAGCGCGTAGTTGTCCGCGGTATAGGCGGCGAACAGGTTGTCCAGATTCACGCCCAGGTCGGAAAACGCATTGTCCTTGGTGTCGTTGGTGGACGAGTTGAACGTCGCCTTGGTGCGGATCGAAAACTGCCGCGTCAGCTGCAGCACCAGGGCCGCCTCCGCCGTGGGCTGCACGCTGCTCCAGTGCGAGCGGGGAAGCTGGCCGTTGTCGTCCTGCACGCCGAAGAAACCGGTATAGCCGGTCATCAGCAGGAAGCGGCCGTTGAGCCGCGGATAGGTTTCGCCGCCCTCGCCCAGCTCGCTGTAGGGCGTGAGGAAGATCTCCGTCTTGAAGATATCCCGGGCTTCCTGCGCGCACGCGCCTTGCGCGGCCACGGCCAGCAGCGCGGCCGCTGCGGCCTGGCGCAGCGGCCGGCGGGGTCCGTTCACCGCGCCAACTCGGCCGCCAGTTCACGCACCTGGGAATGGATGTTGTTGAACATGGCGAAGTTCACGCGGCTGGCGACGACGAACACGCCCAGCCCGCGGTTGGGCGACAGCACGGCGTAGGACATGAAGCCGCCCAGGCCGCCGCTCTTGCCCAGCAGCAAGGGCGTGCCGTTGCGCGGCAGGGTCACCACCCAGCCCAGGCCCATGCCGTCGGCATCGGTGACTTCCGTGCCTACGACGGACTTCAGTCCGTCATAGGGCAGCCACATCGTGTGCGCCAGCAACGACGCCTGCTTCGATTGTTTGGCGCCGTCCAGGTGCCAGCGCATCCAGCGCGCCATGTCGTCGGCGGTGGAGTAGATGCCGGCGCTGGCGTACATCACGTCAGGCACAGGGGCATTGGGATCGGGCTTGTCGAAGGGATCCAGGCCGGTCATCAGGCGCTTTTTCTGCGCGTCGCTCAGCGCATTGGTGGTGTCGGTCATGCCGGCGGGTTTCAGGACTTCGTCGGCCAGCACGGTCGAATAGTCCGCGCCGCCGGCCTTGGCCAGCGCATCGCCCAGCAGGCCGAAGCCCAGGTTGGAATACAGCGTGGTGGTGCCGGGCACGTAGGCCGGCTGGTGGCTGCCGACCCACTTCCAGTAATAGGCGCGGTCGAACGCGGCGAACGGATTGTCGGAGGGCTTGGCGTCGGGGTTGGGCAGTTCACGCGGCAGGCCGGCCGAATGCGTGGCCAGGTCCAGCAGGGTCAGCGGACGGCCGTTGGCTTGGACCTTGGCGTTTTCCGGCGCATAGTTGGCCAGGGGATCCGTCAGCTTGAGCTTGTCCTTGGCCGCCAGCGCCGCCAATACGTCGCCCGCGAACACCTTGGATACAGAAGCGATCCTGAAAATGGAGCGGCCGTCGGGTTCGACGCCGCTGCCTGGCGCGGTTTCGCCATAGCCCTGAATCACGACCTCGTCGCCGCGCACCGCCGCGATGATCAGTCCCGGCGCGCCCGAGTTCAGGTACAGCTGCATGCCGGCCATGGAGACGGCATCCTGCAGCGCCAGGTCGGCCGCGCGGACCTGGCTGGCGCCCAGTGCGCAGGCGGCGCTCAAGGCTAGGGAAGTGATGCGCGGCAGGATGCGGGATGTCAGCATGCGGTTCTCTTTGCGGGACTGTGGGAACGGCTGTTCCTTTGCCTGCGATGATCCCAAAAACCCGTTGCGCGGCCACTTGCGGCAGGACGAAACAACATGCCGGCATGACGAACTGCATATTTCGCAGGCTCGCCCGGTTCAGATTCCCATGCGTTCGCGCAGCGGTTTGCGGTATGAGCGCGACACCGGCCAGGTCTCGTCCACGGCGCGCATCCGGATCAACCACTTGTCGACGCTGCGGCGGTCCACGTCCATGACATGCAATGCGTTTGCAATGGCGGTGCGGTGTACACGGAAGAAGGTCTGTTCCGGCAGCAGGGTCGACCATATGCCGAGCGCGCGCGAGTCCAGCACCATCGACCCGTCTTCCAGCCAGATCTCGCTGTAGTTGCCCGCCGAGCGCACGCCCACGATGGTTTCGGGCTGCACGCCGCGGACCACGCCGCGCATGCTGAGATAGATCACGGACGTGGCGCTGTCGTAGCGTGGCGTGCGTCCGCGTTCGCGGCTGTTGCCGTACTTGGCCTGGCCGATCAGGTTGGCGCATTGGTAGAGGGCGCGGACCTCGTCGGCGGACCAGGTCCGGTGCCGCACGGTGGTGTCGAAGCCGATGATGCCGTAGAGCTTCTTGTCGTGGAAAACCGGCACGCTCAGTACGCTCTTGTTGCCCTGACGCTGGAACTCGACCTGGATGGCGCGGGCGGTGCGGGGCAGGTCGTTGACGTCGTGGATCGCGACCGCCTGGCCTTTGACCATGAACTTGTGCAGCCAGGCGATCAGCGTGGTCGGCACGTCCTGGAGTTCGGCGACGAAGGGCTCGGTCTTTCCGCGGCACCATTCATGGGTATTGCGCAGGCGCAGCATGTCCGGGCGGTACTCGATCATCCAGGACCGGTCCACGTCCGAGGTCTCGCCCATGTAGGCCAGCTGTTCGGAGATCGCGTCGTCGGCGGGGAGCTTGAGCAGGCTCATCGCGCAGTGGTAGAGCCAGTCCGACGAGGGGTCGGGTTCGAGCAGGGTGGGGGTGTGAGTCTGGTACTGGACTGCATCCTTCACTTGCGGTTCCCCCCTTGCGGCGACATGGCGCTTGGCGCGCGCGGGCCGGACCCCGCGGCTAGGCGGGATTTTCCCTCCGGTAACGAGGGATGACAAGAACCGAAATCATCACCGCACCGTGGTCGGCGTCGCCGCCTGGGACGCTTGCGTCGGCATGCGGCCTACGCTGAGCGTGCCGGGATCCTCGGCAGAGGGGCGCACCACCGCCGCCTTGTTGGCGTCATTGGCGCCGAGCTTGGGCAGGTCGATGGGGCGCGCGGCCACGGTTTCAAAGGGGCCGCCGCCAGCGGATGGCACGCCCTCCAGGGTGACGCCGCGGGTCCAGTTGCCATCGTGGCGCGACAGCACCTCGTAGCGCTGCGGGCCGCCGGTGGCGCGGGCGACGATGTAAAGCGTGCCGTTGACCAGATTGAGCGCGGGCGGCGAGGCCGCCTGGGCGTCCAGCTTGGACGGCCTGCCGTGCTCCACCAGCCAGAGCTGTCCGCCGGCGCGTTCCAGTAGCGCGACCATGACGTTGCCGCTGGCATCGGCGCTGATGGCCGGGCGGCCGATGTAGGGCACGCCCATGTCGGTCGGAGAGCCCCAGTCCATGTCGAGATCGGTGGTGTCGCCTGTCTCCATCAGCCGGGTCAGGTGGTTGTTGCCGCGCTGGCGGAAATAGAGTTCGACGCGGTTCTGGTGATTGCGGATCGCCGCCAGGCCGCCAGCGGCCTGGGGCGCGGGCACGCGGCGCCAGTCCTGCCATTCGGGGAGCTGGCTCTTGGCGGCAGGCAGTTGGCGGGTGTAGTAGAGCTCGCCAGTCCCGGTGATCGCGAAGATGATGTAGCGTCCGTCGCCTCCCAGCGCCGCGGCCGGGGAGCCGGTCACGCCTTCCAGCGGCGGCAGGTCCTGCCAGGCGCCCCAGCTGCCGTCGATGCCGGACGGGGTTATCCAGTGCAGCAGCCCGTCGTAGCCCAGCGCCACGGCGGCGGCCTCGCCGCGCGGCGCCACGGCCGGGATCTGGGTCACGCGCAGGCCGCCCAGCGCCTGCCAGCCCTGCCAGGTGCCGTCATGGCGCTGCTTGTTGGCCCATACGCCGCCCAGCGGGTCGCGCGCCATCAGGCCGGCCGTGCCATCGGTATGGCTGAACGAGACCAGCGGCCCGCTGGTGCGCCCGCCCAGGCTTTGCCAGCGGCGCTCACCGGTGTCCCAACGGTTCACCGCGCCATTGGTTTCGCCAGCGGCGAACACCACCATGCCGCCGCGCCCGTCCGGGTAGAGCTGCGGCGCGATGTCCTGGCGCGACACGTAATAGGCGCGCTGCACCCAGGCGGCCGCCGGGCCGGCGGGTTCCTTGCAGCCGGTGGGGCCGGCGCAATAGTGGTAGTCGTTCCAGGCGTAGTGCTGGAAGATCAGCGACTTGCTGGCGATCTCCGCCTGGGTCAGGTTGGTGGCGCGTTCCTGGCTGGGGTAATCGACATAGCCCATCTCGGCGTAGTTGCCGGGCGCGCGCAGCATGGCTTCGCGCGCCAGCCGGGCGCTGGCGATATGGTCGGGATGGCCGTGGCCGGCGCAGCGCCAGCACAGCTGCGTGTAAGGCACGGCGATGGTGTCGTCGAGGTGGCGCACCGTGGTCGGCGCGTACTGGCGGATCAGGTCGGCCAGGGTGTCGATCAACTGTTCGCGCGTGTAGGACTCGGCATAGGGGCCCAGCGTGTCGACGTTCTGTCCGGGTACGGATTCGGTGCGGCTCAGCGGCGTCAGGCTGCCCCAGCCCTTGCCCAGCCACGGATCCTTCAGGCGCATGTGCCAAAGCTGCACGCGCGGATTGCCCTTGAGGGTAAAGCGCGCGATGCGCCGTCCGCCTGCGGTGCCGGAGTCTTCCTTCCATTCGTCCGGTTGATGCGCCATGTAGGCATAGGCGGAGCGCACGCCGCGTTCGCGTCCCAGCATGTAGCTTTCGCCTTCGCCGGCATCGCTGGCGGTCAGGTAGACCAGCCGCACGCAGCCCCCTGCCTGGATGTTGGAGGCGATGTCCGGGTTCATGAACAGCAGGTCGTCGTCCAGGTGGGCGACGAAAGCCATATCCTTGATGCCATGGCATTGCGCCAGCGTCGGTGGTGCGGCGTAGGCCTGGGCGCAGAGCAGGGTGGCGACGGTACAGAATAGCGCCCGGCCAACGGGGCGCAGCATGGCCAACAAGACGTGCATAACGGGGCGCAGCAGAAAAGGCGCGGCGCGTAAAGGGTATTGAGGTGAGACCAGTATAGCGGCGCGGAATTGCAATAAATGGGGGCGGTACAGGCCGCTTCGTAAGCTCGGTCGCGGCCCGGCACGGCCCACTGCGCGCGCTAGCGAGCCGGCGCGGTTGCCGCCTTGTCGCCCCGGTACGGGCTGAGATCCAGCCCCGCCTGCTGGAAGCGCCGCACGATTGCCGGCAGTTGCTTGCTCTGGCTTGCGCCGTCGACGCCCTGGATGGCCTGGCGGCACGTCTCGATGTTCTTCGGGCAGCCGTGGCCGGGCGCAAGCAGGCTGGCGTACACCGATATATTGACGGCCAGCTGGGACACCTGGATGTCGGTCGGCTTGCCCAGGTAGAAGTCGTCCAGGTCGCGCTTCAGGCGGGCGGCTTCCGCTTTGCCGGCAGGGGCCGCGTCGCGGCAGTCCATGAAGGTGGGGGAATGGTCGACCCACTGCATGCGGCGGCATGCCAGGGCCAGGTGCGCGGACGGCGTGAGGCCGGCGGGCAGATGCGCCCGGACCGTCGGCGATCCGGCGGTGGCGAACGATACGGCCTGTCCGTCCCTACGCTTGCCGGCATCGATCGGGCCGGCGATCAGCATGTTCATATCCAGCGACGCGGGAAAGCGCGCGGTCGGGCCGTTGGCATAGGCCCGGGACACGGTTTCGGCGGTCGCCGCGGGCAGGCCGAGCCTTGCTCCGATAAGGCTGTTGCCGCCTTGCAGGTAGGTGTCGAGCTCGTCGCGCAGCACCGCTTCCAGCACCGCGGCCTCGGTGGCGGAAAGACTGTAGGCGGCGCTGGCCAGCGTGGGGACCACCAGGCCCAATATCGCGCAGAGCTTTTTCATGGATATGTTTCGGCGGTGTGGTTCGGCGCGCAAGCGTAACCGGTTTGCGCGCGTTGCGTGGATGGCATCAGTTCGCGCCGGCGCTGGCCAGCAGCCAGTCGCGCAGGCGTTCGTGCGCGGCGTCGGCGCGGACCGCATCCTTGCGCAGGCACAGGCTGAAGGCCGCGCCGCTTTCGACGAAGCCCAGCGGCGCGGCCAGCCTGCCTCGGTGCAGTTCGGCCTCCACCAGCACCGCCGGCGCGATGGCCACGCCCAGCCCGGCCGCGGCGGCTTCCAGCATGTGGCCCAGATGGTCGAACTCGCGCCCGGCTTGCCGTGGCGTCAGCGCGATGCCCTGGCGCGCCGCCCAATCCTTCCAGGCGTCGGGCCGCGAACTGGTGTGCAGCAGCGGCATGTCCTGCACGTCGGCCGCGCTGCGGATACGCGCGGCCAGGGCCGGGGTGCAGACCGGACCTATGGTTTCGGCGAAGAGCGGCGTGACATCCCATTCTTGCGGCCAGGCGCGTCCGGCCAGGATCAGCGCGTCCACGCGCTGCGTGTTCAGCAGGGCGGCGTCGGCGGCTGTCTGCAGCCTGATGCGGATGTCCGGATGCAGGGCTTCGAACCGGTCAAGCCGCGGGATCAGCCAGTTGGAAAGAAAGCTGGCGGGCGCGCCCACCGCCAGTTCCGCTGGCTGCGAGCCGCGCCTGAGTTCATCGCAGCGGCGCTCCAGCAGATCGAAGGCATCATGCGCGGCGCGCTGCAGGTCCAGGCCCGCCGCGGTCAGGTGGACGCGCCCGGCGCGGCGCTCGAACAAGGCGCAGCCCAGCCAGTCTTCCAGCTGCCGGATCTGCTGGCTGACCGCGCTGTGGGTCACGCAGAGTTCCTTGGCGGCCAGCGTGAAGCTTGCCTGGCGAGCCGCGCTGTCGAAGAAGCGCAGGGCATTGAGGGACGGCAGGCGTCGCATGGCTGTTAGCTGGCCTTACATGTATGGGAAATAAATCATTGATTCAAATTAATTTTTTGTGAAGATAGCATAAGGCAAGTTATCTCTATCCCGTCACGGAAAACTTGCCCATGCCATCCGCCATCCATCCGGCCGCGCCCGACAGCCGAGGCCAATTCGGCCCCTACGGCGGCCGCTACATGCCCGAAACGCTGGTCCCCGCCCTGGACGAACTCGAACGCCAGTTCAAGGCGGCTTTGGCGGACGAAGCCTTCTGGCAGACCTACCGCGGCCTGCTGGCCGACTATGTGGGCCGGCCGAGCCCGCTGTTCCTGGCCCGCGGCGTTTCCGAGGAGCTGGGCGGCGCGCAGGTCTACCTCAAGCGCGAAGACCTCAACCACACCGGCGCGCACAAGATCAACAATTGCCTGGGGCAGATCCTGCTGGCTCGCCGTATGGGCAAGCGCCGCATCATTGCTGAAACCGGCGCGGGACAGCATGGCGTGGCCACCGCCACGGTCTGCGCCCTGTTCGGCCTGCAGTGTGTGGTCTACATGGGCGCCGAGGACATGGAGCGCCAGTCCGTCAACGTGCGCCGCATGCGCATGCTGGGCGCCGAGGTGCGCGCGGTGCATGCCGGCACCGCCACGCTGAAGGACGCCATGAACGAGGCCTTGCGCGACTGGATCGCCCACCCGGCCGACACGTACTACCTGCTGGGTACCGGCGCCGGACCGCACCCTTATCCCTGGCTGGTGCGCGAGTTCCAGAAGGTGATCGGGGAGGAGACGCGCCAGCAGATCGCGGCCAAGACCGGCCGCATGCCCGACGCCATGGTGGCTTGCGTGGGCGGAGGCTCCAACGCGATGGGTTTCTTCTATCCCTTCCTGGAGCTTGCGGACGTGCGCCTGTACGGCGTGGAAGCCGGCGGGCTGGGTCTGGCCAGCGGGGCCCACGCGGCCAGCATCAGCGCGGGCTACGAGGGCGTGCTGCACGGCTGTCGCAGCTATTACCTGCAGGACGAAGACGGCCAGATCGTCAACGCGCATTCGATATCGGCCGGCCTCGACTATCCCGGCGTCGGTCCCGAGCACGCCTTGCTGCATGATCGCAAACGCGTGGACTACGTGTCGGTCACGGACGCCGAGGCCGTATCGGCCTTCCATTGGCTGACGCGCAAGGAAGGCATCCTGCCCGCGCTGGAAAGCGCGCATGCGCTGGCCTACGTGCGCAAGCTGGCGCCGCGGATGGGGCGTGACGAGATTCTCGTCGTATGCCTGAGCGGACGCGGCGACAAGGACATGGACACGGTGACTCAATTTGGCGAGGTGGCGGCATGACCCGGCTTGATCGAACCTTGGCAGCGCTGCGCCAATCCGGCCGCAGTGGGCTGGTGACCTATTTTGCGGCGGGCGATCCCGATCCCGCCGCATGCCTGGAGCTGCTGCGCGGCTTGGGCGCGGCGGGCGCGGACGTGATCGAACTCGGCATGCCGTTCAGCGATCCGGTCGCGGACGGTCCCGTGCTGCAACAGGCCAACGTGCGCGCGCTGGCCGGCGGCCAGACCCTGAGGCGCACGCTGGCCCTGGTGCGCGATTTCCGCGAGGCGGACGCGCATACGCCCGTGGTGCTGATGGGCTATCTGAATCCCATCCTGCGGCGTGGCGTTGACGGCTTTATCGAGGACGCGGCCGCGGCGGGCGTGGATGGCCTGATCATCATCGACCTGCCGCTTGAACACGCTGACGAGATCGGCGGCGCGGCGCGTGCGCATGGCCTGCATCTGATCCGCATGTCCGCGCCGACGTCCGAGAACGCGCGGCTGGCGGGCTTGCTGCGCGACGCCAGCGGCTTCGTCTATCACATCATGCTGGCCGGCACGACGGGTGCGGACCTGCCCGACGAGCGCCGCATCGCCCAGGACTTGGAGCGGCTGCGTTCGCATACCCGGCTGCCGGTGGCCGCGGGCTTTGGCGTGCGCTCGCCCGACGAAGCCCGGCTCGTCGCCAGGCATGCCGATCTCGTCGTGGTGGGTTCGCGGCTGGCGCAGGTGTTGGCCGAGCAGGGCGTGGCGGGCGCCCTGGACGAGGTGCGCGGGCTGGCGGCAGCGTTGCGGCGGCGAGGCGCCGCCGCATAGTCAGGCCGCCCGGCGGGTGTCGGTCCGGCGCATGTCAGCCCCAGGGATGTCACTGCACCTTGAGCTCGATGTCCCGCGCGACCTCTCCCAGGCGGGTGAAATCCGCCTGCGCGCGTTCCCTGGCCTGTTGCGGCGTATTGGCGACGATGACCCAGCCCAGATCCTTGAGCTTGCGTTCGGTGTCCGCGCCTCTCAGTCCGGCGACCAGAGCGCCGTGCAGCTTTTCGATCACGGCATCGGGCGTGCCCTTGGGCGCGGCCAATCCGAACCAGCCCGCCGGCACCAGGCCGGTAATGCCCAGCTCCTTGGCCGTGGGGACTTTGGGATAGCCGTCGAATCGATAGTCGCTGGTGACGAACAGGGCCGTGGTCTTGCCCGCGCTGACGTAGGGAATTTGCGAGGCCGCGTTGTCCATCATCGAATCGATGTGGCCGCCCATCAGGTCGTTGACGGCGGGCGCGGCGCCCTTGTACGCGACGATGTTCAGGTTCAGGCCAGCCTGCTTGGCGAAGGCGGCCTGCGTCAGGTGGGCCTGCGTGCCCAGACCGGCGTTGGCCGAGGTCAGGCCAGCGGGCTTTTGCCGCGCCAGCGCCTGGAAGGCGGCGTAGTCCTGCGCGGGGAAATCCTTGTTGACCACGAAGACGAAGGGCACTTCCACCGCGATGGAGATATGCGCCAGGTCGTTCACCGGCTGGTAGCGCAGCTTGTAGATGTGCGGATTGACGGCGATGGTGCCGCTGGCCGACAGCAGCAGCGTATAGCCGTCGGGCGCCGCGCGCACCACGTGCTCGGTGGCGATCGAACCGCCGGCGCCCGGCCGGCTTTCGACGATGACGGGCTGGCCCAGCTGCTTTTGCAGCGACTCCGCGATCAGGCGCGTCAGCGTGTCGGAAGCGGAGCCGGGCGCGTAGGGATAGACGATGGTGATCGGCTTGGCCGGGTAGGCGTCCGGCGCCGCCTGGGCGGCGGCGGGGCCCAGGCACAACAGCAGGGCGGCGATATGGCTGCGTAGGCGCTTCATGATTTCCCCTTGTGGTTTTGGGAGGTTCGGATGATGTCCTGTACTACGGGTATGGCCAGCGCCGCATACCAGCCCAGTTCCGCGAGCATGTCGCGCCGGTACCAGCCGGCCTGGTGCAGCAGATTCAATGAGCCCAGCGTCCGCCCGTTCCAGCGCACCGGCACGTTGACGGCGCTGGCGCAGCCCAGCGAGGCGATCAGTTCATGGTCGGGAAAGGCCCGTTCGCAGTCGCCGCGATCCATGCACAGGCGGGCCTCGCCTTGCTGCACCACGGTGGCGAAGAACTCGCTGTCGTGGCGCATGGGCTTGCTGCCGCCGGCGGGATAGGCCGCGGGCTGGCTGGAGTAGTAGCGACGGTTCAGGCCCGCCTCCCAGTCCAGCACCAGCACGGTGAACAGGCGGTAGCCGATGCGCTGCTGCAACGCCTGGCCCAGCGCGCGCAGGCCGGCGCCGGGCTGGCCGTCCAGCGCCAGGCCGCAGGCCACGGCTTGCAGGGACGATTCGGAGGAAATGGAGACTGCGGTCATGGGGCCATCTGGGGCGATTCGGGAGGTGCCCATTTTGGGCATGAAGCCCATAGACGGCCAATGAATAAACCTGAGATATCCATTACCATTTCCGCATGATTGCCCCCCTCTCCGAATTGCTCTGGACGCGGCGCCTGAAGCTGCGCCACCTGGAAGTCCTGATCGCCCTGGAAAAGGCCGGAACCGTCACGGCCGCGGCCAAGGCCATGCACATGACGCAGCCCGCGCTGTCGCACTGGCTGAGCGATATGGAAGACATGGTGGGCACGCCGCTGTTCGCGCGCGGCAGGACGCTGGCGTTGACCGAAGCGGGGCGCTCGTTGTGGCGCTACGCCTGCCGCGTGCTGGGCGACACCGCGCGCACGGGCGAGGAGATCGAGGCGGTCAAGGCCGGCGTCGCCGGCCGCCTGCACATCGGTACCATCCTGTCGGCCGCGCCAGTGCTGTTGCCGCGCGCCATCGCCACGCTGCACCAGCGCGCGCCGGACGTGCAGATCGAACTGGTCGAAGGCCTGCTGGATCCGCTGATCGAACGGGTGGCGCGCCACGAGATCGATCTCATCATCGGGCCTCTGGATCTGCGCGCCAGCCGCTCCGGCTTGTGCGCACAGTGGCTGATGACGGACAGCTTCAGCCTGGTGGCGCGGCGCGGACATCCGCTGGCCGGCATGGCTGCGCCGCAGTGGGCGGACACGCAGGGCTATCCCTGGATCCTGCCGCCGCCGGGCGTGCTGTCGCGCGTCAGGCTGGACCAGGCGCTGGTGGACGCGGGTCTGACGCCGCCCAAGCCCGCGGTGGAAACCAGTTCGCTGGTGGCCCTGCTATCGCTGCTGCAGGACAGGGAGTACGTCGCGACGCTGGCCAGCTCCGTGGCCCACATGTACGAAAGGCTGAACCTCATCAGCATCGTGCAGGCGCCGACTTGTCTGGAGTTCGGCCCCATAGGCATGCTGTGGGCCGCGGATTCGCCCAGCATCGTGCTGCCCTGGTTGCGCGAGATCCTGCGCGACGAGGCGCAGGATCTCGCGCAGGAAGCGCCCGGGGCCGGCCAGCCTACCTGACGGTGGCGTATTCCAGCGTCTTGGGCGTGCCGGTCAGCACGCGCGGCGTATCGCCCACCACCACCGTGTCGTCCAGGCGGAATCCGCCTATGCCATAGGCGTAGATGCCAGGCTCCGCGGAATACACCTCGTTGGCCAGCAGCGGACGCTGGCAGAAGGCCATGTCTTCCGGGTATTCGTGGTGGATGATGCCGACGGCATGCCCGGTGCGATGGCGGATGAAGTTGGCGTAGCCGGCCTTTTCGATTTCGGCCTGCGCGGCCGCGTCCATCATGCACACCGGGTTGCCGGTGCGGGCCGCGGCGATGGCCGCTTCGTTGGCGGCCTTGGCCGCGGACCAGAGCCGGGTTTGCTCCGCGGAGGGCGCGCCGCAAAACCAGGTGCGCTCATTCTCGATGGTCAGCCCGTTCAGGCGCGGGATGACGATGTTGACCAGCACGTCGCCTTCCTTGATCCGCGCGCCGCAGGAGGCGCCGTCGCCATGCGGCGAGGCGGACGCCGGGCCGCTCAGCGTCCAGCAGCGGATGACTTCGAATTGCTCGCCCGGAAAGCGTTCGGCGGCTTCCTGCACGAACAGCGAGGCCATGGCGAAATCCAGTTCCTGGACCAGCCTGCCGGGACGGATGTTCTCGCGGTACCGGTCCTGTATCCAGTCGGAGATCGACGCGGCCGCCGCCATCACGGCAATCTCTTCCTCGTGCTTCTGCCAGCGCAGCGAACGGCATTCCGCCGTGGCCGCGCGCAGCGTCAGATCGGGCAATAGGCGGCCCAGCTGCGCCAGCACGGGGCTACCGCCTTCGACCGCGATGCGCGAACGCGCCAGCCCGGCCTGCCGCAGGCGTTCCGCCAGCACTTCCGGCAGCTGGGTTATCAAGGGCAGGCGGTCGGTGACGCGCGGGTGTTCCGCGTAGTAGGTGATGTCGGTGATCCAGACCTTGCCTTGCTCTTGCGAGAAGCGCATGTGATGCGTCGACAGTTCGTTCATCACCAGGAAGGGTGCGCCATTGCGCGGCACCACCGCGAAGATGGGGCGTTCCCAGGGCAGGACGTCGGTGTGGAAGTTGGTGGCGAACTGGAAGAAATCCGCCGAGGTGAACACGATGGCATCGGCGGCCAGGTCGTCCATCAGTGCCGTCATTTTTTCGTGGCGATAGCGCCGGACGGCATTGCTGAGCTTGGGCATGTCTTTCCTTTCAGGGTTGCGGTCAGTCGTTGTTCAGGCCGAGCTGGCGTATCAGCGGTCCCCAGGCCGCGCTGTCGCGCGCGACCGATTCCGCGACCGCCTGCGGCGTGGACGGCAGGGGTTCGAGTTGGAGCTCCTGCAAGCGCGTCTTGACGGCCGGGTCTTCGAAGAAGCGCCGGGTTTCGGCATTGAGGCGGTCGATGGCGGCCGAAGGCGTGCCCTTGGGGGCGACCAGGGCATACCAGCCCGGCAGCGGGAAATCGGCGATGCCCAACTCGGCCAGCGTGGGCACGTCCGGCACGCTGGCCGCGCGCCGCGAACCCACCACCGCAAGCGGCACGACCTTGCCCGCCTTGGCCTGCACGGCGGCGGTATTCAGCACGTCCGCCATGAGCTGCGTCTGGTTGGCCATGACGCTGGTCAGCCCCGCGGCGGCGCCGTTGTAGGGCACGTGGGTCAGGCGCAACCCCAGGCGCTGTTCGAGCATTTCCACGACCAGATGCGTGGAGTTGCCTTTGCCCGCCGAAGCGAAGTTAAGGCTCTCGGGGGCGGCCTTGGCTTTTTCGACCAGGTCCTTGAATGAACGTATGCCGGTCTGCGGATTGGCGACGAGCAGGAAGGGCGTGTTGACCAGCAGGCTGACGCCGTCGAAGTCCTTGCCCGGGTCGTAGGGCAGGTTCTTGTACATGTAGGGGTTGAACGCCAGGTACGAGATGCCGCTGATCAGAACGGTGTAGCCGTCGGCGGGTTGCTTGGCGACATGGCTGGAGGCCAGGATGCCGTTGGCGCCCGGGCGGTTCTCGACCACCACCGGCACATTGAGATGCCGCGACATGTAGTCGGCCCAAAGGCGGCCGATGACATCTGTGCCGCCGCCCGCCGCTTGCGGCACGACGAGCTTCAGCGGCTTGTCCGGATAGGCGGCCGCCGCGGCGGTGCAGGCCGCCAGCAGGCCGCAGGCAAGCCCGGCTGCGCGCAGGCAGCGGGCCAGCTTGGTACGCAACATATGCATTCCCCATGGATTCGTTGGATAGGCGCCGCCGGGTGGCGGCCTGCCGAGATGGCATCCAGGCGATTATGGGGAAGGGGCTTATGAGTGCCCAATGAAAAAAGCTGAGGGCGCCATTAGCGTTATTGCATAGGTGCCCGCCAGCGCGATGGCCGGAGGCTAGGCGTAGCGCTCCAAGCGGAACGGCCGTATATCTACCGGCGTTTCCTTGCCCTGGATCAGGGCGGCCATGGTTTCGCCCACCGCCGGGCCGATGCCGAAGCCATGGCCGGAGAAGCCTGAGGCCAGATAGAGTCCGGGCGCCTGGGCGATGGGGGCGATGACCGGCATGGCGTCCGGCGTCACGTCAATGTACCCGCCCCAGGAATGCGCGATGCGCGCCTGCTGGAACACCGGGAAGGCGCGCAGCAGGCGTTCCCAGGCCTGGTCTATGCCGCGTTTGTAAGGCGCGGGGTCGAGCACGCGGCAGCGCTCGTAAGGCGTCTCGCGGTCGGCCGGAAAGCGGCGCGGCGTCGCCAGCTCTTCGAAGAAGCGCTTGCTGAAGCGGATCCGGACCAGGGAATTATTGGCGATCCAGGCGCGCAGGAACTTGCTCATCAGGCGGAAGCTGTCGGGCACCAGCTCGGCCAGCGAGGCCGAGAATTGCGAGACGGTATAGCCGCCGTCGGCGCGCTTGCGGCAGGTGAAGTCCTTGCCATTGATGGCCAACGAAACGCCAGCGTCGAAGGGCTCGGTGCGCAGCACCGAACCGCGCACCTTCAACTGCGGGAAGTCCACGCCCAGATTGCCGCAGAACAGGCGCGACCAGCCGCCGGCGGCCACCAGCACCGCCTGCGCGCGCAGCGTGCCGCGTTCGGTGATGACCGTGTCGACGCGGCCGGCGCTGGTCTCCAGGCCGCGCACGGCGCAGTTTTCGTATATCAGCGCGCCGGCCTGGCGCGCCAGCGCCGCCACGCCATGGGTCGCGATCTGTGGCTCTGCCACGCCGTCGGCGGCGCTGTAGAGCGCGCCCGTCCACGCGCGGCCGGAACTGGGCAGCAGGCGCAGCGCCGCGTCGCGGCCCAGCATGTCGGCCTCTACGCCATAGCCGCGGGCCTTGCTCAGCCAGCTTTCGTGCTCGGCGGCGTCAGTGTCGTTTTCCTGCAGGTAGACCAGGCCGTTGCGGCGGTAGCCGACTTCGACCTGGGCCTGGATGTCGCGCCAGAGCTGGTTGGCGCGCAGCGCCAGCGGCACTTCGGGCAGGTCGCGGCCCAAGGTACGCACCCAGCCCCAGTTGCGAGAGGATTGCTCGCAGGCCAGCGCGCCCTTCTCGAACAGCGCGCAGCGCACGCCCGCGCGCGCCAGCGCGAGCGCCGTGCTCACGCCTATGATGCCGCCGCCGATGATGGCCACGTCCACCGTGGCCGGAAATTGCGTTTGTGTCGTCATGGCAAAGTGAAAGCGCCAGGGGCAAGGGTCAGGCGGGATAGCCCAGCGCGTCGCGCAGGCGATACCAGTTGATGGCCAGCGAGGCGCCGAATTGCCGCGCCGGGTAGAAGGGCATGCGTCCGATGGGCGTGACGGGAAAGTCGAGTTCGTCCGCCGGCACGCCGCGGATGGCGTCGGTCAGCACGCGCCCCAGCGCGGTGCCCATGGCCACGCCGCGTCCGCAGTAACCGTAAGCGGTCCAGACGCCTGGCGCCAGGCGATGCACGCGCGGCAGGTCGTCCATGGTCATGCCTACGCGGCAGGCCCAGCCGTGGCGCCAGGCGGCGTCGGCCAGCTGCGGGAAACGCGCGACCGCGGCGCGGCGCAGCTGCTCGCCGGTGGACGGATCCAGACGCTCGGACGAGTGCCCGCGGCCGCCGATGACGAAGCGCCCCTCGGGGTCGATGCGGCAGTAGTAGGTGATCTTGCGCGTCTCGGAGATGCCGGCGCGCAGCGGCAGCAACTGCTCCTGCAGCGCTTGCGGCAGGGGATCGGTGGCGATCTGTGCGCTGGATACGTTGACATACGACTGCGCGACGGCCGGCCATAGGCGGTCGGTGTAGGCATCGGTCGCCAGCACCACATGGCGCGCGTGGACGGCAAAGCCGTTGACGCTCAGCGTCGCGCCGCCGTCAGGCTTGGGCGCGATGGCGGACACTGGCGAGTGGTCGTGCACCGCCGCGCCGGCGTCCTGCGCCGCGCGTGCCAGCCCGCGCGCAAAGGCCAGCGGCTGTACCGCGCCCGCGCGCTTCTCGCGCAGGCCCGCGGGCCAGAAAGAGGATCCGGTGGCCGCGCGCATCGCATCGGCGTCCAGGTATTCGACCTCGCCGCCATGCGCGTTCAATTCCCGCGCGCGGCTTTTGAGATAGCTGCCCGATGCCGCCGAGAACGCGCCCTGGATCCAGCCGTTGCGGGTGGGAGAACAATCGATGCGCAGGCGTTCGGCCAGTTCGAAAAGATAGTCGGCGTTGCCGTAGGCAAAGCGCATCATGCGCGCCGCCGTGTCCGCGCCGAAGCGGCGGATCAGCGCGGCCGGGCCAGGCTTGAAGCCCGGCACCACCTGCCCGCCGTTGCGTCCGGAGGCGCGGTGGGCCACTTCGTGGGACTCGAACAGCGCCACCTTGAAGCCGGCCTCGGCCAGATGCAAGGCGGCCGACAGGCCGGTGAAGCCGCCGCCGACCACGGCGGCGTCGACGTGCAGCGGACCGGCCAGCGCCGGCGAGGCGGCGCGCGCAGGCGCGGTCGCTGCCCACAGCGTGGCTGCGGGCGAAAAAAGATCGTTGTTCATGGTGCCGGAGCTACTGGGCGTGGGTGACGCGCTTGAGGAAATCGCGCATGCGTTCGTTGCGGGGATTGGTCAGCACTTCGCGCGAGGGGCCTTGTTCGGCGATGCGGCCGTTTTCCAGGAACAGAACGCGGTCGGAGACGTTGCGCGCGAAGTCCATTTCGTGCGTGACGATGACCATGGTCATGCCCTTTTCGGCCAGCGTGCGCATCACGGACAGCACTTCGCCCACAAGCTCAGGATCCAGCGCCGAGGTCGGCTCGTCGAACAGGATGGCCTCGGGCTCCATCGCCAGCGCGCGGGCAATGGCCACGCGCTGCTGCTGGCCGCCGGAGAGCTGTTGCGGATAGTGGCTCATCTTTTCGGCCAGGCCGACCGACGCCAGGATCTCGCGGCCGCGCGCGGTGGCGGACTCGATGCTCTCGCCCTTGACGTGCACCGGGCCTTCGATGACATTCTCCAGCGCGGTGCGGTGCGGGAACAGGTTGAAGCGCTGGAACACCATGGCCACGCGCTGGCGGATGTTCTGGATGTCCTTGCGGCGCGCGTCCACGGTGACGCCGTCGATCGTGATGCGGCCGCCGTCGTAGCGCTCCAGGCCGTTGATGCAGCGCAGGAGCGTGGACTTGCCGGAGCCCGACGGCCCGATCAGGCAGACCACTTCGCCTTGCTGGATTTCGGCGTCGATGCCTTCCAGCACGCGGTGGGCGCCGAACGACTTGCTGAGGTTTTCGATCTTGATCATTGGCGGCGCCCCAGTCGGCGTTCAAGTTTGCCGATGAAGTACATCATGGGCAGGCTCATGGCCAGGTACATGAGGGCGACCAGCGTGAAGATGGTGGCGCTCTTGAAGGTGGAGGATGCGATCAGCTTGCTCTGCATGGACAGCTCGACCACCGTGATGACGGCCGTCTGCGAGGAGTCCTTGAGCATCATGACCACGTTGTTGCCATATGGCGGCAGCGCGACCTTGAAGGCCTGCGGCAGCACCACGCGGCGCATCAGCTTGGCGCGCGACATGCCCAGCGACTGGGCTGCCTCGAACTGGCCGGGATCGACCGCGTCGATACCCGAGCGGAACACCTCCGACATATACGAGGAGTACGCGATGCCCAGGCCCAGCGCGCCGGCCTGGAAGGCGGTCAGGCTGATGCCGATCTCCGGCAGCACGAAGTACATGTAGAAGAGCACGACGATGATGGGAACGCCGCGGATGATGTTGGTGAGGATGCGGCTGGCGTGCGACAGCGGCGCCACGCCGCTGACCCGCAGCAGGGCCCAGAACAGACCGAGCGCCGTGGCGATGACCAGCGCCGCCGCAGTGATGGCGATGGTCGTCAGCACCCCCTGCATCAGCACCGGGAAGAACTCCGCGGCGTCACTGAAAAATGACTGGAACATCTTGGATACCTGTTAGGCGGCGCGCCGCGGCGGATCGGGCCGCGGCGCTCGGGATCAGGGCGTGACGCCCCACTTCTTCATGATGGCGGCGAGGGTGCCGTCCTGGCGCAGCGCATCGATGGCCGCATTGAGCTGCTTGACGCGTTCGGCGTCGCCCTTACGCACGGCCAGTGCGATGTTGGTGGGCATGGCCGGCTGATAGCTGTCGACGTAGCGCACGTTGCGCACGCCCTGGGTGCGTACCTGGTAGGAGATCACCGGCCCGTCGCCGAAGGCCGCGTCCAGGCGTCCCAGCGCCACGTCGCGCACCAGGTCGGACATGGTTTCGTACATCTTGATTTCCTTGAGGCCGGGCGCGGCCTTGAGCGGCTCGACATAGAGCGTGCCGATCTGCACGCCGACGGTCTTGCCCTTCAGGTCGGCGATGCTCTTGTAGTCGGTCTTGTCCTTCTCCGGCACGATCAGGGCCTCGCCGTACTCCACCACCAGCTGCGTGAAATCCACCACTTCGGCGCGCTGTGGCGTCTTGGCGAAGGCCGAGGCGATGATGTCGATCTTATTGGTCTGCAGGGCAGGCACCAGCGAGGCGAACGGAATCGGCATCACTTCCGCCGTAAAGCCGGCTTGCTTGCCCACGGCGTGGGCGATGTCGATCATCACGCCTTGCAGGGTATTGGTCTTCGGGTCCAGGAAGTTGAACGGCACCGCGGTGGGCGTGGCGCCTACCTTGACGGTCTGGGCGTGCGCGCCCGACAGCGCGGCGGCGCACAGCGCCGTCGCCAACAACGTTTTCAACACTTTGTGCAGCATCGGAATCCCCTTGGAAGCTGGAATCGCGCGCCTGCACGGTGTATCGGACGTCCGATTTCGTCCTTGTCAGGTGCGCATTATCGTATCGAATAGCGATAAGCATATATCGCATGTAGATTTTATAATCTGGCCAAGGAAAGCCTGTCAATCAACTCCGGTTTCGGCTAAGCGCTTTTTATTTAAGGGTTTTCCCGGGATTACCTGCTGCGGTAAAGGTAGAATATGTCAAAAGAACTGTGGCTTTTTCTTGCATTCATTTGAATTGGAATGCAATCTCTGCCTATCGAACACTAATAGACTGGCGGCCCGCGCCGCCCAGCCCAGCCATGAATCCGGAATCCTCCACGCTGTACGTCCAATCGCTGGCCACCGGCATCGCCGTGCTCGATGCGTTTGACGCCGAACACACCTCCATGAGCCTGCCGGACATTGCCGCGGCGGCGGGCATCACCCGCAGCGCCGCGCAGCGTTTCGCGTTCACGCTGGAAGCGCTGGGGTTGCTCAACAAGGACCCTGTCAGCAAGCGTTATTCACTGTCGTCGCGCACGCTGGACGCAGGTTGCCGCTACCTGGAATCGCATCCGCTGCTGGACCGCGCCAATCCCTTCCTGCTGGAACTCAATCGCAATGCCGGAGAAACCGTGAACCTGGCGGAGCCGGCCGGGCAGGACATGATCTATATCGGCCGCTTTCCCAGCCCTTTGCGGCTATTGGTGCACATGCCCGTGGGCCGGCGTATCCCCATGTACTGTTCCTCGACCGGGCGCGTGTACCTCGCCGGCATGAGCGACGAGCAGGCTCTCGAGGCCCTGGAGGCCAGCGAGCGCGTGAAGTACACGGCCAACACGCTGACCGACCTGGACGAGCTGATGGCGCAGATCCGCTTGTCGCGCGAGCAGGGTTATGCCTGCTGCAAAGAGGAGTACTACCGCGGGGATCTGGCGCTGGCGGTGCCGGTCTACGACCTGAACCAGCGCGTGGTGGCGGGCCTGCAGTTGTCCGTGTCGGCGGCCAAGTGGACGGTCAAGCGCGCGGTGTCGCGCTTTGTCCCGATGATGCTGGAAACCGCCCGGCAGATTTCCACGTCACCGCCCACGCCTCGCGCGCTGACGGCGTTTGGCGGCGGCGCCGCGCGCGATCTGCACGCCGAGCCGCCAGGGCGCGCCAGCGGGCGCAAGGCTTAGGGCTGGCGGCCAGGCAGCGGCGCCTTCAGGCCGCCTGCGGCGCTTTTTCGCCCGGCTCGCCGCGGCGGCCGGGCTTGCCGTACAGCAGGCGCGCGCACAGGAATGCGCTGAGCGCGCCGGGCGCCGCGCCGATGGTCAAGGGGAAGCCGAGTTCTTCCTGCCATGGCCTGCCCTGGGAGATAAAGCCCACCAGAAAAACGAAGCCGTAGACGGCGCCGACCAGCCCCATTGCGGCATAGGCGCGCCAGGACGGATGCGCCGGCCGCAACGCGCCGGCCACGATGCCGCACAGCAGGGCGGGCACGAAGCCAAAGATGTAGAACCAGGGCAGGGCATAGACCAGCATGAGCAGGTTCTCGGGATCCCGGGTCGCGGCCGTCAGCGCGATGATGACGGCTGCGCCGCCAATGGGCGGCGCGGCCACGCCGTAGAGCGCGCCGCCCGCGACCAGGTCGCTGCCCAGGCGCCGGCCGGCGGTGTCCATCGCGCGTTGCCGCTTGCGGCGGTAAGCGATGGCGGCGAGAGCGCCTAGAAGCAGAATGCCGGCCGAGATATATGGGGTCATCGCGTCATGCAGAATGTGGGCGGGAGTGGGATGGCCGGCTTGCCGCTGGGACGCGGCAAGCCGGCGCAACAGGCCTGATGATACCGTGGCGGCCGGCCCGGTTTTCCTGCATGCGCCGCGCCCGCACCGGACGCAGCGCCATCCTGCAGCGGCGCGGCGCTCAAGTCTGGTCGTTGTCGGCGCGCGCGTCGGCGCTGCCGTTCAGCGAGCTGGCCAGCGCGGGGGCTGTTTCGTCCGCCTTGCGCTGTTGCTCCGTGCGCCGCATCAGCCGCTTGCTCACCATGGCGGCGACGAAGGCATTGCGTTGGGCCGCGTCGTAACCAGGGTGGCTGAGTTCGCGTACGTATTCGTTGATCACGGGTTTCATGGATGTTCTCTCGTCTTGAGGCCAGGCAGGGGCCGGGCGTGTGGGCTTGGGTCGGCGCGGACGGCTTGCAGCAGGCGCGCCATGGTGACTTCGGCGCCGGTGTCGGCGGTAGGGAACGCGCGGCTCCAGCGGCGCGCGCGCTGATCCGGCGCGGCGGCCGGAAACTGGACCACAAGGCGCAGCCGCCTCAGGAATGCGCTGTCCAGGTTGGACTTCATGCTGGCGGCCCGCGACGCCAGGCCGCGGTACGACTGCATGGGTTGCAGCAGGTAGCTGACCTCGATATTGGCGTAGCGGTCATGGCTGTCCTTGACGTTCGTGCGCTTGCCGAAGAGGGCGTCGGCTTCGTCGAAGAACAGGACCGCGCCGCGCTGCTCGACCGACTCGAACAGGCGGTTCAGGTTTTCCTCGGTTTCGGCGATGTATTTGCTGACGATCCTGGACAGGTCGATGCGATGCAGAGCCAGTCCCGTCTCGCGCGCCAGTTCCCCGGCAGCCTCGAGCGCCTGCGCCTGCGGGCTGTGCTGGGTGCCGGTGTCCCAAAACGCGAGGATGCGCGGTTCCGCGAGCGGGTTCATGGTGGATTTCCTTCCATTTGTCCGGCTCGTTGCTGGACCCGGATGACCACGAATTCGGCCGGCTTGAGCGGAGCGAATCCCACCAGGATGTTGACCACGCCGCGATCCCTGTCCTGTTGCGTGGTGGTTTCGCCATCGCACTTGACCAGATAGGCATCGCGCGGCGTGCCGCCCTGGAAGGCGCCCTGGCGGAACAGCGCATTCATGAAGGCGCTGACGTTCATCCTGATCTGCGCCCAGAGCGGCTCGTCGTTGGACTCGAACGCGGCCCACTGCGTGCCGCGCAAGAGCGATTGTTCCAGGTGGAGCGCCAGGCGGCGCACCGGCACGTACTTGTATTCCGAGGCGAAATGGTCCGTGCCTTGAAGGGTCCGCGCGCCCCAGCAGACCGCGCCGCGTCCGGCAAAGGTGCGTAGGCAATTGACGCCCAGGGTATTCAGGTTGCGGCTCTCGTCGTCGCTCACTGCGGCGGCCAGCGACAGGACGCCAGCGAGGCCCGCGTCGATGCCGGCTGGCGCTTTCCAGACGCCGCGGTCGCCGTCGGTGCGCGCATACAGGCCCGCGATCGTGCCGCAAGGCGCGGTCAGGCGCGGCAGGCCGTTCTTCAGCGGGTCGGCCGCCCGGGTCCAGGGGAAATACAGCGCGGCATGATCGGATCTGGGCAGCGCCGCGCCCATGACCGCGGCCGCCATGGAAGCCGCGTCGGCCGCCGCGGGCGGCGCATCGATGATCATGAAGGCGTGCCGCTCTTTGCAGTAGGACACGGCATCGGCCAGCACGATGCTGTGCGTGATGCCGGGCAGGCATAGCAGGTTGAAGGAATCGACATCGTCCAGCGCGTAGAGGCCCCGGCGCTGCGCGCGCTGGCTGATGAAAGCGGCATGCGCGTCCAGCGGATCGTTCCGCGCGGGTTGCGCCACGCGCACGACCCAGGCTCTGGCCCCGCCGTTCAGGAAGAACTGAAGCACCGCGTAGCCGAGTTCGCAGCCTTCGGCCAGTCCACCGAACTCGCGTTCGTAGTCGGCGAAGTCCTGGATGTGGACCGGCTGGTTGAGCGGTCCGCGCATGGCCGCCCCCAGGAAAGCGGCAACCGAGGTCGGCGCGCCGGCAATGGTGCGCACGCCTGCGGGAATTTCCTGGACATACACCCCGGGATGCGTCAGGGCAGGGACCATGAACTGCTCCTTTCCACGGCGACTTGATGGCGTGAACTTGCAGCAGGAGAGTCTTCGCGGGACGGCCGAAGCGCCGCGGACAGAGAGCCGGGCGGGGGCGCGACACGCCGTAGCGCGCGGGCGTTTGGCGGGCGTTGCGCCGCGCTTCTAGTTGGATTGCAGCGGAAAGGCTATCGGGCAAAAGTAGCAGCCCTGGTGAGATGTTTTATAGAAGGTCTGATAAAAGCGGGCAATAGCTTTTCAGCGGTGTTAACGTTCTGTTGCTTATTCAGAAGCCGGCCCTTGCAGGACGCCTTGCAGAGAGGCCGGCCGAGGCTTGGCCCGTAGCGGCGGCGCTGCGGGAAATCAGAGTGGCCGAAGGCCGGAATGGCGGTCGCGGCCCTCAACGAGGAGCGCGAGATGTGTAGCCTGACCCGACTGTGGCGCATGCATGTTTTCCCGGCAACGTCGTCAGCGCCCGCGAGCCCGCCCGGGCGCCTGTCTCGCCTCGCTCTCGCTCTAGCCGTGGCCGGCATGGCTGCCGGCGCGGGCCTGACGCCGACCGGCGCGGCGCAAGCCCAGGGACAGACCCCGGCGCAAACCGCGCCCGCCCAATCCGATGCCCAGGAAGAGGCCGCGCGTTCGCTGCAATGGCCGCGCAGTTTCGAGGCCGCCGACGGCACGCGGGTGGAGCTCTATCAGCCGCAGATCGACACCTGGACTGCCGACCGTATTACGGGCCGCATGGCGGTGGCGGTCGGCGCCGCCAAGGGCAATCCCACCTACGGCGTGGCAGACTTTTCCGCCCGTGCCGAGGTCAACAAGCCGGCGGGCCTGGTGCATCTGTCGGACATCCGGATCGAACGCGTGCAGGTGCCCACCTCGCCGGAAGCCGCCGCCAAGCTGCGCAGCCAGCTTGAAGCGCGCCTGCCCGCCAAGGGCGTGGTCACGCGGCTTGATGCACTGCAACTGAGCTATACGCTGTCCCAGAACAACCCCGCCACGAAAACCGTCCCGGTGGACAACGCGCCGCCGCGCATCATCTACCGCACGGTGCCGACCGTGCTGGTGCTGATCGACGGCGAACCCGTTTTGGCGGAAGTGCCCGACGCGGCAGGCTGGCGCCGGGTGGTCAACACGCGCGCGCTCATGCTGGCGAACAACGCGGGCCGTTATTTCCTGCAGGCCGCCGGCCATTGGTACGAAGCGGGCAACGCCACCGGGCCGTGGACGGATCTGCCGCAGCCGCCCGCCGCCCTGCTCGCCGCCGCCGACGCGGCGCGCCGCAAGACCGAACCGGACCCGATGCTGCCGCATGGCGGCAAGGCCCCGCACCGGGCGCCCGCCATCGCGGTGTCCACCGCGCCGGCCGAGTTGCTGGTGACCGTCGGCCAGCCTGAAATGCGGCCGGTGCCAGGGACTTCGCTGCTGTCGGTGGCCAATGCCGATCACGCCCTGTTCATGAATCCGGGCGACAACCGCTACTACGTGCTGGTGTCCGGCCGCTGGTTCCGCGGCGCCAGCCTGGACGGTCCCTGGTCCTACGTGCCGGGCAAGCAGCTGCCGCGCGATTTCGCCCGGATTCCGTCCAAGGATCCGCAGTCGGG
The DNA here is from genome assembly GCF_055395645.1 of Achromobacter sp. JCM 18799. NCBI lineage: Bacteria > Pseudomonadati > Pseudomonadota > Betaproteobacteria > Burkholderiales > Alcaligenaceae > Achromobacter > Achromobacter sp. JCM 18799. Next base: position 3,426,205 of record NZ_AP043866.1, on the reverse strand, counting down.
CGTGCTGGCATCGGTGCCGGGCACGCCGCAAGCCAAGGAGGCGCTGATCGCCTCGACCATTCCGCAGACCGCCACGGTGTCGCGCAGCGCGGCGAAACTGCAGGTGGAGTATGCCGGCGGCTCCCCGACGCTGCGACCCATCGAGGGGACGGCGCTGTATTACGCCGCCAACTCGCAGGTGCCGGTGATACAGGCCGAAGGCCGCTACTACGCCTTGTCGCGTGCGGTCTGGTTCGTGGCGGATTCGCCCCTTGGCCCGTGGCGCGTGGCCGACCATGTGCCGGCGATCATCTACGCCATACCCGTCAGCTCGCCGCTGCACTACGTCACCTACGTGCAGGTGTACGGCTCCACCCCGCAGAGCGTGGTGTTCGGCTACACGCCAGGCTACATGGGCGTGGTGGCCAGTCCTGACGGCACCGTGGTGTACGGCACGGGCTACGCGTATCCGCCGGTCATCGTGCAGGACACCTGGGTCGGCTATCCGCCCAGCTATGGCTACGACGCGGCTTTCGCCACCGCGACCGGTTTTGCCTTTGGCTTCGTCGCGGGCGAGACCTGGGGGGGCGCCGCGCCTTATTGGGGGCCTTATTGGGGGGCGCCTTATTGGGGCGGCGTCAACGTCAACCAGGTCGACGTCTATGGCGCTTGGGGCGGCTCCGGCGTGGTCACGCACGCGGCCGGCTGGAACGGCTGGACCGGCACCGAATGGCAAGGCACCCACGCCGAGGGCTACAACCCGCAGACCGGCGCAGCGTTCGAAGGCACGCGCGGCGCGGCCTACAACGAGTACACCGGCAATGCGGCTGCCGGGCGGCGCGATGCCTACACCAACCCGACAACGGGGGCATCGGGCGCCGGGCGCGCGGGCGTGGTCGCCAACGACGACGGCCAATGGGCTGCCGGCCGCCAGGACGTGCGCACCAACACGAACACCGGCCGCAGCACCATCTCTTCCGCCACGGCGACCGGCACGGCGGGCGACGGCGTCAGCAGCGTGGATCGGCGCGGCGCCACGTACGACCGCAACACGAATAGCGGCATGGCGTGGAACAACGGCAATGTGTACGCGGACCACAACGGCAATGTCTACGAGCACAACGACAACGGCTGGCAACAGCACACGAGTTCGGGCTGGCAACCGGTGCAGCCCAGCGCGCAATCCGGCGGCAATTACCTGAACGGCCAGCGCCAGGCGCGCGACTATTCCGACGACCGCATGGGCGGCGCGGAGGGCGGCGGCTGGCAGGATCGCGGAATGCAGGGCGGCGGTTGGCGCGACCGCGGCATGGGCGGCGCGGAAGGCGGCGGCTGGCAGGGCCGTGGCGGGGGTGGCCGGGGCGGCTGGGGCGGCGGCTTCGGCGGATTCCACGGCGGAGGCTTCCGTCGCTGAGCCGTAGGCCGCCGCATCGGGCGGCACGCAAGACGGGCGCCGCGCGCATGCGGCCCCGCCTTTCATTCCGGCCGCATTTGCGCAGCTCTGTCACGGCGGTCTAGACTGGCTGCTTCTTATTTTTCACGCACTCCGCCATGGCGCTGCATAGCTGGCTCATCTACCTGGTCGCGGTCATTGGGCTCTCGATAACTCCCGGACCGAACACGCTGCTTGCGCTCACGCATGGCGCGTTGCATGGGCACCGCAAGGCGTTGTGCACCATCGCGGGCGGCGCAGTGGGCTTTGTCGCGCTCATCGCCTTGTCGATGCTGGGCATCAGCGCCTTGCTCAAGGCCTGGGGTCCCGCACTGACCGTCTTGAAGTGGGCGGGCGGGGCCTACCTGATCTGGCTCGGCATCCAACTCTGGCGCGCGCCGGGCGTGCAGTTGCAGCCTGCCCCGGACATGCCCCGCATACGCGGCATGCGCATGTTCAGCCAGGGCCTGCTGTCGGCGATCTCCAATCCCAAGGCCCTGCTGTTCTACGGCGCCTTCCTGCCGCAGTTCATCGATCCTGCCCGCAGCCTGTACACGCAGTTCGCGATCATGGCCGGCACCTTCGTGGTGGTGGAGTTCCTGGTCGAGTACGTGCTGGCGCGCCTGGCGCATCGCGTGCGCCCCTGGCTGGAGCGCGCCGGCCGGCGTTTCAACAAGGTGTGCGGCGGTTTGTTTGCCGCCATGGGCGCGGCGCTGCCGGGGTCTTGATCCCCGGCGGGCCGCGTTGCCGCTTCAGCCCTCAGCCAGCCAGCGCCCGCATTCCGGATCGATCGCCGCCCGAGCGCCATCCATCCGCACTTGTTCCTCATCCAGCCGCGCGGCGGTAGCCGGATCGACATCGAAGGCGATGTCGAGCGCGCTTGCGACGCGAGAGTCCTCGATCGGCAGTTCCCAGGTCAGGAACAATTGCGCCAGTTCCAGGCCGGCCGCGAAGTCGGCCTCGCGAAAACCCGTGACGCCGCGCGGGATGACGGCATGCGGCTGGCAGGTATCGAAGATCATGGCGGTGCCGCGCACGAGCGGAATGCGCAGGCCGGTGGCCGGAAAATGCACGTCCAGGCCCCGGTCTTCGCTCAGGAACAGATTGCAGAAGGCGGCGCCGCCATATTGCTCGCCGTCATGGTGATAGCGGGCGCCGCGGCAAGCCATCAGGGCGATGTCGGCGTTGGCCAGCACGCCGGGCAGTCCTAGCTCTTGCGTCCAGTCGCGCATGGCTTGCAGGCATAGCCCGTACTCGGGCCAGCGCGCCTGCGTGCGGGCCAGCGGCATCTGCTCGACGTCCCCGGGTTCCAGGCACAGGCGCGTGGCCATCTCGCGCTCCCAGTCCGACTGCAGCCGCGCGGGCGGCGCGGGCACGTCCAGCGTGGCGGCCAGCACCGTGCCGCTGACGCTGCGGCTGCGCATGGCATCGCCGCTCCAGTAAAAGGAAGTCAGGGGGCCGGGCGTGCGGCGCGGGCGCGGAACGTGGTGCATCGGGCTGGAGGATCGGGCTGGAGGATCGGGGCGGGGCGCCGGGCCGGGACCCGCAGGGGAAGCGGCGGCGGCAAGCCGCTATGTTAACGGTCTCATAGTTAACGGCCCCATATCCAACCGCCCATCCTCGGCGTCCCGTCCGCCCGGCGCATGACGGGGACGCTAGTCCCGCATCAGCGCGGCCAGCCGTTCGACCTCGACCGCCAGGCGGTAGGCGCGCTTCAGGTAAAGCTGGGCGTCGTGCTCCCAGGAGAAGCCTATGCCGCCATGCACCTGGATGGAGAGCTTCACCGCGCGCCGCGCCGCGCTCGCTGCCAGACGAGCGGCCAATGCGGCAAGCCCGGCATCGGCCGAACCACGCTCGGCCAGCAAGGCCTCCACGGCGTAGCGGCTGTTGTCCAACCCGGTCCAGGCGTCAACCAGGGCGTGCTTGATAGCCTGGAATTGCCCGATGGGCCGGCCGAATTGTTCGCGTTCCTTGGCGTAGGCGATGGCCACGTCCAGCGAGGCGCTGGCGGTGCCGACCAGCTGCGCCAGCAGGAAGGCCACATGGTTCTGCAGCGCGGACAAGGCCTGCGCCGAAGGCAGTTCGGCTTGCGCGACCGCAGGTCCGCGCAGGCGGGCCAGCGCCACGGTGGGATCCAGGCCCTGCACGGATTCGAGCATCGCCGGGTCGTAGCGCGCAAGCAGCCAGCCATCGTCCTGACGGCTCAGACGCAGGTATTGGGCCGTAAGTCCATAGGCGTCGATCCAGCCCTGTTCGTCGCCGGCTCGGTCGCAGCGGACACTGGCAGGATGCGCCGCCAGGTCCAGCACGACTTCCGACAGGGCGGGCGTTTGCTCCAGCAGCGCGCTGGCCAGGAACGCCGACGCGCCATACGGAAGGGTGAGCAGCGCGCGTCCGGCCCATTCGCCCATCAGCTGTGTGCCTGGACCGTACTCGGCCTGGAAGGCTTCCGATCCGGCTTCCAGCCAGCCGCCTTCGGCCAGTTCCTTCCACAGGGCGCGCTGGGCGGCGTCGTCCGCGGGCAGGGCGCGGCGGGCGTAGGCGGCGGGATGCTGCTGTTCCAGCAGGCGGCCGAAAGTGGAGGACAGCAGTGTCCTGATTTCGCTATGCATGTTGTCCCCTGTCCTTGGGCAGGCCGAGCAGGCGTTCGCCCACGATATTGCGTTGGATTTCCGAGGTGCCGGCCACGATGGTCTCGGCGCGCGACCACAGGAATTCGCGCAGCACGCAGGCCGTGGCGGCATGGGGCGCCGCCGCCTGCGGGCCGAGGATGGCGGCTTCGTCCAGCAGTTCCAGGCGCTGTTCCCAGATGCGCTGACGGGTTTCGCTCCACAGCAGCTTGAGCATGGCGCCGTCGATGCCGGGCGTATCGCCCGCGGCGACCTGGCGCAGAACGCGGTCCACGCGCCAGCGTATGACCTGGCACAGGTCCGCCAGGTCGCGCACGCGCCGTGCCTGTACGGCGCGTTCGTCCGCGACCAGCGCGGTCTGCGCCAGCGCCTCGGTCAGTTGCCGCAGTTCGTCTTCCAGCTGGACGACGCGCGGCATGAAGTAGATGCCGCGCTCGTACTCGGCGGCGGCCATGGCGATGCGCCAGCCTTCGCCGCACTCTCCCAGGATGCGTCCTTCCGGCACCGGCGTCGCGTCGAACAGCACTTCGTTGTAGTCGGCCTCGCCCGTCATCTGACGTATGGGCTCGACCCGCACGCCTTCGGCCTGCATGTCGATGAGCATGAAGCTCAGGCCGCGGTGGGCCTGGCTGTCGGGATCGGTACGCACCAGCGCGAAGCACCACTTGGCCAGATGCGCCTGGGTGGTCCAGATCTTGCGGCCGCTGACGCGCCAGCCGGCGGCATCCGGCTTGGCGCGTGTGCGCACCGAAGAGAGATCGGAACCGGTCTGGGGCTCGGAGTAGCCCTGGCACCAGATCTCGCTGCCGTCGCGGATGCCGGGCAGGAATTGCGTTTTTTGCGCGGGCGTACCGAAGCGCAGCAAAGTGGGCGCGAGGATGGCGTGCGCGATGCTGTTGATGGGCTGCGGCGCATGCAGGCGCGCGCACAGTTCATGGAAGGCGATCAGCGTGGCGGTGCTGAGTTCGCGCCCGCCGTACTCGCGTGGCCAGGTAAGCGCAATGAGGTCGGCCTCGCACAGCATGCGGTTCCAGGCCTGGCGGCATTCCTGGGTGTGCGAGGCGGTGACCGGATACTGCTCGCGCAGCTGGGCCAGCGCGGTGCGCAGCCAGGCCTCGGCGTCTTCGAGAAAATGTTCGGTGCGTATCATGGTTGAGAGCAATCAGGAGTTGGGATGCAGGACGCGCGGCGCGAGCGCGATGCGCACGGGCGCGTCGATCCAGCGGTGCAGTTCGGCGGGCGGCAGGCCGTCCACCAGGGCCAGCGGCACGAAGGCCCCGTCGCGCACGTCGAAGATGCCGATGTCGGCATAGACGCGCCCGACCACGCCGGCGCCGGTCAGGGGCAGGGTGCAGCGGCCGCGCAGGCGCGGCGCGCCCTCGCGGGTCAGCGCTTCCATCATGACCCAGACGTTGCGCGCGCCCACGGCCAGGTCCATGGCCCCGCCCACGGACGGCATGGGGTCGTCCGCGCCTAGCGACCAGTTGGCCAGGTCGCCCTGGCAGGAGACCTCGAAGGCGCCCAGCACCGTGATGTCGATGTGGCCGCCGCGCATGATGGAAAAGGAATAGACGTGATCGAAGATGGCAGCGCCTTCGGTGAGCGCGATCGACTGCTTGCTGGCGTTGATGAGATCGCCGTCGGCGATTTCGTGGTCTTGCAGCAGGCGCATGCCGAGGATGCCGTTCTCGCTGTGCAGCTGCACGCCGCGCGCGGGGTCGAGGCGGTCGGTGACCATGGTGGGCATGCCGATGCCCAGGTTGACCACGGCGCCCGCCGGCAGGTCGGCGGCCACCAGGGCGGCCAGTTGCTCGCGTGACAGTCGTTTCATTGCGGACTCCCCAACAGGCGGTGCACGAACAGGCTGGGCGTGACGATGGCGTCGGGATCGAGCGCGCCGCAGGGCAGGATCTCTTCGACTTCGACGATGGTGTTGCGGGCCGCCATGCACATGACCGGCCCGAAGTTGCGTTGGGCGCGGCGATAGACCAGATTGCCCAACTGATCTGCCCGATGGGCGCGGATGAAGGCGTAGTCCGCGCGCAGCGGCTCTTCCAGCACGTAGCCGCGGCCGCCGAACACTCGCGTTTCGCGGCCGTCGGCCAGCGGCGTGCCATAGCCCGTGGGCGAGTAGAACGGCCCCATGCCCGCGCCGCCCGCCCGGATGCGTTCGACCAGGGTGCCTTGGGGCATGACCTCCACGGCCAGGCTGCCCGCCTGCGCCCGCTCACGGATCACGTCATTGCCCGGCATGCGCGGATAGGAGCAGACGATGCGGCTGACGCGCCCCGAGGCCACCAGGGCCAGGAAGCTGGCCTCGCCCGCGCCGGCGTTGTTGTTGATCAGGGTCAGGTCGTCCACGTCCTGCTTGGCCAGCAGGCCGGCCAGCAGGCGCGCGGGTATGCCCGAGCCGCCAAAGCCGCCGACGAAGATCACGGCGCCGGGCTCGATGCCGCGCAGGGCTTCTTCCACGTTTGCGCAAGTCTTGTCTTTCATCATTGTTCCTCCTTGGTCCACGCCGCGCGGCCTTGGGCGCACAGGGCGCCGGCCTGGCGGCAGGCCAGTGCGATGCCATCGGACTGGGGCCAGAGCGATACCGCCACGTCCAGGCCGGGATAGACCGGCGCCATGAAGCGCAGGTCCAGTTCACCCAGCCGCAGGTCGGGCAGCTGCCGCAGGCAGGCTTCGAGCGCGCGGTTGACCATGCCCAGCAGCGCCGCGCCGTGCAGGATGGGGCGTTCGTAGCCCGCCCGTCGCGCGCTGGCTGGATCCACATGCAGCGGATTGCGGTCGGCATTCAGGCGATACAGCGCGCCCTGGTTGCGGCTGGTGGGCAGGACGATGACGCTGTCCGGCGCCGTGGCGGGGGGCGCGGGGATGGGGACGGCCAGCGCGTCGCTGAGCGCGGCGTCGCCGCCCGAGCAGCCGCCGTCGCCGCGGCAGATGTTCAGTTGCTCGATGACGGCGAATTCCTGTCCGGTGGCCGCGTCGCGCAGCGTGCGTCGCGTCACGACGAAGGCGCCCGGACTTTTGTCGGCGATGCGCGTGACCTCCATCTGGCACAAGACCTCGCCGCGCGCCGGCAGGCGCCGCGGGAAGCGCATGCGCTGCTCGCCGTGCACGACCTGGCTCCAGTCCAGGCCGTGGCGCGGATCGCGCATCCAGAACCCGGGGTAGGCCAGCACGCAGGCCATGGCGGGCAGGGCGCGCAGGCCCTGTTCGTAGATGAACCGGGTTTCGTCGCCGACAGGGTCGTCTGCGGCCAGGCCCGCGCCCACGCCCAGGGCATAGAGGATGCAGTCATCTGCGCCGTAGGCCTGGCGTTCGGGCGCGAAGACGTGGGTCTTCAGGCTGCGGTAGTCCAACGCCATGGGAACCTCAGACCGGATCCCAGGCGAACACCTGGGCGGAGGTGTCCAGCGGCATGAAGGAGGCGCGCAGCGCAGCCATGCCGTGTTCGGCGATGCTCTCCGTGGTCCAACCGTCCGAGCGGTGCACCGAGCGCACCGGACGCGACTGGCTCATCAGGAAGATCTCGTTCAGGCGGATGGCGAACACCTGGCCGGACACGTCGGCGGAAGCGTCCGAAGCCAGGTAGCAGATCAGGGGCGCGATGGTCTCGGGTCCCATGCGGCGGATCTTCTCGACGTGGCGCGCCTGCTCCTCGGTCTTGGCCGGGATGGTTTCGGTCATGCGGCTCCAGGCCAGCGGGGCGATGCAGTTCGAGCGCACGTTGAAGGCAGCCATGTCCAGCGCCATGGCCTTGGACAGGCCGACGATGCCGAGCTTGGCGGCGCAATAGTTGGCCTGGCCGCGGTTGCCGATGACCGCCGAGTTGGAAGTCATGTTGATCAGGCTGCCGCCGCCCTGTTCGCGGAAGTGCCGCGCGGCCGCGTGGCTGAGGTTGAAGCAGCCGTACAGGTGCACCTTGACCACGGCGTCGAAGTCCTCGGGCGTGAGCTTGTGGAACATCTTGTCGCGCACGATGCCGGCGTTGTTCACGACCGCGTCCACCCGGCCGTAGGTGTCGGCGGCGGCCTCGATGATGCGTTGCGCGCTGGCGTATTCGGCCACCGAGTCGCCATTGGCGATGGCCTCGCCGCCGGCGGCGCGGATATCCTCGACCACCTGCGCCGCCGTGCTCTGCGAGGCGCTGGTGCCGTCCAGCGACACGTTCAGATCATTGACCACCACGCGCGCGCCTTGCGCGGCCAGGGCCACGGCCGCGGCGCGGCCGATGCCGTTGGCCGCGCCGGTGACGATCACTACTTTTCCTTCCAGCATGTCGAATCTCCTTCAATCCATCCAATTGGTCAGCACGGTGGTGGCCTGGGCGCTCAACACCCCGCCATTGCCATGCACCAGCGCCGTGCGCGCCTGTTTCACTTGCCGCTCGCCGCAGTCGCCGCGCAACTGGCGCACCGCTTCCACCAGGCCGAACATGCTGTACATGCCGGGATGCACGCAGGACAGCCCGCCGCCGTTGGTGTTCACCGGCAGTTCGCCGCCGGGAGCGATGCGTCCCCCCGACACGAAGGCGCCGCCTTCCCCTTTGGCGCAGAACCCCATGTCCTCCAGGAACAGGATGGGATTGATGGTGAACGCGTCATAGAGCTGCACCAGGTCGATGTCGGCCAGCGCCACGCCGGCCCGTTCGCGCGCCAGGTCGGCGCTTTGTCCGGCCACGGTGCGCGTCAGGTCGGCCATGCAGGCGATCTGGCGATGCGAGTGCGCCATGGCTGTGCCTTGCACGTACACCGGCCGGGCGGCATCGGCGCGTTGCGCGGCCGTCACCACGATGGCGCCCGCGCCGTCGGTCACCAGACAGCAGTCGCGCGCGGTCAGCGGCGAGGAGATCACGCGCGCGCCCAGCACGTCGTCGATGGACAAGGGCTCGCGCTTATAGGCTTCCGGGTTCAGCCGCGCCCAGGCGCGCGCGGCCACCGCGACCTCGGCAAGTTGTTCGCGGGTGGTGCCGTATTCATGCATGTGGCGGCGTGTCGCCAGCGCGTAGCTGGTCGGCGGGTTGAAGGGCTGGAACGGCTCTTCGTACGGAAACGGGTCCAGCCGCGCGCGGGCGCCGGAGGTCGCCGAAACACCGTTGCCGCCACGCGGGGAGGCGCCGTATGCGATCACGATATTGCGGCACAGGCCGGCCTGGATCGCCGCTGCGGCGGTCAGCAGGTGGCCAACGAAGGAAGCGCCGCCGATCTGGGTGCTGTCCATGAAGCGCGGGTACAGGCCCAGGTATTCGGACAGCTTGTTCAGCCACATCGACGAGGACAGACTGGCGCTCATCAGGCCGTCGATGTCCTCCATGCGCAGCCCGGCGTCGCGTACTGCGGCATGCACCGCGAGCGAGCTGATCTCCAGGTCGTTCAGACCGCCCGCGTCGCCGATGCCGGCCGTGGCGCAGCCGGTGATGGCGATGGCGCCGCGCAGGCTCTTGTTCCAGTCCGTCATGGCGCTTCCTTTCCGAACACCACGCGGGCGCGCTGCGGGTCGGGCCGCGCCGTCAGCCGCATGCCGATGCGCAGCTCGCCTTCGTCCAGCAGCGTGGACATCATTCGGAAGCCTTCGTCCATGTCGGCCAGGATCACGTTGCGCGCGGCCGCCTGCGGCGTGGCCGGAATTTCCGAATAGGAATAGAGCGTGGCGCCGGCGCGCATGGGTCGCCAGGCATATTCCTGCGAGCGGCAGTGGGTGCAGTGCGTGCGCGGAAAGAAGAACGAGAGCCCGCAGCTGCGGCACACCTGGACCTCCAGGCGTCCCGCACGCAGCGCCTCCGCAAAATAGGCTTCCGGCGACAGCGAGCCGATGCGGACCTCACTCATCCTTGACCCCGGCCTGGCTGATGACGGCCTGCCATTTATCCATTTCGTCGCTGACGAACTTCTGGTACTGGGCCAGATCCATGTCGCCGGGCTCCGAGCCGGTGGAGCGGATGTAGTCCTGCGTGGCCGGCTGCATCACCGACTTGCGGATCTCGCTGTTCAGGGTCTGCACGATGTCGGCGGGCGTGCCGGCTGGGGCATAGACACCTACCCAGGTGCTGAGGTCGAAGCCCTTGTAGCCCAGCTCGTTGAGGGTGGGTACATCCGGGTAGCGCGGCTGGCGCTGCGCCGACGCGATGGCCAGCGGCACGATCTTGCCGGACTGCAGATAGGCGTTGGCGGTCACGGACTCGGCCATGCCGAACGGCACCTGGCCCGACACCAGGTCGGTCATGGCCGGACCCGCGCCGCGGTAGGACACGTGCATCAGCGGCAGCCCGCTCTGCGCGCGCAGCAGTTCGCCCACGATGTGCGGCGCGCCGCCGGCGCCGGCCGTGCCATAGGGCACCGAGGCCTGCTTTTGCGCATAGGCCTTGAAGTCGGCGAAAGTCTTGATGCCCTGGTTGGCGTTGACCAGCAGGAAGTTGGGGCTGACGGCCAACAGCGCCACGGGAGCGAAGTCCTTGCGGGCGTTGTACGGCAGCTTCTTCATGGCGGGGTTGATCACGTGGCTGGTCGCGCCCACCAGGATGGTGTAGCCGTCCGGCTTCTGCCGCGACACGTACTCGGTGGCGATCTGGCCGGTTGCGCCCGGCTTGTTCTCGACCACGAAGGGCTTGCCCAGGCGGGTCTGCAGATCAGCCGCGATGCGGCGCGTCAGGATGTCGGTCATGCCGCCCGGGGCATAGGCCACCACCAGGGTGACGGGCTTGGCCGGATAGGTGTCGGCGGCGGCAATGGCGGGAAGGGCGGCCAGCAGCGTCAGCAGCTGCTTCAGGCCAGGCTTGAGTTTCATGTCGGAGGTCTCCTCGTCCTGCGGGCTGGTTTGCCCTGCTTGGTTATGGCGTCGAGGTGACCTTCCGGATGGCGCATGGGGCGGGGGGCCTCGACGCGCTAATGATGGAAGCGGTCCATCATGCAAACAATTGATTAATTATCATGAAGGCATTCAAGAAAGAGATGAATCGCCAGCCGCCGCGGGCTGCCCCTGTTCTGCAAGATGGGCTTCGAAAGCAGCGAGAAATGCGGCCGCGGCGCGCGACAGCCGGTAGTCGGCACGGCGCAGGACGGACAGCTCATGCAGGGTCTGGGGCCGGTCGGCGATGCACAGCGCCTTCAGCCCCATTTCCTGGCAGACATGGCGCACGTAGCCCGGCATGACCGTGATGCCCATGCCGCCGCGGATCATGGCGAAGGCGGTGGTCAGGCTGCCGGTCTGCGCCACGCTGCGCACCGTCAGTCCCTGGTCCTGCAGGATCTGGTCCATCTTGCGGCGCACGGTGTAGGTGCCGCGCAGCAGGATGTGCGGGTAGCGCGCCAGTTGGCGCCAACGCGCCTCTTCGTATAGCGCCAGCGGGTGGTCGGCCGGCACCACGGCATACATGGGGCCGCGGTAGACGACGCGGCAGTCCAGCCGCGGATCCTGGCTTTCCAGCGCCACCAGCCCCAGGTCGGCCTTGCCGTGCAGGACATGCTCGGTGGCCTCGTCGCCGGTGAGTTCGTGCAGGTCGAAGACGATGTTGGGATGACGCGCATGGAATTGCGCCACCACGGGCGCGATCAGCGTGTGCATCATGATGGGCGAGGCCGCGACGGAGACCTCGCCGCGCTCCAGTCCGGCCAGGCTGCTCAGGCTGCGTTCGGCCGCGCGCAGCGATCCGAAGGTTTCCTGCGCGTAGGCATACAGCTCTGCTGCGCCTTCCAGCAGCTCGACGCCACGCGCGGAGCGCTCGAACAGCGCCATGCCTATCGCCTTCTCCAGTTCGGAGCACAGCTTGCTGACGGTGGACTGCGTCAGGTTGAGCGCCTCGGCGGCGCGGGTGAAGTTCTTCAGCTCGTACACGGCGCAGAAGGCCCGGAGCTGGCGCAGCGTGATACCCATGGTGCGACTCCCGCAAGAGGCGGCTATCGTACCCAAGCCGCCAGCGGTTAGGTATTTATTCCATTCAAGACTTATTTCATGAAAATTACTCGTTTGTTGTGATGAAACCTCGCCCTTAGCATCGGTGACATGACCCTAGCTGGAGTTTCCATGACTGCGCCTATTCCCGCCTTTTCCCATGCCCTCGTGACCCGCGACGCGCGTGGCGTCTATACCCTGCAGATCCACGACGCCAAGAGCCTGAACATCCTGGCCTCGGCGGTCACGCTGAGCCTGACCGAGGCCGCCCGCTGGATTGCGGCCCAGGACGACGCCCGCGCGGTCGTCATCCGCGGCACGGGCGAGCGCGCCTTCGTGGGCGGCGCCAACATCTATGAAATGGCCGAGCTCGATCCGCAAGGCGCGCGCGAGTTCATCACCCGGCTGCGCGACCTGTGCGACGCCGTGGCCGCGATCCCCGTTCCCACCATTGCCCGCATTCCGGGCTTCTGCCTGGGCGCCGGCATGGAGCTGGCCGCGGCCTGCGACATCCGCCTGGGATCGACGGACGCGGTCTTCGGCATGCCCGAAGTGCGCGTGGGCATTCCGTCCGTGATCCATGCCGTGCTGCTGCCGGCCATCATCGGCCCTGGCCCCACCAACTGGCTGCTGTTGACCGGCGAGACCGTGGACGCGGCCCAGGCCCGCCAGTGGGGCTTCCTGGAATTCGTCAGCGAAACCGGCGCGCTGGACGCCCTGGTCGAACGCACCGTGACGCCCATCGCCGAAAGCGGCCCGCGCGCCGTGCGTTCGCAGAAGGCGCTGCTGCGCTACTGGAGCGAGTCCAGCGTCGAAGCCGGCCTGGACCGCAGCGTGGCGGCGTTCGGCGAGGCCTTCACCAGCGACGAGCCGCGCCGCTACATGGCGCCCTTCGTCAACCGCAAGAAGCAGCAGGAGGCCAAGTAATGGCCGGCCCGCTCGCGGGCGTGCGCGTCATCGACATGACGTCGGTGGCCATGGGGCCGTACGGCACGCAGATCCTGGCAGACATGGGCGCCGAGGTCATCAAGGTCGAGGCGCCCGAAGGCGACGTGTTCCGAACCTCCGCCCCGGCCGCGAGCCCGGGCATGGGGCCGGCCTACCTGAATCTCAACCGCAACAAGTACAGCGTGACGCTGGACGCCAAGACGCCGGCCGACCGCGACAGCCTGCTGCGCCTGATCGACGGCGCCGACGTGTTCGTGTCCAACGTGCGCCCGGCGGCCCTTGCGCGCCTGGGCCTGGACGCGGATACGCTGCGCGCGCGCAATCCGCGCCTGATCCATTGCTCGGCCGTGGGTTTCGGCCAGGACGGCCCCTATGCGGCGCGCCCGGCCTTCGATGACATCATCCAGGCCATGAGCGGCCTGGCCGACCTGCAGGGCCGCAACAGCGGCGCGCCTGCCTACGTCAACACCATCCTCGCCGACAAGGTGGCGGGGCTGACGCTGGCCTACGCCATACCCATGGCGCTGTACGAGCGCGAGCGTTCGGGGCAGGGGCAGGCCGTCGAAGTCCCCATGTTCGAGACCCTGGTGTCCTTCACGCTGATCGAGCACATGAGCGGCCACAGCTTCGTGCCGCCGCGCGGACCCATGGGCTACAGCCGCGTGCTGTCGCCGCAGCGGCGTCCCTACCGCACGCGCGACGGCTACCTGGCGCTGCTGCCATACACCGACGCGCAGTGGCGGCGCTTCTTCGCCCTGGCCGAACGCGCCGACCTGGCGGCGGACGCGCGCTATGTCGACGCGTCCTCGCGCGCGCGGCACTTCGACGAGCTCTATCAGGACCTGGCGGACATCGTCGCCTTGCGCGGCACCGGGGAATGGCTGGCGCTGCTGGCGGACGCGGACATTCCGCATTCGCGCGTGAACACGCCGGAAGCCCTGTTCGAGGATCCGCATTTGAAGGCGACGGGATTTTTCCAACGCGTGGAACATCCGACCGAAGGGCCGCTGATGGCCGCCGGCATCCCGGTGCGCTTCTCGCGCACCCCGGGCGAGATCAGGCGCCAGGCCCCGCGCCAGGACGCCGATCGCGATATGCTCGAGCCTGCGCGCTGAGGCCGGCATGGCCGGCGGCGCCTGGCGGCGACTTCGACCATGAACATCACTCTCAAGCAATTGCGCGTGTTTTGCGCGCTATACGAACTGCGCAGTTTCACGGCGGCCGCGCGCGCGGCCTTCGTGACCCAATCGGCCGTCAGCAAGCTCTGCGCCGAACTCGAGGCCGAGGTCGGCCAACCGTTGTTCGAGCGCTCCACACGCAGCGTCACTCCCTGCGACGGCGCGGCGGATTTCTACGCCTACGCCCAGGAAATCCTGGGCACCGTGCGCGCCGCCGAGCGCAGCATGTCCGGCCTGCGCACGCTGGAGCGCGGCACGGTGGGCGTGGCCACTTCGCCGCTGATGATGGTCGGCCTGCTGGGCGAGGTGGTGGCCGACTATCACCGCGCGCATCCCAGCGTGAAGCTGGACCTGTTCGAGCTCTCCACCGACGACACCATCGAGCATGTGCGCAACGGCCGCGCCGACTTCGGCATCGTCTCGGTCGAAACCCCTTCGGAAGAGCTGGCCACGCGAGTCATCTATCGCGACACCATGTACGCGGTGTGCGCGCCGCGCCATGCGCTGACGCGCAAGCGTTCGGTGTCGTGGGCCGACGTGGCCGCTCACGATCACATCATGCTGCGCAACGTGTACAGCGTGCGGCGCAGCCTGGACCGCGTGGCGGCCGACCTGAACCTGGAGTTCCGCTACCGCATCGAGGCCGGCATGCTGACCTCGGCGCTGAAGCTGGTCGGCGCGGGACTGGGGATAACGGTCGTGCCCGGCTATGCCTGCGACCTGGCGCGGCAGCTGGGCCTGCGCATCCTCGCCATCGACGGCGCGCGCAAGCACGGACATGAACTCTGGCTGATCCAGCGGCGCAACGCGCGGCTGTCGCTGGCGGCTTCGGCCTTCCTGCAGGCGACCGAGGAATATCTGCGGCAGCGCCAGGCTTCAGAGAATTAATCCTGGTTTGGAATAAGTCTATGAAAATTAGTCCCTTGTTGGGATAAGCGGGTCGCAAGCATCATACGGTCAGAGTTCAAGAGGCCGACCCGCGGCCCCTCACAGGAGACAAGCATGATCCGACCGTTCGGCGTCCGCCGCCGCCTGCTGGCCGCCGGCAGCCTCACCGTCCTGACCGCCCTTGCGGGCGCGCTGCCGTCCACCGCGCTGGCGCAGGGCGCGTATCCCGACAAGCCCATCACCATCGTCGTGCCGTTCTCGCCGGGCAGCGCCACCGACACCAGCGCGCGCATCATCGCGGAGAAGCTCGGTCCGCGCTTGAACGTGCCCGTCGTCATCGAGAACAAGCCCGGCGCGTCCGGCACCATCGGCGCCTCGTTCGTCGCGCGCGCCCAGCCCGACGGCTACACGCTGATCCTCACCAGCAGCTCGACGCACTCGGCCACGCCGGCGCTGTTCCGCAAGCTGCCGTTCGATCCCACCGGCGATTTCACCCACGTCGTGCGTATCGCGACCATTCCGATGATGCTGGTGGTGCGCGAGGACGCGCCCTACAAGTCGCTGCAGGAACTGGTCAAGGCCACGCAGGTCAAGCCCCTGAACTACGCGTATGGTTCGCCCACCAGCCAGATCGCCGGCGCCACCTTCAACACCGTGGCGGGCGCCGCGGCCAACGGCGTGCCGTACAAGAGCCAGCCGCCGGCCGTGACCGACCTGCTGGGCGGCCACGTCGACTACCTGTTCGCCGACCTCTCTGTCGTGACCTCGTTCATGCAGGCAGGCAAGCTGCGCGGACTGGCCTACACGGGCCATGAACGCGCCAAGGAATTTCCCAGCGTGCCGACGCTGGCCGAACTGGGCTACCAGAAGTTCGACCTGGTCGTGTGGGTCGGCGTGGCCGTGCCGGCCAAGACGCCCGACGCCATCGTGCAGAAGCTGAACCAGGAAGTCGCCGCCATCCTGCGCGAGCCGGACGTGCTGCAACGCTTCGAATCCCTGGGCATGCAGGTCTCGCCCAACACCGTGGCCGAGCACCAGGCCTTCGCACAGTCGCAGCGCCAGGTCTGGACCCAGCGCGCGGTCGACGCGAAGATCGAACCGCAGTAAGCGGCGGGAAACGAGGAGGGCGCCCGGGTGGGCGCTTTTTTCATGGGGCGCGGTGACCGCTCCCTGGCCGCGTCCCGTGCTTGCCGCCACCAAAACGAATAAAGTGCCAGACAGTGTCCGCCCCATCACGGCGGGCAATCATCAAAACACGGAGACGACATGGATACCGTAGGCAAGGGCGCCAGCGTGCGCGAACAGGTCAGCGCAACGGAATGGGAGGTCCGCAAGGATCTGGCGGCGCTATATCGGTTGGTGGCGCTGTTCGGCTGGGACGATCTGATCTTCACCCATATCACGGCCAAGGTGCCGGGGACCGAACATTTCCTGATCAACCCCTACGGCATGATGTTCGACGAAATCACGGCATCGAGCCTGGTCAAGATCGACCTGGACGGACGCAAGGTGATGGAGTCGGAGTACGACATCAATCCCGCCGGTTTCACCATCCATAGCTGTATCCACGCTGCCCGCAAGGACGCGATGTGCGTGCTGCATACGCATTCCATCAACGGCGTGGCGGTGTCGGCGCAGAAGGCCGGGCTGTTGCCGTTGTCGCAGTTCGCGTTCATCGTGCTGCGGTCGCTCGGCTACCACGACTACGAAGGCCTGGCGCTCAATCCCGAGGAACAGCCGCGCCTGGTGCGGGACCTGGGCAGCAACACCTATCTCATCCTGCGCAACCATGGCCTGTTGACCGTGGGGCAAAGCATGGCCGAAGCCTTCCAGGCCATGCACCGGCTGGAGGCCGCCTGCATGGTGCAGGTGCGGGCCCAGGCCGGCGGCGAACTGACCTACATCCCGCCCGACATCCTGAAGAACGCCACGGTGGAATCGCAGGCCGACCGCGCGCACAAGGCCATGCTGGCCTGGCCGGGACTGCTGCGCCGCCTGGACCGCCGCAACCCGGGCTACGCGGAGTAGCAGCCGGGCGCGGGCCCCAAGGGCTGGGGCCCGCTGAAACGGATCAGTACTTGCCCATGTAATCGCGCTTGCCGATTTCCACGCCGTTGTGGCGCAGGATGTCGTAGGCCGTGGTCACGTGGAAGAAGAACTGCGGCAGCCCATAGTGCAGCAGATAGGCGCTGCCGCTCAGCTTCTTTTCCTTGGGCGTGCCCGGGCGCAGCACGATTTCGCGCGCTTCGCTTTGCGCGAATTGTTCGGGGCTGAACGAACCCAGGTGTTCCAGCGTCTTGGCGATCAAGGCTTGCAGGCCCGCGAAGCTGGTTTCGCTATCAGGCCACGAAGGCACTTCCGCGCCAGCCAGGCGCGAGGCGATGCCCTTGGCGAAATCCGCAGCGATCTGCACCTGGCGCGCCAGCGGGAACATGTCGGGGAACAGGCGGGCGCCCAGGTAGGCGTCCGCATCGATGTTCTTCTCCGTGGCGTGGGCTTCCGCTTTCTTCAGCACGTCGGACAGGGCCGACAGCATTTGCGTCAGGACGGGAACGGAGGCGCTGTGCATGAAATTGCTCATATCGTGTCTCGCTTGAGAGTGGGCGCCGGCGCGGGAGGCGCCGGGCAGGCTTGCGAAGACTACCAGTTGCCGGCGTTGTCATCCGTAACGCGTCTTGATGCTTTAGTCATCATGACATCATGATGTTATGATGGCTTCATGAAAAACGACGCCGAATATGCTCCTCTTTATGCCCGGGTGGAAATGGCCTTGGCCGCGGAAATCTCGTCCGGCAGCCTGTCGCCTGGCGACAGGCTGCCGACGGAAGACCAGCTGATCGAGCGCTTCGCGGTCAGCCGCAGCACGGTGCGCAAGGCGGTGGAAAACCTGGTCGCGCGCGGGCTGGCGGAGATCCGGCGCGGCAAAGGCACGTTCGTCACGGAACCCAAGCTGACGCAGACGCTGACGGCCCTGAGCGGATTTGTCGAGGACATGACCGCGCTCGGCCGCCGGGCGACGGCGCGCCTGCTGGACAAGCGGCCGGTGCCGGCCACGGAAGACGTCGCGCGCCAACTGGGCGTGGCGCGCGGCGCGATGGTCTATCGCATCGAGCGCGTGAGGCTGGCGGACGGCGTGGCCATGTCGTTCGATGAAACCTATCTGCCGCTGGACGTGGGCGAAAAAGTCGCCAGCAACGACCTGGAGGCCGAGCCCATCTTCGACCTGCTGGAGCTGCGCTACGACCTGCCTCTGATCGAGGCCGAGTACCAGCTGGAAGCGGTCACGGCGGACGAACGCGTCGCGCAAGCGCTGGGCGTCGCGGCGGGAAGCCCGATTTTCCTCATCGAGCGCACGTCCTACACCGAGGCGCAGCGGCCGGTGGACTACGAAAAGCTGTACTACCGCGGCGACCTGATCCGCTTCAGCACCCGGCTGTCGCGCCAGCCGCGCAAGCCAACCTGAACCGGCGGCCATGGAGACCTCGACGATCTTCTGGCTGTTCGCCGCCGCCTTCGGCGCCAGCGCGCTGGGCGGGGTGCTGGGGATGGCCAGCGGCATCTTCATCGTGCCCATCCTGACGTTGCTGTTCGGCGTGGACATCCATGTGGCCATCGGGGCCAGCATCATCTCGGTAATCGCCTGTTCCTGCGGCAGCGCCGCGCCGTTCCTGAAAGGGCGGCTGACCAACGTCAGGCTGGCCATCGTCCTGGAAACGGCCACCACGCTGGGGGCGCTGACCGGCGTGTTCCTTATCGGCATCGTCTCGACCGGATTTCTCTACGGCCTGTTCGCGGTCATCCTGGCGCTGTCCGCGCAGCAGATGCTGGCGCGCCGGCGCGAGGCCGTCGCCAGCCCGCCAGGCGCCGCCAGCTGGGCCACCGCGCTGCGCCTGCACGCAAGCTTTCCCGACCGCGCGCTGGGCCGCGAGGTGCACTACCAGGTGGACCGGGTACCGCTGGGCTTGTCGCTGATGTACGGCGCGGGCCTGATTTCGGCCTTGCTCGGCATAGGCTCGGGCGTGCTCAAGATCCCGGCCATGGACGCCGCGCTGAAGCTGCCCATCAAGGTCTCGTCGGCGACGTCCAACTTCATGATCGGCGTGACCGCCGCCGCCAGCGCGGGCGCCTATTTCGTGCGCGGCGACATCGACATCGGCATCGCCGGACCGGTCGCGCTGGGCTCGGTCGCGGGCGCCTTGCTCGGCGCCCGCCTGCTGATGGGCCTGCCGGCGGACAAGCTGCGGCTCTTCTTCGTGATCGTGCTGTCCTTGCTGGCGGTGCAGATGCTGCTGAGCGCGTTGGGCGTGCATATTCCGGGAGGCCCGGCATGACGCAGGCGCTGGACAAACAGGCGCGGCGCGACCGCGTCATCGCCGGCTTGCTGTGGTACGGAACCTGGCTCGCCTCGGCCCTCATCGCCGCCGGCATGGCTGTGGATTTCCTGTTGCCCGCGCATGGCGGCCTGCGGGATCTTGAACTCGTCAAGGCCGGGGTGGCCCTGTTCATCGTGCTGCCGGTGGCGCGGGTGGCGCTGATGCTGGCCATCTTCCTGCGCGAGCGCGACTACGCCTACACGGCGATTTCCGCGCTGGTCCTGCTTATCATCGCCGCAGGCGTCGTGTCCGGACTGCGGTGAGGCTGCCGGCTTTCCTATAATCGGAGCGCGGTGCGGTGGCGCATCGCCGCATACTTTCGCCAGGACTTTTCATGCTTGCCATTACCAGCCAGGATGTCTACGTGCACACCAGCCAGGGCCGCCTTTTCGCGCGGCGCTGGGACCCCGCCGGGGAGGCCGCCGCCGCAGCGCCCATCGTGCTGTTCCATGATTCGCTGGGTTGCGTGGAGTTGTGGCGGGATTTTCCCGAACAACTGGCGCAGGCCACCGGGCGCAGCGTCATCGCCTATGACCGCCTGGGCTTTGGCCGCTCCGATCCCAATACCGCCGTGTTCGAACCCGGCTTTGTGCAAGACGAAGCCCAGGACGGATTCCGCAGCCTGCGCGCAGCGCTGGGCGTCGGCCCCTATGTGGGGTTCGGTCACAGCGTGGGCGGTGGCATGGCCGTCTGCAGCGCTGGCGTGTACGCAGAAGATTGCCGGGCGCTGATCACCGAGTCCGCGCAGATGTTTGCCGAAGACCGCACGCTGGAAGGCATCCGGGCCGCCAAGCGGAACTTCGCCGAACCCGGCCAGCTGGACCGCCTGAAGAAGTACCACGGCGAGAAAGCCGAATGGGTGCTGGGCGCGTGGATCAACACCTGGCTGTCGCCCGAGTTTGCCGCCTGGAACCTGGACGAGCAATTGCGCCAGGTGCGTTGCCCCGTGCTTGCCCTGCATGGCGAAATCGACGAGTACGGTTCCCCCAAGCACCAGGAAAAGATCGCGGCGCTGGCCGGCGGCCGCCCCGTGCTGCTGGAGAACTGCGGGCATGTGCCGCACCGCGAGCAAAGCCGCATCGTGCTGGATGTGGTGAGCGAGTGGTTGAGGGCGGTGCCGTAACCAATCGGGTGCGCCCATACACAGTCCGCGCTTAGAATCAGACTAGCCCTTCCGCGCCGCCGCGCTCGCTTTCTTGAGGTCCCCGATCCGATGTCTGACCGTCAACCCGTATCCCAAGCCGTCCACAACACGACTACCCGCCACGCGATTTTCATTGTGGCCACGCTCAACGAGGGCGCCGCCGCCGCCGAAACCGTGCGCGGCTGGTGCGCCGATGTCGGCGGCCTCGTCCGCACCGTGGGCACGCGCGCGCCCGAGCAGAATCTTTCCTGTGTCACCGCCTTCGGCTCCACGGCCTGGGACACGCTTTTCGGCGCGCCGCGCCCCACCGCGCTGCATCCTTTCCGCGAGTTCGGTTCGGGCGAACGACTGGCCGTCGCGACGCCGGGTGACCTGCTGCTGCATATCCGCGCCGACTCGATGGATTTCTGTTTCGAACTGGCCACCTTGCTGCTGGGCGGCCTGGGCGATGCCGTGACGGTCGTGGATGAAGTCCACGGCTTTCGCTATTTCGACCGGCGCGCCATCATCGGCTTCGTGGACGGGACCGAGAATCCGGAAGGGCAGGAGGCGTTCGACTTCACCGTCATCGGCGACGAAGATGCCGAGTTCGCCGGCGGCAGCTACGTGCTGGTGCAGAAGTACCTGCACGACATGAAGGCCTGGAATGCGCTGACGGTCGAAGGCCAGGAAGGGGTCATCGGCCGCCACAAGTGGTCCAACGTGGAACTCGACGACGACATCAAGCCCTCGTCCTCGCACAGCGCCCTGACGACCATCGAGGAAAACGGCCAGGAACTGAAAATCCTGCGCGACAACATGCCGTTCGGCCGGCCGGGATCCGGGGAATTCGGCACCTACTTCATCGGCTACGCGCGTTCGCCGCGTCCCATCGAGCTGATGCTGGAGAACATGTTCGTCGGACGTCCGCCCGGCAATTACGACCGCCTGCTCGATTTCAGCCACGCGGTCACGGGCGGCCTGTTCTTCGTGCCGTCGTCAGAGTTGCTGGAAGCGCTTGCCGAGCGCAGCCCGGCGGCCTGTGCGGACGCGGGCGAGCCTGCGACCGCTGCCCTGGCCAGCAAGGCGAACTGAAGCTCCAGGCCTGGCGCAGGGGCGCTGCCTACCGCTCCTGCTCCAGCGTTGCCTTCATCCGCACCATGCTTTCCTGGCTGACCATGATGACGCCGCTGGCTGGCTGGTCGATGTCCAGGATGAAGGTCAGCACCAGGGAAATCAGCGTGGCGAACAGGCCGGTCGAGATCAGCCGCCTGCGCTTGTGCAACCCCGTGCCGTAGGCGATGAAACCCATTGCGCCGCCGGTGACGATGAAGAGCAGATAGAAGACGGGCTCGGGCACGTGGTTTTCCAGCGCGACGCGGCGCTTTTCGTTGACCTGCGCCATTTCGTTGATAGCCTGGATGAACATGACCGTGGATATCGAGGGCGGATTCTCCAGGACGCTCGCAGCCGTGCTCCGGATCTGGCGCTCGATGCGCCGCGAGGCCGCGCCGGCTGCCGCCAGGCGCTCCTTGTCGTTGTCGGCGTCGCTGAACTCCAGCGCCGTCGTCGTGTACTCCAGCAAGAGCTTGGCGATGGGTTCGCGCGCGGCCGCAGGCAGCAGCTGCGAGCGCCAGTAGGCATTGCCGATGGCGTTGGCCTCTTCCAGCACCAGGTTCTTGCGCGTCTCGAAACGCGTCACCGACATCGCGAAGGTAAAGCCCAGCAGCAGCGCCAACAGGCCCAGCAAGGCGGTCTGGAGCGCGCCGATATGGGTCTTGGCGGCGTCGTCGGATGCGCGGCGGCGCTTGCGCCCCAACCGGAAGCCCAGCTCGATGATGGCCAGGCAAACGATGACGCAGATGAAAAACACGTAGGTTTCATCAATTTCGCGCAGCACGTTGATTTCCGGTGGTTATTTGCGGATAGAGCGTATGCCGAGTGCGGCGCGGCGGGCAAGGGGCGAATAACCCGCAGCCGCGGAACCTTGCCAGGTATTTGAAAAGCGTCTTGGAGTAAGGTGTCGCTTCCCTTGTAAGCGACAGCACGGAGCAGAAATTGAAATACCGCAAACTCGGCCGTACCGACCTGGATGTCAGCCTGATCGGACTGGGCACCATGACCTGGGGCGAGCAGAACACCGAAGCCGAGGCGCACCAGCAGCTCGACTACGCCCTGGAGCGTGGCATCAATCTGGTTGACGTCGCCGAAATGTATCCCGTGCCGCCCAAGCCCGAAACGCAGGGCCTGACCGAAACCTATATCGGCACCTGGCTGGCGCGCAGCAAGCGCCGCCAGGACATCGTGCTGGCCAGCAAGGTGGCGGGCCCCGTGCGCGACGCGAAGCGCCCTGGCCACATCCGCGACGGCAAGACCCACCTGGACCGCAAGAACCTCACCGCGGCGCTGGACGCCAGCCTGAAGCGCCTGCAGACGGACTACCTGGACCTGTATCAGCTGCATTGGCCCGACCGCACGACGGCCACCTTCGGCAAGCTGTCCTATCCCTGGGTCCAGGACGAATACACCGTGCCGATCGAGGAAACCCTGGAAGTGCTGCAGGACTTCGTGCGGGCCGGCAAGGTGCGCCACATTGGCGTGTCCAATGAAACGCCCTGGGGCGTGGGGCAGTTCCTGCGTCATGCCGAGAACAAGGGCTTGCCGCGTATTGCAACCATCCAGAACGCCTACAGCCTGTTGAACCGCGTCTACGAGATCGGTTTGTCCGAGTACTCGCACCACGAAGGCGTGGGCTTGCTGGCCTACTCGCCGCTGGCGATGGGCATGCTTTGCGGCAAGTATCTGGACGGCGCGCGCCCGGCCGGCGCCCGCCTGACGCTCTATACGCGCTTCACCCGCTACAGCAACGAGCAGGCCGAGATCGCCACCCGCGCCTACGTCGAGCTGGCGCGCGCGCACGGCATTTCGCCCACGCACCTGGCGCTGGCCTGGGTCAACCAGCGCCCCTTCGTCACCAGCAACCTGATCGGCGCCACCACGCTGGAACAGCTGAAGGAGAACATCGACAGCGTGGACGTGACCCTCTCGACCGAGGCGCTGGAGGCAATCGACAAGATCCACGCGCGCCAGCCAAATCCCGCCCCGTGATGCGCTGACCGCCCCGTCCGCCATGGCGGCCAGAACCCATGACGCTTTCCGGGGCGTCATGGGTTTTTTCATGGAGGATGCCGATCCGGCCACGGATACACTTTTTTTCCTGGCGGCTGTCGATTTCGTCTGGCGCGGTTCGTCGTGTCGATGGAGCATGCAAGTTCCACCATCCACACAAGGAGACCGAGATGCGATTCATGGTTCAAGTCAGGGCCACCGCCGATAGCGAGGCAGGGGTAATGCCCACCCAGCAACTGCTGGCCGACATGGGGCGGTACAACGAGGAGCTGGTCAAGGCGGGCGTGATGCTGGCGGGCGACGGCCTGAAACCCAGTTCCAAGGGCGCGCGGGTGCATTTTTCCGGTAGCAGCAGGCAGGTGATAGACGGCCCCTTCGCGGAAACCAAGGAGCTGATCGCCGGCTACTGGCTCTGGGAGTGCGCCTCGCTGCAGGAGGCGATCGAATGGGTCAAGCGCTGCCCCAATCCGATGCCCGGCCCGTCCGATATCGAGATCCGTCCGCTGTACGAGGCCGATGACTTCGGCGAGGAGTTCACGGCGGAGCTGCGCGCCCAGGAGGAGCGGCTGCGCGATCAGTTGGAGAAAGCGTCCAAGCAGTGAACCGCAGGGCCAGAGCGGCATGGGGAAGTTCGCAGTTAATAATATAATTGCGAATCAGTCTTATTTATAAGAAATTGCCATTTCTTCCCCTCCCGCTCTGGAGAATTCAACGTGGTCCGTCCCGCTTCCGCCAGGAAGTGCCGCGCGCGCAAGCACGCGCGGCATGCAGTTGCGCCCTATGCCCTAGCCCTGACCCTGGGCATCGTTCATTCCGCGGGCGTCCATGCCCAGGGCGCCACGGCGCCGCCGCCCAAGGACGCGGGGGATGCGCAAGGCGTGGCTCAGTTGCCGGCGGTGACCGTCAACGCGACCTCGGTGGACGACACGCTGGAACATCTGTCCGCGCCGGTGAACAGCGGGGCGTTGGGCAACCGCAGCCAGCTGGAGACGCCGTTTTCCACGACCGTGGTCACTGCCGCGGATATCGAGGAGCGGCAGGTCAACAAGCTGGGCGACGTGTTCGCCCTGGACGCATCCGTCACCGACAACAGCGCCTCCTATGGGGCCTGGGCAAGCTACTTGAGCGTACGCGGCCTGCCGCTGGATTGGCAGAATTCCTACCGCATCGACGGCAAGCCCTTCCTTAGCTACGTCACGACCTTGCCTTACGAGCACTTCGAGCAGATCGACCTGCTCAAGGGCGCATCCGGTTTCATGTACGGCTTCGGATCGCCGGGCGGCTTGATCAACTACGTCACCAAGAAGCCGACCGACGAGCCGGTGCGCAGCATCGAACTGGGTTATGTGTCCAAGGGACTTTTGCGCGAACACGTCGACCTGGGCGGACGCGTGGGCGGCGACGGCCGGTTCGGCTATCGCCTGAACGCCACGCACGAAGAAGGCAATACCTACAACGGCGGCTCGTTGTACCGGGATTCGGTGTCGCTGGCGCTGGACGCCCGCCTGACCGACAAGCTGAGCTGGGACTTCCAGTCCATCTACCAGAACCGCAAGGCGATCGGCCAGGAGCCGACCATCTACGCCGGGCAGATGGCGGGCTCGGAGCTGCCGCCGCCGGTGCGCAACGACAACGGCAGGATGGTGGGCGAGGGGCCGTATGCGGACAATAAATTCCGCTTCTACTCGACCGGACTGAAGTACCAGCTGTCTTCCGATTGGTCGGTGCGCACCGACTACAGCTACAGCTCCACCCGTACCCGGCGCAATGAATCGGTGCTGTTCCTGCAGAACCAGGCGGGCGACTACCAGGACTACCGCTCGGACTACGGCGAGGCCTATGCCTACAACCAATGGCAAGGCATGCTCGAAGGCCGGTTCAGCACCGGCCCGCTGAAACACCTGGTGGTGGCGGGCGCGTCGTGGCAAAAGCAGAAGAACGACTACAGCGTCGACGGCGTGTACCAGCTGCAAGGCACGGGCAACCTGCGCACGCAGAACACCAACACCTATTACAGCCAGGGCGGCCTGGATCTGTACCGCGCCGCCGAGATCACGCAGAAGGCGCTGTTCGCGAGCGACACCATCGATCTGACCGGCGGCTGGTCCGTGCTGGGCGGCCTGCGCTACACCGACTACGAACAGGTCGGCTTCAATGCGGCGGGCGCGCGCAATTCGCGCTACGAAAAGAACGGCGTGCTGACGCCGACGGTGGCGCTGATGTACAACATTACGCCGCAGACCATGGCCTATGCCAGCTACATCGAGTCGCTGGAGCCGGGTTCGTCGGTGGGCAATACCTACGCCAACTTCGGCGCGCTGCTGGACCCGCTCAAGAGCAAGCAGTATGAACTGGGCATCAAGACCAACCAGGACGGCTGGGCCGCCACGGCGGCGCTGTTCCGCATCGAGAAGAAGGCGGAATACACCAACGCCGCCAACGAGCTGGTGCAGGACGGCAAGTCGATCTACCAAGGCCTGGAACTGGGCGCCTCCACGCGCATTGCGACGAATTGGAACGTGGGCGGCAGCCTGATGTTCCTGGACTCGGAATACAAGAAGGGCTCCAGCTTCACCGGCAACCGCGTCGCGGGCGCGCCCAAGTTCGTCGCCGCCGCCCAGGTTGCGTATTCGGTGCCGCAATTGCCTGGCCTTAAGCTCAGGGCCGACGTGAAGTACACCGGCAGCACCATGTTGGGCGCTTCGAACGCGGTCCAGGTACCCGACTACGCCATCGTCAACATCGGCGCCACCTACGACACGCGCATCTACGGCTACGAAACCACGTTCCGCGCGGGCATCAACAATCTGGCCGACAAGCGTTACTGGCTATACCAGTCGCCGGACTACGTGAAGGCGGGCGACCCGCGCACCTATGCCTTGAGCGCCAGCCTCAAGTTCTAGGCGCCGTCACGTCCCACAGGCGGTCAGGCGCAAAGTCCTGCTGTTCGCCCTTCTTGGCGTAGCCCAGCGGATTGGCCACGATGCGGCAGCCATTCTTCACATAGTCCTGCGGACAGTGGAGATGGCCGTGCATCCAGACGTCGGCCAGGGGCAGCAGGGCGTCCAGCGCATTGCAGAACCCCGCTGTGCCGGGGGTGACGCCGTAACGCGGATCCGCGCTCGCCAAGGTGGGGGCGAAGTGAGTAATGGCCACGGTGGGGCCGTCGTGCGGCGTGCGCAGCGCGTCTTGCAGCCATTGCTGGCAGAGCAGCCCCTGTTCGCGCATCTGCTCGGCCATGAAGGGCGCGCCGTTGCGGCGCATCTCGGCCTTTTCCAGATAGAAGTCCGCCGCGCGGAAAGCTTTTTCGCGCTTCTTCAATGCCCCGCCGACGGTGTCGCCGGGCGCGGCCAGCGCGTCGAAGTCCGTCCACAGCGTGGTGCCGACAAAGCGCACGCCATCGATGACCAGCGTCTCGCGCTCCAGCCAGTGGATGCCGAGTTCGCCGCAAAGCTCGCGCAGCCGCGCGTGGGTCTCATCGAAATCGACGTTGTCGTATTCGTGATTGCCGGGGACATAGACCACGGGCGTGGGCCAGCCCTTGTTCGGCGCATAGCTGCCCAGGCCGAAGTCGTCGCCGGTCATGAGCGAGCCGCGGCGGTACGAGCCGACGTCTCCGGCCAGCACCAGCAGATCGGCGCCGGGCGCGGGCCGGGCCAGGAAATCAGGATCGGTTTCAAGGTGCAGGTCGGAGAGCAATTGGATCTTCATAGCCGCCATCTTAGGCCACCGGCGGCCCAGCCGCCGCTGCGAGGGGTCTTTGTTCCATGCGACACTTTCCGGGTTCACCAGCCATACAGGAGGAATTCCATGCGTATCGCCATCATGACCGCCGCTGCCGCGCTTGCGTTGGCCGCAAGCGCGCAGGCGCAGCCGCTGGATTGCGGCAACGCGGCCACGCAGACGGACATGAGCCTGTGCGCCGACCAGGCGTACCGCAAGTCCGACGCCGCCCTGAACGCTGCCTACAAGGAAGTGACCGCGCGCCTGAAGAACGACAGGGCCGCGACGACCCAGCTGCATGCCGCCCAGAAGGCCTGGCTGTTCTTTCGCGATGCGGAGTGCGCCTTCGCGTCCAGCAGCACGTCCGGCGGCAGCGCCTATCCCATGACGCTGAGCCTGTGCCTGGACAAGCTGACGCAGGCGCGCACCAAGGAGTTGCAGGCCTACCTGAAGTGCGAGGAAGGCGACCTGAGCTGCCCGGTGCCGGGCAAGCAGTAAGCCGCCGCATGAAGACCGATGAGATGAGCAAGAGCGATCCGGGCCTGATCACCGACGAGCAGGGCGTGGCGCGCTGCTTCTGGCAGCCGTCCATGCCCGACTATCACGACCACGAATGGGGCAGGCCGGTGGCGGATGACCGCCGCCTGTACGAGAAGATCTGCCTGGAGGGCTTTCAGGCCGGCATGGCGTGGATCACGATCCTGCGCAAGCGCGAGGCGTTCCGCGCGGCCTTCGACGACTTCGACTTCGAGCGGGTGGCGCGCTACACGGAGCGCGACGTCGAGCGCCTGATGGGCGACGCGGGCATCGTGCGCAACCGTGGCAAGATCGTGTCCGCCATCAACAATGCCAAGCGCGCACGCGCCCTGGCCGACGAAACGGGTTCATTGTCGGCCTGGCTCTGGAGCCATGAGCCGCCGGCCCAGGACCGCCCCGCGACCGTGGACCTGGATTACTGGAACGGCAATCCGACCTCGCCGGCGTCGGCGGCGCTGTCGCGCGACCTGAAGAAGCGCGGTTGGACCTTCGTGGGCCCGACGACCATGTACGCCTTCATGCAGGCCGTGGGCATGGTCAACGATCACATGAGCGGCTGCATCTGCCGCCAGGCGGTCGAGGCGGCGCGGGCGGGGTTCAAGCGGCCGAAATAGGCAGCGGCAGGGCTGGCGCAAAATAAGTTGAGTTGGTTGCGATTCGCAAGTATATTGGTTGCGAACCGCAACTTTAAGGGCGCGCCATGGACTTGATCGACACCCCCATCCAATCTCGCGATCAGACCATCCGGGATCTGCGGGAGTTCTCCCGCAAACTGGTGCGCGAGCTGGGCTTCATGCGCAGCTCGCTGGCCGGCAGCGAGCTGGCGCCGTCCGCCGTGCACGCCATCATCGAGATCGGCCTGCAGCCGGGCATCCAGGCGCGCGACCTGGCGGCCATCCTCAGGCTGGACAAGTCCAATACCAGCCGGCAGGTCGCCAAGCTGGAATCCGCCGGGCTGTTGACGCGCGAGGCCGACAGTGCAGACGCGCGCTCGTCGCGGCTGTACCTGAGCGCGGAGGGAGCCCGGCTGCGTACGCAGATCGACCAGTTCGCCACCGACCAGGTTTCGCGGGCATTGCGTCAACTGGCGCCCGAGGACCAGCAGTCGCTGATCCGCTTTCTTTCCCTGTATGCCGACGCCCTGTCGCACGAGAACCCCAACGCCGCGCCCGCCGTCACGGGCGGCATCGCCGAGCAGATCCACGCCGGCTACCTGCCCGGCTGCATCGGCGACGTGGCCAGCCTGCATGCGCGCTATTACGCGCAGGCCTCGGGATTCGGCGTGTACTTCGAACGTAAGGTGGCGACCGAGCTGGCCGAGTTCGCCGAAGGCCTGCCCGCCGCCGGCAAGAACATCTGGCTGTACGCGGACAACGGCAGGACGCTGGCCTCCATCGTCATCGATGGCGATCTTGCCGCCCGCGAAGCGCATCTGCGCTGGTTCATCGTCGACGAGTCGCTGCGCGGCATGGGCGTGGGCCGCGCCCTGCTGGAGCGGGCCATGGCGTTTGTCGACGCTCACTACGACGAGACCTACCTGTGGACTTTCAAGGGGCTGGATGCGGCCAGGCATCTCTACGAGGCAGCCGGCTTCACGCTGGCCGAGGAGTCCGAAGGCCGCCAGTGGGGCAGCGTGGTGGTCGAACAGCGCTTTGTCCGCCGCGGGCGGCGCGCCTCAGATCACGCTGATGCGCAGCTCGGCCAGTAGGGCTGCCGCCTGAGTCTTGGATATGGTGGCGCCTGCCAGGCGCGCGGCCGAATTCAGGTCGAGGCCGCCCAGGTCGGCTTCGCGCAGGTCGGCGCCTTCGAAGCGGACATTCTTCAGGATGGCGTTGCGCAGGCTGCCGCCATGGAACACGGTGTCGCGGAAATCGCTGCCGGTCAGGTCGGCATCGGAGCAGTCCAGGTGCCGCACATCGGTCTTGCGAAACGACACGCCACGCAGCAGCGCGCCGACCAGCAGGCATTCCTCCAGCGACCAGCCCAGGCAGGCGATGCCGTCGAAGTCGCTGCCGGTGAGCTTGCAGCCCTGGAAACGGGCAGCGGCCAGCCGGGCGCGGCGCCAGTTGGCATTGTTGAGATCGCAGTTTTCAAAGACGGCATCGCTGGCGTCGCACGAGGCGAAATCCACCTGGCCGCCGCGGCAGCGCAGCCAGACGGCGTCCGCCAGCGTGGCGCCCTGAAAGGAGGCGCCAGCGATCGCGCAGGCCGTCAATTGCAGGCCGCGCAAATCCAGGCGCGAGAAATCCGCGTCCTGGAAGTCGCAGTCCTGGAACGAGAGCGGGCGGCCCGCCGAGCGTTCGATCATGGCCTGCATCAGCTTGCGGTCCACTTCCTGGCCCGTCACCGTCTCGATTGATTCTTGCGTCATGTCGCAAGTTCCTGCCTGAATTTCTGGAAAGGGGACAGCCTACTGGAAGATTTCGCTTTCGACGCAGAAGGCGATCAGTTCCTGGTCGGTGCGGACGTTGAGCTTGCGCATGGCCGAGATCTTCTGGCCGCTGACTGTCTTGACGCTGCGCTTCAAGGCGTCGGCCACCTGCATCATGGATTCGCCGCGGATGAAGTGGCGCAGCACTTCGAATTCCTTGGGCGACAGGCTGTTGATGCGTTCACCGATGAACTTGCTGCGCTCATCGGCGACGCCGTCGCGCTGGAAGCCGGGCGGATAGTACTTGCGGCCGGCATGCAGCGTTTCCAGCGCGGTCATGATCTCGGTGAGGTTGTCGCGCTTGAGCACCACCGCGGCCACGCCGGCGTCGTAGAGCGCCGAGATGATCATGGAATTCGACACCATGGTCAGCACCACGATCTGGACTTCCGGGTAATGCCGCGTCAGGTATTTGACCAGGCGGATGCCGTCACCGTAGGTGTCGTCGCCGGGCATGGAATAGTCGGTGATCACCACGTGCGGCATATCGCGTTGCAGGTGCTGGACCAGCGCGGTCGGCCCGGACAGGGTGGCCGTGACCTCGAAATTGAGGTCCTTTTCCAGCAGGTCGCGCATCCCCATCAAGACCAGGGGATGGTCGTCAACCAGGACGATACGGAGTCTTTCCATGCGGGGGAGTGACTTCAAGCGAGCCCTTGCCGCAACTGGGGAGATGGCGGTCGGACTCATGGTTGGGGGGAGGCAAACCGATAGCGTAGTGGTTTTTGCGTAGCGGCGCGCCCCGCGCCCGAGAACCGGGGCGGGGAACGCGCGCAACAGGGAGATCGGCGGCCTCAGCCGGCCGCTTCTTCTTGCAGGCGGCCCAGGACGAAGCCGTCGACAGCGCTGGTGCGGCCGCGCCACAGCGTGGGCTGTCCGGCGATGGGGGTGCCGTCGGCAGTGAAGAACAGCGCGTCGGCGAGATGGATGTAGTTCGGCAGCGGGTCGGCGGGTTGGGGCACGCGGAAGACGTCGCCCAGTTCCGCCAGCGAGGCATGCACGGCCTTGCGGGTGGCGTCGTCCACCTTGTCCAGCGAGTCCGTGAAGCTGGCGGCGAAGCTGTCGAAGTACTCCGCGCCGGACACGATGGAACCCGACACCAGCATGCCGCCCATCTGCAGGGTCACGCCGATGCTCTCGATCTGGCTGCCGTTGTTCACCAGGTTGACGAGAAATTGCAGGAAGGCGTCGGCGTCGGGAACGTTGCTCATGGCGTGATTCTTGGAAATGTTTGGAAAGCAATCAAGATACTCGAATCGCGGGCGAAATACACAGAATGGGATAGGCCGAAAAACAACCAAATCCGACCGCTATCTCCCCGCTTTGGGAGCTGTCATTTTTTCCAGGCTGCGCCCCAGCCGTTCGCTGGCCAGCCGCAGGCGGTCCTGCAGCGCCGCAGGCGCCAGCACCTCGAATTCGACGTCCAGCGCCATCAGCCAGTAAACCAGCGCGTCCAGGCTGGGCACGGCGCATTGCAGCACGCAGCGCGCTTCGTCCAGCGCGTCGATCTGGCCGGCGCCCGGCGGGATGCGCGCAGCCATGACGGCGCGCGGCGCATGCAGGACCACGCGCGCCGGTTCCGGATGCGGCGCCATGTTGACCGAGCGCGAGACATAGGCGCGCAGGTCGCCGCCTTCGGGCGGCGGGCGCGGGGCGAAATGCGCGCCGACTTCCGGGGCGCCCGCGATGCGGTCGATACGGAAGGTGCGCCAGTCCTCGCGCGCGGGATCCCAGGCCACCAGATACCAACGGTATCCGGTATGCGCCAAGCCTTGCGGCTCCACCAGCCGGGTGCTGGCCCGGCCCTTGCCGTCCGCATAGTCGAAGCCGACTCGCAATTGGTCGCGGCAGGCGGCTGCCAGCGTGGCCAGCAGGGTGGCGTCGACGGCAGCGCCGTCGCGCGGGATCGGCACGATGGCCGAGCGCAGGGCGTCGACCCGGTGGCGCAGGCGCTGAGGCATGACCTGCTCCAGCTTCACCAGCGCCCGCAGCGCGGTTTCCTCGATGCCGCCCACCGTGCCCGTGGCGGCCGTGCGCAGGGTGAGCGCCACGGCCAGCGCTTCATCGTCGTCCAGCAGCAGGGGCGGCAGCGCCTTCCCCGCGCGAAAGGCATAGCCGCCGGCCACGCCGCTGCTGGCATGGACGGGGTAGCCCAGTTCGCGCAGCTTGTCGATGTCGCGCCGCAGGGTGCGGGGGTGAATCGCCAGCGTCGCGGCCAGCTCGGTTCCGGCCCAATGGCGGCGGGTCTGCAGCAGCGACAGCAGGCGCAGGAGGCGGTTGCTGGAAGTAAGCATGGCGGCACGATAACGCGTATCGAGGGCGGAATCTGTCCTCAATGGATTCTACATTGGCTCCCGTAGTCAGCGGCAGGGGCCGCGACGCACATCCCTTGATTGAATTGGAGATTCGCCCATGTCTATCGTTTTCTATTGGCACCCCATGTCCAGCGCAACCCCGGTGGCTTGCGCGCTTGCCGAACTGGCCGTGCCGCACGAACGCGTGAAGGTGGACATCAGGACGGGGGAACAGCATCGTCCCGAATTCCTGGCGCTCAATCCGAACGGCAAGGTCCCCACGCTGACGGTGGACGGCGCTCCCTTGTTCGAAACCTTGGCGATACAGCTATGGCTGGGAGAGCGCTACGGCGTGGAACGCGGCCTGTGGCCCGCCGCCGACACGCCCGAACGCCTGCTGGCGATGTCGTGGTGCGCCTGGTCCTATGTCAGCTACGGTGCGGCGGTGACGCGCCTGTATCTCGCCACGCAGGGCGCAGACGCGCCCGGCGGCGCCGAGGCCGAACGCGTACTGGACGACGCGGACGCGTTGCTGGCCGTGCTGGACGGCCATCTGGCGCGGCAACCCTGGATTTTGGGCGCGGCCTACTCGCTGGCCGACCTGGTGGTCGGTTCGGTGATCGGCTATAGCGCCTATCTGGGCGCCAGGGTGGCGTCGCATCCGCATGTGCGGGCGTGGATGGACCGGGTCCA
The DNA here is from genome assembly GCF_055395645.1 of Achromobacter sp. JCM 18799. NCBI lineage: Bacteria > Pseudomonadati > Pseudomonadota > Betaproteobacteria > Burkholderiales > Alcaligenaceae > Achromobacter > Achromobacter sp. JCM 18799. The sequence goes on along the minus strand of NZ_AP043866.1, from coordinate 3,392,954 downwards.
GGCCCGGCCCGCCATGCAGATCGACGCTTAGCGCGTGTGGGCAGGCGCCGCGGCTTACCAGCCCCAGCAGGTGCCGGCCGCGGGCTTGCCGCAGTTGCGGTAGTTCACGGCGAACCACAGCTTGCCAGCGCCCCGCGGACTGCCATCGGTCTTGGCGTCGTTGCGCGGCAGCTCTTCCAGGGTGTCGCGCGCCTTTTTGGTGGGCGAGCCGCTGGCGGCGTCGGGCGCCAGCGCGATACGTCCCAGGCCGGCAGCGTCGCGGTCATCGAAGACGATGTCGGTGTCCTTCAATGCGCTCATCTTCAGGGAGGCGTCGCGCACCGCGGCGGCATAGCTGTCGTTGGCGCCGGCAGGCGCCAGGCTCTTGTCGAGGGTGCTGGCGGCGAGGATCTGCGCCGGCGCGGCGGGTGCCATCATCTTGTACTGGTCCAGGCCCGGCAACTGGCCGCCCGCGGCTTGGCGGCGCAGCCAGTCGCCCCACAGGAACTCCGCGAACTCCGGCAGGTTGCCGTTGCTGTAGGCGATGTCGCGGGTGAAGTACACCAGCGAGCGGTAGCGGTCCTCCTGCATGCCGCCGGCCTCCTGGGTGCTGGCCAGCCCCAGGCGGGCGGGCAACTGGTCCACGGTGATGGGCTGGTTCTGGCCGTCGCGCAGCCAGGCGCGGCGTTCGTCGACCATGCGCTGCCAGAACGCCGCCGCATTGGGCAGGGTGCTGTAGTTGGCGTCGACCTTGACCCAGACCGGCAGCTTGGGCCCGCCATCGGCGATTTCGCGCAGCGACGAGAAGGTGTGGTGGCCATCGGTCAGATACAGGTTGCCGTCCCAGCCGACCACCACCGTCTTGAGGTTGGCGGTGTCGGTGCCGGGGGCGTTCTTGCAGGTGTAGGTGGCGGGCTGATCCAGGCGTGCGGCGCGCGCCTCGGCGACGCTCTGGAATTCCTGCGCGCGCTCGGCGCCACCCATGTCTTCGCAGTAGTCGTCGAACTTCTTGCCGACCGTGCGGTTCAGGTAGTCCAGCTGCTGTGCCGGCTTGTCCGCCCAGGTCGGACGTTCGAAGTCCCCTTGCCAGCGGCCGAGCTTGTAGTAGATCTGGTCGTAGCCGATGGCGGCCTGGGTGGGGCGCAGCTCTTCGATGCGGACCTGGATGACGTCGCCCGGCTTGGCCTGCAGGTAGGCCGTGTTGCGCGGCGGCTGGGTTTCGGCGGGGGGCGTTTCTTCGACGGGAGGCGGCGCGACGGCGACGGGTTCGTCGTCATGATCGTCGCCGCCGCCGTTGCAGGCTGCAAGGGCCAGCGGCAGCAAGGCCGCGGCCACGGCGTGCAACAGACGTGGCCGGCGGGCGGGAAGAGCGCGGCGCGCAGGACGGGAGATAGAGGGCATGGTCCGTTTCAGGATCTGGTTTCAAAGATAGCCGATCATGAGGGACGCGTGTTTCCTGCAGATTGCACCGGAGCGGGTTGCCACGCATGCAGCCTGTCCATGAGGTCGCGCACGACGGCGGCCTGATCGTGGATGCGGGCGGCAGCGCATGCCGACAGGCCCGCCGCCAGCTCCTCTTCCAGGGCTTCGAAGTGCGAGGCAGGCGCTCGCATCTGCAAGGCCAGCAGCGCGCCCTGTATGCGATGCAGCATTTGGGCCGTAGCGACGGCATCGGGTTTTTCGGCGGCCTGTTCCAGCGCATCGAGATCCTGGGTCATGGTGTCCTTGATGAGCTGGCGGTGGTTCGGCGCAAGCGCGGCGTACACGGCGAGCGTACCCGCGGCGGGAAAGGCGGAAGTATGAGGGAGCGGTTTATGCATGAGAGCCTCCTAGGCGTACATGCTGATGACGTCAGGCTCCCGGGCGATATTAAAAAGGTCCGATACCAGGGGGCAGGTAATCGGACCGATTCGTCAGGAACGGAAGCGGCCCCGCAGCCGCTCCGCTGACTTGCTTAGAACGTGTGGCGCACGCCGACGCCGGCGGCCGTGCTCTTCAGGCCGTCGATGAAGGCATAGTCCTTGCCGTACGAACCATAGGCGTACAGGTTGGTGCGCTTGGACAGGTCGTAGGTGTAGCCCACGCTCCAGACGTTCATGTTGGTGTCGCCGCCGGTCAGCTTGTCATTGTTCGGCGATACGTGCTGCCACGACGCGAACAGGCTGCTCGCGCTGCCCAGGGGCAGGGTGGCGCCCAGCATGTAGGAGTTGGCCTTGAAGCCGTCCACGAAACGGTTGGTGCCGAATTCGTCGCTGAAGGGCGTGCCCGCGGGCAGGTCCTGGCCGACGAACCAGCCGTCGGTGGTGCGGCCGTAGGCGGCGGCGAGCTTCACGACTTCCAGGTCGTAGGACACGCCCAGCGCGTACTGGCGCGGCGTGGCGTCATGGTCGATGGCGCCGCGGTTGGAGCCGTTGAGCTGGTCGTAGGTCAGCGCTACGTTCAGCGGACCTTGCACGTAGCGCAGGCCGGCGGTGATGCCGCGGGTATTGTCGGCGGTGCGAAAGCCCGTCTGGTCGGCGTTCGTGTCGTCCGCATTGAACGAGTAGCCGACGCCGAGCTCGAAGCCGTTCACCGAAGGCGTCTTGTACATCACCATGTTGTCCCAGCGCATGGTGTTGGCGGCGCTGAAACCCAGGCCCATGTTGGACTGCGTGTAGCTGGTGTAGAAGGGGTCGATGTCGGCAAGGTAGTTCGAGCCCACCGTGGCCTGGCGGCCGAACTCCAGCGTGCCCCAGGCGTCGTTGGCCAGGCCGATGGTGGCCTGGCGGCCGAACAGGCGGCCGGATTGACCGCGCTGGCCGTTGGCCGAGTCGAATCCGCTTTCCAGCGTGAACACGGCGCGCAGACCGTCGCCCAGATCTTCGGCGCCGCGCAGTCCCCAGCGCGAGCCGGCCTGGATGCCGTTGATCATGCCTATCTTGCTACCGTCGTATCCATCGCCTTTGATCTTGTTGTAACCAATGCCGGTGTCGATGACACCATAGAGAGTTACCGACGATTCTGCCTGAGCAACGCCTGCAAAAGTCGTGAACATTGCGGCGGCGAGCAGCGTCTTTTTCATCCTTGGGGACTCCTTGTAGAGGGGTGGAAAAAACAAAAGGGAACAGCACGCGAGCATGTAGCCCAGCGCTGTTCCCAGCCCTCATTGTAGGACACCGGCCGCAGCTGGCTGGATCAGTCCTTGCGGCGTGCGCGCTTTTCCTCGCGCACAAAGATGAAAACGCCGACCAGCACCATGGCCGCCAGGGCGTACCAGGTGATGGCGTAGCTCAGGTGATTGTTGGGGAAGTTCAGCACCGTCAGGCCGCCGACCGGGGCAGTGCGTCCGCTGCCGTCCTTGCCCGTCGCATCGGCGTCGATGAAGTAGGGCGCTACGTCGCTCAAGCCGCGCGCCGCGGCGATGGCGGGCAGGTCGCGCGAATACCAGAGGTTGGTCGCCGGATCGTTGTTGCGCAGGAAACCATGGGCGGGTTCGCCCATGCGCAGCAGGCCGGTGACGCTGGCTTCTTCGGGCGTTTGTTGTATGGCCGACTTGCTCTTGCGCCATTCGGGCAGCACGAAGCCGCGGTTGACCAGCACCGTGCCGCCCTCGGGCAACTGCAGCGGCGTCATGACCCAGTAGCCGCTGCCCAGCTCGGTCGCGGCCTGCACCAGGGTCTGGCGGTCGTACAGATAGGTGCCCTTGGCGGTGACACGGCGGTATTCGGCGTTGTCGGAGGTCAGCGCGGGCCATTCGGCCTGGGCCGGCGCCGGCGTGGGCGCCGCATGGGCGCGCTGTTCGACCTGTGCGATCAGGGTGCGCTTCCAGGCCAGCCGGTGCACCTGCCAGGTGCCCAGGGCGCAAAGCCCCGCGAAAATGGCGACAGCAAGCACCCCCAGGATGACCAGGGTGATTTTGCTGCGCGGATTGCGGGAGGAGGTGTCGCGGGTAGTGGAGTCGTTTACTGCGGCCATCAGGGCATTTTCCGCATGTCGTGAGTGGACATGGGCATCATATTGGAGTCGAGGTGATACATGATCCAGATGGATCCGCTGAGCGTGATTACGACCAGCACCAGCGTGAATATTAACGCCAACATGTTCCAGCCGCTTTCGGACTTGGTGTCCATGTGCAGGAAGTAGATGATGTGGACCACGATCTGCACGGCGGCGAAGGCCAGGATGATCAACGCAGTGGTGCGGGATTCGGAGAAAACCCGATTCATGACCAGCCAGAACGGAATGGCCGTCAGGATGGCTGCCAGCACAAAGCCGGTCATGTAGCTCTTGAAGGTGCCGTGGGCGGCGCCGTCATCGTCGTCGTGGTGGTCATGGCCGCCATGGCCGTGATCGGCCGGATGATCCAGGTGCGCGGTCATGGCAGCACTCCCATCAGGTACACGAAGGTGAAGACGCCCACCCAGATCAGGTCCAGGAAGTGCCAGAACATCGACAGGCACATCAGGCGGCGGCGGTTTTCGGGGATCAAGCCGTGCATCTGGACCTGGATCATCATCGTCACCAGCCACACGATGCCGAAGGTGACGTGCAGCCCGTGGGTGCCGACCAGGGTGAAGAAGGACGACAGGAAGGCGCTGCGCTGGGGACCTGCGCCCTGGTGGATCAGGTGCGCGAATTCGTACAGTTCCAGGGACAGAAAGCCCAGCCCCAGGATGCCGGTCACGGCCAGCCACAGCTGGGTGGCGCCGACGCGGTTGCGCCGCATTTCCAGCATCGCGAAACCGTAGGTGATGGAAGACAGCAGCAGCAACGCGGTATTCACCGCCACCAGTTCCAGATCGAACAGGTCCGCGCCGGACGGGCCTGCCGCATAGTTGCGTCCCAGCACGCCATAGGTGGCGAACAGGCAGGCGAAGATGAGGCAATCGCTCATCAGGTAGACCCAGAACCCCAGCAGGGTGCCGTTCTTGGGATGGTGTTCGCCCGGGACGTGGAACACGGGTTCGGCGGGCGGCGCCGTGCCGCCGGGCAGGTTGGGGGCCAGGGTATCAGACATTTTTCGCTAGCAACCTTGTGCGGGCGTCTTCGGCGCGCACGACCTCTTCGGCCGGCACGTAGTAGTCGCGCTTGTAGTTGAAGGTGTGAATGATGGACACCAGGATCAGCGCCGCGAATGACAGCACGACCAGCGGCCACATATGCCAGATCAAGGCGAAACCCATCACCACGCTGATACCCGCCAGCACGATGCCCGCCCAGGTGTTCTTGGGCATGTGGATGGGAATGAAGCCCTGCTGCGGCCGCAGGTAGCCGTGCTGCTTCATCTGCCACCAGGCGTCCTGGTCATGCACGCGCGGCGTGAAGGCGAAGTTGTAGTTGGGCGGGGGCGACGAGGTCGACCATTCCAGCGTGCGGCCGTCCCAGGGGTCGCCGGTGTCGTCGCGCAGCGATTCGCGGCGGCGGTAGCTGACCACCAGCTGGATCAGGAAGCTGGCGATGCCGCAGGCGATCAGCAGCGCGCCGAAGGCCGCCACCTGGAACCAGATCTGCAGGGACATGTCCTCGAAGTGGTTCACACGCCGCGTCACGCCCATCAGCCCCAGCACGTACAGCGGCATGAAGGCGACGTAGAAGCCCACCAGCCAGAACCAGAACGAGCACTTGCCCCAGAACGGATCGAGCTTGTAGCCGAAGGCCTTGGGAAACCAGTACGTGATGCCGGCCATCAGCCCGAACAGCACGCCGCCGATGATCACGTTATGGAAGTGCGCGATCAGGAACAGGCTGTTGTGCAGCACGAAGTCGGCGGGCGGAACGGCCAGCAGCACGCCCGTCATGCCGCCGATCACGAAGGTCACCATGAAACCCAGCGTCCACAGCATCGGCACCTCGAAGCGGATGCGCCCGTGGTACATGGTGAACAGCCAGTTGAAGATCTTTGCTCCGGTCGGGATCGAAATGATCATGGTGGTGATCCCGAAGAACGAGTTCACGCTCGCCCCTGACCCCATGGTGAAGAAATGGTGCAGCCATACCAGGTACGACAGCACCGTGATCACGACCGTGGCATACACCATGGATGCGTAGCCGAAGAGGCGCTTGCGGCAGAAGGTGGAGACCACTTCGGAGAAGATGCCGAAGGCCGGCAGGATCAGGATGTAGACCTCGGGGTGGCCCCAGATCCAGATCAGGTTCACGTACATCATGGCGTTGCCGCCGAAGTCCGCGGTGAAGAAGTTGGTGCCCACGTAGCGGTCCATGGACAGCAGCGCCAGCACCGCGGTCAGCACCGGAAAAGCGGCCACGATCAGCACGTTGGTGCACAGCGCGGTCCAGGTGAAGATGGGCATGCGCATCATGGTCATGCCGGGCGCGCGCATCTTGACGATGGTGACCAGCAGGTTGACGCCCGAGAGCAGCGTGCCTACCCCCGCTATCTGCAGGGCCCATATGTAGTAATCGACGCCCACGTCGGGACTCTGGAGGATCCCCGATAACGGTGGATACGCCAGCCAGCCGGTGCGCGCGAACTCGCCGACGAACAGCGACATCATGACCAGGATCACCCCGCCCGTGGTCATCCAGAAGCTGAAGTTGTTCAGGAACGGAAAGGCCACGTCGCGCGCGCCGATCTGCAGGGGCACGATGTAGTTCATCAGGCCCGTGACCAGCGGCATGGCCACGAAGAAGATCATGATCACGCCGTGCGCGGTGAAGATCTGGTCGTAGTGGTGCGGCGGCAGGTAGCCCATCGAATCGCCGAACGCCACCGCCTGCTGCAGGCGCATCATGATGGCGTCGGCGAAGCCGCGCAGCAGCATCACGATGCCCAGGATGACGTACATGATGCCGATCTTCTTGTGGTCGATGCTGGTGAACCACTCGCGCCACAGATAGCCCCATTTGCCGAAGTAGGTGATGGCGCCCACCACCGCGATGCCGCCGATGGCGACCGCGATGAAGGTGAAGAGCAGGATCGGTTCATGGTAGGGAATGGCTTCCCAGGTCAACTTACCGAAGATCAGCTTGGTGAGGTCTGGTTGATCAGGCATCTCGATTCCAGCAAAAAGACCGCAATTTCACGTAGCCCTTGCATCATTCGGATCACCGTGCGCCAGCGATCCGCTACAGGAGCAATCCTTCGGTGGCGGTGCACATCGCGCCCACGTATTTGCGCGGCGCGCCGGTCAGGCCCAGGCGCTCGCGCGTTCCGGCGTCCAGGGTGGTGACGTTGAGCGCGCCGGGTATGCCCATGCCGCCTTGCGCGTCGATCGCCATCGCGTCGCGCATGCACATGCGGTTGGGCTCCACGCAGCGGTTGACGATCGCCTCGAACAGGCCGGGCGCGCTGGACGCATAGCGCTGCACCGGGTTGCGTTCGCTGGGTTGCTCCAGCTTCAGGTAGGTTTCGCGGCTGAGCGTGGCGTCGGAGGCGCGGGCGTCAGCCACCCATTTGTCGAAGCCCTGCTGGTCCACGCCGTGGAACTTGAAGCGCATGCCGGAAAAGCCCGAGCCGCTGTAATTGGCGGACAGGCCTTCGTATTCGCCGGGATGGTTGATCACCGCGTGCAGGGTGGTCTGCATGCCCGGCATGGCGTAGATCTGGCCCGCCAGCGCGGGCACGAAGAAGGAATTCATCACCGTCGACGAGGTGATCTTGAACTGGATGGGGCGGTCGACCGGCGCCGCCATTTCGTTTACCGCCGCGATGCCTTGTTCGGGATAGATGAACAGCCACTTCCAGTCCAGCGCCACCACCTCCACCACCAGCGGTTTGGTGCCGGCTGGCACTTCGCGGCCTTCGGACAGGCGCACAAGCGGGCGGTAGGGATCCAGTTGGTGCGTGCTGACCCAGGTGAGCGCGCCCAGCGCGATGATGATCAGCAGCGGCGCGGCCCAGATCAGGAGCTCCAGCATGGTGGAGTGATTCCATTCGGGGTCATAGTGCGCTTCCTTGTTGCTGGCCCGGTAGCGCCATGCGAACACGAAAGTCAGGAGGATCACCGGCACGATGATGAGCAGCATCAAGCCGGTGGAAATGATGATCAGGTTGCGCTGCTGCAAAGCGATGTCGCCCGAGGGCGAGAGCAGGACTGCATTGCATCCGGCGAGCAATGGCAGCGCGGCAACCAGGACCAATCCGCGGAACCTTGGGAAGGACGGCATGACCATACCCCGAAACGTAACCGTGGGAAGTAAACGCAACACTACGCTGGAAGCCGCGAAAAATCTAGGGTAAAAAGAACAAAAATGTGCAGGGCGACGCGCGCAGACCAGGGCTGCATCCCAATAACGGAGCGGCTCTGCGCGATATGGGCTGCAGGCGCGCGGGTGTGTTTCAGGATCGTAGGCAAGGCTGTTCCGAACCTCCTTTCAGCGAGCATTCACATGGCGACCACCACGCAATATCCCGGTCATGCTCCTTCACTCCCCGCGGCCGGCGGCGGCAGTCACGCCAAGGTTGCGCCAGGGGAAATCGCGGTGGGCGTGGTGGTGGGGCGCGCTTCCGAATACTTCGATTTCTTCGTCTTCGGCATCGCCTGCGTGCTGGTTTTTCCGCAGGTTTTCTTCCCCTTCGAACCGCGGCTGGAAGGCACTCTCTGGTCCTTCGTCATCTTCTCGTTCGCGTTCATCATGCGGCCCATCGGCACGGCGCTCTCGATGGCCGCGCAGCGGCGCTGGGGGCGCGCGACCAAGCTCACCATCGCCCTGTTCCTGCTCGGGACGGCCACGGTGGGCATGGCCTTTCTGCCGGGCTACAACGTCATCGGCGCGCATGCGATCACGCTGCTGGCGGTATTCCGCTGCCTGCAAGGGCTGGCGCTGGGCGGGTCGTGGGACGGCTTGCCGTCGCTGTTGGCGCTGAATGCGCCGCCCAACCGCCGCGGCTGGTATGCGATGCTGGGGCAGCTGGGCGCGCCCGTGGGCTTCATGGTGGCCAGCGCGCTGTTCCTGTTCCTGCACGTGACCCTGACCGAAGCCGATTTCCTGGAATGGGGCTGGCGCTATCCCTTCTTCGTGGCGTTCGCCATCAACGTGGTGGCGCTGTTTGCGCGGCTGCGCCTGGTCGTCACCGAGGAATACACGCAGCTGCTGGAAGAGGGCGAGCTGGAACCGATCAGCGTCGCGCAGATGGTGCGCGAGCAGGGCTACAACCTGTTCATCGGCGCATTCGCGGCGCTTGCCAGTTATGCCTTGTTCCACCTGGTCACGGTGTTTCCGCTGTCGTGGATCGCGGTCAGCGCCACCCAGCAGATCCAGGACGTGCTGATCGTGCAGATCATTGGCGCGGTGCTGGGCATCCTGGGCACCATCGCATCGGGCTGGCTGGCCGACCGCATCGGCCGGCGCACCACGCTGGGCCTGCTGGCCCTTCTGATCGCCGTGTTCGCGCTGTTCACGCCCTGGCTGCTGGGCGGCGGACCCAAGGCGCAGGATGCGTTCATTCTGGTGGGCTTCGTGCTGCTGGGGCTGTCCTACGGCCAGGCCTCGGGGACCGTCACCGCGAACTTCACGCGGCGCTTCCGCTACACGGGCGCGGCGCTGACCTCCGACATGGCCTGGCTGATCGGCGCGGCATTCGCGCCATTGGTCGCGCTGGGCCTGTCCGCGCGTTTCGGGCTGGTGGCGGTCAGCGTCTACCTGTTGTCGGGCGCTGCCTGCACGCTGCTGGCGCTGCGCATCAACAAGGTGCTCGAAACGCGGGACTGATGGGCCTGCTGTTCAGCCCGCGTAGCCTTCCAGCACGTTGGCGACGTTGATGCCCACGTCCGCCACGGCGTAGCCGCCTTCCATCGTGAACACCGCCGGCAGGCCCAGGCCTGCCAGCAGGCGGCCCACATGCAGGTAATCGGCGCTCTTGAGCTGGAACTTGGAGATGGGATCGCCTTCGTAGGTGTCCACGCCCAGCGCGATAACCACCGCGTCAGCCTTGAAGGCGCGCACGGCGGCCAGCCCTTGTTCCAACGCCTGCGTCCAGGCGGCGAAACCGGTGCCGGCGGGCAGCGGCAGGTTCAGGTTGGCGTCCAGGCCCGCGCCTGCGCCGCGCTCATCGGCGTAGCCCAGGTAGAAGGGGTACTCGGTGGTCGGATCGCCGTGCACCGACACGGTCAGCACGTCGGCGCGTTCATAGAAGATGCTCTGCGTGCCGTTGCCGTGGTGGTAGTCGACGTCCACGATGGCCACGCGTTGGGCGCCAGCTTCGCGTAGCGCCTGCGCGGCCAGCGCCGCGTTGTTCAGGAAGCAGTAGCCGCCGAAGAAATCGGGGCCCGCGTGGTGGCCGGGCGGACGCGTGAGCGCCATGGCGACGCGAGGCCCGCCCGCCGCGGATACCGCGCGCGCGGCGTCGATGGCGCAGGCCGCGCCTGCGGTGGCGGCCTCCCAGGTGCCCGCGGTCAGCGGGCAGCCGCTGTCGAACGAGAACAGGCCGACCCGCGCGGCGAAGTTGGTCGGTTCGATGTCGTGACGGAATCCGCGCACGGGCCAGACCGAAGGCAGGATGTCCAGTCCGGCATTGGCCGGGTCCAGCGCCACCCAATCGCGCCAGGCTGTTTCCAGGAAGTCCACGTAGCGCGGGGTGTGCACGCGCTTGACCAGGCCCAGGTCCGCCGCCGACGGTGTGCGCAATGCGCCGATGCCGCGCTGGCTCAGCGCCTGCAGGACGAACTCCAGGCGCGCCGGGGTTTCGTGGCAGGGCACCAGCTTGCCGCGGAACATTTCCTGTCGGCCAGCGTGTTTTTCGTGGACAGGGTTGTGGAAAATCAGCACGACGGGGGTGTCCTCGGACGTAGAGCCTGGTGGGCGGAAGCGCAACTATAGCGGCCGCGGCGTTTGCAGCGCCATGGCGAAGGCGGGATGCGCGCGGCGGGACGGCGCCTTACGGGCCAGTCTTCGCGGCGCATGTGCCGCCCTTGGCGCCGGGGTGCGGAATCTTGCGCTCCGATTCGCCCTCGCGCCGGGTCCAGGAGATGACCCGCGCCGAGCCGTCCGGGCACACCCGGTACTGTTCGAAGCCATAGGTGTCGGCGCTGTAGCGGCACGCCACGGAAATAATGGGCTTGGCCGCGTCGAACTCGGGATTGACGAAGCCGCGGCAGGGGCTGGCCGCCGCATCGGGATACGGGATCTCGTGGTAGCGCCCGTCCTTGGGGCGGTACAGGAAGATGCGCGAAATCGCTTGCGTGCTGCCGCCGGTCTGGCCGATGACGAAGTCGCGGTAGCCGTCATGGTCCACGTCCACGTCCTGGAATTGGTCGACTTCCTCGTCGCCGCCGATGCTCGCGATTTCCTGTTCCGGGCCGTTGCCCACGCGTGCGCCGAGGCGCTGCTGGGGCAGTTCGGAAACCGTCACCACCGAGGACAGGCCCGGCCGGATGGCATAGGCGTAGTCGCGGGCAACGGCGCCGTTGCAGAGCGCGGACAGCGCGGCCAATGCCGCCATGGACAGGAATCCTTTCATGCGGGCGCCCTCCGCGCCGTGAACTCGGTGAGGCATTATGCCGCAGCGGCTTGCGGGGAAACCAGGACTTGCCGCCGGGCGGGCGGCGGGGGATCCTGGGTAGAATTCCAAGATATGCAGGATTGCCGCGACGCGCTCCGCCCGCCATGAATTTTCCGTTTCCCATCCGCCAAGAATGTCCGCCGGGCGCCTGCGTGTGCGACCGCGACCGGCTGTTGGCCGATCCCGCCGCCGACTTCCGCGTGTTGCGGCTGACCAAGGAAGAGGAAAAGCGCCTGGTGGCGCGGCTGGAGAACATCTCCAGCCTGGAAGACCTGCGCGCCATGCAGGGACGCATCCATGCGCAGCTGGGCATCGTGATTCACATCACGCCCAGCGAAAACGAGGTGCGCACCTCGCGCGGCATCGCGATCCAGCTGGAGGACCAGCTCGGGCTGTGCCGCAAGACGCGCACGGCGATTCCCGCCGCCATCCGCCGCGGTTTCGACAACCGGCCCGAGATCGTCTACGCGCTTCTGAACGAGCGCGACCTGCTCAGCGGCACCTGAGCGCGTTCAGGATTGCTTTGCCCCGGCGGCCGTGCCGCAGGGCGCCAGCGGCACCACGTCGGCCGGTGTGCGGCCGGCGTCCGGACGCGTCGCGTCCCGCTTCTTGCCCAGGGTGACGGGGTAGATCAGCAGCACGGCGCTGCCGGCTTCCAGCTTGGGGTCCTGTTTGGTGCCATAGGCCACCGTCCAGCCGCGCACGGCCAGCGGCGCCAGGGTGTATTGCAGCGCCGAGCCCGGCGAAACGTGCGCCACCTTGCCGGCGAACAAATCCTGCTGATGGGTTTCGACGCCATTGGCGGTCACATAGGTGGCGATGCTGACCAGCGAGGCGCCATTGCCGGGGCGTCCCAGCACGGCGGTCTTGTACTTGCCGGCAGGGATGTCGGTCAGGTTTACGGTAAGAGGATCCGCCGCGTGGCCGCTGGCATCCAGCCTGACGCCGTTGACTTCGGCGCGGGCCAGGGGCGCCGTGCCGGTGTTGCGCACGCGCACGCTGTATTCCCCGGAAGTGCCCGTGACCGTGCAGACCTCGATGCCGTAGGCGGGGCGCACAGGGTGCGCCTGCGCCGCCGTGGCGGCCATGGCCAGCAGGGCCGCCAGCAACAGCTTGGGGGCAGGGGAATTGACGGTGGGCACGGCACGCTCCTCTTAAAGGGGCAGCGCGCCGGATTGCCGCGTTGCCTGCCCTATTACACCACTTGGCGGCCGGGCGCCGCGGCTTGCTCGCGCTTGCCGGCCAGCCAGTGGAGGATCAGCGCCAGCACCAGCAGGCCGACGATGATGAAGCCCCAGAAGATCCAGGCCAGCACCGAGATCAGCGTGCCGAGGCTGCCGGCGAAGGGCAGCACCTGGTTCAGGCCTTGCGCGGCCCAGACCAGGCCGCCCTGCAGCGTCTGCAGCCAGGCGGGGTCGACCCAGGCCGCCGCCCAGGCGGGCGGAACCCATTGCGAGGTATCCAGCGCCGTGCCGGGCACCTGGGTCGTGGCGATGGTCGACAGGACCCAGTTGGTCAGCTGCAGCGTCAGCGCAACCAGCCCGGTCCAGAGTGCTGCAAGCACGGCGAAGGCGAGCCAGATGATCTTTTTCATTGAGGTGGTACTCCGATGTTTCAAAAGAGGGTCCACGATAAGGCGGATTCTATTTCTGAAAAACCAGCGTGGTTGTGACAAACATTAAGAAAAAACCGAAGTTTTTGCCTTGGCGAGCACGATCTGGACCAGCGGATGGTGCTGTCCGCGGCGGTTGCGGATGGCGTGGATTTCCTCGTGCACGTCGTCGCAGCGGGCCAGGGGGCGCAAGCCCCGCAGCACGCCGATGTCGCCGCCGCCCAGTCGGCTGAGCGGAAATACGCCCAGGCCGCGGGCCGCGAACACCGACATCAGGGCGCTGTCTTCGAATTCGCCGACGACATTGGGGTAGATGCCTTGTTCGGCGAACCAGCGGTCCAGCGTCTGGCGCAGCACGGAATGGCCGGTGGGCAGCAGTACCGGCAGGCGTTCCAGGCAGCGCGGAAAGTCCAGGGTGTCGGCCTTGCGCACCAGTTTGGCGGGGCCGTACCAGTCCACTGGCGATGAAACCAGGCGGTCGCTGGTGAGGCGCAGGTTGGGGTTGGCGGGTGCGCCCTGGCCGGCCAGCACCAAATCCAGGTGATGCTGGGCAAGTTCGCCCAGCAGTTCCTCGACCTCGCCTTCGTGGCAGGTCAGGCGCAGGTCCGGCGTGTGTAGCACCGGCCCCAGCAGGGCCTGCGCGGCCAGCTTGGAAATACCGTCCGACAGGCCCACCGACAGACGTATGACGGGCTTGGTGGCGGCGGCGCGGACCTCCTGGGGCAGCATCTGGCCGATCTGGAAGATCTCTTCGGCGCGGGCGAAGGCGGCTTCGCCCGCGTCGGTCAGCGCCACGCCGCGCCCGGCCGGCTTGAGCAATTGGTGGCCCAGGTTTTTTTCCAGTTCGCGCACTTGCGCGCTGATGGTCTGGATGGCCATGTCCAGCCTTTCGGCGGCACGGGAAAAGCCGCCTTCCTTGGCGACCATCCAGAAGTAATACAGGTGTCGGTAATTGAGCATGGCAGGAATCACTTCGGTTTTTTCGAACCTTAACTCACTTTCAGGCTGATTTCTCCATTCGGCCAGGATCTGGATCATGAGCCCCTTCGAACACAAGCGGGAACATCATGGACACCTTGCTCACCTTACTCTCCGCCGATTTCTTCGGCACCCCGGCCTGGAGCTGGCTGCTATTCATCGGCATCGTGGTCGCCTTGCTGGCCTTTGACCTGGGCGTGCTGCACAAGGAAGACCGCGAGATCGGCGTGCGCGAGAGCCTGCTGCTTTCCGCCGGCTACATCAGCGCGGCGCTGCTGTTCGGCGCCTGGGTCTGGTGGCAGATGGGTTCCGCCAGCGGCATGGCCTACTACACGGGCTTCATGATCGAGAAGTCGCTGTCGATGGACAACGTCTTTGTGATCGCGCTGATCTTCAGTTTCTTCGCGATTCCGCGCCAGTACCAGCACCGCGTGCTGTTCTGGGGCATCCTCGGCGTGATCGTGCTGCGCGCCATCATGATAGGCCTGGGCGCGGCGCTGGTCAGCAACTTTGGCTGGCTGCTGTATCTGTTCGGCGCCTTCCTGGTGTTCACCGGCATCAAGATGTGGATGATTGCGGACCAGACGCCGGATATCGCGTCCAACCCGATCCTGAAGTTCCTGAAGCGCCGCATGCGCGTCACGGAAGGGCTGCGCGGCAACGCGTTCTGGGTGATGGAGACCGATCCCGCCACGTCGAAGAAGGTGCGCTGGGCTACGCCGCTGCTGCTGGCGCTGGTGTTGATCGAGTTCGTAGACCTGTTGTTCGCGGTGGACTCCGTGCCGGCGATCTTCGCCATCACCACCGACCCGTTCATCGTCTACACCAGCAACATCTTCGCCATCCTGGGCCTGCGTGCGCTGTACTTTGCGCTGGCGGCGATGATCCACCGCTTCCATTACCTGAAGTACGCCTTGGCTCTGGTCCTGGTCTTCATTGGCGGCAAGATCTTCCTGGTCGGTTTCATCGGCAAGGTGCCGGCTGCCTTGTCCCTGTCGGTGACCTTCGGTCTGATCGCTGGCGGCGTGTTGTTCTCGCTGTGGAAAACCCGCTCGGACGCCTCCAAGCAGGAACTCGCGGCGGAATAAGCTCCGCGGCGTGACGCAAGACGCCCGCCATATCCAACGGATATGGCGGGCGCTTTTTTTGGGATTTGTCGCGCCGGTGCGGCGGGCGTAGAGTGCTGGACAGTCCAAATGCCGCAAGGAGCCGTCATGACCAGTTGGTCCGCCAAACAGTATTCCGCCTTTGAAAACGAACGCACCCGTCCGGTGCGGGACCTGGTCGCCGCCTTGCCCAATCAGGATGTGAAGCGCGCCGTGGACCTGGGCTGCGGTCCTGGCAACTCCACCGAGGTGCTGGCCAGCCGCTACCCCGATGCCGAAATCAGCGGCATGGACAGCTCGGAGGACATGCTGCAGTCGGCCAGGAAACGTCTGCCGGGGCTGCGATTCGAATTGGCCGACATCGCCACGTGGGATCCGCCCGGGACCTACGACGTGATTCTGGCGAACGCCGCGCTGCAATGGGTGCCGGACCACGCGACCCTATATCCCCGTCTGGTCGGCAAGCTGGCGCCGGGCGGGAGCCTGGCGGTGCAGACCCCGGACAACCTGGAGGAGCCGGCCCACCGCCTGGCGCGCCAGGTGGCAGGCGAGGCGCCGTGGGCCGCCGCCATCGGCGGCTTCAAGCATCCGCCGCGCCACAGCGCCGCCTGGTACTACGAGCTGCTCAAGCCGCATTGCGGCCTGCTGGACGTGTGGCGCACGACCTACCATCACCCGCTGGCAGGCGCAGCGGCGGTGGTGGAGTGGTTCAAGGGCACGGCGCTGCGGCCCTATCTGGACCGGCTGGACGCCGCCGGGCAAGCCAGTTTCCTGGCCCGCTACCAGTCGCTGATCGAAGAGGCCTATCCGGCGCTGGCCGACGGCACGGTGCTGCTGCCGTTCCCGCGTCTGTTCATCATTGCGGGGCCGAAGCAGGGTTGAGGTTGGCGGCGGGCGCTTCCCAGCCGCCGCCCAACGAGCGGTACAGATCCACCAGCACCAGCGACACCGAGGCCTGGGTCGACACGCGGGCCTGGTCGCTGGCCAGCACCGCGTTCTGCGCGCTGAGCACGTTCACGAAGTCCGAAGCGCCCGCGGCATATTGCCGCTGTGCGTTCAGCAGCGCCTGGCGGGCGCTCGCGGAGGCGCGCTCCAGGCTGGCCCGGGTCAGTTGCTGCGCCTGGTAGGCGGTCATGGCATTGTCGACTTCATGCCAGGCATTCAGCACGGTTTTTTGGTACAGCAGCGCGGCTTCCTGAGCCTGCGATTCGCGCAGCCGCAGCCGGCCTCGCAACCGGCCGCCCTGGAAGATGGGAATCTGCAACGCGGGGCCGACGCCGAACACCCCGGCGTTGTCGGTGTCGAGGTCCCGCAATTGCAGAGCCTGCAGGCCGAGGTTGCCTGACAGCGTGATGCGCGGATAGAAATCGCCCTCCGCTACGCCGATCGCCGCGACGGCCGCGTGCAGATTGGCCTGGGCGCGGCGGATGTCGGGCCTGCGCTCGGCCAGTTCGCTCGGCAGTCCGACGGGAACCTGGAGCGGACCGCCGGGTATCGGACCCACCGCCGCCAGACGCGGTTGCAGCGCGCCGGGCGGCTGCTCCAGCAGCAGCGCCAACGCATTCATCAGCTGTTCGACGCGCAGCACGAGCGGCGGCACGCCGGCTTCTATGGCGGCGGCCTGCGCATCGGCTTGCGAAACGTCTAGTTCGGTGGCGACGCCTTCGCGCTGGCGCAAACGGGTCAGCGCCAGGTTGCGCTCGGCATTGGCAAGCGTTTGGCGCAGCACGTCCAGTTGGTTCTGCGTGCCGCGCAGCAGGATGTAGTTGCGCGCCGTTTCGGCGCGGATGGCCAGGACCACGCCGCGCTGCGCCTCCAGCGCCGCCTGGGACTGGGCGCCGGCCTGTTCGACTTCGCGTCGCACGCGGCCCCACAGGTCCAGTTCCCAACTGGCGTCCACACCCGCTTGCCACAGATTGAATGAGGACTTGCCGCCGTGGCCCGAAGGGTCGGCCAGGCCGACCTCGCTGTTCTGGCCGCGCTTGTAGCTCGCGCTTGAGCCTACGGCGGGCAGGCCGTCGGCTTCGGTCACGCGCAGGGCCGCGCGGCTTTGCAGCAGGCGTTCGTGGGCGATGCGTATGTCCAGGTTGGCGGCGGTCGCTTCGGCGATCAAGGCGCTCAGGGTGGGATCGCCGAAGCTGTCCCACCAGGATGTGTTCACATCTTGCGGCACGGGGACGCTGTCCACGGCGGAGGCGTCAGGCATCCGCCATTGCACGGGCAATGGCGCCTGGGGAGCCTGAAAGTCGGGGCCCACTGCGCAGCCTGCCAAGGCGGAAAGCGTGCAGGCCAGCGTGGCATTGATCAAGCGGCGCGGGGTCATTGCATGGACTCCTCTGCCGCGGCGCCGGTATCGACCACGGCTTCGACGGACATGCCGGCGCGCAGCGGCGGCGCGCCTTCGGCCGGCGCGTCCAGCACGATCTTGACGGGCAGGCGCTGCGCGACCTTGGTGAAGTTGCCGGTGGCATTGCTCGGGACTACCGGCGAAAAGCTCAGGCCCGTGGCCGGCGCGATGCTTTGGACGCGGCCGCGCAGCGGCGTATCCGGATAGGCGTCGACCGTGATGGTTGCGGGCTGGCCCGGGCGCATGCGGGTCAACTGCTTTTCCCGGAAGTTGGCCACCACATAGGCTTGTTGCAGCGGCACCACCGCCAGAATCGGCGTGCCCGGGCTGACATAGGCGCCCACGCGCAGCGAGCGCCGGCCGACGATGCCATCGATGGGAGAGACGACCTGGGTATGCGACAGGTTGAGTTCCGCGCGGTCCTTCAGCGCCTGTGCGCGCAGCAGCCCGGCCTGCGCGGCCTCGCGGTTGGCTTCCAGCACGTCGCGCTGCTTGCGCGCGGCCTGCAGTGTGGCCGTGTGTTCGGCCTGCCGCGCCTGCGCCATGTCCAGCCGGCTGCGGGCCTGTTCATAGGCCTGCTGGGTGCCCGCGCCCTCGCTGGCCAGCCTGCGGTGGCGCTGGGCCTCGCTTTCGGCATAGCGGATATCCGCCAGGTCGGCGCGCGTGACGGCGACGGCCTGCTCGATCACGGCTTGCTGGCGTTCCAGGGTTGCGGCCGCGTCCGACAGGCGTGCGCTGGCGACTGCGAGTTCGGCGCTTGCGGCCGCCAGCGCGGCCTGATGGTCGCGGTCATCGATGCGGGCGAGCAGCTGGCCTTGCTTGACGGCCTGGTTGTCTTCGACCAGCACGGCGTCGATGAAGCCGGACACCTGCGGGGCGACGATGGTGTGGTCGGCGACGACAGTGGCGTCATCGGTGGATTCGGCGGCGCCGGTGGCGGACCATGACCAGCCTGCATAGGCCAGCAGGACCAGGGCGCCCAAGGCGCCGGCGCGGGGAAGGGGAGAGGTCAAGAGAGAGAAAGGCATGTTATGGACTCGATTTCAGGTCGCGGCGCGCGGTGGATAGATGCGGGTCGCGACGAAGGGGATGAGCAGGATGAGGAGCACGGCCACGCCGGCCATGCACAGATAGAGGTCGGCTGAGGTCAGCACGGCGGCCTGTTCCTGGATGCGGCGGGACAGCGCGGCCGCGTTCTCGCCGGCCGTGCTCAGCGGAAAGTTGCCCAGCTGGTCGGCCAGCATGCTGGAGTGGTAATTGCGGCGCGAGGTGGTCAGCGCGTCCAGCAGGCCGGTGGCGGCTACCGCGGCAAAGCCCTTGATGGTGTTGAACCACGATGACGCCCAGGGGCCGTCCTGCGGCGCCAGGCCGCCGGTGGCCAGCATCAGCAGCGGGATCACGGCCATGGGCTGGGCGAAGATCTGTACGGCTTCGAGCAGGTAGAACTGCTCGCGCGACCAGACGGACGTCAGTTGCGACCCCAGCAGGCAGGACAGGGCCAGCAGGCCGAGGCCCGAGGCCAGCACCCAGCGGCAATCCACCTGGCGCAGGTTGCACAGCGCCGCGACCAGAGGCAGCGCGATCAGTTGCGGCAGGCCCATGGTGAGCAGCACCGGCGCTGTTTCCAGCGGCCGGTAGCCGCGCAATTGCGCCAGGAATGACGAGGGAATCAGGATCACGCCCAACAGCACGATCAGCACGCCGCCCAGTGTCAGCAAGGCATGGCTGAGGTTGCGGTTGCGCAAGAGCTGGATCTTGAAGAACGGCAGGGGATGCGACCATTCGTTGATCATGAACAGCACCATCAGCACACCGCCTCCGCCCAGCAGGACGGAGATCAGCGGCGAGTTAAGCCAGTCCAGCCGGTCGCCCTGCAACAGGCCGATGACCAGCATGGACAGCGCCGGGGCGCCCAGCAACAGGCCGCGCCAGTCGAACAGGCGCAGCCGTTCGAGCTTGAGCGGATCCTGGGGCAGCCCGCGCCAGACGGCCCAGGCCGCGAGCGCCGCGGGAGCGACGATCAGCCAGAAGGTCCAGCGCCAGCCCAGCACCTCGGTGCAGAAGGCCGCCAGCGGTATGCCCAGGCTGGGCGCGAAGGTGGCGGTGAGGGCGTAGCCGCCCAGGCCATAGAGCTTGATGCCCGGCGGCAGGAAGCGCAGCGCCACCGTCATGAGCATGGGCGGCAGCGCGCCGCCCGCGAGGCCTTGCAGCGTGCGCAGGAACAGCAGCACGGGCAGGTTGGGCGCAAACGGGCAGAGCGCGCCGAACAGCGCAAAGGCGGCCAGCGCCGTGACCGTGAAGCGGCGCAATGAAAACGTGACCGAGCACCAGGGCGCGAATGCCATGGCGCATACCGACGCCGCGGCGTAGACGGCCACGAACCAGGTGCCCTGGTCGTAGCTGATGCCCAGCGCGCCGCGGATGTCGGGCAGCGCCATCTTGGTCACGTTTTCGTTGAGCCCGGCGAGGATCACCGCCAGCAGCACGCCGAGCAATCCGGTCAGGATGCGCCAGCCGAAGGCCGCCGCGGCGGGCGGGGCGGGGGGAGCGGCGGCCGTCATGATCGTGGGCCGCCCCTGCCCGGGGATGAGGAAGACAACATGGAATAGCGTCCTTGGATAACAGGAGCTATTCAGTCTAGGTAGATGCGGGGGGCGGAAAAACCATTCCTGGATCAACCCACCCTTGCGCCCGGCGCAAGGGTGCGCGGGCCGCAGCGGGGGCGTGCAGCGAGGCTTGCACGGCGGGCAACCTTCGATTGCGCCACGCGGGATTTATCCCGGCGGGCATGCGAACGAATAATGCGGCACTCGTTAACCGCAGAGGATTTCATGAATACATACCGACTCTCCATCCTGGCGCTGAGCATGGCGCTGGTTGGCGCCGCAGCGCATGCCGAAGGCAAGACCCGCGAACAGGTGCGCGCGGAACTGATGGAAGCCAAGGCCGCCGGCCTGGTGACCTACGGCGAACAGCAATATCCCGTGGATCTGCCTCATGTCAGCACCAAGACCCGCCAGCAGGTGCGCGAAGAACTCGACGCCGCGCGCGCGGCCGGCCTGGTCACGTACGGCGAACAGGACTATCCGCCTGCGCTACCGTCGCAATCGCGCCAGACCCGGGACCAGACGGTCGCGGAACTGCGCGAGGCGCGCCTGCGCGGCCAGATGAAATCGGGCGAACTGGACTACCCGCCCGCCGTCAATTGATACCGTCGGCCTTGTCCGCGAAGTAGCGGGCAGGCGTCTTGCCCAGCGCCTTGCGGAACATGGTGATGAAGGCGCTGACGGATTCGTAGCCCAGGTCTTCGGCAGTGCGCTGCACCGAGACGCCGGCGGCCAGGCGCTGCAGGGCCTGGATGATGTGCATCTGCTGGCGCCAGCGGCCAAAGCTCATGCCGAGCTCTTGCTGCACCAGCCGCGCCAGCGTGCGTTCGCTCATGGCGACGCGCCTGCCCCATTGCGCCACCGTGCTGCGGTCGGCGGGGTCGGCGTGCAGGGCATCGGCGATTTCGCGCAGGCGCGGGTGGTCCGAAATGGGCAGGTGCAGTTGTTCGGTCGGCATGCGCGCCAACTGCTCGACCAGCACTTCGGCCAGCTTCCGGTTGGCAGGCGTGGCCGTGTCCTGCGGAGCCAGGTCCGCCAGATAGGCGACCAATTCGCGCACCAGCGGCGAGATCGCCAGCGTGCAGCACTGTCCAGGCAGGCCCGTGGCGTGGGGCGGCACGAACAGGAAACACACCCGGCCGTTCTGCGTGACGCGATTGCTGTGCGGCACGCCGCCAGGAATCCAGACGCCATATTGCGGCGGCACCATCCACAGGCCCTGCGGCACGGAGCAAGTCACGCCGCCCTGCAAGGACAGCACCAGCTGGCCCATCGCGTGCCGGTGTGGCGGAGACTCCTGGTCGTTCTCGTCCGCATGCACGCGCATGGCATAGGCCTGTTGCGTGTCGATATCGGGATTGAAGAACGGGGCCGGGTCGTCCAGACGGTGCATTGAATTTCACCTTGACCGAATTTAGGGATAATTTGTCATTATGGCGAAATTCGGCGAAGGCGGCGATGCTTAAGCTGGCGGCATGAATTCGCATATCCCTACTTCCAAACGTCCCGCCGGCCATCCCGTGTTGCTGATCGCCGGCATTCTTTGCATGTCCATGGCGCTGCGCGCGCCGATTACCGGCGTGCCGCCGCTGACCGGCATGATCCGCGAGCAGTTGGGGCTGAGCGCCACCGCCGCGGGCATGCTGATCACCTTGCCCTTGCTGGCCTTTGCCGTGGTGTCGCTGTTTGCGGCGGGCCTGGCTCGCCGCCACGGACTGGAGCGCAGCTTGTTTGCCGCCATGCTGCTGATCGCGGCTGGCATCCTCGTGCGCACGCTGGGGCCGGCCTGGAGCCTGTTCCTGGGCACGGTTGTCATCGGCGCCGGCATCGCCATCGGCAATGTGTTGTTGCCCAGCCTTCTGAAGCGCGATTTTCCGCAGCAGCTCGCGGGCCTGACTTCGGCCTATGTGCTGACCATGAGCCTGGCCGCGGGGCTGGCGTCCGCCATTGCCATCCCGCTGGCGGGTCTGTCCGACGCGGCCTGGCGCTTTTCCTCGGGCTGCCTGTTGGTGCTACCCGTGCTCAGCGCCTTGCTATGGCTGCCGCAGCTGGCCAATCACACCGCGCCCGCGGCATCCACGGCGCATGCGCCGCACGGTCCCAGGCTGTGGCGCTCCGCGCTGGCGTGGCAGGTGACGCTGTTCCTGGGCATCAATTCCTTCGTGTTCTATGTGGGCGTGAGCTGGCTGCCGGCCATCCTGCGCGATGCTGGCTATACGGCCGAACGCGCCGGCACGCTGCATGGCTTGCTGCAGCTCATGTCGGCCGTCCCGGCCCTGTTCCTGGCTCCCCTGGTGCGGCGCCTGAAGGACCAGCGCGGCGCGGCGTTCTGCGCGGCCGCGGCTTCGTTCGTCGCGTTTGCCGGCTTGATCGTCGCGCCCGGCTGGGCGACGCTGTGGATCGTGCTGATGGGCCTGGGCACGGGCGGCGGCATCATTCTGGGCCTTGCATTCGTGGGCTTGCGCGCCAGTCATGCGCAGCAGGCGGCGGCGCTGTCGGGCATGGCGCAGTGCGTGGGCTATCTGTTCGCGGCCAGCGGCCCTGCGCTAGCGGGCACGCTGCACGACACGCAGGGAGACTGGACCCTGGCGCTGGCCCTGTGCGCGGTCTTGTGCCTGGCGATGGCGGCCACCGGTCTTTACGCGGGCCGCGCCATCCAGATCGGGCAATTCCGGGATGCCGCGCTCAAGTCTGTCCGGCCCGGCTTTTCCACAAGCGCACCAGTGGCTCGGGCGCGTCGGTCTCCGGCACGTCGAAGCTGATGTCCGCGACGTCGTCGCCTTTGTACACGACTTCGACGTGGAAATAGCGCTGATCGCCGCCTGCCGGCGCGCAGCGCGGAACGGCCACCGGCGCGGCGCGTTGCAGGGCGTCGCAAACCTCCTGCCGCAGGTCCGGCGGGCAGGTGGCGAGGTCGATGCTGCGCGGCTGCGCCAATGCCGGCATATAGGCCAGCCCGCCTTCGCGGGTCAGGCGCACCAGCATGGCAAGGTCCAGGGATGGCAGCTCGATCATGTCTGGACTCCCACGCCGGCCCAGGCGCGGGCGACGGCATCGCGCACGGCGGCGCCATGGCGTTCCGCCGCGACGGCCAGCGTCAGTTTCGCGAACTGCACGAAGTCGGCATCGTGGCGCAGGCGCTTGTCGCACAACGCGTCGTACCAGACGCGGCCCGCGCTGGCCCATGCGGGGCCTTCCATCGAAGTGGCCGCCAGATAAAAGGCGCGGTTGGGGATGCCGGAGTTGATGTGCACGCCGCCATTGTCGTTCGGCGTGTCCACGTAGTCGCGCATGTGCGCGGGCTGCGGATCCTTGCCCAGCAGAGGGTCGTCGTAAGCGCTGCCGGGTTCCGCCATGGAGCGCAGCGCGCGGGCGCGGATCTTGGGCTTGAACAGCCCGGCGCCCACCAGCCAATCGGCCTGGCGCGCGTCCTGGCCCAGCGTGTGCTGCTTGACCAGCGCGCCGAACACATCGCACAGGGATTCGTTCAGGGCGCCGGACTGGCCCTGGTAGAGCAAGGCGGCCTCGGCGTCGATCACGCCGTGCGTGAGTTCGTGGCCGATGATGTCGACGGCCACCGTGAAACGGTTGAACACTTCGCCGTCGCCATCGCCGAACACCATCTGTGCGCCGTTCCAGAAGGCGTTGTCGTAGTCTTCGCCGTAATGCACGGTGCCGACCAGTGGCAGGCCCTGGCCGTCGATGGAGTGGCGCTGGTAGACGTCCCAGAACAGCTTGTAGGTCGAGCCCAGATGCTCATAGGCTTCGTCCACCGCCACGTCGCCGCTGGCGGAGGCGCCTTCGGCGCGCACCAGCTTGCCGGGCAGGGTGGTGGTGTTGGCGGCGTCGTGCACGGCGCGCTGCGGCGTGCCGGCGGGCGCTGCCTTCTTGGGCCGGGCGGGCTTGGCGCGCGGCGGCTGCGCCGCCATTTCGCGCAGGCTGCGCTGCTGCTGGTCGATGATCAGCGTCTTGACCGCGGGCATGCTGACCCGCGCATCGGCGTGCTGCGCCAGCCGATCCAGCATGTAGGGGGGGATCACGCCGATCAGCGGCGCGGACTCGGAAGGACGTGGCATGCGCGGTCTCCGTCGTGGGCGCCGGGCCAGGGCCGCGGCGCGAGGCGATTCAACGGTAGCAGATAGATCCGCGGCAGGGACGTAACAGTGTGCGGCCTGATGCTAGGAACTATGGACGCCGCGTGGCGGCGTCCATGGCGCGCGGCGCCTAGTTGAACACGCCCGTGAGGACGTCCGCGACGACGGCGGTGGCGATGGCGACGAGGATCAGGTCGCTGCCCGCGACGCGCCATTCGTAGCCCGGATGCACGGGCAGGCGCGCCAGCATGGGGCCGGGTACCATCTTCTTGGCGATGCCCGGAGGCAGGGGCTTGCCGCGCGCCAGGTTCTTGCGTATGCCCGGCGGCAGCGAGCCGTAGCCCGTCGCCCCGGCCTGCACGGCATAGCTGCGCGCGGTGGACACGGTGATGCCCGCGGTGCTGAGCGTGACGCTGACGCCGCCGTCCTGGCTCTGCTGGCCCTTGTTCTTGCCATTGCCATTACCGCCGCCATTGCCATTGCCATTGCCTTGGCCCGCGTGGTCTGGCTTGCCTTTGCCCTCGGGCGGCGCGGCCTGTGCCGGCGCGCCAAGCACGGCGGCACAGGCAAGGATGGCGACGATCATTGAAGGTGTGCGGCGCATGGTTGTGGCTCCTGCAGTGTAGAGAGTTGCCTAGCGTAGCGCTGTCGTTGGGTTCGTGCCACTGTCCTTCGCCGATGCCGTCGCAACAATCGCCACAATTCGCCTGACGTTCCAGTCGCGATAGAATCCCCTGCTTATTTTCCGGGGGGGAACGCACGATGAGGTATTTCCTGATCTTGGTTGGGGCGGCCGTGGTCGCCTATTTGCTGGCGCGCGGCATCGCCGCCGTGCTCTCGGACCGTAAACGTTCAAAATCAGAAAGGGATTCGAAGTGAAGCCGACAGATATCCAGATGGTCAAGACGATTGGTGCCGTAAAGCCGCGTAGTTTCAAGATCGCGGTGATCACGGCGGTGTTGTTTTTGCTGATTCTGTTCCTGGCCTTCGATTCCTGGTTCCAGGTCGACCAGGGCGAGCGCGGCGTGGTGCTGCGCAACGGCAAGCTGGTGCGCGTGTCGGAACCGGGCCTGGACTTCAAGACCCCGTTCATCGACAACGTGATGACGGTGTCGGTGCGCGACCACACGTTCGTGTTTGAAAAGCTGGAAGCCTACAGCTATGACCAGCAACCGGCCACGCTGCGCGTGTCGGTGACCTATCGCGTGCCGTCCGAGCACGTGGCCGAGCTGTACTCGGAATACGGCACCATCAGCAATCTGCAGATGCGCGTGCTGGAGCGCAAGACCCCGGATTCGGTGAAGAACGTGTTCGGCCAATACACGGCGGTACGCGCCATCCAGGAACGCCAGAAGCTGGGCCAGGACGTGAATGCTGCCGTGCTCAAGACGATGGAAGGCGCACCGGTGCAGGTGGTGGGCGTGCAGATCGAGGAAGTCGGTTTTTCGCAGGCCTATGAGCACTCGATCGAACAGCGCATGTTGGCGCAGGTGCAGATCGAGACGACCCGCCAACAGAAGGAAACGGCGATGATCACGGCCGAGATCCAGGTGGTCAAGGCCAAGGCGGAAGCCGACGCGCGCCGCCAGCAGTTCACGGCCGAGGCCGACGGCATCCGCATGCGCGGCGACGCCGAAGCGGCTGCGATCCGCGCCAAGGCCGAGGCCTTGGCCGCCAACACCAATCTGGTGAGCCTGAACGCGGTGGAGAAGTGGGACGGCGTGCTGCCGACCACGCAGGTGCCGAACGCGGCCCTGCCGTTCATCGGCATCAAGTAGGCGCCGCGGGCGCAGGCTGTGCCCGCAGCGGCGGCGCAGCCTGACGCCGGCGCGCGTAGTCCATGAGGCTGTCGCCCGACAAAGCCTTGCTGTAGTACCACCCCTGCACGATGATCTCGGCGGGGGATTCCAGCGCCATCAGCTGCTGGTCCGTTTCCACGCCTTCCACCACGATCTGCAGGTTCAGCGCTTCGCAAAAGCGCAGCAAGCCGTTCAGGACCAGCGCGCCTCGGGGACTGTCTTGCGCCACGACGAAGCTGCGGTCGATCTTGACCGCATCGATTTCGAACTGGTGCAGATAGCTGAGGGCGGAATAGCCGGTGCCGAAATCATCGATGTAGATGCGGGCGCCTATCGCATGCAGACGGTCGAAGGCGGTGTGCAGCGCCTGGGTGTCCTCCACCAGCGCGTCTTCGGTCAACTCGACCGAGATCTGTCCGCCGGCCTGCGCCAGCACCTTGATCAGTTTTTCGAGGTAGTCTCCGGACGTCAGCGTGCCGGCCGTGACGTTGATGGTCATCGGCAAGCGGAAGTCGCGCTTGCGCCATTGCAGACATTGCTGCACGGCCTGTCTGGCCACCCACAGGTCCACCTCCCGCATCAGGTCGGCCTGCGCCAGCCAGCGCAGGAATTCCACCGGCGTTTGCCGCGCGCCGTCGGGTCCGGTGGCGCGCAGCAGCGCTTCGCAGCCGGTGCACAGGCCGCTGCGCAATGACACCTGCGGCTGGAATTCCAGATGGAAGTCGTACTGGCTGATGGCGCGGATGCGCGTGTTTTCGGCGTTGCGGCGTGCACGGTCGGCATAGGTCTGCACCACCGGATCGTGCGCGTACAGCAGCGATTCCTCTTGCAGCCGCGTGAAGGTCGTGTCCAGCGATTTGAAGTAGACGGTGGCGCTTTCCTGGCGCTGCCGCTCCAGTGCGACGACAAAGGGCGCGTACAGACACGCGCCCAGCGCCACCAGCACGAGCTGCAGCGCCACGCCGCCCAGGCTGCCGCCGGCGGCAATGTAGGCGTTGAACAGTACCGGCGAGGTCAGCGGCAAGGTCGTCGCCGCGGAAGGCAGCCAGCCCAGTTGCACGACGGCCAGCGCGAGGATGGCGTTGGTCACCGGCGCCAGGATGAACGGCGCCAGCAGGCGCGGATTCAGGATCAGCGGCAGCCCGAACAGCAGGATTTCATTCACGTTCAGCAGCGCCACCGGCAGGCTGGCCAGCGCCAGCAGCCGCAGCGATTCGGTGCGCGCAAACACCAGCATGGCCACGGCCAACGACAGCGTCGCGCCCGATCCGCCGATGAAGACGAAAGCGCCCAGGAGGGTGCTGTTCAAGGCATACATGCCTTCGTAGCCGGCGGACTGGGTGGCGGAATTCAGCATGGCCGCCTGGTCCATGACGCTCATCAGCGGGGCCAGGGCGTGGTAGCCGTGTATGCCGAAGAACCACAGCAGCGAATTCAGGCCGGCGATCAGCGCGCCCGAGGTGAAGGGGCTGTCCAGCGAGGCCAGACTCAAGGGTATGTTGAACTGCGCCACGGCGGGGATCTGGAGCGCGGCGGAGAGCGTCAGCACGACCAGGCCGGCCGTCAGCAGGCCGGGCACGACCATGTTCAGCGTGTCGCGGACGTTATCGCTGATAACGCCGTCTGGCGCCAGCTGGGTCCAGCGGCGACGGTGCAGCCACGCCATCAACGGCACGGTCAGCAAGGGCGAAACGATGGCGATGAACAGTACCAGGGTGGCGGCGGCCTGGGGGTAGGGCGCCATCAGGCCGTCGGCGATCATCACGTAGGACAGGCACAGGAACGCGGTGGGCAGATGCGGCACCCGATGGCGGAACGACAGCATGTAGCCGATGGACGTGCCGGCCAGGATAGGCATAAGGTTCGTCAGCTTGTCGTGGACGGCGGTCAACAGTTCCACGACGGTGGCTGGCAGGCCCAGTTGCCGGGCGATGACGGTCAGCACCAGGAACAACGCCGTGACCAGCAGGCACGGTAAGGTCCAGAGCAGGCCCTCCCGTATGGCGCGCAGGGCGCTTGCGCCCGCCAGCGCGGCCAGCCGATCCTTTGGATAACGCATCAACGCCAGTTTCGACATGGCGGTTCGCTCAAGAGTCCGTGCAAGCGAAGATCCCCGCTCCCGTGTTTGTAAGAATATTTTGCTACATCCTAGCCCCGCTTTTCCAGGTTAAGCAATCGACGCCTATCAGAATGTCAGGGATTCCCCTCTATCAAGAATTGCAAAGCGGGCGCAAGGTGGCAGCACAGGCGCACGGGGCCGCTATACGATCAAGCGTCGTTCGCCCGGTGGCGGGACTACAAGCTTCAGAAAGAGGAGACGTGGATGTCTCAGTTGGATTGGACGTCCGGCGATACCAAGCCGGACCGGCAGGGATACTACGAAACGCGCTACGACACAGGATGCACGGCCATCACGCTTTACAGCGTGCTGGGTTGGATGCCGGTGAAAACGCCCGGCAACATGGTGAGCTGGCGCCCGTTGCCGCCCGCCGTCGAAAGACAGGAAGCCGAGCGCCACATCCAGGAACTGCGAGAAGCGCAAAGCCACGTTCCCATGGATTACTGAGGCGGCGCGCGGGAGGGGCCGCAAGGACAGTGGCAGGCAGTTGCGATAATGAGAATTATTTGTAAAATTCGCGGCGTCGCCATCTCCGTTGTCCGATCGGTCCATGTCCCGTTCCCCTCCGCCCCGTTCCGGCTGGCTCGCCTACTACGACGAGCTGGTAGGGGTATGGAGCCGTAGAGTCGGCAACCGGCATGATGCTGAGGACGCGGCGCACGATGCCATCGAACGCCTGCTGAAGGCCGACGCCAGCGTCGCGTTGAAGGCGCGCAGCTACCTGTTCCAGGCCGCCGGACATCGCCTGATCGACCGCTGGCGCCGGCAGGAACGGACCGAGCATGTGCCGCTGGACCTGCTGGACGAGGCTGATCAGCCCGCCTGGACCGACCCCGAGTCGCCGGTGCGCGCGTCGCGTCTGGCGGACGATCTTGCGCAAGTCCTGGCAGAATTGCCGCCCAAGTGCCGCGAGGCCTTTGTCCTGAATCGCATCGAAGGCTGGACGCAGGCCGAGGTGGCGCAGCATATGGGCCTGTCCAAGAACATGATCGAACGCTACGTCATGCGGGCAATCGAATTCGTCCGCGACCGCATGCGTGAACACAATCCATGACGATGCCTTCCACCAACGACCGCGATGAGCAGGGCGCGCCCGATACGGCGGCGCAGTGGTTCGCGCGTTGGCATTCGGGCGACCTGACGCGCCGCCAGCGACGCGAGTTTGCCCGCTGGCGGCGCGATCATCCCGAGGCCGCGCGCGAGTTCGACCGCATGCAGCAACTGGGCAAGGCCGCCGCCGGAATGTCCCGCGATCAAGTGCGGACCTTGCTGGGCGGAGAGATTCCGGCCCGGCCCCGGCCGCAACGGCAGCGCCGCCTGGCGCTGCGCATGGCCGCGGGCTGTGCGGCATTGGCTGCGGCCGCCATGGTGGCGTGGTGGAACCTGCCGGCGGAGATTCCGGGATACTCCGCGACGCTGGTTGCGGAGCGCGGCGAACGCCGGCAAGTGACCTTGCCCGATGGTTCCGTGCTGGCACTCAATGGCGCGACGCGCGCCGAGGTGCGTTTGTACGCCGGGCGCCGGGAAGTGGCGCTGGACGGCGGCGAGATCCTGTTCACCGTCAGCGCCGATGCGGCGCGGCCATTCATCGTGCGCGCAGGCAGCGGCGTGGTGCGCGTGACCGGCACCATCTTCGATGTGCGGCGCGACGAGGATCAGGTCGCGGTGCTGGTGGCGTCCGGCACCGTGGAGGTGTCGGGCGGCCGCTGGTGGAACATGGGTCATGCCGTGCTGCGCGGGGGGGACGGCATCCGCGTGCCAGCCAGCGGCGCGATCGGCGTGCCCGCGCCCGCCGACGTCCAGAGCGCGATCGCGTGGCGCGAAGGGCGGGTGGTGTTCAAGAACGCGCCGCTGGCCGAGGTGGTGCGGGATATGAACCGCTATTTGCCCACGCCGTTGCGGCTGGCGGACGACAGGGCGGGGCGCTTGCGGGTATCGGCGTCATTCAGCCTGGATCGGCCCGAAGCCCTGGTCGACGCCTTGCCGGCGGTGGCGCCGGTGCGCCTGACGCCGCGCCCGGACGGCGCCATCGACATCAGCGCAAAGTAGCTTCATCGAGGCGCGGTTACAAAATAAATGAGAATGGGATTCAGGTTTATCTTGGGCTGATTCGTTCTACGAAGGAAGGCGGCAACCGCCGCGTTTCCATCTCGGGAAACGTTCCCCGTATCGTCGAACAGAACAGCAGGTACTTGTGACTATTCCAGCAGCCCGGCATTTCCCCGCCGTTGCGCGCCTTGCGTGCGCATCTCCCCGGTTCATGTTTTCTTCCCTGCTGTTGGCAGTGGCCTTGGCGACGGCGGGCACGCCGGCGATTGCTCAGCCGCAAGCGCCCGCCGTGCCTATCGACATCGCGGCACAGCCCTTGGGCGATGCCGTGATGCAATGGGCGGCGCAGGTCAAGGTGCGCGTGTTCTACGCGCCTGAAGTGGTGGCCGGTGTAAGCAGCAACGGCCTGCGCGGCCGGCTACCGCCCGAGGAGGCCTTGCGCAGCCTGTTGCAAGGCACGGGCGTGACGTACCGTTGGCAGGGCGACAGCATCATCTTGTCGCGCGATGGCGGCGTGGCCAGCCTTGCGCCAGTGACGGTGCTGGGCAGTATGAATCCGGCGGTGACCGAAGGCACCGGCTCCTACACGACTCCGGCATCGGCCGCCGCCACGGGCCTGACCTTGTCGCTGCGCGAAACGCCGCAGTCCGTCAGCGTGGTGACACGCCAGCGCATCGACGACCAGAACCTGCGGTCGCTGGACGAAGTGATGGGCAGCGTGGTGGGCGTGCAGGTGGTCAGCGAGGACACCGATCGCACGGACTTCTGGTCGCGCGGCTTCTACATCGACAGCCTGCAGTACGACGGCGTTCCCACCACCATCGGCCTGTCGATGTATGGCGAATCCGACAACGATTCATTCATCTACGACCGCATCGAAGTCGTGCGCGGCGCGACCGGCCTGATGACGGGCGCGGGCAATCCGGGCGCTTCGATCAACCTGGTGCGCAAGCATGCCAATAGCCGAGAATTCACCGGAACGGTGAGCGCCGGCGCGGGGTCGTGGAATCAATATCGCGGCGCGGTGGACATGTCCACGCCATTGAACCAGGAAGGCACCGTGCGTGCGCGCATGGTGGCGATGTACCAGGGGCGCGATTCCTACATCGATCTGTACCATGCCAACAAGCAGGTGTTCTATGGCGTCATCGATGCGGACCTGACGCCATCGACCCGGTTGAGCCTGGGCGCGGACTACCAGGACAAGCGTCCGCGCGGATCCACCTGGGGCAGCCTGCCGGTGGTGTTCAGCGACGGCACGCCGACCGACTGGCGGCGTTCCAAGACCACCGCGGCGGACTGGACCTACTGGCATACGACCAACCAGACCGTATTCGCCACGCTGGAACATCGCTTCGCCAACGATTGGGCGGTCAAGGCCGATTGGTCGCAACGCAAGAGCAAGTACGACGCCAAGCTTTTGTACCTGTACGGCGACCTGGACCGTGCAACCGGAACCGGCTTGGCGGCGCTGCCGGGATACTGGAATTCCTACGCGCAGCAGACCTCGCTGGACTTGCAGGCCACGGGGCCGTTCAACCTGCTCGGCCGCAAGCACGAGCTGGTGGTGGGCGCCATGCGCAGCCGCTACGGCGAGGACTTCTACCGCTACGGCTTCGACCGCGCCACGCTGGCGGATACCGGCAACTTCTACCAGTGGGACGGCTCGTACGCGCAGCCGACCTGGACCGAGGCCAGCTTGCGGGACACGGTGACGCACCAACGCGGCGTCTATGCCGCGGCGCGGTGGTCGCTGGCCGACAATCTGACCGTCATCACGGGCGGCCGTTACGCGAGCTGGGAATCGAAATCGCCCACGCGCGACCAGAAGGATTCCCAGTTCATTCCGTACGCCGGCGTGGTGGTCGACCTGAACGACACCTACTCCGCCTACGTCAGCTATACCGACATCTTCCAGCCCCAGGACAATCGGGACAGCAGCGGCAATTATCTGGATCCGGTGCAGGGCCAGAACTATGAAGTGGGCCTGAAGGGCGAGTACCTGGACGGCAGGTTGAATACTTCCGTCGCGCTGTTCAAGGTCAGGCAAAGCAAGGTCGCGGTGCTGGACGGAGACAAACTGGTGCCCGGCACGCCCGACCAGGCCTACAAGACCGCCGACGGCGTCACCACCAAGGGCATCGAGCTGGAAGTGAGCGGGCTGTTGTCGGAGGGCTGGAACGCCTATGCCGGAGGCACGTACTACACCAGCCGCGATGCGCAGGGCGTGTCGGTCAATCCCGAGCGTCCGCGCGCGGTGGCCAAGCTGTTCACCACCTATCGGCTGCCGGGTTCATGGAACCGCCTGACGGTGGGCGGCGGCGTCAATTGGCAGCTGTCGAGCTACTCCGAAGTCAGCGCCGGCGACGCCACGGTCACGGTCAAGCAGAAGGCCTACGCGATCTACAACCTGATGGCGCGTTATGAGTTCAATTCGCGCCTGTCGGCGCAGATGAACCTGAACAACCTGTTCGACAAGAAGTACTACCTGGGCGGCGTGGGCAACCAGGTCTACTACGGCGAGCCCAGAAGCGTGTTCGTCAACCTGACCGCCAAGTTCTGATTGGCGGCGCGCCGCTGCGGTAGCCAGGGACGCGTCCAGAGCGGGGCAAGGATACGATAGAATATAAATGGTTCCTATTTAGATTCTATCGCCAGGTGCGCCTTGCCTCCGCCCGACTCCCCTCCCGCCGACAACGTCGCGCAACTCTATCGTGACCACCACGGCTGGCTGTCGGTCTGGTTGCGCAGGAAGCTGGGCAATTCCTTCGACGCGGCGGACCTGGCCCATGACACCTTCGTACGCCTGATGGCCGGGCGGCGCAGGACGGAGGCGGGCGCGGAGCCGCGCGCGTTGCTGACGCACATCGCGAAGGGCCTGGTGGTGGACCATTGGCGCCGGAGAACGCTGGAAGAGGCCTATCTGGCCACGGTGGCGCAATTGCCCGAGCAGCAGGCGCCGTCGCCGGAGGCGCGCGCGCTGATCCTGGAAACCTTGCATGCCATCGATACGGCGTTGCGGACGCTGTCCGCCAAAACGCGCGAGATCTTCCTGCTGTCGCAGTTCGACGGCATGGGCTATGACGCGATCGCGCAACGCCTGGACGTGTCGCTGTCCACGGTCAAGCGCCATATGCAGGCGGCGCTGACCGCATGCCTGATCGCAAGCCAGGCCGACGCGTGATCGACCCCGCGATTCTGAGGGAAGCGGCCGGCTGGCTGGTGCGCTTCCAATCCGAGACCTTGTCGCCGTCCGAGCGCGAGGCGTTCGACCGCTGGCGCGCCCGCAGCCCGGCGCACGCCGCCGCATGGCAACGCGCCGAAGAAATGCTGCGCGGATTCGGCCAGGTGCCTCCGCGCATCGCTGGCGATACCTTGCGCCGGCTGGATCGCCCGGGTCGGCGCCAGGCCGCGCGCGCGCTGGCCGGCCTGTTGATCGCGGGACCCGTGGCATGGCTGGGCTGGCGCGAGCTGCCCTGGCGCGAGTGGAGCGCGGATGCGCGCACCGCGACCGGCGAGCAGCGCCGCCTGGAATTGGCCGATGGCACGCAACTGGTGCTCAATACCGCCAGCGCGGTGGACATCGACTACACCGCACAGCAGCGCACGATCTGGTTGCGGGCGGGAGAAATCCTGCTGACCACGGGTAGCGATACGCCGCAGTTGCGCCGTCCCTTCATCGTCCAGACCGCCCAAGGCGCGATCCGCGCGCTGGGCACTCGCTTCCTGGTGCGTGACGACGGCGACGCCGTGCGCGTGGCGGTCTTCGAGGGCGCGGTGGAGATCTGGCCCGTGGCGGCGGCTGGCAGCGCCACGGTGCTGCCAGCCGGACGGCAGACCGTCTTCAACGGGCGCGAGGTGCAACCCCAGATCCCGGTGGAGACGTCGGCGGCGTCGTGGGAGCAGGGCATGCTTGCCGCGCGCAACTGGCGGCTGGCCGACCTGGTGGATGAACTGGCCCGGTATCGCCGCGGCATGCTGCGCTGCGATCCAGCAGTGGCGGGGCTGCGCGTGTCCGGGGCGTTTCCGTTGAACGATATCGATGCCAGCTTGCGCTTGCTGGAAAAGACCCTGCCCGTGAGGGTGAGCAAGGTCACGCCGTACTGGACGACGGTGGTACCGCGCGCCGGCGTTACAAATTAATCGCGAACTGGCTGAACCTTTTCTTCGCTTCGTCCGGTGTATCGGGTGAATCGCCGCGAATCGCGCGCCGCCCAGACCCTTACGAAGGATGGTTTCATGGTTTCCCGAATCTCCCGTTCGCCGCGCCCCGTGCGCGGCAAAGCCGTGCTGACGCCGCTGGCGGCGATGCTACGGGCAGCCGGCATGGGCTTGGCGCTGTTGGCCGCCACGGGGGCGTCGCAACAGGTGGTGGCGGCCGATACGGTGAGCGCCGTTGCGCGCAAGCCCTACGCGATCGCCGCCGGTCCGTTAGGCGACGCGCTGGCTCAGTTTGCCGCCGCTGCCGGCGTGCCGCTGTCGTTCGATCCGGCCATGGTGTCGGGGTTGCGCACGAACGGGTTGGATGGCGCCTACACGGTGCAGGAAGGCTTTGTCCGTTTGCTGTCCGGATCGGGCTACGTCCTGTCGGAGCAGGGCGGAGGAGCCTATTCCCTGCGCAAGCTGCCGTCGGGATCGGATGCGTCGGCGACCGTATTGCCGGCAGTGACCGTAGCGGCTAGCGCAGCGGCGCCCTACGCGTTGCCGGCGGAGTACGACGGCGGCCAGGTGGCCCGGGGTGGACGGCTGGGATTGCTGGGCAACCGCGACGTGATGGACGTGCCATTCAATGTCACGAACTACACATCGGACCTGCTGGCGAACCGTCAGTCGGTGACGCTGGCGGATGCGCTGAACGTCGAGCCATCGGTGCGTTTTACCGGGCAGATCGGCGGCGTGACCGACTCTTTCTACATCCGGGGCTTTCCTATCGGCGAAGGCAACCTGGGTGAGATCGCCTTTGACGGGGTCTATGGCGTGGCACCCAACTATCACGTCTACACCGACTACATCGAGCGGGTCGAAGTGCTGAAAGGACCGGCCGCGCTGCTGTACGGCATGTCGCCCAATAGCGGCGTGGGCGGCGTGATCAACATGGTGCCCAAGCGGGCGCTGCCGCAGGACCTGAGCCGCGTGTCCGCCGATTACGTGGGCGACTCGCAATTCGGCGCGCGCGCGGACCTGAGCCGCCGCTTCGGCAATGACGGCGAATGGGGCGTGCGCATCAACGGCATGCACCGGCAGGGCGATACGCCGCTGGACAATCTGTATTCGCGCACCGACATCGGCGCGCTGTCGCTGGACTACCAGGGCGAGCGGCTGCGCGCCTCGCTGGACCTGCTGACGCAGAATGAAAAGATCGACGCGCCCACGCGGCCTTTCCTGGTGGCGGCGGGCATCGATGTGCCGCATGCGGCGGACGGGCGGCGCAACGCCACGCAGCCCTGGGGCTGGTGGAAGTCAGACGGGCAATCGGCGCTGCTGCGGGTCGAGTACGACATCAGCGACCGCCTGACGGTGTTTGCCGACGCGGGCGGCTCGGACACGAACGTGTCGCGTCTGTCGGACCAGACGCCTACCATCGTCAACGAGGCCGGCGACACGGTGGTCACGCCGAACAATTTCAGGTTCGAGGTCAACCGCAGCACCTACAACGCAGGCCTGCGCGCCAAGCTGGATACAGGCCCGGTGCGCCATGCCATCAGCTTCATGGGCAGCCTGTACAGCGACCGGAACTCGCAGGCCAGCGTAATGGGCACGCCGCTCACGTCGAACATCTACCATCCGATCACGCGGCCGGAGCAGTACATCCCGGCGCCGGCCAACGTGCCCAAGATTTCCTCGTCCGATCTTTCCGGCCTGGCGTTGGCCGATACGCTGAGCATCCTGGACGAGCGCGCGCAGCTGACCCTGGGCGTGCGCCAGCAGCGCATCCAGTCCCGCAATTTCAACGCCACGACCGGCGTGCGCACCGTCAGCTACGACGAAAGCGCGACCACGCCGCTGGCGGGCATTGTCATCAAGCCATGGAGCCATGTGTCGCTGTACGCCAATTACATCGAAGGCCTGAGCAAGGGCGACGTGGCGCCTGCCACCGCGTCCAACGCCGGCCAGGTGTTCAAGCCCTATAAGGCCAGGCAGAAGGAAGTGGGCGTGAAGGCGGACCTGGACAGCGCCATGCTGACCCTGAGCGCCTTCGAGATCACCAAGCCCAGCGGCCAGCTGACCAACGGCGTGTACGGCGCGGACAGCGAGCAGCGCAACCGCGGCCTGGAATTGAACCTGGCCGGTGAACCGTGGCGCGGCTTGCGCCTGCTGGGCGGTGTGACCTTCCTGGACGCGGAGCTGACGCGCGCCGGGAGCAAGGCGGTGGTCGGCAACCGGCCCGTGGGCGTGCCCAAGGTGTCGGTGAACCTGGGCGCGGAATGGGATACGCCTTGGGTCGCGGGCCTGACCCTGACCGGCAGCGTGATGCACACCGGCAGCGAATACATCAATCAGGGCAACACCCAGTCGGTGCCGTCGTGGACCACGTTCGACCTGGGCGCGCGCTATGCCACCAAGGTCTATGGTAAAGACCTCACGCTGCGCGCCAATGTGGTCAACGTGTTCAACCGGGCCTACTGGTCGGGGGTGGCCTCGTATGGCACGATTTCCCAAGGGGTGCCGCGCACGCTGATGCTGTCCGCGTCTATGGACTTCTGACCGGCGCTAGGAGGCCAGCAGCCCGCTGATGCGGGCCAGGTTGTCCAGCGTGCTGCGCAGGTGCTCCGCCAGTTCGGCTGCGGCCTCTTCGTTGCGTTCGTGTTCCAGCAGTTCCAGGATGGCCAGGTGCTGGTCGCAATGCTGGCGGTAGCGGCTGCGGTCCTGCATGGAGCGGTACGAGAGCAGCCGGCGCACGCGGTTCACGCGCTTGATGGCGTCGATGAAGAAGGGATTGCCCGAGGCCTCCACCAGCGATTCATGGAAACGCACGCCGCGTTCGTGCAGCTGGTCGGCGGTGTCGGTGGCGATGCCGCCGTCCAGCAGGTGCTTTTCGGCGGCGCGGCAACGCGCCAGCACTTGCTTGTCGATGTGAAAGCCCGGCTCCAGCAGCGCGGCCGGCTCCAGCGCCAGCCGCAGGCGGTAGGACTGCAGCAGGCTGTCGGGCGTGGTCATCATGGATGAGAATTCCCAGCCATAGCCGGGCCGCCGCTCTGCCCAGCCTTCCTGCGCGATGCGGCCCAACAGGGCTTGGGTCTGCGCCGCCGTCAGGCCATAGCGCGCGCGCAGCAGCGCTTCGCTGCATTGCATGGGCAGTTCGCCGCGCAGCAGTTCGTCGGCCAGCTTGAAGTAGCTGTGCGTGACGATGTCGTCAACGGAGGGCGGCGCCAGGTCCCCTTGCATGTGTGCCAGCGCGGTGTGATCCCGTTCCAGGAAATAGCCGCGGTTGGGTTTGCGCGAGACGACGCCGCGTTGCTCCAGGATGCCCAGCGCGTCGTTGACCGGCGAGCGCGACAGGCGCAGCCGGTCGGCGATCTTCTGCGCCGTCAGGTGCGCGCCCGCGGGCAGGCGGTCTGCCTGGATCAGCGCCAGGATTTTCGCGGCGGTATTGGATTGGGCGCTCATGCGTTGCGGACGGCGGAATGGATGGTGTCCGAGAGAATAGCGGGAATGACGCCGCCCATGCGCAGCAGCCTGACTTCCAGCCGGGTCTCGACCGCCGCCGTGGCCTGCAGCGTCTCTTCGGCGCCGCCGGCGCGCAGGATGCGGACCGCCACGGGCATGCGCGGCGTCAGCGCCGCGGCCGGGGCATCGATCTCGATCCTGTCGCCAGGCCGGATCCGCAGCGTTGCCGGCGTGAGGCCGGCGGGCAGGCGCAAGGGCAGGATGCCCATGCCGATCAGGTTGGAGCGATGGATGCGTTCGAAGCTGACCGCCAGCACGCAGCGGATGCCCAGCAGGCGTTGCCCCTTGGCGGCCCAGTCACGCGAGGAGCCGGTGCCATAGCGCTCGCCCGCCACCAGGACCACGGGCTGGCCGGCCCGGGCGTAGCGGCCGGCGGCCTCCCAGATCGGCTCCACCCGGCCGCTGGGCGCATGCAGCGTGTGGCCTACCGGCGCTTCGGGTATGAGCAGATTGACGAGGCTCTTGCTGTAGAAGGCGGCGCGCAGCATCACCTGCCAGTTGCCGCGGCGCGATGCGAAGACGTTCAGGTCGTTGCGGTCGTCGCCGCGTTCGACCAGGAAGTCGGCGATCAGGCTGTCCGGCGGAATGGCGCTGGCGGGCGACAGGTGATCGGTGGTCACGTCGTCGCCCAGCACCAGCAGGGGATGCGCGGTGTAGCGGCCCAGCTGGCCGGCCGCTTCGGTGCTGGCGAAAGGCGGGCGGCGCAGCGCGGTGGAGGCGGGATCCCAGGGAAAGCGCGCCGAGTCCGGCGCTTGCAGCGCATGCCATGCCGGGTTGGCGCTGGCCATCCGGAAGGCCTGGCGGTAATCGGCGGGCTGCTGGCCGGCGGCAAGCGCGGCGTCTATCTCCGCGTCGTCAGGCCAGAGCTCGCGCAGATGGACGGCGCGGCCGTCGGGCGCGGCCTGCACGGGTTCGCAGCTCAGATCGCGTTCGGCGTCGCCCGCCAGCGCGTAGGCGATGACCAGCGCCGGCGACATGAGAAAGCCCAGATCCAGGTCTGGATGGATGCGGCCGGCGAAATTGCGGTTGCCGGACAGCACCGCCACGGGATGGACCGCGCCCGCCGCCATGGCCGCGCGCACGGACTCGGGCAGGGGGCCGGAATTGCCGATGCAGGTGGTGCAGCCGTAGCCCACGATGTCGAAGCCCACGGCGGACAGATCTTCCAATAGCCCGGCGCGCGCGAGATACGCCGCCGCCGCGGGCGAGCCGGGAGCCAACGAGGTCTTCACCCAGGCGGGCACGCGCAGGCCGGCCCGGCGCGCCTTGCGGGCCAGCAGGCCGGCCGCGGTAAGCAGCCGTGGATCCGAGGTATTGGTGCAACTGGTGATGGCGGCGATCGCCACGGCGTAGCGGGGCAGGCCGTGCGCAGGGACCGCAGGGGCACCCGCCAACCCGGCCAGGATGGCCTTGGCGTGTCCGTAGGGATGCAGGTCCTGCGGCCGCCGCGGACCGGCCACATGCACCTGCACGCGGTCCAGCGCGATGTCGACCACGCGGGTGTAACGCGGCTCGGCAGCGGGGTCGTAGGCGATGCCGGTGCGCTCGGCATAGGCCTGTACCTGCGCGATCAGCGTTTCGGGCCGGCCCGTCTGGCGCAGATAGGCCAGCGTCTGCCCGTCGATGGGGAAGTAGCCCGTGGTGGCGCCGTACTCGGGCGCCATGTTGGCCACCACGCAGCGGCTGCCCGCCGGCAGCGTGGCCACGCCCGGTCCGAAGAATTCCACGAACTCTCCGGACACCTGGATCTCGCGCAGGCGCTGCGTCACGGTCAAGGCCAGGTCGGTCGCGCTGACTCCCGCGCCCAGCGCGCCGGTCAGGCGCACGCCGATCACGTCGGGAATGCGCAGCAGCGTGGGCATGCCGAACATCACTGTCTGCGCCTCCAGGCCGCCCACGCCCCAGCCCAGCACGCCGATGCCGTTGACCATGGGCGTGTGGCTGTCGGTGCCTATCATCATGTCCGGATGCAGGGCGATGCCGTCGGCGTTTTCCTGCTCGCAGACCACTGTCGCGAGTTGCTCCAGATTGATGGTGTGCATGATGCCGGTGCCCGGCGGATGGATGCGCACATTGGACAGGGCCTTGGAGGCCCAGCGCAGGAAGCGGTAGCGCTCGGCGTTGCGGCGCAGCTCCAGGTCCAGGTTCAAGGCCGCGGCATCGGCGCGCGCATAGGACTGCACCGCCAGCGAATGGTCCACCGACACGTCCACGGGCAATACGGGATTCAGCGCGGAAGGATCCACGCCGGCCTCGGCCAGCGCGTCGCGCATTGCGGCGATGTCGACCAGGGCCGGGGTGCTGGTGGTGTCGTGCATCAGCACGCGCCCGGGCTGGAAGGCGATCTCGGCTTCGCTGGTGCCGTGCTCCAGCCAGCGGAACAGGGCCGCGGCGGCCGCATCGCGCTCCGCGTCCTGCATATTGCGCAGCGCGTTTTCCAGCAGCAGCCGCAAGACCACGGGCAGGCGGAAATATTGGGCGCCGTACATGCCGGGCAGGTCCAGGCAGGTATGGCGGACGCCATTGAGGGTGAAGACGGCGTGGCGAGGCGTGACGGCATGGATGTGCATGGCCGTAATTTTGCATATTGCATTGTAAAAATGCAATTTAAGAAAATTGGGGGCGGATAGCCTGTAATTCGTCCCGACGTAGCCCTGATACCGCGGCCACGGGCTTAGCGCATGACGGAGTCCAGCGCGCTCAGGGCCGGCGGAATCATGGCCAGCAGGCGGGCCTTGCCCACGCCGTCCCTGGCTTGCACCGACAGGCCGTGCAGCACGACGGCGTAGTAGTCGCCCAAGGCCTGCACATCGGTGCCGGGCTTGAGTTCGCCCGCCTTCAGCGCGGCTTCGAGCCGGTCGATGATGGACTGCGTGCGCGCCTTGCGATGGGTGGTGAGCCACGCCATGACCGCTTCGTTTTCGGCGGCGTAATTGGTGGCGGCCGACACCACCATGCAGCCTTGCGGACGGCCGCGCCGGGTATAGGTGGCCACTGCGTCAGCCAGCAGCTTGGCGATGGCCTCGCGCACGCTTTCCGTGCCTTCCAACGCCTTTTCGGCGAAGGCGCCGTCGCCGGCTTCGTAACGCGCTACCGCTTCGCGGAACAGATCCTGCTTGGAGCCGAAAGCGGCATAGAGCCGTGCGGAAGCCAGTCCCGTCGCGGCCACCAGGTCCGCCATCGAAGTGCCTTCGTAACCCTGCTTCCAGAACGCAAGCATTGCCTGCTGAAGCGCCAGGTCGCGGTCGAATTCTCTGGGTCTGCCTGCCATGACGGTCTCGTTGAAATGAACTGAGGCGCAGTGTAACGCCGCA
Organism: Achromobacter sp. JCM 18799; assembly: GCF_055395645.1. NCBI lineage: Bacteria > Pseudomonadati > Pseudomonadota > Betaproteobacteria > Burkholderiales > Alcaligenaceae > Achromobacter > Achromobacter sp. JCM 18799. The sequence continues at coordinate 3,351,843 of NZ_AP043866.1, read as the reverse complement.
TGTGCGCTGCCTGGCGTGCGTAGCCTGCGCTTGCGCCGATTCTTCGCATCGTCTATTCTTTGTCGTTCGACAAACAATTAGATTTAAGAATCATGCAAACGATCAAAGGACCCAGCCTGCACCTGGCCCAGTTCAGCGACGCCGTCGCGCCCTTCAACAGCCTGCCCGCCATCGCGGAATGGGCGGCGGGCGTAGGCTTCAAGGCCTTGCAGATTCCCGCCTGGGACCAGCGCTTTTTCGACAGCGCGACGGCGGCCGTCAGCCAGGACTATTGCGACGAGATCAAGGGAACGCTGGCCGCCCATGGCCTGGTGATCAGCGAACTGACCAGCCATATCTACGGCCAGTCGCTGGCGGTGCATCCGGCCTACGACGCCATGGTCGACAGCTTTGCGCCGCTTAAGGCGCGGGGCAATCCGCAAGCCAGGACGGCGTGGGCGCGGCAAGGCCTGCTGGATACGGCGCGCGCATCCCGCAGGCTGGGCCTGACCGATATGGGCACGTTCTCGGGTTCACTGGCCTGGCCCTATCTGTTCCCGTTTCCGCAGCGTCCGGAAGGCCTGATCGAAGCGGCGTTCGATGAACTCGCCAAGCGCTGGCTGCCGGTGCTGGACGAGTGCGAAGAGCAGGGCGTGAACCTGTGCTTCGAGATCCATCCCAGCGAAGACCTGCACGATGGCATTTCCTTCGAGATGTTCCGCGAGCGCGTGGGCGGCCATGCGCGTTGCGCCATTCTGTTCGACCCCAGCCACTTCGTGCTGCAACAGCTGAATTACCTGGAATACCTGGACATCTACAAGGACCACATCCGCATGTTCCATGTGAAGGACGCGGAGTTCAATCCGACCGGCCGGCAGGGCATCTATGGCGGATACCAGTCCTGGATCAACCGGGCCGGGCGCTTCCGCTCGCTGGGAGACGGGCAGGTGGACTTCAAGGCGATCTTCTCGAAGCTGGCGCATTACGACTACCAGGGCTGGGCCACGCTGGAATGGGAATGCTGCCTGAAGGACCAGGAGACCGGCGCGCGCGAGGGCGTGGAGTTCATCAACCGCCACATCATTCCGGTTACCTCCAAGGTCTTTGACGACTTCGCTGGCGGGGCCATCGACAAGCAACAGATCAACGCCCTGCTGGGCATCGCATGAACGGCCCGCGCCGCATCGGAAATCATCCATGACACACCAGAACTTTTCCTTCGACGCCTTTTCACACCAGTACGTCCATGTCGGCGAACACCGCATCCATTGCGCCACGGCGGGCTCCGGCACGCCCGTGCTGCTGATTCCGGGCTGGCCCCAGACCTGGTACACGTGGCGCCACGTCATGGCGGCGCTGGCGCAGGCCGGCTACCAGGCGATCGCGGTGGATCCGCCCGGCACCGGCGATTCCGACCGTCCGGCATCGGGCTATGACACCGGTGCCATCGCCGCCACGCTGCACCAGTTGATGGCGCAGCTGGGCCACGCGCGCTACCAGGTGGTGGGCCACGATATCGGCATGTGGGTGGCCTACGCGCTGGCCAGCGATTTTCCGGCGGCGGTGAGCCGGCTGGCACTGACGGAAGCCGTCATACCCGGCCTGGCGCCCGCGCCCACGATCTTCGCGCCGCCGCAGGAGAACATCTTCCTGTGGCACTTCATGTTCAATCAGTTGCACGATCTGCCCGAGACGCTGATCGCGGGCAGGGAAAAGGCCTACCTGACCTTCATCTTCGACAAGTGGTCGCATCGCCGCGACCGGGTCGCGGCCGAGGTCTACATCGACGCCTATGCGGCGCCCGGCGGACTGCGCGGCGGATTCGCATACTACCGCGCCATTCCGGAGACCATCAGGCAGAACGCGCTGCGCGCCAAGCGCATGCTGGAAATGCCCACGCTGGCCATCGGCGCCGAGCATGCGACCCGCGACGCGCCGCTCGTCACCATGCGCGAGAATGCCCGGAATCTGCAGGGGGCGATCATTGCCGACTGCGGGCATTTCGTCACCGAGGAATGCCCCGAAGCCTTCCTGGAGCACCTGCTCCCGTTCCTGTCGCGGGAGGGCTGAAGGTGGCGCTCGACCCTCGCATCAATGCCTATCTGAGCCGTCTGTCCGCGGTGTCGGGGCCCATGGTGCTCGAAGAGATCCGGGCAGAGACTGAAATCAGTCTGCGCAAGCTGCAGGGCCCGGACGAAGAAGTAGGGGCAACGGAGTTGCACCAGGCCGTTTGCGGGCAAGGCCAGCCGTTGCGGATCAGGTCCTATACGCCGGCCGGCAGGGAACACGAAACCGGTCTGCCTGCCCTGGTGTACGCGCATGGCGGCGGCTGGTTCCAGTGTTCGCTGGAACTCTATGACAATCCTTGCCGGGCGCTGGCCAACGCCACGCAATGCAAGGTGTTTTCGGTGGATTACCGCCTGGCGCCGGAGCACAAGTTCCCCGTGCCGGTCGAGGATTTCTACCGCGGCGTGCAATGGGTGTGCGACAACGCCGAAAGCCTGCGCATCGATGCCGCCCGCATCGCGGTGGGGGGCGACAGCGCGGGCGGCAACCTCGCGGCCACGGTGGCGCTGATGGCGCGGGACCGGGGCGGTCCGGCCATCGCCCATCAGTTGCTGCTGTACCCGGTGCTCGACTATTCGTTCTCGACCGAGTCGTACAGGACCTATGGGCAGAACTTCTTCCTGACCGAGGAGGTCATGCGGTATTGCTGGTTCACCTATCTGCTCAACGAGAGCGACGGCGCCTCGCCCTACGCCTCGCCGGCGCGGGCGGAATCGCTGGCAGGCCTGCCGCCCGCGACGCTGCTGGCCTGCGAATACGACCCCGTGCGCGACGAGGCCGAGGCTTATGTGCGGCGCCTGCGCGAAGCCGGCGTTCCGGTCAGCGCCCACAGGCTGGAAGGCATGGTGCATGCCTGCATCCACATGCTGGGCCTGACCCCCGCGGCCCGGCGGCTATTCGACCTGGCCGGGCAGGCTTTGCGGTCGGCCTTCGGGGCCTGATGCCGCGCAAGCCTCCTGCGTTGTGCGGGAGGCTTGCAGTATGCTTACCGGCTTCCAGAACATTCCCGACCTTGCTGCAATGACTGATTTCCCCTTCGATGCCGTGCTGTTCGACTGCGACGGCGTCCTGGTCGATTCCGAACCCATCACCAGCCGCGTGCTGACCGAAATGCTCAATGAACTGGGCTGGGGCATCACGCATGCGGAAACCATGCAGATCTTCACGGGCAAGGCCGTCAGGGATGAGCTGCCGCTGATCGAGTCGCGCACGGGCGCCACGATCACGCCGGACTGGTTCGATCAATTCCGCCAGCGCCGCAACGCCGCGCTGGATCGGGATCTGGTCGAGATCCCCGGCGCGCCGGACGCGGTGCGGGCGCTGCATGTGGCCTTGGACGGCCGCATTGCCGTGGCTTCGGGCGCGGACCGGCGCAAGGTGGAGCTGCAGCTCGCCAAGGTTGGCATTGCGGAGTGCTTTCGCGAGCGCGTCTTCAGCGGCCATGAAATGCCGCGCAGCAAGCCTTATCCGGACGTGTACCTGGCGGCCGCGCAGGCGCTGGGCGTGGACCCTCGGCGTTGCGCCATCGTGGAAGACACGGTGACCGGCGCCACGGCCGGGGTGGCCGCCGGCGCCACGGTGTTCGGCTATAGCCCGGACGCCAACGGCCATAGCGGCGCAGAGGCCTTGCGCGGCGTGGGCGTGGCCCACGTGTTTACCGACATGGGCGCCCTGCCAGGGTTGTTGGCGGGGTGGCGCCAGGCCGCCTAGGGGGCTGGCGCGCCGAACGGTCTTTAACCCGCGTATTGCTCGCCGCCGTCCAGGTCTATCACCGTGCCGCTCAGGTAGCCCGCGCGCGGCGAAGCGCCGAACACGATCATGTCGGCGACTTCGCCGGGTTCCATCAGGCGTCCGAAAGGCAGGTCCGACAACGTTTCCTGCCAGCGGCTTTCGTCGCCCCAGCGCGCCTGGGCGCGCTGTTTGGCCAGCGTCAGCACGCGGTCGGTGCGGGTACGCGAGGGATTCACGCCGAAGACGCGCACGCCATGGCGCGGCGCATCCCCGCCCAGGGCGCGGGTGAAGCCGATCAGCGAGGCATTGGCCGCCGCGCCGCAGATGTAGTCGGCGCGCGGCGCCGCCCCGCCCATGCCGATGATGTTGGCGATGACGCCGGCGCCGGCTTCGCGCATGCGCGGGTAGTAGTGCCGGGCCAGATCGATGTAGCCGTAGACCTTCAGTTCCCACCCCGCGCGCCAGCGTTCGTCCTGCACCTGGTCCAGCGCCCCGCCGGGCACCGCGCCGGCATTGTTCACCAGGATGTCGATATCGCCCGCTTCCTGGCTCAGGTGTTGCACCGCGCCGGGTTGGGCGAGGTCTAGCGCAATGGTCAGGGGCTGCTTGCTGGTTTGTTCGCGTATGGCCTCGGCCGCCGCGCGCAGCGCCGCCCCGTCGCGCGACACCAGTATCGGATCGGCGCCCTCGCGGGCGAAGGCGAGCGCGCAGGCGAAGCCTATGCCCTTGGATGCGCCCGTGATGAGCACGCGTTTACCGTCCAGCTGCAAATCCATATAACCCTCCGGTTGGTTTCGTGCGCAGTCGTGCGCGACGCCTCGAAGTTTGTACCCCAGTCGCACCCGCTAGTGCCAGCGGGGCTCGGCGCCTGCTATGCTGGCCGGACCATTTCCCATCAAAAAAGGGGGGGCGGCGATGACGGAAATCTGGCTGGAAATCTGGTCCACCGCGCGCAGCGAGTTCGCCGACATCCCCGATGTGGGCGAGGCGACCCGCATCGTGCTGCGCCTGAGCATGGCGATGCTGCTGGGCGGCCTGCTGGGCTACGAGCGCGAGCGCAGCGGCAAGGATGCGGGCTTGCGCACCCACATGCTGGTGGCGCTGGGAGCGGCGATCTTCGTGCTGGTGCCGCTGCAGGGCGGCATGGAGGTCGGCGACCTGAGCCGCGTGCTGCAGGGCGTGATCGCCGGCATTGGTTTCCTGGGCGCGGGCGCCATCATTAAACTGAGCGGCGAGCGCGAGATCCGCGGGTTGACCACCGCGGCCGGCATCTGGATGACGGCGGCCATCGGCGCCGCGGCGGGCATGGGGCGCGAGGCCACCGCCGTGGTCAGCACGCTGATGGCCCTTTTCGTGCTGGCGGTGCTGCGGCGGGTCGAGGCGCGCATCGCCGCCCGCAAGGAACGCGGCCTCATCTCTACCGACGCCAAGTAGACCCGGCGCAGGCGTTTCAGTTGCCGCCGGACACGTCGATGAACGAACCGCTGGTGTAGCCGGCCTCGTCCGAGAACAGCCACATCACGGCGCCCGCCACTTCTTCGACGGTGCCGCCGCGGCGCAGCGGAATCACGCCCTTCAGGCGGTCCACGCGGCCGGGTTCGCCGCCGCTGGCGTGCATGTCGGTGTAGATGGTGCCGGGACGCACGCCGTTGACGCGGATGCCTTCCGGCGCGACTTCCTTGGACAGGCCGATGGTCATCGTGTCCATGGCGCCCTTGGAGGCGGCGTAGTCCACGTATTCGTTGGGCGAGCCCAGCCGGGCGGCCGCGGACGAGACGTTGACGATGGCGCCGCCCTGGCCGCCATGGCGCGTCGACATGCGGCGCACCGCCTCGCGGGCGCACAGGAAGGCGCCGATCACATTGGTGGACAGCACGCGCAGCAGGCGCTCGGCGCTCATCTGGTCCACGCGCATCTGCTGTTCGAGGATGCCGGCGTTGTTGACCAGCGCGTCGATGCGGCCCAGTTGCCGATCCAGTTCGCCGTACATGCGCAGCACCTGGTCCTCTTGCGAGACATCGGCCTGCAGGGCAACGGCGCGGCCGCCGCCCTGCACGATTTCGGCGACCACCGCGTGCGCGGTGTCGGCGTTGGCATGGTAGTTGACGCCTACCGCGTAGCCGCGGCGGGCGGCCAGCTTGGCGACGGCGGCGCCGATGCCGCGGCCACCGCCCGTGACGAGCATGATTTTGGACATGGCTTGCTCCTGGTGGGCTTACACCTTAGCAGATGGCGGCGGGCTCAGATCCAGACGTCGTTGGGGGCGCTGCGCTCGCCGCCCTGGTCGCCGGTGTTGCGCACGCCGCGCGGTTCGATCAGCAGCATTTGGACTTCTTCGAGCGCACAGGGCTTGTGCTCCACGCCCTTGGGGACCACGGCCATTTCGCCTGGGCCGAGGTCGATGTGGCCGTCGCGCAGTTCGATGCGCAAGCGGCCCTCGATGACGATGAAGGTCTCGTCGGTGTCGGCGTGGCTGTGCCACACGAATTCGCCCTGTATTTTCACCAGCTTGAACTGGTAGTCGTTCATCTCGGCGACGACCTTGGGCATCCAGTGTTCGGAAAACAGCGCCAGTTTTTCGGCGAAATTGATGGGAAGGATATCGGGCATGGGACGGCCTGCGGGCGGGGTTGAGCAGACCCAAGGATAGAAGGCCGGGCGGGCGCCGTCTTGTACGATCGTGCAGCCTTGCGCGCAGGCCAGTGGCTCAGCGGCGCAGCATGCGGCGCCAGCGGTCGGGCGCCATGCCGTAGGTCTGGGCGTGGCGGCGCGTCAGGTGGCTCTGGTCGGTGAAGCCCGCCGCGGCGGCCGCTTGCGCCAGCGGCATGCCCGCGGCGATCAGGCGCCGGGCCTGGTCCAGGCGGCGCAGCATTACGTAGCGGTAGGGACTGGTGCCGAACAGCGCGCGGAACTCGCGCGACAGGCTCCAGCGGTCCGTGCCTGCGGCCGCTGACAGCTGTTCCAGGGTGATGGACTGTTCGAGCGAGGCGTGGATGTACTGGCGCGCGCGCTCGGCGGCGGCGTAGTCGACGCTGCGGCGCGCGGGCTTGCCGCCGGCCGCGGCGCACAGGGCATGGCTCAGCTCGTACAGCGCGTCGTCTTCCTGCAGCGGGTCGATGGACTCATGCGTGTCCTGCAGCAGGCTGGCGCTGGCGGCGTACAGCCGCGGATCGGCCGAGATGCCGCCGGGGATGAACGGCAGCGGCCGTCCGCCCAGGATCTGCTGGATAAGCGCAGGCTCGACGTAGATCATGCGGTAATGGAAACCGGCCTCGGTGCCGGCCTGTCCGTCGTGGACTTCGTCGGGATGCAGCACGATGGTGCCGCCGGGCAGGCTGTGCCGCAGCCCGCGGCGGTAGTGGAAGCTCTGTACGCCCGACAGCGTGCGGCCGATGGCGTAGGTGTCGTGGCGGTGCATGCCGTAGCCGGGACCGCCGAAGTAGGCCTCGATGCGCTCCAGCTGGCCCGAGGGCGCTGCGCGCAGTATCCAGTCTTGCTTCAATCCGCCTCCCGCAGCAGCCTCAGTCCCACCAGAGGATAGCGCGTTTCCTGCGTGTTCCAGTTGCGGTAGGAGGCGCGCGTGTACAGCGCCCAGGTATGCCAGGAGCCGCCGCGGCGCACGCGCACGTTGCCGCTGGCGGGGCCTTGCGGGTCGTCCACCGGCGAATGCGCGTAGTAGTCCTCGCCGTACCAGTCCGAGACCCATTCCCAGGCGTTGCCGTGCATGTCGTACAGGCCGAAGGCATTGGGCGCGTAGCTGGCGACCGGGGCGGTGAAAGCGTGGCCGTCGGCGCGGGCGGAAGCGTGCGCCTGCCATTTGGGCCAGAGCGGCGCGGCGTCGGCGTCGAAGCCGTTGCCGACGTCGGGCATGGCGGCGGGATCGTCGCCGTTCTGGTAGCGGGTGCGCGTGCCGGCGCGGCAGGCGTATTCCCATTCGGCCTCGGTGGGCAGGCGGTAGACCTTGCCCTCGGTCTGGGTCAGCCAGCGGGCCAGCGCCGTGGCGTCGTTCCAGCTGATGTTGACGACGGGATGGTCGTCGCCTTGGGCAAAGCCCGGATTGCGCCAGGAGTAGCGGCGGTCGCGGCCTTCGAAGGCGTCGCCGCGCTCGGACTTGTCGGGGGCGTACTGCGGGTTGTAGCCATAGCCGCCGGTGCCGTCGGCCTCCGACTCCGGCACGTACCCGGAAGCTTCGATGAAGCGGCGGAACTGGCCCACGGTGACTTCCGTGCGTTCCAGGTAGAACGGGCGGGTGATGCGCACCGTATGCACCGGCGCTTCATCGGACAGCTGGGCGTAGCGGTCCGGCGGATACAGCGGATAGTCGCGCGCCAGCGCCTCGGGCGCTTCGTCGCTGCCCATCTGGAAGCTACCGGCCGGCACGCGGACAAAGGTCATGCCCAGTGAATTTTCGATCAGGGCGGGCGGTTCGCCCGACCAGCAAGGCGCCGATACGAGGGTGCAGAGCAAAGCCAGGGCGGTGCGTGTGCGCATGGGAATCCGGTAGGCGGAGCATGAGGGGTGCGCAATAGTAGAGCCGCCGCTCGCGGCCGGCCAGACGCGGGGAACCCTCATGTCGCGGCGGGGGCTCAGCCGGCGCGGCGGATGGTGAAGTTGATGCGCTGGCTGCCCAGCCGCGGATGCGGCAGGTCCTTGATGGGCATGATGCCGTGGTAGCGCAGCCGGTCGACGCCGCCCCATACGGCCACGTCGCCATGGAACAGCGGCGTGCGGCTGGCCTTGTCGGCGCGCTGGTCGCCGCCGAAGAGGAACATGGCGGGCATGCCCAGCGACACGGAGACGATGGGCGCGCCGTAGTCGCGTTCGTTCCTGTCCTGGTGCAGCGACAGGCGCGAGCCGGGCTCATAGCGGTTGACCAGGCAGGCGTCGGGCTCGAAGCCGGGAAAGCCGGCCTCGGCCGCGGCGGCTTGCGCCAGCTGCAGAAAGGCCAGCGGCATGGCGGGCCAGGGCTGGCCGGAAAGCGGATCGATGCGCGCATAGCGATAGCCGCGCGCGTCGCTGGTCCAGCCCAGCTGTCCGCAATTGGTCAGCGCCACCGACATGGTGTAGCCGCCGGGCGTTTCCATGTGCCGGAAGGGCGCCTGGGCGGTCACGGCATCGACCCCGGCGAGCAGGGCGTCCATCACGGGCAGGGCAAAACCGCGCAGCACCACGGATTGCGGGCCGAGCACGACGCGCCCGCCGTGCGCGGCGCCATCGTCGCCGTTCTCGCCAAACAGGTCCAGGTTGGCAGCCATGTCAGCCTACAGCAGCGGTTCCAGCGGCAGCAGCGACACGAACCAGACCGACAGGCGCTGCCACACCGTGGTGCCGGGTTCGGTGTCGTGCCGTATGGTGTCGCCGTTGCGCTGCTCCAGCCAATAGAGCTGGCCCTTGTCGTCCAGGCAGACGCGGTAGGCGGACTTGGGCAGGTCATTGTCGAACGCGTCGGCGATGCGGCGCGCCAGCGTGGGGCTGTCTATGACGAAGCCCAGTTCGGTGTTGAGCTTGGCCGAGCGCGGGTCGAAGTTGAAGGAGCCGACGAAGATGCGCTGGCCGTCGACGGCGAAGGTCTTGGCATGCAGGCTGGAGCCCGAGCTGCCGAAGGGGCCCATGCTCTTGTTGCGTTCGACTTCGGCGCCCATGCGCTTCATTTCGTAGAGTTCCACGCCGCTGGCCAGCAGGTCCTTGCGGCGCTTGGCGTAGCCGGAATGCACCACGGCGACGTCCGTGGCTTCGAGCGCATTGGTGAGGACCTTGACCTTGATGCCGCTGCGCGCCATTTGTCCGAAGGACTCGGTGCCGACGGCGGTAGGCACGAAATAGGGCGACACCAGTTCGAGATCGGTGGTGGGGGTGCCGATGATTTCATGCAGCTGATGCGGCAGCATCGCCTCGGGTGGCGCGGTGCCCAGCGTCTTGCGCGGATCGTCGCTGACCATGCGCGTGTCGGCCCACTCCAGTGTCAGCTGGCCTTGCAGCAGTTGCTGGATGAAGGGCAGCTTGCGCATGGCGTCGGCATAGGCGGCGGCTTCGGGAGAGCGCTCGACCCGGGTGGCGGCCTGTTCCAGTTCGTCGAGTTCGCCGGGGCTGGTCTTCTTCAGCAGCCGGTCTACCGGGTAGGCAGAGTCGCTGGCCCAGTAGCGGTCGAAATCCGTCGACACGTCATTGACCGCGGCGCCGATGGCCAGCACGTCCAGGTCGGTGAAGAGCACGCCGCTGGCCGCGCCGAAGTACTCATCGCCGATGTTGCGCCCGCCGATGATGGTGGCCTGGTTGTCCGCGGTGAAGGACTTGTTGTGCATGCGGCGGTTCAGGCGGCTGAAGTCCGTCACGTAGCCCAGGGACTTGGGCCAGCGCAGCACGAAGGGGTTGTACAGCCGCACCTCGATGTTGGGATGCGCGTCCAGGGCGGCCAGTTCCTCGTCCAGCCCGGAGGTGCCGTTGTCGTCCAGCAGCAGCCGCACGCGCACGCCGCGGTCGGCCGCGACGTGCAGGGCTTCCAGCAGCATGGTGCCGGTCATGTCCTTGTGCCAGATGTAGTACTGCACGTCCAGGCTGCGTTCGGCGGCGCGCGCCAGCAGCATGCGGGCGGCGAAGGCGTCGTAGGCGTCGGGCAGGGGGTGGATGCCCGATTTGCCGGGATGTTCGGCGGCCAGCGGCGCGATGGCCCGGCCCAGGGCGGTGTCCTGCGACGCCTCGGGCGTCAGGGCGTGGGATACGCTGCGGTTGTCCAGCGGCGGCAAGCCGCAGCCGCTCAGGAGGCTCAGGCAAAGGGCGGTCATCATCAGGGGTTTGGCCAGGTGCATGACCCGTATTGTGCCGAAATCGCGGCGCGGGTTGGTTGCGGCGGCGGTTCGTCCGCGGCGCTTGACGTATTTCCGTATTTGAGAGAAATTCTCTAATATGGAAAATTCAAACGAACCCGACGCCGATCTGGACCGGCGCATCGCCGGCCGGCTCAAGGCGTTGCGCCAGGAGCGCAACTGGTCGCTGGACGAGCTGGCCGCCCGCGCCGGTCTCAGCCGCGCCACCCTGTCCCGCCTGGAGAACGCCGAGGTCAGCCCGACCGCCAGCGCGCTGGGCAAGCTGTGCGCGGCCTATGGCATGACCATGTCGCGCCTGATGCTCATGGTCGAGGACGATTTCGTGCCGCTGGTGCCGCAGCAGGCGCAGGCCGTGTGGGTGGACGCCAGTGCGGGATTCCGCCGCCGCTCGGTGTCACCGCCCGCGCAGCAATTGGCGGGCGAGGTGCTGGCGTGCGAACTGGAGCCCGGCACGCGCATCGCCTACGAGCGGTCGCCCCGGCCGGGGCTTGAACACCATCTGCTGATGCTGGAAGGCGAACTGGCCATCACCGTCGACGGGCAGGCGCATGGCTTGTCGCAGGGCGACTGCCTGCGCTACCAGCTGTTTGGCGCCAGCGAATTCTCAACCCCGTCGCATTGCGGCGCCCGTTATCTGCTCTTCATCGTCTGAGTCCATCATGTCCCATCCGAATCCTGAATTGACCCTGCTGTCGGCGGATGCCGCCGACGTTCTCGTGCCCGAGCTGGCCGAGCTGCTGCGCGCCTGCGTGCAGGGCGGCGCCAGCGTGAGCTTCGTACTGCCGTATTCGTCGGACGAGGCGCAGGCCTTCTGGCGCGCCAAGGTGTTGCCGGCGATCGCCGGCGGCAAGTCCGCGCTGTGGGTGGCGCGCCAGGACGGACGCGTCGCGGGGTCGGTGCAGCTGGATTGGGACACGCCGCCCAATCAGCCCCACCGCGCCGAGGTGCGCAAGCTGCTGGTGCATCCGGATTTTCGCCGCCGCGGCATCGCCCGCGCCCTGCTGGCCGAGGCGGAAGCCATGGCGGTGCGTCAGGGCCGCAGCCTGATCACGCTGGACACGCGCACGGGCGATAGCGCCGAGCCGCTGTATGCGTCGCAGGGCTACCAGACGGTGGGAGTGATACCGGGTTTCAGCCGCGATCCGCATGATGCCGCCAAGCTGGACGGCACCACCATCATGTACAAGCAGCTGTAATGGACGCTGCCGCCGCGGGCGGCAGCGGCAGGCCTCAGGCCAGGGGCTTGATGCCCACGCTGTACGGCGGGGCGTTGCCGCGCGCCGGGGCCTTGATCTTCAGCATCGAGCCGCCAGGGGTGAATTCGAACTCCTGGTAGGGCACTTCGAACCATTGATGAAAACTGGTGCGCGAGAATTCCGGCACCCAGACCTTGGCGCGCTTGGCATCGCAGTGGAATTCGACCAGCGTGCGGTCTATGCCCAGCGGACGGGTATTGCCGATGCGGTAGCTGACTTTGAGTTCGGCGCGCGCGGTCGAGCCGGGGCGCCAGGCCAGGCCGACAGATTCCATGAATTTTTCGATCGCCTCGATACCGCGATGCATGACTGACTCCGAATGCGGGCGGGCGCTAGGCCCAAGAAAAGTGCTGTTTCCCGCAGCGCTGCGGCAAACACCCCGAATTATCCGTCATTCCAGGCCCGGACGTCTCCCGGCTTGCATCCCGTCAATCGGCGCCATTGAGTAAAGCAAATGGACGGCGCGCGGCCAGGCCCGCACCATGGCACCCATGTCCTCTATAAGACCTGCGCGGCCCGCGCCGGTCCGGACGCAAAATCCTAGGAGTCATCATGGCAAATTTCATACTGGCATTGGTCAACGCGGAACTCTCTCTCTTCGGCGTCGAGACGCCCGGCGCGGCGCAGGAACCGTCAGCCGCGCCGCAAGCGGCAAGCGCGCCGGCATTCGATAGCGAGCACTACCGCAGCGCGTTGGGCTGAGCGCGAGCGGAACACAGCATTGCAGGAATAGGCAGGTTTCACGCAAGAACGAGCCTGTACGCGCAGGCTGGCGATTCTTACCATCTCTTCCAGGGTCGGGGCGGCGCGTCCATTGCGGATGCGCTGGCTCCGCCACGCTGCCGGGCGCGTTGCCGGCAGCACACGCAAGGGAAGGGAATCGCATGAATACCGAAAAAATCTGGTTGGTGACGGACGCATCCGCGGGGCTGGGCCTGGTCCTGGTGAAGATGTTGCTGGACTTGGGCCACAAGGTCGCGGCGACCTCGCAGGACGGCGATGCGCTGCTGGACGCGGTGGGCGCCAAGCTGGAGGGGCGGTTCCTGCCCCTGACGGTGGACCTGGCCGATGAGCGTAAGGTGCAACGCGCGGTGGATGCCGCGGTGACAGCCTTCGGCGGGCTGGACGTGGTGGTGAACAACGCGGGCCATGGCCTGCGCGGCGCGCTGGACAGCCTGCCGGACGAGGACTTGCGCGACACCTTCGACATCAATGTGTTCGCCACGCTGAACGTGATCCGCGCGGCCCTGCCGCGTATGCGCGCGCAGCGCAGCGGCCACGTGTTCAATATCTCGTCGATCCTGGGCTTTGATGGCGGCCGGGCCGATTGGGGCGCCTATAGCGCCGCCAAGTTCGCCGTCAGCGGCCTGACCGAAGCCCTGGCCGCCGAGGCCGCGCCGTTCGGCATCCGGGTGTCGCTGGTCTATCCAGGCGCGCTGCGCATCGCGGACGGCGAGCAGGCGCCCGAGCGGGCGGCGCGCAATGCGCAGGCGCGCGACGCGGACGGAGATCCGGCCAAGATGGCGCGCACGCTGATCAACGCGGCCCAGGCGCAATATGCGCCCCTGCACCTGTTCCTGGGGCGCGACGCCTTCGACCAGGCGCGCGCCAAGATCCAGACCGTGCAGCAGGAGTTGGCGCGCTGGCGCGAGATGTCCGTGTCGATTGGCTTCGTGGACGAAAGGCGGATGGCCGCCTGACTTTCCGTCCGACGGCCGGCCTCAGGCCGTCCAGCCTTGCACCGCCTGGTAGGCGCCCAAAAGTGCCAGGCTCACCATGAAGCAGCGCTTGAATGCCTGCGCCGACATCCTGCCGCGCAGCCATGTGCCCAGCGCCATCCCGGCCAGCGCGGGCAGCAGCATCAGCAAGGACGCGCCGGCGGCTTCGGGCGCGTAGCCGCCGTTGACGCCCAGGCCGATCGCCAGCGCCACCGTGGACACCGTGAACGAGATGCCCATGGCCTGGATCAGGCCGTCCTTGCCCAGGTTCAGGGCTTGCAGATAAGGCACCGCGGGGATGACGAACACGCCGGTCGCCGCGGTGATGACCCCGGTAATGGCGCCGACCGACACGCCCACCAGCCCTTGATGGCGCCGCGGCGCCCTGGGCGGCGAGCCGAACAGGCCCCAGGCGGCATAAGCCACCAGCGCCAGCCCCAGGCATACGCTGGCCCAATGCCCCGAAGGCGGACCGAGCCACAGCGCACCGCCTATCGTGCCGGCGCAGACGCCGGCCTGCATGGCGCCGATGCGGCGCAGCACCTGGGGCAGCGTGGCCCAAGGCCGGGCCTGCCAGAGGTTGGTGATGAGGGACGGCACGATCAGCAATGCCGCGGCCTGGGCCGGGGCCATGACCAGCGCCAGCATGGCCATGGAGATGGTGGGCAGTCCCAGCCCCACGACGCCCTTGACCACGCCGGCCAGGATGAATACCGATACGGTGACGGCAAGCAGCGTCGGCGTGCCGCCGGGAAACAGGTTCAAGAGGTTCATGCGGGCTCGCAGGGGACGGTGAGGCCGTCGCGCGGACGGCCGAACAGGGCGTAGGCAACATCGTCCGCGCCCTTGCCGTCCTGGCGGGCCGCGCGCAGCAGCCACCGCCGTCCCTCGCACAGGTCGGCGCGCAGGGACTCTCCGTAGAGCGCCGGGCCGCCCAGCAGCGCGATGCCCAGCATGCGCTGCGCTGGCGCGTGACCGTCGCTGGCGGCCGCGCGCAGCCACTGTGTCATGGCGGCGTAGTCGCCCTGGGTCTGGGCTTCCAGCGCCAGCGCGTATTTCTGCGCGGGCGTGGTGTGCGGGTCCAGGCTGCCGGCTACGGCCAGGCCTGAGCCGTGCAGGCTCAGGGCCAGCAGGACAAGAGTGGGCCAATGGACCCGGGGGCGCTGCGGCGTGATGGTTTTCATGGAATTTCCCTGGATTGGAAGGGGCGAGACTTGATTGTCATCCGCGGCGCCCTGGAACCGGTATCGGGATCTTGCGTAGTTGGCCTATGGCACAGCCTGAGGGTTGCCGTGCTACGCTTTTCGCATGCGATTCGATCTCACCGATCTGCGGCTATTCCTCAACGTACAGGAAACCGGCTCCATCACCGCGGGAGCCAAGCGCTCCCACATGACGCTGGCATCGGCCAGCGAGCGTATCCGCGGCATGGAGGACACGCTGGGCGTGCCGCTGCTGCTGCGCGAGCCGCGCGGGGTCGAGCCCACGCCGGCGGGCCGCACGCTGGCGCACCATGCGCGCGTGGTGCTGGCGCAGATGGACCGCATGCGCGGCGAGCTGGACCATTACGGCCTGGGATTGAAGGGGCTGGTGCGCGTGCTGTGCAACACCACGGCCTTGAGCGAATACCTGCCGCCGGTGCTGGGCGCGTTTCTCAAGGACCATCCCCGCGTCTCGGTGGACCTGGAGGAACGCTTGAGCCACGAGATCGCCGACGCGTTGCGGGCAGGCACCTGCGATATCGGCGTGCTGGCGGATTCCGCTGACCTGCAGGGCTTGCGCACGCAGACCTTCCGGCATGATCCCCTGACGCTGATCGTGCCGCCGGAGCACGCGCTGGCCGGCCGTCAGTCGGTGCTGCTGGCCGACGTGGCCGACCAGGAGTTCGTCGGGCTGGTCGAGGGCAGCGCCTTGCAGGAACACATCGCGCATCACGCGCGCCGCGGCGGCAAGGCCTTGTCGTACCGCGTGCGGTTGCGCAGTTTCGATGCCGTGTGCCGGATGGTGGGGCAGGGCGTGGGCATTGCCATCGTGCCGCGCGTGGCGGCGGCGCGCTATGGCCGGGCCGCGGGCGTGCGGCGCGTGGCGCTGGCCGACGATTGGGCCGCGCGCGACCTGGTGCTGTGCGTGCGCGACACGCTGCCGGCCTACGCGGCAGCGCTGGTGGAATACGCGCTGCGCGACGCGCCTGCGCGCCCGGACCGCTAGGAGCGCGCGAACAGCCGGCGCCAGCCCTGGGCCGGGCGGTCGAACCAGGAGCCCGACGCGACGGCGCCCAGGATGACCAGGCCATAGACGCACATCGCCAGCGCCGCGATGGCGAAGAACAGGCCCATCGATCCCGTCAGGCGCAAGGCAATGGCGCCGGCGCCGATGCCGAGCAGCAGGCGCAGGAAGCCTGCAATCAGCGGCCATTTCAGGCGGCCGGCGCCCTGCGAGGCGAAGTACATCGAGAATCCCAGGGCGAAGAAGCCGTAGACCGGGCCGACCGTGCGCAGGTAGCTGGCGCCGGCTTCCAGCATGTGATCCTGCGCGCCGAACAGGCGCAGCCAGGCCTCGGGGAAGAACGCCGCCGCCAGTCCGATGGTCTCGGCCAGCACAAAGGCCATCGCGCCGCCGGTCAGGGCGATGCGCAGCGCGCGTTCGGGCTGGCCCGCGCCGATGTTGGACCCGACCATGGCCACCATGGGCGCGCCCAAGCCGAAGGCGATGGGCATCAGCAGGTATTCCAGGCGCACCGCGATGCCGTAGCCGGCGACCGCCGCGGTACCGGCATAGGCGCCGACCAGGGCCGCCGTCAGCGCCACCAGGGCGTTGGTCAGGAGCGGGTTGATGGTGGCCAGCGCGCCCACGCTGAGGATGTTGCGCATCAGGCCCGGATACAGGCGGCTGGGCACCAGCCGCGCGGCATTGCGTCCGCTGGCGCAGTACAGGCCCAGGATCAGCGCGCCCAGGGCGTAGTAGATCACCAGCGCCCAGCCGCCGCCGGCCACGCCCAGCGCGGGAAAAGGCCCCCAGCCGAAGATCAGGCACGGCGACAGCGGGATCAGCAGCAGGGCGCCGCCGCAGATCACGGCGCCGGGCACCAGCATGTTGCCGGTGCCGCGGATGGCGCTGGCGAACGCGTTCATCAGCCACATCAGGACGATGCCGCCGAAGATGACGTCGGAGTAGGCCAGGGCGGCCTCGAGCGCCTCTCCCTCGGCGCCCAGTGCGCGGTACAGCCACGGACCGCCAAGCAGCAGCAGTGCGCAGAACGCCAGGCCCAGCAGGCCGTTGAGCACCACGGCATGCAGTACCAGCTGGTCCGCCTCGCGCTGCCGGCCGCCGCCCAGCGATCTTGCCACCGCGGCCGAGATGCCTCCGCCCATCGCGCCTTGCGACATGTTCTGCATCAGCATCAACACCGGCACCACCAAGGCCACGCCCGCCAGTACCGGCGTGCCCAGGCGCGCCAGGAACCAGGTCTCGATCAATCCCGTGGAGGACTGCGCCAGCATCATCAGGATGTTCGGCCACGCCAGGCGCGCCAGCGTGGGGCCGATGGGCGCGTGCAGCATGGCCTGCAGGCGCGCGTTGGCGGGACGGGGCGGCGGGGGCGCGGACATCGGAAGGAACCCTTGGGTGGCGTTCGAATATTTACGTGCATATGCCAATAAAAGTCAAGATTGAGCTAGACTCGAGTCCATGCCGGCGGTAGCGTTGAGTCCTCGCCGTCCTCCTCTTCCTGCGCCTGTCATGTCCGACGAACAGCCCTCCGTTTCCGCCGCTTCCGTTGCACCCGATCCGTTAGTCTGCAACGGCGCCGCGCTGCGCAAGGCGACCCGGCGCGTGTCGCAGCTGTACGACACGGTGCTGGCTCCCTGCGGCCTGAAGGTGTCGCAGCATTCCATCCTGGTGCACATCGCGCGCGCGGGCACGCCGTCGATGACGGACCTGGCGCGCATCATGGTGCTGGACCGGTCGGCGCTGGCGCACAACCTCAAGCCGCTGGAGCGCGACGGCTACGTGCAGATGTCGCGCGACCCGCTGGACGGCCGCAGCCGCCGCGTGGCGCTGACGGATGCGGGACGCGCCAAGCTGGCGGAATCCAAGCGGCTGTGGAAGGATGCGCAGCGCCGCTTCGAGGCGGCTTACGGCGCCGAGCGCGCGGCCGCGTTGCGGCGTTCGCTGGCCGATATTTTTTCCGACGAGTTTGCGCTGGCCTTCAGCCGCGGCTAGGCCCGCCGTGGGCTTGTTTGCCAGCGGCTGCGGGCTCGGCGCGTAGCCGCCGGCCGCGCGAGCGCAGCCCGGACCCGCCCAACATCAGCACCGCGCCCAGCACGCAAGCCATGCCGGCCAACTGCGCGGGAGCCAGGGACTCGCCCAGCAGTCCGGCGGCAAGCGCTACCGCCGACACCGGCGCCAGCGCGGTGAACAAGGCGGCTTCGGCGCCGTTGACGCGGGCCGCGCCCGCATACCAGAGCAGGAAGCCGCCCACGGTGGGCACCAGTGCGTAGTAGGCCACCGCGGCCACCGCCGGCGCGGGCAAGTCCAGGTTCCAGGGCGCTTCCGCCACGCTCGCCACGGCCGAGAACGCCAGGCCGAAGCCCGTCATGAGCGTCGATAGCGCGAGCGGCGCCACCGGCTGGCGCAGCCGTTTGTTCAACAGGATGAATAGTCCTTCGCACAGCACCGCGCCCAGGATCAGCGCGTTGCCCGCCAGCGAGCGCGCGCCGCCTTGGCCGGCCGAATGGCGCATCATCAGCCAGACGCCGAAGGCCGCGGCGACGATGGCGGCCAGCGTGGCCTTGCCCGGGCGTTCGCCCAGCAGCAGGATGGCAATGGCGGCCGAGACCAGCGGCAAGGTGCCGAGGATGATGCCGCCGTCCACCGCCGACGCGCGCTGCAGCCCGGCGATCAGCAGCGCGGTGTAGCCGACGCTGCCGGCTATGGCCTGGACGGCCAGCAGCAGCCAGTCGCGCCGCTCCAGCCGCGGCAGGCGCGCGCCGGTCAACGCCATCAGCAGCGCGAAGCAGGGCAAGGCGATGGCGAAGCGCAAGGCCGTCGCGGTGAAGGGCGGCAAGCTCGTGCCGATGATCTTGCTGGCGGCTACCGTGCTGCCCACCAGCGCCATGGCGGCCGCCAGATAGCAATAGCCCCGCATTCGATTGTTCATGATCCGATCCACGCCTGTTCAGAGAGCAGCGCACAGGCTAAGCGGCCGGGCGCGGCCGGGTCTTGAACGAAATTGCAGGGATCAGGCCGCGGCCAGCGCGTAGCGCCGCGGCGATACGCCGTAGGCGCGCACGAACAGCCGGGTCATGTGGCTCTGATCGGCAAAGCCGACCGCGGCGGCGGCATCGGCCAGCGCCGAGCCTTGCCGGATCAGGCTGCGCGCAAGCAGCAGGCGCCGCTGCACCTGGTAGGCGTGGGGCGTGAGGCCGGTGTCGCGGGCAAAGGCCCGCAGCACCTGGTAGCGGCTCAGGCCGCTGGCCGTGGCCAGGTCGGCCAGCGACAGCGAGGCCGCCGGGTCGTCGTCGATCAGCGCGCGGGCATGGCGGATGGCGTCGGGGGTGGCGCGCGCAGGCCGGGCCAGGCGCTCGGCATCGCGGTCGCGCGCCTGCGCCAGGATGCGCAGCAGCAGCGCATCGCAGGCCAGCGGCGCTGCGCCGGCGGTGGCCTGGGCATACAGTGCCAGCACGTCGCGCGCCAGCGCGGGGCGGTCCTGCGCGGGGTGCTCGAATTCGTAGCCGAGCCTGCTTGCGCCCAGTTCGGCCGCGGCCTGCGCCACCACCTCGGGATCCAGATACAGCATCTGCCAGGCGCGTTCGCCATCGCCGATGGGGGCGCCGTCATGCACTTCGCCCGGGTTCACCGTGATCACGTGCCCGGGGCCGGCCTCGACCTGGCCGCGGCCGCTGTGCGAGACCTGGGCGCCCTGGCGCATGACGCCGATGCCGAACTGCTCGTGCGTGTGGCGCGCGAACGCATGCCGGCTGTGCGCGGCCACGGCCTGCACGCCGGCGAGGGCGCTGCGCTGCATGACGAACTGGCCTGCGTTCATGGGGAGTCTGGGATAAGGGGCTTGCAGGCAGTATCACCCGCCCGCCCGGGCGCGATCAAGGGGCCGGCGGCCCCGCGTTCAGGCTATTGCAGGCCGTTCCAGCGCGCTACCGCGGGTTCGGCCGCGGCCCACTTCCACTGGCCGCCCGGCTGCTGGCAGATCATGCTGGAGTAGGCGGGCGCGGGCGCGTCCTTTTGCTCCACCGTGAACAGCACTTCGCGGCAGTGGGTCAAGGGCGTGGCGATGTCGCGCACCACCTGGATGCCGCCGCGCTCGCTGCCCACCGGCAGCGCGTGGCGGATTTCCCACTGGCGCACCTGGCCGATGGGCAGGGCGCCCGCCGCATTGGCCATGACGTTCTGCTGGTCGTTCTTCCACTCGCGCAGCACGTATTTCACAGTGGCATCCACCGCCGCCTGCACCGTGACACCGATGGCGTAGCCCGCGACCGGATTGGCGGTGGCGGCGCCGCTGACGGTGCCGACCACGGCGCCCGCCGCGCCGCCGATGGAGGAACTCTGGCAGCCGGCCAGGCCCAGGCAGGCGGCCAGCGCCAGCAGGCTTGCGGCGCGCCTCACTGCAGCGAGCCCCAGCGGGCCGTGGCGGGTTCGGCGCTGGCCCAGCGCCAGTGCTTGCCGTCGCGGCACACGGTGGTGACGTAGAACTCGCGTTGCGGATCGGCGCCGGCTTTGTCGGCCGGCGTGTCGATGGAGAAGACCACTTCCTTGCATTCCAGGTCCACGCCGCCGATCAGGCGGCTGACCGTGACCTGGCCTTGCGCGTCGCTTTCGATGGGCAGCTCGTGCTTGACCTGCCAGTTGGCCACTTTGCCGACCGCCAGCGGGCCGGCGGCCATGGCGATGGCGTCCTGTTCTTCGCCGCGGGTCTTGCGCTGGGCGTAGGCCAGCGCGGCCTTGGCGCCGGCCTGCACGCCCAGGCCGATGCCGGTGGCGACGGTGGCGTTGTCAGTGACCTTGTTGGCGATGGCGGTGCCGGCGATACCGGCCGCGGCGCCCGTGCCTTCGTTCAGCAGCGAATTGCAGCCGGACAATCCGGCAAGCGCGGCGAGGGTGAGGAGGGCGATTGCGCCGCGGCCCGGGTTGATAGGCGGAAGTGTGAACAAACTGCGTGCCCTCCTGCTTGTTGCTTGGCGCGGGAAGTATAGGAGGGCGCGCCGCCGCGGCGCGAGCGTATTTGCATTTGTTGGCAATTTTCCCGCTGGGCGCGGATCAGGCGGGCGGCCGCGCACCTTTGGTATAGGCCTCGCGCAGCGCGGCGGCGAACAGCGCGTCGACGTTGCGGCGCAGACCGTCGGCGCGCGTGAACAGCGCGATCGGCGGCAGGGTCCAGTCGAAGGAATACGGCACGATGGCCGCGCCCGCGATGCGCACCAGTTCGTCGGCGATGTCGGCGGGCAGGATGGCGACGGCGCGGTCGCTGGCCACGATCATTTCGCCGATCAGCTTGGACGAGTCGCTTTGCACCGACGGCGTCGGGGGCGCCAGCCCGGCGCGCAGGAAGATCTCGGACACCTGTTCGCGGATCGGGCTGTCCGGCGTGCCCAGGATCCAGTCCAGGTCGGCCAGCCGGTTCCATTCCAGCCGCGAGCGGCCCAGGCGGGCGGCCAGCCGGCGGCTGGCGATCAGGCGCGGCTGCTGGTGGTACAGCACCTCGAAGCCCAGGTTGTCCATGTCCACCGAAGGCGTGGCCCAGCCCACCACCAGGTCCAGCGTGTGGTCGCGCAGCTGCCGCAGCAGCGCCGGCCCCTGGCCTTCGTGGATGGTGGCGGTGATGCGGCGGCCCTGGGGCAGGGTGCGGCTGATGGCGGACGACAGCATCTGGCCGGACACGAAGGGGATGACGCCGATGTGCAGATGGGCGGCATGGCCGGCCGCCACGGCCTCCATTTCCTGGACCAGATGGCCCAGGTCCTGGACCAGGGCGCGGGCCCGCGCCAGCACCACCGCGCCCAGGGGCGTGGGCGTCATGCCGCGCACCGAGCGTTCGAACAGGGGCACGTCGAACATGCTTTCCAGTTCGGCCAGGGCATTGGTCACGGCCGGCTGGCTGGTGGCCATGTGTTCGGCCACCCGGGTCAGCGAGCCGTGCTGCTCGATCTGCAGCAGCAGCACCAGGTGGCGCATCTTCAGCCGCGAGGTCAGTTTCCGGATAACCAGGTCCGGATCAAAGGCTGTCATAGGCGATGCATAAGGTAAAGATTATGGGACGATATTAAAGTTGAATGATCTGCTTATGTATTGGAGCCTAGAATTTTTCCTATATCAAGACTAGGAGGCTCAGCCCCATGAATACGCAATCGGATCGCCAGGCAGCACTGGACTATCACGAGTTCCCCACCCCGGGGAAGATCTCCGTCGTGGCGTCCAAGCCGCTGGTCAACCAGCGCGACCTGGCCCTGGCGTACTCGCCCGGCGTGGCGGCGGCCTGTGAAGAAATCGTGGCCGATCCGGCCAATGTGTACCGGTACACCGGCCGCGGCAACCTGGTGGGCGTGATCACCAACGGCACCGCGGTGCTGGGCCTGGGCAACATCGGCGCGCTGGCCTCCAAGCCGGTGATGGAAGGCAAGGCGGTGCTGTTCAAGAAGTTCGCCGGCCTGGACGTGTACGACATCGAAATCAACGAGACCGACCCGGACAAGCTGGTCGAGATCATCGCGGGCCTGGAAGCCACCTTCGGCGGCATCAACCTCGAAGACATCAAGGCTCCGGAGTGCTTCACCGTCGAGCGCAAGCTGCGCGAGCGCATGAAGATTCCCGTTTTCCATGACGACCAGCACGGCACGGCCATCACCGTTTCGGCAGCCTTCATCAACGGCCTGAAGGTCGTGGGCAAGGACATCAAGCAGGTCAAGGTGGTGACTTCGGGCGCAGGCGCCGCCGCGCTGGCCTGCCTGGATCTGATGGTGGACCTGGGCCTGCCGCTGGAAAACGTCTGGGTCACCGACATCGAAGGCGTGGTCTACGAAGGCCGCACCGTGCTGATGGACCCGGACAAGGCGCGCTTCGCGCAGAAGACCGACGCCCGCAAGCTGGCCGAAGTGATCCAGGACGCCGACGTGTTCCTGGGCCTGTCGGCCGGCGGCGTGCTCAAGCCGGAAATGGTCGCGGCCATGGGTCCGCGCCCGCTGATCCTGGCGCTGGCCAACCCCACGCCCGAGATCCTGCCGGAAGTGGCGCAGTCGGTGCGCGACGACGTGGTCATGGCGACCGGCCGTTCGGACTACCCGAACCAGGTCAACAACGTGCTGTGCTTCCCCTACATCTTCCGCGGCGCGCTGGACGTGGGCGCCACCACCATCACCCGCGAAATGGAAAAGGCGGCGGTGTACGCCATTGCCGAGCTGGCCGAGGAAGAGCAGAACGAAGTGGTGGCCGCGGCCTATGGCACCTACGATATTTCGTTCGGTCCTGAATACCTGATTCCCAAGCCCTTCGATCCGCGCCTGATCGTGCGCATCGCCCCGGCGGTGGCCAAGGCCGCAATGGAAGGCGGCGTGGCGACGCGTCCGCTGGCCGATCTGGAAGCCTACGAAGAGCAGCTGCAGCAGTTCGTGTACCACTCGGGCGCCTTCATGAAGCCGCTGTTCTCGGCGGCCAAGCGCATCGTGCGCGAAGGCGGCAAGTCTCGCATCGTGTTCACGGAAGGCGAAGACGAGCGCGTGCTGCGCGCGGTGCAGGTGATCGTCGATGAAGGCCTGGCCCGCCCCATCCTGGTGGGCCGTCCCGCCGTCCTGCTGTCGCGCATCGAGAAGTTCGGCCTGCGCCTGCGTCTGGGCGAGGACGTCGAAGTCACCAACCCGGAATACGACGAACGCTTCCACCAGTACTGGACCACGTACTGGGAACTGATGTGCCGCCGCGGCATCACCAAGGAAATGGCGCGCGTGGAAATGCGTCGCCGCCTGACCCTGATCGGCGCGATGATGGTGCACCTGGGCGACGCCGACGGCATGGTTTGCGGCACGGTGGGCGCGTACCACGATCACCTGCGCTTCGTGGACGAGGTCATCGGCCGCCGTCCTGGCCACAACGTGTACGCCGCCATGAACATCCTGCTGCTCAACGAGCGCACGGTGGTGCTGGTGGACACGCACGTCAACGATGAACCCTCGGCCGAGCAGATCGCCGAGTTCACGGTGATGGCGGCGCAGGAAATGGCGCGCATGAACCTGGCGCCCAAAGTCGCGCTGCTGTCGCGTTC
Organism: Achromobacter sp. JCM 18799; assembly: GCF_055395645.1. Lineage (NCBI taxonomy): Bacteria > Pseudomonadati > Pseudomonadota > Betaproteobacteria > Burkholderiales > Alcaligenaceae > Achromobacter > Achromobacter sp. JCM 18799. The sequence continues at coordinate 3,327,998 of NZ_AP043866.1, read as the reverse complement.
GAACTTCGGTTCGGGCAGTTCGGCCTCGGGCGCGAAGATGCGCCGCGCGCTGGAACTGGTGCGCCAGGCCGCGCCGGAACTTGAGATCGACGGTGAAATGCACGGCGATTGCGCGCTGGACGAAGCGCTGCGCATGCGCATCCTGCCCTCGTCTTCGCTCAAGGGCGAGGCCAATCTGCTGGTGTGCCCGAACGTGGACTCGGGCAACATCGCCTACAACCTGTTGAAGACGGCCGCAGGCGGCAACGTGGCAGTGGGTCCGTTCCTGCTGGGCGCCAACGCCCCGGTGCACATCCTGACCTCCAGCTCCACCGTGCGCCGCATCATCAACATGACCGCGATGACGGTGCTGGACGCCAACCGCGTCGAAGCCTCGGCCTGATCCTGCTTGCGCGCCCTTGCGGCACGCGGACCAGGCGAAAAAAACGCGCCGCCCCATCCCTGGATGGAGCGGCGCGTTTTTTATGCGCTCGGGCGCTGGAGTCCGGCGCGCTTAGTTGCTGCTGGCCTTCCAGGTGCCGTCCGGCTGCTTGCAGAACCAGAACTGCCACTTTTCGGTGGTGGCGCCGCGGGCGAAATCGCCAACCAGGAAGCGGCAGACGCGGTCGTCCTTGAGTTTGCTGGTCTGCGTGGGGGTCAGCTGCACCGTGATGGGCGGCGCCTTGCGCGGCTGGTGCGTGCTGCTCCACTGGGTGCGCTGGCCGTCGGCCGAGTTGTTCAGCGCCTGCACCACGGCGTCACGGTAGGAGGGCTGATCGGCCTTGGGGATCTGCGTGATGATGGCATTGTTCAGCATCACCGGAGGTGCGGCAAAGGCCGGCGCGGCAATGCCGCAAGCCACCAGCAAAGAGGCGAGAACGCGAGTGTGTTTCAAGATGGGCTCCCTGTTGAGTCGTAGTGTTATGCCTGATCTTGGGGCGATAGTACGCGAACGGATGGAACAATGCCTTGCGCAGGCGAAAAAAGGCCGCCAGAAGCTGGCGGCCAAGGTACAACAAGGGGAGGGGTAAATCCGCGTGCGCTCAGTTGGCGTGGTAGACGCCTTGGAAGGGCACGTTGTTCGGTTCCACATCGGCCATCTGGCCGGCAGCGCGGGCGGCGGCCAGTTCGGCGCGCACTTCAGCGCGGGTCTTGCCGGTGTGGGGCGTGCCGTAGACGCCTTGGAAGGGCACGTTGTTCGGTTCCACTTCAGCCATCTGGCCGGCAGCCTTGGCAGCGGCCAGTTCGGCCTGCACCTGGGCGCGGGTCGGGCCTTCATAAGGCGTGCCGTAGACGCCCTGGAACGGGACGTTGTTGGGTTCGATGTTGGGCGAGGCGGCGTAGGCGCCGGCGCTTAGCGCGGCCAGGGACATCATCAAAGCGGTAGCGAGGGTCTTCATGGTAAATCTCCGATTTCAAGAGCTTTGGGAGCGAATCGGCGGCCTATCCGTCTGGTTCGTTGCTGTTTCCCGATGGCTCAATAGTGCGCTGAATCGGACTAGGGATAAACCCGTATATCGGTAAAAGATATTCCCATCAGTGGAAAGATAGCTAATTTATTAGGATATATTTTCCATTGATGGAATTGGGGACGGATTTTCAGGCGTGAGCAAGTCTGGAATACGGCGATTCCATGCGGTTTGGGGCGTTGATAGGGGGAAGGCAGCGCGGACGCGCCGCCCGTACCGTAGGCGCAGCGTCAGTAGTGCGGCGGTATTTCGTCGCGCAGGCTGCGGAAGGGGGCGCCGCCCTCGGGCGCCTGCTGGCGCAGGTCGGCCACTTCGCGCATCAGCCGGTCTATCTGCTGTTGCTGGCGCACGATGATCTGGTTGAGCTGTTCCAGCATATCGTCCGAGAAGCTGGCCTTGACCTCCAGCTCCAGCAGGCGGCGTTCGATGTCTTGCAAGTTATCCATGGCGGGTATTAGAACCGATTCCCGCCGCGGCCCCTACAGGAGGCGTGTTTGGCGCAGCGGCAGTGGTGGCGTACGGGCGTGGGGCATTGGGCCGTGCATGGCCTGCTGGCGTCGTTGCCGGCCGGAATCGCCTGGGCGCAGGAAGCCGAACCGCTCCTGCCCGCGGTGGTGGTGACGGGCACGCGCCTGGGTACCGCGGTGCTGGATACCCCCGCTTCGGTCAACGTGGTGGAGGGTGCGGCCATGCGCCTGCAGCAGCCGGGCATCAACCTGTCCGAGGGTCTGGCCGGCGTACCCGGCCTGCAGATCCAGAACCGCCAGAACTACGCGCAGGACCTGCAGATCTCCAGCCGCGGCTTTGGCGCGCGCTCCACCTTCGGCGTGCGCGGCGTGCGCCTGTACGTGGACGGCATCCCGGCCACCATGCCGGACGGGCAAGGGCAGACCTCGAACATCGACATAGGCTCCATCGGCAGCGTCGAAGTGCTGCGGGGGCCATTTTCGGCGCTGTACGGCAATTCCTCGGGCGGCGTGATCCAGGTGTCGACCGAGGATGGCGTGGCGCCGCCGTCGCTCACGGCCAGCGGCTGGGGCGCCAGCTACGGCACCTGGCGCTACGGCGCCCGCGCCAACGGCGCCAGCGGCGGACTGGACTACGTGCTGGACCTGACCCGTTTCACCACCGACGGCTACCGCGACCACAGCGCCGCCCGCAAGAACCTGGGCAACGCCAAGCTGGGCCTGCAGCTGGACGACGCCAGCCGCCTGACTCTCGTGGCCAACAGCGTGGATCTCAAGGCCCAGGATCCGCTGGGCCTGACCTATCAACAGTTCCAGGACGATCCGCGCGCGGCGCCGCTGGCCGAGCAGTACGACACCCGCAAGACGGTCAGGCAGACCCAGGGCGGGGCGATCTACGAGCGCCAGGTCGACAGCCGCAATACCTTGCGGGTGATGGTCTATTACGGCCAGCGCGACACCACGCAGTACCAAGCCATTCCTCCTGCCGCGCAGACGGCGCCCACCCAGGCCGGCGGCGTCATCGACCTGAAGCGGCAATACGGCGGGGCGGACCTGCGCTGGACCTCCGAGCTGACGATGGCGGGCCGGCCGCTGACCGTGATCGGCGGCTTTTCCTACGATTCCATGCGCGAAGACCGCAAGGGCTACCAGAACTACACCGGCGCAGGCGCCAGCCGCCAACTGGGCGTGCAGGGGGCGCTGCGGCGCGACGAGACCAATACCGTCTACAACGCCGATCCTTATCTGCAGGCTTCCTGGCAGGTGTCGCCGCGCTGGACGCTGGACGCGGGTTTGCGCTTCAGCACCGTCAGCTTCGATTCCAACGACCACTACCTCGCGCCGGGCAACGTCGACGACAGCGGCGACGCGCGCTATCGCAAGGCCTTGCCGGTGGCGGCCATCCGCTATGCGCCGGACACCGATCTGAGCTTCTACGCGTCATATGGCCGGGGCTTCGAGACGCCGACGCTCAACGAGATCTCGTATCGGCCCGGGGGCCAGCCCGGCTTGAATTTCGGGCTGGCCCCCGCGCTCAGCACCAACCTGGAAGCCGGCGTGAAGGCGAACCTGGCAGGCGGCCTGCTGACGGCCGCCGTGTTCCATACGGGCACCGAAGATGAGATCGTCTCCGCGGGCAGCTCGGGCGGACGGACCACGTACCAGAACGCCGGCCGCACGCGGCGCGACGGCGTGGAACTGGGCTGGTCCGGCGAATTCGCCCGCCACGGCCGCGCGCAGCTCGCCTATACCTGGCTGAATGCGCGTTATGCCGATGACGGACCCGGCGACATCCGCGCCGGCAACAAGATCCCCGGCATCGCGCGCCAGGCCGCCTTCGCCTCGCTGGCCTGGGCGCCGCCCGAAGGTTGGCAGGCCACGGTGGAAGGGCGTTTCCTCAGCAAGATCTACGTGAACGACGCCAACGACGGCGATGCGCCCGCCTATTTCGTGGCGGCCTTGAGCGCGGGCTATGTGTTCAAGGCGGGGGCCTGGGAACTGAACGCCTATGGTCGCGTGGACAATCTGTTCGACCGCCGCTACGCCGGGTCCGTGATCGTCAACGAGACCAATGGGCGCTACTACGAACCGGCAACCGGGCGCAGTCTGGGAGCGGGCCTGGGGGCAACGTACCGGTTCTGAAGCCGGGCCTCAGTCCGGCATGTCCGGATAGCAGAAGCCATAGTCCTCGCAGGCCGGACAGCCTGGCGCCGCGGCCGGCGGCAGGCCCGCCTGTTCACAGGCGGAATAGGCCAGGAACTGCTTCCAGCGCAGGTTGCGCACATTGCGCACCACCAGTCCCGGATAGTGGCGCGCCAGCAGGAAAGTCACGTCCTCGCGGCCCGACAGGCCCAGGTCCCGCCACAGATGGTCGGGCCGCAGACAGGCCTGGGTCAGCACGCTGCTGACCCAGGGCGTGGTCCCCGCGCCGGGGGCGGCCCAGGTGTCCAGCAGCGCGCGCAACAGACGCGTGAATTCGGTTTGAGCGGCATCCATGCCGCGGGCCGGGTAGATGGCGGCTTGCTCGCGCAAGTCCGCCAGCGCGGGATCATGGCCCGTCAGCGCGCCGGGGAAGAGGCGCGCGATCAGGCCTTCCAGTTCCCGGGACGACAGGCCGCAGCGTCCCAGGTCGCCGCAGGCCAGGCTCTTGCCGATGACCGTGGCGAAGAATCCCGCGTCGGGATGGCCGGGCGGCGCATGGCGCAGCAGCGCGCCGGCGAACCGCAATGTGGGACCGGCGCTGTCGGCCGGGGCTGGTGCGGGGGCGATGGAAACGGCGTGCATGGTCGGGGTTGCGTCGTCCGCGGGATTATTAAACTGTTAATGAAGTCGTTATGTTGTTCAATATATAACGAAAGCTGTCCGCAGTCTTTGCGGTATCGCACGCTCGGCGCGGCGCGGCCGGGAAGGCGCGTATCATCGGCCTCTTTCCATCCGTCCCCAGAAGCTTCCGCATGCCGCGTCCGTTCCGTCCCGCAGTCTCCCGCCTGTTCGGCGCCGTCGCGTTGGCGCTGGCCGGCCTGGCCGCCGCGCCGCAGTGGGCCATGGCTTCCGATATCGGCGCCGTCATCGAGTCCGCCCGCCTGTCGCGCTATCCGTTGCGGGAACCCGAGAAGCGCGTGTGGGGTACCGAGAACGTCAAGGACGCGGTGCTGGTCGGAGAGTTGCAGAGCCGGCTGTACCTGTACCGCTATGTGCGGGAGCCGGGTGGGAAATTCAGGCCGGATTTTCGTTCCGGACCGTTGGTGATGTACTCGCCCACCGGAATCAAGACCGACAAGGAGAGCGTAAGGGTCAGGATGCCTCGCGACGGGGAAAGCCATTATTGGGTGGGCTATTCCTACGATGGCGATCTGTGGGTGACCGGCTTTCTGGTGGACGAGGAGGGCAGTGCCTACGAGGTGACCGCGGATAATTCCGCCGCGATCGTGAGCAGCGACCAGCCCTGGGATGATGCGCGCAAAGCCCGGATCCTGGCGGCGTTGCGGCCGCCGCTGGCCGACTACCCGGACTTGTTGAAGACGTTTCCCGAATCCATCAGCTTCGAGCATCGGCCGCGGCCGGACCTGAAGGCCGGGCTGCTGGACGTACACCGGCATGTCCGCGGCATTCCGCGTGCGCAGACCGCCGAGTTCCGGCGCGCGCTGGGAGAGCTGCGCAGCTTCTTCTGGCGCAACGATTATCGGGATGTCGATCCCACCGGCAAGGATCCCGAGGTGTTGACGGCCTTCAACGACTACGGCTTCTGGCTGGCCGAATCGGGCGAGGCGCAGGAAGCCGACCTCTTTCTCGGCGAGGTGCTGCGGCGCGATCCGGCGCGCACGGCGGCGTACCTGAACCGCGCCGATGCACGCTGGCAGCAGGCAGGAAAGGCGGGCGACAAGCGCGGCCATTTCGAGGCCTTGGCGCGCGAGGATTACCGGCAGTATTGCTCGCGCCGGCTGGCCGCGCAGGAACCCATTCCCGGCAACATCGCCGGCCGCATCGGCGCGGCGCTCGGCGTGCCGGCCCTGGACGCGGCGGCCTGCCGGCCGCGCCTGGCCATCTTCCAGGCGATCCAGGCCGGCGATGTCGCCGCGGTGCAGGCTGAATTGGCGCGCGGGCAAGACCCCAACGGCGTCAACGAAAACGGCACGCCGGCGCTGGCCGCCGCGGTAGCGCGCAAGCAGCTGGAGATCGTGCGTATATTGCTTGCGGCAGGCGCCCGGGCCGACGGCTCCAACAACGGCTACCCGCTATTGGCCAGCGCGCTGCCGGACGGTCAGGACTCGCGGCCGGACGCCGAGCGCTATGCGTTGGCCGACACGCTGATCGCCGCAGGCGCGCCCGTGGATGCCGTGGACAGCGGCGGCACGCCGCTGCTGATGCGGCGCATTTCCTACTACAGCGGCGACAAGGACAATCTGCTCTATCTTCTAGACAAGGGGGCCAATCCGAACGCCCGCGAGAAGAACGGGCGCTCGCTGCTGCATGCCGCCATGCAGAGCACGAAGAACTTCTGGTACGCCGAAAAGCTGTTGGACAAGGGCGCGGACATCAACGCCGCCTACGTGCGCATGTACTACGGCAACCGAGCGATGTGGGAAACGCCGCTGCTGGAAGCCCTGCGTGAATCCCCCGGCGGCGAGCTGGCGCCTGGGGTGGCCTATCCGATTCCCGAGCGGGTGAGCTTCGCGCTGGTCCATGGCGCGGATCCGGCCGTGGGCGGCTACGGCGAGGGCAAGGCGCTGGAGCGCAACGGCCTGAACGAAGCGCTGAGCCTGGCGGCGCGCTATATGCAGCCGGCGCTGGTGGACCAGTTGGTCCAGGCCGCAGGCAAGCCGCAAGCGCCGTTGACGCCGGAATCGCTGTCCAGCCTGTTGAGCGTGTGGAACCAGGTCGAGGTCCGTGCGGCGATCAAACAGAACGGCCCGGATTGGGACGAACTGCGCGCCCGGCTGCGCGCCACGGCGGCGCGTTTGCTGGCGGCCGGCGTGCCGCTGACGCAGGCCTCCGACGCGACCGGCGTGCTGGCCAACCGGATCGCGCCGCTGAGCCTGCCGTGGCTGCCGGACGACTTGTACCTGCAATGGCTGCAGGCGGGCGCCGATGTGTCGGATCGCACCGATCAAGGCATCCGCATCCAGGGCGTGGCCGACCCCGACGCGCTGCCGCTGGTCATCATGCTGAGGCTGGGCCAGGAGGCCAAGGCAAAAATGCTGCTGGAACACGACGCCGGCCTGTACCGCACGCCCTGGCGCTGCGGCGCGGCGGTGGCCGACATGCTGGCCTGGCAAGCGAGCCAGGACGGCAGCCCGCAGGGACCGGCAGGCGCGCGCGCGGTGAAGCAGGTGCTGGATAGCGCCGAGGCCGCGCCCGCCTGCGACCTGAACCAGCGCGCTCGGGTGCAGCCTTTCGTGGGGGTCAGCGCAAGCGAACTGGCGCGCCGCGCCAATATCACGCTGAGTTTGCGGCCGGCCGGCTGAGGCCGACGCGATCGCAGGATCACCGCGCAAAAAAACAGGCGCCCGCAGGCGCCTGTTTTTTTGCTTCAACGGCGAGCCGTCATTACATGGCGTGGCCCATGTTGACGTTCATGTTGTACAGCACCCATGCCGAACCGCCGACGATGATGGCGATGATCATGACGGTGAAGACAAACGTGGCCAGGTTGTCGCGGGCCGACTTCGATGCGCCCATGTGCAGGAAGTACACCAGTTGCACCAGCAACTGGAGCACGCACAGCGCAACCACGCCGGCGATGGTGATGGCGTGGGACAGTCCGCCGTTCATCACCAGGCCGAAGGAGCCGAAGGTGAGAAGCAGCGAAAGCACGAAACCGATGATGTAGGACTTCAGGCTGCCGTGGTCGGCGGCGTGATCGTCGTGGCCGTGTGCGGCCGCAGCGGAGTGCGACATCAGATGGCTCCCATGAGATAGACGAAGGTGAAGACGCAGATCCAGACGATGTCCAGGAAGTGCCAGAACAGGCTCAGGCACGCCAGACGACGCTTGTTGATCGAGTCCAGGCCATGGCGGCGGATCATGTCCAGCAGGACGATGATCCAGATCAGGCCGAAGGTGACGTGCAGGCCGTGCGTGCCGATCAGCGTGAAGAACGCCGACAGGTACGCGCTGCGGCCCGGGCCGGCGCCGATCGAGATCAGGTGATGGAATTCATAGACTTCCATCGCGATGAAGCCCGCGCCGAACAGGAACGTCACCATCAACCAGCCCATGGCGCGGCTCTTGTTGTTGGCGTGCACGTTCAGGTTGGCCATGCCGAAGGTGAAGCTGGAGAACAGCAGCAACAGCGTTTCGACCAGCACGAACTTCAGATCGAACAGTTCCTTGCCCGTCGGGCCGCCCGCGGTGGCGTTGAACAACACCGCGAACGTGGCGAACAGCACCGAGAAGATCAGCAAGTCGCTCATCAGATAGACCCAGAAACCGAATACGGTCTTGGATCCATCGTCATGATGCGCGTGATCGTCGTGACCCGCGTGGGGGTGAGTGGCTACGGCTTGAATCATGGCTCAGGCGGCCTTCTGCATTTTGTCAAAGTGAGCGTTTTCGATGCGTTCGACTTCCGCGGCCGGGACCCAGTAGTCGACGTCGCGGTCATAGGCGCGGACGATGAACGAACCGATCATGCCGACGAAACCGACGATGGACAGCCACCAGATGTGCCAGATCAGCGCAAAGCACATGACCAGGCCAAAGGCGCCGATGAATACGCCGGCGGCGGTGTTCTTCGGCATGTGGATGTCTTCGTACTTGGCCGGGCGCTTGTAGGCCTTGCCGTTCTGCTTGTCTTCCCAGAACTGGTCCAGCGAGTCAACGTGCGGCACGTGGGCGAAGTTGTAGAAAGGAGCGGGCGAAGAAATGGCCCATTCCAGCGTACGGCCATCCCAGGGGTCGCCCGTGATGTCCTGGTTCTGCTTGCGCTGGCGGATCGAGACGAACACTTGCTGCAGCAGGAACCAGATGCCCAGCATGATCAGCGCGGCGCCAGCCAGGGCGACCAGCAGGTACGGCTGCCATTCGGGGTTGTCGTAGTGGTTCAGGCGGCGGGTCATGCCCTTGAAGCCCAGGATGTACAGGGGCATGAAGGCCAGGAAGAAGCCGACGAACCAGCAGTAGAACGAGTAGCGGCCCAGGCGCTCATTCAGCTTGAAGCCGAAGGCCTTGGGGAACCAGTAGGTCATGCCGGCGATGCAGCCGAACACCACGCCACCGATGATGGTGTTGTGGAAGTGGGCGATCAGGAACAGGCTGTTGTGCAGCACGAACGACACGCCGGGGATGGCCAGCATCACGCCGGTCATGCCGCCGATGACGAACACGATCATGAAGCCCAGCGTCCACAGCACCGGCGTCGTGATGCGCAGACGGCCGCGGTAGATGGTGAACAGCCAGTTGAAGATCTTCGCGCCCGTCGGGATCGAGATGATCATTGTCGCTATGCCGAAGAAGGCATTGACGTTGGCTCCCGCGCCCATGGTGAAGAAGTGGTGCAGCCAGACCAGGAACGACAGCACGCCGATGGCGGCCGTGGCGTAGACCATGGACTTGTAGCCGAACAGGGTCTTGCGGGCGAAGGTGGCGACGATTTCCGAATACACGCCGAACGCCGGCAGCACCAGGATGTAGACCTCGGGGTGGCCCCAGATCCAGATCAGGTTCACGTACATCATGACGTTGCCGCCCATGTCGTTCGTGAAGAAGTGCGTGCCCAGGTAGCGGTCCATCGTCAGCAGCGCGAGCGTTGCAGCCAGCACGGGGAAGGCGGCGACGATCAGGACGTTGGTGACCAGCGAGGTCCAGGTGAAGATCGGCATCTTCATCAGGCTCATGCCCGGCGCGCGCATGCGCAGGATGGTCACGATGAAGTTGATGCCGCTAAGCGTGGTGCCCAGCCCGGATATCTGCAGCGCCCAGATGTAGTAGTCCACCCCCACGCTCGGGCTGTAGTCCAGTCCGGAGAGCGGCGGATAGGCGAGCCAGCCGGTCGCGGCGAATTCGCCCACGAACAGCGAGATCATCATCAGCGCGACGCCGGCGCCGAACAGCCAGAAGCTCAGCGAGTTCAGGAACGGGTAGGCCACGTCGCGGGCGCCGATCTGCAGCGGCACCACGAGGTTCATCAGCCCGGTGATGAAGGGCATCGCCATGAAGAAAATCATGATGACGCCGTGGGCGGTGAAGATCTGGTCGTAGTGGTGCGGCGGCAGGAAGCCGGCCGAGTCGGCGGACGCGACCGCCAGCTGGGTACGCATCATGATGGCGTCGGCGAAGCCGCGCAGCAGCATGATCAGGGCGACGATGATGTACATCACGCCAATGCGCTTGTGGTCGACGGTGGTCAGCCATTCCGTCCAGAGGTACTTCCACTTCTGGAAGTAGGTGATGGCGCCGAAGACCGCTAGGCCTCCCAGGCACACGGCGGCCAGCGTAACCATGACGATGGGTTCATGGTACGGAATGGCCTCGAGGGTGAGTTTCCCGAGCATTGTTAGTTAATTCCTGCGATCAGATTGTTCGACGTGGGGGTGCACGTGGCGGAGTCCACGCCGGCCATCTTGGTCATGGTGCTGCCAAGAATGAAATCAAACATGGCGGGGGGCGCCGAGGAGTACTTGACGACCGGGTTGTGCTCGCTGCGCTTGGTCAGCTCTGCATAGACCTCGGGGGTCAGTGCGGTCGGGGCGGCCTTGGCTTCCTTGACCCAGTTGTCGAACCCGTCCTGGGACATCGCGATGGCCTTGAAGCGCATGCCGGAGAAGCCGGCGCCGCTGTAGTTGGCCGAGATGCCAGCGTAGGTGCCGGCTTCGCGCGCGTTCAGGTGCAGCTTGGTCTCCATGCCAGCCATCGAGTAGATCTGGCTGCCCAGCTGGGGGATGAAGAACGAGTTCATGACCGTGGCCGAGGTGATCCGGAAATTGACCGGAACATCGACCGGGAAGGCGATCTCGTTGACCGTGGCGATGTCGTACTCGGGGTAGATGAACAGCCACTTCCAATCCAGCGAAACCACCTCGATGGTCACCGGCTTGTGTTCGGACACGAGCGGCTTGTAGGGATCCAGCGCATGCGTCGAGCGCCAGGTGATCACGGCCAGGATGGCCACGATGATACAAGGGACGGTCCAGACCACGATTTCGATCGCCGTGGAGTGGGCCCACTTGGGCTGGTAGTCAGCTTTGGTGTTGGATGCGCGGTATTTCCAGGCAAAAACCAGGATCATGACGATGACCGGAATCACGACGATGAGCATGAGCCCGGTCGTCGTGAACAGCAAAGTCCTTTCCTGAATGCCGATATCTCCCTTGGGGGAGAGGATTTCCATGTTGCAGCCGCCAAGCAGCATGACCGCGCCGACGCTGAGAATGCGCGTAAGGGTCGCAAGGAGGGGGTGTTTCACGTACAGCCTTGGATGGAAGGTGGAAAATGCTGCATAGCAGCAGACTGGAATGCTGCTAGGCAGCAACGTCCATCCTATCGGCTTGATATGGGTCAAGCATGCGACGAATGGTCGCATTGCCTGGGAGGATTCCACCCCAAGGGGAACAGATTCAGGGTTTTCCTAGGGGAGCAGGGGCTTGCTGCCAGGTTCCCGGGTGCGACGATATGTCGCACCCGCACATGTGGGGTCTGCGACAATTTGTCGCATCCGCACAAATCAGTCGATGAGCACTTCGCGTTCCGGCCCCGGTTTCTTGGCCAGTTTGCGCTGCAGGGAGCGCCGGTGCATGCCCAACAGGCGGGCCGCCGCCGAAACGTTGCCGCCGGTTTCGTGCAGGGCCTGGTGGATGTGCTCCCATTCTAGGCGGTGCAACGGTGTCATGGTGGTTTCGATCGTAACGTTTTCCGGCTTCACCAGGCCCAGGGTGCGCAGGATCATCGGCGCGGTGGCGGGCTTGGGCAGGTAGTCGTCGGCGCCGCGCTTGATGGCCTCGACGGCGGTGGCCACGCTGGCATAGCCGGTGACCAGCAGGATGCGCATGTCGGCGCGCAGGGCGCGCAGCGGGCGGATCAGGGTCAGGCCGGAGTCTTCGCCCAGGCGCAGGTCGACCAGGGCGAAGGCGGGGCGGATTTCCTCGGCCACGCGCAGCGCCTCGGCGATGCCGGTGGCGGTTCGGGTTTCCAGGCCGCGGCGCGACAGGCTGCGCTGCAGGGTGCGCACATACAGTTCGTCGTCGTCGATCAGCAGGCCAAGATCGGTTGGGTTCATTGCACTCAAGTCCCGGTACTCCCCAGCGGGAGGTAAAAGCGGATACGCGTGCCGCCGTCTTCGGCGGCGGTCATGGTCATTTCGCCGCCCATCTGTTCCACCGTGGCGTGCGACAGCGCCAGGCCCACGCCCAGCCCTCCCGGCTTGCCGCTGTTGAACAGGCTGGTCGCCGGCAGCAGCGTCTGGTCGGGATCGAAGCCCCGTCCGTAGTCCCTGACTTCGCCGCGCAAGGCGCCATAACCGTACTCCAGATGCAGGTCCACGCGGGGCGCGTCGGCGGCTTCGCCGGCGTCCGCCGCGTTGTTCAGCAGGGCCTGCAGCAGGTGGGCGATGGCCGGATCGACCCGCAGGCTGCCGGGCAGGGTGCCCGAGCGCTGCAGATCGATGGTCGGCCGGATCAGGCGCCATTGCCCCACCACGCGGACCAGGTCCACCGCGGTTGGGACCGCCAGATTGCGGATACGTTCCCGGCGCAGGGCCAGCAGCTGGCTGAGCGTGGAGACGTCGGCGCGCAGGTCTTCGTCCTTGACCTCGGCGGCGATCTCGTCGGCCAGCAGGGTCATGGTTGCCAGCGGGGTGTTCAATTCATGCGCCATCGCCGCGGCGTGGGTGGCCAGGGCGACGATGCCTTCGTTGCGGGTGAAGCGTTCGCGCAGCCGCGCCAGTTCACGCTCGCGGTCGCGCAGGTCCGAGGCCAGGCGGGTCGAAAACACCAGCACCACCACCACCGAAATCAGGAAGTTGGCGCCCATGCCCCAGAGCAGCAGGGTGTGGGTGTCGACGTCGCCGCGCAGGGGCTGGCCGAAGATCGCGGCCGCCGCGTAGCCCGAGATGCCCGCCACGGCCGCGGCCAGCGCCCAGTTGCGCGGCAGCGCCAGGGCCGCCAGCGCGGTCAGGATCAGGAACATCATGCCGAAGGGATTGCTGATGCCGCCGCTCCAGCCCACCATCCAGGCCAGCACCGCCATGTCCACGAACAGATGGCCGAAGGCGGTGGCGTGGGACAGGTCGCGGCGGTGGCGCAGGCGCAGGCTGGCGTAGGCGTTGAAGCCGATCAGCGCGCCGACGCCGATCCACAGCGGCTCCAGCGGCAGGGCCAGGCCCAGGACGCTGCTGGCCAGCAGAATGGTGGCGGCTTGGCCCGCGATGGCGAGCCAGCGCAGGCTGCAGAGGGTACGCAGGAATGAAAAGGCGGAACTACCGGGCATATCCAGACACAGAGGTGCCGGCAGGCTGCCGGCGGGCACGCGCCCGGCTGCGCGGAACGCTGGCATCCGGCGCGCGGCGGCTGGGCCGGCTGCCGCCGCGCCTTCAGGCAGGCCGGCGGTGGATGTGCTGGCATTGTATGGCGAATCAGGCGCCGCCGCCGGTCAGCGGGCAATCAATGTGTCCCTGATATGCCTGCGTGACGCCCGGACCTGCCACCGTTCCGGCCTCTGTCTCAATGGATATCAGAGGTGCCGCTATGGGCCATCGCGGGCGGCGGGTAGTCTTCCTCGTCGGACGCCATCTGGCCCTGGATCTGCGCCTGCTGCAATTCCTGCTCAACCTGGGCGCGGGTTTCAGACTGGTGCGACATGACCGGGGGAGGATAGTCTTCGTCGCCGAAGGTGTACTGGCCGTTGGCCTTGGCCTGGGCCAGTTCGGCGCTGACCTGGTCCGCCGTCTTGGCGGCGGGGGCGGCGTAGGTGACGCGCCAGTCGCCGTAGAGGTCGTGGGTGTACTGCGTGGTCTGGGCCTGCACGGCCCCGGCGGCTGCCAAGCCGGCGCATAGCAATAAGGTCTTGCTGAGGGTCTTCATGAAACGCTCCTGGCAATCAAAGCTTGCGGCCATCGTGCCGGCCGCGCCGACGTCCGCGATGCTGCCTGCGGGCGATTCCTGGATGCGGGAAAGCCTGGCCGGGCGCGCCGCGATGGCGCGCGCCGGACCTTTTCCAATTCGACCCGGCGCGCGGCGCGGCGTTGCACGCAGGACGGCCTTGTTGCAATGAAGCTGTTTCAGGCGTGCAGCATAGCTGTCAAGCCACTTTCAGGGGACGCTGCGGGCTCAGTGGCCGTGGCCGGCGGCCGGGGTGGCTGCCGCGTTCAGCGGACGCGCCACCGCGTCCACCGGCACGCGCCGCTGGCGTTTGTCGGCATCCTCGACGATGAGCGTCAGGGCAACGTGCTCGCCGGGCGAGATCTGGCCGGCCAGATCGATCAGCATCACGTGATAACCGCCGGGCTTGAGCTCCACGGTCTGGTTCGCGGGCAGCGCGATGCCCGGCACCTGGCGCATCTTCATGACGTTGTCCTGCATCGCCATTTCATGGATTTCGACGTGCTTGGCGGCCTGCGATTCCACGCCGACCAGGCGGCCGCCGGAGGCGGAGGTCAGGCGCATGAAGACGCCGGTGGCGTGCTGGCTGGGCACGGTGGAGCGCACCCAGGCGTCGTCCACCTTCAGGGCGGCATCCTGGGCCAACGCGGAAGGGCTGGCGCCGGCCAGGGCGCAGAAGGCGAAGGCGGCCGCCAGGGATTTGATCGTGGTGTTTTTCATGAGGGTTGCCTCTATATATAGATTCTGGTCAGAGCACGGTGCGCAGGTCGTCCACGCATTCCTGAGCGCTTTGCTGATGGCGCAGGGCGATGCGCAGCTTGCCGCTGGCGTCGATGACGTAGGTCAGCGCGGTGTGGTCCATGGTGTAGGACGAGCCGGTCGCGACCTTCTGGTAGAAGACCTTGAACGATTGCGCGGCGGCGCGCGTCTGCTCGGCATTGCCGCGCAGGCCGACGAAGTCGGGATCGAAGGCCTGGGTATAGGCGCGCAGGATTTCCGGCGTGTCGCGTTCGGGATCGACGGTGATGAAGAGGACGCGCAGCTTCTTGGCGTCCGCGCCCAGCAGGCTCTTGATCTCGACGGCGCGGGTCAGCGCCGTGGGGCAGATGTCCGGGCATTGCGTGAAGCCGAAGAACAGCATGATCGGCTGGCCGGCGTAGTCGGCCAGCTTGCGCTCGCGGCCCTCGGTGTCCTGCAGCTGGAAGTCGCCGGACGGCATGCCGGACAGATCCATGCCGTGCAGCTTGGGCGCATCGGGGCCGCAGCCTGCCAAGGCCAGCAGGGCGACAGAGGACAGCAGCAGGCGGCGCCGCGGATCGGGCGCATGGGAGCGCGCCGCGCCGGATGGCGCGCGCAGAAAGGGGGAATGCATGAAAACCTCGTCGGTTGACGGTTCGTCCAGGGGCGCGGCGGGGCCGCGCGTGCAGGCGGAGTCAGGCGAGGCGTGGAGGAGCGCGGGAACCCAGCGGCGGTCCCGCGGCGGTGGACGCGGGCGGGGCGGCGCTGGCAGGCGCGGGCAGTGCGTGCCGGCCGGCGGCCAGCAGCAGGGGGGTGAGCGCGGGGGCCGGAGCGGGCGCGACGTGCGCCAGCAGGCCGAAGGGGTAGAGCGCGCCGGCATCGGCGGCATCGTGGCCGGCCTTGTTCTTGTCGCCGGGCGACAACGCCAGCGTCAGCGCGGAGACGTCGCCCGCGGCCGAGCAGAACGTGACTTCAAGCCGGCCGTCGTGCAGCGCCCGGGCGTCGGGCATGTAGCCCGCCGGCACCAGCGCGCGCAGGGCCAGGGCCAGAAGCGCTAGCCACAGCACGCCCCGCGCGCGTGCGGCGCTGCCGAGGTGCTGGAGGCGGATCAGGCGGGTCATGGCGGCATTCTATCCCGCGCGACCGGCGCAAGCATCTGACGCCGGCGCCCATGGCCCGCCAAAATCTTGGTACCCTTGAACGCACTCAAATATCTCCCGACATCCCACTCAGTGCCTCAGGTTTCAGTGCTTTCCTCGTCCGCCCAGACCCTGCCTCTTTCCACGTTGCCCGCTGCCGTACGCCGGGGCAGGCCGTCCTTCCGCTTGTGGATGTGCGTGCTGGCCGTGGCGCTGCTGGCCCTGCTGTCCGCCTGCGGCACCACCAAGGTCCAGCCCGGCTACTACCGTGTGCAGTCGGGCGACACGCTGACCCAGATCGCGCGCAAGCAGGGCACCAGCGTGAGCAATCTGGTGCGCTGGAACAATCTGTCGAATTCCAATGCCATCGAAGTCGGGCAATTGTTGCGGGTGGCGCCGCCGGCTGGGCAGGCCAGCACGTCCACCGCGCCCAGCAAGGCGCGCGGCAAGCCTGCCCCTTCGCCCAAGTCGTCTACCTCGACCGCCAAGCGCCGCACCGCCCCGCCGGGGGCGATCTCGCTGGTCTGGCCCGCCCAGGGCAAGGTCACGCGCGGCTATGACGGTTCGGGTTCCAACGGCATCGTCATCAGCAATTCCTCTGGCACGCCGGTGGTGGCCGCGGCGCAAGGCACCGTGGCCTATTCCGGCAGCGGCCTGCGCGGCTATGGCCACCTGGTCATCGTCAAGCACAACGCCAGCTTCCTGAGCATCTACGCCCACAACAGCAAGCTGCTGGTCAAGGAAGGGCAGCGCGTCAGCCAGGGGCAGAAGATCGCTGAAATGGGCAATAGCGACAGCAAGCAGGTCGGGCTGTATTTCGAACTGCGCTACGACGGCCAGGCGGTCGACCCGGCGGGGTCCCTGCCGCCGAAGTAGGCTGATCTACAGCGCGGCATCCTGCGTCAGCGTCGATATGAACGCCGCCGTGCGCGGGTCCGCCGGCTGGCTGAACAGCGTGCGCGAGTCGCCGGATTCGACCACCGTGCCATCCAGCAGGAACACCACTTCGCGCGATACGCTGGCCGCCAGGCGCAGGTCGTGGGTGGCCATCAGCATGGTCATGCCTTCGGCGGCGAGCTGGCGCAGCACGTCCACCACTTCGGCGGCCAGGCCCGGATCCAGCGCCGAGGTCGGCTCGTCGCACAGCAGCACGCGCGGCGCGGGCGCCAGCGCGCGGGCGATGGCCACACGCTGCTGCTGTCCGCCCGACAGGTTGGCGGGCCAGGCGTCGCGCTTTTCCAGCATGCCGACCTTGCGCAACAATTCCTCGGCGCGGGCGCGCGCGCGGTCCAGCGGCCACTTCTGCACGGTCAGCAGGCCTTCCATGACATTGCCGATCACGGTCTGGTGCGGGAACAGCTGGAAGTTCTGGAACACCATGCCGGTCTGCTTGCGCACGCGCTGGACCTGGTCGCGCGAGAGCTTGCGGCCGGGTTCGAAATGCACCGTTTCCGGGCCGATCTCCAGCGTGCCTCGGTCCGGCACTTCCAGCAGGTTCACGCAGCGCAGCAAGGTGCTCTTGCCGCTGCCGGACGGGCCGATCAGGGCGGTGACGCTGCCTTCGGCGATGCTCACGTCCACCTGCTTGAGCACGGGATTGCCGCCGAACGCCTTTTCTATCTTTTCCAGGCGGATCATCGGTTTTTCTCGGTAAAGACCGCGTGCTGGCCGAAGCGCCGTTCCAGGCGCACCTGCGCGGCGGACAGGACGGAACTGAACACCAGGTAGATCAGCGCCGCCTCGGTGTACAGGATCAGCGGTTCATAGGTGACGGCGGCAATGCGCTGCGCCGCCTGGAAGATCTCGGGCACAGTCAGCACCGCCGCCAGCGAGGTGTCCTTGACCAGCGCGATGAAGGAATTGGACAGGGGCGGCACGGCCACCCGCGCCGCCTGCGGCAGGATGGTCCGGCGCAGCGCCTGCGCCCGCGTCATGCTCAGCGAGTACGCCGCTTCCCATTGGCCCTTGGTGATGGACTCGATGGCGCCGCGGATCACTTCCGAGTTGTACGCGCCCACGTTGAGGGTGAAGCCGATCAGCGCGGCCGGCAGCGGATCCAGCACGATGCCGACGCTGGGCAGGCCGTAGAAGATCACGAACAGCTGCACCAGCAGCGGCGTGCCGCGGATCAGCCAGACGTAGAAGCGCACCACGGCCACCAGCGGCGCCGGGCCGAACAGCCGGATCAGCGCCACCACGAAGGCCAGCGCCAGGCCCAGCGCGAACGACATCAGCGTCAGCGGAACCGTGAACATCAGCCCCGCGTGCAGCAGGGGCCAGAACGAGTCCAGCATCAGCTGCACCCAGGCCGGCACCGCCCAGTTGCCGAGTTGCGCCAGCAGCCAGTCGGGCAGGACGGATTGCAGCCAGGGGGGTAGCGTCATATGCGCTCCGCTCGCTTATTGCGCCGACAGGTCCGTGCCGAAATACTTGACCGAGATGGTCTTATAGGTGCCGTCCGCCTTGATGTCGGCCAGCGCCTTGTTGATGGCGGCCTGCAGTTCGGGGTTGCCCTTGCGGATCAGCACGCCCGAATTGCTGAACTCGGCGGTCTTGTCGGTGGCGGCGATCTTTACCTTGGCATTGGGCTTCTGCTTCTTGAAGTCCAGGAACGACAGGTTGTCGTTCACCGTGGCCTCGACCCGACCCGAGGTCAGCAGGTCGATGGCTTCATTGAAGCCCTGCACAGCAATCACTTCCGCGCCGTGCTGTTGCGCCAGCTTGCCGAAGTTGCTGGTCAGCGTGTTGGCGGATTTCTTGCCCTTCAGGTCGTCGAAGGATTTGATGCTGGTGTTGTCGTCGCGCACGATCAGCACGGCGGCCGACGAGATGTAGGGATCCGAGAAGTCGTACTTGGCGCGGCGCGCGTCGGTGATGCCGACCTGGTTGATCACCGCGTCGTAGCGCTTGGCGTCCAGGCCGGCGATCAGGCCGTCCCACTTGCCTTCGACGAATTGCGCCTTGACGCCCAGGCGTTCCGCGATGGCGCGGCCGATGTCCACGTCAAACCCGGTAAGCTGGCCGGATGCGTCATGGAAAGTGAAGGGGGCGTAGGTGCCTTCGGTGCCGATCTTGAACACGCCGGCGGATTTGATCTGGTCCAGTCCGGATTGGGCATGGGCCGCGGACAAGGCGGCGACCTGGACGAGGCCGGCGACGAACAGCGTACGGAAGAGTTTCATGGCGGTGCTCCACGGATGGCAGATATCTCGGTGGAGAGCATCCGTGCCTGCAATGCCCTCCGGCGTAGCCGCACTCTAACAACGCGTCTATTTTTCCACAAAGCATAAGGAATAGTAAAAATATAGCGGCAAGTCATATGGCGATACCCATGCTCCGGCGCGTTGCCGCCGGGGTTCATCCAGGCAGGACTTCAGTGGAGATCGGTGTGGAACAGCAATGGAACAGGCGGGCTTTCATGATCGCGGCCGCAGGCGCGGCAGCAGCAAGCGCAATGCCCGCCCAGGCCGCGGACGGCACGCGGCTGATGCCGGGCAGCGGCAGCATCACGCAGGTGGCGGGTTTGCGGGTGGGGCACTACACCGACACGCGCCGGCCCACGGGCTGCACCGTCATCATCGCCGAGGCCGGCGCGACCGCCGGGGTCGACGTGCGCGGCGCGGCGCCGGGCACGCGCGAGACCGACCTGCTCAATCCCGTCAACATGGTCGAGAAAGTGCACGCCGTGGTGCTGTCCGGCGGCAGCGCCTTCGGCCTGGACGCGGCTTCGGGCGTCATGCGCTATCTGGAAGAAAAGAAGATCGGCTTCGACGTGGGCGTGGCGCACGTGCCCATCGTGCCTTCGGCCATCCTGTTCGACCTGGGCGTGGGCGACGCCTCGATCCGGCCCGACGCGGCCGCGGGCTACCAGGCCTGCAAGTCGGCCACGGACGCCGCGCCGCAGGAAGGCAACGTGGGCGCGGGGGCGGGCGCGACGGTGGGCAAGCTGTACGGTCCCAAGCGCGCCATGAAGGGCGGCATCGGCAGCGCCTCGCTGACCGTGGCAGGCGTGACGGTGGGCGCCATCGTCGCGGTCAATGCGGTGGGCGACGTGGTGGATCCGGCCACCGGGCGCGTCCTGGCAGGCGCGCGCACCGCCGACGGCAAGATGCTGCTGGATACCCGCGCCGCGATCCTGGCGGGCGATTTGCCCAAGTCCATGCGCCCAGGCACCGCCACCACCATAGGGCTGGTCGCCACCGACGCCAAGCTCACCAAGGCGCAGGCGCAGAAGATCGCCGGCATGGCGCATGACGGCCTGGCCCGCACCATCAATCCCATCCACACCATGCTGGATGGCGACACCATCTTCGCGCTGGGCACGGGCACGTCCGGCAAGCCGGGCAACGTGATGCTGCTGGGCGTGATGGCGGCCGAGGCGATGGCGATCGCGGTGCAGCGCGCGATCCTGTCGGCGCGCGCGCTGGAAGGCTATCCGGCGGCGGTGGACTTCGTTTCCTGACGGCCGCGCGTCCTGACCTCGGCCTGTCACACAAGGGCGCCATCATGGATGGCGCCGGCGCGTGGCCGGCGGGCGGAGGGCGTGCATGTACAAGGGCGAACGATTCAACGGCGCGACGCACCTGGCCGGCCTGGCGCTGGCGGTGGCCGCTTCGGGCGCCCTGATCGCCCGCGCCGCCGAACTCAAGGTGGATACGCGGCAGGTGGTTGCCTGCGCCGTGTTCGCCGCGTCGATGATCGCCGTCTATGCCTCTTCTGTACTGTTCCATTGCTCGCGCGGCCGCCGCAAGGCCTGGTGGGCCAAGGCCGACCATTGCGCGATCTACCTGCTGATCGCCGGCACGTACACGCCGCTGGCCTACGGGCCGGTGGAGCATGGCTGGGGCGCGGCCATGGGCGTGGCGATCTGGCTGCTGGCGGCGGTCGGCATCAGCCGCGAGCTGTGGTGGGCGCGGGGCGCGGCGCCGGCCCTGCCGCTTTATCTGGCGATGGGCTGGCTGGGCGTGATGTTCGCCGCGCCGATCGCGGGCGCCTTGTCCGCGGCTGGGCTGGCCTGGCTGCTGGCGGGCGCGGCGGTCTATACCGCCGGTACGCTGTTCTACGCCAACGACCAGCGCTGGCCGCATGCCCACGGCATCTGGCACCTGTTCGTCATGGGCGGCACCGCCTGCCACTTCGTGACGGTGTTCGGCTTCCTGCGGCTGAGCTCGGCCTGAGCGGGGTTTCAGCGGGCCGCTAGCGCCAGCTTGCCAGCGGCAGCATGCCGCCGCGGTCCTTCACTTTGCGCATGACGATATGCGAGGACAGGTTCCGCACGCCCGGGATCTTGCTGAGCTTGTCTTCGACGAACTGTGAGAACGCCTTCAGGTTGCGCGTGCACACCGTCAGGATGTAGTTGGACGCGCCCGTCACGATGCTGGCCTCGGTGATCTCGTCATGCAGGGCGATGCCGGCCAGGAATTCCTCGTGCCAGCCGGGACGCGACTGGTCCAGCGACACATGGACGATGGCCTCCAGCTCGAACCCCAGTTTTTCGGCGTCCAGCACGGCGCGATAGTGGCGGATCAGCCCGCTTTCTTCCAGCGCGCGCACCCGCCGCAGGCAGGCCGAGGGCGACAGCGCCACCTGCTCGGCCAGGTCCTGGTTGCTGAGGTGGCCGTTCTCTTGCAGCCGGTAAAGAATGCGCTGGTCTATGGCGTCGATCTGCATGGTGCAATCAAATTCCAAAAAAGTGGATTATGTGCAATTTAATGCGGAAACCTAGGGTAATCCGCGCCTGAATTTGCAATTTATCAGCCTGATCGCGCTGATAGTATGTACCCAGAATATAGCCCCCCGGAGCACAAAATGAACACCCGTGAAGCCTGCGTAAATGCCGACCGCCAGGATCCCCTGGCGCCCCTGAAGGACCGTTTCGACCTGCCGCCCGGCGTCCTCTACATGGACGGCAATTCCCTGGGCGTGCTGCCCAAGGAGGCCGCCGGCCGCGCCGCCGCCGTGATCGGCCAGGAATGGGGTTCGGGCCTGATCCGCAGCTGGAATACCGCGGGCTGGTTCGAACTGCCCACCCGCCTGGGCGACAAGCTGGGCCGCCTGCTGGGCGCGCGCGAAGGCGAGCTGGTCGTGACCGACACGACCTCGCTGAACATCTTCAAGGCGCTGGCCGCCGCCTTGCGCATCCAGCAGCACCAGCACCCCAAGCGCCGCGTCATCCTGTCCGAACGCGACAACTTTCCGACCGATCTCTACATGATCCAGGGCATGATCGACCTGCTGCAGCAGGGCTACGAAATGCGCCTGATCGACGACGAACTGCCGCTCGAAAAGGCGCTGGACGAGTCCGTGGCGGTGATGCTGCTGTCGCACGTGAACTACCGCAGCGGCCAGATGCACGACATGGCCGCGGTGACCGCGCTGGCGCACGAGCGCGGCGCGCTGGCGATCTGGGACCTGGCTCACGCCGCGGGCGCGGTGCCGGTGGACCTGAACGGCGCGGACGCCGACTTCGCCGTGGGTTGCACCTATAAATACCTGAACGGCGGCCCGGGTTCGCCCGCCTTCATCTGGGTGGCGCCGCGCCACACCAAGGACTTCTGGCAACCGCTGTCCGGCTGGTGGGGCCACACGCGGCCGTTCGACATGACCGTGGCCTACGAGCCCGCCGGCGGCGTGCGCCGCTATCTGTGCGGCACCCAGCCTATCGTGTCGCTGTCGCTGGTGGAATGCGGCCTGGACGTGGCGCATGCCGCCGACATGGCCGAGGTGCGCAAGAAATCGCTGGCGCTGGGCGACCTGTTCATCGCGCTGGTCGAAGAGCGCTGCGCCGGCCATCCGCTCACGCTGGTGACGCCGCGCAAGCACGCCGACCGCGGCAGCCATGTCAGCTTCCGCCATCCCAACGGCTTCGAGGTGATGCAGGCCCTGATCGCGCGCGGCGTGATCGGCGACTATCGCGAACCCGAGGTGCTGCGCTTCGGCCTGACGCCGCTGTATTTCGGCTATGCCGATGTCTGGGACGCCGTCGACATCCTGAAGGACGTGCTGGACACGCGTTCCTGGGACAAGCCGGAATTCAAGCACCGCGCCGCCGTGACCTGAGCGCCGCAACATAACCCCATTGCGCGGGCCAAACCGGCCCTGTATCCACAAAGAGAGCGCGGGACCTGGAGGAGACAATGCAACAACAAAAAGGATTCGGCCAGATCGCCGAACGCGAGCAGGGCCTGAAGCGGCGGCTGACGTCGGGGCAGATGAGCATGATCGCCATCGGCGGCGCCATCGGCACGGGCCTGTTCCTGGGCAGCAAGTTCGCCATCGGCTTTGCCGGACCCAGCGTGATCATCAGCTATGCCATCGGCGGCCTGATCACGTTGCTGCTGATGGGCTGCCTGGCGGAAATGACGGTGGCGCATTCCACCTCGGGCTCCTTCGGCGCCTATGCCGAACACTACGTCGGCCCGCTGGCGGGATTTCTGGTGCGCTACGCGTACTGGTCCTGCGTGGTGCTGGCGGTAGGCACCGAAGTCACGGCCGTCGCGGAATACATGAAGTTCTGGTTCCCGGACGTGCCCGGCTGGCAGTGGGTCTGCCTGTTCTCGGCAGTGCTGATCTTCATCAACGCCATGAGCGTCAAGACCTTCGGCACGGTCGAATACTGGTTCTCCACGATCAAGATCACCGCCATCGTGGCCTTCATCATCCTGGGCGCCTACGTGGTCTGGGGCAATCCGCAGTACGGCACGGCGCTGTACACCTCGCATGGCGGGTTCTTCCCGAATGGCGTCTGGGGCATGTGGATCGCCGTGGTCATCTCGATCTTCAGCTATCTCAGCGTGGAGATGATCGCGGTGGCGGCGGGCGAGGCCGAAGACCCCGAGCGCGCGGTCAAGCAGGCGTTCCGCGCCACCATCGTCCGGCTGGTGGTGTTCTACCTGCTGACGCTGGCGCTGATCCTGGCCATCGTGCCCTGGGACGAGGCCGGCAAGGGCGGCAGCCCCTTCGTCAAGGTGATGCAGGCGCTTGAGATCCCGGGCGCGGCAGGCGTCATCAACTTCATCGTGCTGGTGGCGGCGCTGTCGGCCATGAACAGCCAGCTCTACATCACCACGCGCATGATGTTCAGCCTGTCGCGCGCCGGTCATGCGCCGTCCGCGTTCGGCAAGTTGACGCGCAGCGGCACGCCGCTGAACGCGCTGCTGCTGTCCACCAGCGGCATTGCCATCGCCGCGGTGCTGAACGTGCTGTACCCCGAGACCTCGTTCACGCTGATGATGGCGATTTCGATGTTTGGCGCGCTGTTTACGTGGATGATGATTTTCGTGACCCACTACTGCTTTCGCCGCCGCTGGGCGCGCGAAGGCGGCGGCAAGCTGTCGTTCCGCATGCCGGGCTTTCCGGTGCTGACGCTGCTGGGCGCGGGCGCGATGCTGGCTATTTTGGCCACCACCTACTTCACCAGCGTTTTCAAGATGACGCTGGTGTTCGGCGTGCCCTTCCTGGTGGTGCTGGCCGTGCTGTACCAGCTGCTGTTCCGCAGGCGTGGCGAAACGGTGGCGCTGACCCCGCGCGGCCAGCGTTCCTGATATTGCTACGCCCGGTTCAGCCACGGGCCTGGGGCCAGCGCCTCAGGCCCGTATTTCATGAGCGCGCGGCATGACTGCGCTTCAAGCGCTGGCCATGGCCGGCGCGGGCTGCTCCGCAGCCTGTTCCTGAGGCGCCGGCGCGAACACGCGCAACCGGTGGCCGTCGGGGTCCAGCGCCACGAAGGTGCGGCCGAAATCCATGTCGGTGGGCGCTTGCAGGATGGGCAGGCCGCGCAGGCTCCAGTCCAGGTGGCGGCGGTCCAGCGCCTGCGCGTCAGCAACGGTGAAGGCGAGTTCGGTGGCGCCGCCGCGGCCGGCGGCGGCAGGTTCCACCGTGTAGCGCGACCACAGGACCAGCATCAGGCCGGAATCCAGCCTGAACAGCGCGAAGGTGGGGGAGCTTTCCATGGGCGGACGCTGCAGCAGGGCGCTGTAGAACGCGGCGCTGGCGGCGGGTTTTTCAACGTAGAAAATCACGAAATTGGTGTCTGACATGATGCGCTCCGGGTGGTAGACGCGCTCATCTTAGACAGGGGTACTGTCAGTTTTTGGCAGTAGCTTTCAGCCGCGTTTTCAGCCGCGATTCTTTGGCGTGCGATCGATCGCGCGCCACTCCTTCAGCAGCGCATGGCGGCGCTTGGGATAACGCTCACCGGGCGTCAGCGTGGCGATGCGGTCGGTGCGGAAATGGCGGAAATCCTGGCGCAGTTCGCACCAGGCCATGACGATGCGCACGCTGTCGAAAAAACCCAGCGCGAACGGCCAGATCACCCGCGTGGAATCGGCGCCCTTGTCGTCGCGGTAGGTGATGTCGATCTTCTGTTCGCAGCGTATGGCCTGGCGGATCAGCGACAGGTCCACGCGGTCCACCACCTGCATCGAACTGGGACCGACCAGCAGCGGTATCGCGTCCAGCCCGTCGCGCAGTTCGCCCGGCAGCACGGCGCCGATCTTGGCCAGCGCGTTGCTCGCGGCCTGCGCCAGGCGCGGGTCGGCGCGGTCCGCGACCCAGCGGGTGCCCAGCACCAGCGCCTCGATCTCCTCGGTGCTGAACATCAGCGGCGGCAGCATGAAACCCGGCCTCAGCACGTAGCCCACGCCCGGTTCGCCCTCGATCTCGGCGCCTTGCGATTGCAGGGTGGCGATGTCGCGGTACAGCGTGCGGATGCTGACGCCGAGGTCGGCGGCCAGTTGGCGGCCGCTGACGGGGCGGCGATGGCAGCGCAAGGTCTGCATCAGGCCCAGGAGGCGTTCGGTGCGGGACATGGGGGGGCGGACGGGGATGACGGATCCATAATGCTGCCACGAAATGGCAGCAGGCGGGGCCCGTCCGCAGCGGGATGTCAGGCGGGCGGCAGGGCCATCAGCCAGTTGTGCACGCGGGCGGCCAGGTCCAGGCTGTTGCGGTCCATCATCAGCATGTGCGAATTGCCGGCGATGCCCAGTTCGGGCAGCGGCAGCAGGGTGACGCAAGCGTGCCGCCGCGCGAAATCGCGCACCCGCTCGCGCATGCGCGGCCAGCGCGGGTCCGTGTCCATGTTGTCGCCCATGAGGATCAGCGTGGGCGTGCGGTAGCCGGCGTCCAGTTCCGGGATGCTGGCCGGCTCCAGCGCCACCACGGCGCGCACCAGATCGGGCCGGGCGGCGGCCGCGCGGATGCCGAATACGCCCGCCTGCGAATGGCAGATGACGATCATGCGGCCGACCCGCTCCAGCAAGGCCAGATAGCCGCGCAGGACGGCGGCGTCGGTATGCACCCAGCGCGGCACCATCTGCGCGGCCAGCTCGCCGAAGGCTTCCACCGGGAACTGCGTGTTGCCATAGGCGCTGCCGGGGCCGGGGCGGGCGCCCGGGCGGCCGATGCGAAAACGCGTGTAGCAGTCTTCCTGCGCCTGCACGATGGGGCCTTCCGGCCAGATCTCGGGGACCGGCGCGTAGCCCGAGCGGCCGCGTTCCACGGCATCGCAGAGATAGGCGTCCCAGCCGCGCCGCAGGAAGGCATGGAGCCAGCCCTGGCGGCCGTCGGGCGTGGTCTCCCACGCCGCGCCGGTCATGCCGCCGCCATGCCAGAAGGCCAGGGGCGGGCGGCCGCTGGCCGGCTCGGCCAGGAAGTACTGCGCGTACATCTGCTCGACGCGGTAGGTGCCGTTGGGGTCCAGCGCGACGGGCTGGCCGCCCTCGGCCATGACGACTTCGCGCCGCGGCAGACCGGATAAGCTGACCTCGCGCCCGCCGACATGGAAGGCGCCCATGTCGCGCAGACGGATCGGCGCGAGCGCGTCCGATGCGGCGCGGCCGGGTTCGTCCGCCATCATTCCGCCCGGATGTGGTTGGCCTGGATCACGTCCTTCCAGCGCGCGGTCTCGGCCAGCACGAAGTCGCCCAGCGCCTGGCGCGGGCCGGCGGCGGTTTCCACGCCCAGTTCGCGCATCTTGGCGGCGACCTCGGGCGCCTGCAAGGCGTCGTTGAAGGCTTGGTGCAGCGCGGCCAGCGTGGCGTCCGGCGTGCCGGCGGGCGCCATGATGCCGAACCAGGGCGTGATCAGGAAATCGGCCACGCCGGCCTCCGCGAAGGTCGGCACGTCCGGAATGGCCGGCGCGCGCTTGGCGCTGGCCACGGCCAGGGCCCGCAGCTTGCCCGCGCGGATGTTCGCCAGCGATGCCGGCAGGTTGTCGAAATACATGTCGACCTGGCCGCCCAGCAGATCGGCCGCGACCTGTCCGGCGCCCTTGTAGGGGATGTGCGCCACGTCGATGCCGGTGCGCAGCTTCAGCAGTTCGGTGGCCAGGTGGGCCGAGCCGCCCACGCCCGACGAGGCCGAGTTCAGTTTGCCCGGATGGGCGCGGGCGTAGGCCAGCAGCTCGGCCACGGTCTGCGCCGGCACCTTGGGATTGACGACCAGCACGCTGGGCACCGTGCCGACCATGGCGACGGGCGCGAAGTCCTTGACGATGTCGTAGGGCGCGGGCTGGTAGAGCGAGGGCGCGACCGTGCAGCCGAAGGCGCACATCAGCAAGGTGTAGCCGTCGGGCGCGGCGCGCGCCACCGCCTGCGCGCCGATGTTGCCGCCGGCGCCGGCGCGGTTTTCCACGATCAGGGGCTGGCCCAGGCGCTTGGCCAGGCTGTCGCTGAGGATGCGGGCCAGGATGTCGGGCGTGCCGCCGGCGGGGAAGGGCACCACCAGCGTCACGGGGCGTTCGGGGAAGGCGGCGGCGGCCGGTTGGGCTGCGCCCGCCAGCAGCGCTGCGCCGGCCAGCGCGGCCGCCATCCAGCGGCGGGGGGAAGCGCGCCAGCGCGCGGCGGTCGGGCCCAAGGGGTTCATTGCGGCAGTCTCCGGAAAGTCGGGTCGGGTGCGGAAGGCCCCGATCTGCCGCGGACTGTAGCCAAGGCCGGCGGCCTTGCCCAATGCTGGCTGCGCAAGCCATATATGTCGAAAATGGTATGGAATTTTCAACGCATGCATTTCAGGCATAGTATGGGCGGCATGAGCGACGCCCAATCCTTGCCCTATCTGCGCCGGCTGGACATGAACCTGCTGCTGACGTTCGACGTCCTGATGCGCACTCGCAGCGCCACCGCCAGTTCAGCCCTGCTGCATAAGACGCAGCCCGCCATCAGCCGTGACCTGGCGCGCCTGCGCCGCCGGCTGGAAGATCCCTTGCTGGTGGTGGTGAAGGGCCGATTCATTCCAACGGAGCGGGCGCTGGAACTGCATTCGGCGGTGCATGACGCGCTGGCGCAGATCGAAGCGGCGCTGCGTCCGGCCGAGGCTTTCGATCCGGCCAAGGCCAGCGGCGTGGTCAACATCGGCACCGGCGCGCACAGCGAGATCCTGCTGGCGGCGCCGCTGATCGAACGGCTGCACCGCGCCGCGCCGGGCATCACGCTGCGTTTCCAGTCGGTGCACGGAGACTTCGTGCCGGACGATCTGGACGCGGAACGGTTGGACATGGCCATCGGCCTGTTCGGCAAGGTGCCGGCGCGTTTCCATCGCGATACGCTGCTGAAGGACCGGCGCGTGTGCGTGGTGTCGGCGCGGCATCCCTGGGCAGGCAAGCGCGCGCTGTCGCTGGCGGATCTGCCGTCCATCAAGTGGTTCGCCTTCGCGCACATGTATGGCCGCGAAACCAACTTCGACCGCGCGCTCAAGCCGGATGCCAGCCGGCTGGAATTTTCGGCCTACCTGTCCGGCTTCGGCATCACGCCCTATGTGCTGCTGGACACTGATTACGCCACCACCATGCCGGCCAGCGTGGCGCGGGTGCACGCCCGGCATTTCCCCCTGGCGACGCTGGAACTGCCTGCCAGCCTGCGCAAGATCGAACTGGTGATGGTGTGGCCGCGGCGCCTGCATACGTCGCCGCTGCAGGCCTGGCTGCGCGGGCAGATCCGCGAGGTGCTGCGGGAACGCGTGGACGCTCCCGCAGCCGGTGCGGCTTAGGAACCGACCTTCTTGCCCGTCGCCACGTCGATGGCCGAGCCGTCTTCCAGGCTGACGCGGTAGATCTCGCGCACCACGTTGCCGGCGAAGCCGATCTCGACGATGGACACGTCCTTGAAGGTGGTGTTGATGCCGTCCGGCAGCACGGCGTTGAACTTGTCGGACTCTTGCTTCATGGCGTCCTGCAGGCGCGTGTCGTACAGCGCCATGCTGTAGACCAGCGTGGTGTGCGGATTGTGCGCGCGCACTTCCTTGCCGTCCTGCATGATGTTCACGCCGCTCACGCCCATGGTCTTGACCAGGTCTTTTCCGGCATCGCCCATCTTGGCGTAGACCGGGCCGGTGACGCGCGGCAGCGGGCCATCGCGCAGCGGCGCCAGCGCGGCTGTGGCGACGGTGTTGTAGCGCATCATGTCCTCGAAGCCCTGGCCGCTCTTGACCACGCCCAGGTCCAGCCACCACGGATGGCCCGCGCCCTTGGCGGCTTCGGTGGGATAGAAGTTCTTCAGCGTGACCTGCAGCGGGGCCGGCGGCTTGGGCAGGGCCTTGAGCATGCGGGCGGGCGTTTCAGGGTCGGCGCTGTGGATGTGCACCACCGTCACGTGCGGCATGTTGGGCGTTTCGGCCTCGGTCTTCAGGCCCAGCTGGAGCAGGTCGGCCTTCAGCGTGCCGTTGATCTTGGCGTCCAGGATGGCGTTGACGTCCTGGGGCAGGCGGTAGACCACGCCGTAGGTCGCCTTGTGTTCGCGGAACCCGGTCTGGTCCAGGGCGCTGTTGTCGATGGGAGCGGCGGCATGCGCGGCCGAGGCGGAAACGAACAGGCCGAGGGCGGCCAGCTGGAAGACACGCTTGATCATGGAGATTCCTTTTGTTTGTGTAAGCCCGCGAGAGTCATCCGCAGTGTGGCCAGCGCGGATGTAATGCGTATTGCACCAAGCAAAAGAATTCCGATACCAGCCTGCACATGCCCGATAGCTCGCGGGCGCTGGCTGATATCCAGCTACCCCAGAAAGACGATGGCCACGATGGCGATGCCCAGCAGCAGGTTGATGCCCACCCAGCGGCGTATGCCGCCCATGGCCTGGCCGCCCTGGGGCCAGTCGGACGCGGCGACCGCCGCCCGCAGCTGCGGGTAGAGCACGAAGCGGATGTAGGCGTAGATGGCCGTCATGACCAGGCCGCCCGAGGCCATGAGGGTCCAGCTGCGCGGCATGAAGAAGGCGCCGCCCGTCTGCGCCGCCTGGCTGGCTTCCTGGCCGATCATGATCGCGCCCGTCGCCAGGATCAGAAGAATGGCCGCCAGCACCGCATTCAGGAACGGCCCCAGCACCGCCGCCATCAGCCGCAGCCGGACCGGCGGTTCCAGCTGCGCGGCCGCCGGCCGCAGGAAACAGTGCGCGAAAAGCATGCCCCCGACCCAGAGGATCACGGCCATCAGGTGGATGAATTTGAGCGCGGCATAGAGCATGGGGCAGGCCTGTAGGGAGGAATCCGTCCCCATCATATCGCCGTCAAGCGCGGCGCGCGGGCTTGACCGGAATCATGGTTTTGCATTTAGAATGAGATTGATTTCTATTTGTGATTGAAAGTTCAGGGAGCCACCCGTGCCGAATCCCGCGGTCGCCGCCGGCGACAACGTCCATCTGCTGTACCGCGCTCATCATGGATGGCTGCATGGCTGGCTGCGCGCCAAGCTGGGCAACAGCTTCGACGCCGCCGACCTGGCGCAGGACACCTTCGTGCGGGTGCTGCGCCACCGCCACGAACTGGACGCCTTGCGCGAGCCGCGCGCCTATCTCACCACCATCGCCAAGCGCCTGCTGCTGAACCACCACCGGCGGCGCTCGGTGGAGCAGGCCTATCTGGAAGCCCTGGCCTTGATGCCGGAGGCGCTGGCGCCCTCGGCCGAGCAGCGCCTGATCATCCTGGAAACGCTGCAGGAGATCGACGAGATGCTGGCCGGCCTGTCGCTGCCGGCCCGCCAGGCCTTCCTGATGGCGCAGCTGGAAGGACTGAGCCATGGCGAAATCGCCTCCCGCCTGAACGTGTCGCTGCGCACCGTGCATCGCTACATCGCCAAGGGATTCGAACAATGCATCATGGCGTCGATCTGAACCCGCAGGCCGAGGCGGCGCCCGAGCTGCCCGCCGTCGAACGCAGCGTGGCGCGCGAGGCCGCGCGCTGGCTGCTGCGGCTGAGTTCGGGCCGCGCCACCGACGCGGACCAGCGGGCCTGTGAACTGTGGCGCGCCAGCAAGGCCGAGCACGAGCACGCCTGGCAGCGCGCGCAGCGCGTGAATGAGCGCTTCGGCCTGATCCCGGCGGCGCTGGGCATGGCCACCTTGAACCGCCCCGGACTCGGAAGCCGTCGTGCCGCGCTCAAGACGCTGATTGCGCTGGTGGCGGCCGGGCCCGTCGGTTGGGCAGCCTGGCGCGCCGATCCGCTGGACTGGACCGCGGACTACCGCAGCGCGCCGGGCGAACGGCGCGAAGTGGCGCTGGCGGATGGCTCCACGCTGCTGCTGAACACGGCCAGCGCCGTCGACGTGATGTACAGCTCCACGGCGCGCCTGCTGCGGCTGCGCGCCGGCGAGATCGCGGTGCATGCCGTGGCCGACACGGCGCCTGCGCCGCGGCCCTTCGTGGTGCGCACGAGCCAGGGAGACATCGAGGCGCAGTCCTCGCGATTCTGCGTGCGCCAAGAAGGCGGCGTGTGCCGCGTCAGCGTGCAGGAAGGGCGGATCCGCGTCGGCAGCGCCGCGCATCCGCGCAGCCTGGTCAGCCTGGAGGCCGGCCAGCAGAGCAGCCTGACGGACGAGGGCGCGTCGCCGCCATCCCCTGCGGATCCGCATGCCAGCGACTGGCAACGCGGCGTGCTGTACGCCAACCGCATGCGGCTGGACGCCTTCGCGGCCGAACTGGGCCGCTACCGTTCCGGCATCCTGCGTTGCGATCTCGAGGCCGCGCATCTGCGCATCTCGGGCGCGTTCCAGGTGCGCGATACCGATGCGGTCCTGGCGGCCTTGCCCGCGACCTTGCCGGTGCGGGTGCGCTATCGCACGCCGTACTGGGTGACGATCACCTTGCGCGCGGCTGCCGAGGCCTGAATCCGCGCCGTTACAAAAAAGGGGAGGGCCAGCTGTCCGATTCCGATTTCACGAGGGTCATGGTCTGTAGAGGCAAACGAATGCCGACACCTTTTGGATCGAAAGGACGACCATGGCTTATCTTCCCGCCGGCCGCGCAAGCGGCTCCCGACCCGCCCGAGGCCTGCAATGCCGCATGACCCGCCTGGCCGCCGCCGTGCATGCCGCCCTGGCGCTGGCTGCCGTGTCCGCCGCCTTGTTGCCCGCAAGCGCCGCGTGGGCGCAGTCCGCGCAGCAGACGCAGGCGCGCGGCTATCGCATTCCGGCGGGTGCGCTGGCCGAGGCGCTGCCGCGCTTTGCCGACAGCGCGGGCGTGACGGTGCTGTTCGACGCGGCGCTGGTGGGCCAGCGCCGCACGGCGGGGCTCGACGGGGTCTATTCCGTGAATGAAGGCTTTGCGCGCTTGCTGGCGGGCAGCGGCCTGGGCGTGCAGGAGCGCAGCGCCCGCGTTTACGTGTTGCAGGCATTGTCCGCGGACGTGACGCAGTTGGCGCCGGTCCAGGTGGAAGGCGAGGGCGCGCCGGTCGCACCGGCCTGGGAAACCAGCACCGACCGCAAGCGCCTGGACGAACTGCAGGTCAAGAACTGGAGCGATTTCGGCAAGCGCGCCGAGCCCGGCGTGAGTTTCAACCGTACGACCAACAGCATCAATATCCGCGGCCTGGACCAGGACCGTGTGCTGACGCGCGTGGACGGTATCCGCCTGCCATGGCTGGACGACGGCGCGCGCGGCCTGAAGGGCGGCCTGGAAACGGTGGATTTCAACAGCCTGTCGCGATTGGACATCGTGCGCGGCGCCGACGCCAGCGGCGGCGGCTCTGGCGCGATTTCCGGCACTGCCGACCTGCACACGCTGCAACCGTCTGACCTGCTGACCGACGGCAAGACCTTCGGCGCGCTGGCCAAGACCGACTACGACACGGCCGACAGCAGCTGGGGCGCCAACGCCGCGCTGGCGGGCCAGATCCACAGCAACACGTTCTGGCTGGTGCAGGCGGGCGTACGCAACGGCCATGCCCTGGACAATCGCGGCGACGTCGGCGGCTATGGACCCAAGCGCAGCGAACCCAGCCCGGAAGACTACGACCAGCGCAGCTTCCTTCTGAAGCTGCAGCAGCGCGTCGAAGGCGGCCACCGCTTCGGCCTGACCGGCGAATACTTCAAGCGCAACGCCGACATCGACAGCATGTTCGAGCAGGGCGCAGGCACCAGCTATCTGTACGGCGAAAACAGCACCCGCAAGGAAACCGAGCGCCAGCGCGTGTCCTTCGATTACTCGTACAAGGCGCCCGGCGCGGACAGCCTGATCGACACGGCCAGCGCGGTCGTTTATTGGCAGCGCCTGCAGCTGGACAGCTCGCTGAGCGGCGTGCGCAGCGTCGATTCCCGGGCCTACGCCATACCGGGCGATCCGTTCCGTTACGGCTATCCCAGCGGGCCATATGGCCGCAGCAACTCCATCCGTCAGACCATGTTCGGCGCCAATGCCGAGATCACCAAGCGTCTGGCAGGCGCGTCGGTGTCGCAGTTGTGGACCGTGGGCGGGGAATGGTACGGCAACAAGACCGAGCAGTACTCCGGCGGCTACGACAATTGCCCGGCGATCCCGGCAGGCACGCGCGCGCCGATGGGTCCGCGCCTGTGCGACATGCTGCACACCAACCAGGCCGACGTGCCGCAGTCCAAGGGCAACCAGTGGGCTCTGTGGGTGCAGGACGAATTCAGCTTCGCCGACGGCCGCTACACCATCATGCCGGCGCTGCGCTACGACCACTACGAACAGAAGCCGCAGTCCACGGCCAGCTACGAAAGCAACCCGAACGCGGGCGCGCTGCCGCCGTCCAACAGCGGCAGCCGTTTTTCGCCCAAGCTGCTGGCCACCTGGAAGGCCGCGGACGAACTCAGCCTCTATGCCCAATACGCATACGGCTTCAAGGCGCCCAGCCCGACGCAGCTCTACACCAACTATGGCGGCCCCGGCACCTACCTGCGCGTGGGCAATCCCTATCTGAAGCCTGAAACCAGCAAGGGCTGGGAGCTGGGCGCCAAGATCGGTTCCGATTCCCTGGGCGGCGCGGTATCGTTGTTCGACAACCGCTACCAGAACTTCATCGACGGCGACGTGCCGCTGAACGCGTCCTCGCCCCAGTGGCAGCCGGGCTGGGCCGGACAGTACCCCTTGGGCGTGACCGGCAACGTCAACCGCGCCAAGGTGCGCATCTACGGCGCCGAAGCCAGCGCGCACTGGAAGTTTTCGCCCGGCTGGCGCACCTGGGGTTCGCTGGCGTGGGCCGTGGGCAAGGACGAAAGCACGGGGCAGTACCTGAACTCGGTGGCGCCGCTGAAGGCGGTGCTGGGCCTGGGCTATAGCCGCGATGCGTGGGGCGTGGACGCCATGCTGACCACGGCCCTGAAGCGCGACAAGGTCGAGTACCCCGAGGCCACGGCCACGGCCCGCAATCCCGATTTCCAGGCGCCCGGCTACGGCGTGGTGGACCTGATGGGCTATTGGCGTCCGGCCGCGGTGAAGGGCCTGCAGGTGCAGGCGGGCGTTTTCAACCTGTTCGACAAGAAGTATTGGGAGGCCATCAACGTGCCGACCGCCGGCGCCATCGCCATTCCGCGGCCGGTCGATTGGTACACGGAACCGGGACGCAGCCTGCGCGTCTCACTGACATACCAGTATTGATCCAGACCCGCCGCCGGTCCGGACCATACCGGGGCGGCGGCGGTTTACGCAAACCTTAGCAACGGCCGGAGGGCCCACGATGAGCAACACCGATTTCACGTCCCGCGCCCAGGAACTGCGCGCCCGCAACGAGGCCCTGGCCGCCTCGCAACCCAAGCTGCGCGCCCGCAATCTGGCGCAGGCGCTGGGAGTGTCCGAAGCCGAATGGGTGGCGGCGCAATGCGGCGGCCTGAAGGCCACGGCCCTGCACGGCACGCCTCAGGAAATCTTCCGCGAACTGGGCACGCTGGGCCCGGTCATGGCGCTTACCCGCAACGACTGGTGTGTGCACGAGCGCCATGGCGTGTATGAGGATATCCAGGCCGAAGGTCCGGTAGGCCTGGTGCTCGGACCGGACATCGACCTGCGTGTCTTCTTCACGACCTGGAAGTCGGCCTGGGCAGTCGAACAGGACGGCCGCCACAGCCTGCAGTTCTTCGATGGCGCGGGCGTGGCGGTGCACAAGGTCTACCGCACCGACGCTACCGACGCCGCCGCCTACGATGCCCTGGTCGCCAAGTTCGCGGGCGAGGCGCAATGGCCCGAGACCCAGCCCTATGCGCCCGCCGCCGACGCCGACCGGGTCGAGAACAGCGCGCAGTGGCGCGAAGCCTGGCTGGGCATGCAGGACACGCACGAGTTCTTTCCCCTGCTGCGCAAGTTCAAGGTGTCGCGCCTGGCCGCCCTGGCGGGCGCGGGCGAGGATCTGGCGCAGCAGGTGCCGGCCGACGCCGTCGAACGCATGCTCGAATCCGCGGCGCAGTCCGGCCTGTCCATCATGTGCTTCGTGGGCAACCGCGGCATGATCCAGATCCATACCGGCCCGGTGCAGCAATTGCGCCGCACCGGCCCCTGGTACAACGTGCTGGACCCGAAGTTCAACCTGCACCTGGATACCACCGCCATTGCCTCGGCCTGGGTGGTGAACAAGCCGACCTCGGACGGTTGGGTCACCTCGCTGGAGCTGTATGCCTCGACGGGCGACCTGATTGCGCAGTTCTTCGGCGAGCGCAAGCCCGGCAAGCCGGAACTGGCGCAATGGCGCGAACTGATGATCAGCCTGTGCAGCGTGCCGCTGGCCGCCTGAGCCCATAAGGACGTAGCGATGAAAAAATGGTTGGCAATGGCGGCGGGCTGGGCAATCGCGCTCGGCGCGTACGCGGCGCCGCCCACCCGGGTAGTGACCCTGGGCGGCACCGTGACCGAAATCGTGTATCAGCTGGGGCAGGGCGGCAAGCTGGTGGGAGACGATCTCTCCAGCCTCTATCCCGAGGCCGCGACCAAGCTGCCGCGCGTCGGCTACTACCGTTCGGTACCCGTGGAAGGCGTCTTGTCGCTAAAGCCGGATCTGGTGCTGGCCTCTGAGCAGGCCGGCCCGCCGGACTCGCTCAAGCGGCTGGCGGACGTCGGCGTGCGCGTCGTCACCGTGTCGGACGCGCCGTCGGTGGATTCGCTCAAGTCGCGCATCCGCGGCATTGCGGACGCGCTGGGCGTGGCGCCGGCGGGCGAACGCATGGTGGAAGACGTCACGCGCGAGCTCGCGCGCGCCGAGGCGGTGCCCGCGACGCGCGCGCGGGCGCTGCTGCTGATCAACCGCACGGGCTCGCCGCAAGGCGCCGGCCGCGACACCGCCGCCAACGAAGTCATGCACCTGGCGGGGCTGGTGAACGTGCTGCAAGATCAGCATGGCTATAAGCCCTTGTCCGCCGAGGCCATGGGCGCGCTGGCGCCTGACCTGATCATCGTGACGCAGGCATCGCTGGACGCCGGCGGCGGCATGGACGCCTTCCTGCGCATGCCCGGCATCGCGTCCACCCAGGCGGCCGCGAAGCGGCGCATCGTGGTGATGGACGACCTGCTCATCCTGGGCATGGGACCGCGCCTGCCGCTGGCGCTGACCCAGCTCAAGCAGGAGGTTGCGCATGTCATGGCGCGTTAGCGCGCCGCTGGCGTTGGGCCTGCTGGCGGCGGCCCTGATGCTGGCGGTGGTGGCCGCCACCGCCAACGGCGCGGTGGCGATCCCCCTGCGCGAGCTGCCGTCCCTGTTGTGGGGCGCGCCCACGCCCGAGACTGCCTTGTGGCGCAATGTGCTGATCGACATCCGCTTGCCGCGCGTGCTGTTCGCGCTGGTGGCGGGCGCCGGCCTGGCGGTGGCCGGCGCGGCCATGCAGGCGCTGTTCCGCAATCCGCTGGCCGAACCCGGCCTGATCGGTATATCGGCGGGCGGCGCGCTTGGGGCGGTGGCCGCCATCGTGCTGACGTCCGGCGGTTTCTGGGTCACCGCGCCTGCCGCCTTCGCCGGCAGCCTGCTGGCCACGCTCTGCGCCTACGCGGTGGGCCGGCGCGTGCCGGGCGTGGCGGGGCTGTTGCTGGCGGGCGTGGCCATCACGGCCATGGCGTTCAGCTTGATCGGCCTGTTCACCTTCGTCGCCACCGATGCGCAGCTGCGCGACCTGACGTTCTGGAACATGGGCAGCCTGGGCGGCGCGAACTGGAAGGTGTTGTCGTTCCTGGGGCCGTGGGTGCTGCTGGTGAGCCTGTGGCTGATGAGTCAGTGGCGCGTCATGAACGCGCTGCTGCTGGGCGAACGCGAAGCCCAGCACCTGGGCTACACGCTCAAGCGCGTGCGGGCCAGGCTGGTGCTGGCCAGCGCGCTCATCGTGGGACCGCTGGTCGCCGCCACGGGCACCATCGTCTTCGTCGGCCTGGTGGTGCCGCACCTGGTGCGCATGACGCTGGGCGCCAATCACCGCTGGCTGCTGCCCGCGACCGTCCTGGCCGGCGGCCTGGCGCTGATCCTCGCGGATTGGCTGGCGCGTACCGTGGTGGTGCCGGCCGAACTGCCCATCGGCCTGGTGACGGGCCTGGTGGGCGGGCCGTTCTTCTTGTGGCTGCTGGCGCGCGGACGGAGGATAGGATGACGCTTTCCGCGCAAAACGTGACCGTGAACCGCGGCGCAGCGCGCATTCTCACCGATGTATCGCTGGACATCCGCCCGGGAGAAGTGGTGGGCTTGCTGGGGGCCAACGGCGCTGGCAAATCCACCCTGCTGGGCGCGTTGTCAGCGGAATTGGCTGCCGATGCGGGCCAGTTGAGTTTGGGCGAGACCCCGCTTGCCGCCATGCCGCACCGGCAACAGGCGCGCCGCCGCGCCGTGCTGCCGCAAAAGCCGGGGCTGAGCTTCGACCTGAGCGTGCGCGAGGTGGTCGCCATGGGCGCCTATCCGTTCCCGGAGTTGGCGCCATCCGTGGTGGACGCGCTGGTGACGCAAACGCTGGCAGAGGCCGACGCGGCGCATCTTGCCGGGCGGCGCTATCCCGAGCTGTCCGGCGGCGAACAGCAGCGCGTCCAGTTCGCCCGCGTACTGGTTCAATGCCATGCCGCGCGCGAACGCGACGAGCCGCGCTACCTGTTGCTGGACGAACCCACCGCCAGCCTGGACCCCAAGCATCAGGGCGACCTGCTGCGGCGCTCCTGGGAGCTGGCCCACGCCGGCAATACGGGCGTACTGGTGATCCTGCACGATATGAACCTGGCCGCGCGCTGGTGCGACCGCCTGCTGCTGCTCTGCGGCGGACGCGGCATCGCGCAGGGGACGCCGGCAGAGGTCCTGACGCCGGCCAATCTGTATCTGGCCTACGGCATCGACGCGCAGGTGATTGCGCATCCCCTGCAAGCCGGCCGCCTGCTGGTGCTGACGGCGTGACTCGGGCCGCGGGGCCGGTAAAATAGGCGATACCCCGGTATTCGCCTTTTTCAACATTTACCCAACAGGACCCCGTGTCATGCCTACTTTTGACGTCGTCTCCGAAGTCGACAAACACGAACTCTCCAACGCCGTCGACCAGGCCAACCGCGAACTGGCCACCCGCTTCGATTTCAAGGGCAGCGACGCCAAGTTCGAGCTCGACGAGTTTGTCGTAACGCAGGTCGCTTCCAGCGCCTTCCAGCTCAAGCAGATGCTGGACATCCTGCGCGGCCGCCTGTCGGCCCGCGGCATCGACGTGCGCTGCCTGGACGTAGCCGATCCCCTCGAAAACCTGGGCGGCGCCCGCCAGAAGGTCACCATCAAGCAGGGCATCGAGCAGCCGGTGGCCAAGAAGCTCATCGCCGCCATCAAGAACGCCAAGCTCAAGGTGGAATCGCAGATCAACGGCGACAAGCTGCGCATCAGCGGCAAGAAGCGCGACGACCTGCAGACCGCCATCGCGCTGCTGAAGAAGACCGACGTCGACCTGCCGCTGCAGTTCGAAAACTTCCGCGACTGATCCGCCCCGCGCCAGGGTGCCGCGCACCCTGCGGACCTGGAGGGGCCATGGGACATTCCAACGAGTTGCAGCTGGTCGTCGAACTGGTGCGCGCCGGCGGCATGTCCGCCGCCGCCCGCGAGCTGGGCGTCACGCCGGCCGCGGTCAGCAAGCGGCTGGCCCAGATCGAGGCGCGGCTGGGCGTGCGGCTGGTCAACCGCAGCACGCGGCGCCTGAGCCTGACCGCGGAAGGCGAGGTCTACCTGGAAAACGCCCGCCGCATCCTGGGCGAGATCGAGGACCTGGACCAGCTGATCGCCAGCCGCCAGGACAGCCCGCGCGGCCTGCTCAAGGTCAACGCGCCGCTGGGTTTCGGCCGCAGCTACATCGCGCCCGCGATTGCGGAATTCGCCCAGAAATATCCCGAGGTGTCGCTGCAATTACAGCTGACCGACAGCCCGGCCGACTTCGTGCAGGACGCCGTCGACGTGGCCGTGCGCTTCGGCGACCTGCCCGACACCCGCCTCATCGCCCGCAAGATCGCGCCCAACCGGCGCCTGGTCTGCGCGTCGCCGGGCTACCTGAAGAGCCACGGCATTCCCGCCACGCCGCACGACCTGGCGCGGCACCAGTGCATCGTGCTGCGGCAGAATGAAGCCGCGTACGGCCTGTGGCGCTTCACCAAGGGACGCCGCAGCGAAACCGTGAAGGTGCGCGGCAACCTCAGCAGCAATGACGGCGAAGTGACGCTGACCTGGGGCCTGGCCGGCCTGGGCATCCTGCAGCGCGCCGAATGGGACCTGGCGCGCTATCTGCGCAGCGGCAGGCTGGTGCAGGTGCTGGAGGACTACGCCTTGCCGCAAGCCGACATCTACGCGGTCTTTCCGGAACGGCACCATCTGTCGGCCAAGGTGCGCATGTTCGTGGACTTCCTGGTGGCGTATTTCAGGAAGGGCGCGGAAGACCGGTGGTAAGCCCGGCGTTCGCTCAGGCCGTCCACAGGTGCTGCGCCGCGTAGGCGCGCCAGGGCCGCCAGGTTTCGGCGCGGGCCAGCAATTGCGCGGGCGTATAGGTCCGCGCTTCCAGCCTTTCCAAGGCCCGGATCAGGCCGATGTCGGCGGACGGAAACGCGTCCGGCTCGCGCAACTGGCGCAGCGCGATGTATTGCGCCGTCCATTCGCCCACGCCCCGTATTGTGCGCAGCCGGCGGACCGCATCCTCCAGGCCGCCGGCGGCATCGAACAGATGCCTGTCCGCCACCGCCGCCGCGGCGACCGCCGACAAGGTTGCGGCGCGGCTGCGCGGCATGCCCAGCGAGGCCAGCTCGGCCGCCGCCACGGCTTCAGGCAAGGGGAATACATGCGTCAGCGCGCCTTCTGGACGCGCCATGGCCGCGCCGTGCGCGGCCACCAGTTTGCCGGCCAGGCGTATGGCCGCGGCCACCGTGATCTGCTGGCCCAGCACGGCGCGCATGGCCAGCTCGAAGCCGTCCCAGGCGCCGGGCACGCGCAGGCCGGGCCGCGCGCGGATCAGCTCGGTCATCACGGGATCGCTGGCGAACTGCGCGGCGATGGCGACCGGATCGCTGGCCAGGTCGAAGACGCGGCGCAGGCGCGCGATGATGGCCGGCAGCGCCTGCAGCCGGGGAAAGCGCACCGTGGCCTCGAGCGCATCGCCGCGGCCCGGGCGCACCGTCACCGTGCCTTGGCAGCCGTCCAGCAGGACGGTGCGCGCGTAGCTGTCGTCCGTGACCTGCTCGATGCCGGGAATCGCGCGCAGCCGCAGGAAGGCCAGCATGGCGTCCCAGTCATAGGGCGGGCGGTAGCGCAGCAGCAGCTTGATCTCGCCTTCTTGCGCCGCCGATACTTCCGGTTTGCCGGAGCGCCGCAGGTCGCCTGGGGCGCGCGCGAACAGGTCGTGGAAGATCTCGTTGAAGCGGCGGATGCTGCCAAAGCCCGATGCGAAGGCGATCTCGGCCATCGGCAGCCGGGTCTCGTGGATCAGCTGCTTGGCCAGCAGCACGCGCCGCGTTTGTGCCACGGCCACGGGCGAGGCGCCCAGGTGCTGGCGGAACTGGCGCCGCAACTGGCGTTCGCCCACGCCCAGGCGCTGCGCCAGCACGTCCACGCCGTCCTCGTCCAGCGCGCCCAGTTCGATCAACTGCAGCGCGCGGGCCACGCCATCGGGCAGCTCATGCCCCGGCCCGACCTCCGGCGCGGTCTCTGGCCGGCAGCGCAGGCAGGGGTGGTAGCCGGCCTCTTGCGCCGCTGCCGCCGTGGCATAGAACGTGACGTTCTTCGACAATGGGGTGCGCGCCGGACAGACCGGACGGCAATAGATGCGCGTGGTCTTCACGGCGGTGAAGAAGCGGCCGTCGTAACGGGAGTCGCGCACTTGGATGGCGCTGTAGCAGGCGTCGTGGTTCAGGTCCATGAGATCATGCTAACGCCGCGGCGAGCGTTGGATCTAGCGGTTTTCGGACAGTGTTGTGGATGCAGCATTCCTGTCCGAAAACCGCCAGCGCAGAGCCCGCGTCCGCGCCTATAGTGCTACGGTCGATCACCTACGCTGGAGTCCGCCATGCCCGTCCAAACCCAGGCTTTTTTTCTTGAGCGCGTTCCCACGCCCATCGGCCTGATGCTGGTCCTGAGCGACGAGCAGCGGCGCCTGCGGGCTGTCGATTGGGAAGACTACGAAGCGCGCATGCACCTGCTGTTGCGCAGGCAGTACCGCAAGCAGCAGGTCGAATTGCGCGATGCGGTCCAGGCGTCGCCCGCGCGGCGCGCGTTGCTGGACTACTTCGACGGCGACGTGCGCGCCATCGACGCGCTGGACGTGGCCACCGGTGGCACCGATTTCCAGCGCGCGGTGTGGCGGGCATTGCGGGAAGTATCGGGCGGCCAGTCGATCAGCTACGGCGCGCTGGCGCACCGCATCGCGCGTCCCGCCGCCGTGCGCGCGGTGGGCGCGGCCAACGGGGCGAATCCCATCGGCATCGTCGTGCCTTGCCACCGCATCGTGGGCGCGGACGCTGCCCTGACCGGTTACGGCGGCGGTTTGCACCGCAAGCGCTGGCTGCTGGATCACGAGCAGAGATGGCTTGAAAATTCTTGTGACAGGGTTGAATAGATTTGTAGCGTGTTAAGCATCTGGAGGGCATATCATGCGTCCCCTTCAGAGCAACCCGCAACAGGAATCAAAGATGTTTATGCCGCGCCCCTTGCGCATGTTCGCAGTTCTGGCCGTCACGCTGGCGCTCGCCGCGTGCGGCGACGACAGCGCCAAGAAGGAAGCGAAAGCGTCCGAGCCGACTACCGCTCAGTCCGAGATCATCAAGTACAACCAGTACGTCGACACCGCCAACAGCATTTCCACGACCTTCGAGCAGGCGCTGGAACGCTACGAGGCCTACGCCGTCCCGGCGCTGAAGGAAGGCAAGCCGCTCAAGGATTTCGTCATCAGCAACGACTCGACGATCCAGCGCACCAAGGAGAAGCTCGGTCGCGCGCTGGCGATGTCGACGCCTATCGCCGAGATCGACGCGCCCGCCAAGGCGTTCTCGGATGCGCTGGGCAAGCTGGCGCCGCTGAGCCATGAACTGCAGAACTATGCTGCAGCCAAGACCTTCCTGTCCGACAATGGCGCGCTGGCGCGCGAGAAGAGCCCGGCCTACGTCGCGGCGCTGACCGAAGTCGTGAAGGCGGAAAACGGCTTCTACCGCGGCATCTCCATCAAGGACACGGCCAACACCAAGCAAGCCTTTGAAAAGGCCAAGAAGGACACGGTCGCCTATTACCGCGCCGGCATGGTCTATTACGGCAAGGCTACGATGGACAAGGCGTCGGGCGTGTTCGAGGGCAAGGGCCTGGGCGCCGACCAGGAGGCCTTCAAGCAGGAGCTGGACAAGATGAACGAAATGGCGCTGGGCTTCGACAAGAAGACGCGCGAGGCCGATGCCAAGGGCTGCACCGGCATGATGATGAACGTCAACGGCTTCCTGGCCTCCGGCCGCAAGATCCTGGAGCACACCAACAATGGCCGCTACAAGGAAGACGCGGCGCGCACCGGTGCGTTCAAGATGATGCGTCCCACCATCGAGGACGACGCCAACAGTCTGCGCCAGAATTTCAACAACCTGATCTCCGACCTGAACATCGGCCGCTGCTGATTGCTGCATGCCTGCGGCCGGTCATGGCCGCTACCTGGAACAGCGCCACATGCGGGCGCTGTTTTTTTGCGCGTTCGCTTTTCCCGCCCGTGCGCCACCTTCAACTCCAGGTAAAAGATGTTTTGAATTCCATTGCGCCCGCCGCTCGCGGGCGTCAGTACAGTGCCGACAGCATTCCACCAGCAAGGAGCCCAGTCGGCATATGAAGACCTATCGCATCGCAACCATCCCCGGCGACGGCATCGGCAAGGAAGTGATTCCGGCCGGACAGCGCATCATGCAGGAACTGGCCCGGGACGGCGGCCTGAGCTTCGAGTTCGAGGATTTCGACTGGGGCGGCGACTATTACCGCAAGCACGGCGTGATGATGCCGGCCGACGGCCTGGACGCGCTACGCGGCAAGGACGCCATCCTGTTCGGTTCGGCCGGCGATCCGCACATTCCCGACCACATCACTCTGTGGGGCTTGCGGCTGAAGATCTGCCAGGGCTTCGACCAGTACGCCAATGTGCGCCCGACGCGCATCCTGCCCGGCATCGACGCGCCGCTCAAGCGCTGCGCGCCTGGCCAGCTGGACTGGGTCATCGTGCGCGAGAACTCCGAGGGCGAATACTCCGGCGTGGGCGGCCGGGTGCACCAGGGCCATCCGCTGGAAGCCGCGACCGACGTGTCCATCATGACCCGCGCGGGCGTCGAACGCATCCTGCGCTTCGCCTTCAAGCTGGCGCAATCCCGTCCGCGCAAGCTGCTGACGGTGGTCACCAAGTCCAACGCGCAGCGCCACGCCATGGTCATGTGGGACGAGATCGCCCTGGAGGTGAGCCGCGAGTTTCCGGACGTGGCCTGGGACAAGGAACTGGTCGACGCGGCCACCGCCCGCATGGTGAACCGCCCGGCATCGCTGGACACCATCGTCGCCACCAATCTGCACGCCGACATCCTGAGCGACCTGGCGGCGGCGCTGGCCGGCAGCCTGGGCATCGCGCCCACCGGCAACATCGATCCGGAACGCCGCTATCCCTCCATGTTTGAACCCATCCACGGGTCGGCCTTCGACATCATGGGCAAGGGCCTGGCGAACCCGGTCGGCACCTTCTGGTCCGTGGTCATG
This sequence comes from Achromobacter sp. JCM 18799, assembly GCF_055395645.1. Classification (NCBI taxonomy): domain Bacteria; kingdom Pseudomonadati; phylum Pseudomonadota; class Betaproteobacteria; order Burkholderiales; family Alcaligenaceae; genus Achromobacter; species Achromobacter sp. JCM 18799. The sequence goes on along the minus strand of NZ_AP043866.1, from coordinate 3,283,791 downwards.
CTGCTGGAGCACCTGGGCGAGACGCAGGCCGCGGCGCGGCTGATGCAGGCGATCGAAAGCGTGACCGCCGATCCCTCTCTGCATACGGGCGACCTGGGCGGAACCGCCACCACGGAGCAGGTCACGGCAGCCGTGTGCGCGAAGCTGGCGGCTGCGGGCAGGGCCAAGGCCGCATAGGCGTAGCAGACCCGCAGCAGACCCGAAGCAGACCCGCAGCGGGACCGGGGCGCGAGACCCCAGGCCCGCCGCGGGATCCACGACAACAAGCGAATTCCATTCGTACCGAGGAGACAAGCATGCACAAGAGAACGATACCCGCGCGCGTCCTGGCGCTGGCCTGCCTGGCGGGCCTGACCATCGCCGGCGGCGCGCAGGCGCAGGGCTATCCGGCCCGGCCGGTGAACCTGGTGGTGCCGTTTCCGGCCGGCGGCACCACCGACGTGCTGGCGCGCGCGCTGGGCCAGGAGCTCGCCAAGAGCCTGGGCCAGCCCGTGGTGGTGGAGAACAAGCCGGGCGCGGGTTCGACCCTGGGCGCGGATTACGTGGCCAAGGCTGCGCCCGACGGCTATACGCTGCTGATGGGCGCCGTGCACCACACCATCGCCACCAGCGTCTACAAGAGCCTGCATTACGACTTCCAGAAGGATTTCGCGCCGGTGACTACCGTGGCCCTGGTGCCCAACGTGCTGGTGGTCAATCCCAAGCTGCCGGCGCAGGACGTGAAGTCGCTGCTGAAACTGGCGCAAGGCCAGCCGGGCAAGCTGACCTATGGCTCGAACGGCATGGGTACGGGACAACACCTGATCGGCGCGCAGTTCGAAAAGGAAGGGCATGTGCAGTTGCTGCATGTGCCTTACAAGGGTAGCGGCCCGCTGACGACCGACCTGCTGGGCGGCCAGATCGACATGTCCTTCGACACCGTGACGCCGGTGCTGGCGCACATCCAGAGCGGCAAGCTGCGCGCGCTGGCGGTCACCACCAATCAGCGTTCGGCCGCGCTGCCCGATGTGCCGACCATGGAGGAAGCCGGCCTCAAACCCTTCAACATGGGGACCTGGTTCGGCGTGCTGGCGCCGGCGGCCACGCCGGCGGACGTGGTCGGGCGCCTGAATGCCGAGATGGTCAAGATCATCCGTTCGCCCGACTTCTCGCGGCGGATGGCGGAAATAGGCGCGGTGCCTATCGGTGATACGCCTGCCGAGATGAAGGCGCGCATCGGCACGGATACCGAGAACTACGCCAAGCTGGTCAAGGACGCCAAGGTCGCGATCAACTGAGCGCGGCGCGCCTTCAGGCGCGGATCCAGCCGCGCGCGATCGGCAGGGCCAGCGCCTTGCGGTACAGGCCCTGCGCCGCGCCTGTCAGGGGCTCGCCGCAGCGGCGCCATGCCATGGCGGTCAGCCCGGCGGCCAGCGGCGCCAGCAGGAGTCCGCCCAGGATGTCCAGCGGGAAGTGCACGCCCAGGTAGACGCGCGAGGCACCGACCAGGACGGCCGCGGCCAGCGCCAGCCAGCCCCATCCGGCCCAGCGCCGGTCGTAGATCAGCGCGAACGCCAGCGTGGCGATGATGATGGTGTGATTGCTGGGAAACGAGGACGTCGCCTTGTGCGGGAAGAACGCATGTCCCAGGCCGAGGACGAAGGGGCGCGCGTGCGGCCAGAGCGCGCCGCACAGGTAGCTTGCGAACAGCGCCAAGGCGATGCTGGCCAACGCCTTCAGCGCCATGTCGCGCTGCGGCCGGCCGCCCCACAGCCACAGGGCGGCCAGTACGGCCGGCACCAGCAGGATCAGCCGGTTCGCCACCAGCATGGCGGCGTGGATCTGCCAGATCGGGGTGGCCGGGTCGGCGTTGATCGAAAGAAAAAGGGACTGGTTGAGGCTTTCAAGGGAATTCATGAATTGTCATCGCGGCGTAATGAAACGATTGCCGCGATGGTAATGATCCCAGCCGTCAGTCCGCTTACAAAAGGCCGCGGACCGCGTCCTTTTACTTCTGGATGCGTTTGCCCTGCGCGTCGATCACGGCTTCGCCGTCTTCCTTGGCGAAGGCGCCTTGCTGCGGGGCCGGCAGGATGTCCAGCACCAGTTCCGACGGGCGGCACAGGCGCGCGCCCAGCGGCGTCGTGACAAAGGGACGGTTCAGCAGGATGGGGTGCTGCTCGATCGCGTCCAGCAGCGCATCGTCCGAGAGCGACGCGTCGTCCAGGCCCAGTTCCTGATAGGGCGTGCCCTTTTCACGCAGGGCCTCGCGCACGCTGACGCCGGCCTTCTTGAACAGCGCCTTCAGGGTGGCGCGCGAGGGCGGCGTTTCCAGATACAGCACGACTTCCGGTTCGATGCCGGCGTTGCGGATCATGGCCAGGGTGTTGCGCGAGGTGCCGCACTTGGGGTTGTGATAGATGGTTACGTCGGACATGGAAGCTCCTCTTTCCGGTAGATCGTCATGCAAGGCTGTGAGCATAGTGCATCCGCGCCCGCGCTTCAGGCGCGCAGCTTCTTGCCCAGCCGCCGCCAGCCTATCACCGCGCCTGTCAGGCTGAGCGCCGCGCCGCCCAGGCTCAGGAACACCAGCAGGACGTCCCACAGCGGGCGGCGCGCCAGGAGGCCGGTCCAGTCCCAGCTATGCAGGAAGGCGAACAGCCAGCGGCTGGTGCGCGCGCCGCTGTCCTGCCGGCTCACGATCTGTCCCGTGCGCGGGTCCAGATAGACCCAGGTCGCCTGGGGATCGTCATAGGCCAGCCGCCAGACGGGAAGCGGCTTCTCGACATGGCCCAGCATCGCGTGTTCGTCGCGGGCGTAGTAATAGAAGTCGTAGGCCTGCAGCGTTTCGGCGCTGGCGAGCCGGGCGCCGGGGACCAGCCGGGCGGCGGCGGCGCGCAAGGCCGCCGGGTCGAACGCATGGGGCTGCGCGTTGCCGGCCGACAGCACCAGCGGGGCGCCAGCGGCGCTGCGCGCCAGCACTACGTCCTGGCCATCGGCGCGGGCCCAGCGCAATTCGCGCGGCGCGGCCGGCAGGGCGGCGATCAGCTCACCGGGCGCGGCCAGCGTTTCCCCCGGCGCGCCGGCATAGGCCGCCTGCGCCAAGGGTGGCGCGCCCGTGCTGAACAGCTTCCACGGATTCATGGACATCAGTCCGCTGAAGATCCAGGTGATGGTGATGACCGCGAACAGCAGGCCGCTCAAATGATGCCAGCGCATCATGTTTTCGCGGTAGGGCGAGCGGCTGCCGCTGGAATAGGGCCGCGAGAAGCGCCAGCGCAGGATGCCGACCACCGTGCCCGTCACGGCCAGCAGCACCCCGGCGACCGACAGCCACACCACGATGTCGTGCCACCAGCCGTCCAGCGCATTGCCGCGGAATGGATACAGCCAGTGGATCCAGGCGCCGGCGTAGTTCCAGATGCGCTCGGCGCGGGTGGCGTCCAGCACCACCATGCCCGTGGCGGACGAGATGTAGAGCCGCGTATGCGCGGGATCGTCCAGGTCCAACCGGTGCAGCGGCCGGTCCGGACCCAGCGCGCGCGAATGGGTGTAGGCGTCTTCGTCCACCGTGCCCAGATAGCGGGCGGCGTGCTGTCCGCCGGACCAGGCCTGCGCCGTGGCCAGCGCGGTGGCGGCGTCGGCCGGGGGCAACAGCGCGCCGCTGGCGGCGTCCACCATCCTGGGTGCGCGCCGCGCCTCGCCGGGAATCACGTAGACCGGCGCGCCGCCGCGCGCGGCGGCCAGCACCATGCCGGCGGAGTCCTTGGCTCCCGCCGCCGCCAGCGCCTGCGCGGGCGTGACGGTGATTGCCGCGGAATCCAGCGCGGGCAGGTGCGCCAGGCGTTCCTGCGGCGTGAGCTTGGGATAGCCCACGTACATCATCACCACGCCAGAGATGAACCACATGGCAAAGAACAGGCACAGCACGATGCCTGCCCAGCGATGGATCAGGTACAGCCAGCGCTTGGCGCGCGCCGACAGCGGCGGCCCGGCGCGATGGCGGGTCGAGGGGGGGAGCGTCGTGTTCATGGCGGTCTGTCCTGGCACGCCGCTCAGAAGCGGGCCTGCAAGGTGAGCTCGAACGAGCGGGGCGCGCCCAGGTAGTACATGGTCGGCGTCGCGTTCGCGGCGTAGACCTTGTCGGTCAGGTTGCGCACGCGGGCCGTTACGCTGAGGTTGCGGTTGATGCGGTGCGACAGCGCCGCGTCGAACACGGTGTAGGACGGCGTCCAGACGCTGTTGGCGGCGTCGGCGTACATGCGGCCCACGTAGCGCGCGGCCATGCTGGCGGTCCAGTCGGGCAGGAAGGCATAGTCCAGCCAGACGTTGGCCAGGCGGCGCGGCGTATTGGTGGGCACGTTGCCGTTGCGCGAGACCGCCACGCCGCCCACGGATTGCGAGAAATCGTCGTACTTGGGATCGACGAAGGCGACGTTGCCCTGCAAGGACAGCTGGGACGTCAGCTGCAGGCCGCCGGCCAGTTCGATGCCGCGCGCCGATTGCGCGCCCACGGGCACGCTCACGCCGGGGTTGTTCGGGTCCGAGGTCGCCATGTTCTTGCGCTTGATCTCGTAGAGCGCCACCGTGGCCGAACCGCGGCCGTCCCAGAAGTTGAACTTGCCGCCGACTTCCGCCTGCCTGCCGGTGGTGAGTTTGTCATTGTTCAGCACGTCGGCGAACGAGGCGGTGGCCAGGATGCCCGAGGGGGGATCGGCCGCGGTGGCGTACTGCGCATACAGCGAGGCCTCCGGGCTCAGCTCCCAGTTCACGCCCAGCCGCCCGGTCAGCGGCGAGTAGCTGCGCTGCGCGCTGGCGGGCGAGGCCGCGGTGACGGCGCGGCGATTGGTCAGGTCCAGGTCGATGAAGTCCTTGCGCAATGCCGATACGATGGCCACGCCCGGCAGCACCGTGGTGCGGTTTTCCATGGTCAGCGCCAGCGTGCGGATGCGGTTGTCGCGGTCGGCGACGTGGCCGCGCTTCATGCCGGGGATGTCGTAGAAATCGCCGGGCGAAAAGTCGTAGGGATCGACCGCGTCGACCTGGCCGGGCAGGCTGGTGGGATAGCGCGTGATCTTGTTCTGGCTGACGTCCACGCCGAAGGACCAGTCGCTGGGCAGGCCGGCCAGGGTGGAGCGGTACAGGCCTTCCACGCGGTTGCCGATCAGGCTTTGTTCGTGGCGCTGCAACAGCGCCCCGGACCGCAGCACCAGGCTGTTGCCGGCGTTCAGCCGGTAGTTTTCCAGGTTGCGGTAATCGCGTTCGGCGCGGTAGTAGTAGAGCGTGTTCTTGAAGGTCAGATTGGAGCCGGCGCGCCATTCGGTCAGCGACCGCGCCCACAGCACCGACTGCTCGTACAGGCCGTCGTTGACGTTGTAGTTCTTGAAGCGCGTGCCATCGAGGATGCGGCCCGTGCCCTGCACCACGCCGTTGGCGTCGGTTTTCAGCGGCGTGCCCCAGTAGGGGCGGTCGACCTGTTCGCGCTGGTACTCGAAGGCGAAGGTCTGGGTCACGTCCGCGCCCAGGTCGGACAGCAGCGAGGCGGCGACCTGGCTGGCGCGGGAATGGTTGCCATCGACCCAGCCGTGGCTGGAACCGGTGTTGGCGTCGATGCGCAGATAGTGGCCGCGGCCGCCGGGTTCGCCCGCCAGTTGCTGGTTCAGCCCCACCGACAGTTGGCGGCTGTCGAACGATCCCACCCGCAGCTGGCCGTCGTAGAAGGTGTCGCGCTCGGGCAGCTTGGTGACGTAGTTGATGGCGCCGCCCACCGCGCCCGCGCCGAACAGGAAGGTAGAGGGGCCGCCGATGGCTTCGACCCGGTCGTAGATCCAGCTGTCCACCGGCCGCGCGGCGATGGAGTCGTACTGCACGGAAATGCCGTTGAACAGCTGCGAGACCTGGCCGCCAGCGAAGCCGCGGTAGCTGACCGCGCCCGCGTTGCCGGGCGGCGAGGCATTGTCCACGCCTGGGATGCCACGGGCGATCTCCTGCGTGTTCAAGGATCCGCGCGCCTCGATTTGTTCGCGCGAGATCACGGTGACGCTGGCCGGCGTTTCACGCAGGGTCAGGCCCAGGCGGCTGCCGGTGCTGTCGCGTACGTTCAGGTCGATGGGGCCGTTGGGCGCGGGCTCTTCGGCGGCGGCGCCGTGCACCGTGGTGGGCGCCAGGGTGGGCACGGCGGGTTCCGTGGTCAGGGCCTGGGCGGAGCCGCTGGCGAGCGCGCCCAGCAGCAGGGTGTAGGTCGTGGTTTTCTTCATGTCTGGAACCGGTGGTCCGGCCCGCGCGCCAGGAAGGCCCCGCCTGGAACGGACGGGACTGGCCGGAGCGCATGAGCCTGAATGGCGGCACGCGTGCGCACGCGCGGGGGGCGCGGACGCAACGTGGCGATGGGGTGACGGCGTACCGGCGCGCAGCGATCGCCATCAGGCGACGGGGCGCGCAGGCTCAGACCGCTGGCGGTGCGCGCGGCTGGGCCGCGCTCCAGGCATGAAGAGGATGCGCCGCAAGGAAGAACAGCGGCGGATAGGTGATGGCGCGCCCGAGAGGAGCAGGCACGACGGGAACAGGCGTGGGCAGTATGCCCACGTCGGCATTGGGGTTGCGGCACAGCGGGCAGTGATGGCTGTCGCCGTGACTGTCCGCCTGGGTGCCGTTATCGTTGCCGCCCGGCACCTCCAGGGTCAGGGAGGCTTGCCCCGCGCCTTCGCTGGTGCAGAAGTCGACGCTGATGCGATGGGCGTTGTGGCTGGCCGGAGACAGGCTCAGCGCATTCGCCAGCGACGGCGCCAACGACGCCCACAGGATCGCGACGAGCGCGATCCACACGGCGGGGCGGGTCAGGTAGGCAGCGGAGCACATGGCGCCCGATTATATCGGAGCAGTTGGGGCCGCCGTCCAGAGCCCCTCGGTGAAAAATGCGATTTCGTATCCGTCCTAGACCGACAGATGTCGCCGCACGTCCTCGCCGTCGATGGCGGCGCGGTCTCCACGCGCCACCACGACGCCACGCGACAGCACCACGAAATGGTCCGCCAGTTCGCGCGCGAAGTCGAAGTACTGCTCGCACAGCAGGATGGCGATGTCGCCGCGCTGGCGCAGCATGTGGATGACGCGGGCGATGTCCTTGATGATGGACGGCTGTATGCCTTCCGTGGGCTCGTCCAGGATGATGAGCTTGGGCTCGGCCACCAGGGCGCGGGCGATGGCCAGCTGTTGCTGCTGGCCGCCGGACAGGTCGCCGCCGCGGCGCGACAGCATGGTCCGCAGCACCGGGAACAGTTCGTACACCTCTTCCTTGATGCGGCGGGCGCGCGCCGCCGGCTTGGTCGCCATGCCCATCAGGATGTTCTCTTCCACCGTCAGCCGGGCGAAGATGTCGCGGCCCTGCGGCACATAGGCCATGCCGCGCGCGGCGCGCTGGTGCGGCGCCAGGCGCGTGACGTCCGCGCCGTCGAAGGCAATGTTGCCGTGCGCCACCGGCAGCACGCCCATCACGCATTTGAGCAGGGTGGTCTTGCCCACGCCGTTGCGCCCCAAGAGCGCCAGGCATTCGCCCTGGCGCAAGGACAGCGAGACGCCGCGCAGCGTGTGGCTGCCGCCGTAGTATTGGTCGATCGCGTTCACGTCCAGCATCTCAGCGCCCCAGATAGACTTCGATGACACGCGGATCGGCCTGCACCTTGCTCATCGGTCCTTCGGCCAGCACCGAGCCTTCGTGCAGCACCGTGACCTTGCCGTCGCCCGCGATCTGGTTGACGAAGTCCATGTCGTGTTCCACCACCATCAGCGAATGGCGTCCGCGCAGTTCGTTGAGCAGCTCGCCGGTGCGTTCGGTCTCGGCGTCGGTCATGCCCGCCACCGGCTCGTCCAGCAGCAACAGTTGCGGCTCCTGCATCAGCAGCATGCCGATCTCCAACCACTGTTTCTGTCCGTGTGACAGCAGCCCGGCGGGCAACGCCGCCTCGGGCCGCAGCCGGATCAGGTCCAGCGTCTCGCCGATCTTGTCGATCTGTTCGCCGCTCAACCGCGCGAACAGCGTGGGCCGCACGCGCTTGTCGGTCTTCATCGCCAGCTCCAGGTTTTCGAACACGCTGTGCTGCTCGAACACCGTGGGCCGCTGGAACTTGCGGCCGATGCCGGCATGCGCGATCTGGGCTTCGTTCAGGGTGGTGAGATCTATGCTCTGGCCGAAGTAGGCGGTTCCCGCCGTGGGCCGGGTCTTGCCGGTGATGACGTCCATCATCGTGGTCTTGCCCGCGCCATTGGGGCCGATGATGCAGCGCAGCTCGCCCACGCCTATGTCCAGCGTCAGGTCGTTCAAGGCCTTGAAGCCGTCGAAGCTGACGGTGATGCCTTCCAGGTAGAGGATGGCGCCGTGGCTGGTGTCCAGGCCCTTGGGGCTGACGCGGCCGTAGCCGGCATCGCCGCTGGGGCCGCCGTCGAGCGCGGCGGATTCGATGTGCGTGCTGCTCATGCCTTGTTCCCCTGGATACGGGCGGAGATGCGGCGCGCCAGGCCGACGATGCCGGTGGGCAGGAACAGCGTCACCAGCACGAAGATGAGGCCCAGCGCGTACAGCCAGAATTCCGGCAGCACGCTGGTGAACCAGGTCTTCAGGCCGTTGACGGCGCCCGCGCCGATGATGGGGCCGACCAGCGTGCCGCGTCCGCCGGTGGCGACCCAGATCACCATTTCAATCGAGGTCTCGGTGGACATCTCGCTGGGGTTGATGATGCCGACCTGCGGCACGTAGAGCGCGCCGGCGATGCCGCAGAGCACCGCGGACAGGGTCCAGACGAAGAGCTTGAAGCCCAGCGGGTCGTAGCCGATGAAGCGCAGCCGGCTCTCGGCGTCGCGCACGGCGGTGAGCACGCGGCCCAGCTTGCTCTGCGTGACCGCGCGCGCCAGGACCAGCGCGCCCGCCAGCGCGGCCAGCGTGATCCAGTACAGCGCCGCGCGCGTGCCGGGCGCGGTAATGTCGAAGCCCAGGATGCGCTTGAAGTCGGTGAAGCCGTTGTTGCCGCCAAAGCCGGTGTCGTTGCGGAAGAACAGCAGCATGGCGGCGAAGGTCAGCGCCTGCGTGATGATGGAAAAGTACACGCCCTTGATGCGCGAGCGGAAGGCGAAGTAGCCGAACACGAAGGCCAGCACGCCAGGCGCCAGCACGACCAGCAGCATGGCGTACCAGAAGTGCTCGGTAAAGGACCAGTACCAGGGGTAGCTCTTCCAGTCCAGGAACACCATGAAGTCGGGCAGGTCGCTCTGGTAGACGCCGTCGCGGCCGATGGCGCGCATCAGGTACATGCCGTGCGCATAGCCGCCCAGCGCGAAGAACAGGCCGTGTCCCAGCGACAGGATGCCGGCATAGCCCCACACCAGGTCCAGCGCCAGCGCCGCCATGGCGTAGCACATGAACTTGCCCAGCAGCGCCACGGCATAGGCCGACACATGCAGCGCATGGCCGGGCGGGAAAGCGAGATTCAGCAAGGGCAGCAGCGCCAGCAGCGCCACGGCCGCGGCCAGGGCCGCCCAGACCCGGCCCGAGTACAGCGGGCGGCGGGTCAGCAGATTCAGGTCAGTCAGCGCGTTCTGTTTCATTCGACGCTCCGGCCGCGGGGGGCGAACAGGCCTTGCGGCCGCTTTTGGACGAACAGCACGATGAGCGCGAGGATGGTGATCTTGGCCATGACGGCTCCCGCGTAAGGCTCCAGGAATTTGTTGACGCCGCCCAGGCCCAGCGCGGCGATGACGGTGCCGGCCAACTGGCCCACGCCGCCCAGCACCACCACCATGAATGAATCGACGATGTAGCCGCGGCCCAGGTCCGGCCCCACATTGCCCAGCTGGGACAGCGCCACCCCGGCCAACCCGGCGATGCCAGAGCCCAGGCCGAAGGCCAGCATATCGACGCGGCCGGTGGGCACGCCCACGCAGTCGGCCATGCGGCGGTTCTGCGTGATGGCGCGCACGAACAGGCCCAGGCGGGTATGGTTCAGCAGCGCCCAGACCAGGAACACCACGAAGAAGGCGAAGCCGATGATGACGAGGCGGTTGTAGCTCAGCACCAGTCCGCCCAGCACCGTGACACCGCCGGACATCCAGCCGGGATTGCCCACCTCCACGTTTTGCGCGCCGAACAGCGTGCGCACGCCCTGCATCAGGATCAGGCTGATGCCCCAGGTGGCCAGCAGCGTTTCCAGCGGCCGGCCATAGAGCCAGCGTATGACGGTGCGCTCCAGCGCCATGCCGACCAGCGCCGTCACGGCAAAGGCCAGCGGCAGCGCCGCCAGCACATACCAGTCCAGCCAGCCCGGCAGCCAGGCGCGGAACGCCGTCTGCACGACGTAGGTCACGTAGGCGCCTATCATCAGCAGTTCGCCATGCGCCATGTTGATGACGCCCATCAGGCCGAAGGTGATGGCCAGGCCCAGCGCCGCCAGCAGCAGCACGCTGCCCAGGCTGATGCCGTAGAACAGATTGCCGGCCCATTCGATGGTGGCCAGGTGGCGGTCGATCTGCTTGAGCGCGCGGCCGGCAGCTTCACGCACGCCGGCATCGGGTTCGGCGTAAGCGCCGTCGCGCGCCTCGGCCAGCGCGGCCAGGGTGGGACGAAACGCGGCGTTGCGGGTGGCGCCCAGCACCTCGACCGCATGGCGGCGCTTGGCGGGATCGTTGCTTTTCAACTCCAGGTTGGCCTGCGCGATCAGCAACGCGTCGCGCACGGCTTCGTTCCTTTCCGATGCCAATGCTTTTTCCAGCATGGGCAGGCGCGCCGGGTCGCCGGTCTGCTGCAGGCGGCGCGCCGCAGCCAGGCGCTCGGCGGGCTGCTCGGAATACAGGCGCGAACCCGCCAGCGCGGCCTCGATGGCGCGGCGCAGGCGGTTGTTGATGCCGATGGAGCCCGCGTCCGCGGGCAGCTCGGCGGCGGCGCCCGTCGCCGCATCGATGGCGCGCGTGCCGCCGTTGCCGATCAGCACGCGGCCGTCATTGGCGGCATAGAGCCGGTCCTCGCCCAGCGCCTGCAGCACCGCTGCCGCTTCGGGTTCGGGCAACTGGCCCAGCGCGGCAATCGCCTGGAGCTTGGCGTCCGTGTCGTCGCCGGCCAGCGGCGCCAGCAGGGCTGGGTCCACGCCGCTTGCCGCCGCCGGGGCGGCCGCGAGCGGCAGGGACACCAGCCATGCCAGCAGGAAACGACGCAAGTAGAGTGCGAATGCCGCGATGCGCATGGCTGCTTGTTCCCGGTGCGTTAGAGACCTTGCTTGCCTTCGTTGCCCGGGATGTACGGGCTCCAGGGCTGGGCGCGGATCGGACCCTTGCTTTTCCACACCACGCTGAACTGGCCGTCCGCCTTGATCTCGCCGATGTAGACCGGCTTGTGCAGGTGGTGGTTGGTCTTGTCCATTTCGATGGTGTAGCCGTCGGGCGCGTTGAATTTCTGGCCGCCCATGGCTGCGATCACCTTGTCCACGTCCGTGGTCTTGGCCTGTTCCACCGCTTGCTTCCACATGTGGATGCCGATGTAGGTGGCTTCCATCGGGTCGTTGGTCACCACCGTATTCGCGTTGGGCAGGTTCTTGGCCTTGGCATAGGCCTTCCATTTCTGGATGAAGGCGTCGTTGACGGGGTTCTTGACCGACTGGAAGTAGTTCCACGCCGCCAGGTGGCCCACCAGCGGCTTGGCGTCCACGCCGCGCAGTTCCTCTTCGCCCACCGAGAATGCCACCACCGGTACGTCGGTGGCCTTCAGGCCGGCATTGCCCAGCTCCTTGTAGAAGGGCACGTTGGAGTCGCCGTTGATGGTGGAGATGACGGCGGTCTTGCCGCCGGTGGCGAACTTCTTGATGTTGGCGACGATGGTCTGGTAGTCGGAATGGCCGAAGGGCGTATAGACCTCGTCGATGTCGCTGTCCTTGACGCCCTTGGAATGCAGGAAGGCACGCAGGATCTTGTTGGTGGTGCGCGGGTAGACATAGTCGGTGCCCAGCAGCACGAAGCGCTTGGCGCCGCCGCCGTCTTCGCTCATCAGGTATTCGACGGCGGGTATGGCCTGCTGGTTGGGCGCGGCGCCGGTATAGAACACGTTCTTCTCCAGTTCCTCGCCCTCGTATTGCACGGGGTAGAAGAGCAGGCCGTTGAGTTCCTTGAACACCGGCAGCACGGACTTGCGCGACACCGAGGTCCAGCAGCCGAAGACAACCGCCACCTTGTCCTGGGACAGCAGCTGGCGCGACTTCTCGGCAAACAGCGGCCAGTTTGACGCCGGGTCCACCACCACGGCTTCGAGCTTCTTGCCCATCACGCCGCCATTGGCGTTGATTTCGTCGATGGTCATCAGGGCCACGTCCTTGAGCGACGTTTCCGAGATCGCCATCGTGCCCGACAGCGAATGCAGGATGCCGACCTTGATGGTGTCCTCGGCGGCGTATACCTGCGGCATCCATCCGGACATGGCCAACAGGCTCACGGCGGTCAGTTGCTTAAGGGCTAGTCTGCGTTTCATGGTGACTCCTGAATGGAATGGGCCGGCCGTGCCGGCGAGAACGATCTGAAAACACACGACAACGAAGACCTAAAAGCAAAAGGCATGCCAGCTGCGCGGCTACGCGCGGTTCGCTATATGAAGGGGTGAAAACAAGACGGACGCCGGCGATAACAGCGCGGGAGCGGGCTGGGGCCGATCTGGTGCCGTATGCACAACATGGGTGCGGGCGCCGCCCGCTGGCGGTGCGCGCGTGCCGCGCCGCCGTGATGGCTTCAGGCCGCAAGCGGCGCGTTGCCGCAGGGAACAGGGGCGTGCGCGCAGCGGCGGCCAACATGGCACGCCGATTGCTTGGGAATCCGTACTTGTATACAAGAAAGGATTCCAGCATGAACGCCGTAGCAACGCACAAAGGCCCCGTCGCCTGGACGATCGCGCAGTGGCAGGCCGCCTATCGCAACGAGGGCGCCACGCCCGAGACCTTGTTGGCGGCCTGGGCCGAACGCGGCAGCCCGCCGGACACGGCCTGGATCAAGCGCGTGGACGGCGCCATGCTGGCGCGGCAGCTCGATGCCCTGCAGGGGCTGCTGGAAGCGGCCAACGGCGACCTGACGCGGCTGCCGCTGTATGGCGTGCCGTTCGCCATCAAGGACAACATCGACGCCGCCGGCTGGCCCACCACGGCGGCCTGCCCTGAGTTCGCGTATACGCCCGAGGAAGATGCGACCGTGGTCCGCCGCCTGCGCGCGGCCGGCGCCATCCTGGTGGGCAAGACCAACCTGGACCAGTTCGCCACCGGACTGGTGGGTACGCGTTCGCCGCTGGGCGCGGTGCCCAATACGTTCAATCCGGACTACGTCAGCGGCGGCTCCAGTTCGGGTTCCGCATCCGTGGTGGCGCGCGGCCTGGCCGCTTTCTCCTTGGGCACCGACACGGCGGGCTCGGGCCGCGTACCGGCAGGCTTCAACAACATCGTCGGCCTCAAGCCCACCAAGGGCAGGCTCAGCGCGGCAGGCGTGGTGCCGGCCTGCCGCACGCAGGACTGCGTGTCGGTGTTCGCGTTGACGGTGGACGACGCCGAACTGGTGGCCGACATTGCGGCAGGCTGGGATGCGCGCGATCCCTATTCGCGCGCCCAGCCTGTGGGCAGCGGACATCCCTGGCCGGCGCAACCCAGGCTGGCGATTCCCGCGCAGCTGGAGTTCTTTGGCGATGCGCAGGCAGCGGCGGCGTTCGACCAGGCCGTGAGCGACCTCAAGGCGGGCGGCGCAACGGTCGAACCCATCGACTTCACGCCGTTCAACGAGCTGGCGGCGCTGCTGTATCAAGGGCCTTGGGTGGCCGAGCGCTTTGCCGCCGTGGAAGCGTTGTGGAAGCAGAGCCCTGACGCCATCCATCCGGTGGTGCGCGGCATCGTCGAACAGGCCGCCAACTACAGCGCGCTGGACGCGTTCAAGGCCGAGTACCGGCGCGCCGAGCTGACGCGCAGCATCCATCAGGCGCTGGCGGGCTTTGATGCGCTGGTCGTGCCGACGACGCCTTCGATCTACACCATCGCCCAGCTCGAAGCCGATCCGGTGACGCTGAATTCGCGGCTGGGGACCTACACCAACTTCACCAACCTGGCCGACCTGTCGGCGCTGGCGCTGCCTGCGGGCATGCGCGGCGACGGCCTGCCCGCAGGCATCACGCTGATCGGCATGGCCTGGCAGGACCACGCGCTGGCGCAGTTCGGACGCCAGTGGCAGGCGCGCCTGGCGCTGCCGCTGGGCGCCACCGGCGCGCCGCTGCCCGCGGCCGGGCATGCGGCCCCGCCCGCGCGCGACACGGTGCGGGTGTCGGTGGTGGGCGCGCACTTGCGCGGCATGCCGTTGAACCACCAACTGACCTCGCGCCGCGCCGTGTTCGTCGAGGCGGCGCGCACCTCGGACGACTACCGCCTGTATGCCCTGGCCAATACCACGCCGCCCAAGCCCGGCCTGGTGAAGTCCGCGAGCGGCGCGCCCATCGAGGTCGAACTCTGGGATGTGCCGCTGGCTGCCTTCGGCGCCTTCGTGGCCGAGATCCCCGCGCCGCTGGGCATCGGCACGCTGGAGCTGGCGGATGGCCGCCAGGTCAAGGGCTTCATTTGCGAGCCGCGCGGGCTGGAGGGCGCGCGCGACATCACGGAGTTTGGCGGCTGGCGCGCCTATCTGGCCAGCCTGGCTTGATCTCCGCTTTCGATAACCCCCGCAAGACACCAGGGAGTCGCACTGTGTTCGATACCGTTCTGATTGCCAACCGCGGCGAGATCGCCGTCCGCGCCATCCGCACCCTCAAGCGGCTGGGCATCCGCAGCGTGGCCGTTTACTCCGACCCGGACCGCAATGCCGCGCACGTGCGCGCGGCCGACGTGGCCGTGGCGCTGGGCGGCGAAAAGGCCGCCGACAGCTACCTGCGCATGGACCTGTTGCTGGCGGCCGCCCGCAAGCATGGCGCGCAGGCCATCTATCCCGGCTACGGCTTCCTGTCCGAAAGCGCCGAGTTCGCGCAGGCCTGCGAGGACGCCGGCATCGCGTTCGTCGGCCCCACGCCCCTGCAGATCCGCGAGTTCGGCCTGAAGCACCGTTCGCGCGAACTGGCGGCCGAGGCCGGCGTGCCGATGACGCCTGGCACCGGCCTGCTGGACAGCCTGGGCGCCGCGCTGTCGCAGGCCGAACGCATCGGCTATCCGGTGATGCTGAAGAGCACGGCGGGCGGCGGCGGCATCGGACTTTCGCGCTGCGACAACGAGGCCGAGCTGACCGCGGCCTTCGATAGCGTGCAGCGCATGGGCGAGCATTTCTTCAGCGACGGCGGCGCCTTTATCGAGCGCTACGTCGACAACGCGCGCCACGTAGAGGTGCAGATCTTCGGCGATGGCGCCGGCCGCGTGCTGGCCTTGGGCGAGCGCGATTGCTCGGTGCAGCGCCGCAACCAGAAGGTCATCGAAGAGACGCCCGCGCCGCTGCTGCCCGCCGCCACGCGCCAGGCGCTGCACGCCGCCGCCGTGCGGCTGGGCGAGTCGGTCAACTACCGTTCGGCTGGCACGGTGGAATTCATCTACGACCCGGCGCGGGACAGCTTTTATTTCCTGGAGGTCAATACCCGCCTGCAGGTCGAGCACCCCGTGACGGAAGCCGTCACCGGCCTGGATCTGGTGGAGTGCATGCTGCGCGTGGCCGCGGGCGCACCGCTGGACTACGCCGCGATGTCGCGCGCGCCGCAAGGCGCTTCGATCGAGGTGCGCCTGTATGCCGAGGATCCGTTGCGCCAGTTCCAACCTTCGCCGGGCGCGCTGACCGAGGTGTTCTTTCCGGAAGGGGTGAGGGTGGACGGCTGGGTCGCGACCGGCACCGAGGTGCCGGCGTTCTACGACCCCATGCTGGCCAAGCTGATCGTGCATGCGGATACGCGCGAGGCCGCGCTGGACAAGCTGGCGCACGCGCTGGCCCGCACGCGCCTGCACGGCATTGCCACCAACCTGGACTATCTGCGGCAGATCGTGGATGACGCGCGTTTTCGCGCAGGCGACCTGTCTACGCGCTTCCTGGAGAGTTTCGCCTACCGGCCCGCGGCGATCGAGGTGCTGGCCGCCGGCACCTACACCAGCGTGCAGGACTATCCGGGGCGGGTGGGCTATTGGGACATCGGCGTGCCGCCCTCGGGGCCGATGGACGACTATGCCTTCCGCATGGCCAACCGCATCGTCGGCAACGCGTCCGACGCGGCGGGCATCGAGGCCACGCTGGTCGGCCCGACCTTGCGCTTTCATGGCGATGCCGTCGTGGCGCTGACGGGCGCGACCTGCGCCGCCACGCTGGACGGAGAACCCGTGCCCATGTGGACGCCGGTGGCGGTGCGTTCGGGCCAGGTGCTGGCCACCGGCCGCGCGCTGTCGGGCTGCCGCAGCTACCTGGCGGTGCGCCACGGCCTGGACGTGCCGGTCTACCTGGGCAGCCGTTCCACCTTCGCGCTGGGCCAGTTCGGCGGCCATGCGGGCCGCACGCTGCGCGTGGGCGACATGCTGCCGTTGATCCGGCCCGAGCTTGCCGATGACGCCGCCGCGCCCGTGTCCGAGCCGCAGGCGGCGCCCGCCGCGCTGATTCCAGCCTACGACAACACCTGGGAAATCGGCGTGCTCTACGGCCCGCATGGCGCGCCGGACTTCTTCCGGCCCGAAGCCATCGAAGCCTTCTTCGCCGCGGACTGGGAAGTGCACTACAACTCCAACCGGCTGGGCGTGCGCCTGATCGGCCCCAAGCCCACCTGGGCGCGCGAGGACGGCGGCGAGGCCGGCCTGCATCCGTCCAACATCCACGATTGCGAATACGCCATCGGCAGCATCAACTTCACCGGCGACAGCCCCGTCATCCTGACGCGCGACGGTCCCAGCCTGGGCGGCTTCGTCTGCCCCGTCACCATCGCCCGCGCGGAACTGTGGAAGGTCGGGCAGGTCAAGCCGGGCGACCGGATCCGCTTCGTGCGCATCGATTATCAGCAGGCGGTGGCGCTGGAGGCGGCGCAGGACCGTTGCGTGGCCGAACTGGCGGCGCCCGCGCAGCCCGCGCAAGCCGCGGCGCCAGCCGCCGTGGCGGAACCCATCGTGGCGGCGCTGCCGGCGCAGGGCGCGCGGCCCGCGGTCTCGTACCGCCAGGCGGGCGACGGCTACCTGCTGTTGGAATACGGCGACAACGTGCTGGACCTGGCGCTGCGCATGCGCATCCATCTGCTGATGGGTGCGCTCGACGCCGATCCCATCCCCGGCGTGCTGGAGCTGTCCCCCGGCGTGCGCTCGCTGCAGATCCGCTACGACAGCCGCGTCATCCTGCAGGGCGCGCTGATAGAACGGCTGTTGCGGATCGAGGCGGGCCTGGCCGACGTGGCCACGCTCAAGGTGCCTACGCGCGTGGTCCATCTGCCCATGGCATTCGAGGACTCGGCCACGCTGGGCGCGGTGCAGCGCTACCAGGAAACCGTGCGCGCCAGCGCGCCGTGGCTGCCGAACAATGTGGACTTCATCCAGCGCATCAACGGCCTGGCCAGCCGCAAGCAGGTCCGCGACGTCGTGTTCGACGCCAGCTATCTGATCATGGGGCTGGGCGACGTGTATCTGGGCGCGCCCTGCGCGGTGCCGATAGATCCGCGCCACCGTCTGCTGACCTCCAAGTACAACCCGGCGCGCACCTACACGGCGGAAGGCACGGTAGGCATAGGCGGGGTCTACATGTGCATCTACGGCATGGATTCGCCCGGCGGCTATCAGCTGGTCGGACGCACCTTGCCCATCTGGAACAAGTTCCTGAAGAATCCGGTGTTCCAGGACGGCAAGCCCTGGCTGCTGCGCTTTTTCGATCAGGTGCGCTTCTATCCGGTGACGGAAGCCGAACTCGATGTGCTGCGCGAGGACTTCCGCGAAGGCCGGGCCACGGTCCGCATCGAGGAAGAGGTGTTCGATTTCGCCGCGCACCAGCGTTTCCTGGATGAAGAGGCCGACAGCATTGCCGCGTTCCAGACGCGCCAGAAGAGCGCCTTCGACGCCGAGGTGGCCTTGTGGAAAAGCGAGGACGCGGCGGTGGAGCAAGCGGCCGCTGCGCCCGAACCCGAAGCCGAGGCGGCGTTGCGCGAAGGTGAAAGCCTGGTCAGCGCCGACATGTGCGGCAACATCTGGAAGATCCCGGTGCAGGTGGGCCAGAGCGTATCGGCCGGGGACACGCTGGTGGTGGTCGAGGCCATGAAGATGGAGCTGTCCGTCATCGCGCCGGCCTCGGGGACGGTGGTTGCGATCCGCTGCATGCCCGGCAAACCGGTGAACGCGGGCGATCCGCTCATCGTGCTGGCCGAAGACGCGACCTGCCCCGTGGCCTGAGCATGCGCCTGGAATCCGCACAGGCCGCTCCGGCCATCCGCCAGGCGCCGGCCCTGGCCGGCTCGCTGGCCGATCAGGTCTATCAGCGCCTGAAAGACGACTTGTTCGACTTCCGCCTGCTGCCGGGCGAGCGCTTCACCGAGGCCGAGGTGGCGGCGCGGCTGGGCGTCAGCCGCACGCCGGTGCGGTTGGGGCTGGCGCGGCTGGAGCGCGAAGGTTACGTGCTGCCGCGTCCGCGCAGCGGCTGGCAGGCGCGGCCCTTCGACTTCGAACGCTTCGAGGCGCTGTACGACGTGCGCGTGGTGCTGGAAGAGGCTGCCGTGGAACGGCTGTGCGCGCGCGAGCACATGGACCAGGCCGGCATCCTGGGCGGGCTGAAAGACGTGTGGCTGACGCCGCCGCGGCAGCGGATCCTGGACGGCCGGCTGGTGGCGCAGCTGGACGAGGCCTTTCATTGTTCGCTGGTGGCGGCGGCCGGGAACCCGGAACTGGCGCAGATCCATCGCGACGTGACCGAGAAGATACGCATCGTGCGGCGGCTGGACTTCACCAAGGATTTCCGCGTGGATGCCACCTACGACGAACACGCGGCCATCCTGCGGGCCGTGCTGGCCCGCCGCGCCGACGAGGCGGCGCGCATGCTGCGTTCGCACATCGGCATGAGCCGCGCCGAGGTCCGCAAGATCACGCTGCACATGCTGCACCAGGCGCGCGAGCACGCTGGCGGGCAAGGCGTGGCGTCGCCGGACTAGCCCTGCAACTGTTGGTAGACCTCCTGCGACACGCGCAGCAGCTCGTCGCGGCTGACCGCGCCGGACAGCGCGTAGCCGAACTGTCCTTCGACCCAGTAGAACACCCGCACCGGGCCTTCCTGGGTGAACTGGAATGCCGTCTGCCCGCCCGCGGCTTCGCGGGTGACGTACAGCGTCAGGCGCTGGCCGTCGGCCGCGCCGTACATGAAGAGCGCGACAGGTCCCGCGCCGCCGGGCAGCAGGCGGCCGCCCACCAGCTCATAGCCGGCCTGCGACAGCGACGGCGGGCGCATGGTCGCGCCCATGCGCTTGGTCAGCCAGGTGACCAGGCCTTTTTCGTTGTCGGCGCCGACTTCCACGGGCCGGCCCATGTCGGGCGCGTAGACCGCGTGGGCGATGGCGGCGCGCTGGGCATAGCCGCCCGCGATGCGCTCGGGCGCGGCAGTCGCAAGCGTCGCCTGCAGTTGGCGGGCGTCCATGGCGCCGCGGGTGATCCAGGCGGCGCTGGCGCTGACGGCGGCGATGGCCACGCCGGCGGCCAGGGCGCGCCAGGGCCAGGGGTTCGCGGGCCGCGCCAGGGGCAGGCGCAGCGGCAGAGGTTCGTCCAGCACCGGGTCCAGCATGGCGTGCAGCAGGCGCCGTTGCTCGTGCCATTCGTCGACGCGGGCCTGGTCCTGCGGATGCGCGGCCAGGAAGGCCTCGACCTCGGCATGGCGCGTGGGCGGCAACTGGCCGTCCGCATAGGCATGCAGGTCGGCTTCGGTAATCGGGGTGCCCGCGCCGGGCACCGCATGGAGGCGTTTCTCGTTCATGTCATTTCACGCGATGGAGCCTGCTGATGGTGTCGCGCGCCTGCATCTGCGCGCCCAGCTTCTCGCGGGCGCGCGACAGGCGCGACATGACCGTGCCCATCGGCACGTCCAGTATCCGGGCGGTTTCCTGATAGGACAGGTCTTCCACGCATATCAGCAACAGCACTTCCCGCTGTTCGGCGGGCAGGGCTTGCAGGCAGCGGTCCAGGTCGCGCACCTCCAGGTGGTCGGTCTGCGTGGCGCGCACCGGGGCGTCGGGCAGTTCGCCCGGGGCGGTCTGTTCGGGCCGCCGGCTGCTGGCGCGCACGCCGTCGATGAAATGGTTATGCATGATGCCGAACATCCAGGCGCGCAGCTCGCCGCGCCGCTGCCATCGCGAATAGCGGCTCCATGCGCGCTCCAGCGTGTCCTGGACCAGGTCGTCGGCCCGATGGGGGTCGCCCGTCAGCCCGCGGGCGTAACGCCGCAGGCTAGGGATGCAGGCCAGGATCAGGGCTTCGTCTTCGGCGCGCATGGATTGCTGCGTTGGATGGCGGACACCGGATCAGGGCTTGGCGGCGTGCCAGATTTCCTTGAAGTTGTCGCCCGTCTTGTCGCCCGCCTTGGCGTCCTTGGAGAACGTGTACAGCGGCTTGCCCTTGCTGGCCCACTGCTTGGTGCCGTCGTCGCGGGTGATGATGGTCAGGTCGCCCATGGGCTTGGCGTCGGCGCTGGCCATGACGGGCGGCCAGATCTTGGCGCACTGGTCATTGCAGGCGCTCTTGCCGCCGGCATCCTTGTCGAAGGTGTAAAGCGTCATGCCGGCGCTGTTGACCAGCACGCCGTCCTGGGTCTTGACGGCCTGGGCCTGGGCGCCGGCCGAAAACAGGGCGGCGGCGGAGATGGCCAGGGCTGCGGCGATGTGTTTGCGCATGGTGTGCCTCGTACGTAGATAGGGAAATTGGGAGACTGCCCCCTACAGACGCTGCCGGTCCCGGCTTTATTCCAGCCGGGCTGAAAGAAGTTGCAAAGGGTCAGCCGGCCGGCCGGACCGCGCCGGGCTCGTGACGCATTTCATATTCCAGGTCGGTCTCCTCCACGGGGATGAAGCCCAGCGCTTCGTAGAGACGCCGGGCAGGGTTGCCCTTGAGCACGCTCAGGGTGACGGGGACGCCTTCGGCGTCGGCTTCGTCCAGCACGCCTTCCAGCAGGCGGCGGCCCAGCCCGCGGCCCTGGAAGGCGGGGTCGATCTGGATCTGCACGATGCGCCAGCCGGCCGGGTCGCGGCCGTGCTTGAACAGACCGGCGGGCCGGCCGTCCAGCCAGACGATGCGGGCGTCCTCGAAGCGGTAACGGATGCGGGCCAGGTGGTGGTCGTCATCCAGCGGCGCGCCCGCGCGCTGCAGGTGTTCCTGCATGGTGGTCTTGCGCAGGGTAAGCAGGAAGGGCAGGTCGTCTTCGGTGGCGGGTTGCAACGCCAGGGAGCAGGTCTGGGTCATGGAAGCGGAGGAGGTAGGGGCGTCCGGCTGCCGCGCCGACGCGATTATCAGGTTATAGAGCGGTTGCGCGGCGGACGCCAGCCCGCTGGCGCCCGCCGCGTTGACCAGGCCCCTCGACCCGGTCCTTCAAGCTGGTCCTTCAAGCCAGCCCTTTGAACCGGCCCTTCAGGCCGCGCCGCCGTTGCGCGCGCACTCCCACCCCAGCTCGGCCAGCGGTTCCACCTTGGCGCCCATGCTCTGGGCGTCGTCGGCCGCGGCGTTGCCGCCCGAGGCGCGCGCGGCAACGCCCTGCAGGATGGCGGCCATGCGGAAGAAACTGTAGCCCAGGTAGAAGCCCCAGTCGGACACGCCCGCCAGCCCGCGCGCCTGGCAATACGCGGCCACGGCCTCGCTTTCGGTGGGGATGCCGAGCGCGCCGAGATCGGATCCGGCCACGCCGCGCCATAGCTGCGGCGATACGCGCCAGCACATGCAGTAATAGGCCAGGTCCGCCAGCGGGTGTCCCAGGGTGGAAAGCTCCCAGTCCAGCAGGGCCAGCGCGCGGGGCTCGGTGGGATGGAAGATCAGGTTGTCCAGCCGGAAATCGCCATGGACCAGGCGGGTCTCGTCGCTGGCGGGAATGTTGCGGGGCAACCAGTCGATCAGCGATTCCATGGCGGGCAGGTCGGCCGCCGGCCGGCTTTCGCGGTATTGCCGCGTCCAGCGCGAGATCTGGCGGGCGTAATAGTTGCCGGGACGGCCATAGCTTTCGAGGCCCAGCGCCGCGTAGTCCAACTCGTGCAGGGCGGCGAGCACGCGGCTGGTTTCCGCGTAGATGGCGCCGCGTTCGGCCCGGTCCAGCCCCGGCAGGCTCGGGTCGACGAAGCTGCGGCCCTGCACGTAGTCCATCAGGTAAAACGGCGTGCCGAGCAGGCTGCCGTCGGCGCAATAGTCCAGCATGCGCGGCACGGGTACCTCGCTGCGCGCCAGCGCCCGCATGACCTGGAACTCGCGGTCGATGGCGTGCGCCGAGGGCAGCAGCTTGCCCGCGGGCTGCTTGCGCAGCACGTACTGGCCGCCGCCTGTGGTTACGACGTAGGTCGGATTCGACTGGCCGCCGGCCAGGCGGCGCAACGCCACTTCCTCCGCCCGCCCCGTATACCCCGCGCGCACCAGATAGGCGGCCAGCGCGTCCTGGCCGTCGAGGACGTCCGCTGCCGCGCCCGTCACGATTGCGCCCCGGCCGGGTCCTGCGCCTGCCAATGCCAGAAGTCGTCGCCTTCGTCCATCAGGAACCGCGCCAGCACCATCTTGTGCACTTCCGAGGCGCCGTCGACCAGCCGTGCCTGGCGCGCGTAGCGGTAGATCCAGGCCAGCGCCGTATCGCGCGAATAGCCGCGCGCGCCGGTCAGCTGGATGGCGGTGTCGACCGCCTTGTGCAGCGTTTCGGAGACGACGATCTTCGCCATCGAGACCTCCTTGCGCGCGTAGCTGCCCTGGTCCAAGGCGACCGCGGCGCGCATCGTCAGCAGGCGGCCGATCTCGATCGCCATGGCGCATTCGCCCAGCATCCATTGCACGCCTTCGCGTTCGGCCAGCGCGGTGCCGAAGCTCTGGCGGGTTGCGACGTAGTCGCGCGCGATCGCCAGGGAGCGGCGGGCCAGCCCCAGCCAGCGCATGCAATGCGTCAGCCGCGCGGGCCCCAGCCGGATCTGCGTGACCTTCAGGCCGTCGCCCACGCCGAGCAGGCGGTTCTCGTCGGGGATCTCCAGCCCGTCGAACACCAGTTCGCAATGGCCGCCGTGTTCCTCCGGACCCATGATGGGGATGCGCCGTTCGATGCGCCAACCGGGCTGGTCCGCGTCGAAGAGAAAGGCCGTCAGGCCCTTGCGTGGATCGTCCGAGGTCTTGGCCATCAGGATGAAGTGTTGCGCCACGCCCGCGCCGGTGATGAACCACTTCTTGCCATGCACCCGCCACTTGCCGTCCTGCAGGGTGGCGGTGGTGCGCATCATGGACGGGTCGGAGCCGCTGCCCGGATGCGGTTCGGTCATGGCGAACGAGGAGCGCACCTTGCCGTCCACGATGGGCTGCAGCCAGCGCGCCTTCTGCGCCTCGGTGGCGACTTTTTCGAGCACCATCATGTTGCCGTCGTCGGGCGCTGCGCTATTGAACACCACCGGCCCGAAGATCGACACGTTCATCTCTTCGTAGCAGGCCGCCATGCCGACGCGCGACAGACCCTGGCCGCCGCGTTCGCGCGGCATCTGCAGGGCCCACAGCCCGGCTTCGCGCGCGCGGCGGCGCAGCGGCTGCAAGACTTCCTCGCGGATGTTCTCGTGTTCGTCGTAGGAGGACGGGTCCGCCTCCACCGGCAGGATATGCGTCTCGACAAAGTCCTTGATGCGCCGGCGATAGCTTTCGATTTCTGGCATGAGGCTGAAGTCCATGTTGCGTCCCGGAGTCAAAGCGTGGAAATGAGATGTCCGCCGTCCGCCACCAGGACCGACCCGGTCATGAAGGAAGAGGCGTCGGAAGCCAGCAGCAGCAGGGGAGCCGACAGCTCCCGCGCCTGCCCGAGCCGGCGCTGCGGCACGCGCCGGATCAGCGCCTGCCCCGCGTCGCTGGCGAAGAATTCGCGGTTCAGGTCGGTTTCGATGTAGCCCGGCGCCAGCGCATTGACGCGGATGCCGTGGCGCGCCCATTCCAGCGCCAGGGCCTGCGTCAGCTGGATCAGGGCGGCCTTGGAGGCGGCGTAGGCGGGCACCTGCTGGGCCACCCGCAGCCCGAGGATGGAGGCGATGTTGATGATGCTGCCGCCGCCGTGCGCCTGCATGTGGCGCCCGGCTGCCTGCGCCACGCGCCAGGTGCCGTTGAGATTGACGTCGATCACGTCCATCCAATCGGCTTCGGTGTGTTCCAGCGCCGGCCGTGTGGCCGTGACGCCGGCGTTGTTGACCAGGATGTCGATGGCGCCGTCCAGGCGCTCGGATGCGGCATCGAACAGGCTGGCGACGCTGTCGGGCTGGGTCACGTCCAACGCGATGGCGCATGCCCGCCGGTCGGGGGCGGCCAGCTCCGCGGCCAGTTGCTCGCCGGCCTGCAGCCTGCGTCCGGCCAGGGCCACATGCGCGCCCGCCGCGGACAGGGTGCGCGCGAACTCCGCGCCCAGGCCGCCGAAGGCGCCGGTCACCAGGGCCCGCTTGTTGCGTAGGTCCTCGAACATGCTTGTTCTCCTTCGGGCGATGCCGCCGCGGGGTCAGGCAGGCTTGTACGCCGACGCTTCCACTTCGATCAGCCACTCGGGCCGGGCCAGGGCGCGCACCACGACCAGCGTCGCGGCGGGGCGGGCCTCGCCCAGATAGGCCAGCCTGACGGGGCCGAGCAGCGGCAGCTGGCTTTCGTCCGTGATGTAGGTCACGACCTTGACCAGATCGCCCGCATGCATTCCCCCGGCCTCCAGCATGGCCTGGATGTTGCGCCAGGCGGCATGGGCCTGGGCTTCGAAGCCCTGGGCGAGCGCGCCTTCGGACGATACTCCCACCTGGCCGGCAATGTGCAGCCAGCGTCCGGCGCCTTCGGTCAGCACGCCCTGGCTGTAGGGGCCCAGCGGGGCGCAGACGCCCGCGGGATTGAGTGGTTGGCCTGCCATAAGGACTCCTCGTGAAAGATCAGGCCCGGCCCGCGCCGGGCAGCAGCAGATCGAGCGTCTTGTTGAACAGCGGATAGCTTCCGCCCGCGAAATCGGTCAACAGATCGAAATGGTTGCGCTGCGGCACCACCAGGTTTTCGACCGCGTAGCCATGGCTGGCGCAATGCTGCGAGAAGTCCCGGCTTTGCCCGCGAAAGCCCTCGGTTTCCAGGGCGCCGGCCGCGAACACCATGGGCACTTCGTACAGCGCGGCGCGCTGGTACAGCCCCAGGCTGCGGGCTTCGGCCGCGCTCATGTGGAGATCGCGGTTGATGGAAGTGCGCAGCAGCGGCTCAAGATCGAACAGGCCGCTCAGGCCCACATAGCCGCGTATCCTGCCCGCCAGGGCGGGAACCAGGTCGCGGCACAGCGCGCGGGCGGCCATGTGCCCGCCCGCGGAGTGGCCGGACAGCACGATGCGGCTGGCGTCGTAGCCGTGGCGCTCGCCCTGCGCGGTCAGCCAGGAGACGGCGGTACAGGCTTCGTCGACGATCGCGGAGACGCTTGCGTGCGGCGCCAGCGTGTAGTTGGGCAGCGCCACCGCGACGCCGCGCGCCAGGTACTCGTCGGCGATGAATGAAAAGCCGTGCTTGTCCAGGGCGCGCCAATAGCCGCCATGGATGAACACCAGCAGCGGCGGCGCCGGCACGTCGGGAACGAACAGGTCCAGCACGCTCGAGGGCCGTTCGCCGAAGCGCAGGTCCAGGCGCGCCTCGCGCCGGCGGCGCGTGTCCGCGCTGCGGCGCGCATAGGTAAAGTAGATCTCCTCGCGTTCGGGATGCCGGGCGCGCAGGTTGTACTGCGCTTCCTGCTCCGGATCGATCGCCTGCTCCTGGGAAGAACATGTCATCGCTTCACCTGTCTCCTGTCAGGCGCCCAGATAGGCAGCCTGTACCCGTGTATCGTCGCGCAGCGCCTGGGCGCTGCCCGAATACGCCACCCGGCCTTCCTGCAGCACGTAGCCGTAGTCCGCGGCGCTCAAGGTCAGCCTGGCGTTCTGTTCGGCGATGAACAGCGTCAGCCCTTCCTGCTTGAGCCGCCGCAGCGACAGGAAGATGTCCTTCACGACCAGGGGCGCCAGGCCCATGGAAGGTTCGTCCAGCATCAGCAGGCGCGGGCTGCTCATCAGGGCCCGGCCGATCGCGACCATCTGCTGCTCGCCGCCGGACAGCGTTCCCGCAGCCTGGCGGGCGCGTTCGGACAGCCGCGGGAACAGGTCCAGGACGAAGTCCAGATTGCGGCGGAATTCCGACTGACGGCGTTGCTTCAGCAGCTTGTAGCCGCCCATTTCCAGGTTTTCGCTGACCGACAGCGGCGCGAACACGCGCCGGCCTTCCGGCACCAGGACGATGCCGCGGTCGACGATGCGGTCCGCCGATAGCGTCTCTATCGCTTCGCCTTCGAAGCGCACACTGCCGCGCAGGGGGCGCAGCAGGCCGCTCAGGCTGCGCATGACGGTGGTCTTGCCGGCGCCGTTGGCGCCGAGCAGGCAGCCTATCTGCCCGGCGGGAATCTCCAGGCTGGTTTCCCGCAAGACGTCGCCGGCGCCATACGAGGCGCACAGGTTGGTGATTTCAAGCATCGGGCATGTCCTCCCCGAGATAGGCCTTCAGGACCAGGGGATCGACGCGCACCGCGTCGGCCTGGCCTTCGGCGATCTTGCGGCCGTAGTTCAGGACCAGGATGTCGTCGCACAGCTGCATGACGAAGCTCATGTTGTGCTCGACCAGCAGCACGGTCACTCCGCTGGCGTTCACTTCGCGTATGACCTGGGCCACCTGCGCCACTTCGGCATGCGGCACGCCCGCGACCGGTTCGTCCAGCAGCAGCAAGGTGGGATCGGCGGCCAGGGCGCGGGCGATTTCCAGGATCTTGGCCTGGCCGAAGCTCAGGTCCGCCGCCAGCACATCGGCGTGGCGGGCCAGATGCAGCTGTTCCAGCCGCTGCATCGCGATGTCGCGCATCTGCCGTTCGTCGCGGCGCTGGCGCGGCGTGCGCAGCATGCAGGCCCACAGGCCGGAGCCGAAGCGCGCATGGCAGCCCACCATGACGTTCTCCAGCACCGTCAAGTCCTTGAAGATCTGCAGGTTCTGGAAAGTGCGGGCGATGCCCAGCCTGACGCGCTGGTGCGGCGGCAGGCCCCGCACCGAGCGGCCGCGAAAGCGTACGTCGCCGCTCCCCGGCAGCAGCAGGCCCGCGACGATGTTGAACAAGGTGCTCTTGCCCGCGCCATTGGGGCCGATGAGGCCCTTGATCTGCCCTTGTTTCAGGTCGAAGGACAGGTCGGCAAGCGCGGCCAGTCCGCCGAAATTGATGCCCAGGTCCCGCACCGACAGGAAATCGTGATCAGCCATGGCGCACCTTTCCCTTCGTTGCCGCTACCGGGGCTGCGGGCAGGCTTGCGGAGCGCCGGCACAGCCGCTGCGCCAGTCCCGCCAGCCCGCCCGGGAAGAACATCAGGACCAGAATCATGCCCAGCCCGAACAGCAGCAGCTCCACGTCGTGGAAGGCGCGCAGCAGTTCCGGCACCGCGGTGTAGACCAGCGCGCCGAACAGCGGTCCCCAGTACTTGCCCCAGCCTCCGACCGCGACCATGACCAGCAGCAGCACCGACGCGGAGAAACTGAAGGTTTCCGGCGACGCGAACTGGTTGAAGTGGACATAAAACGTGCCCGCCAGGGCCGCGACCGCGGCGCAGAGCACGAATACCGCCACCTTGAGCGCATAGGTGTTGATGCCCAGGCTGGCCGCGCCGACCTCGCTGCCGGCTACGCTGATCATGGCGCGGCCGATGCGCGAGCGGGTCAGGTTGAGGAAGCCCCACATCAGCAAGAGGCCCGCGGCCCAGGCCAGGTAGAAGAAGCGCCGGTCGGTATCGAAGGCATAGCCCGCGATGGTGATGGGCTCAACCCCCGACAGGCCGTTGGGGCCGCCCGTGAAGTCCACCAATTCGACGAACAGCACGGACAGGATGGCGTTGAATCCCAGCGTTGCCATTGCCAGGTAGTGCCCCCGCAGCCGCAGCACGGGCAGGGCGATCAACAGCGCCGCCGTGCTTGCGATCGCCAGCGCGGCCGGGATGGAGGCGAGCGCGGGAAGGCCGTACTTGGCCGACAAGGCGCCGCTGACATAGGCGCCCAGGCCGAAGAAGCCGGCCTGGCACATGGAGATTTGTCCGCAGTAGCCCATCAACAGGTTGAGGCTGGCGATCAGCATCAGGTTGATGCTGAACGTCACCGCCAGACCCACGGCATAGCTGTTCGGCGCCACTAGCGGAAACGGGAGGAACAGGCCCCACAGCGCCAGCAGGATGCGCAGATCGTGGCGCGCGCCGTCCCCGGGCGGATGGATTTCGGATTTCATCGTCACCCCCTTCAGACCTTGTTGATTTCGGCTTTGCCCAGCAAGCCCTGGGGACGGTAGAACAGCACCAGAAGCAGCACGATGAAAGACAGCGCGTCCTTGTACTGCGAGGAAATCAGGCCGCCGCCCAGCGCTTCGATCACGCCCAGCAGCACGCCGCCCAGCAAGGCGCCTTGCAGGCTGCCCAGGCCGCCCAGCATCGCCGCGCTGAAGCCCTTGAAGCCGAGCATGGTGCCGTGGTCATAGGACGTGAAGGTCAGCGGCGCGATGATCACGCCCGCGATGCCGCCGGCCAACGCCGCCAGCACGAAGGCCACCGTCACCGAGCGCCGCACGTTGATGCCGACCAGGGCGGCTGCATCGCGGTCGATGGCCGTGGCGCGCAGGGTCTTCCCCAGCAGCGTGCGCTCGAAGAAGAAGTGCGTGCCCAGCATGAAGAGCAGCGCCACCCCCATCACCCAGAAACTCTGCGGCGGAATCTGCGCGCCGGCCAACGGCACCGGAGCGTCGCCGGAAAATGCGGGATAGCCCATGGGGGTCTTGCCCAGCCCCAGCATCACCAGGCTTTTGGTACAGATGGCCAGGCCGATGCTGAGCAGCGTCACCAGCAGGGGCGCGGGTTTTTTCAGCGGATGGATCACCAGGCGTTCGGACAGGCCGCCCGCCAAGGCCACCAGGGCCACCGCCGCGAGGCAGGACAGCCATAACGGCAGTTCGGCGACCGCGTAACAGGCCGCCGCCACCATGCCACCCATCATGACCCATTCGCCCTGGGCGAAGTTGATGGCGTCGGTGCTCTTGAAGATGACGTTGAATCCCACCGCCACGATGGCGTAGATGCTGCCGGTGGTGATTCCGGCGACCAGCAGTTGGATGATTTGCGCGGACATGTCCATGGCAAGGCCCCGGCGCCGGCTCAGTTGGGACGGCGCGTGGAAAGCGCGATGCCCGGCAGTTCGACGCCGAACTCGGCCAGGCGCCGCGTCACCGTCTCCAGATACGACCACAGGACCTCGTACTCCCGGTCGGCGGACGCGGCGCCCAGGCCGGCCTCGGCCGTCAGCGCGCTGGCTTGGCTTTCGGGGCCGTTGGGTTCCGCCAGCCAGGGGCAGTGATAGCCACGCAGTTCGATATCGTTCAGATAGCCCGACACGGCCTGGGCCACGGCGGCGCGGTCGGCGTCTGACCAGGCTGCCGCGCGTTCGGCCACATAGAGCCAGCCGAAGGTGGCATGGCGCTCCTTCGCCTGGACGCACTGTTCCAGGATGCGGCGCGCAACCGGTTCCCGGGCGTTCTCCAGGTAGGCCCGAAACAGTTCCAGTTCCAAGCCGTCTTCCACCGCGGCGTGCGTGGCGAAGAAGGCGTCGGCGTTGCAGGCGGCATCCAGCACCTGGCGATGCCGGCACTGGTTGAAGATGGCTTCCTGCTGCGGACTGGGCGGGCGGTTCAGGTAGCCGCCCAGTAGCGTGGCGTAGCGGTGGAAGCACTCGATCTGCCAGGCTTCCTCGGTATTGCGCACGGTGAGGAAGTACTTGGGGTCGGACTCGCGGCCGCTCTCCAGGCACAGGCGCACCAGGAGTGCCGGCGTTTCGCTCAGGCCCGCGTATTCCACCCAGGCGCGGCGGCTCCAGGTCAGGCGGGCCGCGTCGCGAACCCGCGCATCGAGCGCGCCGAGGTCCAGGCTGGCCCAGGGAATATCGGTCTCCGGCGCCCAGCGCTGCTGCTTGCCGGTTTCGTACAGTTCGCGGATCGAGGTAATGGACTGCTTGAGCGTCAGCGGGAAGCGGCGCTCAACGGGAATTCTGGTCGTAGCTGCGTTCATGACGGGTCCTCGGATTCAGAATTCGCCGATCTTCGGGTGGTGCAGCAGGGGCAGGTGCACGCCCCAGGGCTCCATCTGGCGGCGCACGCGCTGCACCGTTTCAACGAACAGGGGTTTTTCCAGTTCTTCGACCGTGGAGCCGAGGCCGGCTTCCCAGGTGAGCCGGTCCACTTCCATCTCGGCGCGGGAGGCCGGGTTGTCGGGCGCCAGCCAGGCGCTGTGATAGCCGTTGAGCTCGACCTTTTCCATCATGTTGATCACCGCGTTTTCCACCACCTTGATTTCGGCGGCGGACATCTGCGGAATGCGGTGGTCGAGAAAGCGCCAGCCGAACGCGCAGTGCCGCACCTCGTCGCGCATGATGCGGGCGCAGATCTGCTTGGCGACGGGGTCGCGGGTGATCTCGACCAGGTGGCGGAAGACGTCGAACGCGATTTCCTCGGCGGCGCAGACCAGCGCGGCAAGGATCGCCTCGACCGACACTTCGGGGTCCAGCGCCATCTTGCGCACGCCATGAGTGGCGACGGACCCTTGGTATGCGGCTTGGGCGGGCTGCTCCATGTAGCCGCCCAGCGCTTCGGCCATGCGGTAGCAGGCTTCGGCGTGGCGGCTTTCCTCTTGCGAGCGGATGGTGAAGAACAGCCGCAGGTCGGGTTCGCACTTGTCGTGGCAGAAGCGGATCTGCAGCGCCGGGCTTTCCGAGATGGCGCCGTATTCGCTCCAGGCGCGGCGGCTCCAGTACTGGCGGGCCGCGTAGCGCTGCTCGGGCGTGTACTGCGTAGCGTCGAACAGATGCCAGTCGATGTCGGTGCGCGGGTCCCACTGCTTGACCGTTGCCAGGTGGTAGAGGTCGCGGATCTTGGGGATCCGGGTGTCCAGATCCAGCGGAAAGATGCTCTCTGGATCGTCGAGGATCGTACGCGGCTCGGCGCTTGCTACGTTCATGACTGCACTCCCTGGTTTGCAGCGCCCGCGGCGCGCGTGAGTGGAGGTTGCGGAGATGGAACTGCTTTACTTGTAGTCGGCCAGCCGGAACTGCCCGTCCCGGTAGCCGAGCATGACGATGTCGTCCTTATCCAGGCCCGAGTGGCGCTGGGGCGAGAAATTGAAGACCCCGCCCACGCCCTGGTAGCCGGTGATGGCGGTCAGCTGTTCGCGGGTCTTTTCCTTGTCGCCGCCGCTCTTGTCCAGGGCGGCGCGCGCCAGCATGATGGCGTCGTAGGTCTGGGCCACGAACTGGTTGGGCTTGCGCTTGTAGCGGGCCTCGAAGCGCTTGCTGAGATCCATGATGCGCGTCTTGATCGGATCGGCGTCGGGCAGGTCCTGGCCCACCGGGAACTTGACGCTGACCAGCAGCAGGTCCTTGACCGAGTCGCCGGCCAGCTTCATGTAGCGCTGGTCGACGAAGCCGTAGCTGTGCACCAGCGTGAGCTTGTCCAGGCCCAGCTGCTGCGCCTGCTTGATGAACACCACGCCAGCCGGGGTGACGGTCCAGCAGATGATGGCCTGCACCGATGCATTCTTGATGCGCGTGAGCTGCGGGGTCAGGTCGGTGTCGGCGGGGTTGAAGGATTCATACGTGATGTCGATGCCGCGCTTGGCGGCAAGCCGCTTCATCTGTTCGACGGCGCTCTGGCCGAAGCCGCTGTTGTCGGCCAGCAGGGCGGCGCGCTTGATGCCCTTTTTGTCGAAGTAGTCCAGCACCCGGTCGATGACCTGGTCGTCGTCCACGGTGCTCTTGAACACATACTTGCGTTCCGCCACCGGCATCACGATCTGCATCGAGCCTTCGGTGGAGATGAAGGGCGTGGCGGCCTTGTCCACCATCGGCACCATGGCCATGGCGATGCCGCTCATGTTGCCGCCGCCGACGATGATGTCCACCTTGTCCTGGGACAGCAGCCGCTTGGTGGCGTTGATGGCCTTGGCGGTCTGGCTTTCGGCGTCGTAGAACACCCATTCGACCTTCTTGCCGCCGATGCCGCCGGCGGCGTTGATATCGTCGATGGCCATTTCCATGCCGGCCTTCATGTCTTCGCCCAAAAAGGCGGCGGGACCGGTCACGGACAGGATGGATCCTATTCGCACCGTATCCTGCGCGCTGGCGGCGTGCATGCCCAGCATCAGCGCGGCGGCCGGCAGCGCAATGGCCGCGCGGCGCGAGAACTCCAGAAACGTCTTAATGCAAGTCATGGTGCTACTCCTGTGCCTGATGCGGGATTAGAGGGGTGCAGCAACTTCCACGAACAGCGAAAACGTCGGCGGTCTAGTTCTCCGTCGCGCCGGGTGGGTTGCGGAACTCGAGCGAGTCCGACACCTGGTCCGTCTTGCCTGCGCCGTTCAGCAGCGGCACGCGCACCGAGTACCGGACCTGGTCCGCGCGGTAATGCGACAGGCCGGACATGACCGGCCGGTCCTGTTTATCGAAATACACCAGGTGCCGCGTCAGGACCGGATCGCCGGGCAAGAGACTGAGGTAATCGGCATGTTCGGCCTGCACCGCGCCGCCCTCGATCTTGAGGTTGCCGTAGGCCAGTTCGACCTGACGGCCGATCAGCTCGAGCAAGGAGCCGGCTTCGGCCTGGCGGGCGTCGATGTGCGGGATGCGGTCGGTGCGCACATAGCGGTAGTCGATCGAGATCGGCACCTGTTGGACCGTGCGCAGGCGCAGGATGCTCCAGACCGGCGTGCCGGGCGCCACGTCCAGTTCGCGCGCCACGGCGGCCGAGGCAGGTTCCTGCGCGCAATGCAGCACCCGCAGGCTGAGGGGGCGGCCATGGGCGGACCATTGGTCGATGAAATCCATGGCCGGGCTGAACTGCTCGTCGATCTTGGGGGCGCAGACAAAGGTGCCGGAGCCGCGCACCCGCCGCAGATAGCCTTCGTCCACCAGTTCCTGGATCGCCTGGCGCACCGTCATGCGGCTGACGTTGAATTGTTCGCTCAGTTCGTGATCGGTGTGGAAGCGGTCGCTTTCCTGCTGCCAGTTCAGGATCATCATCAGCACGCGCCGCTTGATCTGCACATAGAGCGGCAGAGGGGAGTCGCGGTCCAGCGCCACGGGGCTGCTGGAGACGGGGGACTCGCTGCGGACGTTCGTAAGAGTGGACATGACAGCTGGTTTCCGGAATATGTATATAGGATTTGTATATTTGTCTAGTTAACTAGACTTTATGATATATTGATTTCGAAAGTCAAGTACGGATTAGCGATATGAATATTTCTACGCTCGACCTTGCGCTGGCGCTTGCGCCGCATAGCCTGGATGCCGTTCTGTCCTTTGATCAGCCCGCCTCGCTGGACCGGGCGGACGTGCTCATATGGAATCCCGCCGGCCTGTACCCCGTGCTGGAGGCGGCCTGCGAACGCGCCGATCCGCCGGTGCTGGGCGTGGGCGCGTCGGAATGGCTGCTGGCTACCAGCCGCCACTGGCGCGAGCAATTCAAGCGCCTGCTGGCCGCGGGCGGCACGCTGGCGGTGCTGGTGCCCGCGCCGCGCACGGTGGGCGTGCACACCTTGCAGGACATCCTTCCCTACGACTGGTCCGATCCGCTCTGGCCGCGGACGGTGCGCAGCCAGCCGATAGATGGCGATGCGCTGCCGCGGCAGGCGGGCGAGCCTTTCCGCACGCTCTTCACCGAAGCCGCGCGCTGTTTCCAGCCCTGCGCGACACTGGCCGAGGCGCCGGGCGCAAGCATCCTCGAGGATGGCCAGGGCATGACGCTGGCGAGCTACGCCAGCGAACCGCCGGGCCGCCTGCTGCTGCTGCCGGCGCTGGCCCCGGATCTGGCGCAGGACGAGGCCGGCTCGGCGCTGTTCCTGCAGGAGTTGCGCCGCTGCATCGAACGCCTGGGCCAGCGCAGCGGCGTGCGTCTGGCGGGGTGGCTGGACCTGCAGCGCGGCCCGGCAGACGAGCAACTGCACGCCCGCCGCGCGCAATGCCTGCGCGAGCGCCACGCGCTCGACCTGGAATTGCAGGAACTGGACCGCGCCATGGCCGAACGGGACTTCTTCAAACAGCTGCTTGCCGGCGAAGGCCTGGGGGCGGGGCTGGCGGCCGCGGAAGTCTTCCGCCGCAAGAGCGCGCCAGTGCATGCGGACTGGGTAGAGAAAGACCTGCACATCGTCGAACTCGACCAGCGCAACCTGCTGCTCAAAGTGCGCCTGGCGGACGAGCCGCTGGACGCCGCGGCGCTGCGCCGGCTGGAAGACGCCCGCGTGCGGGTGGCGGATTACTTTTCCCGGCCCACGTCCATCCTGGTCGCGGACTGCGCCGACAACGCCTTGCCGCCGTCCGCGCGCGCGCCGCGCCGGCATGCCGTGCTGGAGGGCCTGGACGATGCCTATGTGCTGAACGGGCTGCACCTGTATGGCTGGCATCTGGAAACTTCCGGCGACAGTCCCGACCGCCTGCTGCAGCGCTTGATGCAGGCGGACGCGGACCTGAGCGATTCCCTGCTGCGCGCGACGCTGCGCGGCCTGACCCCGCTAGCCGACGCCTGAAGGGCGCGGTGAGCGTTTCGCTTCTGTGAGACTCCGATGCCCGCCGACACCCACGACCATCATGCGCAGGATATCGAACGCAACAGCGCCAACCATCTGGCGCTTTCGCCGCTGACCTTCATCGAGCGCGCGGCGAAGGTCTATCCGGAACGCACCGCCATCGTCCACGGCGCGCTGCGCCAGAGCTGGCGCGAAACCTATGCGCGCTGCCGCCGGCTGGCCAGCGGGCTGGCGCGCCTGGGCGTGCGGCCCGGCGATACGGTGGCCGTGATGGCGCCCAACATCCCGGCGCTGTACGAGGCCCATTTCGGCGTCGCCATGGCGGGCGCGGTGCTCAACGCCCTGAACACCCGGCTGGACGCGGAGACGCTGTCCTTCATCCTGGAGCATGGCGCGGCGGCGGTGCTGCTGACGGACCGCGAGTACGCGCCCGTCATGGCGCAGGCGCTGGCCAAGACCCGCAGGCGGATCCGCGTGGTGGATATCGACGATCCCGAATACGGCGGGCCGGGCGAGCCGATCGGCGAAATGAACTACGAAGCGCTGCTGGAGATGGGCGACGCGGCGGCCGAATTTGCGTGGCCGGAGGACGAATGGCAATCGCTGTGCCTGAACTACACCTCCGGCACCACTGGCAGCCCCAAGGGCGTGCTGTACCACCATCGCGGCGCCTATCTGAATGCGATGGGCAACGCCTTGGCCTGCGATATGCGCCAGCATGCCGTGTACCTCTGGACCCTGCCGATGTTCCACTGCAACGGCTGGAGCTTTCCCTGGACCATCGCGCTGCTGGCGGGAACCAATGTCTGCCTGCGGCGGGTCGAGGCCGGCGCCATCTTCGACGCCATCCAGGCGCATGGGGTCGATTATTTCTGCGCCGCGCCGGTGGTGCTGGGCATGCTCATCAACAGCCCGCCCGAAATCAAGCGGCGCGCGATCCGGCCGGTGCAGGTGCTCACCGGCGGCTCTCCGCCTCCGGCCGCCGTCATCGCGGCGATGGACGAACTGGGCATAGACGTCACGCACCTGTACGGCCTCACGGAGAGCTACGGTCCGTCGATCAGTTGCGCCTGGCATGAAGCCTGGAGCGACCTGCCGCTGGATGAACAGGCGGCGCTCAAGGCCCGCATCGGCGTGCGCAAGCACACGATGGAACAGGTCCGCGTGCTGGATCCCGCCACGATGGAACCGGTGCCGCCGGACGGCGTTACCGTGGGCGAGATCATGATGCGCGGCAATACGCTCATGAAGGGCTATCTGAAGAATCCGCAGGCCACGGCCGAGGCCTTCGCGGGAGGCTGGTTTCACACCGGCGATCTGGGCGTGGTGCACCCCGACGGCTACATGCAGATCAAGGACCGCGCCAAGGATATCGTGATATCAGGCGGCGAGAACATATCGACCGTCGAGGTCGAGGATGCGTTGTACGCGCATCCCGCCGTACTGGAAGCCGCCGTGGTGGCGCGGCCGGATGCCAAGTGGGGCGAGACGCCTTGCGCCTTCGTCACGCTGAAGGAGGGCGGCGTCGCGACGGCGGAGGAGCTGGCCAGTTTCTGCCGGGGGCCGCCTGGCCGGCTTCAAGGTGCCGCGCACTTTCGTGTTCGGCCCGTTGCCCAAGACCGCCACGGGCAAGATCCAGAAGTATCTGCTGCGCGAACAGGCGCGACAGCTGTGAATTCGTCGCCGCCGGCGCGGCTTTACGCGCGCTGCAGCAAATCCAGCGCATGCGCGTCAAAGCGTCGCAGGTTCGGGAACACCAGCCCCAGGTCCTCGCGGCTGGCGCCGAACCAGCCGCCCAGTGACGCGCCGAGCTGATCCACGGCCAGGGTCGGCAAGAGGCGGCCGTTGTCGACGAAGCCGGGGCCGTCCAGGGCGATTTCGGGGTGGTTGCCGTAGTAGCGTCCGCCCTTGACCGCCCCGCCCAGCACGAAGTGGTGCGAGCCCCAGCCATGGTCGGAGCCGTTGCCGTTGGAACCCAGGGTGCGGCCGAACTCGGAGGCGGTGAAGGTGGTCACTTGGTCCGCCACTCCTATCGCGGACAAGGCCTGCTGGAACGCGGCCAGTGCCTGGCCCAGTTCCTTCAGCAACGCCGGGTGGGTGTCGTTCAGGCCGGAGTGGTTGTCGTAGCCGTTCTGCGAGACGAAGAAAACCTGGCGGCGCGCGCCCAGCGCCTGCCTGGCCGCGATGATGCGGGCGACGATCTTCAGCTGCTGCGCCAGGGGCGACGAGAAGTCGCCCGGCACGGCCACGTCCGCGAGCGCTGCGCGCAGGCGGCCGTCGGCGTCGATGGACTGGGCGGCGATGCGCGACATCTCGCGCTCCATCAGGTGTTCGCGCGGCTGCGTGATCAGCTGGCGCAGCAAGGCCGTGCAGGCGCTGGATCCATACATGTCGCGGCCCAGCAGGTCTATCTGCGTGGAGCCGTGGATGCCTACGCGGTATCCGGCGATCTTGCGTCCGGCCAGCAGCACGCTGCTGCCGCCCGCGGTGATGCCCGTGAAGGTGCGCTGCGCGTTGGCGTCGGCGAACAGATCGGTCAGCCTTCCGGCCCAGCCCGACGCCGCGCCTTCCGGCGCCAGCGCCTGCCAGTACGACTGCTGGTCGTTGTGCGAGAACAGCTTGGGCGGCAGGGGGACACGCGCGCCTATGTATTCCTGCTTGGATGTGGGTACAACCAGCGGGCCTATGTTCAGCAGCACCGCCATGTCGCCGCTTTCATACAAGGGCTTGAGCGGCGCCAGCGATGGCGCCAGCGCGAACTGGGCGCCGCCGGGCGCGGGCTCCTTGCCGCGCAGCGCCGTGGCCTGCAGGGTGTTGCGCGGCAAGGCGATGTCGGTGCGCGCCTGGGCGTAGGCCTTGTAGGCGGCCGTGTCATAGGGCACCAGCGAGTTGTAGGGGTCGTTGCCGCCGTACAGGAACACGCAGACCAGCGCCTTGTACGAGGAGGCCGGCGCCGATTGCGCCGCGGCCGCGCCCAGGGCCGCCAGGTTCAGCGCCAGCGGCGCGGCGGCGCCCGTGGCGCCCAGCGCGCAGGCGCGCAGCAGGAATTCGCGGCGGCTGGTTTGCGCGTCGTGGCGGGAATTCTTCATTTCTGCACCAGGTATTCGGGGCTAGCGGCCACCAGCATGATGGCGGCGCGCACGCGGTCGCGCGGCCGGCCCGCGGGTATCGTGGCCACGGCGCGCGCAATGCTGCCGGCGGTCTCGGCGGAATAGGCATCGCCCGCCAGCAGCAGCGCCACCCGCGCCACCAGGGCGGCCGGATCCTGCGCCAGCGCGATCTCGGCGGCGTAGGGCGTCTGCAGATCCTCCCAGCCCCGGTCCACATAGATGGCCAGGAAATTCAGGTAGCCGGCAATGCTGGTTTCGTCGGTGATCTGCAGTTCCGGCGCGACCAGATGCCGGCGCGCCAGCTCGGTCACCGGCGGCACGTAGCGCGGGCGGAAGAAATTGAAGACGCTGGCCGACCGCATCGGGCTCTGGGCCAGCCGGATCGTGTTGTCGGTGGTGTCCGGCATGGCCCAGGCGCCGTTGTTGGAGGTGGCGCCGAAGGCCCGCGCCCAGGCCGCGAAGCGCACGATGGGCTCGCGCACCTTGCCCCAGCCGGGCGCGGCCAGGTCCGGGTTGCGCGCCTCGGGGTCCAGCAGGACGGCGCGCACCACGGCTTTCAGGTTGCCGCGCGTGCCGCTGCCGTCGTCGTCGAAGGCGGCCGACACGCGCGCGACATAGGCGCGGCTGGGATTGCTGGTGACCAGCCGCTGGATCAACTGCGTGCCGATGAAGGGCCCCACGTTGGGATGGGCGCAGATCACCTCCATGGCGCGCTTGAGCGACAGGTGGCCGTCGGTCCCCGCCGGCACCACCGCGCCTAGAAAGCGCTTTTCAGCCAGCGAGTGCAGCGCGTTGTTCAGGGCCATGGGGCGCCGGTGGAATTCGACGTCGGTTTCCGGGCCGTTGATGTCCCAGCCGGTGAACACCTTGGCCAGTCCCTGCACGTCGGCGTTGGTGTAGGTCTCGACGGGTGCGCCGTTGACCATCCGGACGGACCCGTCCGCCTCCAGCTCCAACAGGCCGATGCTGAACAACTGCATGACCTCGCGGGCGTAGTTCTCGTCCGGATGACGGCCGGTCTTGGGATCTTCCTTGCGGTTGCCGCGATAGGTCAGCATGCAGCCCATCGACAGGTTTTGGGTGACGGCCGTCAGCAGCTGCCGGTAATTGCCCAGGGCATGTTCCGCCAACAGGTCCATGAAACCCGCGGCGCCGAACAGCGGCCAGGACGCGGTGATGGACGATACGCCCACCACGAAGATCTCCGACAGCGCGAACGCCACCCGCGTGCGGACCTGATCCGGGGCGGAGATGAACTTGCGCCACAGCGTGGATTCCAGCGGCGCGTTGATGCCGTTGCCCTTGAATTCCTCGGTGTTCTTGCGCTGCTGCAGCAGCCAGTCGAAATGGGTCTGCGACGGCGGCATGGCCAGCTGCGCGTCCAGCCAGGCCGCGTAGCCGTCGCGCACCACGGCGTCGATGTCGGCGGGCGTGGGGCCGAACGTGGCCTGCGCCAGGAAACGGGAAGCCTGGCCCGGGGTCGGTTTTGCAGGGGAAGTATCGGCGGACTGCGGCGCAGCCGCTGACGGCGTAGCGGACATGCGCGGCACCTCGTCGAATGCGAAAACCTACGGTACTGAAGCCCCGGGCGGGCTTCAATACCGTCATTCGGACGAGAGACTAGTCCTAAAGCATGAGCTTCAGACCGAGCGCGTGATGCCGCCGTCGATGCGGATGTTCTGGCCGGTGATGTAGGAAGAAGCGTCGGAAGCGAGGAACGCGATCAGGTCGGCGACTTCTTCGGCGGTGCCGTAGCGGCCCATCGGAATGCGCGTGCGGCGGTCTTCCTTTTCCGGCAGGCTGTCGATGAAGCCGGGCAGCACGTTGTTCATCCGCACATTGTGTGCGGCGTACTCGTCGGCGAACACCTTGGTGAAGGCGGCCAGCCCGGCGCGGAACACGCCCGACGTCGGGAACAGCGCTTCGGGTTCGAAGGTGGCGTAGGTCGAAATATTGACGATGGCGCCGGACTTCTGCTGTTTCATCACCGGCGCGACCAGGCGCGCGATGCGCACCACGTTCAGCAGATAGAACTCCATGCCCAGGTGCCAGTCCTCGTCGCTGATCTCCAGCAGCGGACCCTTGGGGCCGTGGCCGGCGCTGTTGACCACGGCATCGATCCTGCCCCATTTCTGCTGGGTGGCGTCCACCAGCCGCGCCAGGTCCTCGGGCGAGCGGTTGGACCCCGTGACGCCCAGGCCGCCCAGTTCCTGCGCCAGGGCTGCGCCCTTGCCGGAGGAGGACAGGATGGCCACGCGCCAGCCGTCGGCCGCCAGTTTGCGCGCCGCCGCCGCGCCCATGCCGCTGCCGCCGGCGGTGACGATCGCCACTTTTTCCGTGCTCATGCTCACTCCTGGTCTTGAATTATTTGGGAGCGGCCATTGTAGAAGCGGGAGCGACCCGCCACACCACATTGCCGACGTCGTCGGCGGTCAGCAGGCCGCCCTGGCGGTCTATCGCCACCCCTACCGGCCGGCCCTGGGCTTCGCCGCTTTCGTTCAGAAAGCCCGTCAGCACGTCGCGCGCCGGCCCGTCGGGCTTGCCGTCGCGAAAGGGCACGAAGATGACCTTGTAGCCGCTGCGCGGATCGCGGTTCCATGAGCCGTGCTGGCCCACGAACATGCCGTCCGTGTAGGGCGCGGGCAGGCGCGACCCGCCCGACCAGGCCAGCCCCAGCGAGGCGGTGTGCGGACCCAGCGCGTAGTCGGGCACGATGGCGCGCGCCACCAGGTCGGGGCGCGGCGGCTGGACCCGGGTGTCGACGTGCTGGCCGAAGTAGCTGTAGGGCCAGCCGTAGAAGCCGCCGTCCCGCACCGAGGTCATGTAGTCGGGCACCAGGTCGCTACCCAGTTCGTCGCGCTCGTTGACGGCCGTCCACAGCGTCTTGCCGTCGGGCGCCCAGGCCATGCCCACGGGGTTGCGCAGACCGGTGGCGTACAGGCGCTTGTTGCCGCTGGCCACGTCGATTTCCCAGATGGCGGCGCGGCCCTCTTCGATGTCCATGCCGTTTTCGCCGACATTGCTGTTGGATCCCACGGACACATACAGTTTGCGGCCGTCGGGGCTGGCCAGCAGGTTCTTGGTCCAGTGATGATTCAGGCCCGCCGGCAGG
Organism: Achromobacter sp. JCM 18799; assembly: GCF_055395645.1. Taxonomy (NCBI): domain Bacteria; kingdom Pseudomonadati; phylum Pseudomonadota; class Betaproteobacteria; order Burkholderiales; family Alcaligenaceae; genus Achromobacter; species Achromobacter sp. JCM 18799. The sequence continues at coordinate 3,242,825 of NZ_AP043866.1, read as the reverse complement.
TCGGTGACCTTGACGCCGGGGGCGCTGATGCGTTCTTGGCCGTTTTCGTAGGGAAAGCGCAGCACGGCGTCGGCATTGGCGACATACAGCTGGTTGCCGATCAAGGCCATGCCGAAGGGCGAGTTCAGGCCGTCGAGCAAGACGCTGCGCGTTTCGGCGACGCCGTCGTGGTCGGCATCGCGCAGCAGGGTGATGCGGTTCGCGCTCGGGGTCCGGGCGCCGGCGCGTTTCATCACCAGGCCGGCGACCCAGGCCTTGAAGCCGCCGGAAGCCGATTCGGGCTTGGGCGGCGCATTGGTCTCGGCCACCAGCACGTCGCCGTTGGGCAGCACGTACAGCCAGCGTGGATGGTCCAGGCCGCTGGCGAACTGCGTCACCGCCAGGCCGCTGGCTGCCACCGGATGCGCACCCGCGGGCCAGCCGACGGCCTTGGCGGTCTTCACGGTGGGGATGGCGGTGGGATTGGGGGCGGGCAGCTGGGGCGACGGACCCATGCCGGCTTCGACCGGCAGCGTGGCCATTTCGCCGCAGGCGTTGAGCGTGGCGGCGGCCATCACGGCGGCCAGCAGGATGCGGGGTGTGGGCATGACGCATGTTCCGGGGGCGGTGAGGTCCATCATACGCTTGGACCTCCGCGGACCCTGGGGCGATCAGCGCATCTGGAACGCTTCCTGATGCCAGCGCACGGGCTGGGCGCCCAGCTTGCGCAGGCCGCGCCTGAGAGCGTCGGCCAGGCCGGCGGGCCCGCAGAACCAGACGTCGGCGACACGGCCCGCCGCCACCTCGCCCTGCGCCAGCGTACCGGCCGTCAGCGTGTCGCCGTCGCGCGCGTTGTGGATGGCGAGCGTCACGCCGTCCAGCGCTGCGCAGCGTTCCTTGAGCAACGGCACGAAGGGATCGGTTGCAGCGTCGCGCACGCAGTAGTGCAGCCACACGCGCGGCGTCGGGGCCTGCCGGTCCTGCAGCGCCTCCAACCATGCGAGAAACGGCGTGACACCGATACCGCCCGCCACCCAGACCTGCGACGTCGAGGCCGCGTCCGGGGTCAATTGAAAGCGCCCGTATGGGCCTTCGACAGTTACCGGCTGGCCGATGCGCAGCGTGCGCGCCAGGCTGCGGGTGTAATCGCCCAGCGCCTTGATCTGGAACGTGACGCGGCGTTCGCCCTGATGCGGGGCGCTGGCGATGGTGTAGGGATGGGCGCCTTCCTTGCGGTCGAACGTGACGAAGGCGAACTGTCCCGCCTGGTGCGGCTGCCAATTGCCGTCGAGTTCGCAGCTGACCTCCAGGATGCCGCCTGGCTGGTGCGTCAGCGACACGATCCTGCCTTGCGCGCGGCGGCCGCTGCCCACGCGTCCCAGCAGCGCCACCAGCGCGGCATAGGAACCGGCGACCAGCAGCGGAATCAGCAGCAGGCCGACGGGGCCGCTCCAGTAGCGCGCGGGCGCCAGCGCCGCCGTGTGGAACGCCAACGCCAGGAACAGCACAGGCATTGCGCGGTGCAGGAGACGCCATCCGCGGTAGGGAAAGCGCCGCCACAAGGTGATTGCGAGCATCGCGAGCAGCAGGTAGATCGACCATTCGCCCAGGTCCTTGGCCAGGCCGCGCGAGCTTTCAAAGAGCGTCAGCACGACGTCGCGGGCGGGGCGGTTGCCCGCGTCCGCCAGGCTTTTCAACGGGCCGCTGGCCAGCTTCAGCAACCAATGCGCGGCGCCTGCTGACACGGCGAGGATGCCGGCCCATTTATGCAGCCGGTAGATCTTGTCCATGCCGCCCAGCGGACGCTCCAGCCACGCGGGCCGCAGCGCCAGCAGCATGATCAAGGCCATCAGGCCGATGGACCAGACGCCGGTGAGGTAGAGGCCTTGCTGGCGCGCCACCCAGTACCAGGCGCCGGCGGCCGGCGGCTGCAGGATGAACGCGTCCAGGCCCCAGGCCAGGGTGAGGACTAGCAAGAAGCCGCCTACGGCGGCGCCGGTTCCTATCGGTTTCATGATGGCATCCGTGTTGGGGCGCTCGGCCCGCCGGATGCGGGCGGAGCGTGGAAAGGCGCGCGGGCGCCGGCGCTTCAGTCCTTGATGCGGCTGCGCAGGACGGCGCCGCTCTGGGCATCGACCCGCAGCTTCACGCGCTGGCCTTGGGCGTTGTCGGCCTTGACGTCGTAGCGGCCGTGCTCGAGCTCGATCTCGGTGATGTTGCGATAACCAGCGGCGGTCAGCGTGTCGTAGATCTGGCGCACGGTCAGCGTCGCGTTGGCGGGCGCCGTGGCGGCGGGCTGGACCGGCGCCGGGGCGGGCGTCTGGGCGTGCACGGCGGCGGCGCCGGTCAGGGTTGCGGCGCCAAGCGCCAGGGCGGCCAGGGTGTTGCGGATTGCGGTCATGGAATGGCTCCTAGGTTGTTGCGGGTTGCCGGAATGGCGACCATGACCGCATTATTCGGGTGTGCGGATGAACCAATTCTGAAGCTGCCGTTCACGTGCCGTTCATTTTCCAGGCGCTATAAATGGGCGGACAATCGCCGCTCATGGCGAACTCCGAATTGCGAAAGGAAACATGACCCGAGCAACGCGTACCCGAATCTGGCTGTCCTGCGGCGCGCTGATGCTGGCGCTGGCCGCGGGCCCCAACGCGGGGCTGGCCGATGAAAGCGACCATGAACAGGCGCGCCAGGCCTTGCAGGCCGGCAAGGTGCTGCCCCTGCGCTCGGTGCTGGACATCGTCGAGCGCGATTATCCGGGGCAGGTGGTCAAGGTCGAATTCGAAGAGGACGACGGCGAGTTCATCTACGAGATCCGGCTGCTGCAGAGCGGCGGCCGGCTGGTCAAGCTGAAGATCGACGCGCGCGACGGCAAGGTGCTGGGCGTGAAGGGACGCGACATCCAATTCCGGGACAAGCACTGATGCGCATACTCGTAGTGGAAGACGAACCGACGCTGGCGACGCAACTGGCCGACGCCTTGCGCCAGGCCGGCTATACCGTCGACACCGCCGCGGACGGCGGAACGGCCCAGTACATGGGCGCGGTCGAGGCCTACGACGTGGTGGTGCTGGACCTGGGCCTGCCGGTGATGGACGGCCTGACCGTGCTCAAGCAGTGGCGAGCCGGCGGCCAGGGCATGCCGGTGCTGATCCTCACGGCGCGCGACAACTGGCACGAGAAGGTTGCCGGCATCGATGCCGGGGCGGACGATTACCTGACCAAGCCCTTCCACATGGAAGAGCTGCTGGCGCGGGTGCGGGCGCTCTTGCGCCGCTCCAGCAGCCACGCCAGCGCGCAATGGCGCTGCGGCCCGCTGATGCTGGACACGCGCCTGGCCAAGGTCACGGTGGACGGGCAGGCGCTGTCCCTTACCAGCCATGAATTCAAAGTGCTGGCCGTGCTGATGCAGCGCGCGGGCGAAGTGATTTCGCGCAGCGAGCTGACCGAGCATGTCTACGCCCAGGACCAGGACCGCGATTCCAACACCATCGATGTGTTCATCGCGCGGCTGCGCAAGAAGCTGCCGCCCGACACCATCGAAACCGTGCGCGGCCTGGGCTACCGCCTGGCCGGCGGCGCATGATGCCGCAGCGCGCGCCGGGCTCGCTGCGCTGGCGCTTGCTTGCCGGCACGCTGGCCTGGATCCTGGTCACGGTGGTGCTGGCCGGATGGGGCCTGGGCAGCCTGTTCCGCCAGCACATCACCGAACAATTGCGCGCCGAACTGACCCTGCACCTGAACCAGCTGACAGCCGCGGTAAACACCAGCCCGGATGGCCGCCTGGTGGTGTCGCCGCCCTTGAGCGACCCGCGGCTGGAACAGCCGCTGTCCGGCCTGTACTGGCAGATCGACCGGCTCGACGAACAGGGCCGCGCGGTGGCCGTGGGCGCGGCGCGCTCGCGGTCGCTCTGGGACCAGGTGCTGGCGCTGCCCGCCGCGGACAGCGCCGACGGGGCGTATGAAATCGCGGGGCCGGAAAAGCATAGCCTGACGGCCCTGACGCGCACGCTGGAACCGGCCGAGACCGAGGCAGCGCCGCTGCGCCTGATCGTGGCGGCCGACAGCCAGGTGTTGGCCGAGCCGATCGAACGCTTCAACCATATGCTGTTGATTTCGCTGGGTGCGCTGGCGGCAGGCTTGACGCTGGCGGCCGTGGTCCAGGTCCTGGTCGGGTTGCGGCCGCTGGCCAAGCTCAGGCGGCAGCTCGCCGGGCAGCAAGGGGGCGCCAGCGTGCGCATCGAAGGCCGTTTTCCCAGCGAAATCCAGCCGCTGGTCGACGACTTCAACCGCGTCCTGGCCGTCAATGCCGACATGGTGCAGCGCGCGCGCACGCAGGCCGGCAATCTGGCGCACGCGGTGAAAACGCCGCTGACGATCCTGGGCAATGCCGCGGCGCGCGAGGAAGGGCCGCTGGCGGCGCTGGTGCAGGAGCAGGTCGGCATGGCGCGCCGCCAGATCGACTATCACCTGGCGCGCGCCCGCGCCGCCGCCGCGTCCGGCGCGGCAGACAGCCGCACGCCGCTGCGCAAGCCCATCGAGGGGCTGCTGCGGGTCATGCAGCGCTTGTATGCGCAGCGCGGACTGCAGCTGGAAATGCCGGCGTTCGCCGACGGCCTTGTGTTCCGCGGCGAAGAACAGGATCTGCAGGAGATGGTCGGCAACCTGCTGGACAATGCCTGCAAATGGGCCGAGCGCCAGGTGCAGGTGAGCGCCAGCGCCGCCGGGCCGGGTCAGTTGCTCATCCAGATCGACGATGACGGCCCCGGCATTGCCGACGACGAGCGCGAACGCATCTTCCTGCGCGGCGTGCGCATGGATGAACAGCGTCCCGGATCGGGCCTGGGCCTGGATATCGTGCGCGACCTGGCCAGCACCTATGGCGGCCAGGCGCGCGCCGAGCGCTCGCCGCTGGGCGGCTTGAGGGTGTCGTTGTGGCTGCCGGCCGCCTGAGGCCGGCGTCCGGGGCTTACTTGACCAGCGTGACCGGCACTTCGGCCAGTTGCAGCACCTGATTGGCGACCGAGCCGATCAGGATGTTCGTCAGCGAGCCATTGCCGCGCGTGCCCATGACGATGCGGGCGCAGCCATGATCGTGGGCGTATCCGGCGATTTCCGTGGCCGTATGGCCAAATGCCACGTGGCTGGTGTAGTCGGCGCCGGTCACATCCAGCAGCTTGCGCGCCTCGTCCGCGGCTTCCTGGCCTTCGCGCAGGTAGAACTCGTCGATCATGTCCTGCGTAATCAGGCGCGACAGGCCGGCGCGGCCTTGCACGGGCGTCTGGACGTTGAGCAGATGGATGCGCGCGGCGCCAGCGCCTTGGGCGAGCTGGCGGGCGTACAGGACGGCGCGGTTGGCGTTGTCGGAGCCGTCGACAGGGACCAGGATGTTCAGCATGGATGCTCCTTGACGGTTACTTGACCAGGGTGACGGGCAACTCCGTCAGATGCAGGACGCGGGTCGCGACCGAGCCCAGGAACCAGGACGACACCGAGCCCAGCCCGCGCGAGCCCATGTAGATTTCATCCGCGTCGGATTCGTCGGCCACGCGCACGATGGTCTCGGCGGCGGCGCCTATTTCGATGTGGGTCTGGAAGGGCACGCCGGCCCGGGTCAGCAATTCGCTGGCGGCTTGCAGCGCGTTGCGGCCTTCTTCCTCGTGATAGGCGTCGATCTCGGCCTGCGACAGGCCGCGGCCGATCTTGCCGGCTTTCAGGGGGATCTGGACCGTCAGGAGCTCCACGCGTTCGACGGGATCGTAGCTGCGGGCGTCGAGCAGGGCTTGGACCGCATGGACGGCGGGCTGCGAGCCGTCCACGGGAATCAGGATGCGTTTCATGAGCGTCTCCTTGTGTGCGCCGCGGGCGGCGTTGTAGTCCACTGTATCCGAATTATTCGCCGATTCGGACAGGCGCGTCATGCGCGGGATCAAACCAGGCGCAATCAGCCCGCGCCACCGGGCGGCGGACCCGACGCAAAGTCAGCGCCAGCGCGGCTCCAGGACGTGCGCGTCGGCAGCCTGCCCGAGCAGGCGGACGGCCAGCGCGCCCAGCGCCTCGGCCGAGCCGCTGGTCTCCAGGCGCAGTCCGCCCGGGCCGCTGGCGCGCAGCAGGCCGCGCTCCTGCAGCTGGTGGCGCAGCCGGCGCGCCACCGGGGCGCCCGTTTCCAGCAACGGCACATCGGCGCCGGCGGCCGCCTGGATCGCGTCGCGCAGGAAGGGAAAGTGGGTGCAGCCCAGCACCAGCACGTCGGCGCCGGCCCCGCGCAATTCCGCCACGGGCGCGCGCACCGCGGCCTCGGCCTGGGGGCCGCTGAGCACGCCTTGCTCCACCAGCCGCACCCACTCGGGGCAAGGCCTGAACAGGATGCGGACTTCGGGCGCCTCGCGCTGGACCAGGGCGGCGAATTTGGGGCTGGCCAGGGTGCCGGTGGTGGCGAACACGCCGACCACGCCGCTCGTGGTCAGGTGCGCGGCGGGCTTGATGGCCGGCTCCACGCCGATGATGATCAGCTGCGGATGGCGTAGGCGCAACTGGGCGATGGCGGCCGCGGTGGCCGTATTGCAGGCCACCACCATGGCCTTGGCCTGGCGCGACACGAAGTAATCGGCGATCGTGCTGGCGCGCTGCTCGACGTAGTCCTGCGTTTTTTCGCCATAGGGCACGTGGGCGGAGTCGGCTACGTACAGCAGGGATTCGTGGGGCAGGGCGTCGCGGATGGCGCGCAGCACGCTCAGGCCGCCGACGCCGGAGTCGTAGATGCCTATGGGTGAATCTGGAGTCATGGCTGCAATGCGGAGTGCGGGTGCCGGGCAGTGTAGCGCCGCGCGCTCAGGCCAGGGATTCCTCGCGCTGCCGCCGCGCCTCGCCGATCAGTTTGCGGGCTGCGCCGGAGAGCGCTTCGTCGCGCCAGATCAGGTTCAGCGGCGCGCGCAGTTCCGCCGGATGGGCCAGGTTGACGTAGGCCACGCCTTCGATGTTCACGCGGCGTAGCGACGCCGGCACCAGCGACACGCCCAGGCCGGCCGCGACCAGGCTCAGGGTGGACAGCATGCGCGGCGCTTCTTGCGCCACGCGCGGGCTGAAGCCGGCGGCGCCGCAGGCGGCGATGATGGCGTCGTACAGGCCCGGCCCGCTGTGGCGGCGGTAGAGGATCAGGGATTCATCGGCCAGTTCGGCCAGCGCAATGCGCTTGCGCGCACGGCCCTTGACGGCCGGGTGGTCGGCCGGAAACGCAGCCAGCATGGGTTCCTCCAGCACGGTTTCCACCACCACGCCGGGGTCCAGGCCATAGGGGCCGCGGATGAAGGCGACGTCCACGCGGCCCGCGGCCACGCCCTCCATGAGTTCGCCGGTGCTGCTTTCCTCCAGCACCAGCCGCACGTTGGGCGCCGCTTCGCGGAAGCGTCGGATGACGGAGGGCACAAAGGGATGGAAGGCCGCCGATCCGGTGAAGCCCACGGTCAGGCGTCCAGCCTCGCCCTGCGACACGCGCCGCACGCCTTCCACGGCCTGGTCCACCAGGGCCACGATGTTGCGCGCGTCGTCCAGCAGCGCGCGGCCGCTTTCGGTCAGCTCCATGCCGCGCGGCAGACGGTGGAACAGCGTTACCCCCAGCTCCTGCTCCAGTACGCGGATCTGCTGGCTGAGCGGGGGCTGGCGGATGCCCAGCCGCGCCGCGGCCTTGGTCAGATGGGATTCCTCGGCCACGGCCAGGAAGTAGCGCAGCAATCTTAAATCTACGGATGCCATATTCAACCGATATGAATATATAGTTAGTCATATATTAGACATTATCCAAGGCGAAGAGTAGGCTGCAATCTCGTTGTCCTTCCCCCGGTCCCACTCCGCGCCGCTTCCCCGGCGCCGGCATGAAAATGATGAACGCGGCACCTTCCATCTCCGAGGCCGATTTGCGGCCCGCGCCCACTTGCGGGCAATTGTTCTATGGCTTCCTGATGCTCGGCCTGACGGCCTTCGGCGGCGCCTTGCCGCTGGCGCGCCGCATGGTCGTCGAAAAGCACCGCTGGCTCAGCGGCGCCGAGTTCACCGACCTGCTGGGCCTGTGCCAGTTCCTGCCCGGCGGCAATATCATCAACCTGTCGGTGGCGCTGGGCATGAAGTTCCGCGGCCCGCGCGGCGCGTTCGCGGCGCTGATGGGCCTGATCCTGGCGCCGTCCGCCATCGTGGTGCTGCTGGGCATGGTGTACGACCGCTTCCAGAACGATCCCCACATCCAGCACCTGTTTGCCGGGCTGGCCGCCGCCGCCGCGGGCTTGTTGATTTCCATGGCGGTGAAGATCGGGTTGCCGGTGGTCAAGCGCCGCGACTGGCTGGCCGGCGTGGTGGCCACGGCTTGCTTCATCGCCATCGCCGTGCTGCGCATTCCGCTTCTGCCCACCATGGCGGTGCTGACGCCGCTGAGCATCCTGATGGTCTGGAGGCAACGTCGATGATCCATACATTGATCGCCCTGGCCCTGATCTTTTCCGAGCTGTCCGTGCTGGCGTTCGGCGGGGGCAATACCATCCTGCCCGAGATGCAGCGCCAGGTGGTGGAAGTGCACGGCTGGATGAGCGCGGCGGATTTCTCCGCGCTGTTCGCCCTGGGACAGGCGGCCCCGGGCCCCAACCTGATGGTGGTCACGCTGGTCGGCTGGCATGTGGCGGGCGGCCTGGGCATGCTGGTCACCACCATCGCCAAGTTCGGCCCGTCGTCCATCATTACCGTGATCGCGCTGGGCCTGTGGGAACGCTTCAAGGACCGTCCCTGGCGCGGCGTCATTCAGGCGGGCATCTTCCCGATGACGGTGGGCTTGGTGGCGGCCAGCGCGGCGCTCATCACCGAGGCCTCGGTGCATACCTGGCTGCTGGGCGTCATTACCGCTGTGGTGGCGCTGCTGGGCAGCCTCACCCGCATCCATCCGCTGTGGCTGCTGTTCGGCGGCGCACTGGTCGGTTTGCTCGGCATCGGTTAGCGTTAGGGCTGCTCACACCAAAAGGAGCGCCGCATGCCGCCGCTCAAGGATTTCGAGCCCGAGGACGATTCCGCTGCCGGCGCCGCCCTGCCGTTCTTCCATGCGCATCGCCGCCTGGTCGGCTGCGCCGCGCTGCTGCTGGTCATGGCGGGCGGGCTGTACGCCCTGGGCGTGCCATGGGTGCTGGCGCTGTTGCTGGGATTCGATGCGGGGGCGCTGGTGTTCCTGCTGATGACGGCGCGGGTGTTCGGCCGGACCAGCGCGGCGGCCATGCGCCAGCATGCGCAGCAGCAGGACGTGGGCCGCACCGGCGTGCTGTGGAGCAGCGTGGCGCTGTCCTGCATGGTGATGATGGCGCTGTGGGTGGAGCTGCGGGGAGAGAGCGGCGTGGGCAGCGTGCTGGCCATGCTGGCGGCCGCCGCGACCATCATCCTGTCGTGGCTCTACATGAACATGATCTTCGCCCTGCACTACGCGCATGGCTATTACGGCCATCGCAACGCCATGCACAAGGGGCTGGATTTTCCCGGCACGGAAGATCCGGACTACTGGGACTTCGCCTATTTCGCGCTGGTGCTGGGCATGACGTTCCAGGTGTCGGACGTGCAGATCGTGAACCGCCGCCTGCGCCGCACGGCGCTGACGCACAGCGTCATCGCCTTTTTCTTCAACGTCTTCATCATTGCCATCAGCGTCAACGTGGCGGCGGGGCGGGCCTAGAGCGTGTCATGAACTGTGCCGCGATCGCCCGACCGTAGTTGGGTGGCAGCCTGCCGCCCTTAGCCAACAGACTGGCGGGGCTTCGCTTCGTGGTCTTCAGTATGCTGATGCCGGGAAATGCTGCCAACCTGCTCCACAGTTCATAACACGCTCTAAATATCGGCTACATCGCGCAGCCGTACGCCGGAGAAGTTGGCCGCACTCAATGCGTCAAACATCGCGCGGTCGCAGATGGGAGGTGCTCCCATGCGATCCTGGCGGAAGATATGGGCATCTCCCACAACATCCTGTTTGAACACCAAGCTGGCTCCGCCGACGAGGCTATAAAGTTTCTCGTCCTCGCCGGTCTGATAATTGTGGTCGAGCTTGATCCTCACTCGAGAAGAGGCTTCATCCAGGGCATCGAGTCTGCGCAGCACATTGCCTAGGTAGTACTGAGGGGCGGGGCTGCCGTCAGCAAGGCTGAAGTCGCATGCCACAAATGCAAACGCCTCGGCGTCCAACTGCTCAAACAGTTGCTTCAACGGCTCCGACACAATCCATATGCCAGCGAGCTCTTCCAGATCGCGTGGCATTCCGCCCTTCTCCGGTACATGAACCAGGCGGGGACGCTCCGGATACTGATCCGGCATGCCATCAGGACGCGAGACGACATTCATCCCCGGATCGATCAGCTTCTCTTCGTTGGCGATCTCGATGCCGGGAACCCTGCCGTTTCCCAAGAAGCTGGCGTCGATCAGGAAAAATTCGCCCTTATGAGATGCGGCTTCGGCTGAAACTTCAATGGCGGTCGGTTCGGTCACGCTGGCTTCCATCATGGATGCGGGGGCAGAACGGGAATGCGGTTGAGCCGATGCTGGCGGGGCTTGGGCGCAGCCACAAGTTCCGGCGAAGTGGTCTTCAGCATGCCGATGCTGGGAAATGCTGCCGACCTACTCCAAAGTTCATAACAGGCGGTGGGGCCGCGCCCCTGGGTCTTGCGTCAGGCCGGGCCGCGTCAGGCCGCGCCCAGGCGCCACAAGGACGTGACTTCCTTCGAACGCGCCGCATGCAGCGGGTCGCTCGCGTCTTGCGCGCGGCCGTGAGTGGGACGCGTGTCGATGCGCTCGATCACGCGCAAGCCGGCCTGGCTGATCATCTCCAGCAGCGCTTCGCGGCTGCGCAGGCCCAGATGCTCGGCCAGGTCCGACAGGATCAGCCAGCCTTCGCCGTTGGGCGTCAGATGCGCCGCCAGTCCATTCAGGAAGCCGCGCAGCATGCGGCTGTCGGGGTCGTAGACGGCATGTTCCACGGGCGAGCTGGGGCGGGCGGGCAGCCAGGGCGGGTTGCAGACGATCAGCGACACCCGGCCTTCGGGGAACAAGTCGGTCTGTTCGACGTCGACCTGCTTGGACAGGCCCAGGCGCTCCAGGTTTTCACGGGCGCAGGCCAGCGCGCGCGGATCCATGTCGGTGGCGATGACGCGCTTGCCGCCGCGGCGCGCGATCACGGCAGCCAGCACGCCGGTGCCGGTGCCGATGTCGAAGGCCACGCTGCCGCGCGGCATCGGGGTGCGCGCCACCAGGTCAACGTACTCGCCGCGCAGCGGCGAGAACACGCCGTAGTGCGGATGGATGCGGGCATTCAGCGCGGGAATCTCCACGCCTTTCTTGCGCCATTCGAAGGCGCCGATCAGGCCCAGCAGTTCGCGCAGCGACGCGACGTAGGGCTCGGCGGCGGGACCGTGGGCTTCCTCGCAGGCCAGGCGCGCGTCGGGCGCGCGGCGCAGCGGAATGCCGTGACCGGCGTCGAACGGAATCAGCAGCATGCCCAGGATGCGGGCGCGCTGCGACTGGATCTGGCGGTGCTGGTTGAAGGCGTCCAGCAGGCTGTCCACGGGTTTGCGGGGACGCTTGTCGACCCGCCGCGTGATGGCTTGCAGCAATTGCCGCGCATTCTGGAAATCGCCGCGCCACAGCAGGCCGACGCCTTCGCAGGCCTGGCGGTAGGCCATGTCGGCGGTCATGGTGTCGTCCGCCACCACCACGCGCTTGGGCGGCGCGGCGCCGGATTCGGAGCGCCAGCGGGCGGCGTGCGGGGTCTGGTTTTCTTCCCAGCGGATTTCAGGGACGGTCAACGTGTCGCTCCAGCAAGGCGGGGCGCGCGGGGCAGGGTGGTCATGGAGAAAGCAAAAAGAAGGGGCGCGGGCTGCCAATGTAGCAGCTTCGCGCCCCGTCGCGGCACCCGCCTGGTTCAGTGGAACAGCACCACCGCCTTCTGCAGCGTGATCCAGATGCCCCAGGCCAGGGGAATACCCACGCAGGCCCAGGCGAACACCACCAGCGCCGCCGGCGTGCGGAACGCGGATGTTCCGACCCCGTGCGTTTCCGTGGCGACCGCGCGTTCGTGGGCCAGCGCCTTCTCGCGCGCCAGTTCTTCGTCATTCATGAAGTACTTGGGATTCACGGGCCGGATCGCCAGGTTGCACAGGAAACCCAGCACCAGCATGCCCGCCAGGATGTACATGGTGATGTCGTACACCTGGGCGCGCGGCACGCCGATGGACAGCTGGTATTCGCGGATGTAGTTCACCAGCACCGGCCCGAAGATGCCCGCCGCCGACCAGGCCGTCAGCAGCCGGCCATGGATGGCGCCCACCATCTGCGTGCCGAACAGGTCGGCCAGGTACGCCGGCACGGTGGAGAAGCCGCCGCCGTACATGGACAGGATGATGCAGAAAGCGGCCACGAACAGAGCCAGCGCGCCGATGTGCGCGGTCCAGGGGATGGCCGAATACAGCGCGAAACCCAGCACGAAGAAGATGAAGTAGGTGGTCTTGCGGCCCAGCTTGTCGGGCAGGCTGGCCCAGAAGAAGCGGCCGCCGATATTGAACAGGCTGAGCAGGCCGGTGAAGCCGGCGGCGATGGCGGCGATGGCCGCCAGCTGGTTCTTGTCCAGCTGCGAGTAACCCAGCTCAGGCTGGTTGATCAGGCCGCCGCCGAACACTTCCTGCAGCAGCGGCGAGGCCATGCCCAGGATGCCGATGCCGGCCGTGACGTTCAGGCACAGCGCCCACCACACCAGCCAGAACTGCGGCACGCCCCAGACGCGCTGCACATGGACGTGGCCCTTGGTGATCATGGCGTTGCCGGCATGCTTGGCCGGCGCGGTCCAGCCCTCGGGCTTCCAGCCGGTCGGCGGCACGCGGTAGCCCAGCGCGCCCGACATCATGAAGACGAAGTACACCGCGGCCATGGTCAGGAAGGTCTGCCAGACGCCCGGCGATTCAGGCGTGGCAAAGTGGCGCATCAGCAGGTCGGCCAGCGGCGCGCCTATCATGGCGCCACCGCCAAAGCCCATGATGGCCATGCCCGTGGCCATGCCGCGGCGGTCGGGGAACCACTTGATCAGCGTGCTCACGGGCGAGATGTAGCCCAGCCCCAGGCCGATGCCGCCGATGACGCCCGAGCCCAGCCACAGCATCCACATCTGGTGCAGGTACACGCCCATGGCGGAGATGACCAGGCCGCCGCACCAGCACAGGGCCGACACCACGCCCGCCTTGCGCGGGCCCGCGCGTTCCAGCCAGCCGCCCCACAGCGCGGCCGAGCAGCCCAGCAGCACGAAGAACAGGGTGTACATCCACCCCATGGTCGAAATCTTCCAGTCGCAATTGGTGGCGAACAGCTCGGCGACGAGGCTCATGTCCGCGGGGCAGGCCAGCGGCTTGGCGCCGCCCACCACCTTGGACAGCGGCAGCCAGAACACCGAGAAGCCATAGGCCATGCCGATGCACAGGTGGATGGCAAGGGCGGCAGGGGGAACCAGCCAGCGCGAGAAACCCGGGCCGGCGATGGTGCGTTCCTTATCGAAAAAACCCGGCTTTGAACCGGGCAGGTCCAGCGTGGCAGTGCTTTGCATGTTGTCTCCTCTTTTGGCGCCGCTCATTGGCGTGCGTGGTCCGGCATCCGGCCGGTCTCGCCGCCTTTTTCTCTTGTGGTGTTTCTGTCGTCTTGCCGGGCGCTATGGCGTTACGCCACACGGGCGAGCGGCGTGAGGCGCTGCCGGTTCTGCGTGACCGCTTCCAGCACCAGCGGGTGCAGGCGTTCCTCGCCAGCATTGCCGTCCGGACTTCTTTCGAGAAAGTTCAGAAGCTCATTGCGCATGCGCGGCTCCCAGAACTTGTGGATATGGTTGGCCACGCCTTCCAGGGCCTCGGGCCGGTCGGGCATGGCTTCGAAGAATTGGCCGATGCGGTTGGCCATGCGGATCAGATTGCCGATTTCCATGCTTGGGTCAGGTCCGGTTCAGGGGGTGATGCGTGATGGGTGGGTGTACAGCGTGGCGTCGTCGCCGCGCAGAAAGCCCAGCAGGCTGACATTGGCGTCCTGGGCCAGGCGGATGGCGAGCGCCGTGGGCGCGGACACCGAGGCCAGCACGGCCACGCCGGCCGCCGCGGTTTTCTGCACCATTTCGAAACTGGCACGGCTGGACACCACGACGATGCCGTCGCCGGCATGCATGGCCTGGCGCGCCAGGGCGCCGACCAGCTTGTCCAGGGCGTTATGGCGCCCCACGTCCTCGCGCACCAGCGCGACGGTACCGTCGGCGCCGGCCCAGCCCGCGGCGTGGGTGGCGCCGGTGATGTCGTGCAGCGCCTGGCGCGCCCGCATTTCGCGCATGGCGGCCAGCACGGCCTGGATGCGCACGGGCGAGCCGTTGGTGACGGGCGCCACCGGCCGCAGCACTTCGGGTAGCGTCTCCACGCCGCACAGGCCGCAGCCGGTGCGCCCGGCCATGGCCCGGCGGCGCGACTTCAGCCGCACTTCACAGGCGGTGGAAATTTCCAGCTGGACCACGATGCCGTCGCATTGCGGCAGCAGGTCGATGCCGCGCACGTCGCTGACGCCGTCGATGATGCCCTCGGACAGCGCGAAGCCCACCGCGAAGTCTTCCAGGTCGGCCGGCGTGGCCAGCATGGTGGCGTGGCTGATGCCGTTGAACTCCAGCGCGACCGGCGTTTCCTCGGCCACGGAGTCGGCTTCGACCCCGGGGACCAGGGCGCCGCCCCGCACGCGGGTGACCTGTACCTGCGTGCAGTCGGGGCGGGAAGGCGGGGGCGTGGGCATGGCGGCGTCCTGGCGGTTCGGGCTGAGGGTTATTTCCCGGTCAGCGCCGCCTCGCTTTCGCGCGAACGCTCGCGCAGCAGCTTTTGCTGGATGTCTGCAAAGCGCGACCACTGGCGCTGCCACTCCGAAGGCTGGGACACGCGCGTGACCTGCACGGCCGTCACCTTGTACTCGGGGCAGTTGGTGGCCCAGTCGGAGCTGTCGGTGGTGACGACGTTGGCGCCGGACTCGGGGAAATGGAAGGTGGTGTATACCACGCCCGGCTGCACCCGGTCGGTCAGCGTGGCCCGCAACACGGTCTCGCCCGCGCGGCTCTGGATGCCGACCCAGTCGCCATCCTTCACGCCGCGGTCCTCGGCGTCCTGCGGATGCAGTTCCAGCACGTCCTCGCCATGCCACATGACATTGGGCGTGCGCCGGGTCTGCGCGCCCACGTTGTACTGCGACAGGATGCGGCCCGTGGTCAGCAGCAGCGGGAAGCGGCGCGTGCTGCGCTCGTCCGTGGGCACGTACTTGGTGATCATGAACTTGCCCTTGCCGCGCACGAATTCGTCGATGTGCATGATGGGCGTGCCATCGGGCGCTTCGTCGTTGCAGGGCCATTGCAGGCTGCCCTGCTTGTCCAGCTTTTCATAGCTGACGCCGGTGAAGGTCGGCGTCAGGCGCGCGATCTCGTCCATGATCTCGCTGGGATGCTTGTAATTCATGGGGTAGCCCAGCGCGTTGGACAGCGCCACCGTCACTTCCCAGTCGGACTTGCCGTTCTTGGGTTCCATCACCTTGCGCACGCGCGAGATGCGGCGTTCGGCGTTGGTGAAGGTGCCGTCTTTTTCCAGGAACGAGGAGCCGGGCAGGAACACGTGGGCGTACTTGGCGGTTTCGTTCAGGAACAGGTCCTGCACCACGATGCATTCCATGGCAGCAAGGGACGCCGCCACGTGCTGCGTGTTGGGGTCCGACTGCACGATGTCCTCGCCCTGGCAGTACAGGCCCTTGAACGAACCGCCCAGCGCGGCCTCGAACATGTTGGGGATGCGCAGGCCGGGTTCCGGCTGCAGGGTCACGCCCCAGTCCTGCTCGAACTGCGCGCGCACCGTGTTGTCGGAGATGTGGCGGTAGCCCGGCAGCTCATGCGGGAACGAGCCCATGTCGCACGAGCCCTGCACGTTGTTCTGCCCGCGCAGCGGGTTCACGCCCACGCCTTCGCGGCCGATGTTGCCGGTGGCCATGGCCAGGTTGGCGATGGCCATGACCGTGGTGGAGCCCTGGCTGTGTTCGGTCACGCCCAGGCCGTAGTAGATCGAGCCGTTGCCGCCGGTGGCATACAGGCGCGCCGCGCCGCGCACGGCCTGCGCCGGCACGCCGGTGATTTCTTCCATGGCTTCCGGCGAGTTCTCTGGCAGCGAGACGAAGTCACGCCATTCCTTGAAGGCCTTGGCTTCGCAGCGCTCGGCCACGAAGTCCTCGGCGATCAGGTTTTCGGTGGCGATCACGTGAGCCAACGAGGACAGCAGGGCGGTGTTGGTGCCGGGGCGCACCTGCAGGTGGAAGTCGGCCTTGATGTGCGGCGAACTGACCAGTTCGATGCGGCGCGGATCGATCACGATCAGGCGCGCGCCCTGGCGCAGGCGGCGCTTCAGGCGCGAGGCGAACACCGGATGGCCGCTGCTGGGGTTGGCGCCCATCACGATGACCACGTCGGTGTGCATGACGGAATCGAAGGTCTGGGTGCCGGCGGATTCGCCCAGCGTCTGCTTCAGGCCGTAACCGGTGGGCGAGTGGCAGACCCGCGCGCAGGTGTCGACGTTGTTGGTGCCGAAGGCGGCGCGTACCAGCTTTTGCACCAGCCAGGTTTCTTCGTTGGTGCAGCGCGAGGATGTGATGCCGCCGACCGCATCGCGGCCGTACTGGCCCTGGATGCGGCGGAATTCGGAGGCCGCATAGTTGATCGCCTCGTCCCAGGACACTTCCTTCCAGGAGTCGGTGATGTGCTTGCGGATCATGGGCTTGAGCACGCGTTCCTTGTGCGTGGCGTAGCCCCAGGCGAAGCGGCCCTTGACGCAGGAATGGCCGCGGTTGGCCTGGCCGTCCTTCCAGGGCACCATGCGCACCACTTCCTGGCCCTTCATCTCGGCCTTGAAGCCGCAGCCCACGCCGCAGTAGGCGCAGGTGGTCACGACCGAGTGTTCGGCCTGGCCCATCATGATGACGGTCTTTTCCTGCAGGGTGGAGGTCGGACAGGCCTGCACGCAGGCGCCGCAGGACACGCATTCGCTATCCAGGAAGGGCTGGTCCTGCCCCGGCGACACGCGCGATTCGAAGCCCTTGCCGGAGATCGTCAGGGCGAAGGTGCCCTGCGTTTCCTCGCAGGCGCGCACGCAGCGGTTGCAGACGATGCACTTGGAGGCGTCATAGGTGAAGTACGGATTGGACTCGTCCTTTTCGCTCTTCAGGTGGTTGGCGCCGTCGTAGCCGTAGCGCACGTTGCGCAGGCCCACCACGCCGGCCATGTCCTGCAGTTCGCAGTCGCCGTTGGCCGGGCAGGTCAGGCAGTCCAGCGGGTGGTCGGAGATGTACAGCTCCATCACGCCGCGGCGCAGGTCGTGCAGCTTGGGGGTTTCGGTGTAGACCACCATGCCGTTCTCGGCCGGGGTGGTGCACGACGCGGGATAGCCGCGGCGGCCTTCGATCTGGACCAGGCACAGCCGGCACGAACCGAAGGGCTCCAGGCTGTCGGTGGCGCACAGCTTGGGAATGTTGATGCCGGCCTCGGCGGCCGCGCGCATCAGCGAGGTGCCTTCGGGCACCGTGATTTCCTGGCCGTCTATGGTCAGGGTGACGGTTACGGCGGACTCGCGCGCCGGCGTGCCCAGGTCGCGATCGCGCTTGATGACGGTTTCTAGCATGTCGGTCTCGGGTTCAGGCCGCGTGCGCGGCAGACTGGGAGGACTCGATGCCGAAGTCCTGCGGGAAGTGGTTCAGCGCGGACAGCACCGGGTAGGGCGCCATGCCCCCTAGCGCGCACAGCGATCCGCCCAGCATCGTGTCGCACAGGTCGCGCAGCAGATGCACCTGCTGCTCGCGGCCGGGGCCGCCCGCGACGATCTTGTCTATGGTTTCCACGCCGCGGGTGGAGCCGATGCGGCAGGGCGTGCATTTGCCGCAGGATTCGATGGCGCAGAACTCCATCGCGTAACGCGCCATGCGCGCCATGTCCACGGTGTCGTCGAAGGCCACCAGCCCGCCGTGGCCGACCATGGCGGATATCTGGATGTAGGCTTCGTAGTCCAGCGGCACGTCCCATTGCGATTCCGGCAGGTAGGCGCCCAGCGGGCCGCCCACCTGCACCGCGCGCAGCGGCCGGCCGGAAGCGCTGCCGCCGCCGAAGCCGTAGAGCAGGTCGCGCAGGCTCAGGCCGAAGGCCTTCTCGACCAGGCCGCCGTGCTTGAGGTTGCCGGCCAGCTGGAACGGCAGCGTGCCGTGCGAGCGGCCCACGCCGTAGTCGCGGTAATAGGCCGCGCCCTTGGCCAGGATGATGGGTACGGTGGCCAGCGAAATCACGTTGTTGATGACCGTGGGCTTGCCGAACAGGCCGGAGATCGCCGGCAGCGGCGGCTTGGCGCGGACCACGCCGCGCTTGCCCTCGATGCTTTCCAGCAGCGAGGTTTCCTCGCCGCAGATGTAGGCGCCCGCGCCCTTGCGCACTTCCATGTCGAAGCGGCGGCCGCTGCCGTGCACGTCATCGCCCAGCCAGCCCACGCTGCGCGCCCGCGCGATGGCGGCTTCCAGGGTGTCGATGGCTTGCGGATATTCCGAGCGGACGTAGATATAGCCGTAGGTGGCGCCCACCGCCAGGCCGGCAATGGTCATGCCTTCGATCAGCACATAGGGGTCGCCTTCCATCAGCAGGCGGTCGGCGAAGGTGCCGGAGTCGCCCTCGTCGGCGTTGCAGACGATGTACTTCTGGTCGCCGGGGGTGCCTGCCACCGTCTTCCACTTGATGCCGGTCGGGAACGCCGCGCCGCCGCGGCCGCGCAGGCCCGAGGCCACCATTTCGTCGACGATCTGCCCCGGCTCCATGGCCAGGGCGCGTTGCAGGCCCTGCAGGCCGCCATGGGCGGCGTAGTCCTGCAGGGACAGCGGATCGGTCACGCCGACGCGGGCGAAGGTCAGGCGTTCCTGGTGCTTCAGGTAGGGGATTTCTTCGGTCAGGCCCAGGCGCAGCGGATGCTCGCCGCCACTTAGCCAGCCGGCGTCGAACAGCGCGGCGACGTCCTCGGGCTGCACCGGCCCGTAGGCGACGCGGCCCTGCGGGGTAGTGATTTCGACCATGGGTTCCAGCCACAGCAGCCCGCGCGAGCCATTGCGCACGATCTGCACCGACAGGCCGCGGGCGTCGGCGGCGCGTTCGATGTCGCGCGCCACCGTGTCGGCGTCCATGGCCAGCGCCGCGGCGTCGCGCGGCACGTAGATGACGATGGGGGAACTCATGATTGACCCTCCAGCGTGCGGGCCAGCAGGCGGTCCAGTTTTTCCGGCGTGACGCGGGCATGGGGCAGGCCGTCGATCATCACCGCCGGCGACTGGGCGCACAGGCCCAGGCAATACACCGGTTCCAGGGTGAAATCGCCGTTCTTGCTGTTGGCGTGGAAATCACAGCCCAGCGCCGTGCGCGCATGGGCGGCGAGGCGTTCGCCGCCCATGGCCTGACAGGCTTCGGCGCGGCAGACCTCCAGGGTGTGGCGCGCCGCGGGTTCGCTGCGGAAATGGGGGTAGAAGGTGATGACGCCGTGGACCTCGGCGCGGGACAGGTTCAGGGCCTCGGCGATGGTCTGCACCGCCGCGGCCGGAATACAGCCCAGTTCATGCTGGACCGCATGCAGCACGGGCAGCAGGGGCCCGGGCTGGTCCTTCAGCCGGGCGAGTATGCGGGCGGTGGCCGCGATGGCCGGGGTGGGGGACGCTTGGGCCGCGTCCAGGGCCATCTGGCCGCCGCGGGCGCCGCCGCTGGATGCCAGATCGGATGTTGCCTCGCGCTGATGCACGTCGGTCTCCTCCTGCGTTGCTGTTGTGCCGGGCTGGATGCTATTTGGGTTTATATGTTTTTAATAGCATATAAAAACCCCTCCAGCCGCATTATTTGTGTACTCTAACGGGGTAATTCACCGTCTTCAATAAGAAATAAATGACATATAAGTTCCGTATCGGCCTGCGGCCGCAATGGACTCTGGGCGGAGACGACGACCAGGCGCCGGTGCCATTGCAGGACATGCTGGCGCTGCTGTCGGCCATTGACGCCACTGGCAATATTGCCGGGGCCTGCCGCGCCTGTGGCTTGTCGTACCGGCATGCCTGGGGCGTGCTGCGCCGTTTCGAGGCCATCTTCGGCACGCAGTTGCTCATCACCAACCGCCGGCAAGGCACGCAGTTGGCGCCGTTCGCGCAGCGCCTGCTGTGGGCCAACCGCCGCATCGAGGCCCGGCTGATGCCCACGCTGGACAGCATGGCTTCGGAACTGCAGGAAGAGCTGGAGCGCCTGCTGCCCGAGAGCGGCCCGCATCTGCGGCTGCACGCCAGCCACGGCTTCGCGGTGGAGTCGCTGATGCAGCACATGGGCAACCGCAAGCCGGGCCTGGAACTGCGCTACCGCACCGCCATCGAGGCGCTGGCCTCGCTGGAGCGGCGCGAGTGCGACCTGGCGGGCTTCCAGGTGCCGCTGGGCGATTTCGAAGCGCCCATCATGGAGCGCTACGCCCAATGGCTGCATGCGGACGAGTACATGCTGATCCACCTGGCGGTGCGCAATGCCGGCCTGTTCGTCACCGCCGGCAATCCCAAGCACATACGCGGCATGGCCGACCTGGCGCGGCCCGACGTGCGTTTCGTCAACCGCCAGATCGGCTCCAGCACGCGCTATCTGGTAGGCCTGATGCTGCAGCGGGCGGGGGTCTCGATCAGCGAGGTCCAGGGCTACGAAACCAATGAATTCACCCATATGGCCATCGCCGCGCACATCGCCAGCGGCATGGCCGATACGGGCGTGGGGGTGGAAACGGCCGCCTGCCGCTTCGGACTGGACTTCATTCCGCTGGTGCGGGAGCGCTATTTCTTCGCCATCCGCAAGTCCTCGCTGGAGACGCCGGCCATGCGCGACCTGCTGTCCATCATGCGCAGCCCGGACTACGTCGGCTACGTCGGCCAGCTGGCGGGCTACGACGCCCGCGACACCGGCCGGTTGCAGTCGTTGCAGGAGGCCTTTCCATGAGCGCGAAACGCGATGCGCCGGGATATGATGCTCCCATGAGCAAAGTGATCTTTCTTGCCGATCGCCGCAGCGGGCCGCTGGCCCCGCTGGCGCCCGGCGAACTGCCGCCGCACGGACAGCCCGCGCTGGATCAGCGCGCGCGTCCCCTGCGCGACTTGCGGATATCGGTCACGGACCGCTGCAACTTCCGCTGCACCTACTGCATGCCGCGCGAGGTCTTCGACAGCAGCTACACCTTCATGCCGCATTCGGCGCTGCTGTCGTTCGAGGAAATCAGCCGCCTGGCCGGCATCTTCACGCAACTGGGCGTGGAGAAGATCCGCCTGACCGGCGGCGAGCCGCTGCTGCGCAAGCATATCGAGAACCTGGTGGGCCAGTTGGCCGACCTGCGCACCCCCGCCGGCCGTCCGCTGGACCTGACCCTGACCACCAACGGCAGCATGCTGGCGCGCAAGGCCGCGGCCCTCAAGAGCGCCGGCCTTACGCGCGTCACCGTCAGCCTGGACGCGCTGGACCCGGCCATGTTCCAGGGCATGAGCGACAGCGGCTTCACGCCCGACGACGTGCTGCAAGGCGTGGACGCCGCGGCCGAGGCCGGACTTGCGCCGGTCAAGGTCAACATGGTGGTGCGGCGCGGCCTGAACGACGGGCAGATCCTGCCCATGGCCGAACGCTTCCGCCATTCCGGCCACATCCTGCGCTTCATCGAATACATGGACGTGGGCAATACCAACGGCTGGAATCTTGCCGAAGTGGTGCCCAGCCAGGAAGTGCTGGACCGCATCGGCGCGGCCTATCCGCTGGAACCCGTGGCCAGCGGCGAAATGGGCCGCGTGGCCGAACGCTGGCGCTACCTGGACGGCGGCGGCGAGATCGGCGTCATCTCCAGCGTCACGCACGCCTTCTGCGGCGGCTGTACGCGCGCGCGCCTGTCGCCGGAAGGCAAGCTCTTCCTGTGCCTGTTCGCGCACGACGGCTACGACCTGCGCGCGCCGCTGCGCGACGGCGCCAGCGATGCCGAGCTCGCCGCCATCATCGCGGGCATCTGGGCGGGGCGCAACGACCATTATTCCGAGCTGCGCGGCCGCAACATGGCTGATCCTGCGCGCAAGATCGAGATGAGCTACATCGGTGGCTGAAGCGCCTGCCAGCAAGGGAATTGCGGGGCTGATCCTGGCGGGCGGCCAGGGCGCGCGCATGCACGGGCAGGACAAGGGCCTGGTCGTGCTGCGCGGCGAACCCATGGTGGCGCACGTGGCGCGCCGCCTGGCGCCGCAGGTGTCGCGCCTGATCGTCAGCGCCAACCGTCATCTGGATCTCTATGCCCGCTACGGCGACGTCGTGCGGGACGGCGAAGCCGATCTGGGCGCCTGGCAAGGGCCGCTGCTGGGCATCGCCGCGGGCTTGGCGGCCGCGCAGCGCGAGGCCTGGCTGGTGGTGGCGCCTTGCGACACGCCGTTCCTGCCCGCGGATCTGGCGGCGCGCCTGGTGCGCGCGGCCGAGTCGGCCAATGCGCCCATGGCCTATGCGGTGGCGGACGGACAGCGCCATTCGGCCTGCATGGCCTTGCGCACGTCGCTATTGCCCGATCTGCTGGCGTACCTGCGGGCCGGGGACCGCAAGGTGGGGCTGTGGCAGGCGAGAACGGGCGCGGTCGAAGCCTGCTTCGATGACGCGCCCGATGCCTTCATGAACGTCAACACGCCAGATGAACTGGCGCGGGCCGAGCGCTATGCCAGCCAGTGACGCAGGTCGTAGTAGGCGACCCGGTCCTTGTCCTGCACTTGCACGTCGGCCGGCAGGCGGGCCAGACCCGTCGCCCAGGGCAGCGAGCTGATCACGCCGGAACCCTGATGGCCGTAGGGCACCAGTTCGGCGCTGCCGTCGTCGGCCAGGCGGCGCTGCACGCGCAGGAATTCCTCGCGGCTGTCCTGGCGCGGATGCTCGGTGCGCAGGGGCAGCAGGCTGGTCGGCGGGAATAGTGTGTCGCGGCCCTGCATGCGGCGCATCAGCGGCGTCACCAGCAGGGTGAACACGGCGTAGGCCGATACGGGGTTGCCGGGCAGGCCGACCACGGGCTTGCCGTCGATCTGCGCCAGCGCCACCGGCTTGCCCGGCTTCATGCGCACCTTCCATAGCGCCAGTTCGCCGCCCAGCGAGGCCAGCGCGGGCTTGACCAGATCGCGTTCGCCCACCGACACGCCGCCCACGCTCACCACCAGGTCGCAATCGGCCAGCAGCGTCTTGAAGGCGGCCTGCAGGTCGGCCTCGGTGTCGCGGGCGTGCAGCACGTGCACCGGCAGGGCGCCCATGCCGCGCGCCAGCGCGGCCAGCATGGGGCCGTTGGAGTTGTAGATCTGCTCGGCCGCGCGCGGCTGGCCGGGCAGCACCAGCTCGTCGCCGGTGGTCAGGATGCCCACGCGCAACTGGCCGACGACCCGCACGCGGGCCAGGCCTTGCGAAGCCATCAGCGCCACGTGGGCGGCTTCAAGTACGGTGCCCGCGGCCAGCAGCGGCGCGCCGGCCATGGTGTCTTCGCCGCGGCGGCGGATGTGCTGGCCGGGCTTGGGCGCGCGCGAGATTTCCACCTGGCCGTCGGCTTCGGCGGTGTCTTCCTGCATCACAACCGTATCCGCGCCTTCCGGGATCAGGCTGCCGGTGAACAGGCGGATGGCGTGGCCGGGCTTGAGCGGTTCCGGCATTTCCCCCGCGTAGCAGCGCTGCTGGATGGGCAGGCGCACGCCGGCGCCCCAGTCGGCCACGCGCAACGCGTAGCCGTCCATGGCGCTGTTGTCGGCGGGCGGTATGTCCACAGTGGCGGCGAGATCGGCGGCCAGCACGCGGCCGGCGGCATCGGCCAGGCTCACCTCTTCGCTGCGTTGCAGCGGCCCTGCGGCATTGGCCAGCAGGGTCTGGGCTTGATCAAAATCCAGCATGGGTCAGTTGTCTTCTTCGCGTTGCTTGAAATGGGTGGCGAAATTGCAGGGGCGGTGGCTACTGTCCAGCTGCTCGCGGATGATCTGCGCCCAAGCGGTTTCGCAGGCGTTGTTGGAACCGGGCAGGCAGAAGATCAGCGTCTGATTGGCCGAGCCGGCAAAGGCGCGCGACTGGATGGTGGAGCTGCCGATCTCGGTGTAGGAAATTTGGCGGAACAGTTCGCCGAAGCCGGGGATTTCACGGTCCAGCAGGGGCATGATGGCCTCCGGCGTGTGGTCGCGATGCGAGAAGCCCGTGCCGCCCGTGGTCAGGATCACCTGCACTTCGGGATCGGCGATCCAGTCGCTCATGATGCGGCGGATCTGGTAGATGTCGTCCTTGACGATGTCGCGGCGCACGCACTGGTGGCCGGCATGCGCAAGGCTGTGGGCCAGCAGATTGCCGGAAGTGTCGTCGCCCGCGCTGCGGGTGTCGCTGACCGTCAGTACGGCGCAGGCCAGCGAAACAAGGCTTTCGTCGCTCATGGATTCTCCTCTTCTAGACGGTGGTGTCTTCATCCCAGGACTGCGTGCGGTCCTGGTCGGATTGGCGTTGCTCCACCCAGAAGCTGCTGCCGCCCGCGAGGGTCTCGCGCTTCCAGAAGGGCGCGCGCGTCTTGAGCGCGTCGATGATGTATTCGCAGCCGCGGAAGGCGTCGCCGCGATGGGCGCTGGCCGCCGCCACGAAGACGATCTGGGCATTGCGATGCAGCGCGCCCACCCGGTGCACGATGACCGTGCCGGCCAGGTTCCAGCGCGCGCGGGCGGTCGCGGCGATTTCTTCCAGCTCGCGTTCGCACATGCCTGGGTAGTGTTCGAGAAAGAGCGTATCGGTGGGCGTGTCGGGCGCGTAGTCGCGCACATAGCCCACGAACGTGACGATGCCGCCCACGCCCGGGCCGGCGCTCTCACGCAGCGCGGCCGTGAGCGCGGCGCCGTCGAAGTCGGCTTCCTGGACGCTGATCATGGCGTTCAACCTCCGGTGACGGGTTCGAATACCGCGACCTCGTCGCCGGCCCGGATGGGCGCGGACGGCTTGGCGTGGGTCTGGTTGATGGCCAGCTTCAGGCGCGCGGAGGGCGCCAGCTGGGGGTAGCGTTCGCCCAGCGCGGCAAGCAGCTGCGCGCCGGTGGACTCGCCTTCCAGGGGCCAGGCTTCGGAGCGCTTGCCGACCAGTTCGGCCACGCGCGCGAAGTAGAGAAGATTAATCGTTGCGCCATTCACCGCTTTTTCCTCCTGCCTTGTACTTAAGGCGAACTTGCTCGATGACGATGCCCTTGTCGGCAGCCTTGCACATGTCGTAGATGGTCAGCGCGGCGACGCTGCAGGCCATCATGGCTTCCATTTCCACGCCGGTCTTGTAGCTGGTGCGGCAGGTGGCCAGCACGTCGATGCGGTGCTCGGCGTCGTCCAGCGCGAACTCGACGCCGACGAAGGCCAGCGGCAGGCTGTGGCACAGCGGAATGGTGTCGGCGCAGCGCTTGGCGGCCAGGATGGCGGCGACGCGGGCGGTGTTGAGGACTTCGCCCTTGCCCTGGCCCGGCTGGGTCAGGAGGCCATAGGCGACGGCGTTCATGCGCACGCTGGCGGTGGCGATCGCCACGCGCTCGGTGTCCGTCTTGGCGATGACGTCGACCATGCGGACCT
This sequence comes from Achromobacter sp. JCM 18799, assembly GCF_055395645.1. Lineage (NCBI taxonomy): Bacteria > Pseudomonadati > Pseudomonadota > Betaproteobacteria > Burkholderiales > Alcaligenaceae > Achromobacter > Achromobacter sp. JCM 18799. The sequence continues at coordinate 3,217,157 of NZ_AP043866.1, read as the reverse complement.
GCCCGGCTTCATCCAGGTGGCTCAAGGTTGGGGTGGGCGTGGACATGGGAATCGGGAGCGATAATTGTTAATGATTGAAAAGGGCGGTCCCGGCTGGCCGGATCGGCCCATCGATACGCCTATGATAGACGAGCGGTGCAGGGGGCGCGATAATCGCGCCTGTAGTCATTAGAAGGACGGAAACGCTCGTCCTTCACACGTATCAGGAGACGCGCAATGCCCTTGCGGATGCCCAAACTTCGGTTAACCCGCCGGGTCGGCAAGATTCTTCTGGGTATTGCGGCATTCGTACTGGTCCTTTTCGGGGTTGCCGCCTGGCAAGTCCCCAAAGTGCTGCACAACGTCCTGGTGCAGGACGTCTCCAAGATGATCGGGCGGGACGTCTCCGTCGGCGACATCAGCTTCAATCCTTTCACGCTGACGGTCCGCGCGCGCGACCTGGCCGTGGCCCAGCCCGATTCGCAGACGCCGCTCTTGACGCTGGCCGAGCTGGACGTCAGCGCGGCCTGGACCTCCCTGTTCTGGTTTGCGCCGGTCGTCGATCGAATGACGCTGCGCGAGCCTAACATCGCCATCGTCCGCGAGGACGTCACGCGCTTCAATTTTTCTGATATTCAGCAACGAGTGGCCGAATTGACGGCCGCCCAGCCCGAGGAACCGCCCAAGCCGGACACAGGGCTGCCGCGCTTCTCGCTGAACAACATGGTGATCGAGAACGGCACGATCACGCTGGATGACAAGGTCACCGGCCGCAAGCAGGTGGTCGACGAGCTGGGCGTGGGCGTGCCGTTCATCTCCACCTTCGGCTACGCCACCGACATCGACGTGCAGCCGCGCGTGCATCTGCGCATCAACGGCAGCCCCTTCGATCTGAACGGCGTGGCGCGCCCCTTCGACAAGGTGCCTTCGTCCACGCTGCGGGTGGCCTTCAATGGCCTGCAGCTGGAAAAGTGGGCGGACGTCTGGCCCATGCCGCTGCCGTTCAAAGTGGAAAGCGCGCTGCTGGATTCCAACCTGCAAGTGGTGTTCGAGCAGCCCAAGGACGCGCCGCCCAAGATCCGCGTGGTCGGCGACCTGGGCCTGCGGCGGCTGGACCTGCGCGACACCGCCGGGGCAAATCTCGCCGCCTGGAGCGCGCTGACCGTCACCCGCCTGGAACTGGAACCCATCGCGCGCCACGCCTATGTGGGCGAGGTGGGCCTGTGGGCGCCGCAGATCCACGTGCGCCGCTACGCCAATGCCAACCTGAACTGGCTGGACGTGGTTGCCGGGTTGAAACGATTGGGCGGCGTGGAACCGACCGCCACGCCGGTGGCCGACAAGCTGCGCAAGGCCAGCGGCCTGAATCCCGCCAAGGCGGACGGCAAGGCTGGCACGGCCGCTGCGCCGGCCCAGGGCGCGCCGGCTGCAACGGCGGACGCCGCCGCCAAGGGCGCTGCGCCAGCGGCAGCCGCCGTGGCCCCTGTCGCCGCGGGATCGCCCGCCGCCCCTTCCGCCACGGCTGCTGCGGCAGGAACGCCAGCCGCGGACGCCGCCGCGCCCCAGCCTGCGCCTGCACCCGCGCCCGCCGAATGGAAGGTCGAGCTGGACACCTTCAATCTGCACGAAGGCGAGGTCTATGTCACCGACGCGGTCAGCAAGCTGGACTACGTGATGACCGGCCTGGCCGCGACGGTCGAGGGCGTGGCCCTGCCGCAGGTGTCCGGCCAGCCCATCAATTTGTGGCTGACCATGGACAACAGCACCGACGGCGGCTGGCTGCGCGCCAAGGGGCCGCTGGTCCTGAAGCCGCTGTCGCTGGAACTCGGCGTGCGCCTGGGCAACATCGCGCTGGCGCCCCTGGCGCCGGCCGTGCGCAATGCGGCGCCGATCACGCTGCTGGACGGCCGCCTGGCCGCCAGCGCGCAGGTCCACGTGAAGGAAACGAACGGCGCGGTGGACGCATCGGCCAGCGCCGTGCAGGCCGACCTGACGCAATTCAAGGCCCGCGACGAATCCCTCAAGCCCGCCCTGGACATCGCGCTGCAAAGCCTGCGCGTGACCGCGGACCGCCTGGCCATGGGTCCGGGCCAGAGCAATTTCACCTTGGCCGCCGCCGGCATCCAGGGCAATGGCAAGCTCGATCTCAAGGGCGCATTCACGCCGCAGCCCCTGACGGTGAAAACCTCGGTGGACCTGTCGGAACTGAATGTCGCGTCCTTTGCGCCCTATGCGGCCTCCAGCCTGAATGCCACGGTGCGCGCCATCACGCTGGGCGCCAAGGGCAATGCGGAGTTTGCCGCCGCGGCCGGCTCGGCGCCGATGAAGGCCAGCTGGAAGGGCGGCGTCGAAGTCACCGGCGTGGACCTGCAGGACCGCGTCAACAAGGATGACTTCCTGAACTGGAAGCGCCTGGGCTTTACCGGCATGGATATCTCGGTGGCCGGCGACAAGATCGGCGCCAAGCTGGGCGATATCGCGCTCGAGGATTTCTACGGCCGCGTGCTGCTCAATGCGCAAGGCCGCCTGAACGTCATGGACCTGGTGGCGGCTCCCGGCCAGGCCGGCGGCTCTATCACCCAGGACACGCAGACCCCCGGCCGCAGCGCCGCGCCGCCACCCGCGGCGCCCGCCGCCAAGGGGGGCGGGGGCATGCCGGACATCTCGGTGAACAGCGTCACCTTGAACCGCGGCCGCATGACCTTCACGGACCGCTTCGTCAAGCCCAACTACGTGGCCGAGCTGTCCAGCATCGAAGGCTCGATCACGGCGGTGTCGTCCACCAATCCCCAGCCCGCCAAGGTCAAGGTCACCGGCCGCGTCTACACCACCGCGCCGCTGTCGATCAGCGGCGTGGTGCAGCCTTTCGCCAAGTACCTGTCGCTGGACCTGAAGGCCTCGGCCAAGGGCGTGGACCTGCCGCGCTTCAACACCTATTCGGCCAAGTACGTGGGCTACCCGATCAAGCGCGGCAAGCTCTCGGTGGACCTGGAATACAAGATCAAGGACCGTGCGCTACAGGCCACCAACCACGTGGTGCTGAACCAGCTGACTTTCGGCGACAAGACCAACAGCCCCGACGCAACCAAGCTGCCGGTGCTGCTGGCCGTGGCCTTGCTGAAGGACTCGCGCGGCAACATCGACATCAACCTGCCGATTTCCGGCTCGCTGGACGATCCGGAGTTCTCGGTGGGCGGCATCGTGGTGCGCGTGCTGCTGAACCTGGTGGTCAAGGCGGTTACGTCGCCCTTCAGCCTGCTGGCCTCGGCCTTTGGCGGCGGCGAGGAGCTGTCGTACGTGGAATTCGCGCCGGGCAGCGCGGCGCTGACCGAGGACAGCCTGCAACGCATCGACACGCTGACCAAGGCGTTGACGGACCGTCCGGCGCTGAAGATGGACATCAGCGGCCGCGCCGATCCCAAGACCGACATGGAAGGCCTGCGCCAGGCCTGGGTCGACGCCAAGATCCGCGCCGCCAAGGCCGCCGCCACCACGCCGCGCGGCAAGAAGCCGAACCCGGCGGGCGTCGAGGTCTCGGGCGCGGAGCGTGCCAAGTATCTGGAAGAGGTCTACGACGACACGGACATCAAGGACAAGCCTCGCAATTTCATCGGCATGTCCAAGTCAGTGCCGGCGGCGCAGATGGAGGAGATGCTGCGCAGCGTGGCGCCGGTGGGCGACGAGCAGTTGCGCCAACTGGCCGATGCGCGCGCGCAGGCTGTGTATGAGAAGCTGCAAGCCCAGGAAGGACTCGCGGATCGCGTGTTCATCGTTGCGCCGCAACTGGACGCGGATGGCATCAAGGACGAGGGGCAACCCTCGCGCGTGGACTTCTCCCTGAAGTGAACCAGGCTGGTCCGGGAGGCGGCGCCCAGCCGCCCCTGCCAGCTTTTTGCCAGGAGATTCTCGATGAATGACCAGGACGCGCACTTCGACAGCCTGCTTCCGCCCTTGCGGCTGAACCGGCGGGGTTTCATGGCCACCACGGTGGCGACGGGGTTTTCGCTGGCGGCCGGCCAGGCCGTGGCGCAGACCACGATCACCACGGACGCCAGCGGCCTCGTGGCCGGCAGGGTGGACATCCCGGTCAAGGACGGCAAGATGCCGGCATACCGCGCGGCGCCCAAGGGCAAGAAGGACTTGCCCACGGTGCTGGTGGTGTCGGAGATTTTCGGGGTGCACGAGTACATCCAGGACGTGTGCCGGCGGCTGGCCCACCAGGGTTATCTGGCCATCGCGCCCGAACTTTTCGCGCGCCAGGGCGATCCGTCCAAATACACCGAGATCCCGAAGCTGCAGGCGGAAATCATCGGCAAGGTCCCGGACGCTCAGGTGATGACCGACCTGGATTCGACCGCGGCCTGGGCCGCGTCCAACGGCGGCAATCCGGACCGGCTGGGCATCGTGGGTTTCTGCTGGGGCGGTCGCCAGGTATGGCTGTACGCGGCCCACAACCCGAAGCTCAAGGCCGGCGCGGCCTGGTACGGCCAACTGGGCGGGCAGCCTTCGGAACTGAAGCCCAAGTCGGTGCTGAGCCAGGTGAATGACCTGAAGGCGAAGGTGCTGGGGGCTTATGGCGGCAAGGACGCCGGGATTTCGATGGCCGACGTGGACAAGATGCGGCTGGAGCTGGCGCAGGGGCCGGCGGCGGCGAAGGCTTCACGGATCGATGTGTATCCGGACGCGCCGCATGCGTTTCATGCGGATTATCGGCCTTCTTATCGGAAGGCTGAGGCGGAGCAGGCTTGGACGCGGATGTTGGATTGGTTCAAGCAGAACGGGCTTTGATCTTCGTGGGTTCGTTTTGGTTTTCTTGGGGCGTGTTGGACTCTATGGGTTCGCACGGGTCTTCGTAGGTCCTTCGAGTCTTCGTAGGTCCTTCGAGTCTTCGTAGGTCGCCCGTCGTCGCGGGCGGCGTGGCGGCTCGCGCCCACGATTGCGGTCCGGAGCGTTCGCTCCGGACTGGCCTCGGCGGCCCCCCCCGTCGTCATCTTCGTCAAGGCCTGCGGCCTTTCCTTCAGATTCCCTCGGGCGCATCGAGGTTGCGAGCCGCCACGCCGCCCGCGCCGACGGGCTGCCGCTGTCTTGGGCTGCGGCGCTGCTGGAGCCGTGGTCGGGGGCGAGTCTTGGACGCCCGTATTAATCGGCCGCGCGGGCGGCCGATTAATACATACGTCATCGTTTTAAGTGTGATTGTGATCGCTGGCGCGCATGCGCCGATTGGATTTCTTCTGGCGTCGCCGTCAAGGGGGGAGGGGTGGTGATGGGTGGCGCGCGGCGAGCAGCCGTTTGCGCATGAAGACCAGTACGCGCGCCATCCATCCGGCATTGGAGTTCAAGTGGCGATTGACCTGGCAACGGGCTTTGATGGGCGCCACGAAAAACTGCTCGTGAGATCCAAGACCACTCCTCACCAGCGCGCAGCGCCATCGGGAATCGCAAGACACCGCGTAAGCCCCCAGAGGCCGCCTGCGCGGCCGGCCGGGGGCGGGCCCCGCAAGATCCATCGCCATACCCCAACGGCGGCGAGAACCCTAAGCACACCGTTCGTCCCAGGGTCCGGGAAGTTTCAACCAGCAGAGCCAGTCGCGGCGGCGGGGCCGGAGGCGCGGGGCGTCGATAAGCCCGAGGGAATCTGAAGGAACCGCCGAAGGCGGTGACGAAGATGACGAAGGGGAAGTCCGGAGCGAAGGCTCCGGACCGCAATCGTTGCCCCGCGCCTCCGGCCCCGCCGCCGCGACTGGCGTCTGAAGAACCCGAACCGTGACCCATCAAAAACCTACTGCGCCTTCTCCCCCGGCAACCCATCACTAACCTCAGCCAACGCCCTTTTCATCTCCTCATACTCCATCACCCTCTCGTTCTGAAACCCGCCCAGCACCCCCCGGCACCCATCCACTCCCGAGCGCTTCATCTCTTCCATCATCGCCGTCCCCTGGCCCTGTCCCTTCTGGAACAGCCCGTCATACCCGCCCGAAGAAAAGCCATATTCCTGCGCATACTGCAGCAGGTTCTTGCGGGCCGTGGCCTGGTGCTGGGCCAGGTCGGGTTCGGACGCCCCGCAGGCGCGGGCTGCGCCGTTGGAGGCGCCGGCGGCGATGACGAAGGAGTCGTATTGGGCCTGTTCGGCGGCATCGGGAGCCGCCCAGGCCGTGGTGGCCGAGGCCAGCGTCAGGGCCAGGCCGGTCAAGATCTTGCGCATCGATGAATCTCCGCTAGATGCCCGCCAGCCGGCAGCGCGGCGTGCGCGGGCGGTGATTGCAACCACAACATTATGGCAATCAGCCGTTTCGAGCCCGTGTAGCCATGGTGTGGAGTCGTTTCAGACTGTGCATCTTTCTTTCCCGGACGCCGGCTGGCCAGCAAGGCGGCCGCGCAGGAACTATGATGGAGCCTGTGGGGCGCTCCTGCCCCAGTGCATTGCCCCTATTCCTCCTGGAGATCTACATGACGATCAAAGTCGGCGATCGCGTGCCGGACGGCACCCTGACCGAATTCATCGAAACCGAAACCGCCGGCTGCTCGCTGGGCCCCAACGCGTTCCAGGTCGCCGACCTGACCCGCGGCAAGACCATCGCGTTGTTCGCCCTGCCGGGCGCCTTCACGCCCACCTGCTCGGCCAAGCATCTGCCGGGCTATGTGGAACAGGCCGCGGCCCTGAAGGCCAAGGGCGTCGATGAAATCTGGTGCGTGTCGGTCAATGACGCGTTCGTCATGGGCGCCTGGGGCCGCGAGCAGAAGACCGAAGGCAAGGTCCGCATGCTGGCCGACGGTTCCGCCCTGTGGACCAAGGAACTGGGCCTGGAGCTGGACCTGATCCAGCGCGGCATGGGCGTGCGCTCGCAGCGCTACTCTGCCCTGATCGTCGATGGCGTGGTCAAGCAGCTGAACGTCGAAGGCCCCGGCAAGTTCGAAGTCAGCGACGCCGCCACGATGCTGTCGCAAGTCTGATCCCACGCAGTTCCTGTTTTACCGCTTAGCGCAGCGGGCCGCTTTCGCGGCCTGTTGCGTTGCCGCCAGCAGCGGTTGCCGACGCCATGCTCGCCACCATCTCCTCTTTTTCGTCGCTTTACTTCGCGACCTTGCTGATGCTCATCGGCACGGGTCTGTTCAACACCTATATGGGGCTCAGGCTGACAGCGCAGTCTGTCAGCGAGGTATGGATCGGCGCCCTGATCGCCGGCTACTACCTGGGCCTGGTGTGCGGCGCCCGCCTTGGGCACAAACTCATCATCCGGGTGGGCCACATCCGGGCGTTCGTCGCCTGTGCCGCCGTGGCCACCAGCATGATCCTGGCCCAGACGCTGGTCGACTCCATGCCGCTGTGGCTGGTGTTCCGCGTCATTTCGGGCATCGTGATGGTGACCGAATTCATGGTCATCGAAAGCTGGCTCAACGAGCAGACCGAAAACCACCAGCGCGGGCGCGTCTTCTCGGTCTACATGGTTGTGTCCGGCCTGGGCACCGTGCTGGGTCAACTGGCCCTGACGGCCTATGCCACGCTGGACCTGCGGCCCCTGACGCTGGTGGCCATGTGCCTGGTGCTGTGCCTGGTGCCGATCGCCGTCACGGCGCGTTCGCACCCGCCCACGCCGCTCCCGGCGCCGCTGGATATACGCTTCTTCATGCGGCGCGTGCCGTTGTCCATGACGGTGCTGTTCGTGGCCGGCAACCTTTCCGGCGCTTTCTATGGCCTGGCGGCCGTCTACGGCGCCAAGCATGGCCTGTCGACCTCGCAGGCGGCGATCTTCGTGGCCGCCGCGGTGACCGCGGGCCTGCTGTCGCAATGGCCCATGGGCTGGCTGTCCGACCGCATCAACCGCGCCGGGCTGATCCGCTTCAACGCGCTGCTGCTGGTGCTGCTGCCGGTGGTGATGTGGGGCTGGATCGTGCTGCCGTACTGGGCGCTGGTCGCCATGTCCTGTGTCTTCGGCGTGCTGCAGTTCACGCTGTACCCGCTGGGCGCGGCGTTCGCCAACGATCACGTGGAATCCGAGCGCCGGGTCAGCCTGTCGGCCGTGCTGCTCATGACCTACGGCGTGGGGGCATGTGTCGGGCCGATGATCGCCGGGGTGCTGATGTCCCTGGCCGGCCCCAGCATGTACTACGTCTTCATTTCCGCCTGCGCCCTGATCCTGGTCTGGCAGGTGCGTCCCACCCGCGTCACCGGCGCGCATCAGGTGGAAGAGGCGCCCACGCATTTCGTGCCCATGCCGGACACGCTGCAGAGCTCGCCCGCCGCGGCGGTGCTGGATCCGCGCGTGGATCCGGCCACCGACATCGCCATGGAAATGGTGCAGCCCGAAGTTGCGCCCGTGGCGACGGCCGAACCGCCCGCCGCGGAACCGCCAGGCGACGCCGCCAAGGATACGGCGGACGACGCCGCAGAAGACGAACGCCAGATGCGCACCGGCACCTGAGGCCGGGGGATGGCGCCCTTACCAGGGCGCCATCAGCACGATGGCCGCCAGGGCCAGCGCGATGCCCAGCAGGTTCAGCCGGGTCAGCGGTTCGCGGAAAGCCAGCGCGCCGACCAGCGTGCCCAGCGTGATCACGCCCATGTTCATGGACGCGAATACCAGCGCGGGATGTTCGGGCAGCGACTGGTGCGCGCGGATGTAGGTCAGGATGTTGCCGAAGTTCGCCAGTCCCAGCGCCGCGCCCGCGGCCAGGTGCCGAAGCTGGCAGCGCACCCGCCGCCACAGCAGGTAGCAGAGCATCAACACCCCGGCGATGAGGAAGGCCAGCAGCAGCCCGCCCGCGAAAGCCGTGCCGGCGCGCGCCATCTGCTTGAACAGGATGTCGATGACGCCATAGCCCACCCAGACGACCAGCGGCCACAGCCACATGGCGCGGCTGTTGGCCACCGTGTCCTCGCCCGGCGCCTGCACGCGGGGCGCACGGCGCAGCAGGCAATACAAGGCGCTGGCGGCCAGCAGCGTCGCGGCCAGCTTGCGGCCGCTTACCGGTTCGCCGAACAGCAGGAAGGCCGCCAGCAGCGGGATGAACAGGGACAGGCGCTGCGCCGCGTCGCTGCGCACGATGCCGGCATGGCGCACGGCCGCCGCCATCGCCAGGAACACGCTGGGCAGCAGCACGCCCAGCGCGGCCAGCACCAGCCACGGCGTTTGCGGGGTCAGCAGCGTCGCCGGGTCCGGGCGCAGCACGGCCCAGCAGAGCAGGGCGGCGACCGCATAGTTCATGGCGATGGCCTGGCGCACGTCCACTTGGTAGCGCCGCGCCAGCTTCAGCAGCACGGCCACGGTGACGCTGCAGGCGACGCTGGCCAGCAGGTAGAGGAGGCCGGGCGTCAACGGCATGCCGTGGCGTCGTGGTGCGTGTGCTGGGCGGCGTCGATGCGCATGCCCAGGCGCTGCAGCAAGCGCTGGTCGGCTTCCATCTGCGGATTGGCGGTGGTCAGCAGGGCGTCGCCGTAGAACATGGAGTTGGCGCCCGCCATGAAGCACAGGGCCTGCAACGCGTCATCCATGGCTTCGCGGCCGGCGGACAGACGCACGGCGGCGCGCGGCATGGCGATCCGGGCCACGGCGATGGTGCGCACGAATTCGAACGGGTCCAGGGCTTCCACGCCGGCCAGCGGCGTGCCTTCCACCTGCACCAGGTTGTTGATCGGCACGGATTCGGGATAAGGCTCCATGTTGGCCAGCTGGGCAATCAGGCCGGCGCGTTCGCGGCGCGATTCACCCATGCCGACGATGCCGCCGCAGCACACGTTGATGCCGGCGTCGCGCACCCGGTCCAGCGTGTCCAGCCGGTCCTGGTAGGTACGGGTGGAAATGATCTTGCCGTAGAACTCGGGCGAGGTGTCCAGGTTGTGGTTGTAGTAGTCCAGGCCGGCGCTCTTGAGCTGTTCGGCCTGGCCTTCGCGCAGCATGCCCAGCGTGACGCAGGTCTCCAGGCCCAGGGCCTTCACCGCGCTGACCATCTCGGCCACCGCCTCCAGGTGGTGCGGCTTGGGGCTGCGCCAGGCGGCGCCCATGCAGAAGCGCTGCGCGCCGCCTTCCTGGGCCTTGCGGGCCGCGGTCACCACGTCCGCCAGGGGCATCAGCTTGTCGGCGTCCAGGCCGGTGTCGTAGTGCGAGGACTGCGGGCAATAGGCGCAGTCCTCGGGACAGCCGCCAGTCTTGATCGACAGCAGGCTGGATAGCTGGATGGCGTTCGGATCGAAATGGGCGCGGTGCGTCTGCTGCGCCCGGAACACCAGATCCATGAACGGCAGCTCGTAGAGCGCCATGATGTCGGCGGCGCTCCAGGCGGGGGCGGCGGCCGGCTTGGCGATGGTCGGGACGGGGACGTAGGCGGTCTGCATGGATGGGCTCCTTTCGGTCTTGCGGGGATCGCGCCGCTTGTCGGGCAAGGGCAGGATCGGCGGATCGTAAGAAGCTGCGCAGGGTTTGCGCAATGCAGGCTATCAACCAGAAATTAGCAGCCTGTTGCGGTTATTTTTATGGGAAATGAAAGATTTTTGGGGTTGCGGGCTACTAAGTGGCGGACATCTTCGGGGACGCCGAGGTGTCGATTATTTTGCATCTAATTGTAAATTTTTAGAGAGGGATCAGCCCTTGGCCCGCTTGTCCCGCGTCCGCACGCGCTCGTGCCCGGTAATGCCGCGGTCTCGCGCCCACACGATGGCCGCGCTGCGGCGGTGCACGCCGATCTTGCTGTAAATGGTGGCCACGTGGTTGCGCACCGTGTTGCGCGACAGCTTCAGTTGCCGGGCGATGCCCTCGTCGTCGTGGCCTTGGCACATCAGGCTCAGCACCTCGCGTTCGCGCGAGGTGAGCTGCGCCAGTTCGGCCACGTCGCGCGTCGCGGGCGCGGGCTCGCGCAATTGCGCCAGCTTCTCGATGACGCTGCGGCTGAACCAGGAGGTGTCCTGCATGACAGCCTCGATCGCGGTCAGCAATTCCCCCTCGGAGCGCTTGCGTTCCGTGATGTCCTGAATCGCCAGCAGCACGCGTTGCTGGCCGCCGAGGGTCACGGGGTCGGCCGACAACAGGCAATCCAGCCGGCTACCGTCCGTGGCCGCCAATGCCACCTCGCGACTGCGGGCGCTTTCGCCGCGCTTGAGGCTGGCCTCCAGTTCATCGGAGAGCTGGAGCCCCAATCCGGTCAGCGTCCGGCCTATGCCGTCCTGCGCAGAGGCGCCGGCGGCCGTGGCGAAGGCGTCGTTCAGGTCCAGCGCGAGCAGGGTCTCGCCCTCGCAGACCGCCATGGGAACGGGCGCCAGACGGAACGTCTTGGAAAATCGTTCCTCGCTTTCGCGCAAGGCCAGCTCCGTGCGCTTGCGGGCTTCGAGGTCGATGAAGGTGAACAGCATGCATGGTTCGCCCTGCATGTCGATGGGCTGGCCCGCGACGATGACGAATTTCACGCTGCCGTCTGCAAGTTTCAACACGCCCTCGCGTTGCGCAATGGTCTGTCCTTCGTTGAGGCTGGCGACCGCGTTGTCCTTGTCGTCGCCGCCGTCCAGTACGTCCAGTTCATAGGCTGACTTGCCCACAATGACGTCGCGCGCATAGCCGGTCATCTCCAGGAAGCCCTGGTTCACCTTCACATAGCGCAGGTCGGACAGGCGGCAGATGAGGGCGGGCGCGGGGTTGGCGCCGAAGGCGCGCTCGAAGCGTACTTCGGCGTTGATCTGCTCGGTCTGGTCATGCAGGATCAGGACGCGGTAGTCGGCGCCGTCGCTACCGTCCAGGTTCAGGCCGCTGGCGCGCACATTGCGCAGGAACGCGTCGTCGTCCTTGCGTTCCAGGTCCAGCAGCAGTTCGTCGAACGGCTCGGCCGCAGCCAGCAGATCCAGCGGATATTGGCGCGCGGGTACACGGTGATGGTTGCGGTAGCTGAGGCTGTAGCGCTTGCGGTAGCCGGCTGGCGTGCCGCCGAGTTCATCCAGCTCATCGGCGCCATGCAGCCTGAGCGCGCTGGCATTGGCCCAGGCGATGGCGCCGTCCGCTTCGAGCAGGATGATGCCTTCGTTCAGGCCTGCGATGATGCGTTGCAGATGCTGGCGGTGCGGATGGGGAGCGGCGGCGTTCGCGGTCACGTAGTCCTCTTCTTTTCGCTGGGCACGACGAAAAGAGAATGAAGGCGCACTGAAAGCCTGTCCAGATGGCGAAATGGACGAGTCTGAGCGTAGGGGGGATGGCGGGGAAGATGGCTGCCGCCAGATGATGCGGGCAGAAATGCAAAAAAGCTCCGGAAACCGGAGCTTTCTATGGCTGGCAAGGCTAGCGCGCTTGCGAACTGCGTGATGTGCTTGGCGGAGCGGACGGGGCTCGAACCCGCGACCCCCGGCGTGACAGGCCGGTATTCTAACCAACTGAACTACCGCTCCGCAGCGGTTTACTCTGACTTCTTCAATGCACTGCGGTGTCAAGGCAGTTTGGTACTACATGCCAGAAAGACTGGCGTCCCCTAGGGGATTCGAACCCCTGTACTCACCGTGAAAGGGTGATGTCCTAGGCCTCTAGACGAAGGGGACCTGAACAAAACAGAACAACTTTACTACCGTACTGCTTACTGGTGGAGGTAAGCGGGATCGAACCGCTGACCTCTTGCATGCCATGCAAGCGCTCTCCCAGCTGAGCTATACCCCCCAGGATCCTCGATGCCCCAAACTTCAGACAACAAGGTCTCACACTATATAAAGCAAAAAAGCCCCGAAAACGGAGCTCTTGAAAGACTCTGAGCGAGAGCTTTTGGCGGAGCGGACGGGGCTCGAACCCGCGACCCCCGGCGTGACAGGCCGGTATTCTAACCAACTGAACTACCGCTCCGCAGCGGCGTACTCAACTACATTGTCACTTCAACTGCATCACTACATACTGCTGCCAGAAGAACTGGCGTCCCCTAGGGGATTCGAACCCCTGTACTCACCGTGAAAGGGTGATGTCCTAGGCCTCTAGACGAAGGGGACTTGGACTTGCAAACTGGTACTGCATCCTTCGCCGTTGACTGGTGGAGGTAAGCGGGATCGAACCGCTGACCTCTTGCATGCCATGCAAGCGCTCTCCCAGCTGAGCTATACCCCCGTCTTTCTAATCAACCCGTTCAACGTTTTACGAAATCGAACACACGTTTTACCGAGTGCTTTTTCGTAGTTCGTTGCCGGTTTTGTTTAGTGCCGTTGGCGAAGAAACGAGATTATGCACGAACTAAATTTGGTGTGCAAGTCGCTTGGCGGCAAAAAGCAAAAAAGTCGGGAAAAAAAGGGGGGTGGAAGGCGATTTTCGCCCGATTTTGCTCTTTTTTTGCTCAGGGCGGGCCAGCATGATTGATGCAGAGATCAAGTAAATCAAAGACTTGTGAGAATGGTATCGTGAGCGAAAAATTTTTTCGCCGATCCGGAGAATTTTCTGCGCCGGACCCGCACGCACGGACATCGCCATGAGCAGCAAGACTTCGTTTCCCACGCGGCCGCTGGGCCAGAGCGGCATGGACATCACCCGCATCGGGCTGGGCGCCTGGGCCATCGGCGGCAGCGGTTGGGCGGTGGGCTGGGGGCCGCAGGACGATGCTGATTCGGTGGCGGCGATCCGCCGCGCCGTCGAGCGCGGCATCAACTGGATCGACACCGCCGCGGTGTACGGGTTGGGGCATTCCGAGGAAATCGTGCGCCGGGCGCTGGCGCAGATGACGCCGGACGCCCGGCCTTACGTGTTCACCAAATGCGGCCTGACCTGGTCGGCGGAGCAGCCCCAGGCGATGCCGCGGCGCACCGGCGCGCCAGCCAGCATCCGGCGCGAAGTCGAAGACTCGTTGCGCCGGCTGGGCGTCGAGCGCATCGATCTCTATCAGATGCACTGGCCGGCGGGCGACGGCACGCCCCTGGAGGTGTACTGGCAGGAACTGCTGGATCTGAAGCAAGAGGGCAAGGTCAGGGCGGTGGGGCTGTCCAACCACAATCTCGCGCAACTGCAGCAGGCCGAAATGCTGGGCCACGTGGATACGCTGCAGCCGCCGTTTTCGGCCATTCAGCGCGCCGCGGGCGCGGAGCTGATTCCGTGGTGCGAGCGCAATGGCACGGGCGTGATCGTTTACAGCCCGATGGGGTCCGGCCTATTGACCGGCGCCTTCAGCGTGGAACGCGCCCGCGCCTTGCCGGCGGATGATTGGCGCGCGCGCAACGCGGAATTCGCCTCTCCGGGCATCGAACGCAACCTGGCGCTGGCCGATGCGTTCAAGCCCATCGCCGAACGCCACGGCGCAACGGTTGCGGCGGTAGCAGCGGCCTGGACCCTGGCCTGGCCGGGCGTGACGGGCGCGATCGTGGGCGCCCGCAACGCGGCCCAGGTGAATGGATTGCTGGGCGCGGCGTCGCTGGAACTGGATGGCGAGGATATGGACGCCATCGCGGACGCGATCGAGCGCACCGGCGCCGGCAGCGGGCCGCTGCGCCCGCCGGAGGAGAGCGGCGCGCTGCCGGCCAATCTGTTCGCCTGAAGACGCCTCAGGCGCGGCGCGTCTTGCGGCCGCTGCCGAACGCGGCGATGAGCGCCAGGCCGATCAGGGCCAGCGCCGTCTTGTCGCCGAAGCGCGCGTAGGGCGTCAGCCCCGTCATGCCTTGCACGGCCACCGGCAGCACGCCGGCCTGCAGCGGCGCGAGCTGGGCCGCGACGCGGCCCTTGGCGTCAATGGCGGCGGTGATGCCGGTGTTGGTGGAGGTCAGCATCGGCCGCGCCGTTTCCTTGGTGCGCAGGCGGCCGATCTGCAGATGCTGGCGCAAGGCCCAGGAGTCGCCGAACCAGCCCAGGTTGCTGACGTTCACGAGTATGGTCGCGCCCGGTTCGCCGTTGGGGCCGGGCTGCAGCGCGGGCAGCAGGTCGGGTCCGAACAGGTCTTCGTAGCAGATGTTGAATGCGATGTGCTGGCCGCCGACGGCGAAGGGCGTCTGCCGCACCGCGCCGCGGTCGAAGTCGCCCAGCGGAATGTTCAGCATGTCCACGAACCAGTGGAAGCCGGGCGGCACGTATTCGCCCCAGGGCACCAGGTGGCGCTTGTCGTAGCGCATGGCGGTGCTGCCGGCCACGAGCTGTTCGACCGGGGTATTGCCGTCAAAGCCCATGACGCTGTTGGTGTAGCGGTCGCGGCCGTCGACGCGGTCGTGCAGCGGCACGCCCATCGCGATGGTGGCGTTGCGCTGGGCGGCCAGGTCGCGCCAGACCGCCCAGACGCGCGGATCCAATTGGTCCTGGAAAATCGGCAGCACGGTTTCCGGCAGGATGATCAGCTGCGGCGCGGGCACGCCCGGCGCCGGCGGCATGGCGGCCAGGTCCAGGTGGCGCGTCAGGCTCTGGTCGAGCAGGGCGGGGTCGAATTTCTGGGATTGTCCGATGTTGCCCTGGACCAGGCGCACGTTCAGCGGATCGCCGGACGGCGTGGACCAGTCGATGCGGGACAGCGGCCAGCCGGCGGCGGCCAGGGCCAGCGCGATGCCGGCGGCCAGGGCGTGGCGCGAGCCGGTGCCGCTCTTGCGCGAGGGTTGCCACAAGCTGGCGAGGGCCGCGGCGACGAAGGCGGCCAGGAAAGCCATGCCATGCACGCCGAGCAGCGGCGCCCACCCGGCGATGGGACTATCGACCTGCGCGTAACCGATGTTGAGCCAGGGAAAGCCGGTCAGCAGCACGGCGCGCAGCCATTCGAACGCGGCCCACATCGCGGCCCAGGCCAGCGTGCCCGACAGGATGCGGGAGGGCGGAGAGCCCGCCTCCAGCGGCGCGTAGCGGCGCGCCAGCGCGCTGGCGGCGGCCGGGAACAGGGCCAGGAAGGCCGACAGCGCCAGCACCGCGGCCACGGCCAGCGGCGCGGCCAGGTCGCCGTAGCGGTGCAGGCTGATGAAAATCCAGTACAAGCCCAACGAGTAGCTGGCGAAGCTGAACAGCCAGCCGCGCAGCCAGGCCTGCTTGGCCGAAGGCGCGTACAGGGTGACGCGCGCGGCGATGGCCAGCATCAGGACCTGGGTCACCGCCAACGCCCAATCCGGCAGGGGGCCGGGCGAGAACGTCAAGGCGTGCGCGGCGCCCGCCAGCACCAGGCCGGCGGCGCCGCGCAGATTACGGCTGCGCGGGGTTTGGGTCATGCTTCGTCGGAGGGGCGGGAGGCTTGGGACGGGGCGTTGCGCTTGACGCGCAGCCAGATGGCGCGGCGCGCGTCGCCGCGGGCCACTTCCAGGCGCAGGCCGTCGAATTCGGCGGTGTCGCCGCGGCGCGGGATGCGGCCCAGCTGTCCGCCCATCCAGCCGCCGACGCTGTCGTACTCGTCGTCGGGCAACTGGCAGCCGAACACTTCATTGAAGTGCGAGATGTCGGTGGCGGCCAGGACGCGCCACTGGTTCTCGCCTTCGGGGAAGATCGAGTCTTCCTCGGTTTCGTCGAATTCGTCTTCGATGTCGCCAACGATCTGTTCCAGCACGTCTTCCATCGTGACCAGGCCGGAAATGCCGCCATGCTCATCGATGACGATGGCCTGGTGGTTGCGGCTGGCGCGGAACTCGTGCAGCAGCACGTTCAGGCGCTTGGATTCGGGGATGAATACGGCGGGCCGCACCAGCGTGCGCACTTCGATGCCGGGTTCCAGCATGCAGCGCAGCAGATCCTTGGCCAGCAGGATGCCGATGATGTTGTCGCGGTCGCCCTCGTAGACGGGGAAGCGCGAGTGGGCGGTCTCGATGACCGAGGCCACCAGGTAGGGGATGGGCTGCGTGACGTCCAGCAGATCCATGCGCGAACGCGGGACCATGATGTCGCCCACGGTGCCTTCGGACACGGCGAGCGCGCCCTTGATCATCTTGTAGGATTCCGCGTCGAGCAGCTGGCGTTCGTGCGCGGCTTCCAGAACGGCCTTGATGCCTTCGCGGTCCTCGGGCTCGCGGCGCACGAGGGAAAGCAGGCGGTCTAGAAGGGATTTGGCGGCGGGTTTGGAGGAGCGAGCAGGCGTCGCTTCGGGAGCAGGGTAAGGGTCAGACATCGTCCGGGAGGACAAGTTATGGAGGGGCCAGCATAACCGATACTGGCCTGCAATTTGTAACGACGGTCCCCAAAATGAGGGGAACCGCCGCCATCTGCGCCTTGCTGGACGCCATTTTCAGCCAATTTCTCAGGGTTGACCCGAGTGCCGTGTCATGCCTCGACGTAAGGATCGGCGATGCGCATGGCGGCCAGCGTGGCGGTCTCCAGGGCTTCCATGCGCTTGGCGTCGCGGGCCTTGATGTGGTCGTAGCCCAGGGCGTGCAGCACGCCGTGGATGGTGAGGTGGGCGGCGTGGTCCAGCAGCGCCTTGCGCTGTTCGCGGGCCTCGCGCACCAGCACCGGCACGCACATGACGATGTCGCCGCGCGCAACGCCCAGCGGATCCACGCCGTATTCGAAGGTCAGCACATTGGTGGCGTAGTCGCGGCCGCGAAAGTCGCGGTTCAGGCGCCGGCCTTCGGCCGCGCCGACCAGCCGCAGGCTCAGTTCCGCGGCCGAAAACGTGACCAGGCCGTCCTCGGCCGCGCCCGCCAGCGCGCGTTCGGCCCAGCGGCGCAGGCGCCAGCGGGGCAGGCGGGCTTCCTCGACGCCGTATTGCACGGACAGGGACAGTTCAGGCTTCATCTTCGGCGGCGCGGTCGTAGGCGTCGACGATGCGGGCGACCAAGGGATGGCGCACGACGTCTCGGCTGGTGAATCGGGTGGTGGCGATGCCTTGCACGTCGTGCAGCACCTTCACCGCATGCGCCAGGCCGCTATCCTGGCCGCGCGGCAGGTCCACCTGCGACGGGTCGCCGGTGATGACCGCCTTGCTGCCGAAGCCGATCCGCGTCAGGAACATCTTCATCTGTTCCGGCGTGGTGTTTTGCGCCTCGTCCAGGATGACGAAGGCATGGTTGAGCGTGCGGCCGCGCATATAGGCCAGCGGCGCGATTTCGATGGTTTGCTTTTCGAACAGGCGCTGCACCTTCTCGAAGCCCATCAGGTCGTACAGCGCGTCGTACAGCGGGCGCAGGTACGGGTCGACCTTCTGCGCCAGGTCGCCGGGCAGAAAGCCCAGGCGCTCGCCGGCTTCGACCGCGGGACGCGTCAGCACCAGGCGCTGCACCGTGTCGCGCTCCATCGCGTCGATGGCGCAGGCCACGGCCAGCCAGGTCTTGCCGGTGCCGGCGGGGCCGACGCCAAAGGTGATGTCGTGCTTGAGGATGTTGTTCAGGTAGTCGCGCTGGCGCGGCGTGCGCGGACGCAGGTCGCTGCGCTTGGTGCGCAGGGCGATGCTGTCGCTTTCGTCGTCCAGGGCGGGCAGCGGGTCGGCCTCGCGGGCCTGCTCTTCCTTCAGTTCCTGTTCCTGCCGCCCGACGCCGATCTCCACCAGCCCGAGCTGGATGTCGTCGACCGACAGGGCGCGGTGCACGGCCTGCTCGTGGAAGCGGCGCAGTATCCGGCCGGCCAGCTCCGCCAGTTCGCCTTCGATGGTGACGCGGCTGCCGCGGCGCGAGAGCTTGACGTTCATGCCGTCGGCCAGCTGCCGCAGGTTTTCGTCCAGCGGGCCGCAGAGGTTGGCCAGATGGGTGTTGTCGCCGTCCAGGGTGACGACGATGGGCATGCTGCGACGGGCGCGGGAGCGGGGAGTGGTCATTCGGCCTCTTGGGGAGTGCGGTCCACGTCGGCGACCCGGGCGCGCAGCGAATTGGTGTGCGCTTCGGTGATGATGACGTCGACCATTTGTCCGATGAGCCGCGCGGGCGCGGCGAAGTTCACGATGCGGTTGTTCTCGGTGCGGCCCATCAGCTCGTTCGGGTCGCGGCGCGAGGGGCCTTCGACCAGCAGGCGCTGGCGCGTGCCGACCATGTTGCGGGCGATCGTGGCCGCCTGCTCGTTGATCAGCGCCTGCAGGCGCTGCAGGCGGCGCAGCTTCACGTCCTGCGGCGTGTCGTCGTGCAGGTCGGCGGCGGGCGTGCCCGGGCGGCGCGAATACACGAACGAGAAGGAGGTGTCGAAACCGACGTCCTCGATCAGCTTCATGGTCTTTTCGAAGTCTTCCTCGGTTTCGCCGGGGAAGCCCACGATGAAGTCCGAGGACAGCGTCAGGTCCGGGCGGGCGGCGCGCAGGCGGCGCACCACGGACTTGAATTCCAGGGTGGTGTAACCGCGCTTCATGGCCGCCAGCACGCGGTCGCTGCCGGCCTGCACCGGCAGGTGCAGGAAGGACACCAGCTTGGGCAGGCGGGCGTAGGCGTCCACCATGCGCTGGGTCATTTCCTTGGGGTGCGAGGTGGTGTAGCGGATGCGCTCGATGCCCGGGATTTCGTGCACGTATTCCAGCAGCATGGCGAAGTCGGCGATCTCGTCGCTGTCCGTCATGCGGCCGCGGTAGGCGTTGACGTTCTGGCCCAGCAGCGTCACTTCCTTCACGCCCTGGTCGGCCAGGTCGGCGACTTCCACCAGCACGTCCTCGAAGGGGCGCGAGACTTCCTCGCCGCGCGTGTAGGGCACGACGCAGAAGCTGCAGTACTTGCTACAGCCTTCCATGATGGAGACGAACGCCGTGGCGCCGTCCACGCGGGGCGGCGGCATGTTGTCGAACTTTTCGATCTCGGGGAAGCTGATGTCCACCTGCGAGCGGCCTTCGTCGCGGCGGCGCTTGATCAGGTCCGGCAGGCGGTGCAGCGTCTGCGGACCGAACACCACGTCCACGTAGGGCGCGCGCTTGACGATGGCTTCGCCTTCCTGGCTGGCCACGCAGCCGCCCACGCCGATCACCAGGTTGGGATTGGTTTTCTTCAGGTGCTGCACCCGGCCCAGGTCCGAGAAGACCTTTTCCTGCGCCTTCTCGCGCACCGAACAGGTGTTGAAGAGGATGACGTCGGCGTCTTCGGGGTTGTCGGTCAGCTCCAGGCCCTGGTCGCCGCGCAGCACGTCGGCCATCTTGTCCGAGTCGTACTCGTTCATCTGGCAGCCGAAGGTGCGGATGTACAGCTTGCGGGGGGAGCCGGCGTCGGCGGCGGGGAGGGCGGCGCTGGCGCCGTCGGGCGCGGCGTCGGCGCGCTTGAGGGTGGTTTCTTGCATGATGGTCGCCGTGACGGGTGTAGATCCCGGGGGCAGAATGGTAGGAAACCCGAGATTTTAACCCTTGCCCGAATTTGCTTCTTGGTCTGGCGCGCGCAGGCCGTTACGATAGCGTGCCGGGCTGATTCCACAGCCCAGAATATTTCTCATTTCCCGACAGCGGTACCGATGAACAGCAACCCCCTGACGCCTTCGGCGGCCGCTCCCGTATCCGACGCCGCGGCCGGTTCCGCGCCCGACCAGTTCCGCAACCCGTTTTCCGCTCTGACCTGGGTGCTGCTGGGCTGCGCGCTGGCGCTGGCCGCCAGCGCCTGCGCGTTATGGGTGGACCTGCCGTTGGCGGTGTGGATCAAGCAGTCGGTGTCCGAAGGCGTGAACGAATCCTTCGAATGGATCGGCGAACTCGGCGAAAGCGGCCCCTATATCGGCGTGGCGCTGGCCTTCTACGTGATCGGCCTGGTCGGGCTGACGCGCGGCTGGCGCAACCCGGTGCGCATGAGCTACGCCAGCATGGCGCGCGGCAGCCTGCTGATGCTGTCGACCATGGCGGTCGGCGGGCTGGTGGTGCTGGTGCTCAAGCGTTCGGTGGCGCGGGCGCGCCCCGAGCTCTTCTTCGAGAAGGGCATCTACGGGCTGGGCGAGTCTTTCTCCCGCGCCCAGCTGTACAACTCCTTCCCTTCCAGCCACACCTATGCGGCATTTGCCGTGGCGGTGGTGCTGGGCATCCTGGCGCCGCGCTGGCGCTGGGTCTTTCTGCTGCTGGCGGCGCTGGTGGCGATGAGCCGGCTGGTCAACCTGGACCACTATCTGTCGGACGTGATGACGGCCGCGGGTATCGCGGTGCTGGTCGGGCACGTATTGGCGCCCCGGGTGCTGGGCGCCAGCTACCAATGGCCTCTGCGTGCGCCCTGGCGCTGGTGGAAGAAGTAAGCCTGGTCCAGGCGGCCGGCCATGAGCCGGCTTCAGGCGGCGGCTTACGCGAAGTTCACCACCACGCGCCGGTTCGTGCGGCTTTTCTTTTCGATCTTGGTGACTGCTACGGCGCCGATTTCGCCCGTGTTGGCCACGTGCGTGCCGCCACAGGGCTGGCGGTCCACGCCGGGGATCTCGACGATGCGTATGCTGGCCGTGCCTGTCGGGGGCGCGGCGCCGATGGTGCGCACCAGATCGGGTTGCGCGGCCAGTTCCTCGGGCGTGATGCAGTTGATGCTGACGCCGGTACGGGCGTCGATCAGGGCGTTCAGGCGTTCGGTCAGGTCGGCCTTGTCCAGCGTGGATTCGGGCAGGTCGAAGTCGATGCGGGCGGAATCGGGCGAAATATTGCAGCCGGTCACCGGCGCGGGCACCAGCGAGCCCAGCAGGTGCAGGCAGGTATGCAGGCGCATGAGGCGGTGGCGCCGCGGCCAGTCGATGGCCACCGAAACGCGCTCGCCCACTTGCGGCGCGATGTCGCCTTCCAGCACGTGCAGGATGCGCTTGCGGTCTTCGGCGTAGACGGTGTCGGTGAGCGTCAGTGCGCGGCCGTCGGCCAATGTCAGCGTGCCGCTGTCGCCCGCCTGGCCGCCGCTGCGCGCGTAGCAGACGGTCTCGTCCAGTTCGACGCCCTCGGGGCTGACCGCGATCACGGTGGCCTCGCACCGGTCCAGATAAGGGTCTTCGTCGAAACGCTTGCGGGTGGAATGCATGTAAAGGGTCTCCGGATGTTCTGGGTTTTTTTGCAAGGCGGGGCGGACCGTCAGGCCAGGATCTTCAGGCCGTCGGCTGTTTCGATCTGTGCGCTCAGGCGCGGCGGGCCGTCAGTCTGTTCCAGCTGGATCAGGTGGTCCGCGCCCAGCCAGGCCAGCCCCTGGCGCAGCAGTCCGGCCTGCGGGTGGCTGCCGGAAAGTTGCTTGAGGACGAGGTCCTGGCGCGGCAGGCTGACGCCGGGGTAGTCGGCCACATCCCACTGGATCAGCGTGGGCAGCAGGCCGTCGCCAGCCGCGTGGCCGGCTTCGCGCCAGGCGGGCAGGCTGCCATCGTCCGGCACCGTCAGCCGCCAGCGCAAATGGCCGCGCTCCATGGGGATGGCGGGCGGAATGCGCGCGGGATGCTCGGCCTGCATGCGGGTCAGATCCTGCGGCGCTTCGACCCGTGCCGCCCAATGCGCCAGGTAGGGGCCCTGGGCGATGCGGGCGCGGACGGCGTCCTGATCGAGCCCGAACCAGCGCGGCCGCGCAGGCGCCGGGGCCTGCGGATCGATGGCAATGACTTCGAGGTAGATGCCGCCGGCCATGCCCAGCACCCGGTTGTGGGTGCCCATGCGCGGATGCGCGCCGCCGCCCGAGGGGGGCGATGCCGAGCAGTCCGGCGACGTATTCGGCGCCGCTGTCCAGGTCCGCGGCGGCGATGACGAGGTGATCGATGACGAGTTTCATGGTGCGGCTATGGTAGCGAATCCGCGCGGATCCGTACCCGTACAGCGCGACGGGGGGGCGGCGGTACAGTGTCAGACGCCCAGGTCCCGGCGCTTCAGCACCCGGTCTATCAAGCCCCATTCCAGCGCTTCTTCCGCGCTCATGTAGCAGTCGCGGTCCAGTGTGCGCTCGACGTCTTCGTAGCTGCGTCCGCAGTGCTGGGCGTAGACGCGCGTGACGCGGTCCTTGGTCCTGCGCATTTCCTCGGCGTGGATGAGCACGTCCGAGGCCTGGCCCTGGAAGCCGCCCAAAGGCTGATGCACGTGCACGCTGGCATTGGCCAGCGCGCATCGTTCGCCGGGTTCACCCGCCATCAGCAGGAACGAGCCCATGGAGCGCGCCGTACCCATGCACAGCGTGTGCACCGGCGCGGTGATGAACTGCATGGTGTCGTACATGGCCAGGCCGCTGGTGATGACCCCGCCAGGAGAGTTGATGTAGAGATGGATGGGCTTGGTCGGGTTCTCGGATTCCAGGAACAGCAGCTGGGCGCAGACCAGCGCCGACACCGAGTCGTTGACTTCGCCGTTCAGGAAGATGATGCGGTCGCGCAGCAGCCGCGAATAGATGTCGAAGGACCGCTCGCCGCGGCCGGATTGCTCGACCACCATGGGTACGTATTGCATCACGTCCTGCATGGACGAATCTCCTGGGTTGCGATTGCCTTGCGCTTGGGCCGGGTTCAGGCGGCGCGCATGAGGAAGGGGCTGGCGTCGTTGGCGGCGAGGCGCCCGCGGCGTTCCAGCCGCGCGTCGTCCAGCGCGTGGATGATGCGCAGGAGCGTGCGGCCGTCGGCGACGGGCCGGATCTGGAAGGTCACCAGGCTTTCGAGGAAAGGCGGTTCCTCGTCGCGCATGCGGTATCGGATTTCTTCAGCTGGCGTCGCGTCCGCGGGTTCGGCGCTGGCCAGCGCCCGTCCAGGCAGCCATTGTTCGCGGAATTCGGGGATGCTGATGGCGCGCCAGACTTTTTCGGGCGGCGCGTCGAGTTCGTATTCGAGCACGATGTCCTGGGGCGGGTCTTGCGGCGCGGTCGGCTTCATTGGTCCATGTCCTTGAGCAGGGCGTTCAGGGCTTCGATGCGGGCCGGCCAGTAGGCGCGGTACTTCGCCAGCCATCCGGCAATGAGCGCGAGTCCGTCGGGGTCGACTTCATAGTTCACGAAACGGCCTTGTTTTTCCTCGCGCACCAGGCGCGCCTTGCGCAGCACGGAAAGGTGCTGCGACATGGCTGGCTGGCTGATCTCCATGCCCACGCGCAGGGCGCTGGCGTTCATGCCGCCGGCGGCGAGCTTTTCGAAGATGGCGCGGCGGGTCGGATCGGCCAGCGCCTTGAAGATGTCGTTTTCGAGCATGACAATACATTAGTCAATACTTATGTATTGGTCAAGCGGAGGGCATCCTGTGCGCGTCCGCGAGCCGTTTGCGATCGCGGCTGGCACAATGGCGCCGGACCTGCAGCCGGGAGCGATGCCGTGGCTTTTCTTTTATTCCCCGTCTTGTTCGCGGCCAGCCTGCTGATCAGCCTGGCGGCCAGCGCCGTGCACGGCCGCCGTCATGGTTGGACGGCCCCGGCCACGCGGCGGTGGCTGTTCGTGGCGGGATGTCTTGTGCTTTCGTATCTGGGCGGCCTGGCGCTGGTCATTCATGACCCGTATTTCGACGACAACGGGGTGCCTGAATTCATTCCGTGGCGTTTCCGCTGGACCTGGGCCTGGCTCTACGCCGGCTTGCTCCAGTTCGCCGTGGTTCCCGGCGGTCTGGCCCTGCGGTTCCTGGCCAGGCGCAAGGCGGCAAGCGCCGCGCAATAAAAAACCCGCCGCAATGCGGCGGGTTTCTCTTCAAGCGGAAACGGATCAGGCGGCTTCGCCTTCCTCGCCTTCCTTCTTGACCGGCTTGACCAGGTCTTCGCGCTTGACGCCCAGCCACATGGCCAGGGCCGCGGCCACGAACACCGACGAGTAGATGCCGAACCAGATGCCGATGGTCAGGGCCATGGCGAAGTAGTGCAGGGTGGGGCCGCCGAAGAACAGCATGGCCAGCACCATCATCTGCGTGGAACCGTGGGTGATGATGGTCCGCGAGATGGTCTGCGTGATGGCGCTGTTGATGACTTCGTGCACGTCCGCCTTGCGGTACTTGCGGAAGTTTTCGCGGATCCGGTCCATGATGACCACGGATTCGTTCACGGAGTAGCCCAGCACCGCCAGCACGCCCGCCAGCACCGACAGCGAGAATTCCCACTGGAAGAAGGCGAAGAAGCCCAGGATGATCACCACGTCGTGGAGGTTGGCGATCACGCCGGCGACGGCGAACTTCCATTCGAAGCGGAAGCCCAGGTAGACCATGATGCCGATGACCACGACCAGCAGGGCCATCAGGCCGTTGTGCAGCAGCTCCTGGCCCACTTGCGGGCCCACGAACTCGACACGGCGCAGCTCGACGCCGGAATCGGCGGTCTTCAGCGCGGCCATGACGGTTTCGCTCTGGGTGGCCGAGGTCTGGCCTTCCTGCAGCGGCAGGCGGATCATGACGTCGTGCGAGGTGCCGAAGTTCTGCACCTGGAAGTCGGTGTAGCCCAGCTTGGAGACCACGCCGCGCACGTTTTCAAGCTGCGCCGTCTGAGCGTAGTTGACTTCCATGACCGTGCCGCCGGTGAATTCGATCGACAGGTGGAAGCCGCGCGTGACGATGAAGAAAACAGCCGCCAGGAACGTGACGAGACTGATGATGTTCAGCACCAGCGCGTGGCGCATGAACGGGATGGTGCGGTGAATACGGAAAAATTCCATTTTTCGCCTTAGGCTTTATCTGTGGCGGGCGGCCGGGCCGCCCGCGCTCATGTTCAGTTGGTCTTCGGTTTCCAGACTTCACCGATGGAGATCGACGTGAGCTTCTTCTTGCGGCCGTACCAGAGGTTGGCCAGCGCGCGCACGCCCACCACCGACGAGAACATCGAGGTCAGGATGCCCAGCACGTGCACCACCGCGAAGCCCCGGATCGGGCCCGAACCGAAGGCCAGCAGCGCCAGGCCCACGATCAGCGTGGTGAGGTTCGAGTCGAGAATGGTGCCCCAGGCGCGCTCGAAGCCATGATGGATGGCCTGTTGCGGACTGGCGCCGGCGCGCAACTCTTCCCGTATCCGTTCGTTGATCAGCACGTTCGAGTCGATGGCCATGCCCAGCGTCAGCGCGATTGCCGCGATGCCCGGCAGGGTCAGCGTGGCCTGCAGCATGGACAGCAGCGCCAGCAGCAGCAGCACGTTCATGGTCAGGCCGATCGTGGAGAACACGCCGAACAGGTGGTAGTACAGGATGATGAAGGCGGCGATGGCCAGGAAGCCGTACAGCGTCGAGTAGAAGCCCTTGGCGATGTTGTCCGCGCCCAGGCTCGGGCCGATGGTGCGTTCCTCGATGATGGACATGGGCGCAGCCAGGGCGCCGGCGCGCAGCAGCAGCGCGGTGTCGGCGGCCTCTTCGGAGCTCATGCTGCCCGAGATCTGCACCTGGCCGCCGGCGATTTCGCCGCGGATGACCGGAGCGGTGACCACTTCGCCCTTGCCGTTTTCGAACAGCAGGATGGCCATGCGCTTGCCGATATTGTCGCGGGTGACGTCGCGGAAGATGCGGGCGCCCTTGGAGTCCAGCGTCAGGTGGACCGCGGCCTGCTGGGTCTGCGAGTCGCGGCCGGGCTGGGCGTCCTGCAGGTTTTCGCCGGTCAGGATGACCTGGCGGCGGACCAGGATGGGACGGCCGTCGCGGTCGTTGTAGCGTTCAAGGCCGAAAGGCACGCTGCCGCCCAGCAGCGCGGCCTGCGCGGCGGGGGAGTCGTCGACCATGCGGATTTCCAGCGTGGCGGTGCGGCCCAGCAGTTCCTTGGCCTTGGCCACGTCCTGCACGCCGGGCAGCTGCACCACGATGCGGTCGGCGCCTTGCTGCTGGATGACCGGTTCGGCCACGCCCAGTTCGTTGATCCGGTTGTGCAGCGTGTTGATGTTCTGCTTGAGCGCGGAGTCCTGCACGCGGGTGACGGCGGCCGGGTTCAGCGCGGCCATCAGCAACGGCTTGCCGTTTTCCGTGCGCTCGGTGAACTCCAGGTCGGGCAGGCGGCTGCGCAGGGTGGAGATGGCGCGGTCGCGGTCGTCGGTGTCGGCGAAGGTGGCGGCAATGGCCAGGCCCGAGCGTTCGACGCCGGCCACGTTGACCTTCTGGTCGCGCAGCACGGAGCGCACGTCGGCGGCCAGGGAGTCGTAGCGGGCGGTCAGGGCGCCCTGCATGTCCACTTGCAGCAGGAAGTGCACGCCGCCGCGCAGGTCCAGGCCCAGGTACATCGGCTTGGGCGCGAACCAGCCCAGGGCGCGCATCCAGGCGGGCGAGGCGGGCAGCAGGTTCAGCGCGACCGTGTAGTGGGGGTCGCCGGCGACGGTGTTGAGGGATTTGTCGATCAGGTCGCGCGCCTGCAACTGCAGGTCGGTCGACGTGAAGCGGGCGCGCACGGTGCCGAGCGTGCCGTTCTGTTCGTAATAGACCCCTTCATTGGGGATCTTGGCGTCGGTCAGGATCTGTTCGACCCGGCTCAGCATGGCGGGATCGACCTTGATCGTGGCCTTGGCGCTGGAAACCTGGACGGCCGGGGATTCGCCGTAGAAGTTGGGAAGCGTGTACAGCAGGCCGATGATGACCGCGACCAGGACCGTAATGTACTTCCAAAGGGGATAGCGGTTCATTGCCGGCTACTTCATGTAAAAGTGATGAAAGGGCCGCCCGGGCGACAAGCGCGGCGGGCGGCGACAGGGCCATCAAGCAACAGGAGCCCGATGGGGGCTCCTGTGGGACGCTTACAGGGCCTTGATGGTTCCCTTGGGCAGCACGGTCGAGACCGAGGACTTCTGCATGATCACTTCGACGGGCTTGTCGGCCAGTTCGGAGACTTCGACGGTGACGTAGCTGTCGTTGACCTTGGTGACCTTGCCGAGCATGCCGCCGGCGGTGACCACTTCGTCGCCCTTGGCCAGGGCGGCGATCAGGTTGCGGTGTTCCTTCTGGCGCTTCATCTGGGGACGGATCATCAGGAAGTAGAGGATCACGAACATCAGGATGATGGGCAGCATGCCCATCAGCGCGTTACCCTCGGGGGCTGCGGCCTGAGCCACGACGAGGCTGGCGGTATCGATAACGGACATTGAATTCTCCTGCGTTTAGTCTGTTTGGGTGTTTGTATCTAGTGTTTTTATGCGCCCATCCCCGCGCGAGCCATGGATAGGGCAAGCCGACTATTGTATATAGGTCCTGAAATTCTAATCCACCCCCCGCGCCCGGTCTGCCGCGAACTGCGCGCGCCAGGCGTCGAAGCGGCCTTCGGCGATGGCTTCGCGCATTTCCTTCATGATGGTCAGATAGAAATGCAGGTTGTGCAGGGTGTTCAGGCGCGCGCCGGTGATTTCATTGGCGCGCTGCAGGTGGTGCAGGTAGGCCCGCGAGAAATTCGCGCAGGTATGGCAGCTGCAGCTGGGGTCCAGCGGGCGGGTGTCGTCGCGGTACTTGGCGTTGCGGATCTTGACGTCGCCAAAGCGCGTGAACAGCCAGCCATTGCGGGCGTTGCGGGTCGGCATGACGCAGTCGAACATGTCCACGCCGCGGCTCACGCCTTCGACCAGGTCTTCCGGCGTGCCCACGCCCATCAGGTAGCGCGGCGCCTGGGCCGGCAGCTTGGGCGTGACGTGCGCCAGGATGCGCATCATGTCTTCCTTGGGCTCGCCGACCGACAGGCCGCCGATGGCGTAGCCGTGGAAGCCGATGTCCTGCAGCCCGGCCAGGGACTCGTCGCGCAGGGCTTCGTACATGCCGCCCTGGACGATGCCGAACAGGGCGTTGGGGTTCTGCAGGCGGTCGAATTCCTCGCGCGAGCGGCGGGCCCAGCGCAGCGACATGCGCATGGAGCGGGCCGCTTCTTCGACGGTGGCGGGGCGGCCGTCGATTTCATAGGGCGTGCACTCGTCGAACACCATGACGATGTCGGAATTCAGCGAGCGCTGGATGCGCATGGATTCTTCCGGCGTCAGGAACAGCCGCGCGCCGTCGATCGGGGAAGCGAACTTGACGCCTTCCTCGGTGATCTTGCGCATACCTTGCAGGCTGAACACCTGGAAGCCGCCGGAGTCGGTCAGGATGGGCTTGTCCCACTGCATGAAGCCATGCAGGCCGCCGTGCTTTTCCATGATTTCCGTGCCTGGGCGCAGCCACAGGTGGAAGGTGTTGCCCAGCACGATCTGCGAACCGATCTCCTTCAGTTCGTGCGGCATCATGGCCTTGACGCTGCCATAGGTGCCGACAGGCATGAAGATGGGCGTCTCGACCACGCCGTGGTTCAGCGTGATGCGGCCGCGGCGGGCGCCGCCGTCGGTGGCGAGCAGTTCGAAATTCAGTCCGGTCATGGGGCGGGGGACTCGATAAACATGGCGTCGCCATAGCTGAAGAAGCGGTAGCGCTCGGCGACGGCGTGGGCGTAGGCGCGGCGTATCGGTTCTACGCCGGCCAGCGCCGACACCAGCATCAGCAGGGTCGACTGGGGCAGGTGGAAGTTGGTGACCAGGGCGTCGACGACGCGGTACCGGTAACCGGGGGTGATGAAGAGGCGGGTGTCGCCCTGGGCGGCGGCCAGCGGCAGGCCGGGGGCGGTGCGCCCTTCGGTCTGGGCGGCGGCGGATTCCAGGGCGCGCACGCTGGTGGTGCCGACGGCGATGACCCGGCCGCCGCGGCTGCGGGCGGCGGCGATCGCGTCGACCGTGGCTTGCGGCACGGTGAACCATTCGGCGTGCATGATGTGATCGGCCAGATTGTCCACGCGCACCGGCTGGAAGGTACCCGCGCCCACGTGCAGCGTGACGAAGGCGCGTTCCACGCCCATCGCCGCCAGGCGATCCAGCGTGGGCTGGTCGAAGTGCAGGCCGGCGGTGGGCGCGGCCACCGCGCCGGGTTCGCGCGCGTAGACGGTCTGATAGCGTTCGTCGTCGCCGCTGTCGGCCTCGTGCGTGATGTAGGGCGGCAGCGGCGTCGCGCCGTGCGCGTCCAGCAGATCCAGCACGGGGCCGGGAAAGCGGATGTCGAAGAGTTCGCCCTCGCGGCCCAGCACGGTGGCGTCGAAGGTGTCGGCCAGGCGCAGCACCATGCCCGGACCGGGCGACTTGCTGGCGCGCACGTGGGCCAGGACGCGGTCGGGTTCGGTGATGCGTTCGACCAGCACTTCGATCTTGCCGCCGGTGATCTTGTGGCCGTTCAGGCGCGCCTTGATGACGCGGGTGTCGTTGAAGATCAGCAGGTCTTGCGGACGCAGCAGCGAGGCCAGGTCGGCGAACTGCCGGTCGTGCAGCTGGCCGGCGCCGTCCAGGTGCAGCAGGCGGCTGCCGGTGCGTTCGGCGGCGGGCGCCTGGGCGATGAGCTCGGGCGGCAGTTCGTAATTGAAATCGGCAACGGTGAGGGGCTGGGTCACGCGGCTATCCGTCCGGCAAGGGCGGCAAAAAGAGGGCGAAAACGGGCCAGGCGGGCCCGGGGCAACCCTGTATTGTAAAGCGGCCGCAGGATCGGGCTGCCCGGCCCGGGGACGGATGGCCGCTCCGGCTGCGTTCAGCGCGCCGGGCTCCAGCCCAGCCGGCGCGAGCAATCCGCCGCCGCCGCCGTCAGCGCCCGCACCGGTTCGCCGTCGGCCGACAGGTCGAATCCCCCGTGCAGTCCCAGGCTGGTGATGGCGCCGGCCAGATGGCCCTGGGCATCCAGCACCGGCACCGAGGCCGAATTGATGCCGTGCAGCAGGTGGCCGCTGACGCTGGCGTAGCCGCGCTTGCGGGTCGCCTGCCACTGGCGGCGCAGCGCGGCGGCCAGATCGGCGGGCGGTTCCGCCGCATCCAGCATGCGGGCGGCCTCGGGATCATGCGCCTGCAGCGCCTCCCATTCGGACAGTGCCCGCGGCAGGGCCAGGGCCTCGGGCAGCCAGGCGGCGAAGACCCGGCCGGTGGCGCTGTTGAGCAGCGGCAGCACCGAGCCCACCCGCACGTTGACCGTCACCGGCAGTCGCGCGTCGCGCCATTGCACGATGGTGGGGCCGTGCTGGCCCCATACCGCGATGAACACGGTCTGGCCGATGGCGGCGCTCAGGCCGTCCAGGCTGCCGGCCGCCAGTTTCACGAAATCCACTTCGGCCAGCGCCGCCAGTCCGGTGTGCAGCGCCTGCGGGCCCAGCCGGTAGCGGGCGCTGGCCGCGTCCTGTTCCACATAGCCGCGCCGCTCCAGAGACACCAGGTAGCGGTGCACCTTGGCGCGCGGCATGTCCAGGCTGCGGCCCAGCTCGGACACGGACAGGGCGCCGCCCAGTTCGGCCAGCCGGGTCAGCACGTCCAGGGCGATTTCGGCTGATTGGATCCCCGTGCTGCTATCTGTTGACATGAGTTTGTCTCTTATTAGAATACGTGTATCACTAAAAAATACAGCGCTTGCCAGTCACTGGCAACGTGGAGACCAGCAAGAACGCAGCCGCGCCGCGCTGCGAGGCCGTGCGGACAAACCCGCAACGAGCCCCCCGAGGTGCCCGCCCGCCGGGTTCCCCGCCGTATAAACAGAGTTCCACGCCGTAGCGGATCGGCGCAAAGCATAAGACATCCGCGTATCCAAGGAGACTCCGCATGACCCCTCGTCGTACCCTCATGGCCGCCGCGCTGGCCGCCCTGCTGGCAGCGGGCGCCACGCCCGCGCTGGCCCAGGTGAAAATCGGCGCCACGCTGTCCACCACCGGTCCCCAGGCCTCGCTGGGCATCCCCGAACGCAACACGATCAGCCTGCTGCCCACCGAGATCGGGGGCGTCAAGGTCGAGTACGTGGTGCTGGACGACGCTTCCGACACCACCCGCGCCGTCAGCAATTCCCACAAGCTGATCTCGGAGAACAAGGTGGACCTGATCGTCGGGTCCACTACCACGCCCAACACCATGGCCATGCTGGACACGGTGGCCAGCGGCGCCACCCCGGTGATCACGCTGGCTTCTTCGGCGCGGCTGATCGAGCCGGTCGACGACAAGCGCCGCTGGGTGTTCAAGACGCCGCACTCCGATTCGCTGATGGCCGAGGGCATCGCGCGCCACGCGGCGGCCAATGGCGTGAAGAAGCTGGCCTTCATCGGCTTCAACAACGCGCTGGGCGAGACCTTCTGGGTGGAAATCGAGAAGGCGGCCAAGAAGCACGGCATCGAGGTGGTGGGCAAGGAAGCCTTCGCGCCCACCGACACGTCCGCCGTGGCCCAGACCCTGAAGGTGATCGGCGCGGCGCCGGACGCCGTGGTGGTCGGGGCCTCCGGCACGCCCGCCGCGATGCCGGCGCGGGCGCTGCGCGAACGCGGCTACAAGGGCAAGATCTATTTCAACCACGGCGTGGCCAACAACGACTTCCTGCGGGTCTGTGGCGACGCCTGCGAGGGCGCCTGGGTGCCGGTGGGGCCGGTAATGGTCGCCGACCTGCTGCCGGATACCAACCCCGTCAAGTCCACCGCCCAGGCTTTCGCCAAGAAGTATGAGGCGGCCAACGGCGCGGGCAGCGTGTCCCTGTTCGCCGCCTACACCTGGGACGTCGGCCTTCTGCTGCAGCAGGCCATCCCGGTGGCGCTGAAGACGGCCAAGCCCGGCACGCCCGAATTCCGGGCGGCGCTGCGCGACGCGCTGGAGAACGTCAAGAACCTGCCCACCGCGACAGGTGTGGTCAATATGAGTCCCACCGACCACAACGGGCTGGACGAGCGGGCGCTGGTGATGGCGACCGTGGCTTCCGGCAAGTGGCGTCTTCAAAAGTAGAAGGCCCCCACGCCGCGCACGCTATGCGTGCTTGCTGCCCCCCGAGGGGGCTGTTTCCCCTTGGGGCGGCCCGGCGGGAGGAAGGTCCCCCCCATGCCGCGCACGCTATGCGTGCTTGCTGCCCCCCAAGGGGGCTGTTTCCCCTTGGGGCGGCCCGGCGGGGAAACGGCCTCCGCGCCGCAACCCGTCAAGGTTTTGTATGCTCTCGGTTTTGCAGGACGAGCAACCGGGTGGGCGTGGCATGACGGGACAAGCATATAAGCGTAGGGGCGGGCTGAAGCGATGGCTGGCCGGCGGGCTGCTGGCCGCGGTGGCGGGCGCGGCCTGGGCGCAGGTGCCCGGCCTGCCGCCCAACGTGGTGAACGCCTGGAAAGCCAGCAAGCTGCCCGACAGCTCCCTGTCCCTGGTGGTGCAGGAAGTGGGCGGGCCGCGCCTGGTGGCGCTGAATGCCAAGGAGTCGCGCAATCCCGCCTCGGTGATGAAGCTGGTCACGACCTGGGCCGCGCTGTCCGAGCTGGGACCCAACTACGTCTGGCGCACCGAATTCATGACGGCGCCCGGCGCGCGGCCCGATGCCAAGGGCGTGCTGAGCGGCCCGCTATACCTGCGGGCTGGCGGCGATCCGCAATTCCTGCTGCAGGACCTGTGGGTGCTGCTGCGCGAACTGCGCCTGCGCGGCGTCAAGCAGATCAACGACCTGATCATCGACCGCAGCATCTTCGGCCAGGTCGCGACCGACCCAGGCGCTTTCGACGGCGCCCCGGACCGGGCCTACAACGCCAGCCCGGATGCCCTGATGGTGGGTTTTGGCGCAATGCGGCTGCTGTTCACGCCGGACCCCGCCGCCAATAAATGGGTGCCGCTGATCGATCCGCCGCTGCCGGGCCTGAAGATCGAGGGCCGCGTCGAATGGAGCGATGCCCGCTGCCCCGGGCCTCCCGTGGTGACGACCGAACCCTTGATCACCCAGCAGGGCGTCACGATCCGCGTGAATGGCAAGGTGGCCGGCTCCTGCGGCGAATTCAGCCTGTACCGCCTGGCGCTGTCGCAGCCCGACTACGCCACCGAAGTGTTCCGCATGCTCTGGAAGGAGCTGGGCGGCACTTTCAAGGGCCAGGTCCGTTCCGGCATGGTGCCGCCTGACGCGGTGGTGCTGGCCTCGCACGATTCGCCCACGCTGGCCGAGGCGATCCGCCAGATCAACAAGCGCAGCAACAACGTCATGGCGCGCACCTTGCTGCTGACCCTGGGCGCCGAGCGCGGCCGCCGGCCCGCCACCGTCGCCAGCAGCGAGGCCGTGGCCAAGGGGCTGCTGGCCAAGCAGGGCCTGGATATGCCCGAGCTGGTCATCGACAACGGCGCCGGCCTGTCGCGCGACGCGCGGGTGTCGGCCGACAGCCTGGCGTCGATGCTGACCGTGGCCTGGAACTCGCCGGTCATGCCCGAGTACATTTCATCCTTTGCGATCGCGGGGGTGGATGGCACGGTGCGCCGCCGCCTCAAGGGCGATGGCACCCTGGGCATGGCCCACCTGAAGACCGGGTCGCTGCGCGACGTGCGTTCCATCGCAGGCTACGTGCTGGGCGCCAGCGGCAAGCGCTACGTGGTGGTCAGCATCGTCAACCACGAACAGGCCGGCGCCGTGCGCGCCTTCGACGACGCCCTGATCGCCTGGCTCGCTGAACAATGACCATGCCTGCGCCTCGCCGGCGCGAATCTTCGGATCATCCTGCGGGCGGTCAATAACAATTCCCTTCCAAACCGATTACGATCCTCAAATGTGGCTCGACGGCGGGGCGATGCAAAGCGCGCCGCGCCGTCATGGTTCCGCCTGAGGCGAATACCCTGTCTATCAATACTCTGGAGAGTTACGCACATGCCCGTGCACGAAATCCGCCATCCGCTGATCCGCCACAAGCTCGGGATCATGCGTCGCGCCGACCTCAGCACCAAGAGCTTCCGTGAGCTGTCGCAGGAAGTGGGTGCGCTGCTGACGTACGAAGCGTCCAAGGACCTGCCCCTGGCGCCCGCCACCGTCGAGGGCTGGTGCGGCTCGGTGCAGGTCGAAAAGATCGCCGGCAAGAAAGTCACCGTGGTGCCCATCCTGCGCGCCGGCATCGGCATGCTGGACGGCGTGCTCAGCCTGATTCCGGGCGCCAAGGTCAGCGTGGTGGGCGTGGCCCGCAACGAAGAAACGCTGGAAGCGCATACCTACCTGGAACGCCTGGTGGGTGAACTGGACCAGCGCCTGGCCCTGATCGTCGACCCGATGCTGGCCACCGGCGGTTCCATGGTCGCCGCCATTGATCTGCTCAAGCGCGCCGGTTGCAAGGAAATCCGCGCCCTGGTGCTGGTAGCGGCGCCGGTCGGTATCGATACGGTTCTGGCCAAGCATCCCGACGTGCACATCTACACCGCGTCCATCGACGACGGCCTCAACGAGCACGGCTACATCATGCCGGGCCTGGGCGACGCCGGCGACCGCATTTTCGGCACGACGCAGAAGACGGAATAGCGGCCGGGGTACGGCCACGAAAAAAAACGCCAGCCCGCAGGCTGGCGTTTTGCATCGGGCCCACGGCCCCTCAGGCCGCCAGACGCTCCATGCGTCCGTCCAGGTGCTGGCCGAACCACTGCAATTGCGAAGCCAATCCCGCCACCTCGCCCACGATCAAGAGCGCCGGCGAACGGATCGCGTGCTCGGCGGCCAGCGCCGGCAATTGCTCCAGCGCGCCAGACAACACCCGTTGCTCGGGCCGGCTGCCGTTCTCGATCAGCGCGAACGGCGTGTCCGCCGAGCGGCCGTGGGCCAGCAGGCGGCTGGTCAGCAGATCCAGCTGCCCCACACCCATGTAGAAGGCCAGGGTCTGTTTTTCACGGGCCAGCGCGGGCCAGTCCAGGTTGTCCTCGTCTTCGCGGCAATGCGCGGTGACCAGGCGGACGGACTGGGCGTGTTCGCGGTGCGTCAGCGGAACGCCGGCATAGGCGGCACAGGCCAGCGCGGCGGTGATGCCGGGCACTACTTCATAGCGCACGCCGTGCGTGCGCAGGTATTCCAGTTCCTCACCGCCACGCCCGAAGATGAAGGCGTCGCCGCCCTTGAGCCGCACGACGCGGCGGCCGGCGCGCGCGTGCTCGACCATCAGCCTGTGGATGCGGGCCTGGGTGGCGTTGTGGTCCTCGCCGGGCAGCTTGCCGACCGATACGCGCTCGGCGTCGCGGCGCGCCAGCGACATGACGTCGGCGCTTACCAGGCGGTCATGCAGGATCACGTCGGCCTCGTTCAGCGCGCGCAATGCCTTCAGCGTCAGCAGGCCGGGGTCGCCGGGGCCAGCGCCCACCAGCACCACGCTGCCGGCGTCGGGCGCCCGCGGCGCCGCCAATGCCGCCGCCAGCGCGGCTTCGGCCTGGGCCGGCTGCTGCTGGCGCAGGAAGCCGGCCACCGGGCCGTCCAGCAGCCAGTCGTAGAAGCGGCGGCGCGCGCCCAGGTCGGGATGACTGGCGCGGATGCGCTTGCGATAGCTGGCGGCCAGCCCGGCCAACTGGCCCAGGGTGTGGTCGAACAGCGATTCGATGCGTTCCCGGATGCGCCGCGCCAGCACCGGCGCCACGCCGGACGAGGAAATCGCGACGATGACCGGCGAGCGGTCGACGATGGACGGCACCTGGAAGGACGACAGTTCGGGATCGTCCACCACGTTGCTGAAGATGCGCCGGACGGCGGCGGCCTCCGAGACGGCGGCGTTGGTCTCGCGGTCGTCGGTGGCCGCGACCGCCAGCCAGACTTCGTCGAGCCAGGCGGGATCGAAGCGGCCGGACAAATGGCGGATGCGGCCTTCGGCGGCCAGCGCGGCCAGGGCGGGCGTCAGTTCCGGCGCGCCCACCAGCACGTCGGCGGAGGCTTCCAGCAGCGACAGCGTCTTGCGTTCGGCGACGCCGCCGCCGCCCACCACCAGGACCAGCCTGTCTTTCAGATCGGCAAAAATCGGGAAAAGCTTCATGAATGCCAGCCTCGGGCGTACCCGGCATAGTGTCGTTGGATCATAGGAAGGGGGCTTCATCCCCACAACTTTTGATTTCTTTGTTCCATATAACCAAAGCTTATTAAGTGGATTTGCCCAGCCAGGCGCTCATCTCCACGACCTCCCGGGCGACCTCGCCCAGCCGCTTCTGGCTTTGCATGGCGCGCTGGCGCAACAGGCCGTGGGCCTCATCCTCGGAAATCGACCGCGCCTTCATCAGGATGCCCTTGGCCTTTTCCACCCATTGGCGGTCGGCCAGGCGCAATTGCGCGTCGCGCAGTTCTTCGCGCCGCGACTTCTCCATGGCGAAGCGCTCGATCGCCACCGTCAGCAGCGGCTCGATGCGTCCGGCAGGCACGTCGCCCACCACGTAGGCGGCGACCCCGGCGCGCAAGGCGCTGCGTATGGTTTCGCGGTTGCCGTTGTCGGTGAACATCACGACCGGGCGGTCGCTGTGTTCGCTGGCGACGCACACGTTCTCCAGCGTGTCGCGGCCGGGGGCGTCGCTGTCTATCAGCACCACGTCGGGCGCGGCCTGCGCGATGGCGGCGGCCAGATCCATGTCCGGCGCCATTTCGGCCACGACATGTACGCCCGCTGCGGCCAGCGTCTGCCGCAGCGACGCCGCGCGTCCTTCGCCATCGTTGAGCAGCATGACCTTGAGCATGAGATTCCCCTCTGATGCTTCCTGTCATGCAAGTTCCATGCCATCGCATTCTTCGACGACGGCCAGTCGGTGCGCACAGCGCCGGAGCGCGCCTGGCACACGGATGGTGCGCTGCCGCAACCGACGGTGCACCAAGTTGGTTCGCACCCCGTTTCATGCCTTGCCCGCTGGCCCGGCGCGATGCGGAGCAGCGCTAGTGCAGGCGCGGCCTGGCGGCGAGCCAGGCAATATCCCATTCTTTCTGGCACGCCATTTGCTTCAGTGGAAGCGGGCGGCCAACGAAGGTCGGCCCACGCAACGCGCCGCAATCAGCGGCAAGGGACAACGACGTTCCGCAGCGCCACTGGATGGAAATCCATGGCGCGCGGGACGTTTTTTTTTGCCAGGAGCCATGCATGACGCCATCGACCCATAGCCCCTCCACCGACGCCGCCGCGGGCGGGGATCTCAGCGCCAACGCCGCACGCCGCAAGTGGCTTTGCGGCACGGCGCGCGCGGTGGCCGGCGCCAGCCTGCTGTCGCTGGTCGATCCGCTGGTGCGGGCCGGCGCCTGGGCCGCCGGCACCGACGCGCCCGAGAAGACCGAGGTCAAGATCGGCTTCATTCCGCTGACCGATTGCGCTTCGGTCGTGATGGCCTCGGTACTGGGCCTGGACAAGAAGCACGGCGTGACGATCACGCCGTCCAAGGAAGCGTCCTGGGCCGCCGTGCGCGACAAGCTCATGAACGGCGAGCTGGACATGGCCCACGTGCTGTACGGCCTGGTCTACGGCGTGCACCTGGGCATAGGCGGGCCGAAGAAGGACATGGCCGTGCTGATGAGCCTGAACCAGAACGGCCAGGCCATCACGCTGTCGAACAAGCTGCTGGCGGCGGGCGTGCGCGACGGTGAATCGCTGGCCAAGCTGATGGCGTCCGACAAGCGCGAATACACCTTTGCCCAGACCTTTCCCACCGGCACGCACGCGATGTGGCTGTACTACTGGCTGGCGACCTACGGCATCCATCCCATGAAGGACGCCAAGGTCATCACCGTGCCGCCGCCGCAGATGGTCGCCAACATGCGCGTGGGCAACATGGACGGCTATTGCGTGGGCGAGCCCTGGGGCGCGCGCGCCATCCTGGACAAGATCGGCTACACCGCCGTCACTTCGCAGGGCATCTGGACCGACCACCCCGAGAAGGTGCTGGGCACGAGCGCCGACTTCGTATCGCGCCACCCGAACACGGCGCGCGCGGTGACCGCCGCCATTCTTGAGGCCGGCAAGTGGATAGACGCCTCGCCCGCCAACCGCCAGAAAACCGCCGAGACCATCGCTGCCAAGTCCTATGTCAACACGGACGCCAGCGGCATCGTCGACCGCATGCTGGGCCGCTACGACGATGGGCTGGGGAAAAGCTGGACGGACGAGCACGCCATGCGCTTTTACGCCGACGGCGCCGCCAATTTCCCATACCTGAGCGACGGCATGTGGTTCCTGACGCAGCACAAGCGCTGGGGGCTGCTGAAGGAACATCCCGATTATCTGGCGATGGCGAAACAGATCAACCGGATCGACCTCTACAAGCAGGCCGCGCAGGCCGCCGGCGCGGCGTTGCCGCCCAGCGAGATGCGCACTTCGAAACTCATCGACGGCGTGGTCTGGGACGGCAGCAATCCTGCCGCCTACGCCGACGGATTCAAGGTCCGGGCCTGAGCGCCGATACAAAAGGGGCATGCAATGTCTGACGCAACGAGTATGAGCCGCGGCGATGAACTCCTCGTCCTCTGGCGCGAACGTCTGGAGTCCGCGTTGCGGGCCGTGGTGGGGCCCGTGGCGGGCTTCGCGCTGTTTGTGCTGGTGTGGCAGGTGGTGGCGATGCGGATACCGGAAATCCCCACGCCAGGCGTGACCTGGCGCGCCGCCGTCGAACTGTTTTCCGATCCGTTCTACGACAACGGCCCCAATGACAAAGGCATAGGCTGGAACCTGCTGGCATCGCTGCAGCGCGTGGC
Organism: Achromobacter sp. JCM 18799; assembly: GCF_055395645.1. Lineage (NCBI taxonomy): Bacteria > Pseudomonadati > Pseudomonadota > Betaproteobacteria > Burkholderiales > Alcaligenaceae > Achromobacter > Achromobacter sp. JCM 18799. The sequence continues at coordinate 3,178,147 of NZ_AP043866.1, read as the reverse complement.
GCTCGGCTTCGGCCTGGCCGCGCTGGTCGGCATCCCGGCGGGTTTCGCCATCGGCCGCTATGCGGCGGTGCGGGCGATGTTCTCGCCCATCGTCAGCCTGCTGCGGCCGGTGTCGCCGCTGGCCTGGCTGCCGCTTGGACTGCTGCTGTTCAAGGCGGCCAACCCGGCCGCCATCTGGGCCATCTTCATCTGTTCGATCTGGCCGATGATCATCAACACCGCGGTCGGCGTGGCGCGCGTGCCGCAGGACTATCTGAACGTGGCGCGGGTGCTGAACCTGTCGGAATGGAAGGTGACCACCAAGGTGCTGCTGCCTGCCGTGCTGCCCTACATGCTGACCGGGGTGCGCCTGTCGATCGGCACTGCGTGGCTGGTGATCGTGGCCGCGGAGATGCTGACGGGCGGCACGGGCATCGGCTTCTGGCTTTGGGACGAGTGGAACAACCTGAAGGTGGAGCACATCGTCATCGCCATTTTCGTGATCGGCATCGTCGGGCTGCTGTTGGAAACTCTATTGGTTGCCCTGGCCCGCCGCTACACCTACACCGAGGAATAGCGCCATGAAGAAATACGTACGCATCGAGCGCGTGGGCCAGACGTTCAATACCCGCAAGGGCGCTTTCGTGGCGCTGCGCGACATAGACCTGACCGTGGAGCAGGGCGAGTTCATCACGCTGATCGGCCATTCCGGCTGCGGCAAATCGACCCTGCTCAATCTCATCGCCGGCCTGACCCGCCCCACCAGCGGCGTGCTGCTGTGCGCGGAACGCGAGATCACCGGCCCCGGCCCGGACCGCGCCGTGGTGTTCCAGAACCATTCGCTGCTGCCCTGGCTGAGCTGCTTCCAGAACGTATATCTGGCGGTGGAGCGGGTGTTCGGCGCCAAGGAGAAGCGCCCGCAGTTGGTCGAGCGCACACGCGCGGCGCTGGACCTGGTGGGCCTGTTGCCGGCGCAGAACAAGCTGCCGCGCGAGATTTCCGGAGGCATGAAGCAGCGCGTGGGCATTGCGCGCGCCCTGGCGATCGAGCCGGGCGTGCTGCTGATGGACGAGCCCTTCGGCGCGCTCGACGCGCTGACCCGCGCGCACCTGCAGGACGAACTGCTGAAGATCGTCGCCAAGACGCGCACCACCACCGTCATGGTCACGCACGACGTCGATGAAGCCGTGCTGCTGTCCGACCGCATCGTGATGCTGACCAACGGTCCGGCCGCGACCATCGGCGAAATCCTGCCCGTGCCGTTGTCCCGTCCGCGCGACCGCGTGCGGCTGGCCAATGACGCGGCCTATCTGGCGTGCCGGGCCGCGGTGGTGGACTTCCTGCACCGCCGCCATGGCAACCCCGAGCGCTCGCAGGCGGCGCTCCAGGCCAACGCGGCGCTGGATGCCGACCCGCAGCCGCTGGCCGAGGCCGGGGCATCGCGCGCAGCCGCGTAGGGGCCGTCATGGAGGCGAAGCAGAAGCTGGTGGTGGTCGGCAACGGCATGGCGGGCATACGCACGCTGGAAGAACTGCTGAAGCTGACGCCCGATCTGTACGAGATCACGGTATTCGGCGCCGAGCCGCATCCGAACTACAACCGCATCCTGCTGTCGCCAGTGCTGAGCGGCGAACAGAGCTTGCGGGATATCGTGCTCAACGATGAGGACTGGTACCTCCGCCACGGCATCCGCCTGTTGTTGAACCGCAAGGTCGTGGGCGTCAACCGCGCCCGGCGCATCGTGCTGGCGGACGATGGGTCCGAGACGCCCTACGACCGGCTGCTGTTGGCCACCGGCTCGAAGCCGTTCATCCTGCCTGTGCCGGGCAGCGATCTGGACGGCGTCGTCGCCTTTCGCGATATCGGCGACGTGAACCAGATGATAGAGGCGTCCTCGCGCTACCGGCACGCGGTGGTGATAGGCGGTGGCCTGTTGGGCCTGGAGGCCGCCAACGGCCTGGCTGCGCGCGGCATGGATGTGGCCGTGGTGCATTTGGGGGCATCGCTGCTGGACCGGCAGCTGGACGGCGGCGCCGCGGCCATGCTGCGCCGCGGGCTGGAAGTGCGCGGCCTGAAGTTTCTGCTGGGGCGCCAGACCCGCGAGATCCTGGGAGGGGCCGACGGGCGGGTGCGCGCGCTGCGCTTCGCGGACGGGGAAGAGATTGCGGCGGACCTGGTGGTGATGGCGGTGGGCGTCAGGCCCGACACCGAACTGGCCGAGCGCTGCGGCCTGCATGTGGACCGCGGCGTGGTGGTCAGCGACACCTTGCAGACCTATGACCCGCGCATCTACGCGGTGGGCGAATGCGTCAGCCATCGCGGCACCGCCTACGGCCTGGTCGCGCCCCTGTACGAACAGGCGAAGGTGGCGGCCAACCATCTGGCGCTGCACGGCATCGGCCGCTACGAAGGCAGCGTGACGTCGACGCGGCTCAAGGTCACCGGCATCGATCTGTTTTCCGCTGGCGATTTTGCCGGCGGGCAGCAGACCGAGTCGATCACGCTGGCCGATACACCAGGCGGCGTCTACAAGAAACTGGTGATCCGCGACGACAAGCTGGTGGGCGCCTGCCTGTACGGCGACACGGCGGATAGCGCCTGGTATGTGCGCCTGATCCGCGAGGGCCGGCGCATCGGCGCATTGCGCGAGCGGCTCATGCACGGCGAAGGCGCCGCGGAGGAATAGGAAATGGATGCACCCATGGCTCGCCTGATCGATAGCGTGGACGCGGCGCCGCAAGGCGTGCGCGAAGTGGCGTCGGTGTGCTGCTATTGCGGCACCGGCTGCGGCGTGCGGGTGCAAACGCGCGATGGCGCGGTGCTCCGCGTGCGCGGCGACGAGCAGCATCCGGCCAACCATGGCAAGCTCTGCAGCAAGGGCCTGGCGCTGGCGGACACGGTGCGGCGCGACGGCGCGCGCGTGCTGTCGGCGCAATGGCGCGAGACGCGCGCCCACCCCCCGCGCGCCATCGCGCTGGACCAGGCGCTGGATATCGCGGCGGCCAAGCTGGCCGACACCATTGCGCGGCATGGCCCGGACGCCGTGGGCTTCTACCTGTCGGGGCAGTTGCTGACCGAGGATTACGCGGTCTTCAACAAGCTGGCCCGCGCGCTGGCCGGCACCAACAACATCGACACCAATTCGCGCCTGTGCATGTCCAGCGCGGTCTCGGGCTACAAGCGCACGCTGGGCGCGGACGCGCCGCCGGCCTGCTACGAGGACCTGGACCTGGCCGACACGGTGCTGATCGCTGGCTCCAACATGGCCTATGCGCATCCCGTACTGTTCCGGCGGCTGGAGGCCGCGCGGGCGCGGCGTCCAGGCATGAAGGTCATTGTCGCGGATCCTCGGCGTACCGACACCGCGGCCTTCGCCGACCTGCACCTGCAATTGGCGCCGGGCACGGATGTGGCCATGTTCCACGCCATGCTCAATGTCATGGAGCAGGAGGGGCTGCTGGACCACGGCTACATCGAGCGGCATACAGAAGGCTTCGAGCCCCTGATGGCGCGCGCTCGGCGGTACACCCCGCAAGCCGCGCAGGAGATCTGCGGCGTGCCGGCGGAGGACATCGTCCAGGCGGCGCGCTGGTTCGGCGCGGCCGGCGCGACGCTGTCGCTCTACACCATGGGCTTGAACCAGTCGGCCAGCGGCACCGACAAGAACGCCGCCCTGATACATCTGCATTTGGCGACCGGGCAGATCGGCAAGCCGGGCGCGGGGCCGTTTTCGCTGACGGGGCAGCCCAACGCGATGGGCGGGCGCGAGGCGGGCGGCATGGCCACGCTGCTGCCGGGCCATCGCGATCCCGCGTCGGCGGCCGACCGCGAGGCGGCCGCCGCGCTGTGGGGCGTGGACGCCGTGCCGCGGGCGCCGGGCGCCACCGCGCTGGATATGTTCGACGCGGCGCGCGAAGGTCGCATCAAGGTGCTGTGGATCGCGGCCACCAACCCGGCGCAGTCCCTGCCGGATCAGGCCCGGGTGCGCGCTGCGCTGGAGCGCGCCGAGTTTGTCATCGTGCAGGAGGCGTACGCGGGCACCGAAACCCTGGCCTATGCGGACCTGGTGCTGCCCGCTGCCACCTGGCCCGAGAAGTCCGGCACCGTGACCAACTCGGAGCGCCGCATCAGCCGGGTGCGCGCGGCGATCGATCCGCCCGGCGACGCGCAGCCGGATTGGCGGCTGGCGCAGGCGGTCGCGCTGCGCCTAGCTGCCCGCATGGCCCCGCACAAGGCGGCGCTGTTCGCCTACCGGGATGAAAGCGAGGTCTTTGCCGAGCATGCCCGCACCACGGCGGGCCGGGACCTGGACTACAGCGGGCTGGATTACGAAACGCTGCATGCGTACGGACCGCAGCAATGGCCGTACCGGCAAGGTCAGGGCACGGCGCGCCTGTATGCCGATGGCGTGTTTCCCACGGCCAGCGGACGCGCCCGTTTCTGCGACGTGGATTACCGTCCGGTCGCCGAAGCCGCTACGCCGGAATATCCGCTGCGGCTCACCACCGGCCGCCTGCGCGACCATTGGCACACCATGGCGCGCACGTCGCTGGCCCGCGTGCTGACGCAGCATGTCGAGGAACCCTGGGTGTCCATGCATCCCGAGGACATGCGCCGGCTCAAGCTGGACCCCGGCGCGCTGGCCAGGCTGGCGTCGCGCCGGGGTAGTGTGGTGCTACCCGTGCAGGCGGACGATACGCTGACGCCGGGACAGGTGTTCCTGCCCATGCATTGGGGCAGCGCCTACATGGCGGGGCTGGGAGTGAACGCGTTGACCAACCCGGCCGCCGATCCCATTTCGCGCCAGCCGGAACTCAAGCACAGTGCCGTGTCGGCCGTACCGGCAGGCCTGCCATGGCAGGCCGCGGGCTGGCTGCAGGGCGACAGCGCCATGTTGCGCGCGCGGCTGGCGCCCTGGCTGGGACGCTTCGATTACGCGGTGGTCCTGCCGGCGGGCGCGGGTGGCGTGCGGATGCGCCTGGCGGCCTGCGCCGCGCCGCCGGCAGAGGTCCTGGATGCGATGGCGGATGCGCTGGACCTGCACCTGCCCGACGTGGCTTTCGACGATCCCGCGCGCGGCCAGATGCGCAGGGTGAGGGTGGAGCAAGGCGCTTTGCGCGGCTTTCTGCTGACAGGTGATCTGCGGGCGCAGGATGCGCTGTTGTCCTGGGCCGGCGGCGGCGACGCGCCCGCCAGCGTGGCGGCGCTGCTGACCGGACGGATTGCGGGCGCGGTCCGCTCGCGCGCGGTCTGCGTCTGCAACGGTGTGAGCGAGGCCGCGATTCTTGCCGGTATCGCCCGGGGCTGCGATCTGGCGGCCTTGAAGACTGCGCTGGGTTGCGGCACTGGCTGCGGTTCCTGCGTGCCGGAGATCCAGGTTCTGATCGGCCGCGCCGCGCCCGCCGCCGCGCCGGCGTAGCCGCTGCCAGCGTGGTCGCGGCCGACACGTTCCGACACGCGCCGCGTCTCGCAACCGGTGTAGTATCAAGCCAGCCATGCGCCAGGCGCGGGCGGTTTTCATCCGGATTCATGGAGTGGCTTGTGACGATGCGAAAAATGGCATCCCTGATTTTTACGGCGGGCGCGCTGGGCGCGGCCGCCGCGGCGCAGGCCGGCGTGTGCGATGCGCAGTTCATGCATGACGGCGGCACGGTGCAACTGACCGGCACCGGCAATCTGGCGCTGGGCGCCGACCTGTCTTTCGCCGAAGTTACAAAAAGCAATGGCGACAACTGCCGCGCGCGCGTGCAGGGCGTGGCCACGTTCAGCTATGCGGGCCTGCCCCCGGGAAAGTCCAAGCTGGATTACCTGATGACGGTCAAGGGCGGCCAGGCCACCTTCCTGCGCTATGCCACCGCGGGCGAGGCGCCCAAGCCTTCCGAAGGCCAGTTCGACCTGCGCATGCTGGGTCTCTTCGCCTATGACGGCAAGCTCAGCGCCGGCCAAAAATTGCCTGGCTCGTCGTTCCGCCTGAAGATCGGCAAGGAAGCGCCCGTCGGCGGCCAGCCCAGCACCACGGTGCGCATCGGTGAGAAGACCGTGGGGCAGAAGGCTGCGGTGAATACCGCGCTGGGCTCGCAGTCTTGCCATCCGATCACCTACACCCGCAATTCCGATCCCACCATGGCCACGTTTCAGGGCCTGACGATCCCCATCCCGGGCATGAACACCACCGTGACGGACTGGTACTGTCCGGCGATCAATCTGGTGATGAAGCAGGACATCGATCAGGGCGGCGTCAAATCCGCCGTTGAGATTACGCAAATCAAGTAGCACACCGTAGCAAGCGCGCCGTGTCTCCCGCATGGCGGCTGGTATGATGGTTCCGTCATTGACACACAACAGGAGCTCAAATAATGGCCACGAGAAAATCCGAAGAAGTCGCAAAAGAAAAACTCATCGACAGTGTCAAGTCCAGCCTGAATGACGCCGAAAGCCTGCTGCGCGAAGCCGCCAGCAGCACCGGCGACAAGGCCAACGAATTGCGCGACCGCGCGCTGACGTCCTTGAAGCGCACGCGCGAAGCGCTGTACGAAGCGCAGGACGCCGTGCTGGAACGCGGCCGCAAGGCTGCCCGCGCGACCGACGACTACGTGCACGACAATCCCTGGCAAGCCATCGGCATCGCAGGCGTGACCGGCCTGCTGCTCGGCTTGCTGATCAGCCGCCGCTGATAGGGCAGGACATCCGGGCGGGCGGCGCGGGCGCAAGACCGCGCTTCCCGCCCGGCGTCCTTTTCAGCCATGGGTCTACGAAAATCTGTTTTCGGCGTTGCCTCCAGCGTGGTCGGGCTGTTGCGCACGCGCCTGGAACTGCTGGCGCTGGAAGCGGCGGATGAAAAAGCGCGCTTGCTCAAGCTTTTGGGCATGGCGTTTGCTGCGCTGCTGTTCCTGACGCTGGCGGTGCTGGTCTTCACCGTCACGGTCGCGGTGGCGTTCTGGCCCACTGAAGACCGCTACCTGGCCCTGGGCCTGTTGGCGGGCTTCTATGGCCTGGTCGGCGTGGCCTTGCTGGTTGCAGTGCGCCGCGGGCTGGTCTACGGCGCGCCGCCATTCGCCGCCACGCTCGAGGAACTCGGGCGCGACGCCGAATTGCTGGAGCGGGTGCGCGACGCGCAAGACGACGACGAAGGGCAGGCGCGCCGGCGCGAGGAGGGCTGAAACATGACGAAAAGGTCTCCCACCGTCGACCGCGCCGTGCGCATCGAGCTGCTGCGCGCCCGCGCAGCCATCGAACGCGAATCGCTGGCGCAGAGCATCGCGGCCACCGGACGCAAGCTGGAACCGGCCGCGCTCCTCAAGGGGCTCTTGCCCGGCCTGGCTTCGGGCGGCGCATCGCGCTGGGCCTTGCAGGCGATCAGCCTGGCGCGCCGCTATCCCATCGTCAGTTCATCGCTGTCCGCCATGATCATGCGCGGCGGCAAGCGCTCCAAGCTTTTGAAGATCGCCGGCGGCGCCTTTGTCGGCTGGCAATTGTTCAAAGCCTGGCAGAACTCGCGCCGCGATGATGATCCGCCAGATGACAGGCGCTGAAGCTATGGCGTTGCCCAACAAGAAGCCTGCCTTGAAAAAGGCAGGTTTTTTTATGCCTGGATTCAGCGCTACGCTGTGCTGTTCGAGCCAGGCCGAGCCATAAAGCAAAAGCCCCGGCTCTAGGCCGGGGTGGGAATCAGGTCTTACATGATGGGTCGTAGGCTTGCGTCCATTGGAAGCCATCACCAACCTTAGAGGGATTGTATTTAGGTCCACCCGCGGTCGTCAACGGCGGTGGCCTGTTCCTTCTTCCAGGCTTGGCGCCATGCCCCACACATTGCAGTACCGCCCGCTATTGATCGATGCGCTCATCAGCAACGAGCGCATCAACAGCTATCAGAGCGTATTCAACCCTGCGAACGACGTGGAACTGATGGGGGCCTACTTGTGGAATGCACATGCCTGCGGTGCGTTGTACCCGCTTATGGGCGCGGTGGAAATCAGCTTGCGAAACGCCATCGACCGGGCGCTGGTCGCGGATCTGGGGCGGTTCTGGTGGGCGGGTGGCAAGCTGCGCTACCGCTCCTACGCGCCCGGCACGGATACGCCGCATCCGGTGCAGGCGGTGCGGAACAACTTCGCCAAAGCGACCCGCAACCATGCTTCCGAACAGCGCCGCCGCCACGCAATGCGCGGCAATGTGATGCCGCAGCATCATGGCGTCATCGCCAAGACTGAATTCTCGACCTGGGAATTCCTGCTGGATGCCGAGTTCATGGGACGCGGGTTGATCTGGCCCAAGCACCTGTCCGCCGTGTTTCGCGGGGCGTGGCCGATGCGTCAGGCGGGAGGGATGCTGGCCCATGTGCAGGATCTGGTCGCCACGTTGCGCGACTTTCGCAATCGCCTGTTTCATCATGAACCGGCATGGAAGCGGTACGGCGTGCTGAGCGAGACGGACGCCTTGCAGCACTTGCAGGAAAAGACCGCCAAAGCGGAAAGCCTGTTGACGTTGATCCACCCCGAAAATTTGCGATTGTTGCAAGCCAATGGTCTTTTACGGGATGCGCAGCGGGCCTGCACAGCGTCGGAAATCAGACGCTTTCAGCATCTGGCGCAAACGCATCGGATCAATTCGTTGGACACACTGAACGAGTTGGTTACGCGCAGCGCTCGGGAGAACAGAGCCTTGATCGCCCGGCTGCATCAGGGGCAGGATCAGCGCTTCCTGATCCTGCCGCGATAACGCCGGTCCCGATACGAGAGGCTGGGCAGGATTACAAGCCCAACTGCCCCCACATCTCATCCACGCGTTTCTTGACGTCGGCATCCATGGTGATGGGAGTACCCCATTCCCGATTGGTTTCGCCGGGCCACTTGTTGGTGGCGTCCATGCCCATCTTGCCGCCCAGGCCGGAGACCGGCGAGGCGAAATCCAGATAGTCGATGGGCGTGTTTTCCACCAGCAAGGTGTCGCGCACCGGGTCCATGCGGGTGGTCATCGCCCACACCACTTCCTTCCAGTCGCGCGGATTGATGTCCTCGTCCACCACCACGATGAACTTGGTGTACATGAACTGGCGCAGGATGCTCCACAGGCCGAACATGACGCGCTTGGCGTGGCCGGCGTACTGCTTGCGGATCGACACCACCGCCAGGCGGTAGCTGCAGCCTTCCGGCGGCAGGTAGAAGTCCACGATCTCGGGCAGTTGGCGGCGCAGCAGCGGCACGAAGACTTCGTTGAGCGCCACGCCCAGCACGGCCGGTTCGTCGGGCGGTTTGCCAGTGTAGGTGGAGTGGTAGATGGGATTGCGCCGCATCGTGATCCGCTCCACCGTGAAGACGGGGAACCAGTCCTGCTCGTTGTAGTAGCCGGTGTGGTCGCCGTAGGGGCCTTCCAGCGCCATTTCGTAATCGGTGTTCGGCGGCGGGTTGACGCCTTCGGGCACGACGGGCGCGATGGCGCGCGGGTCGGAGGACGGCAGCAGATGGCCTTCCAGCACGATTTCGGCCCAGGCCGGCACGGACAGATCGCTGCCCAGCGCTTTCGCGACCTCGGTGCGGGAGCCGCGCAAGAGGCCGGCGAACTGGTATTCGGACAGGCTGTCGGGCACCGGCGTGACCGCGCCCAGCGTGGTGGCCGGGTCGGCGCCCAAGGCCACGGCGATGGGGAAGGGCGTGCCGGGATGCGCCAGGGCGTGGTCGCGGAAATCCAGCGCGCCGCCGCGGTGCGACAGCCAGCGCATGATCAGCTTGTTGGGGCCCAGCAATTGCTGCCGGTAGATGCCCAGGTTCTGGCGGCGGGCGTTGGGGCCGCGCGTGATCACCAGGCCCCAGGTCAGGAGCGGCGCCACGTCGCCGGGCCAGCAGGTCTGGATCGGCAGGCGGTTGAGGTCCACGTCCTTGCCTTCCCAGACGATTTCCTGGCAGGCGGGACTTTTGACGTTCTTGGGGCTCATGTCCCACAGCGCGGACTTCAGCATCGAGACCTTGGCCAGCGCGTCGCGCAGGCCTTTGGGCGCTTCGGGCTCGCGCAGCGAGGCGAGCAGTTCGCCGATGTCGCGCAGGGCGCTGACGTCGTCGGCGCCCATGCCGCGGGCCACGCGGGCCGGGGTGCCGAACAGGTTGGCCAGCACCGGCATCTGCGCCGGCTGGCCATTGTGCCGCGCGTTTTCGAACAGCAGGGCAGGCCCTTCCGCGCGCAGGACTCGGTCGGATATTTCAGTCATTTCCAGCCGGGTGGACACCGGCGCAGCGATGCGTCGGAGCTCGCCCATGCGTTCAAGTTGGGCGATGAAGTCTCTAAGGTCGCGGTATTTCACTACAGATCCCAGCTATTTGGTTACATATTGGGTAGACAGAGAGGTTAACATTGACTCCCTCTTTTTTAACGCAGGAGGTTTTATGCCCGATGCGTCAGTGGCCAGCCTGTTCCGAAGCCTGGCCCAAGGAGTGCACCAATATCTTGCCGAGTCCCTGCGCATTTGCTCCGTTTATCTGGGCATTGCGGTCATTGTGACGGTAAGCATGGGATTCGCCCTGCCTGGTTTGCGCGACCAGGCATTGCAAGTGCACAAAGCCTTGTTGACCGCCCTAGCGCCTTCATCCATGCAAACCGGCACCGAATCCGAAGCCGGTTCCGAACTGGGTTCCGACATGTCGTCGGCAATTGCCATGGCCGTTCCCAACGCCCCCGCCAGCAACGCCACCGGCATGCTGGGGCCAGCCCGCGTCGCCCCTCCGGCGCCCAAGCCTGTCGCCATGACCGCCACCGGTCCGCAGGCGGAAGCCTTGCGCAACTATATTTCGCGCAAGTACAAGGTCGCCTATGACGCCACCGGCCCGCTGCTGAACGTGGTGTACAAGGTCAGCCGCGAAAAGCAGCTGGATCCGTTGTTGGTGCTGGCCGTGATCGCCATCGAGTCCCGCTACAACCCGCTGGCCGAAAGCCACGTGGGCGCGCAGGGGCTGATGCAGGTGATGACCAGCGTGCACCAGGAAAAATTCGACGCGGTCGGCAAGACCGCGCTGGACCCGGCCGCAAATATCGGGGTTGGAGCCACGATCCTGCGCGATTGCATCAATCGCCGCGGTTCGATCGATGGCGGCCTGGCATGCTACGTCGGCGCCACGGGACCGGACGACAATGGCTACGGCGCCAAGGTGCAGGCGGAACGCCGCCGCCTGGCGCTGGCTTCCGGGATCGCGCTGGCGCGCGATTGATCGCCGTAATGGCCCGAATGCAAAGCGCGTCCCTTGGGACGCGCTTTGTTTTTTGGGGTGTTCAAGATCAGCCCTGCAGCAGCCGGCCGATGCGGGCGACCGCCTCTTCCAGGCGGTCCAGGCCGGTGGCATAGGAAAAGCGCATGGTGTGGCTGCCATGGGCCGGCCCGAAGTCCAGGCCCGGCACGGCGGCCACGCCGGCCTCCAGCAGCAGGCGCTGCGAGAACGCGGCGCTATCCATGCCCAGGTTGGCGATGTCGGCATAAATATAGAAGGCGCCGTCGGGCTTCACCGGCACCTGGATGCCCATGCGCTCGAATTCCGGCAGCAGGTAGTCGCGGCGCTGCTTGAAGGCCTCGCGGCGGTGCTCGAAGGTCTTCATCGCGCCCGGCTCGAAGCAGGCCAGCGCGGCGTGCTGCGCCAGCGTGGGCGCGCAGATCGCCAGGCTGGCGGCGATTTTCTCCACCGGCGCCACCATGTCCTCGGGCACGATCATCCAGCCCAGGCGCCAGCCCGTCATGTGGAAGTACTTCGAGAAGCTGTTGATGACGATGACGTCGTCGTCCAGCGTCAGGGCCGAGCGGGGCTGGCCTTCATAGGACAGCCCCAGGTAGATTTCGTCGACGATGGCGAAGCCGTCGCGGGCGCGGACCTGAGCCAGCAGCTCGGCCAGCTCGCCGTGGTCGATCGAGGTGCCGGTGGGGTTGCTGGGCGAGGCGACCAGCACGCCCTGGGTGGCGGGCGTCCAGTGGCTGGCCACGTCCTGCGCCGACAGCTGAAAGCGCTTGGCCGCCGTGCTCGGTATCAGGCGCGGCACACCGCCCGCCGCCAGCACGAAGTTGCTGTTGGCGGGGTAGGAGGGATCCGGCATCAGCACTTCGCCGCCCTGGTTGACCAGCGCCGCGCAGGCCAGCGTCAGGGCGCCGGAGGCGCCCGCGGTGACGATGACGCGGGCCGGATGGATCCGGGCGCCGAACTGTTCGTGGTAGAACCGGGCGATGGCCTCGCGCAGCGGCGTCAGGCCGGCCGAGGGGCTGTAGCCGCTGAGGCCGGCGCGGGCTGCGCGCTCCAGCGCTTCCACGACCTGGGGGGGCGCGGTAAAGTCCGGTTCGCCGATGCCCAGGCTGATAATGTCCTTGCCAGCCGCCTGCAGCGCTTGCGCCTGCTTGAATAGTTCCATTACCTGGAAGGTCAGGAAGTCGTTGGTGCGATGGGCAAGGCGGGGCATCGGATTCTCGAAGGCGTTTGTAGCGAAAAAGGAATTGTAGTCATGCAGCCATCCCGGCGCGCTTTCCTCATGGGCCGTCGTCCGGTCCGCAGCCCGTGGTCGGCCTTCATCGAGCGGCTGGGCCTGCTCTGCCAGGGTTCCGTTCGAGATCTGGGCGAGGCGGGAGAGGGCGGCCCGCGGGGCCTGCTGACGCCGGCGCGCGACGCGGATGTGGCACATGCGCGCACGCTGTGTGCCGAATATCGCGTGACGCTGGCGCTGCGCGGGGCTGAAGGACCTTTCGAGACCGCTCATGGACCAGTCCTCAGGGTGGACCCATCCGCCCTGACCGGCCTGGTGCGCCTGTCCGGCGATAGCGGGCGCTGGCGCGCGCAGCCGGGCACGCCGGTAGCGGCGCTGGCCCAGGCAGGGCTGCGGCAGTTCGCCGGCCTGCCCGGGAACATGACGCTGGCCGAGTGGCTGGCGGCCAAGGCCAACTGGCCCGCCGGGCGCTGCGCCGACTCCGGCGTGCTGGCGCTGGAGGTGATGCTGGCCGACGGCATAGAGGAAACGCTGGGGCCGTTCGGCGAGTCGGACGTCCAGCCGCTGCGTTCCGCCACCGTGCAGCGTCTGGTGCCGGCGCTGTTCCAGCTGGCTTCGGGCGGCGATGTCTTCGCCACCCGGGACGGGGAGCGCTGGCTGGGCCGCTACCGGCTGGACGCGCTCAAGCCCGACGCGCCCGCCACCGTCAACCTGGCGCATCTGCTGCTGGGGCATGGCGGTACGCTGGCCTGGGTGCAGTCGGTGACGCTGGCCGACGCCGCGCCGGCGCCGCAGCCGCAGCCGCAGCCGCAGGCGGAGCGGGAGGAGCCGCCTGGTCTGGCCACCACCCGGTTGGACTCCCGGGTGAAGGCTCTGTTCGACCCGGATGGACGGTTCCCCTTATTCCACATCGCGGAATAGCGACAATTTGTAAGCTGACGCTAACATGGGACGCGTCTGCTTATCCAACGGGCAGGCGGGCATTGCCGAGGTATCGCGGCGTTCGTCATCGGAATAGAATTCCCCCCTTTCGTGTCACACACTCTAGTGTGGTGTCTCAAAAATAGATAGAACTATTTTGACCGGTGTTGGTCGAATCAGCTTCCTTATAGGAGACTACGCTGATGGCCCACCCTGGACGCCCCGCCACGAAGCTGCAGATCACCGATGCCGAGCGCGCAGAGCTGCATGCGCGACTGCGCGTACGCAAAGCGCCCGAGGACGAGAAGCTGCGCATGCGAATCGTGCTGGGCTGCGCAGATGGGGAGTCGGGCACCATGATTGCCCAACGCTTGGGCACGACGGTGCAAACTGTCTCCAAGTGGCGGCGGCGCTACCGGGCGTATCGTCTGGCGGGTTTGACCGATGCCCCGCGCGCTGGCCGCCCGCGCAGTGTGGGCGACGAGCAGGTTCAGCTCATTGTGGACAAGGTTCGCCAGAGCAAGCCTGACAACGCCACGCACTGGAGCGTGCGCCAGATGAGTCGGCACGCTGGCGTATCGCCCGCGACGGTGCAGCGCATCTGGCATGCCTTTGGGCTGAAGCCGCACCTGCAAGAAACCTTCAAGCTATCGACGGATCCCCATTTCGTGGACAAGGTACGGGATGTGGTGGGGCTGTATATGGCACCACCCGATCGCGCCTTGGTGCTGTGCGTGGACGAGAAGAGCCAGATCCAGGCTCTGGATCGCACCCAACCAGGGTTACCACTGACGTTTGGCAAACCCAGCACGCGCACGCACGATTACAAGCGCCATGGCACAACGTCGCTGTTTGCAGCGCTGGATGTGGCCACTGGCAAAGTCATAGGACAGCTCAAGCGCCGTCACCGCAGTGTGGAATTCCTGCAGTTCCTCAAAGCCATCGATGCAGCGGTGCCTGGCGAACAAGACATCCACCTGATCATGGACAACTACGGCACGCACAAGACGCAGGCAGTGCGGGCCTGGCTAGCAGCCCATCCTCGCTACCACGTTCACTTCACGCCCACCTCAGCGTCCTGGCTCAATCTGGTCGAGCGTTTCTTTAGCCAGATCAGCGAGCAGTGGATCAAGCGCAGCGCCCACACCAGCGTTGCTCAGCTGGAGCAATCCATACGGGAATACATTGATCGTCACAACGAGGATCCCAAGCCGTTCGTGTGGCATAAAAGTGCGGACACCATCTTGGCATCTGTGGCGCGGGCAGCGAGTACCATTATTTGATGATTACTTTTGAGACACCACACTAGCCAGTAGCCGCCACTATGGATGCCAATCTCCGCAAAGCCGCCCTTGAATACCATGAGCTTGGACGCCCCGGCAAAATCTCGGTCACGCCGACCAAGCAGCTCACCAACCAGCGCGACCTGGCCCTGGCGTACTCGCCCGGCGTGGCGGCGGCCTGCGAAGAAATCGTGGCCGATCCGGCCAATGTGTACCGCTACACGGCGCGCGGCAACCTGGTGGGCGTGATCACCAACGGCACCGCGGTGCTGGGCCTGGGCAATATCGGCGCATTGGCCTCCAAGCCGGTGATGGAAGGCAAGGCGGTGCTGTTCAAGAAGTTTGCCGGCCTGGACGTTTTCGACATCGAGATTAACGAGACCGACCCGGACAAGCTGGTCGAGATCATCGCCGGCCTGGAAGCCACCTTCGGCGGCATCAACCTCGAAGACATCAAGGCTCCGGAGTGCTTCACGGTCGAACGCAAGCTGCGCGAGCGCATGAAGATTCCGGTCTTCCACGACGACCAGCACGGCACCGCGATCTGTGTGTCCGCCGCCTTCATCAACGGCCTGAAGGTCGTGGGCAAGGACATCAAGCAGGTCAAGGTGGTGACTTCCGGGGCAGGCGCCGCCGCGCTGGCCTGCCTGGACCTGATGGTGGACCTGGGCCTGCCGCTGGAAAACGTCTGGGTCACCGACATCGAAGGCGTGGTCTACGAAGGCCGCACCGTGCTGATGGACCCGGACAAGGCGCGCTTCGCGCAGAAGACCGACGCCCGCAAGCTGGCCGAAGTGATCCAGGACGCCGACGTGTTCCTGGGCCTGTCGGCCGGCGGCGTGCTCAAGCCGGAAATGGTCGCGGCCATGGGTCCGCGCCCGCTGATCCTGGCGCTGGCCAACCCCACGCCCGAGATCCTGCCGGAACTGGCACAATCGGTGCGCGACGACGTGGTCATGGCGACTGGCCGTTCGGACTACCCGAACCAGGTCAACAACGTGCTGTGCTTCCCCTACATCTTCCGCGGCGCGCTGGATGTGGGCGCCACCACCATCACCCGCGAAATGGAAAAGGCGGCCGTGTACGCCATTGCCGAGCTGGCCGAGGAAGAGCAGAACGAAGTGGTGGCCGCGGCCTACGGCACCTTTGACATTTCGTTCGGCCCCGAATACCTGATCCCCAAGCCCTTCGATCCGCGCCTGATCGTGCGCATCGCCCCGGCGGTGGCCAAGGCCGCAATGGAAGGCGGCGTGGCCACGCGCCCGCTGGCGGACCTGGAAGCCTACGAAGAACAGCTGCAGCAGTTCGTGTACCACTCGGGTGCCTTCATGAAGCCGCTGTTCTCGGCGTCCAAGCGCATCGTGCGCGAAGGCGGTCCGGCCCGCATCGTGTTCGCCGAAGGCGAGGACGAGCGCGTGCTGCGCGCGGTGCAGGTGATCGTCGATGAAGGCCTGGCCCGTCCGATCCTGGTGGGCCGTCCGTCGGTGCTGCTGACCCGTATCGAAAAACTGGGCCTGCGGCTGCGCCTCGGGGAAGACGTCGAAGTCACCAATCCCGAATATGACGAGCGCTTCCACCAGTACTGGACCACGTACTGGGAACTGATGTGCCGCCGCGGCATCACCAAGGAAATGGCGCGCGTGGAAATGCGCCGCCGCATGACCTTGATCGGCGCGATGATGGTGCGCCTGGGCGACGCCGACGGCATGGTCTGCGGTTCGGTGGGCGCGTATCACGACCACCTGCGCTTCGTGGACGAGGTCATCGGCCGCCGTCCTGGTCACAACGTGTACGCCGCCATGAACATCCTGCTGCTCAACGAGCGCACGGTGGTGCTGGTGGACACGCACGTCAACGATGAGCCCTCGGCCGAGCAGATCGCCGAATTCACCATCGCCGCCGCCAACGAGATGCGCCGCATGTATCTGGCGCCCAAGGTCGCGCTGCTGTCGCGGTCTAACTTCGGCTCGGGCAGTTCGGCCTCGGGCGCGAAGATGCGCCGCGCGCTGGAACTGGTGCGCGAGGCCGCGCCGGAACTTGAGATCGACGGTGAAATGCACGGCGACTGCGCGCTGGACGAGGCGCTGCGCATGCGCATTCTGCCGTCCTCCACGCTCAAGGGCCAGGCCAATCTGCTGGTGTGCCCGAACGTGGACTCGGGCAACATCGCCTACAACCTGTTGAAGACCGCCGCCGGGAGCAACGTCGCGGTGGGTCCGTTCCTGCTGGGCGCCAACGCACCGGTGCACATCCTGACCTCCAGCTCCACCGTGCGCCGCATCGTCAACATGACCGCGATGACGGTGGTCGATGTCAATACACCGCGTTGACGTGACGCCACCCGGTCCGGCGTGCCCGCGCACGCCGACCGGCCTGGTCCTGACCGGTGGCGGCGCCCGCGCCGCCTATCAGGTGGGCGTGCTCAGCGCCATCATGGAATTGCTGGATCCTGACTGGCATTCGCGTTTCCAGAATCCCTTTCACATCATCTGCGGCACGTCCGCCGGCGCCATCAACGCCGCCGCGCTGGCCTGCCGCGCCGACCGGCCCCATCTGGGCGTGCGCCGCATCCGCCGGCTGTGGTCTTCACTGAATACCGACATGATCTACCGGGCCGACGCGCCCGGCCTGATCCGCACCGGCGTGCGCTGGCTGGGGCTGCTGTCGCTGGGGTGGATGTATTCGGGCCTGACGCGCAAGCGGCCCCATTCGCTGCTGGACAACAGCCCCATGCAGGCTCTGCTGGAGCGGGTGCTGGACTTCCAGCATCTGCGCACCAACCTGGAAACCGGCGCGCTGTCGGCGCTGGCGATCACGGCCTCGGGCTATACCAGCGGCGAGCACTTGACCTTCTACCAGGCGCACACGCCCATCGAGCCCTGGCACCGCTATCTGCGCCTGGCGCTGCCCACGCCCATCGGCATCGACCACCTGATGGCCTCGTCCGCCATTCCGTTCGTCTTTCCGGCCCGGCAGGTGCAGGTGCACGGCAAGGGGGAGTGGTGCGGCGATGGCTCGATGCGCCAGCTTGCGCCCATCAGTCCTGCCATCCACCTGGGCGCGCATCGCGTGCTGGTGATCGGCACGGGTTTCCGCGACGAAACCCACCCGGAAAACCGCGAGGATTCGCCGCCTTACCCCTCGCTGGCCCAGGTCGGCGGACATGCGCTGGCCAGCATCTTCCTGGACGGCCTGTCGGCGGACGTCGAGCGCCTGGAGCGCATCAACTTCCTGATGGATCAGTCCGGCCCGGAAGGGGCGCAGCACGGGCATGCGCGCCGCATCGAGGTCCTGACGATCACGCCCAGCCAGTCGCTGGACGTCATGGCGCTGGAACATTTGCAGGATATGCCGACCCAGGCTCGTGCTCTTTTCCGCGTACTCGGTGTATCGTCCGATCCAGACCGTCCCGGCGGCGGTTCGCTGATGTCCTACCTCTTATTTGAATCCAGCTACACCAAGCGATTGATTGAACTGGGTTATGCCGATACGATGCAGCGTAACGACGAAGTGATCGCCTTTTTCAAGGGGGCTCAGGCATGACGCGCAATGGCCAATCTACTCTGCAGCGGCAGCTGATGCGCGGCGGTGCGCTGGCCCATGACGGGCTGGACAAGAAGGCCGTGGTGGACGCCGCCCATGAGCTTGGCCTGGCCCTGTTCGTCGCCAATTGCGATCCTGCCCGCAGCCGTTCCGCCGTGCTGCGCGCCATCGTCAAGGCAGTGGATTTCCCCGAATACTTCGGCGGCAACCTCGACGCCCTCTACGACTGCCTGTGCGATACCGTGCTGG
Organism: Achromobacter sp. JCM 18799; assembly: GCF_055395645.1. NCBI lineage: Bacteria > Pseudomonadati > Pseudomonadota > Betaproteobacteria > Burkholderiales > Alcaligenaceae > Achromobacter > Achromobacter sp. JCM 18799. Next base: position 3,159,728 of record NZ_AP043866.1, on the reverse strand, counting down.
ACCACAAGACCGGCGTGGTGCTGTGGCTGTACAAGCTGCATTCGGGCGACCCGGCGCTGGAAGAAGACTCGGGCCGCATTGAAACCGTCTGCTCCGACGCGGCCGATTTCGCCCGCGAAAACGGCCGCGTTTTTGCGTATGTCATCGAACACGCCGGGCGCCATCCGGACCCCGAACCCGGGGTGGCGGCAGCGCCCTACGGCGAAGACCACTGATCCGGTTGTTTTACCAGGCCAGCAGCGCGCTGGCCGCCGACAGCAGCGCCAGCCCCGCGGTCTCGGTGCGCAGCACCCGGGGGCCGAATCGCACCGCCTGCACGCCCGCCTCGCGGGCCTGGGCCAATTCCTTGTCCGACCATCCTCCCTCCGGTCCCACCAGCAGGGTCAGCGCCCGCAGGCCGGGCGCGGCCCGCACCGCGCCGGCAAGATCGTCCCGCGCTTCCGGGTGGCACAGCAGGCGCAGGCCGTCCGCGGGCTGCTGCAGCCATTCGGCCAGGGTGACCGGCGCGTCCACCGCCATCAGCCGGTTGCGGCCGCATTGTTCGCTGGCGGACTGCGCGATGCGCTGCCAATGCGCCACGCGCTTGTCCAGCCGGGCGCCCGACAGCTGCAGCACGCTGCGCTGGGCGGCGATGGGGCTGACGCGCGCGGCGCCCAGCTCCACGGCCTTTTCCACCACCCAGTCCATCTTGTCCCCGGAAGGCAGGCCCTGCACCAGGGTGACGCGGCCGCCCAGTTCGGCCTCGCGCGGCAGGAATTCGCCTAACTGGGCAAAACCAGCCTTGCCTTCCACTTCGAGCGTGGCGGGATACTCGCCGCCCTGGCCGTTGAACAGCGCCACGGCCTCGCCCGCGCGCAGGCGCAGCACGCGCAGCGCATGGTGCGCCAGGGCTTCGGGAAGCGCCACGCGGGCGCCGGTACTCAGGGGGATATCGCAGAAGAAGCGGGGGGCTGACATAAATGTGCGAGAACTGATTTGATGTGGAGAAGGATACTTTTGCCGCCGGGCCGTCCCAAGGCAAAAACGCCCCCTTGGGGGGCAGCTAGCCCGCGCAGCGGGCGCGGCGTGGGGGCACTTGTCCTCAGAAAGCTAGCCTAGCACGGGCCGCCTTATGGCCGATGGCGTCGGGGAAACCCCTGGATGCTAAAATCCCATGCTTCGCAACCTACTCAACTGGCCCCTATTTTGACCGTAGGCCCGCCAGCTTCAAAGAGCCTTCCGAATGAGCAATCCGACCGCCCCTAAACTTGCCTTGGCGGATGCCATCCGCGCCCTCGCGATGGACGCCGTGCAACAAGCGAACTCCGGGCATCCGGGTGCTCCCATGGGCATGGCGGAAATCGCCCAAGCCCTGTGGGCCGGCAACCTGCGTCACAATCCCAAGGATCCCGCCTGGGCCAACCGCGACCGCTTCGTGCTGTCCAACGGCCACGGCTCGATGCTGATCTACGCCTTGCTGCACCTGACCGGCTACGACCTGCCGATCGAAGAGCTGAAGAATTTCCGCCAGCTGCATTCCAAGACGCCGGGCCACCCCGAAGTGGGCATCACCCCGGGCGTGGAAACGACCACCGGCCCGCTTGGCCAGGGCCTGGGCAATGCCGTGGGCATGGCACTGGCCGAAGCGCTGCTGGCTGCTGAATTCAACAAGCCCGGCCACGCCATCGTCGACCACCACACCTACGCCTTCACCGGCGACGGCTGCCTGATGGAAGGCATCTCGCACGAAGTCTGCTCGCTGGCCGGCACGCTGAAGCTGGGCAAGCTGGTCGTGCTGTATGACGACAACGGCATTTCCATCGACGGCCACGTCGAACACTGGTTCGCCGACGACACCGCCAAGCGCTTCGAAGGCTACGGCTGGAACGTGATCCGCGGCATCGACGGCCATGACGTCGCCGCCGTGGACGCCGCCATCAAGGCCGCGCGCTCGCAATCGGAAAAGCCCACGCTGATCGTCTGCCGCACCGTCATCGGCAAGGGTTCGCCCAACATGGCCGGCACGCACAACGTGCACGGCGCGCCGCTGGGCAAGGACGAGATTGCCGCCACCCGCGCCGCGCTGGGCTGGTCGTCGGAACCGTTCCAGATTCCGCAAGACATCTACGACGGCTGGGATGGCCGCAAGCAGGGCGCCGCCGCCCAGGCTGAATGGCAGTCCGCGTTCGACGCCTACGCCGCCGAGTTCCCCACCGAAGCCGCTGAATTCAAGCGCCGCATGAAGGGCGAAATGCCCGCCGGCTACGCCGAACAGTTCAAGGCGTTCCTGGACGCCACGCTGGAAAAGGCCGAAACCGTCGCCACCCGCAAGGCGTCGCAGTTCGCCATCACCGCGCTGGCGCCGCTGCTGCCGGAAATGCTGGGCGGCTCGGCCGACCTGACCGGCTCCAACTTCACCGACTGGAAGGGCGTTGCCGCCGTCCGCGCCGGCGATAAGGGCATCCAGTTCGGCCGCCACATCAACTACGGCGTGCGCGAATTCGGCATGGCCGCCATCATGAACGGCGTGGCCCTGCACGGCGGCTACCTGCCGTTCGGCGGCACCTTCCTGACGTTCTCCGACTACTCGCGCAACGCCATCCGCATGGCCGCGCTGATGAAGCAGCGCGTGGTCCACGTGTTCACCCACGACTCCATCGGCCTGGGCGAAGACGGCCCGACCCACCAGTCCATCGAGCATGCGGCCAGCCTGCGCCTGATCCCCAACCTGTCGCTGTGGCGTCCTTGCGATACGGCTGAAACCGCCGTGGCCTGGAACGCGGCCGTGACGCGCCCGACCAGCATCGGCATGGACGTGCACGACGGCGGCCCCACGGCCCTGTTGCTGTCGCGCCAGAACCTGCCGTTCGTGCCGCGCGACGCCGCCACCGTGGACGCCATCGCCCGCGGCGGCTATGTGCTGCGCGATGCCGAAGGCGCCCGCGCCGTCATCATCGCCACCGGTTCGGAAGTCGCCATCGCGCTGGACGCGCAGGCGCAGCTGGCCAAGGAAGGCATCGCCGTGCGCGTGGTCTCCATGCCCAGCACCGACGTGTTCGACCGCCAGGACGCCGCCTGGAAGCAATCCGTGCTGCCCAAGGGCCTGCCGCGGGTGGCTGTCGAAGCCGGGGTTACCGCCTTCTGGCACAAGTACGTGGGCCTGGAAGGCGCCGTCGTCGGCATCGACCGCTACGGTGAATCCGCGCCGGCCGGCGCACTGTTCAAGTTCTTCGGGCTGACCGCCGACAAGGTGGCCGAGACCGTCAAGCAAGTTTTGTAAAAAGGAGCTTAGTCATGACCATTCGCGTCGCCATCAACGGTTACGGTCGCATCGGCCGCAACATCCTGCGTGCCCACTACGAAGGTGGCAAGAAGCACGATATCGAAATCGTCGCCATCAATGACCTGGGCGATCCCAAGACCAACGCTCACCTGACGCGCTACGACACCGCCCACGGCAAGTTCCCGGGCACCGTCGAAGTCGACGGCGACTTCATGGTCGTCAACGGCGACAAGATCCGCGTGCTGGCCAACCGCAATCCGGCCGAGCTGCCCTGGGGCGAGCTGAAGGTCGACGTGGTGCTGGAGTGCACGGGCTTCTTCACGACCAAGGAAAAGGCCGGCGCGCATATCAAGGGCGGCGCCAAGAAAGTCATCATCTCGGCCCCCGGCGGCAAGGATGTCGACGCCACCATCGTGTACGGCGTGAACCACGGCGTGCTGAAGGCTACCGACACCGTCATCTCCAACGCCTCGTGCACCACCAACTGCCTGGCCCCGCTGGTCAAGCCGCTGAACGACAAGCTGGGCCTGGAAAACGGCCTGATGACCACCGTCCACGCCTACACCAACGACCAGGTCCTGACCGACGTCTACCACGAAGACCTGCGCCGCGCGCGTTCGGCCACCATGAGCATGATCCCCACCAAGACCGGCGCTGCCGCCGCCGTGGGCCTGGTGCTGCCGGAACTGAACGGCAAGCTGGACGGCTACGCCATCCGCGTCCCGACCATCAACGTGTCGCTGGTCGACCTGTCGTTCGTGGCCAGCCGCGACACGACCGCCGAAGAAGTGAACGGCATCCTGAAGGCCGCCTCGGAAGGCGAGCTCAAGGGCATCCTGGACTACAACACCGAGCCCCTGGTTTCGGTGGACTACAACCACAACCCGGCCTCCAGCACCGTTGACGCGTCGCTGACCAAGGTTTCGGGCCGCCTGGTCAAGGTCTCGTCCTGGTACGACAACGAGTGGGGCTTCTCGAACCGCATGCTCGACACCACCGTCGCGCTGATGTCGGCCAAGTAAGCAACACGGCTAGTCCATAGAGGGGACGGATTTGTTTTCCGCGTACGCGGAAAATGGGTTCGTCCCCTTTGTACGCCCATCGTAGGAATCCAAATATGTCCAAGGTCAACACTCTGTCCGCGCTGGCCAAGTCCGGCGCCCTGTCCGGCAAGCGCGTGTTCATCCGCGCCGATCTGAACGTGCCGTTCGACGACGCCGGCCGCATCAGCGAAGACACCCGCATTCGCGCCTCGGTGCCTGGCATCCGCATGGCGCTGGACGCCGGCGCCGCCGTCATGGTCACCTCCCACCTGGGCCGTCCCAAGGAAGGCGTGCTGACCGAAGCCGATTCGCTGGCCAAGGTCGGCCAGCGCCTGTCCGAACTGCTGGGCATGCCGGTGCAGCTGGTGCGCGACTGGGTCGATGGCGTCCAGGTCGATCATGGCCAGGTCGTGCTGCTGGAAAACTGCCGCGTCAACGTCGGCGAAAAGAAAGACGACGAAACGCTGGCCAAGAAGATGGCCGCGCTGTGCGACGTCTACGTCAACGACGCGTTTGGCACCGCCCACCGCGCCGAAGCCACCACCCACGGCATCGCGCGCTTTGCGCCCGTGGCCTGCGCCGGTCCGCTGCTGGCCGCCGAACTGGAAGCCCTGGGCCGCGCGCTGCACGAACCCAAGCGTCCGCTGGTCGCCATCGTTGGCGGCTCCAAGGTATCGACCAAGCTGTCGATCCTGCAGTCGCTGGCCGACAAGGTCGACCAGCTGGTCGTGGGCGGCGGCATCGCCAACACCTTCATGCTGGCTGCCGGCCTGTCCATCGGCAAGTCGCTGGCTGAACCCGACCAGGTCGACCAGGCGCGCGCCGTGATCGACATCATGAAGCAGCGCGGCGCCGCCGTGCCGATTCCGGTGGACGTGGTGTGCGCCAAGTCCTTTGGCGCCGACGCCGAAGCCACCGTCAAGGCGGCGCAAGACGTGGCCGACGACGACATGATCCTGGACATCGGCCCCAAGACCGCGGCGCAACTGGCCGATATCCTGAAGCAGGCCGGCACCATCGTCTGGAACGGCCCGGTGGGCGTGTTCGAGTTCGACCAGTTCGCCAACGGCACCGAGGTGGTGGCGCGCGCGATCGCCGAATCGGAAGGCTTCTCGATCGCCGGTGGCGGCGACACCCTGGCCGCCATTGCCAAGTACGGCATCGGCGAGCAGGTCGGCTACATCTCGACCGGCGGCGGCGCTTTCCTGGAATTCCTGGAAGGCAAGACCCTGCCCGCCGTGGCCGTGCTGGAAGCGCGCTACGCGAAGTAATACGGCTAGCCATGCAAGACCGAAGCCGCCCCGATGGGGCGGCTTTTTTTATTTCACCATGACTCCAGCACCGCATTTCGCTGGACTACGCCCAAGCCCGATACAGCAGGTTTATCAATAACTTAGGCGAGTTCAACATATGCCGGTGCTTTCCGAAACCTGACCCGGCTTCCCCTCTGCTGACCCCTATGAGGCTCCTGGAAACCGGGTCTTTCCGAGGAGTCATCGTGGCAAAAATCAAGCTCACCAAGTCCGCAGTCGATGCGGCACAACCTCAGGCGCAGGCCGTCGAATTCCGGGACACGCTGGTGCCCGGCTTCCTGTGCAAGGTTACGCCAGCAGGCCGCAAGGTGTTCATGCTCCAGTATCGGACGAACGCCGGCGAACGCCGCAAGCCCGCCTTGGGCCTCTATGGGGAACTCACCGTCGAACAAGCCCGTTCCCTTGCCCAGGAGTGGCTGGCCGAGGTCCGTCGGGGTGGTGACCCCGGTGCGGCCAAGACCGCCGCGCGCAAGGCCCCGACCGTCGCTGAACTGTGTGTGAAGTTCATGGAGGACCACTCCAAGCAGCGCAACAAGCCCAGCACGCAGGCCGGCTACCAAAAGTGCATCACCCGTAACATCATCCCGATGCTGGGCCGCATGAAGGTGCAGGACGTGAAACGCCCGGACGTGGCCGGGGCGATGAAGAAGATGGCGCACAAGCCCGCGGACGCGAACCGCACGTTCAGCGTGATGCGCAAGATGTTCAACCTGGCCGAAGTCTGGGGCTACCGGCCGGACGGCACCAACCCGTGCCGCCATGTCCCGATGTACCCCAACGGCAAGGCCACGCACCTCATCAGCGACGAGGAGATGGGCAAGCTGTTCCGGTATCTCGACTATCTGGAAACCGATGGGTTGGGGCTGGATCATGCGATCCTTCCGCTGGCCATCCGGTTGCAATTCGAGTTCGCGGGCCGCCGCTCCGAGATCGTCACCCTGCAATGGGATTGGGTGGATTTGGAGAACCGGCGCGTGGTCTGGCCCGACAGCAAGACCGGCGGCATGTCCAAGCCCTTAAGCGAGGAAGCCTACCGCCTGCTTTCCACCGCGCCGCACCAGGACGGTTGCCCGCACGTGTTCCCGTCCCCGAATCATCCGGGGCAGCACCTGACCACGGGCGAGTATTACAGCGGCTGGACGCGCATCCTCAAGCGCGCCGGCGTGACCCACGTGGGCACGCACGGCATCCGCCACCGTTCGGCCACCGACATCGCTAACTCGGGGATTCCGGTGAAGGTCGGCATGGCGCTGACGGCGCACAAGACCGTGGCAATGTTCATGCGTTACGTCCACACCGAGGACAAACCGGTACGCGAGGCGGCCGAACTGGTGGCGAACCGGCGCAAGGCGATCACCGGGGCGCAGCGCCCGGTAGAGGTGGCAGCATGAGCAGGTTCCAACACATGGCTTCTGCTGCCGGAATTGTCGCGACACTGTCACGACAATTTCAGGGTCCCCTCCTTGGCCGGCTGCGGGACTGGAAAAGTATGCCCGTTTCGGGCATACTTTAGAGGTTGCCTGACATGAATGTCCTCAAGCGCAAGGACTTTGCACGGTGGCAGGCGGGCGAGAAGCTGCCCGATGCCGCCTTGTGCCGGGCGGTTCACGAGATGGAGGCTGGCCTGATTGATGCTGACCTGGGCGGCTTCCTCTACAAAAAGCGGGTGGCCCGTCTTGGTGGCGGCAAGAGCGGCGGTTATCGAACGCTGCTGTCAGCGCGAATCGGTAGCCGCTATGTGTTTCTGCATGGATTCCCAAAAAGCGATAAGGCGAACATCACGCAGGACGAAAGGAAGGCGCTGCAGTTCGCCGGAAAGGTGTTTCTGGAGCTATCGGCAGAGGACTTGATGAAAGCGCTGCAGATAGGCGTTCTATTGGAGGTGTGTTGTGACGAGCAAGCTCATTGAATCCCTGCGCGGCGATCTGGCCGCGCTGCACGATGCCGGCGCGATCGGCAAGGTGACGATGCGCGAGTTCGACGCCATCTGCCCGCCGCCAGTACGGGAGTTCAGCGCGGCCGACATCAAGCGGCTGCGCGAGGAACTGAAGTTCAGCCAGCCGGTGTTCGCACTGCACCTGCACACCACGGCATCCACGGTACGCAAGTGGGAGCAAGGCGACACCCATCCTGCAGGGCCAGCCCTCAAACTGCTCAATGTCATCGCGAACAAGGGGCTGCAGGCAATCCTTTGATCAAGACAAATAGGTCTGCACTTCCCGCAGACATCTGCCTCAAATGAAGTTACGATGTTTAACGGTTGTAAAAACATCTATGGAGGTAACGGGTGGCGGAGACGAGAAACGTGTTTATCAGCCATGTCCATAAGGACGATCATGGACTCCAGAAGCTCAAAGATCTACTGGCTCCGAAGGGTCTGGATGTCAGAGACTCCTCGATTCATACAGGGAAGTTCAACAACGCCACTGATGAGCACTACATAAAGACCCAAATTCTGGCACCTGCGATCAACTGGGCTGGCGTCTTCATTTGCTACGTTTCTCCCCAGACAAAAGATAGCGATTGGGTTAACTGGGAGATTGAATATGCTGCAAAGCAGGGCAAACGCATTGTGGGCGTTTGGGAACATGGTGAAAAAGAATGTGATATTCCCGATGCCTTGAAGGAATACGCTGACGCCTTGGTTGGTTGGAACGGCGATGCAATCATTGATGCGATTAATGGCAAAGACACATGGGAAAAGCCTGATGGTGGTTCCTGCAGCACTGTTCCCCTTAAGCGACACCCCTGCTGATGGCTCGCATTCACTCCTACGTGGTGCGCTACGACAGTGGTTTTGCACCCAATCCGTTTTATGGTCACTGTACGCTAGTAACCTGTAAGCCAGGTATTCGCCGCAGTGCCGAAGTTGGTGACTGGGTCATCGGCAGCGGCAGCAATGCCCATGGCGTGGGTCGAGGTGGACATCTTGTGTACGGCATGCGCGTTACCGAGGTAATGACACTCGACGAATATGCGCTGAATCCCAGGTTTGAATCGAAAAAACCTTTTCGCAACGGAAGCCGGAAGCAAAGTTGTGGAGACAACATCTACTTTAGAGATGGGCCTGAGGCAGCTTGGCAGCAACGAGATTCTTTTCACTCCCGGGAAGACGGAACACTTAATCCTCAGCACGTACAGCGCGACACTGGAGTAAACAGGGTTTTGGTCAGCAATGACTTTGTTTATTTCGGAGGGACGGGGCCAAAGTTCCCTCTAGAACTGCAAGACCGAAATGGTAGACCTCTGTGCAAAAGTGGCATAGGGTTGACTTGCTTTAATGATCCTCAACTGCTTGCCAATCTAGAGAAATGGATACGTAGTTTGGGTGTTGCCGGCTATCAAGGGCCCCCATTCGAATGGCTCACTCTTCGCGGATAATTTGACATGCAAAAAGAAGGATCTCTTCTGCTCTCGGATTATGCAGCAGAAATTGCAGCTACCGATGTGCTCAATCCGACCGATTTTTCCCCAGTTCTTCAAGGTTTATATGGGGAAATAGGCGGAATTATGGCTACGGCAAAAAAGCATATTCGGGAGAAATCCGCCTATCCTGGGTTTAAGAAGGCGGCCGAAGAAGAGTTTGGCGACACTCTCTGGTATCTGGCAGCGCTCTGCAGGCGTATGCAAATTCCCCTTGAAGAGGTTTTTGCCGAGGCAGCGAACCATGGGGATTTTAAGAACGTGGGAGCCGCCAGCGACATGGCCGAGGGCGCGTTGGCTTACATTGCCATGCCAATTGCTGAACCGGGTTCGGTGGATACCACGCTGGTACGTTTAGGTCAGTCAGCCGCAGCATTGTTGGGTAGTTCCCCTACGCATAGTGATCTAGTTTCCTTTGCACGAGCTTATTTGGACGCCATTCGTGCTGCCGAATTGATATTTTCAGAAGTGGCGCGCGGCAATCTTCGGAAAGCTCGCGGGGCCTTTTTAGAGCCACAACCTGCTGATTTAATTGGTCTTGATTTCGATAGCGATTTCGGGGATGAAGAACAACTGCCCAGAAATTTCAAAATTAGAGTCAATCAACGAGGAAGCGGAAAGAGCTATCTTCAATGGAATGGGGTATTTATAGGAGACCCTCTGACTGACAATATTGCTGACCGCGATGGTTATCGATTTCACGACGTCTTCCATTTTTCATATGCGGCCGTACTACATTGGTCACCCGTGATTCGGGCATTGATCAAGCATAAACGAAAAAGCAAGCCGAAGTACGATGAGGAGCAGGATAGTGGTCGAGCCATTGTTGTTGAAGAAGGCCTTACTGCCTGGATTTTTTCTAGAGCAAAGGAATTGAATTTCTTCGAGAAGCAGGAGAAGATTTCTCTGGGAATTCTGAAAACCATTGGTGAATTTGTTAGCGGCTATGAAGTGGAAAAGTGTCCGCTGAAGTTGTGGGAGAAAGCTATCCTTGACGGGTATGCCGTTTTTCGGCAGCTCAAAGAAAATCAGGGAGGTTGGATCATTGGCGACCGTGAACAGCGCACAATCAAATATATGCCGCTGGAGCTTGAGAAATGAAGACTCACCCTTTTGTCGAGGCGGTGGCCTCGCTGCAGTTTGAAAACTGTTTTAACCCGTATTCAGATCGTTGCGAAGTGCATGACCGTCGCGATGCACCTCGGCGCCGAACTGCGGCGCTTTCTGCCATGCTGCGTTGCGCGCTGGAGGAACCGGTCGATGCAATATGGATTGGCCGAGACCTTGGATACCGTGGGGGGCGCCGCACGGGGCTGGCCCTGACTGATGACGTTCACATGACCCATCATGCCAAGCGTTGGGACCTCGATTTAGTTGCAGAACGACCTACCGTAGGAAGCGCAGTGGCTGAGCGAACTGCTGCAGTCATATGGAACATGCTGGAGCACATTGATGCTCGTATCTTCCTTTGGAACGTCTTCCCACTTCATCCGCACGAATCGGGTGATCCGTTTACCAACCGGCAGCACAATGCTCGTGAAAGACGTGCGGGCGAAGAATTGCTGCAGCAACTTATTGACCTATTGCAGCCATCCCGCATCGTTGCCATAGGAAATGACGCTGCCGCAGCAGCTCATCGCATCACGGATACGGTGCCCGTTATTTGTGTGAGGCATCCGAGTTACGGTGGCCAAACACAGTTTCAGGAGCAAATTTCGGAACTCTATGGATACCCACTACGGAATCAATCACTTTTTTGAACGGGCGTTGGCGGTTTCTTTAACCAGTTGCAATCGATGCTGCGAGCCAGCTGATCACATTGTCGCGGATATGGCTAGCGTCCCTTATCATCGATGGCCATCGTGAGGTGAGTGTGAAAGAGCCGAGCGAAGTCCACGTCGGCAAGATCTCCATCGGCGAAGTAGCCTCGATCCTTGGAGAGATTCAACGCCGCTCCCCCCGGTGAAGGGACAGGCAATACCTTGGCGGCTGGGTGAAAGTGTCTGAACAGTTCGTGCTCCGCCTCTACGCCCTCCATGCCCCCGATGAATACTGCCGCAACTAAGTCTTCACGTGACAGCATTTGCTCGCGCATCATCAACAGGCTCGCTTCCCGCTCATTGGGAATCGCTTCGGTATAAACGACATTCTGGAAGTGCTTGTTCTCTTCGGGATAGCGGTCCTCAAAGAATCTACTCTGATACAAGATCACTGACTGGGAGTAGTCCACACCCAAGTCTTCACAGATTGTCCAGATCATCGGCGTAATGGCAGGATGGCCGCCCCAGACAATCTTGTGCCGACGAATCACAGCCATTGCCAACTCTCGTACTGCACATTGGATAAGGAACGGATTAGCCGTTTCATGATAAGTGCCTCGGCCAACAAGCGGCACGCTGGCCGAAAGGAAGATGGCGCTCATGCTCAAGCCACCCAATCTGCAAATTGCCAACCTGCCTCGCTCGACTTGACCCATCGTGCGGAATGGATGTACTGGCCAAGCCAGTCCAAATGTCCTAGCCATCGAGGATGCAAGCCGACGTGATCGTAGACAACGGCGACTGACTGATCAGGTGAATTTGTCGAGGCCTCATGCAGTGTTGTCGATGTAGGAACACCAACCGTGGGATACACCACCACTGCCCGACCATCTGGCAGTCGGATATGAACGGCCCTGTTACTCCCCACTCCGATTACTTGACCACCGATCGTTTGAATGGCATTTCGCAGATTGCTCACAAGATTGACGGAACGCACGGCATGGCTCTGACTGCGGACTTCCTCAAGTTGCAAGCAGATGCGCTCTACCGCCCCGTCGGCCAGACGCCCTGTGCCCGGGTCTACTTCTTCGGGCAATAGTTCTGCCCGGCTTGCAGTAGCTGTGCGCGCAGAAGGTGTGGCATCCGGCCAGCCGACCCGAAGAACGCTGATGCCCTTGGCCAACGCGCGTCCGAACTCCGCGCTCGTCCAGCGACTTTCGAAATAACCTGGCGTGTCGAGCATCACGAGCACATCAGAATCGCAGAGCCGATGCCACAGCATGGTCTGGAAGTCCTCCGCAGGTGGAATGCCGTGCGTGTCGAGGAATACGTCGAAAAGTCGAACTGACAAAGCGTCAAACAGTTGCAAAGCAGCTTCTCGGGCTTCACCTCGGCGGTAGCTCACAAAAACCCGCCGCTGCCGAGGGAGTAATCCTGCACATTCCAGCAATGCGGTCGCAACGCGTTGTGCACCACCTGCTGCATACGCTAGGCAGTTGAGCGGTTGCAACATTGCAGGAATCTCTGCGCTGACTCTACTGACATCCGACGCCACCGGCAGCAATGGGATGCCACGCTCTAACAGCTTTGCAACATTGGCAATAGGAGCATTCTCACCTCCAAAAAAAACTGCGGCGGCTGATCTTTGCTGCGGCGGCTCGAACGATTCGGGACAAATATCCCATCCGACCTCATGACCCAGCCTCAGATTGAACATGCCTACGGCGTGAGCCACGATATTCTCAAGCTCAGAAATCTGAGCAGCACTTGGTGCCCCAAGTATTGCAAGCTGATATAGAGAAGGCATGTTTACCTTAGTCGAATAATTTTTAGAAATCGGGCGAAAGCATCCCACTCAGGCACGATTCCTGTGGGCCTCCAGGCAAATTAATGCCGTTGCCATTCTGGAGCCAACAGTCCATCCAAGAATCTAGATCGAACGGAAACAAAAGAATCCTTGCCTACATCATTTCCCCGCACGGCCATATCTTCAATCGCTTCTGCATCATCAAGTTTAATTTCTACCGGAGTCTGTTGATTAATCCGAAGATGGCGTGTTGGGCCTAAAAAACCATCGGCCAAAACTAGTGCCCCATGCTCCTGGGCAGCAAAGAAGAGATCGGCACTATTGGGTGCCCATCCAGCTTTCCCTTTTCCAAGGGACTCCGTGAAATCGCTTTCACTGCCCATTGTGCCGACACTTAAAACATCTATTCGATCCAAGGGTATTTTTAGATAGCGAACAGCTTCTGCCAGTGCGGGGAGAATTGGATTGTTCGCCCAAACACCACCATCAAGAAAAGATTCAGGCGCAACCGGCCCATCCCAGACAGATTCGTCAAAATATGTAGGGGCAGCTGAAGATGCAAGTGCGGCATCGACCGCTGAGATATCTCGAAATGCTGTTCTATCTGGGGTATGGGCTGTGACAATAGCTTCAGCTTGTCCATGTTTGGCTCTTACTGTAGGAATAACGAGCCTGCAGCATGAGGCATCAGTTATTCTCCTATCACCATACACTTTGCACAGTAAATCTCGGAGCGTGGAAGATTCGTGCTTGGATTTCAACCAATGTCGAAGCTTCCTATCTTTTGGGAAAATTAACGGTCCTTGCTCTTGGTAGAATTTCAATATATCGCGCGGAGCTATTCCGAGGGCAAGCCCGATTGCGAGTATTGCACCTGTCGATGTGCCAGCCACTAAATCGAAATGCGATACTAGATTGTTACCGCCACCACTCCTGAGCATGTCATCCCACTTAGCCAAGACGGCGGCAGTAAACGTCCCTCGCAATCCTCCCCCATCAAGAGCAAGAATTCGAAAATTACGCCCCCGTGAAACACTGCGCCGCACGAGCGGCAGAAGCTTTAGCTGATTGACAATGGTTTCTACAATACGTTCGATAGACGTATCGTTCGCAATTTCTCGGTTTGCATTCTCAGATAGTCCATTTTGCAATCTTGAAGGCAAGCTCGGGTTGTCCTTTAGATAACCCGCAATTGCTCCCCCAAATCCTGCAACAACGAAACCTGGCTTTCCGAGTTCTAGCATCGCATCAAGCTCAGTGGGGACCCCTGCTTTGGCCTTATTTATGTCCCACCACTTACCTCCAACGCAGACAACCGCATCCGATCGCTCGGCCATCCAGTCTCGCATTGGAGTTAAATCACTATTGCTTACTCCATCAGCTTCTGCGGGAACTATTTGCACCGCTGCGAATTGGCGTTGGATTTCTATTTCTGCAATTTGTTCATCTGTTTCGGCAAATTTTTGAGCACGAACCAATGTTAAGGCTCCTACCTCACCTCCCGCATGAAGAAAATCTCTCGCGGCATCTTCTAATGGTTTAGACAAGGACGGGTGACTGCCATGAATCACTGAACCTCCCTCGCTAAATATTCGCGATGCTAGTGCCTTCACAAACAAGCATATTTCTTCTTGCCGCTCATCTGGAGCAGATCCTGAGAGGTGAATTCGCACCCCTGCAAGAGGTTGTCTTGGAATCATGCGTTAAACCTGGTTGGCTGGAACGATTAAATTACGAGTAATTTCCCCTGATCTCAATGGCTTTTTCGATCCAGTCCTCAAGGTTTTCCTTGATGTGACTGTACACATTAGTACTGGAGGAATATGGCGGATTGTAAGTTTTTACGATTTCATCCATGGAGACACCATTTATAGTGAATTTTGAAAATGGATTGCTTCCCTTTTCCGCTTGATCTCCGTCGCTATCCTTGAGATTGTGGATGTAGATCCCAAGCACCCCCTTCTTATCCTTCCACGCTTTCTTTATTTCGTAGTTAATCCATTTTCTCCCAGCCGTATTCTCTCCAACAAGAATGATTGCAACCGTCTTTCCTTTTAATTGCTCATCAATCCACTCTTGAATTGCATCATCTCCGCCTGCCTTCACATCTTCCCAGTCGTTATCGGAAGCGGGCTTGTTTCCATCTATAACACCCATGCTTCTGACTTGGGCAGCTCTCCAGTTGTCTGGCTGGTAGTGAAAGCTGTAAAAGGCTCTACGCGTCATTTTTTCTCCTGATGCTTCTTTGCGGCTAAAGATACGATTTCCATCCAAGTCACAATTTACAACAAGTATCTTCATTTGTTGAAATTTGGGGTGACTTGCGTGGGCATCCCCGGCCAAGTGGACATGGCCGGTCGCGCTGTCGTGCGCGTAGCGCATCGAGCCGCCGCACCCTTCGGCCACGGCGTCTCGCCCCCTTCGGGCTTCCATCGTTCCCTCGCTCCGCTTGGCTGACGCCTCCGGCCCGGCTTCCAGATCCGGGCCTGCGCGCTTGCGCTTGCCGTGCGGTCGGCACACAGGGAGGGCCGTTGCCATGTCCAGCCGTCTTCCCTGACTCCATCACCTTGTCAGCGACCGTAGCCCGCTCCCGTAGGCCGTCAAGGCGCGCAGGGCCGTGTCCTCGGCTGCGCCTGCGGGCCGCACCCACCCTGCGCTTGTTTCCTTGACGGCCCCCGTCCGCGCGCTCCTTTGGCCGCGGGCGATGAACTCAGGAAAGACGGTGGCAACAGGGCCAACCGGGTTCCTCGTGCCGACCGCACCGAACAGCCGAAAGGCTGGGCTCCGAATCTAGGAATCCGGTGTGCGGTTTTCTTCAACAGCCTCAGGAGAAAGACCATGCAACTCGCATCCCGCTTCGCTCACCACTCCCCCGCATTGCGCAGCGAAACCCCGCTGTCCGATGACCAGATTCGCAGGGTGGCCCCGTCCATCTTCGCGGACGCTCCGCATGAGAGCCGTTCCGAGCGGTACAGCTACATCCCCACCGCCGCCGTGTTGACCGAGCTTCGCAAGGAGGGTTTCCAGCCCTTCATGGTGTGCCAAACCCGCGTGCGCAACGAAGGCCGGCGCGAGCACACCAAACACATGCTGCGCCTGCGCCACTCCAACCAGATCAACGCCCGCGAAGCCAATGAAATCATCCTGCTGAACTCGCACGACGGCACGAGCAGCTATCAATTACTGGGTGGCATGTTCCGCTTCGTTTGCAGCAATGGCCTTGTCTGCGGCGACACCATGGGCGATGTGCGCGTGCCCCACAAAGGCGACGTGGCCGGGCATGTCATCGAGGGCGCCTATCAGGTGCTAGGTGGCTTCGAGCATGCGCAGGAATCGCGCGAATCCATGCAGGCCATCACGCTGGATGCAGGGGAATCGGAAGTGTTCGCCCGCGCTGCGCTGGCCCTCAAGTACGACGACCCGACCAAGCCCGCGCCCATCACGGAATCGCAAATCCTGATGCCGCGCCGGTTCGATGACCGCCGCCCCGACCTGTGGAGCGTGTTCAACCGCACGCAGGAGAACTTGACCAAGGGCGGATTGGCTGGCCGCGCCGCCAATGGCCGCAGGCAGCGGACCCGGCCCGTGCAGGGCATCGATTCCGACATTCGCCTGAACCGCGCCCTGTGGCTGCTGGCCGATGGCATGCGTCAGCTCAAGGCCTGAACCGTTCCCCCGCCGGAGGGGCGGTTCCCCTCCATTCCCTTGTTTCACTCGATTGGAGATTCACCATGAACGCCGTTACCTACACCGAAGCCCAAGCCCTCGACACCCGCGCCAACGTGCTGCAAGCCGCCGACCCGAGCAAGCACATGATTCTGGTTCCCCTGTCGCGGCTGGTGCTGCGCCCCACGGGCCGCAACGTGCGCAAGACCCCGCGCATGTCCATTCCCGAACTGGCCGCGAGCATCCAGCGCGTGGGCTTGCTGCAAAACCTGATCGTGATTCCCGCTGCCGATGGCGAGCATTACGAGGTGGTGGCCGGTGGTCGCCGCCTTGCGGCCCTCAAGCTGCTGGCGAAGAAACACCGCATCGCCAAGGATTGGCAGGTGCCTTGCCTGCAAGTGGCCGATGGCACGGCCCGTACCGCGAGCCTCACCGAGAACGTGCAGCGCGAAGCCATGCATCCGGCAGACCAGTTTGAAGCGTTTGCGGCATTGGTGGCCGAAGGCCGCCCCATCGAAGACATTGCAGCGGATTTTTCCGTCACGCCGCTGGTGGTGCAGCGCCGCTTGAAGCTGGCGAACGTCTCGCCGCGCCTGATGGCGGACTACAGGGCCGATGCCGTGACGCTCGATCAGTTGATGGCGCTCTCCATCACCGACGATCACGCCGCGCAGGAGCGTGCGTTCTACGATGCGCCGCTGTGGCAACGCAGCCCCTCCGCGCTGCGCGAACGCCTGACCGAGCGCGAGATTGACGCCTACCGCCATCCGCTCGTGCGCTTCGTGGGGCTGGATGCCTACGAGCAGGCAGGCGGCGGAGTTCGCCGTGACCTGTTCGCGGAGGATGACGCGGGCGTGTACCTGAGCGACGCCGCCTTGCTGGAACGGCTGGCGCAAGACAAGCTGGCAGGCATCGCCGCCGAGGTGAAGGCCGAGGGCTGGGCTTGGGCCGATGCCACGCCCGGCATGACCCATGCCGACCTGCACGCCTTTCAGCGTGCGCCGAGGGAGCGGCGCGCACCCAACAAGCGCGAAGCACAGCGCATCGAGAAGCTGCAAGAGAAAATGCGCGCCATTGGCGAAGCCGTGGACGCCGCGATGGATGCCGAGGACGAGGAGAAGGCCGACGCCTTGCAGGAGGAAGGCGAAGCCCTGGGCGAGCAGTTGCAGGCGCTGGAAGAAGGCTTGCGGGGATACGGCGCGAACGTGAAGGCCGCAGCCGGTGCCATTGTGACCATCGACCGCAACGGCGAAGTCGTGATTCATCGCGGGCTGCTGCGCGAGGCCGAAGCTAAGGCGCTGCGCACGCTCGAAAAGCTGCGCCAAGGCTTCAGCGACCCGGACGCCGCGAACGATGACGAAGGCGAGGAAGACGAAGCGCCCAAGACAGCAGCGATTTCCGACCGACTGGCTCAGCGCCTGAGCGCCCATCGCACCGCTGCACTGCAAATCGAGGTAGCCCGGCATCCACAGGTGGCGCTGGCCGCGCTGGTGCATGGCATGGTGCAGACCCTCTTGCAGGGCCGCTACTACGGTCATGATCTACCGCTGGGCGTGCGCCTGACGGTGCAAGACCGGCTGGAAGGCATGGCCCCGGACTGGCCCGATTCACCCGCCGCCGTGGCGCTGCGCGAATTGCAGCAGGCGTGGGGCGGCAAGCTGCCCGACGACAGCGCCGAACTGTTCGCCGCGCTGCTGGCGATGGAGCAAGGCGAACTGGTCAAGCTGCTGGCCGTGTGCGTGGCTTCGACCGTGGACGTGGTGACGCCGCGTGCCACGGTACAGCAGCCGGGCGCGGAACTGGTGCAGGCTGTGGGCCTCGACATGGCCGCATGGTGGAGGCCGACCGCAGAAGGCTACTTCAAGCACGTTCCGAAGGCAGCGATTCTGCAAGCCGTGGGCGAGTTGGTGCCCGAGAGCGTCAACCGGCTGGCGAAGCTCAAGAAGGCCGACATTGCCAGTGAGGCCGAGCGGCTGGTGAACGGCAAGGGCTGGATGCCTGCCATCTTCAAGACGGCAGACGCGCCCGAGGAAGGCCTGCAGGATGCGGCGCAGGACGGCGCGGAAGCAGCCGCCACCGTGACGCATGAACCTGCCGAGGCATTGACCGCCTGACCCACGCCGAAGGCAAGCGCCCCGCCCGGGGCGCTTTGCCGCAGGGAGCCGAACCATGCCCATCATCAACACCACCAGCCGCCCGCGCATGGCGGCAATCTACGCCCCCGGCACCGTGCGCCCCGCCGCTGGCACGGCGAGGGCGACGTGCGCGGCTATCGTCCGCCCTCGGGTTGGACGGCACGCGCCGACCTCACGGACATTCATCCCATCACGGGCCGTGCCTTGGCGCGGGCCGTGTGGTGGATCATCGAGACGAAGGAATAACCGTCGTCGACACCGCGCCCAGGCCGTTCCGCCCTGGGCGCGGTGAACTTCAAAAATCCGGGCGCGGCGGTGGCCGCGCCCGGTGTTGAGAGCCGACAGCCCAATCAGAACGCCGCCGCCTTTGCAGGCCCGGCTGCGGTGTTGGCGCGTTGATACAGATGGCGCGAAGGCGCAATCACACCTTGATCGGGCCAAACATCCCCGTGTAGATCAGCGTTTCCCAAACCTTCTTGATCCCCTGTCCGGTCTCCTGGCTCACGAACAGCGACGATCGCGCGCCATGGGGGGCGCCCAGGAAATACGAGCGCATCGACTCCCATGTCTCCGCGACCTGGGACCAGGTCCAGCACGGAACCTCTTTCTCCAGGATCAAAGGCACTGCGATGGACAGCGGGATCATCTTGTCCATCGGTAAGGGCTCTTCCCAGTTGCACTTGACCAGTATCGGGGTGGCTTCTGGGTTGTAGAACTGCACATCCAGCTTCTCCGCTGTGATGTAAGCAGCGTGGTGGCGAGGAAGGGCTAGAACCGAGTCCAAGACCTCCTGACCATCGCCATAGGGACAGGTGATGAATCCATTGGCGAAGTACCGCGTGTGGTCGAGGCCTTTGTAGCCGCAGCGATCACTCGGTGTGGTGACGGGGTGGCGGCTATCGTGGTTGCGCACCAGTGGGTGCCATGAAGGGTATCTGTCAACCACCGGCCCGAGTTCATCCACGATGTCCTGCAGCGCTTGCTTGCTTCGCGCTCTTTCAGATTCGTCCGCATCCCGGGGGCGCAGGACAAGGTATTTCTCCACTTCTTCGTACCCGGCTTGCGCCGCTTCGTCTGCTCGAAATGCCATGATAGAACCGTCTTTCCTGATTTATGCGCGATGTTGATGAGTTTCGCATAAAATTGATGTTTTGTGCAAATTATGTCTAATTCATGTGGATCGCCAAGGATGGGGGAGGTTTTGCTGGGTTTTGGCGTGTCGACGCTAGCGCCGCCAAGCTCTCGGGCTGCGCCCCGTGCCGACTTCGCTGTCACGGCCATTCGGCTTCGATCCCTTGTATCTTTGAAGTGCGTGTTCGGCAATGCCGTCACGCCCGGACCTGCCAGGGTTCGGGGTTGGCCGCAGCATGTAGCCCGTCATCCCTCGGTGCCACTTGAGCCCGTGCGTGAGTCCTGGGCGCATGCTCGCGCCCGATCTCTGAAAGCCCGAACAGTTGCGTGAACGCCGTTCGCATTTGCAAGGAAGGGACGCGGAGATCATGGCCAATCAAGTTGCAGTCGGTATCGACATCTCCAAGAAGACCATGGATGTAGCCATCGGGCACGAGCAGTCCACGGCCATATTCAGTAACGATGGTGCTGGGCACCAAGCGCTGATCGCAGCGTTGAAGAACCATCCGGTCTCGCTGATCGTGATGGAGGCGACTGGACAGTACCAACTGGCCTGTGCTTGCGCTCTACAAGCTGCGGGATTCGCTGTCATTGTCATCAACCCTCGGCAGGCCCGGGACTTCGCCAAGGCCATGGGGCGATTGGTCAAGACCGACAGCGTGGATGCCAGGATGCTGGCTGAACTGGCGCAGGTGCTGAACCAGCGTCCTGATCGAGATCGCTTCATCAAACCGATGCCAGACCAGGTACAACAACACCTGCATGCACTGGTGCTTCGACGGCGGCAGTTGGTACGCTTGCTGGTCAGCGAGCGCCAACGCAAACACATGGCGCATCCGGAGGTCGTGCAAGATATTGCGGAACTGATGGATATGCTCGCGACGCAGCTTGAGGCGCTGGATCGAAGGATTGCGGAGCATCTGGCTCAATACCAGTCCGATCTGGCCACATTGCTCAAGAGTGTCAAGGGAGTTGGCCCGGCGACGGCTGCGACGCTGATTTCCGAGCTGCCGGAGCTTGGCCAGCTCAAGGCCAAGCAGATCTGCGCGCTGGTAGGTGTCGCACCGATGAACCGGGACTCAGGCCAGGCTCGCGGTAAACGCATCATTTGCGGCGGGAGGGCTACGGTCAGGAGCGCGTTATACATGGCCGCCATCGTTGCCATGCGGCACAACGCCGTGATACGGCGTTGCTATGAGCGCCTGCTGGCGGCTGGCAAGCCGAAGAAGGTTGCCATCGTGGCCTGCATGCGCAAGCTGCTGATCATCATGAATGCCATGGTCAAAACCGGGCGGCCATGGAATGACCAGCCTGCTCCGGCGTGACTTTCTATATGGTGGGCGGTAGTCACCATGCCCGGCCTGCGCACTGCGCCGACTGGCTTCAGATACCGATCGCCATGACCCAGCCCGCCAGCCCGGCCAGCAGCACCACGAGCGCTGGAGGCACGCGACCCACCGTCAGTAGCCCGAACGCAAGCAGCGCCAGCCCAAAATCCGCCTTGCCGTGGATGGCGCTGGTCCACATAGGGTCGTACAGGGCCGACACCAGAATGCCGACCACGCCAGCATTGATGCCTGCCATGGCCGTCTGGATACCCGCGCGGTGGCGTAGCCCTTCCCAGAACGGCAGCGCGCCGACCAGCATGAAGAAGGCCGGGAGGAAAATGATGCCCAGCAGGGCCAGCCCGCCGATCCAGCCATGCAGCGGCCCGTGGGCGACCGCGCCGAGATAGGCCGAGAACGTGAACAGCGGTCCCGGCACTGCCTGCGCCGCGCCGTAGCCGGCGAGGAAGTCAGCGTTGCTGACCATGCCACTGGGCACCACGGTGGCCTGCAGCAGCGGCAGCACGACGTGCCCACCGCCAAAGACCAGCGCACCAGAGCGGTACACCCCTTCCAGCAGCGCGACCGTGGACGAGCCCGTGGCAGCGGCCCACAGGGGCAGCCCGACGAGTGGCACTGCGAACAGCAGCAGCGCCACGATGCCCAGCTTGCGCGAAACCGGGTAGCTGTGGGCCTGGCCGCCGCCAGGTTGCGCGATCTTCAATCTCCACCAGCCCAGGAATCCCGCCGCCGCGATGGCGGCAAGCTGTCCCGCGGCTGAGGGCATGATCATGGTCAGCAGTGCCGCCAGAATGGCCAGGGCGGCACGGGGCCGGTCAGGACACAACGACTTGGCCATGCCCCATACGGCCTGCGCCACGATGGCCACGGCTACCACCTTGAGCCCATGGATCCAGCCGGACTGGGCCAGCCCGTGGTACTCGGCGATGCCAAAGGCGAACAGGATCAGCGCAATCGCCGACGGCAAGGTAAACCCCGCCCAGGCCGCCAGCAGCCCCAACCAGCCCGCGCGGCCCAGCCCCAGCGCCATGCCCACCTGGCTGCTGGCCGGCCCTGGCAGGAACTGGCACAGGGCGACCAGATCGGAATAGCTGCGGTCGTCCAGCCAGCGGCGGCGCTCGACAAACTCCGAGCGGAAATAGCCCAGATGCGCGATCGGTCCACCGAAGGAGGTCAGTCCCAGTTTGAGGAAGGCGCCGAAGACTTCGACGGGTGAGCCACGTGCGGCTGCGGCCTCATGCTGCAAGGTGTTGGTGGAATCTGTCATCTGTGCATCGCCTCCCCGGTGAATTCTCGGATGCGTTCCTTGGCCAGCGCCAAGCCTTCATTGCCCTTGGGTGTAATCGTGTAGAGCTTGCGCACGGTGCGCCCCTCACGCTCTTGGCGGGAGACGAGGTATCCGTCGCGCTCCATCTTGTGCAGCATTGGGTACAGCGTTCCAGGAGACAGGCGGTAGCCGTGGTGGGCTAACTCGTCGATCATCCATTGCCCATAGATCTCCTGCTCGGCCGCGTGGTGCAGCACATGCAGGCGGATCAGCCCTGACAGCAGGTCGTGGTGCTCCATGGCGCGGGGTGTTGGTTGCTCTTTCATATCGAATAACGATAACGAAAGTCGATATTATCACGGCACGCAGATGCCCCGAAGAGGCGCGCCTCTTCGGGCGCGCTTGGGAGGCTTGACTTTCAAGACAGTTGCTCACGTCTTCGCGCCAACGGCGCTGCGCGCTTTGTTTGCCTCCAGGGGAAAGCCCTGCGGGCTATCCCCGCCGCGCAGGCTTGGCGCCCCTGCATACCTCGAACCGGCGGCGCCGGATCGGCCATGCCAGCGCCGACGCGCGCTATGGCGTGTCACTCTTCTTCGCCACAGTCTCCAACTCCTGGCGCACCTGCGCCAGCAGCTGGTCGGCCTGCTGCAGGTCGTCGCAGGCATAGGCCAGGGTCAGCAGCGTGAGCGGGTGCACCTCCATGACCTCGCACAGCTCGGCCAGCTTGTTCAAGGTGGGGCTTTTGAGGTCGCGCTCCAGCGTGCTCATGTAGGTGCGGCTGGACACGTCGGAGAACGCCTCCTGGCTCAATCCACGCGCTTTCCTGATGGTCTTTAGTGCCTCCGACAATGTATGTTTCGCTGCCAACCTTGGATCTCCCCAAAATCCAAGATGACAGCCGATTGCGCCCTATAGGACTACAATCTATAGTGTTCAACTATGCTCGCCTGCCGCTTTCGTGCTTTTACGGAAATCCGTATCTGTGGCTTCTCACAGAAGCGCAAAGCCGCATCCGTGTCTTTCCTCAAACCCGCCGATGCGGTTTTGCGCTTTCACGCTTCGGCGGTTTTGTGCGAATGAGGGGACGCCCATGAACCAGCTCATCACCGAGGACGAGCGCAGGCTGTTGCTGGAACACGGCCAGGCCCGCGCCGCTGGCCGGGCCATCGACCCGCTGCCCGTGGTGCGGCTGTTCACGCCGGACGCACACGCCACCTGGCTGCTGGTATCGCTCGACCCCGCCGACGGCGATACGGCCCATGGCCTGATCGACTTGGGGATCGGCATGCCCGAGCTGTGCGAGATCAAGCTGTCCGACCTCACATCCATCGTCGGGCCGAGCAAACAGCCCGTGATGCGGGACCGGTATTTCCGGGCGGTGCGCCCGTTGTCGGAGTACCTGCGGCTGGCTCAGGAGAATGGTTCCATCCTCGATTGAGCCGTTCGCGCCCAAGCCAAGCCGGGCGCATTGAGACTATTTCGGTCTTGCTCCAGACCCGTCAGGTCTTAGTCCGCACTGTTGCACCAAATCGGTGCCATCGTGACGTAAACGGTCATGATGCCGGCCGTGCCATCGGGCACGGTGGATATCGCAGGAGGCGCGCATGTTCTCGCGCGCCACCGTCGCATTCAGACGATCCATGCAACCCATCGGATGCATTTCGTCTTGACACGCAAGTTACTAAGCTACCAGCTTATTCACGATTGGATGCTAGTTCGATGCGGTGACGTTTGCGTGTGAAACCGGTGACGGCCGTCCTGCTCTACGGGAGCTTGCGTCATGGCCGAACCGCACCACCTCGCGCACTGGTATCCGACTGCCGCCTACCTCTACGTGCTGTGCCTAGACACGCTGGCGCTGGCCTGGGAATACCTGCGCCGCCATCCTGACTACCAGCTCGACTGGCTGCGCCGTGCGCACCGCCCCGATGCTGCGCATCGCTGGGGCATGCGTCTGCTGGAAGACCCAGCCCTGGATGCGCGTGACGCGCATCCGGCCTGGCTCCCCGGCCATGAGGCCGTGGTGCAACTCCACCCCGATGCCGATCCGCCACCGGATGCCGAGCCGTTCGCGTTTTGGCGTATTCCCGGCCACAAGCAACTGTTGCATGACGGCAAGGGACTGGCGCTGATCGCGCGCAGCCCCGGCCATTGCCTGCGCTATGCGCTGGCGCCTGGCCTGGAGGACGGCATGGCCGTGGCCCATGCCTACCGTGGCCGTGGGGCCACCCACGTGCCTGACACGCCAGCACCCATGGCTCGGCCCCGGCCGCCCCCTGCCGCGTTGATGGAGCTGCACACCCTGCAGGCGCTCGATGCGACCCTGGCGGGCGCGTCCTTGCGCGAGGTGGCTGAAGGCCTGTTCGGCGCGGATACCGCGGCCGGTTGGTACAGCGATGGCGGCTTGCGCTCCAAGGTGCGCCGCCTGGTGCGGCGCGGCGATGCGCTGATGCGCGGCGGCTATCGACGCCTAGCACAGCTTGCGCCGCTTGAGAAGGGCCGTTTTGAAGGCCACGCAAAACGACCCTGAGCAGGAGAGCTTCGTTTTCTGAGACTGCCTCCATCCGGTTGCGCTGTGTGGCCGGAGCCCTGCAACCGATGGAGGTTCTCACCATGCGTCCTGCTCCCTTGCGGCCTGCCGCCGCACCCGCAACCACCCCGGCCGCTGCCGCGCAACCGCAGCGTTATCTGACCAACGACGAGGCCGCCGACTACCTGCGGCTGTCGCCGCGCACGCTGGAAAAGCAGCGCGTGCTGGGTGGCGGCCCCAAGTTCCGCAAGTTCGGCCGGCGCGTCATGTACGCCGTGGCCGACCTCGATGCCTGGGCTTCCGAGCGCAGCTTCGAGAGCACGTCCGATCCCGAATACGCCGAGCAGCACTCGGCGGACAGCCGTGCGCGCTGACCGCTGGAGCGCCGGAGGCCATCGCCATGTCCAGCCCCTTGGGGCAAGTTCGGCAGGAACGCGAGCAGCTCGATCTGTTCCGTGCCCTGCCGGGCGACATGGCGCCGCGCGACAGCCAGGACCTGATGGCCTTTCCGTTCTTCTCGCTGGCGAAGTCGCGGCGCACGGAGCCGATCGACTTCCGCGCCAGCGGCATCACGATCCGCGTGGAGGGCACGCAGGAGCATGGCATCGCCACGATCTGGGATGCGGACGTTCTGATCTGGGCCGCCAGCCAGATCGTGGAAGCGCGCGATGCGGGCTTGCGCCCGTCGCGGCTGATGCAGGCCACACCCTACGAGATCCTGCGCTTTATCGGGCGCGGTACGTCGCTGCGCGACTATCAGCGCCTCAAGGCGGCCTTGGATCGCCTGCAGTCCACCACGGTGGCCACGTCGATCCGGGAGACAACCGGAAGGCGGCTGCACCGCTTCTCGTGGATCAACGAGTGGAAGGAGCTGGCCGATGCCCAGGGCACACCCTTGGGGCTGGAGCTGATCCTGCCGGACTGGTTTTACGCGGGCGTCATGGATGCTGCGCTGGTGCTGACCATCGACCCAGCGTATTTCCGGCTGACCGGTGGGATCGAGCGGTGGCTGTACCGACTGGTGCGCAAGCACGGCGGGCGACAGCCTGGCGGCTGGCAGTTCGACTTCCAGCACCTGTACCGCAAGTCGGGCAGCGTGGCGCGGTACTACGACTTCGCCGCCGACCTGCGGGCACTGGTGGCGCGGCAAGCCTTGCCTGGCTACCAGTTGGGCATCGAGTACGTCTCGGGCATTGCCTCGCCGCTGCTGACGTTCCGGCCCGTGCCGTCCACGGCACGGGGATAACTGCTGCGCAGCCTGTGGACGGACTCGTGCTATCAGGCAACAGAGGTATCGTGCTATCAGGCAACGAATCCTCGTGCTATCAGGCAACAAAATCGGCCGCCAAGCCAATGATGGCGCGGGTTTCGGCCTCTCCTAACTTCCCTAACTTAAATTCTCTAACTTTTAGTAGAAGCGCCGCGTCTCGGTGGACAACCACCCAACCGGCGAGCGAAGGGCACGAAAACCAGCAGCGACAGCCGGGCTCTCCAGCAGGGAGGGCCAGGCTATGATCGTCGCGCTGCTCAACCAGAAAGGCGGCGTCGGCAAGACCACGCTCGCCACCCACATCGCCGGCGAGCTGGCGATGCGCGGGCAGTCGGTCATCCTGCTGGATGCCGACCCGCAAGGCTCCGCACTGGACTGGACGCAGCGCCGCAGCCAGCAAGGTTTGCCACGGCTGTTCAGCGCCGTGGGCCTTGCACGCGAAACGCTGCACCAGGAGGCGCCAGAACTCGCCAGGCGGGCTGATCACGTCATCATCGACGGGCCACCGCGCATCGCCGCCTTGGCGCGCTCCGCGCTGATGGCAGCCGAACGCGTGCTGATCCCGGTGCAGCCCAGCCCTTACGACCTGTGGGCCAGCGCCGAGATGGTGGCGCTGATCCGCGAGGCGCAGGTGTTTCGGCCTGCGCTGCGCGCGGCCTTCGTCATCAACCGGCGCGTAAGCACCACCGTGATCGGGCGTGAAGCACGCGGCGCGCTGGCCGATCAGCCACTTCCTGCGCTGCACTCGGAAGTGCATCAGCGCATCGTGTTCGCCGACAGTGTGGCCGCTGGCCGGCTTGCGCGCGAGATGGCGCCAGACAGCGCCGCCGCGCGCGAAATCACTGCGCTGGTCGATGAACTGCTGCGGTGGCCGTCATGAGCAGTCCTGCCAGCAAGCGCACGGGCAAGCGCATCGGCATCGGCATCGGCGCGCGTCCGCCCGCGAATCCGCACGCCGAGGCGTGGATTCGCCAGGGCAGTGCCGATGACCTCCAGAAAGGCGACCTCTACACGGCCCGCCTGACCCTCGACATCACGCCCGCCATGCGGGCGCGCATCAAGGTATCGGCCTTCACGCAAGGCGTGACGGTGGCCGATCTGTTGCGCGCGCTGCTGGAGCGGGAATTCCCGGAGAAGTCCTCATGAACACACCCGCCTCGACGGCTTCGGCACCGCCGTCCATCCCGCCTGTCGGCGTGGCCGACGGCGTGCCGCTGACGCGCGTTGCGCTCGCATACATCGACCAACGCTTCGACCTCTACCTGCGCTTCGGTGATCCTGCTCGCATCATCCGGTTCGACCGCTGGCGCCGCTGCGCGGTGTTCACACCGAACGCGGTTCTATGCCGCATCCGTTGGCAGGCCAACGACTACGGCACGATCCGCTGGCAGCTCATGGTGATGCAGGCTTGCATGCCGATGGATGGCGCGCAGCGCATCCCCGGCGTGCAACCAGGCGCACGCCTGTTGCTGCACGTCGAGGGTGAGCAATCGGTGCGTGCCGTGCTGGCACGCATCGACGCCATTGAGGCGCTGAGCATCGCACCTGCTGGCACTTCGCCCGCGTACTGGCGCACGCTGGGCAACCGGCTCGCGGCGCGCTTGCCGTTGCCCGAATACAGCGCCGAGCGGCACGCCGCCTGGCTGGCCGGGAGGGCGCTGTCATGACCACGATTTCTGTTCCCACTGCTCTCACGCATCCACACTCGCGCCTGCGCGCCCGCCTCATGCTGGCGGGCCTGTCCGCCTGCGGCCTCGCTGCGCTGGCCTGGGCGTCCTTCGTGCATCCACTGCCGCGCCTGACCTACAACCCGTCCGACAGCGTGGCGGTCGGCTGGTATCGCGTCGATCCGCTCGACCATCGCACCAGCTCGCTGCCACGTCCTTTGTCCGTGGGCAGCATCGTGCTGGTGCCGATGCCCGCAGAGGCTGCCGCCCTCGCTGCGCATCGCGGCTACCTGCCGACGCGCATCCCGTTGCTCAAGCGCGTGGGCGCGATGGCGCCGCAAGAGGTGTGTATCGCTGACGGCAAAGTCCGCATCGACGGCGTGCCTTCAGCCGCCGTGCTGCCTGCCGATCGCTGGGGCCGGCCGCTGCCATCCTGGCAGCAGTGCCGTCGCCTTCAGCCTGGCGAGCTGTTCCTGCTCAGCGTGACCAATCCGGCGTCGTTCGACAGCCGGTATTTCGGGCCGGTCAGCGCAGCCGCCGTGATCGGCGTTGCGCGCCCGGTTTGGCTGGAGTCGCGCCCATGATGGCCGCCGATTCGCTGTACGTCGCCATGCATCTCATCGTGCCATCGGGCGTGTCGTTCCGCTGTTCGTCGCCGTGTCGTCGCGCATGCAGTGCGTGTGCATTCGCACCGCACTTCGCGCTGTCTCAGGCGCAGCCGTCCCACGTGCAGGCGTCTTGCCTCGAACACGGCTGGCCTGCGGCCATCGCCGTGTTCGCCGGTGCGCTGGCTGCTGGTGCAGCCTTGCCACCGGGCCGCAATTGCCGGGAGCGGATGCGGGAGGCAAATGCGGAAGGCAAGACAAAAGGACGCGGCACCGGGCCGCGCCCAAAGCCTGTCTGCACATGGGGGTGGCGCGGCACGGAGCGGCTTCGCCACCGTGCCGCGTGGGGCGCGAGGCCCGCGCCAACGCAGGCATGTCCGCGTGCTTTGCACGACAGGACACGCCGTAGCTTGCGGGGAGCGCATCCATGACCGACCACCGCGACGACGATTTCCGCGTGCGTCCCAGCGCCCCGAAGAACCGGGGCAAGGGCCAGGGCCAGAGCTTCGTTTCCAAGGTGCTCAAGCAGGCGGGCAAGGCCAGCGGCGGCAAGTCCTCGATACGCCATTCCGCCGTGTCCGGCGGCCAGCGCGCAGGCCAGCGGCCCGGCTCGCGCCTGGGGCGCGGCCACACGGCGGCGCGTTTCGCCGGGGCGAAGCTGACGCCCATGTCGCGGCGCGTGACCATCAAGACGCTGCTGGTCAATCACCAACGGGCCAGCCCGCAGTCACTCGCCAAGCACCTGCGCTACATCGAGCGCGACGGTGCGGGCCGCGATGGCGAGCCGGGTCTGGCCTACGGGGCGCAGGCCGACGATGCCGACCTTGAAGCCTTGAAGGAACGCTGTGCCGATGACCGGCACCATTTCCGCTTCATCGTCTCGCCCGAGGATGGCGCCGAACTGGACGACCTGCGCACCTACACGCGGCATCTGGTGAACCGCATGGAAGCTGACTTGGGCACGCGGCTGGATTGGGTGGCGGTGGATCACTGGAACACCGACAACCCGCACACCCACCTGATCGTGCGCGGACGCGACGACACCGGCAAAGACCTCATCATCGCGGGCGACTACATCGCCCACGGCTTCCGCCACCGGGCCGCCGAGCTGGCGACGGAATGGCTGGGGCCGCGCACTGAACTGGAGATCCAGCAGACCTTGCAGCGCGAGGTGGAACAAGAGCGGTGGACGAGCCTCGACTGCACGCTGCAACGCGAGGCCGGCGAGGATGGCCGGGTGCAGATCGAACGCTTCAATGAACCAAAGCTGCAACGCCAGCGCCTGCTGTTGATCGGCCGCCTGCAACGCTTGCAGCGCATGGGCCTGGCCGACGAGACGCAGCCCGGCACCTGGGCCGTCCATGCGGATGCCGAGAAGACCTTGCGCGCCCTGGGCGAGCGCGGCGACATCATCCGCACCATGCAGCGGGCCATGAGCGGCCAGCCGCGCGAGCTGGCGGTGTTCGAGCCCGGCGACGACGGCCGCACCGTCATCGGCCGCGTGGCCGCCAAGGGGCTGGCCGACGAGTTGCACGACCGCGGCTATCTGGTCATCGACGGCGTGGACGGCAAGGCCCACTACGTCGCGTTGAACACCCGCGACGAGCTGGCGAACTATCCCACCGGAGCCGTGGTGGAGGTACGCGGTTCCGCCGTGGTGCGGGCGGCCGACAGGAACATCGCCGCGTTGGCGAGCGATGGCCTCTACCGCACCGATCATCACCTGGCGATCGAGCAAGGCCGAGCTGAGCCCGGCCGCGACCCGCAGGAGGTCGTCGCGGCCCACGTCCGCCGGCTGGAAGCCCTGCGCCGGGCCGGCATCGTGGAGCGCGTGGCCGATGGCTTATGGAGGGTGCCGGACGACCTGGCCGAACGTGGCCGCCAGTACGACTCGCAACGGCTGGGCGGCGTGGCCGTAGAGCTGAAATCTCATCTGCCGATTGAGCGGCAGGCACGCGTGATTGGCGCCACTTGGCTCGACCAACAACTGATCGGTGGCGGCAAGGGGCTGGGCGACTCGGGCTTTGGCGGTGACGCCAAGCAAGCCATGCAGCAGCGCGCCGACTTCCTTGAAGAACAGGGGCTGGCCGAGCGGCGGGGACAGCATGTGATCCTCGCCCGGAATCTGCTGGGCACGCTGCGCAATCGAGAACTGGCGCAGGTCGCCAAGGACATTGCCGCCGAAACCGGCCTGGAGCACCGCCCGACCACAGACGGGCAACGTGTAGCAGGTATCTACCGCCGATCCGTCATGCTTGCCAGCGGGCGCTACGCGGTGCTCGATGACGGGATCGGGTTCAACTTGGTGCCGTGGAAGCCTGTGATTGAGCGGCGACTAGGACAGCAACTTGCTGCGACAGTCCGGGGCGATACGGCGGTTTGGCATTTCACGCGGCAGCGCGGGTTAAGCCAGTGATCCACCTCACGACGATGGCTTTTATGGGGTCGTCATGCCTCTCAACTTGCCGCTACGCGCAAAGACAGGTTACAATTCAAGAGCAATTTTCAAATTCACAGCCAACACTATTGGAGTATCGACCAGTGTAACTATCAGTCTCGCAGCGAGCCGTTTCCTAATTTCAATCTTCGCTCGCACGAGGCTGTATGTATGACTGGCTGTGGTTTGCCAGCCCATAGTCTTGGGCTGTTCTCTATTCCGGGATCGGAAAGAGGCATTCGCGCCTAGTCCCGTTCCAGCCTGCGGCCGAGCCTGCACCGGAATAGATCAATGATGAAATCCTTACGTCAGGACTGGTTCTCCAATGTCCGACGCGACCTGTTAGCAGGCGTTGTTGTAGCGCTTGCCCTTATCCCTGAAGCAATCGCTTTCTCGATTATCGCAGGCCTTGATCCCAAGGTCGGCCTGTATGCCTCATTCTGCATAGCCACAGTGATAGCTTTCACTGGCGGTCGCCCTGGCATGATCTCGGCAGCCACAGGCGCGATGGCATTGCTGATGGTCACCCTCGTTAAAGAGCACGGGCTGCAGTACCTGCTCGCTGCCACCGTCTTAACCGGTGTACTCCAGATCATCGCAGGCTGGCTGCAACTGGGCACGCTGATGAGATTTGTTTCACGCTCAGTTATTACTGGCTTCGTAAAC
Organism: Achromobacter sp. JCM 18799; assembly: GCF_055395645.1. Classification (NCBI taxonomy): domain Bacteria; kingdom Pseudomonadati; phylum Pseudomonadota; class Betaproteobacteria; order Burkholderiales; family Alcaligenaceae; genus Achromobacter; species Achromobacter sp. JCM 18799. The sequence goes on along the minus strand of NZ_AP043866.1, from coordinate 3,128,400 downwards.
GCCTTGGCCATTCTGATCTTCATGGCTCAACTGCCGGAGCTGACGAACGTAAGCTGGCACGTCTATGCCATGACGGTTGCAGGCCTGGGCATCATTTACCTCTTCCCTTACGTTACTAAGGCGATACCGTCGCCGCTTGTCGCCATCGTGGTGCTGACAGCCGTCTCGATCTTACTCGGCCTCGACATTCGCACAGTAGGCGATATGGGGCAGTTGCCCGACAACCTGCCGGTGTTCCTACTGCCCGATGTCCCGTTGAGCTTGGAGACACTCCAGATCATCTTCCCAGTATCTGCAACTTTGGCCGTAGTGGGTTTGTTGGAATCCATGATGACGGCTTCCATCGTCGATGACCTCACCGACACGAGCAGTAACAAAAACCGGGAATGCGTAGGTCAAGGCGTCGCAAATATCGCGAGCGGCTTTCTTGGCGGAATGGCCGGTTGCGCGATGATCGGTCAGTCGGTCATCAATGTGAAATCCGGTGGCCGCGGCCGTCTCTCCACATTGGCCGCTGGCGTATTTCTTCTGCTGATGGTGGTTTTTATCGGTGACTGGGTGGCCCGTATCCCAATGGCAGCACTCGTCGCTGTGATGATCATGGTGTCCATCGGCACCTTTAATTGGGCCTCGATCCGTAACTTGCGAGAGCACCCTAAAAGCTCCAGTGTGGTGATGCTCGCGACTGTCGCTATGACAGTGGGCACCCACGATCTGGCCAAAGGCGTGCTGGTTGGTGTGCTGCTCTCGGGATTTTTCTTCGCCCAAAAGGTCGGTCGGATCTTCCATGCCTCCTCGCACACGGAGGACGAAGGCCGCATGCGCGTTTACACCATTACCGGCCAAGTGTTCTTTGCATCGGCCGAACGCTTCGTCAATTCATTCGACTTCAAGGAAGCCATTGAAAAGGTGCGAATTGACGTCGGCCGCGCCCATTTCTGGGACATCACTGCGGTTAGCGCCTTGGACAAGGTAGTCATCAAATTCCGGCGAGAAGGTACGGAAGTGGAGGTGACTGGCCTGAACGAGGCCAGCGCCACGATGGTGGACAAGTTCGGGATTCACGACAAGGACGGCGCAGCGGACATGCTCGCAGGCCACTAAGAGGAGAGCAAATCATGAAAAACGAAAATAAAGTGCTTGCTTGCGTCGATCAATCACGCTACGCGGTTCATGTGGCCGACTGCGCTGCCTGGGCGGCACGCCGTATTGATGCTCCGCTGGAGCTTCTGCACGTGATCGACAGCCATCCCGAGCGGGCAACGGATGACGATCACAGCGGCGCAATCGGTATCGACGCTCAAGAGAGTCTGTTGGCACATCTGTCTGCAGAAGATGAAGCACACGCCAAGAGCGCGAGGGAGCAAGGCCGGTTGTTTTTGAACCGACTGCGCGAACGCGCAATCTTGGCAGGTGCAGCCCGTGTCGATGTGCGACAGCGCCACGGTTCTCTGGAAGATACGTTAATTGAGCAAGCGCAAGGCTTGCGTTTGCTGGCGTTGGGGCGAAGAGGCAAAGGGGCCAGAACGCACGAAAATGAGCTAGGCCATCACGTCGAAAACATTATTCGCGCTTTAAAGCTTCCGATTCTTACTGTAAGTGAAGAATTCAAGCCTCCTGAGCGCGTCATGATCGCTTTTGATGGCGGCACTGCAATTCGGCGTGGCATGGAGATGTTGTCCAGCAGCCCTTTGCTGCGAGGCTTGCCCATCAGAATTTTGATGTCTGGAAATCAATTTGGCGGTCAAGCCAAATCGCTTGAATGGGCGAAGCAAACTCTGTCGAGAGCGAGCTCTGAAGTGACCGCTTCGCTAGTGCCCGGAGATGCCGGAGCAGTGGTCGAAAAGGCAGTGAAAGAACAGGAAATTGACCTGCTCATTATGGGGGCATTCAGTCACTCGCCACTGCGCGCTCTTCTGTTCGGAAGCAAGACGGCTGAATTACTGCGTTCGTCACACATTCCAATTCTTCTACTGCGTTAAGTCTTGATCAACGCCACTAATTGGCTGTCAGGTTTGAGCCAAACCGATCACCGTCAACCGGCAATACATCTGGATGGGAAGTTTGAAGCGAACTAGTTGATCTGCGCTGCATAAGGCGATTTGTCCCGCTGATAACAACCTGTCCTTTTAGAAGTTTTCAACACATTGGCGGTTCATGACGAGAGTTTGTTGAAAGGCGCGCGTGAGCGGTGGCCACGCGCCTATGGACAGGGAGATTCCTATGGAATTGCGTCATCTACGCTGCTTCTTGGCCGTCGCAGAAGAACTGCACTTCGCACGCGCCGCTGAAAAACTACACATCGAGCAATCGCCGTTATCGCGCACCATTAAAGAACTAGAAGCTGATGTCGGCGAGCAGCTATTCATCCGTACTAGCCGCAGCACTCGATTGACACGGGCAGGGAAGCTTTTCCTCGAGCATGTTCCTCGCACCTTCACGGCCTTACAGCAGGCTCGCGATAGCGTTAAGGCAGCGGCCAATGGCTTTCATGGGCAACTGCGCATCGCTCTGTCTGACGGCATCACGCCTTCACGTTTACCGACGTTACTCGCGCTATGTCGGCAGGAGGAACCCGAAGTCGATTTGCGCCTTTTCGAGGTGCCGCTTTCTCAACAGATCAAGGGGCTACATGACGATCTATACGATGTTGGGTTTGCGCAGTGGAACAAAGTCGGCCAAGGTATCGTAGCCGAGGCGGCGTGGCGTGATGCGTTAATGGTGGCAGTGCCTGCGCGGCATCCATTGCTCAGGTACAAGCGCATTCCGCTTGAAGAGGTTCTGCGTCATCCACTAGTGCTTTGTGATCCTTCGATTTGCGAAGGGCATGCCCGGCAGGTTGACGGCATGCTTCAGCGAGCAGGCCTGGAACCGCTGATTGCAGAACGTGTTGCGTCCTTCGACCTAATGATGGCGCTAGTGGCAGCAGGCTTTGCCTTGGGTTTAGCCGGAGCGCCACATATCACAGGTAGCCGCGAACCCGGCGTAGTCGCCCGTTCGCTGGCAGGGCGAACTCCCATGCTCGTTACGTATGTGCTGTACCGCGAGGACGAGTTCACCGAATCGGTGACACGATTCAAACAGCGCGTCCACGCAATCGACTCTCCCGAAGGGACGGAAAAACCCACGTTTTAAACCCTATCTGCGAGAGGATGTCGGATCATGATTTTGAAGCTGATTGCCCCGTTCTTGCTGGTTGCTGCAATCACCGCCTGCGGCCCATCCGAGCCGTCGAACCAGGAAGCTATTGTGCCGACCGTCGAAGAGCTGGCCGCCGATCCCGAGCGCTTGAAGGAACTGCGCCTCCAGTGCAAGACCGAGCGCCCGACGATGGGCGACGTGCTGTGCAACCGGGTGGCCGAAGCGACGAACAAGCGCTTCTTCGGCGACGGCAAGGTGCCTTACACGCCATCGGAAACGCCGCCGAAGTTCTGACCGTTGGCGGCTTGCCGCATATCCTGTTTTTCTTTCTTAACACGCCGCAGCGCGCTCATGCCTGCGGCGTTTTTATTGGCTTTGTCCCTGCATGAAACCATGCTTTCTGCATCACCTTGCTGCCGATAACGGTCTTTGACCGGCACTGAACCGACACCGATCCTGACGTCTGCGGCACGCCTTCGTGCCGCGTTTTCCACGGGGAATCAGCGCAGGAGAAATCGGAGGCCAAGGTATGCAGGCTCAAGGTGTGTTGTTCGGGCAGATCGCCGCCGTGTTCGGCATCGTGATCGCCGGTGTGTGGGTTGCCACGCAATGGACAGCCGCAGCCTTGGGCTACCAACTACGCCTGGGCTCGCCCTGGTTCGACTTCCACGGCAAGCCGGTCTATTACCCGTGGAAGCTTTTCGAGTGGTGGTTCTTCTTCGATGCCTACGCGCCGCAGGTCTTCGACACCGGCGGCATGATCGCGGCAAGCAGCGGCCTGCTGGCCGTGGCGGTCGCCATCGCCATGTCGGTGTGGCGCTCGCGCCAGGCGCGCAAAGTGACGACCTATGGCTCGGCCCGCTGGGCCGATGCCGCCGACATTCGCAAGGCCGGGCTGACGCAGCCTGCTGGCGTCTTTCTCGGCCAGCATGACGGCCACTACCTGCGGCACGAAGGGCCGGAACACGTCCTGACCTTTGCGCCGACGCGCTCCGGCAAGGGCGTGGGCCTGGTGGTGCCGACGCTGCTGTCCTGGCCGGCATCCGCCGTCATCCATGACATAAAGGGTGAGAACTGGCAGATCACCGCTGGCTGGCGCAGTCGATTCAGCCACTGCCTGCTGTTCAACCCGACCGATGCCAGTTCAGCGGCCTACAACCCGCTGCTGGAAGTAAGGCGCGGCGCGCATGAGGTACGCGACGTGCAGAACATCGCCGATATCCTGGTCGATCCCGAAGGCGCGCTGGAGAAACGCAACCACTGGGAAAAGACCAGCCACGCGCTGCTGGTCGGGGCGATCCTGCATGTGCTGTACGCGGGGGAAGACAAGACGCTGCGCGGCGTCGCCAACTTCCTCAGTGATCCGGCCAGCCCGTTCGAGCTGACCTTGCACCGGATGATGACGACCAAGCACCTGGGCGGTGCCCAGCATCCCGTCGTTGCATCCGCTGCCCGCGAAGTGCTCAACAAGTCGGACAACGAGCGGTCGGGCGTGCTGTCCACCGCCATGTCGTTCCTTGGTCTGTACCGTGATCCGACCGTGGCGGAAGTCACTTCGCGCTGCGACTGGCGCATCGGCGACCTGATCGCAGCAGAGTATCCGGTATCGCTGTATCTGGTAGTGCCGCCTTCCGACATTTCGCGCACCAAGCCGCTGATCCGGCTGATCCTCAACCAGATCGGCCGGCGGCTCACCGAATCGCTCGATGGCAGTGACGGTATCGAGCGCCGGCACAAGCTGCTGCTGATGCTCGATGAGTTCCCGGCGCTTGGCCGTCTGGACTTCTTCGAGACGGCGCTGGCCTTCATGGCGGGCTACGGCATCCGCAGCTTTCTGATCGCGCAGTCGCTCAACCAGATCGACAAGGCGTACGGGCAGAACCATTCGATTCTGGACAACTGCCATGTGCGCGTGACCTTCGCCACCAACGACGAACGAACCGCCAAGCGTATTTCAGAAACTTTGGGCACCGCCACTGAGTTGCGCGCCCAGCGCAACTACGCAGGCCACCGGCTTGCACCGTGGCTGGGGCACCTGATGGTGTCACGCCAGGAAACCGCACGTCCGCTGCTGACGCCGGGCGAAGTGATGCAACTACCGACCGATGAAGCGGTGGTGATGGTGTCCAGCGTCGCACCGATCAAGGCGAAGAAGCTGCGCTACTTCGCCGACGCCAATTTCAAACAACGGGTATTGCCCCCGCCTGTAGTAACGGCTGGCCCCTACGCCGATGTACCGCCTGCACGACCTGACGATTGGAGCGGCCTGGCAATACCCGCGGTTCCTGCGGCACCGGCCACGGCATCCGCCGATGACCTGGAGGCCTTGGGCTCGACTGACGACGGCGGCCCACGCCGCCAGCCCGAACTGTCGGAAGCCATCGCCTATGCCCCCGAGATGGACGCCCCGACCAGCGATCTGTCGCTGCTCGATGACGACGACATGCCCCCGGTGCTTCCCGACCAGCTCGACCCCGCACTGCAACGCACGGCGCGACTGGCTTCTCTCGACCCCAACGACGGAATCAACCTATGAGCCAATACCGATTGAACCTGTTCATTCAGCACGAGCACGCCAAGCGCCTGGACGAGCTAGCCACGAAGAAAGGCGTCTCGAAGTCCAGCATCGTCGCCGCTGCCTTGGCGTCCTGGCTGTCGCCCGATGCTGGCGACCAGCGTGAGGCCGCCATCGCCAAGCGGCTGGATCGTCTGTCGCGGCAGGCCGAGCGTCTGGAGCGTGACCAGAACATCCAGATCGAAACGCTGGCGCTGTTCATCCGCTACTACCTGACCGTCAGTACGCCGGTGCCCGAAGCCCATCAGGATGCGGCTCGCGCTCAGGGCAAGGCTCGTTTCGAGCAGTTCGTCGAACAGTTGGGTCGGCACCTGATGCGTGGCCGCAGCCTGGTGCGCGACGTGGTGGAAGAACTGCACCCCCAAGGTCGTGAGTTCGGCATGCGCATGGACGACGCGGCGGCGTTGGCCGAAGCCCATCAACGCACAGCGGAGCGTGCGTCATGAGTGCCGTTCCACAGACCCCGCCCGATCCACGCTCATCCGCTGAGGCGTCCCAGGATCGCCGCATCCAGATGCTGCGCACGGCGATGGGGCCGGTGATCGCTGCTGCGCTGGAAGACCCGGACGTTGTGGAGGTGATGCTTAACCCCGACCGGACATTGTGGGTGGATCGGCTGTCCTCTGGCCGTGCGCCGCTCGGCGTCGAACTGCCCGAGGCCGATGGCGAACGCATCATCCGCCTGGTGGCCGCCCACGTCGGTGCGGAGGTACATCGCGGCCAACCGCTCTTGACTGCCGAGCTGCCGGAGACGGGCGAACGCTTCGAGGGCATCTTGCCGCCCGCTGCACCTGGCCCGGCCTTTGCGCTGCGCAAGCGTGCCGTGAGCATCATCGGTCTGGATCGCTATGTGGCCGAAGGCATCCTGACTGCTGGGCAGGCCGAGTTTCTGCGTCACGCCGTGCGCGAGCGGCACAACATCCTAATCGCCGGAGGCACCAGTACCGGCAAGACCACGCTGGCCAATGCCTTGCTGGCCGAGATCGCCGCCACCGGCGACCGCGTACTGGTGCTCGAAGACACCATCGAACTGCAATGCGCTGCCCGTGACCATGTGCCGCTGCGCACCCGCGCAGGCGTGGTGTCGATGCAAGAGCTGGTGCGCGCCACGATGCGGCTGCGCCCGGATCGCGTGATCGTCGGCGAAGTGCGCGGCGGCGAAGCGCTGGATCTGGTGAAGGTCTGGGGCACTGGCCACCCCGGTGGCATCGCCACCATCCATGCCGGCTCCGCCTTGGGTGCGCTGCTGCGCCTGGAACAACTGATCCTCGAAGTGGCGGTGCATCCGCCCCGCGCCCTGATCGCCGAGGCGGTCAATGTCGTGATCCACATCGCAGGCCGTGGACGCAAGCGCCACGTCGAAACCATTTCTCGCGTCGTCGGTTTCGACGGCGAGGGCTACCGCCTGGCGGATGCGCTGGAAGCACCGTTCTCCGAGCTTCCGCCGGTTCCTCTTGCAGCCGCTGCCGCTGCGCCTTCCTCGATCCCTGACCAACCTGGAGAACTGCCATGACGCAGATGCACGTTCCTGCTTTCCGCTTTTCCGTAAATCCGCTTTCCCACCTGTCCAGCCTGGCACGACTGCGTAGCCTGGCCCGCCCCGCACGGCAAGGGCTGCTGCTGGCAGCGCTGCTGCTGTTCCTGGCCGGAACCGCGCAGGCGGCCGGTTCCTCGATGCCGTGGGAAGGCCCGCTGCAATCCATTTTGGAGTCGATCCAGGGGCCGGTGGCTCGCATCGTCGCGGTCATCATCATTATTGCGACGGGCCTGGCGCTGGCCTTCGGTGATACCAGCGGTGGCTTCCGCAAGCTGATTCAGATCGTCTTCGGCCTGTCCATCGCCTTCGCGGCTTCGAGCTTCTTCCTGTCGTTCTTTAGCTTCTCCGGCGGGGCCGTCGTATGAGCACGGCCACCGATCTTCCGGGGTTTGAAGTGCCGCTGCATCGCTCACTGACCGAGCCGATCCTGCTGGGCGGTGCGCCGCGCACCGTAGCGATCGCCAACGGCACGCTAGCCGCCGCCGTCGGGCTGGGCCTGCAACTGTGGATTCCCGGCGTGGTGATGTGGATCGTCGGCCATTCGCTGGCGGTTTGGGGGGCGCGTGTCGATCCGCAGTTCATGCAGGTCTTCGCCCGGCACATCAAACACAAGCCGCTGCTGGACGCATAGGGAGAAGCCGACATGCTGAACCTTGCCGAATACCGCCAGCGGCCAGCGCTCTTGGCCGACTGGTTGCCTTGGGCCGGGCTGATCGCGACGGGCGTGGTACTGAACAAGGATGGCTCGTTCCAGCGCACGGCACGCTTTCGCGGGCCGGATCTGGACAGCGCCACGCAAGGCGAACTAATAGCTACATCAGCGCGGCTGAACAACGCACTGCGCCGGCTTGGTTCGGGCTGGGCCTTGTTCATCGAAGCCGAGCGCCGCCCGGCAGCAGGCTATCCACGCTCCGAATTCCCGGAGCCGTTGTCATGGCTGGTGGATGAAGAACGCCGCGCGGCCTTCGAGGAATCCGGCCAGCATTTTGAGAGTGCCTATCACTTCACACTTGCCTATCTTCCACCAGAAGAGTCCCGCGCCCGCGCCGCCAAAATGCTCTATGAGAACCCGCCAGGCGATGGCGTGGACTGGCGTGGGCGGCTGGAAGCCTTCGTGGCGGAAACGGATCGCGTGTTCGACTTGCTCGACGGCGTGATGCCGGAAATCGCCTGGCTCGATGACAGCCAGACACTGAGCTACCTGCACGCCACGGTGTCCATGCGGCGCTACCGCGTCGGTGTGCCCGACGTGCCGTTCCATATCGACGCACTGTTGGCCGACTGCGCCCTGGTCGGTGGTCTGGCGCCCATGCTGGGCGACCAGCACCTGCGCGTGGTGTCGGTGCGAGGCTTTCCGACTTCGACGTGGCCAGGGATTCTGGACGACCTCAACCGCCTGGGCTTTGGCTACCGCTGGAGCACGCGCTTTTTGTGCCTGGACAAAGCTGAGGCGGAAAAAGAACTCGGCCGCCTGCGCCGCCAGTGGTTTGCCAAACGCAAGAACGTCGTCGCGCTGTTGCGCGAAACGATCTTCCAGCAGGAAAGCCCGCTGGTCGATACCGATGCTAGCAACAAGGCGGCCGACGCCGATGCCGCCTTGCAGGAACTGGGCAGCGATCAAGTCGCTTTCGGCTACCTCACCGTCACTGTGACGGTGCTCGATGCCGACCCGGCCGTAGCCGACGAGAAGCTGCGCATGGTGGAGCGCGTCATCCAGGGCCGGGGCTTCGTGACCATCCCCGAGACCCTCAATGCAGTCGATGCCTGGCTGTCGTCCATCCCTGGCAATGCCTATGCCAACGTGCGTCAGCCCATCGTCTCGACGCTGAACCTGGCGCACATGATGCCGCTGTCAGCGGTGTGGGCCGGGCCGGAGAAGAACGCGCATCTGGATGGCCCGCCGTTGATCGTCACCCGCACCGATGGCGCGACGCCTTTTCGCTTGGTCACGCACATCGGCGACGTGGGCCACACGCTGGTCGCCGGGCCGACCGGCATGGGCAAGTCGGTCTTGCTCGCTACGCTGGCGATGCAGTTTCGCCGCTATCCCGGCTCGCGCATCTTCGCCTTCGATATGGGCCGCTCCATGCGTGCCACAATCCTCGGGCTGGGCGGCGAGCATTACGACCTAGGCAATGACGGGGCGATTGCTTTCCAGCCATTGGCCCGCATCGACCAGGAGGGCTACCGCACCTGGGCCGCCGAATGGGTGGAAGGCCGCCTGCTGCATGAAGGTGTCTCCATTGGCCCGGACGAGAAGGCCGCGATCTGGTCGGCACTCGGCAGCCTCGCCGGCGCGCCGGTGGAGCAGCGCACGCTGACGGGCCTCTCGGTGCTGCTGCAATCGAACGCACTGCGCCAGGCGCTCGCGCCCTATGTGCTGGGTGGTGCCCACGGCAAGCTGCTGGACGCCGATTCTGATCGGCTGGGTTCCGGCAGCGTGCAGGGCTTCGAGATGGAAGAGCTGATGCACAGCAAGGCGGCAGTGCTGGCCGTGCTGGGCTACCTGTTCGCCCGCTTCGATGAACGCTTCGACGGCGCGCCCACGCTGTTGATCCTCGATGAAGCCTGGCTGTTCCTCGATGATCCGGTGTTCGCTGCCCGCATCCGCCAGTGGCTCAAAACGCTGCGCAAGAAGAACGTCAGCGTCATCTTCGCCACGCAGTCGCTGGCCGACATCAAGGATTCAAGTATTGCACCGGCAGTGATCGAAAGCTGCGCCAGCCGGATTTTTCTCCCTAACCCACAGGCGACCGAGCCTCAGATCCGCACGATCTACGAGGGCTTCGGCCTCAACAGCCGCCAGATCGAGATCGTGGCGACCGCGCAGCCCAAGCGTGACTACTACTACCAATCGCGCCTGGGCAATCGCCTGTTCGACCTCGACCTGGGGCCAGCAACTTTGGCCTTCGCCGGGGCATCCACTCCGCAAGACCAACGCGACATGGATCGCGTGCTGCTGGACGCAGGCACACCGGGCTTCGCCGGTGCCTGGCTGCGTCATCGTGGCCTCGATTGGGCCGCTGATCTGCTGCCGTCCTCGCCGGCGGCAGCGTCCTTCCTCGCTTCTCAACCCCAGGAGGTTTCACCATGAAAACCCAACCCCGTTTGCGGTCCGTCTCGCTCGCCGCCGTGCTGTCGGCATCGCTGCTGGCCGTGCAGCCTGCATCCGCGCTGACGGTGTTCGACCCGTCCAACTTCGTGCAGAACACGCTGACCGCCGTGCGCACGCTGGAGCAGATCAATAATCAGATCAACCAGCTTCAGAACGAAGCGCAGATGCTGATGAACCAGGCGCGCAATCTGACGAATCTGGACTTCAACATCGTCAATCGCCTGCGCTCGACGCTGGCGACCACCGAGCGGCTGATCGCCGAGGCTCGCGGCCTGGCCTACGACGTGCAGAGCATGGATGCCACCTTCGCCCGGCTGTACCCGGAGCAGTACGCCGCGACCGTCAGCGGCGACCAGATGCTGCGCGACGCGCAGGAACGCTGGAAGAACACCTTGAACGGCCTGCATACCGCGATGCGGATGCAGGCGCAGGTGTCGCAGAACCTGGCGCAAGACGAAAGCGCGCTGTCCGACCTGGTCAGCCAGAGTCAGTCCGCCACCGGCGCACTGCAAGCCATGCAGGCGACCAATCAGCTTCTGGCCTTGCAGGCCAAGCAGTCGATCCAGGCGCAGCAGCTCCAGATCACGCAGGAACGCGCCGCCGCGCTGGAACTGGCACGCCAAGCAGCGGCTGTCGAACGCGGCCGGGAAGTGACGCGCCGCTTCCTAGGCGACGGCACGCCATACACGCCGCAGCGCGTGGATTTCTACGGCAACTGACGGGAGACGGCCATGCGATGCGTTTCCTTGCTGCTGCCCGTGCTGCTGGTCGCTTGCAGCCAGCAGCCGACCGAAGACCTGGCCGCAGCCTTGGCTGCCAATCCCGCGCGGCTCAAGGTTTTGCGTGCGCAGTGTGCAGCCGACCGGGCTACGGCAGGCGAAGACGCTTGCCTGGCTGCGGCTGAAGCCTTCCGGCGGCGCTTCTTCGCCGGTGAAACCGGGCCTGACGAGTTCCACACGCTGGCCGATCTGCCGCCGATCCCACCGAGCTTCGACACACCCATCAGTGACCAGGACGCCATGCCCTTCGAGGGGGACGTGCCATGAATGACGTGACAGTGATCGACCGATTCCTCGCTACCTTCTCGCGCTACATCGACTCGGGCTTTGGGCTGCTGCAGGGCGAAGTCGCGTTCCTGACCGCCACGCTGATCGTCATCGACATGACCATCGCTGGGCTGTACTGGGCGATGAGCCACGCCACCGGCCAGGGCGATGACTTGATCGCAAAACTGCTGCGCAAGGTGCTTTACGTCGGCGCCTTCGCCTACATCATCAACAACTTCAACTGGCTGGCCAGCATCGTCTTCCGCTCGTTCGCGGGCCTGGGCCTAACGGCCAGCGGCTCGACGATGAGCATGGGCGAATTTCTGCAACCGGGCCGCCTGGCCAAGACCGGCATCGACGCGGCAGCGCCGATTCTTGAGCAGATCAGCGACATGGCGGGCTTCCCCGAGGTGTTCGTGAACATGACGCCCATCGTGGTCATGTTCCTGGCCTGGGCCGTGGTGATCCTGTGCTTCTTCGTGCTGGCGATCCAGCTTTTCATCACGTTGATCGAGTTCAAGCTGACCACGCTGGCGGGCTTCGTGCTGGTGCCTTTCGCCTTGTGGAACAAGACCTCGTTCCTCGCCGAAAAGGTGCTGGGCAACGTGGTGTCCTCGGGCATCAAGGTGCTGGTGCTGGCCGTCATCGTTGGCATCGGCTCGGGCCTGTTTGCCGAGTTCCAAGTGCATCCGGCCGAGCCGTCCATCGACCATGCGGTGGTCATCATGCTGGCCTCGCTCACGCTGCTGGCGTTGGGGATCTTCGGGCCGGGCATTGCCACCGGGCTGGTATCCGGTGCACCGCAGCTTGGCGCAGGCGCGATGGCTGGTGCTGCGATTGGTGCCGCAGGCGCGGCGGTTGCCGTAGGTGCCGCAGCCACCGGCGTGGGCGGTGCTGTGATGGCCGGTGCGCGCATGGCACCGGCTGCCGCCAAGCTCGCCGGGTCTGGTGCGCGGGCTGCAACCTCGGCGGCTGGCAGCGCGAAGTCGGCTTTCCAGGCCGGTTCCGCCGCTGCGGGCGGCGGAGCCAAGGGCGCGATGGCCGGGCTGGGCAGTGTTGCCAAGGGCGGCGCACAGGCCGCTGGCCAGCGCGCTGGTGCTGGCATCAAGGCAGCAGCGGCCAAGGCTGCAGCGCCATTCAAAGCAGGCTGGCAAGGCTCTGGTGCCGATGGCGGCTCAGGCGGTGGCACTGCGGGGCCAGCCGCCGCAGGCGATGCCGCTGGCAACACAGCCAACGCGCAAAAACAAGAGCAGCCCGGTTGGGCCAAAAACCTGCAACGCCGCCAACGACTCATCCAGGCCACCACTACGGCCGCGCACACGCTGCGCGGTGGCGACGGCGGCGGTTCGGGCCAAGGCCCGAGCCTGCGGGATTCCGATAGCTGACTTTCAAGGAGAACTCCATGCGATTCAAACGACCGCAGGTGCGCTATGCCGATACGCCGCAGCCTGCCACTCCGTATCAAGCCGCTGCCCAGGTGTGGGACGAGCGCATCGGCTCGGCCCGCGTGCAGGCCAAGAACTGGCGGCTGATGGCCTTCGGCTGCCTGGTGCTCGCATTGCTGATGGCCGGCGGCCTGGTGTGGCGCTCGGCCCAATCCATCGTCACGCCCTATGTCATCGAGGTCGATCAGTCCGGCCAGGTGCGCACCGTGGGCGAAGCGGCCACGCCGTATCGGCCCACCGATGCGCAGACGGCACACCACATCGCGCGCTTCGTGACGCTGGTGCGCTCGCTGTCCATTGACCCCATCGTCGTGCGCCAGAACTGGCTCGATGCTTACGACTACACCACCGATCGTGGCGCGGCGGTGCTCAACGACTATGCGCGGGTGAATGACCCGTTTGCCCGCATCGGCAAGGAATCGGTGACGGTGCAGATCACCAGTGTGGTTCGCGCCAGCGAGGCGTCGTTCAACGTGCGCTGGACAGAGCGCCGCTACGTCAATGGCGCGGCGACCGGGCTGGAGCGATGGACGGCGGTGGTGTCCATCGTGCAGCAGACCCCGCGCACCGAAGAACGCCTGCGCCGCAACCCGCTGGGCATCTACGTCAATGGCTTGTCGTGGAGCCGTGAACTGGATTCTTCTGAAGGAGCCAAACCATGAATGCACGTTTCCGTAAAACCGCATTGCCGGTGATCCTGCTGGCATCGACTGTCCTGTTTGCGGGCTGCGCCACGCAGGGCAAGCCGCCGCCGGTGATCTCGCTCGATGAGCCGGTGCAGGCTCAGCCATTGCCCGAGCCGCCCACGCCCATCGAAGTGGTGGCAGTGCCCGAACCGTTGGCATTGCCCGGACAGTTGAAACCGCTGCCGGACGTTGATGCGACCCCGGCTTCACCGGAGCCTGCCGACGAGAAGGTGCGCGTTTCGCGTGCCAATGCCGAGGCGCGCATTGCGCCGACCCGTGAGGGCTACGTCAATGCGATCCAGGTCTGGCCCTTCACTGACGGCGCGCTGTATCAGGTCTATGCGTCCGTGGGCCGCGTGACCGTGATCGCGCTCCAGCCCGGCGAGGAACTGGTGACGGTCGCTGCGGGCGATACCGTGCGCTGGATCGTGGGCGACACCTCCAGCGGCAGCGGGGCCGATCTGCGCGTCAATGTGCTGGTCAAGCCTATCCGTTCCGGGTTGAAGACCAATCTGGTCATCACCACCAGCCGCAGGACGTACCTGCTGGAACTGACTTCGACCGACAAGGCATGGATGGCGTCCGTGTCCTGGGACTATCCCAAGGATCGAATGCTGGCCTTGCAGCGCCAGGCCCAAGCCGCCAACGCTGCCGCGCCGGTCGATGCAGGCTTGTCGCTGGAGAACATCCGGTTTCGCTATGCAATCAGCGGCAGCAATCCACCGTGGAAGCCGCTGCGCGCCTTCGACGATGGCGAGAAGGTCTATATCCAGTTTCCTGCAGGCATCGCCCAGGGCGAGCTGCCGCCGCTGTTTGTCATCGGCGCGCAGGGCCATGGGCAACTGGTGAACTACCGCTTCCGCTCGCCGTACTACATCGTGGATCGGCTGTTCGGTGCGGCCGAACTGCGCCTAGGGGCCGACAAGGGCGACGTGGTGCGCATCGAGCGCACGGATGGCATTGCTGGGAGGAACTGAGCATGAGCCAGGACGATACCCCCGACCTTGACGCGCCGCAGGCGGACAAGGTGGCACCCGAGGCGGTGGCGCTGCGCGCCCAACCGCGCCCGGTCACGCGCCTGAACCGGCGCACGCTGGCCATCCTCTCCGGCGGGCTGTCGGTCGGCCTGATGGGCGCACTGATCTGGTCGCTGCAACCGCAGCAACGCAGCGCGAGCGAGTCTACCGAGCTGTACAACGTGGATCGCGTGTCCAAGTCGGAAGGGCTGGATGCGCTGCCGACGGACTATTCCAAGCTGCCAGCGCTGCCGCCCGACGTGCCGGAGCTCGGGCCACCGCTGCCGGGCGATTTAGGGCCAGCCATCGTCAATTCGCAGCAGCCAGTTGCCGCCACCTATGCCGCGCCCGGCTACGACCCCAACGATGCGCTACGCAAGGAAGAAGAAGCAGCGGCAGCTTCATCGGTGTTCTTCCGCACGGGTTCCCCGCAGGCTGCGCCCGTGGCGCAGTCGCAGGTCGCTGCCGCGGCAGGCTTCGCTGCCAATGCCGCTTTCGATCCGCTGGCCGCTGGCCCAGCCTCGACGGCGGCCCAGCCTGCTGATCCGACTGCCGTGCAGAACCGGCAAGACCAGAAAGAGGCGTTCCTGACAGGCGGCTCTAGGGAAACCCGTAACTCCGGCAACCTGCAAATGCCCGCATCGCCGTACCAAGTCATGGCAGGAACGGTGATCGCAGGTGCGCTGGTGACGGGCATCAAGTCAGACCTGCCGGGCGACGTGATCGCCACGGTGACGGAGCCGATCTACGACACGGCCACAGGCAAGTTCCTGCTGATCCCGCAGGGTTCGCGCATCCTGGGCAAGTACAACAGCCAGGTCAGCTACGGCCAGAGCCGCGTGCAGGTGGTGTGGAACCGCATCATCCTGCCGGACACGTCTTCGCTCACGCTCGACAACCTGATCGGCACCGACCCGGCGGGCTATGCCGGTCTGGAAGACGACGTGGACTGGCATTGGGATCGGATTTTTGCCGGTGCCGTGCTGACGACGCTGCTGGGCGTCGGTGCCGAACTGGCCGCACCCGAGAACCGCCAGGACGGTGATCGCGTCATCATCGCCGGGCGCGACAGCCTGCAGGACACGGTGAACCAAGTCGGCCAGGAAGTGACCCGGCGCAACCTCAACATCCAACCCACGCTGACCAGCCGTCCCGGCTTGCCAGTGCGCATCATCGTGAACCGCGATCTGGTGCTGCGGCCCTATCAGCCGCTGTTCTTCAACAAGGGGACTTCGCGATGAGCTCGACCAGGAAACTGCGGCTGGGGCCGCTGCCCAAGACCGAAAGCGTCAAGCTGACCTTCGCTTGCTCGGCCAGCTTGAAAGCCGATCTCGACCGCTACGCCGCGCTGCATGCGCAGGCGTATGGCGAGGCGGTCGATGCCTCGACGCTGATCCCGCACATGCTGGAGGCGTTCATGGCGGGGGATCGGGGATTCAGGAAAGGAAACGCCAACAAGTCCTTGCCGCCGAACCCAAGCTGAAGGTGCACCGGAACCAGATTGACCATCACTCGAACGCGCAGCCCAACGCTGCGCGTTCTTCGTTCTGGATAGGCTGCGAGGGAATGGGCTAAAGTGACCGAGCAGGCCTGCCAGTTCTTGGCAATCTCCATCGCTACAACGCGACTCGGCTTGCTTTCTACAGGCTCTTATGTGGCCCCCAGTCCACAACACCGCATCCCCTGCAAGCGGCATAAAACAGAGCTAACCTATTGCCCCATATATGGTTTCAAGCCTCCCGTGTTTTGCACGAAAGGCTTGACGCTGGCCATTTTTTATGTCGGCGCCTTGATCCCGGCCGCCACGGTTTGGCTGGCTTGGTGTAGCCTTGGCGCAATCTGGCGCGCCTCGCGCTCGCTTCATCCCCGATTTCTCCGCAGCACCATGAACCTACGCTTTATTCCCGGCCTCAACAATTTCCGCGGCATCACCCGGGAATCGGCGCGGCGCGACATCACCGCCGGCCTGAGCGTGGCGGCGGTGGCGCTGCCGGTGGGCCTGGCCTATGCCGCCATGATGGGCGTGCCGCCGGTGGCGGGCCTGTGGGCGGCCATCGCCGGGATGCTGGGCTACGCCTTGTTCGGCTCGTCGCGCACCTTGATCGTCGGGCCGGATACGGCCACCTGCACCCTGATCGCCGCCACCCTGACCGGCATGGCGCTGACCACGCCGGAAGAGCGGCTGGTGGCCGCCACCGGCATCGCCCTGACGGTGGGCGTGGGCTGCCTGATCGCGCGCGCGCTGCGGCTGGGCGTGCTGGCCAACCTGCTGTCGCGGCCGGTGCTGATCGGCTACATGGCGGGCGTGGCGATCACGCTGGCGCTGTCGCAGTTGAGCGGCCTGACCGGCGTGGGCCTGCGCAACAGCGGCCTGGTGCATCCCTTTCTGGAGCTGTCGCGGCGCCTGCCCGAAATCCAGATTCCTACCCTGATCCTGGGCCTGACGTCCTGCGCGCTGCTGGTGGCGGTCAAGCGCTGGCGGCCGAACTGGCCCGGTCCCATCCTGCTGGTGGTGCTGGCCTGCGTGCTGTCCTGGCTGTTCAACTTCCCTGGCCTGGGCATCGCCGTCGTGGGCGAGGTGCCTGCGGGCTTGCCGGCCCTGAGCCTGCCGGTGCGCCTGGAGGGCGTGGACGGCATCCTGCTGGGCGCGGCGGGGGTGCTCGTTGTCAGCTTTTCCAGCGGCATCGTGACGGCGCGCAGCTTTGCCGCGCGCACGGGCGAACACGTGGATCCCAACCGCGAGCTGGTGGGCTTTGGCGCGGCCAACATGGCGGCGGGCCTGTTCCAGGGCTTCGTGGTGACGGGCGCGGACTCGCGCACGGCGGTGGGGCTGGTGGCCGGCGGTTCCTCGCCGCTGGTCAGCGTCACCGCGGCGGTGGCGCTGGCAGTGGTGGTGAGCCTATTGAGCGGGCCGCTGTTCTGGCTGCCGCAGGCCGTGCTGTCGGCCATCCTGCTGCTGGCCGCCATCAGCCTGTTCGACGGCCATGCCTTCATGCGCCTGGCACGCATTTCGCGCATCGAGCTGGCCTTCGGCATCCTGGCCGCGGTGGGCGTGGTGGGCTTTGGCGTGCTGCAGGGCGTGGCGGTGTCGGTCGGCGCCACGCTGCTGTATGCGATGTATGTGTCGGGCAATCCGCGCGATGCCTTGCTGGGCCGGCTGCCCGGGGAAACGGTGCTGGGCAAGCTGCACCTGAATCCCGAAGCCCAGCCGGTGCCGGGTACGGTGATCTGGCTGTTCGAGTCCTCGGTGTGGTTCTTCAACGCCGACGCCTTCCGCCGCCGCGCGCGCGAGGTCATCGAGCAGGCGGGCGACGTGCGCTGGTTCGTGCTGGACGCCGAAGCCATGACCCAGGCCGACGCCGACGCGGTCGAGGCGCTGTATGAACTGAAGCACGAGCTGGACGAGCGCGGCATCACGCTGCTGGTGGCGGGCGGACATGGCCAGTTCCGCACCGCGCTGGAGCGCTCCGGCCTGGTCAAGAAGATCGGTCGCGACAAGATCTTCGGCAGCCCCGAGCAGGCCGTGGAAGCGATCGAACGCTGGCGCCAGGCGCCGCCCGCGGCGCTGGGCTAGCGCGCCCAGCCAAGGCGCCCCGGCCAGGCGCCCCCCTTAATCGATGATGTGATAGCCGCCGTCGATATAGATCGTCTGGCCGGTCATGCGGCGGGCGGCATCGGTGGCGAGCCAGGCGGTGGCTTCGCCCACGTCGTCGATGGACACCAGGCTGCGCGTGGGCGCCTTGGCCTGGGCGCGGTCCAGCAGCGCGTCGAATTCGGCGATACCCGAAGCGGCGCGCGTCTTCAGCGGCCCCGGCGATATCGCGTGCACGCGTATGCCCTGCGGGCCCAGTTCCGCCGCCAGGTAGCGGGTGGCGGACTCCAGCGCCGCCTTTACCGGCCCCATCATGTTGTAGTGCTCGACCACCATCTGCGAGCCGTAGTAGCTCATGCAGAACAACGCGCCGCCGTTGCGCATCAGCGGCTCGGCCAGTTTGGCCATGCGGATGAAGGACCAGCAGGACACGTCCATGGCCTGCAGGAAGCCTTCGCGCGAGCAGTCGGTCACGCGGCCGTGCAGATCGTCGCGCGGGGCGAAGGCGATGGAATGCAGCACGAAATCCAGCTGACCCCATTCGGCGGCCACGCTGTCGAACACGGCCTCCAGCTGGCCTTCGCGCATCAGGTCCAGCGGCAAGAGCAGGGGCGCTTCCACCTGGCGGGCCAGCGGCTCCACATGCCGCAAGGCCTTGTCGTTCAGGTAGGTCACGGCCAATTCCGCGCCCAGGGCGTGAAACGCCTTGGCGCAGCCCCAGGCGATCGAATCCGCATTGGCGATACCCGTCACCAGGCCGCGCTTGCCCGCCAGCGGCAGGAGCGCGCTCATCGCTGCCTCACCAGTTCGAGCGTGTGCTGGGCGATGATGAGTTCCTCGTTGGTGCGCACCACGTAGACGCCGATGCGGCTGTCGTCGGCGGAGATGCGGGGACCATGGCGGGCGTTGCGTTCCGGGTCCAGCTTGATGCCCAGCCAGCCCCAGTGCTCGCTGATGGCCTGGCGGATCTCGGCGGAGTTCTCGCCCACGCCGGCGGTGAAGACGATGCCGTCCACGCCGTTCATGGCGCAGGCCAGGCCTATCATGCCTTCGGCCACGCGCCAGGCGAAATACTGCAGCGCCAGCTTGGCCGAGGGCGCGTCGCTGGCCAGCAGTTCGCGCATGTCGTTGCTGATGCCGGACAAGCCCTTCATGCCGCAGTCGTGATAGAGCAGATGCTCGATCTCGTCGTGGGTCATGCCGCGTTCCATCATCCACAGCACCACGCCCGGGTCCAGGCGGCCGGGGCGGGTGCCCATGGGCAGGCCTTCCAGCGCGGTGAAGCCCATGGTGCTGTCCACGCTCTTGCCGTGCTGCATGGCGCAGGCCGAAACGCCCGAGCCCAGATGGGCCGCGATGATCTTGCCGTCGGCGATGTCCGGCAGCGCTTTCTTCAGGCGCTGCGCGATGTATTCGTAGGACAGGCCATGGAAGCCGTAGCGGCGCACGCCTTCCTGGTACAGCCGTTCCGGCAGGGCGTAGCGGTCGGCCACGTCGGAGTGGCTGCGGTGGAACGCGGTGTCGAAGCAGGCGACCTGCGGAATCCAGGGCCGGCGCTCGCGGATCACGCGGATCGGCGCCAGGTTGTTCGGCTGGTGCAGCGGCGCCAGCGGCGTGAAGGTGTCGAGCTTGGCCAGGATGGCGTCGTCGATCAGCACCGGCTCGGACAGATCCGGGCCGCCGTGCACCACGCGGTGGCCTACCGCCAGCGGGGCGCCGCCCAGGTGGCCGCTAAGCCAGGTGCCGACGACTTCCTGGCCGTTGGGCACGTCGGGCGCGTGGCTGGGCGCGATCTCGCGTTCGACCAGGGTCTGGCCGGCGGCGTCGCGCACTTTCAGCTTCGGGTGCGAGGTGCCTATGCCTTCGAGCTGGCCGCCCAGGCGCGGGGCCAGCTCCTGCGCGCCGTCGATGTCGTACAGATAGAACTTGATGCTGGAACTGCCGGCGTTGATGACGAGGATGGTGTCGCTCATGTCGCTGTGATTCCGTGTTGAGGCAAGTTGTACGCGTACTTAACGGCGAGAAGAATGCCGCAGCCCGCGCTATGTGTGCCGGTCTTGATCCGGGGCGCCGCGGATCCGGCTCCGCCGGTCCGCCTGCGCCGCCCCCTTGAGGGGGCCCGCGCAAGCGGGTAGGGGGTGGGTTCCATTACACCAGCGGGCGGGCCTGCTGTTGGGCCAGGTGGTGCGCGTAGATGGCCGCAACCGCGCAGGACGCAAGGCGCGAACGGGGGCTGTCGGCGCGGCTGGTCAGGATGATGGGTACGCGCGCGCCCAGCACGATGCCCGCGGCCTCGGCGTTGGCCAGGAAGGTCAGGTTTTTGGCCAGCATGTTGCCGGCCTCCAGGTCGGGCACCACCAGCACCTGGGCCACGCCGGCCACCGGCGAGCGTATGCCCTTGATGCGCGCGGCGTCCGGGCTGATGGCGTTGTCCAGCGCCAGCGGGCCGTCCAGCAGGCCGCCCTCGATCTGGCCGCGGTCGGCCATCTTGCACAGCGCGGCGGCTTCGATGGTGCTGGGGATGCTGGGATTGACCTGTTCGACCGCGGACAGGATCGCCACGCGCGGCTCGCCCAGGCCCAGGCCGTGGTGCAGGTCGATGACGTTGCGGATGATGTCGGCCTTGGTTTCCAGGTCCGGGAAGATGTTGATGGCCGCGTCGGTGATGAAGAGCGGTTCGGCGTAGGTCGGCACTTCCATGATGAAGACGTGGCTGATGCGCCGGCTGCTGCGCAGCCCGGTGTTGCGCGCCACCACTTCATGCATGAGTTCGTCCGTGTGCAGGCTGCCCTTCATCAGCAATTCGGCCTCGCCGCTGCGCACCAGGGCGACGGCGCATTCGGCCGCCGCGTGGCTGTGCGGCACGTCGACGATGCGCGCATCGCCCAGGTCGAGCTTGTGCTCGGCGGCGACGGCGCGGATCTTCTGCTCCGGGCCCACCAGGATAGGCTTGAGCAGGCCCAGGTCGCGCGCCTCGAGCGCGGCCGACAGCGAGGGTTCGTCGCAGGGATGTGCAATGGCGCAATGCGCGGGCGTCAGCGTCTGCGCGCGCGCGATGAGCCTGTCGTAATGGGTGGTGGGGGGCAGCGTCATGCGGATTTCGCCTTGGCGGATTTGCGCGCGGGACGCGCGGCGGGTTTGGCGGAGGCGCTACGCTTCTTGGCGCGCACCGGGACGGCCGGCTCGGCCGCGGCCGAGGGCGCTTCATGCCTGGCCGCCGCCGCACGCACCGATTTGCGCGCAACGGCCGGCGTTTTCCTGGGCGCGGGCTGCTGAGCCTCGTCACGCTTCTGCGCACGGCGCTCGGCGTACTCGAAGATGCGTTCCATTTCGTCCAGGCTGATGCGGGCGGCCTCGCTCAGGGGCTCGGCAGCCTCCAGCACGTGCTTCATGGTGTCCAGCGTTTCGCGGATCGCGGAGGCTGGCGCGCCTTCCAGCAGATGCGGTATGGCCTGGATGGCGCCGGCCGCGTCCAGCGTCATCATCAAGGCCTGATCGCGGATGATGTCCTTGAACTCCTGCAACGACAGCGCGGTGTCGGATTCGGCGCGCATCTTGCGGATCAGCGCATAGCTGCGTTCGTCCAGGCCGCCTTCGGCGCCCGACACATACAGCAGCATGCGGATCGCGGCCACGCGCAGGCCGCCTTCCAGCATCAGCGAACGCAGCTCGGCGGCGCGCTCTTCCATGAAGCGGCGGTGCTCGGGCGATACGCCCGGATGCTTGCGCGGTGGGCCGGAACGCGCGCCCAGGCCGGCCAGGTCCTGCACCAGCGGCGAACCATAAACGCCCATGAAGGTGCGTTCGTCGGCGGAATCGCGCAGCTCCTGCCAGATGTTCAGGCTGGTCTCGATCAGGTTCGAGAACATTTCCTGGGCCATCAGGAATGGGTTGTCGGCCGATACCGGCTGGCGGTGTTCGCGCACCTGTTCGGCGACTTGCGCAATCGGCGCGATGGCAGGATTGCGGTCGGAGATCAGCTCGTAGGGCAGGCGCAGCGGATGCAGGCGCTGCGACCATTCCGCCGACTGCGGCGTTACCAGGGCGCGCAGCCAGGGCTGCACGAAGCTGCGGTACATGCCCAGGTTGATGTCGGAAATGCGGGCGACGGCGGCGAAGCGGCGGTCGTCCTCTTCGTTGCGATCGACGATGGCGCGCACGTCGTCCAGGCTGCGCTGCTCGAACGACAGCACGTAGTTGCCATAGGCCAGATCGGCGTTGGGCGTGTCGGGCGTCTTGTCGGCGATCTCCGCCTGGTAGATGCCCGGCGGCAGCACGTCGATCATGTCGATGTTGGAGGTGAACTCCTGGTGCTCCTTGCGCGCCACGCTGCCGGACACGAAGATGCCCAGGTGGCCGATGCTTTCATGCACGGCATAGACGATGGTCTGGCCGTGCGCCAGCACTTCGGATTCGTTCTGGTACAGGTCGGGGATCCAGCCCAGCGCCTGCGGCGGGGGCGTGATGTTGTCACCCTTGGAGCAGAACACCACGATGGGCGAACGGATGTTGCGCAGGTCGATGCGGATGCCGTCCGAGGTCACCAGGCCGGCGGTGGCCAGGCGGTTGCCGACGAACAGGTTGTCGACGATGTACTGGATTTCCGGGCCGTTCAGGAAGACGTGGCCGCCCCACCATTTTTCGAAGCTGAGGTAGCGCTTGGCCTCGGTGTCGACGTTGGAGTACAGGTTGTACTGCTTGGACCACAGAGTGTTGGCCGGATTCAGGTTCTCGAAGTTCTGAACCAGCCAGGCGCCGTCGAATTTGCCGTCGCCCAGGTCGCTGGTCAGGGCGGTGAGCCAGCTGCCGCCCAGCAGGCCGCCGGCGTAGCGCATGGGGTTCATGCCGCGCCAGCCCGCCCAGTAGGACAGCGGCGCGCCCGCCACGATGATGGGGCCGAACAGTTCGGGGCGGACCGCGGCGGTCATCATGATCTGCCAGCCGGCCTGGCAATTGGCTACCACCACCGGCTTGCCTTCGGCGTTGGGGTGCAGCGCGATGATCTCTTCCAGGAAGCGCGCCTCGGCCATCATCACGTCCTCGACGGTCTGGGTCGGCATGGGCTGCGGCAGGAAGGTGGCGAAGTAGCAGGGATGGCCGGCGCGTAGCGCCACGCCGATCTCGCTTTCGGGCTTGAAGCCGCCGATGCCGGGGCCGTGTCCGGCGCGCGGATCGACCACCAGGAAGGGGCGCTTGATCGGGTCGGTTTCCACGCCTTCCGGCGGTTTGATGCGCAGCAGGCCGTAGTTGACGGGGCGCGGCAGACAGCGGCCGTCCATCACCAGTTCGGACTCCATGCTCAGCACGTTGGGCGCGCGCTTGGCCATGTGCTCGTGGTACTGGTTGCCGCGCTGGCGCATCACATCGGCGTAAAGCACGCCGCGCTGCCAGGCGTCCACCGCATATTCGTAGGCGGCCGTCCAGGGGTTGAAGGGTGGGGCGGGTACGCGATCGTTGCCGGATCCGGCCATGGCGATCTCCTGTAGGTTGCTTGCGGCGGCGGACCGCCGCGCCGATTCAGAGTGGAACCGGCCGAGTTGACCTCCCCATTACACCGCAACGGTTGTTGCGGTGCAACATCAAGCGTCTTGATGCAGGTCAACCCATGGCCGATTTATCCGTCCCCTTTAGGACCGGTCAGCCGGGCAGCGGTTCAATCAGGGTGGTGGCAGACTGCTTCGATGCGGTTGCCGCAAGGGTCCAGCAGGAAGGCGGCGTAGTACTGCGGATGGTAGTGCTCGCGCAAGCCCGGGGCGCCGTCGTCGCGTCCGCCGTGCGCCAAGCCGGCGGCATGGAAGGCGTCGACGGCGGCGCGGCTGGGCGCCTTGAAGCACCAGTGCCGGCGCGCCGCAGGGGCGGCTGCGTCGTCGGCGAATACGGAGAGATAGCTGTGCTGGCTGCTGCCGGCACGGCAGCGTTCGCCATAGCCGAGCGCGTCGGGGCGGTCATAGACCTTGGCCGCGCCCAGGGCCAGCATGACGGCGTCATAGAAGGGCCGGGCGGCGTCCAGGCGGGAAACGGCGATGGAGACGTGATCCAGCAGTTGCATCGCGCCTCCCGGGCGGTTCAGGAGCGCGCGGCGGTGTTGTGCTCCAGCCATTTCTGGACGGAGGGACGCTGCCACTGGGCCTCGGCGTAGGCGCGCAGGGCGTCGGGCAGGTCGTCCTGGAACAGGCGCTTGATCATGACCGCGAGGTCGGTGTCGGCGATACACCATTCATCGAACAGCGAGGTCTGGCCCGCGCCCAGCAGATGGGTGCCCACGTGGATCAGCTTGGCCGCGGCGGCATGGGCGGCATCCGACAGCGGCAGGCCGGCGGCGCCGTAGAACACGGTTTCGGTGGGACGTTCCTGGCGCAGCGCGCCCAGGTCGCTGCGCAGCCAGGCCTGCAACTGGCGGGCGCGGGCGCGCTGGCGCAGGTCGCGCGGATACAGCGCGGCGTGCGCCGGGGCGGGAAAGGCGTCTTCCAGGTATTCGGTGATGGCGGTCGATTCGGTCAGGCTGAAATCCGCATGCGTCAATGCCGGCACCCGGGAAGTCAGCGCGCGGCTCTGGTAGGGCTGCATGCGTTGCTCGCCGGCTTCCAGGTCGATGGGGCGCACCTCGAACGGCAGCTGTTTTTCAGTCAACGCCACATAGGCCGACATGGCGTAGGGGCTGAGGAACAGGGAATCGACGAATAGCGTAAGCGGGGCGCCCAAAATCTAGTCTCCGGTCTGACAGTAACAACATGCGCCGCGGCAGCAGGCCGCGGATACGTCAAAGCGTAACGCATCTGCGGCCGGCCTGTCGCGGCGGGGCCTCAGTCGACGATGAAGAGCTTGGCGCCGGTGGCGGTGGAGGAGCGGTGCGGCTCGGCCTGGTCGGCGACCTGGTAGCTCATGCCGGGCGTCAGCACGAATTGCCGGCCGTCTTCCAGTTCGGTGTGCAGTTCGCCTTCCAGGCAGAACAGGATGTGGCCCTTGCTGCACCAGTGGTCGGCCAGGTAGCCGGCCGTGTACTCGACCATGCGCACGCGCAGGTCGCCGAACTGCCGGGTGCGCCAATAGGCCATGCCGGTCTCGCCGGCGTGCTCGGTGCGCTCGACCTCGGACCAGTCGGTGGTGCCGAAGGGAATGTTGCTCATCTTCATGGTGATTCCTGCGTGGTGGTGCGGACGCGATAGCGTCCGGTAAGGAGCAGAGACTACGCCAGGGCTGGCAGCTTCTTCTGCCAGAACATGGCGCGGCCGGTGGTTTCGTCCAGGGCATAGCCTTCGAACCCCAGCTTGCGGTACAGCCCCTGGGCGACCGCGTTGCCTTCCAGCACTTCCAGGGTGATCTTGCAGCAGCCCAGATCACGCGCCCGCTCTTCCAGCGCCGACAGCAGGGCCTTGCCCACGCCCCGGCCCTGGAATTTTTCCGCCACGCCCAGGTCGTGCAGATTGAGCAGCGGGCGGCAGGCGAAAGTGGAGAAGCCCTCGAGGTAGATTGCCACGCCCGCGGCTTCGCCGTGGATGCGGGCCAGCAGCGCCCTTGCTGTGGGGCGGCGAGCCAGCTCGGCGATCAGGTTCTGCTGCGCGTAGGCGGGCAGGGGGGCGTTGCCGCCCATGGGGCCGCTGGCGTATTCGTTCAGCATGGCCAGCACCTGGCGGCCGTGTTCGGGGTCGTTGAAGTCTGCGTCGATGATTTCCAGCACGATCTCTTGTTCCTGTGGGCTAGCCGTGATCGGGGCGGGCGCCTGCAAGCGCCGGCAACCGGTCATTATGCGCGATGCCGGACGCCTGACAAGGCGCATTGAAAAATCGCGCCATAACCCCTATCTTCTTGATATCCCAGGCCGGACCCGGCGCAACCGGAGGCGGCCGCAACGCTTTGCCAAGGGCTGCACATGGAGTTCAAGGACTACTACAGCATGCTGGGCGTGGAGCGGGACGCCTCAGAAGACGACATCCGGCGCGCCTACCGCAAGCTCGCTCGCAAGTACCATCCCGACGTCAGCAAGGAAAGCGACGCCGAAACGCGCATGCGCGACGTCAACGAAGCCTATGACGTGCTGCGCGACAAGGAAAAGCGCCAGGCTTACGACAATCTGGCCGCTGGCGTCTCGCCCGAAGGCAGCTTCCAGCCGCCCCCCGGCTGGGACGAAGGCTTCGAGTTCCACCGCGGCGCCGCGCCCGGCGACGAGGCGCAGTTCAGCGAGTTCTTCTCTTCGCTGTTCGGCGGCCGCAACCGGCGCGGCGGGGCGCAGCGGCAACAGGAATTCCGCGCGCGCGGCGAGGACCACCACGCCGCGATCGAGGTGGACCTCGAAGACGCGCTCAAGGGCGCCACGCGCGACATCAGCCTGCGTTCCATGCAGATGGACGAGCAGGGCCATCCCCACATGCAGACCCGCACGCTCAGCGTGCGCATTCCTGCCGGCGTGCGCGAAGGCCAGTACATCCGGCTGGCCGGGCAGGGCATGCCTGGCTATGGCGGCGGCGAGAACGGCGACCTGTATCTGGAAGTCCGCTTCAAGCCGCATCCGCGCTACCGCGTCGACGGCCGCGACCTCTACATGACGCTGCCGGTGGCGCCATGGGAAGCCGCGCTGGGCGCCAGCGCGCATGCGCCCACGCCCGGCGGCACGGTCGAAGTGTCGATCCCCGCGGGGTCCGCCAACGGCCGCAAGCTGCGCCTGCGCGGCCGCGGTATTCCGGGCGATCCCCCCGGAGATCTCTACCTGGTGCTGGACCTGGTGTTGCCGCCCGCCGATAGCGAAGCGGCCAAGGAGGCCTACCGCAAGCTGCGGCAGGACCTGCCCTTCAATCCGCGGCGCCACCTGGGGGTATGACCATGAAAAAAATAGTCGTCACCACCGCCACGGTCGTGGGCAAGTCCCGGCCGCTTTCCGCCGACGACCTGGCCCGCGCCTGCGGCGAGGAAGTCGAATGGGTCGTGCGGCTGGTCGAAGTGGGCATCGTCAGCGCCAGCGGCCAGGGCCCCGCCGAATGGCGCTTCTACAGCACCGACCTGCAACGGGCGCTGGATGCGCGCCGCCTGGTGCGGGATTACGGCGCCGGGCTGGACGCCGCCGCGCTGATCCTGGACCTGAGCCAGGAAGTCCGCCGCCTGAAGGCGCAACTGCGCGCGTTGGGCCTGGAGGACAAGTAGGGCTGCGCGCGGGTAGGTAAACTAGCTGGTTGTTGAAGAAGCCCAGCGGAACATCTTGCAGACCCCTCCAGCCCCCGCGCCCGCGCTTGCGGGCAGCGCCCGCATCGACGGCCTGAAATCCTGCCTGCCCGTCATGATCGGCTACTTCCCGGTGGCCGTGACTTTCGGCATCGCGGGCGTGGCCGCGGGCCTGTCGCCCCTGCAAGTGGTACTGATTTCCGTGCTGGTCTATGCCGGCGCCAGCCAGTTCCTGCTGCTCGCTTCCATCAAGGCCGGCACCCCGTGGCTGTGGGTGGTGGCGCTGTGTTCGCTGCTCAATGCCCGCCATCTGCTGTACGGCCCGCTGTTGTCGCGTTTCCTGCCGGCGGGGCTGAATGAGCGCCTGAAGGTCGCCTTCCTGCTCACCGATGAAGTCTTCGCCACGGCTTTCAACCGTTTGCAGACCGTGGAGCCCGCGGGCCGCCAGCGCTGGATGATCGCGCTGGGGCTGGGCGCGTGGCTGACCTGGATCGCCGGCACGGCCGTCGGCGTCTACGCGGGAGACGGCCTGGAGCGCCACTACCCCATGCTGTCCCAGGTGATGCGCTTTGCGCTGCCCGCGCTGTTCATGGCCCTGGTATGCCAAAGCGCGAAGCGCGGCATGGGCCTGCCCATCGTCGCGGCAGTAGCCGGAGCCGGGGCCGTGGCCGCGCTGGGCCATACCAGCCTGGCGATCCTGGCCGGCGCGGTCATCGGCTGCGCGGCGTATCGGCTGAGGAGGTCCGCATGAACACTGACGGACTGGGTTTCTGGGGCGCGGTGATCGCCATGGCGGCCATCACTTATTTGACGCGCGCCTTGCCCTTCATGCTGTCCGAGCGCAGCCGCCTGCTGCGCCACCTGTCGCGCGAAGGCTCGGCGCTGGCCGCCCTGGGGCCATCGCTGCTGGCGGGAATCGCGGCGGCGGTGATCGTGCCTGACCTCCTGGCCGCCGGCGACCAGGCGGCGAACCTCGGTCCCTATGTGGGCGGTCTGGTCGTGACCGCCGTGGCGGCCCGCCTGGTCAGCAATGCTGGCGTCGCGGTGTTGCTGGGCATGGCGGGATACGGGGTGTTGCTGGCCTTGGCGGCGTAAGGCCAGCGGGGCAAAATGGTCGGACTTCCACGGAGGCCGACCATGCTTACGCTTTATCATGCGCCGCGCTCGCGCTCGTTCCGGATACTCTGGCTGCTCGAAGAACTGGGCGTGCCTTACGACACCGAAATGGTGTCCATCCGCGGCACCGACAGCGCGGGCCACATGCCCTCGGACTACATCGACATCCACCCGCACCGCAAGGTGCCAGCCCTGGTGCATGACGGCGTGCCCGTGTTCGAGACGCCCGCCATCGCCCTCTATCTGACCGATCTGTTCCCGCAAGCGGGGCTGGGTCCGGTGGTGGGAGATCCGCTGCGCGGTCCCTACCTGACCTGGCTGGCGTATTCCACCGGCGTATTCGAGCCCGCCATGGCCGAGCGCGCCTTCAAGACGCCGCATCCGGGCGGCGCGCTGGGTTGGGGTTCGGCCGAGGAGGTCGAACAGGTGCTGACCCGGGTCTTGCAGGCGCGGCCGTTCTTCCTGGGCGACCGGTTCTCGGCGGCGGACATCGTGCTGGGCGGCACCCTGCAATACATGATGCAGGTGAAGGTCATGCCCGAGACGCCCGTGTTCACCGCCTATGCGGAACGGCTGGGCGACCGGCCAGCCATGCATCGCGCCTTGCAGCGCGACGGGGACATCGAGGAAGCCTGAAGCGGCGCATCGGGCTTCAACCGCGCCCGATGCGGGCGTTGAGGTCTGCCTGCCATTCCTTGGGACGGCCCAGGTAGCGGCTGGGCTCCAGCATTTCGCAGATGCCATCGCGTTCCAGCGCCAGGGTGGGAAAACCGCTGCCGCCGACCTGCGCCAGCAGCCTGCGGCTGGCGGCGATGTGCGCGGCGGTTTCGGCGCCCTGCGCCGCGGCGTAGGCAGCGCGGAAGGCTTCCGGGTCCAGGCCGATATCGGCGGCCAGGGAGGCCAGCACCGCGGGATCGGCGATGCGCAGTCCCTGCACGTAGTGCGCGCGCTGGATGCGCTTGAGCAGGTCCAGCCCGCGGCCGGCCAGCGTCTGCGCGGCCAGGATGGCGGTGGTGGGCGGCTCGGAATCGAACACCGCGCCCTCATCGCGCAACAGGCCGTTGTAGTAGTCGTCGCCGAAGGGCTGGCCGGTCAGGCCGGCGATGCGTTCGTCATGCGGCATGACGTAGCGGCGCAGCCTGTCGGTGACCGGCTGGCGGTTGCCGCCCGTCATCATGCCGCCGCCATGCAGCGCGATGTCCAGGCCGGGGACGGCGCGAGCCGCCTCCACCAGCGGCGCGGCGCCATAGCACCAGCCGCAGAGCGGGTCGAAAATGTAATGCAGGGTGGGATTTGAGGTAGCCATGGCGTCATGGTAGACGCGGGCCTGCCCCGGAGAAAGCCTGGCGGGGTAGCCAGAGTGTTGCATCGGCCGTGCAGATTGCCTGCACGGCCGCTCAGTATCAACCGGCGATCTGCACGCCGACCCAGAACAGGCCGGCGGCCAGCAGCATCGAGGCGGGCAGGGTCAGCACCCAGGCCATCAGGATGTTGCGCACGGTGCTGCCCTGCAGGCCGCTCTTGTTGGCGATCATGGTCCCGGCCACGCCCGAGGACAGCACGTGGGTGGTGGACACCGGCAGGCTGAAGACGTTGGCGATGCCGATGGCGCCCATCGCGGTGACTTGCGCGGACATGCCCTGCGCATAGGTCATGCCCTGCTTGCCGATCTTCTCGCCCACCGTCAGCACCACGCGGCGCCAGCCGACCATGGTGCCCGCGCCCAGCGCCAGGGCGACTGCCACGATCACCCAGAAGGGAGCGTATTCGGTGGTGGCCGTCAGGTCGGCGCGCAGGCGTTGCAGGTCGGCGCGTTCGCGGGCCGGCAGCCCTTCGATGCGCGCGACCTTCTTGGCCGTGTCGTCCAGGCAGAGCAGGTAGCGGCGCACGGAGATGCGCTTCTCGGCCGGCAGGTCGGCGTAGTTGGACACGCCGTGCAGGTCGGCCTGCAGCGCGGCGATGGTCGGCATGGTCAGTTCGGGATCGCAGCGGAAGTTGCGCGGCAGCTCGGTGGTCGCGTCCACGCGCTTGAGCGCCAGGTATTCGCCCAGCATGGCTTCATTGCGCTGGTAGAACACGTTCAGGTGGTTGGCGGCGTCGCGGGT
This sequence comes from Achromobacter sp. JCM 18799, assembly GCF_055395645.1. NCBI lineage: Bacteria > Pseudomonadati > Pseudomonadota > Betaproteobacteria > Burkholderiales > Alcaligenaceae > Achromobacter > Achromobacter sp. JCM 18799. Next base: position 3,097,873 of record NZ_AP043866.1, on the reverse strand, counting down.
GCGCTCGATCTGGTAGGTGGTGCTGTTGGTGTCCAGCACGAAGTTGGCGGGCACGATGCCGATCAGCACCAGCATGATCAGGCCGATCCCTTTCTGGCCGTCATTGGAGCCGTGCACGAAGCTCACGCCCATGGCGGACAGCACCAGCACCAGACGGTTCCAGAAGGGCGGATGCTTCTTGTTGTCGATGGCGCGGCGCTGTTCCGGCGTCTTGTGCATCTTCGACAGCGGCAGCCAGCGCTTGAGCGCCAGCAGCAGGCCGCCCGCCACCAGGAAGCCGGCCACCGGCGACACCACCAGCGACAGGCCGATGTCGATGGCCTTGCCCCAGTTGACGCCGTCCGCCAGCGGCAGGTCGGTGATCAGGGCGTTGGCCAGGCCCACGCCCAGGATCGAGCCGATCAGCGTGTGCGAGCTGGACGCCGGAATGCCGAAGTACCAGGTGCCCAGGTTCCAGGCGATGGCCGCGGCCAGCATGGCGAACACCATGGCCAGCCCGCGGCCGGTATCCACGTTGATCAGCAGTTCCACCGGCAGCAGATGCACGATGGCATAGGCTACGCCCACGCCGCCCAGCAGTACGCCCAGGAAGTTGAATATGCCGGAAAGCACCACCGCCAGATGCGGCGGCATGGCCTTGGTGTAGATGACCGTGGCCACGGCGTTCGCCGTGTCATGGAATCCGTTGATGAATTCGAAGGCCAGGACGAATGTCAGGGCCAGCGCAAGGCTGAGGCCAACCCAGAGGTCTAGGCCGTGGAAGAGGTCGAACATGGAGGCGGGGGAGGTTCCGGCGAGAGGAGCCGATTATTGCAGATTTGTGACCTGTCACTGGTTGCTTGCGGCTACCAAGTGCGGCCAGCCAACCCCGCCCGGGGTCAGAATTTCGAATACTGGAACTCGATTTCCATCGGTTTGCCCAGGTTCGCCGAGGTATCCGCCTGGATCATCATCACCGCCAGGACGCCCAGATAGAGCAGGCACAGCCACAGGGTTCGTTTCATTGCCGGCCCTCCTTCATGGGTAGAAAACTTCCGCGATCTTCTGGTTCACGCGCAGCCAGCCCAGTTCGCCCAGGTGCTGCACGTCCCGCAGCGTCCCCACTTCGAAGGGCGCGCTGTACATGTCCATGCAGCGCATGGCGTAGCGCTGGCACAGCGCCGCCACTTCCCGCTGCACGGGGCCGAACCGGTCCAGGTCCTTGAACACCAGGGGATGCAGCGGTTGCATGACGAACAAGGCGTTGACCCCGCGCTGCCGCAGCAGCGCCATCAGCGCGTCCAGCTCGCGCAGCTCGTCGCGGCCGGTCAGCGGCTGGGGCAGATAGGCGGTCTTGCCGCCTTCGGGGATGCTGCGCAGGTACTTATTGAAGAACTCGTCGCGCACGGCATAGCGGTTGCCGCCCATCAGGGCCTGTTCGGCGCCCTGGGCCTCGGCGGCCAGCGCTTCCCAATCCACCACGCGGGCGGCCGCGGGCGGCCCCTCGCGTTCACGTTCGGGGGCAGGCGCTGCATGGGCAGCGGGCGCCCACAGGTCGACCAGGCGCTGGCGGAAGACGTAGGCCTGTTCCGCCGCCATGGACCAGGCGACGCCCACGTCGCCCTTGGCCTGCAGCCAGCGGACCACCTCCGCCCGGCCTTCGGGCTGCCGCAGCAGGCGCGGCAGCAGCGGATTGGCGTGCTCCTTGAACTCGTCGGGTCCCAGTCCGCCTTCACCGTCGAACCAGCCCGGCGACAGCATCACCACCACGCGCGAGGCCGGCGACAGGTCCTCGGCCATCGCCGCCAGCACCAGCTGCATGCCCAGCGACTGGAAGCCCGAATGGCCATAGGCCAGGACCGGCATCTGCAATTCGTCGGCCAGGTAGCGGTAGGGCACGAAGCGCAGGTCGTTGCTGGTCAGCTCCGACGAACCCAGGATCACCAGCCGGTCGCCCGTGCGCAGGGCTTGGCTCATGCGGGACAGGTTGCGCGTCTGTTCCTGCAGCGTGTTGCCCAGGTTTGGGATGTAGATGCCTGGCGCGGCCGCCGGCACGGGTTCTGTTTTCAGCGCCAGGGAGTGCAGCGCGCCCCATCCGGCGGCGGCCGCCGCGGCCAGGGCCAGCGCCGCCGCCAGCGCATGCTGCCGTAGTGTGCGTTTGAACATGGGGAACCAATGCCGCGCGGGGCCCTCTCTATTGGACAGGTTTGTTAGCGGATGTTATCGAGCGGGCATGACCGGAACAAGCGCGGGAAAGCGGGGCCAGAGCGCAATTCGCCTTTTTGCCACAGGGTCCGCGGCTCGCGCGCCGCCCGCCGCCGCCAATCCCGCAGGGAAGGAATGCGATAGCATCGCTCTGGCGGGCCTCTTCTGGATTTCCATGATTGACCCCGCCCGCGGCCGCATCCGCGCCGCCCGAATGTTCCTCACCAAGATTGCGCAGCCCATGACCGCCACTACCCGTATCGCCCGCAAGCACCCCGACGAATTGATCGTGGGCCTGGTGTCCGTTTCCGATCGCGCCTCCAGCGGCACCTATCAGGACCAGGGGCTGCCCGCGCTGCGCGAATGGCTGGGCGGCGCCCTGGCCTCGCCCTGGCAGGCGGTGGACCGCCTGATCCCCGACGAACCCGCGCGCATTTCCGAGACGCTGATCGAACTGGTGGACGGCTGCGGCTGCGACCTGGTCCTGACCACCGGCGGCACCGGTCCGGCGCGCCGCGACGTCACGCCCGAGGCCACGCTCGCCGTCGGCACCAAGGAAATGCCCGGCTTCGGCGAACAGATGCGCCAGATCAGCCTGCGCTTCGTGCCCACCGCGATCCTGTCGCGCCAGGTGGCCGTCATCCGGGAAACGCCCGCCCACGCCGCCCTGATCGTGAACCTGCCCGGCCAGCCCAAATCCATCCGCGAAACGCTGGAAGGGCTGAAGGGCGAGGACGGATCCGTGCTGGTGCCGGGCATCTTCGCCGCCATTCCCTATTGCATCGATCTTATCGGCGGCCCGTACGCCGAAACCCGGCCGGAAATCATCGCGGCCTTCCGCCCCAAATCGGCCCGCCGCGCGCCGCAGGCCTGATCCGGCGCTGCGTTATATTGGCCGCCCATCCACCTCCAACCGCTTGAGAGTTCCATCGCCATGAAGGTTCGCACCGCTTTGTCCCTTACTGTCCTGGCAGCCTTGTCGGCCTGCGCCAACGTCAAAGACGTGCGCGACCGCGATCCGGTCTTCTACGGCTCCACCCAGCGCACACCCGAGGACTACACGGCCTGCGTGGCGGAATCCTGGAAGAACCTGGGCGTCAATTTCCAGCAGAAGGCTGTGCGCAACGGCTTTGAACTGATCCAGGAAGACAGCCTGGGCGTTGAAGCCGTGCTGACGACCACGCACTGGAAGGGCAAGACCGAAGCGCGCCTGTCCACGCGCATCGCGCGCCGCGACCAGAGCATCATCGAGCCCGCCAACCTGTGCCTGTGAACGCCATGCAGCATCGTCGCGACGTCCTGCGGCTGGGCCTGGCCGCGGCCGCCCTCTGCCTGGGCCTGCCGGCCCGCGCGCAGCAGCAGAGCGGCTTCATCAGCCGCAAGCTCAACGTCCCTGTGCCAGGCGGCGTCGCCGTCCTGGGCCTGGGCAATGCCGAGCGCGCGCCCGAGGTCAGCTTCCTGGGCCGGCGCGTGCTGGTCGTGCGAGAAGAGGGCAAGCAGTGGATCGCCGTGGTCGGCATCCCGCTCAGCGTGAAACCGGGCGAGCAGCAGGTGGAAATCAAGGATGCGCAAGGCAAGCGCTCACAGTCCTTCAAGGTCGGCGCCAAGGAATACAAGGCCCAGCACATCACGCTGAAGAATCCGCGCCAGGTCAATCCGGATCCGGACGACATGAAGCGCATCGAACGCGAGCAGGCCGAGCAGGCCGCCGCCAACCGCGCCTACCGCGCGGGCGTCACGCCCAGCAACCTGCTGCTGGACCGCCCGGTGAACGGCGGCCGCCTGTCCAGCCCCTTCGGCCTGCGCCGTTTCTTCAATGGCGAGGAGCGCAATCCGCATTCGGGACTGGATTTCGCCGTGCCGTCGGGCACGCCGATCAAGGCGCCGGCCGCTGGCGTGGTCGTACTGGTGGGGGATTACTTCTTCAATGGCAAGACGGTGTTCCTGGACCATGGCCAGGGCTTCGTCAGCATGTTCTGCCACATGTCGGCCATCGACGTGAAGGTCGGCGACGAAGTGCCGCGCGGCGGACTGGTGGGCAAGGTCGGCGCGACCGGCCGCGCGACCGGCCCGCACCTGCACTGGAACGTCAGCCTGAACGACGCGCGCGTCGATCCGGCCATCTTCATCGGGGCGTTCAAGCCCTGATCCTGTCCCGGGATTTGGGGGCGCGGAACCGCGCCCTCAGGCCGTGGCGGCCTGCTGCGCGATCAGTTGCAGCACATGCTGGTGCACGCGTTCGGCATAGTCCATATGCTGCCGCACGTTGAACTGCTCGGCTTCCTGCTCGTCCAGGCAGTTGTCGTACTTGGTCTTGGCCTCGGCGTAGGTCAGGCCGGTATTGCGCAGGCTGTTGATGAAGGACTCGCGCGACTGATGCAGCAGGCGCAGGCCTTCCTCGCCCTTGACGAATTTTCTTCGCGCCAGGGCAAGCTGGTCAGCGGCGGCTTGCAGATCTTGTGTCAGGTCCATCTTGCTTCATGCTCGTCCTGCCGGGCGTCGCGCCGGGCAGAGGGCGCCATTCTTTCATGAACGGGCGCTCCACGCATTACGGCATCGCGCGGCCCAGGTTTAAGGCTGGCGCGAAAAGGGAGCCGGCGCGGGGCCGGCCCTGTCGCCCTGGCTTAGCGGCGGAATTGCTGGGGACGCTGCGGCGCGGGACCGCGCTCGTCCTTGTGGCGGAAGTTGATGCGGCCCTTGGTCAGGTCATACGGCGACATTTCCAGGGTGACGCGGTCGCCGGCCAGGATGCGGATGCGGTGCTTGCGGATGCGGCCGGAGGCGTAGGCGCCGACTTCGATGCCGTTGTCCAGCTTCACACGGTAGCGGCTATCGGGCAGCACTTCGTCAACGATGCCGTCCAGTTCGATGAGTTCTTCTTTAGCCATTCTTTTCTCCTATCAAAACGCGCAGCCATACCGACGGCATGGCGCGCCGCGCGTAGCGGCAAGCGCGTCGGACCCGAACGGGCGGGTCCAGCGGTTTGAACGTAAAACGTCCGGGCAAGCGCGGGTAAGGGCCACGGCATCCGAAGCGGATGTCTGAAATGACGGATACTCGCGCCGCGTGGGCAGTGTGCGCGCGGTGCGCGGCTTGGTCGCGGCGGCGCCTTTTGCGCAAATCGCCGGAAGAAGCGGGGTGGAGCTTGTGCTGCCAGGCCGCGCAACGATGGAGGTGGAGGCGCGCCCGGTGGCGGAGGGGTTTTTCCGGAAAAACCAAGCACGTCCTGGGTTGCCCCGAGCATTGCCCGCAGGCGGTACAGGTTGGCACGCAGAGTGACCGAAGCCCGGTTTTTGCGGAAAAATCACGGACTTATGGTACTGCAAAGCGCAATATTTAGCCAGTATTTATCTGTGGCCGCGCTGCGATAGTTGCTGTTCAACGACTCTAGCGTGCCGGTATCCGCTCACGGTATTCAGCTTCCACCCGGCCGAGCACGGACCAGAACGGACCCGGGGCGCGGCCGGCCAGGCGGGCTTCGAGCACGCCCAGATGCACATGCCAGCCGCCGGCCACGTCCACCATGCCGTCGCGCGAGGACAGTTTGCGGTGGGTCAGCACCAGGCGCGTTTCCTTGCCTTCCGGCGACAGCTCGAAGGTGACCTCGGAAGGATGGCCGGGGGAGCCGCCCCAGGTGAAAGCCAGCAAATGCGGCGGTTCGCAGCGCGTGATGACGCCTTGCGTGGTGACGCCGCCTTCGTACGGCTTGTAGGCATCAGGCACCGGTTCGGCCACCGAGGACAGGTCCGCGTGCATGAAGCGCAGCGTCACGCCGCCGCCTTCGCGCAGCTCCATGTCGCCGGATGCCAGCCAGCGGCCGCGTTTTTCGGATTCGGTGAGAAAAGCCCAGACCTCGTCGACGCTGGCGGGCAGTATCCGCGTAAAGCGGATGGAGGTGGGGTCCAGAACGACGCCGTGATCACTCATGTGGTTCTCCAGAAGACGCGGCCGGGGACCGGCTGGCGGCGAGCGCGGCTTCCAGCGCGCCCAGCTTGCCCGACCAGAATTGTTCATAGAAGCGCAGCCATTGCATGGCCTCGGCCATGGGTTCGGGATTGAGGCTGCATACATGCGTGCGGCCGCGGATGGAGCGCCGCACCAGACCGGCGCGTTCCAGGGCCTGCACGTGTTTGGAAGCGCCCGCGAAACTCATGCTGTGGGGCGCCGCCAGTTCGCCGATGGTCTGTTCGCCCCGGGCCAGGCTGCGCAGCATGTCGCGGCGCGTGGGGTCGGCCAGCGCGCGAAAGACGGCATCGAGGGCGGGGGAGGGAATTGATTCAACCATGAGGTTGAATATAGTCCTGCCTCGCGAATTAATTCAACTAGTTGGTTGAATTTTTATGTAACCGCCTGCGGATGATCTTCTTCCATCGCCCCATATGCATCGGGGTACTGCGGCAGGCCGTCGGTGATGTCGAACCAGGGCGCCTTGCTGGCGACGTGGCAGTGGGCCGCCGGCTTGATGCCGGGGTCGTCGTCCAGCGGACCCAGAGGCAAGCCATAGACGTCCGGCGTCTGGTCGAAGCGGGTCAGAAGGGGCGTGCCGCAGGCTTCGCAGAAGCCGCGGTAGCTGCCCGGAGACGAGCAGTACCAGGTGACGTGGTTTTCTCCGCGGGTCCAGGCGAAGTCCTTGGCCTGGACCGTCGCCCGGCTGCGGAATGCCGCGCCATGCGCCTTGCGGCAGATCGTGCAATGGCAGTTGAGGGCGTCGGTGAGCGGACCCGTGATCTCGTAGGCGACGCGGCTGCACAGGCAGGAACCTTTGATCATGATGAACGCCAGGCTGGTGGGGAATATCCCCAATATACCTGTGGCGCGCCGGGCTGGAGGCGGCCTTTGTGACGAACGTCTTTCAGATCGTTCCAGTGTCCCTATTTTCAGCCAAATGAATCGATTCCCGGGTCATCGTGCTGTCATGCCGCGAAAACAGAATGCCGCCATGAACACATCCAAGGGGATTCAACGATGACCTACGCCATCGAAGTACAAGGGCTCAGCAAGAGCTTCCACGCCGGCGCCAAGGCGCTGGACGGCGTGAACCTGCAAGTGGCCGACGGCGAGATGGTTGCCTTGCTCGGCGCCTCGGGTTCGGGCAAGTCGACGCTGCTGCGTCATCTGTCGGGTTTCGTGGCTGGCGACGCGGGCAGCGTGGCCGTCAACGGCCGCATGATCCAGCGCGACGGCCGCCTGAGCCGTGACGTGCGCTCCGCGCGCGCCGGCATCGGCTTCGTGTTCCAGCAATTCAATCTGGTGGGCCGCCTGCCGGTCATCACCAACGTGCTGACCGGCCTGCTGCCGCGCGTGCCGCTGTGGCGCAGCCTGACGCGCTGGTTCCTGCGCGGCGAAGTGCAGCAGGGCCTTGAAGCGCTTGCCCAGGTTGGTATAGACGACTACGCATTTCAGCGCGCTTCGACGCTGTCCGGCGGCCAGCAGCAGCGCGCGGCCATCGCCCGCACGCTGGTGCAGAACGCCCGCGTCATCCTGGCCGACGAACCCATTGCCTCGTTGGATCCGGAATCCTCGCGCCGCGTGATGGACACGCTGGCCCAGATCAACCGCAGCCGCAAGGTAGCCGTGGTGGTGTCGCTGCACCAGGTGGATGTGGCTTTGCGCTATTGCCCGCGGGTGGTGGCGCTGCGCCACGGCAAGGTGGTCTACGACGGCCCCTCCGCCGCGCTCACGCCTGCCATGCTGAGCGACCTGTACGGCTCCGAACTGAGCGAGCTGCTTCCCGAATATGCGCCGCAAGCGCCGGCCATGCCCGGCATGGCGCCGCTGTCCCGCCTGGCGCAAGCCGCCTGATACCCCGACCCATTTCTCCCCGGAGCCTTCCATGCTACGCAGAACCTTTGTCACCCTGATCGCCGCCGCGGCCCTGTCCACGCAGGCCTACGCGCAAGACGCCAAAACCCTGAATTTCGGCATCATCTCGACGGAATCGTCGACCAACCTGAAGTCCGTGTGGCAGCCCGTCATCGACGACCTGAGCCGCGCGATCGGCGTGCCGGTCAAGCCCTTCTTCGCGTCCGACTACGCCGGCATCATCGAAGGCATGCGCTTCAACAAGGTGCAGATGGGCTGGTTCGGCAACAAGTCCGCAATCGAGGCGGTAGACCGCGCCAAGGGCGAAGTGTTCGCTTCCGTCATCGACAAGGACGGCAACCCCGGCTACTGGTCGCTGCTGATCGTCAACAAGGACAGCAACCTGAAGACCCTGGACGACGTGCTCAAGCGCGGCGGCACGCTGAGCTACGGTGCGGGCGATCCCAACTCGACCTCGGGCACGGCCGTGCCCGGCTATTACCTGTGGGCCGCCAACAAGATCGAACCCAAGACCTTCTTCAAGACGGTGCGCGCCAGCAACCACGAAACCAATCTGCTGTCGGTCATCAACAAGCAGGTCGACGTGGCCGTCAACAACACCGAGGCGCTGGAGCGCTATCGCCTGAACACGGGCAAGGACGCCAACGACAGCGTGCGCGTGCTGTGGAAGTCGCCGCTGATTCCGGCCGACCCGCTGGTCATGCGCAGCGACCTGCCGGCCGACCTGAAGGCCCGCATCCGCGACTTCTTCGTCAACTACGGCAAGGGCAAGGACGCCGAGCGTGAAATGGCCAATCTGAAGGCGCTGACCTATCAGGGCTTCCGCGTCTCCGACAACCAGCAGCTGGTGCCGATCCGTCAGATCGAGCTGGCGCGCGAGAAGGCCAAGGTCGAAGCCGACGCCACGCTGGGTCAGGCCGAAAAGCAGAAACAGCTGGCCGAACTGGACAGCAAGCTGGCCAGCCTGGGCCAGCCTGCCGCCAAGCAATAAGCCTGCAAGCGGCAAGCCGGTGCGCCGCGGGCGCGCCGGCTTGCCCGCAACTGAAACCCAACCAGCGGATCGCCTTTTCCTATGAACGTAGCCATGCAGACCTCCCGCCTTTCCGCCGCGCCGCGCTCGTCGCTGCCAGTCCTGCTCGTATGGGCCGTCGTGCTGGCGCTGCTGGTCATGTCGTGGCAGGGCGCCGACATGCGGCCCCTGGACCTGCTGCGCGATTCGGGCAACATGGCCCAGTTTGCCGCCGACTTCTTTCCGCCGAATTTCCGCGACTGGCGCATGTACCTGGACGAGATGATCGTCACCGTGCAGATCGCGGTCTGGGGCACCTTCCTGGCCATCGTGGTGGCGGTGCCGCTGGGGCTGCTGTGTTCGTCGAACATGGTGCCGGCCTGGGTGTACCAGCCCATGCGGCGCCTGATGGACGCGTGCCGCGCCATCAATGAAATGGTGTTCGCCATGCTGTTCATCGTGGCGGTCGGGCTGGGCCCGTTCGCCGGCGTGCTGGCGCTGTGGGTGCACACCACCGGCGTGCTGGCCAAGCTGTTCTCGGAAGCGGTCGAGGCCATCGATCCGCGTCCGGTGGAAGGCGTGCGCGCCACTGGCGCGAATGCGCTGGAGGAAATCGTCTACGGCGTGATTCCGCAGGTGCTGCCGCTGTGGATCTCGTATTCGTTGTACCGCTTCGAATCCAACGTGCGCTCGGCCTCGGTGGTCGGCATCGTCGGCGCGGGCGGCATCGGCACCGTGCTGTGGGAAATCATCCGCAGTTTCCGCTACGCCGAAACCTGCGCCGTGATGATCATCATCGTGGCTTTCGTGGTCATCATCGACATGGCGTCCGCGCGTATCCGGCGCGCGCTCATCTGAGCCTGCGCGGGGCCCGGGCGGGCCCCGCCGGCCTCAGGCCTGCGGAAGCAGCGCCTGGAACGCAGGCAGCGCCAGCAGGCCCGCCAGCTGCGCGGCCTGCACATCGGCTTCCGACACCACCGCGCGCGGCATCAGGAAGTTGACGGTGCCCAGGCAGACCTCGCCGTACACCACCGGCACGTTGATGACGGAGCGCAGGCCCAGGCGCTGGATTGCGTCATGGTCGTTGAAGAACTCGCGGATCGCGTCTTCGCCTTCACCCACGAACACTTTTTTTTCCAGCAGGACGTGGCGGCCCCAGGCCGTGCCGCTCTTGTCCTTGCTGCCGCCGGGCGGATAGGCCTCGGGGTTGGAGCTATACAGCCGCAGCACCCGCATGGCCTGCGCGTCATAGCGGTTGACCGTGCACAGCGTGTGCGCCAGCGCGGCATGCGCATGGGCGTCGATGGCCCGGAAGGCCGCCGTGGAATCGGCGGCGGCGTATGCCTGGACAATGGCGGCCACGCCGGCCTGCGTCGGCGCAGCGGAACGGATGCTTACGGTCATTCGGCGGTGATTCCCAGTTCTTTGATCAGCTTGCCGTACTTGTCGGCATCGCGCGCCAGGATCTGGCCGAATTGCTCCGGCGTGGTCTCGGTCAGCAGCACGCCCATGTCGCCCATTTTCTTGATGACTTCGGGACGCTTGAGGATCAGGTTGATCTCGCGGTTCAGGCGTGCGGTCAGTTCGGGCGGCATGCCTGCCGGGCCGAAGGCGCCGTACCAGACCGACAGCTCGTAGCCCGGCAAGGTCTCGGCCACCGTGGGTACCTCGGGCAGCAGCGGCGAACGCGCTTCCTCGGTGACGGCCAGCAGCTTCAGCTTGTTGTTCTGCACGTGCGGCAGGGTCTGCGTGCCGGCGCTGAACAGCACCTGCGTGCGGCCGGCCACGGTGTCCAGCACCGCGGGCGCGCCGCCGCGGTAGGGGATGTGCATCATTTTCACGCCGGCGGCCTTCTCGAACAGCGCGGCGCTCAGGTGGTTGGTGGAGCCCTGGCCGGCGGAGGCATAGGCCACGGTGCCGGGATTGGCCTTCAGGTAGGCGATGAACTCCTTCACGTTGGACGCAGGGACCGACGGGTTCACCACCAGGGTGTTGGTGACCAGCGCGAGTTCGGCGATGGGCGTGAAGTCCTTCACGCCGTCGAACGGCATGCTGGAGTAGAGCGCCTGGTTCATCGTGTGCGTGCTCATCGAGCCGACCAGCAAGGTGTAGCCGTCGGGCTTGGCGCGCGCCACGAAGGTGGTGCCGATGTTGCCGGACGCGCCCGAGCGGTTTTCCACGATCACGGGCTGGCCCAGCGATTGGGTCAATCCTTCGGACAGCACGCGCGCCAGGATGTCGGTGGAGCCGCCCGCGGCCCACGGCACGATCAGCGTGATGGGTTTTTCGGGCCACGCGGCGTGGGTGAGCGCGGGCGCGGCCAGCGCCAGTCCCAGCGCGCACGTGCGCAGCAGTCGTTTGAATTGCAGTTTCATGGTGTTTACCCCTTTGCTTGATGTCCGGTCTGTGTGCCGGTTGAATGAAACAGGTTCAGCGGCCGGCGGCATAGCCCTGCATGCCGCGCGGGTTGGCGCCGGCGCGCAGCAGCAGGCCGCCGCCCGCGGCAGGCTCGCGGGTGCAGGCGCTGATGCGGCCTTCGGACCAGTCCGGCCCCACCTTGACCTCGTGGCCCGCCGCGCGCAGCGCCTCCAGCGTGGCGGCCGGCATGCGCGATTCCACGGTCAGCCGGTTCAAGGTCAGGCTGCGCGGCCAGAACGAGCCCGGGAAGTGATCGATATGCCAGGAGGGCGCTTCGATCGCCTCCTGCAGGTTCATGCCCATGACATGGCGCAGGAAGAACGCCACCGTCCATTGGTCCTGCTGGTCGCCGCCTGGCGTGCCGAATGCCATGTAAGGCTGGCCGTCGCGCAGCGCGAGACCCGGCGACAGCGTGGTGCAGGGACGCTTGCCCGGCTGCAGCTGGCCCGGCACGCCTTCGTCCAGCCAGGTCATCTGCAGGCGGGTGGTCAGCGGGAAGCCCAGGCCGGGCACGACGGGGCTGGATGACAGCCAGCCGCCCGACGGCGTGGCGGCCACCATATTGCCGTCGCGGTCGATGACGTCGATCTGGCAGGTGTCGCCCACGAATATCTCGCGCGCCGCCCATTCGGCTACCGGCGGCAGCGCGGCGAAGGTCGGTTCGCCCACGCCGAAGCGGGTGTCGGAGGCAGCCAGGGTGCGCACGGCTGCGTCCAGGTCGGGCAGGCGCGGCGCCTGGCCGCCCGGGCAGCCAGGCAGGAACTCGGACGACGCGCGCGCGCCGATGCCTGCCGCGCGGGAGCGGGCGTATTCATCGCTGAGCAAAGCGGCCAGCGGTACTTGCGTGTGGTCAGGGTCGCCGTACCAGGCCGTGCGGTCGGCGAAGGCCAGCTTGGCGGCTTCGGCCACGTAGTGCACGAATTGAGGCGAGGTCGGTTCCAGTCCGGCCAGGCCCAGGTGCCGCAGTATCGCCAGTTGCTGCAGGTGGACCGGGCCTTGCGACCAGACCCCGCACTTGGCCACCGTGTAGCGGCCGTACTGCACGGTGAGGGGCTCGTCGTAGGTGGCGCGCCAATCGGCCAGGTCGGACTTGCGCAGCAGGCCGCGGTTGCGCTGGCCCGTGGTGTCGCGCACCTCGGCCCGGGTGTAGTAGTCGTCGATCGCGTCGGCCACGAAGCCGCGGTACCAGAGCTCCAGCGCGGCGTCGATGCGGCCGCGCCGGTCGGTGCTGCTGGCATGCGCTTCGTCCAGGATGCGGGTGTAGGTGGCGGCGATGGCGGGCGTGCGGAACAGTTCGTCAGGCGCAGGCACGCGGCCGCTGGGCAGCCAGACGTCGCGCGAACTGGTCCATTCGTCGCGGAACAGCGCCTGTACCGCCAGAATGGCCTGCGAGATGCGCGGCACCAGCGGAAAGCCGTTGCGCGCATAGTCGATCGCCGGGCGCAGCACGTCGGCCAGTTCCCAGGTGCCGTAGTCGCGCAGCAGGGTCAGCCAGGCGCCGAAAGCGCCGGGTACCGTGGCGGGCAGCAGACCGATGCCGGGCACCAGTTCCACGCCCAGGCTGTGGAAATAGGCGGGCGTGGCCAGCGCGGGCGCGGGGCCCTGGCCGCAGAGCGCGCGCATGCGCTGTTCCCGCTCGCTCCAGAACAGGATGGGCACTTCGCCGCCGGGGCCGTTCAGGTGCGGTTCCACGATCTGCAGCGTGAAGCCGCCCGCGACCGCCGCGTCATAGGCATTGCCGCCGCGCTCCAGCACGCTCATGGCCACTTGCGAGGCCAGCCAATGGGTGGAGGAAACCACGCCAAAAGTGCCGCGTATTTCGGGACGGGTAGTGAAGGATGCGCTCATGAGGCCGGTCCGGGCAGCAGGGGATGGTTGCAGTATAGGGTCATGAAATAACTGCTTTTTCCTTTGTTGGCATAATTGAATAACCAATTGGTTATAGGAAAGATCGTGACCTGGGATGCAGCCCGTCTCGCCAACCGCCTCAAGCATCGCCACCTGGCGCTGCTGATCGAAATCGCCAGGCACGGCTCGCTCACGCGCGTGGCCGCCGCGGCCGGCATCAGCCAGCCCGCCGTCACCAAGGCGCTCACGGAGATCGAGGACATCTTCGGCGCGCCGTTGTTCACGCGCACCGGGCGCGGCCTGCAACCCACGCCGCTGGGCAACCTGGCCCTGGTGCGCGCGCGCCACATGCTCAGCGACCTGGACCTGTGGGCACGCGAGGTCGAGGCCCTGCACGCCGGCCGTTCCGCGCATCTGCAGGTGGGCGTGGTGCCCTACGTGTCCAGCGCCTTGCTGACGGCGGCCATCAGCCGCCTGCACCAGCGCCACGGCGTGACGCTCAGCCTGCACCGCGCCACCACCGACCATCTGGTGCCCATGCTGCGCCGGCATGAACTGGATTGCATCATCAGCCGCGCCACTTCGACCGTGGCGCCGGAGGATCTGATCCACCGCGTGCTGTACCGCCAACGGCCGCGCCTGATTGCGCATGGCCGGCTTGCGCAGCGGCTGGCGCGGCGCAAGCCGGACTGGGCCGCCGTCGCGGCAATGGACTGGGTCCTGCCGGCGGCCAACACGCCGACGCGGCAACTGATCGTGGAGCACTTCATCCGCGCCGAATTGCAGCCGCCATCGCCGGTGTTGGAGGCGTACTCCACCGACGTGATCGAAGGCATGCTGACGGTGAACGAGACCCTCATCTCCGTGGTGCCGGAGGACATCGCGCGCGAACTTTGCCAGCGCGGCAAGCTGGGCATGGTGCCTTGGGACTTCGGCTGGGAATTGCCGCCCATCAACCTGATACGGCGCAAGCGCGAACAGCCGCTGGCGGCGGAGGAATGCTTTTCGGAGATCCTGCTGGATCTGTGCGGCGACGCCGCCGCGCCCTGGGGCCAGGGCGATCCGCGTTGAACGGCGGCGCTAGGCGTTGAGCTTGCCGCGGGCGATGTTCAACAGTGCGGCGGCAGCGGTTTCCGGGGCGGCATCGTTGCTGACGCGCAGCAGCCGGCATTGTTGCGGCACGGGGAATGCCTGCATCGCGCGCGCCAGGCGCTGCGCGATCTGTTCCGCGCTTTCCCGGCCGCGTCCCGCCAGGCGGCGGACGAGCTGGCCGGGATCGACCGTGACCTCCACGGCGGTCAAGGCCGGGTAGCGCGAGTGCGCCTGTTCCAGGTGCGCGCGCGAGCCGTTGATGATGACCGCGGCGCCGCAGGAGAGCCAGGCGTCTATTTCGATGCCGATGCCGTAGTGCAAGCCATGGCTGGCCCAGCGCAGGGCGAAGCAGCCCAGCGCGGCGCGGCGTCCGAACTCGTCTTCGGTCAGGCATAGCGCGTCTTCGGTGGCGCCGCTGTCGCGCGTGATGTAGCGATGCGCGACCAGCACGGGCTCGTCGCCGCGCAGTTCCGCGCGCAGCAGGCGCAGCAAGGTGTCCTTGCCGCTGCCCGATGCGCCCATCAGGTAGATCAGCCTGGTGCCGTCGGCGGGAACCGAGGTGCTCATGCTGCCGCCGGCCCTTGCAGATAGCCGGCCCCGGCCGCATCGGCGCTGGTGCCGTCAAAGCCGTAGTGCCTTGCCGCGACAAAGTCCGCGCCTGGCGCGGGCTGCACGTAGACGCTGACTCCGGGAACGGCCATGGGCTGTCCGCGCAAGGGATCGGCGAACGCGGCGATTTCAGCCTGCGCTTGCGACAGCGCCTCGCCGTGCAGCTTGCCGGTCAACGTGATGTGGAAGACGTAGGTATCGAATACGTACGGATAGCCCCAGCGCGCCAGCATGGATTGCTGCGGCGGACTGAGCGATTGCGGTTGGCGGCGCGCGGTTTCCTCGGGCGTGGGCGGTGCGCGCAAGGAGTCCAGGTCGCGCACGGCGGCTTCGGCCAGGGCCTGGATCCGCGCGCGTCCCTGCGTGTCGGATGCAGCGATGCGCCAGGCCAGGAAGCCGCGCAGCGGTTCGCACTCCAGTTCCAGCGAGAATGGCGTGCCGCCTGCGGCCAACTGGCGGGCGGCCGCGTCGACTTGTTCGGGGCTGGCGCCCGGATTCAGCCGGAAGGGCGGCTTCAGCGTCGCATGCAAGCCATAGTGGCGCGGCGCTTCGGTCCAGCCGCGCGACGCCGCGTTCTGGCCCGGCAGCGGCGGCAGCGCCAGGCCGGTGTCGGCGCAGCGGCCCAGCCAGCGGCTGCCGTGTTCGCGCCAGGGGCCGGTGGGCGCCAGGTACAGGGCGTAGCGATGGGCGAGCGGCATGGTCAGGCCGCCATGCGCTGGCTATGGCTGTCGCCGAAGGCGCGCGTGGCATAGCGCAGTTCGCCGCCCACGATCGCGGCGCAGACGCGGGGCAGGCCCGGCACCTGGTCGTCCACCACGATGGCGTCGGCGATCAGCCCCGGCGCCAGTGCGCCGCGGTCCTTCAGGCCGGCGGCTCGGGCAGGATTCAGCGACACCAGATCCCAGGCCTGCGCCAGCGGCAGCACGCCGTCGTTGGCCAGCTTCATCACGGCGGCCAGCGGGGCAGGGTAGTAATAGTCGGACGTCAGAATGTCGCACAGGCCCGCACGGATCATTTCGGTGGCGCCGGGTGCGCCAGTGTGGCTGCCGCCGCGCACGACGTTGGGCGCGCCGAAGACCACCGAATCACCCAGGTCGCGGGCCACGCCGGCGGCCTCGCGGGTCAGCGGAAACTCCGCCACGCCGCAGCCCAGCTGGTGGTAGTAGCGGCGGGTGGCGGCATCCGGATCGTCGTGCGAGGCCACCTTCAGGCCCGCTTCCTGCGCGCAGCCGGTCAGCTCGCGCATGGCATCGGCCACCGCGTCGGCGGCAGCCATGGCGGCGCGGATGCGGTCCTGGAAGACGTCGAGGTCGCACTCGGCGCGGTTGGCGTACTGCATCAGCTTGCGCTCGTCGCCCAGACGGCGCGCCATGCTGGGCAGGTGGTCGTTCAGGGCCAGGAAACGCACGCGGCCGTCGCGTATCCATTGCTGGGCAATCTCCAGGCCGCCCACGTGATGGGTTTCGAAGCGCAGGTGCACATAGTGCCGCGCGCCCATGAGATGGCGCATTCTTTCCAGCGCGTCGAACATGCGTTCGGCGTAAGCCTCGCCGCGCAGCCCGCCTTCCCAGGACAGGGTCACGCCATGGAACTCGGTGGTGATGCCGTTGGCGAGCAGTTGGCGGTCCACGTCGAACAGGGCGCTGTCGTAGGGAAACGTCACGCTGGGCCGCGGCATGACGGCGCGCTCGAAGGCGTCGCCGTGCAGGTCCACGATGCCGGGCAGCACCAGCAGATTGCCAGCGTCGAACCAGGGCGCGCCCCGCGGCGCCGCGGCGGCGGAGCCTTCGATCAGTCCGCCATGGAACCGCAGGCTGGCCTGTTCGACGCCGCGCGGCGTCAGGATGCGTTGGCCTGTGACACCGGCCAGGGGCGAGGGGGCGTGCGTGTGTGTGTTCATGGCGTGACGTTAGTGGGATTGCATTACAACCAGATGTCTAGATGAGTTAATCCATTAGTCGGAGCCTTCCGCGCCGCCTGCGCGCGCAGGCGGCGGCCTGGCGTCAGCTGTCGTCCGTCACCATCAGCTGGACCATGTCGCCCACGAAGCGCGCCACGCTATATTGCAGCGGCGAGCCTTCCTGGTCCACATTCAAGGCCTCCACCTGAAGAATGGGGCGGGTCTTGGGCTGGCCCAGCAGGCGGGCGATTTCGAGCGTGGGCAGGGCGGCGGTGATGCGCGACCACTTGCGCGTGTAATCGCCGATGCCATAGTGGGCATAGACCTTGGAGATCGAGCGCAGGGACGCCAGGCGGTCGGCGAAGTCGGGGAAGCGTTTCTCGTCGAAGAAATGTTCCGAGACGCTGATGGGGCGGTTCTCGGCTTTGCCCACGATCTGCACGCGCAGCAGCGGCGCGGCGCGGCTCAGGCCCAGGTGCTTGGCGATGTCGCCGGCGCGCAGGCTCTGGCTGCCCAGGACTTCCTGGTGGCCCAGCATGCCCTGGCTGCGCAGGTTCTCGGAAAAGCGCGTGCGCTTGCCGATGGCGTAGTCGATCGCGTGTTCCTGGACGAAGGTGCCGCGGCCTTGTTCGATGCGGACCAGGCCGCCTTGTTCGAGTTCGCCCATCGCGCGGCGGATGGTGTGGCGGTTGACGGAAAACTTGGCGGCCAGCTCGGGCTCGGACGGCAGCTGTTCGCCTGCCGCATAGAGCTTGTTGCGGATATCGTCCGCCAGCGCTTCGCCGATTTGCCGCCAGACGGCGATGCCGGAACCTCTTTCGACCATAGGGTGTGCTCGTGCTGTCACATCAGCTTAATGAAGAATGGCAGTGATTGTGCACCATGCGACGGCAGCCGCAAAGGCGCTGCGGGCACGCTGCAACTGTCATCAAAAATTCACGCCAGGCTGTTGAACTTCGTTTTCAGAGCGATCATACTCCATCCGGTCGTCTAGACGTTTAGAGGAAAAAGATGGATCACCCCAAGACAGGGCAGGATGCGGCGGGCGCCCAACGCGCCGCCTGGATGCGCGTGCTGGCGCTGGCCGATCCGGCCGCGCTGGATGGCGCCTTTTGCGCGCTGGCGGGCAAGCCGGAACACCAGACATTGCGCCCCGCGCAGACCGGCATGGCCATGGTGCGCGCCCGCAGTGGCGGCACCGGGGCCCGCTTCAATCTGGGCGAAATGAGCGTGACACGTTGCGCGGTGACGATGGGCGAGGGCGTGGTCGGCGTGGCCTACGTGCAGGGCCGCTCGCAGCGCCATGCCGAGCAGGCCGCCGTGGCCGACGCCCTGCTGCAACTGCCGGAATGGCATGACACGGTGCAGGCCCAGCTGATCCAGCCGCTGGCCCGCCTGCATGCCGAACGGGTCGAGCGCCAGGCCCGCGTGGCGGCGCAGACCAAGGTGGAATTCTTCACGATGGTGCGAGGCGAGGACTGACATGCAGCAACAGATACAAGCCGCCGCGGCCTCGGGCCGGGCGCTGCTCCCCGGATTCGCGGATCCCGTCGGCGACGCGCAGACCACGTTCCGCGCCGCGCTCGACGCGATGGCCCACCCCGGGCGCATCCATGAAATCCTGATCGAAACCGGCGTGCCGACGGGCCTGTCGCCCGCCATGACCGCGTTGCTGCTGACGCTGGTGGACGTGGACACGCCGCTGTGGCTGCCCGAAACCGTCAGCGCGGACGCGATCGCCTTCCTGCGATTTCATTGCGCCTGCCCCATCGTGCCGTCGCCCTCGCTGGCGCGTTTCGCCGCGGTGCCGGCTGGCAGCAAGGCGCCGCCGCTTTCGGCTTGCCACCAGGGTGATCCGGCCTATCCCGATCTGTCGACCACCTTGCTGATCGAGGTCGAATCCCTGTCGGGCGGGGAACCCGCCATCCTCAGCGGCCCGGGGATCAAGAGCCAGCAGCTCCTGCATGCGGCAGGGCTGCCCGAGGGCTTCTGGCGCGAATGGCGCCTCAATCATCAACGGTTTCCGCTTGGCGTCGACGTGTTGTTGACGCAGGAGCGGCGGATCTGCGCGCTGCCGCGCAGCACGCGCAAGGAGAGCTGACATGTACGTAGCCGTGAAAGGGGGCGAACGCGCCATCCTCAATTCCTACCGCATGCTGGACGACTACCGGCGCGGCGACCGCGAAGTGCCCGAGCTGAGCCTGGACCAGATTCGCGAACAGATGCCGCTGGCGGTGTCGCGGGTCATGGCCGAGGGCTCGCTTTACGATCCGCAGCTGGCGGCGCTGGCCATCAAGCAGGCGGCGGGCGACCTGATCGAAGCGGTGTTCCTGCTGCGCGCCTACCGCACCACCTTGTCGCGCTTTGGCTATACCCAGCCCATCGACACCGGCCGCATGCGCCTGCAGCGTCGCATCTCGTCCACCTTCAAGGACGTGCCTGGCGGGCAGATCCTGGGGCCGACCTACGACTACACCCAACGCCTGCTGGACTTTTCGCTACAAGCGCGGCGCGAGGCCGACGCCTTGCCGCCGGGCGGCGAG
The DNA here is from genome assembly GCF_055395645.1 of Achromobacter sp. JCM 18799. Lineage (NCBI taxonomy): Bacteria > Pseudomonadati > Pseudomonadota > Betaproteobacteria > Burkholderiales > Alcaligenaceae > Achromobacter > Achromobacter sp. JCM 18799. The sequence continues at coordinate 3,078,447 of NZ_AP043866.1, read as the reverse complement.
GCGCTGGACAGCGCCATGCCGCGCGTTACCGACCTGCTGGCGCATGACGACCTGATCGACGCGGAAGCCGTGCCCGAAGGCGATCCCGAACCTTTCGACCTGACCCGGCAGCCGCTGGATTTCCCGGCCTCGCGCGCGGCCCGCCTGCAGAACCTGGCGCGCGCGGACGAAGGTTTTCTGTTGTCCATGGGCTATTCGACCCAGCGCGGCTATGGCAACACCCACCCCTTCGCCGCCGAGATCCGCTACGGCGCGCTGGAGGTGGAAATGCATATCGAGGAACTGGGATTCGCCGTCACCGTGGGCGAAATCGAGATCACCGAATGCCAGATGGTCAGCCAGTTCGCCGGCAGCGCCGAGGAAGGCCCGAAGTTCACCCGGGGCTACGGCCTGACCTTCGGCTATGGCGAACGCAAGTCCATGTCGATGGCGCTGGTGGACCGCGCGCTGAAGGCGCGCGACCTGGGCGAACGCGCCGATTCCCCGGCCAACGACCACGAGTTCGTGCTCTATCACAGCGACAACGTCGAAGCCTCCGGTTTCGTGCAGCATTTGAAGCTGCCGCACTACGTGGACTTCCAGGCCAATCTTGAACTGTTGCGGCGCATGCGCGCCGAACGCGCCGCGCCAGAGGCCGCGCGCAACGATCTGATGGACGAGGCGGTTTCCCCATGACGACGCAATACGCAACGGTCGAACGCGACGACCACTACAACTTCGCCTATCTGGACGAATCCACCAAGCGCATGCTGCGCCGCGCCTTGCTCAAGGCCGTCGCCATCCCCGGCTACCAGGTGCCTTTCGGCAGCCGCGAAATGCCGCTGCCCTATGGCTGGGGCACCGGCGGCATCCAGGTGACGGCGTCCATCATCGGCGCGAACGACGTGCTCAAGGTGATCGACCAGGGTTCGGACGACACCACCAACGCGATCAACATCCGCCGCTTCTTCGGCCGGGTCACGGGCGTGGCGACGACGGAATCCACTTCTGCCGCCACCATCGTGCAGACCCGCCATCGCATCCCCGAGACGCCGCTGGCAGAGGGGCAGATCATGGTGTTCCAGGTGCCCATCCCTGAACCGCTGCGCTGGCTGGAGCCTTCCGAAACCGAGACGCGCACCATGCACGCGCTGGCCGAATACGGCGGCATGCACGTCAAGCTGTACGAAGACATCGCGCAGCACGGCCATATCGCCACCACCTATGACTACCCGGTCATCGTGAACGGGCGCTACATGATGCGGCCGTCGCCCATCCCCAAGTTCGACAACCCCAAGCTGGACCGCAGTCCCGCGCTGATGCTGTTCGGCGCGGGCCGAGAAAAGCGGGTCTACGCGGTGCCGCCCTACACCCAGGTGAAGAGCCTGGACTTCGAGGACCATCCGTTCCGGGTGGAGACCTGGAGCGAGTGCTGCGACCTGTGCGGATCGCGCGAGAGCTATCTGGATGAAATCATTTTGGACGACGCCGGCGCGCGCCGCTTCGTCTGCTCCGACACCGAGTACTGCAACGACCGCCAGGCGCAGCAGGGTGCGCAACAAGCCAACCAGGAGACCGCGGCATGAACGTCCAACCCTTGCTTTCGGTGCGCAACATGACGCGCACCTGGGACGGCGTGCATGGCTGCCGCAACGTCAACTTCGATCTGTATCCCGGCGAAGTCCTGTGCGTGGTCGGCGAGTCCGGCTCCGGCAAGAGCACGCTGCTGTCGGCCGTGTCGTACCAGACCCGGCCGGACGCGGGCAGCGTCTGGTACGACACCCGCGACCAGGGCTTTACCGATTTGGCCGCGCTGCCCGGGGCGCGCCTGCGCCTGCTGTCGCGCACCGATTGGGGCTTCGTGCGGCAGAACGCCAGGGATGGCTTGCGCATGCAGGTCAGCGCGGGCGCCAACATCGCCGAGCGGCTGATGGCGGTGGGTGACAGGCACTATGGCGACCTGCGCCAGGCCGCCGGCAATTGGCTGCAAAAGATGGAAATCGACGCGGGCCGGCTGGACGACAGGCCCACCTCGTTCTCGGGCGGCATGCAGCAGCGCCTGCAGATCGCCCGCAACCTGGTGACTCATCCGCGCCTGGTGTTCATGGACGAACCCACGGCTTCGCTCGACGTGTCGGTGCAGGCGCGCCTGCTGGACCTGCTGCGCCAACTGGTGGCCGACCTGGGCCTGGCCGCCATCGTCGTGACCCACGACCTGGCCGTGGCGCGCCTGCTGGCGCACCGGACCCTGGTCATGCGCGGCGGCGAAGTCGTCGAAAGCGGCCTGACCGACCAGATCCTCGACGATCCGCAGCATCCCTACACCCAGTTGCTGGTGTCTTCCATTTTGCAGAGCTGACCATGCCTGAAAAGACTCCCATGATCGAGGTGCGGGGCCTCGGAAAGATGTTCACCCTGCATAACCAGGGCGGCATGCGCCTGCCCGTGCTGGAGTCGGTCGACTTCGACGCGGCCGCCGGTGACTGCCTGGTGCTGGCGGGACCGTCCGGCACCGGCAAGAGCACCTTGCTGCGCTGCCTTTACGGCAACTATCTGGCGACCGAGGGCAGCATCCGGGTGCGCTGGAACGACGAATGGGTGGAGCTGGCCGGCGCTCCCGAGCAGCGCATCCTGGCGTTGCGGCGCGAGGTGATTGGCTACGTCAGCCAGTTCCTGCGCGTGATTCCGCGCGTGTCGGCGCTGGACGTGGTGGCCGAGCCCCTGCGCGCGGCGGGCGTGGAGGCCGATGAGGCCCGTTCCCGCGCAGCGGCCCTGCTGCAGCGCCTGAACGTGCCGCCGCGCCTGTGGGGTCTGGCGCCCGCCACGTTCTCGGGCGGCGAACAGCAGCGCGTGAACATCGCGCGCGGTTTCATCGCGCGCCATCCTGTCCTGTTGCTGGACGAACCCACCGCCTCGCTGGATGCCGACAACCGCCAGGTCGTGATCGCGCTGATCCGCGAGGCAATGGCCGAAGGCCGCTGCCTGCTGGGCATCTTCCACGATGCCGAAGTGCGCGATGCCGTCGCCACGCAGACCCTGGCCTTGCGTCCCGCCCAACCCGCCCAACCCGCCCTGGCCGACCTGGAGCAATGATGCAGAGCACCTATCTCACCCATGCCCGCGTGGTGCTGCAGGACCGCGTCCTGGAGGACAGCGCCGTGCTGATCGACGATGGCCGCATCGTCGCCATCGAACCTGCCGGGGCACGCGCGGACTACGAGATCGACCTGCGCGGCCAGACCTTGCTGCCGGGATTGATCGACCTGCACTGCGACGCCATCGAAAAGGAAGCCGAGCCGCGTTCGCGGGTGCTGTTTCCGCTGGATTTCGCGGTGGCCCAGGTGGACCGCCGCAATGCCGCGGCCGGTATCACCACGCCGTATCACGCGCTGTCCTTCGCCAACAGCGAGTGGGGCGTGCGCAACAACCAGACGGCGGCGGAAGTGGTGCGCACGGTGCGCGCCTTCGGCCAGCACAGCCTGGTGGACAACCGCGTCCATTGCCGCTACGAAGTGACCGACGCGACCTCGGTCGATGTGCTGCGCGCGCTGATGGACGAGGGCGCGGTGGACCTGCTGTCGGTCATGGACCATTCGCCCGGCCAGGGCCAGTTCAAGACGCTGGAGTCCTATCTGCAATACATGATGGGCAACCACGCGATGAGCCGCGAACAGGCCGAGGAGGCCGCGCAGGCCAAGACGCGCGCCAAGGACGGCGCGGTAGCGCGGGTGGAGGCGTTGCTGTCGCATGCGCAGGGGCTGGGCATACCGACAGCCAGCCATGATGACGATTCGATCCATCGCATCGCCACCATGCGCAACCTGGGCGTGGCCATGAGCGAATTCCCGATCACCCTGGATACCGCGCGCGCCGCGGTGTCCTGCGGGCTGCCTACCATCCTGGGCGCGCCCAACGTGTTGCGCGGCCAGAGCCAGAGCGGCTCCATGCGCGCCATCGACGCCATCCGCGCGGGCGTGGCCAGCTGCCTGTGCTCCGACTACCAGCCGTCGGCGTTGATCGCGGCGGCCTACACGGTGGCCGCGCAGACGGACCTGACGCTGCCGCAGGCGGTCGCGCTGGTGACGCTGAATCCGGCGCAGGCTTGCGGCCTGCCCGACCGCGGGCGCATCGCGCCGGGGCTGCGCGCGGACCTGGTGGCGGTGGCGCAAGTGGGCACGCAGCCGCTGATCAGCCATACCTGGTCGGCGGGGCGGCTGGTATTCTCGGCGCACTATCCGTCTGTGCGCGCGAGCGAGCAACGGGCGTCCGAAACGCAGGCCGTGGCGGCCTGAACCGGTTCCTGGAGAGAGATGTGTTGCATCCCATCGTGACAGCCGTGGCCTGCAGCCCGACGCACGGGTTCAGCAAGCCGGTGGTGCCGGCCATCATGTTGTTGAAGGGGCTGGGCGTGGAAGGCGACGCCCACATGGGCGTCACGGTCAAGCACCGCTCCCGCGTCAAGGCGGACCCGACGCAACCCAATCTGCGGCAGATCCACCTGATCCACGGCGAGCTGCACGACGAGCTGCAGCTTGCCGGCTTCAACGTGGCCGAAGGCACCATGGGCGAAAACATCACCACCCGCGGCATCGACCTGCTGGGCCTGCCGCGCGGGGCGCGCCTGCATATCGGCGCGCAGGCGGTGGTCGAGATCACCGGCCTGCGCAATCCGTGTTCCCAGCTCGACAACTACCAGCAGGGCCTGACCGCCGCGGTGCTGGGCCGCCATCCGGACGGCAGCCTGATGCGCCGCGCCGGCATCATGGGCATCGTGATCGAGGGCGGGGCGGTGAGCGCGGGCGATCCGATCCGCGTGGCGCTGCCCGAATTGCCGCACCTGCCGCTGGAGCGTGTCTGAACACCTTCTGCGCAGGGCCGGCCTGTCGCAAAAACATCGCCGGCATGCGCAGCCGGGAGGCCGCGCATCTGGTTAAATGACGGGAAAGGCGCAGCCGCGATTTCCGCGGCGCGCCGGCCCTTTTTCCGGAGTTTGCGATGGCACGATTCAATTTCACCCAGGATCCCGAGGAACCCGATCTGTGGGCCGCGGAGAACGTCGCCGCCGGCAAGGGCCGCCCGCCCATCCACGTGATGATCCAGACTGACGGCGAAGAGCCCGACAGCAGCGCGTCCAAGGTGGTCAAGGCCATCATCGACGATCTCGACGACCAGATCCTGGCCGCGGCCGAGTTCCTGCTGGAAAACTACTCCTACGAGCACTACAAGAAGCTCGGCCTGGACGACAACCAGCTGCTGCAGGAAGAAACCCCCGAAGCCATGGCCCAGCATGCCGTGCTGCGCGCGCTGTGGCTGTTCGACGAAGACGGCGACGGCTATGAGCTGTGGTTCACGCTGCCCTGGGATCCGGTGCATACCTACGACGTGGAATTCGAGGACGGCGCGCCCGTCTCGTGCTCGGTCAACGACTGAGGCGCGCAGGCCCCAGGGGCGTGCTTATCGATCCAGCTCGAACTTCGTCGCCTGGCTCTGGCCCAGCGAATCGTCGTAGCGGTACAGCATCTTCAGGGACTTGCCCTTGCGCACCGTGTCGGCCGCGGTGTTCTCAAGCACCACGTCGATCTCGCGGCCGACGAATTCGGTGCAGTCGGTATCGGCGCGGGCGCCATCGGGGATGTCCGCGTTCCTGACCTTCAAGCGAAACATTAGTTGCGTCAGTTCCGTGCCGTCGGTGCGGTACTGGCGCATCACCACGGGCAGGTTGGCCACGGTGCCGCCCAGCTCGCAGGAAATGCGGGTCCAGGCGTAGGAGGCGGGCGCGGCGGACATCAGGGCCGCGGCTGCCAGGGCGCAGCGCAGGCTAAGGCGTTTCATGGCATGAGAACTGAGCGCGGCGCCCATGCGTGCCGCGCCGGGATGGGGAGCGAAGGGTTTTATATGTTGCTCCCGGCCATGGCGCCGGTCAAGCTGGCGCAAGCCATGAAAAAAACGGGCCATGCGGCCCGTTTTTCATTGCCTGCTGTTTCAGGCGTTCTGGTTTGCGGCCTGTCCCGGGGAGGCTTCCCCGGCTGCGGCGGACTCGGTATCGGCCGTGTCCTCGCGATTGCCTTCCAGCTTGGAGATCACGGCGGTGGCCAGGCTGTTGCCGACCACGTTGGTGGCGGTGCGGCCCATGTCGAAGAACTGGTCGATGCCCATGATCAGCAACAGGCCTGCTTCCGGCAGGTGGAACATCGGCAGGGTCGCGGCCACCACCACGAGCGAGGCGCGCGCCACGCCGGCCATGCCTTTGCTGGTGACCATCAGCACCAGCAGCAGCGTCAGCTGCTGCGTAAAGCTCATCTGGATGTTGTAGGCCTGGGCGATGAACAGTACCGCGAAGGACTGGTACATCATCGAGCCGTCCAGGTTGAAGGAGTAGCCCAGCGGCAGCACGAAGCCCGAGATGCGCTTGGGCACCCCGAAACGGGTCAGCGCCTCGATGGTCTTGGGGTAGGCGGATTCGCTGCTGGCCGTGGAGAACGCCAGCAGCGTGGGCTCTTTGATCAAACCGCCCAGGCGGAAGGTCGACTTGCCCAGGAACAGGTAGCCCACGGCGAACAGAATGGCCCACAGCAGCGCCAGGCCCAGGTAGAACTCGCCTATCAGCTTGCCGTAGCTGACCAGCACGCCCAGGCCCTCGGTGGTGATGGCGGCGGCCATGGCGGCGAACACGCCCAGGGGCGCGAAGCGCATCACGTAGTCCGTCACCCGGAACATGATCTTGGCCAGTTCGTCGATCAGGTTGTAGATGGCGTTGTGGCCCTTGCCGCGGATGAAGGACAGGGCGGCGCCGAAGAACAGCGAGAACACCAGGATCTGCAGGATCTCGTTGTTGGCCATGGCCTCTGCGATGCTGCGCGGGAACACGTGCGTGATGAAGGCCTTGAGCGTGAAGTCGCCCGTCTTCAGGCCCGAGGTCAGGCCCGCGTCCGGCAGCGCCAGGTTCATGTGCGCGCCCGGCTGGAAGATGTTGACCAGCGCCAGGCCCAGCAGCAGCGACAGGGCCGATGCGGCGATGAACCAGACCATGGCGCGCATGCCGATGCGGCCCACGGCGCTGGCGTCGCTCATGCTGGCCAGGCCGGTCACCAGGGTGGCGAAGACCAGCGGGGCGATGATCATCTTGATCATGCGCAGGAAGATGTCGGTGACGAGACTGAAGTACGAGGCGATCTGCAACGCCTCTTTCTCATTCTGCGCGTAGTTGTGGCAGAAATAGCCCACCACGATGCCCAGCACCATGGCGATGCCGATGTAACGCGTCAGCTTCTTAGTGTTCATGATCAAAACGGAAAACAGGGATCGTTTGCCTGGCCCGGCAGGGCGGGCGCGCCGGCATGAGGGCGGGCAAGAGGATCCGGAGAGGGGATGCCAGGGTAGGCCGCGAGGCCCGGGTTTACCCTTGGGGCGCGATCTTAACGCCGCACACCTGACACGCAGTTGTCAGGTTGGGGACGGATGGCGCCGCTTCCTGGGGCGACGGCAAGTAGCGGGCGATAGCGAAGATGTATCAATTTGGAACGGCTGCGCTATTGCTCGCCGCCATGCCAGAATGGTTCAGCCCCAGCGCCCGCGAGCCCGGGGCAACACACGAACAACAGGCCCCTGCGCGGGGCCGCATGAGGAGACTAGGCAATGCCGAAACGCGAACTGTCCGTGCTGGCGTCCGGATACACCTATCTGGAGGGGCTGCGCTGGCACGAAAACCGCCTGTGGGCGTCGGACTTCTATACCGAGCAGGTCATCGCCGTGGACCTGGAGGGCAAGGTCGAGCAGATCTGCAAGGTGCCGCAGCAGCCTTCCGGGCTGGGCTGGCTGCCGGACGGCCGCCTGCTGATTGCGTCCATGAAGGACCGCAAGCTGCTGCGGCGCGAGACGGACGGCACGTTGGCCGTGCACGCCGACCTGTCGGCGTACACCGGTGGCCCGGTCAACGACATGGTGGTGGATGCGCAAGGCCGGGCCTATGTGGGCAATTTCGGTTTCGACCTGATGGCGGGCGAGCCGGTCCGCAATACCGGCATCGTGCGCGTCGATCCCGACGGTTCGGCGCGCCAGGTGGCCGAAGGGCTCTGCTTTCCCAACGGCTCGTTCATCACGCCGGACGGCAAGACCATGATCGTCAACGAAACCTTCGGCAACCGCATTTCCGAGTTCGACATCCTGGCCGATGGCGGGCTGGGGCCGCGCCGCGACTGGGCCGATTTCGGCCCCTTGCCGGCCAGCGACGACCTGGGCGTGCTGATCGCCGCCTCCGCCATCGGGCCCGACGGCGGCGCGCTGGACGCGGAAGGCGCCTTGTGGGTGGCCGACGCCATCGGCAAGCGCATCGTGCGCGTGGCGCGCGGCGGCAAGATCCTGGAGCAGATCGACACCGGCGAATTCGGCATCTTCGCCGCCGCCCTGGGCGGGCCGGATGGGCGGACCCTGTTCATGGCGGCCGCGCCCGACTTCATCGAGGCCAACCGGCGGGCCAAGCACCAAGGCTGCATCCTGATGACCCGGGTGGACGTGCCGCACGCCGGCCGGCCGTAGACGCCGCAGTTTCTGGCGCGGCGCGCCCCGCCGCGCCATCGGTCCTTCGGGCGAGTCGAAGGCTGGCCTGAGCCTTTCGTGCTCATCTGAATGGACCGGATACGGGCGGTTGCAAGACCTTTCGTCGAATCCCCCGTAAAATCACTCCATTCAGCAAGTCTTCAATCATCTTTCAATAGACAGTACCTAAGGAGGACCACTCATGGCCCTAGTCTCCATGCGCCAGTTGCTCGACCACGCCGCCGAGCACGGCTACGGCATTCCCGCTTTCAACGTCAACAACCTGGAACAGGTCCAGGCCATCATGGAAGCCGCTGCGGAGACCGACAGCCCGGTGATCATGCAGGCCTCGGCCGGCGCGCGCAAATACGCGGGCGAAGGCTTCCTGAAGCACCTGATCCAGGCCGCCGTGGAATCCTATCCCCACATCCCCGTGGTCATGCACCAGGATCACGGCCAGTCGCCCAAGATCTGCCAAGGCGCCATCGACCTGGGCTTCTCCAGCGTCATGATGGACGGTTCGCTCAAGGAAGACGGCAAGACCATCGCCGACTACGACTACAACGTCGAAGTCACCAAGAAGGTCGTGGACACCGCCCACAAGCTGGGCGTGACGGTCGAAGGCGAACTGGGCTGCCTGGGTTCCCTGGAAACCATGGAAGGCGACAAGGAAGACGGCCACGGCGCCGACGGCAAGCTGACCATGGATCAGCTGCTGACCGATCCGGAACAAGCGGCCGACTTCGTGCGCCGCACGCAACTGGACGCCCTGGCCATCGCCATCGGCACCAGCCACGGCGCCTACAAGTTCACGCGCAAGCCCACCGGCGACATTCTGTCGATCTCCCGCATCAAGGAAATCCACGCCCGCCTGCCCAACACCCACCTGGTGATGCACGGCAGCTCCAGCGTGCCGCAGGAACTGCTGGCCGAGATCCGTGAATTCGGCGGCAACATGAAGGAAACCTACGGCGTGCCCGTCGAGGAAATCCAGGAAGCCATCAAGTACGGCGTGCGCAAGATCAATATCGACACCGATATCCGTCTGGCCATGACCGGCGCGATCCGCCGCTTCTTCGCTGAAAACCCGGAAAAGTTCGACCCGCGCGAATACCTGAAGCCGGCCCGCGCCGCCGCCAAGGCGATCTGTGTGGCTCGCTACACCGAATTCGGCACCGCCGGCAACGCCAGCAAGATCAAGGCCCTGCCGCTGACCGAAATTGCCGCGCAATACGCGTCGGGCAAGCTGGCTCAAGTGGTGCAGTAAGCAAAGCTGCGGGGCTGGACGCTTGAGGCGTCCGGCGCCCGGGCGCAATGAAAAGCGGTCCGCGCATGCGGACCGCTTTTTTTTGCCTGCGCCGCCGCTAGGGCGCAGGCGAGTTGCGGGGAAAGTGCGGCACGGTCCGGTCGACGTGGTGCCAGGACGGGGCCGAGTCGGTCCAGAGGGTGGCACGGGCGCGGAAGGCTTCCGGATCGTCCAGCGAACCGGCCCGCACGATGTCATAGCCCATGCCCGCCGAATTGCCGAACAGCGGAGTGCCGCAGTCCGCGCAGAAGCTGCGCATCACGGTATGGCCGGATTCGCCGCGGTAGCGGTGCTCTTTGGGGTTGCCGCGCAGGAGCGTGATGGAGCCGGTGGGGAAGATCAGGGCATGGGCCGGGGCGCCGCCGCTGGAATATTGGCAGTCCCGGCAATGACAGGTCGCCGCCATGATCGGTTCATCGGTGATGGCGTAGCGGATGGCGCCGCATTGGCAACCGCCAGTCAGGTGCACCTGCGCGTCGGCGTGGGCGCTGCGTTTGGGGGAAGCATCCTGCATACGGCTCTGTCTCCAGCTTGGGGTCAGCGCCGTGACGCCAGAGGCGGCCGGCGCGCATCATAGGGGAGGCAAGAGCCTAACCCGGCCGCCGGGCGGCGTCGAGGGGAGGCCCGGCAAAACCTGTCCATTTGCAGTAACCTATGCGCTTCGCAAGACCCACGCGCGTCGCGCCGGCCTTGCACGCGGTTCCCGGATTCCGTTCTACTTCCCGCCCTGGCGCCTGCCCGAGGCGGGAATCTTCATTATTGCCATAGGCCATTCCCGTGACTTCTGCTTTGCATCAATCCAGCATCAAGTCCTTGCCGCTGCTGGGCCGCGGTAAGGTGCGCGACATGTACGCGGTGGGCGACGACAAGTTGCTGATCGTCGCATCGGATCGCATCTCCGCATTTGACGTGATTCTTGACGACCCCATCCCCGGCAAGGGACAGGTGCTGACCGAGCTGACCGAGTTCTGGCTGCAGAAGCTGGCCCACATCCTGCCGAACCACTCCACCGGCATCAAGCCCGAAGACGTGGTCGCGCCGGACGAAGTCGACCAGGTGCGCGGCCGCGCCGTGGTGGTCAAGCGCTTGAAACCCATCCTGGTGGAAGCGGTGGCCCGCGGCTACCTGATCGGCTCGGGCTGGAAGGACTACCAGGCCACCGGCGCCGTCTGCGGCATCAAGCTGCCCGCCGGCCTGCAACAGGCCAGCCAGCTGCCCGAACCCATTTTCACGCCCGCCGCCAAGGCCGAATTCGGCATGCACGACGAGAACGTGGACTTTGCCCACGTGGTCAAGGAAGTCGGCCAGGAAATGGCCGAGCGCATCCGCGACGTGACCCTCAAGCTGTACGCCGAAGCGGCCAAGTTCGCGGCCACCAAGGGCATCATCATCGCCGACACCAAGTTCGAATTCGGGCTGGACGACGATGGCACGCTGTACCTGATGGACGAAGTGCTGACGCCGGATTCCTCGCGCTTCTGGCCGGCCGACGGCTACCGCGTGGGCATCAGCCCCCCGTCGTTCGACAAGCAGTTCGTTCGCGACTGGCTGGAAACCCAGACCTGGGACAAGACCCCGCCCGCGCCGCGCCTGCCTCAGGACGTGCTGGAAAAGACCGCCGCCAAGTACCGCGAAGCCCTGGACCGCCTGGTCGCCTGAACGCTTACGGCCAAGGAAAACCCGCTCCTAGGGCGTCCGGATGACGAAAATCCGGATCGCACTTCGGTTTTGTGAGACAGGGTTCTTGAGCCGCCGGCGTCCGGACTGCGGGATTCCGATGCTCGCCCCGGTGGGGCTGCGCTTCGGATCCCTCCGCCCGGCCACCGGCTCACGGCATCTGCCCGTGAGCGGGGTCCGAAACCAACGCATTAGGCGACTGCCAGCCGAGGTGGCCCGGAGCCATCCGAAGCGCAGCCCCACCGGGGCGAGCATCGGAATGGCGCAGGGCTGCCTCGGCGGCTAAAGAACCCTGACATCTGCGAGCTCGAAGCCCTGCCGCACCGTACTTCGGTTTGGTGAAGCAGGGTTCTTGAGCCGCCGGCGTCCGGACTGCGGGATTCCGATGCTCGCCCCGGTGGGGCTGCGCTTCGGATCCCTCCGCCCGGCCACCGGCTCACGACATCTGCCCGTGAGCGGGGTCCGAAACCTACGCATTAGGCGACTGCCAGCCGAGGATCCGGAGCCATCCGAAGCGCAGCCCCATTGGGGCGAGCATCGGAATGGCGCAGGGCAGCCTCGGCGGCTAAAGAACCCTGACATCCGCAAGCTCGAAGCCCTGCCGCTCCCCCCCGGAAGTTGCCTTTACGTGCAATTTCCGCGGGACGGTTCAGATGGAGCGGTTTTTTCGCCCTGAAAGCGCCTGCCCTGCAAGGGTTATCAGGGCTTTCGATAGGATTTATTGCGAATTGTGACGTTATAATTCCCGGCTGCTTGCATGGGGACGTTCCCCAGAAAGGAGCTCCCAGCATGGTAATGATGTTGCCTTTCCTGACTGGCCTGATCGCGGTGTGGTTTGGCATGCTAGGCAGGCGCCGCCCCTGCGTGACCTTCTGGCTGTTGACGCTGGCGCTGTTCGCCGCCTGGTGTCAGTACCACATGACCAGCCCGCTGGCCTTGTCGTTCTGAGGGCGGGGCGATGATCTTCTCCCGCAATCCTGCGCGCGGCTCGCGCGTCCTCAATGGCCTGGCGCTGCTGGGCGTCACCGGCGCCCTGGGCATGGCCTTCTTCTGGCAGATCGCCTACGACGAACTGCCTTGTCCGCTGTGCCTGTTGCAGCGCGTGGCGCTGTTGCTAGCGGGCGTGGGCTTTTTGCTGAACATGCGGCTGGGGCCTTCGCCCATGCACTATGCGATGAGCATCGCGGCTGCATTGGGCGGCATGCTGGCCGCCGGCCGGCAAGTGCTGCTGCACATCGCGCCGGGCGATCCGGGCTACGGTTCGCCCCTGCTGGGCCTGCACTTCTACACCTGGGCGTTCATCGCCTTTGCCGCCATCATCGTGTTCTGCGCCGTGATGCTGGCGGTCGACCGCAAATGGGGCGACAACATGCTGCGCAAGCCGGTGTCGGTGCTGGGCGTGCTGGTCATGGCCCTGTTTTTCCTGGTGGCGCTGGCCAATGTGGGCAGCACCACGCTGGAGTGCGGTTTCGGGCCTTGTCCGGACAACCCCGCCAGCTACCAATGGCTGGATTCCGCCTCCGCGACATAGCCCTTGCCGGCGCCGGGTAAAATACCGGGTTTCGCGGCATCCGTCCGCGGTCCTTTGACTTTCCGCGGCCCTGCGCCGCGGTCTCAACTCTACGACACCGGTTATGACAGCCAAGACTTCCGCAGCGGCAGAGGCCACCCCCGTGGTGGGCGTGATTATGGGTTCTTCCAGCGATTGGGAGGTCATGAAGCACGCGGTCACGATGCTGGAGGATTTTGGCGTTCCCCATGAGGCGCGCGTGATCTCCGCGCATCGCATGCCGCAGGACATGGCCGAGTACGGCGCGGCGGCGCATGCCCGCGGCCTGCGCGGCATCATCGCCGGCGCCGGCGGCGCGGCGCACCTGCCGGGCATGATGGCCGCGCTGACCGAAGTGCCGGTATTCGGCGTGCCGGTGCCGTCCAAGTACCTGCGCGGCGAGGATTCGCTGCTGTCCATCGTGCAAATGCCCAAGGGCGTGCCGGTGGCCACCTTCGCGATCGGCGAAGCCGGCGCGGCCAATGCCGCGCTGCACCTGATCGCCACCCTGGCTGGCACGGACGCGGGCTTGCACAAGAAGCTGGTGGCGTTCCGCGCCCGCCAGACGCAAGCCGCGCGCGACATGAAGGTTCCGCCCGAGGCCTGATCAGAATGACTCAATCGACTGCTTTCATGATTGCTCCCGGCGGCTGGCTGGGATTGCTGGGCGGGGGCCAACTGGGCCGCATGTTCTGCCACGCGGCCCAGAGCCTGGGCTACAAGGTCGCGGTGCTGGATCCGGCCGCCGAATGCCCGGCGGGCATGGTGGCCGACCTGCACATCCAGGCGGCCTATGACGACGAAGCCGGCCTCGAGCGCCTGGCCCAGACCTGTCAGGCCGTCACTACCGAATTCGAGAACGTGCCCGCGGACAGCCTGCGCACCCTGGCCACGCGCTGCCGCGTCAGCCCGGCCGGAGATGCCGTCGCCATCGTGCAGGACCGCATCGCCGAAAAGACCTTCATTGCCTCGCAGGGCATTGCTGTCGCGCCGCACGCCGCGATCCGCAGCGAAGCCGACCTGCGCGCTGCGCCCCAAGGGTTGTTTCCGGGCATCCTGAAAGTCGCCCGCCTGGGTTACGACGGCAAGGGCCAGGCCCGCATCAGCACGCGCGAGGAGGCGCTGGCCGCCTTCGCCGAATTCGGCGGCGTGGCCTGCGTGCTGGAAGCGCTGATGCCGCTGGACTACGAAATTTCCGTGGTGCTGGCGCGCGGTTTCGACGGCGCGAGCGTGGTGTTCCCGGTGGCGCGCAACGTGCACCGCGACGGCATCCTGGCGGTGTCGACCGCCGCGCCGGTGCAGCAGGACGCAGCCCACGCAGAACGCCAGGCCCGCGCCACGCAGGCCGCGCAAGCCATCGCGCAAGGCCTGGGCTACCACGGCGTGCTGTGCGTGGAATTCTTCGTGCTCAAGGACGGCAGCCTGATCGTCAATGAGATCGCGCCGCGCCCGCATAACAGCGGCCACTACACCATGGACGCCTGCCTGACCAGCCAGTTCGAGCAGCAGGCGCGCGCCATGGCCGGCCTGCCGCTGGGCGGCTCCGACCTGCTGGCGCCTGCCGTCATGCTGAACATCCTGGGCGACATCTGGTATCCGTCGGCCACCGCCACGGCGCAGCGCGAACCCGATTGGGCCGCCGCGCTGGCCGTGCCAACTGCCAAGCTGCATCTGTACGGCAAGCGCGAAGCGCGCCGCGGCCGCAAGATGGGCCACATCACGATCGTGGCGCCGACCTTGCAGCAGGCTCGTGACGACGCCGCCCGCGTGGCGGCGGCGCTGGGCATGCAGGCTCCCGAGTAAAGCGCGGATTCCATGACTTCCTTGCCCCCGTCAGCGTCCGCCAGCGCCGCGGAGATCGCCCACGCCGCGCAGCGCATGCTGGACGGCGAGCTGGCCGCGTTTCCGACCGAGACCGTCTACGGCCTGGGCGCCGATGCGGAAAACCCGCAAGCGGTCGCCAAGATCTACGCCGCCAAGGGCCGGCCTTCCAACCATCCCGTCATTGTGCACATCGCGCCGCAAGGCGATTTGTCGTACTGGGCGGCGGAAGTGCCGCAAGAGGCGCGCCTGCTGATCGACGCCTTCTGGCCCGGTCCGCTCACGCTGATCCTCAAGCGCGCGCCGCACATCGCCGATACGGTCAGCGGCGGCCAGGACAGCATCGGCATCCGCTGCCCCTCGCATCCGGTGGCGCAGGCGCTGCTGGCGGCTTTTGCCGCGGGCAAGCCCAACGGGCAGGGCGGCGTCGCGGCGCCGTCCGCCAACAAGTTCGGCCAGGTGTCGCCGACGCGCGCCGAGCACGTGCGCAGCGAGTTCCCCGAGGAAGTCGCGGCCGGCATGCCGGTGCTGGAGGGCGGCGCGTCGGAGGTGGGCATCGAGTCCACCATCCTCGACCTGTCGCGCCTGGACCGCGGCGCCGGTCCCGTGCTGCTGCGTCCCGGCCACATCAGCGCCGCGCAGATCGAAGCCGTGCTGGGCGTGCAGGTCTTCGCGCCCGACGCCGCCGCGCCCAGGGCATCGGGCACGCTGAAGGCGCACTACGCGCCGCGCACGGCGCTGGAGCTGGCCTCGGACGCGCGGCTGCGCGACGTGGTGCAGGGGCAGGGCCTGCCCGAGGGCAAGGTCGTGGTGGTCGCCTACGGCGATCGCCCCGCCGCGCTCGACGCCCGGGTGCAGTGGCAGGCCGTGCCCGCCGATCCGGCGCGTTACGCCCAGGCGCTCTATGGCCTGCTGCGCGATCTGGACAAGCAGGGTTATGCGCGCATCATCGTGCAGGCGCCGCCGGCTACCGATGACTGGCACGCCGTCAACGACCGCATTGGCCGCGCCGCAGCGGCTTTCGTCTTGGATACGACGGACTTGTAGGATGAGTGAAGCGCGGTAGTTCTTGAGCAAGGACTCGCGTGCTTCACCCATCCTACGCCGCCAGAAATTCGCCGATCCTTTCCACCGCCTGCCGTAACGGCGGCAGGAACTCCTCCGTCAGCCGGTTCAGCGGCACCCGCGCCGCCTTGACGCTGACGTTGACCGCGCCACAGGCCTTGCCGCTGGCCGAGCGCACCGCCACCGAGATGGCGCGCACGTTCAATTCCAGCTCCTGGTCGACGACGGCGTAGTCCTGTTCGCGGATGCGCGCGAGTTCGGCGCGCAGTTTTTCCTCGGTGACCAGCGTGAATTCCGTGTATGGCTGCAGCTCGGTCGCGGCGAAGTAGCGGGCCAGCGCGGGCTCCGGCAATTGCGCCAGCAGCACCCGCCCGATGGAGGTGCAGTACGCCGGCAGCCTGCTGCCCAGCCCCATCGAGGTGGCCAGCAGGCGAGTGACCTCGGAACGCGCCAGGTACAGCATTTCGTGGCCTTCCATGATGGCCAGGGCGCAGGTCTCGTTGATCGTGGCGCTGAGTTCTTCCAGTACCGGCTGCGCCAGCGAGACGAAGGGCGTGGACGAGAAATAGGCGTAGCCCAGGCCCAGGATGCGCGGCGTCAGCACATAGAGCCTGCCGTGTTGCTCGGCGATGCCCAACAGGATCAGCGTGTGCAGGCAGCGTTGCACCACGGCGCGCGGCAGGCCGGCGCGGCGGCTCAGTTCGGCCGCGGTCTGCGGGTGGCGGCGGGTGCCGAAGGCGCGGATCACATGCAGGCCGCGCGCCAGCGTCAGCATGTAGTCCGGATCGCCGCGCAACTGGTCCGGATGATCTTCCGCCGCGAGCGGCGCGGCATAGCCGGGCGGGGGAAGATTGGGCCGCATCAGGCTGCGCGCAGTGGCGCGCCAGTGCGCGCCTGGAGGGCTGAGAGGGTCATGCCGTCGATCATATCCCGAACCAGCAGCCCGTCCGGCGTGATCTCGATGACGGCGAGGTCGGTATAGATGCGGTCCACCACGCCGGCGCCCGTCAGCGGATACGTGCAGCGTTCGACGATCTTGGGTTCGCCGCTCTTGCTGTTGTGTTCCATCATGATGTAGACGCTGCGCGCGCCCACCGCCAGGTCCATCGCGCCGCCCACGGCCGGCGCCTCCCCGGGTTTGGCCAGCGACCAGTTGGCCAGGTCGCCGTTGGCGGCGACCTGCATGCCGCCCATGACGCAGATATCCAGATGGCCGCCGCGCATCATCGCGAACGAATCCGCATGATGGAAATAAGCGCCGCCTTCGAGCAGGGTCACGGGCTGCTTGCCGGCGTTGATCAGGTCCAGGTTGATGTCGGCCTCGGCGGGCGGCGGGCCCATGCCCAGGATGCCGTTCTCGCTGTGCAGCACGATCTCGCGGCCGGCGGGCAGGTGGGCGGCCACCAGCACCGGCATGCCGATGCCCAGGTTGACATAGCTGCCGTCGGGGATGTCCCGGGCCAGGCGGCGCGCCATGGCCTCGCGGGTCAGGGGTTGGAACATGCGGACTCCTTTGGATTCGGCCAGCCCTAGCTGGAAAAGGCGGCGTTGGCCACCTGGGTGACGCGCTTGACGAAGATGCCCGGCGTCACCACGGCCTCGGGCGAGAGCTCGCCCAGCGCGACCCTGGCGCGCACCTGCACGATGGCGGTCTTGGCCGCCATGCACATGACGGGACCGAAGTTGCGCGCGCTCTTGTTGTAGGTGAGATTGCCCCAGCGGTCGGCCAGGTCGGCCTTCACCAGTGCAAAGTCGCCAGGCAAGGGATGTTCGAAGACATGGCCGCGGCCGTCGATCATGCGCGTTTCCTTGCCGCGCGCCAGTTCGGTGCCATAGGCCGTGGGCGTGTAGAACCCGCCCAGGCCGGCGCCGGCCGCCCGCAGGCGTTCGGCGATGGTGCCTTGCGGCACGCATTCCAGTTCGATGCGGCCCTGGCGGTAGAACTCGTCGAAGACCCAGGAGTGAGAGGCCTTTGGAAACGAGCAGATCACCTTGCGCACGCGCCCGGCCTTGATCAGCGCGGCCAGGCCGGTTTCGTGGTTGCCGGCGTTGTTGCTGACCACGGTGAGTTCGCGCGCGCCCTGCGCGATCAGCGCGTGGATCAGTTCGGTGGGCATGCCGGCGCCGCCGAAGCCGCTGATCAGCACGGTCGCGCCATCGTGGACGTCCGCAACGGCGGTTTCGGGAGTGTCGTAGAACTTGTCGATCATGGCGGGGCTCCTGCGCCTTCAGTCCAAGGTGATGCGGGCCTGCTTGATGATTCCGGCGTAGCGCGTCGAGTCCGTCTTCATCAGCTCCGCGAATTGCGCGGTGGTGCCGCTGGCCGGCAGGAAGCCCGCGTCCAGGAATTTCTGCCTGACGTCGGGCTCCTTGACGATCTCGCTGATCTCGCGCGCCATGCGCTCGATGACCGGCGCAGGCGTGCCGGCCGGCGCCATCAGGCCCGCCCACGAACCGGTGACGAAGCCGGGCAGGCCGGCTTCTTCCATGGTCGGGATCGAGGGCTCGGTCGGCCAGCGCTGCTTGCCGGTGAACGCCAGCGCCTTCAGCCGGTTCTGCTTGACGTACTGCATGGGCACGAGGATCGGGTCGAAGACCATCGATACGCGGCCGCCCAGCAGGTCGGCCAGGATGGGGGCGCTGCCTTTGTAGGCCACGTGCGTCATGGTGATCTTGCTTTGCAGCGCGAAGTCGGCGCCGGTCAGGTGCGCGCTGGAACCGTTGCCGCTGGAGGCATAGGTGAGCTTGTCCGGATTCTTGCGGCCATAGTCGACCAGTTCGGCCACCGTCTTCACGGGTATGTCTTCGGCCACGAACAGGAACAGGGGCAGGTCCGCCATCTGCACCACGGGCGTCAGGTCGGCGGGCTTGTAGCCCAGCTTGTATAGATGGAAATTGATGATGTAGGCCGGAAGGATGGAAAGAAAGGTGTAGCCGTCCGGCTCCGCCTTCGCGGCGATGGCGGCGCCCACGCTGCTGTTGGCGCCGGGGCGGTTCTCGATGATGATGGTCTGCTTCAGGCGCGGGCCGAGCTTGTCCATCACGATGCGCGTGACGATGTCGGTCGAGCCGCCCGGCGTGTACGGCACGATGATCTTGATCGGCTTGCTGGGCCAGTCATCCGCTGCGTGGACGCCGGCGCCGGCGGCCAGGCCGCCGGCCGCCAGGGCCGTGCCCAGCAGGGATTTGAGGATGCTGCGGCGGGACAGCAAGAGGCTTGCACGGGTCATGGGTTGGGTCTCCTCCATGAGTCGGCCGCTGGCGTAGTCGCGGCCGTTATTTTTGAGAGATCGCGGCGCCGGCAGCGGCGGGCCCGGGACGCGAAAAAAGTATGGCACCAAGGCAAGCGGCCATCGCGGCCTGGCAGGCGGATAAAGTTCGTTCACCGGACAGGTCTGCAACCTTCTGGAATCGCGGTCGGTACCCCGGGTTTCCACTAGGCTTCTTCGCGTTGTTCACGCCGTGGACATGCCTTAATCTGGCGGCCGGCCCAGTAAGGCAGGGCTCGGTTTCAACCGCAGCCGGCTTACAAGCCAGCGCGGGCATCCATCTCAGGAGAAGCGATCATGAAGCGGTCCATCTTGTTTGCAGCCGGCGCCATTGCCCTGGCTTGCGCATCCCAGGCGGCGGTGGCGGGGCCCACCCTCGATGCCGTGAAGAAAAAAGGATTCGTGCAGTGCGGCCTGACCGACGGCGTATCCGGCTTTTCGGCCACCAACAGCAAGGGCGAATGGGAAGGCATGGACGTGGACATCTGTCGCGCGGTCGCGGCGGCGGTGTTCGGTGATCCGACCAAATTCAAGGGCACGCCGCTGTCCACCCAGCAGCGCTTCACGGCGTTGCAATCGGGCGAGGTGGATGTGCTGCTGCGCACCGTCACGCTGACGCAGACCCGCGACACCTCGCTGGGCCTGGCGGCCGTGGCGGCCAGCTTCTACGACGGTCAGGGCATCCTGGTGAACAAGAAGCTGGGCGTCAAAAGCGCCAAGGAACTCAACGGCGCCACGGTCTGCGTGCAGCCCGGCACCACCACGGAGCTCAACCTGGCC
Source organism: Achromobacter sp. JCM 18799 (assembly GCF_055395645.1). Taxonomy (NCBI): domain Bacteria; kingdom Pseudomonadati; phylum Pseudomonadota; class Betaproteobacteria; order Burkholderiales; family Alcaligenaceae; genus Achromobacter; species Achromobacter sp. JCM 18799. Next base: position 3,058,466 of record NZ_AP043866.1, on the reverse strand, counting down.
GACTGGTTCCGCACCAACAACATCGAGTTCAAGCCGGTGGTGATCGACAAGGTGACCGAGGTCGTGCGCGCCTTCGAGTCGGGCCGTTGCGACGCCTTCACCGACGACGCCTCGCAACTGGCCGCGGTGCGCGCCACGCAGGTCGCCAAGCCGGACGACTACGAAATCCTGCCGGAACGTTTCTCCAAGGAGCCGCTGGGTCCCATGGTGCGCCAGGGCGACGAGAACTGGCTGGGCATCGTGCGCTGGACGCTGTTCGCGCTGATGGAAGCCGAGGAATACGGCATCACGCAGAAGAACGTCGATGAAATGCTCAAGAGCAACAACCCCAACATCGCCCGCATCCTGGGCGTGACGCCGGGCGCGGGCAAGAACATGGGGCTGGATGAGAAGTGGGCCTACAACGCCATCAAGGCAGTGGGCAATTACAGCGAAGTGTTCGAGCGCAACGTGGGCAAGGACAGCAAGCTTGGCCTGCAACGCGGCACCAATGCGTTGTGGAACAAGGGCGGCGCCATGTATCCCTGGCCGATCCGCTGAGGTTCGCGCCAGCCAGGACGGCCCGGATTTCCGGGCCGTTTTTTTATGGCATCGCCACGCGATACGTTCGCACCGTATTACGGTACGCTATGCGCTTTCCACTGGACGCCCCAACGCGCCATGACGCAGACCCGAAACGCCGAGGATTCCCCACTGTTCATCGCCGCGCTGGCGCGCGGCGTCTCCGTCCTGCGCGCCTTCAGCGAGGGGCAGCCCGCCATGACCTTGCCAGAGCTGGCCGAAGCGACCGGGCTGAGCAAGAGTTCGGTGCAGCGCTTCACCCACACGCTGTGGACCCTGGGCTACCTGCGCAAGGATCCCTTGAGCAAGAAGTTCTCGCTGGGACCCTGGTCGCTGGAGCTGGGCATGAAGTACGTGCAGACCAGCCCGCTGGTGCTGGGCGGCAATCCCTTCCTGCACACGCTCAACCGCAACAGCCAGGAGACCTGCAGCCTGGCCGAGCCCGACGGCCTGGATATGGTGTACGTGGCGCGCTTTGCCACCCACAAGGAAATGTTCGTGAACATGCCGGTGGGCATGCGCCTGCCGCTGTACTGCACGGCGGCGGGCCGGGCGGTGCTGGCCAGGCTGGATCCCGCAGTCGCGCGCGATCTCCTGGAACGCTGCGACCGCAAGGCCTACACGGCCGCCACCATCACCGGCATGGACGAGCTCCAGGGCGAGCTGGAGTTTGCCCGGCGTCACGGGTATGCGCGCTCCAACGGCGAGTTCTATCCGGGCGACATCACGGTCAGCGCCGCGGTGCTGGATGCCGGCGGCACGCCAGTAGGGGCCGTCAACGTGTCGGTGCCGTCCAGCCGCTGGTCGTTCGAGCAGGCGCAGGCGGTGTTCGGTCCGCAAGTGGTGGAAACGGCGCACGCCATCAGCGCGTCGCGCACCTTGGGGCGGTCGCGCCCCTTCTATGAAATGGAGCCGCCGGGCGGGGCCCTGCGCGACGCGATGCCGCTCGCGGGCGACGAGGCCTGATTCCAGTGCACGCGGGGCGCAGGCGCGCCGGGCAAGCGTGCTTGCTATTCTTACTAATTTAGTCGGATATAAAACCGCCGATTAGGGGAAACTCCCTAATTGGCCGGTTGCTTGTACGCACGCTACTCTTATTTCGACACGATCATATCGCACAGCGATTTGATCGAATCTAAATAGTGATCCCAGCCTAGTTCATGGCAGCGGTCGTCACACAGGAGCCGAGTTGTGCAGCAGCCAGCCGAAGTCTGTTTTCATCCCGTCGCCGGGTTCATGGGCCTGCCCGCCGTCCGCGCCGCCGGCACGGGCGCGGCGCGCGCCTGCGTGGTCGGCATTCCATTCGATTGCGGCACGCATCCGTTCCGCGTCGGTTCGCGCCAGGGGCCGGACGCGATACGGGAGCAGTCCAGGCTGCTGCGGCCGGTGGACATATTCCGGCGCCACGGCATCGACAACCCACCGGAATTCCTGCGCGCCATCGACGTGGGCAACGTGGCCTGCCATCCGGGCGATCCGGACGCGTCCTATCCGCTGATCGAGGCCGGCATCGGCGCCATCCTGGACTCGGGCGCGATTCCGATCTCCATGGGAGGCGACGGTGCGGTCACCTTGCCGCAGCTGCGCGCCGTGGCGCGCCGCCATCCGGATTTCGTTGTGCTGCATTTCGATTCGCACACCGACACCTATCCCATCCCCGGCTACAACACCGCCACCACGTTCACGCGCGCCGCCGAAGAAGGGCTGCTGGACGTGGCCTCCAGCTTTCACGTCGGCACGCGCGGCAGCTCCTTCATGCCGGGCGTGCTGGAGTTCGGCCGCGAGGTCGGCTACACGATCCTGCCTTATGACGACTTCGACCAGGACCAGAAGGGCGCGCTGGCCGACATCAAGCAGCGCATCGGCGAGCGTCCGGTGTACCTGTGCTTCGACATGGACATCTTCGATCCCTCCTGCGCGCCGGGCGTGTGCACGCCGGAGTGGGGTGGGCTCACGGCCAAGGAAGGGCTGGCGCTGTTGCGCCAGCTCGCGGGCCTGAACTTCGTGGCATTCGACGTGAACACCGTGTCACCGCCGCAAGACGTGCAGGGGGCCACGGCCTTCCTGGCAGCCACCGTCATGCAGGAATTCTGCGCGCTGGCGGCGGTCGCGGTGCAGCAGTATCCGCAGGGGCGTCCGGCCTGAGCCGGGTTCACCACGCCGACAACTTCATCCAAGGGGAAAACGATGAAACTCAAATCCATTCTGCTGGGCCTGGCTGTCGCCGGCCTGCTGGCTCAGGGCGGCGCGCAGGCGCGCACGCTGGACGAGATCCGCGCGGATCAGAGCCTGAATGTAGTCACCACGGCGTCCGCGCCGCCGCACGGCTTCAAGAATCCGAAGTCGAACCAGCTGGAGGGCATCATGGTGGACGTGGCCGCGGCCGTGGCCAAGCACTTGAAGGTGTCGGACAAGCTGTCCGATGTGCCGTTCTCCGGCCTGATTCCCACGTTGACCTCGGGCCGCGCCGACGTGATGTCCGCGCCGCTCTTCATCACAGAGGAACGCGCCCGCGCCATCGATTTTTCGGCGCCGGTCTATGAATGGGGCGAGGGCGTCGTGGTCAGCGACAAGGCTGATAAGAAATACGCCAAGTTCGAAGACATGAAGGGCCAGCGTGTGGGCGTGCTGGTGGACTCGGTGCAGTTCAACATGATCAAGGACATGCCCGGCACCAAGGTGTCCACGTACCAGGACTATTCCACGCTGCTGGCCGACGTGCGCGCCGGCCGCATCGACCTGGGCATCGTCGACCCGCCCAGCATCATCTACCAGATCAAGACCAAGAACATCCCGGGCGTGAAGCTGGACACGGGCTACCAGCCGCAACGCAAGTGGCAGGTGGGCATGGCGGTGCAGAAGGGCAACGCCGCGCTGCTGGAGGCGGTCAACGGCGCGCTGGCGCAGATGAAGCAGAACGGCGAGCTTGCCGCCATCGGGCAGAAGTGGGGCGTGGCCGACCTGATGAGCAAATGACGCCGCACCGGCACGGATAAGGAGTACGACTTGGATCTCGCGACCCTGCGCATGTACCTGACCCCCCTGGCCGAGGGCACCGTCTGGACTCTGGCGCTGTTTTTCTGTTCGGCATTCCTGGCGGTGGCCCTGGGCCTGGTCGTCTGTCTGTGCCGCCTGTCGCCGTCGCGGCTGCTCAGCCGCGGCGCGCGTTTCTACATCGATGTGATACGAGGCACGCCGCTGCTGCTGCAGCTGTTCTACATCTACTACGGCCTGCCCGAGATGGGCGTGGTCATCAATGGCTTCGTCGCCGGCGTGCTGGGGCTGACGCTGAACTTCGGCGCCTATCTGGCCGAACTGTTCCGCAGCGGCATCCAGTCGGTGGACAGCGGCCAGTACGAGGCGGCGCGCGCGCTGGGCCTGGGCAAAGTGCAGCGGCTGCGCCGCATCGTATTGCCGCAGGCGCTGCGCACCGTGTTCCCGGCGCTGGGTAACTACGCGCTGGTGCTGATCAAGGAGACCTCGCTGGTGGCCGTCATCAGCGTCTACGAGTTGATGCGCGCGGGCGAAATGCTGGCGGGCGCCACCTTCCAGGCGCTGACCGTCTACACCATGGTGGGCGTCATCTACTTCGCCATGTGCAGCGTGCTGTCCTACGTGTTCCGCCGTTCCGAAAAGCGCCTGACCGTGCCGGGCTACTGGAGCGGCGCGGGCGAAAACCATGACATTTCCAAGGCCTGATGCGATGGATGGATTGAACTATGCCGCCCCTATCATCACGATGCGGGGCGTTTGCAAATGGTATGGCGACTTCAAGGTGCTGGACGAACTGGCGCTGGAGGTGCTGCCGGGAGAAAAGCTGATCCTGTGCGGGCCGTCCGGTTCCGGCAAGTCGACCACCATCCGGCTCTTGAACCGGCTCGAGGAACACCAGCAAGGCCGCATCGTGGTCGACGGCATCGAACTGAACGACGACCTGAAGAACATCGAGCGCATCCGCGCCGAGGTCGGCATGGTGTTCCAGCACTTCAACCTGTTTCCGCACCTGACCGTGCTGGACAACTGCACGCTGGCGCCGATGCTGGTGAAGGGCGTGCCGCGCGAGGAAGCCGAGGCCCGCGCCATGGAATACCTGGAGCGCGTCAAGATCCCGCAACACGCCTCCAAGTATCCGGGCCAGTTGTCCGGCGGCCAGAAGCAGCGCGTGGCGATCGCGCGGGCGCTGTGCATGCGGCCCAAGATCATGCTGTTCGACGAGCCCACCTCGGCGCTGGATCCCGAAATGGTCAAGGAAGTGCTGGACACCATGGTGGCGCTGGCCCGCGACGGCATGACCATGGTCTGTGTGACGCATGAAATGGGTTTCGCGCGCGAAGTCGGCGACCGCGTGGTCTTCATGGACCAGGGCGCCATCGTCGAGGCCGACACGCCGGACAATTTCTTCCGCGCGCCGCGCACCGAACGCGCGCAGGCCTTCCTGGGGCAGATACTGGGTTGACCGGGTCCTTCAAATTCCGTTTGGCGGAACCTGTGGAATGGTTCCATGACGGCGGCCTGAAATGGCTCTAGCCGGTTTCGGCTACGCTACCTATCATGCATGTCACGCGGGCGCGCATGCGCCCATGCACCGCCAATGGAAAATGATCAGGGAAAAACGATGAACGGCGCTGATAGTCTTTGCGATACCTTGCTGGCCAACGATGTGGACGTTTGCTTCGCGAACCCCGGCACGTCGGAAATGCACTTTGTCGCGGCATTGGATCGCAAACCGAAGATGCGTTGCGTGCTGGGCTTGTTCGAAGGCGTGGTGACGGGCGCGGCCGACGGCTATGCGCGCATGGCCGACAAGCCCGCGGCCACGCTGCTGCACCTGGGGCCGGGGCTGGGCAACGGCCTGGCCAACCTGCACAACGCCAAACGCGCCCGCACGCCCATGGTCAACATCGTGGGCGACCACGCCACCTATCACGTCCAGTACGACGCGCCGCTGACCAGCGACGTCGAAGGCGTCGCGCGTCCGATGTCGCATTGGGTCAAGCGCACCACCAAGGCCGCCGACCTGTCCGCCGACGCCGCCGAAGCCGTGGGCGTGGCGCGCCGCTCGCCGGGCAACATCGCCACGCTGATCCTGCCCGCCGACGCGGCCTGGACGGACCTGCCCGACAATACTGCGCCGGTGCTGGCCAAGAGCGAGGCCCTGGCCCAGACTTCGGCCGAGGCGGTGCGTGCGGCGGTTGCCGCGATCCGCTCGGGTGAAGTCACGACGTTGATGCTGGGCGGTTCCGCGCTGCGCGAGCGCGCGCTGAACGCCGCCGGCCGCATCGCGCGCGCCACCGGCGTGCGGCTTGTGTCGGAAACCTCAAACCGCCGCATCGAACGCGGCGGCTCGCGGACGCCGGTGGACCGCCTGCCGTATCCGATCGACCTGGCGGTGGCCAAGCTGAAGGATGTACGCCATCTGGTGCTGGTCGGGGCGAAAGCGCCCGTCGGCTTTTTCGCCTATCCCGGCAAGCCCAGCCTGCTGGCGCCGCCCGACTGCCAGCAGGTGGTGCTGGGCACGCCCGAGCAGGACCTGGCGCATGCGCTGGAGTGGCTGGCCGACGAGCTCGGCATCGCCCAGGACGCGCCGCGCCTGGCCGCCGCTCCCGCCAACTACGAGGTGCCGCAGTCCGGCAAGCTGACCGGCGCCGCCGTCAACATCCTGGTCGCACACCATCTGCCGGAGCAGGCCATCGTCTGCGACGAGTCCATCACCCAAGGCCGCGAATTCCCCCTCTACAGCGTCAACAGCGCGCCGCACGATTGGCTCATGCTGACGGGCGGCGCCATCGGCATCGGCCTGCCCCTGGCGACCGGCGCCGCCGTCGCCTGCCCGGACCGCAAGGTCGTCACCCTGCAAGCCGACGGCAGCGGCATGTACACCTTGCAGGCGCTGTGGACGCAAGCGCGCGAGAACCTGGATTGCCTGACGGTGATCCTGGCCAACCGTTCCTATGCCACGCTGCACGGCGAAATGAAGAACGTGGGCGTGCAGGAACCCGGACGCAACGCCCGCCGCATGCTGGACCTGGAGGAACCGTACCTGGACTGGACGCATCTGGCGCGCGGCATGGGCGTGGAAGCGGTCAGCGTGGATACGGCGGAAGGATTCGCGCGCGCGCTGCAGGAAGGCCTGAAGCGCCGCGGCCCGTTCCTGATCGAAGCGGTGATCTAAACGCCCAGATAGCGCGTCAGCTGCTCGGGCTGCCGGGCCAGCGACGCGCTGTCGCCGTCTTGCACGATCTGGCCTTTTTCCATCACCAGGCAGCGGTCGGTGTGTTCCAGCACCGCCCGGTAATTGCGGTCCACGATCAGCGTGGACATGCCGCTGGCGCGAATCTGCCGGATGATTTTCCAGATTTCGGCCACGATCAGCGGCGCCAGCCCCTCGGTGGCCTCGTCCAGGATCAGCAGTTCGGGATTGGTCATCAGGGCCCGGCCGATGGCCAGCATTTGCTGTTCGCCCCCCGATAGCTGCTGGCCGCCATGCCCCAGACGTTCCCGCAGGCGCGGAAATACTTCCAGCACGCGGGCGTAGGTCCAGTCCTGGCGGCCGTCGCGGCCGGCGCGCGCGGCCACCTGCAGGTTCTCTCGCACGTTCAGGTTGGGAAAGATGCCGCGCCCTTCGGGCACGTAGGCCAGGCCCATGCGGGCGATGGCGTGCGGCTGCGCGCGGGTGCAGTCGCGGCCGTCCACGCGCACGCTGCCATGGGCGCTTCTGACGTGGCCCATCAGGCTGCGGATCAGCGTGGTCTTGCCCATTCCGTTGCGGCCCACCAGGCCTACGGATTCTCCTGGCGCGATATGCATGTCTATGCCGCGCAGCACGTGGCTGGCGCCGTAATAGACGTGCAGGCCGCCCGTTTCGATCAATGCGGTCATACGCTGGCTCCATGGCTGTCTTCGCCCAGGTAGGCGGTGCGCACGTCCGGGTTGGCGCGGATCGCGGCGGGCGCGCCGCTGGCGATGGCGGCGCCGTTGACCATGACGGTAATGGTCTCGGCAACGCGGAAGACCGCGTCCATGTCATGCTCCACCAGCAGGATGGCGTGGCCGGGCTTGAGCGCGTCCAGCAGCTCCAGGATGCGGTCGGTTTCCTCGGGACCCATGCCGGCCAGGGGTTCGTCCAGCAGCAGCACTTGCGGTTCGCCCGCCAGGCACATGGCGATCTCCAACTGGCGCTTGCGGCCATGCGGCAGCAGCCCGGCCTCGCGCGCGGCGTCATCGGCCAGGCCGGTGCGTTCCAGCGCGTGGCGCGCCAGCTCGGCGCTGTGGCGGCATTCCGTGGCCGGGCGCCACCAGTGCCAGAAGCGCTGGCGGCGCGCCTGCGCGGCCAACCGGCAGTTTTCGAACACGCTCAGTTCGGGAAAGATGGTGGACCGCTGGTAGCTGCGGCCCAGGCCCGCGCGGGCCCGGTCGGGCTGGCGCCAGGTCGTGATGTCGCGCCCGCCCAGCATGACCTGGCCGCTGCTGGGCGCGAGTTCGCCCGAAAGGATGTTGATCAGCGTGGACTTGCCCGCGCCGTTGGTGCCGATGACGGCGTGGACCTGGCCGCGCTGCAATTGCAGCGACACGCCGTTCACCGCCATCAGGCCGCCGAAGCGGCGCGTGACCGCGCTTGCGGCAAGCAGGACGTCAGACATGGGGCTCTCCCTGGATGGGCAGGCGGGCGGAGGCGGGCTGGCGGCCGGCATGGGCAGCATCCGGTTTGGGCGCGGCGCGGGCGGCGTCGACGCCAGCGCCGGGTAGGCGCGCCGCGCGCCGTTGGCGCAGTTGCGCCGGCAGTCCCGCCAGGCCATTGGGCAGCAAGGCCACCAGCGCGATGATGGCGATGCCCAGCGGCAGGTGCCAGTGGCGCGCGTATTCGCCGAAAATCTCCTGCGACTGGAACAGTTCCTGCAGCAGCACCAGCGCCACGGTGCCCAGCACCGCCCCGCCCAGGCTGCCCATGCCGCCCAGGATCACCATCAGCAGCACCAGGCCGGATTGTTCCCAGGCCAGCAGCTCGGGCGTGACGAAGCCGTCCTTCAGGGCGAACAGAAAGCCCGCCAGGCTGGCCAGCGTGGCGCCGATGACATAGGCGGCCAGCTTGTACGGATAGGTGGAGTAGCCGGCCGCGCGCATGCGCTGGTCGTTGATGCGGATGCCGGCCAGCGCGGCACCGAAGGGCGAACGCCGCAGCAGCGCCAGGAAGCCCCAGGTCAGCGCCAGGCAGGCCAGCACGAAGAAGTAGAAGGTCCGGGCATCGCCCAGGTCGAACGGCAACCAGCCGCCCAGGGACAGCTCGGGCCGGAAGTACAGGTAGATGCCGTCGCTGCCGCCGCCGATCTTGGTGTCGTGGAACACGTAGTAGGCCATCTGCGAGAAGGCCAGCGTCACCATGATGAAGTACACGCCGCGGGTGCGCAGCGCCAGCGCGCCGGCCGCCAGCGCATAGGCTGCGGCGGCGAGCAGGGCGGCCGGCAGCAGCCACCACAGGCCGGCGGCCTCCGATTCCGGCGACAGCAGCGCCGCCACGTAGGCGCCGATGCCGAAGAAAGCGGCGTGGCCCAGGCTGACCAGTCCCGCGCCGCCCACCAGCAGCTGCAGGCTGAGCGCGAAGATCGCATAGATCATGATCTTGATCGCCAGGCCGGTGTAGTAGTCGCTGCCGCTCCAGGAAAAGGCGGCCAAAGCCAGCAGCGCCGCAATGGGCAAGAGTCGGTTCAACATGGTCAGCCCTGCTTGAACAGCCCTTCGGGCTTGCAAAGAAGTATGAAGGCCATCAGCAGGTACACCAGCACGCCCGCCGCGGACGGGAACAGCACCTGGCCGAAGGTTTCCACCACGCCCACCAGCATCGCGGCCAGGAAGGCGCCGCGGATCGAGCCGATGCCGCCGATCACCACCACCACGAAGCAGATGATGAGCACGCCGTTGCCCATGCCGGGGTAGACCGAGGACACCGGCGCGGCGATGCTGCCCGCCAGGGCCGCCAGCGCCACGCCCGCCGCGAACACCAGGCGGTAGAGCTTGTTGATGTCTATGCCCAGCGATCCGATCATCTCGCGGTTGCTGGCGCCGGCCCGCAGCATCATGCCCAGCCGCGTGCGCGTGATGACCCAGTACAGCAGCAGCGCCACCGCGATGCCGACGGCCGAGATGAACAGCCGGTAGACCGGATAGGTCATGACGTCGCCCAGCGCGATGCTGCCCTGCAGCCAGGCGGGCAGGGGTACGCCGTGCACGTCATTGCCCACCAGGATGCTGCGCAGCTCTTCGAACACCAGGATCAGGCCGTAGGTCATCAGCACCTGCTGCAAGTGGTTGCGCTTGTACAGGTAGCTGAAGAACGCGGCTTCCAGCAGGTAGCCCAGGGCGCCGGCCGCCAGCACGCAGACCGCCAGCGTGGCCAGGAAGCCGCCGCCCAGCCAGCGGTCGACGGCCGGTCCCAGCGCAAACGCCATGTACGCGCCGATCATGTAGAAACTGCCGTGGGCAAGATTGATGATGCCCATGATGCCGAAGATCAGCGTGAGTCCGCTGGCCACCAGGAACAGCAGCAAGCCGTACTGGAAAGCGTTCAGGCTCTGGATGAGCAGGATGCTGATGTCCATGGGGCCTCCCTGTGGCGGATTGTGGTCAGAGCTTGCAGCCGCGGGCCGGATCGGCCAGCTTCTTCACGGCGACATCCACGACCTTGTTTTCCAGTCCGTCGACTCGGCGCAGGTAGATGTCCTGCACGGGGTTGCCCGCGCTGGACAGCGTGAAGGGGCCGCGCGGGCTGTCCACCGTGGCGCCGCGCATGGCCTTGCGGAAGTCTTCCTTCTTGGCGAAGTCGCCCTTCACCGCGGCCAGGCCCGACTGCATCAGCTGCGCCGCGTCATAGCCCTGCACCGCGTAGACGTCCGGCTGCGCCTTGTAGGCCTTGCTGTAGTCGGCGCGGAAGGCGTTGTCGCGCGGCGTGTTCAGGCCGTCGGCATAGTGCAGCGTGGTCAGCAGGCCTTGCGCCGAAGCGCCCTGGGCCTCCAGCGTGCCGTCGGTTAGGAAGCCCGAGCCATACAACGGGATGGTCTTGCCCAGGCCCGCGGCATGGTAGTCCTGCACGAACTTCACGGCGCCGCCGCCCGCAAAGAACGTGAACACCATGTCGGGCTTGAGCGCCGCGATCTCGGTCAGCAGCGGCTGGAATTCCACGTTGGGAAACGGCAGGCTCAGTTCCTTCACGACCTTGCCGCCGGCCTTCTCGAAGCCCTCCTTGAAGCCGCCGATGGCCTCGTCGCCGGCCGCATATTTCCAGGTGATGGTGACGGCCGTCTTGTGGCCCTTGGCAAAGGCCACCGGACCCATGGCGTACGCAGGCTGCCAATTGGTGAACGAGGTGCGGAAGATGCCCGGGCCGCACAGCGGGCCGGTGATGGCGTTGGCGCCCGCGTTGGTCACGATCAGCGTGGTGTCGGCATCCTTGGCGGCCTTGGCCAGCGCCATCGCCACGCCCGAGTGCACGGTGCCGATCAGCACGTCCACCTGGTCGCGCTTGATCAGGCGGTTGGCGTTTTCGGCGGCCTTGGCGGGGTTGGACTCGTCGTCCACCTTGAAGTATTCGATCTCGCGTCCGCCCAGCTTGCCGCCTTGCTCCGCGACATACAGCTTGAAGCCGTTCTCGATGGCGTTGCCCAGCGCGGCATAGGTGCCGCTGTAGGGCAGCATGAAGCCGACCTTGATCTTGTCGGCGGCCTGGGCGCCGGTGGCGGCGAGCGTCAGAGCCGCGGCGAGCGCAGCCCGGGTCAGGGCGTGGTTCATGGTTAGTCTCCGTGCTTGTTATGGGCCGACGCGGGGTCAGCGGGGTTGTGCCAGGCCGCCGACGAAACCGGCGACGGCCTGGATAACGCGGGCCGGCTGATCCTTGTGCGCCGAGTGGCCGCAGTCGGGTAGTTCCAGCAGTTCGGTCTGGGGCGCGAGCCGGCGTATGCCGCGGATCTGCGCCAAGGTGCCGTACTCGTCGTCCACGCCCTGGATGGCCAGCACCGGACAGGCGATGCGGGACAGGTAGTCGTCCAGATTCCAGCGGCGGAAAGCCGGATCCAGCCAGATGTCGTTCCAGCCCCAGAACGCCGAATCCGGGTCCGCGTGATAGCGCCCCAGCCGGGCGCGCAGGTCCGTGTCCAGGTAGGCTTGACGCGCCTGCGCGATGCTGGCGACCGATACGTCTTCGACCAGGATATGGGGCGCGGCGGCGACCACGCCGGCGACGGCGTCCGGATGCATCGCCGCATACAGCAGGGCGATCGAGCCGCCGTCGCTGTGGCCGAACAGCGCCGGCTTGTCGCGCCTGGCCTCCACGCCCAGTGCGCGCAGCAGCGCGGGCAGCACGTCGCGCGCCTCGATGTGCATGAAGTCCACCGGCCGCTTTTCTGCGTGCGGCCGCGGTGTCGACAGTCCGTAGCCGTAGCGCGAGTACACCAGTCCGCGGCAACCGGCTGCCTCGCAGACGCGTAGTGGCCAGTCCTTCCACATGGACACGGAGCCCAGCCCTTCGTGCAGAAATACCAGCAGCGGGGCGCCGGGGCGATCGGCCCCGATCCACTGGCATTCCAGCCGCAGGTCTCGTCCGCCGGCATGGAATTCGGCGAACACGGTCTCGGCCACGGCACAGGCGTTCATAGCGTGGCCTCTTCCAGCTGACGCAGGCGGAAGCGCTGTATCTTCCCGGTGGCCGTCTTGGGCAGTTCTTCCGTGAAATTGATCTGGCGCGGATACTTGAACGGCGCCAGATGCTGCTTCACGTAGTTCTGCAGCGCGGCCCCGGTCTGCGCGTCGGGCTCGAAGCCGGGGCGCAGCACCACATAGGCCTTGGTCTTGACCAGCCCGTCGTGGTCCGGCACGCCGATCACGGCCGCTTCCAGCACGGCCTCGTGCTGCACCAGGATGTTCTCGACCTCCACCGGCGACACGTACTGGCCGCTGACCTTGATCATGTCGTCGCTGCGCCCGGCGTAGGTGTAGTAGCCGTCCGCGTCGCAGGTGTATTTGTCGCCGCTCTTGAGCCAATCGCCCAGGAAGCACTGGCGCGTCTTGTCGCGGTTGTTCCAGTACATCAGCGCCGCGCTGGGACCCTTGATGTAGAGGTCGCCGATGGCGCCGGGCGGCACCAGGGCGCCGTTCTCGTCGCGCAGCTGCACCTCATAACCCGGCACGGGCTTGCCGGTGGTGCCGTAGCGCAGCTGCCCGGTCTGGTTGGAAATGAAGATGTGCAGCATCTCGGTGGAGCCGATGCCGTCCAGGATCTCGCAGCCGAAGTGGCGCGTGTAGCGTTCGCCGATGTCGCGCGGCAGCGCTTCGCCGGCGGACGTGCAGATGCGCATGGCGACCCGTTCGCGCGCCGGCAGGTCGGGCGAGGCCAGCATGCTGGCATACAGCGTGGGCACGCCGTAGAACACGGTGGGCCGGTGCTGCGTCAGGCGCTTGAAGACCGCCTGCGGCGTGGGGCGTTCGCCCATCAGGATCACGGTCGCGCCCACCGACAGCGGGAAGGTCAGGCCGTTGCCCAGGCCGTAGGCGAAGAACAGCTTGGCGGCCGAGAACGCCACGTCGTCCTCGCGTATGCCCAGCACGGGCTTGGCATAGAGTTCGGCCGTGTGCCAGAGATTGCCGTGGGTGTGGACCACGCCCTTGGGCTTGCCGGTGGAGCCGGACGAATACAGCCAGAACGCAATCTCGTCGGACAGGGTGCGCGCCGCCGGCGCCAGGGGCGCGGCGGCCAGCAGCGCTTCGAATTCGCGCGCGCCCTCGGGCAAGGGGCCGGCGGGCTGCGACACCACCAGGTGCTCGACGTCGGCGGGGGCCTGCTCCAGCGCGGCCTGCACCACGGGCAGCAAGGCGCCCGATGCGAACACGGCGCGTACGCGGCTGTGGCCGATGATGTAGGCGTAGTCGTCGGCGGTGAGCAGGGTGTTCACGGCCACCGGCACCACGCCCGCATGCAGCGCGCCTAGAAACACTACCGGCCAATCGACGGTGTCCTGCATCAGCAGCAGGATGCGCTCCTCGCGCCGCAGGCCCAGTTGGCGCAGCATGCCGGCCATGCGCGCCACCCGTTCCGCCAGTTCGCCGTAGCTGATCTGGCGCGTGTCGTCGATGTAGGCTGGCTTGGCTGCGCGCGGCGCATTCAGCGCCGCCAGGTGGCTGGCGAAGTTGAGTTCGGCGGGACAGGCGTTCACGGTTGTCTCCTGATGTCCTGTGGGGTGGAAGCCGCGCTATGTGTTTTTTTCTGGCGGCGGGGCGGGCGCTAGGACCGCGTGAAATCGATGGCGCCGCCCGGCAGCAGGTACAGCACCAGCGCGCGGCCGCCGCTCACGGTTGGGCTGTGCGCGCTGCCGGGGCCGTAGACCAGCCAGCCGGCGCCGTGGCCGTCGAAGCTGGCGCCTTCGGTCAGCGGCATGATCATGTCGATCTCGCCATTGGGGTGCGCGTGGTGCGGACCGGCAAGATCGTTCATGTCCACCACGTCCACCGAGCAGTCCGCCAGGTCGGGCGCCGGCTTGATGACGCGGCCGTAGCGGATGCCGCCGCCTTCCCGGCTGCACATCCAGCCCTCGGCCACGCCCTGCCTGCAGGTGGCGTATATCTCCTGGAACAGGGCGCTTTGCGGACCGGCCTCGCGGTTCAGGCTTTCCTGCAGCGCCGCGTCCAGCGGCTGGCCTTGCGTCAGGCGCGTGACCTCGCGCATCAGGGCATGGAATTGATCAGGCGTACTCACCGGGCTCCTCCTTTACACTGTCGGCGCTTCAGAATCGACATGAAATCGACTGCTGCTTTTTTGCACATGAGGCGCTTTGGACTGATTGAATGGAAAAATAGTGCTTCCATTGATTATGGTCAAGCACTATAGTGCATAAAACGTGGTAATCAGGGTTTTTGCGGAGTCACGTAAACATGAATCAAGCGCTAGACGCGGCGCCATCCGAACCCAGGCGGGAAGCGTTCCTGGTGGCCTTGGGCGAGCGGGTGCGCCGCCTGCGGGCCATACGCGGCATGACCCGCAAAGGCCTGTCGCAGGTGACAGGCGTATCGGAACGCCACCTGGCCAATCTGGAACATGGGGTGGGCAATGCGTCCATCCTGGTGCTGCTGCAGATTGCCCGAGCCTTCAACTGCGCACTGGCCGAACTGGTGGGCGACGTCACCACCGAATCGCCCGACTGGCTGCTGATCCGCGAGCTGCTCAGCGGCCGCACGGAATCCGACCTGCAGCGCGCGCGCGAGGCCCTGACCCAGCTGTTCGGCGTAGGGGCGGGGGCGCAGCGTCCCAACCGCACGCAGCGCGTGGCGCTGATCGGCCTGCGCGGCGCGGGCAAGTCCACGCTGGGCCAGATGCTGGCCGATGACCTGGGCTACCCCTTCGTGGAGCTGAACCGCGAGATCGAGCGCGTGGCCGGGTGCAGCATCCTGGAGATCCACAATCTGTACGGCCCCAACGCCTACCGCCGCTACGAACGGCGGGCGCTGGAAGAGGCCGTGCAGATCTACCCGGAAATGGTGCTGGCCACGCCGGGCGGGCTGGTGTCCGAGCCCGCCACCCTGAACCTGTTGCTGGCGCATTGCTACACGGTATGGCTGCGCGCCACCCCCGAGGAGCACATGGGCCGGGTCATGGCGCAGGGCGATTTCCGTCCCATGTCGGGTAACAACGAGGCCATGGCCGACCTCAAGCGCATCCTGGCCGGACGCGAAGCCTTCTACGCCAAGGCCGATCTCACGTGGGTCACCAGCAACCTGGACGTGCAGGAAAGCTTTGCCGGCCTGCGCACCCAGGTACGCAAGGCCTGCGGCCTGCCGCTATAGGCGGATTCGATGCCGGTCAGGCCGGCAATATGCATTTTTATGCATGCCCCGCTTGACGGGGCTTTTTTTGTCCTCTAATCTGCACAATAATTCATGTGGTGCAGTATTTTTCCTGTTTTGGCAGGCGTTCGAGGAGACACACTATGAGCAGCACCCTCAACCGGGTTGATTTCCGGACCGACCCCGAGCAGTACCGCCACTGGCGCCTGAGCTTCGACGGCCCGGTCGCCACGCTGGCCATGGATGTTGCCGAGGACGGCGGCCTGCGTCCCGGCTACAAGCTCAAGCTGAATTCCTACGACCTGGGCGTGGACATCGAATTGCATGACGCCTTGCAGCGTATCCGCTTCGAACACCCGGAAGTGCGCACCGTGGTCGTCACCAGCATGAAGGACCGGATCTTCTGCTCCGGCGCCAATATTTTCATGCTGGGCCTGTCCTCGCACGCCTGGAAGGTGAACTTCTGCAAGTTCACCAACGAAACCCGCAACGGCATTGAAGATTCCAGCCGCCACAGCGGCCTGAAGTTCATCGCCGCGCTCAACGGCGCCTGCGCCGGGGGCGGCTACGAGCTGGCGCTGGCCTGCGACGAGATCATGCTGATCGACGACCGCTCGTCCGCGGTCGCGCTGCCCGAGGTGCCGCTGCTGGGCGTGCTGCCCGGCACCGGCGGCCTGACCCGCGTGACCGACAAGCGCCGCGTGCGCCACGACCACGCGGACATCTTCTGCACCCTGGTCGAAGGCGTGCGCGGCCAGCGCGCCAAGGACTGGCGCCTGGTGGACGACGTGGTCAAGCCGGCCCGCTTCGAGAAGGCCGTGCGCGAACGCGCGCAGGCGCTGGCGCAGGGCAGCGACCGCCCGGCGGGCGAGCAGGGCATCGCGCTGACGCCGGTGCAGCGCACGGAAAGCGCCGACGGCCTGTCCTACCGCTATGTGGATATCCAACTGGACCGCGACAGGCGCCAGGCCACCTGGACGGTGCGCGCGCCCGAGGGCGCGGTGCAGACCGAGCTGCAGGACATAGTCGCGGCCGGCGCGGCCTGGTGGCCGCTGCAGATGGCGCGCGAACTGGACGACGCCATCCTGTCGATGCGCACCAACGAGCTGGACATCGGCACCTGGATCATCAAGACCGAAGGCGATGCCGCGCTGGTGCTGGCTGCCGATGCCGCTCTGCAGCAGCATGCTGACCACTGGTTCGTGCGCGAAACCGCCGGCATGCTGCGCCGCACGCTGGCGCGCCTGGACGTGACCTCGCGCAGCCTGTTCGCGCTGATCGAGCCGGGTTCCTGCTTTGCCGGCACCCTGCTCGAACTGGCGCTGGCCGCCGACCGCAGCTACATGCTGGACAACGAAGACGAATCCGCGCCGGCTCAGATCGTGGTGGGCGAACGCAATTTCGGCGCCTATCCGCTGGTCAACGGCCAGAGCCGCGTGCAGCGCCGCTTCTACGAAGAAGAAGCGCCCTTGGAAGCGGTGCGCGCGCGCGCCGGCCAGCCGCTGTCGGCCACCGATGCGCTGGATCTGGGCCTGATCACCTATGCGCCGGACAACATCGATTGGGACGACGAGGTGCGCATGATGCTGGAGGAGCGCCGCGCGCTGTCGCCCGACGCCCTGACCGGACTGGAAGCCAACCTGCGCTTCGGCGGACAGGAAACGATGGAGACCCGCATCTTCGGCCGCCTCACCGCGTGGCAGAACTGGATCTTCAATCGCCCCAACGCCGCCGGCGACAAGGGCGCGCTCAAGCTCTACGGCAAGGGCGAGCAAGCCGCATTCGACTGGAACCGGGTCTGACGGCCCCGCGACACCGCGCCGCGCGACCGCGGCCATCCCAAAGAACAGGAGCGAGACATGTCTGGCATCAACTACACCGATAAGATCCCCAACAACGTCAATCTGTCGGGCGACCGCACCTTGCAGCGTGCGCTGGAACATTGGCAGCCCAACTACCTGCAGTGGTGGCAGGACATGGGGCCAGACGGCTCCCATGGTTTCGACGTCTACCTGCGCACGGCGGTCAGCGTGCAGCCCGACGGCTGGGCGCACTTCGACCACGTCAAGATGCCGGACTACCGTTGGGGTATCTTCCTGGCGCCGCAGGACGGGCAGCGCAAGATCCACTTCGGCGAGAACATGGGCCGCGACGTCTGGCAGGACGTGCCCGGCGAGCATCGCGCCAACCTGCGCCGCATCATCGTCACGCAGGGCGATACCGAGCCGGCCTCGATCGAACAGCAGCGCCACCTGGGCCTGACCGCGCCCTCGCAGTACGACTTGCGCAACCTGTTCCAGATCAACGTCGAGGAAGGCCGCCACCTGTGGGCCATGGTCTACCTGCTGCATCGCTATTTCGGCCGGGATGGCCGCGAAGAGGCGGACGCGCTGTTGCAGCGCAGCTCGGGGGATTCCGACAACCCGCGCATCCTGGGCGCGTTCAACGAGAAGACACCTGATTGGCTGGCCTTCTACATGTTTACCTACTTCACCGACCGCGACGGCAAGTTCCAGCTGTGCGCGCTGGCGGAGTCCAGCTTCGATCCGCTGGCGCGCACCACCAAGTTCATGCTGACCGAGGAGGCGCACCACATGTTCGTGGGCGAATCCGGCATTTCTCGCGTCATCCAGCGCACCTGCGAGGTCATGAACCAGTTGAAGACCGATGACCCGGCCAGCGTGCGCGCGGCTGGCGTGATCGACCTGCCCACCATCCAGCGCTACCTGAACTTCCACTACAGCGTCACCATCGACTTGTTCGGCGCGGACCAGTCGTCCAACGCCGCCATCTTCTACGGCTCGGGCCTGAAGGGCCGCTATGAAGAGAGCAAGCGCACCGACGACCATCAGCTGAAGAACGACACCTACCGCGTGCTGACCGTGGAAAACGGCAAGCTGCGCGAGATCGAGGTGCCGATGCTGAACGCCCTGAACGAAGTGCTGCGCGACGACTTCATCCGCGACTCGGTCGCTGGCATCGGCCGCTGGAACAAGGTCATCGAAAAGAGCGGCTTGCCGTTCCGCCTGCAAGTGCCGCACAAGGCCTTCAACCGCCAGATCGGCACGCTGGCCGGCATCCGCATGTCGCCCGAAGGCGAGATCCTGTCCGAATCGCAATGGCAGGCCAACAGCCACAAATGGCTGCCCACGCCCGAGGATCGCGCCTTCGTCGCGTCGTTGATGGGCCGCGTCACCGAGCCGGGCAAGTTCGCCAACTGGATCGCGCCGCCCGTCATGGGCGTCAACCGACAGCCGGTGAATTTCGAGTACGTCCGTTTCAACTAAAGCGGGGCGGCGGCCGCATTCGCGGCCGCCTACCGGAGCATGGGGAAGACCGAGATGAACGCTCCCTTACCAGCAGAAGTCCTGAAGCAGCACCTGATCGATCCCGAGATCTGCATCCGCTGCAACACCTGCGAAGAAACCTGTCCGATCAAGGCGATCACCCACGACTCGAACAACTACGTGGTGGATCCCGAGATCTGCAACGGCTGCATGGCCTGCGTGCCGCCTTGCCCCACCGGGGCCATCGACAACTGGCGGCTGATGGTGCGCGCCGAAGCCTACGGCGTGCAGGAACAACTGGGCTGGGAAGAATTGCCGGGAGAGAAGGCATTGCCGGAAACGGCCGCCGCCGCGCCAGCCGGCGGCGAGCCTGATGCGCAGCAGCCTGTCGCGCCCGCGCCGTCAACCGCGCCCGGTGCGACGGTCCCGCCGTGGTCCGCCGCCCATCCCTACGTCAACCTGTACACGCACAAGACGCCCATGACTGCCACCGTGGTCGGCAACTACCGCGTGACCGGCGCCGACACGGAAAGCGATATCCACCATATCGTGCTCGACTTCGGCGACCTGCCGTTTCCCGTGCTGGAAGGGCAGTCCATCGGCATCCTGCCGCCGGGCGTGGATGCGCAGGGCCGGGCGCATCACGCGCGCCAGTATTCTTTGGCCAGTCCGCGCGACGGCGAACGGGCCGGCTATAACAATCTCTCGCTGACGGTGAAACGCGTCACCGAGGATCATGCGGGCGCCGCCGCGCACGGCGTATGTTCGAATTACCTGTGCGACCTGGCCAAGAACGACAAGGTGCAGGTGATCGGACCGTTCGGCCATACTTTCCTGATGCCCAACCACCCCCGTGCCAATCTCATCATGATTTGCACCGGCACGGGTTCGGCGCCCATGCGCGCCATGACGGAACGCTACCGCCGCCGCATCGAGACCGGCGAGAACGGCAGGCTGCTGCTGTTCTTCGGCGCGCGCACCGAGCGCGAGCTGCCGTATTTCGGGCCGTTGATGAAGCTGCCGCGCGATTTCATCGACATCAATCTGGCGCTGTCGCGCGAAACCGGGCAACCCAAGCGTTACGTGCAGGACCTGATCCGCGACCGCGCGGGCGTGGTGCGCGAACTGCTGGCGGACCGCAATACCTGCATCTACGTGTGCGGCTTGAAGGGCATGGAAGTGGGCGTGCTGGACGCCCTGCGCGACGTGACGATGCAGGCGGGCCAGGATTGGTCTATCCTGCATGATGCATTGCGCCGCGAAGGGCGCCTGCATTTCGAAACGTACTGAATCCACAAACATGCGTGGCAATCGGCGCGCGCTGGCGCGCCGATTGCATTTGCGGGGGGAATCCACAAAATGAAGTTCGCCGAGTTCAAGGACGGCATGGTCATCAAGGGCGGTCCGGTCACCCTGACGGAAGCCGAAATCCTGGAGTTCGCACGCAAGTACGATCCCCAGTGGTTCCACACGGATCCCAAGCGCGCCTCCGAAGGCCGTTGGGGCGGGCTGATCGCCAGCGGCTGGCATACCTGCGCGCTGGCCATGCGCATGGCCGTGGACGCGGCGCTGCACGATTCCGAATCCTTTGGTTCGCCCGGCCTGGGCGAGGTGCGCTGGCGCACGCCGGTGCGTCCGGGCGACACCCTGCGCCTGGAAGCGCGCGTGCAGGGCGTGCGCACCTCGTCGTCGCGTCCGGACCTGGGCATCATCACCTGGGCCTGGACGGTCCTGAACCAGCACGACGAAGGCGTGCTGGAACTGGACGCGACCAGCCTGTTCGATCTGTCCGGCGAAAACTGAGGCTGGCCGTCTAGCGCTTGCCTGTCTGCTTCAGGATGGCGGCGGCTTCAGGACCGGCCGCTGCCTTCCAGTTCTTGACCGAGTCCGCCGCAGCATCCTTCAGCGCGCGCTGCACGGGCAGGGGCACCGACGTATTGATTGCCACGCCGTTCTTGCGCATGTTGGCGTAGTTCTGCTGCAGGCGGCCGTCGATGCGCTTCCATTGTTCGGTTTCGGTCTGCGCCGCGGCCTGGTCGATGGCGCGGCGCGTGCGCGCATCCAGCGCCTGGTAAGCCTGCAGGTTCATCGTCGCCACCGAGATCGGCATGGCGTAGTTGATCTCCGCGAAGTTGGGCAGGTGCTCCCAGAGCTTGCGGCCCGCGCCGCCGTCGCCTGAGGACAGCACCGCGTTGACCTCGCCCGAGGCGATCAACGGCATCGCGTCCGCGAAGGAGATGTTCTGCGCGCGGGCGCCGGCCTTCTGCATGACGTCCTGCGACGTGGCGTCGTAGGTGCGGATGCTCAGCTTCTTCAAGGCCGCGACGCTGTCCAGTTTCCGCTTGGACCAGATGCCGGACGCGGGCCACGGCGTGGTGTAGAGCAGCTTCTGCCCATGCGCCGCCAACAGCTTCTCGTAGGCGGGGCGGGCGGCCTTGTTCAGGTTGCGGGCCTTGGACAGCGAGTCCGCCAGAAAGGGCAGGGACGACACGCCGAACAAGGGATACTTGGCCGCCAGCGCGCCGGCGAAGGCGTCGCCCGCATCCACCTTGCGCGCTTGCACCGCATCGATCATGTCGGCCGACTTGATCCCCTTGGACGCGTCATAGCTGGCGTCGATGACCACGTTGCCCGCCGTCTTGGCGCGGACCAGCTCGGCAAAGGTGGATACGCCTTGTCCGGGCATGGAGGTGGCCGGGTACTCGGTAGTCATCGTGAGGGTGGTGGCGGCGTAGGCGCCATGCGCCATGAACGCCATGGCGATGCCCGTCATCAGGCGGAGGGTGGGACAGCTTTGCATGCGCGGCTCCTGGGCTTGGGGGGAAACCTGGTCGGGACACGCGACAAGGCGCGGGAGCGCCCGGCCCGGTGCCTGGCCGATGCCGCAAAGCGTACGGCGAGTACCACGGCTCGCCTATACGGGCTTTCGGCAATGCGCGGGGCGTATCGGCGGCCATGTGGCGCCGGCGAATAAAAAGGCCGCCCCGAGGGGCGGCCTTTTGGGGCTTGCAACCAGTCAGACGATCAATAGAACGCCTGGATGCCGGTCTGCGCGCGGCCCAGGATCAGGGCGTGCACGTCGTGGGTGCCTTCGTAGGTGTTGACCACCTCCAGGTTCACCAGGTGGCGGGCCACGCCGAATTCGTCGGAGATGCCGTTGCCGCCGAGCATGTCGCGCGCCAGGCGGGCGATGTCCAGCGCCTTGCCGCAGGAATTGCGCTTCATGATGGAGGTGATTTCGACGGCGGCGGTGCCTTCGTCCTTCATGCGGCCCAGGCGCAGGCAGCCTTGCAGGGCCAGCGTGATTTCGGTCTGCATGTCGGCCAGCTTCTTCTGGATCAGCTGGTTGGCGGCCAGGGGGCGGCCGAACTGCTTGCGGTCCAGCGTGTACTGGCGGGCGGTGTGCCAGCAAGCTTCGGCGGCGCCCACGGCGCCCCAGGCGATGCCGTAGCGGGCCGAGTTCAGGCAGGTGAACGGACCCTTCAGGCCGGACACGCCGGGCATCATCTGGTCGGCGGACACTTCCACTTCGTCCATGACGATTTCACCGGTGATCGAGGCGCGCAGGCCGACCTTGCCGTGGATGGCGGGGGCCGACAGGCCCTTCATGCCCTTTTCCAGGATGAAGCCGCGGATCTTGCCGTCGAAGTCGCCGCCGACGCACTTGGCCCACACCACGAAGACGTCGGCGATGGGAGAGTTGGTGATCCACATCTTGTTGCCGGAAATCTTGTAGCCGTCGGACGTCTTGACGGCGCGGGTTTCCATGCCGCCGGGGTCGGAGCCGTGGTTGGGTTCGGTCAGGCCGAAGCAGCCGATCCATTCGCCGCGGGCCAGCTTGGGCAGGTATTTCTGCTTCTGCGCTTCGCTGCCGAATTCGTTGATCGGCACCATCACCAGGGACGACTGCACGCTCATCATGGAGCGGTAGCCGGAGTCGATGCGTTCGACTTCGCGGGCGATCAGGCCGTAGCTGACGTAGTTCAGGCCGGCGCCGCCGTATTCGACGGGGATGGTGGCGCCCAGCAGGCCCAGTTCGCCCATTTCGGAGAAGATGGCCGGGTCGGTCTGTTCGTTGCGGAACGCGTTCAGCACGCGCGGGGCGAGCTTGTCCTGCGCATAGGCGTAGGCTGCGTCACGCACCATGCGTTCTTCTTCGGTCAGTTGCTGGTCCAGCAACAGGGGGTCTTGCCAGTGAAAGGAAGGATTCGAGGACATGCTGGGTCTCCGCTATGGATTTCGGAATGCTAGAAAGTTTAAACCTAAAATAATTCGGGCGGCAAGCGGCGAATGGAACGGCCGGCGCGCGGCGCCGCCGTTCCGTCCCGCCTTCAGTGCTGCGCCTTGAGCGCTGCGTCGCGGATCTTTTCCAGGGTCGTGCCCGGGGTGATGGTTTCCGGATCGATGAAGCAGTGCAGGATGGCCGGCTTGCCGCTGGCCAGGGCGCGTTCGAAGGCCGGGCCGAACTGCTCGGTGGTCTCGACGCGTTCGCCGTGGCCGCCAAAGGCGCGCGCATAGTCGGCGAAATCCGGATTCTTCAGATCGGTCGCGGAAATGCGGCCGGGGTAGTGCTTTTCCTGGTGCATGCGGATCGTGCCGTACATGCCGTTGTCCACCAGCACCACGACGATGGGCAGGTCGTATTGCACCGCGGTCGCGAATTCCTGGCCGTGCATCAGGAAGCAGCCGTCGCCAGCGAAGCAGACCACGGTCTTGTCGGGCGACACGCGCTTGGCGCCCACGGCGGCGGGCAGGCCGTAGCCCATGGAGCCCGACGTCGGCGCCAGCTGCGTGCCGTAGCGCGTAAAGCGGTGGAAGCGGTGCAGCCAAGTGGCGTAGTTGCCGGCGCCGTTGGTCATGATGGCATCGGCCGGCAGCGTCTTTTCCAGGTAGGCCATGACCTGGCCCATTTGCAGCGCGCCCGGCGTCGTGATGGCGCTGGGATCGCTCCATTTCAGATACGACTCGCGCATGGCCTGCGTGCCGGCGGCCCAGGCGGGCTGGGCCGGCGCCTTCAGGCCGCCCAGCGCCTGCGCAAAGGCGGCGGGCGAAGTATTGATGGCCAGGGTGGGGCGGTAGACGCGGCCCAGCTCGGCGGTGTCGGGGTGCACGTGCACCAGTTTCTGCTTGGGTACCGGGATGTCCAGCAGGGTGTACGCCTGGCTGGGGTTTTCCGACATGCGGCCGCCGACCAGCAGGATCAGGTCCGCATCGGCGACGCGCTTGAGCAGCGCGGGGTTGATGCCCAGACCCACGTCGCCGATGAAGCAGGGGTGGTCGGCCGGGAACAGCATCTGGCGGCGGAAGGACACGGCCGTGGGCAGCGCGTGGCGCTGCGCAAAATCGGCGAACTGCTGCACCGCGCGGGCGTCCCAGCGAGTGCCGCCCAGGATGGCGACCGGATTTTTGGCCTCGGCCAGCAGCTTTTCCAGGTCGGCCAGCTGGCCGGCGGTGGGGGCGGAATCGATGACTTCGTAGCGTGGCGCGTCGGCGACCTTGGCGGCTTCGACCAGCATGTCTTCGGGCAGCGCGATCACGACCGGGCCGGGACGGCCCGAGGTGGCGATGTGGAAGGCGCGCGAAACCAGTTCGGGGATGCGTTCGACCTGATCGATCTCGGTGACCCACTTGGCCTGCGTGCCGAACACGGCGCGGCAATCCATTTCCTGGAAGGCTTCGCGTTCGCGCATGCCGCGCTCGATCTGGCCGACGAAGAGGATCAGGGGGGTGGAGTCCTGCTTGGCGATGTGCACGCCCGCCAGCGCGTTGGACGCGCCCGGGCCGCGGGTCACCATGCAGATGCCAGGTTCGCCGGTCAGCTTGCCATGGGCGTCGGCCATCATGGCCGCGCCGCCTTCCTGGCGGCACACCGTGACCTTGATGTCCGCATCGTGCAGGCCGTCCAGCACCGCCAGATAGCTTTCACCGGGAACACAGAAAACATGTTTGACGCCCTGCGCAACCAGCTGGTCGACCAGGATGTGACCGCCAAGGCGGGATTCTTGCTGGGACATGGGGGTGGTAGTCATGATGAGCCGAGGTTAGGACATCCGAGCATAATGTTCCTTGATCGCACAATGCAATTGATAAAATTGCACAATCTATTGACCCACCGGCACGACCTGCCATGCTGCGCCGCGGCAAGATCCGAGCGGCGCAGCAGCGGCGGCGCCCGCCGGCACCTGGCGGTTCCCGCGATATGAGAAACGGCATTCCCAACCTGAGCGCCCTGCAGGCGTTTGAAGCGTCGGCCCGGCTGGGCAGCTTTTCCCGCGCCGCCGAGGAATTGTCCCTGACGCATAGCGCCGTCTACCGCCAAGTGGCCAGCCTGGAGGCGCGCCTGGGCGTGCAGCTGTTCACGCGGGTGCGCCGGCGCATCGTGCTGACCGATCACGGAGCGGAGTACGCCGGCCGCATCCGCCACCATTTGGACCAGATCGAAAAAGACACTTTCGGCCTGGTCAGCCGCACCGGCATGGGCCGCAGCATCCATATCGCCGTGGTGCCCACCCTGGCGACGACCTGGTTGATCCCGCGCCTGGCGGATTTCCAGCGCGAGCACGGCGACATCACGGTCAGCCTGTCCGTGCGCACGTTGCCGTTCCAGTTCAAAGACCAGCCCTTCGACGGCGCGCTGTATCACGGGGACGGATTGTGGCCAGGCACCCAGGGCGTGCTGCTGTTCCCCGAACGCGAACTGGTGCCGGTGTGCGCGCCAGAACTGGCGGCGCGGGCGGCGGAACCGGGGGCCAGCGCCTTGTCCGGCATGACCCATCTGCACCTGGCTTCGCGGCCGGACGCCTGGCGCCAGTGGTACGCGGCCAACAGCCATCTTTATGGTCCGCACGCCGCCGGCGGGCCGCGCTACGAGCTTTTCACCATGGTGATGGCGGCGGTGCAGGCCGGCCTGGGAGTCGGGCTGATGCCGCGTTTCCTGGCCCAGCCCGCGCTCGACCAAGGCACGCTGGCGATGCCCGTACCGCAATCGCTATCGGTCAGCCAGGGCTATTACTTCGGCTATCCGCAGCGCAGCGAACGCTCCGAGGCGCTCAAGCTCTTCGAGAGCTGGCTGAAGTCCGCCGCCGCAGGCGTGGGCGGACGTTGAGCCGTAGAATCCAGCCATGTCCGCAATCCGCCCCCCGCTTGAATCCCAGGCCGATATCGACGCCTTCATCGATGCCGTCTGGCTGGAAGACGGCCTGTCGGCCAACACCCTGGCGGCCTACCGGCGCGATCTGACGGGTTTTGCCCGCTGGCTGGAAGATCCCGAAGCCTACGCGCGCGAAATGGCCGACCGCCACGGCGATGCGGCGCAGGCCCACGTCCTGCCCGCCGGACCCGCCAAAGCTCTGCGCGATGCCGGCAAGGCCGACATCGAAGCCTGGTTCGCCTTCCGCCACGAAGAAACCCGCGCCACCACCGCCAACCGCAGGCTGGCCGCGTTGCGCCGCTTTTACGCCTGGGCGCTGCGCGAACACCGCGCCGAGCGCGATCCCTGCCTGACGCTGATCGCCGCCAAGCAGCCGCCGCGCATGCCCAAGACTCTGTCCGAGCAGCAGGTGGACGCCTTGTTGCGCGCGCCCGACCTGGAGGAGGCCCGCGGCCTGCGCGACCGCGCCATGCTGGAAACGCTGTACGCCACGGGCTTGCGGGTATCCGAGCTGGTGGGCATGCGCACGCTGGACGTGAGCCTGAACGAAGGCGTGGTGCGGGTGGTGCTGGGCAAGGGCGGCAAGGACCGGCTGGTGCCGCTGGGCGCCGAGGCGGCCCATTGGATCGACCGCTACCTGAAGTCCGCGCGGCCGGAGCTGGCGGCTGGACGCGTGAGCGATGCGCTCTTCATCACTGGCCGGGCCGAAGCCATGTCGCGCCAGGCGTTCTGGCAACTGGTGAAGAAATATGCCCTGCTGGCGGACGTGCGCGCGCCGCTGTCGCCGCACGTGCTGCGGCACGCCTTCGCCACGCATCTGCTGAACCACGGCGCCGACCTGCGCGTGGTGCAGATGCTGCTGGGCCACGCCGACATTTCCACCACGCAGATCTACACGCACGTCGCGCGCGAACGCCTGAAGGCGCTGCACGCGACGCACCATCCTCGCGGCTAGCGCTGCACGCGCCGCTTCGAAATTCCTCTTTCACGCATAACCATGAGCAAAGCCCGCCACGTTTCCGAGACGCCCGCCACCCAGTTCCTCAAGCAGAACAAGGTGGCGTACACGGAGCACACCTATGACTACGTCGACCATGGCGGCGCGGGCGAAGCCGCGCGCCAGTTGGGCCTGGATCCGCATGCGGTGGTCAAGACCCTGGTGATGGAGGACGAGTCCGCCAAGCCCCTGATCGTGGTCATGCATGGCGACCGCGAAGTCTCCACCAAGAACCTGGCGCGCCAAGCCGGTTTGAAGCGGGTGGAGCCCTGCAAGCCCGAGGTGGCGCAGCGCCATTCGGGCTATCAGGTGGGCGGCACCTCGCCCTTCGGCACGCGCAAGAAGATGCCGGTGTGGGTCGAGGCCGAAGTGCTGGACTACCCGGTGGTCTACATCAACGGCGGGCGGCGCGGGTATCTGATCGGCATAGATCCCAAGGTGCTGGTCACGCTGCTGGGCGCCAAGGGCGTGTCCGTCGCTCTGGAGTAAGGCGGGCTTGCGTGGGCGTGGTATTCCCATACCACCACCCTGGCCGATGGCGGCGTCACAATAGGGGCGTAGATCAAGAACCGGAACCCGGCCACGTGGCCCGAACCGGCTTTCCGCCATCCCTGGGAGACAAACATGAGCAAGCGACTGTTGATGCTGGTCGGCGACTACGCCGAAGACTACGAGACCATGGTGCCGTACCAGACCCTGCTGACGGTGGGGCACACGGTGCACGCGGTATGCCCGGACAAGAAAGCGGGCGACACCATCGCCACCGCGATCCATGACTTCGAAGGCGCACAGACCTACACCGAAAAGCGCGGCCACAATTTCGCGCTGAACTATGACTTTGACCGCGTCGAGCCGTCGTCCTACGACGGCCTGGTGATTCCGGGCGGCCGCGCGCCGGAGTATCTGCGGCTGAACGAAAAGGTGCTGGACATCGTGCGCGCCTTCGACAAGGCCGGCAAGCCCATCGCGGCGGTCTGCCACGGCGCGCAACTGCTGGCCGCGGCCGGGATCCTGAAGGGCCGCACCTGCTCCGCCTATCCGGCGTGCGCCCCGGAAGTGCGCCTGGCGGGCGGCACCTATGCCGAGATCGGCATCGACCAGGCCTACACCGACGGCAATCTGGTGACGGCGCCGGCCTGGCCCGCGCACCCGGCCTGGATGTCGCAATTCCTGGCGGTGCTGGGCACGAAGATCACGCCCTGATCTTCAAAGCCACAAAGCGCCAGGGCCGCAAGCTTGCGGCCCTGGCGCTTTTTTCTTGCGGCTTGGATATCAGGCGAAATCGAGCACGATGCGGCCTTCGATCTGGCCGCGCCGCATGCGGTCGAACACGTCGTTGATGTTCTCCAGGCTTTCGGTGGCGACGGTGGCGTGCACCTTGCCCTCTTCGGCAAACTGCAGCGATTCCTGCAGGTCCAGGCGCGAGCCCACGATGGAGCCGCGCACGGTGACGCCATTGAGCACCATGTCGAAGATCGACAGCGGGAAGTCGCCCGGCGGCAGACCGTTAAGCGCCACCGTGCCGCCGCGGCGCACCATGCCCAGCGCCTGCTCGAAGGCCTTGGGCGATACCGCCGTGATCAGCGCGCCGTGCGCGCCGCCGATCTCGCGCTTGAGGTAGGCGGCCGGGTCGGTGGTCTTGGCGTTGACGGTGACCTCGGCGCCCAAGCGGCGGGCGAAGTCCAGCTTGGCGTCGTCGATGTCCACAGCCGCGACGTTCAGGCCCATGGCCTTGGCGTACTGCACCGCCATGTGGCCCAATCCGCCGATGCCGGAAATCACCACCCAGTTGCCCGGACGGGTGTCCGTCATCTTCAGGCCCTTGTACACGGTCACGCCGGCGCACAGCACGGGCGCTACCTCGACGAAACCGACGTTCTTGGGCAGCAGGCCCACGTAGTTGGCATCAGCCAGCGCGTATTCGGCAAAGCCGCCGTTCACGGAGTAGCCGGCGTTCTTCTGCGTTTCGCACAGCGTTTCCCAGCCGCCCAGGCAATGCTCGCAATGCCCGCAGGCGGAATACAGCCAGGGAATGCCGACGCGGTCGCCTTCCTTCACATGGGTCACGCCCGCGCCCACCGCAACCACATGGCCGACGCCTTCGTGGCCGGGAATGAAGGGCGGGTTGGGCTTGACGGGCCAGTCGCCTTCGACCGCGTGCAGGTCGGTGTGGCAGACCCCGCAGGCTTCTATCTTTACCAGCAATTCGCCCGGACCCGGGCGCGGCACCGCGACTTCTTCGATTGCCAGGGGCTTGCCGAATGCTCGTGCAACCGCTGCTTTCATGGTTTTATCCATCACTGCCTCCGAAGTCTGATCAAGATTCCTTATGCTCGAACGTGGACGCTTTCCCGACCATGATTTATATCAACCGAGGGGGCTGCCCGCCGATGCCGGAAACGTGTGGTTGCAGAAAGAGGCCGGCCTCGCGCAGCTTGCCCGGGCCGCGGCAAACGGCGTACAGTCAGCCGTAGGCATCCCGGCCCAGGCCCCAGGCCCAGTCCCGAGTTCCAGGAGCTCCCATGTGTGAAATCTTCATCCGCGCCAGCGAGCAGTCCTACGCGCCCGAAACCCGTTCGCTGCGGCTGCATGGCGTGGCTACCAGCCTGAGACTGGAACAGCTGTTCTGGCAGGTATTGGAAGAAATCGCCGGCCGCGACGGCATGCGCGTGACGCAGCTGATCGAACGTCTGTACGACGAACTGATCGAGTATCGCGGCGAGGCCGCCAATTTCACCTCATTCCTGCGCGTGTGCTGCCTGCGCTACCAACTGCTGCAGGCAGAGGGCCGAATCCCCTTGGACGCGGCCGTGCCGATCCGTTCGCTCAACCCGCAGGTAGTGCTGGAAGGCCTGCCGCCCACGCTGTACGACGCCCAGCCCCTGCGCCCCAAACGCAAGGCCGCGTAGGCCGCCAACACTGACGCCGCCGCGGCGCCAAAAAGCAAAGGGCCCGAATTTTTCGGGCCCTTTGCTCATGTGGCAGCGTAGCGCGGCGGGTGTTCAGCCGCCAGACTGGATCGACGCCATCGCCACTTCGTTCTGCACGATGCGGCGGATGCGCACCGCATCGCCGATGCGGGAGAGCTTGCCCTGCGAATCCAGCAGCACGATGGCCAGGTCGCGGCCGTTGATGCGGGCCAGCATGACCAGGCATTCGCCCGCTTCGTTGATGTAGCCGGTCTTGGACACCTTGATGTCCCAGTCGGGCTTGCGCACCAGCAGGTTGGTGTTGCGGAAGGTCTGCGTGCGGTTGTTGACCTCGACGTCGTACTCGGTATCGGTGGAGTAGCGGTGGATCAGCGGGCGCTGGGAGGCGGCGCGCAGCAGTCGGGCCAGATCGTGCGGCGACGAGACGTTGTCGCTGGACAGGCCGGTGGGCTCGATGAAGCGGGTGCTGGTCATGCCCAGCGCCTGCGCCTTGGCGTTCATGGCGGCCACGAAGGCGGGCAGGCCGCCCGGATAGTGGCGGCCCAGCGCGTTGGCGGCGCGGTTTTCGGACGACATCAGCGCCAGGTGCAGCATGTCGCCGCGCGACAGCTTGGTGCCCACGCGCAGACGCGAGGTGGTGTGCTTGAGGCCGTCGACGTCTTCGTCGGTGATCTCCAGCATTTCGTTCATGGGCAGATTGGCGTCGACCACGACGACCGCGGTCATCAGCTTCGAGATCGAAGCGATGGGGCGCACCACGTTTTCGTTCTTGGCGAAGATGACCGTGGACGTTTCCAGATCCTGCACATAGGCGGTAGTGGAACGCAGGGCGGCGGCTTCGGCGCGCACCGAGGAGGCGGGCGGCGGCATGGCGGCCGAACCGACCGCGGCAGCAGCGGCGGCACGTTGCGCGCGCGACGGCTTGTTCGGCTTGCCGCTCTTGCCGGCGGCCGCGCCCTTCTTGGGCGGCGTGCCCTTGGCGGCGACCTGCTTGCCGCCCTTGGGGGCGGCTGCTTTCTTGCCGGAGGAGGATTTGGGGGGAGTTTTCGCGGAGGAGGCGGCTTGTTTGCCCGAGGCGCTCTTGCCGGAGCTGGCCTTGGGGGCCGGAGCCTTCTTCGCTTGTTGCGCCTTGCAGGCCGACGACTTGGCGTTGGTCTTGCAAGGGTCCGTATTCTTCGCGGCTTGCGCGGCGGGGGGCAGGAGCGCGCACACCGCCAGCGCCACAGGCGCTATCGCGTTCGCAATCGCACGTTTCCAGGGAAATGCCATGGTTTGAGCTGGCTTGTCAGTCTGTCAGTAAATGTTTCTTAAGCCGGCGTTTCGTCGGGCCAGAAAAAGTCCAGATGAATTAGAGGCTTACGCGTCGAATTTAAACAGCAATTTCAAGTTGTGCGCAAGGCGATTTGCTATCATCGTCCAAAAAAATAATGGTGACGTATTGACGCAGCTTCAATTCGTCACAAGACAAGTTCGAGAAGCTAACGGCAGGCCGCGCGTGAGCGTAGCCCGGATTAACCCTCATCTGGCTGAACGCGCGAGGTTTTTGTCCATGGGCAGATCAGGACAAGACGTGCTCACAAAGGGCAAGGCTTCGGGCGGATAGGGGGGGCTGGGAAGGAAGGCGTCGGAACCGACGCCAGAGATGGCCTCGCCGGGTGGAATCGAACCACCAATTGACCCTTAGGAGGGGCCGGTTATATCCATTTAACTACGGCGAGACTATTGCTGATCAGGCGGCAAGGCCGGTCGAGTGACCGCGTTTGCTTGCTAAGGCCTTGATATCGCTACGAATCTTTCGGCCCTGAGTTTATCACTGGGGGCACGGGCTTCGGCGCAGGACGCAAGTCTATCAGCAGGCGGCGCAAGCCCCAAATCCGCTGTCCGCAACCCGGCCCGCCGGACCCGGCGCCCAACGGGGCTATTGCCGGAGCGCGGAGGCTATTTGTATATGATGTCCGGGTCCTGCGCTGCGCGCCGGACCGTCCCGTGGAGGGGGCGGCGAACCAAAACAACGAAAAACGGGTTTCATGTCTAACCAAACCGATACGAATTTCACCCGTACCCTGATCGTGGGCACGCTGGTGGTGCTGCTCGCGATGGGGGTGCGCGCCACCTTCGGGCTCTTCATGCAGCCGATGGGGCTGGCGCAGGGCTGGGGACGCGAAGTGTTCTCCATGGCCTTCGCGCTGCAGAACCTGGTGTGGGGCGTGGCCTGTATCTTCATGGGCATCCTGGCCGACCGCTACGGTTCGGGCCGCACCATCGCCCTGGGCGCGGTGCTGTACATGCTGGGCATGATAGGCACGCGCTTCGCCACCGATGAAGCCACGCTCTATCTGACCGCCGGCGTGCTGGTCGGGCTGGGACAGGCCGGCACGACCTTTCCGGTGATCCTGCCCGTTGTGGCGCGCGCGGTGCCGCCCGCCTACCGCAGCACGGCGATGGGCATCGCCAGCGCTGGCGGTTCCCTGGGGCAGTTCGCCGTGGTGCCCACGGGGCAGGTGCTGATCAGCGGCCTGGACTGGCCGGGCGCATTGTGGGTGCTGTCGCTGTTCGTCGCTTGCGGCGCGCCCCTGGCGTATTTCCTGCGCGGTCGTCCGCAAGCCCACACCGGGCCGCAGCAGTCGCTGGCCTCGGCGGTCAAGCAGGCGGTGCGCCACCCCTCGTTCCATTTCCTGTTCTGGAGCTATTTCGTCTGCGGCTTCCACACCGCTTTCATCACGCTGCACCTGCCCGCCTATGTCACGGACGGCGGCCTGAGCGCGGGGCAGGGCGCGACCGCCATTGCGCTGATCGGCCTGTTCAACGTGCTGGGTTCGTTCTATGCCGGCAAGCTGGGCGGCAAGTACAGCAAGAAGCGGCTCCTCGCCGTGGTGTACGGCATGCGCGCCTTCGGCATCCTGCTGTTGCTCTGGATGCCGCTGTCGCCTTGGGTGCTGTACGCCTTCGCCGCGTGGATGGGCTTGTTCTGGCTGGGGACCGTGCCGCTCACGCAGGGGCTGATCGGCCAGATCTACGGCCTGCGCTATGCGGCCACGCTGTCCGGCATCGTCTTCCTGGGACACCAGCTGGGCAGTTTCATCGGCGTGTGGCTGGGTGGATATGCCTACGCCAAGACCGGCAACTACGATGCCGTCTGGTGGCTGGGCGTGGCGCTGGCCATTATCGCGGCGCTGCTGTGCCTGCCGGTGCGCGAGCAGCCGGTTGCCCAGCCGGCCACGGCCTGAGACGTCCATGAACCCTGCGACTCGCTCCGCATCCGCCGCCCGCCGCCATCGCGCTTGGCGCGCGGCTGGCGCGCTGGCCCTGGTTGCCGTCCTGGGCCTGGCGTTCTGGGGCTACACCACGCCGGAAATGCAGATCCACTGGGAAAACCTGGCCGCGCTCTGCGGCTTCTAGGGACTTTTTCCGCTCGGCCTCGCGGTATCCTACGGCGGTATTTCTTCCCTCATCGCGCGCCGCCCGCGGGCGGGCGCCACGGATGCCCATGCAGGACTCATCGCCCTCCTATCCCGATTTATCGCTGCCGGACATCGGCGGCATGCCTGCCGCCGATACGCTGGTGCTGACGGTGAACAACCGCCTGTCGCGCCGGCTCACGCTGGAGCTGGCGGGCCTGCTGCGCCAGGAACGCCAGGTCAGCGAATTGCCGCGCATATTGCCGCTGTCCGCCTGGCTGGCCGATGCGGCCAATGAACTCGCGTTCGAGACGGATGGCGATGTGCCTGCCTATCGGCTGGACAGTTTCGCCACGCAGCTGGTGTGGACCGAGGCGATCCGCGCTGAAGAAGCCGAGCGCGTGCTGCTGGATGCGAGCCAGGCCGCGCGTTTGTCGATGGACGCGGACCTGCTGATGGACGAATGGCAGCTGCATGTGCCTTCGGGCGCGGATACCGACGAATATCGAGGCTTTGCGAAATGGCGGGTGCGTTACCGTCAGGCGCTGGCCGGCATCGACGCCGAGGACGCCAACCAGGGCTACGCGCGCGTGCTGCGGGCGCTGGAGGACGGACGCCTGCCCGTGCCGCGCCAACTGGTGCTGGCCGGATTCACGGATATGTCGCCGCGCTTTCGTCGGCTCTTGCAGGCGTTTGAAGAGCAGGGCGTGGCCGTCGCGCAGTGGCGCGACGCGCAGCGCGTTGAAACGCCGGCGCGCAGATTCGAGGCTGCGGATCAAGGCGCGGAGTGGCGCGCCGCCGCGGCCTGGGCGGCCGAGCGCCTGAAGGCGCATCCGCAGGGCCGCTACGCCATCGTCTCGCCCCAGCTGGAGGCGGAGTCGCCTTTCGCGCGGCGGGTGTTGAGCCAGGCCCTGGCCGGGCGCGGCGGCGAAGCCGCGTACGCCTTCAACGTGGCCGTGGGACGTCCGTTGAATGAATGGCCGATGGCGCGCGCCGCGCTTGCCTGGTTGCGCGCCCTGGCCGAATGCGCGCCGGGCAAGGGCTGCGGCGTCGAGGTGCTGGGCGCGGCCCTGCTGGGCGGGCATTGCGCGGGCGACGTGCGCGACCGCGCTCGGCTGGCCTCGATCGACGCGCGCTGGCGTCGCCAAGCCCAGCTGCACGTCACACCGCAGGATTGGCGCAAGCTGCTGGCGGACCTGCCCGCGTTGGCGCAGGCCTGGAATCAGGCCATGGAAATCTGGACGCAGGGCGGCCGCCAGGCCACTTGCGACGTGTGGATGTTGCGCATGAAGGCCGCGCTGATGGCGTTGGGCTTTCCCGGCGAAGGCGTGCTGGACAGCGTTGGCTATCAGGTGATGGGGGCGTTGGGCGATGCGCTGGGCAGTTTTTCGGCGCTGGCGCCGGCCGCCGGGCGCCTGGGCGGCGTGGCCGCCGTGAACCTGCTGGAAAGCGTGGCGCGTTCCGCCTCGTTTCAGCCGCAACGCGATCCGCAGGCGCGCCTGGACGTGCTGGGTTTGCTGGAAGCCGAGGGCGGCTATTGGGACGGCGTCTGGGTGTTGGGCTTGACCGACGACGTGTTGCCGGCCTCGCCCAAGCCCAATCCGCTGTTGCCGCTGGCCGTGTTGCGCCAGGCCAAGGCGCCGCGCGCCACGCCCGAGCGCGAACGCGAATGGGCCGAGGGCATGTACGCGGCGTTGTGCCGTTGCGCGCCCGAGATCATCGTCAGCCATGCGCACATGGACGGCGAGCGCGAGCTGCGTCCGTCGCCGCTGATCGCGGCGGCAGCGCTGACGGACTGGGCGCCCGCCTCGGCGCAAGCGCTGCCGGCCTTGCCGCAGGAATCGCTGGACGATGCGCAAGGACCCGCGTTGGCGGCCGGCAATCGCGGCGGCGGCGGCCTGGACGTGCTGGACACGCAGGCGCGCAATCCGCTGTGGGCCTTCGTGCGGCATCGCCTGGGCGGCCGCGAAATGGCGCCCTATGCGGATGCGGCCACGGTCAACGTGCGCGGCCAGTTTCTGCACAAGGCGCTGGAACTGGTGTGGGGCATGATGCCCGACCAGGACGCACTGCACGAAGTCATGGCCGAGGGCCGCCTGCCTGCCTTGCTGGAACAGGCGGTGGCGCAAGCCGCGGACGAGGAACTGAAAGATTACGCGCCCGCCTTGCGCACGCTGGAATGCCAGCGCGCCCAGGTCGTGCTGGCGTCCTGGCTGGACATGGAAGCGCAGCGCCTGCCTTTCGCGGTGGCCCAGGTGGAAAAGAACCATCAATGGCAGCGCGGCGCGCTCAACCTGAAGCTGCGGCTGGACCGCATCGACACCCTCGGCGATGGCCGCAACGTCATCGTCGACTACAAGACCGGCGTGGCGGCGGCCAAGCCCGAACCGGACTGGTCGCGCAGCCGCCCCGTGAACGTGCAGCTGCCGTTCTATGCCTCGGTGCTGGCGGACGCCGCGGGCGGCGAAGTGGCGGGCCTGGTGCTGGCGCAGATCCATGCGCGGCAGGTCGCCGCGCAGGGCCTGGCCGACGAAGACCTGGGCGTGCCCGGCGTCACGCTGGCCAGCGACAGCAAGTACTTCGACGGGCTGTCCTGGCCGGATATCCGGCAGCGCTGGCGCACGGCCATCGAAGCGCTGGCCGACGAGTACGCCGCGGGCTACGCGGCCAACGTCGCGTATCGCCGCGATGACCTGAAATATTGCGATGCACTGCCGTTCCTGCGTTTGCATCTGGACGACGAGGACGCATGAGCCATGGCTGAACAAGAACGCTTGCCGCACGACCACATGGCGCGCGCCGACGCGCTGGATCCGACCCGTTCGTTCCTGGTGCAGGCGCCGGCTGGCTCCGGCAAGACCGAGCTGCTGACGGACCGCAT
The DNA here is from genome assembly GCF_055395645.1 of Achromobacter sp. JCM 18799. NCBI lineage: Bacteria > Pseudomonadati > Pseudomonadota > Betaproteobacteria > Burkholderiales > Alcaligenaceae > Achromobacter > Achromobacter sp. JCM 18799. The sequence continues at coordinate 3,022,442 of NZ_AP043866.1, read as the reverse complement.
CCTGGCGCTGCTGGCCACGGTGAACCGTCCGGAAGAAATCGTCGCCATCACCTTCACGCGCAAGGCCGCGTCCGAGATGCATGCGCGCGTGCTGAGCAAGCTGCGCCGCGGACTGGACGCGCCGCCGGAAGCCATGCACGAGCGCCGCAGCTGGCAACTCGCGCGCGCCGCGCTGGCGCGCAACGACGAGCAGGGCTGGCATCTGCTGGATCATCCGGCGCGGCTGGCCATCCGCACCATCGACTCGTTCTGCGCGGGTCTGGTGCGCAGCATGCCATGGCTGTCGGAGCTGGGCGGCATGCCCGAGATCACGGATGATGCGCGCACCCACTACGAGGCGGCGGCGCGCGCCACCCTGGACCTCGCCGACGACTACGAGGCCGTGCGCATCCTGCTCAAGCATTTGGACGTGGACGTGCAGGCCGCCAAGGAAGCCATCGCCGACATGCTGGGCCAACGCGACCAGTGGCTGCCGCTGCTGCGCCACGGCTCCGACCGCGAGGGCATGGAAGCCATGCTGGCCGAGGCCATCGGCGAAGACCTGGACGCGCTCAGCGAGGCCATGCCCTATGGCTGGGCCGACGCGCTGTGCGGCCCGGCGCGTCTGGCTGCCGCCAATCTGCAGGATGGAGAGGCGGAAAACAAGCTGCTGGCCTTGCTGGACTGGACGGAAGAGCCGCCGCCTGACGCCGAAGCGCTGGAACTCTGGCAAGCCGTGGCGCATCTGCTGCTGACAGGCACCGGCACCTTGCGCAAGACCGTCAACAAGAACCAGGGCTTTCCCGCCAAGTGCGCGCATAAGGAACCGTTCGTGGCGTGGCTGGAAGCCGCCGACCCGGATGCAGTCTGGGTGCGCCGCCTGCATGCGGTGCGGGACGTGCCCGCGCCGCATTTCACCGATGCGCAATGGGAAGTGCTGGGCGCGCAGCTGATGACGCTGGCGCTGGCGGTGGCGCAATTGCGGCTGCGCTTTGCCGATACGGGCGAGGTCGATTTCATCGAAATCGCGCAGCGCGCCGCGGCCGCGCTGGGCAGCGCCGACGATCCGGGCGAACTGCTGCTGAAGCTGGACGCCTCGATCCGCCATCTGCTCATCGACGAATTCCAGGACACAAGCCAGACCCAGCTGGACCTGCTGCGCACGCTGACCTCGGGCTGGCAGCAGGGCGACGGCCGCAGCCTGTTCCTGGTGGGCGATCCGATGCAGTCCATCTACCGTTTCCGCAAGGCGGAAGTGGGCCTGTTCCTGGAAGTCGCCGACATCGGCGTGGGCGAACTGCAGCCGGACTTTCTCAACCTCACCGACAACTTCCGCTCGCAGGCGGGGATCGTCGAATGGGTCAATCAGTCGTTTGCGCAATTGCTGCCCCGGCGCAGCGACGCGGCGGCGGGCGCCATCGCCTACAGCCCGTCCACCGCTTTCCATGAAGCGCTGCCGGAACCCGCCGTGCGTTTTCACCCGGCCTGGTCGCGCGAGGGCGCGGCTTCCGCGGAAACGCAGGCCGAAGACATTGCGGTGGACCTGGTGCGCCAGGCGCTGATCGACCACAAGGGCGCCAAGCACCCCGTCGCCGTGCTGGTGCGGGCGCGCAGCCATCTGGGCAACCTGACCCGCCGCCTGGCGCAGGAAGGCATACGCTGCCGCGCAGTGGACCTGGTGCCGCTGGCCCTGCGACCGGTGGTGGCGGACCTGGTGCAGCTGGTGCGGGCCTTGTCGCACGCCGGCGATCGTCTGGCCTGGCTGTCGGTGCTGCGCGCGCCGTACTGTGGCTTGACGCTGACCTCTTTGCAGCGCCTGTTCGGCGATGACCACATCACGCCGGTTCCGGTGCTGCTGGAACGCGCGTTGCGGATCCCGCCGCAGACCATGCCGGTGGCCTCGGCCAACGGGCCGCAGGGCTCATTGTTCGATGCGGCGCCCGAAGCGCCGGACACGCCGTCGGCGCAGAGCGTACTTGGCGCCGACGAGTTCGAGCGCTTGCGTCAGGTGGCGGGCATCCTGCTCGACAAGCGCAATGCCTCGGGCGCCATGCCTTTCGCGGCCTGGGTGGAGTCGTTGTGGCGCCGCCTGGGCGGCCCGGCTCTGTATGCCGGCCTCTCTGTCGCCAACGACGCGGAAAGCCTGTTCCAACTGGTCGAGCGCCTGGCGCCGCACGGCGCCATCGACGTCGCGGCGCTCGACACCGGCATCGCGCGCTTGTTCGCGGCGCCGGACGCGGCGGACGAAGACACGGGCGCGGTCGAAATCATGACCATGCACAAGTCCAAGGGCCTGCAGTTCGAAACCGTCATCCTGTACGGCCTGCACCGCGCGCCGCGCGGCGACCAGGCGCCGCTGGTGCGCTTTGAGCAGAGCGGCGGCCGCGTGCTGTTCGGCCCGGTCAAGCCGCGCGCCGAAACCGAGGCCGATCCCCTGTCGCGCTACCTGGGCGCGCGCGAGGCGCGCCGCGCCTCCTACGAAATCGACCGCCTGCTGTACGTGGCCGCGACGCGGGCGCGCAAGCGCCTGCACCTCGTGGGCCACGTGTCGGTGGACGAAGCCAGCGGCCAGGTCAAGACGCCGTCCTCCGCCAGCCTGCTGGGCCGCTTGTGGCCTTGCCTGGCCATACCGACGCCGCCATCGTTGGATGGCGCAGCGGTAGTGCAGGAGGCCGACGGCCCCGAGTGGCAAGGCGAACCCTTGCGGCGCGTGGACCGCGTCGGCCTGGCTCAACTGGCGCGGGTGGCGGACGTAGCGGTCAGCCCCGGCTTCGGCGCCGCGGCGCGCGGCGCCTGGGGCGATGGCGGTGAACATCCCGCCTGGCAATTGGAGGCCGGCTACGACGCCGCCATCGGCACCTTGTCGCATGCCTGGCTGGCGCGCATCGGCCAGGACGGCGTGCAGGCCTGGTCCGCCGACGCGCTGGCCGAACGCCTGCCCGCCATGCGGCGCCAGCTGACGCGCGCAGGCATCCCGGCCAGCCAGGCCGACGCCGCCTCCGAAGCCGTGCTCGAAACCCTGCAAGCCACCCTCGCCGACGAGCGCGGCCTGTGGCTGCTGTCCCAATCCGGCGCCCGCCGCGAATGGCCCCTGATCGACGCCGCCGGCAAGGTATCCGTCATCGACCTTGCCCTCAGCACCGAGGACGGCTGGCTCATCGTCGACTACAAAACCGGCCGCCCGCATCCCGGCGAACCCCCCACCGCTTTCGCCGCCCGCATGCGCCAGCGCCACGGCGACCAACTGCTGCGCTACTGCGCCCAAGTCACCGCCCTGGACGGCCGCACCGCCCGCGCCGCCCTCTACTTCCCAAGAGCACACGCCTGGATCGACTTGAAGGAATAGCTGAAGGGAAGTCGACAGAGGCAACACAACCGGGTAGTTCAGGGTGGGCATCAAGCAAGCAAAGCGCCGCGCAACAACCCCAGCAAGGCAAAGCGAAGCGAGCCAAAAGGACCAGCGAAGCGACGTCCCAACCCCCTCCCCCTCGGGGGGAGGGCTGGGGAGGGGGCCCACATACTGCCCCCTGGGGCCCGCCGGCCGAGATGCTAGCAAGCAAGCGAAGCGCAGCTCTGCTAGAATCTCGGCTGGCGGGCCCCTCCGCATGGTTCGGCGGTGAACCTGGTCAGGTCGGGAACGAAGCAGCCATAGTCGTTTAGGGTCAGTGCCGGAGTAAGGCTCGCCAACCGGATTCTTCAAAGCAACGCGTCATGACTATCCATGATGTCGTCGCTTTCAAGGGGGACGGGGTTATTTTCCAAGGATACGTTCCACGGGAATAAGCCCGTCCCCTTTGCGTTTCAGGCCGCGCGGAGCATGGATGCCATGCGCCGCGCCGAACCCCGGCAGCTGGACCGGCCATTTCGGGCCAGCTTGCGAAACAGGCTCTACAATCCACCCATGACTTATCTGGTACTGGCCCGCAAGTGGCGGCCGAGATCGTTCGATACCCTCGTGGGACAGGATCACGTGGTGCGCGCGCTGACGCATGCGCTCGACACCCAACGCCTGCATCACGCCTGGCTGTTCACGGGAACCCGCGGCGTCGGCAAGACCACGCTGTCGCGCATCCTGGCGAAGTCGCTCAACTGCGAAACCGGCATCACCTCCAAGCCTTGCGGCGTCTGTCGCGCCTGCACGGAGATCGATGCCGGACGTTTCGTCGACTACCTCGAACTGGATGCGGCTTCGAACCGCGGCGTCGAGGAAATGACGCAGCTGCTGGAACAGGCGGTGTACGCGCCGGGAGCGGGGCGCTTCAAGGTCTACATGATCGACGAAGTCCACATGCTGACCGGGCATGCGTTCAACGCCATGCTCAAGACGCTGGAAGAGCCGCCGCCGCACGTCAAGTTCATCCTCGCGACCACCGACCCGCAGAAGATTCCGGTGACGGTGCTGTCGCGCTGCTTGCAGTTCAATCTGAAACAGATGCCGGCCGACTCCATCGTCGGCCACCTGCAGGCCGTGCTCGGCCAGGAAGCGGTGGGCTTCGACGTGCCGGCCCTGCGGCTGATCGGGCAGGCGGCCGCGGGTTCCATGCGCGACGCGCTGTCGCTGACCGACCAGGCCATCGCCTACAGCGCCGGCAACCTGACCGAGGACGCCGTGCGCGGCATGCTCGGCACCATCGACCAGCGGCATCTGGTGCGCCTGCTGGATGCGCTGTCCGCCGGCGACGCCAAGGGCGTGCTGGCGGTGGCGGATGAACTGGCCATCCGCGGCCTGTCCTATGCCGGCGCCTTGGCCGACCTGGCCGTGCTGCTGTCGCGCGTGGCCATCGAGCAGCGCGTGCGCGGCGTGACGCCCGCCGAGGATCCGCTGGCCGGCGATATCGCCCGGCTGGCGCTGGCCCTGCACCCGGACGCCGTGCAACTGTTCTATTCCGTGGCGGTGCACAGCCGCAGCGAACTGACCCTGGCGCCCGACGAATACGCGGGTTTCATCATGGCCTGCCTGCGCATGCTGGCGCTCAATGGCGACGCCGGCCCGCAGACCGCGCTCGAAGCGCCCGCCGCGCCGGCCCGCCAGACGGCCGATGCGGCCGCAGCGGCGGCGGCAGTCGCCGCGCCTGCGCCCGCCGCGGCGCAGTCCCAGCCCGCCCCCGCAGCCGTTCAGATGGCTGCCGCAGCCGCACCGGTTGCGGCGCCCGCCGCGCAGCTCGCCCCCGCCGCCGCGATGCCCGCGCCGCCCGTGGCCGCGCAGGCATCCGAGCCGGTCGAACCCGCCGCGCCTGCAGCCGTCGCGCAGGCGTCCGAACCGGCTCCGGCCGCTGCGGAACCCGAACCGGTTGCGCCGGAACAAGCTCCGCAAGCCGCTCAGCCAGGCAGCGTGCCGCCTTGGGAAGACCTGCCGGCCGCTGCGCCGGCCGTGTCTGAAGCCGAAGCAGGCAAGACCGCCGGCTCGGCTGCGCTGGCCGTCACGCCTGCCACCGCCGCAGCCATCGCGCCCGCGCCGCAAGCCGATGACGGCGACGGCCCGCCCGCCTGGGTCGACGAAGAAATCCCGTTCGAAGCCGAAGGCGGCTTCGCACCGGACAATGGTTTTACGTCGGACCCCGACGACGATGATTTCGAAACCCTGGCCAGCGCGCCTTCGGCCGCGCCGCCCCCCGCGGCCCGCCGCGAAGGTCCGGCGCCCGCGCGCAAGCGGCAGTCGTCGCGCGCCCGCCTGACGGACATGACGTCGGAAACCTGGCCCGAGCTGGCCGCCCGCCTGCCGGTCACCGGCCTGGCGGCGGAACTGGCGCGCCAGAGCGCATGGGCCGGCGTGCAGGGCGATGCCGTCATCCTGCGCGTGGCCGTCAAGACGCTGGCCGAAAGCGAAAGCCGCGTCCGTCTGCAGACGGTGTTGTGCGAACATTTCGGCCAGGGCATACGGCTGGACGTCGAGGTCGGCGTGACGGGCGAGGCGACGGCGCATGCCGTGGCCCAGGCCGAACGCGCCGCCCGCCAGCAGGCCGCCGAAGAGGCGGTCGCGGTCGACCCGTTCGTACAGGCGCTCGTCGCCGATTTCGGCGGCCAGGTCGTCGCCGGCTCGATCCGCCACGTCGATTCCCCGGCCGCCGCTGCCTGAAGCGGCGGCCATCTCTCATTCCCCTCGTTCAAGGAAGCATCGATCATGATGAAAGGACAACTGGCCGGCCTGATGCGCCAGGCGCAGCAAATGCAGGAAAACATGAAGAAGGCGCAGGACGCGCTGGCCGACATCCAGGTCGAAGGCGCCTCCGGCGGCGGCCTGGTCAAGGTCACCATGACCTGCCGCCACGACGTCAAGCGCGTGGCCATCGATCCGTCGCTGCTGGGCGACGACAAGGACATGCTGGAAGACCTGGTCGCCGCCGCGTTCAACGACGCGCTGCGCAAGGCCGAAGCCACCTCGCAGGAAAAGATGGCCTCGGTCACCGCCGGCATGCCGCTGCCCCCGGGCATGAAGCTGCCGTTCTGAACGCAGCCCCAAGGCCGCAATGGACCCGCTACTGCCTGAACCCGAGCCGCTCGTCTCGCTGATCGAGGCGCTGCGGCGCCTGCCCGGCGTGGGCGTGCGCTCTGCCCGGCGCATGGCCTATCACCTGCTGCAGCATGACCCGCAAGGCGCGGACATGCTGGGGCAGGCGTTGGCGGGTGCCGTGCGGGACCTGAAGCATTGCGCCCGCTGCAACAGCTTCTCGGAAGAGGAAGTCTGCGGCACCTGCGTCAATCCCAAACGCGATCCCTCGCTGCTGTGCATCGTCGAGACGCCGGCCGATCAGAACATGATTGAGTCCAGCCACGGCTATCGCGGCCTGTATTACGTGCTGATGGGCCGCGTCGCGCCGCTCGAAGGGATCGGTCCGCGCGAGCTGGATTTCGAGCGGGTGATCAAGCGCGCGACCGACGGCGTGGTGCAGGAGGTCATCCTGGCCACCAACTTCACCGCCGAAGGCGAAACCACCGCCCACTTCCTGGGCGAAGCGCTGGGCGAGCGCGGTCTGCGGGTCACGCGGCTGGCGCGCGGCGTGCCCGCCGGCAGCGAGCTGGAATACGTCGACGCCGGCACCATCGCCTGGGCCCTGATGGAGCGCAAGACCACCTGATTCCGCAGTAGTACCAGAACGCCTTGCCGGCAATGTATCGGCAACGGCAAAACAGTGAGGTAGACAAACCATGTCAGCGCTGACCGGACTGAAGGTCCTGGAACTCGGCACGCTCATTGCCGGCCCGTTCGCCGCGCGCATCTTCGGCGAATTCGGCGCCGACGTCATCAAGGTGGAAACGCCCCACGGGCCTGACGGCACGGGCGGCGGCGATCCCATCCGCAGCTGGCGCCATCTGCGCGAGGGCAACTCTCTCTGGTGGACGGTGCAGGCCCGCAACAAGCAATCCATCGCTCTCAACCTGAAAGATCCACGCGCACGCGACATCGCCCGCAAGCTGGCGCTGGACGCCGACGTGGTGGTCGAGAACTACCGGCCTGGCGTGCTGGAAAAGTGGGGGCTGGGCTACGAGCAGCTGCGCGCGATCAACCCCGCGCTCATCATGGTGCGCCTGTCCGGCTATGGGCAGACCGGACCCATGAAGGACCAGCCGGGTTTCGGCGCCATCGGCGAATCCATGGGCGGGCTGCGTTACGTGTCGGGCCATCCCGACCGGCCGCCCCTGCGCGTGGGCATCTCCATCGGCGATTCGATCGCCGCGCTGCACGGCGTGATCGGCGCGATGATGGCGCTGCGGCACCGCGACGCCACCGGCGGGCGCTGGAACGGCAAGCAGGGCGCGGAGTGCCAGGCGGGGCAGGGCCAGATGGTGGACGTGGCGCTGTACGAGGCCGTGTTCAACATGATGGAAAGCCTGGTGCCCGAGTACGACGTGGCCGGCGTGGTGCGCGAGCGCACCGGCGGCGCGCTGCCCGGCATCGTGCCTTCGAATACCTACACCACCCGCGATGGGCAGAACATCGTCATCGCCGGCAACGGCGACGCGATCTTCCATCGGCTGATGCGCGCCATCGGCCGCGACGACCTGGCCACGGATCCGGGACTGGTGCGCAACGACGGCCGCGCCAAACGCGTCGACGAGATCGACGGCGCCATCCAGCAATGGTGCGGCGCGCGCGGCATCGAAGAGGCGCTGGGCGCACTGAAGGGCGCGGACGTGCCGGTGGGCAAGATCTACAGCGTGGCCGACATGTTCAGCGATCCGCAGTTCCTGGCGCGCCGCATGATAGAGCAGCACCGCTTCCCGGACGGCACGCCGGTCAAGCTGCCGGCCGTCGTGCCCAAGCTGTCGGAGACGCCTGGCGAGACGCGCTGGGTGGGCCCCGTATTAGGGGAACATACCGAGGAAGTCCTGAAATCGCTGGGGTATGATTCAGCGGCTATAGAAGAGCTGGCAAAGACCGGCGCTATCGGTCTGCCCGACAACTAGGAGACAAGCACATGTCAGTCACTCGCCGTGATCTGCTCAAGATGGCCGGCGCCGCCGGCGTCATGGGCATGGCGCCCGCCATCGTGCGCGCGCAGAAGCTGGAGAAGACCAAGGTCCAGATCGCAGTCGGCGGCAAGCCGCTGATCTACTATCTCCCCCTGTCCATCGCGGAAGCCCGCGGCTACTTCAAGGACGAAGGGCTGGACGTCAGCATCGCCGACTTCGCGGGTGGCTCCAAGGCCTTGCAGGCCGTGGTGGGCGGCAGCGCCGACATCGTGTCGGGCGCGTTCGAGCACACCTTGTCCATGCAGTCCAAGGGCCAGGCCTATCGCGCCTTCGTGCTGCAGGGCCGCGCGCCGATGATAGGCGTGGGCGTGTCCAAGAAGAACCTGCCCAACTACAAGAGCGCCGCCGACCTGAAGGGCAAGAAGATCGGCGTGACCGCGCCGGGTTCGTCCACCAACATGGTGGTCAGCTTCTTCCTGGCCAAGCACGGCCTGAAGGCCTCGGACGTGTCCATCATCGGCGTAGGCGCCGGCGCGGGCGCCGTGACCGCGCTGCGCAGCGGCCAGATCGACGCCATCTCCAACACCGACCCCGTGGTGTCGATGCTGGAAATGCCGGGCGACATCCAGATCATCGTCGACACGCGCACGCTCAAGGACACCAAGGAAATCTTCGGCGGCAACATGCCGGCGGGCTGCCTGTATGCCCCGCAAGCCTTCCTCGATGCCAACCCCAACACCACCCAGGCCCTGGCCAATGCGCTGGTGCGCGCCGACAAGTGGATCCAGAAGGCTGGCGCCGACGAAATCGCCAAGGTCGTGCCGGAAACCTATCTGCTGGGCGATCCGGCCGTCTACAAGGCCGCCATCGCCAAGAGCCTGGAAGGCCTGTCGCCGGACGGCCTGATCCCCGAGGATGGCGCGGCCACCGCGCTCAAGGCGCTGGCCGCCTACCAGGCGGACTTTGATGGTTCCAAGATCGACCCGTCCAAGGTCTGGACCAACGACTACGCGCGCCGCGCCAACGAGAAGTACCCCAATGGCTGAAGCTGCGCTGTCGCTGGAAAGCATCAGCTGCACCTTTGTCTCCCGCGACGACCGCTCGCAGCGCTACACCGCCGTCAGCGACACGACCCTGGCCATCGCGCCAGGGGAGTTCGTGTCGGTGGTGGGCCCGACCGGATGCGGCAAGTCCACCCTGCTCAACGTCAGCGCCGGCCTGTTGGCGCCGTCCTCGGGCAGCGTGAAGGTGTTCGGACAGCCGCTATCCGGCATCAATGAGCGCGCCGGCTACATGTTCCAGGGCGAGGCCCTGCTGCCCTGGCGCAGCGCGCTGGACAACGTGGTGGCGGGCCTGGACTTTGCCGGCGTGCCTCGGCAGCAGGCGCTGGAGCGCGGCCGCGAATGGATGCGCCGCGTGGGCCTGGGCGGCTTCGAAAGCCGCTATCCGCACCAGATGTCGGGCGGCATGCGCAAACGCACGATGCTGGCGCAGACGCTGATCCGCGATCCCGACATCATCCTGATGGACGAGCCGTTCTCGGCGCTGGATATCCAGACGCGCCAGCTCATGGAGAACGAGGTCCTGGACCTGTGGATGGCCAAGCGCAAGGCCGTGCTCTTCATCACGCACGACCTGGACGAGGCCATCGCCATGAGCGATCGCGTGGTGGTGCTGTCGGCCGGGCCGGGCACGCACCCCATCGGCGAATTCGCCATCGACCTGCCGCGTCCGCGCGACGTGGCCGAAGTGCGCACGCATCCGCGCTTCGTCGAATTGCACTCCGCCATCTGGGGAGTGTTGCGCGAAGAAGTCCTAAAGGGCTACGCCCAACAGAAGCGAGCCTAAAGATGAGGCCCACCCCCGAAGCGCCTTTGGCGCTTCCCCCTCAAGGGGGCGCCGCAGGCGGACCGGCGAAGCCGGATCCGCGGCGGCCGGGCTTGGCGTATGCCTGCTGTCTAAGCAGAACGAGGCGTGCAAGCGCCCTGGAGTGGTGAGATGTCGAAGTCTTTGATCAAACCCGGTTCGGCCAGCCTGCGCTTCTGGCAGTTGCTGCTGCTCGTCATCATTCTGCTCGTTTGGCACTTCGCGTCGCGCGATCCCAAGGTGGCCTTCTTCTTCGGCGAACCCTTGAAGGTGTGGGGCCGCATCTGGGCCTGGTTCGTCACCAATGCGGACATCTATACCCACCTGGGCGTGACGCTGACCGAGACCGTGCTGGCGTTTTTCATCGGCACCATCGCCGGCCTGGCCTTCGGCCTGTGGCTGGGCCTGTCGCCCGGCGCAAGCGCGATCCTCGATCCCTACATCAAAGCCGCCAACTCGATGCCGCGCGTCATCCTGGCGCCCATCTTCGGCATGTGGTTCGGCCTGGGCATCTGGTCCAAGGTGGCGCTGGCCGTGACGCTGGTGTTCTTCATCGTGTTCTTCAACGTCTACCAGGGCGTGCGCGAAGTCAGTCCCACCTTGCTGGACAACGCCAGGATGCTGGGCGCGCGCCGCCGCCAGCTGTTGCGTCACGTGTACCTGCCGTCTGCCACCAGCTGGGTGTTCTCCAGCCTGCATACCTCGGTGGGCCTGGCCTTCGTGGGCGCGGTGGTGGGCGAGTATCTGGGCTCTGCCAGCGGCGTGGGCTATCTGATCCTGCAGGCCGAAGGCACGTTCGACGTCAACACCGTGTTCGCGGGCATCATCGTGCTCACGGCTTTTGCGCTGGTGCTGGACGCCATCGTCGGCATGGGCGAAAAGCGGCTGATGAAATGGCAGCCCAGGTCCGGCGAAACCGAAAAGATCTGACCGGAGTTTTCCATGGCCCGTCTCCCCTACGCCGACCTGACCCATCCCGAAGCCAAGCCCCTGGTCGACCGCATCGTCGCCGAACGCGGCAGCGTCCTGCACCTGTACCAGATGCTGCTGCACAGTCCCGCGGTGGCGGGCGGTTGGCTCAATTACCTGACCTCGATCCGCCAGCTCAGCACCTTGCCTGGCGATCTGCGCGAGCTGGTCATCATGCGCGTGGCGGCCATCAATGGCGCGCCCTACGAGGCTGACCAGCACGCGCCGATCGCGCTGAAAGAAGGCGTTTCGCAGGCGCAGCTGGACGCGCTGAATGACTGGGAGGCGTCAGACCTGTTCGATGAACGCGAAAGGGCGGTGCTGGCCTATACCGACGCCATGACGCGCCAGGTGCAGGTGCCGGAACCCGTGTTCCAGGCGGCGAAGGCGGCGATGGGTTCCGAAAAGCTCATCGTGGAGCTGACCGCGACGGTGGCGGCCTACAACATGGTGTCGCGCTTCCTGGAAGCGCTGCAGGTGCACTCCCACGATCATCGTTGAGGCAGGCGCGCGGTTGCGGGCCGCGCATTCCCTTGCCTGCGCGGGCGCCGCGGCGCCCGCCCTGATCAGGCGCGTTGCGCCTCGATCAACGTATCCAGCTTGACCGCGTCCGCCACGAACAGGCGGATGCCCTCCGACAGCTTTTCGCTGGCCATCGCGTCCTCGTTGAGCAGGGTGCGGAAGGTGACTTCGTCCGCGCCGATGCGGGCGAGGTTGGCGGGCACGTCGTCGGCGCGCAATTGCGCGGGCGCGTCGCCCTCGGTGCCGGCCAGCTTGGTCAGCAGCTCGGGGCTGATGGTCAGCAGGTCGCAGCCCGACAAAGCCAGGATCTGGCCCACGTTGCGGAAGCTCGCGCCCATGATTTCGGTGGGGATGTCGAAGTGCTTGTAGTACTGGTAGATCCGCGTGACGGACAGCACGCCGGGGTCGCGCGCGCCGGCATTGTCGGCCTCGACCCAGCTGGCGCCGGCGGACTTCTTGTGCCAGTCGTAGATGCGGCCGACGAAAGGCGAGATCAGCTGCACGCGGGCATCGGCGCAGGCCACGGCCTGCGGCAGCGAGAACAGCAGGGTCAGGTTGCAGCGCACGCCTTCCGATTGCAGGGCGCGGGCGGCCTGGATGCCTTCCCAGGTCGAGGCGATCTTGATCAGCACGCGCTCGCGCGGCACGCCGGCGGCTTCGTACAGGGCGATCAGGCTGCGGGCGCGCTCGATGGTGGCGCGGGTGTCAAAGGACAGGCGGGCATCCACTTCGGTCGATACGCGGCCGGGCACGATGTCCAGGATGGCGCGGCCGAAGGCCACCAACAGGCGGTCCATCAGTTCGGCGGTGGGCGCGCCGCGGTGTTCGCGCGCGGTCTTTTCCAGCAGGGGGCGGTAGGCGTCCTGCTGGACGGCCTTGAGAATCAGGGACGGGTTTGTGGTGGCGTCGGTCGGACGCAACGCCTTCATCGCTTCGAAATCCCCCGTGTCGGCGACGACGGTGGTGTGGTTGCGCAGGGCGTCAAGTTGGCTGGACATGGACGGTACGGCTCGCTGCAGGCTAGGGTTGAAGGTGTCCTAGCGTATCACTGAGGCCGCAGGCGCGCTGCCGGCCGGACGGTGGAGGGGGGCGGCGGGACGCGGAAAAACAGCCCAAAACCCCGTTTCCGGCCTTATTTGGCGCGGTTCCCCGAGAAAAACGGCCGCTCAAGGTATAATCCGAAGGTTTGATTATCGATTCTAAAACCGGGGTTTACTGTGCTGCCGCAACTCTTTCCCGAGGGGATCAACCGCTTCCCTCCTGCAATTCTGGCTCTGGCGGACGGTACCATTTTTCGAGGCGTGTCGATCGGTGCGCCTGGGCATACCGTTGCCGAAGTGGTGTTCAACACCGCGATGACCGGGTACCAGGAAATTCTCACCGATCCCAGCTATAGCGGCCAGATCGTCACGCTGACCTATCCGCACATCGGCAATACCGGCGTCAACGCCGAAGACGTGGAAGCCAAGCGCGTCTTTGCCGCCGGCCTGGTGGTCCGTGACTGTCCCGCCCGCGTGTCGAACTTCCGTTCCACGCAATCGTTGCCTGAGTACCTCTCCGAGCAAGGCGTCGTCGCCATTTCCGGCATCGACACCCGCAAGCTCACCCGCATCCTGCGTGAAAAGGGCGCCCAGGGCGCCTGCATCTTCGTCGGCACCGACGCCGAGCGCGCCGTCGAACTGGCCCGCGGCTTTGCCGGCATGGCCGGCCAGGACCTGGCCAAGGTTGTGTCGCTCAAGGATCGCGCCGAATGGACCGAAGGCACCTGGCAGCTGGGCGAGGGCTTCTCCAAGCCCGACCAGTCCAAGTTCCACGTCGTGGCCTACGACTTCGGCATCAAGACCAACATCCTGCGCCTGCTGGCCGACCGCGGCTGCCGCCTGACGGTGGTACCGGCCCAGACCAGCGCCGAGGAAGTCCTCAAGCTCAACCCCGACGGCGTGTTCCTGTCCAACGGCCCCGGCGACCCCGAGCCCTGCGACTACGCCATCGAGGCCACGCGCGCCTTCCTGGACAAGAAGCTGCCGGTGTTCGGCATCTGCCTGGGCCACCAGATCATGGGCCTGGCGCTGGGCGGCAAGACGCTCAAGATGAAGACCGGCCACCATGGCGCCAACCACCCCGTGCAGGACCTCCAGTCCAAGCGCGTGTTCATCACCAGCCAGAACCACGGTTTCGCGGTCGACGCGGCCAGCCTGCCGGCCAACGCGCGCGTGACGCACGTCTCGCTGTTCGACGGCACGCTGCAGGGCTTCGAGCTCACCGACCGCCCGGCCTTCTGCTTCCAGGGTCACCCCGAAGCCAGCCCGGGTCCGCACGACATCCTTGAACTGTTCGACAAGTTCATCGCCCTGATGTCCGGCCAAAAGTAAAGATTGCATCATGCCCAAGCGTACAGACCTAAAAAGCATACTCATCATCGGCGCCGGCCCCATCATCATCGGGCAGGCCTGCGAATTCGACTATTCCGGCGCACAGGCGTGCAAGGCGCTCAAGGCCGAGGGCTACCGCACCATCCTGGTGAACAGCAACCCGGCCACGATCATGACGGACCCGGAAACGGCCGACGTCACCTACATCGAGCCCATCACCTGGCAAGCCGTCGAAAAGATCATCGAGCGTGAAAAGCCCGATGCGCTGCTGCCCACCATGGGCGGCCAGACCGCGCTGAACTGCGCCCTGGACCTGGCCCACCACGGCGTGCTGAAGAAGCACAACGTCGAACTGATCGGCGCCAACGAGCACGCCATCGAAAAGGCCGAGGACCGCCAGAAGTTCAAGCAGGCCATGACCGACATCGGCCTGGAATCGGCCAAGTCGGGCGTCGCCCACAGCATGGACGAAGCCTGGGAAGTGCAGCGCCGCATCGCGGCCGAAGTCGGCACCTCCGGCTTCCCCGCCGTGATCCGCCCCAGCTTCACCATGGGCGGTTCGGGCGGCGGCATCGCCTACAACGCCGAAGAATTCGAAACCATCTGCCGCCGCGGCCTGGAAGCTTCGCCCACCAGCGAACTGCTGATCGAAGAGTCGCTGCTGGGCTGGAAGGAATTCGAGATGGAAGTGGTCCGCGACAAGGCGGACAACTGCATCATCGTCTGCTCCATCGAAAACCTGGACCCGATGGGCGTGCACACGGGCGACTCGATCACCGTGGCGCCGGCCCAGACGCTGACCGACAAGGAATACCAGATCATGCGTAACGCATCGATCGCGGTGTTGCGCGAGATCGGCGTGGATACGGGCGGCTCGAACGTGCAGTTCGCCGTCAATCCCAAGAACGGCCGCATGATCGTCATCGAGATGAACCCGCGCGTGTCGCGTTCGTCGGCGCTGGCGTCCAAGGCCACCGGCTTCCCCATCGCCAAGGTCGCCGCGCGCCTGGCCGTGGGCTACACGCTGGACGAGCTCAAGAACGAAATCACCGGCGGCGCCACGCCTGCCTCGTTCGAACCCTCGATCGACTACGTGGTCACCAAGGTGCCGCGTTTCGCCTTCGAGAAATTCCCCACCGCCGACGCGCGCCTGACCACCCAGATGAAGTCGGTGGGCGAAGTCATGGCCATCGGCCGCACCTTCCAGGAATCCTTCCAGAAGGCGCTGCGCGGCCTGGAAGTGGGCGTGGACGGCCTGAACCAGAAGACCACCGACCGCGAAAAGCTGCAGGTCGAACTGGGCGAGCCCGGTCCGGAACGCATCTGGTACGTGGGCGATGCCTTCGCGCAGGGCTTCACGCTGGACGAAGTGCACAACATCACGCACATCGACCCGTGGTTCCTGTCGCAGATCAAGGAAATCGTCGACATCGAACTGGCGCTGGAACAGAAGACGCTGGCCGACCTGGACTACGCCACGCTGTGGGAACTCAAACGCCGCGGTTTCTCCGACCGCCGCCTGGCCTTCCTGCTGGATTCCTCGGAATCCGAGGTGCGCAAGCTGCGTCACCAGCTGAACGTGCGTCCGGTCTACAAGCGCGTCGACACCTGCGCCGCCGAATTCGCCACCCGCACGGCCTACATGTACTCGACCTACGAGGAAGAGTGCGAAGCCGCGCCCACCGACCGCAAGAAGATCGTGGTGCTGGGCGGCGGTCCGAACCGCATCGGCCAGGGCATTGAATTCGACTACTGCTGCGTGCATGCCGCGCTGGCGCTGCGCGACGACGGGTACGAGACCATCATGGTCAACTGCAACCCGGAAACCGTGTCCACCGACTACGACACCTCGGACCGCCTGTACTTCGAGCCGCTGACGCTCGAAGACGTGCTCGAGATCGTCCACAAGGAAAACCCGGTCGGCATGATCGTCCAGTACGGCGGCCAGACCCCGCTGAAGCTGGCGCGCGCCCTGGAAGCCAACGGCGTGCCCATCATCGGCACCAGCCCCGAATCCATCGACGTGGCCGAAGACCGCGAGCGCTTCCAGAAGCTGCTCAACAAGCTCGGCCTGCGCCAGCCGCCCAACCGCACCGCGCGCACCGAAGGCGAGGCCCTGGCCCACGCCGCCGAAATCGGCTATCCCCTGGTCGTTCGCCCCAGCTACGTGCTGGGCGGCCGCGCCATGGAAATCGTGCACGAGCAGCAGGACCTCGAGCGCTACATGCGCGAGGCCGTGAAGGTCAGCAATGACTCGCCCGTGCTGCTGGACCGCTTCCTGAACAACGCCACCGAAGTGGACGTGGACTGCCTGGCCGACGGCGAAACCGTCTTCATCGGCGGCGTCATGGAACACATCGAGCAGGCCGGCGTGCACTCGGGCGACTCGGCTTGCAGCCTGCCGCCGTACTCGCTGTCGGCGGAAGTCATCGCCGAGATCAAGCGCCAGACCACCATGATGGCCAAGGCGCTGAACGTCAGCGGCCTGATGAACGTGCAGTTCGCCATCCAGGGCGGCGATGTCTACGTGCTGGAAGTGAACCCGCGCGCCTCGCGCACGGTGCCCTACGTTTCCAAGGCCACCGGCCTGCAGCTGGCCAAGATCGCCGCGCGCGCCATGGCCGGCCAGACCCTGGCCGCGCAAGGCATCACCAAGGAAGTCGTGCCGCCTTACTTCTCGGTCAAGGAAGCCGTGTTCCCGTTCGTGAAGTTCCCGGGCGTGGACACCATCCTGGGCCCGGAAATGAAGTCGACCGGTGAAGTGATGGGCGTGGGCACGAGCTTCGGCGAAGCCTTCGTCAAGTCGCAGCTGGCCGCCGGCGTGCGCCTGCCGGAATCCGGCACGGTGTTCATCAGCGTCAAGAACCAGGACAAGCCCCTGGCGGTGGAAGTGGCGCGCGGCCTGCACGCGCTCGGCTTCAAGCTGGTCGCCACGCGCGGCACGGCCGCCGAGATCGAAGCCGCCGGCATCCCGGTGCAGCTGGTGAACAAGGTCACCGAAGGCCGTCCGCATATCGTCGACATGGTGAAGAACGGCGAGATCTCGCTGGTCATCAACACCGTCGAAGAGCGCCGCAACGCCATCGCCGACTCGCGCACCATCCGCACCCAGGCGCTGGCCGCCCGCGTGACCTTCTTCACGACCATCGCCGGCGCCCGCGCCGCGGTCGAAGGCATGCAATACCTGCGCCAAGGCCTGGGCCTGCAGGTCTATCCGCTGCAGGATCTGCACGCTTCCTTGCAAGCCTAAGCCGGCAAGCGACACAATAGGGCACGCGAAAGCGTGCCCTATTTTTTTGCAACGCGATTCCGCAACGTCACCACAGGCAACAGGCACACATGGAAAGAGTCTTCATCACCGGCGCCAGCAGCGGCCTGGGACGCGCCCTGGCGCAGCAATACGCGTCCACGGGCGCCACGCTGGGCCTGCTGGGCCGGCGCGAAGACGCGCTGCGCGAGCTGGCCGGCAGCCTGCCCGGCGAGCACCGCTGCTATGCGGTGGACGTACGCGACCGCCAGGCGCTGCATGCCGCGGCCCTGGATTTCATCGGGTTCTGCCAGGGGCGGGTGGATGTGGTCATCGCCAGCGCCGGCATCAGCGCCGGCACCCTGACCGAGCACGGCGAGGACTACGACGTCTTCAAGGCCATCGTCGACACCAATCTGCTGGCCACCGTGGCGACCTTCGAACCCTTCATCGCATCCATGCGCCAGGCTGGGTCGGGCCGGCTGGTGGGCATCGCCAGCGTGGCGGGAGTCAGGGGCCTGCCAGGCGCGGGCGCCTACAGCGCGTCGAAATCCGCAGTGGTGACTTACTGCGAAAGCCTGCGGCTGGAACTGGCCGCCGAAGGCATAGACGTGGTGACGATCGCGCCCGGCTATATCAAGACGGCGATGACGGCCCACAATCCGTATTCCATGCCTTTCCTGATGGAAGCGGACGCCTTCGCCCGCCGCGCGCGCAGCGCGATCGGGCGGGGCGCGTCCTATGTGGTGATTCCGTGGCAGATGGGCATCGTGGCCAAGCTGATGCGCCTGTTGCCCAACGCCGTCTACGACAGGCTGGCGCGCAACGCGCCGCGCAAGCCGCGCCGCGCGCGCTAAGCGCTCAAGGCACCACGTCGTTGCCGACTTCGTCGGTCACGTGGCCTACGTCGCCCCAGTCCAGCACCTGCCACTGGCGGCCTTGCACGCCGACGCGGTTGATGCTGACGTTCAGCAGCGAAGCGTCGCGCGGCCCGTTGAGCGGCACGCCGGAGGCATGGCGCCAGATGATGTCCAGCACGCCGCCGTGCGTGAACATCAGGATGCGTTCGTCGTCGTGGCGGCTGGCAATGTCGTCCACGGTCGAAATGACGCGGGACTGGAATTGGCCCAGCGTTTCGCCGCCGTCCAGCGGACGCAGCGGGTCGCGGCTCTTCCAGGCGGCAGCGGCTTCGGGGGCTAGCACGTCGATGCGCTCGTGGTCCAGGCCTTCCAGCACGCCGAAGCCGCGCTCGCGGATGCCGGGCTCCACGCGCACGCGCAAGCCCAGCTGTTCGGACACGGGCAGGGCGGTGGCGTGGGCGCGCTGCAGGTCGCTGCTGTAGATGGCGTGGATGGGCGTATGGCGGGCGTCCTCGCGCAAGCGCGCGGCCAGCAGGCCGGCCTGGTTGACGCCGAATTCGTTCAGGGGGATGTCTTGCCAGCCTTGCAGGCGCCGCTGGCGGTTCCAGTCGGTTTCGCCGTGGCGGATGAACCAGATTTCAGTCATTACGATCTTGATGCGGGTTTAGAGCTGGGCGGACGCGATGGGCGCGCGCGGTTTCCAGATGGTTTGAATGATCGAGCTTAACGCGACCAGCGCGGGCTCGCTAGCGCGCTCGTAGGGCAGGATGAATCCCAGCATCGCGTCCACGCGCGCCTGGCCCCAGACGATGAAGTCGTTCGAGGCCGCGCCCGCCAGCGCGGCTTCCTCGCGCAGCAGGGCGCAGCCTGCGCCCGCGCGCACCAGCGCGTCCAGGTTGGCCTGGTCGTCATTCTGCATCACGATGCGCGGCGACAGCCCGTGGCGTTCGAACATGTCGCGCAGCAGCAGGTGGGTGTGGCTGCCGGAGGGGCCATCCAGCCAAGGCAATTGCGCCACCTCGCGCCAGCCGCCGCGCTTGAGCACGGCGGCGTGCTCCTTGGGCATGGCGATGCGGTAGCGCACACTGCGCAGGGGCTGCCAGAGCACACCGCGCGGCGGATTGGCGGCGATGATCAGCGCCGCCGGCAGGCGGCCGGTGCTGACCTGTTCCGCCAACGCGGCGGCGGGCAGGGTCTGGGTCTTCAGCTCGACCAGCGGCAGACGCTGGGTGACGGCCGACGCCAATTCGCCCAGGCGCAGGAAATCCGGCTTTTCGCTGGGTACGCCCAGCTCTACCGCGCCATGCAGGCTGCCTTGCAGCTGCTGGGCTTCGGATTTGAACTGCGCGCCCAGCACCAGCAGCGATTCGGCAGTGGGCAGCAGCACTTCGCCCGCCTTGGTCAGGGCCAGGCGGCCGCCGCTGCGGTCGAACAGCGCCACGCCCAGGCTTTGCTCCAGCGCCTTGATCTGCGCGGTCACGGCGGGTTGGGTCAGCGACAGCGCCTCGGCCGCCTTCGTCAGGTTGCCCAGCCGGGCGACCGTGACGAAGGCGCGGATCTGATAGATTTCCATGGCCCCGAGTTTAGGCCGCCAGGAGCCGCACTTGGGTAGGTTCGAGGCCGATGGAAACCGGAGCGCCGACGGGGAAGGGCGACAGCCCGGCCAGATGCGATTGGTCCGCCGTCAGCCGCTGCTCGCCGATCAGCACCTGATAGCGGGTGAATTCGCCCAGGAACTCGCTGCTTTCCACGATGCCGGGCAGCCAGACATAGCGCGCGTCGCCCAGCCCGTCCGCCATTTCGATCTGCACCGTGTGCGGGCGGAAGCTGGCCGCCAGCCGGGAAGCGGCGGGCGCTTCGCCCGTGAGCGGCAGCTGCAAGTCGCCCACGCCTTCCACCGCCAGCACCACGCTGCCGCTGGTGCGTTCGCGCACGTCGCCTTCCAGCACGTTCATCGTGCCCACGAAGTTGGCGACGAAGCGATTGACCGGATAGTCGAACAAGGTGCTGGGCGCGCCGATCTGCTGGACCACGCCGTGGTCCAGCACCGCCATGCGGTCGGCGGTGGTCATGGCCTCTTCCTGGTCATGGGTGACGAAGATGGTGGTGATGCCAAGCCGGCGCTGCAGGCTGAGCAGATCCTGGCGCATCTGCACGCGCAGCTTCTTGTCCAGGTTGGACAGAGGCTCGTCCAGCAGCAGCACCTGCGGCTCGATCACGATGGTGCGGGCCAGGGCCACGCGCTGCTGCTGCCCGCCGGAAAGCTGGTTGGGGCGGCGCTTGCCGTACTGGGACAAGCCGACCAGATCGAGCGCGGCCTCCACCTTGGCGTGGATCTCGGCGCGCGGCAGCTTGCGTTCGACCAGGCCGAAGGCCACGTTGTCCCAGACCGTCATGTGCGGCCACAGGGCGTAGTTCTGGAACACCATGCCGATGTTGCGGTTCCAGGGCGGCGTGCCGCTGATGTCCTTGCCGTCCACCAGCAGCTGCCCGGCGCTGTGCCGGTTGAAGCCGGCGATCAGCCGCAACAAGGTGGATTTGCCGGAGCCGGACGGTCCGAGCAGCGCAAAAAACTCGCCGGGCTCGATGCTGATGTTGACGTCCTTGAGCACTTCCGTCTTGCCGTAGGACAATCGGATGTTGCGGCATTCGACGCTGACTTTCTTCATGCGGATTCCCCTTCATTGCGGGCCGGCTGCTGGCGCGACTGGGCGCGCTCCACCAGCAGGTGCGAGACATACGTGCCGATGGCCACCGCGGCCACCGCCAGGACGCCGAGCGCGGCGCCGGGACCCCGGCCCGCCGCGCTCTGCATGTACAGATAAATGCCGTAGCTCATGGGCGCCTGGCTGTCCTTGGTCACCAGCATGATGGTGGCCGACAGTTCCACGGCCGCCGTCACGAAGCTGGTCACGAAGCCGGCCAGCATGCCGCCCGCCATCAGCGGCACCACCACGCGGCGTATCGTGCTCATGCGGGTCGCGCCCAGCGATTGCGCCGCCTCTTCCAGCGAGATGTTGATCTGCTGCAGCGAGGCCACGCATGACCGCAGGGCGTAGGGCAGCCGCCGCACCGAGTACGCGATCATGATGATGATCCACGACGAGGTCAGCAGCGTGCCGGTGCCGGGCAGCTCGATGCCGCGGAAGGTGCGCAGAAAGCCGATGGCCAGCACGATACCTGGAATCGCCAGCGCGGCGGAGGCCAGGAAGTCCAGCCACTGGCGCGCCGGCAGCCGGGTGCGCAACATCAGATAGGCGATGGCGGTACCCAGGATCACGTCCACGCCCGCGGCCAGGCCGCAATAGAGCAGGGTGTTGGCGATCATGCCTTGCGATTCGGAGAACACCGCGGCGTAATGCGCCAGCGTGTAGCCGTCGGGCAGCGGCGCGAAGCTCCAGACGCTGGCCAGCGACAGCAGCAGCACGCCCATATGCGGCGACAGCACCAGCAGCAGCACCAGGATGATCCAGCCATAGGCCAGCACGCTCTCCACCGGGCGCAGCTTGCGCTTCTGGATGGAGCTGCCGCCCTTCTGCAGGGTGGAGTAATCGCGGCCCTTGAGCACCCGCGCCGACAGCCACAACGCCAGTATCGAAAAGCCCACCATGATCACGCTGATCACATAGCCCAGCGGATCCTCCAGGCCCACTTGCGTGATGCGCAGATAGGCCTGCGGCGCCAGCATGTTGGTGGTGCCCAGCACCAGCGGCGTGCCCAGGTCGTCGAACACCTTGACGAACACCAGCGACGTGCCGGCCACATAGCCGGGCAGGGCCAGCGGAAAGATCACGCGGCGGAACAGACGGAAGCCCCGCGAGCCCAGGTTGAAGGCCGCCTCTTCCATGGCGCCGTCGATGTTGCGCAGCGCCACCACCAGGTTCATCAGGATGAAGGGGAAGTAGTGCAGCGATTCCACGAAGATGACGCCGTTCAAGCCTTCCATGAACGGGATGGTGAAGCCGAACCAGTCGTTGAGCAGCAAGTTCACGCTGCCCGAGCGGCCGAAGATCAGCTGCATCGCAACCGCGCCGACGAAGGGCGGCATGATCAGCGGCAGCACGCCCAGGGTCTGGATCAGCAGCGCGCCGCGGAAATCGAAGCGCACCGTGAAGTACGCCAGCGGCACGGCGATGAGCGACGCCAGCAGCGCCGACCAGCCCGCCACGTACAGGCTGTTGAAGAAGGCTTCCTTCATCAGCGGCTGGTTGAAGAAGGCGCCGAAGTGGCCCATGGTGAAGCTGCCGTCGGCGTTCACGAAGGCGGTGTAGAACACCGTGCCGACCGGCACGGCCAGGAACAGCAGCAGAAAACCGAACACCAGTAGCGCCGTCAGCAGGGGGCCGACGGGCAGGCGCGAGTGGCCCGAAGAATTCATCGAGATTCCCGAAATCGTTGCCAGGGGAAAGCCGCGGCGGCGGACGGGACCGGCCCGTCCGCCTCGCGTCCTGCGGGTGTGGCGGCCTAGAGCGCGGCGGCCTGCTTGGCGAGCTTCACGGCTTCTTCGTAGTTCGCCTTGGAACGGCCGTTCCATTCGCCTTCCAGCTGGGTGATCTGCTGGTTCACGGCGGCGTCCTTCTTGTTGCCGGCGAAGATCGCCAGGAAGGCCGGGTCGGCGGCCTTCTTGCCGTCCACGAGCGGCGCCCAGGTCAGTTTGCGGGCCTGCGCCAGCAGCTCGGCAGCCTTGCCGCTCTTGGCCTTGTCGCCCAACTTGGCTTCGGCCTCGTAGATGGCCTTGGTGGCGGCCTGCAGTTCCTTCAGGCGGAACGTGACCGTCTGGTCATACAGCGACTGCACGACGTAGTAGCGCGATTGCGACAGGTCGGCGTTGAATTGCACCTTGCTGCGCTTGGCGATCTCGGCGGGGTCGGGGTAGCCCTGGGGAATCTTGCCGGCCAGCGCCGTGTAGGGCAGCACCGGCAGGCGCGAGATCTTGGGTTCCAGCAGCAGTTCCTGGCCGGCCTGGCTGAGGGTGAAGGCGATGAACTTCTTGCCTTCCTCGGTGTTCTTCGCGCCTTCGATCAGCGCGATATTGGCCGGCACGATGGCGGTTTCGGAGGGGTAGACGAACTCGACCGGGAACTTGGAATACTTGCTGGACAGGCCGAAGAAGTCGATCACCGGGCCGGCGCCGAACTGGCCGTTGTTGACGCCGTCCGGCACGCCGAAAGAACGCTCGGTGACGGCGCTGCTGTTGCCCGACATGCGCAGCAAGGTGCTCCAGCCTTCGTCCCAGCCTTCGCCCTGGAGGATGGTTTCCACCGTCAGGTGCATGGTGCCCGAGCGCGACGGCGAGGTGATGCCGACATGGCCGAACCATTGCGGCGACAGCAGGTCCTTCCATTCCACCGGCGCGGGGATCTTGTGCGCCGCGATGTAGCGGGTGTTGTAGATGATGCCGTAGCCGGCCAGGGCCTGGCCCAGGTACATGCCGCCGGGATCGTTGATGGGGTAGTTGCCGATCTTGTCCGGCACCTGCTTGTTGGCCACGTCGGCGGAGCTTGCCAGCAGCTTGTCGCGGCCCAGCACTTCAAAGGCGTCGGGCGCGCTGGCCCAGAACACCTCGGGACGCTGGCCGGCGGGCGTTTCGCGCACGTAGGCGATGCCCGATACGGTGTTCTTGTTCAGGATTTCCAGCGTGATGCCGGGGTTGGCCTTTTCGAAGGCCGTCTTGTAGGCCTGGGTGAGGTCTTTGGGGAACGACGTGATCACCGTGACGGTGCCTGCCAGGGCAGGGGCCGCGCAAACGGCCAGCACCGCACCTGCAAGAGCTGTGCGCATTGCATGCATGGTTTGTCTCCGTAGTTTTAGATTTGTTCGGAGACAGTACTGGCCGGTCCAGGCAGCGTCCAATCACAAATTTTGATGCGCGCCATCAATGCGGGCGCCCCGGCCGGGCGGGGCGCCGTGCCTGGCCCGCTAGGCCGTGGCGGATACGCCGCGTTTCATGGCCTGGGCCTGCTTCTCCATCACTGCAGTGATCTGCTGCTGGATCTGCATCGCCTGGGCATTGAGCGCCATCAGTTGCTGGGCCTTCATTTCGGCCGGCATGCCGCTGGCCTTGACCTTGGCGATCTGGTCCATCACGCGCTTGAGTTGCTTCTGCAGTTCCTTGATCTGGCGCGTGTAGGCGTCGTCGTTGCTGGAGTCTTCGGTTTCCTTGGCTTCCTGCACCTTGCCCATTTTCAGGCCGCCGGGGTTGTTGACGCGGATCTTGCCGTCCGCGGACACCGTGCTCGTTTCCGCGTCCGAGGCGCTTTTGGCTTCCTTGTTGGCGCGGATCTTCTGCGCCCAGAGGTCGGCCAGGCTGTTGATTCGGGAATTGCCGCTGATGGGATCGATCGCCATGATTGCTCCTGCCGCCTATGAGGATTTCGGGGTTTTCACTAGTACGGCATTCTGACGGCGAACTTAAGCATTGCTCCCCGTTTGCAGCCCCCTTTACACTGGCGCCCGCTCACACCCGACACCTACTTTGGGATATCCATGTCCAATTCCTACTTTCCGCGCTGGCGCCTGGCGGACGACGCCGAGCCCGGCGTCATCATCGCGCCCGACGAAAGGCTGTCCTGGCCCAAGAACGTGGCCATGGGCGCCCAGCACGTGGTCGCCATGTTCGGCTCCACCGTGCTGGCCCCGTTGCTCATGGGCTTCGACCCCAACGTCGCCATCCTCATGTCGGGCATCGGCACGCTGATCTTCTTCCTGTTCGTGGGCGGCAGGGTCCCCAGCTACCTGGGTTCCAGCTTCGCCTTCATCGGCGGCGTGATCGCCGTGACCGGCTATGCCGGCGGCGGGGCGAACGCCAATATCGGCGTGGCGCTGGGCGCCATCATCGCCTGCGGCCTGGCCTACACGTTGATCGGGCTGATTGTCTGGTTCGTCAACGCGCGCGCCGGGGGCGGCGCGAACTGGATCGACACGCTGATGCCGCCCGTCGTCACCGGCGCGGTGGTGGCGGTCATCGGCCTGAATCTGGCCCCTATCGCCGCCAAGGGCGCGATGGGCGCGTCGGGCTTCGACAGCGTGATGTCCATGGTCACCATCCTCTGCGTGGGCGGCATCGCCGTGTTCACCAAGGGCATGGTGCAGCGCCTGCTGATCCTGGTCGGCATGATCCTGGCCTGCGTGGTGTACGGCATCCTCGCCAACGGCATGGGGCTGGGCAAACCCATCGACTTCTCCGGCGTGGCGGCCGCAGCCTGGTTCGGCCTGCCGCATTTCGCCGCGCCGGTGTTCAAGGCCGAAGCCATGGGCCTGATCGTGCCTGTCGCCATCATCCTGGTGGCCGAGAACCTGGGACACGTGAAGGCTGTCAGCGCCATGACCGGGCAGGACCTGGACCGCTATCTGGGCCGCGCCTTCGTCGGCGACGGGGTCGCTACCATGGTGTCCGGCGCCGTGGGCGGCACGGGCGTCACCACCTACGCCGAGAACATCGGCGTGATGGCCGTCACGCGCATCTATTCCACCCTGGTGTTCGTGGTGGCCGCCCTGATTGCCATCGTGCTGGGCTTTTCGCCCAAGTTCGGCGCGCTGATCCAGATGATCCCGGCGCCCGTGCTGGGCGGCATGTCGGTGGTGGTGTTCGGCCTGATCGCCATCGCCGGCGCCCGTATCTGGGTGGTCAACCAGGTGGACTTCAGCGACAACCGCAACCTCATCGTGGCCGCGGTCACGCTGGTGCTGGGCGCGGGAGACTTCACGGTCAAGCTGGGTAACTTCACGCTGGGCGGCATCGGCACCGCTACCTTCGGCGCCATCATCCTGTACGCCTTGCTGCGCCGCAGGAAGTAAGCGGCGCGGCCATGCGCGGACCTGGCGTCGCGCGCATGGCCGGCTGGCGCGCCTAGGTGCGCGACAGCCGCGAGGTTGCGGCCGTGCCGGTCAGCGCCACCGGCGCCGCCTCGATCACCTGTCCTGATTGCGTCTTGAATACCGAGGTGGCTTCGGCCAGGCGCCGCGCCTGTTCTTCCATCGCGGCCGCCGCGGCCGAAGCTTCCTCGACCAGCGCGGCGTTCTGCTGCGTCACCTCATCCATCTGCGAGATCGCCAGGCTGACCTGGTCTATGCCGCCGGCCTGTTGTGCCGAGGCGGCTGAGATCTCGGCCATGATCGCCGCCACCCGCTGCACGGAATCCACGATCTCCTGCATGGTCTGCCCGGCGGCAGCCACCTGGGCCGATCCCGCCGCCACGGTGTCCACGGAGGCCTCGATCAGCGTCTTGATCTCCTTGGCGGCTTGGGCCGCGCGCTGGGCCAGCGAACGGACTTCGCCCGCGACCACGGCAAAGCCCTTGCCCTGTTCGCCAGCGCGCGCGGCTTCGACGGCGGCATTCAACGCGAGGATGTTGGTCTGGAAAGCGATGCTGTCGATCACCGAAACGATGTCGGAGATGCGCCTCGAGCTGTCCGAGATGCCGTGCATGGTGGCTACCACCTGTTCCACGTTCTGGCCGCCACGCTGCGCCACGTCCATGCTGACCGAGGCCAACTGATTGGCCTGGGCGGCGTTTTCCGCATTCTGCTTGACGGTCACCGCCAGCTCTTCCATCGTGGATGCGGTTTCCTCCAGCGCCGCGGCCTGTTCTTCGGTACGTACTGACAGGTTGGAGTTGCCGGCAGCGATTTCCGCCGCGCCCACGTTGATTTCATCCACGCCCTGGCGCACGGACGTGACGGTGCGGGTCAAACCTTCCTGCATGCGCTTGAGCGAGGCAAAGAGGACGCCGATCTCATTGTTGGAGCGGGTTTCCACGCGGTTCGTCAGGTCGCCCGCCGCGATGCGGTCGAAGTGCCTGCCGGCCTCCTGCAGCGGACGGAGCACGGCGCGCCGGATGAAGGTCCAGCACAGCGCCGTCAGCAGCAGCGCGGCCGATATCAGCGCGACCGCCGAGATCCGGGCGGTGGAGTAGGTTTGCTCCGAGCTTGCCAGCACGCCGTCGCTGCGCTCCTGGACCCGGGCCAGGAAGGCTTGCATGTCTTTCATGAAGTAGGCGTCGGCCTGGGGCAGCCGTCCCTCGTCCTGGCGGAACTTGGCAGGCGCGCGTTCCTTGAGGTCGGCTTCCAGCCTGTCCAGGATGGCGGCGTATTCGGTGAAGCGGCCCTGTAGCGTCTGGGCCAGCTCCTGGCCGCGCGGGCTTTTGGGCACGGCCATGTAGCGGGCGAAACGCTCGCGCGCCTGCTTCAGATGGCTGGCGGCTTCCTCGCCGGCCAGCCCGGCTTGGTCCATGCTGCCGGCCTGCATGGCAGCCATGCCTGCACCGAGCGCCAGCCGCGCGCGCAGCAGGGCGGCGTTGGCTTCGTAGAGCGGGTCGACCTGGTGGACCGCGACATTGTTCAGATCCTTGATCTCGGTCACGCTTTTCTCGGCGTTCATCCAACTCAAGCCGCAAGCCAGCGCCAGGGCGATGACGAAGCAGCCCAGCACCAACAGCATTCCAGTACGGACTTTCAATTTTTCCAGCATGAGAGCTCCTCGTTCTTGAACGCGATCCGCCGTGTTGGGAACGGCCCAGGCCGCCCGCTGCGCGGCGGAACGGCGAACGTCGCGCCGGGTGGCTGCGATGCGTCCGCCTCCACTGCAACTACCCGCAAAAACAAGACTCCTGCGCGTGGCAAGTGCTTGCGGTCTGCAAGCTGCAGCCAAACGGTATCCAGTTGGATGTATTAAATTGTCATGAATGACACAATTTGTTGTTTTATACTGATTCAGTCCGTTTTTGCTGGCGTTTTTTGGAGGTAATCCCTGGTTGTTGCAAAAAACTATCGAAGAGTAGTTTTTATGCCACACGTGCACCAAGGAATCGCGGCGACGGGCCTGCGCGATCCGGTCCAAGATCGGATCGGAAAAATTGGAAAAAATGACGGGTTTTAGCGGGTTACAGCGGCGAAATGCGGCGAAAACGGCGGTTTCTCCGGCGGCTTGCAATTCCCGTGGACTTTGACCACAATATGACCTTGATTGCCCCGGTTCCGACCCGAGCCGGGGTTTTGTTTTGGTCGTCCGCGCCGCTTGCCAGTTTTGCTTTCACTCGGCTGCCTGCGCGCGCCAGGATTCCGACCTTCACCGAGAACGCTCCGTCCGGGGCGTTTTCTACTTTTGTTTGGGAAACGACATGTCTGCCATTCCTTTGACCGTGCGCGGGGCCGAGCGCTTGCAAGAAGAGCTCCAGCGGCTGAAAACCGTGGAACGTCCTGCCGTTATCAACGCGATCGCTGAAGCGCGTGCGCAGGGTGATCTGTCGGAAAATGCCGAGTACGATGCTGCTCGCGAGCGCCAAGGCTTTATCGAGGGCCGGATTGCCGAGCTTGAAGGCACGCTTTCCAACGCCCACCTGATCGATCCTACCGCCTTGGATGCCGAAGGCCGCGCCGTGTTTGGCGCCACCGTCGACATCGAGGACCTGGATTCGGGCGATCGTGTGACGTACCAAATCGTCGGCGACGTTGAAGCCGACATCAAGTCGAACCTGATTTCCGTGTCGAGCCCGGTGGCCCGCGCGCTGATCGGCAAGAGCGAAGGCGACGTGGTCGAGGTCAAGGCCCCGGCTGGCGTTCGCGAGTATGAAGTCCTGGGCGTGCGCTACATCTGACGCCGACGTAGTAAGCTGGAAGTTGTCAAAACACCATAGTCCGAACCGTGCGTTCGACTGAATTCCGCGGTTTAATGCGGATCGCTATGGTGGACCGGGCGCGTAAAGCGCCCGTTTTTGTGCCCGCACTTACCTTTTCGTCGTCTTGCGGCTGGTGCCGCTGCGTGCTCCGGCCCGCAGGCTGAGCGCGCTGCCGGCGCGGCGGGGAATGCCGTGACCGCTGGCGGTGGTCTTCCTGGTGCCAGGGCGCATGGGCTTGCCGTTCTTGTTGAGCTGGTCCTGGGGCACGAAGCGCGTCTTCGGCTTGGGCTCTTCGGATTCGCTGCGGCGCGGGCGCTTGGCCAGGGTCTTGCCTTCGGCGGCCAGCTTCTTGGGCGTGTGCGGCTCGGAGGCGCGGCGCTTGGCGGGGCGTTCAGGTTCCATGGCGGCCAGCGCGGCGGGCTTGATATTGCCGGCCAGCGGGCGGAACAGGATCAGGGTTTTGCCCAGATGGTGCACGGGGGCGCAGGAAAGCGTGTCGCAGATGGTCGACAGCATTGCGTCGCGGGCCTCGCGGTCATCGCCGCCGGCGCGCACCTTGATGAGGCCGTGCGAAGTCAGCGCCAGGTCGATTTCCTTGAGCACGGCTTCGGTCAGGCCGTTGTCGCCGATCAGGACGACGGGGCGCAGAGGGTGAGCGGCGGACCGAAGGTCGCTGCGCTCACGAGAGGTAAGTTCTAATATAGGCATGCGTGGAATTGTACGGTAATGGCCAAGAATAAATTCTCCAAAGACTGGATTCACCAGCACATCAATGATCCCTATGTGAAGCTGGCGCAACAGAAGGGCTACAGGGCCCGCGCCGCCTTCAAGCTGATCGAGATCCTGGATACCGAGAAGCTGATGCGCCGGGGCGACCTCGTGGTCGACCTGGGGTCGGCGCCCGGCAGTTGGTCCCAAGTGGCGCGCGAGCGCCTGGCGGGGCCGGGCGGGGTCGTGGACGGACGCATCATCGCGCTCGATATCCTGCCCATGGAGCCCGTGGCGGGCGTTGAATTCATCCAGGGCGACTTCCGCGAAGATGAAGTTTTGAAACAATTGGAAGACATGGTCGGATCGCGCGCGGTGGATCTTGTTATTTCCGACATGGCCCCCAACTTGTCAGGGGTGGGTATTGCCGACTCCGCGCGCATCCAGCATGTATGCGAGTTGGCGATGGAATTCTCCTGCGCCCACCTCAAGCCCAACGGGGCGCTGATCGTCAAGGCTTTCCACGGCAGCGGCTTTTCGCAGATCGTGGAATCCTTCAAGCAGCGCTTCAAGCGGGTGGTCGAACGCAAGCCGAAGGCATCGCGGGACAAATCCTCCGAAACCTTTCTGGTTGCGCGCGATCTGAAGTAGCCCGGGTCCGGGGCGCGCCGCCTCGGATTCGAAAAACCTACAGCCTGCCGGGACAACGACCAGAAAATTCGCGAATAAGACAAAACTCAGAGGGGCTCAGGCATCCCGGGACGCAATCTGGTCTGACAGGGTAGAATGAGCTATTGACATACTTGTGACTGTGCCATATGCGGGTGCGCGGTCGCCGGTCGGAATCGAAAGCAGGAGATCGACCTTGAATAATTCATTTTCGAAAGTCGCTGTCTGGATGGTGATAGCCCTCGTGCTGTTCACCGTCTTCAAACAGTTCGACGGACGCGCTCAGACCCAGGACGGCGTGACCTACACGCAGTTCATGGACGACGCCAAGGCGGGACGTATCCGCAAGGTCGACGTCCAGGGCGACGTGCTGTACGTCACCCCTGACGCGGGCCGCGCCTACACGCTGACTTCGCCGGGTGACCTCTGGATGGTCTCCGATCTGCTGAAGTACGGCGTCCAGGTGTCGGGCAAGCCGCGCGAAGAGCAGTCGCTGCTGATGAGCATCTTCGTGTCGTGGTTCCCCATGCTGTTGCTGATCGGCGTCTGGGTGTTCTTCATGCGCCAGATGCAGGGAGGCGGCAGGGGCGGGGCGTTCAGCTTCGGCAAATCGCGCGCCCGCATGCTCGACGAGAACACCAACCAGATCACCTTCGCCGACGTTGCCGGCTGCGACGAAGCCAAGGAAGACGTCCAGGAACTGGTCGATTTCCTGCGCGACCCCAGCAAGTTCCAGAAGCTGGGCGGCCGCATCCCCCGCGGCGTGCTGATGGTCGGCTCGCCGGGTACCGGCAAGACGCTGCTGGCCAAGGCCATCGCGGGCGAAGCCAAGGTGCCGTTCTTCAGCATCTCGGGTTCCGACTTCGTTGAAATGTTCGTCGGCGTGGGCGCGGCCCGCGTGCGCGACATGTTCGAAAACGCCAAGAAGCACGCTCCCTGCATCATCTTCATCGACGAAATCGATGCGGTCGGCCGCCAGCGTGGCGCCGGCCTGGGCGGCGGCAACGACGAACGCGAGCAGACGCTGAACCAGATGCTGGTGGAAATGGACGGCTTCGAGTCCGGCCAGGGCGTCATCGTCATCGCCGCGACCAACCGTCCCGACGTGCTGGATCCCGCGCTGCTGCGCCCGGGCCGCTTCGACCGCCAGGTCGTGGTGCCGCTGCCCGACATCCGCGGCCGCGAGCAGATCCTGAAGGTCCACATGCGCAAGGTTCCGCTGTCGCCCAACGTCGATGCGACCGTGCTGGCGCGCGGCACCCCGGGTTTCTCCGGCGCCGACCTGGCCAACCTGGTCAACGAAGCCGCGCTGTTCGCCGCCCGCCGCAATGGCCGCACGGTCGACATGTCCGACTTCGAAAAGGCCAAGGACAAGATCATCATGGGCGCGGAACGCCGCTCCATCGTGATGCCCGAAGAGGAACGCAAGAACACCGCGTACCACGAGTCCGGCCACGCGATCGTCGCCCGCCTGCTGCCCAAGACCGACCCGGTCCACAAGGTCACCATCATCCCGCGCGGCCGCGCGCTGGGCGTGACCATGCAGCTGCCTGAGACCGACCGCTACAGCATGGACAAGGGCCGTCTGCTGTCCACCATCGCCGTGCTGTTCGGCGGCCGCATCGCCGAAGAAATCTTCATGGACCAGATGACGACGGGCGCCTCGAACGACTTCGAACGCGCCACCGCCATCGCCCGCGACATCGTCACGCGCTACGGCATGACCGACGAGCTGGGCCCCATGGTCTATGCCGAGAACGAAGGCGAAGTGTTCCTGGGCCGCAGCGTCACCAAGACCACGCACATGTCGGAAGCCACCATGCAGAAGGTGGACACCGAGATCCGCCGCATCATCGACGAGCAGTACAGCGTTGCCCGCAAGATCCTGGAAGACAACCGCGACAAGGTCGAAGTAATGACCTCCGCGCTGCTCGAATGGGAAACCATCGACGCCGACCAGATCAACGACATCATCGAGGGCCGTCCTCCGCGTCCCCCGAAGACGCCTCAGGGCCCGTCGGATACGTCCGACACGCCGCCCACGGGCCTGGCGGCTGGTGGCAATACGGCTGCCGCTGTCTGAGGCTGCTCATCCTGAGTTATGGCAAATAACTTCCTTTGCGGGCGCTTCGAGTTTGATCTCGAGCGCCCGCTTGTCATGGGTATCGTCAATGTCACGCCGGACTCGTTTTCCGACGGCGGCCAGCATGACGATACGGATTCCGCAGTGGCGCATGCGCGCCAATTGATCGCCGAAGGCGCCCAGATCCTGGACCTGGGCGGCGAGTCCACGCGTCCCGGGGCCGACCCGGTCTCAGTGGCCGACGAACTGGCCCGGTTGCTGCCGGTGGTGGAGGCGCTGCGCGATTGCGGCGTGCCCCTGTCCATCGACACCTTCAAGCCGGAAGTCATGCGCGCCGTGCTGGATGCCGGCGCGGACATGATCAACGACATCTATGGCTTCAGGCAGCCGGGCGCTGTCGAGGCGGTGGCCCATACGTGCTGCGGGCTGTGCGTGATGCACATGAAGGGCGAGCCTCGCACCATGCAGGCCGCCCCGCCCGAGTACACCGACCTGATCGGTGAAATCGGGCTTTTCCTGGGGGCTCGCGCGCACAAGCTGCGCGCGGCCTGGATCGATCCTCGCCGCATCGTGCTGGACCCGGGCTTCGGCTTCGGCAAGACGGGCGACCAGAACTTCCAACTGCTGCGCCGGCTGTCGAGCCTGCGCAGCGCCGGTTATCCATTGCTGATCGGCCTGTCGCGCAAAACCATGATCGGCCAGGCTACCGGCCGGCCCGTGGACGACAGGTTGCCCGGCAGCATCGCCGCGGCGCTTGCCTGCGTGGCGCGTGGCGCTTCCATCGTGCGGGTGCACGATGTGGCGGCCACGGTCGACGCGCTCAAGGTATGGCACGCGGCAGAACAAGGAGCACTCAGTTCATGATTCGACGTAAATATTTCGGTACCGACGGGGTCCGCGGCGAAGTCGGCGGTCCGGTGATCAACGCCGAATTCGCGCTGCGTCTGGGTTACGCGGCCGGCCGCGTCCTGGCGCGTGAGCACGCCGTACGCGGCGGCAGCCGTCCG
The DNA here is from genome assembly GCF_055395645.1 of Achromobacter sp. JCM 18799. Lineage (NCBI taxonomy): Bacteria > Pseudomonadati > Pseudomonadota > Betaproteobacteria > Burkholderiales > Alcaligenaceae > Achromobacter > Achromobacter sp. JCM 18799. The sequence continues at coordinate 2,989,132 of NZ_AP043866.1, read as the reverse complement.
CAGGTCGTGATCGGCAAGGACACGCGGATCTCTGGCTACATGCTGGAGTCGGCGCTGGAAGCCGGTCTGTCGGCGGCAGGCATCGATGTGCTGCTGGCAGGCCCGGTGCCCACCCCCGCGGTGGCCTACCTGACCCGCGCGCTGCGTCTGGTGGCGGGCATCGTCATCAGCGCTTCGCACAATCCGTACCAAGACAACGGCATCAAGTTCTTCTCGGCGCAAGGCATGAAGCTGCCCGACGAGATCGAGGCAGCCATCGAAGCCGCCCTGGACGAACCGCTGGGTTGCGTCGCGTCGGAGGCCCTGGGGCGCGCGCGCCGCATGGGTGACGCGCAGGGCCGCTACATCGAATTCTGCAAGAGCACCTTCCCCAACGATCTGGACCTGAATGGCATGACGATCGTGGTGGACGCCGCCCACGGCGCCGCCTACAACATCGCGCCGCACGTGTTCCGCGAGCTGGGCGCCGAAGTGCACGCCATCGGCGTCAATCCGGACGGCTTCAACATCAACAAGGGCGTGGGTGCGCTGCATCCCGAGCTGCTGGCCAAGGAAGTGCATGCCCGCGGCGCCCAGTTGGGCATCGCGCTGGACGGCGACGCTGACCGCCTGCAGATGGTGGATGGCGAAGGCCGCATCTACAACGGCGACGAACTCATGTACGCCATCGTCCGCGAGCGCATGCAGCGCGGCAAGGTGGACGGCGTGGTCGGCACGTTGATGACCAACTTCGGCTTCGAGCGCGAAATGCAGCGCCTGGGCGTGGGCTTCGAGCGCGCCAACGTCGGCGACCGCTACGTGCTGGAGCAGATGCAGGCGCGCGGCTGGTTGTACGGCGGCGAGAGCTCCGGCCACCTGTTGTGCCTGGACTGCCATTCGACCGGCGATGGCATCGTCGCCGCCCTGCAGGTCCTGACCGCGCTGCGTCGCAATTCGGTCGGGTTGTCGGAGTGGGTGAGCGACCTGCGCATGTATCCGCAGAAGATGATCAATGTGCCGCTGACTCCGGGCCAGGACTGGAAGACGCACGCCGGCCTGAGCGCCGCGCGCAAGGCCGTCGAAGCCGAGCTGGACGGCCGCGGCCGCATCCTGATCCGCGCCTCGGGCACCGAGCCGAAGCTGCGCCTCATGGTCGAAGCCGAAGATGAGGCCCTGGCCGTATCCTGCGCCGAGAAGCTTGCGGCCAGCCTGGGATAAACGCGGACCTGCGATTTCGAACAAGGCCACCCGGCGCGTGACGGGTGGCCTTGTTTGTTCAAGGGTTGTATAGATTTGTAAAGTTTTGTCGATTTGGGCGGAAGATTGATTTATCCGCTCCGGACTAAACTTCATAGTCACGTAACATATTGGTCAAGTCTTTGACATACAGGGCGTCCACACTGGCTGGACTCTCTAGGAGCTTCGCGCAATGCTGGAATTAGCACGCATCAATCCGAGCCGTAATGCCGCAGAACCTTGGACCGGCGCCGCCGCCAAGGTGCTGGTGGTGGGCTTGGCGCGCACCGCTGAAGAAATCGAGCAGATTCAACGCCTGCGCTACGACGTCTTCACCGAGGACATGGGCGCGGTGTTTCCCGACGCCCAGGACGGCATCGAGCATGACCGCTTCGATCCGTATTGCGAACATCTGATGGTCCGCGAGCTGGACACGGGCCGCGTGGTCGGCACCTACCGGATCCTGACGCCGGAAAAGGCGCGGGAGGCCGGCGGCTACTACTCGCAGTCCGAGTTCGACCTGTCCGGGCTGGGAGCGATCCAGGACGAGCTGGTCGAAGTCGGCCGCTCTTGCACGCACCCCGACTACCGCAGCGGCGGCGTCATCATGCTGCTGTGGTCGGGCCTGGCCGAATACCTGCGCCGCGGCGGCTATCAGTACGTGCTGGGTTGCGCCAGCGTCAGCCTGCGCGACGACGGCGTTACCGCCGCCGAAGTGTGGCGCACCATCTCCAAGCAGCTGCCGCAGGGCGACGAGCCGCGCGTGACGCCGCTGCATCGCTATCCGGTGGAGAAGCTCAACAGCACCTTGCCGGCGCGCGTGCCGCCGCTGATCAAGGGTTACCTGAAGCTGGGCGCCAAGGTCTGTGGCGAGCCCGCCTGGGACCCGGATTTCAACGCCGCGGATTTCCCGGTCCTGCTGAAAATGGACCGCATGGACGAGCGCTACCGCCGCCATTTCGGGCTGGATCAGCCCGCAACCGCCACTGCCCAGCGCTGAGGCCACCATGCGCCGCCTGTTCCGCCGCATGAAGATCAGGTTGATACGGCGGGCCACCAGGCCTTTGCGCATGGAGCTAAAGCGGCTGGATCGCGAGACCGATCTGTCGCCGTTTTAGTGCATCGGCCCCGCAGCGCGGGGCCGGAACAGGGCGGGCACGCTCGCGCCGCCCGGCTGGTTCCTCAGAACTCCAGCAGTTCGAATGAAAAGCCCACCTTGTTCCACTCAGCTTCTTCCGCGCGCAGCGTGAAGTCGCTCAGGGGGTGCTGCGCCAGCCATTCGCGGTTGACCCGCACCACGATGGAGTTGTCGCGCACCGACGCGGTCAGCGGCAGCGGTTCGATTTCATTGCGGCGGCGGAACAGCAGCACCGCCAGCCGCAGGCTGAGGATGGCCTTCCATTGCGCGCGCGAACGTACCAGGGGTTCCAGCTTGGTCAGCTTGCCCTGGTGGCCGAGCGCGAGCAGCGCCAGCAGTTGCTGGTCGGCGCGCGAGAAGCCCGGCATGTCGGCGTTTTCCAGCACGTAGGCGGTGTGCTTGTGGTATGCGTTGTGGGCGATGGACAGGCCCACTTCGTGCAGGTCGGCCGCCCAGCCCAGCGCGGGGCGCAGCTCGGCGCGTTCCGGGCCGTCCGGGAACATGGCGTCGAACAGGGTCAGCGCGGCGTGGTGTACGCGGCGCGCCTGGTTGACGTCGACGTGGTAGCGCTTCATGAACTGGCGCACCGATTCATCGCGCTTGTCATGCTCGTCGTCGCGGCCCAGCAGGTCGTACAGCACGCCCAGGCGCAGCGCGCCGTCGCCGGTGTGCATGACGTCGATGCCCAGCTCGTCGAACAGGGCGCTCATGATGGCCAGGCCGCCCGGCAGGACGTCCGAGCGTTCGATCTTGATGCCGGGCAGTTCGGACGGAATCACGCGGCCCGAGCGGATGATGCGGTCTTTCAGCTTGTTCAGGCCGGCGCGCGTGATGCCGCGGTCCGAGAAGCGGCATTCGGTCAGGATGGCGAACAGCGCTTTGGCCGTGCCGGAAGAGCCGTAGGCTTCCTTCCAGCCCATCTTGCGGTACTGCTTGGCGATGACTTCGATCTCGCGGCGCGCGGCCAGCTCGGCCTGCTTCATCTGGTGCGCGTCAACCACGCCGTCCGAGAAGAACTGGCGGCTGTAGCTGACGCAGCCCATGTACAGCGAGGACATCAGGCCGGGCTCATGGCTCTTGCCGATGATGACTTCGGTGGAGCCGCCGCCGATGTCGATGACCAGGCGCTTGTTGGGCGAAGGGGGCAGGGTGTGGACCACGCCCGAGAAGATCAGGCGGGCCTCTTCGCGGCCGGCGATGACTTCGATGGGAAAGCCCAGGGCGGCTTCGGCTCGCGGCAGGAAGTCGCGGGTGTTGCGGGCGACACGGAAAGTGTTGGTGGCGACGGCGCGGACCCGGTTGGGGTGGAAGCTGCGCAGACGGTCGCCGAAGCGTTCCAGCACGGCGATGGCGCGGTCGATGGCCTCGTCGCCCAGCCTTTTTTCGGAGTCCAGGCCGGCCGCAAGCCGGACGGTTTCCTTGAGGCGGTCAATCTGATAGATCTGGGGCGTACCGTCCTGTTGAACGATGCGTCCGATGGAGAGGCGGAAGCTGTTGGACCCGAGGTCCACCGCGGCCAGAAGTTGATCCATGCGGCTCGTAAATATTGTCTGAGAGGTGGCCCGATTATAGAGATCCCATGTGACAGCGCTTCCGCGCGCGCTTTTTTTCTTATGGAACAGGGGTTTGCGGCATCTGATCGGCCTGCTATGCGTCCCGGTTTTGGCGTACGCTACGTATTTGCTGCTGTGTCATGGAACCGTCACCTTTTTGCAGTAAAACTCCACGCTCTCACTACGTATGGAACCCGGTATGCCCTCACGCCCTCCTGCCGAGCCTTTGCTTCTGAACCGCGAGTTGTCGCTGCTGAAATTCAACGAACGCGTGCTGGCGATGGCGGAGAATCCCAAGACTCCCTTGCTGGAACGCCTGCGCTACGTCTGTATCGTCAGTTCCAACCTGGATGAGTTCTTCGAGATCCGGATTTCCAGCCTGAAGGAGCAGCAGCGCCAGTCGCCGAATCTGGTGGGACCCGATGGCATGACGCCGGACCAGGCGTTCGACAACGTGCAGCAGGCGGTGCATGCGCTGGTGTATCGCCAGTACAACCTGCTCAACGACGAGATCCTGCCGGCCATGCACGCCGAGGGCATCTCGCTGCACCATGCATCGGAATGGAATCCGCAGCAGCAGGAATGGGCGCGCGAGGTCTTCAACCGCGACGTGATGCCGCTACTGACCCCGATCGGGCTGGATCCGGCGCATCCGTTTCCGCGGGTCTACAACAAGAGCCTGAATTTCATCGTGTCGCTGTCGGGCGCCGATGCCTTCGGCCGCCAGGCCTCGATCGCCGTGGTGCAGGCGCCGCGCGCCTTGCCGCGCCTGATCAAGATGCCGCAGGAGCTGTCGGGCCAGCCCGAGGGCTACATCCTGCTGACCTCGCTGCTGCGGGCCTTCGTGGGTGAGCTGTTTCCGGGGCTGGAAATGCTGGGCTGCTACCAGTGGCGGGTCACGCGCAACAGCGACCTGTTCGTGGACGAGGAAGAAGTCACCAACCTGCGCCATGCCTTGCAGGGCGAGCTGTCGCAGCGCAACTTCGGCGCCGCCGTGCGCCTGGAGATCGACAAGCTGACGCCGGTCGAACTGGAACACTTCCTGCAGCGCGAGTTCTCGCTCAAGGCGGAGGATACCTACCGCGTGCCGGGGCCGGTGAACCTGTCGCGCCTGATGCAGCTGTGCAATTCGGACTCGCGGCCGGACCTGCTGTTCCCGGATTACCGCGCCCCCGTGCCGGCGCCGTTCGACCGTGTGGGCGACAAGCCGGCCGAGCTGTTCGAGGCCGTGGCCGAGCAGGACCGCCTGCTGCACCATCCCTACCAGTCGTTTCAACCCGTTATCGACTTCCTGACCGCCGCCGCGCTGGATCCGGACGTCATGGCGATCAAGCAGACCATCTACCGCACCGGCGAAGACTCCGAGCTGATGAAGATCCTGCTGGCCGCGGCGCGCGCCGGCAAGGAAGTGACGGTGGTGGTGGAACTGATGGCGCGCTTTGACGAACAGACCAACATCAACTGGGCCTCCAAGCTGGAAGAGGTGGGCGCGCACGTGGTGTACGGCGTGGTGGCGCACAAGACGCACGCCAAGATGGCCGTGGTGCTGCGCCGCGAAAAAGGGCGCCTGCGCCGCTACGCCCACCTGGGCACCGGCAACTACCACCCGCGCACGGCTCGGCTGTACACCGATTTCGGGCTGCTCACGGCCGATCCCAAGCTGTGCGAGGACATGGACAAGGTGTTCGCGCAGTTGACCGGGCTGGGCGCGCGCCGCTCGCTCAAGGCGCTGATGCAGTCGCCCTTCACCATGCACGACGGCATGGTGGCGCTGATCCGCGCCGAGGCCCGCGCGGCCAAGGCCGGCAAGCGTGCGCGCATCATGGCCAAGATGAACTCGCTCTTGGAAGAGCAGATCATCGAAGAGCTTTACAAGGCGGGCCAGGCCGGCGTGAAGATCGACCTGATCGTGCGCGGCGTATGCGCGCTGCGCGCCGGCGTGCCGGGACTGTCCGAGAACATCAGGGTGCGTTCCATCGTCGGCCGCTTCCTGGAGCATTCGCGGGTCTTCTACTTCTATGCCGAGGGCGAAGAGACCGTCTACCTGTCGTCCGCCGACTGGATGGACCGCAACTTCTTCCGCCGGGTCGAGATCGCCTTCCCGATCTACGACAAGACCCTGAAGAAGCGCGTCATCGACGAAGCCTTCACCTACGCCCTGCGCGACAACCAGCTGGCCTGGCAACAGCTTCCCGACGGCGACTACACCCGGGTCAAGAGCCGCCGCGAGCCTTTCAACGTGCATCAGTACCTGATGCAGAAGCTGGGTGTGTAACGTCCGCCGCCCCGCCCGGGGCGGCTTCGGAAGCAAGGCCTCCCGTATGTTCCGCCCCCTTTAAGAAGGCGGCGTTCGAGGCAAATCCTCCCCAGATCCAGGCCGCGCGGATCCGGCTTCGCCGGTCCGCCACCGGCGCCCCCCTGGGGGGAGGCGCGCAGCGCCTCGGCGCGGGATCATGACTGTCACTATCCTGTCATGTAGGGCTTCTAATATTCGAGGGTCGCTGAAAGACAGGCAGTTTTCCAAGCCTGCCAGACTCCTCCAACGAGCACAGAAGGAACCCTGATGTTCAAACGTGTCTTCAAACAAGTTTCCCTGGGCGTCGCGCTGAGCGCCGCCGTGTTTGCCGTCCAGGCCGCCGACGTGACCGGCGCCGGCGCTTCGTTCCCGTACCCGATCTACGCCAAGTGGGCCTCCGACTACAAGGCCGCCACCAATAGCGCCGTCAACTACCAGTCCATCGGTTCGGGCGGCGGTCAGCAACAGATCATCGCCAAGACGGTTGATTTCGGCGCTTCCGACGATCCCATGAAGGCTGCCGATCTGGAAAAGAACGGCCTGCTGCAATTCCCGGCCGTCATCGGCGGCACGGTTGCCGTGGTGAACATCGACGGCGTCGAACCCGGCAAGCTGAAGCTGTCGGGCAAGGTCCTGGCCGACATCTTCCTGGGCAAGATCAAGAAGTGGGACGACGCCGCCATCAAGGCGCTGAACCCCGACTTGAAGCTGCCGGCCGCCGACATCATCGTCGTGCACCGTTCGGACGGCTCGGGCACCACCTTCGGCTGGACCAACTACCTGTCCAAGGTGTCGCCGGACTGGAAGTCGACCGTGGGCGAAGGCAAGGCCGTCAAGTGGCCCGTGGGCCAGGGCGGCAAGGGCAACGAAGGCGTCGCCGCCTACGTCGGCCAGCTGAAGAACTCGATCGGCTACGTGGAATACGCCTACGCCAAGCAGAACAAGCTGGCCTGGACGCAGCTGCAGAACAAGGACGGCAAGTTCGTCCAGCCGGAACAGAAGGCTTTCGCCGCCGCGGCCGCCAACGCCGACTGGAAGAGCGCGCCGGGCATGGGCGTGGTCCTGACCGACGAGCCGGGCGCCGATTCCTGGCCCGTCACCGCCGCCACCTTCATCCTGGTCCACAAGTCGCAAGACAAGCCGGCGCAGGGCAAGGCCGTGCTGGAATTCTTCGACTGGGCCTTCAAGAACGGCGCCAAGTCGGCTGAAGCCATGGACTACGTGCCGCTGCCGGAAGCCGTGACCAAGGAAATCCGCGCCGCCTGGGGCGAAGTCAAGGCCGCCGACGGCAAGGCCGTCTGGCAATAAAGGCTTGAGCGCGAGGGAGGCCGGCTGACAATGCCAATCTCCGTCGCGCGCAATCCACAGCGGCCGCCGCTGGCGTTCCGGGTACGGAATGCCTGCGGCGGTCCGCCGCAAGACCTTCGCAGTTTCTCCCCTGGTTTCCTAAGGAAAGTCCATCCATGAGCGCGGTAATGGATAATAGTGTGCCGCTTTCGCCCAGCGTGGCGGACTCCGTGACTACCGGCACGCCTTCGCCTATGAAGCAAAATAAAAACGCGCTGATGGATGCGCTATTCAAGAACCTGACCCGCCTGTTCGCCTTCCTGGTGTTCATCCTGCTGGCGGCGATTCTTGTTTCCCTGATCTACGGCAGCCGCGAATCGTTGGCCAAGTACGGCCTGTCGTTCCTCTGGCTCAACGACTGGGATCCGGTCAATTCCAACTACGGCGCGGTGGTGCCCATCATCGGCACGCTGCTGACCTCGGCCATCGCCCTGATCATCGCGGTGCCCGTGTCCTTCGGCATCGCCATCTTCCTGACCGAACTGTCGCCCACCTGGCTGCGCCGCCCGCTGGGCACCGCGGTCGAAATGCTGGCGGCGATTCCGTCCATCATCTACGGCATGTGGGGCCTGTTCGTCTTCGTCCCCGTGTTCCAGCAGTATGTGCAGCCTTTCCTGATCGCGACGCTGGGCAGCCTGCCCGTGATCGGCGGCATCTTCGCGGGGCCGCCTTTCGGCATCGGCATCTTCACTGCCGGCCTGATCCTCTCGATCATGATCATCCCGTTCATCGCCGCGGTCATGCGCGACGTGTTCGAACTGGTGCCGGCGATGCTCAAGGAGTCCGCCTACGGCCTGGGCAGCACGACCTGGGAAGTGATGTGGCGCGTGGTGCTGCCCTACACCAAGTCGGGCGTCATCGGCGGCATCATGCTGGGCCTGGGCCGCGCGCTTGGCGAAACCATGGCCGTGACCTTCGTCATCGGCAACGCCTTCAAGTGGTCCGGTTCGCTGTTCTCGCCGGGCAACTCGATCGCTTCCGCGCTGGCCAACGAATTCAATGAGGCGGGCGGCATACAGAAGTCGGCGCTGCTGGAACTGGGCCTGATCCTGTTCCTGATCACGACCATCGTGCTCGCCCTGGCCAAGATGCTGCTGGTCCGCTTGTCCGCCAGTGAAGGCAAGAAAACCTGACGCGCCGCGAGCACAAGGAAAACATCATGGCTGTATCCGTACTCAATATGCAGAACGGCACCTATCGCCGGCGCCGCGTGGTCAACCGCATCATGCTGACCATTTCGCTGGGCACCCTGGTGTTCGGGCTGTTCTGGCTGTTCTGGATCATTCTGACGCTGCTGATGAAGGGCGCGCCCGCGCTGTCGTACACGCTCTTCACCGAGATCACGCCGCCGCCCGGACAGACCGGCGGTCTCATCAACGCCATTTTCGGCAGCGTGATGATGGCTGGCGTGGGCACGCTCATCGGCACGCCCGTCGGCATCCTGGCCGGCACCTACCTGGCCGAATACGGCCAGCGCGGCTGGCTGGCGCCGGCCACGCGCTTCCTGAACGACGTGCTGCTGTCGGCCCCGTCCATCATTATCGGCCTGTTCATCTATGCCGTGTACGTGGCCCAGGTCGGGCACTACTCGGGCTGGGCCGGCGCCATCGCGCTGTCCATCCTGGTGATCCCGGTGGTGGTGCGCACCACCGACAACATGCTGCTGCTGGTGCCCAACAGCCTGCGCGAAGCGGCTGCCGCGCTGGGTTGCCCCAAGTGGCGCATGATCACCATGGTGTGCTATCGCGCCGCCAAGACCGGCATCATCACCGGCGTGCTGCTCGCCATTGCCCGGATCTCGGGTGAAACCGCGCCGCTGCTGTTCACCGCGCTGTCGAACCAGTTCATGTCCCTGAACATGAACGGCCCGATGGCCAACCTGCCGGTCGTGATCTACCAGTACGCCGCCAGCCCCTTCAAGGACTGGAACAACCTGGCATGGGCCGGCGCCACGCTGATTACGCTGCTGGTGCTGGGCATCAACATCATCGCCCGCAACATGTTCCGCAAGTAAAGATCGCTTTGCCGGCGCGCCTGGGGCGCGCCGGAGCCAAGGGAAACCAAATGGAAAACACCGCTACCGCCGTCAAGAACAAGATCGAGGTCAAGAACCTGAACTTCTACTACGGCAAGTTCCATGCGATCCGCAATGTGAACATGTCGATCCAGGAGAAGAAGGTCACCGCCTTCATCGGCCCGTCGGGCTGCGGCAAGTCCACGCTGCTGCGCACCTTCAACCGCATGTTCGAGCTCTACCCCGGCCAGCGCGCCGAGGGCGAAATCATCCTGGACGGCGAAAACCTGCTGACGGCCAAGACCGACATCTCGCTGATCCGCGCCAAGGTGGGCATGGTGTTCCAGAAGCCCACGCCGTTCCCCATGAGCATCTACGACAACATTGCCTTCGGCGTGCGCCTGTTCGAGCGCCTGTCCAAGGGTGAAATGGACGAGCGCGTGGAATGGGCCCTGAGCAAGGCCGCGCTGTGGAACGAAGTGAAGGACAAGCTGCACCAGAGCGGCAACAGCCTGTCGGGCGGCCAGCAACAGCGCCTGTGCATCGCGCGCGGCGTGGCCATCAAGCCCGAAGTGCTGCTGCTGGACGAGCCGTGCTCGGCGCTGGACCCGATTTCGACCGCCAAGATCGAAGAGCTGATCGCCGAACTGAAGAACGACTACACCGTCGTCATCGTGACGCACAACATGCAGCAGGCCGCGCGCTGCTCGGACTACACCGCCTACATGTACCTGGGCGAGCTGATGGAATTCGGCCAGACCGACCAGATCTTCGTGAAGCCTTCGCGCAAGGAAACGGAAGACTACATCACGGGCCGTTTCGGCTGATCGCCAGCGAGACGGGCCGTCGCCGGACGCACGGCCAGAGACAGGCATAGGCCAGGCGGGCCGAGATCTGGTATAGTTGCCACCCTTCGGGGCGTAGCGCAGCCTGGTAGCGCATCTGCTTTGGGAGCAGAGGGTCGTGAGTTCGAATCCCACCGCCCCGACCAATAAAATCAAGGGCTTACGTGTACAACGCGTAAGCCCTTGTTCAATTTTCGGGCTTCATGGGTACACCAGTGGGTACACCAAGAGGGCCATGCCGGTTCAGCAGTTTCTCGCGCGTCTTTAGCCGCCGAGCGCTGGCTAGCGTTGCGCGACCCATTGGTCGATCTCAGAGGCGACCCATCGCGACGCGCCGTCAATCTTCCTCTGGCGCGGGAACTGTTGATTCTTGATGAGCGCATAGATTTTGCTTTTCTTGAGCGACACAACTCTTTCGACATCTGTCAGTCGGTAGAGCCTGTCACTGCTAGCGCCAACTGCTGCATTGGGGAGGGGTTTGTCGTTCTGTAAGCTGCTCATCCAAAGATCCTTGAGTGCTTAGTGGCGATGCGAGCATTCAATGCCTACGCCACTTTGTCCAATACGTTTATGTGAAGTTCGCTGGAGAAAGTCGCGAGAGGGGCGTGGCGCTTCTATTGGCCAGGTTGAGGCAAATCGGGAACCGGGTCTCCGATAGCCGCATTCCACGACCACCAACCGCCGGCTCCGTAGGTCTCGTCATAGTGGGCTGCCTTGTCCTTCTTGCGAGTCTGATAGTCCGACGTGCTTAATCCCCATACCTCAAGAGGGGCGGGAACGGCCAGGTCGCGGAGCCAGAAGTCGGGGAATACCGCATCCTCTCCGGCGTCGAAGCGCAGGGGCTTTTCGAACCGGCGCTTCTCGGCGACGAGCTTCTCGGCGATGAGCGCTTCGTATCCGGAGTCGACGGGAATCCAGTCACGCGTAATCTGCATGAGCGAAACGTCGACGACCTGAGCGCGCATGCTGCCGCCGGAAGATCTGGGTGGATCCGTCTGGGCCACGGCGATGATCGGATTGCCGGCTCGCCAGGCGTCGATTTCGCGGGCAAACCGGCGTTCTATGGAGGCCCAGATTGCATCGTCCACGGCAAGGTGCGGTATACCGTGAAAGCCGGCGATGGGCAGTATGCTGCTGCCGTCCATCCCTTCCTGGTGTTGGGCAAGGGGAGCAACCACCACCAGTCGCCGCCGCTGGGTAATGGCGTCCAGGCTCTTTGCCTTGTTCTGTCCAGCCTGCTGCCCAGAGGCTGACGGTGTGGCAATGACCAAGTTCTGCGAAAAGCGAACGCGGCCTGCATAGGTCGACATTGCAACGCGCATGAGATGGTGATGTACGACGCCCAGGTTGCGCTTACCCTCCATGCTAGGCGCCCAAGTGTGCAGGCCTGCTTGTGTCCAGAGAAAATGAAGAAGGCCAAGCAACGTCATGCTGGCCTGACCGGAGCGAGGTCGGGGCGTGCCGGCCTTGGTTTCAGCCGGTCCGCTGTTCTCACTGTCTTGGGGCGCCACAGCCGCGCGCTGCTGCAGCCCAACCTTGAGCTTGATCTTCACTGCGCCGTCATCAAGCTCCTGCACCACGCCACGGCGATAGGAGCCGAGGCCAGACATGTTGGGATCGACCCCGTAGTAAACGCAGTCTTCGCTGTGCTCCGCCCCGGTTTCAGGAAACCGGGCGAGGTGGAATCTGTCGGAGTTCGCGCGACTGTGGATCGACAATCGCTTCTCCCCATCGCCAGGACACGTGCATCGCACATCCGCCTTTCCGTGAGCCATTAGCAGCACTCGCTTCCAGCCATCCTTGAACTCGTCCTGCGTTTGGAATTCAGGCGAGTAGGGGCGTTTATTTGAGCCGAGAGTTACTTCTACCGGGTACAGCTTGCGGTCCATCGTTTAGCTCCCGACGGTGGCGCACAGCGTTGTGCTCACGACTTGCTGCTTTGCGCAGTCGGCTTTCGCATCGGAGTAGACGAGGTAGACCGCATAGGCCGCCACGAATATCAAGGCGGCAAGCGTCCAAACGATAAATTGCTTCATCATGAAATTCCATGTGCGGGATGGCGTGTACGGTGGGAATCAGAAGATGCGAGAGCGTCGCTGATAGCTGAGCGGGGGTCTCTACGGCATGCCAGTGCGACTCGCTTCTGGACCTGAACGCAGGATGTTTAGCTGCTAAACAGGTTGAGCCAAGCTCGCCTAATTTTCTTGTGTGGCCACATCCGGATCGGAGCGCTCGGCCAGGCCGTGTTTAGCTGCTAAACACGGCTTGGAATGCTGAACGCCGATTCGGATGCCGCCAGCGAGATACCACGACGCTGGCGGACTCCTGCCGACTTGCACGGCGCAGGCCAGTTGTTTTCCTGACCTGATGTTCGCCCAACCCGTTACTCGCCACGGGGGGCAGATAGATGCTGCTTTGGGCGCTCGCGCCCTTCTAGGATCTGAAGGGCTGGGTAAGGGGTGGAATCTCTGATTCTTTCCATGCTCACTCGAGATCTAGGTGGTCTTCCAGGGTCTGCGCCTGAACAGATTTTTTCAACTTGGTGGCTTCACCGAGTCGGGCTTCACGGGCCTCTACGTGACCAATAGATTTTTGCCGCTTGTTTTTGTCCCCAGGGCCTGCGATTGATCGCGGCTGCTCCCCTTGGCGTCGCTTCGCAGCGGACGCAGGACGGTACTAATATTTCGTATTGTGAAAGAGCAAGACTAATGATTTCTCACCAGTACTGAAAATATAACTGAAGTCATAATTCGAAGCAATACTTAAGTTATAAAAAAGTCATGTTGTGTTGCTTCAGTCGCGTTCGGTTACCTTGCGGGCCGGAAAATACAACGGAAGTGATGAAGCGACAAATCCCCTAGGTGGAGAGAGACGGGGATGATGATTTGTGGGCAGACCGCGCGGAAACTTTGGACGGATTTTTGGCGGGGGCTCACGCAGTTCTTTTGGTCTCGGAGGCACCAGCGATGAAGTCTGCCAAGCGCATGTCGAGTTCATTCTGTTTAGACGGCGATAGGCGCTCGAAGTCTTGGAGCCGAGCCACCTTGAACGGCCAGTATCCATCCCGGGACGTCGAAGAGTCTTCCACCCCGTACACGAGCCAACTAGTGCTGACGCCGAGCGCGCGCGCCAACTCGGCGGTGTGCCGCGTGGCTCCGCCGCGCTCGATCTTAGCGATCGCTGCTTGGGAGACGCTAGTGCGAGCCGCCAGCTCCTCCTGAGTCAGAACGAGCTCCTTGCGCCGCTGCTTGACCCGAAATCCGATCGCCTTGAGATCCATCCGCGAAGCGTATTCGTGTAGTTGTATACGGTCAAAAACCAAAGGAATAAAATCAATTGACCGTGAAATAACCCAAGTTATAAAATTGCAAAATGATGAATCTAGACGACTCTGGCCAGTACGGCCCGTCCTATCCCGCACTCAAACGCGCTATCGCCTTAGCTGGTACCCAAGAGGCGCTCGCTCGCATCCTGGGTGTGACCCAGCCGGCCGTCAACAAGATGTTGAGAAGCAAAGCTCCGCTTGGAGCACACCACTGTGTACGGATCATGGCTCACCTTGCAATTTCGCGCCAAGAACTTCGACCTACCGACTTCTGGGACGTATGGCCGGACCTCCCAAGACCGCTCTCAAATGCGAGCGGAGAAGACACAAGCTCGAACCCGCCGTTTACGGGCTAATCGAGCGCGGACACCTTTCACGAGGAAATCGAATGACGATGAAGATCGCTGTTGTTGCCCAGAACAAGGGTGGCGTCGGCAAGACCGCTGACGCCGTCCACATTGCATTTCATGCCGCCGAACGAGGTCTCAAGACGCTCGTCGTGGATCTGGATACTGGAAATCTATCCAAAACTATGCGGCAGCACCGTCTCGAGGTGCCGGCGAGCGCACTGTTTCTCGACGAGGCACCCGCCATACCCGAGGACACCGGCCCGATTTCCCTGCTGCACGCAGACCGGCTTCTGGCCAACGTCATCTACATGCCAGTAGAACGGGCCCTTCGTAATTTCCCGGTAAATCTGCGCGAGTTCGAAAAGCAAGGGTTCGACCTCTGCGTGATCGATACACCCGCCAGCATTGGGATTGCCACCATTACTGCGCTGCGCACGGCGGACGCGGTGATCAGCCCGGTCGAGATGGAGGACTACAGCATCGAAGGCATCAAGGACATGATGCGTGTGATCGTAGGTGCTAAGCAGCACAACCCGAAGCTGCACTTCTTGGGCATCGTGCCGAACCGCGTGGACCGCAGAAATCCGCGCCAGGTCAAACATCTTGCCGAGGTACAAGCCGCACACGGCAAACTTCTGGCACCCGTTGTGGTGTGCCTGCGTACCAGCGTTGCAGAGGCATTGGCGGCAGGAGAACCCGTCTGGAAAAGCAGAAAGACGACTGCGCGCGCGGCAGGCGCTGAGATGCGCGCCCTCGGCAATCACGTCTTGCAGACCATGGGAGTGGCGAAATGAGTTTAGCCGCTAAACAAGGTGATGCCGGCGGCCTGGACTTGGCCGGCTTGGGCGATCTGGCCGCGATGCTGGACGGAGCACCGCTCCAGGCGCGAGAACCCGGCATGTACGACATAAGCCGCATCCATGAGGACGAGCGGAACTCGCGTAGCGAAGAGAATCCGGGATACAGCGCAGAAAGCATCGGCGAACTTGCGGAATCGTTCAAACGCCGTGAGCGCCAGGGCAAGCGCGGCATCAAATCTCCTTTGTCGCTGCGGCCGCACCCGACCATCCCTGGAGACTTCGTTATCAATCACGGACACCGGCGCTTTCGCGGCGCGAAGGTCGCAGGCCTGACGTCAGTGCCGGGCTTTGAGGATCCTGATTTTGATGACGTGGATCAGGTCATCGAGAACGTGCAGCGCGAGAATTTGACCTCTCGCGAGATTGCAGACTTTATCGGCGGCAAGCTGTCAGCAGGCTGGAGCCAGGCTGACCTGGCACGTGAGCTTGGGAAATCCAGAGCCTGGGTGAGCCATCATGCCGGCCTACTCACGCTGCCCGAACCCGTAGCCGAAGCCGTCGCGGCGGGAAAGGTCACAGACGTTACCCTGGCCAACGAGTTGGCCGCAGCGCATCGCGAAGATCCCAAGGCCGTCGCGGATCTTCTGAACGCGTCAGAAGCGAAACCCACCCGGTCCGCAGTGAAGGCGATTCGGAAATCGGGAGGGGCGAAGCAAAAGTCACACGAAGCACTTCCGCACGAGGCGCCGCAGTCATCACCCGATGAGGCGACAGCCCGTGCGGCGGTCGCGCAGTGCTCCACCCAAGTGTTCCTTGCAAAAGATTCAAGCACTCCATCCGCACCAGGCGAACTTCCCCAAGCCGTCGGCCAGGAATTTCAACGAAGCATGGATCGCCTCGAGGAGCATAGACGGGATAGCGCCCGTCCTGCACTTCGAAAGAAGGGGACTGATGCCCTGGCACGCCTCCTCAACATCGCAAAGACCGATACTGGCCAAAGCAAACGCGTGGCGGACTTTCTGCTCTCGTGGTGGAACGCGACCAGCTGCGGCGGTTTTGACCTGACTGACTTCTGGAGCGTCGATGCCGAGATAGCCGATGACATGCTCGACGTGATTGGACTGGTCCGTCAAACGTGCGCATATCCAGATATCTTGGGAGCCGAGATTCATGGACAGTTCAAGGCACTCGTCGCGCTGTGGCGTCCGGCGCTCTGCGACGCCTGACAGATTATTTAGCCGCTAAACACACCGAAAGAGGAGCCACCGATGGAAAGCGCTCTCGCCAAGATCAATGCCCAGATTCAGGCACTCCAGCGTCGAGCTGAAAGTCTCCGCCTGAATGGCCGGGCAGCGGCCCTTCAGAAGATCATCCGACAGATGCGCGACTTCCAAATTTCACCGGAAGATATTCAAGCCGCATACGCACAGAAAAAGGCCGCGCGGCTTAAGCGAAAGACGGCCCAGGGCAAAGGGGACTCTCGTAGCGTTGTGGCACCGAAGTACCGGCATCCAGAGTCCGGCGACACTTGGAGTGGCCGTGGACGCGCACCCCGCTGGCTCGCCGCGGCCGAGCGCGCCGGCGCCAGTCGGGAACATTTTCTCATCTGACAGCGAGAAGCAGCCTGATTGCGGCGGGCAATTCACCGGCACGCACCTTGTCGCGTTCGTCGAAGGAAAGTAGTTCGCTCTGATGCTTGCGGGACAGCCCCCATCGTCTCTGTGGTCAGTACCGGAACAGTCCATTGTGCCTTGCGGGCGTTACAGGCCACCCGCGTCAGCGCGTGCGTACCGAAAGCCCCGTGCCCTGCCATACCACTTCCGGACGTGACGACAGGCCGAGCCTTCGCATGGGGCACGAACATCACTGCGAAGAGCCCGGAGCAGTGAGGACAAGCGGCCGTCCCTCGCCGTTGCTCACTCAAATCGCTGCTCGCGCTCGCTATTGATCGAGTTCTCCTTCTCACGCAGTTGAACGATCGCCAGCTTTAGAAGCGCCAATTTTTCACCCACGAGAGCCCGCAACTCCGTATCCGAGACTTCAAGCAACTCCGCGAACGCACGGGATCTGGCGTCAAAAATGTCGGCAAGAGAGCCGGACCAGCTGTCTGGGTGAACGCGATCGAACAAGATCTCAACGAAGGCGCGCTTGTCGCGCGCAGCGTCGAAAAGAGACTTCGCGTGGGTGCTCAAAGTCACACTGTCGGGAACCGCCTGAGGTTGGCCGACGGCCTTCGTTGGAACATAAGCGGTGAGTGTATTTGCGATTTTCATAATCCGCCCTTCATCACCACGGCACCAACTCAATATTCTTTCTACTGGGACGCAGTTCAGTGTCGGCTCATCGCTCATAGACACGCTATCACTGAACAGTTCCCTCGCAAAATCGAGTTCCCCTTCGCTACCATTGAACATTTCGTCCAGGAGCCACTCCGGGTATTTGACCGCTAGGGCGGACGTGATTTCTCGCGATTCGAAAGCGTATAGCCTCCGGCTGCGGATTCCGTCACAGAATGCGTAGATTAGCTGACGGACTTCCTGCTCCGGCGCGTCGGGCGTTAATGTCGCGTCGAGAACAAGTTCAATTCCATGCCGTTGCCGAGGGCCACGTTCACCCCTCTCTTGCGATACGAGAATGTAAATGGCAGACCAGGCTACACGCCGAATCTCCTCCGACAGCGGCATCCCGCGGCTGCGGTTTAACCGCATGTGAACGATCCATATGGTAGACAAATAGCCTTGCTTCAACTCATTAATTTCTGCCAGCAGCTTCGCCATATCGGCGTCGGAAAGTGCGTCGCCGGAACCATGACCTAGATGCTCAAAACGCCAAGCCTCGATCTCTCCTTCCTTCGCCAAGGTAAGGAGGGTTTGGAAAAGCGGCGGAGAAATGGGAACTGCAGTAAGCATCGAAACGGAGAAAGACGACAAACCGGGGGTCGCTACTATGCTCTGGAGCATCTTGACCGCATCTTCCGAGTCATGCACGCCGCTAATGAAACCGCTCAGCAATTGAGGATTGGATTGTTCAGTTTGGTGTTTCTGAAAGGATCCGATAAGCGCAGAGAACGTCTCAAAAACGTTCGATGACCCTCTTGCCAAACCTTTGCCGAACTGAAACAGCGGCTGAGCGTTGCAGTGCCAAAGTCTTGTACCCAAGCGATCGAGATGCTGAGGCTCGGTTGCGACCAATTCGCCGAGCGCCTGCGCCCTTTCGAATATGTCGTGCGCACTGTCACTGAAGGTGCCCCGGAGTTCGGCATGCTCCCAAACGTCAACCAGCACGTAAGCCTCGATCTCCGCGTATGTGTCTGCGGGTGCAGCCAAACGCTCGAGAACTCGGATTTGGTCAAGCATATCGGCAGAGTGACGGTCGCTCGCGAAATGGAGGGCCTTCTTGATGCTCATCCACATCGCCGGCCACCTGCCCCCGGCCGCATGCTCGCGTACGATCGGTTCGAGTACCTCTAAACACTCTTGGATCCAGCAAAGGCTGCGAAAATGTGCGGCCAAGATCGACTTGACGGCTTCTTTTGTGCTCGGGACACCCGAGCGTAACCCAGACTCCAGCAGCTTAATATGATCCACGTACCAGGCAGTTTGCTGGGTGTGACTATCTGGCGACCAGCCGGGTCCCCTTTTCCTCGCCCCAAAGTGAAACGTGCCCACTGACGTCCAGCTGCGAGTTTCGAAAGCCGAGCGGCAGAGCTCCCTCGCAATATCCATGTGTCTGGGGATGCCAGAGCCTAGCAGCTTGCCAATAAAGGCTTGGCGACGAAGCGGTGTTGCCTCTGTCCCTGAGAGACGAACCGAGAACAACCTGCGCATCTGTTCGACCACACTATGATTGTTCTCCCCTGGGGCCTCACCTTCGGCGAACAATAAGAGTATGCCCACTGCGCAGTCAAAGTGCTCATCCTCATATGCGAGACGGCAAAGGAGGCGAACGAAGCGCACGAAATGCGCATTCTGCCTCGATGCAAACCGGCGGTCGTGCGCCGCCCGCTTAATAGCCCGAAGCACCACTTCAGGAAAAAGTGGGGCAAGGAATTCCCACACCACCAAGCCTGACTCACTGCACGTGGCAATGTCTGCAAGAGGCAAGGCCGGTTCGAGCCAAGTGGCTGCGAGGCGCTGGGCAGCCTCTATGTCATGCAAGTAACCGAGACGATGCGCACACGATTGGAGTAGGCGCACGTTTCCGGGCTTGAATAGTTCTGCATTGATATCCTCGGGTGGTATATTTTCCAGCGCGCGTTTGGCTAGTCGGTTAGCTAACGCGTGAGGGAGGATCGCGCGCCAGTTGCCCCGAGACTGGGCTAATTGGCGCCGCAGCAGTTCTGCTTGATCCTTGTATAAGGTTTGGCGCGCTATACCGGCGACCGCCGAAATTCCTCCCAACTCGTCACCCTCAGCGCGCGAGGCGTTAAAGGAGTACACGAGCGCCAGAGCTTCAGCACTTTGCAACAGGCTCGATGAGTCTCCTTTTCGCTGCATGAATAGTCTTCTAAAAAGATCTTCATCAGAAAAGTTTGACAGCGACTCGCCTGTTCCGACCTGGCTTGCTAAAGCGATTGCTACTCTCGCATTTCCCCCCGCGAACTCCGCTATGCGTTCAGCATTCACTGCCCCGATGCCCGGGATGCGTTTTTGTACGAGCCGAGCCACCATTTCCTCGCTGGACGGCTCAAGGTAGATAACGACGGTTTCCTCAGGCTTATCATCCGAAATGTCATACTCAATCGTGAGCAGACGCAAGCATGCTCCGCTGGATGCGACTTGCCTTTGCAGGCTTCGATGCACGTCCGGCGGACAGTTATCCAATACCACGTACGTAGTGAACCGGTTGGCTATTAGATAAACAAGGAGTTCGGAGGCGGTCGGAGTCAGATCGTTCCCAAGATCAGCGTAGATGACATCACTTGCAGGCAAAGAATTCAGCCCCACGTCGCTCTCGAACATGGCCTGCACGAAACGCGTTTTACCTACGCCGGATAGCCCCATAACGCGAACGGTGCTTCCAGGTTCGCGAAGTCTATCCCTCGCGAGATGCAGACCCTCCAACACGGGGACCATGTCTCGGTGGTCGGGGGCAAGGACGCACGGGTGGTTGTCAACCAGGAACTGGTCGTCGAAGCCTGGGGGAGTGCCCGCCCATCGTTCAAAAGGCCTCCAGCCTGCCAATGGCTTTCCGAGGCGGGAGCGCACCCAAAGCGCGACTCCTGGGTGTCTTCGAAGCCACGCGTGCAGTCGATCTCGCCCGTAAAAATCCACTCTTAGTTTGTCAGCATCTGGCAGGGCAGCAACCGCCTCTTTCATGCCCGCCAGTCGCTCAGAAAGCATCTTTCCTGAACAATCGTCCTTGCCACTGACAATGATGTACGCACCTCGCCTAGAGGCGAGGTCCATCAGAACCTTCTTAGGTGCGCCGCTCTCCTCCATTTCGGCTCGGCACGCCGCCTTACTCATGGGGTGTTTTTTTACTTGAAAGCCTGTGGAGGGCCGTGGAATATAGGCAGAATCATCGATTCCGTGGGCGGCTTCGACTTGTACGTCGAGGCCTCCATCGGGAGCCTCCTGAGCCCCTCCCCAAAAAACTCGGGACGGGGGAATGCCGCTTTGGAGTAGCTCGGCTTCGCACAAACGTCCCACAAGCTCGCGCAAATCGGCGTCGTTCAGTTCGGAAATGTCACGCGCTTGGAGTTCAAAGAATATCATCTGTGTTCGAGAAAGCCGGCGTAAATCAGCTCTTGATCAATAGTCGCGGTAATTAAGTATAGGCACACCGACCGGAATCCGAGGAGCTCGCGATTAGCCCGTGAGCTTGGCGTCAAGTGACGAGTGAGGAGCGGGCGAGAGGTCGACTACGATCTTTCTCGACTTCAAATTCAACGGGGCTTGGTAAACGGAGCGATGGCCTTTGAGGTGTCGCTGGCGTGCCAGCAAAACATGAATGAAGCCGGTGCCCACAACACCCCGTGCCCGAGGTTCTTTAATTGTCACTTCGCTCACCAAGCCATGCTTGGAGAATGCACGCGTCAATTTACGCGCTAGGCGTTCAGCGGTCGCCGCGTGTGCCAACAATGTAGAGTCCAACGTCAGCGTTTGTAGCCCGCCCGCGCGGGCCATGGACGCTACGGACTCGAGATCTGCGAAGGCGCCGTCCCATCGGCTCGCGCTGGTCTGATTGCGTGCCCGAAGGGTGTTCAGGTGGATATGCCAGTTCCCGTTGCCGCGATTGGTGACGGTGAGTACGCGGCCGGAGTAGTTGAACACAGCGAACACTGGCAGCGGCGCCAGCAGGAGCAGGACAAGTGCCCAAATAGGGAGCAGGTAAGGCAGCAAAAAAAGTGCGACTGCGATGAAGGAAATCAGAATCGTGAGCAACACATGCTGCAGGCCAATCGGCGACCGCGCGGCCAGGATGAAAGCTCTGCGGCCGATATGCGTCCGGGAAAGCCTCGATGTCAAGAACATGACGGGAGGTTGAAGGGTGTGATGAGCCGCGTAACCGAGAAGTGCGCCGACTACGTAGGCTACAAAGCGAGGAAAACGGAGGAGGGTTGCCACTGGGTGTCCTTTTAGTTTTGACTCCGACATACTATTTCCCAGACGCGGCAAACCCAAGCCAACTTCGAACCGTTTTCAGAAAGATCGCATTTTCCTTGATGTGTGTTCCGCCGCGCCAGGTCGCCCTTTGAGCTCCTCATCAACCGGTGCTTATCTTCGAAGCCGCCAGACAAGCAGACCCCCTGAAGACTCTTGGCGACGGGGAAGCCCGGGCATCGACTGCTAGGGGCAAGTGTTTAGCCGCTAAACACCAAGTCAAAAGACAATCATCTGAACCCGTGGATATGTGGATGATCGCTTCGCGACCACTCGGCTCGCTGCGCTCAACCCGTGGACAACCGCTGATGGACAAACGGTGGACAGGCTGCGCCTGCCCACCGTTTGTCCACAGGGTGTGCCCACCGGCTACCCGAGTTTCACCCACATACCCACCGGCTCCCATTTTCCAGTCATGAGATACAGAAGGTCAAAACAGCAGCTCGACTGACCCGGCAAGGGTGATTGAGCCGCTTAGCGCTTCGCTGGGGTCGGCACGTAATTGATCGCCGCCATCGCCTTGCTGATGGATTGCGGGGTGTAGTCGTTCCAAGGCGAGTTCGCTACGTCCAACCGGTCGTGAATGTTTGAGATCGTCCACTGTGCGCCGCTAGTCACGCTTCCCAACTCGTCCCAGGACAGGGGCACTGATACGCCCAGCCCTGGTCTCGCACGAGCCGACCAGGCCGCAGCGGTTGTCGCACCGAAGCCGTTGCGCAGGTAGTCCACGAAGATCTTGCCCACACGGTTCGTGGGACCGCTCTTGGCCACGAACAGCTGCGGTAGGGTCCGTGCCAAGTGAAGCACCATGGCCGCCGAGAAGCCTTTTACGACGTCCCACTCGTACTGCCGGCGCAAGGGCACGACCACGTGCAAGCCTTTTCCCCCACTCGTCTTCAGCCAGCCCTCCAGCCCTACGCCCTGCAGGAGCACGCGCACCAGCTGCGCTGCCTGTTGAACCGCCTGCCAGCTGACTCCTTCGCCCGGATCAAGGTCGAGGATCAGCCTGTCGGGCTTCTCTATGGCCGTCTTTACCGCGTTCCAGGTATGGAACTCGATGACATTCATCTGCGCGGCCGACATGACCGCGTCTGGAGTAGGGACCTCGAGTAAGGCTGGGTGGCCGGGGTGAAGCCGCTCTGGCAAGGAAGCAACGCCCGGCATTGCGGCATCCAGGTGCTTCTGGAAGAACAACTGGCCCTGGATACCACTCGGGGCGCGTACGAAGGACACGGGGCGACCCTTCAGATGCGTCACCAGGAGAGGTGCAACCAGGCCGTAATAGCGGGCGAGATCGAGCTTCGTCAAACCGGTCGACGGATCAATGACGCGCTCGGGATTGGATAGCTTTCCGGCCTTCGCTCGCGCGATAGGCGATCGCGTTGCGGTTTTCGTCGGCGCCGGCACCGACTCCGGTTCGACCGCGCTGGTTGGCACGGCCCGTTCCCTTGTGATCGCAGGCGCCGGCTTGTCCGTTCGAAGGCCGCGGAACGTCGCGTGGCGGACGTGGCCACCTTCGGTCCATTCCGCGAACGACACCTCGCACACGAGGATAGGCTTCACCCACTGTACGTCGCGCACGGACTTCGGCTTTCCGGCGGTGATTGGAGTGGCCTTCTGGTTCAAAGCACTGAGCGCCTTGTGGATGTCGGCCAGGCCGCGGTCATCGAAGCCGGTGCCTACGCTGCCGGCGTACCGCAACGCGGCGCCTTCATGCACGCCCAGCAAAAGCGCGCCGAAGCCGACTCGGCCACCCTTGGGAGCCGTGTATCCCACGATGACAAACTCTTGGCGCTGCGCGCACTTGATCTTCACCCAATCATCAGTGCGGCTCGATATATACCGCGCCGACTGGCGCTTGGCCATGATTCCCTCCAGACCCATACGGCATGCGGACGCGACCAGGTCTGCGGGAGAGGCCTGGAAGGCCTCGCTAAAGCGGACGATGTCATCCTGGCCTGCAGCGACCAGCTGTGATAGCAGCGCACGGCGTACGCGAAGCGGCTCCCCTCGAATGTCCCGCCCGGCAATATAGGGCAGGTCGAACGCATAGAAGATGATGTTGGCGGTGCGCTTGCCATCGAAGGCGTTCTGCAGCGCCTGGAAACTCGGCACGCCGTTGTCGGCCAGGACGACAATCTCGCCGTCGATCCAGGCTGATCCAACGTTCAGACGCTGGATGGACGCGACCAGATGAGGCAGCTTGTCACCCCAGTCGTGCCCATTGCGGGTAAACATCTGAACCCTCGCGCCTTCGACTCGGGCCATCATCCGGTATCCGTCAAACTTGACCTCATAAAGCCAGTCGTCGCCGTGGCGAGGGACACCATCGACCAGGGTGGCCAACTGGGGCTTCAAGGACTCGGGCAATTCCGCCTGAGAGCCTGGAAGGCCAGACGAAGTGCCCCCGCCGCCCCTACTTGTCCGAACGGCCGGGCGCGTGGGCGGGGTACGAGGGCACGGGGCAATAGTGGGGTCACTCATGACCGTCTGGTGGAGCCGTCAGGACGAATAGCCACGGCGGGTGCCTTCCTGCGCCTTCGCCCGACATTCGGACTAGTGCCCACCGGCCGTGCAAAAGCAGGCCGCGAAGGCAGAATCGTAAGTGGCCACTACGATATCCCTCTGAATCGCCGACGGAGTACCAAATGCCGGCGTCCCAGGTGTACGCGGGTGCTGGGCTACGAGAGAAAACCGCCGCGCCTTTGGAGAACCGCCTGTAGGGCGCGCACACAGTCGGTTGCTCGACTGCGATGCGCCTTGTTTTGGTATCGGTGGGAACTCCGTTTAGCACCTTCCATCGTCGCGCGAGGCCGCCCCGTGCGAGGACGAGCTCGAACTGTTCGGGCCGTATAAGCGACCGATAGATGACAAATCTGCCACCGTTGCTCACCACCGGAATGCCTCTTCAAAGGTCGTGCGCCGGTTGCTAGGGCTGCGCGGTCAAATGTTTCCGGACTGCGGCCGCAGATACGCCAACGGCTTGCACCGCCGCGCGAAGCTGATCTTCCGTTACGCCCAGTTCCTTCGTCCAATACCGTAGCTCATGGGACTCGTTCACATTGATGCGCGACCGGTCCTGCGCACCCCGTTGATTCAAGTCGTCGGACATGGAAACCTCCTTCGTTGAACAGGTGGGGAGGTTCAGCAAATCACGTGCCTAATTCGACTGTTGCGTCATGGAAGTGTTTAGCTGCTAAACGTTTTGGCTTGCCGGAAGCAGATAGCGATACAAGGTTCAGCAGCTAAACGCCCGCTTTGAGCATCAAATCAAGAGCGCCCCGGTTGGGGCGCTTGGTCTTGACGAACCGGCTAGTTGGTAACAGGCCTGACATTGGATCGCGTCTGCTGGGCGCAGACTCCAAATGGGCTGGCAGATCGTTTGGCCCCGCGGTTGGCCACCTCTCGCTTCCAGCCTTCTTACCAGGCGGTCACGCGCTGAATCCAGTCGCCTGGAGATTCTCCAGTGTGCGCCGGCATCGCAGACGCCTTCAGATATGGGCAATCCAAGAGGCTCAGTCCCTTGCGAGCAGCCTCTGCGCCCCGCTTCTGGATGTCGTCGAGCATGACATACCCTCCAAAAGTTGCGAGCCCCCAGTATGCCTGCTAAACATCGTTTGACTCAATGGTGCGCCGGTACTGGGGAAAGGGTGCTTTTACCTGGGCGCCATCCCCTTGCGCAGCTTTTCCGGCGCTTCCAGTAATTCCCGAACCATCTGCTCTTGCTCGCCGACACACGGTTCGTCGGACAGGATCTCCAACCACTCGTCGTATACGGGCGCCAGCACGCCGGACGGTCGCTTGAAACAGCCCGACAGCTGCTTGGTGCGAAGGATGAAGGAGCGATAGCGCTTGACCTCCTGCAGGAGCGCCAGCACGTCGACATCGCTGATCTTACCGTCCGGGCCGCGATGGCGGTCTTGGATTGCACGCAACTGTTCTACACGGAGCGGGGGATTGAAAGGCATAGCGCTAATAATACTGTATGGACATCCAGTATAAACACGCCTAGAATCCGCACCATATCGCCCCAATTTCCGTGGGCAGCGTGGGACTGTAGCCATGATCGATCCAGAAGATTGGCGCCGTATGGACGACTACTACTGGGCGGGGCCGCCCGGGTGGACCATCTGCCGCGTTTGGGTGGATGGCCTTTACCAGCACGAGCTATGGCACAGCAGGGGAGATACGCCGCGCCTGATCGGCATGCGCGCTTCCTTCGAAGCCGCGCTTGCGTTGTTCGATCACCAGTCTCGCTCCTAACCTCAGATTGGGTCGATGGCGTCTGGCAACTGATACTTCGAATTGCCGACTTCTTGCCGGACCGGATGCCACGTGAAAGCGTCCTCGGGCACGTCTTCGTGCAGCAGATCCCGCGCATCTCTGGCCGAGATTGACGGGTCAATCCAGCGTTGCGCGATGTCCGCAGGCAGGGCGACTGGACGCCGCGCATGGATGTCTACCATTCCGCCCTTGGTGTCGTTGGTCACGATCGCAAAGCCGTGAGCGGCATCCAGCGGCGCGCCCGGCGACCAGGCCGTCAATGCGGCAAAGTAGAGCGGGCCATGACCCTGGCTGTAGTGGGGCTGCTTGGTACCGTCCGCCAGCACGGGCCATTCGTACCAACCGTCCGCCGGCACAAGGATGCGGCCAGCTCCGATGAGAAAGCGCCAAGGCCACCCATTCTTTAGGATGGTCTCCAGCTTGGCATTGCTCATGAAGTGTTTGGAATCGGGACGCTTGTAACCCCAGGGGAGCCTGGCGATGGCCTCGGTGCCTTCAGTCAGGCGATGCAAAGTGAGCGGGCGCGTGCCCGGGGGTATGTTGAATCGCGGCCCCGCTGGGTCCGCGAAGATCTGGCTTTGGTTGGTAAAGATCCGCTCAACGTAGTCCAGCGGACCCGACTTCTGGACGATTCGACCGCACATCGATCACCTCTGTGAATGCAGATGTCCGGCCAGTATAGGCTCGGGCATGCCGTCCTGCAGGAGACCCACCAGGGGGAGAGGGCAGTCTTGCGTCTTTGGCGATTGTGACACGCTGTTCTCGCCGTCAAGTGCTGCGCAACGCCGGCGGCGCCGGCGCCGCTTGCGCCAGGGCCGGCAGGCCACTTGACCGCTCCGCTGCAGCGTATCCCAGGATCGCCGGGCAATCCCGCCCGGCACTGGAGATCCAGCAATGCAGCATTCCATCGCGTTCAATACCATCGATCACGCCGTCGGCGCGCTCTTCGTGCAGGATTCCGCTGGCGCGGTGCGCCCGGCCGCGCCGAAAGATATCCTCGCTGCGGCACGTGAGGTCGTCCTGCAGGAGATCCAGCAGGGCCAACACATGGATTCGCCAAAGCGCGTGCGCGAGTTCCTGCAGCTGCGCCTGAACCTCTGTCTGGAGCACGAAGTGTTCGGCATCATGTACCTGAACCCGCGCGCCGCCAACGTCCTGGACCACTTGGTCGTGGCCGGCAGCAGGATCGTCTCGTTCGCAGAGAAGGGCATCATGCCCTGACCTGCAGTGCCGGGCCTGGCGCTGGTGTCAGGTCCGAGGCCCAAATTCGCCCAGCTGTGCATCCAGGCAATGGAATTTTCGACTCATGGTTATGGAAGCATGCCATATGTCTAGTGGGAAAGTAATGTCAGTGCACCCCATCTCAAGAAGATTGCGTGCGCAGCTTAAGCAGCACGCTCACTGCTTTCGTGAGCTCGGCTTCGTCCTTTGTCACCTGAGCTACCGCTTCTGCTAGGTTACCCAATACCACCCGTACGCTCTCAGCCCGTTCAAGACACTCCTCGTCCGTCATATTGTGGACGCCATGGCTCAGTGCTGCGTGTAGCAATTTCAAAGGACTATGGCCTTGGATGAGTAGCTGTTCGGGCATGACATCTTTCGCCATTTCCAGCGACTTCGAAAACTGAGTCTCCGCCGCCGCAGCCCGAAGTACCTCCAATTTTCCCGCCTCCATCTTTAACTTTCCTGCGGCGGCGATGATTCCGTCGAAGATCTTTGCACGCTGCATCTCCACCACTCGCCGATAGTAGGAGAATGCGCCAACGCCTAAGCCCTGGTTTTCACAACGGCGCCCTTTTAGAAAGGTCTCTCGTTCGGGGCCGATCAATGACATAAGTTTTGAAGGGACCGGAGGACCGTACGGCGGTCGTTCTCCCACCTTTGAAACTACCGCGGCCTTGGTGTCGGTACGAATCACTTCCAAGATAAAAACTCTTCGTGTGTCACCGCAATTTGCACAGTGGTAAGCGAGTCGCGGGTACGAGGGGATAGAAGCGGAGACATCTCTATCGCATTCGTCCGTCGCTAGTTCAAAGTACCGTTCACCGTTGCACAACTTGCCTTCGCAGTGCATAAGCAAGTCGTCGGGCGCTTTGAGCTGATATCCAAGCCCTGGATAATAGTCAAGGGCTTCGTTAATGAAGCCTGCCGTGCCCGGGGGACGTTTTAGCAAGAGCGTGTTTATTGAAAGTTCGCTTGGTTGTGTCGTCATGGTTAATTTGCCTGCGGCTCCTGAGGAGTTTGACGGGTCCGAATTCGCATTTGGATCATACTGCCGCGGCATTACGGGATGGACCGCCTCATAAGCGGAAGCGGAATCACGTTTTTTGCAGAGTAGGGCCAGCTCGTGTGATCCGCAACGCCGGGCCTGGCGCTGGTGTCAGGCCTTGGGCGCATCTTTGCCCTGCGCGCACCGCGGGCAAGGGGCTTTCGCGGCATATAGCCGCTCGCTGCGCTCGCTTTATATTCCACGTCCCCTTGCCCCCGGCGCTTGTTCCGCAGGGCGCCAGTGCTCCCGTCCCGCCACCCGGCCGGGCCCTACTTCTGAGGAGCACGACATGACCCAAGCCACTCTTTCCGTCGCACGCTTGGTTCCCGATGGCGATCGCATGGACTTTCTGCCCAAGGCGTTCGGGCGCCGCCTGATGTTGCGCGGCGAGATCAGTGTCTACAACTGGCTCGACCGTCTTTCGAAGGAGTACGCGGGCGGCTATTGGCACTACTACGACATCCCGAACGGCTTCTACATGGCGCCGGCCGACTACGACAAACTTCGCATCGAATGGCCGATGAACTGGTGCGATCGCACCATGTCGGCAGACGCTGCCGGCATCGTGGCCACGCTTTACGCCCTCTGCGAATTGTGCGGTCAGTATCCCAGCGACAACCTGGTCGAGAAGTACCACGCCCTGCGCGACTTCGCCGGCGAACACGCCGAGGCAAACGCCATCTTCGCGGCGATCGATTGACGCCATCCCGGCCCGCTTCGGCGGGCCTTTTTTCTTCTGCGCGCAATTAGGCCATCGTCGCTCAGCCCCTGCTAAGCGGCGCTGCACGGGAACGCGTGCGCTTCGAACGAAGACCGTTGAAAGCCATACGGGGTGGCGGGTCTGCTTTCCCGGTCAGGATGCCACGTCGTTCTCGCGTTCAAGTGCGGCGCGCTACCGGCTGTGCCGCCAGCGCTTGCGGCCGCGGCCGTCTTCGACACTTGAGCGCTGCGCTGCGCCGTGCCTCTCAAGTTCCGGGCATTCCCGCCCTGGCAACCGGAGAGACCACATGGCCAAAACTTCAAATGCACAACAGCGTCGCTTTCTGAACAACACCGACGCCCACCAGAAGGAGATTGTCGGCCTGCTGCGCCAAGTCGCGTACACCCGTGGTATCGATCGCGTCTGGAGCGATTGGGTGGAGATTTGCGCGATCGCATTGGCCCGTGCGGACCTCGCGCAGCGCGACGTGCGCGAGCAGCGCTACCTTCAGGTGATCGCTCAGTATGAGCGGGCCGAACTCGACCTGCTCGTGCAGGCGTTCGCGCACCTGGTGATGTCCTACGAACTACGCGTTGAGGCGGCAGACTTTGGCGATGTCCTGGGAAGCACGTTCATGATGCTGGACATGGGCAACGCAGGCGCCGGGCAGTTCTTCACGCCGTACGAGGTGTCGCGCCTGATGGGCAACATGATGATGGGCAACTGCCAGGCGCTGGTCGACAAAACGAACGCGCAGGGGTTCGTACGGGTACTGGAGCCGGCCTGCGGTGCCGGCGGCATGTTGATCGCAGCTGCGCACGCGCTGCACGATGCGCAACTGAACTATCAACAGTGCATGCACGCGACCGCGATCGACATCGATCAACGCTGCGTGCACATGACGTTCATCCAACTCGCGCTGCTGCACTTGCCGGCGTTGGTTATTCACGGCAACGGCCTGACAGGCGAGTGCCGCGAGCAGTGGTTTACGCCTGCCCATATCCTGGGCGGCTGGCGCGCGCGGCTTCGCCGTCGCGAAGCGGAAGAGGGCGCTCGAGCGCTCCTGCAGGCGCCGGCGGACATTGACGAGGTCGATGTCGACCAGGTCGCGGCCGACAGTACATCGGCCGAGATCGATGCGCCGCTGCTGGCCATTCCGAAGGCCATCCGCCAAGCTGCTGCCGCTGGCCAGATGTCGCTCTTCTAGCGAGGTTGCAGTGGCCCCTGTCGGGGCCTGGCGCGCCGGCGACGCGCCATCTTCGGCACATGCAGACCAACAAGCACTGCACGGAGCACACAGTCGCATCCCCCTCCCGCACGGACGACCGGGCCGCGGCGCGCGCGGCTTTGTAGCCGCGGCCCATCTTCAAGGGCTTTCGCGGCATAAACCGTTCGCTGCGCTCACTATTTATTCCACGTCCCTTGACCGCGCTCTCATGGGCTGCGCCCGCATGCCCCGTGCAGTGCAATGCAGATCGGCTGACATTGCTGCACGCAAGGAGCCAACCATGAGTCGTGTTGTCCTGGGCGATTGCCTGTCCGTTCTCCCCACCTTGCCCGATCGCTGCGTCGATCTGGTTCTGACCGATCCGCCATACCTCGTCAACTACGTGGACCGCTCCGGCCGGAGCATCGCCAACGATCGTACCGACGAATGGCTGGCGCCGGCGTTTGCACAGATGTTCCGCGTCCTTCGCGATGACGCCTTCTGCATTTCGTTCTACGGCTGGAACCGCGTAGACCGATTCTTTGCCGCCTGGCGCGCCGCCGGCTTTCGCGTCGTCGGCCACCTCGTGTTTGCGAAGCAATACCAATCTAAGGCGCGATTTCTGGCGTATCAGCACGAGTCGGCCTACTTGCTGGCCAAGGGTCAGCCGGCGCTGCCGGCCGAGCCCTTGCCGGACGTCATGCCATGGAAGTACAGCGGCAACCGCCACCACCCGACGCAAAAGCCCGTCGAATGCTTGGCGCCGCTGATTGAGTCGTTTAGCCGCCCGCGGGACATTGTGCTGGACCCGTTCGCCGGCTCCGGTTCCACGTGCGTCGCCGCCCGCCAGGTCGGCCGACGCTTCTACGGCATCGAAATGGACCCGAAGTATCACGCCGCCGCGACGCAACGCCTGCAACTCGCCCGTCAAGAAAGGATCGCAGCATGAGCCGGGACGACAACGCAATGACGCAAGGGTTGATCGCCTTCCTGCAGGGCTACGGACGAAACAACCCTGATGGCCTGTCGGCCATTGCCAAGTACGGTGCTTGGCCGGCATTGGCCGCCCGCGAAAACGAGCGCCGCATGGCAGCGCTTATCGAATCCCTGCCGCTGGATGAAGTGCAGGCAATTGCCAGGTCAGAAATCGACCTCAACGCACTCGCCCGCCAGGTGCTGGGCGAGCTAGACACGGAGTGAGCCCCATGGCCATGGTTGAACTTTCCATGGCGGCTCGCGCCGCCATTGCCGACATTGCCAGCCGCCTTCTGAATCTGGAGACGTTGGATTGCCCCGCAGGCGCCAAGCTGGAACTTTACGAGATGTCTATTTGCCGGTTGCGCGCGGCTTTAGAGGCCGCGTACTTGGCCGGCATGGTGGACCATCATCGCCGAGGGTAGAAAACACGGCGCCGGCATACGCCGGCGCTATGTACTAAAGCGCTCCGCCTCCCGCTACTTGTTTCATGAAGCCAACAGTGATTCCCTCTTGGACTGCTCTGCGAGTTGATGTTTCATTGGCGAATACTTTATCGGCCCCGCCGACACACATGCAACAACCGTTGGCGCCGATCTTTACTTCCGCTCTGAACCCTTTGGCGTCTGCCGAGCGAACAATCCTATACGTGGCCCGGACACCGTGGATAACCATCGTGCCTTCCAAAATTCTCCTCCGATTGGAAACTTTGGCTGCTTTTTTTTTTCGAGAATGCCACGAAAGAAAGCGCACGCCAGTAGGATAAACACGCATCCCGACTGCCTCCGCTTGTGCTAGATTGCGTGCCTCGCGACCCTTGGCACGGTGCCGACATGGATGAGCCGAAGAAGAAACGCCGGACCAAGGAGCGGCCGCCAGTGCTGCACTGCTCGTTTTGCGATAAGTCCCAGCACGAAGTGCGAAAGCTGGTTGCCCGGGGTGACAACGATCAGGTCACGATCTGCGACGAGTGCATTGAAATGTGCATCGGGATCATCAACGAGCAGTCGTTGGTAGAAGCCGAGCATCGTCCGAAAGAATTATTTGACTACATCGTCCGCCAGCATCAACTCATCGATCAGGCGCGGGATCGGGCAAACAAGGCCCTAGATCGTCTGAACGTTTCGCTGCCGCCGTCGACGGATTCTCAGCACTAAGTTGATGGTATTCGGCCTGGCCTGAACGCCGGCGCCGGTCGTTTTCAGATCCAGAGTTCACCCCTGGGCGTGCCCCTACGCCTGCGGCTGCGGGTCGGGCTCTCGCGCTTCGCGTTGAGCCTGGCCAACACCGCCAGTCTCACCCCCTTCGGGGCTTCCATCCTTCCCTCCCTCCGGTCGGCTCACGCCTTCGCGCCTGCCGGCGCTGCGCGCTGTCGCTTGCGGGCCGCCTTGCGGCCAGTATGACCCGCGCTGCGCGCGGGTAGGGCGCTCGGCGCGCGCCTGGCTTTGGTGTCGCCGCCCTGTCTCTCGCAATGCATCCGTCCCCGCGAGCCCTGTCCTAAAACGCCGACCGTACCACTGCGTTCCTCCCTCCAAGGGTCCGGTGCTCACCCGTTCGGTGCTCGCCTACGGCTGCGCTCCGCATGCGGCCTCTGCTCCGGCCCTTTCCAGTCGTCCCTCCGCGGTCACGGACGGCACGGACAGGCCTCACAGGAACGGATGCGAACAACGCGGAGGGAAAGACCATGAACAACCAAATCCAACAAACCCACGCTCGGACGACTTCTTCAGGATCGGGTGGCGTGCGACCTCTCTTTTTGGAGCAAACGAACATGAACGACCACGCGACGCTGAATACCAACATTGTGGCCTTGGCGATAGAGAAATTGCTCGGTGCGCAGGCGCGTCAAGACCGGCGCGGCGTGGACGTGCTGGATATGTGGATTCGGTCGCAAGATCGGCACCGCGAAGAGGTCCGCAAGCTGCTGTGGACGCGGGCAATGGACATGGCCTTCAGCCTGGGCGAAGAAGAATGCAAGGCAGGCCACGAACAGACCGACATGCCCGCGCTGTTGGCAGACGTGCCCGTTCTGGTCGGAGCTTGGACAAGCGGCTGGAACTTCGCCAAGAAGTTGAGCGGCGGGCACGTCCTGGCGCTCGCTGCCAAGTAACCCCTCGACAACCCATCCGCGCAACGAAAGGAGGCTTTCCATGAACGCACCCCAAGAACAGGACACGACCGATACGACTATCGTCCTTTACACCGTCCTGGGAGGCGCTGAATGCGCCTTGACCAAAGCCGCCCTGGCGCAGCGCGGCGTTCAGTACGCCGAACGCAGCGCCATGGATTACGGGACCGCGCTGGCTCGTAATGGCTTTGATTTTGCGCCCGTCGTGACTGTCGCAGTTGAAAACGAGTTCGTTGCTTGGACTGGCCATCGCCCCGACCTCATCGAACTCTTGGCCGACCTGTTGGATACCGGCGTGGTCGACGCGGACGGGTTGCGCGACAGAGAGACGGCCGAGGAAGCCGTTTTGACGCGGTTGCAGGTAGTGCTGCAACTGCGCGACCACCAAGCAAACGCCCAAGACTTCTTTGCCGACCATGGCGATCAGCCGCTGTATCGCGGGCGCGACCTGCTGAACTGGCTCGGCTACTAAACGAAAAGCCCCTACTCGGCTGCAACCGATAGGGGCTTGCACCTCGACCCACCCGTCAAAAGGAGAACCGTGATGAACCACGACTTTATCAGATTGGCGCATGACATGCGCCGCGCCCACCGGCTGGGCCTGAGCTTTCGCATCCCCGCGATGACGATGCGCCAGCTTACCGCCCTCATCGCCGCGCTCGACGCGCCCGAAGTCCCCGCCCAATTGCACTGATCTCGATATCGACCGGAACCCCAATCATGAAACTCGATTCCAACGAACTCGCCGCCGTCCACGCCGCCGCCACGCGCATGGATATCCCTCATTCGCAATTGCGTTTGAGCGAAGCGTATCAAGCGCGTAGCCCGCAGGACCGCAAACAAGACGCAGAAATTCTGGAACTGAAAGCCACCATCCAGGCGATGGGCGGGCTGCTGCAAAACCTCGTTGTCGTCGCAGCGCCGGATGGCTCCTATGAGGTGTGCGCGGGCGGACGGCGCTGGACGGCCCTCGGCCTGCTGATCGAAGACGGCGTTTTTCCCGCCGACTACGCGGTCCCGTGCCTCGTGATCCCAGGCGAATATGCGCACCACGCCAGTCTGATCGAGAACATCGGGCGCAAGGCGATGCACCCGGCCGACGTGTACACAGCATATGCGCGCCTGCGCGCCGACAACTGGACGGTCGCGGCAATCGCCGCCGCGCATGGCGCATCGGAATCGGCCGTAAAGAAGCTGCTGGCGCTGGGCAGCGTGTCGCCCACGCTCATGCAACTGTTCCGCGATGGCAAGATCAAGATGGACGAAATGCAGGCGCTCGCGTCGGTTTCGGACCACGCCCGCCAGGAGGCGGCATGGAAGGCTTCGGCCGGCCAAACCTGGAACCGGGACTACTGCATCCGCCGGTTGCTGGCCGAAACCGAAATGCGCGGCGATTCGCCCGTGGCGCGGTACGTGACCGTCGCAGCCTACGAGAAGGCGGGCGGAGAAGTCCGCCGCGACCTCTTCGAGGACGACGCCTATTTGGCCGACCCGGAAAAGGTGCGCAGCATGGCCGACGCCAAGATGCAGCGTTCCAAACTTTTCAAGGCGGTGCAGGCCGAGGGTTGGTTGTGGGTGGAGTGCCGCCTGTCGTTCGAGCACCCCGACAAGAAGCCCTTTGGCGAGATTCAGCGTTCCTACCAAGAGCCGGACAAGGCCCAAGCCAAGCAACTCGACGGGCTGCAAAAGAAGATCGACGCTGCGCGAACGAAGCTTGCTGAACTGCAAGAAATTGAGGGCTACGACGTCGCCGACCTGGACAAGCGTCGCGGCGTCATTCGCGGCTACGAAGGACAAATTCGGGAGATCCGGGCGGAGCTTTTCGACTACCCGGTTGAACTGAAAGCCCTGTGCGGAGCGATTGTGCACCTGGACTATCACGGCGACTTGACCGTCACCCGTGGCCTGATCCGCCAGGACGAGCGCGAGGCCGTGGCCCAGGTCATGCGCAGCGACGAGGGCCACGGCCAGACGACGGCGGGCGTGGACCTGCCCCCGGTCCTGACGCGCCCCGTGCATTCCGAGGCGCTGACCAACCGACTCCAGGCACAGCGCGTCATTGCCCTACAGGCCGAAATCATGATGCGTCCCACCCTGGCGCTTTGCCTGCTCATCGAGCAGATGCTTGGCGACTTCGACAGCAGCCGCCGAAGCAGCGCCGGAGACTCGTTCGATGTTTCGATGCGGACAGCGCATTACGAGCTGGCGAAGACGGACGAGAGCATCAAGGACAGTCCGGCGTGGGCAGCAGTGCAGGCGCAGATTGAGGCCGTCACGAATCAGATTCCCGAGGACGGTGCGGCTGTACTGCCCTGGCTGTTGGAGCAGTCGCTCACGGACCTACTCGACTTGCTGGCCGTACTGTCCAGCGTTTCGATATACCGCAGCCAAAGCCATTCTTATGGGAAGGAACCCCGGCACCTTGACCGCTTGGGCGAAGTGATTGGCCTGGACATGAGCAAGTGGTGGAAGCCGACCGCGCAGTCCTACCTTGCCCATGTGTCGAAGGATCGAATAGCGGCAGTGGTCACCGAGGCGATGGATGCCGAGCAGGCGAAGCCGCTGCTGGCGATGAAGAAGGCCCAGGCCGCCGCAGCAGCCGAGCAATTGCTGGAAGGGAAGGGCTGGGTGCCTGAACTGATGCGCGTCCAACCCCTTCAGGTCGCAATGGCGGTGGAACACCCGATGGGAGAAATGGAGCCGTAAGTCCCACTCGGGCACCCGGGCGGATGGGGAACTTAGAAGCGAGTGCGGACGGGCGGGCATTGCCCGCCCGTCGGTCGTATGACCATCGATTTTCTCCTGGGTATTCCCTTGATGGAATATTCCCTCTAGGTTATAATCGAGCAAACAACCGAGGCGGGGAACTGATGGTTTGGGAAGTTGAGTTCACGGACGAGTTCGAAGACTGGTGGAACACCTTGTCGGTCAGCGAGCAGGAATCAGTGGCCGCTACGGTCGGCCTTCTGGAGGAAAGAGGCACGTCGCTTGGGTTTCCTCATTCGAGTGGGATAAACGGCTCGAAACACGAACACATGCGCGAGCTTCGGACACAGGCGGGCGGCCATCCGCTGCGCACGCTCTATGCGTTTGATCCCAGGAGAACCGCCATTTTGCTCATAGGCGGTGACAAAACCGGGAAGGACCGCTGGTATGAAGAATTCGTGCCGCGAGCAGACAAGCTGTACGACGATCATTTGGAACAATTGCGAAAGGAAGGGCAGATCAATGGCTAAGAAATTCTCAACGCTCCGCTCGGCCATGTCGCCGGAATCTCAGGCTCGCGCCCAGGCCGCCACGGCCGAAATGCTCCGAGACATGCCGCTCCAAGAATTGCGTCAAGCTCGGGGCCTGTCGCAGAAGGTCCTGGCCGAGATATTGCACGTACAGCAACCGTCCATCGCCAAGATGGAGAAGCGGACGGACATGTACATTTCGACGCTGCGCAGCCACATCGAGGCGATGGGTGGTCAGCTTGATGTGGTCGCCCGTTTTCCGGATGGATCGGTGCGGATCAGCAACTTTTCCGACCTGTCTACTCAGGCCGGTGGGACTGAGCATATGGAGGCCAGATAGCCGTGATCCACAACCCTCCGCATCCCGGCGAAATTCTCCGGCAGGACATTATTGCCCCACTCGGGCTGTCCGTCGCCGAAGCGGCTGACCGGATTGCCATGTCCCGGGTGGCCCTGTCCCGTGTCCTCAACTGCAATGCAGGTATCAGCCCGGACCTCGCTGTCCGGCTGGAACAAGCCGGGGCAAGCACCGCCCAGGCATGGATGACAATGCAGGCCAACTATGACCTCTGGCAAGCGCTTCAGCGTCAACAGCCGCCCGTCAGGCCGCTGGCGTTTCCTGCTGGCATGCACTGACTTTCAACATCCGCCAAAGCAAAAGGCCGCCCTAGGGCGGCCTTTTGCTTTGGATGAACGGCGGGTTTTGATCGGGGCGTCCAGTCCCACCGGCTGCGCCGGTGGGGCCGTCCTTCGGACTTCGTGAGCGTCCCCCGGACGCTCACAGGTGCCCTTAAAGTCCCCGGCGCCAGGGGCGGCGCCGGGCCCCTTAAGGCCACCACACAGGACGCACCCTTCGGGTGCTGTCATCTCTTTGATTATTTTGGGTTTTCCCTGCGGTCGGCCGTTTTCTTTTGTCTGACAACGAAGCACGCACAAATGCCGTGGGCCGCAAGAATGGCCGCTTTACGCGGATTTCTGCTGTATTCATCAGTCCAATTCTCGCCAATTTCGCAGTCCGGCCCTACGTGTTGAGACACCTCTGAGACATACATAAGACGCAAATGGGACACATGTGAGACTGTTGCGAGACACAAATGCGACAGGCGTGAGACAAGGTTGAGACCATATTGAGACAAACGCGCCAACTGATTGCCGGGTTGTGGACTGGAGGAGAGGACTAAGGCCCAAGGACCGAAGCACGAGGCATTTTTTTTCTGCATGCCCAAGTTCAATGAAGTGGTTGGCCCAATCCAAACTTCAGAGATCCGCGATGCCTAACGTGGATAAACCAAATCTCGCCCAGCCTTCTTATTCAAATGGAAACTGGCTTCGAAGTTAATTAACTCTCGACAGCGGCGATGAGGGCGCACACCAGGCTAACCCTTCCCTAGATCCGAGTTCGAGGTTGGATGGGCTGCGATCGGCGGCTAGGCAACAGGGGGAGGCGACAGTGATTCGATGATGCGGCACTCGGCCACGGTACCGCAGCTGCATTGATCGATCAGATTGTCGAGCTCGGATTTCAGGGCCCGAAGGTCTCGGATCTTCTGTTCGACAGCTTTTCGGTGTTCCATCGCTATCTCATCGATGGCGGCGCATGAGCGGGTTTTGTCATCGGATAGCGATAGCAGTGTCCGAACCTGAGTAAGCGAGAATCCCAGGTCACGCGCTTTTCGGATGAAGGCCAGTCGTTGCAGGTGGCTGGGTTCATAGGCGCGGTAATTGCCCTGCGTCCGTTCAGGCGGCGGGAGCAAGCCTTCACGCTCGTAATAGCGGATGGTTTCGATATTGGTGCCGGTTGCCCGTGCGAGGAATCCGATGGTCAGCGGCCGTGCGCTCATAGGTTTGACTCTGTAGTCACTACGGGGTTTATGGTACGCGGATTGTTTAAATCATGTCGAGTTCTGCTATGTCCACCAACAAAGCCCTCAAATTGCGCATCGAGGGAATGGATTGCGGCGCCTGTGCGGTCAAGATCGAAAACGCCATGAAGCGCCTTCCCGGCGTGACGGACATCAACGTCAGCTATGGTCAGGAAAGCCTGGCGCTGTCCTACGACGAAGACCGCAGCAGCCAGCAAAAGATCGAGGCCCAAATCCGCGCGCTGGGCTTCACGCCTGTCAGTCACGACGCAGCCGCGACTGCGGCAAGCTCGGGTGATCAGGATGCGCTGCCATTCTGGCGAACCAAGAAGGCCAGGCTGGTGTGGATGACAGGCTTGGCGTTTGCCGTCGCCTTCATCGCAGCCCAGCTTTTCCCCCAATTCGAGCGCTGGGTGTATTCGGCGGCCGCCATCGTCAGCATCGTGCCTGTCGTGCGCCGGGCATACGCCAGTGCGACCACGGGCACCCCGTTCAGCATTGAAACCCTGATGTCCGTGGCCGCTATCGGCGCGCTTGTCATCGGCGCTGCGGAAGAGGCCGCGGTGGTGATATTCCTGTTTGCGGTGGGTGAACTTCTGGAGACCGTTGCCGCCGGCCGCGCACGTTCCGCCATCAAGGCGCTTATGGATCTCGCGCCGAGACAAGCGCTTCGCGAACAGGATGGCAAACTTGAAACCGTCCCTGTGGAACAGCTCGCCGTAGGCGATGTCGCCATCGTCAGGCCCGGCGACCGGGTTCCGTCTGACGGCGCCGTGCTTGAGGGCATTTCCGAGGTGAACGAGGCGCCGATCACCGGGGAATCCGTGCCTGTGGCAAAGGAGCCTGGCGCGAACCTGTACGCCGGCAGCATCAACGGCAATGGCGAGCTGCGCATGTCGATCTCTCGGACGGCGGCGGACAACACCATCGCCCGCATCATCCACATGGTCGAAGAGGCGCAAGAGTCCAAGGCGCCGTTGGCACGCTTCATTGACCGGTTCAGCAGCGTCTACACCCCGGCGGCGATGGCGGTTTCTCTCCTGATCGCAATCGTTCCGCCACTGCTGTTCGATGGCGACTGGATGACCTGGATCTATCGCGGCCTGGCGACGCTGCTTATTGCTTGCCCGTGCGCGCTGGTCATTTCCACGCCCGCGGCAATCGCTTCAGGTCTGGCCGCCGGGGCTCGCCGGGGGCTGCTGGTGAAGGGCGGGGCGGCTCTGGAGACCTTGGGCAAGATCAAAACCGTTGCTTTCGACAAGACCGGAACACTTACGGAAGGCCGTCCTCGCATCACAGATATCGTCGCCGTCGAAGGAACCGAGGACGAGGTGCTGGCCCGGGCCGCCGCAGTCGAGCGCAAGACCAGCCACCCCTTGGGCGCGGCAATCGTGGAAGCGGCCGAGGCCCGGAACCTGGAGTTGCCGCAGAGTTTCGGGGCGGCGCTCGCCATCCCGGGCAAGGCGGTTACCGCGCGGTTGAAATCGGGATTTGCCTCGGTGGGGTCGCCACGCTATGCCGAGGAACTTGCTCCCATCGAGGATCCGGTTCGCCAGTCCATTTCCAGGCTGGAACAGGAAGGCAAAACCGTGGTCGTGGTGTTGGCCGGCAAGCGTATCAG
Source organism: Achromobacter sp. JCM 18799 (assembly GCF_055395645.1). Lineage (NCBI taxonomy): Bacteria > Pseudomonadati > Pseudomonadota > Betaproteobacteria > Burkholderiales > Alcaligenaceae > Achromobacter > Achromobacter sp. JCM 18799. The sequence goes on along the minus strand of NZ_AP043866.1, from coordinate 2,949,362 downwards.
CGGCCTGATCGCCTTGCGCGATGAACCGCGTGCTGACGCGGCCCAGGCGCTGAAGCGCTTGCTTGGGATGGGGGTGAAGACCGTCATGCTGACGGGCGACAACCGCCGAACGGGCGATGCGATCGGGGCCGCCTTGGGCGTCAGTGTGCAGGCTGAGCTGCTGCCTCAAGAGAAGCTGGCCGCCATCGAAGCGCTGAAGCAAGAGGGCCATGTCGCGATGGTGGGCGACGGGATCAATGACGCACCTGCCTTGGCCACGGCCTCAGTCGGCGTCGCGATGGGCGGTGGCACGGATGTTGCGCTTGAAACCGCGGATGCGGCGCTGCTTCAGAACCGGGTGATGGGCATCGCCAACCTGATCGATCTATCGCGGGTCACGCTCGGCAATATCTGGCAGAACATCGCGCTCGCGCTTGGCCTGAAGGCGATCTTCCTGGTGACGACGGTAATGGGCGTCACGACGCTCTGGATGGCAATCCTTGCGGATACCGGCGCCACCGTTCTAGTGACGGCGAACGCGCTGCGTTTACTGCGTTATCGCGGGCACGATTGACGCCGCCTGCCAGGCCGAATTGGTGCGGCTTCCCAACTTCTACAGACCAAAAGGTGAAACATTGATCAGCATCCGTACCTGCATCGGACTTTGCGCGATTTCCGCGCTGGTGACCTCCGTCGTTCCCGCTGTCCAAGCGGCGGAATCGTCGACCGTGACCGTTCGTGAGGCGTGGGCCCGCGCGACGCCGCCGGGAATTCGGGTCGGCGGCGGGTATGTGACGGTGGTCAACAGCGGCACGCAACCGGACCGGCTTATTGGCGCCAGTTCGCCGTTGTCGGACAAAACCGAAATCCATGCGTCCGAAACCACTGGGGGTATGGCGCGCATGCGCTGGCTGGAAAAGGGCCTGGAGATTCCGGCCGGTAAGGAAGTGGTTCTGGCACCGGGAGGCGTTCACCTCATGTTCATGGGGTTGAAGCAACCCATCGTCAAGGACGAGGTCGTGCCGGTCACCTTGCGCTTCGAGCGGGCAGGGGAGATTGCCGTCGAGTTGCGCGCCGGGCCTATCGGTTCGCTGAAATCGCCTGGCGCCATCAGCGGCGGCGCCGGCGCAACGCATTCGCACTGACACCCCACACAACGCTACGTGGGATTGGGATAGGAGCCTGCCGTGTCGAGTGTTGCCTCTCGGTCGACAAATCATGCGCGAAACGCCGCCGCCTGGCTGACCATGGCGTGGGTGACGGCATTGATTGCGACCCTGTCCGCCGTGTTCATCGGGGAAGTGCTCGGCAGGACGCCGTGCGTGTTGTGCTGGTACCAGCGGATATTCATGTTCCCTCTGGTAGTGGTGCTTGGGGTTGCCTGCTACCGCGGCGACTTGGGCGCTTGGCGCTACGCCTTGCCGTTGGCGGGGGCCGGCGCAGGATTCGCCGCCTACCACACCTTGTTGTACTGGCGCGTGATCGAACCTGAGATCGTCGCGTGCTCGGCAGAGGCGTCATGCTCAGGGGCCGGAATGGCAATCTTCGGTTCGATACCACTGCCGTTTCTTTCCCTGATCGCGTTCACCTTCGTCGTCCTCTCCCTCTTATTGGTCCGTTTCCACTCAAAAAAATGAATCGACGTCTGCTTGTCATCATCATTAGTGTTGTCTCGGTCATTGCCTTTGCCGCGGCAGCGGTTCTCATACGCCCGGCAAGCGAGCCTTCGCCGCAAGCCAGCCAAACGGGAACGCCGGCGACCGAAGCCACGACACTGGTGCGCTTTCATTCGCCGGTGATTGGACGATTCGATGCCCCGGTCACCATCGTGGAGTTCTTCGATCCCTCATGCGAGGGATGCCGGGCGTTCTACCCCTACGTCAAGCAGATCCTGAGCAAGTATCCGAACGACGTCCGCGTGGTGATGCGCTATGTGCTGTTCCACAAGGGATCCGAGGAAACCGTGCGGATGCTGGAGGCCGCGCGCCGCCAGGGCCTCTTCGAACCGGTGCTGGAGGCGATACTCGAGGCCCAGCCCGAATGGCACGACGATCCCAACGTGACTGCGGCATGGCGCGCAGCGGTGAGGGTGGGGCTGAATGAGAAGAGGGCGCGCGAAGAAATGCACGATGCCGCTATCAGCGCCCTCATCAAGGCGGATGAGGCGGACGTCAACACGGTGGGAATCAAAGGCACGCCGACATTTTTCGTCAATGGCACGCGCCTGACCCGGCTGAGCCCCGAGGGTTTGGCGACTGCTGTCGAGCGTGCGCTGCAAGGTGGTGGAAAATAGCTGCTTTTCCGCCCACGCATCAGAACCGAAGATGCCATGACTCGTCTGCGTGACTGGCTGGAACGCCACCAGATCTCCATTTATCTCCTCGCCACGTTCCTTGCGGCGCTCACGGCGTATCTCACCCCGGCAACCACGTCACTGGATGCGGCCATCAATCCGGCCCTGGCGCTCATGCTGTTCGTGACGTTTCTCCGGGCGCCGAAGGCGGAATTGGGGCGCGCTTTTACGCGAGTCCGCTTCTTGGAACTTTGCTCGGGACGAATTTCCTGGCTCGAAAAGCTCGTAACGGAACCTCCTAACCCTTTCGGTAGGCCAGCAATCTCAAAGCGTTAAAAACTACGAGCAGCGTCGATCCTTCATGGACGGCGACTGCAGCGCCCATACTCAGCCCCATGATCGTCGCAGGTACTAGGACAGCGACGATACCGAGACTGACGTACAGATTCTGACGAATGATTCGTCGAGTCTGGCGGCTCAGTCCGACCGCAAAAGGCAGATGGCGCAGATCATCCGCCATCAAAGCGACATCGGCCGTTTCCAGTGCGACGTCTGATCCGGCGGCACCCATGGCGATACCCACAGTCGCATTTGCCATGGCGGGGGCATCGTTCACACCGTCTCCGATCATCGCGATTTCAGCATCAGCCCTAAGATCGCGAATCACTTGAACTTTGTCCTCCGGCATTAAATTGCCCCGTGCGTCCTCAATGCCCACTTTGTTCGCAATGGCGCGGGCGACGTTCTCATGGTCGCCAGAGATCATCACCATGTGGGAAATCCCCAGTTGCCGCAGATCTTCTATGGTTTCGGCAGCACCCTGCCGTGGCGTATCCATTAGTCCAATGGCACCGAGATCTCTGTCTCCCAGTCGCACGACCATCGTTGTTCGGCCATCCTCCCGCAACTCGTCGGCGGCGGCCATCGTCGAGCTTTCGAGCTGCGGAATGCCAGACGCGCCGAACATCTCAACTTTTCCGATCCATACGCTTTGCGAACCCACTTTGGCCGTGATTCCCTGGCCAACGAAATTTTCCACCTGGGAAGCTTCTGGGATCGGATACGTTCCGAGAGTTTGGCGACCATCTCGAACAATGGCCGCGGCTAACGGATGATCACTTAGCGACTCTACTGCCACCGCAATCGCGACTAGCTCCTGTTCGGAGACCCCAGGTGCCGGCAAGATGTCGGTAATTCGAGGGCGGCCTTCAGTCAAGGTACCGGTTTTGTCAAAAGCTAGTGCTTTCAGGCTTCCAAGTTCCTCCAGCGGGGCGCCGCCCTTGATGAGTACGCCGCCCCGTGCCGCGCGAGCGATACCTGAAAGCACTGCGCTCGGCGTTGCGATGGCAAGAGCACAAGGGCTAGCTGCGACAAGTACCGCCATCGCGCGGTAGAAGCTATCGCGGAATGGCTCATCAACAATGACCCAGGCGAAAAGCAATAGGAACGCGATGCTTAGGACGGTCGGCACAAAGATTCGCTCGAATCTGTCCGTGAACCGCTGCGTTGGCGACTTTCTAACGTCGGCCTGCTCGACCAGCGCTACGACGCGGGCAAGGGTTGAGTCGCTCGACTTACGAGTGACCTCGACCTCCATCAGGCCCGACCCGTTAATCGTGCCGGCGAACACTTGAGATTTGGGATCGACGCCAGCCGGCCGGCTGCGCGCAATGGCAGCGTCAGGCACGGGGGCCTTGTCTACTGGAATGCTCTCGCCTGTTATGGGGGCTTGATCGACACTTGAGCTTCCCTTGATGACAAAGCCGTCTGCGGGAAGCCGCGTGTTCGGCTTGACGATAACCTGGTCGCCCACCTCAATTTCTTCGACTGCAATCTCGCGAACTTGGCCATCGCGACGCACCGTAGCCGTTTTTGGCGCAAGTTCTGCCAGGGCTTCGATTGCCCGCTTCGCCCGCCCCATCGCGAAATGCTCCAGCGCGTGCCCTAGGCTGAACAAGAAGAGAAGGAGAGCGCCTTCGGCCCATGCTCCGAGCGCGGCAGCGCCAGCGGCGGCAATGAGCATCAAGCTGTCGATTTCGAGGCGCCGCTCCTTCCAGCTATTGAAGGCGTCTCGCACGGTGAAAGCTCCTCCAAACACGTACGCCGAGACGTACATGGCGAGAGGCACCCATCCCGGGATAGACGGCCACCAGCGTTCAATCCCGGCCCCGGTCCCCAGCAACGCGCCGCACGCGAAAGCAAAATATACCTCCGCTGAAAGCGCTGTAATCGCCCGGGTGATGCTAGTCGTCATTTTTACGTCCTTGCTTTGGATTTCACTGCCATTCACGCGAACCGCCGACTTATTGGTTCTCGGTCATAAGGCAACACTCAAAAGTCCCATGTGGTGTTTGGAGGAGGCGTGTCATGAAACGGCTATTCCGTACGCAATTAGTCGTTTATGATGCGCGCCAATTCCGCCGGATTGGCCTAGTCGGAATTCTAAAAGCGGAACGGTCGACGAAGCGCATCATTACAGAATTGTAATAATAAAGACGGCAAACTGTCGAAACGCGATCTTTACATTATTAAGTCAGTCGCTTCTGCGCGACGACAACTAACGTGAGGATCACTGAGATGAAAGTAACTATTTCTAGCGCCGCCATCGCACTTACTTTGGGTGCTCTGAGTTCGACCGCCCACGCCGACACATTTCACAATACAAACACTGAGATCGGCTACGAAGTTCACATTAGCGACAGCCAAAGTGGAAAAACCTCGGAGCAAGTTCGGCAGGAGCTCGTCGCCGCAAAATCCAATAAGAGGGAATGGTTCTTTACCAACCTGAATGCGGCAAAGCCTGGTTGGATGGTTCCAACTGAAAAAACCCGTGAGCAAGTTGCGAAAGAACGCGATTCGATCACCCCCGAAGAGCGTGCGCGCCTCGACGAAATCTACAACACCGGTGCTTAAGTGCCGTCTGCTTTTGGCAGGAGGTAGCGCTCATTCGTGGGGAAATTCCACGCGGTTGGGTGCTCCTCCGTCCGTTGGCGAAACTAAATTCGAGGGTCATGTATGAGGATTCGTGTCGCAATTGCGCTTTCGGTGATGTTCCTTTCTGGCTGCGCGATGACGAGCGGCCCTGCACCATCGGCCGAGGGCGCGAAAACGCGAGCAGAAGTGCGTGCTGACTTGGCCATGTGGAAGCGAGCCGGAATGAACAAGTTCTACAAAGGTCGGCACACACCCGATATTTACAGTGCGTCCTACCGTAAGAGCTATGCTAACTATTTGGAGCTTCGCAACGGACCGGAGTATCAGGAGGAACTTAATCGCCTCAAGGGCGAAGAGCAATAATGCAGCGTTCCTTCATACAGTGCGTGCGGCTCTGCCAGAAAAGACAGCGGGCCTGTCACCTGTAAGTCGTCCACTGTCTAGATATATCGAAGAAAATCGTTGGGCAACCAACTTGGGATGCGATGCTCGAGGCCACCTTGGCTGTATGCGAGCGTCGCTCTCGCCGTTTTAACGGTCCTTTCTCTTTGCTTTCATCTATGATGTCGAGGTGCCGATTCCGAAACGGCTAAGTCTTCATCCGAAGAAATTGTTCAATAAAAAAAGGTGCACATTTCGATAGAATGTGCACCAAAAAAGGCCTCTTCCCTTCGCGGTGGAGGAGGCCGCTCGCCGCCGGTGGAGATCGCCTTAGCGTTTGAGGCGTTCCAGCTCTTGTTGATACTCGGTGCCGCTGCGAAGGCGAACATATTCCGCATACGCCATTCTGTATTCGCGGCTGTAAATGTCGGGCGTTTCGTCTTGGTTCCAGAAGCGATCCACTCCTGCACGTTTCCACACTGCGAGATCTGCTTGTACTTCCGCTCGAGTGAGTCCCCGGTCAATTCCGCTAGAGTACGTCGAGGCTGCGTTGGCCGGCACTGCGGTTTGCGCGCCAGCGTACGCCATGGGCGTCGCAATCAATACGAAGGCCGAAAGGATCTTGAGGGAAATTTTCATCGCCAACTCCATTTGATTACCGGCGGTACGCACTGACGCCGGTATTAATAAATCATCATCACTTAACGCGTATAGGAATTGTATCGAAGACATCCCATCCAAACCGCGACTACAAAATTACGTTTTTGTCCGGATTTGGAAATGTGGAGCCCACGAGTGTCTATTTCGATTTTGGAAGGGTGTTGTGATTTTGCAACCGCACGTGGGGAGCGTATGAGAATTAACGGATGGCGTTAAGGGGTCTGAATTGTCCTCCGTCGCTGCAAAATCGAGAGGAAACATAGAGTTGCGTTGGCACGCAGCGGTTAATGGTCATTAATGACTGGATGCAGACATATATGTAATCCAATCGTTGGTTTTTTGTCGATGAACAATCTCCACACTTGCTTGGCACTTGCCGAATAGACACCGCGAAATGGAAATGCGAAACGGACTTCGCGTTTCTTCTATCGGCGAGGCCATCCAGTCCGCCTCTGTGATAAAGGAGCAATTTGTGAAGAAATCTCTATTGCTGGCAATTTCTGCGGCAACACTTTCCACGGCTGCATACGCCGAGTCGTCGGTAACGCTGTATGGAATTATTGATACCGGGATTGGCTACGCCAAGGTCGACGGGTCCTACACTGATCCTCGAACGGGCGCGAAGTCCGAATTCGACGGGAGCCGAGTGGCGATGACTAATGGCCAAACGGCCGGGTCGCGTTGGGGCCTGCGCGGAAAGGAAGATTTGGGTGATGGCCTGTACGCGACCTTCCGCCTCGAGTCTGGGTACGATTCCGCTAACGGCTCGTCTCTCCAAAACAATCGCCTGTTCGGTCGTGAAGCTACCATCGGCCTTGGCAGCGACCAATGGGGTGAGTTTCGTCTTGGGCGCCAGTACAACGTAGCGTCGCGTCTTATGGCTTCGATGTATGGTTCCGGATTTGGCGGCGGCTTCACGCAGCTCAATACGGGTGGAGGCCTTGGCTTCAGCGCGGCGTATTTCGTGCGCTATGACAACCTGGCGCTGTATGAAAGCCCTTCGATGGGCGGCTTCCGCCTATCGGCTGGCTATGCATTTAATGCCGACGACCGTAACGCGGCCCAGACGGGCTTCCGGACGGCCGATAACACTCGAGCAATTACGACTGGCATTAGCTATGCCAATGGTCCGCTCATGGCATTCTTCGCATATGACCAATTGAATGCGTCGAACAAACTGACCTCGGCCCAAACTGCGGCCACTCCTCGCTCGTTCACGCTGGGCGGCTCATACGACTTTGAAGTCTTTAAGCTGGCGCTGGCATACGAACGAGCAACCGATGGCTGGTTTGCTGGCAAGGGGCTCCCATCGAGCGCCTCGGTCGGAACGTTCCGCGGTACGCCGTCCAACACATTCGTCGATGGTTTCAGCTCGAATTCCTATCTGATCGCAGCATCCGTCCCCTTGGGTGGCGCTAGCAGCATGTTTGGTTCGTGGCAGCGAGTCGATCCGAACAATAGCGACCTGACCGGTGGAGACTCGACCAGCAACACGTTTGCGTTGGGCTACTCCTACACGCTTTCGAAGCGCACGACGATGTACGCTGCTGCCACCTATACGAACAACTTTGCATTTCAAAGCGATGTAAAAGCCAGGGAGGCGGTGATCGGCTTGCGCCACGCATTCTGACGCGTAATGCGCACCTAGCGTGCGGAGGACATAGTGGGGTGCCCATAACCCGCTATGTCCTCATTTTTTTGGCGAGAGGAGCCATTAGAGCGGCTAGACAATTGCAGAGCGTCAGTGGCAAGCCTATTCGGGCTCGCGGTACTCGATGGTGTAGCCCATTCCTCTGACGGTGTGCAGCAATTTTATGTCGAACGGATCGTCGACCTTGGCGCGAAGACGGCGGACCGCGACTTCAACCACATTCGTATTGCTGTTGAAGTTCATGTCCCAAACTTGTTCCGCGAGGACTAGGCGCGACAACACTTCGCCTTCACGCCGCATCATGAACGTCAGCAGCCCAAATTCCTTTGCCGTGAGGTCTATGCGGGAGTTCCCTCGCGCTACTCGTCGGCGAAGTAGGTCCAGTTCAAGGTCCGCTACGCGAAGAATATTTCCGCCGGACATGGTATCGCCAGCTCCCGCCGCGCGCCGTTTGAGAGCGAGGACTCTTGCTTGGAGCTCGGAGAGTGCGAATGGCTTGATTAAATAATCATCGGCCCCTTGCTCCAGACCGCGTACTCTGTCCTCAAGGCTTGACCTGGAGGTCAACATGAATCGCCCCGGGTTTTGCGGAGGCTCCTACTCTTGAGAGAATGCGAGCCATGAGCAAAAACAACGCGAACAAGTTTTCCCCTGAAGTGCGCGAGCGCGCGGTGCGCTTGGTGCAGGAGTCGCGCAGCGAGTACCCGTCGCTGTGGGTGGCGGTCGAGTCCATCGCGCCCAAGATCGGCTGCTCGGCGCAGACGCTGCTGACCTGGGTCAAGCGCCACGAAGTCGACAGCGGACAGCGCGAAGGCGTCACCACCAGCGAGCGAGAACGCATCAAGGAGTTGGAGCGGGAGAACCGAGAGCTGCGCCGCGCCAACGACATCCTGCGCACCGCCAGCGCTTTTTTCGCGCAGGCGGAGCTCGACCGCAAACTGAAGTCGTAAACACCTACATCGACCGGCACCGGGAGGTTTACGGGGTCGAGCCGATCTGCAAGGTGTTGCAGGTTGCCTCGTCGGCCTATCGGCGCCATGCCGCGCGGCTGCGCGATCCGGCGCGGCGCAGCGACCGTGCGCGGCGTGACGAACAGCTCATGCCGCACGTCCAGCGAGTCTGGCAAGAGAACCATCGCGTCTACGGCGCCGACAAGGTCTGGCGGCAGTTGAATCGCGAAGGCGTGATGGTGGCCCGTTGTACGGTCGAACGACTGATGCGCGCTCAGGGCCTGCAAGGCGTGCGGCGCGGCAAGCGGCAGCGAACGACCATCACTGATGATGCGGCCAGCCATCCAATGGATCGGGTCAACCGGCAGTTCCGGGCCGAGCGGCCGAACCAGTTATGGGTCTCGGACTTTACTTACGTCTCGACCTGGCAGGGCTGGCTGTACGTGGCTTTCGTCATCGACGTCTACGCCCGGCGCATTGTCGGCTGGCGCGTGAGCAAATCCATGACGACGGACTTCGTGCTTGATGCGCTGGAGCAGGCCCTATACGCCCGCCAGCCTGGCAACGATGGTTCTCTGACCCATCACTCCGATAGGGGATCGCAGTACGTTAGCATCCGCTATAGCGAACGCCTGGCCGAAGCGGGCATCGAGCCGTCCGTGGGCAGCCGTGGTGACAGTTACGACAACGCCCTGGCCGAGACCATTAACGGCTTGTACAAGGCTGAACTGATTCACCGCCGCGCACCCTGGAAAACCAGGGAATCTGTCGAGCTGGCAACGCTGGAATGGGTCGCCTGGTTCAACCATAAGCGCCTGCACTCATCCATCGGCTATATCCCGCCGGCCGAGGCTGAGGCAAACTACTACAACCTACTCGGCACATCCGCCGGTGAGGCTGTTTTACTTTAACCAAACAGCCTCCGCGAAAACCGGGGCGATTCAACATCATGACAGGTACATTGTCGTTTTTACGAATGCGTTGTAAAACCTCAAATCCATCTAAGCCGGGTAGGCCGATGTCCAATATGATTAGGTCATATTGCGTTTCATAGGCGAGTTGGAGACCGCTGACGCCATCCAGTGCGATATCGACGATATAGCTGTTGTCCGTAAGGCTGCGGCGTAACAACTCGGCGAGTTTTTGCTCATCTTCAATAACTAAAATTTTCATTTGTCGTTTGAATACGTCATTGAAAATGACGTTGAAAAAAGCGAAGGACGTGATCGGTGATCACTCCGCCGTTGCAGCCTAGTTGACGTAACGCTACAGTGCTGGTCTTCCGGCTCTTAGCATCGCTTTACATGTAAAGCTACTTTAGCGGCCGAGCTTCGTCAGAACCCGAACTCGTCAATTACGAATCTGCAAAAAAAAACGCGGAAATCTGTAATTTCCCTGTCGCTATTTCCGGAGAGCATCTCTTTAGAAGGATTGCTGCCTACGTGGACTCGCTAAATGTCCAATGATGCGCGCCACCTTGCTACTCTACAAACGACATTGGCGCTCACTGCACAAGTGTGCAGGAGCGCCAACGTCCAATGTGGTTCTACTTGGATGGATCGAAGTCGGCAGCTATGCTGAAGCCGATGGTCGTGCCCGTCGAGTCCGATTTTACGAAGGGAGTGCCGCCATGCATCCGTGCAATTGCGGCTACGATGGCCAGTCCGAGGCCGTGATGGTTCGCGTCGCTTGCACGAGCAGAGTCTGACCGGTAGAACCGGTAGAAGAGCCGCGGTAGATGCTGTGCTTCGATTTGCTCACCCAAATTGTGCACGGTGACGTGTACTTTCCCGTCGTCGGCCCTGTACAGCCTAACCGTTACTCTTGACTTCGGCTTGCTGTAGCGAATGGCATTCGAAACCAGATTTGAAATAGCGCGTTGATAGAGCGAGCGGTCTACACTGCCAGCTTGATCTCCCAAGACGTCAAAGCTAACTCTCGCGTCCAGGGCCTCGGCCTCGTGATATTCAAGAACTTCCGTAGTAATTGCGCGGAGGCTCTCCACATGTTCGGCCCGCGCCCTCGCTCCGCGGTCAGCCTGTGAGAGAAAGAGCATGTCATTGACAATAGCGGTCATGCGTTGAAGCTCTTCCAGATTCGAACCAAGCACGTCTCGCAAATCCACTGGCGACCGGTTTGCCGCCAGCGCGAATTCGGTTTCTCCTATAAGCGTCGCGAGAGGAGTACGTAGTTCGTGTGCTACATCTGCATTGAAGCCTTCCATTTGGACATAGGCCCGCTCTAGCCGTTGCAGCAGCGCATTGAACTGCAGGACCAACGGTTTGATTTCTTGCGCCAACCCCGTTTCCTTTAGTCGTTCTCCGATGCGGTCAGGCGATATCAGCGCGGCCTGACGCGCCACTTCGTGAAGAGGAAGCAGCGCGCGCCGGACCAGGACGTTGGCTATAACGGAAACTACTATCGCTCCGATCACAGCACACGAAAATAGCGTCCATGCCAGCATCACTCGAAGCCGCACATCCGGCGTGGTATCCAGAAACAACTCTGCGGTCATTCTCCTATCCGGCTGGCTGGGCGCAGGCAAAGAAAAGAGCGTCTGTATTCGATTTACGTCCTTCGCAGCTACGGCAGGCTCACCATAAACGCTGACTTTTTGATTAATGACGAGTCGCAACGAAAACTCAGACTTTCCATAGAAAAAGTCATTCAGCTTATGCTCGAGCGCGGGTAGGTCGCCTTTAACGGCGAATTCATCCGCTAGGTGCTCGATGACTTCACGCTTTTGTTCAAGTAGTGCCTGCTGACGATAAGAGAGATTTATATTCGTCGCCCAATACACAACTAGGCATACAACCCCCAGTGCGACAAATGTCTGAAGCGCGAGCCAGCGAGACAGCCATTGGCGCAGAGAACTGATCTCGCGAAATCCCATTACTCATCCCTCAGCTCGAGTACGTAGCCCATCCCGCGCACGGTATGAAGGAGCTTCGTTTCAAAAGGGTCATCCACTTTTCCACGAAGGCGCCGTACAGCAACCTCCACCACATTGGTATTGCTGTTGAAGTTAATGTCCCATACTTGTTCGGCGAGATCCAAGCGGGACAGAACTTCCCCCTGCTTTCGCATCAAAAGGGCAAGCAGCGTAAATTCCTTGGCGGTCAAATCGAGGCGCGTGCCGGCCCTACTAGCCTTGCGCCTCAGGAGATCCAGTTCGAGATCTCCCACTTTCAAGACATTCTGTCGACTTGCCTCGGCGACCACATGCCCCCTCCGCCGCCCCAACGCGAGGACGCGCGCCAGCAATTCAGATAACGCAAATGGTTTGACCAGGTAATCGTCTGCGCCGTCCTGCAGTCCCCGAACTCGGTCCTCGACCTTGTCTCGCGCCGTGAGCATAAGGACGGGTACGCGATCGGACTTGCGCAGTTCGTGCAGAACGGCAAAGCCATCCATCCCTGGAAGCATCACGTCCAGAAGAATGAGGTCGTACTGGGTCTCTTGGGCAAGGTGCAGGCCGCTGACGCCGTCCGACGCAACGTCGACCACATAGTTGTGTTCTGAGAGAGCGCGCTTTAGGTATTCAGCGAGCTTGCGCTCGTCTTCAACGACCAAAATCTTCATGTTCCACAACCGTTCGAATCGTAAATGGCACCCCTCGAAGGTTGAATCCGGTGCCAAGCGGGAACTGGTGCGCGAGCTCGAGCTCGCATAGCCACCAACGTTGCGTGTTCAGAAACACGCACGTCTTGCACTTGAATAGGAGCACGCATTCTAGGGCAGGTTAGCCGTCAGTCTACCTTCACCAGGATTACGAATCTGTAATGCACGGCAACCTTACAGAATTGTCATCTGGGGGTCCGGATTCTGACGAAGGCGCTTGGATACAGTACGGGCGGTCATCCGTCCTGGGCGTCCCTATTGTGTCCCACGTGCGACACCCCGGCATAGGCACCAACATCTCCTCAGACACTACCAAGGTTAAATGATGCGCCTCAAGTTGCTTCCATTGTTCCTGATGGTCGCCGCGCTGTGCGGTCCGCAGGCTCGGGCTCAGGCTACGCCAGAAAAGTACACCCGGGAAGACGCATCGATTGCGTCGGCAAACGTTCTGACGCTGTCCGAGGCGCTGGATGCCGCATACAGGTTGAATCCCCAATTGTCGGCTGCCAAGAATGATTTCGGAGCATCGAAGGGGTTGGTGGAGCAGGCGAGCCTTCTGCCAAATCCTTCCCTGGACGTCAGCATCGACGACCAGCAACGTCCGACGCGGACGACCACGGCGATGCTCAGCATGCCCGTTGAGTTGGGCGGAAAGCGACGAGCACGTACAGAGGCCGCTCAATTAAACAGTGATTTGGCTGGCCGAGACTATGAGATCGCGAGGGCGGAGATAAAGACTTCCGTTACGTCTCGATTCTTTGCAGTCGCAATCGCGCAGGAAACGGTGCGTGTCAATCGCGATATGGCTGAAGTGGCAGTTGGGGCATTGCGTGTAGCTCAAAAGCGAGTGGACTCAGGAAAGGCTCCGCCTTTGGAGAGGAACAAAGCAGACATCGAGCTAACGAAAGCGCAGATTGAAGTGCGTCAAGCAGAAAATGAGCTCACCGTCGCACGCAGAGAACTCTCATTACTGTGGAACGACCCAGCTCCGAAATTCACGGCAGTGCGTGCGGATATCGAGGATCTTCCGCCGCGACAATCGCTGGATGAGCTGCGAGGCGCCTTGTTGGCCTCCCCGAGAATGACTGCCGGACGCCTCGCATTGGAAGTGAGCAAAGCCGAATTGAATGTCGAGAAGAGCAAGCGATATCCGGACATCACGATAAGTGGTGGAGTGGCTCGCGACAATGAAATGGGGCGCAACAAGGCTCAATTTGGGATCTCCGTGCCATTGCCGATTTTTGACAGGAATCAGGGGAACGTCTATGCCGCCACCATGCAAACCTACAAGGCCCAAGACACTTACAGAGAGCTAGAGGCACGATTGAGTGCTGACTTGGTGTCCGCCGCCTCCACTTACGATCTTGCATTGTCTTCCGCGAGCGACTATCGCCAGTCTGTTATCCCCACATCGCAGAAGGCATACGATGCCGCGCGTAAGGGCTTTGAGGCGGGAAAGGTCGGCTATCTGGAAGTCCTGGACGCGCAACGGACTCTATCGCAAGGGAATATTTCCTACCTGACGACGTTGTCGCGCGCGGCGTCGGCCCGCGCTGAAATCGATCGCATCCTTGGCCAATAAACAGAGATGAACATGAGCCCGTATTTCAAGCTAGTACAACGTCGCGCCGTCATTGCGGTCGCGCTATCCCTTCAACTCCTGATTCCGGCGCCGGGGCTTGCAGGGCCATCTGACCACGCATGGGACAGTCATTCCGAAGCGGCAGTGGGGCCGAATAAGGGTGAAGTGACAACGGTCGGAGACAACACGATTGAGGTGGGTCTGGTTGAGGAGGGCGAGGCGGCTCGGCTAAAGGTTTGGATAGCGGCGTCAGGCAAGCCTGTGAATGCAAAAGACTTAACGGCAACCGCGACTTTGAAAAGGCCAAACGGGGAAGAGAAGGTGCTCAAGCTGACCCCCTCCACAGAAGGATTTGTCAGTGATCAACTTATCGCTGAGCCACATTTCTTTGAAGTCGAAATTAGCGTCTCCATTCCTGGAAGGCCTGACCCTATCCGCGCAGAATTGCACAAAGAGGAGGGGTTAGTCGCGCTCACCCCTGAACAAATCTCTGCGGCCGGAATTGAGACAAGTGAAGCCAAGGCGCAGAGCCTTGAGTCGAGCACGAAATTCCCCGGGGAGATCCGATTTAATGCAGATCGCACTGCACACGTCGTGCCTAAGGCCGCAGGCACCGTTCAACAGGTCTCGGCCGATCTGGGACAAGAGGTGAAAAAAGGACAGCTCTTGGCGGTCATTTCAAGCGCATCGCTCTCCGAGCTCAGAAGCGAGTGGCTTGCTGCGACGAAGCGCCGAGCATTGGCTGCCGCCACGCACGCTCGAGAGCTGAAGTTATGGCGGGAGCAGGTTTCAGCCCAACAGGACTATCAACAGGCTCAGACTGCACTTCAGGAGGCGGATATCGCCGTGCAAAACGCAGCTCAGAAGCTTCGGGCAATTGGCGCAGAACCGTCCGCAAAAGACTTGAATCTTCTTGAGATTCGTGCGCCCTTTGATGGTGTCATCGTCGAGAAGCACATCGCTTTGGGCGAGGCGCTATCCGACACGGCAAGCATCTTCACAATCTCGGATCTGAGCACGGTATGGGCAGAGTTCGTAATCGCGCCCAAAGATCTCCGGGACGTCCGTGTAGGTGAAGATGCAAAGATCACCTCGACTGCCTTTTCCGAGGAGGCGTTCGGCACCGTGTCCTATATAGGTGCATTGCTTGGACAGCAAACGCGCACAGCGACTGCGAGGGTGACATTGAAGAATCCCGACATGGCCTGGCGGCCCGGTCTGTTCGTTTCCGTAAGCGTTGTGGTGGAGCGAAATGACGTTGGAGTAGCTGTGGAGAGCGACGCGATCCAGGATGTCAACGGACAGCCTACGGTGTTCATCGAAGTTCCTGGTGGCTTTCTTCCCCAGCCCGTCAAGTTAGGCGCGACGACAGATAAGAGCTCGGAGATTGTGTCAGGGCTCAATGCTGGAACGCGCTATGTCAGCTCCAATGCTTTCGTGCTGAAGTCCGAGTTGGGCAAGGCAACGGCAGATCACGCGCATTGAGTCGGAGCCCACATGTTTGAACGTTTAATTCGCTTTGCCATTGAGCAGCGTTGGCTTGTCTTGTTCATCGCTTTTGGAATGGCCGCCGTTGGGGTGTACAACTACTCGCGACTGGCCATTGACGCGGTTCCCGACATCACGAACGTCCAGGTCCAGATCAACGCGAGTGCTCCTGGCTACTCTCCTTTAGAAACGGAGCAGCGCGTCACGTATCCGATCGAGACCGTGATGGCTGGTCTGCCGGGGCTGCAGCAAACTCGCTCGCTGTCTCGTTACGGCCTTTCTCAGACGACAGTGATCTTCGAGGACGGGACAGACATCTACTTTGCCCGTCAGCTCGTTAATCAGCGTCTGCAGGAGGCCAAGGAAAGCCTGCCGGAGGGGATCACCCCCGTCATGGGGCCGATTTCTACCGGATTGGGAGAGATTTTCCTGTGGACCGTTGAAGCAAAACCCGATGCAAAGAAGGCAGACGGTTCGCCATATACGGCCACGGACCTGCGCGAGATTCAAGATTGGGTCATCAAGCCGCAACTGCGCAACGTCAAAGGCGTGACCGAGGTCAATTCAATCGGAGGCTACGCAAAGGAGTACCAGGTAGCTCCAGATACCGAGCGCTTGGCGTCCTATGGACTCTCGCTCACCGACATCATCACCGCTCTAGAGCGAAACAACGCGAATGTTGGAGCTGGGTATATTGAAAGAAAGGGCGAGCAGTACTTGATTCGTGCTCCGGGTCAGGTTCGGTCGATAGCCGATATTCAGGATATTGTCCTGACCGCGAGAGATGGGCAAGCCATACGCGTTCGTGACGTTGCGGATGTTTCAATCGGGAAAGAGCTTCGCACGGGCGCCGCTACAGACAATGGCAAGGAGGTGGTGCTCGGTACCGTCTTCATGTTGATTGGCGAGAACAGCCGGGCTGTATCCCAAGCAGTGTCGAAAAAGCTCGGGGAGATAAACAAGAACTTGCCCGACGGGGTAGAAGCGATCACCGTCTATGACCGTACCGATCTCGTAGACAAAGCTATCGCCACGGTAAAGAAGAATCTTCTCGAAGGCGCGATCTTGGTGATCGTGATCCTGTTCGTTTTCCTCGGAAACATTCGTGCTGCGATCATCACGGCGATGGTGATCCCGCTATCTATGCTGTTCACGTTTACGGGAATGGTGACCTACAAGGTCAGCGCCAACCTGATGAGTCTTGGGGCGCTTGATTTCGGGATCATTGTCGACGGCGCGGTAGTGATTGTGGAGAACTGCGTCAGACGGCTGAGTCATGCACAGCTGCATCACGGTCGTCCCCTCACTCGCTCCGAACGCTTCCACGAAGTATTCGCGGCCGCTCGCGAGGCGCGACGTCCACTGCTGTACGGCCAGCTGATCATCATGGTTGTTTACCTTCCAATATTCGCGCTCAGCGGGGTGGAAGGGCGCATGTTCCACCCCATGGCTCTCACCGTGGTAATGGCATTGCTCGGTGCCATGATTCTGTCGGTCACGTTCGTACCGGCGGCCGTGGCTATGTTCATCGGGAAGAAGGTGTCAGAGAAGGAAATTCGGGTAATGGCGTGGGCACGTCGACGCTACGAACCTCTGCTCGACTTGGCACTTCGCCGCACTCCTCTCATGCTCGGTGGGGCACTAGGGTTCTTGCTCGTGTGCGGTTTTATCGCCACTCGTTTGGGAAGCGAGTTTATTCCGAATCTCAACGAAGGAGACATGGCAATCCAAGCATTGCGCATTCCGGGCACAAGTTTGACGCAATCAGTCGCCATGCAGGTTCAGCTGGAAACCCGTTTAAAGGAGAAGTTTCCCGAGATCGAGCGTGTGTTCGCGCGGACCGGCACTGCCGAGATCGCATCGGACGCTATGCCCCCCAATATCTCCGATGGCTACATCATGCTTAAGCCCGAAAAGGACTGGCCGAGCCCGAAGAAGTCTCATGCGGAGCTGCGTGAGGCGATTCAGCGTGAAGCACAGAACATTCCGGGGAACAACTACGAGTTCTCGCAGCCGATTCAGCTACGGTTCAACGAACTGATTTCTGGCGTTCGCAGCGATGTCGCGGTGAAGATATTTGGTGATGACAACGATGTGTTGAACAGAACTGCAACTGAGGTAGCTGAGGTCCTCCAAAAGATCCCAGGTGCCTCGGAAGTCAAAGTGGAACAGACCACGGGTCTTCCCATGCTGACCGTGTCGATCGATCGAGCTAAAGCAGCGCGCTATGGCCTTAGTCTGTCGGATGTCCAGGACACCCTGACGATTGCGGCGGGTGGTCGTGAGGCGGGCACGTTCTTCCAGGGCGACCGTAGGTTCGATGTCGTCGTTCGACTTCCAGAGAAGGTCCGCGAGAACATCACTGCACTCAAAAATCTTCCGATTGCGTTGCCGAGAGCTGAGGGTCAGCTTCAAACAGCCTACATACCACTATCTGAAGTTGCGACATTCGATCTGGCGCCTGGCCCTAACCAGGTCTCCCGAGAGGATGGAAAGCGAAGGATCGTGGTCAGCGCCAACGTTCGTGGCAGAGACCTCGGATCGTTCGTCGGCGAGGCAGAGACGGCGATCGCTGAACAAGTCAAGGTCCCAACGGGATACTGGACAGCATGGGGGGGTACTTTCGAACAACTTGAATCAGCTACCAAGCGATTGCAGGTTGTGGTCCCAGTCGCCCTGCTTTTGGTGTTCGTCCTGTTGTTCGCGATGTTTGGAAACGTTAAGGATGGACTACTCGTCTTCACCGGTATTCCCTTCGCGTTGACAGGCGGAATTCTTGCGCTGTGGATCAGAGGAATTCCTTTGTCGATTACCGCTGCAGTGGGATTCATTGCACTTTGTGGTGTCGCTGTTCTCAACGGTTTGGTTCTGTTGTCCTTTATTCGCTCCTTGAGAGATGAAGGAAAGCCGTTGTACACCGCGGTGCGAGAAGGCGCCTTGACTCGCTTGCGTCCCGTGCTGATGACCGCCCTCGTGGCGTCGCTTGGATTCGTACCTATGGCTATCGCAACGGGGACAGGAGCGGAGGTGCAGCGGCCGCTGGCCACAGTGGTTATCGGAGGCATCATCTCCTCCACCTTCTTGACGCTTCTGATCCTGCCGGCGCTCTATCGCTTGGTACATCATAAAGACGCAGAGGAGGAGGAGCTAACCGGCTAGGAGTGTGAACTGTCGCGAGCTTGGAGGGGCCCGGTCTCCTCCAAGCTTGCGGAAATGTAATTACAAGGTTCGACGATTGTCGAGCGCACTTTCGTACATTGGCAGCCTTCGATACCGAATGGTTAGACCTCCATGGTTACTTTGCCGTTAGACCCCGCAGAAGCCAATAAAAAAGCGGAGAACGCAATCCAGATCTCGATTGTGATTCCGTTCTTGAATGAACAAGATGTCTTGCCAATTTGTCACTCGAAGCTGAAAGAGATTCTCGGCGAGCTAGGTCTACCTTACGAGATCGTGTTCGTGGATGACGGTAGCACGGACAAAAGCGTATTGATCTTGACTGCGCTGATGGAGCGGGATCCCAGAGTTCGAGTGGTTCGCCTGAGTAGAAATTTTGGGAAAGAGGCTGCGATGAGCGCTGGCCTGGCGCATGCGCGGGGTGAGGCGGTGATCATGTTGGATGCCGACCTGCAGGATCCTCCCGCACTAATTCCGGATATGGTCAAGGCATGGCAGGATGGGTTCGATGTCGTATCGATGCGCCGGCGCAAGCGTGAGGGTGAAGGTTTCGCAAAGCGTTTGTCTGCTTATGCGTTCTACCGAATCATGAGTCGCTTGAGCCGGTCGAGGATACCCGCAGACACAGGGGATTTCCGGCTTATGAGTCGTAGGACCGTTGAGGCCTTGCTCCAGATGCCAGAGCGGTGTCGCTATATGAAAGGTCTCTATGCTTGGATCGGGTTTCCCACCAAAGTGATCGACTATGATCGCGCGCCCAGGGCCGCCGGCAAGACCAAGTGGAACTACTTCGCGCTATTCGGGCTCGCCCTTGAAGGCATCACCTCATTCTCTACCGCTCCGCTGCGCTGGGCAACTGGCATAGGAGCTGTTGTCGCATTGACAGGTGGCATGTTTGGCCTTTGGATTATTTTCAAAACGATCGTGTTCGGTCACGACGTGCCTGGCTATCCATCACTAACAGCCATGATCACCCTCTTAAGTGGGATTCAGCTCCTGACGATTGGGCTGTTGGGCGAATACGTTGGAAAAGGATACATGGAGACGAAGCAGCGTCCAATCTTCATAGTGCGCGATGTGCTCGAGAAAGCCACGCAGATGGCCTCACAACACGCCGGGATTGGAACGAAAAATGCAGTTGAAGGCTAAATGGTTTTTGTTGGCCCTGGCGGGCATCGTTATCGCTCGGCTTTTTTCAATGGCTGCGATGCCGTTGATCGACACCTCGGAGCCGAGATACGCTGAGATTGCGAGATTGATGGCGGAAACCGGGGATTGGATCACTCCTTGGTTCGAACCCGGGGTTCCGTTCTGGGGAAAGCCACCGCTCTCATTCTGGAGTCAGGCGATGGGGATAAGGATCCTTGGTGGGTCCGAGTTCGCGGTTCGACTCCCCTCATTCCTTGCGATGGTTGCGCTCGCAGCAATGCTCTATCGCGCAACTGCTATCTTGGTCGATCGACAGGCGGCCCGATGGACGACGCTCATATTGTCTTCCATGCTGCTCCCGCTCGCTGCGGCCGGTGCTGTGCTCACAGACTCCTTCTTGGCTCTAGGGATCACCTATTCGATGTTGGCGTTCCTAGTCGCGCCGACAGCACCTACACCTTTCTGGCGGTATGGGTTTTTTGTGGGCATAGCCATTGGCCTGTTGTCGAAAGGGCCGCTCGCCTTCGTGCTCCTGGGCATAGTCCTCGTTCCTTGGCTTGCGCTTTATCGTGATCGTAGGGCGCACCTGACCAATCTTCCTTGGTTCACGGGCACGTTGTTGATGGTCGCGCTGACTGTTCCTTGGTACATCGTCGCTGAGATAAAGACCCCAGGATTCGTCCAGTACTTTTTAGTAGGTGAGCACTTTCTGCGGTTCCTAGACTCAGGTTGGCAGGGAGACCTGTACGGTACTGCTCACGAGCGACCTTTTGGCGGAATTTGGGGTGATTGGCTGCTAGCTTCGTTCCCATGGGGATGGGGCGGAATTCTGCTGGGTGTATGGATAGTGGCTAATGCCTCTCGCAGGGCTCGGGCTCTTCAGGTTTGTCGGTCTCCGGTCGTCGGATACTTGGCGTTGTGGGCCGTTGCCGCTCCGGCCTTCTTCACCTTCTCTGGAAACATACTTTGGACGTATGTGTTGCCTAGCCTGCCAGCTTTTGCACTGCTCCTCGCAATATTCGCCAAAGAGCTATCGCCAGCAAAAGCGATGCCGCGCCTAGTCCGGATCTTGGCTGCCACGTGTGCAATAGTGCCGATAGCGGCAATTGGTCTCGGGCTGGTCTCGCTCACGGTGCCCACAAAGCTCAAAACAGAGAAGCAATTAGTGGCCATTGCCGAATCTCAGATGAGCGAAGGTCAGAAGCTTTACTTTGTGCATAGCCGCCCTTTCTCCGCGCGTTTTTATTCGCGCGGCACGGCAGAGCTAATTACTCCGAGTGAGTTGGAAAAGTTGTCCTTGGAAAAGGACGCATATGATTTCGTGGCAATTCCAAAGGGTAAAGAGTCCTCACTTGAGGAAAGCGTGAGAGAACGGTTGGTGCCGATCTATCAAAGTCGTCGCTACGCGCTTTACAGAATAAATGGGTAAACCTGTGTCAGCGCTAGAAAAGTATCAACGCACCTTCGCGCTTCTTGGTCGCGCGTCCGCGGTGGGGCATTCGCGGTCTCTTCTGAGGGTCCTGCACGTGAGCCTGTCCAGCGGCTTTGGTGGCAAAGAACTGCGTATCCTCAATGAGATGCTCGCGATGCGCGATCGCGGACATACGCTTGAGGTTGTTTGTGCCGCACGGTCTGAGCTCGGGCAGCGCTCTCAAAATCACGGCTTTAGAACGCACCACATTGAGGTAGAGGGGCTGATTGCTTCTGCAATGACTCCGTTTCGCATCGGCGGGATAGTGCGAGGAGGAGACTTTGATGTAGTCAACACGCATTCCGTGGAAGATGACCTGCGCGCCGCGCTGTTCGCGCGTTTAGCGCGAACACGATTGGTAGTTAGAACGCATCACCGGGAAAGCAGGCTGCACGTGCCGCGACTCAGCGGCGCGGTGAGCGGTCATGTGATAACCGTAAGCACGTATCAGCGACAGCGATACCTCGAACGTGGTCATTTCGAGCAGCGTGTTCGGACGATTCCTACAGGCCTAGACGTTCAGTATCCCAGGCCTGCGATGCCTTCGATGCGCCAAGAACTCGCCATTCCCGACGATGCGATTGTCATTGGAAACGTTGCGGACGATCAGGATGCGCAAGGGCTTCGAATTCTCGTCGAAGCGATGTACCCGTTGATGGAGGTCTACCCACAAGTTCACCTGGTGCTTGGTGGCCTGCATGAGCCCCGACTCAACCAGCTAAGGAGACGTGCGGTCGAAATTGGGTTGATAGGAAGGATCCACTTTCCAGATTTCTTCTTCTGCGTTGGTGACTTGTTAGGCGCGGTGGATATTTACGCAATGGTGCCGGAGTGCGAGGTGTTGGGATCCACGTTTGTCGAAGCATCTGCGTCCGGTGTGCCTGTCGTAGCTACCGCAGTTGGTTGCCTGCCAGAGGTCATCGAAAACGGTGTTTCGGGATATGTTGTACTGCCTTTCGATCGGGTGATACTCCGTTCGGTGATCAATAATCTGATCGTAGAAAGCAGCCTGCGCAGCCGATTCGGCAAAGCTGGGCGAGCAAACTTCGTTCTCCGGGAAAGGTTCAGTGCGGCGAAAATGGCTGAATCTATCGAGGATGCTTATCTTGGGTGGCTTAACGTCAGGGCGGATAAAGCTGGTGTTGGCCGGTGACATTTGACTTGGGATCGTCTCGGATCATTCCGCACTGGCTCTAGTCCCAGCACGCGGCAAAGGTGACGCGCTAGTGCTGCTTAAGGGGGTTGTGGCGAATCAAGCGCGCGCATCAGGTTCTCGATGTCCTGCCGCGCGGCGGCCAGCAGCCAGTCGCGGAATGCGCCGTAACCAGGCGGGGGACGGCGATTGGACGGAATGCACAGGAAGTAGCCACGCTCCAGCGTGATGGGTAGATCGAAGGGCACGGCGAGTTGGCCGGTTTCGAGTTCATGGCGCACGAGACAGCGCTGTACGAGCGCAATGCCCATGTCCGCGATCGCGGCACGAACAAGGATCGACACTTGATCGCAGGCCATGGACAGATTCGGCGCGGGTGCCTGCGGCCCCGCCCAACGCAGCCATTGTGTCCAGTTGCCCGGCGCGGTCGTGTGGTAGAGCAGAGGCTCCGCAGCGAGATCGTGCGGTTCGCGCCAGCGGCCCTCGGCCCTCATGCGCGCCAGACGTTCGGGGTGGCAGACAGGCACGATTTCGCGCCCGATGACGTAATCGCAATGCCAGCCCGGCCATTGGTGCTGACCCAGGCCGGTCAGGATGGCGGCATCCGCGGTGTTGTCGCTGAAGTCCTCGCCCTTGCGATAAGGGGCAAAGTTGAGCCGCACGTCGGGGTGCAGCCGCCGGAATTCCGGCAGGCGCGGCACCAGCCACACGCTTGCGAAGGTCGGTACCACCGCGAGACTGAGCGGCCGGTCGGCAGGGGCCGTGCGCAATCCGGCGCTCGCCGCCTCGATCGCCATCAGCGGTTCCTGCACCGCGTCGAGAAAGGCGCGCCCCGCCTCCGTGAGCTGCAAGCGATGGGAGTCGCGCTGCAACAGAACCTGGTTGAAGTGGGCTTCGAGTCTTGCCACCGCGCGGCTGATCGCACCCTGAGTGACGCAGAGCTCATCAGCCGCCTGCGAAAAGCTGCCCAGCCGCACCACGGCTGCAAAGGCATGGAGTTCGGACATCGAAGGAGAATGCAGGCGCATGGCGGCTGGGTCGTGCACGGATTGTGACCATTGTATGACTTTCCGTCATACAGGCTTCCATTCTTGTCGTTTGCCAGTGGGCGGGCCCAGCCTGGACACTAGGCACGGTCTATAAATTTCCTTTCATGACGACAAGCCCATGACACTCCATGCCAGATATCGCGCCGGTTTCGCGGCGCTGGCCCTCGCGGCCGCCACTCCGCTCACCGCTACCGTGGCGCACGCCGAATTTCCCGACCGTCCGCTAAAGCTCATCGTGCCATTCGCGCCTAGCGGTTCTACCGACCTGGCCGCGCGGTTGATCGCCGAGTATGCCGGCCGCGAGTTGGGCCAGACCATCGTGGTGGAGAACCGCGCGGGCGCGGGTGGCTCGATGGGCATGGAGCAGGTCGCTAAGGCGGAACCCGACGGCTACACGCTCGGCATGGCCACGATGAGCACCCACGGCTCCAACGTCGCCGCCTACGGCGCGCGCCTGAAGTACGACCCGATCAAGGATTTCGCGCCGGTATCGAACGTGGCCACGGTGCCCAGCGTGTTCGCGATCAATCCCAGGATCCCGGCCAGGACAATTCAGGAGTTCATCGCGCTGGCCAAGGCTGAGCCGGGCAAATACAGTTATGCGTCGCCCGGCGTAGGTTCACTCGGCCATACCAACATTGAGCACTTTACGGCGCTCTCCGGCATCCAACTGCTCCACATTCCGTATAAGGGCGCCGGCCCTGCCATGAACGACGCCGTGGGAGGCCAGGTCGACGGCATCACCGACAATCTACCTTCGGCGCTGGCGCACATCAAAGCGGGCCGCCTGCGCGCGCTGGTCCTACTGTCGGACAAGCGTTCGCCCGCGTTGCCCGACGTGCCCGTGTACGGGGAGATCGGCTATCCGCAGATGGGCACGGGCGGCTGGTTTGGCATCGTCGCACCTGCCGGCACGCCGCCCGCCGTCGTGGGCAAGCTGAATGCCGCGATTCACAAAGCCATGCAGCAGCCAAATTTCGTACAAAAGATGGACGAAGCGGGCGCCACACTCATTCCCAACACGCCCGCGCAGTTCCAGGCACAGATCGAGCAAGCCGTGGCGCGTTACCAGGCAGTGGCGAAGGTCGCCAAGCTGTCGGCGGAGTGAAATGATGATGGATGCTCTGTACACCCTGCATCTGCCGGCGGACGACGCGATCCCGCTGGTGTGCGACTCGCCGCATAGCGGCACGGACTACCCCGAGGATTTCCGACATGCGGTGCCGCGCGCCATCCTGCGAGCCGCTGAGGACACCCACGTCGAAGCCCTGTGGGCCGGTGTGCCGCGCGTAGGCGGCACGCTGCTCGAAGCGCATTTCCCGCGCAGCTACCTTGATCTGAACCGCATGCTCGACGATATCGATCCCGAGCTTCTCGAGAGCGCTTGGCCCGCACCCTTGCATCCCGGAGAGAAGACGCGCCTGGGCTCTGGCTTGATCTGGCGCTCCGTCAAGGGCGGCACGCCGATCTATGACCGCAAGCTGCCCGTGGCTGAAGTGCGGGCGCGAATCGAGCGGTGCTACCAGCCCTACCACGCCTCGCTACAGCAGGCGGTGCAGGACGCGCACGCGCGCTTCGGCAAGCTCTGGCACCTCAACCTGCATTCGATGCCGAACAACGCCTACGAGCGCCTGAAGATCCGCAGCGACAAACCGCTTGCGGACTTCGTGCTCGGCGACCGCGACGGCACCACCTGCGAACCCGGCTTCCTCGATCTCGTGGAATCGCACCTGCGCGGCTGCGGCTACACCGTGGCGCGAAACGACCCCTACAAGGGCGTGCAGCTCATCGCCAATATCGGCCAACCCGCGCTGCGGCGCTACAGCATGCAGATCGAGATCCGGCGTCCGATCTACATGGACGAGAACACCCGGGAGCGCAACGCGAACTTCGGCGTGGTCCGGCGCGATATCGACGCCTTGCTCACCCGAATCGCCGCCTACATCCGCGACGCCGTTGTGCGTTGAATGAGCGGGCGCAGCGCGCCCGGCGTGCCTTCTGTCTTTCCGCGCCCGCCGTCGCAGCGGCGGGGCGTCCTGCATCCTATGACTTTCGAATTCATTCCCCATTTTCTGGGACTAGCCGCGCTTGGCGTCGCGAGTGGCTTTCTCGCCGGATTGCTCGGCATCGGGGGAGGCATCGTGCTGGTGCCCGTCCTCACATTCTTCCTGCAAGGGCAGGAATTGGCCGCCGGCCTGGCGGTAAAGATGGCGATCGCCACATCGATGGCGGTAATCCTGTTTACCTCCTTCTCGAGCGTGAGCGCGCATCATCGCCGTGGCGCCGTGGACTGGCAAATCGTGCGCGGGCTGACCCCGGGCATTGTGGCCGGCAGCCTCATTAGCAGTCTGGGCGTCTTCGCCCTGCTCAAGGGCAACGTGCTGGCTGTGGTGTTCAGTGTGTTCATGCTGTTTTCCGCGGTGCAGATGTTTCGCGGGCGCCAGCCGGCGGCGGCTCGCGGCCTGCCCGGGGCACCCGGGCTGCTCGGAGCCGGAAGCGCGATCGGCGCGCTGTCGGGCCTGGTCGGGGTGGGCGGCGGCTTTATCAGCGTCCCTTTCCTTTCCTGGTGCAACGTGCCCGTGCACCGTGCCGTCGCCACCTCCGCCGCGCTGGGATTCCCGATCGCGCTGGCGAACGTCGGCGGATTCATCCTCGGCGGTCTCGACACCGCCGGGCGCCCTGCCCACTCGATGGGTTTCGTCTGGACGCCAGGGTTGGCGCTGGTGGCTGCCTTCAGCGTGCTGACGGCACCCCTCGGCGCGCGTGCGGCGCATCGTCTGCCCGTGGCGCGGCTCAAGCGCGCATTCGCCGGCATGTTGTTTGCCGTGTCGGCCTATATGTTGATCACCGGTGTACGCGGGGCCTGACGGGGCTATAAATGCACGATCAGGTCCTCCAATTGCAGAATGCTTGCAGTTGTTTTCGTTCCTGTTCAGGTTGCCCCAAGGTGATGAAACATCGAAGCAGCGTGCCTGTGCGCGAGCATGATTTCGGCAGTGGCTCCGTACCGGTTGGTACGTTCGATGTGGAAAACTTCCCTTGACGGTCAGTATAAGGAACGGTGTTTGAATGGATTGCATTGTTCATCCTACTTAGTGTGGTGTTCCATGGCAGTGGGCGCCTTGTGAAGACGCCATGGACGGGTGGTTTCTAAACCGATGTCCAGGGCCGCGGTCTTTTCCTCGAGCCGATCTACGACACCGGCCAACTCGCTGATGTCGTTCGTGTAGATCTCCGTTTGGTGACGGGCGCGTGAAATTGCCACGTAGTAGACGTCCCGCTGCGTGGTCCGGCTGAAGCTCTCCGCATTGATGAGTGCGCGATCGCAAGTAAGGCCCTGAGCGCTGTGGCTGGTCGTGGCATATGCGCGATCCAGGTGAAGTGGGCCGGTCGCAGCGTCCAACGTGAGTCGCCGGCCGCCGCCACCGATTGTGACGCTCGTGGGGGTTACCGCCAGAACTTCGAATCGGCCACCATTGACCAGGTCAAGCTTGGCGTTGTTGCGCGTTACGCGTACCCAATCACCCGCAGACAGCTCCGCCTGCACCGGCTCGTACACGGAGAGCTTGGCGGCGCGGCCGGGATTGAACTGGGTGCGCTCCCCGGTGATGACGTGTTCCACTACCAGGTCATTCGGCTTATCTGGCGCCAGGCCGATGACGCGGTACATCTCGGTTTGGCGCAGGTTGCCGGCCTTGTAGTCGCGCTCGGGCTGGAGGATGTCGCCGGCGATGTAGTACTTTGCCACCCGTCGCTCTGCTTGCGTGGTGTCGCGGCGGGTGAGCAGATTGAAGTCAAAACCACGGCCGGACAGGCCCAGTGCCTGATGCGTTGCCTCGTTCAGTGCATTGCGCGAATCATTGGTGCCCGTGACGATGAGCGTTTCACGCCTCTCATCCGCATCGAGCGAAGCGTATTTGGAGGCGATGGCGTCATAGCGAGCGCCATTGTCGTCGATGGAGTGGACTGCTTCGAGCTTTCCGTCCAACACGGCGAGAGATGCGGACGCGTTGCCGGCCGCGGCAAGTTCCACCGCCGCCTTCAGTTCTGGTGACTTCTGCCGGATGATGTCACCCATGAGCGAGGTCTCCATGCCGGCGGCCTGGAGCTGGTGAAACGGTCGCCCCGCTTCAATCGCCTTGGTCTGGCCCGTGTCGCCGAGCATGACCACACGGGCGCCGTCGGCTTCTGCCATTTTCATCAGACGCTCCATGATGCGGGCAGGTACCACACCGGCCTCGTCGATGACGAGCACGGTCTTTGCGTCCAATTGGAAGCGGTCCTTCTGCCGTGCTTCCAGCACGGACGCCACCGTACGTGCCTCCATGCCCAGCTCTCTCAGCGCCTCGATCTGCTTGCCGTACGACGCTACAGCCTGGACGCGGTAGCCCGCCGTCTCCGCTGCTTCCTTCACCTGCGCCAGCATGTGCGACTTGCCAGTGCCGGCCAATCCTTGCACGCCGACAAAGCGATGCGGCGTGGTGAGTATCAGGCTGGCCGCCGCCAGCTGGCCAGGCTTGAGTTTTTTGTCCGCAAGAGCAGTCTTGGCCGCGTCGACCTGCAGGATCGGGGCGACCTTGTCTCGGCCCTCTCGTTCGATCTGCAGGATCCGCTTTTCACGCTCGCGGGCGGATTGCGTGGTGTAGCGGGCACCGGTCAAGACATATTCACCCCGCGCGATGGACTTGCGAATCTGCTCCTCGGCAAGCCGCTTGTTCATGCCACCTTCCACGAGGGCACTGACCATCGCAGCACGCGACATGCCGGCACCATCCCGGTCCCTGGCGTGACGGTACTGCAAGGTGCCAAGGATCAGATGCCCCCTGTCGAGGAAGCGTTTGACCGCGCCCTTGAGGTCCGCCAGCTTCACGCCCGTTCCATGCGACCGTCGCAACGCCGTTTTCAACATCTCGTGGCCGTCCATGACGGATTCGCGTTCAGTATGGTGTTTGATTGCCCAGCGCACGCACTCGTCTGCGAGCAGCGCCGCTGCCGGCGGCGAAAGGTCGCCCGCCCGCGGTACGGAGGAGGATCGTGGACCCATGTCCCCCGGCTCCTGCGCGACGTCCTTCTCTTTGTCGCGTGGTCGCTTAGTGCCGCCGAGCTCGATGCCCAGTTCAGTCACCTGGCGCTCCCAGTCCTTCTGGAGCTCGTCGCGAGTAATCTCGGGCACCTTGTCCAGGCGCGTCTTGAGCGCGATCGTCTGCTTCAGTGCGCGGCTCGCTGTCCCACGGGTTTCACCAATTGCGGCCAATTCGGCATTGATGTCTTGTGAGCGCTTCGAGAAACTTTCGATTTGGTCGCGAGTGATATGCGCCAGTTCAAGCGATTTGCCCTGGTAGCGGATCTGGTGACCAGCCTTCTCTAGCGCGCTAGCGAGCTCGGCGTGGTATACGGATTCCACCATCGACTTCAAGCGGTAGATATCGTCATTCGAGGTGGCCACCCACGTTCCGTCGGCGCGCTGGGTGACGTTCATCAACAGCGCGTGTGTGTGCAGTTGGGGATCTGAGTATGCGCCTTCCGTCGGCCGGGCCGTCTCATGGCGAAATTTCGCTATAGCGGCATTACCGGTGCGCTCGCTCGTAGTGATGCCCTTCTCGGTGTGCCGCGCGCGCAGAAGCTCGTGTTCGAGGAATTCGAGCGCTTTGGTGACTGCCTGGTCATGGGCTTCGATGACCGAAGAGTCTTTGCCCGCCAGCGCCTGGATGCTGACGCTTTTTGGCGGGGAGAATGTCATGTCTAACGCAGCGCGTGCCTTCGCGTCGAGTCTCACCGACCGGGACAGGGTCACATCGGACCCAAAATCGCCACGCAACGCGCGCAGAAACTCCTCTTGCTGGATGCTGCCCGTGAGGCCAAGGGCCGCTGCAGCTTTTCCCTGCCACTGCGCCGCAGTGCCGTCGCGGCTGTAGTAGTCATCCTTCTGGTCAGCGTAGTAGTGCGACGCCTTGGTGGCGGCGCTGCGGTGGATGGTCTTGAGCGAAATCATCGGATGTTCCATGCGGGCGGCCGCCGGCCCTGCCGGCGACCTGGTGTGATGCGCTTACGCTGCGAGCGTCGGATCCTCGGGCAGATCGACTTGCGACCAGGCTTGGGGGCCGCCGGCGGACGCGCTGCTCATGCTTTGAGCGCCGCCCCGTCGTGCTTCGACAAAGGGAGCATTGCGAATGGCGAAGGTCCGGGGCTCGAGCTCAAACTTCGCGATCGGCCGGTTGCCGGCAAAGGCGACCCAGCCGGTAAGTTCAGGCAGCGTTTGCACCTGCGCGGCGGTAACGACGCGTTCGGTAGAGCGGACCATGCGTTCGCTCGTGTTGGGCGTCTTGCCGGGGTTTCGGCTATCGGTGTACTCCGGCCGCGCGACCTCATGTTCGCCGAGCGACTTGGACATCACCTCCGCTGTTTCGAAATCGGTCTTGGAGCCGCCGAGCACCACCAGCGAGCGGAAACTGGCCCGTAGCGTCTGGGACATCTTCTCTCCGAAGATGTCGTCCATCTGGGACACCGACTGCAGGCCGGCGAGGGCCCGGCCGCCGTTCTTGCGACCCTTCGTCAAGAAGTCTTCCAGGCTGGCCATCTTCTCCATCGACCCCAGCTCGTCGATGACGAGCCACCACCGACGCGCCTGATCTTCTGGCAGCGACAGCAGGGCCGAGCAGAACACGTCAACGAAGGCGGAGATAAGCGGCTTCATCGCCTCCTTCATGTCTTCGCGCCAGGTGATGTACAGACTGCCGGTGCCTCGTTCCATCCAGTCACGGATGCTGAACTGTCCAGCAGGCATGGTGACGTGTTCCGCGAGGTACTTGGACAGAACGAAGCGCGCGCTCGTCAGGGCTTTGCTCGCCTCAGCGGAGCCGGCGAATAGGGACTCTGCCAACGTGCCGGATAGGAAGGTCCGCAGGTCCTTGTCGTTGGCGATCGTAGTCCAACGAAAGAGCTCTTCGATGGACGGCGTGCCTAACTCGTTGAGCTTACGGGCGGTCTCGCGCAGCAGGAGCCGGGCGTAGCCGTTCCACTCTTCCGCGTTCGCGTCTTTACCCAGGGGAACAATGGACAGCGCCAAGCGCTTCCAGTCGTACTCTGCCCGCACTTCGTTGAAGAATGACCACCCCTCGGTACGCTGGTCGTAGGGGTTGAGCAAAACGTCGCTCTCGCGCCCGAACTTGCTGTACAGGTCGCCATTCGGATCGACTACGACCATGCGGTCACCGCGCCGAAGGGCGGAATAAACCAGGTTGCGCAGTAGCACCGACTTGCCGCTGCCCGTGGCTCCGTTCAGGAGGATATGAAGATTCTCGATCCCCGTCGGCATCGGGATACCCGCCACGTCGATCTGCTGGCGACCATTCTCCGCGCAGAGCTTCTGCAGCTTTTTGACGGGGACCGCCTCAGTACCGCGAATGTGCTTCTTGTACCCCGCACCGTCGAAGCCATCTTTGGTCGAGTACTTTTTGAGGGTGAGGGATAGTGCAAGCGCCAGGACAAACGCAATGCTGGGCGCGGCGATCAGCGAGGGGTATTCCGGTGTGGAGACGACCCAGTGTGACAAGACCGTCCAGGTGATGTGGGCGAAGGGAAGGCCTGAGATGACCTTGGCTGTAAGGAGCCAGGCGCAGAGCGGGAAAACGAGTAGGGCGAATTTGATGATTCGCCGGCGTATGTCGGGTGCCATGAGAGTCCTTTTCGGAATAGAAGGAAGGCGACTGAGGACGCCTTCTTGATTGCGGCTTGGGGCTAGTAGACAGCCAGCGTCACGAGTGCGGCGCCAATGCCGCTTCCAATGAGCGCGCACACCCCGCACAGCACACCAGCCCGCCACGCGGTCGCCGGCAACGCGCGGGTCGCAACGCGAGTGGCGATACGGGCGTCGGATGTCGACTTAGCGAGCGTCCGGCTTGCCTCAAGAAGCGAGCGGGCGGCTTGACCGCCCGCATTGGCCGCCGCCTCCACGCCTGCTTGGCGCACGGTGGAGGGCAGCGCTTGCATCGCCTGGGCGATTCCCTCCTGGCGTGCCGTCAGCTGCTCGATCAGGCCCACGAGTTGAGCGCTCTCTTGCAGCATGTCGCGGTACAGCAGCTCCATCCTGCTGCGGGGTATGACGGACGATGTGGCTGGGCCTTCAGACGGTGGGGCGGTCACGGTGCGTCCTACAGGAAGAGTGCGCCGAACGCCTTGTCCAGTTGCCGGTCGACCGGACGTGCCAGCGACTGCAGGGCGTGCATGTCGCTGAGATGGCTGACGAGCTTCTCGTCGTCGCGGTCCGCCTCGCGCAGCTCCTGGCGGTAGTCGCGCGGATCGGCCAGGATCTCCTTGATCGTCGTCCGCTTGTTGGCCAGCAGATCGAACACTTCGTTCTCGAAGATCGCCGCTTCAGGATTGGCGCGGAGATCGCCGGACTGCTTTGCGTAGCCAAAGATGGCAGCGAACTCCTCTCGGACGTCGGAATCGACGCGATTGAAAAGCACGCGAACGCGGTCTGCCGGCACCCCCATCTGTGCGAGAACCTGGACGGTCTTGATCGTCTCCCGCTGTGCTTTGCCCGAGGGGACCACGGGCAGAACGTAGTAGTCGATCTCCAGGTGCGCCTGGTCATACTTCACCAGCTCGGCCAGGAAGTCCTCGATGTTGGAGGCGCCGACGTCCACGATGGCAGCTTCGGCCATTAGCAGCTTGCGAAAGAGCCGGCCGAACTGGCCACCGCGCATTTGTTCGACAGCGAGACCAAGGTCAGCCGCGCTCTCGTTGGTGGACTCGACGGCGATGATCTCCGCGTCCGGAATGCGGGGTGCGAGCAGGTGGCTGGTCGTGACGGTTTTGCCGACGGAGCCGGAATAGTTGACGGTTGCGATTTTCATGCGAAGTTCCTATTTCTTCCGGCCAATTTTGGCCAGTTCATCAAGGTCAATGGGATCAGAAGCTTTGCGAAGCCGAACGAGGTCGGCTTTGCTTTGGATGCCGCTCGCAGACGACGCGCTTGAGGCGGGTGGAGGGGAGGGAAAGTCTGCAGAGACGGCGGGGGATGCTGGGACGTCTTGCGGGCCGTGAGGCACCGCAGTTCTCGACCGCTTTCGCCATCGGTAAAGCGCCTTCCGAAAGGACAAGATGGTCATGGCGAAGCCAGCGTTCTTCAGCGATTCAACGATCTTGGCGTGGCTGACGCCTCTACGAACAAGTTGGTCTATCAGCGGAAGAAGTGCGCGCAACTGGGCGCGCCTATCTGTGGCGCTCATCGTGTTTAGCTGCTGAACAAGATCGCTCGCGGTCGTCGGCTGTGCGTGATTGCGTTGCATGAGGAAGAAATTCCCTGTTCGGTGAGGTGGGTAGCGGTGGCGCTACCGCTCCAACGCGTTCGGGCTCTTCTCGGCCTCCGCCTTCTGAAGAGAGGTAGGTCCGAGCGCGAGCGAGTCGACCTCGCGCAACAGGCCGACCTTGCCGCAGGGGTAGCTGATGTCTACCTCTTTTCCGACGCATCGCAGAGGGTCGGGAACGCTCATCCTGCCGGCGTCGTGCGCGATGGCAGTGCTGTTCGACACGAGCTGGTAAACCTTGCCGCCCTCGACAGCGAGAATGGCGCCCCGATACGTCGCGCCAACTTCAGCGGACTTCACTTCCGCGGGCGTCACACCACGCCACAAAGTTTCGCCAATCACGAGCGTCAAATCTTTGCTGGCGCCGTGTTGCTGCAGCCGATCGAGAGCCTCCGCTACGGGCATGACGTCGTAGTAAGTCTCATCGAAATCGCTCACCTGGTGCCCGAGGTTTGTCTTGAGAAGCGCGTGGCCCTGCTTGTCGACCGCAAGTAGGGTGACTCTCTCGATATCGTTCTCGTTCAACGGCGACGGGTTCAAGAACTCCTTCCGAACCACCGGTGCAGGCACGGTTAGTCGCATGACCGGGTGGTCTTCCAAGTTTGGGAAGTCATAGAGGGCGCTTGTGTCGATATCGCTTACCGACTTTCCGTCCCATAGCCGCAGCTTCGCTACTGCTTCGCGCTCGAGCGCAGCGATATGTTGCTCATAGGAATCGGCGGGCTCAATACCCATCTGTTCAGCTGCGCGGCTCACTTCGCCAGGCTGGGACGAGGAGGGCACATGCACGAATCGCTCGCCAGTGCTGATGATGGAGATTTCCACCGGCTTGCGCTCGCCGTCGGCGGAGAGAGCTCGCGGGCCGTTTGACGCGGCCGCGCGATCGGGCTGGGCTGGACGAAACAGCGCTTGGACTTTGGATTTCCAATCGGAGATTTTCATGAGATTTCCTTGTGAGGTGAAGGTGCGTAGCGGTCCAGGCTGAGCACCGGCGTGCGGTTAAGTTGACGTGAGCGATGGCGCCCCTCCTGCTGGAGAACCGGGGTTGAAGGAGGGGGAGCCGCGCCCGTAGGCGGGCGCGGGGGAACCGTTGCGGTTCCCCGGGGGGTCGGAAGCGCGGACGCCGTTAGGCGGCCGGCCAGGGGGGCAGCAGCCCCCGCGCTTTTTGGGGCCTGCCGTTCCCCCACCCGGCGGGGTGCCCGCCGGGAAGGGGACGGACCTTTTCCGGGGCGCAAGCACGCTGGCGCGGCCCTGGAGGTCAGCAGCGGTGGCGCGGCATTGGCAGAGTTCGGCAGACGGGTCGGGGCGCTCAGGGCGGGGCGAGGCCAACGGCCCGCAACGCCCTGGGGGGACGCCTTTCCCCCGCCCGGTGGCGCATTGCGCCGGCGGGGAGGGGGACTGAAGCTAGGGGGGGCAGGCCGGCGCCGAAGGCGTCGGGGCGGAGGGAGCGCAGCGACCGGAGGGTAGGCGGATCGGTCTTCGCGATGAGCCAGCGCCTCGCGCGCGACTCTCTCTAAAACCTATAAAACCTATATATACCTATTGGGTACCGTTTTCGGTACTGGCAAAAAGCCGTTTTCGGTACTGGCGAAAGAAGAAATTGGGACGGGCAAAAACACTTTTTCGGGCTAGGCCCAAAATTGGGACTGGTCCCGATACCGGGCCAGGCTGTGGACAACATCTAATGGGACGGCACAAGCCCAGCGGCCTGGAACACGCGAGCCTTGAAATGAGGCGGCGGTTCGTTCGGCGCCTGTTCCACGTCAAGCTTCTTGCCCATGGCCACGATGCCGGTCCAACTGTTCTGCCACGCTGTGCCGGCGGCTTCGCCGTACTCACGCTCTCGGAAAACCCAGAGCCGCCATGACTCGAACCAGTCGGGTGACGTGCCCAATTCACCGGGCCTGGATCGCATGTAGGCGCTGAACGTGGCGGCCATGGCGTCGATCTTCTCGTGCGTCCAGAGCGGTCGCTGCTCCTGCGTCCAACTTCGCCACCGCTCCGGCAGTTTCCAGGTCGCCGGGAGCCTGGTCGGGCCGGCGCCGGCAGCGCGCGCTTCAGGCTGGCGTCTTCGGCCCTTCTTCCTGGCCCCCTTCGCTGCCTTGCCTGTAGGTGCAGGCGTCGCCGGAGCGGAATTCCGAAAACCGTCAGTAGGGCTGCAGCTGTCTGCCGCAACCGCGTCGTCCGCTACGCGCGAGCCTTTGGACATCGCGTCGAGCCCGGATCCATCGTGATCGCCCGGCTGAGGTTGGTCCACTGTCAGCGAATTGTCGCTGGCCGGCGCGGCCGCTGGGGCATCGTCCTTCCCATCCTGCAGAGCCAAATCTTGCTGCGCCGCCTGAGCTTCTCCGCCGGCGACAGCACCTGCGGCCGCCAGGTCGATCAGCGGGACCGCATTTGGACACAAGCGATAGATGATGCTGCTGCGATTGTCGCCCGCACGCCGCCCGGTGTCCTGTATTGCGCCCAATTCGCGAAGCCGGCCAAGCGCCTCGATCACCGTCTTGCGATTTAGATGCGTGACCTTGGCCAGGTAGTCGATCGATGCGAAGACGGTCCAGTGCTCGGCGTCATAGCGGACGAGTTGGGCCAGGTTCAGCAACACGAGCTTGGATGAGGATTTCTGGACGTCGGCCATTCTGGCCCATTTGGATGCTTCGACGCTCATGTTCGTCCCTTGCGTTGCTTCGAGGTTTTGCCGGGTAATGGATAGTGCGGGTACAGCTTGCCGATCACGAGTCAGCCTCCAGTGATTCAGCGATGGAACGGCGTGCGCGCAGGGGCAGGCCGTGTGCTTCGTAGAACTCGCGGCGGGCCATCAGCCACGCTTTGTAGGGCCAGGCTCGGCGCTCGCCCCAGGGGTAGGCGTCCTTGATAGCCTGGTGAGTTTGTTCGTCGCTCAGGCCTTCGGCGCGGCAGCGTTCGAAGACGCTTTGCATGATCTTGTAGGCCGTACGGGCGCGTGCTTCCTGCGCGCCGCGTTGGCGGTTCGCTCGGGTCATTGAAGTCTCCGGGAGAAATTGAGGGCGGGACGCTGGTCGGCCGCCGGCGGCCAGGTGTAGTTCTAAAGCCGTTCTAGTCGTTCGATGGCGTGGATCGCATCCATCAAGCCATCCACAAGCTGGTGCATGTCCGTAGTGGTAAGTGGCGCGGATCCAGTCGGCCCGGCCCCAACCTCCATGGACAGAAGCGCTGTTTTGTCTTCGCCGCACTCGTGCTGTAGGCGCAGGACGCCAGGCAGTCCTACCGGTGCTATGAAAGCAAGTTTGACGTCTACGCGCTTGTTCATAGCACGCGCCCTGGGCTGAAATAGACTTGGACCAGCTTGTAATCGGCGAAGAATAGCGAGATATCCAGCGTCGAGAACAAGTAGCGTCGAATGGTTTCAATATCCATCTGGTTGCCAGCCGCTGACTGCTTGACGAGCAGTGCGACGCGCTCGAACGTATCGCGGGCACTGTTGGCGTGCGTGGTCGTGACAGATCCAGGGTGGCCGGTGTTGAGCGCGTTCAGGTAGTCCCACGCTTCGGGGCCGCGCAGCTCGGACAGGAAGATCCGATCGGGCGAGCTCCGCATGGCGGCCTCGATGCACTCCGTAGCCGTCATCCGGCCCGCGCCTTTGCCGTAGATCATGTGCACGCGGTTGGGATGGTTAGGCAGGAAGAGTTCGTGCACGTCTTCGATGGTCAGGAGACGTTCGAGGGACGGCACGCTGTCGATTAGGCTGCGCGCGAATGTCGTCTTTCCTGAGCCCGTCTTGCCCGCGACAATGATGTTGCGGCATTGAAGGACGGCCCGGCGAAGAAACTGCAGCATGTCACCTGCCTTCTTGAGCTCGAGCAGTTCCTTGTCGTAGTCGGTCAGGCTTTGGACGTTCTCCACGGGCCCGCTCACATCAACCCAGTTGGCAAATGCGCCTTCGGTGGCCAGCTCGTCCAAGGTCTTCACGACACTGCTGTGCTTGCGAATATTGATCGAGAGCGCGCCTTCGATCACCGCAGGCGGCTGGGCGACTTGAGCGCGCTCACCATCCGGCAGCAACAGCGACATGATCGGCGTGAAGTTGACGTTGTTGTAGCTGGCCATGGCGTTCACCAGCGCTTCCAGAAAGCTGAGCGTCAGTTTCGGATCGTGGCGTTCGTGCCAGCGCCCGTGGGATCGCGTGAAGATCACCCCAGGCCGGGTGATCGCGATTTCGCGGACGGCATCATCGGCCAGGTAGCCGGAGATGGGCCGCATCATCTGGCGCAAAGAGGTGTCGCGTCCGCCCGAGTCGATGGGCGAGGCGCTCGAGGAATCTTTCATAGAATGCCTGTTGAATGGGGCCAGGCCCGCCAATGCTTGCACGGACGGGCCTGCCATTAAGCTGAGTGGGTGGCGCCGGCCAGCAGGGCTGCAGTCGCCGGTGCTGCTATCGACGTCACTAGCGCGCGACGGACCGGAGCGTGTATACCGAACTGAAATCCAGATCGCGAGCGACATAGATTCCCAGCCGGCCGCCCTGGTTGCGGTACAGCGTCGGCGGGATGTTGATGGTGTTGTCCAGCACCGTGGTCACCGCGTTGGTAGCCGCATCGCCCGTGGTGTTGAACTGCACCTGGCCGTTGTCACTGCTGCCACGCGAGGTGGCCCACGTGCCCAAATCGCTGATCAGGCTGACCATGATTGCCCCGCCGAATCGCTCAGCGAAGTGCGTGTCAATGAAGCCGTCAAGACCTGCTTCGCCCAGCGGGCCGGTACCCGGCGAGTCCAGGTGAATGACCACGCCCTTGGGGGTCTCCAGTCGGGACCATACGACGCCAACGCGGGGCTGGCCTTGTGCCAAGACGCCCTGCTGGTAGCCGATGAATCGCGTGCCCTTGTCGATCAGCACCACGCGGCCGCTGGTGGAGCGGATATCGTGCGGCGCGTAGCAAGCGAGCATCCCGGCTTGCGCAGTGACGAGCTTGGTTTCCTGGATGCAATCGATCATTGAGCCCTGGGTGATCAGCATGTCCCGGTTGCCAACCAAGCCAGCGCGCGACGCTGAGAGTTTCATGGGCGTGAGCTTGCCGGCCATCGGCCCGCTATCCGCTTCGCGAGGCGCAGGTTGGGGCGATCCTTGCCGGTCGGCTGACTTGCTGCCGTCTTCCTTGGATCCTCTCAGGCCGCTCGTCAGGCGCCGCTGCATGACTGGATCGACCACTACCGCATCGGCCAAGTTGGACAAGGCACCCTTCTGTTCCGTTGGGGGGGCCGCTCCGGGCACGGTCGGCGCCGCAAGTGATGGCTCCGGCGGGGCCGGTGGCGGAGGTGGCGGATCTGGCCGGAGCTTCAGACCAGGAAGCACATTCTCGATCTTCTCTTGCATCGCGGGCGCAGCTTCTTGGGCGGCGGGCGTATTGATTGCTCGCCAACCCACCGTGCCGATTACCATGAACGCCATGAGGATCAGGAGCCACATAAAGGTTTTCGCGCCCTGTTGCATGGGCTTGGCAGTGCCCGACAGGTCCGGACGGCCGCGGCCTTGAATCTCCGCCTGGTGCTCCTCGATTTCGGACACGGCGTCAATGGTTTGACCGGGTTTTTTTCGCCTTTTGAAGAACTTCATGGCGCAGTTTCCTCACGAATGACACGCTGAACTTGTGGCGAGACGGTGCCAGTGGCCAAGCTGCGTGCAACGGGCGGGCCGTCGTTGTGAACGGCCAAGACCTGGTTGCCCACGCGTAAGTGCCATCGCTTGGCGACCCGATGGAGCACCACGGTCTGCTCGTCCTCCATATGACGGTTGACGATCACTTCTTGTCCGTCGGCGTCCACGAAATAGATCGCAGGCAGATCCTGGCCAGGCGCAAAACGAAGCCAAGTCTGCGCACCGTCATCCCACGCGGCCGTCGGCGCCAGGCTTGTGTCGCCGCTCATCGAGTAGGCCTGCCAGTTGATCGCGACGTCGGCGGTGGCGAGATCGCGTTGCACACGGTCGCGCTCTTCTTGGGCGGCGGACTTTGCCTGCTCCAGTTCGGGATAGCGCAGCACCACACGAAATACGCCGCCGCTCTTGCGGGCCTTCTCATACTTCAGCAGGAACGAGTAGTTCCGTTTGGTGGTGATGTAGAGAAGGTTCGTGTCGGCTTGCTCGACGATGGGCTTGAGCAACAGATGCTTGCCCACCTGCTGGAAGTCGTATGCGGCCGAATCGCCAAAGGCGTGGGTCACATAGTCCTCGTCGTCGTTGAGCTGGATTTGGGTTGCGACGCCAAGGGTGGTGTCGACCTGAATGACGTCGGCGGCGTCATAGTCCGTCCAGCGGATTCGCTGATCCTTGGGCGAAGCTGCAGGTCTGTCAAGCGACCAGGCGGGCGCTGCGGCCGCGCAAAGCGCGACCGACAGCACCGCCACGGCCAAGGGCCTGAAGCGGATGTTCATCGGGCGTGTCCCATCTCGAGGTTGCTTTCACGTTGGCGCGACTGCTGGTGCGAATGTTGATGGTCCATTCCCATCTCCGCCTGCTTGTCGTGGTCTGCGTCGCGCACCAGGCCAACGCCGCCCACCGCCTTGAAGGGGTAGCTGATGGCAAGCGCATCTTCGTTGCCGGTCATCTCGAAGGATCGATTCAACGTGTTGCGAGCGTGAACGATGAGGTCGCCGGTTTCGTTGTCACGCTGGATCAGGCAGTTGGGTGTGGTTCCGACGATCGGACCCTTGTACTCGCGCCCGTCTTCGGGCTGGCGGATCTGCCGGTCTTGCTCGCCGTACAACTCCACCGGCCGGCGCGCTTCGCGGATCCGCTCCTCGAAGTGCTTGCCGATGCGGTCGGCGGCCATTACAGCCGTGGGCAAACGCAGGTTCGCATCCTTGTGGAGATGGTCCTTGCAAAGGCGTGCGGCGCCGTAAAGGTCGTTCTTGGCGTACCGCTCGATGTCGCGCAGCAGCGCGGTGCGTTGCGCATTGTCCATGCGGCCCACTTCTTCGAGGCGGCGGGCGAGTTCGTTGATTTGTGCTTTTTGCATGACGATTACCTCAGCGTTTCGACGGCGGTCGAGTAGGAAATGACTTGGAAGCCCAGCGGGTTGTCACGAATCACGCTTTCTGACATCGGCGCGTTGATGAACCTGTAGGCGATGGTGGCAATGAACTGCTCCGTGTTGGGCGAGCGCTGGGGCCCCATTTCGCTTCGCGTGAACCGGACGGTGGCGGTCTGGTTCGGGCCGGGCGTGATGGACCGGACACTGATGACCAGGCGGGTGTGCTCGCCGTACTTCTTGTCCAGCGCTTCACGGCCAGTTCTTGGGTCGTCTTCAAACTTGGCGTGGTACTGCTGTTGCACGTCCGGCGAACTGAACAGCCCGCATCGGTCGTACATGTTTTGAAGGGTGCGCCAGTCGTAGCCTTCGCAGGACAGGACGTACTGCGTGACGAAGTAGCGCGCGAGTCGAGGGCCATAGTCCTCCTGAGCGTCTCCGAGCTGGGACACGTTCTCCACCTCGCCGGTCGCGTCATTGACGCGCACGACGTACGGAGGCTGAGGGGTGAAGCTCATCATGAGTGCGGTCAGTGCGCCGACCGCCAGGAACGCCAGCACAAATGCGGCTGTCGTCACGCGCCATGCTTTCGATCGGGATGACAGGATTTCCGTCAGTAGGTCCCTGTCGAGGGTCCGGTTTCGGTCCAGTTCTTGCTGAAGCGAAAGCTTCGGGTCTTCAAAGGACATGTTGATCCTCCGATTGCCGGCCGAGGTGATGGGGCCGCACGTTTCGTACGGGCGCAAAAGGGCGAGCCGCGGCGAGCGCGGCCAGAATGGCATGCTTCATCGATTCTCCGAAGAGATAGGGGGATTTAGATCTGAGGGGCTGGCTACTGCGCAGCGCAATGAGAAAGGCACAGCGATTGCTGTGCCTTTTACAGGGTCCGGTCGCTGTCGCGTCCTGACCGGCCTACTAAAGATGCTTTGGGAAGTTTTAACGCTCTTGGCGCGCGTCCCGAGTCATAGCCTCGGTCATCTTCATGCCCTGCTGGTAGTCATGCTCCCGGCGCCAATCCCAATTACTCTTTGAGCGGGGCGTTGACATTCCAATCAGGAACAATTGAGACGGCCACTTGAAGCAGAGATACCACAAGGGACGGAGAACCCAAGTCCAAGTCGCCTTGGCAAGGCTCATCCATTGGAAAGCTGATATCGGCTGATCGGGCGCAACACCGGGCGGCACCGATAGCGGCACATCCGTGCCCATCAAGGGGTTCTGAGAAAGTGCCTTTCCCAGCGGCTTTAAAGGATCCATCTATATCCTCGAATTTTTATGCTTGTCAGGGAGGGCCGCGATTGAAACTTAATATTAGCCAATCTTCCCAATGAATGGAACTGCAATTCCGCCGCCGGCGCCGCTGCCAGTTATTTTGGTAGCCACTACTGAGACCTGTTCTAGCATGAACTTGGAGCACATCATGAAGAACACGATAGCCGTGAGCATGGAAAATATATTGATCTGGTCCGCTTTCGATAGATCGATCAAGCCTTGCTGGAGTTGTCCGAACATCCCCATGATGAACATGAAAACCACCATAAAAAGGCCTGCGTAAATAGCGTAGTAGAGGGCCTGGCCGAGCCAGCTGTGGAAGAACTGCTTGGTCGGTTCGAACAGTAGTGCGAGTATGCAAAACGGCCCCATGACTACAACTAAGCCCATCCCAACCTTTACGGTGATTAACACCAGCATCCCAATCGCGCTCATGACCGCTGAGATGATGGTGATGATGACCGAGACAACCACAAAGACAAAGGCCTGAGCGATTTTCTTGATACCGCCCGGCGCGCGCTCTTGCAGTCGCGTGCCTATCTCCGC
Organism: Achromobacter sp. JCM 18799; assembly: GCF_055395645.1. NCBI lineage: Bacteria > Pseudomonadati > Pseudomonadota > Betaproteobacteria > Burkholderiales > Alcaligenaceae > Achromobacter > Achromobacter sp. JCM 18799. Next base: position 2,907,694 of record NZ_AP043866.1, on the reverse strand, counting down.
GCCATTATTCGCCGCGTCATCCATCATTTCAGAAGGGGTCTTGACGGTGCCGGTAAATAGCTTAGCCACGGAAGTAGGCAGATCCAGCATGACACCGACAATCTCCTTTTGATATAGCCCCCCGGTGCCGGCGATGGACACGATGATCACTATGTTGAAGACCCGCCGACACGCATGAAGGACGGGAGTTTGGATCGCCCCGGAGCAGATGAGCCAACCGTACCAGACAAGCGCAACAGACAGGCCAACCGACACGAATGGCAATAGCTTGAGGGTGACCGAAGCGACCATTGGCGTGATGACTTTGGTTAGCATCGTGGTCACCGACTGGTCGATCCAGTTCGCGATTCCACCGAGACTGACCAGGCTAACCCCGGTGGTGGCCATTATCTCGCTCCCGGAAGCGGCGCGCGTATTGCGCTGAGGCTGAAAGAGCTGTCGGCGAGCTTTTGGGCTTGCTGCTCCATCAGGGCTTGCTCGGCCTCGATCTGGCGCGTCAGTGTGTCTGCCCGCGTTTGATCGGCTTGGATGTTGGCCTGCTCGACCAGCAGGCGGGCCTGCAGATCGGCGATCGCCTTCGGATCCTGGCTCTGATTGATCTTGGCCTGCAGCTGGTCCACCTGCTTGACGCGGGCCGTCATCGCCTTTTGCGTCTGCTCCATCATCGCCTGGCTGCGAACCGCGAGTCTTTCGGCCCGGGCGTCCAGATTCTTCTTGTCCTGTTCGTAGTTGCCGGTCAACCGTTCTTCGCGCTCGATGCGCTCCACCACGTCCGAGATTCCGCTTGGTCCGCCGTTTGAGGCACGAAGGATTTCGCGTGCGTCCGCCGGCAGCGCGTCACGAATCGCCGGGTTGTTCAGGATGTCGCCGAGGTTCCGAGTCCCAGTGAGGGCTTCAAGCTGGCGCTTCTGGCTTTCAAGCTGGTCCTTGAGGACAGCAATCTGCTCAGCATACTTTGCCAGCGTCTCGACATGCTTGACTGCCCGGTCGGCGATGCTGGCACCATCCACGACCGGGATGCCGCTCGCGTGCACGGGCGCCAAGGAGTTTGAGAGAAGTACAGCAGCCAGCGCTACGGTGAAGCTTGCGCGCCAGCCGTGGGTCGAGCGGCGTTTTAGGTTGTGCTTCTGGAACATTTTCATCTCCTTGTCGCCTCTTGGGCGAGCTTGAGGTAGTGGGGTAGCCAGAGGGCAGGATCGTCGCCAAGCTTGGCAACTGCAGCCTCAGCGATTTCGGCCAGATCTTCAGACCCGGAGAAGACCAGCAAGGCTTCTGGGCAAGATGAAAGGTCGAGCTCTGCGGTGACTGCTGATTCGTTTTGCTTGACAACGAACTGCCGGCTGAATGGCGGCAGATCCTTGACCATCTTGAAGACGGCCGGAGACAACTTGAATCCCTCGATATACTCCTCGGCGGTCGCCTTGGGGTTCTCGAGAAAGATTGCGGTGGCGGACTGCTGGATAAGCGAACGGCCCACAGGGTTCTCCAGAATCGCCGCTGGCTCCTGTGTTGCGAAAGTGAGAACGCCGTTCTTCTTACGCACCGTGCGACTAGCGTCCTGCATCGAAGCCTGGAAGTACGGTACTTTTAGCGGGTGCTGGACCTCGTCAAAGAAGAGGGCGATCCGCCGACCGTCCATCATCTGGTCTGTGCGGTAGAGCAAGTATGTGATTGCCGCATCCCGGATTGGCCCTTCATCTAAATACTCCGTCAAATCGAAGCCAAAGAGGTTATTGGCGGCTAGGTCCAGCTCGTCTTTGGGGTTGTCGAACAGCCAGCCGTATTCGCCTCCCGCGCACCAGCGTTTGAGGCGCTCTTTCAGACTCAGTTGACCTTCCGGTGATGGCGCAGCAGGGAGAAAATTGATCAAGTTGGACAAGCACCGATCCTCCAGGTCGATGTGCTCCACAAGCTGGTTGACCGCCATGGCGATCTGCTTCTGTTCGGATGCAGTGGGGGCTTCCTCCCCGTTAGCCCCCAGCAGCTTGGTCATGGTGGCCATGAACGCGACGTTCGAAGCGGTGACCGGCAGCTGCAGGTAGTTCCAGCCGGTGTTAACGCCCAGTCGCAGCGGAAAGTACTTACCGCCCATCGCCATGACGGTCACCTGCATGCCCCGATCCTTGTCGAAGACGATGCCCGTGTAGTTGAACTTGCGAGCCTGCGTGATCAGATGTCCCAACAGGACCGTCTTGCCGGCGCCAGACTGCCCGATGATGGACGTGTTCCCGAGGCGGCGCTTGCCGGTTTCGTCGACGTCCTCGAGCGAAGCATGAAAGTTCAAGTAGTAAGGCGTGCCCCCCGTTGTCTTGAGCATCGTGACCGCCGGCCCCCAAGGGTTGCCCGCGGGCTTGCCGAAGAGGTAGTTGTGCATCGATGAGAAGCTCAGGAAGTTCAGCGAGGTAATCGGAGCGGGGCGAGGGCGCCACTTCCAGTTGCCCGGAAGTTGGGCGGCCCACGCAGCCAAGGATGAGCGATCACATAGTCGGCCGATGATCTCTTCGTCGGCCAGCGCGCCACTGATGCTCGCGGCCGCCCGAAGAGCCCGCTCGCTGTCTTCGCCGAAGACCTGGATGGTGGCGTGGTGGTCGCCCATGACGAAGCGGCCTGCGGCCAGCTCATCGCGCGCCTTGTGCAGGTCCGCGATCTGTGACGACGAGTAGTCGCCCGAGTCTTCCAGCCACTTGATCTGGCGTGACAGCGCTTTGAGCCCATCGGGCTTGGACATCGCTCCAAAGGACTGCGACAGCACGAACTCGTGCGGCTGGTTGAGCAGGCAGTTCAGGTGGCCCGCTTTGGTGGTGTTGGAGTATTCACGTAGTTCCAGCATCACATAGCGCCGTGTCCAGTCGGGCCCGCGCATTTCGCCCAGCTCACCGTGTGTGGAGAAGAACTGCCGGCTGGTCGGCAGGTAGTTGTAGAGGCGGGCATTGACCAGCGGCACGGGCTGCATCTTGCCGTTGAGCAAAAAGCCAAGGAATTCGGCGGGCTCCGAGAACCGCGACTTTCGACGTGTTGCCTCCTCCCCGCCCGTGTCGTGCGGAGATTCTCGCTCCACGATGGATAGCAGTTCGGGCGAATAGCGCTTGAGCGATCCACCGAGCTTGCGGTTGACGTCATCTAGCTGCTCGATAGCCTGGTTCTGCCACGCGAGCGCTGAGCGCGCCGTGCGTTTTTCGAATTTTGACAGAATGCGCAGGGCTGGATCGATCTGGGCCCGCATGATCACGGTCAGGTACATTTCGTTGATCATCGGCGGCTTGCCTGCGAAGACCTTGCGGTACGCGGCGTCGTGATCGCGAGAGAACTGATCCGGATACTCGCTTTCGGGGTACTCGGACACCCGGCGCCGGACCAGGTGCGACCATATCCCGAATCCGGTTGGGAACCCCCGAAACACGTTGTTCAGTTCCTCGACCCAGCGGCAGTGTTCTTCATCGCTGTAGCCTTGGAACGTGCGTCCATCGATACGCCACACCGAGAGGTATTCCCAGTCGCGGGTTGCAATGATGGTCGGGGTGACGTGATGGGAGTAGGGGACAAATGTGCCGACTGGCGGTTCATACGCCGGCAGCGTCGCGATGGATTGTTGTGTCATCGATCGTGAACTCCAAGCCATCGGGCCCAGGGGCGCCGCCGGCTGTAGGGTGTTGGCGTGAGGGAGATCGCGCCCCAGAAGCGCTTGTTCTTCGCCAGAAACTTAGTTTTGACCCAAAGCTCCCAGATCCAGAAGGCGCGATCATCATTGCGGCTCAGAATCGCCATCACCGGGTAAAGGACGGGAAATAGCAGCCAGCCCCACAGCGTGAATGAAGCGGCGGTGACGGTCAGGAAGACCAGTCCAGCAAATGCCCGTGTGGGCACTCCCCCGGGGACGGTGGCGACGCGGGTGGCACCCTTGAAAAGTGGGAAGCGGTTGGGCGGCACTTCTGACCCCACCGCGACTGGGGCGGCTGCAGCTGGGGCTTTGGCCTTTTGCTTGGGCGAGGTAGCCATCAACCGAAGGCCAGCTTGATGATGCCGCCAGCGATGGCACCGGCAAAGACGATACCCACTGCCCACTGGTAGGCGGTTTCCTTGCGGATCACGTCGAACGAATAGAGGATGCCGATAATGCCGGCGGAGACAAGGCCAATGACAGGGATGATGAGCCAAAGCCAGTCTTTGATCTTCTGCACGGCGGTGGTGGCCTTCTCGAACTGTGCCATCGCCAGTTCCGGTTGCAGCAGGAGGAGCACTGCCAGGGTTGCGTATGCCAGGGCGGCAAGCGTGCGGTGGCTCTTGGGCTGCGAGCGGACGGGGAGGGCGTTGGATGCTGCGGTCATTTGAGACTCCAAGGGGTGACGCCACCTGGCGATGAGCGAGGCGGCATTCGTTGAGGTAGAAAAAACGGAGGAGCCGGTGTTTAGCGGCTAAACATCGGCCAGGGGTAGACGACTATTGCGCCGTGAGGCGCGAGGCCGGCGTCGGGACGGGCCTGCCGAATACGGCATCTGTGCGTGGTTCGAATGCGTCTTTGCGGGGTGCTGCGAAAGCGTCGTTGCGAGGCTTCTGAAAGGCATCCGGCTTGGACGGCTTTCGAGGCGGCGCGCTGCTGGTCTTGGGATCGGGATTGGCGGACGCGCCTCCCTCTTTCACGATGGCGGGGACCGCCAGACCTGCGCCGGCGATGACCTTGCCGACATAGCCATTCCTGAAGCCGGAGGTTAGGTTGCCCGTGTTGTAGCAGCTGAATGCCGCATATAGCGCGTTCTGCCCCGCTCCGTGCAGCTTCGCCGCTCTCTTGTAGCAGTCGACCAGCACCCGCTGCGCGGAGGCCAGGTTGACGCACGGATCAAAAATCGACTCGGGCGTCACGCCAAGCCACTTCCAGTTGCGCACGTTGATCTGGCCGTAGCCGACGTCGAAGTCGACGCCCTGCGCGATGAGATCACGCACCGCCTGGACTGCCTCCTCTTTGGACTTAGGGCGGATGCTGCGATGCGGCTTGGCGTTGACGCCGATGGCCAGGGGATTAAAGCCCGACTCATGCCGAACCACCGCGCTCAGCGTACTGATATGCACGTCAGGCGCGCACTGCCGGGCGAGCGTGGGAAAGTCCATTGTCTAGTTCCCCCCGCTTCCTGAGCCGTTGAGCCACTCTTCATGTTTCTTGCGGTCGGCGAGCTCCTTCTCGTATTTGGCGAGTTCCCGGTCATAGTCCTTCGCCTCGACCCAATAGCCCCGCTCTTCCGGCGTGCCCACGTACCGGGGCAGGTCGTCGTCGAAGGCGGTGTATTCGTGCGAGCTATACGCGTTGCAATAGCCGGGGCGCTTGTTGCTGATAATGGGATACCCGTCGTCGGTGGACCCCTGCCACCTGCCGAGACCGGCATTCAAGGAGACTGCATCGCAGCGCCCCGCGCCCTGCGATATCGCGCGCACCAGGTCGCTCATTTCCTTTGAGTCTCCGGAGGCGGGGCAAAGCGATAGGAAGTCATGCCGGGCACTGAGGGTGTCCGACAGCTTCTTCTTGTTTATCCCGAAGTAGCGGGACAGGGAGGGTGAACACTCGCTGGGGCGTGAGCCACTGGAAAGACACAAGATCGCTTCGCAGGCCAGGCGGGTATCGCCCGTCAGAACATCCGCCGCGAAGGCGGTACCCACGCCAGTCGAGTACGACACTGCAAAAACAAGGAGCGCCATCAGGCGCCGCAGGATGTGCATGTTGATTTCCTCCGATCAATGGCAGATGTCGTAGCTGCCGACATCGATGACGGTGTTCTTTTGGCGCGTCTCCGTGGTGACGGTGCATCCGTTGACGGAAGTGATGTTGACCACGCGCGTGGCGCCAACGCAGTAATCGAGGTCGCCTCCGGTGCTGCTATCGCAACTGCCGTACAGTTCCGCCGTGAGATTGCCGTTGGAAAGCTGACAGTGGCCGAACGAGCCACTCTCCCCGCGCCTGGTCACTGACTCCCCTGGGGCCATCAGGAGGCCGAACCAGATGGGAGAGTTCGAATTCCCGCTGCCCGCCGTGGTGCCAGAGGCGTAGGTGCAATTCAACGTGGCTGAGGGTCGATGAATGGTGACGCCGAAGCGTGTTCCGTAATAGACCATCATGCCTTTTGCCAGATTCGGTGGAAGGGTGGAAGTGTTGTTCGTTTCCCCCGATTCCGCGCCGTTCGCGGCGGCGATCAATGTGTCCACGACACCCGACAAGCGAGATGCCGTGCACGAGTCCTGCCACGGCCCCCAAGGCTCATACGCGACGTCGTATGCGTTGGCCTGCAGGATGTATGCGGTCCGGTAACGGGTGCGATTCCCGGTGAAGCCGGCCGGGCACGCGGCCGATTCGGGTTGGGATTCAGCCCGTCGGCAGCCGCCGTAGGTGGTGTGCCAGGCATAGCCGGCCACGCATCCGCCCGGGGGCAGCGGTGCACCCTGGGTGACCAGAATGTTCATGTGAGTCAGATCCGTCTTGAGCTGCACGTCGGCCTGTTTGCCCGGCGGATCTGCAGCGGCTGCGGCGTGGCTTGAGACCAGGAGCGCGGCCAGTGCGAGCGCGCGCCTGCCCCAGCACTTGAGTGTGTGGAAATTCATGCTTGCCTCAAAGGTGATGAGTGCGTCCAGGTCGGACGCACAAAGCGAGCGGACTGCTCAGTTCTTGCAGCCCTGGATGACGGCGGCGCGAGCGTTAGCGCCGGCCGGCGAAATGACAACCCGGTCGCCAGCGATGGCCAGCGTCTGGCCGACCCGCACGTAGCTGGAGCCAGAGTTTTGGAAGCTTCCTGCGAAGGTCCCGTTCACAGCAACCGCGCCGGCGGCGTTGACTGAGCCGGACCCTTGGATGGAACCACCCACCGAGCCGCCAACGTTGACGTCGCTCCCCGTGACGGTGACGTCCAGGGACTGGATCGACGCATAGCGCCATGGCGTCTGACCTGCTGGGCAGGAAAGGGCAGGTATTGCCGCATCGCTGGGCAGGTTGCTGTACACGCCTGTGATCACGTGACCGAAGGGCGTGAACCACACCCCACCCGTGCAAACCGCGAGCATCTTGTTGGCAGTCGATGCGTAGAGGCCCTCCACAGTGCACGCCGCGCCTTGGGCGACCGACGTGTTGAGCAGCAAGCCTTTGTTGCTCTGGATCGTCTCTCCCACGGTCAGCGTGTTGTGCAGCGTGACGGGCCGGGTTTCTCCATGTCGCACGAACTGGCCGAAGGGTGTGGCGTCCAGGCTTGCAGCGATGACGGCATGCCCTGGCTGCGCCCCGAAATCAAACCAGGCACGCGGAATGTCCATCAGCGGACCTCGGACACTATTCGACCCGCGGGCGTCGTGGCCACCGTATCCTTCGGCGGCGAGAATGACCTTGCTCAGGAGGGTTTGGTCAAAATCGCCGCGGCTGCCCGCAGGCGGCGTGCATTCGGCGCCTTGCCGCAGGCTGCGCGCCGTGCTGATGGGATGGCAAGCATAGACAAAGGCGCTTGTACGGCAATCAGCGCCTGGGCATGCGCCCTGTCGGACCAGAATGAACCGCGCTACGTCTCCCAAGCTCGGGTATCTCGGGATGGTCGCCGGCAGGAGCCCTAGCGCCGTGAGGTCGGACAGCCCGCCCCGCGCCACTTGTGCGCCTCCCACGCTGGCCCAGGCTAGAGCTGGAGGCGTGGGATACGAACCAGCGGGCAAATCGGTGAGGTCTTCGCCGCGCAGCCAAGCCTCATGCTTTAACTGTAGATCGACCACCGCGCCCCGGATTTGCATCAGGTAACGGCCGGTCGCTTCAGCGGCGCCCTCGTCTGCCTTGCGTCTGACTTCCTTCGCCGCGAATACAGCCAGCAACATGACGAGTAGTAGGGCGACAGTGACCTCGACGAGCGTGAAGCCTGCCTGGGTGGGCGCGCGCGCCCGCGTCCTGCAGGACAGCGGTGATTGAATTAATTGCATTGGATCGCCTCGTTTGAGAGCCCGTGCGGGCGTGCTGGTGGCACGCCCCTCACGCGGTCCCAGAGAATCAGCGTGTGGCGAAGACGAAGGTGTTGTTGTCGCCATTGACGCAGAGGTTTTGGGCGGTGACGGCGTTGAACGTCCCAGACTCACTGTTGGCACCCAAGGTTTTCGCGACTGTGCCGTTTACGCTGATCATCTCGGAAATGCCGTTCATGGTGGAGGCGAGAACGGGGCAGGCGCGATGGTTGACGTTCGTCAGCGTTAGGGAGAATGCGCTTCCGGCCGCGCCGCCACCCAGCGCGGCCGGCGCGATAGTGATCGTTCCGTTTGAGCCCACGCCTGTACCGCCGAGGCGGTGTGCAACCGTGTTCCCGGTCACCTTGAAAACCGTGGAGTCCCGCAGCGACGGCGCCAAGTTCTGCGCGTTGTCGATCGCCGAGTAAGGCGTGGCCGAGTCGCCTTCGCTCATGATCCGGGCCGTGGACATGAACCGCTGCAACTCGCCGGCGGCTGCAGGCACGCGGCCTTGGATGAAGAATCCTTTCACAGAGGGAAAGCCGACGATGGCGAGGATGATGACGATGGCGATGACCGCGCCTACTTCGACCAGCGTCCAACCGCCCTGACGGCGCAGGTCTGCAGATTTGGCGCGTTGGATGGCGCGCTCGGTCGCGATGTTGTGCTTTTGCATCTGAATTCCGTTTGTTCGAATAAGTTTTCACCACGAGCATTCGTGGTGGCGAGTTGCTACATTGCGTCGATCATCAAGGCGTTGCGCATGTCCATGATCACGCTTTGATGCCAAAAAAAGAGGCCAGCCATGACGAGGACGGCGCAGATGAGCGTTGCCCATCGCAGGACCTTTGCGCGGTCTTCAACGCGCTTGAGAATGGTGGTCTCCATGCGTGCGCGGGTCTTCTGCAGGCCTGCGTCCAAGCCAAGCGTGTTCGAGAGGTCTTCGAGATACCAGTAGATCTCTCGATCGAGCAGGCCAACGTCAAATATTGCGGCGCCTTTTTTTGCGTCGTCGAGTCGATTCTGGATAGCCTGAAGCCGGTGGCTAAGCCAACGGGAGGCCCCCGGTAACTGCAGCTCTATCGCTTGACGGATCTGCATGACCTTGCCAGCGCGGGGCTTTACGGCGGTTGCCGCGGTGCTTACCACGGCAATGGCTTGAACGTCCCGGTAGAGCCGATACGGTCCCCACTTGTCGAGCCAACGGCGTAGCGGGTTGTCCATATAGGGAAACGAGAGATAGACGGCAACGCCGAGGGCGATCGATATCAACCACAGTCGAATACCTTTGTCCCGAATCCACTGCGCCATGTCGAAGAACGCCTGGGTCGACGGACTGAGCAGCTCAAACCGTATGTCTGGCATGGCGTCCTGCAGCATTGGTGCGGTGAGGTAGGGGACCGCGAGCATGACCATCGCCCACACCAGTAGCAGCATTAGGGCGGCCACCGCCAGCGTGCCGACGAGGATTGCCCTAAGCTGGGCCGTCACCCGCACGACGGCGGCCATGTCGCGCAGGCCGCCCGCGAATACCGCTTGCCCTTGAGTTTGCAGCGAGACAAATTCCGCTACTTCTCGCGGTGGAAGCGTGCGGTGAAGCGTCCTGCCAAGCTCGCCGGTTTCCACGATACGGTGAGCCCAGTAAGCCGACAGGACGCCGCGGGCGCTTTTGCCGTAGCGCTGCGCGTCAGCTTCAAGAATGCTCAGGAACGTCCGGCGACCCTGGGTGTCCTCCGTCATGTCGGCCAAGTATTCGTACCAGTCCGCACGGGCCCGCGAGAACTTGTTGGCAGCTTGGCCGACCCGCGTGAAGTAGAAGGGAATCTTCATCCCTTTTTCCTTTGGCGCAGAAGTGTTGCGTACGCCGTGAAATGAGGCTCAATGTCCCGGGGGTCGATCATTCCCTGGCTCATCTTGTAGACGGCGCATTCCATGGTGGACTTGCCTTCCATATCGGGCTCGTCGTACCGGGCGGTGCGCTGGCTGGCGAAGATCGCTCTCAGGCGGATCTCGTCGCCGTTTGCGATGGCTCGAAGCGCATCGGGATCACTAGAGGGCTCGAAGAGTTCAGCTACTGCGGTGCGACTCGCGTAGCCGAAGAGTTCCGGGATCCCCTTCTTGCGGCAGTGTTCGCAGCCGTCCGGGTTGCGGATCTTGAGCGAATCGCTGCCGAAGTCGTATAGGGCTTCGATGCCCGCCAAGTACTGTTGCCATGTACCGCGATCTCGTTTGATGCCCATCCGATCCTGGGCACCGTCAAGGAGTGCCACGGCGGGAAGGGCGCAGCGGCACAGTTTGGGCATCAGGGCTTGGTGAACGAGCAGCTTCAAAACGCCAGGGGTTCCCAGCGTGCTGCGCGGTATTCCGATTTCGCTGGAGGCAAAGCGCTGCGGAATGGCAAGCGCACTTCCCACGTGCGTCGTGCAGTAAAGGTTGCTGCCCGAGAGCACGATGTCCTGAAATGCAGCGCCTGTGAGCACATCGCGAATCTCCCCGAGAAAGACGTCACTCGCGGCCGCTCGCTTGAGCGCCATGAGCTTCGATTTCATCGTTTCGCGGTCGGAGCCATCCAGAGAGCGCGAAACGCTGGCTTGGAGCACTGCCTCAAGGATGAGTTCGACGGGATCCTCGATAGACATGACCTTGCGCGTTCTCGGCAGACGCACAATCAGTTGGGCAATGCTCACCGTCTTTCCGGAGCCAGGGATGCCGCCCATGACGATGGCGCCGCCCATGCTGCGCATCGCCCGCTCGAACTGGGCGACTTGAGAGGGGAGATAGCCGAGGGCTGACATGTCCACCTTTTGCACCTTGGAGTCCACGTCGAGCAAGCGCAGCGTGATGGACGGCCCCTTGTCTGCAATGAATGAACCCCAGCGAAGCATGTAGCTGCGCTCGTCCACCACCTCGTACAGCCGACCCTGTTGCTCGTTGGCCATGTCAAGGAATAGGCCGTTCCCGCCGCTGACATCCAGCCAGGCAACGCTGGCCATGTCGAGGAGTTGCTGCGTGGGCATCGCTAGATGTTCAGGCGTGGTGTACTGGCCGTCGATGGTGGCGCTGATGCGCGATTTCGCGGCCGTGGTGTCGATGTTCAGATGCAGATCGCTCGCATCGTTGCGTACCGCCCAGGACACGATGTCGTAAAACCCTTGGCGAACTGCCGACTTTTCCTTTTGGCCTCGGATCCGGGAGCTTCGCTGTATCACGTCTTGGGCCTGCATCCGCTCTCTGACAAGGGTCAGCAGAATGACCGGGTTGATCGTGTAGATCTGGACCGGGCCTTTGGCGGCGTCGATGGCGCGCTGTTCGACGGCGCGAAAGATGTCGGTGTCGACTTCGCGCGGTTTGACGAAAACGACATAGCGCGGTCCCTCGAGCTCGGCGACACATGCGGTGACCGCCGATGTCGAGCCGCACCAATCGACCTTGAGCGTCCTGAACGCCGGCTGCATTTGCGTAATGTCTTCGAACGAATCGATGTGCTGGTAGGCGTCACCGGTGGACACTGCAGGAGTCGATGCGTGCATGTCCAGCACCGGCATTTCCTCTTGTTCGCGCAGGCTGACATGCACCGTGCGCTTGAGCCGCCGCACCAACTGAATGAGGCTTGAGATCATGGTGTTCCTCGATTTAGGCAAAAGGTGACGACATCCTGGGACTGGTCAACGAAGCTGGCGCACGGTTGAGATACGGCCTGCAGGCGCAGTCCGAGGTCGACGCCGGCGACAGGCTCGGCGTAGCCGCTGCGGTAATGCGCCCGCCGGCCCGCCTGGTCGATCATCACCGTCAGCTGCTTTCCGACGCCTGTGATGGCGAGAAGCCGTGGCGGCGCGACAACGGGCGTTGCGTCAGGATCGGGTTTGGCGGCCTGGGCAGCAGGTGGGCCGGAAGCGGCAAGCTGCGCGCCTCCGCCTTTTACGGTTTGCGCCTTGCGATTCTCCTCATCGAGTGCGCGCTGGGCATCGAGCTCAAGCAGTTCTTGAACGGTTTGGGGAACAAGCTGGCTCAGGCTGGCGACATCGACGCCGGCGCCGACCACCCCGACCTGTGCCGACACCGAAAGAGGGACGGCGAGGGCGACGGTGGCGCCGGCGGCGGCAAACACGAGCCAGCCTTGCCGCTTGCGTTCAGGGCGATTCAACATAGATGGTTCCTTTGAGCGTTGTGACGAAGGCGCTCGTCGTGAGTCCCGGAGTGGTGTCCGGCGTAAAGCGCATCTGCAACTGCGTGACTTCTGAGGTACGCGGAAGCGCCAAGCCGTACAGGGAGCGCAGCGGCGCGTTGATGACGAGCGCGCGCGTTGCCGGAAGCTTGATCTCCTTGGGCCGGATTACGGGTTGTTCCAACCCGTTGGCAAGCTTGACGTTCGGTACCGTAATCGGCACTTGTCCCGGCGCAGACAGCGACAGGTCCTGCAGCGCTGGGCGCAGTGCCTGCCAGGACGGCTCCCAAACCTGCCGCATCGCCTTTGCGTCGGGAAGTTCCGCCAGCAGCACCGGCTGAGGCGCCAACCCCGCAGGGATGGTCCAGGAGGCGTTTGCGGTCTCCAGATCAACATGCTCGATCTTCCAAGTGGGCGGTAGGGCCGTGCGCAGGGTGCGATTGTCCGCAAGCCGCGTTCGTTGGTATTTAGCGACGCAACTGCGCACCGGCGGTCGGCAGTCCACCTCGACAAGCCTCCAGCGGCCGGGCGCGGTGGGCACATCCTCCAGTTGTTGCAGCAGCGGGGCTAGACCCGGCTCTCCTAGCGTTCGAGCGGTCTTTGCCCACGCAGCGATTGCCTTTTTCCACAACGTTGCAGGGTCAACTTCGGGCTGCGCGGCCAGCATCTCCTGTGCAATTCGCGCTTGCCGCTCCTCCCAGTAACTCATGCCGATGTCCCAGGCCTCGTACACCAGAAATAGGCCCAGGAGGGTCCACCAGAACGGCGAGACCATCGCGAGACTGAAGCCGGCTCGGCGCAGGGACGACTGCTGGTTGGTGTGAGCTGCTAGCTGTTGCAGGGAGAACGGCCGTGACTGCGTGCGGTGGTCCCCGTGCACCTGCGCCTCGCCGTAGCGCGCCAGCGCCTCATCGAGCGCGCGCTGTGCCGCCTGCAGATCTGCAAAGACCGCGTCTCCGCCCGTCTGGACCACACCAGCAACAATGACGGCAATCCATACGGATTTGTCGGGCAGATTGAGCGCCACGATGTGGGTGCCGTGACGATGCATCTGTGCAAACGCGGCGGCCGCCGAGAATAGGATGGCGCGCGTCTTTGCGCGACGCTCCTTGCCTTTGGCGATGAGAAGCCCGACGGAAGGGCTGCGGGCATCGCTGTGGACAAAGTGTGTGGCCTTCACCTTGCGTGCCAGCCGCAGCGCTTCTTTCTGCGGATCCTCGCCGAGGACCGTCTGCCATCGAACTCCGAAGACAAGCTGATTCGATGTACCGGGGATGGCGACGAGCCGGTAACTCAGCCGCCGCGGGGTCTTCTCACGTCGTGCCACGTCAGAATCCTTCTTCGGGAATGGCCGTGACCAGAACGACCGTGAGCATCTGCTTCTCTTGCGAAGCGTCGGAGCCGCCGGCGAGCATCGGTGCCTTGTCGTCCAGACGCCGCCTGGTAGAGGTGTCTGCCGACTGCTGGTAGCCGCCGATCACCACTTGCTCGCCGGGACGCACCATCACCTGCTGCACTCGTCCCTGGCCGCCGATGTCGGTTTGCTGGACGAACGACTGATCATCGCGGGAGCCGACCGGCTCCTTTTTCATTTCGATGAGCCGGGTGTCGTCGTAGGCAATCGTCAGGAGCACTTGGCCGTCGTCCTGCGCATCTGGCACGACGGTGAGGAAGGTGCCGACAGTCTTGTTGTCCTGCGTGACGGTGACGGTGGGGGCCGAGTTGTCCGACGTGCTTTGCGTCTGCTGCAGGTCCTTGATGTAGTCGAAGGAGCGGCGCGTGTCGTACTTGCCCGGGCGGCGATTCTGCATCAAGAGCGGGATGCTCTTGTGGTCGATGATCGAGCCCAGCTGCGAGAGCGCTGACAGTGCAAGGTTGGTGCCCGCGAAGGGACCGCTTCCCACTCTAGCGCCCACGCTTCCGGCGGCCTTGGCCGCGTCCAGCATCGGCGCGACACCGATTGCGGAGGCCGTGTTTTGGCGCCCCAGGCTGTTGAACAGGATGCTCCAATCCACGCTTCCCTGATTGATCCGGTCGCTCTGCACCGTGATTTCTTCGAAGACTAGGCGCACGCGGCGGGTCATCTGACGATTCTCGGCGTCGAGAAATTCGCCAATTCGGTCCTGGGCTTCCTTGGTGTCCGTCACGACAATCGTGTTGGACGCGCCGTCCGCAGCCTTGATCACGCCGGCACGGCTGAGGAACTGGCTGACCTTGCTGACGACCGCCGCCAGCTCGCGCGCTTCGTCCTTCGCACCCGCGCTGGTTCTGTCCGCCAGCATCGAGTTGGTCGACTTGATATCCCGCTGCAGGTTCTCTTCGGCCGCCTGCGTGGGCGTGCGGACCACATAGCTCTTGGTCTCTGTCCGGTAGAAGCGCAGCGCGCCGATCTTGTCGTCGTAGCGCCAGTACACGCCCAGGCGCAGTGCGATTGCGTCCAGCACCGAGGCCAGCGGGGCCTGGCCGGCTGGCAGTGGTGCCATCTTTGTGCGGGCCACGCCTGTGGGCAGCGCGGGACCTGCAATTCGATCCACCGCCGCGCCGGGGATGAGGGCCGGGACGAGCGTGTCGGCGGTGCTGGCGCCCAGGCTGAGCGGGTTTACCGTGCCGAGGTCGCCCGCTAGGCGCGGTAAGAAGTATTCGGCCGGCAGCAAGGCGTCCGCCGTGACCTGCGTCAGGATGCCTGTGGCAATCTGGATCCGGTCGGCCAGCGTCTTGAGGTCTGCGGAATTGTTCTCGAAGAGGAGCGTCGTGTTGACGTTTGCCCGCAGCGCCGGCGGCAGGGTCACTTCCCGTGCTAGTGGCTGCGGTCGGCCAGCGATCCAGGGGAGTTCAACGACCTGACCCTTTGCACGGTCGACGTCGCCGGCTCTGAGTTTGAAGTGGTCCAACGCGATGGTACCGTCGGCCTGGCGCAGCGCTGCGCGGGATTCGACGCGGTCGGTGGCCTGCAGGGCCGAGCAGCCGGCGAGCAAGGCCAGCATGACCGCCGTCAGTACAGTGCGGTAAGAATTCATGGGTTTTCCTGGTCAACGCCGCGGCTAGGATTGCGTGGCGGGGGAGCGATTGCAGCTGCGGGTGAAGGGCAACATGCGCAGGACGCGGTTGCCGTAGAAGCAGGGGCGGATAGGCGATTCGCTCATTGCGACTGCCTGGGACAGCGCCTGGGTGGCCTCTTGGAATGAGTCCGCCTCGAACTCGGCGGGGGCCTGAATCGGTATGTCGAAGTTCAGTTCCCACTGATCAGGCCCGAAGGTCCAGTTGGCATCCGCTGCCCAGCGATTGAGCGCTTGGCGGACCGTCCCGTCTTGAGGACTGACGCGCCAAATCTGTTTCGGCGGGTCCACGACTTGCGGTTCTGCAATGGGCTCCGTCGGCGCAACTTCAACCGTCACGATGGTGCCAGCGGTCGGTGTGACTTGTTGCGGACTCGCGCTCACATCGGTGGTAGGCGCCGTGGCTTCACTTGTCGCTACCGGCGTCGGCGCCGACGCAGAGGTGCCGGCACCCGACGTCACATCAGTAGCGGCCGGCAGCGGTGCGCTGGCGTCAGGTGCAGTGCTTTCTGGCTTGGGCGGCGCTACGGGCACGGGAATGGGCGGAATGTCGGCCGTGGCCAGGACGGTCGGCGATTTACCCGGTAGAACGGTGCGCGGATCCGCATGGTTGATGAGGATGCGTCCGGAGTCCGGAGGTGTCGGCGGGGCGGGCGGTACGAATCCGCAGGCCGAAAGGAGGCAGACGGCCGAGGCAATGGCCGCCAAGAGGGATACTCGCATGGGGGTTCCTAAGATCTACTTGAGGGACCGGGGCGTGACGCCCTGTCGTTCAAGTTCAAGGTGAACGGCGCGCAGATCGCCGGGCGGGCTATGTCGCCGTGTGAGCAGCAGCATTTCCAGCAGGATTGGCAATAGCGACGCGTCCGGCTGTCCACCGACGCCGCTATCCAAAAGGGTGAGACGCAGTTGCGAGACGTGCTCAGCGACCTGGTCGTCGATTTCGAGGCGATCGCGGAGGTAGGCTGACAGCGTCATTCCCCGGTCTGCTGCGGCCTGTTCGTAACGACGACGAGCCGCGTCGGACAGTCGAAACGTAATCGGGCGTTCAAGCAGGGAGCGCATGAAGCCGGGCCTCCTCTACGACGATGTGGCCTATGGCCTGAGCAAACGCCTGTTTGAAGGCGTCCAGCCGGATTCTTCGTTCGAGGGGCGAATCAGCCTTGCCCTTGCAATGCTCGATGAACTTTTGATCGCGATATTTGGCAGGGCTGATATCGGGAGCCGCTTCGAACCAAGTGCGTGCGGCATGACGGGCGTCGCGTGCTGTCGACGGGAATTCAAAAGATGCGGCCCAGGAACGGGCCGCAGGCGGATTGGCCATGCGGAGATCCTTGATTGAAGTGTGTGCAGATGGCGCCCGGCCTGGGCAGAGAAGGTGTTCGCTGGGACGACCAGGGAACACAGAGAGGGTGTGCGCTGCGGCAACCCTCTCGATTGGCGCGATGTTTCGCAACGGCTGGTAGGTCAGCCCGAATACTATTCGCGGTTCAAAGCTGGTGTGCTCTTGGCGAAACGAACCCTTGGCACACCGGCGTTAACTACTCATTTGAGGGCGGACCCTTTCTCGACGTCTTGGAACGACGCGTCCTAGGGGTGGTCAGCCCCGACGGTAAAAGCTGATCCAGATAATGTCCCAGATCTTGCCATGCCTGGCGCTTCTCATCGGCAAATTCATACAGTTGATAATGGCGACGAATCTTGTTCTTGCCAGTGTGCACCACATGCCCTTGGCATCGGTCAATAACATTCTCAGAGGCCCCTAACCGTTGCATGATGGTGGCCCCTGTCCTTCTCAGATCGTGTGGCGTCCAATTGCCGTTGGCCCCTTCAGCCAAGACCAGAGTATTGTCGTTTCGGCGGCCTTTTAGCGGCGTTCGATCCTCCGCCTTGAACTGCGTCTGACGGTCACCTATCTGTTTTGTCACTGATTGACCGGAAAGCGGCCCTCGGCCATCCCGAGCTGGGAACACGTACAACGAATCCGAAAGTTGCATCGCACCTTCGAAGTGGCGCGCGGCGAAGTCCGAGAGATAGACGAGCTGGTCCTGCTTTTGGCGGCGCCGTCCCTTGGAGTTTTCCTTCGGTATGAACCAAGTGCGTTCAGGAAGGTTAATGTGGGCTTTCTCGGCCTTGGTCAACGCCCCGATGCGTGTAAGCGTGCTTAGGCAGATCCAAACCGCGTGTTGAGTAGCGGGTGAGACCGGCAGCTTGGCTACTCGTTTATTGGGCGCTTGTTCGTACTCATCTTCGCCAGATCTGAAGCGATCTGCCAGCTCAATGATCTCGGTGTCATGCAGTACGCGGGTGCGTACATTCTCCGGGTCGTAGTCATCGTCAAGCAGAAGATCGAGGTCGATGAGCTTAGCTGGGTTGCCTTCGATGAGGAGGCGCCGCCAAGGTTGGCGATCTTCTGCCCAACCGAGCATTTGGCCTATCGCGCCGAAGATGATCACTGCCAGGCGATTTGCACCGCGTGCTATTACTGGGCGTAAAACCTTCTTTATGTCATCCTCGGACAACGCCCGCAATGCGGAGTCACCGATCGTAGGCAGTACGTCCTTCCCGAAGATTCGCTTCAGTTCAGCATTCTCGTCGGAACGGCGTACGCCCTCGCTGATCCACGCGTCGTACAGGTCCTTGACGCTCAGATCATGGGCGCGACGCTGGCTTTCCTCGCTGATTACCTGCTCGACTTTAAGTTGCGCCTCTATTTTGTCGGCAACCTTCTGCCGCCGAGGGTCCACACCCTTCGCTACGAGTGCTCGTGCGTTGTCGCGCCTTTCACGGATGGTCACCAAATCGACCGTCGGCCAGTTGCCGCAGTAATACCAAACCTTGCGGCCGTCCCACTTGAAGCTATAGCGGAACGCAACCGCAGCGGTTCCATTTACCACTCGAACTTGGCCAGTCAGACCTCCGCCGTCTGCGATACTGTCCTTCGCCCACGCTGTTGGAATGGACTCCAATTCCCGGACTGTCCATTTGTGACCTCGACCTTTTTTCGGGTAACGCGTCATGCCCTTTTTTCCGTCATATGTACACCCATGGGTACACCCGGCTGCGGATTGCGACGGATGCGGGTGGATGATAATGGAAATTCATGCGGTGTAAGTCGTTGAAAAGGCGCAATAAGTTTTCCGCACCTGTCCACACCCTTCCATGGTCAACCAATTTGGGAGCAGAGGGTCGTGAGTTCGAATCCCACCGCCCCGACCAATAAAATCAAAGGGTTAGCTCAATGTCGTTGAGCTAACCCTTTTTCTTTGCTGGGCATATGGGACAACATATGGGACAACGAACTTGCAGTTGGCGGTGAGCAAGTTCAGGCGGCATCAAGGCAAGGATGTGCACTCGGTGGCAATAGCCCATCTCGGGACTTGCCGGGTCTCTACTTGATTGGGGGGGGGCGGGCAGCTCGCTGCACTTTGGGCTCATCAGGCCAATTGGGTGGGCTCTGGGGACTGTTGCGCTTGGGGCAGGCCAAACCCCTTCATCTGAGGCTGTGTGTGCTGGGGCAGCAAAGCGAGAGTTCCGAGCCCAGGTCGCAGAGCATCGGCGGCACCACGCGACAGTTGAATCGTTACGACCCCTCGGCCCTTCCATCCTCGCGGCGTTATTCGTTAGCGGGGCAAATGCCGAGCTGTGCTGTGGACCGGTCTTCCGCGGTTGCACTTTTAAAGCGTCGCGGCCCGTACTCTGCATGTGCTGTGTGCATTGCACTGAGACCATACTGCACACCTCAGTGTCAAATGCGCTCTGAGCTGCGCTGAGAGAAATCAAAGTCGACGGTCTATCCGACCCGAACTTCTGAGACTTGGCCTAGTACGGGAATGAGGGGATGGGGCATCCTTTAACCTAGTACTGATACGAGGGGTGCCCTTTCGACAATGGAAGTAGGAGTTGCCAGCGCAATGTCTGAATGGCTGCGACAGGGACACGGAGTCTTTCAGGCGGCTAACAGATTATTTCGCTGAGTCGACCCCGGGCTGGCCGCGATCCCGCGTATGAGGCGCTGAAACTTGTCCGCAGGTCCGTAGATTTCACCCCGCCGCAACCGTCCGCACTTGTGAATCGTGGGGGCGGCCTTGGTGGATCCTGCTGCACCGAAGGAGCGTGGGGCGCGATTAATGCTCAGAAACACGGAACGTGGGTCGCAGCAAAAAGGTCGGCAATGGCTGGACCAAGCGCGGTTCATGTCGCGGAGAAGTTAGTGGCTTGAATTGCCGACAGGGTATTTGAGTATCTCGGCCTGGCAAACAGTTCCCAGTCAAAAGAGTCCGGCTCGTGGCGTTGCAAAAATAACTCCCACCTTGAGACGCCGGCGCCGGACAGTTGCCACCCTAGTCACGTACGTCTGGAACATCATCAACCGTTGATCGTTCCAGCTTCACTGACGGTGGGCGAGGGGCGGGGCGGCTGTCCAGTTGTGGACCATCGAACAGATCCGGAGTGCTTGGCTGGCGTAGAGATCAAGTGTTGACGCCATCAGTCAAAGCCCTTTTCAAACACCCTATCAAAATCCCCTATCAAATATTCCGAATGCGCGGGGAAGCTTGGCGCCCCGGTGGGCATTGATTCTTGCCATGGACAGAAGGGAAGGCTGGCTCGGCGGCCTCACGTTCTAGCGAGCGAAGTCGTTGGATTGTGCAATACAGGACTCTGGCCACACCCTCCGACTTGCCCACATTCTTTTGCACGGCGCCAACCGTCTTCTAGACCCTGCAAGGCAAAAACTTGGAGATTCGACTCGCGTTTCAGAAACAGAGCGCGAGACCGCGCAGAACGCGCTCTGGGCTGCAATGACTCTAAAGTGGCTGCTACCCCGTCACCCGAGGTGTTTTGACCGCTCATGCGGGCTGTGGACGCGTCTAAGGACCATCACTGCATCTAGGAGGGCGTCCCATCTGGAATTGGTCCGGCCTATTGTGGCTTATCAGCTCAGACAGCGGCGCAGACGCTGTTGACACTGGCGTAGCCAGTAAAAGATTTGGGATTGGGAATGGGATTGGGATTGGTAGCTTTGCATCCGGTTTGCACTGGGTTCGAAAGTAAAACCTGGCCATAACCTGCTGGGTTTACGCTACAGGCCCCCAGTTTCCCTCGCTTCGTGGGTATTTCTCCTATGAGGATGGCCATGGATCCTGTGTCAGCGGCGCTCATGGATCTCAAGATCTGAGCAACTGTGCTGGGGCACAGCGCGCTCCTTTACGCCGTGTTTCAGAACCAAATTGGTCGAGTGCCGCTCTAGGTTTTGATGTGGGAACCGGCGGTTAACCAAGTAGGAACCCAGCAGGATCCCAACGGGTTTCCTGTTACGAACGATGTTGCGTTGCGCTGCGGATTCTCAGTTCATATCCGGCGGTGATTGCTATCATCAGGCGTACCGATAGGGCTGTGTTTGTGGAGAAAAGCGTATGGACTTGGGTACTACGGTGATGCTCGGAGTACTTGTAGCTGTTATCGCATTCGGCCTTTGGGTCGCGAATAACATCGCTCGTTCCGAAGGGCGCAACAAAGAAGACCATCAGACCTGAAGCGGCAATAATTCGGAGTAGGTCTCAAAAATTAGGCTGGCTTGTTATGTTCTTTGAAGTAACAATTGGTCATCTGGTTCATTCCGGGAGGGGAACGTGGCCGATTTCTTCATTGAACATAGCCACATGCTGGCTTTGAAACCCATTAGCAGTCCGAACTCGGGTTTTAGGCCAGGCCAGTTGGGCGCTCTTCATTCTGTGGCGGCCCACTTTTCGGTCTACGACGAGCCGGCCATAGTGTCTTTGCCGACTGGATATGGGAAGACTGCCGTGATCATGGCGCTTCCTTTTTTGTTGGGCTCAAACCGTGTGCTGGTGGTGGAACCCACGGATGTGCTGAGACGACAGACCTCGGCCCACTTCGGTGAACTGTCGACGCTACGCAAGCTCAAGGTCTTACCGGCGGAGGCAGGAAATCCTCATGTACATCCACAGAAGGGCAGGCCATTGAGCGCCGATGAATGGCTTGCCTTTCGAACTTTCGATGTGGTCGTGTCCACGCCAGCGAGCACATCGCCGGTCCTGGAGCCCGTAAGTCCCGCAGATCTATTCGATTTGATTATCTTTGACGAGGCGCACCATGCTCCAGCAGACACTTGGAGTGCGTATCTCGGTCACTACTCCCGCGCCAAGTTTGTCTTCTTGACGGCTACTCCATTCAGGCGCGATAAAAAGGCAATTCTGGGTCGTCTGGCATATAGCTATCCAGTTTCCAAGGCGTCTCGCGAACAAGCGTTTGGGAGCGTCTCCTTTCGTCCAGCGCCTGTGCATAACGATCACGATGAGGACGAGGTGGACCTTGCCATCGCAAGGGCGGCGATTGCACAGCTGCGGGAAGATCAGGCGCAAGTTTCGACCATCGACTGTTTGCGCGAGCATCCTCGATATCCGCTGCTAGGAAGCTGACGGGGATTTACGCCGGGCTGGGGGCGAGGGTAGAAGCGATCGACAGCGGAATTTCCAAACGGAGGCAGGAGCAACTGGAGGTCTCCTTGCTCCAGGGCGAGCTGGAGGGAATAGTCTGCGTTGACATGTTCGGGGAGGGCTATGACTTTCCAAAGCTGAAGATCGCAGCACTCCATGCGCCGCACCGCTCCCTAGTTCCAACGATACAGTTCATAGGTCGGTTTGCGCGAACAAATGATGAACGCACGGGCAACGCTACTTTAGTGTCGACTGTGAGTCGTCTGCAAGATGCCACCGCAAGGCTCTTTCAAGAGGGAGTGGACATCGCTTCCCTTATCGACGAAGAGGCGAGGCGTCAGCTCGCCGAAGGGGCTGCCGATGAATCAATCTTGGAGATCTTGAAGCCGAAGAGGCAGACAGTCTCGGACTACGACGCCGTGTCGCCAATGTCATTTGAGCTATATGCCCATGCTCGAATCTTTCAGTGCGACGTGGCCCCGGACTTCACTTTGTTTGAGGCATTGATAGGGCGAAGGCTTCACTTGGCTAAGCAGTGGATCTCGGATGATGGGTTGATCACACTGCTTTTGACCGTCGACCATGAGCCGCCGAACTGGGCGACTGCTGACGTGCTTGTAAATGTACGACACGACGTTTTCCTGCTGGCCTACAACGCTGCTACACGGTTGTGCTTCATCGGCTCCACTCGTAGAACAGATCGCTTATATATCGCACTAATGCAGGTCGTGGCCAAGGATCACCATAGACCTTTGAGCTTCGAGGAGACCATCCGTGCGCGCGCCGGCCTTACGGATATGCGCTTCTACGCTGTTGGCTTGCGTAACACGGCCATAAATTCGCAAGCAGAATCCTATCGCATGCTAACTGGACCTCGTGCTGAGCGAGCGGTTACGCCGGGCGATGGGCGCGCCTACGTACAAGGACATTACTTTGGGAGTGGATTGGAAGATGGCGAGCGTAAAACCATCGGAGCCAGTAGTAACTCGCGTATATGGAGCAATCAACGTCTCTCTATATCGCAATACCTTGACTGGATATCGAAGCTGAACAATCGCTTGAATGGCGATGAAACGCTGGCAGAGTCTCAGCTAGATCTCGTCCAGCATTCGCGGACGTTGCGGCGAATCCCAGATGTTGTCATTGGTGGAAGCTGGGCGCGCAATGCCTACAAGCAGGCGCACCGGTTGAGATATCGACGTGTTGGGCAGCAGCAGTGGCTCTATCGCCAAATCACTGATCTAGAGCTCTCGTCATTCGCCTCAGGACCTGATGGCCTGGATTTCGAAATCGTCTCGGACTCAGATGCGGTGCCCTACCGCATGTCTTTAGCCGGGGGCGCATTGTTTCGACAGCACGGCGCTGGTTGGGAAGTCGAAATATCTAGCACGCACGATGACTGGTTGGATTTTGACCAGTGGCTTTCTATGCACCCTCCAATCTTTTACGCAGCCGACAAGTCATCGTTCGAAGGGATGAACTGCTTCCCGCCTCCGAAGCTGGCCAGCAATCGGCTTCTTGATGAGGACGTCGAGAACCCTGGGTGGGATGGCTGCGAGATCGGTAGAGAGTTTGACGCCGATAATCCCGAACGAATGACGGTCCACAGACATTTGGAATTGTGGATCAGGGCGAAGGAAAATCTCGAGGTCCTCGTTTATGACCACAGGACTGGGGAGGCCGCCGACTACATCGCGGTCACACGAGAAGAAGACGACAGAGTCCTCGTGAGTCTGTATCACTGCAAGGGAGCTGGGGGCGAACCTGACCTGCCCCCAGACTTAGTACGGCACCGACATAGAGTCCAGGGTTTCAAACCGTTGTTGCCGATGCGCCTGAGCAAACTGCTCCGGCGTTAAGTATCCCAGCGCGCTATGCGGGCGTTCGGTGTTGTACTCGACGCGCCAGTCTTCGATCAAGGATTTGGCTTGGCGCAGTGACATGAACCAATGCTCATTCAGGCATTCATCGCGGAATTTTCCGTTGAAGCTCTCGATGTATGCATTCTCCACGGGCTTGCCTGGTCTGATGAACGACAGCTTCACGCCGACCTGATAGGCCCAAGCATCCAAGGCCCTGCCAGCAAACTCTGGGCCGTTGTCCACGGTGATGGATTTGGGCAGCCCACGCAGTTCCGCGAGCCGTTGCAGCACCTGCGCTACCCGTAATCCCGGCAGTGAGGTATCGACCTCGATGGCAAGACACTCGCGCGTGTAGTCATCGACGATGTTCAAGCACCGGAACCTGCGGCCATAGGCCAGACCGTCGGACACGAAGTCCATCGACCAGCTCTGATTCGGCGCCGTCGCAACGGGACGAACTACCCGTTCTGCGGGAGCGATGCGCTTGCGGCGACGCTTACGAACGCTCAAGCCGGCTTGGCTGTAAAGCCGCCAGACCCGCTTGTGATTCGTCTGCCAGCCTTCACGGCGAAGCAGAATATGGATGCGCCGATAGCCGTAGCGTCGCTTGAGCGCTGCCATCTCCTTCATGCGCTCGGTCAATGCCACGTCGCCCGTACGCTTACTTTCATAAGCGAACAGCGACCGGGAAATGCCTACCAGCCCGCAGGCCCGGGTGATACCCATGCCGCGCTCGGTCATCAACGTTTTGACCGCTTCGCGTTTGGCCTGCGGGCTTGCTACTTTCGGCTCAAAAGGTCCTGAAGCGCAGCCTTGTCCAGCATAGATTCAGCCAACAGCTTCTTGAGCTTGTTGTTCTCTTGCTCCAGCTCCTTCAGTCGCTGGGCGTCCGAGACGGTCATACCGCCGAACTTCGCCTTCCAGTTGTAGTAAGTGGCCTCCGAGATCCCGTGCTTGCGGCACAGTTCGGCCACCTTGGCCCCTGCCTCGGCCTCCTTCAGCACCCCGATGATCTGTTCTTCTGTAAATCGTTTCTTCATTGCCGTTCCTTTGTGAACGGACTCTACATCGATTTCGTACTAACCACGGGGAGCAGGTCAAGGGGGCGCGGCCGTTGGAAAGTGGTTGGTGAATGCGTAGCCGACACTTCCATCAGGTGGGGCCGCCTTTGTCACGGGAGCTTAAGGGCGCGGGCGCAACACTGAAGGGTTTTTGAACATACTTGGACAACTGCTCGCAACGCGTCGAAGGTGGCCCAAATGCAACAAATGTACTGGGAGAGCTTTGCCGTGCTTCGCGGTGCCGATGACCAGGCGGACCAGCGGCTCTCCGCTTCGCACACTGAATAAAACTCGACCGTATTTACATGCTCCGGGCGCGAGAGAGCTCGCGGAGTTTTACATAGTTCGTGTTTTGAGAAATCTGCGGGGCGGAGTCAGCGATTTGGTCTAAGCACAGAGCTAATTTCTGCGGTATCCATTGGCGATCGTCCATTACGGCGCTTAGTAGCGCTAGCGCATCCATCGGGTAGCGACTACACAATTTTGAGCTGTAGAGCCTTTCCACGATGAAGTGCGAATGTTCAATACGCTGAAGCCAGGCAAGTACCTCAGCTAGTGCATCGGGGAAAGCGTCTCTGGCAGCAATCACGAGCCGTGTCAGTGACTCTGCTATTCGAGGGGTGGCGAACTCGCGCGATTTTGGCCAGATTTTTTGCCAAAAAGGCTTTGCTCGGTGTGCCCAATAGTCCTCACGCTGGTCTCCGGCGCCCTCGAGAGCCTGATAAAGAGCCTGCGCAGACTCTTCAAGTCCTTCTTGTGGTAGTACTCCAATCGCCCCGCGGAAATCCTCCTCGGTATATCCTTGGGTGGGACCCAGAGCTGCGTAGGTCAGTAGGGCTGCAAACTGTTGGCGGTGTTCGCCAAGCTCGTCATAATGGTGTGCAGTGGCCAAGAACTGCGACTTGAATGAAGCCAACAAAGGTTGGTACAGACGCGGAGACCAAAGGAATCCTTCCCAAACCGCCTTTGCTTCATCGGGCTCGTTCCACGCGAACAGCGGCAATAGGTGTTGTTCAGTCCAAAGACGGTCTACACGAAAAAAGGCAATTAGCTGCGATCCTAGTAGCACCCGCCCATGACGAAATCGGTCTATTCGAACATCACACAGAGCCGTGAACGTAGATTTAAGGTCGGGCGGAAGCAGGTCGTCGTCGCTCGGGTTTCGCTTAAACCAAACGTTCATTAAAGCTTGTGTGACGTGGCCAACAGGGTGGTTGATCGCTGCGCCCACGGGGTCGTAAGTTTCGACGCCGCGATGGACTACACGGTGGCCGATATCTGCTTTAAGCGGCAACGAAAGCACGCGATGGCTAAGGTCCATGAGGATGTCTTCGTGTAAGTCCAGAGACTTGGAAGAGGCCTCGATCCACCACGATGCGGCGTGGCCTACGTCTTGAAGGACAGCTTCAGGCATTGTGCGAACCAATGGAGCAGCATATCGCCATGCGCGGCGCACCACGCCATCTTCCGCCCAAACTTGCATGGCCTCACGCCATCGACTCGCAGGCCATACGTCGTCTTGCGCAAGATCCCACAATGCCAGCAGGCAGTGAAAGAAGCGTGTGCGGCAAACTTCGCGCCAAGTATCGTCATGGAATGGTGAATTTTCTGCAGGTGATCGTTTAAGCCATTCGACCAGATCGCTTCTTTTGCGCGGAGCTATGTCAACGTATCGGCCATCTTCGAAATCTGGATCGCCCGTTCCGCTCATCCAATGTGAGAACTCGTCGCGTTCGTTCGAGGCTAATTGCCAGTCTGGATAATCGCGAGACAATTTTTCCAGTCGCAACGCGGCACGCGCGCCCAACGCGAGTCCGGATGAGCTAAGTTTGGCGAGATGCAGCCAGATAGCGCGGTCCGCGATACTGCGCCAGTCATCTTTTTCCAGGCCGTCCCGATACATCTTGCGTGGTGGACCAGCTAGAATGACCTTTTCCAAGCGTGCTTGAGAGGCTTTGGGTAACCGGTTTCCCTGCAATACCAGCAGCCTATATACCTCGCGCCCTGTATCCGTGGACCATAGCCACCACGCCTCTTCCGACAGGAGCCAGCGCGCCCATTGTTCAGGCTGTATGCAATTATCTTTGCTTGCGGCAAAAAGTGCCAAGCGCTTAAAGGTGGGGTACGGTAAGTCGAACCAGCTTTGTGCGATAAGCGATGCGCGTGTGTTATCTAGCTCGCGAACCGCCTGCCACGAATCGCGCAACAATTCGATTAGGCTGACCCACTCTCGAAAACCTCGGTTCTGCCAATGTGGTTCGATTGATGGCAAATCCCAGTGAGATCGATCGCTACGTTCGTTGGCCTCGTTCAGCTCGCCCAGCAGGTCGAGTGCGTCACACAATAGTTGCTGGAAATCAGCAAGGAGTTGCGGCAACGCGGCCCCCCACGCTTCACTTTCAAGGTCGCGCAATGTGGACTGCACATGATCATTGGTCAGCGCGAGTTCCCACTCGACTAGCTGTCTGATTGGAGTAGGATCATCTGGGCCAGCCGCTTCTTCATCAAGCCAGCGGAACGGCTGCCTAAGAATCACTTTGGGTGCGAGGAGTTCGCGCAATTCTAGGCGCAATGTGGTACTTAAACCCTCGCGCTTCAGGCGCCCTACCCAGCGATGAAGACTTGGCAAGGACCGCATAGTTTTAACTCGACCGCTGAGCAGCAGGCGCCACAATCTGCGCATGGAAGTTCGTGGAATTGATCTGGGAGCGTGCGTGCGGATCGCGTCCAGCTCGGCTATTTTCCCTTCACGTTCCAATGAGGCAATGCGATCCAGCTCGTTATCTAGCATCAATGCCCAGCGGTCTCCAACTTGTCCTCCATGTTCTGCAATCCAAATGATCAACCGCGGGTCATCGAGGTGTCTGACTAGCCAGCGAGCCAAATGCGACATGATGCCGTCCCACTGGCTTCCGGCTACGGATACCGATGTCAATACCATGGGAGGGGCACAGTCGTAGGGGGCGGGCCGTCGCACTAAACTGAACCGCAATTTAGGATCAACATCGGTGCGGGCGGGAACGCCAAATCGGGAAAGGTCGCTGTGAGTGAAACACTCATGTGCGAACGGCCCTAATAACCAATCGAGTGATGGTGCCGGGTTGAAGTCGGCGAATTGCTTGGCCGGTAGGCCCGATTTGTCCGACAAAGCCCAGAGCATACGCCCCACAAAATCGTCCTGGCTTGTGCTGTCCTGGGGCCGTGCCAGCGCGTGTTTCACAATGATTGCCTCTTTGCCTTCTACCCCATCACGATAAGTGTCTGCCCAGGCGCGCATAGTTCCGTGCAGCGCCGAATGGTCGTTACTCCCTGTGGGAACGGTGTAGAGGATTGGTGTTACGCCTTTCGCCTCCCACTCTATGGTCTTCTTTCGCTCCTGCCCCGGCTGGCAATCGCCGAGAGCCCAGGCCTGCGGGGAGATCTCGCCCAGTATTCGATCGGCTGCCAATGCGTCCATCATGTAGCGCAACACTGGATCGTTGATGCTGTAGCCTACGAAGCAAACCACGAAATTTCGAAATAGTTCGCTCACGAAGCGAGCAGCCCAACGTTCCGTTAGGTATGCAAAGCCGAAGTCGCCGCTCGTAATGACTAGCCGGTTCAAGGATGTCTCGTCGGGCTTTTCCGGTAATAGGCCATGCAGGTAGACAATTCCGTCCCATCGGCTTTTTTTCGGAATCGGCAGCATAGGAGCCGCGTAAGATTGGAACTTTTGGTTCGTTCGTTTCGCGGCCGAATGAAAAACGCGGTCAAAGTTGGTGGTTACTAGGCGCAGTGCCCCATCACGACCCCGTGCTAACCGCAATAAGGCGATCTGTGTTTCGACGGCCCCCCTGAGAAGAAGGTTGGGCTTGAGCGCCTGAGCCAGTGCTGTGCGGAGGGCTAAGCGCTGCCCGGGCAACCGCCGTTCCAGCAGATCGAGCGCTGCATCGAATTGCTTGCGGTCTAGTGCATCTCTTTCAATATCGGAGTGAACCGTCCCAGTTAGTTTATATATTCTCTCCACCAAGCCTTCGAAGCCAGGTAGTCCCGCGGGATAAGAAATGCCTGCCCCGCAGAAAAACACTACACGACCTTCTTCGTGTGCTTGCAAGAGAGCATCAGGGATATCGGGACCGTTGGTGACGAACTGCACTTATGCCTCTTCTAAAGGTGGACTGGGCCTGCATGGCTACAGGTCGTATTATCCGGCGTTCTTATAAATCTGGATGATGTGGCGACAATTCGGGGTGGCGACAACTCTTGCGTTTGGGGGCAGGAGTGCAATCGCGATTGCATCGGCCGGGTTTGTCATTGGTCGACACGATCATTTTGACCTATCCCAGAATCGTTAAATCGGGGAATAAAGATCTGATTTTCGTTGCGAGCAACGGAGTCGAACGTGGCGCAACTTATCCGTCGAGTCGTCTGCGCTTTTAACGGGCACGCGGGACATGTCGGCCTTAAGAATTCCTACCAGGCGAGATGCGCCAGTGAGAGATGGACGGCTTCTTCGATTAAGGCGTGGCCAGTGTTCGGGTATTTCCCTTTGCTAGGTGCCTGAGGAAAGCGCCGGTGCCGTTAGTTAAATTGTGAGGCACTAAGACTCAACGAACAATCCAGGAGGCGTTCTTC
Source organism: Achromobacter sp. JCM 18799 (assembly GCF_055395645.1). Taxonomy (NCBI): domain Bacteria; kingdom Pseudomonadati; phylum Pseudomonadota; class Betaproteobacteria; order Burkholderiales; family Alcaligenaceae; genus Achromobacter; species Achromobacter sp. JCM 18799. The sequence goes on along the minus strand of NZ_AP043866.1, from coordinate 2,878,528 downwards.
ACTCTGGAAGTTTCCTCCGGTGGCACCGGTCAGGGCAGGTACGGTTGTATCTGTTAACCCCAAGTACCGTACATTCCTTCATGTAGGTACGGTAACGAGGCGAATCGATCTCCTCTTGCCCAGCGGCGGCTTTTGGTCGGCAAATGCCTATGAGGCCCGCCATTCTTTGTGGCGTGGGGGGGTGATGATGGGAAGCGGAATCGACGTTGCGGCAGCACCTGACGGCCCGGACGCACTCGACCCGGCGCCGCGCCGTCTTGCTGTCGAAATTCATCCAACTTGGGATTTACGTCATCCAGTTTTGGAATCGAGAATTTTCGATATACAAGCACTGGCGCGGCTTCCGGCCAGGTTTTCCTTCTGAAGGTCTGATTTCCCGGTGCGATTGCAGGGGGGGGGGAGCCCCCTACCCCTGTGGGTCTCGGCCGGCGTGAAGCCACGGCTATTGATTTGACGGTGATGCCGTCCCCTCGCATGCTGAATGTCGACAGCTCAGCAGGGTGCCCCAGCCCGCTATGGGTTGCTCGAGAGCCGGAATCTCTTACGGCTTCACCGAGGTAATGGCACAGAGAGATTGCGTGACTTGCCGATCCGGTGAAGATCCGTCAGTCGGCGGAGTAAGAACCATCTGCACCCCGCCTTTAACACTGTTCACGGTATACGGTCTATGACGCAACCCGCGCACTTGCAGCGAAGTCGTGCTAGCTTGCTCACGATGATTCTGCATGATGGAGTTGGAGTTGGAGTTGAGCCGGTCCGGTGGACGGTTTCCGGTTTGATTCTCAAACCATTTGAGGTGCCCCGTCAGCATACTGTGGGTCATGCTCGGGAGCATTGAATCGGGTCTGCTGGCTCCTTTCAAAGTTCAGGGGTGAGAGGTAGCCCAGGCCGCTGTGGCGGCGCCTGGGGTTGTACCAACCTTCAATCCAGGTGAAGACGGCCATGCGGGCCTGCGCCTTGGACTCGAAGCTGTTGCGCTCGATGAGTTCTGCCTCCAGGCTGGCGAAGAAGCTCTCGGCCATCGCGTTGTCATAGGCATCGCCCACGGTTCCCATTGAAGGGCGAACGCCCATTTGACGACAGCGCTCGCCGAAGGTCAGGCTGGTGTACTGGCTGCCCTGGTCGCTGTGATGGATGACGCCTTGCGGCTTGCGCTGGGTCAGCGCCATGTTGAGCGCCGAGAGCACCAGCTCGGCCGTCATGCGCTCGCCCATGGACCAACCTACCACACGCCGGCTCCACACGTCGATGACCACCGCCAGGTACAGGAACCCTGTCCAGGTGGGCACGTAGGTCATGTCGGCCACCCAGAGCTGATTGGGGCCACTGGCCCGGAACTGGCGCTTGACCAGGTTGTGGGCCGGCGAGTCGCGTTTGTCGCGCCGCGTGGTCACCGTGAAGCCCCGGCGGCGGCTGATGCCCCGGATGCCCGCTGTGCGCATGAGGCGTGCGACGCGCTGGCGGCTGATGCACACGCCTTGCTCGACGAGCTCGGCCCGCACACGTGGCATGCCATAGGACTCGTAGGAGTCCTTGTGAATCTGGCGGATGCGCTCGGTCATCACCGCGTTGGTGATGCTGCGTTGGGAAGGAGCGAAGGAGCGCGTTCGCGCCAGGCGTAGAAGCCGCTGGCAGAGACGCCCAGAACACGGCACATGGTGCACACGGGGAAGTCGGCCTGGTTCGCCATCACGAGTCCGAAGACTTCGTTGAAGTCGCATCGCTGCGACCGGCAAACCAGGCCGTAGCCTTTGCCAGGATGTCGCGCTCTTGCTGCAATTGGCGAACCTGGCGGCGCAGCCGGCTGAGCTCCTCGCGCTCAGCCGTGCTCAAGCCTTCCTTACCGGGCAACGGCTTGCCACTGTCGATGGCGGCCTGGCCGACCCAGTTGGTGATGGACTGCGCGGTGACGTTGAACTCGCGGGCGAGTTCGGCTGGCGTGCGCCCGGCACGCACCAGCTCGACCATCTGCTGTCTGAACTCCGCCGGGTACGGCGGTTTGACCTTGGACATTTGCGGCTCCTTGAACACAAAGAATGATGTGTCCACGATACCGGGTCAACTCCAAACAGCCTGCTTTCAAATCGTTTTGGCGGGCCGCGTTCAGGCGCTGCGTTGGCGGTTTTGGTTCAGGCCTGCGGCCTTGAATGCCTCGAATAGCGTGGCTCCGTGGGATGAGAGCGTCACGTCGGTGCGCCGCAATAGGCCTATTGGCTCATCGGTTCCGCCAACCGGCATGGGAACCCGCACCAGTTCACCGCTGGCGACATAGCTGTCGACCAGGCTGGCAGGAACGAACCAGATTGCTTCATTCTGCAGCGTGAGTTGAAGATTCAGCGAGACCGACAGGCTGCAGATTCTTGCCGCGCTCTCGGGCACGCCGAATGCGGCTAAGACGCTATCCGCCGACTGGCGGATGAGGGTGCCCGCGGTCGGCAAAAGGAGGTCATAGGAACCAAGCGTGCTTGCTGTGATGGCGCCCCGGAGGATGGGATGTTCCGCGCGGACGACGATCGTGAGCGGTTCGCGAAAGAGGTGCTCGAAGCTCATTCCCGTCATGGATGATGGCTCGCCCAACCGGCCAACGACGAAATCGACCTCAGCCGCTTTGAGGCTGCGCAGCAGTTCCAAGTTGGGTCCCGTGTGGACGTCAATGCTCACGGTCGCAAATTCCCGCCGGAATTCCGCCAATGCCGCTGGGAACAACACCTGGGCAAGGGTGGGAAGAATGCCGACCCGCACGACGGAAGGAGGTGCTTGATTTCCGCCCCGGAGTTTTTGCACACCTTCCTGTAGAGCCGACAGGGCTGCGTTGGCATAAGGCGCGAACATCCGGCCGTGATCGGTGAGTTCCGCTCCTTTACGTCCGCGCTCGAACAGGCGAGCGCCGGTCGCCGACTCCAACTCCGCCAGGGTTTTGGAAACCGCAGGCTGAGTGATGGCAAGCGCTTCACTCGCTTTTTGCAGGCTGCGAAGTTGGGCGACCGCGATAAAGCATTGAAGATGCCGTAGTTTGATGCGATTCCCGTGTATGTCGATATCCATAACTTTTTCGGCATCTTGTAGATATAAAAGATCACTATATATAACTTTCTGGCGTGGTTAAAGTCGTCCTATTCCACCTACGACCGGGGTCTACTTTGAGCCACGAAGACGCTATCCTCCTTACGCCTCGCGATTGGCAGGCAAATCCGCCCTACAGTCATCCGCCGTACAAGTCCTCTGTATTGCGCAGTCCGTCGCTGCCCTTGGTGCCTCTGAAGGGCGCGCTGGGTAATCGGCTTGCGCCCGTGTACGGCAGCGAGCAGCTGGGGAGTTTGGATAACGACCTGACCCTAAACGCGGTCAAGAACGGAGCCCCCCTCGGCGAGCGCATCATCGTGACGGGCCGGGTGCTGGATGAGTCAGGCAGGCCCGTTCGCCATACGCTGGTGGAAATCTGGCAGGCCAATGCGGCGGGCCGGTATGTTCACAAGGGCGATCAGCATGACGCGCCGCTCGACCCCAATTTTCTTGGGGCGGGGCGCTGTATTACGGATGATCAGGGGCGCTATCGCTTCGTCACAATCAAACCGGGTGCGTACCCGTGGGGCAACCATAGCAATGCGTGGCGTCCGAATCACATTCATTTTTCGCTCTTTGGCCAGTACTTCGGGGCGCGGCTTGTGACGCAGATGTACTTTCCGGGCGACCCGTTGCTCGCGTTGGACCCCATCTTCCAGGGCGTGCCCGAACAGGCCCGCGACCGCCTCGTGGCGCGGTTCTCTCTTGCCGCGACCCAGGAAGGTGTGGCTCTCGGCTACGAATTCGATATCGTGCTGCGCGGCGCGCGCCAGACCCCCACGGAATAACCATGAGCCAACTAAAGCAGACTCCCTCCCAAACGGTCGGCCCGTTCTTCGCATATGGCCTCTGTCCGGAGCAATACAACTTTGATTTGAAAAGCCTGTTCACCGCCAATGCGGCCGAACCCGGCGTGGCGGGCGAGCACATCATCATCACGGGCACGGTCTACGACGGCAGCGGAGCCGCGGTGGGCGACGCCATCGTCGAGTCCCTGCAGGCCGACGCCTCGGGGCAATACGTTGCCAGCCACGATGACGCGATCGCTCGCGGATTCAAAGGCTTCTGCCGTGTCGGAACAGGCACGGAGGAGGGCAATAGGTTCGTGATTCGTACGATCAAGCCAGGACCAGTTGCCACTGGTTCGGCTCCCCACATTGATGTGATCCTTCACATGCGCGGCATGTTGATGCACGCCTTCACCCGGCTCTATTTCGAGGATGAGCCGGCGGCCAATGAGAGCGACCCTGTCCTGAACGTTGTTCCCGCAGCCCGCCGCCGAACGCTCATCGCCAAGCAGGTCGCCGGCTCGGGGGTGAAGCAGTATCGCTTCGACATCCACCTGCAAGGTCCGGACGAAACGGTCTTCTTTGACTGCTGAAGGAGCGCCGATGGGTACGCTGACAGATCTGCTGCGCGGTCATCCCGCCATGAACCATGTCTGGTCTGAAGCCGGGACCCTTCAGGCCATGCTCGATGTCGAAGCGGCGTTGGCCCGTAGCTGTGCAGAGCATGGCGTCATTCCTCAAGACGCGGTGGCGCCCATCGTTGCCGCATGCCGTGCCGATCTGTTCGATATCGATGCCCTCAAGAACGAGGCATCGGCCGGCGGAAACCTGGCCATTCCGCTTGTTCGGGAGCTCACGGCAAAAGTGAAGCGCGCGGACATCCGGGCGGCGGGATTTGTGCACTGGGGCGCGACGAGCCAGGACGTCATCGACACCGGCCTGGTACTGCAACTGCGTTCCTCTCTGGTGATCCTTGAGCGGCAGATCAACCGCCTTGCGTCCAGCCTGGCCGCGCGGGCGAGCGAGCACCGTACCACGCCGACGGTCGGCAGGACGTGGTTGCAGCAGGCCCTGCCGATGACCTTCGGACTGAAATTCGCGCAGTATCTCGATGCCGTGGCCCGTCTGCAGGATGACCTCACGAGGCATCAAGAGAACGTGGCGGTGCTGCAGTTTGGGGGAGCCGCTGGCACTTTGGCCAGCCTGGGTGACCAGGCATCGGCTGTCTCCCGGTCCCTCGCGCGTCACCTTGGACTGAACCTGCCCGACATCCCTTGGCATACGCAACGAGACAGACTCGTATCCGTGGCGGCATGGATGGGCATGTTGACGGGAGCATGCGCGAAGATGGCGCGCGACATGAGCTTGCTGGCCCAGACCGAAGTCGGCGAAATCGCGGAAGCCAGTGCAAAGGGCAAGGGAGGCTCCTCGACCATGCCGCACAAACGCAATCCGGTCGGTTGCGCCGTCGTGCTCAGCGCTGGAGTGAAGGCGCCACACTTGGTGGCGACTCTATTCAGCGGCATGGTCCAGGAGCACGAAAGGGCGCTTGGCGGTTGGCAAGCAGAGTGGGACGTCTTGCCGGAGCTCGCAGTGGTCACTGGCGGTGCCGTGGCGACGACTGCCGACATCATGTCGGGGTTGGAGGTGCACACAGACCGGATGCTGCAAAACCTGAACATTACGCGGGGCCTGATCCAGGCGGAAGCCGTCATGCTGGCACTAGGTATGCACATCGGGCGCCTTCCTGCGCACGAGGTGGTCGAGAGGGCATCGCGCCTGGCGGTCGCGTCAAATCTTCCCTTGCTGGAGGTTCTCTCGCGGGACGCCGCGGTAACGGACTATCTGTCCCCTGCGAGGCTCGCCGAGCTGTTGAGCCCGCTCAACTATTGCGGCCAGTCGACCGTCTATGTGGATGCTGTTCTTGCCAAGTACCACAGGCGACCGAGCGGTCCGGTTGCGCGCGGCGACGCGGCGAATGAAACGGAGGAAGACAATGAACGAGCATGACCGCTATGAGGCAGGATTGGAAGTCCGGTCCAAGGTGCTCGGAGAAGCGCACGTGCAGCGTTCCTTAAGCAACCGCACCGCATTGAGCACAGAGTTCCAGGACCTCATCACGCGCTACGCATGGGGAGAGATCTGGACGCGCGACGGCTTGCCCAGGCATACGCGCAGTCTCATCACCATAGGCCTGATGGTTGCCCTGAACCGCCGGGAGGAACTTGCGCTGCACCTCAAAGCAGCGAAGAACAATGGCGTATCTCCCGAAGAGATAAAAGAGGTGCTACTTCAGACGGCCATCTACTGCGGAGTACCTGCAGCAAACTCGGCCTTTCATCTCTTCGACAGCCTGTTCGCATCCGAGTAGCCCCGGCGTGAGAGGCGCGCCTTGTATCCCTGCAATGGATCGCGGGGATGCTGGCGCTTGTTCGCCCGAAAGCGGCGCGGCATCTTGTTCTCAGGGAAAACGCGAACGGAAAAAAAGCATTAGCTGATTGAACAATGCTTAGGTCTCTAATATTATTTTGAAATGCGCCCGGTTGGTGTCAGACCGCAAGAAACGTCGACATTCACCCTCACGAGAAGGCGCGGATCCAACGGAGACAATCATGTTCAATAGTTTCTCGAAGCGCATTCCGTCCTGTCACTTTGCGCGGCGAAGGTTTGCGATCGCCGCTGTCTTGTCCGCGCTGACATGGTCGGCGAATGCCCTTGCAGAAGATGCAGCGAAGTTTCCCTCTCATTCGATCCGCTTCATCGTTCCCTACGCCGCAGGCGGACTTCCCGACACGGTTGCGCGCGTTGTCGCTCAACGCGTAAGCCAGAACCTCGGGCAGCCTGTCGTGGTTGAAAACAAGCCGGGCGCAAATGGTGTGATAGCCGCGCAGACGCTCACGAGCAGTCCGCGCGATGGGTATACGTATCTCGTGACCGATGGATCGATGATGTCCATCAATCCGGCACTCTACAAAGATCTTTCATATGACCCCAAGCGGGATTTCGTTCCCGTCTCGCTGATCGCCACTTCTCCGTTGTTTCTCGCGGCTAACAGCCAGAGCAACATCAATACGCTCCAGGAGTTCGTCGAGCGCGCGAAGCGTGATGGCGCGAAGATGAACTATGGCTCTTCCGGCGTGGGAAGCTCGCACCACCTCACGATGGAAGCGTTGAACGTCGCGCTCCACTCCAAGATCACCCATGTGCCCTTCCGCGGCTCGGGGCAGTCCGTTCCCGCAATGATCGGGGGCCAGGTCGACGTCGTGTTCGCGGCGCTGCCGTCCCTATCCGGCTTCGCGGAAAAGGGACAGGCCAAGATCCTGGCGACCAATAGCGGCCAGCGTTCCGCACTTGCCCCGAACATTCCCGCTATCGCGGAGATCGTTCCCGGTTTCGACTTTGCCGTCACCGTGGGCGCTTTGGGCGCGTCCGGAATTCCCCCGTACGCCGTCAAGCGCATGAGCGAGGAAATCGCGAAAGCAGTCAAGGACCCTGCCGTGGTGAAGCAGTTCAACACCCTAGGCATTGAATCCGTGGGCGGTACGCCTGAAGCGTATCGGGACGCGATCGAGGCTGAAGGCAAGCGCTACGAAAGTGCGATTAAGGATGCCGGGATCAAGGCCAATTGAACCGTCGCCGTATCAAGTTGGAAATCCAGCATTGAAAAAATACTTAGATCTCTAATATAATTGATTTGCCAGACGCCGCATGCGTGTGCTGAGAGATCTGAGGATGAGGAGGATGTATGTTGACGAATAAAGAAAACGAGCTGCTCTGTCGCGTTGAAGGTGACGCGCCGATGGGGCAGTTGATGCGCAATTTCTGGATACCTATTTGCCTGAGCGAAGAGGTGAGCGAACCCGACGGAGATCCCGTCCATGCGCGGATCCTGGGCGAAGATCTAGTCGTTTTTCGTGATACCGAGGGACGGGTCGGCGTGATGGACGAGTACTGTCCGCATCGGAGGGTGTCGCTCGTTTACGGCAGAAACGAAGACTGTGGGCTGCGTTGCCTCTATCACGGCTGGAAAATGGATGTCGAGGGAACCGTCATAGAGATGGTCTCGGAGCCGGCAGCCAGCACCATGGCCGAGAAGGTGAAGCACAAGGCGTACAAGGTCCAAGAATGGGCGGGGCTGATCTGGGCGTTCATGGGAGACCAAACCCGCATCCCAGCGTTCGTGCCTCCGCCCTGGGCGCCGGAGAAGTCCGCGAAAGTCAGCATCGCGAAGGTCCTGATCCCGTGCAACTGGGCTCAGATCCTGGAAGGCGCTATTGACTCGGCCCATAGCTCCAGTCTGCATTCTTCGGACTTCGTGCCAGCACGCGTGGGGGGGGCGGAGGCAACCGAAAAGAATTGGTTGAGGCCGTCGACGGACAAGGCCCCGCGCATGCAGGTCCATCGTACCGACTATGGCTTCCGCTACGCGGCCATCCGACGCCCCATTACGAATGCCGCACAGACCGACTATGTCCGATCGACGGTTTTCGTAGCTCCCAGCACCGTGTTGATTCCGCCAAACAATCTGTACAACGTGGCGAACGTCAACGTGCCGATGGATGACACCAATTCGGTCTTCTACTTCGTCGCGTGGGGGGACCGCGCCACGACACCAGACACCGAAACCTGGCGCAAATTCCTTGGCACCAGTATCGGCTCGGATCTTGACGATAAGTACCGCCCGCTGCGTAACGTGGACAACCGGTTCTGGCAGGATCGCCAAGCGATGAAGGCAGGTAACTTTACGGGTATCAAGGGCTTTCCGAACCAGGACATCGCAATGTGGGTAACGATGGGTCCGATCGCCGATCGCTCTAACGATCGCCTCGGGGCCAGTGACTTGGCTATCGTCGAGTTCCGTCGCCAGATGCTTGAGGCGGTCGAGGAATTTTCCCGAGGGCAGGCCGCAATCGGCACTGGCGACAAGCAGGTTCTACCCAGCGTATGTTCATTCCAAGCCATTGTTCCTAAGACCGTCGACTGGCGGGATTTCGAAGCGAAGCCTGTGTATGGCGTCGGTTCTGGACCGCAGCTCGAAAGCAACTACGAAACTACCGCTTAGGGGCAACAGTGCATGTCTAAACTTCAATTGTCTATCGCAATGGGCGACTACGATCGCAATCGCGCCTTGTATGACGGGGCCGTACAGATCGATGGCGTCAATCCGGTGTATGCGCTGTTGAACCCGGAAGAAATGTTCTTCCGTGCATTCCGCTTCCAGGATTTCGATGTCAGTGAGCTGTCGTTTTCCAGCTACCTGGTCAAGCATGCGGCCGGGCAATGCCCGTACATCGCCATCCCGGTGTTCCTGTCTCGCGCATTCAGGCACACCTCAATCTATGTCCGTAAGGACAGAATTCGCCGCCCTGAAGATCTCAAGGGCAAGCGCATCGGGATCCCGGAGTATCAGCTGACCGCGAATGTTTGGGCCCGCGCCATCCTGGAAGAAGACTATGGGGTGAAGCCGTCGGACGTGACCTGGGTACGGGGCGGTATCGACCAGCCCGGCCGGCCCGAAAAGATCAAGTTGAAGCTGCCGGCCAGCGTGAAGATGATCGATGCGCCCGCCGATACGACCATCTCAGACATGTTGGACCGAGGAGATATCGATGGCTTCATGGCGCCGCGCGCCCCGTCGGGTAATGCCCGATTCAATCCCAATATCGGTTGGCTGTTCGACGACCCGACCGAGACCGCAAAAGGCTACTACCGGCGAACCGGAGTTTTTCCGATCATGCACGTCGTGGGCGTGAGAAAAACGCTGGTGGAACAGCACCCCTGGCTGCCAAGCACGCTCTTGAAGGCCTTCGAACAGTCCAAGCTTGCTGCGCTGGAAAAGCTGTCCGACACCTCGGCCACCAAGGTGACCTTGCCGTTCGTGGAGGAGCAACTGAAGGCGGCAAGAGACACATTGGGAGCGGATTATTGGGCCTATGGCGTTGAAAAGAGCTTACCCACGCTGGAGGCATTTACTCGGCATCATCACGCGCAGGGGCTCTCGGAGCGTCAGGTTGGTGTCTCGGAACTGTTCCATCCCAGCACGTACGAGTCCTACAAGATATGAAGGCGGGCGGGAGGCAATGCTTCCCTGCTCAAGGAGGCAATCATGGCAGATCCCACGACCGATAATGCGACATTGATGTCGCTGAAAATTCTTGCTACGCACCAGGCCGCAAAAGGCATACGTTCATTCGAACTCGGACGCGAAGATGGAACCGGCCTACCAGAATTTTCGGCGGGTTCGCATATCAAAATTCAAGTCCCCAACGGAGAGTGGCGGAAATATTCGTTGTGTAACGATCCCTCCGAACGCCAGCGCTATGTCATTACCGTGAAGCGAGAGGCGCAGGGTAGAGGAGGGTCGGTCAGCATGGTCGATGAGGCGAAAGAGGGCGATACCGTTTTGGTCGCGCCGCCCGATAACGCCTTTCCTTTGGTCGACAATCCGGGATCGCTGACGTTCATTGCCGGGGGCATAGGAATCACGCCCATCTTGTCAATGATCCGATCCTTCGGCGAGCTCCCTCCCGCGCCTTGGAAGCTGTACTACTTGAGCCAAGCTGCGGAGACAACGGCGTTCCTCGGGGAGTTGGGCTCGGACCGGTACCGTTCGAATGTCAAGATACACCACGACCTCGGCAATCCGGACGCCTGCTTCGACCTATGGCCAATCCTCGAGAAGCCGAACCGAGGGCACGTATATTGCTGCGGGCCGAGGGGTCTGATGGAAGCCGTGCGCGATATGTCGGGTCATTGGTCGCCCAAGCGGATCCATTTTGAGAGTTTCTTAGAGGGCGGGGGAAAGCGGCCTGAAGACAAGCCGTTCTTGGTGGATCTCGCCAAGTCGAACAAAACTCTTGAAGTGCCCGTGGGCAAGTCGATACTGTCGGTATTGCAGGCTGCGGACGTGCGTGTCGGCTATTCGTGCGAAAGCGGGACGTGCGGGTCCTGTCGGACGCGGATGCTCGAAGGAACGGCAGACCATCGCGATATGGTGTTGCTTCCAGAAGAGCAAGAGTCCCAGATCATGGTTTGCGTTTCCCGAGCCACGTGCGAAAAGCTGGTCCTCGATCTGTAGCCGAACCCCCAATCATGAAAAACGGAAAATTGCGTATCGGCGTGGTCGGCCTGGGGCGGGCGTTTTCGTTGATGCTTCCCACGTTCCTTGCGGATTCCCGGGTCGAACTCGTCGCAGGGTGCGACCCGCGCGCGGCGGCCAGGGATCAGTTCAGCCGAGATTTCTCCCGGCCTGCCTACGAGGCGGTGGAAGCGCTGGCCGCTGACCCCAAGGTCGAAGTCATATACATCGCCAGCCCGCATCAGTTTCACGCGCGGCATACACAGATTGCCGCCGATCATGGAAAGCATGTCCTGGTGGAAAAGCCGATGGCGCTAAGCCTGGCCGAATGTGATGCCATGATCGACGCCTGCGCGCGGGCCGGCGTCCATCTGCTCATCGGTCACTGCCACAGCTTTGACACGCCTTATCTGAGAGCGCGGGAACTGGTGCAATCAGGGAGATTCGGCGCCGTCCGCATGATCCATGCCCTGAACTTCACGGACTATATCTGTCGGCCGCGCAGGCCGGAGGAACTACGGACGGAACAGGGAGGCGGGGCAGTGTTCAGCCAGGCCGCGCACCAGGTCGACATTGTGCGGTTGTTGGCGTGCCAGGAGCCTGAGCGCGTGCGCAGCGCCCTGGGTAACTGGGACGAAAGCCGCCCAACGGAAGGGGCCTACAGCGCGTTGATGTGGTTTCACGGCGGTGCATACGCGGCATTGAATTACAACGGGTATGGCCATTTCGACTCCGATGAATGGATGGGGTGGACCGGCGAAATGGGGTTGCCCAAGTCGTCGGAAGACTATGGCGCGGCCCGGCGGCGGTTGAAGTCAATTGCAGGCCCCGCGGAGGAGTCCGCGCTCAAAAATGCGGGCACATATGGCGGGAGCGCCTATACGCCGCCCAACCGGCAGGCGCCCAGCGTGGCGCGCCATCAACACTTCGGACCCTTCGTCGTGTCGTGCGATAAAGCGGATCTTCGGCCGCTTCCGGATGGTATCTACGTCTACGAAGACGACAAGAAATACCTCATCGACATCGAGCCTCCCCTGGTTCCAAGAGCCGAGGTCATCGACGAACTCTATGCCGCCGTTCATGCCGGGCAGCCATGCTTGCACGGAGGGGAATGGGCCCGGCGCACGCTGGAGATCTGCCTTGCCATGATCGAGTCGTCCCGAGTGTCGAGAGATGTCGTCTTATCCGGGGTTATGCGCGACGTTTGATCTGTGACAGCCGGCTTAAGACCGTTTCGGGTATCATTTTTAGCCATCTAAGTACACGAAACTTCTTATAGCCAATGACTTCGAAAGAAACCAGGACAGTCCTTGACCACTGGCGCGAGGCTGTTCCAGACGATAGGCTTGCACACCTGATTAAGGATGCCACGCGCGCTCTTGTCCGGGGCCTGCAAGTCCGCTTGTCAGACTACAACGTGTCGTTCGGTCACTGGACCTTCCTGCGAATCCTCTGGGAGGAGGATGGCCTGACTCAGCGGGAGCTGAGTGAGCAGGCTGGGGTAATGGAACCAACAACGTTCTCCGCGATGAAGGCGATGGAGTCGCTCGGTTATGTCGAACGTAAACATCTGCCGGGGAACAACAAGAACATCCATATCTTCCTGACGCGAAACGGCCGCGCGCTCAAGAAGAAGCTGGTACCGCTTGCGGAAGAAATCAACGCGATCGGCACACGCGGCCTGACCGAGGTCGAAATAAAGACCACGCGCAAAGTGCTACTCGCAATCATTACCAACCTGGCGGAAGACGAAGCCGCCCTCGAGAACGCCGAGCGCAAGGTACCCTCGACCCGGGAGCTGTCCCGCCGGATATCATCGGCCGAGTGAGCCGCCGCTAATCGATCCACGCGCCCAGGCAAGGTGTTTGGGCTGGATTGATCTCGTCCAGCCCGAGTGCTGCGGCGTGCATCGCTGTTGCAATAAAGTTAGATCTCTAATATTCTCGTTCATGGTCAACCCAGCGCCGCTTGGCGTTCCTGGTGTTGGCGCAAACAATGGATGAGACAAAAATGGACTTGCTGTCCCAGGTGCCGTGGACTTTCGCAGGGATCCCAGAGCTTGCGCTTCTGGGATTTGCCGGACTTGCTTTTTTTGGGGCAGGCGTCGTCAAGGGAACCCTGGGGGTAGGGCTGCCGCTCGTCGCGGTGCCGCTATTGTCGCTAGTGCTGCCGCCGCCCACAGCGATCAGCCTGCTGGTGGTTCCCGTGCTCATCTCCAATCTTTGGCAGGCGTGGCAGGCCGACAAGCCAGTAGGGTATGCCATGCGTTTCAAATGGCTGTCGCTGAGCCTGCTGGTGAGCACGGTGGTATCCGTCCGGTTGTCGCTCGCGCTTCCCACCGAGGTCTTGAGTGTGCTTGTGGCCGCGTCGGTCATCTGTGCGGTGGTACTGATGATGTACAAGCCGCAGGGTTCGATACCGCCTGAACGGGAGCTTCCGCTTGGAATTGGGGTGGGCGTCCTGGCGGGCATGATGGGCGGACTGTCGTCCATGACAGGCCCTTTCATCATCACGTACTTGCTCGCGCTCAAGCTACCGCGGGACGAGTTCGTGGGCAGCATCAGCATCATCTACCTGTTCGGGATGATTCCGCTTTACCTTGCGCTTGCCTACTACGGTCGCCTTGGTTTGGTCGAGACGTCGATGTCGTCGCTGGCTCTTGCGCCGATGGCGCTGGGAATGATCATGGGCCGGCGAATGCGCGCGTTCCTCAGCGAAGAGGCCTTTCGACGAGTATTGCTGGGCTTCCTGGCTTCGGTGGCGGTGCTGCTGGTTTCCAAGGGGGCTTGAGCAATCCGCCCTGCGATGTCCTCGCGCGGGCTCCCCTATCTGTGGCGCTGCTTTACCGATGCAGGGGGGCTGCGGCAGGCCGGCCGCAGCCTGCCAGGATATCTGCGGCTAATCGTCGTGCGACCGTGTCATGCCCGATGACATTGCCGGGCTGTATCCCGGTGTCACGTGGACATCGACGACGACGCTACCCCCGGCGCGCACGATTTCCACGGCGTTGCGCAAGACGCCCACCAATTCCGCCGGCTCGGAGACAGGGCCAAAGCCGGTAAGGCCTTGCGCGCGGGCCAGCCCTGCCAGATCAGGCGCAGGATCATCGATGCGTTGCCCGATCCACCGGTTCTCGATAGGCCGGCTGCGATCCCGCGCGACGCGTTCCTGGTGCAATTCGTCGTTGAAGAAGGATCGATTGTTGGCGACGATTATCAGTAATGGAATTCTGGCGTTGGCGGCGGTCCAGAGTGCGGACACCCCCATGAGGTAGTCGCCGTCGCCGATGATCGCGACGGGAAGCCGGCCGGAGTCCTTGAGCCCCAGCGCTGCGCCTACCGCCATGCCTGGCCCTGACCCGATTCCGCCGCCGCCGTCGTAGCCAAGATAGTCGAGCGGGTGGTCGAAGTCGCAAAGGTCGCCGGACCATCCCAGCGGCAGGCGGATCAGGCTCATGTCCAGCTCAGCGGCGGCCGCCTCGACATCGGCGGCAAGCTGAGCGATGGAAATCGTGTCCGACTTTGAAATCTGGCTGCGCGGATATGGGCGCTCGCTGGAGGAGGGCCGTTTTTCCGCTTGGGAAAAATCAGGGTTTTCGACTACCGACGCCACGAAGGTGTCAGGGTCGCACAAGAGGGTGAGATCTGTCTGGGGCAGGGCCTGGTGATCCATGGACCAGCCGTTGTGGACGTACTGATCCAAAGACACGTGGACGACGCGAGCATGGCATGCAGCGTCGCCAAAGGCCTGGCCCAGTGTCCCTGCCAGGTCGAGCCAGTCCAGGCTGATGATCAGGTCGGCTTGCCTAAGTGTCTCCGCGGCCTGGTGAGAGAGAAAGAACCCAGGGGCGGCGGCATGTGCGCCGTGCGAGGTGGGAAAGGCAGCGCCAAGTTTCAGATCGGTCAAGACCAAGGCCCCCCAGCTTTCCACGAGCCGCACGCGCTGCTCCCAGTCGGCGGTTTTTCGAGAGACTCGCCCCATGAGGACGACGGGTCGCCGCGCGGCCCGGACCCATTCCATTACTTGGCGCACGTCCCGCGCCAGCGGCCGCCCGCCCGCGGGCTGGGGGTAGCGGGTCCGGTCCAGCCGAGGCAGCCGGTCATTGACCGGCGCTTCCTGTAGCGCCGCGTCGAAGCAGACGTAGGTGGGGCCTTGCGGCGCCGTGTTCGACATCATCACCGCCCTGGCGATCGCCTCCTGCGCGGCTTTGGGCGATGCCGGCTGCGCATCCCATTTGACGAAATGACGAACCAACGCGCCCTGGTCCTGCGCAGTGTGTATCCAGTCGATCCAGGGACGGCGTTTCGCTGCGTCTACGGGGCCGGTCGCTCCCAGTACGAGGACCGGGGTGCGGTCCGCCCAGGCATTGAAGATGGCCATTGATGCGTGCATCAGGCCGACGTTGCTGTGAACAATGGCGCCGCACAGATCTCCCGTCACTTTGGCATAGCCGTGCGCCATGGCGACGCCGTGCTCCTCATGCAATACCAGTAGCATTTGCGGCTGGTGGTTGCCCAGGTGGTTCACCAGACTATCGTGCAGCCCACGAAAGCTTGCGCCCGGGTTGACGAAGAGATAGCGGATGCCGACGTCTCGAATCGCGTCGGCGATGACGTCGCTTCCCCAGCATCCACTTTCAGACGGAGAGGGCACGGGCACATCGCGACGAGGGTAGTCCTTGCTCATATCGAACTCACATTGATGATCTTGATCGGGTGCGCAGGCACGGGCGGTGCTCTGGCGGAAACGCAGGAAGGCTTAGCGGCTTTCCGCCGAGATTCCCGCTTGCTTGATGACTTGGCCCCAGCGCTTGAGGTCTTGTGCCGCAAGTTCGCGAAATTCCTCGGGTGTGCTTGTCTTAGCTTCGATGCCTTGTTCGGACAGTGACTTTTGCACGCTGGGCTTCGTCAGGACCGCGCGGGTGTCTTGATTGATCTTCTGCAGAATTCCGGCGGGCGTGCCGGCAGGGGCAGCCAGACCCACCCATATGTCGCTTTCGTAGCTCGGATATCCGCTTTCGGCGATGGTGGGAACGCCCGGCAGCAAGGCTGAACGATCCTTGCTTCCGAGCGCGAGCGCCCGAAGCTTACCGGCTTGAATGTGGGGCAGGACCGAGTTCAACGGCGCAAACAGCACGTGGACCTGGCCCGCCAGAAGATCGGCGGTGGCGGGGGCCGCGCCCTTGTAGGGGATGTGCGTCATGCTTATGCCGACGACGCTGTTGAATAGTTCGGCCGAGAGGTGCTGGGGAGACCCGGCTCCCGAGGAGGCGTAATTCAATTTGCCGGGGTGCGCCTTGGCGTACGAGACGAGTTCCTGCAGCGATTTTGCCGGGACCGAGGGGTTGACGACCAACACAACGGGAACCGTCCCAAGCAAGGTGATCGGGGCAAAGTCCTTGGCCGGATCGAAATTCTGCCGGTACATGACAGGATTCACGGACATCACGTTGTTGGCGGCGATGAGCAGCGTGTACCCGTCTGCCTGAGACCTGGCGACGAATTCGGCGCCGATGTTGCCGGCGGCCCCAGGCTTGTTTTCAGCGATGACGGGCTGTTCCCAATTTGCGCTGAGCTCCTGGGCGATGACGCGGGCAAGGACGTCGTTGCTGCCGCCGGGCGTGAACGGAATGACCATTTTCACGGCCTTCTCAGGGTACTGCCCTGTGGCAGCAGCGGGCGTTGCGGCAAATGAGGCACAGAGCGCGCAGAGCACGGACGCGATAGTGATTTTCATGTCTTCCTCCTCGGCTCGCATGGAGCCTTTATGTTTTTTTCGGTCTGCGCCAATCAGGCGAAGTAACGCCCTGCCATAAAGGTTGGTGGAATCTCGTTGTTCTCTGCCGAATAGCCATCGAAAGGGCGGCCGTCCATTCCAATACGCTGCAGGACGTCCACGTCCGGCGAAACGGCCGTGCCGATTCGAAGCAGGACCAACGCTTCATCGTCGAACGCCTGGAATTTGTAGAAGCTCCCGGCGGGCAGCAGGACGCAGTCGTAACGCCGCGCCTCGTGCACCTCTCCAGCGGGTCCTTCGAACCGCGCCCCCCCCTGCAGCACAACAAACACGTGGTCTTCGTTGGGATGGGCGTGCAATTCGTTTTCGCCACCCTCGGCGTACGTCTTGAGGACGACGCTCAGCATGTCAGTGGCGCCGAGCACCTGATTGGTACGGCCCGTTGAGGGAAGCGGGGCGGTCAGATGGAAGAAGCTCGGCGTCTTTTTCTGGGCAAGCCGCAGAATTTCGGCTCGCCAGTCATCGGCGCTGTTAACGATAGGAGCGACGGGCCGGCTTCTGGTTTCTTCAGGGGTTTTCATCGACACTCTCCAGGGGTTACGCGGCCCGATGGCTGGGCACCGCCTTCAGGTAGACGTTCTTCTCCTTGGAGAAGCTCAGCAGTTCTTCAAGGCATTCCTCTCGTCCCAGGCCGGACTGCTTGTGACCGCCAAACGGGGTGCCAAGGAAGTGCTTCGACGTTTCGTTGACCCACACGTAGCCAGCCTCGACAGTCGCGATGCAGTGCTGGGCGTGCCGCAGGTCATGGGTCCAGATCGAACAGGTGAGGCCAACGGGCAGGGCGTTCACGTCCTGCAGCATCGCGTCCTCGTCTTCCCACTTGAGCACTGATAGAACCGGGCCGAAGATTTCTTCGGACGCGATGCGCATGTCCTGCTTGACGTCCACGAATACGGTGGGCTCCAGGAAGAAGCCGCCTTGAAGCCGAGGATCCGCGGGCGGCTTGCCGCCACACAGCAGACGCGCTCCTTCCTGTTTCCCAAGCTCGATGTATTGGCGGATGCGATCGTATTGCGCACGGCTGATGATGCAGCCCATGGTGGTGGCTGGGTCCGTCGGGATACCGGGGACAAACGCCTGGCAGTGGTCGATGAGGAGCCGGCTTACTTCGTCGTAGATGTCGGCGTGAATGAACGCTCGGCTCGTCGAGCCGCAGGATTGACCGCACCAGGAAAAATTCATCCCTGCGACGACCGCGGATGCGACCGTGGCAGGGTCGACGTCGGGGTATGCGATCAGCGCATTCTTTCCCCCAAGCTCCAGCAGTACGGGCTTTACGGTCTCGGCGGCGGCCCGGCCCACAGCGATCCCCGTTGCGACGCTCCCTATGACCGCAACGGCGGCAACGCGCGGGTCCGACGCCAATTCCGCTCCTACGTCCTTTCCGCCAGGTATCACATTGAATACGCCGGCGGGAAACAGGCCCTCGGACAGCTCTGCGAGTCGCAGCGCAGAAACGGGCGCCTGCTCCGGCGGCTTGATGATCAGCGAATTCCCGGCTGCGAGCGGGGCGGCTGCCTTGCCAGCGGAGAACATGAGGGGATGATTGAAGGGAATGATGCGGGCAACAATGCCCAAAGGCTCACGCACCGAAAACGAAAATTCGCCTGGCCCCATGGGCACAGAATGCCCCTTCATCTCAGTTACCAATCCGGCAAAGAAGTCAAGTTGCGATGCGGCAATTTCAACGTCCATGATCAAATCGCGCCACGGATTTCCCCCCGTCGCTGCGTCTATCAGCGCAAGTTCCTTGGCGTTCTCCCGAAGACGTTGGGCAAAGGCGCGAATCGACTTGGCGCGTTCCAGGGGGCGGATGGACTTCCAGGCCAGGAAACCGGCATGCGCGGCGGTAATCGCGCTCTCCACATCCGCGGTCGACCCTTGCGCGACGTCACAGATCTTCCCCCCTGTCGCGGGATTACGAATAACGGAGTAGCACGCGTGCGCTGGGCGATGCCACGATCCCCCGTAATAGAGATCGAAGTTCGAAGGCATCGCTGCGTTCAGGCCTGGTATTTCCTGCGCAACATTGGGTGAATCAGAGTTCATCAAGCTTCCTCTTTCAAAGACGAGCTCGTCCCTTGCCATTCCTTTTCGGGACAGGTAGGGATTCTTGTGCTGTTGAGCGCTGAGGGCTCACGATGGTCGATCCGTAACGCCGGATCTTGATGATGGACGGCAGCTAGGGAGGCCGGGCGCTGGGCGGGCACATGGGATGTCTCCTGATCGTGAGCAACGGAAAGGGCCGGCCCGTCTTTGCGGGCTTCAATCAGAATACTTAGATCGCTAATGAAAAGGATACTGGTAGATGCCCTACGGCCTTCACGTACATACCGTGGACATTTCGCTTGCGGATGCGTCACCGTTCAGGCCGGTACGACTCCCGTTTGAATCGTGGCCATGGTATTTGCCGAGTGTCTCCCCTTTGGCCGCTGTGCGCGCCCGCGCCGGTAGGCCCGCGATCTCACCTGTGATTGGCGCGAGGGGCCCTGGTGAAGGGTGTCGCCAGGCATGTCGCGGTGGTGACTGGTGGGGCGAAAGGGATCGGGGCGGCAACCGCCCGGCGGCTGGAGTCGGGCGGCCATCATGTCTTCATCGGGGATCTGGACGGCCCGGCGGCCAGCGAGGTTGCGGCGAACCTCGCTCATGCGAGCGCGATCAGGTTTGACGCGAGTGACCCGGCCAGCATCAGGAGTTTGTTTGATGCGGTCAACGCTCAGTTTGGACGGTGCGACATCCTGGTCAACAATGCCGGCATCGCCCATCCAGGCGCTTTCGAGGACTATCCCGTGCATCGGTGGCAGCAGGTGATGGCGGTCAACCTGAATGGTCCCATGCTGGCTTGCCAAAAGGCGCTTCGCCTGATGAAACAGCGCGCCTGGGGCTGGATCGTGAACATCACGTCAATCGGTGGCGACCGGGCGAGTGTCTACCGGGCGGCCTATGGCACGCCGAAGGCCGTGTTGGGCGCCTTGACCCGGCAGATCGCCACGAGCTGGCCGGCGCAGGGATTACCGCAAGCTGTGTCGCTCCCGGGCCTATCGATACCCCCTTCAAGCGCGCGCATCATCCTGCCGATACGCGGGCGGAGTCCCTGCGCACGATTCCCGCCCGGCGCTATGGCGAAGCGGATGAGGTCGCGGAAGCGGTGGCGTTTCTGTGCGGTGAACATACGGCGTACATCACGGGTCAGACGCTCGCGGTCGATGGCGGCTTTCTGGCGGCAGGCCTGCTCAGAAGCTTGGTTGCCCGTAACGCGCACACCACCAGCGAAAACGCCGGTGACGGCTGTCTCCGGCTGGGATAGTAGAGGTGATGGCCCTCGAAACTGGGACACCAGTCCTCCAGCACCCGGACCAGCCGGCCTGATCCTGGGTAAGGCATCAGCTCATCGTCCGGCAGCAGCGGCAGGCCCAGTCCGGGCCCGGTCGCATCGATCTGGGGCTGCGTGGTGTTGACGATCAACGGCCGTCCACGCGGACGTCGACGTGTTGGCCACGGCGCTCGAAATCCCAGACTACAGGTCGCCCGAACTTCGCATCCACTGGTTAATGCAGGCTTGCTGCATGAGGCCCTGGCACCTTGGCGTGGGACGGGACGCAAAATACTCCGGCGATCCCACCGCGGCTAGGCGCAGCGGTGGGCCGCTAGGCACGGCGATCATGTCCTTGTCGGTGGTCTTGCCCATGCGCAAGCCGGCGTCGTAACGGTCGGCCACGATGTCCCGGAATCCGTAATTCTCGTCGAATTCGAGCTTTGTGCCCGGGCATCTGGCGGCACATTCGACAGCGTAACTCTCAATGACAGTTCTGCCCCTAATGTCTGCTTCTGGCCGAGGCTGTGTGGAAACTCCTCTCGCCCTAACGACCACAGCGAGTTCACCTGGATCGCAACAACTTGGGACGGTGGAGGTACCAGGATTCTGTGGACACCTTATTTCCGCTTGCTATGCGCAGACTCAAATTCGTTCGGACTAACTTCGCCGAGGTAGCTGTGTCGTCGCACGGAATTGTAGAAATCATCAATGTATTCCGCCAAGCTCGAACGGGCAGCGTCTCGGTCGGAGTAGATATGCCGTTTGATGTGCTCCTTCTTCAAGCTGCTAAAGAAGGACTCGGCTACAGCGTTGTCCCAACAGTTTCCCCGCCTACTCATGCTCGGTTCAAGGTGATTTACTTTGCAGAAGCGCCGCCAAACATCACTGCCGTACTGAGTGCCTTGGTCTGAATGGATCAGCGTGCCCCGAGGACGCCGACGGCCAAGTAAAGCCAACCTTGCCACGTTCGAATGTAGGTGATGTCTGTCACCCAGGCCTCGTTGGGCTTCGAAACGGTAAATTTTCGCTGCAACAGGTTGGGGATGAGCGGTGATGGCTTGGGTGCCGGAATATGTCTTGTGCGATATCCATGCAACGCCCGCAAGCCGTTCTCTCTCATGAGTCGCGCCACTTGATGCTTACTGCACGTCTCTCCGCGCTCTCGCAAGTCTTGCAGGACGCGGGGAGCGCCGTAGATGCCATGGCTAGCCGAGAAAGAGGCACGAATCAGACGGAGAAGCCGAACGTCCTCCTGTGTCCGATCAGAGATTGGATTACTTAGCCAAGCGTAATAGCCAGCACGCGCCACGCCCAAAACCCGGCACATAGCCGAAATGCTGTACTCATCGCTGTGGGCTTCAATGAACTTATACGCTCGCCTAACTTTGCTTGGCGTCTTGCTCGCAGACATAGATCATCCCCGATCGGTTCAGATACTACTCTTGTCCACAGAACCTTGGTAACTCCAGTCTTCACTTCGATCTTTCGGCGCAAGACTCCCTAAAGGCCGTTTGAGCGGCGCGGATACGATATGAAGTGCGTCATTGGACATGAAGGGAGCCCCCATCGGCAGCATCGCTTTTATCGTTTGCTGGAAGCCTAGGATGCGCATGACCCGCTTGAGGTTATAGGCCGGTACATTCAAGCTCATTTCCGTGCTCACATTGTCCAAGCGACCAGTTAGGAAGTGTGTATCGCCATCCAATGATTGAACGCGATGAACACATGTTCCACCGTGCGCCGCCGCACCTTCATCGCTTCTGGCAGTCGGTCTAGACGGCGCTGCGCCGCCTCAAACACGGCCTCATGTTCCCATCGACTGATGCGCCGATACGCGCTAGGTGTGCATCGCTCCTTCATAGCGCATTGTGGGCAGGCACTACTCCAGTAGCGCCGCAATTGAAGACCATTCTCCTCCCGCGTAACCCGGTGGCTCGCTGGCCCGCAGGGCACTGGTACTCACCGCCCTTCGCGATGTATATGAAGACCGAACGGTCGACGCGGCCTTCGGCCTTGGCATTGGAAGTCGTCGGCTTGGGCAAGATCACATCAATACCTGTCTCTGCACATGCCTTGATCTGAGGCGCGCTGTAGTAGCCACGATCGGCAATCGCACGCAGTCGCTTCTTGTCCATCGCCTCCCGCGCGGCGTGTGTCATCGATGCCAAGGAGTCCCTGTCATGTCCTCGGTTCGTCACTTCGTGCGCGACGATCAGATGGTGCTTGGCTTCGACCACCATCTGTACGTTGTAGCCGACCATCCCCGAGCCCGGCCACTGGTAGTCATCGAGCGGGCATCCGGGTCAGTCACCGACAGTTGACCGTCTGGACTATCTTTGAGCTTCTCCTTGACGTCATCCGGCGCGTGCATTTGCTTGCGCAGGAGCTCGATCTTGTCGTTGAGCCGATTGGTCCTGGCCTCGATTTCGACAGGTTGCGTTCGGTCCGCGGTGTCGAGCACCGCCAGATAGCGGTGGATGCTCTCCTCAATCTGCTGCTGACGTTTGTCTATCTGGGCAGCCGTGAAGTTCTTGTCGCGCGTGTTGACTGCCTTGAACTTGCTTCCATCAACGGCAATCACGGCTTGCCTGAATAGCTTGAGATCTCGGCATACGGCAACAAACCGCCGGCAAACGTTGCGAATGCCCGACCCATTGTCACGGCGAAAATCCGCGATGGTCTTGAAGTCTGGCGCCACACGGCCGACCAGCCACATCAGTTCGACATTGCGTTGGCACTCTCGCTCGAGTCGACGACTGGACTGGCCCCGAATTAGGTAGCCGTAGATGTAAATCTTCAGCAGCACGGCCGGGTGATACGACGGGCGCCCGGTAGCTGCTGGCGCCGCCTTCTCAAATCCCAGCGATTCCAGGTTGAGCTCGTCGAAGAATGCGTCGATTATGCGCACCGGGTTGTCGTCGGCGATGAAGTCATCCAGGCATTCCGGGATCAACGCCACCAGCTGCCGGTCCTGACCTTCGATGAATCGGGGCATGTCGACTCCCGGGATCGAGATACCAAACTCGATCTAGATCACCGTCGCGGCGTCAAAGAGTTTTCACACAGCCTCGGCCGGAAGCTGACGACTACGGTAGTCCGCTTCCGGCCGAGGCTGTTTGAAGACCTTTGCGCCAACTCGTTACGCTCAATTGCCGCGCTGGACGAATCCGCCGCCCCGGCACAACTGCACAATCTCGATAGATGCAGACCGGCCTACGTTTAAGGTTAGTTGGAGCTTCGGCGGTTCCCAAGACCAAAAAGCGCTTTTTCCCATGAAATACCAGCCCTTCGAAATGAGAAGATCGAAAGTGTTGAAGTATCAATCCGCGGTCAGCTGGCGCTCATCGATCAACTTGGACCACCGCGCCGCATCGTGCTGGATCAGCGCCTCGAGTTCCTGCGGCGTGCTCGAAACCGGAGAAAGCCCCTGCGCCTCTAGACTAGCTTTCACCTCAGGATCGTGCATGGCCTGCGCAATTCCCTGGGTAACCTTGGTGATCACCGCCGAAGGTGTGCCGGCCGCCGTGCTGAGGCCGATCCACAGCGAGGAGTCGAAGCCGGGCACGCCGGACGCGTCTACGGTAGGCAGCTCCGGCAGCAGTGAGGAGGGCTTTAGGCCACTGACTGCCAATGCCTTCAGTTGGCCGGTTTTTACGAAGGGCATCAGGCTGTTGGGAATCCCAAACATGACATCTACGCGGCCTGCAGTCAGGTCGCTGATCGCCGGCACCGCCCCTTTGTATGGCACGTGCACCATCTCGATGCCGGTCAGCGACTTGAACAACTCGGCGCTCAGATGATGCGGCGTCCCGATGCCGGCGGACGCATAACTCAACTTTCCCGGATTTGCCTTGGCATATGCGATCAGATCCTTCACAGAATTTACCGGCAATTTGGCATTGGTCGCCAGTAGGATCGGTCCAGTCGCCATTAGCGACACCGGAGCGAAATCTTTGATCGGGTCGTAGCCCACGCCGGTCTTCTTATAGATATACGGATTCATCGTCAGCAGGTTATTTGGCGTGACCAGGAACGTATAGCCGTCCGGCGCGGAACGTGCGACCTGCGCCGCGCCCAGGTTGCCGCCCGCGCCTGGCCTGTTCTCTACGATGATGGGCACCCCCCAGTACGTGGACAATTTTTGCGCGAGCACACGGCCCACCACATCGTTGCTACCGCCGGCGGTATACGGCACTACGAACTTGATGGGCCGGCTCGGATAACCCTCGTCTGCGGCGTGCGCCGCCGATGTAGGCAGACACAACCCGGCAACTAGGCCACAGAGTGCGGTGCGCAAGAATTTTCGCTTGGTGGATTGATTCATTTTTGTCTCCTTCGCTATTTTGTCGTGTTTTTGCGGAATCACCGACCCTCAGGTGGCGCCCCGCACTACATCAATGATGAGCCGGGCGTCGCCGACTGCCCCCCCCCCCCGCCACGCGACGTGCCCGTCGGGCCGCACCAGTACGAGCTTGGCTGCGTACAGGCGCTCTACCTCCGGTTCATCCAGGATCACTCGTCGCAGCGGCACGCGCGCGCGCTGCGCCGCGGCTAGCAGAGTATGCACATCTGGAGATTTATCCCCGCCGAAATCGAGCAGCACGAACGACTCGCCGTACAGATCTAGGGTCGACCGCCCATCCTTCAGCCATGCATGAGGAGCTCGGGCTCCGGGACGTGCATTAGGTACGAAGATCCGGAAGTCGTCAGGCACGGGCGCTGTGCCATCTGGAACGCATATTGGTGACTGCTCGTACCGGTGGCCGATCTGCAGCCCCATCGACTCCCACTCGACTCGCGTTGAATCGCGCAGCCTCCGGCCCAGTGCCGCGCGGGTGCGTGCGCCCGCAGGCGTGTCGTCGCATACGGCGCTGGGATCGGGCGTGTCTTGCCAGGCGCGAAAGTTCTGCGTGGAAAAGCTGATGTTGCGCTGCGCGATCGGGCGGCGCTCGAGTTCATAGCTTCGCAGCAGATTTTGACCACCCCAGCCTTGCAGCATCCCTTGCAGCTTCCAGCCCAAGTCCAGCACCTCTTGTATGCCGGTGTTCATCCCCATTCCCCCGGTCGGCGACATAGTGTGTGCCGAATCGCCCACAAGGAATACGCGCCCGTGGCCATAACTGTCGGCCAGCATCTCGCTGCGCCGCCACGGCGTGACCGAGAGGACCTCAAACTCTATCTCGGGCGCGCCCGGGCCACCTAGCGCCCGCCGCACCCAGGACTCGGCGTCAAACGACGCCAGGTCCATCTTTTCCTCCGAACCCAGCACTGTTAGGCGCCAAATGTCAGCGCCGTCCACGACTGTGAGGTTTCCCCACATGCCGTCGGGACCGACGAACATGTAGCGCTCGGCTTGTCCCATTACGTGCCGGTCGGCCAGTGCTACAGCCCGGATGAGGATATTGACCGAATAGCTCAGCAACCGGCCCTGCAAAGCTATACCTAGTTGCTCGCGAACCTGACTGGTGGCGCCATCGCACCCGAGCACATAACGTGCGCGGAATGATTTCGTCGCGCCAGTACGCGTGTCGACTGCGGCGACTGATACCGCTTCGCCGTGTTGCTCCAGGCGCAGGAAACGGTGCTCGAACAGGATGCGGGCCTCCGGACTGGCTAACGCGGCTTCGGTGAGTATGGGCTGTAGCCATAACTGGGGGCAGCGCTGCTTCTTCTCGGGTGTCTCGGGCGGCGTGGGGCTGTCGCGCATGGAAGGATATGGTTCGCGGTCCAGCAGCAGGCCATTCAGCGAAGTGCAGAACACCATCGACAGGTTGTAGTCCTCCGGAAAACCGCAGTCCCGCACCTGACGGGCGATATCCCACATGCGAAATGCCTCCATTGTGCGTATCGCCACTAGCCCGGTGCGGGGATGCTCGATCGTGCCGTCACCCTGCTCCAGCAACACTGAGTGCACACCGCGCCGCGCTAGGTCGATGCTCATGGCCAAGCCGACGGGTCCGCCGCCCACGATCAAGACCGGTACTTCCTCTATTGCTTCCGACATGACTCCTACCTTTCGATCAAAGTACGCATAGCCTGGATGTTCGCGGTGCGGCCTGGCTATGGTCAAATCAATGATCGAACGTTCCTCAATTCATGCCATGAATATCAAGAATTTCGACTTGAACCTATTGCGGGTGTTTGTGATGGTGTATCGACTGCGCAGCGTTTCGCTCGCTGCCACCGCCATCGGCCTGACTCAGCCGGCTATGAGCAATGCACTGCGCCGTTTGCGCGAACAGTGCAATGACCCCCTATTTACGCGCTCGGGCCGCGCGATGGAGCCCACCGCCCTCGCCAATAGCTTATTTGCGCCGCTTGAGACCGCTCTGACCGGCATTGAGACCTGCTTCGAGCATGTCGGCGATTTTCGTCCAGCCTCTAGCAGCCGCACGTTCCACCTGCTCATGTCCGACGTCGGCGAGATGGTGGTGCTGCCACGGCTTATGCGTGCCCTGGCGGCCGTCGCGCCGGGAGTGAGCATTGAAGCCTCGCGCATCCCCCAGGCCGACTATGCCCCGGCCTTGCGAAGCGGCCAAGCCGACCTGGCAATCGGCAACATCAGCTTCTTACATACCGGCTTCTACCAGCAGCATCTGTTCGACGACCGGTATTGCTGCATCGCGCGCAAGGGCCACCCAGGCCTGGGGGGCAGGCTCACGTTGGCGCTCTACCTCTCCCAGCAGCATGTGGTGTCCACCGCGGGCAGCACTGATGCCCTGGTGGAAGAAGCGCTGTCTGGCCGCCGGCAGCGACGCGACGTGAAGCTCACCGTCACGCACTACCACCGCTGCGCTGCTATCGTCCTGCAATCGGACTTGATCGCCACGGTGCCGGGCAACGCAGTTAAAGGCATGGAAGGGCTGGAGGCCTATCCGCTGCCCTTTAGAATGCCTAAGGCGCGCGTGCGACAGTTTTGGCATCGTCGCGCGCATACCGACGCGGCACACAAATGGCTGCGCCAGCTAATTTCCGGGCAAATCCTAGAATGAGCCAGCCGGACGCGCGCCCACGTATCGCGCGCGCGGGCGAAGCATGACGCCGGACAGCCGTTGCTCAGCTGCATGGGCCACCCAGCCGGCGGTTCGGCCGAGGCAGTGCAGATACACCGCCGCGCCCGCAGGCAGGCCTAGTACGTGCGCCAAAATCACCAATGCGGCGAACAAATTGGGGTAGGCGCCGGTTCTGCGATGCACCGCGTCGACGAATTCGAGTAGCCGCTCCCGCGTCGCCGCCGCGCCCGACAGGTCGCGCACCATCTCCAGCAGCAGCTCGGCTCGAGGGTCACGATCGTATAAGGGATGGCCGAAGCACGGCACTCCCGTGTACGCCATCGGACGGTCGGCGCACAACACCTCGGCCAAATACTGCTCCAGATCCATCATGCCGCCAGCCTGCATGGGGCCGGCCTGGGCCATCAGTGCTGAGGCCACGCAGGCGTACATGTCGACGCCGGTGGAAGAACTGATACGTGCGCAAAAGGTGGGAGCCGACAGTTCGTTGTCCACACTGAGCACCAGGGCAGCGTTGATCGCCGCAAGCAATTGGTCCGCGTCAGGCCGCCCGGCCAGGCCGAAGCCACGCAGCACGCGCCACGCCACGAATTCGTCGGCAATCACGGTAGCGTAAGCGTGGTCCGGCCCAAAGTATCCGGATATTCCGGAAAAGGCGTTGATCAGCCGCAATCCGCTCACGCGTGCATCGCCGTGGCCGCGAGCGTCGCCAGCGGCCTCCAGCGCGCTGAGTTGCAGCGCTGCCATCGCCAGGACACGGATTGGCGAAAAGGCGTCGGCCTGCTGCGGCATCGAAACCAGTTTGCCCCGCATCTCGGCCGATTCATCTTCCATGACTGGCCACGGACGATCGCGCGCCGGCGGCAGACCGCCCCACAAAAGGTCCGCCACGTATTCCAGCGAACGGCCTTCCCGGGCCAAGGTGGTGGCTGGCTGCCCGCGGTACCTCGGCCCTGCCGTGCTGATTTCGCAAATAGAAGTCTGCACTACCGGTTCGCCATAACGCAGCGACTGAGCCACTGGCGCGCCGCCGCCCTTGGCGCCGACGCGGGTACTGAGCTTCTCTAGATCGGATTTGCGATACAGGCTGGTGCGCCGTCCGGGCTCGGTCAGCGTCTTGATCAGGCCACGGCTGACATATGTGTAAAGCGATTCCTTCTTGATTCCCAACATGGCTAGGGCTTCGTCACGGCGCACATAGTCCACGTCGTTGACGCGGCGGCCGGATTCTCCGGGAGTGAGCGCGACGGCATCGTCTGAAGACTGGTGCGGCTTACCCATGGGCAGTTTCCTCTTCAAATATTGGGGTCATTGTCGCGTAATTTTATATCGATTTGATAGTCGATCTATACATTGATCGATGTCAATCATAAACTTCTCTCCACAGTATTAACTGCCCACGGAGACACCAGATGCAAACCGCTACCATCCAGCTGAGAGAGCTATCGCCCCGCTTCGAGAAAACCCGCGAGAGCCTTCTGCGTGCGCGCCATTTGCCCGGCGGCGTCTACAGTTCCGAAGAAATCTATGCGCTGGAGAAAGAGCGCATCTTCATGACACACTGGCTTTCCGTCGGCCGCGTCGAAGAAATTCCGAATGTCGGCGACTACATGACTTTCAGCGTCATGAACGAGCCCATCCTGATTTCGCGACCGGCCGAGAACGAAATCCAGGTGTGCATGAACATGTGCCTGCATCGAGGGGTGGCTGTTGCCAGTGGGTGCGGCCACGCCAAGGACTTCAGCTGTCCCTATCACGCCTGGCTATTCGACGTCGGTGGCAAGCTAATTGCCGCACCGGGCATGAAGGAATCCGAAGTCGACATGAGCGGCGCCCGGCTCAAGCCGTTGCCGGTCAAGATCTGGCGCGGCTGGATCTTCACCAATTTCGCCGAAAGTCCCATGTCATTCGAGGAATACATCGCGCCGTACGAGAAAGGACTGTGGTGGTTTCAGTCTGGCGAGTGCAAGCTCGCGGATAAGGTCGAGATCGATGTCAAATGCAATTGGAAATTTCTTGTCGAGAACCTCATCGACATCTATCACGTTGGTGTGATTCATAAAAGTACTTTTGGCGGCTTCGTTAAAGGCGAGAAGCTAAAATTTCAGCTCGAGGCCAATGGCGGCTGGCACACGCAGTACGAAGCTCGGCCGCACTCCACGAGCGGCCAGCAGGTGTTCCCCACGCTGCCGTGGGCAACCGACAAGTCGTCGGGCATCGCCTGCAAGGCAGGGATCTATCCCAATTTGAATCTATCCATGCGCTCGGACAGCCTGCGCATGTGGCACGTCTGGCCGATCTCGCCCAACGAAACACGCGTCGTCTGCTATCTGCTTTTCCCCGAAGCGGCCTTCTCCATTCCCAACTACGAGGAAGAACTGACTAAGTATCGAGCCTTTGTCAAACAAATCATCGCAGAGGACGCGGTGATGGTTGAATCGCTGCAAAACGCTTCGGGGTCAAGATTTTTCCAGCCTGGCCCGATGGCGCCGCTGGAAGAGGCGCTGCACCACATGGAAAACCATTACATCGACTTGATGACGGACGAACCACTGAAGGGGTCGCAATCATGAGCTGGATCAACGTGGCGCCGTACGCAGATATCGAAGGCGAGGAGACTTTACCCATAGAGGTCGATGGGCAGAAAATTTGCCTCTACAACCTGGACGGCAAAGTCTTCGCCACGGATAACCAATGTACCCATGGCGACGCGGCCTTGTCGGATGGCCTTATTCAGGAGGGCGGTCTGATCGAATGCCCCCTTCACGAAGGCACTTTTGATATTCGTACGGGAGAGGCGAAGGGAGCTCCCTGCACGCAGGATTTGCGTTGCCATGAGATCAAGGTGGAGGGCGGGGTCATCTATTTGCGTCCCGCGGCCCGCTAGGAAATCGAAATGAAAACTGTGGTCATCGGCGCCGGTCAGTCCGGCGCCTGGGTCGCACGCACCGTGCGCGAGCACATGCCTGATGCCGAGGTTGCCCTGATCGGAGAAGAAGCGCTCGCACCTTATGAGCGTCCTCCATTGTCCAAAAGCATACTGGCCGGTTCGGAAAGCGAACCGGCGTATCTGCTATCTGTTGAGCAGGCGCAATTGGCTGGAATCGACTTGCGGCTCGGTATCCGGGCAACTGGGATCGACAGGCACTGCAAGGTAGTTTCTTTGTCCAGTGGCGACCATATCTCCTACGACAAGCTTGTTATTGCCACAGGGGGCCGCGCCCGCGTTCCGAATTTTCCTGGCATAGCGCTCCCCGGCGTCCATACACTGCGGAGTTGGGACGACGCGATGAATGTACGGATCGCGCTAAAACGAGCTGGCGGGGGCAGATTGCTTGTTCTTGGTGGCGGCTGGATTGGTCTGGAGGTCGCCGCGACGGCCACTCAGCTCGGCACGCAGGTGACATTGCTGGAAGGAAACACGCGCTTGTGTGCGCGATCTGTTCCGCCCGTGATCTCGGATTTCCTGATGCAAAGGCATCGCGATAACGGTGTCGACATCAGGCTAAACAGCTCACTCTTAGCCATCGAGCGGAATTCAGAGGGGAGCCTCGACACCATTACTAGCCAGGGCCGGCAGACGGTAGACCTAGTGCTGATCGGAGTGGGCCTCGCGCCAGGCGTTGAGCTTGCTGTCGAATGCGGGCTGGACGTCGACAATGGCATCCTGGTCAACGCAACTGGGTGCACGTCTGATCCCGATATCTACGCGGTGGGTGATGTGGCAAACCAACCCTGCGGCTGGCCAAGTACACAAGGTGGCGCGCGTATTCGTTTCGAGTCCTGGGCGAACGCTCAGAACCAGGGTATTGCGGTGGGACGATCCCTGGCGGGGCTACCTGCTTCAGTAGCCGAGATCCCATGGTTTTGGTCGGATCAATACAATTTAAATTTGCAGGTGCTCGGATTGCCCTCTGCCGAAGAGCCCTATGTCGTTCGGGGTGACATGACAGGGGACAAGTTCAGCCTCTTCCAGTTTCGCGATGGTCGGCTTCATTCTGTGATTGCCGTCAACGCTGCGCGGGACCTCAAGTTGGCGAAGCGGTGGATGCTGGCAGGCAATTCTCCCAGCGCGACCCAACTGGAAGACTCCGCATACCGCCTGGAGAAATTTAAGGGGTAGCATGCGCGCCGTGAACTACAGGAATCAGTGGGAAGGTCGAGCGTGCCGAAATGCGACGTCAATTTCGTGCTGGCCTCATTCACCTTCTAGACTCGAGAGGTTGGCGACCAGACCGCTAGGTATACGGCACCAAAGAGAATCGCCGATGACCGCTTCTGGCCGTAGGCGGCCAGTGATGCCGCGGAGCTTCCGATCAAAAGCTGCCGGTCAACGGAGCCTAACCAGCTTTTAAAAATGTGTGCCTCGCGCTTCGTCTTCTGTGCAGGATGAATGTACCGCCTAGAAAGCAAAAAAAGGCTGGCTCGACGAGGGAGCGCTAGCCGCGGGTAGCAACACCGGCCATGGCCAGTTGCGCCTGTTCGACCACTCAATTAAGCTTGATATTCAAAGGCGACTAGGCTTCAAAATGGCAACTCATCGTCGAATTTCGAGTTCGGTTCATCTTGTGTTGCTCCGTTAGGAAGCGGGAGGCTGCTCACAACGTACAGACTCAGGATGTCTTCGCGGTCCATGAATAAAATTTGACTGCGCTTGGATGCGTCAAGCTTTCCGCCTATCCAATTCCGCGCTTGTTTTGTAATTTCTCCGCCTGCAATATGAATCGCCCCGGATTTCCTAGACACCCAGTTGCCTCACAATTGAGGCGATATGGAGGTGTGTATGGAAGGCAAGGCATCGCGGCAGCGATTCTCAGAAGAGTTCAAGGTGCAGGCTGTAAAGCAAGTCACCGAGCGGGGGCACAAGGTCGGCGACGTAGCGACACGATTGGGCGTGAGCACGCACAGCCTGTATGCGTGGCTCAAGCGGTATTCGGGTAGCCCTGAACAGCGTGCGCAGCAAGATGGCCAGAGCGCAGAGGTCCGTCGGCTTAAGGCTGAGCTTAAGCGGGTGAGCGAGGAGCGCGACATCCTAAAAAAGGCCGCCGCGTACTTTGCCAAGCAGTCCGGGTGAAGTACGCGTTTATCAAGGCCCATGAAGAGCAACACGCTGTGCGTCGCCTATGCGCAGTTTTGGGGGTGCATCCCAGCGGCTATTACGCCTGGAAGGTGCAGCCTGTGAGTGCGCGTGGGGTACAGGATAAGCGCGTCAGCGCGCTCATAGAGCAATGCTGGGAAGACAGTGGCCGGATCTACGGCTACCGTAAGATCAGCAGTGACCTGAACGATATGGGAGAGCTGTGTGGCAAGCACCGCGTGGCCCGTTTGATGCGTCAGGCTGGCTTGCGTTCGCACAGCGGATACGGTCGTCGCCCAGGAGGCCGGGGTACTCGTCCCAGCGTTGTTGCCCCGAATCATCTACAACGCCAATTCCGGGTCGATGCCCCCAACCAGGTCTGGGTGACGGACATCACCTACATCCGAACACACGAAGGCTGGCTCTATCTTGCCGCCGTATTGGATCTGTTCTCGCGGCAGATCGTGGGTTGGTCAATGGGCACCGCAGGGCTGTCTCGTCAAATACAACATATAGTTTGTTTGTGATGCCTTTTCGATAAAGTATATGTATGCCCAAGAGTTCACCGTCACTTCAGTTTTTGCCTGCCCCAGCCCTTGCCGCTCTTGAGCGTTTGGGGGCAGACCTGGTTGTGGCCAGGGTGCGCAGGATGCAGTCCCAGCGGGAATGGGCGCAGCGTCTGGGGGTGTCTATTCCCACGCTTGCCCGTCTTGAAAAGGGCGATCCGTCGGTGGGCATGGGCGTGTATGCGGCCGCGCTATGGATGATCGGCAAGTCGAAGGAACTAGGCGAACTTGCCTCTCCCACTCAGGACATTGGAGCCATCGAGCAGGACATACGCCGGGCCAAGAATGTCAGGGCAGTTCGTTCAAAGGCTTCAGTCGCCGCAAGACTGTCCAGGTCGCAGAAGCAGGTAAACAAGGATGCTGATGCTGGCGAGAGCTCTTTAGGCAGGGGGGGCGGGCCCGAGCCTGTGATAGAGGATCTGTCCCTGTACTGTCGTGAAATCGCCCCCCCTTGTCCTTGCTTCAGGAGATTGGCACTCCGCAAAGATATGCAGCGGCGCGGGGGGGAGGAAGAAGATGCAATTAACGATCACGCCACTTCAACCCAACCACACAACCCCAGTCTGCAAAGGAATAGGCCGTATTCCGTGGTAACGCGGGCATTAGGCGGTGTGGCGGATACGAAAAGCGGACAATTTGCCCTATCTTTTCGCTTGCAATCGCTGCTCATCCTTGATGACGAAATGAGGTAGGAATCCATGGAAACGCCCGTTGGTTACAACGTCGAGACCAGCATTCGTTTTGAGTGCCTGCAGGCCTATGCGCGTGGCTGGGTGCAGCCCACGCCCGCCGAAGTGCGCACCGTTCTCCAGATCGCTGGCCTGTCGAGCGCTCAAGCTGCGGACCTGGTAGGCGTGTCCGATAGTCGTGTGATCCGTCGCTGGAAAAGCGGGGAATCCAAAATCCCTTACTCGCACTGGGCAGTGCTCTGCGAGACGGCGGGTTTTGGCCGCATCTGGACGTTTACCGCGTCCCCGAAGCCTGACCAGGCGCAGGCCAGTGGCGTAGCGGAGCTGGTGTAGGCGCCCGCTGAGCCGCTGCCGGATGGGCCAGGAGGATGTCTTGCCGCGCGCGGCCGCCTTACGCACTATCTGAGTGTTCCCTTCGTGGAGGAAACCGTGTTCTATCCTGCATACGTTCATAAGGATCCGGGCAGCGCCTACGGCATCACATTGCCCGATTTCCCAGGATGCTTCACCGCCGCCGACGATCTGCAAGAGTTGCCTCGCCAGGTGCAGGAGGCTGTCGAGCTGCATTTCGAGGGAGAAAACCTGCCGATCCCTGTGCCCACGACACCTGACGATTGGGCTGGTGATGACCGCTTTCAGGGTGGACGCTGGATGCTCGTCGATATCAACGTGGCCGCCCTCAATGAATGAGATGCAACTAGCCAATGTCTACCGAGGAATAACCGCATGAGATACACAGACTTTTATCAGGTGCTGCGCGAGTTGGAACAGGGCGCCGGAGATCCCAACCGGTCTGAGGCCGCACGCCTCCATATGGTCCATTTACTCACGAGAGCGCATGCCCGCATGACTGAAATGGGCCTGACACGTGAGAAGCTGGCTGACCTGGCGAAGGGAAACGACTCCTTCGTGCTCAGACCGGGCAAGCGCCAATCGAGCCGGCCTGTGGGAGAACAGTCTGCCGCCGTGGTGCCGTGACCCAGCTGTGTGTTAGAAGGCTGGCTGACGCGCCTCGAGTCTCGGCAATACTTCGAGCAAAGCCTAGAATCCATCACGCTCATGCTGATGGTTAATTGCATCACATATCGTCGGCCGGCCGGTTTCGCCCTGCCGGCCCGGCCTTACCCCTCTTTTTGAGGCACGCGCGCCACCAGTCGATCCGCCGGATAGGGCTGGAAGAAATCCCGATACTGCTCCGGCTTTGCGTGCAGCCATTCATCCAATGCGCCAGCCGGCAGCAACACCACCATCCGCTTCTCCTGTCCAGGACGATGGAACTGGCTGAAAAGCTCATGCTTCTGAGCATTCATCGTCAGCATCGTGAAGGACTCCAGCAGCTGCCCGCCCGGGCCACGCCAGCGGTCCCACAGGCCGGCCACGGCCAACGGCTCGCCGTCCTTATGAAGGATCTGCGTGGCCACCGCCTTGCCACTGCTCCAGTCCGGCTCATACACGCAGGCGGCCGGCACGATGCATTGCTGGCGCTGGTGCCAGGCGCCGCCGAAGGTAAAGGACTTGGCTGCCGTCTCGCTGCGGGCGTTGAAGGTGGACAGCTTCTCGTTGATGGCTCGGGTTCGCGATGGCACCAGGCCCCAGCGCCCCGTGGCAGCTTCTCTTTCTGGCACTGCCTCGTCGCCTGACTCGAGCTCTGGCGGTCTGCGCACGAAGACTCCTTCGTACTTGGGCCACATGTCGCCCGATCTGCCACCCAAGGGAAGCTGCACGGCGAACGTCCGGCAGAATCGATCGGCGTCGGTAACGGGTTGGTAATGGCTGCACATCAGACCCACCTCCTCTTGCTCAAGAAATAGGCAATGCCGAGAAAGCCCCATGGATACTGCCTTGCCGCGGGTTACCCACAAGGGTTTGCACGGATTTGGGGGATAACGCGTTCAGCTATTGCCCGAATAACCCTTCTAGCTATACTGTATTTATATGCAGGTTCGACCTGCAAGTCGCAACTGCGACTGTCTTGCCCTTTTGCGAGAGACAAGGCCTCCTGTTCTGCTTGACCTCCTCCCGCGAACTGGACAAGTTCAAGCTAGAGAATCCGACGGAGTTGGGGGAACTGCAAACTGCCTGGCAAATAGCGCTGGCGGGGTATCGACCAGCGCCGAGCGGGGCCAGAAATAATGGTAATCATGCCTCCAGCTATCGAGCTTGGGCGAGCGTCTGCCAGCGACATGAATCAGGTCTTGCTCAGACATTCATCACGTATACTGGGGTTGAAGGACTCTATGAAAGCGTTGTCCATGGGCTTGCCCGGGTGAGAGTCATCCAACGTCACGCCGTTGTCGTAGCCCATTTATCGGGCGACAGGCAAACAAATTCCGGGCTGTTTTTGGCCCGAATGCGACGCGGCAGAGTGCTGCGCTCGGCCGCCATGCGCATCAATGCCTGCACGACATCCTGACCCGTCAGAGACTGCTCCGCTTCAGTGGCGAGACATTCACGGGTGAAGCTGTCCACGGCGGTCAAAGCCCGGAATCACTGCCGATTGAACAAGGCATCCGAGACGAAGTCCATGCTCCAGCTCTGGTCAGGCGTAGTCAACGTGGGGCGCTCCAGGCGATGGGCTGCTGCTTTGCCACGATGGGGCCGTTTGCTGCGCAGATTTAAGCCATTCTCCTTGTACAGGCGGTAAATGCGTTTGTGATTGACGTGCCAGCCGTCGCGACGAATCAGCACGTAAATGCGCCAGAAGCCGTGTCGCACACGGGTCCTGGCGATCTCGTGCATACGTGCCTTGAACGATGCATCAAGCGATTTGGGTTTGAGCTTCTGGTACTAACCGGCCCGGCTCTGCTGACAGACCTGGCAGGCCCGGTTCACACTCACGCGGTAGCGTCTGATCAGATTGACGACGAGCTGCTTGCGATGCGTCGGCCTTAGCGCTTTTTTCAGCACATCCTGCAGCATGACTTTGTCCAGTGACAGATCGGCGACCAGCTGCTTGAGCTTCTGGTTCTCGTTCTCGAGTTGGCCCCGTCGCGACTCACTGACCCCGACGCCGGTGTAATTCTTTTTCCACGCGTAGAACATGGCCTGCGAGACGCCGACCTTGCGGCAAACCTCCTCGACCGACACTCTCGTATCGGCCTGATGCAGCGCAAACGCAATCTGCTCTTCGGTGAACTTGGACTTTCTCATGGCGAACGCCCTCCCTGGGCATTAGTGTCGCCGGAATTCTCCAGTTCTGGACTGTCCAGTTTCTTCGGGTGAGGTCAACGGCGAATCATGATCGTACAGAGCAGCGACAGGGTTTCGAGCCAAATTCCGCAGAACGAGAAATAATCGTCGTTCACCATTTCGGAGTCGAGCCCGAACGCTCATCAAGTTTAAACATGACAGCCATGTCCGTGCATTATTGGACACATACTCGGCCGGACCGTATCTTCGTAATGGAATCAAATTAATGCGGAGTTATTACATGACGAGAAAAGCGATGCCAATCAGCAGTGAGATGGGTTGGAGTTCGGTCGACCGTATTCTTGTCCGGGGATATGACTTGTGCGACGACATCATCGGCAAGCTGAACCTGGGCGATATGGCGTATCTAGAGATAACCGGGCGTCTTCCGAGCGAAGCGGAATCAACCATGTTCAACGCCATCCTGGTCACTCTGGTGGAACATGGCCTGACACCGATGGCGATTGCCGCTCGCCTAACGTACTTGGGCGCGCCTGAGTCGTTGCAATCGGCTGTAGCTGCCGGATTATGCGGCATGGGTACGACCTTTGCCGGTACTGCGGAGGGCGCGGCCCGAGTGTTGCATGAAACGCTAGCGGATAACCCGGAACAGAGTATTGAGGTTATGAGCGACGATATCGTATCCCGCTATCGATCTGCAAAGACGTCTATTCCCGGTATCGGACATAACTTGCACAAACCGCAGGATCCGCGTGCCACTCGTTTGTTTAAGGTTGCAGAAGAGCACGGATTCAGCGGCCGTTACGTAAAGCTGATGAAAGGCATTGCCGATGCCGCCACCCGGCAGTTCGGAAAAGATCTGCCCGTCAATGCCACTGGCGCAATTGGTGCCCTGTGCTGCGAACTGGGTATCTCATGGAAGGCAGCACGGGGCATTGCCGTGATGGGGCGGTCTGTAGGATTAGTGGGCCATCTGGTAGAGGAGCAAGGTAATCCTATCGCCAAGGAGGTCTGGTTGCGGACCGAGGAGGAAGCACATGACAACGCTCAGCATGAGGAGGAGTCGGCACCATGAAAGTGCTGGACGGAATCCGGGTGCTGGACATGGGCAATTTCATCACTGCGCCCCTGGCCGCCATGATGTTGGCAGAATTAGGTGCCGACGTGATCAAGATAGAACGACCCGGACAAGGCGATCCTTTTCGATCGTTCAAGGACGGCAACTACAGCCCACAGTTCCAGGCGCATAACCGCAACAAGCGTAGTCTCACTCTAGACTACACGCAGCCTCAGGGGCGTGACGTATTCGATCGTCTGGTGGCGGAGGCGGACGTGCTTCTCATCAACATTCGACCGGGCGTTGAGAAGAAACTTGGCGTCGACTATCACCGCCTGCATGAACTCAACCCTGCGCTCGTATACTGTTCGATCACCGGCTTCGGCAGCAGCGGCCCCTACTCGAGCAGGGCTGCATACGACAACGTCGGTCAGTCGGCCTCCGGGTGGCTGTCATTGTTTCATCAAGGAAGTGACGCGCGAGTTGCAGGGCCGGCGGTTTCCGATGCCTTGGCAGGAATGCACGCCTGCGTCGGGGTTCTGGGAGCCCTAGTGGAGCGGTCGCGCAGCGGCATGGGCCGGAAGGTCGAGGTCAGTATGCTGGAAGCCATGATAGCGACCGCAACCGAACCGCTTGGAACCTTTTTCGCCACAGGAAATTATCCTGACATATATGGGCGGGCTGCAGTCTCTCAATCGTACGTCTTGACATGCCGGGATGGTGGCCGTATCGGGTTGCATCTTTCGTCACCCGACAAGTTCTGGCGTAACCTCGTGGCCGCTATAGAAGAGCCGGACCTTCTAACTGCCTTTCCTGCCCGGGCCGACCGTATCTCGCGATACGATGAACTTGCTCGTGCTCTATCAGAGATCTTCGCCCGACGCGATCGCGCGGACTGGATTGATCGCCTCACGGGCCACGACATACCTTTCGCATCAGAAAACCGACTATCCGATCTCGAAGGCGATCCGCAAGTACAGCACTTGAACGTGTTCTACTCGATCGACCATCCCCGCTACGGCTCCATCAGGGCGCCACATCGTCCCATTCGATACGACGGCGACAATCGCAGTGATTTTCTGCCGCCACCAGAGCTCGGCGAGCATAACGCTGAAGTCTTGCGTGGCCTTGGAATGTCAGAACAGGAAATCAGCCAGTTGCGAAAAGATGGTGTCATCTGAGTCTTGCATGAGACGTTCAAAAGCCTTAAGGAGACAATATTGAACTTCGAAATCCCCGAGGACTTGCGAATGCTGCGGGACTCCGCACGCCGGTTCGTCGATGAGTATTTGCTGCCGCTTGAGTCCTTGTACTCGGATGCTCCAGATATCCCTGATTCAGTTCGATCAGATCTCCAAGCCAAGGCAAAGGAGCTGGGATTCTGGGGCTTCGATCTTCCTGAGGAGGTAGGAGGAGGCGGTGTGAGTGTGCTGGGTGCATGCCTGGTCTACGAAGAGCTCGCTCGATGCAATGTGCCGTCCTTTCGCGCGCCATCGCCGTTTACCCCTTACCTGGGGCCGGTCTTATTCAAGGGCAGTCCTGAGCAGCGCGACAAGTATCTGATGCCGGTGGTGCGTGGCGACAAGCGCACTTGCTTCGCGTTGACGGAAGCTAACGGGGGATCCGATCCCTCGGCATTGAAGACGACTGCGATACGCGAGGGAAATCAGTATCGAATCAATGGCCGAAAGGTGTTCATTACAGGCGCTGAAAAGGCTGATTTCGTGCAACTGTTCGCGCGCACCATAATCGATGACGAAGAGCGTGGCATCTCGTGTTTTCTTATCGACAAGGGAACGCCAGGGTTGCGGCTAGGCCAGTCTTTCGAGCTGATGTCTCCTGACCAGCCATGGGAATTATTGCTGGATGACGTGCTGGTTGGCGAAAACCAGGTCGTCGGTGCAGTCGGCGCGGGATGGTCGCTGGCGCGTGAATTTCTGGATATGGGACGTTTGTTGCACGGTCCTAAAGCCATCGGACGGGCCGAGCGCGCTCTTCAACTTGCCGTTGACTACGCCACTACGCGTACGACGTTCGGCCAGCCCCTGGCCAAGCGTCAAGCTATTCAGTGGATGATCGCCGACTCCACAGTAGAGCTGCACGCTGCACGCTTGATGACGTATCACGCTGCATGCAAAGCGGACGAAGGCAAGCCCTACCACTTCGAAGCATCGGCAGTGAAGCTCTATGCAGAT
This sequence comes from Achromobacter sp. JCM 18799, assembly GCF_055395645.1. Lineage (NCBI taxonomy): Bacteria > Pseudomonadati > Pseudomonadota > Betaproteobacteria > Burkholderiales > Alcaligenaceae > Achromobacter > Achromobacter sp. JCM 18799. The sequence continues at coordinate 2,838,740 of NZ_AP043866.1, read as the reverse complement.
GAAATGCTAGTGCGCGTAGTCGATAGATCCATCCAGATTCATGGGGGAACCGGCCTGTCGCGAGAGCTGCCATTGGAGCTCATGTTTCGCGACGCCCGCAGTCGCACGATCACCGAAGGCTCCTCAGAGATGCAGCGCATCATTCTGGCCAGCGAAGTGCTATCGGGCAAAGGATCTGTCAATCGCGTCAAATAGACCGCGCGCCATGGTTGCTGAGTGCATGATCATGCATTCCAGAGGTGTTGTGGCGCGCTCAAAAATTGGCGTCGGCGAATCCCGGACGCATTGGAACTGAAAAATAGCCAGCCACTATTCATCACCGACATACCCGCTATGTGTGACGCTATCTGGGCAAGCATTTACTTCGTTTCTATCATCGTAAATATCCTGATTTCGAATTCTGGAAGTTGAACTTTGAGGGAAGTATATGCGAGACCTTGGTCTTACATCAGAACAGATTCTGATGCGCGATACGGTGCGTAAGCTCGTGCAGGCATCATTCGCGCCTCAGGCCCCACTTGCTGACCGTAACTACAAGCCGCCCGTTGAAAATATCAAGCTGCTGGCTGAGCATGGCTACACCGGTGTCTCCATACCCGAAGCGTATGGCGGTTCAGAGCTGGGCCTAATGGAACTTGTGCTGATAGTCGAAGAGATTGCGCGTGGCTGCGCCAATTCTGCCATGCTGTTTTCGTGTACCGATGGCGCAGCGACCCGCGCTATCACACGACTCGGCACCGACAATCAAAAGCGTCGGTATCTGCCCCGCCTTGCAAAAGGTGAGCTCTTTGCGGCCTGGAGTATGTCCGAACCGGACGCTGGCTCAGACGTGGGCAACGTTAAGACACGCGCCGTAGCCGAAGGAGAGCAATATGTAGTGAATGGGTCAAAGCTCTGGTGCACGGGTGCCCAAGTGTCTGACCTCTTTCTAGTGCTGGTACGTTTTAACGACGATCCAGGTTTGCAGGGCGTGGGAGCCGTGCTTGTCGAAAGGGGTACGCCGGGATTCTCGGTGGGCAAGCATCTTGATCTGCTCGGTTTACGAGGCACCGGTATGGCCGAGTTGGTGTTCAACAATTGTCGCATCCCGGCAGAAAACGTATTTCTTCCCGCCGGTCGCATGCGTGAGCTATTCAAAGTGTTGGACGCAGATCGAATCTCAGGTAACCCCCCCATTTGCCTGGGAGTAGCTGAAGCAGCCTTTACGCAGATTACGCAACATCTGCACGACCGCAAGCAGTTTGGGCGACCATTGGCTGATCAGCAGGGGCTGCAATGGAAGCTGGCCGACATGGCGATTGATATCGAGGCTGCTCGCGCACTTCTATATCGAGCGGCGCAGCGAGTCGATGCGGGTGTTCCCAGCATCGTAGACACATCAATTACTAAAACTTTTGTGAACTCCATGGCATTGCGGGTAACGAATGAAGCCATGCAGCTTGCGGGAGCCTATGGGCTTTCAGAAGAATACCCATACGAACGCCACTTTCGAGATGTGCGTGGTATGAGCGTGGGATACGGTACGACCGAAATCCATCGCTCCGCTATTGCGCGCGAGATTCTCACCGGTAGATATTCCACGTAACTCTTGATAGGAGAGCATATGAGCTTCCTGAATGATTCTGTCGCCGCTAGAAATGGTGAGCAATTCGGCGTGTACGTGGCAAAGCCCATAAGCCCGAACGGCCATGCGATCGTACTGCTACAGGAAATTTTTGGCGTGACTCAAGTCATCCGCAAGGTGGCGGATGACTATGCGGCAGATGGTTACCTCGTTTACGCTCCGGATCTCTTCTGGCGTTTCGAGCCGGGTATGGAATTGAGCCATTCCAAAGAGGATATCAAACGTGCAATGTCGCTTTTGGAAAAATACGACTTGTCCGATGGGGTCTCCGATGTGGCAGCCACTGTAGAGCACATCCGCGCATTACCCGATTTCAACGGCAAAGTCGCTGTTGCGGGACTATGCATGGGAGGCCACCTCGCATATCTGAGTTCGGTCCAATCCAGGGTGGATGCCGCCGTTTCGTATTATGGCATCGGTATCGACAAAAGCATCGAATCAGCGGGGGTGCCGAAATGCCCCGTTATTCTTCACTACGGGAAAAAAGATGCTTTTTTGACGCCGGAAGCGTTGCAGACGATACAAGAACGCCTGGGGACACTTCCTTCCGTAGCTGTCTACGTATACGAAGATGCTGACCACGGTTTCTATACGCGTGGTAGCAAGCAGGATGTCCGCATTGCACACGAACGCACAGAGGCATTCCTGCGTCAGGCGCTGGGAGGTGTGCCCGCATGAATCCAGTGCCGCTGCACTTCGATGAAATCCAGGTCGGTGTTCGCGGTCGGAGCGGGGGCCGCACGCTGAACGAAACCGACCTTAGTTTTTCCTGCATGCTGAGCGGGGGCTGGCATCCCATTCATGCAGACGCCGAGTTCGCGCGCACAGCCCCGTCGGGACAGCGGATATTGCACGGCAGTTATTGTCTGCTGATAGCTACAGGGCTGGCCGCGGACCTGCCGTACTTGGGGGACCGCGTGCTGGCTGATCTTGGCGTGCGTGACTGGCGATACCAACTGCCAGTGGTTGTCGGAGATACCCTGTATGCCGATGTTGAAATAACCAACAAGCGGGTCACTTCAAATCCGCTTCGAGGCGTACTTGAGCGACGTATTCAGCTCATCAAAGCAGATGGCTCTGTCGCCCATACAGGGATTTCCCTTCTACTAGTTAACCGCGAGACAATCACATCATGATTCTCGGTGATATTTTCGAACGCAATGCACGTTGTTTCGGGCGCCATCCGGCAATACATTTTGAGGGTGAAACGCTCACGCACTCACAATTGGCCCGGCGTATCACGCTTCTGGTAAATGCTCTGGTGGCTCGCGGAACTGCCCGCCAGGCGCGTATTGCGGTATTGTCACGCAACAATCCTGAATTCGTCGAAGTATTAGGTGCGGCCGGCCTGGGCGGATATATTGCGATGGGGCTGAACTACCGTTTGGCCGAGCCTGAACAGGTCGGCATCCTGCAGGATGCAGACCCTGCTGTGCTGTTCTACGAAGCACATTTTGCCGATCGGATAACCGCGCTGCGGCCACACCTGTCTGATCAGGTAACTTACGTTCAGATAAGAGGAGATGGTTCTGTACCCGACTGGGCGTTAGACTACGAAACCTTGCTAATCGAGGGCAAGGACGGCCCTCCGATGCAACGAGCCGACCCTGATGATACGTTCTTGTTGATTTACACCAGCGGCACTACCGGCAAACCGAAGGGCGCCTTGCTTGGCAACGAAGCCCAACTCGAGCAAGCTCGCGTACAGGCATTGGCGCACTCCGCCACGCCTATCGACCGCATGTTGATCGTCATGCCGTTCTATCATATCGGCGGCCCTACCGAAATGCTGACCTACCTGTGCGTCGGTGCATCTATCGTACTGCATCGGGAGTTCGACGCTCAGAAGGTACTGCAGAGCATAGAAGAAAAAAGAGTGACGTCCGCCCATCTGGCTCCCACCATGATTCAGATGATGCTAGAGGAGTTGGAGCGGGACAGCTTCGATCTCTCAAGCCTGCACACTGTGTGCTATGCCTCCGCTCCCATGTCAGTGGCATTGTCGAAGAGGGCGCGTGCACGGTTTGGGCCGATTTTCATGCAGATTTATGGCATGACAGAAAACGGTTTGGGTTCGGTGCTTCTGAAGCATCAGCACGTATTGGAGGGCGAGCCCGCAGAGACAAGACGCCTGGCTTCCGCTGGTCAGCCGTATTTAGGCACTGAGATGCGCATCCTGCGTGAAGATGGTTCTCAATGTGACGTCGACGAGCCAGGTGAACTTTGGCTGCGATCCGCCTCCCTGATGCAAGGGTACTGGAGAAATGAAGCCGCGACTCAGGCTGCGCTGGTAGATGGTTGGCTGCGTACCGGTGATATCGGATTTTTTGATCATGAAGGTTTCTTGTTCATTGTCGATCGCAAGAAAGACATGATCGTCTCCGGCGGCGAGAACATTTATTCAAGGGAAGTAGAAGAGGCTTTGTTGCAACATCCAGCCGTTCTGGAAGCCGCTGTTGTGGGCGTGCCGGATGCCAAGTGGGGTGAGTCTGTAATCGCCTTCGTGGCTTTGCGCGATGGCGGCAGCGTGTCAGAGGAAGAACTTATAGAGCATTGCCGGTCGCTTATCGCCAGTTACAAGAAACCACGGTACGTACGGTTCATGGACAGGCTGACCAGGGTCCCCAGCACTAACAAAATAGACAAGGTCGCCTTGCGTCTGCCTTATTGGGCGGACAGGGACCGACAGGTTTCTTAGCAACAACCCGTGACATTGACCATGGCGACTAACACAGCCGAGGTTTAGGATAAGACCATGAAAAAGCACCCATTCATTCGCTGGGCCGCATTGTTGATGCTGTCTTGCGCCGGCATGCAGGTACAAGCTCAAGCGCAAAGCTATCCCGAAAAACCAGTGCGCATCGTCGTGCCGTTTTCCGCAGGGGGCCTGACTGACGTGTTGGCACGCGGAGTGGCCGAGCAATTGAATCGCAAATGGAACCAACCTGTCATCGTTGAGAACAAGCCCGGCGCGAACACTATCATTGGCGCGGACTTCGTTGCTCAGGCGACGCCTGACGGTTACACCTTGCTGATGGCCAACGATCCTACTCTGTCGTCCAACCAGTATCTATATCGTAAACTGCCGTATGACCCGGTAGAGAACTTTGTCCCCGTCATCAACCTTGTCAAGACGGAACAAATTCTTGTCACCAACGCGGATTCGCCATACCGAACCTTAGGTGATCTGCTGCAAGCAGCGCGAGAAAACCCTGGCTCGCTGGACTATGGGAGCTACGGGATAGGCAGCAAAGCACACCTGGATACTGATGCATTCGGCAAACTGGCGGGAGTGCAGTTTCACCATGTGCCTTACAAGGGTGTATCAGACGTAGTGGTCGCGCTATTAGGCGAGCAGATCGACTTTGCGCTTACCGGGGTCTCGCCAGTAATAGAGCATATCAAGAGTGGCAAGCTGCGGGCGCTAGCCATCTCATCGCTCGAGCGTCGATCTCTATTTCCAGACGTCCCGACATTCGCGGAGAATGGATATCCCAATTTCAAGTCGATCGCCTGGTTCGGTTTCGCTGCGCCCTCTGGTACGCCTAAGGCTGTAATCGACAAAATCGCCCATGACGTTTCTGAAATTATTGTGCAGCCGGATTTTCAAAAGCAGTTCGTCGAGGGCGTAGGGCTTGAACTGATCAATCAAGGACCTGCAGAGTTCGCCGCCTTCCTGGAGGAGGATCGTCGCGAATACGAGCAGCGTATCAAGGACGCTGGGGTAAAGTTGGATTTCTAATGAATCAACCCGAGTCGGCTAAGAGAGAGGAGGGCGTCAAAAGCGACGGCTCTTCTACTGAGTTCATGTCTGTGCCAGTTGCCTCATTCATGCCGTGGTGAAGCCTGGCAAGTTGTGCGCGCAACCATTGATGAGCCGGGTCATTATGGTAGCGCAGGTGCCAGAATTGTCGGACATTTGCGCGCGGGATTGAAAATGCCAGTTCGCGTACGCAAATGGCATCATCAGGAGACTGTACACGTACGACAAGCGACGGGGCAGTGGCAAGAAGGTCACTGTTTTTAACGATGTTGGAGACTGTCAGGAAGTTCGGCACCTCCAGCGTAGTATTGCGGACCAGGCCACGAAGAGCAAGTTCACGTGAAACCATCGCGTCGCCAACACTGTTGATCACCGTAAGGTGCTGTGCTTCTAGATAGTCCTCAAGCTCAAGCTTGCCTTTGAGCAATGGATGGCCATTGCGGATCAGGCACACGTAATCGTCCTCAAACAACCGTTGCTGGTAGAAGGCGCCATGCAGCAGAGGCAAGTTGCCAACTGCCTGAATCGCCCCGGTTTTCGCGGAGGCTGTTTGGTTAAAGTAAAACAGCCTCACCGGCGGATGTGCCGAGTAGGTTGTAGTAGTTTGCCTCAGCCTCGGCCGGCGGGATATAGCCGATGGATGAGTGCAGGCGCTTATGGTTGAACCAGGCGACCCATTCCAGCGTTGCCAGCTCGACAGATTCCCTGGTTTTCCAGGGTGCGCGGCGGTGAATCAGTTCAGCCTTGTACAAGCCGTTAATGGTCTCGGCCAGGGCGTTGTCGTAACTGTCACCACGGCTGCCCACGGACGGCTCGATGCCCGCTTCGGCCAGGCGTTCGCTATAGCGGATGCTAACGTACTGCGATCCCCTATCGGAGTGATGGGTCAGAGAACCATCGTTGCCAGGCTGGCGGGCGTATAGGGCCTGCTCCAGCGCATCAAGCACGAAGTCCGTCGTCATGGATTTGCTCACGCGCCAGCCGACAATGCGCCGGGCGTAGACGTCGATGACGAAAGCCACGTACAGCCAGCCCTGCCAGGTCGAGACGTAAGTAAAGTCCGAGACCCATAACTGGTTCGGCCGCTCGGCCCGGAACTGCCGGTTGACCCGATCCATTGGATGGCTGGCCGCATCATCAGTGATGGTCGTTCGCTGCCGCTTGCCGCGCCGCACGCCTTGCAGGCCCTGAGCGCGCATCAGTCGTTCGACCGTACAACGGGCCACCATCACGCCTTCGCGATTCAACTGCCGCCAGACCTTGTCGGCGCCGTAGACGCGATGGTTCTCTTGCCAGACTCGCTGGACGTGCGGCATGAGCTGTTCGTCACGCCGCGCACGGTCGCTGCGCCGCGCCGGATCGCGCAGCCGCGCGGCATGGCGCCGATAGGCCGACGAGGCAACCTGCAACACCTTGCAGATCGGCTCGACCCCGTAAACCTCCCGGTGCCGGTCGATGTAGGTGTTTACGACTTCAGTTTGCGGTCGAGCTCCGCCTGCGCGAAAAAAGCGCTGGCGGTGCGCAGGATGTCGTTGGCGCGGCGCAGCTCTCGGTTCTCCCGCTCCAACTCCTTGATGCGTTCTCGCTCGCTGGTGGTGACGCCTTCGCGCTGTCCGCTGTCGACTTCGTGGCGCTTGACCCAGGTCAGCAGCGTCTGCGCCGAGCAGCCGATCTTGGGCGCGATGGACTCGACCGCCACCCACAGCGACGGGTACTCGCTGCGCGACTCCTGCACCAAGCGCACCGCGCGCTCGCGCACTTCAGGGGAAAACTTGTTCGCGTTGTTTTTGCTCATGGCTCGCATTCTCTCAAGAGTAGGAGCCTCCGCAAAACCCGGGGCGATTCATCTCACCGCAAAAGCAGACCTACAGCAACTGCGAGTGCCAAACGAAGTCGAATCGTAAAGCAGCGTCTCCTAAGCTTAGCGCTCGCTTAGCGGAGGTGCTCGTCCTACCATGCTCCGTCGCAATGGTGCATTGGACGACAGCAGGGTGCGCCTGGAAATCCTCTTGGACCGCAGCTTGTTGTATGAGTCACGTACACGCAGCTTCTGGCAATCAGTCATCGTTTGGGCTGTGCGCAGCCACCAATTGCCAAGGCCTCGATAACCCTGCGATAACAAGACCGTCGGACCAACGGCTCCTCGCATGCCAAAAACCAACTGCGTAGCTATGGTGCCAAGATCTGTCACACCGCGGCCCTACACTCAAACCTTCACCAACACTGAGGAAGACGTACATGACCACCATAAACGACGCCAGCCCGGCACTGGAAATCGCGATGGCCTACTATGATGCTTGGCGAAACGGCGATCACGCCACCGCCATGAAAGTGGTCGCAGACGACGTAGTGAATGAATCGCCCTTCGGTACCACGAAAGGAGGCGATGCGCTTCACAAGGGTGAATCTGGCTTTGCAAAGATGCTGAAAGGCGCAACGTTGATTTCAGCGTTCGGCGACACCAAGACGGCATTGCTAATGTATTACACCCATACCCAGCCTCTCGAAAATATACTATCGGCAAAGCATTTCACGGTGGAAAATGGGAAGATCACTGGGTTAAAGGCCGTGTTCGATAAGAGCGTGTTCGCTGCGCAGTGACCTTAACCCGCTAGGTCACTTGCCTCGTGGAAAGCATATTTTTGAAGCGTAGTGGCCATGCGAGTGGGATTGCTACGTTACTCCACAAGGCGATGTGACTGCATAGGGTCGGACGGGTTACTTCGCATAGTGACCAAGTACGCAATACATCCAATCCATTCAGATTTGTGAGGGTCACGTGGTTCGACAGGACGAGCTCACCCGCAATAGAACGTGTCGGGCTCTAGTCGAGCGTTAATAAGACGTAGACCGACCAATAGGATGAACTGTGTCACGTAGCCAACGCCTATTCCATCTCCTGCAAATACTTCGCAATCATCGCGGACCGGTGTCGGGCGAGGTATTGGGGCGCGAAGCCGGCGTATCACTGCGAACGATTCGCCGTGACATCTGCACTCTTCAGGCGATGGGCGCAGACATTGACGGTGCGCCGGGATTTGGTTATGTGCTGCGACCAGGTTTTCTACTTCCGCCGTTGTCTCTGAACGAAGAAGAATTGCAGGCACTTACCGCGGGGGCGCAATGGGTAACCCGCCAGACTGATGTAGCACTGGGCCGCGCCGCGCAGAACGCTCTTGCCAAAATTGTCTCGGTGCTCTCCCCTGAAGTGCAAAGAACGCTGAACGATAATGCGTTGTATATTGGCCGTGCCCTCTCAGATACACATACTTTCGATCTGGGCGATGTCCGCAAGGCTATGCGTGAGCAACGAAAGATTCAGATGTCGTATAAAGACGAGGGCGAATCGGTTTCAAACCGAGTCGTCTGGCCGATAACGCTTGGTTTCGTTGAAGGCCAAAGGTATATTGCCGGTTGGTGCGAGTTGAGGAATAACTTTCGGTTATTCAGAGTCGATCGAACTATCGACGCTGCGGTCTTGACTGACCGCTACACGCGAAGCCGCCATCAGCTAGTGAAGGAGTGGCGCGCGGAAGAAGATCATCGGCGTCGGTTGGCATCTGAGCGCAGAAGCTGACGTCGGAGGAGTGGACGGCAGCGCCTACTTCTTTTGGCGGCACATAGCGCGGACATTGACATTATCGCAACTTCAGGGGGAGATCAGCTACCGATTTGCTGTCTGTTTAACTTCCGACGTTGAACGCATAGCCTGTTCATTATACCGCTGGCTGGACTGTCATACAGGTCGTGCTCCATGTTAATAGTGCCTTTGCGTCAGTAGCGTACCTGTGCAGAGCTCAAATAAGCCTGTATTCGCTTGGCAACCTATACTGCCTGAGGCTGAGCTCGCGGTGTCGCATAGATTGGTGAATTGGTTCCGAAGAACAGTCTTCCAAGAATAGAAACTAATCGCTGAGAAGCGACGTACCCCATATAACGTTCGCTACGCAACGTGTTAGCGGCTTTCGGTTGCCCAGAAAGCAGCGACAAAACTTATAATGACACGTGTCGGGTCTTCAAAAATTGAACAATTAAGTTCAAAGTCGAGCAACTCAGATCTGTTTTTGCTCTTTTTTCCCGTTTGCACCCGCCACCTCGGCCCTTAGATCTAATGACACGGAGCTAATGGTGCTGGGTGAAACTCGTTCCATATGCTCAGTCAATCGGCAAGAAATTCGTAGCAGATAGTTCGTAAAATTTGACTGTTCTTCTAGCGTTAAACCGCTAAGGATAATTGCGTTAAGTTCCTTGGACAGCTCAAGTAGAGGTTTCTGAAGAGCTCTAGCGTGGTCCGTTAAATACACACGAATTTTTCGCCGGTCACTCAGATCTCTCTCTCGACTGACGAGACCGTCCTTTTCCATCGCCTTCAGCATCTCTTGTACCGAGGGCTCGGTAAGCCCTAATTTATTGGCTATTTCGCGCTGAGACAGGCCATCAGCTTTCCATAAGACGCGGAGCAGGTACCAACTGCCGCCTCGAACCCCATATTCAGCTATACGAACATACAGCGCACGCCGTGCTACTCGTGATACCTCGGCGATCGCGAAGCCAATTGACGATTCGAGTTCGTCGTCTAGTGCGTGTACGCCGTCAGCTGACCGCACCGGCAAATCGAAGCCTTCCACTGTGTGGACCCCCCCAAATTCTTGTACGTCATCCTAACAGATCAAAGCTCGACATCAACCGTCAATTGCCTCGGAAGCCACTCGTTCGGACAATCCCTAAGGGTCCTTGCTAAACACTTAGGATTCATATAGTCTTCGAAAAGTGCGCTGGGTTCCAGCTGTAGATCGCTTACTTGAGGACCCGTTCGGCCCGCTATAACGACAAGAAACGGAGTCAGAGATGGCAACGGCTAAGGTACTTTCGAGAAGGTCTTTCATCCTGAGTAGCGCTAGCGTAGCGCTGCTTGGTGCCCGAACATCCACATCGGCGACGTCCGAACTTGGGATGGCGAAATTCGTGACGGCCGGCCCGCCGGGCAGCGTAATGGACATTATTTGTCGCAAGCTCAGCGAGGTTTTGTCGGGTGAGTACGCGAAAACCGTCGTAGTCGAAAATCGTCCTGGTGCTGCCGTGCAGATAGCTTCGACACTAGTCAAGAATGCCCCCTCAGACGGAGGGACATTTCTGTTGACACCACTGCCGTCAATGTATCTGTATCCAAATACATACAAGGGACTGCCTTACGACCCCAACACCGATTTTCTGAGTGTTTGCTCTGTCGCGGAGATGGATCTTGCCTTAGCAGTAGGCCCAGAGGTACCGAGCGACATAACAAGTCTTCAGGCGTTCTTCGCCTGGGTAAAGAAAGATCCTAAACGGACAAGTTTTGGCTCGCCCGCTGTTGGCGCCACCACTCACTTTATTGGTGTTATGGCAGGGCGTGAGGCTGGAATAGACATGCAACACGTGGGCTACAAAGGCCCAACCCCCAGCCGTCTTAGCCATGTTGAGCTGGCAAATTCCAGCAGCTTGTGCAACGTTGACCGACTTCGTGCCTTTCGTAAAAGCTGGCAAGTGTCGTTTGTTGGCTAGTTCAGGACCCACCCGAAGCCGGTTCTTCCCTGAAACTCCAACCTTTATCGAACAGGGTTTTCCGGGAATCGAGTCCCGAGACAAGTTCGGAGTTTATCTCCCCGCGGGAACATCTCCTCAAAAGGCTGAATTACTTTCTAAACTTATCCAGTCCGCAGTTGCTCGAAGCGACGTGCGCCGGACCCTCGAAGATAACGCCTTAGAGCGTGTTATGAACTTACTGCGTTGATCGAATTGAAGGTTTCTTGAAGCCGTGAACAGAAAACCCTATCCGAGCGATGTCAGCGAAGAGGAATGGCACTTCGTGGCGCCCTATCTGACATTGATGGACGAGGACGCCCCGCAGCGCCGCTATAGCTTGCGCGAAGCGTTCAATGCCCTGCGATGGCTGGCCCGTGCCGGTGCGCCGTGGCGGTTGCTGCCGAATGATTTCCCGCCCTGGCAGGGTGTATCAGCAGTTCCGGCGCTGGAACGACTCGGGTTGCTTCGAGGCCATGGTCAATGACATGCGCTCGATTATCCGTGTTGGTGGTGCGCGCCCGGGCCAGCCCAGCGCGGTAATCCTGGACGGGCGCACGCTGCAGAGCAGCTGCGAGAGCGGCCCGCGCGCCGGCTACGATGGCTACAAGCGGCGTCGGGGTAGCAAGGTACATATGGCCGTCGATACGCTGGGGCATCTGATCGCGATGACAGTGACGCCGGCCGATGAACAGGAGCGCGCACAGGTCAAGGAGTTGTGCGAAGCCGTGCAGCGCGCCACGGGCGAATCGGTCAGCATTGCCTGGGCGGACCAAGGCTACACGGGCGCTGACGCTCGGCAAGCCGCCGAGGCGACTGGTATCGATCTGCAGATCGTCAAGCTGCCCGAGGCGAAAAAGGGCTTTGTGCTGCTGCCCAAACGCTGGGTAGTCGAGCGCAGTTTTGGCTGGATGTCCCGATTCAGAAGGTTGAGCCGGGATTTCGAGCGCATGCCTGAAGTGTTGGCTGGATTGCATTTCGTGATCTTTACCATCCTCATGCTGCCCAAAGCCGCAGTGTTGCTGGCTGCGGGAGCAAGTTCATAACACGCTCTAGAGCCGGTTTGGGGAAGTGCAGCGTCTCTGCAAGACTTTGTCTCGACTGAGCAAGTCCGATGGGGAAAGATTGTTAAAACAGTTGGATTCTCCGCTGAGTCTTAAGAATTTAGTGAACGCAACATTCTTCCATTCTGAAAGGACAATTATGAAGATCACTCCCCAAGACATCGTGGGCCTAGTAGGAATCTTGCCAACGCCGGCAACGCCAGACGCCGGACATTGGAGCAGCCAGAACACGGTAGACCTGGACGAGTCTGCCAGGATGACGGAGATAGTCGTCTCAGCCGGTACTGACATAATTATGACGACTGGAACGTTTGGCGAATGCGCTTCCTTGACTGCCAACGAAGTGCGGGACTTCGTTGGATGCGTGGTCGATACCGTTGCCAAAAGGAGACTGGTGTTTGCTGGAATAACCACGCTAAATACGCGAGACACTATCTCCAGGGGTGCGGAGCTTATTGATGCAGGCGCGGATGGACTATTTGTAGGACGGCCAATGTGGCTCGCCCTAGACGACAAGCTGCTCGTACGCTTTTACAAGGACGTGGCGCAAGCGTTGCCTGGCATACCGCTTGTCGTTTACGACAATCCGGTGGCATTCAAGGGAAAAATCAGCGAAGGTGCTTATCGAGAGCTTGCTGCTCTTCCTGAGGTTATTGCAGCCAAGCATATTGGTGGTGCCGCGTTGGACAATGATGCCAGAACGGTAGGTGAGAACTGCCGCTTGCTGCCCCTTGGTGGGGACTGGCTCAGAGCCGCCCAAGTAAACCCAGAAAATATCAAGGCTGGCTGGTCAGGCGCAGTTGCGTGTGCCCCGGCGCCCCTCAATGCTTTGTCGCGTGCCATCAAAGCACAGAACTGGACCGAAGCCGCAAAAATCAGCGAACAGTGCCAGTGGGCCGAGTCGGCCATGTTTGCGGGCGGGGATTTGACTGCATTCATGGACTACAGCATTCCAATTGCTCACTTACGCTTCGAAGCAGCTGGACTCATCAAACCCGGTCCTTGCCGTCCGCCGTACCTCGACCTTCCAGAAAACTACCGGGCCGGTGCGTTGGAGTGCGGCGCTCGCTGGGCAAAGTTGCAAAAAGAATATCAAAACGTGTGAGCACTTTAAGCAGATGACTTTCCGATGAAAAATCACGAAATCCCTGACGGCGTCCTTCCAAAAAGACTTGAGCTGTTTTATGGTGGCCAATGGCATCCGCCTAAGAACGGCGTGTTTGTTGACACGATAAATCCGGCGTACAACACGCCGATTTGCGCGACGCCCTTGTCAGATGCCGAAGATGTGGACGCTGCGGTTCGTGCAGCACACGCGGCGTTTCCAGCTTGGGCAGACACACTTCCCACCGAGCGGGCAAAATATCTTTGCAAGGCGGCTCAGGTCATTCGGGCGCACGCTATGCCATTGGCGCAACTCGACTCGCTGAACAATGGCAATCCGGTTTCAGCGCTGGCGCGTGACGCAGAATCTGCGGCGGAGTTGCTTGAGTACTTCGCAGGACTGGCAACCGAAAACAAGGGCGAAACCATCCCAATGGGTTCCGGGAACTTGAACTTTACGGTTCGTGAGCCGCTTGGCGTCGTTGCCCGGATTGTGGCGTACAACCATCCCTTTATGTTCGCGGCGGTCAAGATGGCTGCGCCGCTCATCGCAGGTAACACCGTAGTCATCAAGGCTCCTGATCAGGCTCCGCTTTCAATTCTGAAGCTGGCCGAGCTTGTCGGAGACATATTTCCGCCTGGAGTGGTCAACTTTCTTTGCGGAAATCGGACTTGTGGCGAAGCGCTGAGCAAACATAAGCTAGTTCGTAAGGTAACGCTCGTTGGAAGCGTCGGCGCTGGAATGGCGGTAGCTAGATCAGCAGCTGACGACCTGAAACCGATCCTTCTCGAGCTGGGAGGAAAGAACGCGTTGATTGCTTATCCCGATGCGAACAAAGAGGCTCTCGTCGAGGGAATTATTGGCGGCATGAATTTTACTTGGGCCGGGCAAAGTTGCGGCTCGACCAGCCGGCTTTTCTTGCACGAGTCAATACACGATGAGATCCTCGCGCGAGTTGTTGATCTTGTTCCCCACCGTCACGTACCAGGTATTCCGACCGACCCCGCTACAACTATGGGTGCCTTGGTAAGCAAAGAACAGTTAACGAAGGTCGAGGGCTTCCTTGCATCAGCTCTGGATGAAGGGGCTCGACTTGTCAGCGGTGGAAAGCGGCCAGGCTCACCAGACTTAAAAGAAGGCTTCTTTTTTGAGCCGACAATCTTGGCTGATGTCACACCGGGGATGAGGATTGCCAACGAGGAAGTGTTCGGACCCATCCTGTCTGTTTTGAAGTGGCGAGATGAGGATGAACTTTTCGAAGCCGTGAACAATGTCGACTTTGGACTCACTGGTTCTATCTGGACCACTGATCTAGATAAAGCTCACCGCGCCGCGAGAAGGATCCAGACCGGTTACGTTTGGATCAACAATTCCAGCCAGCATTTCCTCGGTGCTCCATTTGGCGGCATCAAACACTCAGGTATCGGTAGGGAAGAGTCGTTCGCAGAAATTGCTGAATTCACGTACACAAAAAACATCAATATCAAGTTCCGATAATCAGGAACATACTTGGTAGAACCGGTGGAGGAACACATGATTTTCCAGAACAGCATTGTTCGTGGACTAGGCGCACTTTTAGTGTTGGCCAGTCTTCAGCCAAATACATCGCAAGCCACGGAGCAGCTGAAAGGCCCGATTAAGCTCGTTGTTCCCTTTGCAGCTGGCGGCTCGGTGGATGCACTTGCAAGGATAGTCGCATCTGGTTTGGAAGAGACCTCTGGCCAACGTGTAGTTGTCGAGAACCGCCCAGGTGCCGAAGGGTCTATTGCCGCGCAGTATGTCGTGAGATCTGCCGCAGATGGCAAGACTTTGCTGATGGGTACCACCACCCAATTGCTCTGGGTTCCACTCTCACGCAAAGAGCCTCCTTACAATCCGGCGACGGCTCTGAAGCCCATCGGCATGTTAGGCGAATCCGCTTTCTTCATGTACGTAAATGCATCTATACCTGTCAACTCTGTCGCCGAATTAGTGGCTTTTGCCAAGGCTAATCCCGACAAGTTGAATTACGCGTATGGTAATTCAACAGGAAATATTGCAGCGGCACAGCTTATTCAGAAAGCTCAAATCAAGATGAATGCAGTGCCCTACAACGGTGAGGCACAGGCGATTACAGACTTACTGGGCAACCGTGTGCAGGTGATGTTTGCCACGACGGTAAGTGTTCTTGAACAGGTGAAGGAAGGCAGGGTCAAAGCGTTGGCGGTCGTTGGGAGTGCGCGCAGTCCGCTCGCTCCATCGGTACCTACGTTCGCGGAATCAGGAATGAGCGCAGTTGACCTTTCTCCTTGGGCGGCCGTATTCGTGCCGGCCGCTACCTCTTCGGACCTGACCGATGCACTAAGCAGCGCCTTGGTCAAAGCACTAACAACCTCCGCAGTCGAGACCAAGCTAGCTGGCGTAGGGCTTACGGTTCGGCCGATGCCCGCTAGAGAAATGGTCACTTTCGTTCCGAATGAACTCAAGAAGTGGGATGGAATCATCACTCGCGCGGGCATAGTCAAAGACTGACATCTGTGCCCCTGCCTGACTTACGCAATGCTCAATAGCGACGCGGTTAAATAACCTGAGGTAGACACTGTGGGACATAGTGAACTTGATAATAAGCTTGCCTTCGAGCAGTTCGACAAGGAGTTAGCAGAGGCGTCTATGCGGGGGCAGTGGCAGTACGACGCGATGATGGAATCAGTCATAGGCGGACCTCGTGCCGGCGCCCGCCCGATGTTATGGAGTTGGGAACTAATCAAAAGAAAGCTAGATAAAGCGTGCGAGGTTATGACCAGCAGCGAGACTGCGCGCCGAAATGTTTGTTTCTTGAATCCTGATCTTGAGCGAGGTGGTACATCGCAGACCATCGTTGCAGGAATGCAGATCGTGAAGCCGGGCGAAGTTGCTTGGGCCCACCGGCACCCAATCGCTGCTTTAAGGTTCGTCATAGAAGGGCGCCCTGGTCTCTACACTGTCGTTGACGGCGAATGCCTGGATATGGAAGTCAACGATCTTGTTCTTACCCCCGCATGGTGCTGGCATGACCATCACAACGAGAGTGACGGAATAGGACTGTGGCTTGACGTACTCGACGTTCCACTGATGGCTGCTATGGGGCAGATGGCTTATGAGCCACTTGGTGAGACAACTCAGCCCGTGCGCACGGAGCGAAGCGAATACATCAGTGAACGTGTTGGCGTGGTTCGCCCGCTCTGGGAGAAACAGGCAAGCGGACCTATGGCCTACAGATATCCCTGGAAGGTAGTGAAGAGCCAGCTGGATCTCTATTGCGAAGGCGGAAAAGCAAGCCCCTACGATGACGTGATCGTAGAGTACATCGATCCGAGAACCGGGGGACCAGCACTTCCGACGATGCGCTGCGCTGTACAAAAACTGCGCAAAGGTTTCAACGGAGACCGGCATCGTCGAACCGCAAGTACAGTTTTCTACGTTGTCGAAGGCACCGGCACATGCGTTATAGAAGGAAAGCGCTTCACTTATGGCCCCAGGGACGTCTTCGTCGTACCGCCCTGGGCATGGCACGAACACCAAGCGGGCGTCGAAGGCGCTACCTTGTTTAGCGTCAGCGACGCACCACTTCTCGAAGCAGCACACTTATATCGCGAGGAGCCGACCTCGGCAGTTCATAGCATCAGTTGGCCAGCTAAACCGCTAGACGGTCGCGCAAAATAATGGTCGGAATACGATTCCACCAACAACAATTTCAATAAAAACCTAATCACTTTAAAAATATGAGCGCGTTGTCGGCACCGCCGGCAAATCGCGCTCATGTTAGTCACGACGCATCGCCTTTCGGCGGCCTACAACAACGAAAATTGCGGACGATGGGCAAGGTAAGAAAAACATACCCAGCCCTGAAATTCGTTAACCAACAATAGTGGCCGCACACATATTCGATACTAGGTGACGTCGAGGGTGCGTCACATTCAAAAATAAGATAATCTCGACCTTTCAGGTCGACAGATTATTCATGCCGGTCGAGCCTATATTGAAAAAAAACTGCCTTGGGCACAATAGTTACTTTGTTAGCACTTTCTCTGCACGCACAAAATAACACGGCATATAACTTGTACGGAGCGATCGATGGAGCCGTTTAAAACATCACTCACTCTGACGTTAACGGCCGGTCAACGACACGTATGACCACCCTTACCGGAGGCCAATTACCGTCGAGATTCGGAATTAGAGGCTCTGAGAAAATCAGCTCTTCAGTCAATGCAATATTTAATCTAGAGAGCGGATTCTTCCTTGACAACGGAGCGTCTGGACAAAATGGCCGTTTGTTTGGTCGATCAGCGACTGTTGGTGTTGACGAAGGATGGGGAACGCTTACGTTCGGTCGACAGTACACAATGAGTTTTTGGGCCCAAGTCGATGCGGATATTATCGGACCATCAGCTTTGAGCATGGCAAGTTTTGATAGCTACATTCCAAATGCTAGGTCAGACAACTCGATCGCATATCGCAATAGATTTGGGCCTTTCACCGTGGGAGCGACTTACTCGCTTGGAAGAGATACGTCCGTCGCTGCAAATTGCGCGGGCGAGAGTTCCAGCAACTCTGTTCAATGCCGCGGCTGGTCGGGGCTGCTAAAATATGACCAAGCGCAGTGGGGCATTGCAATGGCCATTGACGAAAAAAGAGGCGGACGCGGCGCAAATCCGGTGCCCATCGTCCTTGGCTCAGCATCGTTTCCAATGGGCACCTCATCGAACTGTCAACGGCATTTCAATTTTCCCCACTGGGGGGTGCGGACAAAATCTTGGACTGATTATGCTGTAATTCCCAGGCGCTGCCTGTGCTCCATGGGGCTCATTCCGCCGAGCGAGAGTTTGATGCGATGCTCGTTATACCAGCGAATATAGGAATCGATCGCATGCATGAATTCCCCAATCGTCGTGTCGGTCCAGTCACGGTGATAGTACATCTCGTTTTTCATCCGTCCGAAGAAGCCCTCGCAGGCCGCGTTATCCGGTGAGCACCCTTTACGCGACATTGAGCGGGTAAGTCGTGCTTCGTGCATTCGCGAGAGCCACCCCGGCCACCGGTAATGGGCACCGCGATCAGAGTGCACAATAGGCAGATCGGGGCCATCGGCGATTGTCTCAATGGCGGCATCCAGCATGGTGTTCACGAGCTGCGCGTCCGGACGCGTACCCACCGACCAGCTCACCACAAGTCCGTCGAAACAGTCGATCACAGGCGACAAATACACCCGGCCTGCCGGCAGCTGGAATTCCGTGATGTCGGTAAGCCACTTCTTGTTTGGCGCCGCAGCCTGGAAGTCACGATCGATCAGATTTGTCGGTGCGACACACAGCTCTCCCTGATAGGAACTGTATCGACGCCGTTTTGCAGTTGCGACCACGAGTTGCTCCTGCTTCATCAGGCGGCGCACGACTTTCTCCGATGTACGCATGCACCGATTGGCCAGCGCGGCATGAATTCGACGATAACCATAGCAGCGATGATTGGCCTCGAACAGATCCGTAATGCTCTGGCGGATATCGGCATACCGGTCTCCTAACTGCAGCTGAGCTCTGTGATAGAAGTAGGAGCTGCGGGCAAGGCCAAGCCGGGCGAGGAGCTTTGGCAATGTGTGACTCTGTCGTAGGGCATCAACCAGCAGCGTCTTCTCCCGGTTCGTCAGGAGCTGCAGGTCGATGCCCAGGCCTTTTTTTAGCAGTTCATTGGCCTTCTCTAGCAAGTCGTGCTCAAGCTGCAGGCGCTGAACGTCTCTACGCAAGGTCTCAAGTTCGCGTTGCAGTTCCTCACGGTCGGCTGTCTGTGGTAAATCGCGATGGCGTGTCATGGATGCAGGGGCCTCGCGGCCAAGTCGCTGATCCTTCCAGTTGTACAGCGTCTGGCGGCTCACGCCAACTTTTTCAGCCACATCACGCGCACTCTCGCGCCTGGAGCACAGATCGATCACTGCGGCCTGCTTCTGCTGCTCTGATCGCGGTTTGGCGGTTCCGACCTTTCCAACGACGCGTCGCCTGGCGTCAGGGTCATGTTCATCAATCCAAGCCGAGAGCGTTGTGCGGCAAGGATAACCCAGCGCCTTCGCGGTCTGTGCCAGGCAACGGCCGTGGCTCAGATAGTGCTCCACAGCGACTCGCTTTTGCTCATCCGAATACCATGGCACGGTGCGTACATAGCCTGCCGGTAAGTCGAGATGACGTTCATATTCACGATACCACTGCTTGAGTGAATTCTTTGTCGGGAAGCCGAGCTGACGAATGGTAGCGCCTATGCGCTTACCCAGTTTGATATAGAGCTGCACGGCCTGCATGCGTTCTGCGTACGAATACATGAACTATCTCCAAAGGAGTCCAAGTTTTCGTCCGCACCTCCACTGCGCCGAAGTAAAAGTGACCCACCTGGGACACGATGGCAGCCTTTGTGAGGCTGCTGATGTTGACTCAGGAGCAAGCAGTGGAGATACGAGTGATGGCCCGAAGGGGCGAGAGCGTCAGAGCGATCGCGAGGCAGTTGGATTGCTCGCGCAATACGGTGCGCAGGTATCTGCGGGACCAGGCCGCACAGCGGTACGGACCGCGGGAGCCGCGAGCGTGCAAGCTCGACGAATACAAGAGCTATCTGCATGAGCGCATCGGCCAAGCCAGGCCCCGATGGATTCCTGCGACGGTGCTGCTGCGCGAGATTCAAGAACGCGGCTACACGGGCGGCATCAGCCAGTTGAAGGCCTGGCTGGCGCCGCTGAAGAAGAACGAGCCCGAGCCGCTGGTGCGGTTCGAGACGCTGCCAGGCGAGCAGATGCAGGCCGACTTCACCTACGTTCGCCGAGGCCGCGATCCGCTGATCGCACTGGTGGCAACGCTGGGCTACAGCCGCGCCAGCTACGTGAAGTTCGTTGCCTGCTCGGGCGAGGACGTCGCCACCCTGTGCACCGGGCTGCGCGAGGCGTTCGACTACTTCGGTGGCGTGCCCGAACATGTCTTGTTCGACAACACCAAGGCCGTCGTCATCGAGCGTGATGCCTACGGCGAGGGCCAGCACCGCTGGAACAGCGAACTGCGTGAGCTCGCCGAGAGCTGCGGCTTCAAGCCTCGGCTGTGCCGCCCCTATCGAGCCAAGACCAAGGGCAAGGTCGAGCGCTTCAATTCCTACCTCAAGGGCAGCTTCCTGGTGCCGCTGGCGGCGACCCTCGAAGCCAGTGGCCTGCGACTGGACGCGCACCTTGCCAACGTCCATGTTCGCCGCTGGCTCGACGAGGTGGCCAACGCCCGCGTGCACGCCACCACCAAGGCCGTGCCGGCGGTGCGCCTGGCCGAGGAACGCGCGGTCATGTTGGCCGCGCCGGCCCTAAAGGCGCCGACACCGATCCGACAGCGCGTGGTCCTGCCGGTCGAGAGCCTGCAGCATCCGCTGGCCGTGTACGACGCCTTGCTGGTGGAGGTGGTGTGATGAGCCTGCAGCATGACCGCATTGCCGAGCTGTGCGAGCAGCTGAAGTTCGCCCGGCTGGGGAGCGACTGGCCGGCACTCGCACAAGACGCTGCACGCGATGGTGCCAGCTTCGCCGACTTCCTGGAGAAGGTTCTGGCCAGCGAGCAAGCGGCGAGAGAGGAGCGCAAGCGCACGGTGCTGATGCGATTGGCGACGATGCCGTCGATCAAGACGCTCGAGCAGTTCGATTGGGCCCAGGCCGGCGGCGCACCGAAGGCGCAGATCGTTGAGCTTGGTCACCTGGCCTTCGTCGAGCGCGCTGAGAACGTGGTGATGCTCGGGCCCAGCGGTGTGGGCAAGACGCACATCGCGCTGGCACTGTGCCAGCGTGCCGTCATGGCCGGGCACAAGGCCCGGTTCATCACGGCGGCCGACCTGATGATGCAGTTGGCCGCAGCGAAGGCGCAGAACCGATTGAAGGAATACTTCAACCGAGCGGTGCTCGGGCCCAAGCTGCTGGTGGTCGACGAGATCGGCTACCTGCCCTTCGGGCGGGACGAGGCCACCTTGTTCTTCAACGTCGTGGCCAAGCGCTACGAGCGCGGCTCGATGGTCCTCACGAGCAACCTGCCGTTCACGCAGTGGGCGGGTGCCTTCGCAGACGACCAGACGCTGACGGCGGCCATGCTGGACCGATTGCTGCATCACGCGCACATCGTGCAGATCGCCGGTGAGAGCTTCCGATTGAAGGACAAGCGCAAGGCCGGACAGGCGGCAAGGAGGGTGACGTCGGCGGCATGACCGGCGCCGCGCTGCTCGGCCGCTTCGGGCTACGCCCTACGCGGCCGAGCAGCGCAAGGAAGAAGACCCGGGTGGGTCAGATTTAATTCGGCGATTCGACTGGAAGTGGGTCAGATTTAAATCGGCGTTGACATCTACCTTGGCTGTCCAGGATTTGAAGGCTTCGCAGCACGCAGGCGAGCGAGCAAGGTGCCGTTTTAAACGGTCGGTCACAAAGCGCTATTATTTGACGCAGAGCCTGCATGTTTACTAACAGAGGCTTGCGGCCGTAATCGTACGCGGCTTCGCATGAGATCTAAGCCGAGAATCCTTGCGACCGCAGATTGGTGTCACGTGCACGAGCAACTGAATGCCAATCGTTGGGCTTGCCAGAGGGTGAAGAGGTACACGCAACGAATCGCTTGCTACCTCCTAAAAAGGCGGATATCAATCAACACCGCCCCCTTTACCGGAGGGTATGGGATGAGCCCCGTTTCGGACGGTGACCACCCTACTTCGGAGCGCCCTCGCCGGGCAACCGCCACCGAGTGTGCCAATGGCACTGGAGAGCGAGCGGGCTTTGCATCAAGCTCAGGTTCCGCACGGCTAGTAGGCGTCGAGACACACCCTAGGTGGGCAGGTGACAATTCCCCAAGTCGCTCCTCTACCGGGTCGCGGCACCAGCACGCCCCCGAACTGCAAGGCTTGGCGCTGAAGCCGCCAGCATTTACCAAGTGAGGCCTAAGCAACTTCACCGCGCTTTCGGAAAACGCATGCGAAGAAAAATGATGGCCTTCACTCGATCACCCCCCCAGCACCCACCTGTGGGACACAGGGCGCTAGCTCAGTCCGCATTTTGGCTGGCCTGCGGGAACCGGAGACTGTGCGCTTCGTTTCATAGGTCTTAGCTTCTCGCTTTTTTCTAAATCGCTTCTTAAAAGGCGGGCTTTGAGATATGACGGAATGAAGATGTGAAGGTGCGTCCACCCGTGAGATGGGACGATCTCCTAGCTCGGCCTAGCGCCTGTTCTTAGTGGCTTCATGCGACATCAACCACATCGGTAACTAGCGGCTGTCTCCAAAGATTGGTCCAGCAAAACGTCCAATGTGGCTCAGTCTGGGCATGTAGAAGCGTCCCGGTTCCGGTATGAAATGTCGCCTAACTAAGGTGCCCTTACTAAGCACGCACTCGAGTTCTACGACCGGGGCAATTTCCCCTTCCAGTAGGCGATGGCGACGGTTGACTACGGACCACGGCTTTGCAAGACCATTCAACCGGCACCCTGCGAAGGGCAGCTAAGACTGGTGGTCAACAGCGACGTTGGTGGGAATTGCATGATGCTGCTGTGGGCGGTGCTGCTCCACGTGGTAAGCAGGGGTCGGTAGCAAAAAAGCCGCTGCAGCAGTTGGGGCTTTTTTGCTGACCAGGATGACCAGGTTGTTGCGAAAACTTTTTAGGTTCTCTTCTGTCCCTAAATCATCCAACCACAAGAATAAGAAGAAAATAGTTTTGGATTCCACCCGGTCGAGCTGGTCGTGGCGTCAGCTGGCCGCCACCTCGTCCCAGCTGCATTACTTAGCAAGCGGTGCTACTCCGCTTGGTCAGCATGGTCCGGTAGGAAAAAGTCGCTGCGACAGTGGGGTTTTCTTTGCTGACCAAGGTGACCAGGTTGATGCGAAAACTTTTCTAGATTCTCTTTCTCCTCTGATTCAGCCATCCAGAAGAATAAGAATAAAAAGGTTTTGGAATTCACCCGGTCGACCTGGTCATGGCCTCGACGGCCCGCTACCTCGTCCGATCAGCGTCACCAAGACGTCATCGCCTTATCCCCATCTGGGACTATCGACGCGTCAGGTCCGCGCGACTGCCAGCTCGGCCCAGCTTGTCGTATAGGACGGGGTCTTGCGTTCTTGCCGCATATGCCAGCCGCGGGTGTCCTGCGGTGTTCCTCCGCTGGCCACACTGATCGTGCCGCGGCCGTATCGCCGGTTCATCTCGTCGAGCGCTGACATCAGCGCGGTCTGGTCTTCCTGCAAGTCCCCAAGGTCCAGCATGCCCTGGTGCACGCCCTCCGGCTGAAGGTCCAGCAGGATGACACCGGCCTTGCTAAGTTGATACCCTGGCTCGAACATGCGGCGCACGCCGGCGACAGCTGCGCCCACGATTTGCCTCGTGTCTCCAGTCGGTGCGGGGAGAGGCACGACGCAGTTGCGGGAGAATCGGGCGACGGGTTTGAAAGGTGATGTGTGTGCGAACACCATCACCTGATTAACCAAGCTTTTCTGCGTCCGCAGCTTTATCGCCGCCCGGGTGCGGTGTCTGTCAAGGCAGTTGGAACCTGATTCATGCGGCCTCTAATACTGGATCGGTGTCTTGCTCATGTTGATCCGGCTCGGGGTCACCTTCCAGGCGTAATAGCCGCTGGGATGCACCCCCAAAACTGCGCATAGGCGACGCACAGCGTGTTGCTCTTCATGGGCCTTGATAAACGCGTACTTCACCCGGACTGCTTGGCAAAGTACGCGGCGGCCTTTTTTAGGATGTCGCGCTCCTCGCTCACCCGCTTAAGCTCAGCCTTAAGCCGACGGACCTCTGCGCTCTGGCCATCTTGCTGCGCACGCTGTTCAGGGCTACCCGAATACCGCTTGAGCCACGCATACAGGCTGTGCGTGCTCACGCCCAATCGTGTCGCTACGTCGCCGACCTTGTGCCCCCGCTCGGTGACTTGCTTTACAGCCTGCACCTTGAACTCTTCTGAGAATCGCTGCCGCGATGCCTTGCCTTCCATACACACCTCCATATCGCCTCAATTGTGAGGCAACTGGGTGTCTAGGAAATCCGGGGCGATTCAGTTGAAGGATGGTTTCGCAGGATTGGAACAATGCTGTGAGCGTAAAAACGCGGGCCTCAGGCTTTCTGCCCGTCCAGGGGGAATCACCACCTAGAATCAATTTACGAACAGCACTTTTTTCAGCTGTGTGGTCGTTCCCTTGTGCCCCCGGCTGAATGGCCCCGATTCCGAAGATGAGATCCGAGACATGTTCAAAACGCTCAAGGATTGAGCCCTTCCGCTGCCCCGACCTGCGCGACCCGCTAGGACCACCTAAAGCACACCGGCCGCCGAGCTCCCTCAAGCAGAGAGCTTCACTGATTTTGAGGTGGCCGGATTCGTGGAATGCCGGCCATCAACGTCCGTTTTGATTTCAGCACCGGACGATGGAAACTTCATGGCCTGCGTCCGCTTCTGGCCGGGATCCGTCCTTGGTGACAGACCGCACCTGACCCATGCCAGTCGGTTGATCAAGCAAGCCACGCTCGTCAAATTTTCAGGCACAACGGACGTTTGTCAGCGACTACGTTGGTGATGGTCCATTGCGCCCAGCTGGACAGCTGTGGCAGTTCTTCCCAAGAGAGCGGCACGGAGACACCGAGTCCCGGCCGCGCCCTTGCTGACCACGCCGAAGCGGTCGTGGCGCTAAATCCGATGCGAAGGTAATCGACAAAGATTATGCCTATTCGGATCTTGGGCCCGCTCTTAGCAACGAACAGTTGTGGCAGCGTCTGCGACAAATGGCGGTTGCCAGCCAAGGGTGGGGATGCGTCGCCTCAGCGTGGGGGCGACGAGAAGTGCTTCCGAAGCGCGTCGACGGAAACGCCAACTTCCTTTACGGCCTGCCGAAGCTTGTCTTCGGTGACGCCGAATTCACGCGACCAATATTTGAGCTCGTGAGCCTCATTGACGTTCACGCGGGCGCGGTCTTGCGGGCCGCGGTACTAAGATCGTCAGACATTGCCGCTCCTTTGAGAAGGTGGAACCGAGTCCAGTTAGCAAATGGCGTGCCCGGGAAAGCTGGCTTCTTAGGTGTGAGCTCTAGGTATAGCCCAATGTCCATTGGTAAGAGCTGACTGCGCATGGCGAGTCCCCAATTCTGACACCCTCCATTGTTGACGACCGATCATTAATGGGTTGGTAGGCAACCCTTGCTATTGGAGAGAGCAATGCAACTAAGTTTCAGTCGCGCCTGGGCAGGAGAAAGGCAGGTGCCGCAGGATGTCCAGGGCGCCCCGGTTGTATGCGAGGCGGGCGGCCTCTATCGAGCCGCAACCCCGGAAGAGCTGCTACGTGCGGCTGCACAGCAATTGGAGGGGGCGCTGGGTAGTCGCTTGCCAGTGGACAAGCCGTCCGCCGCCATCGACTATATCGTGACGCGCCTGGCGCTGTCGGACGAGGAGGTGTTCGGCGTAATGTTCCTTGATGCGCAATTGAGAATGATCGCTTTCGAGGAAATGTTCAGAGGCACGCTGTCTGAGACGAGCGTGTATCCACGCGAGGTCGTCAAGGCGGCTATTCGGCACAACGCGCATTCCATCTTGATTGCCCACAACCATCCCTCGGGTTCGTCGCAGCCAAGCAGGGCGGACGTTGAGGTTACGCGGCGCTTGAAGGACGCCGTGGCTCTGGTCAATGTGACATTGGTCGACCACGTGATCGTGGCGGCAGGTAGCGGCCATTCTATGGCCAAGATGGGCTTGATCTAGGCTTGCCCGCCTGCGTCCAACAGCCGAAGACCGAACGGTCTTCGGCTTTTTTTACGCCGCGAGTAGTTGCTTGGCGGTCAGCCGCTTTTGAAGCTCGGCCGGCGCCACGGCTCCCGACAGCAGTCTTCCCAAATAGTCGCCGAGCTTCGCCCATGCTGCTTGCTTCTCGTCGGCGTAGTCGTAGAGCTGGTAGTGCCGCCTGACACGGTTCTTGCCCGTGTGAATGACGTGATTTTGGCAGCGGTCGATGATGTTTGGATCGATGCCCAGTGATTCCATGATGGTCGACCCCGTTCGCCGTAAATCATGAGGCGTCCAATTGCCGTTATGGCCTTTGCCGAGCACCAGGGAGTTGTCCGAAGCGCGGCGTGCTTTGGGCTGTCCGTTGAACATGGCTTGCCGATCTTTGATTTGCTTAGTAAAGGCCTGCTTGTACATCGGTTGGTCTACCCCCGCGTCATCATTGTCGCGCGAAGGTAGGAGCCAGCGGGATGATCCTGCCAGGCTGACAAGGGTCTCGAAATGCTTGACTGCGAAGGGTGACAGAAAGACCAGGTGGTCCCGCTTCTGTGATTTTCTGCCCTTGACGTTCGCCTTGGGAATGAACCACGTACCTTCTCGGAGATCGAGATGCGTAATTTCGGTTAGGTGCAGTTCCCCTATCCGGCATAGCGTGCTCAAACAGATCCAGGAAACTGCCTGCAACGCCTTGGATGGAGGCTTCCTCTTTCGCTTGTCATCCGAAGCGAGATACTGCTCCTCCAACTCGCGGTATCGAGTCTGGAGCTCGACAATCTCAATAGGCGGGAGAACGCGTTCGCGCGCGTTATCCGGGTCGTAATCGTCCGCCAGGAGCACCCCGAGCTCAACCAGCTCAACCGGATTTCCTTCCGAAAGCAGCTTTCGCCATGGTTGGCGCTTTTCTGCCCAATGGAACATCTGGCCCAGTATTTGGTAGGTCACCTCGGCAAGCCGATTGCAACCGCGGCCGACAATCGAGCGGATCACTCGCTCAATGTCCTTCTCGCGAATTGATCGCACGGGAGTATCACCGATCAAGGGAAGCACGTCCTTTTCAACGATGCGCTTCACCTCGGTGTTGCCATCTGCTCGCTTCACTCCCGATTCTAGCCAGCTTTTATACATCTCTTGGAACGACAGGGCGTCGGTCGTGGCCTCTTCTTCAGCGGCGGTTACAGCGGCAGATTCAGCTGCCATAGCTTCCCGCATTTGGGCTTTTTCCAAGTCGCGGACGGCTGACGGATTGCGGCCCGCCTTAATGTCCGCCCGCGCTTTGTTCCTGGCGGAGCGGATCTCGTCGAGTGTGCGCTCCGGCCATGAGCCGCAGTAGAATCTCTTTACCTTGTCGCCCATGCGATAGGCGTATCGCCACACCACGGCCATCGTGCCGCGCTGAATGCGGATTTCCCCAGTCAGGCCGTCCCCATCGGCCAGGTGATCACCGACCCATTCCGCCGGTACCGCTTCCAGTTCTTTGACGGTCCACCGCGCACCTTTTCCGCGTTTTGGGTATCTCGTCATATTTCCTCGAATCTCTCCATTCTTCTGCCTCATGCGCCATATGGGACAACATATGGGACAACATTTTCGCGGCTGTCAGCGTACATTAGCGAACGTCGATGAACAAGGAAATTTGTATAAAGCCTTATGAATCAGTTGGTTATTCGTTCGCTGACGTTCGCCGACGTTCGCGCGTTTCTAATTTGGGAGCAGAGGGTCGTGAGTTCGAATCCCACCGCCCCGACCAATAAAGAAAGGCCGTCAACGACATGTCGCTGACGGCCTTTTTGCTGCTGGCGCAGGCGTGCGGCCGGGCTGCCGCACGAAGCGGCCGTCTTCAGGCCAAGCGCAGTATCCGCCGCATCCTTTCCGTCAATTGCTGCTTGATTGCATCGTCCGCGAGGTGCAGCGGCCCCGGGTCCGTCAGCATCATGACGCTGAGCGTTCCCGACAGCATCTGCATGGCGATCTGGATATCCAATTCGACATCCTCGCCTGCCCGGACCGGCATTTTTCGCGCCAGAGCGGGTATGAACAGGGCACTCATATGGCGATTCAGGGCGACCAGCGGACTCGATTCCCGGCGGTCCATCGAAAAAACCTTTAGCAGAGCCTGGAAGATTCCCCGGTTTTGGCGGCAGCCGCGGACGTAGTAATCGACTAGGGCCGCGACCATATCGGAGGCGGTGCCTTCGGTCCAGACGGCGTCCTGCCAGACCAGGTTGTCGGCTTCCGCCTGGGTTTCCGCGACCGCGGCGTCCAGGACTGCCGCAAGAAAGGTTTCCTTGTCTTGGAAGTGGCCATAGAACGCGCCGATGGATGTGCCCGCCAGACGTATTACGTCATTGATCAGCACCAGGTCCAGGTTCGCATGTCGTTCTATCAACTCTCTGCCAGCGCGAATCATCTTGGCCAGCGACTCCTCGCTGCGCAATTGCTGGGGAGGGCGGGGAGCGGCTGGTGATTTCGGAGCCGCGCGGGGAGCCTTTCGCTCCCCGGAGGCGCGTGTCGTCTTGGTAATTGCTTTCTGTGATCGAGAGGTGGCCATGGCAACATCTATCCAACCTGAAGTGCAACATTATGCAGTAGCAGGCGATATCTCTCTTAACAATCAAGCGAGGCCACTGCTCTCTCTTATGGCGGACGCCGTTTGCCGAAGGCGCGGCGGTAACGAGCGCTTTGCCTGGCGCTGAGCGGGCCTAGGGAAACCCCGCATTGAAGAGGGGCCGGCGCCTCTCAATAATAGAATCAGAATTTGAATTCTGATTTATTGAGTGGTTTATGCCTATTGGACGATCGCAGCCGTCCAGTAATGCATCGCCCCTCGAATCGACCCTTCCACCTTCCCGCCCCACATCATGAACCATACCGATTTCGATCTGCCCGGCCATGTCTCGAAAGTCCTGGTTGATGCTCAGGTCTATGCCGACATTGATGAACTGCATGCCACTTACACATGGGCGCGTGCCAACAACCCGTTGGGGCGAGCGATCAACGACGGCTTCGATCCTTTCTGGGTCGTCACCAAGCATGCGGACGTGTCCGCGATATCGCGCGACACCCAGACTTTCCGCAATGGCGACTACGCCATTATCTGTTCCCCCAAGGCGACGATTCAGCAGCTCGTGGCCGTAAGCGGGAGCCACAACGGCGGCATCAGGTCGCTGGTGCATGTCGACGGCGAGGAGCACAAGGGGCTGCGATCACTGACGCAGGCGTGGTTCATGCCGAACAGCATACTCAAGCTGGATGAGCGGATCCGCGACCTGGCCGCCCGTACCGTCGACAAGCTTGCCGCCGCCGACGGCGAGGTCATCGATTTCGCCACGGAGATTGCGCTGCATTATCCGCTGCACGTCATCATGGACATCCTGGGCGTGCCGCCCGAGGACGAAAGCAGGATGCTGCTGTTGACGCAGGAGCTGTTCGGCAGCGAAGACCCCGAACTCAAACGTGCGGGGCAGGCGCGCGCCAGCGATCCCGAGGCGCTGGCCAAGTACACGCTGGCCATCGTGGCCGACTTCCGCGCGTACTTCGAAAAGGTCACGGCCGACCGGCGTGCGAATCCGCGCAATGATGTGGCGACGCTGCTTGCCAATGCGGTCATAGACGGCGTCCCCATCAGCGAGGACAGCCGATTGGGCTACTACGTGATCATCGCCACGGCAGGGCACGACACGACCTCGTCGTCGACCGCGGTTGCCATGTGGGCGCTCGGCCAGTATCCGGAGCTTTTGCCCAGGCTCCAAGCCAATCCTGGCCTGATCCCGCAGTTCATTGACGAAGCGGTGCGCATGGCGTCCCCGGTGCGGCATTTCATGCGTACCGCCGTGGCAGACACCGAAATCCGCGGCCGCCAGATTCGCAAGGGCGACTGGTTGATGCTGTGCTACGGCTCGGCCAATCGTGACGAGGAAGCCTTCGAGAATCCCTTTGCTTTCGACATTGACCGCAAGCCGAATCGGCACCTGGCCTTCGGGCTGGGAACGCATATCTGTCTGGGGCAACACCTGGCAAAGATGGAGATGCGCCTGCTGTTCGAAGAGATGATTCCGCGCTTGCAGCGTGTAGAGCTGGCAGGCGAGATGACCATGAGCGCCTCGCGTTTCGTCGGCGGCCCCAAGCATCTACCTGTTCGATGCTTCATGAACTAGCGGTTCTTCCCCTCATTCCGTAGAGCATTAGCGATGCAATCTCAAGTAACGAGTTCAGTGCGCGTTACGCACCGGCGGCAGGAAGCCGACGACATCATCAGTCTGGAACTGGAAGCTCTGGACGGCGGCAACCTGCCGCCTTTCGAGGCAGGAGCCCACATAGATGTACACATCGCTCCTGGCATTGTGCGGCAGTATTCGCTGTGCAACGCGCCGTCGGAACGGCACCGCTACGTCATCGGCATCCTGCGGGATCCCCAGTCGCGGGGCGGTTCGGTTGCGATCCACGAAACCCTGCAACCGGGGGCCATCGTTGTGATCGGCATGCCGCGCAACCACTTCCCGCTCAAGCCGCAGGCCCCGAGCATCCTGCTCGCGGGAGGCATAGGCATTACGCCCATGCTGTGCATGGCGGAAACCCTGCATGCGGCGGGGACGGAATTTTCCTTGCACTATTGCGTTCGCAATCAATCGAAAGCGGCCTTTCTTGACCGCATCGCCCAGTCCGCCTTCAGCGCAAACGTCATCTTCCACTATGACGACCAGCCCGATGAGCAGAGATTGCGTCCGGATGAACTGTTTTCCCAAACGGGCGCAACGCAAGAGATCTACGTCTGCGGTCCCGCCGGCTTCATCGAATGGGTCTGCCGGGCGGCGGATGGGGCTGGCATCGCGAAGCATCGGGTGCGGTATGAGCACTTCGGCGCCAAGGCCGTGGATGTCTCGCAGGACACCGCCTTCGACGTAAAGCTCGCCGGTTCCGGCCAGTTGTTCCATGTGCCCGCGGACCAATCAGTGGCGTCCGTGCTGCTTGCTGCGGGTGTCGACATCTATACCTCCTGCGGCGAGGGCTCCTGCGGTTCTTGCGTCATGCGGCTGGTGGAAGGGGTGGCGGACCATCGCGACGTATTCCTTACGGACGAAGAGCATGCAAGCGGCGACCAGTTCACCCCGTGTTGCTCGCGCGCCAAGTCGCCGCTGCTTGTGCTTGATCTCTGATTGTTCGTCACGGCGCTCGGTAGCGAGCGCCGTCAGCCAACGCGCGGCCGATGGACGTTTTGCCAGGCCCGCAACATTGAGGTCCGAATCACCATGGGAAATCCCATTGAATTCAGCATGACCATAGATGGCAAGGCCGTAGATGCGTCAAGGCGCATCGAGGTGCTCGATCCGGCCACGGAGCAGGTCGTGGCTCGCGCGCCCGACGCCGCGCCGCGGCAGTTGGACGAAGCCGTGGCCAGCGCGCGGCGCGCGGCGCCCGCCTGGGCCGGACTGCCATTGGAAGAACGGCGAAAGTTGATCGCCCGGGTGGGTGAAGTCATCGTGTCCAATCAGGAAACGTTGGCGCAGTTGTTGACGCGGGAGCAAGGCAAACCGCTTGCGGCCGCGCGCCAGGAGGTGATGGCCGCCGCATTCTGGTGCACGGCGACGGCTGGGTTGGATTTTCCCGCCGACGTAAGCACCGAGTCGCCCGAAGAGTTGGTCAGGGTGCTGCGCGTGCCGCTAGGGGTGGTCGGCGGCATCGTGCCCTGGAATTTCCCGCTGGTGTTGGCCATCTGGAAGATCGCGCCCGCCTTGCTCACGGGCAATACCATGGTGCTGAAGCCTTCGCCGTTTACACCGCTGGCGACATTGAAGCTGGGCGAGTTGCTGCGCGACGTGTTGCCGCCGGGCGTGCTGAATGTCATCAGCGGGTCCGACGCGCTGGGTCCGCTGATGTCAGAGCATCCGGGCATCGACAAGATCAGCTTCACCGGATCGACCCAAACCGGTCGCGCCGTGATGGCTAGCGCAGCAGGCAACCTGAAGCGGCTGACACTTGAGCTCGGCGGAAACGACGCGGCCATCGTCATGGCCGATGCCGATATCGACGCGATTGCGCCCCTTATCTTCTGGGGGGCATTCGCCAACAGCGCGCAGTACTGCCTTGCCATCAAGCGCTTGTACATCCACGAAGATGTTTACGACCGGATGGCGCAGGCGCTGGCGAGGCTGGCGCGTGAAACCCGGCTCGGGGCCGGCAACGTCGAGGGCGTCCAGCTCGGTCCCGTGCAGAATCGCCGTCAGTTCGAGCGGCTGAAGCGTTTGCTTGAGGACACGCGCAGCCAGGGTTGCCGCTTTCTGGCCGGCGGAGAAGTCCCCGAAGGGAAGGGCTATTTCTTTCCAATCACCTTGGTGGACAACCCGCCAGATACGGCGCGCGTGGTGCGCGAGGAACCTTTCGGTCCGATCCTGCCGCTGCTCAGTTTCCGCGACGAGGAAGAAGTGATTGCGCGGGCCAACGACAGCGAGTATGGCTTGGGCGGGTCGGTGTGGGGGAGCGATCACGCGGCCGCGACCAGGGTCGCACTGCGATTGAACACCGGCACTGTCTGGGTCAATCAGATCCACACTCTCAAGCCCTCCAAGCCCATGGCCGGGCACAAGCAATCGGGTATAGGCATCGAGAACGGGGTCGATGGTTTGCTGGAGTACACGGTGCCCATGACGGTGTCGGTGAAGCGGCCGCATCGAACGCAGGGCGGCTCCTGACGCGTCATTGCACCGATAGACCGATACGACGGCAAGGTACGCACATGGCAGCCATGCGGCTCTGCGCAAGCGGCTTGCCTACATCGAGGCATACAAGGAAAAACACCATGAACGACTACATCTCAGGCAAGACCATCGTCATTACCGGCGCAGGCGGAGGCTTCGGCCGTTTGGTCGCGCAGAAGGCCGCTGCGCGCGGTGCGTTGGTGACGTGTGGCGACGTCAATGCGGCGGCGGCCAAGGAAACCGTCGCGGGCATTATTGCGGCCGGGGGGCGGGCGCAGGCCTTAGCCGCCGATGTCCGCATTCTGGATGACCTGAAGCGCCTCGTCGCGGCCAGCGTGCACGAATACGGTTCGATCGACGTGATGCTCAATAACGCAGGCATCATGCCGCTGGCTTTTGTCGCCGATCACGCGCTTGCCTACGATGCCTGGATGCGCTGCATCGATATCAATATGAAGGGTGTGTTCAACGGCATGATCGCCGCCCACGACGCCATGATGTCCCAGGGACGCGGTCACTTCGTCAACATCTCGTCCATCTACGGGAATTTTCCCGTGGTGGGCGCGGCGATCTATGGGGCCACCAAGGCGGCAGTCAACTTCATGTCGGAAGCCGTGAGAATGGAGGCGCGCGGAAAGATCAAGGTGACGACGATCAAACCCACGGGCGTGCCCAGCACCGGACTGGGCGGCTCCGTGGTCAACCACGCTGCCGCCGTTGGCATAGTCGGGAACAACATGGAGCAATTCACGGCGATGATAAAGGGCCTGCAGGATGGGTCCTTGCCGCCCCATTCCCGCGATCCGGAGAGCATATCGCACATGCCGCTGGAGCCTGAATCGATCGCCGACGCGGTCCTGCTGGCCATCGATCAACCCTGGGGCGTTTCGGTCAGCGACATGACGGTGCGCGCTTCGGCGGATTGCTTCGTGCTTTGATGGAAACGGCGTTTGCCGGCCAGCAACGGCCGGCCTGCCAAGCAGCCATCTGACAGTGCGGCCAGGAACCTGGCCGCGAAGATTGAACCAAGGCCCGCCCTGACCCGGCGGGCTTTTTCTTGCGAAGCCATCCGAGGGCAACTTCGAGATGCGCACCGCCTGGCAGCTATCGGTCCGCCGCGAAGACTTCGCATTAATGCGAAATACATCAATTTATTGCGATGTTATCAGTTGTAACCCAGAAAATTCCCTTTCGCCATAAGAAGATATACCTAGTTTCAGGTATAGACGAAGAGTTTCAATCCTCGTCTAATGCTTGCAGTCAATAGACAAAATGATGCATTGACTTGAGCGAAAAAGCCGGCATATCAGCAACAGTGTGTGCAAGCTTTACATGATGCTCGGGTCCGTAACTGGAAAAAGGCAAGGAGGGCTAGAGGCATGTCAGCGACTGTGTTTTATGAACGGGCTGTGGCGCTGGATCGGGCAGCGCACCAGGACACCAAGATCCAGATTCAGCCGGATCATTACGCATTTGCGCAGGACACGAATGCTCTGCCCATCGCCGCCAGCGAATTCGCCGATGCCGGCCGCCACTATCCGATCGTGTTCGTGGGCGACGACGCTGGCAACTTCCACGTGGCCGTGCTGCTGGGCCTGGAAGACAAGTCCAATCTGTTCGTGACCGAGCTGGGCACCTGGAAGGCCGATACCTACGTTCCCGCCTTTGCCCGCCGCTATCCCTTCGTGCTGGGCACCACGGCCGAGGCCGACCGGTTGGCCGTGTGCATCGACGAGTCCTATCCCGGCGTCAATGCCGCGGAGGGCGTGGCCTTGTTCGAGGACGGCAAGGAAACCGGCTACCTGACGCAGATGATGGAATTCCTGCGCGTGTTCCAGGGCGAAATGGAACTGACCAAGAACATGGCCCAGCGCCTGAACGAGCTGGGCTTGCTCACGGCCAAGACGATCACGATTTCGCAGGCCGACGGCGACCGCTATCTGAGCGGCTTCTGGGTCGTGGACGAGCAGAAGTTCGCCGGCATCGACGATGCCCGCGTGCTCGAACTGCATCGCGCCGGCATTCTGCGCCTGATCGAACTGCATCGCGCGTCGCTGGGCAACGTCCAGCGCCTGGCCATGCAGCTGGACGAGCAGCGCCGCCTGAAGGCGCTGCAGCAGGACGCCGCGCCCGCCGAGTCCGCGGCCTGATTCCCGCCGCAGGGCCATGCTGACCGCAACCTTGACTCCCGCGATCGGCCAGGCCCCCAGCCAAGCCGGCACCGAACCCGAGATCCATATCCCCCTGCACACGCTGCGGGGGGAGCAACGGATCTGGGCAGACCGTTTGCTGTCGGTCTTCAAGAACCGGCAGATCGACGGGGTCGAATGGTCGATGAAGTTCTCGGCCGCAGGCCTGGTCGGCAACCGCTTCATGCTGGGCATACAGCGCGAAAACTGGCGTCAGCTGGATTTGGCCACCTTGTCGCGCGCGCTTGCCATGCCGCAGGCGCTATGGATGCGGGTGGCGCAGGACATGGAGCATGCGCGCGCCATGTTCTTCGCCTATGAACCCGATGGCGCGGCCGGCACGTACCGCGTCTATCTGGAGTTCATGCCCACGCCGGAGGCGCTGCGCCAGCATGGCGTGCTGCCCCTGGGCTGCGGCTACAAATGGCACCCGGCGACGCAGCGCGAGGCGGCGGTGACGGCTTACCGCATGCGCCATCTGCAAGACCGCGCGGCGTTCGATGCGCACCTGGAGCCTTATCTGGCCCGGCTCGGCAACCCGGTGTTGCGGCAGGTTGCGCAGCGCATCGTGGCGCAGGCTTGCGGGCAGGCCGATCCGGCCGGCTTCATGTTCCTGGAAGTGGACGAGGCCGACACCCGGCGCGATTCGTTCACGGTGACTTTTCGTGGGGCCGAGCTGCCGTTGCGGGCGTTCATCCCCGATCTTCTGCGTCTGGCCGCCAGTCTCGCTTTGGCGGAAAGCGATGTTCTTGGTTTCCTGTTGCCCGACGAACCCCGCAGCCTCTATAGCCTGGCTGCGGGCGCAGCGCGGGACGGGCACGAGTTCCTGACTGTCTACTATGACTGACTACAACAAGCTTCACTTTCCTCCGGCGTTCGCGCGCAAGGGCATGCTGGCGGCGGCGGTTATGGCCGCATTGAACGTGGCGGGCTGCGCCTCGTCCGGCCAGGGGACGCCGGCCACGTCCGTGTCGGCCTCCTCCGCGCCGGCCGCCTCCGCGCCGGCCGCTGCCGCGACGGCGCCGCAAACCGAAAGCGGCCCGCTCAAGCTGGGGCAGTCCACTCCCCAGGAGGATTCCGGCTTCGGCAAGACCACGCCCAGCGCCCAGATGGACGACGTGGCCCCCGCGCCCGCGCCGCGCTTTGATGAGAACACCGTGTTTCCGGCGCCAGCGTCCTATCTGGCGCAAGACATGCCGGCGTACAACGGCGCACAGCTGCCGGACCAGAGCGATCCGATGACGCTGGACCAGGTCTACATGATGGCGCTGCAGAACGATCCGCAGATGCAAGGCGCTTACCAGGAACTGCAGGCCGTGGGCTATGGCGTGATCTCCGCGCGCGCGGGCCTGCTGCCCAGCGTGAGCGGCGAAATGAATCGCAGCCGCGTCCGCCAGAACGTGGTCGACAGCGAAAACACCGTCTACCAGACCGGCCGCGCCAACTGGGCCGAGAACGGCTGGGCGCTGACCCTGAACCAACCGATCTTCGAACTGGGCGCGTATCACAAGTGGCGCCAGTCGCAGGAGGCCGAGCGCAAGGAAGTGGCCAGCTACGCCTACGCGCAGCAAGACCTGATGCTGCGCACGGCAACCGCCTATCTCAGCGTGCTGGCGGCGCAGGATCAGATCGAGCTGACCGAGGCCGAGCGCCGCACCACGCGGAAGCAGCAGGAACTGGTGCAGGCGCGCTTTCACAGCGGCCAGGAAACCCGCGTGGGCCTGAGCGAAGTGCAGGCGCGCTTTCACAGCGGCCAGGAAACCCGCGTGGGCCTGAGCGAAGTGCAGGCGCGCCTGGATATCCAGGACGCCAATACGCTGCTGGCAAAGAACGACTACCTGGACAAGCAACAGGCTGTGCAGGAGATCGTCGGCTACGGCAACCTGAAGCTGCGTCCGGTGCGCAAGGACCTGCCCATGACGCTGCCCGTGCCCAACGATCCCCAGGCCTGGCTGCGCACCGCGCTGGACCAGAACTGGTCGATCCGCGCGGCTTCGGCCGGCGTGGCGGTGGCGGAAAAGGAAGTGTCGGTGCAGAAGGCGGGTTACTACCCCAGCGTCAATCTGCGCGCCTCCACCGGCCGCAACGAGACGGGCGGCAGCCTGTTCGGCGGCGGCAGCACGGTGGCCGATACCCGCTTCACGGTGAACCTGTCGGTGCCGATCTTCCAGGGCGGCTACACCTACGGCATGAGTCACGCGGCGGCCAGCCGCCTGAGCGCGGCCTCGTCCGACCTGAGCCTGACACGGCGCAAGGTGCAGCGCCAGGTGTTCTCGTCGTTCCAGAACATCGTGATCGGCATGGACCGGATCAAGGCGCTGAACAGCTCGGTGGAGTCGTTCGAACTGGCCTTGAAGCTCAAGGAAGAGGGCTTCCAGGCAGGGCTGAACGACATCGTCAGCGTGTTGGACGCGACGCGCAACCTGTACAACGCCAAGCGCCAGCAGGCCGAGGCTGGATACAACTTTTTGCTGGATGGCCTGAAGCTCAAGCAGGCCGCCGGCACGCTGAACGCGGCGGACATCGCGGCGATCAGCCAGCAGATGCTGTAGGACCGGAGGGGGCCTGCGCCACGACGCGCAGGCCGGGCAGTACGCAGGCAAGACCACAGCGGAGCTATCCGGCGATCAGCCGGATGGCTCGGAATCGTTTAAATCAGGGCGTTTCCAGCGCCCGCACAAGAAATGTCGAGCGACGATATGAGCATGAAGAAACTGGCGCGCAAACTCTGGACCGGCCGTTCCTCCCGCGAGGTGCAGCAGTCCCTGTTCCGCAGGCGGCCGCTCTTCGAGGCGCTGGAGCGCCGTTATCTCATGTCGGCCGAACTGCTGGTGCCGCCGCCGCCGCCCGCAAGCGATCAGGCTCCCGTGGTGGCGCCCGCCGATCCCGCCGCCGGCGCTCAAGGCAAGAAACCCAGCGCGCCCGGCTCGCATCCGTACCTGGTGGAACGGGCGGCCTTCAAGGCCGTCACGCAGCACAGCGAGATGCTGACGCTGGAGCAGTACGCCAAGGCCAACGCCACGCGCCAGGGCGACGCCAAGGCCTGGCTGCCCGGGCAGGAAGCCAGCCAGCCCAAGCCGGCCGCCAACATCCCCGGCTACACCACAAACTCCGAACAGACGCCGGTGCGCCAGATCATCTTCGTGGATCCGGCGGTGGACAATGCCGAGCAGATCGTCCAGGGCCTGTATGGCTTGATCAGCGGCAAGACCGAAGGCCTGGACGGGTTGGCCAGGCCCACAGGCGACGGCCCGCAATTGCAGGTGCTGCGCAGCCACGACACCGAGATCATCGTGCTGGACGGCCGCTACGACGGCGTGGACCAGATTACGCAGGTGCTGGGCCAGCACCAGGACCTGGCGGCGGTGCAGATCATGAGCCACGGCAGCGTGGGATCCCTGAAGCTGGGCACGGCCACCCTGGGTTCGGGCCAGCTGGATGCCTACAAGGACCAGCTGCGCGCCTGGGGCGACGCCATGTCGGAAGACGGCGACATCCTGCTCTATGGCTGCAACGTGGCGGCCGGCCGCGGCGGCATCGCCTTCGTCGATAGCCTCGCGGCGATTACGCGCGCCGACGTGGCGGCGGCCACCCATACCGTGGGCAGCGCCGCGCTGGGCGGCGACTGGGTGCTGGACTACCGTCACGGCGCGATCGAGGCCGGCACGGTGACGGTCGCCAGCTGGAACGGCGTGATGGCCAGCGCCACCGGCCTGCAAAGCGGCGGTTCGACCCTGCAGGGCGTGGCGGTCAATGATCATTTGATCGGCTACGGCAGCAATAACACATTCGTGTTCGACAACAATTCGACCGCGGCGGTGACGACGATCGAAGTGCGCCAGGGCATGAAGCTGGATAACGGCGTCTGGGTGCGCAACGAGGACGACGACAACAGCAACAACACGCTGGATTTCTCGGGCATCCGCGGCAACGTCACGGCCATAATCAGCAACAACGACGCTTATCAGATCACGTACTCGACGGTGGACGCCGGCAACAACTGGACCCAGCGCGT
Source organism: Achromobacter sp. JCM 18799 (assembly GCF_055395645.1). NCBI lineage: Bacteria > Pseudomonadati > Pseudomonadota > Betaproteobacteria > Burkholderiales > Alcaligenaceae > Achromobacter > Achromobacter sp. JCM 18799. The sequence continues at coordinate 2,799,970 of NZ_AP043866.1, read as the reverse complement.
CGTCAACGTGGTGTTCAAGTCCGCCGACGGCTCGCAAAACCTGAAGATCGGCGACAAGACCTTCAACCTGATCGGCACGGCGCAAAGCGGCAAGACCATACTGGACTACAGCGGCTACGCCACCGGCGTGACGGTGGACCTGTCCGGCCCCACGGCGGACGCCAATGGCGAAGAGATTCCGCCGCCGCCGCCGACCGGGTTCGGCTATGTGCGGGCGATCAGCGGCGTCAAGGGTTCCACGCAGGGCGGCAACAGGATCACGGTGGTGGGCGACACCACGGTCACGATCAACAGCTCGCAAGACATCATCAAGGGCAGCGGCGGCGGCAACACCTACATCGCCGCCGCCGGCACCCTCGGTTTCAACCTGACCCAGCAGGCCGGCCAGAGCGGCAACACACTGGACCTTTCCCAATTCGGCGCAGACGTCACGGCCCGCGTGCAGACCGGCGGGGGCATCAGCGTCTACATGGGCGCGGGCGTGGCGGCCGACGGCAGCGTCAACGGCCTGGCGGCCGCGCTGGTCAGCAATCTCGACGTGCAGATGTTCTTCGGCGTGGCGGGCAGGACCACGCTGGATTACTCGGCCTATGAAGACAACGTCACCGTCAACCTGAACTTCCAGGACGGCAATACCGGCCTTTACGATGCCAGCGGCTTGGGCGGAGTGCTGAACATCAGCAACGTCATCGGCGCGGGCGGCGATTATGGCAACGACATCGTCGGCAGCCTGGGCGACAACATCATCACCGTGGCCAATAGCCGCGGACAGAACCGCATCAGTGGCGGCGGCGGCAACGATCTGGTGATCGGCAACCTGGCCGCGGGCGGCGCAACCGAATACATCGCGGGCGTGGAAAGCAACGCCTCGCTTAGTGGCGACAAGACCTCGGCCACGTTGACGAACACGCCTCTGGGCGCGGGCGCCGCAAGCACGGTGACCCTGCGCGGCGTGAACGCCGTGACCTTGCAGGACTATCGCACCATCGACGCCGCCGCTGCGGCGGGCAGCGCCTATCACGCCGCCACCAGCGTCACGCTGGACGGCACGAATTACCGCGGCGACCTGACCTTGATCGGCAGCGCGGGCGCCAACGTCCTGCTGGGCGGCCTGGGCCACAATACCTTTACCGGCTACCAGGGCGCGAACCAGCTGTGGGCGCAGGCGGGTGCGCAGAGCAACACGCTGGACGAAAACGGCCAGTGGAATTTCACGCTCACCAACAATCAGCTGTCGGCGAGCTACGCCTCCGACGGCACTCCCCTGGGCGCCGGGGTGCCGGTCCCGACCCTGAGCAACACGCTGAACGGCGCTTTCAGCGACGCGCGCCTGAACGGCGGCCTGGGTTCCACCCTGATCGACGCCTCGGCCTTCAGCGGCAACACGGTGCTGGTCAGCGGGCTCATGGCGGGCGGCGTGATCCGCGCGGGCTCGGGCGACAACACCCGGCACCAGATCATGCTGCTGGGAGGCCGCTACAACCTCTATGGCGGCACGGGCGCCAATGCGGCCACCGAACTGGTGGTGGCGGCCGACGGCCTGACCGGCACGGACGGCGCAGGCTACCAGTCGCAGATGGCGGCCAGCGGCGGCGTGGGCTATGTGTCATTCCAGCAGACGGGCGCCACGGGCTGGATCCAGCGCACGGCCAACGAGACCCAGGCCACCGCTTCCACCTATGCCGGCATCTCCAGCGTGCGCGTGATCAGCGGCGAGTATGGCAACTGGATCGATACCTCTCGCTTTGCCGGGACGGCGGTGCTGGACGGCATCGCCGGCCTGTCCAACTATTTCATCATCAGCAATGCCTATGCCACCCAGGTGATCGGGTCCGCCGGGTCGAACACGATAGAGCTGTCCACGGGCGGCAAGAGCGTGGCGCTGGACAACAGCCAGGTGAAGATTGGTTCGGGCGGGGCGCAGATCAGCAGCGTCCACACCAACGTCAAGGACTTCCGCTTCGTGGTGGAGGGCAGCAGCGCCAATACCGTGGATACCACGGCCTACACGGGCGTGACCACGCGGACCTATCTGTCGGATTTGACCTCGGGCTACACGCCGGCGGAAGGGCCTGCGCTGGCGTTCTTGTTTCCCAATCACGGCAATGCGCGGGTCGACGTCGGCCTGGAAGGCGTGCGCACCATCCAGGATCTGCTGGACGCCATTGGCGCCGGCATCATGGTCAACGCGGCGGGCGAGCCGCTGCGCATTGCGGTCGGCGGCCCCAATGCCGGCAAGCTGATTCCGGCCAGCGACAGCACCACGCCCTGGGATTATCTCTATGCGTTGACGGCGAGCCTGGACGCGCAGGGCCGCCTGCAGATCCGGTACAGCCAGGACGCGATCGCGGCGGGCTATTCCGGCGCGTTCTCGCTGGCGCCCGGCATGCAGGCGGCGCTGAACGCCGACGGCACGGTGTCGAACTCCACGGTCAGCCTGTCGGATGCGGCCTATAAACTCGGCCTGATCGCGGCCGGACAGGTGCAAAGCAGCTCTGATGGCGCGGGCGTGCTGACCGGCGCGGCGCTGGCGATCGGCCATCAGACGCAGTTCGTGCTGGCAGGGTCCAACTCGACGATCCGCTCCGGCAGCGGCGACAACACCTTCGTCGTGAATTACGGCCAGGGCGGGCTGAACACCGGTGCAGGCAACAGCATCGCCGCGCAGGCCGGCGCGCGCAACAGCCTGGTGGTCAACACCAGCGTCGGCGCAGTGCTGTCGAATACCAACGTCCACTTCGTCAGCGGCGGCTCGGCCGCAAGCCAGGTGGCGCTCAACGGCGGCGTGTTCGCGGACGCCACCGTCATCTCCACCAGCTCCACCGGCGCGACCACGCTGGATGCCAGCGCCTGGACCCAGGCCGTCACCCTGGGCAGCAGCGGTGGTTACGACACGCTCAAGGGCAACACCAACAACGTTTCCTTCATGGTGACGCAACCGGCGGACACCGCCGGCGGCACCGTGACCGTAACGCTGGCGTCCAATAGCGGCAGCGGCAACAGCCTGCAGGTGATGGCGCTGGGCGGCAGCGCCGCCTTGTCCAACCTGATCTCCACCACCGGCACGATCGCCGGCGTGACGCTGGGCGCGAATACGAACAAGCTGGACTATGTGCTGGACATCGGCAGCGGCGCACTCGATCAGGCGTTGACGGTCAGCGGCCGCAACGTGATCATCCGCGGCCAGTCGTATTCGGTGCTGCACAACATCACGCTGGATGCGGGCTACGCCCTGCGTCTGGAAGGCGAGAAGATCACCGTCGGCGCCACGAGCGGCGCCAACATCGTGCTGGCCGCGGGAGCGGTCGAGCTGGCGGCGCAGCGCTACCGTCCGTGGCGTAGCGCGGTGGCCCAGATCTACAAGCTGGACGCCGCCATCACGATCAACAACGCGACCCTGTGGGCCAAGGACACGGGCGGATCCGGCGTCAGCCTGAGCAGCAAGATCGACAGCAAGGACTACGACCTGGATCCGCTGATCAAGAACGGCGCGAACCAGGGCGGCGTGCTGGGCACGCTGGCGGGCGGCGTGAACTCGGCCTTCGACGCCTTGATGAAGTTCCTGGACGGCGCCGGCGCCATGGCGGCCTGGGCCGGCATCGAATACAACTCGTCGATCAAGGTCGGCGCGCAGGCGCGCCTGGTGTCCAATGGCGACGTGACCATCACGTCCACGACATCGGCCACGGTCAAGCTGAGCCCGCTGGTCGCCAAGATTGCCGGCATCGCCGTGGGCGTGCTGCAGAACAAGTCCACTATCGACGTGCAGGGCACGGTGATCGCGTCCCGCTCGATCACGATCAAGTCCGACCTCACCAACGAGATGGAGATCGCGTTGCTGCCGGGCCAAATAGGCGCGGTTCCGGCGGTGATAGGCGTGGGCGTGGCGGTGGTGATCAGCGAATCCAGCGTGCACATAGGCACGGGCGCGAGGCTGGAAACGGGGCTGCTGCATACCGCCAATCCGGATACCGGCACCGTCAGCGGCGTGGGCGGCGACGTCACGATCCAGGCGCTGACCAGCCACAAGAGCACGATTTCGATATCGGCCGCGGGCGCCATGGCCGAAAGCGACGACACCAAGCCGGTGACCGGGGCCGACGGCAAGATCGATCCGTCCAAGGAGACGGGCAAGTACAAGGCTGGCTACGCCAAGGTCGGCGTGGCGGTGGGATTCGCGTACAACCAGCTGACCACCGAGGCCTATATGGACGGCACGGTGGTGACGCGCAATGCGGGCAAGGTGACGGTCGAGGCAAAGGCGCAGGACGCCGGCAGCGCCATTGCCGTCAAGACCATCCTGGGCGGCCGCGCGGCCACCGGCAGCGATTTCCTGACGTCGGCGCAGACCGAAGCCAAGAACGCGGCCATCGCCAAGACCGTCAGCCCCATCGTGGGCGGCGCCCTGGGCGGCCTGGGGACGGGCGTTCAGTACGTCAAGAGTTTCTTCAGCGCACTGGTGTCGGAAAGCCGGGGCGGCAAGTTCGGCGCCAAGATCAAGGAAATCAAGCAAGAGAAGGATTTCGAGGATCGCGCCAAGTACGATTCGGACATCCAGAAGGAAATCGACAATCCCTCCACCGAGTTCCAGGTGGGCGCGGCGCTGGGCATGGCGATGAACAACATCACCACGACCGCCCGCATCGGCAACGGCGTGGTGGCGGCCACGGTCAACACCGCGGGCGGCGACGTCACCGTCAAGGCACAGACGCAATACAACACCCGGCTCACCATCATGAGCGGGGTGGACGATCAGGCGATTGCGGACAAGCAGGCGTTCCTGAACAAGAAGAACAACCTGACGACCAATCAGCCCGAGCGCGCGCCCGGACCGGACGGTTCCGATTTTGGCGCGGCGGCGGCCGTGGTCATTGGCATCGACGACGTTGCGACGCGAGCGACCGTCAGCCAGCTGGCCGCGATCAACACCCAGGGCGGCGACGTGGCGGTTACCGCCAGCACCCTGAACCAGATCGACCCGATGAAGCTGTGGCTGGTCAATCTGTACGCGCCCTTCGACGGCATCAACGCCAAGTGGAATGACGCCGACGGCACCAAGGCCAAGGCCGAGGTTGCCGGCAAGGCGGCCGCGTCCTTCCTCAACAATCTGCAGGCCACGCTGACCAGCACGGGCGGCATCTCGTCCAGCTTCAGCAGCTGGGCCAGCGCCACGGCCAAGAGCAAGAAACTGGCCCTGTCGGGCGCATTCACGGTGCTGGTGCAGGACACCAAGACGCAGGCGCAGGTGGCGGGCAAGATCAATACGACCTTGTCCGGCGGCACGGCGGGCGATGTGACCGTCCAGGCGGAGAACTCCTCGCAGCGCCTGAACCTGGTGGGCAACATCATCCTGCCGTCGATTTCCCTGGGCGGCGCCAAGTCGCTCCAGCAGGCCGCGCCGCGCGGCGCGGCCGAGAGCCGCTACAGCTATGGCAAGGACCGGGTAAAGGGATTCCTGACACCGAAATTCCAGGGCTTCGACTACGGCAGCAGCTCCAAGGAAGGCTCGGCCATCGGCGTGTCGGTGTACGTGAACGCGGCCAAGCACGATACGCGCGCCCTGGTCAGCGACACCGCCGAGATCAACTCGGGCAAGCTGACGGTCGATGCGGACAATGAACTGATCTCGGTCACGCTGGGCGCATCGGGCGGCCAGGCCAAGAGCCTGGCGCTCAACGGCGTGGTGCTGGTCAACTCCACCAGCGCGACCACCCTGGCCCAGGTCGGCCGGGGCGCGCGGATCGCGGCCGCGGGCGCGGCGGACATCCAGGCGACGGACGCGACCTGGGTCGGCACGGTGGCGGGCGCCGCCGCCGGATCGCAGGCGGTGGGCGTGGGCATGAGCGTGTCCATCAATGACGTCAACCGCTGGACGCAGGCGCTGATCGGCGACACGCTGCGCGTGGCCGATGGCGCACCCACCGGCTTGCCGGTAGGCTCGTTCTCAGCCGCTTCCTTGACGATCCGCGCAGAGAACAAGGGCTTCGTCGGCAATCTGGCCGTGGCGGGTTCGCGCGTGTCCAGCCCGGTGGCGGGCGCGGGCGGCGGCACCGGCGCGGGCGCCGGCGGCACGGGCGGCGCGGGAGGCACGGGCACCAGCATCGATGACATCAAGCTGCCCACCGGCCAGGGCGACGCGGCTCCGGGGGCGAACGATCCCGCGCCTGCGCCGGCCACGAGCCTGGGCTCCAAGCTGGAAGGCCTGAGCGGCCAAGCCACGCAACTGACCCAGGACGCGGGCGCGGCGCCAGGCAGTCCGGCGCCGGCAGGCGGCGCCAGCCAGCAGTCCAAGGCGGGCGTGGCGATTTCCGGCGCGGTGGCCGTGAACATGGTCAATGACTTCGCGCAGGGCTACATCAACGCGGCCGGCATGAATATCACGATCGGCGGCGACGCCAAGATCGAGGCGTTGAACGGCACCCACAGCCTGGCGCTGTCGGGCTCGGCCGCGCTGGCGCAATCGGATACGGCCAAGTCGAATGTGGCCGTGGCGGGCGCCTACAGCATGAACATGATGGGCGGCGAGGCGCGCGCCCAGGTGCTGGCCGTGGGCGAGCTGGTGGTGGCTGCGGATCTTGCGCTGGCGGCGCGGCGCACCGGCGTGGCCGTGACCATCGCCGCCGGCATGGCCGGCGCCAAGGGGCAGAAGGGCGTGGCGGTGGCCGGTTCGGCCGCCGTCGGCGTGGCGGACTACGCCAACATTGCCTTGCTGGGCAATGCGGCCAAGGTGAGCGCGCGCGACGTGACGCTGGAGGCCCGCGACCTGAGCGTGCTGGCCACCGTGGCGGGCGCGGTCGCCAGTTCCGACGGCAAGGCGGGGGTGGGCGCGGCGGTCGCGGTCAATGTCAGCAGCAGCAAGGTCGAGGCGGGCATCCGCCAGGTGACCGAGCTGCTGTACACGGGCCGTGTCGACGTGTCGGCGGAATCCACCCAGGTCGCGGTGGGCTTCGCGGGCGCGCTGGGCGCGGCGCGCGATGGGACGGGCGCGGGCGGATCGGTATCCGTCAATGTCATGTCCAACCGCATCGAAAGCTATCTGGTCAACAGCAAGATCGTCTACAACGGCGCCGCCAGCGGCAGCCACGACGTAACTGTGCGGGCGCAGGACAAGACCACGCTGGTTGCGGTGACCGGCGCCGCGGGCGTAGGCAAGAAGGCGGGCGTGGGCATCGCCGTCAGCTACAACGAGATCGGCAACGCCGTCATGGCCGGCATCCAGGGTTCGACCGTGGATACCGGCGGGCATGGCGCGGTCAAGGTCAGCGCCAAAGATACCTCGTCCCTGGGCGGCGGAGCGGTCGGCGTGGGCGTGGGCATGGGCGAGGCGAAGTTCGCAGGCGCCGGCTCGGTGCAGGTCAACCGCGTCGGCTCCGCGGTGGCGGCCTATGTGCTGCCCAGCCGCGACGGCAACGGCGCGGTCACGGCGCGCAGCCGCATCGACGCCTCGTCGCTGACGGTCGAGGCGATAGAGAACAATACGCTGGTCGCGGTGACGGGCGGCGTCGCGGTTACGGCGGGCGGTTCGGTGGCCGTGGGCGCGTCGGTCAGCGTCAACGAATTCAGCTCGCGCACCAGCGCGCTGATCGAGTACGCGGATGTGGACGTTAGCGGCAAGGTGGACGTGTCGGCGCATTCGTCGCCGCTGCTGGTGTCGGTGGGGGCGGCGGGCGCGCTGTCCAAGAAGTTCGCGCTGGCCGGCGCGGTCAATGTCAACATGATGCGCGCGGCCACCGAGGCCCGCATCAGCGACAGCACCGTCAAGGCGGGCAGCCGGGCAGGCTTCACGGGCGACGCCGTGCGCGTCAATGCCTCGGACGCCTCGGCGCTCTATGCCATTACGGTGGCGGGCGCGATCGCGACCCAGGGCGCGGCGGTAGGACTGGCCGTGGCCGTCAACATCATGGGCGGCAACACGGCTTTCGACCGCAATCTGCTGGCCTTCGACAACACCACGCTGGCCGATTCGGGCGCGGCCGTCACCACGGTGGGCGTGGCCGACAACGGCGGCGCCGCCGCCAATCCCAAGGTCGCGGCTGCCATCCTGCGCAGCGACGTGCATGCGGTGCAGGGCAACGTCAACGTATTTGCCGGCCTGGTGGACCCGATGGCCGCGGGCGGCAATGCCCAGCTCAACGGCGGCAGCCAGTTGCCGGTGGGCGACGGCGACATCCGCGTGGACCAGGGCGGCAGCACGCTGACCTTCACGGGCGATGCGGCAGCCGTCATCAACGGCGCCAAGGACGACAGCGGCAACGCCGGCATGCCGGCGCAAACCGGCGCCGCGGGCGGCGAGTTTTCAGGCTGGCAGACCGGCGACGGCGTCTACCTGAGCTCGGGCGCGGGCAACATCACGCTGGCCGACGGCTCCGCCCTGCGCAACGACCGCGTGTATTACGTGATCCGGCGCGCGGCCCCCGACGGCCAGGCCATCATCCAGCTGGCGGATACCCAGGAAGACGCGCTGCGCGGCAAGGCGCTGCAATTCGGCAGCGTCGCCAACCTGGCGGCCATCGGCTTTGCGCACGTGCGCATGCAGGAGGCCACCAGCGTCAACCTGCAGCCCTTCCACGGCGTGGACGCTGGCGTGACGGTGAATGCCGCCACCCATACGCTGACCCTGACGCAGCCGTTCGCGGGCGTGCAGGAGGGCTCGGCCATCGTCTACAGCGGCTCTGTCGGCGGCAACGGCCAGATCGAGGACGTGCTGGCCAACCGCATCCTGGCCCAAGGCAAGGACGTGCTGAAGGTCGGCGTCACCTATTACGTGTTCAACCTGAGCGCCGACCAGCGCTCGTTCCAGCTGCGCGACGGCCAGGGCAATCTGGTCGACTTCAGCGGCGCGGCCGTGGGCGGCGCCTTGCAGCGCTTCAGCGTCAACAATCCCGCAGGCGCAGCCCTGAACCCGGACGGCAGCCTGACGCTGCCCAAGGCCCATGGCCTGGCCACGGGCGACAAGGTGGTCGTCAATCTGGCGGCAAACGGCGTGCTGACTGGCTTGTCCAATGACCACGTCTATGTGGTTGAAGTGGTCAACAGCACCACGCTGCGCTTCAAGGACGTGAACGGCACGCCGGTGGCGCTGGGGACGCTGGGCTACGTGTCGGAGTTCAATGCGGGCACCAAGCGCTACGAGTACTTCCTGGCGGACGCCAACGGCGTCAAGCTGCTGGACGCGCAGAACAAGCCGATCTCGGTCAACCCGGACGCGATGATCGCGTTCACGCAGGTTGCCTTGGTGCGCCAGACTTCGCAGACCTCGACCAGCACGGGCAGCGACGGCACCCAGAACACCAGCATCACCCAGGGTACGCCGACCGATGCGACGCTGTCGGCTTCGTCGGCCCAGAGCCAGGTCATCGGCGAAAACAGCTTCTCCTTCGCCAGCGATGCTGGCCTGGCGACGGGCGACGTGGTCATCTACCGCAGCCAGGGCGCGAACATCGCCGGGCTGGTGGACGGCCAACGCTACTACGTGATCAACGCCTCGCAAGGCGGCGCCTTCCGCTACCAGCTGGCGAGCTCGCTGGACAACGCCCGCGACGGCATCGCCATGAAGCTGGGCGCGGCCACGGGTACGGGTGGCATCAGCCTGCAGAAGGCGGTGGACCGCATTACGTCCGGAGGGCTGATCTCGCTGGATATCGGTACGCTGACGCAAGGCCATGCGCTGAGCAACAGCATGTTGAGCATCACGGTGGCGGGCGCGGGCGGCAAGTCGCTGGGCGGCGCGGGCGCCGTCGGCGTGAATATCTCGCGTTCCGAGGTCAGCGCCATCATCGACAACACGGGGGCGGCGGCGGGACAGAAAGTGCGCGCCGAGGCCGGCGCGGTGTCGGTATCGGCACAGGATGCCAGCCGCATCGTGACGGCCACGGGGGCGCTGGGCATCTCCACTACCCAGGGCGCATCGGCCGCCATTGGCGCATCCGTGAGCGTGGCGGACATGCGCAACGACGTGCGCGCGGCGATCGCGCAAGCGACCGTGGAGGCCCAGGCCGTGCAAGTGCGCGCCGAGGAGCGCGCCAGCATCTACAACGTGTCGGTCGGCCTGGCCGGCGGCGCGGGCGTGGCGGTGAGCGGATCGCTGGCCGTCAACACGATCAAGAACACGGTGCATGCGCAGATCCGCGATTCGTCGGTGACGGCGACCTCGGGCGATATCCGCATCGCCGCGCGCGACGTGGCCAGCATCGCGGCCTTGGCCGGCAATGTGGCGGTCTCCGTGGGCGGCCGCGTGGCCGCCGGCATGGCATTCGCGGTCAACCAGATATTCGACACGGTGTACGCGGGCGCATTGCGTTCGTCCCTGTCCGCCACGGGCGATATCGTGGTGCTGGCCAGTTTTGCCAAGCCCGATGACCTGTCGCCGGGGTTGAACGCGCAGATTTCGGCCATGGCGGTCAGCGGCGCGGTCGCGGCCGGCGGGTCTGGGGCCAATGTGGGCTTTGGTGGATCGGCAGTCCTGAACTGGATCGCCAACAGCATCAAGGCCGAGATCGGCGAGACCGCGGCCGGGCAGGACGTGACGGCGGGCGGCGATATCGTGGTCCGGGCCAGCGATGAATCCACGATCAACAGCCTGGCGGGCGCGGTGGCGCTGGGGCTGGGATCGCAGGGCGCGAGCGTCGCGGTGGGCGCCAGCCTGTCCTATAACTACCTGGGCGGCGCGCCCGCGGGCAACGCGCGCGAACACTCGATCTCGGCGCAGATCCGCGATACGCAGGGCGCCGTGCGCGGCGCGCACGTGCAGGTGGCTTCGCTCTTCAAGGGGCAGATTCATAACGTGACCGTGGCGGGCAGCGTGGCCGTGGGCACGGCGGCGGTGTCGGTGGGCGGCGCGGTGTCGGTGAACCGGCTGAACAGCAAGAACGAGGCCGGCATCCGCAACGCGCGCCTGGTCGAGGCGCTGTCGGCGGGCGGCGCGCCGGGCGTGGCCGTGCAGGCGCGCGACGACGGCTACGTGCTGGCCGTGGCGGGCGGGCTGGGTGTGGCGGTGTCGCCGGGCAGCGGCGCGGGCATTGCGGCCGGCGTGTCGGCCACCCACAACACCGTCAACAACCAGACCCGGGCCTATATCGACGGCAGCAGCGCCAGCAATGGCGGCCTGCGTACGGAGATCGGTTCGGCTAATGGCCTGGCGGTGGACGCGATCAATGACTCGCGCATCGTGTCGGTATCGATTGGCGTGGCGGCGGCGGTCGCGGTGGGGCAGGGCTTTGCAGGCGCGGGCGCCGGCGCGGGCAGCGGCAACACCATAGGCGGGTCGGTGGAAGCCACGTTGAAGAATGTGTCGCCGCTGAACAATGGCTATCTGGACGGCGATGTGCGCGTCAACGCCGAGAACACGGGAACCATCGTGACCGTGGCGGGCGCGCTGGCGGTGGCGGTATCCGCGGGCGGCATGGGCGCCGGCGCCTCGGTGGGCGTATCGGTGGCCATCAGCGAAATCAGCACGACGGTGCGCGCGCGGGTCGACGATTCCATCCTCCGCACGCGCGGCGGCAGCCAGGGCGTGACGGTGTCGGCGTCGGATCGCGCCGCCATCACCGCCATCGCGGTGGGTGGCGCGGTCAGCGTGCAGGCCGGCAGCGCCGGCGTGGCGATCGCGGTCGGCACCAGCGTCGCGGTCAACAAGGTTTTCAACACAGTGCAGGCCGAGATCCGGGGCGGGCGCATCGAGACTGGCGGCGCCAGGCTGTCGGTCAGCGCGATCCAGCAGGCCGACATCCTGTCGGTGGTGCTGGGCGCTTCGGTGGCGGTGTCGGTGGGCGATAGCGCCAACGCCGCCATTGGCGGCGGCGGCGCGCTGGCGCGCAACGTCATATCGGCCAGCGTGAAGGCGGGTATTGCCGATGCCGTCATCGATACGCGGGACGCGGGCGGGGCGCGCGGCGCGCTCGATGTGCGGGCGCTGGGCCTGTCGCAGATCGATGCGGTGGTGTTGGGCATGTCGGCGTCGGTCTCTGTCAGCCATTACGCGGCCGCTTCGGCATCCGTGGGCGTGGCCATGGCCGAGAACGTCATCGGCTACGACGTCAATAGCGCCGGCCAGGTGGTTGCGCTGGGCGCGGGCAGGCCGGTCAACGAGATCGCGGCGTCGATCGACCGCAGCGCCGTCATCGCGGGCGCGGTCACGGTGGATGCGAGCAATGTGAAATTCAAGGCCGACGGCAGCGTCGACCGGCAGCAAAGCATAGACGCCGTGGTGGTGGCGGGCGCGGTGGCGGTGTCGGTGGCCTATGCGCCGCCCATCGTCGACGGCGCCAGCCTGGCGGTCTCGGGCGCCGGCGCCGGCGCCAGGGCGGTCAACAAGATCAAGACCTCCATCACCGCCAGCATTACGGACCAGGGCCAGGCACATGCCTGGGATGCGGGCAGCGTGTCCGTTACGGCGACAGACCAGTCACGCATAGACAGCACGATCGCCGCCGTGGCGATCTCGGTGGCGGTGTCGCTGGGTGCGACCGCGTCGCTGTCGGTGGCCGTATCGCTGGCGCAGAACGAAGTCGCCAACGACACGCTGGCGAAGGTGGATGGCGTGAACTTCACCGGTGCGCCGGTCATAACCGTCAAGGCCGACAGCAAGGCCGACATTCACACCGTGGCGGTGGCGGTGTCGATCGCGGCGGGCGTCAGCCTGGGCGGGGTTTCGCTGGCGGGCGGAGGCGCCGATGCGCGCAACGTGATCGGCTCGTCCGCGGTGGCGATCATGGAAAACTCGCGCGTCAGCGGCAACGGCGCCAACGCGCTGACGATAGACGCCGACATGAGCGGCACCATCAAGGCCACGGTAGTGGTCGCCAGCGTGGCCTTCACGGCCGCGGGCGGCTCGCTGGCCATCGGCGCCTCGCTGGCCGACAACGAGATCACGCAGGCGGCGGGCGCGCGCGCCAGCCTCGCCAATACGCAGGTGTCCAACCTGGGCGCCATCAACGTCACCGCCGATACCGTGCAGACGCTGGAAGCGGTGGTGGTGGCGGGCGCGGTGGGCATCGCCTACCAGGGGCTGGCGCTGGCGGCCGCCGGGTCGTCGGCCTACAACACCTCGCGCGCCGTCACGCGCGCCGAGGTCAACGGCCTGACGCAGATCGACCCCAATGTGCGGGGCGCGGCCAGCCTGAACATCAAGGCGTCGAATAAGTCCACGCTCAAGGCGACCGCCGCGGGCGCGAGTCTGGCGGGTACCTCCCAGGGGCTGGCGCTGTCGGTCGGCGTGGCCCTGGCCAGCAACAAGGCGCTGGGCGCGGTCGAGGCGGCGCTGTCGAACTCGGTGTTGAGCGCCGGCGCAGGCGTGCAGATGACGCGGGCGACGGTTACGGCCGAAGACACGACGACGCTGGAGGCCAAGGCCATCGGCGCGTCGCTGGCGTTCGCAATGCAGGGCGGATCCCTGTCCGTGGGCGCGTCGGTGGCGCGCAACGTGGCAGCCATGAGCGTGCAGTCGTCCGTGACCGGATCGACGCTGAACGTGTCGGACGCCGTGGCGGTGTCGGCCAAGGAAACCGCGACGCTGGACGGCGTGTCGGTCGCGGCCTCGGTTGCCGCGGGCTTTGGGGGCGTGGCGGTGTCGGGAGCGGGGGCGGAGAGCACGCAGACTGTCGCCAACGACGTGGGCGGCTACATCAGCGGCTCGACGGTCACGGCGGGTACCGGCGTGTCGGTCAAGGCGGACAATACCTCCAGCATCTCGGCCGTGGCTGGCGCGGTGTCGGTCAGCGCCACGGGCGCGGGCCTGGGCGCCAGCATTGGCGTGACAATCGCCAAGAACACGTTCGGCGTCCATTCGGACGACGGCGTCAACCGCGCCAACCGGGCGCTGGCCTATATCGACAACAGCACGATCTCGGTCGCCAAGGGCAATGTGGACGTGCTGGCCACGTCCAGCGAAACGCTTACCAGCGTCAACTTCGCCGGCAGCGTGGCGGTGGCGGGCTTCGGCGGGTCGGTCGCCGGATCCGGAGTGCAGGTCAGCAACCGTTTTGCGACGGCCACCTCCGCCTACATCCAGGGCTCGGAAGCCATCGCCGGCATCATCGGCGGGGCGGGCTCGGTGAACGTGCGCGCCCAGGACAGCAGCACCATCCTGAAGTCCGGCGCCTATGGCGTGGCCGTGGCGGCGTCGCTGCCCGTGCCGGGCAATTTTGGATTGAATCTGGCCCTGGCCGTGACGCTGGTGGATAGCGTGGCGGCCAACGAGGTCAGCGCCTATATCAATACGGCCAACGGCAAGAACGTCGGCGCGCAGGATGCAGTCTCGGTCGTGGCGGTCGAGAAAACCGAATTCAAGGGTCTGGACGCGGTCACCGCCTCCGTGGCGGTCGGCGGCGGTATCGCGGCGTCGGGCGCGGGAGTGCGCGTGACCAACAACACCCGCAATGCCGTCAGCGCCCGGGTCTCGGGCGCGGGCAAGGTGGGGGCGCTGGGCAAGGTAGAGGTCAAGGCCGATACCCAGGTCCGCGCCGATATCGACCTGACGCAAGTCAGCGTGGCGGTGGGCATGGTGGGCGCGGCGATCGGCGTGGGCATTGCCGAAAACATCGCGCGCGACACGACCACGGCGACCGTGGACGCCACGACCGTCAGCGCGCCGCTGGTGGACCTGAACGCGCTGGTCAGCGTGGACTTCAGCCAGACCCAGACGGCCGGCGTAGCGGCCACCACCGGGCTGGCCGTCAACGTGAACAAGGCGCTGGTGGACATTGCCACGACGACGCTGGCCGAAGCGCGCAACGGCGCGGTCTTGCAGGGCCTGTCGGTTACCACGCCGGGCCTGGGCGAAACCCCGGGCATGGTCAATATCAATGCCCAGGGCACGTACTACGGCCGGGCCTATTCGAAGGCGATCACCGGCGGCGTGATCGGCGTGGGCGTGATGAACGCCGAAACCCGCCTGGGCGGCTCGCTCAAGGCATCGGTGGACAACGCGACGCTGCAGGGCGCCATCATCGGCGTGACCACGAAGGGAACCACGGAGCGCAATGGCGAGGCCGGCCTGCTGGCCGAGGCCCGTTCGCTGGAAGTGGGCGGCGTGACAGTATCGATAGACAGCGCCTCGCTGACGACCTCGCTGGACACGCGCGTACAGATCGGCAACAACGCCCGCATCGACGGCACCCTGCTGAGCATCACGGCGGACCAGGTGCAGTCCGTGGACGTCAAGATGGACGCCGGCACGATCGCGCTGGTGGCGGGACGGCAAGGCAAGATAGACGTCGATCTGGGCGGCAAGTCCGCCATCGAGATCGGCGGCGGCGCGCACGTGATCGGGAACAAGCTGGATATCCGCAGCAACAATACCGTGCGCGGCACCTCTACCCTGAGCGGCTATTCGGTCAGGGTGGCGGGCGCCGACGTCAGCAAGCACACGGTCACGATCAAGCCGGAGTCGAGCATCACCGTTACCGGCGCGCGGCAGGCCAACAGCACCCTCGATACGGCCGGCATGACCGTGGTGCAGGCGCGGGGCAATTTCGATACGCCGGGCATGCTGGACCTGGTCGCGACCAACGACATCATCTACACCCAGCGCAACAAGATCACCGGCGTGGCGGGCGTGTCGGTGACGCTGTCGACCAACAAGCTCAGCACCGACGGCGCGCTGGCCCAGGTCAAGGTGAACGGCGCGTTCCTGCGCAATGCCTTCGGCGACGTGGTCATGGCCGCCAACACGCGCGGCGTGACGACCACGATCAGCGATCTGCTGGTGGTTTCCGTGTCCAGCTTCAGCAAGTCGGACAGCAACAACAACCTGACGGTGCGCAACGCCATCCAGATCGACAACGCCTCGATCGAAGGCGACAGCATCCTGGCGCTGGCGGGCAACGGCAAGGCGACCGATCCTTTGTCGACCGGTTATCTGCTGGCCAACGACAACGTGTCGTTCACCCTGGTGGGCATCGCCCAGGTGCCGGCGGTGGACAGCGGCGCCAAGGCGCGCCAGATCAACACCGTGCTGATCGACGGTGTGGCGGCCAACGGTTCGGTGCTCAAGGCGCAGCGCAACGTGCGGCTGGAGACCAATCCGTCGAAGCTGGACCAGGCGCGCGTGAACGGTTCGGTGCAGGTGATCGGCCTGAACCTGAATCCCACGGTCAAGCTGGCCGAGGGCGTGGTGGATACCACGTCGAGCAAGGTGGCCACGGGCGCCGCCACGCGCATCATCGCGGGCGTGAACAATGCGGCCAACCTGTTCGTCATCCCGGCCGAACTGCTGGAGGAACTGGGCTACACCAGCGCCACGCTGCCCGCTGCGGGAGCGCCGCTGCGGTTCGACTCGAATTCGCCCGCGGTCAGGGCGATCCTGGAGAAGCTGCTGGGCGCGGGCAAGACCAGCCTGGACGGAGCGCCAGGCACGGTCAACATCGACGTGCGCTATGAACTGACCGCGTTCAGCGCCAGCGACATCAAGGTCAACGTCACGGCCGGAATGATCATTGAGCACAACGGCAGCTACTACCGCTACAACAGTCCCAACAGCCGCGACCTGGACCTGGCGGCGGAGGACTACGCCAACAGCAGCTATTGGATGTACTTGAGCAATCCGACGGCCGCCCAGGTCGGCGATGCCATGAAGTCGAACTTCGGGAGCTTTGCCGCCGGCAACGTCGGCAAGCTGTACTTCGTACTGAAGACGGTGGACATTGCCCAGCCTACGCTGCGCTATGCCAGCCAGCAGAACGTCATCAGCGAGCAGATCCGCACGTTGACGCGGATGCAGGCCGAGCATGCGTCGAATCCGCAGGCCGTGGCGCGCTATCAGGCCAATATCGCCGCCTTGCAGCAGCAGCTGCAAAGCATCCAGATGGGCGTGAAGCTGCAGAATGGCCAGATCCGCTACCTGGATTCCTTCAGTACCTTCTTCATCGACATGCCGGACATGTACGCGTCCGGCGGCTCGGTCTATGTGAACGCGACCGATACCGGCGGCGTGTACCGGTCGGGCATCGATGCCCGCGCCAACACCCAGATCAATATCGTCAACGATTCGCCGATGCTGATGAACGTCCGGGACGCGGTGGTGCTGGACGGCACCATCATCCGCCCGGGATCCGACGGCCAGCTCAAGGTCTTCAAGACCGGACACCTGTACGTCAACGACGTGTCCGTGAAGGGCGCGTCGGGCGCCGACACGGCCGAGGTCAGCATCAGCCAGATCAAGAACGGCTGGGCCGCGGACCCGTTCGGCGGCGCCTTGAACGACCCAGACGATCCGACCAACAGCGTGGCGAAGATGATTGCGAACGCGCCGGTCGACCTGAGCCTGATGGGCGCGGTGGTCAACCCGCTGGGCAAGGTGTCGGTGATCAACGCGCTGGGCAGCATCAATGTGTCGGGAACCATCCAGGCGCTCAGCCTGGACATCGTGGCCAAGGGCAACTTCAGCCTGCAGAGCGAGGGCTGGTACAACTCGGGCGCCGATCCCACCTTCCTGAACGACAAGTGGCAGAACGTCATCAACGCGCTGAAGAACAGCGGCGCCAGCACCGGCATCGACGACACGATGCAGAACGTGCTGCTGAAGTGGGGCTATACCAAGCTCGAGCCTTTCTCGAAATACCTGAACGACAACCCGGCGGCGCGGGATTCGCGCATTTTCGCCCTGGGCGCGATCAGCATTTCGGCCTTGACGCTGAACATCGACGGCAAGATCCAGAGCGGTGTCACGGATGCCTACATCAAGATCGACAGCTCTTTCCGCGGCGATCAGGACAAGGCCTTGCAGGATGGCAACGGCTACGCCATCAACGGCGTGTCGTTCAGCGCGGACGGTTCCCTGAACCGCTATGGCGCCATCACGGGCCGTTTCGATTACGCCACGCAGACCATCATCCTGGATCCGGTCAGGCTGGCGGGCGGCAGCATTTCGCTGACCGGGCAGATCGTGTCGGTGGGCAACGGCAACCTGGTCGTGGCCAACGGCTACGCCTCGGTCCATATCGACAACCAGACCACCTACGCGCTGGTGACGCACGATATCGACGTCAGCACCTATCGCCGCGGCCGCATCGAAATCATCGATACGTCGCGCGGGCAGAAGGACTTGTATGAACTGCAGGGCCTGAACAATGTCGTGCACACGGTCTGGAACAAGTTCGTGCAGGTCACGCCGGACCCGGCGGATCCGCTGGCGCTGAGCTGGATCTGGGTCTACGAGAACGCCGCCGGCCAGCGCGATGCTGGCGGATTGAGCAATTCCGCCGGCACGCTGCAGGACGGCCGCACGCTGACCCTTTCATACAAGCCGCAGACCGGCCAGATGATGGTGTGGGTCATGGGCTGGACCTCGGGAGAGACCACCACCACGGTCTACACCACCAAGCGCTTCAACCTGTTCGGGGATTGGGATCCGCTGGGCTGGCTGACCGACAACGACACCACCAAGTCCGGCCCCGTGACGGTCTACGAGACGCCGCGCCCGGTGCTGGTGTCCACGGTGCTTGCCTACGACGGCATCAATTCGGTGCCGGACGCGCTCAAGCAGCAGCTGGCGGCCAGCGGCAAGCTGAACGAAGCGCTGCTGCCGTCCACGATCGAGGGCAGCGGCACGCAGAGCCTGGTCGAGGACGCCAACGGCGACATAGTCGGCCCCGACGGCAAGCACTACCGCCTGGAATCGTCGGGCGGCACGGCGCTGGACACGTCCGCGTTCAGCGTGGCCTACCGCAAGTTCAATACCGGCGTGATCGTGCGCAACGACGGCCCGCACACCAGCGGGGGCGGCTGGCTGCGCACCAAGACCACCACGCTCACGCAAGTGGTCGAGAAGAAGCAGCAGGAACTGTTCACCTTCTATGTGCCGGCATCGCAGGAGATCACGCTGAGCTTCATGGGCTCCAGCAACAGCGATAACGCCATCTACATCCGCAGCAACGGCAACGTGACGCTGGCTGGCAACCTGATCGTCGGCAATGGCAAGACCGTGCGTATCGAGGCCGTGTCGGCCTCCACGCCGACCTCCATCACGATGCAGGGCGAGGTTGGCATCATGGCGCGCGATGCCAACGGCCAGATGCCGTCCGGCGCATCCGCCGTGGTCAATGTCGACGCCATCGCGCTGGGTGGCGCGATCAACCTGAACATCATGGGTTCCAGCGGCTACACCCGGGCCGAGGCGCGCAACGACATCCGCCTGAACTACTTCTCGGATGGCGGCGCCAGCTCCTGGGCTTCCTTGAAGAAGGTCGCCTCGTCCGCTGGCACGGTCTACATCGAAGCGCTCAACGGCATCTTCAGCCACGCGTCCGCGGGCAACGACACGGTGGTCTCGGGCAACCGGATCGAGCTGAACGCCGGCTACGGCGCCATTGGCACGGCGTCCAAGGCGCTGATCATCCATGCGCGCCAGGGCTTCGCGGCCCAGGCGGGCCTGGCGGGCGGACCTGCCGGCGCCGACAAGAGCATCTATCTGGCGCAGAACGTCCTGAACGCCGACCTGACCCTGGTCAAGCCGGTGAACTGGAGCAACCCGCAGGCCGCGGTGTACGCGGAATTGGGCGGCGTGCACATCAGCCTGAACGGCGGTTCGCTGCTGGACGGTGAACTGGCCGACACGCGCACCGCGACGGAAAAGGCCTACCCCACGGTCACGGCCAAGATCCTGGCCGAACTGAGCGCGCAGCTGGCGCAGTACGACAGTTATTGGTCGGGAGTGCGCTCGCTGCAGACCGCCACCGTGACGCTGGGCGGCGCGGGCACCTACCTGAGCACGCAGGCCGAGGGCGGCCAGTACCTGGCGATCGGCATGACGGCCGATGAGTATGCCGCGGTCTTGCAGGCGGCGGTCGACGGCCATCGCCTGGTGCGCCTGGCGTACAACAACAGCCTGAACGGCAACGCCCGCACCGAGATCCTGGGATATCTGGGGCTGGTGGCGGGTAGCGGCGCGAATGGCGTCTATCGGTTCAGCTTCACGCTGTACGATCCGTCCAACCCGGGCGCGGGCCCGGTGTCGCTGGCCTCGCTGGGCTATACCGCCGGCAGCCAGGGCGTGCTGTACGGACCGTCGTATGCGCTTGCGGGCGCAACGGAGCAGTCCAACGCCAATCTGCCGATCAGCTTCACGCTGCCCACGGGCGCCCTGACCACGCAGCAGGGTTCCGATACGCTGCGCCTGCAGCTCACCGCCGATCAGATGACGCAGTTCGCCGCCAAGGCGGATCCGTCCATCGTCGACTACGCCCAGCGCGTGCTGGCGGGAATGCGCAGCTACACCAGCATACTGGTAGGCGGGCAGGTGCTGGCGATCGATCAGATCCTGCCCACGGAATCGTGGTGGGGGTCGAACAGCTTCGATACCGTCCTCATCCGGCTCAAGTCGCCGTATGTGGGCGATCTGACCACCGCCGATCCCAATGGCCATCGCGAACTGAACATCGTGCTGAGCAATGGCGCCGATACGGCCGGGGCCGCCAGTTACACCGGAACCACCGACACGGTGCGGCCCGCTGTGCCGGCCGCGGGCGCCGTGGGCACGCCGCAAGCGGGCGATCAGGACATCAGCTCGGCCATCGTCAACGCGATCCTGCAGCACAACCTGGCGAACCCGAACGACCAGATCGCCACGGGCGCGGGCTCGCTGTACGCGAACCTGACCTCCACCGCGCCGAATAGCGCATGGTCCGTCATCGAACGCTCCGTTGTCTCCAATCAGCTGCTGCTTTCCGGCACGCAGCTGGGCTGGAGCATGCCAGGCGGCGTCTCCTCGGTGGCAGCCTACAACCAGTGGATGAACAATGCCGGCAACGGGCTGATCGGCAGCGAGATCACCTTCACGATAGACGGCGTGAGCTACACGCGCCGCATCGAGTCCCTGAGCCTGGTCCAGGCGGACGGCTCGCCCGCCACCAGCCTGTACAACTCGCAGAACCACGTGTCCGTGACTTTCTCGGGCGCGGCGGTGGAGACGAAGAACTATTACATCCGCAACGGCCTGGGCACGGTGGTCTCGACCCGCTTGCCGACGGAACTGGCGTACGGCTTGACCGGCCTGGGCAAGGGCGCGAGTTCGGGTGCGGCTACGCTGGCCGTGGCCTACACGGTGCAGCGCGGCTTCGGCGCGTCGGCGCTCAAGCAGGGCGTGCTGACGTCGGACACCCCGACGTCCTACTGGGGCTGGTACGGCAGCAACCTGTTGCCCTTCCACACCTACACGGAGAAGTCGGGCGTCGGCGCGGGCTACGCCGAGTACGTGGACATGGGCAACAGCTTCAGCTGGGACCTGACCGGCGCGGGCTTGAGCGACAGCGCGCGCACGCAGCTGGCCAACAGTATCAAGGCGCTGCTGCAGAGCGGGCAGTCGATCTCGCTGGCGGGCCTGGAGCTGTACATGACGAACCAGAACGGCGCCTTGCAGGGCCATGAGCTGGGCGTCTACGACAACGGCACGCTGCACATCCTGACCATCGTCGATGCCAACGGCAATCCGCTGACGGCCGCCAGCTCCGACAGCGACTGGCTGACCGGTCGCATCACCTTCAGCGGCAAGGTCTACGCGCAGAAGTCGCAATTGATGGACCTGGACGTCTACAAGAACACCAACGTCCACGACCCGGTTGCCACCGGCGCCTATACGTCGACCTTGCAGGGCAAGACCGTCAACGCCGGCATCCGCCTGGTCGACTCGGGCTTCGCGCAACAGTCCCTGACGCAGTTCGGCGTGGCCACGCTGACATTGCCGGGGACCGACCGCCTGGTGCAGGGCCAGCGCATCGAGCTGAGCTTCGCGAATTCGACGCAGACGGTCATCTATTACGTGCAGAGCGTGAACGGCCGCGTGGTGACCCTGTCCGACAGCGTGGACGGCGCCTTCAATGGCGGCGACCCTGTCACCGTCGGCAAGATCCTTGCGCTCGCGGGCAATTCTCCTGGAGCGGTCACCGTCAGGCTGCTGGACGCAGCCGCCAGCGGCGCTTCGGTACAGGCCGACAACGTCATTACGTTGACCGACATGAACATCGTGCCGGTCACTGACGCCAGCGGCCAGGTGACGGGCTATCGCGCCTTGCAGGACTTCGACCGCGTGTACCTGAACGACGTGCGCCTGCAGACGGGCAAGGTGTCCAGCCTGCAGACCAACGTGGCCTACTACGTGCTGGTCGGCGCCAACAATACGATCCAGCTGTTCGCCTCCAAGGAACAGGCGGTGCTGTACCAGCAGATCCAGGCGCTGAACCAGACGGCGGAGGGACAGGCGCTGGCCAAGGCGCTGTTCACGGATGCCGGCATCACCGGCGAACTGCTGCGCGGCTTCGCGGCGGCGGACGTGCGCGGCATGTTCACCGTCTCCACGCACCTGTTCCAGACGCAGGCGGCGGGCTCCACCGAAGGCTTGAGCGCCCAGCTGCAAGCGTTGCATGAACAGTTGCGCAACCAGGGCTTCGACCCCAACTACCTGCCGGCCGCGCTGGACATTGCCGCGGCCAAGGACCTGGTCAAGTCGACGCGCAACCAGGTCGTCTACGACTACGTGGTCGACAAGGAATTGGCGCAGACGGCCGAGTATCACAACTACTGGCGCGATAGGCTGGAATCCGTTGCCGGAACCGCGGTGTCCGGATTGACGGCCGTGGCCGATGGCAGTTTCAAGCTGGCCGACATGAACATCGTCGACGACGGCAGCGGGCAATTGCGCGCCTTGCGCACCGGCGACGAGATCTACTTCCGGCACTCCGTGGGCGACGTGCGGGCCGATACGGCCTACTACGCCATCGTGGGCGCGGACGGCACGATCCGGCTGGCGGCATCGCTGGCCGACGCCATGCTCTACCAGACCGGCGCAGGGCAGAATGACGGCTTGCTGGCCCTGTACCCGAACCTGGGCCAGGCCATCACGCTGGCGTTCGACGCGTCCAGCCTGAATGGGGCAGGGGTGGAGGCGTATACGCGCGTCTACTCGGTGCGCGCCGACGCGCCGCCGCAGACCGCGCAGGAGATCGCCCTGTACGGCCAGACTTACGATGCGGGCCATTTCTTCTACTTCTCGACGGCGACGCTGCGCAATATCGAGAACAACCTGCTGTATCCGGTGTCGGCGGCCATCAACGAACAGGTCTTCGACCTGGAGGTCAGCGGCGAGGGCGCGCCGCCCGCCGACCGCTTCCTGAACGTGAAGGCGGGCGCGGACATCGTGCTGCGAACTTCCGGCCAGGGCTCGATCGGCGCCGAACTCGGCGACTACACCTTGCAGTTGCCCAACCTGGGCGGACTGTCGGAAGCCGACCGCGCCAACGTGTTCGACTCGCTGCCGGAGGCCGACAAGGCCATCCTGTCGCGCGCCAACGCGGTCAACCTGGCGGGCGTATACCACACGCTTTACCGCTACATCGGCCCGGCCGGCACCATGCCGCTGGACCGCGCCAGCGTCGATTTCTCCGATACGTCGCTGTGGCAGCGCTTTGAACCGCTGTTCTCCAACGATGCCTCGTTGATGCTGGGCAGGACGCTGGCGGCCAACAGCGCCGTGCAGTTCCTGTTTGCCGAGCGTTTCGACCTGTACCAGAACAGCCGCGACGTCTTCATCTACAACAGCAAGATGCTGGAAGGCGCAACGGCGGGCCAGCGCAGCCAACTGCAGGCCAATATCGATGCCGCGCGCGCCAGCGGCGTGCAGGTGGTGGATATCGGCAGCGGCTTCCTGGATCCGGTCTGGAGCCAGATCAGCGTGCCGTACATGGCGCAGGATGGCGCCAGCCCGCAGGCGCTGAGCACCGGCATGCTGGTGGGCGATATGCGCGACCCGCGCTATCTGACGCTGAAATTGACGCGCTCGCTCGCGGTGCAGGCTGTCAACGGCGTGGTGTCCGCATACAGCGACACCACGGTGGGCCTGGACTCGCCGCAGGGCAGCATCCGCCTGGGCGACATCCATGCCAAGGAAGGCATCACCATCACGGTCAGCGCGCAGGGCGGCTCCATCATCGGCACCGACGCCGGCACGCTGGAGAGCGCCGGCCAGGTCAGCCTGGTGGCGGACAAGGACGTCGTGGGCAGCACGCGCGACGCCAACGGCATCTATCAATACGATGGCGCCAAGCACCTGCAGCTGAATCTCGCCGCGGGCCATTCCCTGTACGTGGAAGCGGGCGGCGTGGCGCGGGTGTCGCAGGTGGGCGCGCAGGACCTGAACCTGGTCCTGGCGCACACCAAGGGCACGGCGGCAGGAGGTTCGTCCTACCAGGCGGACGCCAATCTGCTGGTCGGCCAGGTGGTGTCGGCCGGCAGCGTGACGCTGCAGGCGGGGCAATCGATCCTGAACGCCACGGCCCAAGGGCAGCGGCAGTATGCGAACGTGGTGCTGTCGGATCTGGGCGCGGCGGACCTCGCCGCCTTGGGTTACACGCGGGAGGTGGTCTTGATCGCCGGCCAGTCCGTGGGCCAGTTGGGCGCGGACCTGTCGCTGCAGGGCACGCCGCTGCTGATCAGCATCTCGCAGGGCGACGCGCAAGCGCTGGTGCGCGCCTCGGCGGCGCAAGGCGTCAATCTGTACGGCATGCACAGCCTGCGCCTGGGCGGCATCGACGTGGTCGATGCCAACGGGGTTCGCGGGGATGCGCGCATCTATGCGCTGGATTCGATCCTGAACGGCACGCCGTCCGGCCAGGCCGCCATCACGGCGCGCAACGTGTGGCTGGAAACCCTGTCCGGCACGATAGGCGAGCTGGGCTCGCCGCTGTTGACGGACCTGTCCGGCCATCTGGTGGCCTCGGCCCAAGGCTCGATATCGCTCAGTCAGTTGGGCGTCCATGACTTGACGCTGTCTCGTGTGGAGTCGCGCTCGCGCGATGAGGTGCATCTGGCCAGCCAGGCCAGCATCGTCAACGACAAGACGGCGCATCCGGGAGTTTCCAGCGGCCGGACGGACGCGGTCGTGACGGGCGGCAGCCTGTACTTCACGGCGGGTGGCTCGGTTGGCGGCTATGCGCAGTCCGACGTCGCCGGCGTGCAGGTCAACGATGCCCTGATCGTGGCGGCAGTCGGGCCGCAGGCGACGATCAACGCCCTGGCGGGCGGCGACGTGGCGCTGGTGCAGGCGGGTGCTGCCACTGACGCGCAAGGCGTGTCGCAGGCGTTGTCCATGAACATCGGCCGCATCGAGGCGAACAACGCATGGCTGGTGGCGCGCCACGAAGCCGGACAGACGGCGGCCTCGGGCGACATCGTCCTGGCGGCGGACTCCGTGATCAGCGTCATGGGCGCGCTCAGCCTGCTGGCGGGCAACAACCTGTCGGTGGCGGGCCGCAGCGGCCTCATGCCGGGCGCGCTGATCCAGGCGGGCCAGCGTATGAATCTGCGCGTGGACCGCGATGACCGTGGCCAGGCGGGCTACGGCAAAGCCGCGGTGGCGGACATCAATGGCCGCCTGCTGGCGCCGCAGGTGCATGTCTACGGCAGTGCAACGGGCGACAACGCCATCACGTTCGGCGCCAGCGCCGAGATCGGCGGCGGGGTGGATGGCAATGGGGCCTTGGTCCAAGGCCTCTTGCTGGACGTCACCGGCGGTTCTGGTCGGGACCGCGTAACGCTGCGGGCCCAGTTGATCGACCAGCAGGACACCGTCGTGCGCACCCTGGACGGCGACGACGCGGTGGTGTTCGATGCATCCGATCTGCGCGGCAACGCCCTGGTGCAGACCGGGTTGGGCGACGATGCGGTGTCTGTGTTGAATACGCGGATCGCGGGCGCGTTGACCGTGCTGGCAGACGAAGGCGACAACACGGTGCTGCTGGAAGCGGCAGCCGTGGGCGGCGATACCGTCATCACGACCGGTTCTGGTTTTGATCAGATCACCGTGCTGGCCAGCGGCTTGGCCGGCGCACTGACGGTAGACGCAGGCGATGGCGGCAACGTCGTTGTGCTGGACCGCGCGACCGTGGGCGGTAACACCGTCATTACGACCGGTTCCAGCGTCGACCAGATCACCGTGCTGGCCAGCGGCTTGGCCGGCGCACTGACGGTGGACGCAGGCGATGGCGGCAACAGCGTTCTGCTGGACCGCGCGACCGTGGGCGGCGATACCGTCATCACGACCGGTTCCAGCGTCGACCAGATCACCGTGCTGGCCAGCGGCTTGGCCGGCGCACTGACGGTGGACGCAGGCGATGGCGGCAACAGCGTTCTGCTGGACACCGCGACCGTGGGTAGCAATACCGTCATCACGACCGGTTCCGGTGCCGACCAGATCACGGTGCTGGCCAGCGGCTTGACCGGCGCACTGACGGTGGACGCGGGCGATGGCGGCAACAGCGTTCTGCTGGACCGCGCGACCGTGGGCGGCAATACCGTCATCACGACCGGTTCCGGTGCCGACCTGATTACCCTATCGGAGTCGGATTTCCTCGGCCATCTGGCCGTGGATGCCGGCGCGGGCGACGACAAGATCTGGATGTCCCGCATCCTGCTGGCGCGGGGCGCCACCGTGCAGGGCGGAGAGGGCGACGACTACATCTACCTGTCGGCGCGCGCGCTGGCGGGCGGGATTTCGCTGCGCGGCAACGACGGCAACGATCTCATCGTGCTGGATCAACTGCCTTCCTTGACCAGCCAGCAAGGCTCGCCAGGCGTGACGGACCGGGTGGACGTGGATGGGGGCCGCGGCGCCGATCACATCGTCGTGAACCTGAACGCGGCGCTGACCTCCATCATCGTCAACGTTCACGATTCCGACGACCACGGCCGCGAAAACCTGGCCGACGTCAACAAGCTGACTATCAACGGCACGACGCAGGACGAGAGCTTCCTGGTCCGCGCCAACCATGTCGCCAAGATCACGCCGCAAGGCGCGGGCTATGCCGATTCGGTCCAGCGCGTGAACTACGACCGCAGCATGACGGGCGGACTGCGCCTGAATGCGGTGGATGGCGGCAACCGCTTCTATATCGACGACACCGGCACCCACGTGGTCATCGACGGCGGCCTGGGCAGCGATCCGGCCAAGCACAACGAGTACCAGGTCGGACAACTGTACGCGCTGGACCGCCAACTGCCGCAAGTGGCTGCCGGCGACCAGATCGGCACGGTGCTGACGACGCAGGGCTATCTGTCGCGCGGCAACAGCTACGGCATGACGCTGTACGGCGCGGAGAACAGCAGCAACGTGTTCCGCGTCTACAGCAACGCCGCGCCGCTGGCCCTGCATGGCGGCAAGCGCGACGACGAGTTCATGGTCTATGCCTTCAAGCAAGCGCAGGCGCAGGCCGACGGCGGGCGCGGCTATGTCGTGAACGGGCCGGTCTCCATCGACGGCGGTGCGGGCCTGAATACCTACACCATGCTGGGTTCCGAGGACGCCGACGCGTTTGCGCTGACGCAGGAAGGCATACGCGGCGCGGGGCTGAACACCAGCTACCAGAACATCCAGCGCGTCAACCTGGATGCGCGCGAAGGCAATGACCACATCTACGTGCTGTCGACCCGCAGCAACGTCATCACGACGCTGATCGGCGGCAGCGGCAGCGATACCTTCGATCTGTCGGGAGATGTGGTGGGCAATACCATCGTCACGGGCCGCGGCGGTTCGCGCGACGTGTTCGATGGCGCGCAGCCGGTCAGCATCACGGCGCAGCCGGGCGAACTGGACGCCGATGGCGGCAATACCCTGTCGTTGTCGGTGAGCCTGGACGCCAGCGTGCTGCCGCGTCCGGCATCCGGCCAGGCCTATGTTTCCCTGAGCAGCGCCATGGTGGCATCCGCGCTGTACGGGTCGGTGTCGCAGGGCGCGGGCCTGTCTTCTGCGGATGCGCTGGCTGCGGCCATGCAAGGTCTGCAAGGGCGCGGCGTGCTGCTGTCGACCGACGGCGGCCAGACCTGGCATCAGAGCGTGGTGCTGGCCTTCGACGCCAATGGCGCAGGCGCGCACGCCTGGGGCGCGGCGCAGCAAGTGTTGATCAAGGTCGAGGGCGGAGCCGGCGTCGGCCTGCCGCCAGTGAGCCTGGCTGGCCTGGACCTGCATCTGTCGGCCTCGCTCTTCACCACCCTGCCGGGGTTGCAGGATGTGGCGCTGCCGCCCATCCTGGTGCGCGTGGCGGATCCGGCCTATGCCGGCGCGGCCAACGAGCCGGGCAAGGTCCGCAGCCCGCGGGCCACCGATCAGCCCGTCATTACGGTGGATCCGGCCACGGGCGCCAGCTACGCCAACTATGGCGATCAGCCGCACGACGTATCGGGCATCCAGGGCAGCTTGCTGATTGAAGGCGCAACCTTGGACCGCCCGGGCTACGACAGTGCGTTGCACGCGGGTGTGGGCCTGCCGAGCGAGTCGGATGGCGTCCTGGGCGCGCGCGATCAGGGGGCGGTCTCGACGGCGCCCGTCAATGACCGCATTCGGATCTTCGACGACGGCGCCACGGCGGGCAAGACGGGCATGCAGGACCAGGTGGACAACCTGAGCGGACTGGGCCGTCTGTACGGCAACGCGCAGGCGGCCGATTTCGGCCGCATCACCGGGCTGGGCATGACGCCGGGACTGGGCGGCGCGGGCGGCACGGTGTCGCTGTCCGGCCAGGCCGGCACTCACGTGTACGACCGCGGCGTCATTTTCCATGGCGTGCAGTCGGTCAACACCATGCTGGGCCAGGGCGACGACACCTACACGGTGCGTCACGCCACGGTCGGCACGGTGACGCTGGTGCAGGGCGGCGGCGGCAACAATCTGCTGGTGGCCGAGGGCGGCACGGTGGGCGGCGCCGACCGTCCGGTGCTGCTGTTCGGCTCGACCAGCCAGGACGACTCCTACTACACCGCACTGCCCGGCCAGCGCCAGGCGGGCCAGGCGCTGCATTTCGGCGCGGCCGGCAACAACTTGCTGGATGCGCGCACGACCACGCAGGGTGTCATCCTGTACGGCGGCGCGGGCAATGACCGCATCCTGGGCGGCCTGGGCAACGACCTGATCGCGGGCGGCGGCGGCAGCAATGTCATCGACGCGGGCCAGGGCAACAACATCGTGTTCGGCAATGCCGGCATGAACATAGACCTGGGCGCGCCGATGGACATGGGCGCCGCGGCGCGGGCGGATCTGCAATCGCTGGCGGCGCTGACCTTGGTACTGACGCCGCAGCAGGCCGCAGGCCTGGCCGTGGGCGGGTCGGCGGACAGGCTGGCGGCAGGCGGCAACACGATCATGGCAGGCGACGGCAACAACATCGTGTTCGCCAACTTTGGCCGCATCGTGACCGTGGACCCGGTGAACTACCTGCGCGACCGCGGCGACTTCATCGATACGGCGGCGCCGAGCGCCGGTGCGCGCTATCTGGCGGGCGCCGGACTGCGGATGCTGGAGACGATCAACCTGCCGGCGGGCGGGCTGAATACCATCACCGTGGGCGCGGGCCGCAATGCCTTGTTCGGCGGCATGGGCGAGGACGTCATCCGCGCGACGGGCGCAGGCGGCTTCAATCTGATCGCCGGTGACGGCGCGCGGGCGCTGTACACCGCCGCCGGGCGCATCGCCATGTTCGAAACCTCGTACCCGTCGACGGGCGGCCGGGACAGCCTCTACAACAATGGCGAGGGCGTGATGCTGGGCGGGATGGGCGCGGACCAGCTGGAAAGCGGCGCGGGCAACAACGTCATGCTGGGCGACAACGGCCGCGTGGCCTTCGTCAACGACCGCGTCAGCCTGATCGAAACCACCGATATCGCTTTCGGCGGCGACGACATCCTGCTGGCGGGGACCGGCAGCAACTACATGCTGGGCGGCCTGGGCGCCGACAAGTTCCGCGGCGACTTCTCCAAGGATGTGATGGTGGGCGACTTCGCGGCGATCTACATCGACCCGGCGAGCGGCCGCGTCATCAACCTGACCCGCTTCGGCCAGGGCGGCAATACGCCCGACCTGATCACGCGCGCCATGGAGAACCTGTTCTCCTGGAACGGCAACTTTGGCGATTGGCCGCGGCCCGCGTTCGGTGCGCTGGCCGGCTGGGGAGCGGCGGATGGCCAGATGGATGCGCAGGGGCATGCTTTGGCCGCCCGCGTCAGCCTGGGCGTGGCTCGGCCCGACATCGTAATCGAGCGCCACGACGGCGGGCTTTCCGATTATGCTTCGTCGGCCGCGCCGCACCAGGTCTCGATGCGCACGGATCAGACGGTGCAGGACGGGGGCCAAGGCTATGCCGGCGGCGCCCAGGCTGCGTCGCCGACTTCGGCGCCGGTCGAGGATGCCGTGCCGCCGGACGCGGCGCCGGCAGCCGAGGGCGCGGCGCAAGCCGGGCAGCCGGACGCCAGGGCGGATGCGCAAGCGCCGCTGTCCGGTTCATCAGCGGCCGAGCGGGTGGCACTGGCCGCAGGGGTGGGCTTGCTGGGCTTGAGCGGGGCGTTGGGCGCGGCCTCCAAGGGTACGGTCGTGTTCAATTCGAAGACCAACACGTGGGAACCCAAGGCAGCCCGCAAGCGCGGACTGAGCGTGCGCCGCCGGGAACCCGAGCTGACGGAGACTGGAAGCGAGGATGAATGATGCAGTCGTGCCCGCGCAGGTGAAGCGCGCGGACCTGGCCTGGTGGTCGGCGCTGTCGGCCGCCAGCGACCGCCAGTCCTTCCTGGACGCCTGGCTGGCCTTGCAGGCCGGCCAGTTGACGGGTGTGCGTCATGCGGCGCTGATCCTGGGTGAACCGGATGCCGGCCCCTTCGAGGCGGCGTCCCAGTACCCGCCGGGCAGCCGGGCCGGCGCGGCGTTCTATGGCGCAGTCGACGAATCGCTGCAGGGACGGGAGGTCGCGGTGTCGGCCGACGCGCTCGGACTGGTGGTTGCCTATCCCATCGTGCTCGATGGACGCATCCATGGCGTGGCCGCATTCGAGACCGCCATGCAGGCGCCTGAGCCGCTGGTGCAGGCGTTGCGCTGGGGCGCGGGCGTGCTGGAGCTCTGGCTGTTGCAGCGGCAGGAAGCCGACAGCGCGCACACGGTCGAGCGGCTGATGGTGGTGATCAACAGCGTGGCGCGAGCGCTCAAGGAAGGGCAGTTCAAGGATGTGGCGCTGACGCTGGTCACGGATTTGGCGACCCGCCTGGAGTGCGACCGCGTCAGCATCGGCTTTCGGCAGGACGGCCGCTCCAAGGTGTATGCGCTGTCGCACAGCAGCCGGCTGGTGCAGAACATGAATCTGATGCGCGCCGTGGCCGAGGCCATGGACGAGGCCATCGACCAGAACACCACGCTGTGCCTGCCGCAAGACGAAGCGCGCACGATCCAGCTGCGCGCGCATCAGAAGCTGGCGCGCGAGTTTGGCAACGGCAATGTGCTGACCGTGCCGTTCGCACCCGAGGACGAGGCGCGCGGCGCCCTGGTGTTCGAACGGCCGGACAAGCAGCCCTTCGACCGGCAAAGCGTCGAGCTATGCCAGAGCGTGGTGCTGCTGGCCGGCCGCGTGCTGTACCAGCGCCTGCGGCAGGAGCGCCCCTTCTGGCGCAAGTGGCGCGATGGCGCGCTGCGCGAAGCGGGCCGTCTGCTGGGGCCGCGCTACATCGGGCGGAAATTGGCCGCGCTGGCGCTGGTGACCGTTGTAGCGCTGGGCGTGTTTGCGCACGGGCCGTACCGCATCAGCGCGACCGCCACCGTGCAGGGCGTGGTGCAGCGCGTGCTGGCGGCCCCGTTCGACGGCTACATCAGCGATGCGACGCGCCGCGCTGGCGACGAGGTGAAGCAGGGCGACGCCCTGGCCGCCCTGGACACGCGCGAAACCGAGCTGGAGCTGCTGCGCGCGGGCAATCTGGAGGTGCAGTACCGCCGCCAGGCCGAAGAAGCCTCGGCGCGCGGCGATAGCGCGGCGGCCGCGATTGCGCAGGCGCAGGCGCGCCAGGCCATGGCGCAGATGCAGTTCCATCGTGAACAGATCCAGCGTTCGACGCTGCGCGCACCGTTCGACGGCACGATAGTCAGCGGCGACCTGAGCCAACAGTTGGGCGAAGCCGTCAAGCGCGGGCAGGAACTGTTCAAGCTGTCGCCGCCGGACGGCTACCGGCTGTGGCTCGACGTGGAAGACCGGCTGATCGATGACGTGGCAGTTGGCCAGACGGGGCGGGTGGCTCTTGCCGCCATGCCCGACCGGCAGATTCCTTTCACGGTCACGCGCATCGTGCCGCTGGCCCAGGTGCAGGAGGGCAAGACGGTGTTCCGGCTGGAGGCCAGCCTGGATGAGAAGGCGGCGCCCGCGCTGCGGCCAGGCATGGAAGGCGTGGGCCGCATCGATATCGACGAGCGCCGCTACGCCTGGATCTGGACGCACGGGTTTTTCGATTGGCTCCGCCTGAAATGGTGGGCCTGGTTCGGCTGAAGAGCAGAAGATGTCTGGTACCGCGCTCTATAGCAATTCCTGGCACCGGGTCAGCGCGCTGCGCCCGCGGCTGCGCTCGCACATCCATATCCATCGCCACGTCTACCGGGGGCAGGTCTGGTATGTGATGCAGGACCAGAGCAATGGCGAGTTCCACCGCTATACGCCCGAGGCCAATCTGATGATCAGCCTGATGGACGGGCGCCGCACGGTGCAGGAGATCTGGGAGATCGCCTGCGGCCAGCTGGAGGGCGACGCCATGCCGCAGGACGAGGTCATCCGCCTGATGGCCCAGCTGCACCGGGCCGATGTGCTGACCACCGACCGCGCGCCGGATGTGCGCGACCTGGTCGAGCGCCGCAAGCGCCAGCGCATGCAGAAGATCAAGCAGTACATCGGCAATCCCAGCGCGCTGAAGATGCCGCTGCTGGATCCGGACCGCTGGCTGACGCGGGCGCTGCCGTATTACCGCTGGCTGTTCACCTGGCTGGGCGCCTTGCTCTGGCTGGGCGTGGTGGGCGCGGGCGCGGCGCTGGGCGCCATGCATTGGCAGGCCTTGACCCACAATATCTGGGACCAGGTGTTCTCCACGGGCAATGTGCTGGCGATGGCGCTGGTCTATCCGGTGGTGAAGGCCATCCACGAACTCGGCCACGCCTGCGCCGTGAAGGCGCGCGGCGGCGAGGTGCACGAGATCGGCCTGATGTTCCTGCTGCTGGTGCCCATTCCCTACGTGGATGCCTCGGCGGCCTCGGCCTTTGCCGACAAGCGCTGGCGCATGCTGGCGGGCGGGGCCGGCATCCTGGTCGAGTTGTTCCTGGCAGCCGTGGCGATGATCGTCTGGACCCAGCTGGATCCCGGGCTGGGGCGTTCGCTGGCCTATACCGTCATCGTCCTGTGCGGCGTTTCCACGCTGTTCATGAACGGCAATCCGCTGCTGCGCTATGACGGCTACTACGTCTTGTCGGACGCCATCGAGATACCCAACCTGGGCCAGCGGGCCAACGGCTATCTGGGCTATCTGTTCAAGCGCTATGCGCTGGGCCTGCGCGGTGTGGAAGCGCCGCGCGCGACGCCGGGCGAACGCGCGTGGTTCGCGAGCTACGCCGTGCTGTCCTTCTGCTACCGCATGTTCATCATGTTCCTGGCCATCTTCATCATGGCGGGGCAGTTTTTCTTCTTCGGCGTGCTGCTGGCCATGTGGGCGCTGTTCAACACCATCGTCATGCCGCTGTGGCGCCTGGGCCGGCAGTTCTATGCCGACCCGCAGATCCAGGCGCACCGCTTGCGCTCCTATCTGATCTGCGGGCTGTGCGTGCTGGGCGCGGTTGGCCTGGCGGGCGCGCTGCCGCTACCCTCGTCCACCGATACGGAGGGCGTGGTCTGGGTGCCGCCTTCCGCCCAGGTCAGGGCGCCGGTGGCCGGCTTCGTGCGTGCGCGGCAGGCGGCCGACGATGCGCCGGTGGGGCAGGGCGCGCCGCTGCTGACGCTGGAAAACGACGAGCTGCTGCGCCGCGATGCCATGCTGGCCGCCCAGGTCGACGAGTACCAGGCGCGCTACGTGCAGGCCTATGCGCAGAACCAGGTGCAGGCGGCCATCATGCGTCATCAATGGACCAGCCTGCAGACCGAGCGGCGGGCGATCCAGGAACAGGTCCAGGCGCAGCAGGTGCGCAGCCCGCACGCCGGACGCTACGTGCCGGCGCAGCCGGAGGACATGACGGGCCGCTACGTGCAGCGCGGCGAACTGTTGGGCTATGTGTTGACCGACGCGGAAACCGTGCGCGTGGTGGTGCCGCAATCCAGCCTGGAGCGCATCCACCGCTCGCTCAGGAACGTGCGCGTGCGGCTGGTGCAGGACAGCGGCGAGGAGTTCAAGGCGGTGGTCTCGCGCGAGGTGCCGGCCGCTACCGATGAACTGCCCAGCCTGGCGCTCAGCCTGCAGGGCGGGGGCAGCATAGGCGTGGATCCGCGCAAGTCGCAGGAAGGGCGCGCCAAATCCGCGGAGAACCTGTTCGTGATGGACCTGGCGCTGCCCCAGGATGCGCCGCGCGCCTATCTTGGCGCCCGGGTCTACGTGAAGTTCTCGCACGAGCCCAGGCCGCTGGCGTTGCAGGCCTACGACGCGGTGCGGCAGATGGTGCTGCGCCAGTTCCGCCTCTGATATGCGCGCCTTCGACGCTCTCCACCCCGACCCGCTCTATCCTGAAAAGGAGAGCGAGCGCCATGCCAACAAGCTGGAGGCATGGGGCACGGCTGCGCTGCGCTGGCTGAGCCGCAAGCGCCGCCAGCCCCTGTGGCGCACCCGCCGCATCCTGGCGCGGGTGCGGCGCGAAACGCAGGCGCTGGGCGACATCGACCTGGCGGGCGTGCGCCGGCGGGCCGACGAGATCGCGTTCGACCTGCGCGCCAACGGCATCAACCAGGAAAGCGCGGCGCGCGCCTTTGCGCTGATCCGCCAGGCGGGCCGGCTGGCGTTGGGCAAGGCGCATTTCGACGTCCAGCTGCTGGGCGGCTGGGCCATGCTGCAAGGCATGGTGGCGGAGATGAACACGGGCGAAGGCAAGACGCTGACGGCGACCTTGCCGGCCGCCACGGTCGCCATGGCCGGCCTGCCGGTGCATGTCATCACCACCAATGACTACCTGGTCGAGCGCGATGCGCAGATCATGGGGCCCATCTACGAAGCGCTGGGCCTGTCGGTGGCCTGGGTCAGCATGGAAATGGACATACCCACGCGGCGCAAGGCCTATCAGGCGGACGTGGTGTACTGCTCCAACAAGACCCTGGTGTTCGACTACCTGCGCGACCTGATCGTGCTGGACAGCGACAAGGACGAAGACGCCTTGCGCCTGGAACGGCTGCGGGGGGAGCAGGGCAGGCTATCCCAGCTGTACCTGCGCGGCCTGTGCTATGCGATCGTGGACGAGGCCGACAGCGTGCTGGTCGACGAGGCGCGCACGCCGCTCATCATTTCCGGCGTGCAGGAGGACGACACCGCCGACGTGACGCGCCAGGCCATGGAACTGGCCGCAAGCCTGACGCCTGAACACTACCGCCTGCACCGCGGCGAACGCCGCGCGATTCTGACCGAACTGGGGCGCGAGCAGCTGCGCGAATTGTGCGCCGCGCTGCCGGCGCCATGGAGCATCCCGTTCCGGCGCGAAGAGCTGATGCTCAGCGCCTTGACCGTGTTGCATCTGTACCGGCTGGATGAGCAATACATCATCCGCGACGGCAAGATCATGGTGGTCGATGAGTTCACCGGACGTGTGATGCCGGACCGGTCCTGGGGCCAGGGCCTGCACCAGATGCTGGAACACAAAGAGGGGCTGGAACTGAGCGAACCGCGCGCTACCCTCAAGAGCATCAGCTACCAGCGCTTCTTCAAGCACTATCTGCTGCTGTCCGGCATGACGGGCACGGCCGCGGAAATCCGCGCCGAGCTGGGCCGCGTTTACGACCTGCCGGTGGTCCGCATTCCCACCCATCGCAAGTCGCGGCGGCGACATGCGCCGGATGCCGTGTACCCCACTCTGGAAGAAAAGTGGGCCGCCGTGCGCGACCGCACGCGCGCCCTGCATCGGCAAGGGGTGCCCATCCTGATTGGCACGCGTTCGGTCGCCGCGTCCGAGCAGGTGGCCCAGGTGCTGGCCCAGGCCGGCCTGCCCGCTGTGGTGCTCAATGCCAAGCAGGACGCCGACGAGGCCGATATGATCGCGCGCGCTGGTGAATTGGGCAGCATCATGATCGCCACCAACATGGCTGGCCGGGGCACGGATATCCCCTTGTCGGAGGCCGCGCGCGAGGCCGGCGGCCTGCACGTCATCCTGACCGAGCGGCATGAATCCGCCCGCATCGACCGCCAATTGGAAGGACGCAGCGGCCGCCAGGGCGATCCTGGCCATGTCGAAGCCATCCTGTCGCTGGAAGACTCCGTGCTGGACAGCGTCGCCAGCGGCGTCTGGGCCGCCCTTTCGCGGCTGCTGCTCGCACGGCGCGGGCAGGACCGCAACGGGTTGGCGGCGCGCTGGCTGCGTTTCGCCCAGGCCCGCACCGAACGAAAACTGGCCCGCGAGCGCCGCCAGATGGTGGCCGCGGATGAAGAACTTGAGAATTCCCTGTCCTTCTCGGGGCAGGGCGACTGACATGCAAAGACCCGATCCCATGACGACCCGCCATCGCTTTGTCCGCCCGGCCCTGTTGGCCTGCCTGTTCGCCACTGCCGCAGGCGCGCAGGGGCTGCCGCCCGATGCCCGCCTGCCGGTGCTGGCCGAGCCCGCGCTGTCCGCGCAGGCCGGCAATCTGCATGCGCCCATGGCCTGCCTGATGGAACCCTTCCAGGTGTCCGAATTGGGCAGCGCGTCGGCCGGCGTGCTGAGCAGCGTGCTGGTGCAGCGCGGCGACGTGGTCAAGAAAGGCCAGGTGGTGGCCGAACTGAACACCAGCGTCGACGAGGCCACGCTGGGTCTGCGCCGCGCCGAGGCGGCCTACCTGAGCCGCGTCGTCGACCGCAACACCGATCTGTTCAAGCGCCAGCTGCTGCCTGCGGGGGATTACGACGAAATGACCTCGCGCAGCCGCCAGGCACAGTTACAGGTGGCGCTGCAGCAGGCGATTCTGGCCGAACGCAGCATCAAGAGCCCCTTCGACGGCGTCGTCGCCGAGCGCTATGCAGGTCCGGGCGACCGCGTCAATGACAACAAGATCGTCAAGCTGGCGCAGATCAATCCCTTGCTGGTGAGGGTGGTGGTGCCGGAAGGCCTGTATGGCCAGATCAAGGCCGATGCGCAGGCGCAGGTCAGCGTCAATCAGGCGATCACCGACAAGCCGCTGGAAGCGAAGGTCTGGCGCATCGACCGGGTGATGGACGCCGCCAGCGGCACTTTTACCGTGCTGCTGCGCGTGCCCAACGAGGGCAATGTGATTCCGTCGGGCATCCGCTGCTCGGTGAAGTTCTGAGCCTGCCTACCAGCGATAGCTCACCGTCCCGATCACCCGCCTGGGCTCGCCGTAGAAGCATCCATAGGTGCAATTCCCGATATAGGTCTTGTCCGCCAGGTTGGTGCCATTGAGCGCAAAGCGCCACGGGCCGGTGCTGTAGCTGATCATGGCGTCGAACAGCGTGAAGGCCGGCACTTCGGCGTTGGTCTGGCTGCGCGTGCTGCCCACATAGCGCATGCCGGCGCCCGCCTTCAGACCGGGCAGCCCGAGACTGCCGAAACTGTAGTCGGCCCAGAGCGAGAGCTGGTTGTACGGCACGCCGGGAGTGCGCATGCCTTCCTGTTCGGGTTGCAAGGGGCTGGCTTGCGTGGTGCGGGCGTCGGTATAGGCGTAGGCGGCGATGAGGTTGATGTCGCGGGTGAGAGCCGAACGGACTTCCAGTTCGAAGCCGCGCGAGCGCACCTCGCCAGCCTGTATCGAGTACGTCATCGACGGATCGGAGGGATCGGCGACCAGCACATTCTTGCGGGTTATCTGGTAAACGGCCGCCGACACCATGGTGTGGGAGCCCGGCGGTTGATAGCGCAGGCCGGCTTCGTATTGCTGGCCGGTGGTGGGCTTGAAGCGGCCGCCGCTGCGGTCATTGCCCTCGGTCGGTTCGAAGGACTCGCTGTAGCTCAGGAAGGGGGCGAGGCCGTTGGGGGCGAGGTAGACCAGGCCCGCCCGGCCGGTAAAGGCTTTGTTCTTTTCATTGTCCGCGGTCTTTTCGCCGGTGAAGAAGTTACCCGAGTCGAACCGTACCCAATCCTGCCGTCCGCCCAGCAGCACGACCCAGCGGTCGGCAATCTTCATCTGATCCTGGAGGTATAGGCCCAGCCGCTTGGTATCGCTTTTCCAGGAGTAGGGGTTTTGCGTCTCGATGCCGCCTATCGGACTGCCATAGACGGGGTTGTAGATATCGATGTTGCCGAGTTCGCGCTGGTAGCGTTCGGATTCGTGGTGGGCGACGGAATAGTCCAGACCGGCAAGAAAGGTGTGTTCCACCGGACCCGTGCGCAACTGGTATTGCAGCGAGGTGTCCGAGACGACGCCTGAAGAGCGGTCCCAACGCGGCGCCGCGCCGCGATAGGCGGTCGTGCGGCCGTCATCCTGCAGTCCGCTGATCCAGACCGAGCGGTATTCGTTGCTGGCATGCATGTAGCGCAGGCTGTTGCGCAGCTTCACCTGGTCGTTGAAGGCATGTTCGAACAAATAGCCGACCGAGTAGCGCTCCAGGTCGAACTTGTCGTAACCGGGTTCGCCGGTAAAGCGTTCGCGGGGAATTCTTCCGTTGGGGTTGGGCAGGATCGTGCCGCTTTCGGGCAGGCCGTAGACATAGCCTGTCCTGTCTTTCTGATAATCGGCGAGCAAGGTCAGGGAAGTGGCTGCGCTGGGCCGCCAGGTCATCGCGGGCGCCACGTAGGCGCGCCGGTCAGGAATGTGGTCGATGAAGGTGTCCGCATCGCGGCCGAGAAAGGTAAGCCGGTATGACCAGACGCCTTCCTCGTCCAGCGGCCCGCCGAAATCGCCTGATACCTGCTTGCGGTCGAAGCTGCCGGTTTCGACGTTCAGCTCGCGCAGGGCCGCGGCCGGGGGCCGCTTGCTGATGGTGTTGATGATGCCGCCGGGCGCGGCGGCGCCATAGAGCACAGAGGATGCGCCTTTGAGGACTTCGATGCGTTCCAGGCCATAGGGTTCCTGCTGGCCGTTGAAGATATTGACTGTGTACTTGGTGCCGTCGCGGTACTGGTTGCCGTTGCCATCGAGCTGAAAACCCCGGACGATCAAGGTGTCCGAGGTCCGGTCCAGTCCTTCCGAGCGGTTGACCCCGGCGACATAGCCCAGCGCGTCCTGCAGGTTCTGCGGCTTGAGCATTTCGATTTCCTCGGCGCCGACGATGCTGATCGACTGCGGCGTTTCAATCAGGGCGGTGTCCGTCTTGGTGCCGGTGGCGCTGCGCGTGGCGGCATAGCCGTAGAGAGGGCCGGTGGCGGTCTCGTGCGCGCCGACCACCTCGACGGGAGCGAGCTGCTGAGTGCTGCCAGGCCGCAATACATAGCCGCCGCTGGGCCGCACGGCGGCCTCGAAGCCGGTACCCGCCAGCAATGCTTGCAAGCCATCCTGCGCCGTGTAGCGGCCTTGGATTCCCTTGCTCTGGAGGCCGTTGGTCTGCTCGGTCGAGAAAGACAGCATCAGGCCGGACTCACGACCGTAGCGGTTGAGCGCGGCGGTCAACGGACCGGCGGGAATGTCGTAGTACCGTGCTTCCTCCGCGGCCTGCGCATGCGCCATTGGGGCGCACACGGCTAGCGGGACGATGGCGGCGCAACCCCGCAGGCCGCGCGTGGCCATGCTGACCAGGGCGTGCAGGCGCAGGCGGCCGGCCGCTGGAATGGAAGTCGTTGGTTTCGGGCGGTTTAAACCCATATGCAGTTCCCCGGAGCAAGAATGAAGGCAATGTGTGGTCCTACTCTTCTTGCCCCGCGAAAAACGAAAAGGGATCAACCGTTGCGGAATTTTTCTGTAGTCCGGGCCGGACGGGGCCGCAGCGTGACCCAATAGCGCGTGAGGTAGCTCACCGTGACGGGCAGGGTGTCGACGAGCATTTCCAGGACGCGGTCGGTATCGGCGGTGGGATAGGTGCCCGTGACCTTGAGGTGTGCCACCGCATCGTCCCAGGCCAGGCGGCCGGGGCGATAGCGCGCAAGCTCGGCCAGGAATGCCGGCAGAGGCATGTCCTGGGCGACGATGATGCCTTGGGTCCAGGCCAGCGCATCTTCGTTGGCGGAACCCGCCGCGGTAGCAGCATGACGTCCCAGCCAGCCTTGCTGCCCGGCCCGCAGCAGGGCTGGCGCGCCGCTGGCGGGAGCCAGCTCGACGGCGCCCTCGAAGACGGCGACCAGGCTTTCGGCGCTGCT
Source organism: Achromobacter sp. JCM 18799 (assembly GCF_055395645.1). Classification (NCBI taxonomy): domain Bacteria; kingdom Pseudomonadati; phylum Pseudomonadota; class Betaproteobacteria; order Burkholderiales; family Alcaligenaceae; genus Achromobacter; species Achromobacter sp. JCM 18799. The sequence continues at coordinate 2,759,802 of NZ_AP043866.1, read as the reverse complement.
GCGTCCGTCCAGGTCGCGTACGGAAAAACGCGTGCCCAGGGCGCGGATGCTGCCTTGGCCGGTGCGCACGAGGAAGGGGCGAGGCGGGTCCGCCGCGGGATCCGGCGCGGTGGTGATCAGCAGTTCGCCGCTGATGAGGCGCAGCGCGCGTTCCGTCTGCGTGAATTGGATGTCGATGGCGGTGCCGGCATTGAGCGCGACCTGGGTGCCGTCTGGCAGCAGGCGGTTCAAAAGTTCGCCCGCGCCGGTCCGGCTGTCGGCAGTCCAGCGCCGCCAGGCGCGCTGCTCGTCCAGCATCGAGGCCGCGCCGCCCGCGAAGACGGCAAGCGCCAGCGTCTTGACGAGCCTGCGGCGCGCGGGAGAATCGGGAACGGTGAGCGTTGCGCGCGCCAGGGGCGCGGGCACGCCCTGCAGCTTGGCCTGGAAGCCCTCGATATGCTGCCACGCGCGTTCGTGTTCAGGATCCGCTGCGCGCCATTCGCGCCAGCGCCGAAGCGTGTTGCTGGCCACGCTGTCACCTTGCAGTTCGACCAGCCAATGCGCTGCCTGAAGACGGACGCTGGAGGCGATGGGGGGGCATCGGGCCGGGTTCCAGGTAATCGGGTTACGCGAAGCAGCAGTGCGCCAAAGCCTTGGCGATGTAGCGTTTGACCGTGGGCACCGACACGCCAAGCTCGACTGCGATCTCGCTTTGGCGCTTGCCATCGATCTGGGATAGCAGAAAAGCTTGTCTCATCAAGCGGGGCAGGGCGTCGAGCAGGCGATCGATCTCGAACAGGGTTTCGAGCAGGATGGCCTGGGTTTCCGGCGAAGGCGTCTGAGGCTCCGGCAGGAGCGCCAGCGCCTCCAGGTAAGCCTGTTCCAGACGCTGGCGCCGACGCAGATTCAGTACCAGCCCATGTGCGATGGTCGTCAGCAGCGCGCGCGGCTCGCGTATTTCGGGCAGGGCATCCTTTGTGAGCAGGCGCACGAACGTGTCATGCGCCAGGTCGGCGGCGCTGCAGGCATCGCCGAGCTTGCGCCGCAGCCAGCCTTTCAGCCAACCGCCATGGTCGATGTACAGGCCTTCGATGTCCTGCTGCGGTAACGCGAATTTATTGGCCGGCACGGCAAGCCCCCCCACCGCGCATCGGGCCTGGATTCGGCCGGCATCAGTGTTTATGAGAATGGTTCTTATTATATAACATGAACACTGGCCGATCGAAGATAGCGCCGTTTCAGGCCGCCCAATCCGCCACGAACTCGTCGCGGAACCGTCTTATCCAGTCCAGCCGCGTGGCCGCAAGCACGCGGCCGCCTTCCGTCTGCATGGTTCCCGCGATGCTGGCGAGCTTCAATTCGATGTGATCCAGGGTATAGATGCCGTCGTCCAGTTGCCGATGCGCGCCCATGGGATCGTCGGGGTGCGCCAGCGCCCGTCCCAACTGCCCGCCGACGTGGAACATGCGGGCCAGTCCCACCGGTCCGAGCGCATCCAGGCGGTCGGCATCCTGCACGATGCGGGCCTCGATGGTCCGCGGCGGGATGTTGGCGGAGTAGCTGTGGGCCTCGATGGCGTGATGGACGCCTTCGAGCTTGGCTGAGGGATATCCGGCCGCCCGCAGCTCGCGCACGGCCTGGTCAGCCGCCATGGCCGAGGCGCGTGCCCGGTCAGGATGGTTCTTGGGCAGGTTGACCAAGTCATGCAGGTAACTGGCGGCCATGACCACCACGGCGTCGGCCTCGGGGTGGTGCGCCAGCATGCCGGCCGCGGCTTTCCATACGCGTTCCAGATGGCTCAGGTCATGGGCGCCGTCGCCGGTATCCGCGTTCCGGGCGATCTGTATGAGCTGCGGCCGCAATGCCGCCAAATCTACGCGCATGTTCATTTCCTTCCACCTGCCTGGGGATCAGTGGAAAGTGTACACAGGACACTTCGGGCCGGGCCGCGGGTTTTGCCGCGCGGCCCGGGTGCGGCATCAGCCGCCCTGCGCCTGCATCCGTCCCGCAGCCGTGGAGCAGATCCGGTACACCAGCGCCGACACCACGAAGCTGGCCGGCGCGGCCAGCGTCGCCGCGAAGCCGGCCGTATGCATCAGCGCGAGGCCGCAGATCGCGCCCGCGAACCAGCCGGCCAGGCCGGCGCGGTTGAAGGCCGCGCCGCCTTCGTTTGGCGCCGCGGATTCCTGGCCACCCAGGATGTGGACCAGCGCCACCGCCACCCAGGACACCACGAATATGCCCTGGTAGGCGAGCGCCTGCAGCAGGTACGAGAACACGTCCAGCAGCATCAGTGCATAGGTCACCGCACCCACGATGACCGCCCACATCGCCTTGGGCCAGCGCATGCCCGGCCAGCGCGCGAAGAACGCCTGCATGTTGATGGTGGCCAGGTAGTAGTTGGCGGTGTTGATGCGGGTCTGCGTGATCCAGACGAACAGCAAGCCGCCCAGGCCCATCAGCTTGAGCAGCGCCAGCACCACCGACACCTCCGACAGCGCGGCGTCGCTGGGAATCGTGCTGACCAGATAGATGCCGGCCACGCCGTTGAGCAGGAAGGTCACCAGGTAGAACGGCATGCCGAAGTTGTAGCGGCTATGGTAGGTCTGGTCCTCGCGCTTGCCGAAGCGGGCGTAGTCGAAGGTGAACATCATCAGGACCCACACGCCCATGTAGTACACGAAGGCGTCCCACCAGCCGCCCGGGACGGGCCCTTCGGGCGGGCCGAACGACAGCCAGGCGTCGCTGTAGCCGTATTCCTGCGTCGCCATCACCACGGCCAGCAGCAGGCCCAGCAGATAGAACGGCAGCAGCACGCCGTTGAACTTGTCGAGCCATCTTTGCACGCTGCCGAAGATCAGCAGCACGCTGTAGATGACCACCACCAGCGCCACCAGCCAGTACGGCACGGCCGGATAGAGATGATGCGCCGCGACCGACATCACCGCGCCTTCGAACACCGCGTAGTAGATGGCGGTGGCGAAGAAGATCAGCGTGGCCAGCGCCGCGCCCGAGGTGCCGAAGAGCCGGCGCGAGAACAGCGCCACCGACAGGCCGCTGCGGATCGCATAGCGGCTGATGACGCCGTTGATCAGCCCGTAGCTGATCACCGACAGCACCATGCCGATGATGGCGTTGCGGGCGCCGTATTTCAGCGCCAGCGTGGCGCCGACGACGATGTAGAAGACGGCGCTGCACACGGCCCACCAGGCCATGGTGAGAGCGTAGCGGGGCATGCGGTCGCTGTCGGCGACGGCGTGCAGCGAGTTGTCCGTCTCATCGGACGGTTTGCGTGAGGTCATGTTGGCCATGTCGGATCTCCTGGCGGGATCGGATGCTGCGGTTCGACTGCGGAACGGGCGCGCGTCGCCCACCGGCCTTGCCAGTGGGCGAGGCCGGAATACACGAAAACGGGGGAAGGGCGCGGCCTGGCCGCGCCCCGGGTGTCAGCCGCTGAGCGCCTGATGCAGCCGCTCGAAGCGGGCGCGGTAGTCGCGCCTTGCGGCCACCGCCTGCTCCAGCGTCACCCGCTCGAAATGGGCGCTCTGGTTGGGCTGCATCTGGCCGACCTTGTCCAGGTCGGCGCTGATGACCGTGCCTATCATGGCGTAGCCGCCGCCGGACACCGCGTCGCGGTGCAGGATGATGGGCTCCACGCCAGCAGGCACCTGGATGGAGCCGATGGGATAGCAGGCGTCGACGATGTTCGACGGGTCGGCGCCCGCGCCGAAAGGCTGTTCGCGGGCGCGAAAGCGCAGCGGGCGGCCCTGCTTGTAGCGGTAGCCGATGCGGTCGGCTTCCGAGGTCACGGTCCAGACGTCTTCATAGAAGGCGGCGGCGGATTCGGGCTCCAGCCGGTGGTCGTACAGGCCCGGCAGCACGCGCAGCGTTTGCGTCTTGGGCGGAGCCTCGGCCAGCGCGGCTGGCAGTTCGCGGCCCACGCGCGTGCGGATGGAGGCCCGGCCCACCGCCAGCCGGTCGCCGGCCTGCAGCTTGCGGCCTTCATGGCCGCCGATGGAGCCCAGCGCATAGGTCGAGCGGCTGCCCAGGACCACAGGCACGTCGATGCCGCCCGCGACCGCGAGGCAGGCGCGGGCGCCGGCCTGCACGAAGTCGAACGACAGCCGGCTGCCGGCCTGCACCGCCAGCGCCACGTTGCAGGCCTGCGCCACGCCGTCGATCTTGGGGATCATGCTGGCGCCCGTCACGGCGATCACGGCGGCGCGGTGGAACATCAATTCGGGGCCGAGCAGCGTGCATTCCAGCACGGCGGCGTCGGCGGCGTTGCCCACCAGCAGGTTGGCGGCCGCCAGCGCGTACTGGTCGAGCGCGCCGGACGGCGGTATGCCCAGGTGGTAGTAGCCCTGGCGGCCCGTGTCCTGCACCGAAGTGGCCAGGCCGGGCTTGATGACTTCGATGATGGGATCGTTAGGCATGGAGCGTCTCCAGCAGTTGGGCGTTGCAGGCATCGGGGGCGCGCTGGAACTCGGCCAGCGAGAACGACACGGGCCGGATGCGCAGCGCGAAGCTGCCAGCCTCGACCTGCGCCGCGGCCTGGTCGTACTCGTCGCGGGTGATGGGCTTGAACTTCACGATGTCGCCCGGGCGGAAGAACACCATGGAGTCGCGCAGATGCGCCTGGCGCTGGGCCGGCTCGAAGATCGGCGCGGGCGTGACGCCGAACATCTGGTAGCCGCCCGCGCCGCGCACCGAGTAGATGCAGCCGAAGCAGCCGCCGTGTCCCACCGTGTGCTTGGGCGTGTCGGTGCGGGGGCGCAGGTACTTCGGAACTTGCAGCTGGCGCTCGCGCTCCACCATCTGGTACATGAAGGGCAGCCCGGCCACGAAGCCCACCATGGACACGAACCAGGGCGAGCCGGAATGGGCGTCGATGAAGCCCTGCACCGAGTCGTGGCCGTTGATGCGGGCCGCGTATTCCAGATCGGTGGACGCCGGATCCTGATGCCTTTCGCGAAACCGCATCAGGGTCTCGTGGGTCCAGGGATCGTTGTAATACACCGGCACTTCGATGATGCGGGTCGCCAGCGTCAGGTTGGCCAGGTCCATGCCTGCCTCCAGTTCGCGCAGCAAGGCCAGCAGGGCGTCCGGCGCGATGCGGTCGGGGTCGTACCGCACCTGGTAGGACGCATTGGCCGGGCAGATCTCGGTCACGCCGTCGACCGCGCGTTCGCGCAGCGCCCGCGTGATCGCCATGCCCTTGAAAAAGGATTCCAGCGACATGTCCTCGCTGATCTCGACGAAGATGAACTCGTCGCCGCCGTGGGTGTAGCGCAAGCTCATTGGTTGTCCTCCCGGTCCCTTTGCATCCAGGCCTCAAGATAATTAGTGTGGTAGCGGCCCGCCAGCACGTCCGCATCCTCCAGCAGCTCGCGGTGCAGCGCCAGTGTCGAATGCACGCCGGCGAGTTCGACTTCGTCGAGCGCGCGCGCCATGCGCGTCAGCGCCGCCGCGCGGTCCTCGTCCCAGACGATCAGCTTGGCCAGCAGCGAGTCATAGTAGGGCGGTACGGCGCAGCCCGGATACAGCATCGAGTCCACGCGCACGCCGGGGCCGCCGGGCCAGCGCACGTGTTCGACCCGGCCCGGGCTGGGCGCGAAGTTGCGCGTGGGGTCTTCGGCGTTGATGCGGCATTCGATCGCAGCGCCGCGGATGGCGATGTCCTGCTGGCGCCAGCGCAGCGGCTCGCCGTCGGCGATGCGCAGCATTTCGCGCACCAGGTCCACGCCCGTGATGGCTTCGGTGATGGGGTGCTCGACCTGGATGCGGGTATTCATCTCGATGAAATAGAACTCGCCCGCGCCGCGGCTGTCGTCATACAGATACTCCAGCGTGCCTGCGCCACGGTATCCGACCGAGCGCGCCAGTTGCGCCGCCGATTCGCACAGTTTCTGCCGGGTGGCGGGGGCCAGGGCGGGCGAGGGCGCTTCTTCCAGCACCTTCTGCCGGCGCCGTTGCAGGGAGCATTCGCGTTCGTACAGGTGGACGGCGTTGCTGCCGTCGCCCAGGACCTGAACTTCGATGTGGCGGGCGCGCGGCAGATAGCGTTCCAGGTACACGCCGGCTTCGCCGAAGGCCGCCTGTGCCTCGGCCTGGGCCTGCGGCATCTGCGCGCGCAGTTCGGCTTCGTCGCGCACCACGCGGATGCCGCGCCCGCCGCCGCCCGCGGCCGCCTTGATCATGAGCGGGTAGCCGATGACGGCGGCATGGGTCAGGGCTTCATCCAGCGACGACAGCACGCCCTCGCTGCCCGGTACCGTCGGCACGCCGGCCTTCTGGGCGCAGGCGCGCGCTGCAGCCTTGTCGCCCATCGTGCGGATGGTGGCGGCATCGGGCCCGACGAAGATCAGGCCGGCGTCGCTCACGGCCTCCGCGAATGCCGCGTTTTCCGACAGGAAGCCGTAGCCGGGATGTACCGCCTGGACGCCGGTGCTGCGGGCGGCGTCCAGCAGCGCTTCGGTATTCAGATAGCTGCGCGTCGCGTGCGAGGGGCCGATGAGTACCGCCTCGTCGGCCATGCGCGTGGCCAACGCGTCGCGGTCCGCCTCGCTGTACACGGCGACGGTGCGCATGCCCAGTTCGCGGGCGGCGCGGATGATGCGCAAGGCGATTTCGCCGCGGTTGGCGACCAGCACCTTGTGGATGCGGCGCGGCCGGTAGGGGAGATGGATATCGGACATGGCGCGGCCTATCCCTCGATGCGCAGCAGGGGCTGCCCGGCTTCCACCGGTTCGCCGTCTTCGACGAGGATTTCCGCCACCACGCCGCCGGTGGGCGTTTCGATCTGGTTGAACTGCTTCATGACTTCGACGATGCCGATCACGGCGCCGGCGGCGACCGTGGCGCCAGGCTCCACGAAGGGGGCCGCGTCGGGGCTGGGGCGGCGATAGAAGGTTCCGGGCAGGGGGCTGGGAATATCGTGCAACGGCATGGGTTTCTCCTTGGAATGTTGTTTGGGCGGCAGGCGGTTCAGGGGCCGGTCACGCTGGGCGGCGCGATCCGGATGCCGTGGGTTTCCAGCTTCTCGCGGGTGGCGCGCACCAGGGACAGGGCGCCGGGCGTGTCGCTGTGTATGCAGACAGAATCGAAGTCGATGGCGATGTCCTTGCCTTCGACCGTGCGCACGCGTCCCTCGGTGCAGGCGCGCAGCACCTTTTCGGCGACCTGGGCGGGGTCCAGCGGCTGGGTGTAGCGGGTGAAGACGATGGAGCCGCCGGCGTCGTAGTCGCGGTCGGCGTAGAACTCGCGCACCACGGGCTGGTTCAGTTCGCGCGCCAGTCGGTAGGTGACCGAGCTTTCCATGCAGTACAGCGCCAGCGTGGGCTCCAGTTCCTGCAGCGTTTCGATCAGGCGGCGCGACAGGGCTTCGTCGCGGGCGGCCTGCATGTACAGCGCGCCATGCGGTTTGACGTGTTGCAGGCGCAGTCCGTGCAGCCGGGCGAATTCGCGCAGCGCGCCCAGCTGATAGACGATGTCGTGCACCAGCGCTTCGGCGCTTTCGCGCATGTCGCGCCGGCCGAAGCCGACCAGGTCGCGAAAACCGGGATGGGCGCCGATGCAGACGCCGTGTTCGCGGGCCTGCAGCACCGTGCGGTTCATGATCCGCGGGTCGCCGGCATGGAAGCCCGTGGCGATGTTGGCCGAACTGATCAAGGGCATGATCGCTTCGTCCACGCCGTCCCCGATGGTCCATGGGCCAAATCCTTCCCCCATGTCCGAGTTGAGGTCGATGCTGCGCTTGCTCATTGCGGGAGGCTCCTTCTTGTCGCTCGCCGCATCCGGCGCGGCGTGTGACGTGAACATTAGCCAAGCCTCAAGGGGATAAAAAGATCTTTTTATTGATCTATAGATATCTGTTTTTTAGATAAGCGTCCGTCGCGTTGGCGGCCGCGTTTCGAAGATTTCTCTATGAAAAATAAGGGATACCCCTGATGGGGCGGATGGGGATGCGCAAAGAATATGCAGATATCCTGAGGGGAAGATATCGATTAAACAGATAAGGCTAGACATGTCGATTACCCTACGCCAGCTCAAATACTTCATCGCCGCGGCCGAACTGGGCCAGATTTCGCAGGCGGCGATCCAGCTGGCGATATCCCAGTCGGCCATCACCAGCGCCATCCGCGAACTGGAGGAAACGGTGGGCACGGCGCTGTTCCAGCGCGGCGCCCACGGCGTGACGCTGACCCACAGCGGCCGCACCTTCCTGAACCACGCCTACAACATCCTGTCCTCGGTCGACGAAGCCCTGCGCATGCCGGCGGCGGCGGAAGAGGTATCGGGCCGCCTGCTGCTGGCGGCGTCCTATACGGTGATCGGCTACTTCCTGCCGTATCACCTGCAGCGGCTGTCGCAGCTGTATCCCCGTTTGGACATCCAGCTGCACGAACTGAACCGCAGCGCCATCGAGGAAGGCCTGATCGCGAACCGCTATGACATGGCGGTGCTGCTGACCTCCAACGTCGCCAACCCGGATCTGGCGGTGGAGCATTTCTTCGGCTCGCCGCGACGCCTCTGGCTGCCGGCCAGGCATCCTTTGCTGGCGGCGGACGCCGTGACCCTGGAGGACGTTTCGCGCGAACCCTTCATCATGCTGACCGTGGACGAGGCGGCCTACACCGCCTTGCGCTACTGGAACGAAACCCCCTTCAAGCCCGACGTGAGGCTGCGCACCTCATCCGTCGAGGCGGTGCGCAGCATGGTGGCCAACGGCAGCGGCGTGGCCCTGCTGTCGGACATGGTCTACCGGCCCTGGTCGCTGGAAGGCCGGCGCATAGAAACGGTCCAGCTCAAGGACCCGATTCCGCCGATGAACGTGGGGCTGGCCTGGCGCCGGGGCGCGGAAGTATCGCCCGCCATGCAGGCGGTGCGGGACTATTTCCGGCATGCGTACATGGCGCAGCGGGGCGGGGCGGGCTGAGCCCACGCCAACGGTTCGAACCATCTTCCAAATCGATCCGCCAGGCCGCCGGCGCCTCGCGGCAGGGGCTGCGCATGCCTGCGCGACTCCGTGAAATCCCTCATGCGGACAGGCCGTAAAACGATTGCCGTTTGAATATTCACTGATGTATATATCAATGTATGCATTGATGTGAACAGAAGTCGGGCCTGCCCGTGCCGCTTCTTGCCTTCCCGAGTTGGTTCCCGCCCATTCAGAGAGAAGAAGGAATATCCATGACGCAGCTCCACGGCGCCCGCATCCGGGCGAACGCGGAATCGGCAGGCCCGGATCCGGTCGGACTGGATCACGTGGGGCTGTACGCGCACGACATGGGGGCGGCCGCCGCCTTGTACGAACGGCTGGGGTTTCAGCTGACGCCGCTGTCACAGCACTCCGGCACCCACGCCGTCACGCGCGAAGTGGTCAAGGCCGGCATCGCCAACCGTTGCGCCATGCTCGGCCACGGCTACATCGAGTTGGTCGCGGTGGTGGACCCGGCGCTGGACTTGCGCGGTATTCCCGACGGTTTGGCCCGCTATGCGGGCATGCACATCATCGCCTTCGATACTGCCCAGCCCGAGCAGCGCATCGCCGCGCTGCGCGAGGCCGGCTTTGCGGCCGAACCCGGCGTGCTGCAACGCTACATAGGCACGCCGCAAGGCCCCAAACTGGCGCGGTTCAGCCAGGTGCGCACGTCGCGCGACGCGATGCCTGAAGGCCTGATCCTGACCCTGCGCCACGAGACTCCCGAACTGCTCTGGCAGGAACGCTACCTGTCCCATCCCAACGGCGCCCGCGCGCTGGCGGCGGCCATCGTCGCGGTGGAGGATCTGGACGAGGCGGCGGCGCGCTATGAGCGCTATCTGGGCGTGGCCAGCACGCGGCGCGAGGGCGAGGCCTGGTTCCGACTGCATTCGGGATGGTTGGGGCTGACAACACGGGACGCTCTGCGGTCGCGCCTGCCGGGATGCGAGATTCCGGTGCTGCCGCGCCCGGCCGCGCTTGCCGTGGAAGTGGCCGACCTGTCCCGCACCGCTGCCGTGCTCGAGGCCAATCGCGTTCCCTACCTCCGCGCCAACGATCAATTGCGGGTGGCGGCCGAACATGCGGGCGGCGCAAGCCTCATTTTCTGCGCCGGCGCCGGCGCGGCCTTGCCCTGGGATTGCGCGGGGCGCTGATCCGGCGGGCAGTCTGCAGTACCGATATCCAGCTAGTACTTCAAATAAAACAGGAGCAGCAGCATGATAGGTATCGCAAATCCGAAGCGCCGCGTCCGGCGGGGGATCCTGGCAGCCGCAGCGCTGGTAACGCTGAGCGCCGCTGGCGGCGCGGCGAACGCGGCGGAGAAAGTCACGTTCGCCTACGGCACCAACATTTCGCTTTCCAACGCTCCCACGCTGATGGCGGTGGGCATGGGCTACTTCAAGGAAGCGGGCCTGGACGTACAGGCGACCTTCTTTCAGGGGGCCGCGGTGATGCTGCCGCAGGTCACGCAGAAGCACATCACTTTCGGCTGGATCACACCGGATCCGCTGGTGATCTCGCGCCAGCCGGGCCGCGATCCCCTGCCGGTCAAGATGTTCTACAACGGCATCTACCTGTCGCCGTTCGACGTCGTCGTCACCAAGAACAGTCCGGTCCAGTCGCTTGCCGACCTCAAAGGCAAGAAGATCGGCGTGGGCGCCATGTCCTGGGGCAACCTGGCGGTCACCAAGGCGATGATGAAGAAGATCGGGCTGGAACTGCAGCGCGACTATGAGTTCGTGCCCGTGGGCGTGGGCGCGACGGCGTTGCGCGCGGTCAGCGATGACAAGGTGCAGGCGCTGAATCTGTTCGATACCTTCCACGTGCAGATCGAACAGATGGGCGTCGAGCTGCGCCGCCTGCCCATGGGCCAGAACTATCGTGAACTGTTCTCCAGCGGCTGGATCGCGCACGAGGATACCCTGCGCGACAAGCCGCAACTGGTGGTGGCGTTCGCGCGCGCTGCGGCCAAGGGCGTGGTCGCCTGCAACGCCAATCCGGAAGCCTGCGTGAAGAACTTCTGGACCCTGTATCCGGCCACCAAGCCGGCCGAGGGGAGCGAGGAGAAAAAGCTGGCGGACGCCGTGCAGATCCTGAAGGTGCGCCTGGCCACCATGCTGCCGGAACAGGGCGCCGGGAAGATGGGCTACTACACCGAGCAGTCCTGGAAGGACTATGTGGAGGTTTTGCACGAAGGCGGACAGCTGAGCACCGGCAACGTGGACGTCAAGCCGCTCTACACCAACGAGTTCGTCAAGGACATCAATGATTTCGACGCCGCGGCCGTGGTGGCAGCGGCCCAGCGGCTCAAGTAGATGCGAGCCGGAATCCCTATGAACTCCCTGAATCTATCCCTGGTTGAAGGCGGGCGCTCGCCAGCGCGTCCGGACGCCGCCGGCCGCCCCTTGCTGACGGCCGACAATGTGAGCGTGGTCTACCGCAGCAGCAAAGGACCGATCACCGCCGTCGACAATCTGTCGCTGCAGCTGGGCGCTGGTGAATTCGTGTCGGTGCTGGGGCCGTCTGGTTGCGGCAAGTCCACGCTGGTCAAGGTGTTCAGCGGTCTGCTGACGCCTTCCAGCGGCAAGGCCTTGCTCAGCGGCACGCCTATCGACAAGCCGCGCGGCGACGTCGGCATCGTGTTTCAACAACCCACGCTGCTGCCCTGGAAAACGGTGCTGGACAACGTGCTGGTGCCGATCCGCGCCTTGCGCAAGGATACCGAGGCGGGCACCGCCCGGGCGCTGGAACTGCTGCGGCTGGTGGGCCTGGAAAAGTTCGCGAGCAACTACCCCAGCGAACTGTCGGGCGGCATGCAGCAGCGCGTCGGCATCGCCCGCGGCCTGGTGCATGACCCCGCGCTGCTGCTGATGGACGAGCCGTTCTCCGCGCTGGACACCATGACCCGCGACCGCATGAGCATAGAGCTGCAGCGCATCTGGATGGCCACGCGCAAGTCGGCCTTGTTCATCACGCACAGCATTGCCGAAGCGGTGTTCCTGTCGGACCGGATCGTGGTGATGTCGGCGCGCCCGGGGCGCATCATCCGCGAGATTTCCGTGAACCTGCCGCGGCCGCGGACGTTGGCGACGCTCAACGACCCCGAGTTCACGCGCCTGTGCGCCGAACTGCGGGAACTGTTCGATCAGTTGGTGAAGTTCGACTAGCGGAGGCGTTCGTGTCCCGATCCATCAAATCCATACTCTATCCCTTGATCACCGGGGTGCTGCTGGTGATCCTGTGGTTCGTCAGCATCCGCGTGTTCTCGGTGCCCAACTACCTGCTGCCCGCGCCCGAATCCGTGTTGCAGGCGCTCAAGACCGGCTATATCGACGGGCAATACTGGCCGCACTTTCTGTTCACGCTGCAAAGCACCGTGTACGGCTACCTGATAGGTTGCGGGCTGGCTCTGGTGGTGGGAACCATCCTGGCCGAGTCCGAGACCTTCGAGCAGTTCATCTATCCCTACATCATCGCCCTGCAGTCCACGCCGAAAGTGGCGATCGCACCCTTGCTGCTGGTCTGGTTCGGCTTCGGCATGGCCTCCAAGGTCGTGATGGTGGCCTTGATGAGCTTTTTCCCGATGTTCATCAACACGGTGGTGGGCATACGCCAGGCCGACCCGGCCATGCTGGATCTGATGAAGGCCTTTGGCGCCTCGCGCAGCCACGTGTTCTTCCACGTCAAGCTGCCCGCGGCCTCGGGCCACATTTTCGCCGGCCTGCAGATCTCGGTGGTTCTCAGCCTGATCGGCGCGGTGGTGTCGGAGTTCATCTCGTCCAGCAAGGGGCTCGGCTATCTGATCCAGTCGGCCTCGGTCAACATGGACGTTGCCACCATGTTCGCCTGCCTGTTCAGCCTGGTGTTCATCGGCCTGACGGGCACCAACCTGATCCGCTACCTGCACCGCAAGCTGGTGTTCTGGGACAAATCGACCTCGGCCACCGTGCAGGCCGAGTAGGCGCACAGGAGAACTCATCCATGGAATTCCATCAATGCTACGCGCTCGACTATGGCCGGGCGCGCGACAAGTTCCGGGCGGCAGCCGCGGGCGCAGGCGGACGCCTGGCCGAGTACACGCACGCCGGCGCGCGGGCGCCGGGCGGCACGGCGCTGGTGACCGACGTGGCCTGCTTCGGCCGCGCCGACGCGCCGCGCCGCCTGCTGGTGATCAGCGGCACGCACGGACTCGAGGGCTTCTTCGGCTCGGCCGCGCAGATCGCGTGGATGCTGGGCGGCGGCCCCGCGGCGCTCGACCCGGACGTGGCGGTGGTCATGGTGCATGCCATCAACCCCTGGGGCTTCGCGCACCTGAGCCGCACCACTGAAAACAACGTGGACCTGAATCGAAACTTCATCGGACATGAGGGAGCGCCGCCCGCCAACCCCGACTATGCGCTGCTGCATCCGCTGCTGCTGCGCGACGAATGGAGCCGCGCGGAGGTTGCGGCCGCGCAGCAGGCCATGGAGGATTTCGCGGCCAGCCATGGCGAGGATCGCTTGTACGACACGCTGGCGCGCGGCCAGTACTCCCATCCGGACGGCCTGAACTACGGCGGCAAGGGACGGGAATGGTCCAACCTGACGCTGGAGCGCATTGTCCGCGACCACCTGGCCGGCGCGGCCAAGGTCGCCCTGATCGATTGGCATACGGGCATAGGCGGATACGGCGAGCCGTTCTTCCTGTGCTTCAACGAGGAGGGCGGGCCGCTGCATGACCTGGCGGTGCAGTGGTGGGGCAAGGAGCGCATCGTCGGCCAGCGGCCGCACGGCAAGTCGCGCCCGAATTATCAAGGCCTGTTGTTCTATGGCGTGCAATCCTTCCTGGGCGACGTGCCGATGTGCGGCGCCGTGATCGAGTTCGGCACGCGCGGCTGGCACATGCGCCGCTTGCTGCGTCTGGACCTGTGGCTGAAATTCAAGGCGGACCCGGAGAGCGAGCGCTACGAGATGCTGCGCGCGGACCTGCTGGACTCGTTCTGCCCGGTGGACCAGATCTGGCGCGAAGGGACGCTGCGCCACTCGCAGGAGATCACGCGGCAGGCGGTGGAGGGGCTGACGGGCTGGAAGGATGCATAATGGCCGCATCCGCCAACCTGGGCGTGCTGTTTTCGCCGGACCACGACGCGAGCGCCGTCGCCCTGATCGACCTGGGCGGCGAGACCGGACCGCGCACTTATACCTATGGCGAGCTTGATGCGCAGGCCGACGGCGTGGCGCGCGGGCTGCGGGCGCGCGGTTTGGCCCCGGGCGCGCGGGTGGCGATCCTGTCGGCCAATCGCATGGAGTTCCTGGCCGCCTATCTGGGAATCATGCGCGCCGGCTTGGTCGCGGTGCCGGTGAACCACCGGCTGCCAGCGGCAGGCATCGAGTTCATCCTGCAGGATTGCGGCGCCAGCCTGGTGTTCTGCGACGCGTTGCGGCGCGGACTCTGCACGGCGCAATTGCCGATGGTCGAGTTCGGGGCGGACGGCCCTGAAGGCTATGCCGCGTTCCTTGTTCCTGGCCCCAGGGAGGCAGAGCCCGTGGTCCCGGGGCAGGCCGCCTTGTTCCTTTACACGTCCGGGTCCACCGGTCGTCCCAAGGGCGTGATGCTGTCGCACGCTGGCTACCTCTGGACGGTGCGCCAGCGCATCGCGGCGACGGATTACTCAGGCCACCGCTTCCTGGTGGCGGCGCCCCTGTATCACATGAATGCGCTCAACACCGTCAAGCTGGCGCTCGCGGGCCGGGGCAGCCTGGTGCTGATGCCGCAGTTCGAACCCGCGGGCTATCTGGACGCGATACCGCGCTACCGCTGCACCTGGCTGACCGCGATACCCACCATGATCGCGTTGCTGGCCCGCGAGACCGCGCTGGCGGCGCAGGCGGACCTGTCCTCGGTGGCCATGGTGCGGCTGGGGTCCGAGCCGCTCACGCAACGCATCGCCGACAGCGCGCGCGCCATGTTTCCGCGCGCGGCCATCGGCAACGGCTACGGCGCGACCGAAACCGGCGCGCTGGTGTTCGGCCCGCATCCCGACGGGCTGGCGCAGCCGGTGTTGTCCGTCGGGTATCCGCACCCGGCGGTGCAGGTGAGGCTGGTCGACGGCGACAACCTCGACGCCGCGGCAGGCGTGCTGCAAGTCCGCTCCGCGGCCCTGATGCTGGGCTATCACGCCTTGCCGCAGCAGACCGCGGCGGCCATGACGGAGGACGGCTTCTATATCACCGGCGACGTGATGCGTCGCGACGAGAACGGCTTCCATTACTTCGTGGGCCGGGCCGATGACATGTTCGTTTGCGGCGGCGAAAACATCTATCCCGGCGAGGTCGAGAAGATGCTGGAGCGTCATCCCGCCATTTTCCAGGCTTGCGTCGTGCCGCTGCCCGATGCGCTCAAGGGCATGAAGCCGGTTGCGCTGGTGGTGCTGCGTCCCGATGCGGTCTTGTCCGAACGGGAGGTCAAGGACCACGCGCTGGCTCATGGGCCGGCCTATCAGCACCCGCGGGCGGTGCGCTTTGTCGACGAGATGCCCGTCAGCAGCACGGGCAAGGTCAACCGCAAGGCGGCCGCGCAGCTGGCCGCCGAGCTGATGTTCAACCCAACCATCCTCAATCAGAGCAAGGAGCATCCATGAAGGCAGTAGTCATTCACGGACATGGCGGTCCGGAGGTCATGCAATATGACTCCGCGTTCCCCGATCCGAAGGCGGGCGAGGGCGACGTGATCCTGCGGGTCAAGGCGACGTCGATCAACTATCACGACGTCTTCACGCGCCGGGGCATGCCGGGCATCAAGCTGGATTTCCCGGTCATCATGGGCCTGGACGTGGCCGGCGAGATCGTCGAGGTCGGCTCGGGCGTCGAGGGCTGGGCGGTGGGCGACCGGGTGCTGGTCGATCCCATCAACCGGGCCGAGGGCGGCCTGATGGGGGAAACCGTCCACGGCGGCCTGGCGGAGCTGTGCAAGGCGCGCGTGCACCAGCTGATCCGCATCCCGGACGGGGTGAGCTACGAGCAGGCGGCGGCCTTGCCGGTGGCCTTCGGCACGGCCTACCGGATGATGCACACCATAGGACAGGTCCAGGCCGGGGAAAAAGTGCTGGTGCTGGGCGCCAGCGGCGGCGTGGGCGTGGGCTGCGTGATGCTGGCGAAGATTGCGGGCGCCGAGGTCGTCGCCTGCGCCAGCAGCGAGTCCAAGATGCAGCGCCTGCGCGAACTGGGCGCCGACCATGTCATCAACTACTCGCAGGCGGATTTCGCCCGCGCCATCTACGAACTCTATGGCAAGCCGCACCGTCGCAAGTTCGATGGCGGCGTCGACGTCGCCGTGAACTTCACCGGCGGCGATACCTGGGTCAAGTCCATGCGCTGCCTGCGGCGCGGCGGCCGGCTGCTGACTTGCGGCGCCACCGCGGGCTACGACCCGCAGACCGATCTGCGTTTCATCTGGACCTTCGAGCTGAATATCCGCGGCTCCAACGGCTGGATGCGCGAGGATCTGGATGCCTTGCTGGCGCTGGTGCAGTCGGGAAAGATGCAGGTTCCGGTGGACCGCGTGCTGAGCCTGGATGAGGCGGGCGAGGCGCTGCGCCTGATCGAGGACCGCGAAGTCATGGGCAAAGTGGTGGTGACGCCATGAGCGAAGTGATGACGATCGAAGAAATGCAGCAGCGTCTGCAGCGGGCTCCCTTCAACAGCTTCATGGGGCTTACCGTGCTGTCCGCCGACTACGACAGGCAGGAGATCGTGATGCAGATGAAGCTGCGTCCGGAATTCGAGCGCATGGCGGGCAGCGGGCAATTTCATGGCGGCGTGATCGCGGCGATGATAGACGCGGTCGGCCAGTACGTGCTGATGATGATGCTGGGCAAGCCGCTGGCGACCATCAACTTCCGCACGGACTATCTGCGTCCGGCCACCAACACCAGCCTGCGCGCCGTGGGCCGGGTGCTGCGCATGGGCAAGAGCATATGCGTGTCGGATGTGGAGGTGCGCGACGATGCCGACAAGCTGGTGGCGGTAGGCCGCGCCAACTACGCCACGCCATCCTGAACGCGGCCGGCGGCCCGCCGGGCCGCCGGCCGCGATGCGTCCGGAGCCATTACAATCATCAACGCTTGCCCCCCTCTGATCGAGGCCGAATTCGCAGCCGCGGCGAACGTGATCCGCTCGCCGCCGCGCCGTCTCCCGCCGTGATGCCCGGCGGCCGGCGCAGGCTTCCGCAGCCCAAGACGAAAACAATGAACATGACAAGCATTGAACCGGCGGAAAAAGGTCGACGCGCTTTCTCGCACGTGCTGGAGAAGCTGCGCGAGATGGTGATTTCCTATGAAATCAAACCCGGCGAACGCCTCAATGAGGTCGCCCTGGCCGAACGCCTGGGCGTCAGCCGCACGCCGGTGCGGGAGGCCTTGCATCTGCTGGCGCGCGACGGTTTCCTGGAGGAAGCCGGACGCGGCTATGTGCGGCGCCAGCTGAATCTCAAGGAAATGATCGATCTCTACGAGACCCGCGAGGTGCTGGAACTCGCCTGTCTGCAACTGGCCTTCGAGCGCGCCACGCCGCAGAAACTGGATGCGCTGGAGGCTTTCCTGGCGGACAGCCGCAGCAAGTCGCCGGACCTGCCGGTCACGCAGCTCGTGCACCTGGACGAAACTTTCCACCAGATGCTGGCGGAGATGTCGGGAAATCTGGAATTGCAGCGGGTGTTGGGCAACGTGAACGAACGCATCCGTTTCATCCGCTGGATCAACATGGAACGCATAGGGCGCGACAAGACCCAGGCTGAGCATGTTGCGATACTGGCCGCCCTGCGCGCGGGCGATCTCGCCGCCGCGCAGCGGAACCTGCGCAGCCATATTTCCAAGCGTACCGAACAGATCAAGGAATCGATCGCGCAAGGGCTGGCCCGGATCTACCTGGACGGGGTCGAAGACCTGCACGACGCCTGAAAAGGAACACACAATGAGAACATCCTTGCTTTTCCTGGCCGCCATCGTGACGGGCTGCGCCAGCGGTTCCAGCGACCTGCTGACCGAATCGAAGGTGGCCGCCATCAAGCTCAACGTCACCACCTACGAAGAGATGGTGCGGGACTACGGCCCGCCCCGCTCGCAGGGCGTCGGCCGCGATGGGCTGACGACGGCCACGTGGTTCTATTTCGACAACAGCGCCTATGGCGCGATGGACAACCAGCAGACGCTGACCGTGATCTTCAACAAGGACCGCACGGTAAAGGACTATGTGAACGCGTCCGCCGGGTCCGGCAAAAGCCGCTAGGCCGCGCAGGGGGCTGCGGCCCAGGGGTCAGAGCACCAGCTTCAGCCCGATCGCGAACATGGCCGCGGCGACGCAGCCGTCCAGCACCCGCCACGCATTGGGATTGGCGAAGACCGGCCGCAGCAGGCGCGCGCCGTAGCCCAGCGCAAAGAAGAAGGCGAACGACGCCGATATCGCGCCCAGCGCGAAGGCGGTCTTGTGGCCGTCGTACTGGCTGGAGACCGAGCCCAGCAGCACCACGGTGTCCAGATACACGTGCGGATTGAGCCAGGTCAGGGCCAGGCAGGTCGCCAGCGCGGCGGCGCGTCCCGTGGTCTGGGTGGATGAGGGCGTGAGGCTGTCGTGGCGGGCGCGCAGCGCCGATATCAGGCTGCGCGCGGAATAGGCGAACAGGAATAGCGCGCCGCCGTAGCGCAGCGCGGACTCGAGCCAGGGCAGGGCGCCTACCGCCAAGCCGAAGCCGGCCACGCCGGCGCTGATCAGGATGGCGTCGGACAGGGCGCAGGTCAGGCAGACGGCAAAGACATGTTCCTGGCGCAGGCCTTGGCGCAGTACGAACGCGTTTTGCGCGCCGATCGCCATGATGAGGCTCAGGCCGAGCAGGAATCCGGGAATGTAGGCGGTGGTCATCGTCAACCTTGGATCAAGGGCGACAGACTAGCCTTGGACGCAAGATTAGGAAAACTAATTACCCTAATCCCTATTTAGCTGACCTAATTCAGCGCAGATTCCGGCAGCCAGAGAATGGCCGACGATGGCGGCAAGGGACCGGCGTTGTCCGATGCCGCCAGCAGCGATGCGATACCTTCAACTGCCGCCCTGGTCGGCAGCGCGCAGGATGCCGTACAGCTTGTCCTTCAGGTGCAGTTTTTCCTTCTTGAGCACTTCGACCTCGTTGCCCGACGCCGGCTGGATACCGGCCTCCATGTTCTTGATTTCCTGGTCCAGGTCATTGTGACGCTGGAACAGCGCGGAGAAATGCGCGTTTTCGGATTTCAGTTGGGTAATGAGGTGGCGGTATTCAGGGAACATAGGGGCCTCTTTAAAGAACCGGTTGATGGGCACTGCGGGAAACCGGGGAACCTGATGATCCATAAAGCTTTCGATTCCATGACACGCCAACCCCGCGCCCTTGTCAACCATCCGGGTGCATGCCTTCCGTCTGAGAATTGATACCGCGCAAAGTGGGGGCAGGGACGCCATTCTGTCGCGCCTGATCACGTTTTATTACATTGAGATCCGTCCCCGGCGATAAACTCGCTTCCCCGTGGTCTGCCATAAATTTGAAATGAATCAGCGCGCGTCCATCCTTCGCCAGGTCTTACAGCTTTTCAAGCAGGACGGGAGGATCCACCCGGGTACGGGCATGATGAGCGGCGTGATCGCGCTGTTCCTGGCGATCCTGGCGGTCCTGGGCGTCCTGGCGTTTCACTTCCCCGCCTACCTGACCACGCCGGAGCTGCGCAGCTTCTACAACGTGGACGCGATGCGGGGCCTGCTGTTCACCGCGCTGTTGATTTCGGGCACCATCGCGCTAGCCAACACCGTGCTGGGCCGGCAGCGCTGGCTGAACATCGCCGCTTTCGTGCTGGTGTGCGGCGCGGTGGCCGCCGGCGGCAGCAACGTGGTGGTGACCACGTCCAACACCGGCCACCATCCCTACCTGGGCCTGGACTGGTTCATCCTGGACCTGCTGGCTTCCAGCACCGTCTTCATCATTTTCGAGAAGCTGTTCCCGCTGTACCCGGGCCAGCCGGTGTTCCGCGGCGAATGGCAGGTGGACATGAAGCACTTCCTGTTCAACCACCTGTCGGTGGGGGCGGTGCTGCTGTGCATCAACTTTTTCGTGCACCGGCTGTTTTCCTGGGCGGCCTACGAGCCGCTGCAACAGGCCATCGTGTCGTTGCCTTACCTGGTGGAGCTGTTCCTGGCCGTGCTGGTGGCTGACCTGGTGCAGTACGCGGCGCATCGCGCCTATCACGAGGTGCCGTTCCTGTGGCGCATCCATGCGGTGCACCACAGCACCCGCACCCTGGACTGGCTGGCCGGTTCGCGGCTGCACATCGTCGAATTGCTGATCACGCGGGTCGCGGTGCTGGGCGTGCTGTTCGCGCTGGGCTTTTCCAAGCCGGTGCTGGACGCCTACATCATCATCGTCGGCTTCCAGGCGGTGCTGATCCATTCCAACGTGAGGCTGCCCTGGGGCTGGCTGCGCTACATCATCGTGACGCCGGACTTCCACCATTGGCACCACTCCTCGGATACCGAGGCCATCGACCGCAACTACGCCGCCCACTTCTCGTTCATCGATTACGCGTTCGGCACGGCGGTGCGCGGCGTGAGCAAGCGCCTGCCCGAGAACTACGGCATCCTGGACAACGACATGCCAGGCACGTTCCTGGCGCAGCAGGCCTACCCGTTCGCCCGCAAGAAATGAAACGGCGGCGCGCCCGGTGCGCGCCGCCGTGGAAGTCCGCGCCAGCCGGTCACGCGCCTGGGCGCGGCCGACGGGGACCTTACCTGCTGCCCTTGACGGTGGAGTAGGCCGCCATCAGGTTGCGGTAGTCGGGAATGTGGTTGGAGAACAGCGTCCCCAGGCCTTCGATGTCGTTGCGCCAGTCGCGGTGCAGCTCGCAGGCCACGCCGAACCAGCTCATCAGTTGCGCGCCAGCCTGTTCCATGCGGCTCCAGGCGGCATTGCGGGTCACCTCGTTGAAGGTGCCGGACGCGTCGGTCACGACAAACACCTCAAAGCCTTCCTCCAGGGCCGACAGCGCCGGGAAGGCCACGCAGACCTCGGTGACGACGCCGGCGATGATCAGCTGCTTCTTGCCGGTGGCCTTGACGGCCTTGACGAAGTCCTCGTTGTCCCAGGCGTTGATGTTGCCCGGGCGGGCGATGTAGGGCGCCTTGGGGAATTTGTCCTTCAGTTCCTGCACCAGCGGGCCGTTGGGGCCGTCTTCGAAGCTGGTGGTCAGGATGGTGGGCAGCTTGAAATAGTCGGCCAGGTCGGCCAGCGCCAGGACGTTGTTCTTGAACTGGTCGGGCTGGAAGTCCCGGACCAGGGACAGCAGGCCCACCTGGTGGTCGACCAGCAGCACCGCGGCCTGGGTCTTGTCGAGTTTCACATAGGGCTTGGTCATTGCATACTCCATGAGGGAATTGCGCGCCCTGCGGCGCGCGGGGAACATCCGGGCGGACTCAACGTTGCGAGTCGAGCTGTTCGCCCTTCTTGATGACTTCCTGGGCCCGGTTGTAGCTTTCGATCAGCAACTGGTAGGGCGGGAAGATCTTGGTGTAGACCTCGGCCCACTTGGCCGCGTCTTCGCGGTGCCAGGTCTTTTGCAGCTCGGCCGCGACGGCGCCCGTGTCCATGGGCACGACGCCGGCCTGGACCACGCGCGCCAGGGTGATTTCCTGGGCCATTTTGCTGTAGGTGCCCGAGGCGTCGACCACCACGAAGACCTTGTAGCCCTCGGCCACCGCGCTGATGGCGGGGAACGCCATGCAGACGCTGGTGATGGTGCCGGCAATGATCAGGGTCTTGCGGCCGGTCGCCTTGACCGCGGCAACGAATTCAGGATTGTCCCAGGCATTGATTTCGCCTTTGCGTGCGACATATTTCGCGTGCGGGGCGTTTTCATGGATTTCGGGAGTCAGCGGGCCGTTGGGGCCCTGCGGCACTGAGGCCGTGGTGATGACGGGCAGCTTCGCCAGGGTGGCCATGGAAGCCAGCGCGCCGGCGAGCGAGCGCAGCTCGGTCATCGGCATGTCGGCAACCGTCTGGAACAGGCCGCTTTGATGGTCGATCAGCAACATGACCGCATCGTTGGGATCGATGACGGGGCGCTGGCCATTGAAGTTGGCGGGGACGCTCATGGTGTGCTCCTGGTGACGTGGGGCTAATCATCCTAGGAGCAACGCGGGCGGCTGGGTAGGCAGGAAAAATGGGTTTCTGCGTCCCACTCGTCGGACGCTGCGCGAGCATGCTGCTACTTCAAGGTGGGCAGCTTGTGGCGCACTTGCGTGTCGTGTTCGCGCTTGGCCACGTCCTGATACTCCGAGCTCAGGAAATCCAGCAGCTCCCGCACGCCGGGCAGCAGGCCGCGGCGGGACGGGAAAATGGCATGCACGCTGCCCGCTTCCGGCTGCCAGGGGGCGCCCACGTCCACCAGGGTGCCTGCGTCCAGTTCGTCGCGAATCATGAGCAGGGGCAGGGCGACCACGCCCACGCCGCGCAAGGCGGCCTGCTTCAGCGCCAGCATGTCATCCGTCACCAGCCGCGGCGTGAACGGCACGACGATGCGTGCGCCGTCCGGCCCGTCCAGCCGCCAATGGGATTCGCGCTGTTCCGTGCCCAAGGCCAGCGTGGGCAGTTCGTTCAGGGCTTGCGGATCCGCAGGCAGCTTGATGCTGCGCGCCAGCGCCGGACTGGCCACCAGGCACTGGCAGCTCATGCCCAGCGGTTTCATGATGAGGTCGCTGCTCTCGATGGGGCCGAAGCGCACGCGCACGGCGATATCGAAGCCCTCGCGCAGCACGTCCACGGGGCGGCTGAAGCTCTTCAGGTAAACGTGGACCTTGGGGCAGCGGACCATGAAGCGGGCCACCAGGTCGCCCAGGAAGTAGTAGATCAGCGCAGGCGGTGCGCTCAAACGTATGGTGCCGGCAGGTTCGGCGCGGGTGCGGTCGATGACTTCCTGGGCGGCTTCCGCGCCTGCCAGCATCGACAGGCATTGCTCGTAATATTCCTGACCCAATTCGGTCACGGCGAAGCTGCGCGTGGAACGCTGGATGAGCCGCACGCCCAGCCGGTCTTCCAGCAGCGCAATGCGCCGGCTCAGGCGGGATTTTGGTATGCCCAGCGCTCGCCCTGCGGGTGCGAAGCCGCCGTTCTTGACGACCTGGACGAAGTAATAGAGGTCATTCAAGTCATGCATTGCTTCCCCGCTGTTCTGAAAATAGGACGTCAAGGGGAGCATATAACGGCTGCGGCGCCGTGCGGGCAGGTTTTCTTTTACATTTGAGCGTACCCTCAGGAGCCACCATGCCAGCTTCCGACCTCGCGGCGCTTGCCCGCGAAATCAAGGCGGCGCAGGACCATGCCTCTTACATTGCGCCGGTCACGGCACGGCGTCCGCGCTTCGACCTGGATGCCGCCTATGACGTGGCCGCTCGCATCCATCAGGCGCGGCTGGCCGAAGGCGCGCTGCTGGTCGGCCGCAAGATAGGTTTCACCAACGCCGCGATGTGGGCGGCGCTGGGCGTGGAATTTCCGGTGTGGGGGCGCGTCTATGAACACAGCGCGGTCTATGACGACACCGGCGAAGTCCATTGCCGCTTGGGCCGCTATGTCGAGCCGCGCATCGAACCCGAGATCGTGCTGCATTTCCATTGTGCACCGCCGCGCACGCGGGAGCCGGCCGCCATATTGGAATGCGTGGATTGGATCGCCCATGGGTTCGAACTGGTGCAGTCGCACTATCCCGCCTGGCAGTTCCAGGCCGCCGATACCGTGGCGGACAACGCCTTGCATGGCGCGCTGTACATCGGGCCGCTGATGGAGCCGGCCGAGCTCGGCCCGGGCCTGATCGAACGGCTGGCGGACTTCCGGGTGGAACTGTCCTGCAACGGCATCCGCCGTGAAACCGGTACCGGCGCCAACGTGTTGGGCAGTCCGCTGGCGGCGCTGGCCCATCTGCTGGAGGTGGTCGGGGAACGCCCGGCCGACGAGGCGATCCAGGCGGGCGAACTGGTCACGACCGGCACGTTGACCAAGGCCTATCCGGTGCACGCGGGCGAAACCTGGAGCACCAGGCTCGACGGCATCGGCTTGCCGGGCCTGCGCATCGTGTTCGACGAGTGAGCTCGCGCCGGTTGCCGACGCGCAGGGGACGCTAGGCGCTGGCGCGCTGGTTCAAGGTCAGCGGGAACACTTCCTGGCGCGCGGCGGGCGCGCCGCCATTCAGGCGTTGCAGCAGCAGTTCTCCAGCGCGGGCGCCCAGCTTGCGGCTGTCCACGCCGATGGTGCTCAGGCCGGGCTCGATTTCGCGGGCGATGTCGGTATCGCCGAAACCCAGGATGGCGATGTCGCGCGGAATCGCCAGCTTGCGGTCGCGCGCCTCGAACAGCGCGCCCACCGCCAGCAGGTCGTTGGCGCAGAACACGGCGTCGAAGGCCTGGCCCATCGCGAGCAACCGGCCCAGGGCCGCGCGTCCGTCGGCGATGGTTTGCGCATTGTCCACGGCCAGTTCCGCCACCACCTGCAGGCCCAGTTCGGCAGCGGCGGCATTGAAACCCTGGCGCCGCAGTTCGCCGCGGCCGCCCTGGCGCGCCACGAAGGCGACGCGGCGATAGCCGCGTTCGGCCAGATGGCGCGCGGCCATGACGCCGCCGTCATAGTTGGAAAAGCCCACCAGCATATCGATCGGGTCGCGCGGATAGGCCCAGGTCTCCATGATGGGGATGCCCAGCTCGCGCAGCGACTGGCGGTTTTCCTCGAGCTCGATAACGCCGGTGAACAGCACCGCCGCGGGCCGCAAGGCGCGCAGCGACGCGATCATGCTGGTTTCCTTGGCGTAGGAATACGAGGTCTGCCCGACCATCAATTGATAGCCCTGCGGCTCCAGCACTTCGGCGCAGCCCTGCACGGCCAGCGCGAACTGCTGGCTGAGGATGTTGGAGACGAACGCCGCCACCACGCTGGACTGCCCGGAACGCAGGGCGCGCGCGTGCGGATTCGAAGCATAGCCGGTCTGCGCCACCACCTGCAGGATGCGGTCGCGCTTTTCCTGAGCCACTTTCTCGGGCTGGCGCAAGGCCCGCGACACCGTGATGGGCGATACGCCCGCCAGCCTGGCCACTTCCTCGATGCGCGGCGGCTTGGCGGGGGCGGCCGCGCGCGCGGGCGCGGCGGCGCCCTCGGGACGCACGCGCAGCACGTCGTCGTAGGTGGGGGCGGAAGGAGGCGCGGGCCGGTGGGTCATGCGATTTCTTTTGATTGTTCCGGGATCAGGCGGCAGGCGTCAGGATATCAGCCTGGCCGACGGGACGCGCAACCTGGATCAGGCTGTCGCCGGATTCGCAGTCGGTATGCAGCCGCCGCGAAATCACGATACCCGATACCCGGAAGCGCAGGACTTCCTCTTCCGCGTCCAGCTGGTTGAGGTCATGGTAGTAGCCCGCGACGTCGCCCGCGCGCACGCTGGCTCCGATGTCCACCGCCGGCTCGAACCAGCCGCGCCGGGTGGCGAAGATGTTCTGTTCGTGGCTGTCCAGTTCCAGCAGTTGCATGGCGGGCGCGCCGGGCTGGTGCGGGCCGAGCACGGGCGCGTCGGTCACGCCCAGCTTCTGCAGCAGGTTGTCGATGGCGCGCTGGGTCGCGGCCAGTGTGGCGGGTGTCAGCGTGCCGCCGCCGCCGAACTCGCCGCTGATGCCGATCGCGCCGGCGCGCGCGGCCGCCGCCATGGAGGTGGGCGCATCGCGGCCATTGGCGGCGACGAAGGCGTGGCCCATGCCCAGCGAGCCCATCAGGTCCAGCGCGCGCGCCATGCGCCCGGGCGAGTCCTGGCGCTCGATCAGGGCGGTGGGCAGGTGCGCCATCGAGGTGCCGCCGGAATGGATGTCGAACACCACGTCGTGGCGCGGGAACAGTTCGTGTTCGAGGAAGTGCGCCAGGCGCTCGGTCGGGGTGCCGCCGGGCACGCCGGGGAAGGCGCGGTTGAGGTTGCCGTTATCCAGCGGCGAGCGCCGCCGCGCCGCCATCACCGCAGGCAGGTTGGCGAGCGGCAGGATGGTGACCTCGCCGCGCATGCGGGCGGGATCCAGGCGGCGGATCAGCCGGCCCAGGGCGACTTCGCCTTCGTATTCGTCGCCATGGTTGCCCGCCATGAGCAGCACGCGCGGGCCGCTGCCGTTGCGGATGCGGCAGATGGGCGTCTTGATCTGGTAGTAAGGCGAACGGTCCACCGAGTAGGGGGTGCCCAGGAAACTGAGCGCCTTGCCGTCGGCATCGAAATCTATGTCGTGAAACAGGCCGGTATGCATGGGGAGATACAACAGCGCCGCGCGAGGCGGCGCGAAGAGGGATCGGAAGGCCGCCGCAAGGCGCGCTTAGCGCAGCGCGGCGACCGCGGTCATTTCGACCCGCAGGTCGGGGTCGGCCAGGCGGGCCTCGACGCAGGCGCGGGCCGGCGGATTGGCGGGGTCGACCCAGGCGTCGTAGACGCGGTTCATGGCGTCGAAGTCGCCGATGGCGGGCAGGAACACGTCCACGGCCAGCAGGCGCGATTTGTCGCTGCCGGCCTCGGCCAGCAGCGCTTCGATCTTGGCCAGCACTTCGCGGGTCTGCGATTCCAGCGAGCCCTGGCGATTGTCGGCCACCTGGCCGGCGATGAACACGAAGCCGTTGTACGAGACGGCCTGGCTCATGCGCGAGCCGGATTTGTAGCGTTTGATCATGCGAGTCCTTTGATGAAGCCGATTACATCTGCGGCAGGGTCTGGGCTTCCTTGAACCACTTTTGCTGCAGCGCCGGCAGCTTGCCGTTCAGGCGGTTGGTGAAGAGGAAGGTATTGATCCAGTTCAGCAGGTTCTGCTGGCCTTGCTGCACGGCGGCGTGGGCGGGCGATTGGCGGATGAGGAACTTGAGTTCGGGCGCCTTCGCGGCGTTGTCCTCGGCCACCTTGAGCGCGATGGCGCTGTTCTCGGCGAACGACTCCGACTGCCCGGCCAGATAGGCGGCCACGGCCGAAGGCGTGTCCTCGAAACGCACCAGCTTGGCGCCCGGCGCGTTGTCGGTGAGCCAGATGTCCAGCGTGGAGCCCTTGGCGACGGCGATGCTGTGGCCCTTCAGTTCGTCCACGGTCTTGGCCTGCGGCATGCTGGCGCCGCCGTAGACGCCCAGGTTCACCGCGGCATAGGGCTGCGAGAACATGACCTGCTGGGCGCGTTCCGGGGTGGCGCCGGCGGCCGCGATCAGCACGTCGACCTTGCCGGCCAGCAGGCTGGGAATGCGGCTGGCGCCGGTGACCTGCACCAGCTCCAGCTTCACGCCCATGTCGGCGGCCATGAGCTTGGCCAGGTCGATGTCCAGGCCCGCGGCCTCGCCCTTGGCGTCCTTGAAGCCCCAGGGCGCGGCGTCCATCAGCACGCCCACGCGCAGCTTGCCCGCGCCCAGCACGTCCTGCAGTTTGTCGGCGGCCGAGGCGGGCGCGGCCAGGGAGAGACAGACGGCCGCGGCGGCGGCCAGCTTGGCGAACAGTTTCATGCAATGACTCCAGTGGCGGATGACTTAGTGGGAGGAAGGCGCGGCCGTGCCGATGAATTGGCGCAGCTCGGGGGTTTGGGGGTTGGCGAAGAGTTCGGCGGGCGGGCCTTGTTCCCAGACGCGGCCCTGGTGCATGAACACGACCTTGGAGGCGACGTTGCGGGCGAAGGCCATTTCATGCGTCACCAGCACCATGGTCATGCCCTGGCGCGCCATGTCTTCCATGACCTTCAGCACCTCGCCCACCAGCTCGGGGTCCAGCGCCGAGGTGACTTCGTCGAACAGCATCAGTTGCGGCGCCATGGCCAGGCAGCGCGCGATCGCCACGCGCTGTTGCTGGCCGCCCGACAGCAGGGCCGGATAGGCGTCGATCTTTTCGGCCAGGCCGACGCGGCGCAGCACGTCCAGCGCCAGCGCGCGGCCCTGCGACTTGGCGATCTTGCCGTTGAGCGTGGGCGCCAGCGTGATGTTGCGTTCCACGTTCAGGTGCGGAAACAGGTTGAACTGCTGGAACACGATGCCCACGCGCTGGCGGAACTGGCGCAGGCCGGGCATGCCGGCGTGGATCCGTTCGCCGCCGATGCGGATGTCGCCGTCGTCCACCGTCTCCAACGCGTTCAGGCAGCGCAGCAAGGTGGACTTGCCCGAGCCGGAGCGGCCGATGATGGTGACGATCTCGCCTTCGTTGACGTCGAGCGAGACGCCGTTGAGCACCGCGTTGGCGCCGAAGCGTTTGTGGATGTTGGAGACTTCAACGAGCGCCATGGAAGCGGCCCTCCAGGTTACGGGCCCACATCGTCAGGGGCAGGCACGCCGCGAAGTACAGCAACGCGACGCAGGAATAGACCAGCAAGGGCTGGAAGGTGGCCGCGCTGGCGATCTGCCCGGCGCGCGCCAGTTCGACAAAGCCCACCACCGAGGCCAGCGAGGTGCCCTTGACGAGCTGCACCAGAAAGCCCACGGTGGGCGGCAGCGACAGGCGGAACGCCTGCGGCGCGATCACGTGGCGGAACTGGTGCCACTTGGACAGCCCCAGGCAGGCGGCCGCTTCCCATTGCTCGTGCTTCACGGCCTGGATGCCGCCGTACCAGATCTGGCCCAGGAAGGCCGCCGTGTAGATGATGAAGGCGACGCTGACGGCGGTCAGCGCGGGCACCTCGATGCCCAGGAACACCGGCATGCCGAAGTAGAAGAACATCAGCAGGCCCAGGAGCGGCACGCCCTGGACCAGTTGCTGCATGGCCGCGGCCAGCCAGCGCAGCGGCGCCGAACGGTGGCCGCGCAGCAGCGCCAGCCCCAGGCCCAGCGGCGCGCCGATGGCCAGCGCGATCAGCACCAGGGCCACGGTCCATTGCAGCGCGCTGAGCAGGGAGGCGAAATCACTCAGGGTAAACGTACGCATGCTCGCGACTCCTAGCGGCGCACGGGCCAGGTGAAGGCCAGGCTGCCGGCCAGGGCCAGCAAGGCCTTGGTGATCAGCACCAGCGTGAAATAGATGCCGCAGATCACGGCATAGACCTCGAAGCTGCGGTAGGTGCGGCTTTCGATGAAGCTGCCGGCATGGAACAGGTCCTCGGCCGATACCTGCGAGGCCAGCGAGGTGCCGAGCAGCAGGATGACCAGCTGCGTGCCCAGCGCGGGGTAGACGTTGCGCAAGGCGGGCGCCAGCACGATGTGGCGGTACACCTGCCAGGTGCTCAGGCCCAGGCAATGGCCGGCCTCGATCTGGCTGCGCGGAATGGAGTCCAGGCCGGCGCGCAGGATCTCGATGGCGTAGGCCCCGAAATACAGGCTGAGCGCCAGCGCCGCGGCCACGAAGGGCGGCATGCGCAGGCCCAGCCCCGGCAGGATGAAGAACACGACGAACAGCTGGATCAGCGACGGCGTGTTGCGGAACACCTCGACATAGGCGCGCAGCGCCAGCTTGACCGGCCTGGGACCATGGCGCGTCAGCAGGGCGCCGGCCAGGCCGATGGCCAGCCCCGCGACCACGGCGATGACGGTCAGCTCCAGCGTGACCTGGATGCCGTCCCAGAGCTGTTCGCGGTAGCGCCAGATCTGTTGGAAGTTCAGCTGTTGCATGGCTTATCCGAAGAACGTGCGGTAGGCCGACTGCACGCGGCCGTCCGCGTCCAGGCCGAAGAAGACGCGCCAGCGGTCCAGACAGGTGCAGGGATGCGAGATGCCGAACTCGATCACGTCGCCCGGCGCCAGCTCGCTGTCCGGCGCGATGGAGAGGAAGGCGTGCTGGTCGTTGAGCCGCGTGACGCGGGCTTGCATATCCCAGCCGGGCAGGGCCGCGCCGCCGCGGAAGGCGGCCAGCGGCGCGGGCAGGTCCTGGTCGTAGGACACGTCGCGCATGCCGAAGCCGCAGATCGCCAGGCCCGGTTCCGGGCGCGACAGGACTTCGCCCCACAGGCGCAGGGCCGGCCGGAAGTCGGCGGCGGCGTTGCGCGCCTGGCCGTTGACCTGGAAGCCCGCGCGGGCGTCCATGGCCTGCAGCGCGCGCTGGTAGGTGCCGTGGTCATGGAAGAAGATGGCGCCGCTGCGCAGCACCAGCTGGGCATTGCCGTCCTCGGCCAGCCAGCCCTTGGCCGCCTGCGTGACATGGTCGAAGAAGGCCGAGCCGCCCGCGGTGAACACCAGCGGCGCGTGCGGCGCCAGCGCGCGCACTGCCTTGAACGCGCGGGCGGCGCGCTCCATCAGCGCGGCGATATTGCTGGCGGTGAGCGCCGCGTCCGAGCTGGCGACGGCGCCTTCGTAGGTGGCCACGCCCGCCAGCGCGAGCTTGTCGCCCTGCTCGCGGATCGCGGCCAGGATGGCCGCGACCGCGGCATCGTCGCGCGCGCCCGCGCGGCCGCCGCCGACTTCCACCAGCACCTCCACGGGCCGGCCGGCTTCAGCGGCCGCGGCGGCCAGCGAACGCACGGTGTCGGCGGAGTCCGCGAACGCCAGCAGGCGCGCGTCGGGGTAGCCTGCAAGCAGCTTGCCCAGGCGGGCGCCGCTGGCCGCGCCGCCGATCTCGTTACCCAGCATCAGGCGGGATACGCCGGCGCGCAACAGCACGGCGGCCTGCTGCAGGTTGGCGACGGTGGCGCCCCAGGCGCCTGCGTCGAGCAGGCGCTGCACGATCTGCGGGGACATCGGCGTCTTGGCATGCGGCGCCAGCGTCGCGCCGTGGCTGCGGGCGTACTGGAAGATCTGCTCGACGTTGTGGGCGAAGGCGGCCTCATCCAGCGTCAGGACGGGCAGGGCCATGTTGCCGCTCCTGGGCTGCCAGCCCCGGGCTGCGACGCCGCGCAGCGGGACGGCGGGTTCGCCCGGAGGAATACCCCGGTAGGTGTCGTCCAGTGGAGTATCGAGCAGGGTTTCCAGGAATGGATTCATGTGGCCGCCGAAGAAAAATCAGGGTTATGACAACGTTATCATTTGATGGCGGCAGTCTAATGGTAACGTTGTCAAATTAGGATTAGGGCAATCCCCTAGAGATGCCGGACCGGCGGCTCAGGCTGGCGCCGAGGCGGTTTCGTCCTTCCAGCGCTGCTTGTCGCGCAAGGGCGGCGAACCGAACAGGCGGCTGTATTCGCGGCTGAATTGCGACGAGCTTTCGTAGCCCACGGAATGGGCCGCCAGCGCCACGCCGGCGTCATCGGTCAGCATCAGGCGCCGTGCTTCCTGCAGGCGCAGGTGCTTCTGGTATTGCAGCGGGCTCATGGCGGTGGCCTGCTTGAAATGATGATGCAGCGAGGACACGCTCATGTGCACGTCGCGCGCGATCTCTTCCACGCGCAGGGGCAGGGCATAGTTGTCGCGCAGAATGCGGATGGCCTTGGCCACGCGGTTGAGCTGGCTGTCCTGCAGCACCGACTGGCGCAGCACCGCGCCCTGGCCGTTCATCAGCAGGCGGTACAGCAGCTCGCGCTTGACCAGGGGCGCCAGGATGGGAATGTCGCGCGGGGTGTCCAGCAGGCGCAACAGGCGCAGCACCGCGTCCAGCAGCGCGCCGCCCAGCGGATTGACGCAAAGCGCGCGCGCGGCCTCGGCCGGCGGCTGCGGCGGCAGGCTGTCGTCGCTGATCAGCGCGGTGATCTCCTCCACGTTCAGGTCCAGCCGCAAGCCCAGATAGGGCAGGGTCGGGCTGGCGACGGACACCTTGGCCACGACCGGCAGATCCACCGAGGAAATCAGGTAATGGAAGGGGTCGTACTCGTAGGCTTCATCGCCGATGAGCAGGCGCTTGGATCCCTGGGCGATAACGCCCAGGGCGGCTTTCTGCAGTCCGGGCTTGGCGCCGGTGGGCTGCGAAATGCGGTGCAGGAACAGGCCCTCGATGGGCGTGTCCAGCGAACCCTCCAGGTCTCCGGTCATGCGTTCCAGCGTGCAGAGCAGTTCGCGCCGCGCCGGCTCATAGGCGACGTCCAGGGTCGGGACGGCGACGCTGGCGGCAAGTGCGGATGTGATGGTCATGGGGGCTCCCGTGGCGCGCCGTGCCGGGTAGGCATAGGGCGGCAGAAAGTCGGAGGATTGGGTGGCTTTCAGTGTATGCCTAAGCCAGCCTGCGTCCAGGCGGTGGCGCTTTTCATGGAGAAATGGGCAGAAAACTCGGAGGAATGAGCGGCCAGGCGCCACAGGCGGGGCAGCGCTGCAGGATTGGGCAAAAAAAGGGCAGGATCAAGCAGCGTCCGCGCCGGCCCCTGGACGCATACTTGCCTTCATCCCGGCAGGCGGGCCGCGGCCATTCCATCCCGGAGCGCCGGCTCCCGCCCAGCCCTTGAAGGAGCGCAACCATGCGGTACAAGAAATTCGGAAGCACCGGCCTGTTCGTGTCGGAACTCTGCCTGGGCACCATGACCTTCGGCGGCGAAGGCGAACTGTGGAGCAAGATCGGCAGCCTGCAGCAGGAAGACGCCAACCGGCTGGTGGGCCGCGCATTGGATGCCGGCGTCAATTTCATCGACACGGCCGACGTGTACTCCGAGGGCCGCTCGGAGGTCATCACCGGGCAGGCGCTGCGCGACCTGAAGGTGGCGCGCGAGGACGTCGTGATCGCGACCAAGGTGTTCGGACAGACGGGCGCTGGCGTCAATGCGCGCGGCAACTCGCGCTCGCACATCATGGACGGCGTCAAGAAGAGCCTGTCGCGCCTGCAGCTGGATCATATCGACCTCTACCAGATCCATGGCTTCGATCCCGCCACGCCGGTGGAAGAAACTGTCAGGGCGCTGGACAATCTGGTGCAGCATGGCCACGTGCGCTATGTCGGCGTGTCCAACTGGGCCGCCTGGCAGATCATGAAGGCGCTGGGCATCGCTGAACGCCTGGGGCTGGCGCGCTTCGAATCGCTGCAGGCCTATTACACGATCGCCGGCCGCGACCTGGAGCGCGAGATCGTGCCCATGCTGCAAAGCGAAGGCGTGGGCCTGATGGTATGGAGTCCGCTGGCGGGCGGCCTGCTCAGCGGCAAGTACAGCCGCGACGGGCAGGCCGAAGCCGGCAGCCGCCGCGCCGCCTTCGACTTCCCGCCGGTGGACCAGGAACGCGCTTATGACAGCATCGAGGTCCTGCGGCGCGTCGCCGGCGCGCGCGGCGTATCGGTGGCGCAGGTAGCCCTGGCCTGGCTGCTGCACCAGCAGGCCGTGACCAGCGTCATCATCGGCGCCAAGCGCGTGGAGCAGCTGGACGACAATCTGGCGGCCACGGCGATACGCCTGACGGCGGACGAACTGGCCGAACTCGACCAGGTCAGCGTCCTGCCGCCGGAGTATCCGGGCTGGATGCATGTGCGCCAGGGCGAATACCGGCGCAAGCAGCTGAGCGAATCCGGCGCGGCGTAAAACGCCGGAGGCGGGCGGGGCCGCCGCCGGCATGGCTGGCGGCCGGCGCGCCGGACCTCGCGCCGTGCCGCGGCGACTAGAATGTCATGCACTTTGCTGTGTATGGATTCTTGTCTTGAAGGGACACGCGTGGCCATTCCGTATCTACGCCGCCTGACGGCCGTCAGCCGCAGCCCCCAGGCCAACAGGCACCTGGCTTACGTCCTGACTTTCACCGCCGGCGCGGTCAACGCCGGCGGCTTCCTGGCCGTGCAGCAATACACCTCGCACATGTCCGGCATCGTCTCCATGATGGCCGATAACCTGGCGCTGGGCGGGGTGATCGTGGTGCTGCAGGGCCTGGCGGCGCTGCTGTCCTTTCTGGCCGGCGCCGCCAGCTCGGCCTTCCTGATCAACTTCGGGCGCCGCTCGCGCCTGACCAGCGAATACGCCATGCCGCTGCTATACGAAGCCGTGCTGCTGCTGGGCTTCGGCTTGCTTGGCGCCAACCTGGAGACGCTGCGCTGGTTCTATGTGCCGGGCACCGTCATGCTGCTTTGCTACATCATGGGTCTGCAGAACGCCATGATCACCAAGCTGTCGCGCTCCGAGATCCGCACCACGCACGTGACGGGCATGGTCACCGATATCGGCATAGAACTGGGCAAGCTGTTTTACTGGAACATGGCCAAGGGGGATCCCGCATCCATGCGGCCGGTGCGCGCGGACCGTAGCAAGCTTGTCGTGCTCACCGTGCTGGTGTCGTTGTTCTTCGTCGGCGGCGTGACGGGCGCGTATTCCTTCTTCAACTTCGGGTTCGGCTCGACGGTGCCGCTGGCGCTGATGCTCATGGCGTTGGCCGCGGTGCCCATCGTGGACGACATCCGCAGCCTGCTGCCGCGGATGTAGGGCCGGGACGCCCGCCGTCGCGCCGGCGAACTACAATGCCCCGCAACGATACACAGGAGGCAGACCGGGCATGGACGCGGAATTCTGGCTGGAGCGTTGGCGCGAAGGGCGCACGCATTTTCATCAATCGCGGGTCACGCCGCTATTGCAGAAGTATTGGCCGACGCTGGGCGTACCCAAGGACGGCCGGGTGCTGGTGCCGCTTTGCGGCAAGTCGCTGGACATGGTGTGGATCGCGGCCCAGGGGCATTCCGTGCTGGGCGTCGAGCTGTCGCAGCTCGCGGTCGAACAATTCTTCGAGGAAAACGAGCTCAAGCCGCTCACGCACGTGTCCGTCTATGGCAAGCACTACGTGGCGGGCAGCATCGAAATCATCTGCGGCGACATCTTCAAACTGGACGCGCAACTGCTGTCGCATTGCGTGGGCGCCTATGACCGCGCCGCGCTGGTGGCGTTGCCCGATACCATGCGCGCGGACTACGTGCGCCACGTCTACGGCAATCTGTCGCCCGCCTACCAGGGACTGCTGATCACGCTGGACTATCCGCAGGAAGAAATGCCGGGGCCGCCGTTCTCTGTCGTGGACAGCGAAGTGCAGAACATCTTTGCGGGCGTGTCGCCCGCCAGGATCATCGATCGCCGCGACATCCTGGAAAAGGAACCGAAGTTCCTGGCGGCCGGCGTCAGCCGGCTGGACACGGTGGTCTACCACCTGGGCGCGCAGGAGTGAAGAAAGCGCCCGCCTGCGTTCGGGCGGGCGCTGCCTGCGATGCTCTCAGGTCATCAGCCAGCCGCCGGCCACGTCCAGCACCTGGCCGGTGACGAAGCGGGCCTGGTCCGACGCGAAGAACAGGCAGGCATCCGCCACTTCCTCCGGCGTGCCCAGGCGGCGCAGCGCGGTCACCTGCGCGACCGCGTCATTGATCTCCTTGGGCACGGTCTTCAGCAAGGGAGTGCTGATGCGTCCCGGCGCCAGGGCGTTGACCGTGACCTGGTGCTCGCCCAGTTCGGCGGCCCAGTGGCGCGTCAGGCCGATCAGGCCAGCCTTGGTGGCCGCGTAATGCGCCGCCACGATGTCGCAGTAAGCGCGGCCGGCCACCGACGACATGTTGATCACGCGGCCCTGGCGCTCGCGCACCATGTGCGGCGTGGCCAGGTGCGTCATGTAGAACACGCTGTTCAGGTTGACGGCGACCACGTTCTCCCATTCCCGGGGCGGCATCTCCCAGACCTTCAGCGCGCGTCCATCGGTCTTCGGTGAAATGCCGACGTTGTTGACGAGGATGGTGGCCGGACCCAGCTCCGCGCTGATGCGTTCGTAGGCCGCCTGGCACTCCTCGAAGCGCGCGACGTCCGCGTGCACGAAGCAGACTCCGTGGCCGCGCTTGCGCAGTTCCTTTTCGTAAGCCTGGCCGCCCTGCGCATTGAAATCGATGAGGCCCACGCGGCCGCCTTCGGCCAGGAAGCCTTCGACGATGGCCGAACCTATGCCGCCGACCGCGCCGGTCACGATGGCGACCTGGTCCTTGAAGCGCCCGCTCATGCGGCCACCTTCAGCATGATCTTGCCGATGTGTTTGCTGCTTTCCATCAGCGCATGCGCCTGGGCCGCTTCCGCCAGAGGGAACACCTTGTGGATGCGCGGCAGGCATTGCCCCTGTTCCATCAGCGGCAGCACCTTTTCCGCCAGCGCGCGGGTGATCGCACCCTTGTCCTCGTCGGAGCGGGGGCGCAATGTGGAGCCGGTGAATTGCAGGCGCTTGAGCATGATGGGCATGGCGTCGATCTCGGCCTTGCTGCCCTCCAGGAAAGCGATCTGCACCAGCCGGCCATTGAGCGCCAGCAGCCGCAGGTTCTTGTTCATGTAGGCGCCGCCCACCATGTCCAGGATCACGTCCACGCCCGCGCCGCCGCTGCCCTGGCGCACCGCTGCCTCGAAGTCGGCCTCGCGGTACAGCACGGCATGGTGCGCGCCGGCGGCCAGGCAGGCGTCGGCCTTTTCCTGATTGCCCACCGTGGTCCAGACTTCGGCGCCAAAGGCGCGCGCCAGCTGGATCGCGGTCAGGCCGATGCCGCTGGAGCCGCCGTGCACCAGGAAGCGCTCGCCGGCCGCCAGACGGGCGCGGTCGAACACATTGGTCCAGACGGTGTAGTAGTTCTCGGGGATGGCGGCGGCCGTCAGCAAGTCCAGGCCGCGCGGCACGGGCAGGCAATGGCGTTCGTCCGCCAGGCAGTATTGGGCGTAGCCGCCGCCCGGCGTCAGCGCGCAGACCTGGTCGCCGACTTTCCAGAGGCTGGCGTCGGGTCCGGCGGCGATGACGGTGCCGGACACTTCCAGCCCCAGGTGGGGCGAGGCGCCCGGAGGCGGCGGATAGGAGCCCGAGCGTTGCAGCACGTCGGGGCGGTTGACCCCGGCGTAGGCGACCTCGATCAGCACCTGGCGGCCGGCGGGCGCTTCCATGTCGCGTTCGGCCAGGCGCATGCAGTCGGGCGCGCCGCCCTGGCCGTGGTCGATGTATGTGCAGCGTAAAGACATAAGGAATCCTTGGTATCAATGGCCCAGATAGGCCTTCTTCACATGCGGGTCGCTCAGCAGCTCCGCGCCGGTGCCGGTGCGCACGATGGCGCCGTTCTCCAGCACGTAGCCGCGGTCCGCCAGCCGCAGCGTGCGGAACACGTTCTGCTCCACCAGCAGCACGGTCACGCCGTGCGCGGTGACGCCGCGGATGATGTCGAACATCTGTTGCACCAGCAGCGGCGACAGGCCCAGCGAGGGTTCGTCGAACACCAGCAGCTTGGGATCGGCCATCATGCCGCGGGCGATTGCCACCATCTGCTGTTCGCCGCCGGAAAGCGAGCCGGCGTACTGGTTCAAGCGTTCCTGCACCCGCGGGAAGATGCCCAGCACCTCGTCCAGCTTGCGCTGCACGATGGGGCGCGCGGCGCGCTTGTACGAGCCCATCAGCAGGTTGTCGCGCACCGTGAAGTGCGGGAACAGCTGGCGGCCTTCGGGAATCATGGTGATGCCCGCGTCGACGATGTCGTAGGGCTTGCGGTTGGTCAGGTCCTGGCCTTCGAACTCGACCTTGCCGTCCATGGCGGCGATGACGCCGCACAGCGTCTTCAAGGTGGTGGTCTTGCCGGCGCCGTTGGCGCCGATCAGCGTGACGATCTCGCCCGCATGGACCTCGAAGTTCAGGCCGTTCAGGACCTGGCTCTTGCCGTAGCCCGAGGACAGATTCGAAACCTTAAGCATCCTGGTACTCCTTGCCCAAATAGGCCTCGATGACGGCGGGGTTCTCCACCACGTCCTTGGGCGCGCCGCTGACCAGCACCGCGCCTTCGTTCAGCACGATGATGCGGTCGGACAGCGCCATGGTGGCCTGCATCATGTGCTCGATCAGCAGCACCGACACGCCGGAATCTCGGATGCGCCGGATCATCTGGATCGACTTCTCGATGTCGGTGGGGTTCAGCCCGGCCATCACCTCGTCCAGCAGCAGGATGCGGGGCTTGATCGCCAGCGCGCGGGCGACCTCCAGGCGCTTCATGCCGCCCACGGTCAGGTTGCGCGCCTCGATGTCCAGGTACTTCACCAGGTCGGTCTGCTCGGCGACCTTAAGCGCGATCTGTTCGGCCTCGTCCCGGTTCGAGGTGCGGATAAAGGCGCCCAGCATGATGTTCTCCAGTACGGTCAGGCCGGTGAACGGCTTGGCGATCTGGAAGGTGCGGCCCAGCCCCTGGTGCGCGAACTCGTCGGGCGTCTTGCAGGTGACCCAGTTGCCTTGCGCGTCCAGCATGGTGATGCCGCCCTTGTCCGGCGACAGGAAGCCCGACAGCAGGTTGAACACCGTGGTCTTGCCCGCGCCGTTGGGGCCGATCATGCCCAGGATCTCGTTCTGGTTCAGCGTCAGCGACACGTCGTTGGTGGCGCGCAGGCCGCCGAAGCTCTTGAACAGCTTGTCGGCCTTGAGCACCGGCTGATCCGTGCGTTCGGCGTTGTGCAGGCGCAGTTCGTCGGCCAGCTTGAGCTTGGCGCGAGGTGCGCCCAGATAGGGCAGACGCGACAGCCAGCGTTCGATGGCCGGGCCGAAGGCGCCGGCCAGGCCGCGCGGAATGGTCAGCACCACCGCGACCAGGATCAGGCCGTAGATCAGCCCGTGCATGCCGTTGCCCACGCTGCTGAGCCAGCCGCGCGCCAGTTCGGCGATGGGCAGCACCAGGAAGGTGCCGGCGATGGGGCCGGCCACCGTGCCGAGCCCGCCGATCAGCGCGAACATGGCCACCTGGATCGACAGTTCCAGCGAAAACGCCGAGCTGGGGTCCACGAAGGTCAGGTAGGTGATGTGGAAGGTGCCGATGATGCTGGTCAGCATGGCCGACACGACCGCGGCGATGATCTTCATGCGCACGGTATGGATGCCGACCGCCAGCGCCGCATCCTCGCGTTCGCGGATCGCGATCAGGTAGTGGCCGATGCGCGACTTGCGGATGTACCAGGAGGCCCAGGTCACCAGCAGGAACAGGCCGAAGGCGATGATCACGTAATTGACCTTCTCGCGGAACACGATCCAGGTCCAGCCTATGTTCAGCGGCAGGCTGATGCCGCTGGAGCCGCCCGTCCAGCTTTCCTCGTGGATCACCAGGAGTCGCACCACTTCCAGGATCGCGATGGTGGCCAGCGCGAAGAACGGGCCGCGCAGCCGCAGGGTAGGGTAGCTGATCAGGATGGCGACCGCGCCCGAGATCGCCGCGCCCGCCAGCATGCCGAACCACGGCGAAATGCCGAAGTTCTGCGTCAGCAGCGTGGCGGTGTAGCCGCCGATGCCGTAGAACACGGCGTGGCCCAGGGACAGCTGGCCGGCGTAGCCGCCGACGATATTCCAGGCCACGGACAGGGCCGAGAACACGAACAGCAGCACGAACAGGTTGGTCCAGAATGGCGTGCCCATGATCACGGGCACAAGGAACATCGCGATCAGCAGGATGAGGCTGACGTAGGTCTTGGGGTGTCGGATATCGGGAAACACATCTCGCTCCTTGTTGCTCTGATCACTCTGTGCCGACGCCGAACAGGCCGTTCGGACGCAGCACCAGGATCAAGAGGAAGATCCCGAAATAGACGACCTCTTTCAGGTCGGGGGCGATGTAGAAGCCGGCCAACGTGTCCACGATGCCGATGATCATGGAACCGGCCACCGCGCCGTACAGGCTGCCCAGGCCGCCCAGCACCACGATCACGAACGCCGTCAGCACGAAGTACGTGCCCACGGTGGGAAACACCGGATATTGCGGCGCCAGCAGGCCGGCGGCGATGCCGACGAAGGCCGTGCCCAGGCCGAAGGCGATGGCGTAGACGTTGTTGACGTTCACGCCCATCAGGGTGGCGGCGTAGCGGTGCTGCGCCACGGCCCGCAGCGCGCGGCCCAGGTAGGTGCGGTGCATGAAGAGGTGCAGCAGCACCGCCAGGGTCAGGCCGATCACGAAGGTAACGAGCTGCCCGGTCACCATCGAATAGGGGCCGATGTCGATGGCATTGGTGCCCAGCTCCACCGGCGCGCGGTAGACGTTGGCGCCGAAGATCACCAGGGCGAGATTCAGCAGGATGGTGGACACGCCCACCGTGGCGAAGATCTGGATGTGCTGGTCGGCGTTGAGCAGCGGCTGGATGATGCCCTTCTGCGTCAGCGCGCCCAGCGCGAACAGGATGACGGCGACGGGTACCAGGCCGGCATAGGGATGCACGCCGAATTGCGCCGCGATCAGATAGACCATGTACATGCCTATCATCAGGAACTCGCCGTGCGCGAAGTTCACGACGCGCACCACGCCGAAGATCAGCGTCAGCCCCAGGCTGATGATGGTGTACGCGCCGCCCAGCAACAGGCCGTTGATGACCAGTTGAATGAATAGTTCCATGTTGCAACCTCTTAGAACGGGTGGCGGCCCCGGCCCGGCCGTGTCGTCGGCCGAACCGGGGCGCGCGGACCCCGGGAAACGTCAGGCGCCCCCGAGCGCCTGAGCACTGGCGTGGCGCTTATTTCTTGAAGACGGGCTTGCCGAGTGCGAGGTTGCTGGGTGCGATGGTGACCAGCTTGCCGTCCTGCCACTGCATCACGTAGAACGTGGATGCGTTGTTCTGGCCGTCTTCGCCGAAGTCGAAGGCCCAGCCGTTGGCAGTCTGGCCGGCCGGCTTCTTGTAGGCCAGGACCGCGGCGCGGATCTTGTCCTTGTCGGTGGACTTGGCGTTGCCGATGGCTTCGAAGAAGGCCTTGGCGCCGACGTAGTTGGTCAGGCTGTGGCCGGATTGGGGGTCGCTCTTGTAGGTGGCTTTGTAGGCTTCCAGGAACTTGTCCAGGCCGGGCGCGCCCGCGGGGTTGATGGAGGATTGCGGGAAGTCCAGGTCGAACACGCCGTTCATGTCGGCGCCCACGGCCTTGGCGGTGTCCGCCAGCGAATAGCCGCCGCCCGCGCCGATCACGACCTTGGGCTTGAAGCCCGCGGCGCGCGCCTGGCTGAAGAACAGGATGGCGTCGTTCTGGTAGGCCGTCTGCAGCACCACGTCGACCTTGGCGCCCTTCAGGCGCAGGATCAGCGAGGACAGGTCCACGGTCTTGGCCGAGTACGGCAGCACTTCCGCGACCGTATAGCCCAGCTCCTGCGCGCGCTTCTTCTCGGTGGCGGCCACGTCGGTGCCGTAGGGGCCGTCCTCGTGGATGATGCCGATCTTGATGTCCTTGGGGTTCAGCCCCATGCCCGGCGCGATGGTGTCGTGCAGCGCGTTGACCACCGACACGCCGTACAGCGCGGTGTTGGGGTTGCTGCGGAACAGGTACTTGTAGCCGCGGGTGGTGATCTTGTGCGCGGTGGCGCCCAGTTCGAAATAGGGCACGCCGGCCAGCTCGGTCACGGGCGAGGCCGCATAGGAGATGCCGGAAGCGTAGCTGCCGAACACGCCGACCACGTTGGAGGAAATCAGGCGCTTGGTTTCCGACACGGCTTGCGTCGGATCGACGGCGTCGGCCTTGATGATCTCGATCTTTTCGCCGTTGACCCCGCCGGCGGCATTGATCTCATTGACGGCCAGTTCCAGGCCGCGATAGCTCTCTTGTCCCAGAAGCGCGAGCGCGCCGCTGAACGGGAAGAGGGCGCCTACCTTCATGTCGGCCGCTGCGGTGCCGCTTGCCAGCGCGCCGCACAGGCCCAGCGCCAAAGCAATTTTGTTGAACTTGAACACTGTCTACGCTCCTTTGTCGGTATGGGATGCGGACTTTCTTGTTTGGTCCGTTTTTTTGAATATATGATATATCGGACGGGCGGGTAGCAAACCCCGCCTTGGATTCTAGTTGGGGCCGTAACCCGCCGAATCGGGGAATTCCCTAAAGCCGCATGAATAAAGACTTAGCGGGCTGATATCAAGCAAATGGCGGGGGTTTTACGGCTTTGGGATGAAGCATTCCGGTGGCTGCAACGGTTGCAACAAACGCTAGAAAATAGTTGTTTTTTTCATATATCGTATATCATCAATCGGCCGTTTTTCATAAGAATCAGGAGACAGAGGCATGTTCGAGGAAGTGGATTTCGCCGGGAAAAAGGTGCTCATCACCGCCGGCGCGGACGGGCTGGGCCTGGAGATGGCGAAGGTGTTCCGCCATGCCGGCGCCTCCGTGTTCGTATGCGACGTGAACCAGGAGCGCCTGGCCGCGCTGCCGGCCGAATTGCCCGGCGTGCATGCGGCCCTGGCCGACGTTTCGGACGAAGACAGCGTCGCCGCGCTGTTCGACCAGGTCCGCGCCAAGCTGGGCGGCCTGGACATCCTGGTCAACAACGCGGGCGTGGCCGGTCCCACCGGCTACGTCGAAACCCTGTCCAAGGCGGACTGGGACCGCACGCTGGCCGTGAACATCACCGGGCAATTCCTGTGCGCG
This sequence comes from Achromobacter sp. JCM 18799, assembly GCF_055395645.1. Lineage (NCBI taxonomy): Bacteria > Pseudomonadati > Pseudomonadota > Betaproteobacteria > Burkholderiales > Alcaligenaceae > Achromobacter > Achromobacter sp. JCM 18799. The sequence continues at coordinate 2,717,659 of NZ_AP043866.1, read as the reverse complement.
CGCCAGGCCATTGGCCTGCTCAAGGAGTCCAAGGCCGGCGTGATGATCAATCTGTCGTCCGCGGCCGGCCATCTCGGCTTTGCCGGGCGCTCCGTCTATTCCGCCTCGAAGTGGGCGGTGATCGGCTTTACCAAGTCCCTGGCCATCGAGCTGGGTCCCTATGGCATCCGCGTCAACGCCATCCTGCCGGGCGCGGTGGAAGGGCCGCGCATCCGCGCCGTCATCGCGGCCAAGGCGGATACGCTGGGCCGGCCGGTGGAGGAGATCGCCGCGCAGTACGAGAACCAGGCCGCGCTGGGCCGCATGGTCACGGCGCGCGATATCGCCAACATGGTGCTGTTCAATGCCAGCGAGGCCGCCCGCAGCGTTTCGGGGCAGGCCATCGTGGTGGACGGCTTCACGCAGAAGCTCTACTGATGGACGCCGGGTCCAAGGCGCAGCGCGCCGCCATCATCGGAACCGGCCTGATAGGCCAGGGTTGGGCCATTGTGTTCGCCCGCATGGGCTGGGAAGTGCGCCTGCACGACGTCAACGCCGCGATGCTGGCCGAAGCCCGCGGCCTGATCCTGCGGCAACTGCGCGAACTTGAAGCCCAGGGCTTGCTGACCGACGCCGAGGCCATAGGCGGACGCGTCCATGTGGCAAGCAGCCTGGCCGATGCCTTGAAGGGCGCCCGCTACGTCCAGGAGAACTCGCCCGAGAATCTGGAAATCAAGCGGGCGCTGTTTGCTGAACTGGACGCGGCGGCCGAACCCGACGCCATCATCGGCAGCTCCACATCCAGCATCCCCGCCAGCGAATTCACCGGGCATCTGGCCGGACGCCACCGCTGCCTGGTGGCGCACCCGGTGAATCCGCCGTACCTGATCCCGGTGGTGGAACTGTGCCCCGCGCCCTGGACCAGCCCGCAGGCCGTCGATTCCGCCCGCGCCGTCATGGCCGGCATCGGCCAGAAGCCCGTGCTGGTGCGGCGCGAAATCGAAGGTTTCATCCTGAACCGCCTGCAGGGCGCGTTGTTGCATGAGGCGTTCCGCCTGGCCAGCGCGGGCGTCGCCAGCGCCGAGGACATCGACGCCACGGTGAAGGACGGCCTGGGCCTGCGCTGGTCGTTCATGGGGCCGTTCGAAACCATAGACCTCAACGCACCCGGCGGCATTGCCGACTATTGCGCGCGCTACGGCGGGCTGTACCAGTCCATCGGCGCGACCCAGGGCGAACCCGTCGCCTGGGACGGCGCGCTGGTCGACGCGCTGTCGGAGGAACGCCGCGGCCTGCTGCCGCAGGAAGATCTTGCCAAGCGCCGCTTCTGGCGCGATGAAAAACTGATGCGCCTCATGCGCCATAAACAGGACAACGGAGACAACAATGGCTAAGCCCAAGCAGAAAGTCATCATCACTTGCGCCGTGACGGGCGCCATCCATACGCCCAGCATGTCGCCGCACCTGCCAGTGACCGCCGACGAGATCGCCGAAGCGGCCATCGGCGCGGCCAAGGCGGGCGCGGCGGTGCTGCACCTGCATGCGCGCGATCCGCAGACCGGCAAGCCGTCGCAGGACCCGGCGCTGTTCAAGCCCTTTCTGGAGCGGATCAAGCGGGAAACGGACGCCATCATCAACATCACCACCGGCGGCAGCCCGCATATGACGGTGGAAGAGCGCATGCGTCCGGCCACCACCTTCAAGCCGGAGCTGGCGTCCCTGAACATGGGATCCATGAACTTCGGCCTGTACCCGATGCTGGGCCGCTTCAAGGAGTTCAAGCACGACTGGGAACGCGAACATCTGGAAAACAGCCGCTCGCTGGTGTTCCGCAATACCTACCAGGACATCGAGTCCATCCTCGCGCTGGGCAACGCCAACGGCACCCGCTTCGAGTTCGAGTGCTACGACATCAGCCATCTGTACAACCTTGCGCATTTCGTGGACCGCGGCCTGGTCAAGTCGCCGCCGTTCATCCAATCGGTGTTTGGCATCCTGGGCGGCATCGGCCCGCACCCGGAAGACCTGATGCACATGAAGCGCACGGCCGACCGCCTGTTCGGCAACGACTATGAATGGTCGATCCTGGGCGCCGGCCGCGGCCAGATCCCGCTGGCCACCATAGGCGCGGCCATGGGCTCGAACGTGCGGGTGGGGCTGGAGGATTCGTTGTGGATCGGGCCGGGCGAGATGGCGCAATCCAATCAGGTCCAGGTGGAGCGCATCCGCACCATCCTGGAGGCGCTGAACCTGGAAATCGCCACGCCCGAAGAGGCGCGCGCCAAGCTCGACTTGAAGGGCAAGGACAACGTGGCGTTCTGATGCGGCCAGGGGCCGGCAGCTATCCGGCCCCTTGTCGCGTCAGGCGCGGCGGCGCAGCGCGGCGGCCAGCGTGTCGGTATCGAGCGCGCGGTCGAAGTTGGCGGCGTGGCGGGCCTTCAGGCTCAGCTCCGCAGCCAGCCGCAGTTCCGTGTCGTCCGGCATGTCGGCCGCACCCAGTTCGCGCAAGGTGGTGGGCAGGCCCACCTGGGCATACCAGCGGGTCAGCTCGGCCAGCACGCCGTCCGTCCGGTTTTCCAGGTCCAGCTGCACCAGCAGTCCGACCGCCACCTGCAGGCCATGCGGGGCGCTCGCCAGGCCGCTGATCCTGGGCAGCCCGCGCGTCAGCGAGTGGGCGATGGACAGGCCGCCGCTTTCGAAACCGAGGCCGCTCATGAGGATCATCGCTTCCACTACGCGTTCGAAGGCCGGCGTGGGCTGGCCGCTGCCGGCAACCGCCACGGCATCCGCGCCGTCGGCCAGCAGGGTGCGCAGGCAGCCGTCGGCGATGAACTGGGCGGTGAGGGGCGGCGCGCCGTCATACATGTTGCGGCCGCTGTTGCGGCTGCATTGCTCGGCCTCGAATTTCTTCGAGACCGCATCGCCCAGCCCGGCGAGAAAGAAATTCGCTGGCGCGGTGGCGATGACGGCGGTATCGACCAGCACGATGGTGGGGTTGAACAGCATGTGCTCCACCGCCAGGAGGTTGTGATGGGCGTCGTACAGGACGTAGTTCTTGCTGGTGGGCGCGTCGTTGGAGGCGACGGTCGGCACGGTGATGAGATGGCAGTGCGAGGACTTGGCCACGGCCTTGCCCGCGTCCAGCGCCTTGCCGCCGCCCACCGCGATCACCATGTCGATGCCGGCAGGCGCGGCCTGCGCGCGCAATTGCGTGATCGCCGCGGGCGTCAGGTCGCCTTCGACGATCAGCGGCGCGAGCGACACGTTATGCGCCGCGCACAAGGCTTCGATTCTTGGCCCCAGCACGCCATGCACATAGCTGTCTATGACCAGGGCGGCGCGGCGGCCGAACAGGGCTGCGTACTGTCCCAGGGTGTCCAGGGCGCCGGCGCCCTGGATGTAGCGGCTGGGCGCGCCAAAAATCTTCAGCATGGGGGATTCCTTCGGGTTTGCCTACTTGCGGGCAGCGGGGGGGCGGTAGTCGAGTTCCTTTTCGCGCTCGACCAGCCAGTCGATCATGATCTTGCCGCCCCAGACCAGATCGGCCTGGATGGCCTGCCTGGCGGCTTCGGAGTCGCGCGCTTCCAGGGCTTCCAATACCGCTTCGTGGCGGTGCTCGTTCTGCGAATAGTCCAGCCCAGAGGTCTTGACGTGGAACACCTTGAGGATGGGGCCGGTGATCACCCAGAACGATTCGACCGTGGCGCGCAGGATGGGCTTGTTGCTGGCTTCCAGGATGCCGAAGTGGAACTTGCGGTTGAGGTAGCTGGCGCGCTTGGGATCGCTGGAAGTGCAGGAGATGAAATCCCGCTGCAGCGCGATCAGGTTGTCCAGCTGTTTGCGCGTGATGTTCTGTGCGGCTTCGGCCGCGCCCATGCCTTCCAGGTGGAAGCGGATCTGCTGGATTTCACGCAGCTTTTCCGAATTGACGTAAGGCACGTAGACCGCGGTGGCCGCCTGCATTTCCAGTCCCTGCTCGCTGATCAGCCGGAAGATGGCCTCGCGTACAGGCGTGATGGAGACGCCCATTTCCTGGGCCAGTTCGCCAATGATCAGGCGTTCGCCGGGTTCGTACTGCCCGTTGATCAGGGCATTGCGGATTTCGTTGTAGACCCTGACGGAGAGGTTCTCTTTCTTTACCGGTTTAAGGCTGGACATGACAGGCTCAGGCTTGCTGTATTGATGGGGGCGGGTGGATTCGGGATGAATTCTATCCCGCCATGGCAAATTCGAGCGCGATGGGTATATTATATATCATATATCCTAACAGCGAAAAGGAAGCGCCATGAGGAGTGACAGGGAGGTCCCCACCGAAGGGGAGGTCGGGCTGCTGCGGGAAAAGGCCCGCCATATCCGGCTGGAGACCATCAGGTTGATCGAGATCGCCAAGGTCGGGCACTACAGCTCGGTGTTCTCGTGCGCGGAAATCTTCGCCGCGCTGTACTACGACGTGATGCGGCTGCGTCCGGGCGAGCCGCAGTGGCCCGACCGCGACCGCTTCCTGATGGGCAAGGGCCATGCCGCCGTGGGTCTCTTCCCGGTGCTGGCGGACCATGGCTTCATAGCCCGCGAGCTGCTGGACGGCTACACCCGCCTGGGCAGCCCGCTGGGCGATCATCCCGACATGAGCAAGGTGCCGGGCGTGGACTTCAGCTCGGGTTCCATCGGCCACGCGTTGTCCAACGGCGTGGGCATGGCGGTGGGCGGGCGCATGAGCGGGCGCGACTTCAACGTCTTCGTGCTGCTGGGCGACGGCGAGATGCAGGAAGGCCAGGTTTGGGAGGCGGCGCTCTTCGCCGCCCACAACCGCCTGTCGCGCCTGGTTGCGATCGTCGACCGCAACGGCTACCAGCTCGACGGCAAGGTCGACGAGGTCATGGGCGTGGAATCGCTGAAGGAAAAATGGCTGGCCTTCGGCTGGGAAGTGCATGAGGTGGACGGCCACAACCTGGTGGAACTGACCGCTTTGCTGCGCCGCCTGCGCGCGGACGAGTCGCGCGCCAGGCCGGCCTGCGTGATCGCAAAGACCATCAAGGGCAAGGGCGTGTCCTATATGGAAACCGAGCCGGGCTGGCATCTGGGCTACCTGGCGCCGCAAGACGCGCAAAGCGCCGTTGAAGAAATCCTTTCCCGCGAGATCTGAATGGCACAGGCACAAGTCCTCTCTCCCGATTCCTGGCAGTACCGCGCGCTGAATGCGGTGAACCCCGGGCTGTCCTATCTTTCCGACGCGCTGATCGAGCTGGCTGCGGCCGGCCATCCGGTGGTCGCCGGTTCGGCCGACCTGCAGTACTCCAACGGCTTGAACCGCTTTGCCCAGGCCTATCCCGACCGCTATGTCCAATTCGGCATTTCCGAGCAGAACATGGTGTCGGCCGCGGCAGGCCTTGCGACCACCGGCATGATGCCCTTCGTCGCAACCTTCGCGTCCTTCCTGGGCCTGCTGTGCTGCGAACAGATCCGCATGGACGTGGCCTATACCAAGCTGCCCGTGCGCCTGATCGGCCACCACACCGGCATCAGCCTGGGCTTCTATGGCACCTCGCACCACGCCACCGAAGATATCTCGACGATGCGGGCGCTGGCCGGCCTGACGGTGGTCTCGCCCGCCGACGGCCCGCAGCTGGCATCCGCCATCAAGGCCTCGGTGGACTGGCCCGAGCCGATCTACTTCCGGATCGGCCGCGGCCGCGACCCGCAGGTCTATGAAGACGGCGCGCCTTTCCAGTTCGGCCGCGCCATTGTCCATTCCCGCGGCTCGGACCTGAACATCATCGCCTGCGGCATCACTGTGCACGCGGCCCTGGCGGCCGCCGAACAACTGCGCGGCGAAGGATTGTCGGTGGGCGTGATCGACATGCCCACCATCAAGCCCCTGGACCGCGACGCCGTGCTGGCCGCGGCAGGCAAGTCCCGCGTGCTGATGACGGTGGAAGAGCACAACGTGCTGGGCGGGCTGGGTTCGGCCGTGGCCGAGGTGCTGGCCGACGCGGGCACAGGCACGCGCTTGCGCCGCCATGGCATCTACGACGAATACAGCCTGATCGCGCCGCCCACCACCCTGTATGCGCACTACAAGCTGGACGCGGACGGCATCGCCGACGTCGCGCGCGCCACGCTCCAGCCCTGAGACACGGAGACAGACATGAAGGAAATCACCGGCACCACGCGCCTGTTCGGCATCCTGGCCGATCCCATTCACCACGTGAAGACGCCGCAGCGCATGAATGAGCATTTTGCCGCCATTGGCTTCGACGGCGTGTGCGTGCCGTTCCACGCCCGGCCGGATAACTTGGCCGAGGTGGTCGCTGGACTGCGGCGGCTGGAAAACCTGGGCGGCGTCATTGTCACGGTGCCGCACAAGACCGCGATACTGGAGCTGGTCGACGACGCCACTCCGGTTGCGCGCAAGATCGGCGCAGCCAACGTGGTGCGCCGCGAGGCGGACGGCAAGCTGGTGGCGCACATGCTGGACGGCGAAGGCTTTGTCCGCGGGCTGCAAAGCGCAGGCGTGTCGCCGCGGGGCAAGAGCGCCTATCTGGCGGGGGCGGGCGGCGCGGCCAATGCAATCGGCTTCGCGCTGGTCCAGGCCGGCGTGTCGCGGCTGACCATCGCCAACCGCACCACGGCCAAGGCCGAGGATCTGAAGGCGCGCATCCTGTCGCTGCATCCCGGCGCCCGGATCGACGTGGGCACGGCCGACCCCTCGGGGCACGACCTGGTGGTCAACGGCACCTCGCTGGGCATGAAGCCGGACGACGCCTTGCCGCTGGACGCCAGCCGCCTGACGCCGGACCAACTGGTCTGTGAAGTCATCATGCAGCCCAAGGACACGGCCTTGCTGCTGGCGGCGCAGGCCCGCGGCTGCAAGGTGCACTATGGCGCGCCGATGCTGGCCTGCCAGATCGAACTGATGGCGCAAATGCTGGGCGTGGCGGCGGACAAGCCGGCCGACGCGGGACGCTGACCCGTATGAGCGACTACGACTTCATCATTGCCGGGGGCGGCACGGCGGGCTGCATCCTGGCCAACCGCCTGAGCGCCGACGGCAAGTATCGCGTGCTGATGCTGGAGGCCGGACATGAGGCCCGCAGCATGTGGATCTCGATCCCGGCGGGCTTTTCCAAACTGCTGGTCAACCCGGAATACAACTGGCGCTTCGCCACCGAGCCGGAAGACAACGTCCACGGCAGGACCATTGCCGTGCCGCGCGGCAAGGGCGTGGGCGGGTCGACGCTCATCAACGGCATGATCTACGTCCGTGGCCAGCCGCAGGACTACGACGGCTGGGAGGCGGCGGGCGCGACCGGCTGGGGCTACAGCCAGGCCGAGCGCATCTTCCGCAAGATCGAATGCTACGAACCCGGCGACGCCAGCCGCGGCAAGAGCGGCCCGATGCATCTGGAAGAGGTGTCCGAACGCTTTCCCATATCGGATGCCTTCCTGAAGGCGGCGCAAGAGGACGGCCAGCCCTTGAATCCCGACTACAACGGCGGCAGCCAGGAGGGCGTGGGCTACTACCAGGTGCTGCAGCACCGAGGCAGGCGCTGGAGCGTGGTGGACGGCTACCTGAAACCCGCTTCCGGCCGCAAGAATCTCACCGTGGAATGCGGCGCGCACGTGACTCGGCTGGTGTTCGAGGGCAAGCGCTGCGTGGGCGTGGCCTATCGCAAGAACGGACAGGAGCACATCGTGCGCGCGCGGCGCGAGACGCTGCTGTGCATGGGCGCGGTGCAGTCGCCGCAGCTGCTGGAACTGTCCGGCGTTGGCAATCCCGCCTTGCTGCAAGCGTTCGGCATCGCGCCGGTGCTGGCGCAGCCGCAGGTCGGCGAAAACTACATCGACCACTTCGCGACCCGCATGAACTGGCGAGTGAAAGGCACGGTGACGCTCAACGAGATGTCGCGCGGTTGGCGCCTGGCGCAGCAGGTGGCGCGCTACTACGCCAGCCACAAGGGCATCCTGACCCTGGGCACGGGACTGGTGCACGGCTTCGTGAAAAGCGCGCCGGACCTGCCGGCGCCTGACGTGCAGTACTTCTTCGTGCACGCCAGCTACGCCAATGCGGCCGAACGTATCCTCGACCGGCAGCCGGGCATGACGATAGGCGTGGCGCAACTGCGTCCCGAGTCGGTCGGATCCATCCACATCAAGTCGGCGGATCCGCAGGCGGGGCCTGCGATCCGGCCCAACTTCCTGTCCGCCCAGGTGGACCGCGACAGCCTGGTGGGTGGCATGCAGGCGGCGCGGCGCATCGTCGGCCAGCCGGCCATGCGGCGCTATGTCGAATCGGAGATCAGCCCCGGCGCGGCGGTGGACAGCTACGACGAATGGCTGGACTTCGCGCGGCGCAACGGCCAGACCATCTACCACCCCATAGGCACCTGCCGCATGGGTTCCGATGCCGCCGCCGTCACCGACGTGCGCTTGCGGGTGAACGGCCTGTCCGGCCTGCGCGTGGTGGATGCGTCGGTGATGCCGAAGATGGTGTCCGGCAATACGCAGGGTGCCGTCATGATGGTGGCCGAGCGGGGGGCCGAGATGATTCTGGAGGATGCGGCGCAGGCCTAGCCGTATCCGTCACGGAAAAAGGCGCACGTGGCCAATCGGCCCGTGCGCCTTTGCACTTCAGCGGATGAGGAAGCCGGCGCCTACGGGGTCGTTCTTGTCGATCACCCAGCGCGCCGTGCCCAGGATGCTGGCCGTGCCCTTGACCGTGGGACGCACGGCGCGGGTGCCGTTCAGGTCCACCTCGCCCAGCAGGCAGCCTTCGAACACCCCGCTGCCCAACAGGCCTTCCGACTTGATCGGCTGGTTCAAGCCCATCTTGCCGCGCGCTTCGAACATGGCCATCATCGCGCTGGTGCCGGTGCCGCCAGGCGAACGGTCCAGCTGGCCGGCGCTGAACACGTGGACGTTCTTGTAGAACGCGCCTTCGATGGTCGGCTGGTGCCAGAAGGTGATGAAGTTCAGGTTGTTGATGTGCGCTTCGGTCGGGTGCTGGATGCGGTGGCGGGCATTGAGCTGTTCGCGCACGATCAGGCCCATGCGCGACAGCTCGGTGCCGTTGTCCGGCGAGATGCGCAGGTCGCAGCCCGACAGGTCGACGATGCCGAAGTAGTTTCCGCCCCAGACGATGTCGGCGGACAGCTTGCCGTAGCCGGGCAGTTCCACCGGAATGTCCTGCGCGGCCACGTAGGCGGGGACGTTCTCGAAGCGCGTCCACAGCACGTTGTCGCCCTCGGACGCCACTTCCGACACCACCAGGCCGGCGGTGGTTTCAAAGCGGATCTTGGTGATGCCGTCCTTGCCGCGCGGCACCAGGCCATTGGCCACCATGGCCATGCTGACCGCGATGGTGCCGTGGCCGCACATGTGCGAGTACTCGGTGCCGTCGATGTAGATCAGGCCGGCGTCGTACTCGGGGCTGGACGGCGGCGTGAGGAACACGCCGAACATGTCCTTGTGGCCGCGCGGCTCGCGCATCAGCGCCTTGCGCAGCCAGTCGTAGTTTTGCTCCAGGAAGGCGCGCTTCTCCAGGATGGTGGAGCCGGCGGGGTACGGGATGCCGCTGTGCACGATGCACAGGGGCTCGCCTTCGGTATGGGTATAGATGACATCGAACGCGTCTTGCTTGCGCATGACTGTGGCTCCAGACAGTAAGGTAGGGAAGAAAGGTTATTTGCCGCGTTCGGACAGCATGTCCAGCCCGACGGTCAAATCCAGGATGACGATGGCGATCACCGCAACCACGATCGTGGCGCCCGATACGGCTGCGATGGTCGGATCTATCGTGTATTGCACGTAGTTGAAGAGCTTCACGGGGATGGTGTTCAGGTCCGCCGTGGTGTTGAAAATCGACAGCTCCACGTTGATCCACGAAGAGATGAACGCGAAGATCGAACCGGTGACGATGCCTGGCCGGATCTGAGGCAGCACCACCAGGAAGAAGGTCGTCCAGGGATTCGCGCCCAGGTCGGCCGATGCCTCCTCCAGCGCGCGCTGTTCGGGCGTGAGCAGGGTCAGCGTGGACCGCAGCACGAAGGGCGCGATGATGACGATGTGCCCTATCAGCAGGGACAGGAAGCTGCGCGTCAGGCCGAAGTAGGCGCCGTACTGCAACAGCGCCGCGCCCAGAACGATGTGCGGCAGCACCAGCGGCGACATCAACACCGAAGTCAATGCGGCCTTGCCCGGGAACTCGTAGCGCGCCACCGCCAGCGCGGCCGGCACCGTCAGCAGCACGGCCGCGGCCGTCGCCGCCAGGGCCAGCACCGTGCTGGTCGTGAACGCGGCGACGTAGCCGGCCTCGATCGGCAGCGTGCGGTACCACTCCAGCGTAAAGCCCTTGGGCGGAAACGCCAGGTAGGGCGTGGACGTGAACGAGGAACCCAGGATCACCACTAGCGGCAGGGCCAGGTAGGCCAGCACTCCCAGGGCGACCAGGCGGATCAGGTTGCGGGCAATCATCGCGCGGCTCCCGGCAGGACGGCGGCGCGGTTGGCAAGCGCCACCAGGATCAGGGTGAACACCAGCAGCACCATGCTCAGCGCGCCGCCGTAATGGAAGTCGAACACCGTGCTGTACTGCTGGAAGATCAGCATCGACAGCACCGACACGCGCCCGCCGGACAGCAGCGCAGGCGTCACGTAGGCGCTGACGGCCAGGGTGAAGACCATGATGGCGCCCGACATCACGCCGGGCAGCGTCAACGGCCAGGTGATGTGGAAGAAGGTGGCAGCGGGGCTGGCGCCCAGGTCGGCAGATGCCTGTTCGCAGGCCGGATCGACCCGCGCCAGCGCATTGCCGACCGCCAGCACCACGAAAGGCAGCAGCACGTAGACCATGCCGATCAGGATGCCCAGCTCGGTGCCGATGAAACGCATCGGACGGTCGGCAATGCCCGTGCCCACCAGGGCCTGGTTGACCAGCCCGTTGCGGCCCAGCAGCACCATCCAGCCAAAGGCGCGCACGATATTGCTGGTGAACAGCGGCACCACCAGCAGGATCACGCAGAAGCGCCGCCAGGCCTGCCAGCGCACCACGCGCACCAGGTACCAGGCCAGCGGATAGCCCAGGATCACGCAGACCACCGTGGTGAAGAACGCCAGCCGGAAGGTCACCAGGATCACGTCCCAGTGGTATTGGTCGCCCAGCACGCGCAGGTACTGCTGCGGGGTCAGGGTCAAGCCATCGGCGCCGCCTGTGATGCTGGCCAGCGCCACCACCGCCAGCGGCGCCAGGAAGAAGGCCGCGAAGAACAGCACGGGAGCCGCCAGCAGCAGGCAGGGCGAACGCCAGGCGCGCGCGTTCATGGCTGTTCACCGATCAGGTGCAGGTGCTCCGGCGCGAAGGCCAGGCGCGCCGCGGCGCCCGGGCCCAGCCCCGACGGCGCAATGCCGCCGTGGCGCGCCACCAGGATCTGTCCGCCGATGTCCACGTGGATCATGCAGTGGCTGCCCACGTTGATGACGTCGGTGACCGTGCCGTTCAACCCATGCGCCGCCGATTCATCGGCCAGGCGCAAATCCTCGGGCCGCAGCACCGCCACGCCGCGCGCGGGCGCGGCCTTGCCGGGGAACGGCACGCGCAGTCCCTGGGCATCCAGCTGCAGCGCATCGCCGCTGGCCGTGTAGGGCATGAAGTTGGCGTCGCCGATGAACTCGGCCACGAAGCGGGTGGCGGGATGCCGGTAGATCTCGGTCCCGCCGCCCACCTGTTCGATCTTGCCCGCATGCATGACCACCACCCGGTCGGCCATGGTCATGGCTTCTTCCTGGTCGTGCGTGACGAAGATGAAGGCGATGCCCAGCTTGGCCTGCAGGTGCTTGAGTTCCAGCTGCATGCGCTTGCGCAGCTTGAGGTCCAGCGCCGACAGCGGCTCGTCCAGCAACAGCAGCTTGGGCTGGTTCACGATGGCGCGCGCCAGCGCCACGCGCTGCTGCTGTCCGCCGGACATTTCGCGGGGATAGCGCGCACCGAAGTCCGCCAGGCCCACCATGTCCAGCGCCGACCGGGCGCGTTCGGCGGCTGCCTGCTTCGATGCGCCTTGTCGCCGCGGGCCGTAGGCCACGTTTTCCAGCACGCTCATGTGCGGAAACAGCGCATAGTTCTGGAACACCGTGTTCAGCGGCCGGTGGTGCGCGGCCAGGCGGCTGATGTCCTGGCCTTCAATCAGGATGCGGCCCGATTCGGGCCTGAGAAATCCGGCGATCGAGCGCAGCAGGGTGGTCTTGCCGCAGCCGCTGGGACCAAGCAGGGCCACGAACTCTCCCTGTTGGATCTCCAGGTCGATGCGGTCCAGCGCCTGGTAGGCGCCAAAGCGCATCGACACGCCTTCGATGGTAAGCAAAGCGGACATGTTCGATCCCGGTCTAGCGCTTGCGGGCAACCTGGCGGTTCCAGGCGTCCGTGACCTCGGCGCGGCGGCTGTTGATGAGGTTCCAGTCGAACAGGCTCAGGTTCTTGACCGAACCCTCCGCGCCCCAGGGCAGCTTGCGCGCCACGTCCTTCGGCACCTGCACATCCTTGACGGCGGGGCCCAGGTATAGGCGCGTGGCCAGGCAGGCGGCGGCATCCGGCGTGAGCGCGGTGTCGATGAACTTCTGCGCGGCGGCCTTGTTCGGCGCGTTCTTCACCAGATGCAGGCGCGCATCCGTGGCCCAGGCGCCTTCCTTGGGCACGGCGAAGCCGATGGGCAGTCCCTTGTCGATCAGATCCCAGGCGCCCACGTTGAAGTGCGCGCCGATGATGGCCTCGCCGCTCTGGTAGGCGTTGGTGGCGGCGCCCGAGCTGTCGAAGAACAGCGCGGTGTCCAGCGATGCCAGCTTGGCGTACAGCGGCTCCAGGTTCGACGGGTCGACCGCGAACACCCGCGCCAGGAAGAAGATGAACGGCACGCCCGACGAGTTCGCCGGCGAGGGTATGGCCACGGCGCCGGCGTACTCGGGTTTCCACAAGTCCTTCCAGCTGGTCGGCGGCTGGGGCACTTCCTTGGTGTTGTAGGCGATGCCCAGCGAGTAGTAGCCGGTGCTGACCGCGTAGGCGCTGCCGCCATTGCGGTACACGCCCTGGTCGATGACGTTCTTCAGATTGGGTATGCCGGCGGGATCCAGCGCGTCCAGCACGCCGGCCGCGGCGGCCAGTTCGCTGATGCCGCCGTCCATCCAGGCCACGTCCATGGTGGGCGCGTCCTTCTGCTGCTGCAGCTTGGCCAGCGTGGTGGTGGAGGTGCCCACTTCCGGCACCACGGTCACGCCGGTGGCCTTGGTGTAGGGCTCGGCCACGCAGGCGCGGAACGCGTCGCCCCAGTTGCCGCCGTACCAGGCGACGGTGATCTTCTGCTGCTGGGCCAGCGCCTGGCCGGCGCTCAGCAGTCCGGCTGCCAGCAATGCGGCGCGCAGGGCGCGGCGGGTAGGTGTTGCCATGTCGGATTCCCCTTGTCGATTTATCGGCTCCGATCGGCCTGCGCCGGCGGGCGCTGCGGGACGGTGCCATAGGTGCATCTTGGGCGATCCCCGGGAAAACCAGCTTGAAGGCCTGGGACAAAAACTTGAATAATTGCGACATGGAAACCGCTACGTCCGCCGCTGCACCGTCTTTCTCCTATGACGATGAGTACAGCGGCCTGCCTCAGGGGAAACCCGCACTGACCGTAGGCATCGTGCTGCTGGACCAGTTCACGCTGGCCGCCTTTGCCGGATTGGTGGACGTCTTGCGGCTGGCGGGCGACCACGGCGGACGCAGCCGCCAGATCCATACCGCCTGGCGCGTCATGAGCTGGGACGGCAAGCCGCGCTGCTCCAGTGCGGGCCTGACCATAGACGTGGCCGACGGCCTGCCCGAAGACCCGACCCAGTTCGACTACGTGGCGGTTTGCGGCGGCAACGACTATTTCAATGGCCGCCTGCCCGAGCCCCTGCGCGACTGGCTGCGGCTGGCGGCGGCGCAGCGCGTGCGGCTCTTGGGCATCTGTACGGGCACCTTCGCGCTGGCGCAGGCCGACGTCATCGGGCCGCGCACGGTCTGCGTGCACTGGAACGTGCTGGATACTTTCCGCGAACGCTTTCCGCAGGCCCGGGCGGTGGTGGACCGGCTGTTCGTGGATGAAGGCGACCTGATTTCCTGCGCGGGCTCCACGGCCGCAATCGACCTGGCGCTGTACCTGGTGGCCCGGCACTGCGGGCGCGACAAGGCCCAGCAGGCGATGCGGCACATGATGCTGCAAGGCGTGCGCCCGGGGCGCGTGCCGCAGGCACATTTCCACACGGACCTGTCGGGCATCCAGGATCTGCGCGTGCGCCAGGCCGCGCACTTCATCGAGCAGCGCATCGACAATCCGCCACCGCTGGATGCGATCGCGCGCTACGTCGGCGTCGGGCGCAGGCAGCTGGAACGCGCCTTCCGCATGGCCACGGGCATGTCGCCGATGGCGTTCCAGCGGCAGTTGCGGCTGGAATACGGCAGCTGGCTGCTTTTGAACAATCCCAGCAGCATCACGCAGATCGCGCTGGACTGCGGGTTTGCGGATGGCGCGCATTTCTCGCGCGATTTCCGCGCGCATTTCGGCCAGTCGCCGCGCCAGTATCAGCAGGCCGCCGGCCGCGACGGCGGAGTCAGCGTGTTTCCCGCCTGAGGCTTCTGCACGGCTCGTTCCGGCGCCGGCAAGCCATGGGCTTATCAACGGAAGGAGACGACATGACCTATGACCTTTGGTACTGGGACGGCATCCCCGGGCGCGGCGAGTTCGTGCGCCTGGCCCTGGAGGCCGGCGGCATTCCCTACCGCGAATGCGCGCGCGAGCCCGGCGCGGATGAAGGCACGCTGGTCGCGGACCTGAGTTCGGCGCGCAAGCATCCGCCGTTCGCGCCGCCGTATCTGGTCGCGGGCAAAATGACGCTGGGGCAGACCGCCAACATCCTGCTGTTCCTGGGCGAAAAGCACGGCCTGGCGCCGGACTCGCTGGAAGGGCGGCTGTGGGTGAACCAGCTGCAGCTCACCATCGCCGACATGGTGGCCGAAGCGCACGACACGCATCATCCGATATCCGCCAGCGAGTACTACGAAGACCAGAAGGTCGAGGCCGCGCGCCGAGCGCGCAGCTTTCGCGAGGAGCGCATGCCCAAGTTCCTGGGCTATTTCGAACGCGTGCTGGGCGGGCCGCAGGCCTGGCTGGCGGGCGGCAAGCGCTGGACCTACGTGGACCTGTCGCTGTTCCACCTCGTGGATGGCCTGCTCTACGCCTTTCCGAAACGCATGGCGACCCTGGCCGTGCGTTATCCGAACGTCATGGCGCTG
Organism: Achromobacter sp. JCM 18799; assembly: GCF_055395645.1. Lineage (NCBI taxonomy): Bacteria > Pseudomonadati > Pseudomonadota > Betaproteobacteria > Burkholderiales > Alcaligenaceae > Achromobacter > Achromobacter sp. JCM 18799. Next base: position 2,702,383 of record NZ_AP043866.1, on the reverse strand, counting down.
CATGCGCGCGTGGCGGCGCTGGCGGAATTGCAGCCTTACTTTGACAGCGGCAGGCGCTTGCCTTTCGGGGAAGGGATCTTTCGCCAATATCGCGAATTGGACGCGGCTTGAGTCCGGACAAACCCTGGTGTTGCTGAATCCCGATTTTTTTGATCGGTTTCTTGAAAATCTTGAGGCCCGCTCATTTTTAAGATTAAATATTTGCAAATTGTTTAATAAATATTTCCATTTGTCTCGCGGCAGATAGGTCGAACGGCATCAAACCACCCGGACTCCGGGCAGGAGACGTCAAGATGAAATGGATCACTCTCAGCCAACTGCTGCGCATGGACCGTGGCATACAGAAGGCCGACATGCTTGGGCAGGTCGCGGCAATCCACAACGCCCAGGCCGTCATCGAGTTCGACCTGGACGGGCACGTCCTGGCGGCGAACCCGAACTTCCTGAACACCATGGGTTATGCGCTGGACGAGATCGCGGGGCAGCACCACCGCATGTTCGTCGATCCGGCAGAGCGTGCATCGGCCGCCTATGCGGAATTCTGGAGCCGCCTGCGGCAAGGCGGGCGCGATGCGGGGCGTTACCGCCGCATCCGCAAGGACGGCAGCGACGTCTGGCTGCAAGCGTCCTACAACCCGATTCACGACCGCCGCGGCAGGCTGGTGAAAGTGGTCAAGTACGCCGTGGACATCACCGCGCAGCAACAGCGGCAGGCGGACGTGGAAGGCCAGCTAGCCGCGATCTCCAAGGTGCAGGCCATCATCGAGTTCGAGCTCGACGGCACCATCATCCGCGCCAACGATCTGTTCCTGGGCGCGGTGGGCTATCGCGCGGACGAGATCCAAGGGCGCCACCACAGCATGTTCGTCCCGCCTGAAGAGGCGCGCGGCGAGGCATACAAGGAATTCTGGCGCAGGCTGCGCAACGGCGAACATGACACCGGGCAGTACCTGCGCATCGGCAAGGGCGGTCGCCAGGTCTGGATCGAAGCCAGCTACAACCCGATCTTCGATGCCGAGGGCCGCCCGGTCAAAGTCGTCAAATACGCGACCGACATCACGCGGCGTTTCACCGCCGCGCAGACCTTGCGCGTCGCGGTCCAGGGCCTGACCGAAAACGCCGAGCGCGCGGGCCAGGCCAATACGCTGGCGCTGGACGCCTGCAGGGTGGCCGAGCAGGGCGGCCAGACCGTGCAGGAAGTGGTGCAGACCATGGGCGGCATCACCCAGAGCTCGCGCCGCATCTCGGAAATCATCGGAGTCATGGACGGCATTGCCTTCCAGACCAACATCCTGGCGCTGAACGCCGCGGTCGAGGCCGCGCGCGCCGGCTCGCACGGCAAGGGGTTCGCCGTGGTCGCGGCCGAGGTCCGCAGCCTGGCGCAGAACAGCGCGGCGGCAGCCAAGGAGATCAAGGACCTGATCACTTCCTCGGTGCAGCAGGTCGAAAGCGGCGCGCGCCAGGTCCAGTCGGCAGGCTCTACCATGGACGATATCGTGGCATCGTCGCGCCGCGTGACTGAAATCATGGCGGAGGTGGTGGAGGTGTCGCTGGCCCAGTCCGCCAGGCTCGGCGAAGTCACCGAGGACATCACGCAGCGGGCGGGAGAGGCTGCGCGTGGCGCGCCGCCGGCGGCCGCCGCGGTCAGGCCCGTGGCGCCAGCGCTGCGGGCCAGGCCGGCCGCCAATGGACCGCTGCAGCCGCAGGCCGAGCGGCAGTACGTGCGCTACTGAGCCGGCGCCGCCGGTCCGATGCGCTATAAAGACGGTATTGATCTGAACCCGCAGGCCCGGGCAGGAACCCTCTGCCCGGGCCGCGTCATTTGCAGCCACCGTCCATGACCGAATCCGAAGCACTGGCTCTCGCCTCGCACCGCCATTACAAGGGCGGCCTCTACCTCTATGTGGGCACCGCCCGCCACTCCGAAACCGAGGAATCCCTGGTGGTCTATGAACACCTCTGGCCTCACGAGCGGGGCTTGTGGGTGCGGCCGGCCGATATGTTCTTCGGTCAGCTGCCCGACGGCACGCCCCGCTTCGCGCCCTTGCGGCCGGCGGAGTAAGGCCGTGGCGTTCTACTACCGGCGGCCGCGCGCAAGCGGCGCTGCGCCTGCCCGCGCGACGGGCGGCAAGGCGGGCGGCGAGGCGTTGGCCGCCGCGTTACAGGCATTGCGCGGTCCGTTCATCGTGGCCGACCTGGAAACCACCGGCCTGTCCACCGCCACTTGCGAGATCCTGGAGTTCGCGGCGGTGCGCGTGGGCGCGGCAGGCGCGCTTGAGCGGGAGTACACGCAGGTCGTGCGCACGCGCGGGCCGGTGCCGCCCTTCATCAGCCGTCTGACGGGCATCACGCAGGCCGAGGTCGACCGCGACGGCGTGCCGGTGGCGCAGGCGTTTTCCTCCTTCCTTGATTTCGTCGAAGACCTGCCGGTGTTCTTCCATAATGCCTCGTTCGACCGGCGTTTCCTGGGCGCGGCGGCGGATCTGACCGGCCTGCCGTTTGCCAACTCGACCCATTGCACGCTGGCGCTGGCGCGGCGCGCATGGCCGGAGCTGCCCTCGCACAAGCTGGAGATCCTGGCGCGCCATGTGGGCGCTTCGGATCCCACCCACCGCGCGCTGGCCGACGTGCGCACCACCGTGGCCGTGGCGTTGGCGGCGAGTTCCCGCCTGGCCGCGGGCTAGGAGTTTCGATGTCCGACCTGGAACAGATCCGGCTGGCCGTGCGCCGGTTTACCGAAGAGCGGGAGTGGCAGCCCTTTCATACGCCCAAGAACCTGGCGATGGCGCTGGCCGGAGAGACGGGCGAACTCGTGTCCCTGTTCCAGTGGCTGAGCGAGGCCGAGTCGCGCCAGATGCCGCCGGAGAAACTGGCGGATGCCGCGGACGAAATCGCGGATGTGCAGATGTACCTGGTGGCCCTGGCCGACCAGCTCGGCATCGATATCGCCGACGCGGTCGCAGGCAAGATGGTCAAGAATGCGCGGAAGTATCCGGCGGATCGTTTTCGCGGCAGCGCGCGCAAGTACGACGATCCGCCCGAACAGCCCTGACTCGCGCGCGACGCGGCCAGGCCGGCCGCCTCAGAGCACTTTTTGCTCGTGATGCACCTGCGGCGGTTCAACGAAAAAGCCCGCCACCAGCTTGCGCCATTCCTGGAAATCGCTGGATTCGCGGAAATCCACCATGTGGTTCTCGACGGTTTCCCAGTCCACCACCAGCGTATAGCGCTGCGGTTGTTCGATGCTGCGGTATAGCTCCATGCCGTGGCAGCCGCGGGCCCGCAAGAACAGCGGCTTCGCCTGCGCGACGCCTGCTTCGAACAGCGCTTCCTGTCCTTCGCGGACATGGATGCTGGCAATCTCCTGGATCATGGTCTGGTCTCCAAACAGATGAGGCCGGGTAGCGCCCGGCCGGCCGCCGTAGTATCGCTGAAATTTCCGGACCGGGCGCGCCCAGGACCCTGCCGCTTCAGTTGTGCGCGTTAGGGAAATTGCCCGAGGCGGCGACGCTCATTCCCATCCATAGAGTTGAACCCGCATGCGCGCGCGGCGCCGCAGGCGCGGTTTCCCTCGTCCATACGCACGGGCGCCGCGCAAGATTGCCGCAAATCTGGCCGATTGTTTTACAGCCGGGCGTCGTCCATCGGGACCCGGTCGCCCGTTTAGGCGATATCGACTTGCCTAGGACGGCGCAATCATTCCGTACCAATACGAAAGTCCCACGCCTTTCGTCATTGTCCAGGCGTGGCGCTGAGCGGTAACGGTCCGCGCCGGTCGGTCGCCGGTAATCGTGAATCCGTGCATGCACGGAGCAGGAGGAGCTGAAATGAAAAAGCTCATGGCAGTCGCCGCGTTGTCCTTGTTCGCTGTCTCGGCCTATGCGGACCCTGGTGGCTCAATCACGGGTCACGCGGGGGCAATCAATGGCACCGCGTCATCCATCTCCACGGGTAGCTCCGTGGCCGCCACCCAGATCAATGGCTACGGTTCATCCACCCAGGTGTCGTTCGGCATGACGGGCGGCGTTGCGGAGGTGGGGGGTACCTTCAGCCGCGATGGCACGCAAGTGGTCACCAGCACGCGACAGTACGCCAATAGCGATTCGTACGGCCATGTCTCGGGCAATGCGCCCATCATGGTGGGCGACAGCATCGCCAATGGCGGCGCCACGTTCGCCAAGACGGATACCAGCGCTTCGGCGACGGGCTCCTTCCATGCGGTGAATGTGGGTGCGTTCGGGTCGATACACGGCATCGGCCCGGTGGGCCATGTCGGCGGTTTCAATCACTGACCCAGTTATCCGGACGGCTTCGGCCGTCCGGGCGAGGGGACATCATGAAGACCATAGTGCTTGCCATTTCCCTGTCGCTGGCGGCGGTGTCCGCCGGCGCCCAGACCAGCAGTTCCAGCGCGACGACATCGGCGTCCTCGGGATCGACCAACGCCGGCAACAATCAGGGCATCACGCTCAACTCCAGCAACAGCGGGACCAGCACGCTGCGCAGCGTGCCGCCGCTGGGCGGACAGAGTTTCTACGGTTCATTCTCGTCCGACAGCTGCATGGTTTCGGCGGGCGGGGGCGGCGCCGTGGTTGGCTTCGGCATGAACGTTGCGATTCCGATCGAGGACCAGAAGTGCAGCCTGCGGCGCAACTTCGAGCGGACCATGCAGGCGGCCGCCTCGACCAAGGATGCGGACCGTTCGCGCCGTCTGGAGACCGCGGCCATCGACATCCTGTGCCAGACCGACGACCGCACCAAGGCGGCGCTGGTGGCGCAGGGGCTGTGCACCAATCCCGCATTGACGACGGCGGATCACCGTTTCGACAGCAACGCGGTGGCGCAGGCGGCGCCGCCCGCAGGCGGCCCGGTGCTGGCCGACCGGCCTGCGCCGCCCGCGCCTCCCGCGCCCGAGGCGCAGGCCTATCCGGTGCGCAGCGTGCAGAGCGCCGCGCTGGCGTCTCCGCCGCTGCGCAACCGCACCTATACCGATCTGTATACGCCGGGCTGAGGCGGGAGTCCTGTGCGTCCCGCGCGGGGCGGGACGAAGCCAGGATGTGTGGACGCTAGGATTGCGCGGGCGGCGGGACGGCGAGAGGGGCCGACGCCGGCGGCGGGGCCGAGGCCAGCAGCATGGTGGGCGGCGACGACACCTCCAGGCCCGCGTCATGCAGGCGCTTGAGCAGGGTGAACAGCAAGGCGCTGCGCACGCCGTAGGCCGCCCGGGGCGAGGACACGTAGCCCTTGGCGTTGAAGATCAGGTTGCCGCCTTCGATGCCGTCCAGGAAGACGTTGGGAGCGGGCGTGTCCAGCACGTCCTCGTGGTCCGAGAAGGCTCGTAGAATCAATTCGCGCACCTGCTCGGCATCGGTGGATAGCGGCAAGGGCAGCTTGATCTGCACCAGCCCCAACGGATTCGAACGGGTCACGTTGCGCACGGTCTTGGTGACGAACTCCGAGTTCGGCACGATCACCGTGGAGCGGTCGCCCATCTGGATTTCCGTGGCGCGCACGTTGATGCGCAGGATGTCGCCCTCGACCCCGCCCAGCGACACCCAGTCGCCCACCTTGACCGGGCGCTCGGCCAGCAGGATCAGGCCGGACACGAAGTTCTGCACCACCGCCTGCAAGCCAAAGCCGATACCCACCGACAGTGCGCTCGCGATCCACGCCACGCGTTCCAGTCCTATGCCCGCGGCCGACAGCGACAGCGCCACGGCGATCACGAAGCCGGCATAGCCGAACAGCGTGGCGGCCGACAACTGCATGCCCGGATCCAGCTCGGTCGTGGGCAGGTAGCGGTTGGACAGCCAGCGCTTGAGCATCTTCACGGCCAGCAGCGACAGCCCCAGCACCATCAGCGCCTGCAGCACCGCGCCGGGGCGGATCTGGGCTTCGCCGATGGCGAGCCCCTTGCGCAACTGATCGAAGCGCTGCAGCAGGTCCATCGGCGCTTCGCCGAAGGGCGCCAGCAGCAGGATCACGGCCAGCAGGCCGACCGCCACGCGGCCCACGCCCGACAGCAGCACGGCAGCCTGGTCGCGCATGCTGGGCGCTTCGTGCTCGCCGCCGTCGCGGTGCGAGGTGCCCAGCAGCGTGCTGAAGCCGTCCTCGATCAAGGTGGACAGCAGATAGGCCGAGGCCAGCACGATCAGCACCCACAGCACCTGCTTGACCATGAAGCTGCCGAACGCCACATAGCCCGCCAGCAGGCTGGCCAGGCTCAGGATCAGCACGGTCCAGACCGCGCCCAGCAGCAGCGACACCCAGAAGGGGATCGGCGCCTCGTTTTCCTGCATGGCCTGGCGCCGCAGCCGGCGGCTGATGGCCAGCACCGCGCCCAGCGTCGCCATGGTCAGGACCGCGACGATGCCGGTCAGCGTGATGGTGGTGGTCAGGCTGGCGTTCAACAGCACTGGCAGGCGTTCGGCCAGCCAGATCATCACCACCAGCACGCCCAGCACGCCGGGCAGCCAGCGCAGCCGCGTCGCCACAATGTCGCTGACGGGCGGCAGGCGCCACGACGGCCGGTTCGCGGACAGCAGCGCATAGCCCAGGCCGGACACGTAGCCGCCGAAGCACACCGTTCCCACCAGGTTGGCCAGCAGCGACGAGGTGTTGTCGCTCAGCTGCGAATTCCAGTCCAGCCCCATATGGATCAACAGCGCGACCACACCCGGCGTGGCGACGGCCAGGACCACATGCGTAACCGCTAGAAAGGAGCGGCGCAGGCGCCCCGGCGGCACGCGTGTGGCGGTTATCCGCAGCAGCACCCGGCCGATGGCGACACGCAGGGCGATCGTCAGCGCGATCGCCGCGCCCAAAAGCAGCCAGCCCCATTTCGGCGTCTGTCCGACCGCGGTCGCGAGGTCGTCGCGCAGCGCTTCCAGGCGTTCCAGGTCGCGCGGGAACTCCTCGCGGAACTCGGTCCAGAATTGGTCGGACAGGAAGGAATCGCGCCGCTCGCCCAAGCGCGCCTGGAACTGCTTGCGCCGCTGCGCCGAGATCTGCTCGGCCGTTTGCCCGGCGTCCACGGACAGCAGCCTGGCCAGCTTGATCTGCGCGTCCAGCGCCCGGCTGGTCTTGTCCAGCTGCATGCGCTGGGCGGCGACGTCGGAGGCTTCCTTGACGCCTTCGGGCGGCGTGCCCAGCTCGCTCAGCCGGGCCGTCACGCTGGCCAGCTGAGGCGTCAGGGCCTCGGCGGCGGCGTCGGCCTTGGACTGGATGTCCAACGCGTCGCTGCGCTGTTTCACCAGGGTGGCGTCATCGGTTTCGTCGGCGACGCGCTTGCGGATGTCGTCGATCTGCTTGCGCGCGGTCGCCAGCGCCGCTTCCGTGTCCGCCGGCGTGGGCGGCGCCGCGGCATGGGCCGGCAGCAGGACAAGCACTAGCAGCAGCGCCGCGATCAGCGCAGTGAAAATGGAGGCGCGGGCGCGGCGAGGTTGCGCGCGCAGGGTTAGGGAAGTCTGTGTCATGTTCTGGGGCGAGTCGCTCGCATTCGAGGCGGGAGCATAGCAAGCCGCCGCCTCATCCGTTGCAACAAAAACGAGCGCTGCGGCCCTATTTTTTTTGGTGCGCCCGACGGCCGTTGTGGCGGCGCGGACCCAGGGTAGAAATAGGGCCGGATAGGCGATCGGACGCCGCAGGCAGGCTCTGCTGCGGGCGGCGTCCGCAAACCCTATTTACGCGGCCAACGTTTGGATTCAACTCAAACAGGACGGGCGCTCGGCGCGGCGCGCTTTTTCGGCTTGCCCAGCACCGCGTCGCATACCTCCAGCCAGGCGTGGGCGGCATACGACAGATAGCCGGACCGCTGCCAGATATGGCCGACCTCCCATTGCATGCCGGACTTGGCCAGCTTGGCGGTGCTCAGGCCGCGCGTCTTCATGCGCTGCATCAGGGGTTCCGGCAGCAGCGCCACGCCCAGGCCCGCCGAGGCCATCGCCACCAGAAAGTCCCAGTGCGCGCTCTGGGCCGCGATGCCGGGCTGGAAGCCGGCATCGGCAAACGCCTGACGCAAGCGCCGGGTGATGGCGAAGTCGTCCGTGGGTATCAAGAGGCGCGCATCGCGCAGGGCGGAGAGTGGCAGCGAGGTCTTGCCGGCCCAGGGCGCGTCGGGCGGGCCGATCACCCAGATCGGGTAGCTGCCGAAGGGCTGGGCGGCCAGGCCGCCGTCTGGCGCAATGGGAAGAATGGTCGCGCCCACCTCCAGTTCGCCGCTGGCGACCAGGCCTTCCACGGCCTGGCCGGTGCCTTCGCGCAGGGTCAGGTGGATGCCCGGATGCAGTTCACGGAAGCGCTTGACCACAGGCGTGAACAGCAAGTTGATCATGGGCGGAATTCCGACCTCGAGCGCGCCGCGGCGCAGGTCCGCGGTCTGGCGCAATTCTTCGGACAGCTGGCGCATCGTTTCCAGCACCTGCAGGCCGCGCTGGTACATGACCCGGCCGGTGTCGGTGGGGCGGGCGGTGTGGCCGTCGCGGATCAGCAGCGGCGTGCCGGCCTCTTCCTCCAGCTGGCGGATCATCTTGCTTACCGTCGACTGCGTCACGAACAGCGTCTTGGCCGCCTGCGTAAAGCTGGCGTGCTTGACGGTTTCGACGAAGTACCGCAATGCGCGCACGTCCATGGACCGGGACTCCCTCGCGCGTTATGCGCAAAACCCTCAAACGATGAAAAAAATGACTTATTTGGATGATTTTAAGTCATTACGAGATTTGAGCCGGCCTTCCTATACTGCCGAAAATTCGTTCCCGGACCGCTTCGAGTCGGCCCGGGAACCTCGGGAAACGCCGCGTCAGACGGCGCCTGGGCGCACAGCGGCAACGCCGCGCCCCGCCGCACGTAGGCCCTTGAATCTGGAGACACCATGCATCTCGACCGTATCCGCCACCCTGGGCTGCGCGCCAAGATCACTTCCGCCGATCAGGCGGCTTTGCTGGTTCAGGACGGCATGACCGTCGGAATGAGCGGCTTCACCCGCGCAGGCGACTGTAAGTCGGTGCCGGCGGCGTTGGCGGCCCGCGCCGAGCGCGAGCCGCTCTCCATCACCCTGATCACCGGCGCATCACTGGGCCATGACACGGACAAGATGCTGGCGCAGGCCAACGCGCTGGCGCGCCGCATGCCGTTCCAGGTCGACACGACCCTGCGCCGCAAGATCAACCAAGGTGAAATCGCCTTCATCGACCAGCACCTGTCGGAAACGGTCGAACAGCTGCGCGCGGGCCATATCGGCCCCATCAACGTCGCCATCATCGAGGCCGCCGCCATCACCGAGACCGGCGCCATCGTGCCGACCATGTCGGTAGGCAACTCCGCCTCTTTTGCGCAGCAGGCGGACGTCATCATCATTGAATTGAACATGGGCGTGCCCGCCGCCATCGAGGGCCTGCACGATATCTACGTGCCCGAAGCCCGTCCGGCGCGCCAGCCCATCGGCCTGGTTTCCCCCGACCAGCGTATCGGCCAGTCCTGCATCGAAGTGGATCCGGCCAAGATCGCCGCCATCGTCATCACGCAAGAGCCGGACAGTCCGTCCAACGCCTTGCCGCCCGACGAGGAAACCAATGCCATCGCCGGCCACATCAATGACTTCCTGCGCCGCGAGGTCGACGCCGGCCGCCTGACCAACGAGCTGCTGCCCTTGCAGGCCGGCATCGGCACCATCGCCAACGCGGTGCTGCACGGCTTCGAGTCGTCCAGCTTCGAGAACCTGACGATGTATTCGGAAGTGCTGCAGGACAGCGCCATCGAACTGCTGGACCAGGGCAAGCTCGCGTTCGCGTCGGCCTCTTCGATCACGGTGTCCAAGCCCGTGTACGAAAAGATCCTGGCCAACATGGAGCACTACCGCGAGCGCATCGTGCTGCGCCCGCAAGAGATCAGCAACGCGCCCGAGATCGTGCGCCGTCTGGGCATCATCGCCATCAACACGGCGCTGGAGTTCGACATCTACGGCAACGTCAATTCCACCCACGTGGGCGGCACGCACATGATGAATGGCATCGGCGGTTCGGGCGACTTCGCGCGCAACGCGCACCTGGCGATCTTCGTGTCCAAGTCCATGGCCAAGAACGGCGACATCTCCAGCGTGGTGCCCATGGTGTCCCATGTCGACCACACCGAGCACGATGTCGATGTGCTGGTCACGGAATGCGGCCTGGCGGACCTGCGCGGCCTTGCGCCGCGCGAACGCGCGCGCGCGGTGATCCAGAACTGCGTGCATCCGTCCTACCGCGACGCCCTGCAGGATTATTTCGACCGTGCCTGCGAACGCGGCGGCCAGACGCCGCATCTGCTGGAGGAAGCGTTCTCCTGGCACCAGCGCTTCAATGAAACCGACACGATGCGGCCGGCCAGCCCGGCTGCGCGCAAGGTAGCCTGAGGTCCACCGCGACGCGAGCCTGCCGCCGCCGCGACGCCTGCCGGGTTTGCGTGCGTAGCGCATCCCGGCTTGCGGATCGTGGTTTTCGCTGGCGTCGCGATTTGGTAGAGGTAAGGCAGCGGAGGCTGTCTTACCTTTTTTTTGCCTGGGTTTTCTTGCCGGGGCCGGACTTGGGGATGGTCAGGTTTTCGCGTGACATCTCCAGCTCGTCGCGCAGCCACTGCTTCAGTTCCACCAGCGGCGCCCAGTCGCGCAGGCTGGGCCGGTAGACCAGGTGATAGGTCTGCGCCTGTTCGTACTCGATGCTGATCGGAGAAATCTGCACCAGCCGGCCTGAGCACAGCGCGTCCGCGGCCAGCAGTTGGCGTCCCAGCGTGATGCCCAGCCCTTGCTCGGCGGCCTGCATCATCATGCCGGCATCGTTGAAGGAAGCCACCGGCGTGACGGGTGTGTCCAACCCGGCGGCGCTGAACCACGATTGCCAGAGCTCGCGCTCGCCCAGCAACGGTTGGCGCGCCAGCGTCTGGGGCGAGTAGTCTGGAAGCGCCGCCGCGGTTTCGGGCGACGCCAGGACGATCAGGGGCAGCGGCGTGTTGAACAAAGGTTCCGATTCCACGCCCGCCCAGGGGCCGCGCCCAAAACGCAGCGCGGCGTGAAAACCGTCGCGCAACAGATCCACCACCTGCTGCGACGTTTCGATTTCCAGCGTCAGACCCGGATTGCGCTCGCGCCAGCGCGCCATGCGCGGCAACAGCCAGCGTTGCGCGAAAGAGGGCAGCACCGACACGCGCAAGCGCTGCTCGCTGCCAGAGGCTGCGGCCGACGCCGCCATCGTCCCTTCATCCAGCAGCGCCATGGCGCCCTGCACGCTGCACAAGAGCGCGGCGCCGGCCGAATTCAGGACGATGCCCCGGCCGCTGCGCTCGAACAGGGGAAAGCCCAGTTGGGTTTCCAGCACCTTGATCTGCTGGCTGACGGCGCTGTGGGTCAGATGCAGCCGTTCGGCGGCCGCGCGCAGATTCTGCAGCTCGGCCACGGCACGGAAGGCGGGGAGGGTACTGAGCGGCAGGCGCATGATGGGGACCCAGGGAGAGATTGGTCATCATAGCTTACCGATACCCCCAAAACAATTCGATTTTCAGCGGGGTATTGGGCGACTACGCTTACCAAAGTGCATAAATACCTGGAGCCCATCATGTCTGCACAGCTTTGCACCCCGTCTTCTTCCGCCCTGGCCGCCATTGCCAGGGATCGCCAACAGTCCCCCGCACAGCCGGTCGCGGCGCAGCCCGCCCAGCTGGCGGCGCCGCGCGCGGGATTCATCGCGATGCTTGCGGCCGCCTATCGCAAGCGCCGCAATGAAGCGCGCCTGCGCCAACTGGCTGCCGATCTGGATGAGCACATGCTGCAGGATCTGGGCGCGCCCGGATGGCTGATGAACGAGGTCGCGGTCAAGCGCGACCTGGCGCGCTTGCGCGACGTGGACTACCTGCGCTGGTAGGTGGAGCTTTGGCCTCTGGTAAGCGGCCCGGCGTCCTTGCCGATTCCCCTTCGCGGCCCCGTCTCCTATATCAGGCAGGAGCGGGGCCGCGCGCTTGCCAGGAAGATGGCCTGTCTCTAGCTCTCTATATATAGCGATGCGGAGGGCGCTAGAGCGCGCGGCTGGTGAGGCGTGGCAGATGGTGGATGCATCTGGAACAAATATTTGGCCGCATGGCATGACAGACGGAAAACTTGTGCTATAGTCTCGCTCCTTCGCAGTTCGGACAGTTCTGAAGCGCGAAGCCAAGCAAGCACAACAGGTCGGGCAAGAAGATTCGAGCCAAGCCTGCCGCAAAGCAGTCAGAAATGAACGCCGCGCGGTTATTGCAAGGATTGCAGCAAGTTAGGCAAAAGCCAGTTGCACAATCTGCAAAAATCGTGTTATAGTCTTAGGCTTAGCAGTTACCGAAAACTTAGGGTTAACCCTGATATTTCGATAGCTGCTAAGAGAGGCGGACCTGAAGAGGTCGCAAGCAAGAAAGCGAAACGCAGTATGTGACGCTGACTTGACAAGCGAAAAAAACTTCTTCATAATCTCGTTTCTCTGCTGCAAACAACGCGGCGCCAGCGAAAGCGGCGTAGCGAGGCGAGCAGACAGTAAGTAGTACAGAATTTAGCAGTACCGCTCTTTAACAATTAAACAACCGATAAGTGTGGGCGCTTGATGCGAGTGCAATGTGGCTTCGGTCACAAGCACAATGAAATCAAGTGCTCACTAGAAGTGAAGTACCTTAGACGTCAAGTTTAAGAACATACCTCACTTCCTTTGAGTAGCGACGTATGACTCGACCCTTTCGGGGGTTAAGAAATACGAAACAAATACAGAGATTAAACTGAAGAGTTTGATCCTGGCTCAGATTGAACGCTAGCGGGATGCCTTACACATGCAAGTCGAACGGCAGCACGGACTTCGGTCTGGTGGCGAGTGGCGAACGGGTGAGTAATGTATCGGAACGTGCCCAGTAGCGGGGGATAACTACGCGAAAGCGTAGCTAATACCGCATACGCCCTACGGGGGAAAGCAGGGGATCGCAAGACCTTGCACTATTGGAGCGGCCGATATCGGATTAGCTAGTTGGTGGGGTAACGGCTCACCAAGGCGACGATCCGTAGCTGGTTTGAGAGGACGACCAGCCACACTGGGACTGAGACACGGCCCAGACTCCTACGGGAGGCAGCAGTGGGGAATTTTGGACAATGGGGGAAACCCTGATCCAGCCATCCCGCGTGTGCGATGAAGGCCTTCGGGTTGTAAAGCACTTTTGGCAGGAAAGAAACGTCATGGGTTAATACCCCGTGAAACTGACGGTACCTGCAGAATAAGCACCGGCTAACTACGTGCCAGCAGCCGCGGTAATACGTAGGGTGCAAGCGTTAATCGGAATTACTGGGCGTAAAGCGTGCGCAGGCGGTTCGGAAAGAAAGATGTGAAATCCCAGAGCTTAACTTTGGAACTGCATTTTTAACTACCGGGCTAGAGTGTGTCAGAGGGAGGTGGAATTCCGCGTGTAGCAGTGAAATGCGTAGATATGCGGAGGAACACCGATGGCGAAGGCAGCCTCCTGGGATAACACTGACGCTCATGCACGAAAGCGTGGGGAGCAAACAGGATTAGATACCCTGGTAGTCCACGCCCTAAACGATGTCAACTAGCTGTTGGGGCCTTCGGGCCTTGGTAGCGCAGCTAACGCGTGAAGTTGACCGCCTGGGGAGTACGGTCGCAAGATTAAAACTCAAAGGAATTGACGGGGACCCGCACAAGCGGTGGATGATGTGGATTAATTCGATGCAACGCGAAAAACCTTACCTACCCTTGACATGTCTGGAATTCCGAAGAGATTTGGAAGTGCTCGCAAGAGAACCGGAACACAGGTGCTGCATGGCTGTCGTCAGCTCGTGTCGTGAGATGTTGGGTTAAGTCCCGCAACGAGCGCAACCCTTGTCATTAGTTGCTACGAAAGGGCACTCTAATGAGACTGCCGGTGACAAACCGGAGGAAGGTGGGGATGACGTCAAGTCCTCATGGCCCTTATGGGTGGGGCTTCACACGTCATACAATGGTCGGGACAGAGGGTCGCCAACCCGCGAGGGGGAGCCAATCCCAGAAACCCGATCGTAGTCCGGATCGCAGTCTGCAACTCGACTGCGTGAAGTCGGAATCGCTAGTAATCGCGGATCAGCATGTCGCGGTGAATACGTTCCCGGGTCTTGTACACACCGCCCGTCACACCATGGGAGTGGGTTTTACCAGAAGTAGTTAGCCTAACCGCAAGGGGGGCGATTACCACGGTAGGATTCATGACTGGGGTGAAGTCGTAACAAGGTAGCCGTATCGGAAGGTGCGGCTGGATCACCTCCTTTCAGAGCTTAGTGCTCGTGTTAAGCGTCCACACTTATCGGTTGTTTGATGTAGCTGGTGTCAATGTTTTGATGCCGTGTAGAGGCTAACTCATAGCGCTGCTCGCAGTGTTATGAGTTGGGTTTTACTCAACAGCTATATTCGTTCTTTAACAATCTGGAAGAAGCACAACGAAAATGTACTTATCAAGTACTCGGCGCAAGCTGATGAAGATAAGTACGGGTTGTGATTGCATTAATTTTGTTCCAAGTTCTCAAGACTGGGGTGAATAACCTCAGACTGCTTTGAAACTTATGAACGGCACAAACGCTAATACTCAGGTCCTATAGCCTACAGCGTTATAGGATCAAGCGACTAAGTGCATATGGTGGATGCCTTGGCGATCACAGGCGATGAAGGACGTAGTAGCCTGCGAAAAGCTACGGGGAGCTGGCAAACAAGCTTTGATCCGTAGATGTCCGAATGGGGAAACCCACCGCAGTAATGCGGTATCCCTGGCTGAATACATAGGCCAGTGGAAGCGAACCGGGTGAACTGAAACATCTCAGTAGCTCGAGGAAAAGAAATCAACCGAGATTCCGAAAGTAGTGGCGAGCGAAATCGGAAGAGCCTTTACGTTTTAGCACGCAAGATAGTCGAACGGAATGGAAAGTCCGGCCGTAGCAGGTGATAGCCCTGTAGGCGAAATCTTGTGTGTGGAACTAAGCGTAAGAAAAGTAGGGCGGGACACGTGAAATCCTGTTTGAAGATGGGGGGACCATCCTCCAAGGCTAAATACTCGTGATCGACCGATAGTGAACCAGTACCGTGAGGGAAAGGCGAAAAGAACCCCGGAAGGGGAGTGAAATAGATCCTGAAACCGTATGCATACAAACAGTAGGAGCCTCCTTGTGGGGTGACTGCGTACCTTTTGTATAATGGGTCAGCGACTTACATTCAGTGGCAAGGTTAACCGAATAGGGAAGCCGTAGCGAAAGCGAGTCCGAATAGGGCGATTCAGTCGCTGGGTGTAGACCCGAAACCAGATGATCTATCCATGGCCAGGTTGAAGGCACGGTAACACGTGCTGGAGGACCGAACCCACTAATGTTGAAAAATTAGGGGATGAGCTGTGGATAGGGGTGAAAGGCTAAACAAATCTGGAAATAGCTGGTTCTCTCCGAAAACTATTTAGGTAGTGCCTCAAGTATTACTGCGGGGGGTAGAGCACTGTTATAGCTAGGGGGTCATGGCGACTTACCAAACTATGGCAAACTCCGAATACCCGCAAGTACAGCTTGGGAGACAGAGCACCGGGTGCTAACGTCCGGACTCAAGAGGGAAACAACCCAGACCGCCAGCTAAGGTCCCAAATTATCGCTAAGTGGGAAACGAAGTGGGAAGGCATAGACAGTCAGGAGGTTGGCTTAGAAGCAGCCATCCTTTAAAGAAAGCGTAATAGCTCACTGATCGAGTCGTCCTGCGCGGAAGATGTAACGGGGCTAAGCGATAAACCGAAGCTGCGGGTGTGCACTTTGTGCACGCGGTAGGAGAGCGTTCTGTAAGCCTGCGAAGGTGGCTTGTAAAGGCTGCTGGAGGTATCAGAAGTGCGAATGCTGACATGAGTAGCGATAAAGGGGGTGAAAAGCCCCCTCGCCGTAAGTCCAAGGTTTCCTGCGCAACGTTCATCGGCGCAGGGTGAGTCGGCCCCTAAGGCGAGGCAGAGATGCGTAGCTGATGGGAAGCTGGTTAATATTCCAGCACCGTCGTACAGTGCGATGGGGGGACGGATCGCGGAAGATCATCAGGGTGTTGGATGTCCCTGTTGCTGTATCGAAGATGGCGCTTAGGCAAATCCGGGCGCGTAAATCAAGGGTATGGCACGAGCGAGCATTGCTTGCGAAGTGATTGGAAGTGGTTCCAAGAAAAGCCTCTAAGCTTCAGCTGTACGAGACCGTACCGCAAACCGACACAGGTGGACGGGATGAATATTCCAAGGCGCTTGAGAGAACTCAGGAGAAGGAACTCGGCAAATTGATACCGTAACTTCGGGAGAAGGTATACCCCGGTAGTGTGAAGCGCCTGCGCGCTTAGCATGATGGGGTCGCAGAGAATCGGTGGCTGCGACTGTTTATTAAAAACACAGCACTCTGCAAAGACGAAAGTCGACGTATAGGGTGTGACGCCTGCCCGGTGCCGGAAGGTTAAGTGATGGGGTGCAAGCTCTTGATCGAAGCCCCGGTAAACGGCGGCCGTAACTATAACGGTCCTAAGGTAGCGAAATTCCTTGTCGGGTAAGTTCCGACCTGCACGAATGGCGTAACGATGGCCACACTGTCTCCTCCTGAGACTCAGCGAAGTTGAAGTGTTTGTGATGATGCAATCTACCCGCGGCTAGACGGAAAGACCCCATGAACCTTTACTGTAGCTTTGCATTGATCTGTGAACCGGCCTGTGTAGGATAGGTGGGAGGCTTTGAAGCGTGGTCGCTAGATCACGTGGAGCCATCCTTGAAATACCACCCTGGTTTGTTTGCGGTTCTAACCTTGGTCCGTTATCCGGATCGGGGACAGTGCATGGTGGGCAGTTTGACTGGGGCGGTCTCCTCCCAAAGTGTAACGGAGGAGTTCGAAGGTACGCTAGGTACGGTCGGAAATCGTGCTGATAGTGCAATGGCATAAGCGTGCTTGACTGTGAGACTGACAAGTCGAACAGGTGCGAAAGCAGGACATAGTGATCCGGTGGTTCTGAATGGAAGGGCCATCGCTCAACGGATAAAAGGTACTCTGGGGATAACAGGCTGATACCGCCCAAGAGTTCATATCGACGGCGGTGTTTGGCACCTCGATGTCGGCTCATCTCATCCTGGGGCTGTAGCCGGTCCCAAGGGTATGGCTGTTCGCCATTTAAAGAGGTACGTGAGCTGGGTTTAAAACGTCGTGAGACAGTTTGGTCCCTATCTGCCGTGGGCGTTGGATACTTGACGGAGCCTGCTCCTAGTACGAGAGGACCGGAGTGGACGTACCTCTGGTGTACCGGTTGTCATGCCAATGGCATTGCCGGGTAGCTAAGTACGGAAGAGATAACCGCTGAAGGCATCTAAGCGGGAAACTCGTCTGAAGATAAGGTATCCCGGGGACTTGATCCCCCTGAAGGGTCGTTCGAGACCAGGACGTTGATAGGTCGGGTGTGGAAGCGCAGTAATGCGTTAAGCTAACCGATACTAA
Organism: Achromobacter sp. JCM 18799; assembly: GCF_055395645.1. Lineage (NCBI taxonomy): Bacteria > Pseudomonadati > Pseudomonadota > Betaproteobacteria > Burkholderiales > Alcaligenaceae > Achromobacter > Achromobacter sp. JCM 18799. Next base: position 2,684,889 of record NZ_AP043866.1, on the reverse strand, counting down.
TTGCCCGTGAGGCTTGATCCTATAACACTGATGGTTATGACCTGGTGATGTAGCGTTCCAAGTGTCGTTCAATACAAAATCTGGCTGCACCGTCAGCAGCCAGCCAACACCAATTACACCCCACCGTGCGTGATCATCGAGTCCGACTCTGATCGCCACGCGTTGTGTTTCTTCCAAGATTGGAGCAGTTGCCTCAACCGCAACCGCTCAACCAGTTACGCTTGACGACCATAGCGAGTTGGTCCCACTCCTTCCCATCCCGAACAGGACAGTGAAACGACTTTGCGCCGATGATAGTGGACGGACGTCTGTGAAAGTAGGTCATCGTCAAGCTTTTATTCCGCAAAACCCCACAGGTAACCCCTGTGGGGTTTTGTCTTTGTGGCGCCGCGTCGATGATTAGACTCATGCGGTCCGCAACCTCCAATGAAAAAGCCCTCGCAGGATGCTCCTGCGAGGGCTTTTGTTTTTCCCGTCAAAGACAGCGGTTAAGGCAATTGACGGCGCAAGGCGGCGAAGAACAGCTCGGATTGCAGGCGTTCGCTCTGGACCTGAGCGGCAACCTTGGCAGCCAGATCAGGATCGACTGGCACTAGCGGGCGTCCCGTCGATTGCGCAAGCACCTGGGCGGTACAGGCGCGTTCCAGGAAGAACAGGTCGTCATAGGCATAGTCCAGCCGTTCCCCGCAGACCACGACGCCGTGGTTGCCGAGGAAGACCACATCCGCGCCCTGCATTGCATGGGCGATGCGTTCGCCTTCGCTGACGTCCAGCGCCAGGCCGTTGTAGCGTTCGTCGATCGCCAGGCGGCCGTGAAAGCGCATGGCGTTCTGCGACAGCGTGGTGTCGAGCGCGCGATCCGAGGTGAGTGTCAGGGCCGTGGCGTAGGGCATGTGCGTGTGCAGCACACAGGCCTTGCCGGCGATGCGGTGAATGGCGGCATGGATGAACATGGCCGTGGGCTCGACTGCATGGCGACCCGCGAGCTTGTTGCCTTGGGCATCGATCAGCACGATGTCGTCCGCTTGCACTTCATGCCACATCAGCCCGCGAGGATTGAGGAGGAAATGCTCCGAGTCGCCCGGCAAGGCCACGCTGAAGTGATTGCAGACGCCTTCGCCCAGACCATGCGCTGCGGCGGCTCGCAATGCGAGCGCAAGATCGGCGCGCAGTGCCGCGACAGATTCTGCGTGAAAGAGCGCTTCGGCGTGGCGAGAATCCTGGTTCATGTCTGCCTTTTCTGGTGTGTGGGTTGGGAAGGGCCAAGTCCGAAAGTGCCGGACCTGGTCAGTACAGGTCGCCGTCCACGTAGAACCACTGGCCGCCTTCACGGACGAAGCGGCTGAGTTCGTGCAGACGGTGGGCGCGGCCGGCCTGGCGGCTGCGGGCGACGAATTCCACGGTGGCGTGTTCAGAGTCCTGGCTAGCTGTTTGCTTGATCGCCAGACCCAGCCACTTCAGGTCGGGCGGATTGGGTTCGAGCGCGCTGGGGCGGGTGCTGGGGTGCCAGGTCGCCAACAGATAGGGCAGCTTGTCCAGCACGAAGGCGCTGTAGCGCGAGCGCATCAGCGCCTCGGCGCTGGGCGCCTGCAGCGCTTGCGGGCCTTCATGCCAGCGGCCGCAGCATTCGGAGTACGGCTTGGGATTGCCGCAAGGGCAGGCCGAGGCCGGGAGCTTGGAGGGTTTGGTCACGATGCGAAAAGCCCAGGACGCTCAGGCCAGCAGATCGTTGTATTCAGGGTGCCGGCGGATATACGCGTCGGCGTACGAGCACAAGGGCCGCACCTTCCAACCCCGGGCGCGCGCATCGTCCAGCGCGTACTGGGTCAACGCCGCGGCGATGCCGCGGCCGCCTACCTGGCTAGGCACGCCGGTGTGCGTGATCGCCATGGTGTGGTCTTGCAACTGGTAGTCGAGCACGCATAGAACGCCATCGACGGTGGCGGTGTAGCGGGAAAGCGAACTGTCGTGTGTGACGGAGATCATTCGGAGGAGTCCTGCTATGGAAGTGGGCAGGCGGCGTTGCCTGCCGGTTGCGGAGGATGCCGGCCTTTTGGCCTGAACCGGGCTGCAGCCCGGGTTCAGCGTTGCAGCACTTTCAGCAGCGCGGTCAATTGCGCATCGCGCGTCTGCACCAAGTCGGCGATGCTGCGCTCGCCGGCTTCGGCGTTGACGCCTGCGATCAGGCGCTGCTGCAGGTCTGGGGTGACTTCAGGTGCGCCAAGATCGTCCCACCAGGTTTGGACTGGGCCCAGCAAGTGATCCATGAAGTTTGCCAGCCCGCCCGTCCCGCCGCCCAGGTTGAAGGTCATGTGCGGGCCGAACAGCGCCCAGCGCAGGCCGGGGCCTTGCGACACGGCGGCGTCGATGTCGGCCACGCTGGCGACGTTCTCGGCCGCCAGGTGTATCGCTTCGCGCCACAGGGCCGCCTGCAGCCGGTTGGCGATGTGGCCGGGGACTTCCTTGTTCAAGCGGATGGGGTACTTGCCCAGGCCGCGGTAGAAGGCGATGCAACGATCGATGGTGTCGGCCGAGGTCAGTTCGCCGCCTACCACTTCGACCAGCGGAATCAGGTGCGGCGGATTGAACGGATGCCCGATGACGAAGCGCGAGGCATGGCGGCACTGCGATTGCAGGCGGCTCATGATGAGGCCGGACGAGCTGGAGGCGACGATGACCTGCGGCGGCAGCGCGGCGTCCATGCGCGCAAAGAGCGCGGTCTTGAAGTCCTCGCGCTCGGGCGCGTTTTCCTGCACGAAGTCTGCGCCGGCCAGCGCAGCCTCCAGGTCCGGTTCGAAGCGCAGCGCCTCGGCTGAGGCGCCGGGCAGCACGTGTCCAAGTTCCGCCAGCACGGGCCATGCTGCCTGCACGCGGGCGCGCGTCAGCGCTTCGGCGTCGGCGGCGGGATCGCTGACGACGACCTCAAGGCCGCGAGCGAGGAACAGCGCAGCCCAACTGGCGCCTATGGTGCCTGCGCCGACAATGGCGACGCGGCGGATGGCGGGCGGGTTGGACGTGGCAGGGCTGGACATGCGGGTCTCCTGTGAGCACGGATAGGAGCATTGTGAAGCAAACGCCGACTGGTTGCCACGCACAGGGCGCGCGGGCAAGATAGCGGCTCTCTTCGACCTGCAGAATCCAGGAGTTCAGCATGAACGCGACGCCAGCCTCCCGATCCGCCGTGCCGTATTTTTGCCAATGGGAGTCGGCGCATCTGGCCAGCGAAATCATCCAGGGCAAGCTGTCCCTGGCCGATGATCCGGCCTGGCGGGGCTCGGGCGCGCGCGACGTGGATGAGTACGCGCGCTGGGCCAGCCACGTCTGCGGCATGGCCTGCCTGAAGATGGTGCTGGCGGCGCGCGACGGGCGGCATTATCCGACGCTGGAGCTGGCGCGGGGCAGCGTGCCTTACGGCGCCTATACCGTGGAAGGCGAACAGATCAAGGGCATGGTCTACGCGCCGTTCGTGCGCTACGTGGACGAGGCATTCGGCCTGGCGGCGCGGGTGCATGTCGATCTGCGCGCGGAAGAACTGCCTGGCTTGATGGCGCAGGCCGCCTACTTCATGGCGTCCGTGCATCCCTGGATACGCTGGCCCGAGCGGAAGCCGCCCAGGAAGGGCGGGCACCTGGTGCTGGTGACGCGTGCAACGGCGGACTCGGTGACCTTCCACAATCCTTCGGGCGAGCCGGGCACGCAGGCCGATGTCGAATTGCCGCTGGCCGTCTTCGACGAATTCTTCGCGGGGCGCGGCGTGGCGATACTCCCGGCCGCGCACGCTTGAGCGTTGCGGCCTTCATGGCCTGTGACGGCCGCCGCCTCGCCCGCGTTCAGGCGTTGCGCGCGCGTTGCAGGTAGCGCCATGCCAGCACGGCAGCGAGCAGATAGCCTGAGGTGATGACGACGTAGGCGGCGGGCAGGCTGGCGCTCCACTGCGGCAGCAGATGCAGGATGGTACCCATCAGCGCGACGCCTACCAGCGCGCCCGATTGGCGGTTGGCATTCAGGGCGGCGGCGGCGCTGTTGGCGTGGCCCTTGCCCGATACCTGCATGACCACGCTGGTCATGGCGGGGACGGCGACGCCCACGCCCAGATTGGCCACTGCGACGATGATGGCGAACGGCCAGTAGGCCATGTCTGGCGAGAACATGACGATCCCCGCGGCGCTCATGGCCGCGGCCAGCGACACCCCGCCCAGCAGCGCTGTCGACACGTTCCAGCGCGCCGACACCCGGCTGGACAGCAGATTTCCCAAGGAAAATACGGCCAGCATGGGTACCAGCTGCAGGCCGGTCTCCAGGGCATCCGCGCCGCGCGCATGCTGCAGGAACAGGCTGAGCAAGAACAGCTGGCCGTAGGCTGCCAGATTGATCAGAAAGCCGACGCCGTTGGCGGCCGCGAATTGCGGGGTTGCGAACAGGACGCGCGGGATGATGGGGTCGGCATGGCGGCGCTCGCGCCGCACCAGCGACAGGGCAGCGGCCGCGCACAGGGCAATCGTGACCAGGATGGGGTTGGAGGACCAGCCATAGGCATTGCCCTGGATCAGCACGAAGCACAGCGAGGACAAGGCGATCACGCCCAGCAGGTGGCTCAGCGGATTGAGTGCGCGCGGGCGGCGTGGGGCCGCCTGGATGCGGCGGCGCGCCAGCCACAAGCCGCCCAGCCCCAACGGGATGTTGATGAGGAAGATCCCGCGCCAGCCGAATTGGTGGATCAGCACGCCGCCCAGGAGCGGGCCGGCGGCGCCCGCCACCGCCACGATGGCGGACCAGGCGGCCAGCATGCGGTTGCGCACCTGATCGTCGTCGTAGGCATGGGTCAGCAGGCTGAGGGAGCTGGGCATGAACAGGGCAGCGCCCAGCCCTTGCAGCATGCGGGCCAGGATCAGCATGTCGGCGTTGGGCGCCAGGCCGCAGAGCAGGGACGCCAGGGTGAAGACGCCCAAGCCGGCCAGATAGATCGTCTTGGCGCCATAGCGGTCGGCCAGCGCGCCGGCCACCAGCAGCAGGGCCGCGAAAGTGAGGGTGTAGCCATCCACGATCCAGACCAGGTCCGTCAGGGGGACGGTGAACTGCACCGCGATGCTGGGCAAGGCGACGTTGACGACGGTGACGTCCAGCATGGCCATGACGAATCCGATGGCCAGCGTGACAAGCGGCAGCAGGCCGGCCGCGGCGGGTTTGGCGGCCAGCGAGGGCGCGGAGAGGTTGGGGCAGGCGGAACTCATGGCTGGTGGTGTGGCAGGGCTGTCGAGGACTGAAGCTTAGACCTGCGCTTTGATGCAAAAAAGCCGAATAATTGCTTTACAGTGATGCAAAAATGCATAGATGGAGAGATCGCCATGGACTGGGACAATGCCAGGATCTTCCTGGCCATCTACCGGGTAGGAACCTTGCGGGGCGCCGCCGCGCTGCTGCAGATCGACCAGGCCACCGCCGGGCGCAGACTGGCGGCGCTGGAGTCCTCGCTGGACGCGCGTCTGTTCCTGCGCACGCCGGGCGGATACGTGCCCACGGCGGCCGGCGAACTGGCGTTCGCGGCTGCGGAACGCATGGAGCAGGCGGCGGACCAATTGCAGCGCCAGATGCAGGGGCTGGATCATCGCCTGTCCGGCGTGGTGCGCGTGGCGACCTCGGAAACCGTGGCCAGCTACTACATCATGGAAGCGGTGCGGCGCGTGCATGCCCAACACCCCGACATCCGCGTGGTGCTGTCCACGGCCATCCAGATCAGCAACCTGACGCGCCGCGAAGCCGACCTGGCGATACGGAACATCAAGCCGGACAATCCGGATCTGATCCACCGCCACCTGACGCGCAAGGAGGTCGGCCTGTACGCTTCGCGGGCCTACCTGGCCGCGCATGGCGAGCCGCGGCCGGGCACGGCGTTCGCGGGCCACACGCTGGTGACGTACCAGCAGGCGGTGCTGCCGGGATGGTCCGATACCTTCTGCGGCGAACCCACGGGCAACGGCCGCATCGGCATGGAGCTGAACTCCGGTCTGATGATTCTCGAAGCGGTCGCGGCCGGGCTGGGCATCGGCGAGGTGCCTACGCACATGGCGCCCGGATATCCGGAGCTGGTACGCATCTGGCCGACGCGCAGCGAACCCTACGACCTGTGGCTGGTGATGCACGGCGACCTGAACCGCACGGCCCGCGTGCGCGCCGTGGCCGACGCGATAGTCGAGGTCTTCGAAGAAGACGAGTAGCGTTCCTGGCCGGGGGCGGCTTGTGGGCAGGCGCGGCAGGCGCTAAGGTTTGCCTGATCCTTCAATGCAACCATGATTCAGGAGTCGCGCGTGTCCGATCTTTGGCGTTTGTCCGCAGTTGAGCTTGCCGCCCGCATCCGCAAGCGCGAGGTGTCCGCCCGCGAGGCCGCGCAAAGCGCGCTGGGCCGGTTGGATGCCGTCAATCCCGCGATCAATGCCGTGGTGGACCACCGCCCGGACGATGTGCTGGCCCAAGCGGCGCAAGTGGATGCGATGCTTGCGCGTGGCGAAGACCCGGGGCCGTTGGCCGGCGTGCCTGTCACGGTGAAGATCAACGTGGACCAGGCGGGTTACGCCACGACCAATGGCGTGAAGCTGCAGAAGGATTTGATCGCGGCGCAGAACAGCCCTGTCGTGGACAATCTGCTGCGCGCGGGGGCCGTGATCCTGGGCCGCACCAACACGCCCGCGTTTTCCTTGCGCTGGTTCACCGGCAATGCGCTGCATGGCGATACCTTGAACCCGCGCAATCCTGCGCTGACGCCCGGCGGCTCGTCGGGAGGCGCGGCAGCCGCGGTGGCGGCCGGCATCGGGCATCTGGCGCATGGCACGGATATCGCCGGCTCCATCCGCTATCCGGCCTATGCCTGCGGCGTGCACGGCCTGCGGCCGTCCCTGGGACGCGTGGCGGCCTACAACGCCGCGCTGCCGGAACGCTCGATCGGCGGCCAGTTGACCGCGGTGTCCGGGCCCCTGGGGCGCAGCATCGCCGACCTGAGGCTGGGCCTGGCCGCGCTGGCGGCGCGGGATGCTCGCGATCCTTGGTGGGTGCCTGCTCCCCTGGTGGGAGCCGAGGCGCCGCGCCGGGCCGCGCTGTGCCTGAATCCGGACGGCATGGACACCCAGCCCGCCGTGGTCAAGGCCTTGCAGGAAGCCGCGCGCCGGCTCAGCGAGGCAGGCTGGACGGTGGACACGCTGGATGCGGTACCGCCGATGCAGGAGGCGGCGGACCTGCAGATCCGCATGTGGCTGGCCGATGGTTACGACGCCATGGTGGCCGCCGCCGAGAAAGAAGGGGATCGCGGCGCGCTGGTGGCGCTTGCCGGCCAGCGCGACAAGGCGGCCGGGGCCGACCTTGCCAGTTTTTCGGCCACGCTGACGCGGCGCGCCACGCTGACCCGCCTGTGGGAACAGTTCTTCGCCGAGTATCCCGTATTGTTGTTGCCCGTGTCGGCCGAGCTGCCGTTCCCGGACAAGCTCGACCTGCAAGGCGATGCCGCGTATGCGCGCGTCTGGCGCGCGCAGATGACGCAGATCGGCGTGCCGTTCATGGGTTTGCCGGGCCTGTCGGTGGCGATGGGGAGCGCGATGAGCGAGGCGGGCGCGAGCCCGGTCGGCGTGCAGGTGCTGGCGGGACGCTACCGCGAGGACCTGTGTCTGGATGTGGGGGAAATCATCGAGGCGGGCGCAGCGCCCATCGACATCGCGCAGCCAGCGGCCCGCTAGTCCGCGAGAGCGGACAAGGCGGGCATGGGACGCAAGCTCGGCGTACGGCCGGGCTAGGGCTTGCTGAACCGCAGGCGCAGGACGCCGAGGTCGCCGTAGGCGAGTTCCAGGTCGCGGTTGGCGGGCACGTCCAGGAAGCCGGCGTAGGAGCCGGTGATGACGTGCTGGCCGGCGCGCAGTCCCAGGCCCTGTTCACGCAGGAAATTGGCCAGCCAGTAGAGCCCGGCCTTGGGGTGATCGTTCGGGTGGATGCCCGCGTGCTGCTCGGTTTCGACTCCGTCCACGGACAGCGTGATGCTCAAGGCGCCGGGCGCATCGTGCGGCGATGCGATGCGCGGACCCAGCACCAGGCCCTGATTGAACATATGGTCGGCCAGGAGCTCGGGCAGGCTGGCATGTTCCGGGGCTGCATAGCGGCAGCCCAGCACTTCCAGGGCCAGGCGCGCGCCGCCGATGGCCGCGTCCACATCCGCTTCGGTGTAGGGCTCGGGGCGGGCGGGCAGATCCCGCGCAATTTCGAACGCGATCTCGGGTTCGATGCGCACGGTCTCGGTCTGGGCCGCAACAGGGCCGGCGTCGGCGTAGGCGACGGTCGAGGCGTAGATCGGCGCGACCACGCTTTTCTCGGGCGTGGGCAACGCGCTCTTCCAGGCGCCGATGTCGTCCCGATGCTTCTCAAGCAGCAGCTGCGCGGTGCGTTGCTGCACGGCGAAGGCCTGGTTCAGCGATTGGGGGCGGCAGTCGGCGGGCAAGCGCGGGCCGGCGACGCCGGATTCGCGCGCGGCGACCAGATAGCGGGCCGCCTCGAGGCTGCCGGGATAGTCTTCGATTCTGATCTGCATGGGTTCAAGCTCCCAGGAACAGCATGATCCAAAGGACGATCATGGCGATCAGGCCGAGCCAGCACGAACCCCAGAAGCCGACGATCGGCCATTTCAGCGACAGCGGCGTCTTCTTCGGATCGACGTGGGTAAGCAGGTCGTTGGCGTTGCCGATCAGCCAGAAGCGCGTGCCGGGAAACATCAGGCGGAAGAAATAATCCAGCATGATGGACGCCTGGATCGCCAGCGGATACTGATTGAACGGGCGGTGCTGCAGATACGGGTGCTTCAGCGCGGCGTTGATCTGCTTGCTCTTGATGAACAGCACGATGCCGCTGAGCGTGCACGTGATGAAGCACAGCAGGAAGAGGCTGAAGGCCATGGCCATCGCGGGTGAGTACATGGGGATCTCAGGAAGACGCGGCGCGCCGCGTTCGGATGAAAAGAAAGCCTGCGGAAAATCGCTGACCGTATTGTAGAAGGCTTGCCGCGGCCCCGTGTTCAGGGCCGCGTCAGTCTGCGCGCAGCGCGGCGCCTTGGGGTCAGCCGCGCACCTGGCCTTCGCCGCTGAGCACCCATTTCAGCGTGGTCAGGCCTTCCAGGCCGACCGGGCCGCGCGCGTGCAGGCGGTTCGTGGAGATGCCGATCTCGGCGCCCAGGCCGTATTCGAAGCCGTCCGCAAAGCAGGTCGGCAGGTTGACGTATACCGAGCTGGAGTCGACCTCGCGCTGGAAGCGCTGCGCGGCGGACAGGTCCTCGGTGACGATCGCGTCGGTATGGCCGGAGCCCCAGCGCGCGATGTGTTCGATGGCGTCGTCCAGCGTGTCGACGATGCGCACCGCCAGGATGGGACCCAGGTATTCCGTGGCCCAGTCTTCTTCCGTGGCCGGCTTGGCGTGCGGCAGCAGGGCCAGCGTGCGCGGGCAGCCGCGCAATTCGACGCCATGTTCGGTGAGGGCCGCGGCCAGGCTGGGCAGGATGGAAACGGCGGCGACCGCGTCGACCAGCAGCGTTTCCATGGCGCCGCAGATGCCGTAGCGATAGGTCTTGGCATTGAAGGCGATGGCGTGCGCCTTGTCCGGATCGGCCGCCGCGTCGATATAGACGTGGCAGTTGCCGTCCAGGTGCTTGATGAGCGGCACGCGGGCCTCCTGCGACAGGCGGGCGATCAGGCCCTTGCCGCCGCGCGGCACGATGACGTCGATGTGCTCGGTCATGGTGATGAGCTTGCCGACGGCGGCCCGGTCGGCCGTGGCGACAACCTGCACCGCGTCTTGCGGCAGGCCCGCGGCGGCCAGGCCGGTCTGCACGATGCGCCCCAGCGCGATGTTGGAATGCAGGGCTTCGCTGCCGCCGCGCAGGATGGCGGCGTTGCCGGACTTCAGGCACAGCGCGGCCGCGTCGATGGTCACGTTGGGACGCGATTCGTAGATGATGCCGATCACGCCCAGCGGCACGCGCATCTGCGCCACGCGCATGCCGTTGGGGCGCACGCTGGTGGCGGTGATGCTGCCGATGGGATCAGGCAGGGCGGCGATCTGGCGCAGGCCCTCGGCCATGTGCGCCAGCGTCTTGTCCGACAGCGTCAGGCGGTCCAGCAGCGCCGGCTCCAGGCCGTTGCCGCGGGCTGCGGCCAGGTCTTTCTCGTTGGCGGCCTTGAGTTCGTCGTGGCTGGCGGCCAGGGCGTCGGCCATGGCCAGCAGGGCCTGGTTCTTGGCGGCGCCGGTGGCGCGCATCATGGCGCGCGAGGCGCGGCGGGCGTTTTCGCCCAGGGTGAGCATGGCTTGTTCGATGGAGGACGTGGACATGGCAGCGTCGATCATGAGAATGGGGCGGCGCGGACGCCGCCTGGAGATTCAGTGTATATCCGGCCGCTAGGCCGGGCGAACTCCAGCCGCAGGGCCGGAGGGAGAGGCGAAGGCGGCGGCTATGCCGCCTTCACGGTCGTCCGCCCGCGGCGGCGACGCGCAGCGCGAGCCGCGTCATTTCTTCCCAGGGATCGGACAGGCGTCCCGGCACCGACAGGCCCTTGATCAGGCGGTCGACCTCATGGGCATGCTGCACGGCGGCCGGCCACACGTTCGGCTGCACCCGGTTCAGCGCCTGCAGCGCCAGCCGTTCGTGCGCGCCGAAAATGCGCAGACGGCGCATCAGGCCGTTGACGTCCTGGCCCAGGGCGCGCGCTTCGGCGATGCGGGCCAGCAGGCGGATTTCCTCGCCGACCGCCCACAGCACCAGCGGCAGGGCTTCGCCTTCGGCGCGCAGGCCGTCGATCATGCGGATGGTGCGGCCGGTGTCGCCGGCGAGCATGGCGTCGCGCAAGCCGAAGACGTCGTAGCGCGCGACGTTCAGCACCGCGCGCTCCACGTCCTCCGCGGCCAGTTGGCCTTCGGGGTAGAGCAGGCCCAGTTTCTGGATTTCCTGGTGCGCGGCCAGCAGATTGCCTTCCACCTTGTCGGCCATCCATTGCAGGGTGGCGCCGTCGGCGCGCTGGTTCTGGCGCGCCAGCCGCATGCCGACCCAGGCGGGCAGGCGGCCGCGTTCGATGTTGGCGATATCGACCATCATGCCGCCGCGGCTCAGGGCTTGCACCCAGCGGCTTTCGCGGGTGGCCTTGTCCAGGCGGGGCAGGGCGATCAGCACGAGCGTGTCGGGATCCGCCTGCTTCTCGGCCTGTTCGGCCAGCTTGGCCAGGGTGTCGGCGCCGGATTTGCCGGGCTTGCCCGTCGGGATCTTGATTTCAAGGATGCGGCGGTCGCCGAACAGCGACACGCTTTGCGTGGCGGCGGTGACCGAACTCCAGTCGCTGCGCGCGTCCATCACCATGGACAGGCGGTCGGTGTAGCCCGCGTTGCGGGCCGCCGCGCGCAGGGCGTCCACGGCCTCGGTCACGAGCAGGGGTTCGTCGCCCGAAACCGTATAGAGCGGCGCCAGGCGGTTGCCTGGCCGCTGCAGGTGCTCGGCCAGGCGATCCGCGTCCAGGGGCTGTGCCATTTAACGCAGGATGGCCGGGTCGGTGGTGGACGGCGTCTGCCACGGCGTGGGCGTGCGCTTTTGATCCGGCGTGGTCGGGTCGTACAGCGGGGTCTCGCCGTCTTCCGCGCGCTCTTCGGCATTCTCGAATGCGTGGCGCACTTCCGGCGCGGTCATGCGGCGCAGCAGGCGGGATACGAGGTCGCGCTGCATGGCCCGGTACAGCGTTTCGATCTGGCCTTGCTTGGCCTGCACGACCTGGTCGTCATAGGGCATTTCGCGGTAGATCGACAGTGTGGTGTCCGGGATCAGGGCGCGGCCCTTGGCGTCGATGAGGCGGAACGTGTAGTTGATGCCGAGTTCGTATTCCTCGACGCGGCCCTGGGCGTTCAGCGACACCTCCCGCAGAGTGCGGGTGTCGGCCACTTGCTGCAGGATGGCCTGCGCCTCCTTGGGCGTGGACACGATCTTGGTGTCCGGCGAGGCCGCGCGCAGCGCACGGCGCACGTCGGCGCCGAACTGCGTGGTGTCGGGAATGCCGACATACAAGGTGTCGAATGGCATCGGCGTGACGCCCCGCAAGGCGAAGCCGCAAGCGGAGAGCAGCATGAACAGCGCCAGGCAGGCGCCGCGCAGCAGCCAGGACTGGCGGGGGGAATGCGTTTGTTGCCCGGCGAAGTGCATGCTTGACCTCATCAGCCTACGACGTTGACCAGTTTGCCCGGAACCACGATGACGCGCTTGGGCGGACGGCCTTCCAGGAAGCGGGCGACCTCTTCCTGGGATGCCGCGAGCTTTTCGATGTCTTCCTTGGCGGCCTTGGCGGCCACGCGGATGGAGCCGCGCAGCTTGCCGTTGACCTGGAGCATCAGCTCGATCTCGTCGGCGACCAGCGCCGCCTCGTCCACGTGCGGCCAGGGCGCGTCGAGCAGGTCGCCCAGCTCGTGGGCGTAGCCCAGGTCGCGCCACAGGTGCCAGGTGATGTGCGGCACCACGGGATACAGCACGCGCAGCAGCACGCCCAGCGTTTCGGCGTAGGCGGCGTCCGCGGCCGCGCCTTCGGGCAGCTTGGCGTCGTCGATGGCGTTGAGCATCTTCATGCACGCCGACACGACGGTGTTGTACTGGATGCGCTGGTAGTCGTAGTCGGCTTGCTTGAGCAGGCCGTAGACTTCGCGGCGCAGATCCTTGACCGGAGCCGGCGCCTGCGCCCAATCGGCGCCATGGGCCAGCCCGCGCGCGATGGCCTCGCGCTGGCCGTAACTGATGGACCAGAGACGGCGCAGGAAGCGGTTGGAGCCTTCGACGCCGGAGTCCGACCATTCGAGGGTCTGTTCCGGGGGGCTGGCGAACATGACGAACAGGCGAGCCGTGTCCGCGCCCAGCGTGTCGATCAGCGATTGCGGATCGACGCCGTTGTTCTTGGACTTGGACATCGTGCCCACGCCGCCGTAGGTGATGGCGGAGCCGTCCGACTTCAGCTTGGCGCCGACGATGGCGCCGCGGTCGTCGTAGACGTTTTCGACGTCTTCCGGCCAGAAGTACTCGATGCCGCCCTGCGGCGTCTTGCGCGAGTAGATATGGTTCAGCACCATGCCCTGGCACAGCAGCTTGGTGAAGGGCTCGTCGAAGTTGAGCAAGCCCATGTCGCGCATGACCTTGGTCCAGAAGCGGGCATACAGCAGGTGAAGCACCGCGTGCTCGATGCCGCCGATGTACTGGTCCATCGGCATCCAGTAGTCATTGCGCGCGTCGACCATGGCCTGGTCGTTGCCCGGCGAGGTATAGCGCATGAAATACCAGGACGAGTCCACGAAGGTGTCCATCGTGTCCGTTTCACGGCGCGCCGGCTTGCCGCATTTGGGGCAGGAGCAGGACAGGAAAGCCTCGTTCTTGGCCAGCGGGTTGCCGCTGCCGTCCGGGATGAGGTCGTCGGGCAGGACCACCGGCAGGTCTTTTTCCGGCACCGGGACCGGGCCGCAATCCGCGCAGTGGATGATGGGGATGGGGGTGCCCCAATAGCGCTGGCGCGAGATGCCCCAGTCGCGCAGGCGCCAGGTGGTCTGCTTTTCGCCCAGCCCTTGCGCGCCCAGGTCGACGGCGATGGCGTCGACCGCTTCCTTGTGGGAGAGGCCGTCGTACTTGCCGGAATTGATGGTGCGGCCGGCCTGCTTGTCGCCGTACCACTCCTGCCAGGCGTTGGTGGAGTATTCCTTGCCGGCCACGTCCACGACCTGCACGATGGGCAGGTCATATTTCTTGGCGAAGGCGAAGTCGCGCTCGTCATGCGCCGGCACGCCCATCACGGCGCCATCGCCGTAGGTCATGAGCACGTAGTTGCCGACCCAGACCTGGACTTCGGCGCCCGTGACCGGATGCGTGACGTACAGGCCCGTGGGCATGCCTTCCTTTTCGCGCGTGGCCATTTCGGCCTCGGTCGTGCCGCCCAGCTTGCATTGCTCGATGAACGCGGCCAGTTGCGGATTGGAGAGGGCGGCCTGCGTGGCCAGGGGGTGTTCCGGCGCCACGGCGCAGAAGGTCACGCCCATGATGGTGTCGGCGCGGGTGGTGAAGACGTACAGCTTGCCGTCCTGGATCAACTGGCCGTCCTGGCCGGCGATCTGGTGCGGGAAGGCGAAGCGCAGCCCCTCGGACTTGCCGATCCAGTTTTCCTGCATCAGGCGCACGCGCTCGGGCCAGCCGGGCAGGTCGTTCTGGACGGCGCCCAGCAGTTCGTCGGCGTAATCGGTGATGCGCAGGTAGTAGCCGGGGATCTCGCGCTTTTCGACCAGCGCGCCCGAGCGCCAGCCGCGGCCGTCGATGACCTGTTCGTTGGCCAGCACGGTCTGGTCCACCGGGTCCCAGTTGACGACCTGGGTCTTGCGGTAGGCGACGCCCTTTTCCAGCATCTTGAGGAACAGCCACTGGTTCCACTTGTAATACTGGGGATCGCAGGCGCACATTTCGCGCGACCAGTCGATCGCCAAGCCCATCGCCTTCATCTGCTTCTTCATGTAGGCGATGTTGTCGTACGTCCACTTCGCCGGCGGCACCTTGGACTTGATGGCGGCGTTTTCCGCCGGCATGCCGAAGGCGTCCCAGCCCATGGGCATCAGAACGTTATAGCCGCGCATGCGCAGCTGGCGGGCCATCATGTCGTTGATGGTGTAGTTGCGCACGTGGCCCATGTGCAGCTTGCCGCTGGGGTAGGGCAGCATGGAGCAGGCGTAGAACTTCGGCTTTTCGGAGCCGTCGGCGTTCTTGGCGTTTTCGTGGACCAGGTAGACGTCGCGGGCCTGCCAGTCTTGGTGGGCGGCTGCTTCGACGGTATTGGGGAGGTAACGTTCCTGCATGGGCTCGTGCACGATGGCAAAAAAAGGGTGAGCCGCCTCGCCGCGCGGGCGCGGAGGCGGCCAAAACCCCTGATTATAGGAGGTGCTAGGCGCGGGCAGGGGACGGAGCCGTTTCGGGGATGCGCGCGCTGGGCGCAAGGGCGCCATAAGCCAGCGTAATCACCCCGAGAACGGCGCCCGCCGTGACCACGCCGGGCCAGCCAAAATGGGCGTACAGCCAGGACGATACCAGCGAACCGGATGCGCCGCCGATGAAGTAGCTGGTCATATAGCCGGCGGTCAGCCGGCTGCGCGCCTCGGGGCGCAGCCGGTAGAGGGCGCTGCTGTTGGTGACGTGCACGCCCTGGATCGCCAAGTCCTGCACCAGGATGCCGGCCAGCAGGGCCAGCACCGACACCTGGCCGAATGCGATCAGTCCCCAGGAACCCAGCAGCAACAGCAGTCCGACGCGGGTGGCCAGGTTGCCCAGGCCGCGGTCGGCCAGGCGGCCGAAGCGATTGGCGGCGTAGGCGCCGGCGGCGCCCGCCAGGCCGAACAGGCCGATGGTGGTGTTGCTGTATTGATAGGGCGGGCTGGCCAGCAGGAAGGTCAGCGGAGTCCACAGCATGCTGAAGGCCGCGAACAGCAGGCCGCCCAGCAGCGAACGGGCGCGGAACAGCGGTTCCTCGACGAACATGCGCAGGATGGAGCCCAGCAGGCGCGGATAGCTCAGCCCGGCCGGACTCTGGTGGCGTGGCAGCAGGCGCCACAGGGCCGCAGACATGATCAGCATCAGGATGGCGGCCACCCAGTACACGGTGCGCCAACTGCCCACGTCGGCAAGCGCGCCGGCGACGGTGCGGGCCAGCAGGATGCCCAGCAGCAGTCCGCTCATGACGGTGCCCACGGCCTTGCCCCGCTCGTGCGGCGCGGCCAGCGTCGCGGCGAAAGGCACCAGGATCTGGGCCACCACGGACAGCATGCCCGTCAGCGCCGTGCCCAGGATCAGCACGCCGATATTCGGGGCGAAGGCGGAAATCAGCAGGCCGCCCGAGGACAGCAGGTTCATCAGCACGATCAGGCTGCGCCGCTCGAACATGTCGCCCAGGGGCACGAGCAGCATCAGGCCCACCGCATAGCTCAGCTGCGCGGTGGTGACGATGCTGCCCGCCGTGGCGCTGGACAGCGAGAATTGCTCGCTGATCGTATGCAGCAGCGGCTGCGCGTAATAGTTGCTGGCGACGGCGAGGCCGGTGGCGACCGACATCAGCAGGAGGATGGGCGCGGTCAGGGCTGGCGTCTGGGAGGACTGGGTAGCGGAAGTCATGGATCTGGATCGGGGATGATGGCTGCGGAAGAAGGCCCGGCTCAGGCGCCGATGCCGCCAGGCGTTTCCTGGTCCTGCTTGATCAGCAGCTTTCTGAGGAGGCCGGCCAGTTGCTTGCGCTCGGCTGCGGACAGCGGTTCAAGCAGTTCGTTGAGGTCCTTCAGATAGTCCTTCAGCACCAGCTTGATGGTGCGCAAGCCCTCGGCCGTGAGCGACACGATGACGCCGCGCCGGTCTTCCGGATTGGGGCTGCGCGTGAGCAGGCCGGCCTGCTCCAGGCGGTCGAGCCGGTTGGTCATCGCGCCGGAGGTCAGCAGCAGGGCCTCCACCAGCTTCTGCGGATTCAGCGCGTAGGGCGAGCCGCTGCGGTACAGCGTGGCCAGCACGTCGAATTCGCCCTGGTGCAGGTCATAGTTGCGGAAGCTGCGGTTCACGTTGCGTGCCGCCAGCGCGTTCAGGCGGAATACGCGGGTGACGACGGACATGGCGGCGAAGTCCTGGGCGGGACATTCGGCGGTCCATTGCGAGATCACCAGATCGACGAGGTCATTCATGGGCTTGGGGATTTATTTTTACGTGAAGTATCTTAACATGAAGATAAATTGAGAGGGCAGGCCCATGCGCCGCACGCGCGCCGGCCGCAGCCCAAAAAAGAAGGGCCCGCCTCTTGCGAGGCGGGCCCTTCCGGCTTGACCGGAACTACGCGCGAATTACTGCGCGGCGTCCTTCAGCTTCTTGAGCGGGCGAACCTTCACCTTGACCGAAGCCGGCTTGGCGGGGAACCAGCGCTCTTCACCGGTGAACGGATCCTTGCCGAAGCGCTTGGCCTTGGCGGGAACCTTCTGCACGGCAACCTTGAACAGGCCGGGCAGCGTGAATTCGCCAGCGCCCTTCTTGTCCACGGAACCCAGCACCGAGGTTTCCAGGCTGGCCAGGACGGCCTTGACCGACTTGGCTTCAACGCCGGATTGCTCAACGATGTAGGCGATGAGCTGGGTCTTGTTCAGAGCAGCCTTGATGGCCTTGGGGGCAGCAGCGACCTTCTTGGCGGCGACGACCTTCTTGACGGCCGGCTTTGCAGCGGGCTTCACAGCGGGTTTGGCAGCAGTTGCCTTCTTTGCGGGCGCCTTGGCGGCGGGCTTGGTGACTTTCTTGGCAGGAGCTTTTGCTTTCGTGGCCATGGTCAAAATCCGTATGTTGAGGTCATGGAGCAGCGCGTGCCGGGTATCGGCGTTTGACGCTACGCGGCCGATGATAGCGGAAGAGTGGCGATTAATGCGGTTTTCTAGCGGGTTTTTGGCCCTTGTTTGTTGTTTTCGACACAGAAAGTGCTTTGTAGAAGGGCTCCAGCAAGATGTCGTGACATTCATCGCGCATCTTTTCAAATGCCTGCGGCACTGAACCAACTGCGTCGAGCGTGTTCCAATTGCGTGCCCTGCGCGAGACCCGCGCGGGAAAAACCAAGCATGGAAGCGAAGCAGTTATATGTTGATGAAGAAGTTGGCGGCGAGCCTGATCGTCGCGGCCGCGTGCATGTCGGGCGCCGTGGCGCAAACGGTGCCCGCGCCGGCCTTGTCGGCCAAGGCCTGGCTCTTGCTGGACGAGACCAGCGGACAGGTGATCGCGTCGCATGCGGCGACGACCCGCATCGAGCCAGCGTCCCTGACCAAGATCATGACGGCCTACGTGGTGTTCGAGGCGCTCAGCAAGAAAGAGCTGTCCGCGGCGCAAATGGTCACGGTGTCGACCCGCGCCTGGAAGGTGCCGGCGGGCAGCTCGAAGATGTTCCTGGAGCCGGGCTCGAAAGTGTCGGTGGACGATCTGTTGCGCGGCCTGATGATCCAATCGGGCAACGACGCGGCCATCGCGCTGGCCGAGGCCGTGTCGGGCAGCGTCGAGGCCTTCGTGGCGCGGATGAACGAAACCGCCGCCAGGCTCGGCCTGCATGCCACGCATTTCGCCAGCCCGCACGGCCTGCCCGATCCCGGGACCTACTCCACCGCCAGCGACCTGTCCGTGCTGGCCACGCGCTACATCCGCGACTTTCCCCAGCTCTACAAGACTTACGATTCGGCCAAGCATTTCACGTACAACAAGATCACGCAGCCGAACCGCAACCGCTTGCTGTGGCTGGATCCCAGCGTGGACGGCCTGAAGACCGGGCACACTGAATCGGCCGGCTTTTGCATTGTCGCCACCGCGAAGCGGCCCAACGGCGCTGACCAGCGCCGCCTCATCACGGTGGTGGTGGGCACGGCGTCGGACAAGCTGCGCACGCAGGAAAGCCGCGAGTTGCTGGAGTGGGGCTTTCAGGGGTTCAATACCATCAAGCTGTACGCGCGCGGCCAGGCGGTCGCCACGCCCGAGGTCTGGAAGGGCGAGCAGGACAGCCTGAAGGCCGGATTCGCGCGCGATGCGTATGTGACGGTACCCGCGGGCGCCAAGGTCGAACCGGTCTGGACGCCGCAGGATCCGCTGATTGCGCCGATCGCGGCCCAGTCCGCAGTCGGCGCGGTGCGTGTGCTGGTGGACGGCAAGCCCGCCATGCAGTTTCCGGTGGTGGCGCTGGAACCGGTGGCCGAGGCCGGATTCGCGGGACGCGCGTGGGATTCCATCCGCTTGTGGTGGCGTGGCCACGCCGGATAACGGAGGTGTGCGATGGCGGTGAGCTTTCCTGGAGGTCCGGCCCCGGCGCCGGGCGCGGATGATCCCTTGGCATTGCTGTCGGCCTGCCACGGCCGCATTTCCCGCCAGTGCGCGACCTTGGGACGCCTAGCCGCGCACCTGCCGGTGCATGGCAGCGACGCCGCGGCGCAAACCGCGGCGGCCAGCGTCATGCGCTACTTCGATACCGCGGCCGCGCACCACCACGAGGACGAGGAAGAGGACCTCTTCCCGGCCCTGATCGAGTCCATGGCCGGCTCCGACGCCGTCTGTCTGCACGCGCTGGTGGACGGTCTGGTGGCCGAGCACCGGCAGCTGGCGCAGCGTTGGGAGCCCTTGCGCCGGGTGCTCGCCGAGATCGCGGCGGGCCGCCAGGCCGATCTGCCCCCGGGGCAGGTGCAGGACTTCACCGATGCCTACGCCGCGCATATCCAGCGTGAAGAAAGCGAACTGCTGCCGATGGCGGCGCGGCTGATCCCGGACGATGCGTTGGCAGGCATCGGGCAAGCCATGAAGGCGCGACGCGGCGGCGAGGCCGGCTGAAGTTTCGGGCAACGCGGGAATTGGCGCTACGATGGCCGCAGCCGGCGCGCGGCGCGCCGGGTTTTCGCCTACCTGCCCGCCATGAACAGAAACGCCCGTTTCCGCCAGAAATTGCAGGATCCCAGCCTGATGCACGCCATGTCGGCGCACAACCCGCTGTCCGCCAGGCTGGCGGCGGAAGCCGGGTTCGATGCCATCTGGGGCAGCGGCTTCGAGCTGTCGGCCAGCTATGCCGTGCCCGACGCCAACATACTCTCGCCCTCGCAGCATCTGGACATGATGCGGGCGATCGCCGCCGCGGTGGACGTGCCCGTCATCGCCGACATCGACACCGGATTCGGCAACGCGATCAATGTCGCGTACATGGTGCCGCAGTATGAAGCCGCGGGTGTGTCGGCGGTGGTGATGGAGGACAAGACCTTTCCCAAGGACACCAGCCTGCGCGCGGCCGGCAGGCAGGAACTGGTGCGGGTCGAGGAATTCCAGGGCAAGATCGAAGCCGCCCGTGGCGCCCGCCGCGATGCGGATTTCTGCGTGATCGCCCGGACCGAGGCCCTGATCGCGGGCGCTGGCGAGCAGGAGGCGCTGGCCCGCGCCCGCGCGTATGAAGCCGCCGGCGCGGATGCCATCCTGATCCATTCCAAGCAGAACACGCCCGACGAGATCCTGTCGTTCGTGGCCGCATGGCAAGGGCGCGCGCCGCTGGTGCTGGTGCCTACCGCCTATCCCCAATTGCGCGAAGCCGATATTCAGGCGCTGGGCAAGGTAGGCCTGGTCATCTATGGCAACCACGCCATCCGCGCCGCGGTGGGGGCGATGCGGGATGTGTTCGCCCGCATCCGCCGCGATGGCGGCATCCACCAGGTGGACGCGGCGCTGCCGGCGGTCAAGGAGATCATCGCGCTGCAGGGCGACGCCCACATGCGGGAGCTGGAACGCCGTTACCTGAAGTAAGCGGGACGCGTTGCGCGCAAGGGGCGCTAGCGATTACGCTAGGCGACCCGCCGCCAGCCCTGTGCGCCGCAGGCGGAACCAATCAGAAAGCAGATGCCGAGGGACAAGAAAGAATGATGCAGGGGGGGATGAGCGTCGCGCGTCGGTTGTTCGGCTCGTGGGTGGACGAGGTCAATGCGCGGACCTTGCGCGCGGATGCGACGGCGGGCCTGCTGGGCGCGCTGCTGGTGCTGCCGCAAGGCGTGGCGTTCGCCATGCTGGCGGGCCTGCCGCCCGAGTACGGCCTGTATTCCGCCATCGTGCCCTGTATCGTCGCGGCGCTCTTCGGGTCCAGCCGCCATGTCATGTCGGGCCCGACCAATGCCAACTCGCTGGCGCTCTATGCGGTGTTGACGCCGCTGGCGGTCGCCGGCAGCCAGGGCTACATCCAGCTGGCGCTGGCCGTGACCGTGCTGGTCGGGCTGATGCAATGGCTGGTGGGCACGCTCAGGCTGGGCTCGCTGGCGCATTTCATCTCGCCATCGGCGCTGTTCGGCTTCACCAGCGGCGCGGCCCTGCTGATCGCCGTGCATGCGCTGAAGGACGCGCTGGGCATGCCGGCGCCGGACGCGCATGGCGCGGGCGCCTTGCTGGCCAGCCTGGCCGCGAATCTGGCGCAGGTGCACTGGGGCGCCTTGCTGGTGACGCTGACCACCCTGGCCGTGGCGCTGCTGGTGCGGCGGCTGGACAAGCGCAAGCCCTACATGCTGGCGGGCCTGGCGGCGGGGGCGCTGGCGGCCGCCGCCTTCAACGCGCTGACCGATGGCGCCCCGGTGTCCGTGCTGGGCGCGCTGGCCCAGCCCTGGCCGCCTTTCCATATTCCCAGCGTCGATTGGCGCGCCTTGCCCGAATTGCTGAGCGTGGCCTTCGCGCTGACCATCGTGGCGTTGGCGCAATCCATCTCCATCGCCAAGGCCGTGGCGACGCGTTCGGGCCAGCGCATCGACGCCAACCGCGAGTTCGTGGGGCAGGGGCTGTCCAATATCGTGGGCGGATTCTTCTCCTGCTACCTGTCCTGCGGGTCGCTCAACCGGTCCATTCCCAACTACGAAGCTGGCGCCAAGACGCCGCTGGCGTCCGTGTTCTCGGCCCTGCTGCTGGTGGCGCTGGTGGCCTTGTCGGCGCCGCTTCTGGCCATGATCCCGCACGCCGCGATTTCCGGGTTGCTGCTGCTGGTGGCCTGGACCCTGTTCGATATCCCGCGCTGGCGGCAACTGATCCGGACCCAGCGCGGCGAAGCGGTCATCGCCGCCGCCACGCTGACCGCCACCATCACCATACGCATGGAAGTGGCGATCCTGCTGGGCACGGTGTTGTCGCTGATGGTCTATCTGCACCGCACTTCGCGGCCCGCAATGCGCACCATTGGCTTCGATACGCGCGGACTGGAGCGGCGCTTCGTGGTGCTGGAGCATGCGCAGGACGCCTTGCCAGAATGCCCGCAGTTGAAGCTGCTGCGCATGGAGGGCTCGGTCTATTTCGGCGCCGCCACGCACGTGGCGCAGCGCCTGCACGAGCTGCGCGCGGCCCCGGGGGCGCCGCGCCATCTGCTGGTAATGGCCAAGAGCATGAACTTCATCGATATGGCCGGCGCGCAGGTCTGGGAAGACGAGCTCGCCGCCAGGCGGGCCATGGGTGGGGACTTGTATTTCCACCGCCCGCGGCCGGAAGTGCTGGACATGTGGCGCCGCACGGGCTTTCTGCAGCGCCTGGGCGAGGACCATGTCTTTCCCGACAAGGCGACGGCGCTGCATACGATCTACGCCAAGCTGGACCGTGGCATCTGCGAGGGATGCCAGGCCAAGATCTTCTGGGAATGCCAGCCCAACGGGCTGAGGAACGACTGAGGCCGCGTGCGCGGCCGGCTCAGGCCGGCTGCGGCGCTTCCGTGCCCAGATAGGCCGCGCGGACCCGCTCGTCGGCCGCAATCTGCGCGGGCTCGCCCTCGGCCAGCAGGCTGCCGCGCACCAGCACCGCGATGCGGTCGGCATGCTTGAAGACCACGTCCAGGCTGTGCTCGGTGAACAGGACCGCAATGCGCTGGGTGTCCGCCAGCGTGCGCGTCAGCCGCATCAGCGCATGGCGTTCATTGGTGGCCATGCCCGCCGTGGGTTCGTCCATCAGCAAGAGGCGCGGCTGGTGCGCCAGGGCCATTGCCAGTTCCACCCGCTTGACGTCCCCGTAGGCCAGCGTGCCGCAGTGCTCCTGCGCCTTGTCCGCCATCTGCACCTGCGACAGCAGCGCCATGGCCTCCTCGGCCGCGTGCCGGGGGGCCCGGCGCCAGGGGTTCAGCAGCAGCCGGTCGCGCGACAGCAGCGCCGTCTGTACGTTTTCGCGCACCGTCATGGAGCGGAAGGTGGCGGCGGTCTGGAAGGTGCGCCCCACGCCCAGCCGGCAGATCTTGCCCGCCGACAAGCCCACCAGTTCGCGGCCGTCCAGCAGCACCGAGCCCGAGTCGGGCCGCAGTTGCCCGCCCAGCGCGTTGAAGCAGGTGGACTTGCCGGCGCCGTTGGGGCCGATCAGGGCGAGCATCCGGCCGGCTTCCAGCGTGAATGACACGCCAGCCAGCGCGTCGATGCCGCCGAACGATTTGCGCAGTTCGCGGACTTGCAGCAAGGGGGCGGTATTCATGCGCGCCCCCTGTTCCAGCGCGCGGCCAGGCGCGCGGCGGCGCCGGCCAGCCCCTCGGGAAAGGCCATGACCAGGGCCAGGATGGCCAGCCCCAGCACCGCGTGCCAGTACTCGGTGCTGCGCGCGGCGGCATCCTGCAGCCAGGTGTAGGACGCCGCGCCTACGAGCGGGCCGGCCAGCGTCTGCAACCCGCCCAGCAGCACCATGACCAGTCCGTCCACGGAGCGGCTCACGGCCAGCGTGTCGGGCGCTATGCTGCCCTTGGAAAACGCGTAGAGCGAGCCCGCCAGGCCGGCGGCAAAGGACGCGGCCACGAAGCCCGCCCATTGCACGCGCCGGGTATCCATGCCCACCGCCTCGGCGCGCAGCGCCGAATCGCGCACGCCCCGCAGCGCATAGCCCAGCGGCGAGAACGCCAGGCGGCGCAGCCAGGCGATGCCGGCCACGCACAGCGCCAGCGTCAGGTAATAGAACCATGGGCCCTGGGCGAGCCAGGCCGACGGCCACAGCCCGATCAGGCCGTTGCTGCCGCCCGTCACGTCATCCCATTGATAGGCCAGCGCCCAGAGGATCTGCGCCACCGCCAGGGTCAGCATCGCCAGGTACACGCCGGACAGGCGCACGCAGAACCAGCCGAACAGCAGGGCGCCGAATGCGGCGGCGAAGGGGCCCAGCAGCAGCGCCGCTTCCATCGGCACGGCCGCCAGCTTCAGGAGCAGCGCGGCGCCATAGGCGCCCAGGCCGAACCAGGCAGCATGGCCGAACGAGGTCATGCCGGCCAGTCCGGTGAGGAAATGCAGGCTGGCGGCAAACAGCGCGGCGATCAGGATTTCGGTCAGCAGGATGCCCAGATAGGGACTGTGCGCGGCCGCCACCGGCGCCAGCAGCAGGAGCGCCAGCAGCGCGCCATAGGCCAGCCGCAGCCCGCGGCCGGCCGGGGCGATCGGGCGCTCGGGCGCGGCGGCGTGCGCCGCGGGCTCGGGCGGCTTGCCCAGCAGGCCCCAGGGCCGCACGATCAGCACCACGGCCATCACGGCGAATTCCGCCAGCAGCGTGAGTTTGGACAGATTGAAGAGCCAGGGGCCGATCTGCACCTGTCCCAGGAACACGAACAATGCCTTGACCGAGCAGATCAGCAGGGCCGCGAGGAAGGCGCCGGGAATCGAACCCAGGCCGCCCACCACCACCACCACGAAGGCGCTGGCGATGATTTCCAGGTCCAGGCCCAGGGTGGCGGGCACGCGCGGCGCCGCCAGCGCCCCGCCCAGGCCGGCCAGGAACGCGCCCAGGGTGAATGCCGAGGTGAACAGCCAGGCCTGGTTCACGCCCAGCGCGGCCAGCATCTTGCGGTTCTCCGCCGCGGCCCGCAGCAGCCGGCCCCAGCGGGTGCGCATCAGCAGCAGCCACAGCAGGCCCAGCACCACGGGGCCGGCGGCGATCAGCAGCAGGTCGTACTCGGGATACCGCCGGCCCAGGATCTGGACTGCGCCGGACAGGCCGGGGGCGCGCGCCGCAAACAGGTCTTCCGGCCCCCAGATGGCCAGCGCGGCGTCGCCGATGATGAGCACCAGCGCAAAAGTCGCCAGCAGCTGGAACAGTTCGGGCGCCTGGTACAGGCGCCGCAGCACCAGCCATTCAGCGGCCGCGCCGATGAGGCCCGTGGCCAGCGCCGCCAGCAGCAGCCCGGCCCAATAGCCCGCGCCGTCGCCGAAGTAGTTGGTGAAGGTCCACGCCAGGTAGACCCCTAGCATGTAGAAAGAGCCGTGCGCGAAGTTCACCACGCGCGTGACGCCGAAGATCAGCGACAGGCCGGCGGCGACCAGGAACAGCGCGCTGGCGTCCGCCAGCCCATTGAGCAGCTGCAGCAGCAGCCCGGACAGGCTCATCAGTGCGCCGGACGCATCTTGCGCACTTGCTCGTCAGGCGGCTGCAGGCGGGCGCCGTCGATGTAGGCGAAGTCCTTCATGATGCCCTTGCCGTCTTCCACCGCGGTCACGCCCACGTACACGCCCATGGTCGACTGGTGGTCGATCTTGCGGTACTGGATGGGGCCGTAGGGCGTGTCCACCTTCAGGCCGGCAAACGCGTCGACCAGTTTTTCCGTGTCCACTTCGCCCGCCGCCTTCAGGCCCTGGGCGATCGACATGAGGGACGCGTAGCCCACGACCGAGCCGACCTTGGGCGTTTCGTTGTAGCGCTTCTTGTAGGCTTCGACGAAGGCGTTATTGGCCGGGGTGTCGATGGCGTACCAGGGGTAGCCGGTGACGATCCAGCCGGTGGGCGTGTCGGCGCCCAGCGGCTCCAGGTATTCGGGTTCGCCGGACAGCACCGACACCACGGCGCGGTTCTCGAACAGGCCGCGGGTATTGCCTTCGCGCACGAAGCGCGTCAGGTCGGCGGCGAACAGCACGTTGAAGATCGCGTCGGGCTTGGCGTCGGCCAGGGCCTGCACCACGGCGCCGGCATCGACCTTGCCCAGCGGCACGGCCTGCTCGGCGACGAATTCCACGTCGGACTGGAACGAAGTCATCATGGCCTTGAAGGTGGCCACGGCGGACTGACCATATTCATAGTTGGGATAGACGATGGCCCAGCGCTTCTTGCGCAAGGCCAGCGCCTTGGGGGCCAGCGCCGCCACGTGCATCCAGGTGGAGGGGCGCAGGCGGTAGGTGTAGCGGTTGCCGTCCTGCCAGGTGATCTTGTCGGTGAGGGGTTCGGCCGCCAGGAAGAACACCTGCTGCTGCTTGGCGAAATCCGTCAGCGCCAGGCCGGTATTTGAAAGAAAGCCGCCGAACAGCAGCTCGACCTTTTCGCGGGCCAGCAATTCCTGGGCCGCGCGCACCGAATCGCCGGGGTTGCCGTTGTCGTCGCGCGAGATCACTTCCAGCTTTCGGCCCAGCACGCCGCCGCTTGCATTGACCTCTTCCAGCGCCAGCTGCCAACCCTTCTTGTAGGGGCCGAGGAAGGCGGGGATGGCCTTGTAGCTGTTGATCTCGCCGATGCGGATGGGCGGCTCCTTGTCCTTGGCCGAGGCGGCGGAAGTCAGCGCCAGGGCCAGGAGTGCCGGCGCCACGGCGCGGCGCAACAGAGTGAGGCAGGGACGGAACATGTCAGGTATCGCGTGGAGAAGGAATCTGGCGCCAGCAGGCGCGGCGGATGACAGCGGCCCAATTGGAACATGGGCCTTCGCCCCGGGGCAATAGACAGGCGCGGCGCGCAGCGCCCGCCCGGAAACGAAAAAAGGCCCTGCGGTGCAGGGCCTTTTCGTCTTGCGGGAAAACCGGCTGAATTACTTCAGCTTGGTTTCCTTGTAGTCAACGTGCTTGCGAGCGACCGGATCAAATTTCTTGATCAGCATCTTCTCGGGCATGTTGCGCTTGTTCTTGGTGGTCGTGTAGAAATGACCCGTGCCGGCAGTCGACTCGAGCTTGATCTTTTCGCGGATACCTTTGGCCATGTCGTGCTCCTAGTATGTAGATTGGCGGGGAGGCTGATTAAGCCAGTTCGCCGCGGGCACGCATTTCGGCCAGCACGGCGTCGATGCCGTTCTTGTCGATCGTGCGGATGGCCTTGGCCGAAACACGCAGGCGGACCCAGCGGTTTTCGCTTTCAACCCAGAACCGGCGCGATTGCAGGTTGGGCAGGAAGCGACGCTTGGTCTTGTTGTTCGCGTGCGAAACATTGTTGCCCACCATCGGGCCTTTGCCGGTCACTTGGCATACGCGTGCCATGGATGCACCTCTTTAGGTCGTTCTTTTGCGCGCATCGCTTGGGGGGTAGACAGGGTTTTAGCCGCCGGGCTGTAGAGGCTTCGTACGCTGCTGCTGTACCTTGCCTAAGCCGGCCACCCAGTCTTAGTGGATGAGGGGGGATCGGAATGGCCATCAAAGCCCAGTCTGGTCCGCCCCAGTGCTTATACCCGCTGCCTGCCACCCGCTGAATTCTTGTAAGAACTTCTGGAAATCCCGGAAGGAATCGCCAGACATCGCGCGGTTGGGGTCAGAGTGCTGAACTACAAAGCATAGTAGTTCGGCACGGGAAACTTCATGTGAAGACTTAGATTCTAATATGAAAAGCCTAATTAAATCAAGCGGCGACGCTATGTGGTGTGCGATTGCGCCACGCGGCCCGAGATCCAGGACAGGCAGGCGCAGGCCGCCAGCGTGGTCGTCAGGGGCAGGGCGCTGTCGGTCTGCCAGGCGCTGACGGCAAAACCGGCCAGCGCGCCGCAGGACAATTGCAGCGTCCCCAATAGTGCGGAAGCCGCGCCCAGCCGCTTGCCCTGGTCCGCCAGCGCCAGCGCCGCCGAGTTGGGATTGACGAAGCCCTGGCTGCCCATGTAGCAGATGAGGCACAGCATCAGCAGGGGCAGGCTCATCCAGCCGGCCAGCGTCAGCGCGACCGCCGCCAGGCTGGCGCAGGCCAGCGAGGTCAGCGCGCGGCGCTGCAATTGGCGCGGCGTGTAGGCGCGCAGCAGGCGCGCGCTGATCTGCGAGCAGATGATGAGCGACAGCGCGTTGGTGCCGAACAGCAGGCCGTAGTACTGGGGCGGCACGCCGTAGAGTTCGATGAAGACGCGCGGCGAGCCGATGATGTAGGCGAACATGCCAGCCTGGCCGAAGCCGCCGGCCAGGCTGTGCGCCATGAAGCCGCGGTGCGCGAACAGGTCGCGGTAGTTGCGCAGTATGGTGTGCCAGCGCAGCGGCACCACGCGTTCAGGCGCCAGCGATTCCTTCATGATAAGGATGACGGCGGCCATCAGCATCGCACCACCGGCCAGCATGACCCAGAACAGGCTGCGCCACGAGGTGATGGCCAGCAACTGGCCGCCGGCCAAGGGCGCGAGGATGGGGGCGAGGCCCATGATGAGCATCAGCAGCGACATCGCGCGGGCGGCTTCATGGGTTTCGTAATGGTCGCGGATGACCGCACGCGGGATCACGATGCCGGCGGCGCCGCCCATGGCCTGCACCACGCGCCAGCCGGTCAACGCTTCCACCGATCCGGACAGCGCGCACCCCAGCGAACCGATCATGAACAGCGTCAGGCCGACGAGCAACGGCGGCTTGCGGCCGTAGCGGTCGGCCATCGGGCCATAGAACACTTGCACCATCGCCAGGCCGATCAGGTAGGCGGCCAGCGTGCGTTCGACGTCGCCGCGGGACACGCCCAGGTTTGCCGCGATCGTGGGGAAGGCGGGCAGGTACATGTCGATGGCGAACGGACCGATCGCGGTCAGCGCGCCCATGAGTATCAGCCAGCCAGGCAGGCTGCTGCGGAAAGACTGTGAAGGGGGCATGTCGATTGCGGGGTAGCGCAGTGGCAGGGCCCGGATGCGGTTTGTTGCACGGTTTGGGCCAAGTAAACGACTGTATCACGGGCAACCTTACAAGCAAATTGCAAGTTTTTTCCGATAAAGTCATTGCGGTCCGTACGTATTCCAGAGGAGAAGTCGTGAATCCTTTGTTGTCTGTTGTGGAACGCAAACTCCAGGCCCTGCCGGTCCCGGTCCAGCTGGTTCTGCCCGACGGCGCCGTGCTGGGGCCGCCCGAACCCCGTGTCCGTTTCGTCACGCACGACAAGACCGCCCTGGCGCATCTGGCCGAAGGCGCGGTGGGCGTGCTGGGGCAGGATTATGTGGAAGGCCGCATCGACATCGAGGGCAATATGCGCGATGTGATGGCCGCGGCTTCGGCGCTGCTGCCGGGGTCGCCGGTGGACGCGGCTCGCGGCGGCTGGCTGACCGAGCTGGTGCGCAAGGTGGTGTCGGTCTGGCGCCATTCGGTCGAGCGCGACGCCAAGCAGATCGAATTTCACTACGACCTGTCGGATGACTTCTACGCCCTCTGGCTGGACCCGCGCCGGGTCTATTCCTGCGCTTACTACCGCGAACCGGGCATGACGCTGGCCCAGGCCCAGGAGGCCAAGCTGGACCACATCTGCCGCAAGTTGCGCCTGCGTGCGGGCGAACGGTTCCTGGACGTGGGGGCGGGCTGGGGCGGCCTGCTGCTGTGGGCCGCCGAGCATTATGGCGTGGACGCCACCGGCATCACCCTGTCGCGCAACCAGCATGCCCATGTCAGCAAACTGATCCAGGAGAAGGGGCTTGCAGGCCGGGTCCGCATGGAGCTGCTGGACTACCGCAAGCTGGACGAATCCGCGCCCTACGACAAGATCGCGTCGGTCGGCATGTTCGAGCACGTGGGCCGGGCCCAGCTCGAAGGCTATTTCGCCAAGCTGCGCCGCCTGCTCAAGCCGGGCGGACTGATCATGAACCATGGCATTACCGCGGCCGGCGTCTACAACGCCGAGCTGGGCAACGGCATGGGCGAATTCATCGAGAAATACATCTTCCCGGGCGGCGAGCTGACCCACGTCAGCGTGGTGATGGAAACCCTGACCAACGGCGGCCTGGAAGAGGTGGACGTGGAAAACCTGCGGCCGCATTACGCGCGCACCCTGTGGGCCTGGAGCGATGCGCTGGAGGCGCGCCTGCCTGAAGCGGCGCGCATCCTGGGCGGCGAGCAGGGCGAGCGTTCGCTGCGCGCCTACCGGCTGTACCTGGCTGGCTGCGCCATGGCGTTCGAGCACGGCTGGATTGCGCTGCACCAGATCCTGGGACAGCACCCGGCGACAGGACGCTCCGACGAGCTGGACAATCCGCCGGACCTTGCCTACCCCTGGCGCCGGGATTACATGTACGCCAAGAACGAGTAGCGGCCGGCAGATGTCCGCAGGATGGTCGGTTTCAATGGAATTGGCGACGGAAAACTGTCCGAAACGCGTCCATCCACTGGCCGGAACCGCGATTTCCCGCCCGTTTGAAGCGGCTAAAGCGTATGGATATGAATTTATTGTTTACTGAATGTATCTGTTCGTCTGAATCAAAATCCCCTAGGTAAAGTCGCTGTTTCACTCCTTGCGCTTGCGGGTAATCCCGGACCATTTTTTCGGGAAATGTATCTGATTCATTCCGGGGTGGGGTTGGGTTGAGCATCAATTTCGTTTAAGATGCTGGCTTCTTCGTTCAGTTTGTTCACTTTCTGTGGGTTTTCAAAAACTGCGTTTTTGAAGCTCCTGTCTTGCAAGATGCCGCACCCTCGCGGACCGTCTTGTTGCTAGTGTCGGTTTGTATTGGCGGTTCTGCCCGTCTTCCGCACAACCCCCTTAGCTCCATGGCACCTCCGGGCCCAAGCCTGGCGTGTGTCCCTGAACCTATGGAGGCAAAAGCCAATGCGTTTTACCCCTGTCAAGACCCTGGCCGCCGCGGCTGTGTTCTTCGCCTTCGCCGGCGCGGCCCAAGCCGCCGATGCCGTCCAGTGCGAAATCAAGCGTCCGGTCAATTTCGGCGCGATGAACTGGGAATCCAATCTGGTCCTGGTTGACGTCGAACGTTTCATCATGGAAAAGGGCTACGGTTGCAAAACCGAGACCCTGCCGACCGAAACCCTGCCCGCCCTGGCTGCGCTGGAGCGCGGCGACCTGGATATCAATACCGAGATCTGGCTGAACAGCGTTGCCGATCCCTGGGACCGCGCCGAGAAGACCGGCAAGGTCAAGCGCATCGGCGATCTCTACATGGGCGCCGAGGGCTGGTACATCCCGCGTTACACGGCGGAACGCCTGCCCGAATTGAAGTCCGCGGCCGACCTGCCGAAGTTCAAGGACAAGTTCAAGGATCCGGAAGAGCCCGGCAAAGGCCGCTTCTACGGCTGCCCGGCGGGCTGGGGCTGCGAGATCACCAGCAATAACCTGTTCCACGCCCTGAAGCTGGACGACAGCTACACCCTGTATTCGCCCGGCACGGGCGCGGCGCAGAAGGCGGCCCTGATGTCGGCCTACAAGCGCAAGCAGAACGTGGTCTTCTACTACTGGTCGCCCACGCCGCTGGTGGGTTCGATGGACCTGGTCAAGCTGGACATGCCGCCCTACGACGCCGAAAAGCACAAGTGCCTGACGTCGCCCAAGTGCGCCAAGCCCGAGCCCAGCGCCTATCCCGACAACCCCGTCTTCACGGCGGTGAACACCAAGTTCTCCGAGGAAGCGCCCAAGCTCACCGAATTCCTGTCCAAGGTCTCGGTGCCGCTGCCGGTGATCAACGAAACCCTGGCCCACATGGAAGAGTCCGGCGACGAAGCCAACGCCGTGGCCAAGTGGTTCCTGAAGAACAAACCCGACGTCTGGACCAAGTGGGTCCCCGCCGACGTCGCCGGGCGCGTCCAAAGCGCGCTGTAACCCGCCATGTGCCTGGCTGCGCGCCGTCGCGGCGCGCTCCGGCCCTTCATGGGGCCGGTTTCCTTTGCCAGGATGGCCGCCGGCCGGGCGCTCGCGCCCGGACCGAGATGCGCTGGCGCTGCCGGGATGGCCGGCCGTTTTCTAGCTGGAAGCCGCAAGCTTGCGCCGCATCGCCCGATTCCTGGGCATGCGGGCGCGGTCCGGGCGGTGAGTGCGCCAGAATGGAGTAGAACGAATGTTTCCTGAAATTATTCCCGCCCGGCAGGTCCGGGGGGCGATCGACGGCTTTGTCGATCACTTGGTCACCAACTATGCCGACACGCTGGAGACCCTGTCCCAGCCCGTCCTGCATGCCTTGGTGTGGCTGGAGCAGCTGCTGCGCAATTCGCCCTGGTGGGCGGTGGTCGCGGTGACGATCGCGATCGCCTGGGGCGTCAGCCGCCGTATCGGCCTGAGCCTGGCGATGGGCGCGCTGCTGTGCGTGATCGGCGTGCTGGGCCTGTGGGACGCCGGCATGCAGACGCTGGCGCTCATGATCATGGCGGCCGGCCTGTCGGTGATCATCGGCATCCCGCTGGGCGTACTGATGGCGCGGGTCAACTGGCTGCGCTCCATCATGCTGCCGGTGCTGGACGTGATGCAGACCATGCCCAGCTTCGTGTACCTGATTCCCGTGGTCATGCTGTTCGGCCTGGGCAAGATCCCGGCCATCATCGCCACCGTGATCTACGCCGTGCCGCCGCTGATCCGCCTGACCGACCTGGGCATCCGCCTGGTCGACCGTGAAGTGCTGGAAGCCTCGCGCGCCTTCGGCGCCAATCCGCGCCAGCAGCTGTTCGGCGTGCAGCTGCCGCTGGCGCTGCCCAACATCATGGCCGGCATCAACCAGACCACGATGATGGCCCTGTCGATGGTGGTGATCGCCTCGATGATCGGCGCGCGCGGCCTGGGTTATGAAGTGTTGCTCGGCATCAACCGTCTTGAAGTAGGCCGCGGCCTGCTGGCGGGCTTGGGTATCGTGGTGCTGGCCGTGCTGTTCGACCGGATCACGCAATCGTATGGACAGCGCATGCGCATGGGAGGCCAGCGATGAGCAAGATCGAGGTCAAGAACATCTACAAGGTCTTCGGGCCGCATCCGAAGAAATGGCTGGAAGCCGCCCAGGGCGGCATGAGCAAGGAACAGCTGCTGGCCGAAAGCGGCCACACGCTGGGCCTGCGCGACATCAGCCTGTCGATCGAAGAAGGCAGCATCTACGTCATCATGGGCCTGTCGGGTTCCGGCAAGTCCACGCTGATCCGCCACTTCAACCGCCTGATCGAACCCAGCGCCGGCCACATCCTGGTCGATGGCGTGGATGTGGTCAGCCTGAACAAGCGCGACCTGGAAGTCTTCCGCCAAAAGAAGATGAGCATGGTGTTCCAGCGCTTTGGCCTGTTCCCGCACCGCACCGTGCTGGACAACGCCGCCTACGGCCTGACCGTGCAGGGCGTGGGCCGCGCCGAACGCGAAAAGCGCGCCCGCGAATGGCTGGACCAGGTGGGCCTGTCGGGCTTTGAAAACCAGTACCCGCACCAGTTGTCGGGCGGCATGCAACAGCGTGTCGGCCTGGCCCGGGCGCTGGCCACCGATGCCGAAATCCTGTTGATGGACGAAGCCTTCTCGGCGCTGGATCCGCTCATCCGCCGCGAGATGCAGGACCAGTTGCTGCAGCTGCAGGCCAAGCTCAACAAGACCATCGTCTTCATCACCCATGACCTGGACGAAGCCCTGCGCCTGGGCAACCGCATCGCCATCCTCAAGGACGGCGAACTGGTGCAGGAAGGCACGCCGGAGGACATCCTGCTGAACCCGGCCAACGACTATGTGCAGTCGTTCCTGCAGGACGTGAACCGCACCAAGGTGCTTAACGCCACGCACGCCGTGAACCCGGCGCGCCTGACCCTGACCATGCGTTCGCGTCCCGCCCATGCCATGGACCGCATGCGCGCCCTGAGCTACGAATATGCGCCGGTGCTGGACGGCAAGCGGCTGGCCGGCGTGCTGACCGCCGAGGCCGCCACGCGCGCCATCGAGGAAGGCGCGCGCGATATCTCGCGCTACGTCGAGGATCTGGCTTCCGTGCCGGCCACGGCCGGCCTGGGCGAAGTGCTGGCCCAGCTGGTGCACAGCGACCAGCCGGTCGCTGTGACCGGCGAAGACGATGAGTTCATCGGCATGCTGTCGCGCAAGAAGGTCGTGGAGCTGGTGACGCCGGCCCTGGCCGAAACGGCGCCCGCGGCGGAAGCCGCCGCTGCCGCCGACGCGCAGGAGCAGTCCGAACCCGAGCGCCGCGACCAGGCGGCCTGACAGGGAGAAACCCTAATCCGGATTGGGGCCGCGCGGCCGTCCGCGGCGCCCCGATCCGGATATGATGGTTTGCCGGCCGCCTGGGCCGGTTTCTCCTTTTTCGGAACATCGGAATCAGTCATGCCAATTTTGAATGTCCAGATCATGGAAGGCCACACGGCCGCCCAGAAGGCTGCGTTGCTGCAGGCCGCATCCAACGCGGTGGTTGAAAGCATCGCTGCGCCGCTGCCCAGCGTGCGCATCGTGCTGCAGGAAGTGCCGGCGGCGCATGTGATCGTGGGCGGTGAAATCGGCAAGGCCATGGCGCGTGTCGACGTCGCGCTGATCTCGGGCCGCGACGAAGCCAAGAAGGCCGCGCTGATCGCGGCGCTGAACCAGGCGGTGTGCGCCAGCATCGGCATCTCCGGCCAGGACGTGCGCGTGCTGCTGCGCGACGTGCCCAATACCGACATGGGCGCGGCCAACGGCATCACGGCCAAGGCCAACGGCCGCTGAGTTTTGCTGCCAGTTCGGCAGCCCTGGAAATACAGCCTCCGACAGCAAGTCGGAGGTTCATGGCAGCCCGATCACTGACATCGCCGCTACCCAAAGAAAGCCAAACGACTCGCCGCGATTTCCTCTCGATAAATCCATTCCGTCGGCGATGAAGAGCAGGTCTTTCGCCGAGATTTCTCTCATTCTATTTTTCTGAAGAAATCAGCAACGACCATTTTTTACTTGCACCGCAAGATCTCCCGCGCTCTCTTTTTTCATAACATCCCCATGCATGACAGATACACTCGAGTTCATGGCCTGAATTTTCTCGAATGCATATCCAAAGGCTGTGCTCTTGCCTTTCTTCAAACCGCATAGCGCATAGAGTTTTGCCACCGTGCTCCGGTTGTCATCATTGATGACCGACAAGAAGAAATCATCCGCATCCGGTCTTTCGAGAATTTTCGCCATTTCCTTTTCGGCTCCGGATATGCCGCCAGCAAATCCGACCATTCCCAGACTGAATTGATCCGCATCAAGTGCAGACGCATCAAAATTCCGAGCCGTTGCGACGATCGGCGCCAACGACAAGGGCAATACCTGCATAGCCACCGTGATGCATAACGGCGCAAATCGGGATAAATGTGCGGAAGTTGGGTTGTAGAGTTTGTCCTTCATGGGTAGGTCCTTTCAAGATGAATGAAAAGGATGGACCCGCGCCTCTCAATCATGGTGGCATAGCGCGCGTCGACATCTGAAAATTCACTCAACGGCCTCCAGCATATCCTGCTCTCTTCATCTCACTGCTTTCTGGCGCGGGGAGCTATTTTCCCAAATTCGTGCGAGGACAAAACTCCTCAAACTCATAGCTTGGAAATCCACGAGATGAGATATCGGTGTGAGCTCCGGGTGCAGTGCGCAAGCACAGGAGTTTTCGAAATAAAAGAAGGTCCCCCAGCGTGGAAGGCTTGACACGGGTGCTTACGCAGGCATCATCGCCCCCACTGTTCGCTCAGCCGACTGACGCCGCGTGAGTTCGTTCAAAGGTGGTTAGTGCAACTAGAAAACCTGGGGGCGGTTCAGTTCGCGAGCGTTTTTGCGTTTGTCTTCAGCAACCATTAGTCCAGCTTCACGTTGGCCGCCTTAACCACTTCTCCCCAGCGCGCGATTTCGCTCTTGATGTAGGCAGCGTATTCCTGCGGCGTGGAACCCAGCGCCTGCGCGCCTTGTGCCTTGAGCTGCCTGGTCATTTCAGGCGATTGCAGCGCGCGGCGGATTTCGGCGTTCAGTTTGTCGATGACCGGCGCTGGCGTGCCTGCCGGTACCACCACGCCTTGCCAGGCGCCCATCTCGAATCCGGGCGCCACCGTTTCCGCCACCGTCGGCACGTCGGGCAATTGCTCGCTGCGCGTGCCGCTGGTTACGGCCAGCGCGCGCAGCTTGCCTTCGCGGATGAAGCCCAGCGAATCGTTCAGCGTATTGGTCATGAGCTGCACCTGCCCGCCGACCAGATCCGTCATGGCCGGGGCGCTGCCGCGATAGGGGACGTGCACCGCGTCGATCTCGAGCGAGCGCAACAGCAGCAGGGCGCCCAGGTGCGTGACGTTGCCGGCGCCGGCCGACCCATACGACAGCTTGCCGGGATGCTCGCGCGCATACTGCACGAAGGTCCGCGTGTCCGGCGCCGGCACGGAAGGATGCACCAGCAGCACCAGCGGGATCACCGCCGTGGAGGACACCGGCGCGAAGTCCTTGACCGGGTCGAAGGCCAGCGACCGGTACAGATTGGGGCTGAGCGCGATGGAGGAGGTGTTGTACAGCACGGTGTAGCCATCGGGCTTGGCGGCAGCCGCGTACTGCATGCCGATGTTGCCGTTGGCGCCGCCCTTGTTTTCGACCACGACGGTCTGGCCCAACTGGTCGGTCAGCTGCTTGGCCAGTACCCGGGCGACCAGATCGGTCGGCCCTCCAGGCGGGAAGGGCACCACCATGGTGATGGGGCGTTCGGGCCAGGCGGCGTGGGCGCTTGCGGCGGCGCCCAGCGCGAGAATGGCGAGGCTGCCTGCCAGC
This sequence comes from Achromobacter sp. JCM 18799, assembly GCF_055395645.1. Lineage (NCBI taxonomy): Bacteria > Pseudomonadati > Pseudomonadota > Betaproteobacteria > Burkholderiales > Alcaligenaceae > Achromobacter > Achromobacter sp. JCM 18799. Next base: position 2,648,756 of record NZ_AP043866.1, on the reverse strand, counting down.
AGTGCTTTCTTCATTGCTTGTCTCCTTGTGCTGTTCTTGTGACGCGGATGGCGTCCCGGCGCCAGCGCCCTCTATGGGGCGCTTGATCGCCTGATGAAAGTTCAGGGCCTGCCGGCCAGCATGCGCGTGGCCGTGTAGGCCATTACCGGCTTGCCGTGCTGGTTGCGTACTTCGATCACCGAGGCGACCACTGCCCGGTTGTGCTGCGAGGTGGGGCGTATGCTCGTGACTTCGATCTCCGCCCAGATGGTGTCGCCCGCGACCACGGGCGCCAGCATTTTCTTGTGGACTTCCAGTAGCGCCAGCCCGGTGCCTTGCACCATGCCCTGCATGATCAGCCCCTCGATCAGGCCGTAGGTCAGGCCGCCGGGGGCGGGGCGTCCCTGGATCGCGCCATGGGCATAGGTGGCGTCGATGAAGATCGTCTCCAGCATGCCGGTCACGCTGATGAAGTTGACGATGTCGGTTTCGGTCACCGTGCGGCGGAACGTCTGAAAGCGCTGGCCCACGGCCAGGTCCTGCCAGTAATAGCCCTGGCCAAGCTGCTTGATGTCGGCGGCGTTGCGGTCGGCGGTCATGCGGGGTCCTTGCGGTTGTTCGGGGTTGAGGGATGCGCGTCGCGGGCTGCGCCCGATTCCAGAAGCCCGGCGATTTGCGCGTCGTCCAGGCCGGCCTGGCGCAGCACGTCCAGCGTGTGCTCGCCCAGGCGCGGCGGCATCGCGGCCGGCACATGGGAATGCTGCAGACGTACCGGGTTGCGGGGAAAGCGGTAGCGGCTGCCGGAAGCGCTTGCTAGCGGCGCGAAGAAATCCACGCTTTGCAGGTGCGGGTCGGCCTCCAGGTCCTGCAGGCGGTTGATGGGCGCGGCGGGGATTTCCAGGCGCGCGCACAGCGCCAGCCAGTAGGCGGTATCGCGCCCGGCCACGATGCCTGCTTGCAGTTCGTAGAGCGTTTCGATGTGCCGCGTGCGCGATGCGATGTCGGCAAAGCGCGCGTCCTGCGCCAGATCGGGGCGGTCCGCGGCGATGAAGAAGTCGCGCCAGTGGGCGTCGGTATACGGCATCAGGCAGACATGGCCGTCGGCGGTTTTGCACGGTTTGCGCCAGGGCGTGAGCACGCGCGGATAACCGGCCTCGCCGGGCTCGTCGGCCAGGTGCCTGCCGTAGTAATGCTCGACCAGCGCGTAGGACGCCATGCTTTCGAACATGGGCACTTCCAGCTGTTGGCCCGCGCCGGTGCGCTCGCGCTGGAACAGCGCGGCCAGGATGGCGTGCGCCGCGATCAGCCCGCAAGTCTTGTCGGCGGCCACGGTGGGCAGGTAGCGCGGCGCGCCGGTCTGGCGGTCCACCAGGTCGGCCAGGCCCGAGAGGCCCTGGATGATGTCGTCGTACGCCGGCAGGCCGTCATAGGCGCCGCCCGCGCCGAAGCCGTACAGGCCGGCGTAGACCAGCCGCGGGTTGCGCGCGCACAGCGTGTCCGGATCCAGTCCCAGCGCGGCCATCTTGGCCGGGCGCATGCTGTGCATCAGCACGTCGGCCTGGTCCACCATCGTCAACAGCGTCTGGCGCGCCGCCGCCTGCTTCAGATCCAGCACGATGCTGCGCTTGTTGCGGTTCAGGCCCAGGAAGATGGCGGCCAGCCCGGGCTCCTGGGCGGGGCCGGTATGCCGCGTCGAATCGCCCGCGGGCGATTCCACCTTGATCACGTCGGCGCCGTAGTCGGCGAGTATCTGCGAGGCGTAGGGGCCGAACACCACGGACGTCAGGTCCAGGATGCGCACGCCGCCCAATGCGCTGGCTTGGGATAGGGGAGTGGCTGTCATGGTGGAAATCCTATCGGCCGTCGGCATACACGTCTAATATGGCGTCGGTATTGGGCGATATGGAATTTATTATGGCTATCGATTTGCGGCAGCTCCGGCAGTTCGTCACCATCGCGGAGCTGGGCAGCTATCGGCGCGCCGCGGACACGCTGCATATTGCGCAGCCGGCGCTGTCGGTCTCGATCCAGAAACTGGAACACGCGGTGGGCGCGCCGCTGCTGGTGCGGGGCCCCAAGGGCGTGACGCCGACGCCTGCGGGCCAGGCGCTGATGGCGGACGCCCGCCGCGCGCTGTTCCACGCCGACCAGGCGCGCCAGGCTGCCCGCCGCGTGGCGCTGGGCGAGTGGGGTACGCTGCGGCTGGGATTCGTGGGCTCGGCTACCTACATGCTGCTGCCGCGTTGCCTGCCGGTCTTTCGCGCGCAGTATCCGGACGTGCAACTGGACCTGCGCGAGGACAGCACGGTCGGCCTGGTCGCGATGCTGCGCGCCAACGATATCGATGCAGGCCTGGTGCGCGGTCCGCTGGCGGAAGACGCGGCGCTGGACTCCTGGGTGGTGGAGCGCGACGACCTCATCCTGGCCGTGCCGGCGGGGCATCCGCTGGCCGCGGGCGGGCCGGTCAGCCTGGAGCGCGCCCGCGCCGAGAACTTCGTGCTGTATTCGCCCCTGAAAGTGCCGGGCCTGCACGGCGTGGCGCAGGCGCTATGCCTCAAGGCCGGGTTTTCGCCGCGCATCAGCCAGGAGGCGATACAGGTGCAGACGCTGATCAGCCTGGTCGCCAGCGGCATGGGCCTGGCGCTGGTGCCGGGCGTGACGCGCGCGTATTCGACCCCGCACGTTGCCTTCGTGCCGCTGACCGACGCCGACGCGCACGATGCGCTGTCCCTGTCGCTGGTGACGCATCGCGACACGTCCTGCGCGTCGGTGCTGCGCCTGCGCGACTCCATGCTGAGTCCCGCAGGCTGAAGGCGCGGCTAGTTCTTCAGGCCCAGCTCGGCAACGAATTTCCTTTCTTCCGCGACTTGGCGGACTGCGAAGTCGGTGTAGGCGGCGCTGTCCATCAGCATGTGGGGCTGGTCGGCGGTTTCCAGCGCGCGGTTGTACTCCGGATCGCGGGACGCGCGGTGGAAGGCTTGCTGCAGGATGCGTGTGACCTCGGGATCCATGCCCTTCGGTCCGGCGATGCCGACCGGATTGGCCGCGACGATGGGATAGCCCAGTTCCGTCAGCGTGGGCGCGTCCGGCACGCGCTTGGCGCGGGCTTCGCCCAGCACCGCCAGCAAGCGGGCTTTGCCGGTGTCTATCATCGGCCCCCAACCCGCGTCCGAGATCATCTGGATATGGCCGCCCAGCAGCGCGGTGGTCTCTTCGGCCGCGCCCTTGTAGGGGATGAAATTGAAGCGCGTGTTCGTCAGCCGCGACAGGCGTTCGATCGCGATGCGCCCGGAGCCGCCGGTGCCGGTGCCGCCGTAGCTGATCTTGTCGGGATGGGCGCGCGCGTCCGCGATCAGCTCGTCCAGCGTGCGCCAGGGCGCGTCCTCGCGTACCACGATGGCGTAGGAATAGGCGGTCATGCAGGCGACGTAGGTGAAGTCCTTGAGCGGGTCGTAATTGACCTGCTGCAGAAAGGGGTAGCGGAACAAGGTGCCGACCACCACCGACACCGTATAGCCGTCGGGTGCGGCGGTCTGCGCCATGGCTGCCGGGCCCAGTGTGCCGCCCGCGCCCGGCCGGTTGGCGATGACGACCGTCTGGCCCAGTTCGCGCGAGGCCGCGATCGCCAGCGCGCGCATCTGCGTATCGGTCGCGCCGCCAGCCGGAAATGGCACGATGAGCGTGACAGGGCGGGCCGGAAAGCCCGTGGCGCTGGCCGGACGCGGCAAGGCCAGCGTGGCGGGCAGGGCCGCGCCCAGCTTGAGCAGGCTGCGGCGCAGGGGCGAGGGAAGGCTGCGATGAGGATCGTTCATGATTGTCTCCGTCCTGGTTATGGTCGCTTGGGGGGCGGGCGGGGCTGGCCGTATGTGCCTACAGCGCAATGCCGCGCCCGATCAGGCTGGCGACGTCCGGCTCGCTGTAGCCGGCCTCGCGCAGGATCTGATCGGTGTGTTCGCCGGGCAGCGGGGCCTGGCGATGTATGGCGAACTGGAAGCCCGACATCTTCACCGGGCTGGCCACATGGGTGTTGCGGCCATAGACCGGGTGCTCGGTCTGCAGCGACATGCCGCGGGCGACGAACTGCGGATGCGTCAGGCCTTCCGCCAGTTTGAGCACGGGCGACACGCAGCAGTCGGCGCCTTCAAACAGTTCCAGCCAATGCGCCAGCGGGCGCGATCCGAAGATCTGCTGCAATTCGCGGCGCACGCGCGCCTGCTGCGCCGCGTCGCCGTTGCGGTGCAGCGGCGCCAGATCGGGACGATCCAGCCGCCGGCACAGCGTTTCCCAGAATTTCAATTCCAGCGCGGCGACCGCCAAATAGCGTCCGTCCGCGGCGCGGTACTGGCCATAGCAGGCCAGTCCGCCGGACAGGGTATCGGCGCCCGCCGGCCGCGTGTCGCCGCGGGCATTGAGCGTGGCCAGCGGCACGACGGCGCCAGCCAGCAGGCCGTCGGCAATGGCGATATCGATGTACCGTCCGCGCCCGCTGCGCTGGGCGTCGTACAGCGCGGCCAGGATGCCCATTACCGCCGTAAGCGAGCCTCCAAGGATGTCGGCCACGGGCAGGTTCGACAGCGCCGGCAGATCGGGCCCGCAGCCCATCTGATCGGCGACTCCGGCGCAGGCCGCGTAGTTCAGATCGTGGCCCGCCGCGTCGCGCTGCGGGCCATCCTGGCCGTAGCCGGTGATGCTGCAGTAGACCAGCCGGGGATTGTGGCGCGCCAGGGTGGCGTAGTCGGCCTGCAGCCGCGCGGCCACGCCCGGACGGAAACTCTCGATCACCACGTCCGCGCCGCGCGCCAGCGCCGCCAGCGCTGCCTGTCCCTCGGGATGTTTGAGATCCAGCCGCAGCCCGCGCTTGTTGCGGTTGCAGATGGCGCGCAGGGGCGGCGGCGCATAATCGCCCGCCTGCGTATCCTCGATCTTGATGACGTCGGCTCCCAGGTCGGCCAGGTATTGCGCGCCCAGCGGACCGGGCAGCAGCCGCGAAAGGTCCAGGATCCTGACGCCCGCGAGCGGAGCGGTGTTCGGTGTATCCAAAGAGGGACTCCCGTAAATACGAAGTGGCATGCCCGCCTGGGGCTCGCGCCAGTCTAGGCGCGGCTTTCCGGCCGACCAATGGCGGATTCGCTGATTGCGCTTGGCGAGAATGCTCACGCCAGCCATTCCTGCGCGCGCAGGCTTTGGCTACCATCGATCCATCGGCGTACGCCAGCCGCTGGATATCCTCATGACCCATCACACCATTGCCGTGGGACATATCGCCCAAATCCTGCAAGGCGCGCGCAGCCGGGGGGTGGACGTGGACCGGGTCCTGACGCGCGCCGGCGTGCCGCCGTCCCTGTTGCAGGCGCCGATGGCGCGGGTATCGCAGGCGCAGCTCGCACAGATAATGCGGACGCTGCGCCGGGCCACCCGCGACGACTTCCTGGGCATGGGCCAGCATCCGGTTCCCATGGGGGCGTTCGACCATGCCTGCCGGCTTGCCTTGCAGGAAGACAAGGTCGGGCAGGCGCTGCGCGCGGCGTTCCGCTACTACCACGGCGTGCTGCGGGATTTCACCGCCCGCCTGTGCGTGAGCGGCGAGCGCGCGCGCATCGTGCTCGACTCGCGCGCGCCCAGCAGCTGTGCGCGCTGGTATGGTGAACGCTCCTTTCTGTTCTTCACGCTTGGCGTGGCCAATTGGCTGGCGGCGCGGCGCATTCCCATTCTGGGCGTGGACTACAGCAGCGGCGCGCGCAGCGCCGATGCGCACAGGCTGTTCTATGCACCGGTGCGCTATGGCCAGCCGGTGACGGGCCTGTGGCTGGAGTCGCGTTGGCTGGCCTTGCCGGTGGTGCAGAACGAACAGACGCTAAAGCCGTTTCTGGCCAATGCGCCGTTCGACCTGTTGGTGAAGTACCAGGACCGCACCACCCTGACCGATCGCATCCGCCGCCTGTTGCGCAACGATCTGTCCAAGGAGTTGCCGTCGCTTATTCAGGTCAGCGCGCAACTGGCAATGACGCCGCAGACGCTGCGGCGGCACTTGCGTGAAGAGGGGCAGGGCTTCCAGGCCCTGAAGGATGATTTGCGGCGCGATGCCGCGGTCGAATACCTGGGTCGCCACGATCTATCCCTGATGGACATCGCCGAGCGCCTTGGTTTTTCCGAACCCAGCACCTTCCACCGCGCCTTCAAGAAATGGACCGGCGTGTCGCCGGGAGAATACCGCCGCAACCGCCTGGTCTGCGGCCCCGAAGGCCGGCAAGCCGCTGACACTTTTGGCCTATCGGTTTGACGCCTGCGGCCATTGCCGCGATCCTGCCCCAAGGGGGAAGCTAGGGGCTCGAGGACGAACGCACGCTGCTCCGCGCAAGGAGCACGGCGCCGCAGGAGACGAGCACCATGTATCTGACACAAGGCCTGCATCGCGCAGGCCGGCTGCACCCCGGCAAGATCGCGCTATGCGAAGACGTACGGCGCTGGACTTACGCGGCGCTCATCGATTGGACCGCACGCAAGGCCGCCGTGCTGCGCGGCCATGGCGTACTGCAGGGCGATCGCGTGGCGTTCTGGGGCGCCAACGGCGCAGACTATGTGTCGTGGATCCTGGCGTGCTGGTGGCTGGGAGCGGCCGTGCTGCCTTTGAACACACGCTGGAGCAGCCCAGAGCTTGCGCAGGCACTGGCCGACTGCAGTCCGCGCCTGCTGTTGGTGGACGAGACCATGGCGCCACGCATGGCCGATGTGGACATTCCCGCCAGCACGGCGCCGCTGTCCGCCGACGTGCTGGAAGCGCACGCCGCCGCGGCTGCGCCGCTGGAGGATATCCGTGCGGGCGGCGACGCGCTGGCCGCGATTCTCTTTACCGGCGGCACGACCGGCGCGCCCAAGGGCGCCATGCTGACACACGCGAATCTCTGGAGCGCTGCGGTGGCCAGGATGGCTACGGTCCCCACGCCGCCCGACAGCCGCACCTTGCTGGTCGCACCGCTGTTTCATGTTGCCGGCTTGGGACGATTGATCGGACAGTTTGTCGCGGGCGCATCGGTGGCGGTCCAGCGCGGCTTCCAGCCCCGAGCGGTATTGCAGGCCCTGCAGGACGACGGCGTAACCGAAGTACTGCTGGTGCCCAGCATGATCCAGATGCTGCTGGACGAACCCGGGTTCGCGCAGTACAGGCTGGACGGCGTGAGGCGCGTGATCTGGGGCGCCTCGCCGATTTCCCGGGCTTTGCTCGACCGGGCGCTGGCGGCCTTTCCGCAAGCGGAGTTCGTCCATGCCTACGGCATGACCGAAACCGCCGCCACGGTCGCCATCAATGCAGACGTGCGCCAGGGCGGCGCGCGCACCGAATCGGCGGGACCGCCTGCGGTAGGCGTGGAGACGCGCATTCTCGCGCCCGACGGCAGCGAGGCGGCGCCCGGCGCGGTCGGCGAGTTGTTGGTGCGCGGACCCATGGTGATGCAGGGTTACTGGAACCGGCCCGAAGAAACGCGCCGTGCATTCGACCGGGGCTGGCTGCTGACAGGCGACGCGGCCCGCCAGGACGAGGACGGATACCTGTATATCGTTGACCGCCTCAAGGACATGATCGTCAGCGGTGGCGAAAACGTTTACGGCGCTGAAGTGGAAGGCGTGTTGGCCCGCCACGCGCTAGTGGCGCGCTGCGCGGTCATCGGCGTGACGCATGCGCGGTGGGGCGAGGCGGTGCACGCGGTAGTCGTACCGCGTCCGGGCATGGCGGCCGACGCCGACGCTCTGGACAGGCATTGCCGCCTGCAGCTTGCCGCCTACAAGTGCCCCAAGACCTACGAGTTCCTCAGCGAATTGCCCATGTCAGCCGCCGGCAAGGTGCTGAAGTCCGTGCTGAGGCAAGACCATGAATCCAGGCGCGCGGCTGTCGCCGCGCCCGCTCATCAGGAGAGTCAGACATGAATCGGAAAGTATGGGTGGCGGGAGTCGGCATGATTCCCTTCAGCAAGCCCGGCGCCAGCGAGGCATATACCGTGATGGGCGCCAGCGCCGTGCGCCAGGCTCTGCGGGACGCCGGACTGCAATACGACGCGGTCCAGCAGGCCTACGCGGGCTATGTCTACGGCGATTCGACCGCTGGCCAGGCGGTGGTCTACGGCGTGGGGCTCAGCGGCATTCCGGTGTTCAACGTCAACAACAATTGCGCAAGCGGTTCGTCGGCCCTGTTCCTGGCGCGGCAGGCGGTGGAAAGCGGGGCCGTGGAGTGCGCGCTGGCGGTGGGCTTCGAACAGATGGTGCCTGGCGCGCTGAAAGGCGTGTACGAAGACCGCCCGTCGCCTCTGCAGGATTTCGTCTCGGCGATGAGCGAAATGCAGGGCTATGACACGGCCAAGCCGCGCGCCGCCCAGTTCTTCGGCGGCGCGGGCCGCGACTACATGAAGGAGCACGGCGTCGGCGCCGACCTCTTCGCCCGTATCGCGGTCAAGGCGCGCCAGCATGCCGCGCGCAATCCTTACGCGGTGTTCCGCCAGCCGGTCACGCTGGACGAGGTGCTGGCCGCGCCCATGATCTTCGATCCGCTGACGCGCCTGCAATGCTGCCCGCCGACCTGCGGCGCGGCGGCCGCCATTCTGTGCTCGGACGAGTTTGCGCGCCGCCACCGGCTGGCGCCCGCCGTCAGCATTGCCGCGCAGGCCATGACGACGGACACGCCGTCCACCTTCGGCGCTGGCGACATGCGCAAAGTAGTGGGCTTTGACATGACGCGAGCCGCGGCCGACCAAGTCTATGAGGCCGCCGGTATCGGTCCTGACGACGTGGACGTGGTCGAACTGCACGACTGCTTCACCGCCAACGAGCTGATCACCTACGAAGGCCTGCGCCTGACACCCGAGGGCGGCGCCGAGAAGTTCATCCTGGAAGGCGACAACACCTACGGCGGCAAGGTCGTGACCAATCCGTCCGGCGGGCTGCTGTCCAAGGGCCACCCTCTGGGCGCGACCGGCTTGGCGCAATGCACCGAGCTGGTGTGGCAGCTGCGAGGCCAGGCGGACTTGCGCCAGGTCGAAGGCGCCAGGCTGGCGCTGCAGCACAACCTGGGACTGGGCGGCGCCTGCGTGGTGACGCTGTACCAGGCGGCCTGAGGGGAACGCAATGCTCGACACCAGCCATATCGGCGCCGCCCTGCCCGCGTTCAGCGCTAGCGTGGAGGCGGGCCGCCTGCGCTTCTTTGCCAAGGCCACCGGCCAGGACGATCCGGTCTATACCGACGAGGCCGCCGCGCTGGCGGCCGGCTACCCGGGACTGCCGGTGCCGCCGACCTTCTTCTTCTGCCTGGAAATGGACAGCCCACGGCCCGCCGCCATGCGTGAACTGCTGGGCATAGACATCGCGCGGGTGCTGCACGGCGAACAGGCCTTCGTCTACCACGCCATGGCGTACGCAGGCGACGAATTGCGCTTCGAGCCGCGCATCGCCGACATCTACGCCAAGAAAGGCGGCGCGCTGGAGTTCGTCGTCCGGGAAACCCGGGTGACCGACGCCGCCGGGCGCCTGGTCGCCGAACTGCGCGCGACGACCGTCGTGCGCAACACCTAGGAGACGGGAATGACTGCGGCCATGAATCATGACGCCAAGGCCGGCGACCAGCTGCCCGGCTTTACCGCGGGGCCGGTCAGCCGATTGGGGCTGGCGCTGTATTGCGGCGCTTCGGGTGACCACAACCCGATACACGTGAACCTGGATTTCGCGCGAGCCGCGGGCATGGACGACGTCTTCGCCCACGGCATGCTGTCGGCCGCCTATCTGGCCCGGCTGCTGACGAACTGGGCGCCGCAATCGGCGCTGCGCGAGTATGCCGTGCGCTTCGTGGCGATCACGCACGTGGGCGATGAGGTCCGCTGTTCCGGCAGCGTCGTGGAACGCTTTGAAGCGCAGGGAGAAACCCGCTTGCGGGTGGAACTGCATGCGCGCAGCCAGACCGGCGAACTGCGCCTGAGCGGCGTGGCGGTGCTGGCAATTCAGTAACCCAGGAAAGGAGATAACGATGGGCACATTGGAAGGCAAGGTCGCGCTGGTCTCGGGCGCGGGGCGCGGGATCGGGCAGGAGATCGCGCTGAAGCTTGCGCGCGAAGGCGCCAGCGTGGTGGTGAACGATCTGGACGCGGGGCCGGCGGAAGAAACCGTGGCGCTGATCCGCAGGGCGGGAGGCCAGGCGCAGGCCTGCGCGGGCAGCGTGATCGAAGCGGGCTTCGCCGAACGTTTCGTCGGCACCGCCGTGAATACCTATGGCGGCCTGGACATCATCGTCAACAATGCCGGCTACACCTGGGACAACGTGATCCAGAAGATGACGGACGAACAATGGGACGCGATCCTGGCGGTGCACCTGTCCGCGCCGTTCCGCATCCTGCGGGCGGCCTCCGGTTTCATCCGGGTGGCGGCCAAGGCCGAGGCGGAGCAAGGCAGGGAAGTGTTTCGCAAGGTCGTGAACATCTCGTCGACTTCCGGCGTCATGGGCAACGCCGGGCAGGCCAACTATTCGGCGGCCAAGGCGGGCATCAACGGCCTGACGCGCGCATTGGCCAAGGAATGGGGCCGCTACAAGGTAAACGTCAACAGCGTGGCCTTCGGGCTGATCAAGACGCGCCTGACCGAAGCGCCGGCCGACGGCGATGCCACGCTGGACATCGAAGGCCGGCAGATCAAGGTGGGCGTCAATCCGCAAGTGCTGAAGAACGCCGAAAGCCTGATCCCCATCGGCCGAGCCGGCACGCCGGCGGAAGCCGCGGGTGCGGTGTACCTTTTCTGCCTGCCCGAGTCCAACTACGTCAGCGGCCAGGTCCTGGTCGTCGGCGGCGGCCGTCCTTGAAAGGGGGAGCGCAATGGACACGCCACGGCAAGGCTGGATGGACGCAGACCTGACACTGTTCCAGGATTCGACGCGGCGTCTTTTCGAAAGGGAGTTTGTGCCCGACGAAGAACGCTGGCGCAAGCAGCAGCACGCGGACCGCGAGGTCTGGAACAAGGCCGGCCGTCTGGGCCTGTTATGCGTGAGCATGCCCGAAGCCTATGGCGGAGGCGGAGGCAGCTTCGCCCACGAGGCCATCGTGGCGGCGGAACAGGCGCGCGCCATGGTGCATGGCTTCAGCAACAACGTGCACAGCGCCATCCTGGCGCATTACATCCTGAACTACGGCACGGAAGAGCAGAAGCGTCGCTGGCTGCCGCGCATGGCCACGGGTGAACTGGTGGGCGCCATCGCCATGAGTGAACCGGGAGCGGGGTCCGACCTGAAGAGCGTGCGCACCACCGCCGCCAAGGACGGTGGTGAATACGTGCTCAACGGATCCAAGACCTTCATCACCAACGGCTTGCACGCGGACCTGGTCTGCGTGGTCGCCAAGACCGATACCCAGGCCGGAGCCAGGGGCGTGTCGCTGATCATGGTGGAAACGCAAGGCCTGCCAGGCTTCAGGCGCGGGCGGCTGCTGGAGAAGCTGGGTCAGAAAAGCCTGGACACGGCGGAGCTGTTCTTCGACGGTGCGCGCGTGGGCGAGGACTGCCTCCTGGGCGGCGTCGAGGGCCGCGGCTTTGCACAGCTCATGCAGCAACTGCCGCGCGAACGGCTGCTGATCGCGGTGGGCGCCGTGGCCACCATGCGTCGCGCCATCGAGGAAACCGTGGCCTACGCCAGCGCCCGGCAGGTCTTCGGCCAGGCGCTCATCGAACTCCAGAACACGCGCTTCACGCTGGCCGAGTGCGAGACGGTCGCCACCATTGCGGCGCGTTTCGTCGACGATTGCATCGAACGCCAGCTGGCCGGCACGCTGGATCTGTCCACCGCAGCCATGGCCAAGTGGTGGACCACGCAGATGAACTGCCAGGTGATCGACGAGTGCCTGCAATTGCACGGTGGCTACGGCTACATGCTTGAATACCCGATAGCCAGGATGTACGCGGATGCGCGGGTCGGCAAGATCTACGGCGGCTCCAACGAGATCATGAAGGAAATCATCGCGCGCGCCATGACCGCCTGAAGCGCATGGCAGACAGTCAGAACAACGATGAGGAGACAAGATGCACCAAGCGCATTATCGGTACTGGCCCAAGGGGTTGCCGAAGGAGATCAGCCCGCCGCAGTCCAGCCTGTACTTCAACCTGGAGGCGTCCGCCGCGCGCTATCCGGGCAAGGCCGCCATCGTGTTCTACGACACCGTGCTCGACTACGCGCGCTTAAAGCGCGAGGTCGATGCCATGGCCGGCTACCTGCAGCACAGCGCGGGCGTGAAGGCGGGCGACCGCGTCCTGTTGCTGAGCCAGAACTGTCCGCAGTTCGTCATCGCGTACTACGCGATCCTGCGCGCCGATGCGGTGGTGGTGCCGGTCAACGCGATGAGCACGCCGGACGAGCTGGCGCATTACCTGGCGGACAGCGGCGCACGAGTGGCCTTCGCGGCCCAGGAACTGTGCGCGCGGCTGGACGGCTTCGCCGCTGACGGACGCCTGGAGCGCGTCATCGTCCACACCTATTCGGACTACTTGCAGGGCCCGGCTCCTGACGCGCCCGACTGGGTCGCCGCGCCCCGGCGCGCACCTGATGTGCGCGGCGGCGTGCCTTGGTACGGCGCGATGGCGGTCAACGCTCAGCCGTCGCCGCACCGGGCGGGGGCGAAGGACCTCTGCCTGTTGCCCTACACCTCGGGCACCACCGGCCGGCCCAAGGGCTGCCGCCACACCCACGGCACCATGAACGCATCCCTGGCCGGCTCGCAGCTATGGCGCGGCCTGACCTCCGAGGCGGTCATCATGGGCGTGGCGCCGATGTTCCATCTGCTGGGCATGCAGAGCGGCATGAACACGCCCATCTTGCTGGGCGCCACGGTGGTGGTGCTGCCGCGCTGGGACCGCGAAGCGGCCGGGCGGCTGATGGCGCGTCATCGCGTCAGCGTCTGGGCCGCGCCGCCGGCGATGGTCGTGGATTTCTTCGCGCAACCCGGCATCGAAAAGCTGGACCTCTCCAGCCTGGCGCAGCTGTGCGGCGGCGGAGCTCCCATGCCCGAGGCGGTCGCGGGCATGCTGGCCAGCCGCTACGGCATTACCTACAACGAGGCATACGGCCTGACGGAAACCGCATCGTTCCTGCACTGCAATCCGCTGGACCGCAACAAGCGCCAATGCATAGGCGTCCCCACCTTCGGCGTGGACACGCGGATCGTGGACCCGGCCACGCTGGCTGAACTGCCCCAAGGCGAAACCGGCGAACTCGTGACGCGCGGCGCGCAGGTCATGCTGGGGTACTGGAACAATCCGCAGGCCGACGACGAAGCCTTCTTCATGCTGGACGGGCAGCGCTACTTCCGTACCGGCGACCTGGGCCGGGTGGACGACGAAGGCTACTTCTACGTGACCGACCGCTTGAAGCGCATGATCAATGTGTCCGGCTACAAGGTCTGGCCGGCGGAGGTGGAGAACACGCTGTACGGGCACCCCGCGGTGCACGAGGCTTGCGTGATCGGCGTGCCGGACGCCAGCCGCGGTGAAACGGTGAAGGCCCTGCTGGTCTTGCGCGACGAGGCGCGAGGCAGCGTGCGCGCGGAAGAGGTGATCGCCTGGGCGCGGACTCGCATGGCCGCGTACAAGGCGCCACGCATCGTCGAGTTCGTGGAGACTTTGCCCAAGTCCAGCTCGGGCAAGATCCTGTGGCGGCAGCTGCAAGAGGAGAACAAGGCGGCGGCCTAGCGAGTCCCCGGGTCCGCCTGGCTGGCGGCGGCCGCGGGCGGTTCCTGGCCTTTGCCCGCCAGCCCCTGGAGCAGGCGGCCCAGTTCCACGGGGAAGGGGAAGACGATGGTCGAGCTGTTCTGCGCGCCTATCATGGCCAGCGTGCTTAGATAGCGCAGCTGCATCGCCTCCGGCTGCTCCGACAGGGTGCGGGCTGCGTTCAGCAGCATCTGCGCGGCCTGTTGTTCGCCTTCGGCATGGATGATCTTGGCGCGCCGTTCGCGTTCCGCCTCGGCCTGGCGCGCGATGACGCGGACCATGCCTTCGTTCAGGTCGATGTGCTTGATCTCCACGTTCGCCACCTTGATGCCCCAGGCGTCGGTCTGCGCGTCGAGGATTTCCTGCACTGCGCTGTTGACCTTGTCGCGCTCCGAAAGCAGTTCATCCAGGTCGTGTTTGCCCAGCACGGAGCGCAGCGTCGTCTGCGCCAGTTCGCTGGTTGCCTGGCGAAAGTTCTCGACCTGGATCACGGAACGCTCGGGATCGATCACGCGGAAGTAGATGACGGCGTTCACTTTGACGGACACGTTGTCTCGCGAGATGGCGTCCTGGCTGGGAACGTCGAAGACCTCGGTGCGCTGGTCGACTCTTACCATCTGCTGGACCAGCGGGATCAGCAGGATCAATCCGGGACCCTTGACGCCGGTAAAGCGTCCCAAGGTAAAGATCACACCGCGCTCATACTCGCGCAGGATGCGGACTGACAGGGCGAACAGCGCGACAGCCAGCGCCAGGATGGGGGCGTAAAAGGCTAGGTTCATCAACATGGCAGGCTCCGCATGGAGGGTTCGAGGGCTCAGGTTGCGGACGCCGTCATCCCGACGGCGGCGGGCCGGCGTCCGCCCGTACCTGCAAGGTCACGCCGCGGACGGCGGTGATGACGACGGCATCGCCGGCAGCCAGGCCCGCCGGACCTGTCGCTCGCCAGCGTTCGCCCGCGGCCGCCACGTAGCCCTGCCGGTCCGCCCAGCTCAACACCTTGATGCGCTGGCCGATCAGCGACTCGGCGCCGCTGACGATGGGAGCCTGGCGCGAACGCAGCGCCAGCCGGCCGACCAGGAAGGTCATTCCCAGGCTGGCCGCGGCGATGCCAGCCATCAGCGGAATGGAAACGCCAAAGGCGGGCGTATCGGTGTCGATGAGCAGGAGGGCGCCCAAGATGAAGGACACCGCGCCTCCAATGCCCAGGACGCCCAGCGTCGGCGCGAATATCTCCGCCACCATCAGCGAGATGCCCAGCAGGACCAGCGCGATCCCGGCATAGGTCAGCGGCAGCGCCGACAAGGCGTAGAGTCCGACCAACAGGCAGATGGCGCCGAAGATGCCCGGAAACAGGGCGCCGGGAGTCATGAATTCGAAGATCAGTCCATAGATGCCGGCCATCAGCAGCAGCAGCGCCAGATTGGGATTCGTGATGACGCTGAGCACCTGGGTGCGCCAGTCGGGGTCTCTGGCCAGCACTCGCAGGTCTTTGGTGTGCAGGGTTAGCATGCCGTTGCCGACACGGACGCTGCGTCCTTCCGCCTTGGCCATCAGGTCCGGCAGGTCATCGGCGATCAGGTCGATCACATTACGCGCGTGCGCTTCGCCGGCCGTGAGGCTGGCCGCGCCGCGCACCGCCTGTTCCGCCCAGTCGGCATTGCGGCCGCGCAGCGCGGCCAGCGCGCGGATGTAGGCCACGGCGTCGTTGATCGCCTTGGCTTCGGCCGGATCTTGCCCGGTTCGTCCAGGACTGCCCTCGTGACCTGGGGGCGGCTGCTTGTCTGGCGGCTCTGCCGGCTTGGAGGAGCCGCCCAGCGGAATCGGGGTCGCCGCGCCCACGTTCGTCGCGGGTGCCATGGCCGCGACATGGCTGGCGTAAAGAATATAGGTGCCGGCGCTGGCGGCGCGCGCACCGTTGGGCGCCACATAGGAAATCACGGGAATGGGCGAGGCCAGGATCGCGCGGATGATGTCGCGCATGGAAGCGTCGAGTCCGCCCGGCGTATCGATGCGCAGCACCACCTCCGCGGCATTCTGTTCACGCGCGGCGGCCAGGCCGCGGATCACGTAGTCCGCCGTGGCGGGGCCGACGATGCCGTCCAGGGTCAGCAAGAGGGCGGCCGGCTGGCCCCCGGCCGGCTGCGCGCCTGCGCCGCCCGCGACGAGCGCCGCTGCCGCCAACAGCGCCGCCGCGCGGCGCAGCTTGCGCAGCATTGAACAGGTTCCGGACATCAGGCTCAGGATCGGGGCGGTCATGAGCTGCTTTCCTCCGACACGCAACGCCGGGCGGCGGGCCGCCGGCGCTGCTGAATCCAGCGTACTACTTTTGCCGCGGCATTCAGAGACCTGCCGGCGCGGCGGCTCGGGCGTCAAGGCGGCGGCGTGCGCGATGTCTTTGAGATGGCCCGGATTTTCTGCAAAATAGATCGTTACCGTGGACGATGAAATGCAGGAATGTCTATGTTTATCCGTCAGCTCTCCTATCTCCTGGCCCTGGACAAGTACCGGCATTTCGGACGGGCGGCGGAAAGCTGCCATGTCTCGCAACCGGCGTTGTCCAATGGCATCCGCGAACTGGAGCGCGAACTCGGAATCACCATCGTCAAGCGCAACCGGACCTTCGAAGGCATTACCCCTGAAGGCGAACGGGTGATCCAGTGGGTGCGGCAGGTGATGGCTTCGCTGGAGGGGCTGCGGCAGGAGGCCAACCTGGTGCGCAGCGTGCCGCAAGGCCACCTGGCGATAGGCGCGATTCCCACTGCCAACCATGCGGCGACGCTGCTCAGCGCCCAGTACCGGGAGATCCTTCCGCAGCTGACGCTGGAAGTCACCTCGCTCAGCACGCCGGAAATCCTGCGCCGGCTGAAGGCCCAGGAAATCCAGTTGGGCATCCTCTATGAGCGGTCCGTGCTCGATAGCGCCGATTTCGACGTGATGCCGCTGTACGCCGAGCGCTACGTGCTGGTGGCGAACGAGCAGGCCTCCTTGCCGCGCCAGCTGGATTGGTCGGAAGTGGGCGAGCTTCCGCTCTGCCTGCTCAGCCCGGACATGCAGAACCGCCAGACCTTGAACAAATGTTTCGAGAGCGTGGAAGCCAAGCCGCGCGTGGTGCTGCAAAGCAACGACATCCGCGTGCTGCTGGCGGAATGCCAGAGCGGGCGGGCGTTCTCCATCATGCCCCTGAGCGCCTTGCCCGCCCAGTACGAAGGGGCCGGGCTGCTGGCGCACCCCATCACTCCGGAGCACGCCGAGGACGTCTGCCTGGTCAGGCTGCGGCGCGACACGCCGCCTGCCTTGTCGAACGCCGCCTGGCAGATCGCCGGCCAGCTGGACCTGGAAGCCGTCCTCAACCAATCGCTGGCGACGAAGCCTTGATAACCATGGATTATCAAAAGGTTCACAGGAAAAATTAGATCAATTCTTGTCGTTGCCGCATGCTGGCGGGAATTGGGCGCTTGAAGGAGACCAGCCATGAAACAACGACGTGAAGTACCTGGCATCCGTCCCTATGACGGGCCGGCGGGCGGCTGGGGGGCATTGAAGGCGACGGCCCAGGCCGTGCGGCAACAGATGGAAGTGGTGGAGGCGCCCGTCGTCCTGCTGCGCACCAACCAGCCCGCGGGTTTCGATTGTCCAGGCTGTGCGTGGCCGGACAAGGAACACCGTTCCACGTTCCAGTTCTGCGAGAACGGCGCCAAGGCGGTCACCTGGGAGGCGACCAGCAAGCGCGTGACGCCGGATTTCTTCGCCCAGCGCACGGTGTCTTCATTGCTGGCGCTGTCGGACTATGAACTGGAGGACTTCGGCCGCCTGACTCACCCGATGACCTACGACGCGGCCACCGACAAATTCGTTCCCGTGTCGTGGGATGCCGCGTTCGAACGCATCGGCGAGGCGCTGCGCAGCCTGGACGCGCCTGACCAGGCCGAGTTCTATACCTCGGGACGGGCCTCCAACGAGGCGGCCTATCTGTTTCAGCTGTTTGCGCGCGAGTTCGGCACCAATAATTTCCCGGACTGTTCCAACATGTGCCACGAGGCGACCAGCGTGGGCTTGCCGCAGTCCATCGGCATCGGCAAGGGCACGGTCTCGCTGGAGGACTTCGACCATGCGGAGCTCATTCTCTCCATTGGCCACAATCCCGGCACCAATCACCCGCGCATGATGGGCACGCTGCACGAACTGGCGCGCCGCAAGGTTCCCATCATCGTCTTCAATCCCTTGCGCGAACGCGCGCTGGAACGCTTCGCGGATCCGCAGAGCATCGTGGAAATGGCGACCTTCAGCTCGACCAATATCGCCTCGACCTATTATCAGGTCCGGGCGGGCGGCGACGCGGCCGCGCTCAAGGGCATCATGAAGGCGCTGCTGGCGCTGGAAGCGCAGCGCGGGAACGTCCTGGATAGCCAGTTCATCGCGCAACACACATTGGGCTTTGACGCGCTGGCCGCGGACCTGGAGGCAACCTCCTGGGCCGACATCGAAACCGAAAGCGGGCTGCACCGCGCGGACCTGGAGCACGTGGCCGAGGCCTACGCCAAGTCCAACGCCACCATCGTCACCTACGGCATGGGGATCACCCAGCACAACACGGGCACGGCCAACGTCAAGCTGATCGCCGACCTGCTGCTCATGCGCGGCAACTTCGGCAAGCCCGGCGCCGGCATCTGCCCGCTGCGCGGTCACTCCAATGTGCAGGGCAACCGCACGGTCGGCATCACGGAAAAGCCCAGCCCGGAGTTCCTGGCAAAGCTGGAAGCGGAGTTCGGCTTCACGCCGCCGCAGGGCCATGGCCATGACGCGGTGCAGGCCATGGAAGCGATGGTCGACGGCTCGGCCCGGGCGCTCATCTGCCTGGGCGGAAACTTCGCCGTGGCCTTGCCCGATCCCGAACTCTGTTTCGCGGCCATGAAGGAACTGACGCTGAGCGTGCATCTGGGCACCAAGCTCAACCGCTCGCACCTGCTGGTTGGGCGCGAGACCTTCCTGTTGCCGGTGCTGGGGCGCACCGAGCTGGACGTCCAGGCCGACGGCCCGCAATCAGTGACGGTGGAGGACTCGATGTCCATGGTCCACGCCTCGGCGGGCAAGCTGAAGCCGGCATCCGCCGAGCTGCGCTCGGAACCGGCCATCGTCGCCGCCATGGCCCGGGCGACCTTGCCCCACAGCAAGGTGGACTGGCTGGGGCTGGTGCAAAACTACGATCGCATCCGCGACCTGATCGAGCGCACGATTCCGGGCTTCGACGATTACAACGCGCGCATCCGCGTGCCCGGCGGCTTTCGCATGCCCTTGCCGCCGACCGAGCGCAAGTGGAACACGCCCACCGGCAAGGCCATGTTCTCGGTGTTCCCCGGCGTGCGCGAGCGCTATGAGCCCTGGCCGGACGAGGTGTTGCGGCTGGTGACCATACGCAGCCACGACCAGTACAACACCACGATCTACGGCTTGGACGACCGCTACCGCGGCGTCTTCGGCCGCCGCGACGTGCTCTTCATGCATCCGGAAGACCTGGCCGCGCAGGGCTTGGAACACGGTGATCTGGTGGACATAGAAACCGTGTCGCGGAACCGGACGCTGCGGCTGGCAGGCATTACCGCGATTGAATACAGCATCGCGCGAGGTTCGGTCGCGGCCTACTATCCCGAGGCCAATGTCCTGGTTCCGCTGGACTATATCGACAAGGAATGCGGCACGCCTTCCTACAAGTCGATACCGGTGCGCATCCGCAAAGCCGCGCAGGGGGGCGCCCAAGCGTAAGCCGTCATGATCGTCCGCCCCGCCTCGCGCTCTCCCTGGCTGCTGCTGTTCACGCTGAAGGGATCCATTGTCTCCATCATCTGGAAGCGTGTCGTCGCCATGATGCTGCTGGCCACCGCCGTGGTGCTGGCGGAGCACCGGCTGCCCTTGAGCGGGGTCGGGTTGGGCGCCGTGCCCTTGACGCTGGTCGGGCTGACCCTGGCCATCTTCCTGGGGTTCCGCAACAGCGTGGCCTACGAGCGCTGGTGGGAGGCGCGCAAGCTCTGGGGCGAGCTGCTCATCGTCATCCGCAACCTGACGCGGCAGACGCTGAGTTTTCCCGACGGCCTGCCCGCCGCGCGCCAGCGTGAATTGGCGCATGGCCTCATCGCCTATGCCCATGCCTTGCGGCACATGCTGAGGCAGAGCGATCCCAAGGAAGACCTGCAGCGCTGGCTGCCCGCCGCTACTGCGGCCCGCATCATGCTTGCGGCGAATCCGCCCAGCGTGCTTCTGGGCGACTTGAGCCAGGCCTATGCCCAGTTGCGGCGGGAAGGGCGGCTGGACAGCATCCTGCTCGCGGACATCGATGGCCAGATCACGCGGCTGTCATACATAGGCGGCGGCTGCGAGCGGATACACAGCACGCCGATTCCCTTTGCCTACATCCTGCTGCTGCACCGGACCGTCTACATCTATTGCCTGCTGCTGCCGTTCTGCCTGGTCGGCAGCATAGGCTGGGTGACGCCCTTCATGGTGGGCGTGCTGTCCTACACGTTCTTCGGGCTGGACGCCCTGGGCGAACAGATCGAGGAACCCTTCGACCGCCTGCCCAACAACCTGCCCCTGGATGCCCTGTGCCGCGGCATCGAAATCAACGTCGGGGAGTTGCTGGGCGACAAGAATCTGCCGCCGCCGTTGTCGCCGCAGGATGGCGTGCTGTTCTAGCTGTCATCTTTTCCGGTCTGGTACGGGGTGCGGCGCTGGCCGCGCAACAGCTGAACAGGCATGAAAAGAATCCGTCGTGGCCAGCTGACAGTCCCCTTGCCCAAGGCCCTCCGTGGCTGCCACGCCGCGGTCAACGGTGCTTGCGCGCGACTAGCGATAATTGCAGCTGCGAGGCTGGCGTGGTTTCCCGTATCCCTATAATTTCCCGCGGGCAACCGCGCCGCCTGGCGGCGTATCAGCAGCTCCAACAGTCATGCATTCGTTCAGCACCGAAAGCACTTTCGACAGTCCCTTTGCCGCGAATAAAAAAATGCCGGAAAGTATCGAGCGCACGAGATGTACATCGAAAAAGCCGCGCCTGCTTCGTTCAAGCCCCGCCAACTGGGATGCTTGGCGAGACGCTAGAAACCGGGTCCTCGCCGCACTCGATGGCAAGCCAGGCAGATCCGGACGACTTCGCTTGCATGACCGTGAACCTGCGGAACGCGGATCGAAGCGCAGGTTGTCGGTAGAGTGCTTGGATTGCGGAGCGGGCCAGGACGGTAGCTGGATTACTTATTACGACAACGTGCGCCTGTCGCCGCAAGGCTGCCCAGTCTGCAAAAGCGTCGGCCGTCTGATCGACCAATTCAAATCGGCGTTCTCCGACCACACGCTGACGTTGTGCACGCCTGAAAGCGGTCCTCCCAACCCCGCTGGATTGAGGTTCAACGTGCGGCCCTTGATATGGGCCTTGCCTGAAGATTTCGAATGGACCATGCCCTCAATCGGTATCGCGGCCGTCAGGAGCGCGCTGCGGCGACATCGTCTGCCGAATGAGGCGGTGCAGGGTCGTTATCAGGACTTCGTGGAACTGCAGTCAGAATTCACGCGTGCCTTCCCTTTGGGGACACTTCGGTTCGCCCATCGTCAACATCCAGAGAACACGTCGCCAGGTCCATTCTTCAGCATGAAGTCCGGGCCGCGGCTACTGCGTGCACCTCTTGAGGATAGCTGCATGTCGCGTGCAGCAGTACGCAAGGCAGTGCTTCAAGAGGACAAGGATTCGATACTCCGCGCCCACCTCCTCGAACGAGCAAAGCAGCACATGGCAACAGAGGTCTCGTTCGAATGGAGTCCAGGAAAAGGTGGCGGATTTTTGATTTTCTACCGTAGCCGCACGGGTTTCTATCATCTCGACACGCGATGGCGCGCCGAGGAGAAGGCATGGGGGCAATCTGGGTTTCGGCGCGGCGAGTCACTCGCTCTCATCGTCATTTCCCACTTGTTCCCCGCCCATGACTGGCGGCGCACCTCTCGCCCGGCTTTCCTCCTGAGAGATAACGGGCATCGACTTGAACTTGACGCCTACAGCCCCAGTCAGCAGCTGGCTCTCGAATATCACGGCATGCACCACTACAAGCCGCGCTCTCAGAGCGCCGAGGACCTGGCAGCCCACGTCGCGCAGGTTCAGCGGGACGCCGAGAAGCGGACGCGGTGCGTAGAGGCAGGCGTAACGCTGATCGAGATGAAAGATAGACCGTTGGCTCCAGCAGCCTTCCTTTCCTGCATCCAGGAGCTCGTCGGCCAGGCAGGACTCGTGCCCACGGTCCCCAATCCAAGCCTGGAGCTAATCACTAGCCGTTGGAATGAGATTTGCGCGAATCCTCTCGAAGAATTTCAGCAGGCGTTGCTAAGGAATCTTGGCCATCACAAGCTGGTTTCGCACGAAATTGCAAAGGTGAACAAGGACTGCATGGTCGTATATCAATGCGGCCATTGCAACGAACTGAACACTGCTCAGGCGAAGGGCCTGGTTGCGGGAAGGGTGCGCAAGTACTGCCCCCTATGCAAGGACGCGGTCACTTCTCAGCAACGCCGGGCTGAGGCGCTCAGCGCATGGGTTGCTCAAGGCCTGCCCCCTTCGGTGATTGACCGGATGGAGTTCGATGATTCAAACCGCTACCTGTATCGCTGCGAGGCCGATCACTTGACCATCCTGCATAGTTGCACGTCCGCCCTGCGGCATGTCAGCGCCGGCGTCTTCAATTGCCCGGCATGCATCAGTGCCCGTTCTGGCGTCGCAGTCAACCATGCGACGTTGTTTCCTGAGTATGTCAAGGATTTTTCCGACGCGCTCGCGGGGTTCAAGTTTGCCGTGCTCGGTTCACCCAGGTACGAAGCGGGCCAGCTCACAGCTCAAGTGCGCTGTCCCGCTGGCCACGAGCGATTGATTGACCGTTCCTTGTTGCACCGGATACGCAAGAACACGAGCTTGACGGATATGAGCGTAGTGCCCTCGGCTTGCCCGGACTGCGCATATCCCGGCGTCGATGTCACCGAAGCGCTCAAGCTCATGGGAACCCTGCACCATCGTCTGTACGTACTGGAGGGCATGTACCCGGAGATCTCCTACCTCGCAGGCTTCGACGCAACGGGCTGGAACAGGGAAACATACTCTTGTGGACGAAACGGTCCTGATGGAACGCCCCACTCGCCCTTCTCTATCTCTTTTCGCAATCTCCTCAGGTACGCGAAACACCTGGGCGATCAGCACCTCTGCCTGTCTTGCAAACTGGAGGCTGGTACAACCAACCATCGCGGGAAAACCTTGGCAGATACGGTTTCGCGGATGGAAATCCTGCGCGCGACGGTATTGGCGATCACTCCACCACATCTGAAGCCGGCCGCCATGAAGCCGCCAACCGCAACACTCGTCACCGAAGGCTTTGGAGGGCGTGGCGAATTCTCGACCACGAAGGCGCGCATTCGCTTTACTTGCGGCATACCCGGCCATGCGCCGATGGAAGCGTCCTACAGCAACTATTTTCATCGGTCCGAGTCGCGAAGCTACGGGTTCTGCCCCGTGTGTGTCCGCAATGCCGGACTGACTCAAGCGCCGATGCCGGAGCCAGTCCGCACCGCGGCCGGCAAGCTGAGAGCCATCACTTTGCGGATCGACTGAAGATGGACGTTCGCGAACGACCGCCGGAACCCCATGGATAGGTGAAATAACCTATTAAGAAATCCAGGTAGCATGCCGTACCGAAAGTAGGTCGCGTCTACTCAAAAAAAGGATTCTTCATGGTCGCCAGGAGTTGCCTACGCCCAGGATGGCTGAAATCGGCTGCCCTCGTTTTCTACGCCGCAAACGTCGCCAATCCCGCAAATGCCCAATCGGTTTCCGTCACTGGCCAGGTCCTGCCGGGGGCCGTCCAGACGCCGCATTGGACGGTGGGGGGCGATCTGACGGTCGGAGATACCCTTGCCGGGGAGTTGGTCATCGATGCGGGCGGTTCGGTAAACAACGACTGGGCCTACGTTGGAAGTTTCAATGGCGCTCCAGGCGCCGTGACGGTGAAGGGCCGTGACGGCACTGGCACAGCGTCCACCTGGACCAGCGCCGGCCCGGTGCTGATCGGGGGCGAGTCCGGCAGCAGCGGCACGCTAAGCATCCTGGACGGCGGCGTGGCGAATAGCGATTCGGCCAGAATCGGCGTCGACAATGGCAGCGTCGGGAACGTTCTTGTTTCCGGGGTGGGGTCGACCTGGAATCTCAACACCGTCGGCGCGTTCGAGATCGGCACGGGCGGCAAGGGCACGCTGCGGATCGACAACGGCGTCGTGCACAGCGGCCAGGCGATCATCGGCTGGGTCGCCGGCGCCGAGGGGAGCGTCACGGTATCAGGCCCGAAGGCGGTCTGGGATCCGCTGAACAACATATACGTGGGTTTTGAAGGAACCGGCGAATTGCACGTCCTGGATGGCGCCAGCGTGAGCACGGTCGGATCGACCGGGCCTGGCGCCGCGGCAGCGGTTTACATCGGGAAGAGCGTGGGCAGCGTCGGCACGGTGACCGTATCGAGCGCGACGGCCGATATCTCGACGCTCACCGCGAGCGACCGCATCGAAATCGGTTCGGAAGGCACGGGCACGCTGACCATAACCAAGGGCGGGGTTGCGGTCGCCGTCCGCGACACGTGGCTTGCCCCTGCCGGCACTTCCACCGGCACGCTGAACCTGACCGGCGATGCCAGCGGCCGCGGCGTGCTGGAGACCGGCTCGGTCATCAAGGGCGCGGGCAACGGCACCTTCAACCTGGACGGCGGCATCCTGCGGGCCAATCGCGACGAGAATAATTTCCTGAATGGCTTCGTCACGCAGGCGGTGGGCAGCGGCGGCGCCTGGTTCGACACGAACGGCCACGACGTGGACGTGTCCACCGCGTTCTCGGGGACGTCGCGCTTGAACAAACAGGGCGCGGGCACGCTGACCTTGTCAGGCAACAGCGCGGCGTTCACGGGAACCACCGATATCCAGGCAGGAACGCTGCAGGTGGATGGCATCCTCGGCGGGCCGGTGAATGTGCTTGCGGCGGCACGGCTGAGCGGCACGGGACGCGTCGGCGCGACGGTCAACCAGGGCACCATCGCACCGGGGCCGCGCAGCGGCTTCGGCACCCTCACGATCGCCGGCAACTATGCGGCGCAGGGCGGCAGCCTGGAGATCCGCACGCAGCTTGGCGCCGATGACTCGCCGACGGACAAGCTGGTGATCACGGGCGACAGCGCTGGCACGACACCGGTCACGGTGAAGAACATGGGAGGCGCCGGCGCGCAGACCCAACGGGGCATACAGGTCGTGCAGGTCCATGGCCTGTCGGCGGGAAGATTCGATTTGGCCAATGGCGACTACGTCATCGGGGGGCGTCCGGCCTTGGTGGCTGGCGCCTATGGCTATGTGCTGCAACAGGACTCGGCCGATGGCGGCTGGTACTTGCGATCCTCCTTGACCAATCCCGGCACCACTCCAACCGACCCAGGCACGACTCCAACCGATCCAGGCACGACTCCGACCGATCCCGGCACACCCTCGCCCGGCGGCGGTACGCCGGGCGCCGAACCGCCCTTGCTCTATCAACCCGGCGTGCCCGTCTATGAAGCCTATGCCAATACGCTGCTGCACCTGAGCCAGCTGCCTACCCTGCGCCAGCGAGTCGGCAATCGCCTCTATGATCCGGCGGACGCCGGCCGCAACGGCGTATGGAGCCGCGTGGAGGGCTCGACGGCCCGGCTCGACCCTGCGTCGTCCACCACGGGCGTGAGCCAGAAAGTCGATAGCTGGAAGGCGCAATTCGGCGTTGACCGCGTCCTGGCGGGCCAGGAAGAGGGCTCCCGTCTGGTGGGCGGCCTGGCCTTTCACTATGGCAAGGCCGACACGCGTCTGTCGTCGGTGTATGGCGACGGCACCATCGACACCACTGCCTATGGCCTGACGCCGACTTTGACCTGGTACGGCAAGAATGGCGTCTATATCGATGCCCAGGCCCAGGCGACCTGGTTCGACAGCGACCTGAACTCACGGTTGGCCGGCAAGTTGAAGGGCGGCCAGAAGGCCCAGAGCTATGGGCTGGGTATCGAAGCGGGCAAGGCATTCGGGTTGACCGAGGGGTTGGCCCTGATCCCGCAGGCGCAGCTGACATACGTATCGACCCGCTTCGACAGCTTCAACGACAAATTCGGCGCGCGCGTCGCCAGCGACAAGGGCGACAGCCTGCTGAGCCGTTTGGGTATCGCGCTGGACTACAAAAGCAATTGGCAAACGGCCGGCGTGAAGCGGGAATCGAGCGTCTATGGCGTCGTCAATGTGAAACATGAATTCCTGGACGGAACGCGTGTACGCGTGGCTGACACGCAGATCGCCAGTCGCATGGCTCGAACCTGGGGCAGCGTGGGGGCGGGCGTGAATTACGGCTGGGGCGAGCGCTATGCGATCTACGGTCAGGTCGACGCGGACACGGATTTTTCCGGCAGCCATATCGTCACCGCGACCGCGGGTTTCAGGATGTCTTTCTAGGGGGATGATGGCGGCCGGCAGACTCCCCTTCTGCCGGCGCCAGGGCCGTCACGCGGATACTCAGTCAACAGCAATCGCAAAGCAAGACATCGTTGACCACGTTGCGCGGCCGCGACCCCATGCGGCCGAATCCGAATGCCGCCATCACGTCGTGACATATCTCCATCGCTTCTCGCTCGTCTTCGGCGCCGGCGACCCGCGGCCAGGTCACCAGCACGCGCTTGGCTTTCATCTGTTCCACGAATTGCGGCGGCACTGCATCGCTGCCCACCACGGTCACGGACTGAATCCGAGCCGGCAGCCCCACTTGCAGGGATGCCAGGCTTGCCCCGCCGACGATCAGCGCGGCCGTGTCGGGGGGGAGCTCGTCGGCAGGGTTGCAGTACTCGACGGAAAAGAAATCGTCCAGCCGCTGGTGGGCGGTGTGTGCCAGCGGCAGCAGGCTGACGCAGCGATGACGCTGCAATGAAAGTCGCATCAACGCGCCTCCTCCAGTATCCAGTCCGAGGCGCGCTCCGCCAGCATGAGCACGGGCGCGTTGATGTTGCCCGAGGTCAGGTCCGGCATGACCGAGGCATCGACGATGCGCAGGCCTGGAATGCCGATGCAGCGCATACGGCTGTCGACGACTGCCATTGGGTCGTTTTCGCCTCCCATCCTGCAAGTGCCGCCGGGATGGTGAACCGTGATGGCAGTCTTTCGGACGAATGCGTCGATCGCTGCGTCATCGATTACGCCGCCGCCCGGCGCAAGCTCGGTGGCGACGTAATCACCAAGCGCAGGCTGGTCCAGCAAGGTCCGCGCGATACGCACCGACTCGCGTACCCTGATCCGGTCTGCGTCGTTCGCCAGAAAGTTCTGGTTGATCCGGGGCGGTGCCAACGGGTCCGCGCTGGCGACGGTGATCTTGCCGCGGCTATGGGGGTGCAGCAGCACCGTTCGGACGGCAAACCCGTCGGCGAAAGGCTTGCGCACCGGATTGAGCCAGGGATGAGCGTTGAAAGGCGCCGCTGTCAGGAGAAATTGCAGGTCCGGCGTATCCGCGCCGTCTGGCTGCACAAATCCCACTATGCCGCCTGGAACGTCGCCGGCAAAGCCCTCGCCGCCGAGATAGGCGCGCGCCATGGAGACGCCGATGCGGTCCAGGCGCATGCCGTGCACGAACGGGCCCGGCTCTCGGCGGCGTGCTGTGACGATGACGGAGATATGGTCCTGCAGGTTTTCACCCACTCCGGCGCGCTCCAGCCTGACGCCTATACCGGCATCGCGCAATGTCTGAGCGGGGCCGATCCCCGAGTGCATCAGGATCGCGGGCGTGTTGATGGCCCCTGCGGCAAGAATCACCTCATGGCGAGCCCTGACGGCCGTGGTGCGGCCCTGTCTGGCAAAGCGCAAGCCGACCGCGCGGCTGCCGTCGAAGTCCACGCCAAGGACATGCGCCAGCGTGACCACGGTCAGGTTGGGGCGGCGCAATGCGGGGCGCAAATAGGCCGTGGCGGCACTGCATCGGCGTCCGCGCCGGATCGACATCTGCAGGCGCGAGAAGCCGCCTGCCGGCGAGGCGTTGTAATCGTCGAGCCAGGGGTGCCCAGCCTGGCGGGCGGCCGTGGAGAAGGCGTCGAGCAGCGGATCCTGATAGCGGCAGCGCTGCACCCGCAGGGGGCCGCCAGCGCCTCGGTCGCCGGTGTGTCCGTCCTCCCAGTCCTCGAGGCGGCGGAAGTAGGGCAGGACTTCCTCGAAACGCCACTCGGGTAGATCGTAATGCCGCGCCCAGCGCGCGTAATCCTGGGGATGGCCGCGCACGAACGCCATTGCATTGGTCGAGGAACTTCCGCCTACAACCTTGCCGCGCGCGCATTCGATGGCCCGGCCGTCGGCGTGCGGGGCAGGCTCGGCGTCGTAACCCCAGTCATGCAGGCGTTGCTGCAGAATCTTGCCCCATCCCAGTGGAATGTGGATGAGCGGGTCTCGGTCCCAGGGACCCGCTTCGATGACCAGCACCGAGACCGCTGGGTCCTTGCTCAAACGATTGGCCAGCACGCAGCCTGCGGAGCCTGCGCCGACGATGATGTAGTCGTATTCCGCCTTCATGTCGGGGTCACTGGCCTGAAGTTGATGTGGACATTTTTTTCCCGGGTAAATGAGATCATCTCGCCGATGCACTCGTCGCGGCCGATCCCTGACTGCTTGACCCCGCCATACGGCGCGCCAAGAAAGTGCTTGCCGACTTCGTTGATCCAGACGAATCCCGCATCGATCTCACGCGCCAGCCGGTGGGCGCGCGCCAGGTCCGCCGTCCAGATCGCGGCGGTCAGGCCGACGTCCAGGCTGTGCACTGCTGAAAGCATCTCTTGCTCGTCGTCCCACGGAATGAGCGCCAGCACAGGACCGAAGAACTCCTCGGTGGCCAATGGCGAGGCGGCGGCCACGTCCGCAAAGACGGTCGGTTCCAGATAGAAGCCGCCTGCGGGGACGCCGTCCCGGGGAATGCCGCCGCCCGCGATCAGGCGGGCGCCTTGCGCCACGGCGGCATCGATCGCCTGCTTGACGCGGTCGCGGTGTTCGCGGCTGATCATTGCGCCCATGGTGGTGGCGGGGTCGGTCGGGTCTCCCGGTACGAACGCGGCGCAAGCCAGCGCCACCTTGGCGCAGACTTCGTCATAGATGGATCGGTGCACGAAGGCCCGGCTGGTGGACCCGCAGGACTGTCCGCACCACGTAAAGTTCATGCCGTCGACGATCGCGCGCGCCGCCAGCGCGGGGTCGACATCCGGGCAGGCGATAAACGGGTTCTTGCCACCCAGTTCCAGCGCCACGGGTTTGAGCCGCGTCGCCGCGGCTTGCATCACCCTGCGCCCGGTGGGAATGCTGCCCACCAGGCCGATCATGTCGACGTCCGGACTGGCGGCCAGTGCGGCCCCGGCGTCGGCGCCGCCGGGGATCAGCGAAAAGACGCCTGGAGGCAAGAGGTCTCCGATCAGCTCCGCGCAACGCAGGGCAGACAGAGGCGCCTGCACCGGCGGTTTGATGATCACGGCATTTCCCGCCGCCAGCGGGGCGGCCAGCTTGCCCATGGCGAACAGCAGCGGATGGTTGTACGCAACGATGCGCGCCACGACGCCGACGGGCTCCCGCTCGGTGTAATCCAGCGCGTCGTGTCCCATCGGGATGGTGTCGCCCTTGAGTTCCGTCACGAGGCCAGCGAAGAAATCCAGCAGCGCCGCGGCGACCATGACGTCAGACCCCATCTCCGATACCGGATTGCCGCAGTCCAGCGCGTCCAGGAGCGCCAGCTCCCTTGCATTGTCCCGCAAGCGCTGAGCCATTTTGCGCAAGGTGGCGGCCCGGGCCAGCGGGGCCGTACGGCGCCATGCGCGGGCTCCGGCGCGCGCCGCCCGGGCCGCGCGCGCCACGTCTTCGGCGCCCGCATCGGCCACGGCCATCAGCCGTTCGCCGGTTCCTGGCGCCGTGATGTCGGTCCAGCGTTCGTTGACGGGAGCGTGCCAGCCGCCGTCATAGTAGACGCCGTTGTTGGCGGGCAGCTGGACATCGCCCGAGGCGGTCTTATGAGTTTTTCCTGCCATGATCTCGCCTCACTGCTTCAGAGCTTGCGCTTTTTCGAGGAAGCGCGTGTCGAAGCCCTGGGTGTCGTCGAAGGAAGGCGACAGCGCGCCTTGCTCCTTGAAGAGCGTAGCGGATGAGCGCCACAGGGCTGGATCGATCCAGCCGATGCCATGCGTCCGGGTGTGCTCGCTGAAGAACGTGAAGTCCAGATCTGCGCGCAACTGCGCCACCAGCATTTCCTTCTTGCCCTTGTACTCGGGGTTGTTCTTGATCAGCGTGTCGGCGGCCGCTTCCGGGTTCTGGATCACGTCGGCAAAGGCCTTGGCATAGGCCGTCACGAACCTCTGGACGAGATCCGGGCGCTGAGCAATGTTCTTGTCCGACGTGAATACGCCCGAGCCATAGCTCTGGATGCCCAGGTCCTCGCCGTGCAGGATGGACAGGGAACCCGGCCCTCCCGCCTTGTGTTCGAGCTCGGGAACCTCGGCGTCGATGTAGCCCGGCACCACGTTTACCCGGTTCAGCAGTAACAGGTTTTCGTAGGGCGGCGATACGGTCGACTGCTTGATGTCCGCCAGCGCCAGGCCGTTCTTGGCCAGTGCGGCCTTCAGGAAGATGTAGGTCGAACCGCTGGGATGCACGCCAATGTTGGCGTCCTTCAGCTGCTTGGCGTTCTGCAGATCGAAGTTCTTCTTCAGCGAAATGATCGCCAGCGGCGTCTTCTGGTTTACCGCCAGCAGCGCCGAATTCGCCACGCCCTGCGATCTTCCGACCATCAGGGTCGGCAGGTCGGAGAAGCCGAAGTCGGCGTTCCCGTTGGCCACCAGCCGCAAGGCGTCGGTGGAACCCGTTCCCTTGCGGATCGCCGTCACATCGATGCCTTGGTCCGCGAAGTAGCCTTTCTCCTTGGCGACGAAGAAGGGCGCGTGATTGCCGCGCACGACCCAGTCCAGTTGCACGGTGACTGCGTCCTTGGCGTGGACGGCGCCGCTGAACAGTGCCAGCACTCCGAAGAGCGCGCTGAATCTCCAACTCGATCTCATGTTTTTCCCCTTGTTGATTCGACTTAGTGAGTGGCCCAACCCAGAAATCTGTGCTCGATAAATTCGATGACGTAGTAGAAAAAGACGCCGAGCACCGAGATCTGGACCAGGGCGGCAAATACCAACGCTGTTTCCATCTGGCTCGATGCGAACTGGATCATGTAGCCCAGCCCGGCCGAAGCGCCCACGAATTCGCCCACGATCGCTCCGATGACGCTCAGCGTGATGGCCACCTTCATTCCCGCCATCAGGGCGGGAAGCGAAGCGGGAACCTTCACCTGGCGCAGTATCTGGTTCGGCGTTGCGCCGATGGACCTGAGCAGCGCGACCAGGTTGGCATCCGCCGACCGCAGGCCAACGAGCATGTTGAGCGTGACCGGGAAGAAGGCCATGATCACGATCAGGGCGATCTTCGGAAGCAGGTCGTACCCGAACCACAGAATCAGCAGCGGCGCCAGGGCGATCTTCGGCACGTTCTGGAACAGCACGATCAGCGGGTAGCTTGCGCGGCCAAACCAGGCGTAGCGGTCGACCAGCAGCGCAATCGCGATGCCCACCAGGCACGAGTACAGGAAGCCGTACAGGATCTCCGCGCCCGTGACGAGCGAGGCCTGGAAGAGCTCCGCCTGCCGTTCCACCAGGACGGCCGCGATGTCCGTCGGCGCGGGCACGACGAACGCGGGCACCTGCAGAATGCGGACACAGGCCTCCCAGGCCGCCAGGACGATCAGCACGAGCACGATGCTGGGCATGGCCGCGCCGAGCGCTTGGCGGATCTTTCCCGGCAACCGGGGAACGGCTGGGACTTGCGGCTGTGCTTTGGCTTTCATGGTGCTACCCGCCGTCATGATGCGCTCCCCTGGGCGTGGCCCGTCTTGAGCAGCTGGCGAAGCTGATAGGACTTCTCATGGAATTCGGGCTTGGCGAACGTGGCCTCGCTGCGCGGGCCCGGCAGCGCGACCGGCAGACAGTCGACGATGCGAGCGGGATTGGTGGCCATGACATAGACCCGATCCGAGAGGTAAACGGCTTCATCGATGGAATGGGTGACGAAGACGATGGTCTTGCCGGTGCGCTGCCAGATTTCCAGCAGGAAGTCGCTCATGGTTTCGCGGGTGATGGCGTCCAGTGCGCCGAACGGCTCGTCCATCATCAGTACCTCGGGATCCAGGGCCAAGGCCCGCGCGATGGAAACCCGCTGGCGCATGCCGCCGGACAGCTGCTTGGGATAGCGGTCGGCCGCATACTCCAGCCCGACGAGTCGCAGCATTTCGCGCCCGCGCTGGAGAATTTCCTGCCTGGGCCGGGCATGCACCAGGTGCATCAGCGAGCAGACGTTCTCCAGCGCCGTGCGCCAGGGCATGAGCGCGGCTTCCTGGAAGACCATGCCCACGCGGCGCTGGCGCACCGCTTCCGTGGGCGCGACGCCGGCCACGCGGACGTCGCCGCCGGTGGGCGGCACCAATCCGGCAAAGACCTTCAACAGGGTGCTCTTGCCGCAGCCGGATGGGCCGATGATGGAAGTGAAGGATCCCTTCGCGATGTCGACGTCAATGTCGTTGAGCACCCGCACACGTCCGGCGCGGGTGTCGAAGTCGACAGTCAGTCCGCGCGCGCGGATCTGAGAGCCGTCTGGCGGTTTGTGCATGCCGGTCTCCATGGCCGACCTCAACCGGCCGCGACGGCCGTGGCAAAGGCCGGTCTGTCCTCGACCCGTTTCATCCATGCCTTCAGGTTGGGCAATTCGGGTTTGGCGTGCGGGAACTTCAGGCAGCGCCGGACCAGCGGGGCCAGGCAGATATCGGCCAGGGAGATCGCGTCGCCCGCCACCCAGGTCTTGCCCGCCAGGTGGCCATCGAGCAGGGATAGTTCCGCGCTCAACAGTTTCGCCGCGGCCTCGGTCAGCTCTTCGGGAGGCAGCTTGGCTTCCTTGAAACCCGCCAGGTACGCGACGTTCAGCGATGCCAAAGTCCAGTCCATCCAGCGCTCGACCTGGCTGCGGGCCGCCGGGTCGGCGGGATACAGGGCTTCGGCCTCGTGCGTGTTGGCGATGTAGCGCAGGATCGTGTGCGATTCCCAGATGTGGAGGTCACCGTCGCGCAGCGTTGGCACTTTCTGCGTGGGATTGATGGCCTTGTATTCCCCAGTGAGCGTCGTGCCTTCGAATGTCTTGCCGTAGTCTTTGCGCACGTAGGGAACCTTCAGCTCCTCGAGCAGGAACAGTACTTTCTGAACATTGCCGGACGTGGCGCGGCCGAGAACTTCCAACATGATGCAACTCCCTTGAGTGTGTTTGTTGTCCGATTGCGGTCAAAGCGGCTTGTAGGCCATGCATTCGATCTCTATCTTGGTGTCGATGACGGCGCGCGCTTCCACCGTGGTGCGCGCCAGCATGCCGTCTGGGAAGTACTCCTTGAAGACGCCGTTGTAGCGGCCGAAGTCGCGCGCATCCTCCAGGTAGGTCGTGACCTTGACGACGTCCGCCAGGTCGCAGCCGGCGCTCTGCAAGGCGCGGCGCATTGCTTCGATCGTGCTGCGAGTCAGCTGTTCGATGGTCCCTTCCTGCATGACTCCGTTCTCATCCTTGGCGACCTGGCCGGACACGAAGACGAAGTCACCCGCACGCACGGCTGGATGGAAGGGGAGGTTGGGATTCTTCTTGCCGAAGGCTTGCTGTAGATATGTCATGTCAGTTTCCGTAGACGGAGCTTTCGATGATGTCCAGCCCGCGCTGCCTGTCCAGCAGATAGAGCAGGCCGCGCGAGTCGGTCGTAACGTCGTTCGACGAGACCCGCTCGAACCCGGCGGGCGTGTCGGGCTCGTAGTAGCCGACCTCTCTGGGCCTGAAAGGGTCGCTGATGTCGACCAGGCGCAAGCCGCGCGCGAACCAGGCGAAGGGCAGGACGCTGCCTGTGAAGCGTTCGGCGGGCTGGTGACAGCCCGACATGGGCTCTTTGGGTGTGCCGTCCGGGTCGACGCCATCGACCTGGAACGTCGAGACGGGAATGGGCTGGCGTTCATCGGTGATGTCGAACAGCCAGGTGAAGGCTGGCGGAGACGGACGCAGCTTGGCGACGTCCTCGTCGGCGACGACCAGGATCTGCCGGCCTTTCAACAGCATGGGAATCGGCAGGGCCGTGTGTGTCGGATGAGGATGCGCCGGGCCGGTGTTGAATTGCGATACCAGCTTGGGGCGCGACAAGTCCTCGATATCCAGGATGAACATGCCGTGGTGCCAATAGGACACGTACAGCCGGTTGCCCATGCGCAGCGGGTGGTGGCAGCGGGGCGGAACATAGTTGTCCCACGGATAGTCTTCGCCGGCCTGCATGTTCTGGCCGGGAATCCACCAGCTTCCCACTTCTTCGGGACGCGATGGTTCCTGCAGGTCCAGTATCTTCACGATATTGCCGACGAAGCCGGGAGCCGTGGGCGAAATGTAGGCGTAGCGGCCATCGAAGTCGTAGCGATGCACGCCTCCGCCCTGCGTTCCCGTCTTCCAGTGCTTGATGAGGCGGGGACGGTCGGGACGGCTGACGTCGTAGATGCCCAGTCCACCGCCAAAATCGTCCGCGCCGACACGGAACTTCTCGTAGTTGACGATCATCAGGCCGTCCTTGGCTCGCACCTTGTGCGAATGCCATCCTATCGGCACCTCGAGCGAGGCCAATAGCCGGGGCCGCCGGGGATCCTCCACGTCGTAGATCGAGGTGCCATAAGGCGGGCGCATATGGGACACGAACATGGTGTTCCCTTCCACCCAGACCTGCCCGCCGCCCTCGCAGTCCACATGGGCCACCAACGAGGTATTCCAAGCTTTAGCCAAGACGGGTCTCCTCAGACCAACTCAATGAGTTCGCCCTGCGCGGTGCGGCCCCATTGATGGAAAAGGCCCATGGCGCGCAGCGCCGGCTCGTCGCTGGCGATGAAGAGGATCAGCGGCTCGGAGTGGTTGTTGCGGTACTGGATCCAGGTGTCGCTGGGGACGGCCACGGTATCGAAGGGCTCGAGCGGGAAACTCTCTTCGCCGATGGTCATCGTGCCTAGTCCGGAAAACGGGGCGACCAGGAGATTGGCCGTTTGCTTCAGCGGCAAGGTCGTCTCTCCGGGGCGGACCATCTGCATGAAAAAGGTCATCGTGCGGTACACCGGCCCACCCCGCAACGGATGCGTGTATTCAACCAGCAAGCCTTCGTGCGGAGATTCGTCCCAGTCCCGGAAGCGGTAGAGCAGCTCTCGCATGGCGTCGTAGCGATACACGAACATGGGCGATGAGTCGCCGCCGCCGCGCCGATGGTCGACAAAGCGGGGCGTCAGGCCTCCCACGCCATAGAGCGTGCGCGAATACTCGGTCTGGAAGCGGGCGCTCTGCTTGCGCACGACTTCGCCGTTCTCCTGGTAGTCGTGCTTGAAGCTCAGCGCGTTGAGGTTTTCGACCAGCGGGTAGTCAAGCACCGATAGGTTGATGGCGGGCTCGTTGCCGAGATTGCCATGGTTGTGCCACGTGTCGCGCGGCGTGAGCACCATGTCGCCAGGCAGGAAAGTGATGTCTTCACCCTCTACGCCAGTAAAGTTCTGCTGGCCCGTCAGCCCAAAGCGGATGGCGCTCGCGGTGTGCGAGTGCGGAGGCATGATCTCGTTGGGATCGTTCTGACGGTACGCGGTGTAGAGGGTCGATACCGTTGCGCGGCGCGGGGCCAGGCCCGGATTGACCAGGATCAGCGAGCGCCGGTCGGTGTTTTCGGTCGAGATCAGCCGCGCCGATTCGGCTAGCAGGGGCTGGATGTCCTCTTTGTACGACCAGCGGAAGGGCACGGCCTTGGGGCCGCTGACGAGCTGTTTGATGTCATCGTGCGCCTCGTTCTCGCGCGCCCAGAACGGAAACATGGATCTCCGCTCGATCTGCTCATACATGGCCGACAAATCCGCTTCGCGAGTGCTGCTGGCGGGATGGGTTCCGTGCATACATGTTCCCCTTGAAAGTTATTGATTAACCACATGGCGGAACAAATCTAATAACAACCAATGGTTGTGTAAACGGTATTTGTGGTTCGATATGGAAAACCCCTAAGGTCTCCGCTTGTCGTGCTTTTTATTTATAAAAAGACGATATAAAACAATTGGTTATGCGGAAAAATTCGATTTATCAAAATTATCAACCGGTTGTTTATTTTTATTGCGATTCAACCGTTTTCGAATCTAAGATGGTTGCGAAAACATGACGCGAGGGAACAATGGCACGCACCCGCCAACCCGAGGTTTCCAATGACATACGCAGGTTGATCACGCAGATTCGAGCGCTGTTGGGCAAGGGGGAGGAACTGCCTTCCGAGCGGGTTCTCGCCGGGCAACTGGACGTCAATCGTCATCGTTTGCGCCTTGCCCTGGACAAGATGCGCGAGGCGTCCGAACTGCCGCGGCCGGCCATTCGTCGCAACGATCCGCCCATCCTCAAAGGCGATGTCGTGGTCCAGGAGACGAATGCGCTTGAGGTGATCGAACTGCGCATGGTGCTGGAGCCGGCGATCGCGCGATTGGCCGCAATCCGGGCCTCGCCGGTACAGATCGCCAAAATCCTGGAAGCCGCCACAACGCCGTCAGGGGTTGCGCGCTCGACCGGGGATATCGCGTTCCACAAATTGCTGGCGGACAGCTCCGGGAACCAACTGGCGGCAAGCCTTTATGCGTTCTTGCGCCACGTCGGCGCGGACCAGCGCCTGCATATTCCCGCCACGACGCAAACCACGCGGGAGCGCATACAGATGCGTGACCAGGAACACCGCGCAATCGCGGAAGCCATTGCGAGTCGATCGCCGGATGCGGCCGAGCAGAGCATGCGTGTCCATCTGTGGCGTGTGCAGCGCGAGATCGCGGATCGTTTGAATCCGGTCGGAACGGGTGTGCAGACCCAGCTGGCGCCGCGCTCCTAGCTCGGATCCGTCCGCCGCAAAGTGTCCAGGAAGCGCAGCGCCGCCGCCGACAGGGACCGTTGGTTCTTGAGCAATATGCCGATGTTGCGTGACGCGGTGGGCGAGTGCAGCGCCACGCTGCACAGCCGCGAGGTGTCCATCAGGCGCAGGGCCAGCTGCGGCACCGCCGCTATGCCCACGCCGGCCGCCACCATTGCGCCCACGACAGAAATATTGTCGGACACGTAGTTCATTTCCGGCAGCCGGCCGGAGGCGGCCAGAATCTGGTCGGTGACCTGGCGGATGCTGCTGGCGGGGCCGCTCGCCACATAAGGCCTGTCGGCGAAAACGCTCCAATCCACGCGCTTGCGTTGCGCCAGCGGGTCGTCTATCGGGCAGATCAGCACGAAGTTTTCTTTCAGTAGCTGCGTGAATTGCACGCTGGCCGGCTGGTCGGGAACCTCGATGGAGATGCCGATGTCGGCATTGCCTTCCGATACGGCCTGCGTGATCTGGCGCGCGGAAACCGCGTGGATGTTCAGGCGCACCTGAGGGTGCGATTTCTGGAAGGCGCGCGTCGCCGCGGGCAGCAGGGCGGAGGCGACGGAGGGGAGCGCCCAGATGTTGATGCTGCCCCGGCGGCCCGCGATGAATTCGGACAGATCGCTAAGCGAATCGCGGAACTCCGACAGCATCCGCATCGCAATCGGTACCAGTTCCGCACCGGCGGAGGTCAGCGCCACGCCATGCTTGTCGCGGTCGAACAGCTTGGCGCCGAGCTTCTGTTCCGCCGCCTGCACGCGCCGGCTGAGCGCCGGCTGGGAAATAGGCACGCGTTCGGCGGCCATGCGGAAGTTGAGCGTTTCCGCCACCAACAGCACCGCCTCCAGTTCGGAAATGGTCAGGGTCATGGCCGGCGTGATGCGTTTGAGTTATTACGAAGATATAAATATATCAATTTTCAGATCAG
This sequence comes from Achromobacter sp. JCM 18799, assembly GCF_055395645.1. Lineage (NCBI taxonomy): Bacteria > Pseudomonadati > Pseudomonadota > Betaproteobacteria > Burkholderiales > Alcaligenaceae > Achromobacter > Achromobacter sp. JCM 18799. Next base: position 2,611,050 of record NZ_AP043866.1, on the reverse strand, counting down.
ACTGGCCGCAGCATACTAAGCCGCAAAGTAGCAATACGGATGGAGACAGACATGAATGAACCGCGCAAGCGGCTGCGCATCGGCGTAGGGGCCGGCATGGCGGACGACCGCATCGGTCCGGCCATGCCGCTGCTGGAAGACTGCGATATCGACTACCTGGTGTGCGAATGCCTGGCCGAACGGACCATCGCGCGCGAAACACTGTCGCGCAAGCATGACGGCGCTCACGGCTACAACCCGATGCTGGAGGAGCGCATGCGCGCCTTCCTGCCGGCGTGCCAGGAGAAAGGCGTCCGGCTGGTGTCCAATATGGGCGCGGCCAACCCGGCCGGCGCCGCGCAGGCCGCGCTGGACATCGGTCAGGCCTTGGGATGGCAGGATCTCAAGTGTGCCGCCGTAGTCGGCGACGACGTGGCCGACCGCGTGCGCCTGCATCCCGAACTGCGCCTGCTGGATCGCGATCTGCCGCTGGAGGCGATCCTGCCGCAACTGGCGTCGGCGAATGCCTACCTGGGCGCCGACGTGGTCCGCGATGCGCTCGCCACCGGCGCGCACGTGGTGTTGACGGGCAGGGTCGCAGATCCCTCGCTGTTTCTGGGTGTGGCCTTGCATCATCACGGCTGGAGCTACCAGGACCTGCCCAAGCTGGCGGCGGGCACCATCATGGGCCATCTGCTGGAGTGCTCGGCGCAGATCACCGGCGGCTACTTCGCCGACCCAGGCAAGAAAGACGTTCCCCGCCTGGCCGAACTGGCTTATCCCTATGCCGATCTTTACGGCGACGGCGAGTTGTACATAGGCAAGCCGGCTGGCTCGGGCGGCCGCCTCGACCGCATGACCTGCACCGAGCAGGCGCTGTACGAAATCCATGATCCCGCGGCCTACGTGACGCCAGATTGCGTACTGAGCCTGGAAGGCCTGCATTTTGAGGAGCAGCACGCGGACCGGGTGGCCGTGCGCGGCATACGCGCCGCGCCGCGGACCGATCGCTACAAGGTCGTGGTCGGCTACTTCGATGGGTGGATAGGCACCGGCGAGGTGGCCTATGCGGGCGTGAACGCGATTGCGCGGGCGCGGTTGGCGGCCGACACGGTGAAGGAGCGGTTCCGGCTTGACGGCGGCGCGGCCAGCGAGATCCAGGTAGACCTGATCGGCATCAGCAGCCTGCATGGCGATCATCCGGAGGCCGTCGCCAGCCACCCCTACGAAGTCCGGTTGCGCGTGTCGGCGCGCTGTCCAGACAAAAAGAGCGCCCACCTGTTGGGGGACCACGTGCGGCAGTTGAACATGCAAGGGCCTTATGGCGCGGGCGGTCCCGTCAACCTGGGCGCCAAGGAGGTCATAGCCGTGGATGCCCTGCTGATTCCGCGCGACTGGGTCACGCCCGAAGTCATTACGGTGGGAGCTTGAGCATGGGCATTCTGGTTCATGACCTGGCGCATGCGCGCGCCGGCGACAAGGGCAATACCTCGAGCATCGCCGTCATTGCCTACGACGAGGACGCCTGGCGCCTGCTGCGCCAGGCGCTCACTGTCGAACGCGTAGAGCAGGCCTTTGCCCATTTGGGAGCAGGGAAGGTGGGGCGCTATGAGGTCGAAAGCCTGAGGGCGCTGAACTTCGTCATTCCGAACGTACTGTCGGGCGGCGTCACGCGCTCGCTGCGCCTGGATCCCCATGGCAAGTCGCTTAGTTCGTTGATGCTGGGGATCGAACTTCCGGCCTGCCCACCGCAATCCTGAAAGGAACCGCAATGTACCCTCCCGCTGAACCCATGGGCACCGAGGTCTACGCCCGGCTGCCCGAATCCCTGCACCTGACCGATCAGGCCTCGACCTGGCTCGCCGCGCGCCACGTGAAGATGCACTCTTTTCTGGAGGGGCCTTCTTTCGATCGCTCGGGCAATCTCTGGTGCGTCGATCTGGCGCATGGGCGCATCCTGCGCGTGGATCCGGCGGGCAATTTCGAGGTCGTCGTCACCTACGAAGGCGAACCCAATGGTCTGAAGATCCATCGCGACGGCCGCATCTTCGTCGCTGACCATCTGCATGGCCTGATGCTTCTGGATCCCGAGACCCGCAGCATCCGGCCCTACCTGCAGCATGTGCGGCGGGAAGGCTTGAAGGGCCTGAACGATCTGTTCTTCGCCTCCAACGGCGACCTGTACTTCACCGATCAAGGTGAAAGCGCCTTGGAAAACCCCACCGGCCGCGTGTTCCGCCTGCGCGCCGACGGCAAGACGGTGGACCTCATCATGGATGGTCTGGCGGGCCCCAACGGTCTGGTCATGAACAAGGCCGAGAACGTGCTCTACGTGGCCATCACGCACGACAACGCCATCTACGCGCTGCGGCTGGAACCGGACGGCCAGATGAAGAAAGCCAGCCGTTTCATCCAGCTATCGGGCAGCACGGCCGGGCCGGACGGCATGGCCCTGGATGAGGCCGGCAACCTGGCCATCGTCCACGCACAGGCGGGCACCGTGTGGCTGTTCAGCCCGCTGGGCGAACCCCTTTACCGCATCCGTTCCTGCGCGGGCCTGCGCACCACCAACGTTGCTTTCGGCGGCGAGGACGGGCGTTCCCTGTTCATCACCGAAGCGGAGCAGGGCGTCATTCTGCGCGCCCGGCTGCCGCATCCCGGCAAGCGGATGTACTCGCACAGAGACTGAGCCGCGCGCCACGAATTCGATCCACATAAAAGACCACCATCCATGGGAGACAACATCATGATTCCTTTCCGATTGATCGCCGGCCTGGCCCTGAGCCTGGCCGCCGTCACGGGCGCGCAGGCCGCCGATGCCTACCCCGCGCGCCCCATACGCCTGATCGCCACCTTCGGCCCCGGCAGTTCCATCGACATCATCGCGCGCCTGGTGGCCAAACCCCTGGCCGAGCAGCTGGGCCAGCCGGTGATCGTCGAGAACAAGCCGGGCGCCGGCGGCGACCTGGCCACCGACATCGTCGCCAAGTCCGGCAAGGACGGCTACACCATCGGCTTCGCTTCCGCGGGGCCGATCACGGTCAATCCCAATGCCCGCAGCAAAATGCCCTATGACCCGCTCAAGGATCTGGCGCCGGTAGCCCTGGTGGCCACGGGACCGAACGTCATCCTGGTCAACCCGTCGATTCCGGTGACGAACCTGCAGGAGCTGATTGCCTACATCAAGGCCAATCCGAACAAGGTCAACTACGCCTCGGCTGGCGTCGGGACCAGCGGTCATATCGCCGGCGAGCTGTTCCAGCACCTGTCCAAGACCGAAATCCTGCACGTGCCATACAAGGGCAACAGCGATGCGATCACCGACACCCTGGGCGGGCGCACCCAGATGGTCATCAGCGGCGTGCCGCCCATCCTGTCGTTCGTGAAGTCCGGCCAGTTGCGCGCCCTGGCCGTGGCCGATGCCAAGCGTTCGCCCTTGCTGCCGGACGTCCCCACTGTCGCCGAAGCCGGACTGCCAGGCGCGGAAAGCGTCGCCTGGTACGGCATCGTCGCGCCCGCCGGCACGCCGCAAGCGATCCTGGACCGTCTCCACGATGAGATCGTCAAGGCCGTGAACAACCCGGAAACGCAGGAGAAATTCGCCGGCCTGGGTATCGTTCCTTCAGCGGACAGCCGGGCGGACTTCGGCAAGCGCATGGCGGACGAGTACGTCCGTTTCAAGGAATTGTTCAAGCAGATCAACCTGGTCATGGATTGACGGAATCATGTCACGCACCGTTATCGTTACTGGCGCCAGCGGGCTGGTCGGCTCCGCTGCCGTCGATTCATTCCTGAACGCGGGCTGGGACGTCGTCGCGGTTTCCCGCCGGCGTCCGGAGATCATCAGCCAACGGCCGTACACCCATCTGCCGGTCGATCTGCAGGACGCGCAGGCGTGCCGTCGCGCCTTTGGGGACATGCCAGAAGCCACGCACGTGTTCTATGCGGCCGTCTATGAGAAGCCTGGCCTCATCGCCGGCTGGCGGGACCCGGAGCAGATGGCCACCAACCTGAGCATGATCAGGAACGTCATCGAGCCGCTGGCCGCCAGCGGCACGCTGCGGCATGTCAGCGTGCTGCAGGGCACCAAGGCCTATGGCGTGCACCTGCATCCCATCCGCACGCCGGCGCGTGAACGCCAGCCTCGCGACGATCATCCGAACTCATACTGGTTCCAGGAAGACTACATCCGGGAAAAGGCCGCACAGAGCGGCTTTGGCTGGACGATCTTCCGACCCACCATCGTGCTGGGCCCCAATGTGGGCGTGGCGATGAATACCGTGCCGGTCATCGGCGTCTACGCGGCGGTGTGCCGCGCCGAAGGAAAGCCGTTCTGCTATCCCGGCCACATTTCCTATCCGCGTGAAGCCGTGGATGCGCGTCTGATCGGCGATGCGGGCGTCTGGGCGGCGGAGCATCCGACGTCCTGGAACGAGCACTACAACCTTACCAACGGCGAAGTGTTCAGCTGGCACGACCTGTGGCCGTCCCTGGCGGAGTTCCTGGGTGTCGAAGCCGGCCCGGACCAGCCTGTCCGCCTGGCCGAATACCTGCCCAGCCGGGCAACCCTGTGGGACGAGATCGTCAAGCAGCATGGCTTGCGGCCCCTGAGCATGGCGCAGATCCTTGGCGAATCCCATTACTCGGCCGACGCCCGTTTCGGCTATGGCCTGAAGACCCCGCCCGCGCCCGCATTTGTCAGTACGGTCAAGATCAAGCAGGCGGGCTTCACGCAGACCTATGACACCGAGGCATGCGTGAAGCACTGGCTGGGGGTGCTGATGGAGCGCAAGATCATTCCATCCTCCCTGGCGGGAGCGTAGCGAAAAGGGCGGGTTGCGCGGGGGAGGGCGCGCGCGCCCTCCTGTTGCATGCGCCGATCAATACCGCCAGCGCACGGTTCGAGCTTGACCGAGACCGTGGTCTACGGAGCCATGTGACTGCGCTAGCCGCAGGTATCGGGACTACGCGTTGGACATTCAGATGCTGATACGTTGACCGAGGAGGTCATTACCGCGGCCAAATGCGCATCTGGCCGGAACACTGTCAGGCCCTTCAACCCCATTCTCCAAGCCAGCATGAACAATTCTTGCGCGTCCTCCGTACGATAATTGCCGGGTACTGGGACAGTCTTTGAGATGGCGGCATCTACGAATGGTTGCATGCCCGCCAACATGAGCAGGTGGTCTGCCGGCGCGATATCCGCGCTTTTTCGGAAGTACTCGGGAATTGGCGAGCCGGGAGGCTGGGAGTGTTTCCAAAGCCGCCATGCATGGTTCTCCACGACCATTTCCGCTGTGTTGTCGTCTCGCAATTGAAGGCGCCGCCGATATGCCCAGTCGAAGGCGGGTTCGATGCCGCTGGAGCAGCCATCCGCGAAGGCAAGGCTGACGCTGCCGGCAGGTGCGAATGAAACCAGGTGGCTGTTGCGCAAGCCATGCGCGGCAATCGCTTGCCGGACCGCCACAGGGAGTGCGCTGCCGATCGCGTCCGCGGCCAGGTAATCGTTGGGGCGATACAGGGGAAATGGCCCTCGCTGCGCGGCCAGCGCGGCAGATGCCGCGTAGGCATGGTCACGAATACAGCGTGCGACGGCTCTCGCTGCCGATCGTCCGGGTTCGCCGTCGTAACGCAGTTTCATCATGGCGAGCATATCCGCCAGGCCGGTCACTCCTATCCCAATCCGACGCTTGGAATGCGCTTGCGCCGCCTGAGCGGGAAGCGGCCATTCGGTCAAATCAATCACATTGTCCAGCATGCGTACCTGTGTCCGAACCATCTGACCCAATCGTTTCAGGTCGACCGTCGGCTGCCCGCCCAGGCCGAACGGATGCCTGACCAGGCGGGTGAGATTGATCGGACCCAGCACGCAGCCGCCATAGTCCGGCAGAGGCTGTTCACCACAGGGGTTGGTGGCCCGTAGGGTTTCGACTGCACGCAGATTGTTGGCGCGGTTGATGGTGTCGATGTACAGGATGCCGGGCTCCGAACTGTGCACGGCCTGACCGGCGATGGCGCGCCAGAGCGTGCGGGCGGGTACCTGGCCATACCGCCATAGCCCGCAGGCCAGCTTGGCTGCACCCAAGGAAATGCTGCGCGCATCGGGTAGCGCAGGGTGCAGCAAGGGCCATGCCTCGTCTTGCTGGACGGCGGTCATGAACGCATCGGTCACCGCGACCGAAATATTGAATGTCGACCATCGTGTGCGGCCATGCTTGGCGCGCACGAATTCGAAAATATCGGGGTGATTGCAGGCCAGCACCGCCATTTGCGCGCCCCGCCTGCTGCCTTGAAACGTCAGGCCAGCGCAGGCCGCGTCGTACCTGTCGATCGCGGCGCAGACGCCGGGCATGGAGTCCCGGGCCTTTGGATCGGCCGATGCTGGCGGCAACGCCGAAAAGTCATAGCCGACTCCGCCGCCCATGGCGAGTGTCTTGCAGGCCTCATCCAGACCGGCCTCGAAGGACAGGCCGGGTGCGCCGACGCCGACCGGTTGCACAAAACAGTTGACCATGGTCGCGTGGATGTCCCGGCCGGCGTTGGCCATGATGCGGCCGGCGCCGATCGCGCCCAGCGTCATGTTCCGCAGAAAGGCTTGCGCGATGGCGGCGCGCTGCTCCGCAGGCTCGGCCTTGGACAATGCGCGAGCCACCCGCCGGTAGATCTGCCGCGCCGAGACCTCGTCCGGCCCGGCATAACGGTCGGCCATCACTCGCGCACAGATTTCCTGCGGCAAGCGCACAGGAGCCCCTGGGACCTACGCGCCGCCTTCGGGGGCGCGCACCAGCAGCACAGGTACGGCGGCGCCGCGCATGATGCCCTCGGCGCTGCTTCCCAGCACCAGACGGCTCGGTCCCCGGCGTCCATGCGTGCCGATGACGATCAAGTCCGCCTTCCACGCCAAGGCTTCGTCCAGCACCCTTTGCTTAACGGTCCTGTCGAGGTTTTCATATAGCACCGTGTCTGCTTCCACCTCCGCTGCCTTGGCTTTCTCCAGCGCCGCTTCGAGCACCTTTGCGCCGTTCTTTCGGACCAGGTCCAACAGCTCGCCCGCGCGATAGCTGTACGCGTCGGCCGTAAAGGCGAACGAGAGTTCATCGATGACATGAATCAAGCGTAGGCTGGCGCCCGTGGCGCGCGCGATTCGTATGGCTTCCTTCAGGCCCAGCTCGGACGTCGGACTGCCGTCTATGGGCACAAGAATTTTCTGATACATGCTGGAGCTCCGCGTAGTGGGGGAACGGATACTCAGTATCGGAGGGTGCGCGTCCGGAATATTGACCGTTGTCAAGAATGGCGCGAGGCGAGGCGTCTTGACCCGGGACGGGCAGCCGCCGCGGTTTTGCCCCCATATTTGCATGACAAAAATCAACGAGAGCCCGCGGGCATGGATCAATATGTCCGGGAGGCCCAGGCCAAGAATGGGGAATCATCATATGGCCGCAACCGGGCTCGGCGATTCCGAATTGGGCTGGACTTGGTTCAACCGCGAGCATTCAGGAGAGCATCATGATCGATGCGGAACTGCGGGACAGGGTGCAGAGGGCGCTGGAATTCGAGCCCAGCGTCAATAATCTGCACATAGGCGTGGTGGCGGAGAACGGCGTAGTGACGTTGACGGGGCATGTCAGCACTTTCGCGCAGAAACTGGCCGCCGAGGAAACGGTTCAACGCGTCAAGGGAGTCCGCGGAATCGCTCAGGAGATCGAGGTGCGGATGGCTGCGGACAAGCAGCTTGCGGACGACCAGATCGCCTCGCGGGCGCTCAGCATCATTGCCTGGGATTCGACGATTCCCGATGGCAAGGTCCAGGTGTCCGTGCACAAGGGCTGGGTGACGTTGAATGGCTCCGTCGAGTGGTTCTATCAACGCGAAGCGGCGGCGCACGCGGTCCACAAGCTTTCAGGCGTGACTGGCATATCGAACCTGATCGAAGTGACGCCCTCCGTGCACGCGGGCGACGTCAAGCGGAAGATCGAGGAAGCGCTGCTGAACAGTGCGCTGGTCGAGGCCAACCGCGTGGAAGTCAGCGTGCATGACCATAAGGTCGTACTGAGCGGCCGGGTCAATAGCTGGGTCGAACGTGGCGCCGCGGAGCGGGCGGCCTGGGCGGTGCCCGGTGTGGTCGAAGTGCAGGACAAGCTGGCGGTCGGCTAGGCCGACGCCGCGGCCGACCAGGGCGCCCGCCATGAAAAGCATGGTGCAACGGGCCGCGGGCGAGCCTCTGACCCTGGAGCACGGCGCCACGCCCGAGCCGGGCGGCGGCGAGGTGAGACTGAGGGTCGAGGCGTGCGCCGTCTGCCGCACCGATCTGCACGTGGTGGATGGCGAGCTGCCGGGCCTGCGCTATCCGGTCACGCCCGGGCACGAGGTGATAGGCGTCATAGAGCAGGCAGGCGCAGGCGTCGACCCGGGCGTGGTGGGGCGGTGCGTAGGCGCGGCGTGGCTGGGGAAGACTTGCGGCCAATGCGGCTATTGCCTGTCGGGGCGAGAAAACCTTTGCGATTTCGCGGAATTCACCGGCTATACGCGGGCTGGCGGCTTTGCCTCGCACCTGATCGCAGACGCACGATACATATTTCCGGTGCCTCGGGACCGGAGTGCGGCCTCAATGGCACCTTGGATGTGCGCGGGGCTGATCGGCTGGCGAGCGTTGCGGGCAGCGGGGCCAGCGCAGAGGCTTGGCATCTATGGATTCGGGTCCGCGGGCCAGATAGTGGCGAAAGTCTGCGCCTGGCAGCGCCGGCACGTCTACGCCTTTACGCGGGCAGGGGATTTTCCTGCCCAACAGCAGGCCAGCGCGCTCGGCGCCGTATGGGCGGGAGACAGCATGAGTGACCCGCCGGAGCAACTGGATGCCGCCATCATCTTCGCGCCAGTGGGGGATCTCGTCCCTGCGGCGCTGAAAGCGGTACGCAAGGGAGGTTGCGTAGTGTGCGGCGGCATTCATATGTCGGATATTCCGTCCTTTCCGTACCGACTGCTATGGGAGGAGCGCCAGCTTGTATCCGTGGCCAACCTGACCCGTGCCGACGGGCGGGAGTTCATGGATGTTGCCATCGCCTCCGACGTGCAGTGCGACGTGCGCATATATCCTCTTGAAGAGGCGAACGCGGCGTTGGACGATGTCCGCATGGGTCGTATCCAAGCAACGGCAGTCTTGATTCCTTGAAAGGCCTCGACGCCCGTCACGCTGGGCGAGCTGCCGCCTGTTCAGCGGCGTGCCGATCCGACCCGCTCCGTACCCTGCGCGGTCCGGCCGGTCGCCGCCGCGTCGGCATCGAGTTTGTGATTTTGGTCAACAAGAACGCCGGTGGAAGGCTCAAGATGGGATACATGCCCGCGGCCTGCCGGCGGGGGATGCCTAGCGGCGATGTCCGCAGTTTTCATCTACGCCTTTATCAATGTGCCGCCCAGTCGGCGCGCCCCGATGTCCAGGAGACCAACATGCAACAGCCTGCCAAAACCCCGCCCGCCAAACAGGAAAAGGCGCGTTCGGATGCCAAGGAAAACGCCGAGCAACAGCGGCAGAAGGCCGAAACGGCCGAGTTGTTGGGGCGGCACAAGAATACCGGCCAGAAGGACCACAAGGGCGCACGCTGAAACGCCGGCGGGCGTCGTGATGAACCGCGCAGCCGCGAGCCGGAATGCGCCGCAACCCTGGAGGACTCATGAAGACCCGCGTCCTTGCCATATGGCTTCAACTCCTCCTGGCCATCGTGCCTGTTGAAATCGCCTTTGGACAGCCGGCGGATTCGCTCTCGTCGGTGTCTCCCGCCGTACTCAAGCGGGTGGACCAGGAGGCGGAGGCGGCGCTATCGCGTCTCTATCTTCAATCGCGCAAAGCGCAGGCGCTGGTTGCGCGTTCCTTTGGCGTGCTGGTCGTGCCTGCACTGCATGCGGATGGCGGCATCCTGGGAATGGCCTATGGCCGTGGCGTGCTGATCGACGCGGTGGGAGGGCGCAGCTATTACAACGCCATGGCCAGCCCCCCGGGTTCGGTGCTTGGGCTGGACGGAAAGGCGCTGATCCTGTTTTTCTCCACTTACGAGGCGTTGCGGGCGTTCCAGGCTGCCCCCGGATGGGTGGAGGGCGCGAGCGGAACCATCCAGGTCCTGGACGAGACCGCCATGGCGGGACGCAATCTGGTCATCGAGCCGATTGCGGGTTTTATCCTGTCGGACGCCGGGCTGGTGCGGGGGCTCGCGCTGAAAGGCATTCTTTTCATCAAGGTGCCTGTCTTCATGTGCGCGCAGGAGAACGGGGCTTGCGACGCCGCGCCCTGAAGATCTTGATCGTGCGCCGCCGCGGCAACCCTGCTGGTCAATTCTGAAGCACGAAGCGCCCCGGGGCAGGCGTCAAGGAGGCGCCGATGGCCCCGGGCTCGCCCAGGGGCCGCAGGCCCGGCTGCGCGGGACCGGAGTGGGCATCGAGCCAGGCATGCCAATCGGGCCACCAAGATCCGGGGCGCAGGGTGCTGGCGGCCGCCCATTCGTCCGGGCCGAGGCGCAGCCTGTCCATTTCGCCTTCCCTTACGCGGTGCCAGCGCCCGGGATGCCCGGGCTCGCTGACGACGCCTGCGTTATGCCCGCCGCTGGCGAGAACGAAGCGGATGTCGGCGTCGGTCTGGTAGTGGATCTTGTAGATGGACTGCCACGGCGCGATCCGGTCGTTTTCGGTGCCCAGGGCGTAGATGGGCACGCGGATGTTGCGCAGGGCGATGATGCGGCCGTCGACCTGGTAGCGGCCCTCCGCCAGCTCGTTGTTCAGGAAGAGCTTGCGCAGATACTCGGCATGCATGCGGTAAGGCATGCGGGTGGAGTCCGCGTTCCATGCCATCAGGTCATTGGGCGCCGTATGCTCGCCCAGCAGATACCTGCGCACGGCGCGCGCGGCCGTATCGCTGACGGGCCGCAGCGCCTGGAACGCGGCGGACATCTGGCCGGCTGAAAGGTAGCCCTGCGCCCACATCAGGCTTTCCAGCAAGTACACCTCGCTGGCATCGATGTACAGTCCCAGTCCGCCCGGTTCGGTGAAGTCGGTTTGCGCCGCCAGAAGCGTGAGCGTGGCCAGGCGGTCGTCCTTTTTTCCCGCCATCGCGGCGGCGGCGATGCACAGCAGGGTACCGCCCAGGCAGTAGCCCACGGCGTGCACGCGGCGGCCTGGCACGATGCGGCAGACGGCGTTCAGCGCGGCCATGAAGCCCATGTGGAGGTAATCGTCCAGGGACAGGTTCCGGTCCCGCGAATCCACATTGCGCCAGGAGATGCAGAACACCGTGTAACCCTGCGCGACCAGATGCCGGATCAGGGAGTTTCCCGGCGACAGGTCCAGCACGTAGTACTTCATGATCCACGCAGGGGTGATGAGTATCGGCTCGGGGTGCGCCGTGGCGGTCGACGGCTCGTACTGGATCAATTCGATGAGATGATTCCTGAAGACGACCGCGCCGGGCGTGACCGCCACGTCCTTGCCCACCTGAAAGCGCTCCGTCCCCTCCTCGGGGGCGTGGCTCAGCCTGCGCTGCAGATCGGCAAGAAAGTTCATCTGGCCGGCAATCAGGTTGCGGCCGCCTTCGGCCAGGGAGCGTTCCAGCACGACGGGATTGGACCACGCGAAGTTGGCTGGCGAGAACATATCGCACCACTGGGCCGCGCAAAACGACACCAGATCCGCGTGGTGGGCGGCGACGCCGGGTACATCCCTGGTGGCGTCCATCCACCATAGCCGCGCCGATTGGAACGCGTGCAACCACAGGCTGAAGGGTTCGCGCTGCCAGGCCGGCGGCGCTTGCGCGCTGTCGGCCGCGGGCGTGGAAGCGCTTCGGTTCACGCCGGTCCAGGGCAGGGCGGCGTGCCGGCACAGCGCCGCGGCTTCAGTGCCGCATTTCAACCCCAGTTCGAGCTGCTTGCCGGGCGCGGTGCAAAGGTGCATCCACCAATCGGCGAGCGCGAGCGTGAACGCGGCCGGCGAGCCTCCGCCCGTAGCCTGCGCGATCAGCGCTTCTTTCCAATGGTTCAGCGCCTGGAACGGACCTTCTTCAGTTTGCCAATTCCTGACGCTACGCATTCTTGCCGCCGGCGGAACTCATCGCGTTGCCGTTGGCGAGAAACTGGCCGACGTCGAACGCGACCTCCGAGACCCGCTCCTGCCACGGATTCTTGCTGTCCCTCAAGGTGGCGGACGCAGAGGCGGACGCCGCGCGGGCGATCTTCTCGATCTCGCGCAGGTAGTCCAGTTCACGCCCCAGCAGATCGGCGGCCAGCTTCTGCTGATAGGAACAAATTGCGGCTACCGTGGACATGGATTCCATTTCGGCGTGCGCCTGCTGCGCGAAGGCGAGCATTTCCTTGTCGGTCTTCAGCTGCAGGGCGCGTAGCTGCCGGGCGCTGTCGAAATAGTTCTCGGCCATGGCCAGCGCAGTATTCAGGCCATACTTGTACAGTGCCACATAGGGCTCGTAATCCGGTTGCATGACGAGTTCCTCCGCGAGGGTAGAGGGAGCGCCGCAACGGCGTCCGCCGGGCGCGACCTGTTCAGAATAGGATCTCCTGCCCGGACCGGCTTGACGAAACTCAATTCGCGGCCAACTTTACGGGGTTGCGGCGCGTCCGCCTGCGCTCATCCGCAACTGATCTTGCGGAGCGCTTCGATGTTGCGGATTTCCAGTTGCCTTCTACGCACGCTGACCAGGGCTGCATCCTGCATGCGCGCGAAGACCCGGCACACCGTTTCCACCTTCATGCCCAGATGATTGGCGATGTCCTGGCGTGTCATCTTCAGAATGAACTCGCGGGGCGAGTACCCGTTTGCCACCATTCTCTCGGATATGCCTATCAGGAAGTGCGCGACGCGTTCCTCGGTGGTCATGCACCCCAGGGCCATGAGCAGCTCGCGGCCTTCATTGATGTCATGGGAGATCAGCCGGTTGAACTGCTGGGCGGCGATGAAGTCCTGCCGGCAGTTTCCCATCAGTTCGCAGAAGGGCAGGATGCAGACGAGGGAATCCTCCAGGGCGATCGCATCGCTGGTGTGCGTACCGGTCTCGATCGCGTCCAGTCCCAGCACGGCGCCAGCGACGGGAAAGGCGGTGATCTGTTCCAGGCCGGACGGATTGGTGGCCCGGATTTTCACCGACCCGGAGCGCAGCCGGTACAGATTCTGCAAAGGGTCGCCTGCGCGATAGATGGCCTCGCCCTGATGGACCAGCCGGCGGGCGTGGGGCGTGGCCGCAGGCGCCAGGCCTGCGTCTGTGCCGGCGTGGCAGATACGGGCGAGAGGGCAGACTTCGCAATCGCCCATCACCTCGGCGCGTAATGGCAATCGGGTTGCGGAAAACGGCGAGAGGGTATCCATGATGGCGCCTCACTGAGTCGGACTGCCGGAAATCCGCGTGGGGCAGGCGGGCGCATGCCCCGCGGATGTACGGACCCAGTATGCGTGGCCGTGGCGCTTCGCGCTATCGGCGCATCCCGCCAGATTGGCGTGGTGTTTACCTACGGCTGTAGGAATATTCCTACCTGGGTTGACTGCCGCGCCCCAGCGGGGGTTCAGGCGTCCGGGCTGTCCTTGTCGTCGATCAACCGGTGCCGGATTGCATAGCGCACCAGGTCGGCCTGGTTGCGCAGCTGCATCTTGACCAGGATGCGGCATTTATAGGTGCTGATGGTCTTGACGCTCAGGAACAGCAGCCGGGCGATGTCCGAGTTGTTCAGGCCCGAGGCCAGATGCCGGAATACCGACAGTTCACGGTCGGACAGCAACAGGTGGGGCAGGGCGCCTGTATCGCCGTGCCGTTCGAAAGCGATGCTCTCGGCCAGGGACTGGCTCAGGTACCGGCCTCCGCCCGCAACCTTGCGCACCGCTTCCACCAGCTCCTCGGCGGCGCTGTCCTTGGTCAGATATCCCGCTGCTCCCGCCTTGATCGCGCGCACGGCGTACTGCTGTTCCCCATGCATGGTCAGCACCAGTATCGGGATTTTCGGGTACTCATGCCGGATCTGGCGGATCAGGTCCACGCCGTCACGGCCGGGCATGGACATGTCCAGCACCAGCAGGTCCCACGGGCGCTGGGCCATCAGCTTCAAGGCTTCTGATCCGTTGCCGGCCTCGCCTTCCACCGAGATGTCGCCGGCATGTTCCAGCAGGCGTCGTAGCCCCGCGCGCAGCAGCGTGTGGTCATCGGCCAGAATGACGGTGATCACGCGGCCTCCCAGCTGGATTCCGGGGGTTGCGCGGGCATCTGCGCATGCAGGCGGAAGCCCCCTTTTTTCCGCGTGTGTATCGTGACCTCGCCGTTGAGCAGCCGGACCCGTTCGCGTATGCCTTGCAGTCCCAGCGACAAGGGCAGTTTCTTGGCCAGGCTTTCCGGGGCGGCGCCCACGCCGTTGTCCTGGACGGTCAGCTCGCACGTCGATTCCGTGCAGCGCAGCCGCAGTTGCACCTTGGTGGCCTGGGCATGCTTGGCGATATTGGTCAGCGCCTCCTGGACCACGCGAAACAGCGTGGTGGCTACAGGCTTGCCGGGCTCGGCCGGCCCGATGTCGATTTGCGCTTCCACGTCGATACCGTATCGGGAAACGAAATTCGCCACCAGCCATTCGACCGCGGCGGCAAGCCCCAGATCGTCCAGCATGACCGGGCGCAGGTCGGAAGCGATGCGCCGCAACGAAGCGAAGGTTTTCTTGATCAGGCGCCGCATGGCGCGCACGCGGGCGCGCATGTCGTTGTCGTCGGGGGCGAAGCCGGCTTCCAGCTGGGACAGTTCCATGGTCAGCGCGGTCAGGGTCTGTCCGAGATCGTCGTGCAACTCCCGGGCAATGTGCTTTTTCTCCTGCTCGCGCACATGCAGCAAGGCGTTCGAAAGACGGGTCAGTTCGTCGCGGGACGCGCGCAGCGCCTGATCGACGCGCTGGCGCTCGGTGATGTCCCGCAGGAAGATGGAGAGGAATACGCCTGCCTCCGTCCTGGTCTGGGAAATGGAGGCTTCCATGGGGAATTCTTCGCCGTTGGACCGCAGGCCCCATAGCGGTCCGCCCAGACCCATCTGGCGTTCGGAAATTCCAGTGAGCTTGAATCGGTCGACGTGCCGGGCATGGGCGGTGCGAAACCGCACGGGAATCAGGGTGTCGAGGTTCGCCCCTATGGTGTCGTCCGCAAGGCAAAGGAAGACGCGCTCGGCGGCCGGGTTGAACATCACGATGCGCTGGCGCTCGTCTATCGTGATAATCGGCTCGGTAGCGGATTGGATGATGTCGAGCAGTGGCGGCGCGCTGAACGTGTGCTTCATTGCGGGAACGTGCGAGGAGCCAGCCCTGAGGCGGATAGAAAATTATTGCAGCACACATTCCCGCGCCGCGCTACTGGTGAGAGCGAGGTAATACGAACGCACTAGCCCTTGTAAAAGGGGAGCGATCAATCGACGGCGGGCAATACCGGGTCGTCCCATGCCGCCGGCGCCGCCGCCCGGATTTGCTCCCGGAAGCGGCAAAGGGACGCGTCGCACTCTTCGGCCAGCACGTCGTATTGTTTCAGGAGCAGGATCGAGCGCGGCTTGGACCCGACCAGGGTGGCAATGTCGTCCACGGCGCGAAAGCCGCCGAATCCGGACATGACGCAGATGACGGAGTAGGCCTTGATCAAGCGTCCCTGCATTTTCAGGAAGGCCCGCATGGGCGCCGCCAGCGACCGCAGCCAGACCGGCGCAATCAGGATGACGTGGTCGAAGCTATCCAGGGCCGGGCCTTCATAGCGCACGTCCGGGCAGCGTTTGAGCAGGCTGTCGACGATGCAGCGCCAGTCGCCGCTCAGGCCGAATCTGGGGACGGCATCGCGGATCTCATAGGCCGGCCAACCGCTCAGGGAGGCCAGGCGCTCGGCCGTCGCGCGGGCGGTGCCGGTGCGCGAATAAAAGAAGATTCCGATGCGCTCCATGATGCCTCCCTTCGGGTGCTCAGCCTTCCTGGTCCAGCAGCGCGCGCAGGATGTCCCTGCGGCTGACCACGCCGACCAGCTTGCCGTTGCGGGTAACCGGGACGCGTTTGATGCCGCGCTTGAGGATCAGGTCGGCGATCTGGGCCAGTTCCGTGTCTTCTTCCACCGTGATGACCGGGCTGCTCATGACAGAGGCGGCCGTCTGCTCGCCCAGTTGCAGGCTGTGCAGGAACTCCAGGTTCAAGGCCTCGCCTTCGGCGAGCAGGGCCAGCCAGTGGTCCACCTTTTTCTGATGCGTGCTGTCCTGGCGCCTGACCAGGTCGCCTTCGCTGACCAGCCCGATCAATTTTCCATCGTCGCCCAGCACCATCACCGCGCTGATGTTCTTGTCCAGCATCGCGCGCATGATCTGGGAAACCGGCGTTCTCGCCGTGACGCAATAGGGGTCTGGGGTCATAAGATTCCGCGCGCGCATGTTGCTCTCCAGGACGTCAAAGGCGCAACTCGTAGGTCGAGTCCGACGTTTCCATATTGAGCCTGCCGAGCCGGCGCTCCTTGACATTGATCAAGCATGCGCTGCGTCGCGGCGCTATTCCCGGCGCGCGAACCGCGCAAGAAAGAACCGACGCTTGATCTCATGGACGGCGGCCAGGTAGCAGACGACCAGGGGGGCGAGCATGAGGTAGAAGAGCGGCGGAGGGGATACGAAGGAAAAGAAGCCGGCCAGCGGCCCCAGTGGCAGCCACAGCGCCGCGGCCACGACCAGGAAGCAGGCTGCCGCCAGCGCGCCCTGCGGCCGGCTGCGCAGCGGGTTGTGCCGGGTCCGGATGACAAAGATGACCAGCACCTGCGTGCAAAGCGATTCCACGAACCAGCAGGTCTGGAACTCGGCTTCCGTGGCCTTGAGCACATGCAGCAGCAGATAGAAGGTGATGAAGTCGAAAGCGGAACTTACCGGCCCGATGACGAACATGAACTGGCGGATCAGGCCGATATCCAGGCGGCGCGGGGAGGAGATGTCCTCCGCGTCCACGTTGTCCAGGGGAATGGGCAATTCCGACAGGTCGTACAGCATATTGTTCAGCAGGATCTGCACCGGAAGCATGGGAAGAAAGGGCAGGAACAGCGCCGCGCCGGCCATGCTGAACATATTTCCGAAGTTTGAGCTGGTACCCATCATGATGTACTTGAACACGTTCATGTAGGTGCGGCGGCCCTCCATGACGCCGTCATGCACCACTCCCAGGCTGCGCCTGAGCAGGATGACGCGGGCCGCTTCCCGCGCCACGTCCGTCGCCGACTCCACGGATATCCCGACGTCCGCGGCGTGCAGGGCCGGGGCGTCATTGATTCCATCGCCCATGTAGCCGACCGTGTGGCCGAGCTGCTTGCAGGCCAGCACCACGCGCTCCTTCTGCGCCGGCGTCATGCGGCAGAAGAGCGTGGTCTTCTCTACCAGGCCGCGCAGGGTCGCCGTGTCCATGGCGGCAAGTTCCGTCCCGGTCAGGACGCCCTCGACGGGCAGCTGCAGTTGCGCGCAGACATGGCGGGTCACGAGTTCGCTGTCGCCCGAAATGACCTTGACCTGCACGCCGCGCGCGCGCAGCGCCTTCAGCGCGGACGCGGCGCCGCGTTTCGGCGGATCCGCGAACGCGGCGTAGCCGTGCAGCACCATGTCCGAGGCATCGTCGTTGTCCACCGAGGTCCCGGCGGCCGGCATCGCTTTTGACGCGATCGCGAGCACGCGGAATCCATTGCTTTCCATGTCGTGCAGGGTCTGTCCGGCCGTTTGCCGGACGGCCTCGGTCAAGGGAGCGGGCGCGGCGTCGCCGCCGGGCGCATAGGCCGAGCAAAGGCGCAGCACGTCCTGCGGAGCGCCCTTGACGATCAGACGGACGCCGGGCGGCCCTTGCACCAGCGTTCCCGCCCAGCGCCGGTCAAAGTCGAACGGCAGCTGGGCCAGCAGGGTCCAAGCGTCCAGGGGCGCGCCGCTGGCGGACAGCACCGCCTCGTCCAGGGCGTTCTTGGCGCCCGCCAGGTAACGGCTGTTCACCTGCAACAGGGCAGCCGCGCTTGCGCTGGGCCTGCCCTCCACATCCACGGTCCGGTCCAGGCGTATCCGCGCTTCGGTGAGCGTCCCGGTCTTGTCCGTGCAGAACACATCCATGGTGCCCAGGTTCTGGATGACCGGAAGCTGCTTGACGATGACGTGCTTGCGCGCCAGTCTGATCGCCCCTCTGGCCAGGGTCACCGACACCACCATGGGCAGCAGTTCCGGCGTCAGTCCCACGGCCAGGGCGATGGCGAAAAGAAAGGACTCCAGCCATGGCCGATGGAACAGAGCGTTGATCAGCAGGACGAACAGGACCAGGAACACCGTCAGGCGCAGGATCAGGTAGCCGAAGCGCTGTATGTCCAGGTCGAACGTCGTCGGCTTTGCGCGCCTGGAGATGTCGGCGCCGATCCTGCCCAGTTCGCTTTGCGCGCCGGTGAGCACCGCGATGGCTGTCGCGCTGCCGCTGTGGATGGCCGTGCCGGCCAGGACAGCGCGCGGCGCATCGATCGCCTGATCCGTCCCGATATCGGTGGCGGCGGCGCTTTTCTCCACGGGGAAGGACTCGCCGGTCAGCAAGGCCTGATTGACCTGCAGATGGCGGCTGGAAACCAGCCAGGCATCCGCTGCGATGATGTCCCCGGCCTCGAGCGCGAGCAGATCGCCCGGAACCACTGCCGTGGCGGGGATGCGAATGCTGCGGCCGTCCCGCAGCACGGTGGCCTTTTGCGCGACGGATTGCTGGAGCTTCAACTCGGCCTGGGCGCTGCGCCTTTCCTGGTAGGCGTCGAGCGTGACGCTCACCAGCACGATGCCCGCGATTATCAGGGCGTTGCCGAGTTCTCCCAGGGACGCCGAGACGGCGCCGGCGATCAGGAGGATGAGAACCAGCGGGCTTGCGAATCGGCGCAGAAGAAATACGGCGCCCTCCCGCAGGCGGGCAAGCCGCGGCTTGGGCGCCGCCAATGCCTGCCGGCGGGATGCCTCCTGGGAGTCGAGGCCTTGGCTGGTGCAGCCCAGGCGCGCGTAGAGCGCCTGCTCGTCCTCGTTCCACCAGGGATAGACGTCAGGCCGTTCATCCATCGGACCTCCGCGCGGTCACGCGGTGCCGGCGGGGGCTCGCACCAGCAGGACGGGCACGGGGGCTCCCCGCAGGATTCCTTCCGCGCTGCTGCCCAGAACCATGCGGCGCACGCCCCGGCGGCCGTGCGTGCCGATGACGATCAGATCGGCCTTCCAGCTTTCCGCCTCCGCGATCACGCGTTGCTGCACGGTCTTGTCCAGGTTTTCATAGAGCACGCCTTCCACGATGATGCCTTGCTCCCGGACCGCAGCCATGCCTTTTTCAAGGATCTCGGCGCCGCTTTTCCGGAGCAGATCCAGCAACTCGCCGGCATAGTAGCCATAGGAGTCCACAGCCAGGGCGAACGACAGCTCATCGATTACATGAATCAGGCGCAGGCTGCCATGAGTGAGCTGGGCCAGGCGTATCGCTTCGTTCAGACCCAGGTCCGAGGTGGCGCTGCCATCGATGGGTACCAATATGCGTTGATACATGACTGTCTCCGGAAGAGGGGATGCGCAAAGTATCGGCCTTTGGAAGCGGCGGATCTTGACCGGAGTCAAGTCACTTTGCGACAGCGCGCCCAGGGGCGGACCAGTCCGGCCGGTCCTCGCGTTTGGTGTCCACGATGATCAGGTAGCGCCCGGCGCCAGGGACCGGGGTTCTGTCGCGCAGCAGTACCCAGGGACGAGAGATCAGGTCCGCCGCAAGCTCATAGTCGGCGTCCAGCAGGCCATAGCTGTCCAGCAGGCGGTTGAGGGTGGCCGGTATGCGGATGCAGCCTTTGGACTGCGGCGTTCCCAGCTTGGGTTCGAGCAGGACCGGGTCCGTCGCGTGCATTTGCAGGCGCATCGTGCTGGCGCCGCTATTGCCCCATCCCCGGTTTGCCTGCTGCCAGCCGAAATCATAGATCCGCATGCCTTTCGCGCCGTAGCCCAGTATCCCGTTCGCGTTCTTCGTGCCCAGGGCGCGGAAGTCGGGGTTCGCCAAGGAGTGCGCGAACACGCCGGTGGGCGTCTCGAAATGGTCGAACTGGCCGACTTTTCCGGTCGAGACGGAGGAGGCGCCCACATAGACGGGCGGACCGGCGGCGGGCAGCCAATAGAGCAGCACGGCCTGGACCCTGGCGTTCCTGTCGACCAGCAGGACATACTGCGAGCCAAGCAGACCGACGCCGGCATCGGCCAGGGCCTGCAGCGCCAGGCCGCCATAGCGCGCCTGGTCGCCGGCGGACACCTGGAGCGCGGGCATGACTTCCAGGCGAAAGGCGCGGGCCACGTCCTCGGGCGTGGGCTGGGCCGACACCTGGGATGTCGCGGCCGCGCACAGGAGCGTGGCCGCGGCGGTGCGTACCGCGCGGGCGGCAAGTCCGGATGCGCCGGGAATCATCGTGCGGTCTTGCAGTGCAGCCATTTTTGCGTCCTTAGCGGCTGGCCCAGCGGGCGTAGTCCCCGGGCGACCAGCCACACCGTTACCGCCACGAGCCAGGCGGCGGCCCAGCCTCTGACGTCCAGCGGGCCGAATTCGAACAGACGGCGCAGGGCTGGCCATTCCAAAGTCAACACAAGCAGGGCCAGCGTTGACGCTATCGCCAGTCGGGTCGCTCCGTCCCACATGCCAGTATGGTGCCGGTGGGGCGCGCGGTTGTTGATCATCAAGGCCAGATTGCCCAGCACCAGGGCGCAGAAGGCGGTGGCTCGGGCGCTATCCGCAGGCGATTGCATTTGTTGCAGCCCGCCATAGAGCATCCCCACCGCTGCCAGCAGCGCCAGCCCTTGGGCAAAGCCGAGCAGGAACGTCCTCAATGAAAAGAGCGGCTTCGCCACGGGCAGAGGAGGGCGGCGCATGAGGTCCGGCTCTCCCGCGACCGATTCGAACGCCAACCCGCACAGGGGACCGATCACTATCTCCAGGAATGCCACGTGGGCTGGGCGCAGCAGTTCCGGCCAGCCGAACAGCAGGGGCAGAATCACCAGTCCCGCTATCGGGACATGCGCCGCGACGATATAGACGATCGCCTTGGACAGGTTGTCGAACAATCGCCGGCTTTGCCGGATCGCGTTCAAGATGTCGGAGAAATCATCGCGGGTAAGGATCAGGTCTGCGGCCTCCCGCGCGACATCGGTGCCGCGCCCGCCCATGGCGATGCCGACATGCGCCGCGCGCAGGGCGGGCGCGTCGTTGACGCCGTCGCCGGTCATTGCGACGATGGCCCCCTGCTGTTTCAGAAGCTGGACCAGGCGCAACTTTTGCTCAGGCTTCACACGCGCGTAAACGCATACGCGCTTGACCAGTTCGGACAGGCGTTCGTCGCTTTCCCGCTCCAGGACATCGCCTTCGGCCACGAGATCGGCCGGTATGCCTGCCTGGCGGGCGATGGCCCTGGCGGTCGCCGGGTGGTCGCCCGTCAGCATGAGCACGCGCACGCCCGCGTCATCGCAAGCGGCGACCGAACGGCTCACGCCTTCCTTCAGCGGGTTTTCCAGCCCGACCAGACCGGCAAACTGCAGAGGTATATCTTCCGGATTATCGGGTAGCGGCGAATCCGGCCAGCGTGCGCTGGCTGCCGCCAGGACCCGCAGGCCTTCCCCGGCCATGCGCCGGACCTCGGCCTCCAGTTCCGCCTGGCGGTCCGGCGTCAGCCGGCAAAGCTTGAACACCGCTTCCGGCGCGCCTTTGCACGCAATCCGGATAAAGTTCTCCGGCGCGGCCGTCCAGGCGTGGACGACTGCCAGTCGCGCGGAAGAGAACGGATAGGCCTTTGTCAGCTTGAGGGAGCTTGGCGCGGGCGGACGGACGGCAAGTTCCGAAGCGAAGCTGCGGAAGGCGTCCTCCATTGCGTCCCCGGAATCGGGCACGCTCGCCAACGCCAGCGTTTCAGCCAGATTCCAGACCTCGGGCGCTGGATTGGCGCCGGTTGCGCCCACGAGATCGGATGTGTCCAGGCTCGTGGATCCGACATGCAGCTGGCGCACGGCCATCGTGGTCGTTGTCATGGTGCCCGTCTTGTCGGCGCACAACACAGTCGTCTTGCCCAGGGTTTCGACCACGCTCAGCTTCCGGACGAGTACGCCGTCGCCCGCTATGCGCTTGGCTTCCATCGCGGAGAAGACCGTCACGATGACCGGGAAATCCTGCGGGAGCAGGCTCATCGCCAGCGCGATGCCTGCCAACAACCCTTCGAACCATCCTCCCCGCATGTGGACATACAAGGCCCACGTGGCCAGGGAAAGGATGAAGCCCACCCACATGAACCGCAGGATGAAATGGCGGGTCTGCGATTCCAGGGGCGCGCGTTCGGGCGTCAGCTGCCGCATGGCCTGACCCAACGCTCCCAGTCTGGTGTCGTCCCCGACGGCATCCACGCGCATGACGCCCGTTCCCGACAGCACCAACGCCCCGCAGAGCATTTCGGCGCCGCTTCCGGGTGTGGCCTGTATGCGCTTGAATACCGGCTGGAATTCTCCGGTGAGTGCGGACTCGTCGACCAGCAGGCCTTCGCCGTCGATGAGCTGACCATCCGCCGGGACGCGGTTCCCTTCCGCCAGCAGCACAGAGTCGCCGCGTGCAAGTTCCGCCGATGCGACCCAGTACCGCTTGCCGTTGCGCAGCGCAAGGGCGCGAGGCGCCGCCAGGCGTCCCAACGCTTCCAATGCGTGTGCCGTACGCAGGGACTGCCCGACCGTCAGCGCGAAAATGACCAGCACGAAGAGGAGCAACAAGGCGGCTTCATGCCAGGCTCCCAGAATCGCATAAAGCCCTCCCCCCGCAAGCAGCAGGGCGAACATTGGATCCTTGATCAGGTCCAGGCTGATCGAGATCAGCGTGCGCTGATGATCCGGCGGGGCCATGGCTCATTGGCCTAGTTGACCAGCACCACCGGGATGTGAACCGTGTGCAGCACCTTCAAGGTGGTCGAACCCAGCAACAGGCTGCCGGCCGCGCCCAGTCCGCGCGAACCCATGACGATATGGTCGCATCCCTGCTCGGTGGCATAGGCCTTGATGGACTCGGCGACGTTGCCGATCCGTGTCGCCCTTTGATAGAGGATTCCTGACCGGTCCAGCAGGACCTCCGACTCCGCCAGGGCCATCTTCGATTCGTCGTCGTAGTACTCCTGGATCGCCTCCGGCTCAAAAAAGGCCAATACCGTTCCCGAAACAATGGGCATTTGCACGTTCAGCAGGTGTATGGAGCAAGGGCCGTGTTCGCGCACATGGTCGACCATATAGCGCACGGCGCGCAGGGAGTTGCCCGATCCATCCACGGGAATAAGTACGTTTTTCACGGCGCCTCCGATAGAAGTTGATGCCCGGGCCGCATGGCCCCGCATTTATTGCCATCATCGCGCGCATCCCGCAGTTGAAATTGACGCCGGTCAAGTTGTCGCCCGATTGCTTCAACGCAGCCGGCGAGGCTTGCGCATGGGCGGAACTCTTGTCCCCGTTTTCTGGATGACAAAGGTCAACTTGGGCGCCGCACGCTGGAGCAACATGGAAAGGCGGGTGTACCTGAGCCCGCCTCTCATCATCATGGAAAGGAGATAACCATGTCGCGATTGACGCAATACAGCCCATTCATGAGTGAACCGTTGTCGGACGTATTCCAGGCGTTCCTGCGGCCGATTCGACAGAACCTGGATGAACAGACTCCACGGATGGATATCGACGTCACCGAGGCGGGCGACAAGTATGTCCTGAAGGCGGAGGTTCCCGGGATAGACAAGAAGGACATTTCGGTGGAGATCGATGGAAACACCGTGATGATCTCGGCCAACAAGGAAAAGAGCAGCGAAACGAAAGAGGCGGGGAACGTCGTCCGCCAGGAGCGCTTCTGGGGGCGGATCCAACGCTCGGTATCGCTGGCCAGCCCCATAGACCAGGCGGCGGCCAAGGCGGTCTGCGAGAACGGCGTGCTGATCCTGACCCTGCCCAAGGCGGCTGGAAGCCGGAACAAGACGCTGCAGATCGAATGAAGCGCATTTCGCCCGGCAAGTCCTTTCGCTTTCCGTAGAGGTAATCATGTATCGCCGAATTGCCGTTCATCTAGACCATGGATTCGATTGTTCTCGCCGGGTCGAATTCTCCCTGCAACTCGCCCGCGCCAATGACGCTCATCTGACCGGGATATTTGCCAGCTACATCTCGCCCGGCTATTTCTACGATGAGGCAGGCCTGTGGGTCCGTTCCATGGACATGGCCAAGCAGATAAACGAGAAAGGGCGCACGGCTGTCGAGCTGACGTTCAGTCAGGCCGCACGCGAGAGCGGCGTGGCGGCTTCATGGCGGCAGGGCGAGGACGCGCCTGCGGAATGTGTCGTCACCCATGCCCGCTGTTCCGATGTCCTGGTCATCAGTCAGGAGAATCGAAACGACGTGGACGCGGCTGTCGGCAATTACTTCGTGGAGCAGGTCTTGATGTCCGCGGGGCGGCCCGTCATCGTGTTGCCCTCGGCCGGCAAGTTCAATGGGGCGGGCGCCCGGGTGCTGTATTGCTGGAACCGTAGCCGGGAGGCCGCTCGTGCGATCGCCGACGCGGCTCCGCTTCTGCGCAATGCGAACGCCCTGGCCGTTCTGACGACGGACGACCTGGATGCCAGCGGGGGCGCGCAAGTGCCGTTCGAAGACCTGGCGGCGTACTGCGCCTGCCATGGCTTTCCTTTGCCGGAACACCAATCCCGCAGCACGAACGAGGTAGACGTGGGTGACGTCATCCTGAGCACAGCCGCCGATTTCAACGCGGATCTGATCGTCATGGGCGCGTATGGACACAGCCGCATGCGCCAATGGGTGATGGGTGGCGCCACGCGTTCGCTGCTCGCCGCCATGACGGTTCCGGTCCTGTTCTCCCACTGAGGCTTGCGGGGAACGCATATGCGCTCCCCGGCCGCGGCCAGGAAGCGAGCGGCGCCGGGCTAGATTCCGTTCTCCTGGAGATCGCGGCGCCGGCGCGTTCTGACGATCGTTCCGTCGGGAAGCTGGTAGGTTCCGGATCCGATCTGGTCGACCAATTGCCCGTCGGGCAGGCAGCAGTAAAAGAACGTGTTCGCAGGCGCTTCCTGCGGCCGCAGCTGACTGCGCCGTTCGATTCTGTAGGTGGTTCCGTCCGCGGCAACGGCGATGACGGCGATGGCGTTTCGGGAGCGGGTTGGCGTGATCACGGGTTCTCCTTGGAACGAGTGGGGCTTCCTGGCAGAGGCGATGATGGGAAGGCCAGGATCGCGTTGCCGTGAGTGCTGCAGGCCGCCAATGACGGGGCGGGGATATGAGTGCCGCCCTGCAGGGGCCATGGCCAGTGGCACAGCGTCAAGATACATGCCCCATGCGCGGGAAAATTGACCTCGGTCAAGTTTCCCCCGGTTCCGTCTTTTAAGCTGAAAGCACGTCTCGCGGTCCGATGGCGACAGGGGCGTACCCTCGCGCGCGCCGAAAATTGAACCATCGTCGTTTCAGAGTAGGAGATAAGCCATGACCTCCATGATGAAAGCAGTCGTGTTTGCCGGGAAAGATCACATCGAGATACGGGAAAAGCGCATTCCAGACGTCGGTCCGAACGACGCGCTGCTGAAGATCACGACCACGACCATTTGCGGCACCGATATCCATATCGTCAAGGGCGAGTATCCCGTAAAGCCCGGCCTGACCATCGGCCACGAACCGGTAGGCGTCATCGAGAAACTGGGAAGCGCCGTGACGGGCTACGCCGAGGGCCAGCGCGTGATCGCCGGCGCAATCTGTCCAAACTTCAATTCATACGCCGCCCAGGACGGCGCCCCTTCCCAGGACGGCAGCTATCTGGTGGCCAGCGGCATGTGCGGATGCCACGGATACCGCGCCACCGCGGGATGGCGGTTCGGCAACATGATCGATGGCGCCCAGGCCGAGTACCTGCTGGTTCCCGACGCGCAGGCCAACCTGGCGCCGGTGCCGGACAGCTTGAGCGACGAGCAGGTGCTGATGTGCCCGGACATCATGTCCACCGGATTCAAAGGCGCCGAGAACGCCAACATCCGCATAGGCGACACGGTGGCCGTGTTCGCGCAAGGCCCGATAGGACTTTGCGCGGCCGCAGGCGCCCGGCTGCTGGGGGCGACCACTGTCATCGGCGTGGACGGCAATGCGCAGCGCCTGGAAATCTCGCGCTCGTGGGGCGCGGACATCGTCCTGAACTTCCATGACTGCGACGTCGTGGAGGAAATCTTGCGGCTGACGGGCGGCAAAGGGGTGGATTCCGCCATTGAAGCGTTGGGACAGCAGAGCACCTTTGAATCCGCCTTGCGCGTATTGAAGCCGGGAGGAACGCTGTCCAGCCTGGGCGTTTATTCCAGCGACCTGAAGATTCCGGTGTCCGCGTTCGCGGCTGGACTGGGCGACCACAGGATCAACACCGCGCTCTGCCCCGGCGGAAAGGAGCGTATGCGCCGCCTCATGAGCGTTCTGGAATCAGGCCGCCTGGACCTCGCAAAAATGGTCACGCACCGCTATACCCTCGACCAGATTGCGGACGCCTACGATCTCTTCGCAAACCAGCGCGATAACGTGTTGAAGGTCGCCATCCAGCCTTCTTGAATGCTCTTCGTTCCCGGCCCGGGTACGGACGCCGCGGGATAACGGCATGCCGGCCCGGAATGCAGCAGTCTGCGGCGTAGGTGCTCTGATGAATATTTCCTTCAAGAACCGGCGGGAGGCCGGCGTGTTGCTGGCGCGCCTGCTGATGCGGTACGCAGGCCGTCCAGACGTGATCGTGCTGGCGTTGCCACGGGGCGGCGTGCCGGTGGGGTTCCAGGTCGCCGCGGCGCTGGACGCGCCGCTTGATGTCGTGATGGTGCGCAAGATCGGAATGCCCGGGTATCCCGAGTATGCGATCGGCGCGATAAGCGGCGATCAGACTCTGTTTCAATCCGAGGCCATCGAGGCTTACGGCATCTCGCCGGGCGCGATAGAACCTATCGTTCTGCGCGAGCGCAAGGAAATCGAGCGCCGTGAAGCTTTGTATCGCGCGGGGAGGCCGCCGCCGCAGTTGCAGGGCAAGATCGCCATACTGGTCGATGACGGCCTTGCGACCGGCTCGACCATGCGCGTGGCCCTGCGGTCCATACGCAAGGCGGGACCGGCAAGAATCGTGGTCGCGGTGCCGGTCGCCGCTGCCGAGACCCGACAGCAGCTTGCGGACGAGGCGGATGAAATGATCTGCATCGGCACGCCGGTTCCGTTCTATGGCGTGGGGCAATGGTACGAGGACTTCGAGCAGACCGGGGATGAAGAGGTCATACGTCTGCTGCGGGAAGCGGAGCGTAGCCACCCGCTTTCCGCATGGACCGCGGTTTCTGCGCCGCATCGCGGCTGATGCCCGTTCGGGTCCAAGGCAGACAGACCATGGAAACGACAAGCGATGCTTGCTCGAGAAGATCGGCGACGCACGTGCCGCGGCGCGTCGCCGACAGGTTCGGCCAGTATTTTGACGATTGTCAATGTTCATCATACAGACCGATATACGCTGGCTCTGATCATCCTTTCAGCGCCGAAGCCGTTGGGGATACCAACCACATGGAGACCGATCATGAAGATGCGCGAGCTGGCCTTATACGCATTGTTTGCCTCATTGCTTCCCGCCTTGGCGGGCGCCGCGGCCCCGAAGGAGCAACCCGCTGCTGCGCCGCAGGCTGCGCAATCGACCGAGAACATCGAACAATTTGACAAGAAGGCGGCCGAAGCCAGGGAAAATCTGGAGAAGATGCAGCAGCAAATGAACCAGATCCAAAAGACCAGCGACCCGGCCGAGCGTCAGAAGCTGCTTCGAGAGCATCAGGCATTGATGCAGCAGACCATGGGCATGATGGGTCAGATGTGGAACGGCGGCGCGATGGGGTGTTGCGCGGCGGATGGCGGCGGGCGCCACCATCAGGGAGGTCCAATGATGGGATGGGGCGCCATGCGGGGGAATTACTCGAATCAGAGTCCCGAACAGATCAGGGAACGCCAGTACATGAGGGACCAGTACATGGGTATGCAGCAGCGGATGATGGAACAGATGATGCAGCAGCAACTCAACGGCGGCGCCCCGAACCGGTGACCGTGGATCGCCGCCGGCAGCATGGCTGCCCGCGGCCTTTCACAAGGAAGCCAACTACTTTCCGTTGAACTGCGGTCCCAGCGCAATCCGCTCCTCGCACCCTTGCTCATGACACTCTTGCACGTATTGCGCGATCGTCCGGATGATCATCATCAGATCCTTCAGATTGGCTTGCGCGGTAGACAGCCCGATGTTGAGATTCTGATACTCGCGCGGGTTCAAGAAATCGGCTTCACACCCTGCCGTCAGAGCATCGGCCGCGTCGGCGATCGCCTGGAAATCTTCAAAGCTCGATAGTTCGCCATTGCTGTAAGCCGCCAGGAGGTAGCCAAATTCACTGACGACCAGTCCGCCGATGACCAGGCGTCTGCCGCGGTCCAGTCCCATCCTGTGCTGCCGGCGCCATTCCCCCATATGGCGATTGACCTTCGCTTCCGAGATTTTCACAACTGCTTGGGAGATGCATTCCATTCCTGTGCTTCCTGAATCATTTGATGAAGCCCCTGCGTCATTCGCGCATGCGTGATGGGGATGCCGCAAAGGCCGGCTTCTGTGGGTGAACTGGCGTGTTTTGCCGGCGCGCACGCAGGTGTGCGGGCCATGGCGGCTGGCCTAAGTGCATACCCTTGGGCATGCAGGCCCTACTTGGCTAGGCGATATACTGGAGCCGCGATTGCTGCGGCATCTGTCGGACGTGGACGCAATTCGCGCGTGACGGCGAAGGCGGCCTGAAAAATCATGGTCGTTTTCGAGAAGGATGAATCGAAGAGGGACACGTGCTTTCCTTTGTCGGTCCATCCGAATGTAGGACACCCATGCCCTAGCAAGAAGGTGCAAGAGTTTTTTAAATTAGTGGGACATGGCTATGGTGGCTCAATACCTGACGCCCAGCCGAGGGAAAGGCGACTCGGTTTATTTACAGCTGTATCGGCGTTATCGCGAGGCGATCGCCAGCGGCAAGCTCAAGCCGGGAGATCGTGTCCCGTCGGTGCGCAGCCTGGCCAGTGAATTGAACCTGGCGCGAGGCACTGTCGAATCTGCATATGGAATGTTGACCAGCGAAGGCTACTTCGTTGCGCGCGGTGCGGCAGGCACTATCGTGTCTCCCAGGCTGAGGAATTTGCGGGATCCGGGCAAGGCGATAGTCGTGGCAAACCCTGAGCGCGAGTCTTTGCGTTCGCCGCACGCGTCGCTCGGCGTGGCCTTGCCATTTCAACTAGGTCTTCCCGCATTGGATGCCTTTCCGCGCAAGGTGTGGGCGCGGTTGGCGGGGCGCAACGTGCGTACCTTGGAGACGGCGGCGATGACCGCCCCCGATCCGGCTGGGTACATGCCTTTGCGGGATGCCATTGCCACTTATCTGGGTATCTCGCGCGGCATCACCTGTTCGCCTCAGCAGGTATTCGTGACTACGGGGTACCGCGGGGCGCTGGAACTGGTGTGCCGCACGTTGTTGCGCGCAGGGGACCAGGGCTGGTTTGAGGATCCGGGTTACATCAACGCTCGTTGGTGCCTGGAGTGCGCCGGCATGCGTCTGACACCGGTTCCGGTCGACGAAGAAGGTCTGGATGTCGGCGCAGGCGAGCGGCGAGCGCCGCTGGCGCGTTTTGCGGTGGTCACGCCCACCCATCAAAGTCCGACCAGCGTAGCGCTGTCGCTGCCGCGGCGGCTGGAACTGTTGGATTGGGCCAGGCGCAACCGGGCGTGGGTCATTGAAGACGACTACGACAGCGAATTCCGCTACCACGGCCGGCCGTTGCCAGCATTGAAATGCCTCGATCGCGACGAACGGGTACTCTACAGCGGCACGTTCAGCAAGGTCCTGTTTCCAGGCTTGCGCCTCGCGTATCTTGTCGTGCCAGCCTCCCAGGTCGGCAAGTTTCAGGACATGGCATACAACCTGTCGGGTTCGGGCTCCATCTTGCGTCAAGCCATGGTCGCGGACTTCATCGAGCAAGGCCATTTTGCCCGGCATCTGCGCAAGATGCGCACCTTATACGGCAAAAGGCACGGTTATTTGGTCGATGCGCTGGTCCAGACATACGGCGACCGCGTGCAGGTACAGCCGCAAGTGGGCGGCATGCACGTTCTCGCTCGTCTCAAACACCCGCAAGACGACAAGGCGCTGGCCGCCGCCGCGCATGCTCAGGGGTTTCCTGTTCACGCATTGAGCA
The DNA here is from genome assembly GCF_055395645.1 of Achromobacter sp. JCM 18799. Taxonomy (NCBI): domain Bacteria; kingdom Pseudomonadati; phylum Pseudomonadota; class Betaproteobacteria; order Burkholderiales; family Alcaligenaceae; genus Achromobacter; species Achromobacter sp. JCM 18799. Next base: position 2,580,776 of record NZ_AP043866.1, on the reverse strand, counting down.
ACTGGCGGATGCGCAAGGGAAAAGACAGTGGCCTGTTGATGGGGTTTGCCAATTTCGCCACGCCCGAAGAGGCGTTGGCATCGGTGCGGCGGCTGAAGGCCGCGCTGCAGGATCTGGATGATTGATCTGCGGCTGGCGAGCATGTCCCATTGATTTCGCCAGTTCTTGCACCTTTCTTCCCTCCGGCGAATGGTCCATGATCGCAAGCATGTCTTCTATTCGTAGCACAATGCGCGCCGCGTGGATCGATCAACGTGGCCCTGCGGAGCAAATTCGCATTGAGCCGATCCGTGTGCCAGAACCTGGTCCCACGGACGTACTCGTACAAGTGAAGTACGCGGCGGTAAACCCGATCGACACATTCGTGAGATCTGGCCAATACATGACGCCGCTGCCGTTCCCGTTCGTGGTCGGCAGGGATCTGGTGGGAACCGTCGCGGCGGTGGGCTCCAGCGCAAGTCCCTTCAAGATTGGCGACGCCGTCTGGTCCAACAGTCTGGGGCATGCCGGCCGGCAAGGCTGTACGTCCGAGTATGCGGTAGTGGCGGCCGACCGTCTCTACCCTCTGCCGGACGACGTGAAGCCTGAAGTTGCCGTCGGGGCGTTCCACCCCGCGGCCTCAGCCTATTTGGCGATCATCAAGCATGGGCAGGCCCAGGCAGGCGAGACCGTCTACATCGCGGGCGGCGCTGGCCATGTGGGAAGCGCAGCGATCGTCACCGCCGCGCGTGCCGGCGCGCGAGTCATCACCTCCGCGGCGGCGGCCGATCAGGCCTATTGCCGCAGGCTGGGCGCGGACGTGGTGCTCGACTATAGCGATGAGCATCTCGTGGACGAAATCCGTGCCGCGGCGCCTGAGGGCATCCATGTCCATCTCGACACATCGGGCCGCCATGACCTCCACAAGGCGGTTGGCCTGATCGCCCATGGGGGACGAGTGGTCCTGATGGCCGGGTTGAAGGCTCGTCCGGAACTCCCGGTCGGGGCGCTGTACACCCGTGATGCGCGCCTGGTCGGATTTGCGATCAGCAATGCCAGTAGCGCAGACCTGCAAATGGCGGCCAACCATGTCAATCAACTGCTGACAGAAGGCACGCTGAAACCGCGCAACCTGGAAATACTGCAACTGTCCGAAGTTGCAGAGGCGCATCGCCGCCTCGAGAGCGGGGCGGCAAGAGGGGTGCGCCTGATCATGAAACCGTAGCCCTGCCCATGTCCGACGGGGATTGGGTGGGCAACGCGATGACATGCGGCGCCGTTCGTCTCATTTCCTGACGCGAGTAATCCTCGCCAGCCTCTTTCCGTCGTTGCTCGCCTGAATCGCCTGCACGCCTCTGGCGCTCCGCATCGAGGCGGCAGCGGGAGGCCGTCGCCTTTGGAGCAGGCGAAATCAATGGAATATATGGAGTGGGTTTTTGCAGGGCGGAATGTTTGGCGGAATCGGAATCAGGCTTTTGTTTGGCGTCACGGCCCATGCGTAGCCGCGGATTTTCGCTGAGTGAAGCATGGCGAGCGATACGAACCCAGTGGCGCTTGTTCTTGCTGGTTTCATCGATCGCGCTCATCGCGGTGACGTGCCTGCTGTTGTACGTGCACGGCTCCGAGCTGACGGAAAGCGTCGCGCTCATAGTCGGCGGCACGGTAATGGGAATGCTCGGCATTGCCTACATGGTCTATAGGCGCTGACTGCTCCCTGCGGCCCCGCAATCCTTCGCTTCGCCGGACCGCGTTCCGTATAGCGGTCCTTCACGAGCGGTGCAGCTCGACGATCTGGACGAGAACATCTAGCATCGCGATCCCGCTGCATCGAGCGCCGCGATCAGGATGTCCCCAATAGCAACGAGGTCCCTGTTACGTTGCGTTCATCTCCTTCTCCTTTTCCTTCTTCTCCTTTTTTTCTCCATCGTAATGGGACTTGATGGCGAGAAACATGCCTGTTCCCAACACGAGGAGCTTGAACGTACCGAAGATTACAGGGACCCAAAAATTCATCATTTCCTCAAAACGCTGCTTCAGCAGCTTCATTTACTACTCGTGGGCCGGGCAAGGACAAACGAGCGATAGCCGCGAGGGCCACGAAGCGCATCAGCCCGATTCCGACGAGTGTGAGATCGGGCTGCCGGATTTCACCTTGCGCTGTGGGGTTGGGGAACACGGACTCTCCGCGTCCCGGCAAGCTCAGCGCGGCGGGCGCCATGTTCCCGATGCACGGCCGGATTCTACCGCCAGGCCTCATGCAAATCGTTGAACTGTTCGATTTGTACTGCGATTCTGGCTTGCGCAAGCTGCAAACAGGTCTTGGGTGCGACCTCTTGTCGCAGGCTAAGGCTCTGGGTGTTGTCAAATCTCCACGCCGATACGTGAACTTCAACAAAAAGGGAGAACCCCATTTCCGCAGCTCAGGGTTTGAGTGGCAGGAATAACGTTCGCCATTTTGACGGCGCCGTCCGATCCATGCGGCATGTCGGCCGGTGACTTGCTAGCCCTAGACTATGGCCGTTCTCGGCCATGATCGGTCATCAATAGAATTCAACCAAGCGGCCGCTTCAGGCTGATAACAGTCATCAGCACTCACCCCGTAGAGCTATTGGTCGCCAGTTAGGCCGCTCAGCATCGACGATCTCGAGAGAGGTCGGCCGCAATGGTGGACCAGGGAAGTACCGAGCGTACGATGCTGAAAAGCAGTTCCTCAAGCGTGGTCTGCGACCGAAGCCTTACCTGCTGTCCCGTGAACCGCAGCTGCGCAGTATCGTGATACGCCTGTTGGAGGCTGACTGGTCACCAGAACAAATTTCAGGATGGCTGAAGCGTCATTTTCCTGACGGAAAGATCATGTGTGTTTCGCACGAAGCAGTCTATCGATCGCTGTTTGTTCAAGCCCGCGGCGTACTACGTGAAGAACTAGATTCCGCCGACCCCCGCCAAGCGCTGGCGAGCCGGGGTGTGCCGGCTTGACCCCAGGTGGCTACCCAAAGCCGCTATCGGGCATCCTCGGGGGAGGGGCGCCGGCCTCGGGAAGGTGCCGCGCTGGGCGCCCTGGACATGGGGATATAGCCGGGCCGGGCAGATGACTACGCACAGTTCGCGCATGGCGTCGAAGTGGAAGGCGCGGTGCCGCCCGCCAGCCCGGGGGGCGCGGCATCAGCGCGCGGACGCTGCCGTGGGGGGGGGCTCGAAGGCCCGGATCGGCAGCAACGGTCCGTCATGGAGCTCGACCTGCACCGTCGTCAATTGGCCGCTGCAACCTTGCGCCAGCGACGAGGTGCCGGCGTCGCGCGTCAGGATGTTGGGATTGCCGTGGCCGCATAGCGTCACCTCGCCGCGCTCGTCCCGCACCGGGTCGTACCAGGCGCCGGTGGGCAGTTGCGCCACGCCTGGCATGATGCGGTCGCTGAGCGTGGCGCTGGCCAGGCAGGCGCCGCGGTCGTTGAACAGCCGCACGATGTCGCCTTCGCCGATGCCGCGGGCCGCGGCATCGCGGGGGTGCAGCGTGCACACTTCTCGCCCCTGACGTTTTTGCGACGCGCTGTGAGCGCCGAAATCCAGCTGGCTGTGCAGGCGGGTGGCGGGCTGGTTGGCGACCAGGAACAGCGGATGCGCCGGCGTCGGCGCGTCCTGTGGCGTCAGCCAGGCAGGATGGCCGGGGCAATCGGGGTAGCCGAAGCCGGCCACGGTCGGCGAGCTGATCTGGACTTTGCCGCTGGGCGTGGGCAGCGGCTTGCCGGCGGGATCGTCGCGGAACGCGCGCAGGATGCCGCCGTCGTCGTCCTGCTGCGGCAGGGTCAACTCGCCGCGCTTCCAGAACTGGTCGAAGTCCGGCGCCTCCAGGCCTTTTTCCTCGAGGGCCGCGCGGGTTCTTTCATACAGGTGGCGCAGCCATTCGCCGCTGCTGCGGCCTTCGGTGAAGGCCTCGCGCGTGCCCAGCCGTTCGGCCAGGTCGGCGAAGATGTCGTAGTCGTCGCGCGCCAGGCCGTTGGGGGCGGCGATGCGGTGCATGGCCACCAGCAGCGGATCGGTGGGCGCGCCGCCGATGTCCTCGCGTTCCAGCGTCATCGTGCAGGGCAGCACGATGTCGGCGTGACGCGCGGTGGCGGTCCAGCCGATCTCGTGGACCACGAAGGTGTCGAGCGTGGCGAAGGCGCGCGACAGGCGCTTGAGGTCCTGGTGATGGTGGAACGGGTTGCCGCCCGCCCAATAGGCCAGGCGGATGTGCGGGTAGTCCATGCGCTTGCCGTTGTAGTCGAACGGCTTGCCAGGATGCAGCAGCATGTCGGCGATGCGCGCCACGGGAATGAACGCCTTGACGCCGTTCACGCCCTGCGGCAACGACGCCACCGGCACCGCGTTGCTGCGCTTGCCGTAGTGCGCCAGCGTGCCGAGCGCGTAGGCGTAGCCGCCGCCCGGCAATCCCAGCTGCCCCAGCACAGCGGCCAGCACCGCGCCCATCCAGACCGGCTGTTCGCCATGTTCGGCGCGTTGCAGCGAATGCGCCACGGTCACCAGCACGCGCTTGCCCGGCAGCAACCGCGCGATCCGCGCGATGTCCGCGGCCGGTACGCCGCAGATCGGCGCGGCCCAGGCCGGATCCTTGGCCTGGCCGTCCGCGCGGCCCATCAGGTAGTCCTCGAAGCCATCCCAGCCTTCGCAGAAGTCGCGCAGGAACGGCTGGTCATGCCAGCCATTGGCCACCAGCTCATGCACCAGCGCCAGCATCAGCGCCACGTCGGTGCCGGGCACGGCGCGCACCCACTGCGCCGCCGCGTCCGCCGGCAGGTCGGAGGCCAGCGGACTGATGTTCAGGAAGCGGCAGCCGCGTCGCGCGGCCTGGCGCATCGAGTCGCGCTCGATGTGCCGGCTGATGCCGCCGCTGGCCACGCGCGAGTTCTTCAGCGCCATGCCGCCGAAGGCCAGCACCACGTCGGTGTGCGCCACGATCTGTTCCCAGGTGACGTTGCGGCGCGCCACGTCGTCCATGCTGCCCAGGATGTGCGGCAGGATCACGGCCGAGGCGCCCGCGCTGTAGCTGTTGACCGAGCGCACGTAGCCGCCCAGCGCCGTGTTCAGGAAGCGGTGCACCTGGCTCTGCGCGTGATGGAAGCGGCCGGCGCTGGACCAGCCATACGAACCGCCGAACACCGCTTGCGGGCCGTGCTGGTCGCGCACCCGACGCAGTTCGGCGGCCAGCAGGTCCAGCGCGTCGTCCCAGCCGAGCGGCACGTAATCGTCGCTTCCCCGGCGCGCGTCCGGACCCGGCCCGCGTTCCAGCCAGCCGCGCCGCACCATCGGCGTGGTGACGCGCGCCGGATGGTCGAGCGCGTTGGTGAAGTTCTGGATCAGCGGGTTGGGGTCGGGATCGCCCGGATGCGGCCGGACGTCGAGCGCGCCGTCTTTCCAGGCGGCCGAGAACACGCCCCAGTGCGCGCTATGGGACAGGCGGCTGCTGTCGGGACGGGGAGGGTGGGAAGAGGCGTCGATCATGGGCGGATCAGGGGTTGGCGCCCGTGGCGACGGGCGCGTCGGGTTGCGCGCTCCATTCGCTCCACGAGCCGGGGTAGAGGGCCGCGCCGGACAGGCCCGCGATTTCCATGGCCAATAGATTGTGGCACGCGGTGACGCCGGAACCGCATTGGCACACCACAGCGTCCGGCGCCAGGCCATCGAGCTGCGCCAGGAAGGCCTGGCGTAGCGCGGCGGGGGGCAGGAAGCGCCCGTCGACGCCGAGGTTGTCGCGAAAGAACCGGTTGCGGGCGCCGGGGATGTGTCCGCCCACCGCGTCCAGGGTCTCGTTCTCGCCCCGGTAGCGGTCGGGGGCGCGCGCGTCCAGCACCCGGCGCGCGTCGGCGGCCAGCGCCTGGCGCAGCTGGGGGTAGTCCAGCGTGGCTTGGCGGCCCTCGCCGACGGCCAGGGCTCCCGCCGGGCGCGGCGCCGACGCATCGGTCGTGAACGGCTGGCCCGCGGCCTTCCAGGCGCCTTCGCCGCCATCGAGCACCGCCACGGCCTCGTGGCCGATCCAGCGCAGCAGCCACCACAGGCGCGCCGCGTACATGCCGCCGGCATTGTCGTAGGCGACCACCTGGGTGTCCGCGTTCACGCCCAGCGCCGCCAGGGCTCGCGCCAGCGCGGCGCGGTCGGGCAGCGGGTGGCGGCCGTTGCGGCCGGTCTTGGGGCCGCTGAGGGTGTCTTCCAGATGCACGTGGAACGCGCCCGGCAGGTGGCCGGCATCGTAGTGGCGGCGGCCCGCCTGCGGATCCGTCAGCTCGAAGCCGCAGTCCAGCACCACGATGTCGCGGTGTTGCGGGTCTTGCAGGGCGCGGGCCAGTTCGTCCGCGCTGATCAGGGTGGTGTACATGCGTGGCTCCCGCTCAACCCTGACCCGCCGTCAGCGCGTCCATCGCGCGCAACGAATACACATAGGCGGCGCCCGCGTTCAGGGCGATGGCGGTGCTCAAGGCCTCGCTCAGCTCCAGTTCCGTCACGCCGGCCTTGCGGGCGGCGTCGGCGTGCGCGGCGATGCAGCCGTCGCAGCGCGTGGTGACGGCCACCGCCAGCGCGATCAGCTCGCGCGTCTTGGCGTCCAGCGTGCCGGTGGCGCCCTGCGCCTGGTTCAGGGCGCGGAACGCGGTCAGCAGCTGCGGGTTGTGCTTGCCCAGGGCCTCGCCGGCCTTGCGGTTGTTGGCGAGGGTGTCGGTCCAGTTCTGCAACATGGTGGGGTCTCCTGAAAATCGGTTCGGTCGGATTGGGTCATTGGCCGATCTGCTTGAGCAGGTCGGGGGTGGCGGCTTTGCGGTAGTTGGCGATGTCGTCGAGGATGTACTGCTTGAACTGGTCCATCGGCAGGTCGCGCTCCATCGCGGCGTCCTTGCGGATCGTGTTCTGCACCGTGGGGTCCGCCAGCGCGCGCGACAGGTGCTCGGACAGCACCTTGAGCACCGCGGGCGGCGTACCGGCCGGCGCCGCCAGGCCGTACCACTGCGTCATGGTCATGTCGATGCCGAGCTCCTTGAAGGTCGGCACGTCGGGCAGGATCGGGCTGCGCTGGCGGCCGGTCAGGGCCAGCACGCGCAACTGGCCCTGCTGCACCTGCGGCACCAGCGGCGATGCGGTGGCGAAGAACATGTCGATCTGCCCGCCCAGCATGTCGGTGATGGCGGGGCCGGAGCCCTTGTACGGCACGTGCAGGAGCTTCAGGTGGCCCAGTTCCTTGATGGTCTCCATGCCGATGTGGGCGGCGCCGCCGGTGCCGGTGGAGGCAAAGGTCAGTTCCTTCTGCTTGGCGGCGTCGATCACTTCGCGCGCCGTCTTGAAATGCGACGGCGTGGCCACGAACAGGCCGTGCGGCGCCTCCAGGATCAGGCCGATCAGGGCAAAGTCGTCCGGCACCTTGTACGGCAGGCTCTGCGGCTTGAGCGCCGGCGAGACCGCCAGGTTGCCGCTCATGGCCAGCAGGATGGTGTAGCCATCGGGCGCGGCCTTGGCAACCAGGCCGGCGGCGATGTTGCCGCCCGCGCCCGGCCGGTTCTCGACGATCACGGTCTGCCCCAGGGTCTTGCCCATGGCGGTGGCGATCAGGCGGCCATAGAGGTCGCCGCCGCCGCCCGGCGGAAAGCCGACCACCAGGGTGATGGGACGCTCGGGAAATGCCGCCTGCGCCTGGCCGCCGGCCAGTGCCGCCAGCCCCAGCGCCGCGACGAGGGCGGCGCGCCGGCCCAGCCGGCGCATGGCGCCGCTTGCGAAGGAAATGCCCATGGTGTTTGTCTCCTGTGTATTTTTTATCAAGGGGAACCGTCAGGCTTGCAGCCAGCCGGCTTGATGTCGCTGCACCACCCTGTCCACCGAGGCGGCACACTGTCCCAGGTAACCCGCGGGATCGGTCAGGCGCAGGATTTCTTCCTCGCCCAGCAGGTTGGCCAGATCCTTGTGCTGGCGCAGCGCCTGGGCGAAATCGAGCTTGTGCGTGATGCCGTGCATCGAGGCTTCGTAGATCCATTCGTGCGCGGTCTGTTTGCCGACGCGCTCGGACAGGTCCAGCATCACGTGTTCGGACAGCAGGTAGCCGCGCATGCGGTCCAGGTTCAGCGCCATGGCGTCGGCGTCCACGCGCAGTCCGGCCAGCAGGTTCTTGGCCTGGAACAGCATGGCGCCGGCGATCAGGCAGCATTCGGGGAGCGCCTTCCATTCGATCTTCCAGGCAATGCCGTCGCGCTCGCCTTCCTGCACCATGCCTTCGAGCATCAGCGTCGCATTGGCGCGCAGCGGCCGGCACAGGCCGGCGAGGTTCTCGGCCGAGGTCGGGTTGCGCTTGTGCGGCATGGTCGACGAGCCCAGCTTGCCTTCCGAGAAGGCTTCCTCGACTTCGGCGAATTCGTTGCGTTGCAGGTTGAACAGTTCATTGCCGATCTTCGACAGCGTCGCGCCGATCATGGCCAGCACCAGCGCGTATTCGGTGAAGCGGTCGCGCGCCGGCGCCCAGCTGATCGGCGCCGTCTCCAGCCCCAGCTTGGCCAGCGTGCGGCGCTCGACCTCGGCGGCCTGTTCGCCCAGCGAGGCCTGGCTGCCGACCGCGCCGACCACCATGCCCACTAGCACCCGCGCCTCGCATTCCTTCAGGCGCTCGTGATGGCGCGACAGTTCGTCCAGCCACACCGCGCACTTGTGCCCGAAGGTGATGGGCAGCGCCTGCACGCCATGGGTGCGGCCTGCCATGGGCGTGTCGCGATGGCTTTGCGCCAGGCGCGCCAGCTCGCGGCCGATGGCGGCGAGGTCGCGCATGAAGACGGCATGGGCCTGCTTGAGCTGCAGCGCCACGCCGGTGTCGACCACGTCCTGGGTGGTGGCGCCGTAATGCAGCCACTCACCATGGTCGGGGCCGCAGCCCGCCTGCAATTGCTTGAGCGCCGGCACCAGCGAGTGCTTGATGCGGCGGATCTCGGCCGACATCGCGGCGATGTCGATATTGGCCACCGTCGCCTGGGCGCGGATCCGCGCGGCGGCGGCGGCCGGGATGATGCCCAGCTCGGCCTGGGCCTCGGCCAGCGCGGCCTCGAAATCCAGCCATTGCTGGACGCGGTTCTCTTCCGAGAAGATGGCGCGCAGTTCATCGGTGCTCCACAGGTGCTGGAGCGATTGCATGTCGAAGACGGAAACGGGCATGGTGCGGGTCCTGGAGGCTTAGGAGTGATGGGCCGGGCGGGGCAGCAGCCGGCCCGGATTGAACGTGCCGCGCGGGTCGAGCGCGTGCTTGATGCGTTGCATGACGTCCACCGAGACGGCGGGCTTGTATTGCAGGAAGGCGTGTTGCTTGAGGCGGCCGATGCCGTGCTCGGCCGAGATCGAGCCGTCCAGCCGCGCGGCGACGTCGTGCACGATGTCGTGCACCGCGTCCTCTTGGGCCCGGAAGGCGGCGTCGTCCATCGCCAGCGGCTTGCTCTGGTTGTAGTGCAGGTTGCCGTCGCCGACGTGGCCGAAGCAGACGATGCGGATGCCCGGCATCAGGGCCTGCAGGCGGGCGCCGGCGGTGGCGATGAATTCGGGAATGCGCGACACCGCGACCGAGATGTCGTGCTTGATGGAGGGGCCGTCCAGCCGCTGCGCCTCCGGCACGTGCTCACGCAGCGCCCACAGTTCATGCGCCTGGCGGCCGGAGGCGGCGATCACCGCATCGGTCACGCCGCCGTGTTCCATCGCGGCCTCGAGCACGCCCTCGACGGCCGGTTCCGGGTCCATCAAGGCCGACGTCTCGGACACATCGAACAGCACGGTCCAGGGCGAGGGCTGCGCCAGCGGATCGCGCATGCCGTCCAGCGGGTGCGCCAGCACCTGTTCCAGCGTCTGGCGACCGATCAGTTCGAAGGCCGTGACGCGCTCGCCGACCGCGTCGGTCAGGCGCGCCAACAGGTCCACCGCCGCCTGCGGCGTCGGCACCGCGGCCCAGGCCGTCACCACCTTGCGGGGCAGGGCGTAGAGCCGGAAGGCCGCCGCGGTGACCACGCCCAGCGTGCCCTCGCCGCCGATGAAGAGCTGCTTGAGGTCGTAGCCGGTGTTGTCCTTGCGCAGTGTGCCCAGTTGCGGCAGCACGCTGCCGTCGGCCAGCACCACTTCCAACCCCAGCGTCAGTTCGCGGGTATTGCCATAGCGCAGCACCTGTTCGCCGCCGGCGTTGGTGGAGACCACGCCGCCGATGGTGGCGCTGCCTTCCGATGCCAGCGACAACGCGAACAGCCGGCCAGCCTCGGCGGCCGCCTGCTGGGCGGCCAGCACCGTGCAGCCGGCTTCCAGCGTGATGCTGTTGTCCAGCGCGTCGACCCGGCGCACCGCCGTCATGCGGTCCAGGCTCAGCACCACTTCGCGGCCGGAGGCGTCGGGGGTCGAGCCGCCCACCAGGCCGGTGTTGCCGCCTTGCGGCACCACCGCCACGCCCTGCGCCGCGCACAGCGCCACCACCCGCGAGACTTCGGCCGTATCGGCCGGGCGCGCCACGGCGCGCGCGGCGCCGGGAAAATTGCGGCGCCAGTCCGCCGTGTAGCGGGCCGTGTCGGCCGCATGGGTCAGGACGTGGGACGGCCCGACGATGGCGCCCAGCGCGGCGGCGAGTGCATCGATCTGATTCGGCATAATGCTACGGTGCGCGGCGGCGGGCGTAAGGCTCGCGGGTCGCGCGACGCTTGTCTCCTGGGTTGAAACCCGGACGGCGGTTCCCTGGTCCGGTAGCCGTCTTTCGTTTCATTGATTAAAATACGTTTTATTGAACAAAACTATAGGAAGCATTCGAAACCGTGTCAAGCGAGAATTCCCCTAAGCCGCCCGTCGGCGTGCTCGAACGCGGCATCTCCGTGCTGGAGTGCTTTGGCGAAGACCATCTGCGCCTTTCGCTGCGTGACCTGGCCGACCGCACCGGCCTGGACAAGGCCACGCTGCTGCGCCTGTTGGGCGTGTTCATCAAGGCGCGCATGATCTATCGCTACGACAGCAGCACCTACGCGCTGGGACCGGCGTTGCTGCACATGGGCATGCTGTATCGCGATACCTTCGACCTGGGCTCGCGCCTGCAGCCGGCGCTGCGCAACATCGTCGCGCAGACCGGCGAGACCGTGGCCGTGTACGTGCGCAGCGGCGACGACCGCATCTGCCTGTACCGCGAGAACACCACCAAGGAAGTGCGCCACCATGTCGAGGTCGGCACGCGCATCAGCCTGAAGGACGGCGGTTCGTCGGCGCACGTGCTGCGCGCCTTCACCGGCGGCGCCACGCCGCTGGCGCGCGACATCCATGAAAAGGGCTATGCCATGACCCGCTCCGAGCGGGTCGCGGAAATGGCGTCGGTGGCCGTGCCGGTGTTTGATGCCGACGATACCTTCGTCGGCGCGCTGGTGGTGCTGGGGCTGGCGTCGCGCCACAACGAGGCGGCGCAGCGCAAGGCGGTCGAGATCGCGCGCCACGAACTGGCGCAGCAGGGCTTTCGCACAGCGCCGCCCGCGTCCTGGACGCCGCCCGCATCCGAATGAGGCGCCCGGGCGGGCGCCTCGCGGCGTCGCCTAGCGCGGCGCCGCGCAGCCGAACAACGCGGGCTCCGGCAGGCACGCCCGCGCGTCATTGCCCTCGTCCGTGAAGCGTTCGCACCAGGCCACGATGGCGCGGGCGGCGGCGTCATCCATGGCCGGCGCAAAGGCGCGCATGCGCGCCTGCAGCGCGGGCCAGTCGTAAGGGTCTTCGGGATCGCCGCGCCGCAACTGGCGCAACGCGCTCAGTCGGCGCCCATCCTTCAGTATCAGGGTCACCCGGCATGGCCGCAGGCGCGGAAATTCGCGTTGGAAGGCGTCGCTGGTGCGCACCGTGATGCGGCGCGCCAGCGCCACCAGGTCGGGCGCCTGCAGATCCGTGGACTCCATGTCTTCGATGCCCAGCCCGCCGGAGAGCAGCAGCCGCGCCACCACGTAGCGCAGCGAGAAGCAGGTCTGGGCGGGCGTGGCGGGCCAGTCGACGCCGGCGATCTTCAGCGCGTGCGTGAATATCTCGATGTCGACCGATTCGATTTCGTCGGGCGTCGGCGCGTGCGCGTCCAACAGCTCGCGGGTGGCATCCAGCGGCGTGAAGAGCTGGGCGCAGCAGGGCCAGGCCTTGATGGTGGCGGTGTTCAACCGCTCGCTGGCGTCGAGGCCGCCCGCCAGCGCGTCCAGCGGACCGTCGCCCGCCAGCAGCGCGTACAGCCCGCGCGCGCCGGTGGCGAAGCGTTGCGCGCCCGGCAGGCCGGCGCGCGCGGCATAGGCCGCGGCCAGGCCGTTGCGCACCGCGAAGGCCGGATGCAGCGACTTGGCTTCGTGCGCGTTGTCGTCCACCAGTTGCCACAGCCCCGCCGCCTGGGTGGCGCCGATGCCGAGCGCGTGGTGCAGGGGCGCCGGCGCCAGCCCCAAGGCCACCCCGGCAGCGGCGGCCGCGCCCACCGCGCCCGCCGTCGCGGTGGCATGAAACCCCGCCGCGTGGCGCGTGCCCAGGGCCTCGCCCAGGCGCAATGAAACTTCGTAGCCGGCGATGATGGCGTCCGCGACCTGCCGCTGCGTCATGCCGCCATCCGCCGCGAGCGCCAGCGCTGGCGTGACCGACACCACGCCCGGGTGCAGCATGGCGGCACGGTGGGCGTCGTCGATTTCGCGGATATGGGCGATGGCGGCATTGGCGAAGGCCGCGCCATTGGCGTTGACGACCGGGCCGCCGAAGACGGGCGCCGGTCCCGCGCCCGGCTGGCAGTCCAGCGCCACGCGCCGATAGCCGGCCGCGGCCGGCGTGCCCGCGGCGGACCAGCCCGCCGTGAACCAGTCCAGCAGCGCCTGCGCCAGCCGCGCGCGCGTGGTCGGGGAGATCTGGCGCCGTTGCAAATCGGCCAGGTGGGTCACCAGGGTGTGCTCAGCGGAGGAAGTCATTGTCGTTTCGTTGAATGGAATATATTTCATTCAACGAAACTGATGTGGGTTTGTCAAGTGCTGCGGGTGATCCCTCGCTGCGGTTCCAGCGTCCGCGCCTAACAGGTCGGAGGTGCCGCCCAGGCGCAGCGGGACCTATCGTCACCAAGCGTCACAGCACTCGGCCAGCAGGCCGAGACCTACTGGAGGTCGCACACGCTACAGCCCTTGTACTTCTTGACGCGTCTGTCGAGCGAGGGAGCGGTAGCTGATTGGGCTGTGTCTAAGAGAAAGTTGGGGGAGGGCTTCGGCTTCACCCGAGAAGAGGTGATTCGCTATTGCCCGGCGTGCGTAGGCGCACAGAAGAAGAAAGTTGGGTTTTGCCTACTGGCGTCGAGAACACTTTATCCCGGGGGCTGACCTGTGCTTCGAGCATGGGCTTGCTCTTCTCGTGGTCAAGCAAGAATATCGCGCCACGGCGTTCGCGGATGCCCCTGGCCGAGGTCATGATTTAGTCGAAGATGAGACGCCCGACTTGGAAGAGGTCCGTGATTGCCCTGCCGTTCAGAGGTATCTTGCTCGGGCAGGTGGCGTTCTTCGCGCGATAGCCGGCGCCGACACGCCGCCTCTCCCTCTTCCTCAAAGGAAAAAAACGGAGAGGAAGCAGTCTGATCTCAACGGCGACCTGTTGCCGGTGGAAGCCATAGACAAATTGCGGCGGTCGGTACCAGGTCAGTGGTTGCAAAGACATTTTCCAGCGTTGAGCGATGCTTCGTCATTCCAAAGGGGGAAGTTGTGCATGAGCGACCTTCCCGGTACTGCGCTACTCCTGCTAGAAGCATGTGACGCGATGCCTGCAAGTCACCGGCCTACAGTCGCGCGCCAGTCGCTCGACGCGAGGGCCGACGACGGTACGTTAGCCGCATAGATCTGATTTCGCGCGGACGATGATCTGTGTTTTGCGCGCAGAGGTCCCCGTCTCTGCAAGCAATTTCCGCTTTCGACCCATTACGGCCGTTGGTCTAGACAGTTTGATCGGCTGTAATGCAGCGATTGCCGCCTATGGATGCCGACCGGAGCATTCACGCTATCTGTCACCAAACAGTCATTGGTTTCAGCGGAAAGCGCTGTCTGGAATACCGCCGGCTCGGCAAAGTGCAACTGACTGTCGCAGGACTCACGGGGTGCGAACGGCTCCGTGCGAGTAGCTGGCTCTCCACGCGCGGACTCTCAGCCCTACACTGAGGTTCGGCCGGTGGAGCTGGACGCGCGCTTTCTGTCGCTCCAACGTTTGGGTATTCTGGTTCACAGGAACTAGAAAGGACGTGTCTTATCTCCCGGACAACTAGCGTGTAAGTTTTGGTTTTTCCTATCGCTAGGAGATTGATATGCCAAAATTCGGCGGTCACATTGTCATTGGCGAGGAAGTCGGTCGACGTCTGGGATATACCCAGGACGATTTGGATGGCGAGATCGGGAAGGCGCTGCGACTTGGCGCTATCGGCCCGGACTTGACGCTGTTTCTGCTGGACCCCGCTGAGGACAACCAGTTCCTCTATGACGCGCTCGGTTCAGGGATGCGCGTTTATCATGAAATTCGCAAGATCCGCGACATACTGGAAGAGGTGCAGAATTACATTGGGAAGCCTGTAACGGAGATCGCAAGCTGGATCTCCGGAGGCTTCTCTAACTCGCTGCTAGAGTTCACCGGCCTTGCGGTGCACAGCTTTATGTCTGCCCTGAAGATGATCGCCTTCTCTCGGACCAAAGTCGAAGTCATCAACCCGTTCCAGGGAATGGACCTAGACCTCCTACGCAGAATATTTGGTCCCGATGTCATGAAGTGGGCCACGTTGCCCCAAATTGACGTGAGCTGGAATCTGGACAGCGACCAAGTTACCTCCCCCGCTTACATCTTCCGATATTTTGGGGCGCCGTACTCGAATGACCCACCTTTCAAGAAGCCGGCAAAAGTTGGCGACTACTCCGAATGGTGGTGGATGGACATTCTCCATTACAGGCGGACGGCGCCTTTCGCTGCTAGGTTGCTTGCCAATGCGACTGCGAGCGGTGACCCAGTCCTCATTGCGTATGCACGGGGCTACTTTTCGCATGTGGGTGGTGACATCGTTGGGCATCCGTATGTGAATTCGATGGTCGGGGGGCCGTTTCGAAATCACGCGCTGCGGCATATGGTGATTGAAAGTCTGATGGATGTGCGAATCTGGAAGGACCGCAAGAACGAGGAGATTTTCAACTCACGCCTAGACAAACTGGTCCATGTGAGTGATGGATCCATCCGCTCGATAGCGAATCTGGTTCACCAAACTCTCACCGAAGTTTTCGTCGCTCCTGTAACCGGTGAACCGCCTATCGCCACAAAGCACTTCAGTCGAGCAGCGCCATCGGCCGATGACATCATCACCGCTCATCAAACGATGCTCGGATACCTAGCGTTCTCCACGGACATCGGTCTGGAACGACCTCAGATACCACCGGGAAATCTCAGTGAAGTTTGGGACGAAATTCGGGAACATCTCCAGAACTCGATCGACAAAATCAACGAATACACCCATGACCTTGGTAGCAGCAGCGGATGGAGTTGGTTCGCAGCTTTGATCGGCCTCGTTTTGTGGTCAGCCGTATTGGTGACGCAGTTGCTGACCCTCCCTGCTGCCGTGGTGAACCGCATCCTAGCGCTAGGACCAAGGTGGTTCTTCTACTTGATCAATTCGGCGCTGTACGACTTCGTCTGCAATGTGCGCTACGCGATGGCGCTTAGTGGCTGGGGCTATGCAGGCGTTGAGGACTTGGATCGCTCAAAGAGTGTTCAACTACTGTCCATTCGGCAGGAGATCTCCGAACTATATCCTGCAGCGATGACGTCACGCGTTGATGGCTTCTGGCTCGAACACCCTATCGATCTTCATACTCCGATGGAACAGAACCGTACACTGGCTGGACCCTATCGGACAGGGCATGGCCCGGACACTTTCATCGATGCAATGCCATTTGATAGTGCCAATCGGATTGCACTGGAGGCCCTAGCATTTCCACCTCCACAAACAAATGAAGTGTGGACCAGGGACCAACTTTATGCCATCCGACAGGTCACGCATACAACGGCATTCTTGGGCAACGCTGTAGACTTTACCTGCCAGCTGATTGAAGGGAAGTTTCCAGCAGGCTCCTTTGATCTCGATGGTGATCGCGGATACGCTTCAGTGCAATGGGAAGAGTATCCGCCTGGAACGGAGTACTTGCCATGACTGGTCCGCGCAAGTTTGACGACGGAGAGCATGGGCCTATTGACCCCTCCACGTACAGATCCTGGATATACATAAAACACAATGTCCATGACGATGGGAGGCGATACGAAGGGTGGGAAGCCCATAACGAACTTTTTGTCCCGAAGAAACTTGGAACTGAGGTCGAGTTCAAGATTACTTTCGCAAATGCGGGATGGGGCGCAGCGCCGCTTGTAAATGTCGATATTTTTGTGCCGCTGCATCCGAAGGGATGGCTACTGCGGCGCCATGATGACGCTCTTGCTTTTGCAAGCGGCGATCTAAGGGATGTGACATATGTATTTACCGCCGGCCCAGGCTACGGAGAAGATGGGGCTGCACCATCGTTCCAACCAAGTCTGGTTGTACGTATATCAGATTTTTTTACGCCAGTGCCTACGCAGGCTGAGATCACAAAATGCTTGGATCTTTTTGCGACCGATAGACCTGCAGCCATAGATACGATGCGCAGATGGAAAGCGTTGCCGGGTTTCTTTGTGTATCCGTGTTGTGCGCTTTTCTGAGACGAGGTCTTTCGCTGGTATATGCTCCTGTAAGGATGATCGACCTGTTGCTAAGAGTCGATGAGGTCAGGCCGTCGCGTCGTAGGCGATCATTGATAATTTGCCCTCGGTGCCCTTTGGGTACGGCCTCGCTCGGCCTGCAGCAAAACGGTCGGTACGGGTTGGAAGCGGGCATCGACGAGAGGCACATCCCACTTGATGTATCTAGCAAGAAAAAATTGAAGGCATGCTTAGCACTTGGCCCAGGGGTTTAAACCTTCTGTGTGATGTTCTCGACTAACTCTTCAAGAGTAGTGCCGGTGATGACATTTTCATACCGCCAGTCTGCTTTCGCCCGCTTCTGAACCGAATATCCCTCGTCACCACTTACGATTCTGTAGCTAGTCTTGGCAATAAGTGTTGGACAACCTTCGATAACTCGCCAATCGGGAACAGACTGACGAACTTCATGGAGCTTGGCCATGAACGCGGAGGCGGTTTGGAAGCGTTGTCCCGAGTCAACATGGCATGCCTTGTTGATGATTCGCCGAATCGACCTTGGAACCCAGGGTGGTAGGGATGTAAGGTCTGTTGCCTTTCCCGCCGCGATTCTCGCTTTAATACAACGGTCAATAAAGTCATCCTTATCCGACGGCGTAGCGAGCGTCTCCAACTGCACTAGTTCTCGCTTGCTTAACCAAGCAAGGCCGTCATAAGAAAGCGTCCCGCCGAGCAACTGGTACAGAACTAAACCGCATTGATAGATATCTCCGGGAATACCGTACGAGTTCGTTATCACCGTTTCCGGTGGTCGATAAGCTAGCGAATGGCTTGATGCGGGAATCGTCGAGACCGTCTCTGGCAACCGCTTCACCGACCCGAAATCACCAATGACAACAAAACCACTTTCAGTCAAATACACGTTTGCGAGCTTAATGTCGCGATGGAGGAAGCGATTCCCATGGAGATGGCTCAAACCCGAAAGAATCTGATAAGTGTATTCAAGCGCTGCCTTCACGCCAAGTGGATTTGACTCCAGAACTAGGTCTAGATCGCCGCCAGTGCAAGTGGGTGTCATGAAGTACGCCCACTTTGCATCGATGAGTCCGGCGTCCAGAATCTTGAGGACGTTCTGTGCGTCAATCTGGGCAAGTTGTCGGGGCTCAGCGTGGTATTCAGCTTTCCCTCCCCAGTAGTAGTACTTGAGAGTGACCCGCGTGCCCGTTACTCGATTAGTCCCAAAAAAAACGTATCCGTTTTCTGCCTTCGAGTCCTCGCGGTGAAGCGCGATGCTTTTGGAGAATTCCGCCAATGAAGTCTTGATCTCAGAGGGCGCGCTTGAGCCTTCGATGTACAGCTTGGTCATACTTTTGGAAGGCGCTGAGCAAGGGCGGCGCATGCGGTTCGGAATGCCTCCACTTGGTACTTATTCAAGGTAGTCGGGATTGCGAAATCGTGCCTTTTATCCTGCGCGGCAATGGTCGGCGCCGGGATTAGCTGAACGGAGCATTCCCGGTTAAGTTGGAAAACGCCTTCGATCTTGAAGGTTGTCGGGCCCCCAGCGAATTCTCCCTTCTTACCGCGCTTCTTGATAGCGACTTCGGACAGTTTGTTGTCGCGAAGAAACCCGGCGACTAGATCCGCAAACGACCGGACGTTCTCCGCATCGTCATCGTCGGTTAAGGCAATGCGTTTTGTTTCCTTCGGAATGTGTGTCCAATGGCCATCAACAACTTCGACTACGGAAAGAATTGCTTCGCTTCCTTTGATTTCGACGCCGCAAATGGGCATGGTGTCTCCTAGAAATTCTGATGTAATGTATTGATGAAAACCCTGCGTGATAAGCTGATCTGGGGATACCTGCGGGGCGGCTTTTTGCCGGATGCTGTTTCTTCCCGGCGCGGGAATTCGGCTGGCCTCGGTTGAGCCCCTCTCGCAGGGATCAGTTTCAAACCTCGCAGTTAAGCCGCGAAAAGAGGTATAGGCGGATGGGGAACAGGCTCCCACAGCGTTGCCTTTCGGAGCTCTGGCAACTGGTCACAGCGTCTAGCTTGGTACAGTCAAACTTGTCACCTTCCTAGCGTGCCTCACCTCTCCACACCACCTTAGCTTGCTAACTGAATTACAACTTACGCTGCAGAAATCCCGTTAGAAAAATAATGCTCTCGGAGGGATTTGTGCTGTTGATCAGTCAAGCTGGTCTCTATCTCAGTTTTACGGTGGAGGATATCTTGCTGGAGAAATAGGGAAACTGCACGCAAGCATTTTTCCATGTCCTCGCACTGGGCCAGATGATACTCTGTTCCATATTGTGGTCCGTTGATGTTGATCGAGACTTTTCCCTCATCGTCGAGTTCGTAAAGTAACGTGTGACGATCATGCGCAAGTTCTTTATGTGCAAAATGCTTGTTCCGTAGTCGCTGGAACATTGTATGCGTCAATTTCAGATCGGCACGCTCCTTAAAGACGTTGTCAACTTCAAGCGGCAAACGTTTTTTGTCCTTGAACATGCGTATGTAGCTGACAACGATACCGCCAAAAAGCGTTTCCAGGCTTTGCGCGAGATTCCAACTTAGAAATCCCAACACATACATTTTCCCTCGCTCCGTGCTCATGGCTTTTATCATGCGTCGATCCTCATTGACTACCTTAAACTCGGGGGGCTCCTCCGCATTTAAAAGCGGAGCTAGGCTTTCCCAGAACTCCTTAGGCATCGGCGGGGGTATCTTAAATCCTGGTGGTGGTGCCGAATCGTCCACAGTGAACTCGCGTAGAGCTGCAACGGATTTCCGCAGGTTTTCCACCAAGTAACGTTGTTCGATTCGGTCTTCAAGTCCACGCACCTTGCTATGAAGATCATTATCACGTTGGATTATCGGATGAGCCTTAGGGAATGGAATTGTCATCGTCGTATCAAAGTTAGGGCGTGTTTGGGAGCAAGGTGAACACGGCCATCATACCTGTATCTCGTTACATGTAGTCCGCTAATTCGAGCAAGCGCTACTGAGTGACTGGTGAAGCCGATAAGTGTATCTGCCGTACTTGATCTTCTACTTCGCTTTTGATCGGAGGTGACCTCCTCGGTGCGATGGCTTTTGCGCTGAGTTGGGGTGACCGATGGTCCGAGGTGGCTCTTCGCAGGTTCTTGTTAACCGGGGCTGGGATGGAACATCTATTGCACGATCCATTCAGTTTTCCTGGTAACGAGTTGTGAGTAAACTAGGGTCTGGACTGAGAAGCTCAAACACATGAGGTAGACGTGCACCCCGCTATGCATACAGAAAGTCGTGGCTTTTGCTTCCATGGTGCGTTCTATGAGTGAAGCTGCACCGTTATTGGTTAAGCACGCCGCGGCTGGTCCATACCTTGGCTTCGCGCTGCAGCCGGTGAGGATGTGCTATCACCTACTAAGTTGCCCGCGTGACGCGAGCGTGTCCCTTGAATATCTCGACGATGTTGCTGTTCACTATGCGGATGGCACGCTTCTGTTGGAACAGTGCAAAAGCGCTCTCACTCACAATCCTATTTCCGACTGGTCTGATGACCTTTGGAAGACAGTCGTCAATTGGTTGGAGGCGTTGGAGACACGTAAGGCGGCCGAGCCTGGGGCCTCATTTCAGCTCTACGTCACTCCGCCAAAGACCGGTAAGCTGAGCATGGCGATGCATGCTGCGGTTGACTCCAATGCTGTTGAAGCTCTGGTCAAGGAAATTAAAAATAGGCTGAGAAAAAGGTCCAAGCCTCCCAATTGCCTAGGGCACGTTCAGAAGTTTCTGGATGCCACTGACGCTCTGCGTTTTTCCCTCATTCGAAGGACTGCCATCATTGCGACTGATGCAGACCCATTAGAGCCGCTTCGCGAGCTGTTGCGGCCCACGGTTCCCGAGGCGTCTCTGGACATAATCTGCGCTTCCGCGATTGGCCAAGCGAAGGAGGCAGCTGACAAGTGCATCCGCCGCAAGGCTCCTGCGATGGTGGTTGCCTCAGAGTTCAGAAGGAATTTTCATGCCTTTGTGCAGCAGAACAACATGCCCGGATACCTGCCAACATTTACGACAGCTCCATCAAAAGAGGCTGCGGAGGCGTTGTTGACAGATCGGCCAGTGTTCGCGCGGCAACTTCAGTTGATCGCGGCATCTGAGGAGCAGCAACTTCGGGCAGCTAGCGATCTGATGCGCACATCGGGCGACAAGGCAAAGTGGGCGGACCAAGGCCTAGTCTTCGAAGGCACGTTGGAAAACTGGGAAACCACTCTGCTGCGCAAGCATGACGCTACGCAGAGCGAAGTACGAGAGCTCTACTCAGAGAAAGCTGAGGACGCGCAAGGTCGAGTCATTTACAGCCGCTGCGCAGCTATGGACGTGCCAATGGACGGCCGGGAAGTGCCTGGCCATTTCACACATGGAAGCTTCCATGACCTAGCTGATAGACGGAAGCTGGGGTGGCATCCGAATCACGAGACGCTTCTGAACGAGGCAGACGAAGAATAATGTACGACGCTCCTTCAATACACCTTAGCGAAGCAGCGATCGTTCAGAACGAATCGCTGGGTGCGTTTTCCATCTGGCGATTCGTTCTCGGTTTCCAGGAGCGAGACGAACAGTCTGTGGTGCTGCCTTTGGTGTTCCTCCTCTTGCCGATGATTCTTCACGCGCCAACGCTGGCCATAGTGCTCAGTACACAAAAGGCATCTGGTTTGCATCTGCTGGCGGGCAAGCTCGGCGAGCGTCGCGAAGATCTGTTAGCTTTGCACGGGCGTGCTTTGGCACTCAGAAAATTGACGCTTTCATCGCTTGTGCTGGCGGAGCAGTCGCGCTTGGTACGGATAGAACCAAGTACGGCAACGGTCCGAGCATTTAGACCGCACGAGGGGCTGCAGCCTCCCGTCCTGCCTGAACGAATTAGACGAATAGCGCCAGCGTGCGACAAGATCGGTTATTGGTTCGCCGGCTTAACGGATCAGCAGGTAGCACACACGTTAAAAGTGGGTTTCTAATGTACTTCCAAATTCTGCGAGTCATCCTTTGGCCGCGCATCGGTGGTGAGCCGAGGGTGGTCAAATTCGAAGCTGGCAAAGTGAATGTCATCAGTGGAGCCTCGAAGACAGGTAAGTCGTCGGTCATTCCAATCATTGATTACTGCTTGGGATCAGAAAAGTGCTCTATTCCCGTAGGCGTCATCCGAGAGACGTGCTCGTGGTTCGGAGTGCTGGTAGATACCCTTGAAGGGCAAAAGCTCCTGGCTCGCCGCGAGCCGGGTGGTTTAAAAGCGTCGGGCGAAATGTTGCTGCTTGAGGGACCAGAAGTCCAAGTGCCTCCGGGCATTCCGGAGAAGAACCAGAATGTTGAACACGTAAAGGCGGTCTTGAACCGGCTTGCCGGCCTGTCGAATCTGCAGTTCGAGCCTGGGACTGAAGAGAGATTCAAATCACGCGTAAGTTTTCGTGACTTGATGGCCTTCCTATTCCAGCCGCAGAACATCGTCGCAAATCCAGACGTGTTGTTTTTCAAGGCAGATACTACTGAGCACCGTGAAAAGCTCAAAACCATATTTCCATACTTACTTGGTGCAATAAGCCCCGAACTGCTTCAAGCGCGGCATGACCTCGATCGACTATCTCGGCTTCTTCGTCGAAAGGAAGCGGAGTTGAAGGCTCGTCAAGACACGGGCACCGCATGGCAGCGCGAGGGGTTCGCATGGGCACGTTTGGCAATCGAATATGGGCTTTTGCCAGCGCACACTATTGTGCCGGACGACTGGCCTTCGACCGTCGATCTGCTTCGACAAGCTCTCCAAACTGATGCCCATTCCGCGACGACTTCTTTGGCGGCGATGGACGTCATCATGAGTAGGCTTACACAGCTGCGCGCTGTCGAGTCGAAGCTGACTATGGCTCTCAGTCAGGCGCGACAGCGTCTTCACGAGCTGCGCCGGCTGGACGAGAGCAGTGACGAGTATCGCAGCGGGCTGCACATTCAGCGCGATCGGTTGGGCTTGTCTGCGTGGATTCGAGACCTCGCGTCAGAACATCCCGCAGCGGTGCTGGAGCCAAGTGAGGCTGGCCGCGCCCGGGTGGAGCAGCTGTGCCAAGCGCTGGAAGGGATTGAGTTGCGGCTGCGGTCCTATCCAGAGGTTGCGGAATCGTTGGGCAAAGAAACGTTACGCCAGCGAGAGTCGATCGATAACTTGCTCGACGAACTAGCAGCCGTGCGGATGGAAGTTCGTGCTCTTGAAGGGCAGTCTGATGCGGCGAAGGCGAGCACAACGCGTAGCGAAGAAATCTCCCGCTTCCTCGGGCGACTGCAAGAAGCCTTACGGCTGTACGCTACCTCCGACACTTCTTCTGATCTGAGCCAGGAGATTTCGACACTCAAGGGCGAAGTCTCGACACTGACTAAGCTGGTGTCCGAGCATGAGATCGGTCGCAAACTTGAAAATGCACTCGATACTATTCAAGCCATTTCGGGCAGGCTAATTCCTCAGCTTGACGGGGAGTGGCCCGAAGCGCCGATTCGCCTTGTCGTCCAAGATTTGACGGTAAGAGTTATTCGGGAAACACGAGACGATTTTCTTTGGGAGATTGGCAGCGGTGCAAACTGGCTAGCCTACCACGTTGCGCTTAGTCTCGCATTGCAGGGATACTTCTTGCGCTCACCTCAGCACCCCGTGCCCGCATTGTTGGTCTACGACCAGCCCAGTCAAGTCTACTTTCCGACTCGGCGTGCGGGAAGAGAAGTCGAGAAGGAACTTGATCCGGCGTGGGAGAGCGAAGACGTTGTGGCTGTTAGGAAGGTATTCGCGCTATTTGACAAGATCGTCGCCAAGACCAATGGACGCCTGCAAATCATCGTTCTAGATCATGCTAACGAGGAGGTTTGGGGAGGGTTAGAGAACGTCCATCTGGTCGAAGAGTGGCGTGGGAAAGGTTTGGTGCCAGAGGGTTGGATCGAAACTTAACGGTGGACAGTACCGCCGCGACAATCCGCTCGAGATGTTCGACGAGTCAGTCCGCATGCCGGAAGTTTCGCGAGAGCATGGACGATGCCGCGGACGGCTCTAATGCCTCGCCTCCTGAGATACGCTTTGCGGCGGCGTGCCCCTCCTTTGCATACTGGGCCAGCATTTCTGCTGAGTCTTGAAGCGCGTCGGCCGTTATTCGAAGGCGAAGAGCGGTGCCTTTGAACGTCGTCACTCGGTCTTTTTTCTGACCTTCGCTTAGAAATAAGCCCGCACCATTGCTAATGATCACGAAGCTGTTTGCAGCCCTACAGATTCTGCTCGTCATGTAGAGACCAAAACCGGAGTTCTGCCACACGTCATTGGTGCGCTTTCGCACCCCTTTGTACATCTTGCCAGAGATACCCGGCATGAGAGCAAGGTGTAGGGCATCTCGGTCAGAATCCATCTTGATGAACGGGTTGCTTTCCAAACCTCTCCGAACCCCACACCCAGAGTCCAGGATGGCCACTTCTATGAGCTTTCGTGACGGCCAGTATTGCCCACAGTAGTCAATGTGCAGGGATTCTGAATGCTCCACCACGTTGCGCATGATCTCGCGTATTGAATACGTCAAAGTGTCCACTGCAGGACCATTCTTCTCGCGGACGAGAAGTTGCGCTATCTGCTGAGCCTTGTCTTCGATCACGTCTCCGTGGTGCGAGCCGCGGTCAATGGCTTCACCAACGACATCTTTCACATCCAAGCGGGTGAGCGGGATGTAAGTGCTGCTACCGGCCGCCTCGCCCGGCGCCTTGCCGAACTGCAAGCCAAATGCTCGGAAGAAGCCCATGTGAGCTGCGTATGTGTGATCCTTGTAATTCAGAGCCGAAAATTTCGCCTCAGCCTTGCTCTGTCGAAATCGTTTCAGTTCATTGGCGACATACGCCATGGGAAACGGTTCCACAGTACCAAGCCGTGAAAAATCGAACTCATACTCCGTGTCGTCTTCCAAGTTCCATAAGCGGTTGCAGAAATTTATCGCCTCGGGCAACGAAAGGTTCTGTGGTACTCGAACAATAGTCACAAGTTTCTCACTAATATTTTTTTTGGATCAAGGCTTGGCAGATGCTCCGAATACAACCCTGGCCTGCCACCCCGAACCACTTTCACTGACGTGGATGCGACTGCAAATTTTGCGCCCACAGCCATCGGTGTGCTGCCAGAAACGGCCCAACTTATTGGCCACTGCCGGCCATCGCATCGCAATACTCGCAGTAGGCGCCCTTGACGAAGACCTGCCGACAGGTAGCACATGATCTGAATTTGGAGTGGCCACAGCGAACACAGTAGCCACAACTCGCAATCACGAACTCCTCGGAACACTGACCGCATTCCGCCCACACATCATCGCCTCCATCCATAACAGCCGCTATGCTTTCTGTTTCCGACCACTCTAAGAATGCGCGTTCCACCGCTTCTTGGTACGCTTCTATGTGTCCGCAGGCAACGCAAGAGAACAGTAGCTTTTCCGTTGGAGCCGAGTGATTTATAGGGGCAGTGAGCTTAGAGTCGCAGCGGACACAAGAATGATGTTCTGACATGATTTCTTGTAGCTCAGGATTCGCCCACTTGATCTCCTTTTTCCTGGCTTGGCACGAAGCAATTTCCGCAGCGTTGATTTCCTGCACCTCTAGCATCGACTGCCATAGCTCGGGCCCAATGAGGCTCGCCGCTTCTTCTCCAAGATGTTCGCGACAAAAATCTCCGATGACGATTGCTGCGGTGGCTATAGCCTCGCGCATTGCTGCGTGACTGATGTCAGCCGCGTAGTGTTCCACGCGGTTCCGGAGCTTAAGGATATGCTGGACCTGTCCAAAGTCGAATTTCAACTTGACTAACTTAAAGCGATCCTTGACGCCTTCGAAATCGATGGTGTTGTCGCCACTTGGCTCGAGTCTGATTTGCCCATTCTCCCAAGCCAATTTCAAGTTTTTCTTGATCAGGCCTTCCTCGGGAGCCATTCCTGCAAGCTTCGCTTTAAACAGAAGTAGTACGCCAGCGCTGATGTTGCGCAGTGCTGACAGTGATCGGTTTTTTCCGTCGCTGTGGTAGTCCTCAATTGCCAGTTGGATAGACGCAACGGCATTGGCCAAAATCTTGTCCATACTTCATCCTGTTTGGGAGCAAAAAGCTCAAAACCCGACAGCCCGCGTGGTTTCTTCACTTTCAGGAAAGAAGGTGCGGCGTAGCTACGTTCTGCTGAACACCTCAATGATAGACCTATGGTCGCCCTAGTCGCCGGCGCAGCCATTGCAACTGCACACAAACGAGCGCGCTTTTGAAAATCTTAATGAATACGGTCCGTGAATTCGACTAGAAACAATTATCAATGGCTAAACGAGTTGCCGCCGGTCATCTTAGCCGCTTCATACATTGCTCCCAGAGTTTAATTCTCGGCCCCCGGGGCAAGCGCGACGTCAAAAATCCACACCCGAGAACGACTTCGTCGTCCGCAAGTTTGGATAACGCACCGCGCGCAATCGGCAGGGGAGCGTCGGGGTTGTAGCTAGAAGCACGTGGGGGCGGGCGGAGTTTTTGCGTTGGTCATCGCTGACCTCGGGCATCAGTGATGCCCCTCTGTTACATATCGCCGTCGGCGCATATGGAGTCGTCTAATTTCGATGCCAAGGATAATTCCTACGCTCGCGAACCCTTTAAAGCGAGCACAATTGGGCCGGTTGCCGTGGCAGAGCCGCCGCTTGAACGGCCGGGGAATGGTGCCAGTGAGTGACCCATTCTGGCCGGAAGCGGCCAGTGACCACAGGCCCCCGGGCCTTTCATACAAGGCACGGTCTTCTTCTCTTACAACTCCCAACGTATCGCCGGGTGCTCGAGACGTCCGTGTCTCCTTCCCAATGCCCGTACGGGCATATCCCAAATCTGCCAGCTTGGACTGTCGCGCTAATTCAATAGCGTTTACTGCAAAGTTCGCCTTTCTTCAGCCTGCAGGCCGTCCATCCGCACAGAATAAGAGAAGATGCCTGCGCAATAGCAGGTGATGCCCACCAAGGCCAAAAGGCGAACTTCAACAAAAAAGGCGAATTTTATTCCCGCTGCTCAGGGTTTTACCTAATCTGGTTTTCCTTGCGGAAAATCAATCTCCTATAGGACACTTCGTGTCATGATGGTGCCGATAGGCGGCGCCCGTAGGGGGATGACATGAAGATTTCGGGAATTGCCGGCGCGCTGGCATTGGTAGCGGCAATGGCGGCCAGTAGCGCCCAGGCGGCGGCCTATCCAGACCGGCCGATCCGGCTGGTGGTGCCGTTCGGCGCGGGCGGTATCACGGACATCGTGGCGCGCCAGGTCGGCAAGGGCATGGGCGACGCCTTGGGACAGAGCATCGTGATCGAGAACCGGCCGGGCGCGGGCGGGGTGATCGCCGCGCAGGTGGCCGCCACCGCGCCGGCCGATGGCTATACGATCTTCATGGGTACGGTAGGCACGCAGGTGGTCAACCCGCTGATCTACAGCAAGCTCAGTTATGACGCGGACAAGTTCGCGCCGGTGGGCATGGTTTCGGGATCGCCGTATCTGCTGGCCGTGCGTGCGGGCGTGCCGGCCAAGACCTTCGGCGAGTTCGTGGCCTATGCCAAGGCCAACCCGGCCAAGCTGAACTTCGGTTCGGCGGGCAATGCCAGTTCGCCGCACCTGGGCCTGGAACTGTTGAAGCTGACGGCGGGCGTGGACATCGTGCATGTGCCGTTCAAGAGCGGCAGCGAAGCCGTGAATGCCGCCATCGGCGAGCAGGTCGACGTGGTGATGGACGCCAGCCCGGTGATCATGCCGCATGCGGCGTCCGGCAAGCTGCGCGCGCTGGCGGTGGCCGCCGACAAGCGCCTGCCTTCCGCGCCCGACGTGCCAGCCAGCAGCGAGGTGGGCGACGCGGCCCTGCAGATCAGCTCGTGGAACGCGTTCTTCGCGCCCGCCGGCACGCCGCCCGACGTGATGGAAAAGCTGAACGCGGCGCTGCAGAAGACCCTGGCGTCGCCGGAATTGAAGGACCGGCTGGCGTCGCAGGGTACGCAGTTGTATACGGGCAAGCCGGACGAGTATCAGCGCTTCATCGCCGGCGAGAAAGCCAAGTGGACCGAGATCGTGAAACGCGCCAACATCAAGATGGACTGACGATGAACCAGACACCGCATCCGCTGGCGGGCAAGCCGCTGGAACTGGCCGATACCCTGCGTTCGGGCAACGCCTGGAAGATCCGGCTGGCCTGCGGCTACATGGGCCTGCCGATCAAGCGGCGCACCTTCGACATCGTGCAGGGCGACCTGGACACGAACGCGTTCGCGCGCATCAATCCGTGGCGCCAGGTGCCGGCCTTGCTGACGCCGGAGGGCGAGTGGCTGGCCGAGTCGCAGGCCATCCTCTGGTATCTGGGGCTGGGCACGTCCTGGCTGCCTGGCGGCCGCCTGGAGCAGTCGCAGGTCAGCAGCTGGCTCAGCTTCGAGCAGACCCAGCACATGCACGCCTTTGCGCAGCCGCGCCTGCTGATCCATCTGCGCAACACCGCGCAGGTGGATGACCCGGCGATGCGGGCATGGCGCGAGATCGGCATGAAGGCTGCCGCGCTGATGGATGCGCATCTGGCGGGTCGCGACTATCTGGTGGGAAGCGCGCCGACCATTGCCGACATCGCGCTGTTTCCCTACACGAGCATGGCGGCCGAGGGCGGCTACGACCTGTCCGGCTTTGCCCATATCGACGCCTGGGTGGCGCGCATGCGCGCCTTGCCGGGTTTTACGCCGCTGATCGAAGCGGCATGACAGAGACACTATCTTAGGAGTGACGACGATGGCCGATACGATGCATCTGGGCAAGGACGAACTGATCGCGCGGGCGAAAGCCGAAATGCAGCGCCAGTTCGAGACGCCCGAATGGAGCCTGCGCGAACGCCTGGCGCTGACCTGCCGCATTCTGTTCGACGGCGGGCATGATTCCGGCCTGGCCGGGCAGATCACGGCGCGCGCGCCGGAGCCGAACCGGTACTACACGCAACGCCTGGGGCTGGGCTTTGACGAGATCAGCGCCAGCAACCTGCTGCTAGTGGACGAGGACCTGCGGGTGCAGGAAGGGGGCGGCATGCCCAATCCGGCCAATCGCTTCCATTCCTGGGTCTACCGCGCGCGTCCGGACGTGAACTGCATCATCCACACGCATCCGCTGCACGCGGCCTCGCTGTCGATGCTGGAGGTGCCGCTGGAAATCTCGCACATGGACAATTGCCCGCTGTACGACGACGTGGCCTTCCTGAAGGATTGGCCCGGCGTGCCGGTGGGCAACGAGGAAGGCGAGATCATCTCGGCCGCGCTGGGTTCCAAGCGCGCCATCCTGCTGTCGCACCACGGCATGCTGATCGCGGCGGGTTCGGTGGAAGAGTCCTGCGTGCTGGCGCTGCAGTTCGAGCGCGCCGCCCGCATGCAGCTGCTGGCCATGGCCGCCGGCAAGATCCAGCCCATTCCGCCGGCGCTGGGCCGCGAGGCGCATGACTGGATCCTGACGCCCAAGCGGTCGCAGGTCGGCTTCTCTTACTATGCGCGGCGTGCGCTGCGGGCGCATCCCGACGTGTTGGCCTGATGGCGGCCGCGGGCGGGGCCGGCTCGACGGCGGGGCCGGATTAGGGCATGCTTACCGGTCGTATTCCGCGACTGTATTTCCGCAACCCCGCCCATGATAGACCTGCCGCACCGCCTGCGCGCCCTGCGCCGCCAGCAAACCCTGTCCCTGGAACAGCTGGCGCAGCGCACCGGATTGACCAAGAGCTACCTCTCCAAGCTGGAGCGGGGCCTGAGCGAACCCTCCATTTCCACCGTGCTGCGGCTGGCGGAAGCCTATGGCCTGGGCGTATCGGAACTGGTGGGCACGGACGATGCCGCGCAGGAAGAAGTGGTCAGCGTGGTGCGGGTGGCGGACCGCGAGGCCTTGCAGCGCCGGGGGCTGGGCAGCGAGTATCACTACGAGTCGCTGGCCGGCCGCCGCAAGGTCAAGGCGATGGAGCCTTTCGTGGTGCATCCGCCCCGCGACTTTCCCGATGCGACCGCGGTGTTTCCGCACCCCGGCGAGGAATTCCTGCTGGTGCTCAAGGGCGCCATCGAGGTCCATGTGGGCGAACGCCAGTTCCGCCTGGAGACCGGGGATTCCGTCTATTTCGACTCCGAACTGCCGCACCGCATGCGCACCGTCAGCCGGGCCATGGCCGAAGTGCTGGTGGTGGCCGCCCACTGAGCGGGCCGCCGGACTCATTACCTTATCCGCATACAGGAACTTCCATGAAGAACGATCAATCGCGGCTCGTCCGCATCGATGCAGGCCCCATGAAGAATCCGGTGCCTGGAAAGCCCCGCCGCCCGATCTCGGGCGACGCGGCGTTCCGCACCGTGACCGCGTTCGAGGGCAATGGCGGCAAGGCAGAGGCCGGCGTCTGGGAAAGCAGCGCGGGCGTGTTCCAGTCCAACACCACGGGCTACATCGAGTTCGGCTACATCGTGGAAGGTTCGGCGCGCCTGGTCGATCCGGACGGCACCGTGCATGAACTGACCGTGGGCGAAGCCTTCGTCATGCCCGAAGGCTATACCGGCCGCTGGGAAGTGGACCAGTTCGTCAAGAAGATCTATTTCATCACCCGCATGTAGCGCCGCGTAGACCGCGGCAGCCCAGGAGCAGCCCCATGAGCGCAATCCCCGCCGTTACCGCGCAGGTGGATATCGTTTCCGTTCAATCCCAGGTCGTGTACGGCTGCGTCGGCAACAACGCCGCCATGCCTGTCTTCCGCAAGGCGGGCCTGCACGCGATCGCGGTGCCTACCGTGATCCTGAGCAACACGCCGCACTATCCGACCTTGCATGGCGGCGCGGTGCCGCTGGACTGGTTTGAAGGGCTGCTGCAGGGCCTGGACGAGCGCGGCGTCACCCGGACGGCGCGCGCGGTGGTCTGCGGATACCTGGGCCAACCCGGGCAGGCCGGGTTGCTGGCCGCTTGGCTGCCTGCGCTGCGCGCATCGCGGCCCGATCTGAAGGTGCACATCGACCCCGTCATGGGCGACCGCAACGACGGGCTGTACGTGAACGAGGGGCTGGTCGAGCAATACCGGGACTTGCTGGTGCCGCTGGCTGACGGCATGACGCCGAACCATTTCGAACTGGAACTGCTGGTGGGGCGCGCCTTGTCGTCGATCGACGAGGTGGTGGCGGCGGCGCGTGAACTGATCGCGCGCGGTCCGGACTGGATCGTCGTGACCAGCGCGGCGCCCATGGCCGCCGCGGCCGGCACCTTGCAGCTGGCGGTGGTGACGCGGGATCAGGCCACCGTCGTGACGCATCCGGAGATTGCGATACCGCCCTCGGTGCATGGCACCGGCGACGTGTTCATGGCCGGCGTCACGGCGCGGCTGCTGAATGGACAGGCGTTGGTCGAGGCGGTGCGTTCTGCCGCCGCCCAGGTTACGGTGGCGCTGGAGCGCACCCGTGAACTGGGCTGGGAAGAGCTGGCGGTGGAAGGCTAGGGCGCCTACGCGCGCGCCTGGCGGCGCGCCTCGTTCAAGGCACCAGCGACAGGCCGACGCGGAACTGCGATTCGTTGCGCTGGTTGTAGCCCAGCAGGGTTTCGCCGTAGCCGTTGAAGTACTGCAGATGCAGGTAGCCGTTCATGTTCAGCCAGGTGCGCTGCAGCGGCCAGGCGAAATCCAGCTGGGTGGTGCGGCGCTTCTGATCGCCCTGGCGGTACATGGCGGACACCACCGCGCCGTTGTCCTGGGCCCAGCGCAATTGCCAGTCGACGTGTCCGGCGTAGTCGGCATAGTCGCTGTTTTCGCTGGCGACGCCGAAGTAGGCCTTGACCCGCGGCGCAAAGGTGAGCGTGCTGCCGCCGTCGAAGCGGTAATGGAAGCGCGGCTCGATATAGCCGTCGTTGACCGAGCGCGAATCCGCGCCGTCCTTGCCGTTGGAGTTGTGCTCGACGCCGGTGTTCATGCCGAAGCGCCAGTTCTGACTGGCGGACTGCCAGATATTGTCGGACAGCCAGAACGCGCTGGGATTGAAGGTGGTGTCGATGAAGGGCATGGAATCGCCTTCCAGGTCCCACAGCGAGGTCTGCGTGTACGCCAGGTAGAAATTCTCGTCCCAGGTCGCGGGGCGGTCGCCCGCGGGGCTGAAGAGGCGGTACTTGGCGCTGATCTGAAAGCGCGCGGTGGTCTGCCCGCGGGTGCCGACGTCGAAGTACACCGGCTTGTACTCCGAGATGGAGCTGCGGAAGCGGTCGAACGCGGTCTGCTGTTGCACGGTCGGCACGGCGGACGCGTCGGGCGAGGGACCGCCTTCGGGCGATGCGCCGACCGCGGCCACTGCCGCGGCGGGCACGGGTTCACCGCTGCTGGCGTCCACCACCGGGCCGCGCGCGGGCGTGCTGGCCAGGGTGCCGCTGTCGCGGCCGGTGGCGTCCAGCGCCATCATCGCGGGCTGGCCTTCGATGGACACGGCCTGCAGGCCCTGGGCCGTGGCGGGTACCACGGCGGTCCACGCCATGCGCGCGAAATTGTTGACCGGCACGCTGAAGCTGGCCGGGCCGCCGCGCAGCTTGGCCAGGCTGCGCACGATCTGGCCGTCCTGGCCGCGCCACTGCAGCACCAGTTCCGGCGGCGCCTCCCAGGTGGAGCGGGAAGTGCCTTCGTTGAAGTACACCGCCTCGATGGTGACGGTTTCACCGGGGGCGGCCGAGGGGCGATCCAGCCGGTACGACACACCCGCGGTGGCTGCGCCCGCCAAGCCCATGGCCAGGGCGGCGACCAGGGTGCGCAGGGGGAGGGCGGATCGTGCAGGACGGCTGATGGTCATCGGGTCATAACGTAGTTTTGTGACCAGGAAATGTAGCATCGACCCCCGCTACAGTTTGTAAGGCAGGCTAATCGTATGTAGAAAGCGTAAGCCCCCGCGCAGGGCGGGGGCTTACGTGGACAGCGTGGCGTGCGGGCTTATTCGCCGAACTTGATGCCCTGGGCCAACGGCAGCTGGCGCGAATAGTTGATCGTGTTGGTGGCGCGGCGCATGTAGTTGCGCCAGGCGTCCGAGCCCGATTCGCGGCCGCCGCCGGTTTCCTTTTCACCGCCGAAGGCGCCGCCGATCTCGGCGCCGGAGGTGCCGATGTTGACGTTGGCGATGCCGCAGTCCGAGCCCGCCGCCGACAGGAAGGTCTCGGCTTCGCGCAGGTCATTGGTGAAGATGGCCGACGACAGGCCTTGCGGCACGCCATTCTGCAAGGCCAGCGCCTGATTGAAGTCGGCGTAGCGCATCACGTAGAGGATGGGCGCGAAGGTCTCGTGGCAGACCACGTCGGTCTGGCCCGGCATTTCAGCGATGGCGGGGCGCACGTACCAGGCATCGGGATACTGCTCGGCCAGCACGCGTTCGCCGCCCGTGACCTTGCCGCCTTGTTCGCGCGCCGCCGTCAGCGCCGCCTGCATGGCGTCATAGGACACGCGGTCGATCAGCGGACCGACCAGCGTGGCGCTGTCCAGCGGGTTGCCGATGGTGGCGCTGGCATAGGCCTTGTGCAGGCGCTGCACCAGGTCGTCGGCCACGCTCTCGTGCACGATCAGGCGGCGCGTGGTGGTGCAACGCTGGCCGGCCGTGCCGATGGCGCCGAACACGATGCCGCGCGCGGCCATGTCCAGATCGGCCGTGGGGCCGACGATGATGGCGTTGTTGCCGCCCAGCTCCAGCAGCACGCGGCCGAAGCGCTGCGCCACGCGCGGGCCGACCTGGCGGCCCATGCGGGTCGAGCCGGTGGCCGAGACCAGGGCCACGGCGTGCGAATCCACCAGCGCCTCGCCGATGTCGCGGCCGCCGATCAACACTTCGGACAGGCCGGCGGGCGCGTCGCCGAAGCGCTGCGCGGCCTGGGCGAAGAGCGCCTGGCAGGCCAGCGCGGTCAGCGGGGTTTTTTCCGACGGCTTCCAGACCACGGCATTGCCGCAGACCAGCGCCAGCGCGGCGTTCCAGGACCACACGGCCACCGGGAAGTTGAATGCGCTGATCACGCCGACCACGCCCAGCGGGTGCCAGGTTTCCATCATGCGGTGGCCGGGGCGTTCAGAAGCGATGGTCAAACCGTAGAGCTGGCGCGACAGGCCCACGGCGAAGTCGCAGATGTCGATCATTTCCTGCACTTCGCCTTCGCCTTCGGCGACGATCTTGCCGGCTTCCAGGCTGACCAGGCGGCCCAGTTCGCGCTTGTGCTGGCGCAGCGTTTCGCCGAACAGGCGCAGCAACTCGCCACGGCGCGGCGCCGGCACGTCGCGCCACGCCAGGCTGGCCTGGCGCGCGCGGGTGATGGCGGAATGGGCCTGGGCCACCGTGTGCTCATGCACCTGAGCCAGTTCGGCGCCGTCTATCGGGCTGCGCGCGCGCAGCGTGCCGCCCGTGAGCGATTCCGGGTTCAGCCCGAGCGCGCGCAGGATGTCTTGGGGAGTGTCCATGCCGGTTCCTTGGGTTGCCTGCGAAGAACCTGTCTTCGCTTAAGGGTTATGCCTAAGTGGCGATTCTGGAAAAAAATTTACTATACGAAACTCCAGCGTGAATTGCGAAACCTTTTTAACCAAGGCAGCACTCATACGAAGGTGGATCCGTGGCGGAACCTCTGCTGGTAGTCCAGGCAGTCACCAAGACCTATCAACGCGACGGGCAGGCCCCGCATCTGGCGTTGGACGGCATCGACTGCGAGCTCGGCCGCGGCGAGGTCATGGTGGTGGTCGGTCCGTCCGGATCCGGCAAGAGCACCTTGCTGCGCACGCTCAACGGCCTGGAAAGCATCGACAGCGGCGCCATCCGCGTGGACGGCGTGTCGCTTACCGACCCGGCCACCGATGTCAACCGCTGGCGCACCGAAGTCGGCATGGTGTTCCAGCACTTCAACCTGTTCCAACACCGTACTGCGCTGGACAATGTCGCGCTACCCCAGCGGGTGGTGCGCGGGCGCTCCCGCGCCGACGCGGAACGCTATGCCCGCGAATTGCTGGGCCGCGTCGGCATGGGCGAATACGGCGCGCGCTATCCCAGCCAGCTCTCCGGCGGCCAGCAGCAGCGCGTGGCGATCGCGCGCGCACTGGCCATGGACCCCAAACTGATGCTGTTCGACGAGGCCACGTCGGCGCTCGACCCCGAAACCGTGGGCGGCATACTCGAACTGATGCGCGCATTGGCGCGCGACGGCATGACCATGGCGGTGGTGACCCATGAGATGGGCTTTGCGCGCGATGTGGGCGACCGCGCACTCTTCATGGACGCGGGCCGCATCGTGGAAATGGGCACGCCGGACGAGGTGTTCGGCCACCCCAGGGAAGCGCGCACCCGCGCCTTCCTGGAAAAGATTCTGTAGTTCCTAGCAGCAAGGAAGCAACGGGTCGTCCGCATGCGCGGCGCCCGGCGGTAACCAGGGCCGGTCCGGCTGATCCGGGCGCTGCCGGCGCACTGTGCTTTGCCCGGAATGACGTGAGTCCATTCACCACAAGGGGTAGGAAATGCTGAAAATCAAACAATGGCTGGGCGTGGCCGGCATCGCCCTGGCGGCCGCCACCGTCGCCTTGCCCGCGCAGGCCGACGAACTGGCCGACATCCTCAAGCG
The DNA here is from genome assembly GCF_055395645.1 of Achromobacter sp. JCM 18799. NCBI lineage: Bacteria > Pseudomonadati > Pseudomonadota > Betaproteobacteria > Burkholderiales > Alcaligenaceae > Achromobacter > Achromobacter sp. JCM 18799. The sequence goes on along the minus strand of NZ_AP043866.1, from coordinate 2,545,475 downwards.
CGGCGAGCTGCGCGTCGCGGTGCAGACCTCGGGGCCGCTGATGAGCTTCATGGACAAGAGCGGCAAGCGCACCGGCCTGGCCGTGGAAGTGGCCAAGCGCATGGCCGACGACCTGGGCGTGAAGCTGGTGCTGCAGGATTACGAGTGGAAGGGCCTGATCCCGGCGCTCTTGTCCGGCAAGGCCGACATGGTCGCTGCCGACATGACGCCGACCCCGCAGCGCGCCGCGCAGGTGCTGTTCTCCACCCCCATGTTCTACGCCGACACCGTGGCCGTGGTGCCCAAAGATTCACCCTACAAATCGTACGAGGAACTCAACAAGGACGGCGTGACCGTGGGCGTGCTGGGCGCCAGCACCTATGCGGAAGTGGGCAAGAAGATGCTGCCCAAGGCCACCATGAAGGAATTCTCCGGCGGCAGCGCGCCGGTCGGGCAGGCCCTGTCCAGCGGCCGCCTGGACGCCGGCATCATGTCGCTGTCCACGGCCAACCAGTTCCTGGTCGACTTCGGCAACCTGCGCGTGCTGGACGGCATCATGGTGCGCGAACCGCTGGCCTTCGCCGTCGGTCCCAACGCCTTCCGCCTGAAGTTCTGGCTGGACAACTGGCAGACGCTGAAGACGGCCGACAACACGCTGCCAGAACAGGTGAAGTACTGGTACTCCACCGACTGGAAGAAAGACCACTGAGCCCATGGACTGGCTGCTCGACTTCTATAACTGGCGCATCGTCAGCCAGTACACCGGCCAGTTCGCCACCGGCCTGGCCAACACCCTGATCGCGGCGGGCGCAAGCCTGGTGCTGTCGGTGCTGGCCGGCATCCCGTTGGCGCTTGCCCATATGTCGCCCCGCGCCGCCGTCTGGCGGCCGGTGGCGGCCTATGTGCAATTCATCCGTTCCACGCCCTTGCTGGTGCAGATCTACCTGGTCTACTACGCGGTGCCCATGCTGGTGCCGGGCGCCAAGGGCTGGAGCGAGATGTTGCTGGGCATCCTCGCCATGACGCTGCACCATGCGGCCTACATGAGCGAAATCATCCGCGTGGGCATCGAATCCGTGCCGCGCGGCCAGATCGAAGGCGCCAAGGCCTGCGGCATGAACTACCGCCAGCGGCTGCGCTACGTGGTGCTGCCGCAAGCCTTCGCCAATACCTTGCCGCCGCTCTTGGGCCAGACCGCCGTGCTGATCAAGGACACCTCGCTGCTGTCGCTGATCACGGTATTCGAACTGGTCGCGGCCGGCGTGCAGATGAACAGCGACCGCATCGTGCCCAACGAAAGCTTCCTGACCATCGCGGCCGGCTATCTGCTGATCTATGCCTGCATGCTGCTGCTGTCGCGCGGCGTGAGCATCTGGCTGGCGGGTCCCGCCTGGAACGCGAGGTAAGCATGCTGGATTCCTATATTTCCACTGCCGGCGTGGTGCTGCCGTTCCTGCTGAAGGGCTTCTGGGAGACCTTGAAGATCTCCTTCGTGGCCATCATCGCGGGGTCCCTGCTGGGCTTCGTGATCGGCGTGATCCGCAGCTACCGCATCCGCGGCGTGCACCAGCTGCTGGGCCTGTACATCCACATCCTGCGCGGTACGCCGTTCCTGGTGCAGCTCTACATCTTCTATTTCGTGCTGCCCAGCTCGGGCATCGAGATGCTGCATTGGGATTCCGGCACCGCCGCCTTCGTGTCGCTGTCGGTCTACACGTCCTGCTATGTCGCCGAAATCGTCATGGGCGCGATCCAGGCCGTGCCGCGCGGCCAGACCGAAGGCGCGATGACGCTGGGTCTGCGGCCGTTCCAGATCCTGCGCCTGGTCATCCTGCCGCAGGCCATGCGCCTGATCGTGCAGCCCATGAGCGGCGTCTACGTCATGCTGATCAAAAGCACGGCCATCCTGTCCGTGGTGGGCATCACCGAACTGACGCGGCAGGGCGAGGTCTTCATCATCACCTTTCCGGCCAAGTCGCTATTCATCTACGGCATGATCGCCGCCATCTACTTCATCTACTGCTACCCGCTGCTGCGACTGGCCAACTGGCTGGAAAAGCGCTTGACCGGCGGCTTGCAAGGCGCGGGCCTGAACTGATGCCGACCACCATGGCTTCCGAGTACATCGACACCTACTACAAGCGCACGCTGGCCGACGGCGACACCCGTTATGCGCCGCTGTCCGGCGCGGCCAGCACCGACGTCTGCGTGGTGGGGGCCGGAATGGCCGGCTTGTCCGCCGCGTTGGAGCTGGCCCGCCGCGGCCGCGACGTCATCTTGCTGGAGGGGCGGCGCATCGCCTGGGGCGCGTCCGGTCGCAACGGCGGCTCCGTCTCGCCGGCATACTCCGCCGGGGCCGACGCCATCAGAAAGCACGTCGACGAAGACCACTACCGCAAGCTCTACCGCCTGTCGATGGAAGGCGTGGAGATCATCCGCAACAACATCCGCGACCTGGACATCACCGAAGCCCGCAAGGTCGACGGCCGGCTGCGCGTGGTGCGCTACGAGGCGACCGACGCCCTGCGGCAGTGGTGCGACAGCCAGCAACGCGACTTTGGCCGCGACGTGCGTCTGCTGAGCCGCGGCCAGGTCCGCGAACGCCTGCTGTCCGACGTTTACTTCCAGGGCGTGGAGGACCCCACGTCCTTCCACTTCCACCCGCTGAACTACGCCCGCGCGCTGGCCCGCGAATGCGCGCGCCTGGGTGTGCGCATCCACGAAGACTCGCCTGTTGTGCAGGCGTCGCTGGACGGCGCGGTCAAGCGCCTGAAAACGGAGCATGGCCAGATCGACGCCCGCACCGTGGTACTGGCCACCGGCGGCTACACCGAGGACGTGGTGCCTGCGCTGCGCCGCGCGATGCTGCCCATCGCCACCTACATCATGCTGACCGAGCCGCTGGGCGACCGGGTGCAGGAAGCCATACGCACCACCGCCGCCATCGGCGACGACCGGCGCGCCGGCAACTATTACCGCGTGCTCGATGGCGGGCGCATCGGCTGGGGCAGTAGAATCACCACCCGTGTCGACGACCCGCCCGACCTGGCGGAGTCGCTGCGCCGCGAACTCCTCTCCGTCTATCCCCAATTGCAGGGACTGCGCGTGGAAACGGCGTGGTCGGGACGCATGGCCTACGCGCGGCATCTGATGCCGCAGATCGGCCAGCTCTCGCCGGATGTCTGGTACTGCACGGCGTTCGGCGGACACGGCATGAACACGGCGTCGATCGGCGGCCGGGTCGTCGCCGAAGGGATCGCGGGCGACACCCAGCGCTACAAGCTGTACGCGCCGTTCGGGCTGGCCTGGAACGGCGGCGGTCTCGGCACGGCAGCGGTGCAACTTACTTATTGGTCTTACCAGGCGCGCGACTGGTGGCGGGAGCGGCGGTCGCGGGCATGACAGGGTGCATAGATGGAAGGCAACAAACAAAGCGTGTTGGCACAGCGGCTGCGAGCCTTGCGCCAGGCGCGGGCGTGGACCTTGAAGCAGGCGGCCGCGGCCACCGGCGTGTCCGCGTCCACGTTGTCCAAGATCGAAAACAGCCTGCTGTCGCCCACCTATGACAACCTGATCAAGATCGCGGCGGGCCTGGAGCTGGACGTGGCCGAGCTCTTCACCGCGTCCGATGCCCACATGGGCACCGGACGCCGCAGCCTCAGCCGCCAGGGAGAAGGGCGCCAGTACGAAACCCCGTACTACGACCACCGCCTGCTGTGCACCGCGCTGTCGCACAAGCGCATGATGCCCTTCCACACCCGCGTCAAGGCCCGTTCCTTCGACGAATTCCACGACTGGAGCCGCCACCGCGGCGAGGAATTCGTCTATGTGCTGGAAGGCGAGGTCGAGCTCTACACCGAGTTCTACGAGCCCGCCCGCCTGAAGGCCGGGGAAAGCTTCTACATAGACAGCCGCATGGGCCATCGCGTGATCAGCCTGAGTCCGGACGACGCCCTGGTGCTGTGGGTGTCGACCCATGCGGACATAGGCGAAGAGTAGGGTTTATAGGCCTGTGTTGCGGGCCGGCCGCCCAAGCCGCCCGCAACAAGGTAAAATGCGGCGCCCGGATCCTTTCCGGGCCATCACCACACCGCGCGGCAGTAGCTCAGCTGGATAGAGCACGGGCCTTCTAAGCCTGAGGTCGGGGGTTCGAGCCCCTCCTGCCGCGCCAGAATAGCTAAGTAAATCAAGCTATTGTGTAATGCCAAAAGCCGTTAACAAGGCAATTATCAAAATAAAAATGCCTGCGTTGGAACTTTACTCTGGCGCGATGGCCTTCTTCACCACCCGTCTGTCGTAGTGTTCGTGCGTCGTCGCCGGGTTCGCATGCGCGGCGAAATCATACGCATCGTGGTCACGGTTTTGGATCTTCGTTGTGATCAAAACTGATACGTATATGTCAATTGCAAGGTGTCCAGACCAGGGTTCGGTCGCTTGATGCCAGCATTGGAAAAGTGTGAAAGACGCAGACCAATGCGGTCATGGCGCGTGAGTAGAAAACCCGCACCGATATGATCACCAAACTGGAAGGCAGATCCGATGTTCTTGTCTGCAAACCGAGTGCGAGTAAGCGCTGTGACCCCAATGCCCGCTTCGATGTAGAAGCGTTCGGTAGTCCACCAGCGGAACATGGGGATCGCGCTAAATTGCCAGGCTTGACTGGGCGAGCGAGAGCCATCGGCTGTCCAGTAGGAAACGCCGATTTCGGGCGTTAAATCCAGGCGCCCCCAGTTCCCACTGAACTTGGTAGTCCAGACCGACGCTGCTTCATAGTTCAGTGTGTAGCGCTTGTATTGCTTTCCTACGCCGTAGTGAACACTAATACCGCCCTGCGTTCCACTGGTATCTGCCAGTGCTGAGTCGGCCATGCCTGCGAGCATTAGACTGAGCACCGCCGGCAAGAGCCGTTGCAGGTGAAACTGTGCCTTAATGGTTTTTTTGCTGTTGGTGTTCATGCGTTGAGATAGGGAGGGTGAGGAGGAGCAGAGTTTGTCCGTCGGAATGAATGCCCTAGAAGCGGCGTGAAAGTCGCCCTCAATTCCGATTTTCAAGTGGTACTGCCCAATTACCCTTTCACTGTATAGATCGTTCAAATAAGAAATATAAAGTTCTGTGAAGTTTTGAGTATTGTTGAATGAGTCGTCTCGGAAGGGTCTGACGTGCGTACTCCTCGTTCGGATCTGTGTCCCCAGGGTCGGGGGTTCGAGCCCCTCCTGCTACGCCAACATCCCCCGAAAATTCAACGTCTTACAGATAGCCGCCGCCCAAGCCCGCGCGGCCGGCGGCTCACGGGCGTCGGGAGCGCAGCCGCCCCGGACACGCCCCTCCTCATTCGATCCCGTACTTCCCTGGCGCGATCACGCCATTCGGGTCCAAGGCGGCCTTGATCGATGCGCAAGCACGCACCAGCTCAGGCATGCGCTGGGCCTGGTGGAACTCGTGATACATGGTCGGCGCGCGTCCCACGAAAATGCCGCGATCGGCGAACAGCCTGGCCAGCGCCCGGTAGCAGGCGTCGGCGCGCGCGGTTTCGTCGGCGTCTTCCCGGTTGTAGATGATCGCGTGGATGGCGCGGGCGAAGCGGGCGCCGCAAACGTTCGACAGCAGGTATTCCAGCCCGTGCTCGTGGCAAATGCGGCGCGCCTGTGTTTGCAGGGCGTTGACGATGTCGCCGGCGACGGGGGAGCCCGCCGACAGCCAGATCGCGCCGCCGCCCGGGCGCCAGCCCAGCATCTTCAATTCGCTGTCGGTCGGCACGCCGGTGTTGGAGTTGATGGCGATGTGCAGGGGGCCGATGTCCTCGGCTTCCTCCATGGGAATCTGGCGTCCCTTGCCCGAGGCCAGGAAGTGCTGGGCGATGCGGTCGATCTGGGGTTGCACGGCGGCACGGCTGGCGCCGTACACGGCGCCTGATACCGTCCAGGATCCCAGGTCATACTGCCTGCGCAGCGCGGCGCGTCCCTCGTCGGACATCGAGCGTTTGCCGCCGCTGGCCGCGTATTCCGGGTTGGTGGCGGCCGAGGACAGCAGATACAGGTCATTGGTGGCGCGGATCAGCGTCGGCACGAAATTGCTGAGCTTCAGCGGACGGATGCGTTCGACGATCTCCCCCAGATCTTCGTCGTCGGGGAAGGTGAAAAAGAAGGGTTCGATATGCGGCGGCCGAGGCATGAGCCACATGCCTACGCGGGTGACGATGCCGAAATTGGATTGGGAGAACAGGCCGTCCAGCGTAGGGCCGAAGCTGTATTTGGAGACGTGCCAGTTGGGATGCGAGGACCCGGCCAGGCTGCCGTCGCCGGTGCGGATCACGTCGCCATTGCCGAGCACGACCTCCATGCCGCAACTCATGCCGAAATGATCGGCGTAGGCGCCGCTGCCGCCGCCCTTGTCCAGCGCGTTCGCGAGGATGCTGCCCTGCGACGGGCCCGCGGTCGGCGAGATCATCAGCTTGCTTTCCCGGCGCTGCAGCTCGTCGTGCATGGCGCGAAAGCTCACGCCGGGCTCGAGCACGCAATAGCCCAGCGTCTCGTTCACTTCCAGGATGCGGTTCATGCGTCGCCCCAGGTCCACCACCACCTGGCCAGGGCGGATGGGCGAGCGGGTGCCCAGGCCGATGTTCTGGCCATTACTGATGGGATAGAGCTGGACGCGGAAGCGGTTGGCCAGGCGCACCAGCGTCTGCACCGCCTCGGTCGAGTCCGGATAGGCGACCGCGCCGGGGCGAACATCGGCGCAGGGCAGGGTGTGTTCGCCGTAGCGTCCGAGGACGTCGTCACCCAGCGCGATGGCGTCCGCGCCAAGCTCGGCTGCCGCCGCATGGGCGAAATCTACGATAGGGTCATTGGAAGGCATACGTCTTTCACCACAGAAGATCGCCGCTGCCGGCGGTTGTCGGAACCGGCGTGACCGCCGGCGTTGGAGCGTCGGCCGCCGCCTGCGGCGGCTTGGGCCGGTAGTTTTCGAGACCGCGGGGCGGCGGGCCGCCGGTGGCCCAGTCCAGCAACTGCACCGTGTGCGCCACTGGTACGGGCGTGAAGCGCGAGATCTGCACCAGGCATCCCATGTTGCCGGCGGCGATCACGTCAGGCCGGCCGGCCGAGGCGTGGGCCGCCTTGCGTTGTCCCAGGCGGTCCGAGATGGCCGGCTCGAGGATGTTGTAGGTCCCGGCCGAGCCGCAGCACAGATGCGATTCCGCGATATCGCGCACCTCCATGTCCAGCTTGCCCAGCGCGCGGCGCGGCGGCCGTTCGATCTTCAGGCCATGCTTGAGTGAACAGGAGTCGTGATAGGAAACGGCCAGGCCTGACGCCGAGCCGGTGGATGTCAACGGCAGGCCGGCGGTGATCTGCGCGATGTCCTGGGTGGCCTCGACCACGAGGCGCGCCTGCGCCGACAGTTCGGGGCGGTCGGAAAGCAGTTCCTCATAGCGTTTGATAACGGAACCGCAGCCCGAGGTGGTGCTGATGATGGCGTCGATATGCCCGGCCTGCAGCGCGGCCGACCAGCTGCGGACGGCCTGTTCCATGTGCCGGGTGGCGGCCTCGCGCCGTCCCATGTGCAGTTCGAGCGCGCCACAGCATTGCACGCCGGGCACGTCGACGACGGCGATGCCGGCGCGTATGAGCAGGCGCTTGGCCGAGGCGTTGATCTCGGCGCCGAGCACCGACTGGGCGCAGCCGTCCAGCAGCGCCACGCGGCGCGTGGGGTTGGCGGGCGGCTGTGGAGCGGCTTCGGCGCGCGGCGCAAACGCCGCGAGTGCGGGGGCGCTGGATAGGGAGGCCAACGCGCCCAACGGCCCGCCCAGGCGGCCGGCGGCGCCGCGTAGCAACCGGCCCGCGGCCGCGGCGGGGCGCAGCAGCGTGGGGGTCGTCAGTACCCGGGCCAGCGCCGAGCGCAGCAGGCGCTGCGTCAGCGGGCGGACCTTGCTCTTCTCGATATGCTCGCGCGCGCCGTCGATGATGGCGTGATACGAGACGCCGGCCGCGCAGGTGGTTTCGCACGAGAGGCACGACAGGCAGCGGTCCAGGTGGCGCACGGCGGCCGGGCTGGGCGCAGCGCCGCTGTCCAGCATCTCGCGCGCCAGGGCGATCCGGCCGCGCGGTGAATCCAGCTCTTCGCCATCGAGCACGTAGGTAGGACAGACCGCGGTGCAGAAGCCGAAATGCACGCAGCTCTCGGCGGCGGCGCGGACCGCATCGGGGCGGTGAATGGTGATGGTCTTGGGCATGGTGCGACGTAAGCTTGCCGGCCAGGGCCGGGATGAAGCTCATTCTGCCGCCAGGCGCTGCGCGGGGCTGTGCTCAGCGCGTCAGCGGACGCCGCCCACGGCGTCAGTCAGCCGCGGGTCTGCCCTTGCTTGAGCAGATTTACGGGCAACTCGCCGTATCGCTCGGAGAAGCGCCGCGTGAAGTGGGAGAGATTATTGAAGCCGCAGGCGAAGGCCGCCTCGCTGACCGTGCGGGTCTTGCCAGCCGCCAGCAGCTCATGCGCGAGCGTCAGGCGGGCCTGCACCACGTAGGCTTCGAACGACGAGGCGGCATGCCGCGCGAACAGGCGGTGCAGGGTGCGGACCGATATGCGGCAGGCTGCGGCCACCATCGCGGGCGACAGGTCCGGGTTGGCGATCGCCGTATCGATGTGGCGCTTCACGCCGACGAAGCTCAGTTCGGTGGACGGGGGCGCCGCGGCGTCCGCCAGGGATGCGCAATGCAACGAGACGATCTCGATGACGGCATCCAGCAGCGTGTCGACGGTGCGGTCCTGCAGTTTGACCGTCGTATCGGTCAGCAGGCGCATGGCTTCGGTGAGCACGGGCGCGAACGGCATGTCGGCCGGCAGGCTGGCCGGCGCGCGCAGCCGCCGCATGCCCGGGGCGCGCGCGCTCAAGGCGTGGCGCGGCAACAGGACCAGCCGGCGCGAGGTCGTTTCCGGGAACGTGATGTCGAACGCGGATCCGGTGTCGAGCAGCCCGAATTCTCCGGGCCGCAGGCACAACTGCTCGTCGCCCTGGGACATCAAGGCGCTGCCCTGCAATTGCAGGCTGAGCATGATGTGATCGCCATTGAGACGGCTGACTTGCCGCTGGGAACGCCGAATCATGTGCGGGGAACTCGCGAAGTTCACGAGCCGGACGCCCGCGCGGTTCTGGCTGGACATGGTGCCTGCGAATCCGGCGTCGGGTTCGGCGCGGAATTCGGAGTCGAGCACACCGGCGCAGACCGCATCCTGCCAGAACGCCAGGGCGTGCTGGCCGTGATCGTGGGTGCTCCAGTTGTGCCATTCAGGCGCCATTTCGGCTCCGGGGTCCGTTGCGTGCTGTCGCTGCCAGCGGCATCGGCTGGCACGTTGGGTCGTGCCCAATGTAGCGAGGCAGGGGAGAATGGGCCATCCGTGCATTCCCCAGTAACGGCGCACTGAGTTCAACGTATGGAGCGTGGCATGAAACGGTTTCTATCTTTGTGGGCAGGTGCAGTGCTCGCGTTGTCGGCTTTCAGTGTCGCGGCGCAAGAGTATCCGGCGCGGCCCGTGCGCATGATCGTCGGCTTCGCGCCTGGCGGCGGCAACGATATCCTGGCCCGCCTGATGGCCGAGCAGTTGCAGCGCCGGCTGGGCCAGCCCTTCATCGTGGAGAACCGGCCGGGCGCCAGCGGCGCCATTGCCATCGGCGCCGTCAAGCGGGCCGAGGCCGACGGCTACACCTTGCTGGTGGGGCCAAGCAGCGGCATGACCGTCAATCCGGCCATCTACAACAACCTGGACTACGACCCGGTCGCCGATTTTGCGCCGATCTCCCTTGTCGGGGACATTCCCATGATCCTGACCGTCAAGGCTGAAAGCTCGGCGCGCTCGGTGGCCGATCTGGTTGCTCAGGGCAAGAATAGCGGCAAGCCGCTGTTCGCAGGCTCGGGCGCCAACTCCTTCCAGCTCGCCACCGGACTCTTCGCCAAGCGCGTCGGCCTGGAAGCGGAGGTGGTCAACTACAAAGGGAACTCCGCCGTGGTTGCGGCCTTGTTGGCCAATGAGATCGACTTTGCGCTGATCGACACCGCGGCCGTGCTGCCCCAGATCCGCAGCGGCCGGCTGAAAGCGCTGGCCGTCACGGGGGCGAAGCGTTTTACCTTGTTGCCCGACGTGCCCACCGTCGCGGAGTCCGGCGCACCGGATTTCGCAATGTCGTTCTGGTCGTCCCTGTACGCGCCGGCGGGCACGCCGCAGGCCGTCATCGACAAGTTGCAGAACACCGTATCCGCCGCCGTGAGAGAGCCCGCCGTGGCCGACCGCTTGCTGGAGCTGGGCATCGATCCCGTAGGCAGCGCGCCGCAAGTCCTGGCCGACACCATGGCCAGGGAGATTCCGATGTATGCCGCGGCCGCCAAGGAGGCGAACCTGTCGCCAGTGCAGTAGGTGTGCGGAGCCGACCTGTCCGAATTTGTCCTTTGCTTTACTGCAACTGTCGACAGGCGGAAGCTGGCCGTCCGCCGGCTATGAGTGATAGGTGCTGACTCGATGACCTATATGATCCCGCAAGATATACAGGGGCACTTATGGGGACTGCTGGTGCTGACCTCCTCCCAGTTTCCACCCGGACCGCTCTAGCTATTTGATCAGTTCCTTGCTGTCCAGTTGTGTGCCATACACACCTGAGTGCTCCGAGCTATATCTTGCACGGAGCTTTTTATTTACCCTTTTACTACCCAGGGCGCGATGCTCATGGCGTCAGGGGTTGGGTCATCGCCACGGGACGGTGTGCTGCAGGTAGCCCCCGGCAAGAACCATCGACGATGGCAGGCAATACAACCTCGTTCTTGACAGCAAGTATCTCCGCCATGATGCTCACCGCGATTTCCGCGGGCGTCCTGCTGCCGATATGGATGCCGACTGGCGCATGCAGCCGTTCCAGGGATGCGGCGGTTTCGCCGAAATGCTCCATGAAGCGTTGCCTGCGGATGCCCGTATTGCGGCGTGAACCGATGGCGCCCACGTAAAACGCCGGGCTGTGCAGCGCTTCCAGGAGCGCGAGATCGTCCAGCTTGGGATCGTGGCTCAAGGCGACGATGCAGGTGCGCGTGTCGGGGACGAGGGCCAGCACGGCGTCATCGGGCATTTCCCGGGTGATGTGCACGCCGGGCACGGACCAGCTGCCTACTTGTTCCCCGCGCGGATCGCAGATCGTCACGGCAAAGTCGTTGAACAAGGCCATGGTGGCCAGGTATTCCGCCAACGCGCCTGCGCCGATGAGCAGCATCCGGTACTGCGGCCCCAGCGTGGAACAAAGCGTCGCGCCGTCGAATTGCACTGTGGCGGGCGTCGCGGCCGGCGCCAATGTCACCGCACCGGTGGCTACGTCAACGGTGCGCTGGACCAACTGGCCGGATTCGAGCCGCCGGACCAGGGCATCCAGCGTTTCGTAGTCCGGCTGGAACTCCAGCAGCAGCTCCAGCGTGCCGCCGCAAGGCAGTCCGAACCGGCGCGCTTCGTCGGCTTCGATCCCGTAGCGCACCAGTTCAGGCGCGCCTTGCGCGATGGCGCCTGTGCCATAGGCGCGGGTGTATCGATGAATCAGGTCGTCTTCGATGCACCCGCCCGAAACAGAGCCGACGCAGCGTCCGTCTTCGCGCAGCGCCATCATGGCGCCGACGGGACGCGGGGAGGAGCCCCAGGTCTTGACCACCGTGGCCAGCAGCAGCCTGTGCCCGTCCGTCAGCCAGGCGCGGGCTTCGCGCAACACGCGGACGTCGACCGTCTCCATGCCTAGGCTACCCTGCGCACCGGCAGGCTGCGGATCCGCTTGCCGGTGGCGGCAAAGATGGCATTGCACAGCGCGGGCGCCACGGGCGGCACCGGGGGCTCGCCCACGCCGCCAGGAGGCAGGGTGTGATCGTCGTTGACCAGATGCGTGCGGATCACGCGTGGCGAGGCATTGTGGCGCAGCACTTCATAGTCGTGGAAGTTGCTCTGCTTCACGCGGCCGCGTTCGAACGTGATCTCGCTGGCAAGGGCAAGTCCCAGGCCCATGATGGCGCCGCCTTCCATCTGCGCGCGGATGCGTTCGGGGTTGATTTGCGGCCCGCAGTCCATCGCCATGTCCACGGCCACCACGCGCACCTCTCCCTTTGCATCCACGGCCACCTCGACCACGGTGGCGGTGTAGCTCATGAAGCTGTAGCAGAATGCCAGTCCGAGGCCGTGGCCCTGGGGCAGTGTTCTGCCCCATTCCGCGCCTTTGCAGGCCGCTTCGATCACGCCGCGCAGGCGGCCCGTGTCGTAGGGATAGCGCTCGGGGGATTCTGAGTAGTTCCAAGTGTCGGCCATTGTGCCCGGGTCGATCCTGCGCGCCGGGCCGATGAGGTCGAGCGCGAAATCCTTGGGGTCCTTGCCCGCGCGGTGGGCCAACTCGGCGATGAAGCACTGGGCAGCGTAGGCGTGCGGAATGTTGGCTACCGAGCGGAACCAGCCAATACGGGCATGGGCCTCCACTTCGGCCGTTTCCACCCGGACGTTGGGAATGCGGTACGGCATGTTGATGGCCGACATGGCCGATTCGAAGAGCTGCTGGCCCTTGGCGCCTTCCGAAAAGAGGGAGGCGATGGTGGGGGCGGCACTGCGGTGCAGCCAGGACTGGACTTGGCCGTTCTTGTCCAGAACGGCCTCCAGGCGTTCGACCGACACGGTATGCAGATAGTCATGATGAATGTCGTCTTCGCGAGTCCACACCAGCTTGACTGGCGTGCCTTCGGGCATGGCGCGGGCGACGATGGCTGCCTCGTCCACGAAATCGGGCTTGGACTTGCGGCCGAACCCGCCGCCCAGCAGCAAGACATTCACCGCGACGTCGGCGGGCTCCAGTTTCAGCCGGGCGGCGACGGCGTCGCGCGCGGCGATGGGGTTCTGGATCGACGTCCAGACCTCGGCGCGGCCATCCTTGATCCGGACGGTGGCCGTTGGCGGTTCCATCGAGGCATGGGCCAGATGGGGAACGTAGTACTCCGCGGCGACGCGCTCGGCTTCGGGCGCCTTGGCCCAGGCTTGCGCGGCATCGCCCTGGCTGCGCATGGTCTTGCCGGGCTTGCGCGCTGCCGATTCCAGCGTCTGGCGGTAGGCGCTTGAGTCGTAGCTGCCGTTGGGGCCATCGTCCCATTCGATTTGCAGCGCGTCGCGGCCTTGGCGGGCCGCCCAGGTGTTGCGCGCGACGATTGCGACGCCGCCCAGGGGCTGGAACGCGGGCGCCCCCTGCATCGGTGGAATCTCGACGACCTTCAGCACGCCGGGTACGGCCAGCGCCTTGGCGCTGTCGAGACGGCGCAGCTTGCCGCCGACGACAGGAGGACGTGCGACGACGGCATAGACCATGCCGGGCAGGCGCATATCCATGCCGTAGCTAGCCTGGCCCTTGCCGATGGCCTCCAGGTCCACCAGGCGCACGTGCTCCTTCCCGATATAGCGGAACTCGGCCCGATCCTTGAGCTTGAGGGCATCGCCCGCGGGAACCGGCTGTTTGGCCGCGTCCGCAGCCAACTCGCCATAAGTCAACCGGCGCCCGGAGGGCTGGTGCAGCACTTCATGCTGCACCGCTTTGACCTCGGCCACAGGAACCGACCAGCGCGCTGCCGCCGCTGCTTCGAGCATCTGGCGGGCGGCCGCACCGACGCGTCGCATGGGCATCAGGAAGTGCCGCACGCTGCGCGAGCCATCCACGTTCTGGTTGCCATAGCGCGCTTCATCGGCTTGCGCCTGTATGACCCTGACGCGGTCCCAGCGCGCTTCCATCTCGTCGGCCACCACCATGGGCAGGCTGGTGCGCACGCCCGTGCCCATTTCGGCGCGGTGCGCGACGATGGTGACGGTGCCGTCCGCGGCGATGCTGACGAAAACCAGCGGATCGTCGACGGTGCCGCCGGGCATGCTGTCAGCGCCGTATTTCTGGGTGGCGGACTCGGCGGCCCAGGCTGCCGTGATCAAACCCCTGGCGGTAACCGTCAGGGTGAGCGCGCCCAGGGCGCCCTGCAAAAAGCCGCGCCGGGAAAGTTGAGCGGTGCGCGTCATTGCTTGCCTCCCTGAGCGAGGAGCCTGGCCGCCTGCTGGATGGCTGCGCGGATGCGAGGATAGGTGCCGCAACGGCAGATATTGCCGCTCATGGCGTCCTCGATGTCTTGGTCGGTCGGCTGCGCCGAGACCTTGAGCAGGCTTACCGCCGTCATAATCTGGCCCGCCTGGCAGTAGCCGCATTGGGCAACGTTCTGTTCTATCCAGGCTTGCTGCACCGCCCGGCCGACCGCATCCGCCTCTACCCCTTCGATGGTCGTGATGCTGTGGCCTGCCACGGCGGAGAGCGGGGTGACACAGGACCGGATTGGCGCGCCGTCCATGTGCACGGTACAGGCGCCGCACAACGCCATGCCGCACCCGAATTTGGTGCCGGTCATGCCGAGTTCATCCCGTAAGGTCCAGAGCAGGGGCGTTTCGCCGGGGACGTCGATATCCTTGGCCTGGCCATTGATTTGAAGTTGGGTCATGGAGGAATCCTTGGTGGGCGGGCATGGCAGGCGAAAGCTTGCCTGAACCGTGAGTGAATCATTTTTTCAAATCGGAATTCTGCCTAAAAATTCAATAATTCTGCCTAATTGTTCCAGACAGAACTTAAGGGCGACGAACCAGAGCTGGTGCCAAGAGCCGACGCGAACGGCTCCTTCGGATCGCCGAGGGTCAGCCCCGAGGATGTTACGCCTTCGGCCGCCCCGTCGGTGAGCACGGTGTAGCCGTGCTGCCAGATCGCGTGCAGCCCCATTTTTTCGGTTGCGTTGCAGTGACGTCTACCCTGTCACATCCCATACCAGCATCTCCGCTGGCCTTCCCCGGTCCCCGATCCAGGCCTAGCCTGTCGTCTCTTTCATTCTCGACAGGAGACCCGCATGGTAAAGGCGAAACGGCTGGGCGAGCCCTATGGCGTCGAGGTAACGAACGGCAGGAATGTCCTGCTTTCCGACACGCAAAAAGACGGCAAAGGAGGAGCCGCGGGCATGCGGCCGCACGAACTCCTTGAAAGCGCGCTCGCGGCCTGTGTCTGCATGTCCATCGGCATGGCCGCGGACCGCGCCGGCGTTGCGTTGCCCGAGGCGACGGTGCAGGTGGCCATCGATCGTCAGGATGACGAAACCGGATTCGAGGTGAGTTTGCGCTTCGCTGCGGCGCTGACGGCGGCGCAGCAGGATCTGGTTCGCGGGGCGGTGCAGGCATCGCCGGTCGCGCGCACGTTGGGCAAGACGGTGCGGGTGCGGCCAGCTGTAATCCTGACGGCCTGAAGAGGATACGCGTCCGGAGGCGGGCAGAACGCGCTTCTGCCCGCGCCTCACCTACTGGCTGAACTCAAACACATAACTATTCGCCGACCCCGCCGCGCGGTTGTACAGCGGACACCAGCCATTGACCGGGGTCACTTCGCAATAGCGGTTGCGGCCATACACCTGGGCGATCTTCCAGTCCTGGGTCTTGTCGGCGCGTTCCAGCAGGTACTGCATGCGCACGCCTCGCTCCTTGCGGTCGCGCTCGTCGTTGTCCACGGGAAAGCCGGGCGTGGAGGGCGTGGTGTTGCGGATCTGGGCGACTACGAAGGCGCGCGTGTCGGATTGGACGTCGACGTTGACGACGCTGCGCTCGTAGGTGTCGACGCTGCATTTCTGGTCGGCGTTCTGCCAGGTTTGCAACGGCGCGGTGCTCAGGGAGTCTTCGGCGGCGTTGAACGGGCGGTACAGCTCGACCAGTTCCTTGCAGGCGGTGGCGGTGTAGCGGCCATGCGCGTCGCGCACCTGCCACCAGGATTTCACCGCCGCTTCCGGGGTGTTGGCGGCCAGCTGCAGTTGCGGCGTGGCGGCTTGAAGCCGTTCCCAGGGTGTTTCTTCCTGCTTGGAGCAACCCGTCAAGGCGATTGCCAGAACGAGCAATAGGGCGGGCTTGGTCACGGTACTGAATCGAGTAAACAAATCGGGGGCACCATGATACCCCTTCCGTCGCGGCGCTCCTGCGTCAAGCGGGACGCAGCGCCCGCTTGTACGCTTCCAAGGTGCTGAACATCTTGCCCGCGAGCCGGAAATTGGCGTCGGCGTAGGTCCGGGCGTTGTCGATCACGGCTGCGGTTTGCGCGGGATCGCCGCGGATCTGCATGATGCGGTCTGTGTAGCCTGCGACGTCGCCCGGCGCGGCCAGCCAACCGGTCTGGCCGGGAGCGACGATTTCCGGCAATCCGCCGACATCGCTGGCGACCACCGGGCGGCGCGCGGCAAACGACTCGGGCACGACGCGTGACCAGGCTTCGGTGGCCGAAGGCACCAGCACCACGTCGGCGGCGCGGATCATCTCCGCAACATTGTTGCGATGACCAGCGAACACCACATGCTCGGAGATGCCCAGGTCGACGGTCAATTGGTGCAGCGCATAGGCATAGGGCTTGGTGCTGGCCGTGGGCATGCCGACCACCAGCGCGATGGCGGGCAGGCCCTGGCCGCGCAACCGGTGCACCACGCGCAACAGGTCGGCCTGGCCTTTCTCGGGACGCAGCATGCCTATGGTGGCGATGACCCAGGCGTTGTCGGGGGCTCGGATGCCCAAGGCCTGCCGGGTGCGCAGGCGTGACTGCGGCGTGTCGGCGGATTGGAAGAATTCGTCGGCGGCCCATTCTCCCACCACGCTGATCCGCTGCGCGGGGGCCAGGCGCGCCGCGACGATTTCCTGCTTGCCCAGCAGGCTGGTCGCGATGACGTGGTCGCAGCCTATTTTCCATTCCAGCCGCCGCCGTGGAGAGGAGGGCATGGGCTTGGCGAAGTGGCGCGTCCTGACGACGGCGCACAGGTCGCGGCACAGCGCAGCGGTCTTGCCGTCCGCGCGACTGTGGCTGTCGATCAGGTCGATGCGCAGCGTCTTGACCGCGCGCCGCAGCTTCAGGACCGTGGCCGGCGAGTAGGCGGCGTCGAAGTCCATGTCCACCGCGCGCAGGCCGCGCTGCCGCGCCTCGCGCCCGATTTCGCTGTCCGCTGGAGCGGCGATCGCCACTTCGTAGCCATGGCGCTGCAGCCATGCCGATTGCTCGAGGACGCGGAATTCCAGCCCGCCCAGGCTGCGCTCAGCCAGCGTATGCAGGATGCGCATGATGCTCCAGGACTTTGCGGCAGGCGCCCAGCACGTCGTCGGGCGTGACGGAATTGATGCCGTCGCGGGGATGGCGGGGCACGACCGCGGCGGAGTAGGGGCGGTCCCAGAACCATTCCGGATTGGACTCGTTGAAGACGCCCACGTAGGGCACGCAGGCGCCCTGGGCGATATGCGACGGGCCGCAATCGTTGGCCACGATCAGGCGCGCACGCAGCATGAGGGCGCTGAGCTCCGGCACCGAGCGGCAGTAGGCGATGGAAAACTCAGGACGCCGCATGGCTTCGAGCTGGTCGCGTTCGATGACTTCCTGTTCTCCCAGCACGAACAGGAAGCGGGTGTCCTGGCCCAGCAGCAGCTTTAGCCTTTCGGCCAGGCGCAGATAGTTCAGCAGGCTCCAGCGTTTGAACGCGCCGGAGCCGCCGCCAGGGATCAGGACCACGTCGGCCCCTGGTCCCTCGTGCCGATGCGGGTGGGCTAGTGTCTGGAAGCAACGGCGCGCCGCGGCCTCGGCGTCGAACTGCCGGTACGACGCCAGCAGCCGGAGATTCGCCAAGCCGATGTACTCGGCAAGGCTCTTGCGATGGGAGTGCGTCCAGGCCAGGTCGCTCATTCGCGCGTTGTGAAAGCCGAACCGCAAGGCGGGCCGGCGCAGCAGGTTGATCAGGCCGAAGCGTTCGCTGCTGTGGTGCAGGCTGACGCAAACGGGGGTGTGCTTCTTGAGCGTGCGCAGATAGTCGCCGAACGTGGCGGCCCGGACAAACTCGTCGACCCAGGGCACGCCCCGGTAGAAGCCGGCGAGGTCGTCGCGGGCGACCACCCGGATCCGCCTCGAGGCCCACCAGGTTTTCAGTTGATAGAGCGCCGGCAGGGCGACGATCTGGTCGCCCAGCTGGGGCTGGCTTCTGACATATACGACGACTTCCGACATGGGCAACCTCGTTTGCACGGCAGTTTTCTTGGAGTCCGCAGACTGCTGCCGCGCAATGTATCGATCCTGTCGAATGAATCTTTCCGAGGTCTTTTAAGGAATGTGAAGAAGCTGCCGGACGTGGTTAACACAACTAAACAACTACATCCTTCTGCTGTTTCGGTTCACGTCGTCGTTGCGCGGCTACTTGGAGCCGCCGGAGTTCGGATAGCCCGGAGGCGGCGTAGCGCCGCCGCCCTTGGTGCCGGGCACGTTGTCATTGGCCTCGCGGTGGCGGCCCTGCTTGTCGGTCTTGTGCATGTCGGACCGGGCGTGGTCGCCCTTGTTCAGGTTGGGCGGGGTGGTCGGCGTGTTCGGCGTCGCATTCGGCGCGGGCGGCTTCTGTCCGGGCGGCACGGGCTGGTTGGGGGGCACGGCGGTGCCGTCGTTCGGCGTGTTGGACGGCGAGGTGGGCATGGCGGACTGCGCCAGCGCACCGGCCGAAGCCAGTCCGGCGGACAAGGCCAGTGCGTAGGTGAAGGCTCGGAATTTCATGAGTACGCTCCTATGTGAGATAGCGGGATGCGATCCGCAAGCGCCATGCCCGGGCTGAGCCGCCGGGGAGAGCGTCACAAGAGCGGGAAAAAATGCCGATCGGTGGAATATCTGCGCGCAAGCGCTGCAGTTGGCTTCGCGCCAGATGTTCAGGGGGCGGTGGGCACGACGCTTGCTGGATGGGGCAGTCCGGATCGGCGCACGAGACGCCGCCGTTGCCGGAGTTCAACGTGGGGATAGGCCCCGCACAGGAGAAACGCATGGAGCATCAAACCAATATTGTTGGCGGACCCAAAAGTTCGGCGACGGGCCCGGGCCCTGAAGTCATGGCCGCGGACACCCTGGAGGGCAACGATGTCGTCAACGCCGCGGGAGAAGGGCTGGGATCCATCAAGGACATCATGATCGACGTGCCGCGCGGGCGAGTCGCGTACGCGGTGCTGTCGCGCGGCGGCATCCTGGGGATGGGCGACAAGCTCTTTGCCATTCCCTGGGCGGCATTGACCCTGGACACGGACCGCAAGTGCTTCATCCTGAACGTGGACAAGGAGGTGTTGAAGAACGCGCCGGGGTTCGACAAGGACGACTGGCCCAGGATGGCGGACGAAAGCTGGGCGCTCAGCGTGCACAAGTACTACAACCAGGATCCGTACTGGTAACGCGCAGCTTTGAAGGGCGGCCCCGAGCCGCCCTTTTTCAGTCATCCCGTTCTTTCCATGCCGGTCGGCCGGCTTTTCCTATGCACACCCCTCTTAGCCACGATGCCGGCCTGGCGCTACGCTCGGTCAAGTTTTCGGGAAAACACGCAGGCCGGCGGACTCCCGTTGCCCTGCGCCGCGAGGCGGCGGGGCTCAACGGATTCAGCTTCCAGGCGCCGGCCGAGTTGGTAGCGCGGGTCCGGCATCGTATCGACCAGGCGGAAAGCGAAAACTGGATGGCGCGCCTGTGGCAATGCGACGCCACGCTATGGACGTGGACCGATGAGGATCGCTGGCTGGGCTGGCTGCAGCCGGGCATGGCGCCCCGGGCGCTCGGCCGCATGACGGCAATCTGCCGCAGGTTGTGCGTGGCCGGGTTCTCGGATGCGGTGTTGCTGGGCATGGGTGGCGCCAGCCTCGGCGCCGAGGCGCTGGCCCGCACGCTGGGCGTGGCCAGCGGAGGCTTGCGCCTGCACGTGCTGGACTCGACCGACGTAGCCCAGGTGCGCGCGGTGCAGTCCGCGGTGGATATCACGCGTTGCCTGTTCATCGTCTGCAGCAAGTCCGGATCGACCCTGGAATCGCGCATGCTCGCTGCCTACTTCCATGAACAGGTGGCGCGGCGGCTTGGACGGCAGGAAGCGGGGCAGCGCTTTGTCGCCATTACCGATCCTGGGTCTCCGATGCTGGACCGCGCACGGGCGGACGGTTATGCCGCCGTCTTCGAGGGCGAGCCGTCCGTGGGCGGGCGCTACTCCGTGCTGTCGCCCTTCGGACTGGTCGCGCTGGCGCTGCTGGGGCACGATCCCGCGGCATTCCTGCGCAGCGCCCGCCCCATGGTGCGGGCATGCGCGGCGCAGGCCCAGGCGCGCGCCAATCCGGGGTTGCTTCTGGGTGCGCTGCTGGGCGAGGCCGCATTGGACGGCCGCAACAAGCTCACCATCCTGGCCGCGCCCGGGCTGGAATACGTGGGGTGTTGGCTCGAGCAATTGCTGGCCGAATCCACAGGCAAGAATGGGCGGGGCATCATTCCCGTCGCCCACGAGCCGGCCGGGGATGCGTGCGATTATGGCCGCGACCGCATGTTCGTCCACCTTGCGCACAGCGATACGCCTGGCGCGGACCTGGACACGCGTATGCGGCGGCTGGCGGCTGTGGGATTCCCGGTGGTGCGTTGCGAGCTGCCGTCAGCCCAGTCGCTGGGCCAGGAGTTCTTTCGTTGGGAAATGGCCACCGCCGTGGCCGCCGCCGTGCTGCGCGTCAACCCGTTCGATCAGCCGGACGTCGAAGCCAGCAAGGCGCGCACGCAGGCGCTGGCGGCGCGTCACGAAGCCGGCATCGGGGGAGCCGATCCTATGCCCCGGCTAGTCGAAGGCGCGCTGGCCTTCCATGGCGAGGCCCAGGGGGCGACCGCGATCGAGCTGCTGGCGTCGTACTTTGCGGGAATGGACCAGGGCGACTACGTGTCGCTGCTGGCCTATGTCGCACGGAATCCGGTCCACGAGGCGCGCCTCGCCGCGATGCGCTGCCGGCTGCGCCAAGCGACCGGGGTTGCAACCATGGGCGGGTTCGGTCCGCGCTACCTGCATTCCACAGGCCAGTTGCACAAAGGCGGCCCCGCGGGCGGACGATTCCTGTTCATTACCGCGGACGCCGGGGAGGAGCTGCAAGCGCCCGGCCACGCCCTGGGCTTCGCCGCCATGCAGCGCGCGCAGGCCTTGGGCGACATGGAGGAGTTGGCCTCGCGGGGCCGGCCGTGCTTGCGCGTACACATCGCGGGGCCGGTGGAGGCAGGACTCTCCCGCCTTGCTGCGCTGCTGGACCGCGCGTTGGTCTCAATGGTCGTCAGCTAGCCGCCTTGCTCGTCGCCGCCCTGTCGGGCGGGCGCGGCCAGGGCATGATCGAGGTCGATCTCGACTGCCCGGTCGAGCCGCAGGACCAGCTGAAGCGTCGGCAGCACGAACTCAAGATGCTGGGCGTTGCTTACGCTGCAGGACAGTGGGGCGCCGATTCAGAGGAAAGCCGCAACGCAGCAATTGCCGTGCCGCATGCATGCGGGCACGTGGTTTGCTGATGGCGATGTGGCGGCATTCCGTCCGCCTTCAGGAGCAGCGTCATGGACAAGTTCGACCGCGATACGACGGCGGCACCCGCCGAGATCTTGAGTGAAGGTGAACAGAGGGCGCGGCGCACGCTCGAAGCTGCGCGGCGCTTGCTGGACCCGCAGGCGGAACCTGCCGCCGCCGTCTCTTCAGTTGAGGCGGAACTCCAGCGCTACGTCAGGCAGGCGTACCACAGGCGCTCATACGGCGCCTATGGTTGAGCGTTACGGCTGCGGGTCGTCCCAGACTGACGTGTGCCGATACTGTTCGGCGCGCGCCAGCGTGCGGTAAAAATCCGCGCCGACCCGTATCAGCCTTTCCAGTTCCTCCGGCCGCAGCATGGGCTGCAGCGCGATCAGGCATTCGGCATAGTTGGCCAATACTTCCGGCCATTCATGGAAGTCCCGGTCGACCGCTGGCGTGGCGATCATTTGTGCCAATAGTTCCTCGCGATCCATATGCATGTTCCGCAGCAAGCGTACTGGTTGCAGATGCGCCCGCAGGTATGCGCATCTGTTCCTACGCGGGTATCGAAAACCCGGGGAATGGCTCCTACTTCTTGGCGGCGTCCATGCGTTGCTGCATGCTTGTCGCCATTTCCAGGTGTTGCTGTAGCACCGGCAGGGTCTCGATTGCGAATTGCTTGACGTCGGGATCCTTCACATCGTTCGAGGCTTTCTCGAAGAGCTTCACCGCGTCCTGGTGCGCGGATACGCCGATCTCGTCCACATAGGCCTTGTCGAAGCTGTCGTCGCGCAAGCCCAGCGCCTTCAGTTTGGCCTGCTGGACCAGCGATGGCTCGGTTGGCGCCTGGTAGCCCTTGCCTTGCGCGAGCGTGGCCAGCTGTTGGCCGGCCTTGCCGTGGTCATCGATCATTTTCTGGGCAAATGCCTTCACGTCGGGGTCGCGGGCTTTCTCCAGGGCGAGCTTGCTGCCGGCGACTTCGAGATTGCCGGCCTGGGCTGCGTTCTCCAGGAAGTCGCGGTCGGCGCTGTCCAATTTCGCTTCCGCGGCCGAGGGGCGCGCGGCGGGCGCCGTCTGCGCCTGCGCTGCAGGGGCCGCAGCCCATGTCAGCGAGGCGAGGACCGTGGCGGTCAGATAGCGGATTTTCATGGAAACCTCCAGATAGGGGCGCAGGGCGCCATTTGAGTGGGAAGCCAGCATCCAGCAGCAATCGCTGTTCCCGCCCGTCGGCGGCTTCAGAGGGGCTTGGGCTTGCCCGTCAGTTCGGCGTAGGTCGCCGGCGTGGCGTCGGCCTGGCCAGTCTTGAAGACCCAGGCAGAGCACTGCGTGCCGGCAGGAATCTCATCGTCGACCGCGTCGGTGGCGCCCGTAGTTGTCGGCAAAGCTGCTGTGCTGGATCACGCCCAGGCAGGTTTCAGCCTGTATGGTGTTGGACCGCAGTCGGGCGTCTTCAGCAACGCCTCCCGCCTGCGCGGCGGTGGCGATCACGCCTGCGCTGCCTCCCAGCGGCTGGCCGAGAACTTCTCCGCCATCATCAAACTGCCGTACCCCATTGCCATTTCGGCGATGACTTCGCCCACCGCGGGCGCGATCTGAAAGCCCCCGCCCGAGAAGCCGAAGGCATGCAGCAGCCGCGGCACCCTGGGGCTGAAGCCGATGACCGGGTTCTTGTCGCTGAAATAGCCTTCGATGCCGGACCAGCAGCGGATCACGCTGGCGCAGGCCAGCGCGGGCAAGACGGATGGAGCCGTACGGCCGAGTTCGGCGAGCGCGGCGCGACCCGGCCGGCTGCGGTCTCCCGGCAGCGCGCTGCCGTAGCCGCCGCCCATGACCACATTGCCGCGCGCGACCTGGCGGGCGTAGAAGCCGCCGCCTTCCACGCCCAACGACACGCCGATCTGGGGTGTGAGCGGCTCGGTGACCAGCATGGTCGGATACTTGACCTGCAGGGGCAGGTCGTCGCCGAACCAACGGGCTACCGCCGCGCCCCAGGCGCCAGCCGCATTGATGACGGTGTCGGCGTGTACGCGCCGGCCGTCGGCGGCAGTCAGCAGGAAGCCGCTACCCTGGGTGTCCGCCTGCGTGATGGCGCAATGTTCGAGCAAGCTGGCGCCGGCGCGCGCGGCGGCATGGGCGAAGGCGGGCGCGACCAGGCGCGGATTGGCCTGGCCGTCTTCCGGACATAGCGAGCCACCGGCAATGCCCGGACCCAGCGCGGGAAAGCGGCGGCGCAGCTCGGCGGCGTCGATGATCTCCAGGCCCAGGTCGAAGTCGCCGACCTTGTCGCGGTAGGCACAAAGCTTGTCCAGGTCGGCCTCGGAGCGCGCCAGCTTCAGGTGGCCGCTGCGCACGTATTCCGCATCGGTGCTGATGAGTTCCGGCAGGCGGGACCAGATGCCGTGCGCGCGCTGCGCCAGATATAGCTGTTCGATCGAACGTCCCTGCCTGCGCACGCCGCCGAAGTTGACGCCGCTGGCGCGTGCGCCGCTTGCGCCGCTGTCGATTAGCGCGGTGGCGATGCCCATGCGGCGCAGCGCCAGGGCGGCGCTGGCGCCCACCAGGCCGGCGCCGATGATGGCGACTTCCGTGTGCAGCGGGTTCATGGTTCCACCTTGCCGAGCATGGACAGATTCAGGGGCTTGACGGGCGCCTGGCCGCGTAGCCGGCCTATGTCCGCCAGGGCCAGTCCACGGCAGTCGGCCAGCAGTTCGGCCGCACCTGCCTGGCACATGCGTCCCTGGCACAGGCCCATGCCGATGCGCGTTAGCGCCTTCAAGCGGTTGAGGTCGTCGATGGCGTATTGCGCGGCCGCGGCGCGCAACGTGCCGGCGCGCACTTCCTCGCAGCGGCAGACCATGACGGAGTCGTCGCAGGCGCCATCCGCGCCGGGCAGGGGAAAGGCCCGATCCAGGCCGCGCCGGAATTGCGCCCAGCGCGCCTGGCGGCGGGCCAGCCACTGCACCCTGGCGGCGCTGACGTCGATGCCGCTGTCTGCCAGCATGGCCAGCGCGGCGCGTTCGCCCGCAAGCTCGGCCAGGATGGCGCCGCCTATGCCTGCGCCGTCGCCGGCCAAGTAGACGCCGGCCTCCGAGCTGCGGCCTTCGGGATCGCGGCGCGGCAGCCAGGCGCGCTGGGCCGTGTCGAATTCAAAGGCGCAGTCCAGCAGGTCGGCAAGCTGCGTTTCCGCGCGCAGTCCGTGGCCGATTGCCAGCGCGTCGCAAGCAATGGCGCGCTGCTTGCCGCCCAGGGTCGCGAGCGTGCGCTCGACGCGGCCTGCGCCCTCGGCCGCATCCAGCCTTGCGCCGTGGTGCACCGGCACGCCGCGGGCGCGCAGCCAGCCCAGGTAGTACATGCCCTTGGCCAGCATGCCGGGCTGGCTCAGCAGTGCCGGCGCGGCGCGGACCTGGCTGCCTGGCGGCGCGCAGTCCAGCACCGCCTGCACCTGGGCGCCGGCGCGCGCATATTGGTAGGCGACCAGGTAGAGCAGGGGGCCGGTGCCGGCGAACACGATGCGTGGCCCAAACGTACAGCCCTGGCTCTTCAGCGAGATCTGCGCGCCGCCCAGCGTATAGACGCCGGGCAGGGTCCAGCCCGGGAAGGGCAGGACGCGGTCGGTGGCGCCGGTGGCAAGCAGCAGCCGTGAGTAGGGCAGGGTTTCCAGTTCGCCGTGGCGGACCAGGTCCAGGCTGCCCGGCGCGGCATTCCACACCGCGGTGGCGGCGCGGTAGTCTGCCCGGGCAGCTAGGTCCGCGCCCGCCGCGTGGATGGCTTGCGCGCGCTTCCATTCGAAGCCATAGCGCTGGCGCGCGGAGCCGCGAGGGGCCGCGCCTTGGCGATAGATCTGGCCGCCAGGCAAGGCGGCTTCGTCCACGATCACCGGGCGCACGCCGTGGCGCAGCAGCGTCTGCGCGGCGCGCACGCCCGCAGGACCGGCGCCCACCACCACCATGCGCGGCGCGCCATCGGCGCCGGGAGGGTTCACTTGCATGCGAGTTCTCCGGGCTGGGCGCTGACCAGTTCCATGCCGTCTGCGACCGCGGTGGAGCAGGCGCGCAGGCGTGCTCCGTCCGCCGTCTGCACCCAGCAATCCTGGCAGGCGCCCATCAGGCAGAAGCCGGCGCGCGGCGCACCTTCGCCCAAGGTGACGCGCAATTGCTGCGCGGCAAGCAGCAACGCCGTCAGCACAGTGTCGCCCTCATGGGCTTGCAGCGCCAAGCCGTTCCAGGTCAGGCGCAACGGCGCCGAGGCAGGTACCGAGACGCGGCGCAGCAGCGGTTTCATGCGGCGGTCTCCGCGCGGCGCAGCTGGGACAGAGTGCGGTCTGGCAGGATGATGTCTGCGTCGTAGCGCAGCTCCACGATGGCCGGCATGCGATGCTCCCGGGCATATGCCAGCGCGGCGTCATAGGCCGGCGCGAAATCCTCCGTGCGCTCGACCGCGGCGCCGTAGCCGCCATAACTTTGCGCCAGCCGCGCGAAATCGGGGTTGACCAGTTCCGTCGCCAGGGCGCGTCCGGGATAGGCGCGTTCCTGATGCAGGCGGATGGTACCGAACAGGCCGTTGTTGAAGACCAGCACCACAATGCCCAACCGATACTGGGCCGCGGTGGCCAGCTCCTGCATGGTCATCTGGAAACAGCCGTCGCCGGCGAAGCAGACCACGGCTGCGTTGCGGTCGCGCAGCTTGGCCGCGATGGCCGCAGGCAGGCCGTAGCCCATCGCGCCGACGGCGGGTGCAAGTTGGCTGCCCGGTCCCTTGAATGCGATGTGCCGGTGCGCGTAGAGCGCGTAGTTGCCCGCGCCCACTGTGACGCAGGAATGCCGCGGCAGCGTGGCCGCGACGTGGCGCGCCGCCGCGTTCAGGTCCAGCGGGCCGGGCGTGGGCGGCAGCGCAGGCGCCGCGGCGGCCGCTACAGCGCCGCGGCGGCGCGGCTGCCAGCCCGGCGTCGGCTCCAGTCCCGCGGCGGCCCGGGCGAAACCGTCCACACTGGCGACCATGCCCAGCGCCGGCGTGCACAGCCGCCCGATCTCGTTGGCGTCCGGGTGGATATGGATCAACGTCTGGCGCGGCGTGGGCGAAGCCAGCCACTCATAGTTGATGGTTGTCGGCTCGCACAGGCGGGTGCCCAGCGCGATGACGAGGTCGCTGTCCATGACGGCGCGCTTCTGGTGCGCGGGCATGCTGGCGCTGACCTGGCCGACGAAATTGGGATGGTCGTTGTCGAACAGCTCCAGGCGGCGCCAGGCGGTCGCTACTGGCAGGTCGAAGCGCAGGGCGAAGTCGCGCATGGCCTCGCGCGCGGCTTGCGGCCAGCGCGAGCCGCCCAGCAGCAGCAAGGGCCGCTCTGCCGCTTCCAGCAATTCACGCAGGCGCAGCATGTCGGCGTCGGCCGGACGGGCGCAGGGCGGCTGTGGCGCGGCGGCCAGGGCCACGTCGGCGACGCCGGACAGCATGTCTTCGGGCAGGGAGAGGACCACCGGTCCTGGGCGTCCGCTCGTGGCGATCGCCCAGGCGCGCGCCAGGTATTCGGGAATGCGGTCGGCCCGCTCGATCTGCGCGACCCATTTCGCCAGCGGCGCGTACATGGCGCGGTAGTCCACCTCCTGGAAGCACTGGCGGTCGGCGGTGTCGCCGCCGACCTGGCCGATGAACAGGATCATGGGCGTGGAGTCTTCCCTTGCCGTGTGCACGCCGATCGCCGCATTGGTGGCGCCCGGGCCGCGCGAGACGAAGCAGATGCCCGGCTGGCCGGTCAGCTTGCCATGCGCTTCGGCCATGTAGGCGGCGCCGCCTTCCTGGCGGCAGACCACCGCTTCGATCGCGTCGCGCCGGGCATAGAGCGCGTCGATGCAAGGCAGGAAGCTCTCGCCCGGCACCATGAACACGCGCTCCACGCCATAGGCCTGCAGCTGCGCGACCAGCAGTTCGCCGCCGCTGCGGGAGGCAGGGGCCGGCGCGCTCATGCCGCGTCTCCTTGCAGCGCCAGCGCCACGCGTTCCGCGCCATAGTCGCGTTCGGCCGCGGTCCGGCTGACCTTGCCGCCCAGCACGTCGTTGCGGATGGCGGCCGCGCTACGGTCAGCGGGCGCGCCGTAGCCGCCGCCGCCGGGCGTTTCCAGGCGCACGGACTGGCCGCTGGCCAAGCCGTGGCCGGCGATCTTGTTGGGCAGGCGCTGCTCGTCGGCGCGGCCGGGGTTCTGGATCACGCGCGAGGTGCCTCCCGTCAGGCCGCCGTTCAGGCCGGCCGCGCCGAACAGCGCGGCGTCGCAGCGGATGGTGCAGACCAGCTGGTCATGCAGCGAACGGATCTGGCGCGCGATGCCCATGCCGCCGCGATGGCGGCCCGCGCCGCCGCTGTCGTTGACCAGCGCGTACTCCTCGACCAGCAGCGGGTACTCGATCTCCAGCGCCTCGGCGGGCAGGTTGGAGGTATTGGTCACGTGTACCTGGATGCCGTCCATGCCGTCGCCCTGCGCGCGTCCACCCGCGCCGCCGCCCAGTGTTTCCAGGTAGACGAAGGTGCCCTTGCCGTCCTGCATGGGCACGGAGAACAGCATGGAAGGCATGACGTCGTTGCACGAGGCCATGGCGCGGTCTGGCGGCAACAGCTGGCCCAGTGCGCCGATCACCGTGCCGGCCACGCGCTGCGCGGTGGTGACGCGCGCGCCCACCGCCGCCGGAAAGCGCGGGTTGGTAATGGTGCCCTCGGGGGCGGTGATGGTGATGGGCTGGAACAGGCCGTTGTTGGGCATGAGCTCGGGATCGAGCATGGCCTTCACCGCGAAGTAGACGCTGGCGTTCAGGGCGCTGGCGGGCAGGTTGAAGGCGCCGCGCGCCTGCTTGCTGGTTCCGGTGAAATCGACATGGAGCTGGCCGTCGCGCGCCTCGACGTTGGCCTGGATGGTGACGGGATCGCCGCCCATGCCGTCGTCGTCCATGCGCTCGGTGAAGGTATAGGTGCCAGCCGGCAGTTGCGCGATGCGGTTGCGCAGGCGTCTCTCGGTATACAGCATGATGCTGTCGATGGCGGACAGCAGGATCTCCAGACCGGACTGCTGCACCAGTTCCAGCATCAGCCTGGCGCCCTTGTCGTTGGTGGCGATCTGGGCGCGGATATCGTGCATCCGATTGTCCGGTTCGCGCGTGTTGTGCGCGATCATCTCCAGCAGGTCCATGTCCAGCTCGTCCTCGCGCACGATGCGCATGGCCGGCAGGCGGATGCCTTCCTCCCACACCGTCTTCAGGTGGTGCGAGGTCGAGCCGGGAACGGCGCCGCCGACGTCGGTGTGGTGGCCGATGTTGGCCGCGAAGAAGCGCAGCACGCCCTCGTGGAAGATGGGGGTAATGACGGTGATGTCGGGCGCATGCGTACCGCCCGCCAGATAGGCGTCGTTGCACAGGAACGCATCGCCCGGGCGCACGCCGGCCGCGCCGTAGCGCCGCAGCACGGCGTCTATGCCGCCGGACAGCGATCCCAGATGCACCGGCACGTGGGCCGCCTGCGCCACCAGGCGGCCGGCGGCGTCGAATAGCGCCACGGAGCAGTCCTTGCGCTCCTTGATGTTGGTGGAAAAGGACGAGCGGATCAGCGTATTGCCCATTTCCTCGGTGATGGACAGCAGGCGGTTGCTGAAGACCTCCATTTCGATGGGGTCGAAGGTGTCCGTGCCGGCGGCGGAAGTCGATCGATTGGTCATGGCGTAAGCCTTAGCGGTTGAGGTTGACGACGAGGTTGCCGTATTCGTCGGCGCGCGCCTGCTGGCCCGGCAGCACGACGGTGGTCGAGCTCATTTCCTCGATCACGGCCGGCCCGTCCAGGGGCACGCCCACCGGCAGCAGGGCGCGGCGCAGGATGGGCGTGTCCACCCAGCCCTCCCCTTCGAAGTACACGTTGCGGCGTTCCTTCAAGGCGCCGGCCACGCTTTCGCCGCCTTGCACGCGGGCCAGGGGCGCGCGCGGCACCAGGCCGGTGGCGCGCACGCGGCAATTGACGATCTCCACCGGACGGCCGGCGGCGTCATAGCCATACTCGCGCACGTGCGCCGCGCTGAATGCCGCCACGAACGCATCCAGCGGCATCAGTTGCATGCCGTCCAGCGGCACGGCGATCTCGAAGTTCTGGCCCTGGTAGCGCGCGTCGATCACGGCGGACAGGCGCTGCTCCGAGTCGCCCACGCCTTCGCTGGACAGCCAGGCGCGCGCCTTGCCGGCCAGGGCTTCCAGCGCCTGCCGCACGGCGGTCCAACCGTTCGCGGTGGCGTGCGCCATCAGCGTCTGCACGAAGTCCATGGAAATGTCGGACAGCAGGATGCCGCGCGCGCACATGGTGCCGGGTTCTTGCGGGATCAGCAGGGTGCCGATGCCGCAATCGCGTGCCAGTTCGGCGGCATGCAGGCCGCCCGCGCCGCCAAAGGCGCAGAGGGCAAACTTGCGGATGTCGTGACCCCGTTCGGTGGAGACCGCGCGCACCGCGCGCGCCATGTTGGAGTTGGCGATGCGCAGAATGCCGTAGGCGGCTTCCTCCACGCTCAGCCCCAGCGGGCGGGCGATCTGCGCCTCCAGCGCCTCGCGCGCCTGGCGCGCATGCACGGCCATGCGGCCTTCCAACAGCGCGACCGGGTTCAGTCGGCCCAGCACGACGTGGGCGTCGGTGATGGTCACGACCTGGCCGCCGCGGTTGTAGGCGATGGGACCAGGGACCGCGCCCGCGCTCTGCGGGCCGACCTTCAGCGCGCCCGCGTCGTCGATGCGCGCGATGCTGCCTCCGCCCGCGCCGATGACGTGCACGTCCACCATCTGGGTCTTGACCGGATAGTCGGCCACCAGGCGGCTGGAGGTGAACAGCGGCCGCAGCTCGGCCACCAGCGACACGTCGGTGCTGGTGCCGCCCACGTCGAAGGTGATCAGGTTGGGCAGGCCCGCCACGCGGCCGAGTTCGGTGGCGCCGATCACGCCAGCGGCCGGGCCCGACACGCAGGTGCGCACCGGCGCCGTCAGCACCGATTCCACGGACATCAGGCCGCCGTTGGAATGCACCGTGGTCGGCTCGGCTGCCACGCCCATGGCGCGTACCGAACTGACCAGGCTGCGCATGTAGCCGGCCATGCGCGGGCCGACATAGGCGTTGAGCGCAGTGGTGGACATGCGCTCGTACTCGCGGAACTCCGGCAGAATTTCGCTGGAAACGCTCAGGTAGACGCCCGGCAGGTGCTCGGCCAGGATGTCGCGGGTGCGGCGTTCGTGCGCATCGTTGCGGTAGCTGTGCATGAAGCAGATGGCGACCGATTCGACGCGGGCTGCGGCCAGCTCGCGCGCCACTGCCACCACCTCGTCTTCGTCCAGCGCCTGCAGCACCGAACCGTCCGCGCCGACGCGTTCAGTCACTTCGAAGCGCCACTCGCGCGGGGCCAGCGGCTGCGGCTTGGTGACGTTGTAGTCGTAGAGATGGGGGCGTGTTTGCCGGCCGATCTCCAGCACGTCGCGAAAGCCGCGCGTGGTGACCAGCGCGCAGCGCGAACCCCTGCGCTCGATGACCATGTTGGTGGCCACCGTGGTGCCGTGGCCCACGTGCGCGAGTTCGGAGCCGGCGATCTCGTGTTCGCGGATCAGATGGGCCAGGCCCGTCTGGATGGCCTCGGCCGGATCGTGCGGCGTGGAGGGCACCTTGAAATAGTGCAGTTCACCGGAGTGCTCGGCAAGCAGGGTGAAATCGGTGAACGTGCCGCCTACGTCGAAGCCGACGCGAAAACGGCGGGCGCCCGGGGCGGATGCGGTCTGGGTCACGCTGGTCTCCAGGATGCTGGCGCACAAGGCGCCGGGAGTGGGATGACCAGAATGCTATTGATGCACCATCATTCGGTCCAATCAAAGATTGGTATTAGTGATTATCACTGGCGTGAATGATTTATCAGTACGGATGGGACTCCGCCGGCTGCGCCTGGTCGAACACCATCCCCTGCGCCTGGCAAACCTTCAGGATTTCCTCGCGCAGCCAGCGATGCGCCGGAATGTTGTCCGAGCGTTCGTGCCAGATCAGGTTGACGGTTCGCTGGGCGAAGGGAAAGGGCGCCTCGACGGCTTCCAGTAGATGGCTGTAGGGACTGTTGCGCACGGTGTTCAGGGGCACCACGCAGATCAGGTCGGTTTCGGCCAGCAAGCGCGGCGCCAGCGCGAACTGGTTGATGGTGAGCACCACATTGCGCTTGTAGCCGTGGGGCGCGAGCTCATGGTCGATCAGGGTCGGCGTGCCCAGCAGGCTGACCATCAGGTGCCGCGCGCGCAGGAAGCTGTCCAGCGTGAAGCGCGGCAGCGCCAGCAGCGGATGCCCTTTGCGCATGGCGCAGACGTAGGTCAGCGTTTCCAGCGGCAGGGTGCGCAGGGACGAGCCGAAGTTCGAATACACGCCCGCCGCCATGTCGACTTCGCCTTTTTCCAGCAACACGCCGGCATTGTCCAGCGAGTAGGGATGCAGATGGATGCGGACATTGGGCGCCACCGTCTGCTGCTCCACGAACAGCGGCCGGATGACCTGGTCCGCCACGTAGTCGGACATGGCCATGCGGAACACGGCCTCGGAGCGCGCCGGATCGAAATCGTTGCGTTCCAGTGTGTCGGCGATGCGGGCCAGCGCGTCGCGGATTGGGGGCCACAGGAGTTCGGCGCGCTGCGTGGGCAGCACGCCGCCCTGTATCTTCACGAACAGCGGGTCCTTCAAAGTCAGGCGCAGCCGGTTGATGGCATTGCTGACTGCGGGCTGCGTCATGTGCAGCGCAGAGGCCGCACGCGTGACGTTGCGTTCGGTCATGACCGCATCAAAGATGCGTAGCAGGTTCAAGTCCATCGAGGTCAGCATCGCAGTCTCAGATGATTATCAAAATTGGTGATAGAGATCTATTTTAATTGTTGATTAGCCATATAACGCGGGACCGCTTAATCTTCCCCCGGTGCAAGCGCAGTCGATACACCACGAGGGGAAATCATTGATGGTCAAGCATCTGAAAACTCTGGCCGCTGCCTGTCTGGCGGCCGGGATCGCCGCGCCCGCGATGGCCGCGGACGCCTATCCCAGCAAGCCGATCACGATCGTCCTGCCCTACGCAACGGGCGGGTCGGCCGACATGCTGGCGCGCTTCGCCGCGCAAGCCCTGCAGACCGAGCTGGGCAAGCCCGCCATCGTCGAGGCCAAGCCGGGCGCGGGCGGCGTGCTGGGTACCGAGTTCGTCTCGCGCGCCGAGCCGGACGGCTACACGCTGGCGCTGACCGCCAGCGGCACCATGGCCGTCAATCCCTACGTCTACAAGCTGCGCTACAAGCCGCTGGAAGACTTCAAGCAGATCACGGTGCTGGTCGACCTGCCTTTCGTGGTGGTCACGAACAATGAATTCCCCGCCAAGAACCTCAAGGAATTCATCGACTACGGCCGCAAGAACCCGAACAAGATCACCTTCGGCAATGCCGGCCTGGGCACCCAGCAGCACCTGACCCAGCTCATGTTCGCGCGTGCCGCCGGCATGCAGGTCAACATCGTGCCCTACAAGGGCAGCAGCCCGGCCATGAACGATTTGCTGGGCGGCCATATCGATGCCGTGCTGGACAACACGGGTGTACAAACGCCCTTCATCAAGGCCGGCAAGGTGCGGCCCTTGTTCGTCACCAATCCGGAACGCGTGGCGGCCTTGCCCGATGTGCCCACCGCGCCAGAAGCCGGCTTGCCCGGGTTCTCCGCGGTCGCCTGGTTCGGCCTGGCCGCGCCCAAGGGCACGCCGGACGAGATTGTCGACAAGATCCAGCAGGCCCTGGCGCGCGAGTTCGCCAAGCCGGAAATGAAGCAACGCCTGCTGGACCTGGCGATGATCCCGCGCGTGTCGACGCCGGCTGACACCACGGCGCGCGTAAAGAGCGATTTGGAAACCTTCGGCAAGATCGCCAAAGAGGTCGATCTCAAGCCGATGTGACCTCCGGGCGCGCGGCATTGTGCCGCGCGTTTGCAGGGCCTATTGCCTGCGGTTCTCGATCTCCAGCTGCCGCAGGTATTCCGCGCCCGTGCGCATCCTCACATATTCGGCGTGGCGCTGGCGGTACTTGAGGCTGAAGACATCGGGTTTCTGCGACCCGCGGTAGAGATCTGCCATGCCCGAGCGCTTCCACAGCGCCAGATCGGCGCGCACTTGCGCGCGGGTCTTGGACGCGGCGGCGGGCGGGGACGGCGGGTAATCCAGGTCGCCATAGGTGACGAGGCCGGCGTTCTTTGCCTGCGCCAACTCGAGCTTGACCTGTTCACGGGTCATCGGCTCGGCCTGGACGGCCGGGGCCGCGACGGCGACGGAAACGGCGAGGATCAACAGGGTCAGACGGTTCATATTTTCTCCATGCTTCGAGGGGCGTGGAGAAATTCTAGGCAAGGGGCGCCGACAGAATCCGGGCAGGCGGATTAGGTTTCTGTAATGTCGGCCGCCGCGATGCTGAAGCCTATGGTGGTGGTCCGGTTGGCCGACCTGGCGTAGCTGCGGCCGCCGTGCATGCGCGCGATCGCGGCGACGATAGCCAATCCCAGCCCATGATGGTTGGCATCGAACTCGCGCGCGCTGTCGCTGCGGTAGAAGCGGTAGAAAAGCCGCGGCAGATGTTCTTCCGGTATCGGTTCGCCCGCGTTGCGCACCGAGATCAGGATTTCGCCAGCGCTGCCGGGCTTGATCTCGACCTCGATCACGCTGTCCGGAGCGGCATAGCGTACGGCGTTCGAGACCAGGTTCGACACGGCGCGCTGAAACAGGGTGCGATCGACCTGCGCCGACGCATCGCCTACCACCGCGATATCGACCCCCGCGTCCAGGGCCTCGGCCTCGTGGTACTGCGTCACCTCCTGGACGATGGCGGCCAGGCTGGCTTGCCAGCTGCCTCGCGCCTGCGCGCCGCGGTCGGCCTGCGACAGGAACAGCATGTCGTTGACGATGCTGGAGAGGCGCTGCAGTTCTTCCAGGTTGGAACCCAATGTTTCGCGCAAGGCCTGCGGCGACGGGCGCGTGCTCAGCGCCAGCTCGGTCTCGCCGATCAGCGTTGCCAGCGGCGTGCGCATCTCGTGGGCTACGTCGGCGTTGAATCCCTCCATCTGCACGTAGGCGCGCTCCAGCCGCTGCAGCACCGCGTTGAACTGGCGCACCAGGGGCCGGATCTCGCAGGGTTGGCCGCTTTCGTCCAGCCGTTCGCCGATGCGGTCTGGAGACAGTTGCGCGGCCTGCTTGCCCAGCGCATCCAGTGGCGCCAGCCCTCTGCGCACCAGCAGGGTTCCGACCGCCGCCACGACGATGGCTCCGGCCAGGGCGCAGGCGAACAGGGTCCAGGCCAGCGCCTTGCGCAGGAGGATATCGCTGGAGATGTCCAGCACCAGCTCGGCGTTCATGGCGTCGCCGGGCCCGCCGGGGAAGGGCAGCGTGAAGGCGATGCGCCGCTCATGCGTGAAGTCGTTGTCGCCGGCGATGGGGCTGCCGTAATAGACCTTTTCGCCGTCGATCTCCAGCACCAGCGAGAAGTCGGGGCGGCCATAGAAGAAGTCGCTGAGCTTGTGGCGCAGGCGGGTGGAGTCCTGGCTGGCGGCGTTTTCCTCGACCAGGTGCCGTACGACTTCGACCTTCTGCTGCAGCAGCGCTTCCTGGCGGCTGGCCAGGTTGAGGTTGGTCGCGTAATAGACCGCCACGCATACCAGGCCGAGCGCAATGAAGGTCTGGATCGCCAGCCAGCGCGACAGCCAGCGATGCAGCGATTTGGGGCGCTGCCCGGGCATCAGTCGCTCCGCGGTTCGAGCACGTAGCCCATGCCGCGCACGGTGTGCAGCAGTTTCTTGTCGAAGGGTTCGTCGACCTTTCCGCGCAGGCGGCGGATCGCGACTTCAACCACGTTGGTGTTGCTGTTGAAGTTGATGTCCCACACCTGTTCGGCCAGTTCCAGTCGCGACAGGACTTCGCCCTGCTTGCGCATCAGCAGGGCCAGCAGGGTGAATTCCTTGGCGGTCAGGT
Organism: Achromobacter sp. JCM 18799; assembly: GCF_055395645.1. Classification (NCBI taxonomy): domain Bacteria; kingdom Pseudomonadati; phylum Pseudomonadota; class Betaproteobacteria; order Burkholderiales; family Alcaligenaceae; genus Achromobacter; species Achromobacter sp. JCM 18799. The sequence continues at coordinate 2,510,114 of NZ_AP043866.1, read as the reverse complement.
CCAGCCGCACCCCATCGCGGCTGGCGCGCCGGCGCAGCAGGTCCAGTTCCAGCCCGTCGATGCGCAGCACGTTCTGGGCAATGGTCTCGGTCTGGCCGTGGCCGCTGCGTCGGCCCAGCGCCAGCACGCGAGCCAGCAGTTCCGACAGGGCGAAAGGCTTGGCCAGGTAGTCGTCGGCGCCGTCGCGCAGGCCCTTGACCCGGTCTTCGAGCTTATCGCGCGCGGTCAGCATCAGGACCGGGACGCGGCTGGTCTTGCGGATCTCGGCCAGCACCGAAAAGCCGTCCATGGCGGGCAGCATCACGTCCAGCAGGACCAGGTCGTACTGGCTTTCACGCACCAGATGCAGTCCGGTGACGCCGTCCAGGGCCACATCGACCACGTAGTTGTGTTCGGTCAGCGCTCGCCGCAAGTACTCGGCGAGTTTTTTTTCGTCTTCGATTACGAGTACTTTCATGTCAGCGGAAATAAAAAGAGTGCGCGGAAGTCCTCGGATGCTGCGTCTATTCTAGGCGGAATCGTTCTGCGGGAATAAACGCAAACAGGGCGGCCCAGCCGCCCTGCGCAGCGCTGGCGGGCACGCGGAGCGCGTGCGCCACGGGCCCGGCGCTCAGCCCGGGGTGTAGATCTCGTCCAGGCGGGCGCGTTCGGCCGGCGTCATGGCTTCCAGCTCCGCCATGGCATCGGCGCGGGTGCGGGAGGTGCCTTGCTTGGCCCAGCCCGGCTTGGCGGCGTTCAGATTGGTCAGGAACCACTGCTTAGGGTCGGACTTGGCCACGGCCAGTTCGGTCTTTACTTCGTCCCGCGTCTTGCCGCTGGCGGCGTGATCCGGCGCGATGGCGTAGCCGATCTCGGTGTTGGTCTGGTGCCAGGTGCTGGATGCGCTGGCGGCAAAGGGAAGGGCAAGGGCGGAACCCAGGGCGAGGACAGCGGAAATGGTTTTGATCTTCATGGATATCTCCCAGGTTGAGCGCGGCGCCGGTCGCGGTGTTGCGTCAGGCGCATACACGCTGTTTGTGTAGCGACGGTGACACTCTACGGACCCATGCCCGTCAATTCGCCGACGCCCTGATTACGTTTTCGTAAGGCCGCGAACCTTACGGAAATGTCATTTTTCTGTCGCTCGATTGACGAACCCGCCTGGATACATTGCCGGCTCGCCCTTTTCTTGGTTGAACCATGCATGTATCCGTCCTGCCGCTGACCCTGGCGGCCCTGATGATTGCCGCGTCTGCTTCTGCGTCCGCCCAGGACGCGGCCGCGGCCCGAATGCCTGCGCCGGCGCAGCAGAGCCAGAACGGCGGCGTGCTGACGCTGGAGCGCGCCCTGGCCGCGGCGCTCGAGCGCAATCCCGGATTTTCCGCGGCGAAGAATGAGGCCGCGGCGAGCGAGGGCCTGCTCACGCAGGCGGGCGCGCTGCCCAACCCTTCCATCGATGTGAGTGTGGACGACACGCAATCGGCCACGCGCACCACCACCGCCATGTTGAACGTCCCGCTGGAAACCGGCGGTAAGCGCGCCGCGCGGGTCAAGGCGGCGGGGCTGTCCAGGGACCTGGCGCGCCAGGGCGTGGCGGACACGCGGGCCGGCCTGCGGGCGGCGGTCATAGCGGCCTACTTCGATGTGGCGGTGGCGCAGGAGTCCGTGCGCGTGACGCGCGGCACCGTGGATATCGCCAGCGGCGCCTTGCGGCTGGCGGAGAGGCGCGTGGCCGCCGGCAAGGCGCCGCCGCTGGAGGGCAGCAAGGCCCAGGTCGCCCTGGCCAATGCGCGCATCGAGGCGCGCGCGGCCGAGGCTGCGCTGCTGGGCGCGCGTCGCAAGCTCGGCCTGCTCTGGGGCGAACCGGAGCCGGCCTTTGCCAGCGTGGGCGCGGATCTGAACGCACTGCCGGAACGGGCGTCGATAGACGAGCTGCGGGCAGGCCTGGCCGCATCGCCCAGGATGCAGGGCGGCAAGCTTGCCGTCGACCTGGGGCAGGCGCAGCTGGAGGTCGAGAAGAGCAAGCGCTGTCCCGACATTACGCTGAGCGCCGGCGTGGCCCGCGACAACGAAGCGGGCCGCGACAAGGCCCAGCTCGGGGTGTCCATTCCGCTGCCGATCTTCGACCGCAACCAGGGCAATGTCTACGCCGCCACCATGCAGGCCTACAAGGCACAGGACCAGTACCGCGAGCTGGAGTCCGGCCTGATGGGAGAGCTGCTGCAGGCCGTGACCCGTTTCGATCTGGCGGCGGGCTCCGCGCGCGAGTACCGCAGCGCGGTCCTGCCTGGCGCCACCCAGGCCTACGAAGCTGCGCGCAAAGGCTTCGAGGCGGGGAAGTTCGGCTTTCTGGAAGTGCTGGACGCGCAGCGCACCCTCTCCGACGGAAACATTGCCTACCTGACGGTGCTGGCATCCGTGTACCAGGCTTCCGCGGATATCGACCGCATTCTTGGACGTTGAAACGAGCATAAGAAATGGCAAAGCACAAGAACAAGCAACCCCCCAAGATGTGGACCGCGGCCGGCCTGTGCGCGGCGCTGCTGTTGGCGCCCCTGTATCCGGCGCAGGCGGCGGGCGAGGCCGACCACGGTCATGCCGAGACGGAACAAGGCGCAGAGGCGCCGCAGGAACAGGAAAAAATCGCGCTCACGCCCGAGCAGGTCGCGGTGGCCGGCATCAAGTCCGAGGTTGCCGCGCCTGCCGCGCTGGCGACATCGGTGCAGTTCCCCGGCGAAATCAAGTTCAATGCGGACCGGACCGCGCACGTGGTGCCGCGCATGGCCGGCGTGGTGCAAAGCGTATCGGCGGACCTGGGCCAGCAGGTCAAGAAGGGCGAGCTGCTCGCCGTCCTGTCCAGCTCCGCGCTGTCCGAGCTGCGCAGCGAATGGCTGGCGGCGGCCAAGCGGCGCGACCTGGCCGCCCAGACCCACAGGCGCGAACTGCGCCTGTGGCAGGAAAAGGTGTCCGCCGAACAGGACTACCAGGCGGCGCGCACCGCGCTGCAGGAGGCGGAAATCGCCGTGCAGAACGCGGAGCAGAAGCTGCGCACCGTGGGCGCCGAGCCGCGCTCCAAGGACCTGGGCAGCCTGGAGATCCGCGCGCCCTTTGACGGCGTGGTGGTGGAGAAGCACATCGCGCTGGGCGAAGCCTTGCCCGACAACGCCAGCATCTTCACCTTGTCGGACCTGCGCACCGTCTGGGCCGAATTCGTGATCGCGCCCAAGGACTTGCAGGATGTACGCGTAGGCGAAGCGGCCAGCGTGAGCTCCGCCGCCTTCGCCGGCAAGGCCGAGGGCACGGTGTCATACATCGGTTCGCTGCTGGGGCAGCAGACGCGTACGGCCACCGCGCGCGTCACGTTGGAGAATCCGGACATGGCCTGGCGTCCAGGGCTTTTCGTTTCCGTCGACGTGGTCACGCGGATGTCGGACGCCGCGGTGACGGTGGCATCCGACGCGGTCCAGACCATCGACAACGAGCCTGCCGTGTTCGTGGAGGTGCCTGGCGGCTTTGTGGTGCAGCCGGTGAAGCTGGGCAAGGCTTCGAACGACCGGGTCGAGGTGCTGTCGGGGCTTGCCCCCGGCACGCGTTATGCGGCGGAGAACACCTTCGTCCTCAAGTCGGAGCTGGGCAAGGCCGGCGCCGAGCACGCGCACTGAGGCGGAGCGGAACATGTTTGAACGTTTGATCCGTTTCGCCATCGAGCAGCGCTGGCTGGTGCTGTTCGTCACCCTGGGCATGGCCGCCATCGGCGTCTACAACTATTCCCGGCTCGCCATCGATGCGGTGCCGGACATCACCAACGTCCAGGTCCAGATCAATGCCGGCGCGCCGGGGTATTCGCCGCTGGAAACCGAACAGCGCGTCACCTATCCGATAGAGACGGTGATGGCCGGCCTGCCGGGGCTGCAGCAGACGCGTTCGGTGTCGCGCTACGGCCTGTCGCAGGTGACGGTCATCTTCAAGGACGGCACCGACATCTATTTCGCCCGCCAACTGGTGAACCAGCGCCTGCAGGAAGCGAAGGAGAACCTGCCCGAGGGCGTGACGCCCATGATGGGGCCGATATCCTCGGGCCTGGGCGAGATCTACCTGTGGACGGTGGAGGCGCAGGACGACGCGAGGAAGCCGGATGGCTCGCCCTACACCCCCACGGACCTGCGCGAGATCCAGGACTGGATCATCAAGCCGCAGCTGCGCAACATTCCAGGCGTCACGGAGATCAATGCCATCGGCGGCTACGCCAAGGAATACCAGGTGGCGCCCAGCACCGAGAAGCTGGCCTCCTACGGACTGGCGCTGACCGACATCATGGCCGCGCTGGACAGGAACAACGCCAACATCGGCGCGGGCTACATCGAACGCAAGGGTGAGCAGTACCTGATCCGGGCGCCGGGGCAGGTCCGTTCCATGGACGACATCCGCGACGTGGTGCTGGCATCCGTGGAGGGCCAGGCGATCCGGATACGCGACGTGGCCGAGGTGTCCATCGGACGCGAGCTGCGCACGGGGGCTGCCACCAGCAACGGCGAGGAAGTGGTGCTGGGCACCGTGTTCATGCTGTTGGGCGAGAACAGCCGCTCGGTGTCCCAAGCGGTGTCCGTCAAGCTGGAGGCCATCAACAAGTCGTTGCCGGCCGGCGTGCAGGCAGTGACGGTCTACGACCGCACCACCCTGATCGACAAGGCCATCGCCACCGTCAAGAAGAACCTGCTGGAAGGCGCGGCGCTGGTCATCGTCATCCTGTTCGTGTTCCTGGGCAACATCCGCGCGGCGTTGATCACGGCGATGATCATCCCGCTGTCCATGCTGTTCACCTTTACCGGCATGGTGACCTACAAGGTCAGCGCCAATCTGATGAGCCTGGGCGCGCTGGACTTCGGCATCATCGTCGACGGCGCAGTGGTCATCGTGGAGAACTGCGTGCGGCGCCTGAGCCACGCGCGGGCGCACCATGGCAGGCCGCTCACGCGCAGCGAACGCTTCCACGAGGTGTTCGCGGCCGCGCGCGAGGCCCGCAGGCCGTTGCTGTTCGGCCAGTTGATCATCATGGTCGTGTACCTGCCGATCTTCGCCCTGACCGGGGTGGAGGGGCGCATGTTCCATCCCATGGCGCTGACCGTGGTGCTGGCGCTGCTGGGGGCGATGATCCTGTCCGTGACCTTCGTGCCCGCCGCCGTGGCGCTGTTCATGGGGAACAACGTCTCCGAAAAGGAGAATCGCCTGATGGCCTGGGCCAAGCGCCGCTACGAGCCCCTGCTCGACGTGGCGCTGCGCCGTACGCCGCTGATCCTGGCGGGAGCAACCCTCTTCGTAGTGTTGAGCGGGGTGCTGGCGGCGCGCATGGGCAGCGAGTTCATCCCCAACCTGAACGAAGGCGACATGGCGATCCAGGCATTGCGGATCCCCGGCACCAGCCTGACGCAGTCCGTCGAGATGCAGAAGCAGCTGGAGACCCGGTTGAAGCAGAAGTTCCCGGAGATCGAGCGCGTGTTCGCCCGCACCGGCACAGCCGAGATCGCGTCCGATGCCATGCCGCCCAGCATTTCCGATGGCTACATCATGCTCAAGCCGACGGACCAGTGGCCCAGCCCCAGGAAGACCCGCGCCGAGCTGTTGGCGGCGATCCAGAAGGAAGCCGACCAGGTTCCCGGCAACAACTACGAGTTCTCCCAGCCCATCCAGCTACGCTTCAATGAGCTGATCTCGGGCGTGCGCAGCGACGTAGCGGTCAAGGTGTTCGGCGATGACAACGACGTGCTGAACCGTACGGCGGCGGAGATCGCCGAGGTCTTGCAGACGATACCGGGCGCCTCGGAAGTGAAGGTCGAGCAGACCACTGGGCTGCCGATGTTGACCGTCAACATCGACCGCGCCCGGGCCGCGCGCTACGGGCTGAGCATGGCGGATGTCCAGGACACCCTGGCCATCGCCGTGGGCGGCCGCGAGGCGGGAACCTTCTTCCAGGGCGACCGGCGCTTCGACATCGTGGTGCGCCTGCCCGAGGCCGTGCGCGAGAACCTGTCCGCATTGAAGAAGCTGCCCATAGCCCTGCCCAAACAGGACGGGCAGGCGCAGGCCGCCTACATCCCTCTGAGCGAGGTCGCCACCTTCGACCTGGCGCCGGGCCCCAACCAGATCTCGCGCGAGGACGGCAAGCGCCGCATCGTGGTCAGCGCCAACGTGCGCGGCCGCGACCTGGGCTCGTTCGTGTCGGAGGCCACTGCCGCCATCGGGCAAAAGGTGCAGGTGCCCGCGGGCTACTGGACCTCCTGGGGCGGCACCTTCGAGCAACTGCAGTCCGCGGCCAAGCGCCTGCAGATCGTGGTGCCGGCGGCGCTGGTGCTGGTGTTCGCGCTGTTGTTCGCGATGTTCGGCAACGTCAAGGACGGGCTGCTGGTGTTCACCGGCATTCCCTTCGCGCTGACGGGCGGCGTGATCGCCTTGTGGATGCGCGGCATCCCCCTGTCCATCACCGCGGCGGTGGGCTTCATCGCGCTGTGCGGGGTGGCGGTGCTGAACGGCCTGGTGATGCTGTCGTTCATCAGCGGCCTGCGCGTAGAGGGCAAGTCCGTGGCCGAGGCCGTGCGCATCGGGGCGCTGACGCGGCTGCGTCCGGTGCTGATGACGGCGCTGGTGGCCTCGCTGGGCTTCGTGCCGATGGCGATCGCCACCGGCACGGGCGCCGAGGTCCAGCGCCCGCTGGCCACCGTGGTGATCGGCGGCATCATTTCTTCCACCATTCTCACGCTGCTGGTCCTGCCGGCCCTTTACCGCCTGGCGCACAGGAACGACGACGCCGACGAACTTGAACTGTCGAAACCGGCCTTGGCCCGGGAGTAGGTCCCCTACGGAGCCGATCCGATGAATGCCAGACCCGATATCGATATCGCTGTGTTGGGCGCGGTCAGCCCGATACAGTTGTCCGTCATCATTCCGTTCCTCAACGAGAGGGAGGTGCTGCCCGCCTGCCACGAGCGCCTGCGGCGGGTATTGAATACGCTGGGGCTGTCCTACGAGATCGTGTTCGTGGATGACGGCAGCAGCGATGGCAGCGCCGAATACCTGCAGACGCTGCTGCGTGAGGAACGCGGCATCAAGCTGGTCAGGCTGAGCCGGAACTTCGGCAAGGAGGCCGCGATGACGGCGGGGATCGAACATGCGTCCGGGGCCGCCGTCATCCTGCTGGACGCGGATCTGCAGGATCCGCCCGAGGCCATCCCCGCCATGGTCCGCGCCTGGAAAGAGGGCGCCGACGTCGTCAGCATGCGGCGCCGCAGCCGCGCGGGGGAAAGCGTGCTGAAGCGGCTTTCCGCCTACGCCTATTACCGCTTGTTGAGCCGGCTGAGCAAGGCCGCGATCCCGCCCGATACCGGCGACTTCCGGCTGATGAGCCGGCGCGCGGTGACGGCGCTGATGCAGCTGCCCGAACGTTGCCGCTACATGAAGGGCCTGTACGCCTGGGTGGGCATGCCGACGCGCATCATCGACTACGACCGCGAGCCCCGCGCCGCCGGCACCACCAAATGGAGCTACCTGGCGCTGTTCCGCCTGGCCATGGAAGGCATCACCTCATTTTCCACCGCGCCCCTGCGCTGGGCGACGGGACTCGGCGCGGTCGCCGCCTTGGGCGGCGCAGTGTTCGGCGCCGCCATCATCTTCAAGACCTTGATGTTCGGCGATGACGTCGCAGGCTATCCCTCGCTGATGGCGATGATGACCTTCATGGGCGGCGTGCAGCTCATCACCATCGGCCTGTTGGGTGAATACGTGGGCAAGACCTATATGGAAAGCAAGCAGCGGCCGGTCTATCTGGTGCGCGACGTGCAGCACAGCGGACCCGCGGATAGCGCGGCATGCGGCCATGGGGGGGGCGTCGCGTGCAACTGAGCGCCCGGACCATGGCCGCCGCCCTGGCGGCGATACTGGGCGTGCGCCTCTTGGCGATGGTCCTGGTGCCATTCGCCGACACGTCCGAGCCGCGCTATGCGGAGATCGCCAGGCTGATGGCGGAAACGGGCGACTGGATCACGCCCTGGTTCGCGCCGGGCGTGCCGTTCTGGGGCAAGCCCCCGCTGGGATTCTGGGCCGAGGCGCTGTCGATCCGGCTGCTGGGGCTGAGCGAATTCAGCATCAGATTCCCGTCGCTGCTGGCCACGGCGGCGACGCTCGCCATTCTTTATGCGCTGGGCCGCCGCCTATACTCGGTGCAGGCGGCCCGCTGGGCCGTGCTGGCCTATGCTTCCATGTTCCTGCCCCTGGTCGCGGCCGGGGCGGTGCTGACCGATCCGTTCCTGGCCCTGGGCGTCACGCTGAGCATGGCGTCATTCATCCTGTCGCGCGGGCCAGCGGCGGGGCGATGGCGCTACGGCTTCTTTTTGGGGCTGGCGATCGGCCTGTTGTCCAAAGGACCACTGGCCGTAGTGCTGGTGGCGGGCGCCATCGTGCCCTGGATGCTGTGGCACGGGAACGTCCGGACCAGCCTGCGGCGCCTGCCATGGGCGGCGGGAAGCGTGGTGTTGGCGGCGCTGGTGCTGCCTTGGTACGTGGCGGCGGAGCTCAAGACGCCGGGCTTCATCCAGTACTTCATCGTTGGCGAGCATTTCTTGCGCTTCGTGGATCCGGGCTGGAGCGGAGACCTCTACGGCTCGGCGCACAGCAGGCGCTACGGCGCCATCTGGCTGGACGGCATCGTGGCATCGCTGCCCTGGGGCGTGTTCGGCGTCTGGCTGCTTGCGCGCCGCTGGCGCGGGCCGGCGCGGCGGGCAGGGAGATGGCTGCGCCGGCCGCGCTGGACCTACCTGTTGGCCTGGGGCGCGGCTACGCCGCTCTTCTTCACCCTGTCGGGCAATATCTTGTGGACCTACGCGCTGCCGGCCTTGCCGCCGCTGGCCTTGGCGATAGGCGCGTGCCTGAGCCGCGCCCGCACCGCGGCGCCAGCCCGCGTTGCGACGGCCTGCATGGCGTTGGGGCCGATTGCGGTGATCGTCTTCTGTGGCTTACAGCTGGCCAATCCGGAACGGCTGAAAACGGAAAAAACCCTGATTGCCCGGGCCGGTGCACTGATGACTGCCGGCGAAACGCTCTATTTCGTCGACAGCCTGCCGTTCTCGGCGCGCTTTTACTCGCGGGGCGCGGCTGGGCGGGTGTCTCTGGACGGCGTAACCGCGTTGCTGCCGCCGTGCGGCGGCAGAGTGTTGCTGGCGGTGGAGAAAGCGGACGTGCGGCGGCTGCGCGAGCAGACGGGGGTAGCGCTGGCGTCCGTCTATTCGAGCCGGCGCTACACCTTGTTGATGGCCGGCTCCGCCGCTCAGCCCCAGGCTGGATCGGCGCAGGGTGAGGCAGGCAGGGCAGGAGGCTACCAGCGATAGTCCGCCCTCAGCGTGCCGCCGTAGCCGCGCTGATCGCCGCTGCCGAGCTTGCCAAAGATGTGCCCGGACAGCCGCAAGGCATTGCCGAGCCGGCCCTCCGCACCCAGCTTCAATTCGAACGCATTGCGCGCGGATGCCGCATTCAGCGTGCTGTCTCCCATGCGCACGGATGCTCTGCCGCCATCGCGCCGCCAGTTTGCTTCGAGAAACGGGTGCAACGCCGCTGTTGCCGCGCCGGCCGCGGCGCGCGGATACAGGCGCACGCCCACGCGGCTGTTCCAGGTCTTGTCTTTGTCGTTTTGCATCAGAGTGCCTTGCAGCGTGGCGTCGCGGGCCTGATAACGGCCATAGACCAGCTGCGCGGCCGGCTCCACCACCAGCCCGCGCAGCGGCGAGCCGGCAGGGAAGGGCATCAGCGCGTAACCCGACTCCAGGGAGGCCGACCACAGGTCCGAGCGATACCGTGCCGTGCCGAGTTCGCTGCTGATCTGGTTGGAATAGCGTCCATATTGCATCCAGACGTCGGCGTAGGCTCCCAGGCGTGTGGCATCGTTCGAGTAGTAGGTGAGGTATGCGCCGGCAGCATGGCCGGAAACCTTGCCGCGGGCCCGTACCTGCATCGATGAGAGAGCGCCAGGCAGTCTCAGCGACGAGGTGGAGCGGATGCGCGCGTCGCCATAGCCGCCCATCAGCCCAGCGTACATGGCTGCGGCCTGGCCCGCCGGCATGCGCAGCAGGTCTGCTCCAAGTTGCAGGACCGCGGCGTCGGTGTTGATGTCGACTCGGCCTTCAGCCATGCGCAGGCCGCTGTCGTGGCGGCCGCTGATCCGGGTCCACAATCGGCGCTCCCCCATGTCCTGCTGTTCGCCGGCTTCGTCGGAAGCCCGGTCGTGCAGGCTGTGGACGAACAATCGCATGCTGGCGAGCAGATTTCCGGCATAGGCGCCGCTTTCCGGCGACACGTTCCTGGCGTCGGGCGGGGGAGGCGGCAATACGACCTCGGGCGGGGGAGGCGGCAACACGACCTCGGGCGGCGTGACCGGCGGCTTGGGAGGAGGATCAGGCGGGACCACGGGCGGAATCACTGGTGGGACCACGGGCGGAATCACAGGCGGAATCACGGGCGGCTGGGGCCCGCCGTCCGACTTCAAGTACCAGTCGGAGGCCGCGCCGCCGTTACCGCCACGGACCAGGCTGTAGTCATAGCCGTTCAGCGCAAGGGTGGCCGAGCTGGCGCGATAGCCGCTGGAGCCGGCATCCAGGCGGAAGGCGTCCTGGGTCGTGACGGCGCCATTGATGGTCGCCACGACGCGTATGCCCCGTTGCGTCTGGCCGCCCGCGCCGCCCGCGTTGAGGATACGCAGCGCCGTGCCGCCCGATGCGGCGCCCCCGTCGATCACGAGACGATCGGTCGGAGAGGCGTCGTCGCCCAGCCGGGTCTTGAGCACCAACGTTCCGCCGCCCGAGTAGTTGTTGACCGTCAGGGTCTTGAATTCTCCGCTCTGCGCTGGCGTTGCGAACAGCACTGTCCCGTCGTTGTTCAGTTCGCGCAGCATGGAGTCGTTGCGCACATGCCAGGCGCTGGATTTGTCCAGCGTCAGGCTGTTGACGCGGCCTTTGTCGCGCTGGATGACCGCGCCGGTCAGGACGGACCCGTCTCGCAGGGAGACGTCTGCGGCGCCGCTATTGATCATGATGTCGCCCGTCAGCACCGAGCGGGCCGCGGAGAGCCGAATCTGTCGGGCTTCCACCATAGTCGGGCTCCCTCCACCCAGGTCGATGACGGGGAGCGCACTTGAATGCAGCAGGATTCCCGTGTTTTCCTGGCCGCCCGCGCTTGCAGTGACCGTGGCGTTCTCCAGCGTCAACACATGATTGCCGCCGGCTATCCGCAGGGCGGCGCCGTCCCGTGTGGTGATGCGTGAGCCGTTCTTCAGAATCACGCTGTTGCTCATGCCGGGATCGGAGCCCGTGCTCCGCATACCAGATGCTCCGAGTCCCGTGATGTCGAACTGCGTGTTGTCCAGCAGGGCATCGCCTCCGTTGCGCAGAAGCAGTCCGTCGGCGCTGGCGCCCGTGGTGGTTATCGTGGAGTTCCGCGCGGACAGCCTGCCGCCGCCTTCCATGGCGGCCAAGCCCTGGGCGCCTGCGCGATGGGTGATCACCGAGGAATCTTGCAAATGGATTTGCGCGCCGGCCCGTCGGGCCAGCGCGCCTATGGCCCCGGCGCCTGATGTTTCGATCCGGACTGCGTTGGCCTCCAGGGTGGCGGAGTCGCCGAGTTCGCGCGAGACATACAAGGCATGGCCGTGGGCTATCCGGGTGGCGACCATTCCTTGGTTCAGCGTGACTTTGCCAGCCCGGCTGTCAATGCCGACGTGACTGGCGGCGATGGCAAAGCGACTTGCGGAAAAGACCGTGCCTGTGCCGACGAGCTGTATCCCGCGGCCCTCCGAACCGGTAGCCGAGACAGTCGTGTCTTCGAGAACAATCGCGGTGCCGGGGGCCCTGAGATCGATTGCATACTGATAGTCGCCCGTGGTGGTCAGCGCGGCGTTGCGGATGCTGGCGGTCGCTGCCTGTCCCTGGTATGTCGACGTCAGACGAACGGCCTGCTTGGTCGAGTTCAGCGTGCCGCCATTCATCTCGAATCTGCCGCCTTCGAGATAGGCGGCCGCGCCGTTTGTGGCACTGATGTCGGTATCGCGCACCGAAACAAGCCCGTCGCGCTCCTTCGTTTGCACACCGTGGGCCGTATCCCCCGTGGTCTTGATCTGGGCGTTCGTCAGCGTGATGGCGCCGCCCAGTCCTGCCACGGCTCCGGAAGCGAGATCGCCGCTGGTGGCGATTGTCAGCCTGCCTGCCTCGATCGTGCTGCCCGGCCCGTTGGCATGCAGGGCAGAGGCGTTGCCGCCCCCGGTCGAAACGGCCCCGACCCTCAGCACGATCTTGCCGCCATCCTGCGCGTAGGCGCCATGAGAGTAGCTGGCGTTCAAGGACAGGTTGCTGTCGCTGGCATCGATGATGCTGCCTGTTCCCTGGGCATGCAGTGCGTGGGAGCCTTGCCCCTGTGGGTTGTTCCTGGCCGTGACCGTGCTGTTTGTGAGCGTCACGCGACCGCCCGCGCTGGCCCGCACACTGGCGGATTGTGAGGCCGGCTCGGCGCTGATCGTGACCTGGTCGCCTTCGACGATGTTGCCCGCGCCGGAGACATCGATGGCGGGATCGTTGCCGGTATGGGGGATGAGACTGCCGGGCGCCAGAATGATATGGCCCTTGCCGTCCGGATCATGCAGTCTGATCTGGCTGTGCTCCGCGGCCCGGCTGATTCCTGGGAGGGCGGGCAGCGTAGCGGCGAGCAGGCTTGCCACGAGGGGGGTAACGCGGAATTTCATGGGGATCTCGCGTGCTTGCAGCCGAGGCGTCCGATACATGCCGCCTTCGCGGGCTTGGCGTTGTACCGGCGTTTGCCGAGGAGGCTGGCGCGTTGCTGTGGATCCCGCAATCTTGGTTGGTGGGGAAGTGCAAAAGAATGAGAATTTTCTCGAAAGGCCTAGGGCGTGCAAGCCTCGGCGATCACGCTGGCGTTTTCGGCACAGTGCTGGATCATGGCTGAAGAAGCCGCGTTGGTGCGTCAGGTGCGATTTGCAGCAGCGGCTGCGCTTGTTCCGCCGTAGGGCAGTATGCGTTGATGCTGCCGCAACGCGCGTAGCGGGCCTGAACATGGCGTCGTCCGACGTGTTCCTGGCGGCCAAAAGCGCATCGCCGCCCGAAGCGGCGGCGATGCTTGAAGCGTCGAACCCGGCCAGGCGTGGCGCCTGGCCGGAGCGGGTCAGAAGCCCACGGCCTGGCCGTCGCGGCGCGAATCCGACGCGGCCACGTAGCCGCCTTGCGGCAGGCGGCAGATCAGTTGCGCCGAACCAAATTCCAGGCTGTCGGCAGGCGCCACCGCGACATTGTGGCCGCGCGCGCGCAGCGCGTCGACCATGTCCGCCGGCAGGTGCGATTCCACGTTGACCACCGGGCCTTTTTCCACGCGGAAGCGCGGCGCGTCGCTCATGGCCTGCGGGTTCTGGCCGAACGCCGCCAGGCGCGTGACCATCTGCAGATGGCCCTGGGCCTGCATCGATCCGCCCATCACGCCGAAGGACATCAGCGGCTGGCCGCCGCGCGTGACGAATGCCGGAATGATGGTGTGCATCGGCTTCTTGCGCGGCGCGACCTGATTGGCGTGGCCGGGCGTCAACACGAAGTTCAGGCCGCGGTTGTGCAGGCTGATGCCGGTGTCGGGCACCACCACGCCGGAACCGAAGCCGTGGTAGTTGGACTGGATGAAGGACACCATGGTGCCGCTGGCGTCGGCCGCCGTCAGGTAAACGGTGCCGCCGGTGGCGGGCGTGCCCGCGACCGGCACGCTGGCGCGGTCCATGGAAATCTGGCGCGCGCGCTCGGCCAGGTAGCTGCGGTCCAGCAGGGCGGCGGCGCTGGTGCGCATGTGGCGCGGATCGGCGACGTGGTGGTGCAGGTCCGCGAACGCCAGCTTCATCGCTTCGATGCTGACGTGGTAATAGTCCGCGCTGTCGCGGCCCATGCTTTCCAGGTCGAACTGTTCCAGCATGCCCAGCGCCATCAGCGCCGAGATGCCCTGGCCGCTGGGCGGGATCTCGTGCAGTTCGTAGCCGCGGAACGATTGCGAGATCGGCGTGACCCATTCGGGGCGGTGCTCGGCAAGATCCTCGGCGCTGAGCGCGCCGCCGGTCTGACGGGCGAAGTCGGCGATCTTGCGGGCGAGCTCGCCACGGTAGAAGCTATCGCCGCCGCTTTCGGCGATGGCGCGCAGCGTCTTGCCTTGCGCGGGAAAGCGCCACCATTCGCCGGCCTGGGGTGCACGGCCCTCTGGCAGGAAGGCGGCGGCAAAGCCCGGCTCCTGTGCCAGCTTGGGCGCCTGAGTGGCCCATTGGCGGGCGATGGTGGGCGATACCGCGAACCCTTCCTCGGCATAGGCGATGGCGGGTTCGAACAGCTGCGCGAAGGGCAGCTTGCCGAACCGTTCCGACAGCGCCTTCCAGCCCGCGACCTGGCCCGGCACGGTCACCGTGCCCCAGCCGGTGCCGGGCATGGCGTCGCGGCCGGCGAAGTACTCCGGCGTCCACGCGGCGGGCGCGCAGCCGCTGGAGTTCAGGCCGTGCAGCTGGCCGTCATGCCAGACCAGCGCGAACATGTCGCCGCCGATGCCGTTCATGACGGGTTCCACCACCGTCAGCGCGATGGCGGTGGCGATGGCGCTGTCCACGGCGTTGCCGCCGGCCAGCAGCATGCGCAGCCCGGCTTGGGCCGCCAGCGGCTGGCTGGTGGCGACCGCGTTGGCGGCCAGGACCGGCATCTTCCGGGAGGCGTAGGGGAAAGACCAATCGAAGGGTAAGGACATGGAAACGGGAAACTCGTAGTGAAAATTACTGCGGCGTGATGCCGGCCTGATCGATCAGCTGCTTGGTGCGCGGGATCTCGGCCTTGATGAAGGCGGCGAATTCCTCGCGGCTGCCGCCGCGGGGCTCTGCGCCGGCTTCCGCGAGCTTACTGCGCAGCGCCGGATCGGCAAGCACTTTGTTGACGGCGCGGTTGAGCTTGTCGAGCACCGGGGCGGGCGTGCCTTCGGGGGCGACCAGACCGTACCACGGCGCGATGTCGTAGCCGGCGTAGCCCTGTTCCGCAATCGTGGGGATCTCGGGCGCCAGCGCCGAGCGCTTGGCATTGGACATGCCCAGCGCCAGCAGCGCGCCGCTCTTGGCCTGGGGCAGGCCCGTCATGATGGTGTCGAAGTACATCGAGACCTGACCGCTGAGCAGGGCGGGGATGGCTTCGCCCGCGCCCTTGTACGGCACGTGCAGGATGTCGATGCCGGCCACGGACTTGAGCATTTCGCCCGCCATGTGGGAGGTCGTGCCGGTGCCGAACGAGGCGTAGGTCAGCTTGCCCGGGTTGGCGCGGGCGTAGGCCACCATTTCCGGCAGGGTCTTGAACGGTTGCGACGGGTTGGCCAGGAGGATGTTGGGGGTGTACGCCACCATCGACACCAGCGCGAAGGCGTCGGGGTCGTAGGCCAGGCGTTTTTGCAAAAAGCGGTTGGTGACGATGGCGGCAGGGCCGCCCATCAGCAGCGTGTAGCCGTCGGGGGCCGAGCGTGCCACCGAGGCGCTGCCGATGGCCGCGGCGGCGCCCGGACGGGCCTCGACGACAAAGGGCTGGCCCAGTTCCGTCGACAGCGCGGCGCCCAGCTGGCGCGAAATCAGATCGGTGGCGGAACCGGCCTGGAACGGCACGACGATGCGCACCGGATGCTGCGGCCAGTCGGTTGCCTGGGCGCCCGCTTGGGCGGCAAAGGCCACGGCGGCGGCGCCTGCCAGCGCCCGGATGAAACGAAACTTCATGAATTCCCCTTGATCGCGTTATGGAGTGCGTGCAGGGATTAGACGCAAGCGGGCGGTGCGGGGCTATTAGTATTTGCATCCATGGATCACTGGATCCAATTTGTGTTATTTTTGCGGTTATCTATCATGGCGGCTTTCGTGGGCCTATCCATCGGCCCTAGCCCCCGGGACTCCAATGCTGCAATTCCAGAAGACAGCCATCAGCGCCGAAGACGAGGCCTACCTGCACCTGCAGCGCGAAATCCGCCTGGGCCGCTATGCGCCCGGCCAGCGCCTGGTGCCCGAGGTGGTCGCGGCCGAAATCGGCACCAGCCGCATGCCGGTACGCGGCGCGCTGCGCCGGCTGGCTTCCGAGGGGTTGGTCGAGATCCGCGCCAACCGCGGCGCGGTGGTGCGCGGCTTGAACCAGCAGGAAATGCTGGAAGTGTTCGAAATGCGTTCCGTACTGGAAGGCCTGGCCATGCGCAACGCGGTGCAGCACATGGGCGCCGAACACATCCGCCGCCTGTCGCTGCTGCTGGAACAGCTGGAGCAGGGGCCGGGCGAACATCTGGACTGGATCACCGCGCATCGCGAATTCCACGAGTACCTGTGCAGCTTCTGCCAGCAGCCGCGCCTGCTGCGCCAGATCTCGGAGCTGCATTCCGTCGTCGAACCCTACATGCGCCTGTGGGTAGCCCAGCCCGGCCGCGTCCTGCGCGTGCGCGAATCGCACCAGGAACTGATCGCCGCGCTGCAGACGCGCGACCCGGCGCGCTGCGAAGCGGCCATGCGCCAGCACGTGCTGAATACCGTGCCGGCCCTGCAGGCGTTTCTGGAACAGGCGGCCTAGGACGCGCGGCTTTGCTCTAGACTGGCGCCATCCTCCACGCGCCCGTCCCGCCATGACCGCATCTGCCGACCTCATCCGCCGCCTGGACCTGTTGCCGCACCCCGAAGGCGGCTACTACCGCGAAACCTATCGCGCCGCCGATGCCGTGACGCGCGGCGACGGCGCGCGCCGCTCGGCCAGCACCGCCATTTACTACCTGTTGTGCGACGGCGCCTGGTCGACCTGGCATCGCATCCGATCCGACGAACTCTGGCATTTCCATGCGGGCGACGCGCTGCTTGTCCATGTGCTGACGCCGGATGGCGCCTACCGCTGCTTGCGGCTGGGCGACGCGCTGAAGGATCCTGATGCCGCATTCCAGGCGGTCGTGCCGGCTGGCAGTTGGTTCGCGGCAGAGCTCGCCGACCAGGCCAGCTATGCGCTGGCCGGCTGCACGGTGGCGCCGGGCTTCGAGTTCAGCGAGTTCGAGCTGGCCGACGCCGCCGAACTGCAACGGCTGCACCCCGCGCAGGCAGGTCTGATCGCGCGCCTGGCCCGCTAATCGGCGCCCTGCGCTTGCGGCTTTTTCCTGCGGGTGAACTTGGCCTCGCTCGCCAGCACGCCCGCCACGATCAGGCCGGCGCCCACCAGCGCCAGCGCCGGCAGCCGGTCGCCGGCCAGGCGTCCGACTATGCCGCCCCACACGGGCTCGCCCGCATAGATCACGGTGGCCCGGGTGGGCGATACGGATTTTTGCGCCCAGTTCATGGTCAGCTGGATGATGGCGCTGGCCAGTCCCAGGCCGATCGCCGCGCCCGCCCACAGCCACGAGAATTCCGGCACAGCTTCGCCCATCGCCGGCATCAGTGCGAACGACACCAGGCCGGCCGTCAAGAGCTGCACGAAGGTGACGCGGCGGCTGTCGACCTTCTTGGCATAGTGGCCGATCAGGATGATCTCCGCGGCGATCGCCGCGGCCCCGGCCAGCGTCGCCGCTTCGCCCACGCTGAAATTCAGCGCGCCCGCTTGCGGACCCGCCAGCAGGATCAGGCCCGCGAATGCCAGCGCCACGCCCACCCAGCTCATCAGGCCCGGCGGCTTCTTCAGCACGGCCCATTGCAGCAGCGGCACGATGGGTACGTACATCGCCGTGATGAAGGCGGACTGGCTGCTGGTAATGGTCTGCAAGCCGTAGGTCTGCAGGAAATAGCCCAGGAACAGGGCGCAGCCGATGGCGATGCCGGCGCCTACCTCCTGGCGGGTGATGGCGGCCATGTGCTTGCGGAACATCAGCAGCGCCATCAGGCCGGCGATCGTGAAACGCACGCCCACGAAGAACAGCGGTCCGCTGTGCTGCATGGCGATGTGGATGATGAGGAAGGTGCTGCCCCACAGCATGGTGACCAGCACCAGCGCGATTTCCTGGCGGGACAGGGCGAACATCGAGGTCTTGGACTTCACGGTCTGCTTCGGGCGCTACGAAATGGCGAGCACTATACAGCGCTTCGGTGACCGCTCACCGAACAGATTCCGGGATTCCGGGCGGAGCAGGCATATAGCCAGGAGTAATATGACGCGTCCGGCGTCGTCAGGCCGCTGGTAACGACAAGCCGGTACACGCCTCGTTCTTCTCGCTCCCGCCGCGCCTTTTGGGCGGCGACGGCGAACCTGGGCGCGCATAGCGGCCACAAGAAGATATCGAGGAGAAGCGCAAGTGGAGAAGCAAGAGTCGGGCGGCTGGTATTTCGGCTGGAACATCGTAGGCGCCGCTACGGTACTCACCCTGTTGACGGTCGGCCTGCGCATGGGGGTTGGGCCGTTCTTCCTGCCCATCGCGGACACCCTGGGCTTTACGCGCAGCACGCTCTCCAGCATCGTCGCGCTCGGCATGCTCTGCTACGGGCTGGCCATGCCGCTGGCGGGGTATCTGGTCGGAACGCGCGGCACCCGCTTCGTGCTGCTTACCGGCACCGCCATCGTCGTGTTGTCGATCATCTGGACGGTCTACGCGCGCGGGCCCATCGAGTTCCTGCTGTCCTTCGGCGTGGCGCTGTCCATCGGCCTGGGCTTCACCAGCCCGGTGGCGTTGACGCCGGTGATCAGCCGCTGGTTCACGCGCCAGCGCGGCATGGCGCTGTTCTTCCTGTCCACCGGTTCCATGGCCGGCATCGCTCTGATGACGCCGACACTGACCTTTGCGATCTCCGCCGTGGGCTGGCGGGAAACCCTGCTGGGCTTCGCCGCGCTGTTCGCGCTGCTGACCGTGCCGATGGCGCTCTTCGTCATGCGCGATGAAGCGCCCGAGCACACCGATCTGCTACCGCACCAGATCATCGACAAGGCCGGGCCGGCCAAAACCGCGGCGAAGCAGCCGGCGCCCAATGTGCGCGCGGCGCTGAACTCGCTGCCGTTCTGGCAGGTGGCGCTGGGCCTGTTCGCCTGTGGTTTCAGCATGAACCTTCTGGGCACGCATGGCGTGCCCATGCTGATGGACCATGGCTTTGACGCCACCACCAGTTCGCTGGGCATAGGCCTGATCGGCCTGGTCGCCATCTTCAGCACCCTGGTCCTGGGGCGCATGTCCGACCAGGTCGAACGGCGCGCCATCCTGGCCGCGATCTACCTGGTGCGCGGGCTGGGTTTTTTCGCGCTGGTCATGGTGGGGGCGCATTGGGAACTGTACGCTGCGGCTACCCTGGGCGGCATCGCGTGGGCCGGCAGCATCGCCTTGTCGTCGGCCATTCTTGCGGACGTCTACGGCGTGCGGCTGGTGGGCGTGCTCTACGGACTGGTCTACCTGGGCCATCAGGTCGGCGGCATGATCAGCTCATGGCTGGGCGGCTGGGCCTACGAAACCTTCGGCACGCATTGGGTGGCCTTTGGCTCGTCGGGGACGCTGCTGCTGGCGGCCGCCTTGATTTCCCTGCGCCTGCCGGCGCGGGGCTTGCCGCGCGGGGTGGCGGTGGCGGGGCGTTGAGCCCCGCGGACTGCAGGCCGATGCTGCCCGCAGTGTCTGCCATCGCGTCCGTGACGCCGGACGCGATGGCCTCTGAGGCCGTCCTAGCGGTCCTTCAGCAAGGACACCAGTTCCGGCACGTAGCGGTCGCCGCCGCCTTGCGTGACGGCCTGATCGAACGTGTGCTGCACGGCCGCGCCGATTTCCCGCACCGCGCCCGTTTCCGCGGCCATGGTGTTGTAGTAGGACAGATCCTTCTGCGCATTCGACATGAAGAACCGCAGCGAGGACGGGTCCTGCTCCAGCAGGTAGGGCTTGATGCGTTCCAGCGCCACGCCGCCGCCGCCGCCCTTGGCCAACACTTCGGCAAACACCGCCGGGTCAATATCCGCGCGCAGCGCGCAGGCCGCGGCTTCCGACAACAGCGCGACCACGCCCAGCGACACGTAGTTGTGCAGCAGCTTCATGCGATGGCCGGCGCCGATGGGGCCGGCGTGCGTGATGTTCTCGGCGAAGCAGGCCAGCAGCGGCTTGCATTCCTCGAACAGCGCGGCGTCGCCGCCCACCAGCAGGTTGAGCCGGCCTTCGGCGGCTTCCTTGGGGGTGCGCGTCATCGGCGCATCGAGGAAGCGGCCGCCGGATTCCGTCACGGCCTGCGCCACCTTGACGGTGGAAGAGGGAATCGCCGTCGAGCAATCGATGATGACCGTGCCCGGACGCAGGCCCGCCAGCACGCCGCCTTCGGACAGCAACACGGCTTCGACCTGCGGGCTGCCGGTAACGCAGAGGATGATCACGTCAGACTGGGCCGCCAGCGTGGCGCCATCGGTCACGCTGGTCGCGCCCGCGGCCTTCAACGAGTCCAGGGGCTGGTTGCCCGGATGTTCCAGCACGGTCAGCGCATGACCATGCTTGACCAGATTGCTTGCAATGCCATGGCCCATGAGGCCGATACCAACCATGCCGACTTTCGCCATCTTCCACTGCTCCTGCCATGTAGGGGTTTGTTATGGCGTAAATCTTACTCTGACTTGCGGATCGTCCGCGCCGCGATCACAGGTTTGCGGGTAGCGGTGCCGGCCGCGGTCTTCTTTGCGATACTTGAGGTATTCCGCGTGAAAAAACCAGGCTTGAGCATGACAGACTCCATTCCTTCCGGTTTCGCGCCATGGCGCCCCAGCAGCCCCTTCATGGAGCACTTGGCGGAGCTCGGCGCGCTCTACAAGCGCGACGCCGATTGCGTCCTGGCGCTGCGCGTGGGGCAGGCGCACACCAACATGCACGCCATCGCCCATGGCGGCCTGCTGGCCACGCTGGCCGACAGCGCGCTGGGCCACACCATCGCCGAGCAGGCGCAGGCCTCGGTGGTCACGGTGCAGATGTCGGTGGAATATCTCAACCCGGTCAAGCCCGGGGATTGGCTCGAAGCCCATGTCCGCATCGACAAGCAGGGCCGCCGGCTGATCTACGCCACCTGCCTGCTGCAGGTCGAAGGCCGCGTCATGCTCAAGGCCAACGCGGTCTTCGCGGTGCGCGCCGCGCCCGCGCCGGCTTCTGACGGTTGAGCTTCTTGGGGGGCTACAAGTAAGGCGTAGCCAGCCAGATCACCTTGTTGCGCAGGCGCTTGGCGAACGGCGCGCGCAGCAGGTTCTCCAGCGTCTCGCGCTGGCCCTGCGCGATCAGGCCGTCGACCCGCGCGCCGATCCAGCGCGCCACGCCGGGATCGTAGATCTCGGTGTCCAGCTCGAAGTTCAGCCGCAGGCTGCGCGGATCCAGGTTGGACGAACCCACATAGGCCCAGGCGTCGTCCACCGTCATCAGCTTGGAGTGGTCGAACGCGCCATGCGAACGCCAGACCCGGCAGCCCGTGCGCACCACCTGGTCCAGCTGGGCCGTCATCGCGTAGTCCACCAGCCGCAGGTTGTTCTTGCCCGGAATCACGATGTCCACCACCACGCCGCGCCGCGCCGCCGTGGCCAGCGCGCCGATCAGCGTCTGGTCGGGCAGGAAGTAGGGCGACTGGATGCGCACATGGCGCTGCGCCACTGCCAGCGCGCCCAGCAGCATATTGTGCGTACTGCCCAGCGCGCGGTCCGGGCCGGACGGCACGCAGCGCATCGGCACGTCGCCGGTGGGGGGCAAGGCCTCGGGATCGAACCAGGGCCTGGCCGGCAGCGATTCGTGCGTCGTGAAGTTCCAGTCGTGCGCAAACACCGACATCAGCTGCGTCACGATCGGTCCTTCCACCCGGAAGTGCGTATCGCGGTTGGTGTCGTCGCCCGCCAGCGCGCTGACGAAGGCCGCGCGCACGTTCATGCCGCCGGTAAAGCCCAGGCGTCCATCCACCACCAGCACCTTGCGGTGGCTGCGCAGATTGGCATAGGGCATGCGCAGCACGCCCAGCGGATTGGTCATGAAGCGCGCCACCGGCACCCCGCCGCGCGACAGCATGCGCACGATGGGCGGGCGCGAGTACTTGGAACCGATGGCGTCGATCAGCACCCGCACCTCGACCCCGCGCTCGCGCGCCTCGATCAGCGCCTGCGCCATCTCCCGCCCGATCGCGTCGTTGTCGAAGATATAACTCTGCATCGCCACCGCGTGGCGCGCTTCGCGGATCGCCTGCAGCATCGCCGGATAGGCCTCGTCGCCACCCGCCAGCGGCCGCACCGCGTTGCCGCCCAGCAGGCGGAAACGGCTGACGCGGTCGCCCAGCACCTTCAGCGACGCGAACTGCTGGCCCGAGATCGGCGCCACATCCACCGGCGCGGTCTCGACCTGCTCCGCATCCACCACCATCGCCTCGTCGCGTTGCTGCGACAGCCGCGTCTTGCGGATCCGGTTGATGCCCGCCACGAAATAGAACAGCGCGCCGAACAGCGGCGAAAACAGCGCCACCCCCACCCAGCCTATGGCCGCCCGCACGTCCTGTTTGGTCATCGCGGCATGCACCGCCGCGCCCGTCCCGGCCACGATGCTGATGGCAAATACCAGATGGGGCCAATAATCGATCAAGATTGCGTGTATGCGGTCCATGGCGATGGCGTAAGCGCGGCCTCCGTAGATGATCAATGGCGAAGGATAGCAAGGTGGCCCGCGCTGGCAAGAGGGGCGGCGGGGCAGGTTTCACACGGATTAAAAAAACGTGCTAGAATTCGGCCTCTTCGTTGTTGAGCAGCTTTCGAAAGCAGCACGGCAAAGAAGAAAAGCAGTATCAGAGGTGGCTGTAGCTCAGTTGGTAGAGTCCCGGATTGTGATTCCGGTTGTCGTGGGTTCGAGCCCCATCAGCCACCCCAAGAATTCCTTAGAAATCAGCCGCTTAGAGCGGCTGATTTCTTTTCTGCGGTCTGCCAATTTCTAATTGTTTTGGAACTTTCTAATTCGATTAGAAGGTTGGCGTCACCTTCACCTTCCTGCGACGGTCATAAACGCGGCGTGTCGTAGCGGCATTTTTATGCGTCTCCGGGTTCTTATCCCGGCTGACCATTTCCGTAACGTACATGGCCCGCAGGTCATGTGCCGTGAACCTCTCGCCTCCAGATTTCACGAAGTCGGCCATGATCTTTGACCAGTTGGCTTTGAAGCCGGAATCTGTATAAGGGGCACCCGAACGGGCAGCAAACACGTACGGGGTGTCGTGCTTCTTCGACAGGCGTACGGCTTCTGTCAGAAGCTTGCTGAGAAGGGGTGACCACGCGATCAGGTACTCCCGGGAGGCGTCGGTCGCCTTGATTTTGGCCGCCTGAACCTTGACCCCTTCTTGCGTGAGTGCAGATTCCTCCAGGTCCAGGATCTCGGCCCGGCGACGCCCCGTTATCCCCACCATCAAGCCTATCAGGGCTGTCATGTAGCTTCCCTCGCCGCGGGCCTTGGCGATCTCCAGGAAGGCGTTGACTTAGACGTTTTCCGGTTTGCGAGAGCGCGGGCGCTCGGGATTTCTGCTGACGCCGTGGCATGGGTTTGCATCTGCCATGCCATGACGAATGCCGTAGTTGAAAGCGGACCCAAGAGCGGCCATTTCTCGGTTTGCCCTGATACCTCGCTTCTTTTCTCGCATCCCGTCTAGATACTTCCCCTTGTGGGCTGCCTTGAACTCCCTGGGCTTCATGTGTCCAAACAGAGGTAAAAGGTGGGTGTCAAAAGCCTCCTCGTAGTCGTCAACGGTTCGCTTCGCGAGAGCGGCGCTATCGCCTTCCTCGATCAGCTTGCGCTGGAACGCGATGAACTGCTTGCACATGTCGGCGATCGATCCCTTGGCGTAACCACCGCCTTGTGGCGCTTTCGCCTCCATCTCCGCCGTTGCCCGGTCATTGCCCAGACCGTGGTACTTCTTGTTGATGATCGTGTAATAGGTGTCCTTGTAGCGCCCGTATTTGACGTACACACGCAATGCAAGGTGCTTGTCCGAAGTCCGCTTCCTGCCCATTAGGCGAGCCGATACGTCCGCGTAGTCTCCTCGCCTACGTATAGGGGCGCCTGATTAAAGGGCTGCCAGTTCAGCGCCTCGTCAAATCCCAGATGGGTGACGTCTCCCGGTATCGTCAGCATCCGGCCGACGTCGACGATCCTGCCCCCATATGTCCAGCCCGAAGCCCTGCGCGGTCTCGACATTCCAGACGAAGTCATAGAACGCGTCGAAATCGGCATCGGGGTTGATGTAGTCGTCCATGTTGTTGATCAACTGGACGAGCGTCGGACTATCGGCGTACTGGCTGATGAGGGTCCGGGCTACCAGGCCCGGCTTGGGATCGACAGTCATACCAGAGTCACCGAAATGTCATCGGCCGTAATGGTCGGCCGGCGGTTGATGGGTACCGTCAAGCTGGGCGCGGTCGGCGCCGACGTCCCCAACAGTAAAGACAAGATCGACACGGACGGGCTTAGTAGCGAGATTGGCGTGTAGAACCGGCTCGCACAGATGATCGACCCGATGCGCGCCCGCTGGCCGCTGTCGGCACCGTTGAACGCATCGATGATGGCTTGCGTGGTCAGATCCACGATGTTCGACGGCAGTGCCGGATTACTCGCCAACTCCACGGCGAACAGGACCGGTAGCGCCGCCGGCGTCTCCCAGGACACCACATAGGACGGATACGGGTATCCGAAGCCGAATTGGAGCGAATCACCGGCTACCGCTATCCCGCCTGGCAGCGACGATGGCTCAAGGCTCACAAGTGGCGATTCGACCAGGATCGCCTAGGGCGCCCTATTGTCGCCCGAGCTTACTATCTACAGCGCCAAGGCGTCACAGCCCTTGACGTCAGTAGCAGCGCAGAACCTAATTGGGAGGCAGCAGGGATCGCCGACGATGCGTATCGCACGCTGATTCTGGTCAAGGCGCTGGCCAATATCTCGGATTGCACGTCGCCCAGTTTGAACCGGCTGCTATCGAACCTGTTTCAAGGGAGAGGGCGGTGCTACGTGAGCGACACCGGGGACATGGAATTTCGATATGTGTTCGAGTTCCAGTTGGAGCCGTATGAAATTGCGATCCTCAGTCAGTCAGGGGCCATTCCCAAGCCGGCCGCCGTGCTGGCGAACGTTCTTCAGGTCGATCTTCCATCCACTTTCGGATTCCTCGAGGGGCTGATGCAGCCTTTTGGGTCCGGCGTCTTCTTCACTTCATCGGGGCTCATAAATGCAGGCCAGTAACGCACCTTCCAAATCGCCGGTCCCCTTCGCGGAAAGCGGCTCAAAGAACACCATCCCTGTCGCTTCGCAGATCGGGATCACGCCGGGCCTCGCATCCTTCACCGATGGGTTTCCCCCGTTGACTATGACTCCCCTGGCAGCCGGCGGGGTTCCGCCTCGCGGGCAGGATTTCAATGGAATCCTGTATTTTTTGAGCGCGGCCGCACGGTGGGGGCAGGCCGGTGGCGGCTATATCTATGACGCCGCGTTCGCCACCGCCGTGGGCGGGTATCCCAAGGGCGCGGTGTTGTTGCGCGCAGATCTATTAGGGTTTTGGCTCAATACTGTCGACAACAATGTGACGAACCCGGATTCCGGCGGGGTGGGCTGGGTAAATCAAATTGCTGGCGCGCTGCTTCGGACGTCCGTGTACCGCCTCAGCGCTGGCACGCAACAGGTCAGCGTTGATGGGGGGGCGTTCACGACGACGGGCGCAACTACGTTCTCGACGCTGTCGAAAACAAGCAAATCGCTAGCTCACGTCATTGCTGGTGGTGGCGGCGGTGGCTCGTGCGAGACGAATGGGTCTGGTGCTCGAAGTGCAGGCGCAGGTGGTGGGGCGGGGGGAGAAGCCGTTTCGATAGTTGCGGGAGGGATGTCAAATACTCCAGTAACGATCGGTGCCGGCGGCACTGGGGCCCCTGTTGCTGGCGCGGGGATTGGTGGGGTTGGTGGGACCAGTTCTCTTGGGTCGATAGTTAGCGCTACGGGTGGCGGCGGCGGAAACAAAGGGTTAACCACCTCGGTATTTCTGATTATTTCGTACGGCGGTACAGGTGGACTAGGTGACTCAGGCAACGTCAGTAACAGCCGGGGGAGCGGTGGCAGTTACGGGTTGGTATTGGCCGTACAGCACGGCGTTAGCGGGGCCGGCGGGGCATCGTCGCTAGGGGGAGGTGGCACAGCTGGTGCGACTTCTGCTGGTTTGAGTGCTGAGACGCCCGGGGCTGGCGGTGCTGGGGCTGCCGCAGCACCGAGTGCTGCTGGAAATGTCGGCGGCAATGGTGCGGCTGGGCTAATTATCATCAAGGCATATGCATGAAGACATATGCCAGAGTTGATAGCGGAGTCGTCATAGAAATCATCAAACCGATGACCTACGACGACGGCACTGAGATTCCGATTGAACTGCGATTCACCTCAAATATCGTGGACTCACTGGTGGACGTGACGGATGTTGATCCGATGCCGTCGGAGCGGTGGACATATGATCACGAAAAGTTCTCTCCGCCCACAGTCCTCGCCGAGGTTTAGCGAATCCTCTATGAGCGCGTGGGCATGCGCGCACGCTCATGCCCACGTCAGCGGGCCTCAGCTGCCCTTGTCTGATTGGCATTTCTGGCCATTTTCAGTCGCCCCTTGAATTTAAGGGCAGGGCGTTCGATCAAGAACCAGGATGCGACGCTGATTGGAATACTGATCAGGAGTACCCGCCAGAACATTCCTAGGCCCAGCGGAACTACGCCGAGGAAGAATGCGCGCACCAAGCAATGAACCAAGTACAACGAATAGCTGAGGTCGATGGAAAGTCTCGGAAATTTGGGGCCGGCAATTCCAAAAATGAGCATTGCGGCGAACGCCAAAAGATCCCACCCAGCTCGGTATGGATCGGCTACGCGCTCATAAGGAAGCGTGAAAATGAAGGCCAGCATGCCGACGAAGAACGCAGTCGCGAACAGAGGATGAATGCGTTGAATTTGCGTTCGATAAGTCCATGCGACGTTACCAAGGAAAAAAGCGGCGCCCAGGAGGATTGCAGGCCGAAGGATGCCGGGCGGAAAGGCAAACACCATCGCGGTCACCGCAAAGACGATAGCCAATCCAATGGGGACGACCTTGGTGCGATAGAGGCCGAAGGAGAACAGAACCGCCACTAGAGCGTAGAAAAACTCCTCATAGATCAGGCTCCATACAACGGCGTTTACCGGAGCGTCGCCGACGGGTATCAACCAGTACTTAATCGTCTTCAGCATCTCGGCGCCGTCGAAGATCACCCAGACGGCAATGAACGAGGCGAAGAGGGCCGGGAGCACGCGTAACGCTCTATTGATGAAGAACTGGGGAACGGTGTTGCGTTCGATCGATCCCATCACGACGAACCCGGTTAACGCCAGAAATCCTGGGACTGGATTTATGAAGACCGTCGGAAACAGGCCACTGTGTATGGCGACGACCTGAACGGCCAAGAGCAATCGAATCCAATCCAAATTGTTGTAATGCTTCAAGGGCTTCTCCGTTATTGGACGGATTAGACATCCCATTCGATTTGCTTTCAACCCGCCTAGGCGGGTTTTTCTTCGTCTATAGGGGACGCGATTGAACATCCAAGACTTCGATGCCTTCGCGGCAAAGTTCGCCGGCATCCTCGGCGCCGCGGTGTCCATGCGGTATCTGCAAGGGTCGTGGCCGGCGCGCCTCAGCATGGCGGCCAGTGGTTCGTTGGTGGCCTATTACGCATCGCCATACTTGTCGATGCTGCTGGGGATCCCGGAAGGGCTGGCGGGTTTCTTCACCGGCATGTTCGGCATGGCCATCGTTTCGCGCGCCTGGGAGGCGGTGCAGGTCGCACCTATCGCGGCGCTGTGGCAAGCACTCATTGACCGCGTACGCGGCAAAGGGGCGTGACATGGACAGCACCATCTATCTCACCTTGTGGGCGGTCCTGGCGTTCGTCTGCTGGCTGGTCGTGGCAGGCGGCGCGGTGCTGGCAGTCTTCGCCCGCGGCATCAAGGACACAACTTTGGAGCGGATCGGCCTGTCTGCGGTCTGCCTGACGGCGACCGGCGCGGCCTGCCGCATCTTCGTGGCGGGCTGGGCGAGCGCTGGAGATGCCGCGCTCGCGGCTTCTGCCGCCTTCTACGTCGCTGCGGTGACTGTCAAGCACATTCGGAGCCCAAAGCAACGAGCCAATTTCAGCTTTCGCAGCGCAGCCTGACGCGTCTGGTTGGAGTGCACCCCGATTTGGTCGAGATCGTGAAGCTTGCCATTCAGCGCACGGCGGTGGACTTCACCGTGGTGGAGGGAGTCAGAACCGTTGCGCAGCAGCGCGAGTACGTCGCCCGAGGAACCAGCAAGACCATGAATAGCTACCACCTGCCCCAGGCGGATGGGCTGGGCCATGCGGTGGACTTGGCGCCGCTGGTAGACGGGTCCATCCCCTGGAACAACTGGCAGGCCCTCGCCGACCTGGCCGCGGTGGTCAGGGCATGCGCCTCGGCGCTGGGCGTGCCGGTGGAGTGGGGCGGTGATTGGAAGACGTTCAAGGATGGGCCGCACTTCCAGGTTCCGCGCGACTGGAAGGGGCGGGTATGAATCCACTGCTGCGCGCCGCGTTGCCGTACCTGATCGGGGTCGCGGTGCTGGTGGCGGCCTGGCTGGGCGTGCGTTGGTACGGGCACAGCCAGCGCGAAGCGGGCCGGGCCGAGTGCCAGGAAGTGACCCTAACCCCGAATTAGTCCGGATCGGAAGTAGAGATTTCCGGCTCATTGCGGTTGGCGTTTTGGCCGTCGGCCAAGTGCTGGCGCGCGTATTCGGCAGGTGCCTGCCACTTCAGCGCGGAGTGGGGACGAACCTCGTTATAGTACGTGGGCCAGACGTCGATTTTCTCCTTCGCGTCGGCAAATGACAAGAACCAGTGGCTGTTTAGGCATTCCTGACGGAAGCGGCCATTGAAGGATTCGCACTGCGCATTGTCCGTCGGCTTGCCGGGCCGGCTGAAGTCGATTTCCACCCCGTTTTCGTATGCCCATTTTTCCATGGCTTTGGAGATGAACTCGCTGCCGTTATCGGTTTTGATGACGCGCGGCAAGCCGCGCAGTGCGCATACGCGCCCGAGGGTCGCCACCACATCGTCACCCCCGAAGGTTTTGGCCAATGTCGATGGCCAGGCACTCTCTGGTGTAATTGTCGACCAGGGTTAACGCACGCAGGCGGCGACCATCGAACAATTGATCTATGACGAAGTCCATGCTCCAGATGTCATTGATGGCTTGCGCGACCGCTTTGGGTTGACGACGTTGCGCCGACTTATTGCGCTTGGGGCGCTTGTGCCGCAAGGACAAGCCTTGTTCCCGATACAAGCGGTAGACCCGTTTGTGATTGTCTCGATAGCCTTCACGGCGCAGCATCACGTGTACACGCCGGTATCCGTAGTGAACCCGCGTATGCGCTATCTCGTGGATCCGCATGATCAGCGCGCCACTGTCGCGTCGGCACGATTCGTAGCGATACAACGACCGGGAAATCATGACGACGGCTCATGCCTTGGTCACGCCCACACCAACGCGCTTCATCAGATCATTCACGAGTACGCGACGCCGAGAAGGCTTCAGAGCTTTTTTGCCAGAACGTCCTGCAACATCGCCTTGTCCAGCGACAGGTCCGCGACCAGGCGCTTGAGTCGATTGCATTCCTCTTCTAGCTGACGAAGTCGTCGCAGCACTGAGGGACCAAGCCCCCCGAATTTCTTCTTCCAGTTGTAGAAGGTGGCTTCGCTCACGCCCGTCTTGCGGCAGACCCCGGGTACGGCCGTTCCCTGTTCGGCCTGCTTCAGTGTAAAGGCGATTTGCTCTTCGGTATATTTCGATCTCTTCACGGCATGGCTCCTATTCCATATGGTGAAATCATGCCGGATTTCTCTAATCTAGATCGGTACTAAAAACTGGATTAGGGTCACTCATGGTAATTCCACCACTAACCATGCACACGGACTGACTCAAGCTGCGAGGATCGGCGATAATTCGCTATCTCATCGGGAGTAAGTATGAATCGCCCCGGTTTTCGCGGAGGCTGTTTGGTTAAAGTAAAACAGCCTCACCGGCGGATGTGCCGAGTAGGTTGTGGTAGTTTGCCTCAGCCTCGGCCGGCGGGATATAGCCGATGGATGAGTGCAGGCGCTTATGGTTGAACCAGGCGACCCATTCCAGCGTTGCCAGCTCGACAGATTCCCTGGTTTTCCAGGGTGCGCGGCGGTGAATCAGTTCAGCCTTGTACAAGCCGTTAATGGTCTCGGCCAGGGCGTTGTCGTAACTGTCACCACGGCTGCCCACGGACGGCTCGATGCCCGCTTCGGCCAGGCGTTCGCTATAGCGGATGCTAACGTACTGCGATCCCCTATCGGAGTGATGGGTCAGAGAACCATCGTTGCCAGGCTGGCGGGCGTATAGGGCCTGCTCCAGCGCATCAAGCACGAAGTCCGTCGTCATGGATTTGCTCACGCGCCAGCCGACAATGCGCCGGGCGTAGACGTCGATGACGAAAGCCACGTACAGCCAGCCCTGCCAGGTCGAGACGTAAGTAAAGTCCGAGACCCATAACTGGTTCGGCCGCTCGGCCCGGAACTGCCGGTTGACCCGATCCATTGGATGGCTGGCCGCATCATCAGTGATGGTCGTTCGCTGCCGCTTGCCGCGCCGCACGCCTTGCAGGCCCTGAGCGCGCATCAGTCGTTCGACCGTACAACGGGCCACCATCACGCCTTCGCGATTCAACTGCCGCCAGACCTTGTCGGCGCCGTAGACGCGATGGTTCTCTTGCCAGACTCGCTGGACGTGCGGCATGAGCTGTTCGTCACGCCGCGCACGGTCGCTGCGCCGCGCCGGATCGCGCAGCCGCGCGGCATGGCGCCGATAGGCCGACGAGGCAACCTGCAACACCTTGCAGATCGGCTCGACCCCGTAAACCTCCCGGTGCCGGTCGATGTAGGTGTTTACGACTTCAGTTTGCGGTCGAGCTCCGCCTGCGCGAAAAAAGCGCTGGCGGTGCGCAGGATGTCGTTGGCGCGGCGCAGCTCTCGGTTCTCCCGCTCCAACTCCTTGATGCGTTCTCGCTCGCTGGTGGTGACGCCTTCGCGCTGTCCGCTGTCGACTTCGTGGCGCTTGACCCAGGTCAGCAGCGTCTGCGCCGAGCAGCCGATCTTGGGCGCGATGGACTCGACCGCCACCCACAGCGACGGGTACTCGCTGCGCGACTCCTGCACCAAGCGCACCGCGCGCTCGCGCACTTCAGGGGAAAACTTGTTCGCGTTGTTTTTGCTCATGGCTCGCATTCTCTCAAGAGTAGGAGCCTCCGCAAAACCCGGGGCGATTCAGTATGGGCTTTTTTGACGGCTACGAGAAGTTTTACAAGACCAGCAACACCAGCCCTTTCCGCCATAGGCTGAACAGTCGCTATGAGGCAATCGTCGCTCGCAACGCAGACAAAATCCGGGGCCGGCGTGTTCTTGACATTGCGAGCCATGATGGTCGCTGGAGCTTTGCAGCACTGCAGGCGGGGGCATCGCATGTGACGGGCATCGAACCCCGAGCGGAGCTGATTGCAAATGCTAAGGACACGTTTCACCACTATGGGATTGCCCCAAGCCGGTACGACCTGCAGCAAGGAGACGTTTTTCGCAGGCTGGAGGATCAGAAGTTCGACGTCGTCTTCTGCTTGGGCTTTTACTACCACACGATTCGGCACGCGGAATTGTTGGATCTGATCGAGCGTACCGGCGCAGAATTGGTGGTTATCGATACTGAGGTTACGCCGGCGATCGATGAGCGTCCCAGGGTGCCCTCGGACGACCCTCGTTTAGTCTACAAGAACCCTCATGATATTCAGCTTCTGCTCGATCCCGTAGAGGATCAGCAAATGGCATGGTCGGACTCCATGACTAGGAACGGGCACACATTGGTTGGTCGCCCGTCTCGTTCCGCAATCGAGTTCATGGCTGTGCACTTCGGTTATTCCTATAGCGAGTTCGACTGGACCGCGTTCTTTGAGCAACACCCCGAGGCCAAGTCCTCGATGGTTGACTACGATGAGAGATGGCGAGGCACGTTTTTCCTCTCCAAATAGATGCCAATATCCTCAAAACCCGCTCCGGCGGGTTTTTTTTCGTGCATAGGGGACGCGATTGAACATTCAAGACTCGGACGCCTTAGCGGCAAAGTTTGCTAGCATCCTTGGCGCCGTGATGTCCATGGGGCGCCTGCTGGGGGCATGGCCGGCGCGCTTTCGCATGGCCGTCAGCGGTTCGCTGGTGGCCTAGTGAGCTGCGGCGTATCTCTCGTTCGTGTCTGGCATTCCCGAGGGGGCGGCTTCTTGACCGGCATGTCTGGCATTGCCATCGTCTCGCGTGTTCGGAAGGTGCTGTGCAGGCGGCACCCGTGGGTGTCCTGTAACAGGCCGTGATCGACCGTGTGCACGGCAAAGGGGCGTGGTGTAAACAGCACGATCATTCTCACTCTGTGCGCAGTCTTGGCCTTCGTTTGCTGGCTGGCGTTGGCCAGCGGCGCTGGCGGTGTTTGCCCCGGCGATCAAGGACACGACGCAGGAGCGGACCGGCCTGCCGCTTTTTCGTCGGAGGGTGGGCGAGCGCTGGAGATGTCGCGCTCGTCGGCTCGGCGGCCTTCTACGTCGCCGCGGTGACTGTCAAATACATTCGGAGACGTGCGGAGCCCAAAGCAATGAGTCATTTTCAGCTTTCGCAGCGTAGCCTGACACAGTTACCACCTACCGCAGGCCGACGGCCTGGGTCACGCCATTGAGCTGGCGCTGCTGGTGGGTCGGTCGATCCCCTGGAACGAATGGACTGGATTCAAGGATCTGGCGGATGTGGTCAAAGCGTGTGCCGATGGGCTGGACGGCTTCGTGGACTTCGGATTGCGCGCCATGATCGGTCTCCTTGAAAACCATCATAGGCCTGCACACAAAAATCCTGACACTCCCCCAGCTTGTCGAGGAGCGCTAGCATTACCCACAAGGCGAGGCCACGAGACCCCCATCACTCAACCCGCCACCGCCCCGCCTCATCATCCCGCAACCTTGCACCGGCCCACACAACCCGCCCCAACACCCGCACCGATGCCCCGTTTTCCAGCGGTATGTCATCGTGCAAGGAATTGAACGACCGCGCCACCCATTGTCCGGTAAGCCGTTCCCTGGCCACCGTCTTGACGATCATCTTGCCGTCGTAGTTGATGGCATAGACGCCGCCGGCGGCGATGTCCTGCAGCGTCAGGCTTTCGTTGGGGACCACCAACAAGGCAGCGCCGTCACGGATGACGGGTTCCATGCTGTCGCCCTTCGCGTAGACGACTCGGCCCCGGCCGTTGTCCGCGCCTACCGATCTGAGGAATGACTTGCGGAACTGGATCATGCCGGTCTGCTCTTCGGCGTGGTTCTCGATGGGGTCGCCCGCCGCCAGCCGCACGTCGGCCAGTTCCGGGACCTTCTCGAACCTGTCGTTGGCCGCGGGCGGTTCGCCCACGCCTACGTTGGCGACCACGCCTGTCTGGGTGCTGATCCGGACCCGGCCTTCGCGCTCTGTCTGGCGCGTGGTCTTGCCACCTTCCCAGGGCGCCGCGGGCAGGTCATCGATGCGCATGGGGAACTCGTCCCGGGACAAATAGGTGTCCACCAGCGAGTCGCTGCGCAGGACCGTCGGCATTTGCGGCGCGGCAGTCCCAGGGGATACGTCAATCCCCAGCTTCAATTGCGCGATTGCCAGCGCAAGCGCGCCTTGCAATTTGTTCAGCTGATCCGGGGGCAATGCCCGCACCTGTTCTTCCGGGATGCCCGGGAAGGGCCACGGAGGGGGGGCCAGCACCGCTGCGGCCAGGGATCCATCGCGCGCAGGCAGTTTCGGGGCGGTGCCGTCGTACAGCCATTGCGCGTTCACGCGCAGCAGCGGGGCGACCTTGATGCAGGTCGCCATGTCCATGCCGTTGGACCCATTGAACCAATGCGTCGCGGCGCCGGAAGAGGCGCCGGCGGCCTTCCATAGGTCTGTCTTGGTAAGGCGTGGCTCGGCCGCGTCCGCCCGGCGGGCCGCTTCCTCGTTGAACGCCTGTGTGATTCGCTTCTGAAAGGTCATCTTAGGATGCTAAACAAAAACAATCTTAGTTGGCTTGCATTTAGAATCTTAGCATTCTAAGATTTAAGAATGATAGCGAGGTAAGACTGGCGGGGATGCAAAAACACGCATGAACTACTACAGCCACAACATCGGTGACTACGCACAGGCCACGGCGCATCTGAGCCTGCTCGAGGATGCCATCTACAGCCGCCTGCTGCGTCGGTACTACGCCGAAGAGCAGCCCATCGTGGACAACCTGCAGCAGGTATTCCGGTGGGTGGGCGCCCGTAGCGAAGAAGAAAGAGAGGCGGCCGCTCAGGTGCTGGCCGAGTTCTTCGTCCTGCGCGATGGCCATTGGCACAACAAGCGGGCGGACGTGGAGATTGCCGCGTATCACGTCAAGGCCGAGACCGCCAAGGCCAACGGCAGGCGAGGCGGCCGGCCCAGGCAGGGCGGGCGCAATCCGGAACAACCCAGTGGGTTTCCCATGGGTTTCGACGAGCAACCCGGCCATGCCCCGGCAGAAGGCGGATCGGAAGCTAACCAAGAACCAGGAACCAAGAACCAGGAACCAACAGAACACGCCTCCCGCAAGCGGGGAAGCGGATTCGATGCTTCCGTGATCGAACTGCCGGATTGGCTGGACCGCGAGGACTGGGTCAGCTGGATCGCCGACCGCAAGGCCCGTAAAAAGCCGGTGACGCAGGAGGGCGCCAGGCGCCAGCTGCAACAGCTTGCCGCCTATCTGGCCGCAGGGCACCGGCCAGGCGCCGTGATCGCAAACAGCATCGCGGGCGGGTATCAGGGCCTCTTCCCGCCGCGGACATCCGCTACAGCCGGCCAACAACCGGCAGGCAGGGCGCAACGCCTGGCCGACTGGACCGAGGAGCTGCGAGAAGTACTGGCCGACGATGGCAGGCCGCGCGAGCGGTTCATGGGGACGATCGATGCAACCCGCTGACATCCCTTCCGCCACCATGGGCGCGTTGGTGGTGAACGAAATGCTGCTGATGTACGGCGCCAAGTTCGCGCAGCAATGGCAGGGTCTGACCGCCCGCGAGTTGAAGGATTCATGGAACCAGAAGCTGGCGGGCCTGGACGAGGTGCAGGTGCGCCGCGGCCTGGTCGCCTGCCTGACCCAGGAATGGCCGCCGACGCTGCCGCAGTTCATCAAATTATGTTGCCCGTGGATGGTCCCTGAAGTGGCGTATCACGAGGCCGTGCGCGGCCTGTCCGCGCGCAGGCGCGGCGAGCGCGGCGCCTGGTCGCATCCGGCGGTGTACTGGGCTGCGGTGGGCGTGAGCACGGTGGATCTGCTGGGCTGCACCTACGGGGCCATCAAGGCGCGCTGGGAGAAGACGCTGAACGAGGAACTGGCGAAGGGCGTGTGGGCGGATATCCCGCTGCCTCGCCCAGCGCTGCCGGCGCCCGGCCAGACGCTGGCCACGCGCGCCGAGGCCGAGGCGGCGCTCAAGAAAATGGGCGCGCAGAAGGTTCTGAGGGACCGTGGATGTCCGCCCCGGAGCTGGATCGAAAAGTGGGAGGCGCGCATCGCGCGCGGCGACCACCCGAGCAAGGGCATCGCCGACATGCTCAAGCGCGCCAAGGGCGAAAGCCAGGATACGGAGGGCCGTCTGCAGAACGGTTCCAACGGCAAGACAGGTAAACAATGCGAGGTGGCTGATGAGTAAATTGACGGGTGACGATCTGATCTGGAACTGGGCCCGATGGACCTGGTCCGGCGCTACGGTGGGAAACATGGAGGTGTATCTCTCCGAAGAGGAGGACTACCGGCCCATCAACCATCACCACGCCATGGAGGTCGAGGCGATGCACGCCGCGCTGCCTTGGCACGAGCGCATGATCATCATTGCCGAATATCCGCAGAAGAACGTGATGTTCGGCCAGCTGGACGGCAGGGCGCGCCGCGCGAAGGCGCTGGACTGGATTGCCGATACGACCGGCGTGGCCCTGACCGAAACCGAATACAAGTTGTACCTGGGTCTGTTCCGCAACCTGGTGGAAAGGAGGCTGGCGTGAAGTACGCGCACGAGGTGATGGATCTGATGGCCTGCTATCCCGGCCGCTCATTCCGTTTGATGGAGCTGGTCCGTCATGTGTCACGCGGCCGGTGTCTGTCTGCTCCTGAAAAGACACGCCTGCAAAGAGGCATCCAGCGCGCCATGGATGCGCTGCAGGATACCGGCAGCGTGCTGATTCAAGAGCCCCAGCAAGGCGGGCACGGCCGTACCTATGCATGGCGTGTGACGGTTCCGTCACAAGACCCCGCCCCGTAGGTCACGCAATCGGTCACAATTTGTCCGGGGCATTGCGCCCCAAGCAAATGCAGCCCTGGCCACGTGCCGGGGCTTTTTGCTTTCGGCGCATGGCTTCGGTTTTTATGGGCGGGGCAGGGGGCGAACTTCTTTGCACAGCGTGTGACGATTCCGTCACAAGACCTCGCCCCAACGGTCACGCAATCGATCACAATTGGTCCGGGGCATTGCGCCCCTGACAAATGCAACCCCGAAATACAGCCCCGGCCACGTGCCGGGGCTTTTGCATTTGGGCGCGATGTTTCGGCGCCTGTCTTCTTCAGCAGGAATCCAACTCCATGAGCGTTCAGATCAGCATCACTGAAAACCAGCTGGTAGAGGACCTCGCCGCATTCTTCAAGACCTTGGTCGACTGCGACGTAGTCCGCGGTCTGCCCAATTGGGTGCCCGCGCCACCGCGCGAGTGCGTCGTCATTACTCCGCTGGCGGCGCAGGGCCTTTCCGTGCCGGTCATGACCTATGCCGATCCGTCGCCTGCGGCGGGGAAACGAATCATGACCCAGGCCACGCACTGGTCTGCCCGGGTGGATGGCTACGGGGCGCGGGCCCTGGACCTGGCGCTCACGTTGTCGATTGCCTTGCGCAGCCAGTACGGGTGCGAGTTCCTGGGAAAGCTGGGAAGAACTCAACCGCTATACGCGGGCGAGCTCAAGCAATTGCCCTTCGAGAGCGGAGAAAGCCAGACCTTCGAGCGGTGGTCGTTCGACGCCGTCCTGCAGTTCAACCCTTCCATTAGCGTGCCGCAGCAGTTTGCGGACCACCTTCACGTGGGCCTCATCGAGGCCGACACCACCTACCCTACGGGAGCTTAATCCTATGTCCATTCCCGCCAGTGAAATCGTCCAGGTCGTGCCTGGCGTGATCGCCGCCGGCGGATCGGCGCTCGATTTGAACGGCCTGATCCTGACCCACGATACTGCCGTCCCCATCGGCACCGTCCAGAGCTTCGCGACTGCGCGCGACGTCCAGCGCTTCTTCGGTCCCACCTCGACCGAAGCCGCCCTGGCCGACGTCTACTTCAACGGCTTCGACAACTCGACCCGCAAGCCGGGCAATCTGCTGTATGCCCAATATCCGGCGGCAGCGGTTTCGGCCTATTTGCGTGGCGGCTCGATGGCCGCCGTGACGCTGGCCCAGCTGCAGGCGCTGTCCGGCATCCTGACGGTCAGCGTGGATGGCGTGGCCAAGACGTCCTCCAGCATCGACCTGTCGACGGCAACGAGCTTCTCGAACGCCGCCTCGATCATCGAAGCGGCGTTCACCGCCATGGGCGCGACCTGCGCTTATGACGCGCAGCGCGCCGCTTTCGTGATCACCTCGGCGACCGACGGCGCCGCCAGCACGGTCTCCTATGGCAGCGGCACCCTCGCATCGGGCTTGAAGCTGACGCAGGCCGCAGGCGCCCTGGTGTCGCATGGGGCCGCGGCCGGCGTCCCGGCGGTGGACATGGGCCGGATTACCGACCTGACCCAGAACTGGGCGGCGTTCATGACGACCTTCGAGCCCGATACGGCCGGCAAGGTGGCGTTTTCGGCGTGGACCAATGCCCAGGGCGACCGCTACGCCTACGTCGGCTGGGACACCGATGTCACCGCCACGCAGCAGGGCAACATGTCCAACTGGGCGGCGGTCGTAAGCGCCAACGAGTACTCGGGTTCCGTGCCTGTCTACAAGGACATCCTGCATGCAGCCTTTGTCCTGGGCGCGGTGGCGTCGCTGGACTTCGAACGCACCAACGGCCGCGCAACGCTGGCGTTCAAAGGCCAGTCGGGCCTGGCGTTCTCGGTGACCGACGCCACGACCGCTCAGACGCTGATCGACAACGGCTACAACTTCTATGGCGACTACGCCACCAGCAATGACCGCTTCCGCTTCCTGTACCCGGGCCAGATCAGCGGCAACTGGAAATGGGTCGACACCTACGTCAACCAGATCTGGCTGAACGCGGCGTTCCAGCAGGCGCTGATGAGCTTGCTGACCCAGGTGAACGCCATTCCCTACAACATCGACGGCTACACGCTGATCGATGCTGCCTGCCTGGACCCGATCAACGCCGCGGTCAACTTCGGCGCCATCCGCGCCGGCGTGACGCTGTCGAGCCAGCAGAAGGCGCAGATCAACAGCCAGGCCGGCGTGGATATCTCCGACACGCTCCAGACCCGCGGCTGGTATCTGCAGATCAAGGACGCGACGCCGCAGGTGCGAGAGGCTCGCGGCACCCCGCCCATGACGTTCTGGTACCTGGACGGCGGTTCCGTCCAGCAGATCACCCTGGCCTCGCTGGCCATTCTTTAAGGATTCAACATGGCGACTTTGACCAGTGCCAACTCGGTTCTGATGCTTACGGTGGGCGGCGTTTTTTCGGTGCCGCAGAAAATCGAGGGCTACGCTTCCGACAGCGCCTTCACCTTCGACGCTGCCAAGCCCGCGCAGGTAACCATGGGCGTGGACGGCCGCATGTCGGCCGGCTACGTGCCGGTCCCCTGCGTGCAGACAATCATGATCCAGCCCGACTCCCCGTCCATGCGCATCTTCGAGATCTGGATGGCGGCCAGCGAAACGGCCCGGGAAGTGTTCTATGCAAACGGCACCCTCAACATCCCGTCGATCGACCGCAAGTACACGCTGACCCGCGGCGTGCTGACGCAGATTCCGCCGGCGCCGGATGCCAAGGCGATGCTCCAACCCATGGCGTTCCAGATCACCTGGCAGAACGTCTCGCCGGCGCTGGTGTGACATGGCCAGAAAGCAGATAACCCTGACCATCGGCGCGGAAGGGCGCGACAAGGGCAAGGTGTTCATCCTGACGGAGCTTTCTGCCTACGACGCCGAGGAATGGGCCGGCCGGGCGCTGTTTTCGTTGATGAACGCCGGGGTGGAAATTCCGGAAAACATCGCCGAGGCAGGACTGGCCGGCGTGGCCGCCATGGGCATGAAGGCTCTCGCCAAGCTGCCTTTCGACAGCGCCAAGCCCTTGCTGGACAAGATGATGGATTGCGTGCAGATCCAGCCCAGCCCAAGTGTGACGCGCGAGCTCATGTCTGGCGATGTCGAGGAGGTGGCGACCCTGTTCGCGCTGCGCAAGAAAGTCCTGGGCTTGCACCTGGATTTTTTTACGGCCGCCGTCCCATCGACTTCGGGCTCCAAGTCCACAACGGCGGCACGCGCCTGATTCGCTACGCCAATATTCCCCGGAGTATTGGCTTGGTGATTTCCCGGCACCCGGGCCTGCTGCACGACCTGCAGACGGCCTACGGCGCCGAAGACCTGTACAACCTGCTTGAGGTGATTGCGGTGGACGCACACAACAGGCGCGTCCTAGCTGAACCGAGGTAATTGCATGGCCACCATCACCGATGCCTTGCTCGTGACTGCGGGTTTCGATCCGAAGCGTTTCGCGGCGGATACCATCACCGGCGCGGCCGGCCTGGGGCAAATGGCCGAGAACCTGGGCATGAGCACGGAGCGGCTGTCTGCCTGGCAGATGGCGGCCGAGCGGGCTGGCGGAACCGCGGAAGCCATTTCCGCCCAATTGAGGGAATCCTCGGGCGAGGTAGCCAGATTCAACCGCGGATCCGCCGCGGACTCGCTACCCGCGTTCTTCCGCAACGGCGGCAATGTCGGCGACCTCAAGGATGGGAACACCTACCTGCTGGCCAGGTCGAGGATCATTGCCGATCTTTACCAGAAGGACAGGGCTCAGGCCGCGCTGGCCGCCCAGGACATGGGCATCAGCGAGGGCCTGTTCAATCTGTTCAAGCGCGGGCCCGACGAGCTCGAGCGGATGCTTCAGGTCCAGGAGAAACGCGCAGCCATCTCCGGCAACGATGCACAAGCGGCCACGCAGCTGCGTGACCGCTACCTGGACCTGCGCGATACCTTTGAATCGGTGAGCGTCAAGGTGCTGCTGGCGCTCATGCCGGCGTTCGAGCGGATTATCTCGCTCGCCCAGGGCTGGGGCGATTATCTGCTTGAGAACCGCGACGAGATCGTCGAGTGGGTCGACGCAGCGGCGCAGGCCATCGTGAAGTTCGTCGATGCAGTCGATTCGGCGGCGCAGGCGGTGGGAGGGTGGCAAAACGTCCTGCTGGCGTTGGGGACGCTCAAGATTCTGTCCTGGGCGAATTCGCTGCTGAGCCTGGCATCTGCCTTGGGGGCCGTGGCTACGGCTCTCGGAACCCTTGGTGGCGCCGGTGCGGCGCGTGGACTGGGTGCGTTGAGAGGCTTGGGTCCTGCGGCGTTGAAGTTGGCTGGGCGTGCGGCGGCTGGCGCTGCGCTGTTCTTGTTTAGCAAAGATCTGAATGGGGGCGAGCAAGAAGACCTGGCCGCGATGAGAAACCCCGCGCTGAAGCGCAAGGAGGTTCTCGATGCGGTCAGGTACTTCGAGTCCAAGGGCTATGCCCGGGAGGCGGCCGTGGGGCTGGTGGCCAACCTGCAGGCCCAAAGCAACCTGGACCCCAGGGCCGTGGGCGCTGATGGCGCTTCCGCCGGCATCGGACTATGGAATCCGCGACGCCAGGCCGAGTTCAAGCGCATATATGGCATGGACCTGCGCGAGTCCACGGTTGAACAACAGCTGGATTTCGTCGCCAGCGAGCTGGAGAGCACCAGGCGTAGGGCGGGAGTACATCTGGCCGCCGCCACCACCCCGGCCCAGGCCAGCGTGGCCGTGTACCGCCACTTTGGATTGAACAAGTCCGAAGGGGATAGCTCAAGCGAAGAGCGCAAGCTCGCCGCCGCTGCCGGGGCAATCTATGGGACGCTTTTCCTCGAAGATCAGGAACGAGGCGCCGCGGCTGCGGCTACGACGGTCGCGGCAGCCCAAGCCAGCGCTGCCGCCATCCCGAGCAGCACGGCAACCACCAGCAATACGTCCGAAACTCATATCCACGGCCCCATTACGGTTATGACGCAAGCGACGGATGGCGAGGGAGTCGCCCGCGATTTGGGACGTGTGGGGCGCTCCCAGAATCTCGTCCAACAAGGCAATACGGGGATGTTCTGATGCCGTTTATTCCTTTTCCCGATGTCCCGAGCGGTCCGGGCGTCCCCGCGGTCTTCCGCGCGGCGACGCTTCCTGCGGTCTTCGAACCGGCAAGCTTCGAACTTGCGGCGCTGACCGATAGGATCTTCGGTCCTCCTCGCTGGGGGCTGTATGGCGTCGATGGGCGGCAGATGCTGGTCTTCGAGACGTTCCTCAGCATTGCTTTCAATCAGGGCAGCCAGATATCCAGCTATCCCTCGGAGCAGGGCGGATTCTCGTCCTTCAACAAGGTCGATGCGCCATTCGAGGCGACCATCAAGCTGGCGCATGGCGGTGATCCGGCGTCGCGCAACATCATGTTGTCCGTGCTGGAGCGCATTGTCGGCAGCACGGAACTGTACTCAGTGGTGACGCCCGAGATCGTCTATCCGTCGGCCAACCTGGTGAAGTACTCGTACACCCGCGCAGACAAGAACGGCTCCAGCCTCCTGATCGTCGATCTGACGCTGCAGGAAGTCCGGCAGACGGCCGTCCAGCTATCGCCGGCCACGCAGGACCCCAGCGGCGCGTATGAAGTGAGCAATGGCCAGGTGCAGGCGTTCGAGATTGATGCCTATCCCCGGCGCGACCAGAACAAGGTGGCGGATCTGGAGCCCATCCAATGAAGAGAATTCCCCTAAGACCCGTGCCGGCGCAAACGCTCAGCGTCGTGCTGTCCGGGCAGAACTGCCAGATCGCCGTCTACCAGAAGTCGACCGGGCTTTATCTGGATCTTGAACTCGACAATGCGCCCATCGTGACCACGGTGCTTTGCCATGACCGGGTACGGCTGGTGCGGTCAGCTTACCTGGGCTTCGTCGGCGATCTGGCTTTTGTGGACACTCAGGGCCACGTCGACCCGCAGCATCAGCATCTCGGTTCGCGTTTCGTCCTGGCATACCTGGAGCCTTTGGAACCATGAGCTTCATCAAACGCCGGCTGAACGTGACCATCAGCCTGGGCAAGGGGGAGTTCGGCGATGAGCAGGGGCCGGATGTGACGCTCAGCGGCTACAGGATGACGGTGGATATTCCTCTCCATACCGTATTCGAAAACAGTCCAATGACCCTGCAGATCCACGGACTGAATCAAGACCTGATGAACAAACTGACGACGATAGGACCCGTCATGACGGAGCGCCGGGGAAAGAATCTTGTCCGGATCGACGCAGCGGGAGACTCGGGTGTTCCCTGCGTGGTCTACGAAGGAGACATCGTCGAGGCCTGGGGTGGTTACGGAATGGGGGCAGAGGGCAAAGCGGCCGCGGGGGGCGTATTCACAGTCAAGACCGAGGTGGCTGGGGCCAAGCAGGTAAAGCCCGCATCCGCCAGGTCGTTTCCCGGCGCGAAAAAGGCGCAGGAAATCATGTGCGATATCGCCAAATCAATGGGATACAAGGGCGAAAAAAGTGGGGAGGACTATGTGTTGGCCGACCCCTATTTTTCCGGAACCGACATGGACCAACTACGCAGTTGCGCGAAGGCCGCCCGGGTCAATTTCACGATAGACCGCGGCATCCTGTCAGTCTG
Organism: Achromobacter sp. JCM 18799; assembly: GCF_055395645.1. Lineage (NCBI taxonomy): Bacteria > Pseudomonadati > Pseudomonadota > Betaproteobacteria > Burkholderiales > Alcaligenaceae > Achromobacter > Achromobacter sp. JCM 18799. The sequence goes on along the minus strand of NZ_AP043866.1, from coordinate 2,467,148 downwards.
GCCGGAGGGCGGATACCGAAAGGGCGATCCGATTCTCGTGGCGCCGGAAACGGGGTTGATCGGATATCCGGCGTTTACGAGCAAGGGACTGCAACTGACGACGCTCTACAACCCGCACCTCGGCTTGGGAAAAAGAGTGCAGGTCATCAGCACCGTCGAACCCGCGCATGGCGAGTGGATCATTGTGAGTCTGTCCCACAAGCTGGAGGCAGAGGTGCCTGGCGGCGTCTGGCAGTCGATGGCCGTATGCAAAAGGAATCTCAATGGCTAAGCAATACGGATACGCAGGGCTGGCGCAAGCCGGCCAGGGCGACAGCGAGTTCGGGGCCTTGCAGTTCCTGATCAGCCAGGCCCTGAATCGAGTCAGTACGGCGACGCTGGTCAAGGTGGTGTCGGTGACGAATGCAGGCGGACTGTCTCCGGTGGGTTTCGTCGATGTGCAGCCGCTCGTCAACCAGCTCGATGGCGCCGGCAATGCCGTGCCGCATGGGGTCCTGCATCGTCTTCCCTACTTTCGCCTTCAGGGCGGAGCGGACGCCGTCATCCTGGACCCGAAGGTCGGGGATATCGGGATGGCGGCTTTCGCGAATCGGGATATCTCGCTGGTGAAGACCTCAAAGGCGCAGAACAACCCCGGTTCCTGGCGTTCCCACGACATGGCGGACGGGCTGTATTTCGGCGGTCTGTTGAATGGAACCCCGGTGCAGTACGTGCAGTTCACGGCGGACGGCATCAATGTCGTGTCGCCCTCCAAGGTGACGGTGGCCGCGCCCAATATCGAACTGAACGCCAGCGCGCAGTGCGCATTGAATTCGCCCCGGATCGTGCTGAACGGGACGGTGCAGCAAGGCGGCGGATCCTTCGGTGGCACGTCTACCTGGCAGGGCGACATGCACACGCTGGGTACGCTGCGCAACAACGGCAAGGACGTGGGCAGCACCCACACGCATTCCGGCGTGCAAAGCGGGCCGGCAAACACAGGAGCGCCCAATTGAACACGTTGCTGCTAGACCGGACGGCTTGGGACCTGGTGCTTGATGCCGCGGGAAACATCGCGCTGGCGACCAAGCCCTACGCCGTGGCGCAAGACGTCGCCAGCGCCATCAAGCTGTTCAAGGGGGAGCTGTTCTACAACACCGCCCCAGGCGTTCCGTACTGGGAAGAATTCCTGGGCCATCAACCGCCGCTGGCGCTGGTGCGGGAGCACGTCCGGCGAGCCGCGCTGACAGTCCCGGACGTGGACGACGCGGTCTGCACGCTGACCTCCTATACCGACCGCGCCCTGGCGGGCTACGTCGCAATCACCCTGCAAGACGGAACGACGCAAACCGTCAGCTTCTGAGGAAACCATGCCGAACAACTCGAAAGTGCCGCGCGTGCAGTTCACGCCGGAAGGGCTGGTGCTGCCCAACGAATCCGCCATCCTCGCCGGCGTCCTGTCCGACATGGACGCGGCCTTCGGCGGCGGGCTGAATCCCGCGCTGGAAACGCCCCAGGGCCAGCTGGCCTCCAGCACCACCGCCATCATCGGCGACAAGAACAACGAGTTTGCGACCTACGTGAACCAGGTCGACCCGGCCTATGCGCAAGGGCGGATGCAGGACGCCATCGGGCGGATCTACTTCCTGGACCGCAAGCCGGGTACGCCTACCGCTGTCATCGCCACCTGCACGGGCCTGGCGGGCGTGACGATACCCGTGGGCGCGCGCGCCCAGGCGGTGGATGGAAATCTGTATCTGTGCACCCAGGCTGGAACGATACCGGCCAGCGGAAGCGTCGACCTGCCATTCGCTTGCTCGGTCGATGGGCCGGTGGATTGCGCGCCAGGCGCACTGAACCAGATCTATCAGGCCATTCCCGGTTGGGACTCGGTATCGAACGCCGATGCCGCAACGGTGGGCAGCCATGTGGAAAGCCGGGCCGAGTTCGAAGAGCGCCGGCGGCAGTCGGTGGCGCTGAACGCCCGCGGCTCGATCCCGGCGATCTACGCCAATGTGGCGAACGTGGAGGGCGTCATCGACGCCTACGTGACGGAGAACGATCTCTCCGTGCCGAAGACGGTCGGCGGCGTCGTCCTGCGTCCGCACTCCATCTGGGTCGCGGTGACGGGCGGCGAGGCGGTGGACATCGCAGATGCCATCTGGCGCAAGAAGAGCAATGGCTCCGACTACAACGGCAACACCTCCTATACCGTGGAGGACAAGGAGGGATATGCCTATCCCTACCCGTCGTATGTCGTGACCTGGGAAACCCCGGCAGCGCTGCCCGTGCGCTTCGCGGTGCAGCTCGCGGACAACCCCGCGCTGCCGTCGGACATTGTGGCTTTGACCAAGCAGGCGATCATGGACGCCTTCAACGGCGGAGATGGCGGGCAGCGCGCGCGGATCGGATCGACCATTTATGCCAGCCGCTTCTACGCACCCATTTCGGTGCTGAGCCCGGTGGTCTCCATCCTGTCCTTGCTGCTGGGCTCCGACACGCCGTCGGGCGCCAGCCTGGCCGTACCGATCAACCGCCGGCCCACGATCACGGCCAGCGATATTGCGGTGACATTGATATGAGCGTCGTGCCTAAGCCGGGGCTGGCGGCCCGGACCCTCATCAGCCAGTACGCCAACAGCCCCACGCTCGTCCAGTTGATCAACAACATGGACGACTACATCAACCCCGACGCCGATTTCGACGCTTTCCATGACTTCGTCTGGAACGTCGAGACCGCGCAGGGTTTCGGGCTGGACATCTGGGGCAGGATCGTCGACGTCGGCCGGATGCTGACGGTGCCGGGAGACGTCACCTATCTGGGATTTGACGAGGCGCTGAACTGGCAGCCCTTCAACCAGGCGCCGTTCTACACAGGCGAGCAGGCCACGCAGACGTATCGGCTCGCCGACGACGCGTATCGCACGCTCATCCTGGTCAAGGCGCTGGCCAACATCTCGGATTGCACTTCGCCCAGTTTGAACCGGCTGCTGTCGAACCTGTTCGCGGGGCGCGGGCGTTGCTACGTGTCGGACACAGGGAGGATGGAATTCCGCTACGTGTTCGAGTTCGCGCTGGCGCCGCATGAAATCGCCATCCTGACTCAATCAGGCGCGATACCCAAACCGGCCGCGGTTCTGGCGAACATCCTGCAGGTCGATCTTTCTACCACGTTCGGATTCAACGAAGCGCTGATGCAGCCGTTCGGCTCGGGCGTACTTTTCACTTCTTCGGGGCTTATCAATGCAAGCTAGCAATGCACCTATCAAATCGGCCGTCCCGTTTGCGGAAAGCGGGACGAAGAACACTATTCCGGTTGCGTCGCAGATCGGCGTGACGCCGGGGGCGGCGTCGTTTACTGATGGATTTCCGCCGTTGACGATGACTCCTCTGGCCGCAGGGGGAGTGCCGCCATATGGTGCGGACTTCAATGGCATCCTGAATTTCCTGAGTACGGCCACCCGTTGGAGTCAGGCAGGAGCGACCTACCGGTTTGATGCTGCCTTTTCGGCGGCCGTAGGTGGATATCCCAAGGGCGCGATCTTGGCGGCCTCGTCAGGTACTGGCAGCAGGTGGCTGAACCTGGTGGAAAACAACACCGCTGATCCCGACTTGGGCGGCGGCGGTTGGATTTCTCTAGGCACAGGATTGGCGACCAATGAGGAAGTCCAAGCGGGCGTCAGCACTGACAAGGTGGTAACACCGGCCGCACTTCAATCCAAGATCCAATCGAACCAGACTGATACAACCGCCGGTCGCTTGCTGACGGTAGGCTCTTTCGGTTTGGGTTTCGACGCATTTCTTGGCGAGAACCAGGATCTTGACTATGTGTTGCGGTCTGGCTTTTATGGGCAGAACATCGCAGCCTACGCAAAAGTTGGGCTTCACTATCCCCGCGATTCCGCTGCGGGAACCTTGCTTGTGCAAAGCTCCGGCCCAATAAAAACGCAGGTTTTTACGACGTTTTTTTCGACTGACCAATTCACACGGACGCGGAATGAGGCTGGAGTGTGGTCGGGTTGGAAGCGCACCGTATTCGAGACCGATGTCGCGACGTCGGATGAGGCTGGAATCGTGCGAATGGCGACTCTCCATGAAGCGGTGGACCTGTTGCACAACGGCGTCAGTTTGTCGCCTGCCACGCTTGTGTCGGCTTTCTTGAACGGAGGAAACTCTTTCATTGCAGAGAACGGCTATCAAAAGCTGCCGAGCGGTCTCATCATTCAACAAATGGCGGCGCCCGGGACCGTAAATTCCTCTGTCATGGCCACGTTTCCCGTGGCTTTTCCAAACGCGTGCTTCAAGGTTTTTGTGAGTGAATCTAATTCCGTTGAATGGTTTACAGACAACATTGTCGTGTACGGCTCCTACGGCCGGACAAGGACCGGGGTAGGTATTACTGCTTATCGGTGGAACGGCTCGTCGTTCACTTTGGCAAACGGGGCGTTGGCAAACGTTCTCGCGATTGGTTACTGAGGAGGTTAGGATGAGCTTCTATTACAGCCCCGCCACCAGGGGATTCTATCTTGGTGATTTCCACTATGACGTCCTCCCTGACGACAAGGTGGCGATTACCGACGAGCAATACAGGACCCTGATCAACGGACAAGCACAGGGGAAGTTCATTGTGCCTGGGGAGAGCGGTATGCCTCAGTTGGTGGAAGGACTTCCCGAGTCGGCCGAACATGCACGTCTTCGTGTGCTGGCCGAGCGCGATGCGCGCCTGGCACAGGCAGCGATTCGCATCGCACCGTTGCAAGATGCCGTAGACGTGGCAGAGAGCACCTCTGGCGACGAGATGCTGTTGAACTCCTGGAAGCGATACCGTATTGCTCTAAATCGCATCGAACAATTGCCCGGCTTTCCATACGACCTTGTTTGGCCAGAAACTCCTGGCTTGGCGGCAATGGGGAAGACTCCAAAAGTCTGATTCTTGGGGAGATCCCAAGACTTCTCCGCCTCGTGAACTACCTCCCCAAGAAGGTTGGATCTCGTCCAACTTTTGGGGAGGGTGCGTCAGTTCACGTCGGTGGATCCTTTCTTTTTGCGAGGGGCGAAATTGAACATCCAAGATTTCGACGCCCTTGCCGCAAAGCTCGCCGGCGTTCTGGGCGCAGCGGTTTCCATGCGCTATCTGCAAGGATCATGGCCAGCCCGGCTGAGTATGGCTGCCAGCGGCTCGTTGGTGGCGTACTACGCGGCTCCCTATCTGTCGCTGCTGCTGGAGATTCCAGAAGGCCTGGCCGGTTTTCTGACCGGCATGTTCGGCATGGCCATTGTCTCCCGAGGATGGGAGGTTGTGCAGACCGTTCCCATCGGCGCGTTGTGGCAGGCCGTGATCGACCGAGTGCGCGGCAGAGGGGCATGAGGCGCATCGTTTCATTCATGCGGAGACTTCATCCGTGAGTACTTTCCAACTATCCCAACGCAGCCTGGACCGCCTGGTCGGGGTGCATCTCGACCTGGCCGAGATCGTCCAACTGGCGATTCAACGCACGACGGTCGACTTCACTGTGGTGGAAGGCGTTCGTACCCTTGAGCGGCAACGCGAGTACGTCGCCCGTGGCGCCAGCCAGACGATGGACAGCTACCACTTGCCGCAGGCGGACGGCCTGAGCCATGCCGTTGACCTGGCGCCGCTGATTGATGGGGTGATTCCCTGGAGCAACTGGCAGGCCTTCGCCGGCCTGGCGCAGGTGGTCAAGGCCTGCGCGACCGAGCTCGGCGTTCCGGTGGAATGGGGCGGCGACTGGAAGACGCTCAAAGACGGCCCGCACTTCCAGATCCCGCGCGGCTGGAAGGGACGCGCATGAACGCATCGCTGCGCGCGTTGGCGCCGTATCTGATCGGCGCCGTCCTGGTGGCCGCCGCCTTCCTGTGTGTGCGCTGGTATGGCGCCGTTCAGTACCGCGCCGGAATAGACCAGGCCAATGCCGACTACACGCTGGCCGAGCTCACCGAGTTCCAGCGTCAGACGACGCGCCTGGGCGGGATCTCCGAATCCCTGGAAGGCGCGCTTGCTGCGTTACGCGGCGCCAGCCCCAAGATCATCGAGAGGTACACCCGTGTCGAAGTCCAGAGCCCTCTACCTGCTGGCTGCCGCATTGACGCTGAGCGGCTGCGGCACATCAACGAGGCCGGCCGTCTGGCCAATTCTGCCAGCCAACCTGGCGCAGTCGTGCCCGCCAGTGCCCGAGGTGACGAGCGATAGCTGGGACGATCTGGCGCGCAGCTACATCGCGCTGGTCGCGTTGTACGGAGAGTGTGCGGCACGGCAGCGTGTGACGGCGCAGAGCTGGGAGAAATCCCGGTTCGGCCCGTCGTGAGACTGCGATCCGCCAGGTCATGCTGCAACAGATAACCCGCACTCCGCGGGCTTTTTTTCGTCCATCCAGGAGAAAGCCATGTAGACCGGATATGCAAACAGAGAATGCCCCCTAGCCCAGCAGCGGCAAATTTCCCGGAGATATCACATGACGATCAGAACTCTTTCCCTACAGCAACTGAAACGCTCGGCCGAGAATTCGGCCGCGTTGAAGCATCATGTCGATGATGATGCAGCCGTTCTCCCAGAACCTCGCACTTCCAGTGCACCGGACAACATGGCTGGGCATTCTGTTCAAGTCCAGGACCATGGCCCGATCGCGGATGGCACGCTCCATACGCTCGCGGAGCGTTACGCCACGTTGTCGGCCGCCCAAGTCGACTATCCTTTCATCACCTCACTGGCCGAATCCATCGACGGTGCGGCTATTCAAGCCGCATTGGATGCGGCTTTCAACAGCGGGCTCGGTCAGGTGCAGTGCGCCGGCGGAACCTACGTCATCAATTCGTCTATCCGGATGCGCGCCGGCGTGGAACTGGTTGGCGACGGCAAGACCGTTATTACGCAGCCGGACGGCCTGAATCTGCTTATTCTGATCGATTTCGGTTTCGCACATGGCGCTGGGCTGCGCGGATGCACGGTCAACGGCAACCGCGGCAACAATGCTGCAGACTACAACGCGGTTCTCGTGCATGTGCGTGGGGCCGATGACGCAACGGTCCGTGACAATGTGCTTGTTGGCAGCTGCGGATACGGCATCACATGCAGCGCAGCGCGCATGAGCGTCGTCGGCAATCACATCGAGGACACGTTCATGCATGCCATCGGCGTGTATGGATTCGTGGGGCAGGAGGCGAGGCATCTGATTCTTCAGAACAGGATCGTTCGCCCGGGCGCGGGAGCGATACTGCTCGGAGCCGCGGACTACACCATCATTTCAAACAATACGATCTATTCCCCCATCATCGGCGGGCGCGACGCCAGGCTGCGCGTGAACCTGACTGGCGCCGCCGTAACGTGGATTTCGGGGCCGAAGTTCACGAATGTGCGAGTAGGCGAAGTGCTGGTTATCGACGGAGGCAGGGAATTCCGGATCATGGCGAGAATCAGCGACACGCAATTGACGATAGATCCAGAAGGTAGCTCGCCGGCGCTGACGAACGAACTGGCGACTATCGGGTGTGGCGATCTGATCGGCGTGATGAGTCAATTTTGCAGGATCACGGACAACGTCCTGGTTGGCGGCGCCACGTTCGGGATTGGGTGCACGGTGGGCGGCAACGCTGTAAGCACGGTCGGCAACGAGATCATGGGAAACACCCTGAGGGGGCAGGGCAAGCATGCGCTGGTCGTGGGCTGGGACGTGGGCGCTGGCGGCGTGTATGACACCGTTCTGCGCGGCAACATGGTCTACAACGCGGGCGACGCCGGTGGGAACAGCACATACGACCGCATCCCGATTTTTCTGTTTGGCCAGACGCTGGGCAAGGTAGGCGGCGTCTTGGTGGAAGGAAATTACATCGTCGGCCCGGATGGCGACAGCCGCTGCCCATACTGGTTGGGCACGGACCTGAAGCTGGAATACGGATCAGTACTGGTTGGCCGAAACCACTCGATTCGCATGCTGAATCCCGGAATCTTTAACGACGTGGTGGCTGTGTCGCTGTCCGGTTGGGGCGACGCGGCAAGCGCTACCGAAATTGTTTCTTACGGCCACTCCGTCCGCATGAAGATAAATTGTGCGGGCTCTGGATTCACTGCCGGTCCGTCCTTCACGATTCACAAGATCTGCGACAGCGCGGAGCAACCCGCAATGGTCAAGGCCGACATTACGACCACCACCGGAGCGCTCGGACAGATGTGGGGCGAACAGAGCACCGCGTTGGGGCAGTGGCGAGCCACGTACTACGGTACGCCGGCCGCTGGGAATGCTTTCGTCATTACCACGCGGGCTTGAGCATGGCCATGTGCGTATTCAGCATGGCCTGAGTGCGAGGTTGTGACGGGCAGGTGCCCGCCACCCAAACAAAAGCCCGCAGGCGCAAGCCGCGGGCTTTTCTTCGCTACCCTTCAAATGGACTCTTCTTCTTCCGCCGATTTACTGGCCTGAGGATTTCGCCTGACTTCAGCCTGTACACGTCTTTCCCCTCCCAGATCACGGCGCCGCCGGTGGACAGGCGGCATTGCAGCACTATGTGCGGATCGGGACTGTCGTCCGTCGCGGGTTCTTGAATGATATGTCGCTCGATCCGGTACTGGTCTCCTGCTGCCGAGACCGCAATCACATCCTCCAGTCGTCTGCATGAGATTGACATGATGAGCCTCCTTCACTTGCGCCATGGTGAAACCTGTGGCGCTGAGGTCATCGTCTCGACTGGCTCTTTCCCTGTCAATGCTGCTGCGGTCCATCATCCAAGCGTATGCGCGACGCTTCCGAGGGGAGTGTCGTGCATACGCATGAGACGATGCATGCGTTTGGTCTAGGCTGTTCTCAAAGCCGCGCGTGCGTTGAAATTCAGCGGCGGTCAGAGGTACTTATGGCAGCCGCAAGGTCTGGATCGGATGCTATTCGAGCTTCACGTTGGCGGACTGGATGACCGACCGCCACTTCTTGTAGTCCGCTGCGATGGTCTGCGAGAACTGGGCAGGGGTGGTCGGCATGGCGGTCGCGCCTTGCGCGGCCAGCGCATCCTGGACGTCTTTTAGCGCGAGGATCTTGTTCAGTTCCGTGTTCAGCGTCTGGATGATGGGTTTGGGCGTGTTGGCGGGAGCAAGCAGCCCATACCAGACGCGCACGTCGAAGTCGGGATAGCCGGATTCCGCGATGGTGGGCACGTCCGGCATGGCCGGGCTGCGCTTGAGCGAGGTCACGGCCAGCGGCACGGCGCTGCCGGCCTTGATCTGCGGCGCGGCCGAGGGGATGGACGTGAAGATGACCGGGACCTGCCCGCCCAGCAGGTCGGCCATGGCCGGACCCGATCCCTTGTAGGGTACGTGCACGAGTTTGATGCCCGCCTGCAGTTGCAGCAGTTCGGCGGCCAGGTGCGTGATGGTGCCGGCTCCCGGCGAGCCGTAGTTGATCGTGCCGGGCGCCTTCTTGGCGGCGGCGATCAGGTCCTTGAGGGACTTGTACGGGCCGTTCTTGTTGGCGACGACCACCAGCGGCGCTTCGCCGACGATGCCGATGGGTTCGAAGTCCTTGACCGGGTCGTAGGCCAGCTTCGTGTAGAGCGAAGGCGCCACGGCCAGGTTGTCGACCTGGCCCATGACGATCTCGTAGCCATCGGGCTTGGCGCGCGCGGCGGTGGTGATGCCTATGGTGCCGCCGGCGCCCGGCCGGTTCTCGGCGACGACGTTCCACTTGACCGAATCGGACAGCTTGGCGGCGACGGTGCGCGACAGGAAGTCGGTGCCGCCGCCGGGCGTGAACGGCACGATGACCCGGATGGGCTGGTTCGGGTACTGCTGCGCGGCGGCGGGGGCGCAGGCGGCGAGCGCGCAGGCCGAGAACATTAGGGCACGTAGCATGATTGTGGTCTCCATTCCTTGGTGGGCGCGTCCGGTCGTGATCGCCAGACGTCGGTTGCTGCGGATGCTGCTGACGCGTACTGCGGGTTCGGTTGCGGCGGGCGGGTTCAGGCCCCTGGTTGGCTAGACGGTTCCTTTCGCGCGGAGTTCCCCGATCCGGTCGTGCGACAGGCCCAGTTCCTCCAGGACCGATTCGGTGTCCGCGCCCAGCTCGGGCGCAGGGCTGCGGATCTGGCAGGGCGCCTCGGAGAACTTGATCGGAAAGCCCAGCATGCGCACCTGCTGGCCATCGGGATGCGCAACGTCCATGGCCATCTGCTGGTCCGCGACCTGGGGGTCGTCGAACACGTCCTGCAGGTTCAGCACCTGTCCGCAGGGCACACCGTACCGGTTCAGGCGTTCGATCCAGTAGTGGCTGTCCTTCTGGCGGGTGCGGGCTTCGATGGCGGACTTGATGGATGCGCGGTTCAGCATGCGGTCGGCGTTGGCCTGGAATTCCGGATGCGCGCGCAGTTCGGGCAGCTCCAGCGCGTCCAGGAGCTTTTCGTACATGGCATCGTTGGACGGCGCGATCGCGACCTGGCCGTCGGCGGTCTCGAACAGCCCATAGGGCGCGACGATGCCGTGGTCGTTGCCGGTGCGGGGAGGTAGCTCGCCGCTGGCGAAGTAGTTCGACGCCTGGAAGCTCAGCAGCCCGATCATGCTGGACAGCAGGCTGACGCTGATGGAGTCGCCGCGGCCGGTGCGTTCGCGGCGCAGCAGCGCAGCCACCACGCCGAGCGCGCCGTTCAGGCCTGCGGCCAGGTCGCTGATGGGGGGCCCCGCGCGCATGGGCGGATCGTCTTCGCCGCCGTTCAGGCTCATGAAGCCGCTCATGGCCTGGGCGATGAAGTCGAACGCGGGGCGGTCGCGATAGGGGCCGGACGCGCCGAAGCCGTTGATGCTGCAATGGATGATGTCCGGCCGCAACGCTTTCAGCGCCTCGTCGCCGAAGCCCATCTTGTCCATGATGCCGGGCCGGTAGTTCTCGATCACGACGTCGCAGTGGGGTATCAGCTGGCGCAGGATGTCCTTGCCTTCGGCGCTGTACAGGTCCAGCGTCACCGACCGCTTGTTGCGGTTGTAGTTGGCGAAATACCAGCTCAGGCCGTCCCGGATCACGCCTTGGCGGCGGATCGGGTCGCCCTCGCCGGGCGCCTCGATCTTGATCACTTCGGCGCCCATGTCGGCCAGTATGGATGTGCAGTACGGCCCGGAGATGATGCGTGTCAGGTCCAGGATGCGGATTCCGGTAAGTGGCATGGCGTATTGGTGCGTGGTTATCGTTCTGGCTATCCCGAAGATCCCGTTTTGGCTCAGCCGATCGCGCCGGCGGCCACGGCGTAGTCATGCAGGCGCAGGCGCGGCCCCGCCTTCATCAACTGGCCGGGCAGGCCGCGGCCGACGATGCCTTCCAGCCGTTGGGCCACCTTGATCAGCGCGCCCAGGTCGATGCCGCTGTCCACGCCCATCTCGTCCAGCAGGTAGACCAGGTCTTCGGTGCAGATGTTGCCGGTGGCGCCCGGCGCGAACGGGCAGCCGCCCAACCCCGCCAGCGAGGATTCGTAGGACGTCACGCCGGCGCGCAGGCCTTCCACCACATTCACCAGGCCGATGCCGCGCGTGTTGTGGAAGTGCAGCGAGATCTTGATGCCGGGATGATCGGCCCGCAGCGTCTCGACCGTGTGACGCACCAGCCGGGGCGTGGCCATGCCGGTGGTGTCGCCCAAGGTCACGGCATCGAAGCCCTGGCGCGCGAAGTGGTCGAAGATGGTCCGGATGCGGCCCAGGTCCACGTCGCCTTCGAAGGGGCAGCCGAAAGCGACGGCAATGGCGCCCTTGCGCTTGATGGGGTGTTCTTTCAGCAGCTGCGCGATGTCCTCGATGTCGCGCAGCGACTGTTCGACAGGGCGGTTCAGGTTCTTGGTGTTGTGGCTTTCCGTGGCGGACAGGAACACGACGATCTCGTCGGCCTGCGACTGCAGCGCGCGTTCGACGCCCTTGCGGTTGGGCGCCAGCGCGCCCAGCACCACGCCCGGACGTTTGCGCACGCCCTGCAGGACTTCCTGCGCGTCGCGCATCTGCGGCACGGCGCGGGGCGAAACGAAGGAGGTGGCTTCGAAGTGCCGCACGCCTGCGTCGATCAGCGCGTTCAGGATCTGGATTTTGGTGTCGGTGGGCACGAACTCGGATTCGATCTGCAATCCGTCGCGCATGCCCACTTCCACGATTTCGACTCGGTCTGGAAGGCTCATGGCTGGTCGTCTCCTGGCATCCGGATCCTGCGCCCGCGAGGGCTTTGCGCGGCGATGTCCGGGATATGGGTGGTCGGCCTCCATCTTCTGCGATGGACCCAGGCAGGACAAATCGTGAATCTTCGGCGGGGGATCGCGAAACGCGATGGCTCGGGATCCAGGCGTCGCGCCCGGGCCGGCCCGCGCGTCCTATTGCTGCTTTGCGGCTTCGGCGATCAGATGATCCAGCAGCAGCCTGGCGGCACCCGATAGCGATTCATTGCTGCGCACGCACAACTTCAGTTGGCGCTGCGCCCAGGCGTCGGTAAGCGGAATGATGCAGAGCTCGTCGCACACATAGGCGGACAGGGCCTCGGTGGGCACGATGCCGACTCCCAGGTCCGCGCGCACCATGGACACCAGCGCGTCGTAGGAGGTGACCTGGAAGCGCAGCCGCAGGGAACGGTTCATGGAAGCGGCTTCGCGCGTGAACAGATAGTTCGCGGCGCTGCCCCGGTGCATGCCGACGTGGTCGTAATCCAGCGTATCGGCGAAAGAGACCCGCCGGCGCCGCGACAAGGGGTGCCCCGATGGCGCCACCAGCGCCATGACGTCGCGGTGGTAGGGAAATATGTCCAGTCCGTTTTCGTCGTCGGATTGGGTATAGACGCCGATGTCGGCGGCGTTGTCGATCACGGCGCGGGTGACGCCGGCGCTGACGGATTCTTCCAGGTCGATCTGCACGTTGGGGTGCTGGGTCAGGAAGCGGCGCAGTTCCATCGGCAGGAACTGCGCGATCGAAGACAGGTTGGCCGCGACGCGCACCCGGCCGCGCAGGCCGGCGGAGTAGTCGCGGATTTCGGCGGCCAGGTCCTGGGTTTGATGCAGTAGCGCGCGTGCGCGCCGCGCCAATGCGCGTGCGGCGCTGGTCGGTTCCACGCCGCGCGCATGGCGCTGGAACAGCGGCACGTCCAGCACGCGTTCGAGTTCGGACAGGCGCTTCGATAGCGCCGATGGCGCGATATGTTCGCGCGCGGCGGCGGCGGCGATGCTGCCTTCTTCCAGCACGGCCAGGAACACCTGCAGGGTATACAGATCCAGGCGAGGGGTCATGGGGAGTCGCGGAGATACACGTCCGCGAGGATAGCGGCAGTCTAGCGCCGCCGGCCTAGGGGATTACGCTTAGCCGATTTCCACCCATTCCTGCGCCGCGCCGCGCGCCAGCAGTTCGCCGACCGTGATGATGGCGATCCGGCCGTCGGCCGTTCCCAGAGCCAGCTTTTCCTCGTGGGCATCGAGGGCGAAGACCAGCGTAGGCAGGCCTTCCAGCCGCATCCGGGCGCGCAATTGGATTTCACCCGAAGCGGCATCCAGCAATAGCAGCCCGCCGTCCAGGAATGCGGCGGCGACCAGCCCGGGGCCGGGCATGAAGACGACCGCGCTGGCCGAGGCGGTGGTGGGATGCCGCCAGCGTTCGCGGTCGCGGTCCAGCGGCTTGCGATAGATGAAGCCGGCGCAGGCGGCGCTGACGGCGGGAGAGTAGTGCCGCCCGCTGATGACCAGGCCCGCGCCTTGCGCGTCTTCGACATAGCAGCCGCTAAGCTCCATGGCATGGCTGTCGGGCTTGCCATTGGCCTTGAGCACCGGCCAGAGCGGTTTGATCTGGCCGTCGGACATGACCATGCACAGGCGTTTGGCCTCATGGGAGCTTGCAGGCGTGCCCTGCACACAGAACGGCGACGGCGCGCCGCTGATGCGGATGTAGTGATTGAAGCAGTCGTAATGGCCCAGGTCCACGCGCAGTTCGGCGCCCGAGCCCAGGTCGCGCAGCAGGTCGCGTGCGCCTCTGGTAGCGGGGATGCGGTTTCTGCGGCCCAGCATTACGCCTTGTGACGAGGCCGAGAACGTGTATTCGCCGTCGTATTCGCCGACGAGGTCCAGTCCTTTGTCCGTCAGCGTATACAGCCGGGAATCCTGGCGCCACTTCATGTCGGGCCGCGTCGAGGGCTCCACGACGTGTACATGGATGCCTGCCGCCCGGATGATCTCGGCGCCATGGCCGGCGCCGGAGTATGCGGCGATCAAGCCGTCTTCGACGCCGTGGATTTCCAGCAGGCAGCCGCCATGCGCCACCGCGATGCGCTTGGCGTCCAGCCACGCAAGATCGTGGATGGCGTTGCGGCTCGCCAGTTGCGGCAGCCCAAGCCATTGCGCGAGGCGGGATTCAGGTGCAGGCGCGGGGGAATCTGCTGCCGGCGCGATGGCGTCGCTCGACAGTTCCAGTTCGCGCGGTCCGGCATCGGACCAGGTTGCTTCGCCGTAGGGCGCGCGCACGACATACAGCGTGCTGAACGCGGCGTCGGGCGGATCGTCGGGCAGGCCTTCCCATTCCTCGTCCCAGGGCCGCACCCACGCCTCGATCCCGTCGCCCGCGGGGTCGAAGGCGCAATGCGCAACTTCGGGGATGTCGTGGAAGAACCGGCGGGAGAGTCCGCTGCGCCAGTCCCAGACCTGCAGGTCGCCTTCGAACAGATAGCCGCCGTCATAACGGCCGGCGCCGATCGCGACCACGGATTGGTCGGGATGGAAGGCGACGTGGTTGACGGGATGGCGCAGCTCGTCGAACGCCGCGAACGGGATGGGGCTGCCGCGGCGGTACAGCGCCACGCGATAGCGCAGCGTTTGGCCGCCATAGGCCGCGCGGGCGCGAGGGTGCGCGAGCAGGGGGAACTCGGAGGCCACGGCCGCGATTTCCCCTGCTGGGTCGAAGAACACTCCGGTAATCTTGCCGCTGCCTCGCAGCGGCGGATCGGCGATCATGGCCATGCTGGATTCCGCGATACGAGCGCCGTCGATCGCGAATGCGGGCGCAGGGCCATGGGCAGGCGGGATAAGCTTATTCGAGGAGCGGGTCGGCGGGGCGCCCGGCCGGGCTCATGTGCGAGCCCGGCTGGCGGCCGGCGTCTCCTTCTTCGCGCGCGGCTTGGGCGCGGGTTTCGGGTCTTGGGCAGGAGCGTCGAACTCCTGTTTGTTGCGTTCGCCCCGCGGGGTATTTTCCGGATGCGGCTTGGGAAAAGCCCAGGGCTTGGTTTTCTGATCCATTGCATGTACTCCTTGCACAGGCGGAACAGTAGCATTAGCCGTGGCACTGGGTAAGTGAGGGTTGACGTCAATATTCATCACATCGTGATTTTCAGGTGAAAAATGCGATGGATTCGACCCGCTTTAGCCCGTTCTGTTCCGCCCTGATGGATCAGGGCCCATCAACACTGATAGCTGATAGGACACTCCTTCCTGTGCTGATGCGCGGTCTAGCCAGCTTCGGGCCTGTCCTCAAGCCAGATGCGGTCGAACTGTTCGCGCGCGTGGTGCGCCCAATCGTCGATGGCGCTGCGCACGTCGTCCACGGTGGGCTTGCGGTCGGCGGGCAGATTGCCGCCCGTGACGGTGCCCAGCGAGGTGATCAGAAGTTCGTTGGTGTTGGCGTCGCGCAGCGCGGCTTCGAGCAGCAGGCGCGCGGACTGATCGCGGTAACCGGCCGCCTTGACGGTCTGGCCGATCACGAAACCGATGGGGATGTACTCGGTAATCCTGGGGTCGCGCTCGTTGCGGAAGGTGCCGGTGATGGCCGCGCTCAGGCGCAGCGCGTGCGGCGCAGGCCGGGTCAGCAATTGATAGCCGGCTTGCTCGAACTCGCGCCGTATCGCTTCATTCAGGTAGGCCAGCACACGCTCGCGCATGGCGCTGTCGGCCTTCAGGTCCAGCTCGTCCGGCCGGTCGCCCTGGATGTATTGCACCGGCTCCAGGATGATTTTTTTCGGGTACTGGCTGCCGATGGGCGGGCCGGGGCGAACCCAGACCATGCCGGCGCTCCAGTCGGGATCCTGTTTCAGCCGGCTTTGGTTTTCACCCAGGGACGTGGAATAGTTCTGCGGCTTGGGCAGGTTGGTGCAGCCGGCAAGGCCGATCACTGCACAGCAGGCGGCCAGAGCGAGACGGATCTTCATATTCTTCTCTTCCTGAAAATGGCGCCCGGGCTGCAGATGGAAAGACCGTGCGCGCGCCGCGGGCGGCGCAATTATTGCCCCGTTTCGCGCCGGATTTCCCGCTTTGGCTCGGATGGACACCCCGTTTCGTTGCAAAGCAGAATTCCATTTTGGGAAAACTGAAACAAAGGATCGAGGGGGCGTCGAAGGCTCCATAGCGGGTAAGCCGTAATAGCTGCCGCGGAAAGCCGCCGCGGGACTACGATGGACGAGTGAACATAGGGAGACAACTATGGACACTGCCAAGCAATGGTATGCCGCCGTCAAGGACTGGCAACGGGCCCGCGACGAGCTCACCGCCGCGATCGCCGCGATCAAGTGGCCGAATCCCACCCAGGATTGCCTGGACAACTATGATCGCGCCTACGCCAACGAAACCGGGGCGCGGGATCGCATGAACCAGGCATACGAGCGCGTGCGACGATAAGCGCGCGCATCTTTGCCCGGCGGCCGCGGCGGGCATTGCTACACTGCCGCGCATGACGGACCAACAACAGAAATTCATGATCAGGCCGGCCCGGCCTGAGGACGCAGTCTTGCTCGAAGACCTGCTGATGCGCACCTACGAAAGCACATGGATGCCGGAAATGACGGCGGAAAGGGACCAGCAGTTCCGCGCCAGCGGCAAGACGGCCCAGTATGTGAGCGCCAGGGGCAGTCTTTTCATTGTGTGCGAAATCGACGGCGTGCTGGCAGGCATGGCGGATTGGGAGAACGACTTCATCTGGGCCTTGCACGTGCATCCCGCAAGGCAAGGGCAGGGCGTTGGCGGCGCCTTGCTGGCATGGATGGAAGCGGCGATCCAGGGCGCGGGATTCGCACGCGCGCGGCTGGAGACGGATTCTTTCAACATGCGCAGCCGCCAGTTCTATGGCAAGCACGGCTACGCCGAGATCGATACCTATCCTGACGAGGAATGGGACAGCGGCTTCACTACCGTCCTGCTGGAAAAGCCCTTGCCGGTCTGATGCTTCTGGCTCCATGAAAATAGCCTTGGCTGGTCCTGGAAATGGAGCCACGATGGCGGTATGTTGTGGTTTTCAGCCGCTACCGCCGAACCCGCCATGTATCTGCCGTCCGCCTTTCGCGAAGACTCGCCCGAAGTCCAGCACGAATTCATCCGCGCCCACCCCCTGGGCGTGCTCACGACCAGCGGGGATGGGGGGCTGATGGCGAACCACATTCCCTGTTTACTCTATCCCGAGGGGCCGCATGGCGTATTGCGTCTGCACGTGGCTCGCGCCAATCCGCAGCTTGCCGACCTGGCTGCAGGCCGCGAATGCCTGGTCGTCTTCCATGGGCCGCAGGCTTACGTCACGCCGTCCTGGTATCCGACCAAGGCCGAGACGCACAAGGTCGTGCCCACCTGGAACTTCGTTGCCGTGCACGCCTGGGGCGTGCCGGTGATCCAGGATGATCCGGCCTGGCTGCGGGCCCAGCTGGATGCGCTGACCGACAGCCAGGAAAGGGCGCGCGCGCAGCCTTGGCGCGTGGCCGACGCGCCTGCGGATTTCATCGCCGCCCAGATGCGTGCCATCGTCGGCGTGGAGATCCCCATTGCGCGCATCGAAGGCAAATGGAAGGTCAGTCAGAACCGCACGCTTGCCGACAGGCGCGGCGTGGCCGAAGGCCTGGCGGCGGAAAACGGCGATGCGGTCATGGCCGGGCTGGTTGCCCGCCGCGGCGGGCTGGAGTAATCCGCCCCCACGCGAAACTGGCGATGGCGGCAGCCTGCAGGCAGGCCGCCGCCGCCAGGAACCAGAGCAGCGGCTGTCCGGCCTGTTCGGACCATGCCCGCAGCATGCCGAACGACGCGGGCGCGAAGGCGTAGGCGCCTTGCGACATGGCGACGATCAGCGGGACCACACGTTGCGCGTCTTCGCGGGCGAACTCTGTCTGCGCGATCAACGGCGGCAGCGAGGTCGCGTTCCCTATGCCTGAGCCGAACAGCAGAACGCCCAGCCAGATGGCCCAGGCGTGCTCGGCGGCCAACATCAGAATCAACGAACCGGCGATCTGAATGGCATAGGCCAGGCAGGCGACTTTGCGCCGGTCCGTGCCGGCAGGCATCAGCCAACCGACGAGCGTGCGCCCGCCTATGGCCGCGGCCGTGGCCAGGCCCATTGCCAGGCCGGCAGTCTGCGCACCCAGCAGCGGCGCCAGCAGGGACAGCAGATGCGCGATCAGACCGATCTGGGCGAACAGGCCAAGCGCCATGCCGGCAGCCAAGGTGAGAAAGGCGCGGTTGCGCCACAGGTCCGCCACCGGCGCGGGCGGGGCGATGCCTGCCGCAGCCGCCGGCGCCTGAGTCGCAGCGCAAGCGCCATCCGGCTCTTGGCCGAGCTGTTGCGGTGTCAGGGCAAACACCTGGCGCGACAGCACGGCGATCACCGCCACCATCGCCGCGCCCACCCACAAGGCCGCCTGGTCAAATCCCGCCTGGCCGATCAGGTAAACCCACAAGGGCGAAAAGACGATGCCGCCGACGCTGGCGCCGTTGTAGGCCATGCCCAGCGCGGCGGGGCGGCGGCGCACGAACCAGGGTGAGATCAACGCATTGACGGCGGCGGCTCCCAACGTCACCCAGCCCATGCCCGAGAACAGCGCAGCTGCGTAGAGCTGCCAGGGCTGCGCGGCCGTGGCCCATCCGCCCACGCCGAACGCCAGCAGCACGGCGCCGCCCAGCGTGACTGCCGGCACGCCGCAGCGCCGGTACAGACGCGGCAGGTTGGCGACCACCACGGTGCCGCAAAGAAAGTGCAGCGTGACGGCGCCGGATACCAGGGCCACGCCCCAGCCGGTACGCTGCGCCACGGCATGCAGGAAGACGGGCGGGCCGTAGAAGCCGACGCCCCAGCCGAAGATCGCCAGCACGAAGGTGGCGTAAAGCACTGTCCAGCCGAAGAATTTCCGGGATGCGGGCATGGGTGTCCGGGCAGGCCGGCTGCTGTCTTGTTGTGTTGAGTCGCAGTATGCTTGACTCTGCACACAACACTTTGGTCTGTGACGAATCATGGAATCCGAGTTCGCCGACATCAATCTTTCCGCCGTGGCTGGCGCCATCGCCGATCCGGCCCGCGCCCGCATGCTGTGCGTGCTGCTGGACGGCCGCGCGCGCACCGCGACCGAACTGGCGGCTGCCGCCGACATCGGCGCCTCCACCGCCAGCAGCCATTTCCTGCGCCTGCGGGAACAAGGGCTGGTGGAAATGGCCGTGCAGGGCAAGCACCGCTACTACCGCCTGGCCAACAGCGAGGTCGGACACGCGCTGGAGGCCTTGCTGGTGGTGGCTGGCGCGGAACGCGTGCCGTTCAAACCCAGCACGCCGTCGGCGCTGCGGGAGGCGCGCACCTGTTATGACCACATGGCGGGCACGCTGGCCGTGCGCATCCATGACGCCATGCTGTCGCGCCAATGGCTTACGGCGGACGGGCGCGATTACCTGCTGACGCCGTTGGGGGAGGCAGCGCTGGCGCAGATAGGCGTGGACGTGTCGCAGGCGCGCCAACGCCGGCGGCGCTTCGCCTGTTCCTGCCTGGACTGGAGCGAGCGCCGCTCGCATCTGGGCGGCGCCTTGGGCGCGGCGCTGTTGGAGGCGCTGACGCGCCGGGGGTGGATCAGCAAGGATCTGGATTCACGTGCGCTGAGCGTCACGAAAAAGGGCGAAAAGCAGTTTCCCGCTTTCTTTGGACCGGCCGGTGAGCAGCCGGCCGCGGCGACTGCGCAGCAGGACCGCCATGTTGCGGCTTGAAGCCGCAACAAGGTGTGCATATGCAACAGATCTAGGGAAATCCCCGTGAACCTGTGCGGCGGCGGGTTGCGACAGCATCCCGCGTCGCGCCGCAAGCCGCGCCAACCCTGGCCATGCGGTGCGCAGGTGCTTCGCGCGCAGCGTCCTCAAAAAACGGGGACACAATTCTTGCGCTGCAACAGTGTTTCTATTTTCTGCCCACGTTACAAAACATATCCGAACTGTCATGGACAAGCGGGGTATGCTGGGTCGCAGAAAGAGGGCATCCGAAGTGCATCAGAACAACTTGATCTACAAGGGATACCGGCTGACGGCCAAAGTGTCCCGGGGCGCAGACGCCGAGGTTCAGGCGCAATCCAGCGGCCCCGTATTCATAGCGTCGGTGATGGTGGTCCAGGCTGGCGCCGTGCTCGAAGGCGGCGACGAATATCCGGTTCCGCGTTTTGCCGAGGGCGGCTTTGTCTACAGTCCGCGCGAAGCGGTGCATGCAGCGATCCTGCACGGCCGCGAAATCGTCGACGGCCTGACCAACCTGCCAGCCTGACGCCGTCCTAGCCGGAAAAGACTTCCCGCCAATCGCGCGTCTTGGCCAGCGTCTGCACGGTTGCGGACTGTTCCAGGATGGTCACGGCTTTCTTGAATTCCTCGGCCGAGGCGCCGTCCTCCAGGATGACCATGCGCGAGTTGCGCGCGTCCGCCATCTTCACGTCCGACATCTTGCCGTGGGTCTGGTAGACCTGCGTCCAGTCCATTTTCTTGCCGGCCTTCAGGGCGATCGGTTCGATGTACGTCAGCGCGGTGCTGCTGGCGGCGCGCACGGCGAAGGCGAAATCGGCCGTGTGGCCGCTGCTGCCCTTGGCGCGCGCGCCCTTGACCATGCGGTTCACGCCCACGCCTGCCGTCAATGCCCGTCCGACCTGCGCGCGGAAGCGCAGCTGGCTGAACTTCGGCATCCACTTGGCGCACTGGAACGACAGGGCCATCGCCAGCTTGACCGCGTCCCACAGCGCTTCCTGCAGCTGTTCGTTGGGGCCGCTGGCGACGATGGCGCCGTCGCGGTCGAAGTGCGCCAGGCTGACGCCCGGCGTTTCATTCAGGATGTCGATGCGCTTGGCCGCCAGGTCGATGCCATAGCTGGACGCGTGCATCGCGGTCTCACAGGCGTCGGTGAGGTAGAACGTGGACTCGTCGGGATGCGCGATGAAGAAGGCCGCATGCTGCCCGTCCAGGCCCAGGGTCATGGGCGATATGGCGCGGATGGCGTGCTCGCCCGCCGGCAGGACGGTCCAGCCGGAGGCTTCCAGGAAAGTGCTCATAGGATCAGTTCGATTTGGCGGCCTTTGAGGGGATGCGCGAATCCGCCGGTGAGCGTCAGGTTCGCCCGCGGCAGGAAGTATTGCATCAGCGCGCCGATATTCTGCAGGGCAGGCACGATGGGCTCGGCGTAGCCTTCGCCATCGTCCACCCAGATGTGTTCATGGCTGCGGTCCGCAAGCGGCTTGCGGTACTGCGGCCGGCCTTCGCCCACCAGGCTGGTATGGAAGGAGTCGTCGGTGTCCACGCCGAACACGCGGTGCGGACCCACGAAGAGGCTGGCGCAGAACGCCTCGGCCAGGAAAATGGTGGCCTGGCCATGCACTGCCGTGCGCGCGCCGCGATAGGTGGCGCGGAAGATCACGTCTTCGCGCACTTCACCCTTGACCCGGCAGGCACAGGCGAATTCCATCCATTGGAGATTGCTGGCGGCGGGCTTGGGGACCCAGGCGATCGGTTTTACGGTTTCCTTGGGTTCGGCAAGAATCTCTTGCACCTCATCAACGGTGATTAACGGTTCGAACTTGTTGGCCATGGAACTGATCTAGGGTCTTGGAAATGCGCGCGCCGGGCAGCGCGCCTGGCAAACGCCGCGCGGCGGCGGGCGCACGCGCAACACTGCGAGGGGGCGTAATCTTACAAGATGAAGACTGCGCCGCCCGTTGTGCTGTATGGATGTACAGCACAACGGGCGGCGCATCGGGGCTTGTTCACGCGGCTATAGCGAGCTGGCGCCGAACGTGTCGCACTGCTTGATGCTGCCGCTCTCCAGCCCGCGCTTGAACCAGCGCACGCGCTGGGCCGACGAGCCGTGGGTGAAGGAGTCGGGCACCACATAGCCCTGGCTCTGCTTTTGCAGGCGGTCGTCGCCGATCGCGGTGGCGGCGGTCAGGGCTTCTTCCACGTCGCCGCTTTCCAGGATGCTGCGCGCCGCGTTGGCGCGCTGCGCCCACAGGCCGGCGAAGCAGTCGGCCTGCAGTTCCATGCGCACCGACAGGGCATTGGCCTGCGCAGGATTGCGGCGGCGCAGATTGTCCACCTGGTCCGAGATGCCCAGCAGATGCTGGACGTGATGGCCGACCTCATGCGCGATGACATAGGCCTGGGCGAAATCGCCCGGCGCCTTGAAGCGGTTCTGCAATTCGTCGAAGAACGCCAGGTCGATGTACACCTTGCTGTCGCCCGGGCAGTAGAACGGCCCCATGGCCGACTGTCCGGTGCCGCAGGCCGTGGGCGTGGCGCCGCGGAACAGCACCAGCTTGGGCGCCACATATTGGCGGTTCAGGTCCTTCTGGAAAATGGCGCTCCAGGTGTCTTCGGTTTCGCCCAGCACCTTCGAGACGAACACTGCCTGCTTGTCGTTGGCGGGCGGACGGGTGGCGGGGCCCTGCTGTTGCTGCACGGGCGGGCCTTCGGCCATTTGCAGGACCACGCTGGGATCCACGCCGAAATACATGGCGACCAGGGCCAGCACGATCGTGCCTATGCCGATGGTGCCGCGGCCGCCGATGCGTGGGCCGCCTGCGCGGCGGTCTTCCACATTGTCGCTTTCGCGCGAGTCATCAAGGCGCATACTGTTTCTCCGGGCGGGTCGGCGTTCCCGCCATTTTGCATCGCCGCTCTGTACTGAGCGGCCTTCAAGAGTGTTAGGATAAACCTATGGCCTTGTATTTCGATATTCATCCCGCGAATCCGCAACCGCGCCTGCTGAAGCAGGCGGCCCAATGGCTGGCCGATGGCGGGCTGGTCGCGGTGCCTACCGATTCGAGCTATGCCGTGGTCGCGCGGCTGGACGACAAGAACGCCGCCGACGGACTGCGGCGGTTGCGTGGCCTGGACGAACGCCATCATCTCACGCTGCTGTGCCGCGACCTGGCCGAAATCGGCCACTTCGCGCGCGTCGACAACCGCCAGTACCGCCTGCTGAAAGCCGCGACGCCGGGACCCTGGACCTTCATCCTGGAAGCCACCAAGGAAGTGCCGCGCCGCGTTTCGCATCCGTCGCGCAAGACCATCGGCATCCGGGTGCCGGACCATCCCGTCATGCTGGGCCTGCTGGAGCAGGTGGGAGCGCCCTTGCTGTCCACCACGCTCATCCCCAAGGACGAGACCGAAGCGTTGAACGACGCGGAAGAAATCCGCGAACGCTATGAGCACTCCCTGGCGGCCATCATCGACGCGGGCGCTTGCCCGCAATCGCCCACCACCGTGATCGACCTCACCGGCGACGACCCGGTGGTTGTGCGCGTCGGACGCGGCGATCCTGCCACCCTCGGTCTTGCCTGAGCGCGCCCGCCGCGCCGACCTGCACGCCGGCATGCGCCGGCGCGCGGCTCATCTACAATCCGGTTCGCCATGAATGACATCATCCAAACCATTGCGGTCTACGCGATACCGGTCATCTTCGCCATCACCTTGCACGAAGCCGCGCACGGCTACGTCGCGCGGATGTTCGGCGACCCCACGGCCTATCAGGCTGGACGCGTCAGCCTGAATCCCGCGCGGCACATCGATCCGGTCGGCACGCTGCTGGTGCCGGTGGCGATCCTGCTGGCCTCCAAGCTTTTGGGCAGCCCGGGCATGCTGTTCGGCTGGGCCAAGCCCGTGCCGGTGGATTTCGGCCGCTTGCGCCGGCCCAAGCAGGACATGCTGTGGGTGGCGCTGGCGGGACCCGCCGCCAACCTGTTCATGGCCGTCCTGTGGGCGTTTTCGCTGCGCATCTTCCTGGAGTCCGGCCTGCAGGAGTCGTTCTGGTTCGAAATGGCCGTGGCCGGCGTGAACGTCAACCTGGTGCTGATGGCCTTGAACCTGCTGCCCATCCTGCCGTTGGACGGGGGACGCATCCTCTTCAGCCTGCTGCCCAACCGCCTGGCCTGGCAATACTCGAAAATAGAGCCGTATGGTCTGGTGATCGTCGTCATCTTGCTGGTGACGGATGTGCTCTGGCTATTGATGCGGCCGGTACTCTCCCTGGGGACGACCATCGTCCAGTGGTTTCTGTAGGATTTCAGCCAATATCCGTTAAACTTAACGGTTTCTTTGATTCTGGCCCTGGGGCATCCCGCCACGGGGTTTTGGAGCCCTACATTTATGGCATCCCCTGCAACCGCCGCAGGCGTTAATTTCCAAGGCAGCATGGTGGCTCTGGTCACTCCCATGCAGCCCGACGGCAGTCTGGACTACGCGGCCTACCGGTCGCTGATTGACTGGCATATCCAGGAAGGAACCGACGCACTGGTGGTGGTCGGCACCACCGGGGAGTCGCCCACGGTCTCCATGGAAGAACATGCGGAGCTGATCCGCGTTGCGGTCGAACACGCTGCGGGCCGCATTCCGGTCATCGCCGGCGTGGGCGCCAACTCCACCGACGAAGCCATCCACCTGACGCGCCACGCCAAGGCCGTGGGCGCGCAGGCTGGCCTGTCGGTCGTTCCCTATTACAACAAGCCCTCGCAAGAAGGTTTGTACCGTCACTTCCGCACCATCGCGGAAGCCGTCGATCTGCCCACCATCCTGTACAACGTGCCGGGCCGTACCGTTGCCGACATGAGCAACGAAACGGTCCTGCGCCTGGCGCAGGTGCCGGGCATCATCGGCATCAAGGACGCCACGGGCGATATCGCCCGCGGCGGCCTGCTGCTGCGCGAAGCGCCGGCCAGCTTCCAGGTCTTCAGCGGCGATGACCCCACCGCCGCCGCCCTGATCCTGCTGGGCGCGCGCGGCAATATTTCCGTTACGGCCAACGTGGCGCCCAAGCTCATGCGTGAGCTCTGTGCCGCCGCCCTGGCCGGCAATGTGCCGAAGGTGCGTGAACTTAACGCGTACCTGGCGCGTCTGAACAAGGCTTTGTTCGTGGAAGCCAACCCCATCCCCGTCAAGTGGGCGTTGGCCGAAATGGGCCGCAGCGCACTGGGCTACCGGCTGCCGCTGGTTGAACTGGGGGCGCAGCACCACGCGACCGTGCGCGCCGCGCTCCAGGAAACGGGCCTGCTCTAAATATCGTGAGGATACGTATGAACAAGCGTCATGCCGGTTTGTCGGCATTGATGTCTCTGGTGTTGTTGGCCGGTTGCAGTGAGGTCAATCAATTCCTGGGCAATGAAGAGTCCGTCAACTACAAGAGCGCCGTCACCCAGCGTGGGGAGCCGCTCAGCATTCCCCCCGACCTGACCCAGGCCAACAGCGATCCGCGCTATCGCGCGCCCGCTTCGGGCTCCACCACTTATTCGCAGTTCCAGCAACAGGGCCAGGCGCAAGCTTCCCAGCCCAAGACCAGCAACGTGCTCCCCGGCCGCCAGGACATGCGTGTCGAGCGTGACGGCGACCTGCGCTGGCTGGTCGTGGACCGTGCTCCCGAAGACGTGTTCCCGCGTCTGGTGGACTTCTGGACCGAAAGCGGTTTCACCGTGGCAAGCAACAACCCGAGCGCAGGCCTGATCGAAACCGACTGGGCGGAAAACCGCGCCAAGATCCCGGAAAGCTGGCTGCGCCAAGCGTTGGGCGCGGTGCTGGAGTCGGCCTGGGACAGCGGCGAGCGCGAGAAATTCCGTACGCGCGTCGAACGCGTGAACGGCCACACCGAGGTCTACGTCAGCCATCGCCAGATGCTTGAGAAGCGCGTCGGCGCCGACGGCATGCAGGTGCAATGGCAGAACGGCAAGGAAGACCCGGGCCTGAACGCCGCCATGCTGGCGCGCATGATGGTCTATCTGGGCTCCGACGTCGACAACGCCCGCAAGCTGGTGCAGCAGGCCGAGGCCGCGCCGCAGAAACCCGCCGTGCAGCAGGACGTCCGCGCCCAGGGCGCCTCGCTGCTCGTTGCCGAATCGTACGACCGCGCCTGGCGCCGTGTCGGCGTGGCGCTGGATGGCGGCGGCTTCGCCGTGGACGACCGCGACCGCTCCGCTGGCGACTACTTCGTCCGCTATGTCGACACCGACACGGGCGAAAAGATGGAGCAGCCGGGCTTCTTCAGCCGCATGTTCTCGGGCGACAAGAAGGCCGAGGCGCCTCAGTACCGTATCCACCTGGCCGCCAGCGGCGACCAGACCGTGGTGACCGTGCTGGATGCCAATGGCGCGCGCGACAATAGCGCCACCGCCCAGCGTCTGCTGAGCGTGCTGAAGGACAAGATGTAAGACCAGACGGTTCTGCGCTCACGCGCAGGCCCGCACAAGAGAGGCCCCTACGGTGAACTGTCCCCGAAGGTTGGATCTATGTCCAACTTTCGGGGACAGTTCACTGTCGGGGCCTCTTTTTTTGGGGACAACATCACGCGCTTGGGCACCTTCACGCGGGACGGCCGCAGCGAGTCAGGCGCTTCGGCAAGGAGTGCAATCGAGGTGGTGGGACAAGTCCTATTGTTGTCCGAACATTTTTCGGATGGGGCTGATTCGTGTCCTGTGCCGTTATCCATATAGTTGTGGCTTACGCAATTTGCTAGGTACTTCCCGAATCATGCCCATGAGAAAACTGATCCGCTGCGCCACGCTGGTCGCCGCCATTGCCGCGGCGCCGGGAGCCTGGGCGGCCGACGCTTGCACGACCAATACAGGCTCGGTAGGCGTGTTCATGCTTGAGCCGGTCACGTTGCCCAGTATCGACCCGAACGTCGCGGACTGGACGCCTCTCGTGACTAGAGATCTCAAAATGAACTGGGGTACGAATTTCACGGTTACTTGCCCCGGCGCGGGGGCGTACCTGAGCAACTACTACGAAGGCACCACCGGTCCGCTGCTCTCCAATAACGTATACCAGACCGCCATTCCCGGCATAGGCGTGCGGCTGCGATGGACCGCTTTTGCAGTTTACTTTCCGGTCGGTTTTCAGAACACCAATCCCTACGCCACGTTCGGGGAAGGGTCCTTGAGATTCGAGCTGGTCAAGACCGGGCCGATTACCCAGTCGGGTACGCTGACAGGCGAAATTGCCAAAGGTATCGTCCAGAACGCTGGAAATTTCCAGTTCGCCTCCATTCGCATCTCGGGGGGAATCGAAGTTTCACCGAAGAAGCCGACCTGCTCCGTTGCGACGCCTTCCGTGGTGGTCAAGTTTCCACCCGTCCCGAGCAAGGTATTTACCGGAATCGGATCATTTTCCCCGGAGAAGCCCTTCAGCATAGGCCTGACCTGTTCTGGCGGCGTTCCTCCCGCGACGGTCAACGTCGCGGTCACGTTGACCGATCAGACCAATCTTGCAAACCTGTCCGACACGCTATCGTTGACGCCAACCTCAACCGCCAAAGGCGTGGGGATCCAGGTATTGAACGGAACGACTGTCGTCCAATACGGGCCGAGCTCGTCCGCCTGGGGCGCGCAGAATCAATGGGTGGCAGGGGTGACCGGGAACGGCTCATTCTCCATCCCGCTGAATGCCCGCTATGTCCAGACCGGGCAGACCGTGACCCCAGGCTCGGCCAACGGTCTTGCGACATTCACGATGAGCTATCAATAGCGCGTCACCTGGACACGAAAAAGCCCCGGCCGTGACAGCCGGGGCTTAATGAGATGGTCAGCCCGATCCCCACGAAGCGGTACGCTGAGTGGGGATTGTTCTTTCTGGGCGACCTCTCATGAGCATCGTGACGCTGATTGGCATCGATCTGGGCAAGCATAGCTTCCATCTGCACGGACAGGACGCGAGCGGCAGGATGGTGTTTCGCAAGAAGTGTTCGCGCCAGCAACTGTTTACGCTACTGGGCAATATGCCGTGCAGCACGGTGGTAATGGAGGCTTGTGCGGGAGCTCATTGAATGGCACGCCGCATTCTGGCGCTGGACCACCAAGCCAAGCTGATCTCGCCCCAGTTCGTGCGCCCCTTCGTGCAGGGCAACAAGAACGACTTCGCCGATGCGCAGGCGATCTGCGAGGCCGCTTCGCGCCCAAGCATGCGGCTCGTGAGCGCCCGCAACGAGGCTCAGCAGACCGTCTCGGCGCTGCGCCGCGTGCGAGAGTCGCTGGTGCGCGAGCGCACCGGCGTGATCAACCAGGTCCACGCCCTTTTACTGGAGTTCGGCATCAGTCCGCCGCGCGGCCAGGCAATCATCCGGCGCCTGCCGGCAGTGCTGGCCGAGCAGGAGCTGCCGCCTCGGCTGGGCATCTGGGGGCGCGAACTGCTGGCAAGGTGTCACTCGAACGTGGTGGCCTGCGCGCTGGCCAATAAATTGGCGAGGATAGCCTGGGCCATCCTCGCCAATGGAACGAACTATCGAAGTGGGCAGGCCGTTAGCGCAACCTGACATTCATCACCGTTTTACGCAGTCACTTCCTGGTTCTGCGGCGCGAGTACGTGAAGACATAAATGGCTCAACGGCCTGGCAAAAAAACCTGCCATGAAAAACAGCAGCTTTCCATGCTGAGGGGTTTTTTTGGTTTGCCGGGCGCGACTCTCATCATGGAGCGGGGACCTGTCCCCAACTGACTCCGAATAGATTTGAGCAAAGCCCAATCTACGCCAACACCAACTCGCTTGCAAAAAACGGGCTGACCATAGATTTTCTTGCGTCCTCAGAGCGGGGGTTCGTCGCTGAGTTTTTATTAGGACGCGGGCGTGGTCGAGCCGCCCGGGGTGGTCGAACCGCCACCCGGCGTGGTGTTGGGCGTGGGCGCCGGAGCCGGCGAGGTGGCCGGGGGCGTCGTGGAGGGGGCGGGCGCGCTTGCGCCCGGAGCGGGGTTGGTCGCGGGCGCCGGGGCATCTTCCTTCTTGTTGCAGGCGCTCAGCGCGACGGCCAGCACCGAGGCAATAATCAAGGTTTTGCTCATCATTTTTAGACTCCTGTAGATGACGACTCTTGAAACCCCATTAGGGGAAACCAGAAGTCAGACTACAGGAACACGCGGGCGCAACGCGTATGAAATTTAAAAAGGTCGCATCCCAACGGCAACAAACCTTTCAGCTTCGTGTTATCTCTTTCTTGATGTGTCCCGCGTATCAGACCTGATTTCCTTCTGTACAGGACTGATACGGGGCCGTGTCGGGATGCTACGCCGCGACGTAGCGGATCCAGCCGGAATCCAGCCAATCCGCCAGGCAGGAGCGCGCTTCGTCGGTCAGGCGGGCGCAGGACGGATCCGCACAATCCAGGCTGCGCGCGTCCGCCAGCGTGCGCAGGGCGGCGTCTGCGGGCACCATGGCAGTCTCGCCATTGATGAAGAGCTGCTTGCCGCGATAGAGCATGCGGCTGCGCCGGTCCAGCACCAGCCGGCCCGCGGCAGGCCAGTCTTCTTCCAGGTCCACGTCCATGCCTTCGGGAGCGTCGAACACGCTGAGATTGCTGGGCTCGGTCAGCCAGCAGCCCAGGAAGCGCGAGGCGAGCGCGTCGTCGAAGCGCAGCTTTTCCACGGTTTCCAGCGTGGCGGCCACCAGCGCGTCCGGCAGCGCGGCGGGTGTGTCGACCGCGGGCTGGCCGGGGTCGCGATAGACCGCCGACAGTTTCGGACCGGGCAGGGCGGGCTCGCCATAGGGGCCGCCCAGGAGGCCGACGCGAGCCATGACCTGGTCCGCGGCCGCTTCGAGCAGCCCGCGCGCCAGCGTTGCCTGCGTGGGCGCGCGAAAACCGATGGAGATGGTCATGCAGCCGTCGCCTACCGCGACGCCGTCGTGGGCCGCCTGCGGGGGCAGGTAGAGCATGTCGCCGGGCGCCAGCGCGGCCGTTTCTTCGGGCTCGAAACGGCTCAGGATCTTCAGCGGCAGGCCCGGCTCCAGCGACAGGTCCTTCTGGCGGCCATAGCGCCATTCGCGCTCGCCGGCGGCCTGCAGCAGGAACACGTCGTAGCTGTCGAAGTGCGGACCCACGCCGCCGCCATGGCTGGCGATGCTGATCATCACGTCGTCCAGACGCGCGTCGGGGATGAAGCGGAACAGCTGCATCAGTTCGGATGCGGCATCGCTGTGCAGGTCCACGCTTTGCACCAGCAAGGTCCAATCGCCTTCGTTGTCCTTGGGCAGGCGCGCGAACGGGCCGTTCTCCATTTGCCATTCGCCGTTCTCGCGCCAGATCAGGCGCGACTCCACGTCGTCGCGGCGCGCCAGTTTCTTGATGGCGGCGATCGTGACCGGCGGCTTGAAGCCGGGGATGGCCTGGCGGATCAAGAGGGGCTTGCGCTGCCAGTAGCGGCGCATGAAGTCGTTGGGGCTCTGGTTGCCCAGCAGGGCCAAGGGATGGTCGAGGTTCATTGCAGGTGCTTCTTCAGGCGGTAGAGGGCGTCCAGCGCTTCGCGCGGGGTCAGGCTGTCGGGGTCGATGGCGGCGAGTTCCTCGCGCAGGGCGTCCAGGGCGTCGAGGTCGTCGGAACGGTCGGCTTCGGCATAGGCCTGGGCGTCGGCGTCAGCCGCGGCCGCGAACAGGCCAAGCTGCGGCGTGGGTGCGCCTTGGGCCTCCAGGCGCTCCAGCTCGCGCGAGGCCTGGCGGATCACGGCGGCGGGCACGCCCGCGCGCTGCGCCACCTGGATCCCGTAGCTGCGGCTGGCCGGGCCTTCGCGCACTTCGTGCAGGAACACGATGCCGCCGGCCGATTCGGCCGCGGCCAGGTGCACGTTGGCCGAGGCCGGCTGTTCCGCCGGCAGGCGGGTCAGCTCGAAATAGTGGGTGGCGAACAGCGTCAGCGCACGGTTGTGGGCCAGCAGGCGGCAGGCGATGGCCCAGGCCAGCGCCAGGCCGTCATAGGTGGACGTGCCGCGGCCGATCTCGTCCATCAGCACCAGGCTGTTGGGCGTGCTGGCCGACAGAATGGCGGCCGCCTCGGTCATTTCCATCATGAAGGTCGAGCGGCCGCCCGCCAGGTCGTCGGCCGCGCCGATGCGGGTGAAGATGCGGTCGATCTTGCCGATGCGGGCGCGCGACGCGGGCACGAAGCTGCCGATGCGCGCCAGCAGCACGATCAGCGCCACCTGCCGCATGTAGGTCGATTTACCGCCCATGTTCGGGCCGGTGATCAGCAGCATGCGGCGCGCCGGCTCCAGACGGCAGCCGTTGGGGGTAAAGCGCTCGATGGCGTGTTCCACCACCGGGTGGCGGCCGGCATCGATGTCGATGTCGGCCTGTTCGGACAGTTCGGGCGCGATCCAGTCGTGGCGGCGCGCGTGATCGGCCAGGGCGGCCAGCGCGTCCAGTTCGGCCAAGGCGGCCGCGCAATCCGACAGCGGCCGCACGTGCTCGGCCAGCACGTCCAGCAATTGCTCGAACAGCCATTTCTCGCGGGCCAGCGAACGGTCCTGGGCGGACAGCACTTTGTCTTCCCAGGTTTTGAGTTCAGGGGTGATGTAGCGTTCGGCGTTCTTCAGCGTCTGGCGGCGGCGGTAGTCCTCCGGCACCTTGGCGGTCTGGCCCTTGGTGACTTCGATGTAGAAGCCATGCACGCGGTTGAACTCCACGCGCAGGTTGCTGATGCCGGTGCGTTCGCGCTCGCGGGCTTCCAGCTGCACCAGGAAGTCGCCGCCGTCGGCCGCGAGGCCGCGCAGCTCGTCCAGTTCGGCGTCGAAGCCCGCCGCCAGCACGCCGCCGTCGCGGATGGCGACAGCAGGTTCGGCGGCAATGGCGCGCACCAGCAGGGCGGCCAGGGCCGGGTCCACCGACAGGTGCGAGACCAGTTCGCCCAGCCGCGGCGAATCCGCCATCGGCTCGACCTGGTCGCGCAGCGCCGGCAGGGCTTGCAGCGCGTCGCGCAGGCTGGCCAGCTCGCGCGGGCGCACCGAACGCAGCGCCAGGCGGGCGGCGATGCGCTCGATGTCCGGGAAGGCGTTCAATGCGCTGCGCAAGGACTCCAGCAGGCCGGCCGAACCAAAGCCGGCCGCGCCGAAGGTTTGCTCCATGTCCATGCGGCCCGCCAGCAGCGCCGAGATGGCTTGCTGGCGCGCCAGCGCCTGTTCGTTCTCGCGCAGCGGATGGTGCAGCCAGCGGCGCAGCAGCCGGCTGCCCATGGGCGTGCGGCAGCCGTCCAGCAACGAGAACAGCGTCGGCGAATCTTCGCCCGACAGCGTCTGCGTCAGCTCCAGGTTGCGGCGCGTGACCGGGTCCAGCAGCACGTACTGGCCGGGGCGCTCCGCCGACAGGCTCTGCACGTGGGCCAGGGCCTGCGACTGGGTGCGGGCGGCGTAGCGCAGCAGCGCGCCCGCGGCGCAGATGCCGGCCGGCATGTCTTCGATGTCGAAGCCCGCCAGCGTATCTGTCTTGAAATGCGCCAGCAGGTGCGCGCGCGCGCTGTCCGCTTCGAAGTGCCAATCGGGCACGCGGGCCCGCGCGCCTTCGAACGGGAAATCGAATTCGGCGCTGTCGGCGCAGACGATCTCGGCCGGCGCGATGCGGTGCAGCTCGGATTCCAGCTGCGCCGGCGCACATTCGGTCACGCGGAATTCGCCGCTGGCCAGGTTCAGCCAGGCCAGCCCCGCGCGCGGCGCGCGCGCGGTGCCGCCCACGAACACGGCGGCCAGCGCGCGGTCCGCCTTGGCCGGCAGCAGCGCATCGTCCGTCAGCGTGCCGGGTGTGACGATGCGCACGATGCGGCGCTCGACCGGACCCTTGGACGTCGCCGGGTCGCCGATCTGCTCGCAGATGGCGATGGACTCGCCCATGGCGACCAGCCGCGCCAGGTATTGCTCCATGGCATGCACCGGCAGCCCGGCCATCGGGATCGGCGTGCCGTTGGACGAACCGCGCTTGGTCAGCGTCAGGTTCAGCAGACGCGCGCCGCGCTCCGCGTCTTCATAGAACATTCCATAGAAGTCCCCCATGCGGTAGAACAGCAGCAAGGGACCTGCCTCCGCTTTCAGGCGGAGGTATTGCTGCATCATGGGGGTATGGCCCGGGTGGGCGTCGGCGGCGGTGTTTTGCGTTGCGGAATTCATGCCCGTGATTGTATCGGGCGCGTGAACCGCTGCGGGGAGGGACGGATGCTGGTTTTGTCCGGACCTCACTTGTTCATGATATTCCCCAACTTCTTGATCACCTCACGCTCGGTTTCCGCGCTGGCGTGGGCGGCCTTGGTGTAGTTCGCTGTATCCATGTACTGCGGCGATACGCCGGACTGGCGCAGCAGGGCCAGGAAGGCTTCGTCGTTGAGCGTGTCGCGGAAGGCGCCGTCGAGCTTGGCGATCACGGCCGGGTCCATGCCCTTGGGACCGGCGATGCCGAAGGGCGAGGTGTGCACCACGGGATAGCCGGCTTCCTTCAGGGTGGGGACGTCCGGCAGGTCGGGGGAACGCTTGTCGCCCAGCGACGCGAGGATGCGGACCTTGCCCGAGGCGACGTAGGGCAGGATGGTGCTGGCGCCGACCAGCACCTGGATGTGGCCGCCCAGCATGGCGGTCAGCGCGTCGGCGTCGCCCTTGTAGGGCACGTGGGTCCATTTGGCCTGGGCGGCTTCGCCCAGCTGCACCATGGCGATGTGCTGGCTGCTGTAGGCGCCCGGCGTGCCGTAGGAAATCGTGTCGGGCTTGGACTTGGCGTAGGCGACCAGGTCGTCCAGCGTCTTCCAGGGCGAGTCCGAGGCGACGGCGACGTAGTAGTTGTAGCCGGCGATCATCGAGATGTAGGTCAGGTCCTTGACCGGGTCGTAGCGCGTGCCGGTGATGTGCGGCATGCGGAAGATGCCGATGGGCACCATGGTGACGGTATAGCCGTCGGGCGCGGTGTTGAGCATCTGGGTCGCGCCCAGCGTGCCGTTGGCGCCAGTCTTGTTCTCGACCACCACGGTCTGGCCGAGGCGCTTGCCGGACTGCTCGGCCAGGGCGCGGCCGACCACGTCGGTGACGCCGCCGGCGGAGTACGGGATGATCAGGCGGATCGGGTGGTTGGGAAAGTCCTGCGCCAGCGCGGGGGCGCTGCCTGCGCTTGTCAGGACCATCATGCCTGCTGCCAGGATCTTCTTCATGTCATTCCTCCTTAGTGTGCCGCCGGCTTGCCGGCCGTCTCCAGGTCTAGCGGGATGCCTGGTATTGAACGTCAATCGATGATGCGCGCGCGGCTTGCGCCGAAGCCGATGCGCTGGAAACCCTCGCGGCTGCAATGGGCCGTCAGGGTGACTTCGTCTCCGGCCTCCAGGAACAGCCGGGTTTCGCCCGAGGGCAGGGTAATGGGTTGCGTGCCGCCGTGCGTCAGTTCGAGCAGGCTGCCGTGGCCGCTGTCGTCGGGCGTGGAGATGGTGCCCGAGCCCAGCAGGTCGCCGGGGCGCAGGTTGCAGCCGCCCAGCGTGTGCTGCGCCACCATCTGCGCGGGCGTCCAGTACAGGTGGCGCGCGTCGGATGCCGACAGCTGGCGCGGCGCCTGCGCGCGTTCGCGCATGAGCGGCGTGGATAGCCACGCCTGCAGCGCGATCTCCAGTCCGCCGCTGGCGGCATCCCTGGCGTCGCGCAGGTAGGGCAGCAGTTCGGGATCGGCGTCGCCGCGCGCCATCGCGGCGCGGCGGAACGGGGCCAGCGCCTCGCTGGTCACGATCCAGGGCGAAACCGTGGACGCGAAGTTCTTGCCCTGGAAGGGGCCCAGCGGCTGGTATTCCCAGGCCTGGATGTCGCGCGCGGACCAGTCGTTCAGCAGGCCGTAGCCGGCGATGTGGCCGGCGGCGAGCTCCAGCGGCACCGGCTCCCCGAGGGCATTGCCGGGGCCGATCCAGATGGCCAGTTCCAGTTCGAAGTCCAATTGCGCCGAGGGCCGGAAGGCCGGCGTATCGACGCCGGCCGCGATCCTGACCTGGCCGCGGGGCCGCCGCACGGGCGTGTCGGACGCGCAGATGGAGGACGCGCGGCCATGGTAGGCAATGGGCACGTGCTTGTAGTTCGGCATCAGCGGGTTGTTGGGGCGGAACAGCTTGCCCACTTGGCTTGCGTGATGGATGCCCGCATAGAAATCGGTGTAGTCGCCCACGTCCGCGGGCAGCAGCAGTTCGCACTGCGCTTGCGGGTGCAGCAGGCGCGCGGCATGGGCCTCATGCCGCGCGCGGTCAGGGTGTGCGGCGTCCAGCAGGGCGAACAGCGCGTGCCGCACAGCCTTGCGGGTGGGGCCGGGCAAAGCCATCCAGTCGTTGAGCCTGCGCGCCGACAGCGCTTGGCGTGCGACCGGGTCCAGTCCGTCCAGCAGGCCCAGTTCCACGGCGGCCTGGACATCCAGCACCTGTTCGCCGATGGCGACGCCGATTCGTGGTGCGCCGCCATCGTGGCGGAACACGCCCATCGGCAGGTTCTGCACCGGGAAATCCGGATGGCCGTCGGCGCCGTCGACCCAGCTCTGGGCGGTGGGCGCGTGGGTGTGGTCCAGCATCGTGTACTCCTCGCGGGCATTGTCGGTATGGCTGCGCGCCGCTGCCCGGCCTGCGCGCATGTTCGTGAGGTCGTCGTCGCTTCAGGCCGCGGTCGTGCCGCCGTCCATGGCCCAGGCCACGCCGCGGACTTCGTCGGCGTCGGGCGAGCAGAAGAACTCGCACAGCCCGGCGATTTGCTCCAGGGTGACGAACTTGCCCGAAGGCTGGCGCAGGCCCAACAGCTTGTTGGTGGCTGCGGCATTGTCCAGGCCGTCACGTTCGGCCAGTGCGTCGATCTGCTTCTGCACCAGCGGCGTGTGTACCCAGCCGGGGCAGATGGCGTTGCAGGTGATGGCGGTCTGCGCGGTTTCCAGCGCCACCGATTTGGTGAGGCCGATCAAGCCGTGCTTGGTGGCGTTGTAGCCGGTCTTGCCGGCGCGGCCGCGCAAGCCGCTGATGGATGCCATGTTGACGATGCGGCCCCAGTTGCGTGCGCGCATGGCAGGCAGTGCGGTGCGTATGGTGTGGAAGCTGGCGGACAGGTTGACCGCGATCATGTCGTCCCACTTGTCGACCGGAAAGGCTTCGATCTGGCTGACGTGCTGGATGCCGGCGTTGTTGACCAGGATGTCCAGCGCGCCGTAGGCCTGGTTCAACTCGGCCATCATGGCCTCGATCTCGGCCGGCTTGCGCAGGTCACAGGGCTGGAAACGGACCGGCACGCCATAGGTATCGCGGAATTCGGCGCAGAGCGCGTCGGCCGCCGAAGCGTCGGCCAGGCCGTTGAGCACCAGGGTCGCGCCGGAGCGCGCCAGGCGCCGCGCTACCGCCAGGCCGATGCCGCTGGTCGAACCGGTTACCAGGGCCACCCGCCCCGAAAGATCAGCCATGCTTGTCTCCACGCTGTGTCGTTATGGAATGCGTGGCAGGTTAGGGCGTGGGGATTGAGTCGTCCAATTTATTATCGATGCATGATTTATATTCATAGAATATTAATAACCGGCACCCTCAGAACCGCTCATGGAATTGCGCCATCTGCAGAGCTTCATGGTCCTCGCCACGGAGCTGAACTTCACACGGGCCGCCTTGCGCCTGCACATCGCCCAACCGCCCTTGAGCCAGCGCATCCGCGAACTCGAAGACGAGCTGGGCGTGAAGCTGTTCGACCGCAGCACGCGCAAGGTGACGCTGACGGTGGCGGGCCGCGTGTTCCTGGACAGCATCCAGCCCATGTTCCGGCAGCTCGACGGCGCCGTGGAGGCTTGCCGCAAGGCTGGCCGGGGCGAGACCGGCAGCCTGCGGCTGGGCTATACCGGACGCGCCAGCCATGTGCGCCTGCCGGGGCTGGTGCGCGATTGCCGGCGCCATTACAGCGATATCGCGCTGGACATCCAGGGGCCGCTGCCCACGGGCGAGTTGCGCTTGAAGCTGCTGGACGGCACGCTGGATGCGGCGCTGTGCTTTCTGCCCCTGGAGGGCAAGCACATCGCGTCGCACGAGTTCATGCTCAGCGAGTTTTCCATTGCGCTGGCAGACGCGCATCCATTGGCCGCCAAGGCCGAATTGCGTGTCGCGGATCTGGCGCAAGAACCGTTCATCGCCTATCCCTCGGGCAAGGGCTTCCACTTGCGCGACGCCATGGATGCGATCTGCCTGGAGGCGGGTTTCCTGCCGCGCGTGCTGCGGGAAACGGAGGCGTCCCAAACCCTGCTGTGCCTGGTCGCGGCTGGCACCGGCGTGGCCATCATTCCGCGCGACATCGAATCCTTCAACATGGAGGGCGTGATGTTCCGCCCGTTGCCGGCGGACGCCCCTAAGCTGCAGCACGGCATTGCTTGGCTGGAGACCAACCAGAATCCGGCGTTGGGGCGTCTGTTGGCGTTGTGCGGCGTTGGGGGCGTGGCGGGATAGGGGGCCTGTCCGCGCTTGCTCCCGGCCGTCCGCAAACGGCACAATCGCAGCGCGCGGCCCTGTTTCCGCCGCCGGAGTCTCTTATCCATGCAGGTTCTATCCGTCCCGGCCACGCTGGACGCCAGCGAGCGCATCACCATCACCAGCGGTCCGCTCCAGGCCGAATTCGCGCCGGGCGGCGGCGGCCGCCTGACCCGGTTGTCCACCGGCGCGCATGACTGGATCGTGCCCCTGACCGACACGCAGTGGCCCGCCGGACGCTGGCCGCGGGCGGGCTCCTATCCGCTGGCGCCTTACTCCAACCGCATCCGCGATGGCGTGTTCACCTTCAACGGCGCCAGGCACGCATTGCAGTCCGTACCCGGCCGGCCCCATGCGATCCATGGCGCAGGCCTGTATCAGCCGTGGCGCGTGCGCAGCCACAGTCCGGACAGCGTCGACCTGGTGCTGGAGCAGCCCGCCGGCGTGCTGGGCTGGCCCTGGCCCTTCGAATGCGTGCAGCGCTATCAGCTGGACGCGCGCGGCCTGAGCGTGGCGCTTGCCATCGTCAATCTCGGCGACACGCCCATGCCTTGCGGCCTGGGCCTGCATCCCTATTTCACGGCCGAGCGGGTCACGCTGCATGCGCGCCGCGAGTGGGCGGCGGACGCCGACGGCCTGCCCACCGGCAGCAAGGCCGTTCATGTGCGCGAACTGCGGCGTTCGGCCAGCGGCTGCGACACCTATCTGTCGCAGTGGGAAGGGCGAGCCACCCTGCATTGGCCCGATGGGCATCAGCTGTCGCTGCACGCCGACCCGGCGTTTGCGCATCTGGTGGTCTACACGGCGGGCGGTTCGGATTTTCTGTGCGTCGAGCCGGTCACCAACGTAGCCGATGCGTTTAACCTTGCGGCGGCCGGCGAAGCCCGTACCGGCATGCGGGCGCTCGAGCCCGGCGCGCGCTTTGCCGCGACCGCGTTGTTCGGCCTGGAGCCGCCCCGAACGGCGCGTTCCTGATGCCTGCAAGCGGCGCTTTGAAAGCGCCGCCGCCTGCGGCGATAATCCGGGCAAACCAAGTCCAGGAGTCCTTCGATGAAAAAGCTCAGCACCGAACAATTGCAGGCCGCGGCCGAGACGCTGCGCCGCGTGCAGGCGAGGCTGGCGCGCGCCGGCAACTTGCCGCTTGAGCCCACCCTCTATGCCTGCGCGCAAGGATTCCGCCGCAACGTGCCCGACTATCTGTGGTCGTGGCTGTCAGGCCTGCTGGCGCCGCACAAAAGCCTGGGCGCGTGGATGGATGCGCACCAGCCTGGCTGGCGCACGGGCAAGACGCCCGCCGCGGTGGTCTACGCGCGCAGCGAAAACGGCTGGCTGGAATGGCTGATCGCCGAGCTGGAAGCCGAGATCAATGATCCCCACGCCCGCGCCAAGCGGGAAGGGCGCGCCTAGAACGGGCGCATTGCCGGCGCATCATGTGTCGCAGTTCGGACCGGATGCCGGCCCCACGCCTCAGGCCCGCTCGGCTCGCGAGCGGCGCACCAGAAGGAATAGCGCTTCCAAGACGGCGGCCGCCAGCAGGGCGGCCAGCACCGAACCCAGTACCTGCAAGTCCCATAGGCGC
Organism: Achromobacter sp. JCM 18799; assembly: GCF_055395645.1. NCBI lineage: Bacteria > Pseudomonadati > Pseudomonadota > Betaproteobacteria > Burkholderiales > Alcaligenaceae > Achromobacter > Achromobacter sp. JCM 18799. Next base: position 2,428,195 of record NZ_AP043866.1, on the reverse strand, counting down.
GGCGGACCCACGCGGAACTGCACGGTGTCGAAGACCAGTCCGGCCGTGATGCCGGCGACGATGGCGGCCTTCCATCCTTGCAAGGGAGCCAGCCGCAGCATCAGCAGGGTGAAGGCCACCATCCCCCAGAGCACGGGTTCAAGCGCCTGATTGAGAATGTGGTCGAGCAGAAGAGACTCCCGATGGTGTCGCGCATGTGTTTGCGCGCAGTCGAGTTTGTACTGCTTTCTGCCTGCAATTGCGAGACGCCCCGCCGCCGCGAGCGGCGAGGCATGGCCTACGCGCCTTAGAACCCTTCCAGCACGATCTTGCCCTGCGCCTTGCCGCTTTCAATGAAGGCGTGCGCCCGGCGCAGGTTTTCGGCGTTGATCTTGCCGTAGTGCGCGCCCAGGGTGGTGCGCAGCGCGCCTTCGTCGATCAGGCGGGCGGCCTGGTTCAGCAGTTCATGCTGCGCGATCATGTCGGGCGTGCCGTGCAGCGGACGCGCGAACATGAACTCCCAATGCAGCGAGGCCGACTTGGACTTGAGCAGGCGCACGTCGATGGCTGCGGGATCGTCGATCAGGGCGATCTTGCCTTGCGGCGCAATCGCTTCGGCCATCTGCGCGAAATGCTGGTCGGTCTGGGTCAGGCCGGCGATGTGGCTGACGTGTCCGAAGCCGATGCGCTTGAGTTCGGCGGCCAGCGGCTGGCTGTGGTCGATCACGTGATGCGCGCCCAGTTCCCGCACCCAGGCCTGGGTTTGCGGGCGCGAGGCGGTGCCGATCACCGTGAGTCCGGTCAACTGGCGCGCCAACTGCACCAGAATGGATCCCACGCCGCCCGCGGCGCCGATGACCAGCAGGCTGCCTTGGCTGGGGGCGGCGTTGTCCAGCACGCGCAGGCGGTCGAACAGCAGCTCCCAGGCGGTGATGGTGGTCAGCGGCAGCGCCGCGGCCTGGGCGTAGTCCAGGCTGGCCGGCATGCGGCCGACGATGCGCTCGTCCACCACGTGCAGCTCGCTGTTGGCGCCGGGGCGGTTCAGCGCGCCCGCATACCAGACGCGGTCGCCCGGCTTGAACAGGCTGGTCTTTGCACCCACTGCGCGCACCACGCCGGCGGCGTCCCAGCCTATGACTTCGGGCTGGCCGTCCTTGGGCTTGCGATTGGCGCGGATCTTCACATCCACCGGGTTGACCGAAATGGCGCGGACCTCGACCAGCAGGTCGTGGTCGCCGGGCACCGGGTCGGCGATGTCGATGTCCTGCAGCGCCTCCGGGTGATCGGCGGGCAGGTTCTTGAAATAGGCGATGGCTTTCATGGTTGCTTGCCGGGATCAGATGATGGAACGCACCACGCCGCCGTCCACGCGCAGCGCCGCGCCGTTGGTGGCGGCGGCTTGCGTCGAGCTCGCGTAGACGACCATGTTGGCCACTTCTTCCACGGTGGCCAGGCGGCGCAGCAGCGAAGTGGGGCGGTGCTGGGCGATGAAGTCGCGCTCCATCTGGTCCTGCGTGACGCCTTGTTCCTTGGCCATTTCGGCAAAGAAGTCCGACACGCCTTCCGAGCGCGTGGGGCCGGGCAGCACCGCGTTGACGGTGACGCCGGTGCCGGCGGTCAGCTCGGACAATCCGCGCGACACGCCCAGCAGCGCCGTCTTGCTGACGCCGTAGTGGATCATCTCCGCGGGGATCTGGACCCCGGATTCGCTGGATATGAACACGATGCGGCCCCAGCCGGCGGCCAGCATGCGCGGCAGGTAGTAGCGCGACAGGCGTACGCCGCTCATGACGTTGATGTCCAGCATGTACTGCCAGTCGTCGTCCGTGATTTCAGTGAAGGACTTGGGGGCGAAGTAGCCGGCGTTGTTGATCAGGATGTCGACGTCGGGATGGGCGGCCGAGATCGAGGCCGCGCCGTCGGCGGTGGCGAGATCGGCCTGCACGGTGCTCACGCGCGCGGCGGGAAACTGCTGGGCAAGCGAAGCGGCCGCCTGCGCCAGCTTGTCGGCGTTGCGGCCGTGCAGCACGACTTCGGCGCCGGCCTCGGCCAGGCCTGCGGCTATGGCCAGGCCGATGCCGCCAGACGATCCGGTGACCAGGGCCTTCTTGCCGTTCAGTTCGATTTTCATGGGGGACTCCTTGCGTGTCGGGGAATGGAGCCATGATTACCCAGTCCAAACCAGCGAAAAAGCGGCTAGCATCGCAGTCAGTTTCAATAATTTTTTGAAAATGAGGCCGGCATGGTGCGGTTCGAGGATCTGAGGATATTCATGGCGGCGGCGGACCAGGGCAGCTTTTCCGCCGCCGCGCGCGAGCTGGACCTGACGCCAGCGGTCGCCAGCGCCGCGCTCAAGCGGCTCGAGCAGGTCCTGGACGCGCGCCTCTTCGTGCGCACGACGCGCAGCCTCAGGCTGACGAGCGACGGCGCACGCTATCTGGAACATGCCCGCGCGGCGCTGTCGGCGCTGGACGCGGGCAGGAACGCCGTGGCGCGCAACAAGACGGAGATCTCCGGCACGCTGTCCTTGTCGATCCCGTCCGACCTGGGCCGGCACGTGCTGCTGCCATGGCTGGATGAGTTCCAGGAACGGCATCCACGCGTCAACTTCCAGGTGCGCATCAGCGACCGCCTGGCCGACCTGTACCGGCAGCCGGTGGATCTTGCGGTGCGTTATGGCACTCCGAACGACTCTGGACTGGTGGCCCTGCCGCTATCCGAGCACAACCGCCGCGTGGTGTGCGCCTCGCCCGCATACCTTGCGCGCCATGGCGTGCCGCAGGTGCCCGATGACCTGCGCCGCCACAACTGCCTGTCCTTCGTGCTGGGCGAAACCCTGCACGACCGCTGGGCCTTCCGGCACGAAGGCGCCGCGCTCACCATACCGGTCAAGGGCGACCGCGTCGGCGATGACGGCGAACTCGTGCGCCGTTGGGCCCTGGCTGGCCATGGCCTGGCCTACAAGTCGCGCTTTGACGTGCTGGCCGATCTGCGGGCGGGCAGGCTCATCGAAGTCCTGGCCGACTACACCAGCGAACCGTCGCCGCTATACCTGCTGTGCGTGCACCGCATGCTGCTGTCGCCGGCGGTAAAGCGGCTGCGCGAGTTCCTGCACGAACGCTTCAAGGCGTTCGAGGCGGGCTAGCCGGCCTTTGTGCGCTTCAATGCGCGTGGCTGGCCCGTTGGTTTGCCGCGCGCGTGCGGGCGGCTTTCTTCGCGGCTGCGGAACGGCCTGCGGCGCCCTTGGTGGCGGCAGCCTTCTTGGCCGCGGCCGAGCGGGCGGCGGCGCTGCGCTTGGAGGCCGATGCGCTGGCCTGCCGCGACAACGCGGTGCGTGTAGCGGGCTTGGCGCTTTCCTTCTTCAGGGCGGTGGTGGTGGCCTTGGCGCGTGTGGCGGACTTGGCATGCCCATCATGGGCTGCGTCGCTGTCCTGCTTTGCGCGGCGCTTGGTCGCCGCGCTGGCCTTCTTCGGCGCGGGCAGGGCCACGCCGGCGCGGCGCGCCTTGGACAGTCCGATCGCGATGGCCTGCTTGGTGGATCTCACGCCATGCTTGCCTTCGCGCACGTGTTCGATTTCCTCGCGCACGAATTCTCCGGCCTGCGTGGATGCGGATTTTCCTTGCCGTTTGTCGCGCGCCGCTCGTTCCAGGGTTTTTCGTTCAGGCATGACGACACCTCCTTGCTTGCGTTGCGAAAACGCGCTCCGCCGCGCCGAGGCCGGTGCGACGGAACTCGTAACACCACTCTAGCGCCGTGGGCGTATGCTGTGTGTTCGAATGGATTGCCGGTCGTAAGCGCCGGAACACCGCCGCCAGACCGACGATGCACGACTCACCCCTTAGCGGAGACGAGCTATGTCGAATCATGTCTACAAGCAAATCGAACTGGTGGGTTCATCCACCAAGTCCACCGACGACGCCATCAGCCAGGCCATCGCGCGCGCTTCCGAGACGCTGCGCAACCTCGATTGGTTCGAAGTGACCGAAGTGCGCGGCCACATCAAGGACGGCAAGGTGGCGTACTGGCAGGTCGGCTTGAAGATAGGCATGCGGCTGGAAGGGAACGAGTGAGTCCGCTTGCTGCTTCTTTATTGAGCACCCCTTCCAAGTGATTGTCGGATAAGGATTTTTCCCGCTTGTTATCCGACTGTTCAGAGGCTTGTCCACATTCGGTGGGGACAAGCTTGCTTGCCTTGCGCCTGCCGTCATCGCGATCCGCGGAGGCATCGTGAACCCGCCGGCATTGAGCGTTTCTTGAGCGGCAGCTTCAAGTGCTTGGTGCATAAGGCTTTTTGCATGCTGCCCTCATACTGTCCTCAGGCTTATCCACATTTGGCGGGGACAACCTGGGCGCTTCGATACGGCATTTGAGCCATTCTTGACCACCCCTTCCAGGCGATTGATATGCAAGGGAATTTTCGACCTGCCCTCATACTGTCCTCATGCTTCTCCACAGAACGCGGGGACAAATCCACATTTCGGCGCAGCCGCCGCGCAAGTCCGCGCGGTCATCCTGGTTTCAGTGGATAAGTGCGTCAAAAATCATCCAAAAGGATGATTGCGCAATTTTTGACCGGCCCTCGCAAGTGCTTGGCGGGACAGGGGAATTTCACTATGCCCCAAGGCTGTCCTCAACCTTCTCCACAGTTGGCGGGGATAAGTGAATGCCCCCACGCCGCGCACGCTGCGCGTGCTTGCCGGCCCCCGAGGGGGCTGGCCCCTTGGGGCGGCCCGGCGGCGGGCCGCCGCTCGAGCTGCGCTGGCTGCGCACAATGGCCGCCGCATTCTCCGGTCGAGGAAGGATGCGGGATTCATGGGAGGTCGCACGCAAAAAAAAGCCCCCCGACGTATCGGGGGGCTGGATCGCCCGGAGGTAGACGGGCGATCTCTGCCGGCCGGGAGGAGCCCGCGCCGGCAGCGGCGGCGATCAGGGGTTGAACTTCTTGATCCAGTCCACGTAGCGGTCCACCCAGCCTTGCAGGAACTTGCGGGTGCCTTCGTTGGTGATGTTGTACTGGTCGTCGACCAGGCCTTCGGTGTATTGCAGGAAGACTTCCGGCGTGGTCAGGGCGTTGGCGCCCTCGGCGGCCAGGATGTTGCGCAGGTGCTGCTGCATCAACGCGGTGCCGGCGGCGCTGGGCGAAGTGCCGACGATGCCGACGGCCTTGCCGGTCCAGGAGTTCTGGCCCCAGGGACGCGAACCCCAGTCGATGGCGTTCTTGATGGCGGCGGGCACGGAGCGGTTGTGCTCGGGCGACACGAACAGGATGCCCTGGGCGTCGGCGATCTGCTGCTTGAGCTTGGCGGCGGGGGCGGGCAGGTTGTTCTCGTTGTCCTGGTTGTAGAGCGGCACGTCGCCCAGGCTCACGTATTCGAACTTGAAGTCCGCGGGCACCAGCTTTTCCAGCGCGCGGGCCAGCCGCAGGTTGAACGAGGCAGCGCGCAGGCTTCCGACGAAAACGGCAATCTTGTAGGTGCTCATGGGGCGCAGGCTCCAAGGGGGGGACGGGATTGTCAGTGTAGACCTGTACGCAAGCCCGCTCAATCACGATCGCGGATATGTTTATTCATGATCATGACGCGCTGATGTCGGCGGCGCGCGGGTTGGCGCGTCAGCTCATCAGGCTGACATGGGCAGCGACCACGCGCCATCCTTCAGGCGTGCGCATCCAGGTTTGGCTTTGCCGGCCGATGCGGTCGCTGCCGTCGCGCTGGAATTCCAGATTGGCCGTTGCGAAATCCTGGCCATAGGTGGTGACGACCGCGCGCAACACGCGTCGGGCCAGGCCTTGCGGTGAACGCGCCGCGCGGAAGGCGCGGATGGCATCGTAGCCGTAGAGATTTTCGCCCGCGCCATAGCGCAGCGTGTGAGGGCTGTTCCAGAACAGCGCATCCAGAACCTCCACCTGGTTGTTCACCAGGGCGGTTTCGTAGCGGTCCAGGGCGGCGGTGACTTCCGCCACGACGTCGGGCAGATTGATATCCATGCGTGCTGCTCCAGTTGGCACCGTTGTGGTGCGAAATGTAGGGGTAATCACCAATATGGTGTGTCCTGCGGTGCGGCGGCTCCGTCCCGTGAGCGGCGGTTTCTCGACCTCGTCGGGAGGAGCGCGGCGTGCCGATCCTGGCATGCCGCTTGCTAGGGTAAATACTGCATAGATGCTGCATAACAAGCTGCGCGCCGTCCCAGGAGTTCCGCCATGTCCAGTTCCGCCGTTTCCGCCCCGGTCACCATGTTGGTCACCCGGCACATCACCCCCGAACGCTATGGCGATTTCCTGTCCTGGATGCGCCAGGGGGAAATCCTCGCGGCAGGTTTCCCGGGCTTTCTCGGGTCTGGCGTGCTGCAACCCGCGGAAGGCGGCGACCAGTACCAGATCGTCCTGCGTTTTGCCGACGCGGCCAGCCTCGCCCGCTGGGAAAACTCCCTGCCGCGGCGCATGTGGCTGGAACGCGGCGCGTCGCTGGTGCGCGCCAGCCACGAGCGCCGCGTCAGCGGCACGGACGACTGGTTCGCGCCCAGGACCAGCGCGCCGCCGCGCTGGAAGCAGGCCGTCAGCATCTGGCTGGCCTACTTTCCGGTGCTGCTCGTTTTCTCCGTGTTGGCTAGCGAACCGCTGAGCCTCTTGCCGGTTTTCTGGCGTGTGCTGATCACCAGCGTAGCGCTCACGCCGGTGATGGTGTTCATCTGCATGCCCCTGGTGGCGCGCATGCTGCATCGCTGGCTGCGGGCGGGCTGAAGCAGGCAGGCGCGGCCGGTTCAGGCCGCGCGCGCGCCACGGGAGGAGTACAGCCGGTGCAGCGTGATCTTGCGCACTGCGGCCTGGCTGCCCTGGATATGCGCGTGCAGCAGCGCCACCGAGCGCGCCGCATCGCCGGCCAGCGCGGCTTCGAGTATGGCCGCGTGCTCTTCGTAGGTCTTGCCGATGCGCTCGGGCAGGGTAAAGTCCAGCCGCCGCACGATGCGGATGCGTTCGGTGGCTGCGCGGTGCACGCGGGCGATCTCCGGATTGCCAGCGGCGGTCACCAGGTCGATGTGAAAGCGCTCGTCCAGATTCGCCAGCCGCTCGCAGTCGCCCGAACGTTCGCTTGGGTCCACCAGCCAGATATCGGCCAGCGGGCGCAGCGCGCGCTGCCGCTCGGCGGCGCTGGCCGATGCGCACAGCGATTGCACCGCGGCCGCTTCCAGCACGCTGCGCAGTTCGTAGAAGTGGTCCAGCGTGTTGAAGTCCAGCGGCTTGACCAGCCAGCCATTGCGTTGCCGCACCTCCAGATAGCCTTCCCGCTCCAGGCGGAACAGGGCCTCGCGCACGGGCGTGCGGCTGACCTGCAGGCGGTCGGCGATCTCGGTTTCGGTGAAGCGGTCGCCCGGCGCCAGCCGGAAGTCCAGGATGTCGCGCTTCAGCGTGCCGTAGGCGGTGTCGGCGAGCGTGCGCGGTATGTCGATGACGGCGAAGGCGGTTTCCATGTGGTGGCCTCGGAGCGGTGGTTCAAAGGGGGCGCAGGCGGGCAATGCCGGCCTGCTGCAGCGCGTGCGCGGCGCGCAGGCAATCGGCTTCGCGCCATGGCGCGCCGATCAACTGCACGCCCAGCGGCAGGTGATCGTCCTGTCCGGTTTCGGGCCAGACCGGCGCGGCGCAGACGGGCAGGCCGATGCATGACACCGGCTGCGTCAGGAGCCCCATGCTGGCGCGCGCCGGCAGCCGCTGGCCGGCCAACGTCAGCCAGTCCGAACCGATGGGCGTGGCCGGCACTGGCGTGGCAGGGGCGATCAGCACGTCGTAGTGTTCGAACAGCGTCAGTGCTTCGCGATAGACGCGGTGGCGGATGCGCTGCGCCTGCTGCGCCCACGCCGCGGGCACGAGGCTGCCTGCGACCAGCCGGTCGCGCGACAGCGGTTCGTAGTAGTCGTAGTGCGTGACGAGCCTGCGGCGATGCAGGGCGCCGCCTTCCGCCGCCGTGATGACGAAGGCCGCGGCGCGAGCTTGGGCGGCTCCCGCCAGTTCGACCACGGCCGTGGCGTCCAGCGCACGCGCCGCGATCTCGACGGCGCGGCGGGCCTGCGGTCCGGCCCATTCCGAAAAGTAGCCGCCCAGCACCGCCACCCGCAGTCCGCGCATGCCCGCGTTCAGCGCCGGCAACGCGGCTTCGGCGGGACGCCCGGCGCAGGCCACGTCCTCGGCGTCCGCGCCCTGCAGCGCGTCGTAGGCGGCGGCAAGGTCGCTGGCGCTGGCCGCGAACGGTCCCAGGTGGTCGAGGCTGCCAACGAACGGAAATGAGCCGGCGCGCGACAAGCGGCCGAAGGTAGGTTTCAGGCCGAACACGCCGCACAGCGATGCCGGCACGCGGATCGAACCGTTGGTGTCCGAGCCCAGCGTCAGCGGCACCAGGCCGCCCGCGACCGCGGCGGCGCTGCCGCCGGAAGAGCCGCCCGCGATGCGGGTGGTGTCGTGCGGGTTGCGGCAGGCGCCGTAGTGGCTGTTTTCCGTGGTGAAGCCGTAGGCGTGTTCGTCCATGTTCAGTGCGCCGACCAGCACCGCGCCGGCCTCGCGCATGCGCTCGACCAGCCTGGCGTCGCGCCGCGCGGGCGGGTTGGAGGCGTTGACCCGCGCGCCGGCCAGGGTGACTTCGTCGGCGATGTCGAACAGGTTCTTGACCGCATAAGGCACGCCCGCCAGCGGCGGCAGCGGCTCGCCGCGGGCGCGGCGCGCGTCGATGGCCGCCGCTTCCTGCCGCGCCCGGCTTTCGGTGACGGCGGTAAAGCAGTTGTAGCGCGCGTCGCGTTCGCGCACGCGCGCCAGCGTGGCGTCCAGCACGGCCATGGCGCTGCGTTCGCCGGCGCGGACCTGGCGCGCGATATCCTGCGCGGGGCCGCTCACGGACGGAACACCGCGGCCGATTCCAGCTCCACGGCTAGCGGCTCGTCGACGAAGCCGGCCGCGATGTCCTGGATGCGCGCGAATTGCTGCGCGACGTCGGCCACCGTCTGCTCGCGCAAGGCATAGCCGGCCAGCGCCAGGGCGCTGCGTACGTATTGGTCGATGGTTTCCTGGGTCATGGCGGACTCTCCGGTACGGGTGATTTACTTGCGCACTTCGCGCTGGAAGATTTCCAGGCTGAGTTTCTTCATTTCGATGAAGCTGGGCTCTGATAGCGTCGCCACCGTGCGCGGACGCGCGTCGCGGTAATCCAGGATCTCTGCGACCCGGGTGGGCCGCTTGGTCAGCAGCAGCACCTGGTCGGCCAGGTACACGGCTTCCTCCAGGTCGTGCGACACCAGCAGCATGGTGGTGCCGGTCTGCATGAAGACCTCCTGCAGCTTTTCGCGGATGAACAGCGTCATCTCGAAGTCCAGGGCGGAGAAGGGTTCGTCCAGGAACAGCACCTCGGGGCCAGGCGCCAGCGCGCGCATGATCGATGCGGTCTGCTGCTGGCCGCCGGACAGTTCGTAGGGGTAGCGGTTCAGGTCGAACTTGACGTCGAACGAGGCCACCAGCTCTGCGACTCGCGCATCCACCTCGGCCTTGCTGCGGCCTTCCAGGCGCAGCGGATAGGCGATGTTGTCGATGGTGCGCAGCCACGGGAACATGGCTTCGCGGTAGTTCTGGAAGACGTAGCCGATCTTGGTCTGCGCCAGCGACTTGCCGTCGAACAGGATCTCGCCCGAGTCGATGGGAATCAGGCCCGCGATCATGTTGATCAGCGTGGACTTGCCGCAGCCGTTGGGGCCGAAGACGGAGACGATCTTGCCCTTGGGAATGTCCAGGTTGAAGTCCTCGTACAACGGCCAGCCGGCGAAGTACTTGGTCAGCCCGCGTATGGTGATGTGGGTGCCCAGCGGACCGGGCTCGAACGGGGCGGCGGCGGGGCCGGGGGCGATGATGGGATTGAGGACGGTGGACATCAGCGGCCGCTCCAGTGGACCACGCGCTTTTCCAGCACGAGAAAAAGTATGTTCAACACATAGCCGAGCGCGCCGGCGGCAAGAATGGCCGCGTACATGTCGCGCACGTTCAGCACCTGCTGCGCGTTGATGATGCGATTGCCCAGGCCGCTGTCCGAACCGATGAACATCTCGGCCACGATCACGATGACCAGCGCCATCGACACGCCGCTGCGCAGGCCCACGAAGGTGGGCTGCAGGCTTTCCCAGATCAGCACGTCCTTGAAGATGCGCCAGCGCGACGCGCCCATCACGCGCGCCGCCATGACCCGCTGCTTGCGGGCGTTGATGACGCCATAGGCGCTGTTGAACAGGATCACCAGCACCGCCGCGAAGGCAGCAATGGCGATCTTGTTCATGTCGGTAACGCCGAAGATCATCAGGAACAGCGGGATCAGCGCGGAAGAGGGCGTGGAGCGGAAGAAGTCGATCAGAAACTCCACGCTGCGATACGCCTTTTCGTTGCTGCCCAGCAGCACGCCCAGCGGCACGCCGATCACGCCCGCGATGAGGAAGGCCTGCAGTGTGCGGTTCAGCGACGCCAGGAAGTCCGCCAGCAGCGGGCCGCCCGCCATGCCCTTGACCAGCGCCGCAAGCGCCGCGCTGGGCGTGGGCAGCAGCACGGGGCTGACCAGTTGCAGGCGCACCACCAGGTCCCACACCACGAAGAGCGCCAGCGGGCCGATCAGCGGCAGCAGGCGGCTTGTGTCGAATTTGCGTGGGGGCCGCGCTGTCGCGGCCGGGCCGGCCGTGGTTGTTGCAGTGGTTGCGGTCATGGCTCAGCCCTTGTAGAGCATGGTCGAGACGTCGACCTTCTGGGCGAAGACGCCCTTGTCGGCGAACAGGTCGAAGAACTTCTGGAAGTGCTGGATATCGCCGGGCGTGAACTCGTTGTAGAGGGTGTAGGCGGCCAGCGGCACTTCCTCGGTCATCGGACCTTCGATGGCGGTGTAGCCCTTCAGGTAGGGACGCGCCTCTTCCGGCTTGCTGCGGATCAGTTCGATGCCGCGCGCATAGGCGGCGATGAATTTCCTGCTTTCCTCGGGATGCTTCTTCAGGAAGGCGGTGGTCAGCGATGCCGACCCGCCGAACCACGGCGCCATCGGATCGCCCAGCACGTACTTGGAGATGACGCCGGACTCCAGCACGCGGGTGGTGCCATTCAGCCTGCCCACCGTGCCCGTGGGCTCCAGCGTGTAGCAGGCGTCCAACTGGCCGGCGGCGACCGCGGCGACGTGCTGGCTTATCGCCAGCTCGACCACGGTCGCCCCGGTTGCGCCGGCGCGCTCCAGCACTGCTTTGGCCAGCGTGGCGTTCTGGATGCCGGGTCCAGATCCGACCTTTTTCCCCTTGAGGTCTGCGATGGATTTGATGGGACTGTCTTTCGCGACGATGAACTCGTCCAGCACGTGCTTGGCGTTGCTGGGATTGGACGCAAAAATCTTGAACAGGCCGGGCGAAGCGATCTCGCCGATGGCCAGATTGGCCGAGCCGGTGCCGTTGGCGCTGCCGTCCGCGCGGCCGGCCAGCATGGCTTCCATGACCTGCTGCGCGCCCGCGAATTTCAGCGGCTCGACGTTCAGCCCGGCCTCCTTGAAATAGCCTTTTTCCAGCGCCGCGTAGAACGGCAGGCCGGCCGCCACGGGCCAGAAGCCGATGCGGATCACGGGTCCCGCTTGCGCCCGAACCAGCGCCGGCGCGGCCAGCGTCGCGGCGCCCAGCGCGGCGCCCTGGATCAGCCGGCGGCGGGTGGCGTTGAAGGCGTGGGGCGCGTTGCGGTAGATCATGGAGGAACTCCTGGTGTGCAAGGAAAGTGGCGCTTGTAGACAAGCTGGCATACCAGGCATCAAGCAAGAGCCGTGCCAACTTCTTCCGGGGCGGCATGCGCCCAGTGCGCCTGGCGGGCCGGCCTCGCGCTGGTGCCTCGCCTGAACCACATTGGTGCACGGCGCACCAATGAAGGGGACGTAACCGGCCCCCGTGTCGCGCTGCGCGCGATGGCGGTAGCATGTGGGCGGATCGGAGCGTGCCGCTCCGGACTTGTGAACCCTTGCGCGACGCCTGGCCGCGTCATACCGAGATGAATACGCGTTTTGTCGAAGCCTTTCTGTGGTCGGCGCGCCTGGGCAGTTTCCGGGCGGCGAGCGACCGCCTGCACATCACCCAGGCCGCCGTGGCCAATCGCATCGCCTCGCTGGAAGAGGACATAGGCGCGCGCCTGTTCGAGCGCGACGCCAAGGAGCTCAGGCTGACGGCCACCGGCACCCGGCTGCTGGACTATGGCGAACGGCTGCTGGAGATCCGCCAGCAGATCCTGTCGCTGGGCAAGGGCGGCGACGAGGTCTTTGGCCTGGTGCGTATCGGCGCCATCGAAACCGTGGTGCACACCTGGCTGATCGGCTTCCTGACCAATCTGCGCTCCACCTATCCGGGCATCGAGGTCCAGCTCACCTCCGAGACCACGCGCGCGCTGCACCGCGGCCTGCGCGAAGGCGCGCTGGACATCGCGCTGCAGACGGACCTGCTGAACGATAGCGGCATCATCAGCAACGCCTGCCTGCCCATGGAGATGGGCTGGGTCGGGCCGGCGGGCGACGAGGAGGCGCTGAGCGCGCAGCAACTGCTGAGCGAACCGGTGCTGACCATGAGCCCGGGATCGCAGCCTCACGAAGCGCTCAAGGCCCTGTACCGCGAAGTCGGCATGCCGCAAGGCAAGGTGCACTGCGTCAGCTCGATCTCCGCGCTGGCGCGGCTGGTGCGCAGCGGCTTCGGCCGGGCGCTGGTGCCGCTGCCGCCCATCTACGAATACGTGGCGCGCGGCGAGGTACAGATCATCCGCTGCGACATTCCGGTGCCGCCCCAGCTGCTGGTGGTGAGCTATCTGGAAAGCGCCGGCTCGGACGCGATCCGGCTGGTGGCCGAACTTGCCAGCCGCGCGTCGGACCAGTTCACGTCCTCGGTCGCTGCGCCGCGATTGGGTTCGGCGCAATAGTGTTATCCCTAGGGCGTCTTTCAGTAATTTTATTGCCGCGCAGAAGAATTACTCGTTTGTCCCGGGGCAACCGGCCGGCTGAAGATGGAGCCTTCCGTAATCGAAGGAATTTCCTGTCTTCCGCCCATGAGCACGCACACCGAATCCTCCCTCCCGCCGCACGGCCTGCTGTTCGTCGCCACTGACGCCGACCCCGCCCACGAAGCCGATTTCAACCGCTGGTACGACCGCGAGCACGTGGAAGAGCGCGTGCGCATTCCCGGCTTCCTGTCGGGCGCGCGCTACCTGTCGCGGGAAGGCGGCCGCAAGTATCTGGGCCTGTACCGCACCGAATCGCTGGCCGCCTTCACCACGGCGGACTATCGCAAGGCGTTCGAGCGCCAGACCGTATGGTCGGTGACCAACCTGGACCGCATGCGCGACCCGATGCGCCGCGTGTGCGCCGTGCGGGCCGTGACGGGCTTTGGCTCCGGCAGCGAGATCGCGGTCCTGCCTCTGCCGGCGACGAATGACAGCGAAGCGCTGGTGGCCCGGGCGCAGGCGCTGGGCGCTGAACTGGCGCAGGCGGACGGCTTCGTGCAGTCCTATCTGCTGGTGCCGGACGCGGGGCTCAGCACGCCGCTGCCGCGCGAGTCCGCCGACAACCGCGTGCTGGCGCCGCTGTTCGTGGTGGAAGCGAGTTCCGCAGCCGCCGCGCGCGTCCTGCGCGATCGGGCTTGCAGCGCATTCGATACCGATCCGTCACAGGCCTGGCTGCTGGAACTGGGCTGGAAACTGACGGCAGCCGACCTGCGCTGAGCCCATCGCGGCCAGTCACCAAACATCCAATTCAAGGGGAATCCCATGGCTGAAGAAACGCTATATGGCGCCGCGCCGGTGAAGACCGCGGCCGCGCCCAACAAGATGCGCAGGCTGGCCCTGGCCAGCTCGGTCGGCACCACGCTGGAGTGGTACGACTTCACCATCTACAACCTGATGGCGGCGTTGGTCTTCAATTCCATCTTCTTTCCGTCCTTCGACCCGCTGACGGGCACCATCCTGGCCTTCTCCACCTATGCCGTGGGCTATGTGTCTCGGCCGCTGGGCGGCTTCGTCTTCGGCCATCTGGGCGACCGGCTGGGGCGCAAGTTTGTCCTGGTCGCCACCCTGGTCATCATGGGCGTGTCCACCGGCCTGATGGGGCTGTTGCCGACCTACGCGTCCTGGGGTGTATGGGCGCCCGTGGCGCTGGTGGCCTTGCGCTTCGTGCAGGGCGTGGCCCTGGGCGGCGAATGGGCCGGCGCGGTGCTGCTGTCGATGGAGCACGGCAAGCCCGACCAGCGCGGGCGCAACGCCTCCTTCACGCAGATCGGTCCGTCCTGCGGCACGCTGATAGGCACGGGCTTCATCGCCGTGGTCTCGGCCTTTCTGAGCCCCGAGGACTTCCAGGCCTGGGGCTGGCGCGTGCCCTTCGTCTCCAGCGTGGCGCTGGTGCTGTTCGGCCTGTGGCTGCGCCGCGGCGTGGAGGAGACGCCCGTGTTCCTGGAAATGGAACAGAAGCGTGAAACCGCCGCCACGCCCATCAAGGAAGTGCTGGGCCAGTACTGGCGGCAGTTGCTGGTCGCGGGCGGCTCGCGCATCGGCTCCGACGTGCTCTATGCGCTGGTGGTCGTGTTCACGCTGACCTACGTCACCACGGTGCTGCACCTGTCGCGGCCCATGGCGCTCACCGCAACCATGCTGGGCGCCGCGCTGAATGCGATTGCGGTGCCGTTGTGCGGGCATCTGTCAGACAAGATCGGCCGCCGTCCGGTGTACCTGGCGGGCGCGGTGCTGGGCATGATCTGGGCCTTCGTTTTCTTCGTGCTGATGGACACCGCGCATCCCATCGCCATCTGCGCGGCCGTCGTGGTGGGCCTGCTGATCCACGCGCTGATGTACGGCCCGCAGGCCGCCTTCATCACCGAGCAGTTCCCGGGCCGCGTGCGCTATGCGGGTTCCTCGCTGGCCTACACGCTGGCCGGCATCGTCGGTGGCGGCTTCGCGCCGCTGATCATCGCCAGCCTGTTCAAGTCCTGGAATTCGACCTTCGCCATATCGCTGTACGTGGCGGCGGCGCTGGTCGTGACGGCGGTGGCGGTGCTGGCCGCCAGGGAAACGGCCAAGTCTCCGTTGCAGCGCTGAGGCGCGGCGCATGCCTGTCGCCGTCCGGCCTCGCGGCCGGGCGGCGACAGGCCATTCAGGCGATGCTGCGATTGGCCAGCGGCTCGCCGGCCAGCCAGCGGTTGAGGTTGTCGACGAACAGGGCCCGCACGCGCGCGGCATTGCCGTCCGAGAACCCGGCGCTGTGCGGCGTGACGATGACGTTGGGCAGGTCCCACAGCGCGGAATCCGGCGGTAGCGGCTCGTGCTGGAACACGTCCAGGAAGGCGCCGCCCAGGCGGCCGGCACGCAGCGCCGCGATCAGTTCGGGCTCATTGATCACGTGGCCGCGGGCCACGTTGACCACCATCGCATGCGCGGGCAGCGCGGCGAGCGCATCGCGGCCGATCAGGTTGCGCGTGGCGGACGTGAGCGGGCAGGCCAATACCAGCCAGTCGGCCGCGGGCAGCAGGGACGGCAGTTCACCGTAACCCACGGTGTGGCGGGCCTGCGGCACGGGCGCGCCGCTATGGCGCGCGACCGATATCTTCAGGCCGAGCGCGGCCAGCAGCGCGCCGATACGCTGTCCTATCCCGCCCCATCCCACCACCACGGCATGCTGGCCGGCCAGGTCCCTGGGCGTGCGCTCGTCCAGCAGCGGCCGCCAGGCGCGGTCGCGCTGATCGGCGGCCAGCAGCGGCAGGCGGCGCGCCAGCGCCAGCACGCCGGCGACGGCGCTCTGGGCTACCACCGGGTCGCTGGCGCCTTGCGAGGTCGTGACCGCGACGCCACGCTCGTGCAGGCGCTGGTAGATCTCGCGGTCGGCGCCGGCCGAGTGCACATGCACCCAGCGCAGCGCCGGCGCGTTCCGCATGGCCTCGTAGTACAGCGCGGTCGATGGCTGGATCTCGAACTTGGTCGAATGCCCCGTGATGTCGCGCGAGACGAACGCAGTCTCGGCCATCATGGGCTGGCCCGCAACGGGGTGGACCAGCGCATAGCGGCCCGCTGCCGGGCTGCGGTCCAGCGCCAGGCGCAGCGGCGCGGCTTCGGCGGGCGAGCACAGGATGCGGATGTCGGAGCCTTGCGTCATGGCGGCGGGTTCAATGGGCTTCGGGGGCGAACTTGCGCACCAGCAGCGCCCACTTGTCATGTTCGCGCTTGATGAAGGCGCCGAATTGCGCGGGCGTGCCGCCTACCGGTTCGGCGCCTTCGCGCAGCATCTGTTCATTGAGCCCCGGCAGTGCCGCGTTGACCTCGCGGTTGACGACGTCCACCACCTGCTGCGGCGTGCCCTTGGGCGCGAAGAAGCCGAACCAGGAACCCGCGTCAAACCCGGGGTAGCCGGATTCGGCGATGGTGGGCAGCTCGGGCAGGGTGGCGGAACGCTGCGACGTGCTGACCGCCAGCGCGCGCAGCTTGCCGGAACGGATGTGCCCGATCACGGAAGGGATGGTGGCGAACATGAAGTCGATGCGCCCGGCCAGCAGGTCGTTGACCGCGTCCGCGCCCTTGTACGGCACGTGCGTGGCGTTGACGCCCAGCTCGTCCATCAGCATGTAGCTGGACAGGTGGGAGGACGTGCCGACTCCAGTGGAGCTGTAGTTGAGCTGGCGCGCGGTCTTGACGTACTTCAGGAATCCCTGGATGTCCTTGGCGGGCGAAGCCGGCGGCACTACCAGCACGTTGGGCACCGTGGCGATCTGCACCATGGGCACCAGATCAGTCAGCGGGCTATAGGGCAGCTTGTTCAGCGAGGGGTTGACGGCGATGGGCCCCACGGAGTTGACGATGAGCGTGTGGCCGTCGGCCGCCGCGCGCACGACGTATTCCGTGCCGATGTTGCCGCCCGCGCCCGGTTTGTTCTCGACCACGAAAGGCTGGCCCAGCTTTTGGGTCAGGGTATTGGTGACGCTGCGGGTGAGGGTGTCGGTGGTGCCGCCGGGCGAGAACGCCACGATGACCTTCACCGGCCGGTCGGGATAGTCCGCGGCCGCGGGCGGCGCCAGCGTACAGGCGCCAGCCAGCGCTGCGGAAGCGAGCAGGGCTCGTGCAGTGTTCATGATGTCTCCTCGCGTGGGCGTAGTGGTGTTTTCGATGGCGCCGTGCCGCCACGCCGGCCGGCGCCTGTTGAACCGAAAAACTCAGTCGCGGTAGCTCGGGTCCTGCCGGTCCAGCTTGCGCAGCAAGGCGGGCCACTCCATCACTCCATAGGGCCGGCGCGTGCCGGGCTGGTAGTTGTTCCAGGTTTCCTGCAAAACCGGCGCGGCCACGGCCTGCAGCGGCGATCCCGTCGCCATGGCCGCCAGCTGCGAACGGCAGGCCAGTTCCAGGCGGTGCATCCAGTTGAAGGCTTCGCCCACGCTGCGTCCCACGGTAAGGGCGCCGTGGTTGCGCAGGATGAGCGCTTCGCCCTGGCCCAGGTCGGCCAGCAGCGAGGCCTGTTCCTCGACGCCCAGCACAACGCCCTGGTAGTCGTGATAGCCGATCTTCAGGAAGCGCATGGCGGTCTGGGTCAGCGGCAGCAGCCCGCATTCCAGCGAGGACACGGCCATCGAGGCCCAGCTGTGGGTGTGGATCACGCAGTCCACTTCGTGGCGATGGGCGTGGACCGCGCTGTGGATGACATAGCCGGCCTTGTTGATGCCGTAGTCCAATTCGCCGAAGTCGGGCCGGGCCAGGATGGTGCCGTCCAGGTCCACCTTGATCAGGCTGGACGCCGTGATCTCCTCGTACATCATGCCGTAGGGGTTGATCAGGAAGGCGTTGTCTTCGCCGGGCACGCGCGCCGAGATGTGGTTGGCCATCATGTCGGCCATGCCGTAGATCTCGACCAGGCGGTAGCAGGCCGCCAGGTCGACGCGCGCTTTCCATTCCGCCTCGGTGCAATGCGGACGCATCGAGGCAATGCGCAGGCGTCCCCCGGCGTGAGTGTCAGTGGTCATCGGAATTCGTGAAGCTCCATTGCCGCCGCACCATGCCGCGGCATCCATGCCTGGCAATTTATCGGCGGGATGGGGGCGGGCCTAGCCCCGGCCCAGGCATGGGGGCATCACGAATCGAGAAGGGTTGCCCCCGGCCAGCCGCCGTTGCGCACCAGGGCGCGCATCACGTCCAGCAGCACCACCCGCGCGGCCAATGCCGCCGGCGAAAGTTCCTCGTCGTTGATGCAATACACCAGGTTGCGGCGGAACAGGAAGGGATCGTCGATGGGGTGCATGCTCAGCAGTCCGGACTCCACCCGGGCCACCGCCGCGCCGGGCTGGATGGTGGCCAGCGCGTTGGCCTGCACCAGATCCATCAGCGTGGTCAGGCCGTCGACCTCGACGCCGATCCAGGGTTCGACGCCGGCCCGTTCGAAGGCGGCCTCGACCCAGGCCCGCAGGCCGTGGGCCTTGCTGGTTACGGCTTGCGGCAGGCTGCCCAGTTGCGCCATGGTGATGGGCTCGCCGTCGGGCAGGGTGACCATGCCGCGGCGCGCCAGCAGGAACAGCCGTTCGTCCAGCACCGGGATGGCGCTGCGGCCCTGGCTGCTGTCGTTCTGGAACAGCACGGCCAGGTCGAGGCGCCGCCCCGTCAGCAGTTCGCCCAGGTTGCCCGACAAGCCCTCGACCAGATGCAGCCGCACGTTCGGATAGCGTTCGGCCATGGCCGCGTAGAAGGGCCTGGCCAGCACCGATGCGGTGGTCGGTGCGAAGCCGACGCTGACCATGCCGGCCAGCCGCGCCTCGCGCGCGGCCGTCACTGCGTTTTCCGCGTGCCGCAAGGTCAGTTGCGCCTGCCGCAGGAATGCCGTGCCCGCCGGCGTCGGCACCACGCCAGTGGGCGTGCGCACCAGCAGCCGCGTGGCCAGCTCGCTTTCCAGACGGCTGATCTGCTGGCTGAGCGCCGAGGCGACCACCTCCAGCTCGCGCGCGGCGCGGCCGATGCTGCCCAGTTCAACGACGCGGACGAAGTAGCGGAGTTGGCGGAGTTCCATGGCGCATGACGGGAGGGGAGTAGGGGATAGTAGTCGCAGCGGCGTGCGCATGCGGCCTTGCCGCCTCCGGGAAAACGGGGCTGGCGGTTCAAAGAAATGTCAGGTATCTGACTTTATTCTGAATGACAAACGAAAATTGTTTACACTCTCATCCTCAAAATTCGAGGTTGAGCGGACCGCCGTGGGGGCGGGTGCCGTTCGAGTTACGGGAGAAAGTCGATGCGCAAGTTGCTGTTGGGAGCGGTTTTGGCCGCTGCGGTGTTCGGGGGGACGGCCCAGGCTGCGGCCGAGCCCAAGGCCGTGGTCGCCACGTATTCGGATCTGGCGCTGGCTGGCTACGAAGACTCGCTGACTTCCGCCCGGGCCCTGCGCACCGCCATCGACGCCCTGATCGCCAAGCCCAGCGCCGACACGCTGAAGGCCGCGCGCGAGGCCTGGCTGGCGGCGCGCGTGCCTTACCAGCAGACCGAGGCCTACCGCTTCGGCAACCCCATCGTCGACGACTGGGAAGGCCGCGTGAACGCCTGGCCGCTGGACGAAGGCCTGATCGACTACGTCGACGCGTCCTATGGCACGGAAAACGACGAGAACGCCTACTACGCGGTCAACGTCATCGCCAATTCCAAGATCTCGGTGGGCGGCAAGACCGTCGACGTCAGCAAGATCACGCCCCAGCTGCTGTCTGAAGTGCTGCACGAAGCCGACGGCAACGAAGCCAACGTGGCCACGGGCTACCACGCCATCGAATTCCTGCTGTGGGGCCAGGACCTGAACGGCACCGGCCCCGCGCCCGCCGACCGCAAGGGCACGCCGCAGGAACGCCACGCCGGCAACCGTCCGCACACCGATTTCGATCCCAAGCAGTGCACGGGCGGCCATTGCGAGCGCCGCGTGCAGTTCCTGAAGGCCGTGACCGACCTGCTGGTGACGGACCTGGAAGAGATGGTCGGCAACTGGAAGAAGGACGGCGCCGCGCGCAAGGCCGTCGAAGAAGATCCCAAGGCGGGCCTGATCGCCATGCTGACCGGGCTGGGCAGCCTGTCCTACGGCGAGCTGGCCGGCGAACGCATGAAGCTGGGCCTGATGCTGCATGATCCCGAAGAAGAGCATGACTGCTTCTCGGACAACACGCACAACTCGCACTATTACGACCAGATCGGCATCCGCAACGTCTACCTGGGCAGCTACACCCGTATCGACGGCAAGACCGTCTCGGGCGCCAGCCTGTCGGAACTGGTGAAGGCCCGCGATCCCAAGCTGGACGCCGAAGTGCGCGCCAAGCTGGACGCCACCGTGGCCGCCATGCAGGCGATGAAGACGCGCGCCGAAACGGTCGAAACCTACGACCAGATGATTTCGGACGGCAACAAGGAAGGCAATGCCGTGGTGCAGGCCGCCATCGACCGCCTGGTCGACCAGACCCGCAGCCTGGAGCGCGTGATCGCCTTGCTGGACCTGGGCAAGGTCGCCATCGAAGGTTCCGACAGCCTGGACAAACCTGACGCCGTATTCAAGTGAAACTCGTTTTAGCCGCCGTACTGGCGGCGTCGGCGCATGCCGGCGCCGCCGCCGCTCCGACCGGGCGTGACGACCTCACGCCCGAAGACCTGAAGCGCGTGACCGCCATCACCGCGCCCACGCGCGATTTCTCGAAGGTCGAGACCTTCGAGACCATGCAGGCGGGCGCCGCCACCACCAACAAGCTCATCAACGCCGACATTTTTTCGCAGCCGTCGGCCAACATGAGCTTTGAGGGGCGCCAGGAATTCCAGGTCGGCAACGGCCTGTTCCGCAAGGACTGGGTCTCGGCGCCGGCTTCCACGCAAGCCTCGGACGGCCTGGGGCCGCTGTTCAATGCGCGTTCCTGCCAGGCCTGTCATACCAAGGACGGACGCGGCACGGTGCCGGGCTTCGATCCTTTGGAACGTACCGACGCGGTGGCGCTGTTGCTGCGCCTGGCGGTGCCGCAGGGCGCCGATCGCGGTCACCCCAAGCTCGCGCCGGGCGAGATCGCGGCCTTGCCCGAACCCGTTTACGGCGTGCAGCTGCAGAACTTCGCGGTCGCGGGCCTGCCCGCCGAAGGCCGCATGGAGATCGAGTACCAGCCGGTCCCGGTCGCGCTTAACGGCGGTGAAACCGTCACGCTGATGAAGCCCGCCTACCGCATCGAGAATCTCGGCTATGGTCCGATGCGCGCGGACACGCAGATCTCGCCGCGCCTGGCGCCACCCATGATCGGCCTGGGTCTGCTGGAATCCATCCACCAAGCCGACATCCTGGCCAACGTGGGCGCGGACAAGCGCGACGGCATCGTCGGCAAGGCCAACTGGGTCACCGACGTGCGCACCGGCGCGCGTGTGCTGGGGCGCTTCAACCTGAAGGCCGGCCAACCCACGGTCGAGCAGCAGAGCGCCGCGGCGTTTTCCAACGACATGGGGCTGTCCACGCCCTTGTTTCCCCAGCATTCCGGCGACTGCACGCCCTCGCAGAAGCAGTGCCTCGACATGCCGCACGGCGCGCAGCCGCGCTTCGGCCCCGAGGAAGTGCCGGCAAAGCTGATGGACTTCGTCACCATCTATTCCACCAACCTTGCCGTGCCGCAGCGCCGAGACGCCGACGATGCGCGGGTGTTGGCCGGCAAGAAGCTGTTTTACGAAGCCAATTGCGTCGCCTGCCACGTGCCCAAGTACGTCACCAGCCGCAACGCCAAGCAGTCCGAGCACCGCTTCCAGCTGATCTGGCCCTACACCGACATGCTGGTGCACGACATGGGCGACGATCTGGCCGACGGCGTGTCGGACGGCCTGGCCAATGGCCGCGAATGGCGCACGCCGCCGCTGTGGGGCATAGGCCTGACCAAGACCGTGAACCCCAATGCCACCTGGCTGCATGACGGACGCGCGCGCACCTTGCTGGAGGCCGTGCTGTGGCATGGCGGCGAGGCCAAGCCCGCGCGCGACCGCGTGGTGGCAATGACGCCGGAAGAACGCGCCGATCTCATCCGTTTCCTGGAGTCGCTGTGATGGCTGCAATAGCCCCGCGTGTATTGAAACTGGCCGCGGCTGCGGTGCTGGGCGGCATCACGTCCTGGGCCGCGCAGGCCGCGCCGCCCGCGGATCTTGGCGAGCGTCTGGCGCGCGATTACGCGCGGCCGGCGGTAGCGAAAATGGCGGACGCGGCCTCGGCGCTGGACGGCGCCTTGGGCGGCTGGTGCGCGCAGCCCGGCGCGGCCAACGCGGCGCGCGTCAAGCAGGCGTTCGAGGACCTGGCGCTGGCCTGGTCGGGCGTCGAGTTCCTGCGCTTTGGCCCTCTGGTGCAGGCCAACCGCTACGAGCGCCTGGCCTTCTGGCCCGATACGCGCGGCGTGATGCCGAAGCAGGTGCAGGCGCTGATCGCCGCGCAGGACGGCGCCTTGCTCGTGCCCGGCGCCCTGGCGGGACGCAGCGTGGCCGTGCAGGGCCTGCCCGCGTTGGAATACGTGCTGTACGGCGAGCCGGCCTTGCTGCGGCAGGATGGCGGGCAGGTCGACGCCTACGCCTGCGATTACGCCCGGGCGGTGGCCGCCAACGTCAGGCAGATCACGCGCGATGTAGCCCAGGCCTGGAGCGCCGAGGGCGATTTCGGCCGGCAGTTCGCGCAACCCAAGGCGGGCAACGACCTGTACCGCGATCAACAGGAAATCGCGGCCGAGGCCATGAAGTCCCTATCCACCGGGCTGCAGTTTGCGCGCGACGTGAAGATCCTGCCCGTGCTGGGCGATACGCCGGAAGCGGCGCGGCCCAAGCGCGCTGCATTCTGGCGCAGCCAGTTGTCCACGCGCCTGCTGGCGGCCAATCTGGACGGGCTGCAGGCTTTCTATCAGGCGGGGGCCTATGCGCTGCCCAAGGGCGACGCCTGGATGGCCGAGTCCGTGCGCGGTGAACTGGCGAGCGCGGCGCGCGTGCTGCTGGACGTGCCGCAGCCGCTGGAGCAGGCGCTGGCGCAGGAAGAAGGGCGCCAACAACTGACTTTGGCGGCGTTGACCCTCAAGAACGCCAAGGCCATCGTTGACGAGAATCTGGCGCCGGCCCTGGGCGTCACGATCGGCTTCAATGCGCTCGATGGTGATTGACCGGCGCCGCTTCCTGTCGCTCGCGGCCGCGCTGGGCCTGGCCCCGGCGGCTGCGTTGGCGGCTGCGCCCAAGGACGGCGATGTCCTGTACCTGAGCGCGCGCAAGCGCGGCGGGCGCGACGAAACCGCGCTGCTGGATGAAGCGGGACACGATCGGCTGGTGGTGCCGATGCCCGCGCGCGGCCACAGCTTCGCCATCGATGCCGCGGGGGAACGCGCGGTCGTCTTCGGCCGCCAGCCGGGCTTCTTCGCGCTGGCGTTTTCGCTGCGCGGGGGCGAGCCCCAGGCCTTGCCCATGCACGAAGAGCGCCACTTCTTCGGCCATGGCGCCTACGTGGACGGCGGCCGGCTGCTGGCCGCCACCGAGAACGATTTTGTAGCGGGCCGGGGCGTGCTGGGGCTGTACGACGCCTCGCCCGGCGGCGCGTACCGCCGCATCGGCGAATTCGACAGCGGCGGCATCGGTCCGCACGAGGTCGTGCTGATGCCCGACGGCAAGACGCTATGCGTCGCCAATGGCGGCATCCTCACGCATCCCGACTACGGCAAGCTGGAACTCAACCTGGACACGATGCGGCCCTCGCTGGCCTATATCGACGCGGCCAGCGGCGAGCTGCTGGAGAGAGTGGAGCTGGAGCCCGCTTTGCATCGCCTGTCCATCCGCCACCTCGCGCTGACTGCCGACGGCTGCGTCTGGTTCGGCTGCCAGTACATGGGTCCGGCCGCGGACCGGCCGGCGCTGGTGGGTCGGCACAGGCGCGGCGCGCAGCTGGAACTGTTCGAAGGGCCGGCGCCAGCCTTGCGCCAGATGCGCAACTACGTCGGCTCGGTGGCCGTGGATACCGCGGGCGGCGTGGTCGCCACGTCCAGCCCGGTAGGCGGACAGGTGATCTACTGGGACGCGGCCAGCGGCCGTTGCCTGGGCACGACCGAACTGGCCGACGGCTGCGGCGTGGCGCCGGCCGCCGGAGACGGCTTCCTGCTGAGCAGCGGCCTGGGAGCGATGCTGCGCATTGACGCGTCCGGCAAGGAGCAGCCCGTGCTGGCGCCGTCGCGCGAGGTGTCCTGGGACAATCATTTCCGCAAGATCCCGGCGCGGGTCTGATCCCGTTTGCTTACAAAGCTTGACACAACGGGGCCGCGATGCGGCCCTTATCGCAAGCGCCATCTGATAAAGTTTTCGGCTGCTTTTTTCAGGCCGCCAGGCGCCCGTTGCCGGGACGCTGCGCGGCCTCAACTTTTCCGCAGGAGTATCCATGGAAGAAGCCTTGAAAGAATTTAACGCCTGGGCTCCCAAGCTGGTCGACCTGGGCCTCAATCTGGCGGTTGCGCTGCTGATCCTCGTCATCGGCTGGTGGGTGTCATCGCTGCTGGGCAGCTGGGTGCGCCGCGCCGCCACGCGCTCCAAGAAGATCGACCCCACCATCGTGCCCATGTTCTACAGCACGGTGGTCTGGACGGTGCGCATCTTCACCGTGATTGCGGTACTGGCGCGCTTCGGGGTCCAGACGGCCAGCCTGATCGCGGTGCTGGGCGCCGCCGGCCTGGCCGTGGGTCTGGCCTTGCAAGGCACGCTGCAGAATATCGCCGCCGGCATCATGCTGCTGATTCTGCGCCCGATACGCGCGGGCGAATACGTGGCGCTGAGCACCGGCGTGGACGGCACGGTGGAAGAGGTCGGTCTCTTCCTGACGCGCCTGATCCAGGTCGACGGCATTCATCTGACCCTGCCCAACAGCACGGTGTGGAACGCCACCATCACCAACTACAGCCGCAACAAGACGCGTCGCCTGGATATCCCGGTGCCGGTGCGCTATGGCGACAACCTGGAAGTCGTGGTGGCCAAGCTGCGCGCGATCGTCGATGCGCGTCCGGAAACGCTGAAGGATCCTGAACCGCTGGTGAAGGTGGTCGACTACAAGGAAAACGGCGTCGTCGTGAACGTGCGGGTATGGACCGAGTCTGCCAAGTACTGGGACCTGCGCTGGGGCCTGTACCAGGACATCCGCAAGTCGCTGGAAGATGCGGGCTTCCAGCCGCCGATCCCCATGCGCGAGATCCAGAACGCCAAGCCGGGCGCCGCGGCCTGAAGCAGGCCGGTCTGCTCTGGAATGCCAATGGGCGCCCGATGGGCGCCCATTTTTTTGCTGGCGGCAGCAGACCTCAGGCCTGCATCGACAGGCGCGCGAGTTCGTTCTTGATCCAGCCGGCGATTTCGCGCTGGCGTTGCGCAGGCATGCGGTCGATGATGGCCGTGACGCTGACCGCCAGGATCGGCGCGCCCTGGGCATCCAGCAGCGCGCAGCCCACGCCCAGCGCGCCGCGCACCGCGTGGTTGCCCACCACGGAATAGCCGCGGGCGCGGGTGTTTTCGATCAGGCGGTACATCTCTTGCGGTGTCATGCCGCCATATTCGTCCAGCCGGCCCGAGTTGCGCTCGACGATGCCGCGCGCAACGTCGTCGGGCAGGGCGGCCAGCAGGGCCATGCCGCCCGACCCCACGCCCAGCGGCTGGCGCTTGCCGGCGTAGGTGGCCAGGATCTGCACCGGATAGCTGCCGATCTCGCGATGCAGGCTGATGGAATCGTCATCTTCGCGCACGACCAGGAAGACCGCGTCGCCGGTGCGGTCGGCCAGGCGCCGCAGCACGGGCAGCAACTGGCGCACGCGCGGATCGCGCGAGCGCGTGTCCGGGTCCACCGCCAGCTGGGCGCGGTATTTCTTGGTGCCGGTCACGGCCAGCACCAGTCCGGCGTCCAGCAAGGCGGCCAGCAGACGGTAGATGGTGGGGCGCTGTATGCCCGTGAGGCGGGCGATATCGGTCACGCTCAGGCCATCGGGACCCTGGTCGCGCAGGGCGGCCAGGACGGCCAGCCCGCGCCGCAATGTGCGTGGACCCGCGGCCGCGGCGTCGCTATCTTGCATGAAAATCTCTGAAAACTCGGGTTATTACGGAATATTCAAGGGAAAACCACTGTCCGTGCTGTGGACTCTACCTTGATGCAGTGCATGTGTATAGCTCAGAATGCTGCATCGAACAATTCAAATCGTCCACTTGATGGACAGTACCTGCACGGAGACTCTATGACTACAGGTCAAAAGCCTGGACTGCGGCGTATCGCCGCCACCCTTCTGGCTACCGCCGCAAGCGCATTCGCAATGGGCTCGGCCCATGCCGCCTACCCTGACAAGCCCGTCCGCATCGTGGTCGGTTTTTCCGCCGGCGGCACTACTGACGTGATCGCCCGCATCATGGCCAAGGAACTGACTGAAAGCCTCGGCCAGTCCTTCGTGGTCGAGAACAAGCCCGGCGCCGGCAGCAACATCGCTACCGACCAGGTAAAGCGCGCAGACCCCGACGGCTACACGCTGCTGTTCGTGGCCGTGACCAGCGCCATCAACCAGACCCTGTACAAGAACGTCAATTTCGACCTGACCAAGGATTTCACGCCGGTGGCGCTGGGCGCCAAGGTGCCGAACATCCTGGTGGTGAACCCGCAAGTGCCCGTGAAGTCGGTGCAGGAGCTGGTGGACTACGCCAAGAAGAATCCCGGCAAGCTGGCGTTCGCTTCGTCCGGTAGCGGCACGTCCATCCACATGGCGGGCGAGCTTTTCAAGATGCAGACCGGCATCGACGTGCTGCACGTGCCGTACAAGGGCAGCGCGCCTGCCGTGACCGACCTCATCGGCGGCCAGGTGCAGTTCATGTTCGACAACATGCCGTCGGCCTGGCCCCACGTGCAATCGGGCAAGCTGCGCGCCCTGGCCGTGACCACCACGGAACGCTCCAAGAGCGCGCCTGACGTGCCGACCATGAAGGAATCCGGTTTCGCCAACTTCGACGTGTCGTCGTGGTTCGGCCTGATCGCGCCCGCCGGCACGCCGCCGGAAGTCGTGAACAAGCTCAACGCGGCCATGGTCAAGGCGCTGGACAAGCCCGAAGTGCAGCTCAGCTTCGAGAAGCTGGGCGCCGTGGGCGTGAAGACGACGCCGGCCGAATTCGGCCAGTTCATCAAGTCGGAAGTGGAAGGCTGGGCCCCGGTGGTCAAGGCCTCGGGCGCCAAGGTGGACTGATTTTCGATTTCCGGGCGGCAAGCCGCCCGGCAAACCTTGCTGGGGGACAGGCGTAAGCCTGCGCCCCTATTTTTTTGCCCCGCCGTTGCGGCGCGCCGTGGCCAGCATGGCGGTGCATACGCCGCGCATCATGTCCACCTCGTCGCGGCTCAGCGCAAGGCGGGAGTACAGGTGCCGCATGCGCGGCATCAGCTTCTTGGGGTGGGCCGGGTCCAGGAACTGCACGCCGACCAGCGCTTCTTCCCAGTGCGCCAGGAAGGCCTGCACCGCCTCGCTGGAAGCCGGCGCCGCGCCGCGGGGCGCCTCTTGCGCGGTGGAGGCCGGCAGCAGCGCCGCGCCCTGGTCCACCAGCAGCGCGTAGCGCAGCTCCCAGGCGGCCAACTGCAGGGCCTGGGCCACGTTCAGCGAGCTGTACTCGGGGTTGGCGGGGATATGGCAGATGCGCTGGCACAGCGCGATCTGGGCGTTGGTGAGCCCCGCGCGTTCGGTGCCCAGCACCACGGCCGCGACGCCCTCGGCCGTCTCGCCCAGGTGGGCGCGGGCCAGTTCGGCCGCCTGGCGGATGTCGCAGGGCGGGGGACCCAGGTCGCGCACCCTGGCGGTCAGCGCGAAAGCCATGGTGACCGGCGCCAGCGCTTCTTCCAGGGATGCGTAAATGCGGGCATTTTCCAGCACGTCCAGCGCGCCGCTGGCAAGCGCCACGGCCTCCGGCTGGCTTGTTACATCTGGAAATTTAGGCTCGACCAGGACCAGTTCGGAGAAGCCCATGGTCTTGATGGCGCGGGCCGCCGAACCCACGTTTCCGGGGTGGCTGGGGTTCACCATAACGAAGCGAACACGTGAAAATGCTTGAGTCATTTAAAATGGCACGTTTGGCTTAGTGCCTTCCTGGTTTTTTGGGTCGATTTCCCCCTGTCGGGGAACGGCGGACCGGGGGGCGGCAAGCGGCCTATCATCAAGCCAACTCATCGCATTCGTACGGAATTTTATGCACCCGATGCTCAACATCGCCATCAAGGCGGCCCGGCGTGCCGGCACCATTATCAACCGTGCCAGCATGGATTTGGAACGACTCAGCGTGGCTCGCAAGGGGCCGCGGGATTATGTCACGGAAGTCGATCGCGCCGCCGAGGAGTCCATCGTCGAGACGCTGCGCGCGGCTTACCCAGACCACGCCGTGCTGGGCGAGGAATTCGGCCTGCAAGGCCCCGACCAGGCCGAATTCCAGTGGATCATCGATCCCCTGGACGGCACCACGAACTTCATCCACGGCCTGCCCAACTACGCCGTGTCCATCGCCCTGACGCAGCGCGGCCAGGTTACGCAGGCGGTCATCTATGACCCGAGCCGCAACGAACTGTTCACGGCCAGCCGTGGCAGCGGTACCTTCCTGAACGACCGCCGCGTGCGCGTCTCGGGCCGTACCCGCTACCACGAAGCGCTGCTGGGCGCGCACTGGCCCAACTCCGGCGATCCGGAACAAGGCTCCGCGCGTTTCCGCCAGATGGCCGAAGGCAGCACCGGCGTGCGCCGCCTGGGCTCCACCGTGCTGGACCTGGCCTACGTGGCCTGCGGCCGCCTGGACGGCTTCTGCGGCGTGGGCCTGAAGGCCTGGGACCTGGCCGCGGGCAGCCTGATGGTGCTGGAAGCCGGCGGCCTGGTCGCCGACTTCGACGGCGAACAAGGCTGGATGGACAGCGGCAACGTGCTGGCCGCCAGCCCCAAGATCTTCACGCAGATGCTGTCTTCGCTGAATCCGCCTTCGGCGGCTTGAAGCGGAACGCTGCCGCCAGAATGAAAAAACCGGCCATTGGCCGGTTTTTTCATGTGCGGGCGTAGGCTCAGCCAGCCTGCCCCTGCAATACCAACTGCCCATCCTCCATCACAAACCACGCACGCAGCCCCAGCTCCCGCACCACCGCCTGCGTCGTTTCCAGCGGCATGTGCGAGAAAGCCGTCGACAGGGCATCGGCCATGGTGGCGGAAGGCGCCATGACGGACACGCTCTGGTATCGCGGGCGCGCGCGGCCGGTGCGGGGATCGAACAGATGCGTGTACCGGCCCGCCGGGTCGATGGCGGTGCCATAGCCGCCGGAAGTCGCCAGGGCCTGGTTCGTCATGCTTGCGCTTGCCAGCAGGCGCGCCGGGTCGCGCGGATCGGCGATGCCGACCTTCCACGCTTGCGGGATAGCGCGGCTGTCCAGCCCCTGTATTTCGCCCATGTCCACCAGTGCGCGCTCCAGCCCGCCGCGCCTGAGCAGGTCGGTGACGCGGTCGGTGATGTAGCCCTGGGCAATGCCGTTGAGCGTGATGCCCATGCCGGGCCGCAGCAGTTCGATGCGGTTGCCATCCAGCATCACGTCGGCATGGGACACGCGCGACAGCGCCTGCGCGATGGCCTGGGGCGGGGGACCGTCAGCAGCAGCGTCCGGCTGCGAGAAGTGTTCGGCATATAGCTGCCACAAGGGCTGCACGGTGGGATCGAACATGCCTGAGGTCAGTTCGCTGTAGCGCCGGCTTTCGCTCAGGAGCCGCAGCAGGTCGGCCGGCGGACTGTCCAGGAAGCCCTGGCGGTTCAAGACAGAGAGGGCGCTGTCGTCGCGATACAGACTGAAGATGGCTTCCAGCCGCCGCAGTTCCTGCAAGGACTGGGCGATCAGGCGCTGGGCCGTGCCGGTGTCGGGATGGTAGAGGCGCAGCTCGGCGTCGGCCCCCAGCGCCGTGCCTTGCCAGGTGGCGGGTGCGATCGAGGCGGCGGCGCGGCGCGCGGCGACGGGCGTCAGCGCCAGCGCGCTGGCTGCGGCGGCGATGCCGATGAAACGGCGGCGGGTAGGGTTCATGGCGATAGGCCTGTAGAGGCGCGGACTATTGGGCGAAGACATAGCTTTCCGGCACGTCGGCAAAGGTGACGACGCGGCCGCCATGGGTATCGGCGAAAGCCTGGGCATGATCGCGCCGGGAGAAGGGGATGGCGTCTTCGGCGCCCATGCCGCCGATATAGCGCCCTTCGATGACGTAGTAAGCCTGCCGCGCGTCGATCCAGGCGGACGGGTCCGGCGCGCCGCCCGCGCCCGCGGTGGACATGTCGTTGACGTAGATGGCGCTGATGCCCTTGGGTTCTTCGGGCAGCAGGGTGTAGGCGAAGACCTGCTTGATCGAAGAGAACCAGACCGGCGCGGCCTGTCCCTTGATGAATATCTGTCCCTTGGGGCCGTTGTGCTCGTTGAGCGCCATGCCGCAGTAATGGCCGACGGACTCCGTCGTCACGGCCTGCGGCGGGGGCGCGGTTTCTGGCGCGGCGCCGCTGCCGCAGGCCGCGGTCAGCAGCAAGGTGGAGACAGCCAGGAGGAGTCGCAGGCGTTTCATAGCGGTTTGTTCCTGAAGGCCGCGGTCGCCAGCAGGAACGGCACGGCGATCCACAGCAGCAGCGCGGCGACCAGCGCGGCGAGCGGCAGGCTGGCCTGGTCGCTCACGCCCGCCATGCCGGCATATAGCGAAATATTCTCGAAGCCCGTCAGGTTGAGCAGGCGGTATACGTCGGACGGGTTGAGCAGCAGCAGCGCGTTGAGCAGGCCGGGGCTGACGTGGCGGCCCTGGTCGGCCGCCAGCACGCCCAGCAGCGCCATGTCGTAGATCACCACGAAGAACAGCCAGACGCCGACGGCGATGCCGGCCGCGGTGGCGCGTTCGCGCACCAGGGAGCTGATCAGATAGCCCATGGCGAGAAAGCTCGCGCCCAGCAGCACGCTGGCGCCAATCAATAGGGCGAACGGCTGCCATGCGCTGGCGTCCAGGCCGCCGTAGGCCCATTGCAGTGCCAGGCCTGCCGAACCGTAGCCCGCGCCCGTGGCCAGCGCCAGGATGGCCAGGTGGCCGATGAATTTGCCGATCAGCACCTGCCCGCGCGACACCGGATAGCTCAGCAGCAGCGCCATCGTGCCACGGTCGACTTCGCCGACCACGGCGTCATAGGCCAGCAGCATGGCGATGAGCGGCACCAGGAAGATGGACAGGCTGGACAGGCTGACTACCGTGACGGTCAGCGGTTCGGCCTTGACCGTGCCCGTGGGCGAGCTGCCCAAAAGACCCAGCGCCAGCGCCAGCGCGGCCAGCAGCAGGGCGGTCGCCAGCACCCAGCGATTGCGCAGGCCGTCGCGGATTTCCTTGCCGATGATGGTGCATACCGCGTTCATACGTCTTCCCGTTCAAGCAGATGTGCATAGATGTCGTCCAGGCCCGGGACCTGGATGTCGAGGTCGGCGATGGCCGGCGACAGCGCGCCGATGCCGCGGATCGCTTCGACCTTGCCGCTCTCGGGGCAGGCGAGTTCAAAGCGTCCGGCATCAATGCGGCGCCAATCGCCGCCGGGAGGCGGCGCGCTGGCATCGGCAAAGGTCAGGCGGATGCGGATGGGCAGCCCGGTGGAGCGCCGCAGCGCCGACATGGCGCCGTCGGCGATCTTTTTTCCGGCCTTCATCACGACGATGCGGTCGGCATGTCCGGCCAGCTCAGACAGGGCGTGCGTGCTTAGCAGTATCGTGGCGCCGGCCGCGCGCAGTTCGTGGACGATGTCGTAGAACATCAGGCGCGAGGCGGGGTCCAGGCCCGTGGTGGGCTCGTCGAACAGCAGCACGCGGGGTTGGCCCAGCAGCGCCTGGGCCAGCGCCAGGCGCTGCCGCATGCCCTTGGAATAGCCGCCCACGCGGCGGCGCGCGGCCCCGGCGATGCCGACCTTCTCCAGCAGCGCGGCGTTGCCCGACAGCGGCTGGCGCTTGAGCCTGGCGTAGAACGCCAGGGTTTCCTCGCCGGTCATCGACGGATGCAGCGCCACGGTCTCGGGCAGGTAGCCGATCCGGCCGCGCAGGCGCGCCGCGGCGGGGCTGTGGGCGTCCTGGCCGAAGATCGCGACGCGGCCGCGGGTGGGACGTATCAGGCCCAGGATGAGCTTGATCATCGTGCTCTTGCCGGCGCCATTGTGTCCGGCAAGCGCGACGCATTCGCCTTCGCGCAGCTGCAGGTCCAGGCCGTCGATGGCCCGCTGCGAGCCATAGTGCTTGCTGACGCCGGTAAGCGCCACCAGGTCGGTGCTCATGGGGATTCCTTGGTGCTTGCGGTGGCCGGGGGCTGCATCAACGGGGCGCTGTCGATCACGCCGCCGGGCAGGATGGCGGGAAACTGCGATTGCGCCCAGCGCACGATGGAAATCGACGGGCTGTTGAGCAGGATGCGGGCCGCCGGCGCGCGCCACAGCAGCTGGTCGACCACGTCGTTGGGCCGGTAGGCGGTGTCGGCGATGCCGTCGCCGTCCAGGTCGAAGGCGGTGTTGTCGCTCCAGTAATTGCCGCGTCCGTCCACCGACCAGTCCAGCGTCCGGGTGCCCACGTACTTCACCTGATTGCGGTTGTTGATGAAGGCGTTGCCCGAGATCCGGTTGCCTTCGGACCCGGCGGTGAAATGCACGCCGATGTCGCAGTTGGAGAAACGGTTGTCCAGGAAGGTATTGCGGTTGGCGTTGTAGATGAACACGCATTTCCCGGCGCGGTCCACCGTGTTGTTGGCGATGGTGGAATGGTTGGCGTAGTTCAGCATCAGGCCCTGTTCTTGGCTGTCCAGCGCGACGTTGTCGCGCACCACCAGCCGGTGCGAATACATGATGGCGTAGGCGATGTCGGTGCCGGTCGAAACGTTGCCGCTGATCTCGCTGTCGTTGGTGTACATGTAGTGCACCGCATAGCGCAGGTCGTGGAAGCGGTTGCCGCTGAACGTGTTGAGCTTGCTGGTGTTGACGAAGATGCCGTCGCGGCCGGCGGATATGTCGTTGTCCAGCACGCGTGTGCCGGGGGTGTTCCAAAGCGTCACGCCGTTGCCTCTCTCGGCCACGCGCAGCTCCTTGTTGCCCACGATGCGGTTGCCGCGGACGGTGGCGTCGGCCGGCCCCCAGACGTGCACGCCCACGAGGTTGTCCAGGACGTCGTTGCGCTCCACCAGTGCGCGGTGCGCCTCGCGGTCCAGGAAGATGCCGGCGTCCATGTCGGACAGGCTGAGGCCGGAACGCGTGACTGTCAGGTTGCGCAGCGACACGTCCGCGGCCGTGACCCAGACGGTGCGCCCCTGGCGCGTGCCGGCGATGATGGCAGAGCGGTCGGGCGGACCCTCCAGCGTCAGCGGCTTGTCGATGACGATGCCGCCGGCGTAGGAGCCGGGCGCCAGCCGCAGCAGGTCGCCGGCCGCGGCGGAAGCGATCGCCGCCGCCAGGTCGGCGCCCGCGGCGATCTCCAGGGTCGCCGCGGGCGCCGCGCCCGGCAGCGCCAGCCCGGCGGCCGCCAGCAGCGCGGCGCCGACGGCCCTGCTTGCGCTCATCCCAAGGATTGCGGCGAGCTTCATAAGCGCTACGCGGTCTTCTTGGGATGGACGACCATCTGGCCGGACATCTCCATGTGCAGCGCGTGGCAGAACCACTGGCAGTAGTACCAGTACACGCCCGGCCGGTCCGCCGTGAAGGTGACCGAGGAGGTGGCCTGCGGCCCGATCTCCATGGCGATGCCGTGGCCTTCGAGCGTGAAGCCGTGCGTCAGGTCTTCGATCACTTCCATGTTCGTGACAACCACCGTGACCTCGTCGCCCTGGTTGACCTCGAACTTCTTGAGGCTGAACATGGGCGCGACCGCCATCATGTACACGCGCACCTTGTTGCCGTCGCGCACGACCTTGGCCGCGTCGTCCAGCGAAACGCCGTCCTTCTTGGCCATCTGGCGGGCGTCTTCCCACATCGGGTCGTCGCGCTTCCAGACGCTCACGGGATGGACCTTGGAGCGGTGCACCAGGCACATGTCGTGCGGTTCGGCGAAGCTGGGGCCGTCATGCACCAGCTTCATCTCGTCGCCGGAGATGTCGATCAACTGGTCGTTCTCGGGCTTGAGCGGGCCGACGTTCAGGAAGCGGTCCTTCGAGAACTTGTTCAGCGATACCAGCCATTTGCCGTCGGCTTCGCGGGTCTCGCCCATGGTCGAGTGGTTGTGGCCGGGCTGGTAGTGCACGTCCAGCTTCTGGATGATGGGATCGACCTTTTCGCCCTTGTAGGCGCGCTTGGCCTTATCGATGTTCCACTTGACCATCTGGCTGTCGATGAACAGCGTGGTGTAGGCGTTGCCGCGGCCGTCGAACGCCGTGTGCAGCGGTCCCAGGCCCAGCTGGGGTTCGGCCACCACGCAGTCGCGCGGCTTGATCTTGTCGTCGAACAGATCGTCCAGTGTGCGCACGTCCAGCACCGTGACGGTGGGCGACAGTTTGCCGTTGAGCACCAGGTGGATGCCGTCGGGCGCGGCGTTGCAGCCGTGCGGCGAGTTCGGCACCGGGATGTAGCGGGTGTACTTGGAACCATGGCGTCCGTCGACCACAGGCACGCCGCCCATCATCTTGAAGTCGCCATTCTTGACGGCTTCCTCGATGCGCTTGATGTTGAACACCACGACCCAGTCCTGCTCGTTGGCCGAGGCTTCCTCCACGGTGACGCCTTTCTCCGAGTTGTAGCAGGTGGAGAACGAGTACTTGCCCTGGTAGTCGGCGTCGCCGTTGTCCAGGTTGCCGTCGACCAGCACCTGCCAGGCGACCTTCATGGTGTCGCCGTCCAGGGCGGTGTAGATGGCGAAGAAGTTCTTCTTGGGATCGTCCGTCACCTTGCCGTCGTTAGGCAGCGGGATGATGTGCTCGCCATTGGCGAAGACGTAGCCCGTGCGCGGGTAGCGCTGCGGCCGCAGGCCGTGCACGCCGGAGACGTTGGGCAGTTCGGTGATCTTGTCGGTCTTCATCACATCCAGACGGATGCGGGCGACGCGGTTGTTGGCCTTGTCGTTGATGTACAGGTAGCGGCCGTCGTAGGTGCGGTCGGTGAATGACAGATGGGGGTGATGCGCATCGCCGTTGATGAAGACGCCGCCCTTGTCCTTCAGGTACTCGCGGGTTTCGGGCGTGAGGCCCTCGGTCAGGATCTTGCGGCTTTCGTTGGTGCGGCCCCAGCCGGTGGCGCTGCAATGGTTGAAGACGGGGATGCGCACCAGTTCGCGCATGGAGGGCAGCCCCAGCACGCGCACCTCGCCCGACTGGCCGCTGGAGTTGAAGGCATAGTATTCGTCCAGCTCGCCGGGCGCGACGTGGCCCAGCACGCCATTGGCGCCGCCCTTCGCATCCTTGCCGTGGGCGGTGGTGATCTGTGCGCCCGCCACCAGGCCGGCGGCGCCCGTGATGGCTGCGGTGCCGAGGAAGCTGCGGCGGGTGAGGCCGGCCTTGTCGGGATTCTTGTCTGACATGGATAACTCCTTGGTAGGAACGGCGCCCCGGGCGCCGCGGTGCGGAAAGCGGGATCAGGCGCCAGGTTCGTTATTCGGATTCGGCGCGCGGTGCATGACGATGACCTGCTCGGCGGGTTCGGCCGCGGGCGTGCGGCGGCGCTCCCGCTTGGCCTTCTTCTGGATCAGGTGCGGACATTTCTGCTCGTGGTGGTAGAGCATCTGGCAGTGCAGGCACTGGATGCACTCGTTCGGATTGATCTCGCCGGTGGGGTCGATCGCCTGCACCGGACATTCAAGGTTGCAGCGTTGACAGGGATTGCCGCAGTCGCGGTAGCGGCGCAGCCAGTTGAAGATGCGCAACCGCGCAGGGATCGCCAGCGCGGCCCCCAGCGGACAGAGATAGCGGCAGAAGAAGCGCTCCACGAACAGGCCGGCCGCCAGCAGCGCCACGGCGAACGCGACGAAGGGCCAGTAGCGCATGAAGCGCAGGATGATCGCGGTCTTGAAGGGTTCGACCTCGGACAGCTGCTCGGCCAGCGCCAGGTCGTACAGCGAAAATCCGAATAGCAGCAGGAAGATCACGTACTTCAGGGTCGACAGGCGCTGGTTCACGCCATGGCTGATCTTGAGCTGGCGCACACCCAGGCGGCGGGCGATGCGGTTGCTGAGTTCCTGCAGCGCGCCGAAGGGGCATAGCCAGCCGCAGAAGGCGCCCCGGTTCCAGAACACCATGGAGATGGCCGTGGCGCACCACAGGATGAACACCAGCGGGTCCATCAGGAAGTACTCCCAGCGGAAGTCGCTGCGCATTGCCGAAAAGAAGGTCAGCACGTTGACCACGGAAAGCTGGGCCTGGCCGTACCAGCCGATCCAGAACAGCGCGAACGCCAGGAACGCCAACCGCAGGCGGTCATGCAGCAGCGGACGGCTGGCAAGCTGGTCCTGGAAGAAGAAGACGCCGACCAGCACCAGCAGCGCCACCGTCAGCACGGCGACCTGGCCGGCCTTGCCGCGCCAGATCTGTTTCCATAGCGCGGGCGCGGCGTCTTCTTCCTGAGCGGCCTGGGCCGGGGCGGCTTGAGCGGCAGCCGGCGAGGGCGCGGCGGATGCCTGCGCGCCTGGCACCGGCCGGGTATAGGCCGCCGGCAGTTCATAGCTCAGATCGAAGGTCACGAAGGCCTTGTCGCTGACGCTGAGCACGCGCTGTACCATCAGCTGCAGGCGCCAGGGCGCGACCGGATCCAGCGTGGCGTCCTCGGGCACGACGAACAGGGCTACCTCGCGGAACGCGGGCGCGCCCTGCGCGGCCACGTCGGCCAGGCGCTGGTGGTTGCGGTCGCGGAAGCGGAAGCTGCTTTCGTCCTGGATGATCTCGATGCGGTCGAAGATGCCGCCGCGCACGTAGCCCGAACCCTTGAACGAGTAGGCGCCGTTGCCGGCCACCAGCACGGCCTGCTGGCCGGGCTTGAGCCTTTCCTTCAGGCGCTGCCATTCCGTGTCGCCCAGCAGGCTGCGGCCGATGGCAGGCACGCTGACCAGCGCGGCGTACAGGTCGATGAAGCCGTCTGCGTCGGCGCTGCCTTCCGTATTGGCCGCGGCGTCGTTCCTTCCCGATGCGCGGAATGCCTGGTTCACGTCCTCCGGGCTCAGCCGCAGGTTGCGCACCGCGCCTGCATCCAGCAGATCCTGCCAGGACTGGACGGCATCGCGCGCATCGTCCACGACGCGGGCGGCAACGGGCGCGGCCTGCGGCGCCGCTGCGGCGGTCTTGTCGATGCCGTGGGCGCGGGCCACGGCGATGGCCGAGCGCGTGATGCTGTCGCCGATCACCATCAGTGTGACGGTCGCGCCGCTGATGATGTCCACCGGCGGCGGGGCGCCATGGCGGGGAGGGGAGTCGACGAAGTTCAGCCCCACATAGCCGCTGATGAAATGGTCGACCTTGGATTGCGGAATGCCGATGAGCACGATGGGCTCGTGGTGTTCCACCAGCCGGGCGCCGACGATGCGTCCATCGTTCGCCAGGCCGACCAGCACGTCGATGGGCTTGCTGGAGTAGCCGCGGGTGTTGACGACGTCGGAAGTCAGATAGACCACGCCCAGTTGGCGCGTGCCCGCATAGACCTTGGCAACCATGGGCTTGCCGGCGGGAGGATCGGCGCGGTCGGCGCCGGGGAAGATCTGTCCGATGGGGATGCCGCCCAGGAAGTCCGGCAGGCGCTGGGCCTGGGCGGCGCTGAAGACCTGCGCGCACAGCAGCAAGACTAGAAAGACTGCATGCACGAACCACTGGTACCGACTGAACCCGCGCCCCGCCGCTTTACTGCCTCGCATTTTCGTACTCTGCTGATTGTGTTTGTTTGCAGGCATCCTAAGAATGCTCGGCATCGGTCGTATTGCGGTTTGTCAATCGGCGTTCGCGCGCGGACCGCTGGCGGGCAATACCCGCATGCGGCGTAGGGGATATCCCCGTTTTGGAGGGGTTGAACGAGGCGCTATTGATGCCGGTCAATAGCGCGCTTTGCGCTGCGCCATAGACTTGTGCGTGGCGGCAGCGACGCGAGGCATGTGCCTCACGCGTGTCGGAAGAGCCGCCAACGTTTACGGAGAATCTCCATGCTGGCAAAAGCCACCCTCGCCATCGCTCTGTCCGCAGCCAGCCTGCCCGCGTTGGCCGCTCAGTGCGAAGCAACCATAGAAAGCAACGACGCCATGCAGTACAACCTGAAGGAAATGGTCGTCGACAAAAGCTGCAAGCAATTCACCGTTCACCTCAAGCACGTCGGCAAAATGCCCAAGGTCGCCATGGGCCACAACTGGGTGCTGACCAAGGAGGCCGACAAGACGGCCGTGGCCACCGACGGCATGAACGCCGGACTGCCGCAGGACTACGTCAAGGCGGGCGACACCCGCGTCATCGCCCACACCAAGGTCATCGGCGGCGGCGAGTCGGATTCGGTTACGTTTGACGTCTCCAAGCTCACCCCGGGCGAGGCTTATGCCTACTTCTGCTCTTTCCCGGGTCACTGGGCCATGATGAAGGGCACGCTCAAGCTCAGCGACTGATCGGCTGTCCCGGATGTGAAAACCGGCTGGGAGCCGGTTTTTTTTCGTCCGTTCCGACTGCGGCGCCAGACCTCGGATGTCCTGGTTCTACAGGCCTAAACCGCCTGCGTCTCAGGCATAAGGACGGGGTTCGTCACCGGCGTGTCACGGATTTTCCATGTACGATTACCGGTCGTGTAACTTCTGGAGCTCCTGATGGAGTGGCTGCTGGACCCTACTGCGTGGGTCGGCTTGCTTACCCTGGTCATCCTTGAGATCGTCCTGGGGATCGATAACCTGATTTTCATCGCCATCCTGGCGGACAAGCTGCCCCCTGCGCAACGCGACCGCGCGCGCATCATGGGCCTGAGCCTGGCGCTCATCATGCGTCTTGGCCTTTTGTCGGTCATGTCATGGCTGGTCACGCTGACCGCCCCTCTGTTTTCCATCGGCCCGCTGTCGTTCTCGGGCCGCGACCTGATCCTGATGATCGGCGGCCTGTTCCTGCTGTTCAAAGGCACCATGGAACTGCACGAGCGCCTGGAGGGCTCCCAGCACGGCGGCTCATCGGGGCCGCGCGTGTACGCCAGCTTCTGGGTGATCGTCACGCAGATCGTGGTGCTGGACGCGGTGTTCTCGCTGGACTCGGTCATCACCGCCGTCGGCATGGTGGACCATCTGGCCATCATGATGATCGCCGTGGTCATCGCCATCGGCATCATGCTGCTGGCGTCCAAGCCACTGACGCGCTTCGTCAACGCCCACCCCACGGTGGTGGTGCTGTGCCTGGGCTTCCTGCTCATGATCGGCTTTTCGCTGCTGGCCGAAGCCTTCGGCTTCAAGGTGCCCAAGGGCTACCTGTACGCGGCCATCGGCTTCTCGGTCGCCATCGAGGCGCTCAACCAGGTGGCGCGCCGCAACCTGCTCAAGCTGGATGCGCGCCGGCCGATGCGCGAACGTACCGCTTCCGCCGTGCTGCGCATGTTGGGCAAGCGCCCGCCCGCCGACGAACCCGACCTGCCCAGCGCGAACGGTCCGGCCATCCCGGCTTTCGGGGTCGAGGAGCGCAATATGGTCAGCGGCGTGCTGACGCTGGCCGAGCGGTCGATCCGTTCGATCATGACGCCGCGCACGGATGTGTCGTGGATCAATATCGACGACGACCCGGAAACCATCCGCCGCCAGCTGACCGAGGCGCCGCACAGCTTTTTCCCCGTTTGCCGGGGTTCCCTGGACGAGGTGCTGGGCATCGGCCGCGCCAAGGACCTGGTGGCCGACCTGATCACCGAGGGCAGGGTACGCCGCAACCGTCTGCGCGACCCCATCATCGTGCACGAGTCCATCGGCATCCTGCGCCTGATGGACACGCTCAAGCGTTCGCGCGGCCAGCTGGTGCTGGTGGCCGACGAGTTCGGCGCCATCGAGGGCCTGGTGACGCCGATCGACGTCTTCGAGGCGATCGCCGGCGAGTTCCCCGACGAGGACGAACTGCCCGACATCGTCGCCGACGGCGAGAACACCTGGAAAATCGACGGCGCGGCCGACCTGCACCATGTCGAGCAAGTGCTGGAAACCGAGGGCCTGGTCGATGACGCCCAGGATTTTTCAACCCTGGCGGGGTACCTGCTGTCGCGCTTCGGGCACCTGCCCAAGCCGGGCGACGTCTGCGAGTACGAAATCCACCACGAGCATTTCCGCTTTGAAGTCCTGGAAATGGACGGCCGCCGCATCGCGCTGGTGCGCGTCGAAAAGCGGCCGCAGGAAATGCTTGCGGACGACGAATCCCTAGCCAACGACTAACTGGACCGACCTGCCATCGTGACCGAAAACACCCTATACCTGATCAAAGCTTTCGTCCTGGGCATCATCGAGGGCCTGACGGAGTTCATTCCCGTGTCCAGCACCGGCCACCTCATCCTGGTGGGCGACTGGATCAATTTCGAATCCAGCCAGGGCAAGGTGTTCGAGGTGGTGATCCAGCTGGGTTCCATCCTGGCGGTGATGTGGGTGTTCCGCGCCCGCCTCCTGACGCTGATCCGCGGCACCCTGACCGGCGTGCCCAGCGAGGTGGCCTTCACCCGCAACCTGATCATCGCCTTCCTGCCGGCCGCCGTCATCGGGGCGATCTTCATCAAGGCCATCAAGAGCGTCTTCTACCACCCGGCCGTGGTGGTCGTGACCCTGGTGCTGGGCGGCCTGATCATGCTGTACGTGGAGCGCAAGACGCACCATACGCCGGGCGACATGCCGGGCGCGGCCGACGATACCGCCTCGGATGAGCGCGCCACGGCCCGCACGCTGGAGCAGATCTCCTGGAAGCAGGCGCTGGGCGTGGGCGTGGCGCAATGCCTGGCGATGATTCCGGGCACCTCGCGTTCGGGCGCCACCATCATCGGCGGCATGATCGCCGGGATCCAGCGCAAGACGGCCACCGAGTTCTCGTTCTTCCTGGCGATGCCCACGATGTTGGGCGCGGCGGTCTACGACATGTACAAGAACATGGATCTGCTCACGCAGCACGATCTGGCGGGCATTGCCGTGGGCTTCGTGGCCGCGTTCCTGAGCGCGATGGTGGTGGTGCGCGCCGTGCTGCGCTTCGTCGCCAACCATACCTATCGCGTGTTCGCCTGGTACCGGATCATCTTCGGCGGCGTCGTCGCAGCCTGGATCTTCACGCGCTGATGGCACGGCCGGCATGGCGCCGGCTGCAGCAACGACAAGGGCCGCTTGCGCGGCCCTTGCTGTTTTCCGTGGCGGCGCGCCCGAGGGCTACGCTTCCGTTTCCAGGTCGTAGAACTGCAGGCCGTCCTGGTCGATGATCAGCCAGCCGCCGCGGGCGGGCGAGACATGGTCGCAGTCCCAGTCGGGCAGGACCCAGCGCTCGCGCTTCTTGCCGTCCACTTCCAGCACGTGGCGGGCGGGGCGATGGGTATGGCCATGCACCAGCACGCGCACGCCGGTTTCGCGGAAGACGGATTCAATGGCGGCGGCGTTGACGTCCATGATCTCCATGGACTTCATCTGGTTGGCAGCCTGGCTTTCGCCGCGGGCCTGCTGCGCCATCGCCAGGCGTTCGGGGATCGTCTTGGCCAGGAATTCGGCCTGCCAGCGCGGATCGCGGACCATCTTGCGGAACTGCTGGTAGGCGGCATCGTCCGTACAGAACTCGTCGCCATGGGTCAGCAGGATTTGCCCATAGTCCGTTTCCAGCAGCGCCGGTTCGGGCAGCAGCTTGGCGCCCAGGGCCTGGGCCAGTTCTTCCCCGATGAGGAAGTCGCGGTTGCCGCGGCCCAGCCAGACCGGAATCCGGCTGGCGGTGTCGCGCAGCGCCGTCAGCGCCGTGGCCAGCCACGGCGGCGCGGCGCGGATCACATCGTCGCCGATCCAGGCATCGAAGATGTCGCCCGGCAGCAGCAGGGCGCCGGCTTCCTCCCGCGCGGCCTCCAGGAAGGCCAGGAAGGCCTCCGAGGTGGCCGGCGTGGCCGGTCCCAGATGCAGGTCGGACGCCAGCCAGATGGGGCCGGACAGCGTGATCTTATTCAAGAACTTCGGCCTTCTCGATGATCACGTCGTCGTTCGGCACGTTCTGGTGGAAGCCCTTGTTGCCGGTCTTCACGCCCTTGATCTTGTCGACCACGTCCGTGCCTTCGGTCACGGTGCCGAACACGGCATAGCCCCAGCCGTTGGGCGTGGGCGCGGTGAAGTTCAGGAAGTCGTTGTTGGACACGTTGATGAAGAACTGCGCCGTGGCCGAGTGCGGATCGCTGGTGCGGGCCATGGCCAGGGTGTACTTGTCGTTCTTCAGGCCGTTGTTGGCCTCGTTTTCGATGGGGGCATGGGTCTGCTTCTGCTTCATGCCGGGCTCAAAGCCGCCGCCCTGGATCATGAAGCCATCGATCACGCGATGGAACACCGTGCCGTTGTAGAAACCTTCCTTGACGTAGGTCAGGAAGTTTTCGACGGTCTTGGGAGCCTTGGCGGCATCCAGGGTGATGACCATGTCGCCTTGGTTCGTTTGAAGCTTGACGCGGGGGTTGGTGCTCATGGCTTTTGTGCCTTCAGAGGTGGAGGTGGAGGAATTGGCCGCAGGGGCGGCGCTGACGAGCGCTGGGGCGAATGCAGCCAGCGCGAACGAGCACGCCGTCAGGCGCAGCAGGTGTAGGGGGGAGTAGCGGGACATCATTTGCCGTGTTTATCCTTCAGCATGGTTTCGACTTCTCGGACCTTTTCCTGCATGCCGGGCACGCCGTCGGCGGCGGCCTTCTTGTAGGTGTTCAAGGCCTGCAGAAGCTGCAGATCGCCCATATTGGCGCGGGCGGCGGCATAGTTGGGGTCGGCGCGCAGGGCCATCGACAGGGCGTCCTGTGCGCGGTCGAGTTCGCCGCGCCCTGCATATAGAGCGCCCAGGTTGTTCCAAGGTTCCGGCAGCTCCGGAAAGCGGTTGGTCATCTCGGTGTAGACGTCGATGGCTTCGCTGGTGCGGTTCAGGGCCGCCAGCGCGCGGGCGTGCTGGAACATCAGCTGCACGTCGGTGCCGCGCTGGTCCTTGATCTGCTCCTGGCGCTTTTCGATCATGGCAAGCGCTTCCGCGTTGTCGCCGTGGTTCAGCAGGCGCTCGATGTGCGTCGTGATCTGCGAGGCCGAGGGCGTCAGGCGGGTGTCGACGCTGGGCTTGGCGGCTTCCAGCAGCTTGGCCAGACTATCCCAGCCGCCCTCGGGCGGGATGGGATCCAGGGTGGTGCGGTTGGCGTTGGGGTTGGTTCCACCGCCGCCGGCCATCGACTGGGCCAGAGAGGCTCCAACCGGCGCGCCCGCAAGGGCCAGGGCGAGCAGGGCGACGCGAAAGCGCGGCTTGATAGTCACTTGGGCATCCGTTAAAAGTCTTGGCAGGCCGACGCTTACGCGCGCGACCGGGCCGCTTGCTATACTTGACGACCGCCATTTTAGCCCCGGTTGAGTTTTGGCTCGACATCGGGGACGAAGCCCCAGGATATCGTTGATGGAATGCGGGCTCGAAATGCGGGTTCGGAACGGCCGGCGCCAGTGAGATTATGGCCCGAAGCCGAGATCGGGATCGAAACCGCGGGATCGAAATCGCAGGATCGAAATCGGCGGGATCGACATCCGACCCGGCGGCACGCGCCGAAGGTATTTTCCTTCGGCAGCAACTTTCCGCAACCGCCACGGAAAACTTAGATAAAGCCTATAAGCGCCATGCTGCAAATCTACAACACGTTGTCGCGTACCAAAGAACCGTTCAAGCCGGCCCAGGCTGGTCAGGTGCGCATGTACGTGTGTGGCATGACCGTCTATGACTTTTGCCATCTGGGCCACGCCCGCATGCTGGTGTCGTTCGACATCGTGCAGCGCTGGCTGCGCGCCAGCGGCCTGGCGGTCGATTATGTGCGCAATATCACGGACATCGACGACAAGATCATCCGCCGCGCCGTCGAGACCGGCCGCCGCATCGGCGAAGTCACCGAGTTCTACATCGACGCCATGCACGCCGACGAGCGCGCGCTGGGCGTCCAGACGCCGGACCGCGAACCGCGCGCGACCGAGTACGTCGGCGAGATGCTGGACATCATCGGCAAGCTCGAGCAGAACGGCCTGGCCTACCAGGCCGACGATGGCGATGTGAACT
The DNA here is from genome assembly GCF_055395645.1 of Achromobacter sp. JCM 18799. Taxonomy (NCBI): domain Bacteria; kingdom Pseudomonadati; phylum Pseudomonadota; class Betaproteobacteria; order Burkholderiales; family Alcaligenaceae; genus Achromobacter; species Achromobacter sp. JCM 18799. The sequence continues at coordinate 2,384,019 of NZ_AP043866.1, read as the reverse complement.
ACGCTGTGCGCGGCTTTCCCGGCTACGGCAAGCTGTCCGGCAAGACGCTGGACGACCTGCGCGCCGGCGAGCGCGTGGCGGTGGGTTCGGCCAAGCGCGATCCGCTGGATTTCGTGCTGTGGAAGTCCGCCAAGGCGGACGAGCCGGCCGACACCAAGTGGGAATCGCCGTACGGCCTGGGCCGTCCGGGCTGGCACATCGAGTGCTCGGCCATGAGCAAGTCGCTGCTGGGCCTGCCGCTGGACATCCACGGCGGCGGTCCGGACCTGAAGTTCCCGCACCATGAAAACGAGATCGCCCAGACCGAGGGTGCTTTCGGCGGCGTGCTGGCCAACATCTGGATGCATTGCGGCCCGCTCATGGTCGACTCGGACAAGATGTCCAAGTCCCTGGGCAATTTCCGCACCATCCGCCAGACCATCGCCCGGCAAGAGCCGACCGCCGACCAGGCCGTCTATGACGTCAACCCGCGCGAAGCGGAAATGGTGCGTTTCTTCATTGTGCGCAACCATTACCGCAGCCCGCAGAACTACACGCCGGACAATCTGATCGACGCGCAGAACGCGCTCGACCGCCTGTACCAGGCGCTGCAGAACGTGCCTGCCGACACCCAGGGCATCGATTGGAACGAGCCGCAGGCCCAGGCCTTCAAGGCGGCCATGGATGACGACTTCAACAGCTCGGGCGCGGTCGCGGCCTTGTTCGAGCTGGCCTCCGACGCCAACCGCAACAAGAGCACGCGCAGCGCCGGCCAGTTGAAGGCGCTGGCGTCCCTGTTGGGCCTGCTGCAGCAGGATCCCGCAGCCTATTTCCAATCGCCCACCCGTTATTCGGCGGCAGCCATGGAGCAGGGCGAGCGCCGCGCGCTGGACGCCGAGGCGATCCAGTCCCTGATCGACGCGCGTGCGGCCGCCAAGGCGGCCCGCAACTTCGCCGAAGCCGATCGCATCCGCGTGGAGCTGCGCGAAGCCGGCATCGAACTCGACGACAAGCCGGGCGGCGTGACGCAATGGCGTCGCGCTTGAACCCGCAGGACCCGCCCGCCATGTCCACCGCCGACCTCGACATTCCCAAGCCCGAGTATTGGGAAGCCGCCGTAGCCCATCTGATGCGGCGCGACCGCATCCTGAAGAAGGTCATCCCCCAGCATCCCGAAGTCTGGCTGACTTCGCGCGGCACGCCATTCGTGACGCTGGCGCGGGCGATCATCGGGCAGCAGGTGTCCAGCAAGGCGGCCGACACCGTCTGGACCCAGTTCATCGAGGCCGTGGGCAAGCGCCCCACGCCCGTCGCCGTGCTGCGCGTCGGCCTGGAAGGCTTGCGCGCGGCCGGGCTGTCGCAGCGCAAGGCCGAGTACGTGCTGGACCTGGCCGTGCATTTCGGCGAGCGCCGGGTCCATCCCGAGAAATGGGCGGCAATGGACGACGAAGCCGTCATTTCCGAATTGACCGCCATCCGGGGCATAGGCCGCTGGACGGCGGAGATGTTTTTGATTTTCAATCTGCAGCGGCCTGATGTTCTGCCGCTGGATGATCCTGGGTTGCTCAAGGCAATCTCGCTACACTATTTCAGCGGCGAGCCTGTCTCTCGCTTCGAGGCTCGCGAAGTCTCGTTGGCGTGGCAACCCTGGCGTACCGTGGCCACCTGGTATCTGTGGCGCAGTCTGGATCCGACTCCGGTCCAATACTGACGCAAGCCAGGCAGCCCATCTACGGAACCACACTACATGCGCAATACATTTCTGGAATTCGAACAACCGCTCGCCGAGCTTGAGAACAAGATCGAGCAGCTGCGCTACGTGCAGGCCGATTCGGCCGTAGACATCTCCGACGAGATCGGACGTCTGCAGCAGAAGAGCCAGACCTTGGCCAAGGAAATCTACGCCAAGCTCACGCCCTGGCAGACGGCCCTGGTCGCCCGCCATCCCCAGCGTCCCTACACGCTGGACTACGTGCGCGAAATGTTCACTGACTTCCATGAACTGCACGGCGACCGCATGTACGCCGACGACCAGTCCATCATCGGTGGCCTGGCGCGCTTCAACGGCACGCCCTGCATGGTCATCGGCCACCAGAAGGGACGCGACACCAAGGAACGCGCCGCCCGCAATTTCGGCATGCCGCGTCCGGAAGGCTATCGCAAGGCCCTGCGCCTGATGCGCCTGGCCGAGAAGTTCGGCATTCCCGTGTTCACGTTCGTGGACACTCCGGGCGCCTATCCCGGCATCGGCGCCGAAGAGCGCGGCCAGTCCGAAGCCATCGGCCACAACCTCTATGCCATGGCCGAGCTCAAGGTCCCCGTGATCTGCACCATCATCGGCGAAGGCGGCTCGGGCGGCGCCCTGGCCATCGCCGTGGGCAATGCCGTGCTGATGCTGCAATACGCGACCTACGCCGTGATTTCCCCGGAAGGCTGCGCCTCGATCCTGTGGCGCAGCGCCGACAAGGCGCCTGAAGCCGCCGAGGCCCTGGCCATCATCGCGCCGCGCCTGAAGGACCTGGGCCTGGTGGACCGCGTGGTCAACGAACCCGTGGGCGGCGCCCATCGCGATCCGCGCGTCATGGCCCGCCTGCTGCGCCGCGCGCTGGGCGACGCCCTGCGCCAGCTCCAGGGCATGACGCCCGAGCAGCTCGTGGAACAGCGCGTCCAGCGCCTGCTGTCCTACGGCGCCTACCAGGAAGTGCGCGCCTGAAGCAGGCAGGGCGCCGGCGTGCCTGCCGGCGCCGCGGCCTAGCGCCACGCGCCATCCCGCCATGAACGCCCGCCCAGCGTCCGATACTCCGCATCGGGCCGTGGCGGGCGTAGTTCATTCCCTTCCCGTGTCGGCCGAGCTGGCCGCGGCCTTGCGCCGCGCCTTGCAGGCCTTGCCCGAACGTCCGGGGCGCATCGCCGTGGCGTTGAGCGGCGGCGCCGATTCGGCCATGCTGGCCGTGCACGCGGCCGCCGTGGCGCGCGACCTGGGCATGGATCTGGCGCTGTTCCATGTGCACCACGGCTTGCAGGACGCGGCCGACGCATGGACGCAGCATGCGCGTGCGCTGGCGGACATGCTCGCGCTGCCGCTGTCGGTCGCGCGCGTGCAGGTGGCGCAGGCGGCGGGCAAGGGCATCGAGGCGGCCGCGCGCGACGCCCGCTACGCGGCGCTGGCGCAATTGGCGCAAGAGCAGGGAGTGACGCATATCCTGTTGGCCCATCATCGCAACGACCAGGCGGAAACGGTCCTGCTGCGTCTGCTGCGCGGCACCGGGCTGGTTGGCATGGCTGCCATGGCGCCGCTGTCCCGGCGCGATGGACTGGTCTACCTGCGACCCTGGCTGGAAATCGGCCGCGAGGCGATCCTGCATGCGGCGGACGCGGTGGCGGCAGCCAGCGGCTGGCGTCCGGTGCAGGACCCCACCAACACCGATCCCCACTACACCCGCGCCGCCCTGCGCGAATTGCTGGCGCCGGCACTCGATGCCCGCTGGCCCGGGTGGCGCGCCATCGTCGCGCGCCATGCGCGGCACATGGGCGAGGCGGCCGAGATCCTGGACGAGGTGGCGCGCGACGACTTCGCCATGCTCGATCCTTCCGCGGACGGCGCCAGCTTTTCGCTGCAGGCGTGGCGCGGGCTGTCCGAGGCGCGCCAGGCGCACGTGCTGCGCCATTGGCTGGAACGCAATGGCGCCCGCATGCCGACGGATGCCAGGATGCGCGATCTGCTGCGGCAGCTGCGCGGGCTGCATAGCCTGGGCCATGACCGCCAGTTGCGGGTGGAGCAGGCCGGCCACGTCATCCGCTGCCACCGGGGCAGGGTCTGGGTCGAACCCCGGGAATAGGCGGATCAGCGCCGCCGATGTCCCCAAAAAATCGCGGCGTGGACAGAATTTTGCACAAGCTGCGCAAATTTTTACCGCCGCGCTAGAATATACGGCTTTGCCCGTCAACCTTTTGCGGCGGGTTCCCAGCCAGAGTACGAGATGTCCCTGATCGTTCACAAATATGGCGGTACTTCGATGGGCTCGGTCGAGCGCATCAAGAACGTGGCGCGTCGCGTCGCGAAGTGGCACGCTGCCGGCCACCAGGTTGTCGTTGTTCCGTCGGCGATGGCGGGCGAGACCAATCGCCTGCTCGGCTTGGCGCGCGAGATTACGCCGCAGCCCGACAGCCGCGAGCTCGACATGATCGCCGCCACCGGCGAACAGGCCAGCAGCGGCCTGCTGGCCATCGCGCTGCAGGCCGAAGGCGTGCCGGCGCGCAGCTATGCCGGTTGGCAAGTGCCCGTGCGCACCGATTCGTCGTTCACCAAGGCGCGCATCACGTCGATCGACGACGAGCGCATCCGCGGCGATCTGGACGCCGGCCGCGTGGTCATCGTTACGGGCTTCCAGGGCGTCGACCCGGAAGGCCACATCACCACGCTGGGCCGCGGCGGTTCCGATACCTCGGCCGTGGCCGTGGCGGCCGCCATCAAGGCCGACGAGTGCCTGATCTACACCGACGTGGACGGCGTCTATACGACCGATCCGCGCGTGGTGCCCGAAGCGCGCCGCATGGCCGTCGTTTCCTTCGAGGAAATGCTGGAAATGGCATCGCTGGGCTCCAAGGTCCTGCAGATCCGTTCGGTTGAATTCGCCGGCAAATACCGTGTGCCGGTCCGGGTCCTGTCCTCGCTGACCGACCCGCTTATCCCGCTCGCAGAAGAAATGGTCTCGGGCACGCTGATTACTTTTGAGGAAGACGAAAAAATGGAAGCCGCCGTTGTCTCCGGCATCGCCTTCAGCCGCGACGAAGCCAAAATCACCTTGCTGGCCGTTCCGGACAAGCCCGGCATCGCCTTCTCCATCCTGGGTCCGGTCGCCGCCGCCAACATCGACGTCGACATGATCGTGCAGAACCAGTCCGTGGCTGGCTCGACCGACTTCTCGTTCACGGTCAACCGCAACGAGTTCGCCCGCGCCGTCGATCTGCTCAAGCGGGAAGTCATCCCCGCCGTGGGCGCGCGTGAACTGTCCACCGACGAGAAGGTCGCCAAGGTCTCCATCGTCGGCATCGGCATGCGCTCGCACGTGGGCGTGGCCAGCCTGATGTTCCAGACGCTTTCGCAAGAAGGCATCAACATCCAGATGATCAGCACCAGCGAGATCAAGACCTCGGTGATCATCGACGACAAGTACATGGAACTGGGCGTGCGCGCGCTGCACAAGGCCTTCGGCCTGGACCAGGCGCCTGCCGAAAAGGCCTGATTCAAGACTCCGGCACGATTTTTTTTCAATAAGTGCCCGATAACGGGCAAGAGTGAAAAAAGTCGTGCTAGAATCTCGTTCTCTTCGGAGATGTGCCCGAGAGGCTGAAGGGGCTCCCCTGCTAAGGGAGTATGTGGCTAAAAACTGCATCGTGGGTTCGAATCCCACCATCTCCGCCAGATTCTCTCCGATCTGGCTTCGGTCAGCACCGGAGATAAAAAACCCGCAATCACGCAAGTGATTGCGGGTTTTTTCATGGGCGCCAAGCGCGCTCGTGAGCGAGCCTGCGTCGCATGAGAAAATTCCCGATTCCCTTTGTGGCGCAGATCCCTTGAAGCACCTGCTTGCTCCCCTTGACCGGCTGCACGACTTCGATGAAGTCATCGACGTGCGCACGCCGCTCGAATTCGCCGATGACCACATTCCCGGCGCGATCAACGCGCCTGTGCTGAGCAATGAAGAGCGCGTGGTGGTAGGTATGCTGTACAAGCAGGTCTCGCCCTTCGAGGCTTCGCGCGTCGGCGCGGCGCTGGTGGCGCGCAACATCGCAGCGCATCTGGACACGACCTTCGCCGACCGGCGCCAGGGTTGGCGGCCGTTGATCTATTGCTGGCGCGGCGGCACGCGCTCCGGCTCCATGACGACGATGTTCAACATGATAGGGTGGCGCGCGCGGCAACTGGACGGCGGCTACAAGACCTATCGCCAGGCCACGCTGGACGCGCTGGATAGCCTGCCGGCGGGCTTGCGCTACATCGTGCTGGCCGGGCCCACCGGCAGCGGCAAGACGCGCTTGTTGAGCGCGTTGGACCAGGCCGGCGCGCAGACGCTGGACCTGGAGCGACTGGCCGCGCATCGCGGGTCATTGCTGGGCGCCTGGGCCGGTGTCGCGCAGCCCTCGCAAAAGGGCTTCGACACGCGGCTGGCGCAGCGCCTGCGCGCGTTCGACGCGTCGCGGCCTGTGTTTGTTGAAGCGGAGAGCCGCAAGATCGGCGCGGTCGCCTTGCCCGCCGCGTTATTGGCTGCTGTGCACGCCAGTCCGTGTGTCGAGGTCCGCTCCAGTCGCGAGGATCGCGCTGCCTTTCTGCAGCAGGATTACGCGCATCTGTTCGACGATCCCGAATCGCTCAAGGCGCAGCTGCAGCGCATGATAGGCCTGCACAGCCGCGAGCGCGTGAACGGCTGGCTGGCCTTGGTCGACAGCGGCGCGCGCGCCGAGCTGGCGCAGGAGCTCATAGACCGGCACTACGATCCTGCCTACGCGCGCAGCTGCCATGCGCACTTCACGCAACTGCCGCAGGCGCTGCACTTGGAATTCAGGCCCAATGACGGCGACGTGGTGGAGCAGGCGAGGGCGTTGCTGGCGAGGCTGGGTGCGAGCGATGGCGCGGCCTGAGCATTCTTCATCGTGAATGCTGTGATCGCATGAATCAGTGCTTCACTTGCACGCTTCGCGAAATAACGCTATTATTCAAGGCTTGCTTTCAAACGCGAATGCGCCCGTAGCTCAGCTGGATAGAGTACCTGGCTACGAACCAGGGGGTCGTAGGTTCGAATCCTGCCGGGCGCGCCAAGTTTGATTCCGCATTGGTTTTAATCAGCCGGTGTCGGGTGAAACGATGTGATTGAACGTCTCGTTTGAATAGCAAGAGCAGTAAAAACGGCAAGATTTTTCTGATATAATTTTGCCTCTTTGCCGGAGCGCCCGTAGCTCAGCTGGATAGAGTACCTGGCTACGAACCAGGGGGTCGTAGGTTCGAATCCTGCCGGGCGCGCCAAGTTCACTTGGCCAATACAGCAAAGAAAATGGAAAGGCCTTTGATCTTCGATCGAAGGCCTTTTTGTTTTGCGCCGCCATCTAGAAGCGGATCGTCAGGCCCGCCATGGGGCCTTGCAGCACGGCGTCGAACTTGAAGCCGCCGCTGCTGTAGTCCACGCCCAGTGCGCGATAGCCTATCGCCGCCGAGACATTCTTGCTGAAGTTGTAGCCGAGGCCCAGGCCCACATCCCAATCCGCTTCGGCGCCGCCCGCGCCGATCAGGCCCCAGCCGGTGATGTAGTACTTCGAACTCAGCATGTAGTTTCCGCGCACGCCCACCAGGCCGTCGACCCACGTGGCGCCGTCGCTGCGCGTTCTGCCGTCCAGGTGCGCGCCCTTGAGCGTGATGTCGGTGTCGACCGACCAGACGCGCAGGCCTGCGACAACGTCGAGTTGATGCGGTGAGTTTTCCAGCAAGGAATAACCGACCCCGAGCAGTCCCGCGAACGTGGAGGCTTTCACGTCCGCGCTGGAGGCCAGGATGCCGCGCGGCGTATCCCCCTGCGTGCCGATCTTGGTGTAGATCAGGTCGCCGAACACGCTGTAGCGTCCTTTGCGCGCATCGCCGATGAGCATGGCGCCGAAGTCGAGGTTGTCGAACAATTTGTCGAAGCCCGCGTGGATATCGATGACGGGCGACCGTGATTGGGATGTCTTGCCGGACAGACCGGCAGCCCAGAAGTAGGGCGTGACCGAGAACTGCCATTCGTTCGAAGGCAGGGTCCCCGCTGCGGGAGCAGGCTCCGCTTCGGCGCCCAGCGCGGTCCCGGCTTGCAGCAGCCCGCAGACCAGGCAGCCCGTGATTTTCTTTTTCATTGCAAACCCTCCCCAAACTGCAGGCGTGACGAAGCGCATCCATCACGCCTGCGGTGAGCGCAAAGCCGGCCAGGGGCCGGTGCGACGCAACCCAGGTGTCAGGTGACCCGCCTTACCGGAGGGATGGTCCAGGAGCCGTCGATGATGGACGGGTTGCTTTCGTTGGGCCAGTAAAGACGCATCATCAGGATGAATGGGCCCTTGGGCGCAGGCAGCCAGTTCGACTCCATGTCTGGGCCGGGCGATTCATGCTGTATGAGCAGGTCGATCGAGCCGTCGGGCTTGGCCTTCAGGGGCTGGCGCGCGCTGATCGAGTAGCGGTTCAGCGGGTTGTCGACGAAGAAGTAGCGCGCGTCATACATCGTCAGCGACCAGAAGCCGGAGACTGGCGGCGTAAGCCCTTTCTTGAAGGTCAGCACGTACTTCTCCGAGCCGTTGTAGGTGCGTCTGACGGCGCCGGTGTCTGACTTCAGGGAAGTGGGATAAATGGCGTCCTGCGGGCGGTTGGCGCCCAGGCCGATCGCGGTGATCAGGGCGCGCTGGACGTAGTTGGTGCCGTAGATGCCCGTCTTGGTCGTGTAGCCCCAGCCATCGACGTCCTGGATGTCGCCGCCGCTGGACTTGAAGTGCGTCATGATGCGTCCGAAGCCCACCTGCGGGACCCGCTTCGCGATGTCGGGGTCGAGCTGGCTCTTGTCGAAGTCCTGTCCCGGCACGATGCCTATCGCGGCCATCTTCGCGACGATGGCTGCGTCGGCGGCGTTGGGCGGATTGCGCTTGAGCAACTGCGCGAACAAGGTGAAGTACTCGACCGCGTCCATGTTGTTGACCTGCTCGCGTACCGCGGTCTTCATGTCTATGGCGGGGTCGACCTTGCCCGCGGGCGGGGTCCAGTCCTTGCCCCAAGCGCTCAAGGGGCAGAGCTTCACTTCGTCCTGCAGCTTGTGCACTTGCGCATAATCTTCCGGCGTGCCGGTGCAGTAGATGCGACCCAGCAGCCAGACGATGCTGGTGGGGGATTTGTACTGGACCATGCCTTGCGGAATCGAGCCCTCCCATCCGGGGCCGCTGACCATGAAGGTTTGCGCTCCCGTGCCGGTGGTGCGCTTGCCGGGCACGTCGAACACCGTCGTCCAGCCGTCCAGCATCGGAAACAGGGCATAGCGTCCGTTCATGTCGGGCAGGCTGACGACCCAGGGCTCGTCGCCAACATCAAAGAAGGACGTGGTGTAGAGCGTGTCGGCGTTAGGCGCGGTCACGTCGCGGAACTTGGCGTCGGGGTACTGGCGCAGCTTGATGAGATTCCCCATTGGCGCCCGCGTGCCCTTGGGTTCCGCGACGTTGGTGATGACTCTTCTGGTCATCTCCATGGTCACCAGGGGGTAGGCGTAGATGTAGACATCGGTTGCCAAGCCGAACTGCTCGTCGCCTTCGGGCAGATCGGCGATCAGGCCATCGGCGGCCCGGGCGACTGCGCCCAGGGCGCTGGTGGCGAGCAGAGCAAGGCCACCTGCGTTCAATGTGCGGCGTGTTAGCTTCATGGGATCGCTCCAACGGACTCATGGGTTGAAAAGCACGAAGTGCCGCGGCACAGGCCAGGCTGTGCCGCGTGATGCCTTGCTCTAGCGTGGTCGGACGTACTTGCCGATTTCCCGGGCCGCGCCGGCGGTCCATTCATCGATCAGGGGTTGCAGCTTGGACAGGCGAACGCCGCCCGCGCCTTGGGTGGCGTTGGTGACTTTCTCGCCCGTGCCGCCCCGCACGGACGCATATAGCAATTCGTCCGACATGCTGTCCGTGACCCGGGACTCGATGGCGACGCTGGCGTTGCGCGCCATGCCTCCTTCCAGGGCGGCGCGGGCTTCGGTCATTACCAACGCGACGGGGATGTATTGATAGGCCCGCAGCGCCTGCTCCGAGGTTCCCACCGCGGTGATGGCGATGCGTATATGGGCGACGCCAGGCCCGGCGCGATCGACCAGCCTCACCTGTTCGCCGACCTTGCGCCGCAGCGTTTCGTCGACCGCTACGCGTATCTCCGTGAGGGTTTCCATGGAAACGTCCGCGGTTGGCCGAGGTTCCGGGTAATACTCGATGGGATCGAGCCAGACTGCCGTATAGCGCGATGGGTTGAAGTCGGGATTCAGGTAGACCAGGCGGGTCCCGCCATCGGGGGCGGGGGCCTGGTGCAGCATCGAGTAATCCGGCAGAAAGCCGGACTCTGTCGTTTTGGGAGCGGTGGAACAGCCTGTGGCCAGGATCGCGGCAGCGAGGCTCAGAACAAGCGCGCCCGAGGAATTCTTGATGTCCATGCAAGTTCCTTCTGACAGACAGGGGGCAGGAGAGCCCCGACTGCAGGCGTCGGCGAGAGGTCCTGTGCAAGAGCTGCTTTCCGCTCGTGGGCGCATTTTTTGACCTATATGCACAGGAAACCAATTATTTTTCCAAGCGTGAAATTTCGCAACGCGGACGAGTGAACCGGGTTTTCTGAACTATTCCCTTTGTGCGCGTTTTGTGGAAGGAATCGCGTGACCGAGGCGGGGCACCTGTCCCGGGATCGCGATTCGGGCGCAGCGCGGGTGCGGGCTTCGGGCGGCCTGATTTGCGCACCCTTTATTTTTCATGGTATAAACACGCCTCTTTCGGAGCGCCCGTAGCTCAGCTGGATAGAGTACCTGGCTACGAACCAGGGGGTCGTAGGTTCGAATCCTGCCGGGCGCGCCAAGCTTCTTGCTTGGATGAAATCGAAAGAAAACGGAAAGGCCTTTGATCTTCGATCGAAGGCCTTTTTGTTTTGCGGCGCGGATTGCGCCGGTGCGTCGCGCTTCAGTGCGTCGGGGCTGGCTCCGCGGTTCGGACCTGGTCCGGGGTCTTGTCATCTTCGTCGTCGAATCCCCAGTCTCCGACCGTGTACCAATCGTCTCCCAGCGTCTCTGCGGGGTGCATGGTGCGGCCGGAGCCGTTGCCGCAGGCCATCGAGTCGGTGGCGCAATAGCGGTCGCAGCCCCAGCATATGCGTTCGGGGTGCTTCGGGTGCAAGGGAAACTTCTTGGCCATGCTGGATGCCTGCTGACGGAGGGCGCCGCGACGGCAGCGCCATTCTTTTCAGATATGTGTCCAGCGTACTGCCGGGCGCGCGCGGAATTCCTTGATCTGGCGCAAGCGCCACGCCCGCGGCCCGACGCGCGCAGTGTCGCGCGTCGGGCCGCGGCTTTGGGGAATGCGGGAGGAGAGAGCGCCGCCCGGCCAGGCGCGGCGGCCCCGTGCGCCTAGTGGCGTCGTCGGTCCACCGCCGTCAAGGAGGTGCCGCTCTTGAGCAGCTGGTAGGTCTGTCCGCCCAGCCACGCGACTTTTTCGCCTGTGCTGGTGCGGCATACGCAATGCGTCTTCGGATCGAAGCGCGAGGTACCCAGCGCGGAATACGCGTCGGGGTCCGAGACGAAGCGTTCAATGCGGTAGAGCGTGCCGTCCGGCGCGGTGGCGAGGACGTCGGTCAATCGTCTTGCGGTGCCGAGCATATGCGATACCTCCATGCGCGGGCCATTGGATATACGGCGCCAAAGTCGTTCGGGCATTTCAGTATGCCAGGGCGGGAAGCTTGATGTTCCCGCGTCAGGCTAATGAAGGTGCCCTCCAAACAATGAATCGTCGAGCTGGTCGGGAGTGACGCCCAGGGCTTCGGATACGCGGTCCAGGATAACCTGCCTGGGCCGCGGGCGCGGCCGTTCCAGTTCGATATAGATGGAGTGGTCCACTCCTAGCCGTGCAGCCATATCAGCGGTGCTGATATTGAGATGCTCGCGCCAGGCGCGTATCAGGCTCCAGTCGTTGCCGGTTTTTAGATTGACGACAGCTAATGGTAAATGACTCTGCCCCTGCGCGGGTGTTCTGCGCGCGGCGGATTTTCTGCGGGGGTCGTGCAGGCTGCTCTTGGCGGCAGCGCTCTTGCGGGAATCGGCCCGAGGCGTGGTGGTGGCGGCTTCGGCGGTGAAAATGGCGCCGCCATTCAATTGGCGATATTGGTTGTCGCCGATCCAGTGCAGGGCTTCGCCGTTGTCGAGCATGCACTCGCAGTCCAGGTGATAGTTGCTGGGCATGCTCTCGAGTTGGGCGATGGTTTCCGCGGTCGTGGCGTGGCGCACCACACGGTGCAAGACACCGTCCGGCGAGCGCACAAAGACGTCGGGAAGTCTCCAGGAAAACGGAATGATAATCTCCACGGCCAAACCTATCCCGCCAATGTATCCCGGGGTGCGGGTGGTGGGATTTGGGGTTTCCCCTCGCCTGACTTGAGTCGATGATTGTGCGCCACATCAGACCCCGACATCTTCACGAATCTTCACTGCGCGCAGGGCTGTAATCGGTGGGGCCGAAGCCCGCGTCCGCAAGCAACCTGGGCATGATCGCTGCGGCCGCGCCGCGTACGTTGTGGTGTGCGTGCGCGTCCAGCGGCGTGGCGGCCGGATTGATCTGCGCCACGGTTGCGCCGTGGCGCAGTGCGCGTTGCGGCAGTTCTGCCGCGGGGTAGACCAGCGCCGATGTGCCTATGCTCAGCAGCAGGTCGCATTGCTCGACGGCCCGCATGGCTTTGTCCCACTCATCATGCGGCAGGCTTTCTCCGAACCACACGACGCCGGGCCGTACCGGCGCACCGCAATGCGTGCACGCTGGCGGATCGATGCGCCTTCCTTGCCCGGGTTCGTCGGGGAACGCCTGCGCAAAGGCATGAGCGGCGCCGCAGGCCGAGCAGCGCGGCGCGTGCAGGCTGCCGTGCAGGTGCGCGACATGGAGGCTGCCGGCGCGTTCATGCAGATCGTCGACGTTCTGCGTGACCACGAGCAGCTCGGGCACGTGCCGCGCCAGTTCCGCGATGGCGCGATGCGCGGCGTTCGGCGCGGCGCGCAGGGCCTGCGCGCGGCGCCATTCGTACCAGCCCCAAACGAGGTCGGGGTGGGAGCGGAACGCTTCGGGCGTGGCGAGAGCCTGTGCGTCGAAGCGCGACCACAGGCCTGTCAGCGCATCTCGGAAGGTGGCGATGCCGCTTTCGGCGGAGACGCCGGCGCCCGTGAAGACGACGACGCGCCGCGCCTGGCGCAGCGTCTGCGCCAGCGCGGGGGGAATATCGTGATGCGTGTTTTTCATTTTCAATCTTGAAGCCAGTCCGATACGCTGCACGCGCGGGCCTGGGCCTGTCAAGAAAAGCCAGGCGCGATTACCCGGGCGGAAGCAGGGGCAAGGATGCGTGTCCATCCTGAATCGTGGATACTGTTTTTTCAATCTGGGATTTCCAGAGTTCACGGAGAGACGCAATGCCCGAATCTCAAGGCGGCCTGGACAGGCTGCGCCGCTTCATCGCCGCCGCGACCCGGCTGACCACGCCCACGGGCCTGGCGCAGACGCCGGAGCTGCAGGCCGCATTCACAGACCTGGTGCGCCATGACGATTGGCTGCCCGAGGCCTGTACCGCGCCCCATCCTCAGTACTACCAGCAATATCTGCTGCACTGCGATCCGCTGGAGCGCTTTTCGCTGGTGAGTTTCGTGTGGGGGCCGGGCCAGTTCACGCCGGTGCATGATCACGAGGTCTGGGGTTATGTGGGCATGCTGCGCGGGGCGGAGGTCAACCAGCGCTATGTTCGCGGCGAAGACGGCAGCGTTACGCCGGCGGGCGCCCCGACCACCTTGCAGCCGGGCGACGTGGAGCGCCTGTCGCCGGCCGAAGGCGACATCCACCGCGTGTCCAACGCCCACGCCGACCGCGTATCGATCAGCGTGCATCTCTACGGCGGCAACATCGGCGCCGTGTCGCGCCACGTATATGACCCGGCGACGGGGCAGGCCAAGCCTTTCGTGTCCGGCTATTCATCGCCCAGCCTGCCCAACCTGTGGGACCGCTCGGAAGCCGTGCGCGCGGCCATTGCCGGGGGCGCACGCTAGGGTCTGTTCGCGCGCGGCGTCCCATGCTATTTTCTTGTCCTAAATATTAGGAAAATAAACAATGGACAAGACGCTGCTCAAAGGTCTGATGGTGCTGGAGGCGGTGACCGACGTGGATAATCCGCCGCGCACCATCGACGCGCTCGCCGCCCGCGTCGGGCTGACCCGCAGCAACACGCACCGCACCTTGCAGACGCTGATCCATGCGGGCTACGTGACCAAGGACGATGACGGCGGCGGCTATCGCGGCGCGGTACGGCTGTTCGAGCTGGCGGCGCGTCAGCTGGCCCAGCTGGACGTGCGCAAGCTGGCCGCGCCCTACATGCGCACGCTGGCCGACCAGACCGGCGAAACCGTGCACCTGTCGGTGCTCGACGGCTTCGACGTGGTCTACGTGGACAAGATCGACAGCCCCCAGCCCATACGCGCCTATTCCATGGTGGGCGGACGCGCGCCGGCCTATGCCGTCGCCACCGGCAAGGCCTTGCTCGCCTACCAGGCGGAAGGCTATGTCGAGCGCTATGCCGACAAGCTCGTGCGCCACACGTCCTCGACCATCGTGTCCATGCCGCTTTTGAAGGACGAACTGCGCAAGATCGCCCGCACCGGCTACGCGGTCAACCGGGGCGAATGGCGCGAAGGCGTGGGCGGGCTGGCCGTGACCTTGTTCAACAGCCTGGACCAGCCTGTGGCCGCGATAGGCATCTCCGGCCCGCTGGACCGCCTGAGCGCCGCTAGGATGAAGCAGCTGGCGCCGGACGTGGCCGCCTGTGCCCAGTCCATCTCGCAAGGGATGGGCTATCGCCGGGGCTATCTGGATCAGTAGCGGACCGCGCCAGCGCCGCGCCGATGCGCTGCGCCTGGCCGCGAGCCAGCCGCGCATTCACGTCCATGGACGTGGTCCAGAAATACGTGCCGCCCGCCAAGCTGCCCAGCACCGAGATATCCGGCTCGATCCCGCCTGCGGCGTTCTTGAGGCATCCCGTGGCATAGTCCAGCGCCAGGCCGCCATGGGGATCGGGCTGCGCGTGGCCCTCGCGCAATAGCGCGGACACCAGCGGATCTTGCGTGCTTGCGGTGTCCACCGAGAAGCTGGTGGCATTGATCAGATAGCGGCTGGCGTGGGTGGAGACGGCGCCCGCCGCGTCGCGCAAGCGCGTGTGGAACAGGCCGCTGGCGCTGTCGTGGCGGCTGTCCAGATAACCGCCGCTGACCTGCAACTGGCCGTTCTGGAGCAGGGCTTGCAGCTTCAGCGCGTTGCGCATCGGAAAGGTGGCGCGCCGCGCCATCCATAGCGAACGCCATTGCGACTGGAAGCGGCCGCGTTCGGCGTCCGGCATGAGATGCCAGATCAGGTCCACGGCGGCATTGGTTGCGGCCGCCACCGCCTGCCAGGGGCGCGCGGCTTGTTCGGACCGCCGTATCTCGTCGTCCAGCGCGGCGCGGGCCTCGCCGTCCAGCCCGAACACGTCTGCGGCTGCCAGACTGCCGTCCAGCGCCTGCACTTCTTCCCGCAGCGCCGCGGCAATGACCTCGAGCGAGAGGGCCCCGCCGTGCGTGGCGGCCAGGCGCGCAACGCCCTCCGGACTCAAGCGGCGCAGTGCGTCCGGAGCGCGATTGTGCGGACTGCGCACCGACGGCAGCCGGCCATTGCGCGACGCGCACAGGATGGGGCCGCGATGCGCCGCTTGCCGCAAGGCTGCGATGGCGTCCACGGCGCTCAGGCTGGTGCCGATGATGCAGACCGGGGCGTCGGCGGCGATACCGCGCGTCAGCGCCTGGACCGGGTAAGGGCTGTTGAAGTAGCCGGGCGCATCGCGCAATTCCGGAAAGGCCTGCGAGGGCAGGTTGCCGTTGCACAGCACGGCGTAACGCGCCAGGCAGGGCTGACCCGATTCCGGTTCGACCCGCGCGCCGCAGCCAGGCAGCGGCGCCACGCGTCGGACACGGCTGCGCACGTGTGTGAGCGTGACGCCCTGTGCGCGCGCGAGCTCGCAAGCTCGCGCATAGACTGCGCGCATGTAGGCGCCGAACAATGGCCGCGGCAGGAAGTCCGCCGGCGCTATCGAGTCCGCGCCTTGCGCGCGCAGCCAGGCGGGATCCTGGGCGCGCAGCCAGTCCACGAAATCCATCCTGTGGTCGGCCCGCGCCGACATGTTGCCGGCGGGGATATTGAGCAGGTTGCTGGGCAGATCCTCCTGGTAGGCCTCGCCCGCGCCCGGCTCGGCCTGCGGCTCGAACAGCGCGATCGTCAGCGCCCGGCCGCCGCCCGGTTCCAGGGACAGCAGGAATTGATACAGGAAGCTGACGGCCACCGAGCCGCCGCCGACGATGGCCAGGTCCGCCGCGGGCGGTGTCGTGCCGGGCGCCGTCATTTGGCCGCCGACAAACGCACGACGTCGGCCCAGCGGGCGACTTCCTGTTTGAGCACGCGGCTGGTGTCGGCAGGAGTGGTGGCCACGGCGTCGGCGCCCAGCTTCTGCGCGGCTTGCTGCACGGAAGCCATGGCAGCCGCCTTCTGCATGCCGGCCGAGAGCTTGTCCACCACGGCGGGCGGCGTGCCCGCGGGAGCCAGCAGCGCGTAGGTGGTCGCGACCGAGTAGTCCTTTACGCCCTGCTCGGCGAGCGTGGGGAGGTCTGGCAGCGCCGTGGCGCGCGTGGCGGTGGTGACGCCGAGCAGACGGATCTTGCCGGTTGCGACCTGCGGCAGCAGCGCCGGCAGCGTTTCGATCACCATGTCGATCTGGCCGCCCAGCAGATCGGTGATGGCGGGCCCGCTGCCACGGTACGGCACATGCATGAGCCGCGTGCCGGTCACGACCTGGAAGAGTTCGCCCGCCATGTGTTGGGACGTGCCGGGGCCGGCCGAGCCGAAGGTGATGGTGCCGGGCTTGCTCTTGGCCAGGGCGATCAGCTCCTGCACGTTCTTCGCGGGAATCTTGTTGCTGTTCACCGCCACGGCCATGGGCATGCTGGTCGCCATGGACACGCCGACGAAGGCGGTGCCGAAGTCGTAGCCGGGCTTGTCCGGCATGGCCGCGTGGATCGCGTGGCTACCCACGGCGCCCATCAGCAGGGTGTAGCCGTCGGCGGCCGACTTGGCCACATACTCAGCGCCGATTTCGCCGCCCGCACCCGCCTTGTTTTCCACCACCACGCTCTGCCCCAGGTAGTCGCCCAGGTGCTGCGCGTAGATGCGCGCGGCCGCGTCCGTCGCGCCGCCGGGCGGGAAGGGGACCACCATGCGCACGGGTTTCGCGGGCCAGTTGTCGGCCGCGGCCGCGCCGCCTGCCAAAGCCAGCACCATGCCTGTCAGGGCAATGCGCCACATTTTCTTCATGGAAGTCTCCTTGGTGTCGGTGCGGGCCGTCATATGCCGCGTCGCGGCCCTTTATGAAAATCCTAAAATATAGGACTCGAGTTTCAATAAATGGTTTACTTAGAATTCCACACGGTGCTATGCTGGTCAACAATTAAGCATGCTACTTAGGGAATGCACTAGGATTCGCGCTAAAAATCGCAAACAAACGCTAGAGATGGGCTGGATGATGCCAGTCTTGAAGGCCAACTCTTATAATGTTTTCTTTGTCCCAAATATTGAATTTTCATAACGAGAGGTCAGACATGACACCCAGTTCGGCGCTGGCCGGCATCACGGTGCTGGAGATTTGCAATGTTGCGGCGGGGCCTTTTTGCGGCATGCTGTTGGCGGACATGGGCGCCGACGTGATCAAGATCGAGAACCCCGAAGGCGGCGATACGCTGCGCAGCTGGCCGCCCATTTCCGACGGCTACAGCGAGAACTTCGCGTCCCTCAACCGCAACAAGCGTTCGGTGACGTTGAACCTGAAGGACCCCGGCGACCTGGCTCTGGCGCGCGAACTCGCGCTGTCCGCCGACGTGCTGATCGAGAACAACCGGCCGGGCGTGATGGACCGCCTGGGCCTGGGCTATGCGCAGCTGCGCGAGGCCAATCCCAGACTGGTCTATTGCTCGATCTCGGCCTACGGCCAGTCGGGGCCCCGTTCGCAGGAAGGCGGCTTCGACCTGACCATCCAGGCCATGAGCGGCATCATGAGCGTGACCGGCGAAGCGGGCGGCGAACCCGTGAAGTGTGGCGTGCCGGTGGCGGACTTTTCGGCCGGCCTGTACGGCGCCTTCGCCATTGCGTCGGCCTTGCGCGCGGCCCAGGCCAGCGGGCAGGGTACGCATATCGACGTACCCATGCTGGGCGCCACCCTGGGCATCGCGGCTCTGCAGACTTCGGAGTTCTTCGGCAGCGGCAAGGATCCCGTCAAGCTGGGATCGGCCCATCCGCGCAATGCGCCCTACCAGGCGTTCCGCTGCAAGGGCGGCTACTTCGGCATGGCGGCGGGCAACCAGGCCTTGTGGAAGGGCGTATGCGCAACGGTAGGCCGCGAGGATCTGTTGGCCGACCCGCGCTTCACCGACACCAGCGCCCGCGCCCGCAACCAGACAGCGCTGCGCGAGATCCTGGAAGCGATCTTCGAAGCCGAGGACGCGCAGACCTGGCTGGCGCGTTTCCGTGCGGCCGGCGTGCCGTGCGCGCCCATCAACACCTATTCAGAGGTGCTGGCCGACCCGCAGGTTGAGCACATGGGCTGGGTGCAGCCCGTGGACCTGCCCAACGGCGTGCGCACGCGCACGTTCGGCCTGCCGGTGCGCTTCGACGGCCAGACCACGGCCTTGCGCCGCCGTCCGCCCGCCCTGGGCGAACACAACGATGAAGTGCTGGGCGCGCTGCGCGCCGCCAGGAAGGGGACGGCGGCATGAGCGAGGTCCTGCGCATCGACAAACAGGGCGCGGCGCACGTGTTGACGCTGGCGCGGCCCGACAAGATGAATGCGCTGTCGGCGCCGCTGGTGGAGGAGCTGATTGCCGCATTGGATGCGGCCGAGGCTGGCGGCGCCCAGCTCATCGTCTTGAAGGGCGAGGGCAGGAACTTCAGCGCGGGCTTCGACTTCGGCGGCTGGCAGGAGCAGAGCGAAGGCGATCTGCTGCTGCGCTTCGTGCGCATCGAGATGCTGCTGCAGCGGCTGGCGGCCTCGCCGTGCCTCACGCTGGGGCTGGCGCATGGCCGTAACTTCGGCGCGGGCGTGGACTTGTTCGGCGCTTGCAAGTGGCGGGTCAGCGCGTCCGACGCCACGTTCCGCATGCCTGGGCTGAAGTTTGGCCTGGTGTTGGGGACGCGCCGTTACGCAGCCTTGGTCGGCGCCGAGCGGGCGCGCGCGGTGCTGGAGCAGGCGGCCACATTCAGCGCAGAAGAAGCCTTGCGCGACGGCTTCGCGAGCCGCCTTGCCGACGTGCAGGACTGGCCGGCCGTCGAGCGCGAGGCGCTGGACGCCGCATCTGCTCTCAGCTGCGCGAGCCGCGTCCAGCTGTATGCGGCGCTGTCCTCGGAGGCGCCGGATATCGATCTTGCCCGCCTGGTGCGTTCTGCCGCACTGCCGGGCCTGAAGGACCGGGTAGCGGCCTATCTGCAGGCGCGTTGATCGAAGAAGAACACGCAGGGAAGGAGACATAATGGCATCGGGTTTCAATCAGAAGAACAAGCAGTGCTCGCTGGCGGAGCTGGCGGCACTGGTGCCCAACGGCGCGTCGATCGCATTGGGCGGCAGCTTCCTGGACCGCGGACCGTTCGCCTTCGTGCGCGAACTGATCCGGCAGGGCCGGCGCGACCTGGAACTGGTCAAGCAGTCGCCGGGCTACGACGTGGACATCCTGTGCCGCGCGGGCGTGCTGCGCCGCGTGCGCGCGGGCATCGTCGCCATGGAAGGGAACTTCGGCCTGGCGCCCTGGTACCGCAAGGCGGTCGAGCGGCGCGAGATCGAGCTGGAAGAACACGCCTGCGCCAGCCTCACGGCCGGCCTGCGGGCGGCGGCGTTTGGCGTGCCGTTCCAGCCTTGCGGCGGCCTGCATGGTAGCGGCCTGCCGGAGCTGAACGGCTGGAAGTGCCTGGACGATCCGTATGGCAGCGGGCAGAAGACCTGGGTGGTGCCGGCGATCCGGCCGGACTTCGCCGTGATTCATGCTTCGGAGGTGGACGCGCTGGGCAATGTGCGCGTGCACGGCACGGCGCATTGGGACCGCATCATGTCGCGCGCCGCGGGCAGCGTGCTGGTGGTGGCCGAGAAGGTGGTCGACAGCGCGGTGTTCGAGGCCAATCCGGAATCCACGCTGGTGCCGTTCTTCATGGTGCAGGCCTATGCCGTCGCGCCGCAGGGCGCATGGCCGGGATCCTGCTGGCCGGACTACGCCATCGATTATCCGGCGGTGGAAGCGTACATGGACAAACACAGCGATCTGCAGGCGCACCTGGCTGCGGCGCCCGAAGCGCGGGAGGTGCAGCATGGCTGAGCAATGGTCGGGCTTTTCGTACATCGTCACCAATCTGGCGCGCTTCATCCGGCCGGACGAGATCACCTTCAGTGGCGTGAATTCCACCCTGCCGATGCTGGCCTGCCTGCTGGCCAAGCGCGCCTACGATTGGGACTTCGTCTACATCAACGTCGCCGGCGGCGTGAACCCGCTGCCCTCGCATGTGCCGATCTCCAGTTCCGATCCGGTGCTGGCCGAGCACACCGCGTCGATCTTCTCCAACGAAGACTTCTACGATCTGTGCACGCGCGGCCGCATGGACCTGACCTTCCTGGGCGCGGCGCAGATCGACGGCGAAGGCTGCGCCAACAATTCCTGCATCGGCGACTGGCACGAACCCAAGGTGCGCTTGCCGGGCGGCGGGGGCGGCGCGGTGATGCTGCCCACCGCCAGGCGCGCCTGCACCTGGCGCACCGAGCACTCGCGGCGCACCTTCGTGCCCAAGCTGGACTTCATGACGTCCTGGGGCGGATTTCATGGCGTGGTCACGCCGATCGCCGTGTTCGTCAAGCGCGACGGGCGGCTGGCTTTGCAGTCATGGCACCCGGAATCCAGCCTGTCTGAAGTGCGCGAGCGCACGGGTTTCGAATTCGACGCCAGCGGCGCCGAGCCGTCCGCGCTGCCGACGGCGGCCGAGATGCGCGCCTTGCGCGAGCTGGATCCCGATGGGCAGTTTGAACGCGACGCCGCCGTCGCGCTGCGCTAGGAGCTTGCCATGACGCTTGCCGACGCCACCTTGGTGGCTGCCTTCGCGCGCCTGTGGGCCCTGCCGCAATGGGCCGAACGGCCGGCTATCCTGACCGCGGACGGCATGCTGACGTATGCCGGCCTGCGCCAGGAGGTCGGGCGCATCGCGGGCGGCCTGCGCGCCGCCGGGGTGCGGCGCGGCAGTCCTGTGGCCATCGCGATGGAGCGGTCGCAGGCCCAGGTGCTGGCGATCCTGGGCGTGATGACGGCGGGCGCCTGCCCATGTCCGTTGGAGCCGCGCCTGTCGGATGCCGAGACTGCCAGGCGCGTGGCGGCGGTGGGGCTGGGCTGGATACTGCACGATGCGGCGAACGCGGCGACGGCCCGTGCCAGCGGCTTGGCGCCGCAACGCCTGCTGGACGCCGCTGCCGTGGCCCAAGGCCCGCTGGACTGGACGGGCAGCGGCGAGGCCGCGCCCGGCGACGCGGGCCTGCTGCTGTTCACCTCCGGCAGCACCGGCAATCCCAAGGGCGTGCTGTTGAGCCACCGCGGGCTGGCGAACAATGCGCGCGGGGTGCTGGCGCACACCGGCTTGACGCCGGCAGACCGGCTCTTGCACGTGATGCCGCTGCATCACACCAATGCGCTCAACAACCAGATTTTCGCGCCGCTGCTGGCGGGGGCCTGCGTGGCGCTGGCGGGGCGCTTCCGGGCCGAAGACATGCCGGGCTTGCTGCGTGAGTTCCGGCCCAGCCTGATCACGGGCGTGCCGACCATGTACGCGCGCATGCTGGAATTGGAGTTCGAGCCGGCCAGCCTGGCTGCGTTGCGCTTTGCGCGCTGCGGCTCGGCGCCGATCACCGAAGCGCTGCACCGGCGCATCGAAGCCTTCCTGGGCTGCCCGCTGGTGGTGTCCTATGGCCTGTCGGAAGCCACTTGCACCTCGACCATGAACCCGCCTGCCGCGCGCCGCGTGGGGTCGGTGGGTACCGTGCTGGCCGGCCAGAGCGTGACCTTGCGCCTGCCGGACGGCAGCGAGGCCGCGCCGGGCGGCGAAGGCGAGATCTGCATCGCGGGCGACAGCCTGATGCTGGGCTATGTGGGCGTGGACAGCGCCGACACCGGCGCGCCGCAGCTGTTGCGCACTGGGGACCTGGGGCGTTTCGACGAGCAGGGCTATCTGAGCATCACCGGCCGCATCAAGGACGTGATCATCCGCGGCGGCGAGAACATCTCGCCAGCGCTGATCGAGGGGGTGGTGACGGGCCTGCCGGGCGTGGCCGCCTGCTGCGTGGTGGGCGCGCCCGACGAGGACCTGGGCGAAGTGCCGGTGATCTTCGTGCAGCGCGCGGGCGCGGCCGCGCCGGATGCGTCCGGCATACAGGCGGAGGTGCTGGCGCGCCTGGGCCGCATCTACGTGCCGCGCGAGGTGTTGTGGATCGAGCGCCTGCCCGAGAACGCGGTGGGCAAGGTCGACCGCAAGGCGCTGGCGCGGCAGCTTGCACCCGCCAGCCTGCGTTCATGAACCGGGGGGACGCCCCGGAATTCCGGGCGTCCCGTTGGGCTATTCGACCTTGCCGATCCGGTTGACCGCGACCTCCAGCGAGGCCGAGTCCTTCTTCCAGTACTCGTCGAAGGCCGGCGCGTCCAGGTATTGCACCGGACTGCCGGTGCCGGCGATGCGGGCCTGGACCTCGGGGTTGGTGGCGACGTCCTTGACTGCCTGGCGCAGCTTCTCCACGACGGCCGGCGGCGTGCCGGCCAGGGCGAATACGCCCGACCACTGCACGAAGCTGATGTCATAGCCTTGCGATTTGAAGGACGGCACGTCCGGCAGGCTGTCGAGCTTGCCGTCGCCCCAATGCGCCAGCGCCTTGACGCGCCCCGCCTGGATCAGCTGCATGACGCTGGACGGCCCGGTGGCAAGGGCATCGACCTGGCCGCCCACCAGCGCCTGCACCGCGGGGCCGGCGCCGGTGAAGGGCACGTGCATCATCTTGATGCCAGCGGCGTTCTGCAGCATTTCCATCGGCACGTGCATGGTGCCGTAGATGCCGGAAGAGCCGTAGCTGAACTTGCCGGACTGCTTCTTCGCCGCGTCGACGAATTCCTGCAGCGTCTTGTACGGCGCGTCGGCGCGCACCACCAGCACGGTCGGATCGGCGGTGATGCGCGCGATCGGCACGAACTGGTCCAGCTGATAGGCCGGCTTGCGTTCCAGCAGGCGGTCGGCTGCGGGCAGGATGGAAATCGACGACAGGCTCATCAGCAGCGTATAGCCGTCGGGCTTGGCGCGGCCGGCCTGGCCGATGCCGATGGCGCCGCCCGCGCCGCCCTTGTTTTCGATGACGACGGCCTGGCCCAGCTTGTCGCCCATGGCCTGGGCCAGCGGCCGCGCGATCGTGTCGGCGACGCCGCCAGGCGGGAAGGGCACCACCATGGTCACGGGGCGTTCAGGGTAGCCGGCGGCCAGCGCATTCGCGGCTCCCAGCCATAGCAAGGCAGCCGCGGCCGCCCGGTAGCAACGCAGATTCATGTCTCACTCCTTGTGCTTCTTATTGCCGAGCCGCCCCGTGTTCATTCCGGGGCTTGTCCTCAGACGAAGCGGTTTTCTATGTGGCCGATGCCGTCGATCTCCACCCGCACCACGTCGCCGTGCTTGAGGAATTGCGGCGGGTTCAGGCCCTGGCCGACGCCGGCCGGCGTGCCGGTGGCGATGACGTCGCCCGGATACAGCGTGATGCCGCGCGAGCAGGTTTCGATCAGCGTGGGGATGTCGAAGATCAGGTCTTCGGTGTTGCCGTCCTGGCGCAGCTCGCCGTTGACCCAGCAGCGCACGCGCGTCTTCTGGCCGTCCAGCTCGTCGGCCGTCACCAGCCAGGGGCCCATGGGGCAGAAGGTGTCGAAGGACTTGCCCAGGTCCCACTGCTGATGGCGCATCTGCACGTCGCGCGCGGTAACGTCGTTGACCACCGTGTAGCCGATCACGTGGCTCATGGCCTCGGCGCGGGAAATGTTGCGGCCGCCCTTGCCGATCACCACCGCCAGCTCGGCTTCGTAGTCGATCTTGTCGGAGACGCCCACGGGCAGATGCACGTCGGCCCAGGGGCCGACCACGGTCTGCGGCACCTTGGTGAACACGATGGGCCAGGATTCGGGATTGGCGTCGTTGTCCTTGAAGACGGAGTCGCGCAGTTCCTTGGCATGGGCGTGGTAGTTGCGGCCCACGCAGAACAGGTTGCGCCGCTGCGCTGGCAGGGGCGCCTCATGCTCGACCTGGTCCCAGCGGTAGGACGAGCCGACCTTGGCCGGCAGGGCGCGGCCCTCGGCCAGCCATTCCACGGCGGTCAGCGCGCCCGCGGCCGCGAGTTCGCGCGGGAAGTCCAGGGCGGTCACGCTGCCACCGTCGTCGGACACCACGCCGATGCGGCGCTCGCCCTGGATCCGGAATACTGCAATCTTCATGCTTGCTCCCTGAGCGGTCCGGCCGCTCTTGTTTAATACCAAAAAATACCAATTGGGCGAATATCAAGGCCCAATTTCGGGAGAGGATATACCAAATAAACCAACTTTCCTAACGGAATCTCCAGGTTTTTCTTGGTTTATTGGTCTGTTTTGGTATCATCTGGCCGCTAGCTATTCTGGGGCGGTCCATGGACAAAGCTTCCGCCTTGCGCGCGGTCATCATCGAGAATCTGCAATCCGGCGCCTGGCCTGCTGGCCATCGCCTGCCCACGGAACGCGCCCTGAGCGAACAATTCGGCATCAGCCGTTCAACGGTGCGTCGCACCCTGGCCGACTTGAAGAACGAAGGCCTGATTTCGCAGCGCGTGGGCAGCGGCACCTACGCCAATCCCTCCTCGGCGCTGGCGCAAACGGAAGGGCTGCTGCGCACCGAAGTGCTGTCCACCAGCCCGGCCGAACTGATGGCGGCGCGGCTGGTGCTGGAGCCGGCCATCGCGGCCCTGGTGGTGCAGCATGGCAGCCCTGCCGATTTCGCCGCGATGCAGGACGCCTGCGCGCGCGCAGAGGCCGCCGACAGCTTCGAAGCGTTCGAGATCTGGGACGCCAAATTGCACGAATTGATGGCGACGGCCACGCACAATCTCTTCATCGAAAAAGTGTTCGCGCTGATGACGGCGGCGCGCTCGCAAGCGACCTGGGGCGCCTTGAAGCGCAGGAGCCTGACGCCCGAGCGGCGCCAGGCCTATCAGGTGGAGCATCGCGAGATCGTTGATGCGCTGCATGACCGGGACGCGGAACGGGCCATGGAGGCCGTGCGGCGGCATCTGCTGCACGTGAGGGACAACCTGCTGGGCTAGGGGCTGCCGCGTCCGCAGGCTGCGGCGCGGCCGGGGCATGACCGGTGCAAGATCGGCCGCCGCGGGAAGCGCGCCTCAGGGCTGCGCGCGCAGCCTGGCCAGTTCGGCGGAAAGCTCGGCCACCAGGGCTTGGGCGCGCGCCAGCGGGTCGTGGCCCTCGGGCGAGGGCTCTGCGGGCGCGTCGGGCGTCTGCAGCCGTGGCTGCACGCTTTCATGTCCCATGCTGACGTCCACGTCGAACACCAGTTGCTCGGCGCGGTGCCAGGTGGTGAACCACTCCAGGGGGCGGCCATGCTGGTCCATGCCTTGGCCTTGCAGCATGAGCAACGGCGTGCCGGCTTGCGTGTCCAGCAGTTCCGCCAGCGTCTTGTCGGCCGCCACCGCCCGGATCTGGTTGCGCCCGGCGCCGGGGCGCAGGCCGAAGCGCCGTGTCAGCACGCCGTGCAGGGATGCGTCGGCGAGATCTTCGGCGCGCAGGCCGGGTACCGCGCCGGCGGGCAGCCATGTGCGCACATAGGCCAGCGGCGCATCGGCCACATGCCGCAGGCGTTCCAGCATCAGCAATTGCGTGGTGCCGAAGAAGGCCGCCACATCGGCGGGCGGTTCGGCGCGCGCGAACGCCAGCACGCGGGTTTGCAAGGCCACGCCGGACTGCGCGAACTGCTCGTACAGGCCGGTGGATCGCTGCACCAGCCGGCGGTGTTCCTGGGGCGCCGCCACGGTGGCAGGACGCCCGGTTTCGCGCTGGATCAGGCCTTCGGTGGCCAGGGCCGCCAGCGCCTGGCGCACCACGCTGCGCGCCACGCCGAAGCGTTCGCACAGCGCCGCCTCGCTGGGCAGCACGGCGCCGGCCGCGAGCTTGTTCGTGCGGATGTATCCGCGCAGCAGGGTCGCCACCTGGGCGTGCAGCGGGATATCGCCGGAGCGATCAAGTACGGGCAATGCGTCGTGCGTGGCGGGCGCCATGGGAATCAACCTCCGGTTTGTGCCCGCGCAGTTTCCCACACATGCGTCCAGCCCGGGGCCAGATGCGCGGCGCGCTCGGCGGCCAGGATCAGGCTGTCTTCGCGGGCGATGCCGCGGCCGGCGATGTCGAAGGCGGTGCCGTGGTCCACGGACACGCGCACGACCGGCAGGCCCACCGTGATGTTGACGCCGTCGTCGCCGTAGACCGCCTTGAAGGGCGCGTGGCCCTGGTCGTGGTAACAGGCGATCACGAACTTCCACTTGCCGCGCACGGCTTGCGGGAACAGCGCGTCGGCCGGAATCGGGCCCGCGGCCAGGATGCCGGCGGCATTGGCTTCGGCCACCGCGGGCGCCAGGATGTCGGCGTCTTCGGTGCCGAAGATGCCGTTTTCGCCGGCATGCGGATTCAGGCCCGACACCGCCACCGGCTGGTCGCCGCGGCCCAGCGCCTTGGCGAAGGAACCGGCCAGGCGCAGCACCGCGCGCATGCGCGCCGGGGTCAGGTCTTCGATGGCCTGGCGCAGCGACACGTGGGTGGTGGCGTGGAAAATGTAGAGGTCGCCGGCCGACAGCACCAGCGAGAAGGTCTTGACGCCGAACTCGTGCGCCAGCAGTTCGGTATGCCCGGGCCACTTGTGGCCGGCCGCGTGCATGGCGGCCTTGTTCAGCGGGGCGGTGACGATGCCGTCAACCTCGCCGGCGCGCGCCAGGGCGCAGGCCGTGGTGACAAAGCGCACCGAGCCGTCGCCCGCGTCCGCGCTGATCTCGCCCAGCTTCACATGGGCCAGCGACGGGCCTGCCTGCAGCACTTCGATGGTGCCGGGCGTGTTGGCGCAGTCGGCGGCGCGGTCCAGCTTGCGCACGATGGCGGGGTCGCCGCCCAGGCTGCGCACGGCGTTGGCCATCACGTCCACGTCGCCGACCACCAGCAGGCGGGCCTTCTGGCGCAGTTCGTCATGGCCCATCAGCATCTTGGCCGTGATTTCCGGCCCGATGCCCGCCACGTCGCCCAGGGTTACGGCCAGCAGGGGCAGCTTGCCCGGTTGGGGTTGTGTCATCGCTTGAATCTCCTGTCGCGGATCGCGCGCACCGCGCGAACCAGTACATCTTCGGTGCCAAAGCCGCCGGCCTTGGTCACCACGGGCAGGCCGGCGGCCGTGCCTCCGGTCAGCGTGCCCAGGGGCACGCCGCCCATCACTTCATCCACCAGCGCAATGCCGCGGGCGCCCAGCGCCACCAGCACGCTGCGCGCGCCGTCACCGCCCGTGGCGACCACGCCGGCCGCGTTCGCGCTGGCGATCAATTGCGCGGCCAGGCCGCCCAGGCGTTCCGCGACGGTCTCGGAATCCAGGCCGTCCAGCTGGCCTTCGGGCGCCAGCAGCAGCACCGTGCCGGCTTGCGCCGGCGATTGGCCATGCGCTTGCAGCAGCGGCTGGCTCCAGGCCTGCCATGCGGCGTCGTCGGCCAATTGAGCCAGCGAGGGTGTCCAGGTGTCGGCGCCCGAGGCTTGCAGGGCGGCGGCTTGCGCGCGCGCCGCGCTGTGCTGCGAGGTCACCACCACCACGACCGGCGCGGTCTGGTCGGCGCCGGCCCAAACCCGAGCCAGCGGCACGGCCAGGCCGCCCGCGCCCACGGGCAGGGCGTGCACACCCAACAAGCCGATGGCGCGCGCCAGGCGCTCCAGGTCGGCTTCGGTAGCCGCGTCGACCACCACGGTGCTGCCGGCCGCGCGGATGCGGGCCGCCAGCGCTTGCGGCGTGTCGTCTTGCTGCGCCGCCACATGGGCGCAACCCAGCAGGGTGGGGATATGGCTTTCGGTCACGGGTGTGACCGGATCTGTGGCCGCCGAGGTCTCGGTGACCGGCTTGCCGTTGACGTAGAGCACGCCTTGTTCGACGGTGCGGCCGGTGGCCGGGAAGGCCGGACAGATCACCGCAATGGTGTCCGGACCCCAAGCCTCGCGCGCCGCGTCGATCTCGGCCTTGAAGGCGCCGCGCAAGGTGGAGTCCACCTTCTTGTACAGGCGCGTGACGCCGGCCGCACGCAGGCGGCGCACGTTCTGCCAGACGGCCTCGGCCGCGTCGGCGGCCGACAGGGGACGGCTGTTGGTCGTGACCGCCAGCACTTCCACGCCGGCGGCGCCGGAACCCGACAGCGCCTCGTCGGCGCCGCCGATGGACAGATGGGTGTTCCAGCCGGCGCGCACGAACTGCACCGCCGTGTCGCCCGAACCGGTCAGGTCATCGGCGACGATGGCGATGGCGGGATTCAAAGCGCCTCTCCGCGCGCTTCACGCAGGGCGGGGGCGACCGTGGGGTCGGCGTCCTCGGACTTGAGTTCGCCCGCGCGCTTGAGGAAATACGAGGCCAGCATGGGCGCCAGGATCGAGCTGATCAGCACGCAGGCGGCGACCTGGGCGGTGGCGGTCGACACGTATTGCTGGAAGTTGGGATCGGCGGCCGCTACCACTGCGGGGGTGGCAATGGCGTTGCCGGCGGTGGTGCCAGCGGCGAAGCCCAGGCCGCTCTTGCCGCCGCGGCGCAGGATGTAGCGATAGCCCAGATAGACCAGGCCGCCGGTGATGGGGCTGATGATCAGGCCCAGGATCAGGCCGCTGACGCCGCCGGAAACCACGGCGCCCAGATTGATGCCGGTGCCCAGGGCGAAGGCGAAGAACGGGATGACGATGTTGGGCACGGGCTTGAGCACGTCGCGCCACTTGGGGTCCAGGTTGCCGACCACCACGCCGAGCAGGAACGGCACCAGCGCCGCCACCAGGGCGATCATGGGGATGTCGGCCAGGCCCGAGGCGCCCAGGAACAGCAGGCTGAAGAAGGGGCCGTCATTGACCGCGCTGGCCACATAGGCGCCGCGGTCGCGGGCATCGCCGTACTGGCCGGTATAGGCCAGCCACAGGCCGCCGTTGCTGTTGTCGAAGGCGGCCAGCAGCGCCAGGATGGACACGCCCAGCACGCCGTCCAGGCCGACGTAGCTGCCCAGAATGATGATGAGGGTGGCGGGCACCAGGGTCTTCATCAACAGGATGGTGCCGGCGGTGGCCAGGATCGGGCCACCGGTGCGCGCATTGACCTGCGTGCCGGTGGCGAAGATCAGCAGCGCGATCAGGGGCAGGGCGCTGTTCTTGAACAGCGCCGTGGTGAAGCCGCCGATCGCCAACGCGTCGGGAGCGAAGGTGCCGATCAAGGAACCCAGGATCAGCGGCACCAGCATCAATCCACCGGGGATTTTCTGCATCGTGCCAAAAAAGGGCGAGCGGGAAGTTTCGGTCGACACTATCGGAGTCTCCAAGACGGTTTTTATGGGTTGCAGACGTTCGAGCGCGCGTCTGTCACACGGTTGATCAGGGATGAAAAACCGTAGTGTACACCTGTACGTACAGCATGTACGTACAGGTTGCCGGACCCGGAGGCAGTTCCGATTTTAGAAGCGGTAGGCGCCGCTCAGCATGACGGTGCGGCGTGCGCCATAGAAGCAGTCGCCGCGATCCAGGCAGACCACCTCATAAGTGCGGTCCGCGATGTTGTTCACGTTCAGCGCATAGCGCCAGGGACCGTTGTCGTAGCTGAGCATGGCGTCGAACAGCGTGACCGCCGGCGTTTCCGGAGCGCCGCCGTCGCGGAAGGCCGACAGGTAGCGCACGCCCGCGCCCACCGCGAAGCCGGGCTGGCCGGCCAGCGCGAAGCGGTACTTGCCCCACATGGAGGCCATGTGCTTGGGCTGGGCCTCAAGCTGCGGGTCCAGGTCGGTGTAGATGTAGTTGGCGATTACGTCCAGTTCCTTGGTGACGCGGCCGCGCAGCTCCAGCTCCACGCCGCGCGTGCGGGTCTTGCCGGCCTGGATCTGGTTGTTCGGATTGTCCGGGTCGTTGGTCTGGCGGTTCTTCTCGCGCAGGTCGTAGGCGGCCGCGGTGAATTCGATGTCGGCGTCCTTCGGCATGTACTTGATGCCGGCCTCCACCTGCTTGCCGCGCATGGGTTTCCAGCGCTGGTTGTAGAAGTCGGCGCCGGCGATGGGCGTGAACGACTCGCTGTAGCTGAGATAGGGCGACCAGCCGTTGTCCGCGGCATACATCAGGCCGAAGCGCTTGGTGGTGGCCATGTCGGTTTCCCGGTCCTGGCCTTCGGTGGTGCTGTCGGCGCGGTCGCGGCGGATGCCGGCGAGGAAGATCCAGTTCTTGTCGAACTTGATCTGGTCCTGCGCGTAGAAGCCGATCTGCTGCTGATTGATCTTGGGGGTGTCCGACAGTTCGTACTCGGGCGCGTTGCCGTATACGGGGTGGTACAGGTTCAACGGCGAACCCGCGCCGCTGGCCGTCTGGCTGGTCTCGCGGTAGCGCGAATAGTCCATGCCGAAGATCACCGTGTGTTCCGTGCGGCCCCAGTTCAGCTTGCCTTCCAGGTTCTGGTCCGCCAGCAGCGTGCGCATGCGCGGCTTGTTGACATAGAAAATGCGGTCGACGGTGGTCTGTTCCGGATCGATGTAGGAATCGCCGCGGCGCGCGCCGTAGACGTTGGGATAGAGCGTCTTGTAGTCGACGCTGCTGACCGTATTGCGGAAGTTCTGGCGCACTTTCCAGGTGTCGTTGAATTGATGCTCGAACAGCCAGCCCACGCTGAACTGTTCGGTGTCATAGGCGTC
This sequence comes from Achromobacter sp. JCM 18799, assembly GCF_055395645.1. Taxonomy (NCBI): domain Bacteria; kingdom Pseudomonadati; phylum Pseudomonadota; class Betaproteobacteria; order Burkholderiales; family Alcaligenaceae; genus Achromobacter; species Achromobacter sp. JCM 18799. The sequence continues at coordinate 2,353,190 of NZ_AP043866.1, read as the reverse complement.
GAAACCGGGCTCGCTGGCGAAGCGCCGGGTCGGGATGCGGCCGTTGGGATTTTCCTGCACCGAGCCGCTCCACGGCAGGAAGGACTGCGTGGTGCCCGCGCGGTCCTTCTGCCAGGTGGCCTGCAGCGTCAGCGAGGTGGCCGCGCTGGGGCGCCAGGTGAGGGACGGCGCCAGCATCAGCCGGTCGTCCGGCGCGTATTGAACTTGGGTATCGCTGTCGCGTCCCACGGCGATGACGCGGTACAGCCATTGGCCGTCCTCGCTGGCCGGGCCCGTGAGGTCGGCCTGGATCTCGCGCCGGTTGTGGTTGCCCAGCACCACGCCGATTTCGCGTTGCGTTTCCTCCAGCGGGCGCTTGCTGACCAGGTTGACGATGCCGCCCGTGCTGCCCTGTCCGTACAGCATGGAGGAGGGGCCGCGCAGCACTTCCACGCGCTCCATCGCATAGACCTCGGTGCGCGGGTTGTTGAAGCTGAAATACTGGCGCAGGCCGTCCAGGTACTGCACCGGCTCCACGCCGCGGATGCGCACGTAGTCGGCGCGGTTGTCCACGCCATAGGCGTTGGGGCGCACGCCTGCCGCGTAGTTCATGGTGTCCTGGATGTTCTGCGCGCCCTGGTCCACGATCTGTTCACGCGGGATCACGGTGATGGCCTGCGGCGTTTCGGACAAGGGCGTGTCGGTCTTGGTCGCGGTGGCGCTACGCGTGGCGACATAGCCTTCTACCGGGCCGGTCGCGGTTTCGCCGGTGCCGGTGACCTGCACGGCGGGCAGGATGGTGGCCGGCTCGCCGGATGCGGCGGGCTGGGCCTGCGCTGCGCCGCCCATGCAGGCGGCAAGCGCGGCGGCGACAGGCAACAGGACCAGCGGCCGCGCGCGCCGGGCGGCGGGATCAGGGTGGTGTTTCAACGGATTTCCCCCTCGGCCTGAATTCGGCCGATTCTGGATGCAAATGACAACGATAACTATTATTAATTTACTGCATCGAGAATGTCAGGAAATCCGCGGCCCGCAGATGTAAAAAAGCCGTGCAAAGCTTGCCGGGCGGTAAGGCCGACGACGAAAAGCGCCGTCCTATCAGTGGCTTGGCGACGTTTGGGGCAGGGGCGCGGGAGCCGCGCGCCTGTTGGCGAGGCGCGACAGAACGGCTCAGGCGTGGCGCGGCCGGCGGGTGCCGCCGTCGCGTCGGCTGGCCTTTTCCGAGACGATGTTGCCCTCGGCCATGCGGCGGCCGCGCTGTTCGATGCGGCCCAGAAGGTCGCGCAGCAAGGCGACCTCGTCGGCGCTCAGGTCCTGCACCAGCAGGTCGTTCAGGTGCGAGACTTCGGGCAGCAAGGCGTCGTACAGGGTGCAGCCTTCTACCGTGGCTTCCACACGCACCACGCGGCGGTCGGCGCTGTCGTGCAGGCGGCGCAGCCAGCCTTTTTCGCATAGCGCGCCCAGGGTGCGCGAGGTACGCGCCAGATCCAGTTTTGCAGCGGCCGCCAGTTCAGCCGAACTCATGATGCCGCCCTCGATGGCACAGGCCAGCACTCGCCATTCGCGCCGCGTGATGCCGAAGCGTCCTTCGCACAGGCGCAGGAATACCGGATTCGATTGCGACCATGCCTGGTACAGCCGGTACATCAGCATGTCCGAAAGCTGGCGTTGTCCGGACGCGGGATCGGTCGGCATGGCTTTTCCTCCTGGTGGCGTTGCAGTTCGCGCTGCATATCGTTATGGGAAGTCCTGGATTAGATCAACAAACATGCGCGTTGCTAAATTCAATTTCCCTATTTGGGTATCGGCCAGGCAGTGACAACCATCATCGACAGCGGGCCGCTGTCTCCAGGAGTTGACCATGCGTAAATGGATATCGGGCGCTGCCGCGGCGGCAATACTTGCGGGGGCCGCGCCGCTGGCCGGTGCGCAGCAGGCCCCGCTGGACGGGACCTTGACGGTGGTGGTGGGCTATCCGCCAGGCGGTAGTTCGGACCGCATTGCGCGGCTGGTCGCGGACCGGCTCAAGGACCGGGTGGGCGTACCCGTGGTGGTCGAAAACAGGACCGGAGCGGGCGGCCGCATCGCGGCGCAAGCCCTGCATGCGGCGCCGGCCGGCCAGAACGTGCTGATGCTGGCGAACCCGGCCGTGATGGTGGTGGCGCCGCTGGTCTATGCCCAACCCGGCTATGACGCGCAGCGCGACTTCAAGCCCGTGTCGCTGGTCAGCAGCTACAAGTTTGCGATGGCGGTGGCGGCGAATTCGCCGATCCAGGACCTGGCCGGCCTGCGGCAGTGGCTGAAGGCGAACCCGAAGCAGTTCGCCGTGGGCGTGCCGGCCACCGGCAGCCTGCCGCACTTCTTCGCGCTGATGCTGGGGCGCGAAATCGGCCTGGAGCCCGAAGTCGTGGGCTACCGCGGATCGAGTCCGCTGATCTCCGAGCTGATAGGCGGCATCCTGCCGCAAGGCATAGACACGCTGGATACGCTGCTGCCGCAGCACCGCGCCGGCAAGATCCGCATCCTCGCCGTGTCTGGCGAGGCGCGCGATACCGAACTCAAGGACGTGCCCACCTTCAAGGAAGGCGGGGTGAACCTCGCGGCCGACGGCTGGAACGCCTTCTTCGCGCCGGCAGCGATGCCGCAGGCCAAGGCCGACAGACTGGGCGCGGAAATCGCGGCGGTGTTGCGCGAGCCCGCCATGCAGGAGGCCGTGCGTGCCGCGTACCTGGAGCCGGTGTCGCTGGACGCGCGCGGCACGGCCGACGCCCTGGCCGCCTACCGCAAGCAGTGGGAGCCCGTGGTGCGCGCATCCGGCTTCACGGCCACGCAATAGGAGGGCGGCGATGAGCGATGTACAGAACGTGCTGTTCATCATGGCCGACCAGCTGCGGGCGGACCACCTGAGCTGTTATGGCCATCCCTACCTGCAGACGCCCAGCCTGGATGCGCTGGCGGCGCGCGGCGTGCGCTTTGACCGCGCCTTCGTGAACTCGGGCGTGTGCGGACCTTCGCGCATGAGCTACTACACCGGCCGCTATCCCTCCAGCCATGGCGCCACCTGGAACCGCGTGCCGCTGTCGGTCAACGAAATCACGCTGGGCGAATACCTGGCGGGGCAGGGCCGCGAACTGGCGCTGGCCGGCAAGACCCACATCATCCCTGACAAGGCCGGCATGGAGCGGCTGTCGATCGATGGTTCCTCGGAGCTGGGCGCGCTGCTAGGACGCGGCGGCTTCACCGAACTGGACCGCTACGACGGCCACCACACGCCGGGCGACGAAAGCGGCTATCCCGCCTTTCTTCGGCGCCACGGCTACGACAGCGCAGACCCCTGGACCGATTACGTGATCGCCGCGGTGGACGCAGCGGGCCAGGCGGTCAGCGGCTGGAACATGCGCAATGCGCACTTGCCCGCGCGCGTGGCCGAGCCGCATTCCGAGACCGCCTACATGACGGACCAGGCGCTGGATTTCATGAAGCGGCGCGGCAGCCAGCCCTGGGTGCTGCACCTGAGCTATGTGAAGCCGCATTGGCCCTACATGGCGCCGGATCCCTACCACAAGCGCTACACCCCGGACCAATGCCTGCCGGTGCGGCGCAACCGGGAAGAACTGGAGAACGCGCATCCGGTGGTGGCGGCCTACCGGCAGCACGAAGAGAGCGTCAGCTTTTCCTCGGACGAGTGCGTGCGCGTGGTGCGCCCGGCCTACCAGGGCCTGATCCGGCAACTGGACGATCATCTGGGCCGGCTGTTCGACTACATGGAAGGCGCGGGCCTGATGAAGAACACGCTCATCGTGTTCACCGCGGACCACGGCGATTTCCTTGGCGACCATTGGCTGGGCGAAAAGGAACTGTTCTACGACACTGTGCAGCGCGTACCCTTCATCGTCATGGACCCGTCGGCCGCGGCCGACGCCACGCGCGGCCGCGCGCTGGACGACATGGTGGAAAGCGTGGACCTGGCGCCCACGGTGCTGCGCGCGCTGGGCAAGTCCGGCCCCGGCCATCGGCTGGAGGGCCGCGAATTGCAGACCTTGCTGCACGGCCGCGATGCCGCCACGCCCTGGCGCGATTGCGTGTACTCGGAGCTGGACTACAGCTTCCGCCAGGCTCGCCTGTTGTGCGGCAAGACGCCGCAGAACGCGCGCGCCTGGTCGGTGCGCACGGACCGCTGGCGCTACGTGTACTGGCTGGACGAGCGCGAGCAGCTCTTCGACCTGCACGCGGATCCCGAGGAGTTCCAGGACCTGGGCGCAAGCAGCGCGCATGCGCAAACGCGCCAGGCGCTGCGCCAGCGGCTGCTGGAATGGATGCTGCGCGGCAAGCGCCGCACCACCATCAGCGACGAGGCCGTGGAGAAGGGGACCAACGCCCACAAGCGGGCAGGAGTGTATTTCGGGCAGTGGTAGCCGGACCCGGAGACAGCCGCCGGCCCGCGTCCGCTGCGGGCCGGCGGGTCTTCAGGCTTAACCCGGCTGCCGGGCTTGCGCCTGAGCGGCTTCCTGCGCCGCCGGTTTCAGCTCGCGGCGCAGGATCTTGCCGACGTTGGTGCGCGGCAGGTCGTCGCGGAACTCGATGTAGCGCGGCACCTTGTAGCCCGTCAGCTGCTTGCGGCAATGCGCGATCAGGGTCTCGGCGTCCAGCGCCGGGTCCTTGCGGATCACATACAGCTTCACGGCCTCGCCCGAGCGCTCGTCGGGCACGCCCACCGCCGCCACTTCGCGCACGCCGGGATGCAGGGCGGCCACGTCCTCGACCTCGTTGGGATAGACGTTGAAGCCGGACACCAGGATCATGTCCTTCTTGCGGTCCACCAGGAACACGTAGCCCTTTTCGTCCACGTAGCCCACGTCTCCGGTACGCAGGAATCCGTCCGCATACAGCACCAGCGCGGTTTCGTCGGGCCGCTGCCAGTAGCCTTGCGTGACCTGGGGGCCGCGTACGCAGATCTCGCCGGTCTCGCCCACGCCCAGTTCCCGGCCCGCGTCGTCGCGGATGGAAATGTCGGTGGATGGCACGGGCAGGCCGATCGAGCCGGTGAACTCCTGCACATCCAGCGGATTGATCGTGACCGCGGGCGAGGTCTCGGTCAGGCCATAGGCCTGCGCCAGCGAGCGGCCGGTGACGGCGCGCCAGCGGTCGGCCACCGAGCGCTGCACCGCCATGCCGCCGCCCATGGTCAGGCGCAGCCGCGAGAAATCCAGGCGCGCGAAATCCGGGTTGTTGAGCAAGGCGTTGAACAGCGTATTTACGCCCGTGAAGGCCGAGAACGGCACCTTGCGCATTTCCTTGACCAGCCCGGGAATGTCGCGCGGGTTGATGATGAGCAGGTTGCTGGCGCCCATCTTCATGAAGGTCAGGCAGTTCGCCGTCAGCGCGAAGATGTGATACAGCGGCAGCGCCGTCACGATGCATTCCTCGCCTTCGGTCACCAGCGGCCGGACCCAGGCATAGGCCTGGCTCAGGTTGGCGACCAGGTTGCCGTGGGTGAGCATGGCGGCCTTGGCCACGCCGGTGGTGCCGCCGGTGTATTGCAGGCAGGCCAGGTCGCGCTGGTCCAGCTTCACTTCGTCAAAGGGCGCGCTGCTTCCGGCGCGCAGCGCAGCGCCCAGCCGCAAGGCGCCGGGCAGGGACCACGGGGGCACCATGCGCTTGACGCGGCGGACCACGAAATCCACCAGGCGGCCCTTGAACGGCCCCAGCAGCTCGCCGATGGACGTCACCACCACCCGTTCTATCGCGGTGCCTTCCAGGGCCTTTTGCACGGTGGCGGCGAAGTTGTCGGCGACCACGATGACGCGCGCGCCTGAATCGGCCAGCTGGTGCTGGAGTTCATGCGGGGTATAGAGCGGGTTGCAGTTGACCACCACGCAGCCGGCGCGCAAGGCGCCGAACAGGCATACGGGGTACTGCAGCAGGTTGGGCATCATGAGCGCGACGCGGTCGCCGGGGCCCAGGCCGTTGGCGTGCAGCCAGGCCGCGAAGTCGCGCGTCAAGCGGTCGAGCTCGGCATAGCTGAGCGACTTGCCCATGCTGATGTACGAGGTCTTGCCGGCGTAGCGCTCGCAACTCTCGCGCACCACCGATACCAGCGTGGTCACGCCGTCCATCTCGATGTCCGCGGGTACGCCCGCGGGATAGCTTTTCTGCCAGATTCGTTCCATGTGCCGGATTTCCGTGTGGGGCCTGTACAGCAAGAGAGCCTTGGGCCCTAGCCGCCCAGCAGGGCTTTTTTCAGGGAGGCTTGCGCGGGTTTGTCGCCCAGCCAGACCCGCAGCAGGGCGCGCGCAAACGCGGGGCTGTCGATGCGTCCACGCAGTTTGCCGTTATCGGTGACCGCGACGCCGCGGGCGTCGAAATCCAGGTCGACCACGTCGCCTTCGCGCACCGCGCCGATTTCCGCCATCAGGGCGGACAGGCGGGCGGCCGGCGCCTTCAACTCGGCCAGCTCCTGCGCGGACGTATTGTCGCGCAATCCGTCCTGCAGGGCTTCGTCCAGGCTTTTGCTGTCGACGTTGCGCAGCAGCAAGAGGCGCATGCGGCGCGGTTCGTCGCTATTGACCAGCGCGGCCGCGTCGCCGCTTTGCGCGGCGGTGTACAACGCGGCCACGTAGACCTTGACCACGAACTTGGTGCGCACGCCGGCGCCGTTGAGCACCAGGGCGCGGCCGCCTTCCGACAGGCTGTCCGGCACGCGCACGCCGGCCACTTCGATGTCGGCGGACTGCGCGGGGGCGCCGGCCAGGCAGGCGGCAAGCATGAGGCTCAGGGCGGCGATTCGCCCTCCGGGGATGCGACGCATGATTCTCCTCCAGTGTTCTTCTGCTTGTAGAACTTCTTGTCTGCGATATAGATCGTGCGTTCCACGACGGCGTAGACCACGCCGTCGCGGTCCTTGAGTTCCACCGTATAAGTCCGGGTGGTTTCATGGTCGCGCGCGAGGATCGCGCGGATTTCCGCGATCTCGTCGGGCGGGAGCCGGAAGTCCACATACAGCGTGGCGTACGCCGGCTTGCGGTAGCGTATGGTGGCCGCCTTGTCCCACACGATGTGGTCCGCGCCCAGCGCGGACATCAGCATCGTGGGGTGGGCGCCGTCGGTCACCGCGAACAGCGAGCCGCCGTACATCGACCCGACGATATTGCGCGTGCGCCGCAGCAGCGGCAGCTTGATGCGGATATGGTGGAAGTCCGCGGACACATGCACCACTTTGCCGCCGGTGGCGCGGAACGCCGGATGCAGATTGAAGCCCACCCGCATCAGGCGCGCCCGCCATGTCGGCGACAAGTTCTTGAACCAATAGGGCTTCATGTCCCGCGCCGCTCCGCCTACATCGCCTCGAACAGGCCGGCCGCGCCCATGCCGGTGCCGATGCACATGGTCACCAGACCGTACTTGCCGCCGGTGCGGCGCAGGCCGTGGGTGAGGGTGGCCGTGCGGATCGCGCCCGTGGCGCCCAGCGGGTGGCCCAGCGCGATCGCGCCGCCCAGCGGATTCACCTTGGAGGGATCCAGCTTCAGTTCGCGGATCACCGCCAGCGATTGGGCGGCGAAGGCCTCGTTCAGTTCGATCCAGTCCAGCGCGTCCTGGCCGATGCCGGCGCGTTGCAGCACCTTGGGGATGGCTGCGACCGGGCCGATGCCCATGACTTCGGGCGGCACGCCGGCCACGGCGAAGCCGGCAAAGCGCGCCAGCGGACTCAGATTGAATTCGCGCAGGATGCGGTCGGACACCAGGATCACGGCGGCGGCGCCATCGGACATCTGCGAACTGTTGCCGGCCGTGACGCTGCCGCGCACGGCGAATACGGGCTTCAGGCGGGCCAACGCCTCGGCGCTGCTGTCCGGCCGGGGGCCTTCGTCCGTCTCGACCAGGCGGCGCGCGGTGCGCACCGTGCCGCTGGCGTCGCCGGGCTGGCGCGACACCGTTTCATAGGGCGTGATCTCGGCGCGGAAGTGGCCGGCGGCGATGGCCGCGCAAGCCTTCTGGTGCGAGGCCAGGGCGAAGGCGTCCTGGTCCTCGCGCGAGACCTTCCAGCGTTCGGCGACCTTCTCGCCGGTCAGGCCCATGCCGAAGGCCATGCCGATGTTTTCCTGGTGCTCGAAGATGGCCGGGTTCATCGACACCTTGTTGCCCATGATCTGCGGCATGGCGCTCATGGATTCGGTGCCGGCGCCGATCATGATGTCGGCCTCGCCGGTGCGGATGCGGGCCGCGGCATCGGCCACTGCCTGCAGGCCGGATGCGCAGAAGCGGTTCACGGTGACGCCAGCCACGCTTTGCGGCAGACCGGCGAGCAACAGGCCGATGCGGGCCACGTTCATGCCTTGCTCGGCTTCCGGCATGGCGCAGCCGGCGATGACGTCGTCGATGCGCGCGGCGTCCAGGCCCGGGACCTGCGCCAGCGCGCCATTGAGCGCGGCGGCCAGCATGTCGTCGGGGCGGATGGTGATGTAGGCGCCGTTGCGCTTGCCTACCGGCAGGCGCGTGGCGGCGACGATGTAGGCGTCTTGAATCTGCTTGCTCATAGTGATTCCTTGTGTGTCCATGGCGCTGGCCGTTGCTGTCCGCTGGCTTGCCCTGTCGGGGCCGCGCGGATCCGGCTTCGCCGGTCCGCAGTCGGCGCCCCCTTGAAGGGGGAAGCGCCGCAGGCGCTGCGGGGGTGGGCCTAGTTCCTCAGGGGCTTGCCGGTGTCGAGGGTGTGGCGGATGCGGGCTTGCGTCTCGGGCGTGCGCAGCAGCGCCACGAACTCCTTGCGCTCCACGGCCAGCAGCCATTCCTCGTCCACCTTGGCGCCGGTGTCGACCTCGCCGCCGCACAGGGCCACGGCGGCGCTGCGCGCCACGCGGTAGTCGTGCGCGCTGATCATGCCGCCTTCGCGCATGTTGACCAGCACCATTTCGAAGTTGGCAATGCCGTTGCGGCCCGCGACCGGAATGTCGCGCAGGCGGGGAGGCGGCGTGTAGCCGGCCTCGGCCGCGGCGCGCGCCTGGCCGATGGCGACGTACAGCAGCTCGTCCGGATGGAACACGACGATGTCGTGCTCGCGGGCGAAACCCGTGGCGATGGCTTCCAGCGCGCTCTTGGCGACCTGTGCCGTGGCAATGGTCTGGAACACCGGCTGCAGATAGGGGAAGACCTCGCCCGGCGTGGCGGTCCTGGCGGCCAGCGCGGCGGCGCGGCCGGCGAATTCCTTGCTGCCGCCACCAGCCGGAATCAGCCCGACGCCGGCCTCGACCAGCCCGACATAGCTTTCCAGCGCCAGCACCCGGTGCGAGGCGTGCATCAGGAATTCGCAGCCGCCGCCCAGCGCCATGCCCTGCACGGCCGCCACGGTGGGAATCTGCGCGTACTTGAACGACTGCGAGGTGCGCTGGAATTTTTCAACCGTGGCTTCCAGCATGTCCCATAGTCCCGCGGCGCAGGCCTCGGAAACTTGTTGCAGGTTGGCGCCCACGGCGAAGGGCGCGTCGTGCCAGATGACCAGGCCGTCGTATTCGCGCTCGGCGCGCGCCACCGCCTGCAGGATGCCGTCGAGCACTTCCGCGCCCAGGGTGTGGTTCTTCGAGGTGACGGACAGGATGGCCACGCCGGCGTCGATCTGCGGCAGGTTCCACAGGCGTACGCCTTCGTTTTCCCAGATCGTGACGCCGCGCGCGCTGGCGCCTTCGCCGAATACGCGCTCGGGGAACAGCTGGCGGCGGTACACCGGCAGCGTCGAGCGCGCGCGCAGCTGGCCGGTGCGCGCGGAGTAGGAGCCTTCGGGCGCATGCACGCCGTTGCGGCCGGGCTCCAGCGCCCATGCCGGTAGCGGCGTGTCGCTCATGGCCTGGCCGGCGGCGATGTCCTCGGCCACCGCGGCGGCGATGGCCTGCCAGCCGGCGGCCTGCCAGGTTTCGAACGGGCCTTGGGCCCAGCCGAAGCCCCAGCGCATGGCCAGGTCCAGGTCGCGCGCGTTGTCGGCCACGTGTTCGAGCTGCACGGCGCTGTAGTGGAAGATGTCGCGGAACAGGCTCCAGAGGAACTGGGCCTGGGGATGGCTGCTTGCGCGCAGCGCGGCGAAGCGCTTGCCCGGGTCGCGCTCCTTGAGCAGGGCGGCGACTTCGTCGGCCAGCTTGCCCGCGCTGGGCACGTAGTCCTGCGCTTTCAGGTCCAGCACCAGGATTTCGCGGCCTTGCTTGCGGTAGACGCCGGCGCCGGTCTTCTGCCCCAATGCGCCCTTGGCGATCAGGGCGGAAAGCCACTCGGGCAGCTTGAAGTAGCGGTGCCAGGGGTCGTCCGGCAGATTCTTGTCCATGGTGCCGACCACGTGGGCCAGCGTGTCCAGGCCGACCACGTCGGCGGTGCGGTAGGTGGCGCTCTTGGGACGGCCGATCTTCGGGCCGGTCAGGGCGTCGACCTCATCGAATGCCAGGCCTAGGCGGGCCGTGTGGTGCATGGCCGCCAGGATCGAGAACACGCCGATGCGGTTGGCCACGAAGTTGGGCGTGTCCAGCGCGCGGATCACGCCCTTGCCCAGGGTCGAGGTCAGCCAGGTTTCAAGCTGGTCCAGCACGACGGGCTGGGTGTGCGAGGTGGCGATGATCTCCACCAGCCGCATGTAGCGGGGCGGATTGAAAAAGTGGATGCCGCAGAAACGGTCGCGCAGGGCCGCCGGCAGGGCATTGGCCAGCGCGTCGATCGACAGGCCCGAGGTATTGGAGGCGATGATGGCGCCAGGGGCCACGTGCGGCGCGATGCGCTCGTACAGCGCGGTCTTCCAGTCCATGCGTTCGGCGATGGCCTCGATGACCAGGTCGCAGCCGCGCAGCTGTTCCAGGTCGTCGTCGTAGTTGGCGGGCGTGATGTACGCCAGGCGCGCGGCGCCGGCCAGGGGCGCGGGCTCCAGCTTCTTCAGGCCGGCGATCGCCTTCTTGACCGTGCCGTTGCGGTCGCCTTCGGCGGCGGCCAGGTCGAACAGCGTGACGGGCACGCCGGCATTGGCCAGATGGGCGGCGATCTGCGCGCCCATGACGCCGGCCCCCAGGACGGCGACGTGTTTGACGACGAACTTGCTCAAGGCAGTCTCCTGAAAAAAGCGGAAGGCGGGGCCGGCCGGACCGGGCCGGGCCGCCATCCGGTGCGGGTTAGAAGCGGGACGACAGCTGTACGCCCAGGATGTGGGCATTGCTGTCATAGGTACCCGCCACGCGGCCCTTGGTCAGCTGGTTGCCGGACGTGGTGTCGATGTCCGTCTTGCGCAGGTAGAGATAGGTATAGCCTACGTCCAGCGTGGTGTCCTTGGTGGCCTGCCACTGAATACCGGTCGAGAGCCAGTAGCGGTCATTGTCCGGCAGCGAGGTCGGACGGTCGGCTTCCTTGTACACGGGCGATTGGTCGAAGGCGACGCCGACTTTCCACTTCCAGTTGGGCGCGAACTTGTAGTTGGCGCCCAGGGCGACGCGCCAGCTGTCGCGGAAGTTCAGCGGCAGGTCGTCGTCGCGTGCGCCGACGCCCGAGTTGCGGATCTTCAGGTCGGGAATGCTGCTCCAGCCCGTCCACGAGATGTCGCCCAGCAGCTCCCAGCGTTCGTTCAGCTGGTGCGCCGCGCTCAGGATCAGGGTGTCGGGCAGGGTCACGGACGCCTTGGCGTCGAACGACACCGAGTTGCCGCGCGGATAGATGCTGGTGATGTCGGTGTCGCCCTTGGCCGTGTGCTTGATCTGCGAACGGTAGGACAGGCCGATGCGGGTGTCGTCCGTGGGTTGCAGCATGAAGCCCACGTTCCAGCCCCAGGCGTCGCCCTTGAGGTTCAGGTCGGCGTCGCCGGTGGTGCCCAGCGGCATGCCGGGAACCGGCAGTACCGCCTTCTTCTTGTAGTTGGCGTCGATGTGCTGCCAGTTCACGCCAAAGCCCATGGAGAACTTTTCGTTGACCTTGTAGGCGATCGAGGGGTTGACGTTGATCGTCTTGATCTCGAATTTGTTGGAGTGGTACTGGCCCACCCAGCCGTCGTCGTATTCGGTCATGAGGCCGAACGGGGCGCCTACGCCCAGGCCGATGAACCACTGCTCGTTCAACTGCCAGGAGGCGTACATGTTGGGCACCACGCCCAGGTTGCCGGCGTCGCCGCCGTTGCCGCCGGTCGGACGCGATCCGCCCAGGCCGGTGCCCGGCAGGCCGGGAATGCTGGGATTGCGGCTGTCGCCGTTGTCGGAAAACTTGAACGACGGCTTGATCAGGTTGACGCCGCCGGACACATTGAAGCCGGGCAGGTAGGTCATGCCGGCCGGGTTGTAATAGATGATGCTGGCGTTCTCCGGATTCGCCGCAGAGCCTGCATAGGCGTTGCCCAGGCCGCTGGCGTTCTGCTCCAGGAGCTGAAAGCCGGCCGAGTGCGTTGCCGTGGATGCGCCCAGGCCGACCACGAGGGCCGACAAGGTGCTCAGGGACAATGAACGTCTGCTCATGGTACTGCCTCCTCGTGATGGATAGATGTCTCTATGGCACTGCCGGTCTTGTCGTTCCGGTTTAGGGTGTACAGGTCCTAATCGGCCTCAGCCGGTCTTATACTTTGCAACGCGTTACTGCTTTGGTAATGCAAGGGGCCGCCCGTGAATGGCGCGAACCCCGTTCCGAAAATCACGCCCGCGTCGGCCAGGTCGGCGTCGGCGACGATGCCTGCGTCCACGCGCTGGCGCGTGGCGTCGATCAGCGGTTGTATCAGGCGCTGCGCCAGGCCGGCGGGCGCGCCGGACTGGCTGGCGCCCTTGACCGGCTTGCCGTCGCGCCAGACGTAGAAGCCGCGGCCGCTCTTCTTGCCCAGGTCGCCGCGCGCCAGGCGCTCGGCCAGGCAGCGCGGCGGCTCGGCGTCGCCAGCAAGTTCCGCGCCTGCCGCGCGAGCGATGTCCAACCCCACGGTATCGGCCAGCTCCAGCGGCCCCATCGGCATGCCGAATGCCACCATGGCCGCGTCCACGGCTTCGGGCGCCAAGCCCTCGTCCACGCTGCGCATGGCCTGCAGCATGTAGGGCGCCAGCACGGCGTTGACCAGGAAGCCCGGCGCGCTCTTGACCGGCAGCGCCAGCTTGTCGATCTGGCCGACGAAGGCGCAGGCTCGGGCCTGCGTCTCGCCCGCGTCGCCGTCGGCTTGCACGACCTCCACCAGCGGCATCTTGGCCACGGGATTGAAGAAGTGGATGCCGACCAGCCGTTGGGGCTGCGCCAGGTCCGCGCGCAAGGTTTCCAGCGACAGGCTGGAGGTGTTGGTGGCGAGCAGCGCATCGGGCTTCATGCGCGGCTCCAGCGAGCGGTAGAGCGCGCGTTTGGCTTCGGGCTGTTCGCTGATGGCTTCGATGACGATGTCGGCCAGCGGCACGCCGCCGCCTGCGGGATCCGGCACCAGGCGGTCGAACGCCGCGCGCGCGAGCCGCGGATCCTTCAGGCGGCGCGAGAACAGCTGGGCAGCGCGCTTGATGGCGGGCGCGATGCGCGCCATGTCCTGGTCCTGCAAGGTGACCGTCATGCCCTTGAGCGCACACCAAGCCGCGATGTCGCCGCCCATCACGCCGGCGCCGACCACGTGCACGTGGCGCGCGGGCGCAATGCCGGCCTGCTTGCCGTTGGCCTTCAGCCGTTCCTGCAGGCGGAACACCCGCAGCAGATTGCGGGCGGTGTCGGAGGAAATGATGCGCTCGATCAGCGCGGGCGCCTGCAAGGCGTTGCCGCCGTGCTTTTCCCAGATCTCGACGATGGCGGGCGCGGCCGGATAGTGGCCCAGGGGATCCTTGGCCGCGATCTGCTTACGGGCGCGGTTGGCGACGATGGCCTTGAGCGGCCAGCGGTTGGCCCAGGCCCCGAAGCCGCGCGCGCGCCGGGGCGCCTTGCGCGACAGCACGGTCTGGCGCGCGGCCGCCAGCAGCAGGCGAGGCGGCACGCGCGCGTCCGCCAGGTCCAGCGCGGCGGCGCGGCGCGCGTCGGCGCCGCGGCCGGTCAGCATCATGTCCAGCGCGGCAGGCGCGCCGATCAGCCGCGGCAGGCGCAGCATGCCGCCCCAGCCGGGAAAGATGCCGAGCATGACCTCGGGCAAGGCCAGTGAAGTCCCCGGTTGGTCCGCCACCAGGCGGTAGCGGCAGGCCAGCGCCAGTTCGAGGCCGCCACCCAGGCAGTGGCCCTGGATCAGGGCCAGCGTGGGGTAGCGCACCGCGGCCAGGCGGTTGAACAGGTCCCAGCCGCGCGCCACCAGCGCGCGCGCCTGTTCGGGCGTGCCCAGGCTGGCGAACTCGTTGACGTCGGCGCCCACGACGAAGCCCGTGGCCTTGCCGGAGCGGATGACCAGGCCCGTGGGCGGGGCCGCGTCCAGCGCGTCCAGCACCACCGCAAGTTCGCTCATGGCGTCGGCGGACAAGGCGTTGACCGCGCTGCCGGCGCGGTCGAAGGTCAGCCAGGCCAGGCCGTCGGCATCGCGCTCCAGGCGCCAGTGCGCCAGCGTGTCGATAGTCGTCATGAGCGGTCCTCGTCCAGGGTTTCGACCAGCATCGCGCCGCCTTGGCCGCCGCCGATGCAGATGGCCGCCATGCCGCGCCTGGCGCCGCGGCGCTTCAGGGCCGCCAGCAGGTGCAGCACGATGCGGGCGCCGGAAGCGCCCACGGGATGGCCGATGGCGATCGCGCCGCCGTCGACGTTGAGCCGGGCCGGGTCGAGGTCGCCCCAGGCCGGCGTGCCGAAGTGCTCCTGGCAATAGGCATCGTCGCGCCAGGCCGCCAGGCAGCCTAACACCTGGGCGGCGAAGGCCTCGTTGATTTCCCACAAGTCCAGGTCATTGAGGCCCAGGCCGTGGCGCTGCATGATCGGCGTGGCCGCGTGCACCGGCCCCAGGCCCATCTGCGCGGGATCGAGGCCGGCCCATTGGCTGTCGACGATGCGGCCCAGCGGCCGCAGGTTCCATTTGCGCACCGCTTCCTCGGAAGCGAGGACCAGCATGGCGGCGCCGTCGGTCACTTGCGAGCTGTTGCCCGCGGTGATGTTGCCCCAGGGCTTGTCGAAAACGGGCTTGAGCTTGGCGAGCTTCTCGGGCGTGGAATCATCGCGCACGCCGTCGTCGTCGGGGTACAGCTTGCCCTGCGTGTCGATCAGCGGCGAGATCTCGCCCAGCGCGCCGGCCGCGCGGGCCGCCAGCGCGCGCGCGTGGCTTTGCGCAGCATAGGCGTCCATGGCGGCGCGGTCGATGCCGAAGCGGGTGGCGACGTTCTCGGCGGTCTGCCCCATGGACAGGCCGACCACCGGATCGGTCAGGCCCTTGAGCAGACCGATGACGGGGGCGAGATTGCGCAGCCGGAAGCGGCCCAGCGCCGCGAGCTTGGCGCCTGCGCCGCGCGCGGCATACCAACTGGCCAGCCAACGCACCATCTCGTCCGAATACAGCACCGGCGCGCGCGACAGCGCGTCCGTGCCGCCGGCCAGCACCAGTTCCGAACGGCCGGACTGGATGTTGGCCACTGCGGAATCCAGCGCCTGCATGCCCGAGGCGCAATTGCGCATGACGGTCCAGCCCGGCACCTTGTTGCCGCAGCCCAGGCGCAGCGCGATCACGCGGCCGATGTTCACTTCATCGGGCGAAGGCGCGGCGCAGCCCACGATGACCTCGTCCAGGTCGGTGGGCGCATAAGGCTGGCGCAGCAGCAGCGCGCGGCCCGCCTGCACGGCCAGATCGCCGGCGGAGAAGGGACCCGGGCCGGTGCGCGCCTTCAGGAAAGGCGTGCGGGTGCCGTCGACGACGTAAACCGGTTTGAATGCCATCCGATTTCTCCTTTCAGGCGGCCCTGCGTTCAGGCGGCCCTGCGTTCGGCTGCGGGGCTGCCCTGGTCCGCGGCGCGCAAGTCAAAGGCGAAATCATCCACTTTCACCACCGTGTCGCGCAAGCGGTTGCGGCGTTTCACCACTGCGTATTCTTCGGCGGTGATGCCGCCGATGGCGAAGGCGGCATCGGCGATGTCGCGCACGTTGGCCTGCGGGTTGCCGTCAAGCGCGCCGCGCTTTTCAAGTTCGCGGATCTTGGCTTCGATGGGCTCGGCGTCCAGCGTGGCGGCCAGCGCCAGCTCGATTGCGCCCACCGGTTCGGCCTCGGTCGCGGGCAGGTGGCAGCCGGCGGTCAGGCGGTCGCGCGTCGCGCTTGGGTTGATCAGCAGCCGCGCAACGTCCTGGCCCAGCTGGTCCGAGGGCAGGGCTTGCGTGCGGCCCCAAGGCAAGACCAGGCGGCGCAGGCTCCAGGCGACGAAACGGTTGGGGTAGTTTTCCAGCACGCCTTCGATGGCTTCCTGCAGCTTGTACAACGCATCCTGGATGGACCAGTGCGCCAGCGGCGCGTCGGCCGCCTGGCGGCCTTCGTCTTCGAAGCGCTTGAGCGTGGCGCTGATCAGGTACATCTGCGACAGCACGTCGCCCAGGCGCGCCGACAGGCGCTCGCGGCGCTTGAGGCTGCCGCCCAGCACCAGCATCGAGGTGTCGGCCAGCAGCGCGAAGGCGGCGCTGTAGCGGCTGAGCAATTGGTAGTAGCGCTTCATTTCCGGCGCGACGTCGGCGTTGACGCCGACGAAACGCGCGCCGGTGAGGGCGGTGCCCAGGGCGCGCAGCTTGTTCTTTGCGACGAAGCCCACGTGGCCCCAGAAGGCGCGGTCGAAATCATCCAGGCCGCGCTTGCGGTCGGGCGATTGCGCGGCCTGCATTTCAGCCAGCACGTAGGGATGGCAGCGGATCGCGCCCTGGCCGAAGATGATCAGGCTGCGCGTGAGGATGTTGGCCCCTTCCACCGTGATGCCGATCGGAATCTGCTGGTAGGCGCGGCCCAGGAAGTTGGACGGCCCCAGGCAGATGCCCTTGCCGCCGATGACGTCCATGCCGTCGTTGACGACCTGGCGCGCCCGTTCGGTCACGTGGTACTTGACGATGGCGGACACGACCGAGGGTTTCTCGCCCAGGTCCACGGCGCCCGCCGTCATGCTGCGCGCGGCGTCCATCATGTAGGTGTTGCCGCCGATGCGCGCCAGCGCTTCCTCCACGCCTTCGAACTTGCCGACGGGCGTGCGGAACTGGCTGCGCACGCGCGCATAGCCGCCCACCGCCCGCGTCGTCAGCTTGGACATGCCGGTGTTGGAAGAGGGCAGCGAGATCGAGCGTCCCGCCGCCAGGCATTCCATCAGCATGCGCCAGCCCTGGCCCGCCATGGCCGGGCCGCCGATGATGAAATCCAGCGGCATGAAGACGTCCGCGCCGCGCGTGGGGCCATTCATGAACATGGCGTTCAGCGGGAAATGGCGGCGGCCGGTGTCCACGCCCGGATGGTCGTGCGGCACCAGCGCGCAGGTGATGCCCAGGTCTTTCGCGCCGCCCAGCAGGCCGTCGGGATCGTACAGGCGGAACGCCAGGCCCAGCAGGGTGCACACAGGCGCCAGGGTGATGTAGCGCTTGTCCCAGGTGACCCTCATGCCTATCACTTCGCGGCCTTGCCATTCGCCCTTGCAGACGATGCCGCTGTCGGGGATGGCCGCGGCATCGGAACCGGCCCAGGGGCTGGTCAGCGCGAAGGCGGGTACTTCCTCGCCGCGCGCCAGGCGCGGCAGGTAGTGGTTCTTCTGCTCGTCGGTGCCGTAATGCAGCAGCAGCTCGGCCGGGCCGAGCGAGTTGGGCACCATGACCGAGACCGCCAGCGCCGACGAGCGCGTGGACAGCTTGGTCACGATTTCGGAATGGGCATAGGCCGAGAATCCCAGGCCCCCATATTGCTTGGGAATGATCATGCCCAGGAAACCCTGGGTCTTCAGGTAGCTCCAGACCTCTGCCGGCAGGTCGTGGCTTTCCTGGGTGACATGCCAGTCATTGACCATGCGGCAGGCCTCTTCGGCCTGGACGTCGAGGAAACGCTGCTCGTCATCGCTCAGGCGCGGGCGGGGATAGGCCAGCAGGCGGCTCCAGTCGGGCCGGCCGCGGAACAGCTCGCCTTCCCACCATACCGTACCGGCCTCCAGCGCATCGCGCTCGGTGTCCGACATCTGCGGCAGCACCTTGCGGTACAGATTGAAGATCGGCGCCGACAACAGGGCGCGGCGGATCGGACGCACGCCCAGCAAGACCGCCGCCAGGAGCGCGACGATGACCAGAGCGTAGATGACTGCGTGCATTTTCTTGTCTCCGTGGAGGTTCTGTTCCGTCTGCGGGCGCGTGGCGCTCAGGGCACGTGCGGCAGGGGCGAGCGCAGGCCGCCGAGCAGAAAGCTCATCAGGCGCGGCAGCAGCAGGTTGGGGTTATCCGGTTGCTCGGCGTCGTCTATGGTCCAGCCCGTGACCGAGCGCAACAGGTCGGTGCCGATGATGGCGTACGAGGTGGCGCCCAGCATGAACTGGAAGCGCCACATGATTTCCGCGCGGGGTACGTCGGGCAGGGCCGCGAACAGCGCGTTGCGGTAGCGCTCCAGCACGTCCGCGTACTCCTCCGCGAACAGCGCGCGGATGAAATCGGAGGGGTCGGTCATGGTGCGTTCTAGCAGCGGCAGGAAGGTGCTGCCCGCCTGCGCGGGATCCGCCGCCAGGCGCAGCAACGTGCCGAAAAAGGCATCCACGATCTGCGACGGCTTCAGGGGCCTGCCTTCGGCTTGCGTCTCCAGTTCATCCAAAAGTCGCAAGCGCTCGCGGTTCAGCACTTCCAGGCGGCGTTTGAGCACCGCCTGCACGAGTGATTCCTTGGAGCCGAAGTGGTAGTTCACCGACGCCAGATTGACGCCGGCGGCCGCGGTGATCTGGCGCATCGAGGTGCCATCGTGTCCCTGCTGGGCAAACAAGGCCTCGGCGGTGTCCAGGATGGATTCACGGGTGAGGGATGGTCTGATTTCTTGCATAAGGTTGAATTCAAACGTTTGTTTAAAAACAATTATGCGTGAGAGATGGTTGAGACGCGAGCCTCGGCTATCCCCAATAGGGTTTACCACTACCGGCGCGCGATTCCAGCGTTCAGGACCGACCGGATTTTCGCCAGCCTCCGCCAGAGGGATGACAAATCTCATGCGGAGGGAGTAACGATTTCCTAGTGTTTGCGCATGATCCTGAGCCATTCGTCCTCGGACTGCCGACCTAGGATGAATGTGGTCTGGAACGGAGGCGCAAAACCCCGCAGTATCAGCGCGAGGAGTTGATTCTGTCGCGCCCCTGAATACGCAATGGCTAGCCCGTTCGCCCTACCGGACGGAAGGCCGATCAGCCCTGGCACAGGAGCAGGAGAAATGAAAACCTACAGAGTGGGACTGCTGGTTGACGGGTACGAGCAACCCGGTTGGATGCATGAGATGGTGGATTGGCTCAGGCATAGCCAGGATTTTGAAGTCGCTGCTTTGCTGGTGATAAGCGAGGAGGGCGGCGAGAAAGCGCCCCGCCTGGGCGTGCGCGCCCTGTTTGGCGCCCTGTCGCGTCTGGAAGCGCGGCTGTTGCCGGCAAAGCAGCGGCAGGCGCTTGCGTGCCGCGACATGCGGGAAAGCGTGCCGCAGGATACGGCCGCCGTCCTGTCGCTGGCGCCTGGCATGTCCGCGGACGAGATGCAGGGCCAGGTCGCGGCGCTGGGCCTGGACCTGGTCATCACGCTGGGCGCATCGCCGGCCACGCGTGAACAAATGGCGGGCTGGACGCGGCTGGGGGTATGGCAGCTGAGCTATTCGGATATTGCGGTGGCGACCAGCCGCTATGCCGGCTTCTGGGAGGTCTATCAGCGCGAAGATCACACCACGGTGAAACTCTGGCGCGTCGGACCGCGAGAGGACCAGGACGAACTGCTGGACCAGCGCAGTTTCAACACCGAAGTGTTCTGGTTGAAGAATCAGGCGCGCGCGTTCAGCCTGGGGAATTTCATGGTGTACGACGCGCTGCAGACGCTGGCGCGCGTCAAGCAAGGGGTTGCGCCGCCGAGCATGCAGATCATGAGCGGCTTGCGGCGCGATGATCCGGTGGAATGGGATAGCGCCGCATATATTGCGCGTCAGGCCTGGTTAATGTCGGATTTGATTGTGCGCCGCGTCATGAAACGCAATGTGCGCTGGCGGATCGGCATGTTTCCCTCTGCGCGGCAGCAGGCGGTGGTATCCGAGGCCATGGTGTTGCAGCCACCCAAGGGCAGATTTTTTGCGGATCCGTTCGTATATACCCAGGATAAAAAACCGTATATATTTTTCGAGGATTACGATTTTACTTCCCGCAAGGGCACGATCTCGGTCGCGACCTACTCCGACGGGGCTTTCCGCCTGTTGGGGACGGCCTTGAACCTGCCCTACCATCTGTCGTTTCCTTATATATTCGAGCACGAAGGCGTCACCTACATGGTGCCGGAGACTTGCGGAAATCGCAGTATTGAACTCTGGAAATGCACCGATTTTCCGCTCAAGTGGGAGCTTGATGTAAATTTGATGACGAATATATCCGCCGTCGATACCATTATTTTCAAGCACGGCGAATACTGGTGGTTATTAACTAATATTGACCGGACCGACGGTCAAAGCCATTGCGACGAATTATTCGCTTTCTTTTCGGATTCGCCGCGCTCGACCGAGTGGACGCCGCATGCCTGCAACCCCATCGTGCGCAACCCGATGCGGGCGCGCAACGCCGGAATCGTTGTGTCGCCTGGCGGAGAGGTGATCCGCTGTGCTCAGTACCAGGGCTTCTGCCACTACGGCAAGGGCGTGTCGCTGAACCGGATCGAGGAACTAACGCCATCCACCTACGTGGAAACGGACGGCGAAATCCACTACGCAAGTTTCCTGAGAAAACGCCATGCTTCGATGCACCATTGGCATCATCAGGGCGGGCATACGGTATTTGACTTCGCCTATATGGAGTAAATCGTTCCGGAAACGCAAAAATAAAAATGTTACCTATATTTCGATTACGAGAAAGACGCACGGGCTTGATGTGTCCGCGGAAACATATAGACAGTTATTGTCCTGGTTCCGGAACTTCCAGGCCGCGCCCGGCGGATGCCGCGGCGCGGCTTTTTTACGGCTGTAACATCGGCCTGCCTTAGCCTGGAAGCCACGTCCGTCCTGCATCTTCCATAGGGAAAGCGCAAGCTCCTCATGGGGAATTCCTGGTGAAAACCCTAGCGCCGGAATGGATGAGATGCGCGTCTCGTCCGGATTTACGATGATGATTAAGGCTAACGAATGATTTCTGTTTTTGTCGGATTATATCGAGCCGAAACGTCTTGATTTTGACAATTTCGAACCATAAGATGGGTCCATGCCATCCGTTATGTTGGCTACCAAAGTCTCCCAGCCCAAATGCTCCGGTTCAGCTTCATTAGATATTCCGGAATATTGCGGACTCGCACCGCGGGGTTGGAAAAAAAATAGTCTTCAGCACAGCGAAGATCCCTTCTAGGCCCGTCGAAAAACCGGGAGGACACCATGGCCAAGATGGTCCTGATTGAAGCCCATCCGCTCCTGCGGTTGGGGTTGTGGCAGATTCTGAGCAAGTTGGATGATGTGTGGGAAATCGAGGGGATGGGTTTGGCTGACATCTCCAAGGCGGACGGCGTGCACGCGGGCGCCGACCTGTTGATCTACGGATTGCCGGTGGATACCGACGAAGCATGGAGCGCGCTGCATGAAATCCAGCGCGTGCTCACGCCCAAGCGGATCCTGCTTCTGACGGACGTCATGCCCCTGCCCATGCCGGTGCAGGGCCTGCCCGGGGCAAGCGTCTACGGCTGCCTGATGAAGACGGCCTCGGTGGAGATCCTTGAAGCGGCCATCCGCCTGGTCATGGCGGGCGGGCAGTGCTTCCCCAGCGAACAGGCGTTGCAGGCTCCCGCGCAAACGGTCTGCGCCTTGCCGGCCCGGGAAGCCGACGATGCCGCCGCCAGCAAGGGCTCCATGCCCGTCAGCGCCGGCGCGCAGCTGCTGCAGATCACGCCGCGACAATACGAGGTGCTGGTGTTGCTGGCGCGCGGTTATCCGATCAAGACCGTCAGCAGGATGTTGAACATTTCGGTGGCAACGGCCAAGACGCATGCATGCACGCTTTACCAGCGCTTGCATGTCAAGAACAAGGGCGAAGCCGTGTACGCAGCGCTGCAGCGTGGCGCGACCTTGGAATGGCATGAGCCCAATGGCAGGGATGTGGACGCCGGGCAGCTCTATGGGCGCAAGCTCGGGTAGCGCGGCCGTGGTTGCGCTGCCTGCCCGGCAGCCTGGAACGCAAGCGTTCCATTGCTGCCGGGTATGCGCATAGCCATCATGGCTAATTCTTACACAGCAGTATCCGCGGTCGCAGTGCTGCTGCATTCCTCCACCAATCATCCTCCTGAACGAGATTCAGCGAACGTAGCCGCTGATAGCATGGGTTGTGTCCGCAAGACTGGATCGAGAGGGCGAACCACTCCGCCTCGCCATCGCGATTCCGTGCCGCGGACGAGATTCCCGTGAGGTCGGTGACGCCAGCAGCCTGCCGTTGCAGCAATGATGCGCCAGCGTCATGGGAACCGTGTATGGGCCATGCGTCACAAGGTTCCCCCCGGGATGACAACCGTACTGATCGAAGACTACGCTCTGCTCCGTGTCGCGATCCAGCATGTGCTGGAGCGTGCGCGGAACACCGACGATATTCTGGCCATCTCGCCAGCCCAATTGCTCAC
Organism: Achromobacter sp. JCM 18799; assembly: GCF_055395645.1. Classification (NCBI taxonomy): domain Bacteria; kingdom Pseudomonadati; phylum Pseudomonadota; class Betaproteobacteria; order Burkholderiales; family Alcaligenaceae; genus Achromobacter; species Achromobacter sp. JCM 18799. The sequence continues at coordinate 2,330,558 of NZ_AP043866.1, read as the reverse complement.
CATGTCCAGTTCGATCAATCGCCCAGTGGAGCTGCTGGTGATGGGTTGCAGCGGCCTGGCCGAGCAGGACGTCGGGCTCCTGTCCCAATCGATGGCGTTCTTCATGCCGCGGCTGGTGCTGGTGCTTTATTCGGTACTGGACCCGGGCGTCATGGCGGCGTGCGCGCGGGCGGGCGTCGCGGGCTACATGCCCAAGGCCTCCAGCCCCGATGCGCTGGCGGCCGCGGTCAGCCTCGTCATGGCGGGCGGCGAGTGCTATCCGCAGCCCGCGGCCCGACCTCAGGGCGCCTCGCATCCGCCAACCCAGGAGCTGAGGGAACTGACCCAACGGCAGGAAGAGATCCTGCAGTTGCTGGTGCAGGGCAAGACCATGCGCGAGATCGGCCAGCAGGTCGGCATATCGGTGGCCACGGTGAAGAGCCATGCGCGCACGCTGTACTGGAAACTGAACGCGCGCAACCAGGCCGAGGCGGCCTATATCGCCGTGCAGATGGGACTGGTCAGAAGCGGCAACGGCGCAACGGCCGCCAAGCACGATCCAGATGCGTAGGATGGGTTAGGCGCGAGAGATCCGATGCAAGAGCGTCGGTCTCGAGCGCGCGTAACCCATCGCCAACCGCCCAAGGAAAATAGAACGCGTCGCAGCGTTGACGGCTTGCACGCGGCAGATGCGGAAGGCTTGTGCGGTCGTTCGGCCGTTCAAACGCCCGCGCCGCGGGCCGCATGCTTGCCCTTGGCCGCAACCAGCGCTTCGAATTCCTGTTCCGCCGCAGCCAGCACGCTGTCGACGTGCAGATGCGTCTGCGCGTACTGGCGCGCCGCGGCGCCCAGGGTTTCGCGGATCTGCGCGTTGTAGCTGAGCTTGCGCACCGCCTCGGCCATGGCGGCGCCGTCTTCCGGCGGCGTCAGCAGGCCGCAGCGCGCGACCACGCCGGCCAGCTCGGTGCCGGGCGCGGCGCCGCACACCACGGGCCGGCCGCTGGCCAGCATGCCGGTCAGCTTGGACGGCATCACCAGGTCGGCGGCGCCGGCGCGTTGCGGCAGCAGATGGATGTCGGCGGTGTTGAGCAGTTCGCCCAGGCGTTCGGCCGGCTGCAGGTCCAGGAAGACGACGCGGGCCAGGCCCTCGCATTGCTGCTGCAGCGGCGCGCGTTCGGGTCCCTGGCCGCAGAAGACGAACCACAGGCGCGTCTCGCGGCTGAGTCTGCGGGCCACGTCGGCCAGCGTCTGCAAGCCCTGCTTGCCGCCCATGTTGCCTGAATAAAGCGCAACGATGGCGTCGTGAGGAATGCCCAGCTCGGCGCGGTAGTCGCCGCCGCCGGCGCGCGGCGCGATCGCATCGACGTCGATCCAGTTGGGCAGCAGCACGGCGCGGCCCGGGTCCACGCCCTTGGCCCGCGCCAGGTCCAGCATGCGGTTGGAAATGGTGGACACGCGGTCGAAGCGGCGCATCAGCCAGCGTTCGGCCCTGAGCACCATGGCGCGCAGGCCGGCGCCCTTGAGCAGCCCCAGCTCGAACGCGGCGTCCACTTCATAGTCCTGGATGTGCAGCCAGGCGCGGGCGCCGCAAAGCCGCGCCGCCAGCCAGGCGGCGGGTGCGCAGAATAGCGCGGGTTCCACCACCAGGATGATGTCCGGCCGTCCCGCGGCCGCGCGCAACAGCGAGGGCAGGCTGGACAGGGCGAAGCTGGCCAGGTGGATCAGGCGCTTGAGGCCGCCCGGCCGTTCGGGAACCCAGAGCGGCGCGCGGCGTACGGTGACGCCGCGCAGGACTTCCTTGCGGTAGCGGCCGGCGCGATAACCATCGTGCACCTGCCACTGCGGATAGTAGGGCGGGGCGGTTACCACGCTGACGTCGTGGCCGCGCGCAGCCAGCCATTCGGCCAGTTCGGCGCTGTATTTGCCGATACCTGTGAGTTCAGGCGCGTAGTTGATGCCGTAGATGAGGATTTTCATGCCGGGCCAGCCTGGCGCGGGCGTACCGGGCGGCATGGGTTGCCGTGGCACACCATGGCGGGCGGCATGTTGCGGAATACCGAGCTGCGCGCGCCGATCACGGCTTCGCGTCCGACGGTCACGCCGGGGCCGATGAACACGTCGGTCGCCACCCACGCGCCGTCCTCGATGCGCACGGCGCGTTCGCGCAAGGGGAAATCGGGTTGCCCCGCATCGTGGTCGGCGGCGCACAGGTAGCTGCGTTGCGACACCACGGCATGGGCGCCGATATGGATAGGCCCCAGGCTGTAGATGACCGCGTCGTCGCCGATCCAGGCGTAGTCGCCGATTTCGACCTTCCAGGGATAGGTCACGGTGGCGGTGGGCCGGATCAGGACCTTGCGGCCGACCCGCGCGCCGAAGCAGCGCAGCAGCCAGCGGCGAAAGCCATAGGCGACCTGCGGCGACCAGCGGAACAGCGTCGCCTGCACCGTCCACCAGAGCTGCACCGTCAGGGCGGAGCGGCCGCGCTGGCCGGGCGCCAGCGCAAAACGGTCGAGCTGTTGCAGGGCGCTCATTTGGCGGCTCCCGCCACGGCGTCGTCGCGCGCGGCGGCGGCGCTGGCCTGCCGCGCTTTCTGGATTTCCTCGGTCTTGATGCGGATCTGCCAGTAGTACATGGCGCGCGCCACCGCGTAGTCGTAGCCCGCCTTGCCGTCCAGGAAGCCCAGGCGGAACACATAGGAATGCAGGAACGAGATGGGCGCCTTGAACGGCATGGCCTGGAAGATGCGCTTGAGCAGGGCGCGCGCGCCCACGTTGGCCTCGCGCGGATCGTTCATCAGGCCTTTGGTGCGCAGGTTCGCTTCCCAGTCGGAATAGCGGTTGTGCTTGTCGAAGTAATGGAACAGCGAATCATGGTCGTTGTGCACCATGCGCTGGCGCAAGGCGAAGGTTTCGCCTTCGACTTGCGGCTGGTAGTGGCCTTCGACTTCCCACATGTGCGCCACGTCCAGGTCGTCATAGTCCAGGAAGCGCGAGCGGTCGCGCGCCAACAGGGCCAGCTTGTAGACGCGGTGCCCGTGTTCCAGCTTCTTGCCGCAGAACACGTAATCGAACGGCACGAAGGCGCCGCCGGCGCCCGCCGCGAAGCGCGGCAGGGCTTCGCGTATCTCGGCGGCCAGAGCGGGCGTCATCTCCTCGTCCGCGTCCACGTACAGCACCACCGGATGCGAGAACGGCAGCTGTTCCAGGCACCACTGCTTCTTCTTGGGATACTTGCCGTTCCACTGGAAGTTGGAGACCTTGGCGCCCAGCGCCGTCGCCATGGCGCAGGTCGCGTCGGTGCTGTTGGAGTCCACCACGAATACTTCGTCGAATTCGACCAGCGCCTTCAGGCACTTGTTGATGTTGCGTTCCTCGTTCTTCGTCATGACGACGACCGATACCGGTATCTTCTGCATGATGCTGTCCTGTTCAGGGCGTGCCGCGCTGCATCAGCGGGCGGAAGAGGGCGATGACGTTGCGGCAGTGCCGTTCCAGGGAAAAGGCGTCGGCGCGTTCCGGGCCTTGCTCGGCAAACCGTTCACGCGTCTCCGCGTCATAGGCCAGGCGGCGCACCGCCTCGGCCAGGGCCGCGGCGTCGCCCACAGGAACCAGCAGGCCGTAGCGGCCGGAATCCAGGATTTCAGCCGGGCCATGGGGACAGTCGGTGGATATCACCGGCACCCCCAGGCACAGCGCCTCCACCAGCACATTGCCGAAGCTCTCGCGCAGGGAGGTCAGGGCGAATGCGCCGGCGCCCGCAATCACCGGGAACGGGTTGTCGATATGGCCGGCCAAGGTGACCGGGCTGCGCGAGCCGCGCTCATCGATGCGCTTTTGCAGGGCGGCGTGCTCGGATCCTTCGCCCAGGATGGTGAAGCGGATGCCGGGGTCGTCCAGCAGGGCGGCCGCGTCGATCAGCGTCGCATAGTCCTTCACCGCTTCGAGCCGGCCCACGGCCACGACATGGTAAGGCTCGGCTTGCGCGGATTCCTCGCCGCCGCGGCTGCCCTGCGCACGTACATTTTCCAGCGGCACGCCGTTGTAGATGGTGTGGACCTTGCCGCGCAGCGGCGGGAACATGCTGACCAGGTCTTCCTTGACGCCGCGCGATACGCCCACCACCGCATCGTGACGCCGGTAGGTCTGGCTGACCAGCCAGCATTTCAGGCGCCGCATGCGCGAGGCTCCGTAATGGATGGCCGGGCTGCTGTGTTCGAAGGCGACGGTGGCGAACTTGCCGCGCAGCAGCTTCTTGGCCGCCACCACCAGCATGTTGCACAAGAGGCCGTGCGAGCAGACGATGGCGGGCTTGTCGCGCCGGATCTGCATGAGCAGTTTGAAAAAGGCCACGGGCAGCATCAGCCGCAGCGCGGTCGGAGATTCGTTGACGGGGAGCGCCCGGGTTACCTTCGGATTGGATACGGGATACTCGCGGATACGCGAGCGCAGCAGGAACAAGGCGGAATCCACCCCTTGTTCCGGCAAGGCATCCACGATGAAGGCGACACATCTTCCTACGCCGCCGTGCAGGTCTGGCGCGACAAACAAGACATCAGGCATGTGGGATCACTCTAGTTGGCGTCCGGCGCGCAACGTCCGGGCGGTGGCTGGGGGCGGATGTCGTTCTTTGTTCTGGCACGGGCATGATCTGGGCATTGCGCATGAGCGACAGGCAATAGCACAGCAGGAACCCGGTGAAGGCGGTCTTGGGCGCGTACGCCAGGCCGCCGGAAAGCGAGTCGATGAAGATATAGATAGGCGCGGTGGCCAGCAGGTAGCGCCGGTGCAGCTCCAGGCCCGGATGCGCATATCGTCGGAACAGCGTGAGCAGAAGAATGAGCACGGGCGGCAGCATGATCATGAAGGTGCCGACCACGCCGAACTTCATCAGGTAGAAGGCCCAGGAATTGTGGGCGAAGGTGCTCAGCTCGAAGCCGTTCTCGCCCATGACCCAGCTGCGAAAGCCCGCGCCCTTGCCGAACACCGGACTCTCCGCGAAGAAGTCCATTTGTCCCTGCATCTCCTGGACGCGTGCGCCATAGCTGGAGTCCTCGTCCAGGCGCTCGACGCTGAAGATGCGATTGGTGAGCACGTCCAGGTAGCCGATCGCGGCGAAGACCAGCACCCCGGCGACTGCCGCCGGCGCAAAGACCAGCACGGCGCGGCGCCGGATCTCGGGGCCCGCGCCCAATAGCACGGCGATGAACACCGAGATCGCCAGTTGCAGGTATTGGCTGCGGTTTAGCGAAAACACGAGGGCCAGCAGCATATAGACCGTCAGCGCGTAGGCCTTGGGTCCGGAAACGTTGAGCGTGCGCCGGAAGTACAGCAGCGACACCACGCCGAACGGGATGGCCCATACGCCCAGCCGCACGTTGCGCAGCGGATTCGCCACGCTGAAGCCTTGCAGCTGTTCGGCCAGCATCAGCGTGGCCACGGCCAGGCAGGCCGCCACGATGTACTTCTGCAGCACCGCGTAGGCGGCCGGGCTGTCGATATCCTTGTAGCAAAGAAAGGGCGTGCACAAGAAATAGAACACGATGCGCAGGTCCCGCGCCACGTCGCCGGTCTCGATGCCCGGATGATGCAGCGACACCAGGATCAGATAGATCACCGACACGGTCTGGATGCCCAGCAGCATGCCCAGCATGCCGCGGGGCAGCGCATAGGCCGCGGGATCCGCGAGCCTCAACATCTTGACCACCAGCATGGCGACGAACAGGAAATCGAAGGGCGACAGCTTGAAGCTGCCGACGCCCAGGACGAAGTGGTCGTCGTTCAAGGCCAGCGCCGTGAAGGCGAACATGCCCAGCAGATGCAGGGTGGATAGGCGGCGGTGCGTGGTCATTGCGGCTCTTCTCTGTGTGGAAAGACGCTAGTGCGAAGCCCAGTCGTCGCGTCCGAAAATCTTGGTGGTCAGTTTTTCGAACAGATAGGACAGGTCTCCCTGGCGTGCGTGGGCGGCCACCTTGGACGCGCGGCACGACAGTTCGAACAGCTTGCCCAGGCCCGGCTCCGTGCGGCGGATGCGCGTGACGATCTGTTCGCGTTCCTCGAGCAGCACGTCCTGCATCAGCGCCGTCTTGGTTTCGTCGTGGGCGGTGTAAACGCCCATGGCGTCAGGCACGATCAGGTTCTTGCCTTCGCGCAGCAGCCGGCTCCACAGCTCCAGGTCCATGCAGTAGCGCATGCTCTCCTGCAAGAGCCCGTACTTCTGCAACAGGTCGCGGCGGAAGATCGCCGACTGGTTCGGGATGGACGCCTTCACCACCGTCAGCGTGCCGCGGTTGACCGGCGTGTAATGGATCTTGCGGAAGATCCGGTTGTCGGCGTCGGCCACGAACAGGTTGCCGCTGACGATGGGCGCGCGCCCCTTGGAGGCGGCCGCGCCCAGCTTGCGCAAGGCGCCGGGGAAGTACAGGTCGTCGGAATTCTGCCAGCCCACATAGTCGCCGGTGGCGCGTTCGAAGCCCTTGTTGATGGCATGCGACTGGCCGCGGTCCGGCGTGCTTTCCCAGTACGTCAGGTAGCGCTCATACTTGCGGATGATGTCCACGCTGCCGTCGGTGGAGCCGCCGTCGATGATGATGTACTCCAGCCGCGGATAGCCCTGGTTCAGCACGGACAGGATGGTGCGTTCCAGGAAGCGGGCCTGGTTGAACGAGGGGGTCACGATGGTCACTTTCGGCAACAGGCTGCCGGCGATGGGCGCCGGCGGCCGCAACTCGCGGACGAAGTCGATGAGCTGACGTGAGTACTCGTTATGACGCTTGCGCATGTAGGACCTCAGCATATGAGTTAACGGGTGGCCGCAGGCAAGGCGCCCGGAAAATCTGGGCGGGATTGACGGATGGCGAGAGCCACGCCGGCCAGCGTGATCGCCGCGTAGGCCATGCGGCCCCATGCCGCGGCGTGTTCGCCCGCCGCGTGTACCAGTCCTGCCATGACGCACAGCATCGCCAGGCCGCCCAGGCCGTTCAGGATGGCGACGGCACGCGAATTGCCCAGGCCCAGCAGGGAAAAGTGCGCCGCGGCGTTCAAGGACAGCAGTCCCGAGGCCACGATCAGCAACTGGAAGGTGCCCAGATGGCCGCTGGCGACGTTGTCTCCCAACAGCAGGTTCAGAAGCGGATGGCTGACCGCCAGCACCGCCAGCGTGGCGCTGGCCGACAGCGCCAGGTTCCACAGCATCATGCGGCGGATCTCGCGTTCGACGGCGCCGGGATATGGGGGCGAAACCGACAGGCGGGTGACGCGCGGCATGGCCTTCTGGAAGATGGCGACCGACGCGGTATGGATGATCTGGCCGACCTGCACGCCGACCGTATAGATGGCCAGCGCGGCCGGACCCATGAGGCTGCCGACCAGCACCCGGTCCACCGAGCCGAAGGCGAGGGCGCTCAGGCTGTTCAGCCAGGACCAGCGGGAGAACCGGAAGGCGTCCATCATGGCGCTGCGGTCGCGCACCGGGCGCACCAGGATGCGGCCATAGGTGCGCGCGAACACGCGCATCTTCACGCTGCCCGCGATCAGGAGTCCCAGCGCCTGCGCCAGGCCGGTCCAGGTGGGCGATGCCGTCAGCCAGGCCGTGGCGCAAGCCAGTCCCATCGTGCCGGTGCGGCTGAAGACTTCGCACAGCGCCGTGGCGCGGAAGTCTTCGCGCCCCTTCAGGCAGCCGGAGAACAGCTGGTCATATTGCTGCGTCAGGTAGATGGCCAGCGCGGGCATGGCCAGCATCGTCACCGCCACGCCGCCGAAGGTCGCCGCCGGCCAGCCCAGGCCCACCACTGCCCACAGCAATACTGCGGCCAGGGTCACGACCCCGAGCGCGCAGCCGATCAGCGACATGCTTACGCCGGCTGCGCGATAGGTGCCGCCGGGCTCGTGCATGCGCTCGGACACCAGCTTGGTCGCCGTCACCGCCGCGCCCAGGTTGGCGGCATTGCCGAAGCCGGCCAGGGCGATGATCATGGAGTACTGGCCGAAGCCCACGGTCCCCAGCTGCCGGAACAGGATGGGCAGGGCCACCAGCGCCGCGACCGGCCCGATGCCATACTCCACCAGCCCCCAGAAGGAGGCATTGCCGGCGATATGTTTCCTGAGGAATCCGAGCATGGCTGGGGCCTGTGGGCATATGGGTTCTGGCGAGGCCGTCAGGCCACGGGCAGCGCATGCTGGGTGCGTTCACGCAGGAAGTGGCCGTAGGCCAGCGTGATGCCATGCGTCAGCGAGATCTCCGGTTTCCAGCCCAGCGCCTGCATGCGGGCCGAGTCCATCAGCTTGCGCGGCGTGCCGTCGGGTTTGCTGCTGTCGTAAACGATGTTGCCCTCGTAGCCGACCACGCGGGCCACCAGCCTGGCCAGGTCGGCGATCGAGATGTCCTGCCCGGCGCCGATGTTGTAGATGCCTTCCGCCTGCGGATGCTCCATCAGCATGACGCAGGCCTGGGCCAGGTCGTCCACATACAGGAATTCGCGCAGCGGCGCGCCGGTGCCCCAGATGCTCACGCTTTCCTGCCCGGATTCCCGGCCTTCGTGGAATTTGCGGATCAGCGCGGGCAGCACGTGGCTGCTTTGCAGGTCGTAGTTGTCATGCTGGCCATACAGATTGGTCGGCATGGCGCAGATGAAACGCGCGCCGAACTCGCGCTGATAGGCCTCGCACAGCTTCAGGCCCGCGATCTTGGCGATGGCGTAGGGCTCGTTGGTCGCCTCCAGCGGCCCCGTCAGCAAGGCGTCCTCGCGGATGGGCTGGGGGGCTTCGCGCGGATAGATGCATGACGAACCCAGAAACAGCAGCTTGCGCACCCCGGCGGCATACGCGGCGCGGATCACGTTGCACTGGATCATCAGGTTCTTGTACAGGAACTCCACCGGATGCGTCTGGTTGGCCAGGATGCCGCCGACCTTGGCGGCGGCCAGGTACACCACGTCGACCGGCGTGGTCGAGAAGAAGCGGTTGACCTGATTCTGGTTTTCCAGATCCAGCTCCTCCCGGCCGCGGGTCAGCACGTTGCGGTACCCGCGGCGCTGCAGCTCGCGGGTGATCGCGGCGCCTACCATGCCCCGGTGGCCGGCGACGAAGACGCGTTGCTCCAGGTTCGTCATGTCGTGCTACTCCTTGTAGGCGTAGATTTCGTAGCCGTTCTGCTCCACCAGCGCATCGCGCCGCGCGTCGCGCAGATCGCTCTCGACCATTTCCTTGACCAGTTGCGCGAAGGAGGTGCGTGGCGACCAACCCAGCTTTTCGCGCGCCTTGGTCGGATCGCCCAGCAGGGTTTCCACTTCGGTCGGGCGGAAGTAGCGCGGGTCCACCCGGACGATCACCTGGCCCGGCTTGATGTCATGGACCGGCGAGAACAGCACGGTGGCGGTCTCTTCCAGCCCTTCGCCTTCCCAGGCCAGCAGGATGCCCAGCTCGCGCGCGGCGGTATTGATGAACTCGCGCACGCTGTATTGCATGCCGGTGGCGATGACGTAGTCCTCGGGCGTGTCCTGCTGCAGCATCAGCCACTGCATTTCGACGTAGTCGCGGGCATGGCCCCAGTCGCGCAGGGCGGACAGATTGCCCAGGTAAAGGCATTCCTGCAGGCCGAGCACGATGCGGGCCAGGCCGCGGGTGATCTTGCGCGTGACGAAAGTCTCGCCGCGCTTGGGCGATTCGTGGTTGAACAGGATGCCGTTGCAGGCATACATGCCATAGGCTTCGCGGTAGTTCACGCTGATCCAGTAGGCGTACAGCTTGGCCGCCGCATACGGGCTGCGCGGATAGAACGGCGTGGTTTCCTTTTGCGGCGTCTCCTGCACCAGGCCATACAGCTCGGAGGTGGACGCCTGGTAGAAGCGGGCCTTGTTCTCCAGCTTCAGGATGCGGATGGCTTCCAGGAGGCGCAGGGTGCCCAGGCCGTCGGCGTTGGCCGTGTACTCGGGCTCCTCGAACGAGACGCCGACATGGCTCTGGGCGGCCAGGTTGTAGATCTCGTCGGGCTGCACCGACTGCACGATGCGGATCAGGCTGCAAGAGTCGGTCATATCGCCGTGATGCAGCACGAAATTGCGGGGCTGGTCATGCGGATCCTGGTACAGATGGTCGATCCGCGCGGTATTGAACAGCGAAGCACGCCGCTTGATGCCGTGGACCTCATAGCCCTTGGCCAGCAGAAACTCCGCCAGATAGGCCCCGTCTTGGCCAGTAACGCCGGTAATCAGTGCCCGTTTTGGCATGGTTGTATCCTTAAGACTTAATGACTGCACGAAAGGAGCCGAAGGCTGCGGTACCAATGTGCAATGAGATTACTGTTGCACCAGCCGCGGAGATATCGGCCAAAAGGTCTAATAGTTCAGCCTGTCGATAGGGAAAAAGGGACTGGATTGCTTCATCCAGCGCACCCAGCATTGCGATCGCCACCAGGGCCGTCAGCGCCGGGCGACGGTTGACCGAGAAATAGATCAACGTGGTCAGGAAGGCGTAAGCCGCAAGATGCAGACGCTTGTCGCCAAACGCGTCCGACATCTCGGCGGCCAGGCCCGGCAGGTTGCCCACTGTTACCAGCACGGCGAAGAACAGCCCCGCCAATGGCAGGCACAGCCGCGCCATGCCTGGCCTGAAAAAGGGCGCCCCCTCGGGTGGCAGCGAGCGTGCGGAGCGCGTGCGGCGTGGGGGCTCCTTCTTTTCATACCCGGCCATACATGTCCTGGAATCTGACGATGTCGTCTTCACCCAGGTAAGCGCCCGATTGCACCTCGATGATCTCCAGCGGGATCTTTCCCGGGTTCTCCAGGCTGTGGATCTCGCCCAGCGGGATGTAGGTCGACTGGTTCTCGGTCAGCAGGTACTGCTTGTCGCCGTTGTAGATGCGCGCCGTGCCCGAGACCACGATCCAGTGCTCCGCGCGGTGATGGTGCATCTGCGAGGACAGGCGCGCGCCGGGCTTCACCGTGATGCGCTTGACCTGGTAGCGCGGACCCTGGCCTACCGAGTCGTAGGATCCCCAGGGCCGCTGCACTTCGCGGTGATGGTTCAGTTCCGAGCGGTGCTGCGTCTTGAAGATCTCGACCAGCCGCTTGACGTCCTGCGAGCGCGATTTGTGCGCCACCAGCACCGCGTCGGCGGTTTCGATCACGACGATGTCGTCCAGGCCCACCGAGGCCACCAGCCGACTGGTGGAGTGGATCAGGCAGTTGCGCGAATCCTCCACCATGACGTCGCCGGTGGTGGAGTTGCCTTCCACCGTCTTCTGGGCGATGCCCCAGACCGCGTCCCAGGCGCCCACATCGCTCCACGAGGCGGCCAGCGGGATGACCACGGCGCTGTCCGTGCGTTCCATGATGGCGTAGTCCATGGAATCGCTGGGGCACGCTTCGAAGGACGGGCCGTCCAGGTGGAACAGCGAGTTCTCGCCATGCCCGATAGCCACGGCCGCCTGCACCTGCTCCAGCATCTTGGGCGCCAGGCGCGCCATTTCCGACAGGAACACCGAGGCTTGGAAGGCGAACATGCCGCTGTTCCAGTAATAGCCGCCATCTTCGATGAAACGCTGCGCGACCTCGGGAGAGGGTTTTTCAACGAAGCGGCGCACGCGACGCGCGGGCGCCATCACGCCGGGCTCGTCCGCCTGGATGTAGCCGTAGCCGCTGAGCGGCGCGGTGGGATTGATGCCGAACGTCACCAGCGCACCCTGCAGGGCGGCCTGATAGGCCGCGGCGAAGGCGGCCTGCAGCACCTCGCCGTCTTCCAGCACGTGGTCCGACGGCATGATCAGCATGACCGGGTCCTCGCCGTCGCGCATGGCGCGCAGGGTGGCCGCGGCGATGGCCGGCGCCGTGTTGCGCGCGAAGGGCTCCAGGATCACTTCCACGTCCTTGATGCCCAGTTCCAGCGCCTGCTCCGCCGCGATATAGCGGTGCGCGTCGTTGCAGACCAGGATGGGCCGGGCCTCGGCGCCTGCGGACCCCAGCCGCAGCAGGGTGTTCTGCAACAGGCTGCGGTCATCGGTCAAACGGATGAACTGCTTGGGCAGCAGTTCGCGCGACAGCGGCCACAGGCGCGAGCCTGAACCGCCGCAGAGTATGACTGCCCGGTACGGGGGAGGGGGATTGGTCATGGCGCTCACTCCTTGAAGTAGGCCTGGGTGTAGGGGTGCACGCCGGGATCGGCGGCGAGGGCACGGGCGGGCAGCCAGCGGTAGCTGCGGTGCTGGGCCTGGGGCAGGCTGGAAATGTCCAAAGAAAGCTCGGCCTCATAGGCGAGGACGACGTAATGGGTGGAGCGTCCGGCTTCACCCGCAAAATTGGTGCCGTAAAAGTGCTCGTACACGCCGCGCGGGGTCCAGGCCAGCTCGCTGACCGGGATGCCCAGCTCGTCGCGGGCGATGCGGCGCAGCGCCGCGTGCAGGGTTTCGTTCTTGCGGATCCGCCCGCCCGGCACGAACCAGGCGCCCTGGGCAGGGGGATTGGCCCGCAGGCCGGTCAGGTAGCGGCCCGCGGCGTCGCGCAGCAGCAGGTCGATGGAAACCAGCGGCAACATCTCGACCGCCTGGCGGAACTCCGCCTGCGCCAGCATGCCGTCGCGGACCGCGGCCTTGCGTTGCTCGGGCCATCCCAAAGGTTTAGTAGACATTGCGGCCCGTCCATCCCGACAACGCCGTGCGGGCGATGATCTGCAGGTCCATCCTGAACGTCCAGTGCTGGATGTAATAGATGTCGTACTCGACGCGATCGCTCATCTTGCGCAGCGTGTCCGTCTGTCCGCGCAGGCCGTTGACCTGCGCCCAGCCCGTGATGCCCGGCTTGACGCGGTGGCGCATCATGTAGCGTTGCACCAGGTCCTTGTACATTTCGTTGTGCTCCAGGGCGTGCGGACGCGGTCCCACCACCGACATGTCGCCCATGAGCACATTCAGGAACTGCGGCAGTTCGTCCAGGCTGGTGCGCCTGAGGAAGCCGCCGATGCGCGTGACGCGGGCATCGTTGCGGGTGGCCTGGGTGACCACGCCATGCTCCTGATGCACCGTCATGGTGCGGAACTTGTAGACATGGAAGACCTTGCCGTCCACGCCCAGCCGCGGCTGGGTGAAGAACACGGGGCCACGCGAAGTCGCCTTCACCAGGATCGCCACCGTCAGCATCACGGGCGACAGCCCGATTAGCGCGCAGAAGGCGAAGCTGCGGTCGAAGATTTCCTTGGCCCAGCCGCGCACGCCGGCAGCGGGCAGGCTGTTGAGCTGTATGGCGGGCAGGCCCAGGAATTCGCCGATGCGGTGTCCCAGCAGCTGGATCGACATGACATCGGGAATCCAGCGGATATCCACCAGGTCATTGCGCAGGTGATAGAGGACTTCGCGCAGTTCCTGGCCCGCTTCCATCGGCAGCACGATCCAGATCTCGCGGACGTTGTGCTCATGCACGAAGCCATGCAGTCCGTCCAGCTCATGCAGGCGGCGGACTTGCGGCGGCAGGTTCTCATGGGGCTCGGCGTAGATGCCGGCCACTTCGTAGCCCGCGCCGCGGTATTGCTCGACGCGGCGCCACAGGTCATGGCCCAGCGCGCCGAAGCCCACCAGCAGCACGCGCTTGCGGTCCATCCCGCGGTCGCGCGCCGCGCCCAGCACCGCGTAGACCGCAATCCGTAGGCCGGCCAGCGTCAGCGCCGACATGCCAAACCACGTAGCCGCCCATACGCGGGATATCGCCGCGGTCTGGTGCATGAGAAAACTGATGCAGATGCCCAGCGCGAACACCAGCGCCCAGGCCGCCAGGCTGCGCACGACCAGGTCGGTCAGCAGGCGGCCGCGCCACGATACATAGAGGCGGAAGGCCGGGAAGATGGCCACCACGCCCAGGCCGCACAGGTACACAAGGAACAGATGGATCTGCGGAGGATCCGCCAAGGCATCGTCCGAGAATTTCAAGCCGGTGGCAGTCAGGCCGCAGGTGATCACGATCGCGGCATCGAGCAAGCGATAGAGATAGCTTGCTCCGCTGAATCTAGACGACGTGTCCGTTTGGGACGGGTCCATCGCGCACTCCTGTTCGTGGGGAGCCGCCGTGCGGAAGGCAAAAACTGTGCACCGCCGCAAAGCTTGTGGCTACCGACAAAATCTTATTGAGTGCGCAACGCACCCGAAACCTCCAAACGATGTAGGAGAAGGCTTAGGACATCCGTCGAATGTGCGGGCCTAGGAAAAGAGAGTGGAATGTCGCAACCCGTTACGCATCGGGCTCACTCCAAGCAACGAAGTCATTCACAAGTGGATTTGCCATGACGACATTTTTCGGAACGTTGAGCCGAGGCATAGCAGCTATCGCGCTCGTGTCCTCGCTGGGCGCTTGCGCCTTGTCTCCCGGTATGACCTTTGACGCCAATCAGCTTGCGGATCCGTTGGATCCGAACTCCAAGGCGGTAATCAAGGAAATCACGCCCTCGCTGGTGCTTGAAGACCAGCGCGCGCGCCAGGCATTGCTCGACAACGAAGGGGTCGACAAGCTCTATGGCAAGTCCGGGCCGTACCTGATCGGGCCCGGAGACATCCTCTCGATCGTGGTGTGGGATCACCCCGAACTCGTTCTTCCGACGCAAACCTACGCCATCGGGACAGGGGTAACGGAACTAGCCATTGGAGACACCGCCTCGGGCATTCCGGGCTATACGGTTTCATCCACTGGATATATCCAATTTCCCTATGCGGGATTGCTGAAAGTGGCCGGGTTGACGGAACTTCAGGCGCGCAATCTCATAGTGAATAGTTCAAGCAAGTACATCCAGGATCCGCAGATCACCGTACGCGTTCTGGGATATCGCAGCAAGCGTGTTTACGTGGATGGCGAAGTGAAGACGCCGGGCGCAATCGCGATCAACGATATCCCGATGACCCTGTTGGAAGCCGTCAACAGGGCCGGAGGCATTCTGCCCACGGGCGATCGCAGCGCGGTCTACGTGATCCGTGACGGACGCCGTACTCGCGTGAACGTGCCTGCGCTGATCGAGCGTGGCCAAGACCTGAATCAGGTGCTGCTGAAGTCGGGCGACATCGTCAGGGTCACGCCGCGCGACGACAGCAAGGTGTTCGTGATGGGCGAGGTGACCTTGCCCACCGCGGCAGTGATGCGTGACGGACGCATGTCGTTGACCGAAGCGCTGGGCTTGGCCGGAGGACCGAACCAGCTGACCTCGAATCCGTCGCAAATATTCGTTGTGCGCAGCACTGAGCAAGCGACGCCGCTGGTGTTCCACCTGAACGCCGGCTCGCCGCAGACTCTTGCGGTGGCGGAGAAGTTCGAGTTGCAACCCAAAGACGTGGTGTTCGTGGATACGGCGGCCCTGGTGCGGTGGAACCGCTTCATCAGCAACCTGTTCCCGAGCGCCCAGACTGTACAGACCGTGAAGTCCATAGATTAGTCCGCCTTAAACCACGCCTGGGGACGCCGCGACCGCGGCGGCGTCTTCTCTTGGAGAGCTGCATGTCGTTGCCCATCGAATCGTTCGAGCCGTCCGTGCCGGCTCGTCAGCAGGAAACTCCGTTGTCGTCCCATGTGGACGCCATCTTTTCCAACCGGTGGATGATCATCGCGATCACTCTGCTTGCATTACTGGGGGCGCTTACCTATGTGATGATCACGCCCAAGGTGTACTCGGCCGACATCATCGTGCAGGTGGAAGAGGAAATGCCGCAGGGGCAGAGCCGCAGCCTGCTCGGCGACGTATCTTCCATGTTCGATACCAAGGCGGAGACCTCGGGCGAAATGGAAGTGCTGCGCTCGCGCATGGTGGTCGGACCCGCCGTCGACAAGTTCCTGCTGTACATCCAGGCCAAGCCGCGCTATTTCCCCGTGATCGGCGAGTGGCTGGCGCAGCGCTACGAAAGCCTGCCGTACCCGTCGAGCCTGCCGCGCGGCGGCTATGCATGGGGCGGCGAAGCCATCGCGATCTCGCAGCTGGACGTGCCCAACGAATGGCTGGGCAAGCCCTTTCGCGTGACCACGCTGGGCGAAGGGCGCTATACGTTGAGCGACAAGTTCACGGGCGCCACCTTCAACGGCACCGTGGGCAAGCCCGAGCATTTCCGGCTGCCTGGGGGCGGCGCGATGGACGTGCATATCGACGCGCTGACGGGACGCCCCGGCACCGAGTTCACGGTGTCGCGCAGTTCGCGCCTGGCGGCCATCGAGGACGTGCAGGCGCGCCTGGGCATTTTCGAGCGCGGCCGCACATCGGGGGTGATCGGCGTCACGCTGGAAGGCAATGATCCGGCGCTGACGACTGCCGTGCTCAACCAGATCGGCCAGGAATACGTGCAGCAGAACGTGAACCGCAAGTCGGCGCAGGCCGAGAAGTCGCTGGTATTCCTTGAACAGCAGCTGCCGGTGCTCAAGGGCGAGTTGGACGCCGCCGAGACCAAGTACAACTCGCTGCGCAACAAGCGCGGCACCATCGACCTGAGCGAAGAAGCCAAGCTGATCCTGGCGCAATCGGTGGACGCGCAGACCAAGGTGATGGAACTGCGCTCCAAGCGCCAGGAAATGATTACCCGCTTCGCGCCGACCCACCCCAGCATCGTGGCGCTGGACCGCCAGATCGCCGGGCTGACCGGGGACGTGAACCGCATCGGCAACAACATCCGCCAACTGCCCGACCTGGAGCAGGACGTGGTGCGCCTGGTGCGCGACGTGCGCGTCAACACCGAGCTCTACACGGCATTGCTCAACAACGCCCAGCAGCTGCGCCTGATCCGCGCCGGCAAGGTGGGCAACGTGCGCATCCTGGATTCGGCGGTGCAGCCGGACAAGCCGGTGCGTCCCAAGGCCGCCATCATCATCGGCGTGGCGACCGCCTTCGGCCTGATCTTCGGCATGCTGTGCGCGTTCGTGCGCAATGCGCTGTTCGGCGGCCTGTCCGAACCCGACGACGTCGAACGCCATACCGGCCTGCCCGTGTTGGCCGCCATTCCGTACAGCGACATGCAGGACAAGCTGTGGCGGCGCAGCCGGCGCAAGAACGCCAGCGTGCCGGCGCTGCTGGCCCAGAGCCAGGGCAACGCGCCGCCCATCGAAAGCCTGAGGTCGTTCCGCAACGTGTTGCAGGCGTCGCTGCGCCAGTCGGCCAACAACATGGTCATGTTCACCGGGCCGGTGGCAGGCGTGGGGAAGTCCTTCCTGTCGGCCAACTTCGCTTTCATCCAGGGCGGCGTGGGCAAGCGCGTGCTGCTGATCGACGCTGACTTCCGCAAGGGCCAGCTCAACCGCTATTTCGGCGTGCCCAAGGAGGACGGCCTGTTCGAAGTGCTGTCGGGCACGATACCGCTGACCCAGGTCCGCAAGCACAGCGTGTCCGAGGGCGTGGACTTCATCGCTACCGGCGCGGTGACCTTCGACCCGTCGGAGCTGCTGGCGTCGCCGGTGTTCGGCGAAACCCTGCGTGAACTGGCCTCGCAGTACGACATGGTGATCCTGGACACGGCGCCCGTGCTGTCGTCTCCGGACGCCGCCGTGGTCGGCACGCATGCGGCCGCAGTGATGGTGGTGGTGCGCTCGGGCATGAACACCGTGGGCGAAATCCGCGAGACGGCCAAGCGCCTGATCCAGGCGGGCGCACCGGTGGACGGCGTGCTCTTCAACGGTCTCAAGCTCATGCCGGAACGCTTCGGCTTCCGGTCCAAGTACGGCAGTTACCGCTACTCCCGTGCGGCGTATTACGGCGATTTCAAACAGAACGGCCCTAAATAACGCCACCCGGAGAAACTGGCATGCACGGAACTTTTGGCTGGGACACGCCGCAAATTCTGGATGCGGTTTTCAAGGCTTACGACATACGCGGCACGGTGCCGGATGAAATCGATGCGAGGTTCGCGCACAGCCTGGGGATGGCGGCGGGAACCCAGGCCCGCGAACAGGGGGCGCGGTCCATCGTGGTGGGGAGGGATGGCAGGCTGAGCAGCGTCGAGCTGGCGGCCGCCTTGCAGGCGGGCCTGCGCTCGGCGGGCATGCACGTCATCGACATCGGCATGGCGACCACGCCGATGGTGTACTTTGCGACGCGCCTGATGGACACGGGCGCGGGCATCGCGGTCACGGGCAGCCACAACCCGCCCGCGCACAACGGCTTCAAGATCGTGCTGGACGGCGCCTCGCTGTATGGCGAGGGCATCACCGCGCTGCGCGATGCGATGCGCTTGCCGATAGAGTCGGCCAGCGCATCGGGCGGGCGCACGCAAATGCAGATCATGCCGTGCTACACCGCGCGCCTGATGGGCGACATCCGCATGGCGCGTCCGATGAAGATTGCGATCGATTGCGGCAATGGCGTGGCCGGCGCCGCGGCGCCGGCGCTGTTCCGCGCCCTGGGCTGCGAAGTGGTCGAGCTGTTCTGCGAGGTCGACGGTTCGTTCCCGGGCCATCACCCGGATCCTGCCGATCCGCAGAACCTGCAGGATCTGATCTATTGCCTGCGCTACTCCGACTGCGAGGTCGGCCTGGCGTTCGACGGCGACGGCGACCGGCTCGGCGTGGTGACCAAGACGGGGCAGATCATCTGGCCCGATCGCCAGCTGATCCTGTTCGCGCGCGACGTGCTGTCGCGCAATCCGGGCGCCGAGATCCTCTATGACGTCAAGTGCAGCCGCCACGTGGCGCGCGCCATTACCGAGGCGGGCGGCAAGGCCACCATGTGGAAGACGGGGCACTCGCTGATCAAGGCCAAGATGCGCGAAACCGGCGCGTTGCTGGCTGGCGAGATGAGCGGCCACATTTTTTTCAAGGAGCGCTGGTACGGCTTTGACGACGGCATCTACGCCGCCGCCCGGCTGCTGGAGATTCTGTCCGGCGCGCCGGACCCCTCGGCCCTGCTGGAAAGCCTGCCGCAGTCCTGCGCCACACCCGAAATCAAGCTGGAAACCGCCGAAGGCGAGCAGTTCGACCTGGTGGAAGCGCTGCGCGCGCAGGGACAGTTTCCCGGCGCGCAGTCCATCAACGACCTGGACGGCATCCGGGTGGACTACGCCGACGGCTTCGGCCTGGCGCGTCCGTCCAACACCACGCCGACGGTGGTATTGCGTTTCGAAGGGGACACGGTGGCCGCATTGGCCCGTATCGAGGAGGATTTCCGCAACGCGTTCCGACGCATTGCCCCTCATGTTCGTTTACCGTTTTAAGGAGCATCACGCGATGGGAAAGGCCAAGTATGCGGTTGAGGCGCTAAGGGCGAATTCGGGCCTGGCGGACAGCCCGGAGTGGCAGGCGTTCGCGCAGGCCGCGCACGGCGCGGAATTGGACGGCGCGGCGCTGAAGGTCATCGAGGCGGCGGGTCTGTGCGTGGACCTGAGCATGCAGCGGCAGTCGCCGGCGCTGGAAGCCGCGGCCATGTCGCTGCTGCAGGCGCGTGGCGTGGCGGATGCGCGCCAGGCTTTGTTCGCGGGCGAAGCGGTCAACTGGACCGAAGGCAAGCCGGCATGGCATACGGCGCTGCGCGCCGGGCGCACGCGGGAACAGCCCGACGGCCAGGATGCGGACTCCGTCTGCGAGCATTCGCGCATGACGGACTTCGTGCGCCGGGTGGACCAGACGGCCGACTTCAACACGGTGCTGCATATCGGCATCGGCGGCAGCGATTGGGGGCCGCGCCTGGCGGTCCAGGCGTTTGGCGGGGCGCAGCAGCGCCGGCAGATCCGCTTCGTGTCCAACATCGACGGACACGCGTTCCATGATGCGGTGGCCGGGCTGGATCCGCGCCGCTGCCTGGTAGTGGTGTCTTCCAAGTCCTTCACCACCGCCGAGACGCTGCACAACGCGCGCGCGGCCATCGCCTGGCTCAAGCAGGGCGGCGTGGCCGACGTGTCCGAGCACCTGGCCGCTGTCACCGCCAACGTGTCGGCGGCGCGCGCGCTGGGTGTGCCGTCCAGCCAGATATTCAAGATGTGCGACTGGGTCGGCGGGCGCTATTCGGTCTGGTCGGTGGCCGGCCTGTCGATCGCGCTGACGGTGGGCGCTGACGTGCTGATCGGCATGCGGGCGGGCGCCGAAGCCATGGACCAGCATTTCCAGCAGGCGCCGTTCGCGTCGAACGCGCCCATCCAGCTCGCGCTGGCGGGCCTGGTCAACTGCAGCGTGCTGGGCCAGAACTCGCTGAACATCGCGGCCTATAGCGCGCGGCTGCTGCACCTGGTCACCTATCTGCAGCAGCTGGAAATGGAGTCGCTGGGCAAACGGGTCGCGGGCGATGGCGCGGCGGTCGGGGTGCCGACGGCTCCCATCATCTGGGGCATGCCTGGCACCGACGGGCAGCACACCTTCTTCCAATGGCTGCATCAGAGCGAAGAGGGCGCGCCGGTGGACTTCATCGCCAGCCTGCAAGGCCACGCGGACAGTCCGGATGCGCACCGCATGCTGTTGGCCAACTGCCTGGCGCAGCGCCAGGCGCTGCTGCGCGGCAAGTGCCTGGAGCAGGCGCTGATGGATGTGGCGTACATCGACGACCAGGAGCGCGCGCTGAGCCTGGCGCAGCACATGGTGCATCCGGGCGGGCGGCCTTCGACCCTGATCGTGCTGCGCCAGCTGGATCCGCGCGGCCTGGGCGCGCTGCTGGCGCTGTACGAGCACAAGGTATTCGTGCAGAGCGTGGTCTGGGGCATCAATCCCTTCGACCAGTGGGGCGTGGAGCTGGGCAAGCGCCTGGCCACCGGCATCGAGCGGGAGCTGGCGGTGCCGGTGTCGGCCGGCGTGGTGGACTGGGGCCATGACGCGTCCACCTCGTACTGGATCGACCGCTACCGCAGCCATGCGCAGGCGCCGCGGCCGCGCCATGCCTGGGTGCCGGGCGTGGCGGCGCATCTGTGAGGGAGACCATGCAGGACATGCATGTATTGGTGACGGGCGGCGCGGGCTACATCGGCACGCACACGCTGGTGGCGATGCTGGCGGCGGGCCAGCGGCCGCTGGTGCTGGATAACTTCAGCAACGGCAGCCGCGAGGCCGTGCGCCGCGTCGAGCGCCTGTGCGGCGTGGAGATCCCGCTGGTGGAAGGGGACATCCGCAGCCCCGGCCTGGTCGAATCGGTGCTGGCCGAATCGGCGGCGCGCGGCGCGCCGGTGCAGGCGGTGCTGCATCTGGCCGGCAGCAAGGCGGTGGGCGAGTCGGTGGCCGATCCGCTCAAGTACTACGACAACAACGTCGGCGGCTCCGTGACGCTATTGCGCGCCATGCGCGAGGCGGGCGTGGCGCGCATGGTGTTCAGTTCTTCGGCCACTGTCTACGGCGAGCCCCACTTCCTGCCGCTCACCGAGGCGCATCCGCTGGCGCCGACCAACCCCTACGGCCGCACCAAGCTGATGGTGGAGGAAGCGCTGCGTGACGTTTGCGCGGCCGATCCCGCGTTCAGCGCGGTGACGTTGCGCTACTTCAATCCCATCGGGGCGCATCCGAGCGGCCAGATCGGGGAAAGTCCGCGCGACATTCCGAACAATCTGTTCCCCTACATCACCCAGGTGGCGGTGGGGCGCCAGCCGTTCCTGCGGGTGTTCGGCGACGATTACGAGACGGCCGACGGCACGGGCGTGCGCGACTACCTGCACGTGATGGACCTGGCGCAGGGGCATGTGCAGGCGCTGGCCTATTCGGAGCGCCATCCCGGGTTCGTGGCGATCAATCTGGGCACGGGGCAGGGCACCAGCGTGCTGGAGCTGGTGCATGCGTTCGAGCGGGTCAACGGCTGCCGGATTCC
This sequence comes from Achromobacter sp. JCM 18799, assembly GCF_055395645.1. NCBI lineage: Bacteria > Pseudomonadati > Pseudomonadota > Betaproteobacteria > Burkholderiales > Alcaligenaceae > Achromobacter > Achromobacter sp. JCM 18799. Next base: position 2,308,869 of record NZ_AP043866.1, on the reverse strand, counting down.
CGTGCGCCCGCAAGCCAGGCGTCCCGGCGACGTCGAGAAAATGTGGACCGATCCTGCGCTGGCGGCATCTTTGTTCGGCTGGCGCAGCACGCATGACGTGGACGCGATGTGCGCGGATGGCTGGCGCTGGCAGCAGGGCAACCCACAGGGCTACGAACAGGACACAGGGACATAACCCCTGCGCCGTATCGGATGGATTCCGCGAAACCGGCGCGAGCGGTTACAGTTGACGGAAATATTGCGAAGCAGCATTGCCCGGCGGCCTGGCCGCCGCGGCCGTGCACCGTCAACGAGGCGCACCCATGTTTGAATTCAATCCCTCTACCGGCTTCCTGCAGGAGCCGCAGTCATGAGCGGGCCGACCTACAGCGCGCCGGCCCACTGGAACCTGGATAGCATCGTCTCGGGCCTGCGCGAAGCGCGCGTGGCCTGGCGCGGTCCCCGCGGCCGCCTGCGCGAAGACGCCGGCCTGCGCGAATTCCCGTCGCAGGAAAGCCTGCGCCAGATCGTCAAGGACCTCTGTGGCGCCTTGTTCCCGATGCGCCTGGGTCCGATCGACCTGCGCGAGGAGGTCGAGGACTTTTACGTCGGCCACACCATCGGCGCGGCGCTCGACGCGCTGCTGCACCAGGTCTGTCTGGAACTGCAGTACGTGGGCCGGCCCGAACAGACCGGGCCCGCGGATGCGCGCCAGCGCGCCATCGAGATCGTGCGCCAGTTCGGCGCCGAGCTGCCGCGCGTGCGCGCCGCGCTGGACCTGGACGTGACCGCGGCCTATCAGGGCGACCCGGCCGCGCACAACGTGGACGAGGTCCTGCTGTGCTATCCGGGCGTGGCGGCGATGATCCACCACCGTCTGGCCAATGTGCTGTATCGCCTGGGCGCGCCGATGCTGGCGCGCATCGTGGCGGAAATCGCGCATGCGGATACGGGCATCGACATCCACCCGGGCGCCACCATCGGCCGCAGCTTCTTCATCGACCACGGCACCGGCGTCGTGATCGGCGAGACCGCCATCATCGGCGACCGCGTGCGCCTCTATCAAATGGTCACGCTGGGCGCCAAGCGCTTCCCGCCCGGCGAAAACGGCGAACTCAAGAAGGGCCTGGCGCGCCACCCCTTGATCGAGGACGACGTGGTGATCTACGCTGGCGCGACGATTCTCGGCCGCGTCACCATCGGCAAGGGTTCGACCATCGGCGGCAACGTCTGGCTGACCCGCAGCGTGCCGCCGGGCAGCAACGTGACCCAGGCCAGCCTGGTCAGCGACATGCCCGACTGCGGCCTGGGCGGGTGAGCAGCTTGAGGCCGCTGCCCTCCTCGCGCAGCGGCCGGCCCTGAGGAGCCTGGATGGACACTCGAGTCTCTGATCTGGCCGCGCTGCGCGGCTTTGTCGACCGCCACCCGCGGCTGTTCGTGCTGACGGGAGCGGGCGTCAGCACCGACTCCGGCATCCCCGACTACCGTGACACCGAAGGCGAATGGAAGCGCAAGCCGCCCATGACGCTGCAGACCTTCATGGGCGGCGAACTGGCGCGGGCGCGCTATTGGGCGCGCAGCATGGTGGGCTGGCGCCGTTTCGGTCAGGTGCAGCCCAATGCCTCGCACCGGGCGCTGGCGCGGCTGGAATCGCGCGGCCGCGTTTCGGTGCTGGTGACGCAGAACGTCGATGGCCTGCACGAGGCCGCCGGCAGCCGCGACGTCGTGGACCTGCACGGCCGGCTGGACGAGGTGCGTTGCATGGCCTGCGATTGGCGCGGCGGCCGCCAGGCCTGGCAAGAGGCGCTGCAGGACGGCAATCCGGAATGGACGCTGCTGGAAGCCTCGGACGCGCCTGACGGCGACGCCGACCTGGAAGGCGAGGACTTCGCGCAATTTCAGGTCCCGCCCTGTCCGCGCTGTCGCGGCATCGTCAAACCGGACGTGGTTTTTTTTGGTGAAACCGTGCCGCGCGAGCGCGTGGACCACGCCAACGCCGGCCTCATGAACGCGGACGCGGTGCTGGTGGTGGGGTCATCGTTGATGGTGTATTCCGGCTACCGCTTCGTCAGCGCCGCGTCGCGCAACGGCATGCCGATAGCTGCCATCAACCTGGGGCGCACCCGCGCCGACAGCATGCTGACCCTGAAAGTGGAACTGCCCTGCGCCGTGGCGCTGGACGCGCTGTAATACGCCCTAGGGCCGGCCGGTTTTTGACCGGTCTAAGCAAGTGCTTGCCCTGCAAAGGTTTTTTTCCGCTGTTACAGACCTTTCCATAGGGTTGTCCACAGGAACTGGGGATAACTCCTAGGGATAACCCCGAGTTTTCGACCTTTTTCGGGCAGCGTTTGTCAAGTCTCGGCGGCGTCCGCCATGTCCCCCATTAGCGCCTTGCGGGCCGCGTGCCAGCTGCCGGCATCCGGCGCATACAGCAGGCCGCCGGTGCGATGCGTGGGCTTGTAGGGCGAACCGTCGAAGTGGGCCGCGTAGCCGCCGGCCTCGCGGTGCAGCAGCCAACCGGCAGCGTGGTCCCAGGCCGTCAACTGGTTGTAGAACGCGATGTGGCAGTGCCCGGCGGCCAGCATGCGGTACTCATGCGCGGCGCAACGCAGCGAGGCGGTGCTGCCCAGGCGCGACAGGTTGCTGTTGACGGTGGTGCGCATCGGCTCGGGCAGGGCGCCGGTCGAGATCAGGCCGTCCATGTCTTCGGGCGGCGCGGGGCTGGCCACCGCGAGCTGGGCCTGCTTGCCGTTTTCATATTCCATCCAGGCGCCTTCACCGCGCACGGCGAGGGCGCTGTCGCGGCTGACCGGGTCGTAGATGACGCCCGCGATCACGTCGCCGCGATGGCAGGCGGCGATCATCATGCCGAAGAGAGGCAGGCCCGCGACGTAGTTGCGGGTGCCGTCGATGGGGTCGATCAGGAAGGCCAGGTCGGCGTCGACCAGCATGTTCAGCAGCGCGGGATTGCGGGCCGAGGCTTCTTCGCCGATCAGCACGGCGCCCGGATGCAGTTTGGCCAGGCGCGCGGCGATCAGGCGCTCGGCGGCTTCGTCCGCGTCGGTCACCAGGTCGCGGGCGGAGCTTTTGCCGCGCACCGCGCCTTCCGGCAGATTGCGAAAGCGCGGCATGACTTCCGTCTGCGCGGTTTCGGCCAGGATAGCGGCAAGCCGGCGGGTGTCCTCGCGGGTGAAGGTTCTGCTCATACGGACTCGTTCGGTCAGGGAACGCGCAAATCTACCATGCCCGGCGCAGGCCGCGATGCAACATATCGGACTCCCGCCAGCACGCCGGGCAAATGCAAGCGGCCCCCGCCGGCAGAAACCGGCGGGGGCCGCAGTGCGCCAGGGGCCGTCAGGCGCCCAGGTCCACGCAGAGGTACTTGATTTCCAGGTACTCTTCGATGCCGTACTTCGAGCCTTCGCGGCCCAGGCCGGATTGCTTGACGCCGCCGAACGGACCGACTTCATTGGAGATGATGCCGGTGTTGATGCCGACGATGCCGTACTCCAGGGCCTCGGACACGCGCCAGATGCGGGCGTAGTCGCGGGTGAAGAAGTAGGCGGCCAGGCCGAAGATGGTGTCGTTGGCCATGCCGATGACTTCCGCTTCGGTTTCGAAGCGGAACAGCGGGGCCACCGGGCCGAAGGTTTCCTCGGTCGCGAAGCGCATGGACTGGGTCACGTCGCGCACCACGGTCGGTTCGAAGAAGGTGCCGCCCAGCGCGTGGGGCTTGCCGCCGGCGATCACCTTGGCGCCGTGCGCGGTGGCGTCGGCGATGTGCTCCTGCACCTTTTCCACGGCGCTGCTGTCGATCAGCGGACCCTGGGTCACGCCGTCGGCGAAGCCGTCGCCGACCTTCATGGCCTCGACCTTGGCGACCAGGCGCTTGGCGATTTCTTCGTACACGCCGGCCTGCACGTAGATGCGGTTGGCGCAGACGCAGGTCTGGCCCGCATTGCGGTACTTGGAAGCCAGGATGCCGTCGACCGCGCGGTCCAGGTCAGCGTCGTCGAACACGATGAAGGGCGCATTGCCGCCCAGTTCCAGCGACAGCTTCTTGATGGTGGGCGCGCATTGCTCCATCAGCGTGCGGCCGACTTCGGTGGAGCCGGTGAAGCTCAGCTTGCGCACCACGTCGCTTTCGCACAGGGCCGCGCCGATTTCGCGCGAGCTGCCGGTTATGACGTGGAACACGCCCGCGGGCACGCCGGCTTCTTCAGCCAGCACGGCCAGCGCCAGCGCGGTCAGCGGGGTCTGCTGGGCGGGCTTGACCACCATGGTGCAGCCGGCGGCCAGGGCCGGGCCGACCTTGCGGGTGATCATGGCGGCGGGGAAGTTCCACGGCGTGATCGCGGCGGTGACGCCGATGGGCTGCTTGAGCGCCATCAGGCGCTGGCCGGCCTTGGGGCTTTGCAGGATGTCGCCGTCGATGCGCTTGGCTTCTTCGCCGAACCACTCCAGGAACGAGGCGGCGTAGGCGATTTCGCCGGCGGCTTCGGTCACGGGCTTGCCCTGCTCGGACGTCATGATGGCGGCCAGGTCCTGCTGGTTCTGCATCATGAGCTGGGCCCACTTCAGCAGGATGGCGGCGCGTTCCTTGCCGGTCTTGGCGCTCCAGGCGGGCAGGGCGGCCTCGGCGCTGGCGATGGCCTGTTCGGCTTCCTTGCGGCCCAGCTTGGGCACCGACACGATGGTCTTGCCGGTGGAGGGATTGTCCACGGGGATGGACGGGCCGTTGCCGGCGGCTACCCACTTGCCGTCGATGTAGCAGGCGTCGCGCAGCAGATCGGGGCGCGCCAGGGGATGGGTCAGTGCGGTCATTATTGGAGTCTCCTTGAAGGGATGCGGTGGGCCAGGAAACGGCTTGCGGGCGTGGCGGCTGATCCGCTACGCCCGCAAAACTTGTGCCTGCCCGCCGGAATACCGGTAGTTCAGGTCCTGTGCGTCAGGCGGCGAGCGCCTCGGACAGGATGGCCAGTGCGCGATCGAACTGGGCGTCGGGGATGGTCAAGGGGTACAGGAAGCGCAGGACGTTGCCGTACACACCGCAGCTTAGCAAAATCAGACCCTTTTCGATGGCGCGGGCTTGCACGCGCTTGACCGCTTCGGCGTCCGGCTTGCCGGTGGCGGGATCGTTCAGTTCCAGGGCGACCATGGAGCCCAGGCCGCGCACGTCGGCGATGCCCGGCACCTTGGCGCGCAGGCCTTCCAGATGCGCGCGCAGCTTGTCGCCCAGGGCGACGGCGCGTTCGCACAGCTTTTCCTCGGCGATCACGTCCAGCACGGCATGCGCCGCGGCGACCGCCAGCGGGTTGCCGGCATAGGTGCCGCCCAGGCCGCCGGCGGCGGGGGCGTCCATGACGTCGGCGCGGCCGACCACGCCCGAGATCGGGAAGCCGCCGCCCAGGCTCTTGGCCATGGTGATCAGGTCGGCCTGGACCGAGTGGTGTTCCATGGCGAACAGCTTGCCGGTGCGGCCGAAGCCGGTCTGGACTTCGTCGGCGATCAGCAGGATGCCGTGCTCGTCGCAGACCTTGCGCAGCGCCGTCATCAGTTCAGGCGGGGTGATGTTGAAGCCGCCTTCGCCCTGGACAGGTTCGAGGATGATGGCCGCGACGCGCTTGGGATCGATGTCGCACTTGAACAGCAGGTCCAGCCCCTTGAGCGAGTCCGCCACGGTGATGGACTGGGTGGCGTTGGGGAAGGGCACGTGATAAATGTCGCCCGGCATCGGGCCGAACGACAGCTTGTACGGGGCGACCTTGCCGGTCAGCGCCATGCCCAGCATGGTGCGGCCATGGAACGAGCCCGAGAAGGCGATGACGCCCGAGCGGCCGGTGGCCGAGCGCGCGATCTTGACGGCGTTTTCGACGGCTTCGACGCCGGTGGTGAAGAAGGCGCTCTTCTTCAGGCCGTCGATGGGGGCGAGGCGGTTGATGCGCTCGGCCAGCGAGACATAGCCTTCGTACGGCACGATCTGGTAGGCCGTGTGCGTGAAGTTGTCCAGCTGCGCGGCGACCGCGGCCTTGATCTTCGGGTGCAGGTGGCCCGTGTTCAGGACGGCGATGCCGCCTGCGAAATCGATGTATTCCTTGCCATTGGCGTCCCACAGGGTGGCGTTTTCGGCGCGCACCGCGTAGAAGTCGCACATGACGCCGACGCCACGCGGCGTGGCCAGGGAACGGCGGGTATTCAGGTCCTGATTCTTCATCTCAGCCTCGGAGAGCATGATGGGCGGGAAAACCTTATTTAATGCTACGATGGCCCCATTTGTGGGAACCACTTTTATAAATCGGGTAGAACCAATTGCGGTCCATAGTCGGTGACTTGCTGCAGCTGCGGCTGGCGGACGGCTCCAGCGAGCCCATGAACAAGCGGCTGTACCGCGGCATCCGTGAAGCCATCCTGGATGGAGCCATTGCCGCGGACTCGCGCCTGCCCGCGTCGCGCGACCTGGCGGCCGAGCTCGGCATCGCCCGCAACACGGTGGTTCACGTCTACAGCCAGCTGCTGGCTGAAGGCTACACCCGCAGCCGCCAGGGCAACGGCACCTTCGTCAACGCCTCGGTGCCGGATTCCTACCTGGCCAGCGGCCGGCGCAAGCGCCAGCCGCCGCCCGCGCAGCCGCGCCCGGCGCTGTCGCCGCGTGGCGCCGCCATCGTCGATGGCGTCTCGGCCTCGCCCTACCAGTGGGGCGCCTTCATGCCCGGCGTGCCCGACCTGACCGAATTCCCGCACAAGAAGTTCGGCCGCATCTTCAGCGCCTTGTGGCGCAATCCCTCGCCCGACCTGCTGACCTACGCCTACGGCGGCGGGCTGCCGGCCCTGCGCGAGGCGCTGGCCCAGCATCTGGCGCTGACCCGCTCGATCGATTGCGATCCCGAGCAGATCATCATCACCGAAGGTTCGCATCAGGCCATCGACCTGACCACCCGCATCCTGGGCGAGGCCGGCGAGACCGCCTGGGTCGAGGATCCGGGCTACTGGGGGGCGCGCACCATCCTGCAGGCCAACGGCCTGCACACCGTGCATCTGCCGGTGGACGAGGAAGGCATGCGCCTGCCGGAAACCGTTGGCACGCCGCCGCGCTTCATCTTCGTCACGCCCTCGCACCAGTATCCGCTGGGGCCGGTCATGTCGCTGACGCGCCGGCGCCAGCTGCTGGCGGTGGCGCGGCAAAGCGGCAGCTGGATCATCGAAGACGACTACGACAGCGAATTCCGCTTCTCCGGCCGGCCCATCGCTTCGCTGCTGGGGCTGGAACCGGACGCGCCCGTGATCTATATGGGCACCTTCAGCAAGACCTTGTATCCGGGCCTGCGCGTGGGCTATCTGGTGCTGCCCAAGACCTTGACCGCCGCGTTCCAGGCGGCGCACGCGGAGCTCTACCGCGAAGGCCACCTGATGACGCACGCGGCCCTGGCCACGTTCATCTCGGAAGGCCACTACGCCGCCCACATCCGCCGCATGCGCATGCTGTACGGACGCCGCCGCGCCATGCTGGTCAATCTGATCGAACGCAGGCTGGGGCCGGATTGGCTGCATCGCGACGCCAGCATGGCGGGGCTGCACCTGGTGCTGACGCTGCCGCAGGACATGGACGACCTGCGCGTGGTGGATGTGGCGCGCAGCAAGGGCGTGCTGACGCGCGCGCTGTCGCGCTACTACGTCAACGACGAAGGCCGCCGGCCTGGCCTGCTGCTGGGCTACGCCTGCGTGCCCGAGCATGACATCGCGCGCAAGTTCGAGGTGTTGCTGGACAGTCTGAACGAAGTGGCGCGCGCGTCCGCCGCGGCGCAGCCCGTGGCCGCGTCAGGCGGGCGCTAGCGCTGCCGCGAAGGCCGCGGCGTTGCGCATGCCCTGGTCTTCGAAGTTGGTGTTGAACACCGCGTGCGCCTGGGCGCTTTGCGCCGCCAGGCGTGAGAAGCGCTCGGCCAGCTCGGCCAGTTCCTGTTCCGAGTATTCGTATTGGAAGCGGCCCGAGGACGCTGCGCCGGACACGTTCCAGGTGGCCGTGTTGCGCCCATGCAGGCGCAGCAGCGTCAGTTCCGGATGGGTGCATTCCCAGACCGCGGGGACGGTGTTGTCGAACCCTTGCGGACTGTCGACCACCGTATGGACCACCCCGAGATCGCGTTCGAAGGCCAGGGTGTCCGCGGTGGCGGCGGGCGAATCGAACCAGCTGCGGTGGCGGAATTCCACCGACACCAGGTGTTCTTCCATGCGGCGCGCGCAGTCGGCCACCCGCGCCCGGCCGCGCGCATCGCGCCGGATCCAGGGCGGAAACTGGAAATGCACCGCGCCCAGCTTGCCGGCCATGCGCAAGGGCTCCAGCGCAAGCTGGTAGCGGCGCCAGAGTTCGTCGCGCAGGTCGGCGGGCATGCGGTCGTGGTAGATGACGGGTTCCGGCCAGTCAGGGAGTTCGCGCCGGATGTCCGCGGGCAGTGCGGACAGCGGCGTCTGATGGCCGGTGAACAGCCGGAAGGCCTTGATGTTGAAGACGAAATCGTCCGGCGTGCGCTGCGCCCACAAGTAGGCGTTTTCGGCCGTGGGCATGGCGTAATAGCTGGAATCGACCTCCGCCATGGGAAAGCGCGAGGCATAGAAGCGCAGCCGCGCTTCGGCGCTGCGGACCTCGGGCGGGTAGAAGCGGCCGCAGGCCAGCAGGGTGGGGTCGGTCCAGGAGGCGGTGCCGCTCAAGAGGCGCATGGCCACAGGCAAATCAGACTTTATCGAAAAAATTCTGTATAAATATACAGTGTTCATTCGTGGCCCGGCAATGTCCGGGCTCGCCGTTTTCAGCGGCCGCCATGCTGCGGCCCCGTCCCATGTCCGACCAAACCGATACGTCCAACCCGTCCGCCGAACGTCCCGATCCCCTGGCCGATCTCAATCCCGCCCAACGCGAGGCCGCCGAGTTTGGCGTGGCCGGCGCGCCGGGGGACGACGGTCCCCTGCTGGTGATCGCCGGGGCCGGCTCGGGCAAGACCAATACGCTGGCCCACCGGGTCGCGCACCTGATCCTGAACGGCGCCGATCCCCAGCGCATGCTGCTGTTGACCTTCTCGCGCCGCGCGGCGCTGGAAATGGAGCGGCGCGTGGGCTCGGTGCTGCAGCGGGTGATGCGGCTGCGCGCCACGCAGCAGGCGCCGTCGCTGCCCTGGGCCGGCACCTTCCACGCCATCGGCGCGCGCCTGCTGCGCGATTGCGCGCAACGCATCGGCCTGTCCGAAGCCTTCACCATCCATGACCGCGGCGACGCCGAGGACCTGATGGGCATGGTGCGCCACGAGCTGGGCCTGTCGTCCACCAAGTCGCGCTTTCCGCTCAAGGGCACCTGCCTGGCCATCTATTCGCGCGTGGTCAACAGCCAGACGCCGGTGGCCGACGTGCTGAAGACCTCCTTCCCCTGGTGCGCCCAATGGGAAGACGAACTCAAGAACCTGTTCCGCGCCTACGTCGCGGCCAAGCAGGACCAGCAGGTGCTGGACTACGACGACCTGCTGCTGTACTGGGCCGAGATGATGGGCGATCCCGGCATCGCGGCCGACGTGGGGGCGCGCTTCGACCACGTGCTGGTGGACGAATACCAGGACACCAACCGTCTGCAGTCCGCCATCCTGCTGGCGATGAAACCCGACGGCCGCGGTTTGACGGTGGTGGGCGACGATGCCCAATCCATCTATTCGTTCCGCGCGGCCACGGTGCGCAACATTCTGGATTTTCCGAACCAGTTTCCCAATCCGGCCCGGGTCATCACGCTGGACCGCAACTACCGTTCGACCCAACCCATCCTGAACGCCTCCAATGCCGTGATCGGCCTGGCCACGGAGCGCTACGCCAAGGACCTGTGGACCGACCGCCAGTCGTCCCAGTTGCCTGAACTGGTGACGGTCAGCGACGAAGCCGGCCAGGCGCGCTGGGTGGCCGACCAGGTGCTGGCGCAGCGCGAGGGCGGGGCCACGCTCAAGTCGCAGGCGGCGCTGTTCCGCACCGCCAGCCACAGCGCCGCGCTGGAACTGGAGCTGACCCGGCGCAACATTCCCTTCGTGAAGTTTGGCGGCCTGCGCTTCCTGGAGGCCGCGCACGTGAAGGACCTGTTGTCGATATTGCGCTGGGCGGAGAATCCGCGCGGCCGCATGGCGGGCTTTCGCGTGGCGCAGTTGCTGCCGGGCATCGGACCCGCCACGGCCGGCAAGCTGATGGACGCCATGTCCGCCTCCGCCGAACCGCTGCGCGCGTTGCGTGAATTCAAGCCGGGCGCGGCGGCGCAGGAAGAGTGGGGCGCTTTCGCCGATACCTATTCGGCCTTGTGCGATCCCGCGCTGAAATGGCCCGCCGACGTGGACCTGGCCCTGCGCTGGTATGGCGCGCAACTGGAACGGCTGTACGACGATGCGCGCGTGCGCCGCGCGGACCTGGACCAGCTGGTGCGCATCGCCGCGGGCTACGGCACGCGCGAACGCTTTCTTACCGAGCTGACGCTGGATCCGCCGGACGCCACCAGCGACGAGTCCGGCGCGCCGCATCGCGACGAGGACTACATGATCCTGTCCACCATCCATTCCGCCAAGGGCCAGGAATGGAAGGCGGTCTACGTCCTGAACGTGGTGGACGGCTGCATCCCGTCGGACATGAGCACCGGCACGGCCGAGGAAATCGAGGAAGAGCGCCGCCTGCTGTATGTGGCGATGACGCGCGCCAAGGAACGGCTGCAGCTCATCGTGCCGCAGCGCTTCTACGTGCACCAGCAGACCGGCATGGGCGACCGGCACGTCTACGGTTCGCGCACGCGCTACATCACCAATGCGATGCTGCCGCTGTTCGATCACTTGCCCAAGCTGCCGGATCTGCCCGCCGGGCGCGCAGCGCCCAAGGAGCCGCAGGCGCCCAGCGTGGATGTGGCCAAGCGGGTGCGCAACCTGTTCTCGTAGGCTGGGCTATCATCGGCCGATACACAAGCTGTCCGGTCGGGATCGCATTGACCAAGGGTGTTTATGTCTACTGAAGAACAGGCCGCCGACGACTCGAAACGAGAGGTCGTCGCATCGATCGCCTACGTGAACGGACGGCGGGAGCGCGAGGTTCCCATCGACCAGGTCGCCCAGTACGTCAGCCAGGACCACGGCATGCTGTGGATCGGCCTGCGCAATCCGCGCCCGGAAGTGCTGGCCAAGGTCGCCAGCGAACTCGGCGCCTGCGACAAGAACCAGGAAGAAATGCTGGAAGCCCACCGGCGGCCGAAGATCATCGACTACGGCAACATGATCCTCATCGTCGCCATCACGGTCGAGGTCGAGGCCGAGCGCCCCATCTTCGGCGAGACCCAGTTCCTGATCGGCGACGGCTTCCTGGTCACGGTGCGGCGCGGCGCGACCGCCGGCCATAGCCCCTTGCGCGAACGTCTGGAAGCCTCGCCCGACCTGCTCAAGCGCGGCAGCGACTATGTGGCTTCCGAGCTGCTGGACTGGCTGGTGGACCGTTATGTGGCGGCCGCCGGCAAGATCGAGTCCGTGGTCGAGGGCGCCGAACAGAAGCTGCTGATCCGCGGCGCCAAGGACTCCGACATCCGCAGGCTGTACCGGCAGCGCCGCGACTTGCTGCGCATCCATACCGTGGTGTCGCCGCTGGCCGAGATCTGCCGCCGCCTGGCGCGGGTCGAGATGTCGGCGGTGGACGAGCATGCCCGTCCGTATTTCGGCGAGGTCGCCGACCGCGTGCTGCGCGTGGATGAGCTTTTCAACTCGTTGCGCGAATCCCTGGCCTTCGCCTTTGAAGCCAGCCTGATGATAGGCCAGGCCGCGCAGAACGACACCACGCGCAAGCTGGCGTCCTGGGCCGCCATCCTGGCGGTGCCCACGGCCATTGCCGGCATCTACGGCATGAACTTCGAGTTCATGCCCGAACTGAAATCGCCCTGGGGCTATCCGATCACGCTGGGCGTCATCGTGTCGATCTGTTCGGTCCTGTATTGGCGCTTCCGCAAGTCCGGCTGGCTGTAGGAGGGGGGGCAGCGCGCAGGGCCGCCGGCGGCCAGCGCGCGTAACCCGCCGGCCGGGCGCGACTCCACGTCCTGCCTTTATGGCAAACTGCCTGCGTTTTCCTACCTGGAGCCCGGCTGGTGCGCGGCAAATCTCCCTTACGCGGCGGCAGCAAGCTGACCGCCCTGATCGTCGCCGTGATCCTCGCGGCGGCGGGCGCCATCGTCAACTGGCTGCAGCCTTCGGAAAGAGATGGGCGCACCGAACGTCCGGCCCCTTCCACACAGGGCCGGCCCGGCGCGACGCTGGCTGGCGGCGTCCCGCAGGGCAGCTACACGGTCACCGGCACGATCGTGAACGTGGCCGACGGCGATACCGTGACCCTGCGCGCGCCCGACGGCCAGCATCGCATCCGCATGGACAGCATTGATGCTCCCGAAGAGGGCCACGGGTCCGATCAACCCGGACAGCCTTATGCCGAGGCTTCGCGCAAGAACCTGGCTGGCCTGGTCGCAGGCAAGACGCTCACCGCGCAATGCTACGAGAAGGATCAGTACGGCCGGGAAGTCTGCGCCCTGATCCTGGATGACGGCCGCTCGGCCAACCGCCTGCAAGTGGAGGCCGGTTACGCCTGGGCCTATACGGCGCGCCAGGGGGACTACCTGCGCGACAAGGCCATGCCGGACCTGCAGCGCCAGGCCAAGGCGGCCGGGCGCGGCCTGTGGGCGCAGCCCGGCGCCATGCAACCCTGGAAGTGGCGCTACGACTGCTGGCGGCAGCGCCAGTGCGGCTGAACCCGCGCGGGCCGGCCCGGAACGCCGCGCCCAAGCGCCGCCAGCCCTGGGGGATGCCTGGGTATGGTCCCCGGCCCGTGTTTGCTATCCTCTGTCGCAACGATTCGAAGGGAAGGTTTCCATGCGTGCATTGAAGCGGCTCTGGGCGGCGGCCATGCTGCTGTCGCTGGCGTTGGCGGGCTGCTCGCAAGAAAGCCCCATCAACAGCCCCTATCCGTCCGGCGCCGAAAGCCAGAACACGCTGTTTTCCGCCTTCGTCAAACGCTCTCCGAAGTACCTGGATCCGGCCAGCTCTTATTCCGGCGACGAGACCCCTTATACGTACAACATCTATGAGACGCTGTACGGCTACCACTACCTGAAGCGGCCCTACGAACTGGTGCCGCGCGCGGCGGCGTCGATCGACCCGCCCGTCTACCTGGACGCGCAGGGCAACACGCTGCCCGCCGACACGCCCGGCGAGCAGATCGCGCAAAGCATCTACGATATCAAGATCCGGCCGGGGACGCGCTTTGCGCCGCATCCGGCATTCGCCCGCAAGACCGACGGCAGCTACGACTACTTTCCGCTGGCGCCAGGAGAACTGGACGACAAGTTCTACATTCCCGATTTCCCGCGCACCGGCACGCGCGAACTGACGGCCGACGATTACGTCTACGCGTTCCGGCGCCTGGTCAGCCCGCGCGTGGTGTCGCCGATCTCCAGCCTCATGACCGAGCACGTGACGGGCCTGAAGGAGTATGCCGACCGGCTGCGCCAGCGCGACCAGGCGCTGCGGCAAGACATGCCGGGCGGCGCCGGCGCGCCGCCCTGGCTGGATCTGCGCGAGGCCGACGGCTTTACGGGCGTGCAGGCGCTGGATCCGCATACGCTGCGCATCCGCGTCAACGGCAAGTACCCGCAGTTCAAGTACTGGCTGGCCATGACCTTCACCGCGCCCATCCCCTGGGAGGCTGATCGCTTCTACAGCCAGCCCGGCATGGCGGCGCACGACCTGTCGTTCAATACGTGGCCGGTCGGCACCGGCCCCTACATGCTGGTGGAGTCGCTGCAGAACCGCCGCCACGTGCTGGGCCGCAACCCCAACTTCCACGGCGAACCCTATCCCTGCGAAGGCGAGCCCGGCGATGCGGCCGCGGGGTTGCTGGCCGACTGCGGCAAGCCCACGCCCTTCATCGACCGCGCGGAATTCAGCGTCGAAAAGGAAGCCATCCCCCTGACCGGCAAGTTCCTGCAGGGCTATTACGACGTGCCGCAGATCGAGCGCGGCGAGTACGGCGTGGCCATGCTGGTCGCGGCGGGCGACAGCCAGGACAAGGCGCGCCTGTACAACGAACACGGCATCAAGCTGCCCACGACCGTCGAGACCGCCAACTGGTACATGGGCTTCAACTGGCTGGACCCGGTGGTGGGCAAGGGCGACACGCCGGAACAGGAAGAAAGGAACCGCAAGCTGCGCCAGGCGATCAGCATCGCCTTCGACTGGGAAGAGTACGTCGCGGTGTTCGAAAACAGCCAGGCATCGGTGGCTTACGGCCCGGTGCCGCCGGGCGTGCTCGGCTACCGCGAGCCGCCCGAAGGCGTGAACCCGGTGGTCTACAACCTGGTCGATGGCAAGCCCGTGCGCAAGTCCGTGGACGTTGCCCGCCGCCTGCTGGCCGAGGCCGGCTACCCAGACGGCCGCAACGCCCAGACCGGCGCGCCGCTGGTGCTCTATTACGACTCCATGCAGGGCGGCGGCTCCAATCCGCAGTTCGACTGGATGCGGCGCCAGATGGCCAAGATCGGCGTGCAGCTGGACGTGCGCGCCACCGACTACAACCGCTTCCAGGACAAGATGATGCGAGGGTCCGCGCAGATCTTCCTGTGGGGCTGGAACGCCGACTACCCCGACGCCGAGAACTTCCTGTTCCTGCTTTACGGTCCCAACGCCAAGGCCAAGGGCGGCGGCGAGAACGCGGCCAACTACGCCAGCCCCGAATATGACCGCCTCTTCGAGCAGATGAAGTTCCTGGACGATGGCCCGGAAAAGGAACAGCTCATCGCCAAGATGACCGCCATCGTGCAGCGCGACGCGCCCTGGATGTTCGGCTACTTCCCGATGTCGGGCGGCGCGTACCAGCAGTGGGTCGGCAATGCCAAGCCGACCCAGATGGTGCGCAACACGCTGCAGTACATGAAGATAGACCCGGTCCTGCGGCAGCAGAAGATCGACGAGTGGAATTATCCGAGGTGGTGGCCGATAGGCCTGTTCGCGCTATTGCTGGCGCTGGCGATATGGCCGTCGTATGTGGCGCTGAAGCGGCGTGAACGCCAGACGGCATTCGCGCCGGCCCTGGGCAAGGAGCATCAATCATGATCGGCTATGTGATCCGCCGGTTGCTGTACGGCGTGCTGATCCTGATCGGCGTGAATCTCTTCACCTTCATCCTGTTCTTCGCCGTGAACACGCCCGACGACATGGCGCGGCTGGCCATCGGCGGGCAGCGCGCCAACCAGGAAGCCGTGGAGAAATGGAAGGTCGAGCGCGGCTACGACAAGCCGCTGTTCTTCAATGCCAAGGCTCAAGGCGCGGCGCAACTGACCGACACGGTGTTCTACCAGCGTTCGGTGCCCTTGCTGGTCATGGACTTCGGCGCGTCCGACGGCGGGCGCGACATCGGCCGCGAGATCAAGACGCGCATGGGGCCCAGCCTGGCGCTGGCGGTGCCCACCTTCTTCCTGGGGCTCTTCGTCAGCATCGTCTTTTCCCTGACGCTGGTGTATTTCCGCGCCACTCGGCTCGACTTCTGGGGCGTGGTGGTCTGCGTGCTGCTGCTGTCCATCTCCAGCCTGTTCTACATCATCGCCGGCCAATGGGTCTTTGCGAAGCTGTTGCGGCTGGTGCCGTTCTCGGGCTTTTCGGGCGGGCTGGACGTGGTCAAGTTCCTGGCGCTGCCGGTGCTGGTCGCGATCGTGTCGCGGCTGGGGCCGGAGGCGCGCTTCTACCGCACCCTGTTCCTGGAGGAGATCGGCAAGGACTATGTGCGCACCGCGCGTTCCAAGGGCCTGGCGGAACGCGTCGTGCTGTTCCGGCACGTGCTGCGCAACGCCATGCTGCCCATCCTGACCAGCACGGTGGCGGCGTTGCCGCTGCTGTTCATGGGCAGCCTGATCGCGGAGTCCTTCTTCGGCATTCCCGGCCTGGGCAGCTACACCATCGACGCCATCAACGCGCAGGACTTCTCCATCGTGCGCGCCATGGTGTTCCTGGGCGCCGCCCTCTACATCGTGGGGCTGATCCTGGCCGACATTTCCTACACGCTGGCCGACCCCCGCGTCCGATTCGAGTAGCCGCCATGCCCAAGTTCGTCTTCCTCTGGACCGATATCGCGCTGTGGCTCATGGCGCTGGGCGCGCTGGCCTATGTATGGCATGTGCGCCGCAGCCCGAACCTGCGCGCGACCTGGGCGCGCGTGGCGCGCGACACGCCGGCCATGTGCTCGGCGGTGATTCTGGCCGCGTTCGTGGTGGTGGGCCTGCTGGACTCGGTGCATTACCGGCCGCTGCTGCCGCCGGCCCCCGGCGCCGCGGCCGACGCGCCGCCGGCCTATGCGCCCGCGGTGCGCTCGGCGCTGGACGGACTGCTCACGGGTTCCGTGCTGACCACGCCGGAAAAGACCTATTCCGAGCCTTTGGCGATACGGCAGTTCACCAAGGAAACCATGCTCGTCAACGACAAGCCGGTGCGCGACTTTCCCCGGCTGCGGGGAGCGGGCGTGCATCTGGAGGACGCCGACCGCGACCACCTGGGCGATGTCGCCAAGCGGCTCGGGCTGGGCTTGGCCGCAGGGCTGGCGGTGTCCGCCGCCGTGATCGGGCTGATGTACGCAGGCCTGGCCCGGCGGCGCGCCGCAAGGGTCGCCGAGGAGGCGGCTTCGGACGTGCCCTGGCGCGCCATGGCCGTCACCTTCACGCTGCTGTGCCTGACGGCTGGCGCCCTGGCCGGCCTGTCCAGCGGCTATCACGCGCTGGGCACCGACCGCATCGGCAACGACGTGCTGTGGCAGGCCCTGAAGAGCATCCGCACCGCGCTGGTCATCGGCAGCCTCACCACCATCGCCATGCTGCCGCCGGCCATCGTCTTCGGCATCGCCGCCGGCTATTTCAAAGGCAAGGTCGACGACGGCATCCAGTACCTCTACACCACCATCACCTCGATTCCGGGCGTGCTGCTGGTGGCCGCCTGCGCGTTGATGATGCAGGTGTACATCGACAACCATGCCGACCTGTTCGACACATCGGCCGCGCGCGCCGACCTGCGGCTGTTCCTGCTCTGCATGATCCTGGGCTTTACCGGCTGGGCCGGGCTGTGCCGCCTGCTGCGCGCCGAAACCCTCAAGCTGCGCGAGCTGGAATACGTGCAGGCGGCACGGGCCTTCGGCGTTTCCCACTGGCGCATCATGACCCGCCATCTGCTGCCCAACGTGGCGCACCTGGTCCTGATCACCGTGGTGCTGGAATTTTCCGGCCTGGTCTTGTACGAGGCGGTGCTGTCCTATCTGGGCATAGGCGTGGATCCCAGCATGAACTCCTTCGGCTCCATGATCGACGGCGCCCGGCTGGAAATGTCCCGTGACCCGATGATCTGGTGGAACCTCTTGACCGCATTCCTGTTCATGCTGGCGCTGGTGCTGGCCGCCAACCTGTTCGCCGACGCGGTGCGCGACGCCTTTGATCCGCGCACGCGCCGCTACAAGCCCGGCCGCATGGCGCGCTTCGGCCTGTTCGGCCGCGCGCCGCGCACGGCCCTGGCGACCGATACGCGCCAGTCACGGCCGGGAGATGCGCCATGAGCCAGGCTCCCTTGCTTGAAGTGCACGGCCTGGACGTCGATATCGCCGGCGAAAGCGGCATGACGCATGCGGTCAAGCGGCTGCAGCTGGCGATCTCCAGACGGCAGACTTTCGCGCTGGTCGGCGAATCGGGTTGCGGCAAGAGCATGACGGCGCTGGCGCTGCTGCGCCTGCTGCCCGACGCCGGCCGCATCGTGGGCGGACAGATCGACCTGGACGGAGAAGACCTCAACCGCCTGCCGGAAAGCGCCATGCGCGGCGTGCGCGGCGGGCGCATCGGCATCATCTTCCAGGAACCGTCCACCAGCCTGAACCCGGTCATGCGGGTGGGCGATCAGATCATCGAAACGCTGATCGCCCATACGCCTTTGCGCGGCGCGGCGGCGCGCGCCCGCGCCGTGGATTGGCTGCGGCGGGTGGGCATTCCCGAGCCCGAGCGGCGCATCGACGACTATCCGTTCCAGTTCTCGGGCGGGCAGAAGCAGCGCGTCATGATCGCCATCGCGCTGGCGGCCGAGCCCTTGCTGCTCATCGCGGACGAGCCCACCACGGCGCTGGACGTCACGGTGCAGGCGCAGGTGCTGGATCTGCTGGCCGACATCCAGCGGGAAATGGGCATGGCGGTGCTGCTGATCACCCACGACCTGGCGGTGGTGAAGAACGTCGCCCACCACGTGGCGCTGATGCGCGGCGGCGAGATCGTCGAAAGCGCCGACGCCGGAGAGTTCTTCCGCGCGCCTAAGCACCCCTATGCGCGGCAGCTGTTCGAAGCGATCCCCACGTTCGAAAAGCGCGGTACGCCGCTCACGGAAAGCGGCCGCGAGGCCATGGCGCGAGACGCGGCCCGGGTGGCCGCCGACGCCCAGGCGCGCGATGCCGGCGTGGTACTGGACGTGCAGGACCTGAAGGTCCATTACCCCGTGCGCAAGGGGCCGCTGCGCCGCGTCGCGTCCTGGGTCAAGGCCGTGGACGGCGTGACCTTCACGCTGAAGGCCGGCGAAACGCTGGCCCTGCTGGGCGAGTCCGGCTGCGGCAAGACCACCACGGGCAAGGCGCTGCTGCGATTGATCGACGGCGCGCGCGTATCGGGCCGGGCCATGCTGCAGGGACAGGACGTGCTGTCGGCGGACCGGCGCACGCTGCAGCGGCTGAGGCAGGACATCCAGATCGTCTTCCAGGACCCGTATGCCTCGCTCGATCCGCGCATGCGGGTAGGCGACATCCTGGATGAGGGGCTGGCGTCCCTGCGTGCCGGCATGGACAAGGAATCGCGCCGCGCGCATGCCGCAAGGCTGATCGAACGCGTGGGCCTGCCGTCCAATACCCTGGCGCGCTATCCGCACGAATTCTCGGGCGGCCAGCGCCAGCGGATCGCCATTGCGCGGGCGCTGGCGGTCGAACCCAAAGTGCTGATCTGCGATGAGCCCACGTCGGCGCTGGATGTCTCCGTGCAAGCCCAGATCCTGGACCTGCTGCGTGAATTGCAGCTTGAGCTGGGCATTGCCTATCTGTTCATCACGCACAACTTCGGCGTGGTCGAGTATCTGGCGGACCGCATCGCCGTCATGGACGGCGGACGCATCATCGAATTGGGCCAGGCCGATGCGGTGCTGCACGAACCCCGCCAGGACATGACGCGCAGGCTGCTGGCTGCGGTGCCGCGCCTGCACTTCGGGCCGCCCGAAGCGGCCTGATCCGGCTCATGCGGCGGGGGCGGGGCCCCCGCCGCATGGTTACACGGATTGGTGTGCGCTGCCTCTTTCCAGCCACGCCAGCGTGTCGCGCTTCAGGCTGCGGCCGCAACGCGTCAGGAATGCGTGCACCGCTTCCAGTTCCGCGGTGTCATAACCGCGTGCCGTGGTCGCGATGGCTTCGGCGATCCACTGCCGTTCCTGCGCCAGCGCCTGGCACGACTCCTCGACCGGCCGGATCACGATCATCCGGCGGTCCAGCGGGTGGCGGCCGCGCTGGACATAACCGGCCGCTTCCAGCCGGTTGATCAAGGCCGTCGCGCCGCCGGAGCTGATGCCCATCAACTGGGCCAGATGGCCGGTTGGAAGGGCATCGAACTCCATGACCAGCTCCAGCGCCTTCAGGTCCGCCAGGGGAATGCCCAGCTTTTCCGCCAGGGCCGACTGGCATGCCGCGTTGTAGGCGGCGAACTGCCGCCCCAGCAGCAGGACGATTTCGTCCAGCATGCCGGACCGCCGGTTGCTTCCTGCTGATTCAGCCATGCCGGTCACATGCTCGTGGTGAAAGTAGGTCTGTTGTTGCAGCATGATGTGGGTTCCTGGCGGTTGCGATGGATCACTTCTTGCCGGCCAGGCCGCCGAGCAGTCCGCCCAGCAGGCCGCCGTTGGCGGTCCCGCCGGAAGATCCGCCCGCCGCCGTGCCGCCCGTCAGGCTGCCTGTCACCCCGCCCAGCAGGCCACCGAGCAGTCCGCCGTTGGCGGCGCCGCCGCTCGTGCCGCCCGATCCTCCCGTAGCGGCGGGCGCGCCGGCAGGGGCGCCTGCGCTCGCCCCGGCGCCAGCGCCGGCCGCGACATTCACGCCACCCACCAGCCCGCCCAGCAGGCCGCCGCCGTTCGTGCCGGCCGAGGCGCCGGCTCCGGCCGCGGCGCCGCCAGCTCCCGTCAATCCACCGACCAGTCCGCCCAGCAAGCCGCCGCCAGCAGCGCCTCCCGCCGTGCCGCCGACGGCGCCCGTCACGCCGCCCAGCAGGCCCGTCACCGGAGCCAGCAGACCGCCGTTGGCGCCGCCAGTCGCGCCGCCTACGGCCCCGGTCACGCCGCCCAGCAGACCCGTCACGGGCGCCAGCAGGCCGCCCGTGCCGTTTGCGCCGCCGGTCAAGCCGCCCGTCACCCCGCCCAGGCCCAGACCGCCGGTGAGCGAGGCGACCGCGCCCGTGGCGTTGGCCAGCGTCGAACCCAGCGGATTGGCGTTGCCCGGCGTGGCATGCAGCAGGCCGCCCGCGCTGGCGACCGCGCCGCCCAGTCCTTGCAGCACGCCGTTCAAGCCCGGCGTGCCGCCCGGCAACGCGCCGCCCAGATTGGTGACCGTGCCGCCCAGGCTGGTCAACAGGCCGGCCACCGGCGCACCGAGTTTGGTCGCATCGCCCACTTGCTGCGTCAGTCCCGTGACCTTGCCGGCCAAGGGACTGGCGGTGGGATCGAGCGCGCCGCCCACGCCCGCCAGCATGGGCTGCAGGCCCAGTGGCAACACGTTGTCGACCGTCTTGCCGACATTGCCGAGCGCAGGCTCGAGCAGCGGAGTGGTGGGGCCGCCAAGCACGCCGCCGGTCACGCCGCCCACCACCTGGGTGATGGGCTGCAGCAGGCCGCCCTGGCCCGACAGCGCCCCGGTCAAGGCGCCCACCGCGCCGGTGGCATTGCCCAGCACGGTCGTCAGCGGATTCGGATTGTTGGGGTTCGCGTTCAGCAGGCCGCCGGTGCTGGCGACGGTCTTGCCCAGGCCGTCCACCAGGCCGCCCACACCGGCGCCCAAACCGCCGGGCAGTCCCGATCCCTTGACGTTGGTGCCCAGGTCGCTGACCAGGCCTCCCACCTGCCGGACGACGCCGTCAGCCGGCTGCCCCAGACCGGTAGTCGCGCCAATCTGCTGGGTCAGGCCGACGACGGTGTCGGCTACCGGTTTGATCGTGGGATCCAGCGCCTTGCCCACGCCGCTCAAGGTTGTGTCCAGATTGAGGGGCAGGGTGTTGTCGAGCGCTGCGCCGGTATTGCCCAGCGTGGTTTCGAGCAGGCCGCTCACGCGCGGCGGGTTGGTGCCGCCGCCAGGATCGGTGCCGCCGCCGGGGTTGGTGCCGCCGCCAGGGTTGGTGCCGCCGCCGGGGTTGGTGCCGCCGCCAGGATTGGTGCCGCCACCGGGGTCGGTGCCGCCGCCAGGATTGAGGCCGCCGCCGGGATCAAGGCCGCCACCGCCAGGATTGGTCGGAATGTCCGTTCCGGGCAGACCCGCGGTTTTCTTTCCGCCGCCGCCGCCGCCGCAGGCGGCCAGGGCACTCACCAGTGCGGTGGCCAGGACGGTGGCGGTCAGGGCGCGTTGCAGGCGGCGCGTGTCGGAATGGGTATGCATGGCGAGCTCCTTTGGTTGGAAGAGTCAGGCGTCGAAACAACCCGATACGCTTCCTCATGCACAAACCATGCCAAGATTTTTCAGAACCGCTTCAAAACGCCAGTTCCGGTAATTCTTGATGAATTAAATCGCTTTGTTATCAATAGGGTATCCAGGAAATTAAGGGTTTTCCTTAAATCTGGAAAATCCGCATTTTTACGATCGCCAGGAGCCTGCGAATGTTACGGAAAGCCGTCCATCCGACGTAACGTTACGTCGGACGTTACGTAACGCCGGCGGCGTCCCAAGAAAAAACGCCCGTCGTAGCGGGCGTTCATCTGCTTGCCGGGCGCGTCGTCCAGGGCGCCTAGAACGCGTCGTAGAACAGCGAATAGTTGGCGTTGAAGCGCACGTTGCGGTTGTCGGTCACGGTGGCCGATCCCACTGGCTTGGCCACGTTGAAATCGAACAGATAGTATTTGTCGTCGGTAAAGCGCAAGCCCAGGGCCACGGAAGACAGGTGCCGCTGGTTCAGGGTCTGCAGGTCCTTGTTGTTGTACCAAGTGCGCGCGTAGTCGACCAAGGCATAGGGCTGCACGCTGGACAGGTATTCCCAGCCCACGCCGAAGCGGCGATTGATTTCCGCCGATACGCCGACGCCCTTGTCGCCGCTTTGCTCGCCCTGCGGATAGCCCATGGCGTAGCGCCAGCTGCCGTACGAGATCTGTTCGGAAGAGGGCAGGATGTTGCTGGAGTATTGCGCCGCGCCCGAGAAAACCAGGCCGATCTGGGCGGGCAGCACGAAGGTTTGCCTGGCGTTCAGGTTGTAGCGGGTGAAATCCAGGTCCAGCAGCGGGGTGGCGGAATAACCGTAGTTGGTCGATATATCCTTTTTCGCGCCGGCGGCGTCAAAACCCTTGGCCACGCTCAGCGTAACGTCGGTGGCCTTGGTCTCGGACACCTGGATGTAGCGCATTTCGGCGGTCGCCGCGCGCACCTGCGCATCCTGCTGCAGCCAGCGGTCGGTACTGCGGGCCTCGTACCGGTCCTTCGAATTGGCCGCGTATACGCCCAGGGTTCCTGTCAGCGATCGGGTGTTGTTCAACAGGAACGGATAGCTCACGCCGACGCCGATGCGGTCGTTCTTCACGCGGCGTTCGAAGCCCAGCATTTCGATTGCGTCGTCCTGGGGCCGGGCATCGTAGTGATAACCGTCGATCTTGATCGCCAGGCCGTCCGCACCAATCGGCACCCGGATTTCGCCCGATACGTACTTCACGTCATCGGTATTGAAGGGCACCGAGGCAGTCAGCTTCACTTGCTCGCCCAGGGGCGTCAGGCTGTTGGTCGCCAGGTTCACGATGGGCTGCATGCCGGTGCCCAGATCCGCGATGCCGCCCGTCAGACTGACGGGCTGGCGGCTGGCCGTCAGCACCAGTTCGGTCGCGCCGTCCGCGCGGCGGGGCAAATCCAGGCTGGGCGTGAATTTGACGCCGGGCACGGTGCGCATCAGGTTCAACTGACGTTCCAGCGTGGCCTGCTTGAGCGGCCGTTCTTCCTGCATCGGCGCGGCCAGCGCTTCAAGCCGGTCCTGCGCATTGCCGATGTCGCCTTCGATCCGCACGTTGGCGATGTAGCCCTCGACCACCGTCACCACCACCAGGCCGTTGGCGAAGGTCTGGTTCTGCAGCAGCGCGAAGGAAAGCGGGAAGCCCTTGTCGCGGTAGAGCTGCGTGATCTTGTCGACTTCCTGGACCAGTTCGCCCAGGCTGATTTCCTTGCCCGCGAGCGGGCTGAGCAGTCCGGATACTTCCTCGAATGGAATGGCGCGCACGCCGCTGACGTCGAAATTGCGCGGCACGATGCGTTGAGCCAGCCGGGCCTGCAAGGCCAGTTGTTCCGGCGTTGCCGTCTGGACGTAGGGCGGGGGTTGCGTCGCCGAGGGCGGACGCTCCAGCCGCGGCATGGCGTCCACCGGATTGCCGCGTAGCGGGCCTTCCGCCCTGGCCTGAGAGCCGGCCGCCATCATGCACAAGAGGGCGAGGCAAAGCGGACTCGCCGGAAACATGCGTCTCTTGCCTTTTTCGTCTCTCATTTCCGCTGGCGTTTCTGAACGGATAGCCGATCCCGGTTGAGTATCGGATGGAAAAGGCCTGCAACAGTGTTAGGAGAAAGTTGCATTTGCCGGTGCGCATATGGTGCCAGCATTACCAGCAGAATGACAAATAATTTCAAATTCCGCCTCCCCGGACTCATCGCATTGATATTATTTCGAAATATTCTTGGGTTGCGGAAACTATTTTCAGGCCAAGATAACCGCCGTTCAGCAGGTTTTAATAATGTTTTCGAAAACTTAGGAGTGTTCGTTACACATCTTATGTCGCAATATAGCGAAATTCAGTGAAAACCCTGATGTGTATGATTTGGCAATATATAAACTAAAGATACGTATCAAAAATACGCAAAATGTGTGGGCCCGCCCGGAGGTGAAGATGGCTGGGGATTACCGCAAGAATTGCTGCAACTGCCTGGCGGCCGCGTATTGCCGCCATGGCTCGCCACAAGCGGGGCATCCATGAGCCCGGGCGATGTCGTTCCGCTTTCCTTCAACGGCGGTCTGGTCGCGCTTTCGTTCCTGATTGCCGCGTTGGGTTCGTATGTGGCCCTGCTGGCTGCGGCCGGTATCCGGGCAGAAACCCAGGACGGCGAAATCCGCATCGGCTATATCGTCATCGGCGCGGTTGCGATGGGCGGCGTGGGTATCTGGAGCATGCATTTCATCGGCATGCTGGCGCAGAACCTGCCATTCGAAGTGGGTTACCAGGTCGGCCTGACGATACTCAGTTTCGTGGTTGCCGCAGGGTTTTCCGGCTGGGCGTTCTGGTATGTCGGCCGTGAACGCTTTACCTTTCTCCGATGCCTGGTCGGTGGCTGCGCCGCGGGGTTTGGCGTGGCCTCCATGCATTATGTCGGCATGAGCGCGGCGCGCATGCCGGCGGTATTGCTCTGGAACCTGCCGCTGGTTGTCTTGTCGGTGCTGATCGCCGTCATCGCGGCTACCGCGGCCTTGTGGCTTGCCTTCAATACCCAGAATGAACGCCAGCGCATCGGCGCGGCGGTGTTGATGGCCATCGCGGTTTGCGGCATGCATTACACCGGCGCCGCAGCCGGCGCGGTCATCTGCACAACACAGAACGACGCCGTCGGCCTGCATATCGGCGGCGCCAAGCTGCCTTACATCGCTTTCGCGCTCTCGATCGTCACCTTGTTCCTCATGCGCTGGCACTTGCAGCGCGCTTCCGAACGCTTTCGCGCGCGCACGGCGCAGCGCATCGACTCGATCATTGAATCGGCCCCTGGCGCGGCTACGGACAGATTGCCCGGAGCCACGCCGGGGCCGGGTTAGCTGGACCCTGGACGCGCGCCGCGGGAATCACAGCGGCGAGCGGGCGGTTCCAGGCTTTAGGGGGCTCTGCTTCTTGAAGAACATTGAAGAGCGGCCCCAGTCATCAATCGAGACCCATGGAGCTCGACATGAAAGCGACACTTGCGCAGTTCTGGAATGACGAAGACGGCATCACCGCCCTGGAGTACGGGCTGATCGCGGGAATGGTGGCGGTAGCCCTCATTGTCGCGGTGGGGGCGTTTACCGGGTCCTTGAAGGGCATGTTCGAGGAACTTGGCACCAAGCTGGACAACGCCAAGACCGGTACCACTACCCCGCCTCCGACCTGAGCCGCAACCCGTCCGCGCCGTGGCGGCGGCGTGTTCCCGGCCGCCGCGGCGCGTACCCGCAACATGGCATCACTTGATTGAAGGAGTCCGCGCCTATCGGGCGCGCCCATCGTCGTATCCGTTTTTTCAGAAGGTCCAGCCTTGTATCCAGGGGTAGTGCTG
The DNA here is from genome assembly GCF_055395645.1 of Achromobacter sp. JCM 18799. Classification (NCBI taxonomy): domain Bacteria; kingdom Pseudomonadati; phylum Pseudomonadota; class Betaproteobacteria; order Burkholderiales; family Alcaligenaceae; genus Achromobacter; species Achromobacter sp. JCM 18799. The sequence goes on along the minus strand of NZ_AP043866.1, from coordinate 2,283,306 downwards.
TGGTGGCTGTTGTTCGCATGCTGGATTCTGGCGCTGATCCACGCCGATCTGCGCTATCGCCGCGTCCCCAACCGGCTGATCATCGCGGGACTTGCGGGCCAATTGCTATGGCTGCTGGCAGCCTTGCTGGCGCCCGGCTGGGCCTATCCGCCGCGATGGTCGGGATGGTTGATGGCGCTGGCCGGTTTTTTGGCCGCGGCGCCGTTCCTGCCGCTGTGGCGCAGGCGTCTCATGGGGGCGGGGGATATCAAGGCCATTGCCGTGCTCGGACTGCTGCTGGGCTTCGCGCCGCTGATGGCGACGCTGGCGCTGGCCAGCGTGCTGGCCGGCTTGCATGGCCTGCTGTATCTGGCGGTGTCCCGGGTCTGGGCGTTGAGCAACCGGGCGCGCCAGATTCCCTATGCCGCGTATCTGGGGCTCGCCGCCGGCATCGCGGTTCTTATTCCGTGGAGTTCGCCTTGGTATTCGTGGTGTTCTTCCTGGTGTTTTACGGGATCCTGACGTATTCCCTGGTGGTCGCCGCGCAGCATTCCGTGACCTTGGCCGCACAGGATGGCGCCCGCAAGGTCCTGCAGTGGCAGGCGGGTTCCGCGTCGCTGACGGCGCGGGCCAACGCCGGCCGCGATTCGGCGCTGTACCAGGCGGAGTGGATCAGCACGATGTCCGCCGCGCCGGTCCAGGTGGCGGTCTGCGGCAGCGCGGGCGCGCTCAGCAGCGCGGCGGGCGGCGCCTGCAGCGGCATGCCCCTGGCGCAGGATCAGATCGAAGTCTACGTGTCCTACGCATATGGCGCCCATCCGCTCATCCCTTCGGTGCCGCTCCTGCGGGCGGCGCTGATGCCGGCCTCCAGCGTGCTGAGCGCGCGCGCCACGGTGCATCTGGGCAATGCCTTGGGCGGGGGAGGCTGAGATGCGAGCTCATGCGCAACACCCTGGGAGCCAGACGCCACGCAAGCGCCAGCGCGGCATCGCGGCGTTGGAGTTTTCGTTGACGCTCACCCTGCTGCTGCTCTTTATTTGCGGCGTGGTCGGGTTCGGCGCGCTGTTCTGGATGCAGCAGCAGTTGGCCGCCGCCGCGGCCGATGGCGCGCGCGCGGCCGTCTATGCCCGCTTCAGTGGTCAGGCCGATGTGCCTGCGGCGGCCTGTCTGGCGGCGATGGGTACGTTTTCGGCCGGCTCCGCGGTGCTGTGCAGCGCCACGCGCGCGCCCTGTGCCTGGACGGGGGCAGGCGGCAGGCCGGCCGATTGCGCCACTGTCGCCATGACCTACAACACGCAGTCCTGGCCGCTATTGGAGACCGTGCGGGGGCTGATCACGGCATTGCCGGGCGCGAACCGGAACTGGATACCCAACAGATTGCATTCGCAGGCTGTCGTGCAGATATCGCAGGGGACACCATGAGCAGTCTGAGCAAGATCATCGCGGGCATGTTGCTGGTGGCGGGCCTGGTGCTGGCCTTCGTGGCCTGGCGGCTGGCCTCGGCGCCCGCGAGTCCTCCGCCCAGCGTGACGCCTGCGCCTGTCGCGGCGGCGCCCGCGGAACCGCTCAAACTCCATCCGGTGGTGGTGGCCCGAGAGCCGATCCCGGCCGGTTCGCGCATCGACGGCGCAAGAATGCTGACGGTGGCGCAGTGGCAGGTCGCGCTGTCCGGAGGGTTTGCCGACGTCGCGCCGCTGGAGGGCGCGGTGACGAAGGTCGACATCGCCGCAGGCGATCCGATTTTGCCCAGCCTGCTGACGCAAGGCCTGGCGCGCCAGCTCAAGCCGGGCGAGCGCGCCGTCGCCATCGCGGTGGACGAAGTGATCGGCGGCGGCAATCGTATCGTCCCTGGCGACATGGTGGACGTGTTCTTCATGATCGAAAAAAGCGCTGAAGTTGCCGTCGGCCAGGCCCGCCTGCTGCAGTCGCAGGTGCGCGTGCTGGCGTATGGCAGGGCTACGGTGGAAGGCCCGGATGAAAAGTCGGCGCTGCAGCAAGGCGGTCCTGGTCAGCCGGCGCGCACCGCGGTGCTGGCCGTGCCGGTCGAACGCGTCAATGAGCTGATGCTGGCCAGCCGCGCCGGCCGCCTGCAGTTGGCCTTGCGCCCGGTGGGCGACGACAGCATGCCCGATGCGCAGTTGTTCGCCCGGCGCGGCACGGTGCTGCCGGTGCGCACCGACCTGACCCCCGCGCAGCGCGAGTCGCTGCTGACGGGACCGAACCGCGCCTACGCCGGCGAGAGCCTGGTGCAACTGGACGGCACGACGGCCGCGGCGTTGGCGCCCGCCACCCGCGCCGCCAGCCGGCCCCAGGGTTCCGGCGGCGGCCGGACAGTGGAAATCATCCGAGGAGAGAAATCCGAGCGCGTGCGCTATTGAACGGGGCTGCGGGCGGACCAGGCGCTGACCGCAGCCGGACTTATTCCATCATCGGGTCCAGCACTATGAAGAAACATCAGCGCACCACCATGATCTGCCTGCTGTCGGCTGCGGCGGCGATGGCGCACGCAGGTCTCAGCCTGGCTCAGATCGCGGCGCCCGCGGCCGGAGCGAGCGCGCCGGTCCGCGACATCTCGATGGCGGTGAAGGGGCAGCAGACTCTCATGCTGGATGGCGGCGCGCCCACGCGCATCGCCATCGGCGACCCGGATGTGGCGGACGTGAAGGTATTGCCCGCCTCCGGCAAGCGCGCGGGCTCGGTGCTGCTCTATGGCAAGAAAGCCGGCACCACGCAACTGCAGGTATGGATCGGCAACAATGCGACTCCGCAGATATGGAACGTCCGCGTCGGCGGCAGCGTGCAGGGCGCCTTGGCGAGCCGCGGCCTGGGCGGCGGCGCCAACGTGGACATCGCCGACGGCCATGCCGTGGTGTCGGGACACGCCGAATCGCAGCTGGGGCAGATCGCGTCGGCCACCATGGCGGCATCCGCCGTCGGCGGGGAAAAAAACGTGGTGGACATGTCCACCGCCGGCAGCGGCGGGGTGGTGCAGGTGGAAGTGAAGGTCGTGGAAGTGTCGCGTTCGGTGATGAAGGCGGCCGGCATCAGCTTCACGGCCAGCAACGGCCCCTGGAGCGGCGGCAGCTCCACCATGCCGGCCAGCCTGGGCGGCGCGCTGGCATCCGGCTTTTCGCTGTTTTACGACTCCAACAATTTTTCGGCGCGGCTGCGGCTGCTGCAAACCAACGGCATGGCCCGTGTCCTGGCCGAGCCGACCCTGGTGGCCTTGACGGGGCAGAGCGCCAGCTTCCTGGCTGGCGGCGAATTGCCGATTCCGCAGGCCGGCGGCCTGGGCACGGTCAACGTGACCTTCAAGCCCTTTGGCATCGGCCTGACCGTCACGCCCACGGTGCTGTCGCGCGACCGCATCTCGCTGAAGGTCGCGCCCGAGGCCAGCGAACTCGACTACACCAACGGCATCGCCATCAATACCAGCGCGGATACCAGCACCATCATTCCCGCCCTGCGCACGCGCCGCGCCGACACCACGGTGGAACTGGGCGATGGCGAAAGCTTCGTGATCAGCGGCCTGGTATCGCGCCAGACCAAGGCCATGGTCAACAAGGTGCCCATGCTGGGCGACCTGCCCATCATCGGCTCCTTTTTCCGCAGCGTCGACTATTCCCAAGAGGACACCGAGCTGGTCATCGTCGTGACGCCGCGCCTGGTGCGCCCCATCGCGCGCGGCGTGGCCCTGCCGCTGCCGGGAGCCAAGCAGGAGCAAACGGATACGGCGTTCAATGCTTGGGGCTATTACCTGACCGGCCCGGTGGGCGGCCAGCAGATGCCGGGCTTTTCACGGTGAGCAATATGAAGACACATGCCAGCGAATGGGTGGGCCTGCAAAACGGCACGCGGTTCCTGTTCTGCTCCCAGGGCAACGCGGTTGCCGCACAGTTGGGACAGGCCTTGGGCGACCTGGGGATGCTGACCCAGGAAGCGCCGCGCATCGAGGAATTGGCGCGGCGCCTGACGGAGATCGCGCCGCAGGTGGTGTTCCTGGACTTCACACTGAGCGACGACGAACCCGGCAAACTGTTCAAGTCCGCCGAACTGGCGCGCTTGCTGGCCCGCATCGCGCCGACCTTGCCGCGCGTGGCGGTCGGCTTCCTGAGCCAGCCGGAGGGGGCGATCGCCGCCTTGCGGGCAGGCGTCAGCGATTTCGTCGATCCCTCGGTGGCACCGCAGGAGATCAAGGAGGTGGTGCTGCGCCTGCTCGACCGGCCATCCGACGGCCGCATGGACGGCACGCGCCGCAGCGTCGTGCTGCTGGGCGCGCGGCCTGGCGTGGGGACCAGCACCTTGGCCGTGCATATGGCGGGGATGGTGCAGGACCGCTTGAAGCTCGCGCACGGCCAGCGCGCAGCCACGAGCGGCGCCAAGACGCCCAAGCCCGCCGGCGAGCCGCTACCCCTGTCCAGCCGCGTCGCGTTGATGGACCTGGGCTGGCCCATAGGCGATTGCCAGCTCTACCTGAACATCGGCGGCGACTTCGATTTCGCCGAGGCGGCCCGCAACCTGCGCCGCCTCGACTCGACGCTGCTGGGGTCGGCCATGGCGCATACGGCCAACGGCTTGAGCGTGCTGTCGCTGCCGCGCGATCTGGGCCAGATGCGCGACGTGTCGCAGTCGGATTCGCTGCTGGTGTTCGAGCGCATGCGCCAGCACTTCTCGGTCGTGGTGGCCGATGCGGGCGGTTTCAGCAACCCTGAATTCGTGTCGGGGTTGGCGCGCGCCTCGCAGCTGAATTGGATCGTGACCGACCAGAGCGTCGGCGCGCTGGTGTCGCTGGCCGGCGTGCTGCAGGAGCTGGAGCAACAGCACGTGGACCGGCGCAGCCTGGGCCTGATCGTCAACCGTTATGACGAACGCTACGGCATGACGGCGCAGCAGATCGCCGAACGCTTCCAGCTGGAACTGGTGGGCACGCTGCCGGACCGCACGCTGCCGCTGATGGTGTGCACGAACCGCGGCCATCTGCTGCACGAAGAGGCCGAACGCGATGTCTACGTGCGGGCGGTGCAGGCGCTGGCGGAACGCCTGTGCGCCGAAGAGAACGCGCCTGGCGGGCGGGCAGGCTGGCTGGCCACCTGGCTGCCAGGCGTGCACCGCCGCATGGTGGTCGGTTGACGGACAGACAGACGGACGGCTACGGGATCCGACATGATCATGACAGCGACGATAGAGTTCGGCGGCGATGGCGACAAAGGCTTTTCGGCGTCGGACCGCTACCAGGAAGTGAAGACGGCGGCCTACGAGCACCTGCTGTCCCGCATCGAAGAACTGGGCGCGGAGTTCGGCCGCTGGGCCAGGTCGGCGATCCAGGAATTCGTGGACATCGAGGTCGCGAGCTTCGTGCGCCTGCGCAGGGTGCCGATCAACGAAGGGGAAATGCGCGCCATTGCCGAAGCGCTGACCAAGGAACTGGCCGGCCTGGGTCCCCTGGAGGATCTGCTGGCGGACCCGGCCGTGGAGGATATCCTGATCAACGGCTATGACAATGTCTTCGTTTCGCGGCGCGGCGTGCTGGCCCGCGAGACGCTGCGCTTCACCGACAACCAGCACGTGCTGCGCATCGTGCGCCGCATCCTGGCCCCGATCGGCCGGCGGCTCGACGAGTCCAGCCCCATGGTGGACGCGCGCCTGCCCGACGGCGGCCGCCTGAACGTGGTGATCGAACCGTTGGCGGTGGACGGCCCCATGGTGTCGATCCGCAAGTTCCGCCAGGATCCGCTCAAACCCGCGGACCTGCTGACCCTGGGCAGCTTCGACGAAGAGATCTACCGGCTGCTGAACGAGGCGGTGAAGAACCGCTGCAATATCCTGGTGTCCGGCGGCACCAGCTCGGGCAAGACCTCGCTGCTGAACGCGCTGGCGTTCTTCATCCCGGAAACGGAACGTGTGGTAACAGTCGAGGACACCGCCGAACTGTCGCTCAACCATCCTCACGTGGTGCGGCTGGAGTCGCGCCAGGGCGGTTTTGACGGCAGCGGCGCGGTCAGCATCCGCGAGCTGATCCGCAACAGCCTGCGCATGCGGCCGGACCGCGTGGTGGTGGGCGAAGTGCGCGGCGCCGAGGTCATGGACATGCTGCAGGCCATGAACACCGGGCACGAGGGTTCCATGGCGACCATCCACGCGAACTCCCCGCGCGAATGCCTGTACCGGATCGAGATGCTGGCCGGATTCGCCGGCTTCCAGGGCAGCGAGGACAGCTTGCGCAGGCAGATCGCCAGCGCGCTGGACTTCATCGTGCAGATCGGCCGCCTGTCCAACGGCAAGCGCCGTGTGCTGTCGGTGACCGAGATCACAGGCATGGGCGACAACGTGATCTCCACGCAGGAACTCTATCGCCACGAATCCTATGCGACGCCGGACGGCGAGGAGAAGGATCGCTGGAACTGGCTGGGCATCCATCCTCACACGCCCAAGCTGGCCAAGCTGCGCAACGAGGCGCGCGCCAACGACAACCCGCCAGACGACCGCGATGGCGGGAGCGGCGGATTCTGGAGCAGGAGGCGCTGATGCCCGAAGCCCTGGTCCTTGCAAGCCTGGCCGCGGTGCTGGCCATCGCGGCGGCGCTGCTGTGGCGCCACGCCGACCGCAGCGCCCGCCGGGCGGCCAGCTCCGCCTTTCTGGAAAGCCAGTTGCAGCGGGGCCGCGACGCGGCCGCCGCCGACGCGCCGTTCGCCGAGAGCTCGCGTCAGTTCCGCAGCGGGTTTTCCGGCTGGGACCGCTTGCTGCGCCTGACCGGCCTGCGGCAAAGCGCGGGCTTGTATGTGCGCATCGCGCTTCCCGTCGTGGTCGGCGCGGCGCTGGCGTGGATCTTCCTGGGGGCGCTTTCCGGCGCAGTGAGCTTCCTGCTGCTGGCCGTGTTCGCCTACTTCCTGCTGTGGCTGCGGGCCGACAAGCGCCAGCGGCGCATGATCTCGCAGCTGCCTGCGTTCCTGGACAACATCGTGCGCCTGCTTACCATCGGCAACAGCATGGGCGCCGCCTTCCAGACCGCCGCCGCAGCAGCCGACGAGCCCTTGCGCGAAGTGGTGGAGACGGCGGCCAGCCTGAGCCGCTCCAAGGAGCTGGATGCGGCCTTGGCGCACGTGTCGCGCCTGTATGGGTTGAAGGAGCTGTACATGGTGGCGGCGCTGGTGTCGCTGGCCCTGCGGTTTGGCGGCCGCAGCGACCAGGTGCTGGAACGCATGGCGGCCTTCATGCGCGACGTGGCGCAGGCGCGCAATGAACTGACCGCCAGCTCGGCCGAGGTCCGCTTGTCGGCCTGGATCCTGGCCTTGCTGCCCGTGGGCATCGCGGGCTTCATCATCGTCGCCAACAACAACCTGTTCATGGGGCTGTGGCAAGACCCGCAAGGCTTCAGGATGCTGCTGACCGCGGTCTGCCTGCAGATCGGCGGCTGCTATTGGCTCTATCGCATGGCCAAGGCCATCTGACCGGGGGGGCGCATGCACATCCTGCAATCCTGGAACGCTTCCACCGTGCTGGCGATGGCGCTGATGCTGGTGGCGGCCGGCCTGGTGGTGCTGGGCCTGGGCATGGCGCGGCGCTTGCGCAGCCAGGGCCGCAGCCGTCAGGTGGTGGATCAGGCGCTGGCCGCGCGCGACGGCGCGAAGGCGCCGGCGGCCGCGCGCAACGAAGGCGGGCAGGGCAGGCTGGCGGCGGCCGCGCGGGCGGCCGACACGTTCGGCAAGCGCCTGAGCGAGGGCCGGCTGGCCGACGCCCTGTTGGCCGCCGAGGACCGCAAGCTGGTGGACATGGCCGGCTATGCCGACCCCGGCACCGCGCGCTCGCGCTTCGTCCTGATCCGGTTCGGGCTGGCGATTCTGCTGCCCGTGGCGGCGGTCGTGCTGGACTGGCACAAGCATCTGCCGGATATGCCGCTGGGCGCCTTGGTCGCGGCCTTCGTGGCCTTCGCGGTCGGCTACATGCTGCCCAAATGGATCGTGCAGCGGCGCCTGGCGCGCCGCCGCCGGCAGGCGGCCGATGAGCTGCCCTTGCTGATCGACCTGCTGCGCCTGTTGCAGGGCGTGGGCCTGTCGATCGACCAGAGCCTGCAGGTGCTGGTCAAGGAGTTCGGCCAGGTGCTGCCGGTGCTGTCATTCGAATTGCGGCTGGCGTCCGAACTCTATGTGCGTGGCCGCACGCGCGAACAATCGCTGGCCAGGATGGCCACGGGCTTCGACAACGACGACCTGTCCGCCATCTGCCGCCTGATCGCGCAGGTGGACCAGCACGGCGGCGCGGTGCAGGAGCCCTTGAACCGCTTCGGCGAACGCCTGCGCGACAAGCGGCGCCTGGAGCTGAAGGAGAAGGTGGGCAAGACCACGGTCAAGATGACCGGGGTCATGATCGTGACGCTATTGCCCGCGCTGTTGATCGTGACGGGCGGGGCCGGTTTTATCGCGGTGTTGCGCGGCTTGTCGCGCATGGGGGGGATGTAATGAACGGCGCAACGGAAAACAGCTCGCGCGCATGGCGCTGGGCGCTCGTCGCCACGGTGCTGGCGGCGGGCGCGGGTTTGAGCGGATGCAAGACCAACAACGCGGAATCCGCCTGGCAACTGATCCAGCAACAGCAGCAGGAGCAGGCGCTGCTGCGGCAGAAAGAAGACGAGGCCCAGAGCAAGAGCCGGCCCAAGGAAGAATGGCACTTACTTTGGATCCCAGTCGTGACCATGCATCTTGATTTTCCGGCGAGCATGGGCACGCGGGACCTTTAACCATGAGTAGGGTTTGGGTCGTCGCTTTCGCATTCGCGGCTCGATACGTCCGGATCGATTGCCCACTCTGCACTGGGCGATCAATGTGAACAGCCGCCCGCCATCCTTCGCTGCCGACAGACCGCGCGAGACCCACTCGGTCCACAATTGCACCGTGTGCTTGAAGCTCAGCTCGCGCGGGTCGACACCGGCATTGCAGGCGGCCTGCGCCATGAGCAGCCGGATCACGTTGTAGGCCAGTAGATGGACCCACAGCTGTTTCTCGTTCATCTGCGGCGTCTGGCAGCTCAGCACATCCATGCCCGTGGTGGTCTTGAGGTTGCGCAGGTCAAGCTCGACGTTCCAGCGACGCGCATACAGCGCCGAGAGATCGTCCTTGCTGACCTTGCGATGATCGAGCATCGTGGTGACCAGCACCTGGTGGGCGACTTTGACTTCACGGACCATGAGTTCGTCGGGGAAGTGAGCGTACTGCTCGGGCGTCATCCACTCTGGGCGCGCCGCAGGCTTGGGCCAGTGCACCAAGTGATCGCGCGTGCCCAGCGACTGGCCACGGCGAAAGTCGGTGATACGCGAGCCGTTTTGCTCGAACAACACATCCACGCCTGTGGCCATCAGAGTGGCGATCAAGAAATAATTGCAGTACAGGGCATCGGCCAGCATCACATCGCCTGGGGAGAAGCCTTCGAGCAGGCCGCGCACCAGTCCGAGTTCGCCGCTGCCCTTGCCGCTGTGGGGTCCTACCGCCATATCAAGCGCCGCGCCGCTGGCCAGGCAAATCACCATGACAAGTCGCGCCAGAGGAAAACCCACTCCGGGCGCCTGGGTGTTGGGCTGGGGATACAAGGCTTGGTTCTCCGGAGTATCGGGCATCGAGATCCCGGTGCCATCGACCAGTTTGACCGAACGCCCGCGCCACAGCCATGGCGCCAGCGCCTTCTGGCTGAGCAAGCGCCCTGTTTCGCGCGTGAGCGTACTGACCATCTCCAGCGGCAGGCGCTGGCGCGCCCGGCAGTATCCGCCGGTGCGAACGCTGCACGGGCTCAGACCATCGGCTGCGCGTTGCGCTGCCCAGCCGTTGACCGCCTTCTGGCACGAGCCATCGGCCTCCAGCACCTGACGCATGAACATGGACAGCGCAACCGTGGGCGGATAGAGCCGCTCGCGATGCTCAGGCAGCAGCGCTTCGGTTGTCGCCAGCAATTCCGGGCTGGTCAGCACGTTGAAGAACTCCACCGCCGGGGTTGCCCGTGCCCGGCGTCCGATCCTGCTTCGACGTTGATGCAAAGCGCTTCGTGCATTACGATTCATGGTGGCTGGCCTTTCGAAAGATGGTTTGGAAGCTTCGTAACAACCATCCTATCAATCCCTTGGTCAGCCACCTCCTTTTTTCTTCAAATTCAAATGCTTACGCCCGTGACTTCAAGGTTGTGAGGCTTAAGTAAGTGCCATTCGCCCAAGGAACCCGAGATGATGCTGTCCATGATCGTCGAGTCGCAACGCCAGGAACGCTATTTCGCGTCGCTTGCCTACATCGACGGCTACCAGCAGAAGTACGGTAATGACGCGCGCGTGGCCGTGCTGCGCGCCGAGGCGCTGCGCCAGACCGGGCAGGCGGCGCTGAGCGAACAGGCCTATCGCGCGCTGACCGCCACCGACCAGGCGGCCGAGGGCTGGCATGGCCTGGGCCTGATCGCCGGTTCGCGCGGGCAGTTCGATCAGGCGGCCGATTACTTCTCGCGGGCGGCCAAGCTGGCGCCCATGGACGCGCGCATCCTGGGCGACCTGGGCTATGCGCGTCTGCGCGCGGGCGATCCGGCGGGCGCGCGCGTGCCCTTGGGGCAGGCGGCCGAATTGACGCCGGAAAGCGGCAAGGTGCTGGCGAACCTGGCGGTGCTGCTGCTGGTGGAGGGGGATCCGCTCAAGGCCCAGCGCCTGATGGAGCGGGCGCAGCTGGGCGAAGAGGCGCGCGGACAGGTTCTGCGCCTGGCCGCCGAGATCCGCGGCCAGTTGGCCCCGGCGCCGGGCGCTTCCCTTGCGCCTGCCACCCGGGTGTCCAGCGGCGAACAGGCCGTCATGCCGTTGATGAGCCCCTTGATGGACGGCCTGGGCAACGGGCCCATCGTGCGCTAACTCCGTTTTAAGGAAGACTGCCATGTCTCCATCGACCCATCACGCCTTGTTCATCCTGGCCTGCGCGCTTGCGGCGCAGGCGCCCGCGGCCGCCCTGGCGCAATCCAATGCGCCGCTGACGGGCAGCATGTCGGGCGCCGCGAGCAGCGCGCCGCCCGCCCAGGCGCCCGCCGCCGCGTCGGCGCCGGAACCCGCGTCCGCGGCCTCCATGCCGGAGCGGGCCGTGGTGCAGCAGGTGCAGACGCCGCTGCCGCAAGCGCCTGCCGCCGCGCCGGCGGCGCAAGAGGGCTTTGGCGACGTGACGCGCGGCCTGCTGGCGGCGCAGGCCGACGGGCGGCGCGCTGGCAATGCCTTGCCCGTGCTGGGGCCGGTGTCCACGGCGGCCTGGAACCGCTACCTGGAGAGCTTCAAGCATCCCATTCCCGTGTGGTTCGACCGGAATGTGGAAATCCCCAACGTCCAATAGGTTCGGAGCGTTGCTGTTCCCCGCCGCGTGCGGGTATGGAGTCGCAAGAGCATGTCAGCCGGCCGTCCACATCCTTCCCCGCCGTCGCGGCAACGCGGCAGCATGACCGTCGCCGTCGTCTTCGCGGTGATGGTGGGGGTGGTGCTGCTCGGCGTGCTGCAGCTCGGCTACGGCTTCTACATGAAGCGCGAAATGCAGAAGGCGGCGGACCTGGCGGCGCTGTCGGCAGTCCAGGTGCTGAGCCTGGGCTCCAGTGCGGATTGCACCCGGGCCGCCGCCGCCGGCCGGGCTTCCGCGCTGGCCAATGTGCCGAACATCCTGGACGCGTTCACGGCCGCCGATTTCACGGTGGAATGCAAGGTATGGGATCCGACGCGTTCCGACCCCTCCGGCATGCACGTCTTCGACGCGGCCGGCGGGCAGGCCTATAACGCCGTGCGGGTGGCGGCGCGCAAGCAGCTGGCCAATCTCATCCCCGGCGTGGGCGGCGTCACGGCGTCGGTCGCGGCGGTGGCGACCAACACGCAGCCTGTGGCAGCCTTCTCGGTGGGATCGCGGCTATTGCGCCTGGAACGCGGCGGCCTGCTGTCGCAGCTGCTGGCCACGGCGGGGGCCTCGCCCACGCAGCTGGACGTGCTGGACGCCGCCGGCCTGGCCAATGTCGGCATCACCCCGGCCGGCCTGCTGGAAGCGCTGGGCCTGCCGCTGTCGGTGGCGGCGGGCGTGGGTACGCCCGAGCAATTGACGGCGCTGAGCAACCTGACCCTGGGTCAGCTCCTGCACGCCACGCTGAGCCTCATCGACAAGCAGAGAACCGTCAACGCCGATGTCGGGCTGCTGAGCGCAGCCATCAATACGGTGTTGGACCTGATGCCGCTGAACCTGCCTGTGAAGCTGTTCGGAGACGGCGGCGTGCTGAATCTGGACGTGGTGGGCGGCGACCCCAGCGCCGCTTTGCAGGCCCAGGTCAATGCGCTCAACATCCTGGAGACCGGCCTGGTCATCGCCAACGGCAGCAATCTGATCAATCTGGGGCTGAGCGTGCCGCTGCTGGGCCTGGATGCGGGGGTGCGCATCGTCGAGCCGCCTGCAGTGGCTGTCGGCGGCGTGGGCGTGCAGGCCGTCAGCGCCGGCATCCGCGTGTATCTGCGCATCAACACCAGCAACATCCCGCTGGTCGGGCCCTTGCTGGCCAACACCCTGAACACCAAGGTCGATCTGCCCATCATCATCGACGTGGCGCAATCCACGGGTACGCTGCGCAAACTGTGCGAGGCCCCCTTGGCCGAAAACCAGGCGGTGATCGACGTGACGTCGGCCGCGGCCAGCGTCTGCCTGGGACGCTTTCCGGGCATGGAGTCCAATACCGACATCAAATCCAAAAACTTCCAATCGCTCACGAACCGCTGCGAGCCCAGCGCATTCGGCTCCGTCGACCGCTATCAGGTACTGAACGTGCTGGGCATACTGCCGCTCAGCGCCCGGGTCACGTTGCCGGTGTTCAGTTCCTCCGCGCCCGTGTCGGTGACGCTGACCGCGCCGCCATCGCCCAACGCCACCGCCACCGTCAATGCCACCAACCTGGACCTCTCCAAACTGGCCGGCAACCTGACGGACGCGCTGATCGGAGGCATCCTGGGGGACTTGTTCAACAACGGCACGCCGCTGACAGAAAAGCAGCGCACCGATCTGGCGACGCAGTTGGTGGGCGGAGACAAGAACAACGCCGGCAAGACCATCTCCAAGGTCGTCAATGACTTGCAGTGGTCCAAGACGGCGATGGACCAGCTCGGCACGCGCCTGACGACGGGCGGCTTGACGGGTGTATTGGGCGGTACGCTGCAACTGGTCGGCGGCATCCTGAATTCGCTCTTGTTTGCCCCGCTCAGCGATGTGACCTGCGCCCTGGCGCTGGTGCCCGACGCGATCCGGCAGTGCCGTGTCAACGCGGTCGGCACGCTGGCCTTGAACGGCAGCGGGCAGGTAGGCGGCGTGCTGTCGGTCGTCATGGTGCTGCTGGATCCCTTGCTGAGTTCGTTGTCCGTGGTGCTGCAGCAGCTGCTCAATGCGCTGGGCCTGAGCGTGGGGCAGACCGACGTATCGCTGATTTCCGTGGATTGCGGCAAACCCCGCCTGGTGTATTGACGATGAAGCCCGTGACCCCTATCTCTTCCATTCCCGCATGGTCCAAGCGATGAGCCAGAATTTCGCGCGCGAAGAATTCGACGTGTACGTCTGGGAAGGCACCTCCGACATTGCCAGCCGCGCCGAACGTTGCCTGGCGGGCATGGACGTGTCGCTGCTGCGCGCGGACGCCGGCACCGCGTTTCCGCCGCCGCGTGACCTGGCGCGGCCGGCCGTGGCCCTGGTGTCGGTGTCGGTGATGGGCGACAAGCGCTTCAGCGGCTACGACTGGCTGGCGGCGCAAGGTCTGCCGGTCATCTGGGTGGCCGCAGAGGCGCGCGGACGCGATCCGCGCTACTACCCGCCGGAATACTCCTACACGTTGCCGCTGACCTTCACCACCGCGGACCTGCGCAAGCTGCTGTATGAGCTGCTGGGCACGCTGAACCAGCTCAACCGCGCCGCGCCTCGGCGCGAGCAGCCGCTGATCGCCGTTTCCGCGACCATGCAGGATCTGCTGGCGGAAGCCGACATGTACGCCGACTGCCGCAGCAACGTGCTGATCCATGGTGAAACCGGCGTGGGCAAGGAACGCATCGCACGCCTGTTGCATGAGCAGGCCGCCTGGTTCGACGGCCCCTTTGTGGCGGTCAACTGCGGCGCCATCCCCGAGGGCCTGTTCGAGGCGCATTTCTTCGGCCATGCCAAGGGCGCGTTCACCGGCGCGATCGGCGCGCACAAGGGGTATTTCGAGCAGGCCAACGGCGGCACGCTGTTCCTGGACGAAATCGGCGACCTGCCGCTGTACCAGCAGGTCAAGCTCTTGCGGGTCCTGGAGCAGAACACGGTGACGCGGCTGGGCTCGACCGTGGAAGTGCCGGTGGACTTCCGCCTGGTCGCCGCGACCAACAAGGATTTGCGCGTGCTGGTGGGGCAAGACGAGTTCCGCGCGGACCTGTACTACCGGCTGGCGGTGATCGAACTGCGCATTCCCAACCTGGAACAGTGCGGCCCGCAGGAAAAGGCGGCGATCTTCCGCGCCTTGCTGCAACGCCTGGGCGTGGAGGACGAAGCGCCGCAATGGCTGCTGGAACGCGTCTCGCGCACGCGCTACGAGGGCAATGTGCGTGAACTGTCCAACGTGGCTGAGCGCGTCGCGATTGTGCGGCGCCAGCGCCAGGTCTGGGACCAGGCGCGCATCGAACGCATCTTCGACCAATTGGCCGAGCCGCTGCGCTCGGCCGCCGCTTCGGCCGCCGCGCGGGCCGAGCCCGCCGCTTTCACCGACGCCGAGCGCGCCGAACGCGAACGCGTGCTGGCGGCGCTGGACGCCAATGGCTGGCGCCGCCAGGATACCGCCCACATGCTGGGCATCAGCCGCAAGGTGTTGTGGGAAAAAATGCGCAAGCTGCAGCTGGGAGCAGGTCAGGGCGAGCCTGCCGATGGCATTGCCGAGACGGCGATGTGAACACGCAATAGGGAATGCCCCGTAGGGGGCGACAGTCGCGCGGCCGGCGCATGTAAGCGTATCTGTCCCGGCCGAAATAAATTGCTATAGTTCCGCAACGATTTTTTTGGGGAAGGCATGAACGTCCAGATTATCCGTGGCGCCGTCCGCATGGCGCTGCTGGGCACGGCCCTGTCCGGCCTGGCCGCTTGCGCCAGCGCACAATCCGAAGCGCCCCGGGCCACGGTTAAACAGGTCGAGGACACGCAGGCGGCTTCCACGCCCGTGACTCCCCCCGCGCCGCCGCCAGCCGCGCGTCCCGCATCCACGCTGTCGGAGCTGCAAAGCCTGATCCAAAGCCGCCAGGTGTCGGAGCTGCGCACGGCCTACAACGGCACCTACGGCGCCAGCCTGCTGTTCAAGCCGGACGACCTGACCTATTACGTCGCCTTGTTCCAGCAAAAGGACTTCTGGCGCGTGGTGAAGACCAAGTCGGACAAGCAGGCCGAAGCCACCTACCGCGCCTTCGTCGCCCAATCCGCCGAACTGGCCGAGGTGGACATCAAGCGCATCAAGATGCAGGCCGAGTACGCGCACGCCGAGAAGCTGCTGGCCAGCCGCAGCGCCGAACTGAGCGCCCTGCAGGCCGATCGCGCGGTGCGCCTGCAGCAGGAAGAGCAGGTCGCTGCGCGCCAGGAGCAGTCGCGCCAGGAAGCCACGGCGCTGGCCGACCAGCAGAAGGACGTGCGCCAGCAGCTGCGCGACCTGCAACGCCAGATCGACGCCTTGCAGGCGCAGCAGGCGCAAGTAGGGAACCCGGCGGCCCAGAACCGCGGCAAGTAACCTTCGGGCATGCGCAAAAGCGGGCCTGCGGGCCCGCTTTGTGCTGGCCGGCCGGGAATAGGTGTTGCGCTCGCAGGGGCTAAGCGCCTGTCGCCGGCGCTTTCTTGTATTCTGGGAGTTGCACCCCATATAGACGCCATGGCACTTAAAGTTTTCGACCTCCAGTGCGAACACAGCCACATTTTCGAGGGCTGGTTCGGTTCGCACGAAGACTATGACGCGCAACAGGCGCGTGGCCTCGTCACGTGCCCGGTTTGCGGTTCGGCCAGCATCACCAAGCGGCTGTCCGCGCCGCGCCTGAACGTCGCCCATCTGCACGCGCCCGCCGCCCAGCCCCAGCTGCCGGCCAATGCCTCCGACGCGGAAAAAATGGCCGCATTGCAGGCGGTCGTCATGCGCCAGGTGCGCGCCTTGCTGCGCAACACCGAAAACGTCGGACCGCGCTTCGCCGAAGAGGCGCGCCGCATCCACGAAGGCGATGCCGACGACCGCCCGATCCGCGGCACGGCCACGCCGGAAGAACGCGAATCGCTGGCCGAGGATGGCATCGACGTCATGGCGGTGCCGGATTTCCTGGACGACGAGCGGCTGCAGTAACGCCAGCGCGCCGCGGCAATAAAAAAAGCCAGACCCGAAGGTCTGGCTTTTTCTTGCCTGCTTGCCGGATCAGTTGTTGACGCGGCTGCGGTATTCGTTCGTGCGGGTGTCGATTTCGATCTTGTCGCCGATGGCGCAGAACAGCGGCACGTTCAGTTCGTAGCCGGTGTTGATCTTGGCGGGCTTGGTCACCTTGCCCGAGGTATCGCCACGCACGGCGGGTTCGGTGTAGGTGATTTCGCGCACGAGGGTCGTGGGCAGTTCAACCGAAATGGCGCGGCCGTCGTAGAAGACCACTTCCACGGGCATCGCTTCTTCCAGGTAGTTCAGGGCGTCGCCCATGCTTTCGGCTTCGATTTCGTACTGGTTGTACTCTTCGTCCATGAAGACGTACATCGGGTCGCCGAAGTAGGAGTAGGTGCACTCCTTGCGGTCGAGCTGGACGACTTCGAACTTTTCGTCGGCCTTGTAGACCGATTCGCTGGCCGAGGCGGTCAACAGGTTCTTGAACTTCAGCTTCACAACAGCGGCGTTACGGCCGGACTTGTTGTATTCGGCCTTCTGGACCACGAGGGGATCCTTGCCGACCATGACCACGTTGCCGACTCGCAATTCCTGAGCGGTTTTCATCGATAAAACTCCGGGGGTGATGGGTGCACTCGCCGTGCTTGCAAAAAGCCGCCGCAGACAGCGGCTTCATGCACACCCCGGGAGGCGTCATAGTTGAGGCCCGACAAATACAGGGCGCTCGGAAAACTCTCTATTCTAACGTTTCTTGGCCAAGTCTGCGCAAAAATCAGCCAGATTTTCGGCAAGATCCGGTAGTGCGGCCTGGCTGGCGTCCCAGGCCCGCGCGGCGGCGGCCCAGTCCGCCCAGGCGGCCGGCGCCAGGGCGGCGGACAGCGCCGCAGGGGTTGCGCCCGTTTCCGGGTGGTTCCAGGCTCGGATCAGCGCCTGGGCGGTTTCGGGGGCCGGATAGCGTGCCAGCCAGGCTTCCAGTTTCTCCAGGTGCACGTTTTCGTCCTGGGGGTAGATCTGCCAGACCAGGGGGCGCGCGGCCCAGGCGGCGCGGACGAAGGAGTCCTCGCCCCGCACGAAATTCAGGTCGCAGCACCACAGCAGCCGGTCGAAATCGGGCTGCGCCACGAAGGGCAGGCGGGCCACCGACGGCGCGCCCGGCGCCGCGCAGGCGGCTTCCAGTCCGGGGGCTACGCCTTCGGGGGCAAGCAGCAGACTGGGGCGCGGGTCGGCCGCCAGGGCCCCGGCCAGCGCCGTGATCGGCGCAGTCGGATAGCAAAACAGGGACACGGTGCGCGCACCGTCGCGGCGGCGCAACAGCAGATCCTGCGGCACGCCCAGCGACCGCAGGAAGGTTTCCTGGTCTTGCGGCGATGCCTGCAGGGCGTCGCGCTCGGCCGACAGGCCCGGCTCGCGCAACAGCCCGCCGGTGGCCTGGGTGAAGCCGGGAAAGAAAAAGTGCTTGATCAGTCCATCCGGCCGCTGCGAGGGCAGGCCATGGCAGCTTTCCACCCAGGATTCGGCGCTCAGGTATTCCAGGTTGATCCAGGCCGGATGCACGCGCCGCATGCTTTCCAGGAATGCCTCGGGTGGGTCGCAAGCGAATGCCTCGATCACCACGTCCCGCGCGGCCAGCGCCGGATCCGGCGATTCGGACCAACGCACGATGTCGATGCCCGCCAGTTGCTGGCGCGGGCTGTCCGTGGCAATCCCGGGCTGGATGCGGGCGAAGCTGGCCAGGTCGTCGACCCACAGGCGCACATCCCAGCCGCGGCCGTGCGCCAGCCGGCGCGCCAGGCGCCAGCAAACGCCAATGTCGCCATAGTTGTCGACGACCCGGCAGAAGATGTCCGCTTGCATGGTGGCCTAGTGGAACTTGGCCGGCGAGGCCTCCGCGTCCTCGGGCAGTTCGGCATGCACCAATTCGCCCAGCGGATTCGGGAAGTAGGGCGCGCCGCAGTCTTCACAGTACTCGGGAGGCAGCACGCCAGGGATGCGGCGTACTTCGGTGACGCCGTATTCCTTGAGCAGCGCGGCGATCTCGTCCACCACGTCGGGCTGGCCTTCGTCGGACGGCAGGTCTTCCTCGCGCCCGTACAGCGGCCAGACGCAGCCGTAGTACACGTCGTTGCTGCTGCGCGCGGTGAAGCCGATGCGGTATTCGTCGATGCGGCTTTCGCCGCAGCCGGCCACCACCGCCCGCAACTGGGAGGCTTCCAGGCTGACCGCGCCTTCGAGCCAGCTGACCGCCGCGCGCAGGGACAAGGGGCGCACCCGCCGGTCGGCTTCGCGGTTGCTGACATAGTAGGCGTCGGGCAGCAGGGCTTCGAAACCGCAGCCTGGCAGCAGGTTGGCCAGGGTCGGTTGGGCCTGCGCCGCCCATTGTTCCTGGCAGGCGTCGCGGCTGGCGTCGGCTTCGCCCAGCTGTTCCTGCCAGCGGAAGATCGGCTCGCCTTCGGGTACCGCGACGGCCGCCACGATATAGCGCGTATCGGCCAGCATGTTGGCCGTCTCGGTCTCGGTGTTCAAGGCGGGCTTGGCGGTTTCGGCGCCCAGCGCCTGGGTGCCCAGGCGCTGCAGCCATTGCCAGGTTTCGGAGAAGGTGCGGGGCATCTGGTCCACGCTGACCAGCACCGGCATCAGCGAGCTGCGGGCCTTGCTGGACAGGACATGCCCATGCAGCTGCGCCAGCAGGGCCTGTTGCGCGCCGGCGGCGATCGGGCCGGTCGGAATGGCGTAGCGGGTCCAGGCGACGATGGGGGCCACGACCAGCAAAATGTCGTAGTGGACGCCATTTTTCTCGATCTTCATCGATTCGGACAGGGTTTCGGCCTGTTCGATCAGGATCTCGTATGCGCCCACGTCGTTCTGGGCGAGGTGGTCCAGGGCCGCTTCCAGGGGAGCGTCCTGCCCCGCCTTGAGCAGCTTCGGAATCGCTACGCCAAGCTGGTTCTCCCAGAACACGTCTTCGAGGCGGCTGCCCGAGCGGTTGAGCGCCTGGGCAAGCGCGACCAGTTTGGCGGCGTCACGGGTGAGGCGGGGAGCGGATTGGCTGCGGGATCGGGCCATAACTTCGGGGAGCGTCCAGTAAGTGTGCAACTGTGTAGTTTAACGCCCGGCGCGGACGGCGGCGCGCAGCCCCCCGTGAGGCGCGCCAGCCATGGCGGTACAAATTTATTGATGCTAAAGCAGCAACAGATAATGCCAATCAAGGTGGTTTATTGCTGAGAGGAAACGGCGGAAAATACCCTCATCTACTCAATATCAGGAGGCGCCGCCATGCGTTGGCCTACGCTTTTCGTATCCCATGGATCCCCCATGCTCGCCGTCGAGCCTGGACAGACCGGCCCGGCGCTTGCCGCCTGGAGCGCCGCGCAGGGCCGCAAGCCCAAGGGCATCCTGGTCGTGTCGCCGCACTGGATGGGCGAGGGTCTGGCGCTGTCCACCCGCGACCGCCAGGTGGCCTGGCACGATTTCGGCGGTTTTCCGCCGGAACTCTATCAATTGCAGTACGCGGCCCCTGGCTCGCCGGAACTGGCGGCGCGGGTGCAAACCCTGCTGGCCGAATCGGGCATCGCGGCCGACCTGGATCCGCGTCGCCCGCTGGACCATGGCGCCTGGGTGCCGCTGCGCTACCTCTATCCGGAAGCGGACGTGCCAGTGGTGCAGCTGTCGCTGGACATGGGGCGGGATGCGGCTGGCCAGCTGGAGCTGGGCCGCGCGCTGGCCCGGCTGCGGGACGAGGACATCCTGGTCATCGGCTCGGGTTCGCTGACGCACAACCTGCGCCACGTGCGCATGCCGCAGGACGCGCCCGCGCTGCCCTACGTGCCGGCCTTCCAGCAGTGGTACGCGGACAAGCTGGGCGGCCATGACTTGCCGGCGCTGCTGGACTGGCAGGCGCAGGCGCCAGGCGCGTCGCAGGCTCATCCGCACGACGACCACCTGATGCCCCTGTACGTGGCGCTGGGAGCGGGCGGAACCGGTTTTCAGCGCCTGACCGATGAAATCTCGTACGGCGCGCTGGCAATGGACGCCTACGAGTTCGCGGACTGATTTGAAGCGCGGCCGCAATGAAAATGGCCCGGGAACCTCGCGGTTCCCGGGCCATTGCCTTGCCGGTCAGGCGATCAGGCAGCCAGCAGCTGGCGCAGCACAAAAGGCAGGATGCCGCCGTGCTGGTAGTAGTCCACCTCGATCGGGGTGTCGATGCGCAGCAGCACCGTCACGTCCTGCTTCGAACCGTCCTTGCGGGTGATCGTCAGCGTCACGTCCTGCATCGGCTTGATGCCGTTTTCCAGGCCGGAAATGTCGTAGGTTTCCTCGCCGGTGATGCCCAGCGACTGCACGCTGTCCGAGCCCTTGAACTGCAGGGGCAGCACGCCCATGCCGACCAGGTTGCTGCGGTGGATGCGTTCGAAGCTGCGGGTGATCACGGCCTTCACGCCCAGCAGCTGGGTGCCCTTGGCCGCCCAGTCGCGTGACGAGCCGGTGCCGTACTCTTCGCCGCCGAACACCACGGTGGGGGTGCCCGCGCCAACGTACTTCATGGCCGCGTCATAGATGGACATCTGTTCGCCGGTGGGCTGGAACAGGGTGTCGCCGCCCTCGAAGCGGCTGCCGTCCGGCAGCGCCGGAATCATGAGGTTCTTGATGCGCACGTTGGCGAAGGTGCCGCGCATCATGATCTCGTGGTTGCCGCGGCGCGAGCCATAGCTGTTGAAGTCGGCCTTCATGACGCCGTTTTCCTTCAGCCACTTGCCCGCGGGCGAGGTTTCCTTGATGGAGCCGGCCGGCGAGATGTGGTCGGTCGTGACCGAGTCGCCGAACACGCCCAACGCACGGGCGTTCTTGACCGTCGGCATCGCGCCCGGCGTCATGCCGAAGCCGTCAAAGAAGGGCGGTTCGGCGATGTAGGTGGAATCAGGCCAGTTGTAGGTGTCGCCGGTAACGCCCTTGATGTTCTCCCAGAGCTTGCCCGGGTTGCTCTTGACCTGGCCGTAGTTGGCCTCGAACGCCTTGGGATCCAGGGCGTACTTCAGCAGCGATTCGATTTCCTCGGTGGTCGGCCAGATGTCGCCCAGCCACACGTCGCCGTTCTTGCCGCGGCCCACGGGCTCGGTCATCAGGTCGCGCGTGACCGTGCCGGCCAGGGCGTAGGCCACGACCAGCGGGGGCGAGGCCAGGAAGTTGGCCTTGATGTTCGGGTGGATGCGGGCCTCGAAGTTGCGGTTGCCCGAGAGCACGGCCGAGCAGATCAGGTCGTTGCCGGTGATGGCCTCGTTCAGGTCCGGGGTCAAGTCGCCGGCGTTGCCGATGCAGGTCGTGCAACCGTAGGCGGCCACGTCGAAGCCCAGCTTTTCCAGGTAGGGCAAGAGGCCCGTCTTGGTCAGGTATTCGGTGACCACGCGCGATCCCGGGGCCAGCGAAGTCTTGATGTGCTTGGGCACGGTCATGCCGGCTTCCACCGCCTTCTTGGCCAGCAGGCCGGCCGCCAGCAGCACGCTGGGGTTGGAGGTGTTGGTGCAGGACGTGATGGCGGCGATCAGGACGTCGCCGTTCTTGACCTTGGTGCCGGCGCTGGTGGTGAAGGTCTGCTCCAGCTTTTCGGCCGGCTGATTGAAGCCGTTTTCAGCGACCGGCTTGGAGTACAGGTCGATGAAGGTGTTCTTGACGTTGCCGATCTCGATGCGGTCTTGCGGGCGCTTCGGACCTGCCAGCGACGGCGCGACGGTGGACAGGTCCAGCGTCAGCAGCTTGGTGAAATTGATGTCCTTCGCCTTGGGCACGCCGAACATCTTCTGGGCCTTGAAGTAGGCCTCGAAGGCGGCGATTTCGTCTTCCGTGCGGCCGGTGCCGCGGAAGTAGTCGATGGTGCGCTCGTCGACCGGGAAGAAGCCCATGGTGGCGCCGTACTCCGGCGCCATGTTGCCGATGGTGGCGCGTTCGGCCACGGACAGGCTGGCGGTGCCTTCGCCGCAGAATTCGACGAACTTGCCCACCACCTTCTCGCGGCGCAGCATTTCAGTGATGGTCAGCACCAGGTCGGTGGCCGTGACGCCGCCGCGCAGCTTGCCCTTGAGTTCCACGCCGACCACGTCGGGGGTCAGGAAGTACACGGGCTGGCCCAGCATGCCGGCCTCGGCTTCGATGCCGCCCACGCCCCAGCCTACCACGCCGATGCCGTTGATCATGGTGGTGTGGCTGTCGGTGCCCACCAGGGAATCCGGGTAGTAGACGTTGTTCTTCTTGTCCAGGTGCACGCCGCGCGCCAGGTATTCCAGGTTGACCTGGTGGACGATGCCGAAGCCCGGAGGCACGACGCCAAAGGTGTCGAACGCCTGCATGCCCCACTTCATGAACTGGTAGCGCTCTTGATTGCGCTTGAATTCCAGCTTCATGTTCAGGTCCAGCGCATTCTTGGTGCCGAAGTAGTCGATCATGACCGAGTGGTCCACCACCAGGTCCACCGGCACCAGCGGCTCGATGCTCTTGGGGCTCTTGCCCATCTTGTCGGCCACGGAACGCATGGCCGCGATGTCGGCCAGCAGCGGCACGCCGGTGAAGTCCTGCAGCACCACGCGGGCCACCACGAACGGAATTTCGTCTTCGCGGCGGGCATTGGCCTGCCAGTTGGCCAACTGCTTGACGTGCTCTTCGGTGACCTTCTTGCCGTCGCAGTTGCGCAGCACGGATTCCAGCACGATGCGGATCGAAACCGGGAGCCGCTGCACGTCGATGCCGAGGGACTTGCCCAGCGCCGGCAGCGAATAGTACTGACAGGATTTATTGCCGATCTTGAAATTCTTGAGGGTGTCTAGGGTGTTGTGCGGCATGATGGACTCCGTGGTTTTGCCCGGTTGAAGCCGGCATTTTCTGGCGTTTTTGCGCATTTGTCATTCTATGTGAGACTGATGCCTGCGCGGCCGTATGTCTTATATCTTATATAAGACTTGAGCGAACCGCCAAAGTTCCCCTACTGCAATCAGGGGCGGGCGGTCGTTGGCCCAAACCGATACTCTGGCCGAGGCGTGCGCGGGTCGCAAGCCTCTTTTATCAAGAAAGTCCTACGCGCATGTTGCGGCCCAGCGAGGCGACGCGGGTCTACGCAAGAAAATCGCGCAGCAGCACGGTCAGTTCGGTACGCAGGAAATCGACCACCGCGCGCTGTGCGGTCGAGGGGTAGGGGTTGGGCGTGGTCAGGATGAACAGCTTGTCGCCTGGCCCCATGGCCTGGTAGGCCGGCAGCACCGGCGTCAGCCGTCCCGCGGCAAGATCCTCGTGCACCACGTAGGCCGGCAGCAGCGCCACGCCCGCGCCGGCGCGGGCGGCTTGCGCCAGGAACGGGAAATACTCCGACTGCAGCCGCGGCGCGAGCTTGGCCTCATGCAGCTGGTCCTTGCGGCGCAGCCGCAGCGTGACCTGGGGCCTGGGGTCGGGCGGACCCAGGAAGTGCAGGCGGCCGAGGTCGCGCGGATGGGCGGGCGGGCCGAACTGCTGCAGATAGGAAGGCGCCGCGCACAGCACCCATTTCACGTCGCCCAGCGCGCGCGCCACGTAATCCTGCGGCGGCGTCGTCATCACCCGCAGCGCCACGTCGATTTCCGACGAAATCAGGTCGCTCACCCGGTTCGAGAACAGCACGCGCAGCGTCAGCGCAGGATGGCGCAAGGCGAAGCTCACCAGCAGCGGGCGCAATTGGTCCAGTTCTCCCAGGCCGGTGGGAATGCTCAGCCGGACGTGGCCCGCAGGCTCGGTGCCGAGCTTTTGCAGCGCATGGCGGGCGGATTCGACCTCGCGCGCCATGCGCGCACCGTGCTCGTACAGCACCGAGCCTTGCTGCGTCAGCTCCAGCCGCCGGGTGCTGCGGCGGATGAGCTGGGCGCCGAAGGCGCGTTCCAGTTTCTGCAGGTTGCGGCTTACATGCGACCGGGTCACGCCGTGGCGCACCGCCGCCTCGCTCAGCGTGCCGGCATCGACGATGGTCACGAACAGCTGTATCAGGTTGAGGTCCAGCGCGGGCAGGGCGGGCATGCGCGGTCCTATTGTTGACTGTGAGGAAACATAGTTTACGCAAGCTGCGGGATTGTCGCGGCGTGGCGGCGGTTGATATTCTGGCCTCCATCACCAAGGAGACTAGGCCATGCCCCAAAACCAGCCCGGCGGGACCGTCCCGCAAACCATGTTCCGCGCCGATCTGTTCCGCGGCGAGCGCATCCTCGTCACCGGGGGCGGCACCGGCCTGGGCTATGCCATGGCCGAGCGCCTGGCGTCGCTGGGCGCTGCGCTGCACCTGTGGGGACGCCGCGCCGCGGTGCTGGAAGAAGCCGCCGCCGGGCTGCGCGCACGTTACGGCGCCGAGGTCCACGTCCAGGCGGTGGATATCCGGGATGCCGAGGCCGTGGACGCCGCGGTCGACGCCATCTGGACCGGGCATGGTCCGCTGACCGGCCTCATCAACAACGCCGCGGGCAATTTCATCAGTCCCACCGAGAAACTGTCGCCGCGCGGCTTCAACGCCATCGCCGACACGGTGTTCCGCGGCACCTTCTACACGACCCAGGCCGTCGGCAAGCGCTGGATCGCCCAAGGCACGGGCGGAGCCGTGCTGTCCATCGTGGTGACCTGGGTCTGGACCGGTTCGCCCTTCGTGGTGCCCTCGGCCATGTCCAAGGCCGGCATAGACGCCATGACCAAGTCGCTGGCCATCGAATGGGGCCGCCACGGCATCCGGCTGAACGCCATCGCGCCGGGCGTGATTCCGACCGAAGGGGCCAGCGCGCGGCTGCGGCCCAAGGATTCGGGCGCGGATGCGCAGACGCAACAGAATCCGATGCGGCGCCTGGGCACGGGGCATGACATCGGCGAGCTGGCGGCGTTCCTGCTGAGTCCGGGCTATGACTGGATCAACGGCCAGACCATTGCGCTGGACGGCGGCGACTATCTGGCCAACGGCGCCTACTTCAAGCAATACGCCGAATGGAGCGACGCGGACTGGGCCGCCGCGCGCCAGGCCATCGAAGCGCGCACCGCGCAGGACAAGGCGCAGCGCAGCACGGGGGGCGCATGACGGACAGCACGATCCACGCGGGCGGCCAACACTTGTCGGGCGCGGCGCTGGCCGCGCGCGGCGTACAGGTCGCCGCCGGCCTGGCGGCAATGGGCGTGCGCGAAGGCGATGTGATCGCCGTGCTGCTGCGCAACGGCCTGCCTTATCTGGAGATCATCCAGGCCTGCAAGCGGCTGGGCTGCTACTACTGCCCGATCAACTGGCACTTCACCGCGGCGGAAGCGGCATTCCTCATCGAAGACAGCGGCGCCCGCCTGCTGATCGCCCATGCTGATCTGTGGTTGCCGCTGCGCGATGCGTTGCCCGCCAGTCTGCCGGTGCTGCTGGCCGGTCCCGGCGCGTCGCAGTGCGGTCATGCGGACTACGACGCCTGGCGTGACAGCCAGCAGCCCTACGACGGCCCGCGCGTGGCGCCGCGCGGCCACATGGCCTATACCTCGGGCACCACCGGCCGGCCCAAAGGCGTGGTGCGCGCGCCGTTCCCGCTGGAACATCTGGCGCGCCACCTGGAACAGGTCGAAGCGGTGGTGGAGGCGGCCTACGGCCTGCGTCCAGGATCGCGCGCGCTGCTGCCCGCGCCGATCTACCACAGCGCGCCCAGCGTATTCGCGCAGGTCGCCTTGCGGGTCTGCGAGACCTTCGTGCTGACGGACAGGTTCGATCCGGTGGAAGTCCTGCGCCTGATCGAGGCGCATCGCATCGATACGGTGTATCTGGTGCCCATCATGTACGTGCGCCTCTTGAGGCTGGACGCCGCCACCCGCGCCGCGCATGACCTGTCGTCGCTGCGCTTCGTGGCCTCGACCGGCGCGCCCTGCGCGCCGGAAATCAAGCGCGCCATGATCGAATGGCTGGGTCCCGTCATCCATGAAACCTATGCGTCGAGCGAGGCGGGCATGGTCACGGTCATCGATTCGCACGAAGCGCTCGCCCGCCCCGGCAGCGCCGGCCGGCCCATCGGCGGCGCGCAGGTCAGGATCTATGCCGAAGACGGCTCGCCCTGCGCGGCGGGCCAGGTCGGCCGTATCCACGTGCGCCAGCCGGCCTACGCGGACTTCACCTATCGCAACAACCCGCAGGCCCGCGCCGACGTGGAGAAGGACGGACTCATCGGCCTGGGCGACCTGGGCTATCTGGACGCGGACGGCTATCTCTACGTGTGCGACCGCGAATCGGACCTGGTGATCTCGGGCGGCGTGAACATCTATCCGGCCGAGGTCGAGCATCAGCTGATGCAGTATCCGGGCGTGGCGGATTGCGCGGTGTTCGGCGTGCCTGACGACGAGTACGGAGAGAGGTTGATGGCGCTGGTGCAGCCCGCGGCGGGCGCCTCGCCCGATCCCGAGACGCTGACGCAATGGCTGGGGGAGCGAATCGCACGCTACAAGGTGCCGCGCGAATTGCAACTGCGGTCGGAGTTGCCGCGCGACGACAACGGCAAGATCGCCAAGCGCCGGCTGCGCGCCGAATTCTGGGCGGGCAGGCAGCGCCAGGTATAGCAGGGCGGCGTATCGCCGCCATAACAAAACCCACAAGGGAGACAGGCATGGCAATCAGGCTGAACCTCAGGCTGCGTCGCATCGCGACCGCGGCGATCGTCGCGCTCGCGGCTCCGGCCGCCGCGCTGGCGGCATTTCCGGACAAACCGATCAAATTGGTCGTGCCCTACACGCCGGGCGGCTCCGCGGACCAGTTGTCGCGGGTGCTGGCCGAAGGCATGTCGCGCGACCTCGGGCAAACCGTGGTGGTGGAGAACAAGCCCGGCGCCAATACCATGGTCGCTGCGACCCAGGTGGCCAGGTCGGCGCCGGACGGATACACGGTTTTCCTCGCCAGCAATGCCAGCATGGTGCTCAATCCCATGCTCTACCAGCGCATCGCCTATGACGCCGCGCGCGACTTCCGCGTGTTCGGCATCGCCGCCGAGTTGCCGCTGGTGGTGGTGGCGAACAACGAGGTCCCAGCGGGCACGCTGGCCGAGTTCGTCGCCTATGCCAAGGCTCGGCCCGGCAAACTGAACTACGCCTCCGTGGGCATAGGCAATCCGCTGCAGCTGGCGACCGAACTGCTGAAATCGCGCACTGGCATGGACGTGGCGCATATTCCGTACAACGGCAGCGCGCCGGCCCTGACCTCGCTGATGGGCAATGACACGCAGCTCATGGTGGACGTGATCAGCACCTCGCTGCCGCTGGTGCGGGAACGCAAGATCAAGGCGCTGGCCGTCACGACTGGCGAGCGCCTGGCCGTGCTGCCGGAGGTGCCGACCGTGGCGGAAAGCGGCTTTCCGGGATTCCGCGCCGCCACCTGGTTCGGCCTGGCCGTGCCGCGCGCCGTGCCGCAGGCCGAGGCGCAGCGCTTGCAGGCGGCGCTGGACAAGGTGCTGAAGGATCCGGCGTTTCGCGGTCGCTTCGAGCCGCTGGGTCTGGTGATCCAGGCGCCCCGCAGCCAGGCAGAAATCGATGCCTACGTGCAGGAAGACCGCCAGCGCTGGGGCGCGGTGATCGAGGCCAATCACATCAAGCTGGACTGAGGCGGCAACGGCCGGCCGGCCCACGCCGCCTGGCCGCCGGCGCCGTCAGGCCTTCTTGCCGCTGCGGCGCGCCTTGCGCGTGACATTGCGCCGGGACATCTCTGAATCCAGGATCAGCCGGCCTTCGAGCTTGCCGTGCATGCGCTTGACCGAACGCATCGCGTCCTGCATGTGTTCGCTCATCAAGTCGCGCACCTTTTCGACGTCGCGCTCGCGCGCCGCGGCCAGGATCTTGCGGTGAAATCCCGTGTTGGCGCTGCCGAAACGCTGCTGCTCGGACAGCGGCATCTCGTTGTCGAACACGGTCAGCTGCCGGATCATTTCATTGGTCATCTCGCAGCTGAAGCGCAGGAACGGATTGGGGCAGGCCGCCGCGAAGATGTCGTGGAAATTGATTTCTTCCTGGCGCTGGGCCAGCGGGTCATCGACGTGCTCGGCCGACGGGTCGCAGCAGGCGATGTTCTCCTCCAGCGCAGCGAAATGCGCCTCCGTCAGGAACGGCACGGCGCTGGCGGCGAGCTCAGGCTCCAGCAGCTTGCGCACCTGGTAGATGTCCTCGATCCGCACTTCCTTGAAGAACAGGTAGTTCTGCATCAGCTGGAAAGTGCGGTCCAGCGGCACCTCGACCACGGTGCCGCCGCCGCCCGGCCCGGTGCTGACCTTGACCAAGCCCTGCACCTCCAGCGACTTGAGCGCTTCGCGCATGGTGCTCTTGCTGACCGAGAACATGCTTTGCAGCTCGCTCTCGCGCGGCAGCTTGTCGCCGGGCAACAGGTTCTTGGCCGTGATCAACCGCTTGATCTCTTCGGCGACCAGGTCGCTGCGCTTGGGCGGACTCGACGCGCCCGCGGCTTGTAGGTCGTGACTGTTGAACGCCATTGCGTTCCTCCGTTGCTGCGTGGTGTGCGCGGGGCATGCCCCGGGCGGGTTCTGCGCGGACCCCGGGTTATACCTGATGCGCCTTCTATTGACAGATCCGGCTCGCCAAACTGATCATGATAATAATCCTATTTATCATGATAAATAGGATGGTAGTCGCAGTATAGGCATGAGGCCAGGACTTGCGAGTACGCCCACGCGGCGGCAGCCCTGGCACGGGAGCTTGGAGCAGACAGAGTCGGAATGGGGACGCGCATGGTGCGCGCTCGACATCGTCAATATGCCGCGGCACCGCCAGCGGCAGCCAGGGAGAACCATCTTGAATCGCCGCAACCTGCTGAAATTGGCCGCGCTTGGCGCCGTGCCTGGATCACTCTGGACCGCCCGGTCCGCGCTGGCGCAAGCCGACGCCATTCAGTTCGGGTGTCCGGTGCCCATGTCGGGTGCCTTTGCCGCCAATGGCAAATACGCCGACCTGGGCATGAAACTGGCGCTGGAGCAGTATGGCCGCGCGCTCGACCGGCCGCTGGCCTATACCGTGCTGGACACCGAGGGCAAGCCGGCCACGGCGGTGCGCAAGGTCCAGGAAGTCTCGCAACAGAAGGGCGTCAAATTCTTCGCCGGCGGCATCCTGTCGTCCGAAGCGCTGGCCATGGGCAAGGAAGTGGAACGCGCCGGCGGCGTCTTCATCACCACGGCGGGCGCGGACGAAATCACGGGCAAGGACTGCAACCGGGCCACCTTCCGCTGGTCTGTGCCCACTTTCGGCGCCATCGAGCAGACCGTGCGTCCCCTGCTTGAAAAGCTGCCCAACGCCAAGCGCTGGTACACCATCACGCCGCAATACGTATTCGGCGACGGCCTGCTCAGCGCGGCCAAGGCGATCTTCAAGGAAAAGGGCATCGAGCATGTGGGCAACAGCTATCACTCGCTGACCGAGAAGGAGTTCAGCGGCTATCTCACCAACGCCATGGCCGCCAAGCCGGACGTGCTGCTGATCCTGAACTTCGGCTCGCAGTCCTCGGACACGCTGCGCCAGGCCGTCAGCTTCGGCATGAAGCAGAACTGCACCATCCTGGTGGCCTGGGCTTCGGGCCTGGAGCAATTCGAGGGCCTGGGCGCCGACCTGTGCGAAGGCGTGTACTTCGGCGCGCAGTACTGGCACGGCATCGACTCGCCGCTCAACAAGGAACTGGTGCAGCTGTCCCGCGACAAGACGCGCGCCAATCCCAACTACAGCCTGGCAGGCTCCTACATCTGCACCCGCATCATGCTGGACGCCATTGTCAAGGCTGGCAGCGCCGACCCGGCCAAGGTGATTGCCGTCATGGAGGGCATGGCCTACGAAGGCCTGACGGGCAAGGAGGAAATCCGCAAGGAAGACCACCAGGTCCTGAAGAATTACTACCTGCTCAAAGGCCGCGCCAAGAAGGACATGAAGGACAAGGACGATTACGCCGAGATCGTGCATAGCGGCCGCTCCTTCCTGCCGCCCGCGGAAACCGGCTGCAAGCTGTAGCCCGCCCCTGAGGCGGGCGGCCGTGGGCGCGTTGCGTCCGCGGCCGCCGCGCGCCCCGCGGCCTTCCGTTACCTCCATCGGGCATACCCATGAACGTCTATCTCCTCCAGATCATCAATGGGATCGGGGTAGGCATGCTGTACTTCCTTCTGGCAGTCGGCCTGTCCATCGTCTTCGGTCTGTTGCGCTTCGTGAACTTCGCCCACGGGGCGTTCTATCTGCTGGGCGCCTACTTCTGTTTCCAGGCCATCCAGTGGGGCCTGAATTTCTGGCTCGCGCTGGCCATCGTGCCGCTGCTGGTGGGCGCCGGCGCCTGGGTCCTGGAGAAAGCGCTGTTGCGCCACGTCTACGCGCAGGCGCATGAATTCCATATCCTGATCACCGTCGGGCTGGCGCTGGTCCTGCAGGAACTGGTCATCGTGATCTGGGGGCCGATAGGCGACAACGTCGCCGCGCCTTCGGCCCTGCAGGGCGTGGTCATGTGGGGCAGCTTCATCTATCCCAAGTACCGCTTGTTCGTGATCGGTTTCACCGCCGTCTTCTCGCTGCTGCTCTGGTACGTGCTGGAAGGCACGCGGCTGGGCAGCGCGGTGCGGGCCGGCAGCGAATCCACCGAGATGGTGTCCATGCTGGGCATCAACGTGTTCCGCATGTTCAGCCTGGTGTTCGCGCTGGGCGCGGCGACCGCCGCGCTGGCCGGGGTGCTGGCCGCGCCGATCCGCGGCGTCGAGCCGTTCATGGGCATCGAGGCTCTGGGTATCGCCTTCGTCATCGTGGTGGTGGGCGGCATGGGCAGCTTCTTCGGCGCGCTGGTCGGCGGCCTCCTGATCGGCGTGGTGCAGAGCGTGATGAGCACGCTGTGGCCGGAAGGCGCGCGGCTGATGATCTATGTGGCGATGGCGGCGGTGCTGCTGCTGCGTCCCCACGGCCTGATGGGGAGAGGATGATGACGCGCTTGAAATCTCATGCCCAATTGCTGTTGGCGCTGGCGGTGGTGCTGCTGTTGCCGCTGTGCATGCAGTCGGGCTCGCTGGCCACGGAAGTGCTGATCTACGCGTTGGCGGTGTTGGGCTGCAATCTGCTGCTGGGCTTCACCGGACTGCTGTCGTTCGGCCAGGGCATCTTCTTCGGCCTGGGCAGCTATGCCGTCGGCATCCTGTTGACGCGCACCGGCCTGCCGATGCCGCTGGCGTTGCTGGCGGCGATGGCGGTGGGCGCGCTGGGCGCGACGCTGGTGGGCTGGTTCGCGATACGCCAGCGCGGCACCTACTTCGTGATGCTGACGCTGGCCTTCGCGCAGATGTTCTATTTCCTGGCGTACAGCCTGCCTGACCTGACCGGGGGCGACAATGGCCTGCTGGACGTGCCGCGTCCGGCGCTGTCGGTGGCGGGCCTGCAGCTCATGCCGCTGGCGACGCCCTGGCAGTTCTACGCCTTCGTGGCGGTGTGCTTCCTGGCGATATTCTGGCTGCTGCTGCGCGTGACCAACTCGGTGTTCGGCCGCACGCTGCTGGCGATCCGCGACAACGAGGCGCGCGCCATGGCGGTGGGCTACAACGTGCGCCTCTTCAAGTTGTCGGCCTTCGCGATCTCGGGCGCCGTGACCGCGTTGGCGGGCGCCTTCCTGGCAATGATGACCGGCATCGCGCCGCTGTCCAGCATCGAATACCACAGTAGCGAGATGATCCTGGTCATGACGGTCATCGGCGGCACCGGCAACCTGTTCGCTTCCGTGCTGGGGGCGGCCTTCTACGTGCTGTTCGCGGACTGGCTTTCCACCTTGTGGCCGCGCTGGCTGATGCTGCTGGGCTTTCTGCTGATCGCGGTCAGCCTGTTCATGCAGAAGGGCTTGTGGGGGCTGGGAGAACGCATCTGGCTGGCGCTGCGGCGCAAGCCTGCCGGCGGCGAGCCGGCCGCCAAGGAGGGACGCGCATGAATCCGCAACATTCCGCGCCGCTGCTGCAGGCCAGGGGCATCGTCAAGCGCTTCGGCAAGTTCGTGGCCCTGCATGGGGTGGATCTGCAGGTGCGGCCGCGCACGGTGCATTCCGTCATCGGCCCGAACGGCGCCGGCAAGACCACGCTGTTCCATACGCTGACAGGCACCTTGCGCACCAGCGAGGGCAGCATCGTGTTCGACGGCCATGACGTGACGCAGGAAGCCGATTATCAACGGGTGCAGCGCGGCATCGCGCGCTCCTTCCAGGTCACCAGCCTGTTCGCCAACCTGTCAGTGCAGGAAAACCTGCGGCTGGCGGCTCAGGGCGCGCATCGCGCCGGCGCCTTCGACTGCTGGCATCCGCCCACGGGCCCGCGGGCGCAGCGTGAGGTTGTCGACGCGGCGCTGGAGCGCCTGGGCCTGTCGCGGCTGGCCCAGGTGGCGGCGGGCGCGCTGTCGCACGGCCAGCAGCGGCGCCTGGAAGTGGGCATGGCGCTGGCCGCCAGGCCGCGCGCGATCTTCCTGGACGAGCCCACCTCCGGCATGGGGGTGGACGACCTGGATGAGATGAAACGCCTGATCCGCAGCCTGCGCGACGACCACACGGTCGTACTGATCGAGCACAACATGAACATCGTGATGGACATCTCCGACACGATCACGGTGATGCAGCAGGGCCGCGTGCTGGTCGAGGGCACGCCTGCCGCGATCCGCAGCGACGAGCGGGTGCGCGCCGCGTACCTGGGCAACATGATCACGGGAGGCCGGGCATGATGCTGCATGTCGACGCCGTACACAGCTATTACGGCAAGAGCCATATCCTGCAAGGCGTGTCGCTCGAATTGCCGCAGGGCCAGGTGGTGACGCTGCTGGGGCGCAACGGCGCCGGCAAGTCGACCACGCTCAAGACCATCGCCGGCGTGATCGCGCCCAAGGGGGGCGCGGTGCGCTACGGCGGGCGCGACATCGCCGGGCTGCCGGCGCACAGGATCGCGTCCATGGGGGTCTGCCTGGTGCCCGAGCACCGCGGCATCTTCAAGCCGCTGACGGTCGAGGAAAATCTCAAGCTGGGCATGCGCCGCGATTCGCCCTGGCAGCTGGAAGACATCTACCGCATCTTTCCCCGCCTGAAGGAGCGCCGCAAGAATGGCGGCGGCCAGTTGTCCGGCGGCGAACAGCAGATGCTGGCCATCGGGCGCGCGCTGATGAACCATCCGCGCGTGCTGATGCTGGACGAGCCGGTCGAAGGCCTGGCGCCGGTGATCGTCGAGGAGATCGTGGCGCAGATCAAGTCCATCAAGCAGGCCGGCGTCACCATCCTGCTGGTGGAGCAGAACCTGGAAGTCTGCACCCAGCTGGCCGACCGCCATTTCATCATCGAGCAGGGATCCATCGTCTACGAAGGCAGCAACGCGGACTTCATGGCGGACGAAAACGTGAAGGACCGATACCTGGGCGTGGGCGTCTAGGGACCGCCCGCGCCGCGCAACCGAAGCAAGGGAAACACCATGGAAATGAACGCACTGGAGGCCGTCAGCGGCATCCGCATCGACGGCAGCCGCCTCTGGAATTCGCTGATGGAGCTGGCCCGCATCGGCGCCACCGACAAGGGCGGGGTGTGCCGGCTGGCGCTGAGCGAACTGGACCGGCAGGGCCGCGACCTGGTCTGCGCCTGGGCCCGGGAGCTGGGCTGCAGCGTGCGCGTGGACGCCATCGGCAACATCTTCATGCGCCGCCCCGGCCTGCGCGATGACTTGCCCGCCGTGATGACCGGCAGCCATATCGACACCCAGCCCACCGGCGGAAAATTCGACGGCAATTATGGGGTGCTTGCAGGCATCGAGGTCCTGCGCACGCTGCACGAGCGCGGCATCGCCACCGAAGCGCCGCTGGAAGTGGTGGTGTGGACCAATGAGGAAGGCTCGCGCTTCGTGCCCGTGATGATGGGTTCCGGCGTGTACGCCGGCGCGTTCACGCTGGAGCACGCGCTGGCCGCGCGCGACCGCGACGGCGTCAGCGTGGATGAAGCGCTGCGCGCCATCGGCTATGCCGGGCCGGAGCCGGCGCGGCCCGGCGATGTCAGCGCCTACTTCGAGGCGCACATCGAGCAGGGCCCCATCCTGGAAGACCGCGGCATCACCATTGGTTCGGTGCAGGGCGCCCTCGGGCAGCGCTGGTACGACGTCGCCATCACCGGCCAGGAGGCGCATGCCGGGCCCACGCCGATGGAACTGCGCCGCGACGCCTTGCTGACCGCGTCCAGGCTGGTGCTGGAGGTCAACCGGATTGCACTGGAGCATGCGCCGCATGGCCGCGGCACGGTGGGCTGCATCGACAGCTTCCCGAACTCGCGCAACGTGATCCCGGGCCGCGTGGCGCTTACCGTGGACCTGCGCGCCGCCGACGATGCCACGCTGGATAGCATGGCCGCGGCATTTGCGCGCGCCTGCGAGGAACTGGCCGAGCCGGGCCGCTTCCAGGTCGACAGCAAGGAGGTCGTGTACTTCCCGCCGCAGCCCTTCGAGCCCCGGCTGGTGCAAGCCATCCGCGACGGCGCGCGCACGCTGGGCCTGGATGCGCTGGACGTGATCAGCGGCGCGGGCCATGACGCCGTCTACATGGCGCGGGTGGCGCCCACCGCCATGATCTTCGTGCCGTGCAAGGACGGCATCAGCCACAACGAGATCGAGGACGCGCAGCCCGAGCATCTGGAGGCGGGCTGCAATGTGCTGCTGCACGCCATGTTGCGCTGTTGCGGGCATATCCAGTTTTCTGATGGGGGCGCGCAATGAAGGCGCTGATCGCGAGGCTGAATCACGAGACCAACACCTTCTCGCCGGTGCCGACGGCGCTATCCGCCTTCGGCAACGGCGGCCCCGCCTACGATGCGGCGGCCTATGAGGAGAACAAGGGCAAGCGCACCGCGATGTCGGCGTTCATCGACCTGGCCGAAGCGCGCGGCGCCGAGCTGGTCACGCCCGTGTCGGCCACCGCCTATCCCAGCGGCCGCGTCGACGGCCAAGCCTATGCCGAGCTATGCGACCGCATCGTGGCCGCCGCCCGGGGCTGCGACGTCATCCTGCTGGACCTGCATGGCGCCATGGCGGTGGAGACCACCGACGACGGCGAGGGCGACCTGCTCGAACGGCTGCGCGCCGCCGCGCCGGACGTGCCGGTAGCCGTGGCGCTGGACCTGCACGGCAACGTCACGCAGAAGATGATGGACAACGCCGACGTCATCGTCAGCTTCAAGACCTATCCCCACATCGACATGTACGAAACCGGCGAGCACGCCGGCAGGCTGCTGTTTGCGGGCATGGACGGCGGGTGCAAGCCGGTCATGGCATGGCGGCGTCTGCCGCTGGTGTCGCATTCCCTGCGCAGCAACACGGCCGAAGGCGCCATGCGCGCAGCCGTCGCAGCGGCGTGCCAGGCCGAGGCCGCGGGGACGCTGGGCGTATCGGTGCTGGCGGGCTTCGGTTTGGCCGACATCCCGCATCCCTGCGTCAGCGTGGTCGTGGTGGCCGACGGCGACCGCGCCGAGGCGGAGCGCGTGGCGGGCGAGATCGCCGCCCTGATCTGGGAACAGCGCGACGGCTTCTTCTACGACAGCGAGCCGCTGGCCGAGTCGCTGGCGCGCGCCAAGGTCCTGGCCGAAGGCGCAAGCAAGCCGGTGTTGCTGCTGGACCATGGCGACAACTGCATGAGCGGCGGTACCTGCGACACCCTGGACGTGCTGATGGCTGCGCTGGATGCCGGATTGGAAGGGATTCAGGCCGGGCTGTTTTGCGACCCCGAAGCCGTGGCCGAGCTGACCCGCGCCGGCGTCGGCGCCACCGTCGAGCTGCCGGTGGGCAACAAGCGCGCCATCGGCGAGATCGGCCGGGCGGCGCAGCCCGTCACGCTGCGCGGCACCGTGCGCGCGCTCAGCAATGGCGAGTACGTGATCACCGGTCCCACCTATACCGGGCAACTGGCCTGCATGGGCCGCAGCGCGGTGCTGGACATAGGCGCTGCGCAACTGGTGCTGACCGAACAGACCCACGAACCCTGGGATCTGGGCGTGTTCCAGAGCCTGGGACTGGATCCGTCCCGCGCCCGTTACGTGCTGGTGAAGTCGCGCATGTACTGCCGCCCGGTGTTCGTGCCGATCTCCCAGGCGCTGGTCGAATGCGACAGCCCTGGCGTGACCAGCTCAGACTGGTCGCTGTTCGAATTCCGCAGGCGCGCGCGGCCGCTGTATCCGCTGGAACCCATGGCGGCGGCGGACTACGATCCTCGCGCGGGCGGCCGATAAACCCACCGGAAAGAGGAGGGCGCCGCACGCTGCAGCTGTGGCGCCCGGGCAACGGACATTCTCAAACAAAAAGTAACATAAATGAGAATGATTCCGTTTGACGTAGAATGGGGCGCTCAGTAATTCCAGTCCCCTTTGGTGCAGCCGGCCCGGCAAGGCCCCGGCCTTCCGGCACATTCCAGACGCATCCGTAATTCTTAGTGCGCGCGTGACCCCATCGGGATTTTGATCTCTGCCTGCGAACTTCCCGACATGAAAATCCGAACTCTTGCCTGCATGGCCGCCGCGCTGCCGTGCTATCTCCCCGTTGTCCAAGCCCAATCCGCGTCCGATCAGGCCGGCTCCGTCGTTTCCATGGACGCCATCAAGGTCGAGGCCAGCGCCGATGCCTCGGCCGGCGGCCTGGCCGAGCCCTTCGCCGGCGGACAGGTTGCGCGCGGCGGCCGCATCGGCCTGTTCGGCACCCAAGACATCATGGACACGCCGTTCAGCATCACCAGCTATACCAATGAACTGATCCAGGACCGGCAGGCCCGCAGCGTGGGCGACGTGCTGCAGAACGACCCGGGCGTGCGCGTGGCGCGCGGTTTCGGCAACTTCCAGGAATCGTACTTCATCCGCGGCTTCATCCTGGGTTCGGACGACGTGGCCTATAACGGCCTCTACAGCCTGCTGCCGCGCCAGTACATCGCCACCGAACTGTTCGAGCGCGTGGAAGTCCTGCGTGGAGCCTCCACCTTCCTGACGGGCGCGGCTCCCGGCGGCGGCGGCATCGGCGGGGTGATCAACCTGGTACCCAAGCGCGCGCCGAACGAACCGTTGACCCGCGTCACCACCGGGGTGTCCAGCGGCGGGCAGTTCCAGTTGTCCACCGACATCGCCCGCCGCTTTGGCCCCGGCGATAGCACCGGCATCCGCTTGAACGCCGCGCAGCGCAGCGGCGACACCGGCATCGACGATGAACATTCGCGCACCAGCCTGGTATCGCTGGGCCTGGATTGGCGTTCGGCCGATACGCGCTTGTCTGCCGACATCGGCTGGCAGGAGAACAAGCTCAAGCGCGCGCGGCCCAACGTGACGCTGGGCGCCGGCGTCACCAAGGTGCCGGACGCGCCCGACGCCAGCTCCAACTATGCGCAGCCCTGGTCGTACTCGAACGAGCGCGATGTTTTCGGTACCGTGCGCGGCGAACATGATTTCAGCGACAAGCTGACCGCCTATGCGGCCTTTGGCATGCGCCGCAGCGACGAAGCAAATTCGCTGGGCAACGTCACGCTGACCAACGGCAGCACGGGCGCGGGCACCTTCTACCGCTTTGACAATACCCGCGAAGACAGCGTGAACACGGGCGAACTGGGCCTGCGCGGCAAACTGCGCACGGGGCCGGTAGGCCATGAGTTCGTCGTGTCGGCATCCTTCTTCGACCTGAAGAAGAAAAATGCCTATGTGATGGACTGGCAGAACACGTATCCCACCAACATCTACAACCCGATTTCGTATGACAAGCCGCCATTCAGCGCCACCGCGCTGCGCGGCAATGACCTGGACGATCCGGCGCTGCAAGGCCGCACCCGCCTGAGCAGCTACGCCATCGGCGACACGTTGTCGTTCCTGGACGACAAGGTGCTGCTCACGGCCGGCATCCGCCATCAGCGGCTGTCGCAACGCGACTACGCGTACAACACCGGCAAGGAAAGCGGCGCGTACGACGCCAGCCACAACTCGCCCGCCGCGGGTCTGGTCGTCAAGGTCGCGCCCAGCGTTTCGCTGTATGCGAACTACATCGAGGCGCTGGTCGCGGGGCCGACCGCTCCGGCCAATGCCGGCGGCAAGCCGGTGCCCAACGCCGGCCAGAGCCTGCCGCCGTTTGTCTCCAAGCAGAAGGAAATCGGCGCGAAGTACGAGGGAGATGGCATGGGGGCAGGATTGGCCTTGTTCTCCACCGACAAGCCGCGCGCCATGTATAACGCCAGCAACGAGCTGACGACCTCGGGCAAGGACCGCCACCAGGGCGTCGAACTCACGATGTACGGCGAACCCATCAAGAGCGTGCGCCTCTTGGGCGGCCTGACCTGGCTGGATGCCACGCAGCGCTCCACCGGCAACCCTTCCATCGACGGCAACCGCGTGATCGGCGTGCCGCGCTTCCAGGCCAACATGGGCGTGGAATGGGACATTCCCGGCGTGCCGGGCCTGGCGGTGGACGGCCGCGTGGTCTATACCGGCGCGTCCTACGCGGACGACGCCAACACGCTCAAGGTGCCGGGCTGGACCCGCTTCGATGCGGGCCTGCGCTACATGATGGACGTGGACGGCCACGTCGTGACGCTGCGCGCCCGCGTGGACAACATCGCCAACCGCAACTACTGGTCGTCGGTGGGCGGATATCCCGGCAACGGCTATCTGGTGCTGGGCGGACCGCGTACCTTCTCGCTCAGCGCGAGCATGGACTTCTGAGTTCAGGCGGCGGCGTTCACCAGAACCAGCCGCCGCGCGTGAGATCGCTCTCGCAGCTCTTGTACTGCGCGGCGAACTTCTGGGCCCGCGCCTGCACCTTCTGCGATACGGTCTTGAGCCAGGCCTTGCGGTCATAGCTGCGGTTGCGGTAGCCGGTCCAGCCCTCGTGGTAGTTCAGGTATTGGCCATAGGCGTCGGACTTGGACACGCCGTTGATGCGCTGGGTCTTGTTCATGTACCAGCCCATGAAATCCAGCGCGTCGGCGAAGTCGTCGCGGCTGGAACCCCAGCCTCCCGCATCTTTCTTGTAATCGTCCCAGGTCTCGTCCTTGACCTGGGCGTAGCCGTAGGCGGAACTGACGCGGCCCCAGGGGATGAAGCCCAGGAAGTAGTAGCGCGGCGGCACCGCGTCATGCTTGAAGGACGATTCCTGGTACATCATGGCCATGGGCACCGGCACGGGCGCGCCCCATTTCTTCTGCACCTTCAAGGCGGCATCGTGCCAGTCCGGCTTTTCGCGAAAGATGGCGCAGATGTTCTCGGGATTCGAGGGCGGCGCGGTGGCGCAGCCGGCGAGCGCCAGCAATAGCAGCGGCGGCAGCAAAAGCCGGGTCATTGGCGGTCTTCCTCCGGAGATCGGGGCAGGGGTGGGGGGCGGATGTCACAAGTTACCGCGATTGTATGAAAACGTATCGCAGAAAAAGTTCCGTCCCTGAAATTTTCAGACCTGTGCCGCATGCGCCAGACAAAGAAAAACGGCCCCGGATTGCTCCGGGGCCGTCTTGCAGGCGATGCAGCCAGGCTGCTGCGCCCGATGCTTAGACTTCGATGACGTCAGCCACGTCCTTGTAGTCCGCGATCTTGTCGAAGTTCAGGTACTGGTAGATCTGGTCGCCGCTCTTGTTGATGACGCCCATGTCGGCCATGTACTCGTCCTTGGTCGGGATGCGGCCCAGCTTCGAGCAGATGGCGGCCAGTTCGGCCGAACCCAGGTACACGTTGGTGTTCTTGCCCAGGCGGTTGGGGAAGTTGCGGGTGCTGGTCGACATGACGGTCGCGCCTTCGCGCACCTGCGCCTGGTTGCCCATGCACAGCGAGCAGCCCGGCATTTCCGTACGGGCGCCGGCGGTGCCGAACACGCCGTAGTGGCCTTCCTCGGTCAGCTGGGTGGCGTCCATCTTGGTCGGGGGAGCGACCCACAGCTTGACCGGGATGTCGCGCTTGCCTTCCAGCAGCTTGGAGGC
Organism: Achromobacter sp. JCM 18799; assembly: GCF_055395645.1. Lineage (NCBI taxonomy): Bacteria > Pseudomonadati > Pseudomonadota > Betaproteobacteria > Burkholderiales > Alcaligenaceae > Achromobacter > Achromobacter sp. JCM 18799. Next base: position 2,243,028 of record NZ_AP043866.1, on the reverse strand, counting down.
TGCGCGGAAGTGGCCGATGTTGGTCATGCAGCTGCCGATGAACACTTCGTCGATCTTGGCGCCGGCGACTTCCGACAGCGTCTTCACGTCGTCGGGGTCGTTCGGGCAGGCCACGATGGGTTCGTGCACGTCGGCCAGGTCGATCTCGATCACGGCGGCGTATTCGGCGTCGGCGTCCGGCTCCAGCAGCTTGGGGTCGGCCAGCCAGGCTTCCATGGCCTTGATGCGGCGGCCCAGCGTGCGCTCGTCTTCGTAGCCGTTGGCGATCATCCACTTCAGCATCACGATGTTGCTGTTGATGTACTCGATGATCGGTTCCTTGTTCAGGCGCACCGAGCAGCCGGCGGCCGAACGTTCGGCGGAAGCGTCCGACAGTTCAAAGGCTTGTTCGACCTTCAGGTCGGGCAGGCCTTCGATTTCCAGAATGCGGCCGGAGAAGATGTTCTTCTTGCCTTGCTTGGCCACCGTCAGCAGGCCTTGCTTGATGGCGTACAGCGGAATCGCGTTGACCAGGTCGCGCAGGGTCACGCCGGGTTGCAGCTTGCCCTTGAAGCGGACCAGCACCGATTCCGGCATGTCCAGCGGCATCACGCCGGTGGCGGCGGCAAAGGCGACCAGGCCCGAGCCGGCCGGGAACGAGATGCCGATGGGGAAGCGGGTGTGCGAGTCGCCGCCGGTGCCGACGGTGTCGGGCAGCAGCATGCGGTTCAGCCAGGAGTGGATCACGCCGTCGCCCGGACGCAGCGACACGCCGCCGCGGGTGCTGATGAATTCAGGCAGCGTGTGGTGCGTCTTGACGTCCACGGGCTTGGGGTAGGCGGCGGTGTGGCAGAACGACTGCATCACCAGGTCGGCCGAGAAGCCCAGGCAGGCCAGGTCCTTCAGCTCGTCGCGGGTCATGGGGCCGGTGGTGTCCTGGCTGCCGACCGAGGTCATCTTCGGTTCGCAGTAGGTGCCCGGGCGGATGCCCTTGCCTTCGGCCAGGCCGCAGGCGCGGCCGACCATCTTCTGGGCCAGCGTGTAACCCTTGCCGGTGTCGGCCGGGTCCTTGGGCAGGCGGAACAGCGTCGAGGCCGGCAGGCCCAGCGCTTCGCGCGCCTTGGCGGTCAGGCCGCGGCCGATGATCAGCGGAATGCGGCCGCCGGCGCGCACTTCGTCGAACAGCACGTCGGACTTCACTTCGAATTCGGCGATGACTTCGCCGTTCTTCAATGCCTTGCCTTCATAGGGGCGCAGTTCGACCACGTCGCCCATTTCCATCTTGGAAACGTCGAGTTCGATCGGCAGGGCGCCGGCGTCTTCCATGGTGTTGTAGAAGATCGGGGCGATCTTGTTGCCCAGGCACACGCCGCCGAAACGCTTGTTCGGCACGAAGGGGATGTCTTCGCCGGTGAACCACAGCACCGAGTTGGTGGCCGACTTGCGCGACGAACCCGTGCCGACCACGTCGCCGACGTAGGCGACCAGGTGGCCCTTTTCCTTCAGGGATTCGATGAACTTGACCGGGCCGCGCTTGCCGTCTTCTTCCGGTTCGAACGCGGCGCCGTCGCGCTTGTTCTTCAGCATCGCCAGGGCGTGCATCGGGATGTCGGGGCGGGTGGTGGCGTCCGGAGCCGGCGACAGGTCGTCGGTGTTGGTTTCGCCAGGCACCTTGAAGACGGTGATGGTCAGGCTTTGCGGCAGTTCCGGACGGCTGGTGAACCATTCGGCGTCGGCCCAGCTCTGCATCACGGACTTGGCGTTGGCGTTGCCCTTGTCCGCCTTTTCCTTCACGTCGTGGAAGGCGTCGAACATCAGCAGGGTCTTCTTCAGCGCATCGGCGGCGATGGTGCCGATTTCAGCGTCGTCCAGCAGGTCGACCAGCGGGCCAATGTTGTAGCCGCCCAGCATCGTGCCGAGCAGTTCAGTCGCCTTGGCGCGGCTGATCAGCGCACAAGCTTCCTTGCCCAGGGCCACGGCGGCCAGGTACGAAGCCTTGACCTTGGCGGCGTCGTCCACGCCGGCCGGCACGCGGTGGGTCAGCAGGTCGACCAGGTTCTGCTCTTCGCCAGCGGGCGGGTTCTTGAGCAGTTCGATCAGTTCAGCGGTTTGTTTGGCCGTAAGGGGCAGCGGGGGGATCCCCAGAGCCGCGCGTTCGGCAACGTGTTGGCGGTAATTATCCAGCATGTGAGGCCTGCTCAAAGTCGGGTTGGAAGAAGGGTTGTTCGCCGAATTGTAGAGGGAACAGGGGGACGCAAGCAAATGTCTTATATCTTATATAAGACTTGGGTCCATAGCTGTTGCTTAAGGGCGACGGGCCGGTGCGCCCGGGGCGGCGCCGGCCGGGAGCGTTCCGTCAGAGCGGCCTAGCGCGGCCCGGCGTCGTACACCACGCCCACCCGCGCGAAATTGCCGCCGTACTGCTTGACGTCGACCTGGAACGGCGCGCTTTCCTCCGGCTTGAGCCGGGGCAGCCGCAATTCCTGGAAAACCGCGCCGGTCAGCTTGTCCTGGGCGTCGTACAGGCTGATCCAGACCTTGACGTTCTCGACCTCGGCCTGGCTGTCGTTGCGCACGCGGCCGTGCACGGTCACGTACTTGTAGCGGAAGCGGTAGCTGAAGTTCAGGGTGCCGGTGCCGACCTGGGCCTCGGTGTTCTCGACCGTGATCGCCAGCTTGGGGCGGGGGCCGGGCAGCGCGGCGCGCTTGGCGGGCAGCCAGTCGGTCTTGACCTCGGTGTAGCGGTCGACGCGGCCGGTCAGTGCCACCGGCACGCGTTCGCCGGGGTACAGGCGCGCCGGCAGGCTCCAGGCCTGGCGCAGGTCCAGCCGGTTGGAACCATCGAACACCGCGATGTTGGCCTTGGGCGACAGGGCGACGAACTGGTCGCTGGTGTTGACCAGTTCGGCATACAGGACCGGACGCTCGATCTCGTCGAGCAGGCGGCGCGGCGCGGACAGCTTGAGCGCGCTGGCGTCGAACAGGGCGAAGTCCGGATCCAGCAGCTCCTCGGTGGTCAGGCGCACGTGTTCGATGATTCGAGCGTCGGCCGGGCTGACGCGCACGATGCGGCTGGGGAGCGCTTCCTCCTTGGACGCGCCTGGCGAGGTGGCGTGGCTTTCGCTTTGCACCATGTAATCGTAGGAGGCGACCCGGCCCTCGGCCAGCATCTCGCAGCGCACGTCGAAGGAGGTCAGCGCGTTTGGTGCCAGCGGGCTGGCGGCGCCGTAGCCATTGCCGGTGCCGATCAGCTTGCCATCCTCGCCGTACAGCATCACCGTGATCTGGCTGCTGTTGGCGGCGGTGGCGCCGTTGTTCTTCAAGAGACCGACCAGGCGATATGTGCCGTCGTTGCGCACCAGCTGTATCTTGCTGGCGGCCACGTCGTTGTTCTTGTCCCGCGCCAGCGTCGGCTGCGAGACCTGCAGCGTATAGCGGCTATAGGCCTGGCTGGGGGTGGAGATGATGACGGGCGTGTACTCGCCCGGCTGCAGCGAACGCGCCGGCGCCGAGCCGGAGTTCGACGGCAGCGACAGGTCGCCCTGGAAGAATGAGGCCGTGACGCGCGGCACGTCGATCTTCTTGCCGGTCTCGTTGCGCATGATCATGACCAGCTGCGTGCGGTCGCGGACCCGGATCTCCTGCACGTCCGTCAGCTTGACCAGCGACGCGTCGATGGGAGGCGGCGCCGGCGGCTGCCGCGTGATGGTCGGCTTGGAACCGAGCATGGAGGCAACCAGCGGGACCACGAACACGGCGGCGACGGCGACCGCGATCGCCGCGATGGCGCGCGGACCGAGCTGCGGCTTGGGAGCCGGCTGCTGCATCCCGCGCAGGATCTTCTCCAGCCGCTGGGCGACGTTGTCTTCGACCAGCGTGACCGCATGGCAATGGCTGCAGCGGTATTCGTTGGTGTCCAGCTTGGTGAATTGGGCGCTGCCGCAGGTCGAGCAGGTCAGCGTCACCGTGTTGATCGTGGTCTGTTTGGGCGTCATTCTCGCAGCCGTGCGCGCCGTATCCAGACGGCGCGGCGGACGGCGCGGCGGGAGCAAGGCGCAAGGGATTTACAGGGCGGCAAGGATAGCGGCAGGGCGCGCCAGTCATGGTGCACGAGCGCATCCAGTTGTGACAAAGTGTGTGGCCGAGCGTCCCGGTGCTATGATCGCCGGCGGAAAAAACCGATCCGAAACCCCTAACGCTGTTCCCCGTCGATCCGCTCCCGCGCCGCGCAACGCGCCGCCCCGGGCAGAGCCGAGGCAGGTCAGGCTCTCCCATTAGCATGAGCATTTCCCAATATTTGCTGTTTCTCGCCTGCGTGGCGCTCGCCACCTATGCGCAGACCATGACGGGCTTCGCCTTCGGGCTGGTGCTGTTGGGCCTGTCGGGCGTGTTCCAGCTGGCTTCCGTATCCGAAGTGGCCAACGTGGTCAGCGTGCTGTCGCTGGTGAACGCGGCCGTGACGCTGGCGCGCGCCAAGCCGCAGGTGAACTGGTCGCTGATGCGGCCCGCGATGGCCAGCAGCCTGGTCGGCGTGGGGGCGGGGGTGGCCGCGCTGGCCTGGATCAGCGGCTCCATGGGCGTGCTGCTGCAATTGCTGTTGGGCTGCACCATCCTGGGCTGCGCGGTGCTGCTGATCGCCCGCGCGCAGCCGCTGTCGCATGTGTCCTCGCGCGGTTCGTTCGTGTTCTTCGGCGCGATTTCGGGCGTGCTCGGCGGACTGTTTTCCAGCGCGGGGCCGCCCATGGTCTATCACCTGTACCGCCAGCCCCTGCCGCTGGCCGCCATCCGCAACAGCCTGCTGATTCTGTTTTCGCTCAATGCGATCGTGCGCCTGGCGCTCGTGACCGGGCAGGGGGCCTTCATGGCCTCGTCGTTCTGGTTGAGCCTGCTGGCCTTGCCGATTGTGATCGGCGTCACCTGGGTGGCGCGCCGTTACAGCACGGCCGGCTCGATGAAGACCGTCAAGCGCATGGTGTTCGTGCTGTTGCTGGCGGCCGGCATGGGCTTGATCGTGCCGGCCTTCAAGGCGCTCGCGGCGGGCTAGCCGCGAGTCCGTCGCATGGACCGCGCGGCGTCAGCCGCGTTCGCCGGTGATGTAGCGTTCGAGCTCGTGGATGATGAACTTCTGTTCGCTCATCACGTCCTTGACCAGGTCGCCGATGGAAAGCAGGCCGACCAGCTTGCCGTCCTCGATGACAGGCAGATGACGGAAGTGGCGCTCCGTCATCATTGCCATGCAGTGTTCGCGCGTGTCCGCGCGGCTGACGTAATAGACGGAATCGGTCATGATGTCGCGCACTTTCGTGGTGCGCGAGGAGCGGTCCTGCAGCACGATCTTGCGGGCGTAGTCGCGCTCGGTCAGCATGCCCAGCACCGCGTCGCCCTGGACCACCACCACGGCGCCGATGCTGCGTTCCGCCATGATTTTGACGGCTTCGAAAACCGACGCGTCGGGCGAAACCGTCACGACGGAATGATTGGCTTTTTCCCTGAGTATCTCAGCAACTGTCTTCACGATGCGCTCCCGGATCGCTGGTGAGGATAAAACCCATGCTCCATCCTAAGCCTGGCGGCCGTGTTGCCGCAAGCGGCGCGCTTATTTCGCGTTCTTGTCTCGGAACGCCTGGCTGGCCATTTCGCGCAGGTTGCGCGTGGCGCTGCGTTCGGTCGCGGGGTTCCATGCCATCGAAATGCCGATCGTTGCATCCGCGGGAAAATCGGCCAGCGTCTTGTAGACGACGTTGGTGCCGGGCAGGCGCCGCCCGCCCGCGGGCACCAGGGCCACGCCCAGGCCGCTTTCCACCAGGCTGAGCAGCGTCTGTACCTGCACCGCTTCCTGCGTGATGCGGGGCGTGAAGCCGCGCAGCTGGCAGGCGTTGATGGCGGCCATGCGCAGGCCGGCAGCCTCGGTGGCGGTGTACATGATGAAGGCTTCGTCGGCCAGGTCCGCCAGGCGGATGCGGCCGCGCCGCGCCAGCGGATGCGTCTTGGGCACGGCCAGCGCGAAGTTCTCGGTCGTCAGCGGCGCGAGCCGCACGTTCGATCCCATCGCCACCGGCACGCGCACGATGCCGATCTCCAGCGTGTCTTCTTCGAGTTCCTGCATGATGCGTATGGAAGTGGCTTCGCGCAGCACCACGGTGACGCCGGGATAGCGTTGCCGGTACTGCGGCAGAATGCGCGGCAGCACGCCGTGCGTGGCCGACCCCACGAAACCGATGCGCACGGTGCCGCCTTCGCCCGCGGCGCCTGCGCGCGCCGCCTGCCGGAACTGCTCGGCGTGGAACAGGGCGCGGCGCGCCTCGTCCAGCGCGGCCAGGCCCGCCTCGGTGAGTTTCACGCCCTGGCGGCCGCGCAGGAACAGCGGCACGCCCACCATCTCTTCGAGCTTGCGTATCGAGACGGACAGGGGCGGCTGCGACATGTGCAGTTTTTCGGCCGCGCGGTGGAAATTCAGCGTTTCGGCCAGGACCAGGAACTGCTGCAGATGACGGAAATCCATGGGGGCGCTCCGGATGGCGTTGGGCATGGATGATATGAAGTTCGTATCAATGGGGGTATTGGTGCTATCCCTTCGGTATCGGGCGTTCAGGCCGCGCATGCCCCGGGCACAAGACGGCGGCGGTATGATGGAACGCATTACAAGGAGGAAACACCATGAATGAAGTCATCGTCGCTTCCGCAGTCCGTACCGCCATCGGCGATTTCGGGGGCGCGCTGAAAGACGTGCCGCCCTGCGACCTGGGCGCCACCGTCATCAAGGCCGCGCTGGAACGCGCCGCCGTCAAGGGCGACGAGGTCGGCCACGTCGCCGTGGGCCACGTCATCAACACCGAGCCGCGCGACATGTACCTGTCGCGCGTGGCGGCCATGAACGCCGGCATCGCCAAGGAAACCCCCGCTTTCAACGTCAACCGCCTTTGCGGTTCGGGCCTGCAGGCCATCGTGTCCGCCGCGCAGACCATCATGCTGGGTGACGCCGAAATCGCCATCGGCGCAGGCGCTGAAAGCATGAGCCGCGCACCCTACATCGCGCCGGCGCAGCGCTGGGGCGCGCGCATGGGCGACAGCGTCATGCTGGACATGATGACCGGCGCGCTGTCGGATCCGTTCGGCCGCATGCACATGGGCGTCACCGCCGAGAACGTGGCGGCCAAGTTCGGCATCAGCCGCCAGGACCAGGACGCCGTGGCGGCGGAATCGCATCGCCGCGCCGCGGCCGCCATCGACGCGGGCTACTTCCGCGACCAGATCGTGCCGGTGGTGATGAAGTCGCGCAAGGGCGAAGTGGTGTTCGACACTGACGAACACGTGCGCCGCGACGTCACGGCAGAAAACCTCGCCGGCTTGAAGCCGGTGTTCCAGAAGGAAAACGGCACGGTCACGGCGGGCAACGCCTCGGGCCTGAACGACGGCGCGGGCGCCGTGGTGCTGATGAACGCCTCGGTCGCGGCCAAGCGCGGCGTCAAGCCGCTGGCGCGCCTGGTGGCCTACGCCCACGCGGGCGTGGACCCCAACATCATGGGCATCGGTCCGGTGCCGGCCACGCAGGCCGCGCTCAAGCGCGCCGGCCTGACGGTGGACCAGCTGGACGTGATCGAAGCCAACGAAGCGTTCGCGGCGCAAGCCTGCGCCGTGTCGCGCGAGCTGAAGCTGGATCCGGCCAAGGTGAACCCCAATGGCAGCGGCATCGGCCTGGGCCACCCCATCGGCGCCACCGGCGCGATCATCACCGTCAAGGCGCTGCACGAACTGCAGCGCGTGGGCGGGCGCTATGCGCTGGTCACCATGTGCATCGGCGGCGGCCAGGGCATTGCCGCCATCTTCGAACGGATCTGAAGCGGCAGGGGGCGCCTTGGGGCGCCCAGTCGCTAGTCAGCCCCCTCGCTGCGCGAGGGGGCTTTATTTTTCCAGGTAATCCTGGGCCCACGCCTGGCACTCGGCGCGCAGCAGCGCGCCCATCTGCGCCCGCCGCGGCGCGTCCAGCCGGCTGCTGATCGCGCCGAAGCTGAATGCCACCCAGGTCAGTTCCGACACCCGGAATGCCACGCCCACGCCCGACACGCCGGGCGTGATGGTGTCCACGATTTCCGAATAGCCCGCTGCGCGCGCCTGCCTGACCGATTTCATCAAGCCGGCGCTGGATGCGCCGATCTGCGCGTAGGCGGCGGAGTGCCGCGCGTACAGCGCGGCGATTTCCTCGTCGGACAGGGCGGCCATCAGCGCCAGGCCGCCCGCGCCCACGCCCAAAAGACGCCGCTCCCCCTGGTCGATGGTGAATACCTTGACGGGGAATGAGCCAGCCTCGCGCAGCAGGCACAGGGCGTAGTCGCCCTGGCGTATCACCAGGAATACCGTGTCGCCCGACAGGCGCGCGAGCTTTTGCGCGAACGGACGCAACGCGTCCAGGAGCGGCGTGCGCCGCAGCGCCGCGAATCCCAATTGCATGGAATCCACGCCCAGGCGGTAGCGCCGGGTCTTGGCGTCGCGCTCGGCGAATTGTTCTTCCAGCAGGCAGCTGAGCAGGCGGTGCGCGGTGGAGCGTTCCAGCCCGGCCTCGGCCATGACGCCCTGCAGGTCTATGCCGTCTTCCTGGTGCTGCGCCAGTACGCGCAGCAGGCCCAGGGCGCGCCGCATGCTCTGGGTACCGCCTGTAGAACCGCTGTTGTTCATAATATGGGAAATAGTGATCGAATATTTTGTATTTTAGGATTCAAGGTGCGTTAATTCAATCCAGTCGACCGCGCCGCCTCTCAAGGCGCGGCAGAACAAGGATGAGGAGACCATGGAATACGCCACCCTGGCCGTCGAGCGGCACGACTCGGTATGCCGCATCAGCCTGGCGCGCGAATCCGCGCGCAATGCCCAAAGCCAGCAAATGCTGGACGAGCTGGATGACGCGTTGACGCGCGCCGAACAGGACGGCTCGGTGCGGGTCGTGGTGCTGGCCGGCCGCGGCGCGCACTTTTCCGCGGGCCATGACCTGAAGGAAGCCCAGGCCAAGCGCGCCGATTTCACGGTGGAGGAGCGCTGGGATTACGAGTCTCGCCGCTACTACGGTTATTGCATGCGCATCTGGGACTTTCCCAAGCCGACGGTGGCGCAAGTGCAGGGCGCCTGCGTGGCGGGCGGTTTCATGATTGCGAACATGTGCGATCTGGTGGTGTGTTCCGACACGGCGTACTTTTCCGATCCCGTCGGTCACACGTTGGCGGCCGCCGCCACCGAGGTCTTGATCCATCCCTGGGTCATGGGGCTGCGCAAGGCGAAGGAAATGCTCTACACCGGCGAAAAGGTGGATGCGCAGGAAGCGCTGCGCATCGGCATGGTGAACCGCGTGGTGCCCGAGTCCGAGCTGGACGCCGCGACCCTGGCGCTGGCGCAGCGCATCGCCCAGGCGCCGCCTTTCGGCCTGCGCCTTATCAAGCGCTCGTTGAACCGTACCGCGGACGCGCAGGGTTTCCGCACCGCCTTGTCGGCGCATTTCGATACGCACCAGCTGTCGCACATGAGCGAAGAGTTCCAGGCCGTGCGCGACCGCGGCTTGGCCCAGGCCATCCAGCGCAACAAGAAGGGTGAAGCCGCATGACCCTCTCTCTGGCCCCTTTGCTCAACCCGCGCTCCATCGCGATGATCGGCGCCAGCGCCGACGCCGGACGCATCGGCGGCATGCCGCTGGACCTGCTGACGCGCTTCGGCTACGCGGGCGGCATCTATCCCGTGAATCCCAAGTACCAGGAAGTGTTCGGCCGCCGCTGCTGGCCCGACATCGAGTCCCTGCCCGAGCCCGTGGACCTCGCGGTGCTGGCCATCGCGGCGGCGGACGTCACGCCCATGCTGCGCCGTTGCCACGCAAAGGGCGTGCGCGCCGCCATCGTCTACGCGGCGGGATTTGCCGAAGCGGGCGGCGAGGGCGCGCGCCTGCAGGACGAGCTGGAGGCATTCGTGGCGGAAAGCGGCATGGCCGTGGCCGGTCCGAATTGCATGGGCTTCGCCAATCTGAACACGCAGGCCTACACGGCGTTCGCCTCGGTCTTCAAGACCGCGCCGGCGCAGACGGGGCCGGGCAAGGTCAGCCTGCTGACGCAGAGCGGCAACGTGTGCGCGGCGGTGTACGCGATCGCGCGCCGGCTGGACCTGCCGTTCTCGCATTTCATCAATACCGGCAACGAAGCCTGCCTGGATTTCTCGCAGTACCTGGAATACCTGGCGGCGGATCCGCAGACGGAAATCGTGCTGGGCTATATCGAGCAGCTGCGCGACGGCGACCGCTTCAAGCGCGCCTGCCGCGAGCTGGAGCGCCAGGGCAAGCTGCTGATTGCGCTGAAGGCCGGCACCACGGACAAGGGCGCGCAGGCGGTGCAGTCGCATACCTCGGCGCTGGCCGGGGACCGGCGCGTGTACGGGGCGGCCTTCCGCCAATTGAATGTGATCGAGGCCACCGATTTCGCGCAGATGGCGCATCTGGCCAGCCTGGCCACGCTGCGCCACCGCACGGCGGGCAAGCGCGTCGCGGTGCTGACCATGTCGGGCGCGCTGGGTGCGATCCTGGCGGACAAGTTCATCGGCGCGGGGCTGGACCTGCCCGATCTGCCGCCGGAACTGCAGGCGGTGCTGCGCGGCGGGATTCCCGACTACGGCATGGTCGGCAATCCGGTGGACGTGACCGGCAACGTGGTCAACGATCCCGCGTTCGTGCACACCGTGCTGGAAGCGCTGGCCACCACCGATGCGATCGACGCCGTCGTCGTCTATGCGCCCGGCTACATGCTGGACCGCATGGCCGACGCGCTGACGGACGTGTCGCGCCGGCACCAGCGCCTGTTCGTCGCCATCGACACCGGCCTGGCCCAGAGCCGCGCAGCCTTGCGCGATGCCGAGGTGGCCGTGTTCGAGGACTTGGGTCTCGCGGTCGCGGCCCTGGCGCCTTACCTGCTGTGGTGCGAGGCGCGCGGCGTCAAGCGCATCGCGGCGGCGCCGCAACTGGACGCGCCAGCGGTGCCGGCCTTGCCCTGCAATGAAGCGGATGCGCGCGGATACGTGGCTGCTTTCGGACTGCCGCAAGCGCGGGTCAACGTGGCCGCGAACGCGGATGACGCCGTGGCGCAGGCGCGGGCGGCCGGATATCCGGTGGCCTTGAAGGTACTGAGCGCCGACATTGCGCACAAGACCGAGGCGGGAGGCGTGGCGCTGAACCTGTCCGACGACGACGCGGTGCGCCGCGCGTACGGCGAGGTGACGCGGGCGGCGGCCGCGGCGCAGCCGGGCGCGCGCATCGACGGCGTGATGGTGCAGAAGATGGAACGCGGCGTGGCCGAGATCATCGTCGGCGCCACGCGCGATCCCGTCTTCGGCCCGGTGCTGACCGTGGGGCTGGGCGGCGTGCTGACCGAGCTGTACCAGGACACCAGCCACCGCCTGTTGCCGGTGGACGAGGATATTGCGCTGCAAATGCTGCGGGAACTCAAGGCCTACGCGTTGTTGGACGGTTATCGCGGCAAGCCCCGGGCCGATGTGGCGGCCGCGTGCCGCAGCATCGTGGCCGTGGGCAATGCCTTGCTTGCCGCGCCCGCGCATGTGGCGGAAATCGAAGTCAATCCATTGCTGATCAAAGAGGCGGGACAGGGCGTTGCAGTACTGGACGCGCTGATCCTGCCCGCAACCCGTAGCGCCTAGCGCGCAATCCATCCCAGGAGGAGACAAGCATGATGAAGAGACTATTGGCCGGCGTCGCGCTGGCTTGCATCGGCGTCACGGGTCCGGCCATGGCCCAGGACAGCTATCCCAACCGCCCAATACGCATCGTGGTGCCGTTCTCGCCAGGCGGCGCGACCGACATCATGAGCCGCCTGCTGGCGGAAAAGCTCAGCGGCAAGCTGGGCCAGCCGGTAATCGTGGAAAACAAGCCGGGCGGCGGCACCATGATCGCGTCCGACTACGTCTCGCGCGCCGAGCCCGACGGCTATACCTTGCTGATGGCGGCGTCGTCGCTGGGCATCGCGCCCAGCATCTACGCCAAGGTGAACTACGACCCGATCAAGGACTTCGCGCCCATCAGCCAGGTGGCCTCGGTGGTGCACGTGCTGGAAGTCCATCCCTCGGTGCCGGCCAAGAACGTGGGCGAGCTGATCGCCTACCTGAAGGCGAATCCGGGCAAGGTCAGCTACGGCTCGGTCGGAACGGGCAGTTCGACCCACCTGGAGGCCGAACTCTTCAACAGCATGGCGGGCGTGCAGATGACGCATATCCCATACAAGGGCAGCGCGCCGGCGCTCAACGATCTGGTGGCGGGCCGCCTGCAGGTCATGTTCGACGCCTGGGCCTCGTCCGGGCCCTTTGTGAAGGACGGCAAGCTGCGCGTGCTGGCCGTGACCACCGCCCAGCCCTCGGCCTCGGTGCCGGACCTGCCGACCGTCGCGGCTTCGGGCCTGCCGGGCTATTCGGCCATGCCCTGGCTGGGCCTGGTGGCGCCGGCGCGCACGCCGCAGCCGGTGGTGGACAAGATCTACAGCAACCTGGCGCAGATCCTGCAACAGCCCGACGTCAAGGCGCAGTTCACGGGCCTGGGGCTGGACATCATCGGCAGCGACCCCAAGACCTTCGCCGCTTTCATCCGCCAGGACGTGACCACCTGGGCCAAGGTCGCGCGCGATTCGAACATCCGCCTGGAGTAATGGCATGACGCAGTTGGAAAACGCCGCGCGGGAAGACGAGGCGTTCCGCCTGGACCTGCGCGGCTGGCTGGCAGCGGCCTACGCCGGTTTCGTCAAGGACTGGCCGGGCGGGGCCGAGCCGCGCAGCCTCGATTTCCGGCGGGCATGGGAAGACACCCTGTGCGCCAACGGCTGGTCCGGTTTGGGCTGGCCCAAGGAGCACGGGGGGCGCGCCCTGCCGCTGTCGCGGCAGGCGGTGTTCCACGAAGAGCACGCGCGCTGCGGCGCGCCGCTGGGCGTGAACCTGATCGGGCACGGCATCCTGGCGCCGACCCTGCTGCATTTCGGCACCGAGGCGCAGAAGCGCCGCTTTCTGCCCGGCATCCTGTCGAACCGCGAGGTCTGGTGCCAGGGTTATTCGGAACCGGGCGCAGGTTCCGACCTGGCGGCGGTGCGTACGCGGGCGGAGGCTGCGCCGGGCGGCTATCGCTTGAACGGCCACAAGATCTGGACCTCGTTCGCCGACCGTGCGCAGTGGTGCTTCGTGCTGGCGCGCACCGATGCGCAGGCGCCCAAGCACAAGGGACTGAGCTTCCTGCTGGTCGACATGCGCAGCGCGGGCGTGCGGGTCGAGCCCATCCGGCAGATCACGGGCGAGGCCGAATTCTGCGAGGTGTTCTTCGAGGATGTGTTCGTGCCTGAAGACTGCCTCTTGGGCGCGCCGAACCAGGGCTGGAAGATCGCCATGGCCGCGGCCAGCTTCGAGCGCGGCACCTACTTCATCCCGCGGCTGGTGCGCTTCGCGCAGGAACTGCGCCAGGTGCGCGAACTGGCGTTGCGCGCCGATGCCTACGGCCATGTGCCGGCGTCTTCGGCCGCGGTGCGCCATCAGTGGGCGCGGCTTGCGGCCGACAGCCACGTGCTGGCGCTGAAGTCGCAGCGCGCGCTGGCGGGCGCGATGCGCGGCGATCCGCCGGGGCCGGAGGGGTCGTCCACCAAGATCCATTGGAGCGAGGCGCATCAGCGGCTGCTGGAACTGTCGCTGCAACTGCTGGGCGAGGATGCCTGCCTGGCGGACGACGCGAGCGACGCGCATGCCGCCGAACTGACGCACGCCTACCTGTGGTCGCGCGCCGAAACCATATTGGCCGGCACCTCCGAAATCCAGCGCAATATCATTGCCGAGCAGATGCTCGGCCTGCCCAAGGCTTGAACCTCATGGATCTGCATCCGACCGAAGACCAGCGCATGCTGGATGACGCGGCCCGGCGTTTTCTGGCCGACCGCCATCCGCCGGCCGCGGCCCGCGCCGCGGCCGGCAAACCCTATGAAGCGCGTCTGGCGCAATGGCGCGAAATCGCCGCCCAGGGCTGGCCGGCGCTGTTGGCGCCGGCCGGGCAGGACGGGCTGGGGCTGGGCATGCGCGAAGCCTGGATCGTGGCCGAAGCCGCCGGGCGGCACCTGTTGAGCCTGCCGCTGGCGGCCAACATGGCGGTACTGCCGACCCTGTGCGCGGCGGGGCCGGCCGCGCAATGGGCCTTCCCCGTAATGACGGGCGACACCTACTTTGCCGACGCCGCCGTCCGCCCCGATGGATCGGTCTTCATCGAAGGCGCGGGTGAGGGCGTGCGCGCCCTGGCCGTGCGGCGCTTGAACGCCACCGCCCTGCGCCTGGAGGCGCTGGCGCCCGCGTCCGGCGAGGCGCGGTTGGATCCCACCATGCCGGTGGCGCGCGTGGCCCGCCCGCAAGTGCTGGACAGCGTCGATCTGGAGGTCGAGGCGGGAACCTGGGAGCGGCTGCGCACCCGCCTGCGCCTGTTGCGTTCGGCCGAACTGCTGGGCGCGGCCTCGGCCGCGCTGGACATGGCGGCGGCCCATGCGCGCGAACGCCGCCAATTCGACCGTGCCATCGGTGCCAACCAGGCGATCAAGCATCGGCTGGCGGAAGACTGGATGGCCTTGGACGACGCCAGGCTGGCGGGAGTGGCGGCGGTTGCGGCGCATGACGCGGGCGCCGCCTCGGCGGAACGCGACAGCCTGTTCGCGCCATTGCTTGCGGTGGAGGCGGGCAGGCGCGCGGCGCAGAACGCCATCCAGGTCCATGGCGCGTTGGGCGTCACCTGGGAGTGCGACGCGCACCTCTACCTGAAGCGGGTGCTGCGTCTGGCGGCCAGCCTGCAAGCCGAAACGTCCCGGGCGGAACTGCTGGAACGCATCTGGGAGAGCGGGGACGGCCGGCTGGCCGCCTGACGCATAGGCGGCGTCCGACCTACAATCGCCGCCATGCACAAATCGAACTTTCCTTCCGAGCTGGACCAGCCGACCCTGTCCGAGGTGGACGGCGTCCGCTATCTGCACTTCAACACCGTCTGGGTCCAGGGCGCCATGCGCATCAAGAACCCGTCGGAGCTGGTGCTTGAATACACCGCCCAGATGATGGCCTGGCTGCTGTTCCTGGAGCCGCCCAAGGACGAAGCCATCGGCATGCTCGGGCTGGGCGCCGGCTCGCTGGCGCGTTATTGCGTGAAGCACACGCGCAGCCCCTTGCTGGCGGTGGAATGGAATCCGCGCGTGACGGCGGCCTGCCATATGTTCTTCCGCCTGCCCGGCGCGAATCGTCTCGAAGTCGAACACGCCGACGCCGGCGCCTGGGTGGCCGATCCGCTCAACGCGGGGCGCTGCCCGGTGTTGATGGTGGACTTGTACGACGCCATGGCCGAGGGACCGGTGCGCGACAGCGTCAAGTTTTACCGCGACTGCCGCCGCGTGCTGGGCGAGGTCGGCGTGCTGGCCGTGAACCTGTTCGGCCGCCACGAGAGCTTCGGCAAGAACATCGACAACCTGTCCAAGGCCTTCGACGACCGCATCGTGCTGCTGCCCGAGGTCGAGGCGGGCAACCAGATCGTGCTGGCGTTCTCCGGCCCGCGCCTGGAAGTCACTCCCGCCGAGTTGCTGGCGCGGGCCGAGGTGGTGGAGGCCAAATACGGCTTGCCGGCGCGCCGCTGGGCCCGTTCGCTGACCCGCCACGCGGTCGACGGGGTGCTGCACTTCTGACGTCCCTCTCAATTTTTCCGGGGACAGATCGAGGGGCCTCCGCACGGCGGGGGCCTTTTTTCTCTTAGGGTAGCCACCGACGCGCAAGGGGTTTCCTTTTTCCCGCATCCGGCTCTATCATGGCCTTATTCATAATTATGAATTACGGTGCAGTCCTGACCGCTGAACCATGACCCTACCCATCGTCCGGCAAGCCCTCTACCTGGAAGTCGCGGACCGCCTGCGCGGCATGATCCACGCGCGTTCCCTGCGCAACGGCGAATGGATCGACGAATTGCGCCTGGCGGGCGAGCTGGGCATCTCCCGCACTCCCTTGCGCGAGGCGCTCAAGGTGCTGGCCACCGAAGGGCTGGTGCGGTTGGAGCCGCGCCGCGGCTGTTTCGTCAATGAGCTCTCGGCGCAAGACCTGGAAGACATCTTTCCGCTGATGGCCATGCTGGAAGGGCGCTGCGCCTTCGAGGCCGCGCGCAAGGCCAGCGATGCCCAACTCGCCGAGCTGGAACCCCTGCACGCGGCGCTGGCGGGCCATGCCCAGGCCGGCCGCATCGACGCCTATTACAAGACCAACTACCTGATCCACGAAGCAGTGCAGGCTCTGGCCGGCAACCAATGGCTGTCGGACATGGTGGGCAATCTGCGCAAGGTGCTGAGCCTGTCGCGCCACCGCAGCCTGTCGCACCCCGGCCGCATCCAGCAGTCCTGCGCCGAGCACCTGGCCATATTCGACGCGCTCAAGGCGCACGACAGCGAGGCCGCGCAGGCGCTCGCGCACAACCACCTGATGCGGCAGCTGGAAGCGCTGCGCGCATTGAGCCATGCGGATGCCGCCGATGCGGCGCCGTCCGATCCCATCGTCATCGAGGAGCCCGCCCATGTCCGCACCCGCCAATCTCGCGCCCGCGCGCGGCGCACGCACGCCTGAGCCCGAGGCCGATACCGTCGATGCGGCGGCCGTTGCTGAAAGCGCGGGTCTGATGTCCCGCCTGGGCAAGCTGTGGGAACGCGGCCGACTGCCCAGCGAATCCGAAATACGGCGGCTGTTCGAGGCGCGCCTGACCGACGTGGCCGCCAACAAGCTGGCCCGCCGGTGGTGCGAGCAGTACAGCGCCGCGGACGGCAAGGACCGCCGGCTGATGTTGACCGCGCTGGCGCAGGCGCGCGGCAGCTACGCTGGCGAAGGCGGCGAGGGCGTGCGCCTCTTCAAGCGTTTCAATGCGCAGCCCCAGGGCCTGCGCTTCCTGGTCGAGCTGCGCGCGGACATGCTGCGCTGGCGCAAGCAGGTGGCGGGCATCCAGATGCTGGACAAGGACCTGGAAGGCCTGCTTTCCGCCTGGTTCGACGTGGGCCTCTTGGAGCTGCGGCCGCTGACCTGGGATTCGCCGGCGTCGCTGCTGGAGAAGCTGATTCTCTACGAAGCCGTGCACGAGATCACCTCCTGGGACGACTTGCGCCGCCGCGTTTCGCCGGACCGCCGCTGCTACGCCTATTTCCATCCGCAGATGCCGGGCGTGCCGCTCATCTTCGTGGAAGTGGCCTTCGCCAGCCAGATGGCCGACAACGTGCAGGTGCTGCTGGACAGCACCTTGCCGCCGCAGGATCTGGACAAGGCGCGCTGGGCCATCTTCTATTCCATCTCCAACACGCAGCCCGGCCTGAAGGGCATCAGCTTCGGCAACTTCCTGCTCAAGCGCGTGGTGGAGCAGCTGCTGCATGAGCTGCCCAAGCTGAAGTCCTTCGCCACGCTGTCGCCCATCCCGGGCTTCGCCGACTGGCTGGGCAAGCTGGACGCCGAGGCGGTAGAGGCCATCGTGCGCGAGGACAAGGTGCGCGCCAAGTCGCGCAAGCGCGAGGGCGTGCCCGACGGCCGGCGCTGGGTTGCGCGCCTGGCCAAGGCGGCCCAGGGCAAGGCCGCGGACGTGGTCAAGCGCGCGGGTTTCCGCCTGACGGCCAATTACCTGCAGTCCATGAAGAACGGCATGCCGGTGGACGCGGTGGCGCGCTTCCATCTGGGCAACGGCGCGCGCATCGAGCGGCTCAACTGGGCCGCCGATACCTCGCCCAAGGGGCTCAAGCAGTCCTGCGGCCTGATGGTGAACTACCTTTACGACCTCGACGAGCTGGACGACAACCTGGCCCTGCTGGGCGAGGGCAAGCCCCAGGTCAGCCGCGGCGTGGGACGCGTGGGATAAACGCCGCGCGCGGCGCAACAACATAAGAAAGAGGGCAGGAGACATGACGGACAACGTGGCCGGCCGCGTGCTGCTGGAACGCGAGGGCGATCTGGCCCGGGTGACGCTATCGCACCCGGGGCGCCTGAATGCGATCACGGTGGGCATGTGGCATGAACTGCGGGACGTGTTCGGCCGCATCGCGCAGGACGACGCGGTGCGCTGCGTGATCGTGCGCGGCGAGGGCGGCAATTTCGCCGCCGGCGCCGACATCCGCGAATTCCCCGCGCAGCGCGGCGACATGGCCGGCGTGCAGCGCTACCACCGCGAGGTACTGGCGCCTGCCTTGCAGGCGGTGGCCTTGTGCCCGCAGCCCGTGGTGGCGCAGATCGAAGGCGTGTGCGTGGGCGGCGGCCTGGAAATAGCCAGCCAGTGCGATCTGCGGATCGCTGGAGAATCCGCGCGTTTCGGCGTGCCGATCAACCGCCTGGGATTTCCCATGGCGCCTGACGAAATGAGCGGCCTGCTGGCCTTGGTCGGACGCGCCGCCACCCTGGCGATACTGCTCGAAGGCCGCGTGTTCGGCGCCGCCGAGGCTCGCGAACTGGGCTTGTTGACGCGCATTGTTGCCGACGATCAGGTGGCCGACGCGGCCAAACGCAGCGCCGAGCGCATCGCGGCGGGCGCGCCGCTGGCGGCCCGCATCAACAAGCGCCTGTCGCGCAGGCTCGCCGCGGGCGGCGCCTTGACCGAAGACGAATACCAGGATTATTTCTCGTACGCCGACAGCCGGGACCACAAGGAGGGCGTGCGCGCTTTCCTGGCCGGCGTGGACCCTTCCTTTTCCGGAGACTAGACAAGGTGAGCAACGCTAATCTATATGCTGTCCTGCAAGGCGGCTTTCCCAAAGACCGCAGCAAAGTCGCGCTGGAAACGCCCGACCTGCAATACACCTGGGACGACATCGATCGCGCCACCGCGTGCCTGGCCAACCTGCTGACCTCGTTGCGGCTGCCGGCGGGTTCGCGCGTGGCGGTGCAGATCGAAAAGTCGCCCGAAGCACTGCTGCTGTACCTGGCCACCTTGCGCGCCGGCCTGGTCTACCTGCCGCTGAATACCGCCTACCGCGAATCGGAAATCGAGTACTTCCTGGGCAACGCGGAGCCGGCCGTGGTGGTTTGCGCCAGCAAGAACCTGGACTGGGTGCAGCGCGCGGCAGACAAGGCTGGCACCGCGCATGTGTACACGCTGGACGAGGACCGTAGCGGCACGCTGCTGGATGCCGCCGGCGGCCTGTCTCAGACCTTCAAGACCGTGGCGCGCAAGCCCGACGACCTGGCCGCCATCCTGTACACCTCCGGCACCACCGGGCGCAGCAAGGGCGCGATGCTGTCGCATGGCAACCTCGCCGCCAACGCCCGCGTGCTGCACGACTACTGGGGCTGGCGCTCGGACGACGTGCTGTTGCACATGCTGCCGATCTTCCACGTGCATGGCCTGTTCGTGGCCTCGCACGGCGCCTTGCTGGCTGGGGCCAGGATGATCTGGCTGCCCAAGCTCGATGTCGACCAGGCCCTGCGCTACCTGCCGCAGAGCACCGTAATGATGGGCGTGCCGACGTACTACGTGCGTCTGCTGGCCGACCCGCGCTTTGACCGCAGCGTCTGCGCCAACATGCGTCTCTTCATCTCGGGCTCGGCGCCTTTGCTGGCCGAAACCTTCTCGGACTTCCAGAAGCGCAGCGGCCACGCCATCCTGGAACGCTACGGCATGAGCGAGACGGTCATGCTTACCTCCAACCCCTATGACGCCAAGCTGGGCGAACGCCTCGCGGGCACCGTGGGCCGCGCCCTGCCGCAAGTGCAGGTACGCGTGGTCGACGATGCCGGCATCGCGCTCGCGCCCGGCGAGATCGGCAACGTGCAGGTGCGCGGGCCGAACGTGTTCTCGGGCTACTGGCGCATGCCGGAAAAGACCGCCGAGGAATTCACCGCCGACGGCTGGTTCAAGACCGGCGACGTGGGCCGCTGGGGCGGCGAGTCCGCCGGGCGCGACGTACCCGCCGACTACCTGTCCATCGTGGGCCGCAGCAAGGACCTGATCATTTCCGGCGGCTTCAACGTGTACCCCAAGGAAATCGAAACGCTGATCGACGACATGCCCGGCGTGGCCGAATCGGCTGTCATCGGCGTGCCGCATGCCGACTTCGGCGAGGCCGTGGTGGCGGTGGTGGTGCCCAAGGACGGCGCGGCGCTGGACGCGGATGCGATGCAGGCGGAACTGAAATCGCGCATCGCCAATTTCAAGGTGCCCAAGCGCGTGCACATCATCGGCGAACTGCCGCGCAACACGATGGGCAAGGTGCAGAAGAACGTGCTGCGCGAAACCTACAAGGCGCTCTGACATTCGCCAGGACCGCTTCCCGTCGGGAAGCGGCCTTTCCGGCCGGGCGCGCCGCGCCGGCCCCCTATTCAGGAGACTATCCCCCCAAAAACATGCAGGTCCCAGCAGCCCATTCCCTACAAGAACTTCAAGAGACGAGACGCACATAACCGCGCCGTCCCCATGCTGCAGCAAGAGGAGACAATATGAAATATCGCACCACCGCCGCGGCCGTATTCGCCGTGGCCGCCCTGGGTTTCGGCGGCGTCGCCGCCGCGCAATGGCCCGAACGCCCGATCACGCTGATCGTCCCGTTCCCCGCCGGCGGCGGCACGGACACCTTTGCCCGTCCGCTGGCCCAGCAACTGACCACGCAGCTGGGCCAGCCCGTGGTCATCGACAACAAGGGCGGGGCGGGCGGAACCGTGGGCGCGGGCGTCGCGGCCAAGGCCAGGCCCGACGGCTACACCTTCTTCATGGGCGGCGCGCACCATGCGCTGGCCCCCTCGCTGTACAAGAACCTGAATTACGACATCCAGAAGGACTTCGTGCCGGTCGCGCTGGTTGCGCAGCCGCCGCAGGTCATCGTCATCAATCCGGCCAAGCTGCCGGTGAAGACGGTCCAGGAACTGATCGACTACGCCAAGAAGCGCCCGGGGGAAATCAACTTCGGCACCGCGGGCAAGGGCAGCACGCACCACCTGGCCGGCGAGCTGTTCGCCATGCAGACGGGCATCAAGCTGGTGGACGTGCCCTATCAGGGCGCGGGACCCATGCTGTCGGCCCTGATCGGCGGACAGGTGGACCTGGCGTTCGACGGCCTCGGTTCGTCCGCCGGCCATATCCGTTCCGGCACGATCAAGCCTTTGGCCGTGGCCGCCACCGAACGCTCGCAATCGCTGCCCGACGTGCCCACCGCTGCCGAGGCTGGCGTGCCGAACTACGTGGTGTCGACCTGGTACGCAATCTGGGCGCCCGCGGGCACGCCCAAGGAAGCGGTGGACAAGATGAGCGCCGAGATCACCAAGGCCCTGAATGCGCCGAAGATCAAGGAAACCTGGGCGGGCAACGGTTCGGCGGTGCCTACCCTGACCGGCGCCGAGTTCGGCAAGTTCGTCGATAGCGAGGTTGGGCGTTGGGCCAAGGTGGTGAAGGACTCGGGGGTGAAGCTGGATTGATGGCCGCGAGTCAGGCGTGCGCCACGTGGCGCGCGCCTTCCCTCACCGCCATTCACTCGCCTGGCTCAGCTTGGCCAGCTGATCATGCGTCAGCGTCAGGCTGGCCGCCTTGACCAGTTCGTCCAGTTGTTCGAGCGAGGTCGCGCTGACGATGGGCGAGGTGATGCCGGGCTGCGCGATCTGCCAGGCCAGCGCGGCCTGGGCGGGCGTGCAGCCGGCGTCCTCGGACACTTCGTCCAGCGCTTTCAGGATGCGGTAGCCGCGGTCGTTGAGATAAGTGTCGACGATCTTGCGTCCGCGCGGGCTCTTGCCCGCGTCCGCGGGACTGCGGTACTTGCCGCTGAGGAATCCGCTGGCCAGGGCGTAATAGTTGATGGTGCCCATCTGCTGCGTCTTCACCAGGCTCTGCAGCCCGGACTCGAAGGGTTCGCGGCGGTACAGGTTGTATTCCGGTTGGATGCTCTCGTAGCGCGGCAGGCTGTGCCGTTCGCTCGCGATCAGCGCTTCGGACAGCCGCACCGCGGTGTAGTTGGAGGCGCCGATGGCGCGCACCTTGCCGGACTCGATGTGCTTGGCGTATTCGGCCAGGGTGTCGGTCAGCGGCGTGTCGGGATCGTCCTGGTGCGACTGGTAGAGGTCGATGTGGTCTGTCTGCAGCCGTGCCAGCGAGGCTTCCAGCGAGCGGCGGATGTAGGCCGGCGCCAGGCCCTTGGCGTCGGGCCCCATTTCCATGCCGACCTTGGTGGCGATCAGCACGCGGTCGCGCTTGCCCGAGCGCTTTAGCCATTTGCCGATCAGGGTCTCGGATTCGCCGCCCTGATTGCCCGGAACCCAGCGCGAATACACATCCGCCGTGTCGATGAAGTTCAGGCCGGCGTCCACCAGCGCGTCCAGCAGCGAGTACGTGCCGGCTTCGTCCACGGTCCAGCCGAAGACGTTGCCGCCGAAGGTGAGGGGAGGAATCTGCAGGCCGGAACGGCCCAATGCGCGTTTGATCATGGTGAGGCCTCTGGATGCTGCGGTTGGCGGCGCGGAAGACGTCCGGTTTTTGCTGTTCCGGCCGATGCGATTCCGGGCTTTTCAGTATATTGACGCCGCTGCGCCCAGTTACGGGGCATGCGATTGCGGCATGCACCATTTCAGGGATTCCCCCGAAACGCTTTGGGTGGGCGGCAAGTTAGACTATACGGCTTTATGGCTAGTCCGGCCGGCGGGGAGCCGCCAGCGGCGCCGTAATAATGAGCAAAAACAAGGGTTCAAGGAGCTTATCTATGCTGATCGGAAAAAAACATTTTCTGACGGTTGGCGCCATGGCGCTGGCGATGGCTATCGCCGCGCCTGTGTCCGCGCAGCAGAAATCCGTGGCGGTCACCGCCATCGTCGAGCATCCGGCGCTGGACGCCGTGCGCGACGGGGTGCAGGACGCCCTCAAGCAAGCCGGCTATGAACCGGGCAAGAACCTGAAGTGGCAATACCAGAGCGCCCAAGGCAACAACGGCACCGCCGCCCAGATCGCGCGCAAGTTCGTCGGCGACAAGCCTGACGCCATCGTCGCGATCGCCACGCCGTCGGCCCAGGCCGTCGTCGCCGCCACCAAGGACGTGCCGGTGGTGTATTCCGCCGTGACCGATCCCGTCGCCGCCCAGCTGGTCTCCAGCATGGACGCCTCGGGCACCAACGTGACCGGCGTGTCGGATCTGCTGGCCCTGGACAAGCAGGTCGAACTGATCAAGAAAATCGTCCCCAACGCCAAGCGCGTGGGCATCGTCTACAACCCGGGCGAGGCCAACTCGGTCGTGGTCGTGAAGAAGCTGCAGGAAATCCTGCCGAAGTCGGGCATGAGCCTGGTTGAAGCGGCCGCGCCGCGCTCGGTGGACGTGGCATCCGCGGCCCGCAGCCTGATCGGCAAGGTCGACGTCATCTACACCAATACCGACAACAACGTCGTGTCGGCCTACGAGTCGCTGGTCAAGGTCGGCAACGACGCCAAGATCCCGCTGATCGCGTCCGACACCGACAGCGTCAAGCGCGGCGGCATCGCCGCCCTGGGCATCAACTACCGCGACCTGGGCGTGCAGACGGGCAAGGTGGTGGTGCGCATCCTGAAGGGCGAGAAGCCTGGCGCCATTCCCTCGGAAACCATCTCCAAGCTCGAGCTCTACGTGAACCCGGGCGCCGCCGCCAAGCAGGGCGTGACCCTGTCCGATGCGATCATCAAGTCGGCCGCGGTGGTCGTGAAGTAATAGTCAGCCGTACCCGCCCCGCCATGCCTATCCGGCATGAGCGGGGCTTGTTTTATGTTTTGGTGTCTTGCCTTACCCCATGGTCTTCAGGGCGGCAGCATTCACAAGATGCTCGCGGCCCGGCGCAATGTGCTGGTCTTGAATGGCCGGCGGCCCGCCTTACGGCGTTGTGCCCGCCCGGCGTTTTTGCTCCCTGAATGGTCCTGCAGACTCATGCTGGCGGCCCGGCCGTCCGGCACGGGAGGGCTTTGGCAGGAAACCGGAGAAAATCCCCTGCGGGGAAACGTTTCTTGCGAAAGCTGGGGTAAAACTGACCCCGAAACGCAAGATATCCGACGCGGCAACTCTTTAATATGCTCGTTTCTTGCCTTCGTGCAAGTTCTTAATATGCCCGCTTCTCACTGATTGGATTTGACCCATGTCATTGTTCTCGTTGTTAGGTGCGTTGGAGATCGGCCTGATCTTCAGCCTGGTGGCTCTGGGCGTGTATATCTCGTTCCGCCTGTTGCGCTTCCCGGACCTGACCGTTGACGGCAGCTTCCCGTTGGGCGGCGCGGTCTGTGCGACGCTGATCGCCTCGGGCACCGACCCGTTCCTGGCCACCGTCATCGCGACGATCGCTGGCGCCGCGGCCGGGCTGGTCACCGGCTGGCTCAACGTCAAGCTCAAGATCATGGATCTGCTGGCCAGCATCCTGATGATGATCGCGCTGTACTCGGTCAACCTGCGCATCATGGGCAAGCCCAACGTTCCGCTGATCACCGAACCCACCGTCTTCACCATCCTGCAGCCTGAATGGCTGTCGGACTACGTCGCCCGTCCGTTGATCCTGATCGTCATCGTGATCCTGGCCAAGCTGGCGCTGGACTGGTTCTTCGCCACGCAGACCGGCCTGGCGGTGCGCGCCACCGGCTCCAACGGCCGCATGGCCCGCGCCCAGGGCGTCAACACCGGCCGCATGATCCTGGGCGGCATGGCGCTGTCCAACGCGCTGGTCGCGCTGGCGGGCGCGCTGTTCGCCCAGACCCAGGGCGGTTCGGACATTTCGATGGGCATCGGCACCATCGTGATCGGCCTGGCCGCCGTAATCGTGGGCGAAAGCATCCTGCCGTCGCGCAAGCTGGTGCTGGCCACGCTGGCCGTCATCATCGGCGCCATCGTCTACCGCTTCTTCATCGCGCTGGCGCTGAACAGCGATTTCATCGGCCTGAAGGCGCAAGACCTGAACCTCGTCACCGCGGTGCTGGTCACGTTCGCCCTGGTCATTCCCATGCTCAAGCGCCGCCTCCTCGGCAAGAAGGGGAGCTGAATATGTTGTCCGCAAAAGACCTCAAGATCACATTCAACGCCGGTACGCCCATCGAGACGCGCGCCTTGCGCGGCCTGTCGCTGGAGATCCCGTCGGGCCAGTTCGTGACCGTCATCGGCTCCAACGGCGCCGGCAAGTCCACCTTTCTGAATGCAGTCTCGGGCGACCTGCCGGTCGACTCCGGCCGCATCGACATCAACGGCGTCGACGTCACGCGCCAGCCTGTGTGGGCGCGCGCGGGCCGCGTGGCCCGCGTGTTCCAGGACCCCATGGCCGGCACCTGCGAAGACCTGACCATCGAAGAGAACATGGCGCTGGCGCAGATGCGCGGCGCGCGCCGCGGCTACAGCCGTGCGGTCAAGGCCTCCATGAAGGAAGGCTTCCGCGAGCGCCTGGCCACGCTGGGCCTGGGGCTGGAAAACCGCCTGAGCGACCGCATCGGCCTGCTGTCGGGCGGCCAGCGCCAGGCGGTCAGCCTGCTGATGGCGGCCTTGCAGCCTTCGCGCATCCTGCTGCTGGACGAGCACACCGCGGCGCTGGACCCGCGCACCGCGGACTTCGTGCTGCAGCTGACCGCCCGCATCGTCGCCGAAAGCCAGCTCACCACGATGATGGTGACCCACAGCATGCGCCAGGCGCTGGACGTGGGCGACCGCACCGTCATGCTGCATCAGGGGCAAGTGGTGCTGGACGTGTCGGGCGACGAGCGCCGCGGCATGGACGTGCCGGATCTGCTGGCCATGTTCGAGCGCGTGCGCGGAGAGAAGATCTCGGACGACGCCCTGTTGCTGGGATAAGCGCCAGGCGCCGGCCGCGTGAACCGCAGCCGGCGGCTTCCCGCCGTTCTAGATGAACCGGCCGGGCCGGAATGCCTCATGGCGCGAGACCGCGCCGTCGCCGCACATCAATTCGCCCAGTATCTTCGCCGTGCCGGGCGCGGTGCTGAAGCCGATGTGCTGGTGGCCCAGCGCCAACCACAGGCCGGGATGGCGCGGCGCTTCGCCTATCATCGGCCGGCTGTCGGGCAGCGTCGGGCGCCGCCCCAGCCACGCCTCGGCATCCAGCCGCCGGTCCAGCGGAAACGCCTCGCGGGCCCGCGCTTCCGCCAGGTCCAGCTGCAGCGGCCGGGCGGGTGCCTCGCAGGCGTCCAGTTCCACGCCCGTGGTCAGGCGCAGGCCGCGCGCCATGGGCGACAGCACGTAGCCCCCGCCGGTGTCGTAGACCGGGCGCGTCAGGCCGGCGCCGTCTGCGCCGCTGTAATGCATGTGGTAGCCGCGCTCGAACGCCATGGGCAGATCTATGTCCGCCGTCTTCAAGAGTCCCTTCGACCAGGGACCCAGCGCGACCACCAATCGATCCGCCGCTATCGATTCCGACCCCTGCGCGCCTTGCACGACCCAGCCCTGGCCTTCGCGGCGGATGGCGCTGGCGGCCAGGCGCTGGAACGCGCCGCCCGAGCGGCGGAACAGGCCGGCATAGGCCGCGACCACTTCGTGCGGATCATTGACGGAATACGAGCCCTGGATCCACAGGGCGCGGCGGAAGATGGGCGCAAGCGCGGGTTCGATCTCCGCGAGTTCCGCGGGTTGCAGGACCTGGGTCGGCACCTGGTACTGGGCAAAGGTCTTGCGCGACAGTTCGCCGCTGTTCCAGCCCTGTTCCGAGCGGTACAGGAAAATCCAGCCGGTATCGCGCAGCCGGTGCGCCGCGCCCGACTCGTTCAGCAGCCGCAGATGCTCGGGCGCCGAAAGCCGGATCAGGCCGTCCAGCGCCTCCACGGTCTGCCTGAACACCGCCGGCCGGGCGTTGAGCAGGAAGCGGGCGGCCCAGCCCAGGTTCTGCGCCAGATAGCTCAGCTTGTAGCGGAACTGCACGGTGTCGTTTTTCAGCAGCCGCGGCAACTGCGCCCACAAGCCGGGGTGGTTGAATGGCATCAGCGAACTGCGCGCAATCACGCCGGCGTTGCCCAGCGAGGTTTCCAGGCCTGGCTCCTGCCGGTCCACCAGCGTGACGGACAGGCCGCGGCGCTGCAGTTCCAGGGCGCAGCAGACGCCCACGATACCCGCGCCTAGGACAACGACGTGTTTTCCCATGTCTTTTTATCTGAGTCCGGTCAGGAGGTGCCGTGATGCCCGGCAAGCTCGCGGAATTGTATTGCAGGCGGCCGGAGAAAACGCGGCGCGCGAACGTCAGGCCTGCGGCGGTGTTTGGCCCATGATGCGCCCCGCGGCGGCCACGCCCCACCACGAGGCTTCCTCGAACACGGAATAGCCCGATAGGTCCGAGTGCGCGAACAGTATCGGACCGTCCACGTCGCGCAGCGCGGCCAGTCCCGGATTGGACAGGTAGCCGCACAGCGGCGAGGCCATGGCATGGCCGCGCACCGTGATTTCCAGCTGGCGCGCATGGCGCCAGAATTCCTTGCCGTAGGCCGCGACCAGGTCGGATGCGGCCTCGGCCCGCAGTTCTTCCGGGTTGGCGCGGGTCAGCCATTCGCGCGCGGCCTGGGGCGTCTGTCCGCCGAGCGCGTGATACGCCGTGAAGACGCAGCGCGGCGTGCGGGCCACGCGCAGCAACTGGTGCGTGGAGACGACATAGCCCAGCGCCTTGCCTTGATAGACCACGTTGTCCCAGGACAGCGGTTCGCCCGGGGCTTCGGCCGGGTAGCCTTCCATGACGAAGTTCGACACCATCCAGGGCGCGTGCGGCGGCGCATGCACCGCCGGATCGTAGCCATAGGCGCGGATGTCGGGCAGGATGCGCTGGGCCACGAACAACGGCATCGCGCACACGGCTCGGCGCGCCTGCACCGTGTAGGCGTCGGAGGACGAGGCCAGGCAGGTGACCAGCGCGCCGGCGGGCGTCTCCTGTACCCGGACCGCCGTGCCGGCGGCCAGCCAATCGGCATGGCCGAGCTTCTTGGTGATGGCGTCGCGCATGCGCTGCATCAGCGTCGACAGGCCGCCAGGCCAGGTCAGCACGGCGCCTTCGCCCGCATTTTCGGCATGGCCGTCGCGGCTGGCGAAGTAGTGCAGGCCGGCCCAGGCCGAGACCGCGTCGTATTGCGCGCCGTAGTCGTCGCGACAGCAGTAGTTCAGGTACCAGTGCAGCGCGGGCGAGGTGTAGCCTTCGCGGTCCAGCCATTGCTTGAACGTGATCGCGTCCAGCGCGCGCCAGGCCGGATCCCGCGACGACAGCGTGAGCGGGATGCTGAAGACCTTGCGGCCGTCGCTGCCGGTCTGCGTGTGCAGGCGATTGATCAGCGCGAGAAATTTGCGGTGCTGCGCCAGGTCCGCTTCCGGCAGCCCGTTCATGGGCAGCAAGTTTTCTTCCCAATGGCCGCCGCGCAGCAGACGCTCCTGGGGCGAGTGCACCAGCGCGGTCTCGTCGTAGTAGGGACGGGGGGTATTTGCGCCGCGCTCGATGATGCCGAAGTCGGCCAGCATTTCGCGTATGTGCGTGGAGGCCATCGAGGGCAGGGGCAGGTAGTGCGCGCCCAAGGGGTAGTCCAGGCCCTCGCGCTGGCCGGCGGCCGCATTGCCGTCGAGTTCGGGACCCTGCAGCACCAGGAAATCCGTGTGCCCTTCGCGCGCCAGCTTCCAGGCGCAGGACAGGCCCGCCACGCCCGAACCCAGTATCACGACGTCGCGCTTGTGGCTGGCCGAGGGCTGCGGCCAGGCCGCCCCGTCGCGCAAGGCGTGGCCAGCCTGCATGCCCGGGTAATGGATTTCCGGCGTGGTCTCGACGATGCGCGAACGGTAGTACCCGGCGGTGCCGGCGACCGCGGCCGTGGCCGCGCCCAACAGGAAGCTGCGCCGCCGCATCAGCGGATGACCTTGCGCCAGTCCTCGTCGAAGTAGCGCACCAGCGATTGCTCGTTCAGACGGTTCGGAGGCATCGCCAGCGCGGGCATGTCGGCAGGGAAGTGGAACAGTTCGCGCGTCGTGACCGGGTCCAGGTAGCGCGTGGGCACGGTGATCGCGGCGGGCGGCTCGTAGTCGCGGCGCTTGCTGGCCAGAATGAAGCCCCAGTCGCCGAAGGACGGCACGTAGGTGTGGTACGGCCAGGTGTTCAGGCCGGCTTCCTTCAAGGTGGCGTCCACGCTCCAGAACGAGCGCGGCGCGAAGTAGGGCGAGGTGGACTGCACCACCATGTAGCCGTTCTCGGCCAGGTGGCGCGCCATCAGGTGATAGACCGGCACCGAGTACAGCCGGCCCAGGCCGAAGTTGGACGGGTCCGGAAAATCCACCACGATGTAGTCATAGACCTCGGCATGGGTTTCCAGCCAGCGGCCGGCGTCGTCGTTGATGACCGTGACCCGCGGATCCTTCAACGACCCCTGGTTCAGCTTGACCAGCGGCTCGGAGCGGGAAAACAGGCCGGTCATGGCCGGATCCAGGTCCACCAGCGTCACGTGTTCGATATTCTTGTATTTGAGGATTTCGCGCACTGCCAGGCCATCGCCGCCGCCCAGCACCAGCACGTTGCGCGCCCAGGGCAGGGCTTGCAGGCCGGGATGCACCAGCGCTTCGTGGTAGCGGTGCTCGTCGCGCGACGAAAACTGCAGGTTGCCGTTGATGTACAGGCGCAGGTCGTCGTGCCAGCGCGTGACCACCAGGCGCTGATACTGCGTGGTTTCCGCGTGCACCACGTCGTCGCCGTACAGGCCTTTCTCGGCCCAGGCCGTCATGCTGCCGGAATAGATGAAGCCCAGGCCCAGGAACCCGATCACCACGCTGGCGCGGATGGCCTTTTCGCTGGGGCGGGGGATCTCGGCGCGGAACAGCCAGGTGGTCCACAGCGCCACGCTGGCGTTCAGGATGCCGAACAGGAAGCTGGTGCGCAGCAACCCGAGCTTGGGCGCGAGCAACAGGGGAAACACCAGCGACACAGCCAGCGCGCCCAGGTAATCGAAGGTCAGCACGCGGCTGACGATTTCGCGGAATTCGGTCTTGCGCTGGTTGAACACCCGCATCACCAGCGGGATTTCCATGCCGACCATCAGGCCAATGAGGAACACGCCCACATACAGCGCCGCGCGAAAGGGGGCGGGCATCCATGAGAAGACCAGGAACAGCACCGCGGCGGAGACGCCGCCCAACAGCGCGACCAGCAGCTCCACATCGATGAAGCGATTCAAAACGTCTTCGTCTCTTACATATTTTGACAACCACGAGCCTATGCCCATGGCGAACAGATAACAGCCGATGACGGAAGAGAACTGCAGTATCGAATCCCCCAGCAAATAGCTGGCCAGCGCGCTGCTGATGAGCTCATAGCCCAAACCGCAGGAGGCGACGATCAATACCGAAAGGATGAGAACGCGGTCGCGCATGAGGTGTCCGACACGAAAAATGCGTTCGCAGTATATCGAACGCGCCGTATATACTGCGCGCAATTAGGAGGGTGGCAATGGGAGAAGCAATGCATCCGGTGGTGACCTATCTTATCTATATGGCGTCCGCGCTTGCCATGCTGGGTGTCTTCACCTTGGTCTACACGGCCGTCACGCGCTATAGGGAATTCGAGCTGATCCGCGAAGGCAATATCGCGGCCGCGCTGTCGTATGGCGGCGCGCTGGTGGGCTTCAGCTTCACCTTGTGCTCCAGCATCGCGATCCATGCCAGCTATGCCATGTTCCTGCTGTGGGGCCTGGTGGCCATGCTGGTGCAGCTGGTCGTGTACGTGGGCGTGTCCCAGACGGTGCGCGGCATGAACGAGGCCATCGAAGAAAACAACATCGCCATGGGCGGGCTGATCGGCTCGATTTCCATCGCCGCCGGCATCGTCAACGCCGCCAGCCTGACCTGACGCGGGCTCGCGCCGCACCTGATCTGACAGGAGAAAGACTCATGAGTCTCGGTTCATTCATCCGCAAGCAGTTCATCGACATCCTGCAATGGAACGAGGACCGCGACGGCGTGCTCGCCTGGCGTCATCCCATGCAGGATTTCGAAATCCAGTATGGCGCCAGCCTGACCGTGCGCGAATCGCAGATGGCGGTGTTCGTCAACGAAGGCAAGGTCGCCGACGTGTTCGGTCCCGGCATGTACAAGCTGACCACGCAGACGCTGCCGATCCTGACCTACCTGAAGAACTGGGACAAGCTGTTCGAGTCGCCCTTCAAGTCGGACGTGATCTTCTTCAGTACGCGCCTGCAGCTGGGCCGGCGCTGGGGCACGGCGCAGCCGGTGACCTTGCGCGACAGCGAATTCGGCATGGTGCGGCTGCGCGCCTTCGGCGTTTATTCCTATCAGATTTCCGATCCCGCCAAGTTCTACCGCGAGATCAGCGGCACGCGCGACGAGTACACCGTCGACGACCTGGAAGCGCAGCTGCGCAACATGGTGGTCGCGGCGATGACGACGGCGCTGGGCGGCTCCAAGGTGCCGTTCCTGGACATGGCCGGCAACCAGGGGCTGATGTCGCAAAGCATCGCTGAACAGCTGGCGCCGGTGTTCGACCGCTACGGCGTCAAGCTCGACAACTTCACGGTCGAGAACGTCTCGCTGCCGGAAGAACTGCAGAAGGCGCTGGACACGCGGATTTCCATGGGCATGGCCGGCGACCTGGGCAAGTTCACCCAGTACCAGACCGCCACGGCCATACCGATGGCCGCGCAGAACGAAGGCGGCATCGCCGGCATCGGCGCGGGCCTGGCGGCCGGCGCGGCGCTGGGCCAGACCATGGCGGCAGGATTGGCCGGCGCCCAGGGGCAGCCGCAGCAGGCCGCGCAGCAACCTGCCCAGCAGGCGCCCGCCGCCGCGGGCGCGGATCCGGCGCAGCGGTTGCAGCAGCTCAAGGATCTGCTGGACAAAGGCCTGATCACGGCCGCGGACTACGATTCGGCCAAGGCCGAAGTGCTGAAGAAACTCACCAGCTAAGGCTCCATGCAGCAGGTTCTGTGTCCGCAGTGCGGCGCCCCAGTCAAGTTCACGTCCGCGGCATCGGTCATGGCGGTCTGCGGCGCCTGCCGCAGCACCTTGCTGAAGGATGCCGAGTCGGTCAAGCGCATCGGCGAGGCCGCCGAGGTCCTGGAGGACTACTCGCCCTTGTGCCTGGGGGCGGCCGGCACTCATGAAGGCAAGCGCTTCGACCTGATCGGCCGCATCCAGCTGCGCTACGAAGACGGCTTCTGGAACGAGTGGTATCTGTGGTTCGAGGACGGCTCGGACGGCTGGCTGTCGGACGCCTCGGGCCAGTACGCCGTGACCCGGCGGCGCAAGGTCAAGTCCACGCAGGGCATGCCGGCGTTCGACGATATCGCGCCCGGCGACGAACTGAAGCTGGACGGCCAGCGCTTCACCGCCGCCGACGTGCGCGCCTGCCAGGCGGGCGGCACGCAAGGCGAGCTGCCCTTCGTGCCGGGCGACGGCTGGTTGGCCAAGGTGGCCGATTACCGCAGCCTGGACGCGTTCCTGACGCTGGACTTTTCCGACGGACCCGAGCCCGAGCTGTACATCGGCAAGGCGTTCGACCTGTCCGCCATGCAGGCGGCGTCGCTGCGGACCAACGAGCAGGTCGAGGAGACCGCCGGCCGTTTCCGCGGTCAGATCAAGGCGCTGGACTGCCCCAACTGCGGCGGGCCCATAAGCTTCGTGGCCGCCATGGCCACGCAAGTGGTCTGCCCCTCGTGCGCGGCCACCGTTGATTGCTCGGGACCCACGGCCGAAGTCATCGAAAAGGCCCGCAAGGTCAAAGCCATCAAGACCACGTTGCCGCTGGGCGCGGTGGCCAAGATCGACGGCGCGTCCTACACGCTCATCGGCCTGATGAAGTGCGCCGATCCGGACCCCGAGGAGCCGTCCGACTGGATCGAGTACCTGCTGTTCAATCCCGCGAAGGGATTCATCTGGCTGGTGGAAACCGAAGAGGGCTGGGAGCGGGTGCAGGTATGCGATACCTGGCCCAGCCACAACAACGCCAGCAGCGTGCGCTGGCGCTCCAAGCTCTATCAGAAGCTGTACGACTACACCTCGCGCGTGGAACTGGCGTTGGGCGCGTTCAACTGGCGCGTCAAGGTGGGCGACAGCACCAAGATCACGGATTACAAGGCCGGCAACCTGAAGCTGACCCGCGAGCTGAGCGAATCCGAGCTGGGCTGGTCGGCCTCGGGGCCGGTGGCGCCGGCGCAGTTGGCGGAATGGTTTGGCGATCCTGAACTTGCCAAGCAGAAGGCCATGCCGCTCAGCGGCAAGCCCGGGGGCTATCGCAAGTTCGCCTGGACGGCCATGATCGTGCTGGCCTTCCTGAATATCGACACCATTTTCAGCGGGGGCATCATCCCGCTGCTGATCGGCGCGGCGTTTCTCTGGATCCCGGCGGCGCTGGCGGACAAACTGGCCGGCAAGGACGAATGACAGAATGGGCAAGCTTCTATACACCGTCTACGCCATCGTGGTGGTGATCTTCGCCACCGGGTTCAACACCCCGGGCGCGCGCATGTCCAGCGGCGGCGGCTCCAGCAGCAGCTGGGGCAGCAGCTCCTCGGGCGGCTCGGGCTGGTCCTCGGGCGGATCCCACAAGTGACCCCGCATGCCACACCCGGCCGCCACGTGCTGGCCGATTTCCGCGGCGTGCCGGCGGATCGCCTGACCGACGCGCAAGCGCTGGAACGCGACCTGATCGCCGCGGCGCAGGCGGCGGGCGCGCGCGTGCTGAGCGCGCACTTCCATCATTTCGGCGCAGGCGCGGGCGTGACCGGCGTGGTCCTGCTGAGCGAATCCCACATCAGCATCCATACCTGGCCCGAACACGCGTTCGCGGCGCTGGACATCTTCATGTGCGGCGCGGCCCGGCCCGAGCTGGCGCTGGAGCACCTGCGGGCGCGGCTGGCGCCCGAGGCGGTGCACGCGACCACGGTGGCGCGCGGCTGAAGCCGGCGGCCGCCACTCCTTGATTTTGCTCAACCCTCCCTTGGGCGGCCAAATTGACGGGCGTTATATACCTATATATATTTCGTTACCGACTTAGCGAATTCCCCTGGGAGAAGAACATGTTCCGCAACCGTCCGATCGTGGCGCTGTCCTTGGCGCTGGCCGCCGCATGGAGCGCCAACGCCACCGCCGGCGACCTGGTGGTTTCGGCCGCCGCCAGTCTGACCAACGCCTTCAAGGAAGTCGCGCAAGGCTACGAAAAAGAGCATGCCGGCACCAAGGTCATCCTGAACTTCGGCGCGTCCGACGTGCTGCTGCAGCAGATCGTCAAGGGCGCCCCAGCCGACGTGTTCGCCTCGGCGGACCAGAAGGCCATGGACAAGGCGGTCGAGGAGAAGGCCGTCAAGCCAGCCTCGCGCGTGGACTTCGCCGCCAACCAGGTGGTGCTGATCGTGCCGGCCGACAGCAAGGCCAACATCACCGCGCTCAAGGACCTGACCCGCGACGACGTCAAGCGCATCGCCTACGGCAACCCGGCATCGGTGCCGGTGGGCCGCTACACCCAGGGCGCGCTGGAAGCGGCCGGCCTTTGGAAGGAAGTGCAGGCCAAGAGCGTGCTGGCCCAGAACGTGCGCCAGAGCCTGGACTACGTGGCGCGCGGCGAGGTCGACGCGGGCTTCGTGTTCGCGACCGACGCGGCCATCATGGCGGACAAGGTCAAGGTCGCGGTGCGCGTGCCTTCGCAGACGCCGGTGACCTATCCCATCGCCGTCACCACGCGTGAAACCGCCGCCAAGGAAGCCGAAAGCTTTGTTGCTTATGTGCTGTCTCCCGCAGGCCAGGCGATACTGTCGCGCTACGGCTTCCAGAAGCCCTGATACCTGTTGAATCGTAGGCATTGATGAGTGATCCGGTTTGGGTGCCGCTGCTGCTTTCCCTGAAAGTGGCGGGCTGGGCAACGCTGTTGGCGACCGTGGCGGGCACGGCCGCGGCTTATGGCCTGTCGCGCTGGCGCTGGCCGGGGCGCGACCTGCTGGACGCGCTGCTGACCTTGCCGCTGGTGTTGCCGCCCACGGTGCTGGGCTACTACCTGCTGGTGCTGCTGGGGCGCCGCGGCGTCATCGGCGAGACGCTGGCGGGCTGGGGCATCGAACTGGTATTCACCTGGCAGGGCGCGGTGATCGCCGCTTCCGTGGTGGCCTTTCCGCTGGTGTTCAAGTCCGCCCGCGCCGCCTTCGAGAACGTCGACAGCCAGCTGGAAAGCGCGGCGCGCGTGCTGGGCGTGTGCGAGGCGGGGATCTTCTTCCGCGTCACCTTGCCGCTGGCCGCGCGCGGCATCGCCGCCGGCGTGCTGCTGGCCTTCGCGCGGGCGCTGGGCGAATTCGGCGCCACGCTGATGATTGCCGGCAACCTGCCGGGACGCACGCAGACCCTGTCGGTCGCCATCTACGAGGCGGTACAGGCGGGCGACGACGCCACGGCCAATATGCTGGTGCTGGTCACCTCGGTGACTTGCGTGGTGGTCCTGCTGCTGGCCGGCAAGCTGGTGCCCGTCAGCAGCGGCCGGCGCAATGGGAGCGCGCTATGAGCGTCAGCATCCAGGTGCGCAAGCAGATGGTGTCCGGCGAGCGGCGCTTCGCGCTGGACGTCGCATTCGATTCGTCAGCCAAGCGCATCGCGCTGTTCGGCCCCTCGGGCGCGGGCAAAAGCCTGACCCTGCGCGCGGTGGCGGGCCTGCTGCGCCCCGACTCGGGCCGCATCGAGATCAACGGCCGCGTGCTGTTCGACACCGACGCAGGCATCAACCTGCCCGCGCAATCGCGCCGCGTCGCCTATCTGTTCCAGGACTATGCCCTGTTTCCCCACCTGACCGTGGCGCAGAACATCGCTTTCGGGCTGCGCCGCGGCTGGCGCAACCCGCCCCGGCGCGAGGTCGGACCCGAGGCGCAGCGCTGGGTGGACGCGTTCGAGCTGGGTTCCATCGTGGGCAGCTATCCCAGCGAGATCTCCGGCGGCCAGAAGCAGCGGGTGGCGCTGGCGCGAGCCCTCATGCTGCGGCCCGATATCCTGCTGCTGGACGAGCCTTTTTCAGCGCTGGATTCGCAACTGCGCGGCAAGATGCGGCTGGAACTCAACGCCTTGCAACGCCAGCTGGACGTGCCGATGCTGCTGATCACGCACGACCCGGCGGATGTGGACGCGCTGGCCGACGAAGTGTTCGAAGTGCGCGAGGGCAGGGTGCGGCGGCACGACGAGGACGTGGGCGTCTGAGCGGCTCAGTCCAGCACGCCCAGGATCACGCTGGAAGCCTTGAAGATCGCGACCGCGTCGGCGCCTACGTCCAGGCCCAGGTCCTGCGCGCTTTCATTGGTGACGATGGCTGCCAGCGTCACGCCGCCGTCCAGTCCGATCAGGATCTCGCTGTTGACGGCGCCCGGGCGCAGCGCCGTGATCTTGCCCGGCAGTTGATTGCGCGCCGACAGGCGCAGGCCGGGGCCGGGCGCGCCCACGATGACGGACGACGCCTTGACCAGCGCGATCGCTTCCTTGCCCGCGGCCAGTCCCAATTCCTGTGTGCTTTCGCGGGTGATGGTGGCCGTGATGGTCAGGCCGCCCGCGATGCGCAGCACGATTTCATCGTTGACGGCGCCGGCGCGGATCTGGATGACGGTGCCTAGCAGTTTGTTGCGCGCGCTGGTCTTGAGCATGAATCGCCTCATGAGGTCGATGTCGCCGGCGGCGTTCACGCCGGCGCGGGTCAGGTTTTCCATGAACTTGCGGTGTTCGGCTTCCAGGGCGCGGAAGGTGCCGATCAGGCCGCGCGCGCGGTCCGTCAGGCGCGTGCCGCCGCCGCCCTTGCCGCCGGCGGCCCTGATCACCAAAGGCTCGCCCGCCAGGTTGTTCATGGCGTCGATGGCGTCCCATGCGCCCTTGTAGCTCATGCCCACGGCGCGCGCGGCGGCCGTGATCGAGCCGGTGGCGTCGATCTGCGCCAGCAGGTCTATGCGGTTTTTTCCGCCCCAGGTCTGGGCGCCGGAGCGAAACCAAATCGAGCCGTCGAGTTCCAACATCGTTATCGTGCCGTGGTCAGGGTATGGGACAGCTGAAAGTGTAATGGACGGCCGCAGCCCTGGCGGGGCGAGACGAACGCGATGAGAATGAGATTCTGTTGAAATTTTGCAGGCTTGGCGGCACTATGTTCAGGCATCGGGCTCACGGAGAAAACGACATGAAAGCGTTCAAATTGCTGGCTGCGGGTTCCATGACGGCGTTGTTGGCGGCTTGCGCCACAGGCCCTGACGTCAAGAGCGATTACGATCATCAGGCGAATTTCGCGCAGTACCGAACCTTCGGGTACATGACGCCGCTGGGCACCGACAAGGCCGGCTACAGCACCCTGCTGACCGAGCGTCTGAAAAACGCCACGCGCGGCCAGATGGAAATGCGCGGCTACACCTATAGCGCCGCCAACCCCGACCTGCTGCTCAACTTCAGCGCCAAGCTGCAGCAGAAGGTGCAGGTCACTCCGGCCCCGCCGCCCATGGGTCCGTACTACGGCTATCGCACCGGCTTCTACGGCGGTTGGCCCGGCTACGGCTGGGGCGATGACGTCTACCAATATACTGAGGGCACCTTGAACATCGACCTCGTCGACGCGCGTCGCAGGCAGTTGGTGTGGGAAGGCGTGGCGGTGGGCGAGGTCCAGCCCGATGCCAGCGCGTCGCCCGAGAACACGGACAAGGTGGTTGCGCAGATTTTCTCCAAGTATCCGTTCCGCGCGGGCGTGGCTGCGCCGCAGTTGCCGGACAAAAGCAAGTAGGGCGGTCCGCCGGCCCTGCCTAGAGGAAGCCGTATGAGTACTCGCCGCAAGGCTCCGAAGCAAGACACCGGCGATACGCCGCCCTATGAAGTCGTGGCCCTGGTGCTGCAAGGCGGCGGGGCGCTGGGGGCCTACCAGGCCGGGGTGTACCAGGGGCTGCACGAAGCGGGTATACGGCCCAACTGGATTTCCGGCATTTCCATCGGGTCGATCAACGCGGCGATCATCGCGGGCTCTCCCGAGGATGAGCGTGTGGAGCGTCTGCGCGGTTTCTGGGAAACCATCTGTCGGCCGGCTGGCTTCGCCTCGGTTCCCTGGGGCGAGACGCTCGGCCCCATGTTCGAAGGCTTGCCGTTCGGCTTCGGTTCGCCCGTCATGAACGGGCATGTGTCCGCCTTTCAGGCCTTGTTCTCGGGCCAGCCGGGCTTCTTCAAGCCGCGTTTTCCGCCGCCTTACCTGGTGCACGGCAGGGGCGCGGCGTCCACCAGTTTCTATGACACCACGCCGCTGGCCGCGACCTTGCGGGAGTTCGTGGATTTCGACCTGCTTAACAGCGGGTCCGTGCGCGCCAGTTTCGGCGTGGTCAACGTGCGGACCGGCAACTTCGCCTATTTCGACAGCCTGAAGGACACGCTGCGGCCCGAGCACATCATGGCCTCGGGCGCCTTGCCGCCGGGCTTCCCTTCTGTCGAGATCGACGGTGAACACTATTGGGACGGCGGCGTCGTGTCCAACACGCCGTTGGCCCAGGTGCTGACGACGGACAGCATGCGGGACACGCTGGCGTTCCAGGTCGACCTGTGGCCCGCGCGCGGCGGCCTGCCGACCAACCTGGAGGAAGTGGCCGAACGCCAGAAGGACATCCAGTACTCCAGCCGCACCCGCCTGGTCACGGACCAGTTGAGGCGCGTGCTCAAGCTGCGCCATGGCTTGCAGCGTCTGCTGGCGAAGCTGCCGGCCGCCGAGCGCAACGCGGCGGAGTTCGCCGACATCCGCAAGCTGTCCCATACGCCGGCCACCAACATCATCAACCTCATCTACGAGTCCAAGCACCGGGAGCGTTACTCCAAGGACTACGAGTTTGGCACCGAGGCCATGCGCGAGCACTGGGAGTCGGGCCTGGCGGACATCCGCGCCACGCTCGCCAAGCCTGGCATCCTGGCCCGTCCGACCGAGGACAGTTGTTTCGTCACTCACGATATCCATCGCAACGGCACGCGCACCTGAACTGCCGGGCAGGGGGGGGCGTGGCATCTGGACGGATTTCGGGCAGATTTCTCAGCGGATTGGTCTGATAGATGTCTTGCAGCCACAACGCCCGCGGGTTCCAGCGGTAGTCTTTCGGGGCAAATTGCAACCTTGTTCCGGGAACCGGCCGCCACCCCGTGCGGCGCGGGCCGTCCTGGTGGAGATCCGTCGTGAATGCCCCCGCTCGCCTTGCACAGGTCGCGCCCGCCCGCGCGGCCGATACTCCCTACGCCACGGATGGTTGGTGGTCGCTGGCCTATCAGGGCTGGACACTGCTTACGCCCCATGGCGCCCGCATCGGCCTGACGGCCCTGGAACGCACCTGCCTGCTTTGCCTGGCGGGCAATCCCGCCGGAGTTGCGGCGCGATGCGTTCATGGCCCTGCGTAAACGCACCACCATGCGCACGCTGAATGTGGCGATCTGCCGCTTGCGCGGCAAGGTCCTGCTGGCCGGCGCCCGGCTGCCGCTGCATACGGTGCACGGCATGGGCTATGTGTTCCTGGGCAAGCTGCGAGAGCTTTCCGAGAGCTGATCTGTTGTATGGAATCCCCGTGGGTGTGGCATTTGAAGCATTAAAAATCAGTGATTTCCCCAACAACTGAGTTACATTATTGGGCTGATTACGCGCCGTGATGACGCATGCTTTTTGTTGTGACCGCGGTGTAAGTCGCGGTTAAATGCTGCGATTACGGTTTATTACGCTACGCGGGGGTTTCAATGCGGTTTTCGCCTAAACGTGTTTCCGGCCTGGCTTTTTCCGGTGGGCTCCTCGCACTGATATTGGCTGGGTGCGGCGAAAAGCCGCAAATGAATCCTGGCATGCCCCAGGTCAGCGTCATCACGATCCAGCCGCAGCGCGCGCCCATCGTGTCTGAGCTGCCTGGCCGCGTCGATGCCGTCCGGGATGCGCAGATCCGTGCCCGGGTGACCGGCATCGTCCAGAAGATCGCCTTCGAACAAGGCGGGGACGTCAAGGAAAACCAGCTGCTCTTCAAGATCGATCCGGCGCCCTACAAGGCGGCCTACGATCAGGCGACGGCGCAGCTCAAGCAGGCGCAGGCCAACCTGTTCAGCGCCAAGCTGCTGGCCGACCGCTACGCGCCGCTGGTCAAGGCCAACGCCGTCAGCAAGCAGGAATACGACAACGCCGTGGCTTCGTACCGCCAGGCCGACGCCGCTGTCGCCGCCGCCAAGGCGGCGCAGGACAACGCCGCGATCAACCTCGGCTACACCGACGTGACCTCGCCGATCACCGGCCGCATCGGCAAGCCGCTGGTCACCGAAGGCGCGCTGGTCGAGACCACCTCGGCCACGCAGATGGCCACGGTGCAGCAGCTGGATCCGATCTACGTCGACTTCACCCAGTCCACCGCGCAGCTCGCGTCCCTGCGCCGCGCCTTTGCCAGCGGCCAGCTGCAGCAGGTCGGCAAGGATACGGCGCGCGCCACCATCGTGCTGGAAGACGGCTCTGAATACAGCCAGCCGGGCAAGCTGCTGTTCACCGGCATCACCGTGGATCCGACCACGGGCCAGGTGAACCTGCGCGCCGAAGTCCCCAACCCCGACGGCATCCTGTTGCCCGGCATGTACGTGCGCGTGCGCCTGGAGCAGGGCGTGGATGACAAGGCCCTGATGGTGCCGCAGCAGGCGCTGCAGCGTACCGCGGACGGCCTGCAGAGCCTGTTGCTGGTCAAGGACAACAAGATCGAGCAGATCCCGGTCACCACCGGCGGCGCCCTCAACAGCAACTGGATCGTCACCAGCGGCCTGAAGGCTGGCGACGTGGTCGTGGTGGAAGGATTCCAGAAGGTTCGCCCGGGCGCTCCGGTGCAGGCCAGCGAATGGAAGAACGGCACGCCCGCCCCGGGCGGCCAGGCTCCCGCGCAACCAGGCGCCAAGCCCGCGGAATCCGCCCCGCAGCCTGGCGCAAAACCGGCCGAGCCTGCGCAGCAGGACAAGGCCGCAGGCCAGAAATCTTAAGCGGCACGCGGCGCAGGCGCCGCGTTCCTCTTTGGTGAGCATCGCTTTCAGAGTCAGCCCACATGCCGCAATTTTTTATTGATAGACCGATTTTCGCTTGGGTAGTCGCCCTGTTCATCCTGCTGGCCGGGGTGCTGGCGATCCCGAACATGCCGATTTCGCAGTACCCGGACGTGGCGCCGCCCGCGATCACGATCACGGCTACCTATCCCGGCGCTTCGGCCAACGAAGTGGCCGAGCAGGTCACCAGTATCATCGAAGACCAGCTCAACGGCGCCAAGGGCCTGATCTACTACGAGTCGGTCAGCGATTCCTACGGCACTTCGACCATCACCGCGTCCTTCGCTCCGGGCACCAATCCGGACCTTGCGCAGGTGGACGTGCAGAACCGCGTGTCCAACGTGGTCGCGCAGCTGCCCACCGCCGTGCAGCAGCAGGGCCTGCAGTATGAGCAGACCAGTACCGGCTTCCTGATGGTGGCGGCGGTGTCCTCCACCGACGGTTCCCTGGACCAGACGGCGCTGGCCGACTACATCACCCGCAACATCAAGAACCCGGTTTCCCGCGTACCCGGCGTGGGCCAGTTCCAGCTGTTCGCGGCGCCGCGCGCCATGCGCGTGTGGGTCGATCCCGCCAAGCTGGTCGGCTTCAACCTGAGCATGTCGCAGGTCAACCAGGCCATCGCCCAGCAGAACGTGGTGATTTCCGGCGGCAGCATCGGTGCGCCGCCCAACCCGGATTCGCAGCGCATCACCGCCACGGTCACGGCCAACGGCCAGCTGAGTACGGTGGAGGGCTTCGGCAAGATCGTCCTGCGCGCCAATACCGACGGCTCCCAGGTGCTGCTGCGCGACGTCGCCCGCATCGAAGTCGGCGCGGACAACTACCAGTTCGGCGCCCGCCTGAACGGCAAGCCGACGGCCGCATTCGCCATCGTGCTGTCGCCCAACGCCAACGCGCTGGCCACCGCCCAGGGCGTGCGCCAGCAGATGCAGGAACTGTCCAAGTACTTCCCGGGCAACATCACCTATTCCATTCCGTACGACACCGCGCCCTACGTGAAGGTGTCCATCGAGCAGGTGGTCCACACCCTGGCGGAAGCCATGGTGCTGGTGTTCCTGGTGATGTACCTGTTCCTGCAGAACGTCCGCTATACCCTGATACCGGCCCTGGTGGTGCCGGTGGCCATGCTGGGGGCGTTCGCGGTGATGCTGGCGCTGGGCTTCTCCATCAACGTGCTGACCATGTTCGCCATGGTGCTGGCCATCGGGATTCTGGTGGACGATGCCATCGTGGTGGTGGAGAACGTCGAGCGGATCATGTCCACAGAGGGCTTGCCACCGAAAGAAGCCACCAAGAAAGCCATGCCGCAGATCAGCGGCGCCATCATCGGCATTACGCTGGTGCTGGTGACGGTGTTCCTGCCGCTGGCCTTCATGAGCGGTTCGGTGGGCGTGATCTATCGCCAGTTCTCGATCGCGATGGCCGTGTCGATCTTCTTCTCGGCGCTGCTGGCCCTGACCTTCACGCCGGCGCTGTGCGCCACCATCCTCAAGCCGGTGCCCAAGGGCCACCACGAGGACAAGAAGGGCTTCTTCGGCTGGTTCAACCGCAAGTTCGACGCCACCACCCACAACTACCAGAACTGGGTGTCGCGCATCCTGCACAAGGGCGGCCGCATGATGCTGGCGTTCCTGCTGCTGGTCGTGCTGCTGGGCTGGCTGTACCTGCGCCTGCCTTCGTCCTTCCTGCCCGAGGAAGACCAGGGCTACGTGGTCAGCAACATCGAGCTGCCCACCGGCGCCACGGCCAACCGCACGGTCGAGGTCATCGAGCAGGTCGAGAAGTACTTCTCGGACGTGCCCGCGGTCGAGAACATCATCGCGGTGCAGGGCTACAGCTTCAACGGCAACGGCCTGAACGCCGCTATCGCCTTCGTCACGCTGAAAGACTTCAGCGAGCGCAAGTCGCGCCAGGACTCGGCGGGCGCCATTGCCTTCCATGCCTTCGAAAAGCAGTTGATGGGCATCCATGACGCGCAGGTGTTCACCTTGGTGCCGCCCGCCATTTCGTCCCTGGGCAACGCCACCGGCTTCGACTTCCGCCTGCAGGATCGCGGCGCGGCGGGTTCGGCCGCCCTGGCCTCGGCCACCGGCGAACTCATGGGCCTGGTCATGAAGAGCCCCGTGCTGTCGCAGGTGCGCATCACCGGCCTCGGACCGGGCGCGCAGCTCAGCCTGACCATCGACCGCGACAAGGCGGCCGCGCTGGGCGTGGACTTCAACGAGGCCGCCTCGCTGATTTCCACCGCGGTCGGCTCCGCCTACCTGAGCAAGTTCCCCAACCTGGGCCGGATGCAGAACATCTGGGTGCAGGCCGACGCGCCGTACCGCATGCAGCTCAATGACGTGCTGCAGCTGAATGCGCGCAACAGCCAGGGTGGCATGGTGCCGCTGTCCACCTTCGTCAGGGCCGAATGGAAGCAGGGCCCGGTGCAGGTGGTGCGCTACAACAGTTACGAGTCCATGCGCATCAGCGGCAACGCCGCCCCTGGCTACACCACGGGCGAGGCGATGGCCGAGATGGAACGCCTGGTGGGCCAGTTGCCACAGGGCTTCGGCTACGAGTGGAACGGCCTTTCCTACCAGGAACGCCAGGCTGGCAACCAGGCTCCGATCCTGATGGGCCTGTCGCTGCTGGTGGTGTTCCTGGTGCTGGCCGCCCTGTATGAAAGCTGGGCCATCCCGATTTCGGTGATGCTGGTGGTGCCGCTGGGCATGCTGGGCGCGGTGGCGCTGATCAGCGCGCTGGGCATGTCCAACGACGTGTACTTCCAGGTGGGCATGGTGACCGTGATCGGCTTGGCGGCCAAGAACGCCATTCTTATCGTGGAATTCGCCAAGGACCAGTACGCCCGCGGCATGGGGCTGTACGAGTCCGCGGTGGAAGCCGCGAGGCTGCGGTTCCGTCCCATCCTGATGACCTCGCTGGCCTTCATCCTGGGCGTGGTGCCCCTGGCCATGGCGACCGGCGCTGGCGCCGCCAGCCAGCGCGCCGTGGGTCTGGGCGTGCTGGGCGGCATGTTGGCCGCCACGCCGTTCGCGGTGATTTTCGTGCCGACGTTCTTCGTGGTGGTGCTGGGCCTGTTCAAGACCCGTCCGCGCCTGCTGGGCGCCGAACTGCGCGCCTTCGAAGAAGAGCAGGCGGCCAAGAAGGCTGCCGCCGGGCAGGCTGCGCCGGACGCGCCCGCGCAACATCCCGCACAACCCAACGGTGGCCAGGAGGGCAAGGAATGAAAGCCCTGAAGTTCAAACAGACCGCCTTGTCCGCTTTCGTGGCGGTGGCGTTGGCCGGCTGCTCGCTGGCGCCTG
Organism: Achromobacter sp. JCM 18799; assembly: GCF_055395645.1. NCBI lineage: Bacteria > Pseudomonadati > Pseudomonadota > Betaproteobacteria > Burkholderiales > Alcaligenaceae > Achromobacter > Achromobacter sp. JCM 18799. The sequence continues at coordinate 2,198,765 of NZ_AP043866.1, read as the reverse complement.
ATTACAAGCGCCCCGATGCGCCGGTTTCCGGCACGTGGCCCGACCAGCCCAAGGTGCAATACGGCGGCTACGCCAAGCCCACCTCGCTGGGTACCCAGCCGTCCACCGCTGTCATGCCGCAGGACGGCACGCCGGCGGCCAATCTGGGCTGGCGCGAGTTCTTCCGTGATCCGCGCCTGCAAAGCCTGATCGAGCTGGCGCTGGTCAACAACCGCGACCTGCGCGTGGCGGTGCAGCGGGTGGAAGAGGCCCGTGCCCAGTACGGCGTCCAGCGCGGCGCGCAATGGCCCAGCATCGGCGCCGGCATCCAGGGCCAGCGCCAGCATCTGCCGCAGAACATGCGGGCGCAAGGTGCTGGCTCCATCAGCAGTTCGTACCAGGCGGGCATCGGCCTGACCACCTTCGAGATCGACCTGTTCGGCCGCCTGCGCAATCTGTCCGAAGCGGCGTACCAGCAGTACCTGTCGACGGAGCAGGCGCAGAAGAGCGTGCACATCACGCTGGTGGGTTCGGTTGCGCAGTCGTATTTCAACCTGCGCGCGGCCGAGGTCCAGCTGGACCTGACCAAGCGCACGCTGGCCTCGCGCCAGGAATCCTACGACCTGGTCAAGCGCCGTTTCGACGGTGGCGTGGCTTCGGAGCTGGATCTGAACCAGGCCAAGACGCTGCTGGATACGGCCTCGTCCGACCTGGCGCAACTGGCCCGCGCCCAGGCCCAGGCCATGAACGCCCTGGTGCTGCTGGTCGGCGCGCCCTTGCCGCCGGACCTGCCGGCGCCGGCCGTGTTCGGCCGCGACCAGCTGCTGGCGACGGTGCCCGCAGGCCTGCCGTCCGATCTGCTGGAGCGCCGTCCGGACATCATGGCCGCGGAGAACCAGCTGCTGTCCGCCAACGCCAATATCGGCGCGGCGCGCGCGGCGTTCTTCCCGACCATCTCGCTGACCGGCCTGCTGGGCGTGGCCAGCCCCTCGTTGGGCGACCTGTTCAAGGGCGGCCAGGGCTATTGGAGCTTCTCGCCGTCGATCACCACGCCGCTGTTCGCCGGCGGCAGTATCCGCGAAGGGCTGAACCTGGCCAAGGCGCGCGACAATATCGCCGTGGCGCAATACGAACAGTCCATCCAGCAGGCGTTCCGCGAAGTGTCGGACGCGCTGGCGGGCGAAGCCACCTACGGGGCGCAACTGGATGCCCAGCGCGCCTTGCAGGATGCGTCCGGCCGCACGCTGGAACTGTCGAATCTGCGCTATACCAATGGTATCGACAGCTACCTGCAGGTGCAGACCGCGCAGGTGGACTTTTTCAATGCCCAGCTCGCGCTGGTCCAGACTGGACTGGCTGCGCTGATCAACCGCGTGGAGCTCTACAAGGCCCTGGGCGGCGGCTGGGAAGAAACAACGAAAGTGCAATGATAGAACTTGGTGTAAACATCGATCACGTTGCCACGCTGCGGCAACAACGCCACACGACCTATCCGGACCCGGTGCTCGCCGCGTTGCGCGCGGAGGACGCCGGCGCCGACCTGATCACGCTGCATCTGCGCGAAGACCGGCGCCATATCCAGGACAAGGACGTCTATGCCATGCGTCCGCAACTGCGCACGCGCATGAACCTGGAATGCGCGGTGACGGCGGAAATGCTGGAGATCGCCTGCGCGGTCAAGCCGAATGACGTCTGCCTGGTGCCTGAAAAGCGCACCGAACTCACGACCGAAGGCGGCCTGGAAGTCGCTGGCGCCATGGGCCCCGTATCGGATGCGGTGGGCCTGCTGGCCGAGGCTGGCATCCGCGTGTCGCTTTTCGTCGATCCGGATCCGGTGCAGATCGCGGCTGCGGCCAAGGCCGGCGCGCCGGTGATCGAATTGCATACCGGCGCCTACGCCGAAGCTGAAGGCGAGGCCGCCGAGGCCGAACTGCAGCGCCTGCGCCTGGCCGTGACCGAAGGGCTGCGCCACGGCTTGCGCGTGAACGCAGGCCATGGCCTGCACTACGGCAACGTCAAGCCGGTGGCCGCGCTGGAAGGCATTTCCGAACTCAACATCGGCCACGCCATCGTGGCGCAGGCGGTGTTCGACGGCTGGGAAAAGGCGGTGCGCGACATGAAGGCGCTGATGGTGCAGGCCCGCCTGCAAGCGCTGCGCGGGCTGTGACCGCGGACCCGATGCGTCCTGCCTGCCGCCGGACGCGCGCTCACAATCATGTCTGACGCTTCCCGCCCCGCCGCGCCCGCGGGCGCCATTGCCGGCATCGGCATGGACCTGCTGCGCATCGACCGCATCGAGCGCGCGCTGGCGCGCCACGGCGACCGTTTCGCGGAAAAGATCCTGGGCGTCGAAGAATTGCAGAAGTTCCACGCGCGCCGCGCCCGCGACCCGGTGCGCGGCCTGCGTTTCCTGGCCACGCGGTTTGCGGCCAAGGAGGCGTTTTCCAAGGCCATCGGCCTGGGCATGCGCATGCCCATGACGTGGCGGCGCGTGCAGACGCTGAATGCGCCCGGCGGGCGTCCCGTGCTGGTGATCGCGCCCGAACTGCTGTCATGGTATGAGCAGCGTTTTGGCGCGGCCCACGTTTCCATTACCGACGAATCCGACATGGCCGCCGCTTACGTGGTGGTCGAACGCAAGCCCTGACCCGCGGACCCGTGTCCGCCGCCGGCTTGCCAGACTTAGACAGAAGGACAGCCTGACATGGCCAAGAAGAAATCCAGGGCGGTCCTGCCGCCCGGCCCCGTGATGGTCGATGTGGCGGGATGCTCGCTGACGAAAGCGGAGAAGAAGCGTCTGCGCCACCCGCTGGTGGGCGGCGTGATTCTGTTTGCGCGCAACTTCGAAAGCCGCAAGCAACTGACCGAACTGACGCGCCAGATCCACAAGGCCCGCAAGGAACCCCTGCTGATCCTGGTGGACCATGAGGGCGGCCGCGTGCAGCGTTTCCGCGAAGACGGCTTCACGGCGCTGCCCGCCATGCGCGACCTGGGCGTGCTGTGGGGCCGCGATCCGCTGCAGGCCATGCGCCTCGCGACCGAAGCCGGCTACGTGCTGGCCGCCGAGTTGCGCGCCTGCGGCGTGGACATGAGCTTCACCCCGGTGCTGGACCTGGACTATGGCGTCAGCAAGGTGATCGGCACCCGCGCCTTCCACCAGGACCCGCGCGTGGTCACGATGCTGTCGCGCGCGCTGATCCAGGGCCTGCAGCTGGCGGGCATGTCGGCTTGCGGCAAGCATTTCCCCGGCCATGGTTTCGTGGAAGCGGATTCGCACCACGAGATCCCGGTGGACCCGCGTCCCTTGGACAAGATCCTGAAGGACGACGCCGCGCCGTACGCGTGGCTGGGCGACGCGGTGCTGCCGTCGGTGATGCCCGCGCATGTGATCTATCCCAAGGTCGACAAGCACCCGGCCGGCTTCTCCAAGCGCTGGGTGCAGGACATCCTGCGCACCCGCCTGGGCTACGATGGAGTGGTGTTCTCGGACGACCTGACCATGGAAGGCGCCTCGGTCGCGGGCGACATCCTGGACCGTGCCAACGCGGCTCTGGGCGCCGGCTGCGACATGGTGCTGGTGTGCAACCGGCCGGACCTGGCGGACGAATTGCTCGAACGCCTGAAGTTCGAGCACGCGCCCGAATCCGTCGAGCGCATCCGCCGCCTGATGCCGCGCTTTGACGCGCCGGACTGGGATACCTTGCAGGCCGAAAGCCGTTATCAGAATGCCCGACGACTTCAATCTCAAATCGTTCCTGGCTGACCTGCCGCATCTGCCGGGCGTTTACCGGCATCTGGATGCGGCCGGCGAGGTCATGTATGTCGGCAAGGCGCGCGATCTGAAAAAGCGCGTCTCGTCGTATTTCCAGAAGAACCTGGCCAGTCCCCGCATCGCCCAGATGGTGGCGAAGGTGGCGCGGCTGGAGGTGACGGTGACGCGCTCCGAAGCGGAAGCGCTGATCCTCGAAAACAACCTCATCAAGACGCTGAAGCCGCGCTACAACATCCTGTTCCGCGACGACAAGTCTTATCCCTACCTGCTGATCACCGGCCATGACTGGCCGCGCATCGCCTATTACCGCGGCGCCACCAACAAGCGCGGTCAGTACTTCGGGCCGTTCCCCAACGCCTGGGCCGTGCGCGAGACCATCCAGATCCTGCAGAAGGTATTCCGCCTGCGGACCTGTGAGGACTCGGTTTTCGCCAACCGTTCGCGGCCCTGTCTGCTGCATCAGATCGGGCGCTGTTCGGCGCCCTGCGTCGGCGCGATCGAGGCCGCCGACTACGAGCGCGACGTGCAGCGCGCCGTGCGCTTCCTCAACGGGGAAGCCAAGGACGTGATGGGTGAAATCGAAAGCCGGATGCAGCAGGCCGCCGGCGAACTGCGCTTCGAGGAAGCGGCGGCGCTGCGCGATCAGATGGGGTCGCTGGCGCGCGTGCTGCACCAGCAGACCATGGAGAACGTCAGCGGCGAGGACACCGACATCATCGCGGTGGCGATCGCGGGCGGCAAGGTCTGCGTCAATCTGGCGATGGTGCGGGGCGGCCGCCATCTGGGCGACAAGCCGTTCTTTCCCACGCACGCCGAAGGCGAAGCCGCGCCGCAGGTGCTGGAGGCTTTCGTCGCCCAGCACTACACCGACAATGCCATGCCGCCGGTGCTGGTCTGTTCGCACGCCTTGCCGGATCCCGACCTGATCGGCCTGCTGGTCGAGCAGGCTGGCGGCCGGCCTTCGCGCGTGTTGACGCGCCCGCAAGGCGCGCGCCGCGCCTGGCTGGAGCAGGCGGGCAAAAACGCCGAGATGGCCCTGGCTCGCGCCTTGACCGAATCCGGCGCCCGCGCCGCCCGCACCTTGGCGCTGGCCGAAGCGCTGGACCTGGACACGGACGAAGCGGCGCTCGACGCGTTGCGCATCGAATGCTTCGACATCAGCCACACGGCCGGCGAAGCAACCCAGGCGTCCTGCGTGGTGTTCGAACACCACGACATGCAGCCGTCGCTTTACCGCCGCTACAACATCGCCGGCATCACGCCGGGCGACGATTACGCCGCGATGCGCCAGGTGCTGAGCCGCCGCTTCGCCAAGGTGGCGGACGGCGAGGCGCCCATGCCAGGCCTGGTGCTGATCGACGGCGGCAAGGGCCAGGTGGAAGTCGCCCGCCAGGTGTTCGTGGAACTGGGCCTGGATATCCAGACATTGGTAGGCGTAGCCAAGGGGGAAGGGCGCAAGGTCGGCCTGGAAACCCTGGTGTTCGCCGATGCCCGCCCGCCGGTGGCGCTGGGCGGCGAATCCGCCGCGCTGATGCTGATCGCGCAGGTGCGCGACGAAGCCCACCGCTTCGCCATCACCGGCATGCGCGCCCGCCGCGCCAAGGCCCGCAACGTCTCTCGCCTGGAAGAAATAGAAGGCATCGGCGCCCGCCGCCGCCAGCGCCTGCTGGCCCGCTTCGGCGGCTTCTCCGGCGTGGCCTCGGCCAGCATCGAAGACCTGGCCTCGGTCGACGGCATCTCCCAAGACCTGGCGATCCGCATCTATGAAGCGCTGCGGTAATGCCGCCGCACATCACCGCCAGCTGTAAAAATGCCGGTGTGCAAAAACGCCGGCTGCAAAAAGGCCCCCAGTCCCAACCACCTGTTTCCTCAAAGCGTCGGACGCAGACGCCGCAACCGGCGTAGCGCCAGCCGGGCCGCGCGGATCCGGCTCCGCCGGTCCGCAGCGGCGCCCCCCTGGGGGGGAAGCGCCTCCGGCGCTTCGGGGGGGGCTCTTGATGTAGCATACGGACACTATGCCAATTAATGTACCCATTATCCTGACATGGCTGCGCATCGCCATGATTCCGCTGGTGGTCGGGCTGTTCTACCTGCCCGAAAGCTGGATGTCGGTCCCTGTACGCGACACTTTCGCCGCCTGGGCTTTCATTATTGCGGCGTTGACCGACTGGTTCGACGGCTGGCTGGCCCGCCGCTGGAACCAGACCTCGGCGTTCGGAGCCTTCCTGGATCCTGTCGCCGACAAGCTGATGGTCTGCGCGGCCCTGATCGTCCTGCTGGACCTCAGCCGCGTCGACGCCTTTATTTCCCTGATCATCATTGGCCGTGAAATCACGATTTCCGCGCTGCGCGAATGGATGGCCAAGATCGGCGCCAGCGCCAGCGTGGCGGTGCACCGGCTGGGCAAGTTCAAGACCGCCGCGCAGATGGTGGCGATTCCGTGCCTGCTGTACAACCAGCCGATCTACGGCATCAGCGCCCGCCTGCTGGGCGATGTGCTGATCATCGTGGCGGCGGTGCTGACGGTGTGGTCGATGCTGTATTACCTGCAGCGCGCCTGGCCCGCCATCCGCGAAAAGGCCATGTAGTCCAGAGTCCGATTTATTGTTTGACAGAACGGCGGCCCGGCTCGCGCAAGGCGGCCGCCGTTGAATACCAAGAGCGATCCACCGGCGTGTCCGGCACGGCGCCTCAGAGTCCAACGCCCGGAGCATCCGGACGTTGCCGGAGACAACCCGCGCACCGCCCCATCCGGCGCCGCGCTACCTGCCGCTGACCGCGGCCGCCCGCAATGAACACCGCTGCGAATACCCTGGCCCTGGACGCCGCCGCCCGCCGGCGCGACTGGAAGATCATCCTGCTGATCGGGGTGGCCCACGCTTCCTCGCACTTTTTCCAGCTGGTCCTGCCCTCGCTTTATGTCTCGCTGGGCAATGAGTTCGGCCTGGACTTCGCCCGCCTGGGGCTGCTGGTGTCAACGTTCTACGTGGTGTCCGGCATCGGCCAGGCCTCGTCGGGCTTCGTCGTGGACCGCATCGGCGCGCGGCCGGTGCTGTGGTTCGGGCTGACGTGCTTCGTGCTGTCGGGCGTGCTGATCGGGTCGGCCAACGGCTATGCCATGCTGATCGCGGCGGCGGTCGTGGGCGGCATCGGCAACTCCGTGTTCCATCCCGCCGACTATTCCATCATCAACCATCGCATTTCCGCGCCGCGCCTGGGACACGCTTTCTCCACGCACGGGCTGACGGGCAATCTGGGCTGGGCGCTGACGCCGGTGTTCATGACCAGCATCACCTTGCTGGCGGACTGGCGCGTGGCGGCCTATAGCGCGGCCGGCCTGGTGGCGCTGGTCCTGTTGCTGACGGTGCTGGGCCGCGACCTGATCGGCGGGCCTTCGCCTCTGGAGCACCATGCGGACGCGGAAGCCGGCAAGGCTGCCGCCAAGCCCGCGGCGAAACCGCAGGAAAGCGTGCTGACCACGCTGGCCACGCTTTTGTCCAAGCCTGCGCTGTGGGGCGCGTTCCTGTTCTTTGCGTGCACCTCCATCGCGCTGTCCTCGGTGCAGAACTACACCATTCCCTTGCTGGGCCAGCTGTACGACCTGTCGAAGGTCGCGGCCAGCTCGGCGCTGTCCGGCTATATGGTGGCTTCGGCCGTGGGCATGGCCGCGGGCGGCTTTCTGGTGTCGGCCAATCCGCGCACCGAACGCACCGTGATGGTGGCCCTGATCCTGGCGGGCCTGACGCTGGTGGTGCTGGCGCTGGGCCTGGTGCCCGCGGTCCTGGCCGCGCCTGTGGTGGCGCTGGCGGGCTTCTGCTCGGGCGTTGCGGCGCCGTCACGCGACATGCTGATCCGCCGCGTCACGCCCAAGGGATCCACCGGATCCGTCTACGGGCTGGTGTATTCCGGCATGGACGTGGGTTCGGCGCTGGGCCCGCTGGCATTTGGCCTGCTGCTGGACGCCGGATTGCGCCAGGGCCCCTGGGTGGGTGCGGGCGTGGCATTCGCTGCCGCCGCCTTCCTGGCGCAATGGATCGCGGTGCAGGCCCGGCGCGCGGAACCCGCGGCCGCGGCTTCGGCGGCTGCGCGCTCCTGATTCTGGCGGGCCCCGCACGGGGGCCGGCTGTTTGACCCGCCGCAAGGTTCGACCCGCTTCCCTCTGATGTAATAACCCTTATAGGAAAAAGGTTATTCACAGGAGAAGCGAAATGAGAAGGGCAAGCGCGTTGCTGGCGGCGGGAGTCGCCTTGGGCGGTTGGATCGGTCTGGCCCACGCGGCCTCGCAAGAGCCGATACAGCCGGTGGAGCCGGCGGTCATCAAGGAGCCGGCCAAGGTCGAGCTGGGCAAGAAGCTCTTCTTTGACCCGCGCCTGTCCCGCTCCGGCGCGATTTCCTGTAATTCCTGCCACAACCTGGGCATGGGCGGCGCGGACAATCTCAAGGCCTCGATTGGCCACAAGTGGCAGCAGGGCTCGATCAATTCGCCGACAGTGCTCAACTCCAGCCTGAACATCGCCCAGTTCTGGGACGGCCGCGCCAAGGACTTGCGCGAGCAGGCGGGCGGCCCCATCGCCAATCCCATGGAGATGGCCTCCACCCACGAACTGGCGGTGCAGGTGCTGAACTCCATCCCCGGCTATCGGGCGGAATTCAAGCAGGTCTTCGGCAAGGACGACATCACCATCGACGAGGTTACCGGCGCCCTGGCCGCGTTCGAGGAAACGCTGGTGACGCCCAATTCGCGCTTCGACCAGTGGCTGCGCGGCGACCAGAAGGCGCTGACGGTGCGCGAGCTGGCGGGCTATCAACTCTTCAAGAACAGCGGCTGCGTGGCCTGCCACAACGGCGTGGCGGTGGGCGGCAATTCGTTCCAGAAGATGGGTCTTGTCACGCCCTACGTGACCGAGAACAAGGCCGAGGGCCGCGCGGCGGTGACGGGCAAGGACGCCGACCGCTTCAACTTCAAGGTGCCGACGCTGCGCAACGTGGCGCTGACCTATCCGTACTTCCATGACGGCGAGGCGGCCACCTTGACGCAGGCGGTGGACGTGATGGGCCGGTTGCAGCTGGGCCGGACTTTCACGCCGGACGAGAACGCGCAGATCGTGGCGTTCCTGAAAACCCTGACGGGCGATCAGCCGGCGATCCAATACCCGGTGCTGCCGCCGTCGGCCGACGACACGCCGCGGCCCGAGCCCTTTGTGAAGTAACGCGGTTTCCGGCGCCTACTGGCGGACGGTGCGCACGTCCGCCGGCGGCCCGGCTTCGAAGTTGCTGCGCCAGGGGTTGATGTCCAACCCGCCGCGGCGCGTATAGCGCGCGTAGACCGTCAGCTGCTCTGGCTGGCAGGCCTGCATGATGTCGCTGAAGATGCGCTCGACGCAATGCTCGTGGAATTCCGCATGTTGGCGGAACGAGACGACGTAGCGCAGCAGCGATTCGCGGTCTATCGGCGCGCCCCGGTAGCGGATCTGCACGCTGGCCCAGTCGGGCTGGCCGGTGACGGGGCAGTTCGATTTCAGGAGGCGCGAGGCCAGCGTTTCCTCGACCACGTCGCCCGGGCGGGTGCGCAGCACTTCGGGCGCGGGCTCGTAGGTGTCGATCTCGATGTCCAGCTTGTCTATATAGATGCCGTCCATCTCGCCCATCCGCAATTCGGAGAAGCGCTGCGGCAGGAAGAAATCCAGCCCCACCGGCGCGCCGGCGGCGGCGCTCAGGTCGCGTTCCAGGCGGCCGCGCAGGGCGGCCGAATTGACCAGGCGGGTCTGGTTGAACGAGTTCAGGTACAGCTTGAAGGATTTGGACTCGATGATGTTGGGGCTGTCGGCCGGCACCGAGAAGGTGGCCATGGCTACGCGCGGCTTGCCCTTGGCGTCCAGCCAGGACAGCTCATAGGCATTCCACAGGTCCACCCCGGTGAAGGGCAGCTTGCCGGCTTCCAGGTTCAGCGCCGCGCGATTGTGCGAGCGCGCGATGGGGAAGAGCAGCGAGGGGTCGTATTGCGAGGCGTAGGCCACGCTCTGGCCCAGCGGGCCGTGGGACAGCGTCATAGCGGAGTCATCGGAAACTTGAAGAATGAGCGCATTGTAGGCGGTAGGAAAAAAGCCCGATTTTCCACACTGTGAAATGTAACCTTCGTCATGTGAAAGCCGCTGCTGCGCAGCAGCGGGAACCCATTTCACAGATGATAATTGCGTTCCGCAATACGAAATCAAGTTTGTAATTCATTGATTTATAAGAATAATATTTTTCGTCTTGTATAAGACATCAGTCCACATTGCTCCGCAGCAGAGGCATAGACTTTGTCCAACGATTCACGCAACGCAGGACGCGAATCTTTTGAAGTCTTCCCATCACTGACCAGGAGCATCAACATGAGCAACCGCGAAACCGAAATCCGCAATCTGCAGAAGGACTGGGCCGAAAATGCCCGCTGGCAAGGCATCAAGCGCGACTACAGCGCCGAGGACGTCATCCGCCTGCGCGGCTCGATCGGCGTGGAACACACGCTGGCGCGCCGCGGCGCCACCCGCCTGTGGGAACTGCTGCATAGCGAGCCTTTCGTGAATTCGCTGGGCGCCCTGACCGGCAACCAGGCCATGCAGCAGGTCAAGGCCGGCCTGAAGGCGATCTACCTGTCGGGCTGGCAGGTTGCCGGCGACGCCAACCTGGCCGGCGAGATGTACCCCGACCAGTCGCTGTACCCCGCCAATTCGGTGCCGCAAGTGGTCCGCCGCATCAACAATTCGCTGACCCGCTGCGACCAGATCCAGTGGATGGAAGGCAAGAACCCGGGCGACGAAGGCTACATCGATTTCTTCGCCCCGATCGTCGCGGACGCCGAAGCCGGTTTCGGCGGCGTGCTGAACGCATTCGAACTGATGAAGGCCATGATCGAGGCCGGCGCCTCGGGCGTGCACTTCGAAGACCAGCTGGCTTCGGTCAAGAAGTGCGGCCATATGGGCGGCAAGGTGCTGGTTCCGACCCGCGAAGCCGTCGCCAAGCTGGTGTCGGCGCGCCTGGCGGCCGACACGATGAGCACGCCCACCGTGCTGCTGGCCCGCACCGACGCCGACGCGGCCGACCTGGTGACCAGCGACGTCGACGAGAACGACCGTCCCTTCATCACCGGCGAGCGCACCGTTGAAGGCTTCTTCCGCACCAAGGCCGGCATCGACCAGGCCATCTCGCGCGGCCTGGCCTATGCGCCGTACGCCGACCTGATCTGGTGCGAAACGTCCACGCCCAACCTGGAGTACGCCCGCAAGTTCGCCGAGGCCATCCATCGCCAGTTCCCGGGCAAGCTGCTGGCCTACAACTGCTCGCCCTCGTTCAACTGGAAGAAGAACCTGGACGACGGCACCATCGCCAAGTTCCAGCGCGAGCTGGGCGCCATGGGCTACAAGTTCCAGTTCATCACGCTGGCCGGCTTCCACGCGCTGAACTACGGCATGTTCGAACTGGCCCACGGCTACGCCCGCCGCCAGATGAGCGCCTTCGTCGAACTGCAGCAGAAGGAGTTCGCCGCCGCTGAAATGGGCTTCACCGCCGTGAAGCACCAGCGCGAAGTCGGCACCGGCTACTTCGACGCCGTGACGCAGACCATCGAAGGCGGCCAGTCCTCGACCACCGCGCTGACCGGTTCGACGGAAGAAGCCCAGTTCGAACACGGCAAGGAACAGAAGGCCGCGTAAGCATCGCAGGAGAGTTATGCAATTGTAGTTGCTGTTGTAGGGTGGATTCGGGTGCCTTCGGGCACCCTTTTTTTTACGTGGCGCTTGGCGTCGTTCGACATCCTTTGGGTCCACACATTCCGTTACAATAAGAAGCTTTGTGAATTCGAGCGATTCGCGCAACCGCCCCACTTCTGGATCGGCCTTTTTCTTGCTTTCAGAATGCCTCAAGAACCTCCATCCTCAGCTGCCATGCCCGTGGTCGCGGCCTTCGACTTCGACGGAACGCTGACCTATCGGGACACGCTGCTCCCATTTCTGGCGCGAGTGTCGTGGCCCAAGCTGGCGCTAGGCCTGGCCATGGTGTCTCCGGCCCTGGCGCTGCTCATGTGCGGACAGGGGGGCAACGACCATGGCATGGCCAGAAGGGAACGCGCGAAACAGCGCCTGTGCAGCGTCGTGTTGCGCGGCCGCAGGCAGTCCGACCTGAAGGCGCTGGCTGCCCGTTGGATTCCTGGCATCGCGCTGCGGCCCGACATGCTCGCTCGATTGCGGGCACATCAAGAGTCCGGGCACCAGGTGGTGATCGTCAGCGCTTCCCCCGACCTCTATCTCGAGGAAGTGGCCCGGGGCCTGGGGGCTGAACTCATTTGCACCAGGTTGGAAACGGAGGGAGGCCGCCTGACCGGACGTTTCAGCACGCCAAATTGCTGGGGGCCGGAGAAGGTGGCGCGCCTGGAAGCGCGTTTCGGGCCTATTGGCGACTACGCGTTGCACGCTTACGGAGACAGCAGCGGCGATGCCTGGATGCTGAAGGCCGCGGATTGCGCCTGGCTCAACGGGAAGAGGGTGGTTCGATGATGCCGGCATGGACGCTGCTGCGGCCCCATCAGTGGCTCAAGAACGGATTCGTGCTGGTCGGGCTGCTGTTCGGGCATTACTGGAACGATCCCGGCCTGGTCATGGCCGTCGCGATCGGATTCGTGGCATTTTGCATGGCGTCCAGCGCCGTCTACGTGTTCAACGACTACCACGACCGCGAGGCCGACGCGCGCCACCCCAGGAAGAAGATGCGCCCCATCGCGAGCGGAAGCGTAAGCCTGCGCAGCGCCCGCATGCTGGTGGCGGCATTGGTTGCGGGGGCGCTGTCGCTGCCCGCGTGGTTCGGCCTGTGGGGGGTGATGGCTGCCGTGGCTGCCTATCTCGCCCTCAATATCGCGTATACCTTCAAGCTCAAGCATGTGGTCCTGGTGGACGTGTTCTGCATCGTGGCGGGATTCATGATCCGCCTGGTCTGCGGAACCTACGCCGTGGGCATCACGCCGTCGCGCTGGATGCTGCTTTGCTCGTTCATGCTCACTTTGTTCCTGGGATTTGCGAAGCGTCGTGCGGAGTTCGGCCCGGCCTTGTCCGGGGAAGCCGCCGGGCACGGGGCCACGCGTCAGGTGCTGCGGCATTATTCGCCTCAGATGCTGGACGTGTTCATGGCGGTAACCGTGAGCATGACGCTGGTGACCTACGGGCTCTACACCGTGGATGCCACGACCGCAGCCATGCATGGCACGGACAATCTGATCATCACCCTGCCCATCGTGACCTTCGGCCTTTTCCGATACTTGTACCTGATCTACCGGGAAGGAGCGGGCGAAGACACCGGCCGGGATTTGCTGTCCGATGCGCCGATCCGCCTGGCGGTGATCGCCTGGGCTCTCGCGGTTTTCCTTCTGGTCAGATAACCATGGCATACCTATTCCTATTCCTGGCCAGCGCATGCAGCGTCGCTGCGAGCATTGCCTTGAAAATCGCGGGAACGTCCCGCGGCATGCCCTTGTTCGGCGTGCCGGGCGGCGCGACTTATGTCCTGGCCATCGCCTCATACGGCGCGGGCTTTGGCTTTTACGCGCTGTCGCTGCGCCGCTTGGACCTTACGCTGGCGTATCCGCTGATGGTCGCCATATCCATACTTGGCATCTTCGCGTATGGGGCATTTTCAGGCGCCGAGGAACTCGGCGCGTATCGCCTGGCGGGCGCCGCGCTCATCGCCCTCGGCATCTTCCTACTCTCTCAATAAAAGCCGATCCGATGATGACGAGATTCTTCGGCAGCCGTTTCTACAGCGGTTTCCTGTTGCTGTTCTTTTTCCTGATGGTGGCGGCGGCCTCGTTCAATGGCTTCTATACGAAGTGGCGCCTGAACGACGGCCATCCTTCGCTGGGCTTGTCGTACATGGTTGAAGGGACCGCCGCTCGACCCTACGTCTATCGCCAGCTGCTTCCCGCCATTGCCAATCAGGTCCAGGCCTGGCTGCCGCCGGCAAGCGTGGAGCGGATTTCCAAGAGCCTGTCGGACCCGCGGAAAGTGAACAGCCGCTCCAGCCTGGCGATGAAGTATCCCGAATCAGAGGCCCTGAAGCCGGCAGTCGCCTTGCGCTATTACATCGTCTATTACCTGACCTTCTTCGCCTTGGTCGCCAGCCTTTACGTCATGCGCGCACTCTGCCTGCGGGTCGGGGCGACGGCGCCGGCCGCGATCGCCGCGCCGGCGGTCATGGCCTTGCTCTTGCCGTTCATGCTGACCGAGGGCGGCTACTTCTACGACTTCACCGAGGCGCTCTTCATCATGAGCGCCGTGACGCTTGCGCTGGGCATGACAACGCTGCGCTCATGGCGGGTGCCGCTCCTGCTGGCGCTGGCGGGGCTGGCGACGTGGAACAAGGAGGCGTTCTTCTGGTTTACGCCGGCGCTCTATCCGCTCCTGCGCGGGCACTTGGACCGCGTGCGCGCGGCTGGCCTGGTTTCCGCGTTGATGTTGGTCGGCGGCTGCGTCTACCTGGCGATGCGGCTGCGCTATGCCGGAAATCCCGGTACGACGGTGGATTTCCAGCTATGGGACAACCTGCTGTTCTACGCGGATCCCGGCAACTGGTTCCGCACTGAGAACACGTACGGCATTCTGTTGCCGCGCGGTTTCAGCATCGTGTTCATGCTTGTCTTTGCCGGCCTGCTGGCCAAGGCATGGCGCAGCTTGCCTGCCGCCTTGCGCAACCATGGCGCGACAGCCGCGGCGATCAATCTGCCCCTGTTCTTCCTGTTCTGTTCGCCTGGTGAAATGCGCAATCTCAGCATGCTGTATCCCACGTTGCTGCTGTTGATCGCCTGCGCGCTGTCGGCGTGGCTGGCCGGGGCCGGCCACGCCAACCGGTCCCGATAAGGGAAGCCCGGCAATTCTGCGCGGCGCTTGGCGTCAGAGCCCGAAGAACGCCGAGTACACCAGCCTTTCCTCCACCACGCGGCGCTGCTGCGTGGCGCCGGCGCGCCGTTCGGGCACGGCGTTGTCGGTGTAGTAGCGTTCGTATTCGCGCACCGCGATGCGCGCAGGCTTGCCGCCGCGGTCGGGCAGCGTGACGCTGGCGGACCAGATGACCGGATCCAGCAGCTCGCCCAGCAGCGGGCCTTCCAGCACTGGCGGAAAACGCACCACCGGGCCGACGACCACGTTGCCCAGGCGCGAGAGATCGGCGAGCGTCGTGGGCGTGGCGGTTTCCAGGATGGGCAGTTCGCGCATGCGGTCTATGAGTATGGGGCCAGGTATCGGGCCTGGCGGCTGGGGCGCCGGTCCTGACGGATCCAGCAGGCCCGAGGCCAGTACGGCGGCATCGCTCCAGGCCAGGTCGCTGTCCAGCGCCGGGTCGCGCGTCTGCAGCACCAGCTCGACGCGGTTGCGGCCGCTTTCGGCCGTCTGGCCTATGCCGGGAATGAAGGAGATGTTCAGGTACTCGGAGTCCAGCGGGAACTTCATCGGCCCGTGCTTGGGCACCACGCCGCGCAGGCTGAACGTCAGCCGGCCGCGTTTCTGCTCGAACACGGCGCGGCGGCGCGGCAGCACCTGGGAGAACTCGGCCTGCACCACCCGCGACAGCTTGGCCGAACCGATGGCGTTGGGTTGATAGCGGGCCAGCGCCAGGCGCACGAAGGGCATGTAGGTCCGGCCGGGGTCGAGCTCGATGTCGCAATACCAGCGCGCGCGTTCCTCGCTCCAGCGCACGCGGTGTCCGACCACATGCACCAGCTTGGCCGGGATTTCCTGCAGATAGACCTGCTCGTCGGTGACGCGCGCCGAGAAGTCCGACACGCGCGCCTTGTGCTTGGGCGGGGCCGTTTCCCACAGCGGATCCAGGCCCCATTGCGTCACCAGCGGCGTCAGCGGGTTGGTGATGTCGGTGAAGTTCTGGCCGTCGCCCGCGATCACCACGCCCAGCAGCTCGCCGTCGCCGGAGGAGAACCAGGGCCGCTCCAGCCAGACCCGCAGGCCGTTGCCCAGCCGCGTCACGTCCAGCTTGCCGTCGCCCGCCGTTTCCTCCCAGCGGAAGGTCGGCACCACGTAGGTCAGGACGGGGGCGTCCGGCGGCGCGCTGGCGCGCACGATGGTGTTCTGCGCCGTACCGTCGCGCCTGAGCACCGGGGCGCCAGGGTCATCGTCCGCGCCCGTTTCCACCAGCGGGCCGTCGGCAACGGGCCCCAGCCGCGTGACCTTGTCCGCCTGCGCGTACAGCGAGGGCGGCAGGTATTCGCGGAACCGCGTGGCGGCGCGCAGACGGTAGCGGATGAGGCGGAAACGGGTGTCGCCGAATTCATGGCGGTCGCCGCGCGCGCGCAGCTTGCCGTCCGCGTTCAGTTGTTCCTTCACCGCGTTGCTCAGGGTGAAGAGGTTCGCGTAGTTTTCCGACAAGGGAACCTCGGCCAGCACGCCATGGCCGGCCTGGCGTTCCGGGCGCGGCTTCTGCAGGTCGTCCACCCATTCGTGCCAATCGGCCTCGATCTCGACCTTGCCGGTGGTGGGGCCGTGCAGCCGTACGCGGGCGTACAGGTCCGCGTGGGCATCGCCAGGTCCGCGTTGCGGTTCCTCTGCCATCAGCAGCAGCGGCTCGCAGATTGGTTGCTGCGTCGCATGGACCAGCACCAGCGAGCGGTACGGCGTGACCATCCAGCAGCCGCCCAGTACGGAAGACAGGCGCAGCGTGCCGCGCTCGCCCTCGCTGTTCGCCCAGGCGGGGATGCCGAAGGTGTTGGCCAGGCCGGGATTCACGAAGCTGGAATAGCGCAGCCGGGCGATGCGCCCTTTGGGCAGGTAGAAGGTCAGGACCCGCTTGGCTTCGTCCCAGCTGGGGAGGCCGTCGTCCAGGAAGTCCTCCGAGCAGGGCGGGTCGGTCAGGGTGGCGCGACGCTCTTCCAGCACGATGCGCAAGCCCAGCGTGTCCGGCCACTTGGATGCATGCGCCACCAGCAGCACAAGCTCTTGCGCGGGCGTCAGCGCGATTACCGCGCTGGGTCCCAGCACCTTCGGTCCCGTGACGCCGGGCAGGGCATGGCCGGGCTGGGCGCGCAGCGCGATGCCGCCCGCGGCCGGGTCCGGCAGATAAGGCGTGAGCACCTGGGCTTCGCGGTGGATGACATATTGCCCGGCGGCCAGGCGCTCGCCGGTGGGATGCTCGGCCGAGGGTTCTTTCGGCGGCACCTGTTCGGTGGTGGCGACCGCTTTCAGCACCTGCGGCGTCACCAGTTCTATGTCCGTGCCCGGCCCCTCGTCGTAGAGCGTACCGGCGTCGCGGGCTGCGATCTCGTACGCCTGCTTGATGCCGGCGGGACTGCCCATCATGGCGTCGAACAGGCCGTGCGTTTCGCATTGCAGCTGCGAAGCCTTGGGCGGCACCACGTGGCGTTCATTGGTGGCGGTATATGTGTAGTCCTTGGAGGCGTCCTCCAGGCGGGCAGCCTTGAAATCGGGGCTGTCGAGGTAGGTGGCCGGGTCCATGCCGGTATTGCTTCGAATCACCAAGCGCTCCAGCGACTCGCCTTCACTCAGGCGGGCGCGTTGCACCAGCGCCGGCGGGTCCACGGGCTCGAAGCGCCAGTAGACGACGGGCTGGGTGGCGTTGTCGTCGCGCTCCAGCGAGGGATCGTCATGCGCCAGGCTGTTGCCGGCCAGGTCCACCAGGCGCGCGCGGAAGCGGTAGGGCATGCCGAAGCGCAGGCGCGGCAGGCTGCCCTTGGCCGCCGCGAAGCTGACCGCCAGGCCGTTGCCTTTTTCCGCGGCCGTGTCCTGCACGTCTTCCGGCGCCTCGCCTTGCACACCGCTGTCCGGATCGACGCGGTCACGCAGCGTGCGCCCGGGCCGCGGCGCCACCAGGCTCCAGCCGGTCCAGCGGAACAGCGATTCATGCAGGTATTGGTCCTCCGGGTCCTCGCCGCCGCTGGTGGAGGCGCCTTTTACATAGCCTTCGTCGTCAGGCAGTTGCAACGGCGCGCCGCCGTCCGTGCAGCGGTAGGTGCCGGCGCGCTGGCACAACGAGCGCCATTTCGGAGGATCGCCAGGCGCCTGCGGCTGCGCATCCACGCGATAGCCGCGCAGCAGATCCTCGGCATAGAGCACGATGCTGCCCGGCGCGCCCGACAGCGCCGCGTTCTTCAGGGCCGCGGCCGCGGCGTTCTGCGCGACCTCCCAGGCGCGGCCGCGCCGCGCCACGCCCAGGCCGCCCGAGCGCAGCGCAGCCACGCCTTGTTTGTCGCCGGTGGTGTAGGTCACCGCGCCGTCGGCGCCCAGCGCCAGGCTCTTGGCGATCAGGTTCTGGGCGCTGAGCACGAAGTCCACGGTTTTTAGCGCGGCGCCGTCGGCGTCGACCTGGTAGACGTCGAATGGCGTGCGTGGTTCGTACAGGTTCCAGCTGTCGTCCGCGCGGCGCAGCTTCAGCATGCCGCGTTCATGGTCGGCGGGATTGCGGGGACGCGTGGTGAAGCGTTCCGCGTCGCCCGTCCAGGCGGTGGCGGGGCAGGCGTCATCACCGGCGTCGTGGCCGTCCTGCCAGCGCAGGGTCAGGAAGAAATAGCCCTGCGCGGCGGGCGCCGCCGCCAACTGCTGTTCCAAGACCGAACCCGCCGGGACCAGGCAGTCGATGACCAGTCCGAGCTGGCGCAGCAGCGCCGGGTAATCGCCGTAGGACGCCACGATGGCGTGGAAGTCCATTTCCGGCTGCGCAGGCGGCGCGGGCACGTTTGCGCCGTCAGGCCGGCGGATGCTGCGTTGTTGCGCCGTGGGCGGGTTGCGGCGGTAGAAACGGTTGGCCTGGAACAGGGTGTACTCGGCCTGCGAGTTCCACAGCTTCATCAGGTTCTGGTCGGGGCCGGCGAGGCCGCCATCGTTCCAGCGGGTGGGCAGGGCGCGCAGCGGGAAGCTCGCCCCGGGCTGGGGATTGCCCTCGGCGTTCACGCCCGGCGCCGCGGCATGGCCTTCGTAGACGCTATGCGGGCCGTAGACCTGGGAGCGCAGCACGCGCTCGGCGCCGTCGCCGCCGTCGTCAAAGAAGCGGTCGAAGCCGGGCAGCGGCATTTCGACGCGCCGGTCGCCCAGCGAGATGAAGGCCGTGCGCGTGCCGCAGTCGCTCAGCATGTCCTTCAGGCCCGGATGCGCGTCGCGCCAGGGCAGCAGCGTGGGCGGCGTGCCGGTGGCCTGCACCGCCAGCCTGCCGTAGTGCTTGCGCGCCAGGCCCAGCACGCCCGCCACCGAGTACGAGAACAGGTTGACTTTGCTCATGTCGCGGAACACGAAACCGGCGACCGGCGTGGTCTTGGGCAGCAGCCGTTCCCACAGCGCCGCGTCGGCTTGCGCCTGCGGCTCCAGCTCGATCTCCGCCGCGCCGGTGTTCAGCGCGAAGCGCACCCGCTCCAGCGTGCGCGGCCAGTTGACCCAGTCGGCGAACGCGTGCAGTTGCTGCTCGTTCACGGCCTGCGGCGTCAGGCGCGGCGAGGCCACGATGGAGACGCGCAGCCGGCCGGCGTCGGGGCCAGCGGGTACGCGGCCGTTGGGGATCGCGGTCCAGACTATCGTTTGCTTGGCCATGGACGTTCCTCAGGCAAAGGCTTCGGCGTATTCGCGCCAGGCGTACTCGGTGCCGTCGTCGATCTGCGCCAGCTCCTGCGCCAGCGGCAGGTCGGGATGCGGCCCCATCAGGTCGCGGAAACCCGGGTCGCCATTGGACCCGGCGAACTTGCGTTCGCACGACAGCGACACGCTCATCGAGAACATGAAGACTTCGATCTCGACGGTGATGGTGGCGCGCCCCGCGCACTTGCCGCTTTCGAACTCGTAACGCAGTTCCAGGTAGATCTCGATGGAAATGCTGACGATGCCCAGCACGCTGACGCAGCCGCCCATGCGGAAGTAGCCGGCCAGCGAGCAGGCGTTCTTTTCCATGCGGAAATAAATGCCCGCCATGACGTGCACGCCGCCGGAGGCCACGCCCAGGTTCACCGACACGCTGGCGCCGAACTCGAAGGCGGCTTCCATCAGCTGGATGCCGCTGGGATCCAGCGTGATGCCGAAAAAGCCGCCGCCGCCGAACATGCACACCGACAGATTGAAGGGCTGTTCGCGCGTGCAGAAGTTGAAGCGCACGGCCAGCGGTTGGCCGATGAAGGGCACGGTGAAGCCCGCGCCCAGGCTGAGGTTGGACAGATTGAAGACGCCGATGGCGACGGCTGGCAGCGCCAGGTCGAAACCTGCGTCCACGCCCTTGGCCGAGATATCCAGGTAAGGCGGGTCGGAGAATCCATCCAGCGGGATCAGGTCGCGCAGCGTTTCGACGAAGGACAAGGGGCCCACGAACTTGATGTCGGTCAGCAGCACGTCCACGTCCATCTTCGCGGCCGTGTCGATGCGGAACTCGATCTTCTCGAAGTTCAGCTCCATGAAGCTGGCAGGCGCGATCAGGACCAGGTCGAAGTCCTTCAGAGAGCAGACCACCGACATCTTGGGCGCGCTCTGCCCGTTCTTGCGCACGCGCGCCTCCACCGCCACGCGAAAGCCGCGCGCATCGTTGACGCGGAACAGCGGCGGATCGCCCGGCTTGATCGACCAGCTCTTGATCACCGGGTTCCAGTCGAAGCGGATGGTGAGTTCATCGCCGGTCAACAGCTCCAGCAGTTCCGCGCTGGCCAGCACGGCGTCCACCGCCAGCTTGACCGCCTGCAGCGCAGTCTGCGCGATCTGGCGCGGCGCGCCTTCCAGCAGGCGCGCGCCGCCTATGGTGGCGGACAGAGGATCGACCGCGTTTGTGATGGCCTGCAGGCGCGTCCTGAGCGTCGCGGCGTCGGCAAACAGTTCGTCCAGCTGGTCGGGGTGGCCCACCACCGCATCGAGCGCGTCGTACAGCGCCTTGCCCTGCACCAGCAGCGCCGGCACGACGCCGACGCTATCCAGCAGCGTCTGGGCGGTGTTGGCTGTCTGGCGCAGCGATTGCCGCAGGCCATCCGGCAAGTGCGCGCCGTTCACTTGCGCGTCCGCCGCCGTGCCCAACGCCCGGGCGGCATCGCGCGCGGCGGTGAGCACGGCGGGCAGTCCCGGCAGCGCGGGCGCGGCGTCGAAGGACAGTCCGGCCAGCAGCGCGACCTGCGCGCGCACGGCTGCCAGCGCGGCGATCAGATCGTTGACGCGGGCCTTTGCGTCCTGCACCAGGTTCTGCGCGTAGGCCTGCGCCTGGCTGAGCAGATCCTCCAGCGTGTCGTTCAGCACCTGCAACGCGGCCTCGGCGATGCGGCCCGGCTGCTGCGCCAGGTCCGCCACCAGGCCATAGAGCCGGCCCATCTCGTTGACCAGGCTTTCCAGCTGGGAACAGGCTTCCGATACGAAGCGCGGCACCTGCTCCGGCGTGCCGGCGGCGTTGGACACCGCTTCAATCACGTCGCCCAGCGGTATGCAGCCGAACAGCAGCGGAAAGGGCAGGTCCGGGGACATGACCTTGGGGAAGATGTCCGGGCCGTTCATCTTGCCGGCGACGAAGTCCGCCACCTTGCCGCTGACCGGACCTGCCATGCGCGACAGCGCCGTGGGGCGCAGATTCGGCTGGACGAAGCCGCCCGCGCGGTCGCCTTGCGCGGAAAAGTTCAGCACCGCGTCGCCGCGGTAGCCGGGTTCGGCGTCTATGTTGCCGAAGACCTGGCCGACGTTGCCGGAGTCGAATCCGAACCGCAGGTAGTGGTCGTTCCAGCTCAGCACGTTGTTGCTGTCGCTGCCGGTCAGTTCAGCCAGCGCGGCGATGCGGATCTCGGCGCGCTTGACGCCGGGATAGAACAAGGGGCCGTTCAGCGAGTCGCTATAGGCGCGCAGCTGGGTGTTGCCAGGATCGACCAGGCCGTCGAACTCGATCGTCTCCGCTTGCGCCGCGGTATCGCCCGGCTTGAGCGGGGAGGCGAACGTGACGCGTTGCTGCTTGAACTGCGCCGTGCGGCGGCCGGATTCGGCGTCGCGCCAGGCCTTGCGCGTTTGCTTCGCGAAAAGCTCGGCATTCACGTAGTCGGGCGTCAGCCATTGGCCGCTGATCTTGCGCGGGCAGGCATGGCCGCCGTCCATGAAGATCATGGGCAGGTCGAACTGCACGATGCGGCCGTCGATGTCGGTGGCCGAACAGGCGAAGCGGAAGGGGATTTTGTCTATGCACGGCCAGAACAGCACCTGCCCCAGGCCGTCGATGTCGCTGTCCGGGGAGGTGGGCGCATCCAGGCTGGGCGTGACGGTGGTCAGGATGCGCACGCTGGAGAACGGCATCTGGCGGTGCAGGAAGATCATGTTCCCCGAGTCGTCGCGCGCCTGCAGCAGCGGGTCGGCGTACTGGCGTTCGCGCTGGCGCACGATGAGGAACATGCGCTGGCGCAGGTAGGCGGTGTTGCCGGCCGGGGCGCCCGTATGGAACTTGCGTTCGCTGACCTTCACCAGCGAGGCGCGATGGCCGAAGGGAAACAGCAGGCCCTTGTAGACCACGCGGACGTAATGATCGCGGCCCATGGCGCCGCGATGCGTCCATTCTTCCAGCGACAGCCCGGGCGCGTCCCAGTTGCCGCGCGAGTCCAGCCAGGCGCCCAGCGCGGACAGCATCAGCAGCTTGGCGTCCACCGGCTGCGGCGTGTAGTTGGCGACGGAAAAGTTGGAAGACAGGTGCGCGATCTGGAAGCGGTCGAAATCGTCCATCGGCATGCGGAAGGGCGAGGTATTCGGCTGCGGCAGATAGGTCGTCGCCGGCACCGGGAACGCCGCCTGCATCGGCTTGGTGGTGCCTTCGCCACCCAGCGCCCAGACGGCGCGCACGGTGGGCTTGGGATCGTCCGCCTGCGGCGCCGTTGCGCTGTTCTCCGGCTGCGCGGCCAGCAACTGGGTATGCCAGAGCTCGGTGTGCTGCGTGGCGGCGGAAGTCGCCGGCGCCTTGGCGTGGCGCCAGCGTTCGTCCGCATGCGGGCTGAGGATCAGCCGCCACGGCAGTTCTATCGCCG
The DNA here is from genome assembly GCF_055395645.1 of Achromobacter sp. JCM 18799. Classification (NCBI taxonomy): domain Bacteria; kingdom Pseudomonadati; phylum Pseudomonadota; class Betaproteobacteria; order Burkholderiales; family Alcaligenaceae; genus Achromobacter; species Achromobacter sp. JCM 18799. Next base: position 2,176,026 of record NZ_AP043866.1, on the reverse strand, counting down.
TCTGCTGCTCGGCGGGCAGCGCGGGCTTGGGGCCGCGCCTGAGGATTTCGATCAGGGCGCTGGTGCGCTGAACCTCACGGACCGGCGCGCCGCCGCCCAGGCGCAATGCGCGCAGGCCTGGCGCGCCGCCTGCCTGCCGCAGCAGCAGCGCCCCGGGCGCGTTCTGCTGCGTGGCGATGCGCGCGCTGCGCAGCGCGAAGCTCGACAGCGCCGCGCGTTGCACCGGCGAAAGTTTGTCGATGCGGGTGTCGAACAGATCGCGCAGGTTCAGGCGCGGCGCGCTGGGCCCGGGCGGGCGCGCATTGGCGGCCACGGTCAACGGCAGCGACTCCATCGCGGCCAGCACGCCTTCCAGCGTGTAGGGCACGTCGAAGCCGTCGGGAACGGCAAAGGCCAGCCGCGACTCGCCCGCGATGCGCGCGCGCACCGGCGGACCGGTGGGATCTTCCACGCCGCCTGCGGGTTCCGGCTTGTCCGGCGTGGGACGGGGCGGCGGCTGCTTGAAGACGTCGGGAGGCGGACGTTCGAAGAACGTCTCTTCGCTGATCGACTGCGGCGGGAAGTGGACGATGAGCGTGGCGGCGCCGTCGCCAGCTTTCTTCAGGCGGGGCGGCTGGCCCGGCGTGACCGTCAGGTTGCGCAGCTCCAGCCGCAAGGCCAGCAGATCGGCCGGGCGCAGCACGGCATGGCCGGGGCGGGTGCCGTCGAAGAAATTGCGGTTGGGATTGGGGGCCAAAACAGGAATGTTCAGCCTTCTGGTGACCATGCCAGTTCTCCTGCAAATAAGGAAACCCAGGAACGAAATCCTGCACGTCCAGCTACCTGCGAATCGAACTGCCAATGTGGCGAAAATTATCGTTGTGTTGCGTTAGTAGTCAACAACGCACGGGCCTGCGGCAGCGGCTGCCGCGACAGCGCCGGTTTGAGAATCCGGATGTGGCCGAAAGATGTAGAAGAGGCAGGCCTTCGCTGGGGAAGCTCATGCTTTGCATGAGACTTTTGCCGCCATCTTCAGACACGGGAAGGGGTACGGCGGGGCCTATCCGCATGGGGGACGGGTGGCCGTCAGCGGAATTTATTTTGTACGAATGCGTAACGGCTACGGCCCCGGAAATCACGCCATCCGGGGCCGGGCCGGGATCTCAACTGGCGACCGCGGGCGCGCCGCCTAGCGCCTCCAGGCATTCCGCCAGCGGAGGAATGGCGCTGGCCAGCGCCTGGACGGTTTGCGCGTCGACCTTGGCCAAGGGTGGAATCTCGGCCAGCACGCGCACGTCGCCAAAGCGTTCGATGGCTTCCTTGTTGCCCGCCGAGAGCGGCCCGCTCATGATCACGCCCAGCACCGGAATGCCGCGGCGCTTGAGGGCCTCAAGGCTGAGCAGGGTGTGGTTGATGGTGCCCAGTCCGCTGCGGGCGGCCAGCACCACCGGCATGTCCAGCCGCGCAATCAAGTCGATCATCATGTGGGTGTCGTCGATCGGCACGTAGAGGCCGCCCGCGCCTTCCACCACCAGCGGCGCCTGCGTGGCCGGCGGGACGATGCTGGTGGCGTCGACGATGGCGTCTTCCAGCGTGGCCGCGGCCCAGGGCGACAGCGGCGCCTGCAGCACGTAGGCCGGCAGGTGCAGGCGTTCGGGCGGCAGCCCGGCCAGTTGCGCCACGGTTTCGGTGTCGCCGGGTTCTTCGGCCACGCCCGTCTGCACGGGCTTCCAATAGTCGGCGTTCCAGGCGCGCGCCAGGATCGCGGACACCAGGGTCTTGCCGATGCCGGTGTCAGTGCCGGTCACGAAGACGCCGGCGGGGGACTGGTTTGATTTTTTCCACATACCGTAGGCCAGGTGATAGGTCACCCCGGCTCCTTGTTCGTCAAACGCCGCCAGCACCCGCCGCAGTTGCGCTGCGCCCAGTGGCGCGCGTCCAGGGGCGGGCGTGGTGGCGCCTATGCCTTTCAGGGCGCGCAGGAAATGCAGCCCGTCAGGATGATTTTGTATCAGCCGTTCGCTGCGCACGCCACCCGCCAGATTGCCCCTGTCCGGATGGATGGCGGCGGCGGCCGGATAGCGCGGCGTGGCGGGGGCAAGCCCCGCCGCGGCATGCGCGGCCTGCCATTCGTGGAAGGTGCCGTCCGCCAGCGTCGCCACCGCCAGGCAGCCGCCCGGCGCGAGCAGCGCGGCCAGCCGGCCCAGCCCGGCGTTCAGGTCGGAGAACCATTGCACCGCCAGGCTGGAGCAGATCAGGTCGTAGCCGCCTTCGAGTCCGGCGGGATGCTCGCCGTCCAGCAATTGGTAGCGAGCCCGGCCAGGCAGTGAGGGGCCGCGCTGCGCGGCCGCGAGCATGCCGGGGGCGATGTCGGTGACGGTCCAGTCGGCGGGACCGATGCGGCGCGCCAGCGCCTGGGTCAGCAGGCCGGTGCCGCAACCGATTTCCAGGATGCGGGGGCGGCGCGGCAGGGGCAGCAGGGCGATATCGCCGGCCAGCCGCTCGGCAGCCAGCCGCTGGACGGACGCGTGGTCTTCATAGGCGGGTGCGGCGGCGCCAAAGCGCGCGCCGATGCCGGCGTTGCGGGGGGCTTGCGTCATGCGGCGCGCGCCAGGCCGTCAATGAAGGCGCGGATGCGCTCCGCGCACCAGGGCGAGTCCGACACTGGCAGCAGGTGGCCCCCGCGCGTCCGCATATGGATCTCCGCGTCGGCCCCGCCGGCAAAGACCGCCTGCGTCATGGCCTGAGGCACGATGGGGTCGTCGGCGCCAGCCAGGACCAGCAGCGGCACGGGCAGCGCCGCCAGGGCCTCGCGCCGGTCTTCGTCGCGCAGGGCCTCCAGGTCGCGCGTCAGCGGCGCAAGTTGCGGGTCGCCGAAATCGGTCGCGTCGCCGCAGCGCTGGCGGAAGTCGCGCAGCACCGCCGCAGGGTCGGCGGACAGGCGCCGGGACATGCGTTCCAGCACACGCGGCGCCACGCCGGCCTCGAAGCCGGGGCCGGCCGCGAAGCGGGCGAAGCCGTTGATCGACACCAGGCCGAGGCAGTCTTGCGGCTGTCCGCGCAAGAGGCGCAGCAGGCCCAGCGAATGGCCAATGGCGATCACCGGGCCGGCCAAGACCGGCTCCTGCGCCGGCCCGAAATAGCCCGCGTCGAAGACGGCTTGCGGCCAGTCTTCGAGTTCAGCGCGCAGCGGCGCCCAGACCGAAGCGTCGAAGGCCCAGCCGTGTACGAACAGCAGGGTGGGGCGGGGCATGCCGGCTTGCATGGAGACGGCGGTCATCACGCCAGCGCGGCGGCGAAACCGTCGATCAGGCGCGCCACGTCCACATCGCGGTGCGCCGCGCTCAGGGTGACGCGCAGGCGGCTGGTGCCGGCGGGGACGGTGGGCGGGCGGATCGCCACGGCCAGCAGGCCGCGCTGCTCCAGCCCCGAGGCCAGTTCCAGGGCGCGGGCTTCGTCGCCCACGATGGCCGGCACGATCTGGGTGGACGAAGCCCCCGTGTCCAGCCCCATGCCGCGCAGCGCGGCGCGCAGATTGTCGCCCGCAGCCGCCAGGCGGGCGCGTTCGGCGTCCAGCGTGGGTACCAGGTCCAGCGCCGCGTCCATGGCGCCCAGCACCGCGGGCGGCAGCGCCGTGGTGTAGATGAAGCCCGAGCAGGCGTTGATCAGGTAGTCGCACAGCGCGCGCGAACCGGCGACGTAGGCGCCGAATCCGCCCAGCGCCTTGCTGAACGTGCCCATGGCCAGGTCGATGCGGCCGGGCGCCAGCCCTGCCAGCCCCATGCCGCGCGGACCCAGCACGCCGGTGGCGTGCGCTTCGTCCAGGTAGACGAAGGCGCGGTAACGGTCGGCCAGGGTTGCCAGCCGTTCCACGTCGGTCCGGTCGCCGTCCATGCTGAACACGCTTTCGGTGACGATGAATCGCGACACGGGCTGGCCGGCCGCGCTCTCCGCCTTGGCGGCCAGCAGGCTTTCCAGATGAGCCAGGTCGTTGTGCCGGAAGCGGATCTGCTTCACGCCCGCCGCCTGGCAACCATGGTGCAGGCTGGCGTGGTTGAGCTTGTCGGCATACAGCTCGACCTCGCCCTGGCTGGCGGCCGCGCGCAGCAGGGCGGGCAGTACGGCGGCGTTGGCCTGCCAGCCCGAGGCCAGCAGCAGCGCGGCCTCGGTGCCTTTCAGCCGGGCCAGCTTGGCTTCCACCTGTTCGTGCAGGTCCAGATTGCCGGTCACCAGGCGCGACGCCTGGGCGCCCGCGCCGTGGCGGGCCGCCCATTCGCGCGAGCGCTCGACCAGCAGCGGATGCCGCGACAGGCCGAGGTAATCGTTGCTGGAGAAGTTCAGGACCGGCTCGCCCTCGAGGACGAGGTGTCCCGGAGCGGCGGCGGAGGCCGTGCGCAGGCGGCGGCGCACGCGGCGCGCTTGCGCGCGCGCCAGTTCGGAGGAGAAAAGCGGATCCAGCTTGGACATCTATATTTCCTGCAGCGGCCGGGCAGGGGGGAGGCCGCGCCAGGCCGTAGAATGCGGGCCATTGTAGTGGAGGCGGGCGTGGCCCCCGTTCCGGCCGGATGCGCCGGGCGGCCCCCCGGGGCGCGCCGCCGGTATCGAGAGGTGAATCATGCACACGCCCGACTGGGTGGCCCAGGGCCAGCCCCATATCTGGCTACCCTATGCCCAAATGAAGACGGCCACGCCGCCGCTGCCCGTGGTGCGCAGCCATGGCAGCCGGCTTGAACTGGCCGACGGCCGCAGCCTGATCGATGGCGTCGCGTCCTGGTGGACGGCCTGCCATGGGTACAACCACCCGCACATCGCCCAGGCCGTGCGCGCGCAGCTGGACGCCATGCCGCACGTCATGTTCGGCGGGCTGACCCATGAGCCGGCGCTGACCCTGGCGCGCCGGCTGGCCGCCATGCTGGGGCCGGGACTGGACCGCGTCTTCTACACCGATTCCGGCTCGGTGGCGGTGGAAGTCGCCATGAAGATGGCGCTGCAGTTCTGGCTGAACCAGGGAGAACGCGGCCGCAGCCGTTTCCTGGCGTTCCGCGGCGGCTATCACGGCGACACCTTCGGCACCATGGCGGTGTGCGATCCGGACGAGGGCATGCACAGCCTGTACCGCGGCATGCTGGCCGAACACGACATCGTCGACCTGCCGCGCAGCGTAGCGGAGCTGGCCGCGCTGGAGGCGCACCTGGAAGTCCATGCTTCCCGGCTGGCCGGCATCCTGGTCGAGCCGCTGGTGCAGGGCGCGGGCGGCATGCTGCTGCACGACCCGGAAGTGCTGCGCCGTCTGCGCCGCCTGGCCGACCGCCACGGCCTGCTGCTGATCTTCGACGAGATCTTCACCGGCTTCGGCCGCACCGGCACGATGTTCGCCTTCGAGCAGGCCGGCATCCGCCCGGACATCGTGACCTTGTCCAAGGCGCTGACCGGCGGCACCTTGCCGCTGGCCGCCACGGTGGCCAGCAGCCGGGTGTTCGAGGCCTTCTGGTCCGATGACCCCTCGCACGCGCTGATGCACGGCCCCACCTTCATGGGCAACGCGCTGGCCTGCGCCGCGGCCAACGCCTCGCTGGATCTCTTCGAGACCGAACCGCGGCTGGCGCAGGCGCAATCGATCTCCGCGAGCCTGGCCGCGGGCCTGGAACCGTGCCGCGAGCTGCCCTGGGTGCGCGACGTGCGCGTGCTGGGCGCGATCGGCGTGGTCGAGCTGGACGGCATCGCCGACCGCGAGGGCCTGAAGCGGCGCCTGGTCGACGCCGGCGTGTGGGTGCGGCCGTTCGGCAATGTGGTCTACCTGACGCCGGCGCTGACCATCGCCGAGGACGATCTCGCCAGCCTGATGCGGGCGGTGGTCGAGGTGCTGCGCCGCCAGCGCCCCTGAGCTGGATCGCGTCCGGCCCGCGTGGCCGGGGCAAACCCGCCGGACCCGCCTTGATCCAGATCAAGGCGGCTTTGTAACGCGCTGGGTAACATCGGCGCATGCGAGCAAAATCGATCTTCGCCGTCCCGGCCGCCCTGTCCGACGCCGACCGCCAGCAGCGCCGCCATGCGCTGGTGCGCCTGTCGCTGGCGTGGCTGGCCATGATGCAGGTGATGATGTTCGCCTGGCCCGGCTACCTGCGGCATGAAAGCATGCCGGCCGATGCGCTGGAAACGCTGGACTGGGCCATCGTGCTGATGAACTGGGCCAGCTTCGCGCTGACCGTGCCCGTGGTGGTCTATTCGGCCTGGCCGATCTGGCGCCACGCGGGCGACAACCTGCGCCATGGCCGCGCCGGCATGGACGTGCCGGTGGCCCTGGGCATCGTCGCCGCCTTCATTCCCAGCGTCCACGCCACCTACACGGGGCGCGGCGAGGTCTACTTCGATTCGGTCACGATGTTCGTGGCCTTCCTGCTGACCGCGCGCTATCTGGAGCTGTGCGCCCGCCAGTCCTTCGGCGGCGCGGCAGGCGGCTTGCGCCACGAGCGCGTGGAGGCGCAGCGCCTGGAGCTGGGCGCGCGCGCCGACCGGCTGGCCTCGCGCTTCGTCATGGTCCAGGTCGCGTTGGCGCTGGCCGCCGCGGCCGCCTGGGCCTACATCGATGCGGCGCACAGCATTCCGGTGATGGTGGCGTTGCTGGTGATGAGCTGTCCCTGCGCCATGTCGATGGCGGTGCCCACCGCCATGGCCTCCGCCCATTCGGCGCTGGCCGCCCATCCCAATATGTCCGACGCGGCGCTGGACGAGCTGCTGGGCGAGGCGCGGCGCCGCGCTCGCCAGAACCTGTACGGATCGGTGGTCTGGCACCTGCTGATGACCCCGCTGGCGCTGGTCGGCTGGGTGACGCCGTGGCTGGCCGCGATCACCATGCTGGTGTCCTCGCTGGCGGTCGCCTACAACTCGTGGCGCTTGTGCCGCCGCGACTGGGCTGGCGCGCCGGCGCCCGCCGCCGCGCTGGAAACGGCGCAATGACCATCCTCTATCTGCTTCTGCCCCTGTCCCTGCTGTTCGTGCTGGCCATCGGGGTGTCGCTGTGGTGGGCCGTTTTCAACGGCCAGTACGACGACACCGATGATGCCGGCCGCGCCATCCTGCTCGACGACGACAGCGGACCCGCCAGCCGCGGCTGAGCGGCGCGTTTGATTTCGCGCCTGGACCCGTTGCGCCGGCGCCGCGTTCCCCACCGTGTAACCAGATGCTTGATCCAGATCAACGCTGCCTTGTTTGACTAGTCCCATCATTGCAGCCTGGAGCTATCTGTAACTTTAGGGGAAGGGCGATGAACGATTGCGCCGCAATCGCAAGCAAGGCCGACACCTTCAACTACAAGATCGTGAGGCAATTCGCGCTCATGACGGTAGTGTGGGGCATCGTCGGCATGGCTGTGGGCGTTTTTCTCGCTGCGCAGCTTATCTGGCCGCAGCTGAACTTTGACACCGCATGGCTGAGCTATGGCCGCCTGCGCCCGCTGCACACCAACGCGGTGATCTTCGCGTTCGGCGGCAGCGCGTTGTTTACGACGTCGTACTACGTGGTCCAGCGCACCTGTCAGGCGCGCCTGTTCTGCGGCCCGCTGGCCGCGTTCACGTTCTGGGGCTGGCAGATCGTCATCGTCGCCGCCGCCATCACCTTGCCCATGGGTTTCACCAGCAGCAAGGAATACGCCGAACTCGAATGGCCCATCGACATCCTGATCACCCTGGTCTGGGTGGCTTACGCCATCGTGTTCTTCGGCACCATCGTCAAGCGCCGTTCCAAGCACATCTACGTGGCCAACTGGTTCTTCGGCTCGTACATCCTGACCATCGCCATCCTGCACATCTTCAATAACATCGAAATGCCGGTGTCGATGTGGAAGTCCTACTCCGCCTACTCGGGCGTGCAGGACGCCATGGTGCAGTGGTGGTACGGCCATAACGCCGTGGGCTTCTTCCTGACCACCAGCTTCCTGGGCATGATGTATTACTTCGTGCCCAAGCAGGCCGGCCGTCCCATCTATTCCTACCGCCTGTCCATCGTCCACTTCTGGGCGCTGGCCTTCACCTACATGTGGGCGGGCCCGCACCACCTGCTGTACACCTCGCTGCCCGACTGGACCCAGTCACTGGGCATGACCTTCTCGCTGATCCTGCTGGCGCCGTCCTGGGGCGGCATGATCAACGGCATCATGACGCTGCAGGGCGCCTGGTACAAACTGCGCACCGATCCGATCCTGAAGTTCATGGTGACGGCCCTGTCGTTCTACGGCATGTCGACCTTCGAAGGCTCGATGATGTCGATCCGCACGGTCAACGCGCTGTCGCACTACACGGACTGGACCATCGGCCACGTGCACTCCGGCGCGCTGGGCTGGGTCGCCATGATCTCCTTCGGTTCGCTCTACTACCTGATCCCGCGTCTCTACGGCCGCGAGAAGATGTACAGCGTCAAGGCCATCGAACTGCACTTCTGGATCGCGACCATCGGCGTGGTGCTGTACATCGCCGCCATGTGGATCGCCGGCGTGCAGCAGGGCCTGATGTGGCGCGACACCGCCAGCGACGGCACCCTGGTCTACAGCTTCGTCGAGGAACTGAAGACGCGCGTCCCGTACTACCTGATCCGTTTGCTGGGCGGCACCTTGTTCCTGTCGGGTGTGTTCGTCATGGCCTGGAACGTGTGGATGACGGTGCGCGGCGCGCAGCCGGTCAATCCCGCGATTCCGCAAGACGATCCCCATGCCGCTCGCCAGCCGGTCCCCGTGACCGCCGCGCCGGCCACCGTTTGACGAGGACATCATGGCCAACCATAAATCTGGTTTCTTTTCCCACCAGACGCTCGAGAAGAACATCGGCTGGATGATCATCGCCAGCATCCTGGTGGTGTCCTTCGCGGGCCTGGTCCAGATCGTGCCGCTGTTCTTCCAGCACAGCACGACCCAGCCCATCGCGGGCGTGGAACCCTACAGCCCGCTGCGCCTGATGGGCCGCGACGTCTACATCCGCGAAGGCTGCGTCGGCTGCCATTCGCAGCAGGTGCGGGTGCTGGCGGCCGAAGTGCAGCGCTACGGCCCGTACTCGGTGGCCTCGGAATCGGTCTTCGACCATCCCTTCCTGTGGGGCTCCAAGCGCACCGGTCCCGATCTGGCGCGCGTGGGCGAACGCTATTCGGATGACTGGCACCGCATCCACCTGCGCGACCCGCGCAAGGTGGTGCCGGAATCCAACATGCCCGCCTATCCCTGGCTGGAAAAGACGGTCATCACCGGCGAGAACGTGAGCGACCGCATGCGCGCCCTGCGCACGCTGGGCGTGCCCTACACCGACGAGGAAATCGCCGCGGCGCCCAAGGCCATCGAAGGCAAGACCGAGGAAGACGCGCTGGTCGCCTACCTGCAAGGGTTGGGCGTGGGCGTGCGCAAGGCCGAGCAGGCCAGGAAGGCGGAAGAGGCCAAGAAGGCCGCCGCGCAACCCGCGGCACAGCCCGCGACCCAAGCCGCCGCGCCCGCGGCCGCGGGAGGCTGACCATGCTGGGCTACCTGAGCGCAGTCGTCACCGCCATTTCGATGGCAACTTTCTTCGGCATCGTCTGGTGGGCCTGCTCGCGCGGCCGCCAGAGCGCCAACCGCGAATCGGCCATGCTGCCGTTCGCACTGCCCGATGAGTTCGGGCAGGGACAACAAGATGGAGCGAATCGGTCATGAGCGATTTCGTTAATGGCTTCTGGGGATATTTCATCTCGATCGTCGCGGTGGGCGGCGTGGTCTGGTGCGTGTGGCTGCTGTACACGCAGCGCCGCTGGCTCAGCACCAAGCCGGCCAACGGCAAGGTCGAGGACACGGGCCACGTCTGGGACGGCGACCTGACCGAGCTGAACAACCCGGTGCCGGGCTGGTGGACCTGGATGTACCTGCTGGCCTGCGCCTTCGCGCTGGGCTACCTGTTCTTCATGCCGGGCCTGGGTGAGTACAAGGGCCAACTGGGCTACAGCAGCACCGAGGAAGTGGCCAAGCAGCAGGCCAAGATGGCCGAAGCCGTGCGTCCGATCTACGCGCGCTTCGAAACCATGGACATTCCGCAGATCGCCCAGGATCCGGGCGCCCGCGAAATCGGCCAGCGCCTGTTCCTGAACACCTGCGCGCAATGCCATGGCTCGGACGCCAAGGGCGGCCCCAGCTTCCCCAACCTGGCCGACGGCGACTGGCTGCACGGCGGTTCGCCTGAAGCCATCACGCAGACCATCACGCAGGGCCGCGTGGGCGTGATGCCGCCCTGGAAGGCCGCGATCGACGCCAAGACGGCGGCCGACATCGCCCAGTACGTGCGTTCGCTGTCGGGCCTCACGGCAGATCCGGTCCGCGTGTTCCGCGGCAAGCGCGAGTTCGCCAACTACTGCGTGGCCTGTCACGGCGTCGACGGCAAGGGCAACCAGGCGCTGGGCGCGCCGAACCTGACGGACGACGTCTGGCTCTACGGCAGTTCGGAAGCCACCATCGTCAAGACCATCCTGGATGGCCGCGACAACCGCATGCCGGCGCATGGCGACATCCTGACGCCGGAGCAGATCAAGATCCTGACGGCCTGGGTCTGGGGCTTGTCGAACAAGCCCGAAGCGACGGCAGGCGCCGCGCCGGGCACGGTAACGAAGTAAAGGCTTTACAGCGCGTTTTTGGGGGCCGCGCCTGGCGTGGCCCCCATATCACTGGACATACAGCAGGGAGCAGGAAATGGAAGATGGGTCAGCCGCAAGGACCGGCAATTCGCCTGACGGTGACCCGCCGCCCTGGCGGCCGCACGTAAAGCCGCCGCGCCCCGGGACGGAAACCCTGGAGCAGACGCTGGCGGGCGTGCGCAGCAAGATCTACCCCCGGTCCGTCAGCGGCATCTTCGCCCGCTGGCGCATCGCATTCGTCTTTCTCACCCAGCTGATTTTCTATGGCCTGCCCTGGCTGCAATGGAACGGCCGCCAGGCCGTGCTGTTCGACCTGGGCGCGCGCAAGTTCTATCTCTTCGGCCTGGTGCTGTGGCCGCAGGACGTGGTCTATCTGGCGGTGCTGCTGGTGATTTCGGCGCTGGCGCTGTTCCTGTTCACCGCGGTGGCGGGGCGGCTGTTCTGCGGCTACGCCTGTCCGCAGACCGTCTATACCGAAATCTTCATGTGGATCGAGCGCAAGGTCGAAGGCGACCGCGTCGCGCGCATCCGCCTGGACGAATCGCCCTGGACCTGGCGCAAGGCGCGCCTGAAGATCACCAAGCATTTCCTGTGGATCGCGCTGGCCTGGTGGACGGGTTCCACCTTCATCGGCTACTTCGCGCCCATCCGCGAACTGGGCCATGAGCTGTTCGCGCTGCAACTCGGCCCCTGGCAGTGGTTCTGGATGCTGTTCTACGGCTTCGCCACCTGGGGCAACGCCGGCTTCATGCGCGAATCCGTGTGCAAGTACATGTGCCCCTACGCGCGCTTCCAGAGCGTGATGGTGGACCCCGACACCTTCGTGGTCACCTACGACAAGCGCCGCGGCGATCCGCGCGGCGGCCGCTCGCGCAAGGTGGACCACAAGGCCGCCGGGCTGGGCGATTGCGTCGATTGCAGCCTGTGCGTGCAGGTCTGTCCGACCGGCATCGATATCCGCGACGGCCTGCAGTACATGTGCATAGGCTGCGGCGCCTGTATCGATGCCTGCGAACAGGTCATGGACAAGATGCAGTACGAGCCCGGCCTGATCCGCTATACCTCGGAACGCGCCATGCTGGACGGCTTGTCCGCCAAGAGCGCGCGCTCCCATCTGCTGCGCCCGCGCGTGCTGATCTACGGCACGCTGATCCTGGCGCTGGCCATCGCCTTCGTCGCATCGCTGGCCATGCGCAACCCCCTGCGGGTGGACGTGATCCGCGACCGCGGCGCGCTGGGGCGCGAAGTGGCCGGCGGCATGATCGAAAACGTGTACCGCCTGCAGATCATCAATACCTCCGACCAGCCGATGCGCCTGCAGCTCTCGGCCGACGGCATGCCCGGCCTGAAGGTGATGACCGGACAGCAAGGCTCGGACACCGTCGACGTCGAGGCCGCGGCCAACAAGCTGGTGCCCATGGTCATCCGCGCGCCGGCCGGCGCCGAGCCCGGCGCCCATGCCATCACGCTGCGCGCGCGCGGCCAGGACGGCGAGAGCCGTGCGGTCGAGACCGACGAGCCCGCCAGCTTCTACGTACCCGACTGAATACTGAAAAGGACAAGCCCATGACCGCCGCCCAACCCGCCAAGACCGCCAAGCCCTGGTACCGCGAGCCCTGGCCCTGGATCCTGATGGCCGGCCCGTTCGCGGCCATGATAGGCTGCTTCGTCACGATCTATTTCGCTTTCACCAATTTCAGCAACCAGCCGATCCAGGAGGGCGTGGTCAAGCGCGGCCTGGTCATCGAGCAGGCGGCGCCCAGCGCCAATCCGTAACCGGGGAGAACACAGATGGGCTTGCGATCGTTGATGTGGATCCTGTGGCCGTCCTTCATGGCGGCCGCGGCGGGGAGCGCGCTGATCTTCGCCCTGATCGATCCCCTGGACGTGGCGATCTTCGGGCATGTGCCCACCGGGCGCACCGGCTTCTACACGGTGGCTTTCTTCGTGCTGTGGGTGATGGCGGGGCTGTCCAGCACGCTCACCGCGTACCTGATGCCCAAGGCCGAGGAGCCCGAGGACCTGTAGCCAGGGCGCGGCGCTGCCGCAGCCCCGGGGCCGTCGCAAGCGGCGGCTTATACCTTCTTCACAAACTCCGACTTCAGGCTCATCGCCCCGAAGCCGTCGATCTTGCAATCGATGTCGTGGTCGCCATCGACCAGGCGGATGCCCTTGACCTTGGTGCCCATCTTGACCACGCCGCCGGAACCCTTGAGTTTCAGGTCCTTGATGACGGTGACGGTGTCGCCGTCCTGCAGCACATTGCCGGCCGAATCGCGGTAGACGCGGGCGGCTTCATCGGCAGATTCCGCGGCCTGCGCCGGCCATTCATGCGCGCATTCCGGGCAGACGTACAGGGCGCCGTCTTCATAGGTGTATTCGGACTGGCATTTGGGACAGGCGGGCAGTGCGCTCACGTGTGGACCTCAGTGTAAAAAACGCGCGATGCGCAACACGCGATTGTACTGCGCCGCATGCTGTTTTCTCCTGCGCCGCGGGCGTTTTCCCCCTTTGCATTGCGCGCTCTCAAGCCGCTGCGTCGCCGTGCAGCAAGCCCACGAAATGCCGAGCCGCGGCGCTCAGCGGCCGGTCGCGCGGCACGATGCTGCCGAAGGCCGTCAGGCTCTGCCGGATCTGGTAGGGCAGTATCGCCAGGAGACCATGCGCCGCATAGCGGCTGGCCACCGATTCCGGAATCACGCCCAGCATCGTGGACTTCATCGCCAGGTTGGTCGTGGTCAGGATGGAGGCCGATTCGATCAGGCCCTTGGGCGTGGCGGCATCGTGCGAGCGGAACTCCTGTTCGATGACGTCGCGCATCGGACTGCCATGCGGCTGCAATACCCAGGGATACGCCAGCATGGCCTCGAAGCTCACGCGCTTGCGGCCGGCCAGCGGATGGTCCACCGCCGCGATCACGGACAGAGCTTCATCGCCGATGGGGCGGAACACGTACTGGCTGTCCGACGGCGTCAGCATGCGGCCGATCACCACGTCCAGCTTGCCTTCGTTCATGCGGCCCATCAGCAGGTCGCTGGTGCCGGTGGAAATCTCCACCGCGAGCAGCGGGTAAGTCTCTTTCAGGCGTAGCAGGGCGTCGGTCAGGTGGCCGGGCGAAGCCGCCATGATGCTGCCGATGAACAGCTTGCCCGCGCTGCCCAGGCGCAGCTCCTCCAGTTCGCGCGCCAGCGACGAGACCGTGCCGCGCATGCCCCGGAAGTACCCCATCACGCATTCGCCCGCCGCGGTCAGCGCAAGGCCCCGGCCGACCCGTCCGTACAGCGGCTGGCCGATGGCCAGTTCCAGTTCATGCAGCATCTTGCTGGCCGCGGACTGGGTCATGTTGAGCTGGTTGGCGGCGGCGCGCAGCGTGCCGCGCTCCTCGATCGCCAGCAGCAGGACGATCTGCCGCATGCGCAGCCGGGCCAGCAGGGCAGGGACGTGGATCGCGCGTTCCATGATTGATCGCCTCAGGTGAACGATTGGTGCAAAAGTTTCATTTTACGGAAACAGCACTTCTTTCTAAGATGGACCCACAAAAGATTGCCCCCGCAAGGGCAAAAAAACATCAACCAAGGAGACAACCATGAAGACTCGGCTATTGGCCGCGATGGCGGCTGGCGCCTTGTGCCTGTCGGCCCTGGCGCCCGTCCAGGCGCAGACCGCCGACTGGCCCAACAAGCCCCTGCGCCTGCTGGTGGGATCCGCGCCGGGCGGCGGCACCGACGCCATGGCGCGCGCCGTGGCGGACAAGCTGGGGCCCTTGCTCAAGCAGACCGTGGTGGTCGAGAACAAGCCGGGCGCGTCGAACACGCTGGCGGCCGACCTGGCGGCCAAGTCCACGGACGGCCACACCATGGTGATGGGGGTGTCGACCGCCCATGCCATCGCGCCGCACCTGCTGAAGCTGGGCTATGACAACGACCGCGACCTGACGCCGGTGGTGTTCGTGGGCGCCGTGCCCAACATCCTGGTGGTCAACAACGACGTGCCGGCCAAGTCGGTGCAGGAATTGATCGCCTTGCTCAAGAGCAAGCCCGGCACCTACAACTTCGCCAGCAGCGGTTCCGGCAGCACCCAGCACATCGCCGCCGAGCTGTTCAAGGACGCCACCGGCGTGCAGATGATCCACATCCCGTACCGCGGCAGCGGCCCGGCGCTGGTGGACCTGATGGGCGGGCAGGTGCAGATCGCGTTCGAGACCGCGTCTTCCGTGATCCCCCATATCAAGAGCGGCAAGGTGCGCGCGTTGGCCGTGCTGAGCGCCAAGCGCAACGCCCAGCTGCCCGACGTGCCGACCATGGCCGAGGCCGGCGTGCCGGGCGTGGAAATGAGCGCCTGGTACGGCATCTACATGCCCAGCGCCACGCCCGCCGCCAATCAGAAGCGCATCCATGACGCCGTCAACGGCATCCTGGCCCTGCCCGACACGCAGACCCGCCTGCAGGCGATCGGCGCCGATATCAACCCGATGAGCCAGGAGCAGTTCGCGCAGTTCCACAAGAGCGAGAACCAGCGCTACGCCGGCGTCATCAAGAAGAACAACATTTCCGTGGAATGACCCAGACATGAGCGCGCAGCAGAAACCCGTCATTGCCCTGACCCTGGGCGACCCCGCCGGCATCGGCGCCGAACTGATCGCCCGCCTGCTGGCCAGGCCAGAAGCCACGCAGCAGGCGAACATCGTGCTGGTGGGCGACGAGTGGCTGTGGCGCGAAGGCCAGCGGGTGGCGGGTGTGCAGGTCGCCACCCAGCCCGTGGACAGCATCGAGGCGGTGCGCGGCCGGCCGGACACCGGCGCGCCCGCCTGGCTGGGGGTGGACACCATCAAACCCGGCCAGGTGCATGTGGGTCAGGCCGAGGCCGCGGGCGGCGCGTCGGTGCTGCGGGTGCTCAACGCCTGCATGGACGCGGCGCGCGACGGCCACGTCGACGCCATCTGTTTCGCGCCCTTGAACAAGTACGCCATGAAGCTGGGCGGCCTGGGGCATGACGACGAGTTGCACCATTTTGCGCAGTACCTGGGCGTGACCGGCTACTTCTGCGAGTTCAACACCCTGGGCGACCTGTGGACCTCGCGCGTGTCCTCGCATATCCCGCTGAAGGACGCGGCGGCGGCGCTCAGCATCGACGGCATCAAGGACGCCACCCGACTGATCTACCGTTCGCTGCAGGCCAACGGCATTGCCGAGCCGCGCGTGGCGGTGGCGGCCTTCAACCCGCATGGCGGCGACGGCGGCACCTGCGGCCGCGAAGAGGTGGACATCATCGCGCCGGCCGTGCGGCAACTGAATGAAGAGGGGCTGCCGGTGCAAGGGCCGTTCCCCGCCGACACCATCTTCCTGAAGGCCCAGGCCGGCGAGTTCCAGGCCATCGTCACCATGTACCACGACCAGGGCCAGATCGCGATCAAGCTGCTGGGCTTCTCGCGCGGCGTGACGGTGCAGGGCGGCCTGCCCATCCCCATCACCACGCCGGCCCACGGCACGGCGTACGACATCGCAGGCCTCGGCCGCGCCAACCTGGACGCCACCTGGCAGGCCTTTCTCATCGCCTGCCGCATGGGCCTGTCGCACCGCGCCGCGCGGACGCAGGCCGGCTGATCCGCCGCTTTCATTCCATACCCTTATTCCAAGCAGGAACTCCTCATGAAGATCAAATCCGTCCGCGCCCGCGTCTACGAGTGGACCGGCAAGACCGTGCCGCCGCAGGGCAATTTCTGCTCCAACGCCATGGACCTGCTGTATTCCAAGCAGGAAACCATGAGCACCTTCCGCTTCCATGGCTGGACCGTGGTCGAGGTGGAGACGGACGACGGCATCGTGGGCCTGGGCAACGTGGCGCTGGCGCCGCGCGTGGCCAAGGCCATCATCGACCAGTACCTGGCCCCGCTGGTGATCGGGCAGGATCCCTGGGACTACGAATACCTGTGGCAGCGCATGTATCGGTCCACCCATGCCTGGGGCCGCAAGGGCGTGACCATGGCGGCGATCTCGGCGGTGGACCTGGCCATCTGGGACATCCTGGGCAAGTCGGTGAACAAGCCGGTCTTCAAGCTGCTGGGCGGCCGCACCAAGGAAAAGATCCCGGTCTATTACTCCAAGCTCTATCGCACCGACCTGAAGGCCATGCAGGAAGAGGCCCAGACCTATCTGGACCAGGGCTTCACCGCTTTCAAGATGCGCTTCGGCTATGGCCCGGCGCACCTGCAGAAAGGCGTGTCGGAGAACCTGAAGTCGGTGGAGGCGGTGCGCGAGGTGATCGGCTACGACACCGACCTGATGCTGGAGTGCTACATGGGCTGGAATCTTGAGTACGCCAAGCGCATCCTGCCCAAGCTGGAGAAGTTCGAGCCGCGCTGGCTGGAGGAACCCGTCATCGCCGACGACATCGACGGCTATGCGGAACTGAACCAGCTCACCTCGATCCCGATCTCCGGCGGCGAACACGAATTCTCGCTCTACGGCTTCAAGCAGCTGCTGGACCGCAAGGCGGTGTCGGTGGTGCAGTACGACACCAACCGCGTCGGCGGCATCACGGCGGCGCACAAGATCAACGCGCTGTGCGAGGCCTACAGCGTGCCGGTGGTGCCGCATGCCGGCCAGATGCACAACTACCACCTGACCATGAGCACGCTGGCCTCGCCCATGAGCGAGTACTTCCCCATGTTCGACGTGGAGGTCGGCAACGAGCTGTTCTATTACATCTTCGATGGCGAGCCGGTGGCCAAGGAAGGCTTCATCGACCTGGACGACGACAAGCCGGGGCTGGGCCTGACGCTGAAGACCGAATACCTCAAAGACTTCAACATCATCGAATAACCATGGCTACCTACCAGAACCCGCGCTATCGCGGCATCTTCCCGGTCGTGCCCACCACCTTCACCGAATCCGGCGAGCTGGACCTTCCCAGCCAGAAGCGGGCCGTGGATTTCATGATCGACTCGGGCGTCGACGGGCTTTGCATCCTGGCCAATTTTTCCGAGCAGTTCGTGCTGTCTGACGACGAGCGCGAAGTCCTGACGCGGACCATCCTGGAGCACGTCGCCGGCCGCGTGCCGGTGATCGTGACCACCACGCACTTCAGCACCCAGGTCTGCGCCGCGCGCAGCCGGCGCGCGCAGGAGCAGGGCGCCGCGATGCTGATGATCATGCCGCCTTACCATGGCGCGACGATCCGCGTGTCCGAGGAACAGGTGACGGGATTCTTCCAGCGCGTGTCGGACGCGGTGGACATCCCCATCATGATCCAGGACGCGCCGGTCGCCGGCACGCCGTTGTCGGCCGCGGCGCTGGCGCGGATGGCGCGCGAGATCGAGCACGTCGCCTACTTCAAGATCGAGACCGCGGGCGCGGCCTCCAAGCTGCGCGACCTGATCGCGCTGGGCGGGGACACCGTGGAAGGACCCTGGGACGGCGAGGAAGCCATCACGCTGCTGCCCGACCTGGATGCCGGCGCCACCGGCTCCATGACCGGCGGCGGTTTCGCCGATGGCCTGCGGCCCATCATCGAGGCCCACCGCGCGGGCAAGCGCGACGAGGCCTACCGCCTGTACGAGCGCTGGCTGCCCCTGATCAATTACGAGAACCGGCAGGGCGGCATCCTCACGGCCAAGGCCTTGATGAAGGCCGGCGGCGTGATCGCCTGCGATGCGCCGCGGCACCCGTGGCCGGCCATGCGCGCGGAGGTCCGGCAGGGCCTGCTGGAGACCGCGAGCCGCCTGGATCCGCTGGTCCTGCGCTGGGGGCGTTGAGCAGGGATTGATCAGCCCGCCAAACACACTGTTCCGTCACGGCGAACAAGCCTGTCGCGCGTGACGGTTAAAATCCCTGGCTATCCATCCAGTCGGGGGCGCGTGTGCAGCCGGTCATTTCAGTTCAGGATCTATCCAAACGGTACGCATCCGGATTCCAGGCGCTCAAGAGCGTGAACCTGGACATCCGGCGCGGCGAGATCTTCGCCCTGCTCGGGCCCAACGGCGCGGGCAAGACCACGCTGATCAGCATCATCTGCGGCATCGTCAATCCCACCGCCGGCCGCGTGCTGGCCGATGGCCACGACATCGTCACGGAGTTCCGCGCGGCCCGCGCCAAGATCGGCCTGGTGCCGCAGGAAATTTCCACCGACGCGTTCGAAAGCGTCTGGAACACCGTCAACTTCAGCCGCGGCCTGTTCGGCAAGCCCACCGACCACGCCTACGTCGAGAAGGTGCTGCGCGACCTGTCCCTGTGGGACAAGAAGGACAGCCGCATCATGGCGCTGTCGGGCGGCATGAAGCGGCGCGTCATGATCGCCAAGGCGTTGTCGCATGAACCCGCGATCCTGTTCCTGGACGAGCCCACCGCCGGCGTGGACGTGGAGCTGCGGCGCGGCATGTGGGAAATGGTGCGGCGGCTGCGCGAAAGCGGCGTCACCATCATCCTCACCACGCACTACATCGAGGAAGCCCAGGAAATGGCCGACCGCATCGGCGTTATCCGCAAGGGCGAGATCATCCTGGTCGAAGAGAAGCACGCGCTGATGGCCAAGCTGGGCAAGCGCCAGCTGGCGCTGACCCTGAAGGCGCCGCTGCCGGGCATCCCGACGGCGCTGGACGCCTTCCAGCTGGACCTGTCCGACAACGGGCACAAGCTGGTCTACACCTACGACAACCAGGGCGGCGGGGAAATCTCCCGGCTGCTGCATGAACTGTCGCGCCTGGAGATCGAATTCACCGACCTGAATTCGTCGGAAAGCTCTCTCGAGGATATCTTTGTCAGCCTGGTGCACGGTCAATCATGAACTTCTACGCCATCCGCGCTATCTACCTGTTTGAAATGGCCCGCGCGTGGCGCACGCTGATGCAGAGCGTGCTGTCGCCCGTGATCTCCACCTCGCTGTATTTCGTGGTGTTCGGTTCAGCCATCGGCTCGCACATGGTCGAGATCGACGGCGTGAGCTACGGCGCCTTCATCGTGCCTGGCATGATCATGCTGGCGCTGCTGACGCAAAGCATCGCCAACGCGTCCTTCGGCATCTACATGCCGCGCTTCTCGGGCACCATCTACGAAATCCACTCGGCGCCCATCTCCTATGTGGAGATCGTCATGGGCTATGTGGGCGCCGCAGCCAGCAAGTCCATCATCCTGGGGCTCATCATGTTGGCCACGGCGCGGCTGTTCGTGTCGTTCGAGGTCGCGCATCCGTTCTGGATGCTGGGCTTCCTGGTGCTGACGGCCGTGACCTTCAGCCTGTTCGGCTTCATCATCGGCATCTGGGCCGACGGCTTCGAAAAGCTGCAGATCATCCCGCTGATGATCATCACGCCGCTGACCTTCCTGGGCGGCACTTTCTATTCCATCAAGATGCTGCCGCCGTTCTGGCAGACCGCCACGCTGTTCAACCCGGTGGTGTATCTGGTCAGCGGCTTTCGCTGGGCCTTCTATGGCGTCGCGGACGTCAGCGTCGGCGTCAGCGTGGGCATGACGCTGGTGTTCCTGCTGGCCTGCCTGATTGGGGTGCGCTGGATCTTCAAGACCGGTTACCGGCTGAAGACCTAGCGCAGACAGACCGGGCGCGGCGGCTCAGGCTTGCGCCGCCGGCGCGCGGCGGGCCAGGCCGTCATGCGCGTCGAGCAGGCGCTCGCGCCAGGCGTGGACCGGATCGTCCTGGGCCAGCAGTTCCAGCGTGCTGGTGCAGCGCGCCCACATGAACATGCCGAACACCGCATAGTCGGCATAGGCCGGCTGAGCGCCTGCCAGATAGGGCTGCTTGCCCAGCATCTGCCGCAAGGGCAGCAGCGCCGCGCGCAGCGCGGCGATCTGGTCTTCATAGCCCGCCGGCAGGTCTTCCAGCCTGCCGAAGCGCTTCTCCCGCGTGGCGCGGAAATAGTCCCGGTCCTTTTCGTGGATCAGGCCGTGGATGCTGGGCAGCAGCAACCGCGCCAGCGTCGGCACCAGGGTCGTGTCCGACCATGAATTCACGAACAGGCTCAGCGCGCGACCGCTGGCGCCGCCGAACAACGAGGGCCGCTCGGGGAAGGTGTCTTCCAGGTAGCAGGCGATCTGCCAGGAATCGCTGACGACATGTTCGCCATGCACCAGCACCGGCACCAGTTTCTGGCCGGAAAAGTCGATGGCTTCCTTTTCCGTGAAGCGCCACGGCACGGTCGTCGCGGTCAGGCCCTTGTGGGCCAGGGCCATGCGGGTCTTCCAGCAATGCGGGCTGAAGCGCAGCGACGCATCGGCGCCAGCCAGGTCATAGAGAGTGAGATCCGGGGTCAAGATACTGCGCTCCTTCTACGTGTCGATGAGGGAAACCGGAACAGGATAACCGGTTGCGCAGGACAGACGGCGGGCGGGCGCCTTGCGCCGCGGTCAGTTCCACACCTGCCTGAGCGCCGCCGCCGACAGATACAGGCCGCAGCCGAACACCGCATGCGTCGCCAGGCTGCGCAGGCGGTTCTTCCAGGGCGTGGGCGTGCGGGACGCGGCGATCCCCGCGCCCATGGCGGGCTGCATGACGAAAAACGGCATCACGACGGTCGCGACGCCCACGGCCAGGGTGGGCAGCCATGTGGGATCGCGCAGCCATGCCGCGCCCTCGATGCCGACCAGCAGCGCGGCGAAGACGAGACCCACGGCGTAGTGGATCGTCCATCCCAGCGCCGATTCGCCCGCGACGGGCTCGGCCCGGCCGATATTGGCGTGGGCAAGCGTGCCCCGGCACAGGTGGCCGGCCCACCGGCCGACCAGCGCATAGCCCAGTGTGGGCATGCCCAAGGCCTTCTGGAGCATGCCCCACACGTCCATCACGATCGTCGCGCCGATACCGATCAAAACCACTTTTGCCGCCACTTCCATCGATTCCATGTCTTGTTCCTTGCATTGCCGACCGCATTGTTTGCAGGCATGATAGAAGTTGAAGTCAACTTCAAGTCAAGGAGGGCGCCATGGATATTTCGGAAGTCGCCCGGCGCACGGGCCTGCCGGCCTCCACGCTGCGCTTCTATGAAAACAAGGGCTTGATCAAGGCGGTCAGCGCCGCCGGCGAACGCCGGCGTTTCGCGCCTGGCGTGCTGGATCAATTGGCGCTGATCGCGCTGGGGCAGGCCGGTGGCCTGTCGCTGGACGAGATCCAGGCCATGCTCTCGCCCGAGGGCGCGTTGCGGGTGGACAGGCAGTTGTTGCTGGACAAGGCCGACAGCATCGATGCGACCATCAAGCGCCTGCGGGCGATGAGCCAGGGCCTGCGCCATGCCGCGGTATGTCCCGCCGCCAACCATGCGCAATGCCCGACTTTCCAGCGGCTGTTGAAGGCCGCCGCGGGACGGTTGAAGCAGAACAGGGCGGCGGCCGGCAAGCAAAAAAACGCCATCCACCCGTAATGGGCGGATGGCGCCAGGGCTGGCTCTCGGAGAGCCTTACTTCGCGGCGGGGGCGCCCTTGCTCATGCTCATCAGGCGTTGCTTGAGCTGGGGGTCCTGCTGTATGGCCTGGCCTATGCCGTTGAATTCGTCGACGCTCAGACCGTCGGCCTGCACCAGTTTCACCATCTTGGCGTCGGCTTCCTCGACGACCTTCTGCTTGGCGGCATCCGTCTTGGCGGCGTCGACCTTGGGGCGGTACTCGTCGACGACGCCGGAAATCTTCTGCGATGCCGAAGCGAAACGCTGCAATTGCTGGTCGGTCGGCTGGATCGCGGGCGGGGGCGCCATGCGCGGTTGAGCCTGGGCCTGGCCTTGCGCCTGGCTGGCTTGCTGCGCAAGGGCGGGAGCACCGGACAGCGCCGTCGCCAGCAGGGCGGCGGACAGGAATGCATAAGTGGAACGCTGCATGAAACCTCCTTGTTCCGGTTGAATGTCGGGCCATGATGACGACCCGGACGGTGCGGGGGCAAGTTTCGCGATGTGTTTTCCTGTTTCGGCAGGCCACGGGATGCGCGCGCGCCCCGGGAGGGAGCCCCCCGGGGCGCGGCCGAAACGTTTTGCGCGGTTTCGTAGTCGCTGCTGGCCGCGATGTTTCCTTAAATTTATGCGGGACGGGTCTATACGATCAGCATGCTCAGCAGCACCAGCGCCAGCAGCAGCACGTAGACGCGGGCGTGCAGGTGGTCCGGGATGCGCGGGATCAGCGGCGCGGCCAGCCGGATGCCGGCCAGCGACCCCAGCGCCAGCGCGGCGAAGGCCAGCAGGTCCACATAGCCCACGATCCAGGGCGCCAGCGGGTCGGCCAGGCCGCCGGCCGCAGCCATGTAGGTCAGTGTTCCCACCACCGCCACCGGCAGCGTCAGCGGATTGGCCATGGCCGCCGCCTTGGCCATGGGCAGGCCGCGGCGGCGCAGCAGCGGCACCGTCATGACGCTGCCGCCCACGCCCAGGAAGGCCGCCACCGCGCCGATGATCACGCCGCCGCCGACCAGGACGCCGCGGTCCAGAGGCCGGGGATGCGCGTCCTCCTGGGCCATGAAACCCTGGCGCAGCAGGCAATCCAGGATGGTCACGCCCAGATAGGCGATGAAGGCGTAGCGCACGAAGTCGCCGCTGGCGCGCGTGGCGGCGAGCGCGCCCAACGCCGCGCCTGCGGCGATGAAGCCGGCCAGCGGCCAGACATAGGCCCGCAGGATGTTGCCGGCGCGCTGGTGCTTGCGCGTGGCCGCCACCGAATTCACGATCATGACGCAGGTGGACGTGGCCACCGCGATGTGCATGGCCGCCAGGCCGATGGCGTCGTGCGCGCCGTGCGCCGCCGTCAACACCGCATACAGCACGGGCACCACCACAAAGCCTCCGCCAAAGCCGAACAGCACGGTCGTCACGCCGCTCAAGCAGCCGAACAGGGCCAGAACCAGATAAAGCATTGCTGCGTCCTTCCAGGGGGGAAAACGCCACGATACGGCGGCCGAAGGTGGCCCGCTTTCGAGGATGAGACAATAATGTTCGAGTTTCGGCCAATCGACCTGCCGCCGGGCAGGCGGCATCAACAGGCCATGAGTCCCAGGCCATGCGCCTCAGACAGGCCATGCGTCCCAGACTATGCGCAATACCCACATCGACCGCTACGACCATCTGGACCGCGCCGTCGTCGCCATCGGCAACGACTATCCGCCTGGCCGGCTGCTGCCGGCCCACGCGCATCGCCGCGCGCAACTGTTGTATGGCGCAACCGGCGTCATGCACGTGGTCACGCGCGACGGCAACTGGGTGGTGCCGCCGCAGCGCGCGGTATGGATCCCGGCCGGCGTGACGCATCAGGTCCGAATGCTGGACGTCAGCACGCGCAGCGCCTACATCGAGCCGGGTTCGGCGCGCGCGGACCGCGAGGCCTGCGAAGTGATCGAGGTGTCGCCGCTGTTGAGGCAGCTATTGCTGGACGCGGTCGACATGCCTCCCGCCTACGATCTGGCGGGGCGTGACGGCGCGCTGGCGGCCCTGCTGCTGCATGAGGTCGAGCGCGCGCCGGTGCTGCCGCTGCATATCCCGCTGCCACGCGACAGGCGCCTGGCGCCCTTGTGCAAGGCCTTCATCGCGGCGCCTGACGCGCGCGCCGCGCCGCGGGCCTGGGCCGAGCGCCTGCACATGAGCCCGCGCACCTTCAGCCGCCATTTCCGACAGCAGACGGGCATGGCGTTTTCGGAATGGCGGCAGCGCGCCTGCGTGGTGCTGGCCTTGGCCCGGTTGGCCTCGGGCGAGTCGGTGACCGCCATTGCGCTGGATTTCGGCTACCAGAGCCCGGCGGCCTTCTCCACGATGTTCCGGCGGGTGCTGGGCCGCCCGCCCACCGAGTATCTGCGCGAGAGCTGAAGGCAGTTGGTACTATGCCGGCTCCCGTGGCGGCCCCTTCGGGCCGCCGGGCCACGCCATTCCATGACCACTACGCATACGCCGTTATCCATCGGCATCGCCGGCGCGGGCAGCGCCGGACTGGCCGCCGCGCTGGCGCTGGCGCAAGCCGGCCATCAGGTGCGCGTCTTTGAAAAACACCAGGGGTTCACCACGCTGGGCGCCGGGCTGCTGCTGCAGCCGCCCGGGGTGCGCGCGCTCAAATCCCTGGGCGTCGACGTCGCGGCGCTGAACGTAGGCGCGCCGATCGACCGCCTGCTGGGCCTGTCGCATCGCGGCTGGCGAGTCGTGGACATCGATTACGTGGGTGACGGCGCGCGGGCCGTGACGCGGGCAGCCTTGGGCGGAGTGCTGTTCGAGGCCGCGCGGCGCGCGGGCGCCGAGTTCTCGTTCGGCTGTCCGGTCGAGACGCTGGCGACCCGCGAGGGCAGGGCCCACGTGACGCACGGCGCGGGGGAAGCCCGCGCCGAGTCCAGTTTCGATGTGTTCGTGGTGGCCGATGGCGCCGCGTCCGCGCTGCGCGAGCAGGTCGGCCTGGCGGCGAGTTCGCGCGCCTACGCCTGGGGCGCGTTGTGGGGCCAGTTCTGGACGCCCGGCTGGAGCGGGGCGACGCAGCTGCTGCAGCGCTTTCGCGGCACCCGCGAAATGATGGGCCTGCTGCCCACCGAGATCGGCCCCCAGGGCGTGCGGCTGTCGCTGTTCTGGAGCATCCGGCACGACGCCTTGCCGGCCTGGCGCGCCGCGCCCATCGGCGCCTGGAAGGACCGCATGCTGTCCCTGTGGCCCGAGGCCGCGCCCGTGGTGGATCAGATTTCGCGGCACGAGGACCTGGCGGTGGCCACATACCGGCATACCTGGCCGCGCGGCTTGGCTGCCGGCCCGTATTGCGCGGTGGGCGACGCGGGCCACGCGATGAGTCCTCAGCTGGGATTGGGAACGACGCTGGCGGTGCTGGATGCGATGGCGCTGGCGCGGGCCCTGGGGCAGCACGGCGCCGCAGCGGGACCGGCGCGCTACGCCCGCAGCCGGTTATTGCCTTCGCGCCTGTACCAGAGCCTCAGCCGGGCGCTGACGCCATGTTTCCAGGCTTCGGGGCCGGGGTTGTGGCGCGACCTGCTGTTCGGTGGCGGGCTGCTCGTGCCCGGGATGAAGTCGCTGATGAAGCGCGGCCTGCTCGCCATGCCGCAGCCGGGGGAGCCGGGCCGCGGCTGATCCGCCGCGCGGCGGCCCTCAGGCCGCGTACCAGAGCACGGCGAAGAAGTGGCACGCAGTGCCGGCGAGCACGAACAGATGCCAGATGAAATGGCTGTAGCGCCAGCGGTTGTCGAGCACGAAGAACACCACGCCGCCGGTATAGGCCAGCCCGCCCGCCACCAGCCACCACAGGCCGCCCGTGGGCACGCGCTCGATCAGGGGATTGACCGCGATGATCACCAGCCAGCCCATCGCCAGATACAGGCCCGTGGAGATGGCGGGGCGGTTGAGCCGCTTGCTGGCTTTCAGCCCGACGCCCAGCAGGGCCATGCCCCAGACCAGGCCGAACAGGGTCCAGCCCCAGGGGCCGCGCAGGGCGCCCAGGGCGAAAGGCGTGTAGGTGCCCGCGATCAGCAGATAGATGGCGGAATGGTCCAGCACGTTGAAGAGCTGCTTGGCGCGGCTCTTGGGCAGCGCGTGATAGATGGTGGACGCCAGGTACAGCAGGCACATCGTCGCGGCGAAGACCGCGGCGCCCGCGATGAAGGCGGCATCGCCCTGGCGCACGGCGGCCAGGATCAGGATGGGAGCGGAGGCCACGGCGCCCGCCGCGCCGACGCCGTGGCTGATGGCATTGGCGATTTCCTCGCCCAGGGTCTGGGGTCTGTCGTTGGGAAACATGAATGCGTCTAGGTTGGTTCAGGCCTACACCTTAGGCGCTTTGGGGCGGCGGCTCAAGGCGGCGAGCCAGCCGGTCGCGGCCGAGGCGGTCTCCGTTTGATCTACTGCAAATCGACCTGCGTGTCGGCGTCCCGAAAGCGCTGCCTGGAAGTTACTCTGTGATACATTCAGCGCGCAAGCAAACGCAGGTTTACTGGCCGAGGCCCAGCAATGGCGCGCAGTTTCACCAACTTGTTTTTCAAGGCCGCGAAGAAGATCGGCAAGCTGCAGCGCGCGGCCTTGCGCATGGCCACGCCCAAGGCTGCCAAGAAGCGCAGCGCGCCCAAGCGCCGGGCCGCCAAGCCCGCTGCGGCCTCCGCTTCCCGCAGCGCTGCCGCGCCGTCGTTGGGGACCGGCCGCTGGGAAGCCTCCCGGCAATTTTCCGATGCCCAGGGCCGCCGTCTCACTTTCGCGCGCTACACGCCCGCCGCGGCGCCGCGCGCCGGCATGCCGCTGGTGGTGATGCTGCATGGCTGCAGGCAGACGGCGCTGTCGTTCGCCCGCGGTTCGCGCATGAATCAATGGGCCGACGCGGGCGGCTTCATGGTGCTGTATCCGCAGCAATCGATGACCCGTCAGGTGCAGCGCTGCTGGCGCTGGTTCCAGCCCGATGACGCGCACGGCGGGGCGGAAGCGGACCTGATCGCCGCCCTGATCCGCGCGGAGTGCGCCCGGCATGCGCTGGACCCCGAACGCGTCTACATCGCGGGATTGTCTGCCGGGGCCGGCATGGCCGCGCTGGTGGCCTTGCGGCATCCGCGCCTGATTGCCGCCCTGGCCATGCATTCCGGGCCGGTTGCGGGCGATGCCCACAGCGCTGCGGGCGGCATCGGCACCATGCGGCGCGGCGCGCTCAAGCCGCTGCTGCCCTTGCTGGAAAAAGTCGCGGACCCGGCAGTGTTCCGCCTGGGCATGCCCGCCATGATTCTGCAGGGGCAGCTGGATCCGACGGTGGCGCCGCGAAACGCCAGGCAATTGTTCGAACAGTTCCGCGCCGTCAACGATCTGCCGCCCGAAAGCGTGCCGGTCGAGCGCGTGCTGGGACTGGGCACGGAGAAATCCTACCGTCGCGTCGATATGCTGCGCGGCAGCCGCACGCTGCTGCGGCTATGCGAAATCACGCTGGTGGAGCACGCCTGGAGCGGCGGCGACGCCTCGGTGCGCTATCACGCGCGCAACGGACCGGATGCCTCGGCGCTGATCTGGCGCTTCTTCCAGACGCACCGCCGCGCGGCGCGCGGACAGGCGGAATAAGCCGGGGTCGGTCCGCGCAGCGGGCGGCAGTCCCGTCCCGGCCACGGCAGTAAGATCAGCGTATTCCCGGCGCGTTCCGCGCCAGCCGCCTCGTCCCTGTCCGGAGTCCAGCCATGTCACTTTCCATGTATCAGGCCAGCGTGCCTGCCTTCGTCCGCGGCCTGAACGTGCTGGCCGCGCTGCTGCAAAAGGCCGCCGACCACGCGGCGGCGGCCGGCATGGACCCGGCCGAACTGGTCAATGCCCGGCTGGCGCCGGACATGTACCCGTTGAGCGGCCAGATCCAGCGCGCCAGCGACGCGTCCAAGTTCGCGGTGCAGCGCCTGTCGCGGGTGGAAGCGCCCAAGTTTCCGGATGAGGAAACCACGTTCGAACAGTTGCAGCAGCGCATCGCCGCCACCGTCGCGTATCTACAGGACGTGCCCGCGGACCGGCTGGATGGCGCCGAAGGCCGCAAGGTTTCGCTGGCGTTCGGCGACTTCAAGCAGGAGTTCCGCGGCGACGACTACCTGCTGACGTTCGCGCTGCCGAACTTCTACTTCCACGTCACGACGGCCTACGCCATCCTGCGCCACGCGGGCGTGAAGATCGGCAAGCTCGATTTCCTGGGGCCGTATCCGCAGCCGGCTGCCTAGCCTTGCTTCTTTGACGCGTCGCCGCAGCCTTCCATCGGACCCATCTTCGCCATGTTCTCCTGCACTTCCTGCGGCGTCAGGTCGAACTTGTGCGTGGCGATGGACCAGCGGTGCCCGCAAGGGTCCACCACCTGGCCGTAGCGGTCGCCCCAGAACATGTCCGCCACGGGCATGGTCACCTGGGCGCCGGCCGCCACCGCCTGCTTCATGGCGGCGTCTACGTCGTTCACGTAGAGATGCAGGGTCACGGGCGTGCCTTTGAGCGCCTTCGGGCCCAGGCTGCCCCACTCGGGGAAGTCGTCCATCAGCATCATCACGGAATCGCCGATGCGTATGGCGGCATGCATGATCTTGCCGTTGGGGCCGGGCAGCCGGGCCAGTTCCTCGGCGTTGAAGGCTTTCTTGTAGAAGTCGATGGCCTGCGCCGCGCCTTCGCACACGATGTGCGGGGTGAGCGTGTGCATGCCGTCGGGGATGGGTTTGCTTGCAGGGTTTGCCATGAGGTATCTCCAGATTGTTCCGTTTGAACGGGCGGGAACGGATCCCGCCGCCTCAGTCGCCTACCAGAGTGGTGAAGCCGCCCCAGCACATGCGCTTGATATCGAACACGTCGTCGCAGCAGTGCTCCGCCAGGCGCGGGTCCGCCATGACCTTGGCGTTGATCCGGTCGCGATCCGCCTTGCTGGGGTAGGTGATCCAGGCGAACACCACCGTTTCCCCCTCGCGCGCGCCCGCGGCGGCGCTGAACGAGCCGGCGCCTTCCTTGTCGATTTCTTCCGCCACGCATTCGCGGTAATCCAGCGCGCCGTGTTCCAGCCAGACCGTCTGCGCTTGCTGCGCCATCTTCCGGTAGGCTTCGAGGTTGGCCTTGGGTACGGGCAGCAGGAAGCCGTCTACATACTTTTCCATCAGTAACTCCTTGATCCACGTTGTTCTGTTCCGCGCCAGGACGTCCCGCAAGCCGCCTTGGCGCTACCCCGGATCTCATTCCGGTAAGTGTCACTGTATCGGGATCGCCGGCGATTTCAGATAGGCGATTGCGACAATCTTGAGGGTGGATTGCGACAGTTGGCAGGCGTATGCTTTGCAGGATGAAAAACGTCGCCTTCCTACTGCCCCTGGGGGCGAACATCGCCTCGCTGGAAACCGCCCGGCATGGCTTCCTGGTCGCCAATGAATACCTGGCCGCGCACGGGCGCGAACCCAGGTTCACGGTGCGCACGCTGGCCCTGACCCGCGAAGTCCGGCTGGACCAGGGCCGCATCACGGTGCAGGCCGACATGGTCCTGGCCGATGCCCACGACATCGACATCTGCATCGCGCCGCCGCTGCTGGGTTCGGTGTCCGACGCGGTGCTGTCCAACCGCGAACTGATCGAATGGCTGTCGCGCCATCACCGCGAGGGCGGCGAAGTCGCCAGCCTGTGCATGGGCGCCGCGCTGCTGGCTGCGGGCGGCGTCCTGGACGGCCAGCAGGCGGTGGTCCACTGGGTGGCCCAGAACCTCTACGCCAGCCTGTTTCCCAGCGTGCAATGGGTCAGCGACCGCGTCGTCATGGCGGACAACGGCATCTACACCAGCGGCGGCGCGTTCTCCGCGGCGCACCTGGTGCTGCACCTGATCGAAAAGTACACCGACCGCGACACCGCCATCTGGTGCGCCAAGTACTTCCAGCTGGACTGGAGCCGCCAGAGCCAGTTGCCGTTCTCGGTGTTCGTGGGGCAGAAGTCGCACGCCGACGAGGTCGTGCGCGCGGTGCAGGATTACATCGAAGGCCGCTACACGGAAAAGATCACCGTCGAGGAACTGGCGGACCGTCATGCCATGGGACGCCGTACGCTGGAGCGCCGCTTTCGCCAGGCCACCGGCAACAGCATCGTCGAGTACGTGCAGCGGGTGCGGGTGGAAGCCGCCAAGAAGCGCCTGGAGACCTCGCGCAAGAGCGTGGCCGAAGTCATGTACGAAGTCGGCTACAACGACACCAAGGCCTTCCGCGACATCTTCAGCAAGTATTGCGGCATGTCGCCGGTGGGTTACCGCGAGCGCTACCACTTTCAGTAGCGGCTTCAGCCCTGGTGCCGGTACACCCGCGTATCGCGCATCACAAAGCCCGCGGACTCGTACAGGTGGTGCGCGGACAGCCGGCTCGGGTTGGAGGTCAGGTCCAGCGTCTTGGCCCCGAGTTCGCGGCTTTTGACGATGGCGGCATGCGTCAGCGCCATGCCGACCTTTAGGCCGCGGGCCTGTTCGTCCACCACCACGTCTTCGATCCACGCCCGCACGCCGGTGGGAATGCGGAAGTGCACCAGCGTCAGCGTGCCGACGATGCGCTTGTCGCTGCCCATGGTGGCGACGAACAGGTGTGTGCACGGGGATCGGATGATCTCGTCCAGCGCCTCGCGCGTCAGCGGCGCCGCGGTTCTGGACAGTTGCGGCAAGAGACGGGCGAATGCCGCGACCAGCGCGGCGCTGGCCTGGGTGGCGAGCACGACTTCGACTTCATTTCCTGGAGGGGGCATCATGCTCTCCCGGGTGGGCTACCTGAGTGTTGTAGCCGACACTCTGTCCGGATACCAAGCGGTGAATTTCATCGCGCCGGCCAGCGCCGCCACCGTCACTGCGATGGCGACCGCCTGCGGCAACTGCGGCTTGTACAGCAGCAACGCGTCGGCCGCCACCATGCTCGCAAACGCCAGCGCCCAGGCTGTGGTCACGGCATAGTTCATGCGCGCGTAGCGGCGGTTCTTCCAGACGTATTCCGGTTCCTTTTCGCGTGCGTATTCCAGCGCGAACGGCCGGCGCAGCGCCAGGGTCAGCAACACCAGAAGCAGCATGCCGGCATCGACCCGCAGGCGCGCCTGGGCGATGGTCCAGGAATCCCCGTCCGCCATCGGGGCATACAGGGTCATCCCCATGAACAGCAGCAGCGTGCCGGTTTCCAGGATCTTGATGCGCCGCTCGGGGCTGAGCCAGTCGCGCAGCACCAGCCCGGCGGATACGAAAGTGCCGGCGGCAAGCCCTTCCAGCACGCCGACGGTTCTTTCAATGATGACAAACACGATGAACGGCGCGAACGCCAGCAGGATATTCATCTTGGTTCCCCGACCTCGAGCGCGCGCCCCTGCGCGTTGTCAGCGTCGCCTTGAGAATCAAGACGCGAACTTGTCCATTTACGCCTGTCCGCCAGGGTGCGGGATATGGCGCAGTTCGACCATCGGCAAGGTGGCCGTGCGCATATGGACGATTGTTCCGGCGGCGCGGCGACGCATCGGCCGTCTGGCCGGCGCCGGCTGGCGCAAAGGATGAGTTCGATGGGCGATGGCCGGCACGGCTTGCGGTCCGCAGGGCGTACCGCCTTTGGCGGACTTCCCGCCGCGTAGTCGCAGGCGTTGCTCCATCAGCGGGCGTCGGCTATGGTCAAGGGCTTCGCCCAACCCTGCCCCCGAGGAAACCATGACATCAGTCCTTCCGTCCACGACCCTGAGCGTGGATCCCGCCTGGATCGACGAGTACGGCCACATGAACGCCGCCCATTACGTGGGCATCTTCGACCGCGTCGGCTTCCAGTTGTTGCGCGAGGTGGGGGTGGGGCTGGATTACACCGAGGCCACGCGCTGCGGCATCTACACGATGAACGTGCACGTGGCCTATTTGCGTGAAGTGCTGGCGGGCGATCCGCTGGCGCTGCGCATCCGCCTGCTGGAAGCGGACGACAAGCGCCTGCTGTGCCTGATGGAGCTGATGCAGACCCGCGACGGCTACGTCGCGGCCACGATGGAGCAGCTGTCGCTGCACGTGGACCTGGAAACGCGGCGCGCCAAGCCGTTTCCGCCGGAGCTGGCGCAACGGCTGGCGCGCACGGTCGCGGCGCACGCCGCCCAGCCGCTGCCGGCCGGCTACCGGCGGCTCTTGCCGCTGAAGCCGCCGCGTTGAGTCATCGCGCCTGACCGGCCTGACCGCTCAGCGCGCGACCGCGATCGGCCGGTCGCCCGAGATCGTGGTGCGGTGCATCTCGCGGTCGAAGCCGTCGTAGTCGTTCATGGCCAGGTGCTGGGTGCAGCGGTTGTCCCACAGCGCCAGCGAGCCCGGCGCCCAGCGGAAGCGGCAGGTGAACTCCGGCCGCGCCGCGTGGCGGTACAGGAATTGCAGCAGGGGCTCGCTTTCTTCCTGGGTCATGCCGTCAAAGCGCAAGGTGTAGGTGCTGTTCACGTACAGCGCCTTCCTGCCCGTGGCCGGGTGTACGCGCACCACGGGGTGGATCACCTCGCTCGTGGCGCGGTCGTCGGTGCGCACGTCCATCTTGTGGGCGGGGTCGCCGTTGTTCACCACCGCGCCGCCCGCGCCATAGGAGCGCACCGCGCTGTGCACCGCGCCCAGCCCGTCCAGGATCTGCTTCAGCCGGTCCGACAGCGCGTCGTAGGCGCGGTACATGTTCGCCCACATGGTGTCGCCGCCGTAGGGTGGAATGACGCGGCCGTAGAGCGCCGAGCCCAGCGGCGGTTCTTCGGCGTAGCTCATGTCCGTGTGCCACAGTCCGCCGAACAGGCGCCGGGTGGTTTCGGCGCGGCCCTTCATGACGGGCAGAATGGTGGGGTGTCCTTCCAGCGCCCGCACGAAAGGCACTTCCAGCAGCTCGCCGAAGCGCGAGCTGAAATCGATATGCTGCTGCGGCGTCAGCTGCTGGTCGCGGAAGAACACCACCAGGTGCTCGTGCAGCGCGTTGCGCACCTCGTCGAACTGGTCGTCCGACAGCGGCCGTGACAGGTCGATGCCGCGGATTTCGGCGCCCAGCGCGCCGGCTATCGGTTGGGTTTCCAGATGGCGATACGTGGTCATGCTTGTCTCCTTGCCTATTGAAGCTTGATCTGCGCCTTGCTCACCAGCGCGCCCCACTTGTCGGTTTCCGCCGCGATGTAGCGACTGAAGTCCGCTGGCCCTTCGGCCGAAATGATGCCGCCCATGGCGCCGATCTGTTCGCGCACGTCGGGCATGGCCAGCACGGCCAGCAGTTCCTTGTTCAGGCGCTCGACGATGGGCTTGGGCGTGGCCGCCGGCGCCAGCACGCCGAACCATCCGGCGATCTCGTAGCCCGGCAGGCCGGCCTCCGCCATCGTCGGCACGTCGGGCAGCTGCGGCGAGCGCGCCGTGCTGGTGATCGCCAGCGCGCGCAGCTTGCCGGCCTTCACCAGTTGCAGCGCCGACGGCATGTTGTCGAACATCATCGGCACGTGGCCCGCCACGGTGTCGTTCAAGCCCGGCGCGCTGCCGCGGTAAGGCACGTGGGTCAGGCGCACGCCTGCGGACGAGGCGAACAGTTCGCCCGCCAGGTGCAGCGAGGTGCCGGCGCCGGGGGTGGCGTAGTCCAGCGGCGCTTTCGACTTCTTCGCGTAGGCGATCAGTTCCTGCACCGAGCGCACCGGCAGCGCGGGATTGACCACCAGCAGGTTGGGCACGCTCATCAGCATCGTGACGGGCGCCAGGTCGCGCTGCGGCTTGTAGGGCAGGTCCGGATAGAGGGCGGGGTTGATGGAGATGGGGCCGATATTGCCCATCACGATGGTGTAGCCGTCGGCCGGCTGCTTGACCGCGAAATCGGTGCCGATGTTGCCGCCGGCCCCGGCCTTGTTCTCGACGATGACGGGCTGGCCCAACCGTTCGCCGAGCTTGTGGCTGACCAAGCGGGCCAGCATGTCGGTCGATCCGCCCGGCGGGTAGGGCACGATCCATTTGACTGGCTGCGCCGGCCAGGTTGCTTGCGCCGCGGCGGATCCCGTACAGAACACGAGACCCGCCGCCAAGGCGAGTGCGATGCGTTTCATAGCTATGTCTCCTTCCCGGGCTCGCCGGTCTTGCCGGGAGCGTCGTTTATGTGTATCGTTCACCTAGTGATCAATACGTTTATTAGGTGAACGATTGAAGAATAATAGATCGATTCAACGGTGTCTATCCATCATGCGGGCCTTCCGCGGCAACGGCCGGCCCACGCTGGCCGAACTGGCCCGCGCCGTGGACCTGCCGCACGCGACCGTGCTGCGGTTTCTGCAGACGCTGGAAGAAGAGGGCTACGCGGCGCGCGAAGACAGCCGCTGGCGCCTTACGCCGCTGGTGTTCGAACTGGGTTTTGCCGCCATGGAAAGCCTGGGCGTGACGGACGCCGTGCAGGAGATCCTGCAGAACCTGGCCGACGCCTATTCCGGCACGTCCAACCTGGGCGAGGCCAACCCCGAAGGCGTGATCATCATCGGCCGCGCCATGGCGCCGGCCGAACGCCGCCGCCTGGTGGTGATGAACCTGCGCGTGGGCAGCGTGCTGCCGCCGGCCAGCGCGCTGGCCGGCGGCTTGCGCCTGGCGCCGGGGGAGTGGACCCGGTTCGACTATCCGGACAGCAACCAGGTGTCGGTGGCCGTGCCCGTGCCGCAGGCCGGCTCGCGCCTGTTGTCGGTGGGGATTTCGGTGGCCGCCCCGGAAGTGGAAGGGAACCGGCTGGAAGCCGACATGGTACCCGCCTTGCAGCAGGCGGCGCAGACCATCGCCGGGGTGATCCGGGTCGGCGTGGTGTGAGCGTGGCGTGGCGGGGATTCAGTTTTCGGCAGCTTGCGGCAATTTCGCGATCACCTTGATCTCGAAGTCGAAGCCGTATAGCCAGGTCACGCCCACCGCGGTCAGCGTCGGATGCGGCGCCTCGCCCCAGTACTTCGGCACCACCTGCCAGATTTTCTCGAACTTGGCCGCCGGATCGACCATGAACACCGTCACGTCGACCACGTCGTCGAAGCTGCAGCCGGCCGCCGCCAGCACGGCCTGCAAGTTGCGGAACGCAAGCCGGACTTGCGCCTGCAGGTCCGGCTCCGGCGTGCCGTCGTCGCGGCTGCCGACCTGTCCCGAAACGAACAGAAAGCCGTTGGAGCGGATCGCGGGGGAATAGCGGTTGCGTTCATACAGGGCCTGGCGGCCGGGCGGAAAAACGACGTCGCGTTGGGTCATGCTTATCTCCATCTGTGGGCCGCTTGCGGCCCGGCGTTAACGATGCAGGGACTGTAGGCGGCCGCGTCGCCGCGATAAACGGGCAAGTCCAGCCATCACTGTTTGTAGAATCCAAATAATCTGGAAGAGCGGGAGCAGAGATGGACCGTTTCGACGCGATGCAGGCCTTTGCCCGCGTGGTGGAAACCGGCAGCTTCACCAAGGCGGCCGAGACCCTGCACATGAGCAAGACCAGCGTGACGCAACTGGTGCAGCAATTGGAGGCGCGCTTGCGCGTCAAGCTGCTGAACCGCACCACCCGCAAGGTCAACGTGACGGCCGACGGCGCGGCCTACTATGAACGCGTGCTGCGGCTGCTGGCCGATATGGACGATGCCGAGACCAGCCTGTCCGGGGCCTCGGCGGCGCCGCGGGGGCGTTTGCGCGTGGACGTGCCCAGCCCGCTGGCGCGCCTGGTGCTGGTGCCGGCATTGCCGGCGTTCCACGCGCAGTACCCCGACATCCAGCTGGACATGGGCGTGAGCGACCGGATCGTCGATCTGATCGGCGAGAACGTCGACTGCGTGGTGCGCGGCGGCGAACTCGCCGACCAGTCGCTGATGGCGCGCCGCGTGGGCGATCTGCGGCTGGGCGTGTACGCGGCGCCGGAGTACCTGGAGCGCGCCGGCACGCCCGCGCATCCGCGCGAGCTGGAGGACACGCACCACCGCATCGTGGGCTTTCTATGGGCGCGCAACGGCAAGGCGCTGCCCTACGCCATGCGCCGCGACGGCGAGAGCATCAAGGTGCATGGCCGCCATGTGCTGGCGGTCGACGACGGCAACGCCTATCTGGCGGCCGGTCTGGCCGGGCTGGGAGTGCTCTGGCTGCCCGACTATATGTCACGCGCTCACGTCGACAGCGGCGAGCTGGTGCCGCTGTTCCAGGACTGGCGCCTGGATTCCATGCCGATGTACGTGGCGTTTCCGCCCAACCGGCACGTGAGCGCCAAGCTGCGCGTGTTCATCGATTGGGTCGCCGGGCTGTTGGGGCAGTACACGCCCGAGCCGCCGCGCGCCTGAGCCTCGCGCGCGACCCGGACCGGCCTTGCCTTGTTCAAACCTGCTGGCTGCGTGCGCCGCGCAGCAGCTTGCCCGGCAGTTCGCCGGTGGCCGCGCCGCCTTCGAAAATCGGCAGACCGTTGACCAGCGTGGCCACGTAGCCGTCGGCGCGCTGGATCAGGCGGCGGCCCCCGCCGGGCAGGTCGAACACCATCTCCGGGCAATGCACGCGTACCGCATCGGGATCGATGATGTTGACGTCGGCCTTGTAGCCAGGCTGCAGCAGGCCCCGGTCCAGCAGCCCGTACACGCTGGCGGTGTCGCGCGTCTGGCGCTTGACCACGTGCTCCAGGTCCAGCAGCGGGCCGCGGCGGCGGTCGCGGGCCCAGTGGCTGAGCATGAAGGTGGGCATGCTCACGTCGCAGATGTAGCCGCAATGCGCGCCGCCATCGGACAGGCTGTTGACCGTGTAGGGCTGCTGCATCAGCTGGTGCAGATGGTCCAGGTTCTCGTACGAATAGTTGAACGACGGGTAGTACAGGATGGCCTGGCCTTCGTTCTCCGGCATCAGGTCGTAGACGATCTCCAACGGCGCGCGGCCGCTGCGCTGCGCCATGGCGGCCACGCTTTCCTCGGGTAGCGGCTCGTAGTCGGGATCGCTGCCCAGCCGGTAGATCTTGTGGAAGCTGCTGAACAGCGTTTCGGCGCGTCGGTCCAGCAGGCCGCGCTGTTCGTTCATGATGCGGCTGCGCGTGGCGGGGTCGCGCAGGCGGGCCAGCTTTTCCGCCAGCGGCAGGGCATGCAGCGCCTGGTAGCTGGGATGCGCGATGAACGGATGCAGTGTGCTCTGCCACGAAAACAGGATGCCCAGCGGACGTCCGCTGATGCCTGCCAGCAGCGGCACGCCTTCGCGGTGCGCCCGGTCCAGGCTGCTGGCGATCTGCTTCCACACATCCGGCGCGGCGTCGGTCTGCTGCAGGTTGAACAGCACGGGCAGGCGGTTGTGGCGGGCCAGTTGCTCCAGCCAGGGCATTTCGCCTTCCATGGCGGGATGGTTGGCGGTCATCTGGAACACGCCATGTCCGACTTCGCCCATGACCGAGCCCAGGGCGGTGATCTCCTCGCCGGTGGCGAAGGTGCCGGGCGGATACTTGCGCTCGTCGTACTTGTGCAGGAAGGTGCGCGAGGTGGAAAAGCCCACCGCGCCGGCCTCCAGCGCTGCGCGCACCACTTCGCGCATGGCGATCAGGTCGGCGGGCGAGGCCTCGTCGTGGTGGATGGCGCGTTCGCCCATCACATAGGCGCGCACCGCGCTGTGCGGGATCTGCGCGCCCACGTCCAGGGCCTTGGGGCGGCGGTCCAGCGCATCCAGGTATTCGGGAAAGGTCTCCCAGTCCCACTGGATGCCTTCGGACAGCACCGAGCCGGGGATGTCCTCGACGCCCTCCATGACCTTGATCAGCCATTCGCGCCGCTCGGGCTTGACGGGAGCGAAGCCCACGCCGCAGTTGCCCATGATGGCCGTGGTGACGCCGTGCCAGGTGGAAGGGCTGAGGTACGGGTCCCAGGTGGCCTGGCCGTCGTAGTGGGTGTGGATGTCCACCCAGCCCGGGGCGACCAGGCAGCCGTCTGCGCGGATCTCGCGGCGGGCGGCGCCGGCCCGGCCTTCGGCCTGGACCACGCGTCCATCTTCGATCGCCAGGTCCGCCTGGTAGCGGGGCCGGCCCGACCCATCGACGATCGTGCCGCCGCGGATGACCAGATCATGCATTGCGCTCTCCTTTCGATACGCGCCGGGTTTATTGGAGGACCAGGCCGATGCGCTTGATCACCGCGCCCCAGCGTTCGCTGTCCCGCTGGACGATCTGCGAGAATTCCTTCGGTCCCGCGCCGCTGACCTCATTGCCCTGCGACACGATGCTCTGCGTCACTTCGGGTGTTTCCAGCGCCTCGCGGAACACCTGGGCCACGCGCTCCGCCAGCGCCGGCGGCATGTCGCCGGGGCCGAAAATGCCCTGCCAGCCGACGATGTCCAGCCCGGGTATGCCTTGCTCCTTCAGGGTAGGCAGGTCCGGCAGCACGCTCAGGCGGCGGTCGGTGGCCGGGCCCAGCAGCTTGACCTTGCCGGCGCGCGCGTTCTCCACGGCGGTGGCCGTGCCGTCGAAATAGACCTGGACGTCGCCCGCCAACAGCGCGCGGCTGGCGTCGGCGGTGCCCTTGTAGGGCACGTGCACGATGTCGATGCCGGTCTGTTGCTTGAGTATCTCGCCGTTCAGATGCGAGGTGGACCCGGGGCTGTAGGAAGCGAAGTTCAGCTTGCCAGGATTGGCCCGGGCGTAGTCGATCATCTGCGCCGTGGTCGAAAAGGGCGCGTCCTTGTTGGCGACCAGCACGGTGGCCGAGCGCACCACCTGGATGACCGGGGTGAAATCCTTCACCGGGTCGTAGGGCAGCTTTTTGTACAGATGCGGATTCTGCGTGTGCGTGACGACGATGGTGTAGAGCAGGGTGTAGCCATCGGGGCTGGCGCGGGCCACTTCCTGCGCGCCTATCATGGTGCCGGCGCCGGGCTTGTTGTCGACGATGACTGGCGCCCCGGTGCGTTGCGTGACCTTCATCGCCAGCATGCGCGCCAGCGCGTCCGACCCGGACCCGGCCGGAAACGGCACCACCAGGCGGATGGGCTTGCCGCCGCCCGGCCAGGGTGGGGCCTGCGTCACCGGCGCGGCCGTCGCCGAAAGACAGGCCAGGGCGCCCAGCATGGCAGCCCCGCCGCTACCCAACAGCTTCAAGAACGACTTGCGGTTCATATTGTCTCCTCCTGGGGGTAGGCAATGTCAGGCATTGCTCTGGAATGAGGTTCACCACAGGGCGCCGGCGCTGCAATTTTCCGTCGCGGCAAGTCTTTTGTAGTCTTGCCTTTGCGCTCAATCAAATGCATATTTGGCGCAATATTGATGAGAAAAATACATGAG
The DNA here is from genome assembly GCF_055395645.1 of Achromobacter sp. JCM 18799. Taxonomy (NCBI): domain Bacteria; kingdom Pseudomonadati; phylum Pseudomonadota; class Betaproteobacteria; order Burkholderiales; family Alcaligenaceae; genus Achromobacter; species Achromobacter sp. JCM 18799. The sequence continues at coordinate 2,136,792 of NZ_AP043866.1, read as the reverse complement.
CCTCACAATACGGTCGCTCCAGCACTACGCCGTGCTGGTCGAGGAAAAGCACTACTCCCGCGCGGCGCAGCGGCTGCATCTGACGCAGTCCGCGTTGACCCGCAGCATCCAGTCGCTGGAGGACTCGCTGGGCCTGGTGCTGGTGGACCGGGCGTCCACGGGCGTCACGCCCACGCAGGCCGGGCGCATGGTGCTGGAGCGCGCGCAGCGCATCCTGGCAGAAACCCGCGACCTGCGGCGCGAAGCCGAATTGATCCGCGGCCACGACACTGGCCGCGTGAATCTGGGCGTGGGGGCGTTTCCGGCGGCCGGATTCCTGTCGCCGCTGCTGGTGCGCATCGCGCGCGAACATCCGGGCTTGAGCGTGCACGTCGAGATCGAAAGCTGGCAGCGCCTGCTGGACAAGCTGCAGCAGGACAAGCTGGATTTCGCGGTGGCCGTGACGCACAGCCTGCCGCCGCCCGATGACTTTTCGGTGCGGCCCTTGCCGCCGCAGCACGGCGGCCTGTTCACGCGCGCCGGCCATCCGCTGCAGGGCCTGGGCAAGCCGCGACTGCGCGCCGCGCTGGCGCAGTACCGGCTGGCCGCCACCGACCTGCCGCTGCGGGCGCGCGAGTACCTGGCCCGGCTGTACCAGGTGGCGCGCCCGGAAGACCTGCCCATCGCCTTCGAATGCGACAGCGTCGCCACGCTGCGCGAGGTGGCGCTGGGTAGCGACGTGGTGCTGTTCTGCACGCGCGAGGCCATCGCGGCCGAGCTGGCGCAGGGCGTGCTGGAGCCCTTGCCGCTCTCCTATCCCGCCGCCGGCCCGCTGACCTACAGCGTCATCCACCGCGCGCGCCGCACGCTGTCCCCGACCGCCGAGCGGGTCATCGAGCTGGTGCAGGACCTGCTGTCCGGCGCGGCCGGGCCGCAGGCCGCCGCCGGGAAGAAGCGCCGGGCACGGCGCTAGCATCCCGGCCCGAGGGCGGCTGAATGCCTGGATCCGCGCCTACATCCGTTCGCCGGGCAGCGCGCTGGCCTGCTGCACCCAGTCCATGAACTGCGCTTCGTCCAGCTCGTCGTCCTCGCGGATGTCGAGATAACGCGTGTCCTGGCTCTTGGATGGCCCCGGCGGCACGGGCCGCAGCTGCGCGCCGCGAAAGAACGCTACCTTCACGTACTTGGTAAAGCAATGGATGCTCAGGAACCAGGCCTGGCCGTCCAGGCCATACAGCGGCGAGTTCCACTTGACCGCCTTCTGCACGCCGGGCGCGGCGCGCTCGATCAACGCGTCCAGGCGGCGTCCGAGATCGCTTTTCCAGCCCGGCATGGCCGCGATGTAGGCCTGCACCGGCGCGTCGCCCGCGCCTTTGGCGATCTGGGGATTGCCGCCGGACAGCAGGACGGGTTGCGAATCTGAATCTGCCTGCCTGCTGGTTTTCACCGATTTTGCGGGGGACTTTTCTGCCATGCACGGGCTCCTTTTGCTTGACCTCAAGTCGACTTGAAGTGAAAGACTATCTGCATTCCGGCACGCGGCGGACTGGAAGTGTTTTCTTGCCGCGGCCACTGACCAGCAACCTGGGAGTTCAAGCAGATGTGGGATGAACGCTACGCCGTTGAAGAATACGTGTATGGAACCGAGCCGAACGCCTTCCTGGCGGAAAACGCCGGCCTGCTCTGCGGGCCGGTGCTAAGCCTGGCCGAAGGAGAGGGACGCAATGCCGTCTTCTTGGCCTCGTTGGGTCTGGACGTGCTTGGCGTGGACGGCTCCGCGGTCGGACTGGCCAAGGCGCGCAGGCTGGCGGGGGCGCAGGGCGTATCGATCCGCACCGAAAAGGCGGACTTGGCCGAGTACGAGCCGCCGCCGGACTCCTTTGGCGCCATCGTGTCGATCTTCGCCCACACGCCCAGCCATGTGCGCAAGAGACTGCACCGCCTGGCAGAACGGTCCTTGCGGCCAGGCGGCATCATCTTGCTGGAGGCATACCGGAAGGCGCAGTTCGGCCGTGGCACTGGCGGCCCCCCGGATGCGGACATGCTGATGGCGCGCGCGGACCTGGAGCAGGAGTTTCCGGATTGCCAGGTGCTGCTTGCGCGGGAAATCGAACGCGACGTCATCGAGGGCATATTCCACACGGGACCGGCATGCGTGGTGCAGTTCATCGCCAGAAAGAAGTGAAGGCGGGCGGCAGGCCCGCCCCTCACTCGGGAATCTCCGGTTCCACCAGCCGCATCAGTTGCGCCAGCGACTCCTGCCAGCCCAGATAGCACATCTCCGGCGGTATCGCCGCCGGTATGCCTTCCTGCACGATGCTCACCTCCGTGCCGCAGGCGACCTGCCGCAGCGTAACGGTGGTCTGCATGCGGCCGGGCAGGTTCGGATCGTCGAACTGGTCTGAATAGCGGATCTTCTGGCCCGGCGCCAATTCCAGGTATTCGCCGCCGAAGTCGTGGCTATGGCCCGTGCCGAAATTGCGGAACGACATCTTGTGCATGCCGCCGACCCTGGCGTCCAGTTGATGGACCTGGCAGGTGTAGCCGTAAGGGGGAAGCCAGCGCGCGATCGCGTCGGGCTCCAGGAAGGCCCGATAGATGCGTTCGGCCGGCGCGCGCATTACGCGGTGGAGGGTTACGGTTCCGGTAGTCATGGTGAGTCCGCCTTTAAGGAAAGTTGTGCGTACTGACACGACGTACGAGTTGACCGGAAATCGACAGCCGGAATCCTGGGACAAACCCTTAAAAAGCACATCTGGTCACGATTTGGACGGGTGCAATGCGGCCCCTTATTCGATGGGCTCGCGCATCACCAGTACCGCGATGGTGTGGTTTTTCCAGAACACCTGATGGATGCGGGGCGCGAGCGCACGCAGCTCCTCGGGACCCGTGCCGTCAAACGTCACCAGGACGGCTGGCCGCTCCCCCTCGCTCGGCACGCGCTGGATGCGGTCGAAGGACGGAAAGCCGTACTTCATGAGAAAACTCCGGATGTCCTCGTCCGAGGTGCTTTCTTCCACTTGGTTGATCAGCAGGGCAGCCATGATCGTTCTCCTTGGGGACTCCGCGGGCGTCGGAGGCGAGCGCCGCTCAGAATTTGGCGGGGACCATGCGCAACGGATGCCCCGGATCGCGGTAGCCGCCCGCCTTCTGCCGCTTGGGCAGCTTGACCTTGGCCCGCGGCATGCGTTTGTACGGAATCTGGGAGAGCAGGTGGCTGATGATGTTCAGGCGCGCCTTTTTCTTGTCGTCCGACTGCGCCACGAACCAGGGCGATACGCTGGTGTCCGTGGCCGCGAACATGTCGTCGCGGGCGCGCGAGTAGTCGTACCAGCGGCTGTAGGAATCCAGGTCCATCTTGGTCAGCTTCCAGACCTTGCGCTCGTCCGTGATGCGGGCTTGCAGCCTGCGGGTCTGTTCTTCCTCGCTGACTTCCAGCCAGTACTTCAGCAGGATGATGCCCGAGCCGATGATGGCCCGTTCAACCAGCGGCACGCCTTTCAGGAAGATCTTGACGTCGTCCTTGGAGCAGAACCCCATCACCCGCTCGACGCCGGCCCGGTTGTACCAGCTGCGGTCGAAGATCACGATCTCGCCCGCGGCCGGCAGGTGGGGCAGGTAGCGCTGCACGTACATCTGGGTTTTCTCGCGGTCCGAGGGGGCGGGCAGGGCGATCACCCGGAACACGCGCGGGCTGACGCGCTCGGTGATTGCCTTGATCGTCCCGCCCTTGCCGGCGCCGTCGCGTCCTTCGAAAAGGATGCAGACCTTGGCGCCCGTCTGGCTGACCCATTCCTGGAGCCTGACCAGTTCCACGTGCAGCCGGGCCAGTTCCTCGGCGTATTTCTTGCCCGAGAGCTTGGCTTGCGCCAGCGGTTTGTCCTCTGTTGCTGCTTTCTTCTGAGCGTTCATGACGGACTCCAGAATATGCTGCGCGGTAAGGGTGGGAGGGTTCGAATTTTTCACTGTAGCGCCGACCGTTGGCGCTTGTACACAAGCTCGCCGCAGCAGTACTTTTTATCTAGTGCCTGCGTCAAAACGATCCGCTGGCGGTAAGCGGAAAAGGTCAATAGAATCAATTCGCACGCCGCGCTTCGGCAAGGCTGGAGCTGCGTCGTGGACCTTGGCGGTTAGGCTCTACACGGACCCGATACCCGATGTCGCCGCTGACCTGTTCGAATCGGCTGTTGCTGATCGGCATGCTCTGCCTGGGCGGCTGCATGCGTGTGGGGCCGGACTTCGAGCCCCAGCGCACCAGCTGGGCCGCGGACTGGAGCACACCCGCGCTGCAGCAGGCCAGCCGCCAGCAATTGCAGCCGGACGCCCGGCAGTGGTGGCAGATCTTCGGCGATCCCATCCTGGAGGCCCTGATCGCCCAGGCCGACGCCAATAACGCGGGCCTGCGCATCGCCGGCCTGCGCATCATGGAAGCGCGCGCGCAGCTGGGCATCGCCCAGAGCGGGCGCTACCCGCAATCCCAGGTGGTCGGGGCCAACGCCCTTTACCAGCACCGGTCCTCGCGTTCGGCCGAAGGCAACCTGCGCCCCAGCAGCTTCTGGCAATACAGCGCCGGCCTCGACATAGGCTGGGAGCTGGACTTCTGGGGCCGGTTCAGCCGCGCCATCGAGTCGGCCGACGCCCTGTACTTCGAGGCCCAGGCCAATCGCGACGACGTGCTGGTGCTGCTGCACGCGCAGGTGGCCGAGAGCTACTACGCGCTGCGCACCGCCGAGGCGCGGCTGCGGATCGCCCGCGACAATGCCGCCATCCAGAAGCGCAGCTACGAGATCACGCAAAAGCTGTTCCGCAGCGGCGAGACCGACGAACTGGACCTGCAGCAGGCCCGCACGCAGTACCTGAGCACGCTCGGCACCATTCCCGAATTCGAAAGCCAGATCATGCGGACCCGCAACGCCCTGGCGGTCCTGGCGGGCCGGCCGCCCGGTCCCATGCCGGAACTGGACGACAAGACGGCGGAGGTGCCGCTGGTCGACCGCGCCGTGCTGCAGGACGTGCCCGCCAATCTGCTGCTGCGCCGTCCCGACGTCCGCGCAGCCGAACTGCGCATCGCCGCGCAGTCGGCGCAGGTGGGCGTGGCCGCGGCGGACCTCTATCCCTCGCTGACCTTGCTGGGCAGCATCGCCTGGTCCGCCACCTCGTTGGCGGGCACGGCGGGCGGCGCCGCGCTGCTGGCCGGCCCCGTCCTCAGCTGGAACGTGTTCGACCACGGCCGCCTGCAAAACAATGTGCGGGTGCAGGACGCCCGGCTGCAGCAGCTGATCGTGGCCTACCAGGACGACGTCCGGCAGGCGGCGCGCGAAGCCGACGACGCGGCCAGCGGCCTGATCAAGGCGCTGGAACGCGACGGCATCCTGCAGCAGTCGGCGCAGGCCGCGGGGCGTTCGCTCACGCTGGCCAACGCGCTCTACCGCGAAGGCTATACCGATTTCCAGCGGGTACTGGACGCGCAGCAGGCGCTGGCCGTCCAGCAGGATGCGTACGTCGTGAACCGGGGCGGCGCCGTGAGCGACCTCATCGCCCTCTACAAGGCCCTGGGCGGCGGCTGGTATAGCGCGGAGCCGGTGCTCGACCCGGCGACCCGCGAACAGATGCGGCAGCGCACCGATTGGGGCGATCTGCTATCCGAACCGGCGCCTGCCTCCGCCGCCGCCGTGTCCGCTCAAAAGGTGCGATCCGATGAGTGACTCGCCGTCCCCGCCCGCCGCGGCCCCCGCGCCGGATCCCGCAAAAAAGGGCGTCCTTTGGACGGTCCTGTTCATCGTGCTGAGCCTGGCCTGGTATCTGCTGGCCGACCGCTATACGCCGTACACGCAGCAGGCGCGGGTGCAGGCCTTTGTCGTGCCGGTGGCCTCCGAGGTTTCGGGGCGCGTGACCCGGGTGTATGTGCGCAACAACCAGGACGTCGAAGCTGGCGCGGCGCTGTTCGACGTCGACCCGGAGCATTACCGCATTGCCGTCGACCGCGCCCGCGCGGACCTGGAGTCCACGCGCAGGCAGATCGGCGCCGGCACCGCGGGCATCGATTCGGCGCAGGCCTCTTTGCGCGCGGCGCAGGCCAACGAGCTGAAAGCCCGCCAGGACAGCACCCGGCTCGAAGGGTTATACCGCCAGGATCAGGGCACCGTATCGCTGCGGCGGCTGGAAATCGCGCGGGCGAATCTGACGCAGGCCATCAGCCAGGTCGCGGCCGCGCGCGCCGAGGTGCAGCGCGCGCGCGAACAGGAAGGCGGCAGCGAGGAAGACAACGCCAAGCTGCGCAGCGCCGCCGCCGCCGTGGAGAAAGCCGAGCTGGACCTGGCCAATACGCAGGTGCGGGCGCGTTCCGCAGGCTTGATCACCGACCTGCGCACCGACGCCGGGCAATTCGCAGCCGCCGGCAATCCCGTCATGACGCTGATCGCGATCCACGACGTCTGGATCAGCGCTGAAATGACCGAGAACAACCTGGGCCACATGGAGCCCGGCACGCCGGTGGCCATCATCCTGGACGCGCTGCCCGGGCAGATCTTCAAGGGCCGCGTGCGCAGCGTCGGGTATGGCGTCAACGTGGGGCCCGGCACGCCGCCTGGCAGCCTGCCCACGGTGCAGAACAGCCGCGACTGGCTGCGGCCCGCGCAGCGCTTTCCAGTCATTGTGGAATTCGATCCCGGCGACTTGCCGGCGTTGAGCGGCGTGCGCGTGGGCGGCCAGGCCGAGGTCATGGCGTTTCCCAGTTCCGGCAATCCGCTCAACCTGCTGGGCCGCGCATACATGCGGCTGATGAGCTGGCTTTCCTATGCATACTGATCCCGATCCCCGCGGGCGACGCGCCCTGCGCGTGGGCGCGGGCACCGCCTTCTGCACGGCCATCAGCTACGGCCTGGCCCTGCCCATCCCCATGGTCGCGCCGGTGCTGGGCGTCATGCTGTTGGCATCGATGAACCGGCCCCTGTCGTTAAAGAGCGGGCTGGGCCTGCTGCTGATGGCGCTGCTTGCCACCGCGATCGGCCTGCTGCTGAGTCCCTTGCTGCGCTACTACCCTTTGAGCGGGGTGCTGCTCATCGCACTGTGCCTTTACTTCGCCTTCCGTCACGGCCTGCGCGGCGGCAACAACCTGCTGTCGACCTTTCTCATCATCGGGTTGACCATGATTTCCGCCGCCGGCACCGTCGACTTCGCGCTGGCCGCCCTGGTGATCGAAGCGCTGGGCAAAGGGCTGCTGGTCGCGGTCCTGGCGCTGGGCGGCTGCCATCTGCTGTTCCCCGAGCCAGCGGCCGCGCCCGCGCCGCCCGCGGCGCCGGTCCTGCCGCCGGACGCGGCCAGCCGGCTGGCCCTGCGGGCCGCGCTCGTGGTGATGCCGGCGTTCCTGCTGGCGCTGACCGACCCGCTGGGCTACATGCCCATCATCCTGAAATCGGTCAGCCTGGGGCGCCAGAGCTGCGTCACCGCCGCGCAGGGCGCGGCCCGCGAACTGCTGGGCTCGACCCTGCTGGGCGGCGCGCTGGCGGTCGCCTTCTGGTGCGCCTTGAGCCTGTTCGTGAACCTGTGGATGTTCTTTCTCTGGATGCTGCTGTTCGGCCTCATGGCCGCGCGCAAGCTCTACCGGCTGGTTCCGACCCGCCATCCGCCCAGCTTCTGGCTGAACACGCTGGTGACGCTCGTCATCCTGCTGGGCCAGTCAGTGCAGGACAGCGCCGCCGGCAAGGACGTCTACACCGCGTTCGCGGTGCGCATGGGCTTGTTCATCGGCGTCACGCTCTATGCCTGCCTGATGCTGCGCCTGCTCGAACCCCGGGCGCCGGACAGCCGGGAATCCCGGCGGAATCCTTCAACCGCAGTCCCCTCAGACGCTTGAATCAGGAGGCAGCCATGTCATTGCCAGACGAACCGGCCCCACCCTCGCACTCGGCGGGGTGGCGCTTCAAATGCGGGATCGGATTGTTCATCATCGCCTTCGCCCTGTGGTTCCTCCTTCCGGTGGCGGGCTATATGGACGTGCCGGGTCCGCGCATCGCCGCGTTGACCGGCACCATCTTCATCGCCAACAAGGTCTTGCTGCTGAGCTGCATCGCAGTCATGGGCAAGGAGGGCTTCCAGCGGCTGAAGTCCATCGTGTTCGGCCAGGCCAAGAAACTCGCTCCCGTGCAGAAGGTTGGCCCCGTGCGCCATGCCATCGGCCTGGTCATGTTCCTGCTGCCCATCCTGACCTCGGCGCTGGAACCCTACATAGACGAAATGTGGCCAGGCCTGCGGCCCAATCTGTGGCAGGCCCAGCTGGCCGGAGACCTCATGCTGATTGCCAGCTTCTTCGTGCTGGGTGGGGATTTCTGGAACAAGCTGAGGGCGCTGTTCGTGCGCACGGTCTAGCGGGCAGGCCGCCACGATCGAAGCCGGCGTTTTCGTAGGAAAATGCCGGCTCGCGTTCCGACGCGCAACCTCAGCCATCAACCAGGACCCGCCATGCCGCAACTCGACATCTATCAGGTAGACGCCTTCACTGCCGCGCCCTTCGGCGGCAACCCCGCGGCGGTCGTGCCGCTGCAGGCCTGGCTGCCGGACGAAACGCTGCAACGCATCGCAGAAGAAAACAACCTGTCCGAAACCGCTTACTTCGTGCGCAAGGGCGATGTCCACGAACTGCGCTGGTTCACGCCCGCGGTGGAGGTGGACCTGTGCGGCCATGCCACGCTGGCATCGGCCTGGGTGCTGTTCGAACAGCTGGGCGCAACGGAAGACGTGCTGCGCTTTGCCACGCGCAGCGGCGAACTGCAGGTGCGTCGCGCGGACGACCGGCTGGCGATGGATTTTCCAGCCAAGCGGCCCGAAGCGCAGCCGATCCCGCCGGGCCTGCTGCAGGCGCTGGGCCTGCCGGGCGCGCAGGCGTTCTACAAGACGGACGACTATCTGGTGGTGATCGACGATGAATCGCGCATCGATGCCCTGAAGCCGGACTTCGCCGCGCTCGCGGGCTTCGACACGCGCGGGGTGGCGGTGACGGCGCCGTCTGGGCAGTTCGACTTTGTGTCGCGCTGGTTCGGGCCGCGGGTGGGCGTGAACGAGGATCCGGTGACCGGCTCGGCGCACACCTCGTTGGCGCCGTACTGGGCCCAACGCCTGGGCAAGCGCAGCCTGAGCGCGCAGCAGGGCGGGGCGCGCAAGGGGCAGTTGCAATGCGAGGTGTTGGATAACGGCCGGGTGATCATCAGCGGCCAGGCGGCGTTGTACCTGCGCGGCACGATCTTCATCTGAGGCCGGGCGGGGCGCTGCCCCGGCTCGCGGCGGCGTAACAAAAGAGACGTTGACACGGTTTATGCTCAACACTAGCATAAGCCGTGCTCTTTTTTTGCCCAATAAATGCTCAATATGAGCATAAAATCTCGCGAGGAGACGCGTCCATGGACACCCCCAATCGCCGGTACGTCGAATTCGATCTGCCTGCCACACCGAGCTGCCCCAGCGCCGTCGGCCAGGCCTGGGCCCGCGTGCCCGAACCCTTGCCAGCCAGCGAACGCGCCGCCTGCGTGGCGCGCATACGCGAACTGCTGGCGCGGGAGCGCGCCGTGCTGGTCGCGCACTATTACGTCGATGCGGAGTTGCAGGAACTGGCCGAACAGACCGGCGGCTGCGTCGGCGACTCGCTGGAGATGGCGCGCTTCGGCCGCGACCATGAGGCCCGCACGCTGGTGGTGGCCGGCGTGCGCTTCATGGGCGAGACCGCCAAGATCCTGAGCCCGGACAAGCGCATCCTGATGCCGGACCTGGACGCCACCTGCTCGCTGGACCTGGGCTGTCCGGCCGCCGATTTCGCCGCCTGGTGCGATGCCCATCCGGATCGGACGGTGGTGGTCTACGCCAATACCAGCGCCGAAGTGAAGGCGCGCGCGGACTGGGTCGTGACCTCGTCGATTGCGCTGGACGTGATCGCCGACCTGCATGCGCGCGGCGAGAAAATCCTGTGGGCGCCGGACCGCCATCTGGGCGACTACGTGCAACGCCAGACCGGCGCCGACATGCTGCTGTGGCAGGGGTCCTGCCTGGTGCATGACGAGTTCAAGGGCACCGAACTGGAACTGCTTCGCGCCGAGCACCCGCAAGCCAAGGTGCTGGCGCATCCGGAATCGCCCGCCGCCGTGCTGGCGCAGGCCGACGTGGTGGGCTCGACCACGCAGCTGATCGATGCCGCGCGCAAGTTCGACGCGGAGCTGCTGATCGTCGCGACCGACCAGGGCATTCTGCACAAGATGCGCGCCGCAGCGCCCGGCAAGACCTTCCTGGCCGCGCCCACCGCGGGCAACAGCGCCAGTTGCAAGAGCTGCGCGCATTGCCCCTGGATGGCCATGAATGCCTTGGGCAACCTGGCCGGGACGCTGGAGCATGGTCGCAACGAAATCACACTGGACCCCGCGCTGGGCCTGCGCGCCAAGGCGCCGATCGACCGCATGCTGGACTTCGCGGAACGGCGCAAGCGCCGCGTGCAGGCCAGCGGCGACTTCGCGCGCGACACGGCGCTGTATGCCAGCGTCGGGCCGGCCTAGGGACTAGCGGAGGTCCGCTCATGGAATTCGACGTCATCATCATCGGCAGCGGCCTGGCCGGCATGGCCGCGGCGCTGGAACTGGCCCCGCGCAAACGGGTCGCCCTCGTGTCCAAGGGCGAACTGCGCGACAGCGCCAGCAACCGCGCCCAGGGGGGCATTGCCGCGCCGCTGGGCGCCGACGACAGCGTCGAGGCGCACGTCAACGATACCCTGGTCGCGGGCGCCGGCCTGTGCGATCTGCCGGCCACGCGGAACATCATTTCCCGGGCGTGCGGCGCGATAGCCTGGCTGCAGGAGCAGGGCGTCGCGTTCACGCCGGAGCTCGGCGGATTGCATCTGACGCGTGAAGGCGGGCACGGCCTGCGCCGTATCGCGCACGCGGCGGACGCGACCGGCAGCGCCATCGTCGCGGCCCTGGAGGACCGCGTGCGGCGGCAAGCCGGCATCACGTTGCTGCCGGCGCATTGCGCCGTGGACCTGATCCTGGACGGCGCCGCAGGTACGGCTGCGGCGCGTTGCCGCGGCGTGCGCCTGCTGGACCTGCGCAGCGGACGGATTTTCGATGCGTCCGCCAGCCATGTCGTGCTGGCCACGGGCGGCGCGGGGCAGGCATACCAGACGACTACCGCGCCGCCGGCCGCGACCGGCGACGGCATCGCCATGGCCTGGCGCGCGGGCTGCCGGATCGCCAACATGGAGTTCACGCAATTCCATCCTACCGGCCTGCACCATGCGCAAGCGGGAGGATTCCTCATTTCCGAGGCGGTGCGCGGCGAGGGCGGCATACTGCGCCTGCCCGATGGCGCGCGCTTCATGCCGGCCTACGATGCCCGCGCCGAGTTGGCGCCGCGCGATATCGTCGCCCGTGCGATCCAGGGCGAAATGGAACGCCATGCGCTGGAGTGCGTGTACCTGGATATCAGCCACCAATCGCCGGGATTCCTGCGGGAACATTTTCCTACCATCCAGGCGCGCTGCCTGGCGCTGGGCGTCGACATTACGACGACTCCCATCCCGGTTGCGCCCTCCGCGCATTACACCTGCGGCGGCATCGTTGCCGACCAGGCCGGACGCAGCAATCTGTCCGGCTTGTACGCGGTGGGCGAAGCCGCATGCACCGGACTGCACGGCGCCAACCGTCTGGCCAGCAATTCGCTGCTGGAGTGCGTGGTGACGGGACGGGCTGCCGCGCAAGACATCTTGGGCCAGGTGCCGGCCGATGTTCCGCATCGAACTCCGGCTGCCGACGCAACCGCCGTGCCGGCGTCGCCCGATCTGGCGCGGCTGCGGCGCGACCTGCGCCAGTTGATGAGCCGGGACGTGGGCGTGCTGCGCAGCGATGCCTCGCTGGCGCGCGCGGCCGCATTCATCGGTCCGCTGCGAGCAGAGACGGACGCGCGGTTGCTGCGCGAGGGCTTGAGCCTGGAATTGCTGGAGCTGCGCAACCTCGCCCTGGCGGCTGATCTCATCGTGCGGGCGGCGAGTGCGCGCGGTGAGAGCAGGGGGGCGCATTTCAACCGGGACCGGCCTGGCTCGGACGCCGTGGATTTGCGGCCGCGCGCGTCTGCCGCAACCGCGTAGGCGCGGGCAGGGCAGTTTCCGGCCGGCCGGCGGCTCAGGAAACCCCGGTCAGCAGATGCTGCGCGGCGCCCGTCGCCGCGCGCCTGAAGCGCGACGGCGACACGCCCATGTGCTCGCGGAAGAAGCGGGAGAAATTGCCGGGCGTGGAGAAGCCCAGGTCCAGCGCCACGGAGGTCAGGGGCTGCTCCTGGTGCACCAGCAGGCGCACGGCTTCTTCGACGCGCACGGCGCTCCAGAAGACTTGCGGCGTGGTATTGAGCTGATCTCGGAACAGCGCGAAGAAATGGCCGCGCGACAGTCCCACGCGGCTGGCGACCTCTTCCGCCGTGATCGGTTCATGGGCGTGCTCGCGCATGTAGGCGATCGCCGCGCGCAGCCGGCGGTCCAGCGCCGGCGCCGCGGGCATCTGGTTGCGCGGGCGATCCGGCTCGATGGACGATTCGATCGCCGCTTGCAGCAGGGCCTCGACCTCGGCATCCAGGTCCGCGCCGGGGTGGTCCTGCGGCGCGACGATCTTGTGCAGCAAGCGCCAACAGCCCTGGCGCACCGCCGCGTCGATGGGCACGCCCGGCGCCGCGAAGTGGAAGGGGCGGCCCGTGGCGGCGCGCCGTTCGTCCAGCCAGGGCTTGGCGATGTAGAGCACCAGGAAAATGGCCGGGCCCGACCGTTCAAGCAGCCTGGCGTCGTGCGATTCGTACGTATTGGTGCCTAGCGCCAGATGTTCGCTGTAGGGGACCGGAGTCTGGCCGACATGCCCCAGCACGCGCGCGCCGCCCAGCCACAGGGCCAGCTGCACTTCCGCATGCGCGTGCGCGATCAGGTCGTCGCGCAGTTCCAGCACGACGGCGCGGCCGAACGCGCCTTCGTGCAAGGCGTAGGTCTCCTGCATCTCTGTCTCCCGTTTTTCTTATCGCCTCGCCGCGCAAGCCTGGGCTTGCGTGCGGGCGGGTGCGGCGCTCCGGGAATTTTATGGGCGTTTGCGCGCTTCTCCACGCTAGGTGTATTCACTAGGCACAAAATCTGACTCTGCGATAAGTCCGCGCACCCGGCGATAAGCGCGCCGCCGCCTGCGCCGATACAGTCCTGAAAAATCGTCGGCGCAATGCCGATGCAGACAGCGACTGTTCAGATAAAGGGAGACGGCGGCATGAGCACGCAACACGTCAACGGCATGGCCGTGGAGATCGACGGCGAGGGGCCGGCACTGTTGTGCATACACGGCCTGGGCGGTTCCTCGAATACCTGGACGCCCGTCATGGGCGCCTTCGACGGCTTCCGCGTGATCCGTCCCGACCTGCCGGGCAGCGCGCGCTCGGCGTTGGGCGAAAAGCGCCTGTCCATCGCTGTCTATGTGGACGCGCTGGCCGGACTGCTGGACGCATTGGACGTCGATGCGGCGCATGTCGCCGCCCATTCGCTCGGAACCATCGTGGCCCAGCATCTTGCCGTGGCGCATCCGGGCCGGGTCAAGTCGCTGGCCCTGTTCGGCCCGCTGGCCGCGCCGCCCGACGCGGGCCGGCCCGGCATCCGCGCGCGGGCGGCGCTGGCCCGCGGCGGCGATGCGGCCATGCAGGAGATCGCCGACGCCATCGTCAAGGGCGCGACCAGCGCCCAGACCAGGCAGGATCAGCCCGCCGTGCTGGCGCTGGTGCGCGAAAGCGTGATGCGCCAGCCGCCCGAAGGCTACGCGCAAAGCTGCGAGGCGCTGGCGGATGCACAGCCGGCCGCCGCGGAAACGATAGGCGTACCGGCTGTCCTGATTACCGGCGACCAGGACGGCGTGGCGCCGCCCGCCAACGTTGACGCCCTGGCCGCGCGCATCGCGGGCAGCCGCCGCATCGTGCTGGACGGATGCGGCCACTGGACCACCTACGAAAAGCCCCAAGCCTGCATGCAGGCTCTGCGGGAGTTCCACGCGGCGCTGCGCTAGGCCACGTTTTCCAGGCGTTTCAACATAAGAAATCGGCCCCTCGACGCGGGCCGGAGGAGACCTGTCATGTCCAAAATTGCCATTACCAATGTCGCCATCTTCGATGGCAGCGGCGAGCAGCCTTTTCAAGGCGAGGTGTTGATCGACGGCGCGCGCATTTCGCAGGTCGCGCGCGCGCCTGAGCAGGTGAGCCGGGAGGGCGCGCGCCTCATCGACGGGCGCGGCCGCTTCCTGATGCCCGGCATGACGGAAGCGCACACGCATTTCTCCTGGAACGACCAGCCCACGCTGGCGGCGATCCAGTTCATGCCGCCGGAAGAGCACATTCTCTGGTGCGTGCGCGTGGCCAAACGCTATCTGGAAATGGGCTGGACCTCGGCCATCGGCGCGGCCGCGGCCAAGCCGCGCCTGGACGTGGTGCTGCGTAACGCCATCAACGCCGGCGAATGCCCGGGGCCGCGTTACCTGGCGGGCAGCCAGGAGATCACCACCATAGGCGCGCTGGGCGACAACTCGCTGCCGCACATGCCGTTCGACGAGCTTAGCTTCGGCAGCGTGTGCTGTGGCCCTGAAGAGATCCGGCGCTCGGCGCGCACCTTCATCAAATACGGTGTCGATCACCTGAAGATAAATCTGTCCGGCGAGTACATCGCCGGGCTGCCGGCCGAGATGTCGCCGTTCGCAGAAGACGAGATCGCCATGCTGGCGAACGAGGCCAAGCGCTATGGCAAGCGTGTCGCGGCGCACGCGCGTTCCAGCGAGTCGGTCAAGCAATGCGTGCGCCACGGCATCGAGATGATCTACCACGCCAGCTTTGCCGATGAAGAGGCGCTCGACATGCTGGAAGCCAGGAAAGACAGCCATTTCGTCGCGCCGGGCATAGGCTGGCTGATCAGGACGGCCTTCAACGCGTCCGAGTACGGCATCACGCCCGCCATCGCCGAGCAGATGGGCTACAAGCGCGAACTGGAAATCGCCTCGGAGTCGCTGCGCAAGATGCACAAGCGGGGCATCCGCATCCTGCCCGGCGGCGACTACGGCTTTGCCTGGATGCCGCATGGTACCAACGCCCGCGACCTGCAATACTTCGTGGACTACATCGGCATGACCCCGACCGAAGCGCTGGTGTCCGCCACTCGGCTGGGCGGCGAGATCATGCAACGCCCGCACGAATTGGGCATGCTGCGTCCCGGCTATCTGGCGGACGTGGTCATGGTCGACGGGGATCCGCTGAAGGATCTGTCGCTGCTGGTGGATCCGGAGAGGATCTTGCTGGTTGTGAAGGATGGGGAGGTGTGCAAGGACAGTCTCCGGCACGATGCGGACGCGGAACTGCTGACTGCCGAAGACAGGGATGCGGCCTTAGTACATTGACCGACGCGGCGTTACACACACAAGGAGTTGGAGCGCGCAGCGTCGGGACCTGAGCATTGGTAGCGAGCTTGCATTATTGAGCTTGCAGATCAATTTCCGCGAACAGATTCACCACGGGCGGAAGAAATGCAATCGGGAGTGTCATTCCTCGGCATCTTTGTCCATTGCTTCAAATTGGGCAAAGACGTGGCCCGCAGGAATGACGTTTCCCTGCGATATTTCGCGCCGGCCTCGATCGATTAGCTTGAGCAGGGCATAGGCTTCCGCCTTATCCCCGCTGCGATTGCAGTATGGAATCGCCTGGTCTTGATGCGAGCGTTTCACGGCATGGGCCTCCAGTGCAAGTACCGACAGGTGCAACTGTAGACTGGAGTTCACTTATCCGCCGGCTTTTATCCCATTATTCGGACAGAAAGTAGGCGAAGCGGTACGAGCAAACCTGGTTGCATCAATGCTGGGTTTGCTCGCCTCAACTCAAGCCTCTCCCACCCCCTCCCTCACGCTAGCCGCCAGCATCTGCGCCGTCGCCGCCGACAAGGTCCAGCCCAGATGCCCATGCCCCGTGTTGTAGAACACGCCCGGCCGCCTGCCCGGGCCGACGCGGGGCATCATGTTCGGCGTCATGGGGCGCAGCCCGCACCACGGCACCACGCGCGAAGTTCGGATGCCGGGGAAGTGCTTGCGGGTCCAGTCCACCAGCGGCTGCACGCGTTCGGCGCGGATGTCCATGTTGAAGCCGTTGAACTCGGCCGTGCCGGCCACGCGGAAGCGGTCGCCGAGGCGGCTGGTGACGATCTTGGCGGCTTCGTCCAGCAGGCTGACGTGCGGTGCGGCCGCCTGGCTGGCGGCGTCGTCCAGGTGCACGCTGATGGAATAGCCCTTGACCGGGTAGATGTTGAGCGTGTCGCCCAGCTGCCTGGCGAACTGCCGGCTGACGGCGCCGGCGCAGACGACGATGGCGTCGGCCTCGTGCTGCTCGCGGCGCGCGCCGCCCTCGCGCGCGACGTCGAGCACGTAGGGCGCGCCGTCCACGCTGATGTTGCGGATGTCGGCGTCCTGCGCGAAGCGCACGCCGCGGCGCTCGCAGGCGCGGGCCAGGCCGCTGGTGAACTTGTGGATGTCGCCGGTGGCGTCCGAGGGCGTGTAGAAGCCGCCATGGCAAGGGGTTTGCAGCGTGGGTTCGATGCTGCGCGCTTCCTCGGGCGACACTGCGTAGCGTTCCAGCCCGCCTTCCTGCAGCAGGGCATTGGCGCGGCGCGCGGTCTCGAAGCTGGCGGCGTCGTGGTAGATGTGCAGGATGCCGCGGCGCTCCAGGTCGAAATCTATGCCTTCTTCTTCCGCCATGGCGTACAGGTGCTGGCGCGCGGCAATGGCAAGCCGCGTGGTCTCGATGGTGTTGCGGCGGTAGTTGCGGATCTGTCCGATGAACTGCGCCAGCCAGGAGTACTTGTGCCAGCTGAAGCGGGGATTGAGCAGCAGCGGCGCGTTGTGGCGGCCGAGCCAGCGCAGGCCTTTCATGATGGTGGCGGTGCTGTTCCAGACCTCGGCGTTGCTGGCCGATAGCTGGCCGCCGTTGGCGTAGGAAGTCTCCATGGCCGGATAGCGCTGGCGGTCGTAGACGGTGACGTGGTATCCCAGTTTGCTCAGGGCATAGGCGGACGTGACGCCGGTGATACCGGCGCCAATGATGGCGATGCGGGGCATGATGGCTCCAGATTGAGTGGCCGCGGCCACCCGGCCGCAGCACCCCATCTGTCTCTGTACCTGAGAGCTTCACCCGCGGCGCAGGCGGCGGCGGGTTCCCCTTCGGTGGGCGCAATCCGCGCCTCTCTCCAGATTGTCTAGACCGCGCAGTCCTGTTTGCCTGAGAGTTTCCGGGGCGGTTGCTCCGTCGGCGCCTGCCGCGGGGGGCAGGTCTCTTCTGCGGGGTTTTGGATCGACGAGGCGAGGATAGCCAAAATCCCCCAGAATGAGACCAAGGGTTAGTACCAATAAGGCGCCGCGCCGCGTTACGATGCTTGCGCGCCGCCGTCGCGGCGCCACCGATCCGACACGACAGGGAATGACGAGAATGCGCTTGAACAGCATGCTGCGCACGGGATTGTTTACGCTGATGGCCGCAGGCTGCGGGCTGGCGCAGGCCGGACAGGCGGAGACCGACAGCAAGGTCGACGAGGCGGTCCAGGCCGTCATGCGCGAACATGGCATTGCGGGAATGTCGATCGCCGTGACCCGCAACGGGACGCAACATTTCTACAACTATGGCGTGGCATCCAGGCAAACCGGCAGGCGGGCCGACAGCGACACGCTGTACGAGATCGGCTCCATCAGCAAGACCTACACGGCAACCCTGGCAACCTACGCACAGGCGCGCGGCCGCCTGGCGCTGAGCGACAGCCCGGCCAAGTATCTGCCCGAGCTCGCCGGCAGCGACTTCGCCAAACTGAGCCTGATCAACCTGGGGACGCACACGACCGGCGGCTTTCCCTTGCAGGTGCCCGACGCGGTCACGAACCAGGCGCAGATGATGGCTTACCTCAAGGCCTGGAAGCCCGAGCATGCCGCTGGCACGTATCGCACCTACGCCAACCCCAGCATCGGCATGCTGGGCGTGGTTGCGGCCAAGAGCCTGAACCGGCCGTTCAAGGCGGCCATGGAGCGGGACCTGTTTCCCAAGCTGGGCCTGACCAGCACCTACATCGACGTGCCGGCCGCCAGGATGGCGGACTACGCGCAGGGCTACAACAAGCAGGATGCGCCCGTGCGCGTGAATCCGGGCGTGCTGGCCGACGAAGCCTATGGCGTGAAGACCAGCGCGCGCGACCTGATCCGCTTCGTCGACGCGAACATGGGCTTGAACCTTGCCGATGCCGAACTGCGCGGCGCGATTGCGCAGACGCACGTCGGCTATTACCAGCTGGGCGACATGACCCAGGACCTGGCCTGGGAGCAATTGCGCTATCCGGCGACGCTGGACGCGTTGCTGACGGCCAATGCCGGCAACTACAACAGCCAGAGCCAGCCCGTGACCGCATTGAACCCGCCGCTGCCGCCGCAGGAGGCCGTGTGGATCAACAAGACGGGTTCGACCAACGGCTTCGGCGGCTATGTGGCATTCGTGCCGTCGAAGAAGCTGGGCATCGTGATACTGGCCAACCGCAACTATCCGAACGAGGCCAGGGTCCGGCTGGCGTACCGGATCCTGGGCGAATTGGAAAAGTAGGCGCGCAGGCCGGCGCGCTATCGCGCGGGCGGCTGCCTTGCCGCGTTGTGGCGGGGCAACAGGTCCATCACTTCCAGACGCTTGCACAATTGCGCCAGCCGCTCCATCTTGTAGGCATTTACGTCCATGCCGGCGTAGTCATAGAAGCCCTGGCCGTCGCGCAGCCCGTTGCGCCCTTGTTCCATGTTGCTGGCGATGACGGCAGGCGAGGCGAAGCGCGGATCGATGGCATCGGCGAGGTAGCGCGAGGCGTAGTAGAGGATGTCGCCGCCGCCCCAGTCGATGAACTCCAGCAGCCCCAGAACCGAAAACCGCAGGCCGAAGCCCAGGCGCACGGCCGTGTCGATGTCTTCGGCGCTGGCCACGCCTTCCTCCACCATGCGGGCCGCTTCGTTCATGGCCAGGGCCTGGATGCGGGGCACGATGTAGCCGGCAGCGGGGGCGCACTGCACGGGCTTCTTGCCCGCCAGGCGCAGCGCTGCCAGCAGCCCTTGCGTCGCGGCCTCGCTGGTCTGGGGGCCGCGGCTCACTTCCACCAGCGGTATCAGGTAGGCGGGGTTGAGCCAGTGCGCGTTCAGGAAGCGCTGCGGACCTTGCACCAGCTCCGCCAGTTCGGTGACCAGAAAGGTGGACGTGGTGGACGCGATGATGCTGTCCGGCGCGCAGGCCGCTCCCAACCACAGAAAGGCATCGCGCTTGGCGTCCAGGCGTTCAGGCACGGCTTCGAACACCACGCGCGCCTGCCGCAGATCTGCTTCGGCATCCTCGCGCGTGCATAGGCGGATGCGCGCCAGCGCCACCTCTGCCTGCGCGGCATCGAGCAAGCCCAGCCTGCACAGGATGCCGAGTTCGCGGCGCAGATCGTCCCGCACGCGTGCGAAGTAATCGGCCTGCTCGGCGGGCGGGCGCGGCTTGATGTCTATCAGCGTGACGTCCAGTCCGGCATGGATGTATGACAGCGTGATGCCCACGCCCATGCGGCCGGCGCCGATTACGCAGAGTCTTTCGTTCATGGCTTGCATCTCCGTGTCAGCAGCCTTTGGCCAGAAGCTGGCGCATGTCCGCGCGCGACAGGCGGTCCAGGCCCAGGCGTTCGAACGTGCGTCCTTCGGCGTAAAGGTCGCGTCCCGTGACCGCGCTGGCCAGGCTCAGCAGGCCTTGTGCGACAGGCGTCGGCACGCCCGCCCAGCGGCCGGCGGACACCAGGAATGACAGGCCAAGCCGCGTGTCCTCCAGCATGTAGCGGTGCGTGTGCAGGTCTATGTCCTCGCGCCAGTCGCCGCTGTCGGTGAGCCTGCCATGGGCGCCGCGGCCGTACATCCATTCATCGCCTTCGGCGGCATAGTGGTCGGCCAACGGGAAGTGCGGCGCGGCATAGCCCAGGGCCACGCGGATGGCGATGCGCTCCGCGTCCAGCGCGTCGGTCACGCGCCGTATGGAGGCCTGGGTGCCTTCGTTGTGGATGTCCCATTTGTCGAAGTGTTCCAGCGGCCCTGCATTCATCATGATGAGCGGCGGATGGATGATGGGGCCGGCGTTCATCAGCGCGCCCGAAAGCCCGTCCTCTATCGGTTCGATGCTGGGGTAGGCGCGATGGACCACGGCCAGCGCCTGCTCCGACAGCCGCCGCGGAAAGACGCCGGTGGGCAGGCGGGTGGCGTAGCCGCTGATCACGACTTTTTCGCCATGTTTGCGGGCCAGGTAGGGCAGGGTGCCGGTCTCGGCGAAGGCCGTGTTCGCGGCATTTCCTGCTTCTTTCATGGCGCGGGCGAAGACGTAGCAGCCGAAGGTGCCCGGCGGCAGGAACACGACCTGGCCGTCGCGCAGCAGCGGCGCCAATTCCCGGGCCAGCGCTTCGTGGGTGGTGGAAGGCAGGGGAATGACCAGCAGCTCCGCATTCTCCACGGCAGTGGCCAGGTCGCGCACCAGCTGCAACTGGCGGGGGCCGTCGCCCAGCGGAATCTGGCGGCTGCCGCGATAGTCGGTGACCGTCAGCGCGCCCGCATCCCGCAAGTCCTGGAAGGCCGTCCAGTCCCGGCGCCACCAGCGCACGTGATGGCCTTTCTCGAACAGCTCGGCCGCTGCCGCGTAGCAGCCGTGGCCGCCGCCTATGACGCTGATTCTCATGGTCAAGCTCCGTCTGATGGAGCCTTGATCCTAGCGGCGGCGCGCTGGCGGGGCTGCGCCGAACGCGCAAGCGGCGTTCCGATCCGGCAAGCGAATCCTGGCGCTGCCGTGCAACGCCTAATGCCTGCTTTGGCGCAGGGTGTCCGACGGCAGGCAGCCGTAGCGCTTGCGATAGTGGATGGCGAAATGCCCGAAGCTGGAAATGCCGTGCCGCAGCAGGATGTCGGTGACGCTGTCGCCTTCGCCGGCTTGCGCAAGCGCCGCGTGCACCTGGGCCAGCCGCTGGTTGCGCACGTAGTCGCTGGGACTTTGCTTCAGGAACTGCGAGAAGCCGTTTTGCAGCGTGCGCACGGAGACGCCGCAGTGGGCCGCCAGGTCCGTCAGCGATAGCGGCTGGTCCAGATGGCTTTCTATGTAATCGCGCGCGCGCCGCACATGCAGGGGCAGCGGTTGGCGGCGGTCTGCCTGCAAGGCCTCGGAGTAGTTGTGCGGCAGCTGGGTCAGCAGCAGCGTCAACAGGTAGTCTGAAAAGCCGGCGGCCAGCGTTTGCGTGACGCCTTCGATGGCGGGATGGCGGTATAGCCGGCACAGATAGTCCAGCGTTTCGCGCACTGCCACCGGTCCGGGCGCGTCGGCATCCATTTGCAGGTCGAACACCAGCGCCTGTTTGGCGGGGCGCTCGAGCAGCCGCTGCAACTGGCGTTCCAGCGCCTCGCGCTCGATGCGCAGGATCAGGTTGCGGCAGTCGCGGCCGATGCGGATCACGCTGCGCTCGGACGGCGAGGAAATGGTCAGGCTACCCGCGTTCATCGACGCGCTGCGCTTGCCCAGCGTGATCAGCCCGGAGCCTTGCAGCGTGATGCGGATCAGGTAGTAGCTGGCGATGTCGCCGGCGTCGATCTCGACTTCCGCGCCATAGTGCAGGTCGAACAAGGCTGCGTTGCCGAAGAAGACGCCGTACAGGCGCGATTGCAGGGGTTTTCCCGGGGGAACGCACATGCGGTGCGACCATAGGTGCTGGCTGACCTGGTCCTTGATCTCGGCGATGTTGCCCGAGTCCAGCAAGCAATGGCGGTCCAGCGGATTGGTGTCGTTGAACATGCTTTCCTGCGCAGCGGGAACAGTCGTTGCGTCAGGCGTATAGAGGCTGGCTGCGCAAAGACCTACAAAAGATGGGCCTGCAAGCAAGTGAGACACAACCCGGCCCTTGGGCATGGGCAGATCTCACCACCATACAAGGGAAACAAACCATGACTGACGGCAGCCCGCGGCACGGATCAAAACCTAGCTACGCCTACGAGTGGTACGTCGTGGTGATATGCATGCTAGCGTACATATTTTCCTTCGTCGACAGGCAGATCCTGGCGCTGATGATCGAACCCATCAAGCACGACCTGCAGCTGTCCGACACGCAATTCAGCTTGCTGCACGGGCTGGCGTTCTCCTTGTTCTACGCCTTCATGGGCATACCGATAGCCTTGCTGGCGGATCGCTATTCGCGGCCCCGGATCATCGCGATCGGCGTGGCGTTCTGGAGCCTGGCCACGGCGGCCTGTGGCCTTTCGCGCAATTTCGCGCAGATGTTTCTCGCGCGGATCGGCGTGGGCGTGGGCGAGGCGGCGCTCTCGCCCGCCACGTACTCCATGCTCAGCGACATGTTCCCGCGCGAGAAGCTGGGGCGCGCCGTCGGGATCTATTCGATCGGCTCGTTCATCGGCGGCGGCATGGCGTTCCTGATCGGCGGCTACGTCATCAACCTGCTCAAGAGCGTGGATACGGTTGCCTTGCCGTGGATAGGCGCAATGCGGCCGTGGCAGGTGACCTTCTTCATTGTGGGATTGCCTGGCCTGCTGATTGCGCTGCTGATCCTGCTGACGGTGCGCGATCCGCAGCGGCTGGGCTTGCGGCGCAATGCCTCGGGGCAGGTGCAGAAGCCCGCCATGGAAGATACCTTCCGCTTCCTGGGGCGCCATCGCAGCACCTTCTTCTGCCACTACCTGGGCTTCTCGTTCTATGCGATGGTGCTGTTCGCACTGCTGGGCTGGACGCCGGCGTTCTACATGCGCAAGTTCGGCATGTCGCCCTCGGAAGCCGGCTACATGCTGGGCGTGGTGGTGCTGGTCGCCAATACCGCCGGGGTGTTCTGCGGCGGCTGGCTGATGGATTGGCTGGCCAAGCGGGGCTACAGCGATGCGCCGTTGCGCGCTGGCGTGATTGGCGCGGCCGGCATGGCCCTGCCTGCGGTGGTCTTCACCCAGGTCGATTCGCTGTGGTGGTCGGTGGGCTTGCTGCTGCCAGCCATGTTCTTCGCCTCGTTTCCGATGCCGACCTCGACCGCCGCGATGCAGATACTGCCGCCCAATCAGCTGCGCGCCCAGGTATCGGCGCTGTTCCTGCTGATCTCGAACCTGATCGGATTGGGCCTGGGCACCACCGCCGTGGCCATGCTGACGGACCGGCTGTTCAAGAACCCGGCAGCGGTAGGGCAGTCCATGTCGGTCCTGGTTGGCGTGGCCACGGTGTTGTGCATCGGCCTGCTGGCCGCGGGCTGCAAGCATTACCCGCGCAGCCTGAACCTGGAGGCGCAGGAGGCGCCGCCGCTCGCGCCTGCGCGCGTGTCGCCCTGAACGAGGCAGCCAGGGCTGCCCGGGCCGCGATGCGGCCCTTTTTTTGAACTCTGTTACCTCTCCGTTGAACTGCACATTCCTCGTAAAAGAAATGGTGCCGGGGATGCGCTATAACGGACGCTTGACGCATTACTGTTCCCCCAATTCATGCCCCGTTTTCCCCGCAGTCCGTCGCTGGCCCTGTCCGTTGCCCTGGTGGGCGTTCTGGCGGGATGCTCATCCCCCAAGCCAGAGTTCGAAAAAGAAGACTTCACCCAGAACAACACTTACTCGCGCACCGTCGATGCGAGTAACGTCGCCGCCTGCGACGCGGGCCGCCGCGCCTTGCTGAGCCAGGGCTACAACATCGACAAGTTCGAGGGTTCGCGGGTCACGGGGCACAAGAATTTCCAGGACGAAAACGGCCAGCATACGCAGATTGCCTTCAACATCGAATGCGCCTCCGATGGCAGCGCGAATGAGCGCGCCACGGTGTTTGCCAACGCCGTGCAGGACCGCTATTCGATCAAGCGCACCAATAGCTCGGCCAGCGTGGGCGTGAGCGTGCTGGGCCAGGTGTCCATGCCGTTCGGGTCCAGCGACGATTCGCTGGTGAAGACGGGCAGCCAGACGGTTGCGCGGCCCAAGTTCTATGAAGGCTTCTTCCAGCTGCTACAGCGTTTCCTGCCGGACGCGCAGGCCGCCGCCGCGCCGCATGCGCCCGCAGGCGGCCGGGCCAAGGCGCAACCCAAGGCCGCGCCGGCCGAGCCGGCGGAATCTCCCGACAAGCCCGCCGATACCTTGAATCCGGCCGCGGCCAACGGCGGCAGCGAAACGCCGAAAACACCTGCCGCGGGAGGCTCCAGTTCGCCGGCCGCGCCCGCCGCTGCGGCTCCCGCGCCGGCGGCGCCTGCACCCGCAGTTTCCGCGCCCGCATCTGCTGCCCCTGCATCTGCTGCCCCCGCATCCAGCGCGCCCGCATCGACTCCCGCGCCCGCCGCCCCGGCCAGCCCCGAGGCGGCCAAGTAAGGCTGCGTTGCCGGGCGCCGCTTGCCGTAGCGCAAACGGATACGCCGTGCCGATACACGGCGCGGTCCGCATCCGGCGATAATCGCGGTCATCATGACCTATCAACTCCTGAAAATGCTACACGTGGCGGCCGTGGTCGCCTGGCTGGGCGGATCGCTGTTCGTGTCCCTGTTCCTGCTGTCCTCGCAGCCGCAGGACAGTGAAGAAGCGCCCAAGGAACGCAAGATGCTGGGCGCCTTGCGCCGCTGGACGCTCTACGTGACCACGCCGGCCATGGTGCTCACGTGGCTGGTCGGCCTGCACCTGGCCATGACCTTCGGCTGGTTCGCCATGACCTGGATCTGGATCAAGGTGGGCTTCGCGCTGGCGCTGTCGGCGCTGCTCGGCATCCAGAGCGCGGCATTGCGGCGCATGGCCAATGGCAGCGCCCAGCGTCCGCCGCTGGTGGATCTGTACGCGCCCTTCACCGTCATCGCGTCCGCGGCCATCGTGACGCTGGTGGTCGTCAAGCCCTTCTGATCCGCGCGGCGGGGCATGTGCCGGGACCATATGCCCAGCCGCCATAACCAAACGCCCCTGTAATAAGGACTCAACGAACTATTCGTTCGCCGGGTCCGTCCCCCTCCCTAGAATCGTTTCTCTCATAACCGCATAGCCTGAGAGGCGATTCCAACATGACTTCCCGTTTCTTCAAGCGCCTGCTGGGCGCGGTGCTGGCTTCGGCGGCAATGTTCCATGGCCCGGTTTTTTCGGCCGATCCCAAGCCGCTGAAGGTGGGCGTGCGCGGCGGCGTCGACGAGCAGATCTGGGAAGTGGTGGCCCAGGTCGCCAAGAAGAACGGCCTGGCGGTCGAGCCCGTGGTGATCACCGGCACCGCCAGCCCGAACGAGGCGCTCAACAACGGCGACCTGAACGCCAATGCCTTCCAGCACATTCCCTTCCTGAACGACCAGATCAAGCAGCGCGGCTACAAGCTCGTGTCCGTGGCCAACACGCTGATCTCGCCCATCGCGTTCTACTCCAGGAAGTACAAGTCGCTCAATGAGCTGCCCGAAGGCGCCCGCGTCGGCATTCCCAACGACCCCAGCAACCAGACGCGCGCGCTGGTCATCCTGCGCGACCACGGCCTGATCACGCTGAAGGACGGGTTCGATCCGGCCACCGGCACGGCGACCTTGGCGGACGTGACCTCCAACCCCAAGAAGCTCAACTTCGTGGAAAGCGCTTCCGTGGTGCTGGCGCGTTCGCTGCCGGACGTGGACACCGCGGCCATCGTCAACAGCTTCGCCTATCAGGTCGGGCTGATCGCCACGCGCGACGGCATCGCGGTGGAGAAGAAGGAAAACAATCCTTACGTCAACATCATCGCGGTGCGCGAACAGGACAAGAACGCGCCCTGGGTGCCTGAACTGGTCAAGGCCTATCACTCCGAGGAAGTGCGCCAGTTCATCCTGAGCAAGTACGAAGGCTCGGTGATTCCGGTTTTCTGAGATCGGAGCCGGGCAATGATGCAACACGAATTCTCCATGGCCACGCTGGCCGATGCCGCGCCGCGAACCCAGGCCGCAGATGCGCACATCGTGTTCGAAGGGCTGCAGAAGCGCTACGAGGGGGCGCAGGGGCCGGTGGCCGCGCTGTCCGACGTGTCGTTCGCCATCGCCCGCGGCGAGGTCTACGGCATCATCGGCCGCAGCGGCGCGGGCAAGTCCACGCTGCTGCGTTCCATCAACATGCTGGAGCGGCCCAGCGCCGGCCGCGTGCTGGTGGGCGGCGTGGACGCGGGCGGCCTGGACGAAAACGCGCTGGTGGGCCTGCGCCGCCGCATCGGCATGATCTTCCAGCACTTCAATCTGCTGTCGGCCAAGACGGTGGCCGAGAACGTGGCCTTGCCCTTGCGCGTGGCGGGCGTCAAGCCCGCCGCGGCGCGGGCGCGGGTAGAGGAACTGCTGGAGCTGGTGGGGCTGCGCGACAAGGCCGATGTTTATCCGGCAAAACTGTCCGGCGGCCAAAAGCAGCGGGTGGGGATCGCCCGCGCGCTGGTGCATGAACCGGAGATCCTGCTGTGCGACGAAGCCACGTCGGCGCTGGACCCGGAAACCACGCAGGCCATCCTGGCCTTGTTGCTGGACATCAACCGCAAGCTGGGCCTGACGGTGGTGTTGATCACGCACGACATGGCGGTGATCCGCGAGGTCTGCCACAGGGTGCTGGTGCTGGACGGCGGCCGCAAGGTCGAGGAAGGCGAGGTCTGGCGCGTGTTCGGCAATCCCCAGGCCGACGCCACGCGCGCCTTGCTGCGGCCCTTGCAGCACGACTTGCCGCCCGATCTCGCCAGCAGGCTGGTGCCTGACCTGCAGGGCCGCGCGGGCGTAGCCGTGCTGCGGCTGCGCTTTACGGGGCAGGGGCGTCCGGACGGCGTGTCCTTGCAGGCGCTGGCCGCGCTCGGCCCCGGCGCGACGCTGCTGCACGGCGGACTGGACCGCCTGCGCGGCCATGCGCAGGGCAGCCTGCTGGTGTCCGTGCCCGCGGGCGCATTACAGGAAGAGGCCGCGCGCGCCGCGCTGGTGGCCGATCAGATCAAGGTGCTGGGTTATGTCGCTGCCAATGCTTGATAAATACCTGCAGGCTTTCCTGCAGACCCTGGCGATGGTGAGCGTGTCCGCCGTCATCGCCATCGTTCTCGGCCTGACGCTGGCCGTGGTGCTGACCGTCACCGCGCCGGGCAATCTGTATCCCCGGCCGCGCTTCAACAAGGTCCTGTCGGTGACGGTCAATACCTTCCGCGCCATCCCCTTCATCATCCTGCTGGTGGCGATGCTGCCGTTCACGCGCTTTCTGGTGGGCACCACACTGGGCACCTGGGCCGCCATCGTGCCGCTATCGGCCAATCTGGTGCCGTTCTTCGCGCGCATCGCCCAGGTCAGCCTGAACGACGTGGATCACGGGCTGGTGGAGGCGGCCAGGGCCATGGGTTGCCGCCGTTGGCACATCGTGCGCCACGTGCTGTTGCCGGAAGCCTTGCCGGGCATCATCGGCGGCATGACCGTCAGCGTCATCGCGATGATCAACGCTTCGGCCATGGCGGGCGCCGTAGGCGCGGGCGGCCTGGGCGATCTGGCCATCCGCTACGGCTACGAACGCTACGAGACCCGCGTGATGTTCGAGGTGATCGTGATCCTGATCGCGCTGGTCTCCATTGTGCAATTCACCGGCGAATGGCTGTCGCGCCGCGCCGACCACAAACGCTGACCCGAAAACACAGGAACGCTGAAATGTCCGACTCCTCGCAACACGGTTTTGCCACGCGCGCCATCCACCTGGGCTATGACCCGCTGGACGAGCAGGGCGCCCTGGCTCCGCCGCTCTATCTGACCTCCACCTACACCCAGGACAGCATCGAATCCTTCGACCAGATCCGCCTGGGCGAAAAGCAGGGTTACGTCTACGGCCGCACGCGCAATCCGACGCAGGCGCTGCTGGAAGAGCGCCTGGCCTCGCTGGAAGGCGCCGAGGCCGGCGTGGTGACCGCCTCCGGCATGGCGGCGATTTCGGCGACCCTGTTCTCGCTATTGCAGAGCGGCGATGAAATCGTCGTGGACCAGATCGTGTATGGCACCGCCTTCACCCTGTTCACGCAAGGCCTGGCGCGCTTTGGCGTGCGCGCGGTGTTTGCCGATTTCACCCGCCCCGAGACCGTGGCGGCGGCCATCGGCCCCAACACGCGCGCGGTCTACTTCGAGACGCCGGCCAATCCCAACCTGCGCCTGGTGGATATCGCGGCGGTGTCCGCCATTGCCCGCGGCAAGGGTCTGCTGACCATCGTCGACAACACTTTCGCCACGCCGGTGCTGCAGCGTCCGCTGGAGCATGGCGCCGACGTCGTGCTGCACTCGGCCACCAAGTACCTGGGCGGCCACGGCGACCTGCTGGCGGGGGCGGTGCTGGGGCGCAAGGAACACATCGATGCGATCCGGCTGCAAGGGCTGCGCTACTTCACCGGCGCGACCTTGTCGCCCTTCACCGCCTTCCTGGTGCTGCGCGGCATCAAGACGCTGGAGCTGCGCGTGGCGCGCCACAGCGAATCCGCGCTGAAGGTGGCCAAGCTGCTGCGCGAGCATCCCGCGGTGGCAGACGTGTTCTATCCGGGCCTGGCGGATACGGCGGGCGCGGAGATCGCGCGCCGCCAGCAATCGGCCGGCGGCGGCCTGGTCGCGTTCGAACTCAAGGGTGGACTGGCGGCGGGGCGCCGCCTGCTCAACAGCCTGAAGCTGGCGCGCATCGCGGTCAGCCTGGGCGATCCGGAAACCCTGATCCAGCATCCCGCGTCCATGACGCATGCCAGCTACTCTGCCGAGGACCGCGAGCGCTATGGACTGTCCGAGGGCTTACTGCGGCTGTCGGTGGGCCTGGAGACGCCCGAGGACATCCTGGCCGACCTCAAGCAGGGCCTGGATCGGGCGTAGTGGCCACGCGCCGCCACGCCACCCATTCCCCATGGTCCTCGAAGTTGCGCGGCCCGCGCGCGGCCGCGGCCAGCCCCGCGCGCAGCGCGTCCATGTCCAGGCCCGGCATGTTCCGCAGCAGGGCGGCAGGCAGTCGTTCGGCGTCGAGCGTGGCCTCGTCGAATTCCATGGCCATCAGCCCGCCGCCGTCGCTGGGTACGCGCAGGAACCACAGGCCTTCCATGTAGTCGCCCGACCAGGGATCGGGAAAGACGGCCTGCGTGTAGCGGAAGCCGAATTCATGGATGTCGCTCCAGGGCCAGAATTCCTGCTGGCCCAGGGCGCGAGCCAGTTCGCTGCTGCGCGTGAAACCGGCTTCATCGAAGCTCACGGTTTCGCGCAGGGGATCTTCGGGCGGCGTCGGGCCGGCTAGCAGCCGTTTGATGAATGACCACATGGCGCAGGGGCGGGTGTAGGGAGGCCAGTGTAGCGGCCTTCGTTGCTGCAAAAATGTTACAACGTTTGATCAAAGTCAAATCCGCGGGGCAGGGCTCGGAGTAGCGTTTGCGCTTTTCCCGACTGAGGCCGCAGGCGCAAGCCTGGCCGGCGCGGACAGGACGATCAGCGCAGCGAGGACAGGATCGATGACAGACAAGACCCCCCCCAGCCACCGAACAAGCCGTAGCCGACACGCCGCGCAAGCGCGCGGCCAAGCGGACCGCCAGCGCCTCCAAGAGGCCGGCGGTCAAGACGGTCGTCACGCCGGTAACCACCAGCCGCAGGCCGCGCGCGGCCAAGGCGCCTGCCGCGGTGGATCCCGCGGCGGGCGCTCCCGCGGCGGGCGATCTCGCGGCGGGCGCTCCCGCGCCGGTTGACCCCGTATCGGCCGCGGCCGCCGCCGAGCCGGCTCTCGATGTGCGCAAACGCGTCGTCGCCCGTCAGGACGCCGCGCGTCAGGAAACCGTCGCCGTGCTGGCCGACATCGCGCGTCGCTACAACGTCAGCGCGCCGGCCCAGGCGCGCGAGGCGCTGCGCTCGGTCATCGAGGAACTGTCGCCGGACGATGCGCAGGCCGTGCACCGCGCGTTGCTGGAAGCCAATTCGGCGGCGCCGCGCACGCGCCGCAATCCCGACGATGAGCTGGCCGCGGACTGGCGCGAAGGCATCTATCCCTATCGCCACCGCATGCTGCGCCGTAACTACGAAAAGCAGAAGTACAGCCTGCAGGTCGAACTGCTGAAGCTGCAGGCCTGGGTCAAGGCCACCGGCCAGCGCGTCGTGATCCTGTTCGAAGGCCGCGACGCCGCCGGCAAGGGCGGCACCATCAAGCGCATGATGGAACACCTGAACCCGCGCGGCGCGCGCGTGGTCGCGCTGGAAAAGCCTTCCGACACGGAAAAGGGTCAGTGGTACTTCCAGCGCTACGTGCAGCACCTGCCGACTGCGGGCGAGATCGTCATGTTCGACCGCTCCTGGTACAACCGCGCCGGCGTCGAGCGCGTGATGGGCTTTTGCACCCAGAACGAATACCTGGACTTCCTGCGCCAGGTGCCGGATTTCGAGCGCCATCTGGTCAGCAGCGGTATCCACCTGATCAAGTTCTGGTTCTCGGTCAGCCAGGAAGAACAGCGCCGCCGCTTCCTGCAGCGCAAGGTGCATCCGCTCAAGCAGTGGAAGCTCAGCCCGGTGGACCTGGCCTCGCTGGACAAGTGGGACGACTACACCCGCGCCAAGGAAGCCATGTTCGCGCACACCGACACGGCCGACGCGCCCTGGGTGGTGGTCAAGTCCGACTGCAAGAAGCGCGCGCGGATCAATGCGATGCGCTACGTGCTCAGCCGCCTGCCATATGAAGGCAAGAGCAGCGATCCCATGATGGCGCTGGATTCGCTGATCGTGGGCCGCGCGCTGTAGCGGTTCAGGCGCCCAGCGCCTGCAGGTTCAGGGTGTGGCTGCGGCCGATCCACACGGCGCAGTCGCGGTGGTCGCGCAGGGAGTCGCCGGTGTTGGGATGCATGAAGACATCCAGCGCTCCGTGGTGCAGCGTCAGCCAGGTGGCGATCTCCGCGAAGCGCTCGGGCGTGAAGGCAATCTGGTAGCTCCACTGGGGATGCGGGCCGACGGGGCGCTCATGGAAGCGCCCCAGCTCCATCTGGCCGGCAAAGCGCGCGGCGATCCGTTCGCGCAGGGCGTGCGCGGCGTCGCGGCTGGCGGCGTCGAAATACACATGGGCGTGCCAACTGGCGACGGCGCTGGTTTGGGATTCGGTCATTGCTGTTGCTCCGTCGGTGTCAGCCGCCCGCGCGCTTGGCGCGGATGCCTTGTTTTTGCAGGGTTTCCATGACGCGTTCGCAGTGGTCGCCCTGGATCTCGATCACGCCGTCCTTTACCGTTCCGCCGGAGCCGCAGGCGTTGCGCAGCTGCTTGCCCAGCGCGTTCAGCGCCGCGCCGTCCAGCGCCACGCCCTTGACCACGGTGACGCTCTTGCCGCCACGGCCCTTGGTTTCGCGCGACACGCGGGCCACGCCGTCGCCGGCGGGGGCCGCACGGGCGGTCTGCTTGCACAGGCACTGCGCCAGCGGCTTGCGGCATTCGGGGCACATGCGGCCGCCGTCGGTGGAGTAGACCAGGCCGCCTGTAGAACTGCTTTTCATGATGGACACGCGCAAAAGTCCCTATCTTAATCGCCGGCAGGCCAGCCAGTCCCGGCCCTACAGCAGACCGGCTTCGCGCGCCAGGGCCACGGCGCGGGTGCGGCTGTCGGCGCACAGTTTTACGTTCAGGTTGCGCAGATGGGTGCGCACGGTGCTTTCGGATACGAACAGGCGCTGGGCGATGGCGTTGTTGGAATGGCCGTCCGCAACCAGGCGCAGCACGTTCAGTTCCTTGGCTGTCAAAGCCTCGGCCGGCGCGCGCTCGGCGGCTGGCTTGGCCGGGCTGGAGTCCGCGGGCATCCCGGCATGGCGTTGGAAGCGGTTGAGCCAGGCTTGGGCCGACGCGCAGCCATTCAACCATGCGCAGCCGTCTGTCGACGAAAAGAAGCGCGGCAGCAGCGAGAGAAAGGCGCTGCCTTCGTCAGCCAGCACACGGCATAGCCCCTCGGCCTGCGCGGTGTCCAGCAAGGTTGCCAACTGCTGGTGGGCCTGCGCCTCTTCACCTGCGCGCGCCAGGGCGACGGCGCGGAACATTTGCAATTTGTAGGCGCGCCGGATGCGGCGGGACGATACGGCGCACGCAATGTCGGCATCCAGCTGGCGCAACGCATCCTCGGGCTTGCCCGTGTAGGACTGCACGCGCAGCATCCCCAGCCGCGGGTACAGCAAGTCGTTGGAGGGCAGGCGCAGCGTTTCGATGCGAGCCCACAGATCGTTGTCTTCCGCGCGTTTGAGCTCGTCCTGCGCGGCCTGCGGATGTCCTTGCAGCAGCAGCACGCGCGCGCGCTCCACGCGCGCGCTGCCGGCGATCCGGGGCAGGCGGCGCTGATGGCCGAGGTATTCCAGTTCGCCCAGCAGATAGAAGGTCTGCACGATGTCGCCCGACAGAAATGCGATGCGCGCCAGCATCACATAGCCGAGTATCAAGTGGTCCGGGTGTCCCGTGTCCCGCCCAAGAGGCACGTAGACGCGCAACAGCCGGGCGGCCTGCTCCAGATCGCCGGCTTCGTAAACCCCGGCCGCGTACAGCACGCCGGCCCAGGCGTTGCCGTTGGCCTGGCCGTACGCGCCCTTGCGGGTGGCGTGGACGGCCATTCGGAAATGCGCGCCAGCCTGGCGCATGCGCCCCTCCTGCAGATCGATGATGCCTTCCACCGCTTCGGAGTACATCTGATTGAAAGCGCTGGCGGCCAGGCTCTGCGCGCGGCGGGCGGCGTCCAGCAGCCGTTGCGCTTCCTGGTAGCGGCCAAGCACGGCGGCGACGTTGGCCATGGCGTTGGCCAGGGCGGTTGCCGCGAAGGTGGACGCGTTCGCCGCCGCGGCGATGCCAGGCATGCCTAGCGCGTAGGCCTCTTCGTGGCGGTCGGTCATGGAGAGCAGCAAGGGCCGCAGCGCCTGCACGTGCGCGCGGACGTCGGGATCGGGGCTGCGGGCCAGTCTCAACTCGTCCAGCTGCAACGACGCCTCGCTGGCGCCCCGGGTAAAACAGGTTGCCCATACCTGCACCGCCTGCAGGGCCGGGCGGCGGGCCAGGACGGCCGCTGGCAACTGCGCGAACCAGCGGGAGAGCAGCCGCATGCGCCCCTCGGCCAGCAACGCTTCCGCGTTTGTACCCAGCAAGGCAAGGGCGTGCTCGAAGTCGCCGCCTTCGATGGCGTGATCGATGGCAGGAACGGGACGGCCTTGCTCGGCGTACCAGCGGGACGCCGCCAGATGCAGCGCGGGGATGTCCGCTGGATCCTGCTGCCGCAGTGTGGATTGCAGATGGCTCGCGAACAGGCCGTGGTAGCGGTATTGAGCCGCGTCCGCGGAGGAGCGCGACAGCAGGACCTGTCCGTCCTCGAGTTCGCGCAGGATGCGACCGCAGTCCAGGTCCGGCAGCAACGCTTGGCATAGCGCCGCGTTCAGTTGCTTCAGGATGCTGGTGCGCAGCAGAAAGCGCCGCAACTCGGGCGTCTGTCCGGCAAGAACATCCTGGGCCAGATAGTCGGAGACGGACTGGTCGCTGCCCGAAAAGCGTTCGATGAACGCCGCGGCGGAGTCCTGCCGCGCCAGCGAGGCGCAGGCCAGCCAGAGCGCGGCGATCCAGCCTTCGGTCTTGTGGTGAAGCTGGCCGATTTCGGCGCGTGTGACCACAGGGTTGCGCCGGGCAAAGAACAGGGTGGTCTCCTCCAGCGAAAAGCAGAGCTGGGCAGCGTCGATTTCGAGCAACCGGCCGTCGGCCCGCAAGCGTCCCAGTTCCAGGCCGGTGGCATGGCGCGAGCCGATCAGCAGCCGGCCCTGCGGCGGCAGGCGGTTGATCAGGTTCTGCACGAAGTCCAGCACGCCTGGCGCGACGATGGCCTCGAACTCGTCCAGCACCAGCGCAAAGGGAGCGGTCTGCGTGGCGATGGCTTCGATGAGGGCGAGCGCCAGCGCGTCGTCGGCCTCCAGGTCGGCCAGCGTCCCGGGCGGCGCGGCCAGGGGCTCCAGCGCGGCGGTCAGGCATCGCAGAAAGCGCGGCAGATCGTTATCGCCGCGGTCCAGCGTCAGCCAGGCGCCGTGCACGGATTGGGCGCTCAACCGGGTCTGGCACTGGGCCAGCAGCGTGGTCTTGCCGTAGCCGGCGGGGCCGCGCGCGAGGACGACCCTGGGGCTGCCAGGCGCGCAGATTTGCGCGCACAGCGATACACGCGGGATATGGTCGGGGTGGGCAGCGGGGACGCCGAGCTTGCCGCTGGCCAGCGCATGTCCGGGCGAAAACATAGGGCGCATGATCTGCCTGTTGGGTGAGGAACGATTGCGCGCCGCCGGCTCGGGGAAACCCGCAAGCAACACGAAAATCGTCGCTTTGGACGAAGCTGAAAAATGCGTGCCTACGATACAAAAGGACTCGTGCCGGGGCAATAGGCCAGTTGCTGCGCAAATGGCGTTTACTCATAACGGAGACATATCGATGGCAATCGTGAAAACGGTGTACGCGTTGGCGGGCGCCGCACTCGTTGCGGCAGGCGTGCAAGCGCAGCCTGCCGGCGGCCCAGTGAAGATCGGCGTCATGGCGGACATGAGCTCGGCGTACTCCGACATCGGCGGCAAGGGGCTGGTGGAGGCCGCGCGCATGGCCGTGCAGGATTTCGGCGGCAGCGTGTTGGGCCAGCCGGTCGAACTGGTGTACACCGATGGCCAGAACAAGGTCGACGTCGCCAGCGCGGCGGCGCGGCGCTGGTTCGACCAGGATGGCGTGGACATGGTCACCGATCTGCCCACGTCGGCGCTGGCGCTGGCCATCAGCGAACTCGGCCGCGAGAAGAAAAGGATCGTCATGGTGACGAGCGCGTCGACGTCGGAGCTGACCGCCAAGGCGTGCTCGCCCTATACCGTCCACTGGACCTACGATACCTACGCGCTGGCCAACGGCACGGGCGCGGCGGTGTCCGCGCAGGGCGGCAAGAAATGGTATTTCATGACCGCGGATTACTCGTTCGGCTACGCGCTGCAGGCCGATGCCTCCGCGGTCATCGAGAAGAACGGCGGCAAGGTGCTGGGGGCGGTGCGGTCGCCCCTGAATACGCCGGACTTCAGTTCCTATCTGTTGCAGGCGCAGGCTTCCAAAGCGGGCATCATCGGCCTGGCGCTGGGCGGCAACGACGTCATCAGCGCGATCAAGCAGGCGGCGGACTTCGGCATTGGCCGGCCGGGCGGCCAGCAGAAGCTGGTGGCGCTGCTGGCGTTCCTGTCGGACGTGAAGTCCATCGGGCTGCCCTTGGGCCAGGGGCTGCTGTTGACCGAGGCGTTCTACTGGGACCAGAACGACGCCACGCGGGCCTGGTCGCAACGCTTCCAGGACAAGGTCGGACGCAAGCCGACCATGACCCAGGCCGGCACCTACGGCGCGGTGCTGCATTACTTGAACGCGGTCAAGGCGGCCGGCACCAAGGACGCCGACGCCGTCATGGCCAAGATGCGGGAGACGCCCATCAACGATTTCATGACGCGCAACGGACGGTTGCGCGCGGACGGGCGGGTGGTGCGCGACATGTACCTGTTCGAAGTGAAGAAGCCGGAGGAATCCCGCAGCGAGTGGGATCTGTATAAGCAGGTTGCGGTCATCCCGGGCGACGTCGCATTCCGGCCAGAGGACCGCGGCGGCTGCCCCTTGATCAAGCAGGTGATGCGATGATCAGCTACGACGTAACCGCCTTTGGCCAGCCGCTGGTTCCGATCGAGCGCCCGGCGCCCGAACCGCAGGGAGCGCAGGTATTGCTGAGGGTGCTTGCCGCGGGCGTGTGCCACACCGACGTGCATACGTGGGAGGGCTACTACGACCTGGGCGGCGACAAGCGCCTGCGCGTGGAGCAGCGCGGCGTCACGCTGCCGTTGACCCTGGGCCATGAGACGGCAGGCGTGGTGGTCGCCGCCGGGCCAGACGCGAATGGGGTGACCACGGGACAGCGCTATCTGGTGTATCCGTGGATCGGTTGCGGCGACTGCAAGGTCTGCCGGCGCGGGCGCGAAAACCTGTGCGCCGCGCCGCGCTTCCTGGGGATCTTCCGGCCGGGCGGCTATAGCGACCACATCCTGGTGCCGGACGCCCGCTACCTGATCGAAATCGGCGACCTGCGGCCCGAGCAGGCCGCGCCTTACGCATGTTCGGGCCTGACGTCCTATAGCGCCATCCGCAAGATTGCGCCGGAGGTGCTGCAGGCGGAGGCGGTCGTGGTGGTCGGCGCAGGCGGCCTGGGCCTCATGTGCGTGAGCTTGCTGCGCGCCTTGGGATGCCCGCGGGTGATCGTGCTGGAACCCGATGGCGCGCGCCGGGGCGCCGCGCTGGCCGCCGGCGCCAGCCTGGCCGTGGACGCGCACGCCGCCAGCGCGCTGGACGAGGTTCGGCGCGCCGCGGGCGAGGTCTGGGCGGTGATCGATTGCGTGGGCGCGGCAAGCACGGTGAAGCAGGGCATGGATCTGCTGGCCAAGGGCGGGCAATTGATCCTGATCGGGCTGTTCGGCGGAGAGTTGCCGCTGTCGACGGCCTTGGTGCCCATGCGCGCCATCAGCATCGAAGGATCCTACATCGGCACGCTGGCCGAACTGCAGCAACTCATGGCCTTGGTGCGGGAGCGGGGGCCGCGCGCCATTCCGATTTCCTGCCGCTGCCTGCAGGAGGCTCAGGCAGCGCTTCTCGATCTGGCGGCCGGCCGCGTGGTGGGGCGCCAGGTCCTCTGTCCCGATCAACCCAACGCGAAACAGGCATAGAACCATGCAGCTGAATCTGGATTCCGGCTATTCCATGACGGTGGATGGCCGCGCGGAAACGTCGGTGCAAACCTTCGATGTGCTCAACCCCGCCACGGAGGAACGCATCGCCACCGTGCCGGACGCGTCGCTGGCGCAGTTGAACGAAGCAGTCGCGGCCGCGAGGCGCGCCTTTGCGCCATGGAGCGAGACGTCCCTGGCACGGCGCCAGGCCGCGCTTCTTGCCATGGCAGACAGGCTGGAGGAGTACACCGAAGGCTTCATGCGCCTGCTGACGCGCGAGCAGGGCAAGCCCCACGCCGACGCGCGCGCCGAGGTCGGCCGTTGCGTCGCCTGGCTGCGTGCGACCGCGGCGCGCGATCTGCCTGCGGCGCGGCAGGACGACGGCGCGGGCCGCGTGTTCGAGACGCGCCATGTGCCTATCGGCGTGGTGGCGGCGATCGCACCTTGGAACTTCCCGATGACGCTGGCCATCTGGAAGATCGCCCCGGCCTTGCTGGCGGGCAACACCGTCGTGTTGAAGCCGTCGCCGTTCACGCCGCTGACTTCATTGAAGATGGGCGAGCTGTTTCGCGACCTGCTGCCGCCAGGCGCGCTGAACGTGGTGTGCGGCGGGGACCGGGTGGGACCTTGGCTGACCGAGCATCCGGGCATCGACAAGATCGCCTTTACCGGCTCGACCGCGACGGGCAGGCGCGTCATGCAGAGCGCATCCGGCAGGCTCAAACGCATCACGCTGGAGCTGGGCGGCAACGATGCGGCCATCGTGCTGCCGGATGTGGACGTGCGCGACACGGCCGCCAAGCTGTTCTGGGGAGCATTCCGCAATTCCTCGCAGTTCTGCCTGGCCACCAAGCGGCTGTATGTGCACGAATCCATCTATGACGAGTTCGCCGCGGCGTTGGTGGAACACGCCAGGGGCGTCGTCATGGGCGATGGCGCGCAGCCGGGGACCGGTCTGGGTCCGATCCAGAACCGTCCGCAGTACGAGCGGGTCAAGGATCTCATCGCCGACGCGCATCGCAACGGCGTGCGCTTTCTGGCGGGCGGCGATGTGCCCCAGGGCAAGGGCTATTTCGTGCCGGTCGCCATCCTGGACAATCCGCCGGACGACGCGCGCAGCGTGGTGGAAGAGGCGTTCGGACCGGTGCTGCCCTTGCTGAAATACCGGGACATCGACGACGTTGTCCAACGCGCCAATGACTCCGACTACGGGCTGGGCGGGTCGGTATGGTCCAAGGACCTGGCGCTGGCGCGGTCCATCGCGCGGCGCCTGGAAACCGGCACGGTATGGATCAACCATATCCACGCCATGTCGCCGGACGTGCCGTTCGGCGGCCGCAAGCAGTCGGGTCTGGGCGTGGAGAACGGGTTGGAAGGGCTGCTGGAATACACCAGCGTGCAGACGGTGGCGGTGTTGGCGGACGATGGCGCTTGAGCGTTATGGAATGCGGCCGGGACATGCGTAAGCGCCCCGGCGGCCCCGGAGGCTCTACTTGCCCCGCATCTGGTCTATCAACCGCCGGTCGCGCTTGGTCGGGCGTCCGGCTTCTATGCCCAGCGCGGGCTCGGGCGCCAGGCGGCGCATTTCCGCTGCGCGCTCGCGCGCTGCCGCGCTCTCGGGCGTTTCCTCGTATAGCTGGCGCGCGACGGGGGCGGGGCCGCGCACGCCGCTGATCGCCATCACCCGCACATGCAGCGCCGGGTCTTCCTTGCGCACCGTGACCAGATCGCCTGGCGCGACTTCGCGCGCGGGCTTGGCGGGCTGGTCGTTCACCAATACCCGGCCCTTGCCGATTTCCTGCACGGCCAGGCTGCGCGTCTTGTAGAAGCGCGCGGCCCATAGCCACTTGTCTAGCCGGATCTTGTCCATGGTTCCTTACCTGCCGGTATTGCTGCTCAGGCGTCCATGATAGCCGCCGTACGCCGCCTTGCCGCGGCGCGCTGGCTGTCAGATGGCTTTCGATCACCCAGCTGCAACGCTTAAGCCTGGCTTAAAACGGTCCCCGCGCCGGAACTCGATGCGCGCGTCCCGTCTAACCAGAAGCGCGTATCGGAGGGCAATCGACTCATGGACCTGAACTGGCAGCAGCAACTAGCGGAAAGCGGGCTCTGGCTGGCGCGTGCGTTCGGCATTTCGGCCATCGCGCTGATGCTGGTCGGGGGCCTGCTTGCGCGTTACACGGATTGGGGACGCAAGTTCTGGCGGCTGGCGCGGCCGTATCTCGATCCCAGGCGCAGCTGGCAGCCCCTGTTGACGCTGGCGCTGCTGTTGTTCCTGGCGATGTTCGCCGTGCGCATGACGGTGCTGTTTTCGTTCTGGTACAACGGCTTCTACAGCGCGTTGCAGGCGCTGGACCAGAGCGCGTTCTGGCGCTTTTTGGGCATCTTTTCGGTGCTGGCCTGTGTGCACGTGGTGCGTACCCTGGCCGACAGTTATGCCGGGCAGGCCTTCGACATCCGCTGGCGCGTGTGGCTCAACGACAGGCTGACCCGCGACTGGCTGGGCGCGGGCGCCTACTACCGCGGCCATTTCGTCGATGCCCCGGTCGACAACCCCGACCAGCGCATCGAACAGGACATCGCCATGTTCGTGACGGGTTCGCGCACGCTGGCGATCGGCGCGCTGAGCGCGGTCGTCTCGCTGGTGGCGTTCACGTCCATCCTCTGGGGACTGTCCGGCGCCTTGACGGTGGCGGGGGTGGAGATTCCGCGCGCCATGGTGTTCATGGTGTACCTGTACGTCATCGTGGCAACGCTGTTCGCGTTCAAGATCGGGCGCCCGCTGATCAAGCTGAATTTCCTGTCCGAGCGCCTGACGGCGAACTTCCGTTACGCGCTGGTCCGCCTGCGCGAGAACGCCGAGAACGTGGCGTTCTATCAGGGCGAGAACGTCGAGCGCGCCACCTTGTGGACGCGTTTCTCGGCCTACATCGCCAACCTGTGGGCGCGCGTGTACCGGGGGCTGAAATTCGACGGCTTCAACCTGTCGGTGAGCCAGGTGGCCGTGGTGTTTCCGTTCATCCTTCAGGCGCCGCGTTTTTTCAGCGGTGCGATCAAGCTGGGCGACGTGATCCAGACGTCGCAGGCCTTCGGGCAGGTGCAGGATTCCTTGTCGTTCTTCCGCACCTCCTACGACACCTTCGCGCAGTACCGCGCCACGCTGGACCGGCTGAATGGCTTTCTGGACGCCAACGAGGCCGCGCGCGCGCTGCCTGCGGTGCAGACGGAGAGCCTGCCGGACGGCCTGGATATCGAATCGGTGCAGGTGGCGCGCCCGGACGGCACGGTGCTGCTGCGCGACCTGAACCTGAGCTTGCGGCCGGGCCAGGCGCTACTGATCAAAGGGCCTTCGGGCAGCGGCAAGACCACCTTGCTGCGCGCGCTGGCGGGCTTGTGGCCCTATGCGCAGGGCTCGGTGCGCCGGCCGCAGGGCGCCTCTGCCCTGTTCCTGTCGCAGCGGCCCTATCTGCCCCTGGGTGATTTGCGCGGCGCGGTCGCGTATCCGGGGCTGGCACAGCCCGAGGACGATGCGCGCCTGGCCGACGCCTTGCGGCGGGTCAATCTGGGGCATCTGACCGGGCGCCTGGATGAAGTCGCGGATTGGTCGCGCATGCTTTCCATCGGCGAACAGCAGCGCGTGGCGTTCGCGCGCGTGCTTTACAACCGGCCCGCCATCGTGTTCCTGGACGAGGCCACGTCCGCTACCGACGAAGGGCTGGAGCATGCGCTGTACAGCCTGCTGCGCGAGGCGCTGCCGTCATGCATGCTGGTCAGCGTGGGGCATCGCAGCACGCTGGACGTGTTCCATACGCACAGGCTGGACCTGGATGGCGCGGGGAACTGGCGGGTGGGACCGATGGCGCGGGCGGGCGCTGCAGGTGAGCGCCTGCGCCCGGCGGACGGGCCGCAGCGGGCGGCGGCCTAGCGCCGCGCCCGCCGCGATTCAGGTACCCACGCGCAGCGGACCGGTCAGCTTGCGCAGCGCGGCGACCACGCTTTGCGCGGTGATGCGGCCGGTCTTGGGATTGGCCGAGGGGATGTTCTGGATTTCCATCGAGAACGAGGCCGAGTCGGACACGACCTCGACGCGGTGCAGATTGCGCTCGAGCGAGGGATCGGCCCAGATTTCCAGCGTGGTCTTGTCCGGGCCGATGCCGGCCAGCGACACGCTGACCGCCACGTTCAGATTGGCCGGAAAGCCCACCGCCGCTTCCCGCGGCGAGCCGCGGAAGATCAGGCGCGGTTCGGTGATGTCCGCGATATCGATGTTGTTGTCGGTCAGGTAGGGCGCGCCCAGCAGGCCGCGCACCGGCTTGCGGGTGATCATGGTGACGGAATGGATGACGCCCTCGGCAGCCGCCGTGATGGCATCCAGGCCCAGGATGGCGCCCGAAGGCACCAGGATCTGGCCATGGTGTTGGCGGGCGAGTTCGATCAGGTCGTCATGGCGCAGCAGCGCGCCCGAGCTCAGCACCACCATCTTCTTGCCGGCGCGCAGCACGGGCTCGGCGATGTCGCGGAACACTGCGGCGGGGGCGCATTCCACGACCACGTCGCAGTGTTCGTGCAGCGCATCGATGGTGGTGTAGGCGGGCGCGGCCTGGGTCCAGGCGAAGGCCGGCGGGGCCTTGGGATCGCGCACCGCGATGGCCGCGAGCGTCAGGCCGGGCAGGCCGGCGTCCAGGGATTGCGCCACGGCCTGGCCGATGGCGCCGAAGCCGGCGATGCCGACACGGTAGCTGTTCATAAGGGTCCAGAGTAGGGCCGCGGCGCGCCGCGGGCGGTTCGGAAAGGGGCTGCACGCCGCCGCGATGACGCGGCGCCGGACTGCCGGCCACTGTAGCCACCGTGCCGGCAGGCGTCAATGCGGAATGGCGACCATGCCCGGCTACACTTTGCGCCTGAGCCTACAGGAGTCGAGGCATGCATATCCTTCCCGAAACACCAAACGACCGCGAGGCGATCTTCGCGCTGACGCAGGCTGCGTTCAAGGACAATCCCCACAGCCAGCAGACCG
Source organism: Achromobacter sp. JCM 18799 (assembly GCF_055395645.1). NCBI lineage: Bacteria > Pseudomonadati > Pseudomonadota > Betaproteobacteria > Burkholderiales > Alcaligenaceae > Achromobacter > Achromobacter sp. JCM 18799. Next base: position 2,095,058 of record NZ_AP043866.1, on the reverse strand, counting down.
AAGGCTACATCACGAACGCGCTGCGCGAGGCCGGCGCGCTGACGCTGTCGCTGGTGGCGCGGGTGGACGGGCGCGTCGCGGGCCACATCGCGTTTTCTCCGGTGGCGATCAGCGACGGCTCGGCGGACTGGTACGGTCTGGGGCCGGTCGCGGTGCTGCCGGAACTGCAAGGCCGGGGCATAGGCGCGGCCTTGATCCGGGACGGCCTGGCGCGCCTTGAGGCGCTGGGCGCGGCGGGCTGCGTGGTGATGGGCGATCCGGCGTACTACACGCGATTCGGTTTTGCGCAGACGCCCGCGCTGACCTATCCCGGGGTGCCGCCCGAGTACTTCATGGCGCAGGCCTACACGCGCCCGGCGCAAGGAGACGTGGCCTATCACAAGGCGTTCGAAGCGACCGCGTAGCGGGCAGGAGGCGGCGCGGGCAGCGTGAATTCCGGCCCGCTGTAGTCAGAGGCGATGTCCAGCGTTCCCGCTGCGAGCCGCCCCGCCCATTCATCCAGGACGCGGCGTTCTTCCGCGCCGACCTTCGCGCCCAGCACCAGCCGCAGCGACGCGGCTTCCTCCAGGCCGTAACGGGTCACGCGACCCACCGCCAGCGCGCCCGCGGCATGGTCCGCGGCGGCGCGCTGCACGCACAGTCCCGAATCGGCCAGCGCCGATGCCAGATAGACCTGCGGGTCGCGCGCCACCCAGTCCAGCACATTGCCGATCTGCCAGACGCCCGTTTCGCGGCACACGCGCGTCACGCCGTCGCGGCCGCCGTCCATCATGGCGAACAGCACGCGCGCGTCGCGGGCGGACAGCGCGCGGGCCCAGGCCGCGCCCAGCGCCGGATCGTGCTGGTTGCCGCAGAAGGCGGTCAGCGGATCCCGGCCCGTGACGCGCCGCACGCCATCGGCATAGGCGGCGCGGCCTTTCAGGCCGGGCCGCACTTTTTCGCCGGACAGATGGGCGGCCCGCCCGTTGGCCGCGCGCAGGCCCGCCAACACGCCGGCCAGAAAAGCCGAGTGCTCCTGCTGGATCTCGTATGACGCGACGTTGGCCGCGGTGTGGTGCCCCTGGGTGATGGCGAATTGCGTGCGCGGGTAGCGCGGCGCCACCTCGGCCACGGGGGCATCGCCCTGGCCGCCATGCACGATGACCAGCTCCGGGCCGGCGTCGCATAGTTGCGCGATGCGCCCGGCGCGCGCGACGGAGTCGTGGTCGGAGATCCATTCCAGCTGCAAGGGCTGGCCCGCTTGCGCGGCGCGCTCCGCGCCACGGACGGCCGCTTCGTTGAAGCCGCCGCGGCCCGGATGGCCGAACAGCACAAGCATGCGGCGGGCGCTCATAGGCTGGCTCCCGTGGAACGCACCACCGGTCCCCAGGCTTCGGCCTGACGACGGACGAAATCGGTGAACTCGGCGGGGGATTTTTGCGACAGGACGAAGCCCTGTCCTTCCAGCCTGGCGCGGATGTCGGCGCTGGCCAGCGTCTGCGCGATGGCGTCGTTCAAGCGCTGCGAGACCGCCGCGGGCAGGCCGGCGGGTCCGGACAGTCCGACGAAGTTTTCGGCGATTAGGCCCGGATAGCCCAGCTCGCCCACCGCCGGGATGTCGGGCGCCTGTGGCACCGGCTTGCCGGTGGTGACCGCCAGCAGGCGCAGTTGGCCGGACCGCAGGAACGGCAGGTTCTGCGGCAGCGCATCCACCGCGAAGCGGATCTGACCGCCCAGCAGATCGTTGCGCATCGCGCCCGAGCCCTTGTACGGAATGTGCTGCAGGCGCGCGCCGGTTTGCCGCGAATACAGCTCACCCACGATCTGGCCCACCGATGCCAGTCCGCCACTGCCGTACTGCACCGGCTGGTCCTGCGCGCGGATCCAGGCGGTCAGCTCCGCGAAGCTGGACACCGGCACGGAAGGGTGGACCGCGAACACGGTGGGCACCGCGCCCAGGTAGGCGATGTGGTCGAAGCTGGCGAGCGCGTCGTATCCGCCTTGCGGCATCAGGGCAGGCGAAATGGACAGCGGCGCCGAGTTCGACATCAGCAGCGTGTAGCCGTCGTTGGGCGCTTGCGCGACCAGGCTCGCGCCTATGGTCGAGCCCGCGCCGGGCCTGTTTTCGATGACGATGGGCTGGCCCAGCCGTTCGGCCAGCGCGGGCGCGATGAGGCGCGCGGCGATGTCGCTGGCGCCGCCGGGCGGGAAGGTGACGACGAGCCGGATCGGACGCTCGGGCCAGGCGGCTGCGCGCGCGATGCGCGGCCGCGCCAACGGCAGCGCCAGTGCGCCGGCAAGCATGAAGGTTCGACGGGAGATCGGCATGGCGTGGCTTCTACATGGCTGCCGCGGGGCGGCAAAAGGGCGTACTGTAGAAAGCCAGGCCGGGCCTGACAAAGAATTTGTAGCCGTTTGCTTATGCCCGCCGCATCGCGCGGCGGGCATTTTTCAAACGCGCGCGGGGAGCGCGGATCAGCTGCCTTTCTGCGCCTGCGCCATGTAGTCCACGGTCAGGTTCGACAACGCACGCACGCCGTTGATGAGGCCGGACTCATCGACGTAGAAGCGCGGCGAATGGTTCGGCGCAGCCTTCTCGACGTCGGTGCCCTTGGGCGTCACGCCCAAATAGAAGAACATGCCCGGCACCTTCTCCTGATAGAACGAGAAGTCCTCCGACGCGGTCGACTTGGGCTGCAGCCCGTAGTTGCCTTCGCCCGCCACGCGCCGCAGCGTCGGGCCCATCTGCTCGGTCAGCGCGGGATTGTTGACGGTGGCGTTGTACAGCTCCACCACGCGCACGTCCGCCTTGGCGCCCGCGCTCTGCGCGATCATGTCGGCGGTACGCGCGATGCGTTGATGTATGTCCTTCTTCATGCCTTCGTCATAGGTGCGGATGGTGCCGGTCATGGCCACGTTGTCCGGCACGATGTTCATGCGGTTGCCGCCGTGGATGGCGCCCACGGTGATGACGGCCGGCTCCAGCATGCTGTTGATCTGGCGGCTGGGGATGGTCTGCAGGCCCAGGATGATCTGCGAGCTGACCACGATGGGATCGATGCCGGACCAGGGCCGCGCGCCGTGCGTCTGCTTGCCGGTGACGTCGATCCAGAACTGGTCGGCGGCGGCCATGGCGGGGCCGCTGCGCCAGCTGAGCTTGCCGGCGGGATAGGCGCTGGACACGTGCAGGCCGAAGATGGCGTCCACCTTGGGATTTTCCAGCACGCCTTCCTGCACCATCATCTTGGCGCCCCAGATCTTCTTGCCGTCGGGTTCGAAGTCGGCGGGGCTTTCCTCCGCGGGCTGGAAGATGAATTTCACGCTGCCGGGAAGCTCGTCTTTCATGCCGGCCAGCACTTCGGCCGTGGCCATCAGGATGGCGGTGTGGGTGTCGTGGCCGCAGGCATGCATCACGTCCACTTCCTTGCCCAGGTAGGTGCCCTTTGCCTTGGACGCAAAGGGCAGGTCTACCTGTTCCTTGACGGGCAGCGCGTCCATGTCGGCGCGCAGCGCCACCACCGGACCGGGCTTGCCGCCCTTGAGCACGGCGACCACGCCGGTGCCGGCGACGCCGGTTTTCACTTCCATGCCCAGCGCGCGCAGATGGTCGGCGACCAGCTTGGCGGTGCGGTTTTCCTGGTTGCCCAGTTCGGGGTGTTCGTGGATATCGCGGCGCCAGGCGATGAGCTTGTCTTCGATGGCCTTGGCGCGTTGATCGATCTGCGCGGCCAATGCCGGATTGGGCGCGGGGACCAGCGGGCCTTGCGTGCCGGGCGCGCTTTGCGCGGCGGCCGGACCCGCCATCAGCAGGTGGGCGGCGAGCGCCAGCGGGGCCAGGCGGAACAGGGGTTTGCGGTAAGGCATGCTTTGCTCTCCTCGTGGTTGTTAACCTGTTATTGGACGAGGATCTTACCGAAGCGCAAGACGGCGCGAGCGTTTGTTACCAACGCTTAAAAACAGGCTGTTTTGATTCCGGCCGATGGAATTCCGCGCGCCGGAATCCGGAGGTCATGCGGCGTGCAGGACGTTCTTTGCGCCGCGTGCCAGGAACAGCAGCAACAGTGCCGCCAGCAGCGATGCGGCGCCTGCGAAAAGCATGGCGGCATGGAAGCCGCCGGCCAGCGCCGCGGCGGCCAGCTCGGCCGCATTGGCGGGCTGCGCGGGCAGTTCATGCAGGGTGATGGCGGCGCGCGCCAGGGCTTGCGCATCGGGCGCGCCCAGCCGAGACAGCGAGCCCGTCAGTGCCTCGATGGCGCGTCCGCTCATCAGCGCGCCCAAGAGCGCGATGCCTATCGTCATGCCGGTCTGGCGCAGCGCGTTCATGGTGGCCGAGGCCATGCCGGAACGCTCGCGCGGCACCGTGGCCATCACGGCCATGCTGGTCGAAGGCACGGCCAGGCCGGTGCCCAGGCCCAGCAGCACCAGCAGCGAACCTGACACGAGATAAGGCGTGTGCGCTTCGAAGCGCGTCATGCCCAGCATGGCCAGGCCGATGAAGGCGAAGCCCGCGATCATCAGGCGCGGCAGGCCGAAGCGCAGGTTGAGCCGGCCGAAGACCAGCGACACCAGCCCGGCCGCCGCGAACTGCGGCGCCAGTTGCCAGCCGGTGGCCAGCGGCGACAGTCCCTGCACGTGTTGCAGGTAGAGCGAAAAGAAGAACAGGCTGCTGTAGGCGGAAAAGCCCAGCACGAAGGACGCGAAGTTGGTGATGGCGAAGCCCGCGTCGCGGAACAGCCCCAGCGGCAGGATGGGCCGCGCGGCGCGGTGCTCGACCCACAGAAAGGCGAGCAGCCCGGCGGCGGCAATGGCGAGCGCGACCGTGGCTTCTGGCGCAGCCCAGCCATGTTCGCCGGCGGCGATCAGACCATAGGTCAGCGCGCCCAGCCACAGCACGCTGAGCGCCTGGCCGGCGGGGTCGAAGGCCGCGTGTTCGGGATGGGCGCTTTCCGTGATGCTCCAGGCACCCAGCGCGATGGCCAGCGCGCCTACCGGCAGGTTGATGAGGAAGATGCTCTGCCAGTTGAAGTGAGCGACGAGCACGCCGCCCAGCATGGGTCCCACGATGAGCGAAATCGCGTTGCACGAGGCCCATATGCCGATGGCCTGGGCGCGTTCCTTGGGATCGGGAAAGGCCTGGGTCAGAAGCGACAGCGCGCCCGGCACCAGCAGGGCGCCGGCCACGCCCTGCACGGCGCGGCCGATCAGCAGCGCCGTCAGGTTGTCCGCCAGGCCGCACAGCGCGGAGCCCGCGGTGAACAGCAGCACGCCCGCCAGCCAGGAGCGCTTGCGTCCATAACGGTCGCCCAAAGGCCCGGCGGACAGCATGAAGGCCGACAGGAACAGGGCGTAGGCGTCCACCACCCATTGCAGTCCGGCCATGTCGATGCGCAGGGCCGCCTGCATGGTGGGCAGCGCCACGTTGACGATGCTGATGTCCAGGATGGTGATGAAGCTGCCCAGGTTGACGGCAAGGACCAGGGCGCGGCGGCGTGCGGGATGCATGGCGGGACGCAGAGTGGGGGAAGGGGTATTCTATGCATCGACCGACCGTCGGTCAATGAAAAGAAGAACGATTCTCAGCTTTTGGCCCCAGCCCTGCGCCTCCTCTACACTGGCGCCTTGCTGCTGAACTGACCCTGGACGATATGCCCGCTGTTCCCGCCGACCCGCTTTCCCCGCCTGGCCCGGACGCCGCTTCCAAGCCCCGCACCAAGCCGGCCGCCGTGCGGCTGGATGAGTTGATGGAGGCCGCGCAAGCGCTCTTCATCCAGAAGGGCGTCGAGGCCACCACCATCAGCGAGATCGTCGAGCGCGCCGGCGTGGCCAAGGGCACCTTCTATCACTACTTCACGTCCAAGAACGACATGCTGGCGGCGCTGCGGGCCAAGTTCTCGCAGGGGTTCCTGGACCATATCGACCGCGAGGTGCGGGCCTGTGCGCCGGACGACGGCGTGGCGCGGCTGCGCGCCTGGACCCGCGCCGGCGTCGAGGCCTACTTCGACGGCTACGAACTGCATGACGTGGTGTTCCACGATGCCCAGCATCCCGACCGCGGCGTGGCCGAAAAGAGCGCCGTGCTGGAACAGCTGGAAGCGATACTCGAGGCCGGCGCGCGCGCAGGCTGCTGGAAGCTGGACGACGCGGCGCTGGCCGCCATCGTCCTGTACCACGGCATGCATGGCGCGGTGGACGCTGCCATCGCGCAGGGCCGGCGGGACGTGCAAGCGCTGTCCGGCCCCTTGTCGGCGATGTTCCTGCGCACGCTGGGCGCGGGCTGAGGCACGTGGCCTGAAGGGCGCGGCGGTAAACCCGCGCCGCTGCAAGCGCCGCTATTGCAGCTTGATGCCCAGCTCCTTGATCAGCGGCCCGATGTCGGCGCGGTCGGCCTCGATGGTCGCGGCCAGTTCCTCTGGCGTGCTGCCGATGGGAATCATGCCCAGGGTTTCCATTTGCGCGCGCATCGCGGGTTCCTTCAGGATGTCCGCCACCGATTTCTGGATCAGCGCCACGCGGTCGTCCGGAATGCCCGCCGGCGCCATCAGCCCGATCCAGGGCTGCGGCGCGTAGTCCTTCAAGCCGGACTCCTTCAGCGTGGGCGTATCGGGCAGGCCGCCGAAGCGTTCCGGACTGGTGATCGCGAGCGCGCGCAGCCGGCCGCTGTCGATCAGGCCCTTGGAACTCGAAGGCGCGTCCAGGCCCACGTCGAGCTGGCCGCCGATCAAGTCGTTCTGCGTCTTGCCCGACGAGGACGAGGGCACGTACAAGGCCTTGATGCCGGCGCGGCGCGCCGTCTGTTCCCAGACCAGATGGAACGCCGTGCCGATGGAGAACGAACCTACGCTGAGATTGCGCGCCTTGCTTTCGCGCACGAAGTCTTCCCAGGTCTTGAGCGGGCTGTCCTTGGGTACGATGAAGATGAATGGCGTGCGCGCCACCAGCGAGATCGGCTTGAGGTCCTTTTGCGTGTCGAACGGCAGGCTGTCCACGGCGAAGGGCACGATGGTGACGGACGAGGCCACCACCATGCCCAGCGTGTAGCCGTCGGGCGCGGACTTGACCAGCGCGCCGGTGCTGATGATGCCGGACGCGCCGGGCTTGTTCTCCACCACCACGGGCTGGCCCCAGGCGGCGCCCAGTTTGCTGGCCAGCACGCGCAGCATGACGTCCACGGGGCCGCCGGGCGGGTTGGACACGATGATCTTGACGGGCTTGTCGGGATAGGCGGCGGTGGCCGCCAGCGGCGCCAGCAGCGCCAGCGCGAGCGCGGTTTGCTTGAACATGGAATTCCCCTTGTTTTGGTGTGTTTGATGCGCGGGCGGCATCCGCCCGCGGCCCCGCAGATGCCGTCCCGGCCTAGGCCAGGATCTGCATGTGCGGCGCCGCCGGCCAGCCTGGCGCGTCGCCGCGGATGAACGCGATCCATGCCTGCTGCGTGGCGCGTGCAAGCTGGCGCGCCTGTTCCGCGGGCAGGCCGGCGAGCATGGGCGCGCTGGCGTACGCCGGCAACGTGTCGAAGACGAAGGGCAGTTCGATGCAATGGCAGGCGCCGAAGTTCGCCGTGGGCGCCACGTCGAACCGCGCCAGCCAGGCTTGGCGGCCTTGGGCCGCGGCGTCGGCGGCCCACTGGCGCGAGGGCGCGCCGAATACCTCGTCGCCCAGGTCCTGGTCGGCGGCGCTGCGGCCATTGCCGGGAAAGGCGGCCATTTCGTCGCGCGTGTAGCAGACCAGCACGTCGGCGCGGGACGACGCCCGCCTGAGCGCGGGCGCGATGTCATGTGGCAGCACCTGGCCGTCGAGCACCGGCGCGAACTGGCTGCGGCTGCTGCCCTCGGCGCGCAGCGTTGCGGCGACGGCGGGCGCCTGCTGCGCCGCCAGCAAGGCCGCCACGGGCAGCTCGCGCGCGGCTTCCAGGGAATCGGCTCCCGCGGCGCGCAGGAAGGCCTGTCCCAGCGCATCGGCCTGCTTTGCGCTGCGAAACCCCCGGCCCAGCGCCGCGCTTTGCAGGATGGCACGGGAGAAGCGCGGCTGGCGCGCCAGCATGGCGCAGATCGAGGACGCGCCCGCCGACTGGCCCATGACGGTGACTTGTCCGGGATCGCCGCCCAGGTCCTGGATGTTGGCCAGCACCCAATCGATGGCGGCCTCCTGGTCCAGCAGGCCCGAATTGGCCGTCTGGCCGGGTACGTACAGCCAGCCCAGCGCGGCCAGCCGGTAGTTGACCGCGACCACCACCACGTCGCCGCGCTGCGCGAGGTTGGCGCCGTCATACCAGTCCAGCGCGCCGCCGCCGCTTTGCCAGGCGCCGCCGTGCAGCCACACGACCACCGGCCGCCGCTTGCCGTCGGCGGCGGGCGTCCACACGGTCAGGTGCAGGCAGTCCTCGGATTGTTCGGCGTCGAAGTCGCCCATGGCGCCGCGCAGGCGCGAGGGCAGTTGCGGCGCGACCGGTCCCGGCCGGGTGGCGTCCAGCCTGCCGCGCCAAGCGGCCGGTTGCGGCGGTGCGAAACGCAGCGCGCCGATCGGCGCCTGCGCATAGGGAATGGCGCTGTAGCGGCACACGCCGCCTTCCAGCACGCCGGTCAGCGTGCCTGCCTGCAGCGACGCTTCCACGAACTGACTCATATCCTGCCCCCTGTTTCTGGTCTGTGGCCCGGCCGCGGCAGGCGCCGCGGCGGTCGGACTATGGTAGGGAGGAATGGGCCGCGCCAGGCATGCAGGTTTTGAACATTGCCATGCGCAATCCGCATGGCTGGCGGCGGGGCGCGCCGGCTACTTGAGGATGCGCGCGTCCAGGCTGTTGTCCGCCAGGGCCTGGGCCTGCGCCCGCGACATGCCCAGATGCTCGTACAGCGCGTGGAAGTTCTCGTTGACGTAGCCGCCGAAATACGCGGGATCGTCGGAGTTCACGGTGACCTTCACGCCCGCGTCCAGCAGCGACAGGATGTTGTGGTCGCGCATGTGCTGGAACACGCGCAGCCGGGTGTTGGACAGCGGACAGACCGTCAGCGGGATCTGCTCGTCGATCAGGCGTCCGATCAGCTTGGGGTCTTCGGCGGCGCGCACGCCGTGGTCGATGCGCAGCACCTTCAACAGGTCCAGCGCTTCCCAGATGTATTCCGGCGGGCCTTCCTCGCCGGCGTGCGCGACGCCTGGCAATCCTTCGGCGCGGGCGCGGTCGAACACGCGCTGGAAGAGGCGCGGCGGAAAACCCATTTCGCTGCTGTCCAGGCCCACGGCGATGAAGGCGTCGCGGTGGGGCAGGGCGGCTTCCAGCGTGCGCATGGCCTGCTCTTCGGGCAGATGGCGCAGAAAGCTCAGGATCAGTCCGCTGTTCACGCCCAGCTGCTTGCGGCCGTCTTCGAGCGCCTGGCTGATGCCGGCCAGCACAGCCTCGAAGGGCACGCCGCGGTCGGTATGGGTCTGCGGGTCGAAGAACGGCTCGGTATGCACCACGTTCTGCTCGCGGCACTTGAGCAGATAGGCCCAGGTCAGGTCGTAGAAATCCTGCTCGGTGCGCAGCACGTCCGCGCCGCGGTAGTAGAGGTCCAGGAATTCCTGGAGATTGCCGTAGTCGTAGGCGGCGCGCAGGGACTCGATGTCCGGCCACGGCAGCGCCACGCCGTTGCGCTGCGCCAGCCGGAACAGCAGCTCGGGTTCGAGCGAACCTTCCAGGTGCAGGTGCAATTCCGCCTTGGGCAGTGCGTTGAGCCAGTCGTACATGGGTGCTCCGATCAAAAAGTGTTGCCTGTCCAGAATAACGCGCAACGCGCCGGCGGGCTCAGGCCGCCAATGCGACCGCGTCGGCCTGGATGGCGAGCTGGAGCTGGGCGGCGAAGGCGCGCGCCTGCCGTGTGCTGGGACGGTCGCGGCGCCAGATGGCGGCCAGCGGCGATTTGCGCAGGACCGGCCTGTCGGCCAGGACTACAAGCTCGCCGCGCGCCTGCCGGATAGCGGCCACGCTGCCGGGCAGCATCCACAGGTACAGGCCGTCCAGCAGCATTTCGCGGCCGAATTCCAGCGACAGGGCGCCGATCATATCCGGAATCGCCAGGCCGGCCTGGCGCAGCGACATTTCCAGTTCGCCGCGGATGCGGCTGCCGGGCAGGGCGGTGATCCAGGGATAGGCCACGTAGTCGGCCAGCGTGGCGCCAGGCTGGCCGGCCAGCGGATGATGCGTGGCGCAGGCCAGCACCACGGGATCCTCCAGCAGCGTGGTGGAGCGATAGATCTGCGGATTGACGGTGGACGAGAAGCGGCTGATCAGCACGTCCAGCGCGCCGGCGTCCAGGTCCTCGATCAGCCGTTCATGCGTGCCGATCTCGATGGTGAGCGTGATGCGCGGATAGGCTTGGCGGTAGGCGCGCGCGGCCTCGGCCACCGGCCAGCCCGCGAACATCGAAAAACAGCCTACGGTCAGGCTGCCTTCGTCGCCGCGCGAGACCGCGGCGAGATCGATCTCGGCCTTGCGGAAGTCGGTGAGCAGCAGGCGGGCATGGCGGCACATGGTCTCGCCCAGCGGCGTGCAGGTGGTGCCCTTGGCAGTGCGCTCGAACAGCCGCGCGCCCACCAGTTCTTCGATCTCGGCGATGGCGCGCGACAGACCCGACTGCGTGCTGTGCAATTGCGCGGCGGCCTTGGACAGGTTGCCCAATTCGGCGACGGTCAGCACGATTTCCAGATGCCGGATGCGGAGCTTGCCTCGGAACGGTGTCATGGCGCGGGTCGGAAGGGAGATGCCGATTATTCTCTCCCGGCGCGTGCTTGGCAACGCGGGGCGGGTTAGGGCCGCGCAGGTTTCGGCCGGCCGGGTTTCGGATATAGTTCGCGCCAGACCGATAGTCGGAGGCGCCGCCTGGGCCAGCGCGACGGCCGGCAAGAGCAGAGGGCAGGCATGAAGACAGCGGTGCGTGGCGCGTGGAGAGTGGGCAGGCTTGCGGCGGCGGCGCTGGCTGCGCTGGCCTTGAGTGGCTGCGGCGCATCCCGGGTCGACGGCGTGTCCGTTGCCTGGCCTCCCTTTCGAGACGGGACGCTTGCGGCGTTGCCAACGGATCCGGCCCAATGCCCGGATCTGGCCGGCGTCTATCGGGCGCAAGGCGAGTTCGTGTCTGGCGACCGCGAGGCCGGCGCATCGATGGACCTGCGCAATTTCCTGCAATATCCCCTGGACCTACCGGGCATGGGCGACAACCCGTTGCCGGAATGGCGCTCCGGACCCGAGGCCACCGTGGCTTTCACGGCCGCCGCGGACGGATGGGAGATATTGGCGCTGGACGGACAGGGCGCGCGCGCTTCCGGCCGCCTGCCGCAGTTGAACGGTATGCCGGATCCTGCCGCCCTGCCTGGCGCGGCCCGGCCCTCCAGGCCGGACGGCATCCGGCGCCTAGGCGGTTGCACGCAGGGCCGGCTGTGGATCAGCGTGCGGCACGACTGGCGCCAGTACGAGTCCATGGGAGTGCGGCGCCACGTGGCGCTGCTGCGGCCCCAGGCAGGAGGCCTGCTGGTGACCGTGCAGCGTGAATCCGACACCATCGGCCTGCTGCCTTGGTATTCGAATGACGGCAGCGTGTACCAGTATTGGTTCGCGCCCGCGGGCCGCTGAGCGCGGACCCGGCAACTTTCGCGCGGCCTTGGCCGCGTTCCATCCAACAGCCTCATGACGTCTGAAAACTCGTCCTCCGCCGCTTCCGATCCGCGCGCCCGCTTCGTCTCGGGGCCGATGGGTCCGCATGTGCTGGAAATGGTCCTGACCGGCTGGGCCAGCATGCTGGCCGTGTTCGCGGTGGAGTTCCTGTCGCTGCTGTACCTGGGCACGCTCAAGGACGAGGCGGTGCTGGGCGCGGTGGGCTTCGGATCGATGACGCAGTTCACCATCATCTCGGTCTGCATAGGCGTGACCGTGGGCGGCACGGCCCTGGTGTCGCGCGCGCTGGGGGCGGGCGATGCGCCGCGCGCCCGCGCGCTGGCGGGCGCCTCGCTGGTCCTGATGGCCGCCGCCGCGCTCGTGTCCGGCGCCTTGTTCCTGGCCGTGATCGGCCCCTACACGGCGGCCATCGACCTGGCAGAGGACGTGCGCGCGCATCTGCTGTCCTACGTGCTCATTACGACCCCGTTCGCGGTCGTGATGGGCGTGGGCATGATGTTGTCCAACCTGCTGCGCGCCGCGGGCCGTGGCCGCCAGTCCATGTGGGTGCTGCTGGCGGGGACGGCGACGGTCGCGGCGCTGGACCCGCTGGTCATTTTCGTGCTGGACGGCGGCATGGAGGGCGTGGCCTGGGCCGGCGGCGTGGGCCGTCTGGTCACGGTGGCGCTGGGCGCCTGGCTGGTGTTCGGCAAGCATCGCCTGGTGGCCTGGCCGGCCGGCGCGGCGCTGCGCGCGCACCTGGCTGCAATCGGGCGGATCGCCTTGCCTGCCGCGCTGACCACGCTGGCTACGCCCGCGGCGGTCATTTTCACCCTGTCCACCTACGCCGGCTTTGGCTCCAGCGTGATGGCGGGCGCCACCGTGGTGGACCGGGTGCTGCAACTAGCCTATGCGCTGTTCTTCGTGCTGCCGGGCGCCATCGGGCCCATTCTTGGGCAGAACCTGGGCGCGGGGCAGTGGGACCGCGTGCAGGAGACGGCGCGCCTGACCGCGCGCTGGTCCTTGATGTACGGCTTCGGCGTGGCGGTCGTGCTGGCCGTGCTGGCGCCCTGGATGCCGGATCTGTTCCAGGTGAGCGGGCCGGGGCGCGACCTGATCGTTTTCTTCTGCCGCTACGGCAGTTTCGCGTGGGCGCTCAACAGCCTGTATTTCGTCGCCATCGCGGTGTTCAACAATCTGGGCTATGCCGCGTACTCCACCGCGATCGGCTGGCTGCGCGCCACCGTGGGCACCTTGCCCTTTGTCTGGCTGGGCGCGCATTACGGCGGCCCGGAAGGCGTGCTGGCGGGGCAGACCGCGGGCTTTGCCCTGTTCAGCCTGATCGCCATGTTGCTGTGCCGACGCGTGCTGCGTGCGCCGCCCGCGAGCGTGGCGGTGCAAGCGCGGCAGGCAGCCTAGGGCGCTGCGAAGCCGCTTCCAGCCTGCAGGGCGTTTGAGTGGCAGTGCTGGCGGACCCGCCCTGCGGGCCGTTCGATTTTGACGCCCGGTCGCGGTACGATCCCGGCTGACTTCGATTTTTCAGGATTGCCATGCGTCAGCGTTCCGTACGCCTTCGAATCGACACCTTCTCCCGCGTGCTGCTGGCCGCGGCCGTCACCGCCGCCGCTGCCGGCGCCGCGCAGGCGCAGGGACCAGCTTCCGCCACCGGATCGCGCGCCCAGCCCGCGGTGCCGGTGCAGACCCTGCCGGCCCTGACGCCCAAGCGCAGCTTCGACGACACTCCCGCGCCTGCCGCCAACACGCCGGCGGCTCCGGTCGATGACCGCGCCGGGCAGGCGCTGCCTCCCAGGTCGGCGGCGCCCGCGCCGGCAACCCTGCCTGCGCCCGCCGCCTTGCCCGCACCCGCTGCGGCCACGGCAGCCCCGGCAGCGACCGCAGCGCCTGCTGCGCCCGCCGCCACCGCTGCGCCCGCCGCCACCGCCACCCCCGCTCCCACGGTCATCATCCCGACCGAACTCGACACCAAGGCCTGCATCGCCAAGCTGCGCAAGGGCGCCACGGCCAACGGCCTGACCGTGGCCGATTGGGACAAGTACACCGCCAACGCCAAGCTGCTGCCCACCACGGTCGCATCCGCCAAGGGCCAGCCCGAGGGGCGCGAGGCCTGGTGGGATTACATCGCCAAGACCGTGGACGAGGAGCGCGTGCGCGACGGCCTGGGCGTGCTCGCCAAATATGGTCCGCAGCTGTCGGCCATCAGCCAGCAATACCAGGTGGATCCGGCCACGCTGGTCGCGATCTTCGGCATCGAGACCAACTACGGCCGGCAGGTCGGCAAGACCAATGTGCTGGACGCCTGGCTGACGCGCGCCTGCACCGAGAACAAGCCGCTGTGGGAAAAGAACGCCTACGCCTCGGTGCGCCTGCTGCGCGACGGCGTGGTGCCGGCGGACAGCTTCGTCGGCTCCTGGAGCGGCGCTTTCGGCATGACGCAGTTCATCCCGACCTCGTTCTATGAGCTGGCCGCCGATGGCGACGGCAACGGCAAGATCGATCTCTACAACTCGCTGCCCGACGCGTTGGCGTCGACTGCCAATCACCTGCGCAAGCGCCGTGCCAAGTGGACGCACAGCCTGCCCGCCGTGATCGAAGTGCGCGTGCCGGCCGAGCTGGCCGCCGCCATTCCGGCCTCGCCCGAAGCCGAATACGTGGGTTCGCAGGATCGCCGCACGATCGCCCAGTGGGCCCAGGCCGGCGTGAAGCAGGGCAACGGTTCGGCCTTGAAGCTGGCGTCGGGCAACGACGAGCAGGCCTATCTGTTCGCGCCCACGGGTTCCGCCGGCCCGGTGTTCCTGGCGACCGTGAATTTCGACGCCATCCTGCATTACAACCAGTCGCGCCGTTATGGCCTGGCGGTATCGATGCTGCTCAATCGCCTGCAGGGCGGGCCCGATCTCGTCGCGGCCTGGCCCACGGACGACCCCGGCTTGTCGCGCGCGCAGATCAAGGAGCTGCAGGAGATGCTCTACGGCCTGGGCTATGACGTGGGCGTGGCCGACGGCATTCCGGGCAGCAAGACCCGCGACGCCGTGCGCGAAGAGCAGGTCAAGCGCAAGCTGCCGGAAGACGGCCGCGTGGGCAAGCGCATCTACGACGCCATCAAGGCCACCTGGCCGCCCGCGGCGATCCAGGTTCGGCCGACAGCCCAGCAATGACAGGGGCTTCCGGCACGCAGGGCTACGGTGAAAACGCCGCGGCCCTAGCAGACCAGTACGAGAGCATCGCGTTCGCGGACGTGCACCGCGACGTGGCGCACCTGATCCCCGCGGCGCCGTCGCGCATCGCCGACATCGGCGCGGGATCGGGGCGCGACGCCGCCGCGCTGGCGCGGATGGGGCATTCGGTGGTGGCGGCCGAGCCCACGCCCGGGCTGCGCCAGGAGGGTCAGCGCCGCCATGCGCTGCCCAACCTGGAATGGATCGACGACGCCTTGCCGGAACTGGCCGTGCTGCGCGGTCAAGACCGGGCGTTCGACGTGATCATGCTGACGGCCGTGTGGATGCACCTGGATGCCGACGAACGCCGCCAGGGCATGCAGGCGCTGGCCGCGCTCTTGGCGCCGCAGGGCCAGATCCTGATGTCGCTGCGGCACGGCCCGGTGCCTCCTGGCCGCCGCATGTTCGACGTGTCCGCGCAGGAAACGATCACGCTGGCGGCCGGCCACGGCCTGTCCTCGCACCATCTCAGTTCGCGCGAAGACATGCTGGACCGCGCCGACGTGCGCTGGAGTTTCCTGGGCCTGCGCCGCACCTGAAAGCCATGCCCCGGGGCCGGACTCGGCCTGGGGGATTCGTCCGTTGGACGATGGGCCGGCGGGCCGTCCGCCGGTATCATGTCCGCCACGCCATTTCTTCAGCCTTCCATGTCCGCCGCACTGCTCCCCGACACTTTCCAGACCGCCCGGCTGCAAGCCCGGCGCATGGACGAAACCGATTATTCCTTCATTGCCGCGATGCATGCGGACGAGCGCCTCATGGCCACCATGGGCGGCACCCGGACAGACGCGGCCAGCCGCCGTTATCTGCTGCAGAACGTCGAGCATTGGACCGAGCTGGGCTACGGCATGTATGTGCTGGCCGACCGCGCCAGCGGCGCGCTGGCGGGCCGGGCGGGCTTGAAGCGCACCCAATCTCGGGGCCGCGACGAGGTCGAGGTCGCGTATGCCTTCCTGCCCGCGAGCTGGGGCATGGGATACGCCACCGAAATCGCCCATGCGCTGCTGGCGCTGGGATTCGGCCGCTTGCCGGTCGAGGCGCTGTCGGCCGTGGCGCTGGAAGAGAATGCCGCGTCCTGCCGGGTGCTGGAAAAATGCGGCATGCGCCAGATTGGCGGTGCGGGAGCGGGCGGCGCGGGCAAGCGTCTCTACGAAATCCGCCGCGCCGAATGGCCGCTGCCGGACGCGGGCGCGGCGGCCGGCGCCGGCCATCGGCGCTAAGATTGGGATATGAGCACCAAGCAGATCCCCGACGACGACCCGCAGCCCGTTCCGCCCGTCGCGCCCGAACCCGAAGAGTGTTGCAACAGCGGCTGCATCCCCTGTGTCTATGACACCTATAACGAAGCCATGGACGATTACCGGGAAGCGCTGAAAGCCTGGCGGGCCAGGCATCCGGAACAGTCCAAGGGCTAGGCGCCCGTCAGCCCGCCAGCTTCATGTGGATGATGGGACGAGGGCGACCCGCGTCGTCCTGTTCCGAGCGGCCCACGTCCTCGAAACCGTAGTGCTTGTAGAAGCCGTGGGCCTGGGGATTCTGTTCGTTCACGTCCACCAGCAGGGTGCCGTGCAGCGAACGCGCGAAGTTCAGCAGGCGCCGGCCCGCTCCCTTGCCGCGCTTGTTGGCATCCACGAACAGCATCTGGACCTTGTTGCCGTTCAGGCCCATGAAGCCGGCAACTTCGCCGGCATCGTCCTCACAGACCCAGACCCGCACCGAAGGCAGGTCGGTGTTCAGCACCTGCGGGTACATGGCCTGGATTTCCTTTTCCGTCAGGAACGTGTGGGTGGCGCGTACCGAACGGAGCCAGATGTCCACCAGGGCCAGGTCATCGCCGTGGTTGCGTTCTCGGATATTCATTTTTCTAATGGTTTTACAGGTCGGGTGCCGGCGCGGTCCTTGGCTACGCCGGTCTTTTTGCCGCTAGAGCCCTGCGCGGTAGAGCTCGGTCGCCGCCAGGACGGTTTCCATCTGTACAGTATGCGCGAAAACGAAGCGGTCGCCGTAGACGGTTTCATCCGGAAACTCGGAAATCAACGCCATGGGCAAGTCTTCGCGGTCGCTTTCGCTGATCTGCACCGGGATGCCGTTCAGTACGTCGAATCCGGTTTCGAGCGCGTGCGCCTGGAATAGTTCAAGTTGCCGCGCGTTGAACTCGACCAGGCCGGGAACGTTGCGGGCCAGCCTGGCGGTAACGCCCTCGATCAGGCGGCGGGCGCGGTCGCCCCAGCCCGGGTGATGGCGCAGCACCAGGAAGAAGCCCTTGGGGATGGTCCACGGCTCGAAATGGCGCGGCAGGTAGCCGGATAGCGGCCGGGTCCATTCATGGGCGGGATAGCCGTGCAGGTTGATGTGCAGCTGAGCGCCGCTGATGGCGTGCGCCTGGTGGCGGCCTTCGCGTTCGAAGAACGGGGCGCGTTCGCGGTAGGCGATGTCGTCGCCCAGCGCGCTGTAGCGCGAGGCATGCAGCATGTGGCGCGGATGGTGCGCGCGCAGGCGGTTGAACAGCGCGTAGCCGTCCGGATTTTCGGCGGCGATCAGGGCGAAATGCGCGTCGCCGCGCTCGGCCAGCGTCTGCGCGGCGCGCAGGGCGCCGACCACGCCGGAAGTTTCATTGGCGTGCTGCGCGCCCGAGATGAACACTGCGGGGCCGGGACCGCGCAGGTACGTACCCAGCACCGGACGGCCCTGGCGCGATACGGCCTGGAAGGTATCGCCGCCGAACGCCGCCATGCAGCTGGCGATCTGGCCGGCCGACAGCGGTTCGCGGACCTGGGCCAGCGGCGCATCGAGCGGCGCGGGCGCAACGGGCGCCAAGGCGTCGAAATGCTCCAGCGATATCAGCACGCGCGCTGCGCCGTCGTGGCGGCGGATGTCGGGAATGATCTGGCCGGGTTGCAGGCCGCGGTCGCCGGACGGGCGGCCCGAGTGCTTCTGGAAGTGTTCCAGCAGCGAAAAATAGATGTCTTCGTGCAGCGCTTCGAAGGTGCTGACGATTTCCTCGTCCACCGGCAGGGCGAAGTCGATGCCCGGCAAATCCACGCGGATTTCCAGGCGCTCGAAATAGGGCTCGTGCGCGCCCCAGGCATGGCTGCGCACCGTGTCCACGATGGCGCGGAACGCCTGCTGGTATTCGGTGGCCTGGGCGGCATCGGTCTGCAGCACGCCTTCGGCGTCGCGCACGCGCAGCCAGCCGGTGGGCGACAGCTCGGGCGTGCCATCCTGGGCGTAGCCGACCTGGTTGGGCGCATAGACGCGGGTATCGAGCTTGCGGCCATCGGCGTAGCGCAGGCTGACGTCGTAGTGCAGATCGTCGGCGCCGGGCTGCATAGCGACTTCCACGCCTTGCAGCAGCGCGATGAGCGGATAGGCTTCCAGGGTGAAGCGCTTGGCCTGGGCGTGTTCGTGCAGCGGATAGCGCACCACGACGGACGCCAGCCCTTCGCGCTCGACCTCTTCCAGGAAGTAGTGCAGCAGCGGCTTGTAGGCGCTGCGAAAGCGCGCGGTGACGCCGGCTTGCGCCAGGCGCTCCTGGGCCGCGCGGCGCGCCTCCACGCCTTCGAACAGCCAGCCTTCCACGACCGCGCCGCGCCAGGCCGGCGCCATGTAGGCATGGGTCCAGGCGTCCAGCGTGCGGTCGAATGTTTTTTCCAGCAAAGACATACTCGATATTCCTTTCAGACGGACCGGGGCGGCTTCAGACCTTGCCGGTCGGGTCCAGGCGGTCGCGCAGCCAGTCGCCCAGCAGGTTCAGGCCCAGCACCGTCAGCATGATGGCCAGGCCCGGAAAGACGCTGACCCACCAGGCCGTCTGCATATACGTGCGGCCGTCGGCAAGCATACCGCCCCAGCTCGGGATCATGGGATCCACGCCCAGGCCGAGGAAGGTCAGACTGCTTTCCAGCAGGATGTTGTTGGCGACGTTCAGCGTCATCAGGATGACCAGCGGCCCCAGCAGGTTGGGCACGATGTGGTGGCGGATCATGGCCAGGTCGCGCACGCCGAAGGCGCGGGCGGCCAGCACGAACTCGCGCTCGCGCAGGGCCAGGACCTGGGCGCGCACCAGGCGCGCATACTGCACCCACTGCGACACGATCATGAAGAAGATGACGTTGAACAGCCCGCCGCCCAGGATGGCGATGAAAGTGATGGCCACCAGGATGAACGGCAGCGCCAGCTGCACATCGGCAAAGCGCATGACGATCATGTCCCAGAAGCCGCGGTAGTAGCCGGCGATCAGGCCCATGACGATGCCCAGCAGCGCGCCGCCGACGACCGAGGCGAAGCCCACCGTCAGCGAGATCTTGCCGCCGACGATGACGCGGGCCAGCACGTCGCGGCCCAGCGGGTCGGTGCCGAAGGGGTGGGCCGCCGAGGTGAAGGGCGCCATCAGGCGGGCGGCCAGGTCCATGGCTTCGCCGCCGTCGGGGAACAGCCAGCCGGAGGTCAGCACCAGCACGATCATGGTGCCGGTCAGCAGCGCGCCCAGCACGAATTCCAGCGAGCGGTAGCGGCTGCGGGGCTTGGCCGCCTTGGGGGCGGCGGCGGTGGGGGTAGTAGTCTGCATAAGGCTCAGCGCGTGCGGATGCGGGGGTCGACGATGCCGTAGGCGATGTCGACGATCAGGTTGACCAGGACGATGACGGAGGCCAGCACGGTGACCGTGCCCTGCAGCACCGGGTAGTCGCGGCCGGAGATGGCGTCGAACGCCAGCGTACCCAGGCCGGGCCAGTTGAAGACCATTTCGATGACCACGATGCCGCCGATCAGGCCGCCGAATTGCAGGCCCAGGTAGGTGATGAGCGGAATCGCGCAGTTGCGCAGCGCGTGCTTGTACAGCACCACGCGTTCCTTCAGGCCTTTGCTGCGCGCCACCATGATGTATTGCGCCGACAGCGTTTCCAGCATGGTGGTGCGCACCAGGCGGATATTGGTGGCGCTGAGGATGATGGCCATCGTCAGCGACGGCAGCACCAGGCTGGCGGGCCCGCTCCAGCCGGACGGCGGCAGCAGCGGGAAGGTGATCGACAGCAGCAGCACCAGCATCAGCGCCAGCCAGAAATTGGGAAAGGACAGTCCCACCAGCGACAGGATGCGGATCGCCTGGTCCGTGGTCTTGCCGCGCTTGATCGCGGCCTGGATGCCCAGCGGCAGCGAGATCAGGATCGACGCCAGCAGCGAGGTGAATGCCAGCATCAGCGTGGCGGGCAGCGCATCGCCGATCAGCTTGGCGACCGACGTGCCGCCCATGAAGCTGCGGCCGAAATCGCCATGCAGCAGCCCCTGCATATAGGACAGGTACTGCTCGTAGAACGGGCGGTTCAGGCCCAGCGCCTGGCGGATATTGGCCAGGTCCTGCTCAGTGACGCTGCCCGAACCCTGGCTGAGCATCAGCGCGGGGTCGCCGGTCAGGCGCACGGCATAGGAGACGAGCAGCGTCACGGCCACGATCACGAAGACGGCCTGCAACACGCGTTTGATGAGAAATCCGGTCATAAGTCGCCGTCCCGGCTTACGCCGGAACGGTCGGTGGGGTTAATGCGTCAAGGCAGCGCCCAAAGCATTTCAGAAAAACTCTTTAGTTGTTCATAGCGCCATCGCACCATGAGCAACCAGTCCTCCCCCAGCGGGATGCCGCGGATCCGGGCTCTGCCGGTCCGCAGGCATGCCCCCTGGGGGGAAGCGCGCAGCGCTTCGGGGGGGGCGTCAGTCCACAGAAGCGTTCAGGAAACGGAAGCGGATGTCGCCCGGCACTTCCAGATCCTTCACGCGCTTGTTCACCCCGACGATCGTGTTCAGGCTGTACAGCGGCATTTCCAGCGCCTGGTCGGCCACGTAGCCGGCGATCTCCTGCAGCATGGCTTCGCGCTTCTTCACGTCGTAGACCGTGCGCTGCGCTTCCAGCATGCCGTTGAGCTTGGCGTCGTTGTCGTACGGGTTCCACTTCTGGCCCGTGTGGTACATCAGGTAGGCCGTGTTGTCGTAGTCGTAGGTCCAGCCGCCCCACTGGTTCTGCCACATTTCGCCGGTCTTGCCGCCGGGGATGATGTCGTTGAGCAGCACGCCGGTTTCATACGGCTTGATCGTGGCGCGCACGCCCACGCCTTGCAGGTAGCCCGAGACGGCCTGGGCCACTTCGCGGAAGTTCGAATCGCTGCCGCGCACGTCGATCTGCACGGTGGCGCCCGGCTTCACGCCGGCGGCGGCCAGCAGCTTCTTGGCTTCGGCGGGGTTGAAGGGCAGGGGCTTCTGCTCGGGGTTGTAGCCGAAGGACT
The DNA here is from genome assembly GCF_055395645.1 of Achromobacter sp. JCM 18799. NCBI lineage: Bacteria > Pseudomonadati > Pseudomonadota > Betaproteobacteria > Burkholderiales > Alcaligenaceae > Achromobacter > Achromobacter sp. JCM 18799. The sequence goes on along the minus strand of NZ_AP043866.1, from coordinate 2,073,948 downwards.
GCGGACCCTGGAAGCTGGCGATGGTCTTGGCCTGGCCCAGCAGCAGCTGCTTGACGATGGCGTCGCGGTCCACGGCCATGATCAGCGCGCGGCGCACGTCGCGGTTCTGCGTGATGCCGCTCTTGGTGTTGTAGCGCAGCGCGAAAGCGACCGGGCCGCCGGTGGAGATGACGTCGGCGTTGCCGGACTTCTTCACGGTTTCGATCAGGCCCAGCGGAATCAGGGTGGCGACGTCGATGCGGCCGGCCTGCAGTTCGGCGACTTGCGTGCCCGGCTCACCGATGAAGCGGTAGACCACCTTGTCCAGCTTGGGCTTGCCGCCCCAGTAGTCGTCGTTGCGCGCCAGCGTCACGTTGACCTTGGGCTGGTAGCTTTCGAACTTGAACGGGCCGGTGCCGACCGGGTTGGTGTTGAAGTTGTCTTCGCCCTTTTCCTTGATGTATTTGGGCGGCACGATCATGGCGCCATAGCCGGCCAGCTTGGTCAGCAGGACGGGATCGGGCTGCTTCAGGATGAAGTCCACGGTGTATTCGTCCACCACCTTGATCTCGCCGATCGAGTCGTAGTTGGACTTCTGCGGGCCCTTGGCGCCTTCCGCGCCCAGGAGGCGCTCGAAGGTGAACTTCACGGCTTCGGCGTTGAAGGGTTCGCCGTTGTGGAACTTGACGCCTTCGCGCAGCTTGAAGCGCAGGCGCTTGTTGTCGTCCAGGTATTCCCAGCTGGTGGCCAGGCCCGGCTGCAGCTTCAGGTCGGCGCCGCGCATGGTCAGGCCGTCATACAGGTTGCTGCCCACCGAACCCCAGAAGGTCACGAAGGTGTCGATCGGGTCCCAGCTGCCCGGGTCCTGGTTGATGGCGACATTGAGCGTGCCGGCGGCGTGAGCGGTCACGAAGACGGCGGGCAGCGCGCCGCCCAGCGCCAGGGCCAGGGCGGTGGCGGTGTAGGTTTTGCGTAGGGAGAGCATGTTCAACTCCAGGAACGGGAAGCCGGGCGGGCCGACGTGAAAAAGGGGTTGCGGCTCAAGCCGCGCGGGCCACCTGGTGGCCGGGCGCGAATTCAACCAGGGGAATGATGGCGGGCTCGTCGCCGACGCGCCGCACCGGGCTGGGGATCTCGCCTTCGATCAGCGAGGTGTCGATGTGGCGGCCGGGTTCGGCCACCGGCACGGCGGCCAGCAGCTTCTTCGTGTACGCGTGTTGCGGCGATTCGAAAATCTGGCGGCGGGTGCCGAGTTCGACGATCTGGCCCAGGTACAGGACCGCGACGCGGTGGCTGACTTTCTCCACCACCGCCATGTCGTGCGTGATGAACAGATAGGACAGGCCGCGGTCCTTCTGCAGATCCATCAGCAGGTTCAGGATCTGCGCCTGGATCGACACGTCCAGCGCCGACACGGATTCGTCCGCGATGATCAGTTTGGGATTGCTGGCCAGTGCGCGCGCAATGCAAACGCGCTGGCGCTGCCCGCCCGAGAATTCATGCGGGTAGCGCTTGGCGTGTTCGGGCTTCAGGCCGACCTGCTCCAGCAGTTCGCCGATGCGGCGGGCGATGGCGTCTTCGCTGGTCAACAGGCCGTGCGTGCGGATCGGTTCGGCGATGCTGAACGCCACCGTCTTGCGCGGATCCAGCGAGGCGTAGGGATCCTGGAAGATGTACTGGATCTCCTGGCGCAGGCGCTGGCGGCCGGCGCTGTCCATCGAGAAAATGTCCTGGCCGTTGTAGCGTACGGCACCCGAGGTCGGCGCCACCAGCTGCTGCAAGGTTTTGCCGATGGTGGACTTGCCGCTGCCGGACTCGCCCACCAGCGCCAGCGTTTCGCCGGGATAGACGTCGAAGCTCACTTCCTCGACGGCGTGCACGCGGTGCGTGACCCGGCCGAAGAAGTTGTGGCCCACGTCGAAGCGGGTGGTCAGTTTTTCCACGCGCAGCACGGGCTCGTCGTAGCGCGCGGTGTCCTGCTCGCGCGTCTCGCCCACTTCGCGCAGCGTGTCGCCTTCCAGCACGGTCTGCGGCGTGCGCAGCGGCAGGTCGCGGCCGGTCAGGCTGCCCAGGCGCGGCACCGCCGCCAGCAGCGCGCGGGTATAGGGATGCTTGGGCGCGTTGAAGATCTCGTCCACGGTGCCTTGCTCGACCTTCTTGCCGCGCAGCATCACGACCACGTCGTCGGCCATTTCCGCGACCACGCCCATGTCGTGCGTGATGAAGATCACGGCGGTGCCCAGGTCGCGCTGCAGTTCGCGGATGGTGTTCAGGATCTGCGCCTGGATGGTGACGTCCAGCGCGGTGGTCGGCTCGTCGGCGATCAGCAGGCGCGGCTGGCACGACAGCGCCATCGCGATCATCACGCGCTGGCGCATGCCGCCCGACAGCTGGTGCGGGTAGCGGTCCAGCATCTGTTCGGCGTCCGGCAGGCGCACCTTCTCCAGCAGTTTGCGCGCCGCCAGGCGCGCGGCCGAGCGCGACAGCTGCTGGTGCAGCATGATGGCCTCGACGATCTGGTCGCCGACGGTGAACACCGGGTTCAGCGAGGTCATCGGTTCCTGGAAGATCATCGCGATGTCGTTGCCGCGGATGGCGCGCATGTCCTCATCGGAAGCCGCGGTCAGGTCGATCTCGCGGTCGGAGTCGTCGCGGAACAGGATCTGTCCCGTGGCGATGCGGCCGCTGGTGTAGTCGGTCAGGCGCATGATGGCCATGGACGTGACCGACTTGCCCGAGCCCGACTCGCCGACGATGGCCAGCGTCCTGCCGGGGCGCACCTCGAAATCCAGGTTGTCGACGGCGCGGAACACGCCATTTTCGGTATTGAAGTCGACCGACACGCCGCGCACGGACAGCAGCGGAGCGGAAGAAGATGCGGTGGTGCTAGACAACGTGGATTCTCACAGGGAGGTGGCGGCGCGGGCGGCCTGGTCGTACAGGCCCGAGAGGGCGCGCAGGGTGTTGGCCAGCTGATGGCTGGCGTCGTCCGCCGTGGGGGAGTCGATGAAGGGTTTGACGAGGCATTGCTCGCGCACTTCAGCGTAGCGCTGGATGGCGGCCGCGCCAGCGTCGGTCGCCGTGTAGATCACTTCCTTGCCCGTCTTGGCGCTTTGAACCACGCCCAGGCGCTCCAGCTTCTTCAACGAGTAATTCACCAGGTGGGTGTCTTCGACGTTGAGCGTGAAGCAGATGTCCGCCAATTTCTTGCCCCGGCCGCGGTGGAACACGTGGTTGAGCACCAGGATGTCCAGCGAGGTCAGCTCGGGCAGTCCGGCGCAGGCCATGCAGCGCACCATCCAGCGGTTGAACGCGTGCGAGGCGATGATCAGGCCGAATTCGACTTCGGAAAGCTCGGGGGCTGAAGAGGCCAGATGGGAGGAGGAAACAATGGCGTCCCGGACGGATACAGGCATGGGCTGGCAGGGGGAAGGGGACGGATCGGCGATAAAACGTTGGCGAATTATTGACGATTTGTTGATATGTCCGTATCGGGGATAACCCGTGTGCAAGCGGCCGGTCCTAGGTTTTGCCGCCAGATTTCGGACTTCTCCTATTTGCCCGCGACGCGTGTCCGCGTAAAAAACACTGCCGGCTCGCGGGCTTCGAGCTGCTTGCGATTTGTTTCACATCAAACCGCTCCTGCTGCGATCGTGATAGTTCCGGGCTGCGGAACTATGGCATTCACGCATCAATTTGCGCTTCTTTATGCTCTAAGTTCCACCAATTCCGTTAATTTATGAGCTTATACATTCAGATATTTATTGTTATTAATTGTGCTTTAAGGCAAACTCGGAAAACATTTGGTTTCACAAAGCGATAACAAGGAGCGCCGCGCACGTCCGCAGGCGCCATACCGGCATGAATCACTATTGGCGCCTGCGCATGGCCGCGGGCATGTTGGCGGCTGGCTTTTTCCCGGCTGGATCCGGCGCGCAATCTCTGCCCGAGGCAGCAGTGCGCGCCACCGAAATCGAACGTCGCCAAGAGCAGGAACTTGGGGCGCAGCGCGCCCGAGCGGCCGAACGGCCGGACGTGCTGTCGCCCGCCGCGCCGGTAGCCGGCGGCCTGGTCCTGCCGGTCGAAACGCCTTGCTTTGCCCTGAAGGAAGTGGTTTGGGACGGAGCGCAGCCTGCCGAATCGCTGGCGCGGGCAGCCGACGCCGTCGTTGGCCATTGCGTGGGCGGCCTGGGGTTGCGGGCCTTGCAGGAACATCTGATCGGCCTGCTGATCGATCGCGGACTCGTCACCGCGCGAGTGGTCGTGCCGGAACAATCCCTGGCCGCGGGCACGCTGACGCTGCGCTACCTGCCGGGCCGCATATCCGCCGTCAAGGGCGAGGGCGCCATCGGCTGGTGGCGCACGGCCTTGCCCACGGGGCCGGGCGGTGAGGTGAACCAGCGCGACCTGGACCAGGCGCTGGAAAACATCCGCAGGCTGGGCAGCCAGGCCGACGCGTCCATCGACGTCGCGCCCGGGCCGGAGCTGGGCGATTCCGACATCCTCATCCGTCCCGGCACCGGCAAGCGCTGGCATGGGTACATCGGCGGCGACAACGCCGGCATGGACGCCATCGGCAAGTACCAGGTCAACGCCGGCCTGACCCTGGACTCGCCCCTGTTCCTGTACGACCAGCTGTCGGTGTCGTGGAACAGCAATGCGCGCTGGCGCGACGCCGAGTCGAACACGCGCGCCGCCTCCCTGAACTACAGCATTCCTTTCGGCTACTGGACCTTCTTCGCCGGCGCCAGCAAATCCACCTACCGCCAGACCGTGGCCGGCTTCGATGAACCCATCATCTACGGCGGCACCACCAAGCAGGTGCAGGCAGGCGTCTCGGTGGTGCCGTATCGCAGCGCCACCTACAAGGGCACGGCATCGCTGACCCTGCTGCGCAAGCGCACCACCAGCACGCTCAACGACGTGGACATCGAGGTGCAGCGGCGCGACGTCACCGGCTACGAGTTCAACCTGGGGCATCGCCACTATCTGGGCCGCGCCGCGCTGGACGTCGGCGGGGGCGTGCGCGGCACGCTGACCGGGCTGTCCGACCGGCCGGGCTACGTCTATGGCGATCCGGATTGGAACGGGCGCAGCACCATAGTGTCGGCCAATGCGGGCCTGTATCTGCCGTTCGAATTGGCGGAGCAGCCTTGGGCTTACCAGCTGAATTGGCAGATCCAGCACGCCAAGACCCCCATCGTGCCGTCCGACTACTTCACCATCGGCAACCGCTATGCGGTGCGGGGTTTCGACGGCCAGATGACGCTGGCCGCCGAGGACGGCTGGACCTTGCGCAACGACTTGTCGCTGGGCCTGGACAAGCTGCTGCGCGTGCCTGGCCACCAGTTGTACACGGGCCTGGACGTGGGCCGGGTGGGCGGCCCGTCGGCGGCGTCGCTGTCCGGCCGCACATTGGTCGGCGCCGTGGCCGGGCTGCGCGGACGGCTCGCCATGCCCTATGTCAACGCCAGCTATGACCTGTCTGCCGGCTGGCCGCTGAAAAAGCCCGAGTCCCTGAAAACCGCCTCGACCGTGTTCGCGGCGGTGCTGATGTTCGAGTTCTGATCCGGCGGCCTTGCGCCGCGAAACCGCAGTCCACCCTTAGTCCCACCGGATACGCATGATGTCCAAGCTTCGCTCCCTCATAGTCTGGTCCGTCGTCTTCACCCAGGTTTGGTCGCCAGTATTGGCGCAGACCTTGCCGATCTCGGTGGACAAGAGCGTGGCGGGAGCGAAGCCCTCCGTCGGCGTCAGCAACGGCGTGCCGGTCATCAACATCGCGCCGCCGTCGGCGGGCGGCGTGTCCAACAACCGCTACACGCAATTCAACGTCGGCCCGTCCGGCGCGGTGCTCAACAACAGCGGCGGCGCCAGCCAGACCCAACTGGCGGGGCAGGTCGGCGGCAACCCCATGCTGGGCAATCAGCGCGCCAGCACCATTCTCAACCAGGTCACCGCGCCCAACCCGTCGCAACTGCTGGGCACGATGGAGGTGGCCGGCAACCGCGCCAACGTGATCGTCGCCAACCCGGCGGGCATCACCTGCAACGGCTGCGGTTTTTTGAACGCGGACCGCGCCACCTTGACCACGGGCAAGCCCCAGGTCGGACCGGACGGCAGCATCGGCTTCGATATTGCCTCGGGCAAGATCCGCGTCGAAGGCGCCGGCTTGAACGGCTCCAACCTCAGCCAGGTGGACCTGCTGGCGCGCACGCTGGAGATCAACGCGGACGTATGGGCCGACAAGCTCAACGTGACCGCAGGCGCGGCGCGCGTCGACTACGCCACGGGAGCCGTGTCCGCCCAGGCGGGCGAAGGCGCGGCGCCCGAGGTGGCGCTGGATACCGCGGCGCTGGGCGGCATGTATGCCAACAGCGTGCGCCTGATCGGCACCGAGGCCGGCGTGGGCGTGAACATCGGCGGCAACCTGGTGGCGCTGACCGGCGACCTGCAGGTTACGGCCGCGGGCGACGTCCGCATTGCGCCGCGCGGCACCGCGCAGGCAGCGGGCAATCTGCGTGTGGACAGCGGCCGCGATCTGGCCGTCCAAGGCGCGGCACAGGCCGGCGGCAGTGCGGCGCTTGTGGCTGCGCGCGACGTTTCCGTGCAGGGCGCGGCCGGCGCCGGTGGCGCCTTGACGCTCGATGCTGGCGGCGACGTGGCTGTCGGCGCGCAGGGCAGCCTGCGCACGCAAGGCGCCCTGCGCGTGGCGGCGGGCAAGGATATCTCCTTGTCGGGAGACCTGCTGACTTCGGATCAGGACGTGCGTGCGCAAGCCGGACGCAACCTGAAGGTGGCGGGCCGGACGGTCGCACCGCAGCCTGGGCAAGGCGGGAGCACGGGTGGCGGGACCGGCGCCGGTGCGGGAACCGGCAATGGTTCGGGCTCCGGCTCCGGGTCGGGGACTGGATCTGGATCGGCTACCGGCGGCGAACCCGGCAAGACTCCCGACCCGGCCGCGCCGGGCGAACCGAGTGGCGGCGTTTCCACGGCGGGCGGCGTGGTTTCCGCGAAGGAAGGCGTCACGTTGCAGGCGGGACGCGACATGCTGTTGTCGCGCCAGGTGTATGCGTCCGGCGTGTTGCAGGCGCAGGCGGGCGCGGACGCGGTGTCGGAGGCCGGCGCACAGTTGCAGTCGGCAGGCGGCATGGCGTTACGCGCGGGTTCAGGCGTTACGCTGGCCGGCGCGGCCTTGACCGATGGCGCGATGTTGGTCGAATCCACGCGCGACCTGCGCCTGGACGGCAGCGCGCTGGCTTATGGCGGCGCGCTGGACCTGAAGAGCGGCGGCGATCTGCGCATGGGCGCGGCCAGCAAGGCGCAGGGCAAGCGTGTTGGAATCGATGCGGCGCGCGATCTGCGGGCCGATGGCGAACTGGTGTCGGAGACGGCCGCTGAACTGAAGGCCGGACGCGAGGCTGCGGTGGACGCCCGCGTGCTGGCGCGCGGCGATCTGGCCCTGAGCGCGCAAGGCGCCACGGCTGTCACCGGACAGGTGGAAACGCTGGGCCGCGCGCGGCTGCAGTCCGGAGCAGGCATTTCGCTTGCGGGTAGCCTGAGCGGGAATCAGGGCGTGGACATGCGCGCGGCGGGTCCGCTCGCCATCAGCGGCGCGGTGGGCGCGGCAGCGGGTGAACTGACGCTGGCTTCCGGCGGCGACCTGTCGGTCAGCGGCAGCGCGCAGGCAGGCGGCCCGGTCAGGTTGAGCACGCAGGGCGCGCTGAACGTGGCGGGTACGGTCTCCTCGCTGGCCGGATTGACGGCCCAGGCCGCGCGCGATGCCGCGGTCGACGGCAAACTGCTGGCCGGCGGTCCGCTGTTGCTGGAAGCGATAGGCCAGGTGGCGGCGGGCGCGGACTCGCGTCTGCAATCGGACGGCGCCATGCAGCTGCGCGCCGGCCAGAGCATGCTTCTGGCCGGCGTGGCGGAAACCAATGCCGGCCTGACGCTGGGCGCGGGCCGCGACCTGCGCGTGGACGGCGCGGCGCTGGCTTATGGCGGCGTCTTGTCGATGGATGCGGGCCAGGATCTGCGTATGACCAATGCCAGCCGCACGCAGGGCGAGGGCGTGTCGGCGCGCGCGGGGGGTGACCTGCAGGCGGACGGCGCGATGGCCGCGCGCGGCGATATCGCGTTGACCGCGGGGCGCGATGCGCAGCTCGGCGGCAAGACGGTCGCCACCAACGACGTGACGCTGAAGGGCGGACGCAATCTGGCCATTGCGCAGGGCGCGCAGCTGGAAGCGGAACGTTCCGCGCAGATCCAGGCGGGGCAGGACGCCACGCTGGCCGGCGCTGTGCGCACCAATCAGGGCATACGCATCGACGCCGCCGGCAAGCTGCGGCTGGACGGAGAAACTTCGTCTGTCGCGGGCGCCATCGATTTGCTCGCAGGCGGCGACCTGTCCGTGGGCGCGCAGGGCAAGGCATACGCGGGCGGGGCGCTCAGCGGCGCAAGCGGCGGCGCGTTGCGCGTGGATGGCGAACTGGCCGGCCAGGGCGCGTTGACCTTCGTATCGGTGGGCGGCGCAATGGTGGACGGCAAGCTGCTGTCCGGCGACGCCTTGTCGTTGCGGGCAGGCAAGGACCTGCGCACGGGACAGACGGCGCAGCTGCAATCGTCCAAGAACATGACGTTGAGCGCGGGCCAGGACGTCAGCCTCGCGGGCGCTGCCCTGAGCGATGGCGGCATCGCGATCGACGCCACACGCGAGCTGCGCGTGGACGGCAGCGCGCTGGCCTACGGCGGCGGCTTGTCCATGAACGCCGGCAGCGATCTGCTGCTGGGCGCGGCCAGCAAGACGCAGGGCAAGGGCGTCACGGCCCAAGCCGGGCGCGACCTCATCACCGCCGGTGAAATGGTGGCGGCGGGATCAGCCGGCCTCACGGCGGGCCGCGACGCGGTGTTCGGCGCCAAGCTCGGCGCCGACGGCGACCTGACGCTGCGCGCGCAGGAATCGGCGAAGGTCACGGGCGAACTGCAAGCGACGGGCGCGGCCAGCCTGCAAGCCGGCGGCGACGTGGCGCTGTCGGGCAGCCTGCTCAGCAACCAAGGCACGGAACTGCGGGCGGGAGGCACGCTGGACCTCAGCGGCACGGCCGGCGCGGCTTCGGGCCCATTGACTCTGGCCTCGGTCGGCGACATGACGGTGGGCGGCAACGCCCAATCCGGCGGCCCCTTGTCCATGGTCGCGAAGGGCGCGCTGAACGTGGCGGGCACAGTGTCCTCGCTAGCCGGCTTGACGGCGCAAGCGGGAACCGATGCAACGGTCACAGGCAAGCTGCTGGCCGGCGGCCCGCTGCTGCTGGAGGCGATAGGACATTTGCAGGCCGGCGCGGATGCGCGTCTGCAATCCGAAGACGCAGTGGCCCTGCGCGCGGGGCAGGACCTGGTCCTGGCCGGCGAGGCGGAAGCCAACAAGGGCGTGACGCTGGATGCCGGGCGCGACCTGCAGGTGGATGGCGCGGCGCTGGCCTACGGCGGCCAATTGGCCATGAACGCGGGCAAGGACCTGCGCTTGGGCGACGCCAGCCGCACGCAGGGCGTGGGCGTGGAGGCGCGCGCCATGGGCGATCTGCTGGCGGGCGGCGCCATGGCCGCGCGTGGCGACATTCTCCTGAGCGCGGGACGCGACGCGCGCATTGACAGCAAGGCCGCTGCCACCGGCAACACCTCGCTGATTGCCGCGCGTGACCTTGTCATGGGCAAGACGGCGCAATGGGACGTCGAAGGCGCGTCGCGCGCCCAGGCCGGCCAGGACATGACGCTGGCCGGCGCCTGGCGCGGCAACGGCGACATGAACATCGACGCCGCGGGCAAGCTGTCCGTGGACGGCACGCTTGCCGCCAGCGCCGGCGGCCTGAGCTTGAACGCCGGCGGCGACCTGTCGATGGGCGAACTGGCGCGGGTCGCGGCCAAGGGCGCGGTCAACGTCACGACGCTGGGCGATCTCCGCGTGGCGGGCGCGCTCAGTTCGCTGGACGCCCTGACGCTACAGGCCGCGCGCAACGCGGCCGTGGCGGGGCAGGTCTACGCGGCGCGCGGCCTGGACCTGAAGGCAGGCCAGACGCTGACGGCGGCAGGCGGCTCGCACCTGCAATCCGACGCCTCGATGACGCTTGCGGCCGGGCAGGATCTGCACCTCGCCGGCACGGCGCTGGCCGAAGGCGGCATGTCGCTGGACGCATCGCGCGACCTGCGCGTGGACGGCAATGCACTCGCCTATGGCGGAGCGCTGCAGCTCAAGAGCGGCAATGACCTGCTGCTGGGCGCGGGCAGCCAGCTGCAAGGCAAGGGCGTGCAGGCTGACGCCGGGCGCGACCTGGCGCTGGGCGGCGTTCTGGTGTCCACCGCCGGCGCGGAACTCCAGGCGGTGCGCGATGCGCGCGTGGACGGCAAGCTGGGCGCCGACGGCGCGCTGGATCTTGGCGCCGGGGGCAATCTGCGCATCGGCGCGGCGGCGCAACTGGACGCCGCGGATCAGGCGCGCATTGCGGCTGCGGGCAACCTGGAGATGGCCGGCGTCGTGCGCGGCGACAAGGGCGCAAGCCTGGATGCCGGAGGTCGCCTGGATATGTCTGGCACGGCGGCATCCGCCAACGGCGCCCTGGACCTGAAAGCGGGTGAAGACCTGGCTCTGGCGGCCGGCAGCCGCGCGCTGTCTGGCGGCGCGCTGCAGGCGAGCGCGGGCGGTTCGCTGACGGCGGCGGGCACGATTTCCTCGCTGGCCGATCTGATCCTGGACGCGGTCGCCAACATCAGCCTCGACGGCCAGAACCTGGCCGCCGGCAACCTGACCCTACAGGCGGGCGGCGCTTTGGCCACCGGTGCGAACGCGCGCCTGCAGGCCGATGGCTCGGTCGATGTGCTGGCCGACAGCGCCACCTTGGCGGGCACGCTGGTGGCCGGGCAAGCCGCGACGCTGCGGATCGACAAGGATCTGGCGATAGACGGCACGGTCCTGGCCGACGCGGGCGCGCTCACGGTGGAGAGCGGCGGCGCCATGACACTGGGCGGCGCCAGCGCGCTGCAAGCGGGCGGACTGCTGCAAGCGCAGACGGGCGGCAAGCTGCTGGCCAACGGCACGATTTCGGGCGAGCAGGACATTACGCTGAAGGCGGGCACGGACGCCGAACTGAACGGCAAGACCGTCGCCAACGGCACGCTGCGCGCAGACGCGGCCGGGGACCTGAGCATCGGCCAGGCCGGCCTGGCCCAGGGCAGCAGTAAGTTGCTGCTGGGCGCGGGCCAGGACTTGCGCATTGCTGGCACGGCGGGCACCGCCACGGGCGCCGGCGCCGCGGGCGGCAGCTTGCAGGCGCAGGCGGGCCGCGACCTGTTCATCACGGGCACGGTGACCGCCGGTTCGCCCATCGTCCTGGGCGCGCAGCGCGACATCCGCATCGACGGCATCGCCACGGCGCTGGAAGGCGGCCTGACGGCCGACGCGGGCGGAAACCTGCTCGTCGGCGCAGGCGGCAGGATGCAGGCCTTCGACGGGCTGAGCGCACGCGCAGGCGGCAACCTGGGATCAGACGGCGTCATTGCCGCGGGCGGCGGCCTGACGCTCGCCGCAAGTGGAGACGTCCTGTTGGGCGGCCTTGCTGCCGCCCTGGGCGAACGCGCGGCGGGCAATGCCTCGATCACGGCGGGACGCGATCTCATCGTCAAACAGAACGGCCAACTGCAAGCCGCAGGCACGCTGACTGCCCGCGCGGATCGCGACCTGTACGCAACGGGCGCGCTGAGTTCGGTGGGCGACATGCTGCTGGCCGCCGCGCGCGACGCGCGAGTGGACGGCACTGCCGCCACCGATGCCGATCTGACGCTGACGGGCCGCGACGTGACCGTCGGCGCGGCCGGGCTGGCGCAGGCCGGCCGCACGTTGACCGCCACCGCGCAAGGCGTGCTGCAGGCGGCGGGGCGCATGCTGGCCGGCGGCTCGCAAACCTTGACGGCGGGCGACAAGATCACGGTCGACGGCACGGTGGCCGCCTTGCAAGGCAACTTGGCGCTTACCGCGCAGCGCGGCGATATCGCGCTGGGCGCGGCGTCGCGCCTGCAGGCAGGGGGCGCGCTGACCGCGCAGGCGGGGGGCGCGCTTACCGCGCTCGGCTCGGCCGCCGCGGAACAAGGCATGACCTTGCGGGCCGGCACGGACGCGACGCTGGGCGGCATCGCCGCCACGCAGGCAGGCGACCTGGCCGCTAGCGCCGGCGGCAAACTCACCGTCACGGCGGACGGCCGCTTGCAGTCCGGCGCGGCGCTGGACCTGAGCGCGGGCGGCGCGCTGCTCAACGCGGGCATCGCGTCCGCGGGTACGAATGCCAAGCTGTGGGCGGGATCCACGCTGGACAACACCGGCTCGGTGCTGGCTGGCGGCGATCTCATCGCCACCGCCTTGGGCCAACTTTCCAATGCTGGCCGCTTCGTGGCGGGCGTGGGCGCCGACGGCGCGCTCAGCCAGCCGGGCAGCATCAGATTGACCGGGGGTTCCATCGTTCATGGCGGCACCAGCCTCGCCGGCCGCGATCTGAGCCTGTCGGCAGGCAGTTTGAACCTGGCGGGCGGCAAGCTGTCCGCCATCGGCAAGGTCGCGCTGGCCACGCCGGGTGATATCGACAGCCGCAACGCGGTCGTGCAGGGCGGCGCCCTGGATATCGCCGCCGCCAATCTTCACAACCAGGGCGGCAAACTGACGTCCACGGGCGATGCCGCGATCAAGCTGAGCGGCGCGTTGAACAACACCGGCGGGGTGGTCGCCGCCGCCGGCGATGCGCGCATCGAAGCCGCAAGCATCGTCAACCGCGACGGCACGCTGGCAGCTCGCGACCTGACCGTCACGGCCACGGGCGCGGTGGACAACCGCGGCGGCCTGATCCAGGCCGACAACGTGCTGACGTTGAACGCCGCCAGCCTGGACAACAGCGGCACGCTGACCGCGGCCGGCACACCGCCCAAGGGCGTGCTGGGCAAGGTCGTCTCCATCATGGCCGACCGCGTCAACAACCAGGGCGGCTCCATCGAGGCGATCGAGGACCTGACCCTTACCACCAAGGAACTGGACAACACGGGCGGCACAGTCGCTTCCCAAGGCAACGCGCGCATTGTCGCGGACATGCTCAAGAACACCCAAGGCACGCTGCAGGCGGGCAAGAGCCTGACCGTCATCGCGCAGGCGCTGCAAGGGCTGGGCGTGCTGCAATCCGCGGGCGACCTGTCGTTCACGTATGCGGGCCCGCTGAACCAGGAGGGCGACATCTCCAGCGGCCGCGACCTCAACCTGTCGGTCGGCGGCGCGATGGACAACCGCGCCAAGATCAGCGCCGGCCGCGACCTGAGCATCTCGGCGGACTCGCTGAACAACCAGGCCTCCGGCCAATTGCTGGCCGGCGGCCAGAACCGCATCACGGTGACGCAGGGCCTGACCAACGCCGGCCTCATCGACGGAGGTTCCACCCGCATCACCGCGGGCCGCGTCGACAACACCGGCCGCATTTACGGCGATGCCGTGTCGATCCAGGCAGGCGCCCTGGTCAACGGCGCGGGCGCGGGCGGCGGCGCCGTCATCGCATCGCGCGCGAACATGGACCTGGGCGTGGGATCGCTCATCAACCGCGACCACGCGTTGATCTACTCGGGCGCCGACCTGCGCATCGGCGGCGCGCTGGATGCCGCCGGCCGCGCCATCGGCCAGGCCGGTTCGCTGCTGAACGCCTCCGCCACCATTGAAGCGGCAGGCAATGCCGACATCTCGGCCGCGTCCATCCGCAATCAGAACGACCGCTACACCAGCGAAACGGTGCAGGTGTCCAGCACGTCCAAGGTGTACTTCACCCCGGCCGGCACCACCGACATGTACGACGCCGAGACCAATTGGCTGTGCGACGAAGTGACGCCGATGTGCAGCAAGGATCCGGCCTGGCTGGACGACGATCCCGAACGCATGTTCCTGCTGCCGTCCACCAAGTATCCGGCGTCGCGGTATGGGCCGCCGTTTGATTACGCGCCTAGCAAGAAGGGCAGGGGTGGCGAGACGTCGCCTATCACGCCGACCTATACCCCGCGTGACGTCGGCTGCAGCGGCGGCGACGCGGCCGATCTTTGCTGGGACACGCCGGAGAAGTTCCTCTACGGTTCCGGAGAGCGTATCTGGGCTGTCTTCGGTGTCACGCCACCGTCCGGCCCGATGCCGGTCTGGGTGCCGCCGCTCTACGACAACTGCGCGATCATCGATGGCTGCGCTGCCGAGAACGCGCGCCGCAAGGCCTACGAAGACGCCTACGCCGCGTACAAGGCGCCGCACATGGAGTTGGAAGCGCGCATCCGCGAGTTCAACGCCGACTTCAATAACCGCCTGGTGGGCACCTTCACCTACTACCGGGTGCAAGAGACGGTCACCGAAACCCGCACCCTGTCCTCCGATCCAGGCAAGATCCTGTCGGGCGGGGCCATGACGCTCACCGGCGCCGTCACCAACGACAAGAGCCAGATCGCCGCAGGCGGCACGCTCTCGGTAAACGGTCCCGCCATCAACAACATCGGCGCGGGCGGCGAGCGCACCATCACGCGCACAGGGACCATGACCGTCACCCAGGCGCGTTCGCGTGATCGCAAGGAATATTCCAGCGCTTACAACGCAACCCTGGCCGGCCAGCCCATCGAACTGCCGGTCGGCACGTCCGGCGGCAATGTCGCCGTCCAACTCAACGGCTCCAAGCCCGGCGCCAGCAATGGCGGCGCCACGCCCGGACCGGTGCTGGTCGCCAGCGTCGGCCTGCCCGGCGGCACGGTGGTGCGCACCGTCTCCAATCCTGCCGGTATTCCGGACAGCCAGCTCTACACCGTCAACGGCAGGCCGGATGCGCCTTACGTCGTCGCCACCGATCCGCGTTTCGTCGGCCAGCGTCCAACCGTCTCCAGCGACTACCTGCTGGACCTGCTGAGCCAGCCGGGCGCGCTGCCCGGCACCACCATCGGCAACGGCGCCGGCTCGGGCGGCGGCCTGGCAGGCCAACGCAACGACCAGCCCGGCGCGGCCGGCACGGTCAATGCGGGCGTCGGTGCGGGTTCGGTCTCGAACGCGGGCCAGGCCGGCGCCACGGTCGGCTCCAGCGGCGGCCTGGACGGCCAGCGCCTGGACGCGCAAGGCGTATCCGGCCCCGCCGGCGCCGCGTTCGGCGCGGGCGGTTCGCTCTCCGCCAGCGGCGCCACCGCCGCGGTCGACGGCCAGAACCTGTCCGGCGCGCGCCTGGGCAGCTGGGATTCCCTGGTGCCCGCAGGCGCCAAGTTCCTGACGCCTTCGGGCCAACCCAAGCGCCTGGGAGACGGCTTCTATGAACAGAAGCTCGTGTCCGACCAGATCCTTGCCACCACCGGCCAGCGCTTCCTCGACAAGTACAGCGACAACGACGGCCAGTACAAGGCCCTGCTCGCAGCCGGCGCGCAATTCGCTCGCGACAACGGCATCCAGCTCGGCGTCGCGCTGACCGAGGCGCAACAGCGCCAGCTCACCACCGACCTGGTCTGGCTGGTCGAACAGACCGTCACGCTGCCCGACGGCACCACCGAGACCGTGCTGGTCCCGCAGGTCTACCTGCTGGTGCGCGAAGGCGACCTGAAGGGCGACGGCACCCTCATGGCCGGCCGCAACGTCAAGCTGGAGGCCGAAGGCGACATCGTCAACAGCGGCACCATCGGCGCACGCGAAGCCACCGTCATGACCGCCGGCAACATCGTCAACCAGGGCGGCGGGCTGATCCAGGGTTCCACCGTCGACCTCGCCGCGCGCGAGGACCTGACCAACCTGGTATCGCTGATCAAGGGCGACAACGTCGCCCTGAAGGCGGGGAACGACATCGCCCTGACGTCCACCGCGGCATCCGAGAACTTCGGCAGCACCTGGGGCACGCACGTCAGCGGCGTGGCCCGCGTCGATGCCGGCAACCTCAACATGCAGGCCGGCCGCGATATCACGTTGACCGCTGCGCAAGTCTCGGTCAAGGACGACGCGCGCCTGCAGGCCGGGCGCGACATCGCGCTGGAGACGCTTACCGAGAGCCATGGCGAATCGCTGGTTCTGAAGAAGAACAACCGCCACGACCTGAGCACCAGCTCCGAAGTCGGTTCGAGCATCGCGGCGGGCGGAAACCTCACGCTGGTCGCGGGGCAGGACGTCAATGCGCGCGCGGCCGAAGTCACCGCAGGCAAGCAGCTGGCGGTGGGCGCGGGACGTGACATCAATCTGGTCGCAGGGGTGGAAACCGGCTCGGCCTACGACGAGGTCCGCTACAAGACCAAGAGCTTCCTGTCGTCCAAGACCACGCACACCATCACCTCCAGCGACTGGGAACAGGCCAAGGGGTCGACCTTTACCGGCGATACGGCGGTGTTGATGGCGGGGCGGGATTTGAATGTGGTGGGGTCGAATGTCGCCGCGCAGAAGGACCTGGTCATGTCCGCCGAGCGCGACGTGAACATCCTGCCTGGCCAGAACGCCGAGGACAGCTACAACTACAAGATGGTCAAGAAGTCCGGCTTCGGCGCGATGGGCGGCATCAGCTACGGCAGCAGCAAGCAGACCGACTGGATCGACGGCAAGAAAGTCTTCAACACCGCCAGCACGGTGGGCAGCGTCGAAGGCGATGTGCTGATCAAGGCCGGTGAAGCGCTGAACATCACGGGCAGCAACCTCCTGGCGCGCCAGGGCGACATGACGCTGATCGGCAAGGAGGTGAACATCGCCGCGGCGCTCGATACCGCGCGCGAGAAGGAGTTCCATGAGATCAAGCAGACTGGGTTGACGCTCACTGCCAGCAACCCCTTGGTCAGTGCCGTGCAGACCGGCGCGCGCATGGCCGACGCGGCAGGCAAGACGGACAACACCGTCATGAAGGGTCTCGCCGGGGTAACCACCGGCATCGCGGGCGTCAACGCCTACGACGCCGTCCGCAAGTCCGCCCTGGCCGCCCAAGCGGCGGAGTTGGCCGAGCCTGGTTCAAGCAACAAGATCGACCAGGTAGGCGGTGTCAGCATCAAGCTTAGCCTGGGCACTAGCAAGAGCACCAGCACCACCGACCGCAGCTCGTCCAACGCCTACGGTTCGACCGTCACTGCCGGCAAGGACCTGACCATCGTTGCGCAAGGCGCGGGCAAGGACTCGGACATCACAGTCACAGGCTCGAATGTGTCGGCGGGCAACAACGTGGTGCTCAAGGCCGAAGGCGACGTAGTGCTGCAGGCCGCGCGCAACGCCTTCGAACAGAAGACCGAAAGCAAGAGCAGCAGCGGCAGCATCGGCATCGGCTTCTCGACCGGCGGCGAGCGCAACGGCTTCACGCTGGAACTGGGCGCCTCGGTTGGCCGGGGTACGGCCAACGGCAAGGACGAAAGCTGGACCAACAGCCATGTCACGGCAGGCAACGTGTTGGCGATCCAGTCAGGTGGGGACACCACGCTCAAGGGCGCGACAGGGGAGGCTGATCGCATCATCGCGTCCGTGGGCGGCAACCTGCTGCTGGAAAGCCTGCAGGACAGCAGCAAGTACGACTCCAAGAACAAGAGCGCCGGCTTCGGGCTGAGCCTGTGCATCCCGCCGTTCTGCGCCGGGGCCAGTAGTTTCTCGGCCAACGCCAGCACCGGCAAGATGAACAGCAACTTCAAGTCCGTCATGGAGCAGACGGGCTTGCGGGCGGGCGATGGCGGCTTCCAGATCGATGTCAAGAACAACACCACATTGATCGGCAGCGTCATCGCCAGCAGCGACCAGGCCGTGGCGGACGGGCTGAACAAGCTCGACACCGGCACACTGATCACGGAGAGCATCAAGAACAGCGCCAAGTACAGCGGCGGCCAGGTCTCGATAGGCGGGGGCTTCGGCTTCGGCGGATCCAAGGGAGCGGATCCCGGGTTGGGGACCACCAAGGACGGCCAGGTGGCAGGCGGCGCCAGCAAGGACCATGCCACGTCCATCGCCACCGGCAGCAGCGGCTTCGGCATGGGCACGCCCATCGTCGTGGGCGCCAAGGGCAGCGGCAACTCGACCACGCAAAGCGCCATCAGCGGTGGCACGGTCGTGATTCGTGACGTGGCTGCGCAGCAGGATCTGAGCGGGATGACGGCGGCGGAAACGATCGCGGCGTTGAACCGGGATACCTCGGATACCTTGAATGCGCTGAAGCCGATTTTTGATAAGGAGAAGATCGAGGCGGGGTTTGAGATTGCGTCGGAAGCCCAGCGACAGGTGGGGCAGTTTTTGACGAATCGGGCGAAGGAAAGGCAGGCGGCAGAGTCGGCGCTATCGAACGCGATCAAGACAGGCGAAGCCCGCGACGCGGCAAGCATGAGCGCGCTCATGGACGAGGTGCAGCACGCTCAGGACTGGAGTGCGGGTGGCAAGTACGGCCTGGTCTTGGTGGCGTTGACGGGCGCGGCTGGCGCAAACGTGACGGGATCGACGAGCGCATTCGTGCAGTCGGCTGCGGTGAACTACCTGCAGGGCCTGGCGGCGGCCCAGGTGAAGCAGATTGCCGATAGCCTGGGCACGGATCCGCAAGCGGAAGCGGCGCGCGCAGCGTTGCACGGCATCGTGGGATGCGCGGGCGCTGCCGGTCAAGGCGCAGCCTGCGCCTCGGGCGCGTTGGGCGCGAGCGCGGGCAGCATCCTTAACAGCCTGATGGGTTCGCCCGAGGGCCTAACCCCCGAGCAAGTCGAAGCGCGTCGAAATCTGGTCACAAGTCTGGTGGCCGGCATTGCGAGCGCTGCGGGAGCGGATGCGGCAACAGCGGGTACGGCGGCGGCGCTGGAGACGTCTCAGAACTGGGCGCAGCTGGCAATCCCCGTTGTCGGCGCGGCGGCTTCGAAGTGCGCGACGACGCCGAGCTGCCAGCGGGCGGTGACCTATGTGTCGGACAAGACCGTCTACGTTGCAGTGCAAATGAAGGACGGCGCCATTTATGTCGGAACGGCTGCGCTGGTGGGAATTACCGCTGCGTCGGATGCCGTCGGGCACTGGGTGGCGGAGTTCGTGGGCAGCGCAGTGGGGCAAGAGACGGCATTGCCGGGTAAGCCTGGAGAAGTGGTGCGCGTGGAAATGCTGCCGCCGCTGCCTTCTGAGCAGGAGACGTTTGGTTCGGAGATTCCGGTTTGGCCGGGTGAGGCTGTCGGGTCGATTGCGGTGCCGGGGCAGAAGAATAATGGGCCTGCGAGTGGGACTACGACTACTACGCCGTTGCCGGAGGAGCAGGGGCCGGGGTTGATATACAACGAGGGGGAAGGCTACAAAGGTCCGGCGGGTGAGACGGCGAGGCTGATCGGGCAGGAACGTGAGGCTGCAGTAGCAAGTATGGTTAATGGATCGGTCTCTGGCGAGAAAGTTGCCATACTCGGCCTTGGCTCGACGGATATCGACGTTGTGGCATCTAACGGCAACTTGGTTGCGGTAGGTGGTCCGGCAAAGGCCAGCAATCTAGGGAAGCTTGGTCAAGAACTTCGAATCTACAAAGCAATAGCGGAGCAACGCGGAGTTTCCGCCGAAGCCTACTTTGCCGAAGGTACCCCACAGTCAGTGATTAATCTGGCTACGAAAATTCTTGGTGAAAATAACGTCAAGAAATTCTAAAGGAGATGAGTGATGGCTTGGCCGGTTTTAAAAATTCTCATTCCTGATGTGTTGGAGCAGGCGTTTCCCGTGGTCGTCGAGCTATTTGGGGAGTGCGGTCTAAAAGTTGAAAATCCCTATAACTTCAAGATTACTACTTGGAGTGATTCTGGAGACCAGGAAAATATTCCATTTGGGAATTTCCTCTCCGAGGTATTCGATGGAAATATAACTAATATTCAGTTCTGGAGTACGCCTGAGGATGACGTTTTTGTTTCTTGGAAAGGTGGTCCTCAAGGTTGCGTTTTTTCAATTTATCTGAATGGTGTTGATGGTGTTCTCGCCGCCAAGATAGTATCGAAGTTAGTGGAGGAAGTGCTTGTAAAATACAAGCTGAAATACGGAATTTGTGAGGCACTGTCTATTATCTTCGAGTAGCCTGCTAAAAGAGGATACGTGTGTATAGAACGCCAACGATGAAGCTAAATACTCCGACTCAATAGGCAGTTGATATAAGGTGTCAGACTGCATTTTCCATCGCTGAAAATGTAGTCTAGATATAGAAAAGGTGTCAGACTACATTTTTCAAATCTGGAAATATAGTCTGAGTTAGCTCGGGTTTTCCGGACACCCGAAGAAGTAGATAATACTTGAAGGAGGTGTCCCATGGATAAATCCAAGCCCGAAAACCAGCCGCTCGAAAGAAAAAGGTGTCAGACTACATTTTCACCGCTGGAAATGTAGTCTGACACCTTTTTTATTTGAAGAGTCGAGGAAAAAAGGATGAAATTGAGCGTGGGAAGGTGGGCTTTATTAATTATTCCGATATGGATGGTTTTGATGATTTTTGTGATCATCAGATCGCCGGGGGATGTGGCTGTGGTCTACAAAAAAATGATAGACCTGATTCCTGATGTTTATAAAATAAATGGCAATGCCCTGATGGACGATAGATCGTTAAAATCGGGGGCTGGTCTCATTATGATGGAATTCTCTTCTTCTGGTTGGAGTGAAGGAGTTAAAGAGATGAACGAAAGGCTTTTCCAGAGTGTAGGGGCTTCGAAAATTGAGGATGAAAAGACTATTCTCTACTGCAAAGGCCGGGAACAATACGATTTAATACCACCTGGGCTTAATGGGTCTGGAATATTTCAGATAATTATGGCGTATCCAGGAGGGAAGTGTGGGTAGAGGGTTCTCAAATTAAAAAATGTGTCAGCCTGTCAAAAATAAGATGTCAGACTACTTTTTTCACCGCTGGAAATGTAGTCTGACACCTTTTTTATTTGGGTCAGGTGGTTTTACTCTTGATGTATCAATCCCGAACATAAGTGGGGTGAAGTAGGAATGATAAATAAGCTGATTAGCCTTCTTCCGCCACCCTCTCCGCGAGCCTTTGATAAGACTGTTTGGGCAAATTTTGAAACGTAGGAGAACCTGCGGCTGCCCAATGATTTTAAAGAATTTATTTCAATTTACGGATGTGGAGCAATAGACGATTTTGTATGGGTGCTGGATCCTTTTTCAAAAAATTCAAATTTGAATTTTGAGAAAAGTAAGTACTTTATAGGTGCGTACGCTGTAATGCGGCAGGAGTTTTTATCGGACTGTCCAAGGCCAGATTATCCTGTGAAAGGTTCTTTTCTTCCTTGGGCAGTGACAGATAATGGAGAAACGTTTGTTTGGTTGATTGATGGAGAGCCAGATTCGTGGAGAGTTGCTATTCATAGCTCCGATCAAGGGGAAGAAGAAATCTACAGTTGTGGCTGTGTTGAGTTTCTTTTAGGGCTTCTTGGTAGGGACATTTCGTCAAAAATTCTACCTGGTCAATTCCCTCCTGCCGATCTAGATAAGCATTTTTTTAAGGCTGCTGACTAGGTCAAAAAAAGGTATCAGACTCTGAAAAAAGGTGTCAGACTACATTTTCTACCGCTGAAGATGTAGTCTGACACCTTTTTGATTGCTGCGAAATAACCTGAACGTTCTGGAAAATGGAGTATTAGAAAAAAGGCAAACTTACCATCAAGTTTACTCCGATGGGCAGTACGTATACGATCCACGAGTGTCGTCACGACCGGTGCCGCAAGGTGATTGGCTTCAATTGATGAAAGGGACCAATCCTGACGGAATTTCAATTTCAAAGATTAAGTAGGGGGCGGCATGAATAAGAGTCTGGCTGATGGTGATGAACTATATAAAGTAATAGAAGAATTTTCCGATTTGGAATGGAGAAAGTTCCAGACGAGAATGGTAATGATTGGATTGAAAGGGGGAGGGGTCTATCAGAGAGATAATTCCAAAGCCCCTCCGTTTACAACAATTAGATTTAGGAGTGAAAATCGAGAATTTGTCGAAGAACTGCGAAAGGCAGTAGAGGGCTACGAGGGAGATATGGTTTGGAAGATGTTTCCGCACCAAAGATTGATGTTTCCGGATGTCAATTGGGTGATTCGTCCTGCTTTTGTTGACGAAGCGGTTGCAATGGCGGGAGGGGATGTAGGGAATTCACAAGATTTTATGTCGGAGCATTATCCTGACTTTGCGTTGAAAGCGTATAAAGATATGTTGGGATTGGCTGAACATGTTCGCAAAGAGCTTGAGAAAAAATATAAGTTATCAGATTAAGGCGTCAGGCTGGAATTGCCAGGGAGTATGGTGTCAGGATGGGAAAAATATGCCGTCTTGCCCGTCGAGATATTAGGCGTAATCCGCAG
This sequence comes from Achromobacter sp. JCM 18799, assembly GCF_055395645.1. Taxonomy (NCBI): domain Bacteria; kingdom Pseudomonadati; phylum Pseudomonadota; class Betaproteobacteria; order Burkholderiales; family Alcaligenaceae; genus Achromobacter; species Achromobacter sp. JCM 18799. The sequence continues at coordinate 2,051,655 of NZ_AP043866.1, read as the reverse complement.
TAAAAAAAGTGTCAGACTAAATTTTCCACAGGTGAAAATGTAGTCTGACACTTTTTTTGCGGTGAAAGCAGTGATCATTTGGCTGGTGTTGGTGGGAGATAATATGGGTTTCTATGACGCAATCATTGCTGAAGGAAATTTCAAGCGCTGGTTTCGAGGACTTTTAATTTGGATTGGGATTTTCCTGACCCTGCTTGGACTAACGCTTAGGGTGAGAAAAGGTGTCAGACTACATTTTCCATATCTAAAAATGTAGTCTGACACCTTTTTTTGATGGATGAGTTTCGTGATCGGAGGCACGACTTATCCTGGGGTACCTGATGTTCAGATTGGTGGTGTGACGCAAACTGACTCGGGAGCCGTATGGTCAAATGAGGCTGGCTCGGTTGTCTATGTTCAGAAAGCGGGAAAGGTGGATCCGGCTATTCAGGCATTCATAGCTGATTTCGTAAATAAAAGTGAAATTCCATATATGGCCCAGTATGTGCCTGCTCCGATTTTTCGTGATACTAGTCCACGAACAGGCTATATTCCAATTGATGATACTGTGGCTAGGTACTGCGCAACAGCCGAATGTGTAGCTGGTTTGACTCCGAACATGACTCAGCTGGGTCATGTTCAACAGGCGATTCGAGCTGCAGATAACGCCGCTTGGGTGTCGAGTATGGCCGGGAGAATCGCTGCTGCAGCAACTGCCGCGGGAAATGCCCCAGTTGCTGGTGCCGCCACCGCGATAGGTGCTGCAAGTAGTCTGTTCGAGCAAATGGTGAGGCCAAATTGGAAAAAATCTGTAAGTGATTCGACCGTTGATATGGTAGGCGCTTTTGCGTCAGATAGATATCCAGTGCTTGCGCCCGCTATTAATGAGCTTGCGGAGTTGGTAAAGAGCAATGGTTATTTGAATAGTGTTGGTAGGAGATAACATGAGTTTCTATGGCGTGATAATCGCGGAAGGAAATTTCAAGCGCTGGTTCCGAGGATTGTTAATTTGGGTCGGGGTTGTCTTGGCCCTGCTTGGATTGCGGTTTGATCTTTATTTTTTGGCCCTGATCGGCGTGGTTATTGGGGGCGTGGGTATGTATGCAGCGAAGGCCGCTATGGTTAATGTCAAGCCCTTCAGGGAAAAAGGGAAGTACTGAATTTTAAGGTTATTGCGTTCAGGGGCTCGAAAAGATGAGCGTCGGGTATTTTTTTGGTCGAGTAGAAAATCACGGAAAACGGGAGAAATTCTCGTGCGGGCTAAAATTGATCGCAATGACGGCTTCCATAAATAAGATAGTCAGACTACATAAATAACGTGTCTAAATAAGATATCAGGCTAGATTTTCTGGCTATCTAAATTTAGTCTGACACAGAGGCGTCAATCAGCTGATGACGAGTGAGTGTGTAAATGTCCAGGGATGATGGTCGATTCCGGGTGGAAGCTCTTTTAGGTGAATTTCTTAGAAATCAGAGAATAAGAAGACTATGCTTTTCTGTAGATTCATATTGACACTCGCCTCGCTATTCGCTTCCGCAGGCTGCTCCTTCATCATGGGCTCGCCGCCGGCAGCCTTGGCAACGAACCCGGAACCTCGCAAGATGATCAGTCCGGTGCTGATCTACACCACCGATTGCGATTTTAAAAAGAAGATCGAGAGTGTCGGTTTCATAGGTGCCAGAACAGCCTATCCTGCGACCTACGCTGCCGAATCAGTATGCAACGCATTGAATGCCGAACTGCCAGGTGCCATGGACGCAGCGGGAGTTAAGGCTGTATTCAAGTTGCGCAAGTTCGATCTCAAGACGGCCAGGCCGGAAACGATGAACAAGGATGCGTTGGCGGCAGGTGTCAAATATGTGGTTGCTGTGAGCGAGCCGCGCGCATTCGAGGGTTCTCAACAGTATCCTGCCAGTGTGTCGGTGGGTATCCGTCTGTATGACGCAGAGTCGGGCGAGTACCGTGGCATGGCCGAGGATACGTATGGGATCTCTCTGCGTGATTTTTCAAATCGTGGGCCGAATGCCGAGGGACAGCGGATTGCGGCGGATGTCGCGAATAAACTGGCGCGCTCCATGGTACAGCGGTGCGCCGAAAAGTACCCATACCAATGCCACAAGACCGGTCTGCTGCGTTTCGCGGAACCTCGCGATGCATTCGGGAAATAATGTATCAATTAGCAGGGCGTCGGACTAGTTTTTTTCAGCTGAAACCATAGTCTCCGCTTGATGCAAGCATCAAAATCTATCTTGCGCCGAGGTTCGTGAAGTGTCGAATTTTGTGTTTCGAATAGTGGTCCCTGTATTAGTGATTTCTGGCGGGCTCTCAGGTTGCTCAGCAACCAATCCTAATGTTCTCAATAGCTATGATGGGACCCAAAATTCACGCGTCCGTGTTTTTGTCTACACCGCCGACCGAATTCGCCTGGATTTTGATCGTACCTGCTACACCAGTCCTGGCCTGTTGGGGCATGGGGAAGGGTTGGAGACCATGCAGCGTAGCCATTATCAGGGTAGTCGCAGTGTTGGCATGCCTCCCACTTCAAGGCGTGGTGATGCTGTCTTCGATGAATTCATCATAAAGGCCGGCATTCCTTTGACCATATATGGTCAGGTCGGTGGTACGTATCATTCGCCGGGCGTCTCCATTTATAAGCACGAAACGCGTGACGCAGGCTATTTCACTCCGATAGCTGGCGCGAACTACGAGATATATGTGCGGGATCGCAAAGTAATCGTCGAAGAGCTAGGCGTAGACAGCGCCAACCGACTCATTGAACTCACTCCAACGAAGGCCTGTGCGGTCAACGGAAGTTAAGAACCGTAAAAAGGTGTCAGACAACATTTTCCGAATATGAAAGTGTCGTCTGACACCTTTTTTGGGGAAATAGAATATGGAATTTTCGATGAGGTTCGTTAATCAGTTTATGGAGTTTTCTTTCTTGCAAAAGGCGAGAAATTCTGCCGTGCAAGATTGGGGGGAAGATATTCCAATGACTGTGCTTTTTTCCATTCTTGGAAAAGGAATGGCGGAAAATTTTGCACAGCTTTCACCGTCTTCTCGGTCAAGAATATTTCATCTGATAGAGGAGGGAATTAATTCCCCTGATGATGAGCTTTGCACAGCAGTTGCCACGGGACTGTTGGAAGCTCTGGATAATTCTATTTCTGGCAATTTGGAAATTAAAAATAATGTTTATCTAGAGCTTGGGCCGAGCTCGAAGAAGTACTTGCTTGATTTTTCTCTTTGGCATGAGTCAGAAAAATAGGGTGTCAGGCTGAACTATCTCGGAATTCTGTTGGCGAAAAAATACCGTTACGCCCATCAAGAGATTAGGTGTAATCCGGGCGATACGTCGAACGTGTTTTGCGTTCAAAAGAATTGTCAGACTACATTTAGAATTAAGAAACTCCATGACCCGCCGTTATTAATCAGAGGAACTACAGCCAAGTTCCTGACCGATTGGGCTGCAAAGATCCTGAACAGGCCACGCTTGGTCTGCCATAAAGCAGCCCTTGCGAAGCAGCGACGGCCAACGCACATCATGGAGCAATACATGCGGAAGAAACTCCCCATACTGCGGGTCATCCGCCAGACCTTGGATTATCTAGGCGACCATGGCGGACGGCTGATCGGCGCATCGCCGCTATTGATCCTGATTCTGCTAGGTGGCGTGGTCTTGGGCATGTATCTGAACGACATGGCATATGTCGAGCAGAGCAAACTGCTGGAGCTGGCCGGATGGATGGTGAGTACCGCCGCCCCAGTCCTGGCGGCGGTGGCTTGGCATCGGTGCATCCTTCTAAACGAAACTCCTGCGCCTCGCCCCGTGGCAGGCAAGCCCGAACGCATGTATTTCATCGTACTGTTGGTGAGTGCCGCGTTAGCGTTCGTGGTTGCGCTTCTGGCCTACATCGTGATGCTGTTCTCCAAGGGGCCAGCCGGCCCGCATTGGCTTGGCATGGTGTTGGTGCTGTTGTTGATATTGTCGCCGTGCATTTTCCTGGGATATTTCTTTCTGGCGTTGCCGCACGCGGCCTTGACCGGCAGATTGGACCTGTCGCGGATTGCGGGGCTGGTGAAGGGCAACCGGTTACGCCTGCTGGCGGTGGCCATGTTGCCAGTGCCGCTATTGCTCTTGCTAGAGGCTGTCCGGATCTTTCTGCTACAGATGCCGCGGGCGCCAGGCGTGGCGTTTTATCTGTACACCGCCATTTCCACATTCGCCTTTACTTTGGTTTCCGTGACTTCGATGTCCGTCAGCTATCGGACGCTGGCTTTGACGCCCTCGGAAGAACGCGCGAATTCCTCGCTCGCAGCGTGTAGTGCGGATTGATTTTCAGGTGATTCGCCATGGATAGCGCGATGACCGATTGCCCATGGGAGAAGATTGATGGATTTTTCTCTCTAAACGAGTACGAGAGATTTCTGAAGTGGATTGTGGTACAGGTAGACGCAGGTTTGGCAGTCGAGGTTGCCGTGCAAAGCCGGTACCAGATTTTCGGTCTGGAAGAACGGTGGTTTCAGTGTGTTGCCTCGCGTGAACTGTGGCGATTGGTCGCTCCTGATGCTCCCTTTAGAGGTTGCTGGGAGGCATGTATAGACCTCGGCAGGTAGCACCAACCAAGGCGGCGGCCTGGAGTTGAATGGCCTTCTTGCGTTGCCTGAAGGGGCGGCAAGGTAGTCGGAGTGGCGCGACTGTCTTGTCAATGTCCGTTAGTCGGCATGATGTTGTATGCATGAAAACTAGTAAAACGGTGTTTATTTTTGGCGCCATTCGACCAAAAATAAAAAAATAAGAGCGCCATTAAGAATGGTCGTACCTAGCCGTTAGAAATAAGTAGATGGGGCGCAGCGTCTGGCTTCCATCTGGAACGGTAGGACGCAAAGATCCTGTCTCAATGCAGCGCTGCGGGGCGATGCATTGGGGAAACGCTGGACAGGTGAACCAATAAACGGCCATCCATCGGGCGGCCCAGCCAGGATCCTCTCCACGCAATGCGTTCATGTCCAAGGCTCTGGACGGGCGCGGCGCGGCTTGCGGCTGGCATAGCGGTATCGGACTGAAAAATCTTCGAATAAATAATATCCGGGCTGAGATAGCTACGATTCGTCGGCTGTCGGCAAGGTCAAGGAAGAATTCGAATAAAGAATGGACCTCACAAAAAGCAAGTGAGGCTGGCGGCCCGCGGGGGCTGCTTTGGTACTTGGTGCCATACGGGTTTGTTTTTGAAGTTCTGGAGGATCATGAAGTTCGTCAAAAAAATACCTTACGCGCTGAAGCGCGCCGTTTTTCGCGCGTCTCCGGCTCTTGCCAGAACCCTAGGCCTTGATTTCCGCTTGCGGGTGCCTAGCCGGATGTTCATGGAGCAAGAGGTCTTCAAGTATGTCAATCAGCAGTTCCGGCGCGCAACGACCGCTCCGGCGGCGAGGTGCTTGTTCATCGGCCTGGACAAGCACAATTGGCATTACGACCGGTTGCTGGACCTCGACTTTTATTCAATAGATTTGAATCCGCGCAATGCGGCCTACGGCCCGCCCGGCAGACACGTGGTAGGTTCGGCGACCGAATTGTCTTCGCACTATCCGCCGAACAGCTTCGATGTGGTTTTTGCGAATGGGCTGATCGGTTTCGGCCTGGATACCGAGGAAGCGTTCAATCAGTTGATGTTCGAATGCCATCACGTCTTGGCCAGCGACGGGATGCTGGTGCTTGGCTACAACGACAAACCCGACCGCCTGAGCTTCAAGGTTGAACAGGCCGCGGGTTTTGAGGTTTTCAAGACTTTTGAGCCTGGCATAACAGGAATGACTGGCGCGCGTCACATCGTGGAGGACGGGTTCCGGCATTGCTATGTGTTTCTGCGACCGCGGCGTTTGGGTCATGCGGCGGGCCAGATGGATCTGGTTGCTGCGGCCTGACCTGGCCCCGCCCGCTACATTTCTCTCCTTCCTGGCCGTTAATCGTAGGTCCATGGGGCGTTTCGCGCTTGCGCGGAGCGCCCGCATTATTGGAACCGAAACAGGCTTTTCTCATGATCATCGGTATCGACCTGGGTACGACAAATAGTTTGGCGGCGCTGTGGCAGGACGGCCGGGCGCGCCTGGTGCCCAATCCGTTGGGGAGCTTTCTGACACCCTCCTGCGTAAGCCTGGATGAAGATGGCCGCGTATTGGTGGGGCAGGCCGCTCAAGAGCGTCTTCAAACGCATCCCGAGCGCACCGCTGCATTGTTCAAGCGGCACATGGGCAGCGACAAGCTGTTCCAGTTGGGCGACCAGGAGTTCCGGGCGGAAGAACTATCGTCGCTGGTGCTGCGCGCGCTGAAGGCAGACGCCGAAGCCGTGCTGGGCCACCCGGTTACCGAGGCCGTGATCAGCGTACCGGCCTACTTTTCCGACTCGCAGCGCAAGGCAACGCGCAACGCGGGGAAGTTGGCGGGCCTGACCGTCGAACGTCTGGTCAACGAACCCACCGCGGCCGCGCTGGCCTATGGCCTGCACCAGAGCGAGGACGAGACCCAGTTCCTGGTTTTTGACCTTGGTGGCGGCACGTTCGATGTGTCGGTGCTGGAACTGTTCGAAGGCGTGATGGAGGTGCGCGCCACGGCTGGCGACAACTTCCTTGGCGGCGAGGATTTCGTCAATGAGATCGTTCAGAAGTTCTTCGATACCCATGCGCGGGCCGCGGCCGCGCGCGAGGACCGGCGCTTCATGCAACGGTTGCTGGCGCAGGCTGAAAGCGCCAAGCGCCAGTTGTCGACCCAACCTGCCGCCCGCATTGCGTTGGACTGGCGCGGCGAAGAATATGCGCTCGAATTGAGCCAGGAACTGCTTGGGCAGTTGTGCGCGCCGCTGCTGACGCGTTTGCGCATGCCGGTTGAGCGCTCATTGCGCGACGCCAACATCAAGAGCCAGGACATTGCTACCGTGGTGCTGGCGGGCGGCGCCACGCGCATGCCGCTGGTGCGCCAGCTGGTCACGCGCATGTTCGGCCGCTTTCCGAATGCCGAGATGGATCCCGATCAAGTGGTGGCGGCTGGCGCTGCGGTGATGGCGGGACTGAAGATGAAGGACCAGGCGCTGGAAGAGGTCGTGATGACCGACGTATGCCCCTACACGCTGGGCATCAGTACCACGCGCACCACCTCGTCCGGACAGCGTCTGCCAGGCCAGTTTGCACCCATCATCGAACGCAACACCATCGTGCCCGTCAGCCGCCAGGAAACATACATGCCGATGGAAGACGGCCAGGGCGAGGTCGAGCTGCACATCTACCAGGGGGAGTCCCGCCTTGTCCGCGACAACATCCTGCTAGGCACTCTGAACATGTCGTTGCCGCGCTTGTCGCGTCTGGAAAGCGCCATCAACGTGCGTTTTACCTATGACGTGAATGGCTTGCTGGAGGTCGAGGCTGCGCTGGCGCGAGGCGGCGCGGCACAACGTCTGGTGATCCAGGGCGGCGGCGCGCAGATGAGCGACGCCGATATCCAGCGCCGCTTGGGCGAACTGGCCGAGTTGAAGATCCATCCTCGGGAACTGGCGGTCAACCGCGCCTTGGTGGCGCGGGCCGAGCGCGTCTACCAGGTGCTGCGTGGCGATGACCGCGAACTGCTCGCCCACGAAATAGTGCTGTTTGAACAGGCGCTGGAAACCCAGGAGGAGCGGCTTGCCGTGCGTGCCGCAGAGCGGCTGCGTCGCGTGGTCGACGTGCTTGAACGGGCCGCCGTGTTTGCTCCAGGCTTTGATCCCACGCAACAGGACTAGTACCGTGGCAGCAGCGAGCTTTACCAGATTGGGCATTGAGCCCACCAGCGACCAGAAGGCCATCCGCCGCGCCTATGCGGCGGCGCTCAAGCGGATCGACCAGGCCGCTGACCCGGAAGGCTTTGCCATCCTGCGCGGCGCATACGAGCATGCGAGATCCTGGGCCGAGATACAGATCGAGGAAGGGGAATCCGCCGCTTGCAGTGCGTTGCCTTTGTCCGACGCGCCGCAAGCGGGACCTGACGCAGCGCCGGGGGACACGCCCGAGTTCGCGCCCGAGTCCGGGATGGAAGCGGTCCCGAGGCAAGCACCGCCAGCGCATGCGCAGGAGCCAGGGCCAGCGGTTCAAGCAGAATGGTTTCCGCCATCCCGAGAGGAACTGGAAGCAGGTATCGAGCACTGGACCCGCCGTCTGATGCTGGCGCCCGATGATGAGGTTGCGCAGATGCTCGCTAGCGCCCTGGCTGACCGCCGGCTAGACCATCTGGAGGCCAGGGACGCTCTGGCCTGGAGCCTGGCCCGGGCGATGCGCCTGCAGCCGGACGGCCGCCTGGCGCTCTTCAATGGCGCGCGCCGGGCGTTCGACTGGAACGGCCTGAGCGCGCCATTTCCGCATGACCAGGACCTATCCGATTGGGTCGACATGCTGTTGGACCAGATGGAGCAGTACAGCCAGCTGCCGCCGGCCTTGCGTGTGCGCCTGGATGCAGTCCTGAGGTTGGCGCACAGGTGGGCTGAACCCAATCTTGTACAGGCGTACTGGCATGGAAGGGATTTCGCACAGTTGTTGAGCATTGCGCCTCATCTGTCGGTGTTGGACCTGGGATGGGCGCGCATCGAGGCATGGCGCGCGGCTTCCGCGCGCTTTGACGGCGGCCGGAACGCGTTGCGGTGGTTGGCGGCCAACAAGCTGAAGATGGTGCTTGCGGCGATTTGCGTCATGGGATTGGTTTTGATGTACCGGGACGCGCGCGACGGCACCACCTACGAGAAGCCAGGGCCGACCCGGGAGCAATTGGCAAATGGCCTGGTGACCGTGCATGCGCAACGCGCGGCGCCCGAAGTTCAGCCGTGCCAGGTGCGATCTCCGCTTTCGCCACCGCTGGGATGTCCCGCGGCGCAGACGGGTCAGGCCTCGCCTGAGCCATGGCCGATGGCCATGCCCAAGGCGCTGTTCATTACCGGAGCTCCCGCGCTCTCCTATCCGCCGCAGGCCAAGTCGGCTGGGGCCAAGGGCACAGTCTGGGTACGTGTGATGCTGGATGTTCAGGGGAAGGTGCTGCGTAGCGCGCTGATTTTCCCCTCAGGGAACAGCACCTTGGATCAGGCCGCCGTCGTAGCCTCGAGCGGGGTGCGAATGATGCCCGCAATCCAGGATGGCAACGCCGTACCGAGCCAGGCGGTGCTTGTGTTCAGCTATGAGATCGCCGCTCCCTGAATCCGGTACTGACGTGCAGTTCAGATTGCGATGAAAAAAGGAGATTGACAGTATCGGTCTCATCGACCCTGGGACGGCCAATTCACGACCGGCGACGCCAAGTCAGTACGCAACACGTGAATGCCGGACGCCAGGACTCATGGACGCCTTGAGCCTTGCCTTGCAGGTCCGGACCTGCGATCTGATGCCGCTACAAGAATAGGTTAATACGAGTCCAGAAAAACTCAGGATAGAAGAAAAAGCCCCAACCTAGAATTCAAAAAAATGAGGCTGATGGCCTGCTGGAAGGCCACTCGGATATTGGCGTTATTCGGGTTTTGGGGATCATGAAGTTCATCAAAAAAATATCATATGCCCTGAAGCGCGCGGCTTTCCGGGTTTCTCCAGCTCTTGCCAAGACGCTAGGCGTCGATTTCCGGCTGCGGGTGCCTAGCCGGATGTTCATGGAGCAAGAGGTCTTCGACTACGTCAATGAACATTTCCGGCGCGGCGCGGCGGCGCCGGCGGCCAGGTGCCTTTTCATCGGTCTGGACAAGCACAACTGGCACTATGACCGATTGCTGGATCTGGACTTCTATTCGATAGACCTGAATCCGCGCAACGCCGCCTACGGCCCGCCCAACAGGCACGTGGTGGGTTCGGCGACTGAACTGTCTTCGTACTATCCGCCGCATGGCTTTGATGTGGTGTTCGCTAACGGACTGATCGGCTTCGGCCTGGATACGGAAGACGCATTCAATCAGTTGATGTTTGAATGCCATCACGTGCTGGCCGACGATGGGATGTTGGTGCTCGGCTATAACGACAAGCCCGATCGCCTGAGCTTCAAGGTCGAGCAGGCCAAGGGCTTTCAGGTCTTCAAGACATTCGAGCCCGGCATAACGGGGATGACGGGCGCGCGCCACGTCGTGGCGGACGGGTTCCAGCATTGTTATGTGTTCTTGAGACCGCGGCGCCTTGGACTGGCGCAGCAGGGGCTGGCCTGGTAGGGGCGGAAAGCGCGGGGCTGCGTCAGGCCGGCCCGCCATTTCAAAAACGTAATCCCGCTATCCGCTTTCTGTCCGCATCGCTTTCCTAGAATTTGATCGTGCAGTCCCCTCCACGATACATAGGAAACAAACATGCAGATTATCCGCAAAGCCGCATTGATCCTGGCGCTGTCGGCCGCCGCTACCGGCACGGCGCTGGCGCAGTCCGCGCCGCCGCCCGCTGGGTTGGCCAATCCTTATGGGCCCTCGTTGACGCGCGCCGAAGTGCTGGCCGACCTGGCGCTTTGGAAGCGCGCGGGCGTGGACCGGTTCTGGCGCGGCGAAGAGACGCCGGATATTTACAGCTCGCAGTACAAGGCCGCATTTACGGAGTATTTCCGCCTGCGTTCGGGGCCGGAGTACCAGGCTGAAGTACAACGCCAGAACGCGTCGGGGCGATAGCCGCCGGCGCGGCAGGCGAGCCCGGCGTGGCTGAATCCTCCGTGATCAATCCCCCCGAGTCCAGCCCCAGGTTGCAGCTTGCCGACCTGGAGCTGGACTTATTGCGCTGCCGCGCCTACCGTGGCCGGCAGTTCCTGCAGCTCACGCCCAAGGAATTCGGTTTGCTGGCTTTTCTGATGCAGCGGCCCGGGGTCGTGTGCGTGGAATGGGAGCTGGCCGAGCAGGTCTGGAAAATGAAGCTGCATATCCAAGACAAACGCAATTTCAAGTCGCATGCGGTTGCGGTCGCGATGCGCAGGTTGCGCAGGAAGGTCGACGCAGGGCCGGGGCCCAAGCTGCTGCACACGATGCGGGGCGGCAGCTACATGCTGGCGGCGCGGCCCTTGTGATCAGCGCACGCATGCGAGCCCGGCAACCGCGCGGCATCAGAAAAAGCGCGCGCCGGAAGGGCGCGCGGCGATCATCTGGCCTTCCCTTCGCGGAGGGGGCGCAATCAAGGGATTCCCTGCATACAGCGTCTTATGAAACCTTGCGTTAGAACCGGTGGCGGATGCCCATGTTCACTTCAGTCGCCTTGACGTTGTCCTGGAACGCCCAGTTGGTGGTGTAGGACGCCACGGCATAGAGATCGGTCCGCTTGGACAGGTTGTAGTTGTAGCCGAGGCTATAGGTGTTGCTGGCGGCGTCACCGCCCGTGAGCTGCTTGCTGTTGGCGTCGGCGCGCTGCCATGACGCGAATGCGCCGCCGGATCTGCCGACGGGAACGGCCAGAGCCAGCATGTAGGCATTCGAGCGGAAGCCTTTCACGAAGGCGTAGGAAGGTGTGCCGGTAAAGCCGCCGATGCTGCCGCCATTGGGGAAACCTTTGCCTGCGAACCAGCCATCGCTCATGCGGTTGTAGGCCAGGGCCACCTTGACGACTTCGAAGTCGTAGGAGCCGCCGACGATGTAGGAGCGCGGCGTGGCGTCGGTCTGGCTTGGGCTCAGCTTGTTCGAGGCATTGAGCTGGTCGTAGGTGGCAAAACCCATGATGGGGCCGTTGTCATAGCGCAGGCCGGCCGAGATGGCGCGGGTGTTGTCGGCCGTGGCGAAACCGGTCTGGGCGAGGCGGCGGTCGTCGGCGTTGAAGGCGTAGCCGATGGCGCCCGTGAAGCCGCCCATCGACGGGGTTTCATAGACGACCAGGTTGTCGTAGCGCACGAAGTTGGCCGAGCTGAAGCCCAGGCCTGCGCCGGTGTTCAACTGATTGAAGCCGCCGCCGAACGACGAGCCGAACATGCCGGTGAAGTAGCGCGAGGCAATGTTGTATTGCCGACCCAGGCGTACCCCGCCCCAGTCGGCGCTGCCCAGGGCCACAGTGGCTTCGCGGCCGAACAGGCGGCCGCTTTGCAACGAGTTGCCGTTGCGGCTGTCGTAGCCGGACTCCAGCTGGAAGAGCACGTACAGGCCGTCGCCCAGGTCTTCCTTGCCGCGCAGGCCCCAGCGCGAACCGGCGGTGGTGCCGGTGGTGGATCCGATACGGCTGCTGTCGACGCGGGTGCGGTTGCCGGTGGCGGGATCGGTGTAGGCGCCATCGACGTTGGCATAGCCGATGCCGGTGTCGATAAGGCCATAGAGCGTGACGGAAGAGGGCTGCGCATAGGCGGCGCCGGACAGTGCCGTGGCGACCGCCGCGGCATATAGCTTTTTCATGGGGGACTCCGTGAGCGGGGAAGATCGATATGCGTCTACCGACCGGAAGCCACGGGAACCATGTCTTCTGGCGGATTGGCGGGGCCAGTGTGCAGGCCGTCGCCCGACAATCCGCGGTCATTGGAATTACAAATCCGATCGTCCCGCCGTCACGGTTCTGTCATGTCCGCATGGGTCGGGCGTCCCGTGCGCCATGCTCGCCTGCCTTATCCCTCCAATCCCCCCAGATCCGGCGGCCGGTTCTCGATGATGGCCTCCATGCTGAAGAACCCCGTCACCGTGGAAAGCTCGAAATCCGTGATCAGCTTCTGGTAGAAGCGGTCGTACCCGGCCATGCCGCGGCAGACCACCTTGATCAGGTAGTCCCAGTCTCCGCCGATGCGATAGAACTCTGTCACTTCGGGCAGGCGTTCCACGTGCTGGCGAAATCCGTCGGCCCAGGCCTTGGCGTGGTGGCTGGTGCGGATCATTACGAATACCGTCAGGTCCAGCCCCAGTTCGACCAGATTGACCTCGGCGCGGGTGCCGCGAATGATGCCGCAGGCGTTCAGGCGCTGCAGCCTGCGCCAGCAGGCGTTTTGCGACAGCCCGACGCGATCGGCCAGCTCGCGCTGCGACAGCGCGCCATCCTTTTGCAGGCAGGAGATGATATTCAGATCAAATTTATCTATTTTTTCCATTTAAAAGATCAAATGACCCAATTTATGAGGTTTTCGGCAAAATTTAGGTGAGGTTTCAAATTTCTTTCCATCGTATGATATTTCGGTGTGCCCAGGAACATCCCCGACATGAATACGCCTACCAAAACGACCCCCGCCAAGATCACGCCGTTGCAGCAATTCCTAGAAAGCCTGAAGACGGCCGACGTCGCCGCGGCGCTGGCCGAAGGGCTGATCGGCAAGGATGCGGTGGTCGATGGCCCCTATGGCGTCAAGCCGCTGGTGTACGCCGATTACGTGGCGTCCGGCCGGGCGTTGATGCAGGTCGAGCGTTTCATTCTTGAGCAGGTGCTGCCGTACTACGCCAACTCGCATACCGAGGCTTCCTACTGCGGCGGCTTCATTACCCGGTTGCGCCGCGAGGCGCGCGCGGCGATTGCGCGGTGCTGCGGCGCGAGCGATGAGCACGCCGTGATTTTTGCGGGGTCGGGCGCGACGGCGGGCATCAACCGGCTGGTGCACCTGTTCGGCGTGCGCGAGGCCATCGCCGCGGGCCGCCAGGTGCGCGTCATCATCGGCCCCTACGAACACCATTCCAATATCCTGCCGTGGCGCGAATGCGGCGCGGAAATCGTCGAGCTGGCGGAAAGCCCGGCAGGCGGCCCCGACCTGGCGCAGCTGGACGCGGCGCTGCAAGCCGGGGAGGGCGCGCTGGTCATCTGCGCGCTGTCGGCGGCTTCGAACGTGACGGGCATCGTGGCGGACGTGGCGGAAGTGACCCGGCGCGTCAAGGCCGCGGGCGCGAAGATGCTGTGGGACTACGCAGGCGGCGCGCCCTATCTGACGATCCGGATGACGCCTGCTGCCGACGCGGCGATCGACGCGATTGTTTTCTCGCCCCACAAGTTCATCGGCGGTCCGGGCGCGTCGGGCGTGCTGATCGTGCGCCGCGACGCGGTGCTGGACACCAAGCCCACCTGGCCCGGCGGCGGCACGGTGCGCTTCGTTTCGCCCGCGGGCCACGACTACAGCGGCAGCCTGGAAGCGCGCGAGGAAGCGGGCACGCCCAACGTGGTGGGCGATATCCGCGCGGCGCTGGTGCTGCTGGTGAAGGAAGCCCTGGGCGCCGAGTTCATGCGCCAGCGCAATCAACACTTCGTAGAGCGCGCGCTGGCCAGGTGGCAGGGCGCCGAGCAGCTGGAGCTGCTGGGTTCGCTGACGGCGGCACGCCTGCCGATCTTCTCGTTCCGGGTGCGCAACGGCCGCGGCGGTTTCGTGCACCAGCAACTGGTGACGCGCATGCTGAGCGACCGCTTCGGCATCCAGGCGCGCGGCGGCTGCGCCTGCGCGGGACCCTATGTGCATCGCCTGCTGGATATCGGCGCGGATGAGTCGCAGCAGATGCGCCAGGCCATCCTGGATGGCCGGGAAATGGAAAAGCCAGGCTTCATCCGCCTGAACTTCAGCGTGCTGCTGCCGGACGAGAAGGCCGATTTCATCCTGGATTCGGTGCTGGCGCTGGCCGCGGACGCGACCGAGTTCGAGCATCGCTACGGTTTCGATCCGAGCCGTGCGATTTTCTTCCCGCACAGCGCCGAAAAGCAGGCCGCCTGAGCCATGCGCCCGCCGCCTGGCGGGCCGCTCAGTCTTTCATGTGCAGGCCGCAGGTTCTGATCCATGCGGCCTTTTTGTCGGCCAATTCCTCGGACGCGTCGCTTAGCGCGCGCGCCATCTTTGCCGGGAACTCCACGCCTTTGCGGCGGCAGGCCTCGAAGTCGTCGACCAGGGCGTACCTGGCATCCAGCAGGTCCAGGCGGCCTTGGCACAGCTCGCGATTCAATTGCAGATCGTTGGATGCTTCGCGCGTGCGCTGCACGTCCTGCGCGCGGTCGATGCGCGCCTGCTCCGCCTGGACCTGCGCAACGCAGTCTTGCGCGACGGCGGGGGCGCTGGCGGCGCAGAGGAGCAGGATGGCGAGGGAGCGGCGGTCAAGAACGGCCATGCGGGGATACCTTGGGAATGCGACTGAATGGGCAGCATCATAACTGGGGGGAGCATCGGCCCGCCGGAGCGGCAGCTCCGTGCGAATCCGTTGTCGCCAGATGCTTCCAGATCGCCTCGGCCACTGTCTGCGGCGCGATGGTGGCCATGTCGCCTTTTACTGTGGCCTCTACCGGGTACAACCAGGGTACGTACCGCAATGCGGGAGTGGCGCCGAACAGTCCTATCGTCGGGATTCCGTGGGCCGCTGCAATGTGCATGCCCATGCTGTCGTTGGAGACAAACACCGAACAGCTCGCGATCAGTGCCTGGCTATCGCATATGTCCTTGGCCTGTTGCGTCGCATCCAACAAAGTTATGGATTCGGGTAGCAAGCTGCGAATTTCTTGTGCAATGTCCTGGACATCGCTGCCGCCCACCAATACAAAACGCAGTCCGCCATCCCGCGCATGCAAGATGCGCGCCACTTGCGCAAAAGCCCTGCCGCTATAGCGTTTACAGGGTATCGAACCATTCAAGCCGAATCCAATCGTGCGGGATTGCGCATGGCAGAACTGCATGGCCTTGCTGCTCGCCGAATCCGTACAGAACAGCGAGGGATAGCGCGGTTCAAACTGATAGCCTGCCTTCGCATACAGCAACGGCAGCCATGTATAGATGTCAGGGTGCGGGGTCCCTTTGCGGCGTACCCAAATGCGATGCGTGAGCAGCGCTGCAAGATGCGGCTGGTGCATGCGTACGAAACCGATACGTTGCGGAATTCCCGCCAGGCGGGCCGCCAACGCAATGTGAGTACGGAAGGTAAAGAGAAACAGACTGTCGTAGGCGCGGTCCGCCAGTATCTGTTTCACCCGCGTGATGCGCTCCCAACCTCGCAAACGGTTCTCCGAACGCAGAGAGATGACTTCCTTCACGTACGGCTGAGCGCGGAACAGTTCCTGTGATGACTCATTTTGAGTCATCAGCAATGAAACGGTCCCTCCGGCTTGTTCGGCCAGCGCTCGGACAAAAACCATGCTGAGCACTCCGTCGCCGATGCCGCCGGAAATATAAATCGCACAATTTCGCGCTGTACTACGGGAGACGGAAGAGGCGGCAGGCATGGCATCCAATAAAAATACGCTCACTGCATTTTCAAAAAAGATATCGAACTTCGAATCTATTAGTCTGGTGGAGGTATGTTTATTGGTCGCGTAGTGTTTTGTATTAAATGTTCGAAAAAGTTATGCGCGATGGCGCCCGGATGAGGTGATGGTACATGGGTTGCGGTGAGTGTGGGAAGCGCCCCATGCCGCCTGCGTCCGACGCCAAGGCTACTGGTCGGATACCCAGTTTACGGTTATCTAAAACTCGCCTACTGTGCTTTACATATCAACGACTTACAAGCGCTGCACGGCGCCATCGAATTACACGGTCGTCGATATAAATTTCTGTTTTATCAACAAGTTACGTTGGAGATGAAAGAGAATGACCGATACCCTCATCAAGGTCGACCTGGCCCAATCCCCCTACGAGAACGCGCAGATCCACAATCGCTGGCATCCGGATATTCCGATGGCCGTGTGGGTCAAGCCCGGGGATGACTTCGTGCTGGAAACCTATGACTGGACCGGCGGCGCGATTAAGAACGATGACAGCGCCGACGACGTCCGCGACGTGGACCTGTCCACGGTGCACTTTCTTTCGGGGCCGGTGGGCGTGGAAGGGGCCGAGCCCGGCGACCTCTTGGTGGTGGACCTGCTGGACATCGGCGCCAAGCCGGACAGCCTGTGGGGGTTCAATGGCTTCTTCAGCCGCAACAACGGCGGCGGCTTCCTGACCGAGCATTTTCCGCATGCGCAGAAATCCATCTGGGATTTCCATGGCATGTTCACCTCGTCGCGCCATATTCCCGGCGTCAACTTCGCCGGGCTGATCCATCCCGGGCTGATCGGCTGCCTGCCGGACAAGAAGCTGCTGGACACCTGGAACCGGCGCGAACAGGCGCTGATCGACACCAATCCCAACCGCGTGCCGCCGCTGGCCAATCCGCCCGCGCCGAAGACGGCGCACATGGGCGCCATGCAGGGCGCGGCGCGCGACAAGGCGGCGGGCGAGGGCGCGCGCACGGTGCCGCCGCGCGAGCATGGCGGCAACTGCGACATCAAGGACCTGTCGCGCGGCGCGCGGGTGTTCTTCCCGGTCTACGTGAAGGGCGGCGGCCTGTCGGTGGGCGACCTGCATTTCTCTCAGGGCGACGGCGAGATCACGTTCTGCGGCGCCATTGAAATGGCGGGTTGGGTGCACATGCGCGTGTCGCTGATCAAGGGCGGCATGGAGAAGTACGCGATCAAGAACCCGATCTTCAAGCCCAGCCCGATCACGCCGGCCTACAAGGACTTCCTGATCTTCGAAGGCATTTCGGTGGACGAGTCCGGCAAGCAGCACTACCTGGACGTCAACGTCGCGTACCGGCAAGCCTGCCTTAACGCCATCGAGTACCTGAAGAAGTTCGGCTATTCGGGCGCCCAGGCGTATTCGCTGCTGGGCTGCGCGCCGGTGCAGGGGCATATCAGCGGGGTGGTGGACATCCCCAACTCCTGCGCCACGTTGTGGCTGCCGACGGAGATCTTCGACTTCGACATCCAGCCGTCGGCGTCCGGCCCCGTCAAGCACATCCAGGGCGGCGTGGACATGCCGCTGTCGCGCGACCGCTAGGAGCCATCCCATGCCCATGTATGACTATGCCTGCGGCGATTGCGGCGAGTTTGCGGCGCTGGTGCCCCTGGCCAGGTGGCGCGATCCCGCCGCCTGCCCGCAATGCGGCGTGATGTGCGGCCGCATCCTGGGGGGAGCGCCGGCGATCTCGGCGCTGTCGTCCGCCGTGAACCGGGCGCGCGCGGTCAACGAGCGCAGCGCCCACGAACCGCGCAGCTCGCGCTCCGGCCATGGCATGAACTGCGGATGCTGTTCCGGCGGCAAGGCGGCCGGCAAGACGCGCACCACGCCGGATGGGGCGAAATCGTTCGCGGGCGCAAGGCCCTGGATGATCAGCCACTGAGGACGCGCCGCCGGCGTGCAAAGGCCCCGCTTGCGCGGGGCCTTGTTTTTGCGGGGCGGGAGCAGCGGGCTCAGGCTTGCAGCGGCGCCACCGCGGCGCCCTGGATCTTGTGGCGGGCCAGGGCTTCGGCGACGAAGCCCGATTTCTTCATGGCCTCGACGAAGGCGGCCAGGTAGGCGCTGGCCTTGTCGCCGCGGCTCTTGGGCACGCCCATGGCCTGCCGGATCAGCATGAAGTGGCCGTCCAGCAGGCGCAGACCGCCCAGGCGCTGCGCGTCGGCTTCAAGCTGCTGCTTCACGCCTGCGGCGACTTCCATGTTTTCCTGCATGAAGGTGTCGACGACGGCGGGCGAGGTGGGCGCGCGGAAGATCTCCGCCTGCTTGAGTTCCCGCGTAAGGTACAGGTCGTAGGCGCTGCCCTTGCCGACCACCACGCGCTGGCCCTTGCGGTCCACCTCGTCCATGCTCGCGATGGGCGAGTCCTGGCGCACCAGGTACGCGCCTTCGATCACCACGTAGGGCGCGGTGAAGGCGATCTGCGCGCCGCGCAGCGGATCGATGGCGAAGAAGCCCACGTCGGCCTCTTCGGCAGCCACGGCGTTGACGGATTCACCGGCCGACTTGAACACCACCAGCTCCAGCTGGACGTCCAGGCGCCGCGCCAGTTCCGTGGCCAGGTCGACCGAGACGCCGCCGGCCTGGCCGGTGACGGGGTCGGCGTGCGCCAGGATGGGATTGCCCAGGTTGATGGACGCGCGCAGCGCGCCGGTGGGGGCGAAGGCGGAAAGCAGCTCGTGGTCGGTCTTCATGGTTTCCTTGGGCGGAGAGGGCCCCGCGCGTGGGCGCGGATGTTGCGGCAAGCATAGCCGCAAGCGCGCGCGTTGCGCGATGCCTTATTGCGCGCGGCGCAGCACGTAGTGGGGGGCCAGCGGGCCGGTCGGGCGGGTGCCGTCGCGGTACAGCATGGTCACCTGGTTTTCGCCGACGAAGTAGCGCTGGCTGTCGCCGGACGCATCCAGACGGATGGTGCTGCCGTCGGACTCCCAGCTGAATGAACCCGTGACGACCTCGGGTTGCGGCTGGCGGTCCAAATACTGGGTCTGTCTTTGGTAGCGGCCGTCCTGTTCGAGCGTCAGGCGGGTGCGGATGCCCGGGCAGTCGGCGCAGGGCAGGGTGCCCTCGTAGCTGCCGGCCCAGTCCAGCGAATCGCGGGCGGTGTGGCTGTCGACGGGGGCGGAACCGCCGGCGCCGGGCCGGGTGGGCGCGCAGCCGGCGAGCAGGGCTAGCGTCAGGGCGCAGGTCAGGGTGGTTTTCATCATGGCGAGCTCCTGTTTGGCAAACCGGTCACGATACGGACGGTAACGGGGCTGTGCTGAAACGGGATGTAAAGCGCAAGGGCCGGTCGCGGCCGCGCATGCGCTACGCTACCTTACTTTCCAGGCGCACCCGCCCGGGCCTCCCTCTTGAACAGGACGATTCCGATGAAAGGCGAACACCGTTACAACGTCACCGTCGACTGGACCGGCAACACCGGCTCGGGCACGTCCAGCTACGCGGCCTATTCCCGCGACCACCTGATCCGAGCGGCGGGCAAGCCCGATGTGCCGGGATCGTCCGACCCGGCCTTTCGCGGCGATCCCGCGCGCTGGAATCCCGAGGACATGCTGGTGGCGTCGCTGTCCGCGTGCCACAAGCTCTGGTATCTGCACTTCTGCGCGGTCGAAGGGGTGACGGTGGAGGCCTACCGCGACGAGGCCGAAGGCGTCATGGTCGAGGACCGCCAGCGCGGCGGCGCCTTCAGCGCCGTCACCCTGCGTCCCGAAGTGACCATCCGTGCTGGCGACGACGCGGCGCTGGCGGCCGAACTGCACGAGCGCGCGCACCATTTCTGCTTCATCGCCAATTCGGTCAACTTCCCGGTGCGTTGCGAGCCGCGCATCGTGCACGCTGCCTGAGGACTATCGTCATGCTGACCATTTGGGGGCGTCGTAGCTCGTTCAATGTGCAGAAGGTGTTGTGGCTGGCGGGAGAGCTGGGCCTGGAGTACGAGCATGTGCTGGCCGGCGGCCAGCACGGGCTGCTGGACACGGCCGAGTTCCGCGCCATGAATCCGCACGGCAAGGTGCCGCTGCTGCGCGATGGCGCGACCACGGTCTGGGAGTCCCATGCCATCCTGCGCTATCTGGCCGCGCGCGACGGCGCCGGCCGCTTCTGGGCGGACGACCCCGCGCAGCGGGCCGGCGCCGACGGCTGGATGGACTGGGCCCAGACCGCCTTGCAGCCTGCCTTTCTGACCGGCGTGTTCTGGGGCTATTACCGCACCCCCGAGGCGCAGCGCGACACGGCGGCCATCGAGCGCGCCATCGCCGCCACGCATGCCTGCCTGCGGCAACTGGACCGCGCGCTGGCGGACCGCCCGTATCTGGGTGGCGAAACCCTGGGCCTGGCCGACATTCCCGCCGGCACCACGCTCTACCGCTACTTCGAAGTGGACATTCCGCATCCGTCCATGCCCCATCTGCAGGCCTGGTACGAGCGCCTGCAGGCCCGTCCCGCCTATCGCGAACATGTGATGGTGCCGTTCGGGGAATTGCGCGGGCGGCTGGCTTTCTAGGCCGGATTTACAAATTTTCCGGCGGGCGATGTCACATCGTGGCAGGCTGTCTCGTCCTAGGGGTAATGGCGCCGCATCCCGCGGCGCATGCCTGCCTTGCCGGAGACACGCCATGAGCACCGCCCGCCTGAACGCCTACACCGCCTCGCCCAAGGCCATGAAGGCCATGATCGCCCTGAACGACTTTGTCGAGGGCTGCGGCCTGGAACACAGCCTGCTTGAACTGGTGAAGATGCGCGCTTCGCAGATCAACGGCTGCGCCTACTGCCTGCACATGCATTCCACCGATGCCCGCAAGCAGGGCGAGAGCGAAATGCGCCTGTACCTGCTGGATGCCTGGCGCGAATCCTCGCTGTACAGCGAACGCGAGCGCGCCGCGCTGGCGTGGACGGAGGCGTTGACCCGGCTTGCCGACACCCGCGCGCCGGACGCCGACTATGCCGAAATGGCCAGGCATTTCAGCGAGGAAGAGCAGGTCAACCTGACGGTCGCCATCAACATGATCAACAGCTGGAACCGCATCGCCGTCGGGTTCCGCTCGCAGCATCCCAAGCACTGAGGCCCGGCTGTATGAGCGCGTCCGCCATTCCTGGTGCCGTGGCCGATTTCGAGCCCCATCGCAAGCACCTGCAGGGCCTGGCTTACCGCATGCTGGGGTCATGGGCAGAGGCCGAGGACATCGTGCAGGACGCCTGGCTGCGCTGGCGCGACGCGGACCGCGCTCAAGTCGAGACGCCGCGCGCCTTCCTCTCGCGCACCGTCACGCGGCTGTGCCTGGACCAGCTGAAGTCGGCGCGCGTGCGGCGCGAGGAGTACGTGGGGCCATGGCTGCCGGAACCCTTGCCTGATGCGGGCAGTTATGACGCGCCGGGGGCGGGGGAGATTGCGCACGATCTGTCGGTGGCGCTGATGCTGGCGCTGGAGCGCCTGTCCGCACTGGAACGGGCCGCTTTCCTGCTGCACGATGTGTTCGACATACCGTTCGCGGAGATTGCGGCGACGCTGGGCCGCAACGAGGCCGCCTGCCGCCAGTTGGCCGCGCGGGCGCGCAGCCGCGTGCGCGATGCGCGCCCGCGGTTCGCGGTGACGGAACGGGAAGGCGCGCGCATCGCCGATGCATTCTGGCAGGCGTCGCGCGCGGGCGATGTGGACGCCCTGCGCAGCCTGCTGGCGCAGGACGCCGTGCTGCATGCCGACGGCGGCGGCAAGAAGCTGGCCGTATTCAGACCCATCCTGGGCAGCGACAAGATCGCGCGCTTTTTCGCCGGCCTGGCGAAAAAACCCAGCGGCCAGTTCCTGGACGCCGTGGTGACCCAATTGAACGGCATGCCGGGCGTGCTGGCGACCGAACTGGACGGCCTGCCGCGGTCCACCACGCTGGAGGTGCGCGACGGCAGGATCGCCGCCATCTATATCGTGCGCAACCCTGATAAGCTGCGCCATGTCGCGGCGCTGGCGCCGCAGCCGGCCGCGCCCCAGGATGATTCCGCACCTCACTGACTACCCGCAGGACCTGCCCGAACTGGGATTTGATGGCTTGCGGCTGCGCCCATTGCGGGAAGCGGACGCCGACGATTGGCATGCGTATCTGCGCGACGAGGCGGTCACGCGCCATACCAGCTGGCAGTTGGACGGGCCGGATACGCTGGTCCGCCTGATCCGCGGTTATGGTCAGCCGGCGGCATCGCACAGCCTGCGCCTGGCCATCGTCACGGGGGGCGGCGCTTTGGCAGGCACCATAGGCTTGAACGAGATCGCTGCGTCCGCGCGGCGCGCGGAAATCGCCTATGACGTCGCGCCGCTTTACTGGCGGCGTGGCATCGCCACGCGCGCCTGCGTGACATTGACCGAGTGGGCCTTGCGCGAGCTGGGCTTTGCGCGCATCCAGGCCACCGTGCTGGATACGAACGTGGCGTCGGCCGGCGTGCTGGAGCGCTGCGGTTTTCAACGCGAAGGGCTGCTGCGGCGCTACCGCCTGGTGCGCGGCGAACCTCGCGATTTCTGGATGTACGCGCGCGTCAACGCCGCGCAGGGCTGAAGCCCAATCATTTTGAGGAACCCATGACAACCGCTTTGATCGTGATAGACGTGCAGCGCGCGCTGTTCGAGACGACTCCCGCGCCCGCCGATGCCGAGGCCGTGTTGGCGCGCATCAATGCGCTGGCCGAACGCGCCCGCGCAGCAGGCGCGCCCGTCATCTACGTGCAGCACGAAAGCCCTGGCAGCGCCATGGACCACGGCCTGCCGGGCTGGCAGCTGGACTTGCGGCTGCAGCCAGCGGATGGCGACGTCCGCGTGCGCAAGACTACGCCGGACTCTTTCCTGCGCACCGGTCTTGGCGATGCGCTGACTCAGGCCGGCGCCACGCAACTGGTTGTGTGCGGCTACGCCAGCGAGTTCTGCGTGGACACGACCGTGCGCCGCGCGGCGGCGCTGGGCTACCCCGTCAAGCTGGCCGCCGACGCCCACACCACTCAGGACAAGCCGCATGCGCCGGGTGCGCAGATCCGCGCGCATCACAACGCGACCTTGTCGTCCATCTCCAGTTTCGGCGTGAAGATCGCCGCCGTGCCCGCGGCGGACATCGTCTTCGGCGCCGCGACGGCGCGGTGAGCTCCATGGATCCCGAGCTGCTGTCGCTGCTGGTCACGCGCACCATGCCTTTCGGCAAGTACCAGGGGCGCCTGATCGCCGACCTGCCCGGACCATATCTGGCCTGGTTCGCGCGCAAGGGCTTTCCGCCGGGCGAGCTGGGGCGCCTGCTGGCCCTGATGCACGAGCTGGACCACAACGGGCTTTCGTCATTGCTGGCGCCGCTGCGCCAATCCGCGCCGAGGAAGTAGGGCGGCCCGCGTAGGGCGGCCCGCGTAGGGCGGCCTGGCGGGGAAACCGCGGGAAACAACTGTGGCGGATTGTGTAGCGTCTTGGCACGCCGCACTCTGGCGGCCGGGGATACGATAGGGCGGCGTGTCCAGGGCTGCGGTCCGCGTCCTGGATGTCAGTTCATTGAAAAGAGGTCGTCATGAAGAAACTCCACATTTCCGCCTTCCTGCTTGCCGCCCTGTGCGCGGCCGGCGCCGTGCAGGCGCAGAATGCGGCGCCCGTCACGCAGGAATACCAGTACCCCAGCGTACGCTCAAAGGATGGCAGCCTGTCGCCGCCTTCCACGCTGCGCATGACGGTCACGCCCGAATCCGGCTCCGCGCCCGCGGTCATCCGCGACACGCCGGAAAGCCAGGCCCAGTACGTGCGTTGCCGCGAGGTATCGGACCGCGCCGCCGTGTCGAACGCGCAGATGCAGGCCGGCGTGGCGCAGTGCCTGAAAGAGCTGGAGCAGCGCCGCCAGCAGTAAGAACTACACAGGCCGCCCAACGGGCGGCTTTCCGTTCTGGTCAAACGGTAATAATATTCAATCTCATCAACAGCGCTGCCCGCCGCGACGGAGCCGCCATCTTGACCGCCGCCCATCCCGAACCTGATTGGACCGTATCGGCCGCCACGCCCGCCATGTCGCTGGCGGGCGGCACGCTGCGCTTCGGTCGCGACGAGCGCGTGCAGGAGCGCCTGGAGCCGGGCCTGAAGCTGGTGCTCGTGCTGGACGGGGACCTGCGCTACAGCGTGCGCGGCGCCGCGCCCACCCGCGTAAGCGGGCCCGCGCTGCACCTGAGCGTGTGCCAGGACGCCATGGGCATGGAGCATGAGTTCGGCGCGCATCAGTCCTTGCGCTTCGTGTCCTTGCGCACGGGCCTGGACCATCTGCGCGAGGCCTTTTCCGTGGATCCGGCCCACTTGGCGGGCCTGCTGTGCGCGCCGCGGGCCGTAGGCGCCTACGCCGAGGCCAATATGCGGGCGGACCGCAAGCTGGAGGCCCTGGGCCACCAGATGCTGGCCTGCCCGGTGCAGGGCGCGCTCAAGCGCATGTACCTCTCGGCCAAGGCGCTGGAACTGGCCGCGCTGGCCCTGGGCGCGCTGCAGCCGGCGGAGCAGGTCGCGCCCATTCGCGGCCTGACGCGCGCCGACGTGGAACGCCTGCAATACGCGCGCGACCTGGTGGCGGCGAACCTGCAGGATCCGCCGTCCCTGCCCGAACTGGCGCGGCGCGCGGGCGTGAACGTCAACAAGCTCACCACCGGCTTTCGCAAGCTGTTTGGCCAGAGCGTCTACGCCTACGTGCGTGAACGACGTATGGAGCAGGCCCAGGTCCTGCTGGCCGAAGGCGCCTATACCGTATCCGAGGCGGCCTACGCCTGCGGCTATACCGATTCGCACTTCACCAAGGCGTTCCTGCGCCGCTACGGCGTGCTGCCCAGCAGCGTCGGGCCGGGCCGCTGAGGCGTCAAAACTTCCGCAATCGCCAGCAAGACTTCCGCAATCGCCAGCGCACGGCTGCCGTCATTCCTAGAATTACTTGAGAATTATTCTCAATAAAGTTCTAAGAGGACAGGCAGTGCAAAAACAGGTGAAAACGGGGGCGCCGCGCAGGAACGCGGCGCGGGCGCAGCATTGGCCGCTGTGGCTGGCGGTGGCGGTGACGGTGGCGCCAGCGCAGGCGCAGGAGGCCGCGTCGCTGCCGGCGGTGACGGTCAGCGGCGAGGGCGTGGCGCAGGACACGGCGACCCTCGGCAAGCTGCCGCTGACGCTGCGCGAGATTCCGCAGTCGGTGACGGTGATCGGGCAGGAGCGGATGCGCGAGCAGAACCTGCAAAGCCTGGACGAGGTGATGCAGCACGCCACCGGCATCACGGTGCAGCCCTATCAGCTGCTGACCACCGCGTACTACGCGCGCGGCTTCAAGGTGGATTCGTTCGAGCAGGACGGCGTGCCGGTGCTGATGGGCAACATGGCGGCATCGCCTCAGGACATGGCGGTGTACGAACGCGTGGAGATCCTGCGCGGCGCCAACGGCCTGATGCATGGCGCGGGCAATCCCGCCGCCACGGTGAACCTGGTGCGCAAGCGGCCGCAACGCGAGTTCTCGTTCAGCGGTTCCCTCAGCGCGGGAAGCTGGGACCGCTACCGCGCGGAGGCCGACCTGGGCGGTCCGTTGAACGATAGCGGCAGCGTGCGCGGCCGCATCGTCGGCGCCATGGAGGACCGCGGCTATTTCTATGACGTCGCGGATCAGCAGTCGGCCCTGCTCTACGCCATAGGCGAGGTGGACCTGGGGCCGGACACGGTGCTGTCCGCCGGCCTGCAGACCCAACGCATCCGCTCTACTACCAACATGGCCGGCGTGCCGCGCTACAAGGACGGCGGCGATATCGGCCTGAAGCGTTCGACCTACCTGGACGTGGCCTGGGACCGCTTCAACTGGGATACGACGCGCGTGTTCGCGGACCTGGAGCATCGCTTCGGCCAAGGCTGGAGCGCCAAGATCAGCGCCAATTACCTGACTGCGGACAGCAACCTGAAGTACGCAGGCGCATATGGCGCGATAGACCGCCAGACCGGGCTGGGTGCCTCCTTGATGGGCGCGGCCTACAAGTTCGACAACACGCAGGCCAGCGTGGACGCCTATGTCGGCGGCCCGGTGCAACTGTTCGGCCGGCGCCATGAACTATTGCTGGGCGGCAATGCCCAGCGCACTACGTCCGAGCAATACAGCGCGGACCTGACGCCCTATCCGAACGTGCCGGTCAACGTCTTCGACTGGGATCCGCACAGCGTGCCCGAGCCTGGCGTGGGGCCATACACCTCGCCCGGCGAAACGCGGCTCAAGCAGCAGGGCGTTTACGGCATGGGCCGCTTTTCGCTGGCCGATCCGGTGACGTTGGTGCTGGGCGGACGCATGAGCTGGTGGAACCAGAGCGCGCCTCGCGCGCGCCAGCGCATTGATCCGGAGTTCACGCCGTATGGCGGATTGATCGTGGACCTCGACCGTCAGTGGTCGCTATATGGCAGCTATGCGCAGGTCTTCCAGCCGCAGGGCGAGCTGACGCGCGACGGCAAGCCGCTGGATCCCATTACCGGCACCAACTACGAGGCCGGCGTCAAAGGCGAGCTGGCGGACGGCGCCTTGAACGTGTCGCTGGCCGTGTTTCAGATCCAGCAGAAGAACCGCGCGCAGGAGGACCCCGCCTGGCCGTGCGTGGGCCGCAACTGCTACTACATCTCGGGCGGGGAAGTGCGCAGCCGCGGCGTCGAGGCCGAAGCCTCCGGCAGCATTACGCCCTATTGGACAGTGGCCGCGGGCTACACCTTCAACACCAGCAAGTACCTGACGGATTCGGAATCCGGCGGACAGCCGTTCGCGCGCTTCACGCCCAAGCACATCTTCCGCGTATGGACCAACTATGCCTTGCCCGGCCTGGAGCGGCGGCTGAGCGTGGGCGGCGGGCTGCAAGTGCAGTCGGGCTACTCCACGGTGTCCGGTCCCGTCACGCTGCGCCAGGGCGGCTATGCGCTGGTGGACCTGCGCATGGCGTACCGGGTGGACAAGCACGTGACCGCGGCGCTCAACGTCAACAACCTGTTCGACCGCGGCTATTACCAGAGCCTGTCGGGTACGGCCTGGAACAACCGCTACGGCGAGCCCCGCAACGTCATGCTGACCCTGCGCGCCGAATACTGATGACCCGCGGCGGGCGCCGTCCGCGCGCGCCCGCCGGCAACCAGAAGGAGAGATCGATGAGTGCACCCGATACCGGACCGGTGTTCGACTGGCTGGACCACTTCGTGGCGCTGGGGCGCGAGGGCGCCATGCGCGATGTGGGGCGTTTGCGCCGGCTCGCGCCGCAGGACGAATGGCTGGTCGGCATCAAGGCCGTGGCCAGCGACGCCGACGTGCATGGCGATGTGTGGGAGCGCCACCCGGCGGGCGATGAAATGCTCTGCGTGTTGGAAGGGCGCGTGGTGGTCACACTGATGGCGGAAGACGGCGCCCAGACCGACATGCTGCTGGATACCCGGCGCAGCGCCATTGTGCCGCGCGGCGTGTGGCACCGCCTGCACGTCGCCTGTCCCGGCAAGATCCTGTTCGTGACGCCGGGGCAGGGCAGCGAACACCGCCGCGCGGATGCCGCCGCAATCCCGCAGCCCCTCGTCGAAGGAAATCTGAAGTGAACCGTATTGCAAACGCACGCATGTTCGTGATGATAGGCGCCTTGTATTTTTCCCAAGGCATACCGCTGGGCGTGGCCATGGAGGCTTTGCCCACGCTGCTGCGCCGCGACGGCGCGGACCTGCACGCGCTGGCCTGGCTGCCGCTGGTCGGCCTGCCGTGGGTGCTGAAGTTTCTGTGGGCGCCCGTGGTCGACAACCGCTGGACCCGCGCCCTGGGCCGGCGGCGCAGCTGGATCCTGCCGATGCAGGCCGTGGTCCTGGCCTGCCTGCTGGCGCTGTCTTGGCTGGGCATCGATGCCGCGGCGGCGGCCTGGGTGGTCGCCCTGATGGCGCTGGCGTCGTTGGCCAGCGCGACGCAGGACATCGCCACCGACGGCCTGACGGCCGAGCGCTTCCAGGGGCAGGATCTGGCGCGCGCCAATGCCGTGCAGGTGGGCGGCACCATGGTGGGCTTCTTCTTCGGCGGACCGGGTTGCCTGATGCTGGCGGGCCATATCGGACAGACCGGCGCGCTGCTGACCTTGGCGGCCGTGGTGGCGTTCAGCCTGCTGCTGGCGGCCGCCTGGCGTGAAACCGAACTGGCCATGTCCGCGGCCAGGCGGCGCGCCACGCTGGGCGCCTTCGTGCGCCGCCCCGGCGCCTGGGCTCTGGCCGCAGCCGCGTTCCTGTCGGCCATGACGGCGGTGGCGGGCTATGGCCTGTCCAAGTTGTTCCTGGTGGATGCGGGCTGGGCGGTCGAGGCCGTGGGGCGCGTCGGCATGGCGGGCGGCGTGGTGACGGTGCTGCTGGGCTGCGGCGGCGGCGCCTGGCTGATCGGCCGGCTGGGCGCGCGCGCGGTGCTGGCGCTGGGCCTGGCCGCCTCGGGCGCGGCTGCGCTGGCCTGGATGGCGCAGGCCCAGGGCTGGATGCTGGCGCAGGCGGGCACGGCCCTGGGCGCGCAGGCGCTGGGGGCGTTCGGCGCGGGCGCCGCGTCCGTGGCCCTGATGACGCTGGCCATGCGCTTTGCCAGCCGCGGCGAGCAGGCCGGCACCGACATGACCGCGGTGCAAAGCGCGCGCGACCTGGGCGAGATCCTGACCTCGTCCCTCATGACCGGGCTGGCGGCCCAGGTCGGCTACGTCGGGGGCTTTGCCAGCGGCCTGCTGGTGGCGGCCGCGACGCTGGCGTTCACGGCCAGGGCGCTGGCGCGCACGGGCTGATATGGCGATTCTGGCGGTTGCGGCTACACTTGTGCGCCGTTTTGCTTTCAGCACCAGAATTCCCCATGATTTCCACCGCATGCGGCGTCGACTTCGGCACGTCCAATTCCACCGTCGGCTGGAGCCGCCCCGATCAGCGCGCGCTCCTCGCCCTGGAAGACGGCAAGACCACCTTGCCCTCTGCCATTTTCTTCCATGACGAAGACGCCGAAGTCAGCTATGGCCGCGCCGCCATCTCCGACTATCTCGCGGGCTACGACGGGCGCCTGATGCGCTCGATGAAGAGCCTGCTGGGCAGCTCGCTGATCGACGGTTCGACGGAAGTGCAGGGCCGTTCGATTCCGTTCCGCGTCCTGCTCACGCGCTTCATCGCCGAACTCAAGCGCCGCGCCGAAACGGCGGCGGGGCGCGGCTTCACGCGCGCGGTGCTGGGCCGGCCGGTGTTCTTCGTGGACGACAATCCGGCCGCCGACCAGACCGCCCAGGACACGCTGGGCGAGATCGCGCGCAGCGTCGGCTTCACCGATATCGAATTCCAGTTCGAGCCGCTGGCCGCCGCATTCGACTACGAATCGCAGATCGACCGCGAAGAGCTGGTGCTGGTCATCGACATCGGCGGCGGTACCTCCGACTTTTCGCTGATCCGCCTGGGGCCCGGCCGCGCCAACAAGGCCGACCGCCGCGAGGACATCCTGGCCTACGGCGGCGTGCACATCGGCGGGGTGGACTTCGACAAGCAGCTCAGCCTGGCGCACGTGATGCCCATGCTGGGGCTGGGTAGCCAGTTGCGCAGCGGCAAGGACGTGCCGTCCACGCAATACGGCAACCTGGCCTGCTGGCACACCATCAACCAGGCCTATACCCGCAAGGCCGCCGAACACTTCGCCTACATCCGCGCCGAGGCCGGCGACCGCGAGAAGATCGATCTGCTGCTGAATCTGGTCAAACAGCGCGCCGGCCACTGGGTGGCGGTGCAGGTCGAAGAGGCCAAGATCGCGCTGTCCGAGACGCCCGCCGCGCGCATCGACCTGTCGCGCATCGCGCCGGAGCTGGGCGTGGACGTGACGCGCCCCTCGTTCGATGCCTGCGTGGGCCGCCTGATCGAAAAGGTCGAGACCACGGTGGGCGCGCTGTTGCGCGACGCCGGCGTATCGACCGCGGATGTGGACACGGTGTTCTTCACCGGCGGTTCCAGCCGCGTGCCGCGTCTGCGCGAATCCGTCTCGGCCCTGGTGCCGGGCGCGCGCAGCGTCGAAGGCGATCTGTTCGGCAGCATCGGCGCCGGCCTGGCGCTGGACGCCCGCCGCAAGTTCGGCTGAGCCGCTCAGGCGGCCAGCATCGAGGGTACGCGCGCCGCCAGCGCGTCGATGGCGGCGCGCGTCTTGGACGGCAGATAGCGCGCTTGCGGCCAAACGGCGTGCACCTCTTGCGCGGCCAGGCGATCGCCGTGCATCAGCACGTCCAGTTCGCCGGTGCGCACATAGTGCGTCAGCATCCAGCAGGGCAGCCAGGCGAGTCCTGCGCCAGCGATGGCGGCATCCGCAATGGCTTGCAGGTCGTCCACGCGCAGGCTGGGGCGCGGGCGCAGCTCCAGCTCCTGGCCGTCCGGCCCATTCAGCGCCCAGGCCTTGTCCACGCCGTTGCGCGTGTAGACGATGGCGGCATGCTGCCGCAGCTCGTCCACGGTGGTTGGACGGCCATGCGCCTGGATGTAGGCGGGCGCGGCCCCTATGCCCATGGTCTGCATGCCCAGCCTGCGCGCGGCCATGCTGGCGCTATCGGGCAGTTCGCCCACGCGGACGCCCAGATCGTAGCCTTCCTCGATCAGATCGACGACTCTGTCGTTGAATGAAATCTCGACCTGCAGCTGCGGATGCGCAAGCGCCAGTTCGCGCAGCACGGGTGCGACGCAATGCCGGCCGAACACCAGCGGCGCGCTGACCCGCAGACGCCCCTGGGGCTCGCGGCGGCCGCTGTCCAGCTCGGCCTCGGCGGTTTGCAGTTCGGCCAGCGCGCGCACGCAACGGTCGTAGTAGGCCTGGCCATCGTCGGTCAGGCTTTGCTGGCGGGTGGTGCGGTGGAACAGCCTGGCGCCCAGCCGCGCCTCCAGCCGTGCGATGGACTTGCCCACCGCGGAGCGCGTGAGGTTCAGGCGTTCCGCCGCCAGCGCGAAGCTGCCGGCTTCCACGGCCTGCACGAAGACTTCGATGCCGCTCAGGCGGTCATACGTGATCGCGGTCGCCATCATGGACTCCCTGTTTGTTATTGGTTCCTATGGCGATCCGATGAAATGAAAAATATTCGCCACTAGGGAAATTGATTCCCATATATCTTATCGGTACTTGGCCGCCACGGGTAGCCGTCTCAAGGCAAGAAAGCCCCGAGGGGCTGCAAGCCGAAGGCGCAGCGGGGCGGCCATTCTTGAATCGATACAGGAGAAACAACATGCAGGCATACACCGTCACCAGCGGCAAGGACATCGCTTCGCTGGAGCGCGTTACGCGCCAGCCGCGCAGCCTGGGTCCCTTGGAGCTGCGCGTGCGCATCAAGGCCGTGTCGCTGAACTATCGCGACCTGATGGTGGCGCGCGGCAATTATCTGAAGGCTGCGGGCGAGCCGGTCATTCCCGCCTCGGATGCTGCCGGCGAGGTGATCGAGGTAGGGACGGGCGTGACCCGCTTCAAGGTCGGCGACCGCGTCATGGGCGCGTTCATGCCGGATTGGATCGACGGCGAGCCCACTCCCGCCACGGTGGCGCTGGCGCCCGGCGCCGCCACCGACGGCCTGCTGTCCACCGAGAGCATTTTTGCCGAGCATGCCCTGGTCGCCACCCCGGCCTCCTTGAGCGACGAGCAGGCCTCGACCCTGCCGTGCGCCGCCGTCACGGCATGGAACGCGCTGTTCGTCGCCGGACGCGCCAAGGCGGGCCAGACGGCGCTGTTCCTGGGCACCGGGGGCGTTTCCATCTGGGGCCTGCAACTGGCCAAGGCGGCCGGCATGCGCGCCATCATCACCTCGTCCAGCGCCGACAAGCTGGCCCGCGCGCGCGAACTGGGCGCGGACCTGACGATCAACTACCGCGAAACGCCGCAATGGCAGGACGAAGTGCTGCGCCTGACCGGCGGCGAGGGCGCGCACGTGGTGGTGGAAGTGGGCGGCGAAGGCACGCTCGAACGTTCCGTGGCGGCTGCGCGCATGGGCGGCACCATTGCGGTCATCGGCGGCGTCAGCGGCTTCGCAGCCGTGCCGGTTGCGCCCCTGGCCCTGATCGCGGGCGTCAAGCGGCTGGAAGGCATCTTCGTCGGCAGCCGCAAGATGCTCGAGGACGTGGCGCGTTTCGTCGACGTGTCGCGCATCGCGCCCGTCATCGACCGCGTCTACCCCTTTGCCGAGGCACGCGAGGCGTTCGAGCACCTGGCGTCGGGCCGGCACTTCGGGAAGCTCGTCATCCGGGTCGCGGAGTAGGCGTCATCGGGGGAGGCGGGCGGCGATGGTAAGCTCGGGCTGCCCGCGCGGACTGGCCATCATCCGCGCGTCCCTTGAGGTATCCGACCCGCCATGACCCGCAAGCCCGACTCCCATCTCGAAGAAAAACTCGTCGCCAGCGAGGCGCCATACAACGGCGCCTTCCTGAAGATCCGCCGCGACACGGTCAGCCTGCCCAACGGCAACACGGCCACGCGCGAGTACGTGGTGCATCCGGGCGCGGTGGTGGTGATCCCCCTGCTGGACGATGGCCGGGTCCTGCTGGAGCGGCAGTTCCGCTATCCCATCGGACGCGTGATGACCGAGTTCCCGGCCGGAAAGCTGGATCCGGGCGAGGATCCGCTGGCCTGCGGCAAGCGCGAGCTGCTGGAGGAAACCGGCTATGCCGCGGATCAGTGGGCGCATGCGGGGGCGCTGCACCTGGCCATCGCCTATTCCACCGAGATCATCCACATCTACTTCGCCCGCGGCCTGCGCGCCGGGCCGCGCCAACTGGACCAGGACGAATTCCTGGATGTGATCAGCGCGGACCCCGCCGAACTGATCGCCGCCTGCGCCAAGGGCGAGGTCACCGACGCCAAGACGCTGACCTGCGTGCTGTGGATGCAGAACGTGCTGTCCGGCGCCTGGCAGCTGGACTGGCAGGACAACGCGGGCTGAGGCCCGCGCGGGATCTGTCCAGCCATGTCCGCTTTTCCCGTTCTGGTGCTGCCAGCCGGCCTGCGCTTCGACGCGCCGGCCGATACCTCCGTGTTGCTGGCGGCGCAGGCGGCCGGCATCAAGCTGCCCAGCTCGTGCCGCAACGGCACTTGCCGCGCCTGCATGTGCCTGTTGCTGGAAGGCGAGATCTCGTACCGCATCGAGTGGCCGGGGCTGTCGCGCGACGAAAAGGAAGAGGGCTGGATCCTGCCCTGCGTGGCGCGGGCGGAATCGGCCCTGGAAATCCAGGCGCCGCTGGCCGCGCCGATCGAGGCCGCGCCTCAGGCACAGCCGCGCCCGCTCACCGGGGCGCGGCGCTAGCGCCTGCAATCAGCGCCGCGGCGGCCGTGGCGAGGCCCATTCCCAGCGCCATGCCGGCAGCCATGCCGCCGAACGGCGCGGCGCCCGCGGCCAGCGCCGCCGCCATGCCCCATTGAGCCCCCGCCAGCATGCCCAGTCCCATCGCCAGCGCGCAGGCCAGCCGCGCGGCCAGGCGGGGCGCGCCCGGCAGCGGCAATAGCGCGGCAATCAGCATGGCTGCGCTGCTGGCGGGCATCAGGGCCGCATGGCGCCACGCTTGTTCCAGCAGCCCGCCGGACGCTCCGCACAGGCTGGCCAGCAGCGCCGCCGGCGTGCGCAGCGTGTCCGCCCACAACCCCGCGGCCATGGCCGCGGTGCAGGCCAGCCACAGGAAGGCCGCGTCGGAGGCCATGCTGACGGCGCGGCCGGGCTTGCGCCTAGCCGCAGGCGTGGCAGGCGTGCGCCCGGGCGTCGTCGTAGCGGTCATGGTGGCGTACCCAGTCGCCCAGGTTGAAGTGCGGGCCGTTCTCGTTGCGGCCCAGGGGCGCCAATTCCAGGTAGTTGTAGGCTCCGGCCAGCCTTTCCACGCCGCGCGAGAAGCTTGAGTAGGTGTGGAAGATCTCGCCGTCCGGGTCGCGGAAGAAAGCGCTGGCGCCGGAGTTTTCCTCCATGCTGCCGTCGGCCTTGGGTACGGAAGCCTGCAGGTCGAAATTGAAGTCGCTGCCTTCGGACGAGTACCAGGGAAACTGCCAGCCCATGCGTCGCTTGAATGCCTCCAGCTTGGCGTAGGGGGCTCGCGACACGGCGACCACCGTCACGTCATGCTGGCGCAGGTGCATGATCGCGCTGTCCATGTGGTCGGCCAGGAACGAGCAGCCCACGCAGCCTTCCTCCCAGTCCGGGCCGAACATGAAGTGGTAGACGATAAGCTGGCTCCTGCCCTGGAACAGTCCGGCCAGATCCACGGAGCCGGCGGCGCCCTGGAAGCGGTAGGGCTTGTCCACCTTGACCCAGGGCAGGGCCATGCGCTCGCGGGCCAGGGCGTCCTGGGCCCGCGTCAGTTCTTTTTCGCGCCGCAACAGCGCCTCGCGCGCGATGTCCCATTGCGCTCGGGATACGACGGGGTGATCGGTCTGCATCGTGTGTCTCCTTGGATCGGGCCGGCAGGCCCGGATAGGGCGAACGGCAGGGATTCAGGCCGGCTTCGCCAGATGGGCCGCCAGCCGCTCCAGCGCGCCCAGCCAGCCATGCTGGTGGCTGTCGCGGGTGGCCTGGTCGACGAACGGGGTTTGCAGGAAGGCGAGCTCCGTGCCGCCGTCCGCGGGGCTGAACTCAAGCGTGATCAGCGAGATTTCCGCGGGCGTGTCGCGCCAGGCCCAGGTGAACACCAGCCGGCGTTGCGGCTCGACTTCGCGGTAGTGGCCGCTGGCGTGGTGCTCCAGCCCGTCCTCGGTGGCGAAGCCCACCTGGTAGGCCCCGCCCACGCGCACGTCGGTTTCCGCCCGCAGCACCTTGCGGGTTTCGGCGGGACCGAACCAGCGCATCAGCGCTTGCGGGTCCGTCCAGGCGCGCCAGACGCGTTCGATGGGGGCGTCGAAGCGGCGTTTGAGCCGGAGTTCGATGGGAGCTGCTTCGTGTCGGGTGCTTCGTTTTTCCATGGGTGGACCTCTTCCTCGTGGTACAGGTACCGCGCCAGCGAATCCAACTGCCCGTTCCAGAACTTCTCGTAGCGGGCCAGCCAGTCGGATGCCGCCCGCATGGGTTCGGGCGATAGCGTGCAGTTCACGACCCGGCCGTCCTTGGCGCGGGCGATCAGGCCGGCGTCTTCCAGCACGCGCAGATGCTTCATGAAAGCGGGCAGGGACATGGCGTGCGGCCGGGCCAGCTCGCTGACCGAGGCCGCGCCTTGTTCCAGGTCGGCCAGCACCCGGCGACGCGTGCCGTCAGCCAGCGCCGAAAAGATGCTGTCCAGCGTATCGTCTTTAAACTTAACCATAGGGTTAAGTATTAAGCCGAAGCCGCCGGACTGTCAAGCAACAAAGTTGGCGCGAAAGGAATCAGGCGTGCTGGTGCATGGCCGACTGGTGCTTGGTGTCGCGCATGGTGGCGTACACCAGCAGCGACAGGAAGATGATGCCGGCGAGGTAGTAGTAGAACCACTCCTCATGCCCCTGCTGTTTGAAGAACAGGGCGATGGCCGGCGCCGTGCCGCCGAAGATCGACACCGTTACGGCGTAGGGCACGGCCACGCCGGTGGCGCGGATGTTGGTGGGGAAGAGCTCCGCCTTCACTACCGCGTTGATGGAGGTATAGCCGGCCGTGAACACCCAGGCGCCGCAGATCAGCAGGAAGGCCATGAAGGGCGAACGCGTATGCGACAGCGTCATCAGGATGGGCACCGTGAGCGCCGCGCCTGCCACGCCGAAGAACACCAGCAACGGCTTGCGCCCGATCTTGTCGGACAGCGCGCCATAGACCGGCTGCAGGATCAGCGCGAAGATCAGCGACCCGGCGATGATGTAGGTCGTGACGATGTCGGAGAAGCCCGAGGTCTGCCGCACGAAGGTCTGCATGTAGGTGGTGAAGGTATAGAACGCCGCCGTGCCGCCCGCGGTAAGGCCCACCACGATCGCGACTTCGCGCGGATACTTCAGCAGGCCGCGCAGCGAACTGGTCTGCGGCTTGGGCGCCTTCTGGGCTTCCTTGTAGGAGTCCGTCTCGGGCATGTCGCGCCGCATCAGGGCAGTGATGATGGCCAGCATGGCGCCGATCACGAAGGGGATGCGCCAGCCCCATGCCACCAGCTGCTCGTGGGTCAGGAACACGTTCTGCAACAGCAGCAGCACCAGGATGGCGCAGAGCTGGCCGCCGATCAGCGTGACGTACTGGAAGCTGGAATAGAAGCCGCGATGCTCGGGGTCCGCGATCTCGGTCAGGTAGGTGGCGCTGGCGCCATACTCGCCGCCCAGGCTCAGGCCTTCGACCACGCGCGCCAGGGCCAGCAGCGCGGGCGCGGCCAGGCCGATGGTGGCGTAGGTGGGCGTGACCGCGATGATCAGCGAGCCCACGCACATCATCCCCACCGACACCATCAGCGACAGGCGCCGTCCATGGCGGTCGGCCAGATGGCCGAACAGCCAGCCGCCCAGCGGGCGCACGATGAAGCCGGCCGCGAACAGCGTGGCCGCGTTCAGTTGCTGGACCACCGGGTCGTGCGACGGGAAGAAGGCGGGGGCGAAGTACAGCGCGAAAGCGGTATAGGCGTAGAAGTCATACCACTCCACCAGATTGCCCATGGAGCCGATGAAAATCGCCTTGATGCGGCGCTTGGCGTCGGGGATGTCGAGATGCGCTTGTGTCATATCCATCCTTCGGGTGCGTTTGTCGGGGGACGCCGGACACGCGATCGCGGGCGGGCCGCGAATGGAACATGCATTGCGTTATGTTGCGCCTGTGCGCGCGGAAATGCACGCGTATCAATAGCGCTTCTTGTTCAGCTTTTTGTCAGGTCGGGCCGCGCCGGCTCACTTGCCGCGCGGCTTGATGACTTCGCAAGGCGCGGCGCCGTCGGCCGCCTTGGCCTCGTCGCCCAGCAGCGCCTGCGCGCCGCAGACCGAACCGAACATGCCCTTGCTGTTGTGGCCGATGCCGGCCACTTCGAAGGCGCGCCGGTGCAGCGCCACGGGTTTGGCGCCGCGGGCGGCCAGCACGTGTTCGTATTGCGCGTAGCCCGTGCCGCGGGCCAGCCGGGTCGCGCCCTGGGCTTCCGCGCCGCAGGTCTTGTCCAGCAGGCGGTCTTCGGGATTGTTGTCGGCGCCGCCCAGCAGATAGGTGACGTCGCGCGCCGCGTAGCGCACGAAGAGCTTGGATTCGTCGGTCTCGCGCGAGTACGCGGGCAGCTTGTCCGGGCCGTACTTGTACTGGTTGTAGGTGGGGCAGATGCCGCGCTCGTAGGGCGCGTAGCCCTTGCCGTCGGCGCGCGGGCGCTCGTTGCTCAGGTAAAGGTAGGACGAGGGATTGGCGACCACGTAGCGCAGCGCCAGCCCGTCGCGCCGCAGCGTGCCGTCGATATTGTTCAGCACCGCGTAGCGCTGCACCAATTGCCCGCCGGCCGAGTGGCCAGCCAGCACGATGCCGGTCAGCGAGGCCAGGCGCTTGCGGTCATCCAGGCTGCGCAGCAGGTCGTCGAGCACCTGGAACGAGCTGACGGGCGCGGGGCGTCCCGCGGCCTGCACGCTGTCTTCCCCTTCTTCCCAGCTGGCCTTGCGCCAGGCCGCCATGCCGCCGAAACCCGAATCGATCGAACCCGAGAAGCGCGGCGCCAGGATCAGGGTGTCGCGCGCCCGCTCCGGGTTGTGCGCCAGCAGCGTGGCGACCGATTCGTAATAGCGGTCGGCATCGCGCTTGACGCCGTGGATCACGACCACGACCTGCTTGATGTTGCGCAGGTCGTCCTTGGCCAGGTCGCGGTTGGCGTAGACCGGCATCTTGTAGCGGTGGCCGGGCTTGCCCAGTTCCACGGACTGCCAGCGCAAGGGCGCCGCGCGCTTGGGCGCGGGTGCGGTCTCGCTGTAGTCGTAAGGGTCGGGCAGGGGCGTCTGGGCGCGCGCGGCCAGCGGCGCGAGCGCCGCCAGGGCGAATAACGCAGCCAGGCCGCACATGCGGTCCGGCCGCGCTTGAAGCAAGGGGAGGATGAGGGCGCGGCGCATGGCGCGGCGGAGATTCAGCAGCTCTCTTGGCCCAGCAACTGCTTGAGCGCGGGCAGGTCCAGGATGCGGACCTCGCGCTGGTTGATCTTGATGAGGCCGTCGCGCGCAAAGCGCGAGAACAGCCGGCTGACCGTTTCCAGGGTCAGGCCGAGATAGTTGCCGATTTCCTCGCGGCTCATGCGCAGCACGAATTCGGTGGAGGAATAGCCCAGCGACGCGTAGCGCTGCGACAGGTTCAGCAGGAACGCGGCCAGGCGCTGCTCGGAGCGCATGGAGCCCAGCGATGCCAGCATCTGGTGCGAGCGGTTGATTTCGCGGCTCATCAGGCGGCGGAATTGCTGCTGCAGCGAGGGCAGGTGGGCCGCGACCCGGTCGATATCGGCCAGGCGGATGACGCAGACCTCGGAATCTTCCAGCGCCACGGCGGTCGAGACGTGCTTGCCGTCCAGCATGCCGTCCATGCCGACGATTTCGCCGGGCAGATGAAAGCCGGTGACCTGGATCTGGCCGGTCGCGTCTTCCAACTGCGTCTTGAGGCTGCCGAAGCGCACGCTGTAGACCGCGTCGAGCGGGTGGTTCAACGAATAGAGCGGCTTGCCTTTTTCAAGGCGCACGCGTTCCCTGACCAGTTCGTCCAGCTTTTCCACTTCGGCGGCTGCCATGCCCACGGGCACGCACACATGCCCCAGCATGCATGTGGAGCAATGGGCGGCATCAGGGGCAACGGGGACCCGTTTTTGCATACGATGACCTCTATAGTGCCCATTGCGCGGACGGTTGCCGGAATGGGTATAAAGCTTAAGACAAGCTGTATTGTAGTCCGTTGTTACTACGGGCGTCTTACGGGTCGTCCGATAGAGGGCGGGCAAGGCGGTACGCGACCCAGTCGTCGGAGGCAATATCGACCGCCGCGCCGCGCAGGGCGGGGTCTATCGGGTAGTACTGGCAGCGCAGTTCCGACGCTTGCGCGGGCGGTTCCAGGCGCGCCACGACCTCGCGCCGCACGAAGCAGCAGGGCTTGCCGGGCTCGTACTCTTCGATTTCGTCCATCAGCGCCACCAGGGCCGGTTCCACCTGGAAAACATCGCCGCGCACGCGCCGGCCGTCGTCCGCCGGGATCAGGCCGGGCCAGTCGCCGAAATCCACCAGCCGGCCCGGCACGCTGGCCGGACCGACATGGCGGGCCGCGGGCAGGCCGCGCCGGGCGGCGGCTTGAGCCAGATCATTGATTTCGCCCGCGCGTAGGGTGCCGTAGACAAAAACGTATATGCTCATAAGTCAGGTTGTTGCTGCACGTCGAAAAAACCATGGCGCGGGCAGGGTGTTGAAATTCTCGCATCCGGCCGCATATTCAGGATATCGAGCCAGCCGGCACGTATCGGTCAGGCTCCCCAACAAGCCAAACGACCATTATGCGATTCGACAAACTGACTACCAAGTTCCAGCAAGCCCTGGCCGACGCTCAAAGTCTGGCCGCCCGCAACGACCATCCCTACATCGAGCCCATCCACGTGCTCTCCGCCTTGCTGTCGGATTCCGACAGCGGCGCGGGCAGCCTGCTGGCGCGCGCCGGCGTGGCCGTCAACCGGGTGCAGTCGGCCATCGACAGCGCCCTGAAGTCCCTGCCGCAGGTGCAGGGCGACGACAACGTCCAGGTCGGCCGCGATCTGCAGGCGGTGCTGACCCGCACCGACAAGGAAGCCGCGCGCCGTGGCGACACCTATATTGCCAGTGAATTGTTCCTGCTGGCGCTGGCGGACGACAAGGGCGATGCCGGCCGCATCCTGCGCGACGCGGGCCTGCAGAAAAAGGCCCTGGAGGCCGCGATCGACGCCGTGCGCGGCGGCGAGAACGTCTCCGGCGCGGAAGGCGAATCCAACCGCGAAGCCCTGTCCAAGTACACCATGGACCTGACCGAGCGCGCCCGCCAGGGCAAGCTCGACCCGGTGATCGGCCGCGACGACGAAATCCGCCGCACCATCCAGATCCTGCAGCGCCGCACCAAGAACAACCCCGTGCTGATCGGCGAACCCGGCGTCGGCAAGACCGCCATCGTCGAAGGCCTGGCGCAGCGCATCGTCAACGACGAAGTGCCCGAAACCCTGCGCGGCAAGCGCGTGCTGTCGCTGGACCTGGCCGCGCTGCTGGCCGGCGCCAAGTTCCGCGGCGAATTCGAAGAACGCCTGAAGGCCGTGCTGAAGGAGCTGTCGCTGGACGACGGCAGCAACATCGTCTTCATCGACGAACTCCACACCATGGTGGGCGCGGGCAAGGCCGAAGGCGCGATGGACGCGGGCAACATGCTCAAGCCTGCGCTGGCGCGCGGCGAGCTGCACTGCATCGGCGCCACCACGCTGGACGAATACCGCAAGTACATCGAGAAGGACGCGGCGCTGGAGCGGCGCTTCCAGAAGGTGCTGGTCGACGAACCCGACGTGGAATCCACCATCGCCATCCTGCGCGGGCTGCAGGAACGCTATGAAATCCACCACGGCGTCGAGATCACCGACCCGGCCATCGTGGCCGCGGCCGAACTCTCGCACCGCTACATCACCGACCGCTTCCTGCCCGACAAGGCCATCGACCTGATCGACGAGGCCGGCGCGCGCATCCGCATGGAAATCGATTCCAAGCCGGAAGTGATGGACAAGCTCGACCGCCGCATCATCCAGCTCAAGATCGAACGCGAAGCCGTCAAGAAGGAATCCGACGACGCTTCCAAGCGCCGCCTGGGCGTGATCGAGGACGAACTCGAAAAGCTGCAACGCGAGTACAACGACTTCGAGGAAATCTGGAAGGCCGAGAAAGCCGCGGTGCAAGGCACGCAGGCCATCAAGGAAGAAATCGACAGCGTGCGCGCCGAAATGGCGGAACTGCAGCGCAAGGGCCAGTTCGACAAACTGGCCGAGCTGCAGTACGGCAAGCTGCCTGACCTGGAAGCGCGCCTGAAGGCGGCCGAAGTGGGCGCCGCGGAAGCGGCCGAGGAAGCCGAGGGCGGCGAAGGGCGTCCGCGCCTGTTGCGCACCCGCGTCGGCGCCGAGGAAATCGCCGAGGTCGTGTCGCGCGCCACCGGCATTCCGGTGTCCAAGATGATGCAGGGCGAACGCGAGAAGCTGCTGCACATGGAGGAATACCTGCACAAGCGCGTGGTGGGCCAGGACGAGGCCGTGCGCCTGGTGTCCGATGCCATCCGGCGTTCGCGCGCCGGGCTGGCGGACCCGTCGCGCCCCTATGGCTCCTTCCTGTTCCTGGGCCCCACGGGCGTGGGCAAGACCGAGCTGACGCGCGCGCTGGCCGAGTTCCTGTTCGATTCCGAAGAGCACATGATCCGCATCGACATGAGCGAATTCATGGAGAAGCATTCGGTGGCCCGCCTGATTGGCGCGCCGCCGGGATACGTGGGCTACGAAGAAGGCGGCTACCTGACCGAGGCCGTGCGCCGCAAGCCGTACAGCGTGGTGTTGCTGGATGAAGTCGAAAAGGCCCATCCGGACGTCTTCAACGTGCTGCTGCAGGTGCTGGACGACGGCCGCCTGACCGATGGCCAGGGCCGTACGGTGGACTTCCGCAACACGGTGATCGTGATGACGTCCAACCTGGGTTCGCACCATATCCAGAGCCTGGCCGGCAAGCCGTACGAAGTGGTCAAGGAAGTGGTGTGGGACGAGCTCAAGCAGACCCTGCGCCCCGAGTTCCTGAACCGTATCGACGAAGTCGTCGTGTTCCATGGCCTGGAAGCGCAGCACATCGAGTCCATCGCCCGCATCCAGCTGCGCCGCCTGGGCGAGCGCCTGGAAAAGCAGGAGATGCGCCTCGAAGTGAGCGAACCCGCGTTGGCGGAACTGGCCCGCTCCGGCTTCGATCCGGTGTTCGGCGCGCGCCCCTTGAAGCGCGCGATCCAGCAGCAGATCGAGAACCCGGTGGCGCGCCTGATCCTGGAAGGCCGCTTCGGCCCGCGCGACGTGGTGCCGGTGGACTGGCAGGACGGGCAGTTCGTCTTTACGCGGACCCTGCAGTAAACGGACCCGGCGCGGCGAGATCCAAGCCGCGCATGAAAACAACCCCCGGAAGCTGGACTGACATCCAGTTTGCGGGGGTTTTTACGTGGGCCTTCAGGTCGCGTCGGCGTAGTCCTTGCGCTGCGCCGCCATCTGCCGGCCCAGCGTTTGCAGCACCCGCAGCACCACGGCCATGCCGCGGCGGGTGTCCTCATCGCGCATCAGGCCGATGAGGCCTGTCAGGCTCGGAGGACGCGCCTCCTGCAATGTGCGCGCGTGGGCATCGCGCAGCGTGTTGGCGGCGGTCCAGGCCGCGCTGCTGGCCTGTTCCGACAGCAGCGCCAGCTTTTCCACCATGGACTGGTCCAGCAGGTCCACCAGGTCGGACGCCAGCGACAGCAGGTCGGCGATGTTGTCCAGCCGTCCCGCTTCGGCCAGCAGGCCCAGCCTGTCGGCCAGGGCGCGCGCGCCCGGGCCGCCGCCCAGGAACGGAGCGGCCGCGTCGGCGGCCTGCGTGGCGCTTGCTTCGTGCGGCGCGTTCATAGCATTCCCCTTGCGACGGCCCAGTACAGGCCGCGGTTGAACCCGTGGCGCAGCAGGCCGCCGAGCTTGGTGGGCGGCGTGGGCAGCACGTCATGGGTGTAGTCGTACCAGAGCGGCATGCCGGCGTTCAGCCCCATCTGGGCCACCGCCTGCACCCGGCCGTCATAGGCGCTGCACGGACGGCCCAGCCGGATCTCGCCGGCGATGTTGTTGGCGATGACTGGCGCCTGGTTATGGCAAGAGCCGCCCGCCTTGCTGACCGGCAGGTCGACGGTGTCGCCGATGACGTAGACGTTCTGCAGCCCGTAGACCTGCAGCGTCTCGTGGTCGGTCGGCAGCCAGCCTTCGTTGTTCTCGGCTTGCGACACGCCGGACTCCAGCACCACGTCCACCGCGCGGATCGGCGGCGTGGCCATGAGGATGTCGAAGGGTTGCTCGCCGCCTTCCTCCGAGTAGGCGATGCGCCGGTCGGGATCGACCCGCGACAAGGTGAAGCCGCGTTGAAACTGGATGCCCTTCTGCTCGAAGATGGCGGGCAGCACTTCGCAGGTCGGCCGTTGCAGGAACAGGCAGTTGCGTAGCAGCTGCGAGGTGGTCGGGTAGGTGTAGATGATCTCCACCTTGTCGCGCACGCCGCGCCGCCGCAGGTAGTC
This sequence comes from Achromobacter sp. JCM 18799, assembly GCF_055395645.1. Taxonomy (NCBI): domain Bacteria; kingdom Pseudomonadati; phylum Pseudomonadota; class Betaproteobacteria; order Burkholderiales; family Alcaligenaceae; genus Achromobacter; species Achromobacter sp. JCM 18799. Next base: position 2,008,387 of record NZ_AP043866.1, on the reverse strand, counting down.
GTCCAGCATCAGCGTGGTTTCGATCGGCGCGATGCCGCACTGGTGCGGGACGTTGGGCGTCTTGGGGAAGGTGACGCTGATGAACACCCGCCCGCGCTCGATGCGCGACAGGCGGTCGGCCAGCTGCCTGGCGGGCGCGTACTGGTAGAAGTGGTCTCCGGCTTCCTTCAGGCCTTCGATGCGCTCGGGCGAGGGCACGCAGCCGGTGGCGATGACCAGGTAGTCATAGCCGTAACGCTTGCCGCTCTGCGTGGCGACTTCCTGGCGGTCGAAGTGGAACCGCGTGACCTTGTCGACGCGGAACTCGATTTCGGGGCGCAGCAGGGAACGTTCCGGCCGTTTCAATTCCTCTTGGAAGAAGAGGTTGAAGGCCACGTACATGAATGCCGGTTTGTAGCAGTGATCCGGCGTGTCCGAGAGCAGCGTGATGGAGACTTCACCGCGGCTGATTTCGGGGTAGAGCTTTCCGGCGAGCTGATTGGCGAGCATGGTGCCGCCTACGCCGCCGCCTACGACAACAATACGCTTGTTCATAAACCACCTCTTGTGGAGAGATCCTGAGGGCAAGTGCAGTGCGTCTGTGTGTGTAACAACTGTTGTCGGCGGCGTCAACCTTTCAATCAATATCCCATTGCCGCGTGGGCTTGGGGTTCGGGCCGGTTACTGGCTCGAATCGGCCGCGTAGACGCGGCCCGCGTCCACGCGCAGCGGCTGCGGATCCAGCGCCGCGCCCTGGCAAGGGCCTTCGATGCAGAGCCCGTCCTCGAAGCGGAACAGGGCCGAGTGATGCGCGCACATCAGCACCTGAGCGTCATAGGTGAGGACGGCGCCATGTGCCGCGTCCAACGTGACCGAGAAGTGCGGACAGCGGTTCAAGTAAGCCCATACCGCCTGGCCGCGGCGCAGCAGGATCACCGGCCGCGCGCCGATTGCCGCCGTCAGGGATCCCCCATCCGGTATGTCCTCGATCCGGCACAGCGCCGCTCCGGCGGCTGCTTCAGGCGCGGGGCAGCACGAAGTCATAGCGTCCCTCGTGGAAGTCCGACTCGAAGCCATAGTGCTTGCCGATCGCCGAATCGGCGGCCTGCCGACTGTATTGCAGCACCAGCGACGGCTTCACGCCGAACACCGCGTCCGACGCGAGATAGGGATCGCCGGCATTGAACAGGTGGGTGACCAGCCGCTGGTGCCCCGGCGCGTCGATCATGAAATGCAGGTGCGCGGGCCGGAAGATGTGCCGGCCGGTCGCCGCCATCATGCGGCCGACCGGACCGTCGCCCGGGATCGGATAGGACACTGGCAGGATGCTGCGGATCGCGAAACTGCCGTCCTCGCCGCTGCGGTAGCGGCCGCGCAGATTGCCGTGCGGCTGGTTCAGGTCCTGGCCCGAGTACATGCCGTTGGCGGCCGTCTGCCACACGTCGAGAACCGCGCCGGCCAGCGGCCGGCCCTGGGTGTCGCGCACGGTCCCGTGCACCAGCGCGGGTTCGCCCGGCGTTTGCGCCATGTCCTCGCCCGCCGCGCGCTCGGGCATGCCGGCCATGTAGAAGGGGCCGAACACCGTGCTCTCGGTGGCCTGGCCCGGCTTGCGGTGGTTGATCGCGTCCACCAGCATCGACACGCCCAGCGTGTCGGACAGCAGGATGAACTCCTGCCGCACCGCGCCGTCACAGATCTGGCCGGTCTCGGTCAGGAACCGGATCGCCGCCATCCATTCGGCCTCGGTGGGCTCGACGTCGGCAACGAAGGCGTGCAGATGCCGCACCAGGGACTGCATCAGCTGGCGCAGCCTGGGATCCGGGGTTTGGGCAAAGGCGGCGGCGACCGTGTCGGTCAAGGCGGTTTCGGCGTTCGGCATGGCAGGGTTCATGGCGGCTCCTCAGCGCTTGTAGTGCGGCGGCACGGCGGCGTCCACATTGACCCACACGGACCTGGCCTCAGTGTAGTCATGCATGGCTTCGAAGCCCATTTCGCGTCCATAGCCGGACTGGCCCACGCCGCCGAACGGACTGCCGGGATTGACCCGCTTGTAGCAATTGATCCAGCACATGCCGGCATGGATGGCGCCCGCCAGCTTGTGGGCGCGCGCCAGGTCGCGCGTCCACAAGCCGCTGCCCAGGCCGTAGTCGGTGGCGTTGGCGATGGAGAGCGCCTCCTCGTCGCTGCCAAAGCGCAGCACCGTGACGAAGGGGCCGAAGACTTCTTCCTGCGCGACGCGGTCCTGCGGCCGGGCCTCGACGATGGTGGGCGCGACGTAGTAGCCGCGGGCCAGCTCGCCGCCGGGCGCCTTGCCGCCAGCCAGCAGGCGCGCGCCCTGTTCGGCGGCGATGCCCACGTAGGACAGGACCTTGTCGCGATGCTGCGCCGAGGTCAACGGCCCCATTTCGGTGTCGGGCGAACGCGGGTCGCCCAGCCGGATGGAGTTCGCCAGCGCCGTGAAGCGCTCCAGAAAGGCATCGGCGATCTTCTCATGCAGCATCAGGCGCGAGCCCGCGATGCAGGCCTGGCCCTGGTTGTGGAAGATGGCCCAGGCCGCGCCATTGACGGCGGCGTCGAGGTTGGCGTCATCGAATACGATGTTGGCGCCCTTGCCGCCGAGTTCCAGCTGTACGCGCTTGAGGTTGCCCTGGGACGCTTGCACGATGCGGCGGCCGGTGGCAGTCGACCCCGTGAAGGCGATCTTGCCCACGCCGGGATGCTCGGCCAGGCGTTGGCCAGCGGTGTGGCCGTAGCCGGGGACCATATTGACCACGCCTTCCGGAAAGCCCGCCTGAGCCATCAGTTCGGCGATGCGCAGGGTCGACAGCGGGGTGAGTTCGGACGGCTTGAGCACCACCGTATTGCCAGCGGCCAGCGCCGGGCCCAGCTTCCAGCTGGTGAACATCAGCGGGAAGTTCCACGGCACGATCTGCCCGACCACGCCGATGGGGGCGCGCTGCACGTAGTTGAGAAAGCCCGCTTCCACCGGGATGACGCTGCCCTGCAGCTTGTCGGCCATGCCGCCGAAGTAACGGAAGCAGCCGGCGGTGCGCGGCACGTCCAGGCCGCGCGTGTCGCGTATCGGATGGCCGGTGTCCAGCGTTTCCAGCTGCGCCAGTTCTTCCGCGTTGGCTTCGATCAGGTCGGCCAGCTTGAGCAGCAGGCGTCCGCGTTCGGCCGCCGCCATGCGCGACCAGGCGGGAAAGGCGCGTTGCGCGGCCGCTACGGCGCGGTCCACGTCTTCGGCTTCGGCGGCGGCGATGGCGGTGATGAGGGTCGCGTCGTGCGGGTTGAGCACGTCGATGGTGCCGCCTGCGGCCGCGTCCACGAAGCGGCCGTCGATAAAGAGTTTGTTCTGCATGGCTCTGGATACGTGTTGAGTGGGAAGGGAGGGTCAGAACTCGACGGGGTAGGGCGCGAGTTCGCCGCTTTCGTAGCGCTGGGGCAGGTCGGGGGTGGCGTTCTCCCAGACCAGCAGCATCGAGCGCTTGGTCGAATAGCCCTGATGGCGGATATCGGCGGGCATGGCGCAGATGTCGCCGGCGCGCATGGTGATGCGGGCGCGCGGCGCGCCGGTGTCCTTGTCGCCGATGTCCCAGACGATCTCGTCGGACAATTGCAGAAACCATTCGACGCGGTCGTTGCCATGGAACACCGGCAGGATGAATTCCTCGGTGGTGGGGCAGAACAGGCTGGCGCCGCAGACGGAAGTGACGGAGGGATTCCAGGTGACGTCGGAGCGCGACAGGTACTTGAACAGGCTGAACGCATGCAGCGCGCCTTCGTAGCCGGGTTCGGCCTGGATCTGCGGCTCATCCTGGGTTACGTCGGCGAAGGCCCGGTTGACGGGCAGGTCGTCGCGCAGCGGCGAGTCTTCCGGCAGGCCTGGCATGCGGCGGGTGGCGATGCGCGACCGCTCGATGGCGGCGATGTTGTCGCCGTGCTTGCGGCCGAAGGCGGAGCCGGTTTCCTCGGGCGCGGCGAAGGGGTCGAAGCCTTCGTTGGTCCAGTCGTGCAGCATGGCCTTGAAGGTGGCCATGATGAGCGGCGTTTCGAAAGTCTCCGTGTAGTCCACGCCCGCGGCCTTCATGACGCCGTTGAACGAGCCGGCGTAGACGTCCACCTTGCCGTAGTGGTTGCGCGTACCGAACACGTGGTCGAAGTTGACCCAGCCGTAGAAGAAGCCCCAGGCCACGTCGCGCATCAATGCGCGCAGGAACGCATCGGCCGCGATCGCGTGGGTGCGTGTCTGGCCCTTGGAAGGCCAGTGCACCTTGACGAAGTACTCGTCGCGGGTGAAGGTGAACGCGCCGAGATCGAAACGCTTGTAGCCGGTGGCGGCGTCGGCGGAGCTGGCCGCGACTTTGCCGGCGGCAAAGGAAGCGGCGGGAGCGGGGGTGTCCAGCATGGCCATATCGGTACTCCTGAAAGGGGATGAGGGGGTAGCGGCTTACTGCAGGCAGATGTCCGCCCACTTCTCGACGGACAATTCGCCGGCGCGGGTCTGGACCAGCAGCACGCCCGGATACGGCGCGGTAAAGCGGTAGGCGCAGCCGGCGGGCAAGAGGCATTGGTGTCCGCGGCCCAGCAGCACGCGGCCCATGGCCTTGCCGGCGGGCGCCGCGCCCGCCAGCACCGTGCCGTCCGCGGCTGCGGGGGGCTGGTCCAGCGCCAGGAACTCGACCTCGACCTGGCCGTCCATCAGGATCGCGAACTCGTCGTGGCTGCAGGCGTACCAGGGCGACACGCCTTCGGCGCGCAGCGTTTCGATGACGTATTCCAGGTTCTTGCCGACGACGACCTTTTCGTAGGGCGCCGAGTTCGCGGCCACCTCGAAGATGTTGGAAAAGACGTAGTGGCGCGGCGAGCCTTGCGTGATCTCGATGGAGCCCTTGCGGTAGTCCTTCAGCGAGCCGAAGACGGTGGTCGGTGTTGCGGTGTTCATGGAGCCTCCTGTGTCGGGTACTGCTGGCCGCGCGGCGGGGTGGCGCGGACGTGGGGAGCGGGGTGGGCGTGTCAGTCCACCTTGAGATTGATCTTGCGGATGACGCCGGTCCATTTGGCGGCGTCGTCGCGCAAGCGCTGCGCCGTGGCGTCGGGCGATTCTGGCTGCGGATCGAGGTCGTTGCCCTGCAGCTTCTGCTTCACTTCCGGAAGCGCCAGGGCGCGCGCCACCTCGGTATTCATGCGTTGCACGATGGCGGCCGGCGTGCCTTTGGGCGCGAACAGCATTTCGCGGAAGGTGGCGTCGTAGCCAGCCACGCCGGCCTGCTGCATGGTCGGCACGTCCGGCGCCTGGACCGAGCGCGCGCTGCCCGACACTGCCAGCCCGTGGAGCTTGCCGGCCGCGACGTAGGGCGCTACCACCGGCGAGGCCAGATAGCCGCAGGGCACCTGGCCGGCCAGCACGTCCTGCGTGGCGGGCGACGGCCCCTTGTAAGGGACGTGCAGGATGTCCAGGCCGGCGCCCGACAAATAGAGCTCCATTGCCAGATGGCCAGGCACGCCCTGGCCGCCGGAGGCATAGCTGAGGGCACCGGGCGTTTTCTTGGCCTGCGCGTCCAGCTGCGCCAGCGTGCGCAGGCCCGAAGCGGCCGAGCACACCAGCATCTGGTTGAAGTTCGCCAGCGCGACCACCGGCGTCAGGTCGTCGGCCTTGAAATTCAGCTTGCGGTAGATGGCGGGATTGATGGTGACGACGGTGTCGGGCGCTTCGAGGAAGGTGTAGCCGTCGGCGGGAGCACGGGCCACCGCTTCGGCGCCGATGTTGCCGCCCGCGCCGGGGCGGTTCTCGATGATGACGGGCTGCTTGAGCGACTGCCCCACGGCGTCGGCCACGATGCGCGCGGCGGTGTCGCCCGGCGATCCCGCGGGGAAGGCGACCACGATGCGGATGGCGCGCGCGGGCCACTCCTCCTGCGCCTGGACGTGCGACGCCGTGCTGGCGGCCATACAGGCTGTCAGCGCAAGTAATTGCGGTTTCATGCTGTCTCCTGAGTTTATTTTTCAGGCGCCCTGGTCCGGGCGCGCTGCGCTACCACCTGCCGATATGGATGCCGACCGAGTCCTCCTTGCGTGTCCATCCCGTCATGGCGGCGTGGCTGACGGTGGGGTGGATCCTGCGGTTGCGCAGCCAGTCGAACAGCATGGCCTGGTAGCGTTCCCGCACGGACGCGTGCGCGGGATCCGCGCCCAGGTCGTCGTACTCGTCCGGGTCGGCGCGCAAATCGAACAGCTGCGGACGCAGGCCTTCGAAATGGACGTACTTCCAGTCGTGGTCGCGCACCATGATGGTGTGGCAGCCGTCGGCGGGACGGCCCAGCGGTTCGCGAACGAAGTCGCGGAACGCGTAGTTGTTCTCCGAGAACACGGCGCGGCGCCAGTCGGCGGGCTGCTCGCCGCGCAGCAGCGGCAGCAGGGAGCGGCCTTCGAGAATGTGGTCGGGGATCTCGGCGCCCAGGGCGTCCAGGATGGTGGGCACCAGATCGATGGCTTCCACCAGCCGCGATTCCACCGCGCCGCGGCGTGCGCCGTCACCGGGCAGGCGCACGATCAGCGGCACCTTGGCCACGCAATCGTGGAACAGCTCTTTCTCGCCCAGGTAGTGATCGCCCAGGTAGTCGCCATGGTCGCTGCAGAAGATGACCATGGTGTCCTGGTCGCGGCCGCTGCGCCGCAGGTAGTCGAACAGCACGCCCAACTGGTCGTCGACCTGCTTGATGAGACCCATGTAGGTGGGTATCACGGTCTCTCGCACCTGGTCGCAGGAGAAGTTCCTGCTGACCTCGGCCTGGCGAAAGCCCTGCAATACGGGATGCGCGTTGTCCAGTTCGCGAGCGGATCTCTTCGCGGCGGGCACGTCGTCGACCGAGTACATCGCGTGATAGGGCGCCGGCGCGACATAGGGCCAGTGCGGCTTGATGTAGGACAGATGCAGCACCCAGGGCTGCTCGCCGCTTTGCTCCATGAATTCGATCGCGCGCCGTGTCATGTAGGGCGTTTCGGAATCGGCTTCCGCGACGCGCGCCGGCAGGCCGGCATAGCGCATGTTCCAGCCGGAGAGGATCTCGCCGTTGGCGCCCAGCGCCGAATTGGCGTGGTCGTGCCAGGGATTGCCGCCGTCGTAGCCTTGCTTGCGCAGGTATTGCGTGTAGTGGTGCGATTCGTCGCTGAAGCCCGGCGGCCAGATGCCGTCGTCGCGGTCGTAGGGTTCGAATCCGCCTTGCGCGGCCAGCAGGCCGCTCGCGCTTGCCGGGTCTATGCCCAGGCGCCGCATGCCGGACCTGTCGGCCTCCACGTGGGTCTTGCCCGCCACCGCCACGCGCACGCCCAAGGGGCGCAGGTAGTCGCCCAGCGTCATTTCGCTGACAGGCATGGGGACGAAGTTCCACACCGCGCCGTGGCTGGTGACATAGCGGCCGGTGTAATAGGACATGCGCGACGGCCCGCATACCGGGCCCTGCACGAAGGCATTGTCGAAACGCAGGCCCTCGGCGGCCAGGCGGTCGATATTGGGGGTGTGCAGGCGCGGGTGTCCATAGCAGGACAGGTAGTCCCAGCGCAGTTGGTCGCACATGATCCAGAGCACATTGCGTACAGCCTGTCCGCTCATTCCCGCCTCTCTTCCCGTTCCGCCAGCCACCACGGCTTGCGTTAGACGCCACGATATTTCGCCGGGACTGGGCGGCTCAAGCAGGTTTTGCTAGAGTTTCACTCAGTGAAATTTATGGCGATGCGGAAAGAGAGGGCGCAATGAGCCGTTGGACGCCGAAGGTGAAGACCATAGACGCGCTGGAGCGCGGCCTGATCGTGCTGGACGAGGTGCGCGCCACGCAGGGCGCCAGCCTGCAGGAACTCCACCTGCGCACCGGCTACGCCAAGGCCACGCTGCTGCGCATTCTGGCGACGCTGCAATTGCGCGGCCTGATCTGGCGCCGGATCGCGGACGACTATTTCTGCCCCGCCAGCTCGCTCAACGAGCCCAGCCGGCGCGCGCGCGTGCTGGATCTGCTGGGCCAGTGCGCGGCGCCGGAACTGGACCGCCTGCAGGCGCAGGTGCTGTGGCCGTCGGACCTGACGGTGCGCCGCGGCAATGCCATGATCGTGCGCGAAACCAACCGCAGCCAGTCGTACTTCACCATCCGCCGCGACAACATCGGCTTCCAGATCAACATGCTGCGCTCCGCGGTGGGGCGCGCCTATCTGGCGTTCTGCGCCGAGAAAGAGCGCGATTCGATCCTGGCCGCGCTGCGCCGCAGCCGCCGCGAGGGCGACGCGCTGGCCCACGATTGCGCCGCCGTGGAGAAAATGCTGGAACAGACGCGCCGCCAGGGCTATGGCCTGCGCGAACAGCGCTTTGGCGGCGACTACGACAAGACCCGCAAGGACCAGAACGACAGGCTCGAGGCCATCGCCCTGCCCATCATGGCCGGGCCGGGGCGGCTCTACGGCTGCGTCAACATCGTGTGGATCCAGGGCGTGCGCTCGACCGAGCAGATGGTGGAGCAGTGCCTGGAGCCGCTGTGCCGCACGGCGCGCGCCATCTCCGCCGGCATGAACCGGCGCGCCTGAAGCGCCGGGTAGGCGCTGCCGCGCCTTGCTCCAGGGCGGCCGCGCGGATCGCGCCCCGTCACGCCTCTTCAAGCAACCGCAAACCTTCGTAGGCACACGTGCCAATCCGGCGCCCATCCTGCGTGGCGCGGCCCTTGCACGTCTGTCTGGTTCTCATCGCTTGATTCATGGATTGTTTTTTCGATGTACTCAAAAATAGACAAATACTAGGGTTTATACGAATAATATCGGCAATATTTTCATTCTATAAAGCCTCATTGTTTTTTTATTGTATTTATAGAGATGAAAATTGCTCTGATGGGCTGCGGTGAGGTTGGTTCCTGCTATGCGCAGGCTTGGAGCGCCGCCGGGCATGCGCTGGTCGGGATCTGCGAGCTGCGGCAGGACCTGGAAATGGCGGGCCGTGCCCGGCGTCATGGCGCCGGATTGCATGCCGAGCCGGGGGCGTGGCTGGGCGAGGCGGACATCGTGGTGTCGGCGGTGTATGGCCATGCGGCGCTGGAGATGGCGCGGCAGAGCTTCCCGCACATGCGCCAGGACGCGGTCTACGCCGACTTCACGACAGCCAGCGCGCCGGACATGCAGGCCGCTTCGGCCGCCGCCGCCGCACAGAACATCGACTTCACCGACGTCGCGATCATGGGCGCCATTGCCCTGCTGGCGGAACGCACGCCCTTGCTCTGCGCCGGGACCGGCACGGACACCGTGCTGCGGCTGGCCGAGAGCGGCGGGGCGCCGGCGCGCGCCATACAAGGAGCGGCGGGCGATGCCGTGCGCCTGAAGCTGCTGCGCAGCATCATGACCAAGGGCATGGAAAGCCTGGCCGTGGAATGCCTGGTGGCAGCCGAGTCCATGGGATTGAGAGCCTCGCTGTACGAGGTGCTGGCGGATATCGACCAGACGCCGCTTACGGCCTTCATGGATTCGTTCGTCCGATCCCACGTGCTGCATGCGCAGCGCCGCCAGGCGGAAGTCCAGGAGGCCCGCGAGCAGCTGCTGGAGGCGGGTCTGGAGCCGCTGGTTCTCGACGGCGTCGAACGGCTTTTTGGCCGCACCAGCAGAGGTATCCAGGATGCGCGGGCGGATGGCGATTTCACGCTGCCGGACTCCGTCGAGGCCCGCCTGGCCTGGCTCACGACGCTGGCGCGCGAACGCTGAACGTCGTACCGCAACGCGATGCCGCGGACGGCATATCCAACAAAAACCAACTGTGTGAGGAAGACAATGAAGGTCCTGAAGAAACTCCTGGCCGCCACGCTCGTGCTGGGCTGCGCCGCCGCGAACGCGGCCGATATGGGCACGGCGCCCATCACGCTCATTTCCCCGTTCCCGCCCGGAGGCGGCACGGATACGCTGACGCGCATGATCGGCAGCGCGATCGGCCAGGACCAGGGCTGGAACATGGTGGTGGAGAACAAGCCGGGCGCCGGCGGCAACCTGGCGCTGGACGCCACCGCCCGCGCGCGTCCGGATGGACATACGCTGGTGATGGCCCAGACCGACAACATCGTGCTGAATCCCTGGCTCTACAACAAGCTCAGCTACGACACGTTCAAGGATTTCAAGCCGGTCGGCCCGGTGGCCACGTCGCCGAGCGTTTTCGTGGTGCTGCCCGAATCGCCGTTCAAGACGGTCGGCGATGTGGTCAAGGCGGCACAGGCCCGCCCCGGCGTGGTGTCGCTGGGGATTCCCGGCATCGGCGGCACTGGCGACCTGACGGGCTATCTCTGGCGCAAGGCGGCGAACATCGAATTGATGCACGTGCCGTACCGCGGCTGGGGCCAGGCGTTCCCGGACCTGGCCAGCGGCCGCATCGACATGTATGTGGGCTCGGTGGCTTCGCTGCTGCCGCAGATCCGCGGCGGCAAGGTCCGCGCGCTGGCCGTGGTTGCCAAGGAGCGCGCGCCGGCCTTGCCCGACGTGCCCACGTTCGCGGAAAGCGGATTCAAGACGATAGACCAATCGATCTGGTGGGGCCTGATGGCTCCCGCGAAGACGCCGGACGACGTGGTTGCCGCGCTGAACAAGGCTCTGCAGCAAGTCCAGTCCCAGCTCGAGCTGGTGAAGAAACTGGAGGACGCCGGCTATAGCGTGCTCAAGGGCACGCCCGAGGATCTGGCCCGCCAGCATCGGGCGGACCACGAGATCTTCGGCAAGGTGGTGCAGGACGCCGGCATTCCCAAGCAGTAATGGCAACGCATTGCAATTCCCGACAGGAGCAAAAATGATCGGTTTCGAGATCCATGCCCGCAAGCGCGCGGTGAGCAAGCAAACCGTGGACAAGTTCAAAGGCGTGCCGGTCGCCAATATCAGCGACTGCATGTCGCGGATGACGGCCGGCGGCGCGCCCTTGCAACCCATGCACGACGGCAGCCCGCTGGCCGGTCCGGCCCTGACCGTGCGCACCCGTCCTGGCGACAACCTGCTGGTGCACAAGGCGCTTGATCTGGCGCAGCCCGGCGACGTGATCGTGGTGGACGCGGGCGGCGACCTGACCAACGCCATCATCGGCGAAATCATGACCAGCTACGCGCAGACGCGCGGCATCGCAGGCATCGTGATCAACGGCGCCATCCGCGATAGCGGCACGATCCGCCGCGGCACGTTTCCCGTCTACGCGGCCGGCGTGACCCACCGCGGGCCCTACAAGGACGGGCCTGGCGAGATCAACTGCGTCATTGCCTTGAATGGCATGACGATTGCGCCGGGAGATCTGATCCTGGGCGACGAGGACGGCCTGCTGTCGATTCCGTTCGAGCAGACGGAAGCGGTTTACCTGGCCGCTCAGTCCAAGCACGAACTGGAAACGAAGATGCTGGCGGATATCGCGGCGGGTTCGCTGGACACGTCCTGGGTCGATGCCCGGCTCAAGCAACTGGGCTGCGCGGAGGCGCGGCCGTGAGCCTGACGGCGCGGCTGGCGGACAAGATGCGCGTCGTCCGGCTGGACCTCTGGATCGATCCTGCGTTCGACGCCTGCCTCGGGCGCGAGCCGGCCCTGAGCATCGAAGTGTTGCCTGCGAAGGGCGACGCGATCACGGCGGCGGGGCTGGCCGGCGCGGATGCGTATCATGTCAGCGCGGCCAAGGACGAAGTCCCCGCGCGCTGGCAGGTAACGGAAAGCCTGCTGGCGCAGTGTCCGGAATTGCTTTGCGTGTCCTCGGGCGGCGCGGGCTACGACACCGTGGACGTCGCCGCCTGCACGCGGGCCGGAGTGGCGGTGGTGAACCAGGCAGGCGCCAATGCCGCGTCGGTGGCGGAAATGACGTTCGCCTTGCTGCTGTCGCTGGTCAAGCGCCTGCGCGAATCCCAGGCCGCGCTGCAAGCGGGATCCGCCGCTACGCGCGAGGCCCTGATGGGGCGCGAGATCGACGGACGCGTGCTGGGCATCGTGGGCATCGGTGAAATCGGCCGCAGAGTCGCGCGCATTGCCGCTGGCTTTGGCATGCGGGCGATTGCCTGCGACCCGCTGCTGCCTCCCGAGGAAATCCGGGCGCGCGGCGCCGAACCCGTGAGCCTCGCGCAGTTGCTCGAACAGGCCGACGTGGTGAGCCTGCATTGTCCGCTGAATGACGACACGCGGGGCATGATCGGGACCGAAGCGTACGCCAGGATGCGTGCCGGTGCGCTATTCATCTCGACCGCGCGCGGCGGCATCCATGACGAGCAGGCGCTGCTTGCCGCCTTGCAGGACGGACGGCTGGCGGGAGCGGGACTGGATGTCTGGAGCCAGGAACCTCCTTCGCCCGGGCATGGTCTGCTGCTGCGTTCCGATGTGGTGGCAACCTATCACACGGGAGGCGTCACGCACGAGGGCCGGCGCAAGGTCGCGCAAGGGTCCGCCAGCCAGATCATCGACATGCTGGCCGGTCGCCGTCCCGCCCGGCTGCTGAATCCAGAGGTCTGGCCCAGGTTCCTGGAGCGCCTCGCGCAACGCCAGCGTTGACGCGGTCAGGCGCGAATGCCGGGACAGCCTTCCGGTATAGTTCGGGAACCCGGATCAGGAGTCATGCGCCATCATGTCGAGCGCCCGCGATTACGTCTATGCAGAGCTGCGCCGCCGCTTGATGGCAGGCTCTTTCATGCCCGGTGAACGGCTGCGCGAAGAGCACATCGCGGCCGAGCTTTCCGTCAGCCGGACGCCGGTGCGCAGCGCGATCGAGCGCCTGGTGACGGACGGCCTGGTCAAGCACGAAGGCCGGCGCGGAGCGGTGGTATTGGGCTGGCAAGACCGGGACATCGATGAAGCCTTCGAGCTGCGCATGCTGCTTGAACCGTATTCCGCCAAGGCGGCCGCCGAACGGGCCAGCCCGGAGCAGATACTCGAACTCGAGCGCATCAATCAGTGCATGCTCGATGCCATCAACGCCGATGCGCCCGACAGCGTGGCGCAGGTGCAGCACTACAACAACCAGTTCCACCACGCGCTGCTCGACGCGGCGCAGTCCGCGCGGGTGCGTTCCATGGTGGAAAACCTGCTGGACATGCCCATCATCATCGGCTCGTTCTACTTCTACACCAAGGACGACATGCTGCGCAGCGTGGAGCATCATCGCCAGATCATCGCGGCGCTGCGCGCGCGCGATGCGGAATGCGCGCAGATCGCCATGCGCTTCCACCTGGCTGCCACGCATCTGCTGTTCCGCAGCCACCGCAAGCCGGGCCAGTAGCCCAGGGCTTACTCCCGAACGCGCTTTCCCGGTTGTTTCTTCTCGGATCGGGCCTCGGCCCGCGCCTGCGCGATGATGGCCTGGGCGGTCCAGCGCGCCACGTCCGTGAGTTCGGGCAGCTCCAGTTTCCAGATGTCCTTCAACACCAGGAACACCTCCGTTCCATAGACCAGCGACAAGGCCTGGGCCACGCGGTCCAGTTGGGCCGGCGTCAGCTCGGGCGCCAGCGGCGCGATGGCGCGCCTGAGGATGTCGACGCGATGGCCGCGCACCAGCCGGGGCTCGGTCGCGGCGCGTCCGGCGCTGGCTTCGGCGTGCTGCTGCAGCGACACCAAGATGGCGGCGCGCAGCGGCGCTTCGTGCGCGGCCAGCCGGGGGTAGGCGAAGCGCAGCAGTTCGTCGACGCGTTCGGCGGCGTCGGGCGCGGCGGAGTCCCAGGCCAGGATGGGCCCGAGGCTCTCGTCTACCACGGCGGCGATCAGCGCGCTCTGGCTGGGGAAGTAGCGGTAGGCGGTGGCGCGCGATACCTGCGCGTGTTCGGCCAGTTCGGCCACCGACGGCGTGATGCCCTGGGCCATCAGCCGCTGCGCCGCATCCAGCAGGATCTTGCGCATGCGCGCGCGCGGCCCATGCGGCGGTTCGCCGCTGGCGGCGGCTTGCGGGCTGGCGGGCGCGATCAGGCGCGCCGTGCCGGCCGTGGAGGGGGCGGGAGTTTGACGTGAGACAGGTGTCTCAGTATGATTCTTTCGTCTCATTTCTAGATTCTACAGGCCTCGCGGCCTCACATATCGAGGCGCGCACCGAGTGTAGCCGCCCGCGGAGGAGTCATGACGCATTCGAACCGGCGGGTCTACGTGGCCGCCACCTACGACACCAAGGGCCAAGAGGCTGAATATGTGATGGACCTGCTGCGCCGGGACGGACTGGATCCGGTGTCGGTGGACGTGTCCACTTCCGGCGCCGCCAGCGCGGCGCAGGTGCAGGCCAGCGTAGTGGCCGCCAGCCATCCGGACGGCGCCGGCGCGGTCTTCACCGGCGACCGGGGCACGGCCATCGCGGCCATGGCGCTGGCGTTCGAACGCTATGCGGCCGGCAACGCCGGGATCGGCGCGCTGCTGGGACTGGGCGGCTCCGGCGGCACCGCCTTGATCACGCCCGCGATGCGCGCGCTGCCGATCGGCACGCCCAAGCTGATGGTGTCGACGATGGCCTCGGGCAATGTCGCGCCCTATGTCGGACCCTCGGACATCGCCATGATGTATTCCGTGACCGACGTCGCGGGCCTGAACCGCATTTCGCGCCGGGTGCTGGCCAATGCCGCCGGCGCAATCGGCGGCGCCTTCAAGCAGGCGGCGAGCGCCGCGGCCGATGACGGCCGGCCCGCCGTGGGCATCACCATGTTCGGCGTCACTACCGCCTGCGTGCAGCAGGTGACGCCGCTGCTGGAGTCCCGCTACGACTGCCTGGTGTTCCATGCCACCGGCACGGGCGGGCAATCGATGGAGAAGCTGCTGGACAGCCATCTGCTGGGCGGCGTGCTGGACCTGACCACCACCGAAGTCTGCGACTTCCTGTTCGGCGGCGTGCTGGCCTGCACCGAGGACCGTTTCGGCGCCGTGGCCCGCACCGGCCTGCCATACGTGGGCTCCTGCGGCGCGCTGGACATGGTGAACTTCGGCGCCATGGACACTGTTCCGGAACGCTACCGCGGCCGCAAGTTCTATCCGCACAATCCGCAGGTGACGCTGATGCGCACCACCGTGGAAGAAAACACCCGCCAGGGCGAGTGGATCGCCGCCAGGCTGAATCAATGCCAGGGTCCGGTGCGCTTCCTGATTCCGGAGGGCGGCGTCTCCGCGCTGGACGCGCCGGGGCAGGCGTTCTGGGATCCGCAGGCCGACGCGGCGCTGTTCGCGGCGCTGGAGAAAAACCTGGTGCAGACCGCCGACCGCCGCCTGGTGCGCGTGCCTTGCCACATCAACGACCCGCTCTTCGCCCAGACCGCGGTCGACCAATTTCTTGAAATCGCTACACACTGAGGACCGCCGCCATGCCGCGCTTTGACCGCAACGAACTCCTGGACAAGTATCGCGCCATGGTGCGCGCGCGCACGCCTATCGTCGGCGGTGGCGCGGGCACCGGCCTGTCGGCCAAGTGCGAGGAAGCGGGCGGCATCGATCTGATCGTGATCTACAACTCGGGCCGTTATCGCATGGCGGGCCGTGGATCGCTGGCGGGGCTGCTGGCGTATGGCAACGCCAACGAGATCGTGGTGGACATGGGACGCGAAGTCCTGCCGGTGGTGAAGAAGACGCCGGTGCTGGCCGGCGTCAACGGCACCGACCCGTTCTGCGATTTCGACGTGTTCCTGGACGACCTCAAGCGCCAGGGCTTTGCCGGCGTGCAGAACTTCCCCACCGTGGGCCTCATCGACGGCACCTTCCGCGCCAACCTGGAAGAGACCGGCATGGGCTACGCGCTGGAAGTGGACATGATCCGCCTGGCGCACAAGAAGGGCATGCTGACCACGCCCTACGTGTTCAACGAGGACGACGCCGTGGCCATGACGAAGGCCGGCGCCGACATCATCGTGGCCCATATGGGCCTGACGACCGGCGGTTCGATCGGCGCCGAGACCGCGCAGACGCTGGACGGCTGCGTGGCGGCTATCGACCGCATCGCCGCGGCCGCGCTGGCGGTGCGGCCGGATATCATCGTGCTGTGCCACGGCGGCCCCATCGCCACGCCCGAGGACGCGGCCTACGTGCTGCGCGCGTGCAAGCATTGCCATGGCTTCTATGGCGCAAGCTCGATGGAGCGGCTGCCCACCGAACAGGCGCTGACCGCGGCGACCCGCGAGTTCAAGAGCCTGACGTTCTGATTCCGTCGTTTCCGACGTTTTCCCAATCCCTGGGCCGCGCGCCCGCAGGAGTCCGCATGCCGCATACCGTACACGTCAGCGCCATCATCCACGCGCCGCTACAGCAGGTCTGGGCCAGTTTCCGAGATTTCAACGGCCTGGCCGCCTGGCATCCCGGCATCGCCGAAAGCCGCCTGGAAGAGGGCGGCCGCCACGACGCCGTAGGCAGCGTGCGGCATCTGTCGCTCAAGCCTTCCGGCTTCGTGCGCGAGCAACTGCTGATGCTGGACGATCCGGGCACGGCGTTGCGCTATTCCATCATCGAAACCGATCTGCCCATGCGCGACTATGTCGCCGGCGTGGCGCTGCATGCCATCACCGAAGGCGGCCACACGCTGGTGGAGTGGTGGGCGGATTTCCGCGTCGAGGGCGCGGAGTTGAGCGACGTGGCCAACGCCGTGGGCCGCAATGTGTTCGCGGCGGGGCTGGCGGCGCTGGATGAGAAGCTGCGCGGGGCCTGACCGCGCCGGGTATCCTTCAGGCTTTCAAACCCTTGGCCGGCATGCGCTTGCAGCCGGCCGGCAGCGGCGCGGTGCGCAGGTAGTCGTGGATCGCGCGGATCAGCGCCTGCGCGGCGGGGCTCAAGGGGTATTCCTTGTGCCGGATGATGCAGACCGTGCGTATGACCGTGGGACGGGCCAGCAGCGCGTAGGCCAGGCCCGGCTCCATCACCCGCTGCGCGGCCAGCGCCGGCAATAGCGCCACGCCCAGGCCGGCCTGGACCAGCGCCGCCTGCGAGGTGGTGCTGGACGCTTCGTAGAACGGCGCGCCGGCTTCTATCGGCAAGTCGGCGCGGGCGCGCAACAGCGCCATGATGCCGGTCTCGTCCACCACCCCCACCAGTTTGCGGCCGGCCAGGTCCGACCAGCGCATCGTGCCGTCGCGCGCGGGGCGCAGGCTGGCGTCGTCTTCCCGGTACAACACGCCGAAACGGTCTTCCAGCAGGGCGTCGAACTGCAGGCCGGGCGCGTCGGCCCAGCGGCTGGTCAGGCCGAAGTCCACTTCGCGCGCGGCGACCTTGCGCTGGATGCGGCCGGAGTTGTCGTCGCTGAGATACAGGCGCACGGCCGGGTAGCGGGCGGAAAAGGCCGCGGCGGCGGGCGCGATGATCTGCGTGATGGCAGACGGTGCCGCCGCCACTCCCACGCGCCCGCGTTCCAGTGCGCCATAGCGTTGCACGTCGTCTATCACGCCATCGAAATCCGCCAGCAGCCGCATGACGCGCGGCAGGAATTCCTCGCCCGCCGCCGTCAGCAGCACGCGCCGGCTGGTGCGCGCGAAGAGCTGCGTGGCGAGCGCGTCCTCCAGCTGCCGCACCAGGCTGGTCACCGACGACTGCGTCTGGAACAGGCGCTTGGCGGCGTGCGTGAAGCTGGATTCCTGGGCCACGGCGACGAAGGCGGTCAGGTGCTTCAGGGTGACGTGCTTGGGTAGACGATTCATTTCAAATCACGATAGATAGATCAATAAAAACAATTTTCCCAGATTGATCGGGCGGACGATACTAGACCCTTTCGGCGTCCGCTGGCCTGGCGTATCCGCCGACAAGACCCTCAAGGCAGGAGCACCATGCGGCAGGAACCTCTGGATCTGATCATTGAAGGCGGATGGGTCATCGACGGCCTGGGCGGCCCTAGGCGGCGCGCCGACGTGGGCGTGGCGGGCGAGCGCATCGCCGCCATCGGCGACCTGTCGGGCAAGGCGGCCGCGCGCCGGGTGGATGCGCGCGGCAAGATCGTGGCTCCCGGCTTCATCGACGTGCACGGCCATGACGACCTGATGTTCGTGGAGCGGCCTGGCCTGGAATGGAAGACCACGCAAGGCATCACGTCGGTGGTGGTGGGCAATTGCGGCGTGAGCGGCGCGCCGGCGCCCTTGCCGGGCAATACCGCCGCGGCGCTGGCCCTGCTGGGGGAAACGCCCTTGTTCGCTGACATGCAGGCCTATTTCGGCGAGCTGCGCGCGCAGCAGCCCATGATCAACGTGGCGGCCCTGGTGGGGCACGCCAACCTGCGCCTGGCCGCCATGCGCGACCCGGCGGCGCAGCCTACGGCCGAGGAGCAGGAAAGCATGCAGCGCATGCTGGACGAAGCCCTGGCCGCGGGCGCGGTGGGCTTCAGCACCGGCCTGGCCTACCAGCCTGGCGGCGCGGCGCGTCCCGCTGAACTGGAAGGCCTGGCGCGGGTGGCGGCGGCGCGTGGCGCCATGCACACCAGCCATATCCGCAACGAGGGCGACGAGGTCGAGGCAGCCGTCGACGAGGTGCTCTCGGTGGGGCGCAACACGGGTTGCGCCACCGTGCTGTCGCACCACAAATGCATGATGCCGCAGAACTGGGGCAAGAGCCGCGCTACGCTGGCGAACATCGACCGCGCGCGCGGCGAGGGCGTGGAGGTGGCGCTGGACATCTACCCGTACCCCGGCAGCTCCACCATCCTGATTCCGGAGCGCGCCGAAACCATCGAGGACATACGTATCACCTGGTCCACGCCGCATCCCGAATGCGGCGGCCAATTCCTCAGCGACATTGCGGCGCGCTGGGGCTGCGACAAGACCACCGCGGCGCAGCGCCTGTGTCCGGCGGGCGCGATCTACTTCGCCATGGACGAGGCCGAGGTACAGCGCATCTTCCAGCACGAGTGCTGCATGGTGGGTTCGGACGGCCTGCCCAACGACGCCCATCCGCATCCCCGGCTGTGGGGCAGCTTCACGCGCGTGCTGGGCCGCTACGTGCGCGAGGCCGAGCTGATGACGCTGGAGACCGCCGTCGCCAAGATGACTTCCCTGCCGGCCCGCGTGTTCGGCCTGGCCGGGCGCGGCCAGTTGAGCGAGGGCGCCTGGGCCGACATCGTCGTGTTCGACGCCGACACGGTCGAGGACCGCGCCACCTGGGAGGCGCCGACGCTGGCCTCCGCGGGCGTGGAGCACGTGCTGGTCAACGGCCAGCAGGTCTACCCGGCTGAAGCCGGCATGGCGCGGCCTGGCAAGATCCTGCGCCGTGAAGCAATGGCGCAAGCCGCCGCCGGCGCGGCCGCATAAGAATTCCAACCATCCCTACAGGAGACATACCCATGATGCGCAAGACTTGCGTAGCCCTGGCGCTGGCCGCCATGCTGCCCGCCGCCCACGCGGCTTTTCCCGACCATCCCATCACGCTGATCGTGCCGTTCCCGGCGGGCGGCCCGACCGACATCGTGGGCCGGCTCGCGGCCGCCAAGGCGGGCGAGATCCTGGGCCAGCAGATCGTCGTGGAGAACCGCACGGGCGCGTCCGGCACCATAGGCATGACCGCCACGGCGCGCGCCAAGCCGGACGGCTACACCGTGGGCCTGGCCACCGTCAGCACGCACGGCACCGCGCCGCACCTGTTCCCGAAGCTGACCTACGATCCGGTCAAGGATTTCACGCCCGTCAGCAATCTGGTCACCAGCCCCAACATCCTCAGCGTGAATCCGCAGTTCCCGGCCAAGACGCTGGGCGAGTTCGTCGAGCACGTGCGCGCCAATCCCAACAAGGACGGCTATGCCAACGCCGGCGCCGGCGGCGTGAACGACCTGGGCATGATCTGGTTCCTGCAGATCATCGGCGGCAAGATGAACAGCATTTCCTATCGCGGTTCGGCGCCCGCGCTGACCGATACGGTGGGCGGCGTGGTGCCGGTGATCTTCGATAACTTCCCGTCGTCGCTGCCCTACCTGAAGAGCAATCACCTGCGCGCCCTGGCCATCACCGGCGCCCAGCGCAACCCGCGTCTGCCGGACGTGCCGACGTTCGCGGAGCAGGGCTACAAGGACTACGACGTGACGGCCTGGTACGGCGTGGTGGGACCTGCCGGCATGCCTGACGACGTGCGCGACAAGCTGGCCGACGCCTTCGCCCGCGCCGTGCGCGATCCGGCGACAGCGGCCAAGATGGAAGAGACGGGCGCATTTCCGCTGGGCAATACCCCGGCCGAGTTCGGCCAGCAGATCCGCGCCGAGCGCGACCGCTGGAAGACCGTGATCGAGAAGGCCGACATCAAGCTGCAGTAAACGCAGCGGACGCGTTCAATACACGTCGCGGCGGTAGCGGCCGTCGCGCTGCATGGCCTGCAGGCGCGTGGCGCCCAGTATGTCCTGCAGGGCGGCGTCCACGCCGCCGGCCATGCCTTGCAGGCTGCCGCAGACGTAGATGGCGGCGCCCGCGTCGGCCCAGGCGCGCACGGCTTCAGCTTGTTCGCGCAGATGGTGCTGCACGTAGCGGCGCTCGGCCTGGTCACGCGAGAACACCGCGTCTACGCGTTCCAGCGTGCCGTCATTGCGCCAGGCGTCGATCTCTTCCCGGCAGAACCAGTCGTGCGCCGCGTTGCGTTCGCCGAACACCAGCCAGTTGCGGCGCTGGCCCGCGGCGCGGCGCGCCTTGATCAGCGCGCGCAGGCCGGCCAGGCCGGTGCCATTGCCCACCAGCAGCAGCGGGCGGTCGTCGGCAGGCGCGTGGAAATTGCGGTTGACGCGCACGCGCAGGTCGATCGCGTCGCCGGGCTGCGCGATATGGGTGAGCCAGCCGCTGCCCAGGCCCAGCGCGCCATCGGCGCCGCGCATCTGGCGCACCAGCAATTGGATCGAACCGTCTTCCGGCAGCGATGCGATCGAGTATTCGCGGTGCGCGAGCAAGGGGCCGCCGGCTTCGCGCCGCGGGCCGATCTCGGCGATGTCGCCGGCCTGCCAGCCGCGCACGCCATCGGCTGGCGGCGTCAGCGTCAGCAGATAGCAGGGGCCGCCCTGGCTGTGCGGATTGAGCTGTTCGCGCGCGGCCAGGCGCCACGATTCGTAGACGGGCGCCTGCCAATCGGGCAGGTCGCTGCGTCCTGCCAGCAGGCCCAGGTGATGCTGCCAATGGCGCAGGGCGGCGGGGTCGCCGTTGTCGACTTCAACCAGGTCGAACAACGGCGTTGCGCCCTGGGCGTGCAGCCAGTCGTCCAGGCGATGGCCGAAGCCGCAGAACTGGGCATATTCGCTGTCGCCCAGCGCCAGCACCGCGTAGTGCGCGCCGGCCAGCGCCGGGGCCGCCAGCTGCATCTGTTCGGCGAAGGCCGCGGCGGCGTCGGGCGGATCGCCTTCGCCATAGGTGCTGACCACGAACAGCATGCGGCGATACGCCGCCAGACGCTTGGCGTCCAGTTGTTCCAGCGCCGCCACGCGCACGGCGAGGCCGCCCGCGCGCAGGGATTCGGCGGTCTGCGCCGCCAGCGATTCGGCGTAGCCGGTCTGCGTGGCGTAGGCGACCAGCAAGGTGTCTTCGGGGACGGGCGCTTGCAGGGCTTGCAGTGCCAGCGCCCTTTGCGCCTCATGGCGCTTGGCGCGGCGGCGGGCCCAGAGGCACAGGAGCAACCAGGCTCCCACCACGCATGCTGCCGCGATCAACCGGGTTGCTGGCATGTCGTCAGGCTATGGCGGCCAGCGCCTGGAATGCGGGCGTGGCAACGACGCGCCAGGCGTCGCGCTCGCGCAGGATGAACAAGGCCGCCAGATCGTGGCGGCGCGCATAGGCCAGGCCCTCGTCTGCGCCCAGCACGGTCAGGGCGGTGGCGAGCGCGTCGGCCTGCATGCATCCGGGATGCAGCACGGTGACCGAGGCCAGATTGTTGCGCACCGGCATGCCCGTGCGCGGATCGATGGTGTGGGCGTAGCGCTCGTCGCCGCTGCCCGCGTGGCGGCGGTAATCGCCCGAGGTGGCGATGCTGCGGTCGGACAGCGGCAGCGCCAGCGCATGGTCGTCGCTGGCGTCCGGCACTTCGATGGCCACGCGCCAGGGCTGGCCGTCGGGCCGTTTGCCGCGCGCGCGCAATTCGCCGCCGACTTCGACCAGGTATTGGGTGATGCCCAGCGCATCGAGCGCCGTCGCGGCGCGGTCCACGCCGTAACCCTTGGCGATGGAGGAAAGATCCAGATAGGCGCCGCCCGGCTGCAGCGCGGCGCGGCGGTCGGTGTCCAGCTGCACGCGGCGCCAGCCGCAGCGGGCGCGCGCGGCCTCGATGGCGGCAGGCGCGGGCGGCTCGAAGGCGCGCTGGTGCGGACCGAACCCCCAGGCGTTCACCAGCGGTCCCACCGTGGGGTCATAAGCGCCGCCAGTGTCCCCGGCCAGCGCCAGCGCGTGGCTCAGCACATGGAAGAATCCCGCCGGCAATTCCTGCCAGCCAGCGGCGGCCTGGTTGTAGCGCGTGATGTCGGAATCCGCTTCCCAGGTGCTCATCTGGGCGACCACTTCGTCCAGTGCCGCCTGGATGGCATGGCGCGCCGCGGCTTCCGTGCGCCCGGCCGGCAGCGCCATGCGCGCCGACCAGGTGGTGCCCATGGTGGCGCCGGCCAGCGCCGCGGGCGCTGCCGGCATTGCGGGCATGGCGCCATAGGCGACGCGCACGGCAGCAGCCGGCGCGCCGCGCTGGGCGTAGGAAGGAGAGTTGGCCATGCGCCTGCGGCGGCTTAGGGCTGCAGCACTTCGACCGTGCCTGCGTAGGACAGGCGGCGCTTCTTGGCTTGCGGCACGCTGACCTTGGCGTCTTCCATGCCAGCCTCGATCCAGTACAGGCCGGGCTGCGGCCACTTCACGGAGAACTTGCCATCCTTGTCCGTCTTCAGCTGGATTTCGCCGACCTTGTCGCGATAGCGGCTGCCGCCGGGCACCACGTTGACTTCCAGGTCGGCGGCGGGCTTGCCGTCCAGCAGCATCTGGAAGGTGGCGGGCTCGTCGGTGAACAGGTCGTTCGGGTGGGTCACGGGCGCCAGTTCCAGGCCGCGGCCGACCGGCTTGACGGCCGAGGGCTTGCCGGCAGTCACGAAGGTTTCGACGCGGCCCAGGCTTTGCGAGACTTCCAGCTCATCGGCCTTGGCCGGCACGGCCTGCGCCAGGCCTTCGGGCTTGCCGAAGTAGCGCTTGTTCTTGCCGTCTTCCTTCCAGCGCGCGAACACGCCGTCGTTGACCACGGCCACGCGGTAGGTACCGGCCTGCTTCAGTTGCAGGTCGAAGGTGCTGCGCAGCTTGCCCTTATTGACGTTTTCGGCTTCGGCGGCGCTGCCGTCCGGAGCCGTCACGGCCAGGCCGTCCAGGCGCAGCGGGGCGTGGTTGAAATAGAACTTGTCGTTGCCGACGGCGGCGTCGACGGTGACCCAGCTGTCGACGCCGGACAGCACCGTCGAGGACGGCACCATCCAGACGTCATGCGCCTGGGAGGCGAAGGGCAGGCACAGCGCCAGGGCGGCGGCCAGTTTGGCGGCGGATTTCATCGTTGCGCTCCTAGGAGATCTCAAGGTTTCAGGTCGAGCGCGATGGCGCCCAGTTCGTGTTCGCCGCGCGCGGTCAATTGCCCGGCCTTTTGCGGCGGCCATTGGAAGGGAATGCGCAGCAGCTCGCGGCCGCCGACTTCTCGAGCGGCTTCGACCACCACGGCGTACTGGCCAGGCTTCAGGCCCGACAGCGGCTTGCTGGCCGCGTCAAAGCTCAGCGCGTGCTTGCCCACGGGCTTGGTCGCGCCGCTGACGCCGTCCACCGGGAACTGCTGATTGCGGCCGCTGCGGCGCCACCATTGGCGCATGTCCTTGAGCCATTCCGTGCCTTCGTTGTTCTTCTTGGCCACGTCGTACCAGACGGCCAGGTCGGTCGCGACGCTCTGATCCGGGTTTTCGATCCAGATCGCGACGTAGGGACGGTGGTATTCCGCCACGTCCAGGCGCGGGATCTCGATGGACAGGCCGATGTCGGCCGCTTGGGCCGTTCGGGCGATCAGGCCGGCCAGCAGGGCCGACAACAACAGCTTGCGCATGGAAATCTCCAGGGGCGGATCGTTGGAATCAATGTATGAAAAGCAGGGCCAGCACCACCGGGATCACCACGCCCAGGCCGACCATGGGCCAGGTCGCGCTGCGGTTGCCGGCGTGCATCTTGAGCAGCACCAGCCCGGTCAGCGAAAAGACCAGACAGGCGACGGCGAAGATGTCCAGGAACCAGCTCCAGGCCAGGCCGGTGTTGCGGCCCTTGTGCAGGTCGTTCAGGTACGAGATCCAGCCGCGGTCGGTGCGTTCGTATTCCACGTCGCCGCTGGCCAGGTCGATGGACAGCCAGGCGTCGCCGCCGGCGCGCGGCAGCGACAGGTAGACCTCGTCGGCCGACCATTCGGCGGGTTTGCCGGCGGCGGAGGCGTCCAGCGTCTGGTCCAGCCATTGCGCCACGGGCGCGGGCAACGGCGCCTTTTTTTGCGCGGGAGGAGGGGACAATTGCTGCAGCACGGCGTCCGGCATGCGGGCCTCGCGGCTGGTCACGACCGCCCGGGCCTCGATGTGCGAGGCGTTGTTCAGGGTCAGGCCCGTCACCGCGAACAACAGCATGCCCAGCAGGCACAGCGCCGAGCTGATCCAATGCCATTGGTGCAGTGTCTTGAGCCAATAGGCACGGCGGCGGGGAGTGGGTTGACTGTCCATGGGGTATAGGGTGAAAGCCCGCGGATTCTAACATTTAATGAGAATGACTCTTATAAATGTTGCGTCTGCCCGCCCGAGGAAATTTCAATCGATTTCGGGCCGCGCGTCGCGGCAGGGCGGGGGCGTCGTGGCGCCTGTCTGCCAGCGGCGATAAGATAGGCCACCCGTTACAAACACCGGAGGTCGTCATGCTTGAACAGCAAGTCGTGGATCAGATCGGTCGTCATTGGGGTTGGGTGGCGTTGCGCGGCGTGGTCGCCATCCTGTTCGGGCTCATGGCCTTGCTCATGCCCGCCATCACCTTGTCCGCGCTGGTGCTGGTGTGGGGCGCTTTCGCGCTGGTGGACGGCGTGCTGGCCCTGGTCGCCGGCGTGCGCATCCGCGACAACGGCAAACCCCTGTGGGCGCTCATCATCGTGGGCCTGCTGGGGATCGCGGCCGGCATCGTCACCTTCCTCTATCCCGGCCTGACCGCGCTGGTCCTGCTCTATATCATTGCGATCTGGGCGCTGGTGTCCGGCATATTCCAGGTCGTGGCGGCGATCCGTTTCCGCAAGGACATCCGCAATGAGTGGCTGCTGGGCCTCTCGGGCCTGGTGTCCATCCTGTTCGGCGGCATGCTGATCATGCAGCCCGGCGCGGGCGCGCTGGCGCTGGTCTGGGTCATCGGCGCCTACGCCGTGTTTTTCGGCATACTGCTGCTGGTCTTTTCCTTCCGCCTCAAACAGCACAAGGCGTCCTGAAATCCGATGTCCGCATACCAAACCCTGATTCCCCTGAATTTCCTGGCCGTGGGCCTGGGCGCCATGTTCGGCGCCTGGACCCGCTGGCTGGTCAGCATGTGGCTCAACGTGGAGTCCTGGCCCTGGGGCACCTTCGTGGTGAACCTGGCCGGCGGCTATCTGGTTGGGCTGGCGTTGGCGCTGGTGGCCGGGCATCCGGAATGGCCGGCCTGGGTGCGGCTGGGCGCAATCACGGGTTTCATGGGGGGGCTTGACCACGTTTTCGACCTTTTCGGCCGAGACGGTGGCCATGCTGGAGCGCGGCGCCTACGCCAGCGCGCTGGGCTATGCGGGGTTCAGCCTGATCGGGTCGCTGCTGCTGACGGCGGCCGGCCTGGCCACCGCCAGCCTGTTGCGCTAAGGCCTGCGGGCGGCGTTCAGGCCGCTGCCGGATTCAGCACGCGAGCGGCCTGCAGGCCACTGCGCACCGCGCCTTCCAGCACGCCCGGATAGCCCGTGTCGGTCCAGTCGCCGGCCAGCGCCAGGGTGGGCCAGGGCGTGGTATTCAGCGGCCGTGTCAGGCCCGGCACCGCCGCGAAGGTCGCGCGTTTTTCGATGAACAGTTCGGCGGCCGCCACCTCCGGCATGGCCGGCAGGCGCGCGGGATGGCGCGCCGCCTGTTCGGCCACCTGGTCGATCAGCGCCTCGATGAGCTGCCGGCGGTTGCGTTCCGCGAGGCCGGTGGCCGCGCTGGTCACGACCGCCAGTTCGCCGGCCTTGGTGTCGCCGGCCAGTTGCGCGCGGTCGAACAGCCATTGGCCGTAGTGGTCGCGGGCGGATTCCTCGCGCAGCATCATCATGGGTTCGGGCAGGCGCCAGGGATCCTGCAGCCGCAGGTTCAGCGTGGCGATGGGCATGTATTCGAACGCTTTGAGCGCATCCAGCAGCCCGGTGGCGCCGGCTTCCCGCAACGGCGCGTCGAGCAGCCGCGCGGCAAAGGTGGGAGGCACCGCCAGCACGGCTGCATCGAACCGTTCCTGGTTGATGTCGATGCCTTCAGCCGACGGGCGGAGCTGGCGCACGGTGCTGCCGTAGCGCATGGTCACCTGGCGCGCGGCGGCGTCGGGCCAGAGCGCGGACAGGTCGGTGCAGGGCAGCAGCATGTCGCTGTTTTCGCGGTTGCCGGTCAGGCTGTCGCGCAGCACGCGCGCAAACAGCGCGGCGCTGGCCGTGGCGGTCGGCGTGTTCAGCGCGGCCAGGCAGAGCGGTTCCCAGACCTGGCGGATCAGCGCATCCGATTGCGCGTGGTAGTGCAGCAGATGCAGGACGGTCCATTCGCGCGGCGGCGTCCAGGCCATGGCTTTCAGGCCGCGCATCAGGCGCAGGGTCGCCAGGCGGTCCTTCCAGGCCAGGCCGCGCGCGCGCAGGATCGCCGCCGCCATGTGCAACGGCGCCGGCAGCCGCGGCGCGGCCAGGCGGAAGCGGCCGTCCAGGCTGGCCAACTGCAGCGGCCGGCGCATCAGCAAGGCGTCGGGGTTGCGGCCGACGCGGCGCATCAGCGCCAGCGTGTGCTTGTAGGCGCCCGACAGCAGGTGCTGGCCGTTGTCCAGCGGCGCGTCGAAATCGGTGTGGAAGACGCGCCGGGCGCGGCCGCCGGGCGTATGGCCGGCTTCGAAGACGGTGACTTTGGCGCCGGCTTCGCGCAGGGCGACGCTGGCTGCCAGGCCAGCCCAGCCGGCGCCGATGACCGCGGCCTTCACCGCGCCAACCGGCGGACCAGTCCGCGTCCGCCGCCCACCCAGGTCTTCCAGGCGAGCCACAGCTTGCGCAAAGGGGTGAGCGAGATGCGCTGGTGCAGCACCTGCCAGTTGTCGCGTTCGATCTCGTCGAGCAGCGCGTGGTAGATGGCCGCCATCATCAGGCCCGGGCGCTGCGCGCGGCGGTCGGCCTCGGGCAGGTTGCTCATGGCCTCGCGGTACAGCCCGCGGGCGCGCTCGGCCTGGAACTTCATCAGCGCGCTGAAGCGGTCGGAGTATTCGCCGTTCAGGATGTCCGAGGCCTTGACCTCGAATTGCTGCATGTCGTTGACGGGCAGGTAGATGCGGCCGCGGCGGGCGTCGTCGCCCACGTCGCGGATGATGTTGGTCATCTGGAACGCCAGGCCCAGCTTCTCCGCGTAGACCAGGGTCTTGGGGTCGGAATAGCCGAAGACGCCGGCCGACAGTTCGCCCACCACGCCGGCGGCGTGCCAGCAGTACTTGCGCAGGCCCGGCCAGTCCAGGTAGCGGGTCTGGTCCAGGTCCATTTCCATGCCGTCGATGACGGCCAGCAGGCGTTCGCGCGTGATCGAACAGCTTTGCAGGTGCGGCTGCAGGGCGCGCGTCACCGGGTGGTCCGGATTGCCGTTGTACATCTGGTCGACCTGCGTGCGCCACCAGGCCAGCTTGACGCGGGCCAGCGACGGGTCGGTGCACTCGTCCACCACGTCGTCCACTTCGCGGCAGAACGCGTACAGGGCCGTGATGGCGCGCCGCCGCTCGGGCGGCAGGAAGAGGAACGAGTAGTAGAAGCTGGAACCGCTCTTGGCGGCTTTCTCCTGGCAATATTCGTCAGGGGTCATATCAGGTAATTGCGCGCCACAACATGATGGCCCAATCTTTGGCGCCCAATTCGGGGCGATTCATGAATACATCGTAGCCGCCCGCCTCGATACGCTCCAGCACGCGCAGCCCGCCTTGCACCACCAGGCGCAGCTCCAGGCCCATGCGGCCCGGCAGGCGGCGCGCCAGCGGAGCGCCGAAGTGTAGCAGTGCGCGGGCGCGTTCGACTTCGAAGGCCATCAGGTCGCGCCAGGCGGGCGTCAACCGGCAGGCGGCCAGGTCCTCGTCCGTCACGCCATGGCGGCGCAGGTCTTCCTGCGGCAGGTAGACGCGCTGCTTGTGCCAGTCCACCCGCACATCCTGCCAGAAATTCACCAGCTGCAGGCCGGTGCAGATGGCGTCGGCCTCGGTCACGTTGTGCGGATTGGTGGCTTCGAACAGATGCAGCATCAGCCTGCCCACGGGATTGGCGGAGCGGGTGCAGTAATCCGCCAGCGTGGCGTAGTCTTCGTAGCGCTTGACGCTGATGTCCTGTTCGAAGGCGGACAGCAGGTCGTAGAACGGCGTGATGGGCAACTGGTGGCGCGCGATGGTGGCCGCGAGCGGCACGAAGATGCCGGCCAGTTCGGGCGAGCCGGGCGCGGGCGTGGCGCCGGGTTCGGCGCCGATGCGGTGCAGCTCGGCGCGGAACGCGGCCAGCTGGCTCAGCCGTTGCGCGTCGGTGGCGCTGCCTTCGTCGGCGATATCGTCCGCTGCGCGGGCGAAACGGTAGATATCGGTCACGGCGCCGCGCAGCCTGCGCGGCAGCAGCAGCGAGGCGACGGGAAAGTTCTCGTAGTGATCGATGGGCATATTTGGACTTGCGGATCTGGCCCGGGGGCCTGGACCGATCCATTTTAGAGTAGTCGCATCCAGGTGGCATGGCGCGACGCCGTGCGGGACGCGGATCAGTTAGACTTAAGCGCCACAGGATCCCACACCATGCCGCGTCCCATATCCGCCACCGTCTCCGTTTCCGCGCTTGCGCACAATCTTGCGGCCGTGCGCCGCCACCTGGACCAGACGGCGGCCGCCGCTTCCGGCCTGCCGCCTTCCATCTGGGCAGTGATCAAGGCCAATGCCTATGGGCACGGCATCGAGCAGGCCGTGGCCGGCTTTTCCAAGGCGCAAGGTTTGGCGATGCTGGACCTGGACGAAGCCGTGCGCTGCCGCGAGGCGGGCTGGGGCGGCCCCATCCTGCTGCTGGAAGGCTTTTTCGAACCCTCCGACCTGGACATCGTCGACCGCTACCACCTGAGCACCACGGTGCACAGCCGGGAGCAGCTGGACATGCTGGCCCGCGCGCGCTTCTCGCGCCGCGTCGACATCATGCTCAAGCTGAACAGCGGCATGAACCGCCTGGGCTTCAGCCCCGCAGCCTACGCCGCGGCGCATGAGCGCGCCATGCTGTTGCAGCAGCAGGGCGTGCTGGGCTCGGTGGGCAAGATGACCCATTTCGCCTGCGCCGACGGCCCCCAGGGCGTGAACGAGCAACTGGCGGTGTTCAATTCGGTGACGCATAAGATGCCGGGCGCCATCAGCGTCTGCAATTCGGCTGCCACGCTGCGCTTCGCCGAGATCGCGGTCGCTTCGGAAAACCAGGCGCACTGGGTGCGCCCGGGCATTTGCCTGTACGGCGCGTCGCCGTTCGCGGACGCCGAAGCCTCTTCCTTCGGTCTGAAACCGGCCATGTCGCTGCGCTCGGAAATCATTGCCGTGCAGGATCTGAAGGCCGGCGATTCGGTCGGCTATGGCGCCATCTTCCGCGCCGAACGCTCCATGCGCATCGGCATCGTGGCCTGCGGTTATGCCGACGGCTATCCGCGCCACGCGACCACCGGCACACCGGTGGTGGTGGCCGGCATCCGCACCCAATTGGTGGGCCGTGTTTCCATGGACATGCTGATCGTCGATCTGGGGCCTGTCCCCGCCGCCGGCGTTGGCTCGCCCGTGTCGCTCTGGGGCGAGGAAGGCCCCTCCGTGGACGAGGTGGCCCTGGCCGCCGGCACCATCGGCTACGAGCTGCTGTGCGCCCTGGCGCCACGCGTTCCGGTCACCCGGGACGTCTGAAACGCGCCGGCTCCTGGCTGCCGGGCAGGCTGTCCGGCAGGCAAGAATTGCTACGCAATTTACAAGACAGGTGACGCCGGATGGTGTCTACTTGGAAGACCGGGCGCCCAAGCGCCCGTTTTTTACCAAGAAAACAGAAGCGAGGTTTCAACCCATGAAGGACAAATGCGTGCTCGTCACGGGCGCCACCAAAGGCATAGGCTGGGCGCTTACTCAGCGGCTGTCCGACATGGGATGTCATGTGGTGGGCATCGCGCGCAACACCACCGACGTGGATTTCCCGGGCTACCTCTATGCCTGTGACCTGGCGGACGCCGGCCGCACCGAAGAGGTGCTGCGCGAGATCCGCGAGAAATTCCCGGTCGATGCCGTGGTCAACAACGTGGGCATCGTCTCGCCCCAGCCGCTGGGCGAGATCGACCTGGCCACGCTGTACAACGTGCTCGACCTGAACGTGCGCGTGGCGGTGCAAGTCACCCAGGCCTTCATCGAATCCATGAAGGTGCGCCGCGCCGGGCGCATCGTCAACGTGGTCAGCCGCGCCATCCATGGCGGCCTGGAGCGCACCGCCTATTCGGCCGCCAAGAGCGCGCTGGTGGGCTGCACGCGCACCTGGGCGCTGGAACTGGCCGAATACGGCGTCACCGCCAATGCGGTGGCCCCCGGCCCGATCGAAACCGAAATGTTCCGCGCCACGCGGCCGGCCGGCAGCGACGCCGAAAAGCGCGCACTGGCCTCGGTGCCCATGAAGCGTTTGGGCACGCCCGCCGAAGTGGCGGCCGCGATCGCCTTCCTGCTGTCGGACGACGCCGGCTTCATTACCGGGCAGGTGTTGGGGGTGGACGGCGGCGGCAGCCTGGGCGGCCGTTCCTGAAGTTTCAAGCCTTGTTTTCAGCCTTTCACTGCGCTGCGGAACGCCGCGCCCAGGGCCGTCAGCGCCTCGCGCGCGCGGCCATCCCTGACCCTGGTGTGCAATAGGACTGGTAGTTGCGGCAGGGCAGGCAGTCCCAGCCTGGGGCCCGCGTCGACCGCGCCGAAAGGCAGCATGCGCGGAGACAACGCCGCAACGCCGAGTCCCGCCATCACGGCGGACGCGACCGCCATCACGCCGCCGCCCACAAAGACTTCCGCCCACGGTATGCCGGATTCGTCGAGCAGTTGTTCGGCGATGGCGCGCACGCCGCAAGGTTGCGCCATGGTGGCCAGGGGTAGCGGTTCGCCCGCCCGGTGCTGCCAGTCGGGCGCCGCGAACCAACCGAATTTTTCCTTGGTCAGGACCTGGCCGTCGTCGCGTCCCGCATGCAGGCGCACGATCACCGTATCGAGTTCGCGCCGGTCGTAGCTCTGGAGCAGATCGCCGGACGAGGCAATCCGGATCTCGATCAGCAACTGGGGATCCGCCGCGTTCATGCGTGCGATCAGCGCCGGCAGTTCCGGTCCCGCCACGTGTTCGCTGATGCCGACGGCAAGGCGCTGCCTGCCCTCGGCGGCCGCGGATAGCGCGCGGTCGTGCGCCGCCAGGAGTTCGCGCGCCTGTCCAAGAAAGGCGGCGCCCCGCGCCGAAAGCTCCACGTACCGCGGCGTGCGTTCGATCAGGCGGAAACCAAGCCGGTCCTCGAGCCGCTTGAGTTTCAGGCTGATGGCCGCTTGCGTCGTCTGCAGGATTTCGGCGGCGCGCGTGAAGCTGCCCAGCTCGGCAATGCGGACAAAAGCCCTTACGGCAGCGACGTCCAGTGGGCGTTCAATCATTTCAGATTCTTATCATTGAAATATAGAGCCATAGCTTATCAGAATGGCTAACATGGCATGGCACAACCACGGAGAACCACCATGCCGCTAGTCCATGTCTCATTGCGCGCTGGCAAGCCGCAAGCCTATCGCCAGGCCATCTTCGACAATATCTATCTGGCCATGCGCGAAACGTTCAATGTTCCCGAAGACGACCAATTCATGACCATGTCCGAGCATGAGGCGTCGAACTTCCGCTACAGCCCGACCTACATGGATGTGGCGCGCAGCGACGACCTCGTGTACATCCAGATCACGGCGAACAACACGCGCAGCCTGGAACAGAAGAAGGCGCTGTTCCAGCGGATCGCGCAGCGCTTGGGCGATGACCCAGGCCTGCGGCCCGAGGACGTGTTCGTGAACCTGGTGGAAGTGGCGAAAGAGAACTGGTCTTTCGGACACGGTCTCGCGCAATACGCTTGAGACCGGAAAGGGGGCGCTACGCGCCCAGCGCGCCGGCTTCCACCCGCAGAGCGTCCAGAAAGCGCTGCAGCGCCGGCGCTGCTTCCACCTGCGCCCGCTGCACCACGCCTACCGGCGGCAGGTTCCAGTCGGGGCGGAATCTCAGGATGGCCAGCACGCCCAGCGCGGCGTAGTGCTGCGCCACCGCGCGCGGCATGGCCGAAAGCAGGTCGCTGCTGCGCAACAGCACCTCGTTGGCCAGCAGCGATACCGATTCGGCCATGGGTGCGCGCAGCGTCAGTCCCTGTTCGGCGAAGTAGGAGTCGATGCGCTGGCGCAGCGGCGCCTGGGGCGGCGGCAGGATCCAGTCCTGCCGCGCCAGCGCGGCGGCGGTGATGCGGGTGGACTTGGCCAGCGGATGGCCGATGCGCGCCACCACGCAGATGGGTTCTTCGTACAGGACCTCGGTACGGAACACGGGTTGCGTGGCGTCCAGCATCAGGCGGCCCAGCACGCAATCGAGTTCGCCGCGCGCCAGGCCGGCCAGCAGCGCGTCGTGCGCGCCTTCCTGCAGCATGACGGTGACGCCGGCATGGTCGGCACGCAGGCGCTGCAAGGCGCGCGGCACCAGCACGGGCAGGGCCACCTGCTGCACGCCAACGCGGATGCGGCCGCTGGCGCCGGCCGCCAGCGCCGCGATCTCGTTGCGCGCGCCGGACAGGTCGGACCAGAGCACATCGGCCTTGCGCGCCAGCGCATGGCCAAATCCCGTGGGCACGATGCCGCGGCGCGTGCGCTGGAACAGCGGCACGCCGAACATGTCTTCCAGTTCCAGCAGCTGCTTGCTGGCCGCGGGCTGCGTCATGCCGAGCTCGGCCGCGGCCTTGTGCACGCTGCCCAGCGCGTATAGCGCGCGCAGCAGGTCCAGGTGGCGCATGCGCAGGCGCCCGCCGATGTGGTGCAGCTCTGGAATGCGGGGCGTGGCTGGCATTTTGTGGAATTCCTGTTGGTTATCACAGCATTCTAATAATTGATTAGATTGTATGCACCCCATACCTATACTGGATCGCAGTTCAACGACCTGTGCAAAAGGGGAAAACATGAAGATCACGATGCTGGGAACCGGAGCCGCGCTGCCCGATCCCGACCGGGGCCAGTCTGCCATCCTGCTGACCCTGGATGACGATACCCATTACCTGTTTGACTGCGGCGAGGGCGCCACGCGGCAGATGGTGCGGGCCAACGTGGATCCTGCGAAGGTGGGCTTCGTGTTCCTGACGCACCTGCACCATGACCACATCTGCGACTATCCCTATTTCGTCATTTCCAGCTGGATGCTGAACAAGACCGGCGCGCCGCTGGTGCTGGGGCCGAAGGGCACGCGCCATTTCGTCGACCATCTGTTCGAGAACGGCGCCTACCACACCGACTACCAGGCGCGCAGCGCCTATCCGGTGCGCCAGGCCAATCTGGAAGCCATGCGCCCCGAGGTGCGGGAAGTCAGCCCTGGCCCGGTGTTCGACGACGGCAGGGTGCGCATTTCGGTCGACTGGGTGGAGCACATTCCGCGCGACGTCTGCGAATGCTTCGGCGTGCGGGTGGAGGCCGAAGGCAAGGTCATCGCGTTCAGCGGCGACACGGCGCCCTGTGAAGCCATGGTGCGCCTGGCGCAGGACGCAGACCTGCTGATTCATGAGTGCACCTTTCCCGAATCGTTCATCGCGCATCGCGCCAAGACAGGGGTGGGCACCTATGCGCACACCAGCCCCACGGACCTGGGCATCATCGCCAGCCGTGCCGGCGTCAAGAGCCTGGTGGCGACGCACTTCGGCCATTTCGATTCGACCAGCCCGGTGATCAAGCGCGCCGCGGCCAAGCATCTGCCGGTGGAACTGATGGGACCGCACCTGATGGACGAGATCGTGGCCGACATCCGCAAGAACTACTCGGGCCCGCTGCGGCTGGCGCACGACCTGATGCGCATCGACCTGTAGCATCCGCGGGGAATACCTGCCGGCCGCCGGGCCGGCGCGTGCGCGGGCGTGGCCCGCCAGCCAGGGAGAACACCATGACGTACCGGACTTGCGCCGTATCCGTTTTGCTTGCCTTGGGCCTGGCGGCATCGCCGCTGGCCGCCCGGGCGCAGTATCCCGATCACCCCATCCGTATCGTCCTGCCGTACGCGCCGGGCGCGGCGGGCGACGTGGCCATGCGCCAGATCCAGCCCCTGCTGGAAAAGCGCCTGGGCCAGCCTCTCATCGTCGATTACAAGACTGGCGCCGGCGGCAACATCGGCGCGCTGGAGGTGGCGCGCGCCAAGCCCGACGGCTACACGCTGGTGCTGGGCGCCACCAACAACTTCGTCATCAATCAGTTCCTGTACCGCAAGCTGGGCTTCGATCCGCTGGCCGACCTGGAGCCGGTGGGCAAGTTGGCGGACGTGCCGGCCTTCGTCTACGTCAGCGCGCTGGTGCCGGCGCAGGACTACGCGCAGTTTGCGCAGTATGCGCGCGCGCAGGCCGGCAAGCTGAACTACGGATCGCCGGGCATGGGCACCACGCCGCATCTTTCCGGCTACCGCCTGTCGCATGCCATGGGCGCGGGCATGACGCACATTGCCTACCGCGGTTCCTCGCCGGGAGTGCAGGCCTTGCTGGCCAACGAGATCCAGATGTACATCGGCGGCTACAGCATTGCCGCGGCCTACGTGCCGCAGGGCAAGGTGCGGGCCCTGGCGGTGGCGGCATCCGAGCGCTTCGCCGGCCTGCCCGACGTGCCTACCGCGGGCGAGGCTGGCATGCCGGACGTGGTGCAGGGCAACTGGTGGGGCTTTGCCGCGCCCAAGGGCACGCCGCCGGAGCGGGTGGCGCGCTTTGCCGGCGTCCTGCATGAGGTGCTGGCCTTGCCGGAGGTCCGCCAGGCCTTCCTGGCGGGGGGCTTCGTGCCGGGGCAGGACACGCCTGCGTCGTTCGCCTCCGAGTGGCGCAGCGAAGCGCCGCAATGGCAGGCGGTGGTGCGCGAATCCGGCGTGGTGCTGGAGAACTGAGGAGCTGGACATGGAGTACACGCGCCGCGGTTCAGGCCGCCCGCTGTTCCTGCTGCATGGCTTTTGTTCATCGTCCGCGATCTGGTACGGCCTGGCGGGTGTGCTGGCCGATGAGCATGACGTGATCGCCGTGGATTGGCCGGGCTTCGGGCGCGGCGCGCAAGCGGCTCCCTTGCAGGGATTGCCGGCCTATGCGGACGCGCTCGTCGCGCTGGCGGACGAGCTGGGTATAGGCAGCTTCGACGTGTTGGGCCATTCTTTCAGCGGCTTCGTCGCGCAGCAGTTGCTGTGCGCGGTTCCGGGGCGCGTGGGCCGTGCCGTGCTGTATGGCGCGGGCTTGAGGGTCGATGCCGCCGCGCGCTTCGAGCCCATGGACCAGACCTTGGCGCGCCTGCGCGCGGACGGCCCACGGGCCACGGCAAGGCGCGTGCTGGGCGCCTGGTTCCAGCGGGGGGAGCAGGCGCCGGCCTACGCGGCCTGCCTGCAAGACGGCATGTCCATGAGCGCGGCCGGCGCGGCGTCGATGATTGCGGCGGTTGCGGGCGTGGACTACACGCAGGCGCTGGCGGCGGTGCGCGCGCCGGTGCTGGTCATATCGGGCGAACACGAACGCAGCCATCCGCTGCCATCGGCGCTGGCCTTGCGCGCGGCCTTGACGCACGGCAGCCTGTGCGTGCTGCCGGACTGCGGGCATGCCGCGCACCTGGAGCGCCCGCGATTGTTCAACACCGCCGTGCGTGAGTTTCTGGCGGGCCGGGACGGCGCGTCCCGGCCTGCGGGTCAGTAGGGACCCTTGGCCGCCACGGGCGCGGCCGCGCTCTTGAATTGGCCCGCCAGCTGTTCGGCCGCGCGCGCCAGCAAGGTGGCGTCCACGCCCACCGCCACGAAGGTGGCGCCCAGCGACAGATAGTGCTTGGCGCGGTCCACGCCGCTGTGCAGGATGCCGGCCGCCTTGCCGCTGCGCACGATGCGCAGGATCGCGTCGTCGATCGCCTTGACCACTTCCGGATGCTCCGGCTGGCCCAGGTAGCCCATGCTGGCCGACAGGTCGGCCGGGCCGATGAAGGCGCCGTCGACGCCGTCCACCGCGAGAATCTCTTCCAGCGCGTCCACGCCGCGCGGGGTTTCGATCTGCACCAGCACGCACATCTCGTCGTTGGCGCGGCGCAGGTAGTCAGGGATGCGGTTCCAGCGCGACGAGCGGGCCAGCGCGCTGCCCACGCCGCGCACGCCTTGCGGCGGATAGCGTACCGCGGCCACGGCGGCGGCAGCCTCTTCGGCGGATTGCACCATGGGTACCAGCAGCGTCTGCGCGCCGGTGTCCAGGATCTGCTTGATCTGCACCGCGTCGTTCCAGGCCGGCCGTACCACCGGGGCGACCGGATAGGCGGCCATCGATTGCAGCTGCTGCAGCGTGGTCTGCAAGGTGTTGGGCGCGTGTTCGCCGTCGATCAGCAGCCAGTCGAAACCGGCGCCAGCGATGATCTCGGTGGAGTAGGCGCTGGCCAGGCCCGCCCACAGGCCGATCTGGGGTTTGCCGCTGCGCAGGGCCTGCTTGAAGGTGTTGGTCAATATGTCCATGGATGGTGGCGTGGTCAGATGAAGTGGCAGTTGACGGAACCCAGCACGCCGTAATCGACGTTGAAGGTATCGCCAGGGCGGGCCAGCACCGGCCGGGTGAAGGAGCCCGACAGGATGATCTCTCCCGCTTCCAGCGCCACGTCGTGGGCGGCCAGCTTGTTCGCCAGCCATACTACGCCATTGGCCGGATGGTTCAAGACGCCCGCGGCCACGCCGGTTTCTTCGATGACGGCGTTGCGCGACAGGATGGCGCCGATCCAGCGCAGGTCCAGCTCGCCGATCTTCACCGGGCGTCCGCCCATCACCACGCCGGCATTGGCGGCGTTGTCGGCGATGGTGTCGAACACCTTGCGCGGGCGCTTGCTGTCGGGGTCGATGCTGTGCGAGCGCGCGTCGATGATCTCCAGCGCCGGGATCACGTAGTCGACCGCGTCATAGACCTGGAACAGCGTGACGTTGGGGCCTTGCAGGCGTTTGCCCAGCACGAAGGCCAGTTCGACTTCCAGCCGCGGCAGGATGAAGCGGCCCGCGGGTATGTCCGCGCCGTCATTGAAGAACATGTCGTCCAGCAGCATGCCGAAGTCGGGCTCGTCGATCTGCGAGGCCTGCTGCATGGCGCGTGAAGTCAGGCCGATCTTGTGGCCGCGCTTGATGCGGCCTTCGGCCAGCTTGATGTCCATCCAGGCGCGCTGGATGGCATAGGCGTCGGCAATGGTGATGTCGGGGTACTCGAGCGAAATCTGGCGGATCTGCTGGCGGGTGCGTTCGGCTTCGTGCAGGCGCGCGGCGATGGCGCGCACGGTATCTTTATCTAGCATCGGAGTTCCAGGTGTAATTGGGTTGGAGTGGAATCAATGGGGGAAGGGGACGAGCGTGTTGACCAGCCGTCCCACGCCTTCGATCTCGGTCACGACTTCGTCGCCGGGCTGCACGTTGACGATGCCGTCGGGCGTGCCGGTCAGGATCAGGTCGCCGGGCGAGAGCGTCATGAAGCTGCTGAAGTACTCGATCAGCGCGGGTACGTCGAACACCATGTCGCGGGTATTGCCGCGCTGCGTCTCCACGCCGTTGACGGTGGTGCGCAGGTTCAGGTTCATGGGGTCGGGCACGTCGTCGCGGTCCACCAGCCAGGGGCCGAGCGGCGTGCAGGTGTCGCGGCTCTTGACGCGCAGATTGGGGCGATACCAGTTTTCCAGGTAGTCGCGCAGCGCATAGTCGTTGGCCACGGTGTAGCCGGCCACGCAGTCATAGGCCTGGGCGCGGCGGACCTTGCTGGCGGTCTTGCCTATCACCACCGCCAGCTCGCATTCGTAATGCATGAAGGCGACGTCGGCGGGGCGGAAAGTCTGGGCGCGGTGGCCCACGAAGGTGTTGGCAGCCTTGAGAAAGCCCAGCGGCTCGTCCGGCGCCTTGAACGCCAGTTCCTTGGCGTGGTCGGCGTAGTTGATGGCCAGCGTGAAGGTGGTGCGCGGCTCGAAGGGCGGCAGCCATTGCACCGCGTCTTCGGCATACACGCGTCCGTCGGCCAGGCGGACCTGGCCGGGGCCGGCTTCGGTGGCGGCATGGATGACGCCGTCCAGGGAGATGCGGGCATGTTTCATGGCGGGCTCCTGTGCTTATCGGGCGGCGGCCAGCGCATTGCCCAGCGTGCCGACCCGGGAAATGCTGATGTCGTAACGCTGCCCGGCGCGTGCGCGCGGCGCGCCGTGGGGCGTGCCGGCCAGCAGGATGTCGCCTGCTTCCAGCGTCATGAACTGGGTCACGTCGGCGATCAGCCGCGCCACGGGACGGATCAGGTCGGCGGTGCTGGCGCGCTGCGCCACCTGGCCGTCGATGCGTACTTCGATGTCCAGCGCGTCCGGGTCGCAGACCGCCGCCACGGGGGCGAGATCCTGGCCGATGGGACAGAAGCCGTCGCGGCATTTCTGCTTGAGCGCGGGGCGGAAGTAGCTGGCGTGCGGCACGGACAGGTCCGCCACCACGCGGTACCCCGCCACATAATCCAGCGCCTCGGCTTCGCTCACGCGGGTCGCGCGGCGGGCGAACACCACGCCCAGGCAGGCGCCCACTTCGACCTCGTCCACGTCGGCGGGCAGGACGATGACGTCGCCGTTGCGGGCGTAGGTATTGGCCGGCTTGATGTAGAGCACGGGCGCATTCGGCGCGGCTTTGTAAGGGGGCGCGTCCACGGCGTCGCCCAGCGCGGCCAGCGCCTGGCGCGTATTCAGCGCCGCGCCCACCACGGTCCGCGGCCACGGCGCCGCGGCCGCGGCCGCGCGCGCGGCCAGGTGCTCGCGGTAGTTGTTGAGCTTGTAGTTCAGCACCGGGTCGGCTTCCTCGATCTGCATCGAGATGCCGAGCGGGCGCACCGCCATCTGCGGCGCGAGTGCGGCGGTCAGCGCCTGGAACACCCGTTCGCCCAGGGCGGTTTTTTGTTCGGCATTGCGGCCGTGGCCGATGCGCAGCACCACGTGGACGAAGGCATTGTCGGGATGGCCGTCGACGATCAGGCAATCATCCACGCGCAGCGCGCGGGTGCGCGCGCCGGCCAGCGGGAACAGGCTGCCGTCGCCCACGGCGGCATCCTGCACGGTCCGCATCAGCGCCTGCGTATCCAGGGCCAGATTGCCTGAGTATTCGATCCAGATATGGGGCATGGCCTTGCTCCGCATGATGTAATTATCATGTTAACTAGTTTAATGAAAAACCGCGGTGACAACAATCGGCCAGAGGGCTGTCGGGATCCGTTCCGCCTGGGGGTTTCCCGACGTTGACAGCCCGGTCAGGCAAGCATAACGTTAACCTGTTAATTAAATTGGCGCCGCACCATCAGGCGCAGACG
The DNA here is from genome assembly GCF_055395645.1 of Achromobacter sp. JCM 18799. Lineage (NCBI taxonomy): Bacteria > Pseudomonadati > Pseudomonadota > Betaproteobacteria > Burkholderiales > Alcaligenaceae > Achromobacter > Achromobacter sp. JCM 18799. Next base: position 1,968,705 of record NZ_AP043866.1, on the reverse strand, counting down.
GGACGAGGAGCCGCGCGTGAGCATCAAGCACTGGATCAATGGCAAGCAGGTCGACAGCAGCGACCGCTTCATCACCAGCAACCCCGCCACGGGCGAGGCCATCGCCGAGGTCGCCGCGGGCGGGCAGGCCGAAGTCGACGCGGCAGTTGCGGCCGCGGCCGAGGCCTTTCCCAAATGGGCCAACACGCCCGCCAAGGAACGCGCCCGCCTGATGCGCCGGCTGGGCGAACTGATAGACCAGAACGTGCCTCAGCTGGCCGAACTGGAAACCCGCGACACCGGGCTGCCGATCTCGCAGACCCGCAAGCAGCTGATCCCGCGCGCCTCGGAAAACTTCAATTTCTTCGCCGAGGTCTGCACGCGCATGAACGGCCACACCTACCCGGTGGACGACCAGATGCTGAACTACACGCTGTACCAGCCGGTGGGCGTGTGCGCGCTGGTGTCGCCCTGGAACGTGCCGTTCATGACCGCCACCTGGAAGACCGCGCCGTGCCTGGCGCTGGGCAACACCGCGGTGCTGAAGATGTCCGAGCTTTCGCCGCTGACGGCGGACCAGCTGGGCATGCTGGCGCTGGAAGCCGGCATTCCAGCCGGCGTGCTGAACGTGGTGCAGGGCTATGGCGCCACCGCCGGCGACGCGCTGGTGCGCCACCCCGGCGTGCGCGCGATTTCCTTCACGGGCGGTACCGTGACGGGCAAGAAGATCCTGGCCAGCGCCGGCGGCGTCAAGAAATACTCGATGGAACTGGGCGGCAAGTCGCCGGTGCTGATCTTCGACGACGCGGACGTGGAGCGCGCGCTGGACGCGGCGTTGTTCACCATTTTTTCGCTCAATGGCGAACGCTGCACCGCGGGTTCGCGCATCTTCATCCAGCAATCCATCTACGACGATTTCGTGCGCAGGTTTGCCGAACGCACGCAGCGCCTGGCCGTGGGCGACCCCACCGATGACCATACCCATGTGGGCGCGATGATCACGCGCCAGCACTGGGAAAAGGTCACGGGCTATATCCGCCTGGCCGAGCAGGAAGGCGCGCGCATACTCGCGGGCGGCGCGGACCGGCCCGCAGGCTTGCCGGCCCATCTGGCGGGCGGCAATTTCGTCAGCCCCACGGTGCTGGCCGACGTCGACAACCGCATGCGCTGCGCGCAGGAAGAGATCTTCGGACCGGTCGCCTGCCTGCTGCCGTTCAAGGACGAGGCCGAGGGCCTGGCGCTGGCCAACGACGTGAAGTATGGCCTGGCCTCCTACATCTGGACCCGCGACATCGGCCGGGCGCACCGCCTGGCCCGCGGCATCGAAGCCGGCATGGTGTTCATCAACAGCCAGAACGTGCGCGACCTGCGCCAGCCCTTCGGCGGCACCAAGGAATCGGGCACGGGACGCGAAGGCGGCGAATACAGTTACGAGGTCTTTGCCGAGATCAAGAACGTGTGCGTGTCCATGGGCAGCCACCACATCCCCAGATGGGGCGTTTGAATCCGGCCCGGACCACAAGAACGAGGAGACTAGCACCATGGGCAAGCTCGCGCTGGCGGCCAAGGTAACGCATGTGCCGTCCATGTATCTTTCGGAACTGCCTGGCAAGCACCAGGGCTGCAGGGAGGCCGCGATCCAGGGACACCGCATCATCGGCCAGCGGTGCCGCGACCTGGACGTGGACAGCATCGTGGTGCTGGACGTGCACTGGCTGGTCAATGGCGGCTATCACGTGAACTGCAACAGCGGCTTCAAGGGCCGCTACACCAGCAACGAGCTGCCGCATTTCATCAAGGACATGGACTACGCCTACCGCGGCAATCCGCAACTGGGACGGCGCATTGCCGAATGCGCCAATGCCGCGGGCGTGGGCACGCGTTCGCATGAAATCGACAGCCTGGAACTGGAGTACGGCACCTTGGTGCCGATGCGCTACATGAATGGCGACGGGCGCTTCAACGTGGTGTCGGTGGCCGCCTGGTGCGCCTGGCACTCGCTGGACGAGAGCCGCCGCTTCGGCGCGGCGCTGCGCCAGGCCATCGAGGCCAGCGACAGCCGCGTGGCGGTGCTGGCCAGCGGTTCGCTGTCGCACCGCTTCAACGACAACGGCAGCCCCGAGGCCGCCATGCACCAGATCAGCCGCGAGTTTTTCCGGCAGGTGGACTTGCGCGTGGTGGAGTTGTGGCGCCAAGGCGACTGGAAGACCTTCTGCGCCATGCTGCCCGAATACGCCGACCTGTGCGTGGGCGAGGGCGGCATGCACGATACCGCGATGCTGCTGGGCCTCTTGGGCTGGGACGGCTATGACCAGCCGGTGGAGATCGTGACCGACTACTTCGCCAGTTCCGGCACGGGACAGATCAACGCGATCTTCCCGGTGCCGGCCTGATCATTCGTCTTCGGAGGCGCGCGCGTCGGCGGGCTCGCGCTTGATCAGGTCGACCATGGTGTCGACGTCGCGATACAGGCGGTCGAGCAATTCCTTGCCGATCCGGGCCTCGATTTCCTGGTACTTCGCGTCCACTTGCGGACGCATGCGGTCGATCAGCTTGTTGCTCTTGGGCGTCAGCGAAATTTCCTGGCGCCGCTGATCGGCGCTGGAGCGCGTGCGTTTGATCAGGCCCTGTTCCTGCATGCCCGCCAGCATGCGCGTGAGGCTGGGGCTGAGGATCTGGCAGGTGCGGGCGATCTGGTTGGGTTCCATGGAGCCCACTTCGCTCAGCGTGCGCAGCACCCGCCATTGTTGTTCGGTGACGCCCGCCGCGTGCAGGATGGGGCGGAAGTGCGCCATCAGCGTTTCACGCGCGTAGAGCAGCAGATGGGGGAGATTGCGGTGGTGGAAGCTCGGACTCATGGCGGCTATGTTAGCAAGAAGCCGAGCCGCGCCGCAGCGAAATCGGACGCGCACGCCCATCGGTCCGCGCCGGGCGCGGCGCCGATGGGAGGCGGCGGTCAGGCGGGATTCTGCTGGGCCAGTTCCTGCAGGTCGTCGGGCAGGGTCAGGTCGGGCGCGGCCTGCTGCAATTCGCGCAGCGCCTGCACGGCCTCTTCCTGCTGTTCCTCGCGCACCAGCGCCCGGATGTGGGTCACGCGGGCTTCGATGTCCTGGTCGCTGAGGGCGGGCGTTTCCGGTGCGGCGGGTTCGGCGGCCGGCTGTTCCGCAGGCGCGGCTTCCTGGACGGGGGCGGCTTCCTGGGCAGGAGCGGCTTGCGGCGCCGCTTCCTGCGGCGGCGCGGCCACGCGTTCGGTGACGGGCGCGGCCTGTTCGGCGGGCGCTTGCGCCGGCGTGGACAGCAGCGCGGGCGCGCGTTCCGAGCTTGTCCCTATTTCGTGGGGGGCGATGACAGGCGTGTTCTGCTCGGCAAAGTCCTGGGCTTCGCGCATCTCGGTCCAGGCGAACAGGCCGAAGACCATGGCCGCGCAAGCAGCAGCGCCCCAGGCGGGGTGCCAGCTATGGCCGGGATGCCAACGGCGGCGCACCGCCGCGTCCAATTCGGGATTGGCGCCGGGACCGTGCCTGCGATACAAGGCGCGCAGATCCCGTTCATCGTCTTCGTCGAAAGGGGGGCGGTAGGTAATGCTCATGCGCGTACTCCTCGCGGATGCGCCTGGTGGCAAGGCGCATCCGCGTCTGACCTCTGCGCACGCCGCGCCGGTGGTCCGGCGGTCTCGTCGTAGCTCGGGTCCTGTTCCGGTTTAGGCGGCTTCCTGGAAAGCCGCGGGTGATTGCGCCGCGATTCCCGCCGCCGCGCCCCTGGGGGCGTCTGGCTGCAGGTATGCCGCCCTGGGCCGGGCGGTTCGTCAATGCGCTGCACCTGATGATTATGCGCGATTTGGAGAAATCCGCCAGAGAATTTCTTGAGTTTGCATCATGTAACTTCAGCGCGTCCCTGTTTTTGAAAGCAGAATGACAGATAGCAGCACCAGCATGGGGCGCGCAAGGACAAAAGCACGCGTTTGCGCGCGCATGCCTCCCTGCCTTGCCGGTACACTTTCGCGCATGGCCAAATCCCGAACCGTATACGTGTGCTCCGATTGCGGCGGCACCACCCCGAAGTGGCAGGGCAAATGCCCGCATTGCAACGCCTGGAACACGCTGGAAGAAACCGTGGAGTCGTCGGCGCCGGCCGCTGCCTCCCACCGTTATGCGCCGCTGGCGGCCGCCAGCCCGGTGCGCAGCCTGTCTGAAATCGAAGCCCGCGAAACCCCGCGCCAGCCTACCGGGCTGGAAGAGTTCGACCGCGTGCTGGGCGGCGGCCTGGTGGCCGGCGCCGTGGTGCTGATCGGCGGCGACCCCGGCATAGGCAAGTCCACCTTGCTGCTGCAGGCGCTGGCTTCGCTGTCCGAAGTCACCAACGTGCTGTACGTGACGGGCGAGGAATCCGCCGAACAGGTCGCCCTGCGCGCGCGCCGCCTGGGCCTGCAGACGGGCAACGTCAATCTGCTGGCCGAGATCCGGCTGGAGTCGATCCAGGCGGCGGTGTCGGAGCAGAAGCCCACCGTGGCGGTGATCGACTCGATCCAGACCCTGTACAGCGGCGAACTGACCGCGGCGCCGGGGTCGGTGTCGCAGGTGCGCGAATGCGCGGCCCAGCTCACGCGCCTGGCCAAGCAGACGGGCATCGCCATCGTCATGATCGGCCACGTCACCAAGGACGGCGCGCTGGCCGGGCCGCGGGTGCTGGAGCACATCGTGGACACCGTGCTGTATTTCGAGGGCGACACGCACTCCTCGTTCCGCCTGGTGCGCGCCTTCAAGAACCGTTTCGGCGCGGTCAATGAACTGGGCGTCTTCGCCATGACGGACCGCGGGCTGCGCGGCGTGGCCAATCCCTCCGCGCTGTTCCTGTCGCAGCATGAACAGCAGGTCGCGGGATCCTGCGTGATGGCCACGCAGGAAGGCACGCGTCCGCTATTGGTGGAGATCCAGGCGCTGGTGGATAGTTCGCATGCGCCCAACCCGCGCCGGCTCACAGTCGGCCTGGAAGGCAACCGCCTGGCGATGCTGTTGGCGGTGCTGCACCGGCATGCCGGCGTTTCCACCTTTGACCAGGACGTGTTCGTCAACGCGGTGGGCGGCGTGCGCATCACGGAACCCGCGGCCGACCTGCCGGTGCTGCTGGCCATCATGTCCTCGCTGCGCGACAAGCCGCTGCCGCGCGGCCTGATCGCTTTCGGCGAAGTCGGCCTGGCGGGCGAGATCCGGCCCGCGCCGCGCGGACAGGAACGCTTGCGCGAAGCGGCCAAGCTGGGCTTTTCGATTGCGCTGATCCCCAAGGCCAACGCGCCGCGCCAGCCCATCGAAGGGCTGGAGATCTGGGCGGTGGACCGGCTGGACGCCGCGCTGGACAAGTTGCGCTGACGCCCACAGCGGCGGTCGGCGGCGGTTTCATATCGGTATTCTGATTGCCCGGCCTGCAACCGGCCGGGCCTGCTGGAGCAAGAAGTGAGTCTGTTAGTTATCGCCGCGTGCCTGGCCGCGGGCGGCCTGATCGGTTTCATGGGCGGCGTGCTGGGCATCGGGGGCGGCCTGATCGCGATTCCCGCGCTGGTGCTGTTGATGGGCATGTCGCAGCAGTTGGCGCAGGGCACGGCGCTCATCATGGTCCTGCCCACCATCATGATGGCGGTGCGCAAGTACAACCAGCAGACCCGCATCGACAAGCGCGTGGCGCTGGCGGGCGCGGCCGGGGCCGTGGTGTTCACCTGGGTCGGCGCGCAGCTGGCGCTAGGCATAGATTCCGGCATCCTGCGCCGCAGCTTCGCCGTTTTCCTTTGCTTCATTGCGCTGTTCTACGTGTGGCAGACCTGGCGCGCATCGCGTCCCGCTGCGGCGCGCAAGCCGGCGGCCAAGGGTGCGCCGCCCGTCTTCACGCCGCGCCGCGCCAGCGTGCTGGGCATCCTGTGCGGCACGCTGGGCGGCTTCTTCGGCGTGGGCGGCGCGGTGCTGGCCGTGCCCATCATCACGTCCGTGTTCAGGTTGCCGCAGACCACCGCGCAGGCGCTGGCGCTGAGCATGGTGATTCCGGGCTCTTTCATCGCGTTGATCACCTACTCCTGGGCGGGACAGGCGGATTGGCTGGTTGGCGCGCCGCTGGCGATAGGCAGCCTGCTGTTCGTGCCGGTGGGCGTGAAGCTCGCGTACCGTCTGCCTGAACGCAAGCTGAGAGCCTGCTTCGCATTGATGCTGTTCGCCACCGTGGCCTTGCTGGCATTCGAGAGCTGAACCGCCCGCACAATATTTCGAAGCGTTAGCGACCGAAATTTTCTGGTTCCGCGCTGAACCTTCTGGATGGGCCCGGTTCAAACGGGAACGGGTAAAGCGGCGATGTTGCCGCCCCGTGTCGAATAAAGGACCTCGGTCCTTTTACATTCAGGAGTTCATGAAATGACGACTCACTCCCGTATTGCTGCGTTCCTATCCACCTCGGCCTTGTGCCTCGGTCTTGCTGCCGCGCCTTCGGCGTTTGCGGCGGGCGCCGATGCCACGTCCAAGACGGGTGAAACCAAGACCCAGGCGCAGCACAAGCACCACAAATCCGACAAGACCTCCGCCAAGCCGGCGGCGGCCAAATCGGGCGGGGCCGCGAAGACGGATCATTCCGGCGCTGCGGCACCAGCGAAGTAAGCACTGAGGGCCTTGCGGCCTGGTAGTTCCTTTGCGCAAACGACTTCCGATTCCCGCGGGGGCCGGAAAGTCGAAAGCCTCTCGGTATGGGCGCCGAGAGGCTTTTTCATGGGCGCGCCGCGGCCAGGGCCGCAGCGCAGAGCGGGCTTATTCCGCCGGGGTGATTACACGGCCGGTCTCGAAGAACGCCTGCAGGTTTTCCAGCATCAGGTTCTCCATGGCCAAGCGGGTTTCCAGCGTGGCGCTGCCGATGTGCGGCAGCAGCACCGCGCGATCGGTCTTGAGCAGCGCTTCGGGTACCTTGGGCTCGTGTTCGAACACGTCGAGCGCGGCGCAGCCCAGCTTGCCGGCTTCCAGCGCGGCGACCAGCGCGGTCTCGTCGATGACGGGGCCGCGCGCGATGTTGACGATGATGCCCGTGGGGCCCAGCGCTTCCAGCACTTCGCGGTTGACCAGATGGCGCGTGCTGGGTCCGCCGACGGTGGCCACGATGAGGAAGTCCGCCCACTTGGCCAGGTCGGTGAGCGAGGCCTCGTAGCCGTATTCCACGTCATCGCGCTTGCGGCGGTTGTGATAGCGCACATCCATGTCGAAGCCCATGCCGCGGCGGGCGATGGCTTCGCCGATGCGGCCCAGGCCGACGATGCCCAGTTTCTTGCCGCTGACGCGCTGGCCCAGCGGAATGCCGCCGTGCACCTGGCCCCACTGGCCTGCGCGCACGAAGCGCTCGCCCTGGCCCATGTGGCGCGCGCCGGCGATCAATAGGCCCCATGCCAGATCGGCGACGCAATCGGTCAGCACGTCAGGCGTGTTGCTGACCTGCACGCCGCGCTGCTTGGCGGCCTGCACGTCGATGGTCTCGTAGCCCACGCCCCAGCTGCAGATGGCCTTCAGGTCGGGCAGGGCGTTGATGAGTTCGGCGTTGGCGCCATAGGTGGCGGAGGTGACGACGGCGGTGACGCCCTTGCCATGCTCGGCCAGCGCCGCCTTGCGGTCCGGGTACTTCCATAGTTCGACGACGTCGTAGCGGTCGGCGAGCGTCTTGTTGGCGTAGGGGGAACCGGCCAGCGAGCCGACCTGGATGATGCGATGCTTGGTGGTCATGTTGTCGTACAGGTGGGTGGCAAAACGTTGATGCTACTTGATCCGGCCTTGATGCAGGCTGACAGGATGCCCGACGGGGGCATCCCGCGTCCTGATCGCGGCCTTACTCGAGCTGGATGTTGGCTTTCTGGATGACGTCCTTCCAGCGCTTGACCTCGGCCTGCTGGAACGCCGTGAACTGCTGCGGCGTGTTGGCCACGACCTCGAAGCCCAGGCCCTGCAGGGTCTTTTCGGTCTGGGGATCGCGCAGCGCGGTCTGCAAGGCCTTGGACAATTGCTGGACGACGGGCGCGGGCGTGCCCTTGGGCACGGCAAAGCCTTGCCAGGAGTACACCACCATGTCCTTGATGCCGGCTTCGGCCAGCGTGGGGACGTCCGGCAGGTCGGCGGCGCGCGCGTCGCCGGTGATGGCCAGCGCCTTGAGCTTGCCGGCCTTGATGTGGGTCTGGACCGCGCCCAGGTTCTGGAACGATACGTTGACCTGCCCGCCGATCAGGTCGGCGATGGCCGCGCCGCCGCCGCGGTAGGGCACGTCCACGCCCGTGCTCTGGGTGCGCTGGCGGAACAGCACGGCGGACAGATGGTCCGAAGAACCCGTGCCCGACGAGGCATAGGACACCTTGCCCGGATTTTTCTTCGCGTACTCGATCAGCTCGGCGACGGTGCTGGCCGGAAACGCGGGCGCGGCCACCAGCACGTTGGGATTGCGCACGGCCTGCGTCAGGTACTCGAAGTCCTTGCTGGGGTTGTATGACAGGTTCTTGTAGAGCGCCTCGTTGATGGCGAAGGTGCCGATGGAGCCGACCATCATGGTGTAGCCGTCGGGCGTGGAGCGGGCCAGCGCCTGCGCGCCGATGGCGCTGTTGGCGCCCGGCTTGTTTTCGACCACGAAGGTCTGCCCCAGGATTTTCGTCAGCCCCGGCGTGACCGAGCGCGCGGTGATGTCGGAGGAGCCGCCCGGCACGAAGGGCACGATCATCGTCACGGGTTTGTCGGGATAGCCGGCAGCCTGCGCCGCGGGCATCCCGGGCAGCACGGCGCCTGCGGCGACGGCGGCTGCGACGGCCGCGGCGCTCATCAGTTTGTTCATGGTGTCTCCTGGTTCGCGTGCTGATGAAGAGCCCGCCGCCCACGCGTTGCGGACGGGCCCGGATCGGCTTGAGGTCAGTCGACCTTGGCGCCGGATTTCTTCACGACCTCCGCCCACTTGACGGATTCCTGCGCCATGAACTGTTTGAACTGGGCCGGGGTGTTGCCGGATGGGGTGGCGCCCTGCGCCTGCAGCTGCGCGCGCACGGATTCCAGCTTGAGAGCGGCGGCCACGTCGCGCTGGATCTTGTCGACCACAGCCTGCGGCGTGCCGGCCGGCGCCAGCAGGCCGAACCAGCTGGACGCCTCATAGCCTTGCACGCCGGCTTCCGCCATGGTGGGGACGTCGGGCAGGGCGGGCGAGCGCTGGGCAGTCGTGACGGCCAGCGGGCGCAGCTTGGCGCTCTTGAGGAACCCCATGGAGGACGGCAGGTTGTCGAAGATCAGGTCGGCGGAACCGGCCATCACGTCGGTCAGCGCGGGGCTGCTGCCCTTGTAGGGCACGTGGGTCATGCGCGTGCCCGTCATGTTCTGGAACAGCTCTCCCGACAGATGGGTGGAAGTGCCGTTGCCGGTGGACGCCATGTTGACGCTGCCCGGGTTGGCCTTGAGGTACTTGATCAGGTCGGCCACCGTGCGGATGCCGTGCTTGTCGGCAAACGCGGGGTTGAGCTCCAGGATGTTGGGCACGGGGATCACCAGCGTCACCGGCACAAAGTCCTTGACCGGGTCATAGGGCAGCTTGGCATAGACCGACTGGTTGATCGCGTGCGTGCTGACCGTGCCCATCAGCAGCGTGTAGCCGTCCGGCGCGGCCCGCGCGGCCTCGGCCGTGCCGACGTTGCCGCCCGCGCCTGCCTTGTTGTCCACCACCACGGCCTTGTTCCAGGTCTTGCCGAGTTCGGCGGCGACGATGCGGGCCGCGATGTCGGTGGTGCCGCCGGCCGGGAAGGGCACGATGATCTTGACGTCCCGTTCGGGGTAGTCTGCCCGCGCCGGCGCGGCCGGCGACAGGAAGGCGGCCGCCGCCAGGGCGGCGGTGCAAAGAACGGCCAAGGCGGACCGGCCTCGCGCAGGGGCTGCATGCATGGAATTCGTCTCCTCGGTGTGCGCGTGGCCGCGCATCGTTTCTGGGGGTATTCCGCCCCTGGCATGGCCCGAGGCTTTGAAGCCGCATGGCGCCCCGCGGCGCCCTGCGTTTTGCTGCCTGACTACTTGTAAAACAAATATATGTATTGAGCTTGTGCTTGTCAACCAAGTATACTTTTTCGAACCCACACACCCGATAGCAGGATCAGCCAGGAGCCCCGCCCATGAAAACCTCCCCGGTCACCGCGCAGGACTTGCAGCGTTCGGTCATCGCCGTGCCGCCGCTGGCGCGCCACGACGATCTTTCCCTGAACGAGGCGGCCAACAAGGCCCTGCTCGGCCATCTGGAAGCGGGCGGCGTGCGCAACGTGATGTATGGCGGCAACGCCAACTTCTACAACGTGGGCGTGGGCGAATACGCGCGCATCGTCGATATGCTGGCCGGGCTGGCAGGCGCGGATACGTGGATCCTGCCTTCCGTGGGGCCCGACTACGGCAAGATGATGGACCAGGCGGCGATCCTGCGTACGCGCGCGTTTCCCACGGCCATGCTGCTGCCCATGTCCTTTCCCTATACGGATGCGGGCCTGGCAGAAGGCGTGCGCCGCTTCACGGACGCGCTGGGCAAGCCCGCGGTGATCTACATCAAGTCGTCCGGCTACCTGGCGCCGGAAAGCGCCGCGCGCCTGATCGAAGAGGGCCGCATCGTGGCGTTCAAGTACGCCGTCGTGCGCGACGATCCGTCGCAGGACGCCTATCTGTCGTCGCTGCTGCAGGCGGTGGATGCGCGCTGGATCGTCAGCGGCATCGGCGAACGCCCGGCCATCGTGCACTACCGCGATTTCGGCCTGAAGAGCTTCACCTCCGGCTCGGTCTGCGTGGCGCCGCGCGGCTCGATGCGCCTGTTGCATCTGCTGCGCGACGGCCGCTATGACGAAGCCGAGGCCGTGCGTCAGCAGTACCTGGGCCTGGAAGACTGCCGCGACGGCATCAGCCCAATCCGCGTGCTGCACGATGCCGTGACCCTGTCGGGCGTGGCGGACATGGGGCCGATGCTGCCCCTGCTGACCGGCATCTCCGCCGCCGAGCGCGAGCGCGTGGCGCCGGTGGCGCGCGCCCTGGCGGCCTGGGACCGGGAGGCGGCCGCCGCGTGAGCGCACTGGCGCCGCGCATTGACGGTACGATGAGCGCTGTCCCGCCATCGCGGGCAGCGCCATAGCATCGAGGAGGTTTCGTGGCCCGACCCAAAGCAACACCCGCGCCCGCGCCGCAGGCGCCCGCCGAACACGATGCCGCGGGCGCGCTGGTGCTCGAACGCGGGCACCGGGTGCGGCTGGCGGATCAGCTGTACGGCCAGATCTTCGAGCAGATCGTCTCCGGCGGGCTGAACGTGGGCGACAAGCTGCCATCCGAGAACGAAATCTCCGAACGCTTCGGCGTCTCGCGTCCGGTGGTGCGCGAAGCGCTGCTGCGCCTGCGCGCCGACGGCCTGATCACCGCGCACCAGGGGCTGGGCACCTTTGTCAGCCATGCGCCCGCGCCGCGCCTGAAGACCTTCAACGACGTGCAGAACGTCAGCGCCTACCTGCGCGCCCAGGAGGTCCGGGTGGCGCTGGAGGGCGACGCCGCGCGCCTGGCGGCGCTGCGCCGCACCGATGAGCAGCTCAGGAAGATCGCGGACGCGCACGCGGCCTTCGCCGACAGCCTGGCGCGCGGCCAGGTGTCGGCCGAGGCCGACCTGGCCTTCCATGCCAGCATCGCCGAAGCCAGCGGCAACGACTTCTATCTGGGCGTGCTGGAAAGCATCCACGAATCCATCAGCGGCTTCATGCGGCTCACCTTGAACCTGACCCGCACCGGCTCGCGCCAGCGTGCGCAGCGCGTGGTGGACGAGCATGCCGCGATCCTGGACGCCATTCGCGAACAGGACAGCGAGCGAGCCCGCGTCGCCATGCAGTTCCATCTGGGCCAGGCGCGGCACCGGCTGGTGGACCGCGAGCGCGATTGATCCCTTCCGTCTGCCCGCTGCGATCGAATCAAAACTACAGGAGACCAGAGTGCAAGGGAATATCGCGGTGCAAGCGCCGGTGGAGCAGGTCCGCGAGCAGATCCTGCAGGTGCTGATGGCCTGGGGCATGGCGCAGGACCTGGCGCACGTCACTGCGGGCCTGATGGCGCGCACCGACCTGCTGGGCATCGATTCGCACGGCATCTCCATGCTGCCGGCATACGAGGACAAGCTGCGCGCCGGCACCCTGCGGCTGGACGCCAGGCCGCGCATCCTGCGCGACGGCGGCGCCAGCGCGCTGATCGACGGCATGGGCGGCCTGGGCTATCCGGTGGCGGCGCAGGCCATGAACCTGGCGGTGGACAAGGCTTTGGAGCACGGCGTGGGCGCCGTGTCGGTCTGCAATTCGCATCACTTCGGCGCGGCCGGGGTCTATGCGCGCATCGCGGTCGAGCGCGGCGTGGTCGGACTGGTGACCAGCAGCGCCAACGGCGTCATCATGGTGCCCACGCGCGGCGCCATGCCCATGCTGGGCACCAACCCCATCGCCTTCGGCGCGCCGGCGGCCTACAACGAACCCTTTCTGCTGGACATGGCGACCACCACCGTCGCCGCCAACAAGGTCAAGGTCTACGACTTCCTTGACCAGCCGCTGCCGCCGGGCTGGGCGGTGGACGGGCAGGGCGGCGCGGTCACCGATGCGGCGGCCGCCATGCAATTCATCTTCAAGCATCCCGAGGGCGGCCTGACGCCGCTGGGCGGCACTGCCGCCATGAGCAGCCACAAGGGCTACGGCCTGGCGATGATGGCGCAGATCCTGGGCGGCACGCTCAGCGGCAGCGCCTTCGCCGCGCGCCGCGCCCCGACCCGCCGTCCCGGCGAACCCGACGACGTGGGCCATTTCTTCCTGGCCCTGAACCCCGACGCCTTTCGCGCGGCGGGCTCGTTCGAGTCCGACATGGACGACATGATCGACGCCATGCACGATACGCCGCCCGCCCATCCCGACGAGCCGGTGCTGGTGGCGGGCGAGCCCGAGGCCGCCGAGCGCGCGCGCCGGCTGCGCGAGGGCATCCCCATCCCTGTCGCGCTGGCCGAACGCCTGCGCGCCATCTGCGAGCGCGCCGGCACGCCCTATCTGCTGGACGCGGCGTGATCCCGTTTTCCCTATAAACCCTTGCCCAAGAGCACAGGAACAGAGACATGAGCAATTCAACCAAGCGCAAGAAACCCGAAGAACTGCGCAGCCACCGCTGGTACGGCGTGCGCGACCTGCGCTCGTTCGGCCACCGTTCGCGCACCGCGCAGATGGGCTATCACCGCTCGGACTACGCCGGCAAGCCGGTGATCGCTATCATCAATACCTGGAGCGACATCAACCCCTGTCACAGCCATTTCAAGCAGCGCGTGGAAGAGGTCAAGCGCGGCATCTGGCAGGCGGGCGGCTTCCCGGTGGAAATGCCCGCCATGAGCCTGTCGGAACCCTTCCAGAAGCCGACCACCATGCTCTACCGCAACCTGCTGGCGATGGAGACCGAAGAGCTGCTGCGCTCCTACCCCGCGGACGGCTGCGTGTTGATGGGCGGCTGCGACAAGACCACGCCCGCGCTGCTGATGGGCGCGGTGTCCATGGACCTGCCCACCATCTTCATGCCGGCCGGCCCCATGCTGCGCGGCAACTGGAACGGCAACACCCTGGGCTCGGGCTCGGACACCTGGAAGTACTGGGCCGAGCTGCGCGCCGGCAACATCACCGAGGAAGACTGGCAAGGCGTGGAGGACGGCATCGCCCGCTCGCCCGGCCACTGCATGACCATGGGCACGGCGTCCACCATGACGGGCGCGGTCGAAGCGCTGGGCCTGTGCCTGTCGGGCGCCTCGTCGATCCCGGCGCCGGACTCGCGCCACGCGCAGATGGCCAGCCTGACCGGCAAGCGCATCGTGGAGATGGTGTGGGAAGACCTGAAGCCGTCGGACCTGCTGACCGCCGCGTCTTTCGACAACGCCGTGCGCACGGTGCTGGCGCTGTCCGGCTCGACCAATTCAGTGGTGCACCTGATCGCCATGGCGCGCCGCAGCGGCTTCGGGCTGGACCTGGACCGCTTCGATCACCTGGCGCGCACCACGCCGGTACTGGCCAATCTGCGGCCGGCCGGCAAGTACCTGATGGAAGACTTCTATTACGCGGGCGGCCTGCGCGCCATGCTGGTGCAGCTGGGCGACCTGCTGGACACGACCCAGCGCACCGTGGACGGCCGCACGCTGGGCGAGAACATCGCGGGCGCGCGCATCTTCAATGAAGACGTGATCCGGCCGCGCGCGCAGGCGCTGATCGAGCGCGACGGGCTGGCGGTGCTGCGCGGCAATCTGGCGCCCGACGGCGCGGTGATCAAGCCGCCCGCGATGGAGGCGCATCTGCAGGTGCACACGGGCCGGGCGGTGGTCTTCAAGGACTACAACGACATGGCCGCGCGCATCGACGACCCCGATCTGGACGTGGACGCCGACAGCGTCATCGTGCTGCAGAACGCGGGGCCGCAGGGCGCGCCCGGCATGCCGGAATGGGGCCAGTTGCCGATTCCGCAGAAGCTCCTGAAGCAGGGCGTGCGCGACATGGTGCGCATCTCGGACGCGCGCATGAGCGGCACCAGTTACGGCGCCTGTGTGCTGCACGTGGCGCCCGAAGCCTATGTGGGCGGCCCGCTGGCGCTGGTGCAGGACGGCGACCGCATCACGCTGGACGTGCCGGCGCGGCGCCTGGAGCTGCTGGTGTCCGACGAGGAGCTGGCCGCGCGCCGCGCCGCCTGGCAGGCGCCGCCGCCGCGTTTCGAGCGCGGCTACGGCGTGCTGTACCTCAAGCACATCGGCCAGGCCGACACGGGCTGCGATTTCGATTTTCTTCAGACTGAAACGCGCGCTCCGGCCGCGGGCGAGCCTGAAATCCACTGACCCGGACACCGGGCGCACATACTAAAAAACCCACAGAGGAGACAACCATGCAACAGAAGAAACCGGCGGCGCGCGCACGCTTGGCCATCCTGGCGGCCGCGGGGGCGCTGGCCGTGCTGCCAGGCATGCTGATGGCGCAGGGCGCGGACTGGCCCGCCAAGCAAATCAAGCTGGTGGTGCCGTTTCCGGCGGGCGGCAGCACCGATTCGGTGGGCCGCCTGCTGGCGGCCGAGCTGTCCAAGGAACTGGGCCAGACCGTGGTGGTGGAGAACAAGGGCGGCGCCAATGGCAATATCGGCTCCGACATGGTGGCCAAGGCCGAGCCTGACGGCTACACCCTGCTGCTGTCGGGCGTGGGCTCCAACGCCATCAGCTATGCGGTCTACCAGAACATGCCTTACCGCGACAGCGACTTCGCGCACATCTCGCTGCTGGCGACCGGGCCCAATGTGCTGGTCGCCAACAACGACTTTCCGGGCAAGACCTTCGCCGAGTTCATCAAGCTGGCGCGCGAGAACCCGGGCAAGTACACGCATGCGAGTTCGGGCAGCGGCTCGTCGGGCCATCTGGCCATGGAGATGCTGAAGCAGGACGCCAAGATCGATCTGGTGCACGTGCCTTACAAGGGCGGCGCTGCCGCCATCACCGACATGATCGGGGGCCGCGTGCAGGTCATGTTCCTGAATCAGGACACGCTGCTGCCGCAGGTCACTTCGGGCAAGCTGCGCGCATTGGCCGTGGCCAGCGCCAAGCGCAATCCCGCCTATCCCGATACGCCGACGGTGGCGGAATCGGGCTATCCGGGTTTTTCGGCCGAGTCCTGGTTTGGCTTGTCGGCGCCGGCGAAGACGCCGCCCGCCGTGATCCAGCGCCTGAACCAGGCGACGGTGAAGGCGCTGTCTTCGCCCGAGATCCGGCAGAAGCTGGAGAGCGTGGGGTTCGTGGTGGTGGCCGACGACCCGAAGTCGTTCTCGGCGTTCGTGGATAACGAGATCGCGAAGTGGGGCAAGGCGGCCAAGGCCTCGGGCGCAAAAATGGATTGAATGCGTGGATTGAATGCGCGGCCGGGCTTGCGGGCCCGGCCTGACCTGTTTTTTTGATGAAGTGAAGACGGCAATGAACTCACCCTTACCCAACCGTTTCCGGCAACGCATCCTGGCGCGCGAACGGCTCATCGGATTCTGGATGTGCATGTCCAGCCACATCACGGCCGAGCTCGTGGGGCTGGCCAATTTCGACTGGCTGCTGCTGGACGGCGAGCACTCGCCCAACGAGGTGCCGATGTTCCTGCAGCAGCTGCAGGCCCTGCAGGGCAGCGCCAGCGCTGCCGTGGGCCGGCCGTCGTGGAACGACCCGGTGGAGATCAAGCGGCTGCTGGATATCGGCTTCTACAACCTGTTGATTCCGTTCATCGAATCCGAAGAGGACGCGCGCCGGGCCGTGGCCGCCACGCGCTATCCGCCGCAGGGCATGCGCGGCGTGGCGGGCGCCCAGCGCAGCAACCGTTATGGCACGGTGCCGGACTACCTGCACACCATCAACGACAACATCTGCGTACTGCTGCAGATAGAAAGCCGCCCGGGCATCGATGCCGTGGACGAGATTGCCTCCGTGGAGGGCGTGGACGGCGTGTTCATCGGACCGTCCGACCTGGCCGCGGCGCTGGGCCATATCGGCAATCCCGGCCATCCCGAAGTCCAGGAGGCCATCCGCCATCTGTACCAGCGGGTGTCGGCCCAGGGCAAGGCCGTGGGCATCCTGGCGCCGGTGCATGCGGATGCGCGGCGCTACCTGGACATGGGCATGCACTTCGTGGCGGTGGGCACCGACCTGGGCGTGTTCAAGCAGGCGACCTTCGCCTTGCGCGAGGCGTTCCCGACCTGACGAGGCTCAGGCCTCTTCCAGCGCCAGCAGCTCGCCTATCGTCTGGCGGCGGCGGATCAGCCGCGCCGCGCCGTTGTCCAGCAGCACTTCCGGCGCCAGTGGGCGGCTGTTGTAGTTCGAGGACATCGACGAGCCATAGGCGCCCGCGTCGTGGAACACCAGGAAATCGCCGATGCGCGGCTGCGGCAGCAACTGGTCCGACACCACGCCGCCGGCGTCCTGGGTGAACACGTCGCCCGATTCGCACAGCGGGCCGGCCACGGCGATGCGGGTCTCGGCCGCGCCTTGCGGCCGGCTGCCGTCGGGCGCGTGCACCGAAATCTGGTGATAGCTGCCGTACATGGCCGGACGCATCAGGTCGTTGAAGCCGGCGTCGACCAGCACGAAATCGCGCTCCGGACGGCGGTTGATCGAATGCACCTCCGACACCAGCGCGCCGGCCTCGGCGACCAGGAAGCGGCCCGGCTCGATTTCCAGGCGGATCTCATGGCCCAGGCGCTCGGCGATGCGGCGGCGCGCCGCGTCCCATTGTTCAAAGTAGTGGTCGCAGTCGATGCGGGCATCGCCTTCGCGGTACGGGATGGACAGGCCGCCGCCCGCGGAAATGGCTTCGATGTCGTGGTCCAGCGAGGCGACCACGTCGACCATGGCGTCGCACACGCTGGACAGGTGGGCGTAGTCCACGCCCGAGCCGATATGCATGTGGATGCCGACCAGCTTCAGGCCGTGGCGGCGCACGATGGCCATGGCTGCGGCCACGTCGCCGATCCAGATGCCGTGCTTGCTCTGCGGGCCGCCGGTGTTGGTCTTGTTGCTATGGCCGTGGCCGAAGCCCGGGTTGATGCGCAGCCAGACGCGATGGCCGGGCGAGGCCTGGCCGACGCGGGCCAGCATGTCCAGGGAACCGGCGTTGACGGTGATGCCGTGCTTGAGCACGGCGGCCAGCGTGGCGTGGTCGATCAGGTCCGCGGTGAAGACGATGCCTTCCGGCTCCCCCTGGGGCTGGAAGCCGGCGGCCAGGCTGCGCTCGATCTCGCCCAGCGAGACGGCGTCCACCACGGCGCCCTCGGCGCGCATCAGGCGCAGGATGTGCAGGTTGGAGCAGGCCTTCTGCGCATAGCGGATGGTATCGAAGCGGCGTAGTTGCGCGATGCGTTCACGGATGACGGCGGCGTCGTACACCCAGAGCGGCGTGCCGTGCTCGGCGGCGAGTTGGGTGAGTTGGCGCGGATCGAAGGCCATGGCGGGCGAAACCTTGTTGGTGGAAGTGAAAACAAGGCGGCATGATGCCCGGCTTTGGTCATCCAGTAAAATGCTTAAATTTCCTTGATCGATTCATTTTTGATATGAGTAGGCGATGCTGACGCACCGGCAAATCGAAGTCTTCCGCGCGGTCATGATCGCCGGCAGCGTGACCAAGGCGGCCGAACTGCTGGGGTCGTCCCAGCCGACCGTCAGCCGCGAGCTGGCGCGCCTGGAGCAGGGCATAGGCTTCACGCTGTTCGACCGCGTGGCGGGGCGGCTGCGGCCCACCATGCCGGGCTTGGCGCTGTTCGACGAGGTCCGTCAGTCCTACGCGGGCCTGGAGCGGGTGGCCTCGGCTGCCGCCCGCCTGCGGGCCTACCAGGGCGGGCAGTTGTCGGTGATCGCGCTGCCGGTCTTTTCCCATTCCATCCTGCCGGATGCATTCCGGCGCTTCCACGAGCGCCATCCCGGGGTGAGCCTGATGCTGGAAACGCAGGAATCACCCTTCCTGGAGGAATGGCTGAGCGCCCAGCGCTACGACCTGGGCCTGACCGAACACGATGCGGCGCCGGCCGGCACGCGCGTGGAGCTGTTGCTGGAAGTGGACGAGGTCTGCGTGCTGCCCGATGCTCATGCGCTCCTGGGCAGGCAGCGCATAGAACTGGCGGATTTCGCAGGGCAGGCGTTCGTCAGCCTGTCTTCCAGCGATCCCTACCGCATCCAGATCGACGAGGCCTTTGCCGAAGCCGGCGTGCTGCGGCGGTCCATCGTCGAGACGACGACCGCCGTGTCCGTGTGCACCTTCGTGCGGCAGGGCTTGGGCCTGGCCATCGTGAATCCGCTGACCGCGCTGGACTTTGCCGGCCGGGGCCTGCATATCCGTCCCTTGGCGCGCTCGTTTCCGTTCCGGGTCAGCGTGGTGTTTCCTGAGCATCGGCCAGGCAATCCGCTGGTGGGCGGGCTGATGGCGTCATTGCGCGAGGCGGCAGCGGCAGCCCGGAGCCGCCTGGCGTCAGGCCTGGATCAGGAAATACCGCGCAGTCGTCGCTCTGCCGCCAACCGGTAGGCCAGCAGGCGCGCCTTCAGCAGCGGGTCGCCCACGAACTCGATGCCTGCAGGCAGGATGGATGGGTCGAACACCAGGGTGCGTTGCGCGTCCTGATCTGGCGCAAGGCGTTCCAGCATCAGGTATCCCAGGAGCATCGAGCCGCCGTGTTCGGGCCAGCCAGCGGACGGGTCGTTCGTCGCGCCTCCTTCCGGCGCCGGGGTGAACGCCAGTTCCAGCGCCACCGGGCCCGCCTCCATTGCGTGGCGCAAGGCCTCGTCCATGCAGTTCCGACCGTTCAGGGCCTTGTGAGCGCCATCGGCGTTCCTGCCCCGGATCGTCAGCCTGCCAGTTCGCGTCCCGCCATCCGCGGCGGTCAGGCGGTAGGAATGAAGCATGTGATAGCTGCGGGAGGCGTAGCCCGTGGGCAGGGTGTCTTGCTGCAGTTGGCCGAAGCGTTGCGCCCGCACATTGGCCGCCAGGTGGGCTTGCAGCGATTCAGGGGCCGCGTGCTGCGTGTTCAAGGCCTGTATGAATGCAAGAAACGTCTGCGGGTCTTGCGCGGGGAAGCCTTCGATCGAGTGGCCGACCAGCACCAACTGGGAATCCTGCCCGATACGCACGGCCAGGCCGCGCGGTTCGGCTTGCGGACTGTCCTGGCGGATCCGCGGGTCGGGGCCGGAGTCTGAGAACCGGACGAGGAGCGGCTGCTCCGCGTCGTTGAACATGGGCGAAGCGCAGAATTGCGCTGCCCGGGGCACGCCAAGGAATCTGCCTTCAACAAGCAGTCCGCGCGCGTGATTGACGCGGCAGCCTGGCGGGACCTCCGCGCCCGCATGGAGCGCGTCGATCAGCTTTGCGGCGGTGGAATCCGGCATGGTTGCCTCCTTTCTTCTAATGGATGTTCCGGTTCGTCGGCATTACCCGAGGCCGGATTTGAGTGCGATGTGCTTGTACTCGATGAAGTCTTCCAGCGCGGCCACGCCGTTCAGGCGTCCCAGTCCGGACTGTTTGAAGCCGCCTTCCTCGGTGCCGTCGTAGACCTTGGCCCAGTCGTTGATCCATACCGAACCCGCGTCGATGGCTTGCGCGACGCGCAGCGACCGCTCTACGTCGCGGGTCCAGACGCAGGCGGCCAGGCCGTACTCGCTGTCGTTGGCCAGGCGTATGGCTTCGGCCTCATTGGCAAAGCGCTGGATTGTTAGCACCGGGCCGAAGGTTTCTTGCTGGACGATGGCCAGGCTGTTGTCGGTCACTTCCAGCAGGGTGGGGCGGTAGAAGGCGCCGCTGGCCAGCGGGCCGCTGTTCACCGGCCCGCCGCGTTCGACCGCCGTGGCGCCCGCTGCCATCGCAAGGACGACCGCATGGTCGACGCGTTCGACGCTGGCGCGGTCGATCAGCGGACCCATATCGCTGTCCGGATCGGCAGCCGGGCCGACCTTGACCTGGCGCAGCCGGTTGGCGAGTCCGTCGCGGACCGCCGCGTAGATGCCGTCCTGAACCAGCAAGCGGGAGCCGGTCATGCAGAACTGGCCGCTGAAGACAGTCAATGCCTTTTCAAGCACGGGCAACGCCGCGTCCACGTCCGCGTCATCGAACAGGATCATGGGAGTCTTGCCGCCGAGTTCCATGCCGAAGCGCTTCAAGTGCCTGGCGCCGGCGCCGCTGATCGCGCGGCCGGTGCGGGTGGAGCCGGTGAAGCTGATGACGGGAACCTCGGGCGAGTCCACGAGATAGGCGGAGCCTTCGGGTCCGCTTTCGAAGAACAGATTGACCACGCCGTCCGGGAGGTCCTCCGCTTCGGACATGATTTCTGCCATGAAGCTGGCCGTCTGCGCCACTTGGCCGGGCAGCTTGACGACCGCCGTGCATCCCGCCGCCAGGGCCGGCGCCAGCGACCGTATCGTCAGCACCGCCGGCGAATTCCAGGGCGCGATCACGGCCGCCACGCCCATGGGTTGGCGCAGGACCATGGAGATGCTGCCAGGCCTGGGCGTCAGCGCCCGGCCGCTTTCGAGCAGGGCGGCGGCGGCCGCGTAGCGCAGCTTGCTTGGAATCATGTCGAGTTCGAAGCCGGCTTCGCCCTTGATCTTGCCGTTTTCGAGCGAGAGGATATCCAGCAGCCGGTCGCGGTTGCGCTCGAAGGCGCGCGCCAGTTGCTCCAGGACGCGGGCGCGCAGTTCGTGGTCATGCGCCCACGGCGTCGTGCGGAAGGCGCGCACGGCGGCCGCGACGGCCGAACTTGCCGCTTGCAGGCCATTGTCGGGGTAGTGGCCGATGATGTTGTAGGTGGCAGGGTCGATCGATTCCCTCAAGGCGCCTTCGGAGAGCTGGACGCCTCCGATCCAGTTGTAGGCCTTGCGGGACCAGGCGGTGTTTGCGGCATCGTTCATGGTCAGGTCTCCGTGTTCTTGATCCAGTTGCTGATGCGCTCGGCCAGCATGACTACGGTGGGATTGGTGGCGACCGAGGGAATGTCCGGGAAACAGGAAGCGTCCGCGACCCGCAGGCCGGCGATGCCGCGCACGCGCCCCTGATAGTCCGTTACCGCGGCGGGATCGCCGTCGCCGCCCATGGGGGCGGTCGAGGTCGGGTGGTGATAGATGTCCAGCGCCGCAGGGAGGGCGGCTTCCAGCGCGGCGCCGTCCGCAGCGGCCGGGCCGGGTATGAGTTCCTGGGCGATGATCTCGGACAGCGGACCCTGGCTCGCGATCCGGCGGATCAGTTGGATGCCTTCGACCATCAGTTCCCGATCGCGCGCGGTCCCGAGGATGTTGAGGTCGATGAGCGGCGCGGTACGGGGATCGCGGTCCCGCAGCTTGAGGGTGCCAGTGGAGCTGGGACGGGTCAGCGCCAGGGCCAGCATGAAGATCGCGCCGGTGGGCGAGTCGGCGGGATCGCCGTAGTGCACGGCGCTGACGTGCAGGTCGCCGTCGCCCGGGCCGGCTTCGGATGACTGGGTCCACAGAATGGCGCCGACCGGCGGGATGGGAAGCCCCAGCCGTTCGGGATGCGCGGCCCAGACGGTGTAGTAGAAGGGATGCTCCTGCAGCCGCAGGCCGACCGGCAGATCGGCGATAACGGGGATGTCCAGGGCCTTGAGGTCCGCCGCCGGCCCGATGCCGGAGCGAAGCAGGATGGCTGCCGATCCATACGTTCCGGCCGCGAGCACGACTTCGCCGGCTTCGATCCGCTCGCCATCGGCCAGGATCACGCCCCGCGCCCGGCCATCGCTGATATCGACGCGGTCAGCCAGCGTTTCACTGTAGATCGTCAGGTTGGGCCGGGCGCGCACCAGGTCCGACAGGTAGGTCATGCCCGTGTTCAGCCGTTGGCCCATGCGGTTGTTCATCGGGTAGGGGCCGACGCCGAAAGGCGAGTCGCCATTGAAATCCTGGACGCGGGGGTGACCCGCCATCTGGGCCGACACCACGAACGCGTGCTGCATGTCGGAGATCTCGTCGTCGTGCAGCTGGTGCACCGGTTCCGGGCCGGAGCGGCCGTGGCATTGGTCCGCGCCCGAGGCGGTCCATTCGCTGCCGCGGAAGAACGGCAGCGCGTCGGCGATGGACCAATGTGGCAGTCCTGCCCGGGTCCAGCGCTCGAAGTCGGCTGCGGGCGCCCGCATCCAGACGCCGGCATTCACGGCCGAGGAGCCGCCCAGCACCCTGCCCCGCGGAACCGGGAAGGATTTTCCGCCCCAGCCTGGCAGGGATGCATATCCCCAGTCGTGCCTGGCATCGCCGCCGATGATGTTCTGGGCGCGGACGGCGTCGGGGTAAGCGTGGGGCGGATAGGCGCGGCCGGCCTCGATCAGCAGCACTCGGCGGGTCGGATCTTCGCTCAGGCGGCTGGCCAGCACGGCTCCAGCCGAGCCGCCTCCCACCACGATGATGTCGAAGGCAGCATGCTCGAAGTCTGAATTTTCCGACTCCAAAGGGTGGCGTAGTCCTGTATTCATTGTGGTCTCCCATAAGAATTCCGAGCTTGTGTCAGGATCGGAGGTTCAAGCGCATCGACGGCTGATCGGATCAGCTGGAGCCAGCGTTCAGCTCGCCATCCATTTGGGTGCATCATTCATCGGTACCGCCGCCGGCAGAAGACGGGTGTCGGTCTTTAGAGTCGCGAACATATGTCCGGAACCTTTTCGATCGAATCGTTCAGTGGAATGGTGGCCTTCGCGGCCACGGTGGAGTCCGGCAGTTTTGCCGCGGCCGGGCGCAAGCTGGGTTTGTCCGCTTCAGCGGCGGGCAAGGCGGTGGAAAGGCTGGAGCTAAAGCTGGGCGTGCGGTTGTTGCATCGCAGTACCCGCTCTTTGGGGCCGACGGGCGAAGGCGAGGTTCTGTACCGCTATGTCAGCAAGATCCTGAAGGATCTCCAGGAGGCGGAGCGGGAATTGCAGCTGGTGCAGAACGCGCCGCGGGGCCGGCTCAAGGTTAGCGTTCCCACGGTGATGGGCCGCAGGATCGTGTTGCCGGCGCTCAGCGACTTCCACTTGCGCTTTCCCGAGGTGATGGTGGACATCAACCTGGACGACCTGATCGTCGACGTGATCGAGGACGGATACGACCTCGTATTGCGCTTGGGCGAGCTGGAGGATTCAAGACTGCAGGCCCGCAACATCGGCCCGCATGCGTTCACGACTTGCGCTTCGCCTGCTTATCTGGCCCAGCGCGGCACGCCGCGCACGCCCGCGGATCTCAGTGAGCATTGCTGCATCCACTATCGGTTTCCAACTACGGGCAGGACGGAAACCTGGGCCTTCAAGGGAGAGCCGTCGGGCAGGACGTTCAAGCCGTCCAGCATATTGAATGATGGCGAGGCCCTGGCGTCCGCGGCGATCGGCGGGTTGGGGATCGTGCAGGTGCCCAGTTACCTGGTAAAGGAAGACGTGGCGGCGGGCCGGCTGCGGCCGGTGCTCGAGGACTACACGGAAAACCGGGGCAGCGTTTCGCTGCTATGGCCGCCCCGTTCGGCAGAGGTTGCCCGGGTGCGCGCATTCATCGATTTCTTCGCCGAGCGGATCGCGGCGCGGCTGTAGCTGCGTCGGGAGCGGGGCGTCCAAAGAATGGATGTGGGCGCAGGAAACTAGAGGCTTTGCGGTGGGCGGAAATGCAAAAAAGGATGCCCAAGGGCATCCTTTTTCATTTGCCGTATTCGTGACGCCCTGAAAACAGGGCGGCAGAATGGCTTAGGCCAGCGCCTTGATGGCGGCAGCCAGGCGGCTCTTGTGGCGAGCGGCCTTGTTCTTGTGGATGATGTTCTTGTCAGCCACGCGATCGATCACGCTGGAGGCCTTCTGGAACACTTCGCCAGCCGCAGCCTTGTCGCCAGCGGCGATGGATTGGCGAACGCGCTTGATGGCGGTGCGCAGCATCGAGCGCAGGCTGGAATTGTGCTTGTTGCGCTCAACGGATTGGCGAGCGCGCTTGCGGGCTTGGGCGGTATTGGCCATGTTGCTATATAAGTTGAATTCGGCAAAGTCGAACATTGTAGCAAGTCCCTACGGGAATGCAAGCTTTTAATGTTTGATCAGCCGATGGAGCGCCCGTCAACCGGGCGGGGGCGCTGCGGGAGGAATTCCCTGGGCTGGAAAGCCCTTGCGGATGGTCCTCATGTGTTTGAGGAAAACCCGTGGCGCCTACTGGATAAAAACACCGTGCTTAGTATACAACGAAGCCGCTCTGGCGACACGGCGCGGACGCCGGCGTTGTCAGGTGGCGACGCTGATGGAGACGAACCAGGGCGTGAAGCGGCGGACGTGGATGGGCATGATTTCGCGCAGCGTATCGAGCGCGGCATCGGTGTCATCCAGCGGGAAGTGGCCGGATACCGGCAGGCCGCCTGCGGCCATGGACACGCGCAGCGTGCCGCTGCGGTAGGGACGCAGGGCGGCGATCACTTCGGCCAGCGGGCGGCCGCGGGCTTCGACCCAACCGGCTTCCCAGGCGGCCTCGGCCATGAGTTCGGCGCGCGGGGTATCCATGCGGGCCGCGTCGAACCGGGCGCCGGTGCCGGCGCGGACGGTGCCGTGGGCGCCGGACATGGTTTCGACCTCGACCTCGTGCTCATGCACCACCACCAGGGTGCGCTGGGCTTGCTGGCGCACCATGTAGCGGGTGCCCAGTGCGCGGACCGTGCCTTCCGCGGTCTGGACCAGGAAAGGGCGGCGCGCGTCGGGCGCCACGGACACCGTCACGGCGCCGTCCAGCAGGCGGACCTGGCGGTAGGCAGGCGTGAAGTCCAGGTTGACGCGGCTGCGGGCGTCCAGCAGCAGCTGGCTGCCGTCGGACAGCACGTAGCGGCGGCGTTCGCCCGTGGCGGTGGCGGCATCCGCCGCCACGTTGCCCAGGGGATAGAAGGCATTGCCGACGTAGGCGGCGCAGGCTCCGGTGCCGGCGAGCGCCAGCGCGCCGGCCAAGAAACGGCGGCGAGGGGGCGCAATGGCGGGGCCGAGAGGGGCCGCGAGAGGCGGGATGGCGGGGCCAGCGGTGGCGTAACCGGCGGGATAGGCGTCGCCAAGCCGGCCGAACGTCGATCCTTCCAGCGAGCCGGTCAGCTGCTGCCAGGCATTTTCGTGGGCTGGGTCGGCAGCGCGCCACGCCAGGAAGTCGTTATAGTCCTGGGCGGTCGCCTTGCCGGAGCGCAATAACAGCAGCCAATTGATTACCTGGTCCGCCATGGGTTGTCCTTGGGCGTACTTCACTTCATGTCCCCGCAGTGCTTCAAGGGGGATCCTTTCGATGGCAATTTGTAAATAATAAAGGTTTTTTACCAAAGATTACCGGCTGATTGTCAATTCTTGACGAATCTAATGCAAAAAAGCCGGTACTAGACCGGCTTTTGACGTGTATATAGGCAGATTGTCCGAACTTAGCGCGCCGGACGTCGGCCAAAGTCCCTAGGGCGGAAGCCAAACAGTAACAACATTCCGAAGTAGACCGCGCCGCTGGCTGCCAGCACGCCGGCCAGCCAGGCCACCCGCTGCCAGGAATGGGCCTGCAGGGCGATCCAGTCGATGCGCCCGTCCGCATACCAGAGAAAGGCCGCCAGCGCCGCCAGGGCGGGCAGGAGGCGCAGCGCGAACGCGGTCCAGCCGGGACCGGGCTGGTAGACGCCGCGGCGGCGCAGTCCGATCAGCAGGGCCAGCGCGTTCAGGCAGGCGCCCAGGCCGATCGCCAGGGCCAGTCCGGCATGCGCCATCAGCGGCACCAGCACCAGGTTCATCAGTTGCGTCATGATCAGCACGCCGATGGCGATTTTCACCGGCGTGCGGATGTCCTGCTTGGCGTAGAAGCCGGGCGCCAGGATCTTCACGGCCAGCAGACCGATCAGCCCGGCGGAGTAGGAAATCACCGCCAGGCGGGTCTGGCTCACGTCCTGGGCGGCGAAGGCGCCGTAGTGGAACAGGGTAGCGACCAGGCCATCGGACAGCAGCGCCATGCCCACCGCCGCCGGCAGGCCCAGCAGCAGCACCAGGCGCAGGCCCCAGTCCAGCAGCCCGCTGTAACCGCCGTGGTCGTCGCGGGCATGGGCGGCGGACAGGCTGGGCAGCAGCACCGTGCCCAGCGCCACGCCCAGCAGCGCCGTGGGGAATTCCATCAGGCGGTCGGCGAAGGACAGCCAGGTGACGCTGCCCGGCGTGAGCCAGGTGGCGATGTTGGTGTTGATCAAGAGCGAGATCTGCGCGACCGAGACCCCCAGGGTGGCGGGCGCCATCTGCTTGAGGATGCGCTGCACCGTGGGGTCGCCCCAGGCCTCGCGGAACCGCAGGGTGAAGCGCGGCGTCAGGCCGAGCCGGGCCAGGGCGATCCATTGCACGGCCAGTTGCGCCACGCCGCCGATCATGACGCCGATGGCCAGCGCATAGACCGGCACGTCCATGCGCGGGGCAAGCCAGATGCAGGCGGCGATCATGGCCAGGTTGAGCAGCACCGGCGTGAAGGCCGGCACGGCAAAGCGCCGCCAGGTATTGAGCACGCCCGAGGCGAAGGCGATCAGCGACATGCAGAAGATGTAGGGGAACATCACCCGCGTCATCCAGACCGCCGCGCCGAATTCGGTGTCGCGGGCGGCGCCGCGCAGCCCGCTGGCCATGGCCGATACCACCCAGGGCGCGGCGACGATGCCGATGAGCGTGATGAGCATGAGCGCCGCGGTCAGCAGCAGCGCCACGCGGTCCAGCAGGGTGCGGACTTCGGCTTCGGACCGGTTGTTGCGCGCGGCGCCCAGGATGGGCACGAAGGCCTGGGCGAAGGCCCCTTCGGCGAACAGGCGGCGCAGCAGGTTGGGAATGCGGAAAGCGACCCAGAAGGCGTCGGTGATGGGGCCGGCGCCGAAAGCGCGGGCCACCAGGATGTCGCGGATCAGGCCGGAAATGCGGGACAGCAGGGTGAAGCTACTGACCGTGGCCGCCGAACGAAACAGGCTCATGGATGACTACGTAAAAAGGGGGCCGATAGGCCCCATGACCAACATTGCCCCTTGAGTGGGACAACGCTTCGCCCGACGCTTTTTCTCTAGGCCGGAGCGTCTTTTCCCCTCGGGGGGCAGAGAGCCCGCGTAGCGGGCGAAGCGTGGGGGCATTATTTCGGCGGCATGCGGATGGCGCCATCCAGGCGGATGGTTTCGCCGTTGAGCATGTCGTTCGTGACGATGCTGTGGACCAGCTTGGCATAGTCTTCCGGACGGCCCAGGCGGGCGGGGAAGGGAATGCTGGCGGCCAGCGAGTCCTGCACTTCCTGCGGCATGCCGAAGATCATGGGCGTGCCGAAGATGCCCGGGGCGATGGTCATGCAGCGGATGCCGGTCTTGGACAGGTCGCGCGCGATGGGCAGGGTCATGCCGGCCACGCCCGCCTTGGAGGCGGCGTAGGCGGCCTGGCCGATCTGGCCGTCGAAGGCCGCGACGGAGGCGGTGTTGATCAGCACGCCGCGTTCGCCGGTGGGTTCGGGCGCGTTGGCGCTCATGGCCTCGGCGGCCAGGCGCATCATGTTGAAGCTGCCGATCAGGTTGATCGACACGACCTTCTGGAACAGTTCCAGCGGATGCGCGCCGTTCTTGCCCACGATCTTGGCGGCGGGCGCGACGCCGGCGCAGTTCACCAGGCCGAACAGCGAGCCCAGTTCGAGCGCGGCGGCCACGGCGTTCTTGCCGTCGGCTTCCTGGGTCACGTCGCAGTGGACATAGCGCTGGCCCAGTTCCTTGGCCAGGGCCGAGCCCGGTTCGTCCTGCACGTCGGCGATGACGACCTTGGCGCCATTTTCGACCAGCATGCGCACCGTGCCGGCGCCCAGTCCGGACGCGCCGCCCGTGACGATGAATACCTTGTTCGCGATTTCCATGTGTCTACCACCAGTGAGTTCTAGGGATGAAAGCGGCGCGGCAGGCGCCGGATATGACTAGGCCTTCGGGGCCGGCCGGACGCGATGCGTTCCGGTGCCGGCGCCGAAGGCCTGTGAGCCATCGAGGCGCCGATCAGCCTTGGACGGCTGCGAACAGGCGCGCCTTGATTTCCTCGACCGCGCCGACGCCGGAGATCTTGCGGTACTTCGGCGCGTCGGCGGGATTCTGCTGCGCCCAGGACGAGTAGTAGTCGACCAGGGGGCGGGTCTGGTCGCGGTACACGGCCAGACGGTTGCGCACGGTTTCCTCGCGGTCGTCGTCGCGCTGGATCAGTTCTTCGCCGGTGACGTCGTCACGGCCTTCGACCTTGGGCGGGTTGAAGCGCACGTGGTAGCTGCGGCCGCTGGGCTGGTGCACGCGGCGGCCGCTCATGCGTTCGATGATGTCTTCTTCGGGGACTTCGATTTCCACCACGTAATCCAGCTTGACGCCGGCGCTCTTGAGCGCGTCCGCCTGCGGGATGGTGCGGGGGAAGCCGTCGAACAGGTAGCCGTTGGCGCAGTCGGGCTGCTTCAGACGGTCCTGCACCAGGCCGATGATGATCTCGTCGGAAACCAGACCGCCGGCATCCATGACCTTTTTGGCTTCAATGCCCAACGGCGTGCCCGCTTTGACCGCGGCGCGCAGCATGTCGCCGGTGGAAATCTGGGGGATGCCGAAGTGTTGGGTGAGAAACGCGGCCTGGGTGCCTTTGCCGGCGCCGGGAGGTCCGAGCAAGATGAGACGCATGAGTGCTCCTGAAGGGGTGTATTTTTTGTGATCCGGGGAATTATGCCGCAATGCAGCAGCCGATGCGGAGCCGCGCCATAGGAAATAACCCTTATATCTGCTTGCTGTAGACCTGTCGGACGCGTTCCAGATCCGCCGGGGTATCTACGCCTGCGGCAGGAGGGTGGGACGCCCGATGGACGACGATGACGTGGCCGTGTTCCATGGCGCGCAGCTGTTCCAGGGATTCGAAACGTTCCAGCGCGCCCTGCGGCAGGGCCGGATAGCGGCGCAGGAACGACACCCGGTACGCGTACAGGCCGATGTGGTGCCAGGCCGGCAGGCCTTCCGCCAGCACGCGTTCGCCGGAGGCGAGCGCATCGCGGGCCCAGGGGATCGGGGCGCGTGAAAAGTACAGCGCGCGGTCGTTCACGGCGCAGACCAGCTTCACCACGTTGGGGTTGAACAGCGCTTCGGCGTTGGCCAGGGGACAGGCGCAGGTCGCGATGTCTGCCTCGGGGCTGGCTTGCAGCTTGGCCGCCACGGCATCGATGAGTTCGGGTTCGATAAGGGGTTCGTCGCCCTGCACATTGACCACGATGGCGTCGTCGGGCAGGCCCAGCTGCTCCACGGCTTCGGCCAGGCGGTCGGTGCCGGTCGGGTGGTCGGCGCGGGTCATCAGCGCCTGCAGCCCGTGCGCCTGCGCAGCCTGTTGCACGCGGACGTCGTCGGTGGCCACATAGACGCGGGAGGCGCCGGACAGCGCCGCGCGTTCGGCGGTGCGCACGACCATGGGCTTGCCGGCGATGTCGGCCAGCGGCTTGTCGGGCAACCGGGTCGAGGCGGTGCGCGCCGGGATCAGGGCGATGAAGCTCATGCGCGGCGGTTCAGTGGGCAGCGGGGGCGTCGTCCAGCGCGCGGGCTTCCGATTCCAGCATGACGGGGATGCCGTCGCGCACAGGGAAGGCCAGGCGGTCGGCACGGCAAACCAGTTCGGCTTGCTGCCGGTCGTGTTCGAGGCGGCCCTTGCACAGCGGGCAGACGAGGATGTCGAGTAGGCGGGATTCCATGACCGGAATTCTAAAGCAGTTTGCCGGGGGCCGGGCCGCGCGGCGCTACCAGGCGGACGGTTTGCTAGGCCCGGGCCGGCTGGCGCAGCGCCTGCGCCAGCCAGTCGAATAGCTGGGGGTCGGAAAAGCCGGCGCGCACGGGCACTTCCCACAGGCGCGGATCGTCCAGGGCGGCGCATTTGATCGCGTCCTTGGACGTGACCAGGATGGCCTCGGCCGTGAGCGCCTGGAAGGGCGACTCGGCGTAATCGTGATGATCGGGCAGGGCGAGCGCGGTTTCCAGCTGGATGCCGGCGCCGCGCAGCGTGGTGAAAAAGCGTTCCGGATTGCCGATGCCCGCCGCCGCAGCGATGCGCGGCTGGCCGGCGAAGGCCGCCAGGGGGCGCGTGCCGCGGCCCGAGACCTGGCGCGTATCGCCCGGCTCCAGCCACATGCGGACTTGCCGCGGCCGGCCGCTGCCAGCGGCTTGCGGCTGGCCGTCGGGCGTGCCGATGTTCGTCACGACCACGTCGACCTCCCGCAACCGTTCGGCAGGTTCGCGCAAGGGGCCCGCGGGCAGCAGGCGGCCATTGCCCACGCCGCGCTCGTCCTGCACCACGATTTCGACATCGCGTGCCAGCGCCAGATGCTGCAGGCCGTCGTCCGAGACGATCACATCCACTTTGGGGTGCGCCTGCAGCAGGGCCTGGGCGGCCAGGGCGCGCTTCGGGTGCACGGAAACCGGCGCCCCGGTGGCGCGGGCGATCAGCGCGGGCTCATCGCCAAAGCGGGCGGCTTCGAGCTCGCCCAGCCCGACGCGGGCGTGCGGGCCGACCTTGACGCCGTAGCCGCGGCTGACGACCCCGGGGGTGTAGCCGCGGGCCCGCAACGCTTCGACGGTGGCGATGACCATGGGGGTCTTGCCCGTGCCGCCGACGTAGACATTGCCGATCACCACGACGGGAACCGGGGCGCGGTACGAGCTGCGGGTACCGTCCAGGTAGCGCTGGCGCTTGCGCGCCACTTCCCAGGCGGTCAGCCTGGACAGCGGCAGCAGCAGATTGGAGAGCCAGCCGCCGCGCTGCCATTGGCGCGCCAGCAGCGTCGAGGCACGCTTGGCGGTCACCGGGTGGTCTGCGCGGCGAAGTTGACGCGGCCGATGCCAGCCAGCCGGGCGGCTTCCATGACGTTGATCACGGACTGGTGGGTGGCCTGGGCGTCGGCGTTGATGACGACCAGTGGTTCGGTCTTGCCGGCCGCGGCCTGGCGCAGGACCTCGGCGATCTCGGGGGGCGTGGAGACGTCGATGAGCGTGCCGTTGAGCGCGTAGCGCCCGTCCTGGCTGACGGCGACTTCCAGCGCCGGAGGCGTGTCCTGTTCCATCGAGGCCTGGGGCAGCGTCACCTTCAGCTGGGTGAAGCGCGCGAAGGAAGTGGTTGCCGCCAGGAAGATCAGGATGACCAGCAGCACGTCGATGAGCGGAATCAGGTTGATGTCCAGCTCATCGCGCTCGCCGCGGGGGCCGCGGAAATTCATGAACGGCCCTCGCGCGTGGCGGAGCCGGGGGCGACCGCGCGCACCAGGCGCGACGCGGTCTGCTCCATGGCGCTGAGGTAGCCGTCCACGCGGCCGCGCAGATAGCGGTGCGCGATCATGGCGGGAATGGCGATGAGGATGCCGAAGCCGGTGTTGTACAGTGCCATCGAGATGCCGCGCGCCAGTTGCGCGGGATCGCCGCCGCCGGGTGTGTAGGAGCCGAAGATCTCGATCATGCCGACCACGGTGCCGAACAGACCCATCAGGGGCGCGACCACGGCGATGGTGCCGATGGCGGAGATGTAGCGGCTGAGGTCGTGGGCCACGGCGCGGCCGGTGTCCTCGACCACGTTGCGCAGTTCCTCGCGCGGCAGATGACGGTGACGCATCACTTCGGCCAGGATCCGGCCCAGCGGCGAGTTGCGCTCGAGGCGGTTGATCGCGTCGGGCGTGTCCTGGCGGTTGCGCAGCATTTCAGCCACTTGGTCGCTCAGGCCGCGCGGCATGACCAGGCCGCGGCGCAGGGAGAGGAAGCGCTCGAAGATCAGCGCCAGGCCCAGGACGGATGTCGCCAGCAGGGGCCAGATCGGCCAGCCGGCCTCGCGCAGTATGGAAAGCAAAGCGTTCAACTCCCGGGGGGAACCGGTACGCAAGGCGGCGCGGACCGGCATCTGATCAAGCCGAAACTGTAACGGTGCGGCGGGGGTGTGGCAAGTCGGTACGACCCCCAATCTATCCACAGATCTTGTGGATAATTCTGTGCAAAACTTCCCGGAATTGCTTGTGGGCACAGGGCTTGCACTTGTTTGCTTCAATTTCGAGCAGCTTGGATTTCAATAAATTCTTATAAAAAACAATGACTTGGTTCTAATTTGCTGGCTTTCGGGCCGGTTGGGGGAAATCTGCTGGGACGCGGTATGATTGCGGCCCGCTACGCGGCTCCTGTGGACAGGTATGCATCGGAAAGCCCCATGACAATTGAATCTACAGTCACAAACAACGTATTCGCGCGGGATATCCTGACGGTTGCCCAGCTGAATCAAGCTGTGGGGCAGTTGTTGGAGCGCAGCATCCCGGCGCTGTGGGTGCGCGGAGAGATTTCCAACTTCACGGCGGCGGCTTCCGGGCATTGGTACTTCACGCTCAAGGACAGCCGGGCCTCGGTGCGGGCAGTCATGTTCAGAAGCCGCGCCAGTGCGGTGGGTTTCACGCCGCGCGCCGGCGACCAGGTCGAAATCCGGGCCCGCGTGTCCCTTTACGAGCCCCGCGGCGACTATCAGCTGCAGGCTGACGCCATGCGGCGGGCTGGACTAGGCAATCTGTACGAGGCGTTTTTGCGCCTGAAGGAGCAACTGGCTTCCGAAGGCCTGTTCGATCCGGCCACCAAGCGCGAACCCGTGCGCCTGCCGCGGGCGATCGGCGTGGTGACGTCCCTGCATGCCGCGGCGCTGCGGGACGTGCTGTCGGCGCTCGCGCGGCGCGCGCCCCAGGTGCCCGTGTTCATCTACCCGGCGCCGGTCCAGGGGGCGGACGCCGCCGGGCGGCTGGCCGCCCAGGTGCGCATGGCCAACCAGCGCGCCGAGGTCGATACGCTGCTGCTGGTGCGTGGCGGCGGCAGCATCGAGGATCTTTGGAGTTTCAACGACGAAGCCTTGGCCCGCGAAGTCGCGGCCAGCGCCATTCCCGTCATCAGCGGGGTGGGGCACGAAACGGATTTCACCATCGTCGATTTCGTTGCCGACGTGCGTGCGCCCACACCGACCGCGGCCGCCGAACTGGCCTGCGTGCCGCGCTCGGAACTGCTGGGCCGGGTCATGCAGGCGGCAGAGGCCATGACGCGCGGCCAGCAGCGCCGCCTGGAACGCGCGGCGCAGCGGCTGGACCGCGCCGCCGCGCAATTGGTGTCCCCGGCCCAGCGCCTGGAGCATCAGCGCGAGCGCCTGAACAGCCTGCGCTTCCGTTTGGCGACCGCCTGGTCCGGGCCCCAGGAGCGGCGCGCGGCGCGCGTCAACCTGCTGACGCAGCGCCTGGCGCATCGCGTGCCCGATACCGGCCGCGCCGCCGACCGCCTGGCGGGCGCGGCGCGCCAGCTTGGCCAGGCGCATGCGCGGTTGCTGGTGCAGCGGCGCAACCGGCTGGCGTCTGCCACGGCGCAATTGCGCGCGCTGGATCCGGGCAACACGCTGGCCCGCGGCTACGCCATCGCGCGCGACGAACAAGGCCGCATCGTGCGGGACGGGGCCGCGCTGACGGCGGGGCAGGCGCTGGACCTGAGCTTCGCGCAAGGCGGCGCCGAAGTCGCGGTCACGCGCAGCCGCGAGACGCGCGAGGCTTCCTGAAAGAGGGCGGTCGCGCGCCCTTGAGGCCGCTGCCATGAGCACATGCTTCAGGTAATGAGCAGATGCGTCCCTTAACCCCGCGCGGGCGGGGGGTTAACGCGGTATCCTCAGTAGTTGCCGATACAATTGAACGGCTTGATCGTGCACTCAACAGAAGGAACCTCACATGGCACATACTCTTCCCCCCCTGCCTTACGAACTGGACGCACTGGCTCCGCACATCTCCAAGGAAACGCTGGAGTTCCACTACGGCAAGCATCACCAGACCTACGTCACGAACCTGAACAACCTGATCCCGGGTACGGAATTCGAAACGCTGTCGCTGGAAGACATCGTCAAGAAGTCCTCGGGTGGCATTTTCAACAACGCCGCCCAGATCTGGAACCACACGTTCTACTGGAACAGCCTGGCTCCCAAGGCCGGTGGCGCTCCGACCGGCAAGCTGGCTGACGCCATCAACGCCAAGTGGGGCAGCTTCGACGCTTTCAAGGAAGCCTTCAACAAGTCGGCCGCCGGCAACTTCGGTTCGGGCTGGACCTGGCTGGTCAAGAAGGCCGACGGCTCGGTCGACATCGTCAATACCAGCAACGCCGCCACCCCGCTGACCACGGCCGACAAGCCGCTGCTCACCTGTGATGTGTGGGAACACGCCTACTACATCGACTACCGCAACGCCCGTCCCAAGTACCTGGAAAACTTCTGGGCGCTGGTGAACTGGGAATTCGCGGCCAAGAACTTCGCCTGATAGGCAAAGCCAGGCCCGCCGCGGCGTCAGCGTCGCGGCTCCTGCTGAGCAACCCCTCGCGCAAGCGTGGGGTTTTCTTTTTTTGTTCAGGAAAAATTCAGCCTGCGAAATCCCTGTCGATTGTCGAATTCATTGCGGGGAAATAACGAACAAACCGGCTTTTCTTCCGGGTAATCCCTAGGTTTGCCAACCACTATCGTTGGCCCCGGTCGGCGACTGAACCACGGGGTCCACGGCCGCGGCATGCCCGCGATAAACCGTGGTACTTACAGGGAAGGGAAGCATGTTGCGGTTATTTTCGGGTTTGCGCATCGGCGCGCGCCTGTCGGGCGCGTTTTTGCTGGTGGCGGTGATAGGCGGTGCGATAGGAGGCTTTGGGGTCTGGGGCCTGGCGCGCATCAATGAAATGAATGACCGGCTTTACGACACCGAGCTGCGCGGCATCTCGGACATCAAGGAAGCCAACATCAATCTGATCTACGCTGGCCGCGCCCGCACGGGCTACCTGGCCGCGTCCACGGACCAGGAACGCCAGTCGCTGCGCAAGCAGTTCGACGACGCCGTTGCAACCATGGACGACTTGCGCGAAAAGGCCGCCGCCAACTTCTATTCGGAAGAGGGCAAGCGCCTGCTGGCACAGTTCACCGAGACCGAGCAGGTCTGGAAGCGCGAATCCGCCGCTTTCTTCGCCGCCGCCCAGGCCCGGCCGCTGACCCAGGCCGACCCGCAAGTGGCCGCGATCGAGGCGCGCGTGATCGCCTCGTCGCAAAAGCTGGATGATCTGATGACGACCCTGGCGAAGGCCAAGGAAAACGTCGCGGCGCAAAGCGTGCAGGCGGGCACGGACCTGTATGAAACGCTGCGCGCCGTCATGATCGTCCTCGCCGTGGCCGGCGTCGCGATCGGCATGCTGCTGGGCTGGCTGGTGACGCGCGGCATCGTGCGTCCGCTGGAACAGGCCGTGATGGCCGCGCGCCAGGTCGCGGCCGGCGATCTGACGACCGACATCCAGGTTGCCACGCGCGACGAAACCGGCGACCTGATGGGCGCGCTCAAGACCATGAACGCGAGCCTCGCGCGCATCGTCAAGGACGTGCGCGATGGCTGTGAGAGCATCGCCTCGGCGTCTTCGCAGATCGCCCAGGGCAACGCTGATCTGTCGCAACGCACCGAGGAACAGGCCTCGTCGCTGGAGGAGACCGCGGCCTCGATGGAGCAACTGACGAGCACCGTCCAGCAGAACGCCAAC
Source organism: Achromobacter sp. JCM 18799 (assembly GCF_055395645.1). Lineage (NCBI taxonomy): Bacteria > Pseudomonadati > Pseudomonadota > Betaproteobacteria > Burkholderiales > Alcaligenaceae > Achromobacter > Achromobacter sp. JCM 18799. The sequence continues at coordinate 1,932,650 of NZ_AP043866.1, read as the reverse complement.
AACGCCAGCGAAGCTGACCGCCTGGTCAACCAGGCTTCCAGCGTGGCCGTGCGCGGCGGCGAAGTGGTGGAGGGCGTGGTCCAGACCATGAGCGCGATTTCCGACAGCTCGCGCCGCATCGCCGACATCACGGGCGTGATCGACGGCATCGCCTTCCAGACCAACATCCTGGCGCTCAACGCCGCCGTGGAAGCGGCGCGCGCGGGCGAGCAGGGCCGCGGCTTCGCGGTGGTCGCGGGCGAGGTGCGCACGCTGGCGCAGCGCTCGGCGGTGGCCGCGAAGGAGATCAAGGCCTTGATCGATGAGTCGGTCACGCGCGTCGAGGGCGGCACGCGCCAGGTCGACGAAGCTGGCCGCACCATGCGCGAAGTGGTGGACAGCGTGCGCCAGGTCGCCACGCTGGTGCGCGAAATCGCCAGCGCTTCGGAAGAGCAATCCGCCGGCATCGGCCAGGTCAACCAGGCCGTGGCGCAGATGGACACCGTGACCCAGCAGAACGCGGCATTGGTGGAAGAGGCGGCCGCCGCGGCGGCCAGCATGCAGGAACAGGCCACCCGCCTGGCCCAGGAAGTGCGCCGCTTCAAGGTCGAGGCAGGCGGCGGATCGGCGCGCGAAGCCCAGGTCCGTCTGGTGCAGGCGGTGCCCGCGGCGCCGCGCAAGACGGCCGCGCCCGCGGCGCGTCCCGCGCTGGCGCAGGCCTCGGACGACGACTGGTCGACCTTCTGATCCCGCGGTGTGGGCTGCCGGTCAGGTGGGAGTGGTAAGGTTAGCCACTTTCAACCGCGCCGGCTTCGCCCATGAACCTGCCCGACCCCCTACGCCGGCTGCTGGCCGGCCCGCGCCGATGGGCGCATCGCAAGGTGCGCCAGATCAACCGCCTGTCGCGCAAGAGCGTGCAGATGGGGCTGCTGCTGGGGGGCGCCGGCCTGGTGGCGCTGATGTCGCTGGGCTTCGCCTATCTGGCCGACAAGGCGCTGGAATGGAACCGCGAGTGGGTCGCCTACAACGGCTGGCTGGCCTTGTTGGTCCTGCCGCTGAGCCTGGCGGCCTTGCGCTGGCTGACCCTGCGCTTTGCGCCCAATGCGTCCGGCAGCGGCATTCCCCAGGTCATCGGCGCCTTGTCGCTGCCGCCGGGCGCCAGCCAGAACAGCCTGGTGGCGCTGGGGCAGACCCTCTGGAAAATTCCTCTCGCGTTCGGCGGCATGCTGGCCGGCGCCTCGATCGGCCGCGAAGGGCCGTCGGTCCAGGTTGGCGCCGCGCTGATGCTGGCCTGGGGCGACTTCTGGAAACGGCGCGGCGTGCAGCTGCGCGGCTTTCACGCCAATGAACTGATCGCCGCCGGCGCCGCGGGCGGCCTGGCCGCCGCTTTCAACGCGCCGCTGGCCGGCGTCATTTTCGCCATCGAGGAACTCGGGCGCGGCACCGTGCTGCGCTGGCAACGGCTGGTGCTGATCGGCGTGCTGGCCTCGGGCTTCCTGGTCGTGGCCGTGGTGGGCAACAACCCGTACTTCGGCGTGTTCGGCGGCGCGCCGCTGACCCATGGCATGGTGATGTGGGTGGCCATCTGCGCGGCGCTCAATGGCGCGCTGGGCGGCATATTCGCGCGCCTGCTGGGCAAGGGGGCGGCCGGCAGCGCGCCCCAGTCCTGGCGCGCCTGGATCCGCGCGCATCCGATCTGGACGGCCTTCATCATGGGCCTGATCCTGGCCGTGATCGGGCTGGCTACTGCCGGCAGCGTCTACGGCACGGGGTATGGCGTGGCCGCGGATCTGTTGTCGGGCAAGGACACCGCGCCCGCCAGCTTCGGCCTGGCCAAGCTGGCCGCGACGGTCGCCTCCTATTGGGCGGGCATACCGGGCGGCATCTTCACGCCGGCCCTGACCACCGGGGCGGGCATCGGCCATCACATCTGGCAATTGGCGGGAGAGGGCGTGGACCACCGCGTGCTGGTGCTGATTTCGATGGCCGCCTTCCTGGCCGCCGCGACCCAGGCGCCACTGACCGCCAGCGTGGTGGTCATGGAAATGACGGGCAGCCAGCCCATGCTGTTCTGGCTGCTGGTGGGCTCCCTGCTGGCCTCGGGCGTGTCGCGCCAATTCTGCCCGCAACCGTTCTATCACATGGCCGCCGGGCGTTTCCGCAGGCAGGCCATCGTCGACGCCGGGCGTGCCGCCAGGCCGCCTGCGGCGTGAGTCCGCAGGCCAGGTCCGCGCCTTGCCGCGGTGCACGCGGCGCGCACCGGGGTGGTGAACAGCCGTTGGACACTGTCCGTGCAGCGGACATCCCGCGTGCGCACCAACTTGGCGCGAAAGCGCTGCGTTAAGATCGGCCGATCCGGATTTTTTCTCACTGACTTCGAGCTTCCCATGACCGTGCATGCTTTCATTTGTGATGCGATCCGCACCCCCTTCGGCCGCTACGGCGGCGCGCTGGCTTCCGTGCGCCCCGATGATCTCGCTGCCGTAGCCATCAAGGCGCTGGTGGCGCGCAATCCCGGCGTGCGCTGGGAAGAACTGGACGACGCCATCATGGGTTGCGCCAACCAGGCGGGCGAAGACAACCGCAACGTGGCCCGCATGGCCACGCTGTTGGCCGGCCTGCCGATCGAAGTCCCCGGCGCCACCGTCAACCGCCTGTGCGGTTCGGGCCTGGACGCCATCGGCGGCGCCGCCCGCGCCATCCGCGCCGGCGAAGCCGGCCTGATGCTGGCCGGCGGCGTGGAAAGCATGAGCCGCGCGCCCTTCGTCATGGGCAAGGCCGACAGCGCGTTTTCGCGCAACGCCGCCATCTATGACACCACCATCGGCTGGCGCTTCATCAACAAGCTGATGAAGGCGCAATACGGCGTGGACTCGATGCCCGAAACGGCCGAGAACGTCGCCGACGATTTCAAGATCAACCGCGAAGACCAAGATCTGTTCGCGCTGGCCAGCCAGCAGAAGACCGCGCGCGCACAGAAGGAAGGCTTCTTCGACGCCGAGATCGTGCCGGTGTCGATTGCCCAGAAAAAGGGCGACCCGATCATCGTCAGCAAGGACGAGCACCCGCGTGAAACCACGCTGGAAGCGCTGGCCAAGCTGAAGGGCGTGGTCCGCGAAGGCGGCACCGTCACCGCCGGCAACGCCTCGGGCGTCAACGACGGCGCCGCAGCGCTGCTGCTGGCCGACGAAAAGGGCGCCGCCCGCCATGGCCTGACCCCGCGCGCCCGCGTGGTCGGCATGGCCACGGCCGGCGTCGCGCCGCGCATCATGGGCATCGGCCCGGCGCCCGCCACGCTGAAGGTGCTGGCCCAGACCGGCCTCACGCTTGCGCAAATGGACGTCATCGAACTGAACGAGGCGTTTGCCGCCCAGGGCCTGGCCGTGCTGCGCCAGCTGGGCATCGCCGACAACGACCCGCGCGTGAACCCCAACGGCGGCGCGATCGCCCTGGGCCACCCGCTAGGCGCCAGCGGCGCACGCCTGGCCACCACCGCAATCAATCAGCTGCACCGCACCGGCGGCCGCTACGCGCTGTGCACCATGTGCATCGGCGTGGGCCAGGGCATCGCGCTGATCATCGAACGCGTGTAATCGCCTGGCGCGCAGCGGCTACGCTGCGCGCTGGAACGAAAAGGGAGCCTGCAAGGCTCCCTTTTCATGTCTGCCGGCAGGCTTGCCTCAGGGCAGGCCGTCCAGTTTCTTGCCGGCCTGGATGCCGTGCCGTTCGAACCAGCCCTGAGCCATCTCCAATGCGTAGCGCACGGGCTTCTTGGCGCAGTGCGGGTCTTCGGTCTGTGGCGCCATGTCCTCAATGTTGACGATCGTGCCATCGTCGGCGATAAAGGCAATCGAGAGCGGCAGGATGGTGTTGCGCATCCAGAAGCACTGCACGTCGGGCTGTTCGAAGACGAACAGCATGCCGTCGTTGCCGGGCAGCTCCTTGCGGAACATCAGGCCGTCGCGGCGGGTCGCTTCCGTGTTCGCGACTTCTGCGCGGATAATATGGATGCCGGCCGAAAGCTGGGTGGTGGGTAGCGGGGCTTGCGGGCCTGTCTGCTGCGCGCCGGCCGCTGCGGGCAGCGCCATTGCGATGGCTGCCAGGGCGGGAGCCAGGGCTTTCGGCAGGAGGTTTCTGAAGAACGCTGTCTTGAACAACGTGAGGCTGACAGGATTTAAAACGGCGTTCTTGGGCATGACCTGGCGCAATGAATGAAAAATAACAAGGCGGGGCCCGAAAGCCCCGCCTGAATAATGGCGCAACCTTACCGTTGCGCTTTAAGGGTAACTCAGGCAGCCGTGATATTAAGCGCCTGTTTGCCTTTGGGCCCCTGAATAATCTCGAAGGCCACTTTCTGGCCTTCTTTCAGGGTTTTAAAACCATTCATCTGGATGGACGAAAAATGGGCGAACAGATCTTCACCGCCGTCGTCGGGCGTAATGAAGCCGAACCCCTTTGCATCGTTGAACCATTTGACGGTGCCCGTCGATTTGGGATTGTCCCCTTGGACGGCGGTTGCGGTCGTATCAGACATGCGGACTGCCTCATTGAATCGTATGTTGACGAAGGGCATCGCGGCCTAGACCCCTGTCCCCCCTCCGGCTTCCTGGCAGATTTTCGGTGCTTTGAAAACCCCAGAATGCGTGGATAATGCGCCGCTTTTCTTTGCGGCGTCAAGTATGGAAACTACGCATTTCTACGTGTAATTTTCCGTAAGTTACACGCTAGCCGTCCCCCGTTTAAATAGAATAGCGGCCCTATGAGTTCTACCTTGGATACCCAGCATGATTTGGCCGTCGAGAAGGCTCCGGCGCGCGCCGCGCCGCCTCCGATGTACCAGGTCCTGCTGCTGAACGACGACTACACCCCAATGGAGTTCGTCGTGAAAGTACTGCAAAAGTTCTTCAATAAGAATCACGAAGAGGCTACGAGGATCATGTTGCAGGTGCATCACGAAGGGCGTGGTGTATGCGGGGTTTATCCCCGGGACCTCGCCGCCACGCGCATTGCGCAAGTGGCCCAATACGCGCGGGCGCGCCAGCACCCCCTGCAATGCGTGATGGAACCCGTCTGAACCCCAGAATCAATGCGCCGCCTGTCATGGCGGCGTTGTGTTGTCCGGTTATTTTGTTTTGATAGGCAGTATCCGCGTACCCGAGAAGCGCGCGGAATGATCAGGTCGGCAGCTCCGCCGCTTAGGAGCGGTGCGTCTGCATTTGAGTAAGCGGGAGATTTACCGTGAGTGGAAAGATAAGCAAGGCCTGGCTGGCGACAGCCGGGGTCGTTGTATTGGCCGGCGCCATCGGCGTGGGCTGGTGGATGGGCAAGGAGCGTCAGCCCGCCAATCCGGCGCCAGCCGTCGTGTCGCAGCCTGCGGCCACGGCGGGTGGCGGCGATGCCAAGCCGGCATTGCCCGCCAGCGCGGTGGTCGGCGCGGCCGACCCGTTTGCCGCGCTTTCCTGCCAGCCGCGCCAGTACAACGATACGCTGGCGCTGGCGGTGACCTTCACGCAGCCGGTGGACGCCAAGTCCGACCTGGACAGCTATCTGCAAGTGACGGACACGGGCTCGGCTTCCGACAAGGACAGCGAATCGGCCGCCAGCAACGGCGACCAGCCCGCCTCGGTCCGGCCGGGCGACTCGGCGCCCAAGGGCAAGATCCTGAAGGGCAACTGGGTGGTGGGCGACAACCCCCGCATGGTCTATTTCCCCTACGTGCAACCGCAGCGTTCCTACGCGATCTCCGTGCGTGCCGGGCTGCCCGGCGCGGGCGGCATCAAGCTGGCGGAAGCGTCGAATTGCGAGGTGAACACGCAGGCCATGCCGCCGTCGTTCTATTTCGCCAGCCGCGGCGTGGTGCTGCCGGCCGGCCAGAATGGCGGCCTGCCCGTGGCCACGGTGAACGTCTCCGAAGTGGACGTGCAGTTCCTGCGCGTATCGCCTGAGCGCGTGCCTGAACTGTTCGACACCGTGCTGGGCATCGGCCGCAGCACCGGCTCCGGAGAAGAGGATGACAGCGGCGACGAAGAGGACAACTGGCGCTATTCCGACAACCGCAGCCTGAAGGGCTCGGTCAGCAACTGGGACCTGGACCGCCTGAACTCGCTGACGACCAGCGTCTATCAAGGCCGTTTCGTTACCGACGACAAGCCCAACCGCCGCCATGTCACGTTCCTGCCGGTCGAAGGCATCAAGGAACTCCAGGAGCCCGGCATCTACATCGCGGTGATGAGCCAGCCCGGCCGTTTCCGCTACGAGTACCAGGTGACGTATTTCTACGTCAGCGACATCGGCCTGCACGCGCGCCGCTACAGCGACCGCATCGAAGCCTATTCGGTATCCCTGAAGAGCGGCACCGCCATCTCGGGCGCCGTGTTCGAACTGGTGGACGGCGCAGGCAAGTCGCTGGCCAAGGCCGCGGCCGACGGCCAGGGCCATGTCCGCTTTGACGGCAGTTTCGCCAATGCGCGCGTCATCCGCGCCTCGCGCGACAAGGAAATGACGGTGCTGGCCCTGGGCGAACCCGCCCTCGACCTGTCCGAATTCGACACCGGCGGCCATGTTTCCCGCCCCAACAACCTGTTCGTCTACGCCGGCCGCAACCTGTACCGCCCCGGCGAAACCTTCAACGTCTCGGTCCTGCCGCGCGACCTGGACGGCCGCATGCTGGCGCCGTCGCCCCTGACCGCCACCATCAAGCGCCCCGACGGCCGTACGGTGCTGAGCACCTTGTGGCAACCCCAAAAGGATCTGCCCGGCTATCTCGAGCGCAGCATCGATCTGCCGCTGGACGCGCAGACCGGCACGTGGCTGCTGGAATTGCGCGTGGACCCCGCGTCGCGCGCGCCGGACGCGTCCTGGAAGTTCCAGGTCGAGGAATTCCTGCCCGAGCGCATGAAGATGGCGCTGACCTCCGACCAGGAGGTGCTGTCGCCGGAGGAAACGCTGACCGTGGACGTGCAGGGCGATTATCTCTACGGCGCGCCCGCCGCCGGCAACCGCCTGCTGTCCAGCTTCCAGGTCAAGCGCGACCGTTTTGCGCTGCCCCAGCAATGGCCTGGCTTCATCTTCGGCGACGTTGCCGACGATGCCCGCCGCCATTTCGAGGAACTGCCCGAAACGGCCCTGGACGACAAGGGCCGCGGCCAGCTCGAGGTCGATCCGCGCACCGGCGGCACGCGTTCGCCGATGAAGGTGAGGGTGTCGGCCAGCCTGCTGGAATCCGGCGGCCGTCCGGTGGTGCGTTCGATCGAGCGCAGCGTCTGGCCCGCCGACCGCCTGATCGCCGTGCGTCCGCAATTCGACGGCGACGTGGCCCGCGAAGGCGCGCCCGCCGGTTTTGAAGTGCTGCGCGTCGACGCGCAGGGCAAGATTGCGCCGCTGGCGCAGGCGCAGATGCGTCTGTACCGTGAAGATCGCCAGTACTACTGGCGTTTCGACGACCAGCGCGGCTGGAACAGCGGCTACACCGAAACCGAGGAATTGCTGGATTCGCGCGAGATCGCGCTGAACGACCGCTCCCAGCTGACCGTGCCCGTGAAGTGGGGCCGCTATCGCCTGGAAATCGCCGATCCCGAAACCGGCCAGACCCTGCGCTACCGCTTCTATGCGGGCTGGAACGCGCAGGACTCCGACGCCATGGGCAATCGTCCCGACCGCGTGCAGATGAAGCTCGAAGGCGTGCCGGCCAAGCCGGGCGACACGGTCAAGCTGACTCTGACGCCGCCGCATGACGGCCAGGCGCTCATCACCGTGGAAGGCGACCGCATGCTGTGGTCCACCTGGGTGGCCGTGAAAGCGACCGGCACGCAGGTCGAGATTCCGGTCGACAAGAGCTGGAAGCGCCACGACCTGTACATTGCAGCCGCCGTGTTCCGTCCCGGCAGCGAGGGCGACCGCGTGACGCCGGCGCGCGCGCTGGGCCTGACCTTCCTGCCCATCGCCAGCGCCGACCGCAAGCTGGACGTGAAGCTGACGGCGCCGCCCAAGGCGGTGCCCGAGACCAAGGCGACCGTGCGCGTCAAGGTCGACGGCGCTTCGGGCAAGCAGGCCACCGTGACCCTGTCGGCGGTGGACGTGGGCATCCTCAACATCAATCAGTACAAGACGCCCGACCCGCTGGACTACTTCTTCGGCAAGCACCGCTACGCGCCCGAATTGCTGGACATGTACGGCAAGCTGATCGAGAAAATGGACGGCACCAAGGGCAAGCTGAAGTGGGGCGGCGACGCCGCCATGCGCGGCGACAGCAAGAGCCTGCCCAAGAAGGTCAAGCTGGTGGACCTGTTCTCCGGTCCGGTCAAGCTGAACGAGCAGGGCGAGGCGGACATCCCGCTGGACCTGCCCGACTTCAACGGCACGCTGCGCCTGATGGCGGTGGCCTTCACGCCCGACAACTACGGCAGCACCGACACCGAAATGGTGGTGGCGGCGCCCATCGTGGCCGAGCTGAACACGCCGCGCTTCATTACTCCGGGCGACCAGGCAGCGATCGCGCTGGACGTGACCAACCTGAGCGGCGCCGAACAGAAGGTGACGGTCAAGCTGGAAGCGCTGGACCCGCTGGCCATCGTCGACGGCGTCAAGACCGTGACCTTGAAGGACAAGCAGCGCACCACGTTGCGCTTCACCGCCACCACCACCGGTTCGTACGGCCTGGGCCTGATGCGCCTGACCGTCGACGGGCAGGGCGGCGGCAAGCCCGTGCGCATCGTGCGCGAATCCGTGCTGCAGGTGCAACCGGCCTACGCGGCCGAGCGCCAGGTGCGCCGCCTGCGCCTGAATCCGGGCGAAGCCAACGCGCCGCAGGCGTCGTGGATCGCTTCCTACTATCCGGACTCGACCACGGTCAGCATGACGGTTTCGAACCGTCCGCCGATTAACGTCAACCGCCTGGTCGAAGGGCTGCTCAACTATCCCTACGGCTGCACCGAGCAGACCATCAGCGCGACCCTGCCGTGGGTCATGCTGGATGAGGCCGCGGCCAAGCAGTTCGGCCTCAAGCCGCGTACCAAGGCCGAGCGCGACGCCAAGGTGGCCGGCGCGATCGGCCGCCTGGCGGGCATGCGCAATGCCGTCGGTTCGTACAACCTGTGGAGCAGTTCGTCCTCGCGCGACGTGTGGCTGACGGCCTACGCCGTCGGCTTCATGCAGGACGCCCGCGACAACGGTTTCGAAGTGCCCGAGGCCTCGCTGGACCGTTCGCGCCAGTGGCTGCTGGAGCAGGTGCAGCAGAGTTCCGGCGCATTCGGCACCTGGTCGGCCAACCTGAAGCGCGGCGTCGAATCCGGACGCTACGATTCCAGCGACGCCAACATCCTGCGTGAGGACCACCGCCGCTTCGCCGGCCTGGCCACTGCCGCGCTGGCGCTGGCGCGCGACAAGAAGGCGCCGCTGTCCACGGTGCGCCAGCTGTACGACAACTACCAGGAGCGCGCGCGTTCGCCGCTGCCGCTGATCCAGCTGGCGGCTGCGTTCAAGCTCATGGGCGATGAAGGGCGCATGAAGAGCGCGCTCGACCAGGCCGTGGCGCGCGAGTACGGTCTCAACAATCGCCGCAACTCCGGCTATTACGACGAATGGCTGGGCGACTACGGCAGCGGCGTGCGCGACTACGCGCTGGCCTTTGCGATCGCCGACAAGTACGAGCTGCGCCACGAGCGCCTGGACAACCTGCTGACGCAGTTGGCCAGCCGCCTGGGCAACCGTTCGTACCTGTCGACGCAGGAACAGATGTCGCTGTTGCTGGCCGCCCGCGCCCTGGGCGGCGACAAGGCCACGCCCTGGTCCGCCACGCTGACCGTCAACGGTTCCACCAAGGCGCTCGCCGGCGGCACCAGCGACCAGACCGTGTCGCTGTCGGCGGCCGACCTGGCCGGCGCGCAGCTGCTGAACACCGGCAACCAGTCCCTGTTCGTCGAATACGACATCCAGGGCAGCCCGACCACCGCGCCCGCGCCGCGCAACGATGTGATCCAGCTCAAGCGCGGCTGGTACCGTCCGGACGGCCGTCCGTGGGATGGCGGCAGCCTGCAGACCGGCGATATGCTGGTGGTGTGGGTGCAGGCCAGCGCCAACCAGAACATTCCGGATGGCTTGCTGGTGGACCGCGTGCCGGCGGGTTTTGAAGTCGAAAACCTGAACCTGTCGCAAAGCCCCGAGATGCAGGAATGGACGATCGGCGGACGCCGCGTGGCCGAAGCCATGTCCGATCCCAACATCAAGCACCGCGAGTTCCGCGACGACCGCTATGTGGCCGCGGTGTCGCTGGGCCGCGGCAAGGTGGACGTGTTCTATCTGGTGCGCGTCGTGACGCCGGGCCGCTACGCGGTGCCGTCGACGGTGGCCGAAGATATGTACCGGCCTGAAATCCGGGGCGTAGGCGAGCAATGGAGCACGGTAGAGATCCGCGACCGCGGCGCCAAGCGTCCTTGACCCCCGCCGCCACCCCCGTGGCGGGCGCCTCGCGCGCCCGCCGCTGGCGGCGGCGCGGAATCTTCGCGGCCAGCGCGTTGTTTGCGCTGGCCGCGTTGTTATTCACGCTGGACCGCCTCTATCCCTTGCCGCCCGTGGATTCGGGCGGCGCCGCCGTGGTCGTGGCCGCGGACGGCACGCCGCTGCGCAACTATCCCAGCCGCGACGGCATCTGGCGCTATCCGGTCAAACCCGACCAGGTGTCCGAACGCTATCTGGAAACGCTGCTGACCTACGAGGACCGCTGGTTCTACTGGCACCCGGGCGTCAACCCGGTGGCGATGGCGCGCGCCGGCTGGCAGTGGGCCACCAACCGCCGTATCGTGTCGGGCGGCTCCACCCTGACCATGCAGGTTGCGCGGTTGATCGATCCGGAACTGGCCGGCAAGCCCTCGCGCTCGATGTCGGCGAAGCTGCGGCAGGCCTGGCGCGCCATCCAGCTGGAAATGCACTACAGCAAGGACGAGATCCTGTCGCTGTACCTGACCCACGCGCCCATGGGCGGCATCGTCGAAGGCGTGGAGATGGGCTCGCGCCTGTGGCTGGGCAAGCCGGCGCGCGACCTGAGCCCGGCGGAGGCGGCGATGCTGACCGCCTTGCCGCAGGCGCCGTCGCGCCTGCGGCCGGACCGTCATCCCGAGGCCGCGCAGGCCGCGCGCGACAAGGTGCTGGACCGCATGGTCGAACTGGGCCGCTGGACCCCGGCCGAGGTGGCCGACGCCAAGATCGAGAACGTGGTTGCGCCGCCGCTGCGGGCGCGCTGGCTGGCGCCCCTGGCCGCGCAGCGCCTGCTGCAGGAAGCGGGCAGCCAGCGCAAGGCCGGCCGGCGCCCGGGCGAGCGGCCCGCCGTGGTCACGTCCACCCTGGACGCGGACATGCAGGCGGCGGTGGAGCGCATGCTGCAGGACCGGGTGGACGGCCTGCCGCCCAAGGTATCGATGGCCGTGTTGGTGATGGACAACGATACGCTGGAGGTCAAGGCCTATGCCGGCTCCGCCGACTTCTCCGACGAAAGCCGGGCCGCCCACGTGGATATGGTGCGCGGCGTGCGTTCGCCGGGCTCCACGCTCAAACCCTTTCTGTACGCGCAGGCGCTGGACGAAGGCCTGATCCACTCCGAAAGCCTGCTGATCGACGCGCCGATGTCGTTCGGCGGCTACGCGCCGGGCAATTTCCAGGCCGCGTTCGCCGGCCCGATCAGCGTGGCGCAGGCCCTGCAGCGTTCGCTCAACGTGCCGGCGGTGGACCTGCTGGATCGCGTCGGGCCCAGCAGTTTTGCCTCGGTCATGCTGGCCGGCGGGGTGCGGTTACGTTTGCCCGCGGGCGCGGAACCGAATTTGAGCTTGATTTTGGGCGGGGGCGGCACCACATTGGAAGAACTGGTGGGCGCTTACCGGGCCCTGGCCCGCGGGGGCGTCTCCGGGCGGCCCCGGCTGCGGCCGGAGCAGCCGCGGGTCGAGTCCCGTATGATGAGCCCTGGGGCGGCCTGGATCGTCCGTGACATTCTGGAGAGCGGCGGCCATCCTGACCGGCCGTTCTACCAGTCGGGCAGTCCGGCGCGGCAACTGGCCTGGAAAACCGGGACCAGTTTCGGATTCCGCGACGCCTGGGCCGTTGGAGTGACCGACAGGTGGACGATGGGCGTCTGGGTCGGCCGTCCGGATGGTACGCCCAACCCCGGATTTTTCGGGGCAAACGTGGCGGCGCCGCTACTGCAGGATATCGTGGCGGCCTTGCCGGAAGGCGCTCAGCAGGTCCGCGTCAGGCCCGAAACGGTGCAGGCCGCGGTGACATGCTGGCCCCTGGGTTACAAGCTCGGCAGCGTGCCGTCCGGCGAATGTCCGGAGCAGCGCGCGGCCTGGGTGCTGAATGAAACGGCGCCGCCGTCCTTTGCCGGCTACGCCGATGCCTCGCGCGGACCGCTGCGTCTGGGCGGCGTGGCCAGCGGCTCGGTGCTGCGGCCCGTGCCGGGCGGGCGCGAAGTGGCGCTGGATGTGGATGTGCAGGGAACAGAAGGCGAAGTATGGTGGATGCTGGACGGGCGCGTGGTTGGCCACGGCGCGTCGGGTCATCCGTTTAAATTAGTGTTGGCCATGGACGGCCGGTATACGCTTACCGTCATGGATGCGCAAGGCCGTCACGACAGAGTGGTTTTTGAAATCTCTGGCGTTACGCCATGATCGGCATAGAATATGAATCGTGTATTTGCCCGCTTCGATGCGTTACGGAGGAAGCGTGATTTCTCAAGAGCTTGAAGTCAGCCTGCATATGGCTTTCGTCGAGGCCCGTTCGGCCCGGCATGAATTTATTACCGTCGAGCATCTGCTGCTGGCGTTGCTCGACAACGCTTCGGCCGTTGAAGTGCTGCGCGCCTGCGCCGCGAACCTGGACGACCTGCGCCGCAATCTGCGCCAGTTCGTCTCGGAGAACACCCCGGTGATCCCGAGCGGCGCCGAGGTCGACACGCAGCCCACGCTGGGATTCCAGCGTGTGATCCAGCGCGCCATCATGCATGTATCCGCGGGAGGCACCGGCAAGAAGCCGGTTACCGGCGCCAATGTGCTCGTGGCCATTTTCGGCGAAAAGGATTCGCACGCCGTGTATTACCTGCAGCAGCAGGGCGTGACGCGGCTGGACGTTGTCAATTTTCTGTCGCATGGCATTACCAAACAGCCCCAGGTGGAGTCCGCCGCCGTGCAGAAAGAGCAGCAGACCAATGGTGAAGAGCAGGGCGAATCGCGTCAGTCGCCACTGGACCAGTACGCCACCGACCTGAATGCCGCCGCGTTGGCGGGCCGCATCGATCCCCTCATCGGACGCGAGCACGAAGTCGAGCGCGTGATCCAGGTGCTGTGCCGCCGCCGCAAGAACAATCCGCTGCTGGTCGGCGAGGCCGGCGTGGGCAAGACCGCGATCGCCGAAGGCCTGGCCTGGCGCATCACGCGCGGCGAAGTGCCCGAAATCCTGCAGGCCGCCCAGGTCTTTTCGCTGGACATGGGCGCCTTGCTGGCGGGCACCAAGTACCGCGGCGATTTCGAGCAGCGCCTGAAGGGCGTGCTCAAGCAGATCCGCGGCAACCCCGACGCCATCCTGTTCATCGACGAGATCCATACGCTGATCGGCGCCGGCTCGGCATCGGGCGGCACGCTGGACGCGTCCAACCTCTTGAAGCCCGCCTTGTCTTCCGGGCAGCTCAAGTGCATCGGCGCGACCACCTACACCGAATACCGCGGCGTCTTTGAAAAAGACCACGCGCTGTCGCGCCGTTTCCAGAAGATCGATGTGGCCGAACCTAGCGTCGAACAGACCGTGCAGATCCTGCGCGGCCTGAAGAGCCGCTTCGAAGAGCACCACAGCGTGCGCTACTCGTCCGCCGCCCTGTCGGCCGCGGCCGAACTGTCGGCGCGCTTCATCAATGACCGCCATCTGCCGGACAAGGCCATCGACGTGATCGACGAGGCCGGCGCCGCGCAGCGCCTGCTGCCGCGCTCGCGCCAAAAGAAGGTAATCGGCAAGGTGGACATCGAGAACATCGTGTCCAAGATCGCGCGCATTCCGCCGCAGTCCGTCTCCAACGACGACCGCAGCAAGCTCGCGACGCTGGACCGCGACCTGAAGACCGTGGTCTTCGGCCAGGACAACGCCATCGAAGCCCTGTCTGCCGCCATCAAGATGGCGCGCTCGGGCCTGGGCAAGCCGGAAAAGCCGATCGGCGCCTTCCTGTTCTCCGGTCCCACCGGCGTGGGCAAGACCGAGGTCGCGCGCCAGCTGGCTTTCACGCTGGGCGTGGAGCTGCTGCGTTTCGACATGTCGGAATACATGGAGCGGCACGCGGTGTCGCGCCTGATCGGCGCGCCTCCGGGCTACGTCGGTTTCGACCAGGGCGGCCTGCTGACCGAGGCCATCACCAAGCAGCCGCACTGCGTGCTGCTGCTCGATGAAATCGAAAAGGCGCACCCGGATGTGTTCAACATCCTGCTGCAGGTCATGGACCACGGCACGCTGACCGACAACAACGGCCGCAAGGCGGACTTCCGCAACGTCATTCTCATCATGACGACCAACGCGGGCGCCGAAACCCTGAACCGTCCGTCGATCGGCTTCGCGAATTCGCGCGTGGTGGGTGACGAAATGGCGGAAATCCGCCGCATGTTCACCCCCGAGTTCCGCAACCGCCTGGACGCGATCATCCCGTTCGCGCCGCTGGACCGCGAAATCATCCTGCGCGTGGTGGACAAGTTCCTCATGCAGCTGGAAGACCAACTGCACGAGCGTCGCGTGGAAGCCATCTTCACCACGAGTCTGCGCGAGCATCTCGCCAAGGAAGGGTTCGATCCGCTCATGGGCGCACGTCCCATGCAGCGCCTCATCCAGGACACCATCCGGCGTGCGCTGGCCGACGAGCTGCTGTTCGGCAAGCTGGTCGATGGCGGCACGGTCACGGTCGACCTGGACGAGGAAGGCAAGGTCAAGCTGGACTTCGACGAGAACGGCAAGCCGCCCTCGTCGGATGCGCCTGACAAACAGGAAGTCGAACTGGTCGACTAGGCGACTCAATGACCGCGGACCGCCAGCCGCTGATCGAGTGCGAGCACTGCGCAAGCATCTATCGCCGGCATCAGCTTGAACCTGGCGAGACCGCCAATTGCGCCCGCTGCGGCGCCACCTTGTGGCGTTACAGCGGGCTTACTTTGTCCAATTGGCTGGCCCTCGCCATTGCCGCCCTCATCGTGTTCGGGGTGGCCAACGCCTATCCCGTCGCTTCGATGTCCGTGCAGGGCATGGTGCAGCAGGCGTCCTTGCTGGACGCCATTTTCATCACCTGGCGGCAGGACCACTGGGTCGTCGCCATCATGACCGGCATGGCGGGCTTCGCGTTGCCGATGCTGCAGCTTTCCGTGTTGCTGTGGGTGTTGGGGCCGCTTTCGCGCGGCCGCGAGCCCCTGGGCTTCCGTACCGCGATGCGCCTGTTGGGCTTTCTGCGGCCCTGGTGCATGGTTCCGGTGTTCCTCCTGGGCGTGCTGGTGGCTGTGGTGAAGCTGGCGGGCATGGCCGCCGTGACTCCAGGCATCGGGCTGGTCGCGTTCGGCATCCTGACCATCCTGTTGACGATGCTGGGGCGGCTGTCGCCGCATGTGCTGTGGCGCTACGCCGAGAGTGTGGGCGTGGTGCCGGTGCATATACCCCAGACTGCGCCGGACACGGTACTGACCGGATGTCATGTCTGTGGTCAGGTGCAGGCGCTGCCCCGCGCGGCCGACCCGGAAGAACACCACCACTGCGTGCGTTGCGACGCCCTGGTGCATTTCCGCAAGCCCGATCATCTGGCACGCACCTGGGCGCTGTTGCTGGCAGCCGTGGTGTTCTATATCCCGGCCAACGTGCTGCCGGTGATGCAGGTCAGGTCGGTGTTAGGCGACAGCGCCCATACCATCCTGGGCGGCGTGGTTGAACTGTGGGATATGGGCTCCTGGGATATTGCGCTGATCGTCTTCATCGCCAGCGTGGCGGTGCCGCTGACCAAGCTGCTGGCGCTCATGCTGTTGCTGTTGACGGAACAGTGGCGCAGCACCACCAACCTGCGCCCGCGCACGCGCCTGTATCAAATGGTCGAGTTCATCGGTCAATGGTCGATGCTGGATGTTTTTGTCGTTATATTGCTGGCGGCGTTGGCGGATTTCCAGGGCTTGATGGAAATCAGCGCCGGCGCGGGTGCGGCGGCGTTCGGGCTGACAGTGATCCTGACCATGTTGTCTGCCATGAGTTTCGACCTGCGCCGCAGTTGGGATCTGGAAGGACAAAGTGAAATAGAATCGCCGCCAGTGGAAGGCGGGCGCCAGCCGGCGTCTCTTGCCGGCAAGGAAATGGGCTAGGAAGCTCCGCGGCTTCCGTCCACGAACAAGGAAGAGTAGATGTCCGAGCAAGCACCCGGATCCGGTGAAGAGAAGTTCGCGTCACCCGCGATCTCGCGCAAGAAGAAGAGCCGGATTTCATGGATCTGGCTGGTGCCCATCGTGGCGGCCCTGATGGGCCTGTCGCTGGTCGTGCGGACCTGGATGCAGGCGGGGCCCGACATCTCGATTTCGTTCAATACTGCAGAAGGGCTGGAAGTCGGCAAGACCCAGCTGCGCTACAAGGACGTGAACATCGGCGCGGTGAAGTCCATCGGCTTCAACGAAGACCGCACCAAGGTGGTGGTGCGGGCCGAGCTGTCCAAGGATGTTTCCGATCTGGCCCGCGAAGGCACCAACTTCTGGGTGGTGCGCCCGCGTCTGGACGTGAGCGGCGTGTCCGGCCTGGGCACGCTGCTGTCCGGCGCCTATATCGGCGTGGACGCGGCCGAAGGCAAGGACAGTTCCAAGAAGGCTACCAAGCTGCATTTCGAAGGCCTGGAGGTTCCGCCGGCGGTTACGCATGACCGCGCCGGCAAGCGTTTCAAGCTCAGGGCCTCTGATCTGGGCTCGCTCGATATCGGCTCGCCCGTGTACTTCCGCCGCATCAACGTGGGCCGCGTGATCGGCTACGCGCTGGATGAAACCGGCAAGGCCGTGAACGTCGAGGTGTTCGTGGACGCGCCCAACGACAAGTTCGTGACCCAAGGCTCGCGCTTCTGGAACGCCAGCGGCGTCGACTTCAGCGTCAACGCCGACGGACTCAAGGTACGCACGCAATCGCTGGTGTCGATGGCGGTGGGGGGCGTCGCTTTCGAACCGGTCCTGACCACGCGCGATTCGGGCAAGCAGGCGCAGGCCGACGCCCAGTTCGACCTGTACGCGACCGAGGCGGCCGCCAAGGCCAATCCGGACGGCGAGGCCTTCCCGATCCGCATGCGTTTTGACCAGTCGATCCGCGGCCTGACGGTGGGCGCGCCCATCGATTTCAGCGGCATCACGCTGGGCAACGTCACGCAGATCAACATGGACTTCGATCCGATCGCCAAGCGCTTCTATTCGCTGGTGGACGCCACCCTGTATCCGGAACGCCTGGGGCGCGTGTTCGAAGAAGTGCGCGATCGCGCAGCCAAGGATGGCGACCTTGCCGGCAACCGCCTGCTGGGCGGCATGATCAAGCACGGCCTGCGCGCGCAGCTGCGCACCGCCAACCTGCTGACCGGCCAGCTGTACGTGGCGCTGGACGACTTCCCGAACGCCAAGCCGGTTGAGTTCAAGGTCTCGGATCCGGCCATGATTCCGACGGTGCCCGGCAACCTGGACCAATTGCAGCAGCAGATCAGCAACATCGTCGCCAAGATCGAGAAGATTCCGTTCGACAAGATCGGCGAGGACCTGCGCACCACGCTGGCCAGCACCTCCAAGCTGATGAACCGCCTGGACAAGCAGGTCGCGCCTGAAGCGCAGAACATGCTCAAGCAGGCCAAGGAATCCATGGCGCAGGTCAACGCGCTGCTGGCCTCCGATGCGTCCTTGCCGGTCAACACGGAGAAGGCGATGCAGGAACTGGGCCGCGCGGCCCGTTCGCTGCGCGCCCTGGCCGACTTCCTGCAAGCCAACCCCGAGGCCTTGTTGCGCGGCCGCGGCCCAGACCCGATCCCCGGCGCCGGTCCTGTCAGGAACTGAACCCCATGAATAGACGCCCATTCCCCCGCGCCCGCCAGGCGACTCCGAGTTCCGAGCAGCCGCGATCCGCGGCCCCCCGTTTGCGTCCGCTCCTGTCCTTGCTGGCTTTGTCGGCGGCGCTGGCTGGCTGCGGAGCGTCTGCGCCCGTGCACTATCACACCTTGCAGGCGCCAGCGGCCCAGGCGCCGGCCGCCGGCGTGGCGCCCGCCAGCTTCCTGATCGAGGTGCAACCGGTCAACATTTCGACGCAGGCGGACCAGCCGCAGCTGATGGTGCGCAGCGGCGAGGGCAGCTTGGCGGCGCTGTACTCCGAGCGCTGGAGTTCGCCGCTGGGCGACGAGCTGCGCGGCGCACTGTCGGACGCGCTGAAGCGTGAGCTGGGCGCCCTGGACGTGCAACTGGTCAAGCCCGGGCCGGGCGCCGCGGTCTGGCGCGTGCAGACCGACGTGCAGCGGTTCGAGCTGGAGCCGGGCCGCATGGCCCAGCTCGATGCGACCTGGCGCGTGCGGCCGGTCAACATGAAGGGTTCCGGCCTGCTTTGCCGCAGCGTGGTGACGGAACCGGTGACGGAAGAGGGCGTGCCGGCCATGATCGCCGCGCAGCAGCGCGCCGTGGTCAGCCTGGCCGGCGCCATGGCCTCGGCCATACGGGGGCAGACCCCGGCGGGATCGGGCTCGGTGCAGATGCTGGGCTGCGCGGCGCTCAAGGATTGATCGTCCAGCCAAAAATCCCGCCTGATCTCAAATGGTTAACCTAGGGTTAACCATAGTGCAAAGCAAGTTGCAACCTGTCTAGCATACGGTCCTACCCATGCCGGGTCCCGCAAGGACCCGGTACTACCTTTGCCATGCGACAGGAAGCAATCTCTTATGGCCAGCACGACCCTAGGCGTTAAAGTCGACGACGCGCTCCGCGACCGGCTGAAGGCCGCCGCGCAAAAGCTCAACTGCACGCCGCACTGGCTGCACAAGCAGGCGATCCTTTCCTACCTGGACAAGATCGAGCGCGGCCACCTGCCCGCCGAGATGTCGCACCTGGGCATGGACGCGGGCGGCGAGGACGAGGCGGGCGAGGGCCATTCCGCGCCCACGCCGCCGTTCTATGAATTCGGCCAGGACGTGCAGCCGCAGTCGGTGCTGCGCGCGGCCATCACCGCCGCCTACCGGCGTCCCGAGCCCGAGTGCGTGCCGCTGCTGCTGGGCCAGGCCCGCATGCCCAATCTGGAAAAGATCCACGCCATGGCCGCCGATCTGGTCCGGAAGCTGCGCGGCAAGCGCAGCGGCGGCGGGGTGGAAGGGCTGATCCAGGAGTTCTCGCTGTCCAGCCAGGAAGGCGTGGCGCTGATGTGCCTGGCCGAAGCGCTGCTGCGCATTCCCGACCGCGCCACGCGCGATGCGCTGATCCGCGACAAGGTGGCTCGCGGCGACTGGAAGTCGCACATGGGCGGCTCGCAATCCCTGTTCGTCAACGCCGCCACCTGGGGCCTGATGATCACGGGCAAGCTGGTGGCCGTGAGCAGCGAACAGTCGCTGTCCAAGGCGTTGACCCGGCTGATCGGCAAGGGCGGCGAGCCCTTGGTGCGCAAGGGCGTGAACATGGCCATGCGCATGATGGGCGAACAGTTCGTGTCGGGCCAGACCATTTCCGAAGCCCTGGCCAACAACCGCAAGATGGAAGCCCGCGGCTTTCGCTATTCCTACGACATGCTGGGCGAGGCCGCGACCACGGCCGAGGACGCCGACCGCTATTACGCCTCGTACGAGCAAGCCATCCATGCCATCGGCAAGGCCGCGGCCGGCCGCGGCATCTATGAAGGCCCGGGCATCTCGATCAAGCTGTCGGCGCTGCATCCGCGGTATTCGCGCGCCCAGCGCGAACGCGTCATGGCCGAGCTGCTGCCGCGCGTGAAGGCACTGACCGTGTTGGCGCGCAGCTACGACATCGGCCTGAACATCGACGCCGAGGAAGCCGATCGCCTGGAGATCTCGCTGGACCTGCTGGAGGCGCTCTGTTTCGAGCCCGAGCTGGACGGCTGGAACGGCATCGGCTTCGTCATCCAGGCCTACCAGAAGCGCGCGCCCTTCGTGATCGACTACGTGATCGACCTGGCCCGCCGCAGCCGCCATCGCGTGATGGTGCGCCTGGTCAAGGGCGCGTACTGGGACAGCGAGATCAAGCGCGCCCAGGTCGACGGCCTGGAAGGCTATCCGGTCTATACCCGCAAGGTCTACACGGACGTGGCCTACCTGGCCTGCGCCCGCAAGCTGCTGGGCGCGCCGGAAGCGGTGTTCCCGCAGTTCGCCACGCACAATGCCTACACCCTGTCCGCGATCTACCAATTGGCGGGGCAGAACTATTACCCGGGCCAATACGAGTTCCAATGCCTGCACGGCATGGGCGAGCCGCTGTACGACGAAGTCGTGGGCGCGCTGTCGCAGGGCAAGCTCAACCGTCCGTGCCGCATCTACGCGCCGGTCGGCACGCATGAAACGCTGCTGGCCTACCTGGTGCGCCGCCTGCTGGAAAACGGCGCCAACACCTCGTTCGTGAACCTGATCGGCGACGACAGCATTCCGGTCGAGCAACTGGTGGCTGACCCGGTGGAAGCCGCCGCGCGCATCGCGCCGCTGGGCGCGCCGCACGAGAAGATTCCGCTGCCGCGCGAACTCTATGGCGACCCGCAGGAGGGCGCCCGCGCCAACTCGGCGGGCCTGGACCTGAGCAACGAGCATCGGCTGGGTTCGCTGTCCGCGGCCCTGCTGGCCAGCGCCGCCATGCCGTGGCGCGCCGGCCCCATGCTGGGCGAGGGCGAAGGGGCCTGGGATGCCTCGCGCGCCATGGAAGTCCGCAACCCCGCCAATCTGCGCGACGTGGTGGGCCACGTGGTCGAAGCGCAGGCAGACGAGGCGGAGATCGCGCTGCGCGCCGCTGCCAATGCCGCTCCCATCTGGCAATCCACGCCGGTGGCCGAACGCGCCCAGTGCCTGCGCCGCGCCGCGCAATTGCTGGAAGAGCAGATGCAGACCCTGCTGGGCCTGATCGTGCGCGAAGCCGGCAAGTCATTGCCCAACGCCATCGCCGAGGTGCGCGAGGCCGTGGACTTCCTGCGCTATTACGCGGACCAGGCCGAAACGGAATTCAGCAACGACACGCACCGGCCGCTGGGCACGGTGCTGTGCATCAGCCCCTGGAACTTCCCGCTGGCCATCTTCACCGGCCAGGTCGCGGCCGCCCTGGCCGCCGGCAACACGGTGGTGGCCAAGCCCGCCGAACAGACGCCGCTGATCGCCGCGCAAGCCGTGGCCATCCTGCGCGCGGCCGGCGTGCCTGCCGGCGCCGTGCAGCTGCTGCCGGGCCGCGGCGAAACCGTGGGCGCGCAGCTGGTCGCAAGCCCCGGCGTGCGCGGCGTGATGTTCACCGGCTCCACCGATGTGGCGCGCATCATCGCGCGCACGCTGGCGGACCGCCTGGACGACGCCGGCCACACCATTCCGCTGATCGCCGAAACGGGTGGCCAGAACGCCATGGTGGTGGATTCCTCGGCCCTGTCCGAACAGGTCGTGTTCGACGTGCTGACCTCCGCGTTTGATTCGGCGGGGCAGCGCTGTTCGGCGCTGCGCGTGCTGTGCGTGCAGGAAGACAACGCCGACCACGTGCTGACCATGCTGCGCGGCGCGATGCGCGAACTGAGCGTGGGCAACCCCGACCGCCTGTCGGTGGACGTGGGGCCGGTGATCGATACGGAAGCGCGCAACGGCATCCAGCGGCACATCGAAACGATGCGCACCGCGGGCCATCGCGTGGACCAGGTGGAACTCAACGGCGAATGCCGCCACGGCACCTTCGTGCCGCCGACCATCATCGAAATCGACCACGTCAGCGAATTGACGCGCGAAGTGTTCGGGCCCGTGCTGCACGTGGTGCGCTACCAGCGCGATGAGCTCGACGCCTTGCTGGATGCCATCAACGGCACCGGCTACGGCCTGACCTTCGGCGTGCACACCCGCATCGACGAGACCATCGCACACGTGACCGGCCAGGTCCATGCGGGCAATGTCTACGTCAACCGCAATATCGTGGGCGCGGTGGTGGGCGTGCAGCCCTTCGGCGGCGAAGGCTTGTCCGGCACCGGCCCCAAGGCCGGCGGTCCGCTCTATATGCACCGTCTGCTGGGCACGCGGCCGGCCGGTCTGCCGCCGGCGCTGGACGCGGCGGCGGCGCTGCCGCAGCGCATTGCGCTGCCTGGGCCGACCGGCGAGACCAATACCTATGTGGTGGAGCCGCGCGGCGCCGTGTATTGCGTGGCCGCCACCGAAGCGGGCGCGCGGGCGCAGTGGTCCGTCGCCAAGCTGACCGGCAACCATGCCTGGTTCGCGGACACGCCCGCGGCGCAGGCGCTGCTGGCGTCGCTGGACGCCGGCCAGCAGGAGCAGGCGGGCATCCTGGCCGACGATGAGGTCGACCAGGCGGACTATCAGGCGGTGCTGTTCGAAGGCGATGGCGACGCGCTGCAGGCGCTGAACCAGCGCATCGCACAGCGCCCGGGCGCCATCCTGTCGGTCCATGGCCTGACCCCCGACGCGATCGCGGCGGGCGCCGGCTACGTGCCGGAACGCCTGCTGGCGGAGCGCTCCGTCAGCGTCAATACGGCAGCGGCAGGCGGCAATGCTAGCCTCATGACCATAGGTTGAGTCTGATATAGGACAACCCTCAGGCATCCAAGGGTTATCTCCAATATCGGGCGGGGTTGCACTGGAACGAAAATCCGGTCGCACCTTAAATCCGGAAGTCGCAACCCGGCTTCCGGATTTTGCAGAATATGCGTGCGCAAGCTCCCGCTACATCGGGCTTGCCGTAGTGAAAAACCAAAAGCCTGGCTAAAAGCTCAGGTATAACAAGGTCTTAAGTCCGACACTCGGAGGATACCCATGAAGTTCCGCACCACTTTGAAGCTTCTCGCCGCCAGCATCGCCGCCGCCGGCATGGCCGCCTCCGCGCAGGCTGCCGACGTCAAGTTCGGTTTTGCCGCACCGCTCACCGGCCCGCAATCGCACTATGGCGAGGACATGCAGAACGGCCTGAACCTGGCCCTGGAAGAAGCCAACAAGAAGGGCATCAAGGTCGACGGCGAAACCGCCAAGTTCGTGCTGGTGTCGCGCGACGACCAGGCCGATCCGCGCGTGGGCGTGCAGGTTGCCCAGCAGCTGGTCGACCAGGACGTGGTCGGCATCCTGGGCCACTTCAACTCGGGCACCACCATCCCCGCCTCGCGCGTCTACCATGAAGCCGGTCTGCCCCAGATCGCCATGGCGACCTCGCCGGAGTACACCAAGCAAGGCTACGAAACCACCTTCCGCATGATGACCAGCGACACCCAGCAGGGCGCCGCGGTCGGCAAGTTCATGGTGGAAAGCCTGAAGGCCAAGAAGGTCGCCATCATCGACGACCGCACCGCCTACGGCCAGGGCCTGGCCGACGAGGTCGAGAAGGCGGTCAAGGCCGCAGGCGGCCAGGTCGTGCGCCGCGAGTACACCACCGACAAGGCCAACGACTTCACCGCCATCCTGACCAACATCAAGGGCTCGGCGCCCGACGCCATCTTCTACGGCGGCCTGGACGCGCAATCCGGTCCGATGAAGCGCCAGCTGGCCACCCTGGGCCTGAAGGCGCCGCTGGTTTCGGGCGAAATGACCCGCAGCGACACCTTCATCAAGCTGGCCGGCGACGCCGCCGACGGCACCTACGCCTCGCTGGCCGGCGTGCCGCTGGACAAGATGGCCGCCGGCAAGGACTTCGAGCAGCGCTATCAGGCCCGCTTCAAGAAGGCCCCCGGCGTCTATGCTCCCTACGCCTATGACGGCGCCTGGAACATGATCACCGCCATCGAGCAGGCCGGCTCCGCCAAGCCCGAGAAGTACCTGCCGGCGCTGGCCAAGCTGAACCGCAAGGGCGCCACCAGCGAGCACATTTCCTACGACGCCAAGGGCGACCTGAAGGAAATCTCGGTCACCATCTACGAAGTCAAGAACGGCAAGTGGGAGATGGTTGAGACGATGGTCAGCCAGGCCAACTAAGGCGGCTGGACCGGGGCGGGAAGGCGGCTGCGCGCCGCGTCCCGCCCGTATTGCAGCGTGCGCGCCGTCAGGCGCGCGCCACGCGCGGCGCCGTGGCAGGCCTAGGGCCGTCACCGCAAGATACGCGCGATTTTTCCAGGCTTATTCAGCGGCCCCTATGGATATCTTCATTCAACAACTGATTAACGGCGTCACGCTAGTGTGGTGTCTCAAAAATAGATAGAACTATTTTGACCGGTGTTGGTCGAATCAGCTTCCTTATAGGAGACTACGCTGATGGCCCACCCTGGACGCCCCGCCACGAAGCTGCAGATCACCGATGCCGAGCGCGCAGAGCTGCATGCGCGACTGCGCGTACGCAAAGCGCCCGAGGACGAGAAGCTGCGCATGCGAATCGTGCTGGGCTGCGCAGATGGGGAGTCGGGCACCATGATTGCCCAACGCTTGGGCACGACGGTGCAAACTGTCTCCAAGTGGCGGCGGCGCTACCGGGCGTATCGTCTGGCGGGTTTGACCGATGCCCCGCGCGCTGGCCGCCCGCGCAGTGTGGGCGACGAGCAGGTTCAGCTCATTGTGGACAAGGTTCGCCAGAGCAAGCCTGACAACGCCACGCACTGGAGCGTGCGCCAGATGAGTCGGCACGCTGGCGTATCGCCCGCGACGGTGCAGCGCATCTGGCATGCCTTTGGGCTGAAGCCGCACCTGCAAGAAACCTTCAAGCTATCGACGGATCCCCATTTCGTGGACAAGGTACGGGATGTGGTGGGGCTGTATATGGCACCACCCGATCGCGCCTTGGTGCTGTGCGTGGACGAGAAGAGCCAGATCCAGGCTCTGGATCGCACCCAACCAGGGTTACCACTGACGTTTGGCAAACCCAGCACGCGCACGCACGATTACAAGCGCCATGGCACAACGTCGCTGTTTGCAGCGCTGGATGTGGCCACTGGCAAAGTCATAGGACAGCTCAAGCGCCGTCACCGCAGTGTGGAATTCCTGCAGTTCCTCAAAGCCATCGATGCAGCGGTGCCTGGCGAACAAGACATCCACCTGATCATGGACAACTACGGCACGCACAAGACGCAGGCAGTGCGGGCCTGGCTAGCAGCCCATCCTCGCTACCACGTTCACTTCACGCCCACCTCAGCGTCCTGGCTCAATCTGGTCGAGCGTTTCTTTAGCCAGATCAGCGAGCAGTGGATCAAGCGCAGCGCCCACACCAGCGTTGCTCAGCTGGAGCAATCCATACGGGAATACATTGATCGTCACAACGAGGATCCCAAGCCGTTCGTGTGGCATAAAAGTGCGGACACCATCTTGGCATCTGTGGCGCGGGCAGCGAGTACCATTATTTGATGATTACTTTTGAGACACCACACTAGGCAGCGTGTACGCCCTGGTCGCCCTGGGCTACACCATGGTGTACGGCATCATCGGGCTGATCAACTTCGCCCATGGCGACGTCGTCATGATAGGCGCGATGGCGGCGACCACCATCGCCATCTCGCTGGTGGGCGGCGATCCTTCCACGTCCGCCTTCGTGGTGCTGGGCGTCGGCCTGCTGGTGTCCGTGCCGCTGTGCATGGCCGTGGGCTGGACCGCCGAGCGCGTGGCCTACCGGCCGCTGCGCCGCGCGCCGCGCCTGGCAGCGCTGATCACCGCCATCGGCGTGTCCATCATCCTGCAGAACGTGGCCATGATGGGCTGGGGCCGCAACTACCTGAACTTCCCGCAGGTGCTGTCGCCGCAGGTGTTCGAGATTGCCGGCGCGCGCATCAGCTCGCTGCAGATCGCCATCGTGGTGATCGCGGCGCTGATCATGGGCGGGCTGCTGGCCGTGGTGCACAAGACCCGCCTGGGCACGGCGATGCGCGCCACCGCGCAGAATCGCGAAGTGGCCGGGCTGATGGGCGTGAACATCAACACCGTGATTTCGGCGGCCTTCCTGATCGGCTCGGCGCTGGCCGCGGTGGCCGGCATGATGGTCGCCACCTATTACGGCGTGTCGCAGTACACCATGGGCTTCATGCTGGGCCTGAAGGCCTTCACGGCCGCGGTGCTGGGCGGTATCGGCAACCTGGTCGGCGCCATGGCGGGCGGCCTGTTGCTGGGCATCATCGAGTCGTTGGGCGCCGGGTACATCGGCGACCTGACCGGGGGCTTCCTCGGCAGCCATTATCAGGACGTGTTCGCGTTCTTCGTGCTGGTGCTGGTGCTGATCTTCCGTCCGTCCGGCCTGCTGGGCGAACGCGTGGGAGACCGGGCATGAACGCAACCCTGAAAAGCAGCGGGTTTTCGACCCGCAACCTGATCGGCATCGCGCTGATCGGCGTGGTGCTGGCGGTGCTGCCCTTCGTGATCGGCATGGCCGGCCAAAGCTGGGTGCGCATCCTGAACTTCGCCCTGCTGTACGTGATGCTGTCGCTGGGCCTGAACATCGTGGTGGGCTTCGCGGGCCTGCTGGACCTGGGCTATATCGCGTTCTACGCGGTGGGCGCCTACACCTGGGCGCTGCTGGCTTCGCCGCATTTCGGCCTGCATCTGCCGTTCTGGGCGATCCTGCCGATCGCGCTGGCGGTGGCTTGCCTGTTCGGCGTGCTGCTGGGCGCGCCCACGCTCAAGCTTCGAGGCGATTACCTGGCCATCGTGACATTGGGCTTCGGCGAGATCATCCGCATCTTCCTGAACAACCTGAATGCGCCGGTCAACATCACCAACGGACCGCAGGGCATCAACCGCATCGACACGTTCAAGGTGGGCGAGTTCGCCTTCGGCCGCACGGAAAGCCTGCTAGGCATCCGCGTGACCGGACCGGAGAAGTACTACTACCTGCTGCTGGCGCTGACGCTGATCATCGTGGTGGTCTGCGTGCGGCTGCAGAATTCGCGCATCGGCCGCGCCTGGGAAGCGATCCGCGAAGACGAGATCGCGGCCAAGGCCATGGGCATCAACACGCGCAACATCAAGCTGCTGGCGTTCGCGATGGGCGCGTCCTTCGGCGGCGTGGCGGGCGCCTTGTTCGCTTCGATGCAGGGCTTCGTCAGCCCCGAGAGCTTCTCGCTGATGGAATCCATCTCCATCCTGTGCATGGTGGTGCTGGGCGGCATGGGCCATATCCCGGGCGTCATCCTGGGCGCCTTGATCCTGGCCGCGCTGCCCGAATTCCTGCGCGCGGTGGTCGAACCGGTGCAACACATGCTGTTCGGCGCCGTGGTGCTGGACCCCGAGGGCATACGCATGCTGCTGTTCGGCCTGGCCATGGTCTGCGTGATGCTGTTCCGTCCGGCCGGCCTGTGGCCGTCGGCGGTGCGCAAGCGTGAACTCGCAACCAAGACCCAGGGAGGCGGAGCATGAGCAAACTGCTGCAAGCCCAGGGACTGGGCAAGCGCTTCGGCGGCCTGCAGGCCCTGTCCGACGTCAGCTTCGACATCGAGCAGGGCGAGATCTACGGCCTGATCGGCCCGAACGGCGCGGGCAAGACCACGCTGTTCAATGTGCTCACCGGCCTGTACATCCCGGAAGAGGGCAGCTGCACCTTCAATGGCGAATCCATGTCCGGCAAGAAGCCGCATGAAGTCGCCTACGCGGGCCTGGCGCGCACCTTCCAGAACATCCGCCTGTTCGCCAACCTGAGCGCGATCGAGAACGTGATGATCGGCCGCCACATGCGCACCAAGTCGGGCGTGTTCGGCGCCGTGCTGCGCACGCGCGGCACGCGGGCCGAAGAGGCCGCCACCGAAGCGCGGGCGCAAGAGCTGCTGGACTATGTCGGCATCGGCCATCGCGCCAACGACGTGGCGCGTTCGTTGCCCTACGGCGACCAGCGGCGCCTGGAGATCGCGCGGGCCTTGGCCACCGATCCCAAGCTGCTGGCGCTGGACGAACCGGCGGCCGGCATGAACGCATCGGAAACCGTGGTGCTGCGCAAGCTGGTCGAGAAGATCCGCGCCGACGGCATCACCGTGCTGCTGATCGAGCACGACATGAAGCTCGTCATGGGCCTGTGCGACCGCGTGCTGGTGCTTGAATACGGCAAGGTGCTGTCCATGGGCAAACCCGCCCAGGTGCAGCGCGATCCCAAGGTCATCGAAGCGTATCTGGGCGCCGGCGCCGCGCAGGATCCGCAGATTCATCAGGAGCGCCCGGCATGACGGCAGCAGCATCCCAACCCCTGCTGGAATTGCGGGGCCTGCAGGTTTCATACGGCGGCATCCGCGCGGTGCGCGGCATCGACCTGCGCGTGGACGAAGGCGAGCTGGTCTGCCTGATCGGCGCCAACGGCGCCGGCAAGAGCACCACGCTGCGCGCCATTTGCGGACTGGTGCCGCTGGCGGGCGGCGAAGTGGTCTACGGCGGCCAGTCCGTCGGCGGCCAGAAGTCGCATGAGCTGGTGCGCCGCGGCCTGGTCATGGTGCCGGAAGGGCGCGGCATCTTCGGCCAGCTCACCATCGAGGAAAACCTGGCGATGGGGGCCTACATCCGTCGCGATGCGGCCCAGATCCGCCAGGACACCGATCGCGTCTTCACGCTGTTCCCGCGCCTGGCCGAGCGCCGCAAGCAGGCGGCCGGCACGCTGTCCGGAGGCGAGCAGCAGATGGTGGCGATGGGCCGCGCGATGATCGCGCGCCCCAAGCTGCTGCTGCTGGACGAGCCCTCGATGGGGCTGGCGCCGCTGATGGTGGAGAAGGTCTTCGAGGTGGTGCGCACCATCGCCAGCGAAGGCGTGACCATCCTGCTGATCGAGCAGAACGCGCGCCTGGCGCTGGAAAACAGCCATCGCGGCTACGTGATGGAATCGGGCGAGATCATCCTGTCCGGTCCCGCCGGCGACATGCTGCACGACCCCAAGGTGCGTGCGGCCTATCTGGGCGAGTCCGAGTAGGGCGCGGCCAGGATCCCGGGGGCAGGGCTTTGAGTTTGCGGATGTCAGGGTTCTTTAGCCGCCAAGGCAGCCCTGCGCCATTCCGATGCTCGCCCCATTGGGGCTGCGCTTCGGATGGCTCCGGGCCACCTCGGCTGACAGTCGCCTAGTGCATTGGTTTCAGCCCCGTTCACGGGCAGATGCCGTGAGCCGGTGGCAGGGCGGAGGGATCCGAAGCGCAGCCCCAATGGGGCGAGCATCGGAATCCCGCAGCCCGGACGCCGGCGACTCAAGAACCCCGTCTCACAAAACCGAAGCGGCAGGGCTTCGAGCTTGCAGATGTCAGGGTTCTTTAACCGCCAAGGCAGCCCTGCGCCATTCCGATGCTCGCCCCAATGGGGCTGCGCTTCGGATGGCTCCGGGCCGCCTCGGCTGACAGTCGCCTAACGCATTGGTTTCAGCCCCCGTTCATGGGCAGATGCCGTAAGCCGGTGGCTGGACGGAGGGATCCGAAGCGCAGCCCCACCGGGGCGAGCATCGGAATCCCGCAGTCCGGACGCCGGCGACTCAAGAACCCCACCTCACAAAACCAAACGCCAGCAATCCAGCCCAAAATGCTCTAAACCGGCGCGCGTTCCCGGTCCACGGCCGTGACCACGCCGGCTTCGATCAAGGCGTCGATTTCTTGCTGGCCATAGCCGAACTCTCCCAGAATCGCGATGGTGTCCTCGCCCAGCCGCGGCGCCGCGCGGTGGTACTGCGCGGGCGTGGCCGACAGCTTCACGGGCATGCCTACGGTGCGCACCTTGCCGGCCACCGGGTGATCCTGTTCCACCACCATGCCGCGCGCCAGCGTCTGCGGATGCGACAGCGCCTGCGCGATCGAATGCACCGGCCCGGCGGGCACGCCGGCCTCGTCGAAAACGTCCAGCCATTCCTGCGCGCTGCGAGTCTCCAGGATGGCCGACATGTCCGCCACCAGCTCTTCGCGGTTATTCATGCGGTCGCGGTTGCGGGCGTAGCGCGGATCGTCCGCCCACTCCGGCTTGCCCAGCGCCTGCGCGATGCGCTGCCAGTTCTTCTCGTTGGCGCCGCCGATGATGATCCAGTCGGTCGCGGTGGGGAAGGCCTGGTAGGGCGCGCTCAGCACGTGCGCCGATCCCGTGGGGCCGGGCGACACGCCGCTGCCGAAGTAGATGGCGGCATGCCAGTACAGCTGCTGCAGGCTGGCTTCAAGCAATGACGTTTCGACGATCTGGCCTTCGCCGGTGCGCTGCTTGTGCTGATAGGCCGCCAGCACGCCGAAGGCCGCCAGCAGGCCGGCGTTGATGTCCGCGACGGAGTTGCCGGTGCGTAGCGGCGGCCCGCCAGGTTCGCCGGTGATCGCCATCAGGCCGGAGAAGCCCTGCGCCACCAGGTCGAAGCCGCCCTTGTCGGCATAGGGGCCGGTGGTGCCGTAGCCCGACACCGCGCAGTAGATCAGGCCGGGGTTCTCCTGGCGCAGCCGGTCGTAGCCCAGGCCCAGTTTTTCCATGGTGCCCTTGCGGAAGTTCTCGGTCACCACGTCGGCGTCGCGGATCATGCGCAGCAGCACCTTTTTGCCCTCGGGGTGCTTCAAGTCCAGCGCGATGGCGCGCTTGTTGCGGTTGAGCATGAGATAGGGCGCCGAGATGCCGTTGATCTGCGGGTCGCGGTACTGGCGCGAGTCGTCGCCGCCGTCGATCTTTTCGACCTTGATGACGTCGGCGCCCATGTCGGCCAGCATCATGCCGCAGGTCGGGCCGGCCATGATCTGCGACAGCTCGATCACGCGCATGCCGGCGAGCGCGCCGGCGGGGCGCGGGGTATCGCCCTGGGTATCGTTATGCATGAGTCCTCCTTGCAATGGGGTTCAGCGGGCGTTGAATTGCGGCTTGGCCTTGGCCAGGAAGGCCTGGTAGCCCGTGCGGAAATCCTCGGTGTCGAAACAGTCGAAGGCCTCGTCGCGGTCGGCGTCGGTCAAGGCCTTGCCGTTCACCAGGTTGCGGATGAACTTCTTGTGCCAGCGCGCCACCAGCGGCGCGCCGTCGGCGATGCGGCGGGCGGCGGCCTG
Source organism: Achromobacter sp. JCM 18799 (assembly GCF_055395645.1). Taxonomy (NCBI): domain Bacteria; kingdom Pseudomonadati; phylum Pseudomonadota; class Betaproteobacteria; order Burkholderiales; family Alcaligenaceae; genus Achromobacter; species Achromobacter sp. JCM 18799. Next base: position 1,901,594 of record NZ_AP043866.1, on the reverse strand, counting down.
GGCTTCGGAGGCGACCTGGCTGTCGGGCGCCACGCGCGTGACCACGCCCAGGCGCAGCGCTTCCTGCGCGTCGAAGATGGTGCCTTCCAGCAGCACCTGCAGCGCGGCGGTCGGACCCACCAGGCGCACCAGCGGCGCCAGTTCCGAGTACGACATCACCAGCCCCAGGTTCTTGATGGGCACGCCGAAGCGCGAGCTCTCGCCGCAGATGCGGATATCGGCCAGGCTGGCGATCTCCAGTCCGCCGCCCACGCAGATGCCGTGTATCTGCGCCACCACCGGATGGCGGCAATTGCCGATGGCTTCTATGGTCCGGCGCATCACGGCGCCGTATTCGATGGCCTGGCGCTTGTTGCTGCGCGCGGTCTCGAATTCGCTGATGTCGTTGCCCGGAGAGAAGGCCTTCTCGCCCGCGCCGCGCAGCAGCACGCAGCGCACGCTGTCGTCGGCGTCCAGCTCCAGGAAGGCGTCGCCCAGCAGCCGCCAGCTGTCTATGGTGAAGGCGTTGAGCTTTTCAGAGCGGTTCAGCACCACGGTCGCGATGTCGCCGTCGCGCTGGCACAGGATGGGGGATGCGTCGGAAGTGGGGGTAGCGCTCATGGTGTTCCTTTGCGTGGGCGGGGGCGCACCCCCGCCGGGTTGCTGCGGGCTTACTGCTTGGTCAGGCCAAGGCTGGCGGTGAGCTTGCCGTACTTGCTCCATTCGTCCTGCACATAGCTGGCAAAGGCCGCGGGGGTGGCCGGGCCGCCGCCCAGTTCCATGCCCTGGTCGGCCAGCTTGGCCTTGATCTCGGGATCGGCCAGCGTCTGGCTGAGCGCCTGGTCGAGCTTGTCCAGCACCGGCTTGGGCAGCTTGGCCGGCGCCAGCACCGCGTACCACTGCACGATGTCCAGGCCCTTGATGCCAGACTCGGCCAGCGTCGGCACGTCGGGCAGGCGCTTGCTGCGTTCGGTGCTGGTCACGGCCAGCGGGCGCAGCTTGCCGGCCTGGATCTGGTTGATGGCGCCGGGCAGGGTGTCGAAGTTCATGTCCACGCTGCCGCCCAGCAGATCGGTCATGGCCTGGCCGCTGCCCTTGTACGGCACATGCTCCATGCTGACGCCCGCGATCTGCGAGAAGCGCGCGGCGCTCAGGTGCTGCGGGCTGCCCATGCCGGAAGACGCGTAGGTCAGCTGCTTGGGTTTGGCGCGAGCGTCGTCCACCAGGTTCTGCACGCTGGCGTAGCTGTGCTTGGTCGGATTCACCACCAGCACGTTGGGTACCGATCCGATGTAGCGCACCGGCGTGAAGTCCTTGATCGGGTCGACGTTGGACTGCACCACATAGGGCGCGGCGACGGTCGACTGCATGTTGGCGAGCAGCAGGGTGTAGCCGTCCGGATCGGCCTTGGCCACGAAGTCGGCCGCGATCAGTCCCGAAGCGCCGGGTTTGTTCTCGACCACGACCTGCTGGCCCAGCAACGCCGAAAGGCGGGCGGACAGGATGCGTGCAGACACGTCGGTGCCGCCGCCGGGCACGAAGCCGACGATCAGGCGTACCGGCCGTTCCGGCCATTTGGATGCGTCCTGCGCCAGGGCGGGACTGGCGGCGGCCAGGCCGGCGGTCAGCGCCAGGGCGCCGGCGCAGGCGCGAGCGTGCTTGTGCATGTGGGTCTCCTTTGGTGGTTGTCAGCCTGCCCGCGTGTTGCTTGCTCTATGATGGGGTCAGGTTGGTATGCCTTTGGTGTTTGGTATACCAGATACAAAAATAGTCGAATTAGCGAGTGGCAACAACTCATGGCTAACCCTGAAGTTATGGACCAGTCCGTCCCCGATTTGGCCATCCATCACCCGACGCTGCCGGCCGTGGTGGCGGAAAAACTGCGGCAGCTGATCATTGACGGCACCTTCAAGCCGGGCACCTGGCTGAACGAGCGGGACCTGTGCGATCAGCTCAAGATTTCACGCACGCCGCTGCGCGAGGCCTACCGGATGCTGGCTTCCGACGGCCTGGTGACCCTGCAGCCCAAGCGCGGCGCGATGGTGATCGAGCTGTCGACAGACGACGTCGAGAACATCTTCGACGTGCTGTCGGTGCTGGAGGGGCTGGCGGTGCGCAGCGCCGCCGAGCGCGCGACGGACGCGGAACTGGCGCATATCGCGCAACTGCACGCGCAGATGCTGCAAGGGTATGAACAGCGCGACATCCGCGCGTATTTCGCGGCCAGCATGGGCACGCATATCGCCATCAACCGGGCGGCGCACAACCCGGCGCTGACGCATTCCTACGATCGCTTGAACCTGCAGGTGCAGGCGCTGCGCTACAAGTCGAATTTCGATATCGACGAATGGACGGCGGCGGTGGCCGACCACGAGGCCTTTGTGCAGGCGCTGATGCAGCGCGACGGCGAGCTTGCGGAGTCGCTCATCCGCAAGCATGTGGGCAGCAAGAAGACCTACAACTTGCGCGGACGCGCGGGCGGGGCATCCAAGGCTTGAAGAGTTCTGTCATCTGCGCGGACAGCGCGGGCCCAGGGCTCGGCTGTCCGACTGCGGGCGCATTCAGGCTGGCTGCGCCACCACGCGCTTCCTGCCTATCATCAGTGCGATGACGGCGGCGATCAGGCCCGTCATGCCGGAGATGACGAAGGCCATCAGGTAGCTGCCCTGCGCTTCGCGCACGGCGCCCGCCATCCACGCGGCGCTGGCCGCACCCAGCTGGTGGCCGGCGACGATCCAGCCGAACACGATGGAAGCGTCGCGCTCGCCGAAGGCTTCGGTCGTCAGGCGCAGCGTGGGCGGCACCGTGGCGATCCAGTCCAGCCCAAAGAAGATGGCGAAGATCGACAGGCTGTAGAACGAGAAGTCGGAATAGGGCAGGTAGATCAGCGACAGTCCGCGCAGGCCGTAGTAGACGAACAGCAGCTTGCGGGGATCGTAGCGGTCGGTGAGCCAGCCGGACGCCGTGGTGCCGATCAGGTCGAAGATGCCCATCAACGCCAAGAGGCCCGCGGCCTGCACTTCGGGCATGCCGTGGTCGCCGCAAAGCGCGATCAGGTGCGTGCCGACCAGGCCGTTGGTGGTGAAACCGCAAACGAAAAAGGTCGCGAACAGGAACCAGAAGGTGCGGGTGCGCGAGGCCCGCGCCAGCGCGCCGAAGGTGGCCGCCAGCATGCCGGTGCGCGGCGCGGCAGGCGCGGGCGGCGCATGCGGATCGCTGCCGAAGGGGACCAGCCCGACGCTGGACGGGCGGTCCGGCACCAGCCACCAGGCCAGCGGCACCAGCGCCGCCGCCGCGGCCGCGACCGTCCACACCACGCGCGTCCAGTCGCCCGACGAGGCTAGCGCCGCCAGCACCGGCAGGAACACCAGCGTGCCGGTGGCGGAACTGGCGGTCAGCAGGCCCATCATTACGCCGCGGTGCTTGGTGAACCAGCGGTTGACGACGGTGGCGCCCAGCACCACGGCGACCGCGCCGGACCCCAGGCCCGAGAACACGCCCCAGGTCAGCAGCAGATGCCAGGACTGGGTCATGAAGGCGCTGGCCGCGCTGGATGCGGCCATCAGCATCAGCGCGCCGATCAGCACGCGCCGCAAGCCGAAACGCTCCATCGCGGCGGCCGCGAACGGCCCGACCATGCCATACAGGAAGATGCCGACCGCGGCGGCCAGCGAGATGGTGCTGCGGCTCCAGCCGAAGGTCTCCTCCAGAGGCACCAGCAACACGCTGGGAGAGGAACGCAGGCCGGCTGAAACCAGCAAGGACAGGAAAATGACCGCGACGACGACGAAAGCGTACTTCTGGCCGGCGCGCCGGAAAGGGACGGGAGGGTGGGCTATACTCATGTTACTGACCGGTACGTAATGGAGTTTGCGAATAGTACGTACCGGTCAGTAACATAGTCAAGCAGTTTTTCGCCGTATCCGCCAACCGGAAAAGGAGCCCATTCATGGCCAGCAAAACCTCTGCCGCCGACCGGCCCGCATCCAAGCCGCCGCTGGCGGCCGAGCGCATCCGCAAGACTGCGCGGGAAATGTTCTACCGGGACGGGATACGGGCAGTGGGCGTGGACGCCATCGTCAACGAGGCGGGCGTGACCAAACCCAGCCTGTACCGCAGCTTTTCGTCCAAGGACGAGCTGGCGGCGGCCTATCTGCGCGACTACGACGCGGAGTTCTGGGCGCGCTTCGACGCGGCCTGCGCGGCGCATCCGGGCGACCCGCGGGCCCAGATCCTGGCCTACCTGACCGGTCTGGGCGTGCGCGCGGTGCAGAACGGCTACCGCGGCTGCGGCCTGACGAACGCGGCGGTGGAATACCCCGAAGCCGGCCATCCCGCCCGCGCCGTGGCGGTGGAACACAAGGCCGAACTGCGGCGGCGCCTGGCCGCCATGGCGGCGGAAATGGGGGCGGCCGATCCCGACGCGCTGGGCGATGGCCTGTTGCTGTTGTTCGAGGGGGCCTTTGTTTCCAGCCAGCTATTTGGCGAAGGCGGGCCGGCCGGCCGGGTCGCGCAGATGGCGGACATGCTGATCCAGGCGCATCTTGCGCAGCGCTGATCAGGCGCCCGGGAAAGGGCGGCACAAGAAAGGTGCGGGCAGCAGTGCACATGTGCACCATTTTTGGTGTTTGTCCCCATTGCGCAACGCACAAAAAAATGCTTAAGAAATTTATTGCGGCGCAGCAAGCACAGGTCTAAGATGGACTCGTGTTGTTCCACATCGCTTTCTCAAGGAGAGAACCATGAGCGATACCGCGCTGAAGAATGCCCGCATGTCGGATGAGCTGGAACGTACCCTGATCCATGACGCGATCATCGCGGAAAGCCTGTCCGGCCACGCTTCCGGTTCGCGCTGGCTGCGCCTGAAAGTGCGCCTGGCCGCCTTCGGCGGCGCCGTCGGCGAGGTGTTGCACGACATGGACGCCGGCCGTCGCCAGCACCCCGTGGTCTCCGCCTACCACTGAGCCCGATAGCGGGTACGAGAAAAACGCCAGCATTGCTGGCGTTTTTTTATGCTTGGCTATCCCTGGGGATCAGACCAGCATGTCAGCCACCAGATAGCCATCCAGCAGCAGGATGCCGAGCGTGGCCGCAACCGCCGCCCAGGCCCAGGCGCCGCGCAGCACGTACCTGCCCATCAGGCTTTTGCGGCAGGCCAGCAGCACCAGCGGCCCCAGCGCGAAGGGCAGGGCCAGGCTCAGAATGACCTGGCTCAGCACCAGCAGGCCGTCCGGATCCTGGCCGCCGGTGAACGCCAGCAGGCCAACGGCGGCCGCGCCCGCCACCAGCCGCGTCGCCAGGGCGCGGCGGCGGTCCGACCAGCCGCTACGCACCTGGAAGCCGCGGGACAGGATGCGTCCGGCCAGCACGCCGGTAATGGTGGAGCTTTGTCCCGCGGCATACAGCGCCACGGCGAACACGATGGCCGCGCCGATGCCCAGGGTCTGGGCGATCACGGCATGCGCGTCGTCCAGGCTGGAAACGATGATGCCCGAGCCCGACAGCGAGGCGGCGGCGACGATCATGATGGCGGCGTTGATCAGCATGGCCAGGCCCAGCGACACGACGGTGTCGTTGCGCGCCACGCGCATGGCCAGGTCGCGGGCGGCCGGCGGCAATTGCTGCGCCCGTTGCGCGAGCGAGCCGGAATGCAGGTACAGGTTATGCGGCATCAGGGTCGCGCCCAGGATCCCCAGCGCGATCAGGAAGCCCTGCGGGTCGCGCAGCGCGCGGCCGGTCTGCGTGATCCCGTGCGCCACCTCCGTCCAGGCCGGGTTGGCCTTGAACAGCAGGAACACGAAGGACATCGCCACCACCGACAGCAGCAGCGCGATGAAGCGCTCATGCTTGTCGGCGTTGCCGCGTGTCAGCGCCAGCACGGCGAAAGTACCGACGCCGGTCACCGCGACGCCCGCGATCAGCGGCAGCCCGAAGAGCAGGCGCAGCGCGATCGCGCCGCCGATGAGTTCTGCCAGGGCGGTCGCCAGGATCGCCGCCTCGCCGGCCAGCCAGGCGGCCTTGGCCACCCGCGGCGACAGGTGGCGGGCCGTCAGCGTGGCCAGGTCCTGTCCGGTGGCCAGCGCCAGGCGCGACACCAGGATCTGGAAGCCCAGCGCCAGCAGGGCCGAGCTGACGACGACCAGCAGCAACCCGTAGCCGAAGCCGCTGCCGCCCGCGATGTCGGTGGCCCAGTTGCCCGGATCGATATAGCCCACGGCCACCAGGATGCCGGGGCCGGCGATGCGGCGCAGGCCCGCCGATACCTGGACGTCCTGTGCCAGCGCGGTCCTGCCGCCGGAAATCGCGTAGATGAATTGGCCCATGCTCACTCCTGAGAATGATTCTCATCATCCTCTTGGGGAAAGCGGTCGTCAAATTGATTTTGGGCAAGCAGGGGATAGGGCGGCCCAATGGATCCCGTGGCGCCGCCCTTGGTGAACGGGCCACGGGTCGGGAGGGGATCAGGACTTGAGCTTGGCGTCCATGGAGATCTTGGCGTTCAGCACCTTGGACACGGGGCATCCTTTTTCCGCCTTGCGGGCCGCGTCCTCGAAGGCCTGGGCGCTGGCGCCGGGGATGACGGCTTCCACGGTCAGGTGCACGGCGGTGATGGCAAAGCCGCCGTCCACCTTGTCCAGCGTGACCTCGGCCTTGGTGTCCAGGCTTTGCGCCACCATGCCTGCTTCGGACAGGATGTTGGACAGGGCCATGGTGAAGCAGCCGGCATGCGCCGCGCCCAGCAGTTCCTCGGGATTGGTGCCCGGGGTGTCGCCGAAACGGGTGTTAAAGCCGTAGGCTTGTTCCTTGAGCGCGCCGCTTTGCGTGGAGATCGTGCCCTTGCCGGTCTTCAGATCGCCCGACCAGTGGGCGCTTGCGGTTTTCTTCATGCGTGACTCCTGTAGAAGGGCCGCGCCCGTCGCGTGCGCGGCCGGTGTGGGAGGGCGCGGGCCGCCGGCTGGGGCGGGGCGCTTTGCCTGAGATGGCATGGACGATGATACGGCGGACGCATGCGTCCGGCGCGGAAAGCGTCTGCGCGCAACGGCAAGCCGATGTAACCGCAGGCCCGCTTTATTGATCCGGGTCGCAAGGCGGCGCTCACCCATCAGGCAAAATACAGGCATCTGCTCAAACCTCGCCGAGAACTGCTGTCATGTCTTACAAGCTCGTCCGCTACGCCTGCGCCATCGCGCTGGCCGTCCCCGCCTTGTCCGCCCAGGCTGAAATCGTCATCGGCGTGGACGTGTCCACCACCGGTCCGGCCGCCGCCATCGGCATCCAGACCAATAACGCGATCCGCTTGTGGCCGGCCACGCTGGGCGGCGAGCCGGCCCGCTACGTGGTGTTGGACGACGGCACCGACGTCAGCCGCGCGGTGAAGAACATGCGCAAGCTGACCTCGGAAGACAAGGTCGACGCCATCGTCGGCCCCAACACCACGGCCGCCGCGCTGGCTGGCCTGGACGTGTTGGCCGAAACCGGCACGCCCATGATCGCGCTGGCCGCCTCCAGCGTCATCGTCGAACCGCTGTCGGATCCGAAACGCGCCTGGGCCTTCAAGATGCCGCAGAACGATTCGCTGATGGCTACCGCCCTGGTGGCGGACATGAAGAAGAAGGGCCTGAAGAACGTGGCCTTCATCGGCTTCGCGGATTCCTACGGCGACAGCTGGTGGAAGGAGTTCACGGCGGCTGCCGGGACCGACCTGAAGATCGTGGCGCAGGAACGCTTCCAGCGCACCGACGCCTCCGTGGTCGGCCAGGTGCTGAAGGTCATCGCCGCCAAGCCGGATGCCGTGCTGATCGCCGGCGCCGGCACGCCGTCGGCCCTGCCGCAGAAGACGCTGCTGGAACGCGGCTACACCGGCGCCATCTACCAGACGCACGGCATCGGCACGCTGGAATTCCTGCAGGTCGGCGGCGCGGATGTGGAGGGCACCTTGTTCCCCACCGGCCCCGGCGTGGTGGCGCGCGAACTGCCCGACGACAACCCGGTCAAGAAGGTGGCGGTGGCCTTCGCCGACAAGTACGAAGCGCGCTACGGCGCCAACACGCTGACCCAGTTCGCGGGCGACGCCTATGGCGCCTGGATGCTGCTGGACTCGGCGGTGGCGCGCGCGCTGAAATCCGGCGCCAAGCCCGGCACCCCTGAGTTCCGCGCGGCCTTGCGCGACGCGCTGGAAAACACGCGCGACCTGATCGTGCCCAATGGCGTGCTCAACATCACCAAGGACAATCACCAGGGCTTCGACGAGCGCGCCCGCGTCATGGGCATCGTCAGGAACGGCCGTTTTTCCTACGCGGAATAAGTAGGGACATATATCTCTGCCATTCGTAACTTGTCCTGACCTCCCATAGGGAGATGGCGCAAAAAGCAGGCTGCGGCCTGCTTTTTTTCGGACACATCATTCGTGTAGAAATCATTTAATAGCGTATCATTTTTAGTGAATCCATATACCTCGAAATAAATACGGGAGAAACTGCCATGAGCCTTATCCGATCCAGACGCATGCTGGCCGCCTTGAGCCTGGGAGTACTGGCGGCATGTTCCGACTCGGGATCCGACAAGGCTGCGCCGGCGGCGAGCGCGCCCGCCGCCGCGTCCACCCTGGACGCCGCCAAGGCCGCCGGCAAGATACGCATCGGCTACGCCAACGAAGCGCCGTTCGCGTTCATGGACAGCAAGGAGGGCAAGGTCACCGGCGAATCGGTGGAGATCGCGCGGGTAGTGCTCAAGCGCATGGGCATCAACGAAGTGGAGGGCGTGCTGACCGAGTTCGGCTCGCTCATTCCGGGCCTGCAGGCCAAGCGTTTCGACATCATCGCCGCGGGCATGTACGTCACGCCCGAACGTTGCCAGCAGGTGGCGTTCTCGGACCCCACTTATGGCGTGGGCCAGTCCTTCCTGGTCAAGCAGGGCAATCCCAAGAACCTGCACAGCTACGAAGACGTGATGAAGAATCCCGACGCCAAGCTGGGCGTGGTGGTGGGCGCGATCGAAGCGGAATACGCCTCCAAGATCAAGGTGCCGCCCGCCCAGGTGGTGGTGTTCCCGGACGCGGTCAGCGCGCTGTCCGGCGTGCAGGCGGGGCGCGCCGACGCCTATGCGGCCACGGCGCTCACGGTCAACGACCTGATGGGCAAGGCCAGCGCGGCCAGCGGCCTGGAGAAGGCCGATCCGTTCAAGGACCCGGTCATCGACGGCAAGGACGTGCGCGGCTACGGCGCCTACGCGTTCCGCAGCGACGACAAGGCGTTTGCCGACGCCTTCAACGCCGAACTGGCCAAGTTCATCGGCACCGAAGAACACCAGAAACTCGTGACGCCTTTCGGCTTCACCGCGCAGGAACTGCCCAAGGGGGTCACGGCCGCCAAGCTGTGCGCCGGCCAGTAAGGGGGCGCGCATGCGGTTGATATCCGAGCATTTCGCCGAACTGGCGCCGCCGCTGCTGCAGGGGCTGGCGGTGACCCTGGAGATCATGGCCGGCGCCGTGGTGCTGGCCGTTCCGCTGGCGCTGGCCGCGGGCATCGGGCGCCTGTCGTCCCTGCGTCCGCTGCGCTGGATCGCGGCGGTCTACGTCGAGGTATTTCGCGGCACCTCGGCCCTGGTGCAGCTGTTCTGGTTCTACTTCGTGCTGCCGCTGTTCGGCGTGCAGTTGCCGGCCATGCTGGTGGGCATCGTGGTGCTGGCCTTGAACGCCGGCGCCTATGGCGCGGAAGTGGTGCGCGGCGCGATCCGAGCGGTGCCGCCAGGGCAGCGCGAAGCCGGCATCGCGCTGAACCTGACGCGCGGCCAGATCATGCGCCGCATCGTGGTGCCGCAGGCCGTGCCGGCCATGCTGCCGCCGGCCGGCAACCTGCTGATCGAGCTGCTGAAGAACACCGCGCTGGTGTCCCTCATCACCATCACCGACCTGACCTTCCGCGGCCAGCTGCTGCGCAGCGAGACCCTGCGCACCACCGAGATCTTCACCTTGATGCTGCTGATGTACTTCGCGGTGGCCCTGTTGATCACGGGCGGCGTGCGTCTGCTGGAACGCAAGGTGCGCGTGCGATGAAGCCGGTATTCGATTGGTCCTTCGCCCTGGAGATCCTGCCCACGCTGGGTTCCGCGCTGCTCATCACGATCCAGGCCACGGTGCTGGGCATGCTGGTGGCCGTCACGCTGGGCCTGGCGCTGGCCCTGCTGCGGCGTTCGCGCTTGCGCATCGTGTCCCTGCCCACGGCCTTCGTGATCGAGTTCGTGCGCAGCACGCCCCTGCTGGTGCAGATGTACTTCCTGTTCTACGTGCTGCCGCTGACCGGCGTGCGGATGTCGCCGCTGGCCACCGGCATCACCGCGTTGGGCCTGCACTACGCGACCTATTGCGCCGAGGTCTACCGCGCCGGCATCGAAGCCGTGCCGCGCGGCCAATGGGAGGCCGCCACCGCGCTGAACATGTCGCGCTGGCGCACGGCGGTGGGCGTGGTGCTGCCGCAGGCGATTCCGCCGGTGGTGCCGGCGCTGGGCAATTACCTGGTGGCCATGTTCAAGGACACGCCGCTCTTGTCGGCGATCACCGTGGTGGAACTGCTGCAGCAGAGCAAGATGATCGGCTCTGCCACCTTCCGCTACACCGAGCCCCTGACCCTGGTGGGCTTGCTGTTCCTGGCGCTGAGCCTGGCGGCGGCCTGGGGCGTGCGCGGCCTGGAGGCCCGCCTGCAACGATATGGAGGAAAAAGATGAGCGCCAGCATAAGCATCAAGAACCTGCGCAAGCAGTACGGCGAACTGGAGGTGCTGCGCGGCATCAACCTGGAGATACCGTCGGGCCAGACCGTGGCCGTGATCGGCCCCTCGGGTTCGGGCAAGTCGACGCTGCTGCGCGTGCTGATGACGCTGGACCGGCCCACCAGCGGCGATATCGAGATCGACGGCGTGCCCATGTGGACCGACGCGCAGGGCCGTTCTGTCGGCCCCAACTCGGAGCACCTGCGCAAGGTGCGCGGCAAGATCGGCATGGTGTTCCAGCACTTCAACCTGTTCCCGCACATGACGGCGCTGGCCAATGCCATGGAAGCGCCGCTGCATGTGCGGGGCATGCCTCGCGCCCAGGCGCGCGAACAGGCCGTGGAGTACCTGGAAATGGTCGGCCTGGGCGACAAGCTGGATGTCTATCCGGCGCAGTTGTCGGGCGGGCAGAAGCAGCGCGTGGGCATCGCCCGCGCGCTGGCCATGTGCCCCCACATCATGCTGTTCGACGAAGTAACGTCGGCGCTGGACCCGGAACTGGTCGGCGGCATCCTGCAGATCCTGCGCGACCTGTCGGCCCGGCGCAGCATGACGATGATCATCGTCACCCACCAGATGAAGTTCGCCGAACGCAGCTCGGACCGGACCCTGTTCTTCGACCAGGGCAACATCGTCGAGGACGCCGAATCGTCGGTGCTGTTCAGCCAGCCCAAGGAGCCGCGCACGCGCCAGTTCCTGGACTCGGTGATCGAAGGGCAGTAGCGCATCGCTTGCGGACGCGCCTTGACCCCGCCCGGGGCTGCGGTATTCAGGTTCCCGGACGGGCCGGGGCGCTATGCTGTCGCATCCCACGCCCCGGAGGCTCCAGCATGTCCCTGCTTTTCAGTCCCACGTCCATCGGCCAGCTGGAACTGGCCAATCGCATCGTCATTGCGCCCATGTGCGAGTACTCGGCTGAAGACGGCCTGGCGACCGACTGGCACATGATCCACCTGGGGCACCTGGCCTTGTCCGGCGCCGCGCTGCTGTTCGTGGAGGCCACCGCCGTGGAGCCAGACGGCCGCATCACCCCGGGAGACCTGGGCCTGTGGTCCGACGAAACCGAGGCGGCCATCGGCCGCGTCGTCGCCGCCATCCGCCGCTACGCGCCCATCAAGCTGGGCATACAGCTGGGCCACGCGGGCCGCAAGGCGTCCAGCGAAGCGCCCTGGAACGGCGGCCAACTGGTGCCGCCCGAGTCCGGCGGCTGGCAAGGCTGGGCGCCTTCGGCCGTGCCGCACAACGCGTCGGAACCGCCGCCCCACGCGCTGGACGCGGCGGGCCTGGCGCGCGTGCGCGACGCCTTCGTGGCCAGCGCCCGGCGCGCCGTGCGGCTGGGCTTCGACGCGATCGAGCTGCACGCCGCGCACGGCTATCTGCTGCACCAGTTCCTTTCGCCGCTGTCCAACCGGCGCGACGACGCCTACGGCGGTTCGCTCGAGAACCGCATGCGCTTTCCGCTGGAAGTCTTCCAGGCGCTGCGCGAGGCCATTCCGCCGTCGGTGACGCTGGGTGTGCGCGTGTCGGCCACCGACTGGGTCGAAGGCGGCTGGGACCTGGAACAGACGCTGGTCCTGGCGCAAGCCCTGAAGGAGCGCGGCTGTGAATTCATCGACGTCTCCAGCGGCGGCGTCTCGTCCCAGCAGAAGATACCCGTGGGTCCGAATTACCAGGTGCCGTTCGCAGACGAAATCAAGCGCAAGGTGGGCATGCCGACCATCACGGTAGGCCTGATCACCGAGGCGCAGCAGGCCGAAGACATTCTCCAGGGCGGCCAGGCCGACATGGTCGCGCTGGCGCGCGGCATGCTGTACGACCCGCGCTGGCCCTGGCACGCCGCCGCGCAACTGGGCGGCCAGGTCAGCGCGCCGCGCCAGTACTGGCGCTCGCAGCCGCGTGAGCAGAAGGCGCTGTTTGGCGAGACGCGCTTCGGACAACGGTGAGCGGGATGGGCGCAGCGCGGCGTCAGCGCCGAAAAGAGGCTGTCATAGGCCGCCGCGCTTGACCCATCACGGCCGTTTTCCTTCGTAGGCGTTTTGCAGCAGCGCCCGCAAGGCCTCGCGTTCCAGCGGGCGCGGATTGGGGTAGGGCGTCTGCATGGCGATGTCGCAGGCGCGGTCCAGGTCTTCCTGGCGCATGCCGATGTCGCGCAATGCCGTGGGCGCGCCCAGCGTGCTGGCCAGATCGAATATGCCCGCCGCGGCAGCCGGCGCGCCCAGCGCCGCCGCGATGCGCTCCATGGCCCGGGGCGCGGCCGCGGCGTTGTAGGCCAGGGCTTGCGGCAGCACCACGGTGTGGACTTCCGCGTGCGGCAGGTTGAAGCTGCCGCCCAGCGTATGGCAGAGCTTGTGATGCAGCGCCATGCCCACGCTGCCCAGCACCGTGCCGCACAGCCAGGCGCCGTAGAGCGCGTCGCTGCGCGCCTGCAGCAGTTCCGCGCCTTGGGAGCCTGCGTGGATGGCGGGCAGCGCCTGCGCCAGCGCGCGTACGCCTTCCTGCGCCATCAGGTCCATGATCGGATTGCCGTCTTGCGCGTAGAGGCCCTCTGCCGCATGGGCGATGGCATTGATGCCGCTGGTCACGCTCATCGATACCGGCAGCGACAGGCTGAGCTCGGGGTCGTACACCACGCTGCGCGGCAGCACCCGGTCATCCTTGCCGGTCTTCTTCAGGCCGCTCTCGGTGAGGCCGTAGATCGGCGTCATCTCCGAGCCCGCATAGGTCGTGGGGACGGCAATGACCGGCAGCCCGGAATCCAGCGCGATGGCCTTGCCCAGGCCGATGGTGGAGCCGCCGCCCACCGCTACCGCGCAATCGGCGCCCAGCTTGCGCGCCGCCTCCCGCGCCTGGCGCGCGATTTCGATCGGCACGTGCATCACGGCCTGGTCGAAGATGCCGGCCACCCGCGCCTCGCCCAGCAGCGCCGCGACCCGTTCGGCCTGCGCGCGTTGCGGCGGCGTGCAGAGTACCAGCGCGCGCCGCAGTCCCAGCGCATCAAGTTCGGCCGCCAGGCCGCCCAGGCTGCCCGGTCCGAAGACCACGCGCTGGGCGCGGCTGGCGTAGATGAAGGAGTGCATGGCGTTCTCCGTCTGCATGTCGGTCATTGTGCAACGATTCCGCGGCGCTTGATGAGCTCGCCCCAGCGCTGGGACTCGGCCTGCACCAGCCGGTTCATGTCGTCGCGGCCGCCGGCCACCACTTCGAATCCCGATTCGGTGATGCGTCCTGCCACGGCCGGATCGCGCAGCGCGGCGATGGTGGCGTCGGCCAGCTTGTCCAGCGTCGCCGCCGGCGTCTGCGCGGGCGCCACCATGCCCACCCAGGAATAGATCTCGAAGCCCGGATAGCTTTCGGCGATGGCGGGCACGTCCGGCAGGGCCGCGACGCGCTTGGGTGCGGTCACGGCCAGCGCGCGCAGCTTGCCGCTCTGGATGTGGGGCAGCACCAGCGGCAGGCTGGCGATGATGGATTCCACATGTCCGCCCATCAGGTCCGACACGGCCGGGCCGCCGCCACGGTAGGGCGTATGGATGCCGCTGGTGCCGGCAGCCTGGTGGAACATTTCGGCCGCCAGATGGTTGGAGCTGCCCGCGCCGACCGAGGCGTAGGACACGCTGCCCTTCTTGCCGGCCGCGACATAGTCGGCGAGCGTCTGGTAGGGGCCATTGCCCGTCACGGCCAGCACCATGGGCGAGCGCACCATGTAAGACACGCCGGTCAGGTCGCGCGCCGTGTCGTAGGATAGTTTGGGGTAGATGTGCTGCTCGGTGGCGTAGGAATCGAACACCATTTCCACCGTATAGCCGTCAGGCGCGGACTTGGCCACCAGCGCCGTGCCTATGGTGCCACCGGCGCCGCCGCGGTTGTCGATGACCACCGTCTGGCCCAGTTTGTCCTGCAGCGCCTGCTGCACCTGGCGCGCCACCCGGTCCACGGTACCGCCTGCGGCGAAGGGGACCACCACCGTCACCGGCTTGCTCGGATAGGAATCCGCCAGCGCGGGCAGGGCGGCGGCCCAGGCGCCTGCGGCAAGGGCGGCGCTGGCCAGCAGGGCGCGGTGCGAACGGCGGGGGGCGGTAGTCGGGGGCATGCGTGTCTCCAGGGCTTGTCGTCGTTGTAGTCGGCCGTTTATCTTTGTCAAAATTGCCAAAATGCGGCCATGCACGCTATCGTAATTGCCAAACCTCCCAGGAAAGCTGGCGTCCCACGCCAAAGCCTTTTGCGCTGCACGCACAAATGAAAACCGTCAAATTCGCCGAGAGCCTGTCCATCTTTGTCGACGTCGCCCGCGCCCAGAGCTTTTCCGAGGTGGCCCGCCGCCGCGGCATGGTGGCCTCGTCCGTGGCGCGGCAGATCGGCGCGCTGGAATCCGAGCTCAAGGTGCCGCTGTTCGTGCGCTCGACCCGCGCGCTGATGCCCACCGAGGCCGGCGAGGTGCTGTACGAGCGCGCCGTGAAGATCCTGCACGACATGACCGAGGCGCGCTCCGAAGTCATTTCGCTGGAGCAGACCGTGCAGGGCTTGTTGCGGGTCAGCTGCCTGCCGGCGTTCGCGCGGCGCTACGTGGTGCCCATGCTGCAGCAGCTGGGTGAGCGCCATCCGCAATTGCAGGTGGAGCTGGAACTGACCGAGCGCGTGGTGGATCCGGTGGTCGAACGCATGGACGTGGTGGTGCGGGTGGGGCAGCAGCCCGACAGCAGCCTGATCGGGCAGCGCATCGGCAGCCACCGTTATCTGATCTGCGCCGCGCCCTCATACCTGGAACGCCACGGCGTGCCGCGCACGCTGGCGGACCTGTCGCGCCATCGCCTCATCGACCGGCGCCATAGCACCAGCGTGCGCGGCTGGCGCGAGCTGGGGGATGGCCAATGGGCGCGGGACGCCAGGTTCGTCCTGGAATGCGACGACTGCGACGCGCGCCGGTTCGCGGCGCTGGAAGGGCTGGGCATCGCGCTCATGCCCAACTGGTCCGCGGGCGTGGACCTGGGCGCGGGCCGGCTGGTGCAACTGACGTTGCAGGACGCCAGCCCGCCACCCGAAAGCGGCATCTACCTGCTGCGCGCCATGCCGCGCGCCAACGCGCGCATCCGCGCCTTCACCGAGCAGTTGCGGCGGCAGATCGGCTCGCCTTCCGTCTGGGATGCCGCCATCGAGGCTGCGCGCGCGGCCTGACGATCGCGCAGCCTACCTGGCATCGTGGAAGATGATGCCCAGCCTGTGCCGCTCGCCCTTGCGCAGCCGGCTGACTCCGTGCCGCAGATTCGCGCGGTAATAGCCGCGCGCCGACCGCACAGGCCTGTGGTTGACGGCAAGCACCACGGCATCGCCTTGCCGCAAGGGCACCACGTCGGCCCGGCCGGGCTGCTTGGGATTGCTCTCGGCCAGCAGCAGCTCGCCGCCTTCGAAATCGCGTCCCGGCTCGTTGAGCAGGAAGATGGCCTGGAACGGAAAGACGTGGTCGCCGTACAGGTCCTGGTGCAGGCAGCAGTAGTCGCCCGCCTGGTAGCGCAGCAGCAGCGGCGTGGGCCGGCGCTGTCCGGCGGCGTGGCAGATCTCCCGGAATTCGTCATGCGTCGCCGGAAAGCGCGCTTCGAGGCGCATGGCGGCATGCCAGCGGTTGGCGATGGGGGCCAGACGCGGGTAGAGCGACTGCCGCAAGCCCGCGACGATATCGGGCAGCGGATAGCTGAAGTACTTGTACTCGCCGCGGCCGAACGCATGGCGTTCCATCACGATGCGGCTGCGAAAGCGCGCTTGCTCGCCGTAGCCGGCCGCAAGCTTCTCGCACTGGGCCTGCGTCAGCAGCCCCGGCAGTACGGCGTAGCCATCGCGGCCGAGATCGTCTTCGACAGCCTGCCAGTCCGCATCCGCAATCCGGGTTTCAGGCAGGTCGTGCAGCATGGTCGATGTGGGCATGGCTTGGGCTGGCATCAGGGCGCATCGTGGAAAAACAGTTCAAGGCCGATGCGGACTCCTTTGCGCACGCGGCTGACGGCATGCTTGAGGTTGACGCGGTAATAACCCTTGGAACCGTGAAAGGGGCGTTCCCCCGTGGCGATGATGGCGACATCGCCGCAAGCTAGCGGCGCCACCAGCGGACGCGATTGCATGCGCGGGCGCTGCTCCGTCATCACGAACTCGCCGCCCTGGAATCCGTCTCCCGGTTCGGACAGGAGCGCGACCACCTGCATGGGGAAGACCTGCAAGCCTTCAGTGCGCTGGTGCAGTGCCATGTAATCTTCGACGCCGAGCCGGCTCAGGTGCGATTGCGCCCGGGCCTGGCCGGCGTCGCGGTTGCGCTGAAGAAAATCGTCCAGCTCATCGGGATAGCGCGATGAAACGTCCAGAAGCTCGTTCCAGCGATTGGCGTGAACGGCCAGCCGACGGTACAGCGCCGCGCGCCATTGCTCCAGCGGCGGCGGCATGCCGGCGTCGAAGTAGTACAGGTCGCCGCGGCCCAGGCCGGCAGATGCCAGGCTCACCCGCCGGGCAGGCGGCGCGTCGGCCTGCCGTGCCAGACTGCGCGCCAGTTCCGCGCCCAGCAATCCTGGCAGCACGGCATAGCCTTCGACGTCGAGCTGCGATCCGATGTCCGTCCAGTCCAGGCGGTCCAGGCTGGTTTCGGGGGCGTTCATGCCGCTGTCATGCATAGGGTCCTCATCGATGGTCGCAAGCGAACGGGGCATCATGCCGCGTCATGAAAAATGAGGCCCACGGTATGGCGCCGGCCGCTGCGCACGCGGCTCACGCCATGCCGCATGGCGACCTTGCGCGGCCCGCGCGCGCCCGCCGCGGGCCGTTGATTGACGGTGAACACCACCGCGTCGCCCTGGCCCAGCGGCACGACGTCGGCGCGCTGGCTGCGGGCCGCAAGCTCGGTCATGACGAATTCGCCGCCGGTGAAATCCTTGCCCGGCTGCGACAGCAGGATGGCGACCTGCAGCGGAAACACATGCTCGCCATAGAGATCCTGATGCAGGCAGTTGTAGTCGCCCGCGCCGTACTGGAGCATCAATGGCGTGGGACGCGTCTGGCCCGCCCGGTGGCAGCGTTGCAGGTAGGCGTCCAGTTCGGGCGGGTACTGCGTGTCCGCGCGCAGCCGCTGATTCCAGCGGTTGGCGATCGGCGCCAGCCGGGCATAGAGCGCGTGGCGCAGCTGATCGAGCAGCGGCGGCAGGGGGTAGGCGAAGTACTTGTATTCGCCGCGGCCGAAGCCATGCCGCGCCATGACGATGCGCGAACGAAAGCGCGCTTCATCCGGATAGAGGGCGGCGAGGGCGCGGCATTGCGCGGGTGTCAGCAGTCCGGGCAGCACGGCGTTGCCGTGGGCATCAAGCGCGTGCTCCACGTTCTGCCAGTCATAGGCTGTTGCTGTCATGTCTTGGTTCCCGCTTGCCGCGGTGCGCATGCCCGGTCCTCCCTGTGATTACAGGCGAGGCCAGTGTAGAAATCCACCGCCCATTTGAAACTCCGTTTGTTGCGCTGGCATCCCCCCAAAACAAAAAACGCCGCGGATGCGGCGTTCTTCGGGCGGGCAGGAACCGTCGCGGCTCAGAGGCGCGAATAAGCCTGCTCCAGCTCGCGGTGCAGCTGGTCGGCGAAATCCTCGCGCGCGGGATCCAGCTGCGACAGCAGGCGGGCCAGCACGACGTTGTCTTCCTCGCCGTTCCAGATCTTGATGTAAGTGCCTTCCTTGTAGCCATGCTGCTGGCGGAAGATGTTCAGCACGTTCTTGGACACGTATTGCGTGTAGGCGTCGTTCCAGCTCATCTCGCAGGACGTCATGGTCTGTTCCAGCACCTTGAAGCTGGCGCGTCCGCATACGGCCAGGCCGCCGATCAGTTCCAGCAGCTCGGGCACGTTCAGCTGGTCCAGCGTGTGGGTCTTGCCGTCCAGCGCGACCGAAGCCGGGCCGGACAGGTCGGCGACCAGCGCGCCGGCGGCGGCGGCGATGTCGCCGCGGGACTGGACGATGGTGTGCGACAGATAGAAGTGCAGGATGTCCACCAGCTCCATCTGCACTTGCGGCAGGTCGATGGTCTGCTTCTTCCACCACTTCCAGCCGTAGTGTTCCAGCGCTTCGGCGGATTCGACGAAGGCGGCGCGCAGGAAGCGGGCTCCGCCGTTGACCCAATCCGGATTGATCATGCTGTTCAAGTGGCCCTGCAGCTTCAGCATCGTGGCCGCCTGGGCCTGGTTCAATCCGACTACGTTATTCACTTTCACTCCGTGGTTTATGGGTCTTTCGACAGCGGCGGAAATGTTAGCACCATTGCCCGTCCGCGCCGCGCCGCCGCGATGGCGGAATCAGGCGCCGCCGTCCTTGCGGTACGAGGAGCGCTTGAGCGGCGGCAGCGGCGTCTTGTTGCGCGGATTGCGCGCGTTGCGGGCCGCCTTGAACAGCATCATGGCGAAGAAGAACAGGAAGACGGCGGGCATGGCTTCGTCCAGGTCGAAGCCGGGGCCGCGCAGGGCTTCGAAGATGATGCGCGCGCCTGCCCAGCCGGCCAGGATGCCGCCCACCGTCAGGATGACGCCGATCTTGCGCTGGGTGGCTTGGCGGGCCATCGATACCTCGGCGGCATCCGTCTGGCCCGGGGCTGCGGGCGCTTGCCGCGATTGCAGGGGCGGCGGGGCCGGTTTGCCCCAGGGCGCGCCGGACAGCGTTTCGGATGGCGAGGCAGGAGGCGGGGGCGCTGCCGGGCGGGAGTCCGTCCGCTTGTCGGGAACCTGTCCCGGCGATGCCCCGCCGGCGCGCGTCAGGTTTTCGACGTAGCGCGCGAAATCGCCATTCCTGGGTTCCCCGTCTATGGCCATTGCCCCTCTCTCCGGTTCAGTTGCCGCGGCGTTGGCGCGCCGGGACCCGGCGCTTGCGCAGCATGGCTATCAACAGCCCGCATCCTAGCAGTACCGAGAGTCCCGCGCCGATCATCATGGCAATCTGTTGCGCGTTGTCCGCCGTGCCCAGGCTGCGCGCGGTGATGTAGCCCGGGGCCAGCATCAGCGGCATCCAGAGGATGGCGGAGGCGACGTTGGCCATCTGGAAGCGGCTGTGCCCCATGCCCATGACGCCGGCGACGGTGGGAATGGTGGAGCGGATGGGGCCGAGGAAGCGGCCGATCAGCACGGAGGCGAAGCCGTAGCGGTAGAAGAACAGGCGCGCGCGCGCCACGCCGCTGCGCTGCTGCTTCAGCGGCCAGCGGCGCAGGATGCCGGGGCCGGCCCAGCGGCCCAGCCAGTAGGACAGCGCGTCGCCCACGATGGCGCCGGCGATGCCCCAGGCGATGATGGCCCAGGGATTCAGGGTGCCGGCGCCGATCAGGCCGCCGGTCAGCAGCATCAAGGCCGTGGCCGGGATGAACAGGCCCAGCAGCACCATGGATTCACCCAGCGTGAGCAGAAAGGTGATCGGTCCCGCCCAGGCCTGGTTGGCCTCGATGAACATCGCGATCTGGTCGATGTATTGGTCCATATTTACGAAGTTGAAAATTAGCTGAATGCAATCGGGTATGTTAACGCCTGCGGAACTGTCGGTGCGCCGTATAGTCCGTCTGGATGAAGCTAATTGTTGGAGAGTTATGGATTCGGTTACGCAGGCGGTGCTGGGCGCGGGCATACAGGGCGCCCTGCTGGGGCGGGTGCAGGGACGCCGGGCGCTGATCTATGGCGCGGCGCTGGCCACGGTGCCGGATCTGGACGTCCTGATGCGCTATCCGGACCCGGTGTCGCTCATGACTTACCACCGCGGCTTCTCGCACTCGGTGTTCGTGCTGACCGGGCTGGCTGTTTTCCTGACCTGGCTGATCCGCAAATACTGGCCGCAGGCGCCATACAGCGGACGCCGGCTGTTCCTGACCTTATGGCTGGTGCTGGTGACGCATCCGGTGCTGGACGCCTTCACGGTCTACGGGACGCAGCTGTTCTGGCCGCTGGCGCTCATCCCCGAAAGCTGGGCCGCCGTGTTCATCATTGACCCGGTCTATACCGTGCCGTTGCTGCTGGCGGTGTTGTTCGCCGTCGGCTTCGGCATGACGCTGACGGCGCGCCGGCTGCTGGCCGCGGCGCTGGTGTTCAGCACCGCCTATCTGGGATTCGGGCTGGCCGGACGCATCGCCGCCGAGGACCGCGTGCGCGAGGCGATGCAGGGGCAGGGCATTGCGCTGAGCGAACTGCGCGCGGTGCCCATGCCTTTCAACACGCTGGTGTGGCGCGTCATCGCCAAGACGCCAGATGGCCACTATTACGAATCGGTCAGCAGCCTGTTCGACAGCGATCCGCCGGAATGGCTGCGCCAGCCGCTCAACCTGCATGTGGCGCAGGCGCTGGCGGACGTGCCGCTGCACCAGCGCCTTAGCTGGTTCACCGACGACTGGCTGCGCTACGACGTCATCGGCAATGCGTTGGTGGTCACGGACCTGCGCATGGGCATGGCGGGGCATTACACCTTCCGCTTCAAGATGGCCGAACGCGCGGCGGGCGGCAACTGGCAGGCGGTGACGCCGTCCAGCTGGCCCACCGAGCGCGGCGGCTGGGCCGAACTGAAGCTGGTGCTGGGCCGCATCCTGCATGCGCAGCCGCCCTTGCCGCTGGCGCAGTGGTCGGAGTTGTCGACCAGGTAGGGACGCGATCTACGCGATGGCGGGCGGCCGCGGCAGCGGCGCGCGGGCCTGCTCGTAGGCTTCGGCCGCCTGCAGCAGCGGCAGGTCGGCGTGGCAAGGGGCTACCAGCTGCAAGCCTATCGGCAGGCCATCCTGGCCCAGGCCGCAAGGCACACTGATGGCTGGGTGGCCGGTCAGGTTGAACAGCATGGTCCACGGATACCAATGGGCGCGGATGTCGCCGTACGGGCGGCCGTCGATGTCCATGGTGTCGAATATGTCCGTGCCCAGCGGCAACGCGGTGCGCGACATGGTCGGCATGGCCAGCAGGTCGGCCTGGCCGAACAGGGCCTGCACCTTGCGGTAGAGCGCGGTGCGGGCAAACATGGCTTCCTGGTATTGCTGGGCGCTGAACGCCGCGGCGGTGGCGATCTGCCGCCGGAAGGTGGGGCTGTAGGCGTCGGGTTCGCGTTCTATCAGCGGCAGAAAGCGGGTGCGCCAGACCGTGTGGTTGATGACGCGCCAGATCGGCTCGACATCGAAGCCCGCGCCGTCGAACGGTTCGACTTCCGCGCCCAAATCGGCCAGGCGCGCCAGCGCGGCCTCGAACGCGCCGCGCACGTCGGCGGCCACGGGGCGGCCGGGCGGGGCGAGGCAATAGCGGACGCGCTTGCCGCGCAGCGTTTCGGGACCGGCCGCGGCGCCGGCGTAGTCGGCCCTGGGTATGCCCAGCGACCATGGATCGCAGTCATGCGGACCGGCCATGGCCGCCATCATCAAGCGGGTATCGGCCACGGTGCGCGTGGTCGGCGTCACGTAGGTCTGGTTGCCGATGGCGTCCTGCGCCTGGCTGTGCGGGATCGCGCCCAGGCTTTGCTTGAATCCCACCACGCCGTTGCACGCCGCGGGGATGCGGGTGGAGCCGCCGCCATCGCTGGCCACCGCCAGCGCCGTGATGCCGGCCGCCGTCGCCGCCGCTGCGCCGCCGCTGGAACCGCCGCAGGTGCGTTCCAGGTTCCAGGCGTTGCGGGTATGGCCGAACAGCGGCGAATCCGTCATGGACTTGGAGCCGAACTCCGGCGTCGTGGTCTTGCCGATCAGGACGGCGCCTTGCTGGCGCAGCCGCGCGACAGCCACGGCGTCTTCGGCCGGCACGTTCGCGCTGAACGGCAACGCGCCGAAGGTGGTCCGCACGCCCGCGGTATTGACCAGGTCCTTCACCGTGTAGGGCAGGCCATGCAAGAGGCCGGCAGCATCGCCGCGCATCAGCGCGGTTTCGGCAAGCCGGGCTTCGGCCATGGCCTCTTCCGCGCACAGCGTGATGAAACAGTTCAGGACGGGCTGCAGCCGCTCGGCCCGTTCCAGGGAGGCGCGCACCAGCTCAACCGGAGACACCGCCTTGGTTCGGACCAGGCGCGCGGCCTCGGCCGCGCTCAAGTCGCAAAGAGAGTCGCTCATCGAAACCACGTTCCGCCTTATTCGTCGAAGGAAATGCCGGCGGCCTTGACGATGGGGGCCCAGTGCGCGCGTTCGACGCCGATGCGGCGCTTGGCGGCCTGCGCGTCCTGGGGTTCGACCAGGAAGCCCGCGGTCTGCAGTTTTTCCACCAGCGCTGGCCGCTTGCCGGCGGCGACAAAAGCCTGTTCCAGCTGGGCGATCGTGGCGTCCGGCGTGGCCGCGGGCGCGTACACGCCATACCAGCTGGCGGCATGCTGGTACTGCGGGTAGCCCTGTTCCAGCAGCGTCGGCACATTGGGTAGCGTGGGCAGGCGGCGGCTGCCTGCCACGCCCAGGAATTTCACCTTGCCGGCGTTGTACAGCGGCAGCATGCTGGCGACGGCGTCCCAGCCCATCGACACTTCGCCGCCCGCCACGTCCACCAGCATCGGCGCCGCGCCGCGGTAGAGCACGGGCACGACCTCCAGGCCGTTCTGGCCGCCCATTTCTATCGTTCCCAACTGGCCGGGGCTGCCTTGCGTCGCCAGGCCCAGGGTCGCCTTGGCGCGCGCCTGTTTGGCCCATTGCAGGTATTCGGCCATGTTGCCGTAGGGTTGGGCGGCGCCCGTGACGGCGCCGGTGGGCACGTCGGCCACCAGGGCGACGGGGCGCAGGTCATGGTCCGGGTCGTATCCCAGCTTCTTGTAGGTCAGCGGAAAGATCACGAACATCGGCGACGAACCCAGGTACAGGGTGAGCCCGTCCGCCTTGGCGCGTTTCACCACGTCGAAACCCAGGCGTCCCGATGCGCCGGGGCGGTTTTCGACGATGACGTTGGCGTAGCCCGCCGCCTGCAATTGTTCGGCATAGGCGCGAGCCACCGCGTCGGCGGCGCCGCCCGCGGCGTAGCCGACCACCAGGCGCACGAGCTTGTCGCCGCTGGCTGGCTCCTGGGCCATCGCGCTGGGTTGCAGGCCCGCCGCGGTCGCGGCGGCAAGGATAAAGGCAAGAAGGCGGGGTCGGGCTGGCAAGGCGGTCTCCTGTTTGCGCTCTATTGCTCCTGAGGCCTGGCCGGCCGCGGATCGGCTCATGGCCACGCGCTATGCCGCTATCATCGGTCCGCAAGGGTTTACCGTATAGTGAATTATTCGACTAAGGGATTGAGAAAATGGTCAAGCCGCAGCCTATCGAGTCGCTGGCTTCGCGCCTGAAGCTGCGGCATTTGCAGATTGCGCTGGCGCTGCGCGATGCGCCGTCGGCCAAGGAGGTGGCCGCCGCCGCGAACGTGAGCGAGTCCGCGGTCTCCAAGACCTTGGCCGAGCTGGAATCGCAGTTGGGTTTCAAGCTGTTCGAACGCATCGGCAATGCCAAGCGTCCGACGAAAATGGGCCGCCAGATTCTGCCCATGATGGAGGCCGTGGTGGCGCAATCCCGCGGACTGGCCCAGGCCGTTACGGATGTGCGCAGCGGCCGTCTGGGCGACTTGCGCATCGGCGTGGCGACCGACATGGGCAAACTGACTCTTGCGCCCTTGATCCATGCCTTCAACCAGGCGCAGCCCGGAGTCGCGCTCGATGTGCAGGCCGGCGGATACCGCGCCATGGCGGACCTGCTGCTGGACGACAAGCTGGACGCGCTGGTGTGTTACGACACGCCCGAGCTGATAGCGCCTGGCCTGGGACGCTTGCGGCTGGTGCCGCCGCAGCCGCTGGTGGTCGTCGCCAACGCCCGGCTGTCGCCGCTGGCCGCCCGCCGCCGCCTTACGCTGCGCGAGTTGCACGCAGAACCCTGGTGCAAGCCGCGTCCGGGCACGATGATGCACGACAAGCTGACCGCGCTGTTCCTGGGATGCGACCTGGAACTGCCGCCGCGCGGCATCCAGGTGAGCGATCTGCTGCTCACCGATGAATTCGTGCGCACCACGGATTACCTGGTCATGCTGCCGCTGGCGGCGGCACTACGTCTGACCGTCGGGGCCGAGGCGGTCATCCTGCCGGTCGAGCTGGGTGTACAGAACCCGCCTACGGTCCTCGCGTGGCAGCGTGCCGCCGAACGGCAGACGCCGCTGCATCGCTTCCTGCAATTCTGCGAGGCGCCGCAGGACGGGCGGCCGATGGTCTGAACCATTGCGTTGGTCAACGCGGGCGCTCGCGGCTCCCGCGACCAGGCCCCGGGGGCGACCGCCGGGGCTTTTTCATGGTCCTTCCGTATTGACCGCCGACGAGCCCCGCATTATTCTTGTTCAACTTACAGGAACATAAGTTCCGTTTTATGGAACAAGCATGAGTATTCTCGATGGCGTCCAGCGCGTGCTGGGGCTGTACGCGGAAGGCGCGTCGGAGCTGAGCTTCACGGAAGTGGCGGCGCGCCTGTCCATGCCCAAGAGCAGCGCGTCGCGCCTGCTCAACCAGATGCAGCACTACGGCTTGCTCGACCAGGACGCCGCCACGCGTCGTTACCGCGCGGGGACCATGCTGGCCCAGGCGGTGCGCGCGGGCATGGCGGCCACGCCGCTGGACGACGCCTGCCGCGCGGTGCTGGCCCGGCTGTCCGACGACAGCGGCCTGACCGCCTATCTCTCCACCCTGAACCAGCGCGAAACCGTGGTGCTGCAGCGCCTGAACGGTTCGCACCCGGTGCAGGTGCTGTCGCCGCCCGGTTCGCGCCGCGCCGCCTCGGGCACGGCCATGGGCCGGGCGCTGCTGTCGCGCCTGAGCGAAACCGAGTTCCAGGCGCTCTACGGCGCCGACGCCGACCAGCCGCTGCCCACCGAAGGCCGCGACTGTCCCGCCACGGTCGGCGAACTGGCCCGCCTGGTCGCGCAGACCCGCGCCGACCATTGCGGCGTGGCCATCGACCAGGCCATGCCGGGCATAGGCGCGGTGGCAGCCGCCGTGCGCGATCCCGCCACCGGCGAACTGCGCGGCCTGTGCCTGTCCTTCGTTTCCTTCCAGGCCGATGCCGCCCGCGTCGCGCGCTTGCGCGAGTCGGTGCTGCGGCAGGTGGGGGCGCTGGGCCGCGAACTGAACGATCCCTATTGGCTGGCCTGAACGCTTTCAGGCCCACAGATGCGTCCGCGCCGCCGGACACCCAGAAAATCCCCTTACGGAAATCCTCCACATGAACCTACTGCTCCTCAGCAATTCCAGCAGCGACGCCGGCTATCTGGTCCACGCGCTGCCCGACATCCGCGAACTGATCGCGTCGCTGCCGCAAGGCGCGCCGGCCGTCTTCGTGCCGTACGCCGGCGTCACGCGCGACTGGGACGACTACACCGCGCTGGTGGCATCGGCGCTGGCGGATACCGCCCTGGCCATCCAGGGGCTGCATCGCGCCGAGGATCCGGTGGCCGCGCTGGAAGGCGCCGCCATCATCATCGTGGGCGGCGGCAACACCTTCAATCTGCTGGGCCAGCTACGCCGACTAGGCCTGCTGGACGTCGTGGCGCGCCGCGTGCGCGAGGGCGCGGCCTACCTGGGCTGGAGCGCCGGCTCCAACCTGAGCTGCCCCAGCATCTGCACCACCAACGACATGCCCATCACGGATCCGCAAGGCTTCGACGCCCTGGACCTGCTGTCGTTCCAGATCAATCCGCACTACACCAATGCCCATCCTCCCGGACATCGCGGCGAAACCCGCGCCCAACGCCTGGCCGAGTTCTGCACGCTGAATCCGCGGATGCCCGTGCTGGGCCTGCCGGAAGGCTCCGCGCTGCGCGTGCGCGGCAACCGGATCGACCTGGTCGGCCCGCACGATGCGCCGCTGTTCCTCGGCAACGAAGAGCCGCGCGTGTTCCGTCCGGGCCCCGTGGAGATCCCGGCATGAAGCATGTGATCGACGCCATCGAACTGCTGTCCTCCGCCCACATCACGGGCGAGGCCGTGGCCGAGCAACTGCGCGCGGCGGGCAACTGCGAAGTCGAAGTGACCCGGCTGGAGCGCGACGGCGCGGCCACCGAATTCCTGTCCATCGTCATTCCGGGCCTCGACGAAACCGCGCCGCAACTCGGCATCGTCGGCCGCCTTGGCGGCATCGGCGCGCGTCCGGCGGTCACCGGCCTGGTGTCCGACAGCGACGGCGCGGTGGTCGCGATTGCCGCGGCGTTCAAGCTGATGGCCATGGCGCGCCAAGGCGACGTCATGCCGGGCACGGTGCGCATCCGCACCCACATCTGTCCGCGCGCCGGCACGCGGCCGCATCATCCGGTGCCGATGATGCGTTCGCCGTTCCCGATGCGCGAGATGATGTCGCATGAGGTCGACCCGCGCATGGACGCGATCCTGTCCGTCGACACCACGCGCGGCAACCGCCTGGTCAACAAGCGCGGCGTGGCGCTGACGCCGGTCGCGCGCCAGGGCTATCTGCTGCGCATCCCCGAGACCATGCTGGACGTCATGGGCTGGGTCAGCGGCGAGCTGCCGCTGACCTTGCCGCTGACCACGCAGGACATCACGCCCTACGAAAACGGCCTGCAGCACGTGAACTCGCTGATGCAGCCCACGATCGTCACCGGCGCGCCGGTGGTGGGCGTGGCGCTGACCGCGCAAACCACCGTGCCGGGCTGCGCCACGGGCGTGACCAACGCCGTGGACGCCGACGTCGCCATGCGTTTCTGCATCGAGATCGCCAAGCTCTACGGGCAAGGCGCGATGAGCTTCGTCGACGACAAGGAATGGGCCGCCTTGCAGAGCCGCTACGGTTCGATGGCGCATCTGCAGACCGTGGGCCGCGAAAGCGCGGGCGAGGCATGAGCGCGCAGCCGCGCCGCGTGGCGTTCTTCACCATCGGCCAGTCGCCGCGCAGCGATGTGGTGCCCGAGATGGCGCCGCTCTTGGGCGCGCAGGTGCGCATCGACGAATTCGGCGCGCTCGACGGACTGGATGCCGCCGGCCTGGCCGCGCTCGCGCCCAAGCCGGGCGAATACCGCTTTGCCACCCGCCTGCGAGACGGCTCGCAGATCGAACTGGACGCGGCCGCCGCCGAGGCGCGGCTGGCCGAAGTCATGCGCCAGGCCGACGCCGCGGGCTACGACGTGCTGGTGCCGCTGTGCACCGGCACCGCGATCGCGCCGATGCGCACGCTGGTGGTGGAGCCGCAGCAGGTGGTGGACCACCTGGTCGCAGGCCTGGCCGAGCATTGCCGCAAGGTGGGCCTGGTGGTGCCGCTGGAGGCGCAGGTCGACGCCTTCCACATGGTCGTGCCGCTGTCCTGCGAGACCGTGGTCGTGCATGCCTCCCCCTACGAAGCCGACGCGGCCCAGGCCGCGCTCAACTTCGAGCGGGCGGGCCGCGAACTCGCGTCCTGCGACCTGATCGTCATGCATTGCATGGGCTACGCCGAGCGCATGCGCCAGGCCGTGGCGCAGGCTTCCGGCCGGCCGGTGCTGCTGTCCAACCGCATGGTGGCGCAGACGCTGGCGCAAGTATTGGAATAACGCCGCCGAACCCGTCCCGCAACCTTGCCGCGCACACCGATGCGCGGCGCGGCGGGGACAGGCGAGCGGCGAGAGGAGACGAAGCGGGCTTCGTCAATCAATCGTTGGGAGTGTTTTTCATGTTCAGCCGTAATCTGCATCGCGCCGCTGGCGCACTGTTCGCCGTCACAGCCCTGACGGCCGCGCCGGCCTTCGCCGCCGACGCCTGGAAGCCCGTCAAGCCGGTGCGCCTGCTGGTGGGCTTCGCGCCCGGCGGTTCCGCCGACACCTTGGCGCGCCTGTTGGCCGAGCCCCTGTCGCAGCGCCTGGGCCAACCCGTCGTGGTCGAAAACCTGGCCGGCGCCGGCGGCAATATCATGGCCTACCGCCTGGCCCAGTCGCCGGCCGACGGCTACACCATCGGCATCGCCGCCGCCGGGTCCATGGCCATCACCCATGTCCTGAACCCCAAGGGCACGAACTACAAGCCGTCGGACTTCACACCCATCACGCTGGCCGCGGTGCAGCCCAACGTGGTCATCGTCAACAAGGATGTGCCGGCCAACAACCTGGCCGAACTCAAGGAATACTTCCAGAAGACGCCGACCGCCACCTACGGCACCGCCGGCGTGGGCATTTCCAACCACCTGATCGCCGAGACCATGCTGTACAAGCTGGGCGTGAAGGTGCCGCATGCCGCCTACCGCGGCGCCGCGCCCGTCATCACCGACCTGCTGGGCGGCCACATCGCCATGACGATGGACAACATCTCCACCGCCGCGCCGCTGGCTTCGCAGGGCAAGGTCAAGGCGATCGCGGTGGCCTCGATCAAGCGCGCGCCGCAACTGCCCAACGTGCCGACGCTGGACGAGCAGGGCCTGAAGGGCTTCGACATGCCGACCTGGCAAGGCGTGTTCGCGCCCGCCGGCCTGCCGGCCGACGTGCTGGCCGCCTACTACGCGGCCATGCAGGACGTGCTGAAGCAGCCCGCGCTGGTCGAGAAGATGGCCGGCCTGGGTTCCGAGCCGGTCACCGGCATGACGCCCGAGCAGTTCAGCCAGTTCCTGGAGAAGGACCGCCAGCAATGGGCCGACATCGTCAAGGCGGCCAACATCAGCCTGGAGCAGTAAGCCGGGTTGCCCAACAAAAACCCTCCGGTAACACGGAGGGTTTTTTTCATGGCGCGCGCCGCCGTGCTTGACTCTGAAGCCGCTACAGGCTTTGTCATGGAGCCTTTCCACGATCAGGACAGTCATGAGCGACAGCCATCAGCACGGCGACGTCCGCGCCTTGCCCGAATCCCGCCTCTGGATCGCCTTTGGCCTGACCGGCAGCTTCATGCTGGTGGAGATCGCGGGCGGCATGATCACGGGCAGCCTGGCATTGATTTCCGATGCCATGCACATGATGACCGACGCCATGGCCTTGCTGCTGGCGCTGGTGGCGATACGCGCGGGCCGCAAGGCGGCTGACTTGATGCGTACGTACGGCTACGCCCGCTTCGAGATCCTGGCCGCGGCGGTCAACGCGCTGGTGCTGCTGGGCGTGGCGTTCTACATCCTGTACGAGGCCTACCAGCGCCTGTCGGCGCCGGCGGACATCCAGTCCCTGGGGATGCTGGCGGTCGCCGTGGTCGGGCTGATCGTCAACCTGATCTCGATGCGCATGCTGGCTGGCGCCAAGGACGAAAGCCTGAACGTGAAGGGCGCCTACCTGGAGGTCTGGGCCGACATGCTGGGTTCGATCGGCGTGATCCTCGGCGCCGTGCTCATCTGGTTCACGGGCTGGCGCTGGGTGGATTCGGCGCTGGCGGTCGGCATAGGCTTCATGGTGTTCCCGCGCACCTGGATGCTGCTGCGCGAATGCGTGAACATCCTGCTGGAGGGCGTGCCGCCGGGCATGAGCCTGCAGGCCGTGCGCGAGGCCATCGCCGACACGGCCGGCGTGGTCTCGATTCACGACATACACCTGTGGGCAGTGACGCAGAGCAATCCGATGCTGACGGGCCACGTGGTGCTGGCGGCCGGGGCCGACGGCGAACAGGTGCGCCGCGCCATCGAGAAACGTCTGCAGGCGGATTTCCATCTGCACCATACGACGCTGCAGATGGAGCGCGAGGATCGTTCCTCGCAGGAGCATGTCCACTGACGACGGCCGCATGAGCGGCAAGCCCGCGGCAAAGAAAAACCCCTGTCCGGAAACAGGGGTTGGTCAGCAGCCAGGCCGGAACCGCGGCCTGGCTTTTACTTCGGGAAGCGGGCGGCGATCTCGGCGATCAGGCGCCGCGCCGCGTCCAGCTTGTCGGCGGCGGGCAGGGGATGGGTGCCTTGCTCGTCGAACAGCACCAGTTCGGTGGTGTCCGCGTCCATGACCTTGTGCGCCAGGTTGCCCACCAGCAGCGGTATGCCCTTGCGCGTGCGCTTGGCTTCGGCATGCTCGGCCAGCTTCTCGGTTTCGGCCGCGAAGCCCACGCACCAGGGGCCGTTGGGCAGCTTGGCCACTTCGGCCAGGATGTCCGGATTGGGTTCGAATTCCATCACGGGCGCGCCGCCGCCTTCGCTGGTTTTCTTCAGCTTCTGGTTGCTGACGTTCTTCACGCGCCAGTCGGCCACGGCGGCCACGGCGATGAAAATGTCCGCGTCGGCCGCGCTGGCCATCACGGCGTCGTGCATCTGGCGCGCGGTGGTGACTGACAGCGCGGTGACGCCGCGCGGCACCTGCAGGAAGGTGGCGCCGGTGATCAACGTGACACGGGCGCCGGCTTCGCGCGCGGCGCGCGCCAGCGCGTAGCCGGTCTTGCCCGACGAACGGTTGCTCAGCACGCGCACCGGATCCACGGGTTCGGACGTCGGGCCGGCGGTCAGCAGCACGTGGCGGCCGGCCAGCAGCTTGGGCTGGAAGAAGGCGATCAGGTCGGTCAGCAGTTCATGCGCTTCCAGCATGCGGCCGTCGCCCGTTTCGCCGCAGGCCTGTTCGCCGGCGGACGGACCCAGCACGCTGATGCCGTCGGCGCGCAACTGCGCCACATTGCGCTGCGTGGCCGGGTTGGCCCACATCTCGCGGTTCATGGCGGGCGCGACCAGCAGGGGACAGGCGCGCGCAAGCGCCAGCGTGGACAGCAGGTCGTCGGCCATGCCGTGCGCCAGCTTGGCCATGAAGTCGGCGCTGGCCGGCGCGATCAGCACCGCGTCCGCGCCGCGCGTCAGGTCGATGTGCGCCATGTTGTTGGGCACGCGGGCATCCCAGGCATCCACGAACACCGGACGGCCCGACAGGGCCTGCATCGTGACCGGCGTGATGAAGTGCGTAGCCGCCTCGGTCATCACCACGTCGACGGTGGCGCCTTGTTCGGTCATGCGCCGCACCAGTTCGGCGATTTTGTAGCAGGCGATGCCGCCGGTCAGGCCGAGGACGATGCGTTTGCGGGCGAGGTCGAGCATGAGGGAGGCGGCGGGTTCAGCGCCGTGTAAACGAGGAACGGACAGTGATTTTATTCTGCATTGCGGCATTGCGCCGTTCGCGATGCGTTCAGGGGGCATCAAACAGGACAAAAACCGTGGGAAATGCGGGAGCAAGCCGGGGCATCGCGCCCCGGCCGGGCCGTCTTCAGGCCTGGGTCTTGGCCTTGCGGCCGCGCAGGAGTTCGTCCAGCACCAGCAGCACGGCGCCGCAGGTGATGCCCACGTCCGCCAGATTGAAGGCGGGGAAGTAGGAGTTGTTCCAGTAGAACAGCAGGAAGTCCACCACGTGGCCATAGACCACGCGGTCGATGACGTTGCCGATGGCGCCGCCCAGGATCAGGGTCAGCGCCAGGCTGAAGCGCGGCTGGCCATGGGTGCGGCGCAGGATGATGGTGATGACCACCGCCGCCACGCAGCCCAGGCCGGTGAACAGCCAGCGCTGCCAGCCTTCCTCGGACGCCAGGAAACTGAAGGCGGCGCCGCGGTTGTACATCAGCGTGAAGTCGAAGACCGGCAGCACGTTGACGCGCTCGCCATACTGGAACGAGGTGTTGAAGTAGACCTTGGTCAGCTGGTCCAGCACGATGATGAGCAGTGCCAGCGCCAGCCAGCCGCCCACGCGCGCAGGCGCGGCGCGGGCGGGGGCGGCGGCGCCCGTCACTCCGGGTTCGGAGGGGCGGGCCATGCTCAAGCCTTGTCGCGGGCTTCGCCCGAGCCGAACAGGTTGGACACGCAGCGGCCGCAGATCTCGGGATGGTCCGCGTCCTGGCCCACGTCCAGGCGCCAGTGCCAGCAGCGCTCGCACTTCTTGTGCGTGGACGGCGTGACCTCGATGCGGGTCTCGCCTTCGCCCGCGTGCACCGTGGCGCGCGAGACGATCAGCACGAAGCGCAGGTCGTCGCCCAGGCTGGCCAGCAGTTCCTGGTCGGCGCCGTTGGCGTACAGGTCCACTTCCGCCTGCAGCGAGGAGCCGATGTCGCCGGCCGTGCGCACTTCTTCCAGCTTGCGCTGGACTTCGGCGCGGATGGCGCGCAGGCGCGTCCACTTGGCCGACAGGGCGTCGGCGTCGGCGAACGGCGGCAGGGCGTGGTAGACCTCGGTGAAGATCGTGGTGCGGGCGGCGTCGGCCTGGTTCTTCAAGGCCGAGCTGACCAGTTCCTTCCAGGCTTCTTCGGCAGTGAAGGACAGGATCGGGGCCATCAGCTTGAGCAGCGTTTGCGTGATGTCCAGCAGGGCCGTCTGGGCCGAGCGGCGCGCGCGGCTGTCCACGGCCGAGGTGTACAGGCGGTCCTTCAGGATGTCCAGGTAGAACGCGCCCAGGTCTTCCGAGCAGAACGTCTGCAGGCGCGAGACGGCCGGGTGGAAGTCGTAGCGTTCGTAGTTGGCCTGGACTTCCGCCTGCATCTGCGCGGTCATGGCCAGCGCGTAGCGGTCGATCTCGAAGAGCTCGCCATAGGGCACGGACTGCGTCACGGCGTCGAAATCGGCCAGGTTGGCCAGCAGGAAGCGCAGCGTGTTGCGGATGCGGCGGTAGCCTTCGACCACGCGCTTCAGGATCTCGTCGGAGATGGACAGCTCGCCGGAGTAATCGGTGGAAGCCACCCACAGGCGCAGGATTTCCGCGCCCAGCGAGTCGGACACCTTTTGCGGGGCGATCACGTTGCCCACCGACTTGCTCATCTTGCGGCCCTGGCCGTCCACCACGAAGCCGTGCGTGAGCAGGGCCTTGTAGGGCGGTTGGCCGTAAAGCATGCAGCCGGTCAACAGCGACGAATGGAACCAGCCGCGGTGCTGGTCCGAGCCTTCCAGGTACAGGTCGGCGGGCCAGGCGAGCTCAGCGCCGTGCGAGCCGGCGAAGTCGCCGTCCTTGCCGCCCAGCACCGTGGCGTGCGTGCTGCCCGAGTCGAACCACACGTCCAGCGTGTCGCGGTTCTTTTCGTACTGGTCGGCTTCGTCGCCCAGCAGTTCGCGCGGGTCCAGCGTCTGCCAGGCTTCGATGCCGCCTTGCTCGACGCGCTGCGCCACCTGTTCCAGCAATTCGGCGGTGCGCGGGTGCAGCGCGCCGGTTTCCTTGTGCACGAAGAAGGCCATCGGCGTGCCCCATTGCCGCTGGCGCGACAAGGTCCAGTCGGGGCGGTTGGCGATCATGGCGTGCAGGCGGGCGCGGCCCCAGGCCGGGTAGAAGGCCGTGGCGTCGATGCCGGCCAGCGCCGATTCGCGCAGGGTCGGGCCGCCGTCCTTGGGGGCCACGTCCATGCCGGCGAACCACTGGCTGGTGGCGCGGTAGATGATGGGGGTCTTGTGGCGCCAGCAGTGCATGTAGCTGTGCTTGTGCTTTTCCACGTGCATCAGCGCGCCGGCTTCCGTCAGCGCCTCGACGATCTTGGGGTTGGCGTCCCAGATGGA
This sequence comes from Achromobacter sp. JCM 18799, assembly GCF_055395645.1. Classification (NCBI taxonomy): domain Bacteria; kingdom Pseudomonadati; phylum Pseudomonadota; class Betaproteobacteria; order Burkholderiales; family Alcaligenaceae; genus Achromobacter; species Achromobacter sp. JCM 18799. Next base: position 1,867,534 of record NZ_AP043866.1, on the reverse strand, counting down.
CAGGCCGCCGAACAGCGCCAGGCTGTCCACGTACTTGCCGTCGCCCATGACCGGGCTGATGAAATCGGTGTCCTTCATGCCGTGCTCCTTGCACGAGATGAAGTCTTCGATACCGTAGGCCGGCGCCGAGTGCACCACGCCAGTGCCGGAGTCGGCCGTGACGTAGTCGCCCAGGTAGGCGGGCGACTTGCGGTCGTAGGCGGCATTGAACTGCGCCAGCGGGTGGCGGAATTCGATGCCCGACAGCGCCGCGCCCGGGGCCGTGGCGATCACTTCGCCTTCCAGGTTCCAGGCCTTCAGGCAGGCTTCGACGCGTTCCTTGGCGATCAGCAGGAGCGGACCGAACTTGGGAACCGGCGTCACGCGCACCAGCGCGTATTCGATTTCGGGATGCAGGTTCAGCGCCTGGTTGGACGGGATGGTCCAGGGCGTGGTGGTCCAGATGACGATGGCGCCGTCTTCCACCGAGTCCAGGCCGAAGGCGCTGGCCAGCTTGGCGTGCTCGGCGAACGGGAAGGCCACGTCCACCGCCGGGTCGACGCGGTCGGCGTACTCGACCTCGGCTTCGGCCAGGGCCGAGCCGCAGTCGAAACACCAGTTCACGGGCTTCAGGCCGCGGAACACGTAGCCCTTGTCCAGGATGCGGCCCAGCGCGCGGATTTCGTCGGCTTCATTGCTGAAGTTCATCGTCATGTAGGGACGATCCCACTCGCCCAGCACGCCCAGGCGCTTGAAGTCCTTGCGCTGGCGGTCGATCTGCTCGAGCGCGTAGGCGCGGGCCTTCGACTGCACTTCCGCCACGGGCAGGTGCTTGCCGTACTTCTTTTCGATCTGGATTTCGATCGGCATGCCGTGACAGTCCCAGCCCGGCACGTAATGCGCGTCATAGCCGGCCATGTTGCGGCTCTTGACGATGATGTCCTTCAGGATCTTGTTGACCGCGTGGCCGATGTGGATGTCGCCGTTGGCGTAGGGCGGGCCGTCGTGCAGCACGAAGCGCGGCCGGCCGCGGCTGGCGGCGCGGATCGCCTGGTAGACGTGGTTTTCCTCCCACTGCGAAATCCAGGCGGGCTCGCGCTTGGCAAGGTCGCCCCGCATGGGGAAGGAGGTATCGGGCAGGTTGAGGGTCTTTTTATAGTCCATGAACGGCAAAATAGGCGCGCGCGTTTCGCGCGTCTTCGGCGATGGCGGCAGTCAGGGAAGGGAGGTCAGGAAATTTTTCTTCGTCCCGCAGCTTTTGCAGGAATTCGACGCGTACGAGTTTACCGTAAGCGTCGACAGTCTCGTCGAGCAGGTGCGACTCCAGCAGCACGCGGCCGCGGTCTTCGACCGTGGGGCGCACGCCCAGGCTGGCGACCGCCGGCAGCGGCCGCTCGGCCAGGCCGTAGACCTGCACCACGTAAATGCCCGAGCGCGCGGCGCAGCGCTCCGCCACCCGCAGGTTCATGGTGGGAAAGCCCAGCGTGCGGCCCAGCTTCTGGCCGTGGATCACGTGGCCGCTGATGTGGTACGGGTGGCCCAGCAGGTGGCGGGCGCGTTCCAGGTCGCCCACCGCCAGCGCGGTGCGCACCTCGGAACTGGATATCCGGTGCCCTTGCTGGTCGGTCACGTCCGCCAGCGTCTGCACCTCGAAGCCATGGCGCAGGCCGGCCTCGCGCAGCAGGTCGATGTCGCCGCTGCGCTTGTGGCCGAAGCGGAAGTCTTCGCCCACCAGCAGCCATTTGGCGTGCAGGCCCTGGACCAGCAATTGTTCGATGAAGGCGTTGGCCGACATTTCAGCCAGGCGCGCGTTGAAACGCTCCACCACGACCTGGCTGATGCCGTAACGCGCCAGCGCCGCCAGCTTGTCGCGCAAACCCGAAATCCGGGTGGGCGCGAGCTCAGGGCGTTGGTTGAGGGTGGCGAAATACTCCCGCGGATGCGGCTCGAAGGTCATCACGGCGGGCGTCAGGTTGCGGTCGCGCGCGACTTGGCAGACGCGCGCCAGCATGGCCTGGTGTCCGCGGTGGACGCCGTCGAAATTGCCGATCGTCAGCGCGCAAGGGGCGCGCCGGTCGGGCGGGGGCAGGGATCGGTAGATGCGCAGCGATGGTTTCACGAGCGAGAGTTTACAATTTTGGATTCCGGGTTTGTTCCTGTCCTTACTTGCCGCGCGTCCAGGCTGTCGCCGCGCGCGGGATTGCGTAGGGCGGACGGGCCCGATTTCCCTTGGAATTCCTTATCTTGCCGGAAATATCTACCACCAAGCGCCGCATCGTCATCCTGATCTCGGGACGCGGCAGCAATATGCAGGCGCTGTCCGAGGCCTGCCGCAATGAAGGCTGGCCGGCCGAAGTCGCCGCCGTCATCGCCAGCAAGCCCGACGCCGCCGGCCTGGAGTGGGCGGCCCAGCAGGGCATCCCCACCGGCGCGCTGTACCACAAGGACTACGCCAGCCGCGAAGCCTTCGACGCCGCGCTGGCCGCCGAAATCGACCGCTACGAACCCGATTACGTCATCCTGGCGGGCTTCATGCGCGTGCTGACCCCGGGCTTCGTCAATCACTACGCCGGCCGGCTGGTGAACATCCACCCGTCGCTGCTGCCGGCGTTTCCCGGGCTGCACACGCACGCCCAGGCCCTGGCGACCGGGGTGCGCGTGCACGGTTGCACCGTGCACTTCGTCACGCCGGTGCTGGACCACGGCCCCATCATCGCCCAGGGCTGCGTGCCGGTCCTGGCGGGCGATACGCCCGAATCCCTGGCCGAGCGCGTGCTGGCGGTCGAACACCGGGCTTTTCCGGCGGCGGTGCGCTGGCTTGCCGAAGGCCGGGTTACCCTGACCAGCGACCATCGCGTCAACGTGCAGGGCGATCCCGATCGCCTTTTCGCCTGGTCGCCGGCCGCCTGAGCGGCCCCGAATCGAATTTTTCGGGCGGAAGCCCTCCGCCCCACTGGAATACACCATGACCAAACCCCAATCTCCGCGTTCCCGTCCGGCAGGCGCCGCCAGGGCCGCGTCCGAAGGCCGCGACGGTCGGTCCTTCTTCTCGCGCCCCAAGGGCGACGCGCGCGCGCCGATCGCACGCGACAGCGCCCGTGACGACCGTTCCGGCGGCAGCCGCGACGAGCGCTCCGGCGGTCGCCCGACGCCGCGCCCGTCCTACGACGCGCCGCGCGGCGAAGGCCGTGGCGGCGAACGCGGCGCCTACGGTTCGGACCGCCGCGAAGGCCGTCCGAGCCCGCGTCCGTCCTTCGACCCGGCGCGCGGCGAAGGCCGTGGCGGCGAACGCGCTTCCTATGGTTCGGAACGCCGTGAAGGCCGTCCGGGTCAGCGTCCGTCCTACGACGCCCCGCGCGGCGAAGGCCGTGGCGGCGAGCGCGCTTCCTATGGTTCGGAACGTCGTGAAGGCCGTCCGGGTCAGCGTCCGTCGTACGACGCCCCGCGCGGCGAAGGCCGTGGCGGCGAACGCGCTTCCTATGGTTCGGAACGCCGTGAAGGCCGCCCGGGCCAGCGTCCGTCCTATGACGCTCCGCGCGGCGAAGGCCGTGGCGGCGAACGCGCTTCCTATGGTTCGGAACGCCGCGAAGGCCGCCCGGGCCAACGTCCGTCGTACGACGCCCCGCGCGGCGAAGGCCGTGGCGGCGAGCGCGCTTCCTATGGTTCGGAACGCCGTGAAGGCCGTCCCGGCCCGCGTCCGTCCTATGACGCTCCGCGCGGCGAAGGCCGTGGCGGCGAGCGCGCCTCCTATGGTTCGGATCGTCGTGATGGCCGCTCGGACTCGCGTCCGTCTTATGGCTCGCCGCGAGGCGATGATCGCGGCGGCGAGCGCGGCCAGTATGGCGGCCCGCGCGGCGGCGGCAGCGACGGCGGCCAGGACCGTCCGCCCAAACCTCAATTCAACCGCCCGCGCCAATCGCACGCGGCGATCCGCATCGACCAGGTCCAGCGCGTCCTGGGCGAAATCCTGCAATGGACCTATCCGGCCGACGCGGCCCTGTCGCACTGGCTGCGCAACCATCCGAATCTGGGCGCGCGCGATCGCTCCGAGGTCGCCGAGGCCGTCTACGACGTGCTGCGCCATCTGCGCCGCTACCGCCAGTTCGGCGAAAGCGGCGTCGGTCCCGCTTCGCGCCGCCTGGCCATCCTGGGACTGGCCGCGACGCTGGGCGCCGAGGCGCTGGCCGAAGGCATGGACGCCGGCGAAGCCGAATGGCTGCAGCGCGTGTCGCAGATCGACCTGGCGACCCTGCCGCGCGCCGTGCGCGGCAGCATCCCTGACTGGCTGGACGAACGCCTGGGCGCCATGGACAGCCCGGAAACGCTGATCGAGGCGTTGAACCGCCAGGCCAGCCTGGACCTGCGCGTCAACCCGCTGAAGGTCGAGCGCGACGCCATGCTGGCCGAATTGCAGCAGGGCGCCGGCCGCTACGAACCTGTCGCCATGCCTTATTCGCCCTGGGGCATCCGCATGGAAGGCCGTCCTGCCATCAACCGCTGGCCGCAGTTCGAGAACGGCAGCATCGAAGTCCAGGACGAGGGCAGCCAGTTGCTGGCGCTGCTGGTGGCGCCGCGCCGCGGCGAAATGATCATCGATTTCTGCGCCGGCGCGGGCGGCAAGACGCTGCTGCTGGGCGCGCTGATGCGCTCCACCGGCCGCCTGTACGCGTTCGACGTGTCCGCGGCCCGCCTGCAGCGCGCCAAGCCGCGCTTTGCGCGCAGCGGCCTGTCCAACGTGGTGCCGGTGGTCATCGACAGCGAAAACGACGCCCGCGTCAAGCGTCTGGCCGGCAAGGCCCAGCGCGTGCTGGTCGACGCCCCTTGCAGCGGTATCGGTACCCTGCGCCGCAATCCGGACCTGAAATGGCGCCAGCACCCCGAGGCGCTGGCCGAACTGGGTCAGCTGCAGGAACGCATTCTCAACAGCGCGGCGCGTTGCGTTGCTCCGGGCGGCCGCCTGGTGTACGCCACCTGCAGCCTGCTGGCCGAGGAAAACGAGGTCCAGGCCGAGCGTTTCCTCGCCAGCCATCCCGATTTCGAGCGCCTGGACGCCGCCGAGATCCTGGCCGCGCGCTGTGAAAACCTGAAGCTGGACGGCCCCTACGTGCAGCTGCGCCCCGACGTGCACGGCACCGACGGCTTTTTCGCCGCGGTATTCGAGCGCAAGAAGAAGGGCGCGGCGACCGCGGCCGAAGTAGCCTCGGAAACGGATGAGGCTGCGGCTGAAGCAACGTCCGAGGACGACGCGGCCGGTCCGCAGGACCAGCCGGCCTGATCGGGGGCGCCGGGTCAGGGACCCGGCGTCACCACCACCGTGGCGCTGTAGCGCCGCGTGCCCAGGGTCTTGTTCTGGTACTTCACTTCCCAGGCCAGGCTGTCATTGCCCGCCTGGTCAGCCTGGTAGACCACCTGGGACACCGGCACGGTCTGGTAGGCGCAACGCCCGGAATCGCTGGACTGGCCCCGCGTCTGCATGATGTTGGCCTTGCCCAGGCGCGGCGTCATGGTGAGCGACACGCGCGGCGCGCGCAGCGCCAGGCAGTCCGATCCGCGGATCTCGTAGTACGAGGCCAGCACGGCGACGTCGCCCGATTTCAGCGTTTGCGCGGAAACGGCGGCGGGCAGGGCGGTTCCCAGCGCGGCCAGGGCGTAAAAAAATTGGGGACGGATTTTTTTCAGCAACATCAGTGGGACAAAAGAGACAGTTTGGTCGGTAAAGCACCCGCAGTGTGCGCCAGCCGCAAGTCCGCTTCAAGACCGGACGCCAAGCTGACAGGAACTTTAACGGTGAAATCGAGCCCAAACCTTGCGCCTTCGCGTATGCCCCCCACCTACCCTGGGGAGGACGGCCCTAGCGCCGCGTGCCGCAAGGCTCGGCCTCGCAACCTGCGTTTTTGGTTGCGAGAGTGGCTTTTTGCCCTGAAAAACCGGGGCTTAGTCCTTGATTTCGCTCAAAAACTATTTTGAAACTACCTTGTCATAAGTCAGCCAAGGTAAGCTAAACTCCAGGCACTTCTCTAGCGAGGCTCCTTACAGCTTTATGGATTACATCCTTTCCTTCATTGCCGGCGGTCTGACCCAAGCCACTTGGTGGCAGGTTGTCGTGTTCACTCTGGTTGTGACGCACATCACGATTGTGTCGGTCACGGTCTTTCTCCATCGCAGCCAAGCGCACCGTGGTCTGGATCTGCATCCGGCCGTCATGCACTTCTTCCGTTTCTGGCTCTGGATGACGACCGGCATGGTCACCAAGGAATGGGTGGCCATTCACCGCAAGCACCACGCCAAGTGCGAAAAGGAAGGCGATCCCCATTCGCCCATCCTGTTCGGCATCTGGAAGGTGCTGTTCCGCGGCGCGGAACTGTACCGCGAAGAATCGAACAACAAGGAAACCATGGCCAAGTTCGGCCACGGCACGCCTGACGACTGGCTCGAGCGCAACGTCTACAGCAAGCACAGCCTGTGGGGCGTGCTGACCATGCTCGCCATCGACATCGCCCTGTTCGGCGCCATCGGCGTCACCGTGTGGGCCGTGCAGATGGCCTGGATCCCCTTCTGGGCCGCCGGCGTCGTCAACGGCATCGGCCACTACTGGGGCTACCGCAACTACAACAGCCCGGACACCAGCACCAACGTGTTCCCCTGGGGCATCGTGATCGGCGGCGAAGAGCTGCACAACAACCATCACGCCCACGGCACGTCGGCCAAGTTCTCGGCCAAGTGGTACGAGTTCGACATCGGCTGGTGCTACATCAACATCCTGAAGTTCTTCGGCCTGGCCAAGATCAAGAAGGTTGCGCCCAAGCTGAAGCTGGACGACAGCAAGACCGGCATCGACCTGCGCACCCTGCAGGGCGTGATCACGCACCGCTACGAAGTCATGGCCCGCTATGCGGACGTGATCAAGAGCGCCGCCCGTGAAGAGCTGGCCAAGCTGAAGGATTCGCGCAACAAGGACAGCGCCGAGTGCGACTGGACCAAGCTGCACAGCGTGCGCCGCGCCATCCACCGCAACGAGGACATCCTCCAGCCCGAACAGGTTGCCGCCGTGGATCAAGCCATTGCCCGCAACAAGTCGCTGGCCACGCTGGTGCAGATGCGCCGCGAACTCGGCCGCATCTGGGAAAGCTCCAGCGCCAGCAGCGAACAGCTTCTTCATGACCTGCAGGCCTGGTGCCAGCGCGCCCAGCAAAGCGGCATCGCCGGGCTCGAGCAATTCGCTCAACGTCTGCGCCGCTACGCGGCATGATGCTAGAGAAGCTCAATCCTGAACAACGCGCCGCAGTAACGTTAGAACCGCAGCACGCCCTGGTCCTGGCCGGGGCGGGCAGCGGCAAGACCCGGGTGCTCACCACCCGCATGGCCTGGCTGATTCAAACCGGCCAGGCCTCGCCTTTTGGGCTGCTGGCGGTCACGTTCACCAACAAGGCGGCGCGCGAAATGCTTGCGCGCATGTCGGCCATCCTGCCGATCGATACGCGCGGCCTGTGGATCGGCACCTTCCACGGTCTGTGCAACCGCATGCTGCGCGCGCATCACCGCGATGCCGGCCTGCCGCAAAGCTTCCAGATCCTGGACGTCACCGACCAGCTCGCGGCGATCAAGCGCCTGATGAAGGCCAACGGCGTCGACGACGAAAAGTATCCTCCCCGCGATGTGCAGCGCTTCATCAACGGCGCCAAGGAAGAGGGCCTGCGTCCCGCCGACGTGGAAGCCTATGACGCCCATCGCCGCCGCCTGATCGAGATCTACCAGCTCTACGAGGCCCAGTGCCTGCGCGAGGGCGTGGTGGACTTCGCCGAGCTGCTGCTGCGCGCCTACGAACTGCTGTCGCGCAATGCGCCGGTGCGCGAGCACTATCAGCGCCGCTTCCGCCATATTCTGGTCGACGAGTTCCAGGACACCAACACGCTGCAGTACAAGTGGCTGCGCCTGTTGGCTGGCGGCGGCGCCGCGATCTTCGCGGTGGGCGACGACGACCAGTCGATTTATGCCTTCCGCGGCGCCAACGTCGGCAACATGGCCGACTTCGAGCGCGACTATGCGCGCGGCACCGTGATCCGCCTGGAGCAGAACTACCGTTCCTTCGGCCACATCCTGGATTCGGCCAACGCGCTGATCGGCCACAACACCGGCCGCCTGGGCAAGAATCTCTGGACCGAGCAAGGCGACGGCGAGCCGGTGCGCGTCATCGAGCAGCCGTCCGACGGCATGGAAGCGCAGTGGATCGTGGACGAAATCCGTTCGCTGATACGCGAAGGCAGCCTGCGCCGCGAGATCGCCGTGCTCTACCGCAGCAACGCGCAGTCGCGCGTGCTGGAACACGCCATCTTTTCCGCCGGCATTCCCTATAAGGTGTACGGCGGTTTGCGCTTTTTCGAGCGCCAGGAAATCAAGCACGCGCTGGCCTACCTGCGCCTGATGGCCAACCCGCACGACGACACCTCGTGGATGCGGGTCGTCAACTTTCCCACGCGCGGCATCGGCGCGCGCACGCTGGAGCAATTGGGCGACGCCGCGCGCGCGCACGACACCAGCCTGTACGCGGCCGTGGCCCTGGTGCCCGGCAAGGGCGGCTCCAACCTGGCGCAGTTCGCGCAACTCATCCATCGCCTGATCGAAGAGACCCGCGACCTGCCGTTGCCGGAAATGGTCGAGCACATGCTCGAGGCCAGCGGGCTGAACGCGCATTACAAGGCCGAACGCGAAGGCGCGGAGCGCCTGGAAAACCTGAGCGAACTGGTCACCGCCGCGGCGGTGTTCGCGTCCGAGGAAAACTACGACGGCATGCCTGCCGGCGTCGTGCCCGAACAGGACACGGCCTCCACGCTGAACGCGGGCGTGGTCGACGCGCCGGTCGTGGCGTCCGACGGTCTGACCCCGCTGGCGGCATTCTTGTCGCACGCAGCGCTGGAAGCGGGCGACAACCAGGCCCAGCAAGGCCAGGACGCCGTCCAGCTCATGACCGTGCACGCCGCCAAGGGCCTGGAGTTCGACGCGGTTTTCATCACCGGCCTGGAAGAGGGGCTGTTCCCGCACGAGAACAGCGTCCTGGAAGCTTCCGGACTGGAAGAAGAGCGCCGCCTCATGTATGTGGCCATCACGCGCGCGCGCCAGCGTCTGTACATCAGCCTGGCGCAAAGCCGGATGCTGCACGGCCAGACGCGCTACGCGATGCGTTCGCGCTTCCTGGAAGAAATCCCCGAACAGCACCTGAAGTGGCTGTCGCCCAAGGCCGGCCTGGCCCAGGTCGGCGGCACGGGCGCTGGCTGGGGCGGCGGCAATCGCGGCGACGCTTTCGGCCGCAAGCCCACCAATACCATTGCGCCGCGTCAAGCCCGCAGCGTCACCACCGGCGTCACGGTGGGCGACAAGCAGTATCGTGTAGGTCAGGGCGTGCACCACGCGCGGTTCGGCGAGGGCACGATCATCGGCTTGAGCGGAGCAGGGCAGGACGCCCAGGCTGAAATCCAGTTCCGCGACGTGGGCGCCAAGACCTTGGCGCTGGGCATCGCCAAACTCGACATTGTTCAGGGTTGATACTCATGGCCGACAACGATACTTCCAAAGCCGAGTTGGCGTCGCTGCGCGCCGAGGTCGATGAAATCGACCAGCAGATCATGCTGCTGCTGGGCGTGCGGTTCCGCTGCACGGACATGATCGGCGAGCTCAAGCGCGACCTTGGCATGGATCTGGTGGATCCCAAGCGCGAAGAGCAGCAGGTCGCGCGCATCCGCCGCCTGGCGCAAGAGGCGGGCGTGCCGCCCGCGCTAGCCGAAACCATCCTGCGCGAAGTGATCGACACCGTGGTCGACCACCACACCCGCCTGCGCGAGCGCCCCTACTCGTAATGCCAGGCCGGCGGCGCGCGGCAGCTTGCATCAGCGAGTCGCCGCGCGCCGCCTCTTCCTTTCCTACAAGACCCGCATGAACGCCAGCAAGACGTCGATCTCGTCCGCGCTCAACGCAAGCGGCCGGATGTGTTCGGACTTGCGCGGCGCATAGGGGTCGGGCGGATCGCTGGGCTCGGGGTCGCGGCCCATGCCGGCGTTGTACATCCGCAGCAGGCCCTTCAGATCGGGAAACATGCCGTTGTGCATCCACGGTCCGGCGCGCGACACATTACGCAGGCTGGGCGTGCGGAACTTGCCCAGATCGGCGGGATCGCGCGTCGCTTCGTAGCGTCCCAGATCCTGGTTGCGGCGGCCATAGAAGGACAGGCCGATGTTGTGGAACTGGTGGTCGGTCAGCATCGCGCCGCTGTGGCAGTTCATGCAGCGCGCCTGGGTGCGGAACAGGTGCATGCCGATCAGCTCGGCATCGTCCAGCGCGTCGGATTGCCCATCCAGGAATGTGTCGAAGCGCGTGGGCTCGGGCCGCAGCGTCGCGACATAGGCGGCCAGCGCGCGCGCCAGGCGGTCGGCATCCACTGGCGGCCGAGCGGCCGGCGCCGCGCCGAACGCCTGCAGGAACTGCGCCGGGTAGGCGTCGGCCGCCAGCAGCCGCGCCACGGCGCCGTCGGCATCATGGTTCATTTCGCGGGGATCGTGGATGGGGCCCAGCACCTGTTCCTTCAGGCTGGCGGCGCGTCCGTCCCAGAACAACCGGGGCGCGAACGGCGCCGCATACAGCGGCGTGGAGCGCCGCCTGCCCATCAGCTTGTCTTCGCCCACGGCCAGCGCCAGGCCGTCGGTGAAGGCGCGCTGCGGCAGATGACAGGAGGCGCAGGACACCTGCCCCTTGCGCGACAGCCGGGTATCGAAGAACAGCATCTGCCCCAGCGTCACCACCGCCGGACGCGCAACGTCTGCGGCAAGTTCTGCCTGGCCGGCATTGGCCGCGGTCCAGGCCAGGGGCGGACTGGAGGCCGGCGGCGCCGGCCCCCATTCGCGCCAGTCCACGCCAGGATCGATCGTGGGCGCAGGCCAGGTCGAGGGCGGCCCAGCGTAGTGCGGGCGCAGGCAGGCGGCGTTCCAGCCCGTGGACGTGCGGCAGGCGGTCTGATCGTCCTGGGCGTCTGCATCGGCGTGGGACGCGAACGCCGCCAGCGCCAGCGCCGCGCCCAGGATCAGAAGCGGTAACCGACTTGCAGCCATAGCTCCCGTCCCGTCTGATAGGTACTGCGGTTGGTCTTGACGTTCGGATTGCTGGCCGTCACGGCGGGCCTGCGGTCCAGCACGTTCAGGACTTCGACCGTGAATTCCAGGCTGCGCGCGAACGTGGGATTCCAGGAAAGCTTGGTGTCCCAGGTCCAATAGGACGGGATCTCGCCGGATTCGAAACGCTCCAGATAATCGGGCCGCGGACCCAGTCCCACGTAGATGGTGGCGTCGCGCTTGCTGCGCCAGTTCACCATGTTGCTCCAGGTCAGGCCTGTGCGCGGCCACGCGCCGGTCAGGCTGAGCGTGGCGATCTGCGGCTGGTAGAAGGAGCTTGGCGGCAGGTCGATGGCGCGCAGGCGCGAGCCGTTGTAGATCACGTATTCGTCGGGGTCGCGCGCGTCGCCGTTGTAGCCTTCGACCAGGTCCGCGTTGGTCTTGCGTTTCTGCCAGCTCCAGCTTGCCTGCATGTTCCAGCGCGTTTCGCCCAGGCGCCAGGGCTCCAGTGTGCGTAGCGACAGGCTGACGCCGTCGGTGGTGGACAGGCCTTCGTTGGTGTAGCGGTAGCCGTCCTTTTCGGTGCCGGTCTTGGTCCACTGGTCGCGGCCGTTGCGGCGCACGTAGCTCAGCACGCCTTCCACGCCGGCCATGCGCTGGCGCAGCGAGATCGCCCATTCGTCGTCATAGGGCATGCGCAAGCCCTTGTACTCCACGTAGTACTCCTTGCCGCCGTCCGCCACGGGGTTGCCGTTCTTGTCCAGCACCTGGCGCCGCAGGCGGCTTCTTTCCGCTTCAAGCGCGGTTTCCAGCACGCTGGAGCCGTAATAGCGCGACCATCCGGCGCTGAGCAGGGTGTCGCCCGATCCGAACATGTCCCAGTCCAGCCGCGTGCGCGGCGACACGTTGTTGCTGCCCAGGAAAGTTTCGCGGTCGTAACGCAGGCCAGCGTCCAAGGCCAGCCGTTCCCACTCGATGCGGTCCGATAGGTACAGGCTGGCCATGTCGTAGTTCACGTCCACGGTGCCGGGCAGGTAACGGACCTTGCTGTAGTCGCGATAGCTGCCATCGCGGTTATAAGCCCGCTGGTAGGAATGGCTTTTCTGGAAACGCTCGAAGTTCGCCTGGACCCGGTTCAGTTCGGCCCCCGCGTACGGAATGTGCGTGAACACGCCCGTCCGTACCGGATCCAGGTCGACGCGGCCCTTCAGCGTCCAGGTGTCCTGCCGCGTCTGTTCCTTGCCGAAGCCGCCGGCCGTGTACTGCGGCAGCCGGTAGGGCCGGAAGGTCACGAGTTCGTCGCCGATGGATTCGCGGTTGCTCAGCGACCGGTCCCAGCCCGCCTGCAATGCCAGGCGTCCCCCCTTGAAATAGTGATCCACGTTGGCGCCGATACCGCGCGCCCCATGGTTGTTGTCCCAGCGCGTGTGCCGGAACAGGTCACTGGCCAGGGTTTCGCTGCGGTCGCTGTACTTCAGCGTCAGGTCGGCCGTGGTATCGGCGCTGGCGCGCACGCTGAACTTGCCCAGGAAGTTGTCAATGCGGTCGCGGTAGGCATCCTGGCCCGGGGTCGGCTGCCCCTTGTCATCCACGCCCATGTTCCAGCGTGTGATGTCCGATTCGCGCCGCGACATGGCCAGCACCGCGCCCGATTTTTCATTGAAGGCCAGATCGCCCACGGCCGAATAGAAACGCTTCTTCCATTCGGGTGAGTAACCCGGTTTCCCTTTGGCCCAATTGTTCTCTTCGCCCTCGGCGACTTGCTGCCGCGTCATCTTGGAGGTGTTCCAGCGGTAGTCGAGGTTAAGGCGGTTTTCGCCCGAGAACCGGCGCAATCTCGCGTCCACCACGCCGCCGGTGAAGCCACCGTACTCCACCGGCACGAAGCTGTCGTGCACGCGGACTTCCTCCAGCAGGCTCGTGTCCACGAAGTACGACTGTGGGTTGCTGGGCACGTTGCCGACCTGCAGGTTCAGATTCTTGCTGGCCGGATTCACGCGGTTGGTCGCGTCCATGCCGTCGAGCTGGAACAGGTTCTGGTAGGGGCTGGAGCCGTGGAAGGAAATGTCTTCCACGTTGAGTGAGCCGCGGTTCTGCGAGCCGGCCGCGCCCGGATTGGTGCGCACCGCCGGATGCGTCGCCACCAGCGTGCTGAGGTCGCGATTGGAACTGGGCGTCTCGGCGATGTCCTCGCGGGTATAGATGCGCTCGCCGACCTGTTCGCCGTAGACCCGCACGGCGTCCAGGCGCAGGGCGGAAAACTGGTTGGTCTTGTCCACGTAGACGATGTAGCGTCCGGGGCCGTCCGCGCGTAGCGCCAGCCCGGACCCCGCCAGCAGGTGGTTCAGCGCGAGCAGCGGCGAATACTCTCCGTGCAGCGGCGGGGAGGTCTTGCCCGCTACCGCCGCCGGCGGAAACGAGATCTCCAGGCCGGCTTGCCGGCCCAACGCGAGCAAGGCGTCGCCCAGGGGTTGGGCCGGCAGGTCATAGGCAACGGGCGCGGCGGGCTGAGCAGGGGCCGGCGAGGCCGTGAGCAACGCGGCGGCGAGCAGCGCCGCCGTAGCGCCAGACCGGCGCGCGCGCCGGTTGAAGTGGAGAAACAGCATGAATGCGTCCAAGCGGGTGTTGATGTCAGCCGTAGGACGTGTGCAGGTACGGATTACCTCAGTGGATTGCCGATGAATAATTTATATCGATTCTCATTTACTGATTAGCAAACGGCTCTAACGCAAGATCAACAGGCCGGGCAGTTCGGTAATGCCGACCTTGGTCTGCGCCAGCAGCAGTTCCAGCGCACGCTTGGGATCGCCGATGCTGGCTGTGCCCGACACGTGCAAACGCCTGGCGGTGTCGCCCAGCACCAGGATGTGCTTGCCGCCATAGCGGGAGAGCCGCGCCGCAGCCTGCGGCAATGCGACATTGTTGAAAGCCAGCAGGCCCTGGCTCCAGTCCGGCGCCGGTTCCTGCGCGGTGGCGAGGCGGGCGATGCCCGTCGCCGACACGGCGGCTTCCTGGCCCGCGTCCAGCACCAAGGCGGTGTCATCCTGGCAGGCCAGGCAATGGACTGCGACGCGATGTTCGTACACTGCCACGCGCGTGCCGTCGGCCTCGCGCGCCACGACATAGCGGGTGCCGAGCGCGGCTGCGGACGCGTCCGGCGTCACTACCGTGAAGTCCGGACCGCCGGGCGCGCGCGGCGCGGCCGAGAACAGCGCCCGTCCGGCCAGGAGCCGTACTTCGCGCTTGCCTGGCGCGAAATCGATGGCGATGGCCGAGTCCGCGTCCAAGGTGGCGCTGGAGCCGTCGGGCAGGGCCACGCGGCGCACTTCGGCGCCGGTCGTGTAGTCCGCGCCGGGATGGGTGGCGCGCAGCAGTTGCCAGGCCGGCCAGGCCGCCAGCACGGCCAGCGCCGCCGCCGCGCCGCGCTTGCGCGTGCGCCGCGGCGCCAGCTTGCCGCGATCGATTTCGCCCATGCGCCGCCACAGGCGCGCCAGCCGTTCATAGGCGTCGGCGTGGCTGGCGTCGGCGCGGTACCAGGCTTCGAACTCCGCCTGAGCTTGCGCATCCATGCCCTGGCCGCTGTGGCGCACGACCCAGCGCGACGCTTCTTCCTGGGCGCTGCCGGTCTTGGGGGCGGCCATGCTCAGGACGCCAGCGCCTGGTCGCAGGCCAGCAGGATACGCATCATGTGCTTTTCCACCGCGCTGACAGAAATCGCAAAACGCTCGGCAATGGCGCGGTAGCTCAGGCCCTCGTGCCGGTGCAGCACGAACACGTCAAGGCTGCGACGCGGCTGGGTCAGCAGCGCGGCTTCCAGCCTGCGCAGCATCTGCCGCGCGGCAGCCACGTCCAGGGTGTCGGGCTCGTGCAGGGTAGGGCGCGAAGCGGCGTAGTCGGCGGTGGCGATCTGTTCGCGGCTGCGGCGCCGGTGCCAGTCGGTAGCGATATTGGCGGCCACGCGGAAGACGTAGGCGCGGTCGTTGTCGGGACGCGTCCTGTCCTTGAATTCCGCCAGTTTGATCCAGGTGTCCTGCGCGCAGTCCTGTGCGACGTCGCGCGAGCCGGTGCGCAGGGAGAGGAAACCCAGCACCTCTCGGTAATGGCGGAGAAATACTTCCGTGAGCGTAGACATGTCGCCGGCGCCGGGCGCCAGATAGAGTCAAATTCGCGGCAAAGTATAAATGATAACGATTTCTATTTCTAGATAAAGAGGGCGTGAAGGAAGCGGCGGCGGGCAGGGCGCCCGCCGCAGGCCGTCAGGCCTCGGACTGTTCGATCTCTTCCAGGGAACCCTGGATTTCCAGCCACTGCTCTTCCAGCTCGTCCATGCGCTTGCCGTGCTCGCCATGCTCGGCCATGACCTTTTGGCGTTCGGCGCGGCGAGCATCCGAGTACAGGTCCGGGTCGGCGATGACGGCGTCCAGCGCATGCAGCTTGGCGCGCAGCTTCTCCATCTCGGTCTCGACCTTGGCGAGCCTGGATTCCAGCGGCTTGCGCAGCGCGGACAGGCGCTGGCGCTGTTCGGCTTCGGCGCGGCGCTGGGCCTTGCGGTCCACCACCGGTTCGTTGCCTGCGGCGTTTTCGCGCGCGGCTTCCGCGCGTTCGCCGGCGTTGCGGGCGGCGAGCCAGTCGCGGTAGTCCTCCAGGTCGCCGTCGAACTCCTGTACCGCGCCGTCGGCCACGATCCAGAAGCTGTCCACGGTGGTGCGCAGCAGATGCCGGTCATGCGACACCAGCAGCATGCTGCCGCCGAAGTCCGCCAGCGCGGCGGCCAGGGCTTCGCGCGTTTCCACGTCCAGGTGGTTGCTGGGTTCGTCCAGCAGAAGCAGGTTGGGCTTTTGCCAGACGATCAGGGACAGCGCCAGGCGCGCCTTTTCGCCGCCGGACATGGGACCGACCTTGCTGGTCACCGTGTCGCCGGAAAAACCGAAGCCGCCCAGATAGTTGCGGAGCTCCTGTTCGCGGGTCTCGGGAGCCAGGCGCGCCAGATGGGCGATGGGCGTGCTGTCCACGTCCAGCATGTCCAGCTGGTGCTGATGGAAATAGCCGATGGCCAACCCGCGCGAGGCGCGGCGCGTGCCGGCCTGCACCGGCAGCTCTTCGGCCAGGGTCTTGATCAGCGTGCTCTTGCCGGCGCCGTTGGCGCCCAGCACGCCGACGCGGCTGCCGGCGCGCACCATCAGCGTCACGTCGCGCAGGATGGGCACCGCGTTGCCGTCGGCGTCCGTGTAGCCGGCCGACAAATGTTCCAGGGTCAGCAGCGGATCCGGTACCTGGTCGGGCGAGGGGATGCGGATGTCGATGCCTGCTTCGGCATGCAAGGGCGCCAGCACCTGCATGCGCGCCAGCGCCTTGACGCGGCTCTGCGCCTGCTTGGCCTTGGACGCCTTGGCCTTGAAGCGGTCGATGAAGCCTTGCAGCCGGGCGGCTTCGCGGGTCTGGCGTTCGTAGGCGATATTGGTCTGGCGCAGGCGCTCGGCGCGCTGCGTCAGGAAGTCGCCATAGCCGCCGCGGTAGCGCACCAGCTTGGCGTGGTCGAAATGCAGGATGGACTTGGCGACCGCGTCCAGGAACTCGGTGTCGTGGGAAATCAGCATGACGGTGCCGGGATAGGCCGCCAGCCATTTCTCCAGCCACAGCATGGCGTCCAGGTCCAAGTGGTTGGTGGGCTCGTCCAGCAGCAGCAATTCGGACGGCGCCATCAGCGCGCGGGCCAGGGCCAGGCGCATGCGCCAGCCGCCGGAAAAGCTCGCCACCGGCTGCATCCATTCGGCGGGCTTGAAGCCCAGGCCGGCCAGCAACTGCTCGGCGCGCGAGGCCGCGCTCCAGGCGCCGGCTTCCACCAGCGCCGCTTCCACCTCGGCGATCTGCGTGCCTTGCTCGTCCGTCAGCTCGGCGCGGCGCGCCTGCAGCTCGCGCAGATGCGTGTCGCCGTCGATGACGAATTCGCGCGCCGGGCGCTCGTCGGCTTCGATTTCCTGCTTGACGCTGGCTATGCGCCAGCCTGCGGGCATGGCCAGGTTGCCCGCGTCCAGGTCCAGCGTGCCGGTCAAGAGCGCGAACAGCGAGGACTTGCCCGCGCCGTTCTTGCCGACGATGCCCACGCGCTCGCCCGGATGCACGACGAATTCAGCGCCGTCCAGCAGCACCTTGGTGCCGCGGCGCAGGGTCAATCCAGTAGCGCGTATCACAGGCTGAGTTGCTCGCGGGTAAGCAGCAGAAGCTGGTCGGAGGCTTCTTCCGTGTCCAGCCAGACGGGCGAGAGCTGCGGGAAGGCGGCTTCGAAGAAGTCGCGTTCGTGGCCGATCTCCAGCACCAGCACGCCTTCCGGCGTGAGAAAGCGCGGCGCCGCTTCCAGGATGCGGCGCACCAGGTCCATGCCGTCGTCGCCGCCGGCCAACGCCAGCTGCGGTTCGTGGCGGTACTCCTGGGGCAGGACGTCCATGGAGCCGCTGTTCACGTAGGGCGGATTGCAGATGATCACGTCGTACAGACGCGGCGGCAGGCTGTCGAACAGATTGCTTTCGTGCAGGTCCAGCCGGTCCGTCAGACCGTAGTCGTCCACGTTGCGGCGCGCCACTTCCAGCGCATCCGGCGACACGTCGACCGCGTCCACGTGGGCATAGGGGAAGGCCAGCGCGGACAGGATCGCCAGGCAGCCGGATCCCGTGCACATGTCCAGCACGTTCTCAACCGCCAGCGCATCCTGCACCCAGGGCGCGAGGCCCTGGTCCAGCAATTCGGCGATGGGCGAGCGCGGCACGATGACGCGCTGGTCCACGTAGAAGCGGTGGCCGCGCAGCCAGGCCTCGTTGGTGAGGTAGGCGGCGGGCAGGCGCTCGGTCACGCGGCGGTCGATCAGGTCGAGCACGCGGTTGCGTTCTTCGCTGAGCACGCGGGCGTCCAGAAAGGGCTCCAGCGTATCCAGCGGCAGATGCAAGGCGTGCAGCGTCAGGTAGACCGCCTCGTCCCAGGCATTGTCGCTGCCATGTCCCAGCGCCACCTGGGCGGCGTTCAGGCGTGACACGCCGTAGCGGATCAGGTCGCGCAGGGTCAGCAGTTCTTGGCGGGCGGATTGATACATGTGAGGCTTTTACTTGGGCGGCAGCAGGAGGTTTTCCAGCGTGCGCCGATAAATGTTCTTCAACGGATCCAGCGAGGCCACTTCGATGCGTTCGTTGACCTTGTGGATCGTGGCGTTGCAGGGACCGAATTCGATGACCTGCGGGCAGATCTTGGCGATGAAACGGCCGTCGGACGTGCCACCGGTGGTGGAGAGCTCTGCCGTCACGCCGGTTTCATCGCGGATGGCCGAGACCAGCGCATCCGTCAACGAACCGCGCGGCGTCAGGAAGGGCTCGCCGCCCAGTTCCCAGTCCAGCGTGTACTCCAGGCCATGGCGGTCCAGCACTTCATGCACCCGCGCCCGCAGGCTTTCCGGCGTGCTGGCGGTGGAGAAGCGGAAGTTGAACAGCGCCACCGCCTCGCCCGGCACCACGTTGGTGGCGCCGGTGCCCGAGTTCAGGTTCGACACCTGGAACGTGGTGGGCGGGAAGTACTCGTTGCCCTGGTCCCATTCGATGCTGACGATGTCGGCCAGGGCCGGCGCCAGCTGGTGCACGGGGTTGCGCGCCAGGTGGGGGTAGGCCACGTGGCCCTGGATGCCCTTGACCGTGAGCTTGCCCGACAGCGAACCGCGGCGGCCGTTCTTGCAGGTGTCGCCCAGCACGTCGCCCGAGGTGGGTTCGCCGACGATGCAATAGTCCATCTGTTCGCCGCGCGCCTTCAGCGCGTCGCAAACGATGGCGGTGCCGTCGATGGACGGGCCTTCTTCGTCGGAGGTGATCAGCAGGGCGATCGAGCCGCCATGCTGCGGGTGGGCCGCCACGAATTCCTCGGCCGCCACCACGAAGGCGGCGATCGAGCTCTTCATGTCGGCCGCCCCGCGGCCGTACAGGTAGCCATCGCGCTCGGTGGGAACGAAAGGATCGCTTTCCCACTTTTCGCGCGGACCCGGAGGCACCACGTCCGTGTGACCGGCGAACACGGTCAGCGGCGCCGCGCTGCCGCGGCGCGCCCACAGGTTGGTGACACCGCCCTGGGCGATGGTCTCGCAGGTGAAGCCGATGCGTTCCAGGCGCGCGGCCAGCGTCGCCTGGCAGTCTTCATCGGCCGGCGTGACCGAAGGGCGGGCGATCAGGTCCTTGACCAGATCCAGTACGGCTGAATTGCTCATCAGGCCCTCAGCAGATCGTTGATGCTGGTCTTGGCGCGGGTCTGCGCGTCGACGCGCTTGACGATGACCGCGCAAGCCAGGCTGTGCGAGCCGTCGGCCGACGGCAGCGAACCCGGGACCACGACCGAACCCGACGGCACGCGGCCGTAGGTGATCTTGCCGGTGGCGCGGTCATAGATCTTGGTGCTTTGCGACAGGAATACGCCCATGGCCAGCACCGAGTTCTCTTCGACGATCACGCCTTCCACGACTTCCGAGCGGGCGCCGATGAAGCAGTTGTCTTCGATGATGGTGGGGTTGGCTTGCAGCGGTTCCAGCACGCCGCCGATGCCCACGCCGCCCGACAGGTGCACGTTCTTGCCGATCTGGGCGCAGGAGCCGACGGTGGCCCAGGTGTCGACCATGGTGCCTTCGTCGACGTAGGCGCCGATGTTCACGTAGGAGGGCATCAGCACCACGTTGCGGGCGAGGTAGGCGCCGCGGCGGGCCACGGCCGGCGGCACCACGCGGTAGCCGCCTTGCTTGAAGGCGTTGTCGCCGTACTCCGAGAACTTGAGCGGCACCTTGTCGTAGAACTGCAGGGGGGCCTGGCCCATGATGGCGTTGTCGTTCAGGCGGAACGACAGCAGCACGGCCTTCTTGATCCACTGGTGCACAACCCAGTCGTCGTTGATTTTCTCGGCCACGCGCAGGCGGCCCAGGTCCAGGCCGTCGATGGTGCGCTCGACCGCTTCGCGCACTTCGGCGCTGGCGTCGGTGGGCGACAGGTTGGCCCGGTCGTCCCAGGCTTTTTCGATGGTGGTCTGCAGGTCGAGAGTCATAGCGGCTCAGCTTTTAAAGGTTGATCAAACGGAAGTATGCACAAAATGGGCGATGCGTTCGGCTGCCTGCACGCAGTCAGCCAAGGGCGCCACCAGAGCAATGCGGATGCGGCCCTGGCCGGGATTCACGCCGTGAGCCTCGCGTGCCAGGAAACTGCCCGGCAGCACGGTAACACCGGTACGGCCAAAAAGGTCGCGCACGAACGCGGTATCGGAACCCGGCGTGGCCGCCCACAGATAAAACGAGGCCTGCGGGCGGGACACGTCCAGCACCTTCTGCAGGATGGGCACGACGGCGTCGAATTTCTCGCGGTACAGGCGCCGGTTGTCCTTCACGTGCGCCTCGTCCGTCCAGGCGGCGATGCTGCCTGCGGACACGATGGGGCTCATGGCGCTGCCATGATACGTGCGATACAGCAGGAAGCGGCCGATCAGCGCGGCGTCGCCCGCCACGAAGCCCGAACGCAGGCCCGGCACGTTGGAACGCTTGGACAGGCTGGAGAATGCCACCAGGTTGCGGTAGGTATCGCGGCCCAGGCGGCGCGCGGCCTGCAGGCCGCCCAGCGGCGGGTTGCCTTCGTCCAGATAGATTTCCGAATAGCACTCGTCCGAGACGATCACGAAGCCATGGCGGTCGGACAGTTCGAACAGCGTTTCCCATTCGTCCAGCGACATGACGTTGCCTGCCGGGTTGCCCGGCGAGCAGACGAACACCATGCGCGTCTTCTTCCAGATTTCGTCGGGCACCTGGCTCCAGTCGCTGGCGAAATTGCGCACCGGGTCGGCGTTGACGAAGTAGGGCGTGGCGCCAGCCAGGAGCGCCGCGCCTTCGTAGATCTGATAGAAGGGATTGGGGCAGATCACCACCGAGCCTGCGGACGGGTCGATGACGGTCTGCGTGAACGCGAACAGCGCCTCGCGCGAGCCCAGCGCCGGCAGCACCTGCGTTTCCGGATCCGGGGCAGGGATGCTGTAGCGCCGCGCCAGCCACTCCGAGATCGCCCGGCGCAGCGCCGGATCGCCCTTGGTGGACGGGTACACGGACAGGCCCGCGAGGCTGTCGCGGATGGCCTGTTCGACGCGCGCGGGCGCGGCGTGTTTGGGCTCGCCGATCGACAGATTGATGGGCGTCAGACCGTCCGGCTGCTGGCTGGCCGAAGCCAGCAAAGCGCGCAGTTTTTCGAACGGATAGGGGTGTAGGGCATCGAGGCGCGGATTCATGACGCAAGATTTTAACAAGCAAGCTACAATAGCGGGCTTGGCCTATAGCGAAGGTGGCGAAATTGGTAGACGCACCAGGTTTAGGTCCTGACGCCGTAACAGGTGTAGGGGTTCGAGTCCCCTCCTTCGCACCAACCTTATTTAGGCACTGATCGGGCTTCATGGCTACAGTGTCCTGCAAGCCCCAAGGCATTGAATGCCTTGGGGCTTTTCTTTTTTCGGCGCCGGCCCGCGCTTAGGGATAACCTCCCGTGCCTAAAGCGCATTTTTGATATATCTTCGCGCTCTTCGGTGGAGGCTTGCCGCTGTCCGGCATCGCAACAGCCTCTCAAACAGCCCCGTACACAGCACGATAAGGAGAGCCTTCCATGGCGCTCAAGCACGCTGCATTTCTGGATGTCATCGATATACGCACCCCGCATCGCGAACACGGGGAGACCGTCAGCGTCAGCCTGATGAAGACGGCGCACATGCAACTGCTGCAATTGGCGCTGCCCGCCGGCAAGGGCCTGCCGCAACATGCCGTGGCGGGCGAAATCACCATTCACTGCATCGCCGGAGAGGTTAGCGTGGCATTGCGCGATGGCGTGCGCCAACTGCGCGAGAACCAGCTCGTCGCGCTGCCCGCGCACGAACCGCACGCGCTGCAGGCCGTGCGCGACGCGACCGTGCTGGTGACGGTGCTGCACGCGCCCGCCTAGTACTCCTTTTCCTGACGCAGACGTGTTCCCTGAGAGGTGAGCCGTGCATGAGCTATTGGCCGACTGGTGCGAAATCCTGAACCGCTTGCTGCGGGACGTGGCCGATGCCCACGCCACGGCGCAGGCGCGCGACAGCGCGCTGCGCCATGCCCACCGGCATTCCTGCCAGGCGCCGATCTGCTTCCGGATGTCCGGGACCACGGTCGGCCATCTGGCGGAAACGCTGGATTGCGCCATCCGCGCGTCCTGCGCCCGCCACGACAACTCCGCCTGGGTGCAGGCGCTGGATGTGGCTTACACCAAGTTCCTGCTGTATCTGATCCGCGACGTGGACCGGTGGTCCAGCGGCGGGCTGCACCAAGAGGCGGCCTAGGCAGGGATCAGGCTGTCGGCTGGCAAGACTACTAAATACTGGATAAATGAACAGTAATCTGGTTCAATCCAATCATGCGCCTCCGGCGCGCGCGCCGGCCACTGCGCCATTTCCCACGATCAGGACGAACCATGAAATTCGGATACACCATCATCTACGTTCCGGACGTCGCCGCATCGCTGTCCTTTTTTGAACAGGCATTCGGTTTCGCCAGGCGTTTTCTGCACGAGTCCCAGACCTACGGCGAACTGGACACCGGTGAAACCACGCTGTCGTTCGCGGCGCATGAACTGGCCGGCTCCAATTTCGGCGGCGGCCATGTAGCGGCTTCGGCGTCGGCCGAGCCGCTGGGCATGGAAGTGGCTTTCGTGACGGACGATGTGGCCGCGGCGCATGCCCGCGCGCTTGCGGCGGGCGCCACGGAAATGAGCGCGCCTGTCTCCAAGCCCTGGGGGCAGGTCGTGTCCTATGTGCGCTGTCCGGACGGAACGTTGGTGGAGCTCTGCACTCCCGTGCACGGCTAGGCGCGCTCGTTCCGGGGCGCGGGCCAAAGCGCCGGATGCGCGGCCCGGCACGGCCTGCATCGTCCGTGCCCGTGCGGCGTGCGCCTTTCCGTCTAGCCGGTCCGGACGATCCCCGAGTCCATCGGACGCCGTTACCGTGGTTGCGGCAGGGGGGGCCGCGTCTGGCTGCGTTCAAGAATTGTCAAGATTTGCATTGCTTTAAAGTCGTCGTTGCCGCCCCGCGATACCGTGGCATTTTCGTTTTTCGGGGAGTCGACATGTATCCGCTTTCTAAGCGTTGCGGCGCTGAGTTCTTTGGCACGTTCTGGCTGGTTTTGGGGGGCTGCGGCGCCGCGGTGCTGGCCGCCGGTTTCCCGGAACTAGGCATCGGTTTTGCTGGCGTGGCGCTGGCCTTCGGCCTGACCGTGCTGACAATGGCGTTCGCGGTCGGCCATATTTCCGGCGGGCATTTCAACCCGGCCGTCACGGTGGGCCTGGTGGCGGGCGGCCGTTTTCCGGCCAAGGAAATCCTGCCTTACGTCATTGCCCAGGTCCTGGGCGCGATCGTGGCTGCGGCGGTGCTGGCCTGCATCGCCAGCGGCAAGCTGGGTTTCGACCTGAAGGGCAGCCATTTCGCGGCCAACGGCTACGGCGCCTATTCGCCGGGCAAGTACTCGATGGTGTCGGCCCTGGTGACGGAAGTCGTGCTGACGGCGGGCTTCATCTTCGTGATCCTGGGGGCGACCAGCAAGCGCGCGCCAGCCGGCTTCGCGGCGATTCCCATCGGACTGGCGTTGACGCTCATCCACCTGATCAGCATTCCGGTGACGAACACCTCGGTCAATCCGGCCCGTTCCACCGGCCCCGCGTTGTTCGTGGGCGGCTGGGCGTTGGAGCAGCTGTGGCTGTTCTGGGTCGCGCCCATCGTCGGGGCGATCGTCGGCGCCATCGCCTACCGGCTGGTCAGCGATCCCGCCCAGGAGCGTAGCTAGGCCAGGCGTTGCGCCGGGCGATAATGGGGCCAAGTCTCTGATCCTGGTCCCATGAACGAATTTTCAATAGCCATCAATCTTGTGCTGGCCATGCTGCTCGGCGCCGCCATCGGCGCCGAGCGCCAATGGCGGCAGAACTATGCCGGCGTGGTCACGCATGCGCTGGTCTCGCTGGGCGCGGCCGCCTATACCGCCTTGCCCGCGCTGCTGGACGCCGGCAACGACATGCGCCTGGGCAGCCAGGTCGTGACCGGCATCGGCTTCCTGGGCGCGGGCTTGATCATGCGCGACGGCCTGACCATACGCGGCCTGAGCGCGGCCGCCACTATCTGGGCTACCGGCGCCGTAGGGGTTCTTGCCGGCTATGGCTTCCTGGCCGAAGCCAGCGCGGTCACGGCGCTGATCCTGGTCACCAATGTGCTGCTGCGGCGCGGCGCCAGGCTGATGGACCGCTACGTGCCCGACGCGGAAACCGAAGAGCGCTACTACAACATCGCCTTGACCTGCGCCTCCACGGACGAAGCCATGGTGCGGGCGGAATTGCTGAATGCCTTGGGCAAGCACAGCCTGCGCCTGCGCGGCGTGGAAAGCCAGCAGCGCGACGGCGGCCGCTCCGAGGTGACCGCGGTGGTCTATTCCATGCGCCAGGAAGACGAGCGGGTGGAACAACTGGTGGGCAGCCTCAGCCTGTTGCCGCAGACCTACTCGGCCAGATGGACCTCCGACACCGGCAACGCCTGAAGCCGGCCGGAATCAGGACGCCGTAAGTCCGATCTCAATACGCTTGCACTCCCATTCCAGGAAGATGAGCGTATTCCGTGACCACAACGATTACCCCCGCCGCGTCCACCGGCCTTGCGCACTATGACCGCGTCACCATCGCGTTCCATTGGCTGACGGCGGCGCTGGTGGTGGGCCTGTTCGCGCTGGCCGAGATCTGGGACTTCCTGCCGCGCGGCACGCCCACGCGGCGTTTGCTGCAGCACCTGCATATATCGTTCGGCCTGGTGTTTGCCGCCGTGTTCGTGCTGCGCGCCATCTGGCGCCTCACGGCGGGCAGGCGCCTGCCGCCGGCCGCCACGGGCTGGCTGCGCGTGGCTAGTACGGGCGTACACGGATTGCTGTACCTGTTGATGGCGACGCAGATCGTGCTGGGCTTTCTTTTCCGCTGGGCGCAGGGCGAGCCGTTTGCTTTCTTCGGCCTGTTCGACGTGCCCACGTTGATCGCCATCGACCACGAGCAGCGCCGCTTCATTGGCGGACTGCACGATACCGTGGCCTGGTGCATCATCGCGCTGGCGCTGCTGCATGCCTTGGCCGGGTTGTTCCACCACTATGTCCTGCGCGATGGCGTGCTGCGCCGCATGCTCTCCAGCCGCTGAGGAGCGCGCGGCAAGGGCGGGTAGTGAAAGCCGGGCCGGGCAGGTTGTACATTACGCACTATCACTGCCTTACTTCCACAGGATGTACCCATCATGACCGCCCCTGAAGTGTTTATCTCCTCCTCGATCAGCTGCGCGAACGATCGCCCCTTCGTGCTGTTCGGCGGCATCAACGTGCTGGAATCCAAGGAACTGGCGTTGCGCGCCTGCGAGGAATACCAGCGCGTCACCCGCAAGCTGGGCATCCCGTACGTCTTCAAGGCCTCCTTCGACAAGGCCAACCGCTCGTCCATCCATTCCTATCGCGGCCCGGGCCTGGAAGAAGGCATGAAGATCTTCGAGGCGGTCAAGAAGGAATTCGGCGTGCCCGTCATCACCGACGTGCATGAGCCCTGGCAGGCCGCGGCCGTGGCCGAGGTCGTCGACATCCTGCAGCTGCCGGCCTTCCTGGCGCGGCAAACGGACCTGGTGGTGGCGCTGGCCAAGACGCAGCGCATCATCAACATCAAGAAGCCGCAGTTCCTCAGCCCGACGCAGATGCTGAACATCGTCGAGAAGTTCACCGAGGCCGGCAACGACAAGCTCATCCTGTGCGACCGCGGCACCTGCTTCGGCTATGACAATCTCGTTGTAGACATGCTAGGGTTTGGCGTGATGAAGAAAGTGTCCGGCAACAGGCCGCTCATTTTCGACGTCACGCATGCCTTGCAGCAGCGCTCGGCGCTGGATGCGGCATCAGGCGGCCGCCGCGAGCAGGTGGCCGAACTGGCGCGCGCGGGCATGGCCGTGGGGTTGGCCGGCCTGTTCCTGGAAGCCCACCCCGATCCCAAGAACGCGAAGTGCGACGGTCCCAGCGCCTTGCCGCTGGACAAGCTGGAGCCCTTCCTGACCCAGTTGAAGATGCTGGACGACCTGGTGAAGTCCTTTGCCCCTATCGACATCGAACCCTGAATCCCGCGGTCATAACGGCTGCGCAAAGTTGTTATACGATCCGGGCCAACCATTGGGGAGGCCTGGATGTCTTTGTATGTGATCGTCGCCGTCCGAAAGGAACCCGTCAGCGGGCACGTGGCCTATGTGCGTTGGGGCCAGGCCGAACGCGGCATCCCCGGCTGGGTCACCGAGCCGGTGACGGCGGCGGCATCCGAGGTCATCGAGGCCATCAAGGACGGCGTGGAAGTCGAAACCGCCATCAGCCAGGATGGCATGAGCGTGGCGCTGCGGCCGGTGCGCGTGCTGGTGGATGACGACGGACGCGAACACCTCGCGTCCGCGCCGGTTCCCAGCTCGACCCTTTACACGCTTTTCGATCTGCCGGAATTCTGATCCGGCCAGGCCGGCTGGCGGCGCCTAGCGCCGGCCCTGCGCGAAATTGAGCAGGGCGTCTCCGGCCATCCGGTAGCGCACCCATTCATCCTGCGGCAACGCGCCGATCGACTTGTAGAAATCGATGGCGGGCGTGTTCCAGTCCAGCACGCTCCATTCCAGCCGGCCGCAGCCGTTGGCCACCGCCTCTTGCGCCAGATGGCGCAACAGGTCGCGGCCCGCGCCGATGCCGCGCTGCTCCGGCGTGACGTACAGGTCTTCCAGATAGATCCCGTTCTTGCCCAGCCAGGTCGAGTAGCTGTAGAAGTAGACGGCGTAGCCGATGGGCTTGCCGTCCAGCAGGCACATCAGGGCCTTGGCCGGCGCGTTCTCGGCGAACAGGGTGCGCTCGACATCCTGGGGGCTGGCGATCACTTCATGGGCGGCGCGTTCGTACACGGCCAGCTCGGTGATGAAGGCATGGATCTGGGCCGCGTCCGAGGCGACGGCGGGACGGATTTCGATGGTCACGGGTACTTCCTGTTGCTGCTTTTGGGGGCCTTATCCTACTCGTGAATCGGGCGGCGCGCATTTCTGCCCGGCGCGTCCATTTCGGGAATACCCTTACTTGCGCGCTGGTCGTGCGGGCGCGATTCTTGAAAGCGTTCTGCCCTCGAGTCCAATGCGTACAACAGGGGACATCTCCCATGCCTGAACCTGGGTCCGCCGTTGCCAGCACGCCTGCCGCAAGCCGTAAAAGGCGTCGCCTGTCCTGGATCTGGCTGGTGCCTCTCATCGCAGCCGTGGGCGGACTGGCGCTGGTAGTGCGCGTCTGGATGCAGGCCGGCCCCACCGCCACCATCAGCTTCCAGACCGCCGAAGGGCTGGAGGCCGGCAAGACCCAGGTCCGCTACAAGGACGTCGTGGTCGGCGTGGTCGAGCGCGTGGCCCTGAACTCGGACCGGTCGGGCATTGTTGCGACCGTGCGCATCAACAAGGACGCCGGCAGCCTGCTGCAGGAAGGGACGATGTTCTGGGTGGTGCGGCCCAGGCTGACCCTGAGCGGCGTGTCCGGCCTGAGCACCCTGTTCTCCGGCGCCTACATCGGCGTGGACCCCTCCGACCGGTTCCGCCAGGAAGGAGAAAGCCGCGCCACCAAGTACAGCTTCGTCGGCCTGGAAACGCCGCCCGAGGTGCAGCAGGACCGGGCCGGCAAGCGCTACACCCTCAAGGCCCGCGACCTGGGCTCGCTGGACATAGGCTCACCCGTCTACTTCCGGCGCATTGCCGTGGGGCAGGTGGTGGCCTACCACCTGGACAGCAGCGGCGAGGGCGTCAACGTGCAGGTGTTCATCGATGCGCCCAATGACGAATACGTCAATAGCGCCACGCGCTTCTGGAACGCCAGCGGCGTGGATTTCAGCGTCGACGCGCGCGGCCTGCAGGTGCGTTCGCAGTCGCTGCTGTCCGTGATCGTGGGGGGCGTCGCATTCGACACCATCGAGCAGCACGCGCACGTGGTGGCCAAGGCCGATGCCGAGTTCACCATCTTCCCGTCGGAAGGGGCGGCCCGCGCGCAACCGGATGGCATGCCGCTGCACATCCGCATGCGTTTTGACCAGTCGGTCCGGGGGCTGGTGGTCGGCGCGCCCATCGACGCGTATGGCGCGGCCATCGGCCAGGTGGACTCGATCCGCCTGGAGTTCGACCCGGCGATCAAGCAGTTCTACGCGCTGGTCGGAGCCACCGTCTATCCCGAGCGCCTGGGCGCGCAGACGGTCGAGGAAATCAAGGAATACTCGGGTTCGACGCTGCAGCATCCCAACGGCAAGCTGCTGGCCGCGTTGATCCAGCACGGCTTGCGCGCGCAGCTGCGCATCGGCAACCTGCTGACGGGCCAGCTGTACGTCGCCTTGGCGGTGTTCCCGGACGCCAAGCCGGTGGCGTTCACGATGGAGGAAGAACCGTTCATTCCCACCGTGCCGAACAACCTGGATCAGTTGCAGCAGCAGATCAACAGCATCCTTACCAAGCTCGACAGGGTGCCGTTCGAAGGCTTGGGCGCCGATCTGGGCCAATTGCTGCGCGCCACTTCCAGCCTGATGAAGCGGCTGGATACGCGCCTGGCGCCCGAGGCGCAAGCCATGCTGCGCCAGGCCAGCAAGTCCTTGGCCGCTGTAGGCGGGGTGCTGAGCCCCGACGCCGGCCTGCCGGTCAATGCCAACGCGGTCTTGCAGGAATTGTCGCGGGCGGCCCGCTCGCTGCGGGAACTGTCGGACTATCTGCAAGCGCATCCGGAGTCGTTGCTGCGCGGCCGCGCGCCGGATGCCCAATACCAGCGCCAGCCGGCGCGCTAGGCTAGCGCGCGAGCCATTGCGCAATCAGGCAGGCGCTGGCTTGCGCGTCCGTGGCCGAGGTGTCCAGCACCAGGTCGCTGAAGGGACGCGCGGCATAGCCTTCGAGGTACATCTGCGCGATGCGCTGCCGCTCCCAATCCGTCAAGATGCGGCCGCCCCTGTCCGATTGGGCGGCCGTGAGCGTGGGGGCCAGGGTCACTACGCGCAAGCGCGCGCCGCGTTGTCGGCACGCCGCCAGGATTTGCTCGTAGCTATCCTGCTCCAAGGGGTAGGCGATGACCAGATAGCGCTCCTGCGCCTGGGCGATCAGCCTGGTGAGGCGGGCCAGCGCCAGCGCCCACTGCTCGGTGTATGGCAGATGGCTGGGGGCGTCGTGATCATCGCCGTCGATGAAGCGCGCAGCGGGCAACAGGGCGGCCAAGGCCGCTCCGACCGTGGACTTGCCGCTGTTGATCGGGCCGTTGATATGGATGACGGTGGTGTCAGGCGTTGATATGGCTGTTCCTTTCAGGGCAGGCCGGCGTGCAAGGCGTCCGCGCCGGCCGAATCAGAACAGGCATTGTCGCAAAGCGAACTTGCGGCCGAAAGCCCTCACTTCGTCGCCGTCCACGGACGCCGCCAGGTCCCAGCGGTCGCCGCGCGTCACCAGGAAGGACCGGCCGGTTGCGGCATGGCGCAAGGCGAATTGCCAGAAGGCTGCCTCGGAGCCCACTGGTTCGAGGTCGTGCGGCCCGATCAGCAACCGGCTCGGGCGGGGCGTTGCGCCCAGTGTCCAGCGCAGGGCGATGCCCAGGAACGCGAAACGCGCCGAGAACGACGACGGCTGGACGGTCAGCACGCGGATTCTGTTGATCATTGCCAGGACCCCTTGCAGATAGCGTCCAGCGTAGCAAAAGCGGCCCGGGCCATCCATACCGCCTTTGGTGGGTACGGACCGGCCCGGCTGGCTGCTATTTCTGGATGGCGTCCTGCGCGTGGCCGCGGGTGATCCGCCCGAGCAGCAGCAGGGCGCCGGCTGGCGCCAGCGCGAATGCGGCGAACAGCCATTGCGCGGCATGCTGTGCGCCCGCGACGCCGCCGGGGTCCGCCAGGCCCGCGCTGTTGGTGATGACGCCAGCCAGCGCCGCCGTCAAGGCCGTTGCATAGAGCTGCACCGTGGTGATGGACGAGGAGGTCAAGGTTTCTTCGCCGGCAGGCGCCGCGGTGAAGATGCGTGTCAGCAGGTGCGGCCAGCTCAGGCCGATGCCGAAGCCCACGCCGGCCAATGCCAGCACATAGAGCGCCAACCCCGGATAGGACTGCAGTTGCGCCGTGCGCGGCGTCATATAGGCCAGGGCGGCCAGCGCGGCCAGGATCACGATGGGGCTCAGGCGCACCAGGAAATTCGCGGCCGGGCCGCTGCGGGTGGCGCTGGGCATGGCGGCCAGGGTCCAGCCCGCCGCCATGGCCGCGGTCATGTAGCCGGCCGCCAGCGGCGTCATGCCATGGATGACCTGCAGGAAATACGGCACGAAGATTTCGGTGGTGATGGCGGCCACCACCAGGCACATCACCGCGTACAGCGCGCCTAGCGGCGTGGCGATCGAGTAGGCGCCGGTGGGCAGCAGCCGCTTCGCGGCGCGCCGGTCCACCGCCGCGATCAGCGCGGCGATGGCCAGTCCGGCGGCAATGCCCGCCAGATTCCAGCGCAGGTCGGTCGACAGGCTGGCCAGCGTGATCGCCAGCACGCTGGCCACCAGCAGGCCCAGCGTGGTCACGGGCAGCGGACTCGGGCGGGAGGGCGGAACCGATTCCTTGCCGCCGACCTTGAGGGCCACGATCGCCGCCAGGGCGGCGGCCACGGGCAGCAAGGCCCAGAACGCCAGCCGCCAGTGCCCGGTCTGGGCGAAGACCCCGCCAATGGCGGGGCCGCACAAGGTGGCGACGCCCCACATGCCGGACACCAGGGCCATTGCGCGCGACCAGAGCGGCGCCTCGAAGACCAGGCGGATCAGGGCATAGCTGAGCGCAAACAGGATGCCGCCGCCCAGGCCCTGGATGCTGCGTCCGGCCAGCAGCGCAGGCATGCTCGGCGCCAGCGCGCACACCACGGAACCGGCGGTGAACACCGCGACGGCAAGCAGGTAGGCCGCGCGCGGCCCCAGCGTTTCGATCAGCCTGGCCGACAGCGCCGACCCGACGATGGAGGTCACGACGAACAGCGTGGTGTTCCAGGCGTAGTACTCCAGTCCGCCGATGTCCTTGATGACGCTGGGCAGAATGGTGGTGACGATGTAGACGTTGATGGCGTGCAGCGCCACCCCGCCTGCCAGCGCGATGGAGCGCAGGGCATTGGTCCCGTGCAGCAGATCTGCCCAGGACGCGCTTGAAACATGGGTTGTACCGGTGCTCACGCGGTCTTCCGCCTTCGAGAGAAATTATTTAAACAAGATTTGTATTGGATAATACGCATGCCGGCGCGCAACCGCAAACGCTGTGTGCGAGCGCCGCGGCCCTTGCCGCGGCGGCAATCAGTGCTTGAGCAATCCGCGCAGCAGCAGGTCCAGCGCCTGCAAGGCCTGCGCCAGGCGCGGGCCGTCCCCGGCGTCCTGCGCGATCCAGAAGGCGCTTTCGACCAGGCTGCCGTTGATCAGCCGAGCCAGCGCCTGCGGCGCGGCGGCTTCGATGAGATCCTGATCCATCATCGTCTGCAATAGCGCGGCAAGCGAAGCAATGCAGTGTTGCTGCGAACCGTCCGTCACCGCGCCCAGCACGGCCCGTGCATCTTGCAGCACGATGCGCCGGATCTCGGGTTCGGCCGCCATCTCCAGATAGGCGCGGCAGCGCCCATGCAAGGCGGCCCAGGCATCGGGCGCCTGCGTGGCGATCGCGGCCAGGCGTTGGTCCATTTCGCCGTCAATCTGTTCGACCACTGCGGCGAGCAGGCCTTTCTTGTCGCCGAAGTGGTGGTACAGGGCGCCCCGCGTCAGTCCTGCCGCCGCGGTGAAATCGTCCATGGACGTGGCCGCATAGCCAGCTTCACGGAAGGCTTGCCGGGCCGTGGCCAGCAGTTTCGCGCGGGTGGCTTCGATCATCTCGGCGCGGGAACGCGTCATGCTCCTCTCCAAAGACATACGACGTGTATGTAAATTGACATACGCATCGTATGTGAATACGATGCCGCTGTCCACAGCAATCAAAGGCTTCCGGTGTCGAATCCGTATCGCGAGTTGTTCCAGGCGCCCGGCGCATTGGGTTTTGTCCTGGCCGGCGCCATCGCCCGCCTGCCATTGCCGATGATCGGCATCGGCATCATCACCATGTTGTCCGAGGTGCGTGGGTCCTATGCACTGGCAGGCGCCGTCGCGGCCACGTTTGCGCTGGCCACGGCCTTGCTGGCGCCGCGGATTTCCCGCCTGGTGGACCGCCATGGCCAGGGCAGGGTGCTGCCCGTGGCCGCGGGCCTGTGCGTTGCGGGGCTGGTCGGCCTGGCAGGCTGCGTGCAATGGAATGCGCCCGAGTGGACCCTGTTTTTCTTCGCCGCGCTGGCGGGCGCCTTGCCCAGCATGCCGGCGATGATACGCGCGCGCTGGACCGAGATCTTCAGGGATCAGCCGCAGTTGCGCACCGCCTACGCGCTGGAGTCCGTAGCCGACGAGTTGAGCTTCATCGTAGGCCCGCCGCTGGCCGTGGGGCTGAGCGCGCTGTTCTTTCCGCAGGCCGGTCCGCTGTTCGCGGCGCTGCTGCTCGCGGTGGGCGTCACCGCCTTCGTGCTGCAGCGGGCGACGGCGCCCGCCGTGCGGTTCAAGCAGGAAGGGCGTCAGGCCTCGGTGTTGCGCATGCCGCCGATGCCCTCCCTGCTGGCGATGATGGCCGCCATGGGCGTCATCGTCGGCACCATCGACGTCCTGAGCGTCGCCTTTGCCCGGCAGCAAGGCATGCCGGCCGGAGCCAGCCTGGTGCTGTCCGCCTATGCCCTGGGCTCCTGCGTGGCCGGTCTGGTGTTTGGCGTACTGAAGTTCCAGATGCCGCTGGCCCGCCTGCTGGTGGTCGCGGCGGCGGTCACGGCGTTCACCACGGTTCCGCTGCTGCTGGTGAACGATCTGCTTACCCTGGTGCTGGGCGTGCTGCTGGCCGGCCTGTCGTTCGCTCCGACCATGATCATCGCGATGGCGCTGGTGGAAAGCAGCGTGCCTGGCCATCGCCTGACGGAAGGGCTGACCTGGCTGGTGACCGGCCTGGGGGCTGGCGTCGCGGCGGGCGCGGCGCTGGCGGGCTGGGTGGTCGACCACCACGGCGTGGGTGCGGGATTCTGGACGGCGGTGGGGGCGGGCGCGATCGTGTTGCTGGCCGCCATACCGGTGGGACGCAGTGCCGCGGCCGGTCGCGCCGACGCCTGACCCGGCCGGCCGATAGAATGGGTAGTCCGGCGCCTGCTCAGGCGCGCCGCAAGGAGAACCGCATGTCCAGAACCGTCGTCAATCCCGACACCGTGTTCAATACCGTCCAATACGGATTCAGCCAGGCCGTCATCGTCACCGGGCAGCGCCGCATGCTGCTGTCCGGCCAGGTCGGGGTCGACATCAACGAGCGTACGGCGGGACCGGGCCTGCAGGAGCAGACCGAAGCCGCGTTGGACAATGTCGAGCGCGTGCTGGCTGCGGCCGGCGGCACCTTGGAGCAGGTGATCATGCTGCGCATCTACATCTGCGAAACGGCCAGGGAGGACCAGGAAGTCATCGCGCAGGCGCTGCGCGACCGTTTCAAGAAGGATCCCCCGCCCTCGTCGTGGATCATCGTCAGCGGCCTGTCATTGCCGGAATGGCTGATCGAGATCGAGGCCGAGGCCATGCTGGACTAGCCGCGCCAGGGCGCCGTTGCAAAGGCGGTGCGCAAATGCGCCAGGAAGCCCGCCGTCCGCGCGGGCAGCTCCTGGCGCGATTTGACCAGGGCCACCACGTCGGCCGACGGCAGGGTCCAGCCGGGCAGCAGCGGCACCAGCGCGCGCGCCTGCAGATGCGCCGCGACATCCCACTCCGAGCGCACGATGATGCCGTGCCCGGCCAGGGCCCACTCCACGGCAGTTTCCCCCGCATTGCTGGACAGCACCGGCGCCACGCGCACCCCAACGGCCGGGCCGCGCCCATGCTTGAAGCGCCACAAGGTCACGTCTTCATCGTTCTCGCGCAGCGCGATGCAGTCGTGTCCGCGCAGATCCTCGGGCTTGACAGGGGCGCCGCGGCGCGCCAGGTAGGAGGGCGCCGCGCACAGGATCCGGCGGTTGGGCGCCAGCGGGTAGGCGACCAGCGTCGAATCGCGCAGTTCGCCGATATGCACCATTACATCCCAGTCGTCGGAAGCCAGCCGCGGCGGCCCGTCGGACAGCGTCAGGCTGGCGGTCACGTCCGCGCTCTGGCCGCGGAACTCCGCGACCAGCCCGGCGATGTAGCGCTGCCCGAATCCCAGCGGCGCGACCACGCGCAGATGGCCTGCCACCACGCCCCGGCGGCCCGCCAGTTCGTCGGCCAGGTCGCCCAGTTCGCCGCAGATCTGTTCCGCCCGCAACGCCAGCAGCCTGCCTTCGTCGGTCAGCGCGGTGCCGCGTCCGGAGCGGTTGACCAGCCTGACGCCCAGCCGTTTTTCCAGCGTGTGCAGCCTTTGGGTGACGGCGGGCGGCGTGACATCCAGCGCGCGCGCCGCTTCTGCCAGCGAGCGGGTGACTGCCAGGGTCAGGAAAAAACGCAGGTCTTCGGTCGTAATCATGCAGGCACGGATTAATGGATGATTAAGTCCAGATTAAACACGCGGAACCGCCGCCGCGCCATACTTTCAGTCATTCCGATACGCCCTGCCGAGAGCGCCATGAACCAGAACGCCACGCCTTCTTCCCTCGAAACCCTGGATACCCCATGCCTGCTGCTCGATGAGACGCGCATGATGCGCAACATCGAGCGTCTGAACGCGCTGATGGCCGGGCACGGGGTGCAGCTGCGTCCGCACCTGAAGACGCCCAAATCGATCGACGTGGCGCGCCGGCTCATGTCCACACCCCAGGGCCCGGCCGCCGTGTCCACGCTGCAGGAGGCCGAACAGTTCGCCGCCGCCGGCGTCACCGACCTTCTGTACGCCGTGGGCGTGTCGCCGGCAAAGCTGGACCGGGTGCTGGCGCTGCGCCGCCGCGGCGTGGACCTCACCGTGGTGGTGGACAGCCTGGAAGCGGCGCGCGCCGTCGCCCAGCGGGCGCGGGAGGCGGGCGACGCCATCCCGGCGCTGATCGAGATCGACTGCGACGGCCATCGTGCCGGGGTGCAGCCGGGCAACACGGCCCAGTTGCTGGCGATTGCGCGCGTCCTGCATGAGGACGGCGCATGCCTGCGCGGCGTCATGACGCACGCCGGCGAGTCGTACGGCTGCGATAGCGTCGACGCCATTGCCGACATGGCGGAGCAGGAGCGGGTGGCGGCCGTGAGTTGCGCCGAGGCGATCCGCCAGGCAGGGCTGCCATGTCCGGTGGTCAGCGTGGGATCCACCCCCACCGCGCATTTCGCCCGCAAGCTCGATGGCGTGACCGAAGTCCGCGCGGGCGTTTATGTGTTCTTCGATCTGGTGATGGCCGGGCTGGGCGTGTGTTCGGTCGATGACATCGCCGCCACCGTGTTGACGACCGTGATCGGCCATCAGCCCGACAAGGGCTGGATCCTGGTGGATGCCGGATGGATGGCGATGTCGCGCGACCGGGGTACCGCCAAACAGCGGGTTGATCAACTGTACGGCCTGGTGTGCGATGCGAACGGCACGGTCTATCCCGACCTGCTGCTGGCCGAGACCAACCAGGAGCAGGGCATCATCAAGGTGCGTCCAGGCAGCGGCGCGGCCCTGCCCGATCTGCCGCTGGGAGCGAAGCTGCGCATCGTGCCCAATCACGCCTGCGCCACCTGCGCCCAGCACGATGCCTACGAGGTCGTGCGTCCGGATTCGTCCGGCGTAGTGGCGCATTGGGAACGCTTTCGCGGCTGGTAAGCCGCCTTTCACGAGGAGGCATGCATGGATCTCATCCATACGCATCAGGCCACGCCGCCCGCCGGCCACTATTCGCAGGCGGTCCGCGCCAACGGTTTCATCTTCGTCTCTGGGCAGTTGGGCTTTCTGCCGCCTGCTGCGCCGGGCGCGCGGCCGGCGCTGGCCGAGGGCGCCGCGGCCCAGACCCGGGAAGCGCTGCGCAGTGTTCGCGCCATCCTGGAAGCGGCCGGCGCCTCGCTTGCCGCGGTCGCCAGCGTGACGGTGTACATCCCGGACGTGGCGCTCTGGGACGAGGTCAACCGGGTCTACGAGGAGGGCTTCGGCGATCATCGGCCCGCGCGGGCCATTGTGCCCACCCGCGAGCTGCACTACGGCGCCCTGGTGGAGATCAGCGTGGTCGCCGTCGCCTAGCGCGCGGCGGATCGTGCAGGCGGACGCCTATAATGCCTGCGCCTCAATACCTTCGGGGGAGACCGTCCGCATGCAGTACGAATACCTGTTCTGGTCCATGGCCGCGATGGTGGCGGCGGCGCTGGCAGGCGGGTCGCTGTGCGGCCGCCTGGGTTCCGTCAAGCGGGTCCTGCTGGGGGTTGCCGCGCTGGCCGTTGCGGTGGGCGTGGCGGTGTTCCTGCTTTCCCGCCACGGCGGCTTCAGCGAGCTGTCGGCGATGCTGTCGATCGCCGCCTTCATGTTCAGCCTGGTGATCGGCGCCGCCGCGTCGCTGCTCACGCGGCGCATACTCTTGCGCCGCTGAGCGCTGCGCGCCTTATTCTTCGGCGTCGAAATCCTCGTCTTCGTCGTCTTCATCCTGTTCCAGGGCGTCGTAGCCCTTCCAGGTGATGCGCCAGCGCGTCGCGCCCGCGGTGGCAGCCGTTTCGCTGATCTGCTTGACCAGGCCCGCGTCTTCCAGCAGGTCGAGGTGATGCGCAATCAGCTGCAGCCCTTGCTCTTCGGGATGCGGCGCCAGGGCCACGTTCTTGATGTCGTGCGTGCTCAGGTTGGGGCCGGGGGCGTCGCGCAGGGCGCCCAGGATAGTGACGACCAAGTCGAAATCGCGTTGCATGTTGTCCACCATTCGTTGGGGTAAAAGACAAGCCGACGATAGCAGAGATCGATTGCCGCGAAGCGACAGGCGCTGCAGCCGGGTTACAGTCCAGGGTTCTCGATAACCGATACATGCAGATTCCATGAAGAAACCCGCAGAGCGCGATTGCCTCGCGCTGATCCCAGGCTACACGGGCCAGGCCGCCAAGCTCTTTCTCACGCGCAGCGAGGACGGCCGCATCGAAGGCGTGACCGTGTTCGATCTGCTTGGCCATATCAAGCTGCAGGGCGATGCGGACGCGGCGGCGGCGTGGGTCGGCGACTGGCTCGCCCAGGAGGCCGGCAACCGCAAGGCCCGCCGCACGCAGCTGCTGGCCCAGATGTTCGTCTGCAAGCTCGCCGGCGAGGAGAAGGACCGCTTCCTGACGGCGCAGAAGCCGCTGGTCCGGGTCCTGGCCGACGCCGGGGTGCGGACCCGTTCCGTCGCCGCCACTTCCGGCGCCGCGCGGCAGTCGCTTGGTCCTACTGTCAAGAAGCATTAGCCCAAGGCTGTTATAGTCGCGCCTGGGCGTGCGAGTGCACCTGCAAGGTGCGTGCCCAGGCGGGCAACGCCCGCAAGTCAAGGAAGAGTGATCATGGAAATAGTAAGTCGGCAAGTCGCCGACGTAGCGGGCGGCGTCGAGCTGCACACCACGCTGGATGGCGAGAGCATCAGCGTCTACGTCCTGGAAGGCGTGACGGATCTCAATGCGATCGCAGACATCGTGCCGCGTGAAAAAGTCGAAGCAGGGGCTGACATACACGCCTCTAGTGTCGACAATGTTGATAATGCGCAAGAACAGATCGACCAAGTCCTGGAGAATATGAATCCCGGCGACGTGGCGGTTTTCCTTTGCTCGGGCCCCGATGCTTTCGGCGCGGCGCTCGATCTGCTGGGTTTACCTATCGACGAGTAAGCCTGGCGGCAAACCAAAGTGCTAGCCCGAACGGCGTATGAAGAAATCCTCGTACGCGGGCAGGCGGCATTTATATAAGCCTAGATTGTTTTTTTATGATGCGTGGGTGTAAACACCTATGCAGGACTTCTTATTGCCTATGAAAATGTGTGGAATCCGCGTGCAGTTTCTCTTTGTTGCATTATTGGCACGCATTTTTTAGGATTATGTTGACTTGTGAGGGGAGCCTAACGATAGTGTCGGCACACGATCACAAGCGTTGCGATTTTCGTTCAGTGCCGTGCCTTTTCCGGCTCAGCGTTATTGTTCTACTGTCCCCTCCTTGATTGATTCGTGACCTCCGGGCATTTGCCCATTATCTCTAGGAAATACAGTATGGAAACCGGCGTCGTTAAGTGGTTCAACTCGGAAAAGGGCTATGGCTTCATCACTCCGGAAGCGGGTGGTAAGGATCTGTTCGCTCACTTCTCCGAAATTCAGGGCTCGGGCTTCAAGTCTCTGGAAGAGAACCAGCGCGTCAGCTTTGTGACGGCCAACGGCCCCAAGGGCCCGCAAGCTACGAAGATCCAGGTCCTGTAAGGGTCTGAGTTTTCGATAGAAGCCCCCTCGTGGGGCTTTTTTGTTTTCTGCCGCAGCATTCCTAAATATGGAAAGTATCGCTGCGCTTGTGTTATCTCAGGGTAATCCCTAGATCGCTTTATTCAGGTTTCCGAATCGCACTCGATTCATCCATTCGGTGTATGGATCCTAATACGGTGCGCGTCTCTGTTATTGTCGGCCTTGCTTTCGACTTCAGGATACGCGCGCTCATGACTTCTTCCCCCGCCTCCCAGATCGTTCCGCAGCCCCACGAGGTGGTCGCGTTCTGGCGCAATGCCGGTCCGCAGCAATGGTTCAGCAAGAGCGCGGACTTCGACGCAGCCTTCCGCACCCGTTTTGAGGCCGCCCACATGGCTGCGGCGGCCCGGCAGCTGGATGCATGGCTGGACGACGCCACCGGCGCCTTGGCGCTGATGGTTCTGTTGGACCAGTTCCCGCGCAACGCCTACCGGGATACCGCGCACATGTTCGCCACCGACCCATTGGCCCAGTACTTCGCCGACCGGGCCATTGCGGCCGGCCATGATCTGGGAGTGGATCCGCAACTGCGCCAGTTTTTCTACCTGCCCTTCGAGCACGCGGAGAACCTTGCCGCGCAAAACCGCGCGGTGGCTTTGATGGAGACATTGGACGCCGACTCGCTGCGCTGGGCGGTCCTGCATCGCGACATCGTCAAGCGCTTTGGGCGCTTTCCCCATCGCAACGCCGCGCTGGGGCGGCAAACCACCCAGGCAGAGCAGGAATTTCTGGATTCCGGCGGGTTCGCAGGATAGGTGGCTGCCGTGCGGCGGGTGGTTTCGGGCGCCTGCCGGGCGGCAGGTATCCGCATGTGTCCGCACGTTCCAAGTTGAAAATTCCAGGCCCGTCTGGCGGTCCCAACCCCTCGCCAGGCTTGCTTCCGCGGCGCTTTGGCGGCGCTCTCGAATTTGCGGATGTTTGACGTTTTTCGGGGTTCGCCAATACACTGGGTTTAGCGAGATTTTCAAGCGACGCGGTCTGCGTTTCACTTGTCGCCGTCAGTGGTACTGCGGTTGCTTCCTCTCCCATCCTTGATGATCTGGCGCCCCGCGAGCAATCGCTTTTTCTAGGTTCAAGGACACTCCATGGCAACCGGCATCGTTAAGTGGTTCAACGCCGAAAAGGGTTATGGTTTCATCATGCCCGATGATGGCAGCAAGGATCTTTTCGCTCACTACTCGGAAATCCGCAGCGAAGGCTACAAGTCGCTGCAGGAGAACCAGCGCGTCACCTTCGAGGTCGGTACCGGCCCCAAGGGACCCAGCGCAAAGAACATCAAGGTAGCGGCCTGACCTTCGCAGGGCAGCGCCCCGGGCCGGCCCGGCGTTCCGCCCAGAAAAAAGCCCCCGCACGCAATGTGCGGGGGCTTTTTTTGTTGCCGGGCGGGCGCGCCTCGGGGGCGCTTCCCGGCGTCAGTGCTTCGCGTGGTTGGCCGGCGGCGTGGCCAGCTTGTCCACCAGCGCAATTCCCAGCGCCGACAGGATGAACAGGGCGTGGATGATGGTCTGCCACATCACGCCGGCCTCGGAGAAGCGCGCGTTGGGCGTGCCCAACGTGCCGGCCTCGATGAACGTGCGCAGCAGGTGGATCGAGGAGATGCCGATGATGGCCATGGCCAGCTTGACCTTGAGCACGCTGGCGTTCACGTGGCTGAGCCATTCCGGCTGGTCCGGGTGGCCTTGCAGTCGCAGGCGCGACACAAAGGTTTCGTAGCCGCCCACGATCACCATGACCAGCAGGTTCGAGATCATTACCACGTCGATCAGGCCCAGCACCAGCAGCATGATCTCCATTTCGCCGAAGCTGCTGGCGTGCGTCACCAGGTGCCACAGCTCCTTCAGGAACAGCATGACGTAGACGCCTTGCGCGACGATCAGGCCCAGGTACAAGGGCAGTTGCAGCCAGCGCGAGCTGAAGATCAGGCTGGGCAGCAGGCCCAGGCGGGGAGGGGTGTTGGAGATCATTTGGGTGCGAGCCCTATGGTGTGTGCGAAAAATGGCGGGCGCAATTCTATCAACGCCGCGTTGCCGCAGATATCAGTTTCTTTGAGGGGCCTCGTCCGAGGGAATACCCGCTAGCACGATTGCGCAAATTCTGTTCGGGTTTTATG
Organism: Achromobacter sp. JCM 18799; assembly: GCF_055395645.1. Classification (NCBI taxonomy): domain Bacteria; kingdom Pseudomonadati; phylum Pseudomonadota; class Betaproteobacteria; order Burkholderiales; family Alcaligenaceae; genus Achromobacter; species Achromobacter sp. JCM 18799. The sequence continues at coordinate 1,826,841 of NZ_AP043866.1, read as the reverse complement.
TAAGGAAAACTGGCATTTGCGAAACTGTGTGGCGAAACGCTTGGTGCGCATTGGTCGTATATAGAATTGCGGCCTCGTTCGCATAGAGCCAGTAAAGAGGAGTTTGTTCCCATGAAGATCCGCTACACCGTCGCTGCCCTGAGCGTTGCGCTCGCCCCTTTCTCTGCCTCCCAGGCTTTGGACATCGGCGGCCTGGTCGGCGCCGGCAGCAAGGTCGTTCAGGCTGCCACGCTGAGCGATGCCGAGATCAAGACCCTGTCGGACAAGGCTTGCGCGCAGAGCGATTCCCAGGAAAAGATCGCCGCTCCCGGCAGCAAGTACGACGCCCGTCTGCAGAAGATCGCCAAGCAACTGGGCGGCACGGTCAACGGCCAGAAGGCCAGCTACAAGGTCTACGTCACCAAGGACGTCAACGCCTGGGCCATGGCCAACGGCTGCATCCGCGTCTACAGCGGCCTGATGGACATGATGACCGATGACGAAGTGCTGGGCGTGGTGGGCCACGAGATCGGCCACGTCGCGCTGGGCCACAGCAAGAAGGCGATGCAGACCGCCTACACCGTTTCCGCCGCGCGCGACGCCGCCAATGCCGCGGGCGGCGCCACCGTGGCCGCGTTGAACTCCTCGCAGTTGGGCGACCTGACCGAGAAGTTCATCAACGCGCAGTTCTCGCAGTCGCAGGAAAGCGCCGCCGACGATTACTCGTTCGACCAGCTGCAGGCCAAGGGCCTGAACACCCGCGGCCTGGTGACCGCGTTCCAGAAACTGGCCGAACTGGACGGCGGCAAGAGCGACATGATGAGCTCGCACCCGTCCTCGGCCAAGCGCGCGCAGCACATCGAAGAACGCATCGCCAAGGCCAAGTAAGGCATACTGGCTGGCGTAAATTCTCCCGTCCCGGGTGGAAAACGGGGCGCGAGTATCCGGACTTATCCGGGTGCTCGCGCCCCTTTGCGTCAGGGCGCCGGAAGTTTCCGGTAAAATGCGCCGTTTATCCGCCCGTCATCTCTTTATCTCTCGGAAAATAGGTCTTTTAATGCAGCCTGTGGTTGAAACCCTCTCCGGCCTGGAGCGCCGTGTTGATCTGGCCGTCTCGGTGGCCGACGTCGAAAAGGAAGTCCAGGCGCAATTGAAGCGCGTGGCCCGGACCGCCAAGGTCCCCGGCTTCCGTCCGGGCAAGGCGCCGCTCGCCATGCTCGAGCGCAGCCATGGCCCCGGCATCCGCTACGACGTGATCAATAGCCAAGTTGGCCGTGCCTTTGAACAAGCTGTCGATGGCGCCAAGCTGCGCGTCGCCGGCGCCCCGAACCTCGAGCCCAAGACTGAAGGCGTTGCCGACGACACGCTGGCGTTCACCGCCACGTTCGAGGTCTATCCCGAAGTCGCCGTGCCGGACCTGTCGGCCCTGGCCGTCACCCGCTACGAAACGGCCGTCACCGACGCCGAAGTGCAGCAGACCCTGGACGTCCTGCGCAAGCAGCGCGCCACGTTCGAAGCCCGTGAAGGCCGCGCCTCGCAAGATGGCGACCGCGTCACGCTGGACTTCGCCGGCACCATCGACGGCGTGCCGTTCGAAGGCGGCAAGGCCGAAGCCTTCCCGTTCGTGCTCGGCCAAGGCCGCATGCTGCCCGAATTCGAAGAAGCCGCCCGCGGCCTGAAGGCTGGCGAAAGCAAGGTCTTCCCGCTCAAGTTCCCCGACGACTATCAGGGCAAGGAAGTTGCCGGCAAGACCGCCGAATTCACCATCACCGTCAAGGAAGTGGCTGAAGGCGTGCTGCCCGAGCTGAACGGCGAATTCGCCAAGTCCCTCGGCCAGGCCGAAGGCGACGTCGAAAAGCTGAAGGCCGACATCCGCAGCAACATCGAGCGCGAAGTCAAGGTCCGTTCGGCTGGCCGCACCAAGTCCAGCGTCATGGACGCCCTGGTCGAAGCCGGCAAGTTCGACGTGCCGAAGGCCCTGGTCGACAACGACGTGCAAGGCCGTGTCGCCGCCGCCCGCGAAGAGCTGAAGCAGCGTGGCATCCCCAACGCCGAATCCGTGCCGATCCCGGCCGAAGCCTTCGCCACCGAGTCCGAGCGCCGCGTGCGCCTGGGCCTGCTGGTGTCGGAACTGGTCAAGCAAGCCCAGCTGCAAGCCAAGCCCGAACAAGTCCGTGCGCGTATCGAAGAGTTCGCCGAGAACTACGAACAACCCGCACAGGTTGTCAGCTATTACCTGGCCGACCGCCAGCGTCGTGCTGAAATCGAGGCTATCGTGCTGGAAGACAATGTCGTCGCGCACGTGCTTGAAAAGGCCAAGGTCACCGAAGAGAAGGTGCCTTTCGATCAGTTGATGGGGATGGCGTAACACTATGCAGAGATTCACCGATTTCTATGCGGCAATGAATGGCGGGTCTTCGGTGACCCCCACCGGCCTGGGCTACATTCCCATGGTGATCGAGCAGTCGGGGCGCGGCGAACGCGCCTACGACATCTATTCGCGTCTGCTCCGCGAGCGGCTCATTTTCCTGGTGGGTCCGGTCAATGACGCAACGGCCAACCTGGTCGTGGCGCAGTTGCTGTTCCTGGAATCGGAGAATCCTGACAAGGACATTTCCCTGTACATCAACTCGCCCGGCGGGTCGGTGTATGCGGGAATGGCCATCTTTGACACCATGCAATTCGTCAAGCCGGACGTGTCCACCCTTTGCACCGGCCTGGCGGCCAGCATGGGCGCGTTCCTGCTGGCGGCAGGCAAGAAGGGCAAGCGCTTCACGCTGCCCAACTCGCGCATCATGATCCACCAGCCCTCGGGCGGCGCCCAGGGGCAGGCCTCGGACATCCAGATCCAGGCCCGCGAGATCCTGGACCTGCGTGAACGCCTGAACCGCATCCTGGCCGACAATACCGGCCAGACCATGGAACGCATCGGCATAGACACGGAGCGTGACAACTTCATGTCGGCCGAAGATGCGGTATCGTATGGACTGGTGGACAAGGTTATGACCTCCCGCTCGGAAGGCTGACTTCCCGGTTGACCCGAACCCGCTGCCACCACGTTTGAGTAAGCGCATGCGCTAGGCCTTTAGCCGGCCTGGCGCATCTTTACCTGAGATACGAACATATATGCCTGAAAAAAAGGGATCGGCAGACGCAAAAGTGCTGCATTGCTCGTTTTGCAATAAAAGCCAGCATGAAGTCCGCAAGCTGATCGCGGGTCCGTCGGTATTCATCTGCGATGAATGCATAGATCTGTGCAACGACATCATCCGCGAGGAGGCGCAAGCCACCGCGCGCGCGGCGATTCGTTCCGAACTGCCCACTCCGGCTGAAATCAAGACCTTCCTCGACCAGTACGTCATTGGGCAGAACTCGCCCAAGCGCATGCTGGCCGTGGCCGTCTACAACCATTACAAGCGCATCCGCCACGGCGAGATCAAGGGCGACGAAGTCGAGCTCTCCAAGAGCAACATCATGCTGATCGGCCCCACCGGGTCGGGCAAGACGCTGCTGGCCCAGACGCTGGCGCGCATGCTGAACGTGCCCTTCGTCATGGCCGACGCCACCACGCTGACCGAAGCCGGTTACGTGGGTGAAGACGTCGAGAACATCATTCAGAAGTTGCTGCAGAACTGCAACTACGAAGTAGAGAAGGCGCAGCGCGCCATCATCTACATCGACGAAATCGACAAGATCTCCCGCAAGTCCGACAACCCGTCCATCACCCGCGACGTGTCGGGCGAGGGCGTGCAGCAGGCCTTGCTGAAGCTGATCGAAGGCACTGTCGCCTCGGTGCCCCCGCAGGGCGGCCGCAAGCACCCGAATCAGGACTTCGTCCAGGTCGACACGACCAACATCCTGTTCATCGTGGGCGGCGCCTTCGACGGACTGGAAAAGGTCATCCGCGACCGCACCGAGAAATCGGGCATCGGCTTTTCGGCCTCGGTGCGCGCCAAGTCGGAACGCGGCGTGGGCGAGCTGTTCTCGGAAGTCGAACCCGAAGACCTGATCAAGTTCGGCCTGATCCCCGAGCTGGTCGGCCGTCTGCCGGTGGTCGCCACCCTGGATGAACTGGACGAAGCGGCCCTGGTGCAGATCCTGACCGAGCCCAAGAACGCCTTGCTCAAGCAGTTCCAGAAGCTGTTCGCCATGGAAGGCGCCGAGCTCGACGTGCGTCCCGCCGCCCTGAAGGCGATCGCCCGCAAGGCGCTGCGCCGCAAGACGGGCGCGCGCGGTCTACGCTCCATCATCGAGCAGGCCCTGCTGGATACCATGTATGACCTGCCCTCCCAGGGCAACGTCAAGCGCGTGGTGCTGGACGAGAACGCGATCGAAGGCGAGGGCAAGCCATTGCTCATCTACGCCGACGAGGACGCGGCTTCAGACAAGCCAGAGCGCGGAGAAGTCCGCGACGCCGCAGCCTGATATTTCAGAAAAGCCCGTTCCTGTAACGGGTTTTTTTGCCTAAGGCGCATTCCCGGGTGCAAACACGCTTTTCCTGCAGGCGCGACGCTTGCATACTGAGGGTGCCGCCCGCGGTTTTTTTAAGCCGTTGGGGGATCCAGGCGCCGAGATCTTGAATTTTCGGCTATTGTTCCCATAACAGACGTAACCGACGTGGATTGTCCGGGTATACCCAGGCCTCCCGTCCCCGATACGCCGAGTCATACCGAGGAACCTCCTATGTCTGCCAGCCAGACCCTGCCTTCCGACCCGATCGACCTGCCCCTGCTCCCACTGCGCGATGTCGTGGTGTTTCCGCACATGGTCATCCCGCTGTTCGTCGGCCGCCCGCGCTCTATCCGCGCGCTCGAGGTTGCGATGGAAGCGGGCAAGAGCATCATGCTGGTGGCCCAGAAATCCGCCGGCAAGGATGACCCCACCCCCGAAGACGTCTACGAGATCGGCTGCGTAGCCGGCATCCTGCAGATGCTCAAGCTGCCCGACGGCACCGTCAAGGTGCTGGTCGAGGGCACCCAGCGCGCCCGCATCAACAGCATCGAAGATGCCGATTCGCATTTCACCTGCCAGGTGTCGCCGATCGAACCGGACGCCATGCAAGGCTCCGAAACCGAAGCCCTGCGCCGCGCCATCGTTGCGCAGTTCGAGCAGTACGTAAAACTGAACAAGAAGATCCCCCCGGAGATCCTGACCTCGCTGGCTGGCATCGATGATGCCGGACGCCTGGCCGACACGATCGCCGCGCATCTTCCCTTGAAGCTCGAGCAGAAGCAGAAGATGCTCGAGATCGTCGGCACCTCCGAGCGCCTCGAAGGCCTGCTCACGCAACTCGAAACCGAAATCGACATCCTCCAGGTCGAAAAGCGGATTCGCGGCCGCGTGAAGAAGCAGATGGAAAAGAGCCAGCGCGACTACTACCTGAATGAGCAGGTCAAGGCCATTCAGAAGGAGTTGGGCGAGGGCGAGGAAGGCGCGGACATCGAAGAGCTTGAAAAGAAGATCATCGCTGCCCACATGCCCAAAGAGGCGCGCAAGAAGGCCGATGCCGAGCTCAAGAAGCTCAAGCTCATGTCGCCCATGTCGGCAGAAGCCACCGTGGTGCGCAACTACATCGATACGCTCATCAACCTCCCCTGGAGGAAGAAGAGCAAGATCAACAATTCCATCAGCAACGCGGAAACGGTGCTGGACAACGACCACTACGGTCTGGAAAAGGTCAAGGAACGGATCCTGGAATACCTTGCCGTGCAACAGCGCGTGGACAAGGTGAAGGCGCCGATCCTGTGCCTGGTCGGCCCTCCGGGCGTCGGCAAGACCTCGCTCGGCCAATCCATCGCCAAGGCGACGAACCGCAAGTTCGTGCGCATGGCGCTGGGCGGCGTGCGCGACGAAGCCGAGATCCGCGGCCATCGCCGCACGTACATCGGCTCCATGCCTGGCAAGATCGTCCAGAACATGTCGAAGGTCGGCGTGCGCAATCCCTTGTTCCTGCTCGATGAAATCGACAAGCTGGGCATGGATTTCCGCGGCGATCCCTCGTCGGCGTTGCTCGAAGTACTGGATCCCGAACAGAACCACACGTTCCAGGACCACTACATCGAAGTCGACTTCGACCTGTCCGACGTCATGTTCGTGGCCACCAGCAACACGCTGAATATTCCGCCGGCGCTGCTGGACCGCATGGAAGTGATCCGTCTGTCGGGTTACACCGAGGAAGAGAAGATCCACATCGCCCGCGACCATCTGCTGCCCAAGCTGATGAAGAACAACGGCGTGAAGGATAGCGAACTCACGGTCGACGACAGTGCGCTGCGCGACATCGTGCGCTACTACACCCGCGAAGCCGGTGTGCGTGCGCTCGAACGCGAAGTGGGCAAGATCTGCCGCAAGGTCATCAAGCAGTTGCTGACCCAGAGCGACCGCGCCAAGGCTGAAGGCAAGGCCGCCGAGGTCAAGCCGGTCAACGTCACGGGCGACAACCTGAGTGAATTCCTGGGCGTGCGCCGTTATGCCTTCGGCATGGCCGAAAAGGAAAACCAGATCGGTCAGGTGACGGGTCTGGCCTGGACGGAAGTCGGCGGCGACCTGCTGACGATCGAAGTCGCGGACATGCCCGGCAAGGGCGTCATCCAACGCACCGGCTCGCTGGGCGACGTGATGAAGGAGTCGGTCGAGGCGGCTCGCACGGTAGTGCGTTCCCGCGCCCGCCGCCTGGGCTTTGCCGACAGCGTGTTCGAGAAGCACGACATGCACGTGCACGTGCCGGAAGGCGCGACACCCAAGGACGGTCCGTCCGCGGGTATCGCGATCACCACGGCCATGGTGTCGGCCTTGTCGCGCATTCCGGTGCGCGCCGACGTTGCCATGACCGGCGAGATCACGCTGCGCGGCGAGGTCCTGCCCATCGGCGGCCTGAAGGAAAAGCTGCTGGCAGCTCACCGTGGCGGCATCAAGACGGTCTTGATTCCGGAAGAAAACGTCAAGGATTTGGCGGAGATCCCGGACAACGTCAAGAACCATCTCGAGATCGTGCCGGTGCGCTGGATCGACAAGGTGCTGGAACTGGCGCTGGAGCGCCTGCCGGAGCCCCTGGCCGAGGAAGAAGCGGTCAAGGAACCCCTGGTGGCCAAGCCTGCCGAACCGGGTTCGACCGACCCGGTGCTCAAGCACTGATGGAGCCGGGAGCGACGCCGCCAGTAAGCGGCGCTCCTCCTGGATGCAGCTTCCAACAAAAAACCCCCGCCAAGAAATTGGCGGGGGTTTTTTTATGCTGCGCAGGCGCAGGAGCTGTTGGTTCCTAGTGCAGCGCGTGCGTGCGGATCAGGCCCACCGCGATGCCTTCCAGCGCGAAATCCTGGCCAGCTTCGACCACGATGGGTTCGAAATCGGGGTTTTCGGGCAGGAGTTCTATGTGGCCGTTCTGGCGTTGCAGGCGCTTGACGGTGACGTCGTCGCCCAGGCGGGCGACCACGATCTGACCATTGCGGGCTTCCGAGGCTTTCTTTACGGCGAGTAGGTCGCCTTCCAGGATGCCAGCGTCGCGCATGCTCATGCCGCGCACCTTGAGCAGGTAGTCGGGCGTCTGGGCGAACAGGTTGGGATCGACCCCGACTTCGCGTTCCACGTGCTCGGCGGCCAGGATGGGGCTGCCCGCAGCGACGCGGCCGACCAGCGGCAGCAGCAATTGGGCCAGGCCCGGCATGGGCAGCGAGCTTTGCGTGGGGGCAGGGGAGGCGTCCTTCAGGCGGATGCCGCGCGACGCGCCGGCGGTCAGCTCGATGGCGCCCTTGCGGGCAAGCGCCTTGAGGTGATCTTCCGCCGCGTTGGGGGATCGGAAACCCAGGGCCAGGGCAATTTCGGCGCGGGTCGGCGGGAAGCCCGTGCGCGTGACGGTCTGCCTGATGAGATCCAGGATTTGTTGTTGGCGATCAGTGAGTTTGCTGGCCATGGCGATGATCCGGTGCTAGCGGACTGTACATATATACAGCGCCATTCTGGGGGACGCAGCGCAAAAAAGCAAGCTCGGGGCGGGCCATAAGAAGAAGCCGGCCCGGACCAAAAGAAAAAAGCCGGCCCGAGCCAAAAGAAAACGGGACCCGAAGGTCCCGTTCCTGGCTGCAGGCCCGCATGGGCCTGTGCGCGGTAAACGGCTTTACAGCACGGCCGCGATGCCCTTGGCGACTTTGTCGATGTTGCCGCTGTTCAGCGCGGCGACGCAGATGCGGCCGCTGGAAACGGCATACACGCCATGTTCTTCGCGCAGGCGGTCCACTTGCGCGGCGGTCAGGCCCGAATACGAGAACATGCCGCGCTGCTTCAGCACGAAGCTGAAGTCCTGCTTGCCGCCGTGTTCCTTGATCTTGTCGACCAGTTGCTTGCGCATCAGGCGGATGCGGTCGCGCATGCCGGCGAGTTCCTCTTCCCACATGGCGAAGAGTTCAGGCGTGTTCAGGACCGTCGACACCACCGTGCCGCCGTGGGTGGGCGGGTTGGAGTAGTTGGTGCGGATCACGCGCTTGAGCTGGCTCAGCACGCGGGTGGCTTCGTCCTTGCTGCCGGCGACGACCGTCAGCGCGCCGACTCGCTCGCCGTACAGCGAGAACGACTTCGAGAACGAGGAACTGATGAACATGGTCAGGTCCAGGTCGGCGAACATGCGCACGACCGAGGCGTCCTCGGTCAGGCCGTCGCCGAAGCCCTGGTAGGCGATGTCCAGGAACGGGACCAGATGGTTTTCCTTGACGACGGCGGCGATCTGCTTCCACTGGTCGGCGGTGGGGTCCACGCCGGTGGGGTTGTGGCAGCAGGCATGCAGCACGACGACGGTCTTGGCCGGCGCGGCCTTCAGGTCGGCCAGCATGGCGTCGAAGTTCAGGCCGCGGGTAGCGGCGTCGTAGTACGAATAGGTGCCGACTTCGAAACCGGCGCGCTCGAACAGGGCGCGGTGGTTTTCCCAGCTGGGATCGCTGATCAGGACCTTGGAGGTCGGCAGCAGTTGGCGCAGGAAGTCGGCGCCGATCTTCAGCGCGCCGGTGCCGCCCAGGGCCTGGGTGGTCAGCACGCGGCCGGCGGCGGCCAGTGCGGAATCCTTGCCCAGCAGCAGGGCTTGCGCGCCGTTGTTGTAACCGGCGATGCCTTCGATGGGCAGGTAGCCGCGGGCGGCGGCGGCTTCGATGCGGGCGGCTTCGGCCTTGCGAACCGCGCCCAGCAGGGGGATGCGACCCTGATCGTCGTAGTACACGCCCACGCCCAGATTGACTTTACCGGGACGCGTATCAGCGTTGAATTGTTCGTTCAGGCCAAGAATGGGGTCGCGCGGGGCGAGTTCGACGGAATCGAAAAGGGTGCTCATGGGAGTCTGATGAGGTGGGTGGACGCAGTACGGGCTGCTGTGGATAATGAGGGGTTTACCCTGGAAGAGTCTAGCATGCCTAAGAGCGCAATAGACCCGATTACGGCGGGGGCCGCAGCGAACCTGGCGGCTGATCCCGCGGCGGCATTGGCCGTGGCGGATCCGTCCGCGCCAGGCCCCGGATTCATCGATTTCCCGGGCAGCCCGTTTCACCTGTACCAACCCTATCCGCCGGCGGGCGATCAGCCCACCGCCATCGAGGGGTTGACCCAGGGGGTCGAAGACGGCCTGATGTTTCAGACGCTATTGGGCGTGACGGGCTCCGGCAAGACCTACACCATGGCCAACGTCATCGCCCGCATGGGGCGCCCGGCGCTGGTTCTGGCCCCCAATAAGACGCTGGCCGCCCAGCTGTACGCCGAAATGCGGGAGTTCTTCCCGAAGAACGCCGTCGAGTACTTCGTTTCGTACTACGACTACTACCAGCCCGAGGCGTACGTGCCGACGCGCGACCTGTTCATTGAAAAGGATTCGTCCATCAATGAGCACATCGAACAGATGCGGCTGTCGGCGACCAAGAGCCTGCTGGAGCGCCGCGACACCATCATCGTGGGCACCGTGTCGTGCATCTACGGTATCGGCAACCCGGGCGACTACCACGCCATGGTGCTGATCCTGCGCGCCGGCGACCAGATCTCGCGCCGCGAGATCCTGGCCCGCCTGGTCGCCATGCAGTACACCCGCAACGACGCCGAGTTCACCCGCGGCGTCTTCCGGGTGCGTGGCGAGACCATCGACATCTTCCCGGCGGAAAGCCCGGAACTGGCGCTGCGCCTGACGCTGTTCGACGACGAGATCGAAAGCCTGGAGCTGTTCGATCCGCTGACCGGCCGCATCCGCCAGAAGCTGCCGCGCTTTACCGTCTATCCCGGTTCGCACTACGTCACGCCGCGCGACACCGTGCTGCGCGCAATTGAAACCATCAAGGAAGAGCTGCGCGAACGGGTCAAGCGCTTCGTCGACGACGGCCATCTGGTCGAGGCGCAGCGGCTGGAGCAGCGCACCCGTTTCGACCTGGAAATGCTGCAGGAGCTGGGCTTCTGCAAAGGCATCGAAAACTACTCTCGCCACCTGTCCGGCGCGGCGCCAGGCGAACCGCCGCCCACCCTCATCGACTACCTGCCGTCCGATGCGCTCATGTTCATTGACGAAAGCCATGTCACCATCGGCCAGTTGGGCGGCATGTACCGGGGCGACCGCGCGCGCAAGGAAACGCTGGTGCAGTACGGTTTTCGCCTGCCGTCGGCGTTGGACAACCGGCCGCTGAAACTCGAGGAATTCGAGGCTCGGATGCGCCAGTGCGTGTTCGTGTCGGCCACGCCGGCCGCCTACGAGAAAGAGCACACCGACAACGTCGTGGAACAAGTGGTGCGGCCTACCGGGCTGGTCGATCCGCTGGTCGAGGTCCTGCCGGCCCGGACCCAGGTCGATGACCTCCTCGGGCAGATCAAGGCGCGCGTGGCGCAAGCGGAGCGCGTGCTGGTCACCACGCTGACCAAGCGCATGGCGGAGGACTTGACGGACTTCCTGAGCGAGCACGGCGTCCGAGTGCGCTATCTGCATTCGGATATCGACACCGTCGAGCGCGTGGAAATCATCCGCGACCTGCGCCTGGGCACCTTTGACGTGCTGGTGGGGATCAACCTGCTGCGCGAAGGGCTGGATATTCCCGAAGTGTCGCTGGTCGCGATCCTGGATGCCGACAAGGAAGGCTTCCTGCGTTCGGAACGCAGCCTGATCCAGACCATCGGGCGTGCGGCGCGCAACCTCAACGGCCACGCCATCCTCTATGCGGACCGCATTACCGATTCGATGCAACGCGCCATGGAGGAAACCGAGAGGCGGCGCGCCAAGCAGCTGAAATTCAACGCCGACCACGGCATTACCGCCCGGGGCGTGCAGAAGGCCGTGCGCGAACTGATTGATGGCGTGGTCGCGCCGACGCAGCACGACGCGCTCGAGGCCGCAGTTCCGGCGGAGTTCCTGAAGGACGAAAGGGCCCTGGCCCGCGAGATCAAGCGCCTCGAAAAGCTGATGATGGATCATGCCCGGAACCTCGAGTTCGAACAGGCGGCTGCGGCGCGCGACGCGCTGACCGCGCTGAAGCAGCGCGTGCTGCTGGACGGGGCGGTGTAGCAGCGGATCACGTGTCTAAATGTTTCTTTTCGCTGACTGGCGGCTGAATATTGCCAAAACCTGTTGCGTTGCAATCAGGCTGCCACGATTCGCCCGGATATCTGGATTCAGTGTTCATGAGAGGGATCAGAATTTCTTTATAAGTTATTGATTTTATTGAAAAAATATTGATACCGTATTTGCTGGGCCAGAATCCCGCAGACGCAAAAAAAGCTTGCCTTATCTCGGGTTTTCCCGCACACTTACTCCCATGATGACCAAGGTACTTTTCGTTTGCATGGGCAATATCTGTCGCTCGCCGAGCGCAGAGGGCGTGTTTCGCCATTTGGTGAACGACGCGGGTTTGGGCGATGTGGTTCGCATCGACTCCGCGGGCACGCACGCGTTTCACATCGGCGAGGCGCCTGATGCCCGGGCGCAGGCCGCAGCGCGCAAGCGCGGCTACGAGATCACGCACTGTGAAGCGCGTCAGGTCACCGCGGAAGATTTCCGCGATTTCGACTTGATCCTCGCCATGGATTGGGACAATCTGTCCGCCATGCAGCAGCAGTGCCCCAAGGCCTACCAGCACAAGCTGATGCTGCTGATGCGCTTTGCCAATGAGTTCGAAGAGGCCACCGTGCCCGATCCGTACTATGGCGGCGCCGATGGTTTCGGCAAGGTCCTGGACTACCTGGAAGACGCCTGTCAGGGTGTACTTGAGCTGGTGCGCAAGCGCGCGACCCAGTACCAGGCGGCGTGATCCGCTTGTTCCGCAGGGCTGCCCGTCGGGCGGTTCTCGGAGGTGCTTGGCAGTGAAAAACCGCGCGAATGCGCGGTTTTTTCTAGCCGGGAGCCATACCAAATTAGTCGGGAATAGGCTATACTTGAGGCAATTACTCGGGTATTGACCGCTGGATTCGCCTGCGGCCATTGCCGAATCACTGGGAACCTACCATGCGGCTAACTACCAAGGGGCGTTTCGCCGTGACTGCCATGATCGATCTGGCTATGCGGCAGCATAGCGGTCCGGTCACTCTTGCGGCCATCAGCCAGCGTCAGAACATCTCGCTGTCCTACCTGGAACAGCTGTTCGGGAAACTGCGTCGCCACGAACTCGTGGACAGCGTGCGCGGCCCTGGGGGCGGCTACTCGCTCGCGCGCCTCGCCCGCAACGTTACCGTTGCCGACATCATTTTCGCCGTCGATGAACCCCTGGACGCCACCAGCTGCGGCGGCAAGCGGGACTGTACGAGCGGCAACGACGGCAAGCCGGGCAAGTGCATGACGCACGAACTCTGGGCTACGTTGAATCGCAAGATGGTGGATTACCTGGATTCGGTGTCCCTGCAGGATCTCGTCGATCAGCAGCGCGTGCGCCAACTGCAGGAAGCCAACAATCAAGCGCAGGCTTGCGCGGTGCGCGTGAACCGGGTGGGGGGCGCCAACAACGCCGCCAACGCCCCGGCCGCGACCGTCGCCGCCAATGCCACCGTATAAGCAGTATCAGGAGTTGTAGAAATGACCACCCGCCCGATCTATCTGGATTATTCCGCCACGACGCCCGTCGACCCCCGCGTCGTGGACAAGATGGTGCCCTGGCTGTACGACAACTTCGGCAACCCGGCATCCCGCAGCCATGCGTTTGGCTGGGAATCCGAAGAAGCCGTCGAGCGCGCCCGTGAAGAAGTCGCCAAGCTGGTGAACGCCGATCCGCGCGAAATCGTCTGGACCTCCGGCGCCACCGAATCCAACAACCTGGCGATCAAAGGCGCCGCCAACTTCTACCAGGAACGCGGCAAGCACATCGTCACCGTCAAGACCGAGCACAAGGCCGTGCTGGACACCTGTCGCGAACTCGAGCGCCAGGGCTTCGAAGTGACCTATCTGGACGTCAAGGACAACGGCCTGATCGATCTGGACACCTTCAAGGCCGCGCTGCGCCCCGATACCGTGCTGGTATCCGTGATGATGGTGAACAACGAAATCGGCGTGATCCAGGACGTCGCAACGCTGGGCGAGATCTGCCGCGAAAAGGGCATCATTTTCCACGTGGACGCCGCCCAGGCGACCGGCAAGGTGGAAATCGACCTGCAAAAGCTCAAGGTCGACCTGATGTCGTTCTCGGCTCACAAGACCTACGGCCCCAAGGGCATCGGCGCCCTGTACGTGCGCCGCAAACCGCGTATCCGCATCGAAGCGCAGATGCACGGCGGCGGCCACGAGCGCGGTTTCCGCTCGGGCACGCTGGCCACGCACCAGATCGTCGGCATGGGTGAAGCTTTCCGCCTGGCCCGCGAGGAAATGGGCACCGAGAACGAGCGCATCCGCATGCTGCGCGACCGCCTGTGGGCTGGCCTGTCGCAGATCGAAGAGGTCTACCTCAACGGCGACATGGACCAACGCGTCCCGCACAACCTGAATGTCAGCTTCAACTATGTCGAAGGCGAGTCCCTGATCATGGCGATCAAGGAACTGGCCGTCTCCAGCGGCTCGGCCTGCACCTCGGCCAGCCTGGAACCGTCCTACGTGTTGCGCGCCCTGGGCCGCAACGACGAACTGGCGCACAGCTCGATCCGCTTCACGCTGGGCCGTTTCACGACCGAAAAGGAAGTGGACTACGCCATCGAGTTGCTCAAGAGCCGCGTCGGCAAGCTGCGCGACATGTCGCCGCTGTGGGAAATGGCCAAGGAAGGCATCGACTTGAACACCGTGCAGTGGGCTGCGCACTAAGCGCCCGCGCCTAGAAATTCGTGGAGAATTAACATGTCTTACAGCACCAAAGTCCTGGATCACTACGAAAACCCGCGCAACGTCGGTTCGTTCGACAAGTCGGACGAGTCGGTCGGCACCGGCATGGTCGGCGCGCCCGCCTGTGGCGACGTGATGAAGCTGCAGATCAAGGTGAACGAAGCCGGCGTGATCGAAGACGCGCGCTTCAAGACCTACGGCTGCGGTTCGGCCATCGCTTCCAGCTCGCTCGTGACCGAATGGGTCAAGGGCAAGACGCTCGACGAAGCCATGAACATCCGCAACACGCAGATCGCCGAAGAACTGGCCCTGCCGCCCGTGAAGGTGCACTGTTCCATCCTGGCCGAAGACGCGATCAAGGCCGCGGTGCAGAACTACAAAGAAAAGCATTCGGCCCCGGCTGAAGCTGCTGTGGCGGGCTGAACATGTCCGTTACCCTGACCCAACAGGCTGCCACCCATATCGGCCGCTACTTGCAGAAGCGCGGAAAGGGTATCGGCTTGCGGCTCGGCGTTAGGACCACGGGCTGCTCCGGCATGGCCTACAAGCTCGAGTACGTGGACGACGTGGCGCCGGAAGACGTGGTGTTCGAAAGCTTCGGCGTGAAGGTCTTCATCGACCCGAAAAGCCTGTCCTACCTGGACGGCACCGAACTCGATTACGCCCGTGAAGGCCTGAACGAAGGCTTCAAGTTCCGCAACCCCAACGAAAAGGCGACCTGCGGCTGCGGCGAGTCGTTCACGGTGTAAGTCTTGGCTGGTGACGATCACTTCGGCCTGTTCGGCTTGCCGGCGCGTTTCGATCTGGACGCCCAGGCGCTTGAGACTGCGTGGCGTACCGTCGCGGCGCAGGTGCATCCCGACCGCTACGCCACTGCCAGCCCCGCGGAACGCCGCGTGGCCATGCAGTGGGCGGCTCGCGCCAACGAGGCTTACCGCCTGTTGCGCGATCCCTTGCTGCGGGCGCGCTACCTGTGCGAGCAGGCCGGCGTGGACCTGCAGACCGAGAGCAACACGGCCATGGACCCCGAATTCCTGATGCAGCAGATGACCTGGCGCGAGATGCTGGACGACGCGCGCGACGACGCCGACGCCCTGGCGGCCTTGCAGGCGGAATTGCAGCAGGCGCGCGCCGCCATGCGCGCCACGCTGGCCCGTCTGATCGACCAGGACCGCGACTACGCGGCGGCGGGGCTCAAGGTGCGGGAGTGGATGTTCGTGGAGAAGTTGGCGGAAGAACTGGCGCACGCCCAGCCCGCCGCATAGCCCAGGCCGCGCCGGGGCGTCCGCGACACGGGCGCCGGCACAGCGCCGCCTACTGACCATAAAAACAGAATCATGGCCTTATTGCAGATATCAGAGCCTGGCGAATCGCCCGCGCCTCACCAGCGCAAGCTGGCGGTCGGGATCGACCTGGGCACCACCAATTCCCTGGTCGCGGCCGTGCGCAGCAGCGTCGCCGAAGTGTTGAGGGACGAGCAAGGCCACGCCTTGCTGCCTTCCGCCGTGCGCTATTTCGCCGGCGGCAAGGTCACCACGGGGCGCGAACCGCTCGCGCAGCAGGCCGAGGATCCGCTGAATACCGTTGTGTCGGTCAAGCGTTTCATGGGCCGTTCGCTGGAAGAGGCGCGCGCCAGCCGTGCGCCGTACGAATTCGTGGACGCGCCCGGCATGGTGCGCATCCGCACCGTCCAGGGCGACCTGAGCCCGGTTGAAGTGTCGGCGCAGATCCTGGCCGTTCTGCGCCAACGCGCCGAAGACGTGCTGGGCGATGACCTGGTCGGCGCGGTCATCACGGTGCCCGCCTATTTCGATGACGCCCAGCGCCAGGCGACGCGCGACGCCGCCCGTCTGGCCGGCCTGAACGTGCTGCGCCTGCTGAATGAACCGACCGCAGCGGCCATTGCCTACGGCCTGGATAACGCGGCTGAAGGCGTGTACGCCGTGTACGACCTGGGCGGCGGCACGTTCGATATTTCCATCCTGCGCCTGACCCAGGGCGTGTTCGAGGTTATTGCCACCGGCGGCGATACCGCGCTGGGCGGCGACGACTTCGATGCCTTGATCGTCGATCATGTGGTGGCCGGGCTTGCCGCGGGCGAGTTTTCGCCGGCGGACCGCCGCCGCTTGCTGATGGCGGCGCGCGCCGCGCGCGAGGCCTTGTCGGACGCCGATGCGGCCGGCCTGAAGCTGGAATTGTCCGACGGCAGAACCGTGGACACGAGCCTGACGCGGGCCGCCTTCGAAGAACTGGCCCAGCCCCTGATCGTGCGCACGCTGGACTGCGCGCGCCGCGCCTTGCGCGACGCATCGCTGACGCCGGCCGACGTGCGCGGCGTGGTGATGGTCGGCGGCGCCACGCGCATGCCGGTCGTGCGCGCTGCCGTGGGCAAGCTGTTCGGCACGCAACCGCTGACGGACCTGGATCCCGATCAAGTGGTTGCGCTGGGCGCCGCCTTGCAGGCCAATCTGCTGGCGGGCAACCGCGCTCCCGGCGAAGACTGGCTGCTGCTGGACGTGATCCCGCTGTCCTTGGGGCTGGAAACCATGGGCGGCCTGGTGGAGCGCATCATCCCGCGCAACAGCACGATTCCGGTGGCGCGCGCCCAGGAATTCACGACCTTCAAGGATGGCCAGACGGCCATGAGCATCCATGTGGTGCAGGGCGAACGCGACCTGGTCTCCGATTCGCGCTCGCTGGCCCGCTTCGAGCTGCGCGGCATTCCGCCCATGGTGGCGGGCGCAGCCCGCATCCGCGTGACCTTCCAGGTGGACGCCGACGGCCTGCTGAGCGTGACCGCGCGCGAGCAGAGCAAGGGCGTCGAGGCCATGGTGTCGGTCAAGCCGTCCTATGGCCTGACCGACGACGAAATCGCGCAGATGTTGGCCGACAGCGTGGCGCAAGCCGACACCGACGCCCGCGCCCGCATGCTGCGCGAGCAACAGGTGGACGCGCGCCAACTGGTCGAGTCGGTGCAGGCCGCGCTGGCCGTCGATGGCGACCTGCTGGATGCCGAAGAACGCAAGCGTGTGGACGCATGCCTGCAGGCTGCCATCGCCGCTCAGGACGCGCAGGACGTGGACACGGTGAAGGACGCGGTCCAGGCCCTGTCGGCCGCGACCGACGATTTCGCTGCGCGCCGGATGGACCGCAGCATCCGCGCCGCGCTGGCGGGCCGCAAACTTGACGAGATTGCCTGATAACACGCTATGCCGAAACTGACCGTATTGCCTCATCCCGACTACTGCCCGGAAGGCGCCGTGATCGAAGACGCGCCCAAGGGCGTGTCGATCTGCCGCGTGCTGCTGGACAACCATATCGACATCGAGCACGCGTGTGAACTGTCGTGCGCCTGCACGACCTGTCACGTGGTGGTCAAGCAGGGCTATGCTTCGCTGGAAGACGCCACCGATGACGAAGAGGATCTGCTGGACAAGGCCTGGGGCCTGACCCCGACCTCGCGCCTGTCCTGCCAGGCGCTGGTGACGGACGCCGACCTGACGGTCGAGATCCCCAAGTACACCATCAACCACGCCAAAGAGGGCCATTGATGAAGTGGACCGATACCTACCAGATCGCCGAGGCGCTGCTCGACGCGCATCCCGACGTGGATCCCAAGACGCTGCGCTTCGTGCAACTGCGCGAGTGGGTCCTGGCCTTGCCGGGCTTCAACGACGACCCCGCACATAGCGGCGAGAAGATCCTGGAGGCCATCCAGATGGCCTGGATCGACGAGGCGGACTGATCGCCAAACCAGAAGCGCTCCCTGCGGGGAGCGTTTTTGTTTTTGAGCGCTGGCGGATCCGGACCGATCCCGCCGCGGGCATGCCCGCCACGGTATCATCAAGGGTCTTCCCGTTGTCCTTACCTGCCTGAGTCTACCGATGCCCGCTGCCCAATTGCGCTTTGGCCTGGCCGCCAACCGGCTGCACCACGAAACTCCCGATGCCGCGCTGTTTACCTGGCTGCGCGCGTGTTCCGGCACGATACGCGAGCTGGGCGTGCAGTTGCACACCGTCGGCCGCACCCATGACGCGATCGTGCGCGAGGGCATGCTGCAGGGCTACGGCGGGTTGATCCGCTATCCCTACGGCCGCGAAGGCGGCCTGATGAAGCTGGTGGCCCGGGTGACGGAAGGACGTGACGGGCAGGCGCCGTTCGACGGCGCGATCTACCTGATCGATCCCGTCGACCCGTCATCGATTTTTCCGGAAGCGCTGGCGCTCAAGCGCCAATGCATCACGCACGGCCGTCCGTTCATCTCGACGCTTGCGGGCGCCATCGAATGGATGGAAGTCGAACGCGTCCATGCCGGCTTGCCGCCGGACGTCTCGGCTTCGCGCCATTTCAACTTCACCGGCCAGACGGTGGCGCTGATCGCCCACGATGCGCTCAAGGACGAAATGGTGGCGTTCGCCAGCGAGCATTTCGACGTGCTGTCGCGATTTGCGCGGCGCGTGGCCACGGGTACCACCGGCGGCCGCTTGAACGAGCTGGCCTGGTCGCGCGGCTGGCCCAAGGATACGCCCTGGGTGCACCGTTATCTCAGCGGGCCGCTGGGCGGCGATGCCCAGATTGCGGAGCTGGTGCTGGAACACCAATGCCAGCGCGTGATCTTTTTCGAGGATCCGCATGTGGCGCGCCAGCACGAGGCCGACATCCAGCTACTGGAACGCGCGGTGCGCGTAGTGACCGAGTCCGCCACCTGCGCCACCTCGCCGACGGTGGCGCGGCGCTGGGCGCAGGCGGTGGAAAAGCGCGTTATCTGAGCTTTGCCCGGGTGGGCGCGGCGCCGGGCCGGGAGTCCGTGATGATGCGGCCGACCCGGTCGGCCACGGCGGACGCGGCCATGGACAAGGGCAGGACGTCCGACCGACACAGGAACACCGGCCGCGTCAGGCGCGGCTTGACGATGCGGTGCAGGATGACCTCGCCGCGCGCGGCTTCCTGGTGCACCGCCGCGTAGGACAGGATGGTGTGCGCGATGCCCGCCTGCGCCAGTTCGATCAGCTGCGGGATGGCGTTGGCCTCGGCAATGACGCGGAACTCGGCGCGTTCCTGCTGCTGATACTGGTCCAGCAACCGGCGCAGGCTGTGTTGACTGCCGGGCAATACCAGCGGCAGTTCGGCGAGCGCGTGCAGATCCATGACCGGCAGCGCATGCAGCGCGGCTGGGGACGGCTTTTTTCGCGGCTTGGCCGAGGGCGGCGAAACCACGACCAGCTCTTCGTCCATCAGGTGCTGGAAGCGCAGATCGACCGAGGCGTCGTCGCTGAAAGTCAGTCCCAGGTCGGCATGGCCGGAACTGACGAAGCCCGGGATGTATCCCGTACTGGATTCGATGATCTTCAGGTAGACGCCGGGCCAGTGCTCCAACGAGAACCGCAGCAACGGCACGGTCACCAGTTTGGCCATGGACATGGACATGGCCAGCGATACCGTGCCCCGGGGAGCGTTCAGGTCTTCGCGCACGTCGGCACGCGCCGTGTCGATGCGCCCCAGGATCTCGCGCGCGTGCGCCAGCATACGTGATCCCGCCGCTGTCGGCGTGACGCCGCGTGCGCTGCGATGCAACAGCACCACGCCCAGATCTTCTTCCAGATTGCGTATCAGCAGGCTCAACGCGGGTTGCGCCACATGCAGCGCGGCCGCGGCGCGGCTGATCGACCCGGTGGAAACCACGGCGACAAAGCACTGCATCGCGCGGATGGACATAGACATGCGCAGACCTCAGGCGGGCAGGGGCATAATAAGTTTATTATGGCCTGCATATTTAAACGGTATTTCTAATATATCAAGACGCTTCGCATAATGGGCGCCATCCCACCAAGAACATAACGGAGACATCATGGCGTTCCAGAAAATCCTCGCCGCTGGCATGGCTGCGGCGGCGCTGTCCGGGCCGGCGTTGGCCGATACCTGGCCTTCAAAGCCCATTACGCTGGTCGTGCCTTTCTCGGCCGGCGGTCCGACCGACTTCATCGCGCGTCTGGTGGCGGAGCCTCTGGCGCGCGAGCTGGGGCAGCAGGTCATCGTCCAGAACAAGCCGGGCGCCAGCGGCAACGTCGGCTACCAAAGCGTGCTGAATGGCCCGGCGGATGGCTACACGCTGATGCACAACACGGTGGCCATGCAGGCCATCAACCCGCTGATGTACCCGAGCGCGAAGATGCATCCATTGCAGGACTACGTGCCCGTCGGCACGACGGGCGCCATGCCCAATCTGCTGGTGGTCAATCCCGAACGCACGCCGGTCCAGACCTTGGCCGATCTGGTCCAGCGCGGGCGCGGCATGAAGAACGGGCTTAGCTATGCGACCTTCGGGCCGGGCAGTTCGCCGCACGTCTATGGTGCGTCGCTGCAGAAGCTGGCCGGCTTTCAAGCCGTGGGCGTCGCCTACAAAGGCAGCGCGAACGCCGTGACCGACGTGATCGGCGGGCAGGTCGATTTCCTGTTCGACAGCATGTCGACCAGTCTTGGCCAGGTGCAGGCCGGCAGGTTGAAGGCCCTGGCCATTACCTCCACCGACCGGTCGCCCCTGTTGCCGGACGTGCCCACGCTGAAGGAAGCGGGCTATCCCAGCCTGGACCTCAAATTCTGGTTCTCCCTGCAAACGCCCGCGGGCACGCCGCCGGAAGTGGTGCAGAAGCTGCGCGAGGCGGTAGCGCGTGTCGTCGCGAGCGATGACTACCGCAAGGCGATGCAGGACCGAGGCGCGGAAGCCTTCCAGGTCGCTCCCGCCGAGTTGGACGCGTTCTTCAAGCGTGAAACCGCGCAGTGGACCCAGGCCGCGCAAACCATCGGCCTGAAGAGCGAGCAGTAATCATGTCGATGGATGCGCGCATGACGCCGCTGAAGAACATTACCGTCCTGGATTTGAGCAAGGTGCTGGCCGGGCCGCTATGCGGCCAGTATCTGGGCGAGCTGGGCGCGCGGGTGATCAAGGTCGAACCGGTGGGTTCGGGCGACGATACGCGTGCCTGGCTGCCGCAGGAGGCGGGCCAGTCGGCGACCTTCCTGGCGGTGAACCACAACAAGCGCAGTCTGGCCGTGGACCTGAAAACCGCGGAAGGGCGCGCCGTGGTGCATCGCCTGGCGGAACAGGCGGACGTGGTGCTGCAAGGTTTCGGCGGCAAGACCGCCGCGCGCCTGGGCGTGGATTACGAGACGCTCAGCGGCCTCAACCCGCGATTGGTGTACTGCGAAATCTCGGGCTATGGCCGCGAGGGTCCGATGGGCGAGGAGCCGGGCTACGACGTCATGCTGCAGGCCTTCAGCGGCATGATCAGCACCATGGGCGAACCGGGTGGGAATTTTGCGCGCGCCAGCTTCTCGCCGGTGGACCTGGGCACGGGTTCCTTTGCGCTGAGCGGAATCCTGGCCGCGTTGCTGGAGCGCAGCCAGAGCGGCAAGGGGCAGTACCTGGACGTTTCCTTGCTGGATACGTCGCTCGGCCTGATGTCGTACATGGCGCAGAACTACTGGCGCACTGGCCAGATTCCGCGCCGCATGGGTACGGGCCATCCCGCCATGTGTCCGTATCAGGCGTTCCACGCGGCTGATGGCGACATCATGCTGGGCGTGGGCAACGATGCGCAATGGCAGCGCTTCTGCGCCGTTGCGGGGCTGCAAGACCAGGTCGATGCGCCGCAGTTCGCCACCAACGCCGACCGGGTACGCAATTTTGCCGAGACGGTCGCGCTGGTCCAGTCGCGCATGGAGACGCGCAGCGTGGCGCAATGGCTGGAAGCGCTCAAGCCAGCGGGCATTGCCTGTTCTGCGATTCATACGCTGGACCAGGCCTTGGCGCATCCGCAGGTCGCTGCGCGCGAACTCGTCGTGAAAAGTGAGCACAAGGTCCTGGGGGAAGTCCGCAACATCGGCTTGCCGATACGCTTCGGACGCCAGCCCCGCCAGGCCGCGCTGCCCGCGCCCGTGCTGGGCGAACACACGCGCGAGATCCTGGCCGAACTGGGCTACGCCCCAGCCGACATCCAAGCATTGCTGGCGTCGGGCAGCGTGCAAGCCCACTCCTGAAAACGAGAGCGACGATGACATTCCTGCGCTATGAAGTCCGCGATCAGATTGCGGAAATCCATCTATGCCATGCGCCCGTCAATGCGCTGGACGAAGACATGCTGGACGCGCTGATCGCCGCGCTGGAACGGGCCAATGCCGACTCCGGCGTGCGCGCCGTGCTGCTGGCCAGCGATCTGCCGGGGCGCTTTTGCGCCGGGCTGGATATGAAGAAGCTGCTGGACAGCACGCCGGCGCGGATCCACGCGCTGTTGTCCAAGCTGTACATCAAGCTCTACGACACGCAGTTCAACCTGACCAAGCCGTCGATTTCGGTGGTGTCGGGTGCGGTCCGGGGCGGCGGGATGACGGTGGCCATATCCAGCGACATGGTGGTGGCGGCGGAGACCGCCACGTTCGGTTATCCCGAAATCGATGTGGGTGTATTGCCGGCGATCCATTACGTGCACTTGCCGGGCATCGTTGGCAAGCACCGCGCGTTCGACCTGCTGTTCACCGGGCGCACCTTCAGTGCGCAAGAGGCCCAGGGATTGGGATTGGTGGCGCGCGTCGCGCCCGAAGCGGAGCTGCTGGAGCAGGCCCGCTCGCTGGCGCGGTCATTGGCGGGCAAGCCGCCGCAAGTCCTGGCGATGGGGCGGCGCGCCTTCGTTTACAGCAACGACAACGAGTACCGGCGCCGGGTGGCGACGGCGGTCGAGGTGTTCTGCAATGCAGCCGCCACGCCCGAGGCGCGCGAAGGACTGAGCGCCTTCGTGCAAAAGCGCGCGCCCGACTGGAGCGGGCTGCGGCAAGGCGGCTAGCGCCGCCGCGAGGCGCACCCTGGAACCTATTCGCCCTTGAACTGCGGCGCGCGCTTCTCGCGGAACGCGCGCACGCCCTCCGCGAAGTCCGCGCGCGAGGCGCTGTCCAGGAAGCGCGCGGTCTCTTCGGCCAGCTGGGTTTCCAGCGCGGCGTGTTCGGCCGAGCGCAGCAGATCCTTGGCCCCCGCGATGCCGTGCGGCGCGTGGCGGGCGACCTCAAGCGCGTAGCCTTGCGCGGCTTGCGCGAGTTCTCCGGCAGGGGCGGTGCGCGTGACGATGCCCCAGGCCAACGCGTCGCCGGCGGAAAAGGCGTCGTGCCGCAGCAGCAGGTCCAGCGCGCGGCGGGCGCCCAGCACCCGCGTGAGGCCATGGGTCATGCCGGCGTCGGGCGTCGCTCCAAGCTTCAGGTAGGCCGTCATGAAGCGGGCGTCGGCGTCGGCGATGGCCAGGTCGCAAGCCAATACCAGCGACAGGCCCGCACCCGCGGCGATGCCGTGGACCTGCGCAATCCAGATCTTGTCCATGCGGGCAATGCGCGCAATGAAGTCGTTCAATGGCGTGAACAGGTCCAGCAGGGTGGCGCGCACCAGGGCGGGCTCGCCCGTGAACATGCTGATGTCGCCGCCGGCGCAAAAGGTCTTGCCGGTGGCGCGCAGCAACACGGCGCGGATGTCGTCGCGCGCTTCCAGCCATTGCGCGGCGCGTTGCAGGTCCTGCGCCATCGCCACATCGATGGCGTTCAGCGCGTCGGGGCGGTTCAGCGTCACGGTCGCGATCGCGCCGTCGGTTTCCAGGAACAGGGTCTGGAAGGCGGGGTGTTCTTGGGTCATGGCGAGTCTCCGTTATCGGGTAAGTACCAACTGTCGATCCAAAAACCGCGATGCTATGGTCTGAACCGAGCGCTTGCTTGGTTTTCTTTTAAGCACGCTTAGCGTAACGCATAGAACGATTTTCCGGCGCTGTACTGGCGTAGGTAAAGACAGGTTCGTTGCATCTCCTGCCTCGCGGGTTCGCCAGACCGACGTCGATAAAAAACTTCGCATGTAAAGGCGAGGAGACAAATGGTGGATCAGTCCGACAGCCCTCCCTTGCTGGAGGTGGATGGGGTCACGCTGGCGTTCGGCGGGGTCAAGGCGCTTACCGGGGTGGGCTTTCGCGTGGAGCCCGGCTCCATCACCACTGTCATCGGCCCCAACGGCGCGGGCAAGACCTCGCTGTTCAACACCATTTCCGGCTTCTACCGCCCGGCGTCAGGACACATCCGGTTCCAGGGACGCGACATCACGCGCGTGGCCGCGCCCGAACGCGCCAAGCTGGGCCTGGCGCGCAGCTTCCAGAACATTGCGCTGTTCCGCGGCATGACGGTGCTGGACAACATCAAGCTGGGCCGCCACGCCCACCTGCGCACCAACGTGCTGGACGCCTTGCTGTATTTCGGGCGGGCGCGCCGCGAAGAGATGGCGCTGCGCGCCGACATCGAAGAACGCATCATCGACTTCCTGGAGATCGACCACATCCGCCACGCGCCGGTGGCCGCGCTGTCCTATGGCCTGCAAAAGCGGGTGGAGCTGGCGCGAGCGCTGGCCATGAATCCCAAGGTGCTGATGCTGGACGAGCCGGTGGCGGGCATGAACCGCGAAGAGACCGACGACATGGCGCGCTTCATCCTGGACGCGCGCTCCGAATGGGGCGTGACGGTGCTGATGGTGGAACATGACATGGGCATGGTGATGGACCTGTCGGACCACGTGGTGGTGCTGAACTTCGGGCAGGTGATTGCCGATGGCACGCCGGCGCAGGTGCAGGCCGATCCCCAGGTCATCCAGGCTTATCTGGGCGCGGGCGACGTGGGCGACCTGCGCCGTCGCCTGCGGGAGGCGGCCTGATGGACATGCTGTTCTTCCTGGAAGTCACGCTGGCCGGGCTGGGCAGCGGCGGGCTTTATGCGCTGGCGGCGTTGGCCTTTGTCATCGTCTACAAGGCGACCCGGGTGGTGAACATCGCCATCGGCGAATTCCTGATGCTGGGCGCCTACGTGTTCTATGCCTTCGCCACCGGCATGGAATGGCCGATCTGGCTGGCCATCGTGGGCGCGGTGGTGGTGTCGGGCGCACTGGGGGCGCTGGTCGAGCGGCTGACCATCCGTCCGATGTTGGGCGAAGCGCCGATCTCGGTATTCATGGTCACGGTGGGGCTGGCGTCGATCCTGGTGGGCGTGGTCGAACTGATCTGGACGGCGGACCAGCGCCGCCTGCCGGAATTCATGCCGCGCTCGCCGGTGATGATAGGCGAGGCCTTCGTCGCGCCCAAGGTGTTCTACGGCTTCTGGGTGGCGGTGGTGCTGGCGCTGTTGGTGCTGGTGGTGTTCCGCTACTGGCGCGGCGGGGTGGCGCTGCGCGCCACGGCATCGGATCAGGGGGCGGCCTATGCCATGGGCATCAACGTGCCGCGCGTGTTTTCGCTGGCCTGGGTGGCGGCGGGCGCGCTGGCCGCGGTGTCGGGCGTGATCGTGGGCGCCATCGGCGGCATTTCCTCGTCGATGGGCGTGTTCGGCCTGTCGGTGCTGGTGGTGGTGATCGTGGGCGGCCTGGACAGCGTGGCGGGCGCCCTGGTGGGCGGCGTGTTCATCGGCCTGCTGGAAGCCTGGGCCGGCGCCTACATGGGCGGCGAATACAAGTTGCTGGCCACTTTCATCGTGCTGGTGGTGGTGTTGATGGTCAGGCCCTACGGCCTGTTCGGCACCCGTGAAATCGAGAGGCTCTGACCGATGCGCATCGCGACTGCCAAGCAGACTTATCTTGCGGACGAAGCGCTGTTCGACACCCGCACGCAGAAGGCGTGGCTGGCCTTGCTGGCCGCGTCCCTGGCCATGTTTCCCTTCGTGGCCGACGCCTATTGGCTCTATCTGGCCTGCCTGGTGGCCATCAACGTCGCCAGCGCCACGGGGCTGAACATCCTGACGGGCTATACCGGCCTGGTCAGCCTGGGGCAGGCCGCCTTCATGGGACTGGGAGCGTACACGGTCGCGGTGCTGGAGCAGCGGCTGGGTACGCCGGTGCTGCTCAATCTGGTGGCCGGCGGACTGGTGGCGATGCTGGGCGGCC
Organism: Achromobacter sp. JCM 18799; assembly: GCF_055395645.1. Lineage (NCBI taxonomy): Bacteria > Pseudomonadati > Pseudomonadota > Betaproteobacteria > Burkholderiales > Alcaligenaceae > Achromobacter > Achromobacter sp. JCM 18799. Next base: position 1,800,682 of record NZ_AP043866.1, on the reverse strand, counting down.
TGCTGGTCGGCATTCCGTCCTTGCGGGTGAAGGGGCTGTACCTGGCCATTGCCACCATTGCCGCGTCGTTCATCGCGCACTTCATCTTCGCCAACTGGCAGTTCACGGGCGGCACGACCGGGCTGCAGGTGCCGCCGGCGCGGGTGCTGGGCGTGGACCTGGACACCTCGTTCAAGATCTACTGGTTGATCGTGCCGGTGACGGCGCTGATGGTGCTGGGCGCGGCCAACCTGTTCCGCACGCGCATCGGCCGCGCTTTCATCGCCATTCGCGACCGCGACATTTCGGCCGAGGTGCTGGGCATACGCCTGCTGCGCTACAAGCTGCTGTCGTTCGGTCTGTCGTCGTTCTATGCGGGCGTGGCGGGCGGCATGTGGGCCTATTTCTTCCGGGTGGTCACGCCCGAGAGCTTCCCGCTGATCATGTCGATCTTCTTCCTGGCGGCCATCATCGTGGGCGGCATGGGCACGATCCTGGGTTCCATCCTGGGCGCCATCTTCATGACCATGGTGCCGGAACTGCTCAAGCTGGTCGTGGGTTGGCTGCCGGTGGGCGGCGACGCGCTGCGCCTGATTTCGCCGGTGCGCACCATTGTTTTCGGCCTGCTGATCGTGGGCTTTCTGATCTTCGAGCCGCACGGGCTCGCGGAAATCTGGCGGCGCGTGCGCCGCTACTTCCACCTCTGGCCTTTCCGTACCTAGCCATGGCGGCGGCCATCCATAAGACCCTCAGGAGACTAACCATGAAGCGCATCCGGATCGGCAGCGGTTTATCGAGGTTGTTGGCCCCCCTGGGCCTGGCGGCGGCCCTGGCGGCGGCGCCAGCCGCGCAGGCGGCCGAGGACCTGGTGCTGGGCGGGTCCATCCCGCTGAGCGGGGTGTTCGCCTTCGCCGGGCAGGGCATCCATGCCGGCATCACCGACTACGTGAAGATCGTCAATGATCAGGGTGGCGTGAAGGGCCGCAAGCTGCGCTACGTGCCGGAAGACACCGCCTACAAGGTGGATGCCTCGGTGGCGGCCTTCAAGAAGATCACCAGCCAGAACAAGGTGAACTTCTACTACGGCGACTCCACGGGCTTCTCCAAGACCATCAACGCCGAGCTTAACCGCACGGGCGACATCCTGATGACCGGCGCGTCCTTCGCCACGGAACTGAACGATCCGGCCAAGTATCCCGCCCAGTTCATGCTGGGACCCGACTATACGGAGATGTTCGGCATCCTGCTGCGCTACATCGCCAAGGAACAGCCCGGCGCCAAGGTGGCTTTCGTGTATTCGGACACGGAGTTCGGCCGCGATCCCATCGCCAGCTCGCGCGCGGTGGCGGAAAAGCTGGGCCTGAAGGTCGCGACCGAGATCATGACGCCGCCGGGCAGCGTGGACGTGTCGACCGAGGTCATCAAGCTGCGCCGCGCCGATCCGGACTACACCATCTTCCACGGCTACGTGCTGGCGCCGATTCCCGAATTCGTGGGGCAGGGCAAGCGCATGGGTCTGAAGACGCGCTACATGGGCACGTTCTGGACCATGGACAACTCCACCGTGATGCAGATGGGCGAGGACGCCGAGGGCTTCATGGGCGTGATGCCGTACCGCTACTACTACGATACGGCGGCAGACGCGCCGATGCTGAAGAAGATCCGCGAGATGCGTCCGCAATACCAGAGCACCGGCTACATGCAGGGCTTCCTGGCCGCCATGCTGTTCACCGAAGTCGCCAAGCGCACGCTGGACGCCGGCAAGGAGCTGACCAGCGCCAACATGAAGGCGGCGCTGGACGGCATCAAGGACTTCGATACGGGCGGCCTGATCGGCGTGCCGATTTCCATCAAGGGCAATTCGATCCCGGTGGGGCGGATCTATCGCGCTGATGTGAAGCAGAAGCAGATGGTGCCGGCATCCGACTGGATCGTGCTGAAGTGAGGCGGCCGTGAACCCTGGACATGGCGCGCATGCCGCGCCGCCCGCAGCGGCGGTGCTCGATATCAACAATATCGAAGTCGTCTACAACAAGGCGGTGCAGGTGCTGCGCGGCTTGTCGCTGTCGGTGCCCGCCGGCAGCATCGTGGCCCTCCTGGGCAGCAATGGCGCCGGCAAGTCCACCACCCTGAAGGCCGTGTCCGGCCTGCTGGACCTGGAGGATGGCGCGCTGGTGCGCGGGCAGATCGTCTTCAACGGCGGCGACACCGCGGGCGCCAGGCCGCAGAACCTGGTGCGCGCGGGGCTGGCGCACGTGATGGAGGGACGCCGCGTATTCGAGGACCTGACGGTGGAGGAAAACCTGGTGGCCGCGACCTATGCCCTGACGGGCAGGCCGGGGGCGAAGGTCGACTTCGATCTGGTCTATGGCTACTTTCCGCGCCTGTTCGAGCGGCGCCGCGGCCTGGCAGGCTACCTGTCGGGCGGCGAACAGCAGATGCTGGCCATCGGCCGCGCGTTGATCGCGCAGCCCAGGCTGATGCTGCTGGACGAGCCCTCGCTGGGACTGTCGCCGATGCTGGTGGAGAACATCTTCTCCATCATCGCCCGCATCAACCATGAACAGGGGGTGTCGATGCTGCTGGTGGAGCAGAATGCCTCGGTGGCGTTGGCGGTGGCGCATTATGGCTACATCATGGAGACCGGCAAGGTGGTGATCGACGGCAGCGCCGAGAAGCTGGCGGCGGACCCGGACGTGCGCGAGTTCTACCTGGGCGTGGGCGGCACGGGCGAGGCCCGCGGCTTTCGCGACATCAAGCACTACAAGCGCCGCAAGCGCTGGCTGTCATGATGGACAAGCACATGGATATTCCTGGAGCTTCGGCGCAGGCGTGGCCGGCCCTGACGCTGCCGCAGATGCTGCGTGAACAGGCCCGGCGCCAGCCCGCGGCCATCGCCATCCGGCAAAAGGACTTCGGCATCTGGAAGCCCATGACCTGGGCGGAATACTGGAGCCGGGCCTGCCGCGTGGGACTGGGCCTGCGCGCCCTGGGACTGAGCGCGGGCGGGCGGGTCGCCATCGTCTCGGAAAACCGCGTGGAATGGCTGCTGACGCAGATGGGCGCGGGCGCGGTCGGCGCGGTGGCGGTGGGCGTGTATTCCACCAGCCCGGCCGAGGAAATGGGCTACGTGCTGGAGCACGCGGACGTGGAACTGGTGGTGTGCGAGGACCAGGAGCAGACCGACAAGGTGCTGCAGGTGGCGGACCGGCTGCCGCTGTTGCGCCGCATCGTCATGATGGAGACCAAGGGCCTGCGCTCCTATGCGCCCGCCGAGCGCGAGCGCATCGTGACCTACGCCGAGATCGAGGCCGAGGGGGCGCGGCGCGAGGCGGCCGAACTCGCTGCGTTGAACACGGCGCTGGACGGTCAGCGGCTGGACGACACCGGCCTCATGATCTATACCTCCGGCTCGACCGGCAAGCCCAAGGGCGCGATGCTGAGCTACGGCAATATGCGCGGCGTGGCGCCGGGCATCGCCGATCGGCTGGCCATGGACGGCAACAGCGTGCACCTGTCCTACCTGCCGCTGTGCCACGTGGCCGAACAGATGCTGTCCACCTTCGTGCCCATCTACCTGGGCGCGCAGGTGAATTTCGGCGAATCGATACGCACGGTGCAGGAAGACCTGCGCGAAGTCGCGCCGACGATCTTCCTGGGCGTGCCGCGCATCTGGGAAAAACTGCACGCCGCCATTTCGATCAAGATGCAGGAAGCCGGGCGCCTGCAGCAATGGCTTTACGGACGCGCGTTGGCCGCCTGCACGCCGTTCCTGGAAAAGTCCCCCGCGCAGTACAGCCTCCGCGAGCGCTGGACCCGTTGGCTGTGGTACTGGCTGGTGCTGCGAGCCTTGCAGAATTTCATCGGGCTGCGGCGGGTGCGCGTGGCCATGACGGGCGCGGCGCCGATCTCGCCGGACGTGGTGCGCTACTTCCGCACGCTGGGCGTGCCGCTGATCGAGGTCTACGGGCTGACGGAGTCCGCCGGCATGATCTTCGGCCAGCATCCTGACCGCGTGAAGGTGGGCACCGTGGGCGAACCGATCCTGGGCGTGGAGTGGCGCATGGGCGATGCCGGCGAGTTGCTGGTGCGCGGCGATATGGTGTTCCAGGGCTATTACAAGAACCCGGAAGCCACCGCCAACACCGTACGCGACGGCTGGCTGTACACCGGCGACGTGGTGGCCGAAGACGCAGGGCGCGTGCGCATCGTGGACCGCCTGAAGGACATCATGATCACGGCGGGCGGCAAGAACCTGACGCCTTCCGAGATCGAGAACGCGGTCAAGGGCAGCCCCTACGTCAAGGAATGCATCGTGATCGCGGACGGCAGGAAGTACGTGTCGGCGCTGATCCAGCTGGAGTTCGACACGGTGGGCAAGTGGGCCGAGTCGCGCCGCATCGCCTTCACGCATTTCCGCTCGCTGGCCGAATGCGCGCAGGTGCGCGAGCTGGTGCAGCAGGAAGTCGCGCGCGCCAACGCCGGCCTGGCGCCGGTGGCGCAGATCAAGCGCTTCCATCTGCTGACCAAGGAACTGGACCATGATGACGGCGAAGTGACCGCCACCATGAAAGTCAGGCGCGCCAGCATCTACCGCAGCTATGCGGACGAGATCGAAGCGCTCTATGTTGAGGAGACGACGGCATGAATGAAGCCGTGATCGTGGAAGCCGTGCGCACCCCCTTCGGGCGGCGCGGCGGATGGTGGGCGGACACGCGGCCGGACACGCTGCTGGCAGAAACGGTGCGCGGCCTGTTGGGGCGGGCCGGACTGCCGGGTGCCCAGGTCGAGGACCTGATCGCGGGCTGCGTCAGCCAGGCGGGCGAGCAGGGCGCCAATATCGGCAGGCTGGCCGCCATGCTGGCGGGCTTGCCCGAGAGCGTGCCGGGCGTGGCGCTGAACCGCATGTGCGGATCCAGCCAGCAGGCGGTGCATTTCGGCGCGCAAGCCATTGCCGCGGGCGACATGCGCTACGTGGTCGCGGGCGGCGTGGAAAGCATGAGCCGGGTGCCGATGTTCCTGGACGTGACGCTGGGCCAGGGCGAGTTCCGCGGCTTCGAAGGCTTGAACCCGGTCCTGCTGGAACGTTATCCCTTGATCCACCAGATCGAGAGCGCGGAGCGGATCGCGGAGCGCTGGCAACTGTCCCAGGCCGAGATGGATGAATGGGCAAGGGAAAGCCATGCGCGCGCCTGGAGCGCCGCGCAGGCCGGCCGCCATGCCGAGCTGCTGCCGGGGCCGCGTGCCGATGCCGGGCGTGACGAAGGCATACGCGAGAAAACCGACCCCGACCGCATGGCCGCCATGGCGCCGGCGCTGCGGCCGCCGGGACAGGGTGGCGTCACCGCCGCCAACGCCAGCCAGCTCGCGGACGGCGCGTCCGCGGTGCTGCTGGCGGATCGCGACACCGCGCTGTCCGACGGCTTGCGGCCCCGCGCGCGTTTCCTGGCCCGCGTGGCGGTGGGATCGGACCCGGTGCTGCAGCTGACGGGCGTGATCCCGGCGGCGCGGCTGGCGCTGGCGCGCGCCGGCCTGAGCCTGGAAGACATGGACTGGATCGAGATCAACGAGGCCTTCGCCAGCGTGGTACTGGCCTGGCAGCGTGAACTGGGCGCCAATCTGTCGCGCGTCAATCCCTGGGGCGGGGCGATCGCGCATGGGCATCCTCTGGGCGCGACGGGAGCCGGCCTGATGGCCAAGATGCTGGCCGGGCTGGAAGCCACCGAAGGCGAGCTGGGCTTGCAGCTGATGTGCATCGGCCACGGCATGGCCACGGCGACCATCATCCAGAGGCTGTGACCGGATATGGAGAAACTGCGGGAGGCCGCGCAGGGGCGGGACGAGGGTTCGGAGTCCGAACGCCGGCGCGAGGTGATCCTGACGGCCGGGCAGCTATTCTGCAAGCACGGCTATGAACGCACCACCGTGCGCGAGCTGGCGCGGGCGGTGGGCCTGCAGTCTGGCAGCCTGTTCCATCATTTCCGCAGCAAGGAGGAGATCCTGGTGGCGGTGATGAACAACGGCATTCAGGAAGTGATAGACGACGGCGAACGGGCGCTGGCGCGCTACCAGGCGCCGGCGGACCGGCTGGCGGCGCTGTTCCGCGTACATATGTGGAGCATGCTGCACGGCGCGGGCGGCGATGCGATGAACGCGCTGGTCTACGAATGGCGCAGCCTGTCCGCGCCCAGCCGCGCGGCCGTGAAATCGTTGAGCGACCGCTACGAAGAAATGTGGCAGGACGCGGTGGCGGCAGCGGTCGCGACGGGGCTGCTGCAAGGCGACGCGCGCGTCATCAAGCGCTGCGTGCTGGGCGCGATGAACCTGACAGTGCAGTGGTACAAGCCGGACGGCCGCTTGCGGCCCGCCGAATTCATCGATGCGATGCTGCAGGCTTCGCTGCCGTCGCTGCCGGCGGGAGCCGGCAAGTGGCCCGTATAGTCGGGCCGCAGGGCCGGGAGTTCAGCCCCGGCGCTTGAGGAACGCGCCCACGGCGCAGATGACGGCCAGTGCCAATAGGCTGCCCGCCACGGGCAGCAGGAAATCCACCTGGCCATGATAGCCGCCGCCGGTGACGCCGCCGGCCACGCCGCCCGCCCACAGCAGGAAGGTCATGAGCGAAGCTGCCACCGAGAGCGCCGCGGCGATGCACAGCGCGATGAACACCGGCCGGCGCGGCCGCGCCGCCGGATAGGAGGAATAGGGCTGGCCGCCGCGGGGCTGTTTGATCCAGTAGATCAGCCCCGCCACGACCAGCAGCAGCATCAGGATCTTGAAGATCATGATGCCAGCGCCCCTTTAGTCTTCACGGCGCAGGTGCGGGAAGAGAATGACGTCGCGGATGCTGGGGCTGTCGGTCAGCAGCATGACCAGGCGGTCGATGCCGATGCCGCAGCCGCCCGTCGGAGGCATGCCGTATTCCAGGGCGCGGATGTAGTCCGCGTCGTAATACATGGCTTCCTCGTCGCCGGCGTCCTTGGCTTCGACTTGCGAGCGGAAGCGTTCGGCCTGGTCTTCGGGATCGTTCAGCTCGGAGAAGCCGTTGGCGATCTCGCGGCCCGTCATGAAGAGCTCGAAGCGCTCGGTGATGCCCTCGCGGGTATCGGAGGCGCGCGCCAGCGGCGAGACTTCCACCGGGTAGTCGATGATGTAGGTGGGGTTCCAGAGCTTGGCTTCGGCGGTCTCTTCGAACAGCGCCAGTTGCAGCGCGCCCAGGCCGGCGCGCGACAGCACCGGGCCGTCGGCATCGGCGCCCAGCTTCTTGAGTTCCGCGCGCACGAAGGCCGGATCGTCCAGTTGCGCCTGGGTGTAGCCCGGCGCGTACTTGAGGATGGCTTCGCAGATGGTCAGGCGGTCGAAGGGCTTGCCCAGGTCCAGCTCGCGTTCCTGGTAGGTCAGCACGGCGCTGCCGGTGGCCGAGATGGCGGCCTGGCGGATCAGCTCTTCGGTGAAGTCCATGAGCCAGCGGTAGTCCGCAAAGGCCGCATAGAACTCCATCATGGTGAATTCAGGATTGTGGCGCGGGCTCACGCCCTCGTTGCGGAAGTTGCGGTTGACTTCGAAGACGCGTTCGAAGCCGCCGACGATCAGGCGCTTGAGGTAGAGCTCGGGCGCGATGCGCAGGAACATTTCCATGTCCAGCGCGTTGTGGTGCGTGACGAAAGGCTTGGCCGCCGCGCCGCCCGGGATCGGGTGCAGCATGGGGGTTTCCACTTCGAGGAAGCCCGCGTTCAGCATGAACTGGCGGATGCTGCCCACGGCCTTGCTGCGCGCCTCGAAGGTGCGGCGCGTGGCGTCCGTCATGATGAGGTCGACGTAGCGCTGGCGGTAGCGCAGTTCCTGGTCGGCCACGCCGTGGAACTTGTCGGGCAGCGGGCGCAGCGACTTCGACAGCAGGCGCGCGCTGGCGGCGTGCACCGACAGTTCGCCCTTGTTGGTCTTGAAGACCGACCCTTCGATCGCGATGATGTCGCCGATGTCCCATTGCTTGAACGCGGCGTAGCTGTCTTCGCCCAGGGTGCCGCGGTCCAGGTAGATCTGGATGCGGCCGGTGCTGTCCTGCAGCGTGGCGAAGCTGGCCTTGCCCATGACGCGCTTGAGCATCATGCGGCCGGCAACCTTGACGGTGACAGGGTTGGCGGCAAGGGCTTCCTGCTCCTGGCCGTCGTACTGGTCGTGCAAGGCGGCGGCGCGGGCGTCGGGTACGAAGTCGTTGGGGTACGCGACCCCGGTTTCGCGCAGTTTGGCCAGCTTGGCGCGCCGTTCGGCGATCAAGCGGTTTTCATCCTGGGCGGGCGCCGGAGTGGTCGAGTGGTCGGTCATGGTCGGGGAATCAGTCGTAATTGCGGATGTCGTCGATCTCGGTAGTGCCGAAATCTTCGCGATCCAGGTAGGCGAGGATGCGGGAGGCCACGTTGGCGGGCGAGGACAGCTTGCCGGTCGCGTGGAACTCCTGGAACTTGGCCAGCGCCGGGAAGCTTTCCGGATCGCTGGAACGGATGGCGACTTGCATGTCGGTGTCGACGATGCCGGGGGCCAGCGCGACGATGCGCGCGCCGTCGGCGCCTTGCTCGGCCTTGACCACGCGCGAGTACATGTCGAGCGCAGCCTTGGTGGCGCAGTAGACGCCCCAGCCGGCGTTCGGGTTGCGGCCCGCGCCGGAGGAGATGTTGAGCACGCGGCGGTCGGCCTTGAGGTCTTCGACCGCGGCCAGGAAGCGCGCCGTGAGCAGCATGACGGCGCTGACGTTCAGGTTGAAGGCGGCGGTGATGGCCGCGCCGTCGACCAGCGCGTCGGTGCCGGCGATGGGGTGCACCGTGCCCGCGTTGTTGATCAGCAGATAGCGGCTGGCATCGCGCGGCAGCGACGCGCAGATGCGCTGCGCCACCGATTCAACGGCGTTCAGGTCCGACAGGTCCACGGACAGCTGTTCCAGCTGGATGTCCTGCGCACGCGCATAGGCGGCCAGTTCGGGATCTTCGCGGCGCGCCAGCGTGATCAGGCGCGTGCCCGGTTTGGCCAGGCCGCGCGCCATGGCGGCGCCGATGCCGCGCGAAGCGCCGGTAAGAATTGCGATGGTGTCGGACATTCGTGAACCTCTGGATGCGTTGAGGGGAGTATCGCGAAACTTAGATGCCTTGCTTCAGGCTGGCCTGGATGAAAGGATCCAGGTCGCCGTCCAGCACTTTCTGCGTGTTGGAAATTTCAACGTTGGTGCGCAGGTCCTTGATGCGGCTCTGGTCCAGCACGTAGGAGCGGATCTGATGGCCCCAGCCCACGTCGGTCTTGGAGTCTTCCAGCTTCTGCTGCTCGGCCATGCGGTTGCGCATTTCCAGTTCGTAGAGCTTGGACTTCAGCATCTGCATCGCTTCGGCGCGGTTGCGGTGCTGCGAGCGGTCGTTCTGGCACTGCACCACGATGCCGGTGGGCATGTGGGTCAGGCGCACGGCCGAGTCGGTCTTGTTGATGTGCTGGCCGCCCGCGCCCGAAGCGCGGTAGGTGTCCACGCGCAGGTCGGCGGGGTTCACTTCGACTTCGAAGGACTCGTCGACTTCCGGGTAGACGAAGACGCTGGCGAACGAGGTGTGGCGGCCGCCCGAGGAGTCGAACGGGCTCTTGCGCACCAGGCGGTGCACGCCGGTTTCGGTGCGCAGGTAGCCGAAAGCGTACTCGCCTTCGATCTTGATGGTGGCGGACTTCAGGCCCGCGACGTCGCCTTCGGATTCTTCCAGCACTTCGGCCTTGAAGCCCTTGCGCTCGGCGTACTTCAGGTACTGGCGCAGCAGCATGGAGGCCCAGTCCTGCGCTTCCGTGCCGCCGGCGCCTGCCTGGATGTCCAGGAAGCAGTTCAGGGGATCGGCCGGATTGGAGAACATGCGGCGGAATTCCAGCGCTTCCAGCTTTTCCTGGAAGGCGTCGGCGTCCTGCTCGATGGCTTCGAGGGTGGCGTCGTCGTCGTCGGAGGCCGCCATTTCGAACAGTTCGTTCGAATCGGACAGGCCCGTACCCAACGCCGTGAGCGTTTCCACCACGTCTTCGAGGGCTTTCTTTTCACGGCCCAGGTCCTGGGCGTGCTTGGGGTCGTTCCAGACCGCCGGGTCTTCGAGCTCGGCGTTTACGACTTGCAGGCGTTCAGCTTTGGCATCGTAGTCAAAGATACCTCCGTAGAGCCTGTTCGCGCTCCGCGTAATCGGCGAGGCGGGCTGCGAGCTGGTTCTGACGTTCGGCTTCCATGATGATCCTGTCCTGATGACTTTTGTGCGAAACCAAACATTTTACCGTGCTTGGGCCAAGTGCGCGGCCGCGTTGGCGGGAAGGGGGACGGATCGCGAGCGGGCGGTTTCCTGGCGTGGATCCAAGTTGTTCAGTTTTTTGTCAAGCCGGGGGTTCTAGGCTGCGTATAAGCGGTCCAGCCGTTCCTGATCGGGAGGGCAGGGGCCGCAAAGGCGCCGGCCCAGCCGGCCTATCCCGACAGAGGAATGGAGACATAGATGGACAATACGATGGCCCCCGGGGTTTCGCCGGCGATCCCGGCGTCTGAGGAAGACCGGATCTACCGCAAGGTAGGGTGGCGGCTGGTGCCGCTGCTGGTGGTTTGCTACGTCGTGGCCTACCTGGACCGCGTGAACGTGGGTTTCGCCAAGCTGCAGATGCTGCAGGAGCTTCAGTTCAGCGAAACGGTGTACGGGCTGGGCGCGGGTATTTTCTTCATCGGCTACTTCATTTTCGAGATTCCCAGCAACATCATCCTGCACAAGGTGGGGGCGCGGATCTGGATCGCGCGCATCATGATCACCTGGGGGATCATCTCCGCGTGCATGATGTTCGTGACCAGCGTGCACATGTTCTACATCCTGCGCTTCCTGCTGGGCGCCGCGGAAGCCGGGTTTTTCCCGGGCATCATCCTGTACCTGACCTACTGGTATCCGGCGGCACGGCGCGGCCGCATCACGACCTTCTTCATGACCGCGGTGCCCATGTCCGGGCTGATCGGCGGGCCGATCTCCGGCTGGATCATGAGCACGTTCCATGGCGACCATGGCCTGTCGGGCTGGCAATGGCTGTTCCTGCTGGAAGGCATACCTTCGGTGTTGATCGGGGTGCTGGTGCTGATCTATCTGGATGACCGCATCAACAAGGCCAAATGGCTGACCGCTACGGAAAAGGCGGTGCTGATCCGCAACATCGCGGCCGAGGAACAGCAGAAGGAAGACCCGCCGATCCGCGCCGCGCTGGCCAAGCCGCGCGTCTGGGCGATGTCGCTGATCTACTTCTCGTTCGTGATGGGGCTTTACGGCGTGGGCTTCTGGATGCCGACCCTGATCAAGGGCACGGGGGTGCAGAGCCCGCTGGCCATCGGTCTGCTGACGGCGGTTCCCAACCTGTTCGCCGTGATCGGCATGATCCTGATCTCGCGCAACTCGGACCGTCTCCGCGAACGCCGCTGGCACGTGGCGCTGCCCGCGCTGTTCGGCGCGCTGGGGCTGCTGTTCTCGGCGATCTGGAGCGGCAACACCGTGCTGGCGATCGTGGCGCTGACGGTGGCGAACATCGGCATCTGCACGGTGCTGCCGCTGTTCTGGAGCCTGCCCACCGCCTTGCTCGGCGGCACGGCGGCCGCGGCGGGCATCGCGCTCATCAACTCGGTGGGCAACCTGGCGGGCTTCGTCAGCCCGTACCTGGTGGGCTGGTTGAAGGACATGACCGGCACCACCAACACCGGCCTCTACATGCTGTCGGGCTGCCTGGTGGTGGGGGCGCTGGTGGTCCTGGCGCAGCCGGCGAAGCTGGTGAACAAGTAGGATGGGTGGAGCGCGCGCAGCCTGAGGCAAAGACTCAGGCGCGCGCCGCGCCCAAGCCATCGCGGGTCACGGCGGGCTGGCTCCGATGGCGGGCCTTACCCCGCGTGTTCGATCACCAGTTGCACCGACACCATCCCGTTCCAAACGTTCTGCTCCAGCCGGTAGGCCGCCTGAATATGTTCGGGCAGCGACTGGTCGTGGCCGAACCAGATGGCGTCAAAGCGCTGGTGGCCGCGTTCCAGCGACAGCTTCAGGTGCTTTTCCCCGACCAGACGCTGGTTGCGCACCACGAACTCGTCCAGGAACAGCGGCGCGGCGAAGCCGGCGCCCCAGACCTGCTGCTGCAGCATGCCAGCCACGTCGGCGTTGGCGTAGCCGGTTTCCAGCGAGCCGTCGGTTTCGATCACCGGCTCGAAGGTGTCGCGGCCCGTGAGCTCGCGCACCGCGGCGTCGAACGCGGGGGCGAAGGCGGCGAAGTCGTTGCGGCCCAGCGTCAGGCCCGCAGCCATGGCGTGGCCGCCGAACTTGCGGATCAGGTTGGGATGGCGCTTGGACACCAGGTCCAGCGCGTCGCGCAGATGCACGTCGGGAATCGAGCGGCCGGAACCGCGGATTTCGTCGTCGCCGGCGGGCGCGAAAGCCAGCGTGGGACGCCAGAACTTTTCCTTCAGGCGCGAGGCCACCAGGCCCACCACGCCCTGGTGCCAGCCCGGGTCGAACACGCAGACCGTGGCGCCGGCGGCCGCGTTCGGCTCTTCCATGGCGGCCAGCGCCTGTTCGCGCATTTCGGCTTCGATGGTGCGGCGTTCGCGGTTGATGTTGTCGAGCTCGCGCGCCATTTCCAGCGCCTGCGCCTCGTCGTCCGTGGTCAGGCAGGCGATGCCCAGGCTCATGTCGGCCAGGCGGCCGGCGGCATTGATACGGGGGCCGAGCGCAAAGCCCAGGTCAAAGCCGTTGGCTGCGCGCGGCTCGCGTCCGGCCACGGCGAACAGCGCGCGCAGCCCGGGCTGCAGGCGGCCGGCGCGCATGCGCTGCAGGCCTTGCGTGACCAGCAGGCGGTTGTTCGCGTCCAGCTTGACCACGTCGGCCACGGTGCCCAGGGCCACCAGGTCGGACAGCGCGTCCAACCGCGGGCCGCCGTCGGCCGCATAGACGCCGCGGCGGCGCAGTTCGGCGCGCAGCGCCAGCATCATGTAGAAGATGACGCCCACGCCTGCTAGATTCTTGGACGGAAAGCCGCAGCCCGGCTGGTTGGGGTTGACGATGGCCAGGGCCGCCGGCAGCGTGTCGCCCGGCAAGTGGTGGTCGGTGATGACCACGCCGATGCCGGCCTCATTGGCCGCGGCCACGCCGTCCACGCTGGCGATGCCGTTGTCGACCGTGATGATGATGTCGGGCTTGCCGGCGCGGTGCCGCACCGCCAGTTCGACCACGGCGGGCGACAGGCCGTAGCCGGTCTCGAAGCGGTTGGGCACCAGGAAGTCCACGTCGGCGCCCATGGCGGACAGGGCGCGCAAACCGACCGCGCAGGCGGTGGCGCCGTCGCAGTCGTAGTCGGCCACGATCAGCAGCTTCTTGCCCGCCTGGATGGCGTCGGCCAGCACGCCGGCGGCGTGGTCCGAATGCGTCAGGCCGTTGGGCGGCAGCAGCGATTTCCAGGCGAGTTGGGTTTGATCGGGATGGGTGACGCCGCGGGCTGCCCACAGGCGGGCCAGCAGCGGGTGGATGCCCGAGGCTTCAAGAATGCGGCAGGCTTGCGGGTCGGGGGTGCGGACGGTTAAGCGGGGTGAGACCACCAGGCGCTCCAGTTTTTCTTGGGCGCGGGCAGCAAGCCAAGCAGGCCCCCGCGCGGTTTCAGGGTTAGGGCGACCTTGCGGTCGTCGCCCAGCAGCAGCAGTTCGGCGGGAGTGGCCGGCAGGCCGTGCTTGCCGGCCAGCGGGCGCAGATGCTGCGCGTCCAGCGCGGCCAGGGCGTCCAGCCAGGCGGCCCAGTCGCCGGCCCGCTGGGGGGCGTCCAGGTTGCTGTAGACCTGCGCGGGGACCGGCCGGGACTGCGTCCAGGGCCTGCCGCCGCCATACAGCCACAGCGCATTGACCGGAGGCAGGCCGCGCGCCGCGCGGGCGTCATTGACCGGGTGTTCGTGCCAGGCCATCTGTATTTCATTGAGCAGCCGGCGCCACGGGCGCGTTTCCGCATCCTGGCGCCACCAGTCGTTCAGGCGTTGTCCGGCCACGGCCAGCGGGCTGGCGGTCTGCGGCCGCAGGCCTTGCGGCAGGCGCAGGCGCCAGCGTTCGGGCGAGAGCGTCTCGACCTCGAAGCCCGTGCCTTCGAACAGCGGGCGGGCTGTGTCCAGCAGGGCGGCCGCTTCCTCGGCGCGCAGTTCCATCAGGCCGGGATCGAGCAAGGCGGCCTGGTCCGTGCCCAGCGCCAGATGGACCAGCTCGGCCAGCCAGACGGGTTCATCTCCGTCGGTTTGGGCGCCGGCCAGCAGCGGACCCAGTCCGGCGCCGGGCGGCAGGCCCGCTTCGGGGACGTAGCCGGCGCGGGCCAACTGCCAGGCTTCGTAGGGCGTACAGCCTTGGGCGCGCACGTCGTGAGCCTGGGGGCGGGCGGCGCCGGCCTGGAGCCAGCCGTGCAGCGTGGGCGCGCGTTCGGGCAGGAGCTTGGCCAGTTCGGCGGCGACGGGTAGGGCGGGCAAAGCGCCCGGAATGACGATCAGCATGGGCGCGATTGTAGTCCGCACGGGCTGCGGGAACTAAGCGGCGCCTGGCACTGCCATAGCTTGAAACGCCTGGTCTTGGACGCGCACATCCGCGGCGCGGAATCCAGGCGGTTAATGCCATAATGCGCTCGTGCTGAAAATACCCTACGAACTCTGGATAGGCGCCCGCTATGCCGGGTTGGCCCGAATCCGCCAGCGACGCGGCCGCCGCGATCGCTTCATCTCCTTCATCGCCGCCAGTTCCATGGCGGGCATCGCGCTGGGCGTCGCCGCCCTGATCGTGGTGCTGTCCGTGATGAACGGCTTCCAGAAGGAAGTGCGCGACCGCATGCTGTCGGTGCTGCCGCATATTGAACTCTATATCCCGGGGGCTGCCCCCGAGCGGGTGCTGGAGAAATGGCAGGAGTTCGCTTCCGCCGCCGAGAAAAATTCCTCGGTCAAGGCCGGCGCCCCGTTCGTGGCGGCGCAGGGCATGCTGGTGCGCGGGCAGGCCTTGCGCGGCGTGCAGGTGCGCGGCATCGATCCGCAGACCGAAGGCAATGTGTCGGACCTGCCGCGCCAGATGGTATCGGGCAAGCTGACCGACCTGAAGCCCGGCAGTTTCGGCGTGGTGCTGGGCAATGAACTGGCCGACGGCATGGGCGTGAAGCTGGGCGATACGCTCTTGATGATGGCGCCGCAGGGCTCGATCAGCCCGGCGGGTTTCACCCCGCGCATGCGCCAGTTCACCGTGGTGGGCGTGTTCTCGTCCGGCCACTATGAATACGATTCCTCGCTGGCCTTCGTCGACGACGAGGATGCCGCCCGCGTGTTCCGTGACAGCGGCACTGCCGGCGTGCGCCTGCGCGTGGCCGACATGCAGCGCGCCCCGGAAGTGGCGGCGGAATTGCAGAAGGTGCTGCCGCCCTACGTGATGGCGAGCGACTGGTCGCGCAACAACCGCACCTGGTTCGCGGCCGTGAAGACCGAAAAGCGCATGATGTTCCTGATCCTGGCGTTGATCGTGGCCGTGGCCGCGTTCAACCTGCTGTCCTCCCTGGTCATGGCCGTGAAGGACAAGCAGTCCGACATCGCCATCCTGCGCACGCTGGGCGCGGGTCCGCGCGAGATCGCCCGCATCTTCCTGGTGCAGGGGGCGCTGATCGGTGTGATCGGCACGCTGCTGGGCGTGGCGGGCGGCATCCTCATCGCCTATAACGTGGACGTGATCGTGCCCTTCATCGAAGGCTTGCTGGGCGTGCATTTCCTGCCGCGTGAAATCTATTTCATCAGCGCCTTGCCGTCCGATCCGCAAGTGGGCGACATCGTCACCATCGGCGTGACTTCCCTGGTGCTGTCGCTGCTGGCGACCCTGTATCCCAGCTGGCGCGCCTCGCGCCTGCAACCCGCACAGGTGCTGCGCCATGACTGACATGCTGACTCCCGCGCTGCAGGCCGACAACATCGTCAAGGTCTACGACGAAGGCCCTGCGCGCATCGAAGTGCTGAGCAACGTCAGCCTGTCGGTGGCGCGTGGCGAGATGGTCGCCATCGTCGGCGCCTCCGGTTCCGGCAAGAGCACGCTGCTGCATATCCTGGGTCTGCTGGACGTGCCCACCAGCGGCTCCGTGTCGGTGGACGGCCAGCTTGCCGTCGGGCTGTCCGAGGCCCGCAAGAGCGCCGTGCGCAACCGCAGCCTGGGCTTCGTCTACCAGTTCCACCACCTGTTGCCGGAGTTCTCCGCGCTGGACAACGTGGCGATGCCGCTGATCGTGCGCCGCGAGAATCGCGACAAGGCGCGCGCCGCCGCGCACGAGGTTCTGGGTCTGGTGGGCCTGGCCGCGCGCGAAGGTCACTTCCCGGGCCAGCTGTCCGGCGGCGAGCGGCAGCGCGTGGCGCTGGCGCGCGCGCTGGTCACGCGCCCGGTCTGCGTGCTGGCCGACGAGCCCACCGGCAACCTGGACCGCCACACCGCGCACAATATGTTCGAACTGCTGACGCGGGTGAATCAGGAGTCCGGCACGGCGTTCGCCATCGTCACGCACGACCCGGAACTGGCCGCCCGCGCCGACCGCCAGTTGCTCATGGAAAACGGTCGCCTGGTTTCGGGTTAAGGCGCGCCGGGGGATAATCCGGGCAAGGAGGTCGCGCCCATGCTGATCGATACCCATTGCCACCTGGATGCCGCCGAGTTCGACGCCGACCGCGAGCAGGTCGCCGACCGTGCCTGTGAGGCGGGCGTCCAATCCATCGTGATTCCCGCTGTCGAGCGCGCCAATTTTTCCGTGGTGCGCGAACTGGCCGGCAAGACGGCCGGCGGCGCCTATGCACTGGGCATCCATCCGCTGTATGTTCAGCGCGCCGGCGACGGCGACCTGGAGGCGTTGCGCGCGGCCGTCAAGGAATCGCTGGGCGACCCCCGCTTCGTCGCCATCGGCGAGATCGGCCTGGACTTCTTCGTGCCTGAAATCGCCTCCGGCGAACCGCGCGAGCGCCAGGAACACTTCTATGCCGCGCAACTGGCGCTGGCCGCCGAGTTCGGCCTGCCGGTGCTGCTGCACGTGCGCAAGTCGCAGGACATCCTCTTGAAATACCTGCGCCGCCATCCTCGCATCGGCGGCATCGCGCATGCCTTCAACGGCAGCGCGCAGCAGGCGCAGGCATTCATAGACCAGGGCTTCGCGCTGGGCCTGGGCGGCGCGATGACCTACGAGCGCGCCTTGCAGATCCGCCGCCATGCGGTGGACGTGGATCTGGCGCACCTGGTGCTGGAAACCGACGCGCCCGACATTCCGCCGGCCTGGCTGCATCCGCCGCAGCGGCGCAATGCGCCGGCCGAACTGGTCCGCATCGCCGCCACGCTGGCCGAGCTGCGCGGCATCACGCCGGCGCAAGTGGCGCATGCCACCACGGCCAACGCCATGCGGGTATTGCCGCGGCTGCCGGCCGCGATCCTGGCCGACGCCGACTGACCGGGCCTCAGCCGTTCAGGCGCGGCAGTTCCAGCCGCACGCTCAGCCCCTGCGGCGACATGTTGCGGGCCGACATCCTGCCCTTGTGCGCGGCCACGGCGGCCTGGGCAATCGACAGGCCCAGTCCGGCGCCGCTGCCCGGTTTGCGCGCGCCGGAGGCCGTCCGATAGAAAGGTTCGAACAGCGATTGCAGTTCTTCCGCGGCCACGCCGGGCCCGCGGTCCTCGATCTCCAGGCAGGCTTCGTGCGCGGTCGACAGCAGGCGCACGCGGATCGCGCTGTGCGCGGGCGCAAAGCGCAAGGCGTTGCGCAGTACGTTCTCGATGGCGCTGGCCAGGCTGCAGCGGTCGCCGACCAGGGGCACGGGCGCATGCTGGTGCCACTCTATGCGGATCTGCCGGCCGCCGGCCTCAAAGCGTGCGTCTTCGACGACGTCGGACACGAGTTCGGCCAGGTCCAGGGTGTCGGTAGGCACGGGCAGGGCGCCCAGGCGCGCCAGCCGCAAGGTGTTGCCGACCAGCGCGTCCAGGCGTTCGCATTCGAGTTCGATGCGGTCCAGCTGCAGATCCTGGCGCTCGTCCCTGCGCCGCGCCAGCTCCGCCGCCAGCCGCAGCCGCGCTAGCGGCGAGCGCAGTTCGTGCGCGATGTTGTGCAGCAGCTGCTCGCGCGTGTCGACCAGCGCCTTCAGGCGGTCGGCCATCGCGTCGAAATCGCGCGCCAGGAGGCCTAGTTCGTCCTTGCGGCGCGCCAGCTTGGCGGGCGTGTGCGCATCCAGCCGCCCGGCGGACAAGGCATGCGTGGTCTGGCGCAACTGTGCCAAGGGCGCCGTCACGTGGCGGCTCAAGGCCCAGCAGAACGGCGCGGTCACGGCCAGCGCGAACAGCACCAGGGCCAGCGCCACGGGCGACAGGGCCAGCACTTCCCAATGCGATGAATCGAACGGCAGGAACAGCAGCAGCAGCTGCGAACCATCGGGCAAGACCAGCTTTTGCGGTTCCCACCAGGAAACGCGCTCGCCGGTGGGGTCGGCGGGAAGGTAGTCGGCTTTCGGCGAACGGTCTGGCCCGGCGCGGAAATCGCTCAGCCAGTCTTCCATGCGGGCGGGCAGCCGCCGGCCCAGGATGTCCTTGTCCTGGGCGTCCATGACGTAGATCTTCAGCGCCGAGTAGCGCCGGTCCATGGCTTCGACCCAGCGTTCCAGGCCATCCACGCCCTCGCTGCGGGCGATCTGCGCAGCATCGCGCGTGAGATTGCCGGGATTCAGGCCATCCAGGGAATTGAAGCGGTACCAGGCGACCGCGGCCGTCAGCACCATGCCGCAGACCAGGATGACCGCCATCGCGCCCCAGAAGGTCAGGAAAGCGCGTCCGAAGAGCGAGCGGGTGGGCAGCCAGGCCATCAGTCAGCGCCCGCCAGTACGTAACCCAGGCCGCGCAGGTTGCGGATCGCCAATGTCTCGGCGCCGCTGTCGCTGCGCAGCTTCTTGCGCAGCGAGCTGATGTGGGTGTCGATGCTGCGGTCGTAGCGGTCGGGCTTGCGGCCCAGCGCGTACAGACCGATCTGGTCGCGCGCGACCACCTGCCCGGGCGTGCGCATGAGGATTTCCAGGATGCGCTGTTCGGCGCCGGTCAATGGAATTTCACTGTCGCCCATTCGCAGCACGCCGGTGGCGGCGTCCAGCGACACTGCGCCCAGCGCCAGGGCGGGGCGGGCCGTGTCGGGCACCTCTTCGAAGCGGCGCAGGACCGCCGTGATGCGGGCCTTGAGTTCGCGCGGACTGAAGGGTTTGGCCAGGTAGTCGTCGGCGCCGAACTCCAAGCCCAGCACGCGGTCCGTCTCGCCGCCGTGGGCGGTGAACATGATGACCGGCCGGCGCGAGCGCAGGCGGTATTGCTTCAGCAGATCCAGCCCATTGCCGTCGGGCAGCATCAGGTCCAGCAGCACCAGGTCGTAGTCGTCCTGAGCCAACAGGGCCAGGCCCTGCGTGCCGCTATGCGCCAGGGTGAGCCGGCAATGACCGGGTTCCAGGTACTCGCGCAGCATCTGCGCAAGCTCGACATCGTCATCGATCAGCAGGATGCGGCGAGTCGCCGGTGCGTGGGAAAAAGGCATGCGTGTCGTCGGTTCTGCATCCGGCAGTTTGGCTTATGGCCGCGGGCCGGAGTGTCAAGAAGTGCAAAGAAGATAAAAGTTGCGGAAAGCGTGTTGCTGGCTCCCGGCAGGTCCAATTCTAATATGAGAATGGTTTTCATTAATAAATACGAGGCAGGACGGACGCCGCACGCGGGGTGGGGCGCGGGCCTGGGACGGGAGAAACTGGAATCATGAGCAGCAAAGAATTGGTCGCCGGCCGGCGCGGTCCGGGTTCGCGCACGCAGTTGGCGGCGGCCCTGTGCGCAGCGGGTTTCGGCGTGGCGCAGCCCGCCTGGGCGCAGAGCGCCGACACTGCCAAGACCCTGGACACCGTGGTGGTGACGGCCTCGGGCTATGAACAGCAGATCCAGGACGCGCCGGCATCGATCAGCGTGATCACCCGCGAGGACCTGGACAAGAAGTTCTACCGCGACATCAACGACGCGCTGGTGGACGTGCCGGGCGTGATCGTGACGGGCGGCGGCGACCGCCAGGACATCAGCCTGCGCGGCATGGGCCCTAAGTACACGCTGATCCTGATCGACGGCAAGCGCCAGAATTCGCGCGAAACCCGCACCAACTCGGATTCCACGGGCGTCGAAGGCGGCTGGACGCCGCCGCTTTCCGCCATCGAGCGTATCGAGGTGGTGCGCGGCCCCATGTCGTCGCTGTACGGCTCGGACGCCATGGGCGGGGTGATCAACATCATCACGCGCAAGGTGCCCTCGGAGTGGGGCGGCGAGATCCGCCTGGACAGCACCATCCAGGAAAGCAACAAGTCGGGCGACATCTACCAGGGCAACTTCTACCTGTCCGGCCCGATCAAGACGGACCTGCTGGGTCTGCAGATCTACGGCCAGGCCACGCAGCGCGACGAAGATGACATCGTCGACGGCTTCCGCAAGCGCAACTCGGAAAGCGTCACGGCCAAGCTGGCGCTGACGCCCAACCGCGACCACGACATCGTGCTGGAAGCGACCACCATGCGCCAGAAGCTGCACGAAACGCTGGGCAAGACGGTCGAGCCGCTGCCGCCCGGCCAGGCTTGCGGACGCAATGGCTGCCCGGCTTCGTCCGATACCGACTACCGCAGCAACAAGTGGGCGCTGTCGCATACCGGACGCTGGGGCTGGGGCGTGTCGGACAGCTACGTGCAGCAGGAAGAGTTCGACAACCGCTCGCGCCAGATGAAGATCAAGAACCTGGACATCCAGACGAGCTGGACGCTGCCGCTGGGTTCGCACATGCTGACCCTGGGCGGCAGCTACCTCAGCCAGCGCCTGAACGACCAGACCGGCAACCAGCTGGCCAACGGCCCCAGCAAGGTGGACCGCTACCAGTGGGCCTTGTTCGCCGAAGACGAATGGCGCCTGACCGAGACCTTCGCCGTCACCACCGGCCTGCGCATGGACGAAGACGAGAACTTCGGCACGCATTTCAGCCCGCGCCTGTACGGCGTCTGGCACATGGCCGACCGCTGGACCCTGAAGGGCGGCGTGTCCACGGGCTTTCGCGCGCCCGACCTGCGCCAGACGGTGGCGGGCTGGGGCCAGGTCAGCCGCGGCGGCAATATGTACGGCAATCCGGACCTGACGCCCGAGAAGTCGGTAACCGAGGAAATCGGCATCCTGTATGACGACGGCGAAGGCTTCAACGCCGGCCTGACCGTCTTCAACAACGACTTCAAGGACAAGATCACCCGCGTCGCCTGCCCCGCGACCCAGTGCACGGACGGCCCGAACCAGTTCGGCTCGGATCCGACCACCTACATGAACGTGGACAAGGCCAATTCCCGCGGCGTGGAAGCCAACCTGAAGCTGCCGCTGTCGCGCGACTGGTCCCTGACCAGCAGCTACACGTTCACCAAGTCGGAGCAGAAGTCCGGCCAGTACAAGGGCCAGCCGCTCAATCAGCTGCCCAAGCACCTGTTCACCACCACGGTGAACTGGCAGGCCTCGGATGCGCTGCAGGCCTGGGCGCGGCTGAACTACCGCGGCAAGGAAAGCCAGCCCATCACCGGTCCGTCGTCCTCGTCGGTGGTCGCGCCTTCCTACACCTTCGTGGACCTGGGCGGTTCGTACCAGGTGAACAAGACGGTGGCGGTGTACGCCGGCATCTACAACCTGTTCGACAAGCAGGTCACGTACGACGACTACGGCTACGTCGAGGACGGCCGCCGCTACTGGCTGGGCGTGGGCGTCAAGTTCTGAGTTTGAATGGGCGCCTGGCGCCCGCAACATGAAGAGGTACGCATGAAGAAGCAAACGCAAGCAGGCCGCGTCCGGCGTTGGGCGGTTCAGGCCGGGGCCGCGCTGGTCCTGGGCGCCGCCACGGCGGTATGCGCGGCGCAGGCGACGCTGCCGGTGAAGCATGCGCGCGGCGAAACCGCCGTGCCGGCCAATCCGGCGAAGACGGTGGTGATGGACCTGGCCGTGCTGGACACGCTGCATGCGCTGGGCGTGGACGCGACGGGCGTACCGACGGTCGCCAAGTGGCCGCCGCAGCTAAGCCAGTATGCCGATGAGCGCTACCTGAAGGTGGGTTCGATGTTCGAGCCCAACTACGAGGTGATCCACGCCGCCGCGCCGCAACTCATTTTCGTGGCGGGCCGCTCGGCGCCCAAGTACGACGAGCTCGCCAAGCTGGCGCCCACCGTGGACCTGACGGTCAATGCCCGGGACCTGGTGGGCAGCGTCGTGCGCAACACCGAAACGCTGGCCGCCATCTATGGCAAGCAGGATGTCGCCAAGACCAAGCTCGACGCCCTGCGCGCCTCGATCGCGGACCTGAATGGCAAGGCGGCCAACGCCGGCACCGCGCTGATCGTGCTGACCACCGGCGGCAAGATGAGCGCCTACGGTCCGGGTTCGCGCTTCGGCGTGATCCACGACGCCTTCGGCATCAAGCCGGCGACGACGGGGCTGAGCGTGTCGAACCACGGCCAGGCGATCTCGTTCGAGTTCATCGCCCAGACCGATCCCGACTGGCTGTTCGTGATCGACCGCGATGCCGCCATCGGCCGTGAGGGCGTGTCGGCCCAGCGCATGCTGGACAACGAGCTGGTGCGCCCGACCAAGGCCTGGAAGAACAAGCGCGTGGTCTACCTGAACGGCTACAACTGGTATCTGCTGGGCAGCGCGGGCCTGACCGCGATGCAGCAGAACGTGGACGAGATCGCGGCCGCGCTGGCCGCGGGCAAGTAAAGCCTGATGCATGAGCGGCGGGAGTAATCGCGGGTGAGTTGGCGGCAGTCGATAGGCGGTTGGGGCGGGCTGGCGGTGGCGGTAGGCTTGCTGCTGGCCCTGTGCGCGGCCAGCGTCAGCCTGGGGGCGGGCCAGCTCAGCCTGGCCGCGCTGTGGGGCACTGGTGACGAGGCCGAGCGAGCCTGGCGCCTGCTGATGGTCAGCCGCATCCCCCGCACGCTGGCCTTGCTGCTGGCCGGCATGTCGCTGGCGGTGGCCGGACTCATCATGCAGATGCTAGTGCGCAACCGCTACGTCGAACCCACCACGGCCGGCACCGTGGAGTCCGCCACCCTGGGCATACTCGTGGTCACGCTGCTGGCGCCGGACACGCCCGTGATCGGCAAGATGTTGACGGCCACGGGCTTCGCGCTGGCGGGCACCTTGCTGTTTCTTGCGCTGCTCAAGCGCGTGCCGCTGCGCACGCCCTTCATCGTGCCGCTGATCGGCCTGATCCTGGGCGGCGTGATCCACGCGGCCACCACCTTCGTCGCCTATCGCTACGACCTGCTGCAGTCGCTGCACGCCTGGACCACGGGCGATTTTTCCGGCGTGCTGCGGGGGCGCTATGAATTGCTCTGGATCGGCTTCGGCCTGGCCTGCGCGGCTTACGCGGCGGCCGATCGTTACACCGTGGCCGGCATGGGCCGCGAGTTCGCCGCCAACCTGGGCTTGAACCATGCGCGGCTGACGCTGGCCGGACTGCTGATCGTGTCGGCGATTTCGGCCGTGGTGGTGGTGACGGCCGGCGGCATTCCCTTTCTGGGCCTGATCGTGCCCAATGCCGTCAGCCTGGTGCTGGGCGACAACATGCGCCGCGCCATCCCCTGGGTGGCGGTGCTGGGCGGCGTGTTCGTGCTGGCCTGCGACGTCATCGGCAGGCTGGTGATCCATCCCTACGAGATTCCCATCGGCACGGTGGTCGGCGTGCTGGGCAGCATCCTGTTCCTGTGGCTGTTGCGCGCGCGGAGGAACCGGCTTGGCTGAACTTGCAGTCTCCGTCCCGGCGCCGGCCCGGGCGCCGCAGGCTTGGCGCCTGTGGCTGCTGGGCGCCATTGCGCTGGCCTGCGCCATCGCCTTCATGACGCTGGGCGCCAACGGCCAGTGGTCCTTCGTGATCCCGTTCCGCGGCGCCAAGCTGGCGGCGATGCTGCTGGTGGCCTATGCGGTGGCGGTGTCGTCGGTGCTGTTCCAGACGATCACCCACAATCGCATCCTGACGCCCGCCATCATGGGCTTTGACGCCCTGTACCTGCTGATCCAGGCCGTGGTGGTGTTCGGCTTCGGCCAGGCGGCCGCGGCCGCCAGCCATCCGGTGGCCGCCTTCCTGCTGGAGGTGGGCGCCATGACCGCGTTCGCCTGCCTGCTGTTCCGTTGGCTGTTCTCGGACGCGGTGCGCAGCCTGCACCTGATGATGCTGGTGGGCATCATTTTCGGCCTGTTGTTTCGCAGCCTGTCCAACTTCGTGGTGCGGCTGATCGACCCCAATGAATTCCTGGTGTTGCAGGACCGCATGTTCGCCAGCTTCAACACCGTGCGCGTGGGTCTGCTGCCGATCGCGCTGGCCGCGGTGTGCGCCGCGTCGCTGCTGGTGTGGCGCATGCGGCGGCGCTACGACGTGCTGGCGCTGGGCCGCGACATCGCGGTGAACCTGGGCGTGGACTATCGCCGCACGCTGATGCTGACGCTGGCCGCCATCGCCGTGCTGGTGTCGGTATCCACCGCGCTGGTGGGGCCGGTGACGTTCTTCGGCCTGCTGGTCAGCAACCTGGCCTATCAGGCCATGGGGTCCGACCGGCATCGCCACACCGTCCCGGCGGCCGTGCTGCTGAGCGTGATCTTCCTGGTAGGCGGCCAGACGCTGCTGGAACGCGTGCTGGGCCTGAATACCACCGTCAGCGTGGTGATCGAATTCCTGGGCGGGTTGATGTTCCTTGCCCTGATCCTGCGCAGGGGGCGCCGATGATAGAGATCCAGCAAGTCAGCAAGCAATACGGCGACAGCGTGGTGGTCGACGACGTCAGCCTGTCGCTGCCGGCGGGCGGCGTCACGGCGATCATCGGCCCCAATGGCGCAGGCAAGTCCACGCTGCTGTCCATGGTCAGCCGTCTGCTTCCCATGTCCGCTGGCCGGGTGCTGGTCGAGGGGCTGGACGTGACCCGGGCCGACAGCCGCGAACTGGCGCGCCGCCTGGCCATCCTGCGGCAGGACAATCACCTGCCGCTGCGGTTGACGGCCAGGGATCTGGTCGCGTTCGGCCGTTATCCGCACACGGGCGGCCGCCTGACGCTGGAAGACAAGGACCACATCGACCGCGCCATCGCCTACCTGAACCTGGAGCCGCTGGCCGACCGCTACCTGGACGAGATGTCGGGCGGGCAGCGCCAGCGCGCGTTCGTGGCGATGGTGCTGTGCCAGGACACGCGCTACGTCCTGCTGGACGAACCGCTGAACAGCCTGGACATGAAGCATGCCGTCGCCATGATGGGCACGCTGCGGCGCGCGGCGGACGAGCTGGGCAAGACGGTGGTGCTGGTGCTGCACGACATCAATTTCGCGTCCACCTATGCGGACCGCATCGTGGCGATGCGGGCAGGGCGCATCGCGCATCAGGGGACTCCGGCCGAACTGGTCCGGCCGGAGGTCCTGAGCGAACTGTACGAGTTGCCGATCGAGGTGCACGAGATCGGCGGCCGGCGCATCTGCGTGTACTACCGCCAGCCTTAGCGGCTGAGATCCACCGCGTAGCGCGACAGCTGGGTCACCGGGTCAGGCGTGGCGTCATGCACCGTGACGTTGTCCACGCCATGCGCGGCGGCCATGGCCAGGGTGCCTGGCACCGACGAAAACACCACCGGGCCGGCCAGGACGCCCACTCGCGCGAAGCGCCAGCTGCGGTCCAGGCCATAGGTGGCCAGATCCAGGTCCGGGTGCTTGCGGATGTAGCTGATCAGCACGTCGCGGCTGGCGTCCGGGGCTTGCAGCACGATGTCGCCCTTGCCGCCGGCCAGGCCGGGGAAGTCGCCGCCGCCGCTGGCGCGGTAGTTGTTCGTGACCACCAGGAATTGCGCAGCGGGATCGAGCGGCGCGCCCTGGTAAGTCAGCTGCGTGATGCGTGTACCCTTGGGCCGGGTGACGTCGATTTCGTACCGCAGGGCATTGCCCGCGGCATACAGCACGTCGAAGTTGAAGGTCGGAAAACCCGTGTCGACCAGATCCTGCGGCGCGACCTGGCCCGGGTCGATCTGCTTGAACTGCTCGGCGGTCTTCTCCAGCCATTGGCGCACGATGTCGCCGCTGACCCGCACCACTTGCAAGGTGTTGGGGTACAGGTAAAGATCGGCGGCGTTGTTGATGGCGATGTTGCCCTGCTTCACGTAGGTGAAGTCGCCCGGACCGTTGCGTCCGCCCTTGAAGGGCGCGGCCGCCGACAGGATGGGCAGGGCGGCATACGAGGGTTTGTTCTTGGCGATGTAGTCCGTCAGATAGTCGATCTGCGCCATGTTGACGATTTGCAGCGCCGACACGTCGCCCGCCAGCGCGTAATAGGTCGCCATGTCGAAGCGGCTCTGGCCGATGGGCGTTTTGACATAGGCGATGGTGGCGGCGTGTTCAGCCTGCACCAGCTGCTGCGCGGCGGCGTCGGGTTCGACGTAGGTCGCGGGCGTGGCGCCGTTCTGCGCGGTCAGGCGCGTGGAGATGCGTTGCACGCGCGTGGCGTCCTTCTGCACCTGCCAGCCTTTGTCATAGGCAAGCTTCAGCGTGATCTGGCCGAGGTTGTTGCCCCACTGGCCGGCCTGCACCGCCGGTACGCCGTTGATCAGGCCTTTCTCCAGATCTATCCCGGGCTGCCCCGCGAATTGCGACTTGGCATTGGTGTCGGGGAACAGCAGGTGCTGGTGACCGGTGATCAGCGCGTCGATGCCAGGCACCTGGCTCAGGTAGCCCGCGCCGTTTTCCATGGCCGGGCTGTAGGCGCTGAGCATGTCGATGCCGCCGTGCGCCAGCGCCACCACCAGATCGGCGCCCGCCGCGCGCATTTCGGGTACATAGCGTTGCGCCGATTCCTTCCAGCCCGCGACTTCCACGTGGCCTTCCAGATTGGCTTTGTCCCATTGCAGGATGGGCGGGGGCGCAAAGCCGATCACGCCGACCTTCAGCGCGACCTCGATCTGCTTGCCGTTGGGATCGGTGGCCTTGAAGGTCTTGTTCAGCAGGACCCAGGGCTTGAAGATGGGCTGCTTGCTGGCGGCCGACACCACATTGGCGGACACGAAGGGAAAGCCCGGCGCCGCGCAGTCCTTGGCCCCGGCGGGGTTGGTCTGCGCCGTGCCCTTGCCGATGCCGGCCAGCCCGAAATTCGTGTCGGTGATCTGCGACAGGAACGGCAGGCCGTAGTTGAACTCATGGTTGCCCAGCGTGGCCGCGTCATAGGCCAGCAGTTTCATCTGCTTGTAGATCGCCAGCATGTCGCTGCATTGCACCGGCTTGACCAGCGCCTGGTAGTCGGACAAGGCAGTGCCCTGGATGGTGTCGCCGTTGTCGAACAGCAGCGTGTTGGCATTCTGCTTGCGCGCATTGGCGATCAACGTGGCCGTGCGGTCCACGCCGTAGCTCTTGTCCTCGGCCAGCTTGTAGTAGTCGTAGCCCAGCACGTTGGCATGCAGGTCGGTGGTGCCCAGGATGGCCAGGTCCAGGGTGGAGCCTGCGGGCACGCCGGCCTGCGGCGGGGTGTCGGGCGTGTCGTCGTCATTGTCGCCGCCGCAAGCGGCCAGGCTTGCCAGCAACGCGGCGCTGGCGGACAGCGCAAAGAGCTTTCCTAGATTCGGCTTCACCGTCTTTCCTCCGGGTTTGAAGGAAAGGAATTCTGCGCATGGCGTGTGACCCGGCCGTGACACGGTCGCGCCACGGGGCGGGGCAGTCGTGCCGCGTCTAGCGCAGCGGAGATTCTTCGATGAGGTCGCCCGTTTCCAACGCCGCAAGCGCGTCCAGGAAGCGCCACGCAAACGATCCGGGGCCTTGCGCCAGCTCGCCGGCGCGCTGGCCCGCGATGGCGAAACACGACAGGGCGGCGACCGCCGCGGAAAACGGATCGTTGCGCGACACCGCGGCGCAGGCGCCAACCAGCGCCGTCAGCGCGCAGCCCGTGGCGGTGACGCGCGGCATCAGGGGCGAACCGCCCGTTATGCGGACGGCGCGCGCGCCGTCCGTGACGTAGTCGGTCTCGCCGGTCACCGCCACCACTGTCGCGCGGCTGGCGGCGATGGCATGCGCGGAATGCTCCGCCTGCGAGACCGCGTCGCGCGCGTCCACGCCCTTGCTCGCGCTTTGGCCGCCGGCCAGCGCGATGATCTCCGAGGCATTGCCGCGGATGATGGCGGGCCGCAGGTCCAGCAGGCGGCGCACCGCGTCGCGGCGGAAAGCGGTGGCGTGGTGCGCCACCGGATCGAGCACCCAGGGTATGCCGGCTTCGTTGGCCGACGCGGCGGTCAGCAGCATGCTGTCCAGCCAGGGCGAGGACAGGGTGCCGATGTTGATCACGACCGCGCCGCAGACGCGCGCGAACTCGGGCGCTTCTTCCTGCGCATGCACCATGGCGGGCGAAGCGCCCATGGCCAGCAGCACGTTGGCGGCGGTGTTCATGGATACGAAATTGGTCAGGCACTGCACCAGCGGCGCATCGCGGCGCAGGGCGGCCACCAGGTCGCGCGAGATCAGCGCCTGGGCGGAAAGGTCGGGAATGGATTGCATGCCGTGGATCCTGTTTATGCGCTGACGTCCGACAGCCCGGGCTGCGCGGGCAGGGCGCCGCGCAGCGATTCCAGCAGTACGCGCTTGTTTTCGCGGCTGCGATAGGCGTGCTCGCGCATCAGGTTCTCGGCACGCACGGCCTCGCGCCGCGTAATGGCGCGCAGCAGGTCTTCGTGGTCCGCTTGCGCGCGCAGCACGAACGGCGTTTCCAGCAGAGAGGGCGTGGATGGCAGGGTCAGCGCGGCCGGGCCGGCCAGCGGCGTCTTGTTGTTGTGTTCCAGCGCCGACAAGAGCGCGCGGTTGCCCGCGGCTTCGCACAGGATCTCGTGAAAGCGCCGGTTGATCTGCCCCCAGGCGCGCGCATCCACGGTGGTGTTGGGATCGCGGCGGGCCGGGGCCAGCAGGGCGCGTCCTTCGTCCACCGCCTGCGACAAGCGGTCCAACACGTCCTGCGAGGCGCCGCGCTCGGCCAGCAGGCGGGCCGCCATGCCTTCGAGCACGCCGCGCACGTCCACCGCGTCGCCGATTTCGTCCACCGTAAAGGCCCGTACCCGGAAGCCGCGTGAAGGCAGCCGTTCCAGCAGGCCCTCTTTTTCAAGCTCGGTCAGCGCAATGCGCAACGGGGTACGCGATACGCCCAGGCGCGCCGAAAACTGTAACTCGACCACGCGTTCCCCCGGTTGCAGAACGCCAGAAAGCACCATGTCCCGGAGTTCGGAAATGACTTTATCGATTTGTGCGGCCATAGGGAGGGGGAGGCTGGTTCCGGTCTGTGAGGACTTTCAGTGTACCGTCAAAATTGCATGCAATAGTCAATAAAAAAACCGATCTTGCCTTGCGATTTATCAAAATTGCATGCAATAATTCGGAAAAACAGCGATTCAAGTGCGGTTGAAGCGATAAATGCATGCAAAGAAATCCGTCGATGCATGCCATAAGCCGCCGCAAGCACAGGAGACAACATGAAGCTCGTCAGCTTCGTTCAGGCAGGCCGCAGCGCCTGGGGCGTGGTGCGCGGCGCCGAGGTCGTGGCGCTGACCCAGGTCTGGCCCGACTTGGTCGCGGCGCTGGAGGCAGGGGTGGAACAGATCGCGCGCGCCGCGGAGACGGCTGGCCAGGCCTGTATGCCCTTGGCCGGGCTGCGCCTGCTGCCGCCGGTCGTGGCGCCGCGCAAGATTCTCTGCGTGGGCCTGAACTACGGCCGCCATGTGGCCGAGGCCGGGCGCGAACTGCCCGCGCACCCCTCGCTGTTCGCGCGCTTTGCGGACAGCTTCGTCGGCCACGGGGAGGCGGTGTGGAAGCCGCAAGCCTCCGATCGTTTCGATTACGAGGCCGAACTGGCCGTGGTGATCGGCCGGGGCGGACGCCATATCGCCGCCAGGGACGCCCTGGCGCACGTGGCCGGCTACACCTGCATGGCCGAGAACTCCGTGCGCGATTTCCAGAAGCACAACGCGCAGGTGACGCCGGGCAAGAACTTCGAGCGCAGCGGCGCGCTGGGTCCCTGGCTGGTCACGGCCGACGAGATCGGCGACCCGGCTGGCCTGGAAGTTATTTCCCGCCTCAACGGCGAGGTCATGCAGCACGGCCAGGTGTCCGACCTGATCTTCCCCATCCCTGAGCTGATCGCCTACATCAGCAGCTTCACCCGCCTGTCGCCGGGCGACGTGATCGCCACCGGCACGCCCGAAGGCGTGGGCTCCAGCCGCAAGCCTCCGCGCTTCATGAGCGCCGGCGACACGCTGGAAGTCGAGATTCCCGGCCTCGGAACACTGATCAACACGGTGGCGGACGAGCCCGCCGCCGACGAACAAGGAGACGCGCATGTCTGATGCGCTGCGGTACCTGACGGAACGGGACGTGGTCTCGGTTCTGGATATCCCCAAGGCGATCGAAGCCCTGCATGCCATGCTGGTCGCGCAAGGGCGCGAGCAGGCCCGCAACCTGCCCAAGGCGCTGGCGACCTGGGGCGACGGCAGCTCGATGCATGCCTTGGGCTCCGTGCAGACCGGCGCGGGCGGCTATGCGGGTTTCAAGACCTGGGTCCATACCAAGAGCGGCGGAGGCTCGCTGTTCAGCCTGTTCGACGCCGAGTCGGGATTTCTGCGCGCCGTGATCGAGGCGCGCGCGCTGGGCATGCTGCGCACCGCCGCGATCAGCGGGGTCGCCACGCGCGCGCTGGCGCCGGCTGACGCCGCCTGCGCCGCGCTGATCGGCACCGGCCCGCAGGCCGTCACCCAATTGGCCGCGCTGGCCGCCGTGCGCGACTTGCGCCGCGTGCGCGTCTACAGCCCCACGCCGGAAAAGCGCCGCGCCTTTGTCGCCAGCGTGCAAGGCAAGTATCGATTCGAGGTCGAGGAAGCGGCCAGCCTGGAACAGGCGCTGGCCGGCGCCGAGATCGTCACCCTGATCACGCGCGTCGTCGAGCCTTTCGTGGACGAGGCCATGCTGGCCGACTGCAGGCACCTGAACGCCGTGGGCGCGATCCTGCCGGCCAAGGCCGAGTTCGCGCAGGACGTGTTCGAACGCGCCGACCGCGTGGTGGTGGACGACCTGGAAAACGCCCGCCGCGGTTCGCGTGAACTGCGCGAGCGCTTTGGCGCAGACGGTGCGCCATGGCAGGGCGTGACCGTGCTGAGCGACCTGCTCGCCGCGGGAGAGGGCCGTCCGCAAGGCGCGCGGTTGACGATCTTCAAGGGCATGGGCATGGGCCTGTCCGACCTGGCGATGGCGCGCGTGGTGTACGAGCATGCCCGCGACCATGGCCTGGGCGTGGCGCTGCCGCCCCAGACCCGCGAGAACCTGCTGCTGGCGCAGCCCTGAACCGAATTCGCATAACCGCACAGCCGGCGCGGGGCGCCGGCGGCAAGAGGAGACATACATGTTCGTCGATATCAGCGGCGCCAGTCCGCGGGAACAAAACAAATGGCAGTCCATCGTCATCCCCAAAGAGGACATCGATCTTGAGATCGCGCGCCTGACCGATGCGCCCCGGCCGGACAACGGCCGTCGCGCCTCCCTCATCGTGCACCCGGAAGCCACGGCGCCGGGCCTGGGCCTGGCCCCGGGAACGGACGTCACCATCAACGTGGTCAATCCGGGTGAAAGCACCTTCAATCTGCGCAAGAACTCCAACATGCTGGAGATCTGTATCAGCGGCGAGGGCGTGGCCACGGTGGCCGGGCGCGACATCCGCGTGGGGCACTGGGACGTATGGAACACCCCCGCCATGCAGGTGCATTCCTACCGCAACGAAGGCAAGACGCCGTGGGTGCGCCTGTCGTACTCCAACGCGCCGCTCCTGGAAAAGCTGGAGATCCACTACGTCGAGGAGTTCGAGGGCAGCGTGCCGCCGGCCGACGCCAATACCAAGCCGGTGCCGCCGCGCGCGCCCGACGCGGCCCGTTCGCGCGACCTGGCGCTGCGCGAGCAGATCACGCCCGAGGGCGCCTGGCTGCTGGGCTACGAGTGGCTGATCGACATCGACGTGCTGGAATCCAAGGCCTTGCACTGGCCCTGGTCGGCGGTGTCGCGCCAGCTGCCCAGCGTCGAGGACATGGCGCGCGGCTACAACGGCCGCCGCCTGTTCGTGCTGTACAACCCGGCGACCGAACGCCGCATCGGCACCACGCACAGCTTCTTCGCCACCATTTCCTCGTCGCCGCCCGACAACCACCACGTGCCGCACCGCCACAGCTCGTCGGCCATCAACTATTACCTGCGCGGCAACGGCTACAGCAAGGTCAACGGCACGCGGCTGGACTGGAAGGCGGGCGACCTGATCCTGTCGGCGCCAGGCTGGGCCATGCACTCGCATCACTCGGGCACGGAAACCACCTCCGCGCTGACGGTGCAGGACCATCCGCTGCAGATCGCCATGGAGTCGCTGATCTGGCAGGAGCGCATGCAGGAACCCATCCTGGCGCTGGGCAGCCAGAGCGGCTTCGAGAGCAACCGCGCGCAACTGGCCGCGGCCCGATAGGACGCGATTTTCTAGAACCGATACCTGGATCCGCAATGACCATGACCGAGCTTTCCGATACCCCGTCGCTGCGCGAGCGCCTGCGGGACTTCTATGACGATTACGCCTACTGCCTGGACGAAGACCGGCTGGAGGACTGGCCCGCCTTCTTCACCGAGGACTGCCATTACCGGGTGCTGTCGCGCGAGAACCATGACGCCGGCCTGCCCCTGGGCCTGATCTATTGCATGAACAAGAACATGGTGCGCGACCGCGTCACGGCCTTGCGCGAAACCACCATGTTCGAGCCGCGTTCGCTGCGCCACTTCATCAGCGGCGTGCGCGTGCTGGAAGTGCAGGGCGACCACATCGTGGCGCAGGCCAACTTTGCGGTGATGGAGTCGCTGTCCGACCGCGAGCCCACCTTGAACATGGTGGGCCGCTATCTGGACGTGGTGCGCGTGACGCCCGAGGGCCTGGCGTTCAGCCGCCGCGACTGCGTGTACGACAACTACCGCGTGCGCACTTCGCTCATCGTTCCCATCTGAATCCGCCCCGAGGATACCCATCATGACCTGTACCCACTCGACCGCGCCAGAGGCTCCGGCGGCGGCTCCCATCCACATCGAGCGCCGTTGGCCCAAGGAAGGCTATACGCGCATCCCCAACTGGGTCTACACCGATCCCGCCATCTTCAAGAAGGAGATGGACGTGTTCTTCGGCGGCAGGACCTGGAACTACGTGGGCCTGGAATGCGAAGTGCCTGAAGTTGGCTGCTACAAGCGAAACTGGATCGGCGACCGCCCCGTGGTCATGGTCCGCAACGCGGAAGGCGAGATCAACGTTCTGGAGAACCGCTGCGCGCACCGCGGCGCGCAGATCTGCTGGCACAACACCGGCAAGGTGGAGGACTTCACCTGCCCCTACCACCAGTGGAACTATGACCTGAACGGCAATCTGCAAGGCGTGCCGTTTCGCCGCGGCGCCATGGGCAAGGGTGGCATGCCGCGCGACTTCGATCCCAAGCAGAACGGCATCCGCAAGCTGCGCAGCGTGAACCGCGGCGGCTCGATCTGGGCCACCTTCGCCGAGGACGCGCCCAGCTTCGAGGACTACTGCGGTCCTGAAGTGCTGGCGGAAATCGACCACATGCTGCCGGGCAAGCCGCTCAAGCTGCTGGGTTACAGCCGCCAGCTGATCCCCAGCAACTGGAAGATGTACCTGGAAAACCTGAAGGATCCGTACCACGCCACGCTGCTGCACACCTTCTACATCACCTTCGGCCTGTGGCGCGCGGACTCCAAGTCCGAGTGCATCCCCACGGGCGGCGGCGCGCACAGCGTGATGGTGTCGCACAACGAGGGCAAGAAGAAGACCGAGGCCACCACGGAAATGAGCCGTTTCCGTGACGACCTGGAGCTGCTGGACCTGGAAACCGTGACGCCGCGCGCCGAGTTCAACCGCGGCCGCGTCGGTGGCGCGTGGGTGTTCCCGGCCGCGCAGTTCGGCATCCAGGCCAACTCGCTCAAGACTCGCCACGTCATCCCGCGCAGCCCGACCGAGCACGAACTGGTGTTCACCTACTACGGCTACGAGGACGACGACGAGGAAATGACCCGCCTGCGCCTGAAGCACGCCAACCTGCTGGGTCCGGCCGGCTTCGTGTCGATGGACGACAGCGAAATGCTGAACCAGGTGCAGATCGGCGTCACCGGCTATCCGGAAGAGCGCGGCATCATCGAGATGGGCGGCCGCGACACCGAGCCCGCCGACTACATGGTGACCGAGGTGCTGATCCGCTCCTTCTACGACTACTACCGCAAGGCGATGGGGCTGTGAGCATGGATACCTGGAAACCTGTGGCGATGGTGTCGGACATTTCGCCCGACACCGGCACCCTGCGCGTGATGCATGAAGGCGAAGGCGTCTGCCTCTACAACCTGCAAGGCGACATCTGCGCCACGCAGGACCGCTGTCCGCATGGCAACGCCAGCCTGGCCGACGGCTATCTGGAAGACGGCACCATCGAGTGTCCGCTGCATCAGGGCGTCTTCGACATCCGTACCGGCAAGCCGCAATGCCCGCCGGTCACGACGGACCTGCGCCGCTACGAGGTGCGGGTGGAGTCGGGCACCGTCTACCTGAAGGCGGAAGGCGCATGAACTCGGGCGCCATCGTGGTGGTCGGCGCCGGCCAGGCGGGCGGATGGGCCGCGGCGACCTTGCGCGAACGCGGCTACGAAGGCCGCATCGTGCTGCTGGGCGATGAGCCCCACGCGCCTTATGAACGCCCGCCCTTGAGCAAGGCGGTGCTGGGCGGCCAGGCCGTGCCCGAAAGCACCGAGCTGTTTTCGGCCGAGCGGCTGGCGGCGTTGCGCATCGAGTTTCGGCCGGGCGTGGCGGCGGCGCGGCTGCGCGTGGCCGATAGGCAGGTGGATACCTCGGACGGCGGCAGCATCGCCTATGACAAGCTGATCCTGTGCATGGGCGGCAGGCCGGTCGTGCCTGCGCTGCCCGGCGTGGATGGCCCCGGCGTGCACGTGCTGCGCACCCGCGGCGACGCGCTGCGCCTGCGCGCCAGCCTCGGCCCGGGCCGCCGCCTGGTGGTGGTCGGGGGCGGCTGGATCGGGCTGGAGGTAGCGGCGACGGCGCGTCAGTCCGGCAGCGCCGTGACCGTGCTGGAGCAGGGACCGCGACTGTGCGCCCGCAGCGTGCAGCCTGCGGTGTCGGCGCACCTGGCCGCGCTGCATGCCGCCCATGGCGTGGACCTGCGCCTGGACACTTGCCTGCGCGCGGTGCTGGCGCAGACGGACGGCCGCCCGGTGGCGGAACTGGCCGACGGCACGCGTCTGGACGCGGACGCCATCGTGCTGGGCGTGGGCCTGCGGGCCAATGACGAACTGGCGCGTGAAGCCGGCCTGGCCTGCGAGCGTGGCGTGTTGGTCGACGCGTACTGCAGGACCTCGGCGGCGGACGTCTATGCGGCGGGCGACGTCGCGGTGCTGACGGCCGAGGACGGCCATGCGCGCATGGAGTCGTGGCAGAACGCGCAGGACCAAGGCACGGCCGCCGCGCTGTCGGCCCTGGGCCTGGGCGAACCTTATGCGCCGACCGGCGCCGTCTGGTCGGAACAATACGACGCCATGGTGCAGATCGTCGGATTCCCGGGCCTGGCCTGCAGCGAAGTGCTGCGGCCGCAGGTTGGGGAGCGCGCCTTGCTGTCGGTGGCGCTGGACGCCAGCGGCCGCGCCGTGGCCGGCGTATCGGTGGATGCAGCCCGCGATTTCCGCCAGCTGCGCAAATGGATCGCGCAGCGCGCGACCCTGGACCCGGCGTTGCTCGGGCGGCCCGAAGTGCCGCTTGCCAGCGCCCAGATCGGATGAGGATCGCAATGGAAAACCCGATTTTGCCCATGCTGGCCAAGACGGCCTGCGAATCCGTGGTGCTGGAATTCTTCCATGCCCTGGACACGCGGCGGCACGAGGCCGCAGCCGCGCTCATGGCCGAGGACGGCGTCTGGCAACGGCAGGGACGCCGGCTTGCCGGCCGCCAGGAAATCCTGCAAGCCCTGAATGCCCGCGCGCCCGAGCGCAGCACCTGCCACGTCATTACCAATCTGCGACTGGTCGAGCTGGCTGGCGCGCGCGCCACCGTCGGCTACTTCCTGACCGCCTACGAAAGCGTGCCGCACGAGCAGGGCGGCGCGCCGCGCCTGGTCGCCATCCGCGAGTGCCAGGACGTGCTGGTGGAGACGGACGGCGGCTGGCGGCTGGCGGACAAAAGCAGCCGCCGCCATCTTCCGCCGGAATGACGGCCTGACATCACGGAGATCCCGCACATTCCGAATTCTTGTTCCTCACGCGTCCGGACCATTCAAAAAGCAATGGGCGCGTACCGTAAATACCCCAGGAGACAAACCATGAAACCCTCAAGAATCTTGCATTGCATGTTGGCGGCCGCCTGTGCGGCCGTCGTGTCCGGCGCCCAGGCGCAACAGGCCGACTGGCCGACCCATCCGATCACGCTGGTGGTGCCGTTCGCGGCCGGCGGCGGCGGCGACACCCTGGCGCGCCTGGTTGCGGAGCCGCTGTCGCGCGAGCTCGGGCAGTCCATCATCGTCGAGAACCGCCCCGGCGCGGGCGGCAATATCGGCACTTCGATCGCCGCGCGCGCCAAGCCCGACGGCTATACGCTGTCCTACGGCACCAATGGCACGCAGGCCACCAATCACTGGCTGTACAAGTCGCCGGGCTATGCGCCGTCGGACTTCGAACCGATCTCGCGTTTCACGGTCATTGCGGCGGCGCTGGTGGTCAATGCCACCGACGAGCGCTTTAAGACCCTGGCGCAGCTGCTGGCCTACGCCCGGGCCAATCCGGGTGAGCTGACCTGCGGTTCCGCCGGCAACGGCACGTCCTCGCATCTGGCCTGTGAGCTGCTGAACCAGATGGCCGGCACCAAGGTCATGCACATTCCCTACAAGGGCGGCGGCGCGGCCATGACCGATCTGCTGGGCGGGCGGATTTCGTTCATGATCGACGTCATGCCCAACGTGTCGGGGCAGATTGCGGCGGGCAAGCTGCGGGCGCTGGGCGTGACGACGCCGGACCGCGTGGCATCCAATCCGGACATTCCCACGATCAGCGAAGCCGGCGTCAAGGGCTATGAGTTCTTCGCCTGGGACGGCCTGTACGCGCCCAAGGGCACGCCGGCGGCCGTGCTGGACAAGCTGAACGCGGCGGTCAACCGCGCGCTGCAGCAGCCCGAGGTGCGCAAGATGCTGGAGTCGCGTGGTGCGATTCCTTCGCCCACGTCGCGCCAGGCGCTGGCGGAGTTCGGTGCGGAAGAGTATGCGCGGCTGGGGAAGGTCGTGAAGGTGGCGGGCGCGTCGATCGATTGAGCGGCTGACGCCTGAACCAACCAAGCCGGCGGCGGGTGCCGCCGGCTTGCCTTTGTGCGCAAGGAAACTACCAAGCCATGCGCAAGCGCCCCAACGCGGGCAGTGCGCCCACCGTGGCCGCCAGGCCGCCAGGCGGCTGTTCTTCATGGCGGGCCACGCGCCCATCTGGATCGAGAAAGTCGCTCAGCACGTCGTCGCGCAATCGGATGAAGCGCGGATCGCTGCGGTTGCGCGGATGCGGCAGATCCACGTCGACGATGCGGCGGATGCGTCCCGGGCGCGGCTGCATCACCACCACGCGGTCGCCCAGGAACACGGCTTCCTCCACGTCGTGCGTGACCAGCACCATGGTGATCTGCTCCTGCTGCCAGATGCGCTGCAACTCGTTCTGCAGCCGCGACCGCGTCAACGCGTCCAGCGCGCCCAGCGGCTCGTCCAGCAGCAGCACGCGCGGGCGGTTGACCAGGCCGCGCGCGATCGCCACGCGCTGCGCCATGCCGCCCGAGATCTGGTGCGGGTAGGATTTCTCGAACCCCTGCAGGCCGACCAGTGCGATGTGCTCGGCCACCAGCTCGCGCTTTTCTGCCTTCGACAGCGGTGCGTTGCGCAGCGCCGCCGCGATGTTGCGTTCCACGTTCAGCCACGGAAACAGCCGGTGGTCCTGGAATACGATGCCGCGGTCCAGGCCCGCGCCGCGCACTGGGTTGCCGTCCAGCAGGATCTGGCCGGCGTAGTCGCCATCCAGCCCCAGGATCAGGCGCAGCAGCGTGGACTTGCCGCAGCCGCTGGCGCCCACGATGCTGACGAAATGCCCGGCGGGCACGTCCAGGTTGATGTCCTGCAGGACTTGCAGCGCCTCTGCGCCGTCGCCCGGGCCGGCATAGCGCTTGCCCACGCCGCGGATGTTCAATTCCTTGCCGAAGATGCTCGTCATTCCTTTCCTACTCCATCAGGCGGCGCCGTAGCGGTGCCGCGCCAGCCTGCGCTCCAGCGCGCGGGCCAAGGCATTCATGGACCAGCCCACCAGGCCGATCACGAACATGCCGAAGATCACCAGGTCCATCTGGAAGTGTTCGCTGCCTTCGATCAAGGTGTTGCCGATGCCGTGGCCGGCCACCAGCAGGTACTCCGCGCCTATCGTCGCCAGCCAGGAGTAGATCAGCGCCAGGTACACGCCGGTGAAGATCGAAGGCGCGGCCGCTGGCAGGACCACGTGCAGCAGCGTCTGCCAGCGGGAATAGCCGTACACGCGGGCCACTTCCAGCAACGCCGTGGGGGTGCTGCGTATGCCATCGCAGGTATTGACGACCACGGGTACCAGGGCGGCCAGCGACAGGAACGTCACCTTGGCCACGTCGCCCAGGCCGAACCAGACCGAGATCAGGGGGATCCAGGCAAACAGCGAGATCTGCTTGAAAGTGTTGAAGCTGGGACCCACGATGCGGTTGAACAACGGCAGCAGTCCCAGCAGCGCGCCCAGTATCAGGCCGAGCGCGGTGCCTATCGCGAATCCGGTGAATTCGCGCGCCAGGCTCGCGCTCAGCGCGCGCCACAGCCGTCCCGAGGATATCTGGCTGGCCGCCGTCTCCAGCACCTTGCCCGGCGACACCAGCAGCGGAGTGGATACCCAGTCCAGCCGCGCCAGCGCCCACCAGGCCAGGATGGCGGCGGCGGGCAGCACCAGGCCGCGCCAGCGCGCGCGCAACCAGGCGCTGCCGCGTCGGACCACGGGAAGCGTGGAGATGAACGCCGCGGTCATGTTCGGGCTCCGGTGGCCGCCGCGCCCAGGCGCGTAGCGGCTTGGCCGCCGCCCGCGCGGGTTTCGGCCAGGTCCAGCAGCTTGTCGATGGCGTAGCCGATGGCGCCCACCACTATCACCGCCGCCATCACCAGATCCAGCTGGAACAGTTGACGGCCGTAGACGATGAGGTAGCCGAGTCCTTCGCTGGACGCGACCAGCTCCACCACCACCAGCGACAGCCAGGCCTTGGTGAAGCCCAGCCGCAAACCGGTGAAGAGCGTCGGCAGGGCGTGGGGCAATACGACTTCCAGCACCTGCTGGCGGCGCGTGTAGCCATAGACGCGGGCCACTTCCAGCAGGTTGGTCGGGGTCTGCCGGAATCCCTGCAAGGTGTTCAGCGTCACCGGCACCAGCGCGGCCTTGGCGATCAGGATGTACTTCAGTGGTTCGCCTATGCCCACCAGCAGCAGCACGAAGGGCAGCCAGGCCAGGACCGGGATCTGCACCAGCGCATTGAAGGTGGGCAGGATGTAGGCTTCCAGCGGACGCCACAATCCCATCGCGGCGCCCAGCGCCAGGCCCAGCGCGCTGCCGGCCGCGAAGCCCACCAGCACGCGCTGCATGCTGGCTTGCACGTTCAGCCAGAGGTCGCCGCTGCTGTAGAGATCCTGCAAGGTCAGCCAGACGAAGCTGGGCGAGGGCAGCACCTGCGGCGAGATCCAGCCCTGCGATGCGCCCAGCTGCCAAAGCGCGAGCAGGGCCAGCGGCAGCAGCCAGGGCAGCAGGCGGCCGCCGGCGTTGCGCAGCAGGGTGGCAGGCGCCAGGCGCGCGCCGCGCCGCGCGGACGCAAATGGGGCGTTAAGCGTGTTTCCCGACATGGCGGCTCCTTATCGTGCGGCGGCGCTGGCCTGGCGCTCGCCCGCGGCCGGCTGGCCTTGCGCATTGAACGCGGTCCAGCGGGCGGCAAGATTGGCCTTCTGCAAGGCGGCGTCGAGGTAGCGCGGCTCGAACCAGCCGTCCACGCTCACGGGACGGCGGATCAGCTTCAATTTCAGCGCGTCGTCCGCCACGGCCTGGTAGCGCGCGGCGAGGAACTCGTCCAGCAGCGGCGAATTGCGCACGGCCAGCACTTCGCCGTCGAACTCTGCCTGCCAGGACGCGTAAGGCGTGCCGCTGCGCGCCCAGATATTGAAGAGCGCATCGCGGTTCTGCTCATCCGAGGACCATTGCGCCGCACGCACGAACACGTCGACCACGCGCTGCACGGCTTCGGGATTCTCCTTTTCGAAGTCCTCGCGCACCAGCAGCGACGCCTGGCGCGTGAACGAGGGATCCTGGCCCTTGGTCGAATAGATGATGCGCGCCAGGCCTTGGTCGCGCAGCTTGAAGTATTCATAGCCGCCGAAGGCCGCATCCACGCCGTTGGAGACCAGCGCCGCTTGCGCGCTGCCGGTGTCGAGGTTCACGCCCTTGATGTCGCGTTCGGTCAGCTGGCGCGAGGCCAGCACGTTGATGGCGACCAGATGGCCGTTGGTGCCGCGGAAGATCGACACCTTGCGGTCCTTCAGGTCGTCCAGCGATTGCAGCGGGGAGTCCTTGGGCGTGGAGACGTACAGGTTGTTGCGCACGCCGCTGCCCAACAGGATGCGGGTCTTCAACCCGTTGGAGCGGCCCACCACCGACGGCAGGTCGCCCTGGTAGGCGAAATCGATCTGCTTGTTCGAGAGCGCTTCGTTGACCGCGGGGCCTGCGCCCTTGAAGAACAGCCACTGTACTTCGGTGCCGGTGCCCTTGAAGGCTTCCTCCAGCCAGTTGTTGGCGCGCGCCACGCCGCCCGGCGAGCCGCCCCAGGTGATGGGGTCGCCGCCGCCGGCGGTCGCCACGCCGATGCGGACCACGTCGGGCGCGGCCAGGGAGGCGAGGCTGACGGCGCACAAGGCTGCGCCCAGCATCAGGCGTGAAATCAGGCTGCGGGGAGAGAGCAGGGTGCGCATGGTCGTTCCGTATATCGATGATGAAAGACAGGTCCGGGCTGGCAGGCGCCGGCCGCGGGCAGGACTAGGCGCCCGCCGGCATGTGCCGGCGGGCGGGATTGCGGGTACGCGATAAGGTCAGGCCGCGCGCTTTTCGGCGCGCGCCTGCAGCTTCTGTTCGATGCGCGTGCCCTTGAAGAAGTCGGGATGCGCCTGGGTGTAGAAGCGGTATGGGTTGTCGAACACCAGGGCCTTGAAATCCGCCGCGGAGATCACGCCGTCTTCCACCAGGTCCCAGCTTTCGGCCAGCGGCTCGGTCAGGTCCGGCACGTCCCAATGGCCGACGTCGGAGGACCAGATCGCGTTGAGCTTGGTGTTCAGCGGATTGGCGCGGTCGTTGAAGGCCGCCCCTATGGTCCGGTCGTCGGCCTCCGAGCCGAAGTAGAAGCTGTCGACCCAGCGCTTGCGGATGTCCTCTACGTTTTCGATGCCGGCCGCGGCGAAGTCGTCGAGCTCATCGCCCTGGGGGTCGCGGCTGTGGTGCAGCGCCGACAGGCCCAGGCTGTCTCGCAACAGGGTGTCCTTGTTGAGCTCGCGCCCATTGAGCAGGTCCGCGCCGTAGCGTTCGAACAGGTCCGCCAGCAGCTCCACGTCCGCGTTGGCCGGGTTGTATTGTTGCACGGCGTTGCGGTTGCGCTTTTCCCAGCGGTCCACCAGGTGCGCATACACGTGCGCGCCCCAGTCGGCGCCGCCTTCCAGCAAGGCCACGCGCAGGTTCGGAAAGCGCCGCGTCACGCCGCCGAAGAAGAGCGCCTTGGCAAAGGCCTGGGAACCGTCGGCGAAGTGGCCGATATGGTTGAACATGTAATTGCTGATGGAGTGGCGCCCGGTCCAGCCCTGGCTGCCGTAGTGGGTGGCCAGCGGCACGCCCAGCTCCACCGCCTTGGCCCAGAACGGGTCGTAGTCGTACTCGCTGTCCAGGCCGAAGAAATCCACATAGGACGCATGCCGCGCGATCTCCGGGAATTCGGCGGGCGGGTACTTGTCGGCGATGGCCTTGATCGGCCGGCGCACGCCGCCCGGGATGTTGGCCACCTTCAGCCCCAGCGTCTTGACCGCGAATTCGAGCTCCTCGATGGCTTCCTGCGGCGTGTTCAGCGGAATGCCTGCCACGGGCGTCAGGCGGTCGCTGTACTTGCGGTACTGGTCCGCATGGAAGTGGTTGATCGCGCGGTGCAGGGGCTGGCGATACTCGTCGCCCGCGCCCAGCGGCGCCAGCACGTCGTTGGGAAACAGGATGGAGTAGTCCGAGCCTTGTTCTTCCAGGCGCTCGTACAACAGCTCCGGCAGCGTGACGGTCGCCAGGTCCAGGGTGTTGCGCGTGACGCGCGCCCACCAGGGCGAGCGCAGCGTGCGGTTGCGCTGCCGTTCCTCCGGGGTCTGCTGGTACCAGTCCTTGCCCTGGGACTTGGTGGCGAAGCGCGAGCCCTGCGTCTTGCGCAGCACGTCCACCAGCTTGGAACCGCCATAGTGCTGGATGTAGTCCTCCAGCACGGGCGCGTAGTCGTTGACGTGTACGTCGGTATCGATCACGGGATAGTCCAGCTTCGCCTTGATCGCGGCGGATCGGGAAGCCTGGGTACGGTGCAGCCGGTCGTTCATGCGGGTCTCCGAGAGTGAAACGGACGCGGCGCCTTGCGGATTCGGCAAGGCCGGCGCGGACAGGTCACATTACGGGAGTTGGCCGCCTGGCCAAACGACCGATTCGCAATTTCCAACTAAGTGATGTGCTTATGGCATTGGGGGAGATTGTCGGAATTCCGGCATTCCCATATTTGGTGCGGATGGTATCCGCGGCTGCGCCTCTCATGCGACCGGAGGAGGGCTAGTCGGGACGTTTTCGCGTACCGTCGGTCCACGCGGCATTCTGGAACCTGCGTCTCTTTTGGCATTTGGATAGACAGACAACATCTGCTCGGCCTGGCGTGCGCGGCTGCCCATGTCCGAGGAGCTCCGGGAGCGTTTCATGAAGCGTTTCGTCAATGTCGAGGCAGTCAACCTGCGGTCCATTCCCAGCACCGAGAACAACACGCCTGTCGGTAGCCTGACGTTGGGCCAGGAGGTTGACGATCTAGGGGATGCACCCGCGGGCTGGCACCATGTTCGGACGCAAATGGGCGGCTTGACCGTCGAAGGCTATGCAGTCGATGGCCTGGCGGATTCGAAATTCAAGTGGGCCCCCACAGCCAGGCAGCCAACCCTGCGGCCACCCGATAACCGGGCTCGCGAGACGCTCGTGGCAGCGGCGGTGGAACAGTGGCTACGATTCGACAAAGGGCGGGGAAAGGAGACCGTCGAACCCTATAGCAGCTACATCCACGAGATGTGGAAGGCGCTGGGCAAGAATCTGAGCGGAAAGGACACCGGCTATCCCTGGTCCGCCGTCGCTATTTCTCTCATGGTGAGCAATGCGGCCAAGGTCATCCCGGAATTCAAGGCGTTCAAGCGTTCCATCGGTCATGCGGCGTACATGTGGGATGCCATCAAGAAGCGGGCGAGCCAGGACAAGTCCGCGCCGTTTTGGGGCGTACGTATAGCGGAAGAAAAGCCGCAGGTCGGCGACATCATCGGCAGTTGGCGGGACAAGCCCTACACGTTCGATCAATATCTCGCAGCCTCAAAGAATCCGGAAGCTCCCAGCCATTCCGACATCATTGTGGCGGTAGGCACCGAAGTCGCGTTGGCCATAGGCGGCAACGTCAGCCAGTCGGTCTTCGTTACCGGGTATCAGCTGACGGCGGACGGCAATATCGCGAAGAACCAGCGTTTCTTCAAGGAAAAGCTGGTTGGAGAAGCCATCGTCCTGATGAAGAACCGAATCGATTGAGGGGTGCGGTGTTGCGCAAGCAAGCTCAAGCCGCGGGCTGCTTCGCAAAGTCGCCGCGCTCCAGGACGAAGCTGGTCGCCACGCCGAACACCACGCCCCAGAACGGCGCGCCGATGCCCAGCAGCGGCAGGCCGCCCAGCGTCACCAGGAAGGC
Source organism: Achromobacter sp. JCM 18799 (assembly GCF_055395645.1). Lineage (NCBI taxonomy): Bacteria > Pseudomonadati > Pseudomonadota > Betaproteobacteria > Burkholderiales > Alcaligenaceae > Achromobacter > Achromobacter sp. JCM 18799. The sequence goes on along the minus strand of NZ_AP043866.1, from coordinate 1,756,488 downwards.
AACCAGGGCGCCCAGCGTGAAGTGCTGGCGGAACGCGGTGTGGAATGCGCCTTGCAGGATGCGTAGAAGCGCCAGGCCCGCCAGCGTGGCGACAAAGGCCGCGGGCGTGGCCAGCAGCGCCTGCGTGACCAGGGGAGAGAACAGGCCGAACACGATCACCATGACCCCGAGGAAGATCGCGGCCAGCCAATGCCGTGACGCGTTGGCGCCAGAGGCAATGATGGCGTTCGACGGCCCGGCCAGACAGGTGGAGACGCAGCCCAGGCAGGCGGTCAGCGCCGAGAACACGCCGCAGGCATTGGTGATGGCGTTGACCGGCGGGCGGTGCAGCGAGTTGCGCAGCACGGCAATGCCTTGCGCGTTCTGCACGGCGATCACGGTCACGGCAAGCGGCAGCACCAGCTCGAACGCGGCGGCCCACGAGAACACCGGCGCGTAGAACTGCGGGCTTGCCAACGAGGTCGCGAACGTCACATGTTCCAGCGCTGGCGTCCTGCCGGTGAACGCCAGCGTGCACACGCCGGCGATGAGCGCGCCGATGATGGGGGAGAGCCGCTTTTGCACCGCGGGAAACAACGAGACCGCGAAGAAGGTCGCGGTCATGGCGCCTGCCAGCCAGGGATCGGAGGCGAACGATCGGATCCAGTCCAGCGCGAAGCTGAGAAAGACGCCCGCGACCATGCCCATGACGATGGGCATGGGGATGCGGTCCATGATGGCGCCGACCCAGCCCGTCAGCCCCAGCACCAGCATCAGCGCGGCGGTCAGCAGGTAGGCGCCGATGACCTCGGCGAAGGGCAGATGCTGCAGGGCGCTTGCGACCAGCACCGCGCCCGGGATGGTCCAGAGAAAGGCCAATGGTTGCCGGTAAATGGCCGACATCACGATGGTGAGGATGCCGTTGAGCACAAAGGCCGCGAAGATCCAGGAGGCGAGGGTGGCCTGGCTGAGACCCCCTTTCACGCCGGCGCTCAGGATGATGGCTACCGGCGCCGAGGCGGAAAACAGGAAAGCGACGAAAGCGTTCGTCAGCTCAGTCGCCGGGAACGAGGACGGGGCGGCTGGGATCGTTTCTGGGTGGGCCATGGACTTATCTCATTAATGAGTGAAGCATTTTGCCGAGCACCGAAACAATACAGGAAATATCGCGCTATGAAGCTCGGGGCCGCCGGGCCGGGGCGCCCTGCGCCTTGCCGTCGGGCGCGGGATGCCGGTAGTCCACGCCGCGCAGAACGAAGTCGACGACCGTTTCGGCGTAGCTTGCGCAGTTTTTCTGCAGCAATTCCATTTTGTCGTTCGGGGTGTACAGGAAATGGTTCAGCAGCGCGCCGGCGACCAGGTCGAGTATCAGGGCCGGAGACACGTCTTTGGGAATTTCCCGCCGTTCCATCGCTTGCAGGATCATCTTCCGCCCGTGGTCGCGGCTGCTCCGTTCCCAGTCTGCCAGCGATTTTCCCAACACTTCAGGAAAGAGCTTTGCCTCGATGCGCAAGCGGGTGACGATGAGTCCGTAACCCTGGGCGTAGAACCGCAAGATTCCGACCGCCAGGGCGACCAGGTCGCCACGCAGGGATCCGGTATTGCCGAAATCCGGAAGCGGGGGGGATAGGTCTTTCAAGGTGTCCGCGATCAAGGCTTCCTTGCTCGGCCAGCGCTTGTATATGGCGGCCTTGCCGACCTTCGCCGCGCGTGCAACGCCATCGATGGTCAGCCCGGCCCAGCCCAGCTCTTTATATAGAACACGCGTAGCGGCAAAGACCCGGGGTTCGAGTGTCGGATCTACGGGGCGGCCGCGGATGGGTGTAGGCGAATTCAGGATGCTGTCCTCGGATGCGGAGCGGATGGCGAGCACGGCTCCCCATAAAGCAAAACGGAGCATGCCGTCAAAGCGCATGCTCCTGCGTGGGGACTCACGGCGTGGATGCCAGACATACCTCCGCGAGCAGGAATCAGTGACGGCTGGCAGACAGTACCAGGCTGGTCGATGCCGCAAAAAACAGCCCCACGCCTTGCACGAAGCTGAGCTGCGCATTTTCAACTTGAGCGTCGGCGCAGCCCCGCAGTTGCCGTACTGCTTCTTGAATGGCGAACATGCCGTACATGCCCGTGTGAGTGTAGCAGAGGCCTCCTCCATTGGTATTCATGGGCAATTGGCCGGACGGCAGCGTATTGCCATCGGCAATGAACGCGCCGGACTCGCCCTTGCGCACGAATCCCAAGTCTTCGAGCATGTATAGCGGCAGGTGCGCAAATGCGTCATAGCACATCAGGTGATCCACGTCGCCATGGCTGATTCCGCTGGTTTCGAAAGCTTCCTTGGCCGACCGGCGGAAAGACTGGAACGAACTTACGTCTTCCATTTGCGAAACCAGCCGCGATTCGGCCGATTCGCCCGAACCCAGCAGATAGACTGCGCGGCTTGCCGAAGGCAGGTCCGCGGCGCGCTCGGCGCTGGTCAGGACCAGGGCGCCGCCGCCATCGGTGACGACGCAGCACATGTCGCGCGTGAACGGGTAGGCGATGGCGGGCGCGGCGAGCACCTCATCGGCCGTGACGATGTCCCGGCGCATGGCGCGGGCGTTGCGGCTTGCCCATTTCCGTTGCGCAACCACGACTTCCGCCAGATCCCGCGTTCCCATGCCCCGGTCATGCAGGAAGCGCAACGCGGGTACGGTAAAGGTGGAGTAAGGCGCCACGGCGCCGTAGGGCGCTTCGAATTGCCCGTCCGCAGCCGCTGCGTTGATGTTCCAGGCGGGAGCTCCGACCCTGGAGCGGCCGGACTCGCCATGCGTGATGAGGACGACGTTCGCCGCTCCCGACGCAATGGCTGCGGCTGCATGCCGCACGTGGGAAAGGAAACTGCATCCGCCGACCATGGTGCCGTCGATCCATCTGGGGGTGATCCCCAGATAGTGCGAGACCTCCATGGGCAGCAGGCCCGCAGTTGCGATGCCGTCGACATCCGAGGGGGACAGGCCCGCGTCGCGGAGCGCATTTCTTGCCGCTTCGGCATGGAGCGCGATCACCGATTTGGAGGGCAGGACGCCGATCTCATCGGTTTCGGCCGCGCCCACAATGGCTACGTTTCCGCCATGCATGTTCATGTTGCTCATTGGCTGGTTACCTCGGGCTGAAAACAGGAAGCGAAATGTCATCGCGCTGGACGAAGTCCACGACCAGATCCATGTCCAATGCCAGGTTTTCCGGCTGGGGCGCGACGCCCACGATATTGGTCATCATGCGCGGACCTTCGGCCAGTTCGACCAGCGCGATGATGGGCGAAGCGCCTTCATTGCCCGGGATGGGGCGGTGATTGATGACATAGGAGATCAGTTTTGCCTTGCCGGAAACCTGCTTCCAGCGGACCTGCCCGGAAAGGCAATGCCGGCAAAAGATTCCGGGATAGAAAAAGAACTTGCCGCAGTCGTCGCAATGCTGGATTTCGAGGCGGCCTTGTTTCGCGGCGTTCCAGTATGGAAGGGTTTCGGGCGTGGGTATGGGCTTCATGTGTGTCGCTTCGGTGTGATTGACGATGGTGTTGCTTCGACTTGCTGTTTAGCTCCGCAATTTCTGTGCTACGATGAATTTCAGACGAAAATGGTCTGAAAATAATAGTGCTGGTGCGTGAGCAAGTCAACGGTTCTGCCGGCGAGCGGCTGGTGGCCTGGGCAGGCGGTACGCGCCAGAACGGAATTTCTTTTCCACGGAGATGCGCAATGGCTGAGCCAGCTGACATCGGGACGATCCTGTCCCGCGGAACCGCGACGGTAGAAAGGGGGCGGTTGAAGTTCTTTTCAAAGGCGATCGGGGAGCACGATCCGATCTACTCCGATGAGTCCGCGGCGCTTGCCGCCGGGTACCGCGGCATTCCAGTGCCGCCGACTTTCCTGTTCTGCCTCAACAGCGAAGTCGCGAGCGCCAGCAACACCCTGGCGATCCTGAAGCTGGACCTGGCGCGCATTCTGCACGCCGAGCAGGCGTTCACCTATCAAAAAATGGTCTATGCGGGCGATGTCCTGCAGTTTGAAACCAAGGTGGCCGATGTGTACGACAAGAAGGACGGCCTGCTGCATTTCGTCGTCATGGAAACCGCCGTAAGCGACGCCGACGGAGCAGCGGTGGCCCAACTTCGCAGCACGCTCGTCGAGCGCAGAAACGGATAAGGAGCATGCACGTGCAAAGACTTGAATTTTCGGCCGTCTCCATTGGCGATGAGATTGCGCTGACCGATATTCCGGCCATCACCCGAACCACCTTGGCGCTGTACTGCGGCGCGTCCGGCGACCACAACCCGATCCATGTGGACATCGATTTCGCCAGGAAAGCAAAAATGCAGGACGTATTTGCGCACGGCATGCTTTCGGCGGCATATCTGGGAAGACTGCTGACAAAGCTGGCGCCGCAGGAAGACATACGCAGCATGTCGGTGAGATTCACCGGCATTACCAACGTTGGCGACCAGCCAAAATGTATAGGTCGGGTGATCGAAAAGTCCGAGGACAATGGAGAGAAACTGGTCAGGCTAAGCCTGGGCTGCCAGGATCAGAATGGCGCGCAGAAGCTGATAGGCGAGGCCGTAGTCGCCGCCCTCTGATCCGGGCGCGGGCTGGCGATGGTCTGCGCGCTTGCGGCAGGCCGACCTGTCCTACGCCCACGAAAAAAGCGATGGATTTTGCCGCTTGACAGCAGATGATCGCGTCAATAGTATTTACAGACAAAAATCGTCCGTAAAGCCAGGCGGCGGTTTCCAAATAAGAACGAATACCCCACGGAGGAAGACTCATGCATGGCCAAGGACCCGAATCGAAAGGTTTCTACAGCTTCGCTTGCCGGCACCCCGAACGTATTGCGTACATAGATCCCGAAGGCGCGTCGACGACCTTTGGCCAGTTGCTCGACAGGGTCAACGGACTCTCGAACGGACTACGTGCGCGGGGCTTGCGCACCGGCGATGCCGTCGCCGTGCTGCTGAAGAACTGTCAGGCCTATTTCGAGCTGGCTTTGGCTACGGGCCAGCTCGGGCTGTACCTGGTACCGGTCAACTGGCACCTTACCGCCGACGAGGTCGCCTACATCGTGCGCGACAGCGATTCCAAGATACTGATCGCATCGCATGAATTCGCGCAAAACCTGGTGTCGGCCGAATTGCCAGACTTGCGCTTTGCCGTTGGTGCGGTAGCGGCTGGCTGGCAGGAGTACGACGAACTGCTGGGGGATAGCCGCAGCCCCGCAGAGCGCAGCGCAGGCTCATTGATGGGCTATACCTCCGGCACTACCGGCATGCCCAAGGGGGTGAAGCGCAAACTTGCGGGCAAGAGCCCCGAGGAAGTCCTTGCGTATCAACCCGACATGCTGGCACTGTTTGGCGCCGCTCACGACGCCGGTTGTCATCTGGTGTTTTCGCCCCTGTATCACTCCGCGCCAGCGGCGTGGGCGATCTCGTCCCTGCATCGCGGCCACACGATCGTCTGCCGCAACAAATTCGACGCTGAGCTGGTGTTGCGGGATATCGAGCAGTATCAGGTATCGACCATACATATGGTGCCGACGCATTTTGTCAGATTGTTGCGGCTCGAGGGCCGTGAAAAATACGACATTTCAAGTTTGAAATGCGTAGTGCACGCCGGGGCGCCTTGCCCGATCGACGTCAAGTACAAGATGCTGGATTGGTTCGGGCCAAGGATCTGGGAATACCTTGGTTCGACCGAGGCTGGCATGTACTCGATGGTGGGACCGGAGGACTGGCGCCGAAAGCCGGGAACCGTGGGGAAGTCCGTACCCGGGACGGCACTCAAGATCGTGGATGAGCACGGCCAGGAGCTGCCGGCAGGCGAAGTCGGCGTGATCTATTCGCGCAATGGCTTGACCGACTTTGCCTATCACAAGGACGAAGCAAAGACCCGGGCGACTCATCTCGTCGATGGCTACGCGACTTCCGGCGACATCGGCACCATCGACGAGGATGGCTTCCTGTTCATTCTTGACCGCCGCAATGATCTGATCCTGTCAGGCGGTGTGAACATCTATCCCGCCGAAATCGAAGGCCGCCTGATCAGCCACCAATCGGTAAAGGATGTTGCGGTCATCGGCGTGGACGATCCTGAATGGGGGCAGAGCGTGCTGGCGGTCATACAGCCCGTGGACGCAGGCGGCGACCGCGCGGCCTTGATGCAAGAGCTCGGCGCCTATGCGGCCGCGACGCTGGCTGGCTACAAGTGCCCGCGACGGTATGAATTTCTTGAAGAGCTGCCCCGCACGGAGGCGGGCAAGCTGCAAAGAAATGTTCTTAGAGATCGTTACAACACATCCACAACGGAGAATTGAGCATGGGTATCCTGAAAGGCCGTACCGCGATCATCACGGGAGCAGGACAGGGAATCGGCGCGGCCATTGCCCTCGCCTTTGCGCGAGAGGGCGCGAATCTGGTCATCAACGATCTGGGAACCGGACCGGACGGCACTGGCGGCGACAATGGCCCGGTGCATCGCGTCGCCGAACAGATCAACGATCTCAAGGGCAGCGCGGTGGCTGACGCGGGCGACATCGCCGACGTTGCGACGGGGCGGCGGCTGGTCGAGACGGCAGTGGCGAAATTCGGGAAACTCGATATCGTCGTCAATGTCGCGGGCATACTTCGCGACCGGATGATCTTCAATATGAGCGAGGCCGATTGGGACGCTGTCATCCGCGTGCATTTGAAGGGGCATTTCAGCACCGTTCAACCGGCGGCGGCCTATTTCCGCCAGCAGCGTAACCCGGAAGGGAACTACCGCATCATCAACTTCACTTCGGCTTCGGGCCTGCAGGGGTCGCCCGGGCAGGCGAACTATGCCGCGGCCAAGATGGGCGTGGTGGGGCTGACGTATTCCTTGGCGCAAGGACTTGCGCGCTACGGCGTTACGGCCAACGCCATCGCTCCGCTGGCGGCAACGCGACTGACCGGCACGATTCCCAGCGACAAGAAGGGGGGCGATATGGACAGTGCCAGAAAGGTAGCGCTCATGCCGGAGAACATTGCGCCGATCGCGTTGTATCTCGCCAGCGAACGTTCGGGTTGGCTCAACGGGCGCACACTGTCCGCCGGCGGTTTCGATGTCGGGCTGTACAGCAATCCCGAAGAGATACGTCAGATCAGCTCTGCCGCTCCGTGGCAGTTTGATCAATTGTCTTCCATGCTGGAGAAGACGTTCAAGCAGGTCGCCGACGGTCTGCCGCCGAGCGTGTTCGCGATGCCGCCTGTCAACGCGGCGGCCAGCTAGATGAGCTAAGGCGGGCTTCGGCCGGAGCGGTTTGCAACGGACGCGGTTTCTTCGAAACTGCGTTCGACCGTAAGGGCTGAAACCGTGCACGCAACCTGCTACGGCGCCGCCCCTGGGCCTACGCTATCCCATTTCGGGAGGCGGAAATCACGGGCCGAATTTTCTGCATGGCGTTTGTGGCGGGCGCGGGGCTGGTTCAGATATCTGCTCAAGTCCCGGCCGCCGGCGTCCAGTGGGTGCTGGCAGGAATCTGCCTGTTTGCGTTCGTTCTTCGCCCGCGCATGCGCCGCGGCGTTGCGCGCCCGCTTGCGGCGCTGGCATTGGGGGCGTGCGCGGGCCTCCTCAATGCCGCCCTGCAGGCGCAACTCCGGCTGGACGACGCGCTGTCGGACGAGCACCAGGACGCCGTGTCGCGCCTGGCGCTGCGCGTGGCCAGCCTGCCCACTGGCGACGAGCGCAGCCAGCGCTTTCTGGCCGAACTCGACGAACCCGCGCCGCCCGGCATTCCCTCACGCATCCAGGTCGCCTGGCAGGCGCCGCCCGGCCCGCAGGCGCTGCTTCCCGAAATCAAGCCCGGCCAAGTCTGGCGCATGGCGCTGGTGTTGCGGCGTCCGCACGGCTTGTTGAATCCAGCCGGACCGGATGCGGAAGGGCGCCTGTTCGCGCAAGGGATACGGGCGGTGGCTACGGTCCGCGGGCAGCCCAGGCTGCTGGCGGACCGGCCCTGGGCGACGCCAGGCATCGCCATTGAGCGGGCGCGCCACAGCGTGCGGGAGGGCTTGCGCGCGGCCTTGGGAGAGCATCGCTACGCGCCGGTGATGATCGCCTTGGCCATTGGCGACCAGGCCGGCGTGGCGCGCGAGGACTGGCTGCTGTTCAACCGCAGCGGCATTACCCATCTGGTGTCGATCAGCGGCATGCATGTGACGTCGATCGCGGGCATCGCCGGGTTGCTGGTGGCGGCGCTGTGGCGGCGAGGACGGTGGCGCGGCGCGGGGCTGGCCGAGCATGTGCCTGCGCGGGTGGCGGGCGGGGCCGCGGCCGCGCTGGTCGCGCTGCTGTATTGCCTGCTGGCCGGCTGGGGCGTGCCGGCGCGCCGCACGTTCTTCATGCTGTCGGTGGTGCTGGCGGCCGCGGTGTCGCGTTTGCCGCTGTCGGGCGGCCGGGTGCTGGCGTGCGCGGCTGCGGCGGTCGTGGCGCTGGATCCGTGGGCGCCGGTGTCGGCGGGATTCTGGTTGTCGTTCGGCGCGGTGGCGGTGCTACTGCGCATCGCAGACGCGCCGATTGACCGCGAAGCCGGCTGGCGCCGGCGCTGCACGGCCAGGCTGGCGCAGGCGGCGCGCCTGCAGCTGATGGTGACCGTGGGCCTGACCCCCTTGCTGGCTTACCTGGTGCACCAGCTATCGCTGGGATCGCCGCTGGCCAATGCGGTGGCGATCCCCGTCGTGACCTTCATCGTGACGCCGCTGGCCTTGCTGTGCGCGGCCTTATCGGTTTTACCGGGCGCGCAGGGGCTGGCCGAGTTGGCCGGACGATGGGGTCTGCAGGCGTTTGACCTGACCATGGCGCCGGTGTCCTGGGTGGGCAACGCGTCGTGGGCCAGCATGCCGGTTGCGGCTGCGCCATGGCCATGGCTGCTGTTGGCCGTGGCGGGCATGGCGTGGGCGCTACAGGTGCGCGGGTGGCCGGGCAGGCATCTGGGGTGGCTCTGCATGCTGCCGTTGCTGTTTTGGCGGCCCGACCGGCTCGAGCCGGGATATTGGCGCATGAGCGCGATGGATGTGGGGCAGGGCAGCGCCATCCTGGTTGAGACGGCCAGCCAGGCCTTGCTGTTCGACGCGGGGCCGCGTCATTACGGCGGCAGCGACGCGGGCGAGCGCGTCGTCGCGCCGTTCCTGCTGGCGCGGGGCATCCGGCAGCTGGACGTGCTGGTCCTGTCGCATGCCGATCTGGACCACGTGGGCGGATTGCGCGCGGTGCTGGCGGCGGTTCCGGCTGGGCGCAGCTACACATCGTTCGATCTGGCTGCGTTCCTGCGACGCGATATCCGGATGTGGCCGCAAGCCGGCAGCGCCGCGCCGCCATTGCCCGCCGACATGGGGCGTTGCCAGCGCGGCATGAGTTGGGAGGCGGACGGCGTGGCGTTCACCTTCCTGAATCCCGCCGATGGCGGTGGCAAGAAGGGAGAGGGCCGCAATGCCGATAGCTGCGTGCTGCTGGTGCAAGGTACATCGCATGCGCTGCTGCTGACGGGCGACGTGGGCGTGGCTCAGGAAAATGCGCTGGCCCAGGCATTGCCCCAGGTCGACGTGGTGATGGCGCCGCATCACGGTTCGGCATCGTCCTCGGGCCGGGATCTGGTGGACGCGTCCGCCGCCGGCCATGCGATCGCGCAGGCAGGGCATCTGAACCGCTTCCGCCATCCGGCCCGGGCGGTGGAGTTGCGGTGGACGCGCGCCGGCGCGGCGTTCTGGCGCAGCGACCGCGACGGCGCGGTGATGGCGACTTCAGGCGCCGGGGGGCTGGAGGTATGGGCAGAGCGTGAGCGCGGGCGGCGGTACTGGCATGGGCGCTGAGGCCGCCCGCGGCGTTCAATTGGCGCCGAGCAGGTTCGCGCTCTTGACCAGCGACGATACGCGTTGCGAGTCGCGCTTGAGCAGATCGGAGAATGCGATGGGGCCGCGTTCCTGCGTGGTAGGCGCTTGCGCCGCCAATTGTTCCAGACGAGTCTTGAACTCGGGGGTGTCTATCGCTTGCGATAGGGCGGCGGCCAGTTTTTCGACCACAGGCTGCGGCGTGCCAGCCGGCGCCACCAGGCCATTCCAGATAGCCAGATCGAACTCAGGCAGCCCGCCCTCGGCAAAGGTGGGGATGTCCGGACTTTGCGTCAGGCGCGCAGTTCCGGTCACTGCAATGGCTTTGACGCGCTTGTCCTGATGCAGCGGCAGCATGGTCACGGTCTGGTCGATGACCCCGTCGATCATGCCGCTCATCAAGTCGGTCAGCGCGGGACCCGTGCCGCGATAGGGAATGAGTTCGCCGCGTGCGTCGGCGAAGTGCAGAAACATGGCCTCGGCCAGGTGCGCCGTGCTGCCCGGCCCGCTTGAGCCCAGGTTGAGCTTGACGGCGTTCGCGTCGCGGATGCGCTTGAGCATGGCGGGCAGATCCTGGATGCCGCTCTTGTTGCTGACCGACAGCACCATGGGCACGGTCGCGACGATGCCGATGGGCGCCAATTCCTTTTGCGGATCGTAGTTGGCCTTGGGATGCAGATGCGGCAGGATCGCCAGCGACATGTTGTTGAAGGCCAGGGTGTAGCCGTCCGGTGCGCTCTTCTGCAGCTTCTGCATGCCGATGAGGCCGCCGGCCCCGCCGGAGTTTTCGACGACCACCGTCTGGCCCAGTTGCTTGGACAGCGACGTGGCCACCAGGCGGCCCAGCGTGTCGCTGGTGCCGCCGGGCGCGAAGGGCACGATGACCGTGATGGCGCGGCTGGGATAGTCCTGGGCGGCGGCGGGAGCGGCAAAGGCTGCCGCGGTCAGGGCGGCGCACAGGAAGGGGGTGATGCGTAGCATGGGGTGTCTCCTCGTATTCTCTTTTCTAGGTGGGGATCGGCCTGGCCGTCAGCGCGACAACGCGCGGCAGACGGCGTCGGTCATGTCGGTGCAGCTTGCCGTGCCGCCCAGGTCGCGTGGCACGTGGTCGCCTTTGGCGAGCACCTGTTCGACCGCGCGCTCGATGCGTTGCGCGGATTCGGAGAGCGCGGCATCGGCATGCTTGTCGCCCAGCCAGCGCAGCATGAGCGCGCCCGACAGGATGGTGGCCAGCGGACTGGCGGCGTTTTGGCCGGCAATGTCGGGCGCGGATCCGTGCGCGCCCTGGAAGAGCCCATGGGTGTCGCCCAGTTCTGCGGAGGCCGACAGGCCCATGCCGCCTATCGTGGCGGCGCCCAGGTCGGAGATGATGTCGCCGAACATGTTTTCCGCCACGATCACGTCATAGAAATCCGGCCGCTTGAGCATGTGCACCGTGATGGCGTCGGCATAGGCGTAATCGATTTCGACGTCGGGATAGCTGGCGGCCACGTCATCGCAGACCGCGCGAAAGAAGGCGTAGGTGCGCAGGATGTTGGCCTTGTCGCATACCGTGACGCGGCGCTTGCCGTCACGCGGTGCGCCGTTGCGCTGGCGTGCCAGCTCAAAGGAAAAGCGGGCGACGCGTTCGATGCCCTTGCGGGTGACGACGATGGTGTCGGTCGCCACTTCGTCGCGCAGCACGATGCCGCCGCCGCGGCTGGCGTACAGGCCTTCGGTGTTTTCGCGCACGATGACGTAGTCGATCTGTCCGGGCTTGAAATGCTTGAGCGGCGAATCGACGCCCTGGTATAGGCGGATCGGGCGCACGTTGGCGTACAGGTCCAGCCGGAAGCGCAGGCGCAGATGCAGGTCGTTTCCGACTTCGGTGCCGTCGGGATAGGTCACGCCCGGCATGCCCGCCGCGCCGTGCAGGATGGCGTCGGCCGCCTTGCAGGCTGCGTAGGTGTCGTCGGGCAAAACCTGGCCCGACCTGACGTAGTGATCGGCGCCGCCGTCGTAGCTGCTGAATGAGAGCAGGTCGGCGCCGCAGGCTTCCTTCAGTACGGTGATTGCCGATTGGCAGACCTCCGGACCGATGCCATCGCCGTCGATGGTCGCAATTTCATACTTAGCCATGTGTGGCTGTCTCCTCGTGAGGGTTTTGCAATCAGAGGGACGGCCGCGTCCGGGACGCGGCCGTCAGGGCTTACCAATTGGTCGATATGTACTTGGCTTCCATGAACTCCAGCAGCCCATGGTGCGCGCCTTCGCGGCCCAGGCCGCTTTGCTTGACGCCGCCGAACGGCGCCGCGGGATCCGATACCAGGCCGCGGTTCAGGGCGATCATGCCGCTTTCGATGCGTTCCGATACGCGCAGTCCACGCGCCAGGTCGCGCGTATAGACGTATGCCACCAGCCCATACTCGGTGGCATTGGCCAAGGCCACGGCTTCGTCCTCGGTATCGAACGCCACGATGGGCGCCACGGGACCGAAGATTTCTTCAGCAAGCAGGTCGGCATCGGCGGGCACATCCACCAGCACGGTGGGCTCGTAGAAGTGACCGGCGCGGTCCAGCCGCTTGCCGCCGGCCTTGATCCGCGCACCCTTGGCGACGGCGTCGGCCACCAGCGATGCCACCTTGTCCACCGCGCCCGCATTGACCAAGGGGCCGCATTGCGTGCCGGGATCGACGCCGTCGCCGGTTTTCAGCGCGGCCATGCGTACGGCGAAGCGGGCGCTGAATTCCTCGACCGCGCCGCGCTGCACGTAGAAGCGATTGGCCGCCGTGCAGGCTTCGCCGCCGTTGCGCATCTTGGCGATCATGGCGCCTTCCACGGCGGCATCGATATCCGCGTCGTCGAAGACCAGGAACGGCGCGTTGCCGCCCAGTTCCATCGAGCAGCTGATGACGGAATCCGCCGCCTTGCGCAGCAGCACGCGGCCCACTTCCGTCGAGCCGGTGAAGGAGAGCTTGCGCACGCGCGGATCGTCCAGCACCGCGTTGGCGAACTTGCCCGCCGAGGAGGTCGTCAGTACGTTGACCACGCCCGCAGGCACGCCGGCCTCTTCCAGCAGGCGCATGACGGCGTAGGCGGTCAAGGGGGTCTCGGTGGCGGGTTTGAGGATGCAGGTGCAACCGGCGGCCAGCGCGGGCGCAATCTTGCGGGTGGCCATGGCCGCGGGGAAGTTCCACGGCGTGACCAGCAATGCGATGCCTATGGGCTGGTATTGCACGATGATGCGGCTGGCGCCGCTGGGCGATACGCTGATATCGCCATTGATGCGCACCGCCTCCTCGGAAAACCAGCGGAAGAACTCGGCGGCGTAGGCGACCTCGCCGCGCGCGTCGGTCAGCGCCTTGCCGTTTTCCTGGGAAATCAGACGTGCCAGATGGTCGGCGTCGCGGATCATCAGTTCATAGCACTTGCGCAGGATTTCGCCGCGCTGGCGCGCGGGCGTGGCTGCCCAGCCGGCGGCGGCGCGCGCCGCTGCGTCCACGGCCGCGGCGGCGTCTTCGAGCGTCGCGTCCGCCACGCTGGCGATCACCTGTTCGGTGGACGGGTCGTACACGTCGATGCGACGGCCCGAGGTGGAGGCGCGCCAGGCGCCGTCGATGTAAAGGTCTGTGGACAGCTTGTTAGCCTCGATGGTCATGCGTCAGCTCCGGATGTGGGTGGAAGGCGGGTTATCAAGATGCGCGAAACGAGCCGTGTCCCGCGTAGGCGGCGGCCACGATGGCGGCGATGCCGTCCTGGTCCAGCGGGCGCGGGTTGTTCGTGACCAGGCGCGCGGCCAGCATGGACTGCGCGGCGATCCATTCGAGCTGGTCGGCGCGCACGCCCAGTCCGGCCAGCGTCGCAGGGATGCCGATGCGCGAGAACAGGTCATACACATGGCGCGGCGCGCGGGCGGCGAGGCGCGCGGGATCGGTTTCCGTGTCCCCCATCGCCGTAGCGATGGCCGCATAGTCGGCGCTGCAGGCCGTTGCGTTGAAATCCATGACATAGGGCATCAGGGTTGCCACGCCCGCGCCGTGCGCCGTGTGCGTCAGCGCGCCGATCGGGTACTGGATGGCGTGCGCCGCCGCGGTGCCCGCCACGCCGAAGGCCAGGCCAGCGGCCAGCGCCGCGGCCATGACCTGGCCCCTGGCATGAAGGTCGGCGCCGTCGTCGACGGCGCGGGGCAGATAGGACGCGAGCGCGCGGATGGCAATCAGCGCCTGCTGGTCGCTGAAGGCGTTCTTGCCGACGAATACGCGGGTCTGCGCAATGTCGGCATCCGGACTGCGGCGGACCGCGGTCAGGGCCTCGATGGCATGGGTCAAGGCGTCGGCGCCGGCGATGGCGGTCAGTCCCTTGGGGCAGGTCAGCGTCAGTTCAGGATCGCAGATGGCGGTGTGGGGAATCAGGTGCGGACTGGAGACGCCCACCTTCAGATCACGGGCGCTATCGGCCAGCACGGCGACTGGCGTGACCTCGGAGCCCGTGCCCGATGTGGTGGGCAGCGCGATCACGGGTAACACCGGGCCAGGCACCTTGTATTCACCGTAGTAATCGGAGGCCTTCCCGCCATGCGTCAGCAACAGGCTGACCAGCTTGGCCATGTCCAGGCAACTGCCGCCACCCAGTCCGACGATTACCTGTGGTTGGAACGCGCCGTGCGCTGCCACGCATTCGTAGACGCCCTCGACGGGCAGGTCCGGCTGGGTGCGGTCGTACACCTGGACGCGCACGCCGGCGCTTTCCAGCGTGGCCAGCAGTTCGGACATTTCCGCCGTGGCGGCGAAGCGCTCGTCGGTGCAGATCAGCGCGCGCTGGCCCAGGGCGGCCGCGACGCGGCCCAGCGCAAGACGCTGGCCGTTGCCAAACAGCACGGCGCGCGGTGCGCGCATGATTCCAAACAATTCATTCATTGTGGATCCTTGAAGGGGAGTCTTGGGAAATTCAGGCGGTGCGTTGCGCGAGATCGAGGATGCGGCGCCAGACCTCGTCGGCCAGTTCCATGCCGCTATCCAGCCGCAGGCGGCGTTCGGTGCGCGCCCGATCGCCTGGCACCGCGACGGGCCGCCCGGGCAGCAGGGCAGGGCAGGCGCGGATGTCATCCAGGTATCTGGTGACGCGGCTGGCAATCCCGCCCGACCCAGCCTCGATCGCGATGAAGACGTCGCCCTTGTTGCATATTTCGCTGGAATCCAGCGTGCCCTTGACGGCATTGCCCAGCGCGGATGCCGTCAGGCTGGCGACCAGGACCTCGAACGCCAGGCCCAGCGCGTAACCCTTGGCTTCACCGAAGGGGGCCAGTGCGCCCGCCTTGGCAGCTTCGGCATCCGTGGTGGGGTTGCCGGCGCCGTCGAGCGCCCAGCCCGGATCGAGCGGCCGGCCATGGTTGGCGTAGTCGTGGATCTTGCCCATGGCGACCTGGCTGGTGGCCATGTCCAGCACGAACGGTTCGTCCGCGGTGGGCACGCCGATGGCGATAGGATTGGTGCCGATCAGGGCGTGGCGGCCGCCCCAGGGATGGACCAGGGCCTCGCTGGTCGACAGGGCCAAAAGGATCTGGCCTTCGCGCGCCGCTCTTTCCGCGTAGAGCGCCAGCATGCCGATATGGTTGTTGTTGCTGACCGCGGCGATGGCGATTCCCGTCTCGCGGGCGCGTTCGCGGATCTGCTCCAGGGCTGCCAGCGCGATCACCGGACCCAGGCCGCGCTCGCCATCCATGTCCAGGAAGGCTGGGGAGCGCCAGACGGCCGTGCCGCGGGTCTTCGGGTCGGCCACGCCGTTGTGGATGCGTTCGATGATGCGCGGCAGGCGCAACAGGCCGTGGGACGCGCGGCCGCGCAATTCGGCTTCAAGCAGCAGGTCGGTCTGCGTCGCGGCGTGGTCGGCCGGGGTTCCGGCCAGTTCCAGTGCGCGGATGCAGACCTGCCGTGCCTCCCCCATTTTTATCGTTGTCGTCATAGTGTCGTTAAGTTGTTAAATCCGATCGGATCTGAAATACGATCTGATTTATGCTAACCTCGTAACAAATTGGACGTCAACACATAGTTGGCAAATCAGGGTGAAACAACCATGACGACACTCTCTCGCGGTTCCGCAGCCGTACTCTCGACCCTGCCCGCGGCCGGCCAGCGCCTGGGCGAGCGCGTGCGGTCGTTGGGCGATGAGGTCTATGAAACGCTGCTGTCGCAGCTCATTTCCCTGAAGATCGCGCCCGGCATGCGTATCGCGGTCGATGCGCTGGTGCGTGAGCTAGGCGTCTCGCAAACGCCGATACGCGCCGCGCTGATCCGGCTTGAAACCGAAGGGCTGGTGGTCAAGACGCATCACGTGGGATACAGCGCGGCGCCCATGCCTACGCGCAGGCGTTTCGAGCAGATGTACGAATTGCGTTTGCAGCTGGAGCCATTCGGGGCAGGGCTGGCGGCGCAACGCATGACGGACGCGTCACTGCAGGAACTGGCGGCGCTGTCTGCGGCGATGAGCGCCCCGAGCGCCGATGACGCGCGCGTGGCCTATGGCAAATTCGCCGTGCTGGACGCGCAGTTCCACTCCTGGATCGCGGAACAGAGCGGCAATGAGCTGCTTGCCGAAGCGCTGGCCCGGTTGTATGCGCATACCCATCTGTTCCGGCTGCGTTTTCACTCGCGGGTTACGGAAGAAGCCGTGACCGAGCACGCGCGCATCGTGCGGGCGCTGAACGAGCGTGACGCTGAAGGCGCGCAGGATGCCATGCGCGACCACATCCTCAGGTCGCGCGAGCGCATGGCGCCGTACTTCGAAATGTTGGATTAGCGCGCGGCGGGTCCGGGCGCTTGTCCGCCCAGGCTGATGCCGTCCCGTATCTTGCGGAACGCGGGCAGGGCTGCCGGCATGTCTTCGCTTGCCACTGTGCAGCGCATGGCCACGCGCAGCGTCGCCGTATCCACCAGCGCGTTGTACTCCCGCAGGCGGGTGCCATCCGGCCGGGCGCCTGCGGGCGCGACATAGTCGATGCCCTTGGCGCCTTGCAACTCAAAGCCGCTGCGCTGCTCGGGCGATTCGCCCTGCGCGGCCAGGATCGCCTCGGCCGCGGCCATGCGCTCGGCGGCAGAGGGCGGCGCTTCGGCGCCGGGATGCGTCTTCAGCGATTTGCGCGGCGTGCTGAAGCCGATGCCGCACAGGTAGCCGGCCGCATCCGGGACTTGCGGCGCGCCGTTGGCGCGGACGATCTCGACCAGCACGTCGAATTCGTCGGACTTGCCGTGCTTCACGATCCGATATGCCGCCGGCACCGCTACGCCGAATCCGCGCGTCCGGTCGGCATAGCGGCGCTCGGCGTCGCTGGCGGGCTCGTCGATCATCTGGAACCGCACCGGCAGCATCAGGATTTGCCTGTCGGCGCGCATGTCGCTGGTGAAGGCGGGCAGCGGGCTGGCGCGCCGGACCATGCGGACCGCGGCCTTGTCGACGGCGACATAGCCCGAGGAACTGGCCAGGTCCACCGCCTCGATCTTGCCGTCCCGCAGGACGGTGAGGCGCAGGCGCAGGCTTAGGGGACCGTCAAGTTCGTACGCCTCCGAGGGCATTTCCAGATGGCTCTGCAGCTTGCGCATTGCGCCGGTGGTCCACTCGGCCTGATTGGCGGGGGCGGCGGCTGAAACCGCCGTGGACGCGCACAAGGCGATCGCGGCCATGGCGCAGGCGCGTATCGGCCAGTTCATGTGGGCAAGTCTCCTGGGGATGCGGCGCCCGCCGGCTGGGCGCACCGGCGCAGCATAACCCGGACGCGCACGCTTCAGCGCTGCCCCGACGCCAGCTCATCGAACAGCAGATCGCCGCCCATCTGCCCGCCCTTGAGCATCAGCTCGATGCCGTCTGTCACGGGGTCGTCGCTGCGGGTCAGGCTGACCGTCACGCCCGGCGCCAGCACGCAGCGGAACGCCAGGCCCCAGACGCCCAGGGCCAGGGTGGCCTGGCTGGAGGTATCGCCGCCGGCGATGCCGATGCGCGACAGGCGCGCGCCGGCTTGCGCGCTGGCGCGCACGATGTCCGCCACCAGTTGGCCGGTGGCGCGGGCGGTTGCAGCGGTCTGATGTGGGGCGAGGGGCTGGGCGGGCCGGTCGGTGTGCGCCAGTACGTTGCGGCCCTGTGCCAGCGTGGCGGCGGCCAGCTGCGCCTGTTGCGCGGCATAGGCAGGGTCCCGCAAGAGCCGTTCCGCCTGCAGCGGCTGGCGCTGGTATTGCCGGCACGCGGCGATCTGCCTGGCCGTGACCGGAGACAGGCTGCCGGCGACCGCCAGCACCGGACCCGAGGCCGCTTGCAGCGGCGCGGCCGCGGCGCTTGTGCCGCCGGTTGGCATGGCGCGGGCCAGCGCCTGCTGCACGCTGCTGGGGCCGACCGCCAGCAGCGGCAGGCAGGACGCCGCGCGCCAGATGAGGCGGCCGATGATGGCCAGCTGTTCTTCGTCGACCAGATCCAGCAGCAGCGGCCCGTCGGTACTGTCGATGACCTGGTTCATCCAGTCGTCCAGCAGCGGCGCATCCGCCGCCCGCCGCAGGCGCGGGTAGGCCGTGTGCGGCAAGGAGCGGATGTCCGCCAAGCCCTGCGCCGCCAGGTGCAGGCGCAGGTCGGCCTCGTGCATGGGGGTGACGGGATGCGCGCTCATGACCGGATGGCGGTCGATGCGGTGGATCTCGGGCGCGGACCCCGCGCGCGCGAACAGCTGGGCGAAGCTGCAATAGCGGCCGATGCTGGGCTGCCCGCCCACGATAGGCACCAGCGGGTTGGGCATGTGGCGGCGCAGCTCGCGCACGGCTGCGCCGATGCTGCCCACATGCGGCGCGCTGTCGAAGGTGGAGCAGCATTTGTAGTGCAGCACGCGCACGCCCGCGCCCGCCATGTAGCGGCCCACGGCGCGCAGTTCGGCCTGCATGTCGGCCGGCGCCATGCCGCGCGCCGCGCCCGCGATGCCGATGGCGTCCAGCGGCCCGGCGCGCTCCAGTTGTTCCTGCGTGGGCACGCCCAGGAACAGCAGGCTGCGCAGGCCGGCGCGGGCGGTTTCGGCCAGCGTGTCGGTGGCGCCGGTGAAGTCGTCGCCGTACCAGCCCAGCCGCGGCCGCGTTTCTTCTTGCACCGCTGAATTCATGCGCGGCCGCCGAAGCGTTCGATGGCGCGGCGCAGTTCCGGCGCGTTGCGCGCGTAGTCTTCCAGGCGCTCGCCGTCGCGCATGGCCTGCCAGGCCTGGCGGATGCTGAGCACGCCCGCGGCGGGGCCGTCCGGGTGGGCGAGGATGCCGCCGCCGGACATGAACAGCAGATCGTCGCTGCGCACGGCGGCCCAGGTGGCGGGCACGGTGCCGGCCCATTGTCCGGACGAGAATGCCGGCATGACGGGGTCGTCGATTCCGGGGGTCAGCGAGGCCAGGCAGTCGCGCGCCGACTCGACGACTTCGGCGTCTTCCTGGGCGAACTTGCCCTGCAGGCCGTGCACGTGCATATGGTCCATGCCGGCCAGTCGCCATAGCGTCTGGTAGGCCTGGAAGCCCACGCCCAGCAAGGGGTCACGAGACAGCGCGCCGTAGCCGTTGCGATGCCCATGC
The DNA here is from genome assembly GCF_055395645.1 of Achromobacter sp. JCM 18799. Classification (NCBI taxonomy): domain Bacteria; kingdom Pseudomonadati; phylum Pseudomonadota; class Betaproteobacteria; order Burkholderiales; family Alcaligenaceae; genus Achromobacter; species Achromobacter sp. JCM 18799. The sequence goes on along the minus strand of NZ_AP043866.1, from coordinate 1,737,076 downwards.
AGCGCCAGCGGCGTGCTGCGGCGCAGGGTCTGGATGGCCGAGTAGCCGCAATGGTTCAGGCTGGCCATGACGCAGGTGCCGCCTTCGCGTTCAATCAGGTCTGCGTGGCGGCGCATGGCGTCGGTTTCGTCGCTGATGTTGAACGCCACCATGACCTGGCGCCCGGTGCGTTCGCGGTGCGCGCGCACCACCGCCATGACGGCGGCGACGCGCTGGGCCAGCGGCGCGTGGGCGGGGTTGGCGCAGACCTCGTCGTCCTTGATGAAGTCCACGCCCGCGGCGCATAGCTGGGCCGCCAGATGCGCGGTCTGTTCGGGCGACAGGCCGACGTTGGGCTTGATGATGGTGCCTATCAGCGGACCGTGGGCGACGCCGGTCAGTTGGCGCGTGCCGGCGATGCCCGCGCGCGGCATGTCGAACTGGGCGCGGTAGTTGGCCGGCAGCTCCATGCTTTCCAGGCGCAGCCCGGTGACTTCGCCCAGGTCGTACAGGTTGCCGCCTACCGTGGCAGCCAGCGTCGGCAGGTTGGCGCCGACGTTGGCGACGGGAAAGGCGATGCGCACGCGGGCGCGCTGGTAGCGGCCGGGCATGCCGCCCGGCTGGCGAGCCAGCCAGGCGTTGGGCAGGCTGGGCGCGGACACGGATTCCAGGGGCTCGATGGACTCGATGCGCGCGCGGGCACGGGCGCGCAGCTCGTCGGTTTCGCCCTGCACCCGGGTAAAGGTGCCGCAGGATTGCTCGCCGGCCATGATCTCCGCGACCTTTGCGGGGTCCAGCGGGGTTTCGATCAGGTAGGTGGCGCTAAACGATTGGGAATTCATGGCGGCGGTGGCGGGTAAGGGAATCAGATCCGGTTGAGGTCGGGAAAGGGGCGCACGGGGTCCTTGCCGTCCCAATCGCGGGCGCTGTCGCGGATCAGGTCGAACAGGCGGCCCTTGGGACCGGCGACTTCGGACAGTTCGATCACGGTGCCCGGGTGGTACTCGGTGTCGAAGTAGATGAAGCGGCCTTTCTCGCCCACTTCGCCGCTCATCTTGGGCTTGAAGCCCTGCGCCAGCAGGCGCTCCAGGTCGGCGTCGTAGCTTTCGGTCCAGTAGGCCACGTGCTGCAGCCCGGTGCGGCCGGCCTGCAGGAAGTCGCGGTACATGGAGGGCACGTCGTTGCGGGTCTGGATCAGTTCGACCTGCACGAAGCCGGAGTTGGCCAGCGCCACCGAGTTGTGCGGTTCGTGGCGCGCGCCGTCGTACTGGTAGTTGACGATGGGCACGCGCGGGTTGTAGTACCAGGGGCCCACGCCCAGCGTGCTGCTCCAGTAGTCCATGGCGGCTTCGATGTCGTGCACCACATAACCGAGTTGGCGGATTTCGCCCAGGAAACGACTCATGATGGATTCTTTGCGGGAGAGGTTTGAGGATGTCGGGAGGATGCGGCCCGCTGCGGGCCGCTGACCTCACAGGAAACCGATGGAGAACCAGGGGAAGGCGGCGACGATCACCAGGCCCACCAGCAGCGCGGCGACGTAGCCCCAGATCGGGCCGATGCCTTCGTTGGGATCGACGCGGCTGATGGCGCAGGCGCCGTAGTAGCCCACGCCGAAGGGCGGCGCGAACAGGCCTATGCCCATGGCGAAGATCACGACCATGGCGTAGTGCACCTCATGCACGCCGGCCTGCGCCGCGATCGGGAACAGCAGCGGGCCGAACAGCACGATGGCGGGTATGCCTTCCAGCACGCTGCCGAGGATGATGAAGGCCACGATGGACACGGCCAGGAAGCCGTAGCTGCCGCCGGGCATGCCGGCCATCAGCTTTGCCAGGTCGCCGGAGAAGCCGGACTGCGTCAGCGCCCAGGCCATGGCCGTGGCGCAGCCCACGATCAGCATGATGGCGCCCGACAACGAGGCGGTCTCGATCAGCATGGGCTTCAAGCGGGCCCAGTCGAAGCGCCGGTAGATCAGCAGGCCGACCACGGCCGAGTACACGATGCCTATGGTCGAGACCTCGGTGGCGGTGGCCACGCCTTCGACCACCGCGGCGCGGATCACGAAGGGCAGGGCCACGGCGGGCAGGGCAATGACGAAGAAGCGTCCGATCTCGCGGGCGCTGAAGCGCTGCGCCAGGCTCAGGTCTTCCTTGCGGTAACGCCACCACACCACCGAGCACAGGGCCAGGCCCAGCACCACGGCCGGCAGCAGCCCGCCGGTGAAGAGCGCGGCGATGGACACGCCCGTCACCGAGCCGATGGTGATGAGCACGATGGACGGCGGAATGGTCTCGGTCTGCGCGCCGGTGGCGGACAGCAGCGCCACCAGGTCGCCGGGCTTGGCGCCGCGCTTCTGCATTTCCGGGAACAGCACGGGCGCGATGGCCGCCATGTCGGCGATCTTGGAACCCGAGATGCCGGACACCAGGTACATCGCGCCGATCAGCACGTAGGACAGCCCGCCGCGCACGTGGCCCAGCAGGCTGGCCAGGAACTGGATCATGGCGCGCGCCATGCCGGTCATCTCGATCAGCGAACCCAGGAAGATGAAGAGCGGCACCGCCAGCAGCATCAGGTGCGACATGCCCTCGTCCAGCCGGCCCACCATCACCACCATGGGCGTGTTGGTGGTCAGGGCCAGGTAGGAGAACGTGGCCAGCGCAAACGAGAACGCGATGGGCACGCCCGAGAACACCGTGGCGGCGACGATGCCCACGAAGAAGATCAGCAGGTTCAGCTTGCCCAGCGTGGCGAAGAGGGGCTGCGCCACCCAGAACAGCGCGACCACGGCCGCGGCTCCCGCCAGCGCCGCCAGCATCTGCGGCGCGGTCTGGGTGCGCAGGAGGCGCAGCAGCGCCACCACCGCCATCAGCCCCATGCCCACCGGAATCGCGGCGGCGCGCCAGGCGTTGCTCAGCTCCAGCGCGGGCGTGATGATGAAGTGTTCTTCATGCGCGTATTCCACGGCGGGCGCCAGGATCAGCGCCAGGAAGGCCAGCGACGCGGCCAGCGCCAGCGTTTCCAGCTGGGCGCGGCGCGCCGGGCTGACGTTGTTGACCAGCGCCGTCATCCGCATGTGTTCGCCGCGCCGCAGGGCGACCACCGCGCCCAGCATCGACAGCCACAGGAACAGGATGGATGCCAGTTCGTCGGACCAGACCAGCGGGCTGTGCAAGGCGTAGCGCGCCACCACGCCGGCGAACAGCACCGCGATCTCGACCAGCACGATGGCCGCGGCCACGTGTTCGACCACGCTGCCCAGCAGCGCGTCGAGCGCGCCGGCGGCGCGGCGCAAGGGGTGGGCCGGCAGCGCCTGCGGCGCGGCGTGGGGAGCGGACAGGGAGGACATGGCGCGTCCTCAGGCCAGCTTGCCGACGGCCTGCTCCAGCAGGGTCCAGGCCTCGTTGCCGAAGCGGCCCTGCCATTCCTTGTAGAAGCCTGCCGCGCGCAATTGCTCGCGGAAGCTGTCTGCCGACGGCTGGTTGAACAGCAGTCCCTTGCCCTCCAGGTCCGACTGCACCGAGGCGTTGAGCTTCTTGATGTCTTCGCGCTGGGCCAGGCCGGCCTCGTTGATGCCGCGCGCCACGACGGTCTTCAGGTCTTGCGGCAGGCCTTCCCACATGCGGCCGTTGGCGATGAACCAATAGCCGTCCCAGATGTGGTTGGTGAGCGAGCAGTACTTCTGCACTTCGTACAGCTTGGCTACCTGGATGATGGGCAGCGGGTTCTCCTGCGCATCCACCACCTTGGTCTGCAACGACGAATAGACCTCGCTGAACTGCAGGCTGGCAGGGGCGGCGCCCAGGCCCTTGAACATGGAGATCGGCAGCGAGCTGACCGGCACGCGGATCTTCAGACCTTCCATGTCGGCGGCGGACTTGACCGGCGCCTTGCTGCTGGTGGTCTGGCGAAAGCCGTTGTCCCACATTTTTTCGAAGGCGTAGAGGCGGCGCTGCGCGATGGCGGCGCGCACGTGGGCGCCAAGCGCGCCGTCCATGGCGCTCCAGACCTGGTTGTAGTCCTTGAAGGCGAAGCCTACGGCGTTGATCGCCGCGACCGGCACCAGGGTCGCGATGACCAGCGCGGACGGGGTGAAGAAGTCGATGCCGCCCGAGCGCACCTGGGCCAGCATGTCGGTGTCCCCGCCCAATTGGTTGTTCGGGAAGATCTTGATGTCCACGCGGCCGTTGCTTTCCTTGAGGATGCGTTCGGCGGCCTCCTGGGCGCGGATGTTCAGCGGGTGCGTGACCGGCAGGTTGTTGCCGTATTTGAGCGTGTAGTCGGCGGCGCGGGCGATCAGCGGAAAGCCCGAGGTCAGGGCGACGGCGGGAACCGCGCAAAGGCGGCGCAGGGCGCTACGGCGTGTCAGCAGCTTCATGCTTGTCTCCATAATCTTGGTTATGATGTTTTTTGATGTGCCACAACAGCGCCAGTACCATGCGGCAGACTGGACAATAGTGAATCGTTGCCGACATCGTCAAACCTGATTAATGATGGATTTTGATGTGAATCGAACGCCTCCCGAACGCAAGCTGGCACGCCTGGCCGATGTGGCGGAGCGCGCTGGAGTGTCGACCGCGACCGCCGACCGGGTCCTGAATCGCAGGCCGGGCGTGCGCGCCAGCACCGCCCAGAAAGTCTTCAAGGCGGCCATCGAGCTGGATTACCTGCCGGAGCAGGAGGTCCGCGCGGCCGCGGCGCCCGAACCCTTGCGGCTGGTGTTCCTGCTGCCGCGAGGCAGCAACCGCTACTTGCGCATGCTGGGCGACACCGTCAGCTATGCGCAGGAGCACTTCGCGCCGCTCAACGCCAGGTGCCAGGTCGAGTACGTGGAGAGCTTCAATCCGGACGCGCTGGCGCAGGCGCTGGCCAAGCATGGCAAGCGCGCCGACGGCATTGCGTTCATGGCGCTGGAGCACCCCGCGGTGCGCGAGGCGGTCAACCTGCTGGCGCAGCAGGGCGTGCCGGCGGTGACGCTGATCTCCGACCTGGCCAACAGCGCCCGCGTGGCCTATGTGGGCCTGGACAACCGCGCCGCCGGGCGCACCGCGGGCTACCTGATCGCGCGCTTCATCGGGTCGCGCGCGGCGCACGTGGCGCTGATCGCCGGGTCGCGCCACTACCGCGCCCACGAAGAGCGCGAAGGCGGCTTCCTGCAGCTGTACGCCGAACAGTTCCAGGCCATGCAGGTGGTGGACCTGCGCGAAGGCTACGACGACGCGCAGCGCAACTACGAACAGACCCGCCAACTGCTGGAGCAATATCCGCAGTTGGCCGGCATCTACAACATCGGCGGCGCGTCCGACGGCGTGGCGCGCGCGCTGAAGGAAGCCGGGCAGCAGCACCGGGTGGTCTTCATCGGCCACGGCCTCACGCCCGACACCCGCGCGCTGCTGATCGACGGCACCATGGACGCGGTCATCACGCAAAGCCCGATGGAGGCGCTGATGAGCTGCGTGCGCATCTTCTGCAACCTGCGCGACAAGCGCAGCCCGATGAACGGGGTGGAACTGGCGCGCAGCCAGGTGATCTTCCGGGAAAACCTGCCCTAGGCGGAGGAGTCGGGAGTAACCCTGACTGCGGGCGCGTTATGCAAACTATGCATAAGCCCGCCGGGCGCGGTCCCTATACTGCCTCGCATTCACTCTGACGGCGCGGCGGTTGCAATGGATCTACGTTGGTTCCAGGATTTCCTGACCTTGGCGGAATGCGGGCAGTTCACCACGGCGGCCGAGCTGCGGCATGTGTCGCAGTCGGCGTTCAGCCGCCGCATCCAGTCCCTGGAAACCTGGGCGGGCGCGGCGCTGATCGATCGGGGCTGCTTTCCCTTGCGGCTGACGGTGGCGGGCGAGCAATTCCGTTCCAATGCCGCCGAGATCGTGCGCAAGGTGGTGGATGCGCGCGGCGAGGCCAGCGTCACCGGCCATGACGGCGCGGTCCTCAGGGTGGCGATGCCGCATTGCCTGGCGACCTCGCACTTCCCGGGTTGGTGCGTCCGCTGGAAGGAAGAGAGCGGGGTCGAGTCGCTGCGCCTGCATGTGGGCAATGTGCACGATTCGGTCGAGTGGCTGGCGGCCGGCGTGGTGGACTTGCTGGTGTGCTTTCGCCACGCCGCGGAAGACATACAGCTGGATCCGCAAGCCTATATGCGGACCGGCATGGAACCCGACTTCCTGCGCCTGTTCCGCCCCGCCGCGATGCCGGTGGACGAAACCGCGCTGTACGACGCCGATTCCCAGGCGCGTTACCCCTATGTGTCGCATGCCCAGGGCGCCTATTTCCGGCGGCTGGTAGACCTGTCTTGCGGCGACCTGTTGCAACGTCCCGTCCTGCAGCGCGTCTGCGAAACCGATTTCGTGGACGGCGCGCGCACGCTGGTCAGCGCCGGCGTCGGGCTGGCGTGGCTGCCCGAGTCCAGCGCCCGGGCGTCGGTGGACGCGGGAGAGATCGTAGCGATCAAGGACCGGCGCTGCGCCGTCCCGATGCAGATCTGCATGTATGCGCGCCGCCAGGGGCCGGCCCAGGAGCCGGTGCAGCGCGTGTTCAACCTGTATACCCAACGTTGACTGGCCGCGCCCGCCACTCCCGCCACGGGCGGGAGACGGGCGCGCTCGGCGGCGAGTCCTGCGCAGCACCCCACAAGTACATGAATCCCAAGGAGAAAAGCATGGCACTTTCCATCAAGGCATTGATCGCGGCATTGACGGTTGCAATGGCGGGCCCCGTCGCGGCCCAGCAGCTCGACGGCACGCTGAAGAAGGTCGCTGACACCGGCGCGATCACCATCGGCCATCGCGAGACCTCGATTCCGTTTTCCTATTACGACGGCAACCAGAAACCCGTCGGCTACTCCATCGACATCTGCAATCGCATCGTCAGCGCGGTGCAGGCCCGTCTGAAGCGCAGCGACATCCAGGTCAAATACCTGCCCGTCACCTCCGCCACGCGCATTCCGCTGATGGGCAACGGCACCATAGACCTGGAGTGCGCCTCGACCTCCAACACGCTGGACCGCCAGCAGCAGGTGGCGTTCTCGGTCACGACCTTCGTCACCGGCAACCGGTTCCTCAGCCAGAAGTCGTCCAAGTTGCGTTCCATCGACGACCTGAAGGGCAAGGTGGTGGCGTCGACCTCCGGGACCGCGAACATCCGTCAGATCAACGAGCTGAATGAAACGCGGGGCTTGGGCATGCGCATCGTGCCCGTGAAGGAGCACGCGGAAGGCTTTCTGATGGTGGAGACCGGCCGCGCCGCCGCCTTCGTGATGGATGACATCCTGCTGTACGGCCTGATCGCCAACGCCAAGCAGCCCGACCGTTACGAGGTGTCCGACGAGTCCCTGTCGATCGAGCCCTACGCCATCATGCTGCGCCGCGACGATCCGCAGTTCAAGGCGCTGGTGGACGACACCATCAAGGCGCTCTATGCCAGCGGCGAGTTCCAGGCCCTGTACGACCGTTGGTACCGCAGCCCGCTGCCGCCCAAGGGCATCAACCTGAACGTGGCGATGAGCGAGGCGCTCAAGCGCGTGGTCGCCACTCCCACCGACTCGGGCGATCCGGCCGCCTACCGCTAGGCCCGGAACCTGCCGCAATACGCCGATGCGCGGCCCCGCCCCGGGGCCGGGACCGCGCGCGGCCTGATCATCGAGAAAAGCATGGCATATCAATGGAACTGGGGCGTGCTGCTGGCCCCGTCGCCCGATGGCGGGCAAACCTATCTGCAAACCCTGCTGGATGGATTGAGCGTGACGGTCAAGACGGCGGCGCTGGCGTGGCTGATCGCGCTGGCGCTGGGCCTGGCGGTCGGCGTGGCGCGCACGCTGCCGTATCGCGGGGTGCGCGCGGCGGCGGCCGTCTACGTGGAAGTGTTCCGGAACATCCCGCTGATCGTGCAGATGTTCCTGTGGTACTTCGTCTTGCCGGAACTGCTGCCGACGGCGGCGGGAGACTGGATCAAGCAACTGCCCGACGCGTCCTTCTACACGGCGGCGCTGGCCATCGGCATGTATATGTCGGCGCGCATCGGCGAACAGCTGCGCGCCGGGATTGAAGCGCTGCCGAAGGGGCAGCGCAACGCGGGCCTGGCGCTGGGGCTGACCCTGCCCCAGCTGTACTGGCACGTGCTGTTGCCGAATGCGCTGCGCACGGTCCTGCCCACCATGACGTCGGACTGCCTGAACACCATCAAGAACACCTCGGTGGCGCTGACCATCGGGCTGGCGGAACTGACCGCCCAGGCCCATGCGATGCAGGAGTTTTCGTTCCAGGTGTTCGAGGCGTTCCTGACCGCGACCATGGCCTATCTGGCGCTCAACCTGATTGTGATCGTGGTGATGCGGGCGCTCGAATACAAGTTGCGCATTCCGGGGCGCGCGGTCGGCGGGCGCGCGGCGAAAGGGGGCAGGGCATGACGGATTTCGACCTGCAAGCCATCGTTGACGCGTTGCCGTACCTGATCCTGTCGGGCCTGCGTTTTACCCTGCTGCTGACCTTCACGTCGACCGTGGGCGGCGTGCTGCTGGGCACCTTGCTGGCGATTGCGCGGCTGTATGGCGGCCGCCTGCTGGCGTGGCCCGCCACGGTGTATGTGAACCTGTTCCGCTCGCTGCCGCTGGTGCTGGTGATCTTCCTGATCTACTTCATCCTGCCGTATGCCCTGCAGGCGCTCACGGGGGCTGAGCGGCCCATCGTGCTGGGGGCCATGGGGTCGGCGTTCATCACCTTCATCCTGTTCGAAGCCGCGTATTTTTCCGAAATCATCCGGGCCGGGGTCGGGAGCGTGGGGCCAGGCCAGTATGCCGCCGGCAGCGCCCTGGGCCTCACGCATGCGCAAGTGCTGCGCAAGGTGATCCTGCCGCAGGCGTTTCGCAACATGCTGCCGGTGCTGCTGACCCAGGTGATTGTCATCTTCCAGGAAACGGCGCTGGTCTACGTCCTGTCGCTCACGGATTTTCTGGGGGCCGCGACCAAGATCGCGCAGCGCGACAACCGCCTGGTGGAAATGTACATGCTGGTGGCGCTGGTGTTTTTCGTGATCTCGTTCACCGCCTCGCGCGGCGTGCGGGCGCTGCGCGCCCGGATCGGGGCCTGAAGCTGTTTCCATGAGGAGTCTACATACATGATCGAGATCGAACAGGTCGGCAAGCGCTACGGCGATCTGCCGGTGCTCAAGCAATGCTCGCTGCGCGTGCAGCGCGGCGAGGTCGTGGTGGTCTGCGGGCCGTCCGGGTCGGGCAAGTCCACGCTGATCAAGTGCGTGAACCGTCTGGAACCTTTCGATGCGGGCCGCATCGTGGTCGACGGCACCGACGTCGGCGCGCCCGGCACGGATCTGCCCAAGCTGCGCGCCCGCGTCGGCATGGTGTTCCAGCATTTCGAGCTGTTCCCCCATCTGACGGTGCTGGAGAACGTCTGCCTGGGGCAGGTCAGCGTGCTGGGCCGCAGCCGCGCGCAAGCGCTGGAGAAGGCGGCCGCGCTGCTGGAACGCGTCGGCGTGGCGGCGCATGGCGGCAAGCACCCGGGACAGCTATCGGGCGGGCAGCAGCAGCGGGTCGCGATTGCGCGGGCGCTGGCCATGGACCCGGTGGTGATGCTGTTCGACGAGCCGACCTCGGCGCTGGACCCGGAAATGATCGGTGAAGTGCTGGACGTGATGACGGGGCTGGCGCGCGACGGCATGACCATGATGGTCGTCACGCATGAAATGGGATTCGCGCGCCGCGTCGCCGACCGCGTCGTGTTCATGGAGTCCGGCGAGATCGTCGACGATGCCAGCGCCGAGGCGTTCTTCGGCAACGCCGCGTCGGCGCGTTCGCGAGCTTTCCTGTCCCGCATCATCAGCCACTGATTTCCTTCACTCCCCCTAGGCATCCATGTCTTCCATTTTCCATATCAACGGCAATCTTGTTCCGGCCGAGCAGGCCGTCATCCCGGCGCTGGACCGGGGCTTTCTTTTCGGCGACGGCGTCTATGAGGTGATCGCGGTGATCGACGGCCTGCTGCTGGAGTTCGAGCGGCACGCCGCCCGCCTGGCGCGCAGCCTGGCCGAAGTCGGCATCCGCAATCCGCTGCCGCGCGACACGCTGCTGGCGCGTTGCCGCGAACTGGTGCTGCGCAACGGCCTGCGCGAAGGGTCCGTCTATGTGCAGGTGACGCGCGGCACGGACAGCAAGCGCGATTTCGCCTTTCCCGCCGACGTCGAGCCCACCGTGATGATGTACGTCAGCGAGAAGTCCTTGCGCGTCAATCCGCTGGCGGAATCTGGCGTGCGGGTGGCCAGCGTGCCGGACATGCGCTGGCAGCGGCGCGACATCAAGAGCGTGTCGCTGATCGCCCAGGTGCTGGCCAAGCAGGCCGCGCAGGCCTCGGGCGCGTTCGAGGCGTTGATGGTCGATGCCGACGGTGTGGTGACGGAAGGCGCCTCGTCGAGCGCGCTGCTGGTCGACGCGCAAGGACGGATCGTGGTGCGGCCCTTGTCGCGCGAGATACTGCCGGGCTGCACGCGCGCGGCGGTGCTGGCGCTGGCCGCCAAGCGCGGGGTGGCGGTGGAGGAGCGCAAGTTCACGCTGGACGAATGCCGGCGGGCGACGGAGCTGGTGTTGACGTCGGCGCTGCATTTCGTGCTGCCGGTCATCGAGCTGGACGGCCAGCGCGTCGGCACGGGTCAGCCCGGACCCGTGTGCCGCGAGCTGCGGCAGCTCTACATGGAGTACGCGCTGGCTTCCGCGCTGTAGCGGCGCGCGAGCCAGGGCGGGCGTATGATTCCGCATAAGGGCTCGCACCCCGTCCGGCAATGGCCGGCACGCCATTGCCTATCTCATCGTATGGTTGGTCTACATCGGCCGCCCGGGCCATTCCGCGGGCGGCCGTGAAGGCGTTGCGCCATGGATCGCTTCCCGTCCGCTGTCCGCGTGGATGGCCCGGACCGGCCCAAGCCAGGCATCAAGGTCCGGTCACCGGCGCGTCACCACGATCTCCAGGTATTCGCTGGGTACGACCATCGCGCTGTCGCCGGAGCGGTTATACCGGTCTATCTGCACCATGAGATCGCTGGTCAGCGCGGCTTGGGCGGCCGGATCCAATGCGCCAAACGCCTTGAGCAGGGGGCCGTAATAGGTCTTGAAGACCTGCAGCCAGTGTTCCGGGGAGCGGTAACGGAACACGAAGTGGCGGGGCTGGGTCTGGATCGACGAGGCGTGCGGACCGAACATTTCCTCGATGCGCGCGCGGGTGCCCCACAGCGCCGGCGACTTGACGCCGGCGGGCGGCGGCAGATGCTTGCCTATGGTCTTGAAGACCTGGCCGATGAATCCCTCGGGGGTCCAGTTGGCCAGGCCGATCTTGCCGCCGGAGCGGCAGACGCGGACCAGTTCGGCCGCCGCCTGGTCCTGGTCGGGCGTGAACATCACGCCGAAGGTCGAGACGACCGCGTCGAATCCGCCATCCGGGAACGGCAGGGCCTCGGCGTCGGCTTCCTGGAACTCCATTTTCAAGTGCTCGGCGGCGGCGCGTTCGCGGCCGCGGCCCAGCAGCGCCGGCACGTAGTCGGTCGAAACGACATCGCACCAGCGGCGGGCGGCGGCCAGCGAGGCATTGCCGTTGCCAGCGGCGACATCAAGCACCTTCTGTCCGGCGCGGACATCCAGCGATTCGCACAGCTGTTCTCCTACGATCTGCAGCGTGGTGCCGACTACGGCATAGTCCCCGGAAGCCCAGGCGCCTTGCTGGCGTGTCTTCAAGGCGGCCAGGTCGGGCTGCGCGGAATCGCGCACGGGGCTGGTGGCGAGGGAGGAAATGGACATGGTCTGTCTCCGTTAAGGCTCTGTGTATGCGGCAGCGCGCGATACCGGCCTGCCGGGGAATCGCAACCGGCGCCGCGCAGGCTTGCGCGCACCGTGCATCCCGAGATCCAAGTTAAGAGCGGGCCATGGAGGCGGGCGTGGTAGCCGGCGTGGAATCGGCCGAGGGTTCGGCCGGCCCCGCGCAGCCGGCCGGTTCCGTCCCCGGCGGCGAGGTCCGGCTGCGCCTGCTCGGACCCATGGCGATCAGCCGGGCGGGCGCGGCCTTGTCGCTGCCGCCGTCGCGCAAGCTGCGCGCGCTTGTCGCCTATCTGGCGCTTGCCCCGCAGCCCGTGCAGCGCGCGCATCTGTGCGAACTGCTGTGGGACGTTCCGAACGATCCGCGCGGCGAACTGCGCTGGTGCCTCAGCAAGGCCCGCGCGCTGCTGGACGAGCCCGGCCGGCGCAGGGTCGAGACGGCGCAGGATACGGTGCGGCTGGACCTGGCCGACTGCCATGTCGATGCCATCGAAATCGGCAGTGCGATGCAGCAGGGCATCGCCCAGCTGGACTGCGGGCGGTTGCAAGCGCTGGCCGGGCTGTTCGCGGGTGATTTCCTCGAGGGGCTGGAGATCGACCGCAATCCCTTCTTCAACAACTGGCTGACCGCGCAGCGCCGGCGGCTGAGAGCCTGCCATGCCGCCGTCCTGGAGCATTTGGCGGCCAGCCTCCCGGCAGGGTCAGGCGATACCTTCGCCTGCCTGGACAAGTGGCTGCAGCTCGCGCCCTTCGACCGGCGTGCGCACGAGCTGTTGCTGGGCCTGCTGGCGCAGCGCGGCCAGTGGCGCGAAGGCGAGGAGCATCTGGCCGCCGCGGTGCGGGCCTTCGAGGCGGACGGGTTGGACTGGCGGCCCTTGCGCGACGCGTGGCGGGCGTTGAGGGGGCGGACGGGCCAGGCGCCGCAGCCGGAGGCCGCGCCAGGAGAGCCGCCCGAGGAGCCGCCCGCGCAGCGCGGGGGCCGCGCCTCGATCGCGGTGATGCCGTTCGTGGACCGCTCGGCGCTGGCCGGCGTGCGCGGCGGGCTGGCCGATGGCCTGGCCTATGACATCATCGCCCGGCTGGCCAAGCTGCGCAGCCTGTTCGTCATAGCGCAAGGCACGGTGTTCGCGCTGGACCAGCGCAACGTGGGGCCGGACGAGGCCGGCCGCACGCTCAATGTGGACTACGTGGTGAGCGGGTGGCTGCAGCGCCGGCAAGACCGCATCGCCGTGGCCGTTGAACTCATAGAAGCCCGGACCGCGCGCATCGTGTGGGCGGATGTCTACGACCGGCAGCTGGGCGATGCCTTGCTGGCCCTGGACGAAATCGGCAACCGGATCGTGGCCGCCATCGACATCGAAATCGAGGCCGCCGAGCGCAACCGCGCCATTCTGAAGCCGCCGAACTCCCTGGACGCCTGGCAGGCCCATCACCGCGGCCTGTGGCACATGTACCGCTTCAACCGGGCCGACAACGAGCAGGCGCGGCACTTTTTCGAAATGGCCTTGCGGCTGGACCCGACGTTCTCGCGGGCCTACGCGGGCCTGTCGTTCACCCATTGGCAGGATGCGTTCCAGCGTTGGGGCGCACAAGCGCCGGCCATCGACCTGGCGTTCGAAGCCGCCGGCCAGGGCCTGATCGCCGACGACCGCGACCCGGCGGCGCATTGGGCCATGGGCCGGGCGCTATGGCTGCGCGGCAGCCAGGATCAGTCGCTGGCCGAGTTGACGCGCGCCGTGGACCTGAGCCCGAACTTCGCGCTGGCGCACTACACCCTGGGCTTCGTCCACTGCCAGTCGGGCGACGCCGAGGCCGCGATAGGCTGGTCCGACCATTCACGCGAACTGAGTCCCTACGACCCGCTGCTGTTCGGCATGCTGGCCGTGCGCGCCCTGGCGCTGGTGCGCCTGGGCCGGTTCGAGGAAGCCGCCGGCTGGGCGCTGAAGGCGGCGGCCCGCCCCAACGCCCACGTGCACATCCTGGCGATCGCGGCCTGCTGCCTGGCGATAGCCGGCAAGGACGATGAAACCTCCGGCCTGCTGGCCGCGATACGCAAAACGCATCCCGCATATCGCGTGGACGACTTCCTGGCGGCCTTCCGCCTGGCCGGCGATGCCGAAGCGCTGTTCAGGGCGGGCGCCCGGCGCATCGGACTGGGCTGAGCCGGCGGCGGCGCGTTTCAGGCGATCTCCACCGCATCGCCGTTCAAGCGCGCCAGCCAGGTCCGCAGCCGCTGCTCCGGGTATTGCAGGCATACCCCGTCGGCAAGCCGGAAGTGCTGCTTGTACAGCGGCGAGGCCACGATGAGTTCGCCGCCCACGTGGCCGACGATGCCGCGGCCGATGACGTTGGCGCCGGACTTGGGGTCGCGGTTATCGATGGCATAGACGCCGTCGCCGGCGGCTTGCGGCACGTAGAACAAGGCGACCTGCGCGCCATCCACCAGCGCCACCACGCCGGAATTGGGCACCAGATCCTGGCGCCGGCATACCGGCCGCCAGTCTTGGGGTTCGCGGATCAGGGCGTCCATTAGGCAATCTCCTCGGTGATGGCGATGACGCGCGCGGGAGCGGGCCGGGGCTGGCCGCGTTCCTGCACGAACTGGATGCCGGGGTCGGCGCTGGCGTCGTTGACGAAGGTGCGGAAGCGCTTGAGCTTTTCCGGATCGTTCAGCGCGTTGGCCCATTCGCATTCGTAGCGATCGACCACCAGCTGCATCTGTGCTTCCAGCTCGGCGCACAGGCCCAGGCTGTCCTCCAGCACCACCTGCTTCAGATAGTCCAGGCCGCCCTCGAGCGATTCGCGCCACACCGAAGTGCGCTGCAGCTTGTCGGCGGTGCGGATGTAGAACATCAAGAGGCGGTCTATGGTGCGGATGAGGGCGGCGTCGTCCAGGTCGGTGGCGAACAGTTCCGCGTGGCGCGGGCGCATGCCGCCATTGCCGCAGACGTAGAGGTTCCAGCCGTTTTCGGTGGCGATGACGCCGATGTCCTTGCTTTGCGCCTCGGCGCATTCGCGGGTGCAGCCGGACACGGCGAACTTCAGCTTGTGCGGCGAGCGCAGGCCCTTGTAGCGGTGCTCGATGTCCAGCGCCATCTTGACGCTGTCCTGCACGCCGTAGCGGCACCAGGTGCTGCCGACGCAGGACTTCACGGTGCGAGTGGATTTGCCGTAGGCATGGCCGGTCTCGAACCCGGCGGCGATCAATTCCGCCCAGATGTCCGGCAGTTCATGCAGCTGCGCGCCGAACAGGTCGATGCGCTGGCCGCCGGTGATCTTGGTGTACAGCTGGTACTTCTTGGCGACCGCGCCGATGGCGATCAGGCCGTCGGGCGTGATCTCGCCCGCGGGGATGCGCGGCACGACCGAGTAGGTGCCGTTCTTCTGCATGTTGGCCATGAAGGTGTCGTTGGTGTCCTGCAGAGGCACCAGGTGGGGATCCTGGATCGGGCGGTTCCAGCAGGAGGCCAGGATGGAGCCCACCGCGGGTTTGCAGATGTCGCAGCCCTGCTGGCCGCGCCCGTGGCTGGCCAGGAGCTCGTCGAAGGATTCGATGCCGTTGACGCGCACGATGGCGTACAGCTCCTGGCGGGTGTGAGGGAAGTGTTCGCAAAGGCTCTTGTCCACGGCCACGCCGCGGCTGGCCAGTTCGTGCTCGACCACCTGCTTGAGCAGGCTGGCGCAGCCGCCGCAGCCGGACGCGGCCTTGGTGCAGCTCTTGACCGCGGCCAGGTCCGCGCAGCCGCCGTCGATCGCGGCGCAGACCGCGCCCTTGCTCACGTTATGGCAGGAACAGATGGCGGCGGCGGCGGGCAGCGCATCCACGCCCAGGAGCGGCGCACCCTGGCCCTGCGGCAGGATCAGGCTGGCCGGGTCCGCGGGCGGCGCGATGCCGTTCTGCACGTATTGCAGCAGCGTGTCGTAGTAGCTGTTGTCGCCCACCAGCACCGCGCCCAGCACGCGCTTGCCGTCGGCCGACACCACCAGGCGGCGGTAGCCGGCGCCGGCCTCGTCGATGTAGCGGTAGCTGCGCGCGCCGGGCGTGGCGCCGTGGGCGTCTCCGATCGAACCCACGTCCACGCCCAGCAGCTTGAGCTTGGTGGACATGTCGGCGCCGCTGAAGGCCTGATCGGCGTTGCCGCAAAGCGCCGCCGCCACCGTGCGCGCCATCTGATAACCAGGCGCCACCAGCCCGAACACGCTGCCGTTCCAGGCCGCGCATTCGCCGATGGCGTAGATGTGTTCATCGCTGCTGCGGCATTGGTCGTCGATGGCCACGCCGCCGCGCTCGGCCAGCGTCAGCCCGGCCTTGCGCGCCAGCGCCACCTGCGGCCGGATGCCGGCCGAAAACACGATCAGGTCGGTTTCCAGCGGGGCGCCTTCGGCAAAGCGCATGCGGTAGCGGTACTGCGTGCCGGGTTTGATGTCCTGGGTGGCGCGCGACAGGTGCACGCCCACGCCCAGCGCCTCGATCCGCGCCTTGAGCGCCGCGCCGCCTTGCTCGTCCAGCTGCACCGGCATCAGGCGCGGCGCGAACTCGACCACGTGGGCCTCCAGGTTCAGCGACTTCAGCGCATGGGCGGCTTCCAGCCCCAGCAGGCCGCCGCCCACCACCACGCCGCGGCGCGCGCCGCGGGCGGCCTCGCGGATCAGGTCCAGGTCGTCGAGCGTGCGGTACACCAGGCGCGATGCGCCTTCCGCGCCCGTGATCGGCGGCACGAAGGGATAGGAGCCCGTGGCAAGTATCAGCTTGTCGTAGGCGCTGCGGCCGCTGGCGGTCACGATTTCGCGCTGGCGGCGGTCTATCTCCAGCACGGGTGTGCCCAGGTGCAGGGTCACGCCTTCGTGTTCATACAGCGCGGCATCGCCCAGCGCCATCGATTCCGCGTCGCGCCCGTTCAGGTATTCGGACAGGTGCACGCGGTCGTAGGCGCGGCGGCTTTCCTCGCCGTAGACGTGGATGCGGTAGCGCGCAAGCGCGCCGCCGGCGATGAGTTGCTCGACGCAATGGTGACCCACCATGCCGTTGCCGATGACGACGAGGGTCTGCAGAGAATCGGATGCGGCCGCTACTTTCATGGGATGTCCCCGGGCTTGGGTATTCGGGTTTCAGAAAACGCAAAGGCGCCCTGGACCTTGCGGTCGGGGCGCCATTGCCGTTGCTGCTCAAGTTGTCTCGCCAGCCTTGCGGCCCGCGCATGAACCATCAAGCAAAGTCTGTGCCAGGGATGCCGATGACCATCGGCGCGCGCGGATCTTCATAGGGGAAGCGGACCCAGGATGGCTTTTGGCGCGCGTGTCGCGCGCCGCGCAGCTGCAGGCGGCGTGCGTCAAGGCGGTGCATATT
This sequence comes from Achromobacter sp. JCM 18799, assembly GCF_055395645.1. Taxonomy (NCBI): domain Bacteria; kingdom Pseudomonadati; phylum Pseudomonadota; class Betaproteobacteria; order Burkholderiales; family Alcaligenaceae; genus Achromobacter; species Achromobacter sp. JCM 18799. Next base: position 1,719,929 of record NZ_AP043866.1, on the reverse strand, counting down.
GCCGTGCGTCGCTGCACCCGTTTGGCGCAGCGGATGGACCTAGGCAAACGCCGCCTGGACGGCGGCGAAGGCCGCGGCGACCAGGGGATCGTCGCGGCGGGAGGCCTGGGTGATGAAGGCGAGTTCGGCCTGGATCGCCAGCCCCTTGACCAGCACCAGCCCGCTGGCCTGGGACTCGCGCAGCGCGATCGAGTCGCGCGCCAGCGACAGGCCCACGCCCGAACGCACCAGGTCCAGCATCGAGGCTTCCTGGTCCACTTCGGCCACGGCGTTGGGCGCGACGCCCAGCGCGTCGAACTTATCCGACAGCAGCCTGTGGTGCACCGAATCCGGCGGCGTCCAGATCCAGGGCAGGGCGGCGATCGCGGCCCAGTCGCGGCCGGCCACCTGCGCGCCCCAGCCCTTGGGGGCGACGACGAAATAGGCGAAGGAGGCGAGCGGCAGCGCCTCGAGCCCGGCGGGAGCCGCGTCGCGCCCTTGCGGCCCGAGGGAAAAACCCACGTCCAGCTCGCCCGCCCGCACCTGTTTCGCCACCGATCCGGACATGCCGTGGCGCAGGGTGGGGCGGATCTTGGGGTAGTGCTCCACCAGGTATTGCAGCGTGGCGCCCAGGCGCAGGAATTCGGGATCGAGGATGGTGCCGATGCGCAGATCGCCCTGGACGGTGTCGCGCAAGGCGCCCAGGGCGCGCTGGAAGTCGTCGAGGGCGTCCAGGATGCGCTGCGCCGAGGGCAGCAGCGCGCGGCCGTCGGCATTGGGCGCCAGGCCCTGCGCCGTGCGCGAGAACAAAGTCAGGTCCAGCGCTTCCTGGAAGTTCTTCAACTGCAGGCTGAGCGCGGGCTGGGTCAGGTGCAGATGTTCGGCCGCGCGCGTCAGGTTGCCCTCGCGGGCCACGGCGGCAAAAGTGCGGATGTGCTTCAGGTCCATGGGGCGGTTCCCGGAGTAGGCGGCCAGCAAAAGGGGCTGAGCATTATTTAAGTTGCTTATAAACCGTTTTTCAACAATTCATTGGACAGTTCCGCCCGGCTGCGCGAGAGTCACGGTAGATGCCCGGCGCGTGCAAGGTCACCAGAGCCGGGTCGGCTCACCCAGTCCGTAGGCGTACCGCCCCGGCAAGAAGATAAGAAGAGCTTATGGAGACATACGACTACATCATCGTCGGTGCGGGCTCGGCCGGCTGCGTGCTGGCCAACCGCCTGAGCCGCGACCCCGCCGTGCAGGTGCTGCTGCTGGAGGCGGGCGGGAACGACAACTACCACTGGATCCATATCCCGGTCGGCTACCTGCATTGCATCGGCAACCCCAGGACGGACTGGATGTACCGCACCGAGGCGGAAGCCGGTCTGGGCGGCCGTTCCCTGATCTATCCGCGCGGCCGCGTGCTGGGCGGCAGTTCATCGATCAACGGCATGATCTACATGCGCGGCCAGCGCCAGGACTACGACGACTGGGCCGAACTGTCCGGCGATCCCGCCTGGGGCTGGGACCAGGTGCTGCCGGTGTTCAAGCGCAGCGAGGACTATCACCGCGGCGCGGACGAGTTCCATGGCGCAGGCGGCGAGTGGCGCGTGGAATCGCAGCGCCTGCGCTGGGACATCCTGGAAGCTTTCGCCGGCGCGGCCGAGCAGGAGGGCATTCCGCGCGTGCAGGACTTCAACCGCGGCGACAATTTCGGCTGCGGCTATTTCGAAGTGAACCAGCGCGGCGGCTGGCGCTGGAATACCTCCAAGGCATTCCTGCGGCCGGTGCAAAAGCGCCCGAACCTGCGCGTGATGACCGGCGCCCATGCCGAGCAACTGGTATTCGAGGGCAAGCGCTGCGTCGGCGTGCAACTGCGCCGCAACGGCCAGAGCGCGACCTTGCGCGCGCGCCGCGAAGTGGTGCTGGCGGCAGGCGCGGTCAATACGCCGCATCTGCTGGAACTCTCCGGCGTGGGCGAGCCCGCGCGCCTGCGCGAAAGCGGCATCGCCTTGCATCATGCCCTGCCGGGCGTGGGCGAGAACCTGCAGGACCACCTGCAACTGCGCGTCATCATCCAGGTGCAGGGCGTGAAGACGCTGAACCGCATCGCCTCCACCTGGTTGGGCAAGGCCGGCATCGGCCTGGAGTATCTGCTCAAACGCAGCGGCCCGATGAGCATGGCGCCGTCGCAGCTGGGCGCGTTCGCCAAGTCGGATCCGGGCCAGGCGCGCGCCAACGTCGAATTCCACGTGCAGCCGCTGTCGCTGGGCGCCTTTGGCGAGCCGCTGCATGGTTTTGACGCCTTCACCGCCAGCGTGTGCAATCTGCGGCCGACCTCGCGCGGCAGCGTGCATGCGCAGGGGCCGCAGGGCGCGCCCGCCATCACGCCCAGGTATCTGAGCACCGACGAAGACCTGCGCGTGGCGGCGGACTCGATCCGCCTGGTGCGGCGGATCGCGGCGGCGCCGGCCTTGCAGCGCTACCAGCCGCAGGAATGGCTGCCGGGACCCGCGTTCCAGACGGACGCCGAGCTGCGGGAAGCAGCCGGCAAGATCGGCACCACCATCTTCCATCCGGTGGGGACCTGCGCCATGGGACGCGACGCGGACGGCGGGGCGGTGGTGGACGCGCGGCTGCGCGTCCACGGCCTGGAAGGCCTGCGCGTCGCGGATGCCTCGGTGATGCCTTTGATCACGTCGGGCAACACCAATTCGCCGACCATCATGATCGCGGAGCGGGCTGCCGACATGATCCGCGAGGATGCCGCGGCCCGCTGAAACGACGCCGGGCGCCGCAGAAAAGAAAGCCGCCCTCTTGGGGCGGCTTGCTGGCGATGACGTCACTGCCTTCAGCGCAGCGAGCGGTACATCTCCTGGCGTTGCGGGTGGGTCAGCATCACTTGCCAGAGCTGGCCCTCACGCGAGCGGAAGAAGCCCGCGCAGCACATCAGGTAGTACTTCCACATGCGGTAGAAGCGGTTGCCATAACGCGATTCCAGGCCGGGCCAGGCGCGCTCGAAGTTGTCCCACCAGGCCATCAGGGTGCGGTCGTAATCCGCGCCGAAGTTATGCCAGTCTTCAATGATGAAGCGGCTTTCCACGGCGGTGGCGATCTCCCGGGCCGATGGCAGCTTGCCGTTGGGAAACACGTAGCGGTCGATCCAGGGGTCGGTGCTCTGGCTGGTGGCGGCGATGCCGATGGTGTGCAGCAGGAACACGCCGTCCGGTGCCATCAGGCGCTGCACGTTGCTGAAGTAGGTGTCGTAGTTCTTGGGGCCGACGTGCTCGAACATGCCCACCGACACCACCTTGTCGAAGCTGCCCTGCAGGTCGCGGTAGTCCTGCAGCAGCAGTTGCACCGGCAGGCCCTTGACCCGTTCCTGCGCCAGCGCCAACTGCTCCTTGGACACGGTCACGCCCGTGACCTTGACGCCGTAGCGTTCGGCGGCGAAGCGCGCCAGCCCGCCCCAGCCGCAGCCGATATCCAGCAGCGTTTCGCCTTCGCGCAGCTGCAGCTTGCGGCATATCATCTCCAGCTTGGCCAGCTGCGCCTCTTCCAGCGTCTGGGCGTTTTCCCAGTAGGCGCAGGAATAGATCATGCGGCTGTCCAGCATGGCCTCGAACACATCGTTGCCCGCATCGTAGTGCTGTTCGCCGACCTCGAACGCGCGGTGCTTGGACTGCAGGTTGAACAGCTTGTGGCGCAGGTGTTCGGCGATCAGCTTGACGCGCGCCAGGCCCAGCGCCGCCGACCCCATGTCCGCGCGCAGCAGGCGGGTGAACAGTTCGTCGAGCTGGTCGCAGTCCCATTCGCCGTCCATGTAGGATTCGCCCAGGCCCAGCGACCAGCTGGCGAAGACGCGGTCGTACATATGCTTGTCATGAACCTGGATGTCCCAGGGGCGGTTGCCGTTGATGCGGACGTCGGCCCGGGCCAGGATGTCCTGGAGCACTTTGGGAGGTTCGGGGGGAGGGGAACTGGCGGATTGATGGCCGGTGGCGGCCAGCGGCGAGGAAGGACTGCTCTGCTGCATACGGACTCCATATCAATTTTGGGATGACTGATCTGGCAATGCTTGAAACTTCCGACTCTGATCCTAACAGGTCCGCAACTCCAATTTAATGATTGGATCGCCTCGATAGGCAATGGCAATTCCGCGGCGGCGGTGCGATCCGGATGCCAGGATCGTAGCGACGACCGGGCCGATAGTCCAGAACCCCACGGCCGGGGTGTTGCGGCGGCGCAGCCCGCCGTCCTATAAGATACCGGCCTGGCGCGCCTTCGCCATGGCGCGCAACGACTTGTGGAGTGTATCGATGGTGGACGCCAGCCTGGAACCCCGTTTGAATTTCGTCACATGCGCCAGCCCGGCGGGACTGCACCGCATGGCCTACTGGGAATGGGGCGACCCGGCCAACGACCAGGTGCTGGTCTGCGTGCACGGCCTGACCCGCAGCGGGCGGGACTTCGATACGCTGGCGCGGAGGCTGGCGGGGCGTTATCGCGTGGTCTGCCCGGACGTGGTGGGACGTGGCCGCTCCGACTGGCTGGCCAATCCCGCGTTTTACACGGTGCCGCAGTACGTCTCGGACATGGTGACCCTGCTTGCGCGCCTGAAGCCGGCGCGGCTGGCCTGGGTGGGGACGTCGATGGGCGGCCTGATCGGCCTGGCGCTGTCGGGCGCGGCCGTGTTCGCGCGCGCCATGCTGGCCATGCGTCCGCACGCGGGCATGCTGCCGCCCGAGCAAGGCTTCCATCTCGACAAGCTGGTGCTCAATGACGTCGGGCCGCGCCTGGAGACGGGCGCCCTGGCGCGCATCGGCCAGTACGTGGGCGAACCCGGCGAGTTCGCAAGCTTCGAAGAGGCCGTGGCCACCATGCGCGCCAACTCCACCACGTTCGGCCCGCATACCGACGCGCAGTGGGCGGACTTGGCGCGCTATCTGTATCCCCGGCAGGGCGATAAGTGGGTCAAGCATTACGACCTGGCGCTGTCGCAGGCCCTGGCCGCGCAGACCCCAGAGGAACTGGCGGCCGGCGAACAGATCCTGTGGCGTTCGTATGATTCCCTGCCGTGCCCCGTGCTGATCGTGCGCGGCGCGGAATCCGACTTGCTGACGCGCGCCACCGTCGAGGAAATGCTCAAGCGCAATCCGCGCGCACAGGCCCATGAAGTGGCCGGCGTGGGCCATGCGCCCACCTTGATCGCGGACGAGCAGGTGGATCCGGTCGCGTCCTTTCTGCTGTCCTGACCGCGCCGTAAACAGGGGACGGCTCGGCGCTATCCACGCTGCCGGGCCTTCTCTACAATAGCTGGATGAACGCGCGCACACTGAACATCGATCTGCATTGCCATTCCACCGTCTCGGACGGCTCGCTCGCGCCGCGCGACGTGGCGCAGCGCGCGCATGCCAACGGCGTGGACGTATGGGCCTTGACCGACCACGACGAAATCGGCGGCGTGGCCGAAGCGGCCCGCGCGGCGCGCGAGCTGGACATGGACTTCGCCACCGGCGTCGAGATCTCCGTGACCTGGGCGGGCGTGACCGTGCATATCGTGGGCCTGCGCTTCGACCCCGAGAACGCTGCCCTGATCGAAGGCCTGCGCAAGACCCGCTCCGGCCGCGCCGAACGCGCCAAGCGCATCGGCGAACGCCTGGCGGAAATGGGCATGCCCGGCGCCTATGAAGGCGCGCTGCCGTTCGCAGGCAACCCCGAACTCATCAGCCGCACGCACTTTGCGCGCTATCTGGTCGAAGCCGGTTATTGCCCCGACGTGCAGACCGTGTTCACCAAGCATTTGGGCGATGACCGCCCGGGCCACGTGCCCATGCAGTGGGCCACGCTGGCGGAAGCCGTGGGCTGGATCCGCGGCGCGGGCGGCATCGCCGTCATCGCGCATCCCGGCCGCTACAAGTACACGCCGCTGCAGTTTGCCGCGCTGTTCGACGAATTCCTGCAGCTGGGCGGCCTGGGCATCGAGGTCAACACCGGCAGCCATACCCCGGAAGAGGCCCGCTATTATGCGGATGTGGCGCGCCGCTATGGATTCCTGGCGTCGCGCGGTTCGGACTTCCATAGTCCGAAGGAAAGCCGGGTGGACCTGGGCCGCTTGCCGGCCTTGCCGCCCGACCTTAAACCGGTCTGGCACGACTGGTTCTGACGCGGGCGGCGGCCGGGCCGCCTTGCCCTTCAAGCTATCGACTGTGACCGCGCCGAGACGGCGCAACCGCCATGAACAAAGCCTTTGTCAAAGAGTCGGACAACGAGGACGACGACGATCTGCCGCAAGCCCAGGCCCTGCCTGCCGGCACCAAGAACTACATGACGCCCGGCGGCTATGAGCGCCTGCGCGGCGAACTCACGCACCTGATGAACGTGGAGCGTCCTTCCGTGGTGCAGGTGGTGTCGTGGGCCGCGTCCAACGGCGACCGTTCCGAGAACGGCGACTATCTGTACGGCAAGAAGCGCCTGCGCGAAATCGACCGCCGCATGCGCTTCTTGACCAAGCGGCTGGATATCGCCGAAGTGGTCGATCCGGCCGCGCAGCCCAACCGCGACCAGGTCTTCTTCGGTGCCACGGTGCTGTATTCCGACAAGGCCGGCGAGGAACACAACGTGACCATCGTCGGTGTCGACGAGGCCGAGCCGCTGGCGGGCAAGATCAGCTGGATTTCGCCGGTGGCGCGCGCGCTGATCAAGGCCAAGGAAGGCGACACCGTGGTGCTGCGCACGCCCGGCGGGATCGAAGAGCTGGACATCCTGGAAGTCAGCTATCCCGCATAAAAGAAAACGGGCGCCAGCTTGTGGCCGGCGCCCGTTGGTGGGCGGGATCTGACGTCCCTGCCTCGGTTGGCGGCTTGCGCCGCCGTTCCCCTGGGGCTTGCTGCTTGTTCTTTGCGGCCTACTTCTTGCGATTGGCGATCGACTTTTCAGCCAGGTTCACCAGGTCTTCGCCGATCTGCTTCTTCCACTTGTCATAGACGGGCTTGGTCACCTTGACGAAGGCCTCGTGGTCCGCCTGCGACAGCGAGGTCACGGTCACGCCGTGGCCCGCGATCTCCTTCAGCAGCGACGGGTCTTCAGGCGTCACGCCCTTGCGCGCGATCACGATCTGCTGCTTGCCGGCGTCCAGCGCGGCCTGGCGCACGATGTCGCGGTCCTTTTCGGACCAGGAATTCCAGACCTCGCGGTTGACCACGAAGATCAGCGGATCGGCCACGTAGTTCCACAGCGTCAGGTATTTCTGGCCCACGGTGTAGAGCTTGGAGCCGGTGTAGATCGACAGGGGATTTTCCTGGCCGTCCACCGCGCCGCTGGCCAGCGCCGGCTGGGCATCGGCCCAGCTCATCTGCGTGGGGTTGGCGCCCAGCGCGGTGAAGGTGTCGATGTACAGCGGCGAGCCCACCACGCGCAGCTTCAGGCCCTTCATGTCCTCGGGCTTCTTGATCTCGTGCTTGGAGTTGCTCAGCTGGCGATAGCCGTTCTCGCCCCAGGCCAGCGGCACCACGCCGGCCTTCTCGATGAGCTTGAACATTTCCTTGCCCACGTCGCCCTGCACCAGCGCATCGATGGCGGCGTAGTCGGGCATCAGGAAGGGCAGGGAGAACAGGTTCAGCTGCTTGACCTGCGGCGACCAGTTGATGGTGGAGCCCACGGCCATGTCGATCACGCCCTGGCGGATGGCGGTGAATTCGCGCGTCTGGTCGCCCTGGACCAGCGAGGTGCCGGGATAGACCTTGATGTTGATGCGGCCCTGCGTGCGCTCGCGCACCAGGTTCGACCAGATTTCAGCGCCCTGGCCCCACGGGAAGGTGGTGCCGACCACGATGGAGAGCTTGTATTCGGGCTTGTAGTTCTGCGCATGCGCAGGCGCCATGCCGACGACGGCCGCCGCGCACAGGGCCGCTCCGATCAGGTTGCGGAATTTCATGTTGCGTCTCCTCTCTTTGCGTGTCTGTTGTTGTAGTGAATACCGGTACCGCCGGCCTTGGGGTCGCCCCTTGGGGGCGTCCCGTTTGGCCCTTTCAATAACCCAGCTTCTTGGGCAGCCACAGCGCCAGCTGCGGGAACACCAGCACCGCGACCAGCACCAGGAACATCGCGCCCAGCAGCCACACCACCCAGCGCACCGTCGACTCCATCGGCACGCGCGCGATGCGGCACGACACCATCAGGTTCACGGCCAGCGGCGGGGTGAACTGGCCCAGGGCGACCTTCAAGGTCAGGATCACGCCGAACCACACCGGATCCCAGCCATAGGCGTTGGCGATGGGCATGAGCAGCGGCACGAAGATCAGGAAGATGGAGATGCCGTCCAGGAACATGCCTACCGTCATCAGCAGCAGGATCAGCAGCGCCAGCACACCCCATTCGCCCAATCCGGAGTTGACGATGGCGTGGGTGATGGGATCGATCACGCTCAGGGTGGAAAGCGCCCAGGCGAAGATGCCGGCCAGCGTGACCACCAGCATGATGACGGCGGACAGCTCGGCGGCTTCGCGCAGGATGGTGTACAGGTCGCGCAGCTTGATGGTGCGGTGGATGAACATGCCCACGAACAGGCCGTAGAACACCGCGACCACGGCCGCTTCGGTAGGCGTGAACCAGCCCATGCGCATGCCGCCCAGGATCAGCACCGGCGCGGCCAGGCCCCATGAGGCTTCGCGCAGGCTGGCCCAGAAAGGCGGGCGGGGCAGGTGGGCTTCCAGCGCGCCCATCTTGTACTTGCGCGACAGCCAGACCGCCGGAATGATGAGCGCGAAGCCTGCCAGAATGCCGGGGATCATGCCGGCGGCGAACAGCGCCGGCACCGATGCGCCAGGCACCAGCACCGAGTAGATGATGAAGGCCACCGAGGGCGGGATCAGGATGTCCGTGGCGGCGCCGGCCGCGACCACGGCAGCGGAGAACGAGCCCGGATAACCGGCGCGCGACATGGCGGTGATCATCACCGCGCCCACCGCGGCGGCGCAGGCCGGGCCGGAGCCGGAGATGCCGCCCAGGAACATGGCCACGGCGATCGATACCAGCGGCAGCATGCCGGGGCCGCGGCCGACGATGGCGATGGCGAAATCCACCAGCCGCTTGGCCACGCCGGAGCGGTCGAAGATCGAGCCCACCAGCACGAACATGGGGATGGCCAGCAGCGGATATTTGGCCAGGCCGGCGTAGAAGTTTTGCGGCACGGTCAGCAGGCCATACCAGGGCGTGTCCAGGTTGGACAGCACGATGGCCACGGTTCCGCCCAGGCCCAGGGCCACGCCGACCGGCACGCCGATCAGCATCAGGACGATGAAGACGGTGAAGAGGATGGCGGCGATCATTGCTGATCCTGCCCGGCGGCGCGGCCGCTCTTGGCGATGCGGCGCAGCGTGCCGATGGTGCGCAGCGAGATCGCCGCGGCCATCACGGGCAGCCAGATCGAATACCACCAGGTCGGCACGCCGATGGCGGGCGAGGTCTCTTCGTAGATGTACTCGTCGGAAACCAGCTTCACCGACAGCACGGTCAGCAGCAGGAAGAAGGCCAGCACGCAGCTGTTGGAGATCAGCGCCATGATGCGCTGGCGGCGCGGCGAACCCGAGTCCGCCAGGATCTCGATGCGGATGTGGTGGTTGCGCACGAAAGCCACGCTGCCGCCGGCCATGGTCAGCACGATCAGCAGGAACACCGAGATCTCTTCCGTCCAGGCAAAGGACTGGTCGGTGAAGTAGCGCACCAGCACATTCAGGAAGGTAATGATGGCCAGGGTCGCCAGCAGGATCACGGCCAGCCAGTCCTCGATGGCCAGCGGCACTTTGACTGCGGGATCTGATTCGGTGGGAATGATCGGTTCGACAGGCTCGGCGGGGGCTTCGGGGCGGGACATGTGAGGCAGCGGCCAGCGCGCGGGTAGGCGCCATGCATTAATGGGGGTCGCTGCATCCTACCGTTGCGCCGTGGGGCCGGAAGTTCGTGTTTTCCCGCGGTGCGGGATAAGCGCAACATGTTGCGCCGCCGCATAAGCGCTGGGCTTGCGGCGCGGCTGGTGTTGGGAAAGGTTCGCAATGGCGGGAATTTGTCGTCGATATTGCTCTGCACCATCAAATCGCGGGATGCCTGGAATTCTTTTGTAACAGTGGTCGAAATCGGGCCATCCGAGGTCGGTGGAACAAGCTCTCCGGGAAAACCCCCTAAACGGGTAAAATCACGTTTTGCTCTCCTTCTCTTTATACGGCGCCCGCATCGTGTCCCTAGTTCAGCATCTGCCTGGTTCCTCCGTCCTGTCCTCCTTCCGTCGCGATCGCCTCCTGGCGCAATTGAAGGAAGCCGGCCTGCCGGTGGCCGACATATCCGCCCGCTACGAGCACTTCGTCAGCACCGACGCGGCCCTGACGGCCGAACAGCAGCAACACCTGACCCAATTGCTGGACTACGGCACCCCCGCCACCGGCGACGCGCCGGCCAAGAGCCTGTCCCTGCTGGTGATCCCGCGCCTGGGCACGATTTCGCCCTGGGCCAGCAAGGCCACCGACATCGCCCACAACTGTGGCCTGGCGTCCGTGCACCGCATCGAGCGCGGCGTGCGCTACGTGATCACCCCCGAGCGCGGCCTGCTGGGTACCAAGTCCTTCGACGACGCCATGCTGGCGCGCGCGGCCGACTGCCTGCACGACCGCATGACCGAAACCGTGGTGGACGCCAGCTTCGACGGCCAGGCGCTGTTCCAGCCGCTGGCCGGCAAGCCCATGCGCACGGTCGACGTGCAGGCGCGCGGCGCCGAAGCCCTGGCCGAGGCCAACGTCTCGCTGGGCCTGGCGCTGTCGGACGATGAAATCGAGTACCTGGCCAAGTCCTTCAGCGACCTGGGCCGCGATCCCACCGACGTGGAACTGATGATGTTCGCCCAGGCCAACAGCGAACACTGCCGCCACAAGATCTTCAACGCCCAGTGGGTGATCGACGGCCAGGAACAGCCCAACACGCTGTTCGGCATGATCCGCGCCACCCACAAGGCGCAGCCCGAGGGCACCGTGGTCGCCTATTCGGACAACGCCGCCATCATGGAAGGCGGCCCCGCGCAGCGCTTCCAGGCCGGCGTGCCGGGCGTGACGGGCGAGGGCGTCGAAGGCGCCAAGTACATCCGCCGCAACACCACCGTGCACACGCTGATGAAGGTGGAAACCCACAACCACCCGACCGCGATCGCGCCGTTCCCCGGCGCCTCGACCGGCAACGGCGGCGAGATCCGCGACGAAGGCGCGACCGGCCGCGGCTCCAAGCCCAAGGCCGGCCTGACCGGCTTCACCGTGTCGCACCTGCGCTTTGACGATGCCTTGCAGCCCTGGGAAGCCGACCATCACGGCCTGCCGGAGCGCATCGCCTCGCCGCTGTCCATCATGATCGACGGCCCCATTGGCGGCGCGGCGTTCAATAACGAATTCGGCCGTCCCAACCTGCTGGGCTATTTCCGTTCGTTCGAACAGACCGCCGGCGGCACGCGCTGGGGCTACCACAAGCCCATCATGATCGCGGGCGGCCTGGGCAGCATCGATGCCGGCCTGACGCACAAGGACGTGATTCCTCCGGGCGCGTTGCTGATCCAGCTGGGCGGCCCGGGCTTCCGCATCGGCATGGGCGGCGGCGCCGCCTCCAGCATCAGCATGGGCAGCAACTCGGCCGAACTGGACTTCGATTCCGTCCAGCGCGGCAACCCTGAAATCGAGCGCCGCGCCCAGGAGGTCATCGACCGCTGCTGGCAGCAGGCAGAGAACAACCCCATCATCGCGATCCACGACGTGGGCGCGGGCGGCCTGTCCAATGCGTTCCCGGAACTGGTGAACGACGCCGGCCGCGGCGCCATCTTCGACCTCAAGCGCGTGCCGCTGGAAGAATCGGGCCTGTCGCCCGCCGAAATCTGGAGCAACGAATCCCAGGAACGCTACGTCCTGTCGATCCTGCCCAAGGACCTGGAACGCTTTGACGCCATCGCCCGCCGCGAACGCTGCCCCTACGCGGTGGTGGGCGTGGCCACCGAAGAGCGCCAGCTGCGCGTGGTGGACGGCGAGGGCCTGCCGGGCCTGGACACCATCCGTCCGCAGGGCGAAGCCGAAGTGCGTCCGGTGGATGTGCCGATCGACGTCATCCTGGGCAAGCCGCCGCGCATGACCCGCGACGTCACGCGCCTGCCCGGCGTGTCCGCGCCGCTGGACCTGGCCGGCATCGACCTGACCGAAGCCGCCTACCGCGTGCTGCGCCACCCCACGGTGGCCAACAAGTCCTTCCTCATCACCATCGGCGACCGCACCGTGGGCGGGCTGTCCAGCCGCGACCAGATGGTCGGTCCGTGGCAGGTGCCGGTGGCTGACTGCGCCGTGACCCTGGCCGACTACGAAGGCTTCCGCGGCGAAGCCATGTCCATGGGCGAACGCACCCCGATCGCCATGCTGGACGCGCCGGCCTCCGGCCGCATGGCCGTGGCCGAGGCCCTGACCAACCTGGCTGCGGCCGACGTGGCGCGGCTGGAAGACATCAAGCTGTCGGCCAACTGGATGGCCGCCTGCGGCGTGGCCGGCCAGGACGCCGCGCTGTACGACACCGTGTCCGCCGTCAGCGAACTGTGCCAGGCCACCGGCCTGTCGATCCCGGTGGGCAAGGATTCCCTGTCCATGAAGACGTCCTGGGAACAGGACGGCGAACAGCGCCAGGTGGTGGCGCCGGTGTCGCTGATCGTCACGGCCTTCGCGCCCGTGGCGGACGTGCGCGCCAGCCTGACCCCGCAGCTGCGCACCGACGCCGGCGACAGCGTGCTGATCCTGATCGACCTGGGCCGCGGCCGCCATCGCATGGGCGGCTCGATCCTGGCGCAGGCCTACAACCAGGTCGGCGAAACCGTGCCGGACATCGACGCGCCGCAAGACCTGCGCGCGTTCTTCGTCACGATCCGCACCCTGGCCGAAGCCGGCACCATCCTGGCCTACCACGACCGTTCCGACGGCGGCCTGTTCGCGACCCTGACCGAAATGGCCTTCGCCGGCCGCACCGGCATCTCGGTCAACCTGGACATGCTGACCTTCGATCCGCAATCGGCGGATTGGGGCGATTACAAGATCCGTCCCGAGCAGGTGGCGGTGCAGCGCGAGGAACTGACGCTCAAGGCGTTGTTCTCCGAAGAAGCTGGCGCCGTCATCCAGGTGCCGGCCGCCCAGCGCGACGCCGTCATGCAGGTGCTGCGCGGCGCGGGCCTGTCGGCGCATTCGCATGTGATCGGCGGCCTGAATGGCGCCGACGAAGTCGAGTTCTACCGCGACGGCAAGAAGGTCTGGGGCCAGCCGCGCGCCGAACTCGGCCGCGCCTGGAGCGAAGTGTCCTACCGCATCATGTCGCGCCGCGATAACCCGGCCTGCGCCCAGGCCGAGCTCGACGTCTGGAACGACGTCACGGATCCGGGCATGAGCCCCAACGTGGACTTCGACCCCCAGGAAGACGTGGCCGCGCCCTTCATCAACACCGGCAAGCGTCCGCGCGTCGCGATCCTGCGCGAGCAGGGCTGCAACAGCCAGGTGGAAATGGGCTGGGCCTTCGACACCGCCGGCTTTGAAGCCATCGACGTGCACATGACCGACCTGTTGTCCGGCCGTGTGGATCTTGCGCAGGTGCAAGGCCTGGTGGCCGTGGGCGGCTTCAGCTACGGCGACGTGCTGGGCGCTGGCGAAGGCTGGGCGCGCACCATCCGCTTCAACAGCAAGCTGTCGGATCAGTTCGCCGCCTACTTCGCGCGTCCCGATACCTTCGCGCTGGGCGTGTGCAACGGCTGCCAGATGATGGCCGCGCTGGCGCCGATGATTCCGGGCGCAGAATTCTGGCCGCGCTTCACGCGCAACCTGTCGGAAAAATACGAAGCCCGCCTGGCGATGATCGAAGTGGCCAAGTCGCCGTCGATCTTCTTCGCCGGCATGGAAGGCGCGCGCATTCCGGTGGCCGTGGCGCACGGCGAAGGCTATGCGGACTTCTCGCAGCAGGGCGAAGCCAGCCGCCTGCTGGCCGCCGCGCGCTACATCGACAACCGCGGCCAGGCCACGGAAGCCTATCCGTTCAACCCGAACGGCAGCCCGGGCGGCCTGACCTCGGTCACCACCGCCGACGGCCGCTTCACGGTCATGATGCCGCACCCGGAACGCGTGACGCGCAACGTCATGATGTCCTGGGCGCCCGAGAAGTGGGGCAAGGCGGATGCCGGCGGCGCGTTCAGCCCCTGGATGCGCATCTTCCGCAACGCGCGCGTCTGGCTGAAGTAAGCCAAACGCTGGCGCCGGGGCTTGCTTCCCGGCGCTTGCGCGAAACGCCCCGCTACTTGGCGGGGCGTTTTCATTGTGGCGCTCAGAACTGGTACTTCGCCCGGCCGATGACGCTGCGGCGGCTGCCCGGATAGCAATCGCTCAGGTCGGAGCAGGTCGCCAGGTATTCCTTGTCGAACAGATTGGTGGCGTTGACCGACAGCGTCAGGTGCTTGTCCACCGCATAGGACACGCCCGCGTCCACCAGCGTGCGCCCGGCGATCTCCAGCGTGTTGGCGTTGTCGCCGTAGGTCGAGCCCACGTAGCGCAGGCCCGCGCCCAGGCTCAGTCCGGCCAGCGCACTGTTGCGCACCGTGTAGTTCAGCCAGCCCGACGCGCTATGCTCGGGCACCAGGGCAGGGCGGTTGCCTTCCGTGCCGTTGTTGGCGCGCGTGATGCGGGCGCGCACATAGGTATAGGAACCGGTGAAGTCCCAGCCGTCGCCCAGGCTGAACTTGCCTTCCAGTTCCACGCCGCGCGATTGCACCTCGCCCGAAGCGACCTGGAATCCGGGGTTTTGCAGGTCATTGGTCAGTACGTTGCTCTTCTTGATGTCGAAGACCGCCAGCGTGTAGAGCGCATTCGACCCGGGCGGCTGGAACTTGATGCCGCCTTCCCATTGACGTCCGCGCGAGGGCGCGAACGGAGAGCTGCCATTGGCCGGCGCCGAGGTTCCGGTATTGGGCAGGAAGGACTGGGCGAAGCTGACGTAGGGCGCGACGCCGTTGGGCATGACGTAGTTCAGGCCGGCGCGGCCGCTGAAGCGGCTGCCGCTTTGATCGGAGTCGTTGTTCAGGATCCGGTTTTCGGTCTTCTGGCTGTACCAGTCGTAGCGGCCGCCCAGGGTCAGCACCCAGCGCTCGTCGAAGCGGACCTGATCCTGAAGATACAGGCCGGTCTGGTGCGTGCGCTCGAGGTAGTTGGCCAGCGGTATGGTCGGCGTGGGCACGTCCACGCCATAGACTGGATCAAAGGGGTTCAGGCTGGGGGCGGGCCCCATGGTGCGCGACACGTCCGCGCTGCTGCGGTTGAAGTCCAGGCCCAGCAGCAGCGTATGGGCCAGCGGACCGGTGCGCAGGTCGAACTGGGCTTGGTTGTCCAACGCCAGCGCGGTCATGCTTTCGTCGTAGCGGCGGGCAGTGCGGGCGATGCCGGTGGGCGTCAGGCCGGCCAGGAACATGTTGTCCAGGATCGAATCGACCCGCCCGTAGCGCAGGTTCTGCCGCACCTGCAGCGTGTCGTTGAAACGATGCTCGAACAGATACCCGATGCTCTTCTGGTCCTGGTCGTAGCGATTGAAATTGGGATCGCCGTTGCGCAGATTGGTGGGCTTGCCGTTCACCGTAACCGTGCCGATGGTGCCGCCGGAACGGTCGCGCAGGTACTCCGTCAGCAGCGTGAAGCGGGTCGCGGCGGAAGGGGCCCAGGTCAGCGAAGGCGCCAGGAACAGGCGGTCGTCGGAAATGCGGTCGCCGTTGGGGTAGGTGAATTGCGTGTTGGCGTCGCGCGCCACGCCGATGATGCGGTACATCAGCGTGCCGTCTTCGGTCGCGGGGCCGGTCAGATCGACCGCGGCCTGCTTGCGCTGGAAGCTGCCGTACTCCAGCTCGGCCTCGTAGTGCGGCGTGGCCGAGGGCAGCTTGCTCACGCGGTTGATGACCCCGCCCGCGTCGCCCTGGCCGTACAGCACGGAAGAGGGGCCGCGCAGCACTTCGATGCGATCGAGCGCGTAGGGTTCGCTGCGGAACAGGGTGTAGCCGGACGTGGCCTGGCGCAGGCCGTCCTTGTAGTCGCTGGTGGCCTGGGCGTTGAAGCCGCGCAGCATGACCCAATCGAAGCCCTTGGGATCCACGCCATACGTTTCCACCGTCACGCCGGGCACGTAACGCAGCACTTCGGTCACGCTTTGCGCGTTCTGCGCTTCCATCTGCGCCCGCGTCACCACCGAGATCGACTGCGGGACTTCCAGGATGGGCGTGTCGGTCTTGGTGCCGGCCCGGGTTTCCTCGGCCACGTAGCTGTCGGGCGCCACGCTCGAGGCCCGCACGGTGACCGGCTCCAGCGTGGAAATGCCTGCCGCGCCGGGCGGCAGCGGACGCAGCACGTAGCCGCCGCCTTCCTGCCGCGCGGCCAGGCCGCTGCCGGCGAGGATCGCGGCATAGCCCGCGTTCAGGCCATAGGCGCCGCGCAGGCCGGGGCTGCGGCGGCCCGCGGTCAGGGCGCCGTCGATGGCGATGGTCACGCCCGCCTGCTGGGAGTAGGCGTTCAGCACCTGGTCCAATGGGCCGGCGGGAATGTCGTAGCTCCTGGCGGCCCGCTCCTGGGGCGAGGGGGAGCCTGGTCCCGCGGCCATGGCGGCGGGGGGCGCGGCCAGCGCCAGGGCGGTCAGGGCCAGCGCCAGCGTGCTGCGGGCGGGCTTGGGAGTGGAGCGGGCTTGCATGGAGTGGGTTCCTCGTTGCGGACGTGAATGCTGCGGATATGCAGGTATCCCGAACGAGAAATAAAAAGTGCTACGGTTTTCGCGAATTTTTTTTGTAGAGGGCTATCTGGGTTCCACCACCACCCAGTAAGCCGTGTAGCGCGACACGCGCAGCGGCAGGGCTCTTGCAAGCGAGGCCAGGATCCGGTCCGTGTCGTCCAGGGCGTACACGCCCGACACGATCAGGTCGGCCACGCGCGGGTCGCAGCGGATCACGCCGCGCCGGTGGCGCCCGACCTGGTCCAGGAAGTCCGCCAGGCGCAGCCGTTCGGCCACCAGTTGGCCGCGCAGCCAGGCCGGCGCCTGCTGCAGGGCGTCCGGCATCGGCTCGGCCGCCAGCGGCGTTAACGCGGCGGACTGGCCCGCGTCCAGGCGCAGGGGGTGGCCCCGCGAGGGCTGGATCTCCACCGCGCCTTCGTAGACGCCGACCCGTATCCGGTCGCGCTGCTGCTCCACGGTGAACCGGGTGCCCAGCGCCTGCACATCGCCATAGGCGGTGGCGACGAAGAAGGGGCGGCCCGCGGCAGCCGGGCCGTGGCCGGTTTGCACGTAGATCTCGCCGCGCCGCAGGACCAGCCGGCGCGCCTCGGCGGTGTATTCCATGTCCACGGCGCTAGCGCCGTTGAGTATGAGCCGGGTGCCGTCGGCCAGCATGATTTCGCGCCGTTCGCCTGCCGCGCTGCGATAGTCCGCGGCGTAGGCCTGCCAAGGCAGGCGTTGGGCCGCCAGGCCCGCGGCGCCGGCGCCCAGCACCGCCCAGCCCATCAGGCGCAGGGCTTTGCGGCGTCCCGCCTGCCGGCCCGAGCGGGCCAGAGCCTGGGCCGATGCCTCGGGCGAAACGTCCATCAGCCGCGTGTCGATCCGCTGCACCTGCTGCCAGGCGCGTTCATGGTCCGGATGGGCCGCGCGCCAGCGTTGCCAGGCGGCGCGTTCGTCGGCGCTGGCTTCGCCGGACCACAGGATGACCAGCCATTCCAGTCCTTGCGCCAGTATCGGTTCGGGGATGTCCCCGTGCCGGGCGCTCACAGCGCGGCCAGGCAGGCTTGGGCGGCGCGCAGCATGTGCTTGCGCACCAGCGCCACCGACACGCCCAGGCTTTGCGCGATGTCGGAATAGGTCCGGCCCTCGAAGCGGGACAGGATGAAGACCTGGCGGGCGCGGGCGGGCAGGGCGTCCAGCGCGGCGTCCACCGCCATCAGCGTTTCCAGCGCCAGCGCGCGCGCTTCGGCCGAAGGCATGTGCGCTTCGGGCAGGCTGGCCAGGGCGTCCAGATAGGCGCTTTCCAGCGCGCGGCGGCGGTACAGGTCCACCACCAGGCCCCGGGCGATCTGGGTGAGGAAGGCGCGCGCCTGGCCGGCTTCGGGCAGGCGGCCCGAGTTCAGCAGCCGCTCGTACGTGTCGTGCGACAGGTCGGCCGCGTCATGGGCGCAACCCAGCCGCCGCCGCAGCCAGCCCGCCAGCCATCCATGATGGTCGCGGTAGAGCAGGTTCAAGGCATGTTGCGCCGTGGGCTGGGTGGCCGCCGTCACGATGGGTTTCCGTCAGGTCCAAAGATTGCAAATGATAATCGTTGTTAATTGTGTTGGACAAGGGCGACACTGCAGGAAATGCGGCATGCAATCAAATGAGATGTTTAACTTTTCATTGCAACCTGTCGTAAAGCATAGGTAGCCGCTATACGCAACCCGGAGTGACCCCAATGTTCCAGAATCTCAGTATTCGCGCGGTCTTGACGACCGCTTTAGCCGTTTTCTTCGCGCTTTTCCTGCTAACCGGCATCGCCGTCCACCAGCAGCTGACGTCCAACCGCAATTCCATCGAAGTGCTGCTGGACACCAACCTGGTCCGCGCCAATGCCGTGAACGGCGCCGGCACCGAACTGCTGCGCGCCCGCCTGGTGCTGCTGGCCGCGCAGACCGCGCTGATGGAAGGCAAGAGCCTGGACAACCTGGCCAGCATGCAGCGCCTGGACGGCTATACCAAAAAGGCCGGCGAGCTGATCGACCTGGTGCGCAAGACCCCCGAAACCTCGGCCCAGGGCAAGCCCCTGCTGGACGCGGCCCTGGCGGCCTACGACGTCTATCACCGCGACGCCATCGTGCCCATGATTGCGGCCATCCGCGCCGGCAACGCGCAGGATTCCAATCGCCTCAACCTGGAAAAAGTCACGCCGCTGGGCCTGACCTTTACCGCCGCCATCCAGAAATACGTGGACTATGCCGACGAGGTCGGCCAGCGCGTGGCGCGTGACGCCTCCACCCGCATCAACGGCGCGATCGCCGTCCTGGTCGGCCTGCTGGTCGTCGTGGCCGCGCTGGTGCTGGGCCTGTACGCGGTGTTCGGCCGCGCGGTGTTCCGTCCGCTGCATGAAGCCGGGCGCCTGTTCGACCGCATTGCCGGCGGCGACCTGACCAACCGCATCGAGCAACGCGGCAACAACGAAATCGGCGTGCTCTACGCCGCCGTCAAGCGCATGCAGGACAGCCTGGCGCGCACCGTGTCGGCCGTGCGCCTGGGCGTGGAAGAGATCCACACCGGCGCGCGCGAAATCGCCGCGGGCAACATCGACCTGTCTTCGCGCACCGAACAGCAGGCCGCCTCGCTGGAGGAAACCGCCGCCAGCATGGATGAGCTGTCGTCCACCGTGCGCAACAACGCGGAAAGCTCGCGCAGCGCCTCGGAACTGGCCGTGGCGGCATCCGAAGTGGCCACGCGCGGCGGCCAGGCCGTGGGCGACGTGGTCGGCACCATGCGCGGCATCGCCGACAGCTCCAACCGCATCGCCGACATCGTCGGCGTGATCGACGGCATCGCCTTCCAGACCAACATCCTGGCGCTGAACGCCGCGGTGGAAGCGGCGCGCGCCGGCGAGCAGGGCAAGGGCTTCGCGGTCGTGGCCAGCGAAGTGCGCGCCCTGGCGCAGCGCAGCGCCGCCGCCGCCAAGGAAATCAAGGGCCTGATCGACGACTCCGTGCAGAAGGTATCGATCGGTTCCGACCAGGTTGAAGCCGCCGGCGCCACCATGCAGGAAATCGTGACCTCGGTGCGCCGCGTGACGGACATCATCAACGAAATTTCCAGCGCGTCCGAGGAGCAGTCGCAAGGCATCCAGCAGGTCAACCAGGCCGTGTCGCAGATGGACAGCGTGACGCAGCAGAACGCGGCGCTGGTCGAGCAGGCCGCGGCGTCCGCGGCATCCCTGGAAACCCAGTCGCAGCGCCTGCGCGAAGCGGTGGCCGTGTTCAAGCTGCAGACCGGCCGAGTGATCGATGCCGATGCGCCGGCCGTGGGTCGCAACGGCGAACCGGCTTTGCTCGGCGCCTGAACGCGCCAGCGCATGGCGGCCGGCCCGGATGGCTGGCCGTGAACGGGAACAAAGCCCCCAGCGCGTGTGCGACTGGGGGCTTTGTCCATGGGCCGGATGTGCGGTCCGTGTGGCGGCACCATTTCCCGGCGCCTATGACAATCAGGGACAAAAGATGCCAGCCGCGCCGCACAGGCATAAAATAGCGGATTGCCTACCCCCTCCCGCACACAGGATCCCGCGCCATGAACGCACGCATCCCCGAAGACGCTCTTCCTCCCACCCTGGACCCGAAGGCCTTGCAGGCTTTCGTCGACGAAAAATGGGACAACGAGATCATCCCGGCGCTGACCGACTACATCGCCATCCCGGCCAAGAGCCCGGCTTTCGACGCGGACTGGGAAAAGAACGCTTTCATCGAGCGCGTGGTGCGCGACGCCGCGCAGTGGGTCGAGGCACAGAAGGTCTCGGGCCTGAAGCTGGAAGTGGTGCGCCTGCCGGGCCGCACGCCCGTCATCTTCTTTGACGCGCCCGCCACCCGCAGCGACAACGGCGACACCGTGCTGCTGTACGGCCACCTGGACAAGCAGCCCGAATTCTCAGGCTGGCGCGCCGGCCTCGGCCCCTGGACCCCCAAGCTCGAAGACGGCAAGCTCTACGGCCGCGGCGGCGCCGATGACGGCTATGCCGTGTACGCCTCGCTGACCGCCATCATGGCGCTGGACAAGCAGGGCATTCCGCGCCCGCGCTGCGTGGGCATCGTCGAAACCTGTGAGGAATCCGGCAGCTACGACCTGCTGCCCTACGTCGACGCGCTGCGCGACCGCCTGGGCAACGTGGCCCTGGTGGTGTGCCTGGACTCGGGCGCCGGCAACTACGACCAGCTCTGGATGACGACTTCGCTGCGCGGCATGGTGTCGGGCACGCTGGAAGTGCAGGTGCTGGACGAAGGCGTGCACTCGGGCGACTCCAGCGGCGTGGTGCCGTCCTCGTTCCGCATCCTGCGCCATCTGCTGGACCGCCTGGAAGACAGCGGCACCGGCCGCCTGCTGCCGCAGAGCCTGCATTGCGAGATCCCCGCCGAACGCGTGGAACAAGTGCACGCCACCGCGCGCATCCTGGGCGACGAAGTCTGGCGCCGTTTCCCCTGGAGCTGTGGCGCCGACGGCGGCTTCGTGCTGCCCATGACGACCGAACCCGAACAGGCGCTGCTGAACCGCACCTGGCGTCCGACGCTGTCGGTGACCGGCGCCGAAGGCCTGCCGCCGCTGTCCAGCGCCGGCAACGTGCTGCGTCCGCGCACGGCCTTCAAGCTGTCGCTGCGCCTGCCGCCGCTGATCGACGCCGTGGCCGCCTCGCAAGAAATCAAGGCGCTGCTGGAAGCCGACGCGCCCTATAACGCCAAGGTGATCTTCAAGGCCAACGAAGGCGCCGCCACCGGCTGGAACGCCCCGGCCTCCGCGCCCTGGCTGACCCAGGCGCTGGACGCGGCCTCGCAGCAGTACTACGGCGCGTCCTGCGGCTATATCGGCCAGGGCGGCACCATTCCGCTGATGAGCATCCTGCAGAAGGGCTTCCCCAAGGCCCAGTTCATGGTCTGCGGCGTGTTGGGCCCCAAGTCCAACGCCCACGGCCCCAATGAATTCCTGCACGTGCCCTACGGCAAGAAACTGACCGCAGCCGTGGCCCAGACCATGGCCGCCATGCCGGCCGCGTAAGCGGCGGCGACGCTCTTCAAAGCGCGGGCCGCAACGCCCGCGCTTTTCTTTTTTCCAGGACGGACACCCATGATTTCCACTTCCGACGCCTATGCCAACGTGGTCGCTGAGACCAAGCACTGGCTGAACCAGGCCGTGATCGGCCTGAACCTCTGTCCCTTCGCCAAGGCGGTGCAGGTCAAGGACCAGATCCGCTTTGCCGTCAGCGACGCCACCGACGCCGAAGGCGTACTCACCGACCTGCAGGACGAACTGGCGCTGCTGGCCGAGACCGATCCGGAAAAGATCGACACCACGCTGCTGATCATCCCCGACGCGCTGGACGACTTCATGGACTTCAATGACTTCGAAGACCTGTCCGACCGTCTGCTCAAGCGCATGCGCCTGGTGGGCGAGCTGCAGGTGGCGACCTTCCATCCGCAGTTCCAGTTCGCCGACACGCAGCCGGACGACATCGAGAACTACACCAACCGGTCGCCGTACCCGATCCTGCACCTGTTGCGCGAAGACAGCATCGACCGCGCGGTGGAGTCCTTCCCGGATGCCGCCGAAATCTACGAGAAGAACATCGATACGATGAAGCGGCTGGGGCTGGAAGGCTGGAAGAAGCTGATGACCAAGGCCTGACGCCATCGGATCGCATACCAAATACCGCTGCTCGGAATAAAGTGCTCATCGTCTCCTGGTAAGCCTCGGGATATCCCTAGATAGCCCGTCCGCGGTATTGCATACAACATACTGACGCCGTGACAGCTCGCCGTAAGGTGAGCGGCCCGTGCGTCCTTTCCCTTCGATTGCTTTGCCCCGCGGCCTCTCCCGGGCGCGGGGGCGTTGTCCTTGCCTGGAGAGTTGTATGCGATTTACCCGCCGCCATGCCCTGGGCGCGCTCGCCGCGCTGCCTCTGATCTCGCGCCCCGCCTGGGCCCAGAACACTTTTCCGACCCGCCCCGTGCGCCTGCTGGTGGGCTTTGCCCCTGGCGGGCTGACCGATATCGCGGCGCGCGCCCTGGCCGAGCGCATGGGCAAGACCTTGAAGCAGAGCGTGGTGGTGGAAAACCGTCCCGGCGGCCAGGCCATCATCGCCACGGTGGCGGTGGCGCGCGCCGAGCCCGATGGCTACACGCTGGGCTTTGCCGGCACCAATGGCATGATCCTGAACCCCTTGCTCTACAACAACCTGCCTTACCAGCCATCGGACTTCAAGCAGCTGGGCTCCATGGGCAAGTCGCCGATGCTGCTGATCGTGCATCCCGAGCTGGGAGTGAAGAACGTGCAGGAATTCATCGCGCTGGCCAAGAAGAAGCCGGGCGACATCACCTGCGCGCACGCCGGCCGCGGTGTGATCAACCACCTGGCGCTGCTGCACTTCCAGTCCAAGACCGGCACCCAGTTCCAGGACGTGCCCTACAAGGGCAGCGGTCCCGCGCTGCTGGACCTGATGGCAGGCACGGTGCAGAGCACTTTCGACTTCCCGACCTCGGCGCTGCCCAACATCAAGTCGGGCAAGTTGCAGGTGCTGGCGGTGACCTCCGACAAGCGCCTCTCCAGCCTGCCGGACGTCCCGACCATGAAGGAGGCTGGCCTGGACGGCTTCGAACTCTATACCCGCATGATGATCTCGGGTCCGGCCGCCATGCCGGCGCCGGTGGTCGCGGCGCTGGAGAACGCCGTGCGCGAAGGCACGCGCGATCCCAGCCTGGTGCAGCAGTTCGCGGACCAGGGCGTGACCGTGGAGTTCACTTCGTCGGCCGACCTGGACAAGGTCATCGCCGACGAGTCCGCCATGTGGGCCCAGGTCATCAAGGCCAATGGCGTGCCCAAGACCGACCTGAAGAGCTAAGGAGCCACCGTGGCAGAACAACCCAGCATCACCGTCAGCCCGGAACGCGCCCTGATCGACGTGGCGCGCGAGATCCGCGTGAACGGCTTTCCGGCCTATGCCTTCATCACCGTCACGGCCAGCATGACGATGTGCGGCGCGCCATGGCGCTCGCAAGCCGTATTCGTGGCCGGCCACGACGGCAGCCTGGACCTGGCCCGCGATTGCCCCGTGTCCGGCAGCTATGCCGAGCCCGCGGCCATGGGCATCGTCTGGTCCATGGCTTGCGAGGACGTGGCCAGCGTGGTGTTCCCGCCGGACCGGACCGAGTCGCTCGTCATCCGCATCGAAGCCAGCGACGGCCGCCAGTCCGCCGCGGCGACCCTGGTGCAGGAATTCCAGGCCGAAGGCGTCACGCACCGCAGCGTGCGCGAGCAGGTTGGCGGCATGACGCTGTCGGGTGAACTCTATACGCCCGCCGGCCCCGGCCCGCACCCGCTGGTGATCTACATGAACGGCTCGTCCGGCGGCGTCAACGCGCCGCGCGCGGCGCTGTTCGCGTCCCGTGGCTACCAGTGCCTGGCGCTGGCCATCTTCAACTACGAGGGCCGCCCCAAGTATCTGAACGACATGCCGCTGGAGTACTTCGAGCATGTGTTGCGCTGGGCCCGCGCGGAGCTTACGCCGCGCGACGGCTTCGTGGCCTTGTCCGGCATCAGCCGCGGGGGCGAGACCTCGCTGCTGGTGGCCTCGCATTACCCGGACTTGGTCAGCGCGGTGGTCGCCTACGTGCCGTCGCCGGTCATGCATGGCGTGGTCAGCGCCGGTGCGCCCGGCACCGGCCGCGACGCGCAGGTCTGGACCAAGGGCGGCGAACCGCTGCCGCATCTGTGGCAGGACAACACCAGCGCCAACTGGGACGCCGCCTACGCGTCCCAGCCGCCGTACCGCCAGACGCACGCCTTCCTCAGCGCCACGCGCGACAGCGCGGCGTTCGAGCGCGCCCGCATTCCGGTCGAGAACTATCCCGGCCCGGTGCTGCTGGTCAGCGCGTCGGACGACGGCTTTTGGCCCAGCACCGCCTACTCGGAAATCGTCATGCGGCGGCGCCAGGAACATGGCTTGCCCACGTTCCACCACGTCTGCATGGGCGCGGGCCATCACGTGCACTATCCCTGCCTGCCCGCGACCCTGATCAGCAAGCCGCACGCCATGTCCGGCCTGCTGCTGGACGCGGGCGGCACGCCCAGCGCCAACGCGGCGGGCAACGAAGGCTCCTATCTGGCGGTGCTGGAGTTCCTGGGCAGGGTGGGGGGCGTGGCGAAGTAGGCGGCCAGGCGGGCGGCCGGGCTAGTCCGCCCGGCCGTCATCCGTTGCGCAGCTTCTGTTCCGACACGAACGCCGACCAGCGCTGCAGCTCGCCGCGTATCAGCCCGGCGAACTCGACCGGGGTGTTGGCCTGGGCGGCTTCCATGCCCAGGCCGGCAAGCTTTTCGCGCACCTCGGCGTCGGCCAGGATGGTCTGCATGGCGCCGTTCCATTTGGCGATCAGGTCAGGCGGCGTGCCCGCGGGCGCGACGATTCCCTCCCATTCCTTCAGATTGAATGCAGGCACCCCGGCCTCGGCCAGCGTGGGCACGCCGGGCAGGGCGGCCATGCCGCCATCGCGCGTGACGGCGAGGGCGCGCAGCTTGCCGGACTGCGCCAGCGGCACCGCGACGGATGCGGTGGCGAACATGGTCTGCACGTAGCCGCCCATCAGCGCCTGCGCCGCTTCCGCCGGCCCCTTGAACGGCACGTGCAGCATGTCTATGCCGGCCGCCTGGCAGAAGGCCGCGCCCAGCAGATGGGCAGGCGAACCATTGCCGCCGGAACCGTAGCTGAGCTTGCCGGGCTGGCGCTTCGCCTGTTCGACCAGGCCGCGGACGTCGGCGTATTCGCTGCCCGGCGCCACCAGCAGGGCGTTGTACAGCCAGACCAGATTCGCGATCGGCGCGAAGTCGCCATCCGTGCGGTACGACACCTTGCCGAACAGCGCCGGCAGCACGGTATGCGTCAGGAACATGATGCCCACGGTATAGCCGTCGGGCGCGCTGCGCGCGACCGCGTCCAGCCCTATCATGCCGGTCGCGCCGGGCCGGTTCTCGACCACCACCGGCTGGCCCCACAGGCGCTGCAGCCTTTCGCCGATCACGCGCGCCAGCACGTCGGGCGGGCTGGCCGCGGGCAGCGGCACGATGATGCGTACGGGCTTGTCCGGGTACGCGGCGCGGGCGGCCCAGGGCAGGGTACAGGCCAGGGCGCCGGACAGGCCCTTCAGTAGCGTGCGGCGGCGCATGGTTCAGGCCGCGGACGAGACAGGCGGCATGAAGATCACGTCATACTCCGGCGCCACCGCAACGACCTCCGCCGGACTCGACATGTTGTGGATGCGCCGGTAGAGCTCCAGCAGCTTGCCCGCGGGCGCGGCCCAGAACAGCGCGGTGGCGGCGACGCCGGAATTGTTGAAGAAGGCATGCGGCACGCCACGGGGCATGCGCACCAGGTCGCCGGGGCCGGCCGAGGTCTTCTTGCCATCGAGCAGCAGGTCGATGCGGCCGTCCAGCACGAAGATGTACTCGTCCTGATTGGGATGCACGTGCGGCGGCACGAAGCTCTCTTCCGGAAACGTGGCGTGCCAGGAAATGCTGTCCAGGCTGACCTGCTTGGGCACGTACACCTGGCCCAGGATGTTCCAGGAGACGCCGTCCAGGCCGGCCTGGGCGCGGGTGATGTCGGGGGTTTCGAGAATCATGCTGCACTCCTCAGGATTGCGACAGCCGATCCAGCGTCGGCTTCACTAGCGGGTTGGATGATGCGAAACGGGGCTTGAACGTCTGCCTGGCGCGGGCCAGGTCGGCTTCGTCCCAGTAGCCGATCAGGATGCCGCCTTCGGAAATGCGCGGCTGGACTTCAATCGACTCGATGGTGCCGTCGGCCACCGTGGCGCGCTGGCGCGGCTGGCGGGCCCAGCGGAACAGCAGGTCCTCCATGCGCTTGCGCACCGCCTCGTGCGCGGGCGAGGCGCCCAGGTCGACGAATTCGTTCGGGTCTTCCTGCAGGTTGTACAGCATCGGCCGGTAGCCTTCGGCCAGCACGTACTTCCAGCGTTCATCGCGCACCATGCGCAGCCAGGCCTGGCGCGCGGGCGTACCCAGCGCGATGCGCGAATCCTGGAAGGCGTAGTCGTACTCGCAGATGACGTGATCGCGCCAATCCGGCGGCGTCTGGCCGAACAGCAGGGGCCGCAGCGAACGGCCGTCCATGATGTGCGGCACCGGCACGCCGCCGCAGGCCTCAAGGAAGGTGGGCGCCAGGTCTATCGCCTCGACCAGGGCGGCGCAGCGCGTGCCGCGGGCGGCGTCGGCGCGCGGATCCGGGTCATAGACGATCAGCGGCGCGCGGATGACGGGTTCATGGAACAGGTCCTTTTCGCCCATCCAGTGGTCGCCCAGATAGTCGCCGTGATCGGACGTGAACACGATCATGGTGTTGTCGAACAGGCCGCGCGCCTCCATGAAGCGGAACAGCGCGCCGAGCTGGTCGTCGATCTGCTTGATCAGCCCCATGTAGCCGGGCATGACCGCCTCGCGCACGCCAGGCTCGGAGAAGGTCGCCGACACGCGATGCTGCATCATCGCCGCATACACCGGATGCGGGTCGGCGCGTTCGGCCTCCGATCGCACCACCGGCAGCGCGTCCTGCGCGCTGTACATGCCGGCGTAGGGCGCCGGCGCCAGATACGGCCAGTGCGGCTTGATGTAGGACAGGTGCAGGCACCAGGGTTGCTCGCCCGCCTCGGTGATGAAGTCCATCGCGCGGCGCGTGATGTAGGGCGTTTCCGAATGCTCGTCGGGCACGCGCGCGGGCAGGTTGGAATACTTCAGGAACCAGCCCGAGCGCACCCTGCCGTCCGTGTCGACCGCGGAATTGGCCCAGCTTTCCCAGGGGTTGTCGCCGCCATAACCCTGTGCGCGCAGATAGTCGTTGTAGCGCGGGTCCGGATCGTGGCCCGAATAGGGATGGATGCCGTCGTCGCGCTCGTAGGCGTCGAAGCCGCATTCGGCAATGCGGCGGCCAATGACGGAGGCAGGGTCTATGCCCAGCCGCGACATGCCGGCCGTGTCGGCGCGCATGTGGGTCTTGCCCACCAGCACCGAGCGCACGCCCAAGGGCCGCAGATGGTCGCCTATGGTCATCTCGCCGGCCTTCAGCGGCACGAAGTTCCAGCTGGCCCCGTGCGCATGCACGTAGCGCCCGGTGTAGTAGCTCATGCGCGACGGGCCGCAAACGGGCGACTGCACGAACGCCCGGTCGAAGATCACGCCGCGCGCGGCCAGCGCGTCCAGATTCGGGGTCTTCAGCCTGGGATGGCCAAAACAGGAAAGATGGTCGTAGCGCAGCTGGTCGCACATGATGAAGAGAATGTTCTTCACGCCTCGGGTCATGCTAGGCTCCTGTCTCCGATGGGCATGCAGGAATTCTATCGACGGCCTGCGCGCGCATCCCTTGAATTGTTTTGATGTCGATTACCCCAGGTAATCGGCCGGAGAGGCGGTTTGCGACTCCAGCATCTGAACCTGTTGCTCACCCTGGCCCGGACCGGCAGCATGCGCGCCGCCGCGCAGGTGCTGAACGTGTCGCAGCCGGCGTTGACCAAGTCGCTGCGCCAGCTGGAAGAAGAGGTCGGCGCCGAGCTCGTGGTGCGCACGCCCAAGGGCGTGCGGCTGGCGCAGGCAGGCGAGATCCTCGCGGCACGCGCCGCGGTCGTCATGCGCGAAATCGAAAAGGCTCGCGAAGACCTGGCCTGGCACCTGCGCGGCGCCGAAGCCCAGGTGACCTTGGGCGTATCGCCCGCGGCCGCGATCCTGCTGGCGCCGGGCGCGGTGGCGCGCTATGGCGCGCGCTGGCCGCAGGTGCGGCTGCGCGTGCGCGACACGCTGTATCCGCAGGCGCTGGAGCGCATCCGTTCCGGCGAACTGGACATGGCGCTGGGGCCGCTGCCCGAGACGGGCGGCGGCGGCGACCTGGCCGTGCAGCCGCTGTTCGAAAGCCAGTCGGTCATCGTCGCGCGGGCATCGCATCCGCTGGCAGGCGCGCGGCATCTGAGCGAGCTGGCCGAGGCGGCCTGGGTGCTGACGGGGCCGGCGCAGGGGCCGGGCGATCCCAGGGCGCTGTATGCCGACGAAACGCAGGCGCGCGCGTTGCACCTGCAGCTCGAATGCGAGTCTTTTTCCACGCTGCTGGCGTTGATGCCGCAGCTGGACCTGATCGGCATCATGCCCCAGGGGTTCCTGGACCGCTACGGGCCGACGTTGGGCCTGGTCCGGCTGGCCATCGCCGATCCCTTGCCCAAGACCGTCATCTATGTGACGCACCGCGCCGATGCGCCGCTGACCGTGCCGGCGCGCCGCCTGCTGGACGCGCTGCTGGGCGAGGCCGCGCAGCTGGCTGCCCACCCCTGAGCCGTAACGGATCGGTCCAAACGGTTGAGGCGCGCCGCAGACGCCATGCCAGCGGCGTAAGCCTCAATATCTTTGACGGTTGGCCATGCGCGGCCTTATTTTTTTGGATTCCTGCCGAGGCGCAATCCACGCCGCCTCGACATTCTCCAAGGCGACATCATGGTGATTGCAACGACAGTCCTGGTGGTGGGCGCCGGTCCGGCGGGCCTGCTCACCGCCGCCGAGCTGCAACGGCGCGGCGTCCAATGCCTGTTGATCGATGCGCACGAGCGGCCGCTGGAATGGGACCGCGCAACCGTGGTCCATCCCCGCTCGCTGGAGATCTTCGACTCGCTGGGCATCGTCGAGCCGCTGCTGGCCGCGGGTGTGAAGCAGCGCGGCGCGCGCATCCATGCCGACGGCAAGGTGCTGGGCGAGATCGACCTGGACCTTTGCGGCAGCCGCTACCCCTACAACATCGGGATTTCGGAAGAGGTCACCGAGTCCATCCTCGCCGATTATCTGGCCAGCCACGGCGGCAGCGTGCAGCGGGCCAGCAAGCTGGTGGACCTGCAGGAACGGCCGGACGGCATGCTGGCCAGGATCGAACGGCCGGACGGCGATATCGAAGTGCTGGCCGAGTGGGTGATAGGCTGCGACGGCCACCACAGCACGGTGCGCGAACTGGCCGGCATCGAACAGGACGGCCACGACATCAGCCAGCCTTGGGCGGTGTTCGATGCCGCAATCAGCGGCTGGCCCGAGATTTTCGAGGCCAACTACGCCTACCTGGACCGGACCCCGGTGATCCTGACGGCGCTGCCGGGCCAGCGCTGGCGCGTGTACCTGCGGCCCAGCGCCGAAGATTCCGATCTGGTGGCCGATGCCTTGTCCACGTTGCGGCGCTATCTGCCCCAGGCCAATTTCGAAGACGTGGCCCACCCGGCGCGCTTCCGTTGCTACACCAAAGTCGCGCGGCAATTCCGGGCCGGCCGCATCCTGCTGGCCGGGGACGCCGCGCATACCTGCAGCCCGGCCCAGGGCCATGGCATGAATAGCGGCCTGCACGACGCCGTCAACCTGGCCTGGAAGCTTGCGCTGGTCTGCGGCGGGCAGTGCTCGGATTGGCTGCTCGACAGCTACCAGGCGGAGCGCCGGCCGGCCGCGCAGCGCGTGCTGGCATCGGGCGACGAGGCCGAGAGCGCCCAATTGGCCACGGACCCCGACGTGCTGCGCGAGCGCAATGCCGCCATCCGCAAAGCCTTCGAGGACGGCGCCTCGCAGCATCACGAGGCGGTGGCCGAGGCGGAGCTGGACATCGACTACCGCGATTCGCCCATCGTCATGGGAGACCGGCACGATCCGGTTTCGCCCGGCCAGCGGCTGCCGGACCAGATCCCGATCCGCCTTGCGGCGGGCGGCGCGGGGATGCTGCACGAACGCACCCACCGCAAGGGCCATACGGTCTTCATCCTGGGCGGTCCGCGGACGTCCGCGGACGCGCTCGCCCAGGTCCGCGCCGCAATCGAACCGCTATCCGACGGCGCCATCATCGAGGCCGTGGTCGCCTTGACGGCGAACGGCGATATCGGCGGCGTGGACGGTTATCTGGATCTCTCGATGGCCGGCAGGCTGGGCGTGCGGCATATCCTGGTGCTGGCCGTCAGGGCGGACGGCCATGTCGGGCTGCGCTCGGAAGAGCGCCACGCGGAGACCCTGGGGGCTTACGTAGCGCGGCTGCGCACGCCTGCGCCGGCATCCTGATCGGGGGCGGGCGCCTGCGCCACGCCCGGCACGCCGCGCCGGATGTTGCGCGAGAATTCGGCCGCATCCACGGTGGCGCGGGCGCGCTGCGTGTAATGGCCCGCCTGCCGGTAGGCCTGCGGACTGTCCGCGCCTGCGAGGGCGTCCAGGCGGTACAGGTACTCGGGCAGATAACCGGAGAACAGCACGCGGTAATCGAGCGGCAGCCCCGGCACGATCTGGTCGGCCAACCGGTACACGATGGTGGTGCAGTTGCCCGTCAGCGTGTTGTAGAAGCGCGGCTTGTCCGCCAACCGGGTGGCGGTGTCCACATAGGACAGGAACAGCTTGCGGGCCGCGCCCTCTGGCATGTGCACGCGGTACAGATAGCCTTCCTCGCCGCGCACATTGGTGCGCACGCGCAGGCTGTCTTCCTCGGTCGAGGCCAGCACGGACAGCTCATACTGGCGGAAGAAGCCGCCGATTTCCGAGAACTCGTCGTGCAGCTTGCGGCGGATCTCCACCGAGAACACCACGTATTGGCCGTCGCTGAAGCCGAACGACACCAGGGCGTGGGCGATGGCGGGCCGGCCCCAATAGGACAGCGCCAGGTCCACCGAGGCGAGGCGCGACATATCGTAGCGGCGGGTCTCCCAACGCACGTCGTAGTCCGTGCGCGTGCGCCAGTCGAAATTGCGCACGTTGCGCAAGGTGACGATGTCGCCCTCGATGGTGCCTTGCGTCTGGCGCTCCACTTCCGGCATCCACTGACGGTCGTTGGATGGACGCACCCCCAGCCGCCACCAGGCCAACAGCGCCAGCAGCAGAACGCCGAACAGCCAGGCAGGCCGGGACTCTCCGATGGACAGTCCGACCAGCGCGGCGGCCGCGAGCGCGAGCCATGCCGCCGGCGGGACGGCGCGCGCGCGGCCGGGGAACGGAGACTGGAACCAGAGCGCCGCCGCGCCCCAGGCCGCGCCGGCCACGATGGCCACTCCGCCTACGATCTGCGCAATCATGGCGTCTTCAGGCGCGTTGCGGGGCCGTCATTGCGCCCCTTGCGAGGATTCGGCCTGCTCCGCGTTGCGGGCCTGCGCCTTGCGGTCCTGCTTGCGCCAGCCCGCGCGCATGCGGGCGATCTGGCGCAGCGCGTCCTGCGACATCTTCCACCAGCCGAACGGGCGCGGGTCGGCCAGCATGCTGAGCGCGCGCGCATAGTCCAGGGTGAGGCCCGGGGTCCAGGCCATGGTCAGCGCGCGCTTGCGGATCTGCGCGGCCACCCACAGTTCAGGCGTCAGCAAGAGGCGCAGCAGCACGCGCCATCCTGCCTTCGGGCCATGCAGGCGTCCCACCACGCCGTCCAGCGCCGCTTCCAGCGCGCTGGACACCGAACTGGAGCAGTTGCGGTGCGTCAGGTTGTAGATCTCGGTCTTGCGGTACTCGTTCCAGAAGGCCTGCAGCTTGGCCGCGTCGTAGTTGCGGATGCGCACTCGCATCGTGGACGGCGTCCAGGCCTTGGATTCGGTGGCGTAGTCGGGCTGGTACACGCCTGGCACGTTGTTCTCGGCGGTGGCGCGCAGCAGAGTGCCGAACTGTTCCGGAGAGTGGTCGATCTCCCGGGCCGGATACAGGCTGATGTACACGCCTTCCGGCGATTCCAGCGCGGCGTGGCCGGTCGACACCACGCCGTTGATGTCGACGGCGGCGATGTAGCGATTGACCACGGGGTAGTTGCGCGTCTCGGTCTTGGCCGAGCCCGACGGCGTCCAGACGTGGACGGTCAGCGCGCGCTCCGATTCCAGCGGGGGACCGTCGAACACCGTCTGCGCGGGCGCGTCGGCGCGCGTCGGCATGAAGTCCGGATGCGGATTGACGTCCAGCGCCGGGTTGGAGTCCAGGTGGCGGACGCGGCGCGCCAGCGACAGCAGCCGCAGCCCTGTGAACGCCAGGAACAGGCCCAGGCAGTATGGCACCGTGCCGACGTAATGGGTCGGGTAGGGCTGGAAAAAGAAAATGGCCAGCAGGATTTCCGCCACGCCCGAGGCGAAGACATAGCGCCAGCGCTCGTAGCGCACCACGTAGGCGGCGGTGCACTGGATCAGGCCGTCCACCAGGAACATGAGGCCGAACAGCATGGATAGCGCGAAATGCCCGTGATGGTGGCCGATCAGGACCAGGCTGCCGGCCGTCAGCACGATGGCGCCCTTGGCATAGCGCAGCACCCGCTGCCCGCCCACGCCGGACTTGGCGATCATCAGCGTGGCCAGGCCTTCGATGACCAGCAGCGCCGCGAAGAAATTCAGCGGGAAATAGACGGCGTTGTCGAGCGCGTCGATGAACAGCGTGACGCCTGTAATGCAAAGCAGGCCGCCGATGATATACAGCCCGCGGGCGCGCTTGCGCAGATAGTCCACGCCCAGCAGCAGCAAAACCAGATTGGCCATTGCGCTTGATCCTCCTCTTCCGTGACCCCGTTACGGTGCTAGATATTTGGTTTGCTAACCAAGTTAACAAATTTTCCGGCAGCTATGCAGGTATTCTTCCTGACGCATCCGTCTGCGATCTTTCCCGGGACATGGCATGAACACCAAGACCAGCCGCGCAACAAAAGAGGCAACGCAAGAGACACCCTCCAGCCTGATAGACGCCAGGATCCGCGAACTGGACGACTGGCGCGGCCAGACGCTCGCGCGGGTCAGGGCCATCATCAGGCAGGCCGATCCCGGCGTGGTAGAGGAATGGAAGTGGCGGGTGCCGGTGTGGTCGCGCGACGGCATCATCTGCACTGGCGAAACCTATAAAGGCGCCGTGAAACTGACCTTCGCCAAGGGTGCGGCGCTGGAGGACCCCACCGGGCTGTTCAACGCCAGCCTGGACGGCAACACGCGGCGCGCCATCGATATCCGCCAGGGTGAAACCCTGGACGAAACGGCCCTGGCTGCGCTGATCCGCGCCGCGGTGCGCCTGAATGCGGCGGGGAAATCGGCAAGCGCGAAAAAATAGCTCGCGCCTGAGGTTCAGGGCAACAGCCCGGCCTCTCGCAACAGCGGCTCCTCATACTCGGAGCCTTCCGCCGGATATCGCAGGTCCGCAAGCTTGCCGGCCTTGGCCAGCGCCCAGACGATGCTTTCGCCGGCGGGCAGCGTGTCGGGCGCCTGGGCGTACAGCGGATCTTCAAATGCGGCGCTCGCCGGGGCGATCGTCCAGCCCTGGGCGTACAGCGCCGCAATCATGTCCGGCAGGGCTGCCGCATTGAGCTGGTTGGTGTGCAGCAGCATGACATGCTTGGGGCTGCGGCCCAGCACCTCGCGGGCCAGCCCGTCGTAATAGGCCGCCCGGTCCAGCAAATGGCGGACGTACCGCTGTTTCACGCGCTGGGCCCGGGCGGTGTCGCCCGCCTTCATGTGATCGGCATAGACGCGGCTGTAGTACCAGTCGCTGGCATCTATGGATACCAGCCCGTTCCTGTAGCGGTTCTGCGCCATCCAGTCCCGCATGCCGTCCCGCTTGGCTTGCGTATCGCCTTCTTTCAGGTACGGGAACCGCAGCATCGGCACGAAGGTAGGCAGGCTCCGCAGGGCGGCATCGGCGCTTTTTACATCGGCAATGAATGCTTCCAGCGACACCTTGGGGTCGGCAAGGCTGCGGTGGCTGGCCGTATGGTTGCCAACCCAATGTCCCGCCCTCGACCATTGCGCCACCAGCGCGAGCCCGTCGGCGCCACCTATGCTGCGCAACGCGGGAAACAGCGCGGACTGGATCCCGTGCTTCTGCAAGGCCTCCAGCAGTTGGGAATTCCATAGCGCGGCCTGGGGCTGCTTATCGGGATCGAGTCCGTCGTCAAAGGTCAGGGCCACGGTCTGGGCGGAGCACCACGACGCCCATAGAGAGAAGCCGACGGCAAAAATGCGGCGTAGGGAAAAGCGGGAAGCCATGCAGGGAAGCAAACCTCGGATGTCGTTGCCACGCACGCCAGGAATTCCACCCTGGCGTCCCGTGCCCCGGCGGATGCCGGGGCATCAGGATAGCAGCCAGGGCAAACGGGCGCGCCGATCATGTCAGGCCCCCGCCGGCCTGATGTTCTGGTTGTGCCGGAACAGGTTGTGCGGGTCGTAGCGGGTCTTGGCCTGGACCAGCCGGTCGAAGTTCGGGCCGTAGGCCGCGCCCAGCCGCTCCGGTTCGTCTTGCGTCAGGAAGTTCACGTACACGCCTCCTTGCGCATAAGGCTCGGTGGTGCGGAACAGCGTCCGGGCCCAGGCGATGCAGCGCTCGTCTTCTTCCGGAAAGTCCCAGCGTCCGTGCACGTTCATGGCGAATTGCGCCGCACGGTGCGGATAGGCCATGGCGGACACCGGCACCTGCGCGGCCACGCCGCCGATGTAGCCCAGGAAGATCTCGCATTGCGGCGACGGCAGGTTTTCCACCGCGGCGACGATGGCGTCGATCAGCCCGTCTTCCAGGCCCCCCAGGTTGTGCGACTTCCAGTAGTTGCGGGCGCCGGGCGTAAGCAGCGGGTCGAAGGCCTTTTGCCAGGCGGTGTAGGGCATGGGGCCCAGATGCTCGCCATAAGGCGTGCCGAAGCCGCGCACCACTTCGACCGCGGCCGGACCTAGTGCCGGATCGCCCGTATAGCACATGGCGAAGGCGACCATGGGCTTGCCATGCACATCTTGAGGCAGGAAGGGCAGCGGCGGCGCCAGGCGCAGCACGGCCCAGACCGTCAGTTCCTGGGGCAGCGTCGCCAGCGCATCGCGGTACTTCGACAGCGCTTGCTTGCCCTGTTCCAGCGGCAGCACCACCAGGCCGCCATACACCTCGGGGCCGACCGGATGCAGCTGGAATTCGAACATCGTGACTACGCCGAAATTGCCGCCGCCGCCCCGGATCGCCCAGAACAGGTCCGGGTTGTCCTGCTCGCTGGCGTGCAGCAGCTTGCCGTCCGCGGTGACGACGTCGGCCGAGAGCAGGTTGTCGATGGTCATGCCGAACCTGCGGGTCAGCCAGCCGAAGCCGCCGCCCAGCGTCAACCCGGCCACGCCGGTGGTGGAATTCACGCCCAGCGGCGTGGCCAGGCCATAGGCCTGGGCTTCGTGGTCGAAATCGGCCAGCGTGGCGCCGGGCTCCACATAGGCCCGGGCGCGCAAGGGATCGACGCGCACCGACTTCATCGGCGACAGGTCGATCATCATGCCGTCGTCGCAGACCGCGGTGCCAGCGATGTTGTGGCCCGCGCCGCGCACGGACAGGACCAGGCCGTTGTTGCGCGCGAAATCCACGGCGCGGCGCACGTCGGCCGCGCCCGCGCATCGGAAGATCACCGCCGGCCGGCGGTCTATCATCGCGTTCCAGATCTTGCGGGCGTCGTCGTAGCCGGGGTCGCCCGGGCAGAGGACCTGGCCTCGGGCCGAGGCTTTCAGATCATCCAGGGCGCTATCGGAAAGTTTGCTCATCACACACCTCCTTGAAGGTGCTGCTTCGTGAACAACCTCTGAAACTGGGGCCTGCGTAGCAGGCCCTGGCCGCCTATGGGTTCGGGCGCGGCATGGGAGACGCCTCCTGGGTAGAGGGCCATGACCCGGAAAGGGCGGCGCGCCGCGCCGGGAGCCGGTCGGCCCGCTCCCGTTTTGCGCGCCGTGGCGTGCGTATCTGGAAAGCTTACTCCTCGCTGGTCCATTCCACCTGCACGCCGAGGCTGCGCAGGTTTTCGACGAAGCGCGGATGGGCGCGGCGGATCGGCGTGGCGTTGCGGATTTCCGAACGGCCGTCGATGCTGCTGGCGATCATGAAGAGGGCGATGGCGACGCGGATGATGTAGGGGCTTTCGACCACTGCAGGCGTCAGCGGCCGGCCGCCGAACGTGATCAGGCGGTGCGGATCGGACGAAAACACGTGCGCGCCGAACTTGGACAGTTCGCCGGCCCAGCCCAGCGCGCCGTCGTAGACCTTGTTCCAGAACATGGCATTGCCTTCGGCGCACACGCCCAGCGCGATGAAGATGGGCAGCAGGTCCACCGGGAAATAGGGCCACGGCGCCGCCTCGACCTTGGTCAGCACATTGCTGGTGAAGGGCGTCTGCACCTTCAGCGGGCCCGAGCGCAGCGCGCGCGACCAGCCGTTCTCGTGCACGATCTGCACGCCGAACTTGGCGAAGGTGCGGTCGATCAGCGGGAAGTTCGCGGGCGTGCTGTTGCGCACCACCACGTCGCCGCCCGTGATCGCGCCCAGCGCGAGAAAGGTGGTGATCTCGTGGAAGTCTTCCTCGAAGGTGAATTCGCCGCCGCCCAGGCGGGCGCCGCCGCGCACCGTCAGCCGCGAGGTGCCGATGCCGTCGATGTCCGCGCCCATCATCGCCATGAAACGGCAGAACTCCTGCACGTGCGGCTCGGAGGCGGCGTTGGTCAGGGTCGACTCGCCCTGCGCGGCGGCGGCGCACAGCACGAAGTTCTCGGTGGTCGTCACCGAGGCATAGTCCAGCCAGTGGTGGGTCGGCTTCAGGGGACCGCTGCTGCGGACCAGCAGCGAGCCGCTGGCGCGCTCCACTTCGCCGCCGAAGGAGCGGAAGATGTCCACGTGCGGGTCGATCTCGCGCACGCCCAGGGTGCAGCCCTTGACGTTGTCTTCCAGCCGCGCCACGCCGAAGCGGGCCAGCAGCGGCGGCACCAGCATGATGGACGAGCGCATTTCCTCGGGCAGCCGGTGGCGCGCGGCGTCGAAGGCGGTGTCGCGGTGGTGCAGGTCCAGGGTGCGGGTGGACTCGTCCAGCCGCACCTCGCTGCCCAGGGTGCGGAAGATGTCCAGGATCTTGCGCACGTCGGTGATGTCGGGCACGCCGTGCAGCCGCAGCGGCTGGTCCGTCAGCAGGGTGGCGCACAGCACCGGCAGGACCGCGTTCTTGTTGGCCGAAGGGATGACGCGGCCGCGCAATGGGGTGCCGCCGTGGACGATGAGGTTGGACATGGAGCGAGTAGGACGAAAAGAAAGAGGGAGGGGAGCCGCCAAGGCTCCCGGTAAATTCACACTGTAAGGGGGCGTGGCACCCGTGTCATGCCGGCTTGGCGGCGCCGGGGCCGGGATTCTTGCGGATCAGGACCCAGCCGCCTATGGTCAGTGCCAGACCGGCCCCCAAATAAGGCAAGCCGAAAATCAGCGCCCAGAAAAACAGCGCCGTATAGGCGTCGTTGGCCGCCTGCTTGCCGCCGGTGGCCGGATTGAAGATGCCGGGTTCCATTGCAAGCAGGGCGCCGAGCAGGTTCAGCAGGACGGCCAGGCCGAGCATGGCGCAGCCCCAGCCGATCAGGCGGCGGAAATTGGGAATGCGGACCAGCGCCGCGACGAGCGCCAAGCCTATCAGCAGCGACACGATGCCCGTCGTGATCAGCATTTTGTCCAGCGCTGCCATGTAGGCAAGCCCAGTCAAGTCCGCCAGCCCGAACGCGTGCTGCATGACCGGATTGACGACGCCGCCGCTGGCCCAGGCGACGAGCAGGCCGAACGCGATGCTGGTGAGCCACTTGGTCAGGGCAGAGGGCATGCGGGAGTCCTGTTCATAATGCGGTGCAGCGAGAATACTGCGGATTGCTGCTGACGATTGAGACCGGCGGTAACCGCGATCCGGGCAAGGCGCCGCCGCCTAGGGCCGGCGCCGCATTCTTTCCTGGTGCAGCAGCCTGACCTGTTCGGCGAACTCCGGCACCGGTCCTTCGACGGGAATGCCGTCCACGACCTCGGCGATGGCCAGCGGCCGCACCTTGGACGTGGGGGCGACACCCCATTCCCGCAGCCATTCACGGTATTGCGCGGAGGAGCTGGCATAGACGATGCGGCCCAATCCGACCCAGCCATGCGCCGACGCGCACATGGAGCAGTGTTCGCCCGAGGTATAGACGGTGCAGGCGGCGCGCTCGGCCGCCGGCACATTGCTGGCGGCCCAACGCGCGATCTCGAATTCCGGATGCCGCGTGCGGTCGCCGCCGGAGACGTGGTTGTGGTCTTCGAACAGGACCACGCCGTCGGGCGAGACCAGGACCGAGCCGAAGGGCTCGTCGCCAGCTTCCAGCGCCTGTCTGGCGAGTTCGATACAGCGCGCCAGGTGCTTCTTGTCCGTTTCTGTAATCATGCGAGCCTCCTTGTGTATGCCGCGCGGCGCGTGGGGACCGGCGGCTGTGGGTGGGGAGGCCGCCGGCATGCATCCGCAAGCATAGCCTTGTTGCAGGCTGGCTCAGTAATACACGTCCACGTAG
Organism: Achromobacter sp. JCM 18799; assembly: GCF_055395645.1. Classification (NCBI taxonomy): domain Bacteria; kingdom Pseudomonadati; phylum Pseudomonadota; class Betaproteobacteria; order Burkholderiales; family Alcaligenaceae; genus Achromobacter; species Achromobacter sp. JCM 18799. The sequence goes on along the minus strand of NZ_AP043866.1, from coordinate 1,680,864 downwards.
TCCGTCAGCCCGCCGCAGGCTTCCATCTGCTGCAGGCGCCAGTACTTGCGCTTGCCGGACGCGCGGAACTCGAATTCGCCGTTGCGCTCGCAGCGCCGGCCCTTGTCCGGCGCGTCCAGGATCAGGATCGTGCCGCGGAAGATGAAGCGGTCGCTGGCGATGGAGACGATATCGCCCTTGATCTTCAACGTGCCTTCGTGGTTGGCCTGAGTGCCCTCGATGCGGACCACGTCGTTTTCATCCGTCGCGGTCAGGTGGCCGCGCTGCGCGGACCAGAGCCATTGCAGCGTGATGCCGCTGTTGTTCATCAGGCGCTCGTAGGCGGCCTGGTTCTGGATGTCGGTCTTCTGCACCGAACCCGAGGGCGCGGCCGCGGCCGGGGCCGCAGCCGCAGCGGTCGGGGCAGAAGCGCCTTGATGCGCCCTCACTTGGGCCGCAGCCATGGTCGGCACAGCCGCGGCCATGGCCAGGCTTGCCGCCAGCAGCAGGCTGGACATCCGCTTTTTTCCCAGGGCGATGGGGGTGTCGCGCTCGAGGTTCTTGTGCATGGTTCTCGTCAAGTAAGGGTAGGAGGGCGCGGCCGCCCGGTCCGGGCAACCTGACGGGGACGCCGCCAGGGATGCGCCTGGGCCGAGGGTCGGCGGGCGCATAACTTAGCATGGTCATCGGACCCCGATAATTGCTGTTGTTTGAGCTTGTGTATCCATTGGTTATTTGCATTACCAATGAATACCGCCAGACGCCGCGCCAGTCCATGCCCCCCGCCCACTCATTGTTTGGCGGCTGCGCTCTGCGCCCGGAAGGCGGCTTCGCCCGCATCGGAAATCTCGACCCATTTCCTGTCGGGCGCGGCGTCCGGCACATAGCTGTCGTGCCAGTTCCACCACTTGTAGGTCGGCGTCTGCGGATAGCCCTCGGGCGAGTCCTCCCAGGCTTCCTGGCGCCCCAGCGGCGTGATGTCCAGGTAGTTCCAGGTGCCGCCCATCTGCTCGTCGCCGCGGTTGTTGAGGAAGTAGGTGCGGAAAATGCGGCTGCCGTCGCGGTAGAACACGTTGGTGCCATGCCACTCGTCCACGCCGAAGTCGGCATCGAAGCCGTCGGTCAGCGTGTACCAGGGCATTTTCCAGTCCATCTGCGCTTTCAAGCGCGCGATGTCCGCCTGCGGCGCGCGGGAAACAAAGACCAGCGTGGTGTCGCGGGCGTTCAGGTGCGCCAGATGAGCGACCTGGTCCGCCACCATGGAGCAGCCGCGGCAGGCATGTTCCGGCCAGCCGTACACGCCCGGTTCGAAAAAGGCGCGGTAGACGATCAGTTGGCGGCGGCCATCGAACAGGTCGGGCAGGGCGAGCGTGCCCGAGGGGCCCTCGAACACATAGGTCTTGGCCACTTCCGTCCAAGGCATGCGCCGGCGTTCGGCGGCCAGCGCGTCGCGGGCGCGGGTGTGGGCTTTTTCCTTGACCAGCAACTGCTGGCGGGCGGTTTCCCAGTCCTGGGGCGAGACGACCGGGGGCGTGCGCATGGGGATGCCATTGCTTGATGCAGTCATGATTTCCTACCTCCTTATCGCGGGCCGGCGCCCTGGCGCAAGGGTCTGCGCGCAGACTGGCTGCTCGGTGGCCTGGAAACAGTCTGGCATCGCAGGGCAGAGAGGGGGGAGTAACAAATCCGGCGCAATTCCGCCGGCGGCGGGCTCAGAAACTTACCGCCAGGCCCACCGAGAAGCCCGACACGTTGTTGCCGAACACATAGCGGCCCACCAGCCGGGTGCGGGTGATGATCATGTTGTAGGCGCTGGAGTCCAGCTCAAGGCCGGCGCCCACCGAGGTCAGCCGGTCGAAGCCCAGGATGCCGCGCTGGTCGCCGAGGAACTCCGAGTGCGTCAGTTCCAGCACGTAGCGCAGCGGCCGTTGCAGCATGACGAATCCCGTGGGGGCGCGGTAGCGCGCCCACAGATTGGCCGATTGCGCCGTGGCATGGCCTTGCACGGCCGCGGAGCTGTCGAAGCTCTGCAGGCGCAGGTCCGAATAGCGCAGCTCCACGTCGACCTCGTAGCCGGGTCGGTAGTGCTCGTAATCCAACATGAGCGAGCCGCCCAGGCCGTAGGCGTTGAGCGAACCCTTGTCCAGGAAATCGATGTCCTTGCCAGTCTGGCGTCCCACATACCAACTGGCCGCGCGCAGGTCGCTGGTGACATTGCCCAGCGCGAAATTGAAGATGGGGCGCAGTTTCAGTTCGTCCGTGAGCTTGAAGTCCCAGCCGATGCCGCCCGTGGCGGATACGCTGTTCCACTTGGTGGGGACGGTGCGAGACTCCGCCCCTTGCGTGGCGACGAAAGTCGGATCGTAGCGGCTCCAGGCCAGCACGCCTTCAAGGTAGATGGGCACGGATTTGGAAATGGTGTCGCCGCCGCCCAGCTGCGACATGGAGAATTCGCTGGACCCGGAGACCGATCCAGTGCCGGCGCCGATGTTCAGGGCGCTGGTCGTGATGTCGGGCACGATGGAGAACGACATGATGGCCAGCACGCCGTTGGCGCGCTTCTGCAGGTCGTCCTTGCTCAGGCGCAAGCCTTGCTGCGCCAGGGCGGGAGCAGCCGCTGCGCAGGCCAGCAGGGCAAGCAGCCAGCCCATATGTCGTTTCGCCATGCTCAGGGGCAGGGGCATGTCATCTCCGGAACGAATGCGTGTCCAATGGCGGCAGCCAGCCTTGGGGCGTCAGGCAATCTAGGGGGCGGCGGCAGGCGGGTCAACCATGGATTGGCGCTGGGCTGCCAGCAGAGCGTCGCTCTGGTCGATGCGGATGGTTCCAATCCGCGGAAATTCGAAATCCACGATGATGTAGATCGCCGCCGTCATGACCACCGCATAGACCAGCTGGTGCAGCATGCTGTCGCGCTGGGCGACAGCCAGTTTGGATCCGATGAGGCAGGCGCACACCAGCGCCAGAAACACCAGGAACGCGTAGGTGGCGACGGGGGGATGGACCTTTTGCGCCACGGTCTGGGCGGTGGACACGTCGAACATGTCATTGACCGCGCCGATGTACGACGCCGCGAAGGGCGGCACGGTATTGCGGGCGGCGCTCATCGACGTGGTCCAGATTTCTTTCTGCAGCGCGCCTACCCGGCCTGCGATCGCTTCGCGCTGGCCCAGGTCGGAAACGTGGCTGTAGTATTCGATGCGCCCGTCCACGTAGCGCCGGAACTGCTCGCGCAGCTTGGGCTGGTCCGCGGCATTGAGCATGTCGATCCGCAGCCAGGCCGTGCCGATGGCGTTGACCTCGAGCACCAGGAGGTTGCGGCGCTCGGCCATGCGCTGCGCCGCGCCCGAGAACGTGAAAGCCACCAGCAGGCCCAGCAGCGCGAACACGGACGCCTCGATGGCGGCGGCGCCGGCGCCGCTCTTGTCGTCGGCGCGATGGCCCAGGCGCTTGCCGATGCGCATCGCAAGCAGCAGCAGCGCGAAGAACAGGACCGCCAGACCCGCCAGCAGAAGGGAATAGTTCATCAGGTCACCACGCGTTCAATTGCGGTTGGTCGGGTACGGCGGCACAGCCTGGGCCTGGTCGCGCCACAGCGTGACGCGGTTGCGCCCCGCCTGCTTGGACGCGTACAGGGCCTCGTCAGCCCGCCGTATGACTTCGGAAGCGGACTCGCCGTCCTGCGGCCAGAGCGCGACGCCGATGGATATCGTCACGCGGCCCACGCTGTCCGGCATGAGACGGCGGGCCACGGCCGTGCGCAGGCGTTCGGCAACCTCGCAAGCCTTTTCAGCCGAACCGGTGGGCAACAGGGCGATGAATTCTTCTCCCCCCACCCTGAAGGCGCGGTCCTGGTCGCGCAGGCCGGCGCGGATCACCTCGGTCAGCGCGATCAGCACTTTGTCGCCCGTCATGTGGCCGAAGCTGTCGTTGATGCGCTTGAAGTGGTCCAGATCCATGGCGATGACCGCCACGGATGCGCCGTCTGCCGCGTAGGCGTTCAGCACCTCGGTCATGGCCCGGCGGTTCAGCAGACCGGTCATCGGATCCGTCAGCGCCTGGGTGTTCAGGCGTCCCACTTCGTCCTGATGCTGGTCCAGCGTCGATCGGACGGCCTCGCGCAACGTGTCGGCCTCGGCGTACCACGCGTTGAGCCGCGCGAGGTCCACGCCGCCCGACTTGCCTGCGGTCATGGCGCGCGTCAGGCGCGACAGCGGCGATGCGATGGCATAGGCCAGGCCGCACACCAGCAATAGCGTGAGCGCGATGGCCGGGATGGCGGAGCGCAGCGCATCCCCCAGCAATTCGCGCAGCGGCGACAGTACCTGATCCAGCGTACGCTGCGCCACCACCGCCCAATTGCCCTTGGGCAAGGGCGCGTAGCCGGTCAATACGGCGCCGCCGTCCGCCTTCGGATGCAGGGCGGCGCCGACGTTCCGGGCCGATTCGATGCTGGCCAGATCGAGCGTGTCGGGCGCGGCGTGCCGGCGGTACAGCACGTCGCCGTTGCTGCCGACCAGGAACACCGACATGCCGGCGATTTCGTCCCGGTCGCCGATGATCCGGTCCATGCCGCTGCCAGCATCCAGCGTGATGGCAATGGCCAGATAGGCCTGGGGCGCGCCGGCCGCGTCTTCCACGGGTTCGGCCACGGTAAGCACCGCGGCCTGCGCGCCGGGTATCTCCGTCACCCAGGCGCCCGAGCCTGGGGCGCTCACGCCCAGATCGGCAAGACGGAGGATCTTTGCATCCGCAAGCTGGCCCGTAGGCGAGCGGGCAACGATACGGCCTTCGGCGTCGGCCAGCATGACCGCGTGCAGCGAGTCGACCTGGCCGGCTAGGCGCTGCAATTCGTTCTGCAGCGCTTGCGGTTTTCCCATGGAGGCAGCGAGTTGGCCGGCGGCATTGCGGGCCTGGCGATGCAAGGCGGCAATGTAGACGTCGATGACCTCGGCCAGCTTCTCGGCGCGCGCGTGGTTGGCGGCCAGCGCATTCTTGATGATCTGCGCCTTCTGTACCTGGTAGCTGGAGTACATGGCGTTGGAAAAACCGACGGCGACGCTCAGTACGGCCAGGACGACCAGCACTGCAAGCAGGCCGATTTTGCGCTTGCGCAGGCCTGCGTGGCTAGACCGAGGGCTCATCGAGACTCCGTGCAATATTCCATGCGTGTTGGTGTATCGACTGCGTTTAGTCTGCAAAGATAAATGGGCTGGGGGCGGGCCGCAAGAGCTGACGCCGGGAATGGCGATCCGCCGTTGATTTACCGGAGAAAAATGTGAGTTGCCGCCAACACGGACGGCCTGATGCCATCAGGCCTGGGAATTCCCGTTACGTCGGTGCCGGCGCGCCCTTATGCCTATTTCACCTTGATGATGTCGTCCGGCTTCCAGGTCTGGTCGTAGAACGCATCTTCCGCGCCGTACAGCCGCAGCGCGACCAGGAAGTCGCGCCCCGGGATGGTCTGAATGAAGGCGGCGTCCGCCGTGCCTTCGGGCTTGTCCGGCCCGAACCAGATTTCCACGGAACCGTCCGCCTGCTTGGGGATGTCGTAATAGCCGTTGGTGGAGGGCATCAGCTGCCTGGTTTCCGGCATGGTGCCGTCAGTCACGTTATAGGCCGTGACCGCCCAGAACAAGGCCGCCGGCGCGTTGGGCGGCAGCCGCAGCTTGTAGGTGTTGGATCCATGCAGGAAATTCCCGGCGGCATCCCGGGCGGTGTAGGGGTATTTCGAACCCGCGCCCGTGGTGCGCATGACCATCGCGGGGGCGGACGAATAGGCATACTGGAAGAAGCCGGCGCGCTGGTTCACGTCCAGATAGCTTTCCTGCATCCATTCGGCCGTGCCGCCCGCCCAGGCCCGTTCCCATTGACGGTCCTTATAGTAGAGGTTGCGTCCATCCTCCCGCCCCAACTGGCGCAGCGCCAATATCATCCTGGGCGCGGTCTCCACGGCTTTCTGCAGCATGTCCTGCTGCCGTTGGGTCGGCTCGAAGGGTTGACCCTTGACGATGCCGATGGACGCCAGCACGCCCCGCAGTTCGGGATCGATGGCGGACACGGGCTCGTAGTCGACGAAGTCCTTGAGCTTCTGCCAGAACTGACGGTCCACCGGATACATCATGTCCACGCGCTTGCCGCTGGCATCCGGAAACTCCATGGGCTTGATGTTTTTTTCCTCTGCCCAGAGCGGATAGACGCGAGTGGTTTCCGCCGCCTTGACGGCGGGGGCGGGGTCGGGTTTGCCGTCGCCCTTCGCCATGACCGTGCGGAAGAACAGGAACACGTTGTAGGTCGGCGATTTGAAGGCGAAGTAGCTGCTGGGAATGTGGCCGTCATAGTCCGGCGGCAACAGCAGATACAGGCCGCCGCGTGCGCGGTCAGGGCCGATGGCGCCCACGTCGGTAATGGTGCGTTGGAAGAAGTCGGTGAACATGCCGATGACGTTGGGGGGCGCCTTGACCACCAGCGGGCCGGTCTTCTTCAGGTCCAGGTAGCTCATGGAATAGATGACGTCGGCGTTGGGCGTGGGCACCATGGTCTTGGCGTCCATGCGCTCCTTCCAGATCGGCAGCACGTTGTAGCCGGCTCCGAACGCCTTCTCGGAGCCATCGCGCATGCCGATGACGTTGAGCGCCGGCAGCATCGTCATGTAGGCGTGAATGGCGCGTTGGTAGTAGAGCTCGTCGCGCAGGCCTTCGGCCTCCTTTTGGTCGAGCCAGTTGCCATTGTTGATTTGCCTGACGAGCGGCGAGATGGCTGCTTGTTCCTGGGCTGCGCTGGTTCCAGCGCAAAAGGCGGCAAGCAACGCGGCCGCCAACAGCTTGAATCGGGGTTGGGCGCGCATGAATGAACTCCTGGTGAGGGTGCGGGAACGCTCCCGCGCACGACATGACGAGGTGGAAGAGGGGCGGACCGGCGCTGCGCCGGTCCGGGCCGTCAATCCATCTTCTTGATTTGCGGCGGCTTCCAGCTGCCGTCGAGTATGGCCTGCTGGCCCCAGTACGCGCGTATGTAGAGCGAGATGGGCTCTTTGGGCGAGGGCAGCCAGTTGGCCTCCTTGTCCTTGCCAGGAGAGGTCGGTCCCACATAGAGAGTCAAGGAACCGTCCGCATTGCGGGCGAGGTCCTTGTTCTTGGTACCGAGCGAATAGCGCTTGAGTTCGTTCGGGCTGAAGAGATGCAGCTTGTTGTAGAGCGTCAGGGACCAGAAGCCCTTGACGGGCGGCAGCTGGCCCTTGGGGAAAGTGATTTCGTAGCGTTGGCTGCCATCGAGCTGCGCGCCGGCCGCGTCGAAGTCCGTATAGAAATACTGGGTTTCGCTAGGCCGGTTGTCGAACATGTTCGACTTGGAGGTGCCGGTCCGGTTGAAATAGTCCAGGCCCGTCTGGGCATTGTTGACGGACCGGTTCCAGTTGTTGCCGGCAGGGCGCCCATTGTGCTTCCACTGGAAGAAGGGCGCTATGACTTGCTCTTCGGTTTCCTTGGCGGTCTGGAGCAGCGCCTCCTTGATTGCCGGATCGCGCGCCGCCGCGGCCAGCACGGAACGGAACTGGGCATACATGGCCTCCTCGCCTGGCAGCGGCGGGACTGTGTCCAGCACCTTGCCTAACTGGTCGAAGAATGTCTCGGGGATTACCCAGCGCGTTTCTCCTGAGCTGGCGCTCTCGGCCTGAGGGTTCGGGATATCGGGTGTGTTCTTCCAGTTTATGGTCTTCATCTTCCCGTCGAAATCCTTCAGCGGATAGAACACGACCTGGTTTATCTTGTCCTGTATGGCTTTGCGATCCTGTTCCGTGTCATCCATGAAAATACGCGGGATGGCATTGGCCAGCGCGGTTGGACTGCGGATGACACCCTGTACGCCTGCGGGCCGTTTGCCCTTCCAGTTGGGGCCGACCAGCAGATAGAAGCCCGGCTTGCTCTTGTAAGGCTTGCCCAGTTCGCCGAACTGGTTGGTGCGCTGGTCGTAGAGCGCGTAAACCCAGAAGCGATCGCCGAAGTCGGGAACCTGGGCGATCACGGGTTCCTCGTCCAGCGAGAAGAAGCCCAGGCCGTACACCACGTCCTGATTGGGGCAGGTGACGAAAGTCTCTTGCGGGGCGATGTAATCGTGCAACATGCCGGCCTGGCCGCGTGGTGCCACAGGAAGAATGCCGCCCAGCAGGCCGGGGCGGGGCGCCTTGGTGATCCGATCGCTGCGGTTTTGCATGTTCACCATGGGCCAGCCCCAGATGTAGGCATAGCGGCCTATGGCCTTCGCGTACTCCGGGTGCATGACGATGTCAGGCGCCGGCAGGGCCAGCGCGGCTTTGCCGGCTGGCGCCTGCGGCGCACCGACGGCGGGCGGGGCGCCCGTCGCAAGATTCAGGCAAAGAAACGAGAGAATTGCGACACCATGCTTCATTCTGCGCTCCTGTCGGGGACTGCCAGACTGCTTGCGGGAGACGCCATTTTCACTAGTGACTCGATTGCAAGTCCATGCTAATTTCGGCAATAACTCGTCAGAAAGTTGCGAGGGTCTCGATGGAGCTGTTCCAGTTCGGATCGTTCGGAGAGTACGAAGCCGCGGTGGTTGACGTAGACCTGAAAGTGCGTCTGCTCGGGCCACAAGACGGAGGCTGGCGATTGGGGCACGCGGACGTTGGCGGGATCACTGTCCAACGCGGAATTGAAGCCGTGCCGAATCTGTGTGAAGCCGCGGTGGCGGCCACGCATTTCATGTTTCTGATATCCGATGCCGGATCGGCTTCGGCCTGGCTGAACGGCGTCGCATTGGGGCCGGACAAACTTGCCGTTCTTGCGCCTGGCCGAGGCTTCGTCTTTCGCGCCGACGGCCCGAATAGCTGGGTGACCATCGCGATTCCTCTGTCGTCGCCCTTGTTGCAGGCCGATGACGAAGTCGGCGGGATCTTGCGCTACTGGTCTCGGGCCACCAACGTATTGACCGCCAGTCCTGCGCACATCGCGGCCTTGCAGCAGGCCGCTCTTTTTGCGGCGGACTCGAGAATGCCTGGCGAAGCCGGCCGCGTGCTGATCGAAAATGCGATCGCAACCATGGTCTTTTCCCGCCGTCCGCGGCCGGCGCCTGGTGGAAGACCAGGGGTTTCCTTGCACGAATTGTGCAACGCGACCTTGACGCTTTTCCGGGCGATGGACGGCGATGGACGGAAGAGCGCCGGCTACGATGGGCTGAGCGTGGGCGATCGATCATTGAGGACGTTCTTTCGTCATTGCTTTGGCTTGAGTCCGGTGCAGTATCTGCACTTGCGGCAGTTGCATGCGGTTCATGCCGCCTTGGCCAGCGCCGTGGCGGGCGAATGGTCCATTGCGGAAATTTTCGAACGTCAAGGCTATCCCTATTCCAACTACGCGCTGACTCGCTATCGAGCGCTTTTCGGAGAAACGCCGTCGGCGACGCGCCGACGTTTCTTCAATGCGGCTAGCCAGCTTGGCGTTTCATAGCGCCAGCGCATCGGGCCGGCACGTCGGCGCGCCTGTCACTGAAGAGGAGTACGAGCATGCCCAGCAAAAACACGATTTGCCTCTGGTACGACCGCGACGCCCTGGAAGCCGCGCAGTTCTATGCCCGGACCTTTCCCGACAGCGCCGTCAGCAAGGTGCTGCGCGCGCCGGGGGATTATCCTTCCGGCAAGCAGGGCGACGTGCTGACGGTGGAGTTCACCGTGGCAGGCATCCCCTGCGTGGGCCTGAACGGCGGCCCGGCCTTCAAGCACAGCGAGGCCTTTTCCTTCCAGATATCCACCGAGGACCAGGCCGAGACCGACCGCCTGTGGAATGCCATCGTCGGCAATGGCGGCCAGGAAAGCGAATGCGGCTGGTGCCGGGACAAGTGGGGCCTGTCCTGGCAGATCACGCCGCGCGTGCTGATCGAAGCGATCTCGGACCCCGACCCTGCCATCGCCAAGCGCGCGTTCGACGCGATGATGACCATGGGCAAGATCGACATCGCGGCCATCGAGGCCGCGCGGCGGGGGTAGGGGGAGGATTCCTCCTTTTGGCTGATTCCGGCGGGAACCGCGCGATCTATCATGGAAGCGCCGCGCCGGGGCAGCCATCCGCATGGTTCGTCCCGAGGGTGGCAAGTGCTTGCGCTATCTTGCTCGGGGAGCTTTTGCCATGGCCACGCTCGCGGTTCGCCTGATGGCGTTTGTCGTGCTTGCGGGCTGCGGCGCCGCGGCTCATGCGGGGCCCGGACAGGCCATGGAGGCCACCGGCACGTCGCGCTCCTCATCGTCCTCGCGCAGCAACAACACCGGCGCCGCCATCGATGCGGCGCAAAAGGCGCTGAGCGATTATCTGCGCAGTTCCGACCAGCAGGACGGCGCGCTGCTCGATCAGGACGCGCAGGACCGCCTGCGTCAGCAGTACGAGGAGGCGCAGCGCGCGGCGGCCCAGGCCCGGGCGAAGCAGCAAGAGGCCGACTATCAGCGGAATCGCGACCGGATCAAGGAGCGCTATGGCGCCGATCCCGCGCTGAATCCGTGGGGTAGCGGTTCCGCCAGCCGCGACAAGCCCCGCAATGCGCCCGCCGACGCGCCGAACCCTCCGGCTTCAGCCAAGGCCGGGGCCAAGGACCCGGGGCTCGATTACGCCGGCCAGGCCTGCGAGTACTTCACGCGGCCCTCGGATGCCGCGCATCTGAACTATTACAGCGAAGGGTCGACCGTCGTGTACGGCGGACGCGTCTACCAATGCAAGGACGGCCGCTGGGCCTACCGCTATCCCGATACCGTGCTGAGCGCGCGCGACCGCAGCCGGCTTTCGGCCACCCAGCTGGAGAAGTGACATGTCATTGTTCGCGTCGGTCATGGCGGCCGTGCTGGCGTCTTCGACCCTGGGCGCTCCGCAGGGCTCGGGAATGGGAAACAGCGAAGCCTTGTACAAGGCTTATTCCAGCGCCTTGGATCAGGGCTTTCAGGCGATGGGGCCTGGCATGCAGCGCGCGCTGGCAACCTATTGCCAGGACGGGCTGTCCATCGACGGCTACTGCAGCATGGTGGAGCACGGCGCCATCATAGGCAGTCATCTCAGCGGCAATTACGAGGCTGTGCTGCGCTACAGCGACCGGTACGCAACGGCCATGCTTGCCTACCTGGGCGCCAACCGCGTTCCGGCCGGCGCCTGTATGCCCTTGAACGCAGCAGTGGTGAATCCACGCACGAGCAGGATTACGGCCTCCTGGGACGCTCTTTTGCCGTCCCTGGTCTACTTCGCTCAGACCAAGCTCAGGCTGCCCGCGAGCGGCTCCTATTACCAGGCGTTCTACTGCGCGCGCCGTGGGCCCAACAATCTGTTCGAGGACTATGACCCTGAACATTCCAGCGTGCCGGCCAGCGAGGCGGAAGTGCGTGTTGCGCGCAAGTTCGAGGCGGAGATCCTGCGGCCGTTCCGCGTCGCGAATGAACAATTGCACGCGGAACTCCTCCAGACCGCCGATCAAGACCGCGCGGCGGGCCGCCGTCACCTGCTCAAACGCTCCGTCCTGTTCGGAAACGCGTATGCGGCATGCAGCCGGGCGCGTTTCCCGGCCAACCTCTGCGGCTACCTGAGCACCGACCGCATCGAGGTCGATTATTACGAGCGCCAGTAAGCCGGCTTTCACGCACCCAACAGGAGAAGCGATATGTCATTGTTCGCGTCGGTCATGGCGGCCGTGCTGGCGTCTTCGACCTTGGGCGCGCCGCTGGGTTTGGGAACGGAACGGAGCGAAGCCTTGTATAAGGCCTATTCCAGCGCCTTGGACCAGGGCTTTCAGGCGATGGGGCCTGGCATGCAGCGCGCATTGGCAACGTATTGCCAGGACGGGCGGTCCATCGATGGCTACTGCAATTGGGCGGTGCAAGGCGCCATCATAGGCAGCTTTCTCAGCGGCAACTACGAGGACGTGCTGCGCTACAGCGACCGCTATGCCGCTGCGAAGCTGGCTTATCTGCAATCCAGGCGCGAGCCACTGGGCGCCTGCATGGCGGTGTACGTGAGCACGGTGAAGCCTGGCACGACCAGCACTTTGATTTCCTGGAGTTCGCACGTGCCGTCGTTGAACTACCTGGCGCAGGCGCGGCTGAAACGGCCCGCGACGGGGCCGTACTACCAAGCGTTCTATTGCGCGCGACGGGCGCCGAATGACTTGCTGGACGCCTATGACCCCGAGCATTCCAGCGTCCCGGCGAGCGATGCGGAGTTGCGCGTGGCGCGCAAGTTCGAGGCGGAAATCCTGCGGCCGATGCGCACGGCGAGCGAGCAGATGCAAGCCGAACTCGTCCGTACCATCCAGACCGACAGCACGGCGCTCAGCCGCAATTTCCTCCAGACCGCGGTGCTGTACGGAAACGCCTATTCCGCATGCAGCCGGGCGCGCTTCCCGGCCAATCTCTGCGGCTATCTCAGCGCGGACCGCATCGAGGTGGAATACTACGAACGCCAGTGAGCCCGCGCCGCTGTGCGGGTGCCGCGAGCTGGCATAACATGCACTGATTGCGATACGCCACGGAGCGCAGACAGTGCGATTGCCCGCCAGTCCGGATCACACGGCGTTTTCCCGGCTGTGCCGCGCGCGGGACCTGCTCGCGGATCTGCGGTCCGCGCAGGTTTCGGTCGTGGATGCGGCGCGCGAAGCGAGCATGTCCCCATTTCACTTCATCCGCCGCTTCGAGGCCGCGTTCGGCGAAACGCCGCACCAGTTCCGCACGCGGGAAAGACTGGCGGCCGCGCAGCGGCTGCTTGCGCATGGCCACGCCGTGACCGACGTGTGCCTGGAACTGGGCTACAGCAGCCTGGGCTCGTTCAGCGCGCTGTTCGCGCGCAGGATCGGGGTCTCGCCCGCGCAATACCAGCGCAGTCTGCGCCAAGTCGTCCATATCCCCGACTGGACGCCGCATCCCCCGGCATGCCTGTTGCTGATGGGCGGACCAGCCGCTATCGCAATTTTCGAGAAGACGCGGCGCCGGCCTTGAGCCATGCTGGGGCTTTTGCGGCCCGGCCATGGTCATGCCGGATTTTGCGCCCAGGCATAAGGAGAGACGATGAGGATCAAGCTGAACAGCATATTTGTCGACGATCAGGACAAGGCGCTGCGCTTCTACACCGAGGTGCTCGGCTTTATCAAGAAGCAGGATTTTCCCGCGGGCGGCGCGCGCTGGATCACGGTGGTTTCGCCCGAGGGACCGGACGATCTGGAGCTGGTGCTGGAGCCCAACGGCCATCCGGCGGCCAGCGCCTACCAGACCGCGCTCAGGAATGACGGCATCCCCGTCACCGCCTTTGAAAGCGCCGACGTCCAGGCCGAAGCGCAACGCCTGAAGCAGAAGGGCGTGGTCTTCACGGTAGATCCGACCGCCGCGGGTCCGGTGACGATCGCGATCTTCTCGGACACCTGCGGCAACCTGATACAGATCTACCAGTTGAATGGCTGAGGCTGCCGGCGCGCGCTTCAGCCTCCGGCCGGCAGCACGTGCAGTCCGGTGCGCTTGACGAATTCCTCGTAACTGATGGGCGGCCCGGCCTTGGTGCTGGCGGCGTTGGCCTGCCAATGGACCCAGGAGCGTCCCGTGGTCGCGTCGTACACGACCTTGTAGATGTAGGTGGGCACGGCCACGCCCGCGCCTATGGTCTTGGGCTTGTCGGCATAGACGGGGCCGGTGAAGACGTACACGTCGCCCGCGGCGCGCATCACGTACTTGCGCGTGTCCTGTTCGATGCTGCTCCAGGCGCCGCCGTTGTGAATCTGGTCCTGCGGCACCATGTTGGCCAGCGAGAAGCTCTGCGCCATCGCCTCCGGCGTGGACATATCGCCTGCCGGCGCCATGTGGCCGCGCGAATAGCCGGAGCCGCGGTAGTCGTCCAGCTCGGCCCGCTCGGCGCGCGGCAGCCGCGCTTCGGCGTAGAACTTGTCGGTGCGGCGCATGCCCTGGGCCTGGGTCAGCATCTGGCGATTCAGGCGTTCCGCCACGAATACCGGCGTCTTGGTCTGCCCGTCGTGCAGGATGGCGAAGGCCGAGAAGCACACCTCCCGCAGCTTCTGGCCGCCCGGGACTTCCGGCGGGCGCGAATGCGGAAAGAACTGCCGGCATTCGGCAAACATCGTTTGAACAGGCGCCCCTGTCCGCGCTGCGGTCGGCACCGCCACGGGCGCCGCGGGCTGGCGTTGCTGCGGCCAGCCCAGGCGCGTGATGACTTCCTGCACCGGCGCCGGAATCCGCCACTGCGGATTCAGCATATAGGTGGCCGCGCCGAAACTCGCCAGCGACGAGAACAGCAGGGCCTTCAGGAATCGGGGGAAACGGCCGCTGGATCGGGATCCGGCCCGGGCTTTGGATCTGCTTGGGGGACTTCTCTTCTTGGAAGCGGGTGTCTTCGCGCGCGTCATTACTACCTGTGAGCTACTGCCCGATTGCAGTTGGCAATCGGCACCGCCCCGGATTGTAGATGAGTGGCAAATTTGCCACTTGCACGGATTCTTTCGTTTCCCGAGATGACTGCGAGGTCCGGTGTTGCATGATGCGCAACACGGCTTGTGACAGTAGTTACGCTATGTTTCCATGAGGCATTTCCCACGTAGAATTCTTGCTGGCCGCGGCGATTGCTGCGGCGCGATACCCACGCGTTCAAGATGTACGTCGATCTCCTCACCCTTTACTTCATCATTATCGGAACGCTGCTCGCCAGTGCAGGCCTGACGTTCTGGGAGCATCGGACCCATCCCAGCCGCAGCGGATCATTGCGCATCCTGGCGGCGGGTTTCGCCACGCTGGCCGTGGGCTGCACTGTCGCGCTGTTTCGCGCGAGGCTTCCCAGCCCGCTGGGCTCGGCCGTCGCCAATCTCATTGTCCTCAGCGGCTATCTCCTCCTCATGAACGGCGCGGCCTCGTTGAGCGGCAGGCGCCACCGCGGCGCTTCCATTGGCCTGCTGGTCGTCATGGCGCTGATCTGGCTGGCGGCCGGCACCCAGCGGGAGGACCTGGTCTGGAAGTACATCAGTGCATTCCCGATCGCGCTGGTCAGCGGCGTGACCGCTTGGGAACTGCTGCGCTGCCAGTCGCTCAGGTCGTTGACGCCGCTGCGCATCGCAACGGCGGCGGTAACCATCCACGCACTGGTCTATGCCGCGCGCGCCTTCATCCTGCCGTGGTGGGTGGCGGAGCACGGGCCGGCCATACACCTGACCGCCAGCACCCTCACCATGTACGAAGGCGTGCTGTATTCGATCGTGCTGCCGATGACGCTGCTCAAACTGATCCGCGAGGAGACCCATGGCCAGCTGCTGCGAGAGTCGCAGACGGACTATCTGACCCGCCTGGGCAATCGCCGCTGGTACTTCGAACAGGGCGCACGCATCATCGAGGGCGGGGCAGGGCGCGGACCGGTTGCGGTGCTGGCCTTCGATCTGGACCAGTTCAAGGCCATCAACGACAGGTACGGCCACCAGACGGGCGATCAGGTGTTGAAATTCTTCGCGGATAGCGCGCGTTGCGTGTTGGGCGACGATGTGTTGCTTGCCCGCATCGGCGGCGAAGAGTTCGCCGCGCTGCTGTCCGGCCCCGACGCGCGCCGCGCCACGGTGCTGGGCGCGGCCGTGGCGCAACGCTTCGCCGTGACGGTGTCCGGGCGGGACGACAGCCTGGGCATACCGGCCACCGTCAGCGTCGGGCTGGCGCAGTTCGAGGACAAGGTTCCGCCTTTGGCCGACGCGCTGGCCGCGGCCGACCGGGCGTTGTATCAGGCCAAGGCGCTGGGCGGCAACCGGGTGGAACTGGCGGATGCCGCCGCAAGCGCGGTGAACTGCTGACCACAGCCGGCGCGGATCAGGTCCGGCGCCGCGACCTGGGCCTGGGCGCCACCCCCATCCGCGGATCCCGCGCCAGCGCAAGCCGCGCCATCAGCGCTGCGGTCGTCTCGAAGTCCTCGTCGGTCTGGGGCAGGTACAGCCATTTCCCCAGCACCGGATGCACGCGCAGGGCTGGGAACTCCGCCAACAGCGCCTCATGGCGCTCCCGCGAGGTGCAGACCAGCAGGCCGCTCCAGGGATCCTCGCGATCGGCCGCGACCAGATACAGCAGGCCGTCCAGATACGCCGCATCGCAGCCGAACATCTTGCGGCGCAGGTAGCCGGCATCGCGCTCCAGCGGTTCCAGGATCCAGAGCAGCGAATTGAGGTGGACGGCCCGTTGTTTCGGGGGCGGGGCGAATGGGTCTGATCGGTTGCGCATAAGGTGACTGCTGGCGGGACGGGTTGCGGCGGGAACCCAAGAATAATGGTAATAATGGTGCCGGATTAAAGTTTCGACTGCGAGGGGATAGCGTGCATTGCTCTAGATGCGGAGCCGCCCACAAGGGCAAGAACAGCGTATGCGACGAATGCGCAAGAGTGCTGGGCAACATGCCCAGCAAGAACATCTTCGCATCGGACACCGGCAGTTTTTCGACGGACCAGACGCCGCCAGCGGTGACGAGTCCGCAGCCGGCCGTGAATCCGCAGCCCGCCGCCAGTCCGCCAGCTGCCGCGGCCTCTCGCGGCAGCTGGGCTGAAGCATTCCAGCGCTACCACATTGTGCCCCTGCGGCTGCGCGGCAAGCCCGTCAAGACGGTCTGGCTGTTGGCTGCCGGCGCGGCAGGCTTGGCGATCACCGCCCTGGGCGTCTACGCCTGGGGGATGTCGACGTGGTGGTTCATCCTGATTTTCCTGAGCCTCATCAGCCTGGACACGGGGCGTGACCTGAATCGCATGCGCTACTCGCGGTTTTTAATGATGTGCAGCCTGGAGGCCAATCGCGCCGGCGAGGTTTTCTACACGGAGATTGGCGGCCAGTGCCCGGTGTGCGATGGGGAATTGAAGCTAAGGGAGATCGGTCCGAAGCGCCATAAGGAGACGATGGCGGTGTGCTGCGTGAATGGCAGCCACCGCTGGCGATTCGATCCCCGCGTGCTCGGCGATCTTTGAGGTCTGTGTCCGGCGCAACCCGTCGGGCGTAGTCCGGCCGGCGGGGCCGGTCCCGCCGCGCTGCCTATAATGGCCCCGATCCTCGCTTCGACGGCAATCTTGCCGTGTTTCATGTCCTCTTTGCCTCTACGCGTGCTGTCGGTCATTCCGCCGATGACGCAGCTCAATACTCCGTATCCGTCCACCGCCTACCTGACCGGCTTTCTGCGGTCGCGCGACGTGACCTCGTTCCAGGAAGACCTGGCGCTGGCCCTGGTGCTGCGCCTGCTGTCGGCCGACGGCCTGCGCGCCGTGGCGGAACGCGTCGCCGCCTTGCCGGCGAACAAGCACAGTCCCGCGGTCCAGTCCTTCGTGGCGCAGCAGGCGCGCTACCTGGCGACCATCGGGCCGGTGATCGCCTTCCTGCAGGGCCGCGATTCGACGCTGGCGCACCGCATCGTCGGCCGCCATTTCCTGCCCGAGGGGCCGCGCTTCAGCTCGCTGGACGCGTATCTGGACGAAGACGGCGGCGATCCGCTGGGCTGGGCCTTCGGCGCCCTGGGCCTGCATGACCGCGCCAAGCACCTGGCGACGCTGTATCTGAACGACCTGGCCGACGTGCTGCGGGACGCGGTGGATCCGCGCTTCGAGTTCGTGCGCTATGCCGAGTCGCTGGCGGGCAGCCAGCCCACGTTCGACCCGCTGGCCCAGGCGCTGGCGGCGCCGCCCACGCTGGTGGACGACATGCTGCGCAGCCTGACCGCGGAAGCGCTGGCCCGCCACACGCCCACCGTGGTGCTGCTTTCCGTACCGTTTCCCGGCGCGGTCTATGCCGCCTTCCGCATCGCCCAGACCATCAAGGCACACGATCCCGGCATCGTCACCGTGTTGGGCGGCGGCTTCGTCAACACCGAACTGCGCGAACTGAAGGACCCGAGGGTCTTCGATTACTTCGACTACGTGACCCTGGACGCGGGCGAGCGTCCCTTGCTGTCGCTCCTGGAACACCTGCAGGGCAAACGCTCGCGCCAGCGTCTGGTGCGCACCTTCCTGCGCGATGCGGACAGCGGCGCGGTGCGCTATGTGAACATGGTCGAACCCGATATCGCCTTTGCCGAAGTGGGTACGCCCACCTGGGACGGGCTGCCGCTGGACCGCTACCTGTCGCTGCTGGACATGCTGAATCCCATGAACCGGCTGTGGAGCGACGGGCGCTGGAACAAGCTGACCGTGGCGCATGGCTGTTATTGGAAGAAATGCAGCTTCTGCGACGTCAGCCTGGACTACATCGGCCGCTACGAAGGCGCATCCGCCGCGGTGCTGGCCGACCGCATCGAGGCCATCGTGCGCGAAACCGGGCAGACCGGCTTCCATTTCGTCGACGAGGCCGCGCCGCCCAAGTCGCTCAAGGCGCTGGCGACCGAGCTGATTGCGCGCAATACCGATATTTCATGGTGGGGCAACATCCGCTTCGAAAAGACCTTCAGCCCCGAACTCTGCGAACTGCTGGCCGACAGCGGCTGTATCGCAGTATCGGGCGGCCTGGAGGTCGCCTCGGACCGCCTGCTGAACCTGATGAAGAAGGGCGTCTCGGTGGATCAGGTGGCGCGGGTCACGCGCGCCTTCACCGACGCCGGCATCCTGGTGCATGCCTACCTGATGTACGGCTTTCCCACGCAGACCGTGCAAGATACCGTGGATGCGCTGGAGTACGTGCGGCAACTGTTCGACAATGGCTGCATCCAGAGCGGCTTTTTCCACCGATTCGCCTGTACAGTGCATTCGCCCGTGGGGCAGAACCCCGAGGAATACGGCGTTACCCTCAAGCCCTTGCCGCCGATCACCTTCGCCAAGAACGACGTCGGCTTCCATGACCCGACCGGCGTGGATCACGACGCGCTGGGCCGCGCGCTGAAGAAGGCCATCTACAACTACATGCATGGCATCGGGCTGGACGAGGACGTGCGTAGCTGGTTCCCGTTCCATGTGCCGAAGACCACGGTATCGAAGCACCGGATCGGCCGGGCATTGAGCCAGCGCGGGTAGGGCGGCGCGCCACCCCTATAATCCGCAGCACGGAAATGACCGTCGGAGCGGCGATGGCAGTGCTGGTGGTCGGAGCAAGCGGAGCAACGGGGCGGCTGCTCGTGAGGCAGCTGCTCGATCGCGGGCAGCAAGTCCGGGCCATCTTGCGGTCTCCCGGCGCGCTTGCGGACCTCGCCGGCGATGCCAGGCTGTCGCTCATACAGGCCAGCGTCCTGGACCTTGGCGACGCCGAGATGGCCCGGTGCGCCAGCGGCTGCACAGCGGTGCTGTCCTGCCTGGGCCACAACATGACCCTGAAGGGCATGTACGGCGCGCCTCGCAGGTTGGTGGCGGATGCGGCCCGACGCTTGTGTACGGCGATCCGGGCGAACCGGCCGGACGCGCCGGTCAGATTCGTGCTCATGAACACGGCGGGCAACAGCAACCGCGATCTGGCGGAGCCTGTTTCGTTCGGCCAGAAATGCGTGGTCGGGTTCGTGCGTCTGCTAGTGCCGCCACACGCCGACAACGAACAGGCTTCGGATTATCTGCGCACGCAAGTGGGCCAGGCTGACGGCATGGTCGAGTGGGCCGTGGTCCGGCCCGACAGCCTGCGCGATGGCGCCGCAGCCACCGGCTATGAGGTGCATCCTTCGCCCACCCGCAGCGCCATCTTCAACGCAGGGGCGACAAGCCGCATCCATGTGGCGCACTTCATGGCCGAGCTGGCCACCGACGCGGCCACATGGAACCGGTGGAAGGGGCGGATGCCGGTGATCTACGACCAGGGCATGGCCTAGCCGGACTGGATCGCGACGCCGCCCTAACGCAGCAGCACATCTTCGTAGAACGCGCCGATCGGCCGCTGCGCATCGCGCACCTGGATCTCCAGCACCCAGATGCCGTCGGCGGGCACGAAGTCCGCCTGCGCCAGCAAAT
Source organism: Achromobacter sp. JCM 18799 (assembly GCF_055395645.1). NCBI lineage: Bacteria > Pseudomonadati > Pseudomonadota > Betaproteobacteria > Burkholderiales > Alcaligenaceae > Achromobacter > Achromobacter sp. JCM 18799. Next base: position 1,660,983 of record NZ_AP043866.1, on the reverse strand, counting down.
GTTTGCCGTACAGCGCATGCGGGAAATCCGACACCCGGTGTCCGGGAATCTCGCGCACCAGTTCGCAGCCATGCTCGCGTGCATATTCCGAGGCGCGGTCGTATAGCGCGGCTCCCGTCAGGCCTTCCAGCCATGCCAGGCGTGCGCGCCGGAAGACCTCGCGAGCGGCCTCGGCGCAGCGCAGGCGGTCCGCATCCGCGCCCAGCACGAAGGTGTCGCCGTAGTCGCCCTCGTGGCCGTCCCACACCGGGCCGATGTCCAGTACGAAGATGTCGTGCGCCTGCAGCTTGCGGTCGTAGTCGGTGCGCTGGACGGGCGGCGATTGCGTGTCCGGGCCGAAGCGCACATAGGTCGGGTGCCAGTTGTTGGATGCTCCCATTTGACGCAGGTGCTCGTCCGCCGTGGCGATGGCCTCGCGCGTGGTCATGCCGGGGCGCATCAGCGCGGCGATTTCCGCCACCGCCTGCATGGATCGCCGGCGCGCGTCCAGGATGCCTGCCAGCGTATAGCGCGGACTGAGGCGTTCCCAGGGGTGCGCCTCGCGCTGCGGCGCGACGCTGGCCGCGTCCCCGGCTGCGGGGTGGAAGGCTTCGGAACGGTAGCGGTCGGCGGGCAGGCCGGCCGCCAGCAGGCGGTCGCGGGCAGCCTGCACCATTGCGGGATTGCCGCAGGCGTAGACCAGGCTGCGGGACCAGTCATGGTCCGCGGCGATGGCGGCGTCCTGCACGTGGCGGCGGGGCCGGCCATCTGCGCTGTCGGCCTGGGACAGCACCGCATGCCACTGGAACCCCTCGCCCTTGCCCTGCAAGGCATCCAGCATCTGCCGGGCGTAGCAATCGTCCGGCGTGCGTCCGCCCCAGTACAAAGTCACCGTCTTCAGCGCGCGGCTTTGCAACGCTGCCATAAGGATGGGAGCCACGCCCGCATAGCCCGTGCCGGTGGCCAGCAGCACCAGGTGATCGATGCCGGCAGGCATCTCTGCGGGCCAGGTGCAGCCGCCTTGCGCGCCGTCCAGGGTCAGCATGTCGCCGGGCTGGAGACCGGGAAGAATGCCATCGGTGAAGGCGCCGCCGGGCATGCGGCGGATGTGGAACTCCAGCCGGGCAGGCCCCGCCGCGCCGGGCGCATTCGCTATCGAAAAGTTGCGGCGGGCGCCGCCGTCCAGGATCAGCCGGGCATGCTGGCCGGGCAGGTAGCCGTAGTCGGCCCCGTCCTGCAACTCGACGATGAGCTGGGTGACGTCCGGCGCCAGCGGCAGGCGTGACGCCACGCGGGCGCGGCGCGGCGGCCTGGGTTCTTCGGGGGCGCGCCAATGCGGGAAGCGCAGCGTCAGGTCGCTGGCGGCGCGGCACTGGCACATCAGCAACTCGTCGCTGGCGGTCTGGTAGCTGCCGTCCGCGGGCGGGGCGATACGCTCATAGCTGCCCGCCACGACCACGGCGCGGCACGAGCCGCAGGCCCCGCGCTGACAGGAGAAGGGCACGGGTATCCCCTGGGCCAGCGCTGCCTCCAGGATCGAGGTCGTGCCGTCCGCGACGAAGGGGCCGGTCTCCAGGGTGATGGTGTGGCAGGGCGCAGTGACGGTCATGGCGGGTTCCAGGAAATTTGCCCCGCTAGGGGCTCAGGCAGTCAATCTACCGATAGAATGGCTACATGGAATAGAGCCATTTCTGCCAATATGAACAAGCCACTTTCCGTAGCGCAGTCAGGCGCGAAACGCCAGGAAGCCAGCCTGGATCTGCCGATGGACGCCGCGCGGCCCGGGGAATCCAAGCAGGCCTGGGTCTACCGCGAGATCCGAGAACGCATACTGAAGGGCGCGCTGCCGTCTGGTGCGCGCCTGCCGTCCACGCGCAGCCTGGCCGGGCGCTGGCACATTGCGCGCTCCACGGTCGAGGCTGCCTACGATCAATTGCGCAGCGAAGGCTATACCGCGGGCACGGTCGGTTCGGGCACTCATGTGGCGGCGGTGATTCCGGACAACTTTTTCCGGGCGGGGTTGCCGGGCGAGGGCGCCGCAACGTCCCAGACCCCGGGGCCGCGCCCGGCAACGCAAGCAGGCGGGCCAACGGTCGGCGCACCCGGGTCCGGCCCGCACATGGCCGCGATCTTCGCGCCGACGCAGCCCAACTCCCAGTTCTATTCCCGCAGCGCCGACGCCGCGCTCTTTCCCATGGAACGCTGGCGCAAGGGGCTGATGACCAGCGCGCGGCGCGTCACGCCGGCCCAGCTTGCCAACGATGAACCACAAGGCTGGCGCCCCTTGCGCGAGCAGATCGCCCGCTACCTGGGCGCGGCCCGCGGCATCAGCTGCGATCCGGACCAGGTCATCGTCCTGGGCGGCATCCGCGACGGCCTGGACCTCTGCGGCCATCTCCTGCTGCAGCCGCAGGACAAGGTGCTGATCGAGGATCCGGGCTACCTGAACGCCGAACCCATCTTCGGCCAGTACACGCGGCACATCGTTCCCTTGGCCATCGACGCCGAAGGTTTTCCGGTGGCGCAGGCGCGGCGCCAGCGCGGCGTGAAGCTGGTGCACGTCACGCCCGCGCACCAGGCGCCCACTGGCGCCACCATGTCCGTGTCCCGCCGTCTGGAGCTGCTGGACTGGGCTGCGCAGGCCGGCTGCTGGATCGTCGAGGACGACTACGACAGCGAATTCAGCTACGACGGCGCGCCGCTGGCGGCCCTGAAAAGCCTGGACACGGCCGACCGCGTCATCCATTGCGGCAGTTTCAACAAGACCCTGTTCAACGCGCTGCGCATCGGCTATGCGGTGGTTCCCAAGGAATTGGCGGCCGCTTTCGTGCAGGCGCGCCGCCGCGCGGGGCGCTCGCCCAGCATCATCGAGCAAATGACGCTGGCGGCGTTCCTGCAGGACGGCAGTTTCGCGCGCCACGTGCGCAAGGCGCGCGGCGTGTACGCGCGACGGCGCGACGCCGTGCTGCGCGCCTTGCGCCAGGCCGTCGGCAACGATGCGTTACGCGTCGGTGGCGAGCACGCGGGCTTTCACCTGCTGTGGTGGCTGCCTCCCGGCTGGGATGTGGCGCAGGCCGTGGCGGCGGCGCGGGCCGCGGGCGTGGGCATGCAGCCGGTGGCGGACTTCTGCCGCAAGGTGGATCTGGCGCCGGGCGTGGTGGTGGGCTATAGCACGGTGCAGGAAGACGCCCTGCTGAAGCTGGGAACGCTGCTGGCGCAAACCGCGCCAGGCGCGGGCCAGCAGCAGGATCCGGGCTTGCTGCGCCGCCTGCTGCGCGTCAAGGACCGCATGGACGCGGCCTCGCACGAGGCCTGGCCGGTGGAGCGCCTGGCCGAGGTCAGCGGCATCTCCAAGGCCCATTTTGCGCATTCCTTCAAGCGCGCCTTCGGCCTGCCGCCGCACCGCTATCTGCTGACGCGGCGTATCGAGCAAAGCGTGGCCATGCTGCGGGACACGGAGCGGAGCGTCACGGAAATCGCCTACGCCACCGGCTGGGAAAGCCTGGGCACCTATAGCCGCATCTTCCGCGACATTACCGGTCTCAGCCCCAGCGCCATGCGGGCGCAGGCGCGGGGGGGAACGCCGCCGTTGGACCGCATGCCCGGTTCCGTTGCGAAGGCCGCGCAGCGCCCCGATCTCAACATCGCTGTTTTGGAGAAGCGCCGCCGCGAGGCCGACGGTAAATTGCCGCCATTAACCAAGGAGGTCTCATGAACTCAGGCATCAATGTGGCGGGCATATACGTGGATGATCAGGATGCGGCGCTGGCTTTCTACGTGGACAAGCTCGGATTCCATGTCCACACGGACGTGCGCAACGGACCGTACCGCTGGCTGACGGTCCAGCATCCGGACCAGCCCTCGTTCCAGCTCGGCCTGTTCGCGCCCGGCCCGCCCATCCACGACGAGGCCACGGCGCAGACCTTGCGCGCCATGGTGGCGAAGGGGGCCATGCCGCCCCTGGTCCTGCATGTGGCCGACTGCCGCGCAGACTATGCCCGGTTGCAGGCCCTGGGCGTCGAGTTCACGCAGGAACCCATCGAACGCTACGGCAGCGTGGACGCGGGCTTTCGCGATCCGGCGGGCAATGGCTGGAAGATGATCCAGGCGCCGCGGGGCGCGACATGACAGCCGGCCTCGGGCGCTGGCGGCGCGTTCAGTAAGTGATCCGCACCGAAGCCGCACTGCGCTGTGCGCCCGCGCGGGTGACGGCTTCGATGTTGTTGCCGTCCGGGTCCAGCACAAACGCGGCGTAGTAGCCGGGATGGTAGGCGGCGCGCTCGCCCGGTGGGCCGTTATCCCGGCCGCCGTGCGCCATCGCCGCCTTGTAGAAGGCATCCACCATGGCCTGGTCTTCCGCCTGGAAGGCCAGGTGGATGCGGCCGGTGAGTTCGCCCTGCACCTCGGCGCTGCCGCGCGACGAAATGAACAGCTCGTCCGTCCAGAAGTCTGCGCCGTCGGAGCCGCCGATGGGAATCTTCAACGCATCGAAGACCGCCGTGTAGAACGCCTTGCTGGCGGGCAGGTCGCGCACGACCAGCCCGATGTGATCGATCAAGCGGCCCTTGTGTCGTTCTTTCTGCGCCATGAATCGCTCCTGGCTTTGGCAGTGGGAGAAGAATCAGCGATGTGAGACTACGCCTGGCGGCGCCATGTTTCAAGGCGCCGCACAGCCATTCGGGCGCGTGGCGATGCCCGCTCAGTCCTGGCCGGCCATGGCCCGCATGGGCTGGCAGGTCAGTTCCTTTTCTTCCTCTCCGAAATCCGCCATGTCCTTGCGCGCCTTGGTGTAGGCGCGCAGATACTCCGCATCGAATGCCAGCGAAGACACGCCGGACTCGCGCGTTGCCGACTGCTGCCGCTTCTTCAGGATCTCCAGCAGCTCAGGGGTGAGCACCTTGCAATACTCCATGATGGCGTGGATCTGGGCCAGGGAGGTGGCCCGCTCCAGGTTCTGTTGCGCCAAGGCGGTTGCCGCGGGCAGCGACAGCACGGCGGCGGCGATCCAGGCGGCCGGTTTTAGCAGGGGATGGGGCATTGCGGGCCAAGTCCGTTCAAGAAGCAAGAGCCCGCATTTAACACGATCTTTGGTGGCGCCCGCTTCGACGCGCCGGGAAATGCGGCCGTCGGTCTACAATTCGTCCCGCTCCATCCGGGGGCTCAGGCTGTCTGTACGTGTAGTGTCGATAAAGGTCCACCCATGCGTCTGAACCAGTGCCAGAACTTCCACGACTTTCGCCGCATGGCCCGCCAGCGGCTGCCAGGCCCCATCTTCAATTACATCGACGGCGCCGCCGACGATGAAACCACCTACCGCCGCAACACCGCGGCCTTCGAATCCTGCGACCTGCTGCCCGACGTGCTGCGCGGCGTGGCGGAGGTGGACATGTCGGTGACGGTCATGGGCCAGAAGCTGGCGCTGCCTGTCTATTGCTCGCCCACCGCCTTGCAGCGCCTGTTCCATCATGACGGCGAACGCGCCGTGGCCGCCGCCGCGGGCAAGTTCGGCACCATGTTCGGCGTGTCCTCGCTGGGCACCGTCAGCCTGGAAGAAGCCCGCAAGATCAGCGGCGGCCCCCAGGTCTACCAGTTCTACTTCCACAAGGATCGCGGCCTGAACCGCGAGATGATGGCCCGCGCCAAAGAGGCCGGCGTGCAGGTCATGATGCTGACCGTGGACAGCATCACAGGCGGCAACCGCGAGCGCGACAAGCGCACCGGCTTCGCCATTCCGTTCAGGCTCAACCTGGCCGGCATCGCGCAGTTCGCCATCAAGCCCGCCTGGGCGCTCAACTACCTCACCCACGAACGCTTCCGGCTGCCGCAGCTGGACACCCACGTCGACATGGGCGGCGGCGCCATGTCCATCAGCCGCTACTTCACCGACATGCTGGACCCGGCCATGACCTGGGACGACGTCGCCGCGATGGTGCAGGAATGGGGCGGGCAATTCTGCCTGAAGGGCGTGATGTCGGTGGAAGACGCCAGGCGCGCGGCCGACATCGGCTGCACCGGCATCGTGCTGTCCAACCACGGCGGCCGCCAGTTGGACGGATCGCGCAGCGCCTTTGACCAGCTCGCGGAAATCGTCGACGCGGTCGGCGACCGTATCGACGTGATGATGGACGGCGGCGTGCAGCGCGGCACTCACGTGCTCAAGGCCCTGGCGCTGGGCGCCAAGGCAGTGGGCCTGGGCCGCTACTATTTATTCCCGCTGGCGGCCGCGGGCCGGCCGGGCGTGGAGCGCGCGCTGGAACTGATGCGGGTCGAGATCGAGCGGGCCATGAAGCTGATGGGCTGCAGGACCGTCGCCGAACTGCAGCGGCGGCACCTGCGGTTCCGCTGATCGGGCATCGCGGTTCGCGGATCGGGCAGGATAGGCCGCGATCCGCGGGCTTGCGCTTCAGAACGCGATCTTCACGCCGAGCTTGCCGTTGAAGTTCTGGCCATCGCCTCTCAGGCTGATCTCCGAGCCCACGCTGCCGTACATGGAGACATTGCGTTTGACGCCCACGTCCGCGCCCAGGTTCAGTTGCACCGATGCGCCCTTCATGTCGGCCCGGAACGGTACATAGCCGTTCTGTGATGAGAACTCGGTGGTCGGATTGGTCAGGAATTCGTTGACGAGGCTGGCGCGCAGCCAGGTCGTCGCGACCCGCTTGCCGTCCGGCCCGGGATCCAGTTCCACTGTGCGCGCCAGGCGCACTCCCAGGCGGCCCCTAAGGCTGTCTACGTCGTTGAAGCGGATCTTGGCGGCGCCGTCGTTGGCATCGTTGAGGTTGACATTCTGGAACACCAGTTGCGCCTGCGGCTCGATCACCCATTCGTCGTTCAGGCGGAACGGATAGCCGCCTTCCAGCGAGGTCGCGAAGCCGAAGCCGCGCGTGTCCAGGTTGTAGCCCGCGGGCGAGCGGCCGTTGTCCACGTCGTAGCGCGTGCCTTGGATCACCGCGTCGACATACCAGCCTTCCTTGCCGATATGCGTCCAGTAGCCGCCCAGCGTCACGCCGTTCATGGCCGCCTGGCCGGCCGAGCGGCCATCCAGGTGGTCGACGTCGGCTGTGGCGCGGCCGAAGGCGACATAAGCGCCGGCATGGTCCATGCTGCCGTTGGCGTTGGCGCGGCGATAAAGGTCCACGCCGGATTGCAGGCCATAGATCTTGTAGTCGTAGTCCGGGCCTCGGGATCCCAGGATGCCCGAGTTGCTGCCGTTGCGCTCGCCTGTCACGCCGATGACGCGGCCCCATGCCAGGGAATTGCTGCCGGTCGGCGTGGAGGGCAGGGCGTAGCGCGCCTCGCCGATGCGTTCATGCAGCGAGTCGAGGAAGGTCGAACCGTAGCGCAAGGCCAGCTCCGGCGTCGCCACGGCCGTGGAGACTTCGGGCCGGTAGTTGGGCGGTGCGGGCGGCACGGGCGTGGGCGGGTTGGGCGGCACCGGCGGCTCGGGCGGGTTCGGTGGAACCGGGGGCTCGGGGTTCTTGCACGCGGGATTGCTGGGCGCGGCGGCGCAATCCACCGTCGATCGCAGGTACCAGTTCTGCAGCCCGCTGCCGTCCACGCTGGAGCGTTGCAACGTATAGGCATACGGGCCCGCGGCGACGTAGCCGCCGGCATTACCTAGCGTGAACGCGCTGGTGGCCGTGGTGCCGCCATTGACGGCATCGACCAGCAGAATGCCGTTGCCGGTAGTCACGGCGCCCGCGCCGCCGGCGTTGGCGACGATCAGTGAAGACGAGCCGGAGGCCGTGCCGCCATTGATCACCAGGCGGTCTGACGGCGAACTATCGTCGCCGAGCAAGGTGTTCATCGCGATTCTGCCGCCCTGGCCTGCATAGTTCGGCGTCGTCAGCGTGGTGCCGGGCGTGGTGCCGGTGCCCATGTTGATGAGGCCGGCATTGGTCACGCCGGCCACAGTCTGGTTGTAGCCGCTCAGATCGAGCGTACCCGCTGCCGCCACGTTCACGGCTGAGTTGGGACTCAGCGTGGAGACCGCGCCCGCGCGCAGCACGCCGTTATTGACGTTGGTCGGACCGCCATAGGTGTTCTGCGCAGTCAGGATCGTCGTGCCGGTGCCGTTCTGATTGACGGTGCCGCTGCCGGAGATCAGGCCGGCGAACGTGACCGCGTCGGAGCGATTGAAGCTTAGCGCGCCGCTGTTGGCCACGTCGCCCAGGATGGCGCCGGATGTGCCGCCATTGCCCAATTGGAGCGTGCCTGCGGAAATGGTGGTGCCGCCGGTATAGGTGTTATCTGCGGTCAGGATGGTGGTGCCGGTGCCGATCTGGTTGACCGTGCCGCTGCCGGATATCAGGCCGGGGAAGGTCTGGATATCAGCGCGGTTGAAGGTCAATGCGCCGTTGTTGGACACGTCGCCCAGGATGGCGCCGGACGTGCCGCCATTGCCCAGCTGGAGCGTCCCTGCGGAAATGGTGGTGCCGCCCGTGTAGGTATTGTTTACCGTCAGGATGGTGGTGCCGGTGCCGATCTGGTTGACCGTGCCGCTGCCGGATATCAGGCCGGGGAAGGTCTGGATATCAGCGCGGTTGAAGGTCAATGCGCCGTTGTTGGACACGTCGCCCAGGATGGCGCCGGACGTGCCGCCATTGCCCAGCTGGAGCGTCCCTGCGGAAATGGTGGTGCCACCCGTATAGGCATTGTCCGCTGTCAGGATGGTGGTGCCGGTGCCGATCTGGTTGACCGTGCCGCTGCCAGAGATCAGGCCGGGGAAGGTCTGGACGTCGGCGCGGTTGAAGCTCAGCGTGCCGTTGTTTGCGACGTCGCCCAGGATGGCGCCAATGGTGCCGCCGTTGCCCAGCTGCAGCGTACCTGCCGAGATCGTGGTGCCGCCGGTGTAGGTATTGTCGGCGGTCAGAATCGTGGTGCCAGAGCCGATCTGGTTGGCCACGCCGCTGCCGGATATCTGGCCGGCGAAGGTCACTACGTCGGAACGGTTGAAAGCCAGGACTCCATTGTTTGCCACATTGCCCACGATGGCGCCCGACGCGCCGCCGTCGCCCAATTGCAGGGTGCCTGCGGCAATCGTGGTGCCGCCGGTGTAGCTGTTGTTGCCTGTCAATACGGTGGTCCCGGTGCCGATCTGGTTGACCACGCCACTGCCCGAAATCTGGCCTGCGAGCGTCATGGTGTCCGAGCGGTTGAAGGTCAGCGCTCCGTTGTCGACCACATTGCCGAGGATGGCGCCCGAGGTGCCGCCATTGCCCAGCTGCAGCGTACCCGCCGAGATCGTGGTACCGCCGGTGTAGGTATTGTCGGCGGTCAGGATCGTGGTGCCAGAGCCGATCTGGTTGACTCTGCCGCTGCCGGAGATCAGCCCGGGGAAGGTCTGGACGTCGGAGCGGTTGAACGTCAGCGCGCCATTGTTCGCGACGTTGCCCAGGATGGCGCCCGAGGTGCCGCCGTTGCCCAGCTGCAGCGTGCCGGCCGAGATCGTAGTGCCGCCGGTGTAGGTGTTGTCCGCCGTCAGGATGGTCGTGCCCGCGCCGATCTGGTTGACCACGCCGCTACCGGAGATCAGGCCAGGGAATGCCACGGTATTGGAGCGATTGAAGGCCAGCGCCCCATTGTTGGTCACGTTGCCCAGGATGGCGCCCGAACTGCCGCCATCGCCCAGTTGCAGCGTGCCCGCAGAGATCGTGGTGCCTCCCGCATAGGCATTGTTGCCTGTCAGCACCGTGGTGCCGGCGCCGATCTGGCTGACCGAACCGCTGCCGGAAATCTGGCCTGCGAACGTCAGGGTGTTGGAGCGATCGAACACCAGCGCCCCATTGTTCGCTACGTTGCCGACGATCGCGCCCGTGGTGCCGCCATTGCCCAACTGCAAGGTTCCAGCCGCGATGGCGGTGCCGCCGGTATAGGTGTTGTTGGCCGTCAGTATCGTGGCGCCCGTGCCATTCTGGTTGACCACGCCGCTGCCCGAGATCAGGCCTGCGAACGTCACGCTGTCAGTGCGGTTGAAGTTCAGGATGCCGTTGTTTGCGACGTTGCCCACGATGGCGCCGCTGGTGCCGCCATTGCCCAATTGCAGCGTGCCGCCGGCGATCGTGGTACCGCCCGTGTAATTGTTGTTGGCGGTCAGTATTGTGGTGCCGTTGTAGGTGCTGAGCTTGCCCGCGCCGGTGATGCCGGGAGTAAACACATAGCCGGCGGTGTTGGTGTGGTTGAACACCAGTCCGCCTGTTGCGCCCAGGGTCAGGCTGGGACTGGGGCCCGTCAACGACAGCGTGCCTGGGGCCGCCGCAGCGGCCAGCGCGGCAGCGCCGATATTGATGACGCCTTGTGAACTGGCCGCTCCGCCAACCACGGCGCTGGTCGCACTGACCACGGCATCGTTCGAAATGGTCACGGCGCCGTTGCCCGAAGCGCCCACGCTGAGTTGAGCGCTGCTGTTCCACTGCGTGCCAGCGCCGCTGACCGTCACCACGCCCACGCTGCCCGGGTCGTAGCCGACAACGGCGGCCGCATTGCTCACGACCGCGCTGTCGCTGATCTGCAGCGTGCCGTTGCCGGTCTGGCCCACGCGCATGAAGCCGGTAGTGTTCAGCTGCGATCCCAGGCCGCTTACCGTAACGGTGCCGGTGCCGCCCGCCGCCACGCCCACATAAGTGTTGGTCGTGCTTCTGACGACACCGCCGTTCGAAACACCCAGCGTGCCCGTGCCCGAGAACCCTACGGACAGGCCAGCGCTGTTCGTCCATTGCGCTCCCGTGCCGCTCACCGTCACATGGCCGGTGCTGCCGACCTGCCGGCCGATGAAGCCGGATCCGTTGGACACCACGCCGGTCGCGCCAATCTGCAGCGTGCCGGTACTAGTGTTGCCTACCGTGAGGGAACTGGCTCCCAGGTTCCAGGGCGAACTCTGCGACCCGGGAACGGTGACTATCGATCCGCCGTCGATGGTCTGGGAGTAGGCGGGGAAAGCGCCCAACGCGATCAGGAATGCGCTGGAAAGCTTGAATGACAAGCGGACGTCAATTGGTGACAAGGGCTGCATCTTCTCTACTCACTTAATCAAAAGAAATTCAGTGAAGTGATCGTCTGCGCGTAATGCCTGCCAATTGAATTTGCCGGTGGGTGAACAACCGACGAGGGCAGGCAACAAGAATAAGCCTGTTTATCGTTGTTGTTACAACAATAAATAGGGTCATATAACGACGCGCAGGAATGTGTGGCTTCCCGTCTACTCAGACGGCAGCCATGGAGGTGCGGTGAAAGTGCCGGGCGATCAGGGAACCGAAGCGATTCCGATCAGAGGCGGGAAATGGACGGAGGCTGAACCCGGGCGCGCGCGCAAGGCGGTGCGACGGCAGACGAGGCCGAGGGGGAGAGGGGACGTACAGGCAACGCGCATGGCAGATCGAACCGACAAAAAAATGCCTAGCCTCAGTAGTTCTGTTCCATGGCAGAGCTGCTTGGACCTCCGGATTCAGCACATGGTCTGGAAATGCACGAACGAGGGTTTTGCAAAGGAGGTCAGGTTCAGATTAGTGCTGGAAAATCCAGGCGCGATTGATGCAAATCAATGGTCTCGCGCGACGCGCGCTTAATCAGCTGTTTATGCGCAGAGCACTGTCGGGTTCCCACAACCGATAGCAATACTGTTGCGGATTGCAGCGATAGTGCGTGGCGCGGCGTTCGGTGTTCGAGCCGCTCAGGCGCCGGTCCGGCGCAGCAGGCCGGCCGGTGTGCACTGGCTCAGCAAGGGGTCGCCGGCTTCCATAAGCACCGGTTCGACAGGCAGGCGCAGGCGCGGCAGCAGCCGCGCCAGCAGCATTTCGCAATCGCGCCGCAAATAGCTTTGTTCGCCCGTCAGTTTGCCGATGGCGCGCGCCCATGCCGAATCCCGCGCCAGCACCAGCAGCGCGAGATGGCCGTTGCCGGCGTCGCGCAGCAGCCAGACGCCGGTGGCGGCGCGCAGTAGCGGATCCAGCGTGTCGGCGAATTTGCGCAGTTCGGATTCACTGAGACCATGCGGTTGGTAGCGCGCGTGGCCGTCCTCGGTCTGGAGTTGCCGCTGCAGCCTGTCCGCCTCCACCCGCCAAGCTTGCGCTTGGCTGGCATCACCGCGTCGTAGCGCCGCTGCCGTCAACTGGCGCAGGCAGGGCTGGCGATGGAGGCCGGGTTGCTCGATGGCTTGCTGCCATAGCGCCTCGGCGCCTGCTTCCAGGCGCGAAGTCTCGGCGTTGGTCTGGTGGGCAGCCCGTCGTAGCTGTAGCGCGGCCAGTTGGCACAGCGTGGGCAGGTGGCCGGGATGATCCTGCAAATTCTGTTCGAGCATGGCGGCGGCGCCGTCCGCGTCGCCGGTCAGCGTGTCGGCGTACCAGGCCATGCGCGCCCGTTCGTCGGCCGACAGTGTGCGCAGGCGCTGCTTGCGCAGCAGCTCGTGATGGCCGGCAATGGCTTCGTCGCTTTCATTTTGCGCCTCGCGGGTGGCCTGCTCAATGGCGTCGCGCTGCGATTCATCCAGCGTACGGGCCAGGGGCAGGCGCTGGTCGGCCAGCCATGCTTCAGCGGCATTGGGCGCGGCGCGGCGCCAGGGCAGGGGACTGGCGCTGGCTGCATGCAGCGCGGCCAGACGGTCCGACAGGGAAGGATGCGTGTCGTCATCGGCGGTCGGGATGCACAACGCCTGATGCAGCCAGGCCTGCGCTTCGGCCTCGTCGCGAGGGCAGGGCAGCTCGGCCGCACCGGCCAGCCGCGCATGTGGCGAGGGCGGCTGTGCGTCAGAGGCTTGTGCGTAGACGTCCGGCCAATACTCGCGCAAGGCCCGGCCCTGCAAGGACACGGCCAGCAGCGCGCTCGCTGCGGCATCGGCGCCACAGGCTAGCGCAGACTGCGCATCGGCCTCGTACTCGCACTCCCGCGCGAAATCCAGGCTCGCCGCCAGAAAGCGCGGCACGTGCCAATTCATGAATAGGCGCAGCGGTCCCGTCGACAGCCCCTTGCGCCGTTCCAGCTGCCTTGCGGCTTCTTGCCATTGCAGGCGCGCAAAGTACACCCGGCTGGCGTAACGCCCGTGGCTGCCCGCGATATGCGCGCATTCATGCGCCAGGATGGCGCGGCAGGACTCGGCCGAGAGCATCTCCAGCAGCGGCTGTCCCAGCCACAGCACGTTGCGCGTGCGGCCCAGCAGGCGCCGGTGCTGCCGGATGCTGGCGTTGAACTCGCCGTTCAGGTAGACGGCATCCAGCGCCGGCGCACCCAGGCGGGCGCGCACTTGCTCGATCTCGCGGAACAGCGCGGGAGCGTCTTCGGGTTGCAGGCGTATGCCGTCCTCCGCGCCTGGCGGGCGCGCGGCAAAAGGCAGCCGCAGCATCGCCCAGCCCGCGAACGGCAGGGGCAGCGTCAACGCCGCCGCAGCCATGCCCAGCACTCCCGGCAAGGCTGCGTACAGCCATGCGGGCGCCGTGCATAGCGCCACGCCGGCGCCCGCCAAGGCGGCATCGCCCAGCCATAGCCGGGCAGACAGCTTCAATCCCGACAGGCTGCCGCGCGCCATGCTTACTGCGCGGCCGGCTTGGGCGGCAGGTCTTCGGCCGACACGCCGCCGCGGCCCAGATAGGCGCCGAACACCGTGCCTATGGTCTTGACCAGGCTGTGCGAGTTCATCACCTGAGCCTGGATGTCTTCGATGTCCTCGTCGTCCGGCTGCAGGCGGCAGGCATGCTGCGCCCATTCGATCGCGGCAAAGCGGTTCTTCTTGGCGCCGCGGCCATGCGTGTAGGCCAGCGCGATCTCGGCGCTGGCGCGCCCGGCGCGCCAGTCGTCGTCTTCCTCGACCAGCGGGCGCAGGTAGGCGCGCACGCCTTCCTGCTGCTCCTGCTCGGTGCCGTGGTCGCGCAGCAGCACGCCGATGCGCAGGCGGGCCAGCGCCTCCGCGCGCGGCTCCTCGCGTGCGCCTTGCAGCAGCCACAACACCCGGTCCAGGTTCTCGCGGCGCGAAAAGTCCATCTCGCCGTCGAAGATATTGCGATGGGCCATGTTGTACTTCGCCAGCGGCGAACCGTCCTCCACCGCGCGCGCCAGCCACTGGTCGCGCACTTCGTTGTCCAGGTAGCTGTCGGGCGTGTTGTCGCGGAACCCACGGTGGATGTCGTACATGCTGCAGGCGGCGTCCGGCACGCGCCGATCCGCCAACTGCCGCGACAGGAAATAGCCCTGCTCATGGTCGCCGCCATCCCATAGCATCGCGGCGGCCGCCAGCACGTTGAAATCGTCATCCATCTGGTCCGCCGCCAGCACCGCTGCGCGGTCCAGCAGTTGCTGAGCTCGCGCCGGATCCTGAGCAAAACCCCAGCGGCCGAACTGATGCGCCACGGCCGCCAGCGCATGCGCCGTGGCCACTTGATCCCAGCCGCACATGCGTTCCAGCACGCGCTTGAACGCGCCGTCGTCGTCGGGCTGGTGATGGATGATGCTCACATGCGCGAAGCTGCGGAACGGCCCGTCCACCTGCGCGAAATACTCGTTCGGCCCGAATGCCGCCACGCTTTGGCCATGCAGTGCGCGGGCGCGCGCCTGGTCCTGCAGCGAATAGCTGGCGAACTGCGCGTAGTAGCCCAAGGCCATGCCACGCTCGGTGGGCCGAAGCTCGCGCGCCAGGAACGACTCGAAAATGCGGCGGTACTCGTCGACCGCCTCGGTGTCGTCCGGTTCCGGATAGCTGTCCAGCGAGTCATAAATCCCGATCCAGCGGATTGCATTGCGCTGCGGCTCCGTCAGCGCCGCGCATAGCGGGCCGCCGGCCATGCCGTCGATGTCCTCGTAGCTGCCGCCCCAACGCGGTTGCAGGTACTGCGCATAGGCCGTCAACGCGCCCAGATGCCCGGGCCGCAGTTCCAGCGCACGCAGCAGCCAGTAATCCTTGGCCTGCTCCATTTCGTGCTCGGCGCGCGGCGCCAGCCAGGCCGGCAAGGCTTGCGGCGCCTGCGCGAGTCGCGGCACGCCCACTGACGCCAGATGCGCCAGCGCCGCATCCATCAGGCCTTCTTCCTCGATGTCGTCATGCGTCAAGGTCGCGGGCGGATTACCCGTGAACAGCGCGCGCAGCCAGTAGGGTTCCTTGAAATGCGCGGCCAGCTGCATCATCGTCACGCAGGCTGCAATCGGGCGCGGAGAAAGCGCCATCGCCTGCAGCAGCGCCGCCGCGGAGCTTTCGCAAGCCAGCGCCGCGCCCAGCCAACGGTCCTGGGTCACGCTGTCCGCCCAGCCATAACCGCGTATATCGGCCGCGCGGCCATAGCAGAAATTGCCCATCACCAACTGCGCGTGATACGAGTCCGGGCAGGCGGCGATCCAGGCTTGCAGAAAGTCCGAAGCGTCCTGGTACGACACGGTCGAATAGTCGAACAGCGTGCCGGAATTGGCCGCCTCGAAATAGGGCGCGCCGGGGTTTTCCGTGTCCGCCCAGTCTTGCTGTTCCAGGTCGGCGTAATAGGCGTCGAGCTGCGCGTAGGCGCGGGATTGAACCAGGGCGCGGACGTCGCGGCGGATGGAGGAGAGGGATTGCAAGGAGGCACCTGATGAAAGGGACGTGATTTACCCGCGGGCGGGGCGGGCAGATGATGCCTGAGTTGGGCGCAAGGTTGTGAAACCGATGCGACAAAATGACAAAAAATATGACAAATAGAAAACGGGCGATGGCTTTACGTTCGGGCCCTGCTGGGGCCTGGGAAAGAAGGGGCAAAAGCTGCCTTAGTTTCGGAGTTGAACGCCCCGCCAAAAATGACAGTATACGAACATAGATTTCAAAATGTATTTTCGCCGAGGCTGAACAGGCATCGTGCCATCGCCCGCAGCGCCTTGTAGCCAAGACCAAGTTTGGCGCGCAAGGCGGCGCCGGACGGTGTGGTCTTCAGCCAATACCCCGCGTCGCCCCAATCACCAGGGATAAGGCTGCAACATGGCTCACAAGATCTTCAATTGGCAGGACCTCGAAAATGACTTCTCCGACACCTTGCTCGTCGGCAACGGAGCGAGCGTCGCCGTCAGCGGCGAGTTCGGATACACGGGCTTGTTCGAAGCCGCGCAGGTGCACAGCTTTATCGACGCCAAGGCGCAGGATGTATTCGAGCGCTTTGAGACCGATGATTTTGAATTCGTGCTCCGGCGGCTCTGGCAAGCAAAGCAAGTGAATGCCGCCCTGGGTATCGCCGTGAAAGAGGTGGACGAAGCCTATGCCGCGGTACGCAAGGCGCTCATTCAAACGGTCCGGAAAGTGCATGTTTCCTACGAGGAGGCCAGACCCCACCTGGAACCGATCTACAAGTTCATGCGGCGGTTCCGCACCGTCGTTTCATTGAATTACGACCTCATCGTCTACTGGGCAGCGCAATTGGGAAATGAAGCGCTGGGCAGCCGCTATCACTTCAAGGGCGGCTTCAACAAGAACGCCTTCGCGGATAACTGGGCGATGTATCGGCAATCCTATGGATCTGTCGATAATCCAACGATCTATTGCTACCCGCACGGCAACATCGTGCTGGGAGTGACGCCGTCCTTCGAAGAACACAAGCTCGTAGCCGGACCGCAGGGCTTGCTTGATCTGATCTTCGAAGAGTGGCGCTCGGGCGGCCGCGTGCCGCTGTTCGTGTGCGACGGCACGTCCGACCAGAAGTTGGACGCCATCCAGAAGTCGCATTACTTGCGCAGCGTTTACAACGGCCCCTTGAGCGAGGTCGGAAAGTCCCTCGTCATCTATGGCTGGGGCATCGCCAAGCAGGAAGGACACATTCTCAATCAGATCGCCGCGGCAGCGCCCGATCGCGTCGCCGTGTCTGTCCACGAAGGCATGCAGACGTATTGCGACCATGCGCACAAAGCGCTTACGGATATAGGCGTCAAGGACGTGCGGTTCTTCCATTCAGATAGCGACGGCGCCTGGCACAACCCCTAATCCTTCAACCCGATCGGCTCCCATTGATCGGTCCGGTATTGCGTTGCTGGCAGCAGACAGGAGCCTGCGCGGCAAGTTTCTGTCCAAGGAGTACGTATGGCGGCAAGAAAGACCAAGCGACCTCAGAATGCGTGCCGCGAATGCGGCCACACCTGGTATCCAAGGGGCAACAGCCGTTCGCTGAAGTGTCCGAACTGCGGCAATCGGGATGTGAAAATCGTGGGGCCGGGCATATTGGGAGCCGCAGTGCTAGCCGGTTTCCTGTTTCTTTCGAGCGGCAACAAACCGGATACATCGAAGGCGTCGGCGCCGGCCAATCCCGCAGTCAACGCCGCGATTGCGCAAACGCCGCCAGCACCTGCTGCAATGGGTACCCCTCAGAGGCAGGAGCAGGCGCTCAGCGTACCCAAAGCGCCGAACGGGGCAACGTGGCCGACCGGAGCAGGATACGTCAACGGATATGAGTCGCGGGATTTCGGTGGTTCGGTCGTCAACCTGGTCAATCAAAAAACAGGCAACGCATTCTTTGTGAAGCTGGTCAGCAGCGCGCGGGGCGTCCAGTTCAGCAGCAGGCATGTCTACGTAGGACCCAACCAACAATTCTCGATCGTCAATGTTGCGCCGGGCGATTACTACCTGGCGTTCCAGGACTTGATGAGCAGGAAGTTCTACAGGACCAAGGACTTTTCCCTGACCCAGGGGCCGTCGTCGGTGGATGCCGGCAGGCTGCGCTACACCACCATCGGATTCGAATTCACCGGGCAGGGCGGCGGATATGAGGATGCCCAACAGATTCCGGCGGCGGATTTTGGGGGCAGGTGACCTTTGGGTTTGGTTCAAACAGCTTCCGGTTTGATGCCTGCCGCAATCAGACGCCAGGATGGAATTCGATACTCGTACGATGCCTCCTCCAGCGTCTGATACCGCTGAAACCAGGGCGCAAGATGGTTTTCAACATCCGTTGCCAAGGTCGACAGCCAGTCTTCCATGTCGTGCGCATCGCTGATCTTGAGCACAGCGCCGCTGCCCAGGGTGGGTTCCTGGACCAGCCCCTCTCCCGGTTTCAAATAAGCGCGGCGGTACATCCGCCCCTTGTTCCATACCTCGGCCGGCACGTAGACCGGCCATTCCTTTTCATACGGAAAGGACACGTAGACGCCCAAGGACACGTGCTGCGCGTTGTCGAACGAACCCTTGTAGCGGATCAGTTCCACGCCTTGCTGCAATTCGCCGCAGGCTCGCCACAGGCAACGCTTGCCCTTTTTCTTCCAGCCCGCGAATGCGGGCTGCGCGCGCAACCGCTCCATGACGCCTTGCTCCAGATCGGCCAGGGCTATCGGCATGCGAGCCTCCAGGGCATAAGGGCAAATTTCTGATTGCAATATTGCAAATGCATGTTCGTAGGTCCTCCGTGCTGGAGCTCTTCAGGCTTCAACGGTGTGTCGCAAGGTATCATGCGCTGGTTTTCACGGCTCGACCTCCTTGACAGTCAGAAGGCTCTTCAATGAAAAAAAGCATGCCACTGGTATTGCTGTCGTCCATGCTGCTGACGGCTTGCGGTCCCGACAAAATCATCGCCGATCTGCCTTCGCCTGACGGGAAATATCACGTTGAGGTCCGCAAGTGTCCGCAGCGCGGGTCCCTGACCTGGGACGAGCAGACCCAGGTATCCGTGGTCGAGGCAGGCGTATCGGAAAAGTGCAATGCGTTCATCGTGGCGCTGACGCAGTTCCGGTCGTATACGCCTGATGAGCAACTACAGCTTGAATGGATTTCCGATACGGAACTCAGGGCCTGGCATCCCGCGTTCGAGCCGAAGAATGGCCCTTGGGCCAGCACGATCAAGCAGGGCGCGCCGGTCAAGGTGATATTCGCGCCCAAGAGCTAGTCGGAGGCCGGTCATACCGCGATCTGCCGGAGCCGTGTCGTAAACGTGATAATTTGTTGCCCGTCGGCGCAGTTGTGACTGCTTGAATCCACAGCTTCCAATGAATTCGGATTATCCGCAGGCATATGCCCATGGATTGCCGATTTCTTGCCCATTCGTGCCGTGCCATTTGTGTTTGAATACGCGCCGTTTGCGCGCGTGGTTTGCCAGCCGCAAGACCCATATTCGACGGAGCCTGATCCAGTATGTATTTCAGAGTTTTGGCCATAGGGCTGCTGATGGCCGGCGGCAACATTGCGCAGGCCGCCACGGTGCAGGACGTCTTCAACGGAAAAATGCTGGGCAAGAGCCAGGCGCATTTGGAATCGATAACCGGCGCGCCGCAGGAATCCTACGGCGACGATCGCGTGTTCGAGGTGCAGGGCTGCCTGATCACCGCGACGATCAAGTCGGGCAAGGTATCGGCGCTGAGCATGGATGCGTCCGAAGCTTGCCAGCCCGACCTCGCCAGTTTCATTGGCGAATATGCGCCCAAGCCAGGGCAGAAACTCACCCCCGCCGCCTTTGGCCCGGACCTGACCTATACGGCCGATTGCCTGACGGACTGCGGCAATGCCGCCGATCCCTGGGTCTACGCAAGCTGGACCGCGCCGCGCGCAGCCGGCGGCATGGAGGTTATGCTGGGCTTTGTGCAGGCCGGAGACGAGGCGCTGGATGCAGCCGAAAGATGGGCCTCGCAGATGGAAAAGGCCGAAGGCCAGGATTACCTGCTCAACAACAAATTCAATTGCGACGCCCGCTACAACGATGTGGCCGAGGCCGCCTTCAGGAATGTGGCCGCGACCAGCGTCAAGGTCGGGTTCGATCTGCCGAAGGAACCTTGCCGCTAGGCTGCGCCGCAATGGGTTGAGATTGAGCATGGACATCGACAAAATCAAAGGCCGGCTGGCCTTTCTGCAGGAAGCCGAAAAACTCAAGAGCGTGCTGCGTAGCGGATTCACGTCCACGGGCCGCCCGGAAAGCACGGCTGAACACAGCTGGCGCTTGTGCCTGATGGCCATGGCCTTTGAGGACGAGTTGGCCGGCCTGGACATGCTCAAGGTCCTGAAGCTGTGCGTGCTACACGATCTGGGCGAGGCCATACACGGCGACGTGCCGGCCATCGAGAAGCACCAGCACCCGGACAAGAGCGAGCAGGAGAAAGTCGACCTGCTGCACCTGACGCGGTCCCTGGACGAGAAGCAGCGCGCAGGAATCATGGCGCTTTGGCAGGAATATGAGGATGCCGCCACGCCGGAAGCCAAGGCCGTCAAGGCCCTGGACAAGCTGGAGACCATCTTGCAGCACTCGCAGGGTTTGAATCCGCCGGATTTTGATTATGGGTTCAATCTGACCTACGGCCAGAAGCATACCGACGTGGATCCCTTATTTGCCCTGGTGCGCAGCGTCCTGGACGAGAAAACACGCGCCCGGATCAAGCCAGAGAGCTGAACGGTTTGGTGGTCCGGAGGCCGCTCAAGCGGCGCTTGCGGGTGCGCTTGCGCGCCGTTCGTGCGTGCCGAACCAGACGCCGGACAGGACCAGAACAAAAGCCCCTGTCAGGCGCCAGGTCAACGGATACGAGCCACTCAATAGCTCGATCAACACGGCCGTGATCGGCGCCAGCGCCTGAAACGACATGACGCGGCTTGCCTCCAGGCGGCTCAACGCCCACAGCAGGCAGAAATAGCCCACCGCGCTGGATAGTCCGATGAACACCACATTCGCCCACTGAAAGCCCGACAGGCTGGGCAGCAATGGCGCGCTTCGCGCCAGGCAGACGCCTGCCAGGAACAAGACCGAGACAAGCATCGCCACCACGCTGACATACATGGATGGATAGCGACGCAGGTACGGACGATATAAAAGACTGCAAGCCGCGCCGATAAACGTCGCGCCCAACAAGGCGGCCCAAGCCCAGCCATCCGCGGCGCTGCCCACCGCGGCGGCAGAAGGTTGCAGCAATAGTGCAATCCCCGAGACCGCCACGCCCGCGCCGATCAGCCGCGGCCAGCTGAACCGCTCGCGTCCCGTGGCAATCGCCAGGCACAGCGTCACCAGCGGCAGCGTGGAAAACACCAGCGCGCACGTGGCGGCCGGCAGGCGGGCCAGCGCGTAGTTCAACAGCAATATCAGCATCGCGAATTGCAGTATGCCCAGGCCCGCCACCGCGCAGAAATCCTTGGCCGTAAACCGTACCGACCATCGCCGCAGCATGGGCGCGGCAAGCATGAGCGCCCCGATGGCATAACGCAGGAAGGCCAAGGTCTCCGGTGACACGTCGTTCGACACTGCGCGTGTCGAGACCATTGCGGCCCCCACCAGCGCGCCCGTGATCGCGGCGGCGCAAATGGCCTGGGCGCGTTCACTCATCGGAGCCGCGCCTGTCCGCAAGCACGGATTTCATCTGGTTGCTGGGATGCATTGCGCTTCCTACAGATCCCGCGCCCAATACTGGCCCACCAGATCCTTGCCGAAGCTGTGATGCTGTTCTTCCTCGACCAGCTCGAAACCGGCCTTTTCATAGATCCGGCGCGCATCCGTCAGCACGCTGTTGGTCCACAACACCATGCGCCGGTAGCCTGCCTGCCGCGCAAAACGCAGACACTCGTCCACCAGCCGATGGCCTATGCCCAGCCCGCGCGCGGCGCCGTCCACGTACAACAGGCGCAGCTTCGCCGTGGTTTCGTCCTGCCGCACCACGAAGACCGAGCCCACCATCTTGCCGTCCTTCTCGGCGATCCAGCAGCGCTCTCGCTCGCGGTCGAATTCCCGGATGAACTTCGCCACGATCTCGGCCACCAGCGCCTCGTACTCCGAGTTCCAGCCGAATTCCTGGGCATAGACCCTCGCCTGGTTCGCCACTACCAGCCCCATGTCGCCCGGCCGGGGATCGCGCAGCACGTAGGGCAGGGGAGCTTTGTCGCCGAGCAGGTTCTGGATTTCGTTCATGGCATTGACCAGCTGCGCTTGCGCCGGCTCCGATAGCTGTTTGAGGATGGCGATGATCTCGTTGCGCGACGCTTCATTGAGCGGCGCAAACGCCGCCCGGCCCGCGTCCGTCAGTTCCAGCAAACCCACGCGCGCGTCCGCCGCCGAGCGCGTCTTGGCGATCAAACCTTTCTTTTCGAAGCCCGAGATCACGCGGCTGACATACCCCGCGTCCAGGTTCAGCTCCCGGCACAGGTCCGAGGTGCTGAGCGCCGGCCGGTGAGCCAGCTCGTAGAGAATGCGGACTTCGGTCAGCGAGAACTCGCTGGCCAGCAGATGCTCGTGCAGCACTCCGATCTGGCGGGTGTAGAAGCGGTTGAAGTACCGGACCGCTTCGGCGCGGTCGTAGAGCGATTGCTCTGTCATGGGAAGTTCCAATTACTTGCTTAAGGCATATTATTGTTTGCTTTAGGCAAGCATTGGAAGATCTTTTTCTGTTCGACGGCGATCATTCCGATAGGCCGGCGCTATCCGACGCGCGGCACGGGAGGGGCCGCCGTTACCGCTGCCGGAACTGCTTCCGATACCCCGCAGGCGACACCGAGAACGCCGCCGTGAAATGCTGCCGCAGCGACACCGTCGACCCGAATCCCGTGGCCTCGGCCACCCGGTCCACCGACAGCCCGCCCGTCTCCAGCAGCCGCTGCGCGGCGGCCAGCCTGTGGTTCAGCACCCACTGCGTCACGGTCGTGCCCGTCTTCAGCTTGAAGCGCCGCGTGAAATTGCGGCGGCTCAGCCCGGCCTCGCTGGCCAGGCGGTCCAGCCCCAGCGGCTCCTGCAAATGCTCGATGGCCCATTCCATGGCCACGCTTATCGGATCGCCGCCGTCCTCGCGTGTGAGCGGCCGCTCGATGTACTGCGCCTGCCCGCCATCGCGATGTGGCGCCATCACCATGCGGCGGGCCACCCGGTTCGCCAACTCCGCGCCATGGTCGCAACGCAGCAGATGCAGGCAGCAATCGATGGCGGCAGCGGTGCCGGCCGAGGTCAGGATGTCGCCGTCGTCCACGTACAAGGCCTTGCGGTCGAGCCGGATCTGCGGGTACTTGCGGGCGAAGTCGTCACTCCAGACCCAGTGCGTTGAAGCCGGTCGGCCGTCGAGCAAACCCGCCTCGGCCAGCACAAAGGCGCCCAGGCACAGGCCGATGACGCGCGCGCCGCGCGCATGCGCATCGCGCAGGGCCTGCAACATGGTTTCCGGCGGGCGCTCGTCCGGATCGCGCCAGGCGGGCACGATCACCGTGTCGGCCTCGGCCAGGGCCGAATAATCGTGCGGCACATGGATATCGAAACCCGACATGGTCGCGACCGGCCCGACTGCTTCGCCGCAGACCAGCAGGCGATAGCGCGGTACGCCCAGCCGGGCCAGGTCGTCGCCGAACACCATGCAGGGCACGGACAGGTGAAAGGAACTGATGCCCGCGAAGGCGACGACGGCGATGGTGTGCATGGCGCAATGGACAGGAATGCGGATTTGGCCCGATCCTATCATTTATTGGTATTCGGGCCACTTTCGGGTTCCAACCCGATGGCGCATCCTTGATGCCGTTCGCCCTCGTGCGTGAACAGCACACTAAACGCCTACAGATCAAGGACCTACGATGAATCACCCGACCATCCGCGCCATCGCCGGCGCCACCGCCCCGCAGTCCATCGACCCGGCCAGCACCGCCTTGCTGGTGATCGACTTCCAGAATGAATACTTCAGCGGCAGGCTGCCCATTCCCGAAGGTCCGGCGGCCCTGCGCAACGCGGCTAAGCTCGTCGCCCATGCCGATCGGCATGGCATTCCGGTCTTCCATATCCAACACGCCACGCCGGCCGGCAGCCCGGTCTTCGCCGACGGCAGCGCCGGCATCGAATTTCATCCCGACCTGCAGCCCGCGGCTGGCCATACGGTGCTGCGCAAGTCGACGGTCAGCGTGTTCCCCAGCACTGACATCGACCAGCGCCTGAAGGCGGCGGGCGTGCGCACGCTGCTGATCACCGGCCTGATGACCCACGCCTGCGTTGCAGGCGCTGCCCGAGACGCGGTGCCGCTAGGGTATCAGGTGATCGTGGCGGCTGATGCCTGCGCCACGCGCGACCTGGATACGGGTGCGGGGGAGCAGGCTGCGTTGCCGCACGCGATGCTGCATCGTGCGGCGCTGGCGAGCATCGATGACACCTTCGGCGACATCATGACGACGAAGCAGGTGCTGGAGCTGCCGTTGGCTTGAGAGGATAAGGGGCCGGGTAGGTCAGCCGGTCTGGTGCGAGTCCATCGGCATCTTGCCTGTGAGCGCGCGTTCGGGCACATGGCGTCGGCCTGCTTCATCTCTGGTGTTCACGGTGCCTTGCTTACCGGCTGGGCTGGGAACCCTCGCGTTTCGGGGGATTCAGCAGCGAATCGATGATCGGATCGGTTGGCGCCAGCGGCGCTGCGGTATCGGCGGTAGCCAGGGCGGCTGCCACTGAAGCAGGGACTACCGGAGACCCCGTCTTTACGCATGAGTCGATATCCAGGAGGGCCAGCTTTACCTCCTTGGCGAGCCGTTCAGCTGCTGCGTAATCTGGAATGGTTTTGCCCAGGACAGTCACGGCTGAACCTTTTAGCGGCGTACCCTGCATTTTGTAATAGCCGTTGTACGCAGCCAGTACGGCAGCGGCATCGATGGGAGCAGGTGTCAGCGCGTTGAGATTCTGGCGCAGCTGCGATTGAATCTCCATCGACGCGAAATTCATGGATCGCACCAGGATGGGTAGCTTGTTGAGCTCGTCGCTCAACTCCGATGGGGCGCTGTTCTGCAAGGCGTACGTCACCGTGACCACACAGCCCGCCTTCTTCGCCGCCGCATCGAAAAGGCCGCGCTGAGCCTCCAGGTGATACCGCGCACCCAATTGACTCGCACCTGCCGCAATGCCGGCGCCGGTAGCCGTGGTCGCCACGTTTCCAATCAAGCCGCCCGTGACGCCGACGACCACGCCCGCCAACGTCCAGTCGCTCTGTTCATACAAGGCGAGCTGCGCCCGGTCCGCGCGGTCTTGATACGCCGTCCGTTCGGCGACAAGGCGGTCATTGCCTTCGGGGACGGTGGCGAAAGGCTTGAGTGGCGCGGGCGTGTACATCGGATAGGCGCCCGGAGGACGGGCGGCACAGCCGGCCAATAGGACCGAGACCAAGAATAATGGCAACCAATGGCGGCTCGCCGTCCCTTGCGCCGACAGCCGCAATAGCCGAGCAAAAGGGGTATTACCCTTCAGGCGCTTGAGCATATTCTTGGGTGGAAATAATTGGACCGAGCGTTTCTGGCGAATGCTGGTAGCCAGCGTAGCAACGAGGATCCGATGCGGCTAGCCATCCAAAAGCACGATGCCAGCGGTCCGAGGAGCCCATCCAGGCACCCCGGCGCCTAGCGGCCGGCCACCTTATTTCGGCCCGGACCCGGTCCGCTCCACGTAGATCGGGCTGGAATAGATGAAGAAGCCGTCCTCGGTCGTGATGCGCAGGTACACCGCATTGTCGGAGTCTGTGTGCAGCGGCACGCGCACCCGCGCCTGCATCCGTTGCACCGGATTCTCGTCAGGCAGGCGATAGACTTGAAGCCGGCGCCGGATGCCGCCGTTTTCCACGACGACCGGCTCCAGTCCGATCTGCTCGACGGGGATCTCGGTACGCACCACCGGCGTGTCGATTTTCAGCACGCCGGCGCGCGGATTGCTCAGCCGCACATCGATGCCGCTGTAGCCGCCGGTGGTCAGCGAGCGCCAGCTCAGCATGTCGGGGCGAGGTTGCGCCAGGGTCTTGTCCAGGTTCCAGAAATTGATCGGTAGCGGATCGATGAAGGTGTTGCCTTCGAGGGTCGCGCTACCGTCCCAGACCGTCTGGCGGCCGCGGCCGCGGTACTCGGATCCTTCCCAGACGATGCGGATCCGGTTGCCCAGCGCGGCCTCGTCGTAGGGGTACAGCGTCTGCACCACGTCCATGCGGTTGCGGACTTCCACGCGTTCGATGGCGCCATGGGTCAGGACCTCGAAGGACAGCTCCAGCGAGTCGCCGTCGTACGACAGGATGGCGCCCATATCGGCCTGCGTGACGGGCTCGCGCGTGACTGGGGCGCCCAGCTTGGGATCGTCGGAATAGCGCTGCGCCGGCCTGTCGAAATGCGCTTGCACGTCCAGGTAGGCGCGGCATCCGGTGGTGGCGTAGTGGCGGCGTTGGCGCAGGCATTCGGCGATCGACTGGCGTGTCAGCTGGTCGGCAATCAGACAGCTCAGGCCGCCATATGCGCCAAACAACGATGCGCCCGGATGGCTGGCGCCATGCCGGCCCTTGTGCCCGTCGCTATTGGCCAGGATGCCCACGCGGTAGCCCAGCCGGAAGGCATCCTCCAGCAGCCATTCGAAGGTGCCCCAGTCGGAGTGGATCTCGATGGAGCGCTCCAGCCGCGCGTCATGGGACCGCGTAATGTCGGCGTAGCGGCCGCCGATGTGTGCGAACACCACCACATCCTCGTCCTTCAGCGCGTCAAACAGCGCATCGGCATCGTTGGCGTCCAGCGCCAGGTCCGACAGGTCGTCGATCAGCGCGTGCGAGGAACGATGGATGGGGCGGCCTTCCTTCAGGTACAGCACGTTGCGGTCGCCGCCCAGGCCGGTGTTGCCCGACCATTCATAGCCGGGAAAGATAATGAACGATCCATCCTGGTTGTATTGCGCGGTCAGCTGGTTCAACTGTTCCCAGAACGGCGTGGTGATCTGGAAGTCATTGCCCTGATGGCTCATGACGTCCAGAAAGGCGCGGTCGCGCGCGAACAGGATCAGGTCCTCGGCGGAATTGGTGCCTATGGTTTCCTCGGACTGCCCGTGCAGGTCGGCCCAGTAGTGCCCGCGTGTGCCGCCGCCGGCCGCGACGATGCGGCAGGGCGTGCTTTGCGCCACGGGCAGGCCGTCGCGCAGCACCTCGATGCGCAGCTCGCCGGGCGCTTCGGCCACCAATCCCTCAAGCCGCGCGGCAAACTCGCCCTCGCGCATCGAGAACGTGGCGGGCAGGCCGCGCAGCGGCAGGCTGCTGCGCAGGGTGAACTCGCCCGCTACCTGATCGCTGGGGTTGCCCCATTTATCTTCGCCCTTGAAACCCAGGCTGAAGGGCTCGCCCGCCACCGCCTGGCTGGGCAGGATGGCCTTGTAGGCGACCGGCGGCCCGGCCACCACGGCGATGGTGGGCGAGTGCTGGAGCTCGGTGTAGTTGTGGGTGGCGAAGGCGTCCACCAGCACCTTGAATTCGAACGTAGGCTCGCTGAACGTCTGCACCCGCATGCCGGGCGAGCCCTGCCGCGTATCGCCGAAGCGCACCACGATTTGATCGCCTTCCTCCAGGTAGCCGCGCACCACCCGGATGAATAGCGTCTTATCCCAAGGCCGGATGTTGCGCTTGCCGTCGTACTCCACCTGCAACACCGCGCCGTTGGAAGCCTCGACCGTGGTGTAGTTCCAGCCGTCCGGCTGATCGAACTGCGGCTTGCCCATGTCGCTGGCGAAACGGTGCACGATCTTGATCGATCCGGTGTCGTCGATGCCGAAATAGCCCGCGGTGTACGTCAGCGTGAACGACGCGAAGCTGCCCGCTTCGAAACGGCCGGTAGGTTCGACGATGGCCGATCCCATGCGGTCGGCGGCGTAGGAAGAGTGGGGCATTGCGGTTCCTGGCGGGTTAGGGAAATCCCATCTTAGGGACCGCACATCCATATAGCTATAGTATGCAAACTATTCCATCATGACGTCGCTACATGACCGAGCCGATCGAATCCGTCTCCCTGCGCCAGCTGCGCGCGCTGGTCGCTATCGGTGAAACGGCCAGCTTTACGGCCGCCGGCGAACGCCTGGGCCTGTCGCAACCCTCGGTCAGCCACTTGATCCGCCGATTGGAGGCCGAAGTCGGCCAGCCGCTGGTGGTGCGCGGCCGCGAGGTCTCCTTGACGCGGGACGGCCAGGCCATGGTCGACGCGGCGCGGCGCGCTATCCTGGCCATCGACAGTTCCATCCAGGAATGCCGCGAACACTCCGACCTGAAGCGCGGCAAGGTCATGGTCGCCGTGGGCCACGTCAGCGCGGCCACCTTGTTGCCGCACATCCTGATGGAGTTCCGCCAGCGCCACCCCCAACTGGACCTGATCGTGGTCGATTGCATGGTGCAGCAGATCCGCACGCGCCTGCTCTCGCACGAGGCCGATGTCGGCCTGGGTGCGGTCATGCAGGACGACGACTCCCGCATCATGGTGGAACAGCTTTCCGACAGCGGCGTCGCGCTCTTCGCGCGCATGGATCATCCCCTGGCCAGGCTGGACGAGGTCGACGCCAAGGTGCTGGCCGAATTGCCCTGCATCCAGCTGAACCCCGAAGCGCCCGCCTGGCTCAACATCAGCCGCCGCTTGATCGCCGCGAATATCTATCCGCGCGTCGAACAGCGCGTCGTCCTCCTGTCCACGGCCATCGGCCTGATACAGGCCGGCATGGGCGTGGCCATGCTGCCGCAGATCGCGCGCGGGCAGATGCCCGCCGGCATCAAGGGCATCGCCTTGCGCAATCCGGCGCTGGAATGGCCGATCTCCATCGCGCGCCTGGCCAACTACCCACTGTCTCCCGCGGCCCAGGCCTTCGTCGCCGTGGTCCGCTCGGTCTCCCAACGCCTGCGCCGCGACGCCGCCATGCCGTGATGGCATGACGCTATAGCACCCCGCCTATTTTTCGGGGTTGCCTGCTCCGATACGCTGCTTGGCATCATGCAAGCCCGCATGGTTTCCATTGCTCGCGCCAGCGCGGAGGCATCATGAAAACACTACAAGGGGTTCTACTGGGGGCTGTACTGGCCTGTGCGTCGCTTGTCGCGACGCCAGTCGAGGCGGCGCCGTTTCCGGATCGTCCCATCACGCTGGTCGTGCCGCTGGCGGCGGGCAGCACGGCCGATATCCTGGCGCGCTCCATCCAGCCCGGCCTGAGCCAGCAACTGGGGCAGACGGTCGTCGTCGAGAACAAACCCGGCGGCGGCGGCCAGATCGCCATGAGCTACGTGGCCAAGGCCTCGCCCGACGGCTATACGCTGGTGCTGGGCTCCAACAACACCTGGGCCATCAACCTGGGACTGTTCTCGAAGCTATCCTACGATCCGACCAAGGACTTCGTGCCGGTCGCCTATCTGGCGGGCGGCTCCAATGTGCTGGTCGTGCCGTCCGACAGCCCGTACCGCTCCGTGCCCGAACTGGTCTCGGCCTTGAAAGCCCAGCCGGGCAAACTGATGTACTCGTCCGGCGGCAACGGCACCACGCACCACCTCTCGGCCGAACTGCTGCTGTCGATCACCGGCACCCAGGCCGCGCACATTCCCTATCGCGGCGCGCCGCAAGGCGTGGCCGCCGTCATGGCGCATGAGGTCGCCTTCGCGTTCTACAACACGCCCAGCGTGTCCGGCCTAGTCAAGGAAGGCAAGCTGCGCGCCCTGGCGGTCACGGGCGAGGCCCGATCCCCCTTGCTGCCAGACGTGCCGACCATGATGGAAGAGGGCGTACCGGGCTACGTGATCACCGTCGACCTCGGCCTGATGGCCCCCGCCGGCACGCCGCCAGACGTCGTGGCGAAACTCAACGCCGCAGCGCGCAAAGTCATGGACAGCGCCGAACAGCGCCAGCGGCTGCAGGGCTTGGGGTATGAAATCTTCCACGACGGGCCGCCTAGCGGCTTGGCGGCATTTATCCAGGCCGATATCGCCAAATGGGTGCCGCTGGTGCAGCGGTCGGGGGCGAAAGTGGATTAAGTGTTTGCATTGCCTGATTCCTCTGCCTGGGGAAATGCGCGGGGCGCCGGCTTACAATTCGCCGGCCCCAGCCACCTCAGCAGAGAGAGTCCCGCCCATGTCCGAACACCACCAGTTTCTGTGCCCCCGCGACATGCACTTGCCGCCGCCTGATTGGCGGGGGCTGGAAACCAAACTGTTGGAAGGTGAATATGTGATGGAACCGCGCGGCGACGGTGTTCCGTATCGCGCGCTGTTGAACCTGAGCTTCGACCTGGCCAGCTTGAACGAAGGCTCGTACCAATATCAGGAAGGCCTGCGCACCACGGGAGATGTGATCGCCATGTACGTGGGGGCGGGGTATCTGCCGGCGGAGATACCGATACGCCACAACGACACGATGGAAGAGGCCATGGCGTTGCTGGCTGAGTACGGTATTACGCCGGGGGACCGGTATGCGGATAACGAGAGCAGCGACTGGAACAGCCCGCAGTACTGCCTGGGGCCGGCGGCACGAGCTTATCTGACTGACGATACACGGGCTCCCTATGACGCGGACCCAAAGAATTTTCCGTTGATGCTGCTGGCTTATGACGGGCCTGAGCCACATGTGGCGGTGGGGGAAAATCTCTCCGAGCCTAGCTTGCCGGGGTCAGATGAAT
This sequence comes from Achromobacter sp. JCM 18799, assembly GCF_055395645.1. Classification (NCBI taxonomy): domain Bacteria; kingdom Pseudomonadati; phylum Pseudomonadota; class Betaproteobacteria; order Burkholderiales; family Alcaligenaceae; genus Achromobacter; species Achromobacter sp. JCM 18799. Next base: position 1,630,744 of record NZ_AP043866.1, on the reverse strand, counting down.
TGTTGGAATCCATGCCGCCGTTCGACTCGCATGTTGATTTTATTGGGGCGGCTTATGAGGATCCGGCGGCGCAATGGCATTGTGCGGAGAATGGGCGCGATTACCGGATATTGGAGCTGGATTGGCAGTACAGCTTGGCGATGGGGTTTCGGATGGTTCGGACGGAATGGCTGGATGACGGCAGCGCGAGGGGGCTGGCCAGGCTGATCGAGGGGCTGACCGGGCAGGTTATGGTTTGCAGTCATCGGCATTTGTGAATGCGGGGTAGGGATGGCGCTGGGTTGCTATTCCCTTGTTCTTGCAAGACATAAATCTGCCGTGCGAATGAGAGGTGTCGCTACGGCTGTTCCAGCGGCCACACCTCAACGACGCCGTGCGCGACGGCGCAGGGTGTTTGCGACACCATCGCTATAGCTTCGGCCATGTCGGCGGCTTCGATGATGGCGAAGCCTGCCACTGGCAAGAGTGATTTCATGAATGGGCCGTTTGTCGTTTCAACCCGTGCGGCTTCGTGGTTGCGAACCTGTACTGGCTTGCCTGCGATGCCCATCAGTACACCGTCGTTCTGCAGTTTTGCGTCGTGGGCATGCGCTGCGTTTCGGATGGTCGAGGGCGTACGATCGTAGCCCTCTTGATCGCCATATCCGATAGTCACGAACTTTGGCATGGATCGTCTCCTTAACGTGGATGATATTTGGACCGACTTGCAATGTCGATGCACAGTAAAGGGAACGCCTGGGAGTGGACTGAGGTCTGCCCGAGCGTGATTTCTCTCCACACGATGAATCCGCTAGCTCCTCGGGGCTTTACTAGCTGTGCCAGATCTTGAGTGGTGTGTCGGCATACCTGAAATTAATGTCTCATGCCATATTTGATAAATAGAAAAGAGTTGGACTAAAAATTAGCTAACGAGTTTGCAATCGGATTTTATGCTGCACGCTTTAGGCCGAGAATTACCGTTGCGACCGGGTTCCAGTCGATGCAATCCAACAGAGGGTATTCACAAGGCCCATCTGCTCTGGCGTGGAGCACTTGATGGCCAGCAAGGCGGGGTTGGCCACTAGCACCGCCAAGGACTTTGCCCGGGAGACCGCCACATTCAGACGGTTCTTGCTGAACAAGAATTCCATGAAGCGCGGCAGCTCGGCCTCGCTCGATGTTGTCATCGAGATGAGAACGACTTCGGCTTCCTGCCCCTGGAACTTGTCGACAGTCCCAACCCGAGCATCAGTTGGAAGCGTGTCTCGTAGCAGATTTACCTGCATGTTGTAGGGGGCCACAACGAGGATGTTATCCGACGTCATTGAGTGAATGCTGCCATCGTCTGCAGTGTAGCTGTGGCGCAGAAGGTCCTCGTATAGTTGCCTGATGAGCTCGGCCTCCTCAATGCTCTGCTGTGAGCAGCCTTCATGGTTCACTGCGGCGAAGACGATCCCGGTGGGCTGGAGAATCGGAGTCGGGTCGTCCCGAAGCACGACGACCCGACTCTTGTTCTTGGACTCGGGTTCTAGTCGAGAGTCGTAGACCGCCTCAGAGATGAAGGTGCAGACGTCAGGGTGCATCCGCCAAGTTGTCTCGAGGAAGATGCCACGATTGGGTGCAATCGTGGCCACGCCGTCGAGGAGGTAGTCCAGGGATGAGTCGCCCGAACGTCCTGGATGGACACCCTGCGTGGGCTGGGAGAGCTGCATCTGGTCTCCCAACAAGACAAGATTTTGGGCGCTGGTACCGACAGCGATTAGATTGGCCAGCGAGACCTGGCCGGCCTCATCGACGAATAGGTAGTCGAGGTACTGGTCAGCGTCTGGCCTGGAAAAGAGCCATGCGGTCCCTGCCACTAATTGGGCACCACAGGAGAACACCCCGTCGTTCTCATAGAGGTTTTCGATGCCATCCCCGAGATATGCCGTGTCGTCTCCCCTGCTTGATTTCTTGACACCTTTGAAGGTCAGCCCCCGCCTCTTGGCAACTTCCGCTACTTTTTCCAGCAGATGGTTAATGGGGCGATGGGAGTTGGACGTGATGCCCACTCGCTTGCCTGCAGCTAGCAATTCGACAATGACGTGAGAGCCGGTGTAGGTCTTGCCAGCGCCGGGCGGTCCCTGGACGAAGAGATAGGTGTTCTGCATGCCCATCACCACGGCGGTGCAGGCCTCAACCGTCGCCTTTCCAGAAATCATGGGTGTGTCGGCATTCTTGCCCGCAATGGAAGGAATTTCCCGGCGCAGCATGCTTTCAAGCGCGGGGTACTTGTGGGTGCCGTCAATCAGTGTGTCCGCGAACCGGAACAGCGCCTCTTGGATAACCCTAGTTGGCACGGGGTTACCAGGTCCCAAACTGAGCCGGGTGGGCGGCTTTTCCTTGGTAGGGCCAACCTTCAGCCGAATAAGGCGTGCTTCACTGTCTATGTCCAGTTGGCCCAAGGATTCGCCAGTGTCAGCCCTCGTGATGTTGCTACCGCTGCGCAGTTTGGTCTCTTGGACAGGGTATGTGTACGTGTAGAGGGTAGACCGTTTCACCGCCGTGGGCGGTGACTGCGGATCCGACTCCAGCCCGGCCAGACACTCAGGATCTTCCAGAAGCTCGTCGTCGGTCATGTCCATACGCTGAAACATTGCCCAGTAGGCGGGCTTATCAGCGCGGCGGTGAAAGTCAAGGAGTTGATAGGTCAATTCCTTGGAGACCTCCTCAGCGGTCCAGGCTTGGTGGTCCTCTGGCAGTGGCTCAACCAAAGCTTTGCGGTATGGAACCAGGCGAACCTCGGCGTCGGTGAGCGGCTGGCTGAATGCGGTTTCAGGGTTGGCGCTGTTCGCCACAGTACGCGGCTGGGCCCACGGTATGCCGTGCGGGCGCAGTGTTAGCAGCCAGTCTCGCAGTTTCTGCGTCGAGCGCACATCGTCTTCGTTGTACTTCTCGATGGAGTCCAGAAGCGATTGTTCCCCTGTCTCCTTCCATCTCTCGTACCAGACGATGCTGGCGCCGGCATTGGTGACATCGCCGTCGCGCGCTTCCAGATAGAAGCGCTCGATATTCTTGATCGAATAGCGCGGCTCCGACACCATGATGCCTTCGCGCACCACTTGGTATAGGTCGACGAGCACGCCCCGGCGCAGCCAGTTGTCGACCTCAGCCTCGCGCGTGGCGTGCAATGTCATAAGCTTCTTGAGGGCGGTCTCCTCATAACTCGCGTAGTGGTAGACGTGAGCGCCCGGATAGGTCTTCAGGCGAGCCACAACGAAGTCGACGAACGCTTCGAAGGCGATGCTTTCCTCCTGGCGACTATGCGCCCAGAAGCCCTTGAATCTCCATTGATTACCTTCGAAAAAGTACAGGCCAAACAAATACTCCAGTCCGCCTTCCTCGAGCGGATCGCCCTCCATGTCGAAGAACATATCCCCAGAGTTCGGCTCGGGCATTCGAAGTAGGCCTCGGCCTGGTTGCTGAGGTAGTAATTCGACAATGCGCTCGCCCGTGCGTCGGGCCTCCGTTTGCAGAAACGCCTGATGTCGCAGCTTTTTCAACGTGCCAGCTTGGAGCTTGCTCACGGAAGTATCCGGAGACAATGTAGCCAGCTTGGCCATAGTGTCTATGCCGGCACTCTTAAGCTTCAATAGCTGGCCGCGTGAGATATTGGCTACTTGACTGAGGTGATCGTCATCCAACCATTGCTGCTTGCATAGATGGCTCCAGCGGCAGAGATCGCAGTAACTACAGGGTTCTGGATAGGTGGTCTTTCCTTCCTCGCTCATGCGAGCCAGGAATCGCTCCAACAATGCCTCGAAGTAGTGAGCATAGTCGGCACACCGGTAGGTTTTACGAGACCGGTTCCCGAGGATTATGTGCATGGACACCGGCGCAACACCCTGCACCACGGTTAGCAACTTCGAGTAGAACGACAGCTGTACCAGGAATTTGGCCTTAGGCGTGCGCGACAGCTTGGTGTCCGAAACTTCGTAACTGTAGTTGCCGAGGGAGGATGGCCTGTCAACCTTGATGAGAAAGTCCGCAAAGCCCGCTAAGTTGTTATGTAGGAGCGTGGCTTGAAAGACGACATCTACGCCGGCGCGCATAGCCTTGAGGGTGGCGGCCACCTTTGCCTCAAGACTCTCATTGCCCTCGGCGATGTCGACCACCGTCAGACCTTGGTCACGTAAGTACAGGACGTACGCGTCTTCATGCTCATAGCCCTTCCGCTGGATGAGCTGGATCGTCTCGTCCACGTCAGCCCGCGGCAGCGGGCTCTGCAGATTCAGCAGATCGAGCGATGTGACGTGTTCGCATTCCAGGAAATTGACTAGATCAGTTGCGGCATAAAGGCGCCCCGAGTCTCGGTTCTGCATGGTCTCCCCCCCCTTTTTTTTGTAACCATTATGTTACGGGGGCGTGGTGGTGTCCAGGGGACGATGTGCCACCTTTGCGACGCCCAAAGTTAGCGGATCGGACGCTGGTTCAACGAGAACAGGTTGTCCGGCGAAGCCGCCGTCAGCCTCGATGCGCCGACGGCCATGGTTTCCTCACATTAAGGGCCATTCAGAGGTCGGCAAGCTTGCCTGTCAGCGAATCTTCAACGAAATGAATGTGGATGCCGCTGTCACTGGCAGCGGTGACCTGGGCGTGAGTTAAATACCAGGGCACTGCGGTAGTCTGGTGTGTGAAGCGCTTGTGAGGCCCGTTACCGTGGGGGGTAGTGCAAGTAACTTGGCGGTCAGCCACGATGGGTCTCCTGAATGATCCGTTGCAATTTCGTCGTCAACGCGGGGAAGACTCTGGATGAAGTGGGAACATTCCGCCGACAGGTCGAATCTAGTGATGCAGCGACCTGGACTCCTTGGATCGTGGAGATCGAGATTGCCGCCCAGGAGCCCAGTACTCGCAAGCAGCCGGCCTACTTGCTGTGCTCCTTCCGCACGCCTTTGAAAGGCGTGCCGTCCTTCTTCTGGTCCATAAACCGGCCGCTATCTGTATCGCGCTTCGTCCAGTTCTCGGTGACCGGGTTATAGGTCTGGGAACGATCGCGAATTGCGCCGCGGCGCGCATTGTCGCCGGTAGGCGGGTTCTTAGCCATAACAGAACTCCTTAAATGGTGAGGGTGTGGGTCCAACGCGGCAATCCGTTGCGGGAGAGGAACTCCACAAGGCGTTTACTACCGAAGAACTGAGTACGGCCGTTGGCGCTAAAAGCCAAGGCAGACTGGTCGACCCGCAGCTGATTCTCTCGGGCTCGGGCAGTCAGTTGCTCCAGGAGCGCACTGTTCGCGCTCGTGGTGCCGCTGTTCGACCGTGCGTCAAAGACCGCGAAGTTGACCCAGCCACCATTGACGGCAGGCTGCCGAAGGTGCGCAAAATTGATCTGCATTTATGACTCCAAGCCCACGTGAAACAGTAGGCATGTGGGAATTCTGACAGGTCACTAGATCACGGAATGACCTGGATAAAATCTCAGCTTATGGGTACTGTTTTATTGCGGCGCGCAACTGCTGCGCCACGCGCTGACGGAGTTCTGGCGGCGCTAGTACCTCCACGTCGGCGCCATATCTCAGCACGTCTGTGACTAGTTCCTGATCCTTGGAATACGGAACTTCGAGTTGGTAGCAGCCATCGGCCAGCCATTTGCTAACTTGCCCCGAATGCCAGCATTCGAGCGAGACGTAGCGCGCTCGTGCCTTGCTGAACTTCAAAACGGCGCGCTTATCGGCCTTGCCCGCATAGATGCCATATCCGCTGCCGAAGTACTCGTCCAGTTCTTGCTGGCTCATCTCAATGCTCGGCTTCTCCGTCAGTTGAACTTCCTGGATCGCGTCCAGCGCAAAGATGCGTAGCTCATTTCGCAGATGGCACTGTGCGTCCAACAACCAGTTTTCCCGATAGTGAACTAGCCGGATCGGTGACACCTCGCGGCGGGTTTCCTCATCTTTGTCGCGGTTGAAGTAGCGCATGACGACTCGTTTGCGCTCTAGTACGGCCTGGGTCAACAGCTCAAAGTACTTCACATCGATGCGCCGGCCTGCGAAATGGATGAGCTTGACTCGTTTCTTGATGTCCTTCGCGGCAGCCGAGGATTCGCCTAGCAGACTCTCAATCTTCTGCTTCAGCGGCTGGAGGTGAGACTCTAGCAGTCCTGGTTGGACACCGCTCACCAAGTGCTGCATTGCCAGAAGCGCGTAGAGTTCACTTCCGTTGAACCACAATCCGGGCAGCTCAAACCGCTTTTCTCCCGGGCGATCGCGGACGACCCATTTATTGATGTCGCGGTCAAATTCGATGGGACAGTCGATACGGTCACGCAATACGTCGATGTCGCGCTTGATCGTAGACATCGAAACCTCGAGCGCATCCATGAGTTCCTGCATCGTGGCGCCATTTCTTTGCCGCAGGATGTTTAGGATCTTATGTATCCGCTCTGTGTTCTGTTTTTTTGCGCGTGGTGGCATTTTTCCTCCCGTAACTAATTGAGATCGTCTGATGGCAGGGCAAGTACAGCAGGCAGGCGAAGACCGCGCAATAGCTCCATGGTTATGGCTGCAGGATACGTGGGACGCATACCACAACCTCTGTATGCGCATACATTCCAAATTAGGTGTCCTGATGGGCAACAGCGCGGACGCCGCCATCTGCCCGACCTCTATGGCAGTCGACATGCTTGATCTCGACAACTACCGAGCTCCGCCGGACTTGGAGCCTCGGCGGAAGACTGAGATCCGCAAATGTCGGGCGACAGCTCGGCAGCGACTGCTGTCGTTCAGGTCGTGCCGAGACGTACGCAAAGGGGAGCGGTTCCTACTTTTTCCTCATACCAAATTTTCTGCCGTCGTATCTTTCGGCCATGAGCGAATTTCGGTTTCTTCGGCCGAGGCTCTGGGGCAGAGGTCAGTCGCTGTGGAGTTAAACGTCAAATAATGCTGCCAGATGTTGGCCAGGACTTGAGTTCGCTAGGATCCCGTTGCGTGTCGGTCATCACTACTACCTATCGGAATCAATGGGGGGGCAAAATGATCGCCCATTTTTGTATGCCATAGCCGGACCAGAAGTAGAATCCGCTCGGTATTGCAGAAGGTCTAACTTCTTTGGGTAACGACGTTATCGCGTGTTGCTATATGTGTCGTTTGGTGCTAAATATGTCTGATGCGTCGGGTTCGGCGGCAGGAAAGACTGGATGGAAGTTGGATTGAGGCAGGGCTCTACGCCAGGGGCATCGTGTTACCTCGATTGAATCCGATTCCATCGGTGTTATAGCTTAACCAATAAAGTTTCTGTGCATGTCCACCAATATGTTAATTAGAGATCGGATGAAGGGTTCCAAGTATTTACCGCTGAGTGAGTTTCCAGAGCTCAAGAAATGCACGGATTTTTTGTAATTCGTTGTTCAAAATATAAATTTATCTAGTGGTAGATGCAACTAGCAAGGAGGGCTTGAAAAATGGATTGGGCACGACTGTTGTCAACTAAGCGTCTCGGACGTGTCGCTAACCGCGATAACGCGCTCCCATTGAGAAATGAGTTCACTCGTGACTACGATAGAATTATTTTCAGCTCTGCTTTTCGTCGGTTGCAAGATAAGACACAAGTATTTCCGCTAGCTAAAAGCGACTATGTCCGGACGCGGCTCACTCATAGCCTAGAGGTCGCAAGCGTGGGGCGCTCACTGGGCATGCTTGCCGCTGACGCGATCATACAAAAAGAGTCTGGGCTCAACGATGTTGTTAATCCGTACGAGCTTGGTACAGTCGTGGCAACGGCCTGTCTTGCGCACGATATTGGCAACCCTCCTTTCGGTCATGCCGGTGAGTCAGCTATACAGGAGTGGTTCGAGGCGAGGGCTATTGTCAATGAGCTGAGCCATTCGGAGCAGTTGGACCTATTAAAATTCGAGGGTAATGCTCAAGGTTTTCGAACGTTGTGCAAACAGCAATACGCACCTCAGCGAGTAGGTATGGAGCTCACGTGTGCAACACTTGGCGCATTCGTCAAGTACCCGCGAGCGTCTGCGGTGGACGACTCTCAGAAGTACGGTATAAGCGGGAAGAAGTTTGGCTTTATGCAGAGTGAGTCAGAAATTTTTCGAGAATTGGCCAATGAACTGGGTTTAGTCCGTAAGCCTGGCGCCGCTGATGCTTGGCATCGCCACCCTTTAGCTTTTCTGGTCGAAGCGGCCGACGATATTTGCTATCACGTTATGGACGTCGAAGATGGCTACAAAGCGGGATGCCTCTCGTTCGATGAAATAGCCGAGTTATACCGTCCTTGGCTTTCCGAAAAGCGTTGGAAGTATGGTTTGCAGATCGAAAATCCCGGCCGTCGCATTGAGTATTTTCGTGCTTTGACGGTGAACGCAATGGTCGAGACCATAGTGGAAGCCTTTAAGAATAATTACAATGGCTTGATGGATGGAACCTTTGATAAAGAGCTCACGGCGTGCATCTCCTTGAGCAAAGAGTTCGCAGCATTCAAGGATCTCGCAAAATGCAAGGTATATACCGCGAGGCCCGTGGTTGAGATTGAAGCCTGTGGCTTTGAGGTTATTTCAGGGCTGTTAGATTTATTTCACAATGCGATCTATATCAAGGCGAATAACCTTGAGAAAGGAAAAGTGAGGGCCCGAACTCTTCTCGGTTTAATGCCAGGAATTGATCGCGATCTTACAAATCTCTCTTCTTACGAGAGGACGCTTCTTGCCACGGATTTTGTTTCCGGCATGACAGATTCGTTTGCAGTCGAATTGTACCAACGTGTTCGTGGAATTTCGCTCCCATGATTTAAGGAAGAGCGCGCTTGGAATAAGGCGTCGAATTACAACTTAACTGGCCAAATTGTAGTCTGACACATTTTTTCTCGAATATCACCGTGCGGGCTGCTCTACTGGCCCCGATCTTTCAAAGCCATTTGCCCCGGAAGCTTCTGCGCTCCTGCCTAAAAGGAAATCATGGAAAATCGATATGTTCAAGGAAAGTCTCCACCGCGATTCTTAGTCTTTCGGACTGGCAATTCACCAGCAGGCGGGCGGCGATGAACTTGACCATTAACGGTCGCTTACGGGGAAACTATATGACTGCTCTGGGTCGTCAATAGCCCATCAGTAACGGCGGCTCACGGCCAGAAGCGGACTATCGATCGCAGCTTCCGATGACGGTCGTTTCCATTGTTTTTTCAGAAAAATAGAGCTACGCTGCCCCGAAAAAACTCCAAACTACCGTTTATCCCATTCACTGGACCTTGTCAGGAGGTTGTGTGTACAGAGAGGCAGTTATTACTTTCGTGGACGTTCTAGGGTTTAAAAATCTGATCCTTACGAACACGTATGAGCAAGTTGCTGCGAAATTGGCCAATGTTCGGAGGCTCTCAGGCTTAAACGAAGTCGAGGATGGGGAAGGGTTTGAGCCTAAAATCATCCAGTTTTCCGATTCGATCATTCGTATGCGTCCGCTCGATTCTGCCGCAAATAAGGAAATGCGGTACGGGCTGATGTTTTACGAGATGTTAGACCTTGTTCACATGCAAGGAGAACTTATTAACCACGGCGTTTGTATTCGGGGCGGCGTGTCTCTTGGAACGATTCATTTTGACGACCAAATTCTTTTTGGACCAGGGTTCGTTAGGGCATACGAGCTGGAATCGATCTATGCGAACTATCCTCGAATCGTCGTTGATCCCATTTTAATCGCCCAAGTAAGGAAAGATCAGCGGCTGGCATCGGCGCAGCACACGCTCGAGCAGGAGTTCTCGTACATCCGAAAGAACATCAGAAAGGATAGCGATGGAATCCACTTCATCGACTATCTCCGGTCCTTCTTGACCGAGATTGACGACCCTGACAACATTCCAGTGTTCCTTCGGAGACACAAGGAGATCATCCTTCAGAACGCGGGAGGTGCGACGCAGCTCTCATCTGTTGCAGCCAAGTATCTCTGGATGGCTTCCTATCACAATGAGCTCATTGCTGAGTTCAAGGACGAATATTTCGAACATTACGGTCTTAAGAGAGAAGACCTTGAAGTTACGCCCGAAGAAATGCCACTACTCCAATCGCTCGCGACCTAGGCAGTCGATTCGCAAGATCCACATGCTGCGTGCTGGACAACTCTAATGCAATGCGTCCTTTCTCAAATGGTGACTGACTGGCCGCAATGGGCCGATAACTGCCTGTGATCGACGACCACCCTCGGCTAGAAGCAGTCGTTCGATCGTCAATGTTGATGTTTAGCAGATGTCAATTCAGACAGTCATGCGACATTGCACGAGCCACCCTGCCTTTCAAGCTGCAATTGACCTCCTCCCCCGAAGTGGACAGTCTCAGGCTGGAGAAACCGGCAGGGTTGGGTCGGTAAAAAACTGACGCGCAAACAGCGCTGGCGCGGTGTCGCCGAGAGCCGAATGTGGTCGGAAGTTATTGTAATCCTGCCTCCAGTTTTCGAGCTTTTGGCGCGCGTCTGGCAACGACATGAACCAGTGTGTGTTGAGACATTCATCGCGCAGACTGCCGTTGAAAGATTCGATGAATGCATTGTCCGTGGGTTTTCCGGGACGGGAAAAATCCAACGTCACCCCCTGTTCATAGGCCCATTTATCCAAGGCCAACGAAACAAACTCCGGCCCGTTGTCGGCTTGAATTCGCACAGGCGATGCGCCACGCTCTCCAACAATTCGAGTCAATGCCTGCACGACATCCGAACCCGTCAGTGTCGGCGCAGCTTCGATTGCCAAGCATTCACGCGTGTGGTTGTCGACCACAGCCAGGGCGCGGAACTTGTGGCCGTTAAACAGCGCATCCGAGACAAAGTCCATACTCCAACTCTGGTTCGGGCCCGTCAAGACCGGACGTTCAAGCCGATGGGCGGCAGCCTTACGACGCCGCGGGCGTTTGGTGCGCAAGTTCAAACCCTCCTATTTGTATAGGCGGTAAATGCGCTTGTGGTTGACATGCCAGCCGTCGCGGCGGATCAACACAAAGATGCGCCAGAAGCCATAGCGCACCCTTGTGCTGGCGATCTCGTGCATGCGAGCTTTGAGCGGCGCATCAAGAACACGGGGCTTGAGCTTCTGATACCAACCCGCGCGACTCTGCTGACAAACCTGGCAGGCCCGCTTGACGCTGATACGGTAGCTATCAATCAGATAGCCGACGAGCTGTTTACGCTGCGCCGGCCTCAGAGCTTTTTTTTCAGAACGTCCTGCAGCATGACCTTGTCCAGACTTAGATCAGCCACCAACTGCTTGAGTCGCTTGTTCTCGTCCTCGAGTTGACGCAGCCGACGCAGTTCGCTCACGCCTATCCCGCCATACTTCTTTTTCCACGCATAGAACGTGGCTTGGGACACGCCCACCTTGCGGCAGACCTCTTCGACCGACACGCCGGTTTCGGCTTGATGCAGCGCGAACGCAATCTGTTCTTCTGTGAACTTTGACTTCTTCATGGCGACGCCCTCCTGGGGGCTAGTTTCGCCGGAATTTTCCAGTTATCAACTGTCCAACTTTTAGGGGGGAGGTCAATCCTTGTGGGATTGCGATGTAAGTATCGAATCCGACGGGCATCGCAATCAAGCGTGACCGTGCCAAATTGAGCACACTTGAGCCTAAATCCGCGCTCAGAGTGGCGGCCATTTCCAATTCAGGCTCAGGCCACGCCGGCTCAGTCGTCATCTCCATCCCTTACACTTACATCGATCACCAGGGAGCGATATGTCGATTCAAAGATTAGGCCGTTGCAGCATCCTCTTGTTTCTTGCCGCCTTGAGTTCAGGTTGCTCACTAGGCGGCGAGTGCGGATGGAACCGCAGCAGCTGCATGTATGAAGGCAAGTACGAAGAGGGCGAGGAAGACTACGCGGAAGACGAAGCGAAGCGCTTGAATAAGAACTCATCCGATCGGTTGCGCCGCAGCTCTGGCAATTGATCCGCGGATCGAGCTCTTCAAGCTCGTGAGGCCCTAGGCGGAGACTTGCCAGTCGCGGAACTGCTTGAACAAGCGAAACCCCACATAGGTTTCACTTCTGAGCCAGCGCCGCCGGTAGTAGCAATCCCAGTAGCTGGTCATGCGCTGCTGCGCCAGATCCAGAAAGGCTGGATTGCTTCGAAGAACCGTTCCATAGACATGCTTGTCCAGCAAGGGCAAGCACGCCTCGATGTCCTGCAGGATTTCGACGACGTATTCACTGCAGAGCTGCACCACGGACGGTACAACCCAAGGCTCGGAAGCCCCAGCCAACCGCTCAATTTGGCGCTGGCGCACGTGGCCGTCATGATGGCGTGACTGTATGCACGCGTAGATCAGGGCCTGGGGTTCGTCCAGCTTGGAGGACAAGGAATCGCTGCCCCCATGCTGAACGCGATAGGGCAGCGTCAATGACTCGTCCTGCACGATGACGGACAATCCGCGGCCGCTCATGATCGAGGGGCAGATCTCCTCGGCGATATGTGCCACTTCGGCTCGCAGCCGCGCGGGGAAGGCTGCTGTTAGCTGCGCCGTCTGCTCTGGGGCGGCCTTGCGCGGGCGAGAGGGCATGTGGGGGAATGCGGCTCGAATGGCGTTCACCGCGTCATGCGGTGCTTCCGGCAGCAGACGACGGCACGCACCACGGATGCTGACGCTGCGGCACGAAGCACGACAGGCGTTTACGCCGCCGCCTCTGCCGGTTTCGGTACAAAGAACCGATCCTTCAACTCCTGCAGCCCAATCCTATCCAGCATTTCCGTCAGCCGCTCAGCCGCCTTCCTGCGCGGCAAATCCTTGTACTGCGCGATGATGAGCTCATTCTTCATCGAATGCTCCCACCCCACCAGCTCAGTCACGCTGACCTGATACCCATGCGCTTCCAGCTGCAAGCACCGCAGCACATTCGTGATCTGGCTCCCGAACTCCCGCGTATGCAGCGGATGCCGCCAGATCTCAGCCAGCGGATCAGCCAGCGCCTTCGCCTTGTTCTTGCGCAGCACCGAAGCCACTTCCGCCTGGCAGCAGGGCACGACGACGATGTACTTGGCCTTCTTCTCCAAGGCGAAGTGGATCGCGTCGTCGGTGGCGGTGTTGCAGGCGTGCAGGGCGGTGACGACGTCGATGGTGGCGGGCAGTTTGTCCGACGTGATGGAATCGGCCACCGACAGGTTCAGGAACGACATGCCGCCAAAACCCAGCCGCTTGGCCAGTTCTTCCGACGACTTCACCAGTTCTTCGCGGGTTTCGATGCCGTAGATGTGGGAGCCGTTCTTCAGCGCCTCGGGCTGTTCCTTGAAGAACAGGTCATAGAGGATGAAGCCCAGGTACGACTTGCCCGCGCCGTGGTCGGCGAGGGTGACGGCGCCGCGTTGTTGTTGGACGTCTTTGAGCAGCGGTTCGATGAACTGGAACAGGTGGTAGACCTGTTTCAGCTTGCGGCGGCTGTCCTGGTTCATCTTGCCGTCGCGGGTCAGGATGTGCAGGGCCTTGAGCAGTTCGATCGACTGGCCGGGGCGGATGTCGTGGGTTTTGTCGGACATGGGGTAAGGCAATGCGCCCCGCGATGGGCGGGGCGCATAAGAAGGCGGAAAGCGTCAGTTTAACGAAAACGCGGCCGGCCCTGGCGGAACGGGCGCGGACTGTGCCTCTTCTAGTGATTCGCATGATTTGGCATGCGAGTAACATGCCCGATGCGATTGGAGCAGGTCATGCATTTCTGAAAGCGCCCACCGCCAGGGCGGGCGCATGGAGAGTCATCAAATGTTCAGCCACATCACTGTCGGGACGCGTGATCTTGAACGCGCGGGCCGTTTTTATGACGCGGTGCTGCTTCCGCTTGGACTGAAGCGTCGCGTTGTCACGCCGGATGGCGGGCCCTTGGCGCTTTGCTGGGTGACCGGTCAGGCGCTGCTGCCGCGCTTTTACGTCTACATGCCCTACGACGGCGAGCCGGCGACGGTGGGCAATGGCAGCATGGTCGCTTTTCTGGCTCCTTCGCAGGAAGCCGTGAGCACGGCCCATGCGGGCGGTCTGGCGCAGGGCGGGACGGACGAAGGCGCGCCGGGCGCGCGTCCTCATTACGGTGACGGCTACTTCGGCGCGTATCTGCGCGATCCCGATGGGAACAAGGTCCATATCGTCCATCGCGGGGACCTCCTGCTGTAACGCGGGATATGACCTGGCATCCCTGGAGAAACGCAAATGCTCGTGAGTCAGCTTGCTCTTGTGTACGGCACCTATCTGATTGCCACCGCCAGTCCCGGCCCCAGCAATATGGCGATCATGGCAACGGCGATGCGTGACGGCCGTGTGCCGGCGCTTGCGCTGGCGGCGGGCGTGATTACCGGCTCGCTATTCTGGGCCACGCTGGCGGCGACGGGCATTTCCGCCGTGCTAGCGGCGTCCGCGCAGGCGCTTTACATCATGAAGATGGTGGGCGGTGTCTACCTGCTCTATCTGGCGTTCCGCACCGGCAGGTCGGCGCTGAGGCCGGGCGCGGCCTTTGTGAATGTGAAAACGGGCCGTGCGACGCCGCGCTATCGGGTGCTCTACCGCCAGGGCGTGCTGATGCACATCGGCAATCCGAAGGCGGTGCTGGCCTGGATGGCGATCATGTCCTTGGGGCTGGGGGAGAGCGCGTCGGACGGCACCTTGCCGGCGATCATCGGCGGTTGCGCGTTGCTGGGCGTCATGGTGTTCGGCGGCTATGCCATCGCGTTCTCGACCGCGCCGATGATTGCGCTGTACGCCAGGCTGCGGCGTTGGATCGAAGGGACGGTGGCCGTGGTGTTTGCCGTTGCGGGCGTCAAGCTGCTGACCTGGCAGCGTTGATGGGGCGGCTTGTCATGGCCGACCCGTGCCGGCGACGGCAAACCCTGGGCCAAGCGTCCGGCACGCAAGCGGCCGGACGCCACTTCGGCGAAGCCGGCTCGCCCTGGTTCAACATCAAGCGCTACGCGCGTGCGTAGATCGCATCCAAACGCAGCAGATCCAGGATCTCGCCTTCCTTCAAGTCCGCATCTTTCAATCCCTGGATGCTGTCGGCATTCACGGCAGGTGGCGCTTCGTTGATCTGGATACGGGGTAAGGCAATGCGCCCCGCGATGGGCGAGGCGCATCAGTAGGCGGGCCATGCCCGTTTGACGAACGCGCCTGCCAGGGGCTGCCTCTGGACCCCGACGCCGCACGGAAAACCGCCAGTCTCTACGACTAAAGTCCGATGTGCCGGCGACAGGCTGCCGTTACGCTGCGCCCAAGATTCCGCCGCGCAACGCGAGCGGAGCGCAATGGCGCGTATGGCCCTCGCGCTGGCCGGACCCACTGGATTCTCTTGTACTGCACGCAAGCAGGCCGCCGCGACGGGACGTGCGGCCTTGTGTGTGCGCGTTTGGATTCGGGACCGTGCTTGCTGCGGCGGACCGTGACGGGCCGGCAATGGCATAGGGCATGACAGAGGAACAGCATGGCTCGCATATTCAAACAAGCAGGTATTGATACCCCAGGAAGGAGAGTCAAGCCGGCTGTGACGCTATGGGCGGTCTTGATATCGGCGCCGATGGCGGCAGCGGCCGACGGCGGAAACGGTGGGAGCAGGACTATTGGCGCTGCATGCGGGGGCGCTGGCGGTGCGGATTCTCTGACGACTGCTGGCGGTGATGGCAAGACAGCTGGTGGAGGCTGCAACATGCTAGGGGGCGGCGGTGGTGGCGCCGGTATTGTTGGCGGCAAAGGGGGAGATGGCCACAGCTATAACTCGGGATCGAAATCTGCTGGCGGCGCAGGCGGCAACACGGCTGGAGCGGATGGCGCACGCGGCGAGGATGGGCGGTCAGGCGAGCTCTTCGCCGCCGGCGGCGGCGGCGGTGCGGCGGGCCATAGGGCGGGCAGCCTGCCGATAGTGGCCGTGAAGGGCGGCAATGGGGGTGACGGCGGAGCTGGTGGCGCCGAGACTCGGGTCATCAATGGCGTGACCTATGTTTCCTACGGAGGTGGAGGCGGGGGCGGTGCGGGAGCACCCGGCGCGATACTGTACGGCAATGGCCAGAACCTGGGTACGCTCCAGTTTTCCGTGGTTGGCGGAAAGGGTGGCAGCGGCGGGACTGGCGCGACCGGAGTCGACGGAGGCAGCGGCGGAGCGGGCATCGCGGGCTCGGGTTTCATCATCACGAACGGCAGCGTCATCCAGGGCGGAAATGGCGGCAATGGAAGCACTGGCGTTGGACCTGGCACTTCTGGCGGCTATGGGGCAGGCGCGGGCAGCGGAATTCTTGGCGATGATCTGGTGATAAACAACCTGGGCACGATTCAGGGTGGCGTTGGTGGCAATCGTGGCAGAAATTTTGCTGGTGGCAGCGAGGGACGGGCAGGTAGTGGCGGTGTGGGTATTCAGGGCGCGCGGTTGACCATTACGACTTCCGGCCCGATTGCCGGCGGTCGGGGCGGGGATGGCGGCGCCTATGCAGACGCCATCAGGTTCACCGCTGGCTCCAATCAGCTGGAACTGCGTCAAGGCTGGTCATTGTTGGGCAATGTCGTCGGCGCTACCGGGGCGGCGGCCGACAATACCTTGACGCTGGGCGGCGATGCCTCCGACCTCGGATCGGGCCCGGGCGCCACGGTGCTTGATACGGGGCGGATCGGCGATGCCAGTCAGTTCCGGTACTTCTCCAATTTTGAGAAAACCGGCCAGGGCGTCTGGAGCCTGACGGGTGCGACGACGGCGGTCACGCCCTGGACCATCAGGCGAGGCACGCTGTCCATTGCCGACGCGGGCGCGCTGGGTGATTTGTCGGGGAGGTTGACGCTGGCCGGCGGCACGCTGGCCGCGACGCAATCGATGCGCGTCGGCCAGAACGTAACCCTTGGCGCGGCTTCCGCATTGAAGGTCGCCTCGGACAAGACGCTGGTGATGGCGGGCGCGTGGAATGGGGCGGGTACGCTTACCAAGACCGGCGCGGGCACGCTGGTCATGACGGGAACCGTCGCCCACATTGGCAATACGGTCGTCGATGGCGGCGTGTTGCGCATGAACGGAGGAGGGGCCACGTTGGTTGGCCGCGTCATGGTCAATGCGGGCGAATTCGAGGCGGCGACGCTGTCGACGTTGCGCGTGAATGGGGGTGTCGCGCTGGCCGACGGCACGCGACTGTCGCTGGCGGCAGGCTCGGCCGGACCGGCGCTGGAGACGAGCGAGCTGGCCGTGGGGCGCAACGTGTCGCTCAACATCTCGGGCATTGCCGATCCGAACGGCGCCAACCAGACGTTGATCCGAACTACGAGCGGCATCAGCGCCGACTTTGGCTCGGTCAAGATAGGTGGCTTTCAAGGGGCGGTGGACTACTTGACTGTCCATGCCCGCAAGTCGGGCACGGACTATGTGGCGAGCTACGATCTGAGCTGGACGGCGGGCAACAACCTGGCCCATGGCACCTACACGCTGGCCGATGCCGGCAATGTGTTCACCGTGGCCGCGCCGCTGGTCGACCAGGCGCCCAACGCCGCGACCGGCTGGGATGGCAGGACGCTGAGCAAGGCTGGCGCGGGGACGCTGGTGTTGTCCGGCCAGAACCGTTACACCGGCGGTACGGACGTGCTCGCCGGCACGCTGGAGGCGACGAGCGACGACAGCCTGGGCGCGGCCGCTGGCGGCGTGCGACTGAACGGCGGCGTCTTGCGTATTGGTGATGCCGCATACGCATCCACAGCGCGCGCGGTCAGCATCGGCGCCCAAGGCGGCACGCTGGACTTGCCCTATGACTTCAGGTTGGACAGCGCGCTGCAGGGCAGCGGCGTGTTGACCAAAACAGGCGCCGGGACCTTGAAGCTTGGCGCGGACAGCGGCGCATACTCGGGCAGTACGACGTTGGCGGGCGGCGGCTTGTGGCTGGCCGACAGCGCCAGCCTGGGCGGCAGTGTGCGGGCGCTTGCGGGTACGACGTTGAGCGGAGGCGGCCGGCTGGGTTCAACCGCTATCGATGCCGGCGCCACGCATGCGCCGGGGAACGCAGGCGTTGCCGGCGGCGCACAGACCATCGCCGGTGACTACCTCAACCGCGGCACGCTGCGCATCGAGGCGACGCCGCAAGCGAGCAGCCGCGTGGACGTTGCAGGCGGGGTGGATATTGCCGGCAGCACGCTGGACCTGCGCCTGTCCCCCAACGACGCGCAGGCCTGGCAGCCGCAGTCAGGGTCTTACACGCTGATCCGCAAGCTGAGTCCGGGCGCGGTGCAGGGCACGTTTGCCGAGGTGCGCAATCCCTTGCTGTTTCTGGACGCCTTGGTCAGCACCCAGGGCGGCGACGGCAACGATGTCACGCTCACGCTGCGCCGCAATGCACGCAGCCTGGCTGGCCTGGCCGCGACTCGCAACCAGGCGGCGGTGGCTGCGGCCATCGATGCGCTGTCGCAGGACCAGGAAGTCTGGCGCGCGTTCGCGCTGAGCAGCGACCTGGATGAGGTGCGCCAGGGTTTTGAACAGCTTTCCGGCGACGCCTATGCAAGCGTCGCCACAGTGCTGTCATGGCCCAACCTGACGGCTGCGGCGCAGAGCGGGCTGGACGCCTTGCGCGGCAATCTGGGCGCGCGGCAGATACCGGGCGCGCCGACGGCTGCCGCGGGCGTCAGCGACGCGCCGGTCCTGGCGACGGCGCTGCCGCGTGCCGGCGTCACGCCGGTGTGGGCGCAGCTTGGCGGCGACTGGCGCCAGTACGCGGGCGACGGCAATGCGCCGGCCATACGCCAGCGCAGCACCAGCCTGGCATTCGGCGGCGACGTGGGCGTGGGGGGGGGGATGGCGCCTGGGCGGCGCATTTGGATACACCGACTCGCGCTTGAGCGGACAGGACCGAAGCGCGAGTTCAAATATCGACAGCTATACCGCGACGGTATACGGCGGCAAGGGCTATGCGCTGGGCGACGGCCAGCTCAACGTCATGGCCGGTGCGGCCTACACCTGGCACGACATCGAGACGCGCCGGCAGGTCCGCTACGGCAGCCTGGACCAGAACCTGGACGCTGGCTATCACGCCAGCACCACACAGCTATTTGCCGAGACGGGCTACGCCATGGCATTGAGCGGTACGGTGACGGTAGAGCCATATGTCGGCCTGGCCTGGAGTGATACGCGTATGCGCGGTTTCAACGAGAGCGGCGGGGCGGCGGCGTTGTCGGGAAGAGCGCAGAAGCAGCATGTGGCCAGCAGCCTGACCGGCTTGCGCGCGCAATGGCAGCCGGGCGGCACGGCCATTGCCTTGCGCGGCATGGTGGGCTGGCGCCACGCCTATGGCGACGTCCAGCCCACGGCGACGCTGGCCTTTGACCAAGGCCCGGCCTTCAGCGTGGCCGGCGCGCCCATCGCGCGCGATGCGGCGCGTGTGGAACTGGGCGCGGACCTGGTGTCGATTCGGGCGATGACGCTGGGCTTGCGCTACGCAGGTGAATTCGGCGGAGGCAACCGGCAACATACCGGTACGCTGAACGCTGGGTGGCGCTTCTAGGCTGGCGCTCAGGCGCCAGCCCTTGCCGGGTCAGGCGGCCGCGTACACCGGCTCGCCCAGGTTCAGCATCAAGCGATTCGCCCAAGCAAAGATCGCATCCGAATGCAGCAGATCCAGGATCTCGCCTTCGTTCAAACCCGCATCCTTCAAAGCCTGGATGCTGTCCGCATTCACCGCGGCAGGCGCCTCGGTGATCTGGATCGAGAACTTGCCGATAGCCAGTTCCCGCGCCGTGGTGCCGGCAGTCGCGGGATCCTCGAACACCTGCGCGATGACCTCATTCCGCTTGGCCAGCTGCTCAAAGCGCTGGGCATGCACGGACGCGCAGTAGACGCAGCCGTTGATACGCGACACGTAGGTCGAACCCAGTTCACGCTCCGCACGCGACAGTCCACCCGGCGCGTACATGATGGCGTTGAACGCCGTGGAGCGCTGGCGCAGGATTTCCGGCTGATGCACCAGGAACAGGTAGTAGTCCGAGACCTTGGCCTTGGGGTGGCTTTCTTCCAGGACGGCGACTTGTTCGGGCGTGGCGGTTTCGACGTTGACGACGTCGAGCCAGGCCTTCCATTCCAGCGATTCGTTGGTGAAGCCGTGGGCCTTGATCACCGCGCCGGGCGCGGTGGCGGCGGTGTTGGCGGGGAAGGGCGCGGGCGGGGTGGCTGCGGCGCGTTCGGGCTGGCCTTCCAGGGCCTTCATGGCTTCCAGGCCGGCGACGAGGCGGACCTGGTAGGACAGGAAGGCGACCAGCTGGGACAGCGTGACCACGGCGGGCGTGGAGACGCCGGCGGCCGGCAGGGTCTTGAGCGCGGCTTCGTCGCCTTCGACGGGCTTCTCGATCAGCTTGCGCGTGAATTCCAGGATGGCGGCCAGGCGCGGGGTGGCGGCCTCAGTAGGCTTGCCGGATTCGGCGACGGCGATGTCGGCCGGCGTGGCGCCGGCGTCGGCCAGGCGCGCGCGGTAGTGCGCGGCCAGCAGCGGCGACGGGGTGATGCGGGTGGCGTACAGCGCGACCAGCAGGCGCTCGGCCAGGGACAGGCCGGGCAGCGCGGGGTCGAACAGGGCGTCGTAGCTGCCTTGGGTGGCGGCGGCGACCTTCTCGCGGAAGTGGCGCACTTCGTAGGTCTTGGCGCCCGGGGCCAGGCCGATCAGGCGGTCGACGAGGTCGTCCGTGACGTTGTAGACGATGGGTTCAGCCATGCGGATCTCCTTGATGCTTTACTTGGCGGCGCGGGCTTTGACGGCCGCGTCCAGGAACTGCTTCACGCCTTCCCAGGATTCCTGGTCGGCGCGGGCGTTGTCCTTGGGGTTGCCGCCGCTGGTGCTGATCTTGCCGGACACGGGGTGGGCGTAGACGAGCTGGGTGGTGGGCACGTAGGGGAACAGGATGGAGTGCCCGCCGTTCTCGTAGTCCAGCCACTCGACCGGGTAGGGATGGTTCACCTCGGCCAGCTTGTCCTGCACCATCTTGGAATAGATGCTGGACGGCCAGGAGCCGTCGTCGGTGCCGGACAACAGCATGACGGGACCCTGGATGTCTTCGACCTTGATGCGGGCGCGGGCCACGGCGTCGGGGTCTTGCAGGGCGGTGAGGATGGCTTTCTCGTGGCGGTGCGGCGAGGGGCCTTCGTCGAAGGGCGCCCAGGTGGCGGTGCGGTTGTTTTCCCAGACGTGGGGAATGGGCTTGCCGCCCAGCAGCCACGTGGGGCCTTCGCGGCCGATCTTGGGATCGCAGGCGTTCTGGCCGCTGTGGACCACGGCGCCGGGCACGTAGGCGACCACGGCCGAGACTTCCTCGGGGAAGGTGGCGCCCAACAGCAGCACCAGTTCGCCGCCGCGCGACTGGCCGCTGATGGCGACGAAGTCGTGCTTGGGGCTTACCTTCTTGCGCAGCCAGCGCAGGCCGGTCTGGAAGTATTCCAGCGGGGTGTTGGAGATGTAGTCCGACAGGCCGGGCGCCTTGAAGTAGGCCAGCGCGAAGGCGGCGTAGCCGCGCGACGCATACAGCGCCGCGCGCGGTTCGTTGATGCCGCCACCGGAGCCGTTCAGGATCATGACGGCAGGGAACGGGCCGGGGCCGGGCGGCAGGTACAGCGTGCCGACCAGGCCTTCTTCGCGCACGTCCTGGCGCGTGACGCCGTCAGCCGCCAGGCGCTGGGTGAAGCTGGCCTGGGCCTGCGCACCGGCGGCGCGCGCCACCACGTCGGTGACCAGGGCCTCGGTCACCGGGTGGTTGAAGTGTTCGCGGCTGGACGAGTCCACGGGGGACTGCGACCAGACCAGGCCCATGGGCGCCACGCCTTCGTAGTCGCCGGACACGGGCGCGTCGCGGCCCAGGTCGACCGTGCCGTCCGCGCCCGCCACGAAGGCGGCCTGGCTTTGCCAGAGCACGCCGTTGCGGCGGGTCAGGGCGGTGATCTCCACCGTCTGGCCGGGCGCCACGTGTTCGACCCGGATCTGGCGCGGCACGTCGATCAGGTCGACGGCCGGGGTGATGGTTAGGGTGGGCGTCATGGCTTACTTGCCCGATTCTTTCGTCACCATCATGGCGGCCGTGCGGTCGCTGGTCATGGGGGTGACCTTCAGGCCCTTCTTGGTGGCCCAGATGTTCTTGTAGTGGAACAGCGGGATGATGCCGACGTCGTCGTACACGATCTTGACGGAGTCGCGCAGGATGGCTTCACGCTTGGCTACGTCGAATTCCGAGGTGGATTGCTCCAGCGCGGCGTCGACCTTGGGGTTGCTGTAGCGGCCCCAGTTGGACGCGCCCAGGCCCTTCTTGGCGTCGGCGGTGGCCAGGATGTTGACCAGCGCGTAGCTGCCTTCGCCGGTGCCGTTGCCCCAGGCCAGCATGCTGACCGCGAATTCGTTCTTGTTGGCGCGGCCCGAGTACACGGCCCATGGCACCACTTCCACCTGGGTCTTGACGCCGGCGCGGGTCCAGAACTGCGCCACGGCCTGGGCCGTTTCCGGGCCTTGCGGGTAGCGGTCGTTGGGCACGTGCATGGTCAGCTTGAAGCCGTCGGGGTAGCCGGCTTCGGCCAGCAGCTTCTTGGCCTGCGCGACGTCGTTGGGGATGTCCTTGACGTCGGGGTTGTAGCCGATGGTGCCCTTGGGCATCCACTGGTTGGCTTCGGTGGCGGCGCCTTGCAGGATGCGGTCGGCGATGGCCTTGCGGTTGATGGCCAGGTTCAGCGCCTGGCGCACGCGCACGTCCAGCAGCGGGTTCTTGTCCAGCGGCTTGCCGTTGTTGTCGGTGATGTACTGGTTGGGCGCGGGGTTGAAGCTGGGCTGCAGCAGCATGACGCGCAGGCCGTCGTAGGGGTAGACCGACACGTTGGCGGCCTTTTGCAGCTTGGCCAGGTCGGACACCGAGACCTTGTCGATCACGTCCACGTCGCCGGCCAAGAGCGCGGCGGTGCGGGCGGCGGCGTTGTTGATGTAGCGGTAGTTGACCTTGTCCCAGATCTGCTTGTCGCCCCAGTAGGCGTCGTTGCGTTCCATGATGACGCGGTCGCCGGGGGTGTAGGACACGAACTTGTAGGGGCCGGTGCCGACCATGGCCTTGCCCGAGTTGTAGTCCTCGGTGGTGGACTTTTCACCGACGTGCTTGCTGACCACGTGCACCGACGCCAGGTTCAGCGGCAGGTCGGGGTTGGGGGCCTTGGTCTTGACGATGAGCGTCAGCGGGTCCTTGGCGGTCATCGTGTCGATGGTGCGCAGGTAGCCGGCATAGGTGGCCACGCTGCCCGGCACGGCGCGCGCACGGGTGTAGGAGTAGATCAGGTCGTCGGCGGTGAAGGGCGTGCCGTCCTGCCACTTGACGCCTTCGCGCAGCTTGAATTCCCAGGTCTTGTCGTCCAGCGGCTTCCAGCTGACGGCCAGGCCGGGCTGCAGCTTGTTCCACTTGTTCTCGATCAGCAGGTCCCAGAAGTGCAGGGCCACCGAGCGGTCGCCGGCGTGGTTGTTCAGCTGCGGGTCCAGGGACGACAGCGGGTCGGCGAAGCCGATGGACAGGTCGTCGGCGCTTGCTGCGGCGGAAGCGCCGAGGATGGCGGCGGTCAGGGTGGTGAGAATCAGGCGTTTCATGTTCGGAGTCCTTGGTATAGGGGGAACTAGCGGTTAATTCGGGCGCCGCGGCGCGGCGGCTGGGTTCACGCCATGTCGTTCAGGTGACAGGCGCTCAGGTGGTTGATGGCGATTCCCTTCAAGGTGGGAACCTCGGTCTTGCAGCGCGGCATCGCATACGGGCAGCGCGGATGGAAATGGCAGCCTCCCGGCGGATTCAGCGGGCTGGGGATCTCGCCCTTGATCGCGGTAAAGGTCTTGTGGCGCGACTTCAGGCTGGGGATCTCGGCCAGCAGGGCCTGCGTGTACGGGTGGTTGGGGTGGCGGAAGACTTCTTCCACCGAGGCCGTTTCCACCACGCGGCCCAGGTACATGATCACGACGCGGTCGGACAGGTGCTCGACCACGCCCAGGTCATGGCTGATGAAGAGATAGGTCAGCCCCAGGTCTTCGCGCAGGTCCATGAAAAGGTTCAGGATCTGCGCCTGGATCGACACGTCCAGCGCGGCCACGGCCTCGTCGCACACCAGCATGGTGGGCTGCACGGCCAGGGCGCGGGCGATGCCGATGCGCTGGCGCTGGCCGCCGCTGAACTGGTGCGGATAGCGCTGGCGCAGCGCGGGGTCCAGGCCGGCGCGTTCCAGCTGGGCGCTGACGTAGTCGTCGAAGTCGCCGTTGCCGACCAGGCCGTGGATGCGGGCCGCTTCGCCCACGATCTCGTCCACGCGCAGGCGCGGGTTGAGGCTGGCGTAGGGGTCCTGGAAGATCATCTGCACTTGCAGGCGCGCGGCATGGGCCTGGGCCGAGTTCATGTCGGCCGGGCGCACGCCGTTGATGCGGATCTCGCCACCGGAGGGCGTCAAGAGGCCGGCCGCGATGCGGCCCAGCGTGGACTTGCCGCAGCCGGACTCGCCGACCAGGCCGACCACTTCGCCGGGGTTGACGATCAGGTCCACGTTGTCGACGGCGCGGGTCACGGCGGGCGGCTTGGACAGGCCCAGGCGCTGCATGGCGCGCGTCGCGGGGCCGGTGGGGCGTTCGCCGAAACGCTTGCTGACTTGGCTGAGATCAATCAGCGGGGTAGGGGCGGTCGTGCTCATGCCATTACCTCGCTGGTCTGGATCGTGGGGTGGAAGCAGCGCACTTTGTGTTCGGGCAGGGCCTGGGTGATGCCGGGCTGCTGGCCGCAGGCGGCGGTGGCGCGCGAGCAGCGCGCCGCGAAGGCACAGCCCGCGGGCAGGTTGAGCAGGTTGGGCGTCATGCCGGGAATCTGGCGCAGGCGTTGGCCGCGCCGGTTGTTGCTGGGCAGGCTGTCGATCAGGCCCACGGTGTAGGGGTGCTGCGGACGGTCCAGCACGTCGTCGACGGTGCCGTGCTCGACGATGCGGCCGGCGTACATCACCGCCACGTCGTCGGCCAGGCCGGCCACCACCGACAGGTCGTGGGTGATCCAGATCAGGCTGGTGCCGTGCTGTTGCGCGAGCTTCTGCACTTCGGACAGGATCTGCGCCTGGATGGTGACGTCCAGCGCGGTGGTGGGCTCGTCGGCGATGATCAGGTCGGGCCGGTGCAGCATGGCAATCGCAATGGCCACGCGTTGGCGCATGCCGCCGGACAGCTGATGCGGGTAGGCCAGCAGCCGTTCCTCGGGGCTGGGGATGCCCATCATGCCCAGCGTGTCGCGCGACAGGGCGCGGGCCTGGGCCGCGCTCATCTTGTTGTGGGCGCGCACGGTCTCGATCATTTGCGCGTCCACCCGCAGCACGGGGTTCAGCGTCATCATCGGATCCTGGAAGATCATGGCGATGCGGTTGCCCTGCAGCTTGCGCAGCTCGCGTGGCGCCAGCTTGGTCAGGTCGCGGCCCTGGAACAGCACCTCGCCGCCGACGATGCGGCCCGGCGCGTCGACCAGGCCCATGATGGAGAAGCCCGTGACGGACTTGCCCGAGCCGGACTCGCCGACCAGGCCCAGGATCTTGCCGCGTTCCAGCGTGAAGGAAACGTCGTCCACGGCGGGCAGCACGCCCGCGCGGGTATGGAAGTGGGTGCGCAGGTTGCGCACCTCCAGCGTCGGCGCGCCGGCAGTATGGCGGTCGGCGCTCATTTGTGGGTCCTCGGGTTCAGCACGTCGCGCAGGCGGTCGCCCACCAGGTTGATCGCCACGATGGTGATCAGGAGCGCGATGCCGGGGTAGAAGCTGATCCAGTATTCGCCGGACAGCATGGTCTGGAAGCCGTTGGAGATCAGCAGCCCCAGCGACGGTTCGGTCACGGGCACGCCCAGGCCCAGGAAGCTCAAGGTAGCTTCCAGCGTGATGGCGCGCGCGATCTGCAAAGTGCCGATGACGATCAGCGGCGGCAGGCAGTTGGGCAGGATGTGCTTCAACATGATGCGCCAGTTGGGGATGTCCAGGCAGCGGGCGGCTTCCACGTATTCGCGGCGGCGCTCGACCAGGGCCTGGCCGCGCGCGGTGCGGGCGTAGTAGGCCCATTCCAGGATCACCAGCGTCAGCACCACGTTGCCCACGCCCTTGCCCAGGTAGGCCAGGATCATCATGGCGACCAGGATGGACGGGAACGACAGGATCAGGTCGACCAGGCGCATGATCAGGGCGTCGACCTTGCCGCCGGCGTAGGCGGCCAAGAGGCCCAGCAGCGTGCCGACGATGCCGGCGATGAGGGCCGAGCCCACGCCCACCACCAGGCTGATGCGCAGGCCGTACAGAATGCCCGAGAGCAGGTCGCGGCCCTGGCCGTCGGTACCCAGCCAGTAGTGGAAGGTGTCCAGGCCGTTCATGCTGCCCGGCGGCAGGCGCGCGTCCAGCACGTCGATCTGCAGCAGGTCATAAGGGTTCTGCGGCGCGATCCAGGGCGCCAGGATGGCGGCCAGGATCAGCAGCGTGGCGACAGCCAGGCCCAGCACTGCCGTCTTGGACGACATGAACTCGGCCAGGTTGCGCCGCCACGGCGATTCGCGGCGCAGCGCGGGGGTAGGGTTCGGGGTAGATACGGCGCTCATGCCGAGGCCTCCAGCCGCACCCGCGGGTCCAGCACTTTATAAAGAATGTCCACGATCAGGTTCAGGGTCACGAACAGGCACACCACCACGATCAGGTAGGCCACGATGACGGGGCGGTCCAGCGCGTTCAGGCTGTCCAGGATCAGCTTGCCGGCGCCGGGCCAGGCGAAGATGCTTTCCGTGACCACGGCGAAGGCGATGGTGGAGCCCAGCTCCAGGCCCAGCACCGTCACCAGCGGAATCATGGTGTTGCGCAGCACGTGCACACAGACCACGCGCATGGGCGACAGGCCTTTGGCGCGCGCGAACTTCACGAAGTCCAGCGGCAGCACGTCGCGCACGCCGGCGCGGGTCAGGCGGATCACCAGCGAAATCTTGAACAGCGACAGGTTGAACGCCGGCAGGATCAGGTGGCGCCAGCCGTCGGCCGTCAGCCACGACCACTGGAAGCCCAGGAACTCCACGGTTTCGCCGCGGCCGCTGGCCGGCAGCCAGCCCAGCGACACGCTGAAGGTCATGATCAGCATCAGCGCGATCCAGAACGTCGGCAGCGAGAAGCCGACGATGCTGCCCGCCATGATCATCTTGGCGAAACGGCTATCCGGATACAGACCGGCGTACAGGCCCAGAGGCAGACCCACCACCACGGCCAACATCATTGCGGCGATGGCCAGCTCGAACGTCGCCGGCAGGCGCTGGATCACCAGTTCGACGGCAGGGATGTTGTAGACGAAGCTGTTGCCCAGATTGCCGTGCAGGGCGCCGTTCAGGAACGCTAGATACTGTTCCCACAGCGGCTTGTCCAGGCCGAGTTCGGCGATGATGCGGGCGCGGTCCACCTGGTCCACGTCCTGGCCGATCAGGATGTCCACCGGATTGCCGATGGCATGCAGGCCCACGAAGACGATCAGCGTCATCAGGAAGACCACCACCGCGGCTTGCGCGATGCGGCGCAGCAACCAGCCCGTCATTGCGCGGTCTCCGCTTGCGGGGCCGGGGCCGGCGTCCATTCGTCACCGAACACCTCGGGTTCGGAGAACGCTTCCATATTGGCGTAGTGCGTCTCCACGTCCTCGCGGTAGAACAGGCCGGCGATGCCTTGCGCCAGGCGCTTGGCGCCTTCGCTGATGGCCGGGATGTCGCCCGAGATCGTGCCCTGCGTCAGCGCTGCCGGGTAGGAGAAGCAATGCACGCGGTCCAGGCCGGGACAGGCGCCCGGGGTCTTTTCCTGCAATTCGAACACCGCGCCCAGGTCGGGCGAGTCATGCAGTTCCTGGTCTTCTTCGCCGGCCGGCGGCACGTAGCGGTCGCCCCAGGCGCGCACGTGCGGCGCCAGCGCGGCGAACTCCGGACGCACGGTCCAGTCGATGCGGAAACCCGTGGAGAAGATCAGGAAGTCCAGCACGAACACGCCCTTGGGCGTGGTGACGTGGATCTCGTCGCCGACCAGCGCCAGGTCCTGCACGCCGCAGCCCAGATTAAAGCGGGCGTTGGGGTGGCGCGAGACGCGCAGCGTGCTGCCGCGCGGCGGCGGCACCTGGGCGGCGTTGATGTAGTGGCGGATCTTCCACTTCCATTCGTCGGGCAGGGTCAGGTGGCCGTGGGTCAGGCCGGGGTTACCCGCGCCCTTGCCCTTGTTGATGCGCGGAATGTCGTTGCGGCGGATCAGCAGGTCTACGCTGGCGGCGCCGGCTTCCAGCGCGGTGCCCGCGCTGTCCATGGCCGACGCGCCCGCGCCCACCACGCCCACGCGCTTGCCGGCCAGGGTGTTGTAGTCCATCACGTCGGACGAATGCGCCCAGCGGTTGCGCGGCAGCTTCTTCGAAAAATCAGGCACATAGGCGCCGCCCAGGCCGTCGCGGCCGGTGGCCAGCACCACCCGGCGCGCCAGCACCGTGCTGCGTCCGGCGGGGGATTCGATGTCCAGCTGCACCAGCTGGTCGGCGCGCGGCAGCACGGCCAGGATGCGGTGCTCGTTGCGCACATCCAGTTCCAGCGCGCGGCGGTACCAGCGCAGGTAATCCATCCATTGCAGGCGCGGGATCTTGTCCAGCGCTTCCCAGGCCTCGGAACCGAACTGGGCTTCGAACCAGGCGCGGAAGGTCAGCGCCGGCAGGCCCAGCGCGGGGCCGGTCAGCTGCTTGGGCGAACGCAGGGTTTCCATGCGGGCGGTGGTGGCCCAGGGACCTTCATAGCCTTCGGGCGCCTGGTCGAAGATCGGGGCGTTGATGCCCAGGTGCTTGAGCGAGGCGGCCGCGGCCAGGCCGGCCATGCCGCCGCCGACGACGGCCACGTCCAGCACGGGCTGGCCGTCGACGAGGCGCGGCGTGACCCAGTTCTTGGCGGGGATCTCCAGCCAGGACAGGTCTTGCCGCAGGCGCGCTTCCAGCGCGGCTAGGCCTTGCGGCGGGGTGGCTACAGGCTGATTCATATAGCAGGGGATTCCGTAAGAGGGGCGTCGTCGCCATAGATCGACTGCAGCAGCGCCGAATGTTCGGCGGCGTCGTGCAGGGCGAAGCCGGGCAGCAGGGCTGCGGCGGCTTGGGCCAGCGCGTCGACCATGGCCTGGCAGGCTGGCGTCGGCGTTTGCGACTGCGGGGTGATGACCCCGAAGAAAAAGGGAATGTCCAGGTCGATGGGCCGGATCGCCACGCCCGGCATGGGGGCGCCGTAGGCGGTGATCGGTTCCAGCACCGACACGCCCAGTCCGGCGCGCACGGCGGCCAGGGCGTTGACGGACGAATTGGTTTCCATGGTGCCCAGCGTCTGGGCGTTCTGCGCCAGCGCGGCGTCCAGGCGGCGGCGCAGGCGGTAGGGATTGGCCATCGTGATCATGCGGCGTCCAGCCAGCGCGGCGACGGGCACCACGGCTTGTTGCGCCAGCGGATCGTTTTCCGGCAGCGCGACCACACAGGGCGCTTGCCCGATCCAGTGCACCGTCAGGCCGCGATGCTCCAGCGGCAGGCTGGTCGCGCCCAGTTGCGCGGCGCCCGACAGCACGGCATGCACCACGCGCTCGGGCGAGGCGCTGCGCAACTGGATGCGCGCGGCGCCGATCCGGTCCTCGATGCGCTTGAGCGCGTCGGGCACCAGGCCCGCCGCCAGGGCGGAGGTGGCGGCCATCAGCAGCGGCTGGGCCTGGCCGCGGGCGATTTCATCGGCGCGGCTGCGGATCTGCTGCATGCCCGCCAACGCGCGCTCGACGTCGTCATACAGCAGGAAGCCCTGCTCGGTGGGCGTCACGCGAGGGCCGCTGCGCGCAAACAAGGGATAGCCGATCTCGGCTTCCAGTTCCTGCAACAACCGGCTGATCGCCGGCTGGGAGCGTCCCAACAGCCGGCCGGCAGCAGTGACGCTGCCCGTGGACATGACGGCCGCGAAGGCCTCGAGTTGACGAAGTTCCATCTGAATTGATTTATGCCAAGGACGAATTCTTGCCCGGCAAGTATGCGCTTTGCAAATAATTAAAGCGCATAAGTAAATTCCCTGACGGGGTTTTCCTCAGGGAATTTCATAACTGCTAGTTATTTCAAGGATTTAGAGCGCAAGCGGCTCAGCAGCCCGTATCGGGCTGGCGGCATGCGGGTGCGCGCGGAGAACCCGCGGGCGCGGAGATCCTGATCAGGCCCGGGTGCGCAGTGCGTCTGCAACCGAGTCCAGGGAGTACCCCAGGTTCTGCAGGACTTTGGCCGTGGCCGTGCGCGTGAATTCATCGGACGCGGTCTTCATGAACGCCGCGATCAATTCTGGATGCTCTCGGGCGTAGCCCCCACCGAAAACCGCATCGATCTGGGTTTCGGCTGCCCGCAGATAGCTTTCGGTACGGCTTTGGGCAAGCGTGAACAGAGTGTCAAGGTTCGCTTCAATGAACTCGGGCATGAGAGGTCTCCAATGACGGCGGCAGGCCATTTCAAGGCTAGCACCAGGCCCTTGCGCCTGCCAACGATCAGAAGTTCAAGAATGCCCGCGCCCCTCGCGCCGGTAGTACAGATAGCGTTCGATTTCCGCCTGTTCCACCGCCGGTTCCAGCGAGCGCCACCGGACCACGTAGCCGCGATGCGCAGGCGGCATCCAGCCCAATACGGAGTACATCGTGACTTCGGTCTGGCCAGTATTGAATTCCGTCTCGAAGAATCCCTGGCGACCCGGCGGCTCGCTGCCGCAAATCCAGCTGGAATCTGGCATGGCGCTCTCCCGTACGGCTTCAATCCTACGCGCCGGTCCGGGAAATGGCATACGTTCTAGCCCCGATGCGGGCCGCGCCTGCCTTGTGTTAGAAACGTGGATGGGGCTCTTGCGGCATGATTGCCGCGATCTTTGCGAACCTTTGCAGTTCGATTTGGCGGATGCCGGTAGTATTCGTCCATCGAACCTCAGGAGCCCGTCATGCACAGTCAGCAACCCGCGCCCGAGCCGAACAAGCGCCGTTGGCCTTTTGGCTACGGCGAAGAGGAGTAGTCCGGCTGCCCTAGCCGATACGCGCAATCATGCTCACCGGACGCCCGGAAACGCATTCACCCAGGTGATCGTCACGTCGGGAAAGGCATCCACCAACTGGATCTTGAAGTCCGGGAAGCTGTCGACGATTTTCCATTCGCCGCAACTGTCGGCGAAAGCGTCGACCTTCTTCACCGACAGGTCGGCAAACGCGCTGACCACCTTGACCTTGATGTCGGGGAACGCGGTGACGATCTTCACCTTGCCATATAGCGGGACACCTTTGTAGGTGCAGTTGGCCTTGTTCAGCTCGCCGGCCACGGCGGCAAATGGAGCAGCCAGCAGGGCGCAAGCAAGGACGGCTCGGTGGATGAGGCGCATGGGAGTACTTTCTGCAACGCCGGCACGCGTCGGCGACATGGGGACAATGACGCGCGCATAGTACCGCAGGCCGTGCGAGGTCTGTGGCGCAATGATGCGGCCACCTATGCGGCAACCTCGCCCCTTGCGCTCAGTGCTTGGGCAGCACGAACTCCACCCTCCGGTTCTGCGCCCGTCCTTGCGGATTGTCCGCGCCATTGGCCAGCTTGTTCGATTGGATCGGCTGGGTATCGCCGTATCCCTTGACGGTCAGCCGCGACTTGTCCACGCCATGATTCGCCAGCCATTGCGCCACCGCCTGCGCGCGGCGCAATGACAGATCCTTGTTGTAGGAGGCCGAGCCTTTGGAGTCGGTGTGGCCTTCGATGCCGACGGTGCCGCCCGAACTGGATTGGATCAGGCTGGCGATGTCCCGCAGCGTAGGTTCGGCGGCCGGGCGTATGGCGGTCTTGTCGAAATCGAACAGCACGTCGCCCAGCATGGCGACGGTCACGGCGTTCTTGTCCTGCCGCACCGACAGGCCGTCGTGGCGCGCGGCCAGTCCGTCTATCTGCGCGTTCAGGTCCGATATGCCGCCGCTGGCATCGGAAGGCAGCCCCTTCAGGTCCAGGATGGTGGCCTGCAGATCCAGGATCTCGGCCTTGTAGGGTGGCTCCTGCGCCATGGAGCCGCTGGCGGCGGCGAGCAACGCCGCGGCCAGCAGA
The DNA here is from genome assembly GCF_055395645.1 of Achromobacter sp. JCM 18799. NCBI lineage: Bacteria > Pseudomonadati > Pseudomonadota > Betaproteobacteria > Burkholderiales > Alcaligenaceae > Achromobacter > Achromobacter sp. JCM 18799. The sequence goes on along the minus strand of NZ_AP043866.1, from coordinate 1,598,716 downwards.
GTGGACGTGCCCGGGTAGCCGGCCATGGCTAGCGGTCGGTGATCTTGATGGCGTCGAAGGTCTCGACGCCAGGTATCGTCAACGAGACCTCTTTGATCTCTTTGGGCGGGGCGGGGAACTTCCCCTGCCAGGAGCCGGCGATCGGGGCGTCCTTCTCGGTCCGGATCATCAGTTTGGGATTGGTCAGCGGCTTGTCGTTGCTGTCTCTCAGCAGCAGATGCTTCTTGTTGCCGGCGACCACGTAGAAGCTGTTTTCATAGTCGCTCTTGCTGATCTGCGGATAGAGCATCTCCGTCTTGCCCATGACGACGGGCTTGAACCGTACCTTGATGGACAGGATGTCGCCGCTGCGCACCGCTTCGATGACCTGGCCCTCGGCGCTGCCGGAGTCGGTCAGGCCGGTGGCCAGCGGCGCGGGAGCATCGGCCTGGGCTTGGGCAAAAACGGTCTGGCCGGCTGCCGCCACCATCATGCCCAAACCCAGGGCACAGGCGGCGGCTGTCTTTCTGATCGGAATCACGATAAGCATCCTTTGTCGTTGAAAACCATTCAGGGCAGGGCGTGCGGACCGGGACTCATCCTTTCGGTCCCGTCCAAAGTCCAACGCAAGATGGTCCAACTTTCAGGCGCTTATTTCAGTTCGATGTTTTTCCAAGACGTTACGGAATCTAGCCGACGCGGGCCTCATCCGCCGCGGTGCCCGTGGTAGCGCGGCGCGGCGACGCTGCGGACGTTTTCCTTGTGCTGCGAGCCGACCAGGGCCTTGCGCCGGGCTTCCTCATGCTGGTGATCCGCGCGGGCGCGTTCCTTGTCGGCCTGCGCGTCTGGCGCGGCGTGGGAGGGATTGGGGTGGGGAGTGTTGGGCGTCATGGTGCGTACCTATTAAGCAGGTGACGCGGCATATGCCGCTTTTCCACATTACGCCCCTCATCCGTGTTTCTCAAGCGGCGGTTACGGCGCTTTTTTTGATCCTGGCGGCGCGATGTTTGAGCATTTGAAGAGGCCGCGGCAGCACAATGGTCCTGCGCTGGTTTCCCGGATGTTCTTCTTTGAGGAGAGCTTCATGTGCGACTGTTCTTCTTTCGCCAATTCCCCGCAGTTCAACCGCCGCCGCTTGCTGTTCGGCGCCGCAGCGATCGCCGCGGTCGGCTCTTCAGGCTGGCTGGGCGATGCCCAAGCCGCCGTGCCGTCAAACGATATCGGCCCCGACGAGGCCTTGAAGCGCCTGATGGCGGGCAATGCCCGCTACGCCGCCAACAAGCCGAACATGCGGGACTATTCCGCGGGACGCGCCGCCCGCGCCGTGAAGCAAAAGCCCATCGCCGCCATCCTGGGCTGTTCGGACTCGCGGGTGGCGCCGGAACTGGCTTTCGACCAAGGGCCGGGCGACCTCTTCATCGTGCGCGTGGCCGGCAACTTCGTGAACGAAGACGGTCTGGCCAGCCTGGAGTACGGCGCCCTGGTCCTGCGCGCGCCGCTGATTCTGGTGCTGGGCCACGACAACTGCGGCGCGGTGGACGCGACGGTGAAGGCATGGAGGGACAAGACCGAACTGCCGGGCCATCTACCCGCGCTGGTGAATGCGCTCAAGCCCGCCGTCGAGCTTGCGGACAAGTCGGGCGCGAAAGACCTGGTGGCCGCGGCGGTCCAGGCCAATGTGCGACTGACGGTCGAACGCCTGAAAACGGCGCAGCCTCTCTTGCAGGAGATGGTGCAGCAGAAAAAGTTGGGAGTGGTCGGCGGCGTGTACAGCCTGGCCACGGGCAAGGTGACATTGGTTTGACGCCAGCGCAGGGGGCGGCTGAACTCCAGCGCCGGCCGGCCCCGCAATGGTGAGAATTGCTGAGCTTTAAGCGTTTTTCCCTTCGTAATATCCGATGAAAGGATACTGAAAGGGGAAGGGGCATGGGGGCGTGTGAAAAATGCGAGGCTATCGTCACGGACCGGCGCGATGCGCCCGGTCATGACAACCTGATCAGCCTGGGCGTGGTGCGGTCGACGGGGCAGCAGCAACGCGGCGTGCAGCACGAAGCGTACACCTGTGCGGTGTGCGGCACGGATTGGGATTATCTCCACGACAAGCGCGATCCGGCTTCGGGGTGGCGCCGTTCCGATGCGGGCGTGCACACGGAAACGGCCGCAGCGCCTTTGGCGAGAGCCGTCGGTGCCGCGTAGCGCGGCGCGCCGTCTTTAATCAGATCCCGTTCCCGCGTCGGCTCAGCGGCCGGCGCGGCTACATCTGCATCTTCTTCTTGCCCAATAGCGTCAGCGCCAGGCTGCGGCCGGTGCGCATGAAGGGATAGAGCGCCGTCGACAGGCAGGGATTGCGGAACACGGCCGCGTTGACGCTGTTGAACAGGTCGTTGCCCGTGCTGAGCAGCGCCAGCCGGTTGATGCAGTCGGCGCCCCAGTAGTCCTGGCCGTCCAGGTGCAGCAGCATGCCCTGGTTCAGATCGTAGCCTTGCGCCTTGTAGGCCACCGCCAGGTCAGGGTGGTCGCGCATGTTCAGCAGATCGATGGGGCCGACGGCCTTCTGCAGTTGCAGCATCCGCACGTAGTTCGAGCAGAAAGGGCAGTCTCCGTCGTAGAGCAGGAAGTTCTTTGCGATGGCCATGATGCACCGTGTGGAAATGCGCGGGCGCGAAAGGCGCGCCTGCCTCTTGCTTCCGATTAAAACGCATATCGCGGCAAGCGCCCACCGCCCGCGTCGTAGGCGCGGAAATCAGCGCATCTGGCGCACGCCGTGCCCCAGGCGCCGGCGCAGCAGGTTGCGCAGCGTGACGCCATCGGCATAGCCGACTTGCGCCGCGATCTGCTCCAGCGACTGGTTGCTGGTCTTCAGCAAATGGGCCGCGCGCTCCACGCGCAGATCCTGGAAAAACGACAGCGGGCTCTTGCCCAGGACCTCCTGCATGCGGCGCGCCAGCGTGCGCTTGCTGGCGCCCAGCGCCTGCGCCGCGGCGTCCAGCGAGAATCCCTGCGCAAGATGCGCCCGGGCCCAGCGCTCGAAGGCCTGCACCAGCGGCTCGGCATGCGTCAGGTGGTCGGTGATGACATAGGCCGACTGCGAGGGCCGCTGGTCCACGATCAGATAGCGCGCCACCAGCGCGGCCAGTTCCGGACTGGCCTGTCGCACCAGCCACAGCGCCATGTCCATGTGGCTGAGCGCCGCGCCCGCGGTCAGCAGCGACGACGAGCGCACCAGCATGCGTTGGTCCTCCAGGTCCACCGCCGGATAGCGCTGCCTGAACAGCGGCGCCAGCCACCAGGTGGTAGTCGCCTTGTGGCCGTCCAGCAAGCCCGATTCCGCCAGCACGAAGGTGCCGATGCAGGCTGCCGCGGTGTTCGCGCCGGGCGCGCGCTGTCGCAGCATGCGGCCGGCGTCGCGCACGTCGGGGCGGTCCAGCGCGGGCAACAGGGTTTCAGGCATCTTGCAGGCGATGGCCGGGATCACGAGCCAGTCGGGGTCCGACGGGTCCGGGCTGCCCGAGACGGGCACGCCGAATCCCTGTGCGCTGCGCACCTTGCGGCGCATGCCGACGATGCGCGCGTCGAACGGCTGGACCGGTTCGGGCAGCAGCGGCGCCAGCTCGTTGGCCGTGGTGAACACGTCCAGGATGGCCGACAGGCCGGTATCGAACACGCCCTCCAGGGCCAGGATCTGGATCTTCATGGCAAGAACGCTATCAAAGATGTCAAAACCGCCAATATTAATCAGGCCGGCCCGGACTCACAATGCGGCTGTCTGATCGCGAGCGCAAACGTGCGCCGCGCCTTGCCGGAGCCGTATCTTGTCTTTTGAAAATCTGTTTGCCCTGGCGGTATTCGCCTTCGTGACCTCGGTTTCGCCGGGACCCAGCAACGTCATGTTGATGACCTCGGGCGCCAACTTCGGCTTCGGCCGGACGTTGCCCCAGGTGCTGGGCATCACCGTTGGCTTCACTACGCTGCTGCTTGGGGTAGGTCTGGGCCTGGGCGCGCTGTTTCACGCCTGGCCGGCCCTGTCGGCAGGCCTGAAGGTAGGGGGCGCGGCCTATCTGCTTTACCTGGCATGGCGCATAGCCCTATCGCGTTCCATCGGTGCGGGGCAGGCGTCTGCCAGGCCGCTCACGTTCATGGAGTCGGCCTTGTTCCAATGGATCAATCCCAAGGCCTGGATCGTCGCGCTGGCCGCGGTTGCGGTTTATGTGGATGCCGCGGCGCCCTGGGCGTCGCTGGCGTGGATGTGCCCGGTGTTCGCGGTGGTGAACGTGCCCAGCGTTTCGCTGTGGGCGGGCTTCGGCGTGGCGCTGCGCGGATTCCTGGCGCAGCCGGGGCGTCTGAAGTGGTTCAACATCGGCATGGGATCGCTGCTGGCGCTGACGTTGTGGCCGATGCTGCGGTGAGGCAAGCCAGCGGCAGCACTGGAGAAAGTGCGGCGAGGACTCCCGTGGCCGCTTTTGGGGGGGGCGGCCTGCGCAGGCCGCGCCCCGACACGGCTCAGTCCGCGGCGGCTTCAGCGGGCGCGCCCCATGCCAGACCCATGGCGTAGCCGCGCACATCCTCGGGCCATGCGGCGATCTGCTGCGTAAAACGCTCGCGGTCGCTGGCATACAGCGCCCGCGTGGCTTCCTCGAAACCGGGCAGGTTGCCGGCCATGCTGGACATGAACCGGTACGCCGCCTCCTGGCGCTCGCGCAGGCGGTCCTGCGCCTCGTTGTCGCGGCGCGCCTGTTCCACCAACTTGCGCAGGACGACCGAAGCGCCGCCGGGCTGCGCGCCCAGCCAGTCCCAATGGCGCGGCAGCAGAGTCACTTCGCGCGCCACCACGCCGAGCTTGGGGCGGCCCCGGCCGCGCGGTTGCGCGTCATCGGCCGCGCCGGCGGGCGCTTCGGGAGCTGGGGCGGCCGGGTCAATGCGGACGCGGTGGCGATCCGCGATGGCGGCATGGCTTCCGCTGAGGTCCAGATCGACCTGTTTGCCGGATAGGTCGTCGAACACGAGGATGGTGGCGTCGCGGCCTTCGTCCATCGCCTGCCTGACCGCGAGCGCCACGTCGGAGAGGGCGCCGGCGGCAAGAATGCGATGACCGGCGAAGGCGGTGTGCGGATCGGCGGGGAGGGGTGTGATTGAGTTGCTCATATTTTATCCGGGTGAAATTCGTGAATGAATTATGATCCGGGTAAAAATAGATGTCAATACACCCGGGTAAAAATAGCGATGCGGAAAAAGCACCACCCTGAGGTACAGAAATATCCCCGAGAACCTAGGGTCAACACCTAGGCAAAACACCCAAGCGGCGTATAATCTTGCTTTGCGCCCGGAGTTACCCATGCGTCTCGTACAAAAAGCGCTCACCTTCGACGATGTGTTGCTGGTGCCTGCGTATTCCGAGGTCCTGCCTCGCGACACTTCCCTGGCTACGCGCCTCACTCGCAACATCACCCTGAATATCCCGCTCGTGTCCGCCGCCATGGACACCGTGACCGAATCGCGCCTGGCCATCGCCATGGCGCAAGAGGGCGGCATCGGGATCATCCACAAGAATCTGTCCGCTGACGCCCAGGCGCGTGAAGTCGCCCGCGTCAAGCGCCACGAATTCGGCATCGTGATCGATCCGGTCACCGTCACCCCCCAGATGAAGGTGCGCGACGCCATCGCGTTGCAGCGCCAGCATGGCATCTCGGGCCTGCCGGTGGTCGAAGGGCGCAAGCTGGTCGGCATCGTCACCAACCGCGACCTGCGTTTCGAAGAGAACCTGGACCAGCCCCTGCGCAACATCATGACGCCGCAGGAACGCCTGGTCACCATGAAGGAAGGCGCCACGCTGGAAGAGGCGCAGTCCCTGATGCACAAGCACCGCCTGGAGCGCGTGCTGATCGTCAACGACGGCTTTGAACTGCGTGGCCTGGCCACCGTCAAGGACATCGTCAAGAACACCGAACACCCGATGGCCAGCAAGGATGCCCAGGGCCAGTTGCGCGTGGGCGCGGCGGTCGGCGTGGGCGCCGGCACTGAAGAACGCGTGGAAAAGCTGGTTGCGGCCGGCGTCGACGTCCTCATCGTCGACACCGCCCACGGCCATTCCAAGGGCGTGCTGGAAGGCGTGCGCTGGGTCAAGCAGAACTACCCCAAGGTTGAAGTCATCGGCGGCAACATCGCCACCGCCGCCGCCGCGCGCGCGCTGGTCGAGTACGGCGCCGACGGCGTCAAGGTCGGCATCGGCCCCGGCTCCATCTGCACCACCCGCATCGTCGCGGGCGTGGGCGTGCCGCAGATCCATGCGATCTCCGAAGTCGCCAAGGCGCTGGAAGGCACGGGCGTGCCCCTGATCGCCGACGGCGGCATCCGTTACTCGGGCGACGTCGCCAAGGCCCTGGCGGCCGGCGCGTTCGCCTGCATGATGGGCGGCATGTTCGCCGGCACGGAAGAAGCCCCCGGCGAAGTCGTGCTGTTCCAGGGCCGTTCGTACAAGTCCTACCGCGGCATGGGCAGCCTGGGCGCCATGACGGACGGCTCCGCCGACCGTTACTTCCAGGATCCGTCCAACAACGCCGACAAGCTGGTTCCCGAAGGCATCGAAGGCCGCGTCCCCTACAAGGGCAGCGTCCTGGCCATCATTTACCAACTGGTCGGCGGCATCCGCGCCTCTATGGGCTACTGCGGCTGCGCCACCATCGACGACATGCGCACCAAGACCGAATTCGTGGAGATCACCTCCGCGGGCGTGCGCGAGTCCCACGTGCACGACGTACAGATCACCAAGGAAGCGCCCAACTACCGCGCCGACTGATCCGTACAGTCAACTACAATGTCATGCATCGCGCACCGGCAGAACCGCAACATGAATCAGCGGTTCTGCCGGTGCGGTTTTATTTACTGCGGTTTTATTCTTTACCGGTAGAGTCTCCATGCACCAGCGCATCCTCATTCTCGACTACGGTTCGCAAGTCACCCAGCTGATCGCCCGCCGCGTCCGCGAAGCCGGCGTCTACTCCGAAGTGCACCCCGGCGACGTCGACGACGCCTTCGTGCGCGACCAGATGGCGCAAGGCCTGAAGGGCATCATCCTGTCCGGCAGCCACGCTTCCGCCTACGAAGAAGGCTCCATGCGCGTGCCGCATGCGGTGTTCGAACTGGGCGTGCCCGTCCTGGGCATCTGCTACGGCATGCAGTCCATGGCGCAGCAATTGGGCGGCGTGGTCAGCTTCTCCGACCACCGCGAATTCGGCTACGCCGAAGTTCGCGCCCACGGCCACACCAAGCTGCTGGAAGGCCTGGAAGACTTTTCCACCGCCGAAGGCCACGGCATGCTGAAGGTCTGGATGAGCCACGGCGACAAGGTCACCGAGCTGCCCCCGGGCTTCAAGCTGATGGCTTCCACGCCGTCCTGCCCCATCGCCGGCATGGCCGACGAAGACCGCAAGTTCTACGCCGTCCAGTTCCACCCCGAAGTCACGCACACCGTCCAGGGCAAGGCCATGCTGGCCCGCTTCGTGAACGAGATCTGCGGCTGCGAAGGCGACTGGAACATGCCCGACTACGTGGCCGAAGCCGTTGCCCGCATCCGCGAGCAGGTCGGCACGGACGAAGTCATCCTGGGCCTGTCCGGCGGCGTGGATTCGTCGGTTGCCGCGGCGCTGATCCACAAGGCCATCGGCGACCAGCTCACCTGCGTGTTCGTCGACCACGGCCTGCTGCGCCTGGACGAAGGCAAGCAGGTCATGCAGACCTTCGCCGAAAACATGGGCGTGAAGATCATCCACGTCGACGCCACCGCCCAGTTCATGGGCAAGCTGGCCGGCGTGGCCGACCCCGAAGCCAAGCGCAAGATCATCGGCCGCGAATTCGTCGAAGTGTTCCAGGAACAAGCCGGCAAGCAGCAGAGCGCCAAGTGGCTGGCCCAGGGCACGATCTACCCCGACGTCATCGAATCCGCCGGCGCCAAGACGGGCAAGGCCACCTCCATCAAGTCGCACCACAACGTGGGCGGCCTGCCGGACACGCTGAACCTGCAACTGCTGGAGCCGCTGCGCGAACTGTTCAAGGACGAAGTCCGCGAACTCGGCGTGGCCCTGGGCCTGCCGCCGCAGATGGTCTACCGCCACCCGTTCCCCGGCCCCGGCCTGGGCGTGCGCATCCTGGGCGAAGTCAAGCACGAGTACGCCGAACTGCTGCGCCGCGCCGACGCGATCTTCATCGAAGAGCTGCGCAACACCAAGGACGAGGCCAGCGGCCTGACCTGGTACGAGCTGACCTCGCAAGCGTTTGCCGTGTTCCTGCCGGTGAAGTCGGTGGGGGTGATGGGCGATGGGCGTACCTACGAATACGTCGTGGCGCTGCGTGCGGTGCAGACGTTTGACTTCATGACCGCCGATTGGGCGCCGCTGCCGCATCCGTTGCTGGCTCGGGTGTCGTCGCGCATCATCAATGAAGTGCGCGGCATCAATCGTGTTGTTTACGACGTGTCGAGCAAGCCGCCGGCGACGATCGAGTGGGAGTGAGTCGGGCGGGAGCTATGCGACTAAAATAAAAAAGAGGTTTGGCCCGCGTAACTGCGGGCTTTTTCTTTCCTGGATGATGCAAATTAGCCAAAAAGGCGGGGCCCACATCGCGGAAAGTACATGTCGCTAGCGCCATGGCAGGGAATGTTGCCGCAGGCGGAGGACCGTGCCGGTCATCTATGTCGAAAGGAATTCGAAGAACATCCATGTCTAGACCTAACATCTGTCTCATCAATATCGACTCCGCACTGAATGCTCTGCCGAAGGCTGACGTGACAGCCGAAATCATTGAAGCGCGGATATCGTCACTAGCCTTCAAGAACTTCGACTCTGTCGAGAAGCGCCTCCGCTTCATGTTGGAGTTTTGTACGCATGAACCTAGTGTGGTGTCTCAAAAATAGATAGAACTATTTTGACCGGTGTTGGTCGAATCAGCTTCCTTATAGGAGACTACGCTGATGGCCCACCCTGGACGCCCCGCCACGAAGCTGCAGATCACCGATGCCGAGCGCGCAGAGCTGCATGCGCGACTGCGCGTACGCAAAGCGCCCGAGGACGAGAAGCTGCGCATGCGAATCGTGCTGGGCTGCGCAGATGGGGAGTCGGGCACCATGATTGCCCAACGCTTGGGCACGACGGTGCAAACTGTCTCCAAGTGGCGGCGGCGCTACCGGGCGTATCGTCTGGCGGGTTTGACCGATGCCCCGCGCGCTGGCCGCCCGCGCAGTGTGGGCGACGAGCAGGTTCAGCTCATTGTGGACAAGGTTCGCCAGAGCAAGCCTGACAACGCCACGCACTGGAGCGTGCGCCAGATGAGTCGGCACGCTGGCGTATCGCCCGCGACGGTGCAGCGCATCTGGCATGCCTTTGGGCTGAAGCCGCACCTGCAAGAAACCTTCAAGCTATCGACGGATCCCCATTTCGTGGACAAGGTACGGGATGTGGTGGGGCTGTATATGGCACCACCCGATCGCGCCTTGGTGCTGTGCGTGGACGAGAAGAGCCAGATCCAGGCTCTGGATCGCACCCAACCAGGGTTACCACTGACGTTTGGCAAACCCAGCACGCGCACGCACGATTACAAGCGCCATGGCACAACGTCGCTGTTTGCAGCGCTGGATGTGGCCACTGGCAAAGTCATAGGACAGCTCAAGCGCCGTCACCGCAGTGTGGAATTCCTGCAGTTCCTCAAAGCCATCGATGCAGCGGTGCCTGGCGAACAAGACATCCACCTGATCATGGACAACTACGGCACGCACAAGACGCAGGCAGTGCGGGCCTGGCTAGCAGCCCATCCTCGCTACCACGTTCACTTCACGCCCACCTCAGCGTCCTGGCTCAATCTGGTCGAGCGTTTCTTTAGCCAGATCAGCGAGCAGTGGATCAAGCGCAGCGCCCACACCAGCGTTGCTCAGCTGGAGCAATCCATACGGGAATACATTGATCGTCACAACGAGGATCCCAAGCCGTTCGTGTGGCATAAAAGTGCGGACACCATCTTGGCATCTGTGGCGCGGGCAGCGAGTACCATTATTTGATGATTACTTTTGAGACACCACACTAGCTTTTGGATAAAGCTGGCCGAAATCTGCGCGGCGGCATATTTCCTGAAAGCTGAAAGGGAGTGGGTGCTTGTATTTCCTGCGACGATTGACTGTGGCTACATGAGAAGTTACCGATTCCAACCACGAAATCTTGCCGCATCACCACAGCAATACTGTAGGAACATTCTGCTTCTGCCGAACTCCGAGGCGCTATACGAATTGGTGGATACGCCTGCGGCGCATCACGTTTTTGACGAATGGCATAAAGCAAAGACCAAGGCCACAGAGCTGCCTACCGAGCTGGTTTCTGGCAGGCTGGCCAACACGAGTGTCGAACGTGCCATGATTTTTAGCCGGGGGGATGGATGTGTGGTTTGCGGTGCTGTTGCAAGCTGCTACGCCGCAACAACCTTTGGTGATCCAGCCTATGCGTTGCTGATTCAGTTGCCGGTTTGTCAAGAGCACCTTAGAGAGGCCAGGGAACATCCAAGTATTTTTTCTTTTTTTGCGTCGCTATTTCATCTGTCGGCCGAGACTGACTATGAACTTTCCACCTATATTCCCGATGATTTGATCCCAGCCATTCATGCGACGATGGCCGATGAGCTTGAGGGGCGCGTGGGCAGTTCGGACAAGCGGGACAGAGGTTGGCATCTTTGGATTGAACTAGAAACCGGATGGAAATGGCTTCTTCGCGTAGGTTCGCTGAGTGACTACGCATACATGCTCTACGAGCCTGGAGTAAAAAAAGAGAGGTATCGTGCCGACTCTGCGCCAGATCATCCTGATCTAAAGTTCTTTCCGATTCATCAGCATTCCTCTCCAGGCAGAAAGCGAGATGAAGTAAGTCCAAGTTTTTTGTACGGTATCCCTTTGTTCGACGTGAAGCGGTTGCGTGACGTCGGGCGAGAGCTCGGAGCCTATGTGGACCACGATGTTTAACCCGTCATAACTGCACTGAACGTCAATGTCCAGCCTTGTATCGGCCTTATCGATCCACCGTACGGATATTGGCTCAACGCACTCGCGGAGACTTTCATCGCACCATGTTCAATCACGGCAAGGAAATCCTGATCCTCACGGGCCCGCCGGGTTCGGGCAAGACCACGGCGGCCGTGGCCCTCGCACAGATGGCTGGTTCGCCGAAGGTTCATCTCCATTCGGACGATTTTTGGGCTTTCATCAAGCATGGCGCCATCGCGCCGTATTTGCCTGAATCCCATGCACAAAATACGGTGGTGATGGATGCGCTTTGCCGGACCGTGTCCGCGTATGCCGAAGGCGGCTACTTCGTGGTTCTCGACGGCATCATCGGTCCGTGGTTTCTGCCCGTATTCGAGGGGCTGGCCCTTACCGTCCATTACGTCGTCCTGAGGCCGCCCTTGAGCGTGGTCATCACGAGGTGCCAGCAACGCGGCGGGGATACGCTGGTCGATCCCGCTGCCATTGCTTCGCTGCATGGGCAGTTCGGTTCGCTGGGGGCGCTAGAGCGGCACGTACTCACGATCGGGGACGACAGTCCGGCTCAACTGCTTGAGCGTTTGATTGATGCGGTCGACGCCGGCGCCTGCGTCTTGCCGCATTCGCTACATTAGGGCCGGTAGAGCATGGGGGCATCGCGTGCCGCGGAAGCGTGCGGCACCCTGCAATCCTCAGCTAGCGGGCGGTGGCGAAAGTCCGTTCAATGCCGGCGCGCGCATGGATGATGAACGCCGCGGTTTCGGCCTGATGCCGTTGTGCCAGATCATCTTCCTCGTGCCCCTGGTAGATCGCCCGCGCCTTGCTCAGCACGGCTCGGTGGGGGGGCAATCTTTACTGCAACCGTGTCGCCGCCAGCTCCTTGGAGGCGATGCCGCCAGGGGCGGCCGTGTACCAGATGCGGGCCAGGGCGAGGACGATGTGCTTTTCGTCGCCCGCCCAGTCGTCGGGCGCGTTCCACTGCGCGACGGTGTCGAGCAGCGCGCGCCTCAGGTCCTCACGGGGCACGGGCTCGAAAACCTGATCGGCTTGCGGCCCCATGATGAGAAAATGCAGTCTGACTCCATTTCCCGACTGTACATGTTCGGGATCCGCAGCGAAACAATGAGACCAAGCTGCGTTGGCCGTGACGGCCCAAGCTGGATGCGGTTTCCTCAAAAACGAGTGAATATCCTTTGCGACGCTGGGCGCAAGGTGGCTTCGTAGTGCGTATGCTTAAGTCCGTTTCGCTAATTCTCGCGTTCGGGGGGACTCGCAATCGGCGCGAAAGGGGATAAGATGCTATCTGATATTTCTATAACAAACGAAGCTAGTTACGGGGCAAATACGCAACGTCTGGCAGGACTTCGCTCAATCAATTTTATTTTCGGTACCAATGGATCGGGTAAAACGACTATCTCGCGTGTCATTGCAGACCCCGCTTCAAAACCCGCCTGCGCTGTTACGTGGACCGGTCAGCCACTGGAGCGTCTTGTCTACAATAGTGACTTCTGCTCTCGGAATTTCGCTCAACAGATGCCTGGCATTTTCACGCTAGGGCAGGCGGAGGCTGAAACGCTTGCCAAGATCGAAGCGGCGAACGCCCAAGTGCAATCCCTGACCCGAGACATTGCTCAACTCCAAAATACCTTGGGCGACGTAAGCTCCGGCAAGCTCGGGGAACTCCAGACTTTAAGGACTGGCATAGAACAGAAATGCTGGGAGATCAAGACAGTCCACGATCCTCATTTTCAAGAGGCATTCACTGGCTTCCGAAGTTCAAAGGCTAACTTTTGCGACAAGATCCTGATGGAGTGGGCGCAGAACTCTGCTGAGATTGTCCCGCTTGACGAGCTCAAACAACGTGCGCTGACAATTTTTGAGGAAGGGCTCGAACGTCTTACACCCATCGTAGTGTTTGACGCCAACGACCTTGTGGTCCTTGAAGGCTCGGCAGTTCTCTCGAAAAAAATCGTAGGGAAAGAAGACATCGACATCGCTGCACTTATACGTCGCCTCGGCAACAGCGACTGGGTGCGGCAAGGCCTTGGTTATGTAGACGAAGCGGGCCCGCAGTGCCCATTCTGCCAGCAGGAGATGAACGACTCTCTAAAAACAAAACTGAATGACTACTTTGACGAAACCTATCTTGCTGATATCGCAGCAATCGATCGCATAAGGGACGCATATGATGCTCACTCCAAAACCCTTTTGTCTCGGCTCGCGTTGATCCACAGTGCGGGAAGCAAGCATCTTGATCTGGTAGCGTTTCGCGCCGATATCGATCGACTCTCGGCACGGTTAGAGTTGAATCTTCGGCAAATCGACCGCAAACGGAACGAGGCAAGTTCGCAAGTCACGCTTGAGCCCGTTGGTGAAATCGTCGCCTCCCTTCAAGATGCTATCTCCAACGCGAATACTGAGATAGGTAAGCACAATGCGACAGTTGACAATCTGGCCACCGAGCGGGCCACTCTTATATCGCAAATCTGGAGATGTTTACTTGAGGAGTCGAGGCTCGCATTCACTGACCACGATACCGCGAAAAGGGGGATTGATCGTGCAGTTACTGGCCTGACGGCCGGTCTTGCTTCAAAGCGAGCGGCGCTTGCAGAGGCCAGTAACGAACTTGCCGCGTTGGAACGCGAAGTAACGAGTGTTCAACCAACCGTTACGGAAATTAACGCCATTCTAAGATCGTTCGGCTTTACGGGTTTCCGCCTCGCGACCGCTGGCCAACATCAAAACCTCTATGAAATTGTAAGAGGAGATGGGAGCGAAGCTGCTACCACCCTTAGCGAGGGAGAGCGCACCTTCATCACTTTCCTCTACTTTTACCACCTCATTAGAGGCAGTATGAACGCAAGCGGGATAAACGCGGAGCGAGTCGTCGTGTTCGATGATCCTGTCTCTAGCCTTGACAGCGATGTGCTCTTTATCGTCAGTGCTCTGATCAAACGTGTGCTCGATGAGGCTTGCCGAGGGACTGGGCTTATTAAGCAGGTCTTTCTATTGACGCACAACATCTACTTCCATAAGGAAGTATCTTTCGATCCCAAGCGCGGCACAGAATGCCGAGCACATGAGACGTTTTGGATCGTGCGGAAAGTGAACGATGTATCCGTAATCACCAGCTACAATCACAACCCTATCAGTACTTCTTATGAGCTCCTTTGGGCTGAGGTCAGATCGCCGAACCGATCAAATATCGCGATCCAAAACACGCTAAGACGCATCCTCGAGAACTACTTCAAGATTCTCGGAAACCTCGATAAGGATGACATCTGCGCGAGATTCGAGGGTCGCGACCAGCAAATATGTGGTTCGCTATTTACTTGGGTGAATGATGGATCGCACAGTTTCAACGATGATCTGTACATTTCTGTCGATGAAGCGATGGTCACCCGTTATCTCGATATTTTTCGCAGAATCTTCGAAGTCACAAATCACCTCGCGCATTATGAGATGATGATGGGACCACAAGCGCTAGCTACTCTAGCACTTGCGAATGAGAACACAGCCACCGACGCAGTGGACGAAACGGCAGCATGAGTTACGATTTCAAAAATCTATCATCGGCCGACTTTGAGGATCTTGTTCGAGACCTCATAGGACGAGAAGAAACACTTCGCTTCGAAGCATTCTGCGCAGGGCCGGATGGCGGCATTGATGGCCGGCACGCGCAGGCTAATGGTAACGTCATTCTACAGGCGAAGCATTATGAAGGTTCGCCGTTCGGTAAGTTGATAGCCACTATGAAGCGTGAGCGATTTTCAATCGATAAGCTCGCTCCGATTCGCTACATTTTAGCGACTTCCTGTAAGTTCACCCCACTTGGAAAGGGTAAGCTCGCTCCGCTTATAGGGCCCAGCCTGAGGTCGGAAGCGGATATTTTTGGTCCGGAGGACCTCAACGGTCTTCTCCGGAAGTACCCAGATATTCTCAAGTCGCACATCAAACTGTGGCTTTCAGGTGCGGGTGTTCTGGACCGAGTCGTACGCGCGGCGGCCCATACCTTTGCAGCGTTCACGCAAGAAGATATTGAACAGAAGGTCCGTGTCTACGCATCAAACCCGAGCTTCGATGAATCACTGGCTACGCTGGAGAAGCATCGGCTTCTTATCATCTCAGGGCCCCCGGGTGTTGGTAAAACGACACTGGCCGAGATGCTGTGTTACACCTTCCTGAGTGAGGAGTGGGAGCTCGTTCCCATCCGTAGTCTAGAGGACGGCTTCGCGGCCATTAGCGACAGCAAAAAGCAGGTGTTCCTTTTCGACGACTTCCTAGGAAAGGTTGCCCTCGACCGGCAAGCTCTGGCGCACAAGGATTCTGATTTAGCGCGGTTCATGAGCCGAGTACGTCGCTCCCCAAATGCTCGTTTTATCCTGACGACGCGGGGGTACATCTTTGAAGAAGCCCGGAGGGTTTCCGAACATCTTGGCGACCAGCGCCTCGATGTAACGAAGTACGTTCTCGATGTTGGTGTTTATACTCGCCGGATTAAGGCGAGGATTCTTTACAATCATCTACTCGTGTCAGAGACACCGCAGTCGCATATCCGTGCGCTATTGGAAAGCAAGAAGCTTGCGGAAATTGTTGATCACAAGAACTATAACCCGCGTGTCATCGAGGCTATGACCGATGCATTTCGCATTGGTGATATCGAACCCGCAGACTATGCTGTGGCCTTTATCGGTGCTCTGAATAACCCTAGCCAGATTTGGGATACCGCATTCCGGACACACATCGATCATCGGTGCAGACACCTCTTGATGGCGATGTTTTTTCTCACGGAGTATGGGGTGCCCCTTGGCACGCTTCGCTCGTCTTTCGAGCCCTTACATACAGCGATGAGCACAGCCTATGGCCTACCGCACGGGCCTAAGGACTTCGAAGAAGCCCTTCGCATCCTAGAAGGTAGCTTCGTCAACATTGTCAACATCAGCGGACCAAGGGTTTCTTTTCTCAATCCTTCGCTCAAGGATTATCTCTCATCCTATCTGTTGGACACAGAGCTATTAATTCGTCTTGTCCCTACAGCCGTCTCCATAGACTGGTTGTCGAGTTTGTGGGATTTTGTGTATCCGCGCGGTCTTAGCGAAGACGATCAAACAAAGATCGCCCTAGCCTGCGCTGGCATGCTGGATATGATCGAAACGCGTCCGCACTGGCGCCCGCGAGCTGGCGACGCGCGGTCGCTTGAATACAACGATGCCGCAAACTCCAAACGGCTGGGGATGTTGATGGACTGGTGGCGGCTCACGAACGAGCGGGCATTTGCTGACAGCATCATGGCGATTGCCCGCAATCCACAGCAGGGCTTTGGTGCATGGTCAGATGGAGAGGCCTTGATCGACATATTTTGTCGGCTAGGTGACAAGGCATATGGGCGGCCATTCATATACGAAACCGAATTATTGGAGCTCCTTGAGAAGGCCATCACGGACACTATACGCTGGTGTTCGAGTGACATGCTCTCCACGCTCGTGGATGCAGTGGATGCAGCGCAAGGGCTGCCGCCCAGCATCAACCATGCCTTGCAGGCCGCTGTGCTGGAAGAGTTCGAGGAGAATACCAGTCGCATCAGCGAGGATGATAGCGAGTCCTCCTTATCGGATCGTATCGATGCCCTCAAAAAGTTCGCGCCCCGTTTCGGTGTGCCGGAAGATGTTTTGAGTAGCGCCGTCTCAGCCATCGAGGACCGAATCGGCGAGATTGAAGACTGGAGCAGTCCCGCTCCCTCCCCGAGTTTCCCACCGTCGAACGAGAGAGAGCGGGAGAAGTTTGACGATAGAGCTCTTCGAGACCTTTTCACTCCTCTCTTGGATCGGTAGTCTAATGTAAAGTTATTGCCGTTTAGGCCGTTCCATTCAGAAATGGGACCATCTTCCTGACATGGTATTTATTATGGCATTGTCGATAGGCTTTTTTCTAACCATCTGATTTTAATGTAAATTAATTATAAAAATATAATTGAGTGGGAGTGATCCCGCTGTTGTCTTGCGGTGAATGAAAGAGGCGCTTCGGCGCCTCTTTCTCTTTGAGTCGGGAGATGAGAGCGCTGCCGTCAGCCCCTCAATCGCACCAATAATGCTCCCAGCGCCGTGACCGTCGCCAGCACCGTCACCGCCATCCATCCGAACTGTGCATACAGCAAGGCTGCCAACGCCGACCCGACGGCCATGCCGATGAACATGCCGGTGAACAGTACCGCGTTGAGCCGGCTGCGGGCATTGGCGTCGATGCCGTAGATGATGGTTTGGTGCGCGATCAGTGCGGCCTGTATGCCCAGGTCGAATCCGATGGCGCTGGCGACCAGCAGCCCTAGCTGCGCGCCGGGTGCCATGAACGGGGCCACTCCCATGGCGGCGAAGGACGCGACGACCAGGCCTGCACCCAGACGGGTGACCAGCGGGGCGCCGT
The DNA here is from genome assembly GCF_055395645.1 of Achromobacter sp. JCM 18799. Lineage (NCBI taxonomy): Bacteria > Pseudomonadati > Pseudomonadota > Betaproteobacteria > Burkholderiales > Alcaligenaceae > Achromobacter > Achromobacter sp. JCM 18799. The sequence goes on along the minus strand of NZ_AP043866.1, from coordinate 1,581,309 downwards.
GGCGGTCGGCGATGCGTCCGGCGATGGGAGCGGCCATGGCTCCTGCCGCGCCGGCCAGTCCGAAGGCGCCGGCGGCGGCCGCGCCCAGGTGGAAGGGCTCGTCATGCAGCATGATGGCCAGGGTGGACCAGAAGGCGCTGAAGCCGATAGACAGCAGGCCTTGGGCCCAAGTGGCGCGGCGCAGTGCGGGATGTTGCCGCCATAGCGCGGCCAGCGATCGCAGCAGCGCGAAGTAAGGCAGTTGCGTGCTGGCTTCGAAGCGCGGGAGCTGGCGCTTTGCGGCCAGGCCTACGAGCGCGATGCTGGCGGCGGCGGCCGCGAACATGGCGCGCCAACCCCAGTTCTCGGCAACGAAGCCGCTGACTACCCGGGACAGCAGGATGCCCAGCAGCAGGCCTGTCATCACCGTGCCGACGATTTTGCCGCGATGCGCGGCTGGCGCCAATGTTGCGGCTGCCGGAACGATGTCCTGTGCCATCGTTGCGGACACGCCGACGGCCAGGCTGGCGGCCAGCAGCGTCGGCAAAGAGGGCGACAGAGCCGCGAGCAGCAGCGCGGCGAACAGGATGGCGGCCTTGGTGAGGATGATCCTGCGCCGGTCATGCCGGTCACCCAGCGGCGCCAGGAAGAGGATGCCCAGGGCATAGCCCAACTGGGTCAGTGTTGGCAGCAGTCCGACCGACTGGGGAGAGGCGCCGATGTCCGGGGCCAGCACTCCCAGCATGGGCTGGCTGTAGTACAGGGATGCGACCGACAGGCCGGCGCTGCCGGCCAGCATGAAGGTCAAGCGTAGTGGCAGCCCCGAGGAGGCGGCTGAATCCTGATCCTTGGCGGCGGCGGTAATTTGCGTGGAAGGCATGTTGGTGTGTTCCAGGGGCTCAGTTGGCGGCCGCCACGGCGGCCTGTTGAAGGGCTTGCAGGAACGCCGCGGGCGGTTGCGCACCGCTGACGAGAGAATCGCCGATGCGCAGGGATTTCACGGCGTGGCTCCTTGCGTTGAGAGGAACGCCAGATTAGTCTTTGCGTAAAAATCAATGAATCGGTCTATATCGCAACGTAGGATTGCGTATTTCGCAAAGATAACCATGGACAAACTGCAAGCCTTGCGCGTCTTCCTGGACGTGGCCGAGTCAGGAGGATTCTCCAAAACCGCGCGGCGCCTGGGGGTCGCCACGTCTTCCGTCACGCGGCTGATCGATACCCTGGAGGCGTCTCTCGGTACCGCGCTGCTGACCCGGTCGACGCGCCGGGTAACGTTGACCGACGCAGGAGCGACTTACCTGGAGCAGGTGTCCAGGGTTGTGTCGGATCTGGAGGAGGCCGACGGCAGCGTGTCGGACGTTGGCGCGGTCGCGGTCGGACCCTTGCGGGTTTCCTTGCCAGTGACCTTCGCGCGCTTGTGCCTGGGACCCTATATCTCGGGTTTCCTGCGCGAGAATCCGCGCGTGTCACTGGATCTGGTGCTATCCGATGCGTATGTGGACCTGGTGGCGGAGCGGATCGATGTCGCCGTCCGCATCGGCACACCGGACTTGCAGCCTCAATTGATCGTGCGCAAATTGGCCGAGCACCGGCGCTATGTGGTGGCCAGCCACGAGTACCTGGAGCGGCACGGCACGCCCACTGCGCCTGAGGAGTTGACACAGCACGACTGTCTGCGATTCGCCCACCAGGCCGGGCCGCAACGCTGGTCGTTCCTTCGCGGCGATGACGAGGTGCGGCACGTGGAGGTGCAGGGGCGTTTGGCCGCCAACAACTCGGACATGCTGCGCGAAGCTGTGCTGGATGGGCAGGGCATCGCGTTGCTGGCGGAATGGCTGATCCGGGAGGACGTGCGGGCCGGGCGGCTGCGCCGGTTCTTCGAGGACTACGAGGTCAATCCTCAAGAACAGAGTGTGTGCGTCCATGCGGCGTATCTACCGAATCGCAGGCACTCCAAAAAGGTCCAGGTATTTCTCGACTTTCTCCAGATGCGTCTTGCGAGGAGCACGGCCGGCTGACGTCAGGCCCTGTTGAACCCCGCGGCCCGGACAATTGCAGGCCTTCTTTTCGGGATGTTATGAACGCACACCGCAGATATCGCGCAATTGCGCGATATCCGGCTGCACGCCCAGCCCCGCCGCGTTTCCGAGCTGGGCCTCTCCTTCAACGATCGCACCCAATGCCGGGCTGAGAGCCGCGCGCAGCGGGTTCTCGTTGGCATCGATTTCAAGCATGCCGCCGGCTCGTCCCCGCGCCGCCAGAATGTGCGCCGACGCAAGCTGGCCGACACCCGCGCCAAGGAAATGCGGGCAATAGCGCAGTCCGGCCTCGTGAATCCTGTCGATCACGGGCAGGCAGCCGGATATGCCGCCCCATTTGGCCAGGTCCGGCTGCACGACCTTGAGCGTCCTGCTGTTGATCATGGCCTCGAAGGCGTCTGGACCGATGAGGTTCTCTCCGGCTGCGAGGGGGATATCCGTTTTTTCTGCCAACTGCGCCCAGTCCGATAGCGGGCGATCGGCGCGCAGCGGCTCTTCCAGCCAGCGCGGCGCGAACTCGCTGAAGCGGCTGCTCATGTGTAGAGCGCCCGGCAGATCCCAGGCCTGATTGGCGTCCAGCATGAGCTCGCTGCCCGAGGGCAGCCGGGCGCGCACCGTTCTGACATTGGCGAGGTCCCGCTCCTCGCCAAAGCCCACCTTGAGCTTGAAGGCACGATAGCCCTCCGCGTGTTTTGCGAGCACCGTATCTTCGGGGCGGTCAGGGTTGATGCCGCTTGCATAGACGCGGATCACGTCCGAGGCGCCGCCCAGGAATTGCCATAGCGGCGCGCCGGCCCGGCGCGACAGCATGTCCCACAAGGCCAGGTCGATGCCGGCGATCACTTGCGCGATGGGGCCAGGTTCGCCGGACTGGATGGCGAGTACCGCGGTGCGCGCGCTCATGTGGGCAAACGCGGCTTCGGCCGAGGCGTAGGACTGGCCGACGACCAGCGGCGCGACCACGGTTTCAAGCAGGCGGGCGCGGTGTTCGGCGCCGCAGCCGGGAAAGTTGCACCAGACCTCTCCCCAGCCGACCGCGCCGTCCGCATCTTCTACCCGCACGAGCAGGGCGGGGCGGTCATGCATGGTGCCGAACGAGGTTTGTACCGGACGCTTGACCGGCCATCGCAGGACGTAGGCCTGGATACGCGCAAGCGTGAATGGTTCGATGGCCCAGGCTTGATTCGTATTAGGGTTTGTCATGGCATGAAGATATTAAGTGCTGGTCTATAGTATGTTCAGCACTTACGGATTGCAACTCAGGTCTAACCCTCTATACACACCATGCGCCTTCCGTCCTTTATCTCGCGCCCGCTGCTCATCGCGGCGCCATGGCTATGCATCCTCTTGCTGTGGCTGGCGGTGCGCGCCAGCGGGCTGGTCAGCCCCGCGCTCGTGCCTTCGCCCGCCGCGGTCGTCGAAAAGTTCATAGAGCTCTCCAAGGACCGGCTGTGGCTGGACATCTGGATGTCGGCCCGCCGCGTTTTCACCGGAGTCGCGCTAGGCATCCTGGTGGCAGTGCCTGTTGGTTTTTGCCTGGGCTGGTATCGCGGGCTGCGGGTCTTCATCGATCCCGTCATCAATTTCTTCCGCGCGCTCCCGCCGATCGCGCTGATTCCGCTGGTGATCGTCTACTTCGGCATCGGCGAATCGGCCAAGACCGTCATCCTGTTCTATGCCTCGTTCTTTGCCGGCGTCATCGTGATGTACGAGGGCATCGCCCAGATCAGCCCGATCTTCGTGCGCGTCGCACGGACGCTGGGCGCCAATGATGTGGAGATCTTCATCAAGGTCATCGTCCCGTTGACCGTGCCGCACATCCTGACCGCCATCCGGGTGGCGCTGGGCGTGGCCTGGGCCACGCTGGTGGCGTCCGAACTCATAGCGGCCCAGCAGGGGCTGGGGGCGCTGATCCAGAATGCCTCCTCGTTCTTCCAGCTGGACGTGATCTACGTCGGGATCATCTGCATCGGCCTCATCGCCATGCTGATGGACCTGGCGCTGAGGGCCGCAAGCCGGCGCCTGGTCGCGTGGCAAGACCGTATCGCCTGAGACCATCCCGGACATTCAAGACCATGACCATGAGCACTCAACTGCGCAGCGTGGATACCGCTACGCCGAAGCCTTCCCAGGAACCGGAAGTCAGGATCAAGTTCGACAACGTTACGGTGGACTTTCCCACGGCCACAGGCCCCATGAGGGTGGTGGATGGCGTGACGCTGGACATCCGGGATGGCGAGTTCGTGTCGATCATCGGCCCCTCGGGTTGCGGCAAGACGACCTTGATGAACATCGTCGGCGGCTTCGTGCAACCCACCTCCGGCTCCGTGACGCTGGATGGGCAGCCTGTCACGGCGCCCGGACCCGACCGCGGCGTGATCTTCCAGGAATATGGCGTCTTCCCGTGGCTGACGGTGCGCGGCAACATCGAGTTCGGCATGAAGCTCGCGGCCAACAAGACGAGCCCGCGGGAGCGCGCCGAGATCTGCCAGCGCTACATGAAGCTGATGGGCCTGAGCGATTTCGCCGATCACTTCCCGAAGCACCTGTCCGGCGGTATGCGGCAGCGGCTGGCAATCGCGCGAGCCTACGCCGTCAAGCCCCAGTTCCTGTTGATGGACGAGCCCTTTGGCGCGCTGGATGCGCAGACCCGGACCGCGATGCAGGACCTGCTGCTCGAAGTGCTGCAGACCGAGGGCAAGACGGTGATGCTGATCACCCACTCGGTGGAAGAGGCCATCTACCTGTCGTCGAAGATCGTCGTGGTCACGGCGAGGCCTTCCAAGGTACGCAAGGTGATAGAGGTGCCTTTCGGCTACCCCCGATCGGAGCGGGTCCACGAGGACCCGCGCTTCGTCGAGCTGAGCCGCGAGATCCGGGAGCTGGTCATGTTCGAGTACGAAGCCCAGGCCCGCCAATCCGTCCGGCCGACCGATTGAGACTGCGTCAGCAGCCCCACCACAAGGAGACACCATGAAGCTCGACCGCAGAACCTTACTCAAGGCCGGCATGGCCGCTTCCATCGCAGCGATCGCGGCGCCCGCCATAGGCCAGGCGCGCAAGAAACTGCGCGTAGGCTACCTGCATACGCCCGCCGTCGACGGCCACTTGTGGCTGGGCTTGCAGATGGGCAGCTACGCCAAGCATGGTTTGGAACTGGAGCCCATCGTCTTCACCACGGGGTTGGAAATCTTCCAGGCCATGATAGGCGGCAGCCTTGATGTGCTGGCCACCGGCGCGGTTGTGTCGAACTTTCCAGCCCGAGGCCAGGGCAAGGTCTTTCTCGTGAACGACATCGAGTACGGCACTGCCCAACTCTGGGTCCGCGACGAGTCGATCAAGACCGTGGCCGACCTGAAGGGCAAGCAGATCTCCACGACCACGGGCACGACCGCCCATGTGTTCCTGGACCGGGCCTTGCGCGCGGCCAAGCTGGACCCGGGCAAGGACGTGCAGATCGTCAACCAGCGCATGGCCGACGCCGTGACTTCGTTCGTCTCCGGCGCGGTCAGCGCGGTCGCGCTGTGGGTGCCGTTCGACACGATCGTCCGGTCCAAGGTGTCCAATGCGCGCATGCTGATCGACGCTTCCGCGTTCTATCCGGAGGCGGCGATCATGGGCGGATGGGCGGCCAGGAACGATTTCTACGAAGCCCAGAAGCCGGCCATCCGCAGCCTCATCGCCGCCTGGGGCGAGGCCAACGACGCCATCGTGAAAACCCCGGATGCCGCGGTGGAGACGCTGCAGAAGACACAGTACAAGGACGTGCCGCTGGCCGAGTTCAAGGCGCAGTTCAAGCAGGCCAAGTATTTCTCCACGGCCGAATGGCGCACCAAGTACGAAGACGGTTCAGTGACCCGCTGGCTGCAGCAGGTGACCGACTTCTTCGCGCAGGTCGGGAACATTCCGAATCCGGTTCCGGCGTCGCGCTACTTCGATCCTTCAGCCTATCTGGAGGCGATCAAGGCATGAGCATTCCGGCTGGGACGGGCTTTGACTACATCGTCATTGGCGGCGGCTCCGCCGGATGCGTGCTGGCCAATCGGCTCAGCCGCGATCCTGCGGTGCGCGTGCTGCTGCTGGAGGCGGGAGCGGCCGCGCACAATTTCTGGCTCAAGCTGCCGGTGGGCTACTTCAAGACCATCTACGATCCGCGGTTCTCCCGGCTGTTCCCGGTCGAAGCCCAGGCCGAGACCGGCGATCGCACCATCCTGTGGCCGCGCGGCAAGGCGCTGGGCGGGTCTAGCGTGATCAACGGCTTGTTGTATATCCGCGGGCAACATGAGGACTACGACGACTGGGCCGATCTCGGCGCGACCGGCTGGGCCTATCGGGACGTGCTGCCGTATTTCAAGAAATCCGAGCGCTACGACGGGGGCGAGTCCGAGTACCACGGGGGGGCCGGCGAACTCCGCGTCTCCAATCTGCGCAATGAACATCCCTACACGGCTGCGTGGGTGGAAGCGGCAGTCGAGGCCGGCTGCCGGCGAAATGACGATTTCAACGGCGCCGAATCGGAAGGGGTGGGACCTTACCAGTTGACCCTCGGCAGCCGTTGGCGCTGCGACGCCGCGACCGCCTTCCTGTATCCGGTCCGGTCGCGTCCGAATCTGGTGATCGAAACCGGCGCCCATGTCACGCGCATCCTGATCGAAGGCGGCCGGGCGCTGGGCGTGGAGTGGGTGCAAGAGGGCCAATTGAAGCGTGCGATGGCGGATGCCGAGGTGGTGCTTGCGGCGGGCGCGCTGCAATCGCCCCAGGTGCTGCAGCTTTCGGGCGTGGGCGATGCGGCGCTGCTTGCCAGGCACGGCATCGCGGTTGCGGCGCACGCGCCGGAAGTCGGCCGCAACCTGCAGGACCATTACCAGGCGCGCGTGATCGTCAAGCTGAAGCGGCGCATGTCGCTCAACGACGCGGTGCGCAATCCGCTCAGCCTTGCGGGCATGGGAGCGCAGTGGCTCTTCAAGGGCAGGGGACCGCTCACGGTGGGCGCGGGCCAGGTGGGGGGACTGGCGGCGACCGAGCACGCGGTCGGCGGCCGGGCGGACATTCTCTTCAATGTCATGCCGCTGTCGGTCGACAAGCCCGGCGACCCGTTGCACCGGTTTTCCGGTTTCTCCGCGTCGGCGACGCAATGCCGGCCCGATTCGCGCGGCACCGTGGAGATCGTGGGCACGGATCCATTGGCATCGCCGCGCATCGTCTCGAACTATCTGACCGAGCCGCGCGATGCGAAGGTCCTGGTCGCGGGCTTGCGCATGTTGCGCGACATCTATGCCCAGCCGTCGTTCCGCGATCTGGTGACCGGCGTGGAGTACCTGCCGGGCAACGATGTCACGACCGCCGCCGCATTGGAGCAATTCGCGCGCAACAAGGGCGGCACCGTGTTCCATCCCGCCGGCACCTGCCGCATGGGCGGGGATGACGGGGCTGTGGTCGATGCGCGCTTGCGCGTGCGCGGGATCGAGCGCTTGCGCGTCGTCGATGCTTCGGTCATGCCCCGCATGGTGTCGACAAACACAAACGCCGCCGCGATCCTGATCGGCGAGAAGGGCGCCGCGCTGATCCTGGAAGACGCGCGCGGCGCGGCCCGGCCGCAGGCGCGTGATATAGTCGCGGACACTTTGACGCCATGATTCTCGACACTGCCCAAGCCCCTCTCTACGTTCAACTTTCGGATCTGTTCCGGCAGCGGATCCTGAAGGGTGTGTGGAAGAACGGCGAGAAATTGCCCTCGCTGGACGCGCTGGCCGAGGAGTTCCACGTGGCCAAGGTCACGGTGCGCCAGGCGATCGAAAGGCTCACCCGCGACGGACTGCTTTCACCGCAGCGGGGGCGCGGCACCTTCGTGACGGGCGCGCCCCAGGACAACCGCTGGTTCCGTGTCGAGACCACGCTCGAGAACCTGTCCAGCGTCTATCGGGATACGCACCCGACCATCCTCAATATCGATGAGTCCACGCGCACGCCATTGCTGAACGATTCGGACGGCGTCGCGGCGGACAAGTATGTCTTCATGCGGCGCATTCACGCCCGCAATGGGCAGCCGTACTGCGTCATCAACATCTACCTGGACGCCGCCATCTTTGCCAAGCACCCTGCGCGCTTTCGCAAGGAAACCGTCATCCCCATTCTGATGGGGATGTCCTCGGTGGATATCGTCTCTGCCCGCCAGGTGCTGACCATTTCGACCGCCGATGTCGAGGTGGCGCGGCATTTGGGCATCAATGTGAATGCGCCGGTGGCGGAAGTCCGGCGCGTGTTCACCGGACCGGACCGCCGCGTCATCTACCTGGGCGAAGTGACGTATCGCGGCGATTTCGTGCGCATGGAAATCGACCTGAAGCCGTGATGCCTGAAAGGCTGCCCGCCGCATCCGCGCTGGCAAGCAGGCCGTTCATGTGTTCCAGGGCTATCGGCTGCCGGCCAGTCCTTCAATAGCGGCGCGGGCGTGGGCAATGAATGCCGCGGTTTCGGCAGCGTGCCGTTGCGCCAGATCGTCTTCCTCTAGTCCCAGATAGATCGCGCGCGCCTTGCTCAGGACGGGGCGGTAGGGCGCTTCCAACCTCTCCAGCAGCCACGCAGCCGCCTGGTCCTTGGAGGCGATGCCCCCGGAGACGGCCGTGTACCAGATGCGCGCCAGCGCGAGGATGATGTGCTTTTCGTCGCCCGCCCAGTCCTCGGGCGTGTTCCACTGCGCGACGGTGTCCAGCAGTGCCCGCCTCAGGTCTGCGCGAGGGACGGCCTGGAGCAACTGGGCGGCCTCAGGGCCGACGATAGGGGTGCTGTGGCCACGGACCTTGGTGAGCAGGATGGCCAGATCGTGGTCCATCATGGGCGGTTCCACGACGCCCGTCATCAGATCGGTTCGCAGCCATTCGCCGAACTGGAGTTCGCGCCTGGCTGGGTGGCGCCAAGGCACGACGTGTTCCAGCGCCAGCACGGTGACTTCGAGCGCGCGCAAGTCGGGCGATGAACCGGGCGGGGCGGAGATCGCCAATAGCGCCGTGGCCAGCGCGCGCAGCACGGTTTCGTCCGGCGGCTGGGTCACGGTGACGAGCAGGTCGATATCGCTATGGGGTTGCAGCCCGCCGTCCACGGCGGAACCGAACAGGTGGATGGCGACGAGGCCCGCGCCCAGATGTCGTTCGATGAGGCTGCTGGCCGCTGCGACCTGGGGGGCGATTGAGGGAGGAACGAGATGAGCCATGCGTCGATAGTAGCGAAGTTCGCGCGCGGCCGGCAGGCCGGCGGCGCGCATGCCATGGCGGCAACGCCGGCACTGGTACTATGCCGGCGCAAGGCTCCAGTCCGATGATCCCCACAAGCCCACGACAGGCACCGAGATGATACGTTTATTGCTCCGAGCCGGCGCCCTGGCCGCAGGCGTCCTGATGGCAATGGCCAGCCAGGCGCAATCGCCTGCGCCAGCGCCCAATATTGGAGGCTGGCGCCAGGTGTCGGACAGCCAGTTCAACCGGCAATTCCATTTTTCGATGCTGCCCGGCGTCGCGGCCATCGGCAGCAACTGGGCGGTGTACGACTCCCGCGCAGGGAAGGTGGTGTGCTGCCTGGTCGTGGTAGGGTCCGAGGTGTCGGAAGAGCAACTGGGCAGCGTCTATGACATTCCGGGCCCCTGGGTCACCGACCTGACCAATGGCTGGAACCTGGACGCGGCGCCTTACCGGCCGCGGGTGCAGTTGCTGCGGGTTGATGGGGAGTTGCGCGACTACGAGTTCGCCGATGCGGGAGACGGTGTGGGCGGGCTGCTGGTGCCTGACCATGCCGACGCCGTCGCCGTCGCCGTCCGCACGCTGGAGATCGACGGGCAGCGCTATGCCGTGGAGCGTAAGGATTCGGCGCTCGCTGATGGCGATGGCGGCGTGTACACGTATAGTCTGCGTCCGGCCAAGGGCGGCGCGCCGCTGAAGATAGAGGTTCCCATCGGAACCTATTGAGTCCGGGAGGCGGCGATCAACGCATGAAGCAGACCCTGCAAATAGAAGATGCTCCGCTCACCGAGGACGACATTCTGCTGCTGCGCAGATGCTCGCGCGGCAGACGGTTGATGGCGGTGTTCGGCGTCTTCGTGGTGCTGCTGCTGGCGCTTTCCGTGTTGACCTTTGTCGTGCTCGGTCTGTCCGAGTGGCGCGCGCTGGATGTCGGCGGAGGCGCGGTACTGCTGGCGGGCATTGCGGTGATGGGAGCGCTGGCGGTGTTTTTCGGGCGCAAGCTGCTGCGCATTCCGCGAGGCTGGCGCAGCCTCGACCGGGCGTTGAAGGGACGGCTGGCCAAGCAGATCGTTTCAGGCCGGCTGACGTCGTTTGGTCCGGGCTCCTCGACGCCGGGCGTGTGCTACGGATTCGGCGAGCAGCGCGTGGAGGCCGCCTTGCCGTTCTGGAACGAGATCGCCAGCGACACTCGCAGCGGACACGGGCCCGCGACGGCCGTGGGCCTGACGGATCTGCCCGTGCGCCTGCACCTGCTGACCCTGCAGCCAGACTCGCCTCCCGTGCTGTTGCGGGCGGAGTACCCCATGAGCGCGGAGTCCCTGGTCGCTGTCGAGGAAATCAGCGATGCCGACCGTGCGGCCGTGCGCAGGGAAGAGTTGGATGCGCGCAAGTTCATGCTGATCTTTGCCCTTGTGCCGCTGGTGGGAGGGCTGTTTTTGCCGCCGCTGCTGTTCGTCGCGGCGATCTTTGCGATCCTGGGGATGCTGTTCGGCATGCGCAGCCGCAAGCTGCAGCGGGGACTCTACAAGCACGGCGTGCGGGGCGTGGTCGAAGAGGCCGTGGTCTACCGGCTGCGCAGCCCCAACTCCTCGATTGTCTCGCTGGTCCACAATTACCGCATCGGCGGCGTGATGTATCGGGTCGAATACCTGGGCGACGTGGTCGAACCCGGCAGGCGCGTCGAGTTCGAGTTCCTGGATGCGGGCCTGAACGGGCAGACTGCGCTGTTCTTCCGGGTGGATGGCGAGCCTGCGTAGACGTCAATGAATGGACGGGATGGCGACAAGCGGATCCCGCCGAGCAAAAGGAGAGTAGCGTGTCCGTACCCACAGACGTGTCCGGCGAGCCGGCGGGCTCGGTGAGCGAAGCAGGGCAGTATCAGGTGAGTCTGATCGCGCCGGGCAGCCATGTCTTCGCGAGGGAAGCAGGCCGCGGCAACCTGATCATCGGTCCGGCCTGCATGGGCGAGAAGGCCGATCTGCACGTGGCTGGCGAAGACGCCATCAACTGGGCGGTGTTCGATCCATTCTCCACGCCTGCCGGCTCGGCATGGCCGCGCCACATCGATTATTACGGCAACGACAGCGGCTTCTTCGGCTGGTCGCAAGGCCGCGAGATCGAGCAGTTCAGCTGGGCGCCGGCATTTTCGGACAGGCGCGCCATCGACGCCGGCGAGGCAAGAATCCAGACGCTGCATATCCGGCTGGACGCGGTGTCAGGGCATCTAGCCGCCAGACTGCCCCAGGTCCGCAACCTGGGGCTGTTTGGCGACCCGACGCGCATTACCGTGGCGGGGCCGCTGCCCGACATGCTGTCGCTGCAGCCTGCGCTGGGACGCCGGGCCGTCGGAGCTCCCTATGCCTTGCCCGACCTCGGCCCGCTGCAGAACGTGACTGCGCTGACGTTGCACGGCGCGCCGCTGGGACAAGCCATATCACTGCAAGGGATCGAGCGCTTTCCGCAGTTGGAGAGCCTGTCGCTTTGGGGCAGCTTCAGCGACTGCGGGGCGCTGGCCCGGTTGTCGCGCCTGACGAGTCTGGAGATCCGCTACATGCCCGATCTGGCCGGGTTGCCGGAACTGGCCAGCTGGCCTCTGCTGGACAGGTTCATCGCCTTCAACGTCGACGAAGCGGCGGGCAAGCGATTGAAGGCACAGATGACGGCGAGGGCGAAGGTCCGCGCTTGGGGCGGCTACAGCTCCGTCTCCAAGCTGCGCAAGCAGGAGTGGTGGCAGAGCGAATACGGCCGGCCATTCTCGGGCTGGAGCAGCCGCATGGCGAAGTCGGCGAACACCGCCTATGACAAGGCGCAGGCGGCGCTGGAAAGCGCCGGCAATCCCGCCGAGGTCCAAGTCGCAATCTCTGCCTTCGCCAGCCACTTCAATGGCATGAAGGGCATCGAGACCATGGAGCGCGAAGACATCGGCGAGGCGGTGTGGCAGTTCAGCCAGCTTGCCCTGGTCGAACGGTTGGGCGTAAGCGAAGAGCAGGCGCAGCGCTGGTTCGACGAGGCGAGGGATTACTGAGAGGCGTTGCTTCCCGCCCGGCGTTGCGGCCCGCGCATTCCCGCGCGCGCTATTCTGGCAGTCGGACTCACTTTCGGAGCAGCTCATGGAACCAAGAATCACGGTCATCACGCTGGGCGTCGATGATCTGGAAAAATCGGTGGCTTTCTATCGCGATGGGCTGGGGCTGTCGACCGAGGGCATCATCGGCAAGGAGTTCGAACACGGCGCGGTCGCGTTCTTCGACTTGCAGAATGGCGTGAAACTGGCCGTGTGGCCGCGCGCGAGCATGGCTGCCGACACGGGCATTGCGTTGCGGCCGGGCGGCTCTCTTGAATTCACCTTGGGACACAACGTGCGTTCCAAAACCGAGGTGGACGCGGTCATGCTGCAGGCTAATGGCGCGGGCGCCACCGTGGTCAAAGCCGCAGGCGATACCTTCTATGGCGGCTACGCGGGCTACTTCATGGATCCGGACGGGCATTTGTGGGAAGTGGTCTACAACCCTCAGATGCTGCCTTAGGAATAGTCGCGTAGCGCTCTGTTACGGTGACAAAGGGCCGCTTCCTTTAAGCTCCGCGAGTCTCAATTCTGATGGAGCTGGCGCATGTTCAAGCCCTTGATTTCCGTGGCATCGATGGTTGCATTGTTGGGAATGGGCGGCATGGCCCGGGCCCAGGATCTGGTCCTGCCTTCCATTCCCGAAGCCACGGATGCGATCGTCGACATGCTGGCGGACACGGGCATGCCGCGGCCGTCCAAGGTCAAGCTGGGAACCTGCATCCCTGCGGTGGACGCCACCTATCCGGGCCAGGTCGCCTGCACGGTCGCGGTGACCCTGGGGGCTGCGGTCAGCGAGAACCAGATGGATTTCTACAAGCAGGACGGCAAGTGGAAAGCGCAGCCCAGCGTTTCCCAGGATAAGCTGCCGTTTCCTGATCCCAAGCTGGATTGAGAACGACCTCCGGCGTGGCGACGGGCACAGGCACTTCAACCAGGAGAAAGTCATGCCGTTCGTCAGTATCCGCATTACCCGCGATGGCGTTACCGCCGAGCAGAAAGCGCAAGTCATCCGCGAAGTCACCGAGACGCTCGAACGCGTGCTGCACAAGCCGCCGGAGTGGACGCACGTCGTGATCGAGGAAATCGACACGGACAACTGGGGTTTCGGCGGTGTGACGACGACCGAGATGCGGGCGGGCAGGGTGCCGACGCCGGGCGCCAAGCCGCAAAGTGGCGGCTAGGGACAACTACCCGCCGTGCCAGGCCTGGGCCATGCCCCAGGCCTGTGAGCCGCAAGGGCTTTGGCGCTATTGGGGCTGACGCTCCAGCGCCATGGCCGGCTTTTGCAGCTTGCGATAGGCCATAACCAAGGTCAGGGAAAACAAGGAAACCAGCAGCGCCGCCGCGGGCAGTTGCGGCAGCGCGTCCCGCGGGAAGACATAGGCCAACAGCGGAAACGCGTACACGGCGGGCATGCGCATCTCGAACAGGCGCAGCAGCAGCCACATCAGCGCCAGGTCCAGCAGGACCACCGTCATCCAGTCCTCGACCATCAGATACAGCGCCACGCCGACAGCGGCCGACAGGGTCAGCACCGCAGTCTGCTTGAACAGCATGCGCCACGAGTACATCTTCATGTGCAGGGACTCGTACACCACCACGGCCACTGGCGGCAGTACGGCCAGGTGCGTATTGCCGGCGAGCGCGGCGAGGCCGATTCCGGCCAGGATGATCGCGGCATAGGCGGCCATCAGCCTGGGCTGGACGGAAGCGGTGCGATCCGTGCTGGCGCGCAGCCGTCCCAGCATCACGCCCAGCATCAGTAGCAGGGTGCTGACCACAATGGCGGCAATGAATGACGGCTCGGTGGCGTTGGTCACCACCGGCAAAAAGCCCGTGGCCAGCGCAGGCGCCAAGCTGTAGCGCAGCAGCAGGAAGAACAGCAGCATCGCCGCCAGGACGAGCGCCAGTTTGGCGGTATAGGGTATGGCCAGCAGGTTGATGCCGAAGCCCATCAAGGCCGTTGCCGTGGGCCAAAGAAAGATCTTCTCGGGATGGCGCATCCAACCGGGCTCGCGGTAGACCCACAAGGCGATTGCCATGGCGGCGATCTCGGGCAGCACGATCTCGCGATCGTTCCAGACGGCGGCGGCCGCGACCATTGCAGCGATGAACGCGAAGGCGCAGAAATACGACAGGCGTGCCTGGCGAGGCGTGAGCGTTGCTTGCTGCATGGCGGAACCCTTTTCGAAAATGCGCCTGGCCCGCTGCGGTACACGAGGCAGTCGGGGCAATACGATGGCGTCAGTTTCAAGCTTGACACGATGGGAAGGTCAAGCGGCGGGGTTCAGCAGGCGCATTTCGCGGGCCCGTGCCGGGCCCGGCACGCTTACCCCTGCTGGCTCATGATGCTCAAGGCCACCGCCTCGGCGATCTTGATGCCGTCCACGCCCGCCGAGAGGATGCCGCCGGCATAGCCCGCGCCTTCGCCAGCCGGGAACAGGCCTTGGGTATTGAGGCTTTGCAAGGTCTCGTTGTCGCGCTTGATGCGGATGGGCGACGAGGTGCGGGTTTCGACGCCGGTGAGCACGGCGTCGTGCATGCCGAAACCCTTGATGGTCTTGTCGAAGACGGGGAGCGCTTCGCGGATGGCGCTGATCGCGAATTCGGGCAGCGCGGCGGCCAGGTCGGTCAGGTGCACGCCCGGCGTATATGAGGGCTGCACGGAGCCGAATTCGGTCGAGGCCCGGCCGGCGATGAAATCGCCGACCAGTTGGCCTGGTGCGCTGTAATTGCGGCCGCCCAGCTCGAACGCCTGGGATTCCCATTTGCGCTGGAAATCCACGCCCGCCAGCACATGTTCGGGGTAATCGACCTCGGGCGAAATCCCGACCACGATGCCCGCGTTGGCGTTGCGCTCGTTGCGCGAGTACTGGCTCATGCCGTTGGTGACGACACGGTCGGGTTCGGACGTGGCAGCCACCACGGTGCCACCCGGGCACATGCAGAAGCTGTAGACCGAGCGTCCGTTGCTGGCATGATGCACCAGCTTGTAATCCGCCGCGCCCAGGATGGGGTGGCCGGCGTTGGGGCCGAAGCGGGCGCGGTCGATCAGCGACTGCGGATGTTCGATCCGGAAGCCGATCGAGAAGGGCTTGGCTTCCATGAACACGCCCTGGTCGTGCAGCATCTGGAAGGTGTCGCGCGCGCTGTGGCCGATGGCCAGCACGACGTGGTCGGCCTCGATGTGCTCGCCGCCGGCCAGGGTCACGCCGGTGACGCGGCCGTTTTCCCGATGCAGCGTTTCGACCCTGCTGGAGAAGCGGACTTCGCCGCCCAGCTTGGTGATGGTGTCGCGCATGACTTCCACCATGCCGACCAGACGGAACGTGCCGATGTGCGGCTTGCTCACGTACAGGATTTCTTCGGGCGCGCCGGCCAGGACGAATTCCTTGAGCACTTTTTCGCCGTAGTGCTTGGGGTCCTTGATCTGGCTGTACAGCTTGCCGTCGGAGAAGGTGCCGGCGCCGCCTTCGCCGAATTGCACGTTCGAATCGGGGTTCAGGATGCGCTTGCGCCACAGGCCCCAGGTGTCCTTGGTCCGTTCGCGCACGGCCTTGCCGCGTTCCAGGATGATGGGCTTGAAGCCCATCTGCGCCAGGACCAGCCCGGCGAACAGCCCACAGGGGCCGGTGCCGATGACGATGGGGCGCTTGCTCAGGTTGGCGGGCGCCTGGGCGACGAACTTGTATTCGGTGTCGGGAGTGGGCTTGACGTTGCGGTCGTCGTGATAGCGCTTGAGCAGCGCCGCTTCGTTTTCGACGTCGACGTCCAGCGTGTAGATCAGCAGGATGTTGTGCTTCTTGCGCGCGTCATAGCTGCGGGAGGCAACGGTGTAGCCGCGCAGATCGCTGGCCGCTACACCCAGTTTCTTGAGAATCGCGGCAGGCAATTCTTCGGGCGTGTGATTCAACGGCAGCTTGATTTCAGACAGTCGCAACATCTTTGGTCCAGATAAATGGGCGAGCACAACGTCGCCAAACGCGAATTGTACTGGACCGCAGGCCGGGGCCGCGGCGTATCCGGCGCCGATCAGGGGCCGGGAGGGCTGGTGCGCGCATCGCGCCGCACCGCCTGCGGTGGCATGCCGAAGCCGCGCAGAAAAGCCTCGCGCAAGTGGCGGCGGTCGCGAAAACCGGTTTCCCTGGCCACCACTTCCAGCGGATGCCGGCTGCTTTCTATCATCAGCCGGGCGGCTTCCAGTCGCAGCCCCTCGATGGCCTTGGCGGGCGACTGGCCGGTTTCGGCCGTGAATACACGGCTGAACTGGCGCGGGCTCAGGCTGGCGGCCTGGGCCAGATCCTCCACGCTCAGCGGCTGGGCGAGGTTGCGCCGGGCATGTTCCAGCGCCTGCTGGATGCGGTCGGACTTGGGCGCGAGCCTGAGCATTTCCGAATGCTGCGACTGTCCGCCCGAGCGGCGCTGATGCATCACCAGCCGGTGCGCCACCGCGCGCGCGAGTTCCGCGCCCAGGTCTTTCTCCACCAGCGCCAAGGCCAGGTCCATTTCCGCCGTCATGCCGGCGGAGGTCCAGACCGCCCCGTCGGCGACGTAGATGCGGTCGGCCTCGACCTGCGCGCGGGGGTGGCGCTGCTGCAAGGCGTCGGCCCAGTACCAGTGCGTGGTGGCGCGCCGGTCGTCCAGCAAGCCCGCTTCGGCCAGCAAGAATGCGCCGGTGCACAGGCCGGCGACGCGGCGCGAGCGTGGCGCGAGTTTCTCCAGCAGCCGGGGGAGTTCGGGCGAGACGGGCCTGGACAGGGGCGAAAGCACGCCGGCCACCAGCCAGGTGTCGGCCTGGCTGCGGGCGGTGAGCGGACGGGCCTGCACCGTCAGGCCCGCCGAGGCGCGCACCGCGCCGTCCAGGGCGTAGCTTTCCACGGCGTAGAAGGGCTCGCGCGCCACCGCGTTGGCGAGTTCGAATACGGCCTGCGTGCCCAGGCCGATGATTTGGAAGCCTTCGGGAAGTATGTAACCGATGCGGTGCATGGGGGCGTCCTGGCGGGTTCTGGCCCCGCATATGTCCAGCGTTGATGTCCTTATTTACGACTATATACGTCATTTACGCCATGCGCTGCAAGCCGCAACATGGCTCCCATCGCAACCCCTCTTTGTGAGTCCCAACATGGCACAAACCCAACCCGGCACCGCCCTCGTCACGGGCGCATCCAGCGGCATCGGCGCGCTGTACGCGGAAAAATTGGCGCAGCAGGGCTACGACCTGATCCTGGTCGCCCGCAACCGCGAGCGTTTGAACACGCTGGCCAGCGACATCAGCACCCGCAGCGGCCGCGCGGTGGAGGTATTGGCGGCGGACCTGGGCGACCGCGCGTCGCTGGCCCGCGTCGAAGACCAGCTGCGCCAGGACGCCAGCATTGCCTTGCTGGTGAACAACGCCGGCATCGGCACGCATACGCCGCTGCTGCAAAGCGACGTGGAGCAGATGACGCGCATGGTCGATCTGAACGTCACCGCGCCGATGCGGCTGACCTATGCGGCGGTGCCGGGCTTCGTCGCGCGAGGCCGGGGCGCCATCATCAATATCGCTTCCATCGTGGCGCTTGCGCCCGAAGTCCTGAACGGCGTCTATGGCGGCAGCAAGGCGTTCGTGCTGGCGTTCAGCCAGTCGCTGCAACACGAGCTGGCCGGGACCGGCGTGCAGGTGCAGGCGGTGTTGCCCGGCGCCACGGCCACGGACTTCTGGGCCATCGGCGGGCGGCCGGTGGAAACATTGGACCAGCGCATCGTGATGCGCGCCGAAGACCTGGTCGATGCCGCCTTGCTGGGCTTCGCGCGCGGCGAGAAGGTCTCCATCCCCTCGCTGCACGCTGGCGAGGAATGGGACGCCTACGAAGCCGCGCGCCTGGCCATGGCGGGGCACCTGTCCAGCAGTACCGTTGCGCAGCGCTACGCGGCCGCGGTCTGAGCCTGCTCCTGGGAAGCTGAAACCATGAAAGCAGTCATAGCCGCTTATGCGCGCTCGCCTTTCCACTTTGCCCGCAAGGGCCGGTTGGCCGGCTTGCGGCCCGATACCTTGGCCGCGCAGGTGGTACAGGGCCTGCTGCGGCGCACGGACCTGGATCCGGCGTTGCTGGAGGACGTGATACTGGGCTGCGCCTATCCGGAAGCCGCGCAAGGCAACAATCTGGCGCGCATCGTCGGCCTGCTGGCCGGCCTGCCCCTGGAGGTGGGCGGCATGACCGTGAACCGCTTCTGCGGTTCGTCGATGCAGGCGGTGCACATCGCGGCGGCGCAGATCGAGGCCGGCATGGGCGAGGCCTTTCTTTGCGTGGGGGTGGAGTCGATGACGATGGTGCCGCAGGGCGGCTTCAACTTTTCGCCCAACCCCGAGCTGCAGGCGTCCAGCGACGCCTACCTCTCCATGGGCGAGACGGCGGAGAACGTGGCGCAGCGTTGGAACGTCAGCCGAGCCGACCAGGAACTGCTGGCGCTGCAATCCCACCGCAAGGCCGCCGCGGCGCGCGAGCAGGGCTTGCTGGCGGCCGAGATCGTGCCCATCCGCTTGCCGGACGGCGAGGTGGTCGATGCCGACGGCTGCATCCGTCCGGGTACCACGCTGGACGCATTGGCGGGACTCAAGCCCGCGTTCCGCGCCGATGGCGTGGTCACGGCGGGCACCTCGTCGCCGCTGACCGACGGCGCGGCGGCGGTGCTGGTTGCCAGCGACGGCTTCGCGGCGCGTCACGGCCTGGAGGCGCTGGCGCGCATCCGCAGTTTCGCGACCGTGGGCGTGGACCCGGCCGTCATGGGCATAGGTCCGATACCTGCCACGCGCAAGGCGCTGGCGCGCGCGGGGCTTGCGGCGGCCGACCTGGACGTGGTGGAGATAAATGAGGCGTTCTCGTCGCAGGCCCTGGCCTGCGTCCGTGAGCTGGGCCTGGACATGGCCCGCGTCAACATCGACGGAGGCGGCCTGGCCATCGGTCATCCTTTGGGCGCCACGGGCGCGCGCATCACCGGCAAGGCTGCGGCGTTGCTGGCGCGCAGCCAAGGGCGCTATGCGCTGGCCACGCAATGCATAGGCGGCGGCCAGGGCATCGCCACGGTGCTGGAACGGCCCTGAACCCGATCGACAGCCGGACCTCATCGAACCATGCGCACGCATGCCTCCATTTCCCTTGGCCGCGATGCGGCCTTTGCCTTAACGGGGGCCTTGGCCCGAGCGCGTGGCAGTTGGGCTTGTTCTTCGCGTGCATGGCGCTCGGATGCGCCGCGCTGATGGCGGGCAAGCGCCGGCGGTAGTACCTTCCTGATTCTCGACAACCTGTACAGAGGACACATTCAATGCTGCGCTCCCCCGAAACCATAGAAAGTCTCTTCGAACGCCAGCGCGGCACGCTGCCGGACACCTTCGGCGTGCGGCCGCTGTCCATCGAGGAAGGACGCATGTCCATGGAAATGACGGTGGCGCCGTGGATGATGGCGCCCAATGGTTATCTGCACGCAGCCTCGCAGGTGATGCTGGCCGATACCTGCGCCGGCTACGCCACCCTGGCGCATCTGCCCGCAGGGGCCAAGGGCTTCACCACGCTGGAGCTGAAATCGAACTTCCTGGGCACCGCGCGGGAAGGCGTGCTGACCGTCGAGGCGGTGGCGGAACACATGGGCCGCACCACCCAGATCTGGTCGGCGACCGTGGTCGACGCAAGCGGCCGCAAGCTGTCGCTGTTCCGTTGTTCGCAGATCATCCTCTGGTGAGCGCGCGGCCCGAAGATGGGCCGCAATGGTAGAACCCGCAAGCCATTCCAGTCCTTTCGTCCGTTTCTCAGACGGATTCAGCCTTGGTTCCCGCGAGTGCCCTCGATAAGCTGCAACGTCGGCTTTCAGGGCCGGCGGCCACGGAGGACGCTGTCCATCCACGACATCCGGCGCTGTTGGCATCCCTGAAGCTGTGGTCTGGTTGTCCATTGACAACCTGTTTGAATGTCTTCATACTGGATACCAATGATGGCTCGTCCGTCCCATCCCAAGAAAGAGGTAGAGGCAGCGCTGCGCCTTGCCGAAGAATGCGGCTGGCGCGTGGAAGTTGGCGGCAGCCATGCCTGGGGGCGGATCTATTGCCCCAGCAATCTGGCGGACTGCCGTTGTGGCGAATTCTGCATCACCAGCATCTGGAGCACCCCGAAGAACCCCGGCAATCATGCGCGCGCCTTGCGGCGCGTCGTAAACAACTGTAGTGCGCACCGCCGGTTGCCCGAAGCAGACGGCGGCGCATGGGAGTAGTGCGATGGAATACACCTTTACCTTGAAGTACCAGCTTGCGGACGTCGATCACGACATCGATGCGCTGGTCGAACGCCTGGGTGCGGCCGGTTGCGACGATGCCCTGGTTGGCACCGGGCTGCCGGGGCGCATTGCGCTAGCGTTCACCCGCGAATCTGAAAGCGCGGAAGCCGCGGTGCGCTCGGCCCTTGGAGACGTCAGGCGCGCGGTTCCAACCGCGAAGCTGATCGAGGCCGCGCCCGATCTGGTGGGCTTGACCGATGTGGCCGAGATCGTCGGGGTTTCCCGCCAGAACATGCGCAAGCTGATGCTGGCGTATCCGGACAGCTTTCCGCTGCCGGTCCACGAGGGCAGCACCTCGATCTGGCACCTGGCGGACGTGCTGGCGTGGTTGCAGGCCAAGGGCGGCTATCCGCAGGTCGAGCAGGTCATGGACGTGGCCCGCGTGGCCTTGCAGGTCAACGCCGCAAAGGAAGGGCAGCGCGTTTCGCGTGCTGCCTCCAAGGAACTGGAAACGCTGGTGTGACGAGCGTTGCGGCTACGTTGGCGCGCCTGCCCGCGCCAGCCTCCTGATTTCCTCCAGGAAGCGCAGGGCCGGCCCCGGCAGTATGCCTACACGCCGATGGTAGGCTGAAAATCTGCGCTCATGGTCCAGTCCGTCCACCCGCAGTTCATGGATCAGGCCGGCCTTGAGTTCGGCGCCGTACATGGGTCGTGTCAGCCAACTCACGAAGCCGGAGTACGCGACCAGGCTCTTGATCAGCGGAATCGACGTGCTGGAAACCGCGATGGTCGGCGCGGGCAGGCCCCGGGCCTTGAACAGCGACATGAGCCGGTTGTGCGGCTCTGTGCGTTGCGGCACGAAGCACCAGCGCTCTTCCAGCAAGGCCTCCATGCTCACCGCCGCGTCGCCTTGTCGCGGGTGGCCGGCGCCGACGACGACGTTCATGCTTTCTTGCCATGCGCAGTTGCGCGCAGACACGATGCTGCTGGTCTCGGGCGCTTCCGGGGCGATTACCAGGTCGACCTGATAGCTGTCCAGCGCCGTAGCCAATTCGTCCCAGATCCCCTCGACCACATCGATGGCGATGCCAGGCCACTTAGCCAGGAACGCCTCCAGCGCCTTGGGGATGAAGAGGGCGGACGCGCCCGCGGTGACGCCCAGGCGCAGCGCGCCTGTCGCCAGGCCGCGCATGCGGTTCATTTCATCGCGAGCGATCTTTTCTTCGCGGCATAGCAGTTGCGCGTGCGGCGCCAGGGCCTTGCCGTATGCCGTCAGGCGCATGCCGCCGGAATGCCGCTCGAACAGCGGTTCGCCGACAGCCGCTTCAAGACGCTTGACGATGCGGCTGAGAGCGGGTTGCGTCAGGTTCATTTTGTCCGCTGCCTTGCCGAGTGAGCCTTCGTCCAGCACCGCAAGGAACGCGCGCAATTCATTGAGGTTGTATGCCATACCGAAATGTAATGACTTATGCGCTAAATAACAATTTTCAGGAATGAGGAGCGGCCTCACACTCTCTCCATCCAATACGGCCTGTCCCGCGGTCGGCAACTGAGCAGGGACATGCGCGGCATACACACATGGAGAGTAGCGGCATGCAGAAACGTTTGTTCCTGAAAGCGCTGTTTGTACTGGCGGCCGGCTCGGGCGCGGCGGCCTGTTGGGCCCAGGCCAGCGACAAGCCCATTGAATGGGTCCATCCCTATCCCGTGGGCGGGGGCTCCGACGCCATTGCGCGCAAGCTGGCCGAAAGCGTGGGCGCGCAGATGGGGCGCAGTTTCTTCGTCAGCAACAAGCCGGGCGGGGCCACCAACATCGCCGCGGCCTATGTGGCCAATACCCGCGCCAATGGCAACATCGTCTTCACGGGCGACTTCGCCACCCTGGCGGCCAATCCGCATCTGTTCGCCAGCCTGCCTTACGACAGCGCCCGGGACTTCGTCTCGGTCGGCCTGTATGCCCGCTATCCGATACTGCTGGTGGTCTCCAGCAAGGTGCCGGCCAGCAACCTGGACGAGTTCCTGCAATGGGCGCGCGCCAATCCGGACAGCGCCAATTTCGCCAGTTCCGGCGTGGGCTCTCCCCAGCACCTGGCCGCCGAACTGTTCCGCGAGCGCACCGGCTTGAAAATGACGCACGTCGCTTACCGCGGCGGCGCGCCGGCGGTAACGGACTTGATGGCAGGCGCGGTGTCCTTCGCCTTGATGGACGCTTCCACGGTGGTGCCTCAGATGAAGACGGGCAGGCTCAAGGTGCTGGGCGTGGCCAGCCCGCAGCGGATGAAGAATTTCCCGGACATCCCCACGCTGCATGAACAGGGCTTGAAGGATTTTGAGGCGTTCGCGTGGCAGGGCATGCTGGTTCCCGCCGGCACCCCCCGCGCCACCGTGGACGCGTTGAACCAGGGGCTGGCGGCGGCGCTGAAGACGCAGGCGGTCATCGATTTCTACGCCAACATCGCGGTCGAACCCTGGTTCAGTTCGCCGGACCAGATGGCAAGCTTCGTGGCGGGCGAGAACAGCCGCTGGGGCAAGATCATCCGCGAACGCGGCATCACCCTGCAGTAGGTGCGGCGTGCTGTTGACGATGGAGGATTACCGAAACCGGGCCAGCAAGGTGCTGCCCCGTTTCGTGTTCGAGTTCGTGGACGGGGGCGCGGAGCACGAAACCTGCCTGCGGGCCAACCGGGAAGACTTCGAGCGGATCCGGCTGACGCCGCGGGTGCTCAGGGATACCCGAGAAGTCGACGCTTCGGTTGAGGTGTACGGATCGGTCTGGCGGCAACCGTTTGCGCTGGCGCCCACCGGCCTGAATGGCGTGATCCGCCCCGGCGGCGACGGCATGCTGGCGCGGGCGGCGGCGGAAATGGGCGTGCCGTTTGTCCAGTCCACCGCCTCGAACCAGCGGGCCGAGGACGTGCGCGCCATCGCTGGCGGCGGCGAACAATGGCTGCAGCTATATGTAATGCAGGACCGCCGGCTGGCCGAACAGCTCGTGCGGCGGGCGCGCGCGGCGGACTACCGTGCGCTGGTCCTGACGGCTGACGTGCCGGTGGGCGGCAGGCGCTGGCGCGATGTGCGCAACGGCTTTTCCATGCCGTTCCGGATCACGCCTCGGATCGCCTGGGACGTGGCGCGGCGGCCCGGGTGGGCGCTGCGCATGCTGCGCGGTGGCCCGCCGCGCTTCGTGAACCTGGCTGCACACGCCGACGAATCCCTGTCCATGGAAGTGCAGGCATCCCTGCTTGCGCGCAGCATGGACCGTTCATTGACCTGGGACAGCCTGCGCTGGCTGCGCAGCCTGTGGGATGGCCCCTTGCTGTTGAAAGGCGTGCTGCATCGCGAGGATGCCGTCCTGGCGGCGCGGCATGGCGTGGACGGCCTCATCGTGTCCAACCACGGCGGCCGCCAACTGGATGCCGCGCCTTCGTCGATCAGCGTGCTGCCCGGGATCGTCGACGCGGTCGCCGACCGCATCCCGGTATTCCTGGACAGCGGCGTGCGCAGCGGCGCGGACATCGTGCGTGCCCAGTCTCTGGGCGCGCGCGCCGTATTCATCGGGCGGCCCGCGCTGTATGGCCTGGCTTGCGGCGGCGCGCAGGGTGTGGCCGATGTGATGCGTTTGCTGGCGGAAGACTACGAGCGCACCATGATCCTGTCGGGACGGACTGGCGCTTGTGGCGCGCGGCGGGAGCAGGCATAGCCTTACCTTTGCGCCCGCGCCGCCGTCGCTCTTACAATGCCGCATTCATCACCTCACCAGGAGTCATTCGCCATGCGCCACTGATGCCGCCGTCTTCGCGACGGCCAGTCTCCACCCACCCCCAAAGAGCAGGGGGAGTTCTTGGCATCCTTGGAATTGCACATGACGAATCCCTATATCGCGCTGGAAGGCGTGTCTTATGTTCTGCCGGACGGCAGAACATTATTCTCCGGTCTCGACGAACAGTTCGACCTGCGGCCTGCCGGGCTGGTGGGCCGCAATGGCGTGGGCAAGAGCGTGCTGGCCCGCATTCTTGCCGGACAACTGCCGCCGGCCCACGGCCGCTGCCTGCGTTCGGGCAGCGTGCATTACCTGGCCCAGCAGGCGGCGCCTGGCGCGGCGGAAACCGTGGCCGGCCTGGCGGGCATGCAGGCCACGCTGGCTGCGCTGGGACGCATCGAAGCGGGCAGCGCCGCCGCCGAGGACTTCGACATCGTGGGCGAGCGCTGGGATGCGCGCCTTGCGTTGCAGCAGGAACTGGAACGCTGCGGCCTGGGCCACCTGGATGCCGCGACGCCGGCCGCCGCGCTCAGCGGCGGCGAGACCATGCGTGTCGCCCTGATCGGCGCCTTGCTGTCGGACGCCGACTTCCTGATCCTGGACGAACCCACCAACCACCTGGACAGGCCGAACCGGCTGGCCCTGGCCGAACAGCTGCGACGCTGGCCGCGCGGTTTGCTGGTGATCAGCCACGACCGGCAATTGCTGGAGGCGATGCAACGCATCGTGGAATTGTCGCCGCTTGGGTTGCGCGGGTATGGCGGCGGCTACAGCTTTTATGCGCAGCGCAAGGAAGAGGAACGGGGCCGCGCGCTGTCGCTGCTGGAGCAGCGCAAGCATGAGCGCCAACGCGAAGAACAGGCCCTGCGCGAACAGCGCGAACGCCAGGAGCGCCGCCAGGCGCGCGGCAACCGGCAGGCGCGCGACGCCAATCAGGCCAAGATCCTGCTGGGCCGGCAGAAGGCGCGCAGCGAAACCTCCGCCGGCAAGCTGCGTCGCCAGCATGAGGCCGCCAGCGAGCAGCTTGCCTTGCGCGTGCGCGAGGCGGCTGGGCAGATCGACGAGCAGGACGCCATCGTGTTGCATGCGCCGCCAGCCGCAATGCCAGCGCAGCGGCGCGTCGCCGAGCTGGACGCGGTGGAGCTGCCGTTCGTCCCGGCCGCCACGCGCCGCATCGACCTTGCGCTGAGCGGGCGGCAGCGCGTGGGCGTGGTCGGTCCGAACGGTTGCGGCAAGTCGACCTTGCTCAAGGTGCTGGCGGGGCAGCTGCAGGCATCGGGCGGAACCTGCCGAGTCGCGGCAAAGGCCGTGTATCTGGATCAACGATTAGCCATGCTGGCACCGCAGCAGTCCGTGCTGGCGCAGCTGCAAGCGGCCAATCGCGGCGCGACGCAAGCCGACTTGCGCACGCGCCTGGCCCAGCTGGGGCTGGACGCGCGCAAGATCGCGGCGCCCAGCGGCGAACTCAGTGGAGGAGAGCGCCTGAAGGCCGCGCTGGCCTGCGCGCTGTACGCGGACCCGCCCGCGCAGCTGCTGTTGCTGGATGAACCCAGCAATCACCTGGATCTGCCGTCGATGCAGGCATTGGAGGCGATGCTGCGCGCCTACCGGGGCGCCCTGGTCGTGGTGTCCCATGACGACGCGTTCATGGACAGCCTGGACCTGACGCACCGGCTGGCCGCGGGCAGCGGCGGCTGGCGCCTGGAAACTATCTGATCGACAGTTCCAGGATGTCGTCGCCGGCGTCATCGCGTTCTCCGGTGGGTGTCCAACCCAGGTGGCGGTAGAAGCCATGGGAGCGCACGGCGGGATCGCTGGCGCAGGCGAGGAACAGGCGTTCGTGTCCCAGGCTTGCCAGATGCTGGACCATCAACCGCAGCAGCGCCTTGCCTGCGCCCTGGTTTTCGCTTTCGGGCAGCAGGGCCAGCACCACGATTTCACCGGTCTCGCGGTCGCCGAAGCAGTAGCCCGTCACACGGCCGTCCGCACAGGCGACGAAGCCACGCAGATCGCCCGCGCGTACGCCGGCGGCCCAGTTGTCCTCGGTGATGCCTAGCGCGCGCAGTTGCTCCACGGAAAATGCGTTCTCTCTGGTCAGGCCTCGGATCGTCACGCAGGCAGGGACGTCGTCGGCGGTGGCGGGGCGGAATGTCAATGTGCTCATGTCCGCATATTGACACCCTGTGCGCAATCGTGGCGAGCGGTAACACTCCGCGCGTCCCGGCGGCATTAACATCGTCCGCTTCAATCCGCGCACTGCAGGGTGTAGGCATGCTCGAGTCCGTACTCGCGCCATGGGCGCTCACCGGCCGGCTGTGGCTGCGGTTCTGGCCGCAATTGATGGCGCTGGTGCTGGCAGGCACGCTGGCCCGCGATGTGCTGCTGTGGGTGGCGGCGCAGACCGGCTTCGCCAACCATCTCGCCGGCCTGGCCGTGCTTACGCTGGTGGCGCTGGCTCAGTTGGTGACCACCGTCGCGATGTTTCTCGTGCTGCTGCCGGGGCTGCCGGCCTTGCGCGGCGCGCAGGAAGCGGCGCGCGCCGGGCAGGCGGAGACGGGCGGGAGCAGAGGGCGGCTGGGGCAGGCTTTGACGGTGGCCTTGCTGCCGTTCTTCGCCTACTACGCGGCCTGGGGCTTTCTGGGCGACATCGTGCGGCAATACTCGCGCCTGGCCTACGGGCTGGATCCGCTGGGCGAGCACGGCAACGTGCTGGACGCGCTGGATTCCCGCTGGCTGCTGGTCTCGGTGGCGATTTCGTGGCTGGTGCGCAAGGCGGCGGTGACGGCGCGCGACCGCACGGGCAAGGGCCGCTGGCAATGGCTGGTGGTGCTATGCGAAACCAACTGGGTGCTGATCGGCTTGTACGTCATCAGCCGCTGGAAGGACCAGGCGTGGCAGTGGCTGGCCGACCGGCGCGGCCTGGAGGCGTTGCTGCAGTCCCTGATGAACATGCTGACGCCCGTCACGAATGCCTGGGCGGCGGGCATGACGCCCGTGGAGGCGCAAGGGCCCGGCCTGGGCACGGCGCTGATCAGCCTGTTCTTCTATGCCTTGTTGCCGGTGATATGGCTGGTGATGGCCGCGTTGGTCTATGGCTATGACGTGCGCGACGATGCCGATCTCAGGCGCTATCAACGGCTGCAACGGCTGGGCGACCGCTACCGCGCCGTGCCGCGTTTTCTGCGCGATTTCATCGAGCATTTCGTGGCCGGCTACCGCAAGCGTTATCTGCCGCTGGCCAGCGGCGTGCGGTTGGCCTTTCACAGCAGCGCGCTGCTGCTGGTCACGCTCATCGTGGGCTACCGCCTGATCGACTGGGGCGCCGCGTGGCTGTGGTACGGCGCGGCGCGCCTGATCGGTCCGAACGACCTGGATACCTGGCAGGTGCTGGCGCATGGCGTTTCGCTGCTGTTCGGCAGTCCGTTCCGCGATTCTTCCACGGGCCTGCTGATCGAGCCCCTGCGCATCTGCTTTCTTGCCGCCGTGCTGGAATGCGCTTACGCGCCCTGGAAGATGCGCAGCGCGGCGCCCGCGCCCGCGGCATGAGTCAGCCGGCAGGATCCGGCGGCGCGAAGCGCAGGTAGGCGGGCCGCTCGGCATCGATGGACACGGTGATCGACCAGGGCGCGGCTGCGTCGGCGGGCACCATGAAGGCTTCCATGATTTCGACGCTGGCGCCGGGGGCGGCGCCGCTGTGGGCCGCGGCCACGCAGCCGCGCGCGGTGCCGCGCGGCAGGCGCAAGGCCGGGGCGATGGCGGGCAGCCAGGTGCGCCCCTGCGCATCATGCAGCGCAATGCGGCAGCCGCGCCAGCGCGTGGGCAGATCGGCAGATTGCACCTGCACGGAGAAGGCGGCCAGCGCGGCGCGCGAGCCGGGCTGCCAGCCCCTGCCGGCCGGCGGCTCCAGCACCGCGAATTGCCGCAACTGCCATTGCGCGCCGCCTAGCGGCGCCTGCGCGCCAGCCGCTATCTCGCGCGGCCGCAGTTCGCGGCCCTCGAGCCAGCGTGCCACGCTGTCGCGGGCGCTCCAGTACAGCGTCAGGGCCAGCAAGATGGGCAGCAACCAGAGGCTGCGGCGGCGCCAGCGGCGTTCGCTCGCGGCCGCATCATTCATGGGGCGGCCTCCTGTTCGAGATCGTAGCTGGTGGCGCTGACGGGCCGGCCGGAGGCGTCCAGCGGGATGTCGTCCAGCGCAATGCGCACCTGCGAATCCAGGCGCGGGTCATAGCGCGCGGACAGCAGCAGCGTGGCGTTGCGCGCCTGATCGGGCCGGATCTCGAACACCAGCCGCACGGTGCGCGGCAGGCCCGGTTCCACTGCGTGGGGCGGCTGGTTGCGCGCGAGCACGAGACGGTCCGTGTGGCGGTAGGCCAGGCCGTCGGGTCCGAGCCAGGCGGCTTCGCCGACAGTGGCCGACGTGTCCCGGGCCGCCAGGCGCAGCCAGACGATGGCCCATACGCCGCCCGTCGTGCGCGTCTGCGTAGCGCTCAGGCTGCGGTAGTGCAATTGCTGCGCGAACTGCACGCGCTCCACGGTGACGTCGAACTGCCTGGCGCTCACCGTCTGTCCCATTGCGCCGCTTGCCGTGATGGGTCCGGTCAGCGCCATGTAGCGGGGCGTGCTGCGCTGCATGGCGTACAGGGCCAGCGCGGCGGCCAGCACCAGCAGCAGCGTGCCCAGCCGCGCGCTCATGGCGCTGACTCCGGTGCGCCGTCCGGGGCTATCGGCAACTCGATCCGGCCCACGTTCGCGGGATTGAACCAGCCCGGCGCGCCGTACAAATTGTCGACGGGCTTGTAGATCTTGCTCTGCAGGGCAAGCGCGGTGCGCACGGGCGCCGCGGCCGCGGGCGGCAGCATCCAGACGAAGGCCATGCGCTCGGGCAGGCCGGGCTGCAGATAAGGCATTTGCTGCGAGTCGCGCAGGCCGACCACCATGGGCTTGCCGGCAGCCGCTCCCAGCGGCGCATTCCAGCGCAGCAGTCCGAGATAGTCGGCGCTCGATTCGGCCGTGCGGTTGGTGAGGTCGGCCTCGACCACCAGCGCGGTGGCACCTGGCTTGACCGGCACGCCGTAGACCTTGGGGGTGGACGCGGTCCAGGCGCGGCGCGGCACCACCTGCCACTGGCCTGTCTGGATCGAGACATCTGGGCCATATACCGGTTCGGACGCGCGGTTGAGCTTGCCGTAGGCGCCGTAAATCGCGACGCTGGCCGCGGCGAGCAGAGAGCCTATGCCTGCCAGGCTGGCGGCGATACGGGCTCTGAGCGAGTGCAGTACGCGCATCCGGACTCCAGGCGCGCAGATGGCGCGCATCGGGAATCCCAGATCGTAGGCGCGCTGCTCCTGGCGGGTTCTGTCCTTATGTTTCCATGCATGTCGCGCATGGCGTTGCCACGTGCGGCGGCCAAGTTTTGAAACAATTCGCCGGGAGCATGCCTCAGAACAGGTTCAGCGCCCGCGCCACCCACCAGCCCAGGCCGATCGCGACGCCGATCAGCAGCGTCCTGCGCAGGCCGCCGCCCTTGGGCGGCACGGCGCCCGGCGGCAGGCCCGTGTTCGGGGCGGACTGAACGGATGCCGCCGGGGCGCGGGTCGGCGCCGGGTCATCGGTCTCGATCACGAATTCAGGCTTGGCGTCCTGCGGCTTCAATCCCGGCGCGAGGTTCTCCACGTCCACGCCGGCATTGCGCAGCATGTCCCACAGGCCGCCGTCGCCCTGGCCGGCGCGCAATGCCTCGATGCGTTCGCGTTCGGCGCGCGGCACGTCGTCCAGGCTGTCGTACTTGCGGCCATTGACCGTGACCGCGCCGTTCTTGATCTCGACCTTGAAGGACTCGCCGTTTTCGGTGCCGGCATAGCTCCAGGTCTCGTTGACCGTGGCGCCGTCCATCCCGCCGTCCAGCAGTGCTTCGATGTTGGCGCGCTGTTCGGGCGTCAGGTCCTGCGCGGCGCTCCAGCTGCGCGTCGTCGTGGTGCTGCGCCAAGTCTTGGTCTTGTCGTTCATTGGATATCCATAGGTGTGCGGATCGCGTCCAGCGCGGCATGCCTTGTCATTAATGCAGAAGGCGTTTTCCTGTCAAGAAAATCAGAACGGCGCGCGGCTTGCCGGAGCGCGGGCGTGCGTTGATATATCAGATCTCCCTGACGATAATTCTTCCACTGTTGCCCGCTAGGAATCGTGATGCAGAAGCCTTACCCCGCCACGGCGGCTGATCGGATACGGCAGACGCTGGAGGATCAGATCGTCAATGCCGAGTTGCCTCCGGGCCTGGCGCTGGACGAGGCGTTGCTGGCGCAACGTTGCGGCGTTTCGCGCACGCCCGTGCGGGACGCCTTGCTGCAGCTTTCGGCCCAGGGCTTCGTGCACATCAAGCCGCGTGTCGGCATCTTCGTGGCGGCGCTGGAACCCGGCGAACTGGCCAATATGTTCGAAACCCTGGCCTATCTGGAAGGGCTGTGCGCGGGGCTGGCCAGCCAGCGCATCACCCAGGCCGGGCGCGCCGAACTGCTGGCTGCGCACCGCGACGCCGAGCCGGCCCGGGCCGCAAGCCGTCCCGGCGGCTACGCCGCGGCGAATCTCGCGTTCCACGACATCCTCTATCGCGCCAGCGGCAACAGCTACCTGATCCAGCAGATCATGGCGATACGCAAGCGCACCCATCCGTACCGGCTGCGGCATTTCGACCAGCCGGGCCGCCTTGCCTGTTCCTGGCGGGAACACGCCGGCGTGCTGGAGGCGGTGCTGGACGGCGACGAGCGTGCGGCCTCGCAGGCCGCCACCCGCCACATCGTCGAGGGCGGGCAGCAGTTCCGCGAGTTCGCCGAGCGCTTTCCGCAGGGGCTGTACGCCGCGGTAGGCAGCATGCGCGCCGCGGAGCAGGCCGCGCCGGCCGCGGCCACGCTTGCCTGGCTGTATGGCCCGCGCACCGCGGGCAGGCATACCAAGCCGGTCAATTGAACCTTGTCCACCGCGTTTACCGGCGCCGGCCGGGGCGCGATGCTGTCCGGCGTTTTTGCGCCATCGATCAAAAACAGAAGCAGGAGACTAGCCGTGTTCCATCGAGTTGCAGGCCTTGCGGCCGCCTTGTTCATCGCCGCCGCCAGTCCGGCCGCGCAGGCGCAGACCACGCCGGTCAAGATCGTGGTCGGGTTCTCGCCGGGCGGCGGCGTCGATACCTTGGCGCGCCTGTTGGCCCAGGGGCTGGCGCAGGCGATCGACCGGCCGGTGGTGGTGGAAAATCGCGCGGGGGCTGGAGGCACCATCGCCGCCGACGTGGTGGCGCGCGCCGAGCCCGACGGCGCGACCTTGCTGTTGGCGGATACCTCGCTGCTGCTTGCGCCGCACATCTATCCGAAGGTCAATTACCGGATGAACACGAGCTTCACGCCGGTCGCCATGGTGGGCGACGCCGGGCTGGCCTTGGCGGTACCCGCAGCCAGCCCGGCGCGCACGCTGCCGGACCTGCTGGCCATGGCGCGCAAGGAGCCGGCCCGCTACACCTATGCCTCCGTAGGCGTGGGCTCCATGCATCATCTGGGTGGCGAACTGATCAAGTCCATGGCCAACGTGGATCTGGTGCATGTGCCATACAAGGGCGGCAGCCCGGCCACCCAGGCGGTCGCATCGGATCAGGTGTCGTCCGCCATTTCCAGCCTGCCGGCGGTGATTCCGCAGGCAAGCGCGGGGCGCATACGCATTCTGGCGGTGCTGGGCGCCGAGCGGTTCCCGGGCTTGCCGGATGTGCCGACCGTGGCAGAGACGCTGCCGGGCTTTGACGCGACCCCGGCGATCTTCCTGCTGGCGCCAGCCAAGACGCCGCCTGCCGCGCTGGCAAGGATCACGCAGGCGCTGCCGCAGGTATTGTCCGACGCCAAGCTGCGGGAAGCTTTCATCGCGCAGGGTTCGCTGGTGCGCTACCAGCCCGCCGACGCGCTCGCCGCGTGGCTGCCCGCGCAGGAGCAGCGCTGGGTCGACCTGATCTCGCGCGCCAAGCTGACCTTCGCCCCTTGAGATTTTCGGTATCCACAGTAGGAGAACTTTTCATGCAGCAAGCAAGCACTCCCACCATCGGCATGATCGTGCCGCCCGCCGCGGGTCTGGTGCCGGCGGATGGGGCGCGGCTCTATCCCGATCTGCCCTTCATTGCCAGCGGGCTGGGGCTGGGCTCCGTCACGCCGGAAGGCTATGACGCCGTGATCGAATCGGTGGTGGACCATGCGCGCCGCCTGCAAAAGCAGGGTGCGGCGGTGGTTTCGCTGATGGGCACCTCGCTCAGCTTCTACCGGGGCGCGGCCTTCAATGCCGCGTTGACCGTAGCGATGCGCGAAGCCACGGGACTGCCATGCACGACCATGAGCACGGCGGTCCTGAACGGATTGCGCGGCCTGGGCGTGCGCCGCGTCGCGTTGGCGACGGCCTATATCGACGATGTGAACGAGCGCCTGGCGGCATTCCTGGCCGAAGAGAGCCTGGTTCCCACCGGCTGCCGCAGCCTTGGCATCACGGGCGTGGAGGCCATGGCGCGCGTGGATACGGCCACGCTGGTCGACCTGTGCGTGCGTGCCTTCGAAACGGCGCCCGATAGCGACGGCATCCTGCTGTCTTGCGGCGGCTTGCTGACGCTGGACGCCATACCCGAAGTCGAGCGCCGCCTGGGCGTGCCAGTGGTGTCGAGTTCGCCGGCGGGGTTCTGGGACGCCGTGCGGCTTGCGGGGGGAGGGGCCAAGGCAAGGCCCGGATACGGCCGGCTGTTCGACGAGTCCTGACGATAGCGGCTCGCCGGCGGCAAGGCCGCAATCGCGCGCTAGCCGCGCACCGCAGTGACATGAAACCCGCGCAAGCGGGTTTCTTACTTTGTCCTTAATGCAAAACTTATTTTCATGTCAAGAAAATCGATCTGATATGGTCTGTTGAGCGTATCAGATGGCTTAAAAAGCGCATAATGTGCGCACCCTTTCCCAAGCTGCATGTCATGGGGATCGGGTCGATTTTCTGTAAGCGAAGAGCGTGTTGTCACTAGCTCGGCGGTTCGTGTTCCCAGGTTCATGTTCGGTAGCTAGGACAACTTGGAGTATTCACGGAGATGTCTATGACAGAAGACGCAAAGCCGCGCAGGCGGTTCCTGCAGGCGTTGGCCATCGTGCCGGCGTCGACGCTGGCGGTGGGCGCAATGACCACCGGCTGTACCAACGAGCCGGATAGCGCCGCTGCGCGCGCGGCCAAGCCCTACGAACCCACCTACTTCACCAAGGCCGAATGGGCCTTCATCGTGGCCGCGGTGGATCATCTGATTCCCGCAGACCAGTACGGTCCCGGCGCCATCGAGGCCGGCGTGCCGGAGTTCATCGACCGCCAGATGGAAACCCCGTTCGGCCACGGCAAGCTCTGGTACATGCAAGGTCCGTTCCACACCGACCAGGTGCCGGAACTGGGCTACCAGCTGAACCAGAATCCCCGCGAGGTCTACCGCCACGGCATCGAGGCCTGTGACGCCTGGTGCGTGAAGACGCACGGCAAGGTCTATGCCGAACTGGACAAGGCGCTGCAAGAGCAGATCCTCAAGGACCTGCAAGGCGGCAAGATCGAATTCGAGAGCGTGCCCGCCAGGACGTTCTTCAGTTTCCTGCTCTCCAACACGAAGGAAGGTTTTTTCGCCGATCCGATGTACGGCGGCAACAAGAACATGGTGGGCTGGAAGATGGTGGGTTTCCCGGGTGCGCGCGCGGACTTCATGGACTGGGCCGACCAGCCCAACGCGAAGTATCCCTACGGCCCCGTGTCGATCTCTGGGGAGAAGGGTTAAGCCATGGCGATCAAAAAAGACAAAGTCGATGCGGTGCTGGTCGGGTTCGGCTGGACCGGCGCGATCCTCGGCCAGGAGCTGACCGAGGCCGGGTTGCACGTGCTGGCGCTGGAGCGCGGCGCGATGCAGGACACGCCCAAGGACGCCGAGTACCCCAAGGTTGCGGACGAGCTGGCGTATTCCGTGCGCGGCAAGCTGTTCCAGGACCTGTCCAAGGAAACCGTGACCATCCGCCATGGCGTGGACGATGTGGCGGTGCCGTACCGGCAGAACGGTTCGTTCCTGCTGGGCACGGGCGTGGGCGGGGCGGGCTTCCACTGGAACGGCATGCACTACCGCGTGTTGCCCGAAGAGCTGGAGCTGCGCACCCGCTACGAAACGCGCTATGGCAAGAGCTTCATTCCTGAAGGCATGACCATCCAGGATTTCGGCGTGACCTATGACGAGCTGGAGCCGTACTTCAGCAAGTTCGAATACGTCTGCGGCACCTCCGGCAAGGCCGGCAACCTGAACGGCCAGATCGTCGAAGGCGGCAACCCGCTGGAAGGCAAGCGCAGCAAGGAATTCCCGCTGCCGCCCCTGACCACCACCTACGGCGCCCAGCTGTTCGACAAGGCGGCGCGCGAAGTCGGCTTCCATCCGTATCCGGCGCCCGCGGCCAATGCCTCGGGTCCGTACACCAACCCATATGGCGTGCGCCTGGGGCCCTGTAATTTCTGCGGTTTCTGCGAGAACTACGGCTGCTACATGTATTCGAAGGCCTCGCCGCAGACCACCATCCTGCCGGTGCTGCTGAAGAAGCCCAACTTCGAACTGCGCACGCATTCGCACGTGATCAAGGTCAATCTGGATTCCAGCGGCAAGAAGGCCGTGGGCGTGACCTACATCGACGCGCAAGGCCGCGAAGTGGAGCAGCCGGCGGACCTGGTGATCCTGTCGGCCTACCAGATGCACAACGTGCGCCTGCTGCTGCTGTCCGGCATCGGCAAGCCCTACGATCCCAAGACCAATGAAGGCGTGGTGGGCAAGAACTACGCCTACCAGATGAACGGCGGCGTCAGCGTGCTGCTGCCCAAGGGCACCCAGCTCAACCCCTTCGTGGGCACGGGCGCGGGCGGCGTGGGCATGGACGACCTGAACGGCGACCAGTTCGACCACGGTCCCCTGGGTTTCCTGGGCGGCGCCAGCATCCGCCACGTGCGCTACGGCGGCCGTCCGATCAAGCAGACGCCCACCATGCCGGGTACGCCCACTTGGGGCACGGGCTGGAAGGCCGGGGTGCAGGACGCCTACCAGCGCCACATGACCATAGGCATTTCCGGTTCAGTGATGTCGTACCGCGACGCCTACCTGTCGCTGGACCCCACCTACAAGGACAGCTTCGGCCAGCCTCTGCTGCGCATGACCTTCGACTGGCATGACAACGAATTCGACATGCTGGGCTACATGGGCAAGCGCATGGAAGAAGTGGCCAAGGCCATGAAGCCCGAAAAGTATGCCGTGGGGGTGCGCAAGAAGGGCGCGCGCTACGACACACGGGTCTACCAGAGCACGCACAACACGGGCGGCGCCATCATGGGCTCCAATCCCAAGGAAAGCGTGGTCAACAAGTACCTGCAGAGCTGGGACGTGCCCAACCTGTTCGTGATGGGCGCCTGCGTGTTCCCGCAGAACATGGGCTACAACCCCACCGGCCTGGTCGGGGCGCTGGCCTATTGGTCGGCGCAGGCGATCCGCGACCTGTACCTGAAGAACCCCGGCCCGCTGGTCCAGGCTTAAGGAGACGGCACAATGATTAAGCAGACCATTGTTGCGGCCATCTCCGCCCTGGCGGCCAGCGCCGCGTTCGCCGCGGACGGCACGCCGGCCGCCGCCGACGCCCAGATGATCAAGCAGGGCGAGTACCTGTCGCGCGCCGGCGACTGCATCGCCTGCCACACGGCCAAGGACGGCAAGCCGTTCGCGGGCGGCCTGGGCATCGATTCGCCGCTGGGCATGATCTATTCCACCAACATCACGCCCGACAAGGACACCGGCATCGGCGGCTACTCCTACGAGGACTTCGACCGTGCCGTGCGCCACGGCGTGGCCAAGGACGGACACTCGCTGTATCCGGCGATGCCGTACACCGCCTACGCCAAGGTCACGCCCGAGGATGTGAAGGCCCTGTACGCCTATTTCATGCACGGCGTCGAGCCGGTGAAGCAGGAGAACAAGGACACGGACATCATCTGGCCTTTGTCGATGCGCTGGCCGCTGGGCGTGTGGCGCTGGATGTTTGCGCCCGACGTGGCCACGGCGCCGGTGACGGCTGACACCCAGGGCGCCGACCGCGCCGCGCTCTTGCGCGGCCAGTACCTGGTCGAAGGCCTGGGCCATTGCAGCACCTGCCACACGCCGCGCGGCGTCGCCTTGCAGGAAAAGGCGTTGACCGAGGCGGACGGCTCGGCCTTCCTGTCCGGCGGCGTGGTCGAAGGCTGGCTGGCCAAGAACCTGCGCGGCGACACCACCGACGGCCTGGGCAGCTGGAGCCAGGCGGACATCGTGGCCTTCCTGAAGTCCGGCCGCAACGGCCATTCCGCGGCTTTCGGCGGCATGGCTCAGGTGGTGGGCGACAGCACGCAGCATCTGTCCGATGCCGACCTGAACGCCATCGCGGCCTATCTGAAGAGCCTGCCGCCGGTGAACAAGGACGCCACCAAGCCGCTGGCCTACAACGAGTCCGTGGCGCAGGCGCTGCGCACAGGGCACGACAAGGGCGACGGCGCCATGGCTTTCCTCAACAACTGCGCGGCCTGCCACCGCAGCACGGGCAAGGGCTATGCGGAAACCTTCCCGCAGCTGGCGCTCAGCTCCACGGTGAACTCGGCGGACCCCGCGTCCCTGATCCACATCGTGCTCAAGGGCGCGCAGATGCCGGCCACCGCCGCCGCGCCGACTGCTTACGCGATGCCGGGCTTTGACTGGCGCATGACCGACAAGGAGGTCGCCGACGTGGTGACGTTCGTGCGGTCCAGCTGGGGCAACCAGGGGGCGGCCGTCACCGCCGCCGACGTGGCCAAGGTGCGCAAGGATGTGGGGGCGGCGCCGCAGCCGGCGCGTTGACGCCTGACCGCGCGCGCGGCGCCGGCAAGCCCTTGCGGCTGCCGGCGCCGCGTTTTTCATGGGCGATTTGACAAGCCCCGATGCCGGGCGCAAGCTACGCCACATGCATAGCCCCGCAACCGCCTTCGCGCTGATTATTACCACCATCAGGTCCATGGTGGGTTAGCGCGCGTCGGTACATCGCTACATAAACCCGCCAGAGGCGGGTTTTTTGTTGGCCCGCCTCCTGCCGCAGTTTTTTCCAGGAGAGCACTTCATGATGTCCACAGAACCTTCCTCCACGGCCACGCCCATGCTGCACTTCCTGTGCGGCAAGATCGGCGCCGGCAAATCCACGCTGGCGCAGGCGCTGGCGGCGCGGCCCGGCACCATCCTGCTCAGCGAGGACAGCTGGCTGGCGACGCTGTACCCCGGAGAGATCGTGGACCTGACCGACTACGCCCGCTGCGCCAGCCGCCTGCGCAACGCCATGGGCAGCCATGTGGCGGCGCTGGTCAGGGCGGGTTTGTCGGTGGTGCTGGACTTCCCGGCCAACACGCGGCGCAGCCGCGCATGGCTACGCCAGGTGGCGCAAGAGGCCGGCTGCGCCCATCAGCTGCATTTCCTGGATCTGCCCGACGAGGTCTGCAAGGCCAGGCTGCGCGCGCGCAATGCCTCGGGCACGCACCCATACACCACCACGGACGAACAATACGACGCGATCACGGCGTACTTCGTCGAGCCGGAAGAAGACGAAGGTTTCGTTCTGGTGCGCCACGGGCAGGCCTGAAGCGCGGGACGCGGGCCGGGCGCGCCTGCTATGATTGCTGGATAAATATCCAGTCCTCCGGCCCGGCCGATGTTTCCCGCCTACCGTTACTACTATCTGCACAACTTCCAGCGCGCGCTGACCTGGGTGGGCGAGCGCTACGCCGACCTGCTGGACGACGCCGAGCGCCGCTTCATGGCGGAATTTCCCGCCTTGCCGCAGGCATCCCAGGCCCTGATGGTGCGCATGCTGATGCGGCGCGGCCCCTGGTTCCGCGCCAGCCGGCTGACCTACGAAGAGATCGGCGCGACGGAGGCCGCCGCGGGCCCGCTGCTGCAATTGGGCTGGCTGGACGCGCAGGCGCCGATGACGCTGGATGAACTCTTCGGCCTGCATACCAAGCCGGAGCTGAACCGCATGTTTGCGCAGCTGCCGGCCAAGTCCGCCTCGCGCAAGGGCGATCTGCTGGAGGCCGCGCGCGCGGCGCACGCGGAGGCGCGGCCTTATGCGGACTGGAATCCCGCGGCGGACGAGTCGGTCTGGCGGGTCACCGTATCGGACATCTGCGAGCGATTCCGCCTGATGTTTTTCGGCAATCTGCACCAGGACTGGTCGGAGTTCGTGCTGGCCGACCTGGGCGTGTTCCAGTACGAGACCGTGCCGTTCGACGCTTCGTCGCGCGCGTTCCAGACGCGTGAAGACGTGGACTGCTATCTGGCGCTGCACGCCTGCCGCGTCGCGCTGGAAGAGGGGGCCGATGCCGATGCGCTGATGCTGGCCGTCCAGGCCTGCGCCAGCGGCAACCCCTGGCTGGAAAAGCGCCGGGCCAAGGTTCTGCTGCGCATTGGGCAGGCTTGCGAGCGGTTGCAGGACTGGGGCACCGCGCAACGCGTGTACGAGGCCTGCGCGTATCCCGGCGCGCGCCACCGCCGCATCCGCGTGTATGAGCGCATGGCGCGGCACGGCGACGCATTGGCCCTGGCGCTGCAGGCCCAGGCTCAGCCTGAAAGCGAAGAGGAAAGCCAGCGCCTGGCGCGCATGCTGCCGCGGCTGTACCGTGGCGCAGGGCAGGGCGCTCCGGCGCGCGAACCGGCTCCCGCCTTGCTGCGCACCGATCTGACGCTGGCGCGGCCGGCAGAGCCCGCTTCGGTGGAGTTCGTCACGCGCGACCACCTGCACCGCGACGATGCGCCCGTGCACTACGTGGAAAATGCGCTGATCAATTCGTTGTTCGGACTGCTGTGCTGGCCCGCGGTGTTCGCGCCCTTGCCGGGCGCTTTCTTCCACCCGTTCCAACGCGGCCCGGCCGACCTGGACGCGCCGGATTTCCATGAGCGCCGCGCGGCGCTGTTCACCCAGTGCTTGGCGCAGCTGGACACGCCGGGCTACCGCGACCTGATCCTGCAACGCTATGTCGAAAAATCCGGCCTGCAATCGCCCTTCGTTTTCTGGGGCGCGCTGTCGGAGGACCTGCTGACGCAGGCGCTGGACTGCCTGCCTGCCGCCCACTTGAAGCTGTACTTCGAACGCCTGCTGCGCGACGTCAAGACCAACCGCTCCGGCCTGCCGGACCTGATCCGCTTCTGGCCGGCCGAGCGCCGCTATGAACTGATCGAGGTCAAGGGGCCGGGCGACAAGCTGCAGGACAACCAGATCCGCTGGCTGCGGTATTGCGTGTCGCATGGCATGCCGGTGCGGGTGTGCCACGTCAGCTGGCGCGAGGACGGTGCATGAGCTATGCCGTGGCGGTGCGCGCCCTGTGCGAATTCACGGCGCGGGCAGGGGATCTGGACCTGCGCTTCACGCCCGCGCCCACCGGCCTGGAGGGCATGGCGGGCCACGCGGCCGTGACGGGCCGCCGGGGGCCGGATTACGAGACCGAGGTGGCGCTGTCCGGCCAGCATGAAAATCTGCTGGTGCGCGGCCGCGCCGACGGCTACGACCCCGTGGCCAAGCAACTCGAAGAAATCAAGACCTACCGCGGCCAACTCGATAGCGTGCGCGACAACCACCGCGCCGTGCATTGGGCGCAGGCCAAGGTGTATGGGCATCTGCTCTGCCAGGCGCGCGGACTCGCAAGCCTGCGCGTGGCGCTGGTGTACTACAACGTGGTCACCGAGGAAGAGACGGTGCTGGTGGAAACGCATGAGGCCGCCGCGCTGGAGGCGTTCTTCCGCGAGCAATGCGGACGATTCCTGGCCAGGGCGGCGACGGAACTGGCGCACCGCCAGTCGCGCGACGCGGCGTTGGAGGCGCTGAAGTTTCCGCACGGCGAATTCCGCGCGGGTCAGCGCGAGCTCGCCGTGGCCGCGTACCGCACGGCCCGCGACGGCGGTTGCCTGATGGCGCAGGCGCCCACCGGCATAGGCAAGACGCTGGGGACGATTTTTCCGCTGCTCAAGGCCAGCCCGGGCGCGGGCCTGGACAAGATCTTCTTCCTGGCCGCCAAGAGCCCGGGCCGCGGCCTGGCACTGGAGGCGCTGGACACGGTCAACGCGCAGCCCGCCGCGCCCGGCTTGCGGGTGCTGGATCTGCAGGCGCGCGACAAGACCTGCGTGCATCCGGACCTGGCCTGCCATGGCGAATCCTGTCCGCTGGCCCAGGGCTTCTACGACCGCTTGCCGCAGGCGCGCGAGGCCGCGCTGGCGCACGCGCGGCTGGATGCCGCGACGGTGGCCGCGGCCGCGCGCGAACACCAGGTCTGTCCGTACTACCTGTCGCAGGAGCTGATCCGCTGGAGCGACGTGGTGGTGGGCGACTACAACTACTACTACGACGCCACGGCAATGCTGTACGCCATGACGCAGGCCTACCAGTGGAAGGTGTCCGTGCTGGTGGACGAGGCCCACAACCTGGTCGACCGGGCGCGCCGCATGTACACGGGCGAGCTCGACCAGGGCTCGCTGGCGGCGGCGCGCTACGCCGCGCCCAAGGGGTTGAAGAAGTCCCTGGATGGCTTGCAGCGCTCATGGAACGCGCTCAACAAGAAGCAGGCGGAGCGCTACCAGGCCTATGACGAAGTCGCGGCCGGGGTGCTGGCCGCGGTGCAGAAGGCGGTCGGCGCGATCATGGAGCACATGGCCGAAAACCCGTTGCCGCAGGATGATCCCGTGCTGGGGTTCTATTTCGAGGCCTTGCAGTTCATGCGCCTGGCCGAGCAATTCGGCTCGCATGCGCTGTTCGACGTGACCTTGTCGGACGCCAGCGCGGCCGGCGCCAAGACGCCGCCCTCCGTGCTGTGCGTGCGCAACGTGATCCCGGCGCCGTACCTCGCGGCGCGTTACGCGGCCGCGCACGCCACGGTGCTGTTCTCGGGCACGCTGAGCCCGCAGCAGTTCTACCGCGACACGCTGGGCCTGCCCGCGGCCACCCCCTGGCTCGACGTGGCCGCGCCATTCCAGGCCGAGCAGCTGGCGGTGAGGGTGGTGGGCAATGTGTCCACGCGCTATCGCGACCGCGAGCGCTCGCTGTCGCCCATCGTCGAACTGATTGCGCGGCAATACGCCGAGCGGCCGGGGAACTACCTGGGCTTTCTCAGCAGCTTCGACTATCTGCGCCAGGTGTCGGACCTGATGCGCGAGCGCCATCCTTCGGTGCCGATCTGGCTGCAGACGCCGGGCATGGACGAGGCGGGCCGCGCCGCGTTCCTGGCGCGCTTTACCGAAACGGGGCAGGGCGTGGGTTTCGCGGTGCTGGGCGGCGCTTTTTCAGAAGGCGTGGACCTGCCCGGCAAGCGGCTGATCGGCGCGTTCATCGCCACGCTGGGGTTGCCGCAGGTGAATCCCGTGAACGAGAACATGAAGCGCGCCATGGACTTGCGCTATGGCGTGGAGAACGGCTACGACTACACCTACCTGTACCCCGGCATGCAAAAGGTGGTGCAGGCGGCGGGCCGCGTCATCCGCACGGAACACGACGTGGGCACGGTGCACCTGATCGACGACCGCTACCGCCGCGCCAAGGTGCGCGGCTTGTTGCCCGGCTGGTGGCGAGTGGAGTGATCAGGCCGGGCGCAACTCGGTCAGCGGCTGGTTGGGATCGCGGCTGAGCTGGTAGCCGTACCACAGGCTGCGCGCCATGCGCCTGGCCATTTCCTGTGCCGCGTCGGCCAGGGCGCGGTTGGGCAGGGCGTCGGTGGTCTCCTGCCACAGCGCCAGCCAGCGCTCGAACAGTTCCGCGCTGAGATGCGGCATGGCGGCATGCTTGGGCATGGGCATGCCGGTGAAGCGGCGTGTGCCCAGCAGCACGGCGGACCAGAAATCCGACAGGGTCGCCAGATGCTCGTCCCAGTCGTGCACTTGACTGTTGAAGACCGGGCCCAGCTGCGCGTCGGCGCGCGCCTTGCCGTAGAAGGCGTGCACCAGGTCGCGGATTTCGGCTTCGGTGCAGATGTCGGCGGTCGAGTTCAAGCTCGTCTCCTTGGGGGGCGGATGGCGATCTTAGGGCGGGTGCGCCCGCCAGCGGTTTGATCTGGCGCAAGTTTTCCGGCCTGCCGCGGGATCCGGCGCGGCAAGCGCGGCGCCTGTGGTTTGCGTAGTATTGTCTGCCTGCGCGGCCGGCGTCCGGCAAGCGCGACCCCATATGAACAGGCGCCCCGAGTCGAAGGCGCGCCGCAAGGAGACCCGCATGACCATTGCCGCCCCGGCCGCAGCCGCCCCATTGAACGACATCGTGGCGCTGCCCGCGCACGCGCTGTCCGAGGCGATCCGCAAGCGTCAGGTGTCTTGCCGCGAGGTCATGGCGGCCTATCTGGCGCACATCGACCGGGTCAATCCCAAGCTCAACGCCATCGTTGCGCGGCGCGACAGCGACGAACTGCTGCGCGAAGCCGATGAGCGCGACGCCCAACTGGCTGCGGGACAGTGGCTGGGCTGGCTGCATGGCATGCCGCAGGCGCCCAAGGACCTGATCGCGGTGCGCGGCATGGTCACGTCCATGGGCTCGCTGGTCTACAAGGATCAGGTCACGGCGCATGACTCCATCATCATCGAACGCATGCGCGCATCCGGCGCCATCTTCATCGGCCGCAGCAACGTGCCGGAGTTCGGCTTGGGCTCGCACACCTATAACCAGGTGTATGGCGCCACCGGCAACCCCTACGATCCTTCCCGGACAGCGGGCGGCAGCAGCGGCGGGGCGGCGGCTGCGCTGGCGGCGCGCATGTTGCCGGTGGCGGACGGCAGCGATTTCGGCGGCTCGTTGCGCAATCCCGCGGCGTTCTGCAACGTCTACGGCATGCGTCCGTCCGCCGGCCGGGTGCCTTACGGGCCATCGACCGAGGTGTTCCTCAAGCAGCTCGCGTTTGAGGGGCCGATGGGCCGCACGCCGCGCGACGTGGCCATGCTGCTGTCCGTGATGGCCGGCCCCGATCGCCGCGTGCCGTTGTCCCTGACCGGCGACCCGGCGCAGTTCGCCCAGCCGCTGGACGCCGACCTGCGCGGCAAGCGCGTGGGCTGGCTGGGCGACTGGAATGGCTATCTGCCGATGGAGGCGGGCATTCTGGAACTGTGCGAGCAGGCGCTGGCCGACCTGGCGCAGACCGGCTGCGTAGCGGTCGACTACCAGGTGCCATTCGCCGGCGAGCGCCTCTGGCGCATCTGGCTGGCCCACCGCCACCTGATGGTGGGCGGACAACTGCACCCCCTGGTCCAGAATCCCGAAACCCGCAAGCTGGTGAAGCCCGCCGTGGTCTGGGAGGTCGAAGGGCTGGAAGGCATGACGGCGCGGCAGGTTTACCAGGCCACGGAAGAGCGTAGCGCCTGGTATCAGACCGTGCTGCGCATGTTTGACGACGTGGATTATCTGGCGGTGCCGTCGGCCCAGGTGTTCCCCTTCGACGCGGCGCTGGACTGGCCCAAGGAGATCGCCGGGCGTTCCATGGACACCTATCACCGCTGGATGGAGACCGTTACGCCCTGGACGCTGGCGGGCTGCCCGGTGATCAGCGTGCCGGTGGGATTCAACGCCGCCGGGCTGCCCATGGGCATGCAGCTTATCGGGCCGCCGCAGGCCGACCTGGCCGTGCTGCAGCTTGCGCACGCCTACGGGCAGGCGCGCGACTGGGTGCAATCCCGCCCGCCCGCGGCGCTCTGGAGCGGCGCCGCCTGAAAACGGGTCCGGTACGCATTGTTGCGGGAAAAGACAAGCCCTTGTAAGAGGGCTTTGCTTTTTTCCGACGCAAAACGCCATATTTCCGGCAATTTCCGCGTTTTACGTGGCTGTCGGCGTTTGCCTTTGCAATAATTGTCGACCAACTCACAACATCCCGTAATAAATGGACAGCCTTGTGTCCCTGGTTTTGTTCCAGAATATTTCGGTCCAATCGACGAGTTGATTTTGCATAGAGGTCTCCCGGCATGAAGAATCTGACACTACGCCAGCGCATCCTGGCCAGCTTCCTGGCGATTCTGGCCATCATGGCGTTGATGGTGGTGATGGATTACCGGCGCCTGCTGGTCATCGAGTCCGAAGTCGAGCTGATCAATAACGATGCCGTGCCCGGCATCTACTACAGCACCTCGATCCGCGCCTCCTGGTTCGCCGGTTTCGTGCTGGTCCAGGATGCCTTCAATATGGAGACGGAGCAGGAACGCAGCAG
Organism: Achromobacter sp. JCM 18799; assembly: GCF_055395645.1. NCBI lineage: Bacteria > Pseudomonadati > Pseudomonadota > Betaproteobacteria > Burkholderiales > Alcaligenaceae > Achromobacter > Achromobacter sp. JCM 18799. The sequence goes on along the minus strand of NZ_AP043866.1, from coordinate 1,536,729 downwards.
CATCCTGGCGGGGCTGCCCGAAACCGATAAGCTGCTGGCGGAACACACTGAACAGTACCGCCGCACCATCGCGCGCGACGATGACCGGCAGATGTTCGAGGAGTTCGAGAAAGAACTGCAGGAGTACAGGCGCATTCGCGCCAACATTCTTGCACCCGCCACGCTGGCGGACCCGGCGCGGGCGCAGGGGCTGATCAAGGCCGACCTGCGACCGGCGTTCTACAAGGGCCGCGACATCCTCGCCAGGATGGTGCTGGAAAACAAGAAACAGGCCGATGAAGCGGCCGTCGCCATCAAGCAATCGGTGAGCAGCGCCGAAACGCGCATGCTGCTGTCGCTGGGCCTGGCGATCGTGGCCGCCATCATCTGCGGCATCCTGCTGATGCGCGCCATCGCCAATCCCATGCGCGCCATCGTCAAGACGCTGGAGGCCACCGGCGGCGGCGATTTGACGCGGCGCCTGACGCTGGCGCGCAAGGACGAATTCAACGCCATCGAAACCGGCTTCAACGGCATGGTGGACGAGCTGACCGGGCTGGTCGGCAAGACGCAGCGCTCCGCGGTGCAGGTGGCCACCTCCGTTACCGAGATCGCGGCCACCTCCAAGCAGCAGCAGGCGACGGCTTCCGAAGTCGCCGCCACCACCACCGAGATCGGCGTGACCTCGCGCGAAATTTCCGCGACCTCGCGCGAGCTGGTCCGCACCATGGCCGAAGTCTCCGGCGCCGCCGAGCAGACCGCGGCGCTGGCGGGCAGCGGCCAGGTGGGCCTGGCGCGCATGGAAGACACCATGCGCAACGTGGTCGGCGCGGCCGGTTCGGTCAACGCCAAGCTGGCGATCCTGAACGAGAAGGCCGGCAATATCACACAAGTGGTTACTACCATCACGAAAGTGGCGGACCAGACCAACCTGCTGTCGCTGAACGCGGCGATCGAGGCCGAGAAGGCGGGCGAATACGGCCGCGGCTTCGTGGTGGTGGCGACCGAGATCCGCCGGCTGGCGGACCAGACCGCCGTCGCTACCTACGACATCGAGCAGATGGTGCGCGAGATCCAGTCCTCGGTGTCGGCCGGCGTCATGGGCATGGACAAGTTCTCCGAGGAAGTGCGGCGCGGCATGGCCGACATGCAACAGGTGGGCGACCAGCTGTCGCAGATCATCCAGCAGGTGCAGACGCTGGCGCCGCGCGTGCAGATGGTCAACGAAGGCATGCAGGCGCAGGCCACCGGCGCCGAACAGATCAACCAGGCCTTGCAGCAGCTGAGCGACGCCGCCCAGCAGACCGTGGAATCGCTGCGCCAGTCCACGCTGGCGATCGAGGAACTGACGCTGGTCGCCAACGACCTGCGCAGCGGCGTTTCGCGCTTCAAGGTGTGATGGTTGCCATGGCGCAGCACGCTCCCTCTGCCGCGGCCGGACGCCGGCTGTACCTGCTGTTCCGCATCGGCGGCGACCGCTATGCGCTGGACGCAAGAGACATTGCCGAGGTGCTGGGCCTGCGCCAGTTCAAGCAGGTGCCGGGCGCGCCCGCGTGGGTGGCCGGCGTGATGGACCGCCGCGGCGTGGCAGTGCCCGTCATCGACATGAGCGCGCTGGCGGGGGGCGGAGCGGCCGCCGCCGTGACCAGCACCCGGCTGGCCCTGGTGCGCTATCAGGCGCAGGCAGGCGGGCCGGAGCATCTGCTGGGACTGATCCTGGAGCAGGCGACCGAAACCGTGCACTACGATCCCGCCGCGTTCCAGTCCGGCGGCCTGGACAATCCGCAGGCGCGCTATCTGGGCGCGGTGCTCGGCGATGCCGGCGGCATGGTGCAGGCCGTCAACGTGGGCGACCTGCTGCCCGCCCCGGTGCGGACGCTGCTGTTTCCCGCCCATGCCGATGCCGCTGGCGCGGCGCGCGAGGCGCGGCCATGATGCTGATCGACGAGTTCAGCGCCTTGCTCAAGCGGCGCATGGGCCTGGATAGCGGCTCCATCGGCAAGGCCGCCGTGGAGCGCGCGGTGCGGCGCAGAATGGGCATGGCCGGCATTGCCGACGAACAGGACTATCTGTGGCAGGTGCAGGCTGCACCCGCCGAGATGCAGCAGCTGATCGAAGCGGTCATCGTGCCGGAGACCTGGTTTTTTCGCTATCCCGAATCGCAGACGGCCATGGCCGCGCTGGCGCGGGCGCGCCTGTACGCCGCGGGCGCCGAAGGCCGTGTGCTGCGCGTGCTGAGCGTGCCCTGTTCCAGCGGCGAGGAGCCTTACTCCATTGCCATGGCGCTGCTGGACGCCGGCGTGCCCGCCGAACGCTTCCAGATCGACGCCTTCGACATCAGCGTGCGCATGGTCGAGTTCGCGCGGCGCGGCCTGTACGGCCGCAATTCGTTCCGCGGCGATGACCTGGGCTATCGCGACCGTTATTTTTCCGAGACCGCCGACGGCCACCAACTGGCCGCCCACGTGGCGGCGCAGGTGCGGTTTCAGGCGGGCAACCTGTTCGATCCCGATCTGCTGGCCGGGGTGGCGCCTTATGACTTCGTGTTCTGCCGCAACCTGCTCATCTACTTCGACGCGGCGACGCAGGCCCGCGCGGTGCAGGTGCTGCGCAGCTTCACGCGCGAGGATGGCGTGCTTTTCGTCGGCCCGGCCGAAACCACCTTGCTGACGGGCCGCAGGCTGCCCGCGGTGCCGATGGCGCGTTCGTTCGCCTTTCTGGCCAAGCCGCTGCCGCCGCCCGCGGAACCTGCCGCGCCGGCGGCTGCGCGGCCCATCGTGCACAGCTGGATGCCGCCCAGGAGGCCGTTGGCCCAGGCGCCGGAGCCGGGCCTGCCCTTGGCGCATGCGCCCATGCCGGCGATACCCGCGGCGCCCGTGGCCGCCTCGGCCGCGTTGCCCGACGCGCAGGCCTCCTTGCGCCATATCGCGACCCTGGCCGACCAGGGCCGGGTGCAGGACGCGATGACGCAGTGCCTGGCGCACATAGGCGCCCACGGCGCGAGCGCCGAGGCCCTGTATCTGCAAGGCCTGCTGCAGGACGCGGCAGGCGATGCGCGCCAGGCGCAAGCGGCCTACCGCAAGGCGCTCTACCTGGATCCGACCCATCGCGAAGCCCTGCTGCACCTGGCCGCGCTGGTGGCGTCGGACGGCGATCACGAAGCGGCCAGCCGCCTGCAGGCGCGCGCGGCGCGCGGGGAGGCGCGACGTGGATGAAATGATGCACGCGCTGTCCGACGTGGACGACTGCTGGAACCGCATCGGCATCCGCGGCGACAAGAGTTGCGCGCAATTGGCCGAGCACGTGCACTGCCGCAACTGTCCGGTCTATGCGGCGGCGGCCAAGCGCATACTTGACCGTCTGCCGCCGCAAATGGAAGAGCAGGGCGCCGAAGCGGCCCCGCAGGAGCGCGGCAGGCTGTCTTCGCTGCTGGTGTTCCGCGTGCACCGCGAATGGCTGGGACTGCCGACCCGCGCGCTGGATGAAGTCGCCGGCAGCCGCGGCATCCTGAGCCTGCCGCACCGCCGTGACCCGGCGATGCTGGGGGTGACCAACGTGCGCGGCTCCCTTACCGTGTGCGTATCGCTGGCGCGTCTGCTGGGCCTGGAGGCCGCGGTCGAGGACGCGCGCGAGCGGCCCGCCACGGCGCGCATGCTGATCCTGGGCGGCGCGGGCCGCGCGGTGGTCGTGCCGGTGGATGAGGTCGAAGGCATGCATGCCGTGGACCTGGACGGGCTGGAGCCCCTGCCCGCGACCGTGGAGGGCGCAAGCCTCAAGTACTCGCGCGGCATGGCCCGCTGCGGCGGACGCGCGGTGGGCGTGTTGGACGAGACCTTGCTGATGCAAGCTTTGGAACGGAGCCTGGCGTGAATCCGGAACAGATGCGCGACGCCTCGCTTCTGGAATTGTTCCAGCTGGAGACCCGCACCCAGGTGCAGGTGTTGAACAAGGGCCTGCTGGCGCTGGAACACGACCCCACGTCCGCGCCGCAGCTGGAAGCCTGCATGCGCGCGGCGCATTCGCTCAAGGGCGCGGCCCGCATCGTCGATCTGCATCCGGCGGTGCGCATCGCGCACGCCATGGAGGATTGCCTGGTCGAGGCGCGCGAAGGCCGGCTGCGGCTGCAGGCCGCGGACATCGACGCCCTGTTGATGGGCGCGGACCTGTTGCAGCGCGTGGCCACGCCGGGCGCGGAGCTGGGCAGCGAGATCGACGAACTGGTGGCGCGGCTGAGCAATGCGCCGCATGCGCTGCCGGCAGCGCCGGCTGCCGCGCCGCTCCCCAAGCCCGCGGATTTCCTGCCGCCGATTCCGGTCCTGGATGAGCCGCCCGCCACCGCGCCGCAACGGCGCAGCTCGGACGCGGGATTGGGCGAGGGCGAACGCGTGCTGCGCGTGACGGCCGACACCCTCAATAAATTGCTGGGCCTGTCCAGCGAAACCCTGGTGGAGTCGCACTGGATCGCGCCCTTCGGCGCGTCCATGCTGCGTCTGAAGCGCATGCAGGCGGGCGCGGTCCAGGCGCTGGATGGCGTGCGCGCGGCCCTGGCTGGCCAGGCGCTGGACGCGCAGGCGCAAGCCGCGCTGGACGATGCCTTGCGCATCGTCCAGCAATGCCAGCAGGAGCTGTCGCAGCGCACCAGCGAGGTCGACGAATTCGGCTGGCGCATGGGCCACCTGGCCCAGCGTCTGTACGACACCGCGTTGGCCTGCCGCATGCGGCCGTTCGGCGACGGGGTGGGCGGGATGGCGCGCATGGTCCGCGATGTAGGCCGCGCGCTGGGCAAGCAGGTGCGGCTGGAGATCGAAGGCGAATCCACCCAGGTGGATCGCGACATCCTGGAAAAGCTGGATGCGCCGCTGATGCACCTGCTGCGCAACGCAGTGGACCACGGCATCGAGATGCCGCAGGACCGGCTGGCCGCGGGCAAGCCGGCCGAAGGCCGGATCAGGCTGTCGGCGCGCCATGCGGCCGGCATGCTGCTGATCGAGCTGAGCGACGACGGCGCCGGCATTTCCTTGGACCGGCTGCGCGTGGAAGTGGTGCAGCGCAAGCTGGCCAGCGCGGAAACCGCGGCCAGGCTGACCGAGGCCGAGCTGCTGGAGTTCCTGTTCCTGTCGGGTTTCAGCACGCGCGGCGAAGTCACGGAGATCTCGGGGCGCGGCGTGGGGCTGGACGTGGTGCAGACCATGGTGCGCCAGTTGCGCGGCGCGGTGCGCATCCAGCAAGTGACGGGGCAGGGCACCCGTTTCATGCTGGAGATGCCCTTGTCGCTGTCGGTGGTGCGCAGCCTGCTGGTCAAGGTGCAGGAAGAGATCTACGCTTTCCCGCTGGCCTACGTCAACCACGCGCTGCAAGTGCGCGCCGAAGACATCGAACAGCTCGAAGGGCATCAGCATTTCCGTTTCATGGACCGCCAGATCGGGCTGGTTTCCGCGCGCCAGATCCTGCGCACGGGCGGCGCCGCGCCGGCCGCCGAAACGGTGTGCGTGGTGCTGGTGGGCGACCACGACCGGCTTTACGGCGTGGCCGTGGACCGCTACGTGGGCGAACGCACGCTGGTGGTGCAGCCCCTGGACCCGCGCCTGGGCAAGGTGCAGGACGTGATGGCGGGCGCCCTGATGGACGACGGTACGCCGCTATTGATCCTGGACGTGGAAGACATGCTTGTGTCGGTGCAGAAGCTGGTGGAAGGCGGACAGCTGAGCCGGGTGGACGGCGCGGGCGCGGCCGAACAGGCGCGGCGGCGCAAGCGCGTGCTGGTGGTGGACGACTCGCTCACGGTGCGGGAGCTGGAACGCAAGCTGCTGCTGAACCGCGGCTTCGACGTGGCCGTGGCCGTGGACGGCATGGACGGCTGGAACATGTTGCGCAGCGAGGCATTCGACCTGGTGGTGACCGACGTGGACATGCCGCGCATGGACGGCATCGAACTGGTGTCGCGCATCAAGGCCGATCCCAAGCTGCAGGGCCTGCCGGTGATGGTGGTGTCGTACAAGGACAGGGAAGAAGACAGGAGGCGCGGGCTGGACGCCGGCGCCGACTATTATCTGGCCAAGGGCAGCTTCCATGACGACGCGCTGCTCGACGCGGTGGAAGACCTGATCGGAAAGGCGCGCACGTGAGAGTCGGAATCGTCAACGACATGCCGATGGCAGTGGAAGTGCTGCGGCGCGCGATCGCGCTGGAGCCGGGGCTGGACCTCGCCTGGGTCGCGACCAACGGCCAGGAGGCCGTGGACCTGTGCGCCCGCGACCGGCCGGACGTGGTGCTGATGGACCTCATCATGCCCATCATGGACGGCGTCGAAGCCACGCGCCGCATCATGGCCGAAACGCCCTGCGCGATCGTGGTGGTGACCGCCGACGTGGCGCGCCATACCTCGCGCGTGTTCGACGCCATGGGCCACGGGGCGCTGGACGCGGCGGACACGCCAGTGATCGGCAGCGGCGACATGCGCATGGCGGCGGCGCCGCTGCTGCGCAAGATCCGCAACGTGGGCTGGCTGATCGGCCGCTACGGCAAGCGGCCCGCGCTGACGCCGGTCGCACGGCCCATGCAGCTGGCGGACGCCAAGCGGCTCCTGGTCATTGGCGCGTCGGCTGGCGGCCCGCCGGCGCTGGCGCAACTGCTGAAGGGAATCCCGCCGGAGTTCCCCGCCGGCATCGTGCTGGTACAGCACGTGGACGCCTCGTTTGCCGCGGGCATGGCGGACTGGCTCAATGAACAGGCGCCGCTGCCCGTCAGGCTGGTGCGCGAGGGCGAATGGCCCGAGCCCGGCCAGATACTGCTGGCTGGCACGGGCGATCACCTGCACATGCTGGCCGACGGTACGCTGCGTTACACCGAAACCCCCAAGGAAAGCCTGTACCGGCCTTCCATCGACGTTTTTTTCCATAGCGTGGCGCAGCACTGGCGCGGCCTGGCCGTCGGCGTGCTGCTGACGGGCATGGGCCAGGACGGCGCGCGCGGGCTGAAGGCGCTGCGCGAGCGCGGCTACCTGACGATTGCGCAGGACCAGGCCAGCAGCGCCGTCTACGGCATGCCCAAGGCCGCGGCCGCCATGCAGGCGGCCGTGGAAATCCGCCCATTGGACCAAATCGCTCCCCGCGTGATCCAGGCCTTTGCCTGAGCGCGCGGACCACGACAGCATTCAAGGACTCACTATGCAACCTCCCATTGACAGCTCGGCTTCGGCGAACCTGAATTCGCATGCGGCCATGGTGTTGCTCGTCGACGACCAGGTGATGGTCGGCGAGGCCATCAGACGGGCCCTGGCCACGGAGGGCAACATCGACTTCCACTATTGCTCGGACCCGGAAAAAGCGCTGACCGTGGCGATCCAGACCCGGCCCACCGTCATCCTGCAGGACCTGGTGCTGCCGGGCGTGGACGGACTGAGCCTGGTGCAGGAGTACCGTGGCCATCCGGTGACGCGCGACATCCCCATCATCGTGTTGTCCACCAAGGAAGATCCGGCGATCAAGAGCGCGGCCTTTGCCGCCGGCGCCAACGACTACCTGGTCAAGCTGCCCGACTCCATTGAACTGGTGGCGCGCATCCGCTATCACTCGCGCTCGTATCTGGCGCTGGTGCAGCGCGACGAGGCCTACCAGGCCTTGCGCCAGAGCCAGCAGCAACTGCTGGAAAGCAATATGGAGCTGCGCCGGCTGACCAATTCCGACGGCCTGACGGGCCTGGGCAACCGCCGTTATTTCGACGAGTACCTGAATGCGGAATGGCAGCGCGCGCGCCGCGACGGCCGCGAAATCAGCATGCTCATGATCGACGTGGACCACTTCAAGGCCTACAACGACACCTATGGCCACATCGCTGGCGACGAGGCGCTCAAGCGGGTGGCCAACACCATCTTCGCCAGCTGCGACCGGTCCACCGACCTGGCGGCGCGATTCGGCGGCGAAGAGTTCGCGCTGGTGCTGCCGGGCACGCCGGCCGGCAGCGCGCGGCTGGCCGCCGAGAAGCTGCGCCGCGCCGTCGAGGCCATGCAGATTCCGCAGAAGGACACGGGTGATGGCCCCTGGCTGACGGTCAGCATAGGCACGGCCACGGCGGTGCCTCAGGGCGACCAGCCTTGCACCGACCTGATCCAGGTGGCCGACCGCGGCCTCTATCAAGCCAAGCGGCAGGGCCGCAACCGCGTCGTTCCCGGCGTGATGTAGGGGCGCGGCCGCGGGCAGGCTGCGCCAGCCATCTTCCGCGGGATCTCATGATTTTCCAAGCGATTGCGCCAAGTCGATGTAACCCGGCAGCGTCTTTCATGAAATCCTGGTGAAGAGAAATATTGTTTCTCACTGTCCCTGCCGGACGATGCAGGTGGAAAGGCCCTTGCGGCCGGCCACCGTCATTCTTCCATGCAGTCCGGGGCCGACAGCGCTATCGTTTCCGCATGCGTGACGCGTCTGCCCGGCGGCCCGGCCGGGCATCCGGAAACCAGACAGAGAGGCACAGCATGAGTTACTCCAGCTATCACAAGAAGGACATTTTCGGCCGCCCGCTGCATGCCGAAACCCAGATGATGTCCTACGGCTTCGACCCCTTCCTGTCGGAGGGCGCGGTCAAGCCGCCGGTGTTCCTGACGTCCACCTTCGCGTTCCGCTCGGCCGAGGACGGCGCGGCGTTCTTCGACCTGGTTTCAGGCCGCAAGCCCTTGCCGCAGGGGGAGTCGGCGGGGCTGGTGTACAGCCGCTTCAACCATCCCAATCTGGAAATCGTCGAAGACCGCCTGGCGCTGCTGGATGGCTCGGAAGATGCCGCGGTGACTTCCAGCGGCATGTCGGCGATCAGCGCGGTGTTCCTGGCCTTTTTGCGGCCGGGCGATCAACTGGTGCAGTCCGTGCCGCTGTATGGCGGCACCGAGACCTTGATCTCCAAGATCTTCCCGGAGTGGGGCATAGGCTCGCATGCGGTCGAAGACGGCCTGTCGGCCAAGAGCATGCGCACCGCGCTGGAGGCCGCGGCGGCCCAGGGGCCGGTGCGGCTGTTTTTTGTTGAAACGCCCGCCAATCCGACCAATGCGCTGATCGATTTCGAAGCCATGAAGAATGAGCTGGACGCCTTCGAAACGCGGCACGGCTATCGTCCCGTGTCGGTGTGCGACAACACGCTGCTGGGCCCGATCTTCCAGAAGCCGGCCGAGCATGGCGTGGATCTGTGCGTGTATTCGCTGACCAAGTACGTGGGCGGCCACAGCGACCTGGTTGCGGGGGCCGTCACCGGCAGCAAGGCGCTGATCAAGAAGGTGCGCGCCATCCGCAGCGCCTTCGGTTCGCAGCTGGACCCGCATTCCTGCTGGATGATCACGCGCTCGATGGAAACCGTGGTGCTGCGCATGAAGCAGGCCGCGCGCACGGCGACCAAGGTGGCCCAATGGCTGTCCGGCAATCCGCATGAAAAAGTGCAGATCTTCCATCCGGAAATGATTGCCGACCGGGCCTACCAGGACGTCTACAAGCGCCAGTGCACCGGGCCCGGCTCGACCTTCGCCTTCGTGCTGGAGGGCGGGCGCGCCAAGGCCTTTCGCTTCATCAATGCGCTGCACCTCTTCAAGTCGGCCGTCAGCCTGGGCGGCACCGAATCGCTGATCTGCCATCCGGCGTCCACCACGCATTCCGGCGTGCCGGCGGCCGAGCGCGAGGCGGCCGGCGTGTCCGAGGGGCTGGTGCGTGTGTCGATCGGACTGGAGCACGAGGAAGACCTGATCGCGGACATGGACCACGCCTTCCGCAACTGCTGAGCCGGGGCCGGCATGGCCGGCCGGTTTCAGGCCGCCATGCGCCGCCGGTTGAACAGCACGAATCCCGCCGTGACCAGCAGCATCAGCGCCGCGGTGGCGATGACCGCGGCATAGCCGGTGTCGAAGGCGGTCTTGGCCAGGCGCGTCAAGGCCATGCCCAGGTCCGACGACAGTCCGTCCGCCACGATCAGGGCCTGGTCCAGACTGTCGCGCGCCAGGTCGGACTGGGGCAGGCCCGCCGGCACGGCCAGCGTGTGCGCATAGACCCCGGACAGGATCGATCCCATCAGGGTGACGCCCAGCGCGCCGCCCAGCTCGTACGAGACCTCTTCGATCGAGGCCGCCATGCCGGCGCGCTCCGGGGTGGCGCTCTGCATGATGGTGCTGGACGCCGCCGTCATGGTGGCGCCTATGCCCGCGCCCAGCACGCACAGGCTGACCATCTGCGGCAGCAGCGCCGCGTCATAGCTCAGCAGATAGCCGGTCATGCCCAGGCCCGAGACCAGCAGCGACAGGAACAGCATCGTGGCGCTGTTGACGCGGCCCAGCAGCCAGCCCGCCAGAGGACCCGCGATGAAAGCGGCCAGCGACAGCGGCAGGATGAAGAGCGCGGCTTCGAGCGGCGACATGCCCATGACCAGCTGCAGCCGCTGGCTGAACACCAGCTCCATGCCCAGCAGAGCGGCGGCGGCGAACAGCGCGGCCGCCACCGCCGAACTGAAGCTGAGGTTGCGGAAGATGGCGAAGTCGATCAGCGGATAGGGCCGCGCGCGCTGGCGCCGCACGAATACGGCGAGCATGGCCGCGCCCGCGGCGCAGGCCAGGCCGGCATCGCGCCAGGAAGGGGCGGTCTTGCCCAGTTCCTTCAGCGCGTAGGCGCACAGGATCAAGCCGGCCATGACCTGCAGCGAGCCCAGCAGATCCCAGGGGCGCGAGGCGTCCGGACGGCTGGCCGGGATCAGGCGCCAGGCCAGCGGCAGCGCCAGCAGCACGATGGGCACGTTGATGAGGAATACGGACCCCCACCAGAAATGCTCCAGCAGCACGCCGCCCACCACCGGACCGACCGCGGCGCCGCCCGAGGCCACCGAGGCCCATACGCCGATGGCGATGGCGCGTTCGCGCTCGTCGGCGAAGGTCAGGCGCAGGATGGACAGCGTGGCCGGCATCATCATGGCGGCGCCCACGGCCAGCAGCGCGCGCGCCGCGATCAACGTGGCCGCGCCTGGCGAGTAGGCCGCGCACAGGGACGCCGCGCCGAACACGATCAGCCCCGCCATGAACAGGCGCTTGTGACCGAGGCGGTCGCCCAGCGTACCCATGCCCAGCAGCAGGCCGGACACGACCAGCGCGTAGATGTTCACGATCCACAGCTTTTCCGACGCATTGACGTTCAGCTCATGCGTGAGCCGGGGCAGGGCGGTATAGAGGACGGTCATGTCGACCACGATCAACAGCAAGGCGCTGGACACGATGGCCAGCACCAGCCAGCGGCCGGGCGCGGCCGTGGCGACAGCGTTCGGTTCAGTCCGCTGCATGGTTCTACTCCTGAAACTGAAACGCCTGCCGCGCCGAGGATACGGGCGGGGCCGGGATGGCCGGGTTCCAGAGCGCGCCATTATCCATCTTCTATTTGCCATAAAAAAGTTGGAAACCATCTATAAAATGGATGGATAAAGGAGGGCTGGGATATGCAATGGACACTGGACCAGCTGCGCCATTTCGTCGCCGCCGCGGAATCGGGATCGTTCTCGGCGGCCGCGCGGCGCCTGGGCAAGGCGCAATCGGCGATCAGCACCTCGGTGGGCCTGCTGGAAACGGATCTGGGCGTGGAGCTGTTCGACCGGTCGCGGCGCAACGCCACGCTGATGGCTACCGGGGAAGTCATGCTGCAGGAGGCCCAGGAGCTGCTGCGGCAAGCGGGCGCCTTGGAGCAGCGCGCCTTGTCGTTCGCCGCCGGGCGCGAAGCGCGCCTGGGCCTTGCGCTGGACGAAGGCCTGCCTTATCTGGTGGCCGACCAGTTGCTGAAGGAACTGGCCGAACGCTATCCGGCGCTGGAGCTGACCCAGCTCAACGGCACCGCGACGGAGGTCGCCGAATACGTGGAGCAGGGCCGCGCCAGCCTGGCCTTCCAGTTCGATCGCGGCGATCCCGGCAGCGCCTTCGCCCACCGCCATCTGGGCAACGTGGCGCAAGGCATCTTCGTGGCCCAGGGCCATCCGCTGGCCGCGTTGCCCGAGGTCGGGCGCAACGATCTGGCGCGGCACAGGCAGTTGCTCATGCAGATGGACGGCGTAGACCAGGTGGTGCTGAGCCCCTCGGTCTGGCGGGCCGACAGCAGCTACAACATCGCGGCCATGGCGGCCAATGGCGTGGGCTGGGCCATCCTGCCGCTGAATATCGGCGAATACGAGGGCTTCAGCAACGCGCTGGTCAGCGTGCGTTGCGCGGACCTGTTCCTGCCCATGCTGTCCGTGCGCACGCTGTGGCTGAGGGGCGGCAGCCTGAGCGAGACGGAACTCTGGCTGCAGCAGCGCATGGGCCAGCTATTGGCGGGGACGCAGGCGCAGCCGTAGCACGGCCGGCCCGGTTTCAACTGAGCAGCGCGCTGACCAGATCGCCGCCGCTGCGGCCGCCGTTCTTGAAATCCAGCGCCGTCTGTACGTGTTCCAGATGCGCATCCATCAGCGCGCAGGCGCGGTCGGCATCGCCCGCGCGGGCGGCCTCGATGAAGGCGTGATGTTCCTGCGACGAGCAACTGGCATCGTGCGAGCTTTGGTACAGCACGGTGATGACGGCGCTGCGTGCCGAGAGTTCGCGCAGCATCCCCGTGAGCACGGAATTTCCTACGGCCTCGGCCAGCAGGATGTGGAAATGCCCAAGCAACCGGTTGCGTTCCTGCACGTCGCCGCCTTCCAGCGCGCGGCGCTCCGCGGCCAGGTGCGCGTCGATGCGGCGGTAGTCCGCCGCCGTTGCCCGCGCCACGAACTCGCGCGCGAGCGCCGCTTCCAGGATACGCCGTACGGCATAGACCTCGCGCGCCTCGTTCGCGTCCGGCTTGCTCACGAAGGCGCCCTTGTCCGGCACGATGTTGATCAGCTTGTCCTTGGATAGCATCAGCAACGCGGCGCGGATCTTGGTCCGGCTGACCTGATACACCCCCGCCAGCGCCTCTTCGCGCAGCCGTGTGCCCGGCGGCAGCTTGTGCGCGACGATGGCCGCCGAGATTTCCTTGGCGATATCGTCGGCGCTGGGGTCGGGGCGGACTTCCTGGGACATGTTGGGGCAGGAGAGGGACAGGGCCGGTCAGTCTAGCAAATGGGCAGGCCCGGCGGTGACGGGGCCTGCCGGACCGGGCCTAGCGCGCCGCCGCCAGCGCGCCCATCGCCTGCCGCATGAACGACAGGGTGGCGTCATCGGTCCAGGTGCCGGCGGTGAGTTCGGGCTCGTTCATCAGCGCCTGGCGGAATTTCGCCTGGGTGGCGGGGTCGTTGCCGGCATAGCTGCGGAACAGGTCCAGCCAGCGCCGGGCCAGCGCCAGCGCCGTGGCCGAGTCCGGCGCCGCGCCCGCGTCGAGCGCGTCGCGCACGTCGGCCATCAGCTCGGGCCATTCGCCGATGCGGTCGCCGTAATGCTCACGCATGTAGCGCGCCTCGTCCGCGGTGAGGTACTTCTCGTAGATCCGCAGCTTGCTTTCCGAGAAGGCCTGCAGCACGTAGTCGCGCAAGGCCGGCGAGACGCCCATGTGCGCCTGCATCGCGGGCTCCCGTTCGTGCATCCGGTTCAGCTTGACCAGCAGGCGCGGGTCGCGATTGGTGTCGCGCAGCAGCAAGGTCATCCAGCGCAACGCCAATTCGCGCGGTCGCGCCTCTTCGGGTGCGGCGCCGGCATCGATCTGCGCCTGCACCTCCTTGATCAGCGCGAGCCAGTCCGCGTCGCCATCCTGGCTGCTGCGGTACATGGGCAGGCGGGCCAGTTCATCGGGGGAAAAATACTTGTCGTACATGGTCATGAGTTCCAGAGTGGTGAGCCAATCGGCCAGCTCTGGCTCCTTGCCTTGCGCCAACTGGCCCTGCAGCTGGGCGAGACGCTCGCGCAGCCGGGAGGCTTGCTGGATCTGGCGGTCGAGCATCGCGATCTGCCTGGCGATGATCTCGTCCATGGGAGTGTCGGGCTGGTCCAGATAAGCGCCGATTTCAGCCAGCGGCAATCCGAAGCGGCGCAGCGCCTGGATCTGATGCAGCCGGGCAATGTCGTCGCGGCCATACAGCCGATAGCCGTTGTCGGCGCGCGCCGAAGGCGTGAGCAGCCCGATCGCGTGATAGTGGTGCAGCGTGCGGACGGTCAGTCCGCTGCGCTTGGCCAGTTCTCCTACTTTCAGTTGCACGGCATTCCTCCTGTTGATGGCGCGGAACGAACTCTGGGACATGACGTTGCGTGAGGGTCAAGCCTGTTGGCGGCTCCTGGCGGACCCGGCCAGCAGCGCGACCGCCGCAATCGCCAGGGGAATGAATGACACCCACAGCACCGTGGCCCAGTCGTACGCGGCCAGCAGGCCGCCCGATGCAAAGGAGCCGACCGCCATGGTGCCGAAGATGATGAAGTCATTGAGCGACTGCACCCGGGTCCTTTCCTCGGGCCGATGGCATTCCAGCACCAGCGCCGACGCGCCCACGAAGCCGAAGTTCCAGCCCAGGCCCAGCAGGATCAACGTGACCCAGAAATGCGCCACGTCGATCCCCGTGAGGCCGATGGCCGCGGACAGGCCGGTCAGCGCCAGGCCCGCCGTGACGATGCGTCCGGCGCCGAAACGCGTGATGAGGCGTCCGGTGAAGAAGCTGGGGCCGTACATGGCGATGACGTGCCATTGCAGGCCCAGGTTGGCGCTTTCCTGCGAATGGCCGCAAAGATGCATGGCCAGCGGCGCGGCGGTCATCAGGAAATTCATCAGCAAGTAGGAGACGGCGCCGCAGACCACGGCCGTGATGAAGCGCGGCTGGCGCGCGATCAAGCCCAGCGGCCGTCCGCCCGCGACTTCGGCCGCGCTGGGCATGGGCAGGTGCACGCCCAGCAGGACCAGGGCCGAGATCGCCGCGACCGCGGCCTGCACAAGATAGGTCGCCGCGAACATGTGGACCGGCCACAGGTACATCGTATATGTGACCAGTTGCGGGCCGACCACGCCGGCCAGCACGCCGCCGCCCATCACGAAGGACAGGGCGCGGGCGCGCCGGGCGGGAGACACGCCGTCGGCCGCCGCGAAGCGGAACGACAGCACGACGGCGGCGTACGCGCCGCCGAAGAAGGTACCCAGGCAGAACAGCCAGAACGAGCTCAGCACGATGGCGGCGGCGGCCAGCAGACCCACGAGCACGCCGCAGGCCGTGCCAGCGAGAAAGGCGGCCCGGCGGCCGTAACGCCGCGCGATGGCGCCCATGGGCAGGATGCAGGCGGCCATGCCGACCACGAAGAGGGAAATGGGCAGGGTCGCCAGCGCCTTGTCCGGCGCCAGCATGTCGCCGACGATGGCGCCGGTGGCGTAGACCACGACGGCGTTGGCGCCTGCCAGCGCCTGGGCGATCGTCAGCCGGGCGATGTTGCCGCGCTGCGCCTGGGGCGAGAGTTCAGCGCTGGGCGCGGCCGATGGCGCCGGGGTTGATGCGGACAAGTGGGTCTCCTCGAGGATTGCGGTTTTAGTTGGTATGGGTAGCGGTTTGCCATGTGCGGCGTCGTTCCCGCGCGGCGTCCATGGTCAGGACCACGCGGAACTTCGCATCGCCGGACTTCAGGCGCAGCAAGGCGTCGGCTGCGCGTTCCAGGGGTAGAGTCTCGACCATGGGCAGCGCCTCTGCAAGTACGCTGAAGTTCAGCGCTTTTTCAGTTTCCCAGGGCGTGCCGGTCATGGACCCGGCAACGGTCCGCTCGCCGCCCACCAGAAAGCCCGGAGGCACCGCCAGCGGGACGCGGCCCACGCCCAGCAACATCGTGCGGCCTTGCGGAGCCAGTCCGCGCATGGCCTCGGACACGGCCTGCGTGTCGGTGATGGTGGCGATCAGCGCTTGTGCGCCGCCCATGCCGAGGAGCCGTTGCGCGGCGTCTTCCCCGTTGCTGTCGATGTAGACATGGGCGCCCAGGCGCAAGGCGTCAGCGGCTATGTCGCAGCCCCGGCCGATGGCTACAACCTTCATGCCCATGCGGCGGGCGTATTGCAGCGCCATGTGGCCCAGGCCGCCTATGCCCAGCACGGCGACGAGATCGCCGGCCTGCGCCCCGCATTTCCTGAGCGCGTTGAAGGTGGCGATGCCGGCGCAGAGTATCGGGGCGGCTTGTATGGCGTCGAGCTCGTCGGGTATGGCAACCAGTCCGGTCGTCCGGGCCAGCATCAGTTCGGCATAGCCGCCGTCCTGGGTGACGCCGACTACCGGTTGATTCGTGCAGAGATTGAAGAGGCCTTGGCGGCATTGCGCGCAGGTACTGCAATGACCGCCCAGGCGTCCCACGCCGACGCGTCGGCCGATGTTCCAGTGGGCGTCGACGCCCGCGCCGAGCGCGGCGACGCGCCCGACGGCTTCGTGGCCGGGGATGCGCGGCCGTTGCAGCGCCGGATTGTCGATATCGGCCGCGTCGGCGCCACAGACGCCGCAGGCTTCGACACGCAGCAGTACTTCTCCGAGGCCGGGTTCGGGCGTGGGCAATTCAACGAATTCGAGCCGGCCGGGCGCGGTGGTCCGAATGGCGCGATAGGTGGAAGGGACGCGCGTCATCGGGCGGGGACTCCGGGCGGGACCGCGTTGGGGGCGGGTGCAGCGCGGTCCAGCAGCCACTTCACGCCGGCGTCCGCGGCATCGATGGCGCCAGCCAGATAGCCGGGGAATGCGGCGGACCATTCGCTGGCTATCCCGGCCAGGCGGCCCGCCCATACGCCAGTCTCGGCCGCAACCGCGGGTGCGGCCGGGTGCGCGCCGCCATCCATGCAGTCCGCCGCCGTGGAGGTGTCGGGGTCTTGCGACCAGTCCTTGTAGAACTCCCGCTCGGGCTTGAGCGCCTGGGGGCCGAACAGCCGGGCGAGCTGCGCGCGGCTGTGGGCCATCAGCACGTCCTGGCCGACGGAACGGCGCGCCGCCGCGGGCACGTCTACGAATCCGAACAGGGCAGGACCTTGCGGGGTGCTCGCGTCGTGGACCTCGGCCAGAGGCCCGCGGCTGCTGCGGGCCGCGCCAGACATGCCTTGCTCGCGCCAGAATGCCGAGCCGTAGACGGCGAGGTACTTCGCATGGGGAGCCATCCAGGTCGGCGTGCCGCGCCATTGCGTTGCCAGCGCGCTCGGCAGCGGAGGGTCGAAATCGATACGGGATTGCGCCAGGCGCGGAGGCACGGCCAGCAGCACTCGCGAGGCCTGAAAGACGCTGGGCCGTCCCTCGCTGTCCCGCGCGTGCACTTCGATGGCGGGGCCGGTCGCACGCAGCCGGGTCACGGTCTGGCCCAGCTTGATGCGCGCCGGATCCAGGCGTGCGCGCAGGGCATCGATCAGGCCGCTCATGCCGGCCGCCAGCCGCATGGACGCCGGATGGCTGGGGTAGCCATGCATGCGCACCGGCGTTCCTGAACGCTCGACCATCATGGAACCCGCTTCGTGTTGCGGGATGATAGACAAGCCGAAATCGCGGACGATGGCGCCAAGCCCGGGCTGGATCGCAGGCCAGAACCACGTGGGGCCCAGATCGTAGGAACCTGCGCCCAGGATGCGGCCGCCGGGCCTGTCGCGCGCTTCCAGCAGCAGATGGCTGCCGGCGCCATGCCGTTGCAGCAGCAGGGACGCGTACAGGCCGGAGAGTCCCCCTCCGACGATGACGGTGTCCACTTGTGTCGTCATGGCTGGCTCCCGCCGTTCGGGTCCGGCAGATGGACGGTCTTCAGATAGACGGTAGCGCCCTGGGCGCCAGCGGCGAGCGCGGCGTGCGCGCCACGGGCAAGGCGCAGCCAGCTGCCTTGCGGGTAAGAGGCTTGTCCATCGGCAATTGATCCGGCCAGCACCAGTATTTCCGCATCCGCGGCCGCGGTCCGTGGCAGCGGTGCGTGGGCGGGCAGGCGCCGCAGGCAAGTCTGCTCATAGGACGCGGAGTAAAGCGGGCAGGTTTCGCCGCCGCGCTCGCGCGTCCAGGCAGCGGGATCGCGCGTGTCGATGCGCACGATGGATTGTTCATCCGCGGGCATCTGCCGCAATTTGACGAAGATGGTGGCGCCGTTCCTGCTGGAAGGGGCATGGGCGGAACCGGGCGGATTGCGCAGGTACCAGCCTGCCGGATAGTCGCCGCTGGCGTCGGAGAAAGTGCCGGACAACACCAGTATTTCTTCGCCGCCGGGATGGGCGTGCGGTGGAAAACGGCTGTCCGGCTCGTAGCGCACGATGCTGGTGGCGCGCGCCTGTTCGCCGCCCACGCGGTCCAGCATCATGCGTTCCACGCCGTGCTGCGGCGACGGCATCCATTGGTACTGCTCCGGCGTTACGACGACGTTGCGTGAGAAATCGGCATTGATAAGCATGATATTGGTAGAAAAGCTATTTCAGGATGACGTCTGGCCCTTGGCTGCCATGTGCTGAAAAGGCTAGAGATAGAGCGTATTCTTGGCCAATCGGCAGCAGCAGACAAACCAGATAAACTACCTCTAATAGAAAGAAAAACTTTATCGTCATGAAGTCTCTTGCGCACCTCAACGCGCTGCGCACCTTCGAGGCCAGCGCGCGCCATCAAAGCTTTTCGGCAGCCGCGGCCGAGCTGCACGTGACGCCTGCCGCGGTGGGCCAGCTCGTGCGCGCGCTGGAGCAATGGCTGGGCGCGCCGCTGTTCCATCGCGGCGCCAGCGGCAAGGCGCGGCTGGTCCCGACGGCGGCGGCTGAACGCGCGTTGCCGGAGATACAGGCGGGGCTCGGCAAGCTGGCACTCGGCCTGGAGCGCTTGAAGGAAGGTTCCTTGAGCGGCATGCTCACCGTGGCCGTGAGTCCGGCGTTCGCCGCCAAGTGGCTGCTGCCCCGGATCGAGCGCTTCCAGCACGCCTGGCCCGATACCGACGTGCGCCTGGACACCAACCTCAAGCCGGTGGATTTCGCGGCCCAGCAGATCGATATCGGTGTGCGCTATGGCGCTGGCGTCTGGCCCGGCCTGGCGGCGGAAAAGCTGATGGACGAAGAGGTCTACCCGGTCTGCTCCCCGGAACTGTTGCGTCGGCGCAAGGCGGTGAAGCGTCCGGCCGAGCTGGCGGGCGAGACCTTGATCCATGATCTGTCGATGGACGCGCAGACGGGATTTCCGACCTGGGCCATGTGGCTGGAGAAAGTCGGCGTGCAAGGCGTATCCACGGCCCGAGGCATGAAGATCAACAATTCCGCCGCGGTGCTGCAGGCGGCTATCGATGGCCATGGCGTGGCGCTGGCCCGCAGCGTGATGGCGCATGATGATCTCGCCGCCGGCCGCCTGGTGCGCCTGTTTCCGCAGTTGGCGGTTCCCTCCGCGTTGGCCTACTACGTTGTTTATCGGCCGCAGGAGCGGGAGCTGCCCCGATTGGCCGCCTTCCGCGACTGGCTGTTCGACGAGGCCGCTGCCTGTCGGTAGCCGGGTTCGGAGTCCGGCGGACCTTGCGTGACACCCGCCGCGCTTACTTCGCGGCGCGGGTGAATCTCTTCACCATGAATTCCACGAAGGTCGTGAGCTTGGGCAGGGCCTTGCGGTCCTTGGGATAGAGCAGCGTGATCGGCCGGGCCACGGGCCAGGCCGATTCAAGGATCGGGACCAGTCGGCCCGCGCGCACGTCTTCGGCCAGCAGCAGCTCCGGCTGCAGCACGATGCCGAATCCGGCCAGCGCCGCCTGCCTGAGCGCCTGGCCGTTGTTCGACACGAAGCGGCCCGCAGGGTAGGCCGCGCCGCCATTCTCCGCGTTCAGGCGCCAGCCGGTGCGGCGGTTCCAGTAGGAGAAGTCCAGGCATTGATGGCGCGCCAGGTCGCTTGCCGTTTCGGGCGTGCCGTGGCGTTCCAGATAGGCGGGCGCCGCGCAGATGATCATCTGGTAGCGTCCGATCTTGCGCGCGACCAGGCTGGAATCGGCGGGTTCGCCGATGCGCACCGCCAGGTCGTAGCGCGAGGCCACCACGTCTTCGACGGCGTCGCTCAAGGCCAGGTCCACGCTGACGTCGGGGTACTCGGACAGGTAGTCGGCGATGGCGGGGGCCAGCGCGAACGACCCGAAGGTCACGGTGGAGGTGATGCGCAGATGGCCGCGCGGCGCCGCGCGCATGGCTTCGGCGCCTTGTTCGGCATCGCGGATGTCCGACAGGATCACCTTGCAGCGGGCGAAATAGGCCTGGCCCGCTTCCGTCAGGCTCTGGCGGCGCGTGGTGCGGTTCATCAGCCTCAGGCCCAGCCGCGCTTCCAGGCCCTTGATGTGCTTGGCCGCCATGGCGGGCGACATCTCGTGGCGGGCCGCCGCCGCGGTCAGGCTGCCCAGCTCAACGACCGCCACAAAGACTTCCATGCTGAGCAAGCGGTCCATGGATTACGCACCCTGAGTGTGAAGTGAACCCACCATTCTAGGATTTTTCCAGGATGCGTCCTTGGCCAGAATGCGTACAAGCGCTGGCGATATCGCGGGCGCACCCCACAACATACGAATCGGAGTTCCCATGAAAATCATCCTGATCGGCGCCACCGGCACCATCGGCCGCGCGGTCGCCCAAGAGCTGGGCCAGCGCCACGACATCATTGCCGTCGGCAAGACGCGCGGCGAGCATCAGGTCGACGTGACCCGGAGCGACAGCATCCGCGCCTTGTTCGAGCGCGTGGGGAAGGTGGACGCCATCGTCTCCACCACCGGCAGCCTGCACTTCGGACCGCTGGCCGAAATGACGGCGGAGCAGTTCAAGATCGGCCTGCACGACAAGCTGCTGGGGCAGGTGGATCTGGCGCTGATCGGCCAGCATTACGTCAACGAAGGCGGTTCCATCACGCTCACCAGCGGCATCCTGACCGATGAACCGATCCGCTACGGCGCCAATGCGTCCGCGGTGAATGCCGCCATCGACGGTTTCGTGCGCGGCGCCGCCGTGGAACTGCGGGGCGTGCGCATCAATTCGGTCAGCCCCACGGTCCTGACGGAATCGCTGGATGCCTACGGGCCGTACTTCCAGGGCTTCGAATCCGCGCCGGCCAGCCGCGTCGCGCTGGCCTACAGCCGCAGCGTGGAAGGCGCGCAGACGGGGCGGGTGTTCCGGGTGTGGTGATTGCTCAGGAGGTCCTGGCGCGGTAGCGGCATGCCGCCACCCTGGGACCCAGCCTAAACAAAGCCCGCAGCGGACGGACCGCTGCGGGCTTGGGCATGCCAGGGACCGGCTGCCCGGCCCAGGTCACGAGGCTTACCAGAGCACCTTCAACCCGACAGAGCCCTGCGCGCCGGTCTTGACGCGGCTGTCGCCGCTGTTGGCCCAGAGCTTGCCCACGTCGCCGTAGAGGCTGGTGTTCTTGGTCAGCTGCAGCATGGCGCCCACCGCGAACTCGGTCGACGTGTAGCCGCCCTTGGCGCGGATGTCGGTGGTGCCGGCTGGAGCGCTGAAGCTGGCCACGTCGGTGGTGTTGCTGGCCTTGTACAGATTGACGCGGGCAAAGGGCTGCAGCACGGTGCCGCCAATGCTGTAGCTGCCCTTGACGCGGGCGCCCAGACGCAGGGTCCAGTCATCGTCCGCATCGTTCTTCACCTTGGCCAGGCTCAGCGTGGTGTCGTCCAGGTTGAGCTTGCGGTAGATGATTTGCGCTTGCGGTTCCAACTGCCAGCTGCCGCCCAGGTCGAAGGGCTTGCCCACTTCCAGCGAGGCCAGCCAGCCGTGGCCCTTGGTGGTGGCGCCAGCGCCGGTGTCGGCCGTGCGCAGGCTGCTGCGGTAGTCGGCGCCCTGGATCACGGCGTCGGCGTACAGGCCGGAGTCATGCTGCCAGGTGCCGTACAGGCCGACGTAGCGGCCGCGCAGGTTGTTGTAGCCCGCGTACTTGCGCTCCATGCCGCTGGAGAAGCCGCGCACGCCCATGTCGCCGTCCAGCTGGCCCACGTACAGGCCGGCCTTGAGGTTGCGGTCGGCGTACACGTCCACGCCTGCCTGGAAGCCGGTCAGGTGGCCGCTGCTCTCGGGATTGACCGTGCCTTGCTGCGTGATGGTCGGCGCCGTGCGCAGCACCCGGGCCCAGGCGCGGTGGTTCGGGTCCTGATCGATGGCGCCTTGAGCGGCGTCGTCGCCCATGCGCTTGCGCATGTCGCCGAGCATCGCCATGTCCGCCTGGCGCAGTTGCGCGGGCAGGGAGGACAGCAGCGGCACTTCTTCGCGGTAGGCGGGCGCCGGCGTGACGCCGGGGCCGGGGTTCTGCGTGTTGGTCGAGTGCAGCGCGGCTCCCTGCGTCGTCTGGGTCAGGCGGTACTCATAGGCGCCGGCGTCGACATGGTTGCCCGCGAGGGTGAAGCTGCCGGGTTGCAGACTGGCGCCGTTTTCGGTGGCGATGACCTGGATGCCCTGGCTGCCTGTCTGTGCGCCCAGGCCGCCGGCATTGGTGATCTGCACCGTGGTGCTGCCGCTGGCGATGGCGCTGGGGCCGCTCAACAGCAGCTTGTCGGTGGCGCTGCCGTCCGCGCCCAGCGCGGTGGAAACGCCCAACTTGCCGTTGTTGCCGACATAGGGGCCGGTGACCTTGAGCACGGCCCCCGGCGTGGCGCCGCTGAGATTGACCGCGCCGCTGTTGTTCAGGCTGGCCACGGTCTGGCTGTAGCCTGCCAGGTCCAGCACCGCGCCGCTGGCCACGGTGTGGGCAGAGGCGCTGCTGAAGGTGTTTGCCGCGCCGGCCTTGAGCGTGCCTTGCGCGACATCGGTCGCGCCGGTGTAGCTGTTGCCTGCGCTGGTCAGCGTCAGGACGCCGGTTCCCTGCTTGGTGAGGAAGCCGCCGCCGGTGATGGCGCCGGCCCAGGTGGCCGTGTTGGCGCCGGTGTCGATGACCGGGTCGTTGGTGCCCGTCATGGCCAGGTCGTTGGCGATGGTCATGCCGTTGGCGATCAGGCTAATGACGGTGCCGTCGTCCATGGCCAGCGTGCCCGTACCCAGGCCTTGCGCATGGCCCAGGGCGATGCTGCCTTGCTTGAGCTGCACGCCGCCCGTGAAGGTGCTGCCGCCGGTCAGCGCGAGTGCGCCAGCGCCGGTTTTGACCAGGTCGCCGCCGCCCACGAAGATGCCCATGTAGGTGGACGCGCTGCCCGCCGCGATGTCGGCGGTCAAGCGCCCGCCGCCCAGCGCCACGGTGCCGCCGCCGCTCAGGCTGCTGGCCAGCAGCGAGTTGCCGTTGAGGTCCAGCACGGCGCCCGTCAATACCTGATAGCCGGTGCCTTGGACCAATGCCGTCGCGGAGCCTGCGCGCAAGGTGCCGCCCGCGACCAGCGTGCCGCCGGTATAGCTGTTTACGCCGGTCAGGGTCTGCGTGCCCGAGCCCTGCTTGACCAGGGTGCCGGTGCCGATGACCGAACCGGCGAAGATGCCGTCGGCCGAACCGCCCGCCAGCAGGGTGTTGGTTCCCATCTTGATGTTGCCGGCGCCCGCGAGGGTGCCGAACACCTGGGCGCCTTGGCCTGCCGACAGGTCGAAGGTCGCGCCGTTGGCGACGGTCACGACGCCGGTGGCGGCGAGGCTGCTGCCCGCGCCCAACGCGACCGTGCCGCTGTTGACGTAGGTGCCGCCGGTGTAGCTGTTGGCGCCGTTGAGCGTCAGCGTGCTGGCGCCGTTCTTGGTCAGGCTGCCCGCGCCCGAGATGTTGCCGTTGAGCGTCAGGTCCTGGCTGCCTTGCACCGTGAGGCCGGCGTTCAGGGCGATGTTGTTCGCCAGCGCCAGCGCCTGGGTGTTGTCCAGCGTGGCCGCGCCGCCTACCGTCAGCGTGCCGGAACCGAGCGCGGCGCCGTTGCCGACGATCAGGCCGCCCGCGTTCAGAAGGGTGCCGCCGACGTAGCTGTTGACGCCGCTGAGGGTCAGGTTGGCCGCGCCGTTCTTGATCAGGCCGCCCGCGCCGCCGACGGTGCCGTTCAGCTCCATGGTGTTGGAACCGGCGATCGTCAGCGCGCCGTTCAGCGCGACCTTGTTGCGCACGGTGACTGCCGTGTTGCTGTCCAGCGTGGTGCCGTTGGCAGCGGTCAGCAGGCCGTTGCCCAAGGCCTTGTCGTTGCCCAGCACCAGCGTGCCGCCGTTGAGCGCCGTGCCGCCGGTATAGCCGTTGGACGCGTTGAGCACCAGGGTGCCGGGGTCGACCTTGGCCAGCGTGCCGCTGCCAACGAGCGGGGCGTTGATGGTCGCGGTCACGCCGGGATCGACGCGCACGAAGGCGTAGCCCGAGCCGCCGTTGACCAGGTTGAGCGATCCCAGCGAGCCGGGCTCCAGGACATAGCCGTCGGTCAAGAACTGCATGCCCGTCGTGCTTTGCGCGCCTGCGACGGTGACCGTCCCTGCGGCGCCCTGGAACACCGCGAAGTTGCCGGCCCAGGAGCGGTTCCCGTTGCCGTCGACGCCGGTCCAGTTGGCGTTGGCGCCGTCCCAGGTGCCGCTGCCGCCTTCGATCGCGCCGTTGCCGACGGTTTGCGAGCCGTCCCAGAACTGCACGGTGACGTTGGGCGCGGCGACCAGCAGGTTGACTTGGTTGGCGACGGAGGTCTGCAGCGTCAGGTCGGGCGCCTGCACATTGCTGGGCAGGTTGCCGAAGCGCATGCCGCTGTTGGTCAGGCTGCCGCCATAGTTCATGAGGCGGTACACGCCGGTGCCGAAGCCGCCGGCGTCGCTGATATTGAGCGTGCCGCCCAGCTGCAGGTTGCCGGTCACGTTCACCAAGGCAGTGCCGCCGCCCAGGGCGGGGGCGCCCAGGCTGGCATTCACGATCGACTGGGTGCCGAGCCCCATGCTGCCGACCGACAGGGTGTGGCCGTCCGTCAAGTTCAGGGTGGCGTTGCTCTGGAGCGTCACGTCGCCGGCGATGCTGCCGGTTCCACCCAGGGCAGCGCCGCTGTACACCATCACATTGGTGCTGGCGAGCGAGCCGTCTACCCACAGGCTGCCGGCGCTGACTGAGGTCTGGCCGGTAAGCGTGTTGTTGCCGGAAAGAACCATCGATCCCGTGCCGCTCTTGGTCAACCAACCCATGCCGTCGAGCTGGCCGCCGAAGTTGCTGTTGGCCCCGTTGGCGCCGATGGTCAGGTTGTTCCCGTTCGAGACCGTTACGGTGCCGTTGCCGTTCAGGCTGGCCAGACGAGCCAGATTGGTGATGAACAGATTGGCGCCGGCTGCCACGTTCGCGGTGGCATTCTGGCCCAGCGCGTTGTTGCCCGCGGTGGTCAAGCTGCCGCCTTGCAGATCGATCATGCCGCTGAAGGTGTTGGCGCTGCTGGTGAGCGAGAGGTCGTTCGCGCCCGTCTTGCGTAGCGTGCCGTTGCCGTTGAGCTGTCCATCCAGGATCAGGCTGTTGTTGCCCGCCACCTTGAGCGTGCCGCCTACATTGACGTCGTTGTTCAGGCGCATCGGACCGGCGGTGTCCAGCTGCGTGTTGCCCGTGACGGTCAGCATGCCGGTGCCCAGCGCCGCGGCATTGCCCAGGCTCAAGTCGCCGGCATTGACCGTGGTGCCGCCGCTATGGCGGTTTTCGCCATTGAGGGTGAGTCGGCCGGCGCCGTTCTTGACCAGCTCGGTGGAGCCGTTGATCACGCCGTTCAGGGTGAAATCATTGCTGCCGTCCAGCGTCAGGGAAGCGCTCAGTTGCACGTTGTTGGCCAGGGTCACCGCGCGGCTGGCTTCCAGGGTGGCCGCGTTGCGCACGGTCAGCGTGCCCTCGCCGAGCGCGGCGTCGTGGCCCACGGCCAGGTTGCCGCCCGTCAGGTTGACGCCGCCCTGGAAGGTGTTGGCGCCGTTCAAGGTCAGCTTGCCCGTGCCGCGCTTGGCCAGGCCGCCTGTGCCGTTGACCAGGCCGTCCAAAGTGAGGTCCTGGTTGCCGACGAGGCTCAGGTCGCCGGCCAGGTTGACCGTGTTGGCGAGGCTCAATGCCACGCTGTTGTCCAGCTGCATGCCGGAGGCGGCAGTCAGGGTGCTGTTGCCCAGCGGATTGCTGGAGGCCAGCACCAGCGTGCCGCCGTTCAGCGCCATCGTGCCGCCGAAGGAGTTGTTGCCGCCCAGGGTCAGGGTGCCGCTGCCGTTCTTGTTCAGGCCGCCGCTGTTGCCGGCGATGTCGCCGTTCAGGATCAGGTTATTGCTGCCGCCCAGGTTCAGCTGGCCTTGGGCAACGATCTGGTTGGTCAGCGTGAGGGCCTGGTTGTTGTCCAGCGTGGTGCCGCCTGTAGCGGTCAGGGTCGCCGTGCCCAGCGCGTTGTTATTGCCGACCACGAGCGTGCCGCCCGCCAGCAGGGTACCGCCCTGGTAGCCGTTGTTGCCATTGAGCACCAGCTTGCCCTGGTCCAGCTTCTGCAGGGTGCCGGTGCCATTGATGTCCACGCCGATCGTCGCGGTGACGCCCGGATCGACCCGCACGGCGAAATTGCCGCCATCGCGGTTGACCGCTATGAGCTTGCCGTCGATGCCTGCCGCCAGTTGGTAGCCATCGGTCATGAATTGCATGCCGTTCACGGTCTGCTCGCCCTTCACCGTCACGGTGCCGGCCTGGCCTTGGAATACGGCGAACTGGCCGATCCACGACCGATTGAGAACGGCGTTGGAGTCGGTCCAATTGGTGTTTGTGGAATCCCACGAGCCGTTGCCGCCAGCGATAAGGCCGTCGGGCACCGTGGCGGCGCCATCCCAGAATTGCATGGTCCGGTTCGGCGAGTCGACGATCAGGTTGACCTGATTCGTGACCGAGGTTTGCAACGTCAGTTCCGACGTGGGCATCGTGCCAGGCAAGGTGCCGTAGTCGAGGATGTTGTTCACGAGGTTGCCGGAGGAGTAGTCGAACAGGCGGTAGACGCCATTGCCGAGCCCGCCGGCATCGGTGATGTTCAACACGCCATCCAAGGTCAAGCCGTTGTTGGCCTGGAAGAGCGCGGGATTGCCCGTGCTAGGAGCACCCAGCGCGACATTGATATTGGAGGTCTGCGAGAGGTCTATCGCGCCCGCGGTCAGTTTCTGGCCGCTGCTGCCGGCCAGGGTGCCACCGTTGGCAACGGTCAGCGTGCCGTTGATGGCGCCGCCGCCGCTCACGGTGCCGCCGCTCTGGACGGTGACACCGGTGTTGTTCAAGGCGCCGCTGACTTTCAGGGTGCCGGCTTTGACGGTGACAGGGCCGCTCAGGGAGCTGTTGCCCGAGAGTTCCAGTGTGCCAATGCCCACTTTTTCAACCGAACCGCCGCCGACCAGCGCGCCGGCATAGGTGCTGTCTGCGTTGGTGCCGCCCAGTTGGAGCAAGCTGGCCACGCCGGTGCTGGTGGTGCCGCTGCCGCTAAGAGCCCCAATCTGCGCGTTGCCAGTAAGGGTCAGAACAGTGCCTGCGGCCAACTTCACGCTGCCGGGGGTACCCAGAGCATTGTTGGCGAATGTCGTGACGTACCCTTGTTCGATGTCGATAGCGCCGGAGTATGTGTTGCTGGTAAACAGGAGCAATTCTTCCGCGCCAGTCTTGATCAGCTTGCCGCTGCCGCTCAATGGGCCGGCCAATTGCAGCGGATTCGAGGTCTGCATGGTCAGTTCGCCATTGACGCTGATGGCGTTCTGCAGCATCACGGGCCCGTTGTTCTTCAGCGTGGCCGTGCCGTTGGCGACCAGCGTGCCGCTCCCCAGGGAAGTCGCGTTGGCGAACGCCAATGTGCCGCCATTGAGGGCGATGCCGCCGGCGTGGCCGGGGTTGGTGTTGTTGAGGGTGAGCGTGCCAGTGCCGGTCTTGACCAATTGGCCAGGGCCCGAGATCAGCGAATTCAAGGTCAGGTCATTGTCGCCGGCAACCGTCAGGTTCGCATTGAGGGCGATGGCGTTGCCTAGCGTTACGGTGTTGCTTGCCGTCAGGGTGGAAGCGCCGCCCACGGTCAGGCCGCCGGAACCCAAAGCCTGATCGTTGCCCACCGTCAGCGTGCCGGCGTTCAGCGTGGTGCCCCCCTGGTAGACATTGGCCCCGTTCAAGGCAAGGTTGGCGGCGCCGTTCTTGATCAGCGATCCTCCTGGGCCGTCAACGACGCCGTTCAGCGTCAGGTCGGCGCTTCCGCCTATCCCCACGCTGCCCATCAGATTCACATTGTTGTCGAGGGCCACCTTGTTATTGGCGTCGAGAACCGTGTTGTTGAGCGCCGTCAGGGCGCCGCTGCCCAGAGCGGTATTGCTGCCGACCTCCAGACGGCCGGCCTCGATTATCGTGCCGCCGGTATAGCTGTTGTTGCCGTTGAGTACCAGCGTGCCGCTGTCTTGTTTGCGCAGGGTGCCGCTGCCGCCTATGGCGACGCCCAAGGTTGCGGTCACGTTGGGATTGACCCGAATATTGGCAATGCCGCTGGTATTCAGCTGGCCATTGGCTCCGCCCACCAGCTTGTAGCCGTCGTTCTGGAACTCCAGGCCCGTGATGCTGTGTTGGCCGCCGACCGCCACGGTGCCGGCGGTGCCGGGGGGGCCGGAGAATACCGCGTTGCCGCCGTTCCAGGATTGATTCGGCGTCCCGATATCGGAAGTCCAGTTGGTATCGGAGTAATCCCAGATGCCAGAGCCGCCATCCGCCGAACCGTTCGCCACGGATTGGCTGCCGTCCCAGTACAGACTGGGGGGAACTGCGTAGGCGTTGGCGGCGACCATCGCCATGCCCAGCGCGCCCGCCAGTTGTGCACCGCCGCGACGCAGGCGCCGGGCAGGACTGCTGCTTTTTGCCGGCCCGCGGGCGATTTCACTGACGGCCTGCCACACGCCGGCGGCGGCGTTGAAGACTACTCGATAGACGTGATTCATTGATCTCTTCTATGCCGGAGCCGATGCCAGCCCGGCAAAATTGGACGTTGTATTGATGTAAATGAAACTAAATGCGTCTTGGTGGTAGGTCGCTCAACTGGGCCGATAGCACGAACGGACGAGGCAACCGTTACAGAATTCGAAATGTTTTGCTGAAAATTAACATTTATTTACGCCGCGTAATGTACGGCAAAAATGCAGATTTCCACATCGTCAATGCGGAAAAATTTGAGTTCAGTTCACATTTGCTGCGTTGACGCCACGCCGAGGCGGCGATGGCCGAGCGCCGCATTCCTGCGTACACTCCCGGCCATGCTACGAATCGACAATCTCGGCAAGCGCTACGGCGACCATCTCGTCTTCCAGGGGCTGACCCATACGTTCACGCCCGGATGCGTGGCGTTATGCGAAGAAGACAGCACCGGCAAGTCCACGCTGCTGGGCATCATTGCGGGCGTGATCGCGCCGGATGCGGGAGAGGTCTGGATCGACGGACACGCGCTGACCCAGGCACCGGCGCAAGCCCGGTCCCGCTTGGCCTATGTGCCCGACAATTGCATGGCGCTGCCCGCGCAGACGGGGCGCGGATTGCTGGAGCAGGTTGCGGCGGAGAAAAATGTGCCGCTGGCCGACAGCGTGCTGGACCTGGCGTTCCGGCTGGGGCTGGAGCCGCATCTGGACAAGCGCTTCGAGCAGATGTCCACGGGCACGCGGCGCAAGGTCTACCTGACTGCCGCCGCCCTGGGCGACCCGGCCGTCATCATTGCGGATGGGGCCAGCAACGGCCTGGATGCGCAGGCGCGCGGCGTGCTGGCCGAACAGTTCAAGATCTGGGCGCAGGATCGGGTGGTGCTGTTCGCCAGCCACGACCCCGAGCTGGTGGAAGCCAGCGGCGCCAGATCAGTCGAGGTTGCGGCGCTGCGCTGAAGGCGCCGCGGCCCTTATTACTACTTCGCCATCAAGCCCAGGTATTCGATCAGGCCTTTTTCCTTGACGTAGGTGGCCTGCGCCCATTCCTTGTAGTCCTGGCTGTTGCGGTAGGCGGGTTCCTGGTTCAGCTGCTTCATGACGTCCAGGCTGGCGGGATCGAACAGCGCCTTCTTGAAGGCGTCGTGCAGGGTCTTCACGACTGCCGGGTCCATGCCCTTGGGGCCCGCCAGGCCGTAGGGCGAGGTGGACACGACCTTGTAGCCCAACTCCTGGGCGGTAGGCACGTCGGGCCAGCGCGTGGTGCGCTTTTCGCCAAAGGTGACCAGCAGGCGCATCTTGCCGGAATCCACGAACTGGTCCCAGCCGGTGGCGTCGCTCTGCGCCATGACGTGGCCGCCCAGCAGCGCCTGCTGCATGTCGGCGTTGCCCTTGAACGGCACGTGGTTCAGCTTCACCTTGGCATTGATGGCGACTTCCTCGATCAGCAGGTGCGGCGATGAGCCGATGCCGGTGGAGCCGTAGTCGATGGTGCCGGGCGCCTTGCGCGCCGCCTCGATGTATTCGTTGAAGGTCTTGTACGGCGAGTCGGAGCGGACGGTGAAGCCGAAGGTGTAGCCGGACAGACCCAGGATGAAAGTGAAATCGTTGATGGGGTCCCAGCTGCTCTTCTGCATGTACGGCATGCGCAGCATGGCCAGGGTGTACAGGGTAATGGTGTAGCCGTCGGGCTTGGCGGTCTTGGCCATGGTGGCCGGACCCAGGGTGCCGCCGGCGCCGGGCCGGTTTTCGACGATGACGGGCTGGCCCAGGTACTTGGAGGCGTCCTGCGCCACGATGCGCATGTGGCGATCGGTGGAGCCGCCGGCCGGGAAGGGCACGATCAGCGTGATGGGCTTGGACGGATAGGCGCCTTGCGCCGCGGCGGCGAATGGCAGGGCGGCGCCGGCGATCGAGAGCAGTGCGGCGCCGAGGCAGGCGCGCCGCAGGGGCTGGTGGGTCATGGGTTTGTCTCCTGGGGTGTTGTTGTGTGTGGGAGGGGGACTGCTCAGTCGCGCAGGACGACTTTGACCGGCAGGCGGGCCAGCGCGTCGCGCAGGCTGGCTTTCAGCGCCGCGGGCGCGCGGGCGTCGGCCAGGACTGCGATATCGGGCTGCGCGTCGGGCTCGACCCGGAACAGCGCGCCGTCGTCGATCAGGCCAGCGTCCTGCAGGGTGCGCGCCACCACGGCCTGCGCCGACACGGCGGTGGCCAGGCGGCGCAGATCGGGCTTGTAGATCTTGCCCACGTTGGTCATGGGCATGTTGTCCAGCACGATGACGCGCTTGGGCCGCGCCGGGCTTTCGTCCACGTGTTCGGCGGCGTAGGCCAGTAGCTCGGCTTCCTGCACCCGCGCGCCTTCGGCCAGCGTGACGAAGGCGATGGGCAGCTCGCCGGCATAGGCGTCGGGGGCGCCGACCGCGGCGCAGAGCTGCACCGACGGGTGCGAGGCGAGCGCGTCCTCGATGGTCTTGGGATCGATGTTGTGGCCGCTGCGGATGATCAGGTCCTTGGCGCGGCCCTGCAGATGCAGGCGGCCGGCTTCGTCCAGATAGCCCACATCGCCGCTGATCAGCCAGCCGTCGTCGGTGAAAGCGCGCGCCGTGTCTTCGGCGTCCAGAAAGCCCGGGATCACGTTGGGCGCCTTGAACAGCACCATGCCGGGCGTGCCGGCGGGCAGGTCGCGCGCGGGCGCGCCAGCCGGCACGTCCAGCCCGACGATGCGTACCTGCACGTAGGGCAGCGGAAAGCCGACGCAACCCACCGGAAACTCGCAGCCTGGCGGCGAAATGGTGGAGATGCCCGCCATCTCCGTCATGCCCAGGCTTTCGTTGACGTGCAGCCCGAACAGGCGCTTGAAGCGCGCGGCCAGCTCGGCGGGCAAGGGCGCGGCGCCGGTGCGGCAATAGCGCAGCGACGAGATGTCGGCGCCGGCCAGCGGCACCTCGGCCAGCGCCGCGAGTATGGTCGGCACGCCTTGCAGCGAGGTGGCGCGGTGGTGTTCGACCAGGCGCCAGTAGTTGCGCAGCACGTCACGGTTGCGCAGCAGCAGGGTGGTGGGGATGACGGTCTCGACCCCCGCCGACAAGGCGGCCAGGGATGCCGGCAGCACGCCCGCCACATGGAACAGCGGGTAGCCGTTGATGACCACGTCGTCCGGTCCGGCGTTCTGCAATTGCACCGCGGCCCAGGCGCTGAAGACCTGGTTGGCGTGCGTGTGGATGGCGAGCTTGGGCGCGCCGGTGGTGCCGCCGGTATGGAAATAGGCGGCCACGTCGCCGGCATGGATGTCGCGGTTGCTGACCAGGCGGTCGGCCGGCTGCGCGGTGCGCGCAGCGTTGAAATCCAGCGCATGCCCGGGCAGCGCCGGGCGCGCCGAGGGCGGCTCGTCCAAGGGCGCCACGCGCAGCAGCGTGTGCAACGTGGGCACGCGTTCGCGCAGGCGCAGCGCCTTGGACCAGGAGCCGCATTCCACGTCGGACCCATAGGCGATCAGCACCTTGGCGCGCGCCGTGGTCATCAGGGAGGCGAGCTTGTCCTCGGCCAGCAGGGGGTTCAAAGGCTGGACGATGCCGGCGGCCTCGCCGCCCCAGAGCGCCAGGTGGTACTCCAGGCAGCCGGGCAGCAGGATGCCGACGGCGTCGCCCGGGCCCACGCCCAGTTCATGCAGCAGGTTGGCGGTCTGGTGGATGCCGGCCAGCAGTTCGCGGTAGCTCCAGCGCACCGGCGCGTCGCCGGGGTCGGCGCTGCGCAGAAAGGTCAGCGCGGTCTTGTCGCCGAAGGCCGCGGCCGAGTTGCGGAAGATCTCGTAGGTGCTGCGCACCGTGAGCGTCTCGGTCAGCGGGCGGGCCTGCAGCCGCTGTACGTCCGCCGCGCTGCGCACGGGGAACGGGGCGGCGAAAGGCGGCGAGAGGGGCGGGGCGGCATGGACCTGGGTCATGGCGTGGTCCTCCGCTCAGGCCTGCCCCAGCGCGATGTAGCGCCGCAGGTGATGGTCTTCGTCGCCCAACTGGTGGTCGATCATGACCAGGCGCTTGGCGTAGTGCGCCAGCGGCAGCTCCCAGGTCATGCCGATGCCGCCGTGCAGCTGGATGCTTTCCTCGGCCACCAGCGTGCCGATGCGGCCGATGGTGAATTTGGCGGCGGACAGCGCGCGTTCGCGGGTGGCGCGGTCCGGGTGGTCCAGCGCGGCCGCGGCGTTGATCACGGCGGAGCGCGCCTGTTCGATTTCCAGCAGCACGTCGGCCATGCGGTGTTGCAGCGCCTGGAAGCTGCCGATGGGCGCGCCGAACTGGCGGCGCGTGCGCAGGTATTCCAGGGTGGCGTCGCGGGCGCAGTCCATGGCGCCCACGGCTTCGGCGCACAGCGCCAGGATGCCGCGGCCGGCGGCGCGCTCCAGCAGCGGGTAGCCTGCGCCGGCCTCGCCCAGCAGGGCATCTGGCGCAAGCTGTACGCCGTCGAGCACCAGTTCGGCCGCGCGGCCGCCGTCGATCAGGCCATAGCCGCGCACCTTCAGGCCGGGCGTGCCGGCGCTGACCAGGAACAGGCTGATGCCGGCTTCGTCGTCCGGACCGCCCGCGCTGCGGGCCGGGATCAGGAACAGGTCGGCGTGTTCGCCCGCCGCGACCACGGCCTTGGCGCCGTTGAGCACCCAGCCGTCCGCGCTGCGTTCGGCGCGGGTTTCGACGTGCGCCAGCTCATAGCCGGAGCCGGGCTCGGCGTGGGCCAGCGCGGCGGTGATGGCGCCCGCGATCAGGCCTTCGAGGGCTTCGCGCTGGGCTGGCGTGCCGGCGGCGGCGATGGCGCTGCCGACCATGAGCGCGTCCAGCAGCGGTTCGACGGCCAGGCCGCGGCCCAGCGCCTCGAACACGACGGAAATGTCGAAGCCGCTTCCGCCCAGCCCGCCATCTGTTTCGGCAAACAGCGCGCCGATGGCGCCCAGTTCGGCGTAGCGCTGCCACAGTTCCAGGCTGTAGCCCCGCTCCGAGCGGGCGTTGCGGTCGCGCGTGGCGAAGTCGCTCTGTTCGGCGACAAAGCGGCGCAGCATGTCGGAGAGCATGCGCCGGTCTTCGGTGTGTTCAAAATTCATGGCCGGCCCTTACAGTCCGAGGATCATCTTGGAGATGATGTTCTTCTGGATTTCATTGGAGCCGCCGAAGATCGACAGCTTGCGGTTGTTGAAGTACTGCGCGGCCGCGCTCTCGGCGCCCTCGGGGCCGATGGGCGGCGCGTCGTAGCCGTCGTGCAGCGCCTCGGGTACGAAGGGACGGGCGTAAGGCCCCATGGCGCGGCGGTTCAGCGCGCTGATTTCCTGGCGGATCTGGGTGCCGCGGATCTTCAGCATCGAGCTTTCGGCGCCGGGCGCGCCGCCGCCGGCAACCGCCGCGACCACGCGCAGGTTGGTGGTGCGCATATTGGCAAGCTCGATCTCGACGCGCGCCAGCCGGGCAGCGAAGTCCGGGTCTTCAGATAGCGAACGTCCGTTCTTGCGTAGTCTTGCGGCCACCGTCTTCAGGCGTTCCAGCGCTGCCGTGGATTGCCCGACGCCGGCGATGTTGGTGCGTTCGTAGGTCAGCAGGTATTTGGCGCAGGTCCAGCCGCGGTTTTCCTCGCCCACCAGGTTGGCGGCAGGCACCCGCACCTCGGAGAAGAACACCTCGTTGACTTCGTGTTCGCCGTCCAGCGTGATGATGGGGCGCACTTCCACGCCGGGGCTCGTCATGTCGATCAGCAGGAAGCTGATGCCTTCCTGGCGCCGGCCTTCCTGCGAGGTGCGCACCAGGCAGAAGATCATGTTGGCGTACTGACCCAGCGTGGTCCAGGTTTTCTGGCCGTTGACGACGTAGCTGTCGCCGTCGCGCACGGCGGTGGTCTTGACGGAGGCCAGGTCCGAGCCCGCGCCGGGTTCGGAATAGCCCTGGCACCACCAGTCGGAACCGTCCAGGATGCGCGGCAGCCAGTGGCGCCGCTGTGCCTCGCTGCCGTACTTGATCAGCACCGGGCCCAGCATGCTCAGGCCGAAGGGCACGATGCGCGGCGCGCCGGCCAGCGCGCATTCGTTTTCGAAGATGTACTTCTGCACGGCGCTCCAGCCGGTACCGCCGTATTCCATTGGCCAGTGGCTGGCGAGCCAGCCCTGGCGGTTGAGGATGGCGTGCCACTCGACCATGTCGGCGCGCGTCAGCAGCTTGCCCTGCGCGACCTTGGCGGACAGGCGCTCGGGCAGCTTGCTGGCGAGAAAGGCCCGCACTTCGTCGCGGAAGGCGTTTTCTTCGGGGGTGAATTCCAGGTCCATGGGGGATCCTCAGTAGATTTCAAACAGGCCGGCCGCGCCCATGCCGCCGCCCACGCACATCGTGACGACGGCATAGCGGGCGCCGCGGCGGCGGCCTTCGATCAGCACGTGGCCAGCCAGGCGGGCGCCGGTGACGCCGAAGGGGTGGCCCAGGGCGATGGCGCCGCCGTCCACGTTCAGGCGATCCATCGGGATGCCCAGCTTCTGCTGGCAATACAGCGCTTGCGAGGCAAAGGCCTCGTTCAGTTCCCAGAGGTCGATGTCCTGCACCTTGAGGCCGTGGCGCGCCAGCAGCTTGGGCACGGCGTAGACCGGGCCTATGCCCATCTCGTCGGGTTCGCAGCCGGCGATCGCCAGTCCGCGGAACGCGCCCAGCGGCTGGATGCCGGCGCGCTGGGCCTCGGAGGCTTCCATCAGCACGCAGGCGGCAGCGCCGTCGGACAACTGCGAGGCATTGCCCGCCGTGACGAACTGGCCCGCGCCGCGCACCGGCGCCAGCGAGGCCAGGGCTTCGTAGGTGGTGCCGGGGCGGTTGCAGGTGTCGCGGTCCACGGTGATTTCGCGTTCGCTGACGGCGCCGGTGGCGCGATCGGTGACGGACATGGTCGTGGTGACGGGGATGATCTCTTCCAGATACCGTCCCGCGGCCTGGGCGGCTTCGGTGCGCGCCTGGCTTTGCGCGGCGAAATGGTCCTGGGCTTCGCGGCTGATGCCGTAGCGGGCCGCCACGATATCGGCGGTTTCGATCATGGGCAGGTAGAGCTCGGGCTTGTTGGCGACGATCCACGGATCCATGCCGCTCACGCCGTCGTCGCGGGTGCGGATCTGCGAGACCAGTTCCACGCCGCCCGCGATCATGGCGGGCGCGCCGTCCATGACGATGCGGCTGGCGGCCGAGGCGATGGCCTGCAGGCCGGAGGCGCAATAGCGGTTGACGGTGGCGCCGCCAACGCTGACCGGCAGGCCGGCGCGGACCACGGCCTGGCGGCCGATATTGCGGCCGGTGGCGCCTTCCGGATAGCCGCAGCCGATGAAGGCATCTTCGATCAGGGCGGGGTCTATGCCGGCCCGGTCGACGGCGGCGCGCACCGCGTGCGCGGCCAGCGTGGGGCCGGCGATAAGGTTGAATTCGCCGCGCCCCGCCTTGGTGATGGGGGTGCGGGCGGTGGAGACGATGACGGCTTCGCGCATGGCGTGTTCCTGTGTGGAGTGCGGGTCAGGCGGCCTGGTTCAGGCTGGCGAAATCGCGGCCGGATTCGGCCAACTGCACCAGCAGGGGCGAGGGCTTCCAGAAGGCGGGGTCTTCCTGCGCGTAGCCGCGGATGTCCGCCAGCACGCGCTCCAGTCCCACGCTGTCGGCGTAGTGCATGGGGCCGCCGCGATGGCGCGGAAAGCCGTAGCCGGACAGGAACACCACGTCGATGTCGGACGGGCGCTGGGCGATGCCCTGGTGCAGCACGTTGGCCGCTTCGTTGATCATCGCGGCCAGGTAGCGGCGCTGGATGTCCTCTTGGGTGTAGGCGCGCGGCGCGACGCCGGCGCGCGTACGTTCGGCGTCGATGATGGCGAGGACTTCGAGGTCTTGTTCGCCTTGGCGCGCGCCATCGGGGTAGAGGTAGAAGCCGCGGCCCGTCTTCTGGCCGAACCAGCCGCGTTCGCACAGCCGGTCGGGGATCTGCACGTAGCGCAGCGCCGGATCGCGCGTGGGCGCGCGGCGCTTGCGCGTGGCCCAGCCGATGTCGCCGCCGGCCAGGTCCGCCATCTGATAGGGGCCCATGGGGTAGCCGAAGGCGCGCACGGCGGCGTCGATCTGGTAGGGCGAGGCGCCGTCCTCCATCATCATGTCGGCCGCCTGGCGGTGCACGGCCAGGATGCGGTTGCCGATGAAGCCGTCGCACACGCCCGCGCGCACCGGGATCTTGCGCAGGCGCCGGGCCAGTTCGAAGCCGGTGGCCACGGTGTCGGGCGCGGTGTGCTCGCCCACCACGACTTCCAGCAGCTTCATGATGTTGGCCGGCGAAAAGAAGTGCAGGCCCAGCACGTCGGCGGGGCCGCGCGTGGCGGCGGCGATGAGGTTGACGTCCAGGTACGAGGTATTGGTGGCCAGCACCGCGCCGGGCTTGGCCACGCGGTCCAGCTGCGCGAACACGGCCTGCTTGACCGTCATGTCCTCGAACACGGCTTCGATGATGAGATCGGCGTCGTCCAGCGCCTCGTAGCGGGTCGAACCGGTGTAGCGCGCCATGCGGGCGTCGCGCTCGTCTGCGCTGATCCGGCCTTTCTGGACCAGCAGTTCGTAGACCTGCGCCACGCGGGCGCGGCCCCGTTCCAGCGCGGCCTCGTCCTGTTCGACCATGGTCACGGGAAAGCCGGCGTCCAGCGCCGAAACGGCGATGCCAGCGCCCATGGTGCCGCCGCCGACGATGCCGATGCGCTCCAGCCGCCGCGCCCGGGCGGGCTGCTGTCCCGGCATCTTGGCCGTATCGCGTTCGGCGAAGAAGGCATGCACCAGGCCCGCCCGCTGCGGGCTGTCCAGGCATTGCAGGAACAGCGCGCGTTCGGTGCGCAGGCCGTCCTCGAAAGGCTGCTCGATGGCGGCGCGCACGGCCTCGACGATCTTGCCGGGCGAGTACAGTCCGCGGGTGGTCCGGGCCACGCGTTCGGCCGCTGCCTCGACCTGGGCCAACGCGGCGGCCCGGTCGGCGAGCGCGCCGGCGTCGCGGGTGCGGCGCGGACCGGCGCCGATCGCCAGCAATTGCCGGGTATAGGCCAGGCCCGCGTCCAGGGGATCGGTTTCGCTGGACAGCGCGTCCACCAATCCGGCTTCCAGGGCGGCGCTGGCGGAGAGGTGCTTGCCGGTCAGCATCAAGTCCAGCGCGGCCTGCGCGCCCATGAGGCGCGGCGCGCGCTGGGTGCCGCCGGCGCCGGGCAGCAGGCCCAGGTTCACTTCAGGCAGGCCCAGCTTGGCCCCGCCCAGCGCGACGCGGTAGTGCGCGGCCAGCGCTACTTCCAGCCCGCCGCCCAGCGCCGCGCCGTGCAGCACGGCCACGACCGGCTTGGCGCTGGCTTCGATCAGGTTGCAGACGTCGGGCAGGATGGGCGGCTGCGGCGGCTTGCCGAATTCGCGGATGTCGGCGCCGGCGATGAAGTTCTTGCCCGCGCCCATCAGCAGGATGGCGCGTACTTGCGGATCGGCCTGGGCGTCGCGCACGGCCGCGGCCAGATTGCGGCGCACGGCGGCGCTCAGGGCATTGACGGGGGGATGGTCGATGGTGACGACAAGGATGTCGTCGTAGCGGCGCGCGCTGGCCGCGCCGGTGCTTGCGCTGTCTGTCATGGACAGTGTCTCCGATGAGGCCTGCCGCTGCGACGCCGCTTGGGGCGGCCGCCAGGGCCCGGCCGGGCGGACCAGGAACGGCCCGTCTTTTATGGGCTCATTCTTTCGCAGTAAAGAAGTCTTGACAATGGCATCGATAATTGACATTGAGGTCAAAAAAATTTGACAATGCCGGGGTGAATTGCGGCGGCGTGGAGGCCCGAATGGACACCAAATCCCTGACCTTGCTGGTGGAAATCCTGGACGCGGGCAATCTCAGCGAGGCCGCGCGCCGTTTGAAGATGACGCGCGCCAATGTCAGCTACCACCTGAATCAGCTGGAACGCTCGGTCGGCATGCAGTTGGTGCGCCGCACCACCAGGCATGTGGAACCGACTGAAATCGGACTGAAGCTGTATCGCCACGGCCGCAGCATCCAGGACGAACTCGCGGCGGCGCGTGAATCCGTCGAGACCCTGGGCAAGACGCCGCAGGGCAAGGTCAGGCTGAGCGTGCCCAGCGGCTACGGGCAGTTCGTGATGACGCCCTGGCTGCTGGAGTTCAAGCGGACCTATCCGGACATCGTGCTGGACGTGCTGTTCGAGAACAGTGTCGATGACCTGCTGCGCGACGAGGTCGACATCGCGGTGCGCATCATGTCCGAGCCGCCGCAGAACCTGGTGGCGCGCGAGCTGGGCCAGGTCCGCTACGTGGCCTGCGCCTCGCGGGACTATGTCGCCGCCCGGGGCCTGCCGCAGCATCCGGAAGAGCTGGCGCGCACACCCACCATCAGCGCCGCGGTCATCGGCCGCCCCTTGCGGCTTTCCGCCTACTACGGCGGCCAGCCGCGGCAGCACGTGGTGCTGGAGCCGACCGTGATTTCGCGCAACTACGCCTTCCTGCGCGATGCGACCCTGGCGGGGCTGGGCGTGGGCGTGGTGCCGGATTACGTGGTGCACGACGACATCGCGCGCGGCGACCTGGTGGCCGCGCTGCCTCAGTGGCGGCTGAGCATCTTCGGGCGCGGCATGTATATGCTGTACATGCCCAACCGCCACCACCCGCGGGCGATCTCGATGATCATCGAATTCATCCTCGAACGCGCCCAGGCCGCGCACGAAGGCAAGCCGGGATTGCTGGAGGCGGCGGGCTAGCGGCGCCGGTCCGTGGAGGGCTGTACAGGGTCGGGAGGCGCGGCGTTCCTGACTGGGCGTTCAGCTTGGCAGGCATAAAATTCCTGTTCTTTACGGCAAACGGCCGCGGG
Organism: Achromobacter sp. JCM 18799; assembly: GCF_055395645.1. Taxonomy (NCBI): domain Bacteria; kingdom Pseudomonadati; phylum Pseudomonadota; class Betaproteobacteria; order Burkholderiales; family Alcaligenaceae; genus Achromobacter; species Achromobacter sp. JCM 18799. The sequence continues at coordinate 1,497,196 of NZ_AP043866.1, read as the reverse complement.
GCCGCGCCCATTTTTTCCCAGGCCCGTCCATGTCTTCCTCCGACGTCCAATTGCTTCTTACCGCGCTGGCAAGCGTGCTGGTGCTGGTTGCGCTGATCGTTTCGCGCATCCGCATGCATCCGCTGCTGGCGCTATTGATCGTTTCCATCGGCGTGGGTTTCGCCACCGGCATGGAGCCGGTGGCCATCGTCAAGAACCTGAGCAATGGCGCGGGCAAGACGCTGGGAGCGGTGGGCGTGGTGATCGCGCTGGGCGCGATGCTGGGCAAGATCCTGGCGGATTCGGGGACGACCGAACGCCTGGCCAATGCCATCCTGAACCATACCTCGCCTCGCATGATTCCCTGGGCCATGACCCTGGTGGCTTTCGTCATCGGCATACCGATGTTCTTCGAAGTCGGCCTGGTGGTGATGCTGCCGCTGATCTTCAGCGTGGCGCGCAAGCTGGAAAGCCAGGAGCGCTTCAAGGGCTCGGCCTACGTGTACGTGGGCGTGCCGGTGATATCGGCGCTGGCGGCGATGCACGGCATGGTGCCGCCGCATCCGGGGCCGCTGACGGCGATCGCCACGCTCAAGACCACGGTGGGGCCGACGATGATTTACGGCTTCATCGCGGCGCTGCCGGCCATGGTTTTCGGCGGTCCCTTGTATGGCGCTTTCATTTCGCGGCGCATGACGACGCGTCCGGACGAGGCGCTGCTGGAACAGTTCACCACGACCCGCCAGGATGCCGCCGGCCGCAATGCGCCGAGCGTGGGCCTGGGGGTGCTGGCGGCCTTGCTGCCCGCCTTGCTGATGCTGGTGCACGCGGGCGCGGAGATGCTGCTGCCCAAGGATTCCCGCGCCATGCACGTGGCGGCGTTCCTGGGCGACCCGATGGTCGCGATGCTGCTGGGCGTGCTGTTCGCCGCATTCACCCTGGTGCTGATGCGCGGCGGCGACGCGGAAAAACTGCGCGATGCCATGGGCAAGAGCCTCAAGCCCATCGCCGGCATCATGTTGATCATCGCGGGCGGCGGCGCGTTCCAGCAGGTGTTGACCAGCGCCAAGGTGGGCGATGCCATTGTGCAGCTGACGCATCAGTTTTCGCTGCCGCCACTGGCGCTGGGCTGGCTGATCGCCATGCTGCTGTCGGTGTCCACGGGGTCGGCCACGGTCGGCATCGTGGGCGCGGCGGGCCTGCTGGCGCCGCTGGCGGGCGCCGATCCCAGCCTGAACCTGCCGCTCTTGGCGCTGGCCATCGGCTGCGGTTCGCTGTTCTTCAACTACGCCAATCACGCGGGCTTCTGGATGGTGAAGGAGTCCTTCGGCATGACCATGGGCGAAGCGACCAAGACCATCTCGGTGGTGCAGTCCATCGTGTCGGTGGTGGGGCTGGTCATGGTGCTGCTGTTCAACATGCTGCCGCCGCTGGGCTGACACGCCTGCGGGCCGCAATTGTTATGCTGGGTCTGTCGTTTCCGGAGACCCCATGACAGAGATGCCCCGTTCCGCCGCCACGCATTCCGCGCTGGCTTCCGAAGCGCGCCGCACGCAGTTGCGGCGCATGAAGATCGCCGCGCTGGCGCTGCTGGTGGCGATGGTCTGCGGCTTCATCACCAGCCACGTCATGGGCGGGCAGGGCGCCTGGGCCTGGGTGCGGGCGTTCTGCGAAGCGGCCACGGTGGGCGCGCTGGCCGATTGGTTCGCGGTGGTGGCGCTGTTCCGCCGGCCGATGGGATTGCCGATCCCGCACACGGCCATCATTCCCAGCAACAAGGACCGCATCGGCGACAACCTGGCGGTGTTCGTGCGCGACCATTTCCTGGACCCGGACACGCTGATGGAGAAGCTGCGAGTGTTCGATCCCGCGGCGCGGCTTGCGCGCTGGCTGGGGCGTCCGCGGCAGGCGCGGGCCTTGAGCGAGGGGGCGCGCAATGTGGCGTTGCAGACGCTGGACCTGCTGGACGAGCGGGCGGTGCGCGGGGTGATCCAGGAGTTCGTGGTGAAGAATCTGCGGCGCTGGGACGCGGCGGACACGGCGGGCGAGGTGCTGGGGCTGCTGACGCGCGACGGGCGACACCAGGAGCTGCTGGACGCGGCGCTGGAGCGGCTGGGCGGCTATCTGGGCGACGAGGACGTGAAGGCGCGGGCCTCAAGCCTTCTGGTGAAGTTCGCGAAGAAGGAATGGCCGCGCATCATTGCGGCGGTGGACGTGGTCAAGTCGGTGGACGGGATTGCCGACAATCTGGCGGACCGGCTGGCGCGAGCGCTGGTGGAGGAACTGCGGGACGTGCTGTCCGAGCCTGGGCATCCGGTGCGGCGGGATTATGAGGCCTGGGTGCAGGATTACATCCGACGGCTGAGGGATGATCCGGCGTTGTCGGCGCAGGTGGAGGCCTTGAAGCAGCGGGCGATCGATCATCCGAAGGTGCAGGAGTATGTGCAGGGGCTGTGGGACGATATCCACGCGGCGTTGCGGCGCGATCTGTCATCGGAGGATTCGGCGCTGGCGCGGCATCTGGAGAGCGCCTTGTTGGCCTTGGGGCGCAAGCTGGGGGAAGATCCGGGGTTGCGGGAGGCGATCAACAATCACGTGCTGGGCGGGGCGCGGAGGCTGACGGGGCGCTTGCGTAGCGGGGTCACGGAGCATATTTCGCGCACGGTGAAGAATTGGGATGAGCGGCATCTGGTGGATGAGCTTGAACTGAGCGTGGGGAAGGATCTGCAGTACATCCGGTTCAATGGCACCTTGGTGGGCGGGTTGATAGGGGTGGTGCTGCATGCTGTGGTGTTGCTGGTTCGAGGGTGATGCGGGTGCTTTTTGACTGTTTCATTCGAGGCTTTGCTAGTCCTCCCGGGGCTTTGTAGGCCGGGATTTGACTGCTGTTTCCTGTGCTTCGTAGGCCGCCCGTCGGCGCGGGCGCATGGGCGGCGAGCGCCCACGATTGCGGTCCGGAGCCTACGCTCCGGACTGCCCCGTCGTCATCGTCGTCACCGCCTGCGGCGGCTCCTTCCGATTCCCTCGGGCGCATCGAGGTTGCTCGCCACCCATGCGCCCGCGCCGACGGGCTATCCATGTCTTGGTATGGGGCGCTGCTGCAGCCGTGTTTGGTTGCGAGGTTTGCGGGGCCCGCCGCCAATGGCCGCGCGGGCGGCCATTGGCGGCTTACGCGGTTGCGTACGTGGTGGTGGGGCGGTGGGTCCGCGCGGACGGGGCGGGCGCGGGATTTTTGGCGGGCAAGCAGAACAGTCAGATTTTCTCTGGCCGTATCGCCCTTGTTTGTATCAGGAACGAAGATTGCTGGCAGGTGCGCGGAAGCCGGTGCTATTGTTTTTTTCGGAATGGACGGCAACGGGCCGGCCATGTAGCAACGGGCGTCCGCGGCCTGCGGGCGCGTATCCTGGAGGCACCCCATGAAGAAAATCTCGATGCTGGTCGCGGCGCTTGCGTTCGCAGGCGCGTCTGGCGCGGCGCTGGCGGAAGACGTGTCGATGTCGTTCCTGAGCGTGGACGGCGTGGGCAAGAGCGCTGGCACGATCACGCTCAAGGACACCAAGGGCGGGCTGCAGCTTACGCCGCATTTGAAGGGTTTGCCGCCCGGCGAACACGGTTTTCATGTGCATGAGAAGGGTTCTTGCGAGCCTGGCATGGTGAACAACCAGATGGCGGCTGGCGGCGCTGCGGGCGGGCATTTCGATCCCAAGGGCACCAAGGCGCACAAGGGGCCGATGGCGACCGACGGGCATCAGGGCGATCTGCCGTTCATCGTGGTCGCTGCCGATGGCACGGCGACGAAGGCGGTGGTGGCGCCGCATCTGAAGCTGGCCGATGTGAAGGGCCGTGCGGTAATGGTGCACGTGGGCGGCGACAACTACAGCGATACCCCGGCGCCGCTGGGCGGCGGGGGCGGCCGGCTGGTTTGCGGCGTGGTGAAGTAGCCGCTTGGGCGGTCAGGCCGTGCCGTTGCGGCCGTACAGCTGGTAGCCGGCCCGTTCGGCGAGCCGGTCGTAGTAGGCGGCGACGGCCGGCAACCGTGGTTTTTCAAATGGGGTGCTGAACCAGCGGTTCACCGACAGGCCGACCGGTATGTCGGCCAGCGAGAACGCGGGGCCGGCGACGTAGCGGCCGGCCTGTTCCAGGCGCTGGTCCAGTATCGCCATGTAGCGCGCCCATTCGCGGCAGGACGCCTCGATCGCGGCGCGCTCGCGGTGGGCGGGGGATTCGCGCACCAGGGCCATGAAGGCGTAGCTCCAGGCGCGGTTCAGGTCGGTGGCCTGCCAGTCCATCCATTGGTCGACGCGGGCTCGCAGTCTGGGTTCGACGGGATACAGGCGCTGGCCGCCGTATTGCGCGGCCAGGTAGCGGATGATGCTGTTGGACTCCCACAGCACGAAGTCGCCGTCCTGGATGACGGGCACCATCGCGTTCGGGTTGAGCGCCAGGAAGGCGGGATCGCCGGTGGGCTGGAACCCGGAGCCCCAGTCTTCGCGCTCGAAAGGCAGGTCCAGTTCGGCGCAGGTCCAGAGCACCTTGCGCACGTTGATGGATGAGGCTTTACCCAGGATTTTCAGCATCTTGCCGCCGCCGTGTTGATTGACGGCGGCAGTCTAGCGGTCGCCGGCGGGCGCGCACAGATACAGATTGCCGCTTTTGCGTGCGCAACAGCGCTTAATAGGCGCCGGCCTCGGGCTGGGTGCGCAGGCGCAGCACGGGCGAGGTGTACAGCACCACGAATTGCACTGCGAAGCCGGCGGTCGATACCCACAGGCAGGCTTCGACGCCGACGCGCGCGGCAAGCGCGGCGCCGATCAGTGCGCCGACCGGCCGGGCGCCGAAGGTGGCGGTCAGGATCACGGCGGACACGCGGCCCAGCAGGGCGTTGGGCGTGATCGCCTGGCGCAGCGTGGTGGTGGTGATGGTCCAGAGTATGGGGCCCGCGCCGAACAGGAAGAAGCCCGCCGCGGCCCATGCGCCGGACGGAAATGCCAGCGTGGAAAGCAGGATGGCGCTTGCGATCAGCGCGGCCAGCGGGCCCACGGCGATCATGCCGCCGAAGCTCAGCCGCTGCGCCAGCCAGGGGGCCAGCAAGGCGCCGGCCACCATGCCGCCGCCGTACACGCCCAGCGTCAGGCCGACGGCCGCGGCCGACAGGCCCAGCCGTTCGATGGCGTAGGCCACATAGATGGCCTGCAGCACGAACCACGCGGTATTGAAGAACACGGCGGTCACCAGCACCGGGCGCAGCAGCGGATGCGTGAGGACGAACGCCGCGCCTTCGCGCAGTTCCTCCAGCAGGTGGCGGCGCGGCGCGAGGCCGGGCGTGTCGTGGGGCAGGCCGGCCAGCAGCAGGGCCGCCAGCAGCGACAGCACGGTGGCCAGCACATAGGCCGAGGGCGCGCCCATCCAGCCGACCAGCGCGCCGCCGGCGGCTGGCCCTGCGGAAAAGGCGGTGCTGCGGGCCAGTTCCAGCCAGCGGTTGGCGCTGGCCAGTCCGGCGGGCGCGACCAGCCGCGGCACCAGCGTCGGCGCGGCGACGTTATACGCGACCGTGCCGACCGCGCCCAGGAATCCCAGCGCGGCCAGCCAGCCCAGGTCAAGCCCGCCCGTGGCCAGCAGCGCCAGCAGGCCCAGCAGGCTGGCGGCGCGCACGCACTCCGCCGCGGTCATCAGCGCGCGCCGGGACATCCGGTCGGCCAGCACGCCGGCGGGCAGGGACAGCAGCAGGAAGGGCAGGGTCTGGGCGGTTTGCAGATAGCCGGTTTCGGCCGCGCTGGCGCCCAGCGCCAGCACCGCGACCAGCGGGGCGGCCGCCAGCGCCATCTGTTCGGAGAATTGGGCGGCCAGGTTGGAGGCGGCCAGGCGGCGGAACGCTGAGGGCAGGGCGGACATGGGGCGCGGACGGCGGAAACGACAAGGGCACGATCATGATCGTGCCCTTGTCCGCCGGCACTCCGTTCCTTGCCATGGGCAAGGCGGCGCCTCAGCTCACCGCATCAAGGGATGGGCGGATAGTCGCCGAAGCCGTCCGGCCAGGGCGTCAGCACTTCGTAGCCGGTCTCGGTCACGACCACCATGTGCTCCCATTGCGCCGACAGCGAGCGGTCCTTGGTGACCACGGTCCAGCCGTCGGGCAGCTGCTTGGTCTGGGGCTTGCCGGCGTTGATCATGGGTTCGATGGTGAACATCATGCCAGGCTGCAGCACCATGCCTTCGCCGGGGCGGCCGTAGTGCAGCACCTGCGGATCGTCGTGGTAGATCTGGCCGATGCCGTGGCCGCAGTACTCGCGCACGATGCTGAAGTGCTCGCGGTGCGCCACGGTCTGGATGGCGTGGCCGATGTCGCCCAGCGTCGCACCGGGCTTGACGGCCATGATGCCGGCGCGCATGGCTTCATAGGTTGTGTTGACCAGGCGCCGCGCCAGCGGGCTGGGCTGGCCCACGTAGTACATGCGGCTGGTGTCGCCGAACCAGCCGTCCTTGATCACGGCGACGTCGATGTTGAGGATGTCGCCGTTCTTCAGCACCTTGGCGGACGGGATGCCGTGGCAGATCACGTGGTTGGCCGAGGCGCAGATGGTCTTGGGAAAGCCGTGGTAGCCGACGTTGGCGGGTATCGCCTTCTGCACGTTGACGATGTAGTCGTGGCAGATGCGGTCCAGCTCATCGGTGGTGACGCCGGGGCGGACGTGTTCGGCAATCATGTGCAGCACTTCCGCCGCCATGGCGCCGGCCTTGCGGGCCATTTCGATGTCGGCGGCGGACTTGATGGAAACCTTCTTCGCCATTTACGCGGCCTCCTGCTGGGCTGGCTGTGGCAAGCCTTGGGACAAGGAGGCGATGGCGAAGCCCTCGGCCTGTTCGATGCGGATCAGCAATTGGCAAATGTCGGCGTGGCGCAGCTCGGGGTAGAGCTCGGACAGCATGCCGATGCGCATCCAGTGTTCGGCCTGGGAATTGATGGAGCGGCTGAGCGCGCCGCTGGCGACGCGGAGGTTCTCATGCATCTGCTCGGAGATCTTGACGATACCCATGGAGTGAATGATCCATATATGGTTTGTATATGGATCGTATCTTACCGCCGATGGGCGGCAGGGCGCAAATCGGCAGTGGGCTAGCGGCCCTTGCCGCGCGCCGTCTTCTTGGCGCCGGCGCGGGGCGCGGCTTCCTTGGGCGGGGGCGCGATGGCGGCGTGTACCTGCTCCATCCACATCAGCGCGTCGGTGTACGACAGGAACTGCTGCAGATAGCCGGGCGACACCTCGCGCATCAGCGACAGCGCGCGGTGCACCAGCTGGTTGGAGTTGAGCGGGCCGGCGTTCTTGTGCACCTGCTCCTGGGACTGCCGCACCTGGCGGTCGGCGCTGACCCGCGACCAGACGCCGCGGAAGTATTCCAGCGTTTGCAGTTCGGGGTAGGAAGCGCGCAGGTCGGCGGCGCCGCGCGCGTCGGGGCCGGCGTCGGCGATGTACGCGGTCAGCGCCGCCAGCGGTCCGGGTTCCGGGATGCCGGCAGCAGGCGCGGAGACGTTTTCGGCCGCATCCGCGGGCGCGCCGTCCAGCTCGGCCTCGTAGGCCTGGATCAGCGCCGCCAGCTTGCCGTCCAGCAGCCTGCGGGCTTCGCCGCCTTGGGCGGCTGCGCGCCGTTGCAGCGCGTCCATGAACTGGAAGCGGACGGGAGCCACGCGGTCGGCGCCGGCCTCGCGCCAGGCGTCCAGCATGGCGCGGGCGTCGATGATCTCGCCGCGGGTGCCGTCACTGGCCATGCGAGGTCCCGGCGTCGCTGGAGGGCTTGGGAATGGGCGCGATTTCGACCCGGCGGTTCTTGGACCGGCCGTCCTCATCCGCGTTCGAGGCCACCGGCTGTTCCGAACCGAAGGCGGCGGCGAACACGGCCGACGAAGGCACGCCCTCGTCGATCAGCGCGCGCGTCACGGTCAAGGCGCGCTGCGCGGACAGGTCCCAGTTGTCGGCAAAGCGCCGGTTGCCTTCGCGCACCTGCTGGTCGTCGGTGTAGCCGCTGACCATCAGGATCTCGTTGTGCGACTTCAGATAGGCCGACAAGGGTTCGATCAGGCTTTTCAGGACTTCACGGCCCTCGGGCTGCAACTGGTCGGAGTTCAGGGCGAACAGGACGCTGCCGCTGATGCCGATGCGGCCGTCGATCAGGGTCACGCGGCCGGCGGCCAGCGGACCCGCCAGCGCCTGCTCCAGCGTTTCGCGGCGCTGGGTTTCGACCTGGCGTTGCTTGACCTCTTCTTCCAGCTGGGTGGACAGCTGCAGCTGCACCGCGACGACGCTCACCAGGATCAGGACGAAGGCGCCCAGCAGCACCGACATCAGGTCGCCGAAGACGGCCCAGGCCGGGACTGTGGGCTCCACGCCGCCGTCGATGTCCTCGCTCATGCCGCTTCCGCTCCGGCCGTCGCGCGCTGGATGGCCAGCTGCTGCAGGTTCTCGACGATCTGCTTCTGCGACACCATGCTCAGGTCCACCACTTCACGGGCCTGCGCCACGTAGTAGGCGAGCTGCTCGTCGCCGCGCGCGATGGACTTGTCCAGCGCCGCTTCGATGCGCTGCAGGTGCGCCACCAGCTTGTCGTTGGACTCGCCGAAGAGCTGCACGGCAGTGCCGAAGGACTCGCCCAGGCTGGCCACTTCGGCCGCGCCGCTGGCGACCTGCGCGGCCACCTCGGCCAGCTTGCCGGTTTCGGCCTGCGCCTGTTCGGTGAACTGCGTGCCGACGCGGTCCAGCAGCTCTGCCGACGAGGACACCAGCGCGTCCACGGCCGTGCGCTGTTCGGCGGCGGTGTGGTTGACGGCGTCCAGCAGGGTGCCCAAGGTTTCCAGCAGGCGGTTGCGTTCCTCCAGCATGTCGTTGTCGCGCTCCATGCTGTCGGAGAGCTTCTGGCGCAGTTCGCCGATGACTTCGGCGGCCGCGCGCGGCGCTTCGGACGCGGCCTGCACCAGGCGGCCGATCTCGGCGATGGTGTCGTTGGCGGACGCCTGGGTCTGCGCGCTGATGTCCTGCGCCGTGATGGCCAGTGTGTCGCAGATCTGCTGCTGCTGGTTGGCCGTGTAGGAACTGGTCTGTTCCCATTCGGCGCGCAGCGAGTCGGCGATCGTGCCGAGCTTGCCGGTCCAGGCTTCCAGGCGCGCTTGGTCCTCGGCGGCGAGCGCGTTCTGCAGGTCCGTCTGCGATTGCTCCAGCGTTTGCAGCAGGGCGGCGGAGTGTTGTTCGAATGCCGCGGCGGCGGTTTCCAGCGCCTGCTGGTTGTCGCCGGCCAGCTTGGCGTTGGCCTGCTCCTGGCGCGCCTGCGCCTCGGTCCAGGCCTGGGTGACGCCGGTGGCGGCCGTTTCCAGGCGGGCCGATACGCTTTCCAGCAGGCCGGCCTGGGCCTGGGTCTGGGCCGTGATGTCGCGCGCGGTCTGGGCCAGGGTGTCGTTGACTTCCAGCTGGCGCAGCGCGGCCTGGGTGCCGGCCTGTTCCCATTCCTGGCCGAGCTTGGCGGCCATGGCGGTGAGCGTGCCGGTCCAGGCGGCCAGGCGTTCCTGGTCGCGCGAGGCCAGCGCGGCCTGCAACTCGGCGTGCGATTGGTCCAGCGTTTGCAGCAGCGCGGCGGAATGTTGCTCGAAGGAGGCGGCGGCGGTTTCCAGCGCTTGCTGGGTATCGCCGGCCAGTTTGGCGTTGGCCTGCTCCTGGCGCGCCTGCGCCTCGGTCCAGGCCTGGGTGACGCCGGTGGCGGCCGTTTCCAGGCGGGCCGATACGCTTTCCAGCAATCCCGCCTGGGCCTGGGTTTGCGCCGAAACGTCGCGCGCGGTCTGGGCCAGGGTGTCGTTGACTTCCAGCTGGCGCAGGGCGGCCTGGGTGCCGGCCTGTTCCCATTCCTGGCCGAGCTTGGCGGCCATGGCGGTAAGCGTGCCGGTCCAGGCGGCCAGGCGTTCCTGGTCGCGCGAGGCCAGCGCGGTTTGCAATTCGGCGTGCGACTGGTCCAGCGTTTGCAGCAGTGCGGCGGAATGTTGTTCGAAGGTGGCGGCGGCGGTTTCCAGCGCTTGCTGGTTGTCGCCGGCCAGCTTGGCGTTGACCTGTTCCTGGCGGGCTTGCGCCTCGGTCCAGGCCTGGGTGACGCTGCCGGCCGCCGTTTCCAGGCGGGCCGAGACGCTTTCCAGCAGGCCGGCCTGGGCCTGCGTTTGCGCGGCGATGTCGCGCGCGGTCTGGGCCAGCGTGTCGCTGGCGGCCTGTTGGCGGGCCACGGTGTCGGCGCCGGCCTGCTGCCATTCCTGGTTCAGCGTGGCGGCCATGGCGGTGAGCGTGCCGGTCCAGGCGGCCAGGCGTTCCTGGTCGCGCGAGGCTAGCGCGGCCTGCAGTTGCGTGTGCGACTGGTCCAGCGTCTGCAGCAGGGCCGCGGAATGCTGTTCGAAGGTGGCGGCCGCGGCGGCCAGGGCCTCGCGGTTGTCGCCAGCCAGCTTTTCGCCGGCCTGTTCCTGGCGCGCCAGGGCGCTGGCCCATTGCTGCGAGACGCCGTTGGCGGCCGCCTCCATGCGGGCGGACACGCCTTCCAGCAGCCGCGCCTGGACTTCCGCTTGCGCGGTGATGTCGCGCACGGTCTGCGCCAGCGTGGCGCTGATGGCTTCCTGGCGTTCGGCGGCCTGCGCGCCGGACTGCTCCCATTCCTGGCGCAGCGTGGCGCCCATGGCGCCCAGGGTGTCGGTCCAGGCGGCCAGGCGCTGCTGGTCGCGCGAGGCCAGCTCGGACTGCAGCAGGGTGTGCGATTGGTTCAGCGTGCGCAAGAGCGAGGCCGAATGCTGCTCGAAGCTGGCCGCGGCCGCGGTCAGGGCCTGCAGATTGTCGCCAGCCAGCTTTTCGCTGGCCTGCTCCTGGCGCGACAGCGCCTGGGTCCAGGCTTGCGACATGCTGCCCGACGATTCCTCCAGGCGCGAGGACACGCTGTCCAGCAGGGCGGCCGAGCGCTGTTCGAAGGTCTGGGCGAAGTGGTCGAGCGAGGCGCGCAGGTCCTGCGACAGGGCCTCGCTGGCGCGCTGCTGGCCGGCCAGGGCCTGGTTCCAGATGCCGGCGACGTTGCTGGTGGTGGCCTGGAAGCCCGAGGTCAGGCCTTCCAGCTGGCGCTGCACGGCTTGCGTCACGGTGTCCTGCAGGGACGCGGTTTCCCGCGACAGGCTGGCCATCGTCGCTTCCACCACGGGTTGCAGGGCGGCGCCGGCCGAGCGCGCGCTTTGCGACACGCTTTCCTTCATGGACTGTTCCATGACGGCGGCCAGGCGCGAATAGGCGGCCTCGGCCTTGCCCTGGAACGCGTCCTGGCTGGCCATGTGGCGGTCGCTCAGGGCCTGGTTCTGGCGGGCCATGTCGCCCATCATGGCTTGCAGCTTGTCGACCAGGGTGGGCATGGCCTCCGCCTGGCGCTGCATCACTTCAGCCTGGCGTTGCAGCAGCTTGAAGGATTCTTCGCGTTGATAGCCCTGCGAGTACACGCGCAGGGTGGTTGCGGCCTTGCTGTCCAGCAGTTGCGCCGCGCGCACGCGGTCGCGGCGGCACAGGGCTGCCAGCAGACCCAGCATGGCGGAGCTGGCCACGCCGGCGATCGAGGTGCCGAAGGCAAAGCCCAGGCCCTTGACCGGCGCGGCGAGCGAGGCGCGGATGGCGGCCAGGTCGGTGGCGCTTTCCAGCGCCAGGCCGGTGCCGCGCAGGGTCACGACCATGCCCAGGAAGGTCCCCAGCATGCCCAGCAGCACCAGCAGGCCGACCAGGTATGGCGTCAGCGCCGGGCCAGGCAGGCCCGCGCGCTCGCCTTCGATGCGCAGGCGCGCGGCGTTGCGCAGGCCCGGCGGCAACTGGTTCAGCCAGGATCCCAGATTGCCGGGCGCTTCGGACAGGCCCGAGAGCGCGCGCGTCAACGAGGACGTCGCCTGCTGGTAGCGCAGCAGTTCCAGCGCGCCGCCCAGGTAACAGACGCCTATCAGCAAGGTCACGGCCAGCGCCAGCGGGTTGGTGCCCGCATAGCCCACGCCGATCCAGCCCACGACGGCCAGACCCGCCAAGAAAACCACGAGATTAGTCAGATATTTGGACATAGTGTCCCGGTTAGCTGGCGCGAAGGGTGGCAAGCAGCCCTTCGACCGGTTGTAAACGAACATCCAATTCGGCCAGCAGCACGCTGCGCATGTCTTTGCGGAACGTGTCCAGCCAGGCGCCCGGCGTTATCGATGCCGGCGCCGCAGCGGGCGCCGCGCCCGTCTCGGCCGCGGCATCGCCTTGCGCCTCGGTCTCGGCGCCGGCCTCGGCTGGAACTTCAGCCAATGCGGCAGCCTCGGCCAAGGCAGCGGCCTCCGCGTCGCGCAGGCGCTCGAAATGGCCCTGCAGCAACTTCGGAATCGCGCCGAACAGCGCGCGTTCCTTGGGCAGCAGGGCGCGGTCCATGATGGCGTCGACCACCGCCAGGCGCGTCATTTCGCCGTTTTTGGCCGCGACCATGCCGCGCAGCCGGCTGCGCAGATTGCCCACCGCGGTTTCCATCGTGTGCTGCAACGACAGATAGCGCTGGCGAAAATTCGCGTAATCGGCGTCGGCCTCGGCCAGCGCCGCCAGTTGTTTGGCGGGGGCCGGCGCTTGTCCCGGCGTGCGCCGCTTGGCGGCCGTGGCCGCGGTGTCGCTGGCGATGGCGTCGGCCAACGTGGTCCGCACGCGTTCGCACTCGCGCTCTTCGGCGCTGCTGAACATGCGCGCGCCGGGGGCGATTACCGGCGGGCTGGTATTCAGCGCCGCAGAGAGCGCGATCGCGTCCGTCCAGCCGAGCCACTGGCTCAGATGGTCCGAGAGCGATTGCCTGGATTGCGGAACGTCGACATCCGTCAGGCGAGTCAGCAAGCGAATGAGCGTCGGGCCGCTTAAACCTGTGCGCTGTGGGGCCTGCAACATACCACCAGAGTCAAAAAGGGGGGAGTTTACACGGTGGAGGGCGGCGTCAGGGGCAGGGGGCGGGCGGCAAGGGCGTGCCGTCGGCAAAAAGAGGGTCGCATCATCTGCGGATGCAATATTGTGACGGGGTTATGCCACCCGGCGGATCCGGAGTTCTGGCGCCAAGCCATGCGCCGGGTTGTCCTGCCGGGCGTCCAGGTATTCGGCCAGAAAATCGATGAGGTACCGGGTCCGGGCTGGCAGCAAGCGGGTTTCAGTCAGGGCATGGACCTCGATCGGTCCCAGGCTCCAGGCCGGCAGCACGCGCGCCAGCTCGCCCGAGCGCAGCCGGCCGCTTTCGTCGCCGCCCAGCGCCGCGATGCCGGCGCCCAACACGGCAAGCTGCCTGGCCATGCAGGCGTCGTTGGCGCCGTAGCGGTGCTCCACCGGAACCAGCAACTGTTCACGCCCGCGCTGCAGCGGCCAGGGCGCGGGCTGCCCGCCGCCGGCGCGCAGCCCGATGCAGTCGTGGCGCGCCAGGTCGGCGGGGCTGACAGGCGTGCCGCGCGCGGCCAGGTAGGCGGGCGAGGCATACAGGCCGGCATGCACCGCGCCCAGGCGGCGCGCCACCAGCGACGAGTCGGGCAGTTCGCCCAGGCGGATGGCGACGTCGCCGATCTCGGGCGGGTGCTCGGCGAACTCGGGTCCGGCCACGCTCATCTGGAGCTGGATAGCCGGGTAGCGGCTGCCGAACGCCACCAGGGCGGGCATCAATGCGTCCAGCGCATAGGCCGCGGGCAACTGGATGCGCAGCGGCCCGCTGGGGATTTCCAGCTGTTCGCGCAGTTCCTCGTGGGCGATCTCGGCCTCGGCCACGATGCGGCGGCAGCGTTCGAAATACAGCCGCCCGGCGTCGGTCAGCTCCACGCGGCGCGTGTTGCGGCTGAGCAGCCGCAGGCCGACCGAGCGCTCCAGTTCGGCCACCTGGCGCGACACCGTGGAGGTGGGCATGCCGAGCGTCGCGGCGGCCCGGCTGAAGCTATGCGCCTTCGCCACTTCGGCGAACAGTTCCATGCCTTGCAGGCGTTTCATGGGCGTGCCTCCCCTGCGGCCAGGCGCGCTGGCGCGCTGATGAAGTCCGGACGGCCCTGGCTGGCCAGCGCGCCGCTCGCGGCGGGCAGCGCGCCGGCCGTCAGGGGGCCGCTTGCTAAAATGTGTTGCTTCATTCCGTTGCTTCCCATGCGTTTTTTCGGCGGGCCGGGGTCCAGTTCCCCGTCATAGGAGCGCATTGTCGGCATGGGGTTTTAATAATTTTTTAAAGCGATGCCTGCATGCTGCGGCATCGTGGACGGTTCTGGAGTTTTCTTGCGTGTCCTGCTAGTTGAAGACGACGCCATGCTGGGCGACGCCGTGCATACCAGCCTGGCGCAGTCCGGCGCCGACGTGCAATGGGTGCGCGATGTTGCGCAGGCGCGGCTGGCCCTGGTGGATCACGGCTTTCAAGCCGTGCTGCTGGACCTGGGGCTGCCGGACGGCAGCGGACTGGCGGTCCTGAAGCATCTTCGTACGCGCTACGATGCCACGCCGGTGCTGATCCTGACCGCCCGCGACCGGCTGAGCGAGCGGATACAGGGCCTGGATGCCGGCGCCGACGACTACATCGTCAAGCCATTCCAACTGGACGAACTGCTGGCGCGGCTGCGCGCCGTGGTCAGGCGCAGCAGCAACGCCGTGGTCTCGGCGCTGCGCTGCCGCGACGTGGTGCTGGAGCCGGCCAGGCGGGCGGTGACCCGCGCGGGCGTCGAGGTCAGCCTCAGCGCGCATGAATACCGCACGCTGCTGGCGCTGATGGAGCGCGTCGGCCACACCGTCAGCCGCGAACAGCTGGAGGCCGCGGTCTACGGCGACAGCGGCGCCATCGAAAGCAACACGGTGGCCGTCTACATCCACCAGTTGCGCCGCAAGCTGGGCGACAAGCTCATCGCCACCGTCCACGGCCTGGGCTACCGCATCGAGGCCGGCGAATGAAGACGCTGCGCAAGCAGCTCACGCTGACGCTGCTGTTGACGATGGCGCTGTCCTGGATCGCGGTGTTCGCCTTCCAGCAGTACGAAGCCGCGCGCTCGCAGACCGGCGCGCGCGATCAATGGCTGCACGACGCGGCCAGCCAGATGCTGGCGTCGCTGCCGGTCAGCCTGCTGGGCAACGAGGCCCCGTCCGAGCGTTTTACCCCGCCCGCATCCAGCCGTGTCGACGGCGACAAGGTGCGTTTCCACCTGTGGTCGCTGGTCGACCGCCGGCTGCTGCTGCGCTCGCCCGAGTCGCCCGCGCAGCCCTTGAGCGGCGGCTTCCAGGACGGTTATTTCGACGTGCGCGCCGACGGCATGGACTGGCGCGTGTACGCGATCTCCGACGCGCAGGGGCGGGTGCAGGTGCAGGTGGCGCGACCGCAGAGCGAATTGCGCGCGCAGTCGCTGTACAGCCTGAAGCGCGGACTGCTCATCGTGTCTATTCTGTTCGTGCTGTTGGCCGTGGTGAGCTGGATGGTGGTCGGCCGAGCCTTCCGCAAGGTGGACCGTGCCGGCGTGGCCATTGCGCGGCGCGGTCCGTTTGACCTGGCGCCGCTGCCCATGGCCGGCATGCCGGGCGAACTGCGTCCCTTCATACGCTCGATCAACCAGCTGCTGCTGCGGGTCAAGGGCGGCATGGACCGTGAACGACGCTTTCTGGAAGATGCTGCGCACGAGCTGCGCACCCCGCTGGCCGCGCTGAGCGCGCACGCGGAGCTGGTGGCCCGCAGCGCGGGTTCGGGAGACGCCCCGGCCGCCATCGAGAAACTGCGCCTGGTCGCCCAGCGCACCTCGCGCCTGTCGGAACAATTGCTGGACCAGGCCCGCATGGATGCGCTCAGCGCCAGCGCCGATGAACCGGAGCTGGTCGAACTGGACGCGCTGGTCGCCATGCTGGTGCGCGACTGGGAAACCGACGCCACCCGCAAGCAGCTGCGCATCCAGCTGGACGTGCAGGCCTGCGTCGTCAGGGGGCGGCTGGACGCGCTGGGCGTGCTGGTGCGCAATCTGCTGGACAATGCCGTGCGCTATACGCAGAGCGGCGGCCAGATCGCCGTGTCCTGCGAACCGTCGGCGGACGGCGGAGCCTGTCTGCGCGTGGCGGACGATGGGCCGGGCATCGCGCCGGAGGAACGCGCGCGCGTGTTCGACCGTTTCTATCGCGCCCCGGGCAGCGCCGCGGGCGGCAGCGGCATCGGCCTGTCGCTGGTGGCGCAGATCGCGCAGCAGCACGGCGCCGAGGTCACGCTGGGCGAGGGCCTGCGCGGCGCGGGCGTGGCGCTGACAGTGAGTTTCCCGCCTGCGGTCGGGGGAACTGCCGCGGCAGCGGCGCCGCGCGCCTGAATCCCGCCGGCCGTGAAGCCGGCTGCCCCGACTACGCTGCGAATCGCCGCCGGATGGTAGATTAGTTCCCGGTAAGCGGACTGCGGGAGCAGCGTCAGTGGCGGGAGTTCCATGGATGTTCTGATCACCTCGGCCGCGCGCGCGCTGGCCGCCGGCAATCCGCTGGGCGCCCTGAACCTTGTGGCCCTGCGCGACGACGCGCCCGCGCTGGCCCTGCGCGGCATCGCCATGGCCCAGCTGGGCGATTTCCGCCGCGCCCGGACCTTGCTGCGCAGCGCGGCCCGGAACTTCGATCACAAGAATGTGCTGGCGCGCTCCCGATGCGTCGTGGCCGAGGCCGAGATCGCCCTGGTATCGCGCGATCTGGCCTGGCCGGAAAAGGCCCTGGAGACCGCGCGCGCTGCGCTGCAAGCCCACGGCGACCCGGCCAATGCCGCGCATGCGCGTCATCTGCAGGCCCGGCGCGAACTGCTGCTTGGCCAGCTCGACCGGGCCGAGGACGCCCTGACCACGCTGGACCCGGCCTTGCTGGCCCCGGCTTCCCGCGCCATCCATGAATTGATAGCTGCCGGTATCGCCTTGCGGCGCCTGCGCACTGAGCGCGCGCGCGCCGCGCTGACCCAGGCGGAGCTGGCGGCCCGCGTCGCCGGCATCCCCGCGCTGATGGCCGAGGTGGAACAGGCCACCCTGGTCCTGAATACGCCAGCCGCGCGCCTGATCGGGCAGGGCGTCCAGCGGCCCATTCTGCTGGATGAAGTGGAGGCGCTGCTGGCATCCGACACGCTGGTCGTGGACGGCTGTCGCCATGCGGTGCGCAGCGCGGGCCGCGAGATTGCGCTGGCGAGCCGGCCGGTGCTGTTCGCGCTGGCGCGTGTCCTGGCCGAAGCCTGGCCGCAGCCCGCGCCCAGGGAAACGCTCATCGAGCAGGCCTTCCGCACCGCCTATTTCGATGAAACGCACCGCGCGCGCCTGCGCGTCGAGATAGGGCGCCTGCGCGCGGCCTTGGACGGTGTGGCCGGTATCAGCGCCGCGCGCGGCGGTTTCGTCCTCAAACCGCAGGCCGGCCGGCCGGTCGCGCTATTGGCCCAGCCTGGCGGCGAAGGCGACAGGGATCAGGGAGCGGTGCTGGCCTGCCTGGCGGACGGCGAAGCCTGGTCCAGTTCCGCCCTGGCCCTGGCGTTGGGGGCAAGCCAGCGCACGGTGCAGCGTACGTTGGACGCATTGGCCGTGGCGGGCAAGGTGCAGGCTTGCGGACAGGGCCGGGCCCGCCGCTGGATGACGCCGCCGGTACCGGGATTCACGACAACCTTGTTACTCCCGGCCGCGCTGGCCGCCGACTAGCATGAATGCTCGAACTCCAGTTCAAGGACATCGACATGAAACGAACGCAAGCCCAGATCATCCGCGAGTACGGCCCATTTCCCGGCGTGCAGGCCGTGCATGGCGTGACCTATGACGGCCGGCAGGTGTGGTTCGCCGCCGGCGAAAAGCTGATTGCCATGGACACGGATAGCGGCAGCACCCAAGCCACGATCGACATCGTCGCCGACGCGGGCACGGCCTTTGACGGCAAGCATCTCTATCAGATTTCCGACGGCACCATCGTCAAGCTGGAACCGCGGAGCGGCCGGGTGCTGAGCCGCATCCCAGCGCCCGGTGGCGGCGGCGCCTCGGGCATGGCCTGGGCCGAGGGCAGCCTGTGGGTGGCCGAGTACCGCCAGCGCAAGATCCACCAGGTGGATCCCGAAACCGGCCGCGTGCTGCGCACCATCGAATCCAACCGCTACGTCACCGGCGTGACCTGGGTGGACGGCCAGCTGTGGCACGGCACCTGGGAGGACGGCGCCAGCGATCTGCGGCAGCTGGACGAAAAGACCGGCGAAGTGCTGCAAAGCGTGGAGATGCCGGCCGGCATCGGCGTGTCGGGGCTGGAATCGGATGGCGCCGGCTGCTTTTTCTGCGGCGGCGGCGACAGCGGCAAGCTGAGGGCGGTGCGCCGTCCGCCAGCCAAGGCCGACGATACGGCGGTCACCAACGGATGATGTAGGGCCTGTCTCCCAGTTCCCACACGCCGTTTTTCCGTTCCAGCATGATGTACTCGGTCTGCCATTCGTCCGGCTGGTCCTCCGGCGCAAAGCCGGATAGATACGGACGGAAGGCGGGATCCGCCGCCCAATCCGCAGTGCTCCGGTCCAGCCGCCACTCGAACTTCACCGCCGAGACCAGGTTGGGGTTGTCGTCGAATGGATTCTTGAGCGGCTTGGTATGGGTGAGGATCTTGCCGATCTGCAGGCCGGGGGCGCAGAACTTCGCGGTATAGACCAGCTTGGAGCTGAGGCGGGCCTCGCCATCGGTGTAGTAGGGCCGGCCTTTATCCGTCAGCTCCATGCGGCTGCTCGCGTCCTCCGGATCCTCGTCCGCTCGCGGCGGCCCGCCGTCGCCGCTGGCGCTGACGCGCTTGACCGTGACCAGCTGATGCTTGATCAACCCCTGCACGATCCTGTCCTGGCTTTCCAGGAACGCGGTGTAGACATCGGTGGGCAAGGGCCGCACGCCCACGACGTTGACGCAGGCGCCGACCGGCGCATATTCCGGTTGCGCCGTGGCCTCGACCAGGATCTTGCGCATCTTGCCTTCGCTCAGGCCCGGGCCCAGCGGCGATTGCCACCATGCATAAAAACCCGCGGCGCCAGCGATGATCAGGCCCAAGGCCCAGGCCTTGCGTGGCATCCGGCGGCGGTTGACGGCGCGCTGCTTCTGGTTCATTCCTACCCCTGCTGATGACAGTGCCGCGATGGTAACGCGTGCACTGTCCATCATCCAAAAGACCTAATCCGCATTTCTAGGGTAATTCCTGACAAGAAGCTGATTGTCAGCGATTAGTCAGAAAGGTTTAATCAGGCTCACGCTTTGCGCATCGTCCGCAATCGCGCCGGCGGGATCCCGCAGCAGGCTTCACCATCCCGCGCCCACGCAGGAGTAGTAACTACAAGCTGGTCCATGTAGTCCTAATTCAGGAGACAAGACGCCATGCAACACGTTACCAAGCCCCGCCGCAAGTTCATCTCCGGCGCCGCTGTCGCCGGGGCCGCCGCACTAGGATTTCCGGCAGTGGCCCGCGCGCAGAACGCCCCGGTTTCCCTGCGCTTCCAGAGCACCTGGCCCGCCAACGACATCTTCCACGAGTTCGCCCGCGACTATGCGCAGAAGGTCAACGACATGGCCGGCGGCCAGTTGAAGATCGAGATCCTGCCGGCTGGCGCCGTGGTCAAGGCCTTCGACCTGCTGGACGCGGTGTCCGCCGGCACGCTGGACGGCGGGCATGGGGTGGTCGCCTATTGGTACGGCAAGAACACGGCGGTGGCGCTGTGGGGATCGGGGCCGTCCTTCGGCATGGATGCCAACATGCTGCTGGCCTGGCACGAGTACGGCGGCGGCAAGGAGCTGCTGGTCGAGATCCAGAAAGCCATGGGCGTGAACGTGGTGTCGCTGATGTACGGGCCGATGCCGACTCAGCCTTTCGGATGGTTCAAACGTCCTATCACAAAGATGGAGGAGGTCAAGGGCCTCAAGTTCCGCACCGTGGGCCTGGCCATCGACATGTACACGGCCATGGGTGCCGCCGTGAACGCGTTGCCCGGCGGGGAAATCGTGCCCGCGCTGGACCGCGGCCTGCTGGACGGGGCGGAGTTCAACAACGCTTCGTCGGATCTGGCCCTGGGCTTCCAGGACGTCTCCAAGATCTGCATGCTGCAGAGCTTCCACCAAAGCGCGGAGCAGTTCGAAATCCTGTTCAACAAGGCCAAGTACGACGCGCTGCCGGAGCACCTGAAGCACATCCTCAGCTATGCCGCGCAGGCCTCCAGCGCGGACATGTCCTGGAAGGCGGCAAACCGCTATTCGCAGGACTACGTCAAGCTGCAGAAGGACCACAACGTCAAGTTCTACAAGACGCCCGACGCCATCCTGCAGCAGCAGCTGAAGATCTGGGACGAGATGATCGCCAAGCGCTCGGCCGAAAACCCCTTGTTCAAGAAGGTGCTGGAATCCCAGCGGGCCTTCGCCGAGCGCGTCGGGCGCTGGCACGGGGATACCTCGGTCAACTTCCGCATGGCCTACAACCACTACTTCTCGCGCTCCACCAAACAGGCTTGAAGGGCCGCTACCTGTATTCCGCGCCGCGCGCCGCACCCCGGCGCGCGGCGGGACGCCATGCGTCTTGACCTGGAAGCGAGATGATCCGAATCATACGTTTCATAGACCGCATCTCCACGTTTGTCGGGCAGGCCTTTGCCTGGTTGATCGTAGTCCTGACCTTGCATGTGTGTTGGGAGGTGGCCGCGCGCTACCTGTGGAACCAGCCCAGCGCCTGGGCGTTCGACATGCAGATGATGTATTACGGCATCCTGTTCATGATGGCGGGGGCCTATACCCTGGCCAAGAACGGACACGTGCGCGGAGACATCCTGTACGGCTTCCTGCCGCCGCGCGTGCAGGCGGCGCTGGACCTGATCCTGTACATCGTGTTCTTCTTCCCCGGCGTGATCGCGCTGGTGTGGGCGGGCTGGTACTACGCCGGCTACTCCATCGCCATCCGCGAGCATTCGTCGCTGATGGCCAACGGGCCGCCCATCTATCCCTTCAAGGCCTTCATCCCGATAGCCGGCGCGGTGCTGCTGGTGCAGGGCGTGGCGGAAGTGTTGCGCTGCGTACTGTGCCTGAAGCGCGGCGCCTGGCCCTCGCGCGAGGAGGACGTCGAGGAAGTGGACGTCGACAAGCTCAAGAAGATGGTGCATGTGAAGGACGAAGACATCGCCAAGCTGGACCGCTACGTCACCACCGGGGAGCCGCGCTCATGAAGATCCACAAGGCGCTGTGGTTCGGCCTGTCGTGCATCGGCCTGGTGCTGCTGATGATCGTGTTCCTGACGCCCTGGGACCATCTGACCACGGGGCATATCGGCCTCTTGATGCTGGCGCTTATCGTGGTCGCCATCATGCTGGGCTTTCCGACGGCGTTCACGTTGATGGGCATGGGGGTGTTGTTCACCTTCCTGGCGTACTACATGCAGAGTTCGGACGCGGCGCGTTCGGTCGGGCAGACGCTGGACCTGATGGTGCAGCGGACCTACGCCACGATGACCAACGACTCGCTGATTTCGATCCCGCTGTTCGTGTTCATGGGTTATCTGGTCGAACGCGCCAACCTGATCGAAAAGCTGTTCCGCTCCATGCACCTGGCGCTGGCGCGCCTGCCGGGCGCGCTGGCGGTGGCCACGCTGGCGACCTGCGCCATCTTCGCCACCGCCACGGGCATCGTGGGCGCCGTGGTCACGTTGATGGGCTTGCTGGCGATGCCGGCCATGCTGAAGGCCGGCTACAGCGTGCGCCTGACAGCCGGGTCGATCACGGCGGGCGGCTGCCTGGGCATCCTGCTGCCGCCTTCCGTGATGCTGATCGTGTACGGCGCGACCACCGGCGTGTCGGTGGTGCAGCTGTATGCCGGCGCGCTGTTCCCGGGCATCATGCTGGCGGTGCTGTACATGATCTACGTGATCATCGTGGCCAAGCTGCGCCCCGACATGGCGCCGCCCCTGCCCAAGGAAGAGCGCGGCGTGCCGTTGTCCCCGGAATCCGCGGCGCTGGCCTCCGGAGGCTACACGCGCGCCGTGTCCGGCATGCTGGCGGCATTGTTCAAGGGTCGCCGCAACAAGGACGTGCCACTGGGCTTCCTGATGCGCAACATGGCGCTGGCGATTGCGCCGCTGGCGGTTACGGTGCTGCTGGTGGCCGTGGTCTACCAGGCGACGACGCGGCCGGCGGTGGTATACGAGATCCCCGCCGAATTGCAGCTGGGATCGGGGGGATTCGATTCGGGCCTGAGCGAGCCGCCGTCGGACGGACTGGCGGAGCCGCCTTCGAACGAATTGGTCGAACCGCCTGCGAACGAGTTGGCGGAGCCGCCTTCGAGCGAGCCGCCCGCGGCCGGCGGCCTGGCCGAGCCGCCGGGCACGCCCGCCGCGGCGCCAGCGGCCGCACCCGGGACGGCCGCCGCGCAGGCGCCGGCATCCGCCGACGAGAGTATCGCCGCGCCCCAGGGCTTCTGGATCTTCGCGGCCATATGCGCGGCCATCCTGGTGGCGTTCTATGCGATGCTGACCTGGGCGCGCATGGAAATCTTCAAGATGCTGATGGCGTCGTTCTTTCCGCTGGCCGTGATGATCGCGGCGGTGCTGGGCTCCATCGCCTTCGGCCTGGCCACGCCCAGCGAGGCCGCGGCCATGGGCGCCATGGGCGGCGCGCTGCTGGCGCTGGCGTACCGGCGGCTGAACCTGCCGGTGCTGCGCGAATCGGTGTACCTGACGGCCAAGACCAGCGCCATGGTGTGCTGGCTGTTCGTCGGCTCATCGATCTTCTCGGCGGCGTTCGCGCTGCTGGGCGGACAGCGCATCATCGAGGAATGGGTGCTGTCGCTGGGATTGTCGCAACTGCAGTTCCTGCTGCTGGCGCAGGTCATCATCTTCCTGCTGGGCTGGCCGCTGGAGTGGACCGAGATCATCGTGATCTTCATGCCCATCTTCGTGCCGCTGCTCAACACCTTCGGCATCGACCCGCTGTTCTTCGGCCTGTTGGTCGCGCTGAACCTGCAGACGGCCTTCCTGTCGCCCCCAGTCGCCATGTCGGCGTTCTACCTGAAGGGCGTGTCGCCGCCGCACGTGACGCTGAACCAGATCTTCCTGGGCATGATGCCGTTCATGGGGATCCAGGTGGTGGCGATCTTCCTGCTGTACGTGTTCCCGGGCATCGGCCTGTGGCTGCCGACGGTGCTGTACCGGTAAAAGGCGGGGGCGGCCGGCGCGCCGCCTCCCGTGCCGCCTTGCTTCAGCCCTCTGCCTGAATGTCGCGCCGGCCCAGGCCCGCCGAATAGCGGATGAGATAACCGTCCGGATCCTGCACCAGGAACTGGTGCACGCCCACCTCCGTGGTTCCGGCGCGATACCACTTTTCCTCGGGCTGCATGTACAGCGGCCAGCCGGTGAGGCGCAAGGCATCGACGATCGGCATGATCGCGGGCACCTCGATCTGCAGATTGATTCCGCGTCCCAGGGGCGATTCCAGCGGGCCGGTGATCCAGTTCCTGCCGTGGCCGTATTCCTCAAGCATGACCTGGGAGCCGTTCTTGTCCAGGTAGGCGAAACGGTCTTCCGGGCGGTCGTAGGCTATCGAGAACCCGCAAAGCCCGCACCAGAAATGCAGGCTTTTGTGGATGTCCGACACCAGCAGTTCGGGCACGACGCGGGCGGCGAAGAATTCGGAGGCGGGAAGGACGGGATAGGTCATGGCGTATATCTGCAGGAATGGCGCGCAGGAGGGCGGGGATCAAGGCTGCGGGAATCGGTCGGATCCAGCGGCAGGACGCGGCAGTGTATAGACGATGGTTTCGCGGTCGTAGTGGCATTCGCGCGACCGGAACGCAAACCCGAGCTTTTCCAGGACACGTACGGAGGCTTGGTTGTCGGGCCAGACAACCGCGACCAGTTCGGAAACTTCCGTCTCGCGCCAGGCGTACTCGCACAACTGCTTCGCTGCCTGGCTCGCATATCCCTTTCCCCAAGCCGCGCGTTGCAGCCGATAGGCAAGCTGGATGCTGTCCGTGCCAGCCAAAGGGACCAGACTCACCCAGCCCACGGCGGCGCCGTCTACTGTGATTGCCCAGTGGCCAAGCCTGGTCAGCGGTTCGCGCAGCCATGCCAGCAGCTCCTGCCGCCGCGCTTCGTCTGCAGGTTTGACGCCGGTGCTGTAGCGCATGACCTCGGGATCGGACTCCATGGCCAGCAGCATGGGGATGTCATCTTCCTGCATGCGGCGCAGGGTCACGCGGGAAGGCAAGGGCATGGATTCAGTCACTGATCGCTGAGATAGCCGGGATGATAGCGGTTCGAAGCCATCGATCCGTCTTGCATAGATATAGTTAGGCGCCTTACTATAATGGCATCGAGAATCACCAGGGCTGGTTTACTCATGCAAGACCCACAACACATGCTTGAACCCAAGCACCGCGCGCTGCTTGACGTCGCCGCCAGGCGCGGCCTGGCGTCGGCCGACGGCATAGCCCTTTGCTTTCAGCTGCTGTCGCTGGCCAACGCCATCGACCGCGATTGCGCTGCCCGGCTGGCGCCGCGCCAGTTGTCGGAAGGGAAGTTCGTGCTGCTGTTCCTGCTGCACGAGCAGGCCGACGGCATGTCGCCGCACGAGCTGGCCGATGGCGCGGGTGTCACGCGGGCCACGGTCACCGGCCTGCTGGACGGCCTGGAGCGCGATGGTTTCGTCTCGCGCCGCGCGGGCAAGGACGACCGGCGCAAGATCGTGGTGAAGCTGAGCGCCAAGGGGCGGGCCGAGGCCGCGCAGCTGTTCAAGACGCATACGGACTGGATAGGCGCCTTGTTCGCGGGCTTGGGCCCGGCGGACCGGGCCAGCTTGCGCGCGCTGCTGGGCAAGATCTGGCAGGGAACCGACGCGGGCCGGGCCGCGCGAAAGGAGACCACGCGATGACCAAGAAAGCAGCTGCTGCGCCGACGGGCCGGGGCGTGAAGGACATCAGCGCCGAACGCCTGGCGCAGTTGAACGCGGGCGAGCCGGCGCGCAACCTGACCGAATGCCTGGCGGTGGACTTTGCCGAATTGATGCAGGCAGCCGCGCCGCAGGTCGGCGCCGAAGCCATCGCCGTTCTGCGCGCGCAGGCTGCGACGGGAATCTCCAAGCGCATGGCCGTGGCGGCGCGGACGCTGCTGGACGGCCTGGGTGCGGACGCTTTCGAGCAACTGCGCGATCACCGCTCGGATACCATCCGGGGATGGGCCTGCTTCATGGTCGGCGCAATGCCGGACCTGAGCCTGGAGCAGCGGCTGGCGCTGATCCGGCCGCTGGCCGATGACGCGCATTTCGGCGTAAGGGAATGGGCCTGGTTGGCGCTGCGTCCGCAACTGGCGGCGGAACTGGCCGCTGCAGTGGAACTGCTGCGGCCCTGGACCGCGGATGCGTCCGAACGCGTGCGCCGGTTCGCCAGTGAATCGCTGCGGCCGCGTGGGGTCTGGTGCGCGCATATCGCGGCCTTGAAGGCCGATCCCGGCCGCGCGTTGCCGCTGCTGGAGCCGCTGCGGGCCGATCCGGCCGTCTATGTGCAGGACTCGGTGGCGAACTGGCTGAACGACGCCAGCAAGGACCAGCCGGACTGGGTGCGGGAGGTCTGCGCGCGCTGGTCCAAGGGCAGGCCGGCCGAGGCGACGCAGCGGATTTGCAAGCGCGCGCTGCGTTCCATCGGCGCCTAGCCGCGGGTATCGGCAGGTGCGCTTGCGCCAACCCTGGCCGGCCAGCGACTACAGCTGGCTCATGCCCCCGTCCGCGATGATCTCCGTGCCCACGATGAAGGCGGACTCGGGCGAGGCCAGGTGCAGCACCGTGGAGGCGATTTCCTGCGGCGTGCCGAAGCGTCCCAGCGGCACCTGGGCGCGGATGCTGGCGGCGGTCTTCTCCAGCGCCGCCGCATCCAGACCCAGCTTGTCGTAGATCGGCGTGGCGACCGGCCCGGGGCTGATGACGTTGACGCGTATGCCGCGCGGCAGCAGCTCGGCCGACAAGGTCTTGGCCAGCGAAATCAGCGCGGCCTTGCTGGCGGCATAGATCGACGAGGCGGGCATGCCGATGCGGGCGTTGATCGAGCCGTTGAGCACGATGGACGCGCCCGGGTTGAGCAGCGGATCCAGCGCCTGCAACTGGAAGAAGGCGCCCTTGACGTTGGTCGAGAAGGTCTGGTCCCAGAGCGCTTCGGTGGCTTCGGCCAGCGGCGCGAAGCGGGCCACGCCGGCGTTGATGAAGACGGCGTCCAGGCGGATGCCGGCCTGGCGCAGTTCAGCCGCCAGCGCAGCGGGCGCGCCGGGGGCGCCGGCGTCGTTGCGCAGCGCCAGCGCGTGCGAGCCCAGGCTGGCGCGCACCTGCTTGAGCACCGCGGCGTCGCGGCCGGTGACGACAACACGGGCGCCTTCGGCGGCGAAGGCCTGGGCGGCGGCCAGGCCGATGCCGCTGGTGCCGCCGGTGATCAGGACGGTCTTCTGTTCGAAACGGTTCATGTCGGGCTCCTTGGAAGCCGGGGTGTGTCCTGCGCGTTTGCGGCGGGCGGGTTTGCCGCCATCCACGATAGATCAATCAGGGGCCCGGCGGGCGATTCGTTATAGTCATCGCTGACCGCGCTCAATCTGCGGCAATGCGGCAAAGTCCGCGCACAACAGTCCAAGGGACGGGCATGGAAGAGACGACACTGAACTGGGCATCGCTGGTCGATGACCTGAACAAATTGCTGCGCCTGAAGACCACGGTCATCGGCATGAAGCTCTACGAGCGTGAAGACGACATGGCCGCGGTCAAGGGCCTGCGGCGCCCGCAAGCCACGCACACCACCGACCAGATCGTGGGCATGGCCGCCAGGCTGGGCTGGACGGTGGGGATCACGGGTGACGACCTGGTCGGCGCGCAATGCCGCGCCGTGGTCGGCCTGGGGCCGCAGGACGAGGCCTGGAAGCGCGGCGAAGATTACGTGGGCGTCTGGCACGCCACGCAGGAAGACGCCCAGGCGCGCCAGGAGGCGCTGTCCTGTGTGCCGGCGGGCAAGTACCGCGGGCTGGTGGCGTCGCCGCTGGCGGCGGGCCGGCTGGACCCGCCGGACATCTGCCTGATCTACGCCACGCCGGGCCAGATGATCATCCTCATCAATGGCCTGCAATGGAAGAACTACCGGCGCTTCGACTGGAGCGTGGTGGGCGAAACGGCCTGTGCCGACTCCTGGGGTCGCGCGCTCGCCACCGGCGAGCCCAGCCTGTCCTTGCCCTGTTACGCCGAGCGCCGCTACGGCGGCGTGCCCGACGAGGAAATGCTGATGGCCTTGCCGCCG
The DNA here is from genome assembly GCF_055395645.1 of Achromobacter sp. JCM 18799. NCBI lineage: Bacteria > Pseudomonadati > Pseudomonadota > Betaproteobacteria > Burkholderiales > Alcaligenaceae > Achromobacter > Achromobacter sp. JCM 18799. The sequence continues at coordinate 1,469,946 of NZ_AP043866.1, read as the reverse complement.
CGCTACCTGCCCATCGCCATCGAGGGCATGAAGGCGCTGTCGGCGAATGGCCTGCGCTACCCGATTCCGCCCTACGGCATCCAGAACGACGTGCGCGCCGGCATGGGCGTCAGCTATGCGCGTGCGCCCGCGTCGTCCAAGCCCTGATGGACGGCGGCGCGCAAGGCGCCCGCCAGCACGCGGGCGGCCGGTCCCAGCGGCTGGTCGATGCGGTGCGCCAGATAGGTTTCGCTGACCACCTGGCTGCCGCGCCCCAGGCTGTCGGTCGGCAGGCGCAGCAACCGGCCTTCGGCCAGATCGCGCTCCACCTGCCAGTAGGGCAGCCGGCCCCAGCCCACGCCCGCCAGGATCAGCGCATGCTTGGTGTCCTGGCCGCTGACGCGGCAAGTCTGCGGCGACAGCACCGCGAAGTCCCGGCCCTGGGTCAGGGAGGAAGGGTCCATCTGCACGATCTGCACATGGTCGGCGAGTTCGGCCGGGCCCAGCGGCATGTCGGCGGCGACGCGCTGCGCCAGCGCATGCCCGGCGCCGACCACCGCCACCATCTGTACGGACGACAGCGCCTGCATCACGACGCGCGGATGGCGGAAATGGTCGCCCGCGACGATGGCCAGCGTATGGCTGCGCGTCAGCAGGGCTTCCACCGGGCCGCCCAGAGGCAGCACGGAAACGCGGACGGCGACGGACGGGTAGGCCGCGCGCAGGGCGTTCAGGGCGGCGCCTACGTCTGCGATCGGAAACAGCGTGTCCACCGCCAGCGACAGCTCCAGCTCCACGCCTTCGCCCAGGCCCTGGGCGCGGGCGCGCATGGCGTCCACGCGCAGCAGGATGTCGCGGGCGTTGACCAGCAGGGCCGCGCCTTGCGGCGTCATCACGGGCCGGTGGCCGCTACGGTCGAACAGGGTCACGCCCAGCTGCGCTTCCATGTTGGCGATGGCGTGGCTGACGGCCGATTGCACGCGCGCCAGGCGGCGCGCGGCCGCGCGGAAACTGCCGGCGTCGGCCACGGCGGCGAATACGCGCAACTGGTCCAGGGTCAGGGCGTCTATCATTCTGCCGGCTGATCTATCCAATCGATCAATTCCATCAAAAGATTATCACTTACCAGGATCGGTTTGCGCTGGCATCCTGGCTGGGTCGTAGAACAAGGGAGACAAGGATGGGCAAGGAAGGAACGCGCTGGTCGGCGGTGCTGGCCATCGTGGGGGCTGGGGTGGTTGCGGCGCTGCAAGTGGGCAAGGTCATCATCGCCGCGCCCTTGCTGCGCAAGGACATGGGGCTGGATCTGGCCTCCATCGGGGCGCTGGCCGCGGTGTTCTCGATCCTGGGCCTGGTCGGCGGCATTGCCGCGGGCGGGGTCATCAACCGCTACGGCGCGCGGCGCATGCTGCTGGCGGGCCTGGCGGCGACGGCGGTAGGCTCCGTGATGGGCGCCATGGCGACCGCCTACAGCGTCCTGCTGGTCTCGCGGGTGGTGGAGGGGCTGGGCTTTCTGATGATTACCGTGGCCGGACCCGCGGCCCTGCAACGCATGGTGTCGGCCGCCACCCGCGACTTCGCCTTCGCGCTATGGAGCTGTTACATGCCGGCCGGGATGGCGATTGCGATGCTGGCCTCGCAGGCCTTCAGCGGTTGGCAGGCCTATTGGTGGTGCGCGGGCGCGGCGGTGCTGGTGGCCATGGTGTGCGTGGCGGCGCTGGCGCCAGCCACGCCGGGCGGCGCCAGCCTGTCGTGGCGGGGCTTGCGGCAGGACACGGCCGATACCATGGGCGCGCCCGGTCCGCGCCTGCTGGCGCTGTCGTTCACGCTTTACAGCCTGATGTTCTTCGCGCTGTTCACGTTCTTGCCCGTGCTGCTGACCGAACAGCTGGGCCTGCCGCTGGCGACCGCCGGCCTGTACAGCGCCATCGCCAGCGCCGCCAACGTGGTCGGCAACCTGGGCGCGGGCGTGCTGCTGGCGCGCGGTTGGCGGCGTTCCACTCTGATCGCCTGCGCCAGCCTGGTCATGGGCGCGGTGGCGCTGCTGATCTTCCGCTCGGTGTTGCCGGCCATGCCCACCTTCCTGCTGTGCGTGCTGTTCTCGGCCGTGGGCGGACTGATACCGGCCACGCTGCTGGGCACGGCGCCGTTGCTGGCGCCGCGGCCGGCGCTGACGCCGGCTTCGGTGGGGCTGGTGATGCAGGGCAGCGGCCTGGGGCAGGTGATCGGCCCGGTGGCGGTGGGCGGCGCGATCGACCGCTACGGCTGGTCGGTGGCGTCGCTTATCGTCGCGGCCGCCGGATTGGGCGGGGTGTTTCTGGCGTGGCGCTTGCGGCGCCTCAAAGGTCCGGGGATGTAGGCGGCGCGGATAGCGCGGTGGTGTCACGAGCCAGGCATATCATGGGGACTTGTCCTGAAATGGAGCCACCATGCATACGCCTGCCCCCCGCCTGGTCATCTTCGACTGCGATGGCGTCCTGATCGATAGCGAGATCATCGCGGCGCGCGCCCAATCGCGGGCGCTGGCCGAGCATGGCATCGCCATCACGCCCGAGGACGCCGCGCGCCGCTTCGCCGGCATTCCCGACGCGGACATGTGGCGGACCCTGCAACAGGAAAACGCCCGCAGCTTGCCCGAAGGCTTTGCGCGCGAATACGCGGACGGGCTGGAAGCCATCTTCCGCCAGGAATTGCGCGCGCTGCCCGGCGCGCTGCAGACGGTTCGCATGCTGCGCGAGCGCAGCCTGCAGGTCTGCGTGGCCTCCAGCAGCACGCCGCCCAAGCTGGAGGCGGCCCTGAAGCTGGTGGGTCTTTGGGACGAGTTCACGCCCAATATATTCAGCACCGCGCAGGTCGCGCACGGCAAGCCGGCGCCGGACGTGTTTCTCTTTGCCGCCCGGCAGATGCGCGCCGCAATCCTGGATTGCGTGGTGGTTGAGGACAGCGTCCCCGGCGTGCGCGCCGCCCGCGCCGCGCGCATGCGCGCCATCGGCTACGTGGGCGCTACGCATAACGGGCCGGACCAGCGCCAGCGCTTGCTGGACGAAGGCGCATCGGACGTCATCGACGATCTGCGGCGCTTGCCGGAATTGCTGTTGGACTAGGGTGCGCGCGCCTATGCCGCCGCAGGCACGGGCTCCGGCTTGACCCGCACGGCGCGCAGCACGCCCACCATCAGGCAGGCGATGCCGATGAGCGTCAGCGGCTGGGGCATCTGTCCGCGCAGGATGTAGGCATAGGCCAGCGCCGCCAGCGTTTCGAACACGATCAATTGCCCCGCCAGCGCGGTGGGCAGGCGCTGGCTGGCTTCGTTCCAGCACAAGGTGCCCAGCCAGGACGCGAACAGGCCGATGATGGCCATCAAGGCCAGGAAGACCTCGGGCCTGGGGCCGGCTGGCATGGGAAAGGCGCTGCCGGACACCGCCATGCCTGCCCATAGGACCGCATAGCCCGCCAGCGCCAGCGGCAACGTCGCCACACCCTGGGCGGTGGCCCAGGTGCGCGGGCTGCGGTCGGGATGAGCGCGCAGCCAGTCCGCGTTGCGCAGCGGATACCAGGTCCAGCAGGCCACCGCGCCCAGCGCCAGCAGCGCGCCGATGGCGTAGCGCGACATGTCGGCGTCGGCATCCTGGCGCAAGGCCTGCAATTCGACCTGATTGACGCAGGCAATGCCCAGCGCGATCAAGGCCAGCGCGGGCGCCAGCCGCTTCCAGGGCAGCCGGCCGTCGCGGCGCGCGTTGCGCAGGTTGGCGCTGATGGCGATGACCACCGGCAGCGTACCGATGATCATGGTGGGCAAGGGGCCGCCCGCGCGCTGGATGGCGCTGGCCAGGCACAGGTAGTAGAGCAGGTTGCCGATGGCGGCGAGCTTCAGCGCCTCGATCCAGTCGGCGCGCTGCAACTGGCGCAGGCCGCGGCGGTCCAGCCAGGCCAGCGGCAGGGCGATCAGGCCGAACGCCAGGTAGCGCGCCACGGATTGCAGCGCGGCAGGGTATTCCGGCAGCAACAGGGGCCCGACGAACACCAGCCCCCACATCAGGCCGGCGGCCAGGGCATAAAGGGTTCCAGCCCACATACGACGTCGCTCCAGGTCACGAATGGCGGCAGTCTAGCCAGCGGGCGGGCGCCGCGTCTTGTACCAGATTGCGGTGCGGAGTTCAGGCGCGGACTTGCTTCTGATAACGGGCGGGTGTGACGCCGTAGCGGCGCGAGAAGGCGCGGGTCAGGTGGGCCTGATCGGTCAACCCCGAGGCCAGCGCCACCTGGGCCGGCGATTCGCCGGCGGCCAGCCGGCGCTTGGCCTCGAACAGCCGCAGCGCCATCAGCATCTGCTGCGGCGTGGCGTGGTACTGCGCCTGGAAGCTGCGCAGAAAATGAAAAGGGCTGAGCCCGGCCACGGCCGCGAGTTCATCCAGCGTCAGGCGGTGGGCCAGATTGGCGCGCAGGTAGTCGATGACGGGCGCGAAGCGCGGCGCGCCTTCGTCACGGGCCGCCCGCGGCACGCGCGCGTGGCGGCGGAATTCAGCCAGCAGCGCGTACAAGGCGCTATCGAAAGCCAGCGGTTCGCGCGCCTGCCACAAGGTGTCCAGCAGCGCGGTGACGCGCTGCGCGCCGGCCGCGTCATGGCCGACGGCCGTATCGAACCACCAGCCGCTTTCGCCGGTGACGCGGGCCACCACGTCGGGGTCCAGGTAGACCATGCGGTAGCGCCAGCCACCCTCGGTTTCGGCGCGGCCGGTGTGCAATTCATCGGGGTTCATCAGCACCACCGAGCCCGAGGGCGCCAGATGCTCCGCGCCGCGGTAACGGAAGCGCTCGACGCCGGACTCGATCGCGCCCAGCCCGTAGGCTTCATGGGTGTGAGGTTCGAAGGCGTAGCGGATGATGTGCGCACGATACAGCTCCACGCCGGGCAGGTACGCCGCCTGCCGGAACTCGGCGCGGTCGCCGGGATGCTCGAACGCCTGCGGCACGCCCGGCATGACGGGCGCGGCCAGGTCGGACGGGACATGATCGGCGGGGCGCATGGAGGGATTTAAGCATGCCGGCCGGGTCCGCTGCGCCCGGACCGGCGCGCCTAGGAGTCGGACATGTCGCGCGCCCGCGCCAGCAGCAATTCCCGCTCGCGCGCATTGCGCGTCATGCCGGCCGCGCGTTCGAACTCGGCGCGCGCTTCGGCGCGGCGCCCCAGCTTGGCCAGCAGGTCCGCGCGCACGCTGGGCAGCCAATGGTAATTGGCCAGGGCGGGCTCCTCGGCCAAATGGTCGGCCAGGTCCAGCCCGGCCTGGGGGCCGAACGCCATGCCCACGGCCACTGCGCGGTTCAGCTCCACCACCGGCGAGGGCATGGCTTGCGCCAGCGCGTCGTACAAGGCCACGATGCGCGGCCAGTCGGTGTCCTCGGGCGTACGCGCGCGGGCATGGCAGGCGGCCAGCTCGGCCTGCAAGGCGTAAGGGCCGCGCGGCGCGCCCAGGCTGTCCGACAGCGCCAACGCCGCCAGCCCGCGGCGGATCAGCAAGGGATCCCAGCGGCCGCGGTCCTGCTCCATCAGCAGGACGGGGCGGCCTTGCGCGTCGGTGCGGGCATGCAGGCGAGAGGCTTGCAATTCCATCAGCGCCGCCAGTCCATGGACTTCGCTTTCGCCCGGCGCCAGCTGGGTCAGGATGCGGCCCAGGCGCAGCGCTTCGTCGCACAGCGCCGGGCGCATCCAGTCATCGCCCGAAGTGGCCGAATAGCCCTCGTTGAATATCAGGTAGATGACTTCCAGCACCGACGCCAGGCGCGGCGCGCGCTCCTCTGCCCGCGGGACTTCAAACGGCACGTTGGCCGCGGACAGGCTGCGTTTGGCGCGCACGATGCGCTGCGCGATGGTGGATTCGGATGCCAGGAAGGCGCGCGCGATCTCGGCCGTGGTCAGCCCGCCCAAGAGGCGCAGGGTGAGCGCCACGCGCGCCTCGGTGGACAGCAGCGGATGGCAGGCGGTGAACACCAGCCGCAGCAGGTCGTCGCCGATGTCGTCCTGGCGCGCGGCGTCCAGCGCGTCGACGAAATCAGGTTCGACGTCGGCCTGCAGGGCCTCCAGCTCGTGCCCGATCTGCTCGTGCTTGCGCGTATGCAGCGCGTCCAGCCGCAGGCGGTCGCGCGCGCGATTCTTGGCGGTAGTCATCAGCCACGCTCCCGGGTTGTCCGGCACGCCGGTTTCGGGCCAGCGTTCCAGGGCGGCGACCAAGGCATCCTGCGCCAGCTCTTCAGCCAGTCCGACGTCGCGCACCAGGCGCGCGACGCCGGCGATGACGCTGGCGGACTCGATCCGCCAGACCGCCTCGATGGCGCGATGCACGGCCTCCCGCGTCATGCGTTGGGCACTTCGCCGGGGACCATGTAAATCAGCTCCCACACATGGCCGTCCAGGTCCTCGAAACCATGGGCGTACATGAAGCCGTGATCCTGCGGCTGGCGCGGAGCGGTGCCGCCGGCGGCGAGCGCGCGCTTCACCTGTTCGTCAACTTCGGCGCGGCTGTCGCAGGACAGCGCGATCAGCACCTCGGTGGTCTTGGTGGCGTCGGCCACCGGCTTGCCGGTGAAGGTCTGGAAAAAGTCCTTCACCAGCAGCATGACGTAGATGCTGTCGCTCACGACCATGCAGGCGCCCTGGTCGTTGGCGAACTGCGGATTGAAGCTGAAGCCCAGGCTCTTGAAGAAAGCCTGCGATTTCTGCATGTCGTTGATGGGGAGATTGACGAAGATCTGGTTGTGCATGATGTTCCCGCTTCCTTTTTAGTGTGAGTCCTGGCGCCTTTCTGCCAGGGTCTTGAGGTTGGCCAGCCCGTCTTCGAAGTCCTTCCCGACCATGCTGTCCATGTTGAAAAAGAGATGCATCAGTTTGGCGACGTAGTTCAGCCGGCCTTCCATGGCCCAGGTGACTTGTGTGCCGTCGCCGGCCGGCGTCAGGGTGAAGTTGACTTGGTTGACGGCGGAGAAGGGCTTCACGAAGGTCAGCCGCAAGGCCACGGACGAATCCGGCACGGCCGTTTCGATCTGCATTTCACCCACGCCCACTTCCTTGCTTTCCCAGGCGTAGGTTGCGCCCGGGCCCGCCGTCACGGCGCCATAGGTGCCCTTGATCGCCGGATCTTTCTTTTCGTAGGGGTTCCAGGTGTTGAACGCGTGCAGGTCATTGATCAGCGGGAACACGCGCGCCGGCGGCGCCTGGATGCGCGCGCTGCGTTCGACGCGGAAGGTGTCCGGGCGCGTGGCCGCGTAGGCCAGCACCAGCGCGATGGCGGCCAGGACGATGAGCAACAAGGTTTTCAGCATGAATCAGGTCCGTTGATGGTGAAGGCGGCGAGCGTGCTCATTGGCCGTTGCCGGGTATCTGCCGGAAGCGTTCGACGCCCTCGCTGGGGCCGAAGTCGTCCAGCTCGAAGACCTGGCGCACTTCGACGGCGCAGGACTGGCCGGGGAAAGGCTGGGGAAAGCGCAGCGCCCATTGCATGGCTTCCTCGCGCGAGCGCACCTGGATCATGGTGTAGCCGGCGATCAGCTCCTTGGTCTCGGCGAACGGGCCGTCGACCACCGTGCGCTGATCCTTGTCGTACTGCACTCGCCAGCCCTTGGAGGAGGGGTGCAAGCCATTGGCGTCCAACAGCACGCCAGCCTTGGCCAGCGCCTCGTGATAGGACGCCATGGCGCCCAGCAGGCTTTCCTGCGGCATCACGCCGGCTTCACTGTCCGCCGTGGCGCGGACGATGATCATGTATCGCATTCCTGTGACTCCTGGATTCGGTAAACAAGGCCCGAAGGGGGGCTTGTACTGGCACGACGAACGGCAAGACGCGAAATCGACAGAAAAATGATGAACCTAGGGTAAGTACCAGGAAAATGGGTCCGCACACGGTTACAAAGGTACAGCCCTGGTTGCAGCGCGCCTCCATACACTCGCAGCGTCCACAACTTTGAACACCGATATGAAGATCCTGTGCAGTCTTGCCTTGCTGGCTTCCTTGCTGACGGGCTGTGCCGTCTATACCCCGAGCGGCGCGGTCATCGTCGATCCCCACGACGGCGGCGGCCGTGGCGGTTTCTGTCCGCCGGGCCAGGCCAAGAAAGGGAACTGTTGAATCGTGCGGCTGGCGCGCGCCAGCCGCCGGTCCAGCATGGGCCCTGTGCCTACATGAAGCACGGGCCCAGTTCGCGGACCTCCACCGTGGCCCATTGCGCGGCCGGGCACTCGGCCGCCAGCGCCAGCGCTTCTTCCCGGCTATCGCAGTTCAGCAGAAAGAAGCCGCCTATCATTTCCTTGGCCTCGGCATAGGGGCCATCCACCAGGGAACGTTCGCCGTCGCGGATGCGCAGGCGCACGGCTTCCGACTCGGACTTCAAGGATTCCGCGCGCGCCAACAGGCCGCGCGAACTCAGGTCTTCCGCATAGCGCAGCATTTGCGCATAGGCTTCGCGGCCCTCTTCGGGCGTGCGCTGGGCGCGCTGGCCCACCGGTTCGACGATGAAAAGCAGATAGGACATGGGATCTTCCAGTACGGACTGCCGATAAGGTTCGCCAGATTACCGCTATTTGTTGCGCCGGTGCCATCTTGCAATACACGCCCCGGCGTTCTTTGTAAGCAGAGGTAGACGGAGCTTATCCATCGTCCCGCAGCACTGCCGCTCCCGTGCGGGGATTCACCAGCGTGACGTTCTCCAGCGCCTGGATGCGCCAGGCGCCGGCCTGCCGCGTCAGCACGGCAAGAATCATCGTGTCGACGGCATGCACGCCCGCCGGATGGGCAGCGCCGGCCGAGAGGCGGCTCCAGAAGTGCACGATCGCCGCATCGCCGCCTACCGGCGTCACGTCGACGAGTTCGTTCGCCAGCGTGGAATCGCTATAGATGGTGGAGTGGATGGGGGCATGCATCTTGACGATTTCCTCGACGCCGCGCACATAGTGGCCGAACCGGTTCACAAATGTCGCGTCCTCATGGAACAGCGCGCCCAGCGCCTGCATGTCGTGGTCGTTCCAGGCCGCCTGGAACGCGCCTGGAATGTCCTCGGGATTCCGCATCTGTGTCATGTGGGTTGTCACCAGTGTCTGTATAAAGAGAGGACGCCGTGCCTCGCGCCGTCATGCATAGCCGCAAGCATGAATAATGCGTCAGACTATGGAATCGGCGCCACCGGATTTGCAGCCTGATACGCGCTGCCGGCGCCTGCTCACATTGCGAAGGTCCCATGGCATCCCATACTCCCGCCTCCAAGGATGTGTCCGCCGCCGGCTGGCTGCGCTGGCTGCCCGGGCTGGCGGTGCTCAGGTCATACCAGGCCGCCTGGCTGCCCAAGGACCTGGCCGCCGGCCTGGTGCTGACGGCCATGCTGGTGCCGGTCGGCATCGCCTATGCCGAAGCGTCCGGCGTCCCAGGCGTCTACGGCCTTTATGCCACCATCATTCCACTATTGGCCTATGCACTGTTCGGCCCCAGCCGTATCCTGGTGCTGGGTCCGGACTCCGCCCTGGCCGCGCCCATCCTGGCGGTGGTGCTCAGCGTTTCCGAAGGCGACCCCATGCGTGCGGTGGCCGCGGCCAGCCTGATGGCCCTGGTCGCCGGGGTGTTCTGCATCGTGATGGGCCTGCTGCGGCTGGGCTTCATCACCGAACTGCTATCCAAGCCGATCCGCTACGGCTACATGAACGGCATCGCGCTGACGGTGCTGGTCAGCCAGTTGCCCAAGCTGTTCGCGGTATCGATAGACGATGCCGGCCCCTTGACCGAATTGTGGCGGCTGGGGCGGGCGGTATTCATGGGCGAGGCCAACTGGTTTACCTTCGCCGTGGGAGCGGCGACCCTGGCGCTGATCCTGCTGCTCAAGCGCTACGATCGCGTGCCGGGCATCCTGATCGCCGTGATCCTGGCGACGCTGGCCGTCAGCCTGTTCCACCTGGACTCGCAAGGCGTGAAGGTGCTGGGCGAAATCCCGCAAGGTCTGCCCAAGTTCGTCTTGCCCTGGCTCAGCCATGCGGACCTGGTCAAGATCGCGCTGGGCGGTTGCGCGGTGGCGCTGATCGCCTTCGCGGACACCAGCGTGCTGTCGCGCACCTATGCCGCGCGCACCAACACCCGGGTCGATCCGAACCAGGAAATGGTGGGCCTGGGCGTGGCCAACCTGGCGGCGGGCTTCTTCCAGGGCTTTCCGATCAGCAGCAGCGCTTCGCGCACGCCGGTGGCCGAGGCGGCGGGTTCGCGCACGCAGCTTACAGGCGTGGTGGGGGCGATAGCAGTCGCGGTACTGCTGGTCGCGGCGCCCAATCTGCTGCGCTATCTGCCGAACAGCGCGCTGGCGGCCGTGGTGATCGCGGCGGCCATCGGCCTCTTTGAATTCAAGGACCTGCGCCGCATTTACCGCATCCAGCAATGGGAATTCTGGCTGTCGATGGCGTGCTTTGCGGGCGTGGCCGTGTTCGGCGCCATTCCGGGCATCTGCCTGGCCGTGGTCATCGCCGTGATCGAATTCCTGTGGGACGGCTGGCGGCCGCATTTCGCGGTGCTCGGCCGCGTGCCCAACCTGCGCGGCTACCATGACATGAAGCGCTATCCCAATGCCGCGCTGATCGACGGCCTGGTGCTGTTCCGCTGGGATGCGCCGCTATTCTTCGCCAATGCCGAACTCTTCCAGCAGCGCCTGATGGAAGCCGTGGAGGCCTCGCCCACGCCGGTGCGCTGGGTGGTGGTGGCTGCAGAGCCGGTCACCAGCGTAGACGTCACGTCGGCGGACATGCTGCGTGAACTAAGCCGCAGCCTGGCCCAGCAAGGCGCGGCGCTGCATTTTGCGGAAATGAAGGATCCCGTGCGCGACAAGCTCAAGCGCTTCGAACTGACGGAGGTGTTCGGCGACGACCGTTTCCATCCCACGGTGGGGAGCGCGGTGGACAGCTACCAGGAAAGCGCGGGCGGCAGGCATCCCGGAGATTAAGACCCGCCTCGCTTGGGTCAGGCCATCAATACCGCGGCCTGTTCGCCGAACAGGATCAGCGCAATGACGATCATGGCCAGGCCCGAAAACTGGCTGACCCTGCGCGCGGCGACCGGGCGCGATTGCAGTACCGCCTTCGACCCCAGGCCCACCAGGGTATAGATGACGGCGCAATTGAGGATCTGCAGGATCCCCAACGCCGTGATCTGCGTGGATATCGGCCAGGCGCCGTCGCGGCTGGTGAATTGCGGCAGCAGGGCCAGGAACAGCAGGATGGCCTTGGGATTCACGCCGCTGACGGCGAAACCTCTTGCGGCCCAGCCCAGCCAATGCCCCGCGGCCTGCGCATCGCCCGCCTTGGGCTCGGCGGGATGCGCCAGCACGTTGGCCCCGAGCCAAAGCAAATACGCCGCGCCGACCAGGGTCAGGACGGTGAGGATCGCGGGTTCGCTCGCCACCAGGGCGCCTATGCCCGCCGCGACCACCATGGTGATCATCAGATAGCCGGTCAACATCCCCGCCACGGCGGGAAGGACGGCCTTGTCCCGCAAGCCGGCGGATATGGCATAGGCCCAATCCGCGCCCGGGACGACAACCAAAGAAAGCGAAACAAGCCAAAACGCCACCAGATTGCCGGTTTCCAACTGCATACCCCAAATGAATCTCAGGCGGGGAATGTTATCGGCGAAGCAGGGGGAAGTGCTTCTTCCATCTACCGCAAGAATTGAAGTTCTGGGTAGAATCTTCCTAATGGATGATCTAGATAGAAAAATTCTTGCGCAGCTACAGGAAGACGGCCGCATTTCCATCACGGACCTGGCGGAACGGGTCGGCTTGAGCCTGTCTCCGTGTCATCGGCGGCTGCGGGCGCTGGAAGAGGCGGGCGTCGTCAGCGGCTATGGCGCGAACATCAATCTGGCCGCGGTCGGGCTGAATTTTTCGGCCATCGTCTTCGTCACCATGCGCGAAGGCAGCAGCGACCGGGTGTCGGCGTTCGAGGCCGCCCTGGCCGATATTCCCGAGGTGGTGCAGGCGCAGCGGCTGTTCGGCGACCCGGACTACATGCTGCACGTCGTCACCCAGGACTTGCCGGCATTCCAGGCGCTCTATGACCGCGTGCTGTCGGCGTTGCCCAGCGTACTGCGGTTGAGGTCGACGCTGGTGATGAAGAACGTGCTGAGGAACCGGCCTGTGCCGCTCTGAGGCGGACGGAGAGACAGGCCGCGCGGCTGCGCGGCCTGGACCCGGATCAGGATTTTGTGGCGGAGGCGGGAGCGGCCGCCGCGGCGCCAGGCGCCGCGCCCTGCGCCGCCTTTTGCGCGGGTGCAATGTCCATGATGAGTTCCACGCGCCGGTTGGCCGCGCGGCCCGCCGGGGTGTCGTTGGACTCGATGGGACGGGTCTCGGCGTAGCCGACGGCGCGCAGGCGCTGGGCCGATACGCCGTCGCGGACCAGTTCGCGCAGCACGCTGGTGGCGCGGCTGCTGGACAGTTCCCAGTTGGACGCGAATTGCCGGGTCTGGATGGGCACCGGGTCGCTGTGGCCCTCGACCGAGACCTGGTACTCGTTCTTGTTGAGGATGGCGGCCAGGCGCTTGATCACGTCCAGGCCGGTGGGGCTGAGGGTGGCCTGGCCGGACGGAAACAGCAGTTCATTGCTGATGCGAAAGCTCACCGACTGTTCGTTGATGATCACGTCCACCGATTTGCCCAGGTCGCCCAGGCCCAGTGATTCCTTGGAGGGCGCGCGCAGCGGCGGGGCGGCGTCGGCGACGATCTCGCCTTCCTGGGCCGGCTGCGCCGGCGTGGTCGCGGCGGCGGCCGCCGGCGTCTCGGCCTGCGCCCAGCTTGCGGGAATCTGGACGGCGTCGAATTCGGAATACTCGCCGTCGTAAGTGGGCAGGCCGCTGGCCGCCAGCGTGCCGACCAGCTCCACCGGCTGTTCCGATTGGCCGAATGCGCCGCCATGCAGGCGCGTGAGCGCCAGCAGCACGACCAGCATGGCCAGGAGCAGGGTGATCAGGTCCAGGTAGCTGAGCAGCCAGTTCTCGGAATCCTGTTCGACGGTTTCCTCGACGTGCCAGCGGGCATAGCGGTCCTTGCGGTCGCTCTGGCTGGGACGCCAGCCGCTGTTGGCCGCCGCTTTCTCGGCGCGCAGCTGGGCCTGGCGGGCCTGCTCGATCCGCTGCGCCAGGGTGGGGGAAATCAGGCTCATTGGCGCGCGGCGGCAGGACGGGCGATGGAGACGGGCTGGGCTGCGGCGGGTTTGGCCGCGGGTTTGATCTGACCTTCCGCCTTGGCTTGCGCGGCCTGCGGCTTGGCGTCCGCGCCGCCATCGTAGATCTCGTCCTCGACGTGCATGACGAAGGAGTTCAGGGTTTCGCGCACTACCGCGGGGCCGCGCTTCTCGCACATCATGGCGATGCCTTGCAGCACCATGTTCATGGATTCGACGCGCCTTGCGGTGCGGCGTTCCAGCTTGAGCGCGATGGGCTTGCAGACCAGGTTGGCCAGCAGGATGCCGTAGAAGGTGGTCATCAGGCCGATGGCCAGCTGCTGGCCGATCATCTGCATGCTGCCGTCGCCCAGCACCGACATCAGGTTGATCAGGCCCACCAGCGTGCCCAGCATGCCGAAGGCCGGGGCGAAGGTGGCCATGACGCGGAACATCTGCGCCTCGGCCTGCTCGCGGGCGCGCAGCCGCGCCACGCGCCATTGCAGCAGCTCGATGATCTGGTCTTCGGGCGTGTTGTCAATGATCAGCTGCACGCCGGTGCGCAGGAAGGGGTTGCTGACCTTCTTGAGTTCCTGCTCGACCTTGCGGACGTCGGTGTTCATCCACAGCTGGGCCATGGACACCAGTTCCTCGATGTCGCGCTGCTGGTCGTGCTGGTCGTTGCGAAAGACGGTGCGCACCAGCTTGAAGACGCGCAGCACTTCCGGCAGCGGATAGGCGATGAACACGGCGGCCGCGGTGCCGCCCAGCACGATGGCCAGGCCCGGCAGGTTGATGTACATGCCAGGGTCGGTGGCGGCCAGGGCCACGACGATAGCCAGGGTAAGCAGGCCGACGGCGGCGCCGATGACGGTAGACGGATTCATGGATCTTGCCCGATAAACATAGGCATCCCGTACGCGGAATGCCGGATTTCGGGGAATTCTAGCCAGGGCAGGTCCGAGTCAATCGGCCGGAAAACGGGGCGAAAAGGGCGGTAAGCGGCGGCTTGGACCGGGCGGGCGGCGCGCGTCGTCCCGGAAATAATGGGGGCGGATAAGGCGCGGAATCGTCCGGCGTCTGGCGCCGGCATGCCGCGGGTCCGGCATCAGCCCTGGCCAGGCTTGCGGGCGAACCATTCCTCGCGCGTGATCTCCCAGATTTCCGTGGGCAGCCGTCCGCTGACGTAACCGCGCTCCTCGGTGGCGACCAGGCGCATGCCGCCGCGCTCCGAGATGCGGCGCGAAGCCGCGTTGACGGAGGCCTTGGGCGCGCGCAGCAGCGGCTTGCCCAGCACCTCGAACCAGTAGGCGGTGGCGGCTTCGCTGGCCTCGGTCATGTAGCCCCGGCCGTGATGGGCGGGGTCCAGCCAAAAACCACGGTTGTTCCAGGAATCATCGTCCATCAGGCTGACGATGCCGATCAGGTTGCCGGGGTTCTCACGGGTGCGGATGGACCAATGCCACTCCTTGCCCTGGCGCATCGCAGGGATCGCCACTTGCTCCAGATAGTTGCGAGCGCCGTCGGGCGGGTAGGGCCATGGCACCTGGTCGACCAGGTAGCGCACCACTTCCCACTGCGGAAACAGGCGCTGGATGGCCTCGGCGTCGCCGATTTCCAAGGGCTGCAGGACCAGGCGGTCGGTGGCAAGAGGGGGAAACAACGGAGCTTCAGGCATGGCTGCTGGGGTGGGCGCCGCGTACCGGCGGCATATATGTATATCATGAGCGTCATCTGGCGGCGTCTCGCCCGGCGCCGCCGCAGCATTGGAGCAAAAACATGAATACCCCCAACGAAAACGTCAGCATGGCGCTTTTCTGTGATTTCGAGAACGTGGCGCTGGGCGTACGCGACACCAAGTACCAGAAGTTCGATATCCGGCCGGTGCTGGAACGGCTGCTGCTCAAGGGCAGCATCGTGGTCAAGAAGGCCTATTGCGACTGGGAGCGGTACAAGGAATTCAAGGCCCCCATGCACGAGGCCAATTTCGAACTTATCGAGATCCCGCACGTGCGCCAGTCGGGCAAGAATTCCGCCGACATCCGGTTGGTGGTCGACGCGCTGGACTTCTGCTACACCAAGTCGCACGTCAATACTTTCGTGATCATCAGCGGCGATTCCGATTTTTCGCCCCTGGTTTCCAAACTGCGCGAGAACAACAAGAAAGTGATCGGCGTGGGCGTGAAGCAGTCCACCTCGGACTTGCTCATCGCCAACTGCGATGAATTCATCTTCTATGACGACCTGGCGCGCGAAGGCCAGCGCGCGGCGGACGCGCGCCGCGACAACCGTGGCGGCGCCGCCGCGGGCCAGCAGCGCCGCACGCCCGACGAGGAACGCCGCCGCAAGGAAGAGCTGGAGGCCCGCAAGACCCAGGCCGTGGAAATGGTCGCGGAAACCTTCGAGGCGCTCATGGCCGAACGCGGCGACAGCGGCAAGATCTGGGCGTCCGCCCTGAAGGACGCCCTCAAGCGCCGCCGCCCGGATTTCAACGAGTCCTACTACGGCTTTCGCGCCTTCGGCAACCTGCTGGACGAGGCGCAGTCGCGCGGCCTGCTGGAAGTCGGGCGCGAGGAAAACGCCGGCACCTATGTGTACCGCGACAGCGCAGGCGGCGCGCCGGCAGTGAACCGAGCCCCCGTCGATGGCGGATCCCGTTCTGCCTCGACTCGTCAGCCGGCGGCGGCTGAGACCGGCGATGCGCCAGTCGGAGCGGCTCAGGAAGAATCCCGTTCCCGCTCCGGCCGCAAATCGCGTGGCGGGCGCAAATCGGGCGGCGAGGGCAGGGGAACCGGCCAGGTCGCCGAGCAGGAAGCCGGCGGTGAGAGCGCTGCCGCAGCCTCCGAAGTTTCGCCCGTGGTGTCTTCCGCGCAACCCTCGGCCGAAGCGCCGGCCAAGGCGCCGGCTCCAAGCGTGCCAGCCGCGCAATCGTCCGCTACCGCGCCGGCAGCCGCGCAGGCCGACGCCGCCCGGCAGCCCGGCGAACAAGCGGATGCCGCCAAGCTGGATGCCATGCGGGCCGACGCCCTGGCTCGGGCGCAGGAATCGAAACCCGTCCAACCCTCGCGCCTGCCGCCCATGCCCAAGCCCTTGCCGCAGGCGCGTCAGCCGCTGCCGGCGGTGAACATCGCTGAATGGACCTTTGCCCAGCCTGCCGCGGAAAACCGCAGCCAGCCCGCGAGCAAGACGCCTGCCAAGATGTCCGACCCGTTCGAGGGCGGCATGGCCAGGATTGCCGCAAGGGACGAGGCCAAGGCCGGCAAGCCGGTCGCGGATACGCCTGCGGCGGCAGAACCCGCAGCCGACAAGCCCGCTGCGAAGCGGGCCACGACCCGCAGCGGTCCCGCCGCCAAGAAGACCGCCGCCAAGACCGCCTCCAAGACCTCTGCCAAGACCGCGCCAGCGGCGGCGGCCGAGCCAGTGGCGGCGGCATCCGAAGCGCCCGCCAAGCCTGCCCGCAAGAGCGCCGCCAAGACCGCCAGCAAGGCGGCTCCCCGCGCGCGCCGGGCCAGCAAGACGGCCGAGGAATCCTGAAGCCCGGGCCTCAGGGCTGACAGCGCTTAACCGCCCGGGCCGCCGTAACGGCCCGGCGTGGCGCCCAGTTCGCGCTTGAACATGGCAATGAAGGCGCTGACGTTGTCATAGCCCAGCTCCAAGGCCACTGTGGTCACGGCCGCGCCTTCGGCCAGCATCTCCTGCGCCCGCATCAGACGGGCGCGCTGCCGCCAGGCGCCCAGGGTCAGACCGGTTTCCGCCAGGTAACGGCGCGCCAGCGTGCGCGGCGACATGCCGATGGCGGCGGCCCATTCTTCCTGTGTCCGGGGGTCCGAAGGCTGGTCCGATAGCGCAAGCGCCAACCGTTGCAGCCGCGCGTCGCGCGGCAGGAGCAGGGGCCGGCCGGCATGCGGCAGGGTTCTGATCTCATCCCGGATCACCTCGATCACGCGGCTGCGCGCCGGGTCGATCGCACTGTCGCTCCAGGATGCGGCGCGGTCCACGGCGGCCCGCAGCAAGTCCGAGGCGTGCAGCACACAGGGCGCGGCGGGCAGCCCCGCGCACGCCGCCGGGCTCAAGTACGCGCTGTAGCCGGCATACGGACCATGCGAGTACAGCCCGTGCGGCACGTCGGGGGGTATCCAGACCGCCTGTCGGGATGCCACCACCCATTGATGGTCTCCCGCATAGACCGTCAGCAGGCCTTGATAGGCGCCCAACAGCTGCCCCCGCGCATGCTGATGCATGGCGGTATGGCGCAGCGCGCCGTCCTGGCTGCGCACGGCGATCAGCCTGGGGCCGCCGCCGGCGCGGGTGCGTCCGGGGTCGAGCAGGGGAGCGTTGGGAGCAGGCAGTGCCATTGGCAGAAACACCGTATTGAATGGCTAAAACCGCGCAGACTTGCCACGCGGGCGCATCTATCGTAACTCCTGTCTCGAACACCTACAGGAGCACAACATGAAAGCAAGCGACGTCCTGCCCGACGGCAGGGATCTGGGCCAGTTCAACGGCGTGGCCGTCCGCAAGGGTACGGTGGGGGCTTTTCTCGCCAACGCCCGCGTCTGCCTCGATCCGCAGGCGCCGGCCCAGGCCGTGGCCGATGCGCGCAGGGACATCCAGGAGGCCTTGCCGGCGTTGAATGCGCTGGGACTGTTCGAGGTGCTGCAAGTGCGCGATCCTGCGCTGCGCGCGTGGTTGCTTGAAATGGGCGCGGCGGCAGGCTGAGCCCAGGCTATGCGGACGACCAGCAGCCAGGGTCCGGTGCTCTATCATGCATGCTTTGGATACGGGCCGCGCGCTGCGCAGCGGCTCATTGCCTCGGATTACGCATGCAATACGTTCTGGTCAGTTCCTGTCTGTTGGGCAACCCCGTGCGCTACGACGGACGCGGCGTGTCCCATGACAACGCCGTGCTGGCCCGCTGGCGGGACGAGGGCCGGGTGGTGGCGGTCTGTCCGGAAATGGCGGGTGGCATGCCGGTTCCGCGCCCGCCCGCCGAGATCGAGCCGGACTCGGACGCCGCCGCCGTGTTGGCTGGCCGCGCCCGGGTGATGGCGGTGTCGGGCGAGGACGTCACCGCCCCCTTCGTGCACGGCGCGCAAGCGGCGCTGGAAGCCGCGCGCAAGCATGGCATCGGCATCGCGGTACTGAAGGAGGGCAGTCCTTCTTGCGGCAGCGGCTACGTGTACGACGGCCATTTCGCCGGCCGCCAGCAGCCCGGCGTGGGCGTGACGGCCGAACTGCTGGCCCGTGCCGGCCTGCGCGTCTTCAGTGAAAAGCAATGGGATGAGGCCCAGGCCTGTCTGGCCGGCCTGGAGGCGGCGGATGGGCGTTGGGATGGGCGCTGACGTGGGCGACCTGCTGGTGCTGCTGGCCGTGGCAGGCTGCGCGGTCCTGGCCTGGAAGGCGGCCGTGCGCGCCGGCCGCAGCAAAGGCCTGCTGCGTGCGGCCGCCGGCGTAAGCCTGGCCCTGTCCGCGCTCTTTTTCTACGCCTGGTACGCGCAATACCTGAAGTGGGATTTCAACGAGCTGGGCCGTTACTACGACCCGGTCGAGCAGGTGGTCTACACGGATTCGGGATTCGTCTGGATCCTGCCCGCCGGCGTCATGCTGGCCATCGGCCTGCTGTGCGCCTGGCGCGGCTGGCGCCGCTGAGCCGCCAGCCGCTTCCTGTCTCACGCGCTCATTCGCTGCGGATGTTGGCCTGCTTCACGATCTGGCCGTTATCGGCATATTCCTTCTGCACCTGGGCCGTGAACTGCTCCACCGTGCCGGGCGACATGATGTTCAGCGCGTCCGTCAGCGGCTTGTTGATGTCCGGCATGGCGGCGATGCGGTTGATCAGGCCGTTCATGCGCAGACGGAAATCCGGACTGGTGCTGGCCGGCGCGAAAAACCCGAAAGTGGATGTCATGTTGGCCATGGGGTAGCCCAGTTCGGCCAGCGTGGGCGTGCCGGGCCGTCCCGGCAGCCGGGCGGGCGAACCCACCGCCAGCAGCGTGAGCTTGCCTTCGTCGATCAGCGCATTGACCGGACCTGAGGCATTCACCAGCATCAGCGTGAACTGGCCGCCGAGAGCGTCGGGCACCATCTGCGCCATGCCCTTGTATGGCACGTGCGTGATGCGTACGCCCGTCTGGCCATTGATCTGCTCCAGCATCAAATGCCCCAGCGACCCCACGCCGGCCGTCGCCAGCGACAGGCCGCCGGGATCGGCCTTGGCCTGGGCCAGCATGTCCTGGAAGGTCTTGCCCGGGAACTTCGGGCCGCCCACCAGATAGACCGGCGAATACATCACGGACGCCACCGGCGCCAGATCCTTCAAGGGGTCGTACAGCGTCTTCATCACATGCGGCGACAGCGTGACGGGGCTGACGGCGGTAAAGGCCAAGGTGTTCTCGTCGTGCGCCCGCGCCACCGTGTTCATGCCTATCATGCCGCCCGCGCCGCCGCGGTTCTCGACCACCACGGGCCGGCCCAGTTCCGCCGCCAGCTTCTGCGCGAAGGCGCGCGCGGTGTTGTCGACGATGCCGCCCGCGCCATAGGGCACGACGATGGTCATGGCCTGGGTCCGGGCGTCGGCCTGCGCGTGCGCGGCGGCAGAGAACGCGCAGGCTGCGCCGATGGCGCACAGCCCCGCGATCCGCTTGAAATCCAACATGCTTTCCCCTTGTCTATGCCCGGCGGCCTGTCCGCCGGGACGCGGCGACGGTCCTTCAATGAGGCGCGCCGGCATGCAGTGTGGGCAGGCCGGCGCGGCGGGACAAGCGGGAATACCCGGAATGCCGTATCAGTGCGCGCGATAGCCGCGGCTGGTCATGCAGGAATCGAGCGCCCGGTTGTAGGAGTCCACCATGACCTGGGTGGTCCATTGCGTGATGGTGGCCGGGTCGTAGCCGCTCTGGTTCATGGCCCAGCGCTGGCAGTCCAGGGTGGCGCTGGCCTGCGCGCTGTTGACGGGCGGCACGGATTCGTACTGCACCGGCTCGTACTGGGGCTGGGGCGCGCTGTACACGGGCTGCGCTTCGTACACCGGCGCGTTGTAGACGGGGGCCGCGTAGACCGGCGGGCTGGTGTAGCCCACGCCCGACGAATAGACGCCGGCCTGGGTGTACGAGGGTCCGGAATCGGCCGCCAGCAGCAGGCCTATGGTGGCCAGGGCGAACGCGCCGCCTATCCACCAGCCATCGGAACTGCCGCCGCCGCCATGGTAATTGTGATATCCGCCGTGGTATCCGCCACCGTGATATCCGCCGTGGCCGCCGCCCCAATAGCCGCCGCCACGTCCGCCAGCCATGGCAGGCGCGCTTGCCACGGCCAATGCCAGCGCCGCGACGATGGCCATCCGGCCAGAAAACCGCTTCATGATCTTGCTCCTGATCCGCCTCGGGCCCAGCGTAACGCCGGACTCGGACCGATATTGTCACTTTACCGCCTGGCCGCTTCCATAAAGTGTCTCAAGCGCTACGGAGATTTCAACTGATTTCAGCGGGAGGCTGACGGGTCCTGGCGGTCGGGCCAGTTGTTGCAGGAACGCGACTTGCCGGGGCGCAGCGTGATCTGCGGTTTGTCGTTGAAATACGCCGCGTCGCGGTCCAGCGTCATGTAGGTTTCGTAGCCCGTCTTCTCCACGCACCAGTTCCAGAAGTACACCTGCGCTCCGTGGATCATCATCGATTCGGCGCGCCATTCCTTCAGGGCCTCGAACGCGGCGCTGCCGTCGGACGCGCTGCGGGTTTCATTGCGGAACTGCTCTCGGCCATAGGGAAAGGTGCTGCTGATCAACACCACCCGCGCATCGGCCAGAGGCTGGGAGTTTTCGTCCAGCACGGTGGCGCGGGCATCGGGCTGCATGGTCTTGTACACGGGGTAGGGCACGCAACCCGAAAGCAGGCTGGCGAGCGCCAGGATCGCAATAGTTGGCAAGCACTTTGGGAAGGACATTGCAATGGTTGTATCCGTTGTGGGAACCGTGGGTAAAACCAGTGGCTAAAAGCGCGGAAGGGTAGTATTTTCTCGCGATGATTACGGCACGACCCTCTTCTTTACCGCAAGACAAGCGTCTCACCAAGGGTGAACGTACACGGGCTCAACTTCTGGAGGTCGCGGCGGCGGAATTCGCGGAACGCGGATTTCAGCATACCCGGATCAGCGACATCGTCGCCCGGGCCGGCGTGACCCAGCCTGTCTTCTATCAATACTTCGCCGGCAAACAGGCGGCCTACGACGAACTCGTGGGCCTGTTCGCGCAGCGCCTGCGCCAGGCCATCGGCCAGGCGCGCATGCCGGACGGCCTGCAGGACGCCGGATTGGACAGCCGCGTCCGCCTGGGCGTGAGCGGCCTGCTCGCCATTCTGCAGGAAGATCCGAACCTGACGCGCATCGGCTTCTTCCAGGCCGCCGAGGCCGAGGCGCTCAAGAACGAGCTGGCGGCGATGATCGCCGACAACGTGAGGGCCGAGCAGCAGGTGGGCCTGCTCCGCGAGGACATTCCGGCCGACTGGTACGCCCAATCCATGATGGGCATCATCGAACGGTTTACGCGGCAGGAGCCGGATGCGGCCGGGCAGCAGGCCCTGGCGGAAGTCATCACCAGCCTGCTGCTGGACGGGATACGAAAGCCACTCCGACAAGCCTCCTAGCCGGAGGCTTTTTTTTGGCCGGACTCTGGTTGCGGTCCGGGCCTGAATCGCGGGCGCGCCCGTCCGGCCCTCAAGCCCAGGTTTCTTGCAGATACATCCATTGCGGCTGGCCGCCGGGCTGGACGGCAAACAGCGCCGTCGCCCGCCGCTGGGTCGCGCCCGCGCTCCAGGCGTGGCGTTCACGGTAACTCAGTAAAACCGAATCCGCGCCGGCGTGCAGCACGGCCAGCTCGTCGATGTCGATCTTCAGACCGGGGCGGGCGCCTCGCAACCTGCCGAACAAGGCCGGCAAAGCCTCCGCGGGCAGGCGCTGGCCGTCGGCCGCGATCATGCTGAAGCCGGGCGAAAAGTCCTCGAGCAGGCTGGCCAACTGCGCGTCGGGAGCATCGGGCGAGCCTATCCACTGTTCGATACGAGAATGGACGTCGAGAGTCAGGCGCAGGCAATGGGAAGAAAGATCTGACATGGGAAGGATCCATGGAAAGGGTGCGCCATTCTAGGAGCCGTGTTGTTCCCGAAAAACGACCTGTCGATGGATATACTGTTCGTGTTTTTTTGACAATCTATCCAGGCCTTCCATGATCAATCTGAATCGTCTGGCAATGTATGCGGCGGTAGCCGAGGCCGGTTCTTTTACGGCGGCGGCCGAGGCGCTGGGCACGACCAAGGCGGTGGTCAGCTTCAACGTCAAGCAGTTGGAACAGGAACTGGGCGTGGCGTTGCTGACGCGCAGCACCCGGCGGCTGGCGTTGACCGAAGCGGGCGAAGGCTTCTACGGCCACTGCGCGCGCCTGCTGCGCGACGCCGAGGCGGCGGTGGACGAGGCGCGTTCCGGCCAGACGGCCTTGTCGGGCAGCCTGCGGGTGACGGCGTCGGTGGACTACGGCAACCGGGTGGTGGCGCCGGCGCTGGCGGCATTCGCGCGCGCGCATCCCGCCTTGCGGGTGGATTACCGCGCCGGGTCGGCGCATGCGGACCTGATCGCCGAGCGTCTGGACCTGGCCATACGGGTGGGGATGTTGGAGGATTCCAGCTACCGCGCCACGCGCATCGGCCAGTTCAAGCTGTGGATCGTGGCCAGTCCGGACCTGTTGGCGCAGCACGGCGCGCCGCGCACGCCGCAGGCGCTGGCAGCGTTGCCCTGGCTGGCCAACCGCCCTGGCCGCAGCGATCGCTGGCGGCTGACGGACAGCAAGGGCCGCGAGCACGAGCTGCGCGTGGCGCCCGTGGCGCAGGCCGACACCGCCTCGGCGCTCCTGGCGTTCGCCGAGGCCGGATGCGGCGTGGCCGCGTTGCCGGAATGGCTGCTGGAAGAGCCTTTGGCGCGCGGCTCGCTGCAACGCCTGCTGCCTTCGTATGCGCTGCCGCGCCTGGAGGTCTACGCGGTCTATCCCGACACTCGCCACGTCAGCGCCAAGGTTCGGCGCTTCATCGATTTCCTGCGGGAGCGGCTGGGGCCGTCCGGCAAGGCTTAAGGCCGGCGCATGGTCCTTTGAATGCGAACGGGCCGTGGCCTCGCGTCTCAGCGCTCCAATGCCGGCGTGCCGCCCGCGCCCAAGTCCCAATACAGTCCCGTCATCAGGCTCAACGCCTGCCGCAGCAAAGCCGGCGGCAAGTGTTCATTCGGCGCGTGCTGGGAACAGCCTGGATAGGAGTGCGGCACCCAGATCGTGCGCAGGCCCAGCACGTCGGTGAAGATGTCGTTGGGCAGGGAACCGCCCAGGTTGGGCAGCACGGCGGTCTTGGCGCCGGAGGTGCGCTCCAGCGAATCCACCGCCCAGCGCACCCAGGCGTCGTCGGGGTCGATGCGGGTGGCGCGGAACATGTTCTCGCGCGTCAGCGTGATCTGGACCATGGGAAAGCCCTGGCGGTCCAGGTGGCGGCGTAGGGCGGGGACCAGGTCGTCCGGATCCACGCCCACCACGAAGCGCAATTGGCAGCGCGCCCAGGCGCGCGGCGGAATGGCGTTGACGGGCGTGTCGGGATTGCCGGTCTTGTACGCCAGCACCTCGAACGAGCACCAGCCGAACACGCGTTCGGCCGGCGACAGGCCCGGCTCGCCCCACCAGGGCTCGATCTCCGGGCCGTCGGCGCCGCCGTCCACCTGGCAATCGGCCAGGGCGCGCCGCACGGCGTCGGGCAGTTCACGCGGCACCCATTCCGGGATGCGGATCTGGCCGGAGGGCGAAACCAGGGAGGAGATGGCATGGGCCAGCTGGATGCCCGGGTTGGAGATCAGGCCGCCCCAGTTGCCCGAATGATGTCCGCCCGCGCGGGCCTCGATGCTCAGGTCGAAGTTCAGGCTGCCGCGCGCGCCGAGGAAGATGGTTGGGCGTTCGGCGCTCAGCCGCGGGCCGTCGGAGGCGATGAGCAGGTCCGCCGCCAGCATTGCGCGATGCTCCTCGCACAGGTCGCGCAGGCCCATGGAGCCGGTTTCCTCACCCATCTCGATCAGGTACTTGGCGTTGAAGCCCAGCTTGCCGCGCGTTTCCAGCACCAGGCGCAGCGCCTCCATGTTGATGCTGTGCTGGCCCTTGTTGTCGGCGATGCCGCGGCCATACCAGCGGCCCTCGGACTCGGTCAGCGCCCAGGGCGACAGGCCTTCCTTCCATTCCTTTTCCAGGCCGCGGATGACGTCCCCATGGCCGTAGCCCAATACGGTGGGCAGGGCGGGGTCCTCGATGCGCTCGGCATACAGGAACGGCGCCAGCGCCTTGGGGTGCGTCAGCGTGCGGCAGGTGAAGCCCAGGGCCTCGAAGGCGGGCCGGATCTCGGCTTCCAGGTAGGCGGCGAGTTCGGGCGCGCGCGCGGGGTTCTGGCTCTCGGTGGGCTGGGCCAGGCGGCGAGCCAAGAGCGCGCGGAAGGCGCCGGAATCAAAACACTGTTCCGCCTGGGCGATGGCTTGTGCGCGGGTCATGATGGCTGGGCTCCGTTGGAGGTAGGGGGATAGAGGTGGCAGGCCACCACGGATTGTTCGCGCCGGACCAATGCCGGGCGCTCGGTCTTGCATTGCGCCATGGCTTGCTGGCAGCGCGGATGGAACGGGCAGCCCGGGGGCGGACGCAGCGGGTCCGGGAACGACAGGCCCAGGCCCATGTCGGGTATGCCCAGGCCGGGTTCGGGCGTCAGCACCGAGGCCAGCAGCGCCTGCGTGTAGGGATGGCGCGGATCATGGAACAGCTGCGCGGTGGCGGCGGATTCCACCACCCGGCCCAGGTACATCACCGCCACCTGGGTGGCGATGTGCTCCACCACCGCCAGGTTGTGGCTGATGAAGACATAGGTCAGATTGAACTCGCGCCGCAGGTCCATCAGCAGGTTCATGATCTGCGCCTGCACCGACACGTCCAGCGCCGAGGTCGGCTCGTCGCAGATGACGATCTCGGGATGCATCACCAGCGCCCGCGCAATCGCCACGCGCTGGCGCTGCCCGCCGGACAACTGGCCCGGCGTGTTGTGGGCCAGCCGCGGCGGCAGGCCCACGCGCTCCAGCATTTCGATGGCCTTGTGTTGCTTCGGATTGGCGATGCCGTGCACTTCCAGCGGCAGCGACACAATGGAAGCGATGGAGCGGCGCGGATTGAGCGAAGAATACGGATCCTGGAAGATAGGCTGGACGCGGCGGGCGAGCGCGCGCCGGCCCAGGCTGCGGATGTCCTGGCCGTCGAGCCGGATCGCGCCTTCGGTGGGCGGCGTCAGCCCCAGCAGCATGCGCGCCAGCGTGGATTTGCCGCAGCCGGATTCGCCCACGATGCCCAGCACCGCGCCGCGCTCCACCGCCAGGTCCACGCCGTTGACGGCGTGCAGCGTGCTGCGCGGCCGGAACATGCCCGACCGGATCGAGAATTGCCTGCTGACGGCCTCGGCTTGCAGCAAGGGGCTCATGCCGGGACTCCTTCGGATTCGAGGATGCAGCGCCATTGCTGGCCCGAGGCGGCGCCATGCACGGGCACCTCATGGCGGCATTGCGGCTGGGCGTGCGGGCAGCGGTCGCGGAAGGCGCAGCCTTGCAGCTCGCCCACCAGCGCGGGCACGACGCCGGGTATGGTGCCCAGCGCCTCGCCGGGCGGCGTGCGTCCAGGTACGGGGATACAGCCCAGGAGCCCCTGGGTGTAGGGATGACGCGGCGAGGCGAACAGTTCCGCCACCGGTCCTTCTTCCACGATCTGGCCCGCGTACATCACCGCCACCTGGCGCGCGATGCGCGCCACCACGCCCAGGTCGTGGGTGATCAGCACCATGGCGATGCCCAGCTCGGCCTGCAGGTCGGCCAGCAGGCGCAGGATCTGCGCCTGGATGGTGACGTCCAGCGCGGTGCTGGGCTCGTCGGCGATCAGCAGTTCCGGTCCGCACATCAGCGCCATGGCGATCATCACGCGTTGGCGCAGGCCGCCCGACAACTGGTGCGGATACTGCGACAGGCGCTGCGCCGCCGAGGCGATGCCGACCTTCTCCAGCAGTTCCACCGCGCGGTCGCGCGCCTGGCGCGCGCCGGCCTTGCAGTGGTGGATGTAATGCTCGGTCAGCTGCTCGCCGATGGCGTAGGCGGGATTCAGCGCCGTCATGGGTTCCTGGAAGATCATCGCCATCTTGCTGCCGCGCAAGGCGTTGATGCGGCCGCCGCGTGCGTTCGAGAGGTCTTCGCCCAGCACCGCCAGCCGGCGCGTGCTGCGGCGGGCAGCCTTGGGCAAGAGCCCCATGATGGCCAGCGAGGTCATGGACTTGCCGCAGCCGGATTCCCCCACCAGGCACAGCGTTTCGCCGCGCCGGACCTGGAAGGACACGTCGCGCACCGCATGCAGCGGGCCGCGCGGCGTGGCGATGTCGACGGTCAGGCCCTGCACATCCAGCACGATGTCGGTGTCGCTCATGCTCAGGCCCTCTCTTCAGGCGTCAGGAGTTGATGCAGCCCGTCGCCGGCCAGGTTGATCGCGAAGATCAGCAAGGCCAGCGCCGACCCGGGGATGGCGATCAGCCAGAACGAGAAGAACATATAGGCCTTGGCCTCCGAGATCATCAGGCCCCACGACGGCAGCGGCGGCTGCACGCCCAGGCCCAGGAAGGACAGGGAGGCTTCCAGCAGGATGGCGCTGGCGGCTTCCAGCGTGGCGATCACGATCAGCTGCGGCACCACGTTGGGCAACACTTCGCCCCAGACGATGCGCCAGGTGGACGCGCCCGCCGCCTGCGCCGCGGCCACGTATTCCAGCGAGCGCACCTGCTGGGTGGCGCTGCGCATCACCACCGCGTAGCGGTCCCACTTGAGCAGCCCCAGGACCAGGATCACCACCCAGAGCGAGCCGCCGACGATGGCGACGGTGGCCAGCGCCACCAGGATCACGGGCATGGACAAACGGGTGGTGATCAGGAACGACACCGCCATGTCGACCTTGCCGCCGAAGTAGCCGGCCGCCATCCCCATGGCCGTGCCGATCAGGCCCGAGATCAGCGCCACGCTGATGCCGATCAAGAGCGAGATGCGGGCGCCGTAGAACAGGCGCGACATATAGTCGCGGCCCAGCTGGTCGGTGCCCAGCGGATGCAGCCAGGTGCCCTTGGCGTACCAGACCGGCGGCGCGGTGCGGTAGGCCAGGTCCTGATAATAGGGATCGTGCGGCGAGATCCAGGGCGCGAACAACGCGATCAATACGATGACGAGCAGGATGCCGCCGCCGGCCAGCAGCGCCTTGTTGCGCCGCAGCCGCCGCCAGCGCAGGGCGGACGCGGACAGTTCCAGCGGCGCCGGGGCGCCGGTAGCGGGGGTAAGGGTAGGCGTGTTCATGTCAGGACACCCGGATGCGCGGGTCCAGCCACGCGTTGGCGATATCGGCGGCCAGGGTCAGCAGCACGTACAGCACCGACAGCAGCAGCACGATGAGCTGCATCACGGGATAGTCCTTGTAGGTGATGCTCTGGTAGGCCAGGTAGCCCAGCCCGTCCAGCGCGAAAATGGTCTCGATGACGACCGAGCCGCCCAGCAGGTAGCCCAGCTGCACCGCCGCCAGCGCCACCACCGGCACGATGGCGTTGCGCAGCGCATGCTTGAAGACGATCTTGCGCGCCGGCAGACCCTTGGCGCGGGCGGTGCGGATGTAGTCGGCGGCCAGGACTTCGATCATGCCGGCGCGGATCAGGCGCATGAAGGCAGGGGCCACGTAGTACCCCAGCGCGATCGCCGGCATCACGAAATGCTGCCAGCTGCCGCTGCCCGACACCGGCAGGATGCGCAGCGAGATCGAGAACAGCATGATCAGGATCAGCGCGAAGAAGAAGTTGGGCAGCGCCTGTCCCAGCACGGCGATGGCCAGGCAGATGCGGTCGATCAGGCTGCCCTTGTACAGCGCCGCCAGCACGCCCAGCGGAATCGAGATCAGGAGCGCGAAGGCCAGCGCGCCCAGGCCCAGCAGCAGGGTGGTCTTGAGCTTGGAGAGGATCAGCGGCCCGGCCTCGGTCTTGAAATACACCGAGGTGCCGAAGTCGCCCTGCAGGATATGCCAGAGCCAGTCCGCGTACTGCACCGCCAGCGGCCGGTCCAGGCCGTAGGTCTTGCGGATCATGTCGATGTCGGCCTGGCGCGCGCCTTCGCCGGCCAGGGCTAGCGCCGGGTCGCCGGACAGGTGCAGCAGCAGGAACGCCAGGATCGAAACCGTCAGCGCCACCAGCACCGCCAGGCCCAGGCGCCTGATCGTGAAATACAGCATAGGGCTTCCTCTTCGTTGGACTCACGCCGGCCCGGCGCGATGCCGGGCCGGCGCGGGGCCGTGCCTTACTTCCAGCTCATGTCCCAGAAGCGCACCAGTTCATCCGAATAGGGTTTGAAGTTCACGTCCTTGGTGGCCACGTAGTAGGCGGGCAGGGTCCACAGCGGCACCGCGTAGGCCTTCTGCGCGATCAGGTCCAGCGCCTGCTTGTAGGCGGCGTTGCGCGCGGCGCTGTCGATGGTGCGGTCGCCCTTGGTGAGCAGGTCGCGCACCTGCGCGTCGCGGGTGACGTCGTCGTTGCCGAAGGCGAAGTACACCGGCGTGGACGCGGACACGTCGTTGACCAGGTTGGAGCCCCAGGTCTGGTGCGTGAGCGAGGCCTTGTTGGCGCGGATCATGTCGCGCATGGCGGCGTATTGCAGGAAGTTGAGCTTGGCGCGGATGCCGACCGCCTGCAGGTAGTTGATGATGGCTTCGGTCTGGTTGCGCTCGCGGTAGGCCACCAGGTCGATGTCGAAGCCATTGGGGTAGCCGGCTTCCGCCAGCAGCTTCTTGGCCTGGGCCGGATCGTACTTGTAGACCGGCGCGCCTTCCTGCGTGCAGCCCGTCTGCGAAGGAGTGCAGATGGTGTTGATGAGGCCGCCGCCTTCGCCCACGATGTTCTTCAACATGGATTCGCGGTCGATGGCGTGGATGATGGCGCGGCGTACGCGTTCGTCCTTGAGCTGCGGGGCCGGCGTGCCTTCCTGGATGTTCATCTGCATGAACACGATGCGCATGGTGTTGCCGGTGACCATCTGCAGCGAGGGCATGCCGCCCAGCTGCTCGGCCTGGTCCTTGGGCACGCTCATGATCAAGTCCTCGCCGCCCGAGATGACCTCGGCCATCTGCGTCTGGCGGTCGGGGATGAAGCGGATCACCACCTTGCCGATCTTGGGCTGGGCCTTGGGCGAATCCTTGAAGTAATCGGCATTGCGTTCCAGCGTGATGGACTTGCCCGGCTGGTAATCCACCACCTTGTAGGGACCGGAGCCCACCGGCTTGGCGTTCATGCCCTTGGGGCCGACTTCCTGGTAGTACTTGGCCGGATGGATGGCGGCGGTGGTGGACAGGTATTCCTTGGCGCCGGGGAAGGGCTCCTTGGTGATCAGGCGCACCTTGTATTTGTCGATCTTCTCGACCTTGTCGATCCAGGCCACGTTCTGCTGCGTCACGGCCTTGTTCTTCGGATCCGCCACATAGTTCAGCGTGTAAACCACCGAGTCCGCATCGAACTCCTCGTCGTTATGGAATTTGACGCCTTCGCGCAGTTCGAATTCCATGGTCTTGTCGTCGACCTGCTTCCAGCTCTTGGCGAGCTGCCCCTTGTACTCGTTGGTGACCGGGTCGCGGTAGAGCAGGGTGTCCCAGACGTTGGCGGCGATGATGACGCCGATCCGCACGTTGTTGTAGTAGGGGTCCACGCTTTCTGGCGCCTGGTCGTAGGCCATGCGCAAGGTGTCGTCCTTCTTGCCGGCCAGCGCCGGCTGGGCCGCCAGCGTGGCGCAGGCCAGCAGGGCGGCAGCCAGGGCCTTGAGGGGGAGAGGGCTGCGCCAGGTCGGCGCGGATGCTGCGGGGGTGACGCGGAAATCAGTCATGGTGAGGCTCCTGTGGAAGTCACTGCACGTACTGCTTATCTGCCATCTTGTCGCGGGCGGCGCGGCCCGCTGCGCTGCCTGCGGCGGGTCAGCCGGAATCGGCCGCCGCCGCGGGCGGCTGGGTAAGGGTCTTCAACGCGGCCTCGCACTTGCGCTGCAAGTGCTGGCGCATGATGCCGGCCAGCCGGTCCGCGTCGCGCGCGTCCAGGGCCTCGGCCATCTCGATGTGCTCGCGCATCGCCAGATCCCATTTCTGGCGGTTTTCGTTCGAGACGAAACGCAGGTTCTGGATGCGCGCGTTCTGCGCGTCGTACAGCTGCTTGAGCAGGCTGTTGTGCGCGGCCAGGCTGATGCGTTCGTGGATCTCGCGATTGGTGCGGAAATAGGTGGGCAGGTCGTGGCGCGCGTGGCTGGCCATCATTTCGTAGGTCAGCGCGCGGATCTCGGCGATCTCGGTGGCCGTGGCCCGTTCGCAGGCCAGCCGGCAGGACATGGCCTCCAGCCCGCCGATGACCTCGAAGGCTTCGCGGATGTTGGCCTCCGACAGCGCCACCACTTGCGCGCCGCGGTTCGGCTCGATCTGTACCAGGCCTTCGGCGGCCAGCACGCGGAAGGCTTCGCGCAAGGGCGTGCGGGACACGCCCAGCAGGTCGCACAGGGTGCGTTCGTTCAGCCGCGTGCCGGGCGGAAATTCGCCCTGGATGATGCGTTCGCGCAGTTGCCCGGCCACCGTGGCCGGCAGCGTGCGGCCGTTGCCCATGCCGCGGGCCGCGGACGGCGGGGCGGTTTCGGCGGCCACGCTGGCGGCGCCGGAATCAGGCATCAGGCTGGAAACGCTGCTCATTGGTATACAAAAATTCCCCGTGTTTTGCGAGACTATAAACCCGTCTTTCGGTATCGCCTGATGGGTGTATACCCTAGGTTATTAACGCAAAAACAATGGGATAGAGTGACGCATGCCGCAAGTCCGCGCGTTGGGCAAGCCCTGCTTGTCTGCCCTGCGCTTTTCATTGGTATACAAAAATATTCCACTTTGGGACTACGCATGCTTACCCTGAACAGTCATCCGTCCGGCCGGCATTTCCTGCAGATTCCGGGGCCGACCAACGTGCCCGACCGCGTGCTGCGCGCCATCGACCAGCCCACCATCGACCATCGCGGACCCGAGTTCGGGGTGTTGGGTCTGGCGGTGCTGGAAGGCGTCAAGCAGGTGTTCCAGACGCAGTCGCCGGTGGTGATCTTTCCGTCGTCCGGCACCGGCGCCTGGGAAGCCGCCCTGGTCAACACCTTGTCGCTCGGCGACCGCGTGTTGATGGTCGAGACCGGCCATTTCGCCAGCCTGTGGCGCAAGCTGGCAGGGCGGCTGGGCCTGGAGGTGGACTTCCTGGAAGGCGACTGGCGCCACCCGGTGGACGCGGCCGCCATCGCCGCCCGCCTGGCCGACGACCAGGGGCGCAAGATCAAGGCCGTGTGCGTGGTGCACAACGAAACCTCCACCGGCGTGACCAGCGACATTGCGGCCGTGCGCGCCGCGATCGACGGCGCCGCGCATCCGGCGCTGCTGATGGTGGACACGATTTCGTCGCTGGGCTCCATCGAATACCGCCACGACGAATGGGGCGTGGACGTGACCGTGGCCGGCTCGCAGAAAGGGCTGATGCTGCCGCCAGGCCTGGCCTTCAACGCCGTCAGCGCGCGCGCCCTGGCCGCGGCCGACGAGGCGCGGCTGCCGCGTTCTTATTGGGACTGGCGCGAGATGCTCACCGCCAACGCCCGCGGCTACTTTCCGTACACGCCGTCGACCAATCTGCTTTACGGCCTGCATGAAGCCCTGGCCATGCTGCGCGAAGAAGGCTTGCCGCAAGTCTTCGCGCGCCACCAGCGCCACGCCCAGGCCACGCGCCTGGCCCTGGCCGGTTGGGGTCTGGAGCTGCTGAGCCTGGATCCGGCCGCGCACAGCCCGGCGCTGACCGCGGTGATCATGCCGCAAGGCCATGGGGCCGACGCCTTCCGCAAGCTGGTGCTGGAACGCTTCGACATGTCGCTGGGACAGGGCCTGGGCAAGCTCACCGACCGCGTGTTCCGCATCGGCCACCTGGGCCACTTCAACGACCTGACGCTGTGCGGCACGCTGGCCGGCGTGGAAATGGGCCTGGGCGCGGCAGGCGTACCGCATCGCGCGGGCGGCGTGCAGGCGGCAATGGAATTCCTGGCCGGGGCGCGTGCAAACGCCCCGGCCTGAGACACACACATAACGAGGGAAACGATGAACACACTCATGCAGCAGGCGATCCAGTTCGCCAACGACCACGAATCCGCCTGGGACCGCAGCGTCAAGGGCAACTTCGGCGTACACCTGAACGATCCGCCGCCTTGGAACCGCCTGCTGGGCCCGATCCACGACCGCGGCCCCGTGTCCGGCGTGGTCACCGTGCGCGGCGAGACCCTCGCGTCCTGGGGCGAGCCCGAACGCGCCGACCTGACCTTCAGCGTGGCCAAGCTGTACCTGGCGATCCTGGCCGGCGTGGCCCATGACCGGGGCCTGCTGCCGGACGTGGATGAACCGGTGGGCAAGCGCGTGCCGGGCATCGGCTTCGATGAAGGGCAGAACGCCGACATCACCTGGCGCCATCTGTTGCAGCAGACCAGCGAATGGGAAGGCGAACGCTTCGGCGTATCGGACCAGGCCGACCGCTACCGCGCTGTCACCTTCGGCGTGCCGCCGGACGGCAAAAAGGGCGAGGCGCGGCCTTTGCAGCGTCCCGGCACGTACTGGGAATACAACGATGTGCGCATCAACCAGCTGTCATATGCGCTGCTGCACCTGTTCCGCAAGCCCTTGCCCGAGGTCTTCCGAGAAGCCGTCACGCGGCCCATCGGCGCCAGCGAAGACTGGCAATGGGTGGGCTACGACAACGCCTGGGTCGAGATCGACGGCCAGCGCATGCCGTCCGTGCCTGGCGGTTCGCACTGGGGCGGCGGCATGTCCATCAGCGCCCGCGATCAGGCGCTGATCGGCCAGATGCTGCTGAACGACGGCATGGCCAATGGTCGCCGCATCCTGTCCAGCGAATGGATCCGGGACATGCGCACGCCATGCGCGATCGCGCCGTAT
The DNA here is from genome assembly GCF_055395645.1 of Achromobacter sp. JCM 18799. Taxonomy (NCBI): domain Bacteria; kingdom Pseudomonadati; phylum Pseudomonadota; class Betaproteobacteria; order Burkholderiales; family Alcaligenaceae; genus Achromobacter; species Achromobacter sp. JCM 18799. The sequence goes on along the minus strand of NZ_AP043866.1, from coordinate 1,436,701 downwards.
TACGGCTATCTGATCTGGCTGAACCATGAAGGCCGCGTGTTCCCCAGCGTGCCGGCTTCCAGCTTCTTTGGCGTGGGGGCGGGCAGCTCGTTTACCTGGGTGGAGCCGGAACGGCAGATGGTGGTGATTGTGCGCTGGCTGAACTCGGCCCACGCCGACGCGCTGTTCGGCAAGATCCTGGAGGCTGTGGACGCTGGGGTTTAGATCGTTGTTGGCTTGGCTTGAGGATATCGAGGGGCTTCGAGCATGCGGATGTCGGGGTTCTGAACCGCCGAGGCCACCCTGCGCCATTCCGATGCTCGCCCCATTGGGGCTGCGCTTCGGATGGCTCCGGGCGGCCTCGGCTGACTCTCGCCTGATGCGATGGTTGTTCCCCGTTCATGGGTGGATGCCCTGAGCCGGTGGCCGGGCGGAGGGATCCGAAGCGCAGCCCCACCGGGGCGAGCATCGGAATCCCGCAGTCCGGGCGCCGGCGGCTCAAGAACCCAGCCTCGCAAAACCGAAACGGCAGGGCTTCGAGCTTGCGGATGCCAGGGTTCTTTAGCCGCCTAGGCCACCCGGCGCCATTCCGATGCTCGCCCCAGTGGGCTGCGCTTCGGATGGCTCCGGGCAGCCTCGGCTGACAGTCGCCTGATGCGATGGCTTTGACCCCGCTCATGGGCAGACACCATGAGCCGGTGGCCGGGCGGAGGGATCCGAAGCGCAGCCCCACCGGGGCGAGCATCGGAATCCCGCAGTCTGGACGCCGGCGGCTCAAGAACCCCAGCCTTACAAAACCAAACGTCAACAATCCACCCAAGAATGCCCCGGATGCGAATTTGACTGGCGCGGGCTTAACGTTGCATGCTCCCGCCTAATCCATTTCCGTGAACGAGAGGAAGCCAACCATGAACTACCGCCGCCTCGGCCGCAGCAATCTCCGCGTCTCTCCGCTCTGCCTGGGCACCATGATGTTCGGCGAGCAGACCCCCGACGACGAAGCCGCCCGCATTGTCGCGTCCGCGCGTGACCATGGTTTGAACTTCATCGACACCGCCGACGTCTACAACGGCGGCCGCTCCGAAGAAGTGGTTGGCAAGCTGCTGAAAGGCCAGCGCCACGACTGGGTGCTCGCCAGCAAGATCGGCAACGCCGTCGGTGTAGGCCCGAACCAGGCCCACTATTCGCGCCAGTGGCTCATGCGCGGCGTCGAGGAAAGCCTCACGCGCCTGGGCACCGACTTCATGGACATCCTCTACCTGCACCGCGACTACCACGAGGAAAACCTCGAAGAAGCGCTGTGGGCGCTGGGCGACCTGATCCGCGCCGGCATGCTGCGCAGCTTCGGCCTGTCCAACTTCCGCGGCTGGCGCATCGCCGAGGTCATGCGCCTGTGCGAAAAAATGGGCGTGCCGCAACCCGTGGTGTGCCAGCCTTACTACAACATGCTCAACCGCGGCCCCGAAGTCGAGATCTTGCCCGCCTGCAAGCACTACGGCCTGGGCGTCGTGCCCTACAGCCCGATCGCGCGCGGCGTGCTTACCGGCAAGTATCTGCCGGGCCAGGCGCCCGCGGCCGATACCCGCGCCGGACGCGGCGACCGCCGCATCCTGGCGACCGAGTTCCGCGAAGAGTCCCTGGAAATCGCGCAGAAGCTGGTCGCGCACGCGGCCGCGCGCGGCACGCAGGCGGGCCATTTCGCCACTGCCTGGGTGCTGGCCAATCCCGTCATCACCGCGGTCATCGCCGGCCCGCGTACCCTGGCGCAGATGGAGGACTACTACGCGGCCCTGGACGTGAAGATAACGGCCGAGGACGAGGCCGTCGTCAATGACTGGGTGACGCCGGGCCATGCTTCGAGCCACGGCTACAACGACCCAAACTACCCGTTCTACGGCCGCCCGGTAGCGGCGGCCTGATACGGGCATAGTCCCAGGGTAAGAAGCGCCGGCCCGCATGGCCGGCGCTTTCACGTTCAGGCCTTGCCCAATCCCCCGCGCGGCATGGCAGGCGGCGCGGCCGCTTCCAATTCAGCCGGCTGCACGCCGCGCCCGATCAGCATGGCGCAGATCGCCGATACCACCCCCGCGAACAGCACGTACAGGCAGATCAGCCAAGGCTGGCCGCCGCCCGTCTTCAACAGCGCCGTTGCGATGATGGGCGTGATGCCCGAGGCGAAGATCCCCGAGAACTGATAGACGAAGGAAATCCCCGTGTAGCGCACCTTGGCGTCGAACAGCTCGCAGAACAGCGCCGCCTCCGGCCCGTACACCGCGGCGTAAAGGATGCCGAACGGAATGATGATCGCGAGCCAGATCAGCATCACGCTGCCCTGGCTGTTGAGCATCAGCCAGAATCCGGGGAAGGACGCCGCCGCAGTGATGAGCGATCCCCAGAAATAGACCCGGGTGCGGCCGATGCGGTCGGACAGCCGGCCGAAGAAAGGGATGAAGAAGCACATCACCAGGGCCGCGGCCATCACCCCGATCAGCGCTTCGGTCCGGCTGATCTGCACCGTCTGCGTCAGGTACGAGATCGAGAACACGCCGAACACGTTGAAGAACACGCCGTCGATATAGCGCGCGCCCATGCCCTTGAAGACATTGCCCGGATAGCGCTTGAGCATGTCGAAGAACGGAATGCGGCTCTCGGCGTTGTTGGCCTTGACCGCCGCGAACTCGGGCGTCTCCTTGATGTTCAGGCGGATGTACATGCCCACCAGCACCATGGCGGCCGACGCCAGGAAGGCGATGCGCCAGCCCCAGGCCATGAACTGCGCATCCGTCAGCAGCGTGGACAGCAGCGCCACCGTGCCCGAGGCCAGGCACAGCCCGATGGCCAGCCCGATCTGCGGCAGCGAGGCATAAAAGCCTTTCTTGCCCGGTGGCGCGTATTCGTATGCCATCAGCACCGCGCCGCCCCATTCGCCACCCAGCCCTATGCCCTGGAACACGCGCAGCAAAAGCAGCAGGATCGGCGCCCAGATGCCGATGCTGTCGTAGGTCGGCACCAGCCCGATCAGGAAGGTGGCGATGCCCATGATCATCAGCGTCATCACCAGCATGCTCTTTCTGCCGATGCGGTCGCCGAAGTGACCGAAGATCAGGCCGCCCAGCGGCCGCGTGACGAAACCGACGGCAAAGGTGGTGTAGGCCAGCATGGTCGAGACCACCGGGTCGCCCGTGGGGAAGTACAGCTTGTTGAACACGATGCCCGCGACGACGCCATACAGGAAAAAGTCGTACCACTCGATGGTGGCGCCGATCAGCGACGCGGCGACGACTTTGCGCACCGCGGCTTCGTTTTGCTTGGCCATGTCTAGTCTCCTTTGGTGGGGCGGTCGGGCAATCTGCGTTGTCCTGCGCCTTGGGGTTCTGCTATCCGGGGTCCGTCATCTCCAATTCAGGCGGCGACGCGCAGCGCCTGCGGCTGCGCTTGCCTGAGGTCCTGCAACATGAATTCGGCCGCGCGTTCGGCCAGCATCACCACCGGCACGTTGGTGTTGCCCGACACCAGCGTCGGCATGATGGAGCAGTCCACCACCCGCAGCCCGGCCACGCCGTGCACGCGCAGGCGCTCGTCCACCACGGCCATCGGGTCGCTGGACGGCCCCATCTTGGCGGTGCCGGACGGGTGGAAGATCGTGGCGCCGTATTCGCGACAGAAGTGCAGGATCTCGTCGTCCGTGCGCACCTCCGGCCCGGGGCGGAACTCGCGTTTCATCAGGCCGGCCAGCGGTTCGGTGGCAGCGAGCCTGCGCGCATATTTCACTGCGGCGACCGCCATCTTGCGGTCCAGTTCGGTGGACAGGTAATTGGGTTGCATGGACGGCGCTTCGAACGGGTCCGCGCTGCGCAGTTGGACCCGGCCGCGCGACGTGGGCCGCAGCTGGCACACCGAATAGGTGCAGCCCGAGAACGGATGCACCTTGCCGCCCGCCATGTCGGCCGACAGCGTGGCGAAATGGAACTGCGTGTCGGGCGTGCGGCTGGCAGGATCCACGCGGCAGAACACGCCGCCCTGGTTGATGCCCACCGCCAGCGGCCCGCCGCGGAACAGCAGCCATTCCAGGCCCATGCGGGCGCGGCCCGTCAGGCTGCGCAACTGGTCGTTGGTGGTGATGGGGCGGGTGGTCTCGTAGATCAGCCGGATCTGCAAATGGTCCTGCAGGTTCTCGCCCACGCCCGGCAGGTCGCGCACCACGCCAATGCCGAACTGGCGCAGCAGGGCCGCGGGGCCGACGCCGGACAGTTGCAGCAGCTGCGGCGATTGCAGGGCGCCCGCGCACAGCACCACTTCGCGGCGGGCGCGCACGGTGTGCACCTGGCCGTCGTGCCGGTAGCGCACGCCGCAGGCGCGGCGGCCCTCGAACAGCACGGCCATGGCGTGCGCGTCGGTTTCCACGCGCAGATTGCTGCGGTCCTGCGCCGGGCGCAGGTAGGCCACGGCGGTGGAGCAGCGGCGGCCGTTGCGCGTGGTGAGCTGGTAGTAACCCACGCCCTCCTGGTCGCCGGTATTGAAGTCCTGCACATGCGGCAAGCCCAGCTTTTGCGCGGCGCCGATCAGCGCTTCCACCAGCGGATGCGCCGTCTTGATCGAGGTGGCGTTGAGCATGCCTTCGGTGCCGCGCGTGGGGCCGGGACCGAGATCATTGTTCTCCAGCTTGCGGAAATAGGGCAGGCATTCGTCCCAGCTCCAGCCGGGATTGCCGGCGGCGGCCCAGGCGTCGTAGTCCTGCCGCTGGCCGCGGATGTAGATCAGGCCGTTAATGGAGCTGGAGCCGCCCAGCGTGCGGCCGCGCGGCCAGTAGATGCGCCGGTCCAGCATGCCGGGGTCGGGGTCGGTGTAATAGCCCCAGTTCAAGACCTTGTGGAACATCGTCTTGCCGTAGCCGATGGGGATGTGTATCCACGGGTTGCTGTCCTTGGGGCCGGCTTCCAGCAGGCAGACGCTGTGCGCGCCGCTGGCGCTCAGCCGGTTGGCCATCACACATCCGGCCGAGCCGGCGCCAACCACGATGTAATCCACGGTATCGGACATGTCCGCAAGCTCTCCCTGCAGCAGGGCACCGCGCCAAGCCTATGGCGCGTTAACCCTGCTTGTCGTTGTGGGGCGCACTTATATACTGGATCGATGCCGGCGCCTGGGCGCTGCGGCATTTGAGGCGATTCTAGGAAGCGCGCGCGCAGAGCAAAGCACAACAGGCGCAGGGGCGGAAAAGTGGAACAGAATATGCAGATTCAGTTTCAAAATCGCGGTGCAACATCGGCGCAGCAGGCCGACGACGCCGCCAGCCATCAAGAGGCCGCGCGTTCGCTGCGGGCGCTGGTGGTGCTAGACCACCTGGCGCGCGCCCAGCATCCGCCCACGCTGGCGCAACTGGCGCAGCGGCTGGATATGCCCAAGACCACCTTGATGCGCCTGCTGGCGGCCATGCAGCGCGCCGGCTTCGTGGCCGCCACGCCCACCGAGAACGGCTTCGTGCCGGGGCCGCAGGCAGCCACCCTGGCGCTGGCCACCTTGCGCGCCTCCGCCTTCACGCGCGCCTGCCGCGCCGTCCTGGCCCAGCTGGTCGGTACCCTGGGCGAAACCTGCAACCTGACCGCGCCCGACGGCGACCGCGTGGTCTACATGGAACGCGTGGAAACCGCCGAGCCGCTACGCCTGTTCTTCGCGGTGGGCAGCCACGTACCCATGCATTGCACCGCCAGCGGCAAGCTGTTCCTGGCGTCCATGAACCGGTTGGAGCGCGGGCGGGTGCTGGCGCGCCTGCCGTTGACACGCAACACGCCGCGCACGCTGACGGACCCGGCCAGGCTGGAAGAGGAGCTCGAAAGATTGGCCGCGCGCGGCATCGGCATCGATAACGAGGAATTCGTGCGCGGCATGAGCGCCGTGGCGGTGCCGGTGCGCGACGCGGACGACCGCGTGGTGGCGGCGGTGGCCTGCCATGCGCCGACGGCGCGCGTGATGCTGGACGACCTGCTGCGCGCGGTGCCGGTGCTGGAACGCGCCGCGCGGGCCATGCACGACGTACTCGCGCAGCACCGAACCGGCGCGACGTAACGGCGCGGCCTCGGGCCTGCGGGTTTTCAATCGGGCGTGAACAGGTCCGGCGGCAGGCGCGCCACGGCGTCGTAGGTCAGGCGGATGTGGGCGGCCAGCAGGTCACAGGCGCGGTCGGCATCGCGCGCCAGCGTGGCGTCCAGGATGCCCTTGTGCTCATCGTCCAGGTCGCGCGCGATGGGTTTGCGCGTGACGGTCAGGCGGCGGTAGCGCTCGGCCTGCTGGTACAGGATGCCCAGGAAATGATGCAGCCAGCGCGACGGACAGGCGCGGATCAGTTCGCGGTGGAATTCGCGGTTGCGCTGTTCCCATTCTTCAAAGCGGGTGTCGGGGTCGGCGGCCAGGCGCTGTTCGGCCTTGCTCAGCCGATGGAAGGCGGCCAGCACCGCGCTTTCCCAGTCGTCGTCGCCCAGCGCGATGGACTGGCGCAGGGCCTGGGTTTCAAGCAGCACGCGGTTCTCGGTGATGTCGCGGAAGTCTTCCAACGAAATCGGCGTGACGTGGAAGCCGCGCTGTCCTTGCGCGATGACCAGCGCGTCCGACACCAGCAGCGCCAGCGCTTCGCGCAGCGTGCCTGCGCCCACGCCGTAATCGTCCTTCAGGTGTTCGACGCGCAGGCGGGAACCCGGCGGATGCACGCCCTGGATGATGTCGCGGCGCAGGTTGACATAGGCCGCGCCGACCAGGGTGTTGGCCGAGGCGGAATGGGCGAGCGGGGGGAGGGTGGCGCCGTCTGACATGGGAGCTACTTTATCACTGCGTTCAAAAAATCTCGATAAAAATTATTGACGCCGAGATTTATGCTGCTTATCGTAGAAAAAAAGCGTCGAGACCACGACCGGCACCGAGCCGGCGGCTGGCGCACCCAGGAGACAAGCACAGTGATACGGCTACACGACGTCCGGCGTACCGGTCCGCGCACCGGCAACCTGCCCGAAATGCCCGCCCGACGGCCCTTGTTGCGTCCGGTTCTGCGTCATGTCGCGGCTTGCGTGGCGGCGGTGGCCGCACTGGCCGCACTGGCCGCGAGTCCTGCGGCCAGCGCGGAAACCTGGCCGGCGCGGCCGGTGACGCTGCTGGTCAATGGCGGCCCAGGAAGCCTGCCGGACCTGTTCGCGCGGCCCTTGGCCGAACGCCTGCACCGCTCCCTGGGCCAGCCCGTCGTGGTCGAAAACAAGCCGGGCGCTGGCGGCATGCTGGCAATGCAGCAGCTCAAATCCGCGCCGGCCGACGGCCACACGCTGGCCCTGGTCACCAATGCCCACCTGGTGTGGAATCCCTACATCTTCCCGGCCCTGACCTACGATCCGGCGCGCGACCTGCAGCCCGTCAGTCCGCTGGCGGTCATTCCCATGGCGCTGACGGTCAACGACAAGCTGCAAGCCCAGTCCCTGGACCAGCTGCTGGCGCTGGCGCGCCAGAAGCCCGGCCGCCTGAACTACGCGTCCTCGGGCAACGGCAGCCCGCCCCACGTGCTGTTCGAGATGCTGCGTGAACAGGCCGGCGTCGACATCCTGCACGTCCCGTTCAAGACCGGCACCGCCGCGCTGAATTCGGTGCTGGCGGGCGATACCGAAATCTATTTCGCCGGCACCGCGCTGGTCGAGCCCATGGTCAAGGACGGCCGCTTGCGCGCGCTGGCGATGAGCGAGACCGTGCCCGACGCCGCCTTCGGCAAGACGCCCACGCTGGCCGCCAGCAACTTCCGCGGCTTCGAAGGCGCGGTGTGGCTGGGCGTGGCTGCGCGCGCCGGCACGCCGGACGCCATCGTGCAGCGGCTCAACGAAGAAATCGGCCGCGCGCAGCAGGACGGCGCGCTCAAGCTGATGTACGCCAGCCACGGCTCCTTGCCGTACCATCTGGCGGCGGCGGCCTTCGCCCAGCGCGTCGCGGCCGAGCGGGACACTTCCGGTCCCGTGCTGCGCAAGCTGGGCATCAAGCCCGATTGAACCTCCTACTTCCAACCCTGGTATTCGGGGCTCCGCTTGCGGGGCCCGCAGCAGCTTATGAACCTGATCGAAGAGATTGTTGAAAACTCCCCGTCCATCCGCGACATCCGCAGGGACATCCATGCGCATCCGGAACTGGCGTTCGAAGAGAACCGCACCTCCGACCTGGTGGCGCAGCTGCTGGAAAGCTGGGGCATCCCGGTGCATCGCGGCTTCGGCAAGACCGGCCTGGTGGGCGTGATCCGCAACGGCGACTCCGGGCGCACGCTGGGACTGCGCGCCGACATGGACGCGCTGCCCATGCACGAGGTCAACCAGTTCAGCCACGCCAGCAAGCATCCTGGCGTGATGCACGCCTGCGGCCACGATGGCCATACCGCCATGCTGCTGGGCGCGGCCCAGCATCTGGCGCACCATCGCAACTTCGACGGCACCGTCTACCTGATCTTCCAGCCCGCCGAAGAGCGCGGCGGTGGCGCGCGCGAGATGATGCGCGACGGCCTGTTCGAGAAATTCCCCATGGAAGCCGTGTTCGGCATGCACAACATGCCCGGCATACCGGTGGGCTGCTTCGCCTCGTCCGCGGGGCCGGTGCTGGCGTCCAATAGCGAATTCCATGTGACCGTGCGCGGCAAGGGCGGCCACGCGGCCATGCCGCACCTGTCCATCGATCCCATCCCCGCGGCGGCGCAGATGATCGAGGCCTTCCAGACCATCATCAGCCGCAACAAGAAACCGCTGGAGACGGCAGTCATCTCCGTGACCACGGTGCAGGCGGGCGGGGTGGTCAACGTCATCCCCGACACCTGCGAACTGCGCGGCACCGTGCGCGCCTACACCCGCGAAACCCTGGACCTGATCGAGCGCCGCATGGGCGAGATCGCCGAGCACGTGGCCGGCATGTTCGGCGCGCAATGCGAATTCGTCTTTACGCGGCACTATCCCTCGACCATCAACCACGAGGCCGAGACCGCCTTCATGCGCAACGCGCTGACCCAGGTGGTGGGGCAGGAGCGCGTGCTGGTGCAGGCGCCCATCATGGCGGCCGAGGACTTCTCTTTCATGCTGGAAGAGGTGCCGGGCAGCTATTGCTTCATCGGCAACGGCGAAGGCGACCACCGCGAACCCGGCCATGGCGAAGGCCCGTGCCTGGTCCACAACACCAGCTACGACTTCAACGACGCGCTGCTGCCGATCGGCGCGAGCGCCTTCGTGAAGCTGGCTGAGAACTGGATGCCGCGCAAGTAGTGGCGCTACAGCCCCGGCGGCGGTCGCGCCGGGGCCATGCGGCCATCAGCTTCAGTGGCCGGAATCGGCCTGGACCGATAGTTCGTGGTTGCGTGTGCGCACCAGTAGCGCGCTGAGCGCAGCGGCCAGCCCCGCGATCAGGGCGCCCGCCAGGAAGGTCAGCTGATAGCCGCCATTCAGCGCCAGGGTCGGCGCCGCGCCAGCCGCCGCCAACCCGGCGCTGCGCGCTGCGGCCAGGCTGGCCAGCACCGCCAGCCCCAGGGCGCCGCCCATCATGAAAGCCGTGTTCACGACGCCCGAGGCCAGGCCGGACTGGCTGGGTTCCACATCGCTCATCGCGGCCAGCAGCATCGGGTTGAAGGCCACGCCCGCGCCCAGTCCCAGCAACAGCATGGCGGGCAGAACGTCGACGGCAAAGCTGCCGTCCGCCGGCGCGCGCGCGAACAACGCCAGCCCCAGCGCGGCAATGAACAGGCCTATGGCCAGCGGCCCGCGGATGCCAAAGCGCATCACCAGCTTGGCCGACAGTCCCAGCGAGAACGCCGCCATGATGAGGTTGGCCGGCAAGAAGGCCAAGCCGACTTCCATGGGGCTGTAGCCCAGCACCAGCTGCATGTACAGCGCCGACACGAAAAACCACGCAAACATCGCCGCGGCCCATAGCACGCCAACGATGTTGGCCGTGGCCACATTGCGCAGGCGGAACAGCCCCAGCGGCATCAGCGGCGATTCGACGCGCGCCTCGATGGTCAGGAACAGCACCATCAGCGCGGCCGCCGCGCCCAGCAGGGTCAGCGATTGCGTCGACGTCCAGCCGGCCTCGTTGCCATTGACCACCGCATACACCGCCAGCATCAGCGAGGCGGTGACGCTCAGCGCGCCGGCCACGTCCAGCCGGGCGCCCGCGGCGGCAGGCGGCGCGGCCGGAATCAGCCGCAGGCACAGCGCATAGACCACCACGCCGATGGGCAGGTTGACCAGGAAGATCCAGTGCCAGGACAGCGCGCTGGTCAGCAGCCCGCCCAACAGCACGCCGATGCTGCCGCCGCCCGCGCAGACAAAGCCATACACGCCCATGGCGCGCGCCCGTTCGCCGGTTTCGGTGAACAGGTTCATGATGAGCGACAGCGACACCGCCGACACCACCGCGCCGCCCAGGCCCTGCGCGGCGCGCGCGGCGATCAGCAGGGTCTGGCCCTGGGCCAGCCCGCAGGCCAGCGACGCCACCGTGAAGACCACCAGGCCCGCCAGGAACATGCGGCGGTGGCCGAACAAGTCGCCCAGCCTGCCGCCCAGCAGCAGGAAGCCGCCGAAGGTCAGCATGTAGGCATTCACCACCCAGACCAGCGAGGTCTCGGTGAAATGCAGGTCTTCGCGGATGGAGGGCAGGGCGACGTTCACGATGGTGGTGTCCAGCACGATCATCAACACGCCCAGGCAAAGCACCATCAGCGCCCACCAGCGTTGCTTGCCATGTATTCCGTGCGTCATCGAGTCTTGCTCCGTGAATGGCGGCAGTCGGGTGCGCCGCCTTGTTCCTGGTTCTTAGTGCGAAACACGCCCGCCGCTGACCATCCAGCGCGTGCCATAGCGGTCTATCAGCGCGCCATAAGCCTCTACCCAGAAAGTCTTCTGCAAGGGCATGGTGATGCTGCCGCCTTCGGCCAGCAGATCGAAGACGCGTTGCGCGTCCGAGACCGTGGGATAGGCCAGGGACAGCGCCACGCCCTGCTTGCCGGGATAGGGATGCCCGGCGGTGGCGTCGCTGCCCATCAGGGTCTGCTCGTCCAGGCCCAGGCGGGCGTGCATGATACGGCCCGCGTCCTCGTCCGACAAGACCGGCATGGCGGCGTCGGGCGGGGCGTCAGCATAGCGGATCATGGCCTCCATCCGTCCGCCCAGCACGCGCTCGTAGAAGTGCATGGCCTCGGCGCAATTGCCGTCAAAGCTGAGGTAGGCGGATAGTTGGGGCATGATGTCTCCAGGGTGACGGGCGGACAGTGCCAGGAGGGCGGCGCCGCTCTATGATGGAAGCCTGACCCCACGTACAAAGGAGCCCGGCCATGCTGAAAGGAAGCTGCCATTGCGGACAGATCGCGTTCGAAGTCGATGGCGAACCGTCCCAGGTACTGGAATGCAATTGCTCGCACTGCAGCCGCAAAGGCTATCTGCTGTGGTTCGTGCCCCGCGCCAGCGTGCGCCTTGCCACGCCCGCCAGCGGCATGTCGACCTACCGGTTCAACAAGCACGTGATTTCACACCACTTCTGCGCCAATTGCGGCTGCGCGCCATTCGGTTTCGGCGTGGGCGCCAAGGGCGAAGAGACAGCCGCGGTGAACGTGCGCTGCCTGGAAAACGTGGATCTGAACGCCTGGCCCCGCATCCCGTACGACGGCCGCAGCGTCTGAGCGCCGCGGACCGCGCTACATCATAGGGCAAGGCCGCGCCGCGCGATATGGCGAGTGCGTGACATGTCTTTTCATCGATTTGAACTAGTTTCAGGGAAGCGCCGCATGAGCACCGTAAAACTGCTGTCCGACGAGGAAGTCCGCCAAGACCCGCAAGCCTGGGCAGTGTTCCAAGACATCCGCGCCACGCGCAAGTCGGACTTCGTCAACAACTTCTGGCGCGCCCTGGCCAACGATCCGCCGCAGCTGGAACGGGTCTGGGGCCAACTCAAGCAGGTCATGATGGCCGACGGCGAACTCTCGCCGCTGGTGCGCGAAATGATCTACATCGCCGTGTCCACCGCCAACGGCTGCTCCTACTGCATCCATTCCCACACCGCCGCCGCCCGCGCCAAGGGCATGACCGACGGCCAGCATGCCGAACTGCTGGGCGTGATCGGCATGGCCGCGCAAACCAACGCCATGGTCACCGCCATGCAGGTACCCGTCGACGAGGCATTCATCGTGAAATAGGAGGCCGCCATGTCTCTGATCCCGCTGTTTCCGCTATCCAACGCGCTGTTCCCCGCAGGCGTGCTGCACCTGCGCATCTTCGAGGTGCGCTACCTGGACATGATCCGCCGCTGCATCGCGGACGGCAGCGAATTCGGCGTGGTCGGCCTGTTGTCGGGCCAAGAGGTCCGCACCCCCGAAGGCGTGGAGACCCTGGCCCCCGTCGGCACCATGGCGCGCATCGCAGACTGGGACGCGCCCATGCCGGCCCTGCTGGAGCTGCGCTGCGTCGGCACCAGCCGCTTCCGGCTGCTTTCCAGCGAGGTGGCAAAATACGGCCTTTGGATGGGCCAGGCCGAGCCCATCCCCGACGACCCGCCCGCGCCCGTGCCGGCCGCCATGCAGCCCAGCGCCGACGCGCTGGGACGCCTGGTGGCCCAATGGCAGCAAGATGGCGTGTCCCCCGAAAGAATGCCCCTGGGCCCGCCGTTCCGGCTGGATGACAGCGGCTGGGTCGCCGACCGCTGGTGCGAACTGCTGCCGCTGCCGCCCGACGACAAAGCCGCCTTGCTCGCCATGACCGATCCCGTGGCGCGCCTGGCGGCGATTCAGGACGTGCTGCGGGGGCAGGGGCTGGCTTAGGACAGATGCCAGGGGCCGCGTATTGCTATGGCGTACCGGACCTGGGCGTAACCGTATTTGGACACCATGGAAATCAGGATAGACGAGGGCCTGCGCGCCTACATAGACCCCTTGACCGACGACGAGCGCGAAGCGCTGGAACGCAGCCTGCTCGCCGAAGGCTGCCGCGACGCCCTGGTGCTATGGGGCGACCTGCTGGTCGACGGCCACAATCGCCATGCCCTTTGCATGAAGCACGGCATCCCCTTCGAGACCCGCCAGAACACCTCGTTCAAATCCATCGAGGACGTGCACCTCTGGATGATCGAAAACCACCTGGGCCGGCGCAGCGTGTCGGACTTCCAGCGCGGGGTGCTGGCGCTGCGTAAAAAAGAAATCCTTCAAGCGCGCACAGCCGCCGCGCCCGCGCCCGACGATCCCCCCTGGGATGAAGACTCCGGCGAACCGCCGCCATTGCCTGCCGCAGTCGTGTCGCAGGCGCTGAGCCGGCAGGCCCTGGCTCGGGCTGCGCGGATCAGCAGCAATACCTTGGGGCAGATCGAGAAGATACAGAAGGCTGCGGCGCCGGAATTGGTGCGGGCGGTCAAGGATGGGGCTATCTCCATCAATGCTGCGGCGGCGGTGGCGACGTTGCCGCCGGAGCGGCAGGCTGCGGCCGTGGCTGGCGGCAGGAAGGAATTGCAGCAGGCTGCCCGGGAAGTCCGCCAGGCCAAGGCGCCGCCGCCGCGGGAGGCTGTGCCGGATATTCCTATTGAGAATATTGCGGATTTGCCGGCTGAGGTGGCGCGGCTACGGGAATTGCTGACTCGGCTGACGGATGAAAGGGATCAGTTGAAGAAGAAGGTGATGCATTTGACGGTGGCGCTGGCGGAGGCGAGGAATGCGTCAGGGGGAGGGGATGATTGAAGGCAGGAGCAATTGCCAAGCGCGGGCGTTGCTTCGTGTGGTCTGGCAACCTGGCGATGTAAGCCGTTGATGGACTTGCTCCAACCTTGCGAAATTTCTGCTTTCCGCCAAGAGCGGCGATTTCACGCTTGCGGGTCTATACTCGGCACCCGCCAATTTGCGTGATACGACAAGGCCAAATGAAAGCACGAGAATTGCTCATCGCTACGCTGGGAGCGTTGGTGTTGAGTCAACCATCGCCATCCTTCGCACAAAGCATCAACGGGAAGAATCTCTACACGCAGAGATGCGCGATGTGCCACGGCGCAGATATCAAGGGTACGGGGCCTTTGGCCAAGAAAAGCAATCCTCCCACGCCCGATCTCACAACTGCTGCGTTCAAGAAGCGGCTCAATGACTATCCGGGCGTCATCGTCTCATCGGTAATCCTTCGTCCGAACGGAGACCTGATTCCGAGAACGTTGAGGGAGAACGGCGTAAAGCTGGCGCCGCACTCTTGGACTGTTCAGGATTTTCGTGATTTGAACAAATACATGAGCGATGTGATTGCAAAAAGCCGATGAGGGCGCGTTGGCCGTCTGGCTGTGCGGCGACGCATGGACGGGTGCCACACGCGCATACGCTATTTCAAGGGCAGATCCGCTACGGCGTCACGCAGTTGCCTGGCCCAGCGCTTATTGAGTTCCGTCACGCAGGCCAGCTTGCCCATTTCGTACGCATTGCCCGCCGCGCCGCCGCTCAACGACGCGGACAACTCGCGTTGCGCCGAACGGTAATCTGGAAACGCTTGATTGGATGCAGCTAGTCGCGCCTTGGCATGATCCACGTACTGTCGTTCCTCATCCCACTTTCCCAGCGTTTCGGCGACTGCCTCCTGCGCTGCCGCCAGCGCCTTCACACTTTCGTCAGCCTTGCGGGCCAGGCAATCCCGCATCCCGGCTTGGGAGTCCGCGGAACAGACTACGTACAGATCCCGTTCGGTCCGCACCTTATCGGTGGCCATGGCGCGAGTTAGAGATGCCAGTGCCAATAGGCAAAATGCCAGAGGTTTCAGCGGTTGCACGGCGCCTGTTTTGACCCAAACCATGGCCTTGATCAATTTCCAATCCAGGGAAACATTGCCAGCCTTGCCCGATAAATGCTGGTTGTATTCGTTGACCGCCATTTGGATTTCACAACCCCACGAATTCCGCTTGGCGTTGCCCGCAGCGCGGTTAAGGCCATCTCGCTACTGTTCGAACTTGGAATCTGTTAGAGATCTATCCGCCATCGTCTTCCTCATGGGTTGAAAACACTTGGTGCGGGAGGGCATCCGATCCGCAAAGCTCCAACTTGCAACTGCGCTGGGCCGCACAACGAGATTGGAAGCTCCCCCAAGAGTGCCAAGCCACTGAAAGTTCGGCGCTATCTGACTTGTTCGAAATCGAGTTGCCAGGGATGCGATTGATCAATATCGCGATCCGAATCAAAGCAGACGATATGGTCGGCATTAGACTCGAAATAGTCGATTCAGACTGTTTTTTGGCTGAAAGGACTGCGCCAACGGCGCGCGCAACAGGCCACAGCGGTTCAGAGCGCGCATACTCAATATTAGGTATGCCAAGAGTCTTCGTTGTAGATAGGATTCGATGTCAAGAGCCTCCGAAATTAGGTGAGTTACCAAAAGCGAGCCCTTTCCCTCCGGCCGGAGCGCGGCGCGAGAACTTTGCCGATATAGATTCTTTTCGATGACAGCGAGTGAACGGCAATGTTGGATGAATGAAGCGGGAAGAGGCCCCGGCGATCACCGCGTTTAACGCACACTAGGAGAATGCAGCGATGAAGAAAATCGTCCGTGATTTGGCAATGCTCGTAGCCGCATCCACTCTACTTCAGGCCAACGTACTTGGCGCGCCTCCACAGAGCAAGGCTGCTGTCAAAGATCAAGAGTTCGTTCCGTTACTTGCGGCGCCGATGCCCAAGCTGCTGAGTGGTGCCTTGGCGGTTGTACAACCAGGATCTCCCGACTACGGTCAGCTCCCCGCCGGCCCGGGGAACTACGAAATACTAAAATCGAAGGTCATTGCAGCGCCTGATTATCAATACACACTGCCCGATGGACAACTTCGCATGGTCATCTCCGATATCAAGATTACCCTCCAGCGTATCAAAACCACGGCGGATGGCGGCGAGCGTATCTGGACAGGCGTGCAAGCTGCTTACACGCAGTACAACGCGACGCAAAATAATAAACGCTCACACTCGGCGGCCCTGACCATATTTCTGAAGAACGCAGGTAGCGGACCCCAAGGAACGCCGTACCCGAGCGTCTTCTTAACGCGGGACAAGTGCGGCATGATCGGTCGGATTGTGCAACCAGAAGTCTTCACGAGCCAAGACGTTTATGACCTCGTCGTAGCTGGGGAAGTTACGGCAAACATGAAGTGGAACTACGAAGGTGGCTGTTAGCCGCAAGTCAACTGTGTGATGGGTCAATGCACCGACGGTAAGTTGTCCCAATGATTCTGGAGGAAATATGGAACAGCAAGAGAAAGATCAGACCGTACATGTCAAGAGCATTCTGTACTCCCGCCAGGACATGTATGAAGAGGACGGCGAACAGGTATGGGGAAACTGGAATGCCTCACCCGAAGCTGCATGCGGTGGAATGGTCGTGGCGCGAAGTACGCTCGTCAAAGCCGTTTACACCTTTACGAAGATCGATGGTTGCGCGCAAGGTGGAGGTTTGGTTAGAGCAGCCTCGTAACGCGATCGACGCCGGGTTGCATCGAAAATTGATTCTATATTCTCCCGTCTCAGAGAGAGATCAAAGTGTCAGGATTAAAGCGTCAGACTACGATTTCATAACCGAGGCTGTAGTTTGACGCCTGTTTTTCCTGCGGCGTTGAAGTCCGCAGCGGGCCGCGCTCGGAATTCTCGAAGAGGTTGCCCTGGGTTAGAGGCGGATAGTCCCGCCCTATGCAACGTCCAGCTTTGCAGCGCGTTTGCGCCGCAATTCAACCACCTGTTCCGCGCCTACAGCCCGAGCCCGCAACTGCCCACAGCCCCCATCCACATCCTGCCCAGCGCTATTTCTCACCTTGGTCAGCACGCCACGGCTTTGCAGGGAGCGGACGATCTCGTGGATGCGCTCGGTTTCGGGGCGCTGGTAGTCATCCCCTTCAAGGCTATTGAAGGGAATGACGTTGAGTACCCCATATTTGCCCTTCAGCAGACGCACGACCGCATCGAGTTCGTCGTCGCCGTCGTTGATGCCCTTGAGCAGCGTCCACTGATACTGGATCGGATAGTCGGTGTCGCGAGCGTATTTCTCGCCCAGTTCGATCAGTTCTTCCGGCGCAATTTTCGGCGCGCGCGGCAGCAGGTGTGTGCGCAGTTCGGCCTTGGTTGTGTGCAGCGACAGCGCCAGCGCGGGTTTGACGCGTTGTTGCGGCAGGGCCTCGAACACGCGCAGGTCGCCCACGGTTGAGAACACGAGATTCTTGTGGCCGATATTGCCCTCGGTGCCGAGCAGGTCGATGGCTTCGAGCACGTTGTCGAGGTTGTGCGCCGGTTCACCCATGCCCATGAAGACGACTTTTTTCACTACGCGCTGACGCCGCGCCAGCACGACCTGGGCCAGGATTTCCATGCTCGTGACCTGGCGGATCAGGCCGCTCTTGCCGGTCATACAGAAGCGGCAGCCGACCGCGCAACCGACCTGGGTGGAGACGCAGAGTCCGTCACGCGGCAACAGCACGCTTTCCACCATCTGCCCGTCGGCGAGTTCGACCAGCAAGCGCGAGCCGTCGTTGCCTGCGTGTTCGGAGCGGACGCGGGCGAGGGCGTCCAGCTCCGCCGTCAAAGCCGGGACGGCGTCACGTAGCGCGAGAGGCAGAAAGTGCTCGGCGCTCCGGCGTCGCGTGCCGGTGTCGAGCGCTTGCCCTTGCAGCCAGACGCGCACGAGGCGGCCACGGTGGACGGGCAGGGCGCCGAGAGCGGCGAGGCGTTGGTCGAAGTCGGAGTAGCGCATGGGGGGCGCATTTTACCCTGCCGCTGGAACGAGCTGTCGTAGGGTAGGTGGTCTCGTTGCCGACTACTGCCGAGATTTCGAAGGTCGGTAACCGCCGTTTGGTCTGCTACCGGCAAGTGGCAGTCCTCCACGGATTGCGTCACGTGGGAATCACACCCTGAGGATTTATCCGCGTGATTTCGACGTGCGCGTGCCGCTTTGAGTTTGATTTTTCGCTCGATCAAGTCGCACGTTGCACTTGACCTGGCTCGGGTTTCCCTGGTTAATGTCGCTGCCTATGATTTAGCGGCTCCAGCGCAGGATTATTTCCGTTTCTCCACGTCAAGGTTATGGTTGCATCCACTCTCGTTGCCATGCTGTGTGCACATCTATTGTGCTTTTCGGGCATGTTTTTGCTGATTAGCCGCCGCTTGCCCGGCAACAGGATGGGAATGGACTTTTTCGCCGCGGGCAATCTCCTGTTGGCGTTGGCCTATATCCTGCAACTGGTTGAAGGCGGACCCGCCTGGAGTGTGATGAGCGTCGTTAATCACACCCTCACGCTGGCTGCCCCGATCGCCTACTGGCTAGGCGCCATGCGCTTCTTTGGGCGTCAGGTCCGATTGTGGCGCACGTTGATCATTTTTTCCGTGGTCTATGGCATTGCGCAATGCCTGGTGCAATGGGGCGCAGGACCCACCGCGCGTTACGCAATGCTTGCGGCGATGGCGAGCGTGCTCTTCTTTGCAATGACCATAACCGTGATCTATGGCGTTCGCACTTTCGCGAAAGATCTGCACGGGGAGATGTTCTTCTTCGCGTTCCTGATAGGCGGAATCTGCATTCTGAATGCGCTGAAGTTCTTGAAAATCGTAGATGGCGGCCTGGATGCGCTGCATATGGATAGTCGATTTCAGATGATCTTCTACATCTACATGTCGACCCTGGCGACCATAGTCCCACCTTCCATTGTCTGGCTGGTACTGCGGCGGCTGACGGATAGCCTGCGCAATATGGCGGCGCGCGATCCCATGACGGATCTCCTCAATCGCCGAGGACTCCAGGAGGCGCTCACCCGGTCTTTTAATTCTCGGAATGCCGGGGCGGCTCGATTGCTGCTGTTGGACGTCGACCATTTCAAGCTTATCAATGACACCTATGGGCATCAAGCTGGCGATGAAGTGATCTGCCAAGTCGCGGACATACTTCGTTCCACGGTTCGCAGCGGTGACTTGACGGGACGCATAGGCGGGGAAGAGTTTGTGGCTGTTTTCCTGGAAGCTGATGGGGACCGTGTAATCCACTTCGCGGAACGTCTGCGTGCCAGCGTTGAGAACCGGGCAATCAAAGTGACGGGTTCCGACGATGTGCTGCGCTGCACGGTCACCATTGGAGTTTCGCCGCCGTTCCATGGTGTGCATGAGCTGGAGGATGCGCTTCGGCAGGCGGATGTCGCTCTGTATAGGGGAAAAACGGCGGGACGCAATCGAATCGAATCGGCCGACGTCTTTGCCAATACTCCGCTTGACGACCGTGAAACAGCGATTGCGTGAAATACAGATTACCGCCTGAGCAAGCCCGAATTGTGGGAAAGAATGTACATGTATGGATTGTCGATGCGTTTAGTCGGATCGCTTACAAATGTCTGTTTTCGGCCACGAACGGTCATTCGGAAGATATCGCGGAAGCCGGTCATTCCCCTGTGTTGACCTGCATAACCCAAAGCCGCTAGGATTGCAGACATGGCTACTCGCTCCAAATCCCTCTTTTCGCTGGTCCGTGCATGTTGTCAGAACGTGCCGGGGGAAACTGCGCCTAGCAATTAGCTATACGTTGAATCAATCGCCTCTGGCCGCCCGTTGCAAAACCGGCGGCTTTTTTGTTTTTTGCCTGCACCCTTCGATGCGGAGAGAGTTGATGCCACTTGCGTTGTATGACACCTGGTCGCGTACCGTGCGCCCGTTCACGCCTATCCACGCTGGCCACGTCGGCATGTATTGCTGCGGACCCACCGTCTACGACCACGCGCATATTGGCAATCTAAGAACTTATGTGTTTGAAGACATTCTGCGCAGGGTACTCATACGCAACGGCTACGAGGTCCGTCATGTCGTTAATATCACCGACGTCGGTCATCTGACTTCGGATGCCGACGAAGGCGAAGACAAGATGGAAAAAGGTAGCAGGCGGACCGGGGAGTCCGCCTATGCGATTGCTCAGCGCTACACCGAGGCCTTCGTTGCCGATTGGCATGCCCTCAACTTGCTGGAGCCGACGGTATGGTGCCGCGCGACCGATCACATCGCCGAACAGATCGCGTTTATCGGCGAGTTGGACCGGTCCGGCTACGTGTATAAAACCGACGACGGTCTTTATTTCGACACAAGCAAGCAGGATGACTACGGCTTTCTGGCCCGGCTCGACCGTGCCGGCCTGCAGGCGGGCAAGCGCGTAGCACTTGGCGCGAAGCGGAACATCACGGATTTTGCGTTATGGAAGTTCAGCCCGGAGGGCGTAGCGCGGCAGATGGAATGGGATAGCCCATGGGGGCGTGGATTTCCGGGCTGGCATATTGAGTGCTCGGCCATGTCGGCGAAACATCTCGGCATCTGGTTCGACATCCACTGTGGCGGAGAAGACCATATCGCCGTGCATCACAGCAACGAAATTGCGCAAACACAGGCAGCTTACGGCACTCGCCTTGCGAACTTCTGGATACACGGACATTTTCTGACACTCAATGCCGACAGCAAGATGTCGAAGTCGAGCGGGGATTTTGTGCGCTTGCAGACCTTGCGCAGTCGGAACATAGATCCGCTTGCCTACCGCTACCTGTGCATGACAGCTCACTACCGGAGCAAGCTGCATTTCAGTTGGGCGTCTCTTGTTGCAGCGCAGACCGCGTTGAACCGGCTGCGGCAGCTCTATTCCGGCTGGCCGGACGGTGGCCGCATCGATCCGGATTTCGCCGCGCGCTTCAACGCCGAATTGAATGATGACTTGAATCTGCCGAGGGCATTGGCCGTGCTATGGGAACTCGTCAAGAGCGAGCTCCCGCCTGCCACCTTGAAAGCGACTGTGGACAGCTTTGATTTGGTACTGGGCCTCGGGTTACGCGACTGGAGGCCAGTAGCGTCTGACATTCCGGAAAGTATCCGGGCGCTGCTCGGTGAACGCGCTCAAGCCCGAGAGGCAAAGAACTGGGCCAAAGCCGATGAGATACGGAAGGTGTTAAACACCCAAGGCTGGAGAGTCGAGGATGGCAACGACGGGCAACGCCTGACTGAAATCGCCACGCCCCTCACCGATATCGCAAGCTAGTGGTAACAGCATGGGCGTCGCGTACTTAAATGGGTGTCAGACTACAATTCTCATCGAGGTTCGACAGCAGCCGCCGAAATCAAGAAAGGCCATGGAAACGCAAGCGGTCGCGGGGGCGATCATCCGACGATCGGAGCGGAAACCGATCCCCCCGGCGAGGGCGTTCAGGCGGTCAGGAACCGCAAGACTTCGGCCCAATCGTTCGTCGACAGGGCGACGTCTTCGTAGTCGCCAGCTTCTTCGTCGTAGCGCGAAACGCAGAAGCGCTGGCTTCTGCCGGATTCGCGGTCGGCGTAGTTGGCGTAGTCGACATAGACTTTCAAGCTGCGCTCCTCGTTCTCGAATGAGGGAGCAGCGTCGATGTAGCTCGATGTATCGAAATACCCTTCGGGCAGGGGCGGCAGGGTTGCTATGTCGAAGTCGGGAAATTCGCGGCGCAGTCGTTCAAGGTTCATAAGGGAAGCAAGTGGAGGCTGGAGACCTGACATTTTACGTTGCTCCGTGTCAGTCGCCACGATGGCTCCCGAAACCGAGTTTGGAAATGACGTTTATGACTTTCCAGACAGAAGCCCTTACACGAAAATCTCGAACATGACAGGCAGAACTCTCAATCAATCAGAGCTCGACTTCTTCCATAACGAAGGGTACTTACGATTGAGCGGTGCACATTCCAAGCGCTGTCTGACGCCGCTTCGGGAGCGCATTCTGCGAGAGCTATCGCGGCTCAAGGTCTGGGCCGGCGGAAAAAGTCTTGGCAGTTCACTGAACAATTTGTCGCCGTTTCAGCAGATCGCAAAGCTATCCTCGATGGTGAAGATTGCGGATCTGGATCAAACGCTGAACACGGCGGAAATTCGCAACGTAATTGCTGACCTGACCGGCAGAGCCCCGCAATCCGGCCAAGGCACGCAGCCCTTGCTGTCGCTGCCTCATCAAGGACCTTGGTCTCTGGGCAGCCTGAACTGGCACGTTGACCTGGCTGCGAAATCCGGGGCTGAGATCCCCGGCATCCAGGTGTTCTATCTGATCGACGACGTTGTTGAACACGGGGGCGCAACTTTAGCGCTGGCCCGTTCTCATCGCGTGGCGGGTGTAGCGGCTGGGAGGCTTCGTGGATCGTTGAAATCGCCAGGGGATCTCGAAGCTGTTCTCAGCACGTCCGACACCAAGATCATCGAGATGTCGGGACGGGCTGGCGATGTTTTCTTGATGGATATGCGCGTGCTGCACACCCCATCCGTCAATTCGTCCAGCCGTGTCAGGATGATGGCCACGACGCGTTTCGGCCTGCGCACAAGCAGATAGGGCGGGATCTGCTGGGAGTTGCGGCGTCAACCGCTCGTCTTTTGTGCCGGGAAAAATTGGTGTCAGACTACAATTTCGATGTTCATGCCCGCGTTCGGTTTTTGCATTACCAAAGACCAAGTCGGTGAGTTGACGGCGTGGCTAAATAAATCCGGCGATTTCGCAATGATCGCAAGCGACGGGCAGGGACGATGGCGTGCCGTGCAGCCCGTGACCCGGACCATTGGGAAACGCCTATGCCTCTGGCATACGCCCGATGGGCCCTTGCCACTCCTCCCGGCAGACCCACGCCAGAAAAAAGGTACCGTATCTGACCCCTGGTCCGGGTGGGCGGAATTGCGTTCGCGCGATCGCAGCCACTTGCCACCGGAATACCAAGCGGGGCAGTTGATGCCGAGGCCGACGCGGACATCACTTTCTCCTTCCGACAGTGGCGTTGGCGGAGGTGCGCAGTCCCAACGGCGGCGACCAAACGCCCAAGTGCGAACAAGGGATAACCCTATCCGCCATCATCCACGAATAAAATTCCTACATAACCGGGAATTTATATCGTTTTGAGGAACACCCCCTGGGGCCTTGTAATGCGTGTTCGCTTAACGCTGTCCACGCATTTACCCCAGACTTATGAATCCCATCGGATACCGCATTCTTCCCCGTACCGGCCCGGCCGTCGCTGCCGACGTGCTAGCCGGTTTCGCAGCCATCGGCTCGGCCCAGATCAGCGATTGCATGAACCGCCTGTATGGCGTCAGCGGGCTGCGTCCGCTGCATGCCTGCAATCAGCGCACGGTGGGCCTGGCGCTGACCGTAAAGACCCGGCCGGGCGACAACCTGATGATCCACAAGGCGATTTCGCTGGGCGGCGCGGGCGACGTGATTGTTGTCGATGGCGCGGGCGATACCAGCAATGCGCTGGTGGGCGAACTGATGATGATGGATGCGCAGTCGCGCGGCATTGAAGGTTTTGTGATCGATGGCGCGGTGCGCGATCTGGATGTGTTCGCGCAGGGCGAGTTCGGTTGCTATGCGCGGGCCGTGTCGCACAAGGGGCCGTACAAGGATGGTCCCGGCGAGATCAATGTGCCGGTATCGGTGGGTGGCCAGGTGGTCAACCCGGGCGACGTGGTGGTGGGTGACGCGGATGGCGTGGTGGTGATTCCCGCCGAGCATGCGGCGGCCGTGCTGGCTTTGGCTCAGAAGAAGGAGTCCGACGAGGCGGTGGCGAAGGAAAAGCTGCGCGCCGGCACCTATACCAAGCCCTGGCTGGAGAAGACTTTGGCTGAGAAGACGGGAGCCGCGAAATGAGCCAGACCCCGAGCCAAACCCAAACCCCGCAGCCCACCAGCATCGTCGCTGACCGCATCAAGCGCATCAAACTTTCGCCCAGCGTCGCTGCGCGCGCCATCATCGCCGAACTGCGCGAACAGGGCCGTCGCATCATCGACCTGACCATCGGCGAGCCGGACTTCTCCACACCGGAGCACATCCGCCTGGCAGCCACCGCCGCCATGAACCGCGGTGAAACCAAGTATCCGCCGGCCCAGGGCACAGTGCCGCTGCGCCGCGCCGCCGCCCAGCATTTGCTGGAAGCGACGGGCGTCGATTATCCAGCGGGGCGCATCATCGTCAGCACGGGCGCCAAGCAGGTGATCTTCAACGGTCTGGCGGCGACGCTGAATGATGGCGACGAGGTGCTGATCCCGGCGCCGTTCTGGGTGTCGTACCCGGACATGGTGCTGGTCAATGGCGGCGTGCCGGTGGCGGTGGAGACTACGCCGGCGACGGGTTATAAGGTCACGGCCGAGGCGCTGGAGCGCGCGATTACGCCGCGCACCAAGTGGCTGATGATGAACGCGCCCAGCAATCCGACCGGCTCGGTCTACACTGCGGACGAGCTGCGCGGCCTGGCCGAGGTGCTGAAGCGCCATCCGCATGTATGGCTGATGACGGACGATATCTACGCCCGCCTGAATTTCACGGACGAGCCGACGGTGCATCCGCTGCAGGTCGCGCCGGAGCTGGCGGCGCGCACGCTGGTGGTCAATGGCGTGTCCAAGGCTTATGCCATGACGGGCTGGCGCATCGGTTACGGCGCGGGTCCTGACGAGTTGATCAAGGCGATGGCGATTCTGCAGTCGCAGAGCACGTCGGGCGCGTCGTCGGTGAGTCAGGCGGCGGCGCTTGAGGCCTTGTCGGGTCCGCAGGATTGCGTGGCCGAGTTTGCCCAGGTGTTCCGCCAGCGCCGCGATCTGGCGATTGCGGAATTGGCGGGTACGCCGGGCCTGGAGATCGTCGTGCCGCAGGGCGCGTTCTACGTGTTCCCGGACTGCTCGGGCCTGTTGGGCAAGAAGACGCCGGCGGGCGACGTGATCGCGACCGATACCGACCTGACGCACTATCTGCTGCGCGAAGCCGGCGTGGCCGTGATCGACGGCCATGCCTATGGCGCGCCGGGCACGTTCCGGCTGTCGTTCGCGGCGTCGCTGGACGATATCAAACAGGGCTGCTCGGCCATCCGGGAAGCCTGCGCCAAGCTGGCCTGAGGGCAGGGCGGGCATTCCGTACACCACACAACCACACAACCACACAAGGGGAATCAAGCATGAAACGCCATACTCTTTTCGCTGCCTGCCTGGGCCTGGCTACGCTGGTCCTGGGCGCCTCGGCCCAGGCCGACCAGGTGGATGACATCAAGGCGCGCGGCGAGCTGATTTGCGGCACGCTGGGCACGTCGCAGCCGTTCAGCTTCCAGGACGCGGCGACGCGCCAGCTGGTGGGCTACGACGTGGATGTCTGCAAGCTGGTTGCGGACAAGCTGGGCGTGAAGATCAGCTACAAGCTGCTGTCGGTGGCGGCGCGGGTGCCGGAATTGAATGAAGGTCGGGTCGACATCCTGGCGGCCAACCTGGGTTTTTCGCCCGACCGCGCGCAGCAGATCGCTTTCAGCCACGCCTACTACGTGAGCCCGCAGAAGCTGCTGGTGCGCAAGGATTCGGGCCTGGAGACGGTGGAATCGCTGAACGGCCGCCGCATCGGCGCGACCAAGGGTTCCAGCTCGGAACGCGAGATCAAGCGCATCCTGGATAAGTCGCAGGTGATTGGCTATGGCGACAGCTCGGCCACTTATCTGGCCCTGCAGCAGAAGAAGGTGGACGCGCAGTTCGCTTCCGAATTGGTGTTGGTGCGCCTGGTGCTGCAAAGTCCGCCCACGGCGCCCGTCAGCGTGATCGCCAAGTCGGTGTTCGACGAGCCTTGGGGCCTGGGCGTGCGCAAGACGGAGCCGCGTTTCCTGGAAACGGTGAACCAGGCGCTGGACGAGGCCGAGGCCTCGGGCGTGGCCGCCAAGCTGTTCGACAAGTGGTTTGGTCCGGAGACGCCGTACAAGCTGGAGCGCGGCTTCAAGATCGGCCCGATCGCGGGCTGAGCAGGGTCCGGAAGTACCACCGCGAGTCCCACGTCACGGGTTCCGGCGCCGCATCCAGCGGGCGGCCGGAACCCGTGGCGTTTGGCCTGAGCCTCGCGATAGCAGGAGATTGATTGTTTTATGAGCCTACTTGACGCTTCCCAATACCAGCTGCTGCTGAGCGGCATGGCGGTGACCGTACAGCTGTTTCTGGTTGCCTGGGTCATGGCCTTTGCCATCGCGGTGACGCTGGTGGTGGTGCGCGCGACCAATCTGGCGCCTTGCCGCTGGCTGGTCGACGCCTATGTGGAATACCACCGCAACGTGCCGTTGCTGGTGCAGGTGCTGTTCTGGTACTTCGGCATGCCCGAGCTGCTGCCGGAAGGTTTCCGCATGTGGCTGTACCAGCACAACGCCGAGATGTCGCTGGCGGCGATTGCGCTGGCGCTGGGGTCGGCCGCTTATATCGCGGAGGACATCCGCAGCGGTTTGCGCGCCATTCCCTTTACGCAGTTCGAGGCTGCCCGCGCGCTGGGCGCGAGCTATCTGCAATGCATGCGTTTCGTGATTGTGCCGCAGGCGGTGCGGATTTCGATTCCCCCGCTAGTGGGGCGCGCGCTGCTGCTGTTCAAGAACACCAGCGTGGCCATGGCCATCGGCGTGATGGAGCTGACCTACCAGGCGCGCGAGATCGAAAACGAAACCTACCGCACCTTTGCCACCTTTGGCGCGGCCACGATCATGTACCTGCTGGGATCGTTCCTCATCATGCTGATTGGATCGCGCGTCTATGACCGCTATCGCCTGAACCGGGGAGGCCACGGTGCTTGATCTACTGTCTCAATACTGGCCCACGCTGCTGGTCGGCCAATATCCCAACGGGCCGCTGGGCGGCCTGGCGCTGACGCTGATCCTGGCCGCTTGCGGCCTGGCCCTGTCGCTGCCGTTGGCGCTGTTGATTGCGCTGGCCCGGGTCAGCCCCTACGGCTGGCTGCGCACGGCCAGCAAGGCGCTGGTCAACGTGGTGCGCGGCATGCCGCTGCTGATGCTGATCTTCTGGGCGTACTTCGTGGTGCCCAAGCTGACCGGCCAGGTGATCAGCGGCTTCTGGACGCTGATCTTCGCGCTGGTGGTCTATGAAAGCGCCTATCTGTCGGAAGTGATCCGCTCAGGCATCGAGGCGGTGCCGCGCGGCCAGATCGAGGCCTCGCGCTCGTTGGGCGTGGGCTACTGGACCACGATGCGCCGGGTAGTGCTGCCGCAGGCGCTGTTCAACGTGCTGCCCAGCATGACCAGCCAGTTCGTCTCCACCATCAAGGAGACGTCGCTGGGCTATGTCATCAGCGTCAACGAGCTGACCTTCGCGGCCAATCAGGTCAACAACCTGGTGCTGACCAAGCCGCTGCAGGTTTTCGGCATCCTGGCCATCATTTATTTCCTGGTGTGCTTCAGCCTGAGCCGCGGGCTGAGCTGGCTGGACCTGCGTATCCGCCGCTCGCGCGCCATGGCTTGAAGGAACAAAACATGATCAATCTTGAAAAAGTGAACAAGTGGTACGGCGCGCATCATGTGCTGAAGGACGTGGATCTTTCGGTGGCGCGCGGCGAGGTGCTGGTGGTCTGCGGCCCGTCGGGCTCGGGCAAGTCGACCATGATCCGCACCATCAACCGGCTGGAGCCGATCGAGAAGGGGCGCATCCTGATCGACGGCAAGGACATCTACGCCAAGGGTTCGGACCTGAACGCGCTGCGCCAGCAGATCGGTTTCGTGTTCCAGCAGTTCAATCTGTTTCCTCATATGAGCGTGCTGGAAAACGTGATTTTTGCACCCGTCAGCATCCGCAAGCAGCCGCGCAAAGCGGCGGTGGAACTCGCGCGCGGCCTGCTGGCGCGGGTGGGTCTGGAGCACAAGATCGACGCCTATCCGGGTTCGCTGTCGGGCGGCCAGCAGCAGCGCGTGGCGATCGCCCGGGCGCTGGCCTTGCAGCCGCCGGTGATGCTGTTCGACGAACCGACCAGCGCGCTTGACCCGGAGATGGTGGGCGAGGTGCTGCAGGTGATGAAGGGCCTGGCCAAGGACGGCATGACCATGGTGTGCGTGACCCACGAAATGGGCTTTGCGCGCGACGTGTGCGACCGGGTGGTTTTCATGGACGCGGGCGAGATCCTGGAGATGGACACGCCCGAGCGCTTCTTCAGCGCGCCCTCGCATCCGCGGGCGCAGCGCTTCCTGGCCGACATCCTGCATCCGCGCGGCTGAGGCGGGGGCGGCGGGCGTTGCCATGATGGTAAGGTGAGGGTTTCCATGCGCTTCGCATCGACCGCCGCGATGTACACCCTCAAACAGCTAGAGGCTTTCTACTGGAGTTCCCAGCTGGGCAGCTTCAGCGCTTCTTCCCGCAAATTGCACACCACCCAGTCGGCGGTCGCCAAACGGGTGGGCGAACTGGAAGCCTTCGCCGGCGCGCCGCTGTTCGAGCGCCGCGCCAAGAAGCTGATCATGACCGCGCAGGGCCGCAAGCTGTACGAGCTGGCGCGCGAGATGCTGGACCTGAATAGCCGCATCGTGCAGAACATGGCCGATCCGGCCAGCTTCGAAGGCGTGGTGCGGCTGGGCGTAACGGAACTGGTGGGCATGACCTGGCTGGCGCGGCTGATCAGCCAGATCAGCCTGCGCTATCCGCGCGTGCAGCTGATGCCGGAGATCGACGGCGGCATCACGCTGTACGAAAGGTTGGAGCAGGATGAACTGGACCTGGCCATCATGCCCGGCCCGTTCTGGGGCTACCAATACGATTGCGTGCACCTGGGCGCGGTCACCAACGTCTGGATGGCCAGCCCGGCCCTGGACATCGATTTTTCCGCGAAGCTGACGCCGCAGGACCTGGCGCCGTATCCGGTGATTTCGCAACCCACCAATTCGGCCTTGTCGCATCTGTACGATGCCTGGTTCGCGGAACAGGGCCTGCCGGTCAAGCGCGTGCTGACCTGTAATAGTTTGGGAATGATGGCGCAGCTGACGATGCTGGGGCTGGGCATCAGCTATCTGCCGGGTGCGTATTTCGCGCCGCTGGTGGAGCGCGGCGCGCTATGCCAGCTGGACGTGCAGCCCGACCTGCCCACGATCAATTACTACGCGGTGCACAAGAAGAACATCGTCAACCCGGTGGTGGCCCGGGTGATCGATATTGCGCGCGAGGAATGCGCTTTCGAGGTGGCGGGGGCATTCCTGCCCCATGTGCCGCCGGCGGTCAGGCCGCCGCAGGCGTAGCGCGGGGCCGGCGTTGCGCCGGCCCCGCCTTTGGTCATCAACCGCAGCGAATCGCGGTCATGACGTCCTTATCATCCACGATCAAATTCAAGCGCGTAGCGTTGTACTCCATCGTGACCAACTGCCCTGGGCGCAGCATGCGCGCAGTGCTGCTGCCGCTGCGGGTACGCAGGTCTTCCATCACGGACGCAGTGGCTTTCTGGCCGATCTGGGATTGCAGCGAAGATGCGTCGCAGGTCTTGCCGCCGCCCATGGACGACGAAGAACCGTAGGACGACCCGCCATAGCTGGTTCCGGCGTCAGCAGCGGACGAGGAGCTGGAGGAGCTGGACGCTGCCGGCGCGCTGGATGAGCGCGGGGCGCCGGTGTTGGCGCACGCGGTCAGGCTGGCGACCAGCAGGAAAGGGATCAGCTTTCGGATCATGTAACGCTCCTTACAACAACACGTCTGAAAAAAGCCATGATAGACCAGCGCGGGCGCGCTGTGACCGACGCCGGGCAGGGCCGCAAGCGCCATTCCTGAGCGCGGCTTCGATGATCCAAATTTTGCATTGACACTAAAGTTTCATGGGAATATATTTCTGAAACCATAGTTTCATAGGCGGGATCATCATGACTTCGGTGTTGCAGGAGCGCATCCTCGCGCTGCAGGACAGCTTCACGGACAGCGAGCAGCGGTTGGCCAGCGTGACCCTGGAGTGCCTGGGCAATATCGCGGCCTATTCGGGCGCCGAGCTGGCGCAGAAGGCGGGCGTGTCCAAGGCGACGGCGGGGCGGTTCTTCCGGCGTCTGGGCTACGAGAACTTCAACGAGGTGCGGGCGCAGGCGCGCGACGAGGCCGACCGTGGGTCTCCGCTGTATGAGATGGCGGGCGTGCGTCCGCCGGACGCGACGGGGGATGCGTTGGCGGAGCATCTGGCCACGGACTTGCAGAACCTGGCGCAGACCTTCGAGCGCCTGGACAGCCGCGACGTGGAGCGGGCCATCGAGCTGTTCGCTGGCGCTCGCCGCATCTGCATTGCGGGCTTTCGCAATGGGCGGGTGCTGGCGCAGTACGCCTGGGCCTTGCTGACGCAGCTGCGCGACGGGGTCGCGCTGGTGCCGGGCGCGGGTTTGAACCTGGCGGAGGATCTGGCTGATCTGGGCCCTGACGACGTGTTGCTGGTGATGGATTTCCGGCGTCGCGTCACGCTGCTCAAGCCCATTGTCGAACATGCGAACCGGGTGGGCGCGAAGGTCGTGGTGTTGACCGATCCCACCGCCACCGAATTGCCCGCGCGCTCGGACCTGGTGTTGCGATGCGTGAACAGCGGCGCGGCCGTGTTCGATTCCTACGTCGCGGCCACCAGCGTCATCAATCATCTGTGCTCGGCCCTGGCCCGAAAACTCGGGGCGGCCGCGCGCGAACGTCTGCAGAACATAGAACGCCTGCACGAACACTACGGCGACTTGCATCGCTGAATTCCAAGAGGAGACTGACTTGAACCATCCCATTCCGAACGTCCGGCTGCAGTACGCGCCCAATCCGGCCTTCGAACCTGCCGCGCCTTACGGTAAACGGCAGCTGGACGTGCTGGGCGGTAAGGCCTATGCGCAGGCCGAGGCGCAGATCCGCCGCTGGCCGGGCTATCAGCCCACGCCGCTGCGCGATCTGTCGGGCCTGGCGCGCGCCGTGGGCGTGGCGGGCATCCGGTACAAGGACGAGGGCGGCCGCTTCGGGCTGGGCAGCTTCAAGGCCCTGGGCGGCGCCTATGCCGTCAGCCGCCAATTGCTGCGGGAATTGGCGGTCAAGCTGGGGCGCGACGATCTGTCGGTGGACGACTTGCTGTCCGGCCGCTACCGGGAGCTGACGCAGGCCATGACGGTGACCTGCGCGACGGACGGCAACCACGGCCGTTCGGTGGCCTGGGGCGCGCAACGCTTCGGTTGCCAGTGCGTGATCTACATCCACGCGACGGTCAGCGAAGGCCGCAAGCGGGCGATCGAGCAATACGGCGCGCAGGTCGTGCGTACGCCGGGGAACTACGACGACTCGGTGCGCCAGGCGGCGCAAGACGCGGCGCGGCTTGGGCGATATGTGGTCTCGGATACGTCGTATCCCGGCTATATGGAGGTGCCCAAGGACGTGATGCAGGGGTACGCCGTGATGGCGGACGAGGCCTTGCGCCAGTTGCGCGAGGCGGGCGATGGCGAATTGCCGACGCACGTGTTCCTGCAGGGCGGCGTGGGCGGGCTGGCTGCCGCGGTCTGCGCGCATTTCTGGGAGCAACTGGGCGAGCGCCGTCCGCGTTTCATCGTGGTTGAGCCGGACAAGGCGGCCTGCCTGTACGAGAGCGCCCGCGCCGGCAAGCCGGTGGCGGTGCACGGCGATCTGGATACCGTAATGGCCGGGCTGGCCTGCGGGGAAGTGTCGCTGCTGGCGTGGGAGGTGCTGCATCCCGGCGCGCAGGCTTTCCTGACGGTTGACGACGAGGCGGCGCTGGAGACGGTGCGTTTGCTGGCAAGCGGCAAGTATGGCGACGCGCCCATCGTCGCGGGCGAGTCGGCCGTGGCGGGGCTGACCGGCTGCCTGGCGGCGCTGGCCGATCCGGCGGTGCGCGATGCGCTGGGCCTGGACGCTGACAGCCGCGTGCTGGTGTTCGGCAGCGAAGGGGCGACCGACCCGGAACTGTATCAACGCATCGTCGGCCGGAGCGCCGCCGAAGTCGAAGCCGAGGCCGTGGCATGACTGGCGTCACGCTTGAGGCCGGCCGCGAGGCCGTGCGGATCGATGGCGCCCGCCTGTTGCGCCGCATTGCCGATCTGGCGCAGGTCGGCGCCATCGAGGGCGGCGGCGTGTGCCGTCTGGCGCTGACGGACGCGGACCGGCAGGGACGCGACCTGGTGGTGCAGTGGATGCGCGAACTGGGCCTGGCCGTGACGGTGGACGGCATCGGCAATGTGGTGGGCCTGCGGGCCGGGCGCAAGGCCGGTCCGCCCGTGATGACGGGGTCGCACATCGACACGGTGCGCACCGGCGGCCGCTATGACGGCAACCTGGGGGTGCTGGCGGGGCTGGAAGTGGTGGCGGCGTTGAACGACGCGGGCGTGGTCACTGAAAGGCCGATAGCGGTGGCGTTCTTCACCAACGAGGAAGGCGCGCGCTTTGCGCCGGACATGATGGGCAGCCTGGTGTTCCAGGGCGACCTGGCGCTGGAGGACGCGCTGGCCACGGTCGGCATAGACGGCACCTCGGTGGGCGAGAACCTGGCCCGCATCGGCTATGCCGGGACGGCCCCGGTAGGCAATAACCAGGTGCATGCCTTTGTCGAGCTGCACGTGGAACAGGGGCCGGTGCTGGAACATGAGGGCTACACCATCGGCGCGGTGACGGGCGTGCAGGGCATCCATTGGATCGAGTTCACCGTGCGCGGGGTGTCCAACCATGCCGGCACCACGCCGATGGCGTTGCGCCATGACGCCGGCATCGTGGCGGCGCGCATCGCGTGCTTTGCGCGGGATCTGACCGTCGAGTTGGGGGCGGGCCAGTTGGCGACTGTGGGGCAGGTGAATCTGTTTCCCAACCTGATCAACGTCATCCCCAACCGGGCGACCTTCACGCTGGACCTGCGCAACACCGACGGCGCGGCCTTGCAGGAGGCGATTGCACGCTGCATGACGTATGCGGCGCAGGTTGCCGCGGATGAAGGGGTGGAGCTGAGCCATCGGGTGCTGGCCGATTTTGCGCCGGTGGCGTTCGACGAGGCTATCGTCGGCCGGGTCGAGGACATCGCCCGCAGCCGCGGGCACCGCGTGCGGCGGCTGCCCAGCGGCGCCGGGCACGATGCCCAGATGCTGGCGCGCATGTGCCCGACGGGCATGGTGTTCGTGCCCAGCGTGGGCGGGCTGTCGCACAACGTCGCCGAATTCACGCATGACCAGGATATCGAGGCGGGCGCCGGCGTGTTGCTGGAACTGACGCTCGAACTCGCAGAACAATGAAACCGTAGGAGACTGAACATGTCACGCATCATCAATGTCGCGGCCGCGCAGCTGGGGCCGATCCAGCGTAGCGACACGCGTCGCGACGTCGTCGAGCGCCTGCTCGCGCATCTGCGCCAGGCCCATGCCATGGGCTGCCAGCTGGTGGTTTTCCCGGAGCTGGCGCTGACGACTTTCTTTCCGCGCTGGTACATGGAAGATCCGGCCGAGATCGACGCGTTCTATGAAAGCGAGATGCCCGGTCCGCAGACCCGGGTGCTGTTCGAGACCGCGCGCAAGCTGGGCATAGGCTTTTACCTGGGCTATGCGGAGCTGGCGTTGGAGCAGGGCGTCAAGCGCCGCTTCAACACGTCGATCCTGGTGAACCAGAACGGCGACATCATCGGCAAGTACCGCAAGGTGCATTTGCCCGGGCATGCCGAGCACGAGCCGTGGCGCGCTTTCCAGCACCTGGAAAAGCACTACTTCGAGCCGGGCGACTCGTTCGACGTCTGGCGCGGCTTTGGCGGCGTGATGGGCATGGCCTTGTGCAATGACCGCCGCTGGTCCGAGACCTATCGGGTCATGGGCTTGCAAGGCGCGGAAATGATCCTGCTGGGCTACAACACGCCGGTGCACAACCCGCCGGCGCCCGAGCACGACGACCTGTCCATGTTCCACAACCATCTGGTGATGCAGGCGGGCGCCTATCAGAACGGTACCTGGGTGGTGGGCGTGGCCAAGGCCGGCAAGGAAGAGGGCTGCGAGATGATAGGCGGCAGCTGCATCATCGCGCCGTCGGGCGAGATCGTCGCCGCCTGCTCGACCAAGGGCGATGAGTTGGCGATCGCGCGCTGCGACCTGGATCTGTGCCTGTCCTACAAGAGCACGACTTTCAATTTCGACCGCCACCGGCGTCCCGAGGCTTACGGCCTGATCACGGAACGCAGAGGCGCGGTGGAACCTGCGCCGGAGGCGGCGGTAACCGCCTGACCTGCGGCGCGGCCAGCGCGGACGGTCGATAGACCGTCCGCATAACCGGCCCGGACGTTCCCTTCCCATAAAAAACAGCATGCGGGCGCCCCGAGCGCCTGCAGGGGAGCGTTCGGCCTAAAAAAAACACAGACCCCAAGGTGAAAATATGGACCAGTCAGTCGAGAGCATTGCGGCGCCTCCGGTTGCCGCAGACAAGGATCCCCTGGCGGCGCGGGATGATGCGCTGTATCGGAAGGTGGCGTGGCGGCTGCTGCCGTTCTTGATGGTGTGCTACATCGCGGCGTTCCTGGACCGGGTGAACGTCGGCTTTGCCAAGCTGCAGATGCTGGACGATCTGAAGTTCAGCGAAACGGTGTACGGCCTGGGCGCGGGCATTTTCTTCATCGGCTATTTCCTGTTCGAGGTGCCGAGCAATGTGCTGATGCACCGCATCGGCGCGAAGAAGACGCTGGCGCGCATCATGATCCTGTGGGGCATCATCTCGGCCGCCATGGCCCTGACGCAGACGCCGACGCAGTTCTACATCCTGCGCTTCCTGCTGGGGGCGGCCGAGGCCGGGTTCTATCCCGGCATCATCCTGTACCTGACCTATTGGTTTCCGTCGAACCGGCGCGGCCAGATCGTGGCGGTGTTCATGACGGCGGTGCCGTTTGCCGGCATCCTGGGCGGGCCGCTGTCGGGCTGGGTGATGGAGGCGTTCCATGACACGCACGGCATGGCCGGCTGGCAGTGGATGTTCATCATCGAGGCGATTCCTTCGGTGCTGTTGGGCCTGGCGGTGTTCTGGTACCTGGATGACCGCATCGACGACGCGCGCTGGCTGTCGCCCGCGGAGAAGTCGCGGCTGGGCCAGAACCTGCAGAGCGAGAAGACCGCCAAGACCGAGCACGTGTCCATGCTGACCTTGCTCAAGGACAGGCGCGTCGTGCATATGGCGCTGATCTGCTATTGCACGGTGTCCAGCTTGTCGGGCCTGGCGTTCTGGATTCCGTCGGTGATCCGTTCCACCGGCGTGGTGTCGCTGCTGGACATCGGCCTGTTGACGGCGGTGCCGAACGTCTGCGCGGTGATCTCGATGGTGCTGGTGTGCCGCCATTCGGACGCGGTGCGGGAGCGCCGCTGGCACATGATCGTGCCGTTTCTGGTGGGCGGGACGGGCCTGGCGCTGAGCACGCTGTTCAGCCATAACCCGATGCTGGCCGTGGCCATGCTGTCGGTGGCGGCCGCCGGCTGCATGGTGTGCTCGCCCTTGTTCTGGAGCCTGCCGACGGCGTTCCTGGAAGGCAAGAGCGCGGCGGCGGGCATAGCCGGGATCAATTCCTTCGCCGGCTTGGCGGCCTTTGTCAGCCCGTATGCGATCGGCTGGATCAAGGACCTGACAGGCTCGACGGATTGGGGCATGTATTTCCTGGCCAGCTTCACGCTGATCGGGGCGGTGCTGGTGTACCGCGTGCCGAAGAGCCTGGTCAACCGCTAGGCGGCTTCTCTACATCGGCGGGCGCGCCGCGCCCGCCACTTTCAGACAGGAATGATGATGACTCTGGACGTAGTTGCGTTGACGCAGGCCATGGTGCGTATTCCCAGCCTTTCCGGCAAGGAAGGCGAGATGGCGGCGCTGATGGCCGCGACGATGCGCGAGGCGGGTTTCAGTTCGGTCACGACCGATGGCAATGGCTCGGTGCTGGGCCTGATCGGCCCCGCGGACGCGGACGTGGCCTTGCTGTTCGACGGACACATGGACGTGGTGCCGGTGGCGGGCGACTGGCGCTTCGATCCGTTCGGCGCCGAGATCCGGGATGGCCGGCTGTATGGGCGCGGCAGCACCGACATGAAGGGCGGTATCGCCGCGGCGATCTGCGGCGTGGCGGAGGCGGCGCGGGACGGCTTGAAGCGCCGCGTGGCGGTGTCGGCCAGCGTGCTGGAGGAAGTCATCGAAGGGCATGCGCTGGCTTCGGTGCTGGACATCTGCATGCCGCAGGCGGTCGTCATCTGCGAGCCCTCCAAGCTGCAGATCAAGGCCGGCCAGAAGGGGCGGGTGGAACTGCTGCTGACTTTCCACGGCAAGCCGGCGCACGCGGCGACGCCGCATATCGGTGTCAATCCCCTGCACGCGGCGGCCCGGGCGCTGAACGCGCTGGAGAGCCTGTCGCTGCCGCATGACGAGGTGCTGGGCCAGGCGCTGCTGGTGCCGACGGACATCGTGTCGCATCCCTATCCGTCGATCTCCATGATTCCGATTTCGACGACGATACGCTTTGACCGGCGTACCGTGTCGGGCGAACGCCTGGAGGATGTGCTGGCGCAGATCCGCGCGCATCTGGCGGCCCATGGCTTGTCCGATTTCACCCTGCAGGTCAGCGAGGATCAAGTGGCGACCTATACCGGGCAGCACGCCACGCCGCCGCGCTGGTTGCCGGGTTGGCGTTGCGATGCGGAGGCCGGGTTATTGCAGGCTGCGCGCGCGGCCGTCAGCGCCAGCGGCCGGGATCCGGTGGTGGGCAGTTGGGCGTTCTGCACCAATGGCTCGGAATCGGCCGGACGCCGCGGCATTCCGACGATAGGGTTGGGGCCGGGCAACGAGGAAGACGCGCACACGATCGACGAGTCCATCGCGTTGGAGCAGTTGGAAGGCGCGCGCGACATCTACCGGAATCTGGTGCGCGCCGTCTGCGGTTAGGGCGTTTGCATGCCGGGCAGGCGCGCCAGCCGGTCATTGAGGAAGTCGATCAATAGCCGTGCCCGCAGCGACTGGTAGCGGCGCGACGGGTAGATGAGGAAAGCCTCCTGCGGCGTGGCGCTCCATTTGGGCAGGACGCGCAGCAGTTCACCGCTGGCGATCAGGTCCTGCACCAGCCAGGCAGGGCAGAGTCCGATGCCGGCGCCCATGGCCAGGCTTTCGCGGATGGCCAGGGCGTTGTTGACGCGGAAGCGCCCTTGGGTCTGGACCGTGGCGAGGGTGGCGCCCTGGTGCAGTTCCAGGGTGTCGCCGGCAGCCAGCCAGGCAAAGCGCACGTACTCGTGCGCGGCCAGATCGCGTGGCGCGCGGGGCTTGCCGCGCTGCGCCAGGTAGGAGGGGGCGGCCACCAAGTAGCGCGGCGACATGGCCGCCTTGCGGGCGATGGCGTTGGGCGGCAGGTTGCCGCCCAGGCGCAGCGCCACGTCCACGCCTTCTTCCACCAGGTCCACGAACCGGTCGTTCAGGATCAGTTCCACCTGGATGTCGGGATATTCGTCCAGGAATTCGCGGACCAGCGCGTTCAGGCGGAACTGGCCCAGCGCCACGGGCGCGTTGATGCGCAGGAAACCGGCGGGCTTTTCGGTCTGGCCGCGGGCGTCGGCGACGGCCTCGGAGTATTCCTCCAGCACGCGGGTGGCGCGTTCGTAGAAGCGTTTGCCTTGTTCGGTGGGCACGACGCGCGTGGTGCTGCGTTCAAGCAGCCGCACGTTCAGGTCCTTTTCCAGCGCGGCGACGATCTTGCTCAGGGCAGGCTGGCTCAGCGCTTGTTCGCGGGCGACGGCCGACAGGGTGCCCAGCTCCACGGCGCGGACGAAGGCCCGCATGGCGCGCAGGGTGTCCATGGTCATACCTTTTTGGAAGAAGTGGTATGCAGTTTAGGGTTCTACCGGTGGAATTGGGAAGAACCTATCGTGACGTCACTTTCTCTTTTTCTGGAGTCGTCATGAATCGCTTCAATCTTCAT
Organism: Achromobacter sp. JCM 18799; assembly: GCF_055395645.1. Taxonomy (NCBI): domain Bacteria; kingdom Pseudomonadati; phylum Pseudomonadota; class Betaproteobacteria; order Burkholderiales; family Alcaligenaceae; genus Achromobacter; species Achromobacter sp. JCM 18799. Next base: position 1,399,064 of record NZ_AP043866.1, on the reverse strand, counting down.
TCCCTGGTTTCGGCCGTTGCGTTGGCCGGCGGCCTTGCGGTCCTGGCCCCGTCCGCCGCCATCGCGGCGCGGCCTTCTGTTCAAGCCGATGCCGCGCGTTCCAATTGGGTCAGTTCCTGGTTCGCCAGCCCGCAACCGCTGTGGGAGGATTCCTTCGTGCTGCCCACGGAAATGCCGGCCGAATTGCGCGGCCAGACTCTGCGCCAGACCTTGATGCTCAGCGTGGGCGGACCGCGCTTGCGGGTGGTGTTGTCCAACCGCTATGGCACGCAGCCCCTGGAGATCGGGGCGGCCAGCGTGGCGCTGGCCTCGGGCCAGTCCAAGATCCGTCCGGCATCCAGCCGCGGGCTGGCCTTTGGCGGGCGGCCGAGCGTGACGGTGGCGCCGGGGGCGCAAGTGGTCAGCGATCCGGTGGACCTGCCGGTATCCGCGCTGGCGGAACTGGCCGTCAGCCTTTACTTCCCGCAGGCGACGCCGGTGACCACCTTCCATTGGGGCGCGCAGCAGACCGGCGCCCTGGTCCGGGGCGATGCCACGGCGGCGGCGGAGCTGCCTGATGCGCAGGCGCTGCAAGGCCGGGCCTTCCTGGCGGGGATCTGGGTCGAAAGCCCGTCGCGCGCGCCGGTGGTGGTGGCGTTTGGGGATTCCCTGACCGATGGCAACGGCTCGACGCCGGGGGCCAACCGCCGCTGGCCGGATTTCCTGGCGCGCCGCCTGGCCCCGCAGGGCATGGGCGTGGCCAATGCAGGCATTTCGGGCGCGCGGGTCTGGGGCGACAAGATGGGGGTGAACGCGATGGCGCGCTTCGATGCCGACGTACTGTCGCAGCCGGGCGTGCGCACGGTGGTGATGATGATGGGCATCAATGACATCGGCTGGCCGGACAGCGGCTTCGCGCCGGCGGACGCGCCCATGACGGCCGCAAGATTGACCGAGGGCTACCGGCAGCTGGCGGAGGCTGCCCGCCTGCGCGGCGTGCGCATCGTGGGTGGCACCATTGCGCCGTATGAAGGTTCGCTGCATGGCACGCCGTTGTCGGGCCACTACAACCCGGCCAAAGACGCGGTGCGGCGGGAGGTGAACCGCTGGATCCGCGAAAGCGGCGTGTTCGACGCGGTGGTGGATTTTGACGCGGTGCTGCGCGATCCGGCGCATCCGGCGCGGCTGCTGCCCGCGTATGACTCGGGCGACAACCTGCATCCCAACGATGCCGGCTACCAGGCCATGGCGCAGGCCTTGGATATGGCCACGCTGTTCGGCGATTGAGAAGCGTCCGGGACGGTTAGTGGAAATTGCGGCTCTGGGTGTTCAAGTCGCCCAGCAGCTCGGACAGGTCCACCAGCCGTTGCGCGATCAGGTGGCGCACGCCGTCCACGCTTTGCCAGGACCCGTAGACGCCCAGCAGCGAGGCCCCCAGCAATTCGCGGCGCTGGCGTTCGATGAGTTCCGTACGCACGACCACGTTGACGGGACCGGTCTCGTCTTCCAGCGTGACGAAGATCACCCCCTTGGCAGTCTGCGGGCGCTGGCGCACGGTGACGATGCCGCAGGCGCGCGCGACGCGCTTGTCGGGGTAGCCGTTGAGCACCGAGGCGGGCTGGAAGTTGCGCGCCGCGAGCTGGGGGCGCAGCAAGGCCACGGGGTGGCTGCGCAGCGTCAGGCCCACGCTGCGGTAGTCGGCCGCCACGGTCTGGCCTTCGGAAGGGGCGGACAATTGCGGCGCCTGGGTTTCCTGGATGGCGGCGTCGCGCAGCAGGTCGCGGCTCTGCACGCTGGCGGCCGCTTCCCAGCTGGCCTGGCGGCGATGGCCGGCCAGGGTGCGCAGGGCGTCGCCGGCCGCCAGCGCGTTGAGGTCATGGCGGGTGAGCGCGGCGCGGCGGGCCAGGTCGCCGGTGTCGGCAAAGGGCGCGGCGGCGCGCGCGTCTTCGATGCGCCGGGCGGCGTCCTCGCGCATGCCCTGGATCAGGCTCAGCCCCAGCCTGACGGCGGGGCGGGAGCCGTCGGTGGCGGGCGCGTGCGGATGCGCGGTCCGGCGGGCGCCGGGGTGGCCCTCGGGCAGGGTTTCCAGGGCCGAGTCCCAGCCGCTGACCGTCACGTCCGGCGGCAGCACGCAAACGCCGTGGCGGCGGGCGTCCTGCACCAGTTGCGCGGGGGCGTAGAAGCCCATGGGCTGGGAGTTGAGCAGGGCGGCCAGGAAGGCTTCGGGCTCGTGCCGCTTGAGCCACGAACTGGCGTACGCCAGCAGCGCGAAGCTGGCGGCATGGCTTTCGGGGAAACCGTATTCGCCGAAGCCTTCGATCTGGCGGAACAGCGCCTCGGCGAAATCCAGTTTGTAGCCGTGGGCCAGCAGGCCGCCGACCAGCTTGGTACGGTACTTGTCCACGCCGCCCTTGCGCTTCCAGGCTGCCATGGAGCGGCGCAACTGGTCGGATTCGCCCGGTGTGAAGCCCGCGGCCACCACGGCGATCTGCATGACCTGCTCCTGGAAGATGGGCACGCCCATGGTGCGGCTGAGCACGCCGCGCACTTTTTCGCTGGGATAGGTTTCGGGCTCCTTGCCCTGGCGGCGGCGCAGGTAGGGATGGACCATGCCGCCCTGGATCGGGCCTGGGCGCACGATGGCCACCTGCACCACCAGGTCGTAGTATTCGCGCGGACGCAGGCGCGGCAGCATGGTCATCTGGGCGCGGGATTCGATCTGGAACACGCCTACGGTGTCGGCGTCGCAGATCATGTCGTAGGTGGGCGCGTCGCTGGGGGGAATGTCCTGCAGCCGCAAGGGCTGGCCACGGCGCTGGCCGGCCAGTTCCAGCGTGCGACGCAGTGCCGACAGCATGCCCAGCGCCAGCACGTCCACTTTCAGCAGGCCCAGCGCGTCCAGGTCGTCCTTGTCCCATTGCACGACGCTGCGGTCCGCCATGGCGGCGTTTTCGATGGGCACCAGGCGCGACAGCTTGCCGCGTGAAATCACGAAGCCGCCGGGATGCTGCGACAGGTGGCGCGGAAAGCCCATCAGGGTCTGCGCCAGCGCCGCCCACTGCCGCGCCACCTGAGATTCGGGGTCCAGTCCGCAGGCGTCCAGCGTGCGCAGCATTTCTTTCTTGCCGTCCCACCATTGGTGGGCGCGCGCCACGGCGTCGATGACGCCCGCGTCCACGCCCAGCGCGCAGCCGGTATCGCGCAGCACGCTGCGCGGCCGGTAGGAGATGACCACGGCGGTGAGCGCGGCGCGTTCGCGGCCGTATTTGCGGTAGATGTACTGGATGACTTCTTCGCGGCGCTGGCGCTCGAAGTCCACGTCGATGTCGGGCGGCTCGTTGCGTTCCTTGCTGATGAAGCGTTCGAACAGGTTGTTGCCGCGCACCGGATCCACTTCGGTGATGCCCAGGCAGTAGCAGACCGCGGAGTTGGCGGCGGACCCGCGGCCCTGGCACAGAATGCCCTCTCCGCGGGCGTACTGGACGATGTCGTAGACCGTGAGGAAATAGGCTTCGTAGTGCAGGTCGGTGATCAGGGCCAGCTCTTTTTCGATCTGCGTGGTGACGCTGTCCGGCGTGCCGGAAGGAAAGCGGCGGGCGGCCCCGGCCAGGGTTTCCTGGCGCAGATAGGTGGCCGGCGTGTGGCCGCGCGGAATGATCTCGTCCGGGTATTCGTAGCGCAGCTCGTCCAATGAGAAGGCGCAGCGGCGGGCTATGGCCAGCGTCTGGGCCAGCGCTTGCGGCGGGTACAGGTTGGCCAGGCGCATGCGCGTGCGCAGGTGCTGTTCGGCGTTGCCGGACAGTTCGTAGCCGCACTGCGATACGGGCTGGCGGGTGCGAATGCCGGTCAGCGTGTCGTGCAGCGGTTTGCGCGAGCGCAGGTGCATCTGCACCTGGCCCAGCGCCACGATGGGCAGTTCCGCGGCCTGCGCGGCGTGTTCGACCGCGGCGCGGTGCAGGTCGTCGCGCGAGCGGTGCAGCAGGGTCAGTCCGACCCAGGCGCGGTGGGGGAAGACGCGCGCCAGCCAGCGCGCCTGCTCGGCCATGCGGTCGGCGTCGGTGCCGTAGGCGGGGCTCAGGATGGCCAGGCATTCGGGCAGGTGGCGCAGATGGGCGTGGCCCGCGGGCGGGTGGGTAAGGTCTTCGGGCGCCAGCTGGTATTCGCCCTTGGGGGCGCGGGTGCGGGCCAGGGTGATCAGTTCGGACAGGTTGCCGTAGCCCTCGCGCGTCTGCGCCAGCAGGGTCAGGCCCAGCGGCGCGGCGTCGGGCGCGGCGCGCAGCTGGAAGGTGGCGCCGATGATGAGCGGCAGCTTGCGGGTCTTGGCTTCGACGTGGGCGCGGACCACGCCCGCCAGCGAGCATTCGTCGGTGATGGCGAGCGCGGCGTAGCCCAGTTCGGCGGCGCGCTCGACCAGTTCCTCGGGGTGCGAAGCGCCCTGCAGGAAAGAGAAATTGGACTGGCATTGCAGCTCGGCGTAACCGGGCAGCTGCGCCAGGAGGCCGGGGGTGTCGTCGTCGTCCATGCGCATGACGCTTCAGGCGTAGAGCCCATGCAGGAACCAGCGGGCGTGTTCGTCGTCGCGCTCTCGGTAGATCCAGTAGCGCGCGGCGGCGGCGTCCTCGGCGACGAAGTAGTCGCGCACCGTCAGGGCCGGGTCCCACCAGCCGCTTTCGATGCGTTCGGGGCCGCGCATCAGGCGCAGCGCCTGGCCGCCGTATTGCGGCCGGTGGCCGGAAAGCTTCAAGGGGAGCGGCGGGTCCAGCAGCCAGAAGGGGCGGTCCAGCAGGGCGGGCAGGGGCGCGGGACGTTGGGGCGGCGACAGCGCGTCGCCCCAGGCGTTGGCGGCCTCGGGGCGGTGGTCGGGAACCGGGTGGGCGTGGCGCACCTGGTCGCGGCCCAGCCGCGCCACCAGCAGGTCCAGCAGCCGGGCATGGTCGGCGGGCGTGCCGCCGGGCTCGGGGAACAGGGTGGTGCTGGCGGCGGGCTGTTCCACCGTGTCGGGCGCCAGCAGCGCCACGGCGATCACGGGCGCTTCCAGCGTGAAGCGGGCCAGCTTTTCCCGCAGCAGGTGGAGGATCTGCGGCGCCTGCCAGACCGGCTGGGCCAGGGCCAGTTCCAGTTCGGTGGGCGGCCGGGCGTGGCGGCCGCGTTCGTGTTCCATGCTGAGCACCACGCGGCGCACCGCCAGTTGCCGGGCGCTGAGCCAGCCGCCCAGCTGTTCGGCCAGCCGGCGCGCCACCGCCAGCACCGCGTCGGTGTGCTCGACGTAGTCGGTGAGTTCGATGCGGCGCGAGAACTGGTGCGGCGGCTCGATCCAGCGGTGGAGCTCGGGCGCCAGGCCGTAGGCGGCGTCCAGGGCCTGCAGCAGTTCGGGCGCGCTGCGCCGCTGCAGGCCCGCGCGCGGCAGGGCGCGCAGGTCCGCCAGGGTATGGCAGCCGATGTCGTCGAGCCAGTCGCGGCGGGCCTGCGCCTGCGGCAGCAGGGCCAGCGGCAGTGCGTCCAGCCGCCGGGTCAGCGTGGGCAGCGTCAGGGTGCGCCGGGGTGCGCGCCGGCCGGGGCTGCGCGCCAGCAGCCAGGCGCCGGCGGCGGTCGGCGCCATGCCTAGCGAGACGCGCAGGTCCAGGGCGCGCAAGGTGGCGGCGACCCGCCGGTGCAGCGCCTTCGGACCGCGGAAGAGCATCAGGCTGGCGCTTACGTTCAGCAGCAACGTGTCGCCGTCGGCCAGGGCGATTTCGGGTGTGTATTGCAGCAGCGCCAGCGCCGCGCCCTGCAAGGCTTCGGACTCGGCCAGGACATCGCGGGGCAGCAGCTCGACCTCGGGGGCGATGGCGGCCGCGCCCGCGCGGCGCATGCCCGGCTTGACCCCGGCGCGGCGGGCGGCGGGCGTCAGGGCGGCGACGCGTTCCTGTTCCAGGACCGCGAACGCCTGCCCCTCAAGCGGCCAGTGCGGGCGCAGTGCGTCCAGCGGCAGGCAGCGCAGGAAGGCGGCGATCCAGAGGCGCATGGCGGGGAGAAACAGGTGTGGTGGCGCCCGGTTCCAGGCCCACGTATAGCGGCGTATCGCAGGCGGGCCCGCGGCGCTTCAGGATGTGGACGGACAAGCCGCCTGCGGCCGGCGCGAGCGCCAGCCGCAAGGGCGCGGGCGTGGCGTTTTGCGCCGCGCTGCTGGGGCGCACCGCGATGAACAGCAGGTCGCTGGCCTGGGCGGCCAGGTGCAGGCGGCGCAGGGATTCGGGGCGCACATGGGGCAGCCAGCAGATCAGGGCGCCGCAGCTGCCGTTCTTCAGGATCTGTTCGGCGGCCCAAAGCGCGTCCACGGGTTTTTCCGGCGCCACCCAGAGCAATTGGCGCGGATCCAGCCGCCAGCTCATCCAGCTGGCGATGTGGGGCGCGTGCGGCGGCTGCACCAGCGCGATGGCGCGGCGGGTTTCCAGCTGGGCCAGCGCCGGACGCAGCAGGCGGATTTCGCCGATGCCGGGGTGCGGCACCAGCAGTTCGGTCAGCGAACCCAGCGGCCAGCCGCCGTCCGGCAGCTCGGGCGAAAGCGCGGCATGCCCGGTGGGCAGGGTGCGGGCGGCGCCTTGAGCCAACTGGGTGGCGCGCCACAACGCGGGATGGATACGTTCTGGGGACTGCATGGCGATCGGTTCCGGCTTGCGGGGACCCGGGGTAGTGGCCGATGCGTCATTATAGCTGTATATATATACAGTATTTAAAAGGGGCGGAGCGCGCCGCGAATAGTTTTGCGCCGGTAACGCGGCAGCCCAAAAGAAAACCCGCCCGTACACCTTTCGATGCAGAGGAGCGGGCCGTGTTGAACGCGATTTTAGCCGCTTCAGGCAGGCGGATCGCAATCAAGCGCGGGCGTTCTGCGCAGTAGATACCGAGGCCTCCACACCCGCCGCGCGATCCAGATCCAACCCATAAAACCGCATATCCTCGTACCGGATCCAGTGCGACTTGCGCACCAGCCGGTGGCCGATCCACAAGGCCAGGAACAGCGGGATCGCCAGGTAGGTGGAGATCACGCCGATCCAGTCGATGCGGTCTTGCAGGAAGGCCTGGTAGTTCTGGCCCAGCGTGACCGCCAGGCACAGGACGAAGGCCAGCAGCGGGCCGAAGGGGAACAGGCCGGCCTTGTAGGGCAGGTCGGCGGTGTCGTAGCCGTGCTTCACATAGCCCTGGCGGAAGCGGTAATGGCTGACCGCGATGCTCAGCCAGACGATGAATTCGGTCATGCCGGCGAAGTTCAGCAGCCAGATGTAGACGGCCTTGGGGCTGTACACCAGGCTGAACAGGCACAGGCAGGCCAGCAGCGCGGTGGCCATCAGCGCGTACAGCGGCACGCCGCCGCGGGTGACGCGCCGGAACAGGGCGGGCGCCAGGCCCTCCACCGCCATGTTGAACAGCATCCGCGTCGCCGCGTACATGCCGGAATTGCCGGCCGACAGCACCGAGGTCAGGATCACGGCGTTCATCACGGTAGCCGCCGACAGCAGCCCCGCGTGCTGGAACACCAGCGTGAAGGGGCTGACCGCGATGTCTTCCACTTCGTTGCGCAGCAGCTGCGGGTCGGTATAGGGCAGCAGCAGGCCGATGATCAGGATGGCCAGCACGTAGAACAGCAGGATGCGCCAGAACACGTGGTTGATCGCGCGCGGCACGTTGCGGCGGGGATTCTCGGATTCGCCGGCGGCCACGGCCACCAGTTCGGTGCCCTGGAACGAATAGGCCACCACCATCGCCACGCCCACCCAGGTGGCCGCATTGCCCACGAAGGGCGCGTCGCCGACCGACCAGTTGACCAGGCCCACGGGCGTGCCGCTGTGGATGATGCCCACCAGCATCGCCAGCCCGACGCCGATGAAGCACAGCACGGCCACGACCTTGATGATGGCGAACCAATACTCGGCTTCGCCGAAGCTGCGCGCCGAGAAGGCATTCAGCCCGAAGGTCAGGGCCAGGAAGGCCACGCTCCATATCCAGCCGGGCGTATCGGGGAACCAATAGGCCATGACCAGTTGCGCGGCCACCACGTCCACCGCCACCACCGTGGCCCAGCTGATCCAGAAGTTCCAGCCCAGCGCGAAGCCGAAGCCGCCGTCGACGTAGCGCGAGGCATAGGTGCAGAAGGAACCCGATACCGGCATGAAGGTGGCCAGTTCGCCCAGGCTGGTCATGATGAAGTAGACCATCAGGCCGATGGCCAGGTAGACCAGCAGCGCGCCGCCCGGGCCGGCCTGGGCGATGGCGGCGCCGGAGGCCACGAACAGGCCGGTGCCGATGGCCCCGCCCAACGCTATCATCGTGAGGTGGCGCGCCTTGAGCACGCGATGCAGCTGGTTCTGGCCGGCAGGCGTGGCGCCGGATTCTGTTGTCGGAGTTTGCATTACTGGGGTAGGAAGTTGCCGCGGCGGCGGACCATCAGGCACGGGCGTGCGGGCCTGCCCGCCAGGCAATGCCGCGCAAGCCAGCCGGTCCGTGGCGGTGCGGCAAAGGTTGCTTCAAGGCGCGCATTTTACAATGCGGCTATTCCGGGGCCGTTCGGCGGCCCCAGCCAGCACGGAGCAGTTTCATGGCGTCTTCCACTTCTATCGAGTTTCTTCCCAACGCCGGCGTCGACGTGCGCCAGCTGTTTATCCTGCTGCACGGCGTGGGCGGCACCCCCGACGACATGGAGCCGTTGGCAAAAGCCGTGCGCGCGGCGTTCCCCAGCGCGGCGGTGCTGGTGCCCCAGGGGTTCGAGCCCTACGACGGCGGCGGCGACGGCCGGCAGTGGTTCTCGGTGCGCGGCGTGACCGAGGAAAACCGCCCGGAACGCGTGGCGCGGGCCTTGCCGCCCCTGGAAAACTACGTGCGCGAGGCGCAGGCGCGTTTCGGCCTGCTGCAGTCGGACACGGCGCTGGCGGGCTTTTCGCAGGGCGCCATCATGGCGCTGGAACTGGTGCAGGCGCACGACGGCATCGCCGGCCGCGTCATCGCCTTCTCGGGCCGCTACGCCCAGATGCCCAAGCTCGCGCCGAAGTTCACCACGCTGCACCTGCTGCACGGCGCCGCCGATCCGATCATGAACGTGGAGCTTATCCAGGCCGCCCAGGCGCGCCTGACCGAGCTGCACGGCGACTCGACCATCGACATCGCGACCCAGGTGGGGCACGCATTGCACCCGGCGCTGATCGAGCGCGCCATCGTGCGCTTGAAGACCTGCGTGCCGTTGCGCAGCTGGGAGGCCGCGCTGGGTCTTAACCAGACGCCGCCCGACGGCACCCCGGTGCATTGATCATTTTTCCCAGCCGCCACCCAGCGCCAGGAACAGTGCGATCTGGTCGCTGCTGAGGTCGGCCTGCGAAGCCGCCAGCGCGCTTTCGTTGCTGGCCAGCGTGCGCTCGGCGTCCAGCACGGTCAGGTAGTCGGTCTTGCCGTACTGGAACAGGCGGCTTGCCTGCGAGGCGGCCTCGGCGCTCTGGTCGCGCGCGGCGCGCAAGGCGGTGTCGCGATCCAGCTGGCGCGCGTAGACCACCAGCGCGCTCTCCGTTTCCCGCAGGGCATTCAGCACGGTGGCGTCGAAACGCGCCGCCGCGGCCTTGGTGCTGGCCTGCGCCTCGGCGATGCGGGCCTGCGCGGCGCCGGTGTTGGGTATGGTCCAGGAGATCAGCGGACCGACGCTCCAGCTGAAGGTGCCGCGGTCGCCGAACATGGCGGCCGGGCCGCCCGAGGCCGCCGACAAGCCCAGCGAGATCTTCGGATACAGGTCCGCGGTAGCCACGCCGATGCGCGCGGTGGCCGCGGCCAGCGTGCGTTCGGCCTGGCGGATGTCGGGACGGCGGCGCAGCAGTTCGGCGCCGTCGCCCACGGGGATGGTTTCGGTCAGGCGCGGAGCCTGGGCGCATTGCAGCAGCGCGGGCGGGATTTCGCCCGGCGTCTGGCCGGTCAGCGCCGCCAGGCGGTACAGCGCGGTGCGCTGCTGGGCCTGGAACGGCGGCAGGTTGGCCTGCAGCTGTTCAAGCTGGCTGCGGGCGCGGGTCACGTCCAGCGTGGTGCCGCGGCCGGCGCGTTGCAGCCGGTCCACCGCGTCCAGCGATTGCTTCTGCACCTGCACCGAATGCTGGGCCGAAGCCAGCTGCATGCCGGCCGCGCACATATTGGCGTAGGCCCGGGCGGTCTCGGCGGCCACGGTGACGCGGGTGGCGTCATAGGCGGCCTGCGCGGCCTGCTCGTCGCCGCTGGCCGCTTCCACGGCGCGGCGGATCTGGCCGAACAGGTCCAGCTGGTATGCCACGCTGGCGCCCATGGAGTAGGACCAGCGGTTGGGCGGATCGATGCCGGGCTGCAGTTCCTGCAGGCCGGACACGTGGCCGAAAGTGGGCGAGGCATTGACGCCGATGGACGGCTGCTGCTGCGCCTGCGCTTCGCGCACGGCGGCCTGGGCGCGTTCCAGGTTGGCGCTGGCCACGCGCAGGTCGGTGTTGGCGGCCAGGGCTTTTTCCACCAGACCATCCAGCACGGGATCGTCGTACAGGCGCCACCAGTGGCCAGGCACCGCATCCTGCCGGAACGCCACCTCGCGCGCCTGCGTGAAGGGCGCCTGCGCGCTCTGCCGCTCGGCCGCCGATCCGGCGGGCACCTGGTAGTCCGGGCCCACGGCGGCGCATCCGGCCAGCGCAAGGGCCAGCGTAAGAGGCAGGAGGTATCTGGTGTTCATGGCGGTTACGGCTGTGCGTCGATAAGAGAGTAGGGGTGGAAGAAAGGAACGATCAGGACGGCTGGCGCGCCCCGGCCTGCGAGTGGGCCGGGCCGGAATCCACCGACACGGTGGCGGTTTGTCCCGCCACCAGGCGCACGCCTGCGGGCACGTCGTCGATCTTCACGCGCACCGGGATGCGCTGCGCCAGGCGGACCCAGTTGAACGTGGGATTGACGTTGGGCAGCAGGTTGGCGCCGGTGCTGCGGTCGCGGTCGGCGATGCCCATGGCAATGCTCTCCACGTGGCCGCGGATATGGTGCGAGTCGCCCATCAGCGTCACGGTGACGGGGTCGCCTTCGTGGATGCCGGGCAGCTTGGTTTCCTCGAAATAGCCTTCGACGTAGAACGAACTGGAATCCACCAGCGCCATCACGCCGCGGCCGGCGGTGGCGTAGGAACCCGCGCGCAGGTCCAGGTTGGTGATGCGGCCGTCATTCACCGCCAGCACGCGGCTGCGTTCCAGGTTCAGGCGCGCGGTATTGAGCTGCACTTCGGCCTGGGCCAGCGCGGCTTCGGTCTGCTGCAGCTTGGTCTGGCTTTGTTCCAGCGCCTCGGCGGCCACCAGTTGGCCCAAAGAACGGTTGCGCTTGGCGTCGCGCACGGCCTGGTCGCGCGCCACTTGCGCGGAACGCACCGAGGCCTGGGCCTGGTCGTAGGCCAGCTGGAAGCGCGCGCGGTCGATTTCGAACAGCACGTCGCCGGCCTTGACGTCCTGGTTGTCGTGCACCGGCACGCTGGTCACCAGGCCGGAGACATCGGGCGCGACCTGCACCACATAGGCCTTGACGCGGCCGTCGCGGGTCCAGGGTTCGACTTCATAGTGCACCCAGAGCTGCCAGCCGGCGTAGGCGGCCGCGGCGACGACGACGGCGGTCACCGCGAACTTGCCGATGGCTGCGGGGCGCAGGGCGTTGGGGAGTTTCATGCTTATCTCTGGAGTAGATAGGGGGAAATGAGGGATACGCCGTACAGCAGCACCACGAACAGCGCCAGGTCGAACAGCGCGGGGTGCCACACCAGGCGGTACAGCCCGGCGCGGGCCAGCACGCGGCGCACTGCCCACGCCACGCCCAGGGTCACCACGCCCAGCACCAGCAGCCAGGGAAAATAGACGCCGTAGAGATTGAATTCGCCGATCATGATGCTTGGCCCTCCAGGGTGGGATGGGCGGGTTGGTAGTCGGGCGCGTCGGGGAAGAAGGCGCGGCGCAGGCCCACCAGCGCGACCACGGCGCGGTCGCGGGCGGCGGCGCCCGGGGGCGTGGCCGTCACGCTGGCCAGCGCACGGTCGATCTGCGCCAGGAACTCGGGCGTCTTTTCGCCGACCTGCCAGGCCGAGCGCGCGTGGAAGAATTTCGCCAGTCCGTCCAGCACCGGCTGGATGGCGGGTTCCGCCATGGGCAGGTGACGCCGGGCGCGCTGCAGTTCGGTGATGTCGCGGCCCACGCGCAGGTCTTTCAACGCGTCGGCGGCGACCAGGTCGTCGGGCCGCTGGGCCAGCGCCAGACGCGGCTGCAACAGGCCGATGCGGTCCAGCATGCGGGCGGCGTAGGTGTGGCGCGAAGGCGCGCGCGGCGAGCTTGCCAGGGTTTCCAGTTCCTTCCAGTTGGCGGCCTGGATGCGGCGTGCGCTCCAGTCGGCGCTGACGGTGCGGAAGATGGCGGCGATGATGGCCGCCGTGGCAACGCCCATGCACTGCGCGACCTGCGTGTCGATGAAGGACACGATGTCGGCGGTGTTGGTGTCCTGCAGCGCCATGGTGCCCAGGAAGCCGAACAGCATCGCCATGGCCTTGCCGGCGGTGGCGGGCCGGGCAATGAAGATGCCCAGCACGAAGGTCGTGGGCAGCATGGCCAGGGCCAGCATCTCGAACGAATGCAGGGCGGGCATGATGCCCAGCAGGTACAGCGCCGACAGCGGAATCGAATACACCGTGTAGGTCAGGAACTGCATGATGCCGGGGACCGGATTGTCCTGCGACGCGAAGAAGCAGCTGAAGATGGCGGCCATGAGCGCGGCGGTGGCGCCGTTGCTCCAGGCCGTGCCGATCCAGAAGGCGCAGCAGACCGAAATGGCCACGCCGGCGGCCAGGGCCGACAGCAGCGCCATGCCGCGGTCGCGGTGCAGCGCGGTGTTGGGCGCGGGATTGGAGCGCGGCGCGCGTAGCGGCGCGCCCGCCAGGCCTGCGCGGATCTCGCGGCGCAGCGCCAGGCATTCGTCATAGGTGTCGACCAGTTCGCGCAAGCGCGTCATCAGGCTGGCCAGCAGCACCTCGCGCCAGCTGGAGCGGCTGTCGATGTCGGGCGTGAGGCGGGTGGCGGCGGCGCGCAGTTGGACCGCTGTCTCGTGGGTGGCCTGGGCGCCGGCGTTGATCCATTCGGAGATGTCGGCGAGCAAGGCCGTGACGGCTTCCGGCAGTGGCTGGCCGCCGGCCTGCAGGGCGCGCATGCGGTCTTCCACGGCGGACACGGTGGGCGTCAATGCCGCGATCTGGTCCTGCATGGCGCGCACCGCGCCCGAGGTCCAGCGCAGGTTGCTGGTGTCGAAAGGCACGTGGGTGGACATCAGGCGCAGCTGCGTGATGTCGTTGGCCAGCACGCGGCGGTCGCGGTCCTTCTGTTCGGTGGCCTGGCCGCTGAGCGTGTCGTGCATCCAGTTGCGGGCGTCGCGCACGGCCTTGTCGAGCATCAGCGTCAGCGCCGGGGCCAGGCCGCGCGGCAGCACGATGCTGTGGATCAAGGTGGCGCAGACGATGCCCAGGCTGATTTCCTCGACGCGGGCGAGGGCGGTGTCGAACACCTGGGCGGGGGCGGTCACGCTGGGAAAGCCGATCATGGCGGCGGTATAGCCCGCCAGCATGAAGAGGTACGAACGCGGCGTGCGGTCCAGCACCGACAGGTACAGGCAGGCGCCCACCCACAGCACCATGGCGGCGGTCATGACCACCGGGGAATTCGATAGCCGCGGCACCAGGTAGACGGTGGCGGCCGAGCCGAAGAAGGTGCCGGCCAGGCGGTACAGCGCCTTGGAGCGCACCGCGCCCGACCAGGGTTGGGCCACGACGTAGGCCGTGGTCATGGCCCAGAACGGACGCGGCAATCCCATGCTGTAGGCCAGGTAGAGCGCCATGATGGCGCTCAGGTAGCTCTTGAGCGAGAAGATGGATTCGCGGACGTTGGGGAGTTTCACGCTTGTTCGTCCTGTGGCTGGGTGCCGGCGCCGCCGCGGCCCAGGGTGACTTTCAGGCTGTCGAAGACCCGCAGGCAGGCTTGCAGGTCGGCTTCGCTCACGCCCCGGAACAGGCGGCGGCGCAAATCGACCAGCACATCCTCGACCTTGGCGCGCAGCGCCTGGCCGGCGTCGGTCAGGTGCAGGGTCTTGGCGCGGCGGTCGTGCGGGTCTTCGCGGCGTTCCATCAGGCCTGCGGCGACCAGGTGGTCCAGCACCCGCACCAGCGAGGGGCCTTCCACGCCCAGCGCCTCGGCCAGCGCGCCTTGGCGCACGCCGTCTCCCAGGCGGCCGGCCAGGATCACGGGCCAGGCGGTGGCCTGGGACAGGCCGTAGTCGGCCAAGGCCTTGTCGGCGGCGCCGCGATAGGCGCGCGACAGGACCATCAGGGCGGAGGTGGTGGCCATGAGCTGGGAGTCGGTGGGCGTGTTCATGGAATAGATTGTATCCTATCTATTAGCTTACTAATAATTGAAAATGGCGATTATCTCCATGGATTTTCTCAATCGGGAAAATAGAGGACGGTTGTTCCAGCTATGGAAAACCAGGGACAGCGTTCTGGGATTTTCGGCGTCGCGGGGAGCGACGCGGGCGCGGCGGCGGCGGCCGCGCCCCGGCGTTCAGCCGTTGCAGTCCGCCCAGCAATTGGGCGTTTCGTACAGGCGCACGCGGGTCAGGCGCAGTTCGGCGCCATAGTGGCCGTGATAGTGCGGGGCCAGGGTCTGGAAGACGATGGCGGCCAGATTTTCGGCCGTCGGGATGCGGTCCAGCACCACGGTCTTGTGGCCGGGCAGGCTGTCCAGGAAGCCGCGCACGGCGGCGTCGCCCTCGTACACCAGGAAGGCATGGTCCCAGACGTCCACGATGTGGGTCTTGGCGATGTGCTTGATCTCGGAGAAATCCATCAGCATGCCGTTGTCGGATTCGCCGGGCGCCTGCACCACGTCGCCGGTCAGGGTGATCTCCAGCACGTAGCGGTGGCCGTGCAGGTTGCGGCACTGGCTGCGGTGGTCGGGAATGCGGTGGCCGGCGTCGAATTCCAGCCTGCGGGTCACGGAAATCATGGCGCGCTCCGCAGGGGGCTAGGGTGAATCATGGAATGCCTATGTATTTGTGGGTCTGCAGGCTGAGCCGCCATTGCGGATGCTGCATACAGTACTGGACGGCCTGTTCGGTGTTGGCCGCGCGCGCGGGGCCGTCCATGGGTTGCAGGAAGAAGTGGTCGAAGTCCAGGTGCGCGAAGGCTTCGGGCTGCGCGTTGGCTTGCGGATAGACCAGCTTGAGCTCGTCGCCGCGCTCGAGGACCACGGGCGCGGTGCCCTTGGGGCTGACGCAGATCCAGTCGATGCCGGCCGGCGGCTTGATGGTGCCGTTGGTTTCGATGGCCACCGTGAAGCCGCGCGCGTGCACCGCGGTCAAGAGCGGCGCGTCCAGTTGCAGCAGCGGTTCGCCGCCGGTGAAGACCACGTAGCGGTCGTTGGCGCCGGGGCCCCAGGCCGCGGCGATGGCGTCGGCCAGCAGTTCGGGCGTGGCGAACTTGCCGCCGCCGTCGCCGTCGGTGCCGATGAAGTCGGTGTCGCAGAAGGTGCAGGCGGCGCTGGCGCGGTCGCTTTCGCGGCCGGTCCAGAGGTTGCAGCCGGCAAAGCGGCAGAAGACCGCCGCACGGCCTGCGTGGGCGCCTTCGCCCTGCAGTGTCTTGAAGATTTCTTTGGCGGAGTAAGTCATGGTGGTGCCGGCGGTCGGATAAGGCCGGACCCCGGATAAATCAGGCAAAAGCGCATTATTTTACTTTGCGCGGCGCATCTATACTTGCGGGCTATGTTTCACGTCCAAGATTCCATCTACCTGGATGAACGCGATCTCGCGTTCACCATGATCCGCGCCCAGGGCGCGGGCGGCCAGAACGTCAACAAGGTGTCCAGCGCCGTGCACCTGCGTTTCGACGTGCGAGCCTCCAGCCTGCCCGAGGAAATCAAGGAAGCGCTATGCGCCCTTAGCGATCACCGCGTCTCCAAGGACGGGGTCATCGTCATCAAGTCGCAGACGTTCCGCAGCCAGGAAAAGAACCGCGCCGAAGCCATCGAGCGCCTGATCGCCATGGTGCGCGCGGCGGCGCGCACCGACAAGCCGCGCCGCCCGACCAAGCCCACCCGCGCCTCGCAACGCCGGCGCGTGCAGCGCAAGGTGCTGCACGGCGAGGTCAAGCGCTTGCGGGGGCGGGTCCAGGGGGATTGAGGGGGGCCCGCGTGAGGGCGGCCCGCGGCCCGGCCTGGGCGCGGCTGTGCAGGCGCTGCCGGAACAGGTCCGCCATGGTGGCCGCCGCCAGCGACAGTGGCGTTCCCCGCAGCGTCATGATGCCGATGCTGGCGACCGGCATGGGCGCCTCCGTGCGGATCTGGCTGGCTTCGGCGCCGTAGGGCGGGATCTCGAGCATGCCCGCCGGGCAGACGATCAACGCGTCGCTGCGGACCATCAGGTTCCACATTACGCCGAACGTATCGCAATCGATGACGCGTTCGGGCGATTGCAGGCCGTTTGCGCGCAAGCCTTGCAGAAAAGCGTCGGTGTGGCTGCCGCCCGAGGTGTTGAGCAGCCATTCGCAGCCCGCGATGTCTTGCCAACGCGTGGCGCCCGCCAGCGGATGACCGCGGCGGCAGGCGACCATGAATTCCAGCGGCCGCAGTTCCTCGAAATCGAATTCCTGCCCGCCATGGTTCCCGGCCATGCCGGATGCCAACGCGAAATCCAATGAGCCGTTGCGCAATGCCGGCAGCACGGCGGCCAGCAGGCCTTCCGAGACCTTGAGCTTGGCCGCGGGCATGCTCTGCCTGAAATCGTTCAGCACGTCGGGCAGCACGCTCAGCATCACCATGGGCGTCACGCCCACCGCCACCCGCGCCTGGGCGCCGCTGAGCAGTTGGCGGATGTCCTGGCGTGCCAACGAGAGCTGGGCCTGGGCAAGCTGCGCCCGCACCGTCAGGTGTACGCCGCACTCGGTGACCTCGATGCCCTGGGGGCTGCGCGTGAGCAGCGGCGCTTCCAGTTCCGTTTCCAGTTCCTTGATGGCCTTGGTCACGGCGGCCTGGCTCAGGTGCAGGCTGCGCGCCGCAGCCCGGATGCTGCGCAATTCGGCGACCTTCAGCCAGGCCCGCAGATGGTGGTCTTTCATATGCCTTCCCCGATGGTGACAACTACTAGTTGTCACCTTAACAAAGAAATAGCCTTATGCGCAGCGCGGGCGATCTCTAAGCTTCACGACGACCAGACCATGCAGTCCCGTACTTCAGGAGCAAGCCATGCAGATCTTTCCCCGTCGTGTACGCCAGACCCTTTCACTGTGTTTTGCCTTGCTGGGCGCGGCAGGCGCCGGCGCGGCGCAGGCGGATTGGCCCCAACGGCCGGTCAAGCTCATCGTGCCGTATGTGGCGGGGTCCGGTCCGGACGTGGTGCTGCGCCCGATCGCGGACGCCCTGGGGCGCGAACTCGGCCAGCCGGTGATCGTCGATAACCGTGGCGGGGCGGGCGGCATCGTCGGCACCCAGGCGCTGGCCGCGGCGGCGCCGGACGGCTATACCATCGGCTTCGGCAACCTGGTCACGCTGGCGATCAACAAGAGCATGTATTCGAAGCTGCCTTACGACCCGCAACGCAGCCTTGCGCCCATCAGCCTGGCCATCAGCAATGCCCTGGTGCTGATCGCCCGCAACGACTTCCCGGCAAGCAATGTGCAGGGCCTGGTCGACTATGCCAGGCAGCATCCGGGCAAGGTCAGCGTCGGCTCGTTGGGCGTGGGATCGAGCGCCCATCTGGCCGGAGAAATGCTCAAGAGCGAGACGGGCACGACCATGCTGCACGTCCCGTACAAGAGCGGCCAACAGGCGGTGGGCGACATCGTGGGCGGGCAGCTTGACGTGATGATCGACAACGTCGCGGGCGTGCTGCCCTTCATCCGCTCCGGCCAGGTCAAGGTGCTGGGGGCGACCAGCCTGGCGCGCGTGCCTGTCCTCTCGGACGTGCTCACCCTCGACGAATCCGGCTTGAAGGGCTTCGAAGTGGTGTCCTGGGGCGGCATCGTCGCGCCCGCCGGTACGCCCAAGCCCATCATCGACAAGCTCAATCGCGCCATCGCCAAGGCGCTGCAGGATCCGGCGGTGCTCAAGCTCAACGAAACGCTGTCCGTCGACGCGACGCCGTCCACGCCTGAACAGTT
This sequence comes from Achromobacter sp. JCM 18799, assembly GCF_055395645.1. Taxonomy (NCBI): domain Bacteria; kingdom Pseudomonadati; phylum Pseudomonadota; class Betaproteobacteria; order Burkholderiales; family Alcaligenaceae; genus Achromobacter; species Achromobacter sp. JCM 18799. Next base: position 1,380,904 of record NZ_AP043866.1, on the reverse strand, counting down.
CGCCAACCTCATCGCCACCGAGATCCCGCGCTGGGGGGAGATGGTCAAGCGCTCCGGCGCGTCGGCCGACTGAGCGCGTTCAACACCCGCGTTCAACACCCGCGTTCAACACCATAGGGAGCCATCATGACGAACGAACTCTGGCGCTGGAGCGCCGTCGACCTGGCCCGGGCCATCCGCAAGCGGGAAGTTTCCAGCCGGGAAGCGGTGCAGAATTGCCTGCAACGGGCGGAACGGCTCAACCCCATCTTCAACCCGCTCACCGAGATCTGCGCCGACCAGGCCCTGCAGGCGGCCGACGCCGCCGACGCCGCGGTGCGCGCGGGCGCGCCGCTAGGCATCCTGCACGGCGTGCCGGTGACGATCAAGGCCAATGCAGATCTGGCCGGGTCGGCCACCACCAATGGCGTCGTCGCGTATCGGGACCTCATCGCAAGCGAGAACAATCCCGCCGTCGACAACTGGCTCAAGGCCGGCGCCGTGGTGATCGGCCGCAGCAACGTTCCGGCATTCTCCTGGCGCTGGTTTTCGGACAACGACCTGCATGGCCGCACCGTCAATCCGTTCGACGCCGCGCGCACGCCGGGCGGCTCCAGCGGCGGCGCGGCCGTCGCCGCAGCCCTGGGCATGGGGCCGCTGGCGCACGGCAGCGACCAGGGCGGATCGATCCGCTACCCGGCCTACGCCTGCGGCGTGGCGGGGCTGCGGCCGTCGCAAGGCCGGGTGCCGGCCTACAACGCCAGCCAGAAGTCGGAGCGCCCGGTGGCTTCCCAACTGGCCGCGACCCAGGGTCCCTTGGCACGGAACATCGCCGACCTGAGACTCGGGCTGGAGGCCATGTCGGCGGGCGATTCCCGCGATCCGTGGTGGGTGCCTGCGCCGCTGGACCTGCGCCAGCCCGGGGACTGCCGGCGGGTGGCGCTGTTCTGCGGCACCTCGGCCTTCAAGCCCGATCCCGCCGTGCTGGACGCCTTGCTGCGCGCCGCAAAGTACCTGGAAGACGCGGGCTACATCATCGAAACGGCAGCGCCGCCCCGTTTCGAGGAAGCGGCCGAGCTATGGCGCAACGTATTGATGAACGAAGCGTCCGGCTCCATGGGCCGCGAAATCGAGCGCGCCGGCGACGCTGCGATACAGCGCGCGTATCGCAGCATGCTGGCGCACACCGCGCCGCTGGACAAGGACGGCCTGGTCCAGGCGCTGGCGCTGCGCACCACGATACTGCGGGAATGGGGCGGGTTCTTCGACCGCTATCCGCTCGTGCTCATGCCGGTGTCGTTCGAGCTTCCATTCGCCATTGACCAGGATCAGCAAGGCGACGCAGCCATGGGCGACATGCTGCGCGCGCAGAGCCCGCTGGTCTCGACCGCGATACTGGGCTTGCCCGGCCTGTCGGTCCCTGTGGGCCTGGCGGACGGCGTGCCGATGGGCGTCCAGCTGGTGGCGGGGCGGTTCCGGGAAGACTTGTGCCTGGCCGCGGGCGAAGCCATCGAGGCGCGCGCGGGGTGGTCGGTGCAGGATAGGCTCTTGGCCTGAGCGGCGCGGGGTGGAAGGAAGGGTAAGGGCGGCTATGGGGGGCCGGGGCGGATAGCCGCGCGCGGCTATCCGCCCCGGCCATAAAGCCCTGTCCGGCGCAGGGGCATGACTATATATCGAATAGTTCCGATATAAGATTCGATAAATTGCGATACTTCAATATGACGGTCTCAACTTCCAGCCCCGACCCTGCCGCCTCGCTACCTGCCATCGACGCCGACGCCATCCTCAAGGCGCTGGCCAATCCGGTGCGGCGCGACATTCTTGCCTGGCTGAAGACGCCGCACGCGTACTTCGAGGTACGCCCGGGCCATACCTTCGAGCATGGCGTATGCGCGGGCCACATCGATGAACGCTGCGGACTGTCCCAGTCCACCGTGTCCTCGCACCTGGCCGTTCTGCAGCGCGCGGGCCTGATCTCGGCGACCAAGGTGGGGCAGTGGATTTTTTACCGTCGCAACGAAGTCGCCATTGCCGCGTTCCTGCGGCAATTGAACCAGGATATGTAGCCCCGCTACGCCGCCAGCGGCCCCTTCATCCGGGGCCAAGGATTTACGCATGAGCCAACTTTTCGAACCCCTGCGCGCAGGCGATCTGACGCTGCGCAACCGCATCGTCATGGCGCCCTTGACGCGCATGCACGCCAGCCCGGGCCGCGTGCCCAACGACCTGATGGTCGAGTACTACACCCAGCGCGCCGGCGCCGGCATGATCCTGACCGAAGCCACGGCGGTCACCCCGCAAGGCGTCGGCTATGCCGATACGCCGGGCCTGTGGACCCCCGAACAGGTCCAGGGCTGGCGCAAGGTCACGTCCGCGGTGCACCGGGCCGGCGGCCTGATCGTGGCGCAGCTCTGGCACGTGGGCCGGATCTCCGATCCCATGTTCCTGGACGGCGAACTGCCCGTGGCGCCCAGCGCCATTGCGGCCAAGGGCCACGTCAGCCATGTGCGGCCGCAGCGCGCCTACGTCACGCCGCGCGCGCTGGAAACCGCCGAGATTCCGGGCGTGGTCGAGGCTTACCGCCACGGCGCGCGGATGGCCATGGAGGCCGGTTTCGACGGCGTGGAAGTGCATGCCGCCAACGGCTATCTGCTGGACCAGTTCCTGCAGGACAGCACCAACCACCGCACTGACGCCTATGGCGGTTCGCTCGAAAACCGCGCGCGGCTGCTGCTGGAAGCCGTGGACGCCAGCGTGTCGGTGTGGGGCGCGGGCCGCGTGGGCGTGCATCTGTCGCCGCGCGGGGAAATCCACACCATGGGCGATTCCAACCCGGCCGCCACCTTCGGCTACGTGGCGCGTGAACTGGGCAAGCGCGGCATCGCCTTCCTGTGCGTGCGCGAGTATGAAGCCACCGACAGCCTGGGCCCGATGCTCAAGGCCGAGTTCGGCGGCACGTACATCGCCAACGAAGGATTCGGCCGCGAGTCGGCCGAGGCCGCCATCGCCGCGGGCCGGGCCGATGCCGTGGCCTTCGGCGTGCAATACATCGCCAACCCGGATCTGGCGCGCCGCTTCGAACTCAAGGCGCCGCTGAACCGGCCCAACCCGGCCACGTTCTATGCGCCTGGCCCGGGCGGCTATACCGACTATCCGGCCCTGGCTTGACCGGCTGGTCCGGCCTTCAGAGCACGGCGCGCATCGGATAGGTGAACAAGCCGAAGTGCGCCGCGTTCAGGCCCAGGTGCGCCAGCATCGCCGCGGCCAGGCCGCCGTATTTGTAGGCCAGGCCGTAGGCCGCGCCCGCCAGGCCGGCCAGCAGCATCCATTGCCAGCCGCCTGCGTAGTGCGCCAGGCCGAACAGCGCGGCCGCGATGATCAAGGCCGCCCACGAACCCCAGGCGCGGCCGCGCCACAGGTCCGTCAGCCGCTGCTGCAGGTAGCCGCGGAACAGCGCCTCCTCGGCCAAGGTCACCAGCAAGGCATTGTTGATCAGCCAGATCCAGCCCGATTGCGGCCACTTGGGCGTCCAGCCGACCACGCCCAGCGCCAGCGCGCAGCCCAGGCACAGGGCCAGCGCGCCCGCGCAGGCCAGGAACGCGGCCGACAGCGTGGCGCGCGGGGTCGGCCCCGCCATCGGCGGCGCCAGCGCCAGCACCACCCAGAACGCCACCAGCGGCTTGTCCAGGTTCAGGTACATGCCGAAAGGCACGGCGTCCGGACTCAGGGGCGCCGGCGCGATGACTTGCGGGTTGTGGAAGCCCGGCAGCCAGTGCAGGAACAGCAGCGCGGCCAGTGCGATGAAGAGCGCATGGCCGGCGGTGCGCGCCATTGCGCCCGATGCGGGCTGGACCAGCACGGCCGCCGCGATCAGCAACGCCGGCCAGACCAGCGCCACGGCGTTTATCGTGCCATCGGTCCAGGCCCAGGCGTAGGCGGCGGCAAGCGGCGCCAGCGCCCAGCGGCGCGTGGCGGGCGGCCACAGCATGGCGGCGGCGATGAACAGTGCGGACCAGGGGCTGAGCAGGGGCACGGGCGTGGACGGGCGTTGAAAGCGCTGAGTGTAAACGCGCCGCTCTGTGCAAGTCGCACGGCATGCGCGCCGGACCGCTGAGCGCGTGTGCTGACGCCGCGCGGTGAACCCAGGTATCCTGGCGCCTGCCGGATACCTGGGAGCCAGACTATGAAAATGATCGCGTGGTTGATGTTGGCGGCGGCGGTGCTGCCTTTCGTGTCGGCGATCGTCGCCAAGGCGGGCGGAAAGAAATTCGACAACAACGATCCGCGCGCCTGGCTGGCGCGGCAGGAGGGCTGGCGGGCGCGCGCCAACGCGGCGCAGACCAATACCTTCGAATCGCTGCCGTTCTTCTACGCGGCGGTGCTGTTCGCGCTGTATACCCAGGCGCCGCCCGCGCACGTGGCCACCTTGATGGCCTGCTGGCTGGGCGTGCGGCTGGGCTATCTGGCCATGTACCTGGCGGGCTGGGGCGCGCTGCGTTCGCTGGTGTGGGCGATCAGCGTGGGCTTCATCATTGCGATCCTGTTCGCAGGCGTTTAACGGGCGGCGCCATGCGCAAGTGGCGTGTCGCGGCGCTGGCGGCCATTGCGCTGCCGGGCTTCATCTACGTCAACAACGCTGACTGGTCGGTGTCCGATCCCGGCGCGCGGGCGACGCTGCTCGCGCATCGCGGCATCGCGCAACGCTACGACACGGCGGGCATGGAGCGGGACACCTGCACCGCGACCCGCATCGTCGAACCCACGCACGGCTATCTGGAAAACACCATCGCCTCCATGCGCGCCAGCTTCGAGGCCGGCGCGGACATCGTCGAGATCGACGTCCATCCCACCACCGACGGCCAGTTCGCCGTGTTCCACGACTGGACGGTCGATTGCCGCACCGAGGGCCGCGGCGCGACGCGCGAGCACACGATGGCCGAACTCAAGGCGCTGGACATTGGCTATGGCTACACCGCGGACGGCGGCAAGACTTTTCCGTTCCGCGGGCGCGGCGTGGGCCTGATGCCCACGCTGTCCGAAGTGCTGCAGGCGTTTCCGCGCCAGCGCTTTCTCATCAACGTCAAGAGCCGCGACGCGGAGGAAGGCGCGGCGTTGGCGGCGGTGCTCAACGGCTTGCCGCCGGCCAGGCGCGCCGATTTCATGGTGTACGGAGGCGAAGAGCCGGTAGGCCGGCTGCGCGAGTTGGCGCCGGGCGTGCGCACCCTGACGCGCGCGGATCTGAAATCCTGCCTGCTGCGTTATGCGGCGGCGGGCTGGACCGGCCATGTGCCGCAAGTCTGCCGCGGCAGGGCGCTGACAGTGCCGGTGAATGTCGCGCCCTGGCTGTGGGGCTGGCCCGGCCGCTTCCTGGACCGCATGGAGGCGGCGGGCAGCAGCGTGTTCCTGCTCGGTCCTTACGCCGGCGATGGCCATTCCACGGGCATCGACACGTCCGAGGACATACGCCGCGTGCCGGCGGGATACGCGGGCGGGATCTGGACCAACGAAATCGAAGCCGTGGCGCGCGCGTTCAAGCGCGGGCCATGAAAGCCGCTACTTCCATTCGAACACGGCGCGCGCGGTACCGGTGTTTTGCACCGCGACGTTGCGGTTCTGCGCCTGGCCGTTGTAGGTGGCCGAGATCTTGTAGTTGCCGGCCGGCAGCTTGACCAGCATGTACGGGCCTTCGGCAGTGGTTTGCAGCACGGACTTGCCATGCGCATCGCTGATGGTGACGGAGACATTGGCAACGTAGTCAGCCTGGCCGTCGCGTTGCGCCGCGAACGTCAGCGCCAGCGGATAGTCCTTGGCTGCGGCCTTCATGGCTTCGGATTCGTCCAGCCCGATGCCGCCGCTGACATACTGCACCGAACCCTGCTGCTGCACCGGCGGCATGCCCGCCTGGGCGGTGGACAGGATGCCGGCAAAGGCCATGCTGCCCAGCGCCATCGCGGCGGCCATGGTGCAGCGTTCTATACGCTTGTTCATGAGACTCTCCTGGATAGGACGATCTGCGCGGTTTTGTACGCGCATGAACATTTCGACCCGCATGCCGGCGCGGAGTTCGCGCCGGCGGGTCTCCGATATCAACCGATTGTTTCCGCAGCCTAGGTAAGCGTACTGCGTGCCGCGCGCCAGGAAAATGTCAGCCGGCTTTCGCCGCTGACCGAGCCGTCCGGGGCGAAGCGCCTTTCATCCAGCTGTCCGGCGCCACCGTCGCGCAGCGCCAGTACGCTGGAACTGCGGGTGCCATAGTTCGGACTGACGATGAACGGGCTGCTCAATAGCCTTTCGCGATCCAGCGGCAGACCGGTGGCGGGCAGGTCGGCGTCGTCGGCGGGCTGGCGGTCGGCCAGCGCGGCCATCAGCGCGGGCAGGTCCGGCTGCGGCCCGCTGCGCAGCACGGCTTCGAAAGCCGCCTTGGTGCGCGCCAGCTTGGGCCAGGGCGTGTCCAGCAGATGGTTGGACAGGGCGTAGACGCCTGGAGCCAGGCGGCGCGGGCCGCCATCGCGGTTGCTGAGATACCAGGCTTCGCGCGCATCGCCCACGATCAGGTTGAAGCCGTTGTAGGCCTGGCCCTTGGCATGCACTTGCGCCAGGTAGTCGGCCGCGGAGGCCGTGCCGCGCAGATAGTCTTCTACCAGCGCGCCGCGCGAAGGCGCGTTCTCGATGATCCGGCCCGGTTCGCGGAAGTTGGTGACCAGCGCATGGCGTCCGCCGGTCGTCGCGCCCATCCAGCTGCCGCCGGCCAGGCCGTCGCGGCCGGCGTAGACCTCGGGCGCATCGGGCCATTGCGCGGCGGGCAAGGTGGGGCGTTGGTGGAATTCATCGCGGTTGGCGGCGATCAGGACGGGGATGCCCGGCAGGGCATGCAGGGCCAGTACGGCAAGACACATGGTTCAGACCTGGTTGGCGGGTTTGTCGGGAATGGCTTTGCCTGGCGCGGCCGCGAAATCCGGGCCGGCCAGCGCGGCGCGCAAGGCTTCGATCTGGGCGGCCACGTCGCGCAGCGCCGGCGCGGGCGACGCGATGGCGGCGGCCGGCATGGTCGCGCCTTGCGCAACAGCGGCGCTCATCTGGTGCAGGCTGGCCGCCAGTTGTGCCAGCTCTGCGGCGCTGGGCGCCGGCTGGTCGGCGGGCAGCGACCAGGCGGTGTCGGAAATGGCATTGGCCACGCGCTCCAGCGCGACCTCCACCGGCCACCAGGCCAGCGCGCGGCGGCTGACCAGGCGCGGTTCCGACAGCCCGCGCTGCAAGGCGATGCGCAGGTCGGACAGGCGCGCGTAGGCGCTGGCGCGCAGGTCGTGGCGGCTGGTGGGATCGGCCTGGAACACGGTGTTCAGGTAGGCGGCCAGCGTGTCCATGGCGGCGGCGACGGTGTGGTCCAGGTTGCTGCGCTCGATCCGTATCCACGGCAGGTAGCCCACCAGCAGCACGATGCCCGCGGCCACGGCCACGTCGATCAGGCGCGCCAGCGCGATGGGCCAGCTGCCTGGTTGCAGCGCGCCGATCAGCAGCATCAGGATGGGCAGCAGGATGGCCGAGAACAAGCCGTAGTTGCGCCGCACCGACCAGGGCAGCAGGGACGCCAGCCCGGCCACCGTGAGCAGGCTGACGATGCCGTTGCGGTCCAGCGCCAGCACGGTCGCGCTGATCGCCACGCCGACCACGCTGCCCGCGCAGCTTTGCAGCGCCCGCGCGAACACCGAGCCGAAGTTGGGTTTGAACACCACCACCACGATCAGCGGCACCCAGTAGGAGCGCGGCAGCGAGAACGCCATGGACACGGCCTCGGCGGCGATCAGGCACAGCCCCAGCCGCACCAGATAGCGCAAGGTGGTCGGCCCCGGCCGGTAGGTGCGCGCCAGCACGCGCCAGGGCGTGCGCGGCCGCGCGGGGGGGCAGGCCGGCAAAGGCGTCGGCCTCGGATAGCGTGGCGCCGTCCAGCAGGGGCTGCACCTGGGCCAGCGCGTCGGCCAAGGGTGCCATGTCCGCCTGCCGCAAGGCCGCGATGTCCTCGCGCGGGTCCGGCGTCGCATCGTTCTCGACGCGGTCGGCCAACCGGTTCATGACGCGTGCGCAATCGTGCGGCAGCACCCGGCCGGCGCGGGCCAGCTCCAGCGCGGTATTGGTCAGCGGCGTACAGGCTTGCAGCTGCGCCGCCAGCCGCGCCAGCCGGGGGGAGGGGCCGGCCGCGCCGCGGCGGGCAGCCAGCACGGTGTCGTAGGCGGTGGTCATGGCCGCTTCCATGTCGCGCCGCGCGCTCATGGTGTGCGAGGTGCCGATGGCGGCGAACATGGCGGCCAGCTTGCGGTAGGCCATGGCGACGGCGGCGCGTTCGGGCGCTATCGGGTTGACCACCCAGCCCGTCAGCGTCAGCGCCAGCCCGAACAGGCCGCCGGCTCCCACCAGCACGGAAGGCAGCCAGGACGGCAGGTTGGAAGTCAGGCTGGCGCCAACGATGACGTAGGTGGCGAATTGCAGCGTGGAAACGGCGGCGATGTTGTTGAAGGTGCCGACCAGGCTGGCCGCCAGCACCAGCAGCGTCATGGCCGCGGAGGTCCATAGCCCGTGTCCGGCAATCATCGTGCCGAGGAAGTACCCAAACGCGCCGCCGAACACGGTGGCGCCGATGGACAGCGCGCGGTTGCGGTAAGGGCCGCCATTGTCGCCGGTGATGGCGGGCAGCGCGCCCAGCGCGACCAAGGCCGCCGCCGCGCTCTGGTCCAGCGCGAGTCCGACCGCCGAAGGCAAGCCGATGGCCAGGGCGGCACGCAGCGCCACCCAGCGGCTGACGGGCGAAGGCTCCATGTGCGCCAGGCTCATCAGCCAACGCATGTTGGTGTTGCGCGCGGCATGTTTCAGCGAGGAACGGAACACGGCAGCCTCGTGGCGCGGCCCGGAGTCAGGCCTTGATCAGCGGCGCCTCGTCGGGCGCGGCCAGCCGGAAGTAATCTTCCGTGTTCAGGAGGATGGAGGCGTCCAGGCGGCCGGCGTTGAACACGATTTCATCGTGGCGCTGGCGCAGGCTGGGATCCACCAGCAGGTGCAGGTCGGGATTGAAAGTGAAGGGAGGGATGGCGCCGATCTCGCAGCCGGTGAGTTCGCGCGCCAGGTCCTGCGACGCCAGCGACGCCTTTTTGCCGCCGGCCGCGCGGGCGATTGCGTCCAGGTCGGCCTGCTTGTCGGCCGGGAACACGGCCAGCACATTGCGGCGCTGGTTGGAGGATATCTTGACGCGGCAGACCAGCGCCTTGGCGCCCTGGCTGACCTCGGTGCCGCGGATCGCCGCGACTTCGACGGAGCGGCCGGCTGCGGCATGTTCAATCAGGCGGTAGCGGACCTGGTTCTGGGCAAGCAGGGCTTGCAGGCGTTCGAAGACTTCCATGTCGGGGCGTGTAGATCGGGATGTGGCGGGCGCAGGCCGGGAGTCGGCCTCGTACGCCGCATGATACGCCCGCCGCGCAGCGCCGCGGCGGCGCGTGCGCCGATCGCGGCCAGCCGCCTCAGATTTCTCCGGTAAAGGCGTAACCCCAGCCCCAGACGGTGCGGATCGGGAGCTCCAGGTTCAGGTCCTGGGCCTTGCGGCGCAGGCGGCTGACCAGCACGTCGGTGCGGCGCATCGATTCGTGGCCGCCATGCGAGTCCGTGATGGCTGCGTCGGCGCGCGGCAGGCGCTTGTCGGCGGAAGCCGTCAGCTTGAGCAGGAATTCACGCTCGGCCAGCGTCAGGGCCAGGCGTTTGCCTTGCGGGCTGACCAGCGTCCAGGCCGCGTCGTGGAATTGCCATTTGGCCATCGCTTCGCCTGCCGGCGCCGGTTGCGCCGGGCGCGGCTCGGAATCTGCGGCGCGCCGGCCGGCCGTGGGTATGCGCCGCACCAGCGCCTGCAGCGCGGCGGCGATTTCCGTTGCGCCCGCGTCTGGCGGCAGGCAGACGTCGGCGCCGCAATGCAGCCCGAGTATGCGGCTTTCAGGGGAGTCGAAGTTGGATATGGCGACGATGCCCGCGGTGGTGTCCAGGGCGCGCAGGCCGGCCACGGCCATGCAGAGATCGGAAAGTTCGGTTTCCATCACCAGCAAAGGGGTGCGGCGGGCCTGAAACAGGCGGAACAGGCTGTTGGAGTCTTCGCACAGCCGGGGCGAGAAACCCATTTCCGTCAGCGCGGCGCCGCGGTGCGCGCGCACGCCGGGATCGGGCGAGAAGACGATCAGGTCTAGTAGGTCATTCATGAATCGTTGTGATCTGTGCAGCATGGGCGCATGCATGATGCATCGGATACAGCGATTTCCTAAACCTCGCACAACGCCACTTTATGACCCGAATTCTCGGGCATGGTTACGGGAGGCGTGTCGCAGCACCGTTATGGTGCGTCGGCGGGCGTTTCGTTCCACCAGCCGCCGCCCAGCGCCTGCAGCAAGGCAGCGGTGTCGGCGTGGCGCGCCGCGTCCGCCGCGGTGCGCGCAATGCGTGTCTGCAACAGTTGGCGCTGGCTGTCCAGCAGGCTCAGGTGGCTGATGCCGCCGGCCTGGTGGCGGCCTTGCGCGATGCGTTCGGCTTCATCTGCGCGGCGCCATGCCTCGTCGCTGGCCAGGTAGGCGTCGCCGTCGGTCTGTACGGCGCGCAAGGCGTCGGCGACCTGCCGGAAGCCCTCCAACACTGTTTGACGGTAGCCGGCCGCGGCCGCATCGTAGGCGGCCTCGGCCGAGCGCGTGCGCGCGCGCAGCTCGCCGCCGTGGAACAGCGGCTGGACCAGTCCCAGGCCCAGGCTCCAGACGTTCAGGCCATTGGACAGGTCGCCCACGCGGGTGCGTTGCGAGCCGAAGCTGGCGGTCAGGGTGAACTGGGGATACTGGTTGGCGACGGCCACGCCGACATTGGCCGAGGCCTGATGCCAGAGCGCCTCCGCGGCCAGGATGTCGGGCCGCTGGCGGGTCAGCGCCGACGGCACGCCGGTGGGCACGTCGGCGGGCAGCGTCAGGTCGGCCAGCCGCAGGGGCGCGGATCGCAGTTCGGCCGGCGCCAGGCCCAGGTAAGCGGCCAGTTGATGCGTGGCCTGCGCCAGTTGGTATTCCAGCGGCGGCAGCGTGGCCCGGGTCTGCGCGACCAGCAGCTCCTGATTGCGCAGGTCGGCCTCGGACACGCCGCCCGCCTGTTGGCGCTGGCGCATGATGTCCTGCTGCCGCTCCTGCGCCGCAAGCAGCGCCCGCGTGTCGGTCAGGCGTTCGCTCAGGTCGGCCTGGCGGATGGCGGCGGTGACCACGTTGGCGGCCAACGACATGCGCGCGGCCTGCAGCTCATGCGCCTGGTAGTCCGCCTGCGCGCCCAGGCCTTCCAGCGCGCGGCGGTTGCCGCCGAATACGTCCAGAGTGTAGGACACGTCGATGGACGCGTTGTAGAGCGTGAAGGGCGGGGGCTGTTCGGCCACCGGCACGCCGAAGGCCGCGGGGTCCACCTTCTGCCGCGTTGCCGACAGGTTGCCATTGACCTGGGGCAGCATGCGGCCGCCGGTTTCGGCGTTCAGGTCTTCGTTTGCCTGACGCAAGCGGGCGCGCGCCTGCTCCAACGTGGGACTGGCCCGCAGGGCCTGCCGCACCAGCTGGTCGAGCGCTTCGGAGCGGAACAGCTGCCACCATTGCGCAGGGATGTCGGCGCCTTCTTGCAGGCGTTGCGCGCCGATGGGCGCAGAAGCATCGCGGGGCGCGGCATAGGCGTCGACCTGCGGCGGCGCCGGGCGCTCGAAGTCCGGCCCCACGGCGCAGCCCGCGAGCAGCGCGCACAGGACCAGCGCGACCGGGCGCGGCGGCGCAGTGGGCGGGAGGGGCAAAGGCGTGGAGCGGGACATGGCGGTTCAATCCAGGGTGCGGCGGTAGAACTTCACGGCGGCGGTCATGACGACCACGGTAAACACCAGCAGCGGCCAGATGCTGGGCCACAAGTCCCACCAGCCGTTGCCTTTGAGCAGGATGCCGCGGATCAGGCGGTTGAAATGCGTCAGCGGCAGCAGGTTGCCCAGGTACTGCGCCCACATCGGCATGCCCTGGAACGGGAACATGAAACCGGACAGCAGCATGTTGGGCAGGAAATAGAACATGGTCAGCTGCATGGCCTGCAACTGGTTCTGCGCCAACGACGACAGGGTGATGCCCACCGTCAGGTTGGCGGCCACGAACACCAGCGCCGACAGGTACACGGCCAGCAGCGACCCAAGGAACGGCACGTGGAAAACAAAGTGCGCGGCCAGCAGGATGATGCTGGACTGGATCAGGCCTATCGCGATGTACGGCACGATCTTGCCCGTCATCACTTCGAGGGGCCGTACCGGCATCGCCAGCAGGTTTTCCATCGTGCCGCGTTCGCGTTCGCGCGTCATGGCCAGGCCGGTCATCATCACCAGGGTCATGGTCAGGATCACGCCCATCAGGCCCGGCACCGTGTTGTATTGCGAGATCTGCTCTTCGTTGTAGAGCTGGTGCACCAGCACGTCGAAGGGCGGCTGGCCGCCCGCCAGGCTGGCCAGCGGTCCGGTCAAGTCCTTCTGCGCCACGGCCTGCGACAACTGCGTGGCCGCGCCTATGGCCAATCCGGTCGCCATGGGATCGGTGGCGTCGGCCTCGATCAGCAGCGCGGGGCGTTCGCCGCGCAGCAGCTTGCGGCTGAAGTCCGGCGGGATGGTCAGGACGAACAGCACGCGGCCCTGGGCCAGCGCCGTGCGTCCGGCTTCTTCGTTGTCCAGTTCCTCGATGATGTGAAAGTAGTCCGACGATTTCATCGCCGCGACGAAGCTGCGCGTGAACGGACTGTGGTCCGCGGTGATGACCGCGGTGGGCATCTGCTTCGGGTTCGTGTTGATGGCGTAGCCGAACAGCGCCAGCTGCATGATGGGCAGGCCCACGATCATGCCGAAGGTGATGCGGTCGCGGCGCAGCTGCAGGAACTCCTTGAGCACCATGCTCCACCAGCGCGACCAGGAAAAGCCTTGCAGATGGCGCATCATGGCGGGCTCGCGAAGTTGTCGGTGGAGCGCTTCATCAGATAGATGAAGACGTCCTCCAGGCTGGTGTCGATGGGCTCCAGGCTCAGGTCCTGGCCGGCGATGGCGTCCCTGAGCGTGCGTTCCAGCAAGGCCGCGTCGCGGCCGCTGATGTGCAGCGCGGAACCGAAGGCCACGGTCTGGTCCACGCCCGGCGCGTCGCGCAGGCGCTGCGCCAGCGGCACCAGGTTGTGCCCATGGATGGCCCAGGTGGTCAGGTGCTGCTCGGCGATGACGTCCTCGGCCGTGCCCTGCGTCAGCAGGCGGCCGTAGGAAATGTAGGCGAGCTTGTGGCAGCGCTCGGCTTCGTCCATGTAGTGCGTGCTGACCAGCACCGAGATGCCGCGCGCCGCCAGCTCATGCAGTTGCTCCCAGAAGTCGCGCCGCGCGGTCGGGTCCACGCCCGCCGTGGGTTCGTCCAGCAGCAGCAGCTTGGGCTGGTGCAGCAGGCAGGCCGCCAATGCCAGGCGCTGCTTCCAGCCGCCGGACAAGGAACCCGTCAATTGCTTGGCGCGGCTTTGCAGGCCCAGGTCTTCCAGCGCGCGCTCCACCGTTGCCTTGCGCTCGGGCATGCCGTACATGCGCGCCACGAAGTCCAGGTTCTCGCGGATGGTCAGGTCGTCCCAGTACGAGAACTTCTGCGTCATGTAGCCGACGTGCCGCTTGATCTGCGCGCTGTCGCGCAGGATGTCGTAGCCCAGGCAGGTGCCGCTGCCCGAGTCCGGCGTCAAGAGGCCGCACATCAGGCGGATGCAGGTGGTCTTGCCGCTGCCGTTGGGGCCGAGGAAGCCGAAGATCTCGCCTTCGCGCACCTGCAGCGACACGTCGTTGACGACGTGCTTGTTGCCAAAGCGTTTGTTCAGCCCGTGCACGTCGATGACGTACTGGCCGGCGGACGCTTCCTGCGTGGCGGCGGGCGCGCTCATTGCAGCACCGCCTCCACCGGCTGCCCCGGGTGCAGTCGCGTGGCGGCTTCGGGCGCTGGCCGCGCCTGTACCATGTAGACCAGTTTGCTGCGGCTTTCGCGGCTGTAGATCACCGGCGGCGTGTATTCGGCCTGAGCCGATATGTAATCGATGCGGACAGGGATGGGATCGCCGCAGCCGTCGCAGCGCACCGTCGCCTGTTGCCCCACCTTCAGCGCGCCCAGCGCCGTTTCCGGAACGAAGAAGCGCACCTTGATATTGCCCGGCGGCAGCAGGCTCACCACCGGACTGCCAGCAGGCACCCATTCGCCCACGCGGTAGAGCGTGTCGAACACCAGCCCGGCGGCCGGCGCCGCCAGGCGCTTCTGCGCCAATGTCCATTCCGCCTGGGCCAGCGCGGCGCGGGCCGCGTCGACCTGGGCGGCCTGGGCGCGCCGCTGGTCGTCGCGGCCGGGCAGGCGGGCCACTTCCAGCTGGGCCTGCAATTCGCGCACCCGCGCCGCATCCGATTGCGCCTGTTCGCGGCTGTCGTCCAGCTGCGCGCGCGCGATGCCGCCGATGCGGAACTGGTCGGTATCGCGCCGCAGTTGCGCCGCCGAGCGGCGGCTGGCCGCCTCGGCCTGCGCCAGCTGGGCGCGGCTGACGTCCACTTCGGGCGGACGCTTGCCGGTGGCGATGTCTTCTTCCTGGGCCACGGCGGCGGCCAGCTGCGCGCTGGCCTGGTCACGCGCCGCGGTTTCGCGCGTGGCCTCCAGCGCGAAGAGCGGCGCGTCGGCCTCGACCTGTTGGCCGCGCCGCACCGGCAGCTCGGCCAGCCGGCCGGCCTCGGACGACGCCACGTAGACATATTCGCCTTCGGCGTAGCCCTGGAAGAAGGCGCCGCTGTCCTTGCCGCAGCCGCCCAGGGCAAGCAAGGCCAGCGCCGAGGCGGGCAGGGGGCGGCGCAAGACGGGAGGGATGCGCATGGTCAGCGTCCTGGAATGGCGGGAGTCGGGGCGGACGGCGAGAACAGGCCGCCGGTGAGCATGGCGATGGCGTGGGCCGCGATCGCGCGGGTGTCTATGGCTTGCGGTTGCGCGGCGTCCTGCAGGACGCGCTGCCACAGGCCGGAGGTGGCCAGCGGCAGCAGGGTCAGTCCCAGGACGGAAAGAAAGACCAGCCGCGGCTCCACGCCGGGGGTGATGGTGCCCGCAAGCTGGCATTCGGTGATGAGGCCGATGAAGGCCTGCAGGCGTTCGGCGGGCAGATGGCGCAGCACGCGTTCGCGCAGCTGACCGCCTTCATTCACGACCTCGTGCAGCCACAGGGCCGGCAGCCAGGGCCGTTCGACAGCGCTCTGCACCAGCCGGCCCACGACCTCCGCGATGAAGGCGCGCGCGGCTGCGGCGGGGTCGGACGCGGGTGTCTGCGCCTGCGGCAGCGGCGACCAGACGTAGCCGATGACCGGCACGATCCGCTCTTGCACCACCGCGTCGATCAGCTGGTCGCGGCTCTTGAAGTAGTAATGCACCATCGCCGTGGTGACGCCGGCGCGTTGCGCGATGTGCGTGAGCGTGGTGGCGGCGACGCCCTGGGCCGCGAACAGGCCGGTGGCGGTGTCCAGCAGGTTGGCGCGGGCGGCGGCATTGTCGGGACGCGGCGGACGGCCGGGCCGGCGGGAGGGGGCAGAGGGAGCGGAACGCATGCGGCGTATGTTAATTAAATTATTAATTAATTAAAAGAGGGGCGCTCTTCAGGGTTACGCGCCGGATGCGCGGGCTTCGATGGTGTAATGGATCGGTACCCCATCCCGCCACCCGGGTCGTGTGCGCCAGGCCCGGGCGGCTTACTTGCAGGAGGCTGGACCGTCATGCCGCAATCGTCTTCCATCAACCGCCGCATCGTGCTCGCCGCACGCCCGCAGGGCGAGCCGGCGGACAGCGATTTCCGCCTGGAAACCGGCGAGGTGCCGCAACCCGGCCCCGGCCAGGTGCTGCTGCGCACCGTGTGCCTGTCGCTCGATCCCTATATGCGCGGCCGCATGAGCGACGCGCCGTCCTATGCCGAACCGGTGCAGGTCGGCGCCGTCATGGTCGGCGGCACGGTCACGCGGGTCGAAGCCTCGAATCATCCCGACTACCGTGCGGGGGAGTGGGTGCTGGCGCAATCCGGCTGGCAGGATTACGCCTTGTCGGATGGCGCCGGCCTGCTGCGGCTGGGGCCCAATCCCGAACATCCGTCCTACTCGCTGGGCGTGCTGGGCATGCCTGGGTTCACCGGCTACATGGGCTTGCTGGACATCGGCCAGCCCAAGGCGGGCGAAACCGTGGTGGTGGCCGCGGCCAGCGGCGCGGTCGGGGCGGTGGTCGGCCAGATCGCCAAGATCCATGGCTGCAAGGTGATCGGCATCGCGGGCGGCGCGGACAAGTGCCGCTACGTGGTCCAGGAACTGGGCTTTGACGACTGCCTGGACCACAAGGCGCCCGATCTGCCGGGCCGCCTGGCGCGCGCCGTGCCGCAGGGCATCGACGTGTATTTCGAGAACGTCGGCGGCGCGGTCTTCGACGCGGTGCTGCCGCTCTTGAACCCGCGCGCGCGGATACCGGTCTGCGGCCTGATTTCGGCCTACAACGCCACCAGCCAGCCGCAAGGGCCGGACCGCCTGGGCCTGCTGATGCGCACCATCCTCACCAAGCGCCTCAAGATGCAGGGCTTCATCATCTTCAACGAATACGCGCACCGCTACGGCGAATTCCGCGAGGCGATGGAAGACTTGATCAAGCAAGGCCGCATCAAGTACCGCGAGGATGTGGTCGATGGGCTGGAGAACGCGCCGCGCGGCCTGATCGGGCTGCTCAGGGGTGAAAACGCCGGCAAGCGCATCGTGCGCGTCGGCCCGGACGAAAGGAGCGCCACATGAACATCCTGATCGTGCTGACTTCCCACGACACGCTGGGCAACACCGGCCGCAAGACCGGCTTCTGGCTGGAGGAGTTCGCTGCGCCGTACTACGCCTTCGTCGACGCCGGCGCCAAGGTCACGCTGGCTTCGCCCGCGGGCGGCCAGCCGCCGCTGGACCCCAAGAGCGACGACCCCGACGCCCAGACCGACGACACGCGGCGCTTTCGCCAGGATGCGGACGCGCAGCGGCAACTGGCCGCCACCTTGCGGCTGGCGCAGGTGCAGGCGGCCGACTACGACGCCGTGTTCTACCCCGGGGGCCACGGCCCCTTGTGGGACCTGGCGGAAGATTCCAATTCGGTTGCGCTGATCGAAACCATGCTGGCGGCGGGCAAGCCCGTCGCGGCCGTCTGCCATGCGCCCGGCGTGCTGCGCCACGCCAAGACGGCCGACGGCAAGCCGCTGGTGCAGGGCAGGCAGGTCACCGGCTTTTCCAATGCCGAAGAGGCGGCTGTGCAATTGAGCGACGTGGTGCCCTTCCTGGTCGAGGATGAACTGAAGCAGTTGGGCGGGCAGTACACCAGCGGCCCGGACTGGCAGCCGCACGTGGTCGGCGACGGCCTGCTGGTCACGGGCCAGAATCCAGCGTCTTCCGTGGGTGTGGCGCAGGCGCTGCTGGACCGGTTGAAGGATTGAGTCCTGGCGTGCCGGACCCGGATCCCGCGGCATGCGCGGGACGGGACCGGCACTGCTTTGCCCCGGGGCGCGGCATCTGATCGGCAAGGATTGCTGCGCAATGTGTCAGAATCGCGACCTTTTGCTACAGCGCAATGCGGCACGACCCACTTGCGCGCGATGACCGATGCCTCCAGACGTACCCGAATATCCAGCAGGCTCCTGCGTGGCGGCCTTGTTTGCCGCCATGCGGGCGCGCGACCCGGCCACCGGCCGCCATTCTGAAAGAGTTGTTGCGCTGAGCGTGGCGCTGGCCCGGGCCTGCGGCCTGCGGGAAACCGAGCAGGAGGTGGTCGCGGTCGCTGCCCGCCTGCATGATATCGGCAAGATCGGCACGCCGGACCGAGTGCTGTATTCGCCCAAGCGGCTGGACCCGGATGATTGGGCAATCATGAAGGCGCACGCCGCGGTGGGCGCCGACATCATCATGCACAGCGACATCCCGCAACGCGAGCTGATCGCGCGGGCGGTGCGCCATCACCACGAGCATTTTGACGGATCAGGCTATCCCGCAGGCCTGCGCGGCGAGAACATCCCGCTGCATTCGCGCATCATTTCCCTGGCCGATTCCTACGATGCCCTGGGCGATGCGCGTCCCTATCACCCCGCGCGCACGCACGCGGAGATCATGCGCATCCTGCACCAGGAAGCCGGCGCCAAATGCGACCCGGCGCTGTTGCGCACATTCGAATCGATGATCGCGAAGAGCCCGCTAAGGGTTCCGTAGCACAGACCCCGCCAGCACCGCCGGCGGGTTGCGCAAGTCGGGCGGCGGGTCACTTCAAGCGGTAATTCGCCGCCACCAACGCCAATTCCTGCAGCGTGCGCTGCTGCCACGCGGCATCATGCCCCAGCTCTTCGGCCAGGATGCGCGCCACTTCGGGCGCCGCCAGCATCGCGGCCTCGCTGTCCAGGAACAAGGCGCGGTTGCGTCGCGCCAGCACATCCTCGGCGCTGCGCGCCAGTTCGTACCGCGCAGCGAAACGCACGTGCGCTTCCGACAAGCCACTGCTCTTGACCAGCATGCGGTCGGCGCCGGGCAGCGCCTTCAAAGCCGGCAGGTCGCTGCCGTAGTAGCTGTCCGGCGTGCCGGCATGTTCCTGCGACGGAGCCAGGCCCGCAGCGCCATGCAGCGGCAGCGATTCGGTGCGGCAGGTGGCCTGCGTCAGTAGCTGATGCTGGATGGCCGTGTCGACCACGTCCTGCGCCATGCGGCGGTAGGTGGTCCACTTGCCGCCGGTGACGGTTACCAGCCCGGCCTTGGATACCAGGATGGTGTGCTCGCGCGACAAGGACTTGGTGGAGGCTTCGCCGGTGGCCTTGACCAGCGGACGCAGTCCGGCCCAGACGCTGGTGACGTCGTCGCGCGTAGGCTTGCGGCTGAGATAGCGCGCCGCGGTGCTCAGGATGAAATCCACGTCCTGCGCGCCCGCTTGCGGATCCAGCGGCAGATCGTCGCGCGGCGTATCGGTGGTGCCGACGATGGTGTGGCCATTCCATGGCACCACGAACAGCACGCGGCCGTCGTCGGTCTTGGGAATCAGGATGGCGCGCTTGCCCGGCAGGAAATCCTGCGGCAAGGTCAGGTGCACGCCCTGGCTGGGCGCGACCATGGTCTGCGCGTTCTTGTCTTCCATGCGCCGCACCGCGTCCACCCATACGCCGGTGGCGTTGACCACGCAGCGCGCGCGCAGCGTGAAGCTGGCGCCGCCGATCGCATCCTGCACGGTAACGCCGTCGACCTTGCCGCCCGTCATGGTCAGGCCGGTGGCGCGCATGTAGTTCACCGCGGTGCCGCCCAGGTCGAACAGCGTGCGCATCAGGCTCACCGCCAGGCGCGCATCGTCGAACTGGCCGTCGTAATACAGCACGCCGCCTTTGAGATTCTTGCCCTGCACGTTCTCGGCCAGCGTCGGCGCGTTGGCCAGCGTGTCGCGGCGCGACAGCCAGCGGCTGGGCGCCAGGTTCAGCTTGCCGGCCAGCATGTCGTACATCTTCAGGCCGATGCCGTAGAAGGGCTGGTCGAACAGGTTGTAGGCCGGCACCACGAATCCCAGCGGCCACACCAGGTGCGGCGCGTTGCGGTTGAGCAGGCCGCGTTCGTGCAGCGCTTCGCGCACCAGGCTGACGTTGCCCTGCGCTAGATAGCGGACGCCGCCGTGCACCAGCTTGGTGGCCTTGCTGGACGTGCCCTTGGCGAAGTCCGCGCCTTCGATCAGCAGGGTGCGATAGCCGCGCGAGGCGGCATCGACGGCCGTGCCCAGGCCGGTGGCGCCGCCGCCAATGACGATCACGTCCCAGGAGTGCGTGTTGTCCAGCGTGTTCAGGAGGCGGTTGCGGTCGGGCGGGGCGACGGAGGCTAGCGGTTGGTTCATGGGATTCAAGGTGTTTGCTTCAAGGTATTCGGGGCGGCCGCGACGTCGCAGCGCACGCCCGCGTCCAGCAGGACTTGCGCCAGCGGCTCTTGCGGATGCGCGTCGGTGAAGAAGCGGTCGATTTGCGAGATGTGCGCCAGTTCCACCATGGCCTGGCGCTTGAATTTGCTGCTGTCGGCGGCAAGCCAGACTTCGCGGGACTGTTCGATGATGGTCCGCGCCACGCGCACTTCGCGGAAGTCGTAATCGCGCAGCGTGCCGTCGGCCTCGATGCCGGAGATGCCGATCAGGCCGATGTCGACCTTGAACTGGCGGATGAAGTCCATGGTGGCTTCGCCGACGATGCCGCGGTCGCGCGAACGCACCACGCCGCCGGCCACGATGACTTCGCAATCCGGGTTGTCCGAGAGGATGTCGGCGACGTGCAGGTTGTTGGTGATGACGCGCAGGCCGCGATGGCGCAGCAGGGCGCGCGCAATCGCTTCGGTGGTGGTGCCGATGTTCAGGATCAGCGAACAGCCGTCGGGCACGGCGCGCGCCACGGCCTCGGCGATGCGCTGCTTGCCGGCGGCGTGCAGGCCCTGGCGCTTGCGGTAGGCGATGTTCTCGATGGTGGACGCTTCGATGCGCACGCCGCCGTGAAAGCGCGACAGCAGGCCCGCTTCGGAAAGAATATTGACGTCGCGCCGCACCGTCTGCAGCGTGACGTCAAAGCGTTTGGCGAGCTCCTCGATCGAGGCCGAGCCTTGGGCCCGCACCATTTCGATCAAGGCGCTCTGTCTGGGGTTCAGTGTCATGTTCGTATAGTAAAACAACAAAAGCGAAAAATAATGCCGCGCCGCAAGATTGTTTTTTGTTCGCTTCTTGAGTAAAACGCACAATAAACGAAAGCTATCTGAAAGAGTATGCTCATCCTGCTGTTCGCTTGAATGCAGGCCGAGCCGCTGTACCGAATACCGAAGTCCGCCGTAAAAAACAGGGACGTATAAGTAGGTAGAGGAGACCAGATGCAGCTGAACTTGGACAGGGTAGGTTTGCGGGCCGGCTCGCAGACGCACCTGTATCCCATGAGCCTGGCCCCCGTCGAGGGCGCCATGACGGTATTGCTGGGGGCCACCCTGGCGGGCAAGACTTCGCTGATGCGCATCATGGCCGGGCTGGACCGGCCCACCGAAGGCCGCGTGCTGGTCGACGGCGCCGATGTGACCGGCGTGCCAGTGCGCCAGCGCAATGTCGCCATGGTCTACCAGCAGTTCATCAATTACCCCTCCATGTCGGTCTACGACAACATCGCTTCGCCGCTCAAGCTGCGCGGGGCGGCGGACATCGGCGAAAAAGTCCGCGCCATGGCGGCGCGGCTGCACATCGATCATCTGCTGGAACGCTATCCCTCGGAGCTGTCCGGCGGGCAGCAGCAGCGGGTGGCGCTGGCCCGGGCGCTGGCCAAGGACGCGCCGCTCATCCTGCTGGACGAGCCCCTGGTGAACCTGGACTACAAGCTGCGCGAAGAACTGCGCGACGAACTTTCCGAGTTGTTCGCCGAAGGACGCTCCACGGTGGTCTATGCCACTACCGAGCCGGGCGAGGCCCTGTTGCTGGGCGGCCACACCGCGGTGCTGGACGCGGGCGAACTGCTGCAATACGGTCCCACGGCCGAGGTCTTTCACCGCCCCAATTCCATCCGCGTGGCCCGCGCCTTCAGCGATCCGCCCATGAATCTGTTTGCCGCGCGCCGCACGGCGTCCGGCTTCGTGCTGCACGGAGACCTGGCGGTGGAACGGGCGCTGCCGCAAGGCGCCGATACGGAGATTACCGCCGGCCTGCGCGCCGGCGCCCTCGATGTCGAGCCGCGGCCTGGCCACATCGTGCTGCCCGGGGTGGTGAAGCTGGCCGAGATCTCCGGGTCCGACACCTTCGTGCACGCCCAGACGGAGGCGGGCGACGTGGTGGCGCAATTGCCCGGGGTCCACCGCTATACGCTGGACCACCGCGTGCAGTTCTATTTCGACCCGGCGCAAACCTATGCCTTCGGCGCGGGCGGCGCGCTGCTGGCGGCGCCGCGGCAGCCGGCGGGCGCGGGGGAGGCGGCCTGATGGCGCAGATCGAGCTGGACCTGTCCCATTCCTACGTTGCAGACCCCAAGACCGACGAGGACTATGCGCTGCTGCCGCTTTCCTTCACCTTCAAGGACGGCGGGGCCTACGCCTTGCTGGGGCCGTCCGGTTGCGGCAAGACCTCGCTGCTCAATTGCGTGTCGGGCCTGCTGCGGCCGTCGCACGGGCGCATCCTGTTCGACGGCCAGGACGTCACGGACAAGACCCCGCAGGCGCGCAACATCGCCCAGGTATTCCAGTTTCCGGTGGTGTACGACACCATGACCGTGGCCGAGAACCTGGCGTTTCCGCTGCGCAACCGCGGCATGGCGCCCAAGCTCATCGGCGAGCGCGTCGGGCGCATCGCCGAGATGCTGGAGATGTCGCATGTGCTGGACCGGCGCGCCAGCGGCCTGACGGCCGACGCCAAGCAGAAGATTTCGCTGGGGCGCGGGCTGGTGCGCAGCGACGTGTCGGCCATCCTGTTCGACGAGCCGCTGACCGTGATCGACCCGCAGCTCAAATGGGAGTTGCGGCGCAAGCTCAAGGAAATCCACCACGAGTTCAAGCTGACGCTGATCTACGTGACGCACGACCAGACCGAGGCGCTGACCTTTGCCGACGAGGTCATGGTGATGGCGCGCGGCAGGGCGGTGCAGGTCGGGACCGCGGATGACTTGTTCCAGCGGCCGGCGCATACCTTCGTGGGCCATTTCATCGGCTCGCCGGGCATGAACTTCCTGCCGGCGCAATGGCGCGACGGCGGGTTGGAAGTGGGCAAGAGCCGCGTCGCCGGGCTGCCGGCGGAGATGGCGGCAAAGCTGGACGGCGCGGGTCCCGTGAAGCTGGGCGTGCGGCCGGAATACTTGCGCATCACCGAGCCGGGCGCGCCCGGCGCCGTGGCCATGCGCGTGGAGCGGGTGCAGGACGTGGGCACCTACACGCTGCTGGTAGCGGACTTCGAGGGCGCGCCGGTGCGCGCCCGGCTGGCCAGCAACATCGTCCCGGCCGCGGCCGGCGGCACGGTCTGGCTGTCGGTGCTGAATCCGCACACCTGCTTTTACCGCGACGAGGAGCTGATCCGATGAAACCCATAGATCACCGGGCCTGGTTCCTGGTCCTGCCCGTGGTGCTGTGCGTGGCGTTCTCGGCCATCCTGCCGCTGATGACCATCGTCAACTATTCGGTGCAGGACATCATCTCGCCCGAGCGCCGCGTCTTCGTCGGCACCGAGTGGTACGCCGCCGTGCTGCAGGATGAAGAACTGCATGGCGCGCTGTTCCGCCAGATCGGCTTTTCTCTGGCCGTGCTGGCCATCGAGATCCCGCTGGGCATACTGCTGGCCCTGTCCATGCCCGCCAGCGGCTGGCGCGCTTCCGCCGTGCTGGTGATCATCGCGCTGTCGCTGCTGATCCCCTGGAACGTGGTGGGCACCATCTGGCAGGTGTTCGGGCGCACCGACATCGGCCTCCTGGGCGCCACGCTGTCGTGGTTGGGCGTGGACTACAACTACACCGGCAACGACTTCGACGCCTGGGTCACGGTGCTGATCATGGACGTATGGCACTGGACGCCGCTGGTGGCGCTGCTGTGCTACGCGGGCTTGCGCGCCATACCGGACGCCTATTACCAGGCCGCGCGCATCGACGGCGCCTCGCGCCTGGCGGTGTTCCGCTACATCCAGCTGCCCAAGATGCGCGGCGTACTCATGATCGCGGTGCTGCTGCGCTTCATGGACAGCTTCATGATCTACACCGAGCCCTTCGTACTGACGGGCGGCGGGCCGGGCAACGCCACCACCTTCCTGTCGCAGTACCTGACGCAGAAGGCGGTGGGCCAGTTCGACCTGGGGCCGGCGGCCGCGTTCTCCATCATCTATTTCCTGATCATCCTGCTCTTGTGCTTCATCCTCTACAACTGGATGCAGCGCGCCGGAACCACTGGCGGCTTTGACGAGGAGCGCGCAAATGCGTGAGAAAAATTCCCGCTGGCGCGGCGTCTTCCTGACCCTGTACCTGATCTTCGCCATCCTGCCGCTGTACTGGATGCTGAACATGTCGTTCAAGACGAACACGGAGATCGTCAGCACCCTGACGCTGTGGCCGCGCGACTTCACCTTCGAGCACTATCGCACCATCTTCACCGACCCGGCCTGGTACTCCGGCTACATCAATTCGCTGATCTACGTGGTCATCAACACGGTGATTTCCCTGGCCGTGGCGCTGCCGGCGGCCTACGCCTTTTCGCGCTACCGCTTCATCGGCGACAAGCACGTGTTCTTCTGGCTGCTGACCAACCGCATGACGCCGCCCGCGGTGTTCCTGCTGCCGTTCTTCCAGCTCTATAGCTCCTTCGGCCTGATGGACACGCACCTGGCCGTGGCGCTTGCGCACCTGGTGTTCAACGTGCCGCTGGCGGTCTGGATCCTGGAGGGCTTCATGTCCGGCGTGCCGCGCGAGATCGACGAGACCGCCTATGTCGACGGCTATTCCTTCCCGCGCTTTTTCCTGACGATCTTCCTGCCGCTGATCAAGTCGGGCGTGGGCGTGGCGGCATTTTTCTGCTTCATGTTCAGCTGGGTGGAGCTGCTGCTGGCGCGCACGCTGACCTCGGTCAACGCCAAGCCCATCGTCGCCACCATGACCCGCACCGTGTCGGCTTCCGGCATGGACTGGGGCGTGCTGGCCGCGGCGGGCGTGCTGACCATCGTGCCGGGCGGCATCGTCATCTGGTTCGTGCGGCATTACATCGCGAAGGGCTTCGCGATGGGCCGGGTGTAGAGGCAAGGAGAGCGCGCTCATGTTCAGCTGGATGGTATGGACCACTCCCGTCGCCGTGTTCTTTTCCTGCATCGTGCTGATGCTGGTCGGCATGACGGTGTGGGAACTGAAATCGCCCACGGCCGAGCGCAAGGGCTTCCTGCCCCTGCGCACCACGCGCGGCGATCGGCTGTTCATCGGCCTGATGGCCGCGGCCTGGCTCAATCTGGCGTTCCTGGGGTTAGGCCAAAAGGCAGCGGAATGGTTTTCGCTGAACGAGCCGCCATCGGTTTGGATCAGCTTCATCGCGTCCATGCTGCTGCTGGCATTCGTCATGAGGAAAGGCTGAAGAGGGGCGTCAGACCCTTCGCGTATTCAAGCGGTTGGTAAGGACTATCGGCCAGCGTCTTCCCCGGCCAGCGGTCCGCAGCAAACGATGGGGAAGACTTATCGAGGAGACAGGTCATGAAATTGCGCATGCACGCCATGGCAGCCGCCATCGCCCTGATCGGGACTTCGGCGGCCTGGGCTGGC
This sequence comes from Achromobacter sp. JCM 18799, assembly GCF_055395645.1. Classification (NCBI taxonomy): domain Bacteria; kingdom Pseudomonadati; phylum Pseudomonadota; class Betaproteobacteria; order Burkholderiales; family Alcaligenaceae; genus Achromobacter; species Achromobacter sp. JCM 18799. The sequence goes on along the minus strand of NZ_AP043866.1, from coordinate 1,355,593 downwards.
GAACCGGAAGCGAAGAAGTGGGTCGATTCGGAGTTCCAACCTTCATCGCTGTCCAAGGACCAGCAGATGGCCGAGATGAAATGGTTCATCGAGGCCGCCGCCAAGCTCAAGGCCAAGGGAGTGAACGAGATCAGCGTGGTGTCGGAAACCATCACCACGCACGAGTACGAGTCCAAGACGCTGGCCAAGGCTTTTTCGGAGATCACCGGCATCAAGGTCAACCACGACCTGATCCAGGAAGGCGACGTGGTCGAGAAGCTGCAGACCTCGATGCAGTCCGGCAAATCCATCTACGACGGCTGGATTTCGGATTCCGACCTGATCGGCACGCACTACCGCTACGGCGCCATCCTGCCGCTGTCCGACTATATGGCCGGCGCGGGCAAGGAATGGACCAATCCCAACCTGGACCTGAAGGACTTCATCGGCACCAAGTTCACCACCGCGCCAGACGGCAAGCTCTACCAGCTGCCCGACCAGCAGTTCGCCAACGTCTACTGGTTCCGCGCCGACTGGTTCGCGCGGCAGGACCTGAAGGACAAGTTCAAGGCCAAGTACGGCTACGAGCTGGGCGTGCCCACCAATTGGTCCGCCTATGAAGACATCGCCGACTTCTTCTCCAACGACGTCAAGGAACTGGACGGCAAGAAGGTCTATGGCCACATGGACTACGGCAAGAAGGACCCGTCGCTGGGCTGGCGCTTCACCGACGCGTGGCTGTCCATGGCCGGCGCCGCCGACAAGGGCCTACCCAACGGCATGCCGGTGGACGAGTGGGGCATCCGCGTGGCGGACGACAAGTGCACGCCGGTCGGCGCGTCGGTGGCGCGCGGCGGCGCCACCAACAGTCCGGCCGCGGTCTATGCCCTGACCAAGTACGTGGACTGGATGAAGAAGTATGCGCCGCAGCAGGCCATGGGCATGACCTTCTCGGAATCCGGCCCGGTGCCCGCCCAGGGCCAGATCGCGCAGCAGATCTTCTGGTACACGGCCTTCACCGCCGACATGACCAAGAAGGGCCTGCCGGTGGTCAACGATGATGGCACGCCGAAGTGGCGCATGGCCCCGTCGCCCTACGGCCCGTACTGGAAGGACGGCATGCAGAACGGCTACCAGGACGTGGGCTCGTGGACCTTCTTCAAGTCCACCAACCCGGACAAGATGGCGGCGGCCTGGCTGTACGCGCAGTTCGTCACGTCCAAGTCGGTGTCGCTGAAGAAGTCCATCACCGGCCTGACCTTCATCCGCGACAGCGACATCAACAGCGAGTTCTTCACCAAGAACGCGGCGAACTACGGCGGCCTGATCGAGTTCTACCGCAGCCCGGCGCGCGTGGCGTGGACGCCCACCGGCAACAACGTGCCTGACTATCCCAAGCTGGCGCAGTTGTGGTGGAAGAACGTCGCCACCGCGGTCACCGGCGAAAAGACCCCGCAGGCCGCCATGGACAACCTGGCCAATGAAATGGATCAGGTCATGGCGCGGCTGGAGCGGGCCGGCATGGCGCAGTGCGCGCCCAAGCTCAATCCCAAGAGCGACCCCAGCAAGTGGCTGTCGGACCAACATGCGCCGTGGAAGAAACTGGCCAACGAAAAGCCCAAGGGCGAGACGATCGCCTATGAGAAGCTGCTCGATGCGTGGAAGCAGGGCAAGGTGAGGTAAGCCGGCCGAACGCTGCAGACGACCCGGACCCGGCAATGCGCCGGGTCCTTTTTTTGCCCGTCAGTGTATGACCCGCGCCGCCTTGCGCGCGCGCTTGACTTCATACATGCGGGTGTCGGCCAGGCGCACGGCGGCTTCGGCGTCCAGGCCGCGCGGGTCCAGCGCCACCACGCCGACGCTGGCGCCTTCGTACGGGACGGTTGCGTCGCCGAGCTGGTAGCGGCCCACGGTGGCGGCGGTGGCGCGCTCTTCCAGGGAACGGGCGGCTTCCTCGGCATCGCCGCGCGGCGCGTGCACGCCATGGGGGCCGTCGCCCGCAGCCAGGGCCGGGCCGGGGCCGATCAGCACGAATTCGTCGCCGCCCATGCGACCCAGCATGTCCGAACCGCGCAGCGCCGCGGAGATGCGGCGCGACACTTCCTGCAGGAACACATCGCCTTGCTGGTGGCCATAGACGTCGTTGATGCCCTTGAAACCGTCCAGGTCGATCACGCCCACCAGCACGCTGCCGCCTTCGCGGATGGCGCGCGCCTGCAGGCGGTCCAGCGCCTCGTAGAGCGCGCGGCGGTTGGGCAGGCCGGTCAGCGCGTCGGTCAGCGCATACGACATGAGCTGGACGTTGGCGGCATGGAGCTGTTCCATCAGCATTTCGCGTTCCAGGAAGCGGGCGATCACGCTGGAGAACAGTTTCAGCACCGATTCGGCCTGCGGTTCGATCCGGTGCTGCGTGGCGCTGGCGGCGCACAGGGTGCCGAACAGCACGCCCTCATCCGTGCGCACCGGCGCGCTCAGATAGGTTTGGATGCCCAGTTGCCGGGCGGCGTCGGAATCCGGCCAGCAGCTGGAGACGTCGCTGGTGCACATGCGGCCTTCGTCCAGCGCGCGTTTGCACAGCGTGTCGTCCCAGGGCACGGACAGGCCTTCGGGGATTTGCAGTGTTCCGGCGTTGCGCGCGTAGCGGATGCGCTGGAGATCGGCTTTCAGGTCGATGGACGTGAGGTAGGTGGATTCCAGCCCGGTCACCGCGCCCAGCATGTCCAGCAGCGGGCGCGTCAGCTGTTCGACCGACTTGGCCTCGGGCAGGGTGGTCGACAGTTCTGCAAGTATCGGATCCAGCACGGCGTCTCCAGGAAGCATGGGCATATGGGTGGGCATTATGCACGCTGCGCAGCGGCTTGCATGGAACCGTCGCGCAGGACTACCCTGGACTTTCCACACGCGGCGGCCGGGCTCGACGGGTAGCGGCCGCCAGGGAGGCAGGCATGCATCACGCGAGCGAACTGCGCGGCCGGGTGGCCGTGGTGACAGGCGCATCCTCCGGCATCGGCCGGGCCATCGCGATCGGGCTGGCGGCGGCTGGCGCGCAGGTGGTGGTGAATCATCGCGCGGGCGGCGATTCGCAGGGGCGGGCCGCGGCCGTCGCCGAAGCGATCCAGCGGCAGGGCGGTTCGGCCGTCACCGCGGCCGCCGACATCAGCAAGGAGTCCGAGGTGGAGCACCTGTTTGCGCAGGCGCTGCAGCATTACGGGCGGCTGGACATCCTGGTCAACAACGCGGGCATAGAACATCCCGCGCCGATTGCGGACATGACGCTGGCCGACTGGCAGCGCGTCATCGACGTGAACCTGACGGGACAGTTCCTATGTGCGCGCGCCGCTGCGCGGCAGTTCCAGTCGCAACCGGTCGACCCGGCGCGGCAGAGGCTGGCGGCGGGCAACATCGTTTTCATCAGTTCCGTGCACGAGGCCATACCCTGGGCCTTCCAGGTGAACTACGCGGCATCCAAGGGTGGCGTGTCGATGCTGATGAAATCGCTGGCGCAGGAGCTGGCGCCGGCCCGGATACGCGTCAATTCGATTGCGCCGGGCGCCATACGCACAGCCATCAACCAGCCGGCGTGGGATACGCCGGAAAGCCTGGCCAGGCTGTTGCAGCTGATTCCCTACGGCCGCATCGGCGAACCCGAAGACGTGGCGCGGGCCGCCGTGTGGCTGGCCAGCGACGCGTCCGATTACGTCACCGGCACGACCCTGTTCGTCGACGGCGGCATGACGCTGTATCCCGAATTCCGTGGCGCGGGCTAGGCCATGTCCAAGCCCCTGGAAGACTATGGCCTGATCGGCAATATGCTGTCCGCCGCGCTGGTGGCGCGCGACGGCTCCATCGATTGGCTGTGCCTGCCGCATTTCGATTCGCCCGCCTGCTTCGCGGCGCTGCTGGGCGATGAACGGCATGGACGCTGGCGCATCGCGCCGCACGCACGGAACTGCACGGTATCGCGCCGCTACGTGCCGGATACCGCGGTGCTGGAAACGCGCTACGAAACCGGCTCGGGCACGGCGCTGCTGTACGACTTCATGCCCTTGAGCGACGACGACGAGCGCGCCGACGTGGTGCGCATCGTGCGCGGCGAATCCGGACACGTGCAGATGGACATGGAGATGGAGCTACGCTTCAACTATGGGCAGGCCGTGCCCTGGGTGCGCCGGCGTGACTATGGCCTGAGCGCCATCGCGGGCCCCGACGCGGTCGAGCTGCACACGCCGGTGGACCTGGCCGGGCACGAGCTCGCCACCACGGCGCGCTTCACCGTGCATCCGGGCCGGGTGGTGCCGTTCACGCTGTCTTACCACCGCTCGCACCGCACCCCGCATTTCGTGCCGGACCGCGTGGAAAGCATGGACCGCACCATTTCCTGGTGGCAGGAATGGGCCAAGCGCTGCCGCTGGGAGGGCAGCGAGGAAGGCCGCGACGCCGTGGTGCGCTCGCTGATTACCTTGAAGCTGCTGACCTTTCACCCGACCGGCGGCATCATCGCCGCGCCCACGACCTCGCTGCCGGAAGCCCTGGGCGGCAGCCGCAACTGGGACTACCGGCATTGCTGGCTGCGCGATTCGGCGCTGACCTTGTACGCCTTGCTCAATGCAGGCTACCGAGAGGAGGCCGAGGCCTGGCGCCAATGGCTGTTGCGCGCGGTGGCCGGGCATCCCGACCAGTTGCAGATCATGTATGGCATCGCCGGCGAACGCTGGCTGCCCGAACTTGAAATCCCCTGGCTGCCGGGCTATGAGGGCAGCCTGCCGGTGCGCCGCGGCAACGGCGCCGCCGGCCAGAGCCAGCTGGACGTCTATGGCGAACTGATCGAAACCCTGTATGCGGCGCGCGCCGCGGACCTGGCGCCGCTGGCCGAGGCCTGGCGCCTGCAGAACGTGCTGCTGGAGCCGTTGAAGCGCCGTTGGCAGGATCTGGACCACGGCATCTGGGAAGTGCGGGGCGAGCGCCGCGCCTTCACCCATTCGCGCTTGATGTGCTGGGTGGCCTTCGACCGCGCGGTGCAATCCTGCGATCGCTTCGGCCTGCGCGGGCCGCGCGATGAATGGCAGCGCCTGGCCGACCGCATCCGGGCGGACATCTGCAAGCATGGCTACAACCAGGCCCGCGGCAGCTTCGTGCAGAGCTATGGGTCGGACGAGCTGGATGCCAGCCTGCTGCTCATCCCCCAGGTGGGTTTCCTGCCCGCGGATGATCCGCGCGTCACTGGCACGGTGCGCGCTATCGAGCGCGAACTGCTGCGCGACGGCCTGCTGCTGCGCTATTCCAACCAGCATGCCAGCGACGGCTTGCCGGGCGACGAAGGGGTGTTCCTGGCCTGCAGCTTCTGGCTGGCCGACGCCTACGTCATGCAGGGGCGCATCGATGACGCCGAACGCCTGTTCGAGCGGCTGCTGGGGCTGCGCAACGACCTGGGCCTGCTGGCCGAGGAATACGACGTGGCCCGGCGCCGCCTGGTGGGCAACTTCCCGCAAGGGTTCTCGCACATCGGGCTGGTCAATACCGCCTACAACCTGAGCCGCGCCAGCGGTCCGGCGCGTCAGCGTTCCGAGCAGGACGCGCCGCGGGAATAGGCCGCGCAGCGGCATCCCGCGTTTGCCGGCCCGGTGTATTCTGGCGATCTAACGGTCGCCCCAAGGCGGGCCGAACCGCAGAACAGAGCAGGCCGCGCGTCGGCCGCCACCGCATCCAGGAGAGACAAGCATGCTTTTGACCGAAGAACAGCTCAGCGTCCAGGAAATGGCGCGCCGCTTCGCGCAGGAGCGCCTGGCGCCCAACTCGGAACGCTGGGACCGCGAGCATCACTATCCCGCCGACGCCATCGCCGAAATGGCGCAGCTGGGCTTTTTCGGCATGCTGGTGCCCGAAGCCTGGGACGGCAACGACAGCGGGTATATCTCGTACGCCGTCGCGCTGGAGGAAATCGCGGCTGGCAATGGCGCCTGCTCCACCGTCATGAGCGTGCACAATTCGGTCGCCTGCATGCCCATCCTGAAGTTCGGCACCGACGCGCAGAAAGAACGGTTCCTGCGTCCGCTGGCAACGGGCGAGCATATCGGCGGATTTGCGCTGACCGAGCCGCAGGCGGGCTCGGACGCCAGCAGCCTGCACACCCGGGCGCGCCGCGATGGCGACGACTACATCCTGAATGGCGCCAAGCAGTTCATCACGTCGGGGCGCAGCGGCCAGGTCGTGATCGTGTTCGCCGTGACCGACCCGGATGCCGGCAAGCGCGGCATCTCGGCCTTCATCGTGCCTACCGATACTCCGGGCTACAAGGTGCTGAGGGTGGAAGACAAGCTGGGCCAGCATGCTTCCGACACCTGCCAGATCGCGTTCGAGGACATGCGCATTCCGGCGGCCTGCCGGCTGGGCGCGGAGGGCGAGGGCTACAAGATCGCCCTGTCCAACCTGGAGGGCGGGCGCATCGGCATCGCGTCCCAATCCGTGGGCATGGCGCGCGCGGCCTACGAATGCGCGCGCGACTATGCGCGCGACCGGCAGGCCTTCGGCAAACCCATCATGGAGCATCAGGCGGTCGCGTTCCGCCTGGCCGACATGGCCACGCAGATCCATGCGGCGCGCCAGATGGTGCTGCATGCGGCAGCCTTGCGCGAAGCCGGCAGGCCGGCGCTGACGGAAGCGTCCATGGCCAAGCTGTTCGCCTCCGAGATGGCCGAAAAGGTCTGCTCCGCCGCCATCCAGACGCTCGGCGGCTACGGCTATCTGAAGGATTTTCCGGTCGAGCGCATCTATCGCGACGTGCGCGTCTGCCAGATCTACGAGGGCACCAGCGACATCCAGCGCCTGGTGATCGCCCGGGCCTTGTAAATGGAAGACTAGGCCGGCTGGCGCCGGCCGCGCCGCGCCCACAGGGCGTAGACGATGACGTTGCCCACGATCAGCAAGGCCGCCAGCACGATCTGCGTGCCGCGGGTGATGCCTTCGGGGTAGATCAGCGCCAGCACGTAGTGTTCGATGAAGCCGCCGCCATAGCCTTGCTGGCCGGCCTGCTGGCGCAGCGAAATCTCCAGCGGCGTCAGCGGGCAGATCCAGCCCATGCCTATCACCAGCGCGCCCCAGGCCAGCGCCGGCAGGTGCAGGTAGGCGATCCAGCGCTTCCACAGCGCCAGCAGTCCGCCGAACACCACGAAGGCAACAAAGAGGCCATGCACGGCCAGCACAAGGTCTGCAAGCAGGCGGTAGCTCATGACCGCACCCGGCTCAGGGCTTGAGGTCGCGCAGCAGCTTGGCCAGTTCGGGCGCCGTCATCAGCGACACGCCCTGCGACTTGGCGTATTGCAGCGCATTGTCCGAGACCTCGCCAAGCGCGATGTATATCGCTTCGCGCGCCCCGCGCTTTTCGCGCGCGGCCTGCAGCTCGCGCAGCGGTTCGACGCCGACGCGCGCGGCTTTCCAGCGCTTGGCGCTGACCAGCGCGACGTGGCCGTCCTTGGTCAGCGCGAAATCGGCGCCGGGCAGTTGCAGGCGCTGCACTTCACAGCCGTCGCGGCGAAAGCCCGCTTCGACGGTTTTGGAAAAATCCGCCCAGGACATGCCGGCGGCGGCTTCGGCCACGGCCTGCACCCGCGCGCCCGAGGGCGCGCGCAATTGCTTGTAGGCCGCCATGATGGCGATGACCGCAAACGGCACCGCCGCGAACACGCCCATCGCGGCGTACTCCAGCGGCAGCGCGGCAAAGCCGGCGGCCGACAGCAGCACGGCCACGCCGGCGCTCATCCACCAGGGCGAACGCAGCAGCACGGCAAAAATGGAGTTCTGGGACATCTTGAGTTTCATGGCGGCTCGCGGTCGGGCGGGTTGTGAGGGCTTCAGGCGTCCTGGCCGCCAGCGTCGGGGCCGCGCACGACGATGCGCACGTCGCCGCAGGTCACGATCTGGCCGGCGCGGATCTTGGCCGTCTTGCGGCTTTCGACCACGCCGCCCACGCTGACGTGGCCTTCGGCCACCAGCATCTTGCCCGCGCCGCCGCTGTCGCACACGCCGGTGGCCTTGAGCAGCTGGTTCACTTCAATATAGGGGCTGCCTTCGGCCAGCGTGAATTCGATGATGGGCATAGCGAGAGTTTGGTAGAGAGGTGAGGGCGGGGCGCTCAGGCCTGGCCGCCGCCGTTGGCGCCGTCCTGCGCGGGGGCGGGAGGCTCCTGCGCGGCGGGACGGTTGTTGGTGGTTTCGGCGCGAGCCATCCAGGCGATCAGGGACGAACGCATGGCTTCCTCGACCGACATCTGGATGGGCTGGACCCATTCCTGCGGCACGAACACGGTATAGCCGCCGATCATGTAGCCCATCGGCAGGTACACGGCCACGCGCTCGCCCTGGCTGAAGCCTTCGGGCAAGCCTTCCATGTTGCGGCGCGTGACCAGGCCGACCAGCTCCAGCTGTTGGCCAGGCACGCGCAGGATCACGACCTGCTGGGCGGTGTTCTTGGAACTGGGTGAGAAATAGTCCGCGAAACTCTTCAGCGACGAATAGATGCTCTTGACCACCGGCAGGTTGGTGAACGGCATTTCCAGCAGCACCAGCACGCGCTGCACGCGTTCCTTGGATACGAGGTAGCCGATGGCCAGGATGCCGAGGATGCCCAGCGCCAGGCCCATGCCCGGCACGTAGAACCCGCCGATGAAGGGGCGCAGGAAGGTCAGCGCCACGGCTTCGGTCCACGCCAGGAAGATGTAGAGCAGGTAGATCGTCAGGGCCAGCGGCAGGACCGTGATCAGTCCGCGGAAGAAGTACTTGTAGAGACGGGTCATAGACATAGGCAAATAAATTAGGGTCGGATTACGCGGCAAAGGCACGCGCCGAGGGGCCGCCAGCATAGCAGCCAGCGCGGACCCGACCGGTAACAATCGGCGTGCGGCCAGCGGAAGCGGCGCGCGCCTAGCGGTCCACGGGCAGGTACAGCGTCTCCTTGATCTCCTCCATGACCACGTAGCTGCGAGATTCGGCGGACGCGGGCAGGCGCTTGAGGATTTCGCCGAGGAGACGGCGGTATTCGTTCATTTCGGTCAGGCGGGCCTTGACCAGATAGTCGAAGTCGCCGGATACCAGATGGCATTCCATGACTTCGGGCACGTACAGCAGTTCTTTCTTGACCTTGTCGAACACGTCGCCGGACTTGGCCGACAGTTTGATCTCCAGGAAGACCAGCAGGTTCTTGCCCAGCGCAGCCGGATTGACGCGCGCATGGTAACCCGTGATGACGCCTTCGCGCTCCATGCGCTTGACGCGGTCGGAGCAGGGGGTGGCGGACAGGCTGATCCGGTCGGCCAGTTCGGTCACGGAAATGCGGCCTTCCCGCTGCAGGATATCCAGGATTTTCAGGTCGATACGGTCTAGCTCGCGCATTTCACTTTTGGCGATCGAAAAACAGGAGGTGGCCGGGAAAAAGCACTGGCAAAGCAAAATCTTCAGTGCTTTTCACTGCTGAGAGGCCCATAGACTACCGAAATTCCTGAACAAAACCAATCACCGGAAAGAATCATGCACGTCATCGTCCTCGGCAGCGGCGTCATCGGCACCACCACCGCCTATTATCTGGCCCTCCAGGGCGCCAAAGTCACGGTGCTGGACCGCCAGCCTTCGGCGGCGCAGGAGACCAGCTACGCCAACGCCGGACAGGTTTCGCCGGGTTATTCCACGCCCTGGGCCGCGCCCGGCATTCCGCTGAAGGCCATCAAGTGGCTGTTCCAGAAGCATGCCCCGCTGGCGATCCGCCTGGACGGCAGCCTGTTCCAGCTGAAATGGATGGCGTCCATGCTGGCCAACTGTTCGGCCGAACGCTACGCGGTGAACAAGGAGCGCATGCTGCGCCTGTCCGAGTACAGCCGCGATTGCCTGCGCGAACTGCGCCAGTCCACCGGCATCCACTACGAAGAGCGCACCCGCGGCACGCTGCAGCTGTTCCGCACCGAGGCCCAGCTGGAAGCCGCCCGCCGCGACATCGCGGTGCTGGAAGAAGTGGGCGTGCCCTACGAACTGCTGGACCGCAATCGCCTGGTGACGGCCGAGCCCGCCCTGGCGCGCTCGCTGCACAAGCTGAGCGGCGGCCTGCGCCTGCCCAATGACGAAACCGGCGACTGCCAGCTGTTCACGACGCGCCTGGCCGAATTGGCGAAGGGTCTGGGCGTGGAGTTCCGTTTCGGCCAGACGGTGTCGGGCCTGAACACGGCCGGCGGCCAGATCACCGGCGTGCGCGTGGGCAATGAAGTGCTGACCGCCGACCGCTATGTCGCCGCCTTCGGCAGCTACACGCGCGATTTCCTCAAGCCGCTGGACCTGGACCTGCCGGTGTATCCGCTCAAGGGTTACTCGCTGACCATCCCCATGGCGGACGAATCGGCCGCGCCGGTTTCGACCATCCTGGATGAAACCTACAAGATCGCCGTGACGCGTTTCGACCAGCGCATCCGCGTGGGCGGCATGGCCGAGATCGCGGGCTTCGATCTGCGCCTGAAGGAGGCCCGCCGCAAGACGCTGGAGCTGGTCGTCAACGACCTGTTCCCGGGTAGCGGCCACGTGGCCCAGGCCGAGTTCTGGACCGGCCTGCGTCCCATGACGCCGGACGGCACCCCGGTGGTCGGCGCGACCCGCTACGGCAACCTGTACCTGAACACCGGCCACGGCACGCTGGGCTGGACCATGGCCTGCGGCTCGGGCAAGCTGGTGGCCGACCAGGTCATGGGCCAGCGTCCCGCCATCCGCACCGATGGCCTGGACCTGTCGCGCTACGACCGCAAGGCGGCGCCCAGCCAGTCGCTGGTGCTGGACGGCAAGAGCGCCTGATTACTGTTTCCTCCCCTCGGCCAGGCCGCAAGCCTGGCCTGCAGCGGCCCCGCCAGCGCAGAACGCCGGCGGGGCCGCTGTCTTCACGGCTGCTGCGCTTGCGCCAATTGCTCCAGCATGGACAGCACGGCGGGCTGCGTTTCATCGTGACGCCAGATGCCGCGCAGATCCGACGGGGTCGACGCATGCGTCAGGGGACGGCAAACCAGATTCGGCAATTGCACCTTTCCCAGCGAAGCTGGAACCAGCGACACGCCGAATTCATGCGATACCAGGGTGGCGATCGTCAGCATGTTGCGGACCTTGTGCCGGATATGCGGCGTGAAGCCGGCCTGCAGGCAAAGCGCCAGTATCTTGTCGTAGTAGCCCGGCGAGAAATCCCTGGGAAACAGCACGAAGTCGTCGTGTTGCAACTGCTGCGCGGCTATCGTCTGGAGTCCGGCCAGGGGATGCGTTGCCGGCAGCAGGCAGACGAAGTCCTCGCGGTGCAGTACGCGTGACGCGACGCCGGATGGCATCACCCGGGGATGCACGATCCCGATATCGATCTGGCCGCGCAGCAGCGCGTCGATTTGTTCGTAGCTGCTGAGTTCGTACAGCACCACCTCGACGTCCGGCCGCGCCACGCAGAAGGCCCGGACGTCGGACGCCAGCCGTGTCAGGAACGACGAGCCCACGAATCCGATATGCACGGCGCCGGCTTCGCCATTGGCGGCGCGCCGCGCCTGTTCCTCGGCGTCGCGCGCCAGCGCCAGCAGTTTCAACGCTTCCCGATAGATCACCTTGCCGGCCTCGGTCAGCGCCACTTCGCGCGTGGTGCGCCGCAGCAGTTCCATGCCCAGCGAGGATTCCAGCTGGCGGATGTTGAAGCTGAGGGGAGGCTGGCTGATGGACAGGCGCTTGGCGGCCCTGCCGAAATGCAGCTCCTCGGCGACGGCCACGAAGTAGCGGAGTTGACGCAGATCCATGGAGAGGCTCGCGGACTAGGGGACTCTGACAGGCTGGAAAAGATTGATCCAATATCTGTATGAATAGCACAAAAAAATATATTGGACGAGAACAATCACGTTGCCAATAATGGGTTTCACCGCGGCGACACGCGGCTATGAATCCGGGCACAGACCCGCGATCGATCCCCCAAGGAGACTCTCGTGCGTATCCCTAGCCTCATCGCGCTGGCTGCCAGCGCATTGCTTGCCGCCAGCGCCGCAAAAGCGCAGGACTATCCCCGCATGCCCATCCGTCTGATCGTGCCGTACTCGGCCGGCGGCATGACCGACGTAGTGGCGCGCGTCATTGGCCAGAAGCTTGGAGAACGGCTGGGCCAGCCGGTGATCGTGGAAAACCGCGCGGGCGCCGCCACCATCATCGGCGCGGAGATGGTGGCCAACGCCAAGCCCGACGGCGACACCTTGCTGGCGGCAACCAACACCACGCTGACGATCAATCCCTGGCTGTACCCGAAATTGCCGTATGACGCGGTCAAGAGCTTTGCGCCGATTGCGCTGGTGGCCAGCACGCCCAGCGTCATCGTCGTCAACCCGAAGGTCCCGGCGCAGACGCTGGCGCAGTTCGTGGGCCTGGCCCAGGCCAAGCCGGGCGAGTTCAGTTATGCCTCGTACGGCGCTGGCTCGACGGCGCACCTGGCCGGCGAGATGCTGCGATCCCGGGCCAGCGTCAATCTCCTGCATGTGCCGTACAAGGGCAGCGCGCCTGCCAAGGCGGCGGTGATGGGCGGCGAAGTCTCCGTCACGTTCGAACCCGCATTCACGGGCTTGCCGCAGATCCAGGCCGGCAAGCTGACCGCGCTGGCCGTCATGAGCGACAAGCGCTCCGCGGTGCTGCCGCAATTGCCGACCACGGCGGAACTGGGCTACCCGGACATGAGGATGTCCGCGTGGGTCGGCATCCTGGCGCCATCGGGTACGCCGCCGGCCATCGTCAAGTCGCTGAGCGGCGCCATCGAACAGATCATGACCCAGGCCGACGTGCGCGAAGCCCTGCTGCGCACCGGGGGAGAGCCGGTGGGGTACTTCGGCGACGCCTTCAGCGCCTACATGCGCGAGGAAAGCGCGCGCTATGGGCAGGTCATCAAGGACGCGGACATCCGCATCGATTAAAGCGCCGCATCGGCATCGAGGCTCAAGACACATGGCAATCAAACCGTTATCCCATATTCGCGTGCTCGACCTGACCCGCGTGCTGGCAGGGCCCTGGTGCACGCAGAACCTTGCCGACCTGGGCGCGGACGTGATCAAGATCGAACGCCCTGGCGCTGGCGACGATACCCGCGGCTGGGGGCCGCCCTGGATGCCTGATGCGGGAGAGCGGCCGCGCGAGGATTCGGGCTACTACGCGTCGACCAATCGCGGCAAGAAATCCGTGACGGTGGACATTTCCACCGCCGAAGGCCAGGACATCGTCCGCCGGCTGGCGGCGGACTCGGACGTGCTGGTGGAAAACTACAAGGTCGGCACCCTGGCGCGCTATGGATTGAGTTATGAAGACCTGCGCGCCGACAACCCCGCGCTGGTCTATTGCTCGATCACGGGATTCGGGCAGACCGGGCCGTATCGCCACCGGCCGGGGTACGACTTCATTTTTCAGGGCATGGGCGGCTTGATGAGCGTCACCGGCGAGGCCGATGGCCTGCCCGGCGCAGGGCCGCAGAAAGTAGGGGTTGCCGTGGCGGACATCACCACGGGCATGTACGCCAGCCTGGCGATTGCGGCCGCCTTGGCCTGGCGCGAACGCAGCGGGCAGGGGCAGCACATAGACATGGCCTTGCTGGACTGCGTGCTGGCGTTCGGCAGCAACCCCGCCGTGAACTACCTGGTGTCCGGCAAGGCGCCCAAGCGCTATGGCAACGCGCACGCCAACGCAGTGCCATACCAGGTGTTCGACACAGCGGATGGGCGCTTGATCGTGGCCGTGGGCAACGACAGCCAGTTCGCGGCCTATTGCCAGGAGATCCGGCGGCCGGACCTGGCGCAAGACCCGCGCTATGCCAAGGTCAGCGGGCGTCTGACCCATCGCGACACGCTGTTGCCCCTGCTGGCTGAAATCATGAAGACGGATACCAGCGCGGCGTGGCAGCAGCGGCTGGAACTTGCGGGGGTGCCCAGCGGACCGATCAACACCTACTCCGAGACCTTCACCGATCCGCAGGTCGTGCACCGCGGCCTGCGCGTGGATTTGCCCTTGTCGACGGGCGGCACCTGCCCGGGCATCGCCAGCCCCATGCGGTTTTCGGCGACGCCGCTGGACCATGCCGCGGGTCCGCCCGTGTTGGGCGAGCACACAAGAGACGTGCTGACGCAGCGTCTTGGCTACTCGGATGCCGCGCTGACGCACTTGCGCGCTGCCGGCGTCATCTGATTTTCCATTGCCGACGCATGCCCGCGCGCCGCTTCAGGCGCGGCGTCCGTCCACGACCTTCAGGAGCTGTCCATGTCATTTTCAGCCAGATACGATGAATACGTACGCCCGCGTCCAGAGCGCTCTTCGCAGAGCTCCCATTTCCTCGCGCCCGACTGCGCAGGCCTGGATTTCTACGCGTTGGATCGGGGTCTGCAGGACCTGCTGAGGCTGTACCTGCCCGCTGCCGCGCATGCGCAGCTGCTGCCGCAGTTCCAGCGCATGGGGCAATTGGCGGGGGGGCGCCTCAATGCCTTGGCAACCGTGGCGGACAAGTATCCGCCCGTGCTGCACGCGCGCACGCGCTGGGGCGAGGACGAAGACTGGATCGAGTACCACCCGGCCTACCAGGAGATGGAACATATCGCGTTCGCGGATTTCCAGTTCCATGCCATGAGCCATCGCGCCGGCGTGCTGGGCTGCGATGCGCCGCTGCCGCCGGTGGCGAAGTATGCGCTGCAATACTTGTTTGTCCAGGCCGAGTTCGGCCAGATGTGTCCGATCAGCGTATCCGATACCTCGATCCATCTGATCAGGAAATTCGGCAGCCCCGCCCTGAAGGAAAAGCTGCTGCCGCGCATGCTGTCCAGCGACCCGGCCGCGCTCTGGAAGGGAACGCAATTCATGACGGAGAAGACCGGGGGGTCCGACGTGGGTGCCCTGGAAACCGTGGCCCGCCAGACTGACGGGATCTGGCGCCTGTACGGGGAAAAATGGTTTTGCTCGCACACCGACGCGGACATCGCCTTGCTGTTGGCCCGTCCCGAAGGCGCGCCGGCGGGCACGCGCGGCTTGGCTCTGTTTGCGATGCCGCGGCGCCTGGAAGACGGCAGCCGCAATGCCTATCGCATCGTCCGGCTGAAGGACAAGCTGGGCACGCGCTCGATGGCCAGCGGCGAGATTCGCCTGGAAGGCGCCCAGGCGTACCTGGTGGGGGAGGCGGACCAGGGACTCAAGCACATGATGGAGCAGGTCAACCTGTCGCGTCTGTCGCACGGCGTGCGCGCGGCGGCAATGATGCGGCGCTGCCTCAACGAGGCCATGCTGGCCGCGCGCCATCGGCGGGCGTTCGGACGCGATGTCATCGCCTATCCGCTGCTGCGCCGCCAGTTGTTGAAACTGCTGACGCCGACGGAAGCGGCGTTGTCGATGGTCATGGCCACGGCCGACATCATGCGGCGGGCGCAGGAGGGCGCCGCGCACGCCGCCCAGGCGCTGCGGCTGCTGACGCCGCTGCTCAAGCTGCGCACGTGCCGGGACAACATCGTCGTGGCAACGGGCGCGATGGAGATACGCGGCGGCAACGGCTACATCGAAGACTTCGTCAATGCCCGGCTGGTGCGCGACGCGCACATAGGCGTGCTATGGGAGGGAACCAGCAACATCAACGCGCTCGACGCGATCCAGCGCGCCGTGCGCAAGGATCGGGCGCACGAGGCCTTGTCGGCCTTGCTGGAGAGCAAGCTGGAGGAGGCATCCGCCTTGCCCCGCGCCTGGCGCGCAACGGCGCGGGACTGCCTGCGCCGCGCCATCAGCCTGGCCCAGGCCGTCGGGACGGACGAACAGCATGAGGCGCAGGTGCGCCGCGCGGCATCCGCACTCTATTACGCATCGGCGGCGGTGTTCATGGCCTGGGAGAGCTGCCAGCCCGGGGTGGATGCGCGCCGCCTGCTGCTTGCCGACGCGGTGCTGCGCCACTATCTGCTGCCCGCCGATCCCCTGCGCGACGCCGAGGCGGACGCAGAGACGCAGGGAGACAGGCTGATGCTGCAAACCGAGCCCTTGACGCTGGCGCAGGTTCTGCCGGTGCTGGCTTTGTCATCCTGAGAGGAGCCGCGGCAGGGGTCTTGCTCTTACAATTCCGCGCATGACCCATTTCCTGCACACCGCCGACTGGCAGATCGGCCGACAATACGGCCAGTTTGAAACCGACGACGCCGCCATGCTGGCCGAGGCGCGCTTCGACGTCGTGGCCCGCATCGCCGCGCTGGCGGCCGAACGCGGCGTGGACGCCGTGCTGGTGGCGGGCGACGTGTTCGACACGCAGGGCGTGTCGGACCGCACGATACGCCGGCTGTTCGCGGCCATGGCCGCTTACGCCGGGCCTTGGGTCATGATCGCCGGCAACCATGACGCCGCGCTGGCCGACAGCGTCTGGAGCCGGGCGATGCAGCTGGGCTGCATTCCATCCAACGTGCATGTGCCGCTGCGCACCGGCGTGGTCGATCTGGCGGCGATCAATCTCGCCGTGCTGGCCGCGCCCCTGACGCAACGCCATACCTACGACGACGTGACCCAGGCCTTCGACGCGCTGGAAACCGAAGCCGGCCGCATCCGCGTGGGCCTGGCGCACGGCAGCGTGGCGGGCCGCCTGCCGGACACCATAGACGCCACCAATCCCATCGCCCCGGACCGTGCGGCGCGCGCACGCCTGGACTACCTGGCGCTGGGCGACTGGCACGGCTGCCTGTCCATCGACGAGCGCACCTGGTATGCCGGCACGCCGGAGCAGGACCGCTTTCGCGGCAACGAGCCCGGGTACGCGCTGCATGTGCGCATCGACGCGCCGGGCGCCACGCCCGCCGTCGAGCGGCTGGCCACGGGCAAGTACCGCTGGTCGGCCTGGACGGAAACGCTGAGCCTGCCCTCGGACGCGCAGGCGCTGGCCGCGCGCATGGCAGCGCTGCGTGCGGAAGATGTCCTGCGGCTGGAAGTGCAGGGGCACGTCAACATGGAAACCTGGGAGGCGCTGCAACGCGCCGTGGACCAGGCCGCAGCGCAAGTGCGCGCGCTGTTGCCGGACCTGTCCGGCCTCATGCTGGAACCGGACGAAGCCGACCTGGCTGAACTGCGCGCCAGCGGCTACGTGGGTGAAGTAGCGGCGCAATTGCAGGCGCTGCAGGCCGATCCGGACCAATCCGCGGTCGCTGGCGAGGCATTGCGGCTGCTGCTGCGGTTCCAACGCGAAAGCGCCGCGCCGGGAGCCGCCAAATGAAGCTGTCGCGCATCGCCCTGGAAGAATTCCGCAAGTTCCGCCAGCCCATGGCGCTGGAGGGGCTGCAGGATGGCCTGAACCTGTTCGTGGGCCCGAACGAAGCCGGCAAGAGCACCGTGGCCGCGGCCATCCGTTCCGCCTTTCTCGAACGCTACAGCACCAGCAAGGTCGCCGACCTGGCGCCGCACGGCGAGTCCGGCGCGCGGCCCAGCGTGGAACTGGAGTTCACGCATGCCGGGCACAGCTACGTCCTGAAGAAGCAATTCCTGTCGCGCGCCCGCTGCGAACTGCTGATCGATGGCGGCGCGCAGCGCCTGGACGGCGAAGAAGCCGAAAACGCGCTGGCCGCCTTGCTGGGCTTTGAACTGCCGGGACGCGGCCAGAGCAAGCCGGACCTGGCGGGCATACCCGGCCTGTTGTGGATCCAGCAGGGCGACGGCCAGAACCTGCAGGAAGCGGCCGGCCATGCGGGCGCGCATCTGCGCGAAGCCTTGACGCAACTCTCCGGCGAACTGGCTTCGGGCGATGGCGACCGCCTCTACGAGCGCGTGGCCGCTGAGCGCGGCGCGCTGCTGGACGCGCGCAATGGCCGCCCCAAGGGCGCCTACAAGGAAGCCGAGGACGCGCTGGCGCGCGCCGCGGCCGAACGCGACGAATGCGCGCAGGCCATGGCGCAACTGAACGCCGACGTGGATCGCCTGGCCGAATTGCGTCGCGACCACGAGCGCGCCCAGGCCGGCGAACCCTGGAAGGACTTCGAGGCCAAGGCGGCCGAAGCGCGCGCGCGCCTGGCCGCCCTGGCCAAGGAGCGCGAAGCCTTCGACGGTCTGCGCCGCGAACAGGCGCAGGCCGCGCAGACGCTGGCGCTGTTGCAGGACCAGGTCCGGCGCGACCAGCAGGACGAGGCCGAACTCCAAGCCCTGGTCCACGAGGCCCGCGCCGCGCGCGCCCGGGTCGAGGCCGCGCGCGAACCGCTGGCGCGAGCCCAACAGCAGCGCCAGGCGCATGCCGCCGCGATGGACGCAGCGCGCCAGCGCGTCACCGCGGTACAGGCCGTGGCCGACCGGCGCGACCTGGAGCATCAACTGGTCCAGCTGGGCGCGGAGATCGAACGCCTGGACGGCGCATTGAATGAAGTCACCGCATTGATCGAGCAGGGCTCCGCGCTCAAGGCCGAGACCATGCGGCTCGAAATCGCCGACGCCGACATGGAAGCCTTGCGCAAGCGCGAACGCGAACTGGCCAATCTGCAATTGCAGCAGCAGGCCAGCGCCACGCGCCTGTCCTATCAGCTGGAAGCGGGCGGCCGGGCGCTGTTGGACGGCCGGATGCTGAGCGGCGCCGACGAGGTCTTGCTGACGGCAGCCGCCGAACTGGAACTGCCGGGCGTCGGGCGCTTGCGCATCGAGCCGGGCGGCAAGGACCTGCCCGCGCTCAAGCGCGAAATCGACGCGGCCCGGGCGGCCAGCGCGGCCTTGCTGCAACGCCTGGACGTTGAAAGCCTGGCGCAGGCCGAGCAACGCCATGCCCGCTACGGCGCCTTGCTGCGCGAACTGGAAGGCATGCGCAAGACGCTGGGCATCCATGCGCCCAAGGGCGTGGACGTGTTGCGGGGCCAGCGCGATGACGCGCTGGCGCGCCGCGCGCAATTGCAAGAACGACTGGACAAGCTGCCGGCTGCGCCCGCAGCGGACGGCGGCGATCTGCCCGCGGCGCTGCAGTCCCTGCGTGAAGCCGAGGCGGTTGCGGCGCAGGCCGAAACCGCGCTGGCCGCCGCGCAGCGCGCCATGGATACCGACGGCGCGCGCGCCCAATTGCTGGAAAACCAGGCGGCGGCGCGCAATGCCGAACTTCAATCACCGGAGCGCGCAGCGCAACGGCAGGCCCGCGCGGGCCGGCTTGCCGAAGCGCGCAGCAGCCACGACGAGCTGGAGCGCCGCGTACGCGACGCGCAGGCGGCACTGGCTGGCCACCGCCCCGAATTGGTCGAACAGGATGTGCAGCGCTACGAGAAGTCCGCCGCCATCGAGCGCGAGGCGCAGCACAAGCGCCACGGCGAAATCCTGCAGTTGCAAGGCAAGCTGGACCAGGCGGGCGCCCAGGGGCTGGGCGAACGCCTGTCCGAGGCCGAGGCCGCCTGCGAACGCCTGGAACGGCGGCGCGCCGACTTCGCCCGCCGCGCCGCTGCGCTGGAACTCCTGCAAAAGCTGCTGGCGGACAAGCGCGCCGCGGCCACGCAACGCCTGCAGGCGCCGCTGGCGCGCCGGTTGAACCACTACCTGGCGCTGCTGTTCCCCGAAGCCGACCTGCGGCTGGACGATGCCTTGTTGCCCATGGCGTTGCGCCGCGCCGGTGGCGAGGACCAGCTGTCCGCGCTCAGCTTCGGCACGCGCGAACAGCTGGGCATCCTGGCCCGCTTCGCCTATGCCGACCTGCTGCGCGAAGCAGGGCGGCCGACGCTGCTGCTGCTCGACGACGCGCTGGTCCACACGGACGACATGCGGCGCGACTTCATGAAGCGCGCGCTATTCGACGCGGCCACGCGGCATCAGATCCTGATGTTCACCTGCCATGGCGAAGCATGGCGCGACATGGGCGTGGAGCAGCGGCGCATCGCTTGACCGCGCCGCGCGCAGCCGGTAGGCTACGCCCCATGCCTGACCACACGCCCTTCGCCGATTTCGCATCCGCTGCCTGCGCAGCGGATACGCGTGCGCGTGTGCTGTCCCGGCGCTCCGCAGTTTCCCCCGGTTTTTCTCCTGTCGTGTCCACGGTGGTATCGCCGCCGGTCGCGCCGCCTTGCGGCGTGGTCTCGGGCGCTTACCCGCCTTGCGCGGTCGTCGTCGGCTGACGCCGTCCGCAACGCGACTCCAGTCCTCTTTTCAAAAGCTGCGCCAGACGTCCTGATGCGTATTGCATCCGTCTAGCGCATGCCTATGCCCGCTCGCGCGGGCGGGGCTGGAGCCTGTTCATACCCCGACAGGTAGAAACCTCATGTCTTTCGATAGATCCGCGTGGACCTCCTATGGCTCCACTTCCTTGTTCGTGCTGCTGTGGAGCGGCGGCGCGATTTTCGCCAAATGGGGGCTGTCCCATGCCTCCGCCTTCGGCTTCCTGCTGTTGCGTTTCATCCTGGCGTTGGCCGTGCTGCTGCTGTTGTGCGCATGGCGGCGGCGTTGGCTGCCAGCGCCGGGCACGCGCCTGACGGTGGCGGCCACGGGCCTGCTGCTCATCGGCGGCTATTCCATCTGCTATCTGCTGGCGCTGGACCACGGCATCACGCCCGGCGTGCTGGCCACGCTGCTGGGCGCGCAGCCCATCCTGACGCTGGCCGTGATGGAAAGGCGCTATTCATTGCCGCGCCTGGCGGGCCTCGGCCTAGCCTTGTGCGGGCTGGTGATGGTGGTCTACCAGAGCATAGGCATGGCGCGCTTCTCCGCGGCCGGCATGGTCTACGCGCTGGCCGCGCTGCTCTGCATGACCAGCGGCGCCATGCTGCAGAAGCGCGTGCGCCAGACGCCCATGGACGTCATGCCGCTGCAGTACCTGGTCAGCCTGGCGCTGTGCCTGCTGTTCGTGCCGTTCCAGCCCATCCGGGTGGAGTGGGTGACAGGCTTCATCCTGCCGCTGATCTGGATGGGCCTGGTGATTTCGGTGGGCGCGACCCTGCTGTTCTACCGCATGATCCAGGCCGGCAACCTGGTCAACGTCACCAGCTTGTTCTATCTGGTTCCGGCCGGCACGGCGGCGCTGGATTACCTCATCCTGGGCAACCGGTTGTCGGCGTTGAGTCTGGGCGGGATGGCGGCGATCCTGCTTGGGCTGATGCTGGTGTTGCGCAGTCCGGCGCCGGCGGCGAAAGCGGCGCAGACCTGACTGTTGCCTATTGAGGCATGACCCCGCGGGCGGACTTCGGTGCACCCGCGGGACAACTCCTTGTGTTGCGGGTTTTCCCTGGGTATCGGAGAAAAATACCAAGTAGTATGTTCTCATCCAGTCGATTAAATACTCGTTAGTATGTTGCTGGAGACAATGATGTCCGTGATCTGGAATCCCTCGCTCGACCCGCAAGCAAGCGCCTGGCGCGACAAGGCCGCAGACTTGACCGCGCAGGCGTTTGCGCCGGCCGCCGCCGCCATAGACCGGGAACAGCGCTATCCCGTGGAGCATCTGGCGCCGTTGCGGGAAAGCGGAATCTCGGGACTCTTCATCCCGGCCGAGTACGGTGGCGCAGGGGCATCGCTGACCTCGCTGGTGGCGGTGGTGGAAGCCGTGGCGCAGGGCTGCGCCTCCACGGCCGCCATCCTGGCGGCGCTGTCGCTGGGCGCGTTTCCGGTCATCCTGGGAGGCTCCGCCGAACAGAAGATGGTGCTGCTGGGCGGCTTGGCGCGGGACGGCCACGCGGTCAACTTTGCCCTGAGCGAGCGCGGCGCGGGTTCGGATGCGGCAGCCCTGTTGACCACTGCCGTGCCTGAAGGCGACGGGTGGCGCATCCGGGGTGAAAAATGCTGGCTGGGCAATGGCGGGCATTCGCGCCATTTCATCGTGTTCGCCCGCACAGGCGAGCCTGGCGCGCGCAACAACATCAGCGCGTTCGTGGTCGACCGCGATGCCAGCGGCGTAGTGGTGGACCACTACGAAGACAAGATGGGCATACGCGGCACCACCACCACCAACCTGAAACTGGACACCTGGGTCGGCGCGGAGAGCGTGGTCGGAACGCTGGGAGAAGGGCTGAAGCTCGCCTTGGCGACCCTGAGCATCGGCCGCGTGGTGGTGGCTGCCCAGGCCAATGGCATCGCCCTGTGCAGCTATGCCGAGGCGCGGGACTTCGCGGTGGGGCGCCAGACTTTCGGGCGCAGCATCATCGACCACCAGGGCGTGGGCTTCAAGCTGGCCGACGCCGCCACCGCGTTGTCGTCGTCGCGGATGATGACCTACGAGGCGGCGCGCGCCTACGACGCCGGGCAGGACATCGGCACGCTGGGCGCGATGGCCAAGCTGCTGGCCAGCGAAACCTCGCACAGCGTGGTGGACGACGCGATGCAGATCCTGGCCGGGCGCGGCTACGTGAAGCCCAGCGCGGTGGAACGCTGCTACCGGGACCAGCGCATCACCGAAATCTACGAAGGTACCTCCGAAATCCAGCGCGTGGTCCTGGCCCGCGCCATCAAGAAAAGCGCAGGCGCCGCGGCGCAGCGCCGGGAGTTCGCATGAAAGCCAAGACTGCCATTCCTTATGACGAGATGCCGCTGCGGCAAGTGGAGTTGCTGGATGCTGCCGCGCATGCCTTCACCGAGATGGGATTCGCGGCGACCACGATCGATTCGGTCGCCGACCTGATCGGCGTCACGAAAGGCAGCGTCTATTACTACTACCGCAGCAAGACCGACCTGTTCTTCGCCGTGCACCGGCGCGCGATGCAGTTGAACCTGGACACGGTGACGCCGCTGGCGGAGGACGCCGCCGCGTCGCCGCCCCAGCGGCTCTGGAACATGGCCCATGCCCACACGCATCTGATGATGGCGCATCTGCCATACCAGCGCGTCACCGTGCAGGGCGTCGAACTGCACCTGGCCGGACGCACCACGGCGGGCCAGCGCGCCGAACTGGAAGAACTGGTGCGGCAGCGCGACCGCTACGAGTCGCTGTTCCGCAGTGTGGTCGAGGCGGGCATGGCGACCGGAGACTTCCGGCGAGGCCCGCCGGCCTTGCAGGTCAAGCCGCTGCTGGGTGCCTTGAACTGGACCACCATGTGGTATCGCCCCAGGGCCGGGGAATCAGACGCGGATCGCGAGGCCATTGCGCGCGACATTGCGGATTTCGCCGTCGCGTCCATGCAATCCCTGCTGCCCGGTTCCGTGGCGGTTCCTACTGGAGTGAATGGCCATGCATGAAATGCAATCCGAGGAACGCGGCTGGCGCGCGGTTTCCGAGTGGTATCACGCGTTCTTCACCGGCATCGTCCTGTCGGCCGTGACGCGCCGCGGCACGGCGCGCGCGGCTGAACTGGTCTACGAGATCTTCTGCCGCCAGCGCAACGAGCGCTTCCTGCCAGGCCTGAAGAAGCTGGGCATCGCGCATCTGCCGCCCGCGGTCGCGGCGGCTCAGTACCACTATCTGTCCAACCATATCGGCGGCGTGGCGGTGCAGTACATGCACGAGTCCGACCGCAAGGCCTGGATACGCTATTCCGCGCCGCGCTGGATCTGGTCGGGCACCGCGCTGTGCGCGATACCGTCGGAGGTGTCGCGCGCCATGCTGGCGGGCTGGCATGCGCAGAACGGCGTTTCGCTCAACAATCCGCGGCTGGGTTTCGTGTGTACCAAGCAGGCGGTCGACGGCCAGTCGGGACTGGAGGGCTACTACTACGAATACGACCGCGACCTGCAGCCGCACGAACGCCTGCGCTTTAGCCGCAATGAGGACGCGCCCGATTTCGACGCCGCGGCCGCGCCGACGCTGCCCACCGTGGATTGGCCCGCGACGCGCCTGGCCAAGGCCAGCCGCAACTACGCCATGGAGTACGTGCGCAGCGCCTTGCCCGTGGCGGTGAACCTGTGGGGGCCGGAGGAAGCGACCGGGCTATTGCACCTGACCGGACGAATGATAGGCATGCAGTTCTATCACGAGACGGCGCGGGCGCTGGGCGTGGAGCAGGATGGCTCCGCGCTGCAGTTCGGGCGCTTCATGGCGGCGCTGGCGCAAGCGCAGGGCGACGCGTGCGAGTTGAGCGAAACGCCGGAAGGCGTGCGCGTGACGCAAAAAGGCTGGAACCTGATGGACGCCGTGGCCGATGCGCACCCTTGCGTGGCGCAAGCCTGGAACGGCCTGCTGGAAGGCGCGCTGGATGCGCACAACCACCGGCTTGCGCTGCGCATGAGCACGCAGGCGGGCGCGCAGGGCAGGGAATTCAACTGGCTGATCGCCCGCGCCTCGGCCTGACCTTGGATTCGAAGGAGACAGACTATGCATAGCAGCGATGCCGGCGGCGCGCTCGCCGGCCTGCGCGTCATCGACGCGTCGCGCGTCCTGGCAGGGCCATTCTG
This sequence comes from Achromobacter sp. JCM 18799, assembly GCF_055395645.1. NCBI lineage: Bacteria > Pseudomonadati > Pseudomonadota > Betaproteobacteria > Burkholderiales > Alcaligenaceae > Achromobacter > Achromobacter sp. JCM 18799. Next base: position 1,331,333 of record NZ_AP043866.1, on the reverse strand, counting down.
CGGCCAGATGCTGGGCGACCACGGCGCCGACGTGATCAAGATCGAGTCGCCGGAAGGCGACGAATGCCGCGGCTTCGGCCCGCCGTTCGTGGATGGCAGTTCGGCCTATTTCCGCGCCGTGAACCGCAACAAGCGCAGCATGGTGCTGGACTTGAACAGCGAGGCCGGACGGGAGACGTTCTGGCAACTGCTGGAAACGGCCGACGTGCTGATCGAAAACTTCAAGGCCAGCACGCTGCGCAGTTGGGGCGTGGCCGAACCGTCCGCCATCACCGAGCGCTTTCCGCGGCTGGTGCATTGCCGCATCACGGGTTTCGGCGACGATGGCCCGCTGGGCGAATTGCCAGGCTACGACGCCGCCGTGCAATCCATGGCCGGCCTACTCAGCATCAACGGCGAGGCGGGCGGCGAACCCCTGAGGCTGGGCGTGCCGGTGGTGGACCTCACTACCGGCATGAACGCCGCGATTGCCGTGCTGTTGGCCCTGCAGGCCCGGCACCGCACGGGGCGCGGGCAGATGGCGGACGTGTGCCTCTACGATTCCGCCGTGTCGGTGGCGCATCCGTTCCTGGCCAATTACCTGGCGTCGGGCAATACGCCGCGGCCCAGCGGCAACGGGCATCCCAACATCGTGCCCTACAACGTCTACCAGACCCGGACCTGCCCCTTGTTCATCGCGGTCGCCAACGATCGCCTCTTCACCAAGCTGTGCGCGCAGCTGGGCATTGCCGGCATGGCGCAGGACGAGCGCTACAAGTCCAACGGGCAAAGAGTCGTCAACCGCGAAGCCGTGGATGCGGCGCTGGCCCAGGCGTTCGCGCAGGTCGATGGCGAGGCGTTCGGCAAGCAGTTGCTGGCGCAGAACGTGCCCGCCGCACCGATCCTGGACATGGCATCGGTGGCCGCGGCCGCCCATACCGAACATCGCCAAATGGTGGTCCGGCGCGACGATTATCACGGCCCGGGCATACCGATAAAGCTGTCCGGCACGCCGGCGGCCATACGCCGAGGCCCGCCGCGCCTGGGCGAAATGAATGCCACGACACCGCCGTCAGAGCGGTAAGGCAAACCAGGCAGTACCCATAAAACCAGGAGACTACGCCCATGAAAACGATTCGATTCGCGCTGTTGACGTGCGCCTTGCTGAGCCTGTCCGCGCAGGGCGCGGCGCAGGCCGAACCCTATCCGGGCGACAAACCCATCAAGATCGTCGCGGCCTTCTCGCCGGGAAGCGCCACCGACACCAGCGCCCGCATCATCGCGGAAGAACTGCGCCGCGATTTGAACGCCAACGTGATCGTCGAGAACAAGCCCGGCGCCCAAGGCCTGATAGGCACCGAATACGCGGTGCGTTCTCCCGGCGATGGCTACACGCTGACGATCTCCAGCAGTTCGTTGAACTCGATCAATCCGGGGCTGTTCAAGAAGCTGCCCTACGATGCGCAGAAGGACTTCAGCCACGTGTCGCGCTTGACCACCATGCCCATGCTGCTGCTGGTTCGCGCGGATGGCCCGTACAAGGACTTGGCCACGTTCGTGAAGAAAGCGGCCTCGGGCTCCTTGAACTACGGCTACGGTTCCCCGGGCGGGCAGGTCGGTGCGGCGGCGTTCAACCGCATTGCCGGCGTGCGCGCGGAAGGCGTGCCGTACAAGAGCCAGCCCCCGGCGCTGACGGACCTGGCGGGCGGGCAGGTCGATTACGTGATGGCGGACCTGTCGGTCGCGACTCCGTTGCTGCGAGGCGGCAAGCTGCGGGCGCTGGCCATCAGCACCGAGCGCCGGCTGCCGGACCTGCCGGATGTGCCGACCTTTGCCGAAACGGGATATCAGGATTTCGACCTGGTGGTGTGGGTGGGCCTGGCCGGTCCCGCCGGCATCCCCCAGCCGATCCTGGAGCGCTTGAACAAGGCGGTGAACGAGGCGCTGGCGCGTCCCGAGGTACAGCAGAAGTTCGCCACCCTGGGCATGACGGCCGCGCCGAACACGCAGGCGCAACAGCAGGCGTTCGTCGAGGCGCAGCTGGGCACCTGGGGCCGCCGCATGCAGGAAGCGAACATCAAGCCGGAATAGGCGGCATTGCGCCCTGGCTGCGCCGGGGCTGCCGCTATGCGTAGACGGCGCTGTCCTGGCCGTCCCAATGCCCGCTGACCAATTGCTCGGGCCGGCTCTGCGCGACGACCCGCGCGCAGGCGGCCCAGGCGTCCAGGCGGACGCTCAGGCCGGCGTAGATGCCGTGGCCCGCGCCGGCTTCGATCACGCCTTCGGCCTGTACGCCTTCGCCTGCCCGGATCGCGCCTTCGGCGCGGATGTCCTCGCCGGCGATCAGGCCCCAGCCGGAAGCAAGGTGCTCGCCGCACTGGATGGAGCCGCCGGCCTGGATGCCGCAGGCGGCGTCGATTTCCTTTTCGGCGCGCACGTCGCCGCCGGCCTTGATGCCCTGGCCACATTTGATGGCGCCTTGCGTCTGGATGTCCTGTCCGGCATGCAGGTGGCCGGTCACGGCCAGGTCCTGGCCGGCGCAGATGTCCCATTTGGCGCGCACGTTGCCGCCGCAATCCAGGCGCGTGGCGGTTTCGATGCCCCAGTCGGCGCTGACGTCGCCGCCCGCGCGCAGATTGCCGCCGCAGGCGATGTTGGCGCTGGCGGTGATGTTTTCGCCCGCCTGGATGGTTTCGCCGGCGCGGATGCCGCCGCCGGTGACGATGCTGCGGCCGGCGCGCACCACGCTGTCCACGTTGATGCCCATGCGCACTTCCAGCGTGCCGGCGAAGACGATGGCATTGGCATCGACCGAATCCAGCCGCAACACCGCGTCGGTGGGGCCGAACTGGTCCAGCAGCCAGCAGGCGTCGCTGACGCGGCCGTCAGCGACCAAGGCGTCAAGCACGGCCTGGTAGTCTCCCTGGCCGTTGTGGTCGCGGATGAACCATTTGTAGCCGCCCGCGCAGGGGTTCTTGGCTTTGACGAAGTTCTTGGTGAGTTGCATGGCGCTTGGAATAGGTCGGTGCGTGGCCTGGCCGCAAGCCTCCGTTGGCGTTGCGGATAGAGGGACGAGACGCGGAGCCCGGCCACGCGGCAGGGCGTCCGCCGGCCGGCAGCAAGGCTGCCGGATGCGCGGATGTGCGCAGGCAGCCGGCGGCGGGCCGGTGCAGGAATCAGAAAGGGGGAAAGCGGGCGATTAGCCGGGCTTGGAGCGGGCGTAGGCGGAGCGCGCGGCGACTTCCTGCGAGCTCAACAGGGTCGAGCGCAGGGCGCAAAGCGCGCAGGCGGCGCAGGGAGGGGGAGAAAGATGGGATCGCACGGTCGCACATGCTACCACCGGGACGATTGCAGTCAAGCGCGGCCCTTGGAACGATGGTGGTGGAAGAAGCGAAAAAAAACCGGCCTGGGAAACAGGCCGGCCTCGGGGCGCCGGACTGGGCCGGCGCGTTGTGCGCTAACGATCAGTTGGTCGACTGGATGTTGCGTTCCTTGGCGATGCGCTGGCGCAGTTCCAGCTCGCGCTTGATCTGGGCGGCGTATTCGGCGGGCGTGTTGCCGTCCACCAGCGAGCCGCCGTCGGCCAGGCGCTGCACGATCTTCGGATCCTTGAGCGCCTTGACGGTGGCGTCATGGATGCGGTCGATCACGGCCTGCGGCGTGCCGGCGGGCGCGACCAGGCCGTACCAGGCCATGTTATCCATTTCCGGCAGGCCGCCTTCGGAGAAGGTCGGCACGTCCGGAAGCGCCGGCAGGCGCTTGGGCGCGGCCACGGCCAGGGCGCGCAGCTTGCCGGCCTGGATGTGGGGCATGGACGAGGGCAGGTTGTCGAACTGCGCGTTGACCTGGCCGGCGATCACGTCGTTGAGGGCCGGGCCCGAACCGCGGTAAGGCACATGCACCATATCCGTCTTGGTCAGCGACTTGAAGAGTTCGCCGTCCAGGTGGCCGATGCCGCCCGCGCCCGAGGATGCGTAGGCGTACTTGCCGGGATTGGCCTTGAGCAGGGCGATGAATTCGGCCAGGGTCTTGGCCGGCACCGCCGGGTTCACCGTCAGCACGTTGGGGACGTTCACCATATTGGTGATGGGGACGAAGTCCTTCAACGGGTTGTACGGGTTCTTGGGGTTGGTGGCCGGGTTGGTGGCCATGGTGCTGACGGTGGCCACGCCCAGGGTGTAGCCGTCAGGCGTGGAGCGCGCCACGGCGTCGGCGCCGATCGAGCCGCCGCCGCCGCCGCGGTTTTCGACCACCACGGCCTGGCCGAGCTCACGGGTCAGGCCTTCGGCGACGATGCGCGCCACGATGTCGGTAGTGCCGCCCGCGGCGAAAGGTACGATCAGGCGGATGGGCTTGTTGGGGTAGGGGTCGGCTGCTTGCGCGGCGGTGGTGAGGCAGAGGCCGGCGATGGCGGCGGCCAGGACGGCCTTGGCTTGGGACAGCATGGTCAAGAGTCTTCTCCAGATTATTTGAATTTCCGACCCGGCCGGCTTCTTGGGCCGGCGTCGGTGAAGCCTGCCGCGCCGGGATGCTGGCTTGGCGGAGCCTCGTGGGCGCCATTCCACACAGTAAATTTCCGCCGGTCAACCCGGATAGACCCTGGCTTGTCCAGGGTTATTTTTTTATGGCGCCGTTGCCCGAAGAAGACGGGAATAGACCAAAAAATCCAATGCTGACAAAGATATGAACAGCTTCGGGAATATTTCAATTGCGCAAGGATTGCGCATCGATCTTGCCGTCATCCGCATCGTAAACACATAAATCTCTGCATAACTTACAAGAATCTGATATTTTTCGTATGAGATTCTTGGCCGGTCTTGCAAGAAAGCTATTGCGTTTGTTTCTGTCTGCGCCGTTCAATGGCGTTGGTTGATGTCCCCCGCGGGGCAACGTGTAGTGCAGCGACGCACCGGGCCAGGGTTCCGTCCGTTTTTCAATCCCCGGTCTGTTCGTCTTTCGCTGCCTTGCGCTGGCGGGAGGGGGCCCGGACACTCTCGGAACGCCATGTCGCTGATCCTGATCCTCGCTCTGCCGTTCGCCGGCAGCCTGTGCGCCGCGCTTCTGCCATCCAACGCCCGCAATGCCGAGGCGTGGCTGGCGGGCCTCATCGCACTGGTCTGTGTGGTGCTGGTCATCAGCCTCTATCCGGACGTCGCCAACGGCGGCGTGGTCCGCTTCGACATGCCCTGGGCGCCCGCGCTGGGCCTGCAGTTCACCCTGCGCATGGACGGCTACGCCTGGCTGTTCGCGCTGATCGTCTCCGGCATGGGCGCGCTGGTGGTGCTGTATGCGCGCTATTACATGTCGCCGGAAGATCCGGTGCCGCGCTTTTTCTCCTTCTTCCAGGCCTTCATGGCCGCCATGCTGGGCGTGGTGCTGTCGGGCAACCTGATCCAACTGGTCATGTTCTGGGAAATGACCAGCCTGGCGTCCTTCATGCTGATCGCCTACTGGCATCACCGCCTGGACGCGCGCCGCGGCGCGCGCATGGCGCTGACGGTCACGGGCGGGGGCGGGCCGTGCCTCCTGGCCGGGGTGCTCATCCTGGGCCATATCGTCGGCAGCTATGACCTGGACCGGGTGCTGGCCGCGGGCGACCTGGTGCGGGCCGACCCCTGGTATCCGGCCGTCCTGATCCTGGTGGCGCTGGGCGCGCTGACCAAGAGCGCCCAGTTTCCCTTCCATTTCTGGCTGCCCAATGCCATGGCGGCGCCCACGCCGGTATCCGCGTACCTGCACTCGGCCACCATGGTGAAGGCCGGGGTGTTCCTGCTGGCGCGTTTCTGGCCGGTGCTGTCGGGCACCGACGAATGGTTCTGGATCATCGGCGGGGCGGGGCTGATCACGCTGGTGCTGGGCGCCTATGCCGCCATCTTCCAGCAGGACATGAAAGGGGTGCTGGCGTACTCCACCATCAGCCATCTGGGGCTGATCACGCTGCTGCTGGGCCTGAACAGCACGCTGGCGCTGGTGGCCGCCATCTTCCACATGATCAACCACGCCACCTTCAAGGCCTCGCTGTTCATGGCGGCGGGCATTGTGGATCACGAGACCGGCACGCGCGACCTGAGCCGTTTGTCCGGCCTCTACAAGGCCATGCCGATCACCGCCACGCTGGCCATGGTGGCGGCCGCCTCGATGGCGGGGGTGCCGCTGCTCAATGGCTTCCTGTCCAAGGAAATGTTCTTCGCCGAGACCACCTTCGTCAGCGGCGACCGCATCACCGAGATCGGCCTGCCGCTGGTGGCCACTATCGCGGGTGCGTTCAGCGTGGCCTATTCGCTGCGCTTCATCCTGCAAGTGTTCTTCGGCCCGCCGGCCACCGACCTGCCGCGCGCCCCGCACGAGCCGCCGCGCTGGATGCTGTTCCCCAGCGCGCTGCTGGTGGCGATCTGCCTGCTGGTGGGCGTGGTGCCTGGCCTGACGGTCGGCCCGTTCCTGGCGACCGCGGCCCAGAGCATCCTGGGGCAGGACATGCCCGAGTACAGCCTGGCCGTCTGGCACGGCCTGAACCTGCCCCTGGTCATGAGCCTGGTCGCGACCACGGCCGGCGTCCTGCTCTATCTGGCCCTGCGCGCCCACCAGCGCGCCAATCCGGGCCGGGTGCCGTTCATCTACCGCCTGGACGGCCGCCGCAGCTTCGAGGCGCTGCTGGACGGCTCCAGCGTGGCCGCGGCCTGGCTGCTGCGCTGGCTGGCGTCCTCGCGCCTGCAGGTGCAGATGCTGCTGATCGTGCTGGGCACGCTGTTCGTGGCCTGGCTGCCGCTGCGCGCGGGCGGCTGGCTGGATGGCGCCGGCCGCATGACGCCGATCGATCCGGCCTTCGCGCTGTTGTGGCTGGTGGGCGCGGGCTGCGCGCTGGCCGCCGCCTTCCAGGCCAAGTACCACCGCCTGGCGTCGCTGGCGCTGGCCGGCGGCGCAGGGCTGATCACCTGCCTGACCTTCGTCTGGTTCTCGGCGCCCGACCTGGCGCTGACCCAGCTGTCGGTCGAAGTCGTGACCCTGGTGCTGTTGCTGCTGGGCCTGCGCTGGCTGCCGCGGCGCATCGCGCAGGATGAAGACGAAAGCCTGAAGGTCACGCTGCGGGCCCGCGGACGCCGCCTGCGCGACCTGCTGCTGGCGGGCGCCGCCGGCACCGGCATGGCCGCGCTGGCCTACGCGGTGCTGGTGCGGCCGCAGGGCGACACCATTTCTTCGTACTTCGTCGACCGCGCGCTGCCGGACGGCGGCGGCACCAATGTGGTCAACGTGATCCTGGTGGACTTCCGCGGCTTCGATACCTTCGGCGAGATCACGGTGCTGGGCATCGTGGCGCTGACCGTCTACGCGCTGCTGCGCCGCTTCCGTCCGGCCGCCGAAAGCGCGGACCTGCCGCGCCAGCAGCTCGACCAGGATGGCGGCGTGCCCGACGCGCCGGACATCAAGTCGCTGGTGCCCGCCGGTTCCATGATGGTGCCCACCGTGCTGGTGCGCCTCTTGCTGCCCACCGCCGCGCTGATTTCCGTGTACTTCCTGCTGCGCGGCCACAACGAGCCGGGCGGCGGCTTCGTCGGCGGATTGATCTTCGCCACCGCCGTCATCCTGCAATACATGGTCGGCGGCGTGTACTGGGTGGAGTCGCGCAGCCGGCTCAACCCGCAGCATTGGATCGGCCTGGGCCTATTGTTCGCCGGCGCCGCGGCGGTGACCGCGTGGCTGGCCTACAAGCCCTTCCTAGCGGCGCTGTCCTGGGATCTGGCGTTGCCGCTGATCGGCCACGTGCACCTGTCCAGCGTGCTGCTGTTCGACCTGGGCGTCTACATGCTGGTCGTGGGATCCACCGTGCTGGTGCTGGTGGCGCTGGCTCACCAATCGCTGCGCGCGCAACGCAAGGCCGCCGCCGAAATCCAGGCGGCCGCCGCACAAACAGGGGAAGCCTGATGGAATTGATATACGCCATCGCTATCGGTGTCTTGGCTGGCTCGGGCGTCTGGCTGCTGCTGCGGCCGCGGACCTTCCAGTTCATCATGGGCCTGTCGCTGGTTTCCTATGCGGTGAACCTGTTCATCTTCGGCATGGGCCGGCTGACCTCGGGCCGTCCGCCCGTGGTCGATCCGGCGGTGGCCCATGATCCTTCCTGGTATGCGGATCCGCTGCCGCAGGCGCTGGTGCTGACGGCCATCGTGATCGGCTTCGCCACCACCGCGCTGTTCCTGGTTGTGCTGCTGGCCTCGCGTGGCCTCACGGGTACCGACCACGTTGATGGACGGGAGTCCCAATCTTGAATTTTTGGCTGCAACACCTGCCCGTATTGCCCATCATCACGCCGCTCGCGGCGGGCGCGGCGATGCTTCTGCTGGCGGATACCCGCCGCTATACCCGCGGCGCCATTGCGCTGGTTTCGACCCTGGGCCAGCTGGCCGCCGCCATCGCGCTGCTGGTGGTGGCGGGCGGCGGCGTACCCGGCGTCTGGCCCGACGGGGTAGGGGTCTATCTGGTGGGCGACTGGCCCGCGCCTTTCGGCATCGTGCTGGTGGTCGACCGCCTGGCCGCGGTGATGCTGACCCTGACCGCGGTGCTGGGACTGGCTACCTTGGTCTATGCGCTGGCGCGCTGGGACCGCGCCGGTGTGCATTTCCATTCGTTGTTCCAGTTCCTGCTGATGGGCCTGAACGGCGCGTTCCTCACGGGCGACCTGTTCAACCTCTTCGTATTCTTCGAGGTGCTGCTGGCCGCGTCCTATGGCCTGTTGCTGCACGGCTCGGGCGTGGCGCGCGTCAGCGCCGGCCTGCAGTACATCGCGGTCAACCTGGTGGCCTCGTTCCTGCTGCTGATCAGCATCGCGCTGATCTACGGCGTGACCGGCACGCTGAACATGGCGGACCTGGCGGTGCGCGCCGGCAACCTGGCGGGCGCGGACCGCATGCTGTTCGAGGCGGGCGCAGCCATCCTGGGCGTGGCCTTCCTGGTCAAGGCGGGCGCCTGGCCGCTGAACTTCTGGCTGGTCAAGGGCTACGGCTCGGCCGGCGCACCGGTCGCGGCCATGTTCTCCATCATGACCAAGGTCGGCATCTACGCGCTGCTGCGCATCGGCTCCTTGCTGCTGCCCACCGGCGCGCCGGCGGCCTTCAGCCTGGACTGGATGTTCGCGGCGGGGCTGGCCACGCTGCTGTTCGGCGCCCTGGGACTCCTGGCGACCCAGCAGTTGGAAAAAATGGTCGGTTACTGCGTGATCGTATCGGCTGGCACGCTGCTGACCGCGCTGGGCATGCCGGGCGTGACGCTGACGGGACCGGCGCTGTTCTACCTGCTCAGCTCCGTGCTGACCACGGGCGCGTTCTTCCTTTTGGCCGAACTCATCGAGCGCACCCGCAGCTTCGGCGCCAACGTGCTGGCGGTGACCCTGGACGCGTTCGACCTGGACGATCCGGCCTCGCTCAACCGTTCCGACGACGTGGTGGGCGTGGCCATTCCCGCGGCCATGGCCTTCCTGGGCCTGGCCTTCATTTCCTGCGCCTTGCTGGTGACCGGCCTGCCGCCGCTGTCGGGCTTCGTCGCCAAGCTGTCGCTGCTGTCAGCGGCGGTGTCGGCCGCCAACGAGTCGGCCGTGCCCATGGACGCATGGATATTGGTGGCCGCGGTGCTGCTGTCGGGGCTGGCCGGCCTCATCGGCCTGGGCCGCACCGGCATCCGGGTGTTCTGGGCCAGCGATGACCGCAGCACGCCGCGCCTGCGCTTGATCGAAGCCGGGCCCGTGGCGGTGCTGTTGCTGCTGTGCGTGGGCCTGGCGGCCGGCGCCGGCCCCGTGTCGGCCTATCTGGACGATGCGGCGCGGTCGCTGGACCAGCCCAAGTCCTACATCGACGCCGTCATGTCCGCGCAGACCGTGCGCGGCCTCAAGGGAGGAAGCTGATGCGCCGTCTCTACTTCCTGTTCCTGCCCGTCTACCTGTTCGTCCTGTGGCTGGTGCTCAACCAGAGCGCGTCCGCGGGCCAGATCGCGCTGGGCATCGCGCTGGCGCTCTGGTTCACCTGGGCCGCCTCCCGCCTGCGGCCGCTGAAGGCCAAGCCGCGCCGCCTGTGGAAGGCGGTCCCGCTGTTCCTGCATGTGACCGCGGACATCATCAAATCCAATATCGCCGTGGCGCGGCTGATCCTGAATCCGCGCCGCAATGACTTTTCGCCCGGGTTCATCATGATCCCGCTGACCATGCGCGACCCGCACGGCCTGGCGATGCTGGCCTGCATCGTCACGTACACGCCGGGCACCGTCTGGGTGGACCTGACCGACGACCATTGCCTGAAGCTGCACGTGCTGGACCTGCAGAACGAGGGCGACTGGATCAAGCTGGTCCAGGAACGCTACGAGCGCCCGCTGAAGGAGATTTTCGAATGAACAACATACTTTATTGGGCGGCGTCCTTCGCCTTGCTCTGCTTTGCGCTGGGCATGGTCTTCGCCGCCATCCGGCTGCTGCGCGGTCCCACCGCGCAGGACCGCGTGCTGGCCCTGGACACGCTGTACATCAACGGCATGCTGACCATGCTGGTGTTCGGCATCCGCTCCGGCACCTCCGTGTATTTCGACATTGCGCTGCTGATCGCCTTGTTCGGCTTCGTGGGCTCCACCGCCATGGCGCGCTTCCTGCTGCGCGGCGAGGTGATCGAGCCATGATCGACGCCCAGATCCCGCTGTGGGCCGCCATACCGGCCAGTGTCCTGCTGGTGTTCGGCGGCCTGCTTGCCCTGACCGGTTCGGCCGGCCTGCTGCGCTTCCGTACCTTTTATGCCCGCATCCATGCGCCTACCTTGGGCAACACCATGGGTTGCGGTTGCGTGCTGGCGGCGTCGATCCTGGTGTTTTCGGCGCTGTCGTCGCGGCCTGTGTTTCATGAAGTCATCATCACGCTGCTGCTGATCGTGTCTTCGCCCGTGACCGCCATGCTGCTCATGCGCGCCGCAACCTACCGCAATCGCCTCAGCAAGGCCGACGCCGAGCGCGACGCTAGCTAAGGCGACAGGCAGGGTATGTTGCGTCGCGGCAATTGAAACGTAGTCTTACGATTTCATGTCGCTGGACATGTAGCGGAAGCGTCATCGTGGGATAGTGGGTAACGGTTCAATCAACTTCAAGGAGCTGACCATGACTACACGACCCATGCATGTCAAACGCCTCGCGGCGACGCTTTGTGCCGCTGGCCTGATGTTGGCCGCGGGAGCGGTCCACGCGGCTGATGCGACCGGCCGCGGCTCAGCTCAGTCCCAGTATCAGCAGGATGTGGCGGCATGCAAGAGCGGCGCCACCGGCCAGGACCAGGCCGCCTGCATGCGCGAAGCCGGCGCGGCGCGCCAGGAAAGCGGCCGCAACAACCTCAAGGACGGCAGCAACGACCAGTTGCAGCAGAATATGCTGGACCGCTGCAACCGCCTGCCGGCCGCCTCGCGCCAGGACTGCGTGACGCAGATGACCTCGCCCACCAATGTGCGCGGCAGCGTGCAGGGCGGGGGCGTGCTGCGTGAAACCGTGATCCAGGTGCCGGCCGACACCGTGCCGCCCGCGGCCGGCGCGCCGGGCATGGCGCCGGCGCCCGGGGCGCCCATGACCTCGCCGGTACGCCAGTAAGCGACAGCCGGAACAAGGGCCGCCAGGGCGGCCCCGCTCGGACCTCCAGGGGCGCAGCCGCCGCCACATTCAGGCAAAATGGCGGCTGTCGCCCCTTTTTCACGCATATACATGTCCGACGTCATCGCCCTGATTTTCGACTTCGACGACACGCTGGCCTCGGACAGCACGTCCGGCTTCCTGGAAAGCATGGGCGTGGACACGGCATCCTTCTGGAAGGATGAGGTCGATCCGCTGCTCTCGCAGCAGGACTGGGACCCCGTGCCCGCCTACCTGTACCAGATGATCCAGCTGTCGCAATCGGGCAAGCACGGCCTCATTACGCAGCAGCGCCTGAAGGATTGGGGCGCCCGGCTGGAACTGCACGACGGCGTGCCCACGCTGTTCCAGCGGCTGCGCGCCGCGGTGCGGGCCGAACAGCCGCAAGTGCAGCTGGAGTTCTACCTGATTTCCAGCGGTATCGGCGACGTGGTCCGGTCCACCCCCATTGCGCACGAGTTCACCGAGATCTGGGCGTCCGAATTCATTTACGGCGCGGATGGCGGCATCGCGTTTCCGCGCCGCATCGTCAGCTTTACCGACAAGACCCGCTACCTGTTCCACATCCAGAAAGGCATCATCGGCCGCGATTTCCGCAACAAGCCCTTCGAGGTCAACCGCAAGGTGCCCGAGGACCGCTTGCGGGTGCCGTTCGACCAGATGGTGTTCGTCGGCGACGGCTACACCGACATCCCGTGCTTTTCGCTGATCCGCCGCGCCGGCGGCTTCGCCTTCGGCGTGTGGGACCCCAAGCATCGCGACAAGCGCAGCCGGGCCTGGGGCTTCATCGAAGAGGGCCGGGTGTCCAACCTGAACCAGGCCCGCTACGACGAGCACGCCGAACTCTACCAGTGGCTGGAAGAGGCCGTGACCAGCCTGGCCGGCCGCATCGCACTGAAGTCCCGGGTGTACCGTGGTTGAGGCTATCCCGATGGCGGCGGTCCAACCCTGGACCGCGCAGGACGCCAGCTTCATGGAACTGGCGCTGCAAGAGGCCCAGGCCGCCTATGACATCGGCGAGGTGCCGGTGGGCGCGCTGGTGGTGTCGGCACAGGGCGACATCCTGGGACGCGGCTACAACCGCACCATCATCGACCACGATCCCACCGCCCACGCCGAGATCGTCGCCTTGCGCGGCGCCGCGCGCGCGCTGGAAAACTACCGTCTGCCGGGCATCACCGTGTACGTCACGCTGGAGCCTTGCGTCATGTGCATCGGCGCCATGCTGCATGCGCGGCTCGCGCGCGTCGTGTTCGGCGCCTACGACCCCAAGACCGGCGCCTGCGGCAGCGTGCTGGACGTGGGCTCGGTCCCCAAACTCAATCATCACACCTCAGTCACCGGCGGCGTGCTGGCGGAACCTTGCGGCGATCTGCTGCGCCGGTTCTTCCGCGAACGCCGTAGCAAGGAATCCGCAGCATGAGCAAATCCCAAGGCGCCAAGGCGCGCGGCGCGAAAGCGGCCGCCGCGCACGACCATGAACATAACCACGATCATGGTCATGCAGGCCATGAATGTGATGAAGACTGCGGCCATGACCACAGCCACAACCACGCGCTGCCCGACGCCCGCGGCATCTACCTGATCTCGCCGTCTTCCGCGGTGCGCGATCCGGCCGCCGTCGAGCTGGCGCGCGAAAGACTGCAGCAGCAGGGCTTCAAGACCGCCGTGGACCGTACCGCCTACGCGCAGCACCAGCGCTTTGCCGGCACCGACACGCAGCGCCTGGCCAGCCTGACGCGCGCCGCCAAGCAGAAGCTGCCCATCGTCATGGTGACGCGCGGCGGCTACGGCATGGGCCGGCTGCTGCCTGCCATCGACTGGAAGGCCATGGCCGACAGCGGCAAGCGTTTCGTCGGCATGAGCGACTTCACCGCCTTCAACCTGGGCCTGCTGGCGCAGACCGGCGCGGTCAGCTATACCGGCGCATCGGCGGTCTACGACTTCGGCGGCAAGAAGGTCGACGACCTGACCGAAGCCCTGTTCGGCGAGATCATGCGCGGCGAGCTGGAAATCCTCAGCTTCGAAACCCAGGACGCCGATGCGGTGGATTGCCGCGGCATCCTGTGGGGCGGCAACCTGGCCATGCTGACGTCCTTGCTGGGCACGCCCTACATGCCCAAGGTGCGCGGCGGCATCCTGTTCCTGGAAGACGTGGCCGAGCATCCTTACCGCGTCGAACGCATGCTGATCCAGCTGGCGCAGGCCGGCATCCTGGGCAAGCAAAAAGCCATCGTGCTGGGCCGCTTCACGGACTACAAACTGGCGCCGCACGACAACGGCTACGACCTGCACGAAGTGGTGGCCTGGCTGCGCAAGACGGTCAAGGTGCCGGTGGTGACGGGGCTGCCGTATGGCCATGTCGCCACCAAGGCGACGCTGCCCATCGGGCAGAAGGTGGGCCTGGCCACCGAAAAGGGCATGGCGCACCTGGTGCTGGACGAACACACGCACTAAAAAAGAAAAGGGGCGCCGAGCGCCCCTTTCTCATTGCTACTTGAACAGCCTGTCGACCAGCGATTGCGCTTTCTGCTCGCTGCGTCGCTTGGCCTCGGCCTGCTCGGCGGGCGACTGGGCCGCCTTGCTGCATTCCCCGGCATAGCTCGCGAAGCGCGACGCGCATTCCTGCGCCAGCTTGCGCGCCTGGTCCCAGCCCTGGGTCTGGCCGTAGAAGCGGATGGCTTCAGGCCATGCCAGCGCCGAACCGCGGAAGTACTCGAAGCCCTGGCCCATGATCCTGGCGGCCGGCCCGGATTGGCCCGCGCCCAGCAGATTGTTGGCGCGCAACACATACACCTGCCAGGCGCGGTCCTGTTCCGACGCCAGATTGCGGTCCAGCAGGGCGGACCCGCGCGCGCCGGATTCCGCCTGCGCCATGCTCAAGGTCAGCAAGGGCAGGGCGTGCGTGGCGCTGGGGCCGGATGCTGCCTGGGCCGCGAGCTTGCGGGCGCGCGGGTAGTCCTGGGCCTGCAAGGCCTGCTGCGCCTCGGCCGCGGTCTGGTAGTTCTTCAGCAGCGCGGCCGTGCGGCGTTGCGCGCGGGCCTTGTTCCAAGGCGCCGCTGCCGCCGGGGGCCGAGGCTTGCCCGCCATCAAGGGCATGACCTGTTCGGTCAACGCAGCCAGGCGCGCGCCGGTATCGGGATGGCTGACGGTCAGCTTCTTCCAGATGTCGTCCAGGCCGGTGCGCAAACCTTCGCTGGCCCCGGCCACCCCGGAATTCAGCGAGGCCTGCATCTCGGTCAGGGGGGGCGATGTTGTTGCCCTTGGCCGCCTCTTGCTTGCGGGTGTTGTCGGCCGCCGCCTGTTTGATCTGCTCGAGCATGCGCTGGCGCGCTTCGGCCTGGACCTTGGCGTTCTCGGCTTCCCAGGTGGCCTGGCGTTCCAGGAACGCCTTGAAGCCTTGGGTATACGAGTAGCCCAGTTCCAGGCTGACGGTGGCGCCGAAGCGGTCGGCGTTTTCCTCCTGCTGCCGGCCCCAGGCCGGCACCAGCATGTTCTTGCCCAGCGTATACGAAGCGATCACGCTGTCCACGGGGCTCCAGCCAGTGGCGCTGCCGGCCTTGCGAGCCAGCGCCACGCCCACGGCCGCCAGCGTCGCGACCTGGTCGCCCGCGGCATTGACCGATTCCATCTGGTGGTAGTCGAGGTAGATGTGGCCGAATTCATGGGACAGGATGGCGACGATCTCGTCCTCGGATTCCGCCGAGGCCAGCCAGCCCATGGACAGGTAGATGTTGCCCGCGCCGGTGCTGTAGGCTTCCAGCGCCGATGACGAGGTCACGTGGACCGCGCCCGGCCAGCCGGGCACGCCCGCGGCGTTCTTGATCCGGCCAAGCAGGCCGTTCAGGTAGGTTTCCATCTCCGGCATGGCGACCAGGCCCATGCTCTGGGCGCGCTGGTTGCGCGCGTCCAGGCTGGCGTCGGGCCATTGCCGGTCGGCGGGGGGCGGGGGCAGTTGGCCGGCCGTGACCGAAAAACCCTTGCCTCCGGGAAGCGTGGAGCAGGCGCTCAGCAGCAGCGCGCCAGAGACGGCGGCCATGCGCAGGATGTGGGAGGATCGCATGGGCGGCTCAGCGGCAGACGTTCTCGCCCGCACCCGCGGTCGAGCCGGTGGGCGGCGGCACGCCCTTGATCACCGGCCCGCATTGCGCGGCGGAACCGCGCGCGATGCGCACGTGCATGCTGTCCACCCAGTAGTCCTTGCCATCGATCTTGACGTGGTAGAACTCATTGGCTTCTTCGAGCACGGGCCAGGGCATGCCCTGGCCGTCGGACTTGGCCGCGGGCGCGCCGCCGTCCGACTTGGCGTACAGCGGCACGGGCTTGAGGTTCAGGCCGACGATGGCGTCGGCCGCCGCCGCGCTTGCGCCAGTCAGCGCCAGGGCGGCCGCGGCCAGCGCGGTGATCAGGGAGGAGGGCTTGGGCATGCGTTTCTACTCCTGTTGCGGGCGGGTAGCCGATGGCTCCCGCGCGGGTGTCGGGGACGCCGGCGCGGAAGCGGCATCCGGTTTGCCAAAAAGAAAGGCGGTGGCGCGATTGGTCCAGCCGAGCCAGTGCGCGGCCAGGGCCATGATCGCCAGGTCGACGATGGGCAGGGTGCCCACGTTCAGCCAGCGCTGCGCAAGCAGCACGATGTACAGCACGATGAGCGAGGACAGGACGATGGCGGCAGCCTTGCGCAGCAGCAGCAACGTCGCGACGCAGAGCTTGGATGCCAGCCAGCGCGCCAGCCACAGGCGCGCGGCGCGGTCGCGCAGCAGGGCGGACAGGCGCCCGGCCTTGGCCTTCCAGCCGCCGCCCGCGTGCGCGGCGGGCGGCAGCGGCAGGGCGGGCGCGTCGGCAAACAGCCGCCATTCGGCGGGCGGGGCCAGCAGCCGGCCGCCCAGCCGCGTATTGCCGCGCAGCCATTGCGCCAGCCAATGCAGGAAATGGGCCAGCATGACGACGGGGATGCCCAGCAGCCACAGGACATTGGGCGGCCAGATCTCCCATTCGAGGGCGCGCTTGTAGTCGTCCTGATAGGTCAGCAGATTGTCGAGGGCCATGGCGTGCATGAATACGCCGGGAATGGCGTCATGCACCGGCGACAGCACGGTGTCGTTGAAGCCGCTGAGCGCGGCGCCGATCATGACGTAGCGGCCCGTGAGCATGTCGGCCAGGCGGGCGCCGTCGGCATCCGGCGCACGCAATTCGGACAGGGTCAGCGCGCGCGTGTACGGGCAGATGGGCTGGGCGGCGTTCGGGTCGCCCAGCAGGCTGCGCACATAGGACGGCAGCATTTCCACATAACCGCCGCGAGCCTGCCGGCATTCCATGCTGAAGCGGCGCTGGTCCAGGTTGTCGACGCCCCAGGTCAAGGCCATGGCTTCGCGGGTGGGCGTGATGGATACGCCGGCCGCGTCCTGGGCGATGGCCAGCGCCGCGCTGCGCGCATGTTCGCCCGACCAGAGCGGGTAGCTCCATACCAGCCGGTCCACCTTGCTGGGGGTGTAGCGCACGTCGACCATGGTGAAGCACGGCTTCTCGCCCGCGGGCGCCTCCAGGCCCGAACGCAGGCGCAGGTCGCCCTGCGCATCGGGCAGCGCGGCCAGAAACACCGGGATGTTGGCGTCGCGCAGTTCGCACAGGGCGGCGGCCAGCTCGGGCAGGGTCGGGTCGTCGCGCTCGCGCCCGAAGGTGATGTCCAGGAAGATGGCCTTGGGCTTGTGGATCAGGCCGATGTTGCGCAGCCAGCGCGCATGGGTCCGGTAAGGCACGGGCCAGGCGCCTTTCTGCTGGTCCAGGGAATCGTCGTCGATCAGGACGACCGTGGTGTCGTTGCGGCGCGCAATGTCGTAATGGCCCCCGACCAGCCGGGCCTGGAGCCGGGCCGCCGCATAGGTGAGCAGGTCGGAACTGGGGGTGAGCCGGGGCGTCGCCCACAGCATCACGATCGCCACGATGGCCGCCACGATCAGCGACCGGCCATAGGAAAGTTCGACTTTCTCGGAGGAGTGGTTGGCGTCTGCCACGTAGCGGGGGAGCTGGGTTGCAACCGCCTGACGGGCCTGGCGGCCGTAGGCGCTGAGTCACACGCAATAGTACCCCAATTAATACAAATATTTACGTTATGACATTAAATGGCATGCTGCATTTCCAGATGCTTCAGGCGGCGCTCTGCCTCGCCTGGATGCGATTCACGGATGCTTGGTACACTATCGGGTTTCTCCGCATGCGTCCCCGGACGCCAAAAGACTCAAACATACCGTGATCTCCACCGCCAATCTCACCATCCAGTTCGGTCCCAAACCCCTTTTCGAGAACGTCAGCGTCAAGTTCGGGGAAGGCAACCGCTACGGGTTGATCGGGGCCAATGGTTCCGGCAAGTCGACCTTCATGAAGATCATCGGCGGCGACCTGGAACCCTCGGCGGGCAACGTGTCGCTGGAGCCGGGCGTGCGCCTGGGCAAGCTGCGCCAGGATCAGTTCGCGTTTGAAGACCTGCGCGTGCTGGACGTGGTCATGATGGGCCACACCGAGATGTGGGCCGCCATGTCCGAGCGCGACGCCATCTACGCCAATCCGGAAGCGACCGAAGACGACTACATGCGCGCGGCCGACCTGGAGGCCAAGTTCGCCGAGTACGACGGCTACACCGCCGAAGCCCGCGCCGGCGAACTGCTGCTGGGCCTGGAAATCGCCGTCGACCAGCACAACCTGCCCATGCGCGAAGTGGCGCCGGGCTGGAAGCTGCGCGTGCTGCTGGCGCAGGCCCTGTTCTCGAACCCGGACGTGCTGCTGCTGGACGAACCGACCAACAACCTGGACATCAATACCATCCGTTGGCTGGAGAACGTGCTCAACAGCTACCAGAGCACGATGATCATCATCAGCCACGATCGCCACTTCCTGAACCAGGTGTGCACGCACATGGCCGACGTGGACTACGGCGAGATCCGCATTTATCCGGGCAACTACGACGACTACATGCTGGCCTCGACCCAGGCCCGCGAGCGCCTGGTGGCCAACAACGCCAAGGCCAAGGAACGCGTCGCCGAATTGCAGGACTTCGTGCGCCGCTTCGCCGCCAACAAGTCCAAGTCGCGCCAGGCCACCTCGCGCCTGAAGCAGATCGACCGCATCAAGGCCGACCAGGTCGTGGTCAAGCCCTCGTCGCGCCAGAACCCGTACATCCGCTTCGAGCAGAACAAGGTCATGCACCGCCTGGCGGTCACCGTCGAAAACCTGTCCAAGGCCTACGACGCGCCCGTCATCCGCAAGTTCTCGGCCATGGTCGACGCGGGCGAAAAGATCGCCATCATCGGCGCCAACGGCGTGGGTAAGACGACCCTGCTGCGCCTGCTGGCAACCGATCTGCAGCCGGATTCGGGCGAAGTGAAGTGGTCCGAAAACGCCGACCTGGGCTACATGGCGCAGGACGTCTCCGACCAGTTCCTGCAGACCGACATCAACCTGCTGGACTGGATGGGCGACCATCGCCAGCCGGGCGACGACGACCAGTCGATCCGCTCCGTGCTGGGCCGCCTGCTGTTTTCGGCGGATGACCTGCCCAAGGCGCCCAAGGTGCTGTCCGGCGGCGAAAAGAACCGCATGACCTTCGGCCGCCTGATGCTGGGCCGGCACAACGTCATGCTGCTCGACGAGCCCACCAACCACCTGGACATGGAATCGATCGAGTCGCTGCAGTTCGCGCTGGAAAAGTACGAAGGCACGCTGGTGTTCGTGTCGCACGACCGCGAGTTCGTGTCCGGCCTGGCCACGCGCGTGATCGAGATCCTGCCCTCGGGCGAGATCGTCGACTACCGCGGCGGCTACGACGACTACCTGAGCTCGCGCGGCATCGACGGCTGAGGCCGGCGCAGACCGCGGCCGGAAGACCCTGGCCGCGGTTCCGCATCCGCCTTACATGCCTATGGTCATGCCGCCATTGGCATAGAGGTGCTGTCCCGTCATGTACGAGGCGGCATCCGACAGCAGGAAGCACACCGGCCACGCCACCTCTCCAGGCTGGCCAAAGCGGCCTAGCGGGATCTGCGACAGATAGGTGTCGCGGAACTTGTCCCCCCGTATGGTCTCCGTCATGGGCGTTTCCACCACGCCGAAGCCGATGGTGTTGACGCGTATCCCATACTTGCCCCATTCGCGCGCTGCGCTCATCGTCAGGCCCAGCACGCCCGACTTGGCCGCGGCGTAGTTGATCTGGCCTATGGTGCCGCGGCGGCCCGCGTCCGAGGTGATGTTGACGATGGAGCCGCCCGGCTTGCCCGTTTCGCGCGCCGCCGCCAGCATGTGGCGGCCGACGGCCTGCAGGAACTGGAAGGATCCGGTCAGGTGCACGTCGATCACCTTTTGCCAGGCTTCCTGGGTCATTTTTTCTATCATTGCAGTGCGGGTGACGCCCGCGTTGTTTACCAGGCCGTCGACCGCGCCGTAATGCTGCGCCGCGCGCTCGACCGCCAAGGCCGCGAATGCCGGGTCCGACACGTCGCCGGCCAGGGTCAGCAGCTGGCCTTGCGGCGCCTCGCGCTCAAACGCGGCGAGCGCGTCGGCGTTCATGTCGACGGCGGTCACGCGCGCGCCCAATTGCATGGCCAATTCGCTGATGGCGCGCCCTATGCCCTGGGCGGCGCCCGTTACGATGATGCTGCGCTGGTCCAGCAGAAAAGCAGTGTGGTTCATGGTTTTCCTTGTGGAGTTCAAAGCGTTTCGGCCGTGCCCAGGATCAGCGTGGCCTGGCTGGAGAGTTCGCCGCCGTTGCCGTGCGCCAGCGCCAGGCTGGCTCTCGGCACCTGGCGCGCGCCGCCCAGGCCGGCCAGCTGCACGTAGGCTTCGACCATGGTGAACAGGCCGTACATGCCGGGATGCACGCAGGACAGGCCGCCGCCGTTGGTATTGACGGGCAGCTCGCCGCCCGGCGCGATGCGGCCGCCTTCGACGAAGGCCGCGCCTTCGCCCTTGGCGCAGAAGCCCAGGTCCTCGAGGAACAGGATGGGGTTGATGGTGAAGGCGTCGTACAGCTCCAGTACATCGATGTCCTGCGGACGCACGCCGGCCTGGGCGAAGGCGCGCGCGCCGCTGCGCGTGGCGGCCGTTACCGTCAGGTCGGGCATGTTGGTGATCTCGCGGTGGTCGGTGGCCGCGGCCGCGCCCAGCAGGTAGGCGGGCCGGGCGCAGTGGTCGCGGGCCCGGTCGGCGCGGGTCATCACCACGGCGGCGGCGCCGTCGGTGACCAGGCAGCAGTCGCGCACGCTCAAGGGTTCGGCCACCATGCGGGCCGACAGGTACTGCGCCATGTCCAGGGGTTCGCGCATGTAGGCTTCGGGATTGAGCATGGCCCATTGGCGGGCGGCGATGGCCACCGCGCCCAGCTGTTCGCGCTTCAGGCCGTATTGGTGGGCGTAGCGCGAAGCCGCCAGCGCATACGCGCCCACCGGACGCGCCAGCCGGTAGGGCGCTTCGTTGGGGGCAGGGCGCATGGAGCTCACCAGCTTGCCCGCGCCGCTGCGCTGATTGCTGCCGTAGGCGATCAGCGCCACGTCGCATTGTCCCGCTTCCAGGGCCAGCGCGGCCCACATGGCGTGCGTCAGGAAAGACGATCCGCCGGTGCGGTTGTTCTCGGTCAGGCGAGGCGAGATGCCCAGGTATTCGGCAAAGCCCAGGCCGGACATGAAGTCATCGGGCAGGCCGATGAAGAGGCCATCGACCTGGTCCGGGCGCAGCCCCGCCTGGTCCAGGGCCGCAAGACTGGCCTGGACCGCCAGGTCCATCGAACTCATGCCCGGGGTCTGGCCGATGCCATAGGTGGCGGCGGCGACGATGGCGGACTTGCCGCGCGGGAAACGGTCTTGGGTCATGCTTGCTCCGCCATGGGTTCGAACACCAGCACGCCGCATCCGGCCTCCTGGACGACGCGGGCGCGCACCCGGGCGCCGATGCGCACCTCTTGCGCCGGAATGCCGTCCACCCGCGACATCAGCCGCGGCCCTTCGTCCAGGTCTACCAGCACCACGCCGTAGGGAGTTTCGGGCGGCCGGGGATGGATGACGGTGGCGGCGTAGATGCGCCCCAGGCCGCTCGGGGCGGCCCATTCCAGATCGCGCGAGCCGCTGCGCGGCGCGGCCACGCGTGGATAGAAGAAAAATTCGCCGCTGGCGCGGTCGCGCTGCAGCATGAAACGGCCTTCATTCAGATAGGCCTCGTAGCGGGCCTGCGGGCCCGGTTCGGCGGTTTGGGTTGGCGTGGGCATGTCGTTCAGTCCCATTTGTAGGCGGGGGGCAGTTTTTCCACGAAACGCCGGGCGGCTTCGCGGTGGAAGGCGCTGTCGCGGCAGATGGCCTGGGCCATGGCTTCCTGCGTGTAGATGTCTTCGCGGCTGGACTCGAAGGTCCGGTTCATGATGGTCTTGGCCAGGCCCAGCGCCTGCGTCGGAGCGTTGTGAAAGCGTTCGGCCATGGCCAGCGCCTGTTCCAGCGGATCGCCGTCGCAAAGCGCTTGCACCAGTCCCAGTTCCAGCGCTTCCTCGGCGTCGCAGACCCGGGCCGTGAACACCAGTTCCTTGGCGCGCGCCAGGCCGACGGCGCGCGGCAACAGATACATGCCCAGCATGTCGGGCACATAACCGAGGCGGGCGAACACCGCGCAGAAAGTGGCGCCGCGCCGCGCGATGGCGTAGTCCGCGCATAGCGCCAGCGACAGGCCGGCGCCGAAAGCCACGCCCTCCACCGCGCTGATGACGGGTTTTTCCAGGTCCACCAACGCGTCGTACCATTGGTGGATCTTGCGGATGCGAGCGCGCCCCTCGAAGGCGTCCAGGCCCTGGGCGTGCGCCTGCGCGATGGACTTGATGTCGCCGCCGGCGCAGAAATGCCCGCCCGATCCCGTCAGGACGACGGCCTTGATGCCGTCATCCTCGCGCAGTTCCGGGAGGGCGCGCGCGAACGCCTCGCGCATTTCCAGGCTGAGCGCGTTGCGCTGGTCGGGGCGGTTCATGGCCAGCACGGCGGTGGCGCCGTGGCGGGTGATCTTCAGTGTCATGCCTGCTCCTTGCCTGTGTGATAGGCGATCTGCGTGAGCCAGCGCGCGACCAGCGCGGGCCTTTGCTCGCCGTCGATATCGATGCGCACGTCCCACGCCAGCCGGGCCTGGCCGTCCGGCAGTTCGTCGACGGAAGTCAGCGCAAACGCGCCGCGCACGCGAGCGCCGGCCTTGACCGCCTGGGTGAAGCGCACGCGGTCAAAACCGTAGTTCACCGCCAGCCTGCGGTTCGGAAAGCGCATCGCCGACGCATACAGGCTGGGCAGCAGCGAGAGCGTCAGCAAGCCGTGGGCGATGGCCGCGCCGTAGGGCGATTCGGCCTGCGCGCGCTGCGGGTCCATATGGATCCACTGCGTGTCGCCGGTGGCCAGGCCGAAGCGGTTGATGGTGTCCTGGTCGACCGTCTGCCAGGGAGTCAGCGCGGGAGGCTGTCCGGAGAAGGCGCGCAGCGCCTCGATGGAGTCCAAGGTGATCATGGCGGCCTCTTTACTGGGCCTTCAGGCCCAGGTCGCGGGCGACCGGCAGCCAGCGGTCGCGCTCGGCCTGGACGAAGGCGGCGAACACCTGGGCGTTGCCCGGCATGGCCACCGCTCCAATACTGGTGAGCTTGCGCTGCAGTTCCGGCTGCGCGAGCGCCTGGTTGACGCCGCGGTTCATCTGGTCGACCACGGCGGCCTGCGTGCCGGCGGGCGCAACCAGGCCGAACCAGGCGCTGGCATCGATGCCGGGATAGCCCAGTTCGCTGGCGGTGGGCACGTCGGGCAGGCCGGCGAAGCGCTTGTCGTCGAGCACGGCGAAGGGGCGGATCTTGCCAGCCTGCGCCTGCGTCATGCTGGAGGGCAGGGCGTCGAACATCATGTCGGTGCTGCTGCCCATCAGGCCGACGATGGCGGGCGCGCTGCCCTGGTACGGCACGTGCGTGACCTGGAAGCCCAACTTGCTGACGGCGTACTCGCCGGCAAGATAGGTGATATTGCCGGTGCCGGCGGAGCCCATGGTCAGCTTGCCGGGGGATTGCTTGCCCAGGGCTATCAAGGCCTTGACGTCGCGCGCCGGCAGGTCATGGCGGACCACCAGCAAGAGCGGCGATTTGGCCATGCCCGAGACCGGGACGAAGTCCTTGGCCGGGTCGTAGGTCATCTTCGCGTAGAGCGCCTGGTTCACCACCAGCGGGGCGTTGGAGCCGACGAAGAAGGTCTTGCCGTCGGGCTTGGCGCGGGCGACGTAATCGGCGGCGATCATGCCGGCCGCGCCGGGCTTGTTCTCCACGATGATGGTCGCGCCGCCGCCCTTGCTCATTTCCTGCGCCACCAGGCGCGCGATCTGGTCGGCGGCGCCGCCCGGCGGGTAAGGCACGATGAAGCGGACGGGCGCATCCTGGGCCGATGCGGGGGCGGCCACAAGGGCAGCCAGGGTCAAGGCGCCGCAGACTGCGGCGGTGGTGATGCGCATGGTGGTGTCTCCTGGGTTGTTGTCGTGGCCGCCTGCCCGGCGGCTGGGTCAGATGATTCCGCGGCCTTTCAGCTCCGCGATGCGGGTCTGGTCCAGGCCTAGCCGTTCGCTTAGCACGTCGTCGGTGTGCTGGCCCAGGGTGGGGGCGGCGCGGCCGTAGCGGATGGGTGTGTCGCGCATGCGGATGGGATTGGCCACGGCCGGGGTGTCCACGCCGGTGGCGTGGGGCAGCGAGAGCTGCATGCCGCGATGGCGCACGTGCGGATCCTGGAATACCTGTTCGATGTTGTAGATGGGCCCGCAGGGCACGTTCGCCGCCTGCAGGATCTGCACCCATTCCTGCATGGTGCGCGCCAGCATCGCCTCGGCGATCGGGGGTATCAGCGTGTCGCGGTTCCGGTTGCGCCCGCCGGCCGTGGCGTAGCGTTCGTCGGCGGCCAGGTCGGCGCGGCCGATGGCGCCACAGAGGGCGCGGTACTGGCCGTCGTTGCCGACCGCGACGATGACCGAGCCTTCCTTGCAGGCGAACACCTGGTACGGAACCATGTTGGAATGGGCATTGCCCATGCGCTGGGGCACCCGCCCGGACAGGAAATAATTGATGGCCTGGTAGGACGAGATCGTGATCACGCAGTCCAGCAGCGACATGTCGATGTACTGCCCGACGCCGCTGACGTGGCGGTGCTCGACCGCGGCAAGAATCGCCGTGCTGGCGTAGACGCCGGTCAGCAGATCCGTGATGGCGATGCCGGATTTCATCGGCTCGCCGGCGGGGTCGCCGGTGATGCTCATCAGCCCACCCATGCCCTGGAACACGAAGTCGTAACCCGGCAGCGGCGCGTAGGGTCCGTCCTGGCCGAAGCCGGTGATCGAGCAATAGATCAGGCGCGGATTGATGGCGCGCAGGCTGTCGTAGTCCAGTCCATAGCGCGCCAGCGTGCCGACCTTGTAGTTCTCGACCAGCACGTCGGAGTCCTTCGCCAGTTCCGCGATGAGCGCCTGGCCTTCGGCCGTGGCGATGTCCACGGTAATGGACCGCTTGCCGCGATTGGCGCTCAGGAAGTAGGACGAGTCCCGGGTCTCCGCGCCGTCGGCGCCGGTCAGGAATGGAGGCCCCCAGCCGCGCGTGTCGTCGCCGTGCGCGGGACGCTCCACCTTGATGACGTCCGCGCCCATGTCGGCCAGCGTCTGCGTCGCCCATGGGCCGGCCAGCACGCGCGTCAGGTCCAGGATCTTCAGATGGGATAGCGCGCCGCGCGGTTGCGCGGCGGCGGTGTTGTCTCGCTCCATGTCGCTCCGATCGGGGTGGGCCCCGTTATGTCCGGGATCCACCTTAATGACCGGAGGGGCGTGGGTCCAATATCGTTTTTCGCGTTATCGATTCGAATTGAGTATCGCCGGCGGAATCAGGGCGGCCGTTTAGCGCTTGTAGCCAGTCGCGGCAGAATGCCGTGGATGGGTTCTTTATTACGAAAAGAAGTTAAGACATTCAATATTGATCGTTTGGATTCATATAACGAATTGTTAGATTGGAGGCTCGTTTTTGGCCCGCCACGATACGTTCCATGAATCTGACCTTCGACCATGTCCACAAGCACTTCGGCGAACTGCCGGTGGTGGACGGCTTTACCAGCGAAATCAAGACCGGTGAACTGGTCGCCCTGGTAGGCCCGTCGGGCTGCGGCAAGTCGACCTTGCTGCATCTGGCGGCCGGCCTGGAAAAGCCCACCGAAGGCAGCGTCCTGGCCGACGGCAAGGCGGTCGCCGGCCCCCATCCCAGCCGTACCCTGGTGTTCCAGGAGCACGCGCTGTACCCCTGGCTGACGCTGGAGGACAACGTGGCGCTGGCGCTGGAATTCCAGAACACGCCCAAATCCCGCGCCCGCGAAGCCGCGCGCCAGTGGTTGGCGCGCGTCAGCCTGGCCGGCTTCGAACACTATTACCCCCATCAGGTGTCCGGCGGCATGCGCCAACGCGCCGCCCTGGCGCGGGCCTTCATCGCGCAGCCGCAGACCATGCTGATGGACGAGCCCTTCGGCGCGCTGGACGCGCTGACCCGCCTGAGCCTGCAGGATGTGCTGCGCCAGCTCATCGCCCAGGAAAAGCCCACCGTGCTGCTGGTGACCCACGACGTGGACGAGGCCTTGTTCCTGGCCGACCGCATCATCGTCTTCAGCCCGCGCCCGGCCCGCGTGCTGCGCGAGTTCAATCTCGCGCACCGCGAAAAGACCCATGACCTGTCCGGCCTGGCGGCCGAGAAGCGCGAGATCCTGCGCCTGCTCGGCATCGCGGTGGACGGTTCCGGCGAACACGCCGACCTGGCCCTGGCGGCCTGACCCCCCGGATCTCTGGATTCTTGCTGGCGGCGCGTGCGCGCCGGCCGGCTCTGCATACCTTGGAGCACTTCCCATGAAACTGAAGCAATGGCTGTCCCTGCCGCTGGCCGCGGCGCTGCTGGCGGCGGCCCCCGCGATGGCGGCCGAGAAATTCCGCGTGGGCTATCTGCGCGTGATGGATGATGCGCAAGCCATCGTCGCGCAAGAGGGCGGCTATTACAAAAAGGCCGGCCTGGATTCCGAACTGATCGAGTTCAAGTCGGGTACCGACCTGATCAAGGCGATTGTCGGCGGCCAGCTGGACATTGGCGTGCTGGGCTTCACCAACGCGGTGGCCTGGGCTTCCAAGGGCGCGGACCTGAAGGTGGTGGGCGGTGCGCAGCAGGGCTACCACTCGCTGATCGTGCGTGAAGACTCCGGCATCAAGGACATCGCGGGGCTGAAGGGCAAGACCCTCGCTTCCCAGGCCGAAGGCAGCACCGCCGACGTGGTCCTGAAGGGCGTGGTGCTCAAGCAGGGCAACCTGGGCGCGGACGACGTCAACGTCATGGGCGTAAGCCCGGCCGTGGCGGTCCAGTCGCTGGTGGGCAAGCGCGTGGACGCGGCCTTCCTGTTCGAACCCTACGACCGCATTGCGCAGCTGGTGGCGCCGGTCAAGCAGATCTATGAAGTCGGTCAGGCCTGGCCGTTCCCGTGCATGGTGGTGATCACCTCCGGCGAAACGCTGGCCAAGCGCAAGGACGACGTCTGGAAGGCGCTGGATGCGCAGAACCAGGCCATCCAGCTGCTGCAGAAGGAACCCGCGCAGGCTTCCAAGCTGATCGCGTCGTACTTCATCGCCGAGCCCACCTTGAAGACCTTGACCCGTGGCGAGCTGCCGCGCGAAACCGTCATTGCCGAGGCCATCGGCACGCAGGTCTTCACGCCCAAGCTGACCGACAAGGACACCCGCCGCATGCAGGAAATCGCCGACATCCTGCAGGCCCAGGGTTCGCTGAAGACCCGCGACGGCAAGCCGTATGACGTCTCCAGCATCGTCGACCTGTCCTGGCAAGAGGCTCGCAAGCTTTGAGCGCATCTACCCGAGTCACCGGCGCCCGCAAACACTTCGCGGGCGTTCTGGGCGTGTTGTTCATCCTGGCCTTGTGGCAACTGGCGGCGTTCGCGCTGCCGGACTTCCTGATGCCGGGCGTGCCCGCCGTGGTCGAGCGCTTGGTCGAAGACCTGGGCAAGCAGTCCTTCCACCAGAGCCTCTTGGGCACGCTGGGACGGCTGGGTGCGGGCTACGGCCTGGCGCTGGCGGCCGGCATCGGCTTCGGCCTGGTGGCGGCGGTGCTGTTCTTCTTTCGCGAAGTGCTGCGCAGCGCCATCGTCATCCTGCAGTCGATTCCGTCGATCGCCTGGGTGCCGCTGTTCCTGATCGTGATGGGTTTCGGCAATACGCCGATCATCGTGGTGGTGGCCCTGTCCGCCTTCTTCCCGGCCGCGCTCAGCGTCATGAACGCGACTGAATCGGTGCAACGCGTGCACGTGTCGGCGGCGCGCGTCATGGGCGCCACGCGCTGGGGCCTGGTCAAGCGGGTCTACCTGCCGGCCGTCATGCCCGAGCTCATCACCGGCGCGCAGCTCGCCTTCGGCAATGCCTGGCGCGCGCTGATCTCGGCGGAAATGCTGATCGGCTTCGGCAAGGGGCTGGGCCGTTCGCTGGCCTATTCTGGCGAAATCGCCGACATGACCGGCGTCATGACCAACATCCTGGTCATCGCCGTGCTGGCCGCGCTGATCGATCAGTTCGTGCTTGAAAACCTCAAGCACCGCCTGCTGCGCTATCAGTACGTTTAAGGGCGACAGGAGTCCCGCATGATCGGCCGCATCCGTCTGTTGGTCCTCGGCGCTTGCCTGGTTGCATCGGGTTTCGCACAGGCGCAGTCCGACGCCTTCGCGGCGGCTCGGGCGCGCGGCGAGCTGGTGGTGGGCGTGCCTTACCTGGCGCCGCCGCCTGCGGCCGGCGCCAAGATCCGCACGCCGGACGGCCTGGACGCGGCAATGACGGACAGAGTGGGGCAGAGCCTCGGACTGCCGGTGCGCCTGGTGCAATTGCCGCAGGAGCAGGCCGCTGCCGCGCTGGCGGCGGGACAGGTCGATCTGGTCCTGGCCGACGGCGAGTCGGGCCAACCGGACACCGTCGCGACGCAGGCCACGGGCTATGCCGCGCGTCCCAAGGCCGTGATCCGCAGCGATACCAGCCTGCGCCGGCCCGCCGACGTGCGCGGCCGCAGCGTCTGCATGGCCGAGGCTGCAACCGCTTCCCGCGCCTTGGCCGAAAGCTGGGGCGCCGTGGTGCGCACCTACCGCGTGCCGTCCGATGCGCTGGTTGCCGTGCGCGAAGGCAGCTGCGACATCGGCCTGGTCGACGACGCGGTCTGGGAGCCGCTGGTGCGCTTTCCGGAATGGAAGAAATTCTCCTCGACGCTGGCGGCCGATGGCGCCCGGCGCGAACGCGTGTGGCTGCTGCCGGCCGCCGACTCCGCCAGCCGCAACTGGCTGAGCCAGGAAATGCGCGCCTGGGATCGCGCGGGCGCCTGGAAGGCCATGACCGCGAAGTGGGCGCGCGATGTGGCCTTCGACGTGTACCTCGATCAGGAAGTCCCTGACTGCCACGGCTAGGGGCTGCCGGCACATACAATGCCGGTCATGACGCACACGCTGACCGCCCCTTGCACCTACCAGGAAGACATCAAGAAAAGCCGCTTCGTCGCGTACGCGGCGCCCGTGTCCGGCGTGGACGAAGCCATGCGCTTCTTTGCCCAGCACAGCGACGCGGAAGCGACCCACAACTGCTGGGCCTACCGCATCGGCCAGGAATACCGCTTCAATGACGACGGCGAACCGGGAGGCACGGCTGGCCGTCCCATCCTGCAAGCCATTGAAGGCCAGGACATGGATCGCGTGGCGGTGCTGGTAGTGCGCTGGTACGGGGGCATCAAGCTCGGCGCAGGCGGACTGGTGCGCGCCTACGGGGGCTGCGCGGCCAACTGCCTGCGGCTTGGGGACCGGACCGAGATCGTGGATCTTGCAACCGTCGCCTGCGCTTGCGGCTTTGGCGAACTGGCGTTGCTGAAGTCGCGCCTGGCTCAGGCAGGCGCGGCCATCCTGCAAGAAGATTTCAACGAAGAAGGGGTGGCGCTACGGTTCACGGTGCCGCGCGCAGCGGTGGCGGACCTGGAAGTGACCGCCGCCAACATCACGCGCGGCCGTGCGGCCTGGGAAGTCGAGTCCTGATCCCAGGGGGCACGGGCCAGCGTAGCGTTTTCAGGCGTCCTGTCCGTTCTGGGCAGCCGCGATTTCCTGATGGACCTTTTCCATGTCCACTTCCTTGATCTTGGCGAGCAGCTCATTGAGCTGGCCGCCCGACAGGGCGCCCGGTTGCGAGAACAGCAGGACCTTCTCGCGGAAGACCATCAGGGTCGGGATCGAGCGGATGCCCAGTGCGCCGGCCAGTTCCTGTTCCACGTCGGTATTGACCTTGGCGAAGGTGACGTCGGGATGCTCGGTGGCGGCCTGCTCGAAGACCGGCGCGAAACCGCGGCAGGGGCCGCACCACGGTGCCCAGAAATCGACGATCAGCGTACCGTCGGGGGTGATGGCTTCCTGGAAGCTGTCTTTGGTGAGTTCAACAATACTCATTTTGAATCCTTGCCGGCGAGCGGCGTAAAAAGCGGTCTCAGAGGCCCGGGGTATGCCCGTCCCGGACCCGATGGGGCGTTGCGGCGGCGTTCGGTGCTTTAGAACGATAGTAGAGCGGGTAATGGCCGCGTCGCAATGGTTGGCGCCAGGGGCGCGGGCTGCGGCCCTCAGGCCGCGGTGCTTGCCGGGGTGCCGTTTTTCAACGACGCGACGATCTCGAAGGACCGCAGGCGGTCGGCGATATCGTAGAAATCCGAGACGATCATGACTTCGTCGGCCTCGGTCTCGGCGACCAGCGCTTCCAGTTCGCGCCGGACGGTATCCGGGCCGCCCACGATCGCGGCGCCCAGTCTTTGATGGACCGCCTCGCGCTCCCATTCGTTCCACAGGCCGTCCATGCTGTCGACGGGCGGCTGCAGCTGCAGGCGGTTGCCGCGCACCAGCGACAGGAATTTCAGTTGCTGGGTGGTGGCCTGGCGCCTGGCGGCCTCATCGGTTTCGGCGGCCACGACCGGCACTCCTATCATGGCGTAGGGCCGCGCCAGCGTTGCCGACGGCTTGAACAAATGGCGGTACAGGCGCATGGCGGCCATGCCTTCAGGCGAGAAATGCCCCGCGAAGGAGAAGGGCAGCCCCAGCTCCGCGGCGAGCCGCGCGCTGAAATCGCTGGAACCCAGCAGCCAGATCGGAATGTCCAGGCCTTCGCCGGGAATCGCGCGCACCGGTTGCCCGGGGCGCGAAGGCGCCAGGAAGCCGCGCAATTCTTCGACCAGCGCAGGGAATTCCAAGCCGCTGCGCGGACCGCGGCGCAAGGCGTGCTGCGTGGCGCCGTCGCTGCCGGGTGCGCGGCCCAGGCCCAGGTCGATGCGGCCAGGGTAAAGCGTTTCCAGCGTGCCGAACTGCTCGGCGATGATCAGCGGAGCATGGTTGGGCAGCATGACGCCGCCCGAGCCCACACGCAGGGTGCTGGTGTGCGAGGCCACGTGGCCGATCAGCACCGCCGTGGCGCTGCTGGCCACGCCGTTGATGTTGTGGTGTTCGGCCAGCCAGAAGCGTTTGTAGCCCAGGCGTTCCACGTGCTGCGCGACCGCAACCGTGTTGCGGAAGGCGTCAGCCGCGTCGCGGCCCTGCACAATCGGGGCCAGGTCCAGTACGGAAAAAGGGATGCGTGCCAGGCTGCTCATGCGGAAACCTCCGTGTACACGGTGGAACAGGACAGCGGGGCGGAAACAAAGCGGGTAAGGCGCAAGTCGGACTCCATATGCCGTTATACATGGGGAGTGTATCGGTGAAATCAAGCGGACCCGCCAGCAACCTTATGGTGCGGCGGGTTGATTGATTTCCGCTATTCCTGCGATTGGCCCGCTCTGTAGGGCGGCTTTGGCGGCCTGGCCTAGCCTGGGAAGAAGGCGTAGCGGATCACGAACAGCGCGGCGACCAGCCAGGTCGCGGGATGCACGTCGCGGATCTTGCCGGTGGCCGTCTTCAGCACAACGTAGCTGATGAAGCCGAAGGCGATGCCGTTGGCGATCGAGTACGTGAACGGCATGACCAGCGCGGTCAGCGCTGCCGGCGTGGCTTCGCAGACGTCGTTCCAGTCGATGTCGATCAGTTCGCGCATCATCAGGCCGGCCACGTAGAGCAGGGCGGGCGCGGTGGCGTAGGCCGGCACGGCGCCGGCCAGCGGCGAAATGAACAGCGCAGCCAGGAACAGCACCGCGACGACCAGGGCGGTCATGCCGGTACGGCCGCCGGCCTGCACGCCCGAGGCGCTTTCCACGTAGGCGGTGGTGCTGCTGGTGCCCAGCATCGAACCGGCCACGATGGCGCTGCTGTCGGCAAAGAGCGCGCGGCCCAGGCGGTTGGGGCGGTTCTCGGGCATCAGGCCCGCGCGCTTGGCCACGCCCACCAGCGTGCCGGTGGCGTCGAACACTTCGACCAGCACGAACACCAGGATCACGTGCACGAAGCCGCTGTGCAGCGCGCCCAGGATGTCCAGCTTCATCAGCGTGGGCGCCAGGCTGGGCGGGGCGGCGAAGATGCCCTTGAATTCGTTGTAGCCCAGCGCCATCGACAGCACCGTGACCACCAGGATGCCGATCAGGATCGCGCCGCGCACGCGCAGCGCATCCAGCGCGGCGATGATGAAAAAGCCCAGGATGGCGAACAGCGGGCCCGGCTGGGTCAGGTCGCCCAGCGTGACCTTGGTGGCGGGATGCGCGACCACGATGTTGGCGCTGGATAGCGCGATAATGGCAAGGAACAGCCCGATGCCGGCGGCGATGGCGCTGCGCAGCGAATGCGGAATGCCCTTGACCAGCCAGACCCGGATGCCCGAGAACGTCAGGAACAGGAAGATCACGCCCGAGATGAACACGGCGCCCAGCGCCTGCTCCCAGGTGTAGCCCATGGTCTTGACCACGGTGAATGCGAAGAAGGCGTTCAGGCCCATGCCCGGCGCCATGCCGATCGGCCAGTTGGCGATCAGCGCCATCACCAGCGAGCCCAGCGCGGCGGCCAGGCAGGTGGCGACGAACACGGCATCGCGGTCCATGCCCGTCGACGACAGGATGTCCGGATTGACGAAGATGATGTACGACATCGTCAGGAAGGTCGTCAGGCCGGCGACCAGTTCCGTACGCGCTGTCGTGCCGTGTTCACGCAGCTTGAATAGCTTCTCGAGCATTCGAGTCCCCAATGTGTTTGCAGGATTGCGGGTTGTTGTGGGCGGGCCGGGTTGCCCGCCGGTTTTTCATGAAAGGGCGTATTTTCGCATCAGTTGTAAACTCTGCCGCCATGATTATTCTCGGCTTTGAAAGCTCCTGCGACGAAACCGGCGTCGCAGCCGTCTGTACGGAACGGGGCCTGCTCGCGCACGCGCTGCATACCCAGATCGCCATGCACCAGGAATACGGGGGCGTGGTGCCGGAACTCGCCTCGCGCGACCATATCCGCCGCGTCGTGCCGCTGACCCGCCAGGTCCTCGAAGACGCGGGCCTGCAAATGTCGGATGTCGGCGCCGTGGCCTATACGGCCGGCCCCGGCCTGGCCGGCGCCTTGCTGGTGGGCGCCAGCGTCGCGCAGTCATTCGCCTGGTCGCGCCATCTGCCCGCCATCGGCATCCATCACCTGGAAGGCCATCTGCTGTCGCCGATGCTGGCGGATCCGCGACCGGAATTTCCCTTCGTGGCCTTGCTGGTGTCCGGCGGACACACGCAGCTGATGCGCGTGGACGGGGTGGGGCGCTATGAATTGCTGGGCGAAACGCTGGACGACGCCGCGGGCGAGGCCTTCGACAAGTCCGCCAAGCTGATGGGCCTGGGCTATCCGGGCGGGCCGGCGCTGTCCCGGCTGGCCGCCAGCGGCGATGCCGCGCGTTTCGATCTGCCGCGGCCCATGCTGCACAGCGGCGACCTGGATTTCAGTTTCAGTGGCCTGAAGACGGCGGTGCTGACCCGCGTCAAGGCCGCCGAGGCCGCGGGCGGTCTGGACGAACAGACCCGCGCCGACCTGGCCGCGGCCACGCAGGCCGCGATCGTGGAAGTGCTGGCGGCCAAGGCCATCAAGGCGCTGAAGCAGACCGGCCTGAAGCGCCTGGTGGTGGCCGGGGGCGTGGGCGCCAACCAGCTGCTGCGCGCCAAGCTGGACTCGGCGCTCAAGCCGCTCAAGGCGCGCGCCTATTTCCCGCCCCTGGAGCTGTGCACCGACAACGGCGCCATGATCGCCTTTGCGGCCGCGGAGCGGGTCAAGGCGGGCCTGGCGACCCTGGATCCGGACGCGCACAGCTTCACTGTGAAGCCGCGCTGGGATCTGGCCGACATTGCCTGAAAATGAAAAGGGCGGCCTTGCCGGCCGCCCCGAAGCGCATTCGTTTCGCGCTTATTTCTTCTTGCCGCCGCCGATGCGGCTTTCCGTGCCCTGGACCAGGCGCGTGATATTGGCGCGGTGGCGGTAGAACAACAGCACGCCGATGGCCGCCAGCGCCACGCCCATGGACGGCTGCGCATACCAGGCCAGGCCGGAGCCGAACACGTAGTAGACAGGGGCGAAGAAGGCCGCCACCAGCGAAGCCAGGGACGAATAGCGGAAGAATACCGCGACGATGAGCCAGGTGGCCGCCGTGGCGACCGCCAGCCAGGGCTGGATCGCCACCAGCACGCCCAGCGCGGTGGCCACGCCCTTGCCGCCCTTGAAGCGCAGGAATATCGGGTACAGATGGCCCAGGAAGGCGGCCAGCGCCACCAGCGCCAGCGCGACGGGGGAGATCCCGGGAGCCAGCTTTTCGGCCAGCCAGATTGCGAACCATCCCTTGGCGGCGTCGCCCAGCAGCGTCAGCGCGGCGGCGGTCTTGTTCCCGGTGCGCAGCACGTTGGTGGCGCCCGGGTTCTTGGAGCCGTAGCTGCGGGGGTCTTGCAGGCCCATGAGCTTGCTGACGACCACCGCGAACGGCACGGAGCCGATCAGGTAGGCCAGCAGGATGAGCGCAGCGCTGAAGACCAGGGAGGGGTCGTTTATCGCCATGGAGAGAGGGTCCGTTGTTGTTGTGTTGTTGCCGTAATGGCTGCGGATTCTACCGCGCCCGGGGCCGGGTCCGGCTACGGGTTATCGAGCGGGGCGGCGGCCCCCGTCTGCCAGCCGATCGCACGGATGCCGGCCGCGGACGGTACAATCCGACGCGTTCACCCGCGTTTTATTTTCTTTCGGATGCACAATGCGAATTCTGGTTTCGAACGATGATGGTTATTCGGCCCCTGGGCTCGAGGCGCTGGTTGACGCGCTGCAAGGCCTGGGCGATCTCACCGTTGTCGCGCCCGAGACCAACCATAGCGGCGCGTCCAACTCGCTGACGCTGAACCGGCCTCTGTCGGTGCGCACCGCCTCCAACGGCTTCATCGCCGTCAACGGCACCCCGTCCGACTGCGTGCACGTGGCGCTCACCGGCCTGATGGATACCCGGCCCGACCTGGTCGTCTCCGGCATCAACAACGGCGCCAACATGGGCGACGACACCCTGTATTCGGGCACCGTGGCGGCCGCCAGCGAAGGCTATCTGTTCGGCATCCCGGCCATCGCGTTCTCGCTGGCCGAGAAGGGCTGGGCGCACATCGATTCCGCCGCGCGCGCCGCGCGCCTGGTGGTCGAGCGCCACCTGGCCCAGCCGCTGGCCGCGCCGGTGCTGCTGAACGTCAATATCCCCAGCCGCCGCTTCGAAGACATGCACGGCTTCGCGGTCACGCGCCTGGGCAAGCGCCATCCTTCGCAGCCGGTGGTGCGCACCACCACGCCATATGGCGATACCGTCTATTGGATCGGACCCGTGGGCCTGGCTGCCGACGCCACGCCGGGTACGGACTTTCATGCCGTCGAGCAGGGCACGGTGTCGGTCACGCCGCTGCGCCTGGACCTGACCCAGCACAGCCAGCTCGACGAGATCCGGACCTGGGCGGAGCCGCTATGCGTAAACGCGTAAGCCAGCCGGACGTGACCCAGCCCGTGCCCGGGCGCACCGGTCCGGTGCGTTACGACTCGGGCCGGCTCAGTCCCGGCGTCACGCCCGCCAACAGCAACACCCGCATTTCTGCAGCCACGCTGCAACGCCAGACCCAGGCGCCCACGCCCGCATCGGGCAGCAATCTGGGCCTGAACTCGGACCGCCTGCGCCAGGCCATGGTCGAGCGCCTGCGCGCGCAGGGCATCACCGACGAACGCGTGCTCAACGCCATGGGCGCGGTGCCGCGTCATCTGTTCGTCGACGAGGCGCTGGCCAGCCGCGCTTACGAAGACGCCGCGCTGCCCATCGGCCATTCGCAAACCATCTCCCAGCCCTGGGTGGTGGCGCGCATGATCGCCGCCGCCTGCGACGACCGCACGCCCACCCGCGTGCTGGAAGTCGGCGCGGGTTGCGGCTACCAGGCGGCGGTACTCGCGCAGTTCGTGCGCGAGGTTCACTCCATCGAACGCATCCGCGGACTGTATGAACTTGCGCGCGAACATCTGCGCGCCTTGCGGCTCACCACCAGGATCCGCTTGATCTACGGCGACGGCATGCTGGGTCTGCCCGGCGTGGCGCCGTTCGATGCTATCGTTGTGGCTGCCGCTGGCCTTGCCATCCCGCAGGCGCTGCTCTCGCAGCTCGCGCCGGGTGGCCGCCTGATCGCTCCGGAAGGGGGCGCCAACCAGCGCCTGGTTCTTATCGAACGCACAGGCGCGGCCAGCTGGAAACGCACTGAATTAGAGGCCGTGCGCTTTGTGCCGCTACGGGCCGGAATACAATCTTGAGCAAACAGGAGAAACGTATGCTCAACGGGCAGTTGCAACTGACCGATATCACCCTGGGCGCGTCCATGACGCGCCTGCGCCGCCCGCTCTTCATCGCGGGGGCTCTCAGCCTGTCCATCCTGGCTGGCTGCGCTTCCAAAGGTACTCGCGCTCCGGTGGTCGACATGACTGGCGGGCAACCCGCGCCGGCCACCCAGACCGGCGGCACCTATGTGGTGAAACCGGGCGACACGCTCTACAAGATCGCCCGCGCCAACAATGTGGATGTCGAGAACGTCAAGCGTTGGAACAACCTCAGCGATCCCAACCAGATCTCGGTCGGCCAGGTCCTGAAGATGTCCGGCAGCGCCAGCGGCGGTGCCCAGACCGCGCCGGTCGCGGGCACCAAGCCGCAGCCGCGTCCGCTGGACCAGCCGGAAACCCTGCCGCCGCCCACCACTGAAACCACCACGCCGCCACCCACGGCGCCGGTCGAAACCAAGCCCGCCACGCGCGCGGCCGACGCGGCCGTCATTAATTGGGCCTGGCCTGCCAGCGGCCAGATCGTGCAGGGCTTCAACAACAGCAGCAAGGGCATCGACATCGCCGGCGCGCTGGGCGATCCGGTCACCGCCGCCGCGGACGGCCTGGTCAAGTACAGCGGCAACGGTGTGCGCGGCCTGGGCAACCTGATCATCGTCGAGCACCAGAACGGTTTCATCACCGCCTACGCGCACAACCGCGCGGTGCTGGTGAAGACCGGCCAGAACGTCAAGCGCGGCGCCAAGATCGCCGAACTCGGCCAAAGCGATACCACCTCGCCGCGCCTGCACTTCGAAATCCGCCGCCAAGGCCAGCCGGTGGATCCCATGCAGTATCTGCCCGCGCGATGACGCCGACTCTCGTCTTCGACCTGGAAACCATCCCCGACGCCGAGGGGCTGCGCAAGCTCAACGGCTGGGGGGCTGACGTTCCCGACCAGGAAGTGGTCGAACGCGCCCTGACCGCGCGCCGCGAGGCCGTGGGCCATGATTTCCTGCCGCTGCATCTGCACAAGGTGGCGGTGGTGGGCTGCGTGTTCCGCGACGACCAGGGCTTTCGCGTCAAGACCCTGGGCCAGCCCGACGATCCCGAGGCAGCCTTGCTGGCGGGTTTCTTCAAGACCATCGAGCGCTACACGCCCAAGCTTGTGAGCTGGAACGGTTCGGGCTTCGACCTGCCGGTGCTGCATTACCGCAGCCTGATCCAGGGCGTACCCGCGCCGCGTTACTGGGACATGGGCGAGGAAGACCGCGACTTCAAGTTCAACAACTACATCTCGCGCTATCACTCCCGGCACCTGGACCTGATGGACCTGCTGGCCAAGTACAACGGCCGCGCCAACGCGCCGCTGGACGAACTCGCCAAGCTCTGCGGTTTTCCGGGCAAGCTGG
The DNA here is from genome assembly GCF_055395645.1 of Achromobacter sp. JCM 18799. Classification (NCBI taxonomy): domain Bacteria; kingdom Pseudomonadati; phylum Pseudomonadota; class Betaproteobacteria; order Burkholderiales; family Alcaligenaceae; genus Achromobacter; species Achromobacter sp. JCM 18799. Next base: position 1,293,515 of record NZ_AP043866.1, on the reverse strand, counting down.
GCATGGACGGCAGCAAGGTGTGGGAAGCCTGGAGCCAGGGCCGCGCCGACGAGGTGCGGGCCTATTGCGAAACCGACGTGGTCAACACCTGGCTGGTGTATTGCCGTTTCCGCTTCCTGCGCGGCGAGCTCGACCGCACTTCCTACGAAACGGAAATCGCCTTGGTGCGGGACACCCTCAGCGCCAGCGATGCGCCGCATTGGAAGGAATACATGGCGGCCTGGGACGCCAACTGAGCGGTGTCTTGGCCGGAGGACCCGTCCTCCCGGCGAACAGGATCGAACGGGGCCCTTGCGGCCCCGTTCTTGCGTCTGGCGCCTGCGCAATCGACTGAAACATTGCTTGCCCCAGCGAAACCTGGATGAAACCGGGCCAATCGCACAATGGCCTCGCTTTCTTCACTTTCAGGAGACCTACATGTCCCGATTCGCTATCCGCTCCAATTTGGCCGCTCTTGCATTTGTCGCCGCGACGGGCGGCCTGGTGGCCGGCTCCGTCATGGCTGCGCCTCCTCCTCCCGCTGACGGCGGTCCCGCCGCCATGCACGATGGCCAGCGCGGCGGCTTCCACAAAGGCATGCGCGACGGCCTCTTCATTCCCGGCCTGGGTCCCGTGACCAAGGCCCAGGTCGCCGAGCTGAAGCTGGACGACAAGCAGCAGGCCTTGTTCAAGACCGCGCAGGACGGCCAACGCAGCCTGCACGAAGCCATGCGCGCCTCTGGCGACAAGCGCCACGACCTGCTGAAGGCGCAGCTGGACAGCGGCAAGCTGGATCCCCGCGCGCTGGTCGAGCAGTCCGAAAAATCGCGTGATGCCTTCGGTCCCCAGGCCAAGCAGGTGCGCGACCAATGGCTTGCGGTCTGGGACAGCCTGAATGACACCCAGCGAGGCCAGGTGACCAAGTTCGTCAAGGAACGCCAGGATCGCATGCAGGAGCGTCATGCCCGCATGGAAGGACGCCACGGCAAGGGCAAGGCTGAAGCGCCTGCCGCCGCCGCGCCGGCCAAGCCTGCCGCCAACTAAGCCGTGTGGCCGGCCGTCCTGGCCGGCCCACGCCAGCAACCCCGGACACGCGACCGCGTGCCGGGGTTTTTCATTTGGCGTCCCGGATGGTGGCTAGCGGCGGCCCGCCATGCGAGCCGATCCGCAGCGGGTTCCCCGTTTTGACGCATAGGGGCGTGCGCCGGCGCTCGCGTCCGCACTGTTCTGGTGCGGGGCGGGTGCCGCCAGCGACGCATGCGCCGCCGTATCGGGCTGCGCCAGACCTGGCACGGACATTGCTTTGTGGAGTAGGAACCGGTTTCAAACGCTGCACCGCCGGTCCTTGGGATGCGCCTCGGCCATCCGCCCATTCGACAAAACCGATCAGGACTCCGCACCATGAAGAAGACGTTGCTAGCCGTGCCCTTTGCGCTCGCCGCTTGTTTCGCCGCGACGGCGCAGGCCGAACCCACCGATCTGGGCGGCGGATTCTCGCTCAGCGGCAACGCCGCCATCGTCAGCGACTACCGTTTCCGCGGCTACTCGCAGACCGACTTCCGGCCTGCCGTGCAGCTGGGCTTCGACCTGACCCACAGTTCCGGCTTCTATCTGGGCAACTGGAACTCGAACGTGTCCGATTTCGTCTTCACCGACGGCAACCTGGAAATGGATTTCTATGGCGGCTGGAAGGGCGACGTGGGCGGCGGCTTCACGCTGGACGCGGGCGTGCTGCATTACTACTACCCCGGTTCCAGCTCGCCGAAGGGCGGAAACTACAACAACACCGACCTCTATCTGGGCGCGTCCTACGGCAACTACAGCCTCAAGTACTCCTACACGCCCAGCGACTTCTTCAGCACGCCGGACAGCAAGGGCACCTGGTACCTGGACGGCACGGCCAATTTCGATCTGGGCGACGGTTGGGGCCTGGTCGGCCACCTGGGCTACCAGAAGCTCAAGAACCAGACCAATATGGACGGCGACTCCATCGGCCATTACGTCGACTACAAGCTCGGCGTGACCAAGGACCTGAAGGGCTGGATCCTGGGCCTGGCCGCGGTGGGCGCGACCAAGGACAACTGGCTGCCGACCAAGTACGGCCATCCCTCGGGCCGCCTGGGCGCGGTTTTCTCGGTGGCGCGTTCCTTCTGACCGATATCCGTGGCGGCGCCTGGCGGCGCCGGCTTTCGGGCTTGCCAAGGATCGGCGGCGTCCGCCGTCCGCGGCAAGCCCTTTTTTCATCGGAAGGCCGTTCCGGCCCCGCATGGCCATTTCCAGGAATGGCCGCAGTCCTTTTACAATAGCGGGTTGCGTGTAATTCTTCTGGACTGCGTGAGATGTCTGACGTTTTGAGTATTGAATCCCTGGACCTGGAAGCCCGGGGTATCGCCCGCCGCGACGGGAAAGTCGTCTTCGTGGAAGGCGCCTTGCCGGGCGAACGGGTCACCACGGTTACGCTGCGCCGCAAGCCGTCCTACGAGATCGCGCGCGTGGACGAGGTGCTGCGGCCCTCGTCGCAGCGGGTAACGCCGCGCTGCCCGCATTTCGGTGTCTGTGGCGGCTGCGCCATGCAGCATCTGGAGCCCAGCACGCAGGTGGCGATCAAGCAGCGTTCGCTGGAAGATACTTTCTGGCACGTCGGCAAATTGCGTCCGGCGCGCATCCTGGCGCCGCTGCAAGGCCCGACCTGGGGCTACCGTTACCGCGCCCGCCTGTCGGTGCGCGTGGTGCCCAAGAAGGGCGGCGTGCTGGTCGGCTTCCATGAGCGCAAGAGCAGCTACGTGGCCGACATGCGCGAATGCCATGTGCTGCCGCGCCACGTGAGCGACCTGCTGATCCCCCTGCGCGAAATGATCGGTTCCATGTCCGCGCCGGACCGCATGCCGCAGATCGAAGTGTCGCTGGGCGAGGGCGTCACCGCGCTGGTCCTGCGCCATTTGCTGCCGTTGACCGACGGCGACATCGCCATCCTGCGCGCCTTCGCCGCCAAGCACAACGTGCAATGGTGGCTGCAGTCCAAGGGTCCGGAAACCGTGCACCCGCTGGAGCGCGAGCACGGCGACACGCTGGCCTACACCATGCCGGAATTCGGCCTGCGCATGCCGTACCGGCCCACCGATTTCACTCAGGTCAACCACGCCATCAACCGCGCCATGGTGTCGCGCGCCCTGAAGCTGCTTGAAGTGCAGCCGACCGACCGCGTGGCGGATCTGTTCTGCGGGCTGGGCAACTTCACGCTGCCGCTGGCGACGCAGGGCAGGGAAGCCGTGGGCGTGGAAGGCAGCAAGGCGCTGACCGACCGCGCTTTCGACGCGGCATCGCGCCATGGCCTGGGCGATCGCACCAGCTTCGCCACCCTGAACCTGTTCGAGGTGGACGTGGAATGGCTGCGCGGCCTGGGCTATTTCGACCGTATGCTGATCGATCCGCCGCGCGAAGGCGCGCATGCCGTGGCGCAGGCCCTGTCGCAGCTGGAGGCGCACGAGCGTCCCGTGCGCATTGTCTACGTGTCCTGTAACCCGGCCACGCTGGCGCGCGACGCGGCCATCATGGTGCATGAAGGCGGCTACGTGTTGAAGAGCGCGGGCGTGATCAACATGTTCCCGCACACGGGCCATGTGGAGTCCATCGCGGTGTTCGAATCGCTGGACGCCGAGGGCATTCAGGTGGTTAGGGAACGGGCCCGCCAGCGCGCCATCCAGGCGGCGGCGGAAGCGGCCGCCGCGGAAGAGGCCAAGGCCGCGGCCGCCGCCGAGAAGGCGGCCGCCAAGCAGGCGGCCACCGACGCCTATCACGCCAAGGTCGCGGCCGAAGCCCAGGACTGATGGCCGCGAGGCCTGGGCAGCTTCAGTGCTTGCAGCCCAGGCCTTCCAGTATCGGGCAGTCCGGCCGATCATTGCCCTGGCAGTGCTCGGCCAGATGCTTCAGGGTCGCCGCCATGTCGCGCAGCGCCTCGGCCTTGCGCTCCAGTTCCTGCACGTGTTCCAGCGCGATGCGCTTGACGTCGGCGCTGGCGCGGCTGCGGTCCTTCCACAGCGCCAGCAGCTCGTTCATCTGTTCCACCGAGAAACCCAGGTCGCGCGCGCGGCGCACGAAGTGCAGCGTATGCAGATCGTGTTCGCTGTACACGCGGTAGCCGGAATCCGTGCGTCCGGCAGGGCTGATCAGGCCGATGCTTTCGTAGTAACGGATCATCTTTGCGGAAATGCCCGAACTCTTGGATGCCTCTCCGATATTCATTGCTCTGCTCCTGTGTGGCCTGAGTGCGATTCTACGCTTGACCTTGCCATCATAGGAAGGTTTAAGCTGTTTTCCATGGTGGACGAAACGCAGTCCATCACCCTTGAATCCTATGGAGATAACTATGAGCATCGAGTTCCAAGTGGCTGACATGACCTGCGGCCATTGCGCCAAGACCATCACGGCGGCGGTGAACCAGGCGGCGCCGGGCGCGACTGTCACAATCGATTTGCCCACCCACCGCGTGACCGTGACCGGGGCCGATGACGCCGGCAAGATCGAGGACGCGATCCGCGACGCCGGCTACCAGCCGCTGCCGGTGTAATGCCTCCAGGCGCGAGGCCGGGCTATGATAGGTTCGACCTCGCGCTAGCTATTTGTTCATTGCCAAAATCTATTGATTCATTGAATTTATTAAATTTGAATAATTGATAGCAAGGATTTATCATTCTTTCCATGGTGGTTAATCAAACAACCCCGCTACCCCAAGGAGAGATTTGAATGCTGCAAAACCGCGAAGGCCAACGTGTTCCGAACGTAACGTTCCCGGTCCGTGAGGACAACACCTGGAAGAAGGTCACGTCCGACGACCTGTTCAAGAACAAGACCGTCGTGGTCTTTTCCCTGCCCGGCGCCTTCACGCCGACCTGCTCGTCGACCCACCTGCCGCGCTACAACGAGCTGGCTCCCGCCTTCTTCGCCGCCGGCGTGGACAGCATCGTCTGCGTGTCGGTCAACGACACCTTCGTCATGAACGAATGGGCCAAGGATCAGGAATCGGCCAACATCACGCTGCTGCCCGACGGCAACGGCGAGTTCACCGAAGGCATGGGCATGCTGGTCGACAAGAGCGACCTGGGCTTCGGCAAGCGCAGCTGGCGCTACTCCATGCTGGTCAAGGACGGCGTGGTCCAGAAGATGTTCATCGAGCCGGAAAAGGAAGGCGACCCGTTTGAAGTGTCGGACGCGGACACCATGCTGGCGCACTTCGCCCCGTCGGCCAAGAAGCCCGACCAGGTGGTCGTGTTCTCCAAGCCGGGCTGCCCGTTCTGCGTGGAAGCCAAGGCGCTGCTGGATGCCAAGGGTTACGCCCCGATCGAGATCCCGCTGGAAAACAAGGTCCGTGGCCGCGTGATCGGCGCCGTCTCGGGCAAGGGCACCGCCCCGCAGGTGTTCATCAACGGCGCGCTGATCGGCGGCCTGGAAGACCTGAAGGCGCACTTCGCCTAAGCGTCTGCAACGCCACCGGCCCCGGGTCTGCCCTGGGGCCGGGCAGGGCGCAGAGGCGGTCCGCCGCCTGCTGCTCCCGTCACAAGTTTCCCTTTTTACGCACCTTTGCGCGCGGCCCCTCGGGCGCTGCGGGACTGCCCACGTCCAGAGGGTGCGAAAAAAGGCGGAACCAGCCTTTGAATTCCTGCTCCACGCCACATCGGGGGATACCCAGTCATGAAAACTCTGCATACCGATATTGCTGTCATCGGCGCCGGCACGGCCGGCCTGGCCGCCTACCGCGCCGCCCGCGCCGCGGGGCTGCGCGCGCTGCTGATCGAAGGCGGCCCGTATGGCACGACCTGCGCCCGCGTCGGCTGCATGCCGTCCAAGCTGCTGATCGCCGCCGCCGAAGCGGCCCACAACGCGGCTCACACCGAGCCGTTCGGCGTGCACGTGGGCGGCGAGATTACGGTCGATGGCGCCGAAGTGATGGACCGCGTCAAGCGCGAGCGCGACCGCTTTGTCGGCTTTGTGCTGGAAGGCGTGGAGAGCATTCCCGCCGAAGACAAGCTGCGCGGCTATGCGCGCTTCGTGGCGGACACGGTGCTGCAGGTGGACGAGCATACCGAGGTGCATGCATCCCGCGTGGTGATCGCCACCGGGTCGCGGCCCTCGGTGCCGCCGCCGTTCCGTGCGCTGGGCGACCGGCTGGTGCTGAACGACGACGTGTTCGCCTGGGATGATCTGCCAGGCCGCGTCGCCGTATTCGGTCCCGGCGTGATCGGTCTGGAGCTGGGCCAGGCGCTGGCGCGCCTGGGCGTGGAGGTGCGCGTGTTCGGCGTCAGCGGCAGCCTGGCCGGCATCAGCGATCCGCAGGTGCGCAATACGGCGCGCAAGATCTTCCAGCGCGAGTTCTATCTGGATCCGGACGCCCGCGTGCTGGAAACGACCCGGGTCGGCGACGAAGTGGAAGTGCGCTACGTGGCGCTGGACAATACCGAACGCACCGAACGCTTCGACTACGCGCTGGTGGCTACCGGCCGCCGCGCCAACGTCGACGGACTGGGCCTGGAAAACACCTCGCTGCAACTGGATAAGCATGGCGTGCCGGTATTCGACCGCGAAACCATGCAGGCGGGCAATGCGCCCATCTTCATCGCGGGCGACGCCAACGCCGACGCGCCGCTGCTGCACGAAGCCGCCGACGAAGGCCGCATCGCCGGCGAAAACGCGGCCCGCTACCCCGAAGTGCGCAAGGGCCTGCGCCGCGCGCCGCTGGCGGTGGTGTTCTCGGACCCGCAGATCGCCATGGCCGGGCAGGGCCACGCACGGCTGGTGCCGGGCACCTTCGTGATCGGCGAAGTGGACTTCAGCGACCAGGGCCGCTCGCGCGTCATGCTGAAGAACCGCGGCATGCTGCACGTCTATGCGGACATCGAAACGGGTCGCTTCCTGGGCGCCGAAATGGTCGGTCCCAGCGCCGAGCACATCGGCCACCTGCTGGCCTGGGCCGTGCAGCAGGAGCTGACCGTGGCGCGCATGCTGGAAATGCCGTTCTATCATCCCGTGATCGAGGAAGGCCTGCGCACCGCGCTGCGCGATGCGGCGGCCAAGCTGGCCCGGGCGCAGGAAGCGCTGCAGCGCGAAGAGCCGCAGAGCGAGACGGCCTGAACGCCCGAGGCATCCTGCGCGACCCCAACAAAAAGGCCACGAAACATCGTGGCCTTTTTGCTTGTGCGCCGGATCAGTCGTCCGACTGCTTCTTCGGCACCGGGAACGGATTCTCGCGGAACTGCAGCGTGAATCCAGCCCGCTCGTCCTGCCCCAGCGTGCGGGCCAGATACGGCATGGCCTGCTTCAATGCGTCGTGCAGCGTCCAGGGCGGATTGATCAGGAACATGCCGCTGCCATGCAGGCCGTAGCCGTCGATGGTCGCCTTCTTGACGGTCAGCGTCGCATGCAGCCAGCTCTTGACCTTGAGGTTTTCCAGGTGGCGGGCCATTTCGCCAGCTTCACGGCGTTGCACCAGCGGGTACCAGACGGCATAGGTGCCGGTGGCGAAGCGCTTGATGCATTCCTTGATGGTGACGAACGTGCGGCGGTAGTCGTTCTTGTCTTCGTACGAAGGATCGATCAGCACCATGCCGCGGCGCGTGGGCGGCGGCAGCAGCGCCTTGACGCCTTCGAAACCGTCGTCGCCGTAGATCGTGGTCTGGCGCTGCGCGGCGCGCCCCTGGTGTTCCAGGTTGCCGACCAGCGTGTCGATCTCGGTCGGGTGCATCTCGAACAGGCGCAGGCGGTCGGACGGACGCATTGCGTCCAGCGCCAGCCAGGGCGAGCCGGGATAGCGCCTGAGGCGGCCATTGGTGTTGTAGCCGCGGATCCGGGCGACGTACTCGGCCAGGATGGGAGGCAGGTCTTCGGCTTCCCAGAGGCGGCCGATGCCGTCGGCGAACTCGGAGGTCTTGGCGGCCCAATCGCTATCCAGGCTGTAGAGCCCGGCGCCGGCGTGGGTATCGATGACCCAGTAGGGCGCGTCCTTTTTATTGAAGTAATCCAGGGTGTGGATCAGGATGGCGTGCTTGAGCACGTCGGCGTGGTTGCCGGCGTGAAAGGCGTGGCGGTAACTGAACACGGGCGTTCTGCCTCAGGCGGCGGGCCGGATCGCGGCCAGCTCGTCGGTGAAAATGCCGTCGATGCCCCAGTCGAGCAGCAGGCGGGCGCGCTCCGGGTCGTTGACGGTCCAGGCGGCGATACGGTAGCCGGCGGCATGCACGGCATCGATCAGCTCAGGGGTGGCGTCCTTCTGATTGATGTTCAGGGCCACGCACTCGTACTTGGCCAGGCGTTCGCGCCAGTCGGCGGGCACCTTCTCCACCAGCAGCGCGCGCGGCAATTCGGGCGCGGTCTCCAGGGCGGCCTGCAGCGCTTCTTCCGCGAACGAGGACAGGAGCGGCGGTTCGGCCGCGCCTTGCCACAGCTGGCGCGCAGCCAGCGCCACGGCGCGGCCGGTCTCGGCTTCGCGGCCCGGGCAGGGCTTGATCTCGACATTGCTGGCGATGCCGTTGGCCACCGTGTAGCGGGCGACGGCGGCGAAGGTGGGCAGCGGCTCGCCAGCGTAGGCGGCTGAATGCCAGCTGCCGAAATCCAGCTGGGCAAGCTCGGCGTAGGTCTTGGCGGCAGCGGGGCCCCGGCCGTTGGAGGTGCGGTCGACGTCGTCGTCGTGCATCAGCACCAGCACGTTGTCGCTGCTTAGCTTGACGTCGTATTCGAACATCGTGAAGCCGTGCTCGGCGCCCACGCGCATGGCGGCCAGGGTGTTCTCCGGGGCCAGACGGCCGCCGCCGCGGTGCGCGATGTAACGGGAGTAGGGCCAGGAGGGGAGTTTTGCGCTCATTTGGGTGTTGCTTCGGGTTCTTTTGGTCAGGGTTGCAAGGATACTCCTTCTGCACGCCGGTTTCGGCCATGCCGCGGCGCGCGAGAACGCCGCGGCGGGTCCATAGGCCTATTTCATGGGCGCCTTGTCCTGCGACACGTCCATGATCATCCGCGCCGCCAGGTACAGGCGCGGCACGATGCTGTTGATCTGGATGTACTCGGCGTCGTTGGAATGCGCGCCGAAGCCGCTCAGGCCCATGCCTTCGATCACCGGGCCGCGCGCCTTCAGCGCTGCAAAGGCGGCGTCGGTGCCGCCGCCGCTGGCGCGGTCCACGACCTTCATGGGCAGGTCCATTTCCTTATAGATCTGCACGCCGTGCTGGGCCAGGGCGCGCGAGGCGGGCGTGGCTTCCAGGGGCGGACGGCGCACCTCGAATTTCACGCTGACCTTGGATTCGGGCAGCAGCTTCTTCTGTGCGCGTTCTTCCAACGTGCGCGACAGCGCGTCGAAGTCGGAAACGCGCAGCGCGCGGGCGTCGGCCTGGGCGGTGGCCTGGCCCGGAATGACGTTGCGGTTGGTGCCGGCCTGGGCCACGGTCCAGTTCAGCTTCAAGCCTTCCTCGGGCTTGGACAGCTTGTCCAGCTGCAGCAGCTGATGGGCCAATTCATACAGGGCGTTGACGCCGCCTTCGGGGCGCGCGCCGGCATGCGAGGTCTTGCCCTGTACGGTCAGGTAGGCCGCGCCGATGCCGCTGGTGGCCAGCGTCAGGCGCGCTTCCGCGCCGCCGCCTTCGAACGAGAACACCGCGTCCTGGTCGGCGCCCAGGCGGGTGATGGTGCTGCGCGCGCCGGGCGAGCTGATTTCCTCGTCGCCGTTGATCAGCACGGTAATGGTGCCGTAGTCCTCGAAGCCCAGCTTCTGCAGCAGGGTCAGGGTATGGATGATGGCGGCCACGCCATGCTTGTCGTCGGCGATGCCCAGGCCGTAGGCCTTGTCGCCGTCGATGCGGAAGGGCTGGTCCTTGAGCATGCCGTTGCGGTAGACGGTGTCCATGTGGGCGATCAGCATGATCTTCTTCTGGCCTTTGCCCTTAAATTCCGCATGGACCATGGGGCCGACCTTTTCCGGCGTGTCGTCCAGGCGGAACACGTCGGCGGGCTGGATGATCTCGACGGTCCCGCCCAGCGCCTTGAGCCGGTCGCGGATCAGGACGGCGATGCGCTCAACGCCTTCGACGTCCTTGCTGCCCGACTCGATGCCGACCAGGTCGCGCATGGTGTCCAGCATGCCTTGCTGCTGGGCTTGGGCGGCTTCGTGGACAGCGGCGACGGGCGCGGCCAGCGCGGCGGGGGCGGCGCCGACGAAGGCCAGGGCGATGCAGGTGCGCAGGAGTTGCAGGCGGGGAGATGTGTACGGCATCAGTGTGTACCTCTGAGCGTGCGTGGAAGGGGCCACATCCTTTGGGGACGCGGCGTCAGCGGTAATGCGGGCTTACCCTGACAGGCCACGATACGAGGGACGCAAGGGGCTGGAAATGGTGCTTCCCCGGGTTGACTCGGTCCCCGGTTTCGTGCCGCCGAACCCGGAGGGCAGCCACGGATGGCATTCGAAAGATCCCTAGGCTGCGCGGCGAATGAGAAATGGTAAAATCCGCCCGCTGATCCGGTATTGACCGGTATGGGAACAGGGCGAATCTGGTTCGCCTTTTTTTATGCGTTTTCTTGCGGCTTCGGGCGTGCGCCTGGGGTGCGGCAACAGGGATTCCATGTTCGAATTTATTCGCAGCCATCGGCGCTGGATGCAGTTCATCCTGCTGCTTCTGATTGTGCCGTCCTTCTTCCTGGTCGGTATTCAAGGCTATGACAGCTTCATGCGCGCCGAGCCTGAATTGGCCACGGTCAATGGCCAGCCCGTGTCGCGGGCCGAGTTCGATCAAGCGCACCGCAACCAGCTGGAGCAGTTCCGCCAGCGCCTGGGCGCCCAGTTCGATCCGGCCGTCATCGACACGCCGGCACTGCGCGAAGGCCTGCTCAACCAGCTGATCAATCAGCGTCTGCTGGCCAACGTCGCGGTCGACAACCGTTTCTCGGTGTCCGACGAAACGCTGCGCAACACCATTGCCGCGATTCCGGAAGTCCAGGACAACGGCCGCTTCTCGCCCGAGCGCTATCGCCAGGTGCTAGCTGCGCAAGGCATGTCGCCGACCTCGTTCGAAGCCGGCCTGCGCCGTGACCTGGCGGTCGCGCGCGTGCTGGAGCCCGTTGGCCAGTCGGCCCGCGCGCCCGGCGAGGTCGTGGCTGCGCTGGAAACGGCGTTGACGCAGCAGCGCACGGTGCAACTGCGCCGCTTCGCCGCCGCCGACTACCGCTCGCAAGTCACCGTCAGCCCGGCCGATATCCAGGCCTGGTACGACGCCAACAAGCAGCAGCTGCAGATTCCCGAACAGGTCCAGGTCCAGTACCTGGTGCTGGACGAGGCCGCCGCCACGCAAGGCGTGCAGGTCAAGGACGAGGATCTCGCGTCCTACTACGAGCAGAACAAGAACCGCTTCGGCCAGCCTGAACGCCGCCGCGCCAGCCACATCATGATCAACCTGGCTCCCGGCGCGTCCGAAGACGCCCGCAAGGCTGTCCGTGCCAAGGCCGAAGACCTCGCCAAGCAGGCCGCCGCCGATCCGGCGCAGTTCGCCGAACTCGCGCGCAAGAACTCGCAGGACGCGGGCTCGGCTTCCAATGGCGGCGACCTGGGCTGGCTCGCGCCCGGCATGCTGACCGGTCCGCTGGAAAAGGCAATTTTCGGCCAAGCCAAGGACCAGGTGTCTGGCGTGATCGAAACCCCGTCCGGCCTGCACGTGGTCAAGGTCACCGAAATCCAGCCCGCCGCCATCAAGCCGCTGGCCGAGGTCAAGGACCAGATCACCGCCGAAGTCCGCAAGCAGCTCGCCGCCGTGCGTTTCTCGGAAATGGCCAGCCAGCTGAACAAGCAGGTCTATGACCAGCGCGACAGCCTGCAGCCCGCCGCCGACACCGTCGGCCTGAAGCTGCGCACCGCTTCCGGCGTGACCCGCGAAGGCCTGCTGCCCGCCGACAAGGCCGGCCCGGGCTCGGCCGCAGCCGGCCCCGACGCCGCGCTGCTGGACAACCCGCGCGTGCGCCAGGTGCTGTTCTCGCCCGACGTGCTGCGTGAAAAGCAGAACTCCGGCGTGATCGAACTCTCGCCCGACACCATGCTGGCCCTGCGCGTGGCCGCCGTCGAGCCGGCCCACGTGCCGCCGCTGGACAAGGTCTCGGACACCATCCGCGCCAAGCTGCTGGACGAGCGTTCGGCCGAAGCCGCCAAGAAGGCGGGCGAAGCCGCGCTGGCCGCCGACCGCGCCAACCCCGCGGCCGCGCCGGAAGGTTTCGGCGCGCCGGTGGTCGTGTCGCGCCAGGATCCCAAGGATCTGCCGCGTCCGGTGCTGGACGCCGTCATGCGCCTGCCCGCCGCCACGCTGCCGGCCTACGCCGGTGTGCAATCGGGTTCGGACTACACGCTGGCGCGCCTGGAAAAGGTCGAGGCCGGCACGGTCGATCCGGCCGACAAGGAGCGCCTGGCGCAGCAGTTGTCCGGCGCTTGGGGCCAGGCTGAAAACGAAGCCATGCTGCGCATGCTGCGCGAAGAGTACAAGGTGCAGGTGCTGCCCGCCGCCGCCGCGGTCATCCGCGGCGATCAGCCGGCAGCCGGCTGATCAGCCAGACTCGGCTCAACAGCGTCAGTTCAACAGTGGCCGCAGCGTCGGCCACACGTTGTCCAGTAGCAAGGGTTGGGCATCCTCGTTTGGATGGATGCCGTCAGCCTGGAACATCGCCCGGTTCGTTGCGATACCTTCCATCAGGAAGGGCACGAGCCGGGCGTTTTCGTCTTTGGCGACCGTGGGGAAGACCTGCGCGAAGCGCTGGGTGTAGTCCCGGCCGTAATTCGGCGGGATCTGCATGCCGACGATCAGGACCTGCGCGTCGGCCTTGCGGGCGGCCTGGGCCATGGTGCGCAGGTTCTGCTCGGTCATGTTCAGGGGCAGGCCCCGCAGGGCGTCGTTCGAACCCAGCTCCAGCACCACCACGGCCGGCGCGTGCTGGCGCAGCAATGCAGGCAGGCGGGCCACGCCGCCGCTGGTGGTGTCGCCGCTGATGCTGGCATTGACGACCTGGTACTTGGGGTATTGTTCCGCTACGCGGGCGGAAAGCAGCGGCACCCAGCCGGTGCCGCGCTTGATGCCGTATTCGGCCGACAGGCTGTCGCCCAGGACCAACACCGTGCGGGGCGCGGAACCCTGGGCCGCGGCGGCGGTCTGAGCGTGGGCGGGCGCCACGACGGCGGTCGCCATGGCGGTCATGAGTAGCAGACGGGAAAATAGGCGCATGGATAACAAGAATTCGATCGAGGTGAAAGGGCTGGGCAAGCAGGTGGCCGATGCCGGCGGCACGCTCTCCATCCTGGAAGGTATCGATTTTACGGTCGAGGCGGGCAGCGCCGTGGCCATCACTGGCAGTTCGGGGTCGGGCAAGTCCACCCTGTTGGGACTGCTGGCGGGCCTGGATGTTCCCAGCGCGGGCAGCGTGCGCCTGGCCGGGCAGGACCTGTTCTCGCTGGACGAGGATGGCCGCGCCCGCCTGCGCGCCAATCATGTGGGTTTCGTGTTCCAGTCATTCCAGCTGCTGCCCAACCTGACGGCCCTGGAAAACGTGATGCTGCCGCTGGAACTGGCCGGGCAATCCGCCCGCGACGCGGCGCAGGCCATGCTGGAACGGGTGGGGCTGGGCAAGCGCCTGCATCACTATCCGCGCACCTTGTCGGGCGGCGAGCAGCAGCGCGTATCGCTCGCGCGGGCCTTCGTGGTGCAGCCGGACCTGCTGTTCGCGGACGAGCCCACCGGCAGTCTGGACGCTGCCACTGGCGTGACGGTCATCGATCTGATGTTCGACCTGCATCGCGAGCACGGCACCACGCTGGTGCTGGTGACCCACGATCCGCAGCTGGCCGCCCGTTGCGGGCGTCAGCTGGTGTTAGCCGCGGGGCGGATGGTCAACGGCGCCTGATGCCGCCGGCCCACCGCCGGGCCGCCCCAAGGTGAGCCAGCCCCCTCGGGGGCAGCTAGCCCCGAAGGGGCGCGGCGTGGGGGCCTATCTATTTCGCCTTGGCTACGGCCTGGTTCCAGGCCGCCACCACCGCTTCATACTCCTTCGCGGCCGCATCCTGACTGACCGGGAAGATCTTGATGGTCTTCAGGTCGGGCAGGGTGGTCAGGCTGGCCACGGCCACGTCCGTGCGCGTCGGGCGGCGGAAGTTCTTCACCAGCTGGGCTTCCTGCGACTCCTTGCTCAAGAGGCCGTCGTACAGTGCCTTGGCGGCATCCATGTTCTTCGCGCCCTTGATGATGAACATGCCTTCCGGCGCCAGGTAGCTGCCCTCGGTCGGGTAGACCAGCTTGATCTCCTTCTGGCCGCCGGCCACGTATTCCTGGGCGGCGTACTCGAGCGTCATGCCCACGGCATACTCGCCCGCGGCCACGCCCTTGTAGGTGGTGCCGGAGGATGCGGTGACCACCGCGTTGGCGGCGATCTTGTCCAACCCTTCCTGGCCGAATTGCTTGAAGAGGCCGTACACCAGCATGTAGGCCGTGCCGCTCTTGGACGGGTCGGTGATGGCGAACTTGTTCTTCCATTGCGGCTGCATCAAGTCGGACCAGGTGGCCGGCGCGGGCAGGCCCTTGAGCTGGCGCTCGTTGACCATCATCACCATGACGTGCACGTTGGTGCCCACCCACAGATCGTCCGGACCGCGGAATTCGGTGGGGATCTTGTCCAGGTCGGCCGGACGGTAGGGCTGCAGGTGCTGGCGGTAAGCGCCCAGCGTGCCGAAGCCGCCGCTCCAGAACAGGTCGCCGCGCGGGTTCTGCGCTTCGGCCTCGATGCGCTTCATCATCGTGCCGGTGCCGCCGGTGACGGGCTGCACGTTCAATTTCGGCGACTTCTGCTTCACCGCGTCCAGGGCGGTTTCGATCGTCTCCGTGTTGTTGGACGAATAGAGCACGACATTCTGGGCCTGGGCGGCGCCGGCGGTCAGGGCGGCGGCCAGGACGCTGTACTGAAGTAGGTGCTTGAATTGCATGGTTAGCCTCTGTGCGAGTGGGTTATTTACCGGAGAACAGCTTGATGCGGAACGCCTTGACGGACACGATGATGGGCAGCACGATGACCGTGACCAGCGCCGCGCCGTAGGCCGACGCCATGCCCAGCCTGCCGCCGTCGACCTGGCGGAAGATGGCGATGGGCATGGTCTCCAGGCCGCCGCTGTAGGCGACGATGGAAGCCGATAGCTCGGAAATGGTGGTGAGCCACATCAGGATGGCAGCCGAGATGATGGACGCCTTCATGGCGGGCAGGATCACCTTGAAGAAGGTCATGAGCGGCGACACGCCCAGGCTGATCGAGGCTTCCTCGATCGACTCGGGAATGTTGAACAGCACCGACGAGGCGTTGCGCACCGCGAAGGGCAGGCGCCGCACCGTGTAGCACAGCACCATGATTCCCGACGTACCCGCCAGCACCAGCCAGCCGGTGTTGAAGGTCTGCACCAGCGCGATGCCCAGCACCGTGCCCGAAATGGTCAGGGGCAGCACCACGATGTAGTCCAGCACCTGGGTGGACGCGCTGCGCTTCTTGATCGTCAGGTAGCTGACCAGCACCGCGAAGGCCACGCCCAGCACCGTGGCCAGCGAGGCGAACTTGAGCGAGTTCAGGATGGGCTCCGGCGCGCCATGCAGCGCGCGCTGCATGCTGGCCAACGACCATTGGCCCCATTGCATGACCGGGCCGCTGGTCTTGGTGAAGGCGGCGATGAAGACCACGATCAGCGGCAGTAGCGAAATGAAGATGATCAGGCCCACGCCGCTGGTATAGAGCAGGGCGGTCCACGAGCGCACGCGGGTAGCGGCCGGCGCGCGTCCCTGCGTCATGGTGTAGACCTTGCGTTCGACCACGCGCTTCTGGAAGAACAGCACGATGGCGACGATGGCGATGGACACGACCGACATCGCGCTCTGCAGCGTCGGGCTGCCGCCCATTTCGCTGACGAAGGTGTTGTAAGTCATGACCGACAGCAGCGGCACGCGGCTGCCCAGCAGCATGGCCAGCGCGAAGTTGCCCACCACCAGCGTGAACACCACCAGCGCGTTGACCAGCACCGCGGGCAGCAGCACCGGCACCAGCACGCGCAGCTTGGTCAGGAGCGGCGGCGTACCCAGGCTCAGGCCCGCTTCTTCGAGCTGGCCGTCGAAGCCACGCAGCGCCGCCAGCACGCCCAGGTAGATGTAGGTGTAGTAGACCAGCGTCATGGAGAACACCATGCCGGTCCAGCCGTAGAACGAGGGCAGCGAAATGCCGGCGTCGCCCAGCAGGTTGGTCAGGATGCCGTTGTTGCCCAGGATCAGCAGCCAGGACTGGCCCACGATGATCTCGGGGATCACGATGGTCAGCACCGGCAGGATCGCCACCAGGTTCTTCAACGGAAAGTCGAAGCGCGCCACCATGTAGGCGAAGGGCACGCCCACCAGCACGGTGCAGGCCGTGACCGCCAGGCCCAGGATCAGCGTATTGCCGAAGGCCTCGATGTATTGAGAGTCGGCCAGCAGGGCCTTGAAGCCCTCCAGCGTGAAGCCGCCATCCTGCCCGGTGACGCTGTTGCTGAACAGCACGGCCAGCGGATAGAGCACGAAGAACAGCAGCAGAGCCAGGCTGATTGCCGTCAGGATGCCCCAGGGCCACCATTTGATTTTCATGGTCGGCGCGTCCTCAGGCGTTGACGACGCGGCTGTCGGCGGGAATCAGCACCTGTACGGCTTCGCCGGGCTGGAACTGCGCCACCATGTTGCCGGCATGCAGCTCGACGCGGATCTCGGAGCCGTTGTCCAGCGCGATGCGGTAGGCGGTCTTGAAGCCCAGGTATTGCCGGCGCAGCACCTTGCCAGGCAAGGTATTGGGCACGTAAGGGGCGGGCGCCATCAAGGCCAGCTCTTCAGGGCGGGCGATGAGCACGCCTTTGCCGTCCAGCTGGTCGCTGCCTTGCACGCCGTCAAAGCCCAGCCCGCAGATCTCGTAGCGCACATGGCCGGCGGGGGCGCCGGCCTGGCCGTTGCGGGCCGGCACCGGGATCACGTTGGCCGAACCGATGAAGTCCGCCACGTAGGCGTTTACCGGCGTGCCGTAGAGTTCTTCCGGGGTGCCCAGCTGGGCGATGTCGCCGCGGTCCATGATGGCGATGCGGTCGGACATCGCCAGCGCTTCTTCCTGATCGTGCGTCACGAATACGGTGGTGATGCCGGCCTCGCGCACCAGGTCCAGGATCACGTCGCGCATCTGCAGGCGCATCTTGGCGTCCAGGTTGGACAGCGGTTCGTCCATCAACAGCACGCGCGGCCGGATCACCAGCGCGCGCGCCAGCGCCACGCGCTGGCGCTGCCCGCCGCTCATCTGCGCGGGATAGCGGTCGGCGAGCGCCAGCAGGCCGACCTTGTCCAGCGCTTCGTTGACGCGCCGCGTGATCTCGGCGCGCGCCACGCCGCGGGCGCGCAGGCCGTAAGCCACATTGTCGAAAGCCGTCTTGTCCGGGAACAGCGCATAGTCCTGGAACACCATGCCGATGTCGCGGCGGTGCGCGGACACGTGGGTCACGTCGTCCTGGTCAAACAACAGGCGGCCGCCGTCGGGGGCATAGAAGCCCGCAATGCAGCGCAGCAGCGTGGTCTTGCCGCAGCCGCTGGGTCCCAGCAGCGTGTAGAACGCGCCGTCGGGGATGTGCAGCGACAGATTGCGCAGCACTTGCTGCCCGCCGAAAGTCTTGACGATGCCGTCTACGGTGATTGATGCCATGTTTCGCTTCCTGCCTGAGGTTGCCGGCATCATAGAAACGCGCTGCGCGCCCGACCAGCGGTGTTTTTTAAGGGTAGTCGTTAGTTTTTCTAAGAGGTCGGCGCGCGGGCTATCACCTAGAATGCGGCTGGATGACACAGGCGCGCGCAAGCCGCGCCAATGAAAAATAGACGACAAGGGAAACCGTGGGAAAGAGCAGCACTACGCGGCGCCAGGCCGGCGCGCGGGCGGACCGCAACTGAAATGGCGGGGCAGAGCCTGCCGCCGCTCAAGGCCTTGCGCGTGTTCGAAGCCGCGGCGCGTCTGCGCAGCTTCACCGCGGCCGCCGACGAACTGAGCATTACGCACAGCGCGGTCAGCCAGCAGATCCGCATACTCGAAGAGTACGTGGGGCAGCCTCTGTTCGCGCGCGAGGCGCGCGGCGTGGCGCTGCTGCCTTGCGCCCAGGCCTACTTTCCGGAAATCCAGGCCAGCCTGGAGCGCATCGCGGCCGCGACCGCCAAGCTGAAATCGCCCGCCTACGGCGGCGTGCTGCGCGTCTGCGCCACGCCGTCCCTGACCATGAAGTGGCTGATTCCGCGCCTGTCGGCGTTCCAGGCCCGGCATCCGGGCGTGGACGTGCAGCTCACCACGCAAGGGCGGTCGTTCCTGGACCGCGGCGGCGACACCGGCAGCGACGTGCTGATCCGCCATGGCTACATGGCGCACTCCGACCTGGCCTGTGTGCACTGCCTGGACGATTTCCACGTGCCGGTGGCGTCGCCGCGCTTCATCGAGCGCAACCGACTGGCTGCGCCCGCGGATTGCCTGGGGCATCCGCTGCTGAAGATCGCGGGCGGCATGGACCACTGGCCGCGTTGGTTCGCGCTGGCCAAGGTGGACGTGCCCGCGCAATTGCCGGGACCGGTGTTCGACCACCAGTTCCTGTGCATGCAGGCCGCCATGAACGACCTCGGCATCGCCTTGGCGCCCTGGTGCCTGCTGGAAGACGACATCCGCGCCGATCGCTTGCGCCCGCTGTTCGACGGCCCGCAGCTGCCGAACGCCGGCATCCACGCGCTATACCGCCAGGATGGCCCGGCCGCCGCGTCGGCGCTATTGTTCATCGAGTGGTTGCGCGAGCAAAGGCGCGACCCCTCACATACCGCATAGACCAAGGATTCCTCATGCATTCCAGCTCCACGATACCCGGCCTCTTTTGGCGCGGCATTGCGCCTCCCCTTGCGCTCGCGGACTACAAGCTCATCGCCTTCGACATGGATTCCACGCTGATCTCGATCGAGACGCTGGACGAAATGGCGGACCTGATGGGCAAGAAGGCCGAGGTGGCGGCGCTGACGGAAGCCGCCATGCGCGGCGAGATCAAGGACTACAAGCAGAGCCTGCGCGAGCGCGTGGCGCTGCTGGCGGGGATGCCGGAAGCGGCGCTGGACGAGGTCTATGAGCAGCGTGTGCGCATCAATCCAGGCGCGCAAACGCTGATCGCGGCGTGCAAGGACGCGGGCCTGACCTGCCTGCTGGTGACCGGCGGCTTCACCTGCTTCACCGACCGGCTGCGGGTGCGCCTGGGACTGGACGACGTGCGCGCCAACGTGCTGGAAATCGTTGACGGCCGCTTGACCGGCAGGCTGCTGCCGCAAGCGTGGGGCGATATCTGCGACGGCGAGGAAAAGCGCCGCAAGCTGCTGGAAGTGTGCGCGGCGCTGGGTGTGGGGCCGGAACGCGCCATCGCCGTGGGCGACGGCGCCAACGACCTGCCGATGATGCGCGCGGCGGGCCTGTCGGTGGGCTACCGCGCCAAGCCGGCCGTGCGCGAGGAGGTCAATGTCGCAATCGACGCAGGCGGCCTGGACCGCCTGCTGGAGCTGATGGCGCGCTAGCGCCGGGGCTTACGCCAGGCCGCGGATTGCCACGGCCGGATCGGTGTCGGCTTCATAGTCGACGCCTTCGATCTCGAAGCCGAACAGGCGCAGGAAGTCCTGCTTGTAGCCCGCGAAATCGGTCAGCTGGTAGATGTTGTCGTTGTTGACCTGGCCCCACAGCGCCTGCACGCGGGCCTGCACCTCGGGATCCAGTTCCTTGTAGTCGGCGCGCAGGCGGCCGTCCTGGTCGAGGATGGGCGTCTGGCCGCAGAGGCTGTCGCGGTACAGGCCGTAGACCTGTTCGATGCAGCCTTCGTGCGTGCCGGCTTCCTTCATGGTCTTGAACAGCAGCGACAGGTACAGCGGCATCATGGGGATCGCCGAGCTGGCCTGCGTCACCACCGCCTTCAGCACCGACACGCGGGCGTCGCCGCCGCGCGCGGCCAGCTTGGCGCGGATCTCCAGGACTTTCTGGTCCAGGTCCTTCTTGGCCGCGCCGATCGAGCCGTTCCAGTAGATGTCATGGGTGATCTTCTCGCCCAGATAGGTGAACGCCGTGGTGCTGGCGCCTTCGGCCAGCACGCCGGCTTCCAGCAGCGCGTCGATCCACATCTGCCAGTCTTCGCCGCCCATGACGGCGACAGTCGCGTCGATCTCGGCCTGGGTGGCGGGCTCCAGCACGGATTCCTTGACCACTTCGCGGTCGGTGTCCAGGCCGCGCAGGTTGACCGCCTGGCCGATGGGCTTGAGGGTCGAATTGAACACTTCCCCGGTCTTCGGGTGCGTGCGGCGCGGGGCGGCCAGGCTGTAGATCACCTGGTCGACCTGGCCCAGGTCCTGCTTGATGAGGTCTATGGTCTTGCGCTTGATCTCGTCGGAGAAGGCGTCGCCGTTGATGCTCTTGGCATAAAGGCCGGCGGCATGGGCCTGCTCGTGGAATTCCGCCGTGTTGTACCAGCCCGGCGTGCCGGCCTTGGCCGCGTCGCCCGGCCGCTCGAAGAACACGCCCAGCGTCTGCGCGCCGCAGCCGAAGGCCGCGCTGATCCGCGCCGCGAGGCCATAGCCGGTCGATGCGCCCAGCACCAGCACGCGTTTCGGCCCGCCAGCTATCGGCCCCTGGGCGCGGGTGTAGGCGATCTGGTTGCGGACGTTGGCGGCGCAGCCGGCCGGATGGGTGGTGACGCAGATGAAACCGCGCACGCGGGGCTTGATGATCATGGGAGCCTCGATTCGGGGAAATGCCTGGATCGCCCATGCGCGAAAGCGCAAAAAGCGACCCGCATTGTACGGGAGGAGGCGCCGGCGCGCTGCCGGCTCAGCGTGCGTCGGCCCGGGCCAGCGGCGCGGCCTGGGCGCGGCTGCGGCGCCATTCGATCAAACCGATGCCGATGCCGCTGGCGCAGATGATGGCGATGCCCAGCCAGGTCAGCGGGTCGGGGAAGTGGCCCCAGACCAGCCAGCCGACCGAGGTGGCGCTGATGATCTGCAGGTAGACAAAGGGCGCCAGGGTGGAAGCGGGCGCGCGGCGGTAGGCGGCGATCTGGAACAGATGGCCCAGCCCGCCGGTGATGCCGGTGGAGATCAGCACGACCCAATCCAGCGGCGCCAGCGCCTTGAGCACGGGCAGGGCGGGCGGCAGGATGAAGGGCAGGGCCAGGGTCAGGCATATCGTGCCGACCGCGCCGCTCCAGATCAGCGAGGTGAACGGATCGTCGCCTGCCACGCGCCGCGTAGCGATGAACTGCACGGCGAAGCAACAGGCCGTGAGCAGGCCGAACACCGTGCCCACCGGATCCAGGCCGCCGCCCGGCCGGATCACGATGATCACGCCGATGAAGGCGATGCCCGCGGCCACGAATCGAGACAGGCGGGCGGGTTCCTTCAGGACCCAGGGCGCTGCCGACAGCACCAGCAGCGGCGCCAGGAAGTTGATGGCGGTGGCCTCGGCCTGCGGGATGTAGCTCAGCGTGGTGAAGAACATCAGCGTGGCCAGGAACATCGAGCCGCCGCGCAGGATCTGTTCGCGCGGCTTCTTGCTGCGGAATACGCCCAGGCCGCGCGCAGGCAGCACCAGGGTCAGCACCAGCGCCAGGTGCACGGCATAGCGGAACCACGACAGCACCAGCAGCGGCACGCCCGCATTCATCACCCACTTGCCGCTGGCATCCAGGCACGACAGCGTCCACATCGACAGCACCAGCAACAGCACCCCCATCATCGGGCCGCTGGAAGCGGGCGCTGCGCGGCGCGTGCGACCGTCATCGGCCGGGGTCATCGACAAACTCCTTTGGTGGCTGAAACGCCGGTTTGCAGGTACCGGGCGGCTGCCATGATACGCTCATCGCGCCGGGGGAACAGGCTCATGATAGAACTACGCAACATCGAAACTTTTTTCTGGGTGGCCACGCTGGGCAGTTTTCGCGCCGCGTCGGAGAAACTCAACACCACGCAGCCAGCGGTGTCGCAGCGCATCGCCTCGCTGGAGGCCGACCTGGGCGTGCTCCTGTTCGAGCGCGAAGCGCGCGGCGTGAAGCTGACCGCCAAGGGGCATGAACTGCTGTCGCATGCGGAGCGCATGTTGCAGGTGCGGCGCGACATGTTCGAAGCCGCGCGCGAGCAAAACGTCATGAGCGGCACGGTGCGCATCGGCGTGGCCGAGACCATCGTGCAGACCTGGCTGCCCACGCTGATCGAACTGATCCATTCCAACTATCCGGCGCTGGTGCTGGAAATCGAGGTCGACACGACCCACGTGCTGCGCTCGCATCTGATGTCGCGGCAGATCGATCTGGCCTTCCTGATGGGACCGGTGCTGGAAGCGCGGGTCGAGAACCTGCCGCTATGCACCTATCCGCTGGCCTGGGTGGCGAGCCCGGTGCTGGACCTGGGGCCGGAGCCGCTGACGCTGGAGCGGATAGGCAAGCTGCCCATCATCACCTATCCCTCCAACAGCGCGCCTTACCGCGTGGTGCGCGATATGTTGACGCGCGCCGGCGTGAGTTCGCCGCGCATGTACGGCAGCGCGTCGATGTCGATGGTGGTGCGGATGACGCAGGACGCCATCGGCACCAGCGTCATCGCGCCGGTGTTCCTGGGCAAGGAGCTGGCACGCGGCGAATTGCGCATCTTGCGGGTGGAGGCCGATCCCTTGCCGGAACTGAGCTTCACGGCCACCTGGGTGCAGGGGCCGGATAGCCACGCGGTCCGCGTTATCGCGCAGATGGCGCAGAAGGTGGCCGAGCAGGCCGCGGACGGGACTCCGCTCTAGGTGTTTACCCCAGCAGGGGCTGCGCCGCCGGCCGTGGCGGCCTTGCGACGCGGCCGCGTTGCGGCGCGCCCGGCTGCCCGCTAAGCCCCGCCATTGCGTCGTTTGCGCGAAACGCGGGGGGCGTGGCGCACGAGACCAAAGAAAAATTTATACCCCCGTATCGCAACATACGATTGGACGCTCCGCGCCCCTGACGCTGCAATGGCGCCACATCAATAACGATCGCCTGGATGCCTAGAGCGGGGGGAAAGCATGAACCAGCGTATGTCCCATTCCCGGAACCGGGCGGCAAGCCATGCCGCGCAGGCGCGATGCGCGCCGCTGCGCGGCTGATCTCCAGACTCATTGATTGCCACCGCGCGCCGCCAGGATAACGGGATCCGGCGCGCGGCATACCATCCCGCCAGCCAGGAGTTTTGTCCATGAAGAAGTCGCTAGTTTTCGCCGCCGTCGCCGCCAGCCTGTTGGCCGGCGCCGTCCAGGCACAGGACCTCCCCAAGACCCAGTTGAAAGTCGTGGGCGGCCTGAGCAACCTGACTGCTTACAACGATTACGAAAAGCCGTTCTGGACCAAGACCATCCCCGAGCTGTCCAAGGGCCAGGTCACGGCCGACATCAAGGGCTTCAACGAAATGGGCTTGAAGGGCCCCGAATTGCTGCGCCTGATGTCTCAGGGCGTGGTCGAATTCGGCACCGCCACGCTCGCCTACTTCGCCAGCGACAACCCCATCAACGAAGCGATCGACCTGGCCGGCCTGGCGCCCGACGTCAAGACCGCGCGCGCCGTCACCGACGCGTTCGAACCGGTCTACGCCAAGCTCTATGGCGAAGGCAGCAACGTCAAGCTGCTGGGCATTTCCACGTATCCCGCGCAGGTGCTGTTCTGCAACGCCGAAATCAAGAGCCTGGCCGACATCAAGGGCAAGAAGGTCCGCACCAGCAGCCGCACCACCGCCGAGTTCGTCGAGGCGCTGGGCGGCTCCAGCGTGACCATGGCCTTCGGCGAAGTGGTGCCCGCGCTGCAGAACAAGGTGGTGGATTGCGCCATCACGGGTTCGCTGTCCGGCTATTCGGCCAAGTGGTACGAAGTGTCGACCCACCTGGTCGCGCTGCCGATCAACTGGAACCAGCAGATCCACGCCGTCAACCAGAAGGCCTGGGACAAGCTGGACCCCAACGTGCGCACTTTCCTGCAGACCAATGTGAAGACGCTGGTCGACAACATCTGGGACGCCGCCGCGCGCCAGACCCAGGAAGGCTATGACTGCAACACGGGCGCCGCCGCTTGCCCGTTCCCGGTCAAGGGCAAGATGGTCCTGGTCCAGCCCTCGGACGCTGACCGCGCGCTGCTGAAGAAGGTCACCGAAGAGGCCGTGCTGCCGAAGTGGGCCGCGCGCTGCTCGGCCCAGTGCGTGAAGGACTTCAACGCCACCGTCGGCAAGACGCTGGGCCTGACCGCTATGAAGTAGGGCCCCCCCCCCGAAGCGCTGCGCGCTTCCCCCCCAGGGGGGGCATGCCTGCGGACCGGCGGAGCCGGATCCGCGGCATCCGGATCGGGGAGGGGCGCTGCAGATCGGCTGAGCTGGCTTCGTGGCCCCCTGATGGGGGAGTTGCTGCAGATCGGCGTAGCTGGCTTCGTGGCATCGCTATGGGATCGTTCGTTACATAGCAGGGAGGGCGATGTGTGCCTGCCCTGCAAAGGTTTGACTCATGACTCAATCTGAACACTTCCGCCTGCTGGGCGGGCTATTGCGGCGCGCCGAGAGCTTTTCGCGCTTGGCCGTGTGGGCCGGCGGCGCGCTGACGGTGGCCAGCGTGTTGCTGATCTCGTTTGACGTGCTGGCCCGCAAGTTCCTGGGCTTCACGACTGGCGGCGCGGACGAGTTGTCCAGCTACGCCTTCGCCATCAGCACCTCCTGGGCGTTGGCATTCGCCACGCTGCAGCGCGCCAACGTGCGCGTGGACGTGGTCTACCAGTACATGCCGGTGCGCGTCGCCGCCGTGCTGGACTGGATCTCCATGGTGGCCCTGGCGGTCTTCATGGTGTACCTGACGTATTACGCGTTCGAGGTGGTGCAGACCTCCTGGGCGCAGAAGTCCGCGGCCAATACGCCGCTGGCCACGCCTTTGTGGATTCCGCAGGGCCTGTGGGCGCTGGGCCTGGCCTGGATGTGCGTCACGGTCGCGCTGATGCTGGCGCGCGCTTCCGCCGCGCTGGTCACGGGTGATATCGAACTGGTCAGGAGCATTTGCGGCGTGCGTTCGGCGCAGGAAGAGGCCGACGAGGAAGCCGCCGCCGGCGAGCGCATGGTGAAGGGAGAGGCTGCATGATTTCCACCGCATTGATACTGCTCCTGGTTTTGATCGGCCTGTCGATTCCGGTGGGCGCGGCGCTGGGCGTGCTGGGCCTGATCCTGGACCCGCTGTTCTCCATGCTGCCGCTGACGCGCGCGATCGGCGAAGTTTCCTGGAGCACCAACAACGAATTCCTGCTGGTGGCGATTCCGCTGTTCATCATGCTGGGCGAGGTGCTGCTGCGCGCAGGATTCGCCGAACGCATGTATGGCGCGATGAGCCTGTGGCTGTCGTGGCTGCCGGGCGGGCTGATGCACGCCAACATCGGCGCCTCGACGCTGTTCTCGGCCACCTCCGGCTCCAGTGTGGCGACCGCCGCGACGGTGGGCACCGTGGCGATCCCGCAGATCCGCAAGTACGGCTACAACGAGCCGTTGTTCCTGGGCAGCCTGGCCGCCGGCGGCACGCTGGGCATCCTGATCCCGCCCTCGATCAACCTGGTCATCTACGGCGTGCTGACGAACTCCTCGGTGCCCAAGCTGTACCTGGCCGGCATCATCCCGGGTTTCGCGATGGCCGCGCTGTTCATGCTGACGGTGGTCATCGCCTGCGTCGCCAAGCCGTCCTGGGGCGGCAAGAAGATCCAGGCGACCTGGGGCCAGCGTTTCGCCAGCTTGGTGCATCTGGCGCCGCCCATGGGGATCTTCTTCCTGGTGGTGGGTTCCATCTACGCCGGCCTGGCCACGCCGACCGAGGCCGCCGCGCTGGGCGTGCTGGGCGCCTTCATCCTGGCGGCCTGGTTCCGCCGCCTGTCGTGGTCGATGCTGCGCGAGGTCATGGAAGGCACCATGCGCTCCACGGCCATGATCATGCTGATCGTGGTGGCGGCCAGCTTCCTGAACTTCGTCATGTCCGCGACCGGCCTGACCGATGCGCTGACCAAGTCGATCACGGGCCTGGGCCTGTCGCCCGGCTGGATGCTGCTGATCGTGGTGATCTTCTACCTGGTGCTGGGCTGCTTCATGGAAACCCTGTCCATGATGATCACGACCATCCCCATCGTGGCGCCCATCATGATCGGCCTGGGTTTCGATCCCATCTGGCTGGGCATCGTCATCATCATCCTGGTCGAAGCCGCCCTGATCACGCCTCCGGTGGGCCTGAACCTGTTCGTGGTGCAAAGCCTGCGCAAGAGCGGTTCCATGAGCGCGGTCATCGTCGGCAGCCTGCCGTTCGTGGCCGCCATGTTCGTGATGCTGGCGCTGCTGGCCTTCTGGCCGGACGTGGCGCTGTGGCTGCCGCGCGTATTCGGCTGACCTTTATTGCCTAGACGTTCCGGGGCGCGGCGAACCGCCGCGTCCTTCACTCCCTAATTCTCAGCAGGACAGATATGAAAGCCGTATTCCAGATCGAAGACTCGCAACCCCGCCAGGTGGAAGTGGAGTTCAACACCCTGATCGTCGCCGGCTGGGCCGGCCGCGACATGGCCGCGATCGAGCATCACATCGAAGAGCTGGCCGCCATCGGCGTGCCGCGTCCCAGCAGCGTGCCGCTGTACTACCGCATTGCCGACAATCAACTGACGCAGAAGGAAACCGTGCAGGCCCTGGGCGAGGATTCGTCGGGCGAAGTCGAGACCTTCGTGTTCTCCGTGGACGGCGAAATGTACGTCAGCATCGCCTCCGACCATACCGACCGCAAGCTGGAAACCTACAGCGTGGCGATGTCCAAGCAGGTCTGCGTCAAGCCCGTGGCCACGAGCGCCTGGCGCCTGGCCGACGTGGCGGACTACTGGGACGAGCTCATCATCCGTTCCTACATCGTCGAGAACGGCGTGGAAGTGCTGTACCAGGAAGGCCCGCTGGCGTCGCTGCGCACGCCGCAGGACCTGATCGCGGGCTATACCGGCGGCGCCACGGTGCTGCCGGCCGGCGCAGGCATGACCTGCGGCACGGTGGGCGCGATCGGCGGCATCCGCGCCGCGGCCGACTTCACCATGGAATTGCACGATCCGCGGCGCCAGCGCAGCCTGCGCCACCGCTATCATGTCGAGACGCTGCCCGTGGTGGCCTGATTCTGGCCCCAGGCGCCGATCGCCAGGCGCGCCCGCGGGCGCGCCCGTTTGCACTCAAGCCGCAAGACGGCACTAGGATGACTATGGTTCCGACTTTGAACGATCTGACCCAGGCCCTGCAAGAGGGCCGCAGCACCTCCGTGGAACTGACGCGGGCGGCGCTGGCCCGCGCACAGGACGAAGCGGGCGAGGGCGCGCGCGCGTTCACCCGCCTGTACGCCGAATCCGCGTTGGCGCAGGCGCAAGCTTCCGACACGCTGCGCGCCGCCGGCATCGTCCGCTCCGCGATCGAGGGCTTGCCGATCAGCATCAAGGATCTCTTCGACATCGAAGGCGAAACCACGATGGCTGGCTCGGTGGCCCGTGAAGGCGAACCGGCGGCCGACGCCGACGCTGAAGTCGTGCGCCGTCTGATCGCGGCAGGCGCGGTCATCATCGGCCGCACCAACATGACCGAATTCGCCTATTCGGGCCTGGGCATCAATCCCCATTACGGCACGCCCCTGAACCCCTACGACCGCGCCACCGGCCGCATCCCGGGCGGCTCGTCCTCGGGCGCCGCGGTGTCGGTCGCCGACGGCATGTCGGCCGCGGCCATTGGTTCGGACACTGGCGGTTCCGTGCGCATTCCGGCCGCGCTTTGCGGCCTGACGGGCTTCAAGCCCAGCGCCTGGCGCGTCTCCATGGAAGGCGTGCTGCCGCTGTCGGCCAACCTGGACTCCATCGGCCCCATCGCTGCCAGCGTGCGCTGCTGCGCCGAACTGGACGCCATCCTGTCCGGCGACGGCGGCCCGGCGCCGGAAGCGGCCGTGCTGCGCGGGTTGCGCCTGGCCATCCCGACCACGCTGGCGTTGGACGCCATGGACAAGCATGTTGCCGACAGCTTCGCAGCCGCCGTGAACCGCCTGAAGGCCGCCGGCGCCCTGGTCGAAGAAATCGCGATTCCGGAATTCGCCGAACTGGCCGCCATCAACGCCAAGGGCGGCTTTACCGCCGCCGAAGCCTGGGCCTGGCACCGCGACCTGATCGCCCGCGCCGGCAAGCGCTATGACCCGCGCGTGGTGTCGCGCATCATGCGCGGCAAGGACATGAGCGCGGCCGACTACCTGGACTTGCTGGATGCGCGCGAAGCCTGGGTCGCGGCGGTGGACCGCCGCATTGCCGGCTACGACGCCCTGATCATGCCGACCACGCCCATCGTGGCGCCGGCGGTGGCCGACCTGCAGGCCTCCGATGATGCCTATTACGCCGCCAACGGCCTGATCCTGCGCAATCCGACGCTGATCAATTTCCTGGATGGCTGCGCGTTGTCGCTGCCTTGCCATGCCGCCGGCACGGCGCCGGTGGGCCTGATGATCGCGGCCAGCAACGGCGCGGACCGCCGTATCCTGAGCATCGGCCTGGCGGTGGAAGCGCTCTACGCCGGGCAGTGACGCGCAGCCGGGACGGGCGGCGGCCGCCGGTCCGTCCTGGGCGCTAAGATGGCGGCTGCATAGCCGGATGCCGCCGCCATGATCGATCTGCGCAATATCGAAACGTTCTTCTGGGTCGCCACCCTGGGCGGTTTCCGGGCGGCGGCCGAGAAGCTCAATGCCACCCAGCCGGCCATTTCCCAGCGTATCGCGTCGCTGGAATCCGATCTGGGCGTGCGCCTGTTCGACCGCGACACGCGGGGCATTAAGCTGACAGGCAAGGGGCGCGAGCTGCTGTCGCATGCCGAGCGCATGCTGCAGATGCGGCGCGACATGCAGGAGGCCGCGCGCGCCAAGAGCGTGATGAGCGGCATGCTGCGGCTGGGCGTATCGGAAACCATCGTCCATACGTGGCTGCCGACCCTGATGGAATATCTGCACGACGCCTATCCGGCGCTGATGGTCGAGATCCAGGTGGATACGACCACGGTGCTGAAGACGCAGCTCGCCTCGCGCCAGATCGACCTGGCATTTCTGCTGGGGCCGATGGAAGAGCCCCGCATCGAGAACCTGTACCTCTGCAATTACCCGCTGTCCTGGGTGGCAAGCCCCAAGCTCAAGGTCGGACGCCAGCCGATCGCGCTCAAGCGCCTGGCCGAATGGCCGGTGATCACCTATCCCTCCACCACCGATCCGCACCGCGCCGTGCGCCAGCTGTTGCAGCAGGCGGGCGTCGAGGCGCCGCGCATGTACGGCAGTTCGGCGCTTAGCGTCATCGTGCGGATGGCGCAGGACGGCATCGGCACCGCGGTCATCGCGCCCGTCATCCTGCACAAGGAGCTGGCGCAGGGCGAATTGCGCATTCTGGACGTGAAGGCGCCGGCCTTGCCGCCGCTGCATTACACCGCCTGCTGGATGCAGGGGCCGGACAGCCAGATTCCGCGCGCGGTGGCGGAGGCGGCGCAGCAGATCGCGCGGGAAGAGGCGCTGCGCCATCCGGCATAACCCTGATAAATATTTTTGATCGGGGTCTATCGCAACTTGTGATTGGACGCTGGCCCGCGGTTCCTGTGCAATGCCCCAATACCTGCATCATCATCAAGGGGATAGGCATGCAATCCAAACCCGCGGCGCGCGCCAGCGTCGAATTGGCCCGGCAGGCGCGGCTGGACGCGCGCAGCGGCAAGCTGACCGGCCCGACCGCCAATCTGGCGCCGGGCCACGTCCAGGCCAACCTCGCCATTCTGCCGCGCGCGCTGGCCGCGGACTTCCTGCATTTCTGCCAGCGCAATCCCAAGCCCTGTCCCTTGCTGGCCATGTCCGAACCCGGCGATCCCGCCTTGCCGGAACTGGGCCAGGACATCGACATCCGCAGCGACATCCCGCGTTACCGGGTATGGAAGAACGGCGAGCTGGTGGCCGAGCCTACCGATGTGCGCGATATCTGGCGCGACGATCTGGTGTCGTTCCTGATCGGCTGCTCGTTCTCCTTCGAGGAAGCGATGCTGGACAACGGCTTGCCCGTGCGCCACATCGAGCAGGGCTGCAACGTGCCCATGTATCGCACCAGCGTCCCGACCCATGCCGCGGGCGTGTTCGGCGGTCCGTTGGTCGTGTCCATGCGTCCCCTGAAGGCGGCGGACGCCATCCGCGCCATCCAGGTCACCTCGCGTTTTCCCTCGGTCCACGGCGCGCCGGTGCATATCGGCGACCCCGCGTTGATCGGGATTGCCGACATCAACCGCCCGGACTATGGTGATCCGGTGGAAATCCGCGAAGGGGAAATGCCCGTGTTCTGGGCTTGCGGCGTAACGCCGCAGTCGGTGGTCGCAGCGGTCAAGCCGGAATTCTGCATTACCCACGCGCCGGGCCATATGCTGGTCACGGACCTCATCAACAGCCGGATGGCGGTGTTCTGACCGCCAACCATCCGCTTTCTCAGTAGCGCGTAAGCGGGTAGCGGTTAGAAGTCTCTACTCGCGCTGCAGTACCAGTTGTGCCACCAAAACGATCCATTAAAGGACAAGGGGAAATGGCGACAACCGCTTTGAATCTGGGGCCTTCCGGCTTGCCGGAGGGTCTCGTGCCGCCGCCAACGCGGCCATGCATTGCTTTCACACCCAGCCGGTCCAATCCAGGAGTCCAGTTATGAAGATGAAGCTCATCGCGGGTGTCGCCGCGAGCCTGGCGCTGATGTGCGCCGTTCCCGCGCAAGCGCAACAGGCCGTGCGCATCGGCGCAATCTATCCGCTATCGGGCGCCTTGGCGTCCACCGGGGCTGAAATCAAGGCGGCCGTCGAACTGGCGGTCGAGATCATCAACAATCCGCATCCCGAGTTGGAAGGCATACCGCTGGCAGCGGGCAGCGGCTTGCCGGCGCTGGGCGGCGCCAAGATCGAAGTGGTGTTCGGCGATTCTCAGGGCAAGCCCGAAGTGGGCCTGGCCGACGCCCAACGCCTGATCGACCAGGAAAAGGTAGTGGCCCTGACCGGCGCTTACCAGTCCGCCGTGACCAAGACCGCCAGCCGCATCGCCGAGCAGCGCGGCATACCCTACGTCAATGGCGAATCCAGCAGCCCGGACCTGACCGAGCGCGGCTATAAGTGGTTCTTCCGCACCTCGCCCAACGACGATACCTTCGTCGAGAACATGATGCAGTTCCTGGATGGCATCAAGGCGGTGCCGACCGCCAAGATCGCTGTGGTGTACGAGAACACCGACTTCGGCGTGAACACTTACAAGGCGGTCGAAAAGTTCGCCAAGCAATACAACCGCCAATTGGTCGCCAACATCGCCTACAGCGCCGGCTCGGCCTCGGTGACGGCGGAAGTGCAGAAACTGGCGGCCGCCAAGCCCGATGTGGCGATCTTCGCCAGCTATACCTCGGACGCCATGCTGTTCGTGCGCACCATGCGCGAAAGCAAGTACGCGCCGCCGGTGTTCCTGGCCAACGACGCGGGCTTCATCGATTCGCGCTTCGTGCAGGAGGTGGGGCCGCAGGTCCAGGGCGTGCTGACGCGCGACGTCTGGGGCAATGACGTGGCGGCATCCAAGGCCGGGCTGAAAAAGATCAACGACATGTACAAGGCCAAGACGGGTAAGGACCTGAACGGCAACAATGCCCGTTCGATGCAGGGCGTGCTGGTGCTGGCCGACGCGATCAACCGGGCCGGTTCGACCGACCCCGAGGCGATCCGCAAGGCGCTGGCCGCCACCGATCTGGGCGAGGCGCAGGTCGCGATGCCCTGGGCCGGGGTGCAGTTCGACGCCAAGGGCCAGAACACCAAGGGTTCGGGCCTGATCCTGGAGCTCAAGGGCGCGGCCTACCAGACCGTGTGGCCGGAAAAATACCGTACCGACAAGAACCTGCCCACGCTGCCGTTCACCTGGAAGTAAACATAGTCTGACGCGGCGGGCCGCGGGGCCCGCCGCGAGGAGCACTCCATGTTTGAAGCTCTCTCGGCAGGCCTGTTCAACGGCCTGATCTATGCCGCGGTGGCGGTGGGGCTGGCGCTGATCTGGGGCATCACCGACGTCATCAACTTCGCCCATGGCGAGTTCCTGATGCTGGGCATGTATGCAGCCTATTGGCTCTACACGCTGGGCCACATCGATCCCACGCTGTCGGCGCCGCTGGTGGCGGTCCTGCTCGCCTTCGTCGGCTTCCTGACTTATGCGCTCATCATCCGCCGCCTGCAAAAGGGGCCGGCGATGGCGGTCATCCTGGCCACCTTCGGCCTTGGGCTGGTGCTGCGCCAGATTGCCTTCATCGCCTTCAGCCCCGACTACCGCAGCCTGCCGGACACGCTGGTGTCGGGCAGCGTCACGGTTGCCGGCATCTCGCTGGGCCGACCACAGGTGGTGACGGGCCTGATCGCGCTGGTAGTGGTGGTCGCGCTGTTCATCCTGGTGTACCGCACGCGCTGGGGCCATGCCCTGCAGGCGGTGGCGGAAGACCGCCAGGTGGCGGCGCTGGTGGGCATTTCGCCCGACCGGGTCAACGCCCAGGTCTGGATGCTGGGCAGCGCGGCGGTCGGCCTGGCCGGCGCCTTGCTGACCACCTTCTTCTACGTATTTCCCTCGGTGGGCACGGTGTTCGGCCTGCTGGCCTTCGTGGCGGTGTGCATGGGCGGCTTCGGGTCGTTGCCTGGCGCCTTCATCGCGGGGATCCTGATCGGCATCATCGAGGCCATGACCGGCTACTTCGTCGCCCCAGCGTTGAAGACAGTGAGCGTCTTCATCCTGTTCATCCTGGTTCTCTGGTATCGGCCGCGCGGCCTGTTCGGGCGGTGGTGAGATGAACAAGACAGACAAGATCGATACCGTGTCCGCCGGCGTGCCCAAATGGCCGGTCCTGGCCGCTGCCGTCGCGGCCATCCTGATGGCCCTGGTGCCGCTGGTGGTGAAGGATGCCTTCACCCTGCAGGTGCTGCTGCTGGCCATCATGTTCGGCGCGCTGGGCGCCTGCTGGAACCTGGTGGGCGGCTTCCTCGGGCGGATCTCCTTCGGCCATAGCGTGTTCGTGGGGGTAGGGGGCTACACCACCTTGCTGCTGCTGCACCATCTGAAGCTCACGCCGCTTTTGGGCATCCCGCTGGGCGGGGTGATCAGCGCCGCGCTGGCGTGGCTGGTGGGCGGACCCACCCTGCGGCTGTCCGGCCATTACTTCGCCATGGCCACCATCGCGCTGCTGCAGATCGGCCTGCTGCTGATGATCAACTGGGAATGGGCGGGCGGCGCGGTCGGCCTGGAGGCGCCCATCGGCGACGCCGCCTGGATGCTGCTGTTCCGCAGCAAGGTGCCGTACTACTGGATCGCGGTGGGGCTGGCCTTCCTGACCTTTTGCGCCACCTTCTTCCTGGTGCATTCCAAGACCGGCTTCTACTGGCGTGCCATCAACGGCGACGAGGCGGCCTCGCGCAGCCTGGGCGTGCCCGCGGACCGCTACAAGATGCTGGCATTCGTGATGTCGGCGGGCATGACCGGCGTATGGGGCGGCTTCTTTGCCATGTACGTGGGCTTCATCGACCCGGAATCCATGTTCAACCTGACGATGTCGGTGCAGGTCGTGCTGGTGACCATCCTGGGCGGGGTCGGCACGCTGATCGGCCCGTGGCTGGGCGCGGCGGTGCTGCTGCCGCTGTCCGAGGGCACGCGCGTGTTGTGGGGCAGTTCGGGCCTGGGCCTGGATCTGCTGATTTTCGGCCTGGCCATCTTGCTGGTCACGCTGTTCCTGCCGGGTGGGCTGGTGACATTGAGGAGGCGCCGTGGCTCTGCTGGACGTTAAGAACCTGACCAAGCAATTCGGCGGGCTGGTCGCGAACAAGGACATCTCGCTGTCGGTCGAGGCGGGCGAGATCGTCGCCATCATCGGCCCGAACGGAGCGGGCAAGAGCACCTTGTTCAACGGCCTGGTCGGGCATCATGAGCCCACCTCCGGCTCGGTGACTTTCGACGGCCAGTCGATGATAGGCCGGCGGCCCGAACAGGTGGCCGCCATGGGTCTGGTGCGCACTTACCAGATCCCGCGCAGCTTCGGG
This sequence comes from Achromobacter sp. JCM 18799, assembly GCF_055395645.1. Lineage (NCBI taxonomy): Bacteria > Pseudomonadati > Pseudomonadota > Betaproteobacteria > Burkholderiales > Alcaligenaceae > Achromobacter > Achromobacter sp. JCM 18799. Next base: position 1,259,346 of record NZ_AP043866.1, on the reverse strand, counting down.
CAGATGACGGTGCTGGAGAACGCCATGGTCGGGGCGCTGCTGCGCCATCCGCGCCTGCAGGACGCGCGCCGCGAATCGGCCCGCGTGCTGGAACTGGTGGGCCTGGCCGAACGCGCCGACGTCAGGGCGGCCGAGCTCAATGTGGCGGGACAGAAGCGGGTCGAACTGGCCCGGGCGCTGGCCACCGAGCCGCGCATGCTGCTGCTGGACGAAGTGGCGGGCGGACTGAACCCGGCCGAGGCCATCGCCCTGGCCGAGATCCTGCGCGGCATCCACGCGTCGGGCGTCACGCTCATCATCGTGGAGCATGTGCTGGAGGTGGTCATGCGGCTGGCGCACCGGGTGCTGGTGTTGAACTTCGGCCAGATGATCGCCGAGGGGGCGCCGCAGGAAATCGTGCGCAATCCGGCCGTGATCGAAGCCTATCTGGGGAGAAAGCACCGTGCCTGATGCGATGCTGAAAGTGGAAGACCTGAGCGTGGCCTACGGCGGCGTGCAGGCGGTGCGCGGCCTGTCGCTGGAGGTCAGGCCGGGCGAGATCGCTGCGCTGCTGGGCGCCAACGGCGCGGGCAAGTCCAGCACCCTGATGGCGATCGTCGGCTCCGTCAAGCCCAAGAGCGGCCGGGTGATTTTCGAAGGCCGGGATATCACCGGCACGCCGCCGGACAGGCTGGTGACGCAGGGTATCTCGATGATTCCCGAAGGCGCCCGCGTATTCGCGCGCCAGCCCGTGGAACAGAATCTGCGCCTGGGCGCGTACACCGTGCGCGATGAGCGCGTGTACGGGGAACGCCTGGAGCGCGTCTACACCCTGTTCCCGCGCCTGAAGGAACGTCGCACGCAGTTGGCCGGAACCATGTCGGGCGGCGAGCGCCAGATGCTGGCCATCGGCCGGGCGCTGATGAGCGGACCGCGTCTGCTCTTGATCGACGAGCCCAGCCTGGGCCTGTCGCCCTTGCTGGTGGAACAGGTATTCGACGCGCTGGCGGCCTTGAACCGCGATGACGGCCTGTCGGTCTTGTTGGTGGAGCAGAATATGGCCCAGGCGCTGGAAGTCGCGGCGCGCGCCTACGTGATGCAAAGCGGCAGGGTGGCGCTGTCGGGCGAAGCGGCGGAGCTGGCAGCCTCGGACGAGGTGCGCAAGGCCTATCTGGGGATGTAAGGAAGGGAGCGTGACGAAACCGCGCCGGACGCGCAAGGCGTCCGGCGCGGACAGTCATCAGAAGATGTGGCGGAAGCCCACTGCGGCGCCGAGCTGGCTGCTCTTGCCGGCGATTTCGCCGCTGGCGGCGTCGTTGACCTTGTTCCAGTCGACCGTGCCGTAGATCTGCGAGCGCTTGGACAGCGAGTACTCGGCCACGGCGACCAGCGCGTAGCGCTTGCCCTTGTCGCCGTCTTCGACCACGTTCTTGCTCTGGTCGTAGTAGGCGGCGCCGGTGATGGCCCAGCGCGGCGTGGCCTGCCAGGTGGCGCCGGCGAAGTAGCCATTGTCCTTGCGGTCCAGGCCGGGCGCCTGGTTGCCGCCCATCACGGCGTTGACCCAGCCGGTTTCGTCGCGGCCGTTGTAGTAGCCGGCGAAGACCTTGGCGCCGTCGAACTGATACGAGGCGTTCAGGTTCCAGACGCGCTGGCGCAGATCGGAATCCGTGCCATCGTAGGTCTGCTGGTAGGCCGCGCCCAGGCCCAGCTTGCCGACGGTGTAGCGCAGGCTGGCGCCGTACTGCTGGCCGGCCTTGTGGTCCTTGTAGTCGTCGCCGTTGGCCCAGGACAGCACGAACGCCAGGTCTCCAATGGTGTTGGAGTACTTGGTCATGTTGTTGGTGCGCACGCGCGACATGGCGGCGGGCAGCCAGGCGTTCTGGTCGTAGTTGCCGACGGTCAGCGGGTCGAAGTAGTCGGCCAGCAGGTCGAACATCGGGGTGTTCTGCAGACCCAGGGTCAGCGCGCCGATGTTGCCGCCGTCCAGGCCGATGTAGGCCAGGCGGCTGAAGGTCTTGGACGGATCCGAGCCGCGGCCGTTCTGCATGTTGAAGCCGTTTTCCAGGCGGAAGAAGGCGCGGTTGCCGTCGCCCAGGTCTTCGGAGCCGCGCAGGCCCCAACGGCTGTTGGATATGGCGCCGTTCTCCATCGACACGCGGCTGCCGTCTTGACCGACGCTGCCGGCGCTGGTGCTCAGGTAGCGGATGCTGACGTCGGCGATGCCGTACAGGGTGACGCTGGTTTCGGCGTGGGCCGCGCCGGCGGCCAGGCCCAGGCTTGCAAGGGCGAGGGATAGGGGAATGCGTTTCATGCTGGGGGCTCCTCCTGGGTAGCGCTATTTATTAGTGGCGCCGGGCTTTTGGCCCGGCTGTTCGCGCCTGGCGGATCGTCAGGCGCTGGGCCGTCGCACCGACGCTTACGGTAAGCGCGGGTCCGGGCGATAGCCGCATATGCACATATACGCCGTAATGTTGCAACGTAGCAGCGCCAGGGAATTCTAGAAAAACTGGGGCGTGAGCGGCACCTGTTGTTTTTTGGAGTTTTCCCTGGTTTACAACACGAAAAAACAGGGGGAGGCGAGACCGGAGGCCAAAAAAAACCCCGTTTCAGAAACGGGGTTTTCATGTCAGCGCCGCGCTACAGCGTCATGTGCAGCGGCAGCCACGTCGCTATGCCAGGCACGGCATAGAGCAGCAGCACCGCCAGGATCATCAGGAAGAACATCGGCAGCGAGGCGCGCGCGATGTAGGGCAGTTCCCTGCCGCTCATGCCGGACAGAACGAACAGGTTGAACCCCACGGGCGGCGTGATTTGTGCCATTTCCACAACGAACACGATGAAGATGCCGAACCAGATCAGATCGATGCCGGCGGCCTGCACGGTGGGCAACAGCACGCCCATGGTCAGCACGACAATGGAGATGCCGTCCAGGAAGCAGCCCAGGACGATGAAGAACACCATCAGCGCCATGATGAGCCCGAACTGCGACAGGCCCAGCCCCCCGATCCATTCAGCCAGCGCGCGCGGCAGGCCGATATAGCCCATGGCCAGGGTCAGGAACTGCGCGCCCGCCAGGATCAGCGCAATCATGCAGTACAGCCGGGTGGCGCCCAGCAGCGATTGCATGAAGGCGGAGCGGTTCAGCGATCCCTGCAGCGCAGACAGGATCAGCGCGCCCACCACGCCGACCGCCGCCGCTTCCGTGGCGGTGGCGATGCCGGTGTAGATGGAACCCAGCACCGCGCCGATCAGCAGCATCACCGGGATCAGATGGCGCGACCGCGACAGCTTTTCCAGCAGCGACAGGCCGGGGTCGGCCGCCGGCACCTGGCCGGGATTGCGGATCGCCCACCAGGCGATGTAGCCCATGAACAGCAGGGCCAGCAGGATGCCCGGCACGATGCCCGCGATGAACAGCTTGGCGATGGACACGTCCGCCGCCACGCCGTACACGATCATGATGATGGACGGCGGGATCAGCAGGCCCAGCGTGCCGGCGCCCGACAGCGTACCCAGGATCTTGTCCTCGGGATAGCCGCGGCGCGTCAGTTCCGGGATGGTCATCTTGCCGACCGTGGCGCAGGTCGCCGCGGACGAGCCCGAGACCGCCGCGAAGATGGCGCAGCCGATCACGTTGGTGTGCAGCAGCCGCCCGGGCAGGCGGTTGAGCCAGGGGGCGAGCCCCTTGAACAGGTCTTCGGACAGCCGCGTGCGGAACAGGATTTCGCCCATCCACAGGAAAAGCGGCAGGGCGGTCAGCGTCCAGCTGGAGGACGCGCCCCAGATGGTGACGGCCATGGCATCGCCCGCGGGCCGGCTGGAGAAGATCTCCATGCCGATCCAGGCGGTCCCCGCCAGGGTCAGGCCGACCCAGACCCCGCAGCCCAGGAGCGCGAAGATCGAGACGACCAATAGGGTGATGACGAGTAGTTCATTCATGGGTTTGCTGCGAAGTGGCGGCGGACAGGCCGCGTGAGCGTCGGATCAGCTCGTCGATCAGGGCGACCAGGAACAGCACCGTGCCCACGGCCATGCTGAGTTGCGGTATCCAGAGCGGCGTCGCGTCGTTGGACGTGGAGATGTCGTTGAACTGCCAGGAGTCGTAGGTCAGCTTGACGCTGAAGAACGCGAAGGCGGACGCGAGCAGGCAGCCGACCGCCAGGGCGAAGATATCCAGCTTGCGGCCTGCGGCGGGCTTGAGCGAATTGAGCAGCAGCGTCACGCGGATGTGTTCGCCGTGCTTGAACGTACTGGCAAGGGCGAGGAACCCGGCGGCGGCCATGAAATACCCGGCATAGGCGTCCGTGCCGGGTATGTTCATGCTGAGCTGGCGCGCGATGATCGCGGCCAGCACCGACACCAGGACGCCGATCGTGCACAGGCCGGCCAGCAGGCCGGCCGCGCCGTAAAGACCATCTAGAAAGCGGCGCATGGAAATATCACTGCTTCTTGTAGGCGTCGATCATGGCCTGGCCATCGGCGCCAGCCTTCTTCAGCCAGTCGTCCAGCATGCGCTTGCCGATCACGGACAGGCCTTCCTTCAGCTCGACCGTGGGCTGGATGGTTTCCATGCCGTTCTTGGCCAGTTCCGCCTGATACCACTTGTTCTTTTCCTGCGACAGCTTCCAGCCGCGCTCTTCGGCTTGCGCGCCGGCCTTCTTCAAGGCGGCCTGGGTTGCGGGGTCAAGCGCGTCGAACGCCTTCTTGTTGACGATGATGGCGTTCTTCGGCAGCCAGGCCTGGGTGTCGTAGAACTTCTTGATGTACTCGTAGGTCTTGGTGTCGTAGCCGGTGGAGGCCGAGGACATATAGGAATCGATCACGCCGGTGGCCATGGCCTGGGCCAGTTCAGCCTGCTGCACGGTAACGGGCTGCGCGCCGACCAGTTCGGCGATCTTGGCCGTCACCGGGCTGTAGGCGCGCCACTTCAGGCCCTTCATGTCGCTGATCTGCTTGATGTCCTTGTTGGCGAAGATGCCCTGAGGCGGCCAGGCCACCGCGTACAGCAGCGTCATGCCGTGCGCGTTGAGCTTCTTTTCGAGGAAGGGCTTCTGCGCTTGATAGAGTTTGAACGACGCGTCATAGCCGGTGGCCAGGAAGGGCAGGCCGTCCAGTTCGTAGATCGGATCTTCGTTCGCAAAGTTGGTCAGCAGGATCTCGCCGATCTGCGCCTGGTTGCCCTGCACCGCGCGCTTGATCTCGGGCGCTTTGTACAGCGAGGCGTTGTTGTGCAGCGTGATCTTCAGCTTGCCTTCGGACAGCGTGTCGACGTCCTTGACGAAGGTGGTCAGGTTTTCAACGTGGAAGTTGCTGGCCGGATAGGCGGTGGGCAGATCCCATTTCGTTTGAGCCTGGGCGCCGGCGCTGAACGCCAGGACGATGCTGCCTGCCAACAGGGAAATCTTCTTGTGCATGGGGTGGTCCTTCTTTGCGAATGGTGAAGCCGGGTTGTGCCCGATAGGCATTGCGAAAAAGAGAGCGCTGCGGCGATGACGCGCAGCTGAAAAGCCGTGCCATTCTATGTTGCTATGCGGCGGCGGGGCGCGCGAAATCGCGTCTTTACGGGTTATTCCTAACAGGCGTGCGCAGCGTCGATCATTGAGGGTTCAATCTTTGCGCAAACGCATTGCGGCAGCCGTTTTTCTTCTAACATTGCGTATCGAATGCATGGTGCCGAGGCGTGTGTGAATTTCGTTTTCCGTCGTGATGAGTTGCTGGTTGAAGAGACGTCCGCCGTATTGCCGGACACCGCCTTGTGTGTGCAGATAGGCGTGGCGGCCGCGGCCTTGCAGCCGATCTGGGCCATGCCCGGCTCGCCCTGCCGCACGGTGCATGTCGAACCTGGCGTGGAACCGCCGCAGGGCTACGCCTTCAGGAAGCTGCGTTCGCTCTTTGGCGTGCTGGATGACGAGCGCATGGCGCTGGCCGGACGCGCCTACCAGATCGCCGAATGGGCGCGCACGCACCGGTTCTGCGGCGTCTGTGGTACGCCGGCAGAGCGGGTGCCCACCGAATTCTGTCTGCGTTGCCCGTCCTGCGGCTTCTCGGCCTACCCGCGCATTTCGCCCGCCATGATGGTGCTGATCCGCAAGGGCGACAGCATCCTGCTGGCGCGCCACACCACCACCGCGACCTCGCGCTATACCGCGTTGGCCGGTTTCGTCGAGCCCGGCGAAAGCATCGAACAGACCATCCACCGCGAGGTCCATGAGGAGGTCGGCCTGAAGGTCGGCAACCTGCAGTATTTCGGCAGCCAGTCCTGGCCGTTTCCGCATTCGCTCATGGTCGCGTTCACGGCGGACTACGTGTCCGGCGACATACGCGTGCAGGAAGACGAGATCGCCGATGCGCGCTGGTTCGGTCCGGGCGATCCCATGCCCGAGATCGCGCCGCGGATTTCCATCGCGGGATGGTTGATCCGGGCGAACCTGCCCATGGGCTGGTCGGCGCCTTAAAACCGTCGTTTCGCTTGCAGTCTCCTAGGGGTATTCCCTCGAAAGAGGGAATTTTTGGCGTCCCGTCCGCGTTTTTTATTGATGAAATATAGATAAATTATTAGTATTTCGCTCATATAAACTCGGCTTGCGTCTTCCATGACCCCCACTTTGATTGCATCGTCGGCCCATTTGGCCGGCGGCAGCGCGCCTGATCTTTCCGAAGTGGAATTCGGTCTGATGATCGCCAGCCATGCCTTCGACCGCTGGACCGTGCGCTGCATGGCGGCGGCCGGGCTGCCCGATCTGACGCCCACCGACGTGATGGTCTTTCATCATGTCTATCACCGTGAGCGCCCCAAAAAGCTGGCCGACATCTGCTTTACGCTGAATGTCGAGGACACGCACATCGTCAGCTACGCGCTTAAGAAGCTGGACCGCCTGGGCGTGGTCAAGGGCGAGCGCAGCAGCAAGGAAGTCTTTTACAGCGTGACCCCGGAAGGCGCGGCCATACTCAAGCGCTATGCCGAGGTCCGCGAACAATGCCTGACCGCCGGCCTGGACGCGCCGGGCGGGGGCGGGCTGGACTACAGCCGCCAACTGGCGCATACGCTGCGCGCGTTGTCCGGCCTGTACGACCAGGCGGCCCGCGCGGCGACCTCTCTCTGATTCCGTTTACCCGTGCGCGGCCGCAGGCGCCGCGGCGACCCTTTGTTTGCAAGGACAGCTATGAAGTGGCAATTCTGGATTGACCGTGGGGGTACCTTTACCGACATCGTGGCGCGGCGCCCCGATGGCACGACCACCACGGCCAAGATGCTCTCGGAGAACCCCGAGCAGTATCGCGACGCGGCCGTGGCAGGCATCCGCAAGCTGCTGGGCATCGCGCCCGGCCAGCCCGTGCCCGCCGATCAGGTCGAGTGCGTGAAGATGGGTACTACCGTTGCCACCAACGCCTTGCTGGAACGCAAGGGCGAGCGCACCTTGCTGGTGACGACCCGGGGTTTCCGCGACGGCCTGCGCATTGCCTACCAGAACCGTCCGCGCCTGTTCGACCGCAATGTCGTCCTGCCCGAGATGCTCTACGAGTCCGTGGTGGAAGCGGACGAGCGCGTGGCCGCCGACGGCGAGGTGATCCGCGAGCTGGATCAGGAAGCGCTGCGCGCGGCCATGCAGGCCGCTTACGACAGCGGCATCCGCGCCGTGGCCATCGTCTTCATGCACGCCTGGCATGCGCCCGAGCACGAGCGCATCGCGGCCCGCATCGCGCGTGAAGTGGGCTTCCCGCAGGTGTCGGCCTCGCACGAGGTCAGCCCGCTGATCAAGTTCGTGTCGCGTGGCGACACCACGGTAGTGGACGCCTATCTGTCGCCCATCCTGAAGCGCTATGTCGACCAGGTGGCCGGCGAACTGCCGGGCATCCGCCTCATGTTCATGCAATCCAGCGGCGGCTTGACCGACGCGCACCGTTTCCGCGGCAAGGACGCCATCCTGTCGGGTCCTGCCGGCGGCATCGTCGGCATGGTGCGCACCAGCGAGATCGCGGGCTTTCCCAAGGTCATCGGCTTCGACATGGGCGGGACCTCCACCGACGTGTCGCATTACGCGGGCGAATTCGAACGCGAGTTCGAGACCCAGGTGGCCGGCGTGCGCATGCGCGCGCCCATGATGAGCATCCACACCGTGGCGGCGGGCGGCGGCTCGATCCTGCATTTCGACGGCGCGCGTCTGCGCGTGGGCCCCGATTCGGCCGGGGCCAACCCGGGTCCCGCCTGCTACCGCCGCGGCGGCCCGCTGGCGGTGACGGACTGCAACGTCCTTCTGGGCAAGATCCAGCCCGACTTTTTCCCCAAGGTCTTCGGTCCCGAAGCCAATGAACCGCTGGACCGCGAGGCGGTCGTGGCGCGCTTTACGGCCATGTCCGACGAAGTGCGTGCCGCCACCGGCCGCGAAATGAGTCCCGAACAGCTGGCCGAAGGCTTCCTGGAAATCGCCGTGGGCAACATGGCCGAAGCCATCAAGCGCATCTCGGTGCAGCGCGGCCATGACGTGACCGAGTACGCGCTGACCGTGTTCGGCGGCGCGGGTGGGCAGCACGCCTGCCTGGTGGCCGATGCGCTGGGCATGACCACGGTGTTCGCGCACCCGCTGGGTGGCGTGCTGTCGGCCTACGGCATGGGCCTGGCCGACCAGACCGACATGCGCCAGAAGACGGTCGAGAAGGTGCTCGATGCCGAACTGATGCAGGCGTTGAAGGGCGACCTCGACGAGCTGGCTGGCCAGGCGGTGGGCGAACTGCGCCGCCAGCATGTCGCCGAAAGCGACATCAGCGTGCAACGCCGCCTGCACCTGAAGTACCGCGGCACGGATACCTCGCTGGAAGTGGCGTACACCGACCTGGAACAGGCGCGCAAGGAATTCGAAGCGGCCTACCGCCTGCGCTATTCCTTCCTCATGCCCAACCGCGAACTGGTGGTGGAAACCATATCGGTCGAAGCCACGGGCGGCGGCGAACGCGTCGGCGAAGCCGCCAGCGCGCGCGTGCGCGACGGCGCGCTGGCTCCCAGCCGCGTCGTCAGCATGTACAGCGGCGGCGCCTGGCGCGATACGCCTCTGTACGTGCGCGAGGACATGGCGGGCGGCGACGTGGTGGCGGGACCCGCCATCATTTCCGAACCCAACCAGACCACGGTGGTCGAGGCCGGCTGGCAGGCCGAACTGACGGCGCAGGACCACTTCGTGATCCGTCGCGTGGAAGCGCGTCCGGAACGCCGCGCCATCGGCACGCAGGCCGATCCGGTCATGCTGGAGGTCTTCAACAACCTCTTCATGTCGATCGCCGAGCAGATGGGCTACCGCCTGCAGAACACGGCTTATTCGGTCAACATCAAGGAACGCCTGGACTTCTCCTGCGCGATCTTCGATGCGCAGGCCCGGCTGATCGCCAATGCCCCGCACATGCCGGTGCACCTGGGTTCCATGGGCGAATCGGTGCGCACGGTCATGCGCGCCAACGCCGGCAGCATGCAGCCTGGCGATGCCTATGTGGTCAACGATCCATATCACGGCGGCACGCACTTGCCCGACGTCACGGTCATCACGCCGGTGTTCGACCGAGAGGGGCGCGAGATCCTGTTTTACGTCGGTTCGCGCGGCCATCACGCCGACATTGGCGGCACCACGCCGGGTTCCATGCCGCCGGATTCCAAGACGGTGGAAGACGAGGGCGTGCTCTTTACCAACTTCCAGCTGGTGAAGAACGGCGAATTCCGCGAGGCCGCGGCGCGCGGCATCCTGGGCTCGGGCCGCTGGCCGGCGCGCAATCCGGACCAGAACATCGCCGATATGCACGCGCAGATTGCCGCCAATGAAAAGGGCGTGCAGGAGTTGCTGCGCATGTGCGACCACTTCGGCCTGGACGTGGTCCGCGCCTACATGGGACACGTGCAGGACAACGCCGAGGAAGCGGTGCGCCGCGTGATTTCGGTGTTGAAGGACGGCAGCTACGAGTACCCGCTGGACAACGGCGCGGTGATCCGCGTCGCCGTGAAGGTGGATACCGAGGCGCGCAGCGCCGTGGTGGATTTCACCGGCACGTCCAACCAGTTGGACAACAACTTCAACGCGCCGGGCGCCATCGCCGTGGCGGCGGTGCTGTACGTGTTCCGCACGCTGGTCAATGACGATATTCCGCTGAACGACGGCTGCCTCGTGCCGCTGTCCATCATCCTGCCGGAAGGCTCGATGCTGCGCCCGAATCCGCCGGCCTCGGTGGTAGCGGGCAACGTGGAAACGTCCATGTGCATCGTCAACGCGCTGTACGGCGCGCTGGGCGTGCTGGCCGCAAGCCAGGGCACGATGAACAACTTCACGTTCGGCAACGCGCGTCATCAGTACTACGAGACCATCTCGGGCGGCACGGGCGCGGGTCCGGTGCGCATCGACGCCGCGGGTCCCCGCGACGAAGGTTTCGCCGGCACCTCGCTGGTGCAGGCGCACATGACCAATTCGCGTCTGACGGACCCCGAAGTGCTGGAGTTCCGGTTCCCGGTGCGGTTGGAGTCCTACGAAATCCGCAAGGGCTCGGGCGGCGCCGGCCGCTATCCGGGCGGTGACGGCGGCGTGCGCCGCATCCGTTTCCTGGAGGACATGACGGCCGCCATCCTGTCGAACAACCGCCTGTATGCGCCGTTCGGCCTGGCGGGCGGGCAGCCCGGCGCCATGGGCCGCAACTCGGTCGAACGCGCCGACGGGTCGGTCCAGGAGCTGGGTCCGCAGGACAGCGCCCAGCTGCGTCCGGGCGATATCTTCGTCGTCGAAACGCCGGGAGGCGGGGGCTACGGGGCGGCGTAATCCGTCCGCACGGAAACAAAACGGCCGCGTCAGTGATGACGCGGCCGTTTTGTTGATGGGTCACGCGGCTATCTCACTCCGCATCCGACATGACGTCCAGCGCGATCTCCGCCTTGGCCTTCCGGTCGTATACCCGCAAGGTCACTTCGCTTTCCCCAATTTCAAAGACGGCCGTCGCCAGCGTGTTTTCGTCGTCCGGATCGTCCGGCGAGGTTCGCAGTATCGGCAGTTCGCCTTCGGTGTTATGCAAGGCGGCGAGCAGATCCGCGCTGGCGGTGGCGCTGGACCAGCCGTCCACGATGCCTTCGATGCGGTTTTGCCGTGCCCGCGACGAGTCGGTGACGATCTGCGCGATGCCCCCCATGTCGGCATGCACCATGTGATTGGCATGGCCGTAGCGCGTGCCGATTTCCAGGATGGAAACCTCGCCTGGCGCCACTTCCGCGCTAAGCAGGCGGGCGTCGCCGGCCGCGCCCAGCGTGTGGTGAAAGCCCCCGGAATGCGGCAGGTCGCGCATCAGGGCGAGCGCCTGGTCCAGCGTCGTGCAGTCGAGCACGGCGCGCGCCATCAGCATGCGCGGCACGCCCGGATGGCGCTGCCGGATGCGCAGGTTGTTGATGGTCTGCACCAGTCCGGCGCGATTGGCGCCGAAGGTATGGCCGGGCAGGGAGCCGGGATAGTAGAAGCTGAGGTAGCCGGGCGCGTCGTCCAGCGCCACGTCGACCAGATGGCAGCGCCCGCGCAGGTAGGGATCGCCGTCCTCGTTGTGCGCGATCCAGCGTGTGCCGTCGGCCGCTTTCAGCGCGACGGAGGTGCAGCCGTCGGTGGTGCTGTGCAGCAGGTCGCCGCGGCAGTTCCACAGCAGCACGTCCTCGATCGGCATGTGCAAGCCCTCGGCCATGCCTTCCAATTCTTCCCAGATCGCCGGCAGCGCGGTTTGCGCCTGCTGCGCCAACTCGTCCAGGAAGGCGTGGCCGCGCCATGGCCGCAGCGCGTCCCAGGTGCGGCTTTGGTCCAGGTAGGTCGCCATCAGGGGCCGCGCCAGCTTGCCCAGCGCGAGGCCGGTCTGACGCCGGTTTCCGGCAATGCGTACATGTTTGTAGGCCATGGGAATCCTCCGGGTGTCATGCGGATTGTAAATTTTCCGGCCGCTGCCGGGTGGGGACGTATGCGTTAAGATCGGCGGTAAGCCGTGCCGGAGACCCCGGCGCAGCCCAGGAATCATGCCCCTACAACAACCCCGGGGTGCCGACTGGTCCCCAAGAGGAGAGTTTCATGATCAAACGCAAAGTCGCCGCCGCACTGGTCGGCCTGTCCGTGGCCATGTTCGGCGCTGTCTCAGGCGCGCATGCCCAAGGCAAGGAATTGGTGGTGGCCACCGATACCGCTTTCGTGCCGTTCGAGTTCAAGCAGGGTAATACCTATGTGGGCTTCGACGTGGATCTGTGGGCGGCCATCGCCAAGGAACTCAACCTCAAGTACAAGCTGCAGCCGATGGACTTCGCGGGCATCATCCCGGGCCTGCAGACCAAGAACATCGATGCGGCGTTGGCCGGCATCACGATCCGCGATGACCGCAAGAAGGTCATCGACTTCTCCGATCCCTATTACGAAAGCGGCCTGGCCATCCTGGTCGGCGAAAAGAATACGGACATCAAGGACGCCAAGTCCCTGGCCGGCAAGACCGTCGCGGTCAAGACCGGCACCGCCACCGTGGACTTCCTGAAGGCACAGGTGCCGGACGCGAAGCTCAAGCTGTTCCCCAACATCGACAACGCCTATCTGGAACTGGCCACCGGCCGCGTGGACGCCGCAGTGCACGATACGCCCAATGTCCAGTACTACGCCAATACCGCAGGCAAGGGACGCGTGAAGGTGGTCGGCTCGGTCAAGAGCGGCGACTTCTACGGCATCGCCTTCCCCAAGGGCAGCGATCTGGTGCCGCAGGTTAACAAGGCGCTGGCCACGCTGAAGGCCAACGGCCAGTACGACGCCATCTATACCAAGTGGTTCGGCAAGAAGCCCTGAGCATCCGGGTCCGCATTGCATTCCGGGACCGCCCGGCATCGGCCTGCACCGGCTGATGCCGGACGCTACGCCGCAGTCGGGCGCAGGGTCCCGCGCCGCTCCCGCCGCGCTACGGCGCGGCGCCGCGCCATAGGGGGAATATCGTGGAGTTTGACTGGACTGTAATCAGGGACGCGCTACCCAATCTGCTCGAGGGTACGCTGATGACCATCAAGATCACGTTCTGGGGCTTGTTCGGCGGCTTTCTGCTGGGCGCGCTGTCCGGCGTGACACGGGCTTACGGGCATCCCATCCTGTCGGCCATCGCACAGGTCTACGTTGCGGTCATCCGCGGCACGCCCATCGTTGTGCAGGTGATGTTCATCTATTTCGCCTTGCCGCTGCTGGCGAACATCCGGGTGGACGCGGAGTGGGCGGCGATCGTCACGCTCATCATCAATTCCGGCGCCTACATTTCCGAGATCGTGCGCGGCGCGCTGTTGTCCGTGCACAAGGGCCTGAAGGAAGCCGGACAGGCCATGGGGCTGCCGTTCCACAAGATCCTCTTCCACATCATCGGGCCGGTGGCGTTCCGCCGCATGATTCCGCCGCTGGGCAACCAGTGCATCATCAGCCTCAAGGATTCCTCGCTCTTCATCGTGATCGGCGTGGCCGAGCTGACGCGGCAGGGCCAGGAAATCATGGCCAGCAACTTCCGCGCCGTCGAGATCTGGTCGGCGGTGGCGATCGTCTACCTGATCCTGACCGGCCTGATGGCGCTGGGCCTGCATCTGATTGAAAGAAGGATGCGCATACTATGAGCATGGTTGAATTCCACAACGTCACCAAGAACTTCGGCGAGTCCATGGTGCTCAACGGCATTTCGTTGAACATCGACGCGGGTGAGGTCGTGGTGGTGGTCGGCCCGTCGGGCTCCGGCAAATCCACCTTCCTGCGCTGCATCAACGTGCTGGAAACCATCAATGGCGGCGACTTGCTGGTGGACGGACTGAGCGTGAACGGCGGGGCCGCGCAAGTGCGCGAGATCCGGCGCGAGGCGGGCATGGTGTTCCAGCAGTTCAATCTGTTCCCGCAGATGACCGCGCTGGAAAACGTCATGTTCGGCCCGATCCACACGCGCGGCCAGAGCCGCGCCGAGGCGCGCGAACTGGCCGAAAGCCTGCTGGCCAAGGTCGGCTTGGCCGAGCGCATGAACCACTATCCGTCCGAGCTTTCAGGCGGCCAGCAGCAGCGTGTGGCGATCGCGCGGGCGCTGGCCATCAAACCCAAGCTGATGCTGTTCGACGAGCCGACCTCGGCGCTGGATCCGGAGCTGCGTCACGAAGTGCTCAAGGTCATGCGCGACCTGGCCGAAGAGGGCATGACCATGGTGGTGGTCACGCATGAAATGGAGTTTGCGCGCAAGGTGGGCAGCCGCCTGATCTTCATCGACGCCGGCAAGATCGCCCATGACGGGCCGCCAGGCGAATTGCTCAGCAATCCGCCCAGCCAGCGGCTCAAGGATTTTCTGCAGCACGTGACCTGAGGTGCGCAGTGCAGGGCTGGCGTTTCAGCCCTGCACTGAAGAACGGCTCAACCCTTCACGCGCACGATCTTCTGCACTTGCGGCACGTGGCGGATGGCGCGGATGACTTGCGCCAGGTGCTTGCGGCTGTCGACCTGGATCGTCAGATGCAGCGACACCGTAGCGACCGCGTCGTCGTGCATGGTGACGTGCACGATGTTGGCGTCGGCCGCCGTGACCTCCGCCGCCAGCCGCCCCAATACCCCGCGCTCGTTTCGCGTGACGATGTCCAGGCGCGTGGCCAGGTGCTTGGCGGTGTTGTTGGGATCCCAGGCGACGTTGATCCAGCGTTCCGGCTCGCGCAGGCGCTGGCGCATGGCCACCGGGCAATCGGCGGTATGCACCACCAGCCCGTGTCCCATGCGCATGCCGGCGATGATGGGGTCGCCTGGCAGCGGACCGCAGCAAGGCGCCAATTGCACCGCCTGGCCTTCATTGCCCTGGATCAGGATGGGGGCGCTGCGCGCCGAGGTCAGCTCGTCCACCGCCGCGGCCGTGGTCGCGACCAGCTGGTGTTCGGGCGCGAAGCGGCGCGCCACCACGGCGGCCAGGCGCTTGCCCAGGCCGATGTCGGCCAGGATTTCCTCGCGCGAGCTGGCGCCGGTGCTGCGCGCCAGCTTCTGCCAGGCCGGGTCGTCGGTGGCGGGCAGGGGCATGTGCAGCTCCTGCAGCGCCTGTCCCAGCAGGCGTTCGCCAAAGGCCACGGACTCTTCGTACTTGACGGTGCGCAGGTAGTGGCGGATTTCAGAGCGGGCGCGGCCGGTGCGTACGTAGTTCAGCCACTGTGCGTTCGGACGGGAAGCGGGGGAGGTGACGATTTCCACCGTGTCGCCGCTGTTGAGTTCGGTGCGCAACGGCACGAATTCGCCGTTGACCTTGGCGGCCACCGCCTGGTTGCCGATATCGGTGTGGATCGCGTAGGCGAAGTCCACCGGCGTGGCGCCGCGGGGCAGCGAGATGATCTTGCCGCGCGGCGTGAATACATAGACCGCGTCGGGGAACAGATCGACCTTGACGTGCTCCAGGAATTCGCCGGAATCGCCGGTCTGGCTCTGGATGTCCAGCAGCGACTGCAGCCACTGGTGGGTGCGCTTCTGCAGGTCGTTGAGGGTGAGGTCGGCGCCCTTGTAGAGCCAGTGCGAGGCCACGCCTTCTTCCGCCACATGATGCATGTCGCGGGTGCGGAACTGGAACTCCACCGGCGTGCCGTAGGGGCCGACCAGGGTCGTGTGCAGGGACTGGTAGCCGTTCACCTTGGGGATGGCGATGTAGTCCTTGAACTTGCCGGGTACGGGCCGGTAGAGCTGGTGCAGCGTGCCCAGTGCCAGGTAGCACTCGGGCAGGGTGTGCACGATGACGCGAAAACCGTAGATGTCCAGGACGTCGGAGAACGACTTCTTCTGGTCGACCATCTTGCGGTAGATGCCGTAGAGCGTCTTCTCGCGGCCGGTGACCTCGGCCTCGATGCCTGCGGCGGGCAGCGAGGCCCGCACCGAATCGGCGATCTTGGTGATGACCTCGCGGCGGTTGCCGCGCGCGGCCAGCACCGCCTTGTACAGCACCTGGTAGCGGTTCGGGTACATGGCCGCGAAGCACAGGTCCTGCAATTCGCGGAACAGCAGGTTCAGGCCCAGGCGATGGGCGATCGGCGCGTAGATGTCCAGGGTTTCGCGCGCGATGCGGCGGCGCTTTTCCGGATTGACCGCGTCCAGCGTGCGCATGTTGTGCAGGCGGTCGGCCAGCTTGATGAGGATGACGCGCACGTCGCGCGCCATCGCCAGCAGCATCTTGCGGAAACTCTCGGCCTGCTGTTCGGCCTTGGTGGCGAAGTCCAGGCGGTCGAGCTTGGACAGGCCGTCGACCAGTTCGGCGACTTCAGGGCCGAATTTCTCGGCCAATTCGTGCTTGGCGATGCCCTGGTCTTCCATCACGTCGTGCAGCAGGGCGGCTGACAACGCGTTGACGTCGAGCTTCCAGCCTGCGCAGATTTCCGTGACGGCGATGGGGTGAGAGATGTAGGGCGAACCGCTGGCGCGGAACTGGCCCAGATGCGCCTGGTCCGCGAAGCGATAGGCCTCGCGCACGCGCTCTACGTCTTTCTTGTCGAGATAGCTGCCGATGATTTCGGTCAGCGGCGCCAGCGAAGCGACCGGCGAGGCGGTCGCGTCCGCCGCTTCTTGCGCGGCGACGGACGGTGGCGTGGGGGGAGTCTTGTCTTTCTTGCCCGTGCGGCGCCCGAGACGGGAGCCGGCACGCAGTGCGGCAAGCAGACCTGATGAAGCGTACTTCAGCCCGGGAAAAGCCATGCTTGCCGCCCCCGGAAACGATCAGGTGGGTACTTTACGCAGCATTTCCACGCCGGTGAGGCCGCCCGCGATTTCGCGCAGGGCAGTGACCGTGGGCTTGTCTTTGCTGTCCAGGCGCGGGGCATGGCCTTGCGCCAACTCGCGGGCGCGGTACGTTGCGGCCAGCGTGAGCTTGAAACGATTGGGGATTTGATTCAGACAGTCTTCGACGGTAATGCGAGCCATTAGGACACCTGGTGCTGATGGAGGATGGGGAGAATGCGTTCGGCTCAGTGCTCGGCCGGGATGCCCAGCTGCGAGAACAACTGGCTATGGCGGGCGGCCTGAGACGAAAAGCGCAGCCGGGCGGCGCTGACTATTTGAGTCAATTCCGACAAGGCCACGCTAAATTCTTGATTAATAATAACATATTCGCATTCAGGCGCGTGGGCGATTTCGCCGCCCGCCGCCATCAGGCGACGCGCGATCACCTGGGGTTCGTCCTGGCCGCGCGCCTTGAGCCGGCTTTCGAGTTCGTCAATGGACGGCGGCAGCACGAACACGCCGATCGCGCCGGGGAAGCGCTGCTTCACCTGGCGCGCGCCTTGCCAGTCGATCTCCAGCAGCACGTCGCGGCCGGCGCGGGTGGCTTCGTCGATGCGGTCTCGCGGCGTGCCGTAGAAATTGCCGTGCACTTCCGCCCATTCCAGCAGGTTGTTGCCTTCGCGCAGGAGCTTGAACTCGTCCGTGGACACGAAGCGGTACTCGCGGCCGTCTTCCTCGCCGGGGCGGGGCGCGCGGGTGGTGCAGGAGATGGAGAGCAGGATGGAGGGGTCTTGCTGAAGCAAGGCCTTGACCAGGCTGGACTTGCCGGCGCCGCTGGGCGCGACGACCATGAAGACGTTTCCGGGATTGGCGGACATGAATGTGGCGGGCGTGTGATGCTAAGACACGAAGAATAACAAATCACGCGGCCGGGCAGGGGGGAACCCGCAAGCCGGCCACGTGATTTGCGCCTTCCGGACTTAGCCGCCAGCCTTGGCGGCGGCCTGGGTCAGCATGCCGCCGGCTGGCGGCGAGTCGCTGCCCAGCAGATGGCCGTTGACCTCGATACCGTATAGCGAATCGTCGGAGTCGTGGTACTTGGCCCGGGTCGCGGCCACAGACTCTGTGTAGCGCGGATCCTGCGGACGTTCGTGCGCGTTCATGAAGTAGGCCACGTCCCAGGCTTCCTGGTCGCTCAGCATGCCGGCCTGTCCGAGCGGCATGTTGGCCTTGATGAAGCCGGCGGCATTGCCGATCTGGTGCATGCCTGCGCCCCAGTTGAAGGAGTCCGCGCCCCACAGGGCGGGGAACACCCAGTGCTTGCCGTTCTTCTGGCCCTGGCCTTCGGCCCCGTGACAGACCGCGCAATACTGCGCGTAGACCTCGCTGCCGCGCAGGTAGTCCGCCTTCTTGGCGGGCGCGGGCAGCTTGCGATAGCCCTGGCCTTCCAGCACCACGCCGGTCGGCGCCTTGCTGGCCAGCCAGAACATGTAGGTCTGCAGCGCGGTCAGGGTGGGATCGTCCGCGGCGGGCGCCTTGCCGTTCATGCTGAAGCGGAAGCACCCTTGCAGGCGTTCGGCCAGGGTGTTGACGTGGCCGTTCTTGGCGCGATAGGCGGGGTAGAGCACGTAGGCCGCCCACATCGGCGCGGAGTCCGGCCGGCGGCCGGCGTCCAGGTGGCAACTGACGCAGTTCAGGTTGTTGCCGACGAACTTGGCGGCCTTTTGGGGCGTGTGCAGGAAGATCTGCTCGCCTTCGCGTACGGCTTTGCCGAAATCGTTGTCGGGAATGGACGCGGCCGGCGGCGGCGTGAAGGACGGGCGGGGTTCGGCCGCAAACGCGGCGGCGGATGCGAACAGACAGGCGGCGGACAGCAGGCGCAGGCTGATGGGGGTCATTGCTGGGCTCCCGCGGCGGTGTTGGCTTGCGCGGCAAGCTGGTCGGCGGCCTTGGGCAGGCCTGCGTAATAGGCGGACACGGCGTCGATCTCGGCGCTGGAGAGGCGCGTGGCCACGGCCGGCATCAGGCCCAGCGGACCCGGCGGGCGCTGGCCTTGCTGCCAGGCGCGCAGTTGGCCGGCGATGTAGGCGGCGGGCTGGCCCGCCAAGGCGGGGAAATTCGCGCCTACGCCGATGCCGCCCGGCCCGTGGCACTGGTTGCAGGCCGGCACGTTCTTGTCCCAGGCGCCGCGCGTAGCCAGCCAGGCGCCGGTATCGGCCGGATTGGCCGGATGCATGGCGGTCGCGGCCAGTTTGTCGATGTCCTGCGCGGAGGGCAGGGAGGCGTAGTACTGCGCGACGGCCTTGCGCTGTGCCGGGTCCAGCGCCTTGGCGGTGGCGGCCATGACCGGGCTGACGCGCGAGCCGTTGGCCATGGCTTCGAGCTGTTCTTCGAGGTAGGCGCTGCCCATGCCGGCGAGTTGCGGGAAGCCGGCGGCCGGGTTGCCTTCGCCACGGGCGCCGTGGCAGGTGATACAGGCGGGCGCGCCGTTGGCGCCCTGGGTGCTGATCTGCTTGCCGTCGGGCGCGCTTTGCGCACCGGCCGAGGCGGCGTGCAGCGCGCTCAGGATCAGTGCGGCGGATAGGGACCGTGGGGTCATAGAACCTGCTCCGTGGGTGTTATTGGATTTCTGGTAATAAGCTAATTGCCAGGAATTATATAAAGACTTGTGACGGATCAACACGGAATTGTCGACCCTATGGCATGCGTTGCGCGGTTTTTTTCTGCGAGAAAAAGCGGCGCGGGCGCGGATCCGCCGGTCGCGATCGCTTCAGGAAAAACGCGTCTTCCGGCGCGTTCGGCAGTTCGGCCATGCCGGGTAATTTTTGCTTGCGTGTGACGCGTTCGAATGTGTCACGGCTGGAACCTTCGCTTGCAGCATGGCCAGAATGATTGGGGTAGCATTCCGCCGATCGATAACAAGGAGAATCCGATGCAAGCGAACGAGATCGAACACCCGCGCGTGGCGCTGGTCACCGGCGCCGGTACCGGCATAGGCCGCGCGGTGGCGCTGGAATTCCTGGCGCAAGGTTATCGGGTCGTGCTGGCCGGCCGCCGCCGCGAACCGCTGGAAGCCACCCGCACCGCGGCCGGCGAGGACGGCGTGAGGGCGCTGGTGGTGCCCACGGATGTATCCGACGAGCAGGCCGTGCGTGAACTCTTCGACAGCGCGCAGCGTGAGTATGGCCGGCTGGATGTGCTGTTCAACAATGCCGGCCGCGGCGCGCCGGCGATGCCGATCGAAGAATTGCCCGTGTCGGTCTGGCGTGACGTGGTCGACACCAATCTGACCGGCATGTTCCTGTGCGCGCAAGCCGCCATCCGCGTGATGAAGGCGCAGAATCCGCGCGGCGGACGCATCATCAACAACGGTTCGATCTCGGCGCATGCGCCGCGCCCGTTCTCCATTGCCTACACTGCCACCAAGCACGCGGTGACAGGGCTGACCAAGTCGATTTCGCTGGACTGCCGGCCCTACAACATTGCTTGCGGCCAGATCGATATCGGCAATGCCGCCACCGACATGACCGAGCGCATGGCCGCAGGCATCCTGCAGGCCGACGGCAGCACCAAGGTGGAGCCGCGCATGGACGTGGCGCACGTGGCGCAGGCGGTGGCCGCCATGGCGCGCCTGCCGCTGGAGGCCAACGTGCAGTTCATGACCATCATGGCGACCAATATGCCCTTCGTGGGCCGGGGCTGAAACGCGGCAAGCCTGCGGCGGCGCGTCCTGGATGGACTGGCCGCGGCAGGCTGTGGTGCCACCCCCCGGGGCGCGCCGGCAGCGCCGCCCCGATCATTTCCGTCAGCGGGCGGAAGCCTGGGCCAGCATCTGGCCCGGTTGCATATCCAGATAGCGCCGGGCGCCGACGTAGCGCTTGTTCCAGTACGAATTCTTCATTTCATCCACACGCACCTTGGTGCCGCGGCGCGGAGCGTGGACAAACTTGTTCTGGCCGATGTAGATGCCGACGTGCGAGGTCACGCCGCGGCCGCGCGTGGCGAAGAACACCAGGTCGCCGGGGCGCAGCTCCTGCTTGTTGGCGATGGATTCGCCGGCGGTGCGTTGCGCGCGCGCGGTGCGGGGCAGCTCCAGGCCGGCGATTTCGCGGAAGACGTGCAGCACAAGTCCGCTGCAATCGAATCCGTCGGCATCGTCGCCGCCCCAGCTGTAGGGGGTGCCGATGGCATCCAGGCCGGCTTGCACGACGCGGTCGCGCAGGGTGGGGACGGTGGGTTCCTGCGCCAGGCGCAGGCCGGTGAGCGAGGGGCGGGCCTGCTCGGAGCGGATGGACGCCTGGGCGGCGTCGGGAATCCAGGAGAGAGTCAGGGCGATGATGGGCGCTGACAGGAATACGGGAATGCGGAGTTGGGCAATTCGGGCTTTTCGCGCGGGCGGCGTCATTACGTCACTTCAAGAATCGGAGTGGGCGGCATGGCTTTGCCTGGACAGGCAAGCCGGCGGAAAGGGGCAACACCGGGACGTAAAACCCCGGACTGCCATGTGATTGTAATGGAATAATGTTTCATTACATTTGTAGTGCAATGCAGCATTCTTGTCGGCGGAAGTTACGGCGCGCGCAGCTTCCCGGGCCGTCGAATATGACACTTCATCTTGCGCGGGCTCGGGCATAATCGTCGCAATCGGCCCTGCGGCCCGGCAAGCCGGCAGCGGCCGCGGTTACAGATAAGATGAGAAGCGGAGTAAAGCTCGATGATGAACGCAGTGCACCCTTTGTCTTCCATGAGCCGGCCGGAAGCCTTGCCTTTCGAGCCGTTCCAGGATGCGGTGGCGGCAGTGGAGCGCCTGATCGAAATCTATGCGCGCAATACCGCATTCCTGCGCGCCGCCTTCCGTGAAGTGCTGAAAGGCTCGACCAACGGCCGCGAGCGCGCCCGCGCCTACTACCCGGCCATCCGCATCGTGGTGGAAACCTATGACCCGATCGATACCCGGCTGTCCTACGGCCACGTCGCCGAGCCGGGCATTTACCAGACCACCATCACCCAGCCCGCGCTGTTTCGCGACTACCTGATAGAGCAGGTCAGCCAGCTGCTGCAGAACCACCGCGTGGCGGT
Organism: Achromobacter sp. JCM 18799; assembly: GCF_055395645.1. Classification (NCBI taxonomy): domain Bacteria; kingdom Pseudomonadati; phylum Pseudomonadota; class Betaproteobacteria; order Burkholderiales; family Alcaligenaceae; genus Achromobacter; species Achromobacter sp. JCM 18799. The sequence continues at coordinate 1,237,579 of NZ_AP043866.1, read as the reverse complement.
CGAGGTCGGCGAGTCCGATTCGCCCATTCCGCTGCATTTCGCCTTCCCGGAGGGCGCCTACGTCGAGGGCGAGCACCTGGAGGCGCTCAAGCGCCCCTTGCGCGACCTGTTCGACGTGCCCGACCTGGCGGTGACGGACGACGCCATCGTCAACGGTTCCTGGCGCGGCAAGGAGGGCGAACCCAAGCCGCTGGCGCCGTTCACGGCCCAGCGCGTGGACTATTCGCTGCACCGGCTGCAGCACTACACCTCGACCGCGCCGGCGCATTTCCAGAATTTCGTGCTGTTCACCAACTACCAGTTCTACGTCGACGAGTTCTGCGCCCGCGCCCGCGCGCTCATGGCCAGCGGCAACGAAGACTACGAAATGCTGGTGGAGCCAGGCAACCGCATTACGCGCCGCGGCGAAAGCGGCCCGGGCGACGAGGACCAGGCGGTCCGCCTGCCGCAGATGCCGGCCTATCACCTGGTGCGCGGCGACCATTCCGGCATCACGCTGGTGAACATCGGCGTCGGACCGTCCAACGCCAAGACCATTACCGACCACATCGCCGTGCTGCGCCCGCACGCCTGGCTGATGCTGGGCCACTGCGCCGGCCTGCGCGATTCGCAGCGCCTGGGCGACTACGTGCTGGCGCACGGCTATGTGCGCGAGGACCACGTGCTGGACGCCGACCTGCCGACCTGGGTGCCGGTTCCGGCGCTGGCCGAGGTGCAGGTGGCGCTGGAGCAGGCGGTCGAAGAGGTGGCGGGGCTGTCGGGTTGGGACCTCAAGCGCATCATGCGCACGGGCACGGTGGCCACCATCGACAACCGCAACTGGGAACTGCGCGATCATCTGGAATTGGTGGAGCGCTTTGCGCAGTCCCGCGCGATCGCGCTGGACATGGAGTCCGCCACCATCGCGGCCAACGGCTTCCGTTTCCGCGTGCCATACGGCACCTTGCTATGCGTGTCGGACAAGCCGCTGCACGGTGAGCTGAAGCTGCCCGGCATGGCCAGCGCCTTCTACCGCCGCCAGGTAAATCAGCATCTGGAAATCGGCATCCGCGCCCTGGAGCGGTTGCGCGACATGCCGCCGGAACGCCTGCATTCGCGCAAGCTGCGCACCTTCATGGAAACAGCGTTTCAATAGGTTCGTCGATCCGTCCCCGAGGCCGCCCGATTTCACCGGATGGGGCCTCTTGCGCTATTCTCGCCGGTTGCTTGGAAATTCCCAGGCACCTGGCGCTGCGCGCGGGTGCCTTCATGACCTGAAGGAAATGCATTTTGGCACCATCGGAACACGATGAACGTCGCTCGGGCGGCACGCGCGAGGTGAAGGCGAACCCGCCTTCGGAACTGCGTCGCACGCTGTCCGCGCGCCACCTGACCATGATTGCGGTGGGTGGGTCCATCGGCACCGGCCTGTTCGTGGCTTCCGGCGCGACCATTGCAAAGGCCGGCCCCGGCGGGGCGCTGCTGGGTTACGTGCTCATCGGCATCATGGTCTATTTCCTGATGACCAGCCTGGGCGAACTGGCCGCCGCCATGCCGGTTTCAGGCTCCTTTTCCACCTACGGCGCGCGTTACGTCGAGGACGGCTTCGGCTTCGCCCTGGGCTGGAACTATTGGTACAACTGGGCCGTGACCGTGGCGGTGGACCTGGTGGCGGCGCAGCTGGTCATGGCCTATTGGTTTCCCGACGTGCCAGGCTTCTATTGGAGCGCCTTGTTCCTGGCGATCACCTTCGGCCTGAACGCCATGTCGGCGCGCGGCTTCGGCGAGGCGGAGTTCTGGTTCGCGCTGATCAAGGTGATCGCGGTGCTGGCTTTCGTGGCCATGGGCGTGATGATGCTGCTGGGCATCATCCGCGGCGGAGAAACCGGCGGCCTGGCCAACTGGGCGGTGGGCGATGCGCCGTTCTCGGGCGGCTTCGCCGCGCTGATCGGCGTGGCCATGGTGGTGGGCTTTTCGTTCCAGGGTACCGAGCTGATCGGTATCGCCGCTGGCGAATCCAAGGACCCGGCGCGCAACCTGCCGCGCGCGGTGCGCCAGGTGTTCTGGCGCATCCTGCTGTTCTACGTGGCGGCCATCCTGGTCATCGGCCTTTTGATTCCCTATACCGATCCGCACCTGCTGCGCAACGAGGTCGAGGACATCAGCGTCAGTCCCTTCGCCCTGATCTTCGAGCGTGCCGGTCTTCTGGGGGCGGCTTCGGTCATGAACGCGGTGGTGCTGACGTCGGTATTGTCCGCGGGCAACTCCGGCATGTACGCGGCCACGCGCATGCTTTACAGCCTGGCCCGCGAAGGCAAGGCGCCGCGCATCTTCGGCCGCATTTCGCGCAGCGGCGTGCCGCTGTGGGCGCTGCTGGCGACCACGGTGGTGGCGGCGCTGTGCTTCTTTACCTTTATTTTCAGCCCCAATGCCGTCTACATCTGGCTGCTGAACACTTCCGGAATGACCGGCTTCATCGCCTGGCTGGGCATCGCCATCAGCCACTACCGCTTTCGCCGCGGCTACGTGAAGCAGGGCCACAACCTGGCCGATCTGCCCTATGTGTCGCCGTTCTTTCCGTTCGGGCCGATCTTCGCTTTCGTGCTGTGCCTGATCATCACCCTGGGGCAGAACTACCAGGCGTTCCTGCAGGACAAGATCGATTGGGGCGGCGTGGTCGCCACCTACATCGGGATTCCGCTGTTCCTGCTGATCTGGGCCGGCTACCGGCTGGCGCGCGGCTCGCGCTTCGTGAACTACCGCGACATGCATTTCCCGGATGCGCGGGCGCGTAGTGCTTATCTGGATTCAGCGTTGCGGGGGGAGCCCGCGGCGGGCGAGGCGAGGGGATAGGCGCGCGGGTGATGGGCAGGCCGTCGTGGCGCTGCCCCGTTGCTGGCCGCGCTCAAAGACGCGGCCTGCGCAAGTCTCTCAAGCGTGTTCAATCTCCGCATGCAGTTTGAGTCCCAAGGCGCGGATCACTTTCATGATGGTGCTGAACTCCGGGTTTCCTTTGGCCGATAGGGCCTGATACAGCCCTTCACGGGACAGACCCGTCTCGCGGGCAAGCTGGCTCATGCCGCGTGCCCGGGCGATGTCGCCCAGAGCCGCACGGATCAGACTGCCGTCACCTGGGTCTTCCGCGAGGCAAGCTTCAAAGTACAGCACGGCAGATGTGGACGGTTGTCCGGCCTCTCTCAATTCGAAAACCAGGCGAAAAGCAGCCCTTACGCACTGGATCATCCATCCAGCAGGTAAGGGCTGCTTTTTCTTGCGCCAGGATCCGGCGCCCACTCAGAGGCGCCGCCGCGTATTCCGCTATTCGATGTTCTGCGCCTGTTCCCGCATCTGCTCGATCAGCAGCTTCAGGTCCATGGCGGCGCGGGTGACTTCCATGCTGCCGGCCTTGGAGCCCAGGGTGTTGGCTTCGCGGTTCATTTCCTGGAACAGGAAGTCCAGGCGCTTGCCCGCGCTGCCTGCATTCTTCTTGCCAGAGGCGGGTTTGCCGCCGCCGTCGCCCAGCAGGTGGCGCAGTTCTTCCAGGTGCGAGCGCAGGCGCGACAGTTCTTCGGCCACGTCGATGCGCAGCGCGAACAGGTTGGCTTCCTGGGACAGGCGTTCCGACAGTTCCGCGCCGGAAATGTGGGTGAAGCCGCCGGGGAAGGCGGATTCCACGCTTTCGCGCAGCTTGGAAGCGAGCTTGTCGCGGTGGTCGGCCAGCAGCTGGGGCAGGTGCGCCTGCACCAGTTCGACGATGCGCGCCACGCCGTCGGCGCATTCGCGCATCATGCCGGCCAGGCGTTCGCCTTCGCGTTCGCGGCCTTCCTGCAGCTGGGTCAGAGCCTGCTGGGCGGCCTGCATGCAGGCGGCGCCCCAGACTTGCGGGTCGAGCGCGTCGTTGGCGCGCTGGCCGGGCCAGTTGAACAGTTCCACCAGGCGCGGGGCGGCGATGTCGGGGAGGATGCGGCGCGCGGCTTGCAGCTGTTCGGCCAGGCTTTCGAGCCAGGCCGGTTCCAGCTTGGACAGGTCGGTGTTGGCGTTGCGCGTGTAGGAGACGCGGATTTCGACCTTGCCGCGCGCCAAGTTGGCGGTCAGCAGTTCGCGCAGCGGCGTTTCCACGTGGCGCAGTTCGTCGGGCAGGCGGAAGTAGAGGTCGAGGAAGCGGCTATTGACGCTGCGGAATTCGAGCGCAAGCGTGCCTTGCTCGAGATCTGCGCGGGCGTTGCCGAAAGCGGTCATGCTGCGAATCATGATGTGCGTGTCCTGGTAATGCTTTTTATTGGGAACCGGCGGGCCTGCGCGCCAGCCGGTTTTCGGCGCGGGCCATTCCATTTGTACCGGTTATATCGCGGCAGGATACTCCAAGCGGCGTTTTCCTGCGGCGCCACCCCGTACAATGCGGCGGATCTAAGCCACGTCTGGAGTCTGCCTGTGACCACTACCCCCGCCATCGCCCGTCCCTCGGGCCGCGCCGTCGACGAATTGCGGCCGTTCAGCCTGGAGCGCGGGTTCACGCGCTACGCCGAAGGTTCGGTGCTGGTGAAGGCCGGCAACACCCATGTGCTGTGCACGGCCAGCGTACTTGAGAAAGTACCGCCTTTTCTGAAGGGCAAGGGGGAAGGCTGGGTAACGGCTGAATACGGCATGTTGCCGCGCGCCACCCACACGCGCGGCGACCGCGAGGCCGCGCGCGGCAAGCAGAGCGGCCGCACGCAGGAAATCCAGCGCCTGATCGGCCGCAGCCTGCGGGCCGTGTTCGACATGAAGGCGCTGGGCGAGCGCACGCTGCACCTGGATTGCGACGTGCTGCAGGCCGACGGCGGCACGCGCTGCGCCAGCATTACGGGCGCCTGGGTGGCGGCGGCCGACGCCGTCGCGTTGCTGATGCAGCGCGGCGACCTGGCCGCGAACCCGATCCGCGATGCGGTCGCGGCGGTGTCCGTCGGCCTGGTGCAGGGCCGCGCGGTGCTGGACCTGGATTACGAGGAAGACTCGGCCTGCGACGCCGACGTGAACGTGATCATGACCGGCAGCGGCGCATTCGTGGAAGTGCAGGGTACGGGCGAGGGCGCCACCTTCACCCGCGCGGAACTGGACACGATGCTGGTGTTGGCCGAAAGCGGCATCGCCGGCCTGGTGCGGGCGCAGCGCGCGGCGCTGGCCTGATCGGCGCCAAACAAAACGGGTTGGACGCGCACTCCGCGGCCAACCCGCAGCCCCGCCTGCTGGCATTATTTCGGCGCCAGCAGCGTCTCCATTTTTTCCGCCTTTTCCAGATTCCAGATCGCCGCGATCAGCCCGCGCAGTTCTTGCTCCGTGGCGGCGTCCGCGTAGCGGCCCAGGCTTAGCGTCTTGTCCTCGATTTCCGCCCGGCTCAGGGTGTTGCCCGGATCGCCCTTGGGTTCGTCCACGCGGCCATGCAGCTTGCGGCCGTCGCGCGTGTAGACCGTGACCTTGCCGATCCAGCGCTGCGGGTAGGCGCCATCGACCTCGGGATCCAGCTCCATTTCGACCTTGCCGCGGAACGTGGCCACGCCCGGATCGTCCAGGCCGGCGTCGAACTCGGCCAGGCCGGCGCGGCCTTGGCGGGCGATCAGGGCCAGCACGGTGCCCATCGAGAACTTGGACTGGTGCACCGTCTGCGGATTGACTACCGGGCCCAGCACGTCGATGGCGCCTTGGTGCACGTGGGCCACGACGCGCTCGATGTCGGCCTCGGTCAGATTGTTGTCGCGCAGCGCCTGCTGCAGCGCGTCGGCCGCCGGGTGGGTGTGGCGGCAGGACGCGTGGAACTTGAACGAGGTCTCGGCCAGCGCCCAGCGCTCGCCCAGGCGGTCGCACAAGCGGCTGGGATCGGCGTCGGTGGACATGCCGGCCGCCATGCCCTGCGGGCCTTCCAGGATGTGGCGCGCGCCGGTGAAACCTTCGCGCGCCAGATACGCGGCGGTGATGCCGTCGGCCGCGGCCTTGGCGGTGTGCAATTGCTTGGAGTCGGCGGCGTCGCGCAGGAACTCCCAGAGGCCCGCGGCCTGCGTGCCGGCCGAGCCCAGCGCGTGCAGCATTTCCTCGGGCGACAGGTTCAGCAGGCGGCCGGTGGTGACGGCGGCGGCCAGCGTGCCGGCGGTGCCAGTGGTGTGGAAGATCTTGTAGTGCGAACGGCCCAGGAATTCACCGACGCGTATGCCCACTTCGTAGCCCGCAACGGAGGCGACCAGCAGGTCGCGCCCCGAGCGGCCCAGCGCCTGGGCCACCGCCAGCGCCGGCGGGAAAACCACGGCGGCGGGGTGGAACACGGAACCGTTATGCACGTCGTCCTGCTCGACCACGTGGGCGGCCGCCGCGTTGACCATGGCGGCGAACAGCGGCGTGGTGCGGCGGCGCGTGATCAGGACTTCGCTGGGGCCGTCGGCCGGACCCATGGCGGCGGCATAGCGGTCGATGGCCTGCACCGCGCGGGCCGAAGCGCCCGCCAGAATGGAGGCCAGGCAGTCCAGCAGCAGATCCTCGGCGCGGCGCAGCACCGGGGCTGGAATGTCTTCATAGCGCAGATTGGCGGCAAAGGCCGCGAGTTCGGCGCTCAGGTGCGGGGTGTCTTTGGCAGCGGTCATGGATGTCGGGATCCGGTCAGAAGGAGCGGGGCAGGCCCAGGATGTGTTCGGCCACGTAGGACAGGATCAGGTTGGTCGAGATCGGCGCGACCTGATACAGGCGGGTTTCGCGGAACTTGCGCTCTACATCGTATTCCGTGGCGAAGCCGAAGCCGCCGTGGAATTGCAGGCAGGCATTGGCGGCTTCCCAGGATGCGTCGGCGGCCAGCAGCTTGGCCATGTTGGCCTGGGCGCCGCAGGGCTCGTGGGCGTCGAACAGGCGGCAGGCCTCGTAGCGCATCAGGCTGGCGGCTTCGACGTTGATGTGGGCGCGGGCGATGGGGAACTGCACGCCCTGGTTCTGGCCGATGGGGCGGCCGAACACCATGCGCTCCTTGGCGTAGGCGGTGACCTTGTCCACGAACCAGTAGCCGTCGCCGATGCATTCGGCGGCGATCAGGGTGCGTTCGGCGTTCAGGCCGTCCAGGATGTACTTGAAGCCCTTGCCTTCCTCGCCGATCAGGTTCTCTTCGGGGATTTCCAGATTGTCGAAGAACAGCTCGTTGGTCTCGTGGTTGACCATGTTGGGGATCGGGCGGATCGACATGCCATGCTTCACCGCGTGATGCAGGTCCACCAGGAAGATGGACATGCCTTCGGACTTGCGCGTGACCTGGTCCAGCGGCGTGGTGCGCGCCAGCAGGATCATCAGGTCCGAGTGCTGCACGCGCGAGATCCAGACCTTCTGGCCGTTGATGACGTAGCGGTCGCCGCGCTTGACCGCGGTGGTCTTGATCTTGGTGGTGTCGGTGCCGGTGGTGGGTTCGGTCACGCCCATGGACTGCAGGCGCAGTTCGCCGGCGGCGATGCGCGGCAGGTACTCGCGCTTCTGGGCCTCGGAGCCGTGGCGCAGCAGCGTGCCCATGTTGTACATCTGGCCGTGGCAGGCGCCGGAGTTGCCGCCGCTGCGGTTGATTTCTTCCATGATGACCGACGCTTCGGTCAGGCCCAGGCCGGAGCCGCCGTATTCCTGCGGAATCAGCGCGGCCAGCCAGCCCGCCTCGGTCAGTGCGCGGACGAAGGCTTCGGGATAGCCGCGTTCTTCATCGACCTTGCGGAAATATTCGGAGGGGAACTGGGCGCAGAGGTCGCGCACGGCTTCGCGGATGTCCTGATAGGCGTGGGAGGCGTTGGGCATGATGCTGTTTTCTATATGGGTGATGGATCGGTACAGCGTTGAATGTGCCGTAAGCGGCCGCCCCTGCCAATTCACAATTGCTTAATACGGGGTTCGGTTTCATGACGGGAGTTTGTCATCCCCGTGCCCGGGTTGTGTCAAGAAATTGCCAAACTGGGTGTCCATAATCCATGCGAACGCCGCCGCTGGCGGCAGGTTTTGTATGGACGGATATGCGGAAAAACATCAGGGTCACGACGGCGTTGTCGGCCATTCTTGCGTTGTTCGTAGTGCTGTTCGCGCTGGCGGCAGCGGCGGGAATCTCGGTGCTGCGGGAAAACCGGACGGATATCGAAGCGCTGGGCCGGGGCAGCATCGAACGGGCCGGCGATCTGGCCGACATGACCAGCCGGCTGTTCCAGGCGCGGGCCGCGCTCACGGATGCCAAGACGGCGATGGAAGGCGGGCTGGAAGAGGCGCGCAACGAGTCGCTGGCGCACGCCGAGGCGCTCTTCAAGCAGGCCGCGGACAGCCTGGGACGCTTGCGCGCCAATCCCGACATCAGCGCCGAGGGCGCGCCGTTGTTCGATGCGGTGCTGGCGGCCTACGCCGCCTTCGCGGACAAGACGCTGGCGCCCATGCATGCGGCGATCAAGGGCTGGAACGGCATCGAGGTGAACCGCCTGGTGGACAAGGTGCTGCCCGCCAGCGGCGCCGCCTACGTCAAGCAGGCTGACGCCTACCAGACCTACGCCCGCGATCAGGGCCAGGCGGCGGTGGCCAGCGCCAGCCTCACGCTGCAGCGGGTAATCGGCGTGGCGGCCGGGGTGCTGGCGCTGGTGCTGTTGCTGGCAGTGCTGATCCGGCTGGCGTTCCGCCGCAGCATCCTGCGGCCGCTGAACGAAGCCGGCGCGCATTTCGACCGCATCGCCGACGGCGATCTCACGGGCGCGATCGCCATGCGCGGCGACAACGAGATCGGCGTCCTGTACAGCGCCATGCGGCGCATGCAGAAGGGCCTGTCGGCGGCCGTGGCTTCGGTGCGCCACGGCGTCGAGGAAATCCATACCGGTTCGGGCGAGATCGCCGCGGGCGGGGCGGATATGTCGGACCGCACCGCGCGCCAGGCCGGCTCGCTGCAGGAAGCCTCGGCCAACATGATGCAGTTGGCGCATACGGTGCAACTGACCGCCGGCAACGCCGACCTGGCCAGCCGCCAGGCGCTGGGCGCGACCCAACTGGCGCAACGTGGCGGCGCGGCGGTGGAAGAGGTGGTGCAGAGCATGCAAGGCATCGCCGAGAGCGCCCGCCGCATCGGCGAGATCGTGGGCGTGGTCGACAGCATCGCTTTCCAGACCAACATCCTGGCGCTCAATGCCGCGGTTGAAGCGGCGCGCGCGGGAGAGCAGGGCAAGGGCTTTGCCGTGGTGGCGGGCGAGGTGCGTTCGCTCGCCCAGCGCAGCGCGCAGGCCGCCAAGGAAATCAAGGGGCTGATCGAGGATTCCGCGGCGCGCGTGCAAGCCGGCGTGCGTCAGGTCAGCCTGGCCGGCGACACCATGCGCGACATGGTGCAATCGGTGGGCCGGGTCACGCAGATCGTGGCCGAGATCTCCAGCGCGACGGCCGAGCAGGCGGCGGGCATTGCCTCGGTGAACCATGCGGTGGCGGATATCGAACGCTCGACGCAGGAGAACGCCGCCATGGTGGAGCAGACCGCGGCCGCGGCCGCGGCGCTGGAAGCCCAGGCGCAAGGTTTGCGGCGGGCGGTGGCGGTGTTCCAGATCGCCCCGCCGGCCGACGGCGCGGCCGGACAGGATTCAGCTGTCCAGCTGCGGCAGGATGCCGCCGGTGTAGCGCTCGGCCACCAGCGACAGGTTCCCGTGCTTGACCTTGTGCTTGACGTGAGCCGCGGCCGACGCGATGTCCTCAGGGCGGATGCGCTCGCATAACGATGGTGTGACGGTGAGGGCGCCCACGCCCAGCGTCACGAAGGGAAAGAAGCGTGGCACGCCGTAGCGGTCCTCGGCTTCGATCCCGCCGTTGCGGCGGCCTGCTTCGTCGTACAGGTCCATGGCGCGGTCGTTGAACTCCGCGATGATGCGCTGGGCGCGCGCCATCCAGTCGGGGCTGCGCAGCAGCACCACGAAGTCGTCGCCGCCCACATGGCCGACGAAGTCGCGCTGCGGATCGCAGTGGCGCTTGATGACTTCGGCGGTCAGCATGATCATGTCGTCGCCGCGCCAATAGCCGTAGACGTCGTTGAAGGGCTTGAAATTGTTCAGGTCGCCATAGCAGATGGTGAAATCGTCGGCGTCTTCAAGAAGGGTGGCGATGTGCCGGCTGATAGGGATGTTGCCGGGCAGGGACGTCAGCGGATTGGCGTAGCGTGCCGCCTCGATGCGCATTTCGGTGACCGACCGCACCAGCGTTTCGCCGGTGGCCAGGCCGTCGTAGCGGCCCTCGCGGGTAATGATCAGGCCGTCCATCAAGTAGCGCTGGTCTTCGGAGATCAGCACGTGGCTCAACTGGTCGATGGACACGTCCAGATCGACCAGCACCGGTTCGGCGTTCATGAAGGTGGAGCAGGCGTCGCGTCCAAACAACTCGCGGGTATAGCGCTGTGCGTAATGTTCCGAAAAGTCGCGCCGGTTGATGATGCCGACGGGACGGTTGTCGTCGTCGATCACCGCCACAGCGTGCATTTCCTTGTGTTCGATGAAGAGCCGGTGCACGTCGTCATTGGTGTGTCCGGTCAGCCGCACCGCCGGCGCTTCGACGCGCAGGCTGGCCGCCGTGCCGCCGACGCCGCGCGCCGGCGCCGTGGCGGGCGGGCGCAGGCGCAGCGAATCGCGCAGCGGCGGCGCCAGCTCGGTCAGCAGCATTTCTTCCGGCCGGCCCAGCAGCCAGCCTTGCGCGTAGCGGATGTCCAGCTCGCGCACCACGGCCAGGTCCTCGGCTGTCTCGATGCCTTCGGCGACGATGGTGGTGCCCAGATGCTGCGCCACCTTCAGGATGGCGCGCACCATGTTCTGCTTGCGTTCATCCTGGCCGATGCCGGCGAAGAAATAGCGGTCGATCTTGACCAGGTCCGGCTGCATCTCGGCCCAGAGCTGCAGATTGGAGTTGCCCACCCCATAGTCGTCCAGCGCGACACGCATGCCATGCGCCCGCAGGCAGGCAAATGCGCTGGACAGCTCGCCCATGTGTTCGGACAGCGGATCCTGCTCGGTGAGTTCGACGATGATGCTGGAAGGCGCGAGCGAGCAATTCTTGAGCAGGCGCTCGGGCATTTCCTCGCCCCAGAGAGTCCAGTAGTGCAGCAGCGCCGAACCGGACAGGTTCAGGAACAGCATTCCGGCGGCGTCGTGCTGATGAAAGCCCTGCGCGCCCGCGCGGAAGCTGGCCAACTCCAACTGCGGATGCAGGCCCTGGCGGCGGGCCTCGGCGAATAAGGCGTCGGGAAAGTGCAGGGCGGTGTCGACCGGGCCGCGGATCAGGCTTTCATGGCCGTAGATGCGGCTGTGCGAAAGATCGACCACGGGTTGGAAGCGCGGGCGCAGCAGCCGTTCCCGCAGGATGCCAGCCAGGCTCACGTGCGCTGACGCGCTGTCCAGGGGGGCTGAGGGCGCGCGGGCCGCTACCGGCCGGGGCAAAGCGTGAATGGGGTCCATCGCCGGTGCGTTCAGATACTATCAGTGACAAGTTTGATCATGTTGACAACAAAATATGTCCGCGTTGTTTCGCCGATGGCAGGCGCGCCATATTCAATTAGGGTCAGTATCACTGTCAACCCCGGCGCAAGGTATATCCATTCGACTGGCACGGGCATGACGCCCGCAGGCGGCGCAGGGGGCCCGCGCCCTATACAATTTGCTCCATGACTGCTCCCAAGATTCCCGATTCCCTGCGCCGCGTGGTGCTGGCCTCCAACAACCCCGGCAAGTTGCGCGAGTTTTCCGCGCTGTTCGCGCCCCTGGGCATGGAACTCGTGCCCCAAGGCGAACTGGGCGTACCCGAAGCCGAAGAACCGCACGTGACGTTCGTCGAGAACGCGCTGGCCAAGGCGCGCCATGCCAGCCGCCTGACCGGGCTGCCGGCCCTGGCCGACGATTCCGGCCTGTGCGTGGCGGCGCTGGATGGCGCGCCTGGGGTGTATTCGGCGCGCTACGCCAAGATGCTCGGCGGCGAAAAATCCGATCAGGCCAATAACGAACTGCTGGTGCGCAATCTGGCCGGCGTGGCCGACCGCAGCGCCTGGTACGTGGCGGTGCTGGCGCTGGTGCGTTCCGAGAACGATCCGCGGCCCCTGATAGGCGAAGGCCTGTGGCACGGCGAGATCATCGACCAGCCCGAAGGCGCCAACGGCTTTGGCTACGATCCGCATTTCTACCTGCCCGACCAGGCCTTGACCGCCGCAGCGCTGGATCCCGAGGAAAAGAACCGGCTGAGCCATCGCGCCCGCGCGCTGCGCGAACTGTTGAGCAAGCTGAACCAGGCTTGACGAGGGCGCCGCGCGGCGCCCGGTTCAGGAATTACGCATGTCCATCATCATTCCCATCCGCAACGACATGGGCGCGCAGCCGTCGCGCCTGAAACTGCCGGCCGGCGCCACGCTGACCAGCCTGCCGCCGCTGTCCGTCTACGTGCACGTGCCCTGGTGCGTGCGCAAATGCCCTTATTGCGACTTCAATTCCCATGCGGCGCCGGGCGAGATCCCGGAGCGCGCCTATCTGGATGCCCTGCGCAGCGACCTCGAGCAGGCGCTGCCTTCGATCTGGGGGCGGCAGGTGGTATCGGTCTTCATAGGCGGGGGCACGCCCAGCCTGCTGTCGTCTGAAGGTCTGGACGAACTGCTGGCGATGCTGCGCGCCTGTCTGAACTTGTGGCCTGACGCCGAGATCACCATGGAAGCCAATCCCGGCACGGCCGAGGCCGGGCGTTTCCGCGACTATGCCGCCAGCGGCGTGACGCGGTTCTCGCTGGGGATCCAGAGCTTTGACGATACGCAGCTGAAGAAGCTGGGCCGCATCCATGACAGCGCGCAGGCGAGGGCGGCGATCGAGATGGCGCAGCGGGCGGTTTCGCGCGTCAACCTGGACATGATGTTCGCCTTGCCCGGCCAGACGCTGGACGCCTGTGTGGCCGATCTGCGGCAGGCCGTGGCCTTCGGCACCGAGCACCTGTCGCTTTATCACCTGACGATGGAACCCAACACCGTCTTCGCCAAGTTCCCGCCCGAGGATCTGCCCGACGACGACACCAGCGCCGCCATGCAGGACGCGGTGGAAGCCGAGCTGGCCGCGGCCGGCCTGGCGCGCTACGAGGTCTCGGCCTATGCCAAGCCCGGCGCGCGCTGCCGCCACAACCTGAATTACTGGGAGTTTGGCGATTACCTCGGCTTGGGTCCCGGCGCGCACGGCAAGCTGTCGTTCCATGACCGCATCCTGCGCGAAGCGCGGCTGCGCGGCCCCGACTCCTGGATGCAGGCCGCCATGGCTCGGGATGGCAGCCACATCGCCGAAAGCCGCCAGGTCGGCCCGGACGAATTGCCGTTCGAGTTCATGCTGAACGCGCTGCGATTGAAGGACGGCGTCGCCGCCACTGCCTTCAATGAGCGCACCGGCCTGTCGCTGGCCGCCATTGCGCACCAATTGGAGGCGGCCTCCAAGCGCGGGCTGTTGGATGCCGATCCGACCCGTCTGCGGGCGACTCCACTGGGCTGGAGATTCCTCAACGACCTGCAGGAAATGTTCCTGTAGTGTTGTTGCACCATAGTGGGGCATTCATGCCCCACTATTTGCACCATGATGGTGCTACATTTTCCCATGATCGAGCCAACTTCCCCGGGGAATCCCGGAGAGGAAACCTGGCACGCTTATTGCTTCCCTCTTTTATGCCAGTCGACGGGCAAAGCCCTCGACCTTTTTATCTAATGGAGATGACATGGCAAGCCCGAAAGATGTCCTGAAACAGATCGCCGACAACGAAGTCAAATTCGTGGATTTCCGCTTTACCGATACGATTGGCCGTGAGCATCACATTTCGGTGCCGATCAGCCAGATCGACGAAGACAAGCTGGAAAGCGGGCAGGCCTTCGACGGTTCGTCGATCCCGGGCTGGAAGGGCATCGAAGCCTCCGACATGCTGCTCATCCCCGATCTGTCCACCGGCAACCTGGATCCGTTCCGCGAGGAGCCGACCCTGATCCTGTCGTGCGACGTGGTCGAACCGTCCGACCTGAAGGGCTATGACCGCGACCCGCGTTCGCTGGCCAAGCGCGCCGAAGCCTATCTGAAGTCCTCCGGCCTGGGCGACACCGCCTACTTCGGTCCGGAACCCGAATTCTTCGTCTTCGACGGCGTGACCTGGAACAGCGACATGTCCGGCACCTTCGTCAAGATCAAGTCCGAAGAAGCGCCCTGGTCCTCGGGCCTGGAGTTCGAAGGCGGCAACACCGGCCACCGTCCCACCGTCAAGGGCGGCTACTTCCCCGTGCCCCCGGTCGACTCCTTCCAGGACATGCGTTCGGAAATGTGCCTGCTGATGGAACAGATGGGCGTGCCGGTCGAAGTGCACCACCATGAAGTGGCTGGCGCCGGCCAGCTGGAAATCGGCACCAAGTTCAGCACGCTGGTGCAGCGCGCCGACTGGACGCAGATTGTCAAGTACGTGATTCACAACGTGGCTCACGCCTACGGCAAGACCGCCACGTTCATGCCCAAGCCCATCGTCGGCGACAACGGCTCCGGCATGCACGTCCACCAGTCCATCTGGAAGGACGGCCAGAACCTGTTCGCGGGCAACGGCTACGCCGGCCTGTCGGAATTCGCGCTGTACTACATCGGCGGCATCATCAAGCACGCCCGCGCGCTGAACGCCATCACCAACCCCGGCACCAACTCGTACAAGCGCCTGGTTCCGCACTACGAAGCGCCGGTGAAGCTGGCCTACTCGGCCCGCAACCGTTCGGCCTCGATCCGTATTCCGTACGTCGGCAACCCGAAGGGCCGCCGCGTCGAAGCGCGTTTCCCGGACCCCCTGGCCAACCCGTACCTGGCTTTCTCGGCCCTGATGATGGCCGGCCTGGACGGCGTGCAGAACAAGATTCACCCCGGCGATCCCGCCGACAAGAACCTGTACGACCTGCCGCCGGAAGAAGACGCGAAGATCCCGACCGTCTGCGCCTCGCTGGAACAGGCCCTGGAAGCCCTGGACAACGACCGCGAGTTCCTGACCCGCGGCGGCGTGTTCAGCAACGACATGCTCAGCGCCTACATCGACCTGAAGATGGCCGATGTGAACCGTCTGCGCATGACGCCGCACCCGGTCGAGTTCGACATGTACTACAGCCTCTGATGTCCTGAGGCAGTAGCTGGAGGTGGCGCGATGATGCAGGCAGAAACCAGGGCCCGCAGCACGCGCACCGCCAGATCGCGGTTCGACGTGCTGTCCGCCAGGCGCTGCGCCTGGCGGGTAGGGCGCCGGCTTCCGGCGCGGCCGTCGCGTTCCGCCGTCCCCTCACATTCGGGTATGTAGAAAATGAATGTAGAAGCTCTCGATTTGCTAGCCACGTCCGTTTTCCTGGTCAACGAACGCGGTCATATCGAATACGCCAATGCGGCCGCCGAAGATCTGTTTGGCCGCTCGCGCAAGCAACTAAGCGGCCATTCCGCCGCCACGCTGTTCGACAGTCCGGAAAACATCCAATCCTCCATCGATCGCGCCGCCGCCGGGCGCTATGCTGACGTCAGGCAACTGGCCTCGCTGCGCCGCGCCGCCGAATCCGTGGAAGTGTCCGTGACGACCGTCGGACTGACGGGCCAGCGCTGGCCCGTGCTGATAGAAACCCGCGAGATCGAGCAGCGCGTGCTGGCCGACCGCAACCACCGGCTGGTTGACGAGATCGAAGCCCACCGCGAGCTCCTGCGCAATCTGGCGCATGAAGTCAAGAATCCCCTGGGCGGCCTGCGCGGCGCCGCGCAATTGCTCGAAGCCGAACTGCCAAGCGCGGCCCTGGCCGAGTACACCCAGGTCATCATTTCCGAAGCCGACCGCCTGCAGGCGCTGGTGGACCGCCTGAGCGGCCCGCAACGTGTGCCGCTGAACGCGCGGCCGGTGAACATCCATGAGATCTGCGAACGCGTCTGCGCGCTGATCCAGGCCGAATTCCGCAATGACGTCACGCTGCTGCGCGACTACGACGCCTCGGTGCCGGACCTGAAGGGCGACGCCGCCCGCTTGATGCAGGCCGTGCTGAACGTGGCGCGCAACGCCGCGCAGGAACTGGTCGCCAGGCCGCCCGGGCCGCAGACCGAACCTGGCGTCGTCACGCTGCGCACGCGCGTGGCGCGGCAGGTGATGCTGGCCCACCGCCAGCACCGTCTGGCGCTGGTGCTGTCCATCATCGACAACGGTCCCGGCGTGCCGGACCAGATCCGTGACCGCATCTTCCATCCGCTGGTCACGGCCCGCGCCGGAGGCACCGGCCTGGGCTTGAGCCTGGCGCAGGATTTCGTGCAGCAGCACGGCGGCATCATCGAATTTGAATCCCGGCCCGGCCGCACCGAGTTCCGCCTGGTCCTACCGATGGAGCCCGCACACTGATGAAACCCGTATGGATCGTCGATGATGACCAGGCCATCCGCTGGGTCCTGGAAAAAGCCCTGGCGCGCGCCGGGGTGCCCACCCGCAGTTTTTCGCAATCGGCCGACGTGCTGGAAGCGCTGTCGCGCGAAGCGCCCGCCGCGCTGGTGTCCGACATCCGCATGCCTGGCGGCAACGGCCTGGAGCTGCTGCGCCAGCTGAAGGAACGCAATCCTGGCCTGCCGGTCATCGTCATGACCGCGTTTGCCGACCTGGACAGCACCGTGTCCGCGTTCCAGGGCGGCGCTTTCGACTACCTGGCCAAGCCGTTCGACGTGAACGAGGCGGTGGCGCTGATCCAGCGCGCCATGCAGGAGTCCGCCGAGCCTGAAAACCCCGAAGGGCAAGGCGAGTCGGCGCAGAACAACGAGCGCTGGATGATGACGCAGTCCTCGTCCACCGCCATGCAGGAAGTGTTCCGCGCGATCGGCCGGCTGGCGCAGTCCAAGGTCACCGTGCTGATCACCGGCGAGTCCGGCACTGGCAAGGAACTGGTGGCGCGCGCCTTGCACGGCCATGGCGTGCGCGCCGGCGGTCCCTTCGTGGCACTGAACGCGGCGGCCATTCCGCGCGACCTGCTGGAGGCCGAGCTGTTCGGCCACGAACGCGGTGCGTTCACGGGCGCCAATAATTTGCGCCGCGGCCGCTTCGAGGAAGCGCATGGCGGCACGTTGTTCCTGGACGAAATCGGCGACATGCCGATCGAGTTGCAGACACGCCTGTTGCGCGTGCTGGCCGAGGGCAGCTTCTACCGCGTCGGCGGCGCGCAGCCGGTGCGTGTCGATGTGCGCATCGTCGCCGCCACCCACCAGCCGCTGGAACAGCGCGTGGAGCAGGGCCTGTTCCGCGAGGATTTGTTCCACCGCCTGAACGTGATACGGCTGCGCCTGCCGCCCTTGCGCGAACGGGTGGAGGACATACCGGCGCTGGCCGGCCACTTCCTCACCGCCAGCGCCCGCGCGCTGGGGGTGCCGGTCAAGCGCCTGACGCCGGAAGCGCTAGCCGTGCTGTCCAAGTTCGACTTCCCGGGCAATGTGCGCCAGCTGGAGAACTTCTGCCACTGGCTGACGGTGATGGCGCCTGGCCAGACCGTGGAGCCGGCGGACCTGCCGCCGGAAATCCGCGCCATGGAACACCAGCAGCACCCGAGTCCCGCCTTGTCGCGTCCGGCCGTATCCATGGCCGGCGTGGGCACGGTGGTTCCGACCGCGGCGCCCGTGGAGGCCGGTTCGCAGCGCAACTGGCAGGATTCGCTGCTGCGCGATGCGCAGTACCGGCTGGAACGCGGCGAGCCCGCGGTCATGGCCACGCTGACGCGCCAGTTCGAGAAGATCCTGCTGCAAAGCGCGCTGGACGCCAGCCGCGGCCGGCGCGTGGAAGCCGCCAGCCGCCTGGGCATAGGCCGTAACACCATCACGCGCAAGCTGCGCGAACTGGGCATCGAAGACGAATAGGGCGCGCGGCCGCGCGCCTTATCCTATCCCCAAGAGGCTCTCGCACAGGCGCGGCGACTTCAGTTTCTGCAGCCACCATTTCAAGGCTTCGCCCGGCGGCTCCGAGCGCCAGGCGTAGGTCAGGTGTTCCGTCAGGGACATGCCTTCGTCTGTCTCGCACACCACCAGCAGGCCCTGCGCCAGATACGGCGCGGCCAGGGTCAGCGGCAGGTAGCCGCAGCCCAGGCCGCGCACCTGGGCGTCTATCTTGGCCTGCATGGTGGGCATGACCAGGGTGGGTTGCTCGGCCAGGATGCCGCGCGTCTGCGGCGCCAGGTTGCGCGACGTGTCCGCCACCACCACCGCGCAATAACGCGTGATGTCGGCGCGGCTCAAGGGCTGCGGCAGTGACGCCAGCGGATGGTGCGCGGCCACGCAGAAGCCGAATTGGGATTGGCCCATGGCTTGCGAGCGATAGGGGCCGGTGGGCTCGCCCGCCGCGCCCGCGCCGATGACCAGGTCGGCCCGTCCTGAGGTCAGGGCGTCCCAGTTGCCGCTCAACACCTCGCTGGAAAAGCGCAGCGTGGTGGCGCTGCCCAGCGCCTGGAACTCTTCGATCAGGTCGTACAGCGGCCGCCACGGCAGCACCGCGCTGACGGCGATGCGCAACTCCACCTCCCAGCCTGTGGCAATGCGCTTGACGCGGCAGGCCAGGTCGTCCAGCGATTGCAGCACGTGGCGGCCTTCCTTCAGCAGCGTTTCGCCCGCCGGCGTCAGCAGCGCGCGGTGCCCGGAGCGGTCGAACAGCAGCACGTCCAGGCCATCTTCCAGCTTGCGGATGGAATAGGTGACGGCCGAAGGCACCTTGCCCAGTTCGCGGGCGGCCTTGGCAAAGCTGCCGTGGCGCGCGATGGCGTCCACCAGGATCAGCAGTTCGGGGGTGATGGCTTGCATGGTCGCTTCCGGCACAGGTATTCAAAAAATTTGAATGGTTCCGTCAAAATATAGCGCCAAACAGGCCGGTCCGCACGCGCACAATATCACTCATGCCGGTGGTGCAGCGGCTTCCCAAGAAATGATGGCAGGGCTGCACAACCATTCACATTATTGAAACAGGAGTCCGCAATGCTTACCACTCGCCGCGCCGCTGAACGGGGTCATGCCAACCACGGATGGCTGGACTCGTTCCACACGTTTTCCTTCGCCAATTACTACGATCCTGCCCACATGGGCTTCGGCGCCCTGCGCGTGATCAATGACGACCGCATCGCGGCCGGCCGCGGCTTCGGCACGCATGGCCATCGCGACATGGAAATCATCACGTATGTGCTGGACGGCGCGATCGCCCACAAGGACAGCATGGGCAGCGGCTCGACCATCCAGCCCGGCAACGTGCAGCGCATGAGCGCCGGTCGCGGCGTCATGCACTCCGAGTTCAACCCGCTGGCGGACCGCGAAACGCACATGCTGCAGATCTGGATCGAGCCCGACGTCACCGGCATCGCGCCGGAGTACGAAGAGCGCGGTTTCAGCGACGAGCAGAAGCGCGGCCGGCTGCAAGCGCTGGTGTCGCCGGATGGCGCCGATGGCTCGATGAAGATCCATCAGGATGCGCGCCTCTATGGCGGGCTGTTCGACGGCGCCGAGTCGGCCGCCCTGGATCTGGCCGCCGGCCGCCGCGCCTGGGTGCACGTGGCCCGCGGCAGCCTGACGGTCAACGGCGTTGAACTGTCGGCTGGCGACGCGCTCGCCATCACCGGCGAACCCCGCGTCGAGCTGTCGGGCGGCAAGCAGGCCGAAGTCCTGGTGTTCGACCTGGCGTAATGCGCCAAAGGCGGGCGGACTGAACCAAGTCCGCCCGCCGCAGTTTTTTCATGCAGGCGGCAGGCCTTAAGATGGCCTTAGTCCCCACCACCCGGAGAGTCCGATCATGTCCACCTTGTCCGAAGCCGGCGAAAGCCAGATTGAATCCGTCGTGGTGCCGCGCACCAGCGACCTGGGCGGTTTTTCCGTGCGCCGCGCCATCCCCTCCGCGCAGCGCCGCACCGTCGGGCCGTTCGTCTTCCTGGACCACATGGGTCCGGTCGAATTTGCCGCCGGTACGGGCATAGACGTGCGCCCGCATCCGCATATCGGCCTGTCCACGGTGACCTATCTGTACGAAGGCTCCATGGTGCATCGCGACGGCGCGGGCCACACCCAGACCATCCTGCCCGGCGAGGTCAACTGGATGACGGCCGGCCGCGGCATCGTGCACTCGGAACGCTCCTCGCCCGAAAGCCGCCAGGCGGCGCAGCGCCTCTGTGGCCTGCAGATCTGGGTGGGGCTGCCCAAGGAACATGAGGAAACCGATCCGGGCTTCACCCACTATGGTCTGGATGCCCAGCCGGTCATCGAAGGCGAGGGCGTGCGCGCCCAGGTGGTGGCGGGTTCGCTGTTCGGCAAGACGTCTTCGGTGAAGACGCTGTCGCCGCTCTTCTATGGCGATCTGCAACTGCAGGCGGGCGCGACCACCGTGCTGCCGGCCGAGCATGAAGAGCGCGCCGCCTATCTGGCGCAGGGCACGGTCGAGATCGACGGCCAGGAGTTCGAAAGCGGCCGCCTGGTCGTGTTTGCGCCGGGCCGCCCCGTGCAGATCCGCGCCAAGACCGCGGCGCGCTTTGCCGTGATTGGCGGCGAACCTCTCGATGGGCCGCGCTTCGTGTGGTGGAACTTCGTCTCCAGCAGCAAGGACCGCATCGAACAGGCCAAGCAGGATTGGCAGCGCAGCCGCTTCGACCAGGTCGTGCCGGGCGACGAGACTGAGTACATCCCGCTGCCCGAACCGCGCGCCTGAGTCAACGCTCAAGCTTGGCCGCGCGCAAGCGCCGCGCGGCCGGCGGTATGATGCGCCTCCGAACCCAACAACACGGGATGGAGACAACATGCATCGCTACACATTCAACGCGCTGCGCGGCCTGGCCGCGGTGGCGCTGATCCAGGGCGCTTCGGCGGCGCTCGCCGCCGGCTATCCGGCCAAGCCCATCACCTTCATCGTGCCTTACACCGCCGGCGGCACCACCGACCTGGTGGCGCGCACCGCCGGGCAAAAGGTGGCGGAAAAATTGGGCCAACCCGTCATCGTCGAAAACCGTCCCGGCGCGGGCGGCAACATCGGCATGGACGCCGTGGCCAAGGCCGCGCCCGACGGCTACACCATCGGCTTCGGCGCGATTTCCACGAACGCCCTGAATCCTTTCGTCTACCCGTCCATGCCTTTCGATCCCACCAAGGATTTCACGGGCGTCAGCATGCTGGGCGCGTCCACCGTGGTGCTGGAAGTCGGCCCGGCCTTGAAGGTCGACAGCGTCAAGGATCTGGTCGCCTACGCCAAGCAGCATCCGGGCACCTCGTTCGGCACGCCGGGCACCGGCACCTCCATGCATCTGGCCGGCGTGATGTTCGACCAGCTGACCGGCGCCGGCATGCAGCACATTCCGTACAAGGGCAGCGCGCAGGGGCTGAACGACCTGCTGGGCGGCCACCTGCCGGTGATGTTCGACAATCTGCCGGCGTCGCTGCCGCATATCAAGGCGGGCAAGGTGCATGCGCTGGCGGTGACGGGCAGCAAGCGTGCGCCCGCCTTGCCGGACGTGCCGACGCTGGCCGAGCTGGGCTACGAGGCAGCCGTGGTCGATCCGTGGTTCGCGGTCTATGGGCCGGCGAAGATGTCGCCCGAAGTGACCAAGGCGCTCAGCGAAGCCTTCCAATGGGCGCTGGCCCTGCCGGAAGTGAAGGCCAAGCTGGAACAGGCCGGCTTCATGCCCTATGGTTCCACGCCGCAGGAAGTGGAGCGCCTGACCCAGAGCCAGCACGAGGCTTTCAAGGCCTTGTCGCAAAAGGTGAAGCTGTCGGCCGACTGAGCGGCCGGGATGACCTCAGCGGCCGCGGGCGTAGGCCTGCTCGCGCCGCTCTTCCAGCGCTTCGCGGCGGATGAAATCGCGCACGAAGTCGCTGGCGGGATGATGGTGCAGGTTATAGGGCGTGTCCCACTGCGCGATGCTGCCCTTGGACATGACGCCGATGCGGTCGGCGATGGCGAAGGCTTCGGCCTGGTTGTGCGTGACCAGGATGGCCGTGTGGCCGGTGGTCTTGAGGATGTCGCGCACCTCGAAGGCCAGGCGCTCGCGCGTGTCCACGTCCAGGTTCGAGAAGGGCTCGTCCAGCAGCAGCAGGTCGGGCGAGGGGGCCAGCGCGCGCGCCAGCGCCACGCGCTGTTGCTGGCCGCCGGAAATCTCGTGCGGATAGCTGTTGGCGGCATGGGCCAGACCCACCAGCTCCAGCATTTCTTCGACGCGGCGGGCGCGCTCCGGGCGCGCCATCTTGCGCAGGCCGAAGGCCACGTTCAGCGCCACCGTCAGGTGAGGGAAGAGCGCGTAGTCCTGGAACATCATGCCTACCCGGCGATGCTCGGGCGCGACCTGCACGGTGGGCGAGGAAATGACGGTGCCATCCAGCAGGATGCGTCCGGCCCGCACCGGCTCGAAGCCGGCGATGGCGCGCAGCACCGTGGTCTTGCCGCAGCCGGACTCTCCCAGCAGGCAGCCGATATGGCCCACGGGCAGCCCCAGCGTCAGGTCCTGCACCACGGGCTTGAGCCCCGCCGGCGTGTCGTAGGCGAGGGAAAGGTGATCGAGTTCTAACAGATCGGGCACGATGATCAATGTCCCATTTTCAGATTGGTGCGCGCCAGCAGGATGACGGGGAACAGGCCGGCCAGCACGATGGCCAGCGCGGCGACGGCGCCTTCTTCATAGGTGCCGCGGGCCGCCTCGGCGTAGAGCCAGGTTGCGAGCGTGTCGAAATTCATGGGCCGCAGCAGCAGCGTCGCGGGCAGTTCCTTCATGGCGTCCACGAACACCAGCAGGGCGCTGGCCGCGAGCGCGGGGCGCAAGAGCGGCAGATGCACGCGGCGCAAGGTCCCGGCCGAGCTTTCGCCCAAGAGGCGCGAAGCCTGCTCCAGTGACGGCGGAATACGGGCCAGGCCGGCTTCCAGCGCGCCGGTGGAAATTGCGAGGAAACGGATCGCGTAGGCGCAGACCAGCGCGCCCATCGAGCCCATCAGGAACAGTCCCGTGCCGCCGAAGACCTTGGCGACCGCGGTATCGATCCAGACGAACGGCGTGAGCAGGCCGATGGCCAGCACCGTGCCGGGCACGGCATAGCCCAGGCTGGCGATGCGCGCGCAGGCGCGGCCCGGGTTGAAGCCCGAGCTTTCGCGCAGCGTGCGTCCGGCCCAGGCCACGATCAGCCCGCACAGCAGGGTGACGACGGTGGCGCTGAAGGCCACGATCAGGGTATTGCTCAAGCCGTTCAACAACTGATGGGAAACGCCGCCCACCAGATGCAGGCGCTTGTAGGTCTCCACGACCAGATAGAGCGCCGGCGCGACAAAACCGATCAGCACCGGTATCCAGCCCAACGCCGCGGCAACGGCCGCCGCCGGACCGCGCAGGCGGCGCGGCTGCATCGGGCGCATGCGCTGCGTGTTGGCGTAGCGCTGGCGCTTGCGGCCATGGCGTTCCAGCAGGATCAGCCCGATCACGATCGCCAGCATGGTGAGCGCGATCTGCGCCGCGCCCGCCAGGTCCGAACGCGTGACCCAGGTGGTGTAGACCGACACGGTCAGCGTCTGCACGCCCAGGAATTCCGAAGCGCCGATGTCATTCAGCGTTTCCAGCAGCGCCAGGCTGACGCCCACCACGATGGCGGGCCGGGCCAGCGGCAGGGCGACGCGGAAGAACACGGCGAGGCGGCCGGCGCCCAGCGTGCGGGCCGCTTCCAAGAGGCTGGCGGCCTGCGTCATGAACATGACGCGGGTACTCAGGTAAACATAAGGGTAGAGCACGAAGCCCAGCACGAAAATTGCGCCATAGATGGAACGCAGGTCGGGCAGGCGGAACTGGCGCGGGCTGTCATAGCCCAGCAGCGCGCGGATCGCGGTCTGTATCGGGCCGATGGGATGCAGCAGGTCCAGATAGGCGAAGGCGATGATGTAGGTCGGCACCGCCAGCGGCAGCAGCAGCGCCCAGGTCAGCACGCGGCGGGTAGGGAAGTCGTACGCGGTCACCAGCCAGGCCGCGCCCGTGCCCAGCAGCGTCACCAGCACGCCCACCCCGGCCAGCAGGATGGCGGTATTGGCCAGCGCCTGCGGCAATACGTAATTGGCGAGATGCTGCCAATGCGAGAGTTCGCCGCCCAGCGCCCACCAGCCCAGCGTCAGGACGGGCGCCAATACGGCCAGCGCGATCAGGGCGGCGCCGGCCAGCCAGCCGGCCCCGCGTTCAGTCCAGCGCAGACGCAGCGGCCGGGGCAAAGAATCTGTGTGCGTGCTTCAAAGTCGATTGCATCAATGGCAAGGCCTGCTCCCCCAAAAGAAGGGAGCAGGCCCTACGCGTGAGCTTATGCGCAGCCCGCGCGTTTGTCACTGCCGCATGGTTTCGCCAAGCCGGCGGGCGTGGCGTTCCATGGGCCTATCAGTTGTCAAAACCGACCTTGTCCACCAATTCGCTGGCTTGCTTGCGATGCTTGGCGATCTCGGTCAGCGGCAGCGGGTCCACCTTCAGTTCGCCAAAACTGGCGATCACGGGGTCCAGCTTCACGCCCTTGCGGACGGGGTATTCATAGTTTGCCTGGGCGTACAGGGCCTGGGCGGGTTCCGACACCAGGAAGTCCAGCAGCTTGACCGCGTTGGCCTTGTTGGGCGCGTGGGCGGCAACGGCGGCGCCGCTGACGTTCACGTGCGTGCCGCCGCTCTTGGCGTTGGCGAAGGTCGGGCGGATCACCTTGATGGCATCGCCCCACTTGCGGGCGTCGGTGCCGGGCTCCGCATTCTTCATGTGGCCGACGTAATAAGCGTTGGCCAGGCCGATGTCGCAGATGCCGCCCAGGATGTCGCGGGCCACGTCGCGGTCGCCGCCGGCAGCCTTGCGGGCCAGGTTGGCCTTGACGCCGCGCAGCCATTTTTCGGTGGCTTCGGCGCCGTCATGCGCGATCATGGAGGCGACCAGCGCGGTGTTGTAGGGATGCTGGCCCGAACGGATGCAGACCTTGCCCTTCCACTTGGGATCGGCCAGGTCTTCGTAGCGGAAGGCTTCCAGCTTCAGGTCCTTTTCCACGTACAGCACGCGGTCGCGCAGCGACAGGGCGTACCACTTGCCGTCGGCGCCGCGCAGGTTGGCGGGGATGACGGATTCCAGGGTTTGCGACTTGACCGACTGGGTCACGCCGCCATCGACCAGGTCCAGCAGGTTGCCGATGTCCACGGTCATCAGCACGTCGGCGGGCGACTTGGCGCCTTCCGCCTTGACGCGCTCCAGCAGGCCGTCCTTGACGAAGACCGTGTTGACCTTGATGCCGCTTTCCTTGGTGAAGGCGTCCAGCAGCGGCTGGATCAGCTTGGGTTCCCGGGTGGTGTAGAGGCTGACTTCCTCGGCGGCGTTGGCCGACACGGCGAAGGCGGCGGCGCCGGCCAGCGCCAGGGCGCGCAGCAGCGAGTTCAATTGGGGACGCTTGGTCATGACGAGGTGCTCCGGCTAGGGCTGCAGAGGGATTCCCGAGGCTTCAGGCCTTCCCGCTGCGCAAAACTGTCTGCTAACGAAAATGATTATCAAATGAGAACGCGACGATAACAGGAAGCAAAGCGGCGTTCAACTGGTCGTAAGTCAGGCAGGCTGCAAGCTTGATCCCCATCAATACGGCATAAGGGTATTACGGAATAATGAGAGCAGTTATCATCGAGACCCTGTAGAATAGGGTCAACCCTAATGCCGGCCGCGTCTTTTGTGCGGTGCGGAATGACCCAGCGGCGCAAGCCGGGCGCGTAGCCCGGGGCGGTCGCCCTTATTTGATACGACATGGCTGCTTTCAACACTGAGCGCGTACTAAGCGTGCACCACTGGAACGACACCCTGTTTTCCTTTACCACGACGCGTGACTCGGCCTTGCGGTTCCACAATGGCCACTTCGTGATGATCGGACTGGAAGTTGAAGGCAAGCCCTTGCTGCGGGCCTACAGCATCGCCAGCGCCAACTATGAAGAGAACCTCGAGTTCCTCAGCATCAAGGTGCAGAACGGCCCGCTCACGTCGCGCCTGCAGCATCTGAAAGAAGGCGACACCATCCTGGTCAGCCGCAAGCCCGTGGGCACGCTGGTCGTGGACGACCTGAAGCCGGGCAAGCACCTGTTCCTGTTCGGCACGGGCACGGGCCTGGCGCCTTTCATGAGCATCATCAAGGATCCGGACGTCTACGAACGCTTCGACAAGGTCATCCTGGTGCATGGCGTGCGTTGGGTCAGCGAGCTGGCCTACGCCGACTTCATCGAAAAGGAATTGCCGAACAACGAATTCTTCGGCGATGTGGTGCGCGAGAAGCTCGTGTATTACCCGACGGTCACGCGCGAACCGTTCCGCAACCAAGGCCGCATCACCGAACTGATGGAAAACGGCAAGCTGTGCGCCGACATCGGCATTCCCCAGATCAACCCGGAAACCGACCGCGCCATGATCTGCGGCAGCCCCCATATGTTGGCCGACATCAGCGCCATGCTGGACAAGCGCGGCTTCACGGTATCGCCGGGCGTGGGCCAGCCGGGCGACTACGTGGTCGAGCGCGCATTCGTGGACAAATAAGTCCCGGCTCCGGCGCCAAGCCAAAAACCCATCGCAGCGATGCGATGGGTTTTTTGTTTTCCGAGGCCGTAGGACGTCATTTTCAAGCGCAGCCCCGCAACGAGAAGCACGCGGCGCTGATGGGGCGCGACAATACAAGGCTCAAGGCGCGGATCGCGGAATCCGCCATGCGCCAATCGATTGCAAACAACGACAAGGAGCGAGAAATGGATCTGGGCATTACGGGCAGGACCGCGCTGGTGGGCGGCGCAAGCAAAGGCCTGGGCTACGGCTGCGCGCTGGCCTTGGTGCGCGAGGGCGTCAACGTGGTGATCGTTGCGCGCGGCGCCGACGCCCTTGAGGCCGCGCGGCAGCAACTGCTGCAGGCGCGGCCGGACGGCAAGACCTTCGTCAAGGCCGTGGCCGCCGATATCACCACCGCGCAAGGCCGCGAGGCCGTGTTCACCGCGCATCGCGACTACGACATCGTGGTCACGAACGCGGGCGGGCCGCCACCCGGGGACTTCCGCGATTGGGGCAGGGAGCAGTGGCTGAACGCGGTCGACGCCAACATGCTCACGCCGATCGAGTTGATCAAGGCCACCGTGGACGGCATGGCCGAGCGCGGCTTCGGGCGCATCGTCAACATCACGTCCAGCGCGGTCAAGGCGCCAATCGACATCCTGGGCCTGTCCAATGGCGCGCGCAGCGGCTTGACCGGTTTCGTGGCGGGCGTGGCGCGCAGCGACATCGCGGCCCGCGGCGTCACGATCAACAATCTGCTGCCGGGCGCTTTCGCCACCGATCGCTTGAGCTCGGCCCTGGCGGCATCGGCAGCCAAAACGGGGCAGGACGCGCAAGCCGTGCGTGCCCAGCGCCAGGCAGCGATTCCGGCTGGCCGCTTTGGCAACGCGGAGGAGTTCGGCGCCATCTGCGCCTTCCTGTGCAGCGTCCATGCGGGCTACATCACCGGCCAGAATGTGCTGGCGGACGGCGGCGCCTATCCCGGCACATTCTGAGCGGCCGGCGGTGACGTGTCGAGCAGATCTGTTCGCGGGCTAGACGGTGTGAATGACCGGCCCTCGGCAGCGGCGTGCCCAACTGGCGACGGGCGGCGGCGCGAGCGCGCACCGCCGCCTGCAGGCGCCCCGGCCTATTCAGGCTGAATGCCTGCCTTCTTGATGATCTCGCCCCACTTCTTCGACTCGGCCTGCTGGAACTGCGCAAGTTCTTCCGGCGTGGAGCTTGCCGCGTCCGTGCCCGTCTGCGCATAGAACTGCTTGGCGGGAGCGCTTGCCGTGGCCTTGACCAGCAATTCATTCAGGCGCTTGACGACATCCGGTGGCGTGCCGGCAGGCGCATACGCGGCGAACCAGTAGCCCATTTCGTAGCCCGGGACACCGGCTTCGGCGATGGTGGGCACGTCCGGCGCCAGCGGCGAGCGCGCCTGGCCGGTCACGCCCAACGCGCGCAGCTTGCCCGACTTGACCTGCGGCAGGCCGGTGGCGGTGTCGGTGATCATCATATCGATCTGGCCGCCCAGGAGGTCGGTGACCGCCAGCGGGTTGCTCTTGTACGGCACGTGCAGCAGCTGCACGCCCGCCATCTGCTGCAGCAGTTCGCCGGCGATGCGGCTGCTGGAGCTGCCGCTGCCGAAGCTCAGCTTGCCGGGCGCTTGCTTGGCCTGGGCCAGGAAGTCGCCGACCGTCTTGGCCGGCGAACTGGGATTGACCACCATGATCTGGCCGCCTTTGCCCAGCAGGGTCAGCGGCGCGTAGTCCTTGACCGGATCGTAGGTCAGCGTCTTGTAGAGGTGTTCATTGGCGGCGTGCGTGGTGTTGGTGGTGATCAGCACGGTGTAGCCGTCAGGAGCGGCGCGGGCGCCGGCGGCGGCGCCTATCATCGCGCTGGCCCCGGGCTTGTTCTCGATCACCACGGCCTGGCCGGTCTGTTCGGTGACGCCCTGGCCGATGGCGCGGCCGATCTGGTCGGTGGCGCTGCCGGCCGCGAACGGCACGATGAAGGTGATGGGTTTGGCGGGGAACTGGGCCATGGCGCTCAAGGGCAGGGCGGCGGCCAGCAGCAAGGCCAGCCGGCCTTTGGAAGCAATGCGCATGTGTGTCTCCTGTGGATTTTTATAGGAATCGAAATCAGGCGGCCGCGGGGCGGTCGCCGGGTATGTCAGGCAGTCGGGCGGCCAGCGCCGGGCTGACCTCGACCGTCATGTCCAGCAATCTGAATGACAGGCTCTTGCCGTGCGTATCCAGGTTGAGGGCATCGTTGACGCCGCCGTCCAGCACGCCTTCCAGCACGAAGTTCATGGCGTGCAGCGTGGGCAGCATGTAGCGGGTGACGCGGCTGGGGCGGCGGTAGGCGAACCAGGCGGCGACGCGGGCTTCGGTAGCCTGTGCCGCCAGCACGTCGTAGCATTCCGGGTCCCAGGCGATCAGGCTCAGGTTGGAGATGTCGCCCTTGTCGCCGGAACGGCTGTGCGCCAGGCGATATAGGGGGACTGAGATCAGCGGCGGATTCATTGGGGGGCTTCTTCCAGGAAGGTCCAGCCGCTGGGCACGGCGTCGCGCGGCAGGGTGCAGGACAGCATGTTCAGGCGCGGGCGCAGCGCGGTGCGCACGCCGCCGCCGCCGGCCGGGCCGCAGGTATAAAGCGCGGTCACTTCGCGCAGCACGCTTTCCGCCAGCTTGCGGTCCAGATGTTCGGCCGCGATGCGCAGTCGCACGTCGCGCGCATGGCCGGGGGGCAGGGCCGACAGCATGCTGCCGGCGTCGTCGCCCAGGATGCTGATGGCGCCGATGAGGTCGGCGCGCAGCCGCAGGGCCGGGTCCAGGCGCTTGCGCACGATATCGGCGGCCAAGCGGGCGCGCGCCTCGGCCTGTACCCCGGCGTAGGAGATCTCGGCCTCGGCCAGCCAGCCGCCGCGGTAGCAGACGTTGACCTTGAGTTCCGCCGGACGCGCGTGGCCGGTGATGCCACGCACCGACACCCGATCGCCGCCCAGGTCGACCACCTCGGCGCGGCTCAGGTCGGCGACGACGTCCGGCGTCAGGTAGCGCGCTGGATCGTGCACCTCGTACAGCAGTTGTTCCTTGACCGTGCGGGCGTCGACCATGCCGCCAGTACCGTCTGCCTTGCCGATCACGAATTCGCCGTCCGCATCGATCTCGGCGATGGGAAAGCCCGCGGCATGCACGTCCGGCACGTCCTTCAGGCCCGGCACGCAGAAGTAGCCGCCGGTAACCTGCAGGCCGCATTCCAGCATGTGGCCGGCCATGGTGGCGCGGCCCAGCCGCGGCCAATCGTCCATGGACCAGCCGAAATGAGCCAGCGCCGGACCCAGCGTGAGCGATGGGTCCGACACGCGGCCCGCGACCACGATCTGCGCGCCGGCCCGCAGCGCCTCTGCGATCTCGGCGGCGCCGAGGTAGGCGGTGGCGCTGACCACGTCCACTCCGTCCAGCGCGCCGCCAAGGCGTAGTCGCAGCAGTTCGCGTTGCGCATCGCCGGACAGCGCGTCGCCGTGCACCACCGCGATGCGCGGCGCGGGCAGGCCTTGCTGCCGGGCCAGCGCGGCAATGCGCCGGGCCGCGGCGCGTGGGTTCGCCGCGCCGAAGTTGCCGACGATGCGGATGCCGTGGCGCAGGCAATCGGCCAGCACCGGGCCGACCAGTTCGTCCAGCAAGGGTTCGTAGCCGCGCTCCGGATCTTCGTTGCGGGCCAACTGGGCCAGCGCCAGCGTGCGCTCGGCCAGCGTTTCATAAATCAGCACGCCGCCGCCGCGGGCGATCAGCGTGCGCACCACGGCGGCGGCGCCGTCGCTGCGGTCGCCGGAGAACCCGGAGGCGCAGCCTATGTGGAGGGGGGCTAGGGACATACGGAATCAGGGCAGGGGTCTAGGTGTCTGAGCCCACTATAGGCATGCGCGGCTCATCAGTAAAATAGAAAGATCGGATCAATTCATAGAGAAAACCCATGAATCTGTCTGCTCGCCAATTGCGCGCGTTCGTGGCCCTGGCCGAAGAAAAACACTTCACCCGGGCCGCCCAGCGCTGCCACCTGACGCAGCCGGCCTTCAGCGCCCTGATCCGCCAACTGGAGGACTGCGCGGGCTTGCGCCTGTTCGACCGCAACACGCGCCATGTGGAACTGACGGTCGAAGGGCAGGTGCTGGACGCGACCGCGCGCAGGCTGCTGGCCGACATGGACCTGGTCATGGAGGACCTGCGCGACCATGCCGCCAGGCGCCGTGGGCGGGTGGCGCTGGCGGCCTTGCCTTCGCTAGCCGCGGGTTGGCTGCCGGGGCTGTTGGCGCGCTTTCGCGTAGCCTATCCCGGCATCACGGTGGACCTGCGCGATGCGCTGCTGGATCCCTGCCTGGATCTGGTGCAGGCAGGGCAGGTCGACTTCGCCGTGGCTTCGCGGCGGCCAGACATGAACGATCTGGACAGCGAGTTCCTGCATGCCGACCGCTACTTCCTCGTATGCCGCGCCGACCATCCGCTGGCGGACGCGGGCCGCGCCCGGCTGCGCGACATCCTGCGCTATCCCATGATCCAGCTCGCGCGCGGCAGCAGCGTGCGCAAGCATCTGGACGCCGCCCTGGGCGCAGACGCGCCCGCGCCGGTGTTCGAGGTCGAACACCTGGCCACGGCAACGGGGCTGGTGCGCGCGGGGCTGGGCATCTCGGTTGTGCCGGCGATGACGCTGTTCCACTTCGGCGGCGCCGACCTGCGCATCGTGCCGCTGGCCGGCAAGGCCTTGACCCGGCCTCTCTACCTGGTGCGGCGCAAGGGCCGCACGCTATCGGTCGCAGCGCAGGCCTTGTATGACCTGCTGCGGGAGCATCGGGGGGATATCGATAGCCCGGGATTCCATGGAGTTGGCTAGTCATGGCGGCGATCTCGGAAAGATCTTGCTCAGCCTGCACGAGCAACGAATCGTCCCGGATGTTCAGTCGGTTGCGTAGCGTGAAACCGCCGGGGTAGCAGTACGGATCCTGTCCGGTGCCGTACTTGTCCAATGTCAGGCAGGCTTGCGATAGGCGCGCAACACGGCTTCGCGGGAAGGCAGTTCGCGCTGCGCGTGGGCGGGCGTGACTGGGTAACCTTCCAGGCGCAGGCTGGCTGCGTAGTTGGAGCGGCGCACCTTTGCCCAATAGTCCAGCTTGGCTTGGAGGCTGGTGTTTTTCAAGGGAGACGCCTCATTTGAGAAGCTGCGGGGGGTATCCAGACGATTATGCCGAAGCGCGCATTGGACTTGGCTGGCCCAGCCTTGCGGGAAGCATCATATATGTTCCGTCTTGCAGCCACCCTACGGCATTCAGCCACTTTCGCAAAAGTCTATTGCTGGATAAACTTCGATAGTTGTAGTTTCTATCCGACTT
This sequence comes from Achromobacter sp. JCM 18799, assembly GCF_055395645.1. NCBI lineage: Bacteria > Pseudomonadati > Pseudomonadota > Betaproteobacteria > Burkholderiales > Alcaligenaceae > Achromobacter > Achromobacter sp. JCM 18799. The sequence goes on along the minus strand of NZ_AP043866.1, from coordinate 1,205,711 downwards.
TCGAAGGATTCCGCCCATGAGCAAGCAAATCATCCATACCGACACCGCGCCCGCCGCGGTAGGCCCTTACTCGCAAGCGGTTGCCGTAAGCGGCACCAAGACCGTCTATCTCTCGGGCCAGATCGGCCTGGAGCCGGGCACTGGCGATCTGGTCTCCGAGAACTTCGATGCGCAGGTGCGTCAGGCTTTCGCCAACATGCAGGAAGTCATCAAGGCTGCCGGCGGCACGCTGGACAATGTGGTCAAGCTGACGCTGTTCCTGACCGACCTGGGCAAGTTCACGGCCGCCAACGCCATCATGGCCGAGATCATTCCCCAGCCGTTCCCGGCGCGCTCGACCATCGGCGTGGCCAGCCTGCCCAAGGGCGCGCAGTTCGAGGTCGAAGCCATTCTGGTCCTGTAAGGCCCGTCCGGACTTTTCAATCCAGGGGTTCGTTTCTCCATGCCGGCCGCAGCCGCGGCTTCCAAGCGATCCGGCGCCGACAACAAAGGCGCCGGCAAAGCGATGACGGATACGGAGCGCAAGCTTCGTAACCTGGGTTTGGTGCTGCCCGAGGATTTCGTGCTGCACCTGCCGCTGCGGTACGAGGACGAAACCCGCATCATGCCGATCAGCGCCCTGCGGCCCGGTTTTGCCGGGCAGGTCGAGGGCGAGATCACCAAGTCCGAGGTTCTCTACCGGCCCCGGCGCCAGCTGACCGCAACCCTGGCGGACGACAGCGGCGAACTGCAATTGCGCTGGCTGAATTTCTATCCCAGCCAGCAGAAGCAAGTCACGGTGGGCAAGCGCCTGCGTGCGCGCGGCGAGGTCCGCGGCGGCCTGTTCGGGCGCGAGATGGTGCATCCGCGCATGACCAATGCCGACGCGCCGTTGCCCACGGCGCTGACGCCCGTCTATCCCAGCACCGAAGGGCTGCCGCAACTGACGTTGCGCCGTGCCATCGCGCAGGCGCTGGACCGCGCCGACCTGTCCGACACCTTGCCCGACGAGGCGCGGGCGCGTTACGACCTGCCGCCGTTCGAACCGGCCATCCGCGCGCTGCATACGCCAGCGCAGGGCGAGTCCGAGCAGGCCTTGCTGGATCGCGTGCATCCCGCTTGGCGGCGCATCAAGTTCGATGAACTGCTGGCGCAGCAACTGTCGCTGGCGGCCGCGCGCGCTGCGCGCCGCGTCAAGGAAGCGGAATCGTTGCCCGTGCGCAATGAGGTTGGGGGCCTGGTCGCCAGATTGTACGAAGCCTTGCCGTTCAAGCTGACCGGCGCGCAAGAGCGCGTGGTTCAGGAAATTTCCGCAGACCTGGCCAAGCCGTATCCGATGCACCGCTTGCTGCAAGGCGACGTGGGCAGCGGCAAGACGGTCGTGGCGGCCATCGCCGCCGCCCAGGCCATCGCCAGCGGCGCGCAGGTCGCGCTGATGGCGCCCACCGAAATCCTGGCGGAGCAGCACTTCCGCAAACTGGTGTCCTGGCTGCAGCCGCTGGGCGTGAACGTGGCCTGGCTGAGCGGCAGCCTCGCCGCCAAGGCGCGCCGCGAAGCCGTGGCGGCCGCGGCTGACGGCAGCGTGCAATTGATCGTGGGCACGCAGGCGCTGATCCAGGACAACGTCGAATTCCATCGCCTGGGCCTGTCCATCGTCGACGAGCAGCACCGCTTTGGCGTCGGGCAGCGCCTGGCGCTGACCCGCAAGGGTGAAACCGTGCGCGGGCGCAATGTGCCGCACCAGCTCAACATGAGCGCGACGCCGATTCCGCGCACGTTGGCCATGACCTTTTTCGCCGACCTGGATGTGTCCGTCATCGACGAGCTGCCGCCTGGGCGCAGCCCCGTGCTGACCAAGCTTGTGTCGGACGCAAGGCGCGAGGAAGTCATCGCCCACATTGCCCAGGCCGCGCGCGGCGGGCAGCAGGCCTACTGGGTTTGCCCGCTGGTCGAGGAAAGCGAGGCCCTGGAACTCCAGACCGCCGTGGATACCTACGAAGGCATGCGCGCCGATTTGCCGGACCTGCGCATCGGACTGGTGCATGGCCGGTTGCCGCAAGCCGAAAAGGCCGCCGTGATGCAGGCGTTCCGAGATGGCGAAGTCGACCTGCTGGTCGCCACCACCGTGATCGAGGTGGGCGTGGACGTGCCGAACGCCTCGCTCATGGTGATTGAGCACGCCGAGCGTTTCGGCCTGGCGCAGCTGCATCAGCTGCGCGGCCGGGTAGGGCGCGGCACCGCCGAATCGGTATGCGTGCTGCTCTATCAGACGCCGCTGTCGCAAGTGGCGCGCGAACGCCTGCGGGCCATGTTCGAGACCTCGGACGGCTTTGAAATCGCCCGCCGCGACCTGGAACAACGCGGCCCGGGAGAGTTCCTGGGCACGCGCCAGTCCGGCATGGCCTTGCTGCGCTTCGCCGACCTGGAAACGGACGCGGCCATCGCCGAAGACGCACGCGATGCGGCGGTCTGGCTGCGCGCCGAGCATCCGGCCGCGGTCGAGGCGCACCTGGCGCGCTGGATGCGCGGACGCGAGGATTTCCTGCGCACTTGACCATGCAGCCAGCCGCCAATCTCAATCTAGCAAGCGCCAGCCACAAGGCTGGGGCATAACCCCCGGGGGCGTAGTCCACCATGACTCTCACCGAACTCAAGTACATCGTCGCCGTCGCGCGCGAACGGCATTTCGGCCGGGCGGCCGAGGCCTGTTTCGTCAGCCAGCCCACGCTCTCGGTGGCGATACGCAAGCTGGAAGACGAATTGGGCGTGACGCTGTTCGAGCGCGGCGGCGCCGAGGTCGGCGTCACTCCCATCGGCCAGCGCATCGTGGCGCAGGCGCAGAAGGTGCTGGAAGAAAGCGCCAGCATCAAGGAGATCGCGCGCCAGGGACACGACCCGTTGGCCGGCCCCTTGCGCGTCGGCGTCATTCACACCATCGGTCCGTACCTGTTGCCGCGGCTGGTGCCGGAGCAGATCCGCCGCACGCCGCAGATGCCACTGTTGCTGCAAGAGAATTTCACGGTGCGGCTGGTTGAACTGCTGCGCCAGGGCGAGATCGATTGCGCCATCATGGCTTTGCCGCTGCCCGAGGCCGGCCTGGTCATGCAACCCTTGTACGACGAGCCCTTTGTGGTGGCCGTGCCCAATGACCACGAGCTGGCCCGGCGCCAGGCGATCGACGCCCAGGACCTGAAGCAGCAGACCATGCTGCTGCTGGGCAGCGGCCATTGCTTCCGCGACCAGGTGCTGGAAGTCTGTCCCGAGCTGTCGCGCTTTTCGGCGGCCAGCGATGGCATTCAGCGCACCTTCGAAGGCTCATCGCTGGAGACCATCCGCCACATGGTCGCGGCCGGCATTGGCGTGACCGTGTTGCCCGTGACCGCGGTGCCGGAACAGCCCCCATCCAACAGCCTGCTGCGCTATCTGCCATTTGACGGCCACGTGCCGGAGCGCCGCGTGGTGCTGGCCTGGCGTCGCAGCTTCCCGCGGCTGGCCGCCATCGAGGCGCTGGCGCAGGCGGTCTATGCCTGCGAGCTGCCCGGCGTGAAGATGCTGACCGACGAGGTGGCGGCGGTGCAGGATTGATTTCCGGGCCGCTGTCCGGCGGCTGCGCGCGCGGTTTGCGCCGCGTCAAAAGGTCGCAGGACTGATTGATGAAAGCGGCGGATATTGCGGCATTTCGCCGCATTTGCAGTGTTATCCTTGTTTCGCACATACATCCCTAGGAGCTAGCAATGGCCAAGTCCCCCAAGAAGACCTCCAGCGTTCCGCGCATCAACATCGGCATCTCGGACAAGGACCGCGCCGCCGTCGCCGGCGAACTGTCCAAGCTGCTGGCCGACTCGTACACGCTGTACCTGATGACGCACAACTTCCACTGGAACGTCACGGGGCCCATGTTCAACACGCTGCACCTGATGTTCATGACCCAGTACACGGAAGAGTGGAACGCACTGGACAGCATCGCCGAGCGCATCCGCGCGCTGGGTCACTATGCGCCGGGCACCTACCGCGAATTCAGCAAGCTGTCCTCGATCTCCGAGCCGGACTCGGTGCCCGAGGCCCTGGAAATGGTGCGCCTGCTGGTGACCGCCAACGAATCGGTCGCCAAGACCGCTCGCGCCGCCTTCGAGAAGGCCGATGCCGCCAACGACCAGCCCACGGCCGACCTGCTGACGCAGCGCCTGGACGTGCACGAAAAGAACGCCTGGATGCTGCGCAGCCTGCTGCAGTGATCGCGACGGCCGCCGCATGAAAAACGGAGCCTCGCGGCTCCGTTTTTTTTCAGCAGCAGGACTGAGTTCAGGGTTGATGCGATAGCGGCCGCGCCGGGATGGGCGCGATCCGCTCGGGCGGCGGCGTCACCCGCCACACCGCGCGCCGGCGCAGCGCGCCCAGCAGCTTCAGGCCCTGCGGCCAGTCGTCCAGGCCGCTCTCGGCGTTGATGTGGCCAGCGCCCGGCACGACCACCAGCCGGCTGCCCCAATCGCGCGCAAAGGCGCGGGCGCGTTCCAGTTGGCAATAGGGATCGTTGTCGCTCGCCACCACCACGCTTTGGAAGGGCAGGGAATGGCGCGGTACCGGCCCGAAGTTTCTCAGGCAGGCGGGAGCATTGTCGCGCTCCACGTCGGCGGGCGCCACCAGCAGGGCGCCAGCGACCTTGGCGCGCAGCGGCACCGGCAGGGCGGCGCTGATCAGGCAACCCAAGCTGTGCGCGACCAGGAGGACGGGACTGCGGGCCTCGTTCACCTCGGTGGCCAGCGCCGCGATCCATTCGCCGGGAGTCGGATGTTCCCAGTCGCGCTGCTCGACGCGGCGCGCATGCGGCAGCAGGGCCATCCAGCGCGATTGCCAGTGTTGCGGTCCGGAGTTTTTCCATCCGGGAACGATGATCGGTTGGAGTCTCATGGCGGCCATGATGCCGGGCGGCCTTAGTAACGCAAACGAATAAATCGTCTTTTGCATATACGCCAGCGGGCATAAGGGCAGCCCGCGAACAATGCCGCAGCGCAATAATCGGACGGGTGTCAAAGTGGTCCGAAACTGGCCTGAGAAGGGCTATTTTTCAGTGTATGCTTGCCGTGCAATCGCAATGCAACCGGGCGTGACCAGGGCCGAAACCCCTGCAAAGGGCAGTCCAGCAGGCATGCATGGCCTGGAGATGATCCGGCGTCCGACCCGGTGCAAAAACTAACGATTACAAATCATTAGAGGAGTCCACACATGAAGCCAGTATTTCGTCTGACCCCGGTCATTGCAGCGCTGGGCGTCGCAGCCGGTCTGGCGTTTGCCTCGGGAGCGCAAGCGCAAACCATCAAGATCGGCGTGGTCGGCCCCACCACCGGCGCGGTCACGCAGTATGGCGATATGGTCCGTGAAGGGGTCGATACCGCGGTCGAGCGCATCAACGCCGCCGGCGGCATCAACGGCAAGAAGCTGGAAACGGTCGTGATCGACGACGGCTGCGAACCCAAGCAAGGCCCGGTCGCCGCCAACCGCGTGGTCAACAGCAAGATCGGTTTCGTCGTGGGCCACGTGTGCTCGGGCGCCACCATCGCCGCCGCCGACATCTACAACAACGAAGGCGTGGTCATGGTCACGCCGTCGGCCACGTCGCCGGCGCTGACCGACGGCAAGAACTACGAGTTCATTTTCCGCACCATCGGCCGCGACGACCAGCAAGGTCCTGCCGCCGCCAAGTTCATCCTGGAAAAAATCAAGCCCAAGAAGGTCGCCGTGCTGCATGACAAGCAGTCCTACGGCCAGGGCATCGCCACCGCGGTCAAGAACGACCTGGAGAAAGGCGGCGTGGCCGTCGCCGTGTTCGAAGGCATCAACGCCGGCGACAGCGACTACTCGGCCGTCATCACCAAGCTGAAGAGCCAGGGCGTGGACTTCGTCTACTACGGCGGCTACCACCCTGAAATGGGCCTGCTGCTGCGCCAGGCGGCCGAACAGGGCGTGAAGGCCAAGTGGATGGGTCCGGAAGGCACGGGCAACCCCGACATCAACGCCATCGCCGGCGACGCCGTCGAAGGCATGCTGTTGACGCTGCCGGCCGACTTCACCCAGAACGCCGCCAACGCCGACATCGTCAAGGCCTTCGAAGCCAAGAAGCGCAACGCCAGCGGCGCCTTCCAGATGACCGCCTACACGGCCACCCAGGTCATCGCGGACGGCATCAAGGGCGCGGGCAGCGACGACCCGACCAAGGTCGCCAAGTACCTGCACGCCAACTCCTTCGATACGCCGATCGGCAAGGTGTCCTGGAACAAGCAGGGCGACCTGACGAACTTCCAGTTCGACGTGTTCACCTGGCACAAGGACGGTTCCAAGACCGTCTACAAGTAAGTCCATGCGCGGGCCGCCGGCCCGCGACGCCGGCGGAGCCACTAGCGGTTCCGCAGGAAACCGGGCCGGAAGCGACAGTCTTCCGGCCCGGTTTTTTTGTTCCTCCGACGAACCGGGAACCGGCGCGGCGCGTTCCGGTCGAACGCGCGCCCGCCGCATTTGCGTAGAATGCGGCGCCATCGACCTCACTTTTTCTGTCTGGACACCATGACCAAGGCCTTGTTAGTCGAAGACGATCCGAAACTATCGCGCCTGATTGCGCAGTTCCTGGAGCAGCACGGTTTCCATGTTGCCCAGGCCTACCGCGGCGATCACGCGGTGGAGGCATTCCGCAGGCATGACCCGGCCATCACCATCCTGGACCTGATGCTGCCTGGCCGCGATGGCCTGCAGGTGTGCCGCGATCTGCGCGCGTTCTCGTCCGCGCCCATCCTGATGCTGACGGCCCGCGAGGACGACCTGGACCAGATCCTGGGCCTGGAATCGGGCGCGGACGACTATGTCATCAAGCCCGTGGAGCCCCGTGTGCTGCTGGCGCGGGTGCGCGCGTTGCTGCGCCGGCATAGTCAGCTGGACGAGCCGCCGGAGCGCCTGGAGTTCGGCCCTCTGGTGATAGATCGTCGTACGCGCGCCGTGGTCCATGCCGGCTCCGAAGTGGACCTGACCACGATGGAGTTCGAGATGCTCTGGGCGCTGGCCAGCCAGGCCGGCCAGGTGCTGACCCGCGACGACCTGCTCAACGCGGTGCGCGGCATCGAATTCAACGGCCTGGACCGCAGCGTGGACGTCTGCGTCAGCAAGCTGCGGCGCAAGCTGGATGACGACCCGCGCGATCCGGCGCGCATCAAGACCGTGTGGGGCAAGGGCTATCTGTTCTCGCCCAAGGCGCACGAGGGCGGTGATGCTTAAGTTTGTCCTGCGGCTGTTCGTGGTGCTGGCGGTGGGCTTCGTCATTTCCAACGAAGTGGTGGACCGGTCCGCCAACTACTTCTTCGAACCCGTCAGCGATGCCTACACGCGCGAAGCGGTGCGTGGCCAGATCCACAGCCTGGTGCAGGAACTGAGCCGCGTACTGCCCGCCGAGCGCGAGGCGCACGTGCGCGACGCGCTGGCGCCGCACTACGGCCTGGCCCTCAGGGTGGTCGACGCCGACAGCTATGGCGCCACCGAGGACGAACGCGCCATGGTGGAGTCCGGCAGCTTCTTCGTGCGCGACAAGCAGCAGACCTTCGTGGCGGCGATTCCCGGTCCGGGCAGGCAATGGCTGGAGGTCAAGCTGCCGCCGGAACCATCCATCGCCCCCTGGCTGATGGCCGCGGTGTATTCCGCCCTGGGCCTGTTGCTGTGCGCCTTCATGCTGGTGTGGGCGCTGCCCATCTGGCGCGACCTGGAAGCGCTGAAGACCGCCGCCTTGCGCATGGGGCAGGGCGACCTGCAAGCCCGGGCGCGCCTGTCGCGCCATTCCAGCATTCGCAACCTGGGCGACACCTTCAACCAGATGTCCGACCGCATCAGCGCCTTGGTAGGCAACCAGCGCGACCTGACCAATGCCGTGTCGCACGAGTTGCGCACGCCGATCGCGCGTCTGTCGTTCGAACTGGACATGATGGACCGCGAGGACGACCCCGCCGCGCGCAGGCGATTGGTCGAGGAAATGAAGAGCGACGTGGCCGAGCTGGACGCCATGGCCTCGGAATTGCTGATGTACGCCCGCCTGGAGCACAAGGGCGACGGCGTGGCGCTGCAACCGCAGGACGCGCGCGGCTGGCTGGATTCGGTGGTGCAGCATGCCGGCTTCGAGGCCGGCGTGTCGGGCGTGCGCTGCGAAGTGGCGCTGTGCCAGGTGCCCGAGGTGCACCTGCACCAACGCTACATGACGCGTGCCTTGCTCAACCTGCTGCAGAACGCCATCCGGCATGCTGGCAGGCAGGTGCAGGTCAGCTTGATCAGTCCGGGCGCGCGCGAGTACGTGCTGATCGTGGACGACGACGGCCCAGGCATCCCGCGAGCCGACCGCGAGCGCATTTTCGAACCCTTCATCCGCCTGGACGAAAGCCGCGACCGCGGGACGGGCGGAGTCGGGCTGGGCCTGGCCATCGTGAGCCGGGTGGCTCGCTGGCACAACGGGACCGTGCAGGCGAGCGACAGCCCCCTGGGCGGCGCGCGTTTCGTGATTGCCTGGAAGACCGCCTGAAGGCTGGCGGCCGCGGCGCGGCACAACGTAAACAAACTTCACAATCCGCCGCCGCAATCTTCACAAACTCCATACAAAGCGGGAAAGATCGCGGGCAGGCGCCTGGATAGCATGACGGCAGTTCTCTTCAGAGGTCTTGCCGCTAGCCATGTTTTCCCTCAGCCGCCTGGTTGCCGTAGGTATGTTGCTGGTCGCCGCGGGCGGTTGCCAGGGCGTGCCTCCCGAAGCGCCGCCTCCGATCGCCCAGGGCGACTACAAGGCGGTGGTGGGTTATCTGGCCCAGCGCATCCCCTATGACATGGACGCCTCCGGCGTGCCGGGCCTGTCGATCGCCATCGTCGACGACCAGCGCGTGGTGTGGAGCACGGGCTTCGGCTACGCGGACCCGCTGCGCCACCGCAGCGCCACCAGCGACACGCTGTATCGCGTAGGGACCATCACCAAGATCGTCACGGCCGCGGGCGTGCTGCGCGCTGCCGACGACGGACGCCTGGCGCTGGACCAGCCCGCCTCGCAGGCGCTGCCCGATTGGGACATCCAACCGCGCCGCGGCGCCATGCAATGGCTGGGCACGCATCCCTTCACCGCCCGCAATCTGCTGGCGGTGTACCCTGGATCTTTGGAAGACACCATGGGACGCGCACGCGCGGACATGGCCTACGCCCTGTTGGGCGACATGGTCGCGCACGTGGCGAGCGAACCGTTCGACACCTACGTGCGCCGCACCATCCTGCAGCCGCTCAACATGCCGCGCGCCGGGTTCCATCCCGACCCGCGCATGCTCGAATTGCGCGCCTCGGGCTACCGTCGCGGCGCGCCCTGGACCGAGGCGCCCCAGCCCAACGAAGCGGCCGACGGCCTGTGGCTCAGCACCTCGGAGATGGCGCGCTTCTCCAGCATGTTGTTCGCCGACGGCGTCTACGAAGGGCGCCGGATACTCAATGCCGACTCGGCCCGCGCCGTGCTCGACATGGAAACGGTGGAAGGCGGCTTGGCGCTGGAGTGCCGCCTGGCCTTGTCCTGGCTGGCAGCGCCCTGTGGCGACGATATCGCCGGCACGCCATTGCGCCTGCATAGCGGCGCCACCGAAGCCTTCCATTCGCGCCTGGTGCTGGCGCCGCGCGACAAGCTCGCCGTGCTGGTCATGAGCAATTCCGACACGAGCGAGCCGTTGGTGGCCTCGGTGTCGACGATGGCGATGGCGCTGATGCGCCAGGCCAAGCAGGGCGCAATCGCCCAATAGATCGGGCCGTTCCCGGCTCCCCGGTTTTATCCCCCCTCAACCTCGTTTCTTGGAAGCTGTTATGAAGCGAAAAATCCGTTCCACCCTGTTTAAACGCGGCGCCGGCGTCGCGTGTCTGCTGGCTTTAGTCCCGGGACTGTCCCTGGCCGATGACGCTGCGAACAGTTCCGTCTACGGCCAGCGCGGGGCCAGCTCGCGCGGGTTGACGGTGGCGACCGGGGAGGGACCGGCGGACGAATGGCTGTTCTACGGCACGCTGGGCGCAGGCTACGCGCCGCGCTACAGCGGCAGCGACGAGTACTCCGCGACGCCGATCTTCGGCGCAGGCGTGCGCAGTCCGGGCGGCTTCTTCCTCGGTACCGACCGCGGCCTCGGCTGGGAGACGCACGCGCTGAACAGCACATTCAGCTTCTATCTGCAGCCCAGCGCGGCGCGCAAGGACCACAAGAAGGGCTACCAGGGCTCGGACAAGTTGCGCGGCATGGGCGACATCAAGAGCCGTGCGCAGATCGGCATGGATGCCGAAACCACGCTGGGCCCGGTGACCTTGTCGGCCACGATCGCGCATGCCTTCAAGAAGGGCGATGACCGGGACGTGGGCAGCGCCTACACGATGTTCAACCTGGGAGCCAGCACCACCGTGTACGAAGGCAGCGCTGGAGCGATCTCGCTGGCCTTGTCCGGCACCTTCGGCGACGGCAACTACATGCGCACCTGGTATGGCGTGAGCGGCAAGCAGTCGGCGAACTCGGGCTATCGCAAGTACACGCCCAAGGGCGGCCTGGAAAGCGTGGGCCTGGGCGCGACGTGGACCGTGCCGCTCTCCAAGTCCTGGTCGTGGACCACGGCGGCGGAAGCCCGGCGCCTGTATGGCGACGCGGCGGACAGTCCCATCGTGCGGGACCGTGCGCAGTACTCCATCGGCACCATGATGACGTACTCGTATTGATCGGGGGAAAAGCCCGTTCCCGGACGGGAGCGGGCTAGGCGGAAGCGGGCGGGCATTGCCGCCGGCTTCCGGCCAGGGATGGTTTACAGGCCTTGCACGCGGCGGCCGCTGTCGGCCTCGAACCAATGCAGCGGATGGCGGCCGTCCGGGCCCAGGTTGACGCGGTCGCCGACCTTGGCCGAGGACTCGGACAGCTGGCGCGTGGTGCAACGCACGACCAGCATGTTCTTGCCGCAGCGGCTGTGGACCAGCTGTTCGGAGCCCAGCGTTTCGACCATTTCGACTTCGGCCGGCACGCCCTGGGTGTTCAGCAGCATGTGCTCGGGACGCATGCCCATGATGATCTTGCGGCCGCGCACCTGGGAGGGCACCTGCAGCGGCGAGATATCCAGCGCGATGCCGTCCAGCGTCTGCACCGTGCCGTCGCCGGCCACGTTCACTTCCATCAGGTTCATCGGCGGCGAACCGATGAAGCCGGCGACGAAGGTCGAGGCGGGCTTTTCGAATACTTCCATCGGCGTGCCGATCTGTTCAGGCACACCCTGGTACATGACGATCATGCGGTGGGCCAGCGTCATGGCTTCGACCTGGTCGTGGGTCACGTACAGGCTGGTGGTGCCCAGGCGGCGATGCAGCTTCATGATTTCCAGGCGCATCGCCACCCGCAGCTTGGCGTCCAGGTTCGACAGCGGTTCGTCGAACAGGAACACCTTGGGTTCGCGCACGATGGCGCGGCCCATGGCCACGCGCTGGCGTTGTCCGCCGGACAACGCGCGCGGGCGGCGGTCCAGCAGGTGGCCGAGTTCCAGGATCTGCGCGGCCACATCCACGCGCTTCTTGATCTCGTCCTTGGAGAACTTGCGGATCTTCAAGCCGTAGGCCATGTTCTCGAACACGGTCATGTGCGGGTAGAGCGCGTAGTTCTGGAACACCATCGCGATGTCGCGCTCGGCGGGTTCCAGGTTGTTGACGACCTTGTCGTCAATGAGGATTTCGCCGCTGGTGACGGTTTCCAGGCCGGCGACCATGCGCATCAGCGTGGATTTGCCGCAGCCCGACGGGCCGACGATGACGATGAATTCGCCGTCCTTGACGTCCATGTCGATGCCATGGATGACCGGCACATTGCCGGCGTAGGTTTTCTTGACGTTACGGAAGCTGAGAGTAGCCATGAGTTATTCGTGTTCGGAGTCGTGTTCGGGTGGGCGAGGGCGGGCAGGGGGCACCTTTTCATCGCCGAGCCGTCTCAAGATGAAAACGCCCCCCTGGGGGGCAGCAAGCCGAAGGCGCGGCGTGGGGGTCATTTTTCAGTGTCGACCAGACCCTTGACGAACCATTTCTGCATCAGGATGACGACCAGCGCCGGCGGGATCATCGCGAGCATGGCGGTAGCCATGGTGATGTTCCATTCGGTCACGCTGTCGCCGCCGCTGATCATCCGCTTGATGCCGATGACGACGGGGTACATGTCTTCCTGCGTGGTCACGAGCAGCGGCCACAGGTATTGGTTCCAGCCGTAGATGAACTGGATCACGAACAGCGCGGCGATGCTGGTCTTGGACAAGGGCAGCAGCACGTCGCGGAAGAAGCGCACCGGACCCGCGCCGTCGATGCGCGCGGCCTCGATCAGCTCGTCAGGCACCGTCAGGAAGAACTGGCGGAACAGGAAGGTCGCGGTCGCCGAGGCGATCAGCGGCAGGGTCAGGCCGGCGTAGCTGTTGAGCAGGCCGAGGTCGGCCACGACCTTGTAGGTGGGCGCGATGCGGACTTCGACGGGCAGCATCAGGGTGACGAAGATCATCCAGAAGAAGAACATGCGGCCGGGGAAGCGGAAGTACACCACCGCGAAGGCCGACAGCAGCGAGATGGCGATCTTGCCGATGGAAATCGCCAGCGCCATGATCAGGCTGACGTACATCATGCGGCCCACGGGCGCGCCCGACGAACCGCCGGACGAACCGCCGAACAGCGCCTGCATGTAGTTGTCGACGAAATGCTTGCCGGGGATGAGGGACATCGGCGCGGACGCCACTTCCTGCGCGGTCTGGGTGGACGCGACGAAAGTGACATAGAGCGGAAATGCCACCATCGCCACGCCGCAAAGCAGGATGACGTGGGCCAGAATATCCAGCCAGGGACGGCGTTCAACCATTGTTTATAGCCTCGGACAAAATCAATACTGCACTTTGCGGTCGACGTAGCGGAACTGCACGACCGTCAAGGCAATCACAATGAACATCAGCACCACCGACTGCGCCGCGGACGAACCGAGGTCCAGGCCGCGGAAGCCGTCGCTGTACACCTTGTAGACCAGGATGGAGGTCGACGTGCCCGGACCGCCCTGCGTGGTGGTGTCCACCACGGCGAAGGTGTCGAAGAAGGCATAGATGATGTTGACCACCAGCAGGAAGAACGTGGTGGGCGAGAGCAGCGGGAACACGATGCTCCAGAAGCGGCGCGACGGGCTGGCGCCGTCGATCGCGGCGGCTTCGATGAGCGAGCGCGGAATCGATTGCAGGCCGGCCAGGAAGAACAGGAAGTTGTACGACACCTGCTTCCATACCGCGGCGATCAGCACCAGGGTCATGGCCTGGTTGCCGTCCAGGCGCGGATTCCAGTCGACGCCGGCATGCCGCAGGGCCACGGCCAGGATGCCGACGGAAGGCGAAAACAGGAACAGCCACAGCACGCCGACGACGGCGGGCGCCACGGCATAGGGCCAGATCAGCAGTGTCTTGTAGAGCCCGGCGCCGCGGATGACGCGATCTGCCATGACGGCCAGCAGCAAGGACACGCCCAGCCCGACCACCGCCACGAGGATCGAGAACACGGCGGTGACGCGGAAGGAATCCAGGTAGGCCTGTTGCGAGAACAGTTCCATGAAGTTGTCCAGTCCGACGAACTCGGAGGACAAGCCGAATGCATCTTCCAGCCGCAGCGATTGCCACATGGCCTGGCCGGCCGGCAGGAAGAAGAAGACCACGGTAATGATGATCTGCGGCAGGAGCAGCAGATAGGGCAAGGTCTTGTGCCCGAATACAACACGTTTTTCCATAGGGGGAACCCAAGGTACAGAAAAGCGGCGGTTGGAGTAACCGCCGCCTGAAACCGCCTTCGTAAAATGCGACAGGCTTAAAGCCCTAAAAACCCCAGGGCCTTAAGCCTTGTACTGCCTGGTGCAAAACAGCCCAAGTCCTTGTTATGGCATGGAAAATACCGATTGACAGGACTGGGCTGACGTCGCGGAAGGGCGTTACTTTACACTCTTCTCGAATTTTTCCAGCAGTTCGTTGCCGCGCTTGACGATGTTGTCGGCGCCGTCCTTGGCGCTGACCTTGCCCGAAACGATGCGTTCGATTTCGGCGTCTTCGATTTCACGGATCTGCGGCAGGAAGCCCAGGCGCAGGCCGCGCGATTGCGCGGTGGTTTCGACGTTCAGCTGCTTGACGCCGACTTCGGTGCCCGGGTTCTTGTCGTAGAAGCCGTCCTTCTTGGTCAGCTCGTAAGCGGCCTTGGTGACAGGCACGTAGCCGGTCTGCTGGTGCCAGCGGGCGGCGATTTCCGGGCTGGCCAGGAACTTGAAGAACGCGGTCACGCCCTTATAGGTTTCCGGCTTCTTGTTGGCGAAGACCCACAGCGAAGCGCCGCCGATGATGGTGTTCTGCGGCGCGCCTTGCACGTCGGCGTAGTAGGGCAGGGTCGAGGTGCCGAATTCGAACTTGGCGTTTTTGGCGATGTTGGCGCGCAGGCCGGACGAGCCGGTGATCATGGCGCACTTGCCGCTGATGAACAGCGAGTTCGGCTCGTCGCCGCGGCCGCCGTACATGAAGATGCCTTCCTTGCCCAGCTTGGCCAGGTTTTCCAGGTGGCGCACGTGCAGCGGGGTGTTGATGGCGATGCGGGCGTCCAGGCCGCCGAAACCGTTGTCCTTGGTGGCGTACGGCACGTTATGCCAGGCCGAGAACGTTTCCAGCTGGACCCACGACGGCCAGGAGGTGGTGTAGCCGCATTCCTGGCCGGCGGCCTTCAGCTTCTGGCCGGCGGCAGCCAGCTCTTCCCAGGTCTTGGGCGGCTTGTCGGCGTCCAGGCCGGCCTTCTTGAAGGCGTCCTTGTTGTAGTAGAACACCACGGTCGAGCTGTTGAAGGGCATCGACACCAGCTTGCCGTCGGCCGACGAGTAGTAGCCGGCCACGGCGCCGATGAATTCCTTCGGATCGATCGGGTTGCCGACTTCTTCCGACATCTGCTGGACCGGCTTGATGGCGCCCTTGGCGTACATCATGGTGGCGGTGCCGACTTCGAACACCTGGAGGATGTCCGGGGCGTTGCCGGCGCGGAACGCGGCGATGCCGGCGTTCATGGATTCACCGTAGTTGCCCTTGTAGACTGCCTTGACTTGGTAGTCGGGGTTCTTTTTGTTGAATTCGTCGACCAGGCCGTTCACGCGGTCGCCCAGCGCGCCTTCCATCGAGTGCCAGAATTGGATCTCGGTGGCGGCATGCGCGGAGGCGCCTGCGAAAGCCGTCATGATGGCGGCAAAGGTTAAGGCAATACGGTGGGATCGCATAGAGAGGTTCCTCCAGTTGGGCGTGACGCGACCGGGTTGTCCGGGCGCAGAAAACACGACACCTTATGAATTGTTTGTGACAAAACCGTGACTTTCACATCACTCCAAACGCCTGTCAAATTGCGCGTTTTAGGCGCGAACGAACATTTTTCTTTTTTTTCCCAACGAGAACTCCCGTTTACAATCGGCCCCTATGAAAAACGAACTTTCGATTGCGTTCATCGGTGGCGGCAATATGGCCGCTGCGCTGGCCTCCGGCCTGGCCGGCAAAGTATGCGCCGCCGGCAACATACATGTCATTGACATAAACCAGGATTCGCATGCCGCCTGGCAGGCTCGCGGCATGACCACCGCGACGGCTCCGGGCGAGGCCCTGGCGCGGTGCCGGGTCTGGGTGTTCGCTGTCAAGCCACAGAACATGAAGGACGTTGTGGCTTCCACGCGTCAATGGTTGCGTGAAGACACTTTGGTGGTAAGCGTGGCGGCCGGCATCCGCGCCGATACGCTGGCCGCCTGGCTAGGCACGCCCGACGCGCCGTTCAAGCGCCTGGTGCGCTGCATGCCGAACACGCCGGCCCTGGTGGGCGCCGGCATCACCGGCCTGGCGGCCCTGGATGGGGTGGACGCAGCCGACCGCGACCTGGCGGCCCGATTGCTGTCCAGCGTGGGCGACGTGGTGTGGGTCGCCGACGACGCCGCGCTCGATGGCGTGACCGCGTTGTCGGGCAGCGGCCCGGCGTATGTGTTCCTGTTCCTGGAAGCGCTGGTGGCCGGCGGGCAGAAGGTCGGCCTGACGGCCGAGCAAGCCAAGCAATTGGCGTTGGGCACGCTGGCTGGGGCGACGCGCCTTGCCGCCGAGTCTTCTGAACCGCTGGCCACGCTGCGCGAACGTGTGACGTCCAAGGGCGGCACCACGGCCGCGGCGCTCAATGCGTTCGGCGCGGCCGGGTTTGCCGGCATCGTCGAAGACGCCATGGCGGCCGCCGCCCAACGCTCGCGCGAGCTGGCGGAGGAGTTCGGCAAATGACGGCCGCGGACGGGAGCGCGGGCTCCCGGCGCTTTGCGCTCATGAGCCGGCCGCAATTCGCCATCGCCGTGCTGTGCATGCTGGTGGTGGTGGTCGGTTCGAACATCCTGGTGCAGGTGCCGCTGAATGACTGGCTGACCTGGGGCGGGCTGTCCTATCCGGTCGCCTTCCTGGTCACGGACGTGCTGAATCGCCGTTTCGGCCCGGCGGCCGCGCGCCGAGTGGTCTGGTTCGGTTTTGCCGCCGCCCTGGTCGTGTCGGTATGGGTGGCCTCGCCGCGCATCGCGCTGGCTTCGGGCCTGGCCTATATCTGCGCGCAACTGGTCGACATCCAGGTGTTCGACCGATTGCGCGACCAGCGCTGGTGGCGCGCGCCCTTGGTGTCGGGCGTGCTTGGGGCCATCCTGGACACGGCCGTGTTCTTCAGCGTGGCTTTCGCGGCTACCGGCGCGCCCTGGATGACCTGGATGATGGGCGACCTGGCGATCAAGCTCGCGGTCAATATCAGCATGCTGGCGCCTTTCCGGGCGCTGATGTGGAATCTGGCCAAGCCGGCCAATGCCTGAGCATGCGGCGGGGCGCCTGTGGTCTTCAGGCCGCCCCGGGCTTTAATCCAGTGAATAACTACGCACGTTAATTATTATTCGTAAGTCCTGCGTAAGCACTGTATTTAAATGCGTCTTTAAACAGCGTATTAATCGGCGGCTATATATATCCCAAAGCACAATTTCGGATGGCGCGCCAGATGATAAATACGATTTTCTTGCGGATTCTCCAACGATTTCATGGGTTTGCCCCGGCTATCCGTCACGATTAAAGGTGCGCGCCAAAATATTGGGGATTACACGCAGTGACAGTATGGCGGCTTGCTTCCAGAATACCGGCCACACCGTGTTTTTGCCCAAGAAGCCGGCGACGGGCGACGAGGATTAACGGATTACCCAACCGATAAACCGCGTCGGACAGAGCCGCTCAAAACCTCGCTGGAGAACTCCGCATGAAGTTTCTGAATCGCCTTACCCCGGTAGCCATGGCGCTTGGGGCACTTGCCTTGGCTGGCGCCGCGCACGCCGCCGACACGATCAAGATCGGCATTCCCCAGCCCATGACCGGCCCCAATACGCAATACGGCGACCAGATCCAGGCCGGCGCATTGACCGCGATCGAGACCATCAACGCCAAGGGCGGCGTCAAGGGCAAGAAGCTCGAACCCATCCTCATCGATGACGGCTGCGAACCCAAGCAGGCCGTGCCGGCCGCCAACCGCGTGGTCAACTCCGGCGCCAAGTTCGCCGTGGCCCATGCGTGCTCGGGCGTGACCGTGGCTGCCGTCAAGGTCTACGAGGAAGAGGGCATCGTCGGCATCACCCCGGGCGCGACCTCGCCGCTGGTCACCGACACGATCAAGCCGCATTACTTCTTCCGCACCATCGGCCGCGACGACCAGCAAGGTCCGTACGCCGCCAACTACATCGCCAAGACCCTGAAGCCGAAGAAGGTCGCCGTGCTGCATGACAAGCAGACCTACGGTTCGGGCGTGGCCACCCAGGTCCGCGATTCGCTGGGCAAGGAAGGCGTGAACGTCGCCATGTTCGAAGGCATCAACGTCGGCGACAGCGATTACTCGGCCATCATCACCAAGCTCAAGTCGGCTGGCGTGGACCTCGTCTATTTCGGCGGCTACCACCCCGAGCTGGGTCTGTTGCTGCGCCAATCGCGCGAACAAGGCCTGAAGGTCCAGTTCATGGGTCCGGAAGGCACCGCCAACCAGGATCTGGTGGCGATCGCCGGCCCGGCCATCGACGGCCTGCTGGTCACGCTGCCGGCCGACTTCACCAAGCTGCCCGGCAACGAGAGCATCGTGAAGGCCTTCAAGGACGCCAAGCGCGATCCGGACGGCGCCTTCCAGATGCCGGCGTACGCCGCCGTGCAGATCCTGGCCGACAGCATCAACGCGGTGGGCGAAGACCCCGCCAAGGTGGCCGACTATATGCACAAGACCACTTTCAACACCGGCATCGGCAAGGTCGAGTACGACGCCAAGGGCGACCTGAAGAACTTCGAGTTCGCCGTCTATAAATGGGATAAGGACGGCAAGAAGACCCAGCTGTAAACTCGCGATCCCGCCGGCGTCGCCGGCGTGTAGGGCCTGTCGTCCTCGTTCTGCCGTAATCCGCGTAGCGATGCGCCAAAAGCGCTGTGCGGCCGGCGGGCGCAGATGCCAGGCCCTTATAAAATACGCCCAGGTTTCCGGCTCCGGGTCTCTCCACCGGGGCCGGAACCATTTGGAGCAAGAGAAATAATGTCTGACCTCATACCCCAACTTACCCAGCAATTCTTCAACGGATTGTCTCTGGGCGCGATCTATGCGTTGATTGCCATCGGCTACACAATGGTCTACGGCATCATCGGTATGATCAACTTCGCTCACGGCGAAATCTATATGATCGGCGCCTATGTCGGCCTGGTCACCTTGACGGCCATCGGCACCAATAGCGGCTTGCCGATACCGTTCATCATCGCGGCCATGCTGGTCGTGGCCATCGTGGTCACGGGCATCTACGGCTTTAGCGTCGAGCGCGTCGCCTACAGGCCGGTGCGCGGCAGTCCCCGCCTGGTGGCGCTGATCTCGGCCATCGGCATGTCGATCTTCCTGCAGAACTGGGTGGCCCTGGGCCAGGGCGCGCGCGACATGGCCGTGCCATCGCTGGTGTCGGGCGCCGTGCAGTTCCACATGGGCTCCGATTTCGACGTGACGGTGCCGTATTCGCGCATCATGATCATCGTGGTCACGGTGGTGCTGATGATCGGGCTGACGCTGTTCATCAAGTATTCCCGCATGGGCCGCGCCTCGCGCGCCTGCTCGCAGGACATGCACATGGCGAACCTGCTGGGCATCGACACCAACCGCGTGATCTCGTTCACCTTCGTGATGGGCGCGATCCTGGCGGCGGTGGGCGGCGTGCTGATCGCCATCACCATCGGCAAGCTCAATCCCTTCATCGGCTTCCTAGCCGGCATCAAGGCCTTTACCGCGGCAGTGCTGGGCGGCATCGGCAGCATCCCCGGCGCCATGCTGGGCGGCGTGCTGCTGGGGCTGGCCGAGACCTTCGCGGCTGCCTACATCTCCTCACAGTACAAGGACATCGTGGCGTTCTCGCTGCTGATCCTGATCCTGCTGTTCCGTCCCACCGGGCTGTTGGGCAAACCTGAGGTGGAAAAAGTCTGATGTCGAACAACAATCTGAAAAACGCCACGATGGCGGCCGTGCTGACGGCAGTCATCGTCACCCCCGTCTTCGGCCTGCAGTTGATCCGCCAGGGCGCCCGCACCACGATGGAATCGAACTGGTCGCTGGTGGCGATTGCCGCCGCGATCGTGTTCGTGTTCCAGCTGCTGCGCCCCTGGATCGCCAAGCCGTTCCAGAAGCTCAAGACGAGCCTGCCGACCTTGCCGGCGGCGCCTGTCAAGACCCACAAGCCGCTCGCGTTGTTGCTGTTGGCGATAGCGGTGGTGTGGCCGTTCTTCGCCGGACGCAGTTCGGTGGACATCGCCACGCTGGTGCTGATCTACGTGATGCTGGGCCTGGGCCTGAACATCGTCGTGGGTTTCGCCGGCCTGCTGGATCTGGGCTTCGTAGGCTTCTACGCCGTCGGCGCCTATACCTACGCCTTGCTGTACCACTGGGGCGGCTGGAGCTTCTGGGAAGCGCTGCCGTTCTCGGGCGCCATGGCCGCGCTGTTCGGCTTCATCCTGGGCTTTCCGGTATTGCGATTGCGCGGCGACTACCTCGCCATCGTGACGCTGGGCTTCGGTGAAATGATCCGCCTCTTGCTGATCAACCTGAACACGCTGACCGGCGGTCCGGACGGCATCTCGGGCATCCCCAAGCCGACGGTGTTCGGCCTGGAAATGACGCGCCGCGCCAGCACGGAAGGCGGCACCACGTTCCATGAATTCATGGGCTGGAACTTCCAGAACCAGGACATGGTGGTGTACCTGTACCTGATGGCGTTGTTGCTGGCGCTGGTCACGCTGTTCGTGTCGACGCGGCTGATCCGCATGCCGGTCGGCCGGGCCTGGGAAGCGCTGCGCGAGGACGAGATCGCCTGCCGTTCGCTGGGGCTGAATCCCACGCGGATCAAGCTGTCCGCGTTCACGCTGGGCGCCATGTTCGCCGGTTTCGGCGGCGCGTTCTTCGCGGCGCGCCAGGGCATGGTGAATCCGGAGTCCTTCACCTTCATCGAATCCGCGCTGATCCTGGCCATCGTGGTGCTGGGCGGCATGGGCTCGCAGGTGGGCGTGATCCTGGCCGCGGTGCTGCTGACGGTGTTGCCGGAAGTGGCG
Source organism: Achromobacter sp. JCM 18799 (assembly GCF_055395645.1). Taxonomy (NCBI): domain Bacteria; kingdom Pseudomonadati; phylum Pseudomonadota; class Betaproteobacteria; order Burkholderiales; family Alcaligenaceae; genus Achromobacter; species Achromobacter sp. JCM 18799. The sequence goes on along the minus strand of NZ_AP043866.1, from coordinate 1,185,054 downwards.
CGCGAGTTCGCCGAGTACCGGATGCTGATGTTCGGCCTGGTGATGGTATTGATGATGATGTGGCGTCCGCAGGGGTTGTTGCCCATGAAGCGTCCCCATGTGGAGTTGGCTAAATGAGCGAGGCATTGCTGAAAGTATCCGGACTCACCATGCGGTTCGGCGGCCTGCTGGCCGTGGACAGCGTGGCGTTCGAAGTCAAATCCGACGAGGTGTTCGCCATCATCGGCCCCAATGGGGCAGGCAAGACCACCGTGTTCAACTGCGTGGGCGGCTTCTATGCGCCGACGGCGGGCGACATCACCATGGACGGCAAGGCCATCACCGGTTTGCCCAGCCACAAGGTGGCGCGCCACGGGCTGGTGCGTACCTTCCAGAACGTGCGCCTGTTCAAGCAGCTGACCGTGCTGGAAAACCTGCTGGTCGCGCAGCACACGCAGGTGGAGTCGCGGCTCTTGCCAGGCCTGCTTAAGCTCAAGTCCTATCGCCAATCCGAGACCGACGCGCTGGCGCGCGCCGCGCAATGGCTGGATTTCATGGGTTTGCGCGAGTTCGCCAACCGCGAGGCCGGCAACCTGGCCTACGGCCACCAGCGCCGCCTGGAGATCGCGCGCTGCATGATCACCAAGCCGCGTCTGCTGATGCTGGACGAACCGGCGGCGGGCCTGAATCCTCAGGAAAAGCGCGATCTGCAGTCGCTGATCGACCAGTTGCGGCGCGAGTTCGGCGTCGCGGTGCTGCTGATCGAGCACGACATGAGCCTGATCATGGGCATCTCCGACCGCATTCTGGTCATGGAGCATGGCAAGCCCATCACTACCGGCACCCCCGAGCAGGTGCGCAACGACGAGCGCGTCATCAAGGCGTACCTGGGGGAAGAGTAATGCTTAAGCTGGATAACATTCATACCTACTACGGCGCCATCCAGGCGTTGAACGGGGTGTCGGTGGAGGTCAACAAGGGCGAGATCGTCACGCTGATCGGCGCCAACGGCGCGGGCAAGACGACGCTGCTGATGACCGTCTGCGGCAACCCCCGCGCCAAGGAAGGCACGATCACGTTCGAGGGCGAGGACATCACCCACAAGGACACGCACCACATCATGCGCAATGGCATCGCCATTTCGCCGGAGGGGCGGCGGGTCTTCAAGGACCTGACCGTGGCCGAGAACCTGATGATGGGCGGCTTCTTCGCCAAGCGCGAGGAGATCCAGGCGGGCATCGACCATGTGTACGGGCTGTTTCCGCGCTTGAAAGAGCGCGCCAGCCAGCGCGCCGGCCTGATGTCGGGCGGCGAGCAGCAGATGCTGGCGATCGGCCGCGCGCTGATGACGCGTCCGCGCCTGTTGCTCCTGGACGAGCCGACGCTGGGCCTGGCCCCGCTGGTGATCGCCCAGATCTTCGACATCATCCGCGAGATCCGCGAGCAGGGCGTGACGGTGTTTCTGGTCGAACAGAACGCCAACAAGGCGCTGGGCGTGGCCGACCGCGGCTATGTGCTGGAAAACGGGCGCGTGGTGTTGCAGGACACCGGCGCCAATCTGCTGGTCAACGATCAGGTGCGCAAGGCGTATCTGGGCGGCTGATTGCGATTCCCCGCGAAGGGAAATTGGGGCGCATCGGAAGATGCGCCTTTTTTTTCGCCTGCTTGGCGCGGGGAAGGAGTAGCGGGCTCAGGCCGCCAGCAGTTGTTCGGCCTGGTAGTGCGCGATTGCGGCTCGCGCCAGCGCGTCGATGGAGTCGGTCAGCGTCACGCCCAGGCTGGGGCGCAGCGCATGCGGCACGGCCAGCGGCAGTTCGGTGCAGCCGAGCACCACGGCGTCCGCGCCGCGCGCCTTGAGGCGGGCGATGCATTCGGCGGCCGGCGCGTAGGCGTCCTCCAGGCGGTTGGCCTTGACCGCGCGGATCGAGCCCATGCAGTAACGTTCGACTTCGTCGTCGTCGGGCACGATGCACTCGTAGCCTTGCGCTTCCAGATGCCGCTGGTAGAGGCCCAGCTTGAGCGTGGCCGCGGTGCCCATCAGGCCGATGCGGCCGGCGGGCAGGCCCAGGCGGCGCAGGTCGTCGATGACGGCCTGGATGATGTGCAGCACGGGCAGGTCGGTGGACGCGGCGATCTGGTCGTACCAGAGGTGGGCCGTGTTGCACGGAATGGCGATGAGCTGCGCGCCGGCGTTCTGCAAAAAGCGCACGCCTTCCTGCATGTAGGGCAGGGGATTCTCGCCGCCGGCCATGTAGGCGCTGGAACGGTCGGGAATGCGGGGGTCGTTGCGCAGCAGCGTGGGGATGTGCTGCTGGTCGATCGCGGCGGGCGTCAATGCCGCCAGGCGCAGGGCAAAGGCGGCGCCCGCCATGGGGCCCATGCCGCCCAATACACCCAGGTAACAACCCTGGGAATAGCTGTTCACGTTATTTACTCCGAGGTAATGCCGTCCCGGGCGTCAAGACCTGGCCCGGGCGTTCGGCGCTGGTTCGTTCCCCGTCCCAGACCTGCCTGCCATTGACCCAAACTGCTTGGATGCCCTGGCTTGCCTGAATGGGAGCTGAAAAAGTGGCCACATCTGTCACCGTGGCGGGATCGAACAGCACCAGATCAGCATGATACCCCTCCCGCAACAGGCCGCGCTCGGCGATGCCGTATTGGTCCGCGGCGAGGCCGGTCATTTTGTGGATGGCCGTTTCCAGCGTCAGCAGGCGCTGTTCGCGCACCATGGCGCGCAGCACGTTGGTGAAGGTGCCCCATTGGCGGGGGTGCGGATGCGGATCGAAGGGCAGGCCGTCCGAGCCCACCATGGTCAGCGGGTGCGAGAAGATGCGGCCGACGTCGGCCGGGTCCATCAGGAAGTAGATGGCGCCGGCAGGCGCGAGCCGTGCGACAGCGGCTTCGTCGTCCAAGCCCAGTTCCGCCATGACTTCGCTGAAGTCGCGGCCGGTGGCTTCGGGGTAGCCCTTGGACCAGGTGATCATGGTGCGGCTGGCCAGCCGCGCGCGGTCCAGCCGCAGCATGGTGGAGGTGGCGGGGTAGGGATGGCAATCCAGGCACACCGCCTGGGTGGCGGCGGCGCGGCTGATCAGGTCCAGGGTTTCGCGGCTGCGGCCGTGGTTGCGCTCGCCGGCCAGCTTGTGGTGCGAGAACACCACGCGGCAGTCGAGTTCGCGGCCGATCAGCAGCGCTTCTTCCATGGCCGGCACGATGTGGTCTGCCTCGTCGCGCAGATGGGTGGCGTAGACGCCGGGACGGCCGCGCAGCGGCGCGCAGACGTCGATGATCTCGTCGGTGGGCGCGGCGCTGGCCGGCGGATAGAAGGTGCCGGTGGATACGCCGAAGGCGCCCGCGTCCAGCGCCTCTTGCAGCAGCGCGCGCATCGCGGCGCGTTCGTCCGCGTCGGCGGCGCGCGAGGTGTCGTCCATGACCGCCACGCGCAACGTGGTGTGGCCGACCAGCGGGGCCACGTTGACAGCGGCGGGCGTGGCGCGCAGCGCGTCCATCCAGGCGCGGAAACTGCTGAAACGGAACAGTTCGGCCGGACCCAGCAGGTCCAGCGGCTGCGGGATGGCGGTCCCGGCCAAGGGGGCCAGGCTGATGCCGCAATTGCCGGTGACCACGGTGGTGATGCCCTGCGAGACCTTGGGCAGCATGTCCGGATGCGCCAGCAGGTAGCCGTCGTCGTGGGTGTGGGAGTCGATGAATCCGGGCGCCAGGGCCAGGCCGCCGGCGTCGATGACCGGCACGCCAGCGGGGTGGGCGAAGTTGCCCACCGCCGCGATGCGGCCGTCATGCACCGCCAGGTCGCCCTGGCGGGCGGGTCCGCCGGTGCCGTCGACGAGCGTGGCGCCCGCCACGATGAAGTCTGCTTGCAGCATGCGTGCGCTCATGTTCAGTCGAGCTTCTCGATGCCGGCGCCGTCGATGATCCGTTGCCACTTGGCGGTTTCGCGGTCGATCAGCTGCTTGAAGTCGGCGGGCGAGCCGCTGGCCGGTTCGGCGCCCAGCGTGGCCAGGCCCGTGCGGACTTCAGGCGCCTGCAGCGCCTTCTGGATGGCGGCGTTCAGGGTTGTCACCACTTCCGGCGGCGTGCCCTTGGGCGCCACCACGCCGCCCCAGGCCACGGTTTCGTAGCCCTTCAGGCCAGCTTCGTCCAGCGTGGGCACGTCGGGCATCAGGGCCAGGCGCTTCAGGCTGCTTACGCCGATGGCGCGGACCTTGCCGCTCTTGACCAGCGGGGTCGCTTCCGAGGTGTTGACGAACAGGTAGTCCAGGCGGCCGCCCAGCAGGTCCTGGATGGCGGCGGGGCCGCCGTTGTACGGGATGAACATGACGTTGACCTTTGCCATGCTCTTGAAGAGTTCGCCGCCCATGTGGCCGGTGGTGCCCACGCCCGAAGCGCCGTAGGACAGGCGGCCGGGTTCCTTGCGGGCGCGGTCGATCAGGTCCTGCACGCTCTTGATCGGCGAGTCGGCCGGCACGATCAGCGCGTTGTACAGGTCGAACAGATGGGCCACGGGCGTCAGGTCCGCGTCCACGTCGTAGGGCAGGCGCTTGAACAGGGAACGGTTCACGGCCAGCGTGTTGATGTTGCCGTAGCCGACGGTGTAGCCGTCGGGCGCGGCGCGCTTGACCAGGGCGATGCCGATGTTGCCGGCGGCGCCGGGGCGGTTCTCGACCACCACGGTGGCGCCGGTGTCGCGCGCCAGCTGGGTCGTGATCAGGCGCGACAGCACGTCGGGCGAGCCGCCGGCGGCCGACGGCACCACGAAGGTGATGGGCTTGTCCGGATAGGCGCCGGCGGTGGCGCCGGCCGACATGGCGGCGCCGAGCGCCAGCGCGGAAAGGCCGCGGAAGAGTTTGCTGCGCATGGTGGATTCCCCTTGATTTTGTGGTGTTGAGGCCGGCAGGTTACACCCCGCATCCGCGCGCGCCCTCATCGAAAAATGTCGAAAACCTATAATCGGGCGTTATCGGTTTGGTGCTGATTTGCCAGGGGAAGAAATGGATGAGCATGCCTACGCGGACGAGGTCGGACCCACCGCCGGACGGCCTTTGAACCTGCGCCAGATCGAGGTGTTCCGCGCCATCATGATGGCTGGATCGATCAGCGGCGCGGGCCGCATGCTGCATGTCTCGCAACCGGCCGTCAGCCGCGTGCTGGCGCTGACCGAGAGCCGCTTGGGCTACAAGCTGTTCGAACGCGTGAAGAGCCGGCTGTCGCCGACGGCCGAGGCGCGGCGGCTATACGCGGAAGTGGAGCAGGTCTACGGCGGCATCCAGCGCGTGAACGACCTGGCTGCCAGCCTGGGCCAGTCGGGCGCGGGCATGCTGAAGATCGTCGCCAGCGCCAGTTTCGGGCAGCGCCTCATTCCGATGGCGCTGGATCGCTTCCGCGGCCGCAATGCGGACGCGCGCGTCGACTATCGCAGCGTGACCTTTGACGAGCTGGCTGCGTATTTTCTATCGGGCCAGGCGGACATAGGCATCTCCATGCAGCCCCCCGATCATCCCAATCTGCGGTCCGTGCGCCTGGCGCGGGTGCCTATCGTCTGCGCGCTGCCTGCCGGCCACCCGTTGGCGGCGCGCGAGGTGGTGCGGCCAGAGGATTTCTCCACCGCGGCCTGGATCGGCTATCCCCGCGGCACGCCGCTCGCGCGTGCGCTCAAGCCCTTCTTCGGCGAGGGGCCGGCCTGCGCGGCGGCGGTGGAGGTGCATTCGCCCGTGACCGCCTGTTCTTTCGTGCAACAGGGCTTGGGGCCGGCGCTGGTGGACGCCTGGTGCGTGACGCCGGACCAGGCCGCGCACATGGTCTTGCGCCCGATATTGCCGCAGGCCAGCGTGGATATCTGGGCCACGCATTCGAATCTGAGCGCGCCGCCCTTGCTGGCGCGGCGCTTTCTGGCGGCAGTGAAGAAGACGCTGGAAGAGGGCGCGCCGCGCGAACTGGCGCCCGGCGCTTCCAGCTGAGGGCTTGCGGCTGGCGGCGCAAGCCCCGCCGAGGCCTTACAGGCCTTCGGCCTTGAGCGCGGCCTGGACGCCCTTGTCGGCTTCCATGCGCTTGAAGAACGCGGCCAGGTTGTCCAGGCCCGACAGCTTCACTTCCTTGGCGTGCGCCCAGCGCAGCACCACGTACAGGTAGGCGTCGGCGATGGAGGGCTTGTCGCCCGTCAGGTAGGACTTGCCGGCGAGCTGCCCGTCCAGCTGCGCGAACAGCTTGGTCAGCAGCGCGGAAGCCGAGGCGGCCAGCTCCTTCTGCGCGCCTTCGTCGCCGACGAAACGCGACGCGCCGAAGATCATCGAGAAGGTCTTGTGGATGTCCGAGTTGATAAAGCCGAGCCAGCGGCGCACTTCGGCGCGCGAGCGCGGCGAGCCGTCGCCCAGCAGCTGCAGTTCCGGCGCGTGTTCAGCCAGGTATTCGAGGATCGCCGCGTTCTGCGTGACGGTCCAGCCGTCGTGCGCCAGGGCGGGCACGGCGCCCAGCGGGTTGACCTTCAGGAACTCCGGACCCTTGAGCTCGTCGCGGCTCAGCTTGTGCGTTTCATAGGGTTTGCCGATCCATTCCAGAACGATGTGGGAAGCGAGCGAGCACGCGCCGGGCATGTAGTACAGTTTCATCAGATGGGGTCTCCTGAGAGCAAGGACGGGGATCTCCGTTCCTGGCCGATATGGTACGCCACCCGTTGCCGGAGATGCCCATGCCGTCACGTCCCGCCGCAATCGCGCGCGCGCTGTTCCTGTCGTTCTCCTTGTGCTTGGCGCTGCCCGCGTCCGCGCAGCCGGGGCCCGAACCCGCATCGGTCCCGGCCCGCGTCACGGCCGTGGTGGGCGGGCTCAATCATCCCTGGGCCATGGCTTTTCTGCCCGAAGGCGGCGTGCTCATTACCGAGCGTCCCGGCAACCTCAGGCTGCTGCGCATCCCGGGCGGATTGTCCAAGCCGCTGGCCGGCGTGCCCAAGGTCGCGGCGCAGGGCCAGGGCGGCCTGCTGGACGTGGCGCTGTCGCCGGACTTCGCGCGGGACCGCTATGTCTACCTGTCCTATGCCGAGGCCGACGGTTCGAAGAGCGGCACCGCCGTGGGCCGCGGCAAGCTGTCCGCCGACGGTACTGCGCTGGAGGATTTCCGCGTGCTGTTCCGCCAGCAACCGAAGCTGTCGTCGGGCCTGCACTACGGATCGCGGCTGGTGTTCGACGGCAAGGGCTATCTGTACATCTCGCTTGGCGAGAACAACCAGCGGCCCACGGCGCAGGACCTGGACAAGCTGCAAGGCAAGGTGGTGCGGCTGAAGGCCGACGGCTCGGTGCCGCCCGACAATCCCTTCGTTGGCCAGGCCGGCGCGCGGCCCGAGATCTGGTCCTACGGGCATCGCAATCCGCAGGGCATGGCGCTCAATCCCTGGAGCGGCCAGCTCTGGGAGAACGAACACGGGCCGCGCGGCGGAGATGAGATCAATCTGGTCCAGCGCGGCAAGAACTACGGCTGGCCGCTGGCTACCCACGGCATCAACTATTCGGGCCAGCCCATCCCCGAAGCCAAGGGCGCCGACCTGCCCGGCATGGAGCCGCCGCTCTACTGGTGGCCGAAGTCGCCGGCCATCAGCGGCATGGCTTTCTATAGCGCCGACCGCTTTCCCGCCTGGCGCAATTCCGTGTTCATCGGCGCGCTGGCCAATCAGAATCTCATCCGCCTGACCTTGGACGGCGACCGCGTGGTGGCGCAGGAGTGGCTGCTGACGGATCGCAAGCAGCGGATACGCGACGTGCGGCAAGGACCGGACGGTTATGTGTACGTGTTGACGGACGCCTCGCCGGGAGAGTTGCTGCGCCTGGCGCCGGCCGAACAGGGGGAGTGAACGCCATGAAACCGTATGAGCTGATCGGATCCGCGGGCTGCGGATCCGCCATCGTCGAGATGGCGCTGGTGCTGGCCAACGTGCCGCACACCTTGACGGACCTGCCGTACCTCAAGCCCGGCGCCGAACGCGACAGGCTGCTGCAATTGAATCCGTTGGGGCAGGTGCCCACGCTGGTCCTGCCGGACGGCGAAGTCATGACCGAGAGCGCGGCCATGATCCTGCATCTGAACGACGTGGCGCCCCACGCCGGCCTGGCGCCCGCGCCCGATAAGCCTGAGCGCGCCCGATTCCTGAATTTGCTGATCCGGCTGGTGGCGGCGATCTATCCCACGTTCACCTATGGCGATGATCCGCCGCAATGGACCACGGCAGGCCCCGCCGCCGAGCTGCTGAGGCAGCGCGTGCACACGCGGCGGGCGGAGATCTGGCTGGAACTGGAACGTCAGGCTGGCGCCCCGCACATGCTGGGCCGGCGCTTTTCGGCGCTGGACCTGTACGTGACGGTGATGACGCATTGGCGTCCCGGGCCGGCGTGGTTCGCATCCGAGTGTCCGGCGCTGACCGCCGTGGCGTGCGAGGCGGCGCTGGAACCCAACGTGGCCCGCGTGCTGCAGCGGCATTTTCCGCCGCCCACGGAGTAGCCCGGCGTCAGGCCTTGGCCGGCTTGCGGGTCCTGGACTTGGCCCGCGCTTCGCGCAAGGCAATGTAGACGCCGCTGCCGGCGATGAAGAGCGCGCCCAGATAGGCATAGGCGTCCGGGGTCTCTTGCCAGAAGATCCAGCCCAGGATGGTGGCCCAGATCAGCCCGGTATAGTCGAAGGGCGCAACCACCGAGGCGGGACCGATGCGGAATCCCTGGGTGATCAGCGCCAGGCCCAGGGTGCTGAACAGCGCGACGGCGCCGAAGTACGGCAGATCCTCCATCGCGGGCTGCTCCCATACCAGGGGCAGGGCGACCGCGCTACAGACCAGCTGGCCCAGCACGATGTAGAGCGTGGTCGTCAGCATGCCTTCGTTGCGGTTGATGCCGCGCGCCGTGATCATCATCACCCCATAAAGCAAGGCGGTAACCAGCGGCAGCAAGGTGGCCGCCTGGAAGGTTGCGGCCCCCGGCCGCACCACGATCAGCACGCCGGCAAAACCGGCCAGCACGGCCAGCCAGCGCTTGCCGTCCACCCGTTCTTTCAGGACCAGCACCGACAGCGCCGTCACGAACAGCGGCGCGGCGAACGCGATGGCGGTGGCCTCGGCCAGCGGCAGCGTGCGCAGGCCCAGATAGAAGCAATAGGCCGAGACGACGTTGATGGCGCCGCGCGTCAGGTGCAGGCCGGGGTGCGCGGTACGCAAGACCCGGCGTCCGCCCAGCCACAGCGCCAGCGAGGCGACGAAAGGCAGGGCGATGAGCGCCCGCAGGAACAGGATCTGCAGCGGGTTGTAGTTGGCGCCGAGCCATTTGGCGTTGGCGTCGCTCAAGGTCAGGAAGAAAATGCCGCCCACCACGCAGGCGATGCCTGCTGCGGCGGATTGGGCCTGGGCGGCGGGAAGTACGGAAGAGGTGGACATCTACAGCCTGGGAGGGCGGCGGTTCCGGCCGCCCGAAAGGGAAGGAAGGGGGGAGGGTTCAGCCTTGGGCGCGATAGGCCGCCAGCGCGACCATGGCCCATGACGCCAGGAAGGCGACGCCGCCGAAAGGCGTGACGGCGCCCAGCCAATGCGTGCCGGTCAGGGACAGCACATACAGGCTGCCGCAGAACAGCACGATGCCGACGAACATCACCACGCCAGCCGCGGACAGCAGGGACGAACCGTAGCGGGCGCCCAGCAGCGCGACGACGAACAGGCCCAGCGCATGGATCAGGTGGTACAGCACGCCGGTCTGCCAGACGGACAGCAATTCCGGCGTCAGCATGCGCTTGAGGCCATGGGCGCCAAAGGCTCCCGCGCCCACCGCCACCATGAGATTCAACGCCGCGAGTATCGTCAGCTGCCGGTCCGTCATCGCCAGTCCTTATAAGTGTCTGAGCTATTGTGTTACAGCCGCCTATGATATGCCCAAATCCAGCCTCCACCCCGGGGGTGTCGCTGTCGGGGACGGATCTTGTGGCGGGAATTCCAAATGGAATATCATGAATTCAATTTGGAAATTCCAGGAGGCCCGCAGCCGCGGCCTCCAGACTTGCAGGAGCCAGGCCATGAGCGTAGCCGCCCTTCAAAAAAACCCCGCCAAGCGTCCGCCGCGCCATGCGGCGGCGCGCGCCAAGCAATTGTTCCGCAGCCTGGTCGACAGCCCCCTGGTGGACATGGCGCGCGACGTGCGCCGCGGCCTGCCCGCGCAGATGGTCGACGACGCCGCCGACTACCTGCAGGTGCCCAAGTCTGAAATCATGGCCATCACCGAGGTCAAGGCGGCGTCGCTGTCACGCTGGAGCCGCGAAGGCCTGATGCTGCCGCTGGGCGAATCGGACCGCCTGGCCCGCGTCGCGCGGGTGGCGCGGGTGGCGCGCCAGGTGCTGGGCAGCGACGAAGAAGCGGTCGCCTGGCTGAACACGCCGGTGCCCGCGCTGGGCAACGTCAAGCCGCTGTCCCTGCTGACATCCGACGCCAGCAGCCGCATCGTCGAGGACACGCTGGCGCGCGCCGCGGCGGGCGTCTACGCATGACGGACGACAGCATTTCGATCTGGCGTATCGGGACTACCGCAGGCAAGTACCGCGCCGACGATTTGAGCGGGGCGGGCGCCGCGGCCGTGGGCGGGCGCTACAACAGCCCGGGTACGGCGGTGGTCTATGCCTCGGCCAGCGTGGCGCTGGCGGCGCTGGAAACGGTGGTGCACTTTGCGGCCCGCGCATCCGAGCAGGCCAACCGCTATCTGATCGAACTGGCGGTGCCGCGCGCCGTCCACGAAGCCCGCCAGGCGCTGAGCCTGACGCAGTTGCACGAGGATTATCCGTTCTGGGACGCCGTGCCTTTCGCCGAAGCCTCGCAGGCCGTGGGCGACAACTGGGTGCAGTCCGGCGTGTCGGCGCTGCTTGAACTGCCCAGCGCCATCGTGCCTTATCGGGGTGTGCCGGACTGCAATTTCCTGATCAATCCGGCGCACCCGGACGCCGAGCACATCGTGGTGGTGCGGCGCGAACGCTTCATCTACGATCCGCGCCTGCGCCCCGTCTAGTTCAGTCCGTCAGCACCGCGCGGCCCACGACCTTGCCGGCCCGCAGCGATGCCAGCACGCTGTCGGCTTCGGCCAGCGCGTGGCGATGCACGGGCATGGGCGGAACCTTGCCGGCCCGCACCAGCTCCATCAGTTCCTGCAGTTCGGTCAGGTTGCCGACGTAGCTGCCGATGATGGACAGAGCCTTCATGGGGATCAGCGCGATGGGCCAGGACGATGCGCCGCCGAACAGGCCCACGATGATCAGCTTGCCGCCCTTGGTCAGGAAGTCGAAGGCGAGCGAGGTGGTCGCGGGCGCGCCGACCAGGTCGATGGCCGCCTGGACAGGCTTGCCGCCGGCCGCCTTGATGATCTGCTGCGCGGCATCGGGCGCGGCGCCGTCGATGGCGGCGAGCGCGCCGGCTTTCAGCGCGGCCTGGCGCTTGGCCGGGTCGATGTCGACGACGATGGCGCCGGCGCCGCCCAGGGCCTTGATCAGCGTCAGGCTCATCAGGCCCAGGCCGCCCGCGCCGAAGATGACCACGGGATGCGAACGGTAGACGTCCGGGCCGATCTTCTTCAGCGCGGAATAGGTGGTGAGCCCCGAGCAGGCATAGGGCGCGATCTGCGCGGGATCGAGGTCGCCGATGTCGATCAGGTAGCGCGGATGCGGCACCAGGATGTGGTCGGCATAGCCGCCGGCGCGGTGCACGCCCAGGCAGGCGGGCGCGGAGCAGTGGTTCTCCATGCCGGCCAGGCACGGTGCGCACTTGCCGCAGCCGATCCAGGGATAGACGAGGTAGTTGCGGTCGGCCGAGAGTCCCTGGGCGTCGGGGCCGGCGGCGACGACGGCGCCCACGGTTTCGTGGCCCATGGTCAGCGGCAGCGACACGCCGCGGTCCTTCAGCGACAGCGTGCGGCCCTGGCCCAGGTCGTAACCGCCTTCCCACAAGTGGATATCGCTGTGGCATACGCCAGCCGCGCGGACCTTCAGCAGCACCTGCGACCCTTGCGGCGTGGGCGTGGGCTGGTTCATTTCCTGCAAGGGCTCGCGGAAGTTCACGACGCAATAGCACTTCATGGGATGTCTCCTCCTGGGTGGTTTCTACGGCCGGCCCGCGAGGCGGGCGCGGCGTGGCAAGGCTATTTCTTCACGGTCGGGCATTCACTGTCCGCCAGGGACACGAAGACCTTTTCGCCCGGCACCGTGGACAGGATGCGGTAGAAGTCGCCGGGGTACTTGGATTCGGCGGGTTTCTTCACTTCGACCAGATACAGATCCATGATGACGCGGCCGTCTTCGGGGCGCACCCGGGCATTCTTGATCAGTTTGGTGGTGATGGGCAACTCGCGCATCTTCTGGTTGACGGTCGCGCCGTCGAAGGTGCCGGCGGCCTGGGCGGCTTGCAGATAGTGCGTCGTGGCAACGTAGCTCAGCGCCTGCACGATGGACGGCGCGCGCGTCACGCCCATCTTCTTTTGCCAGCGCTGGGTCCAGGCCCGGGTGTCCTCGTCCGCGTCCCAATAGAAACCGGTCGGGAAAGTCAGCCCTTGCGCCACGGGCAGGCCCATCGCCTGGACGTCGTTGATGAAGGTCAGGAAGGTCAGCATGCGCTGCTTGCCGCCAGTCAGTCCGAACTCCTGGGCCTGCTTGATCAGGTTGACCAGATCGCCGCCGGCGCTGGCCAGGCCCACCACGTCAGCCTTGGACGATTGGGCCTGCACCAGGAACGAAGCGAAATCCAGCGCGCCCAGCGGATGCCGGGTGCTGCCCAGCACCTTGCCGCCGGCCTTCTCCACGAAGCGCGAGGCGTTGGCTTCCAGCGATTTGCCGAAGACGTAATCGGTGGTGATGAAGTACCAGGACTTGCCGCCGCTTTCGACCACGCTCTTGACCACGGCATTGGCCAGGGCATAGGTGTCGGGCGCCCATTGGGTGCTGAGATTGCTGCACTGCTTGCCGCTGAAGTCCCCGGCGAAGCCGCCGCTGATGAGGGCGGTTCCGCCTTTTTCGCGCGCCACGCCCTGCGCGGCCAACCCTGCGGAGCTGGCGCCGCCGTCCACCACGGCCACCAGGCCTTGCGTGTCGAACCAGCGGCGAACCAGGGCCGAGGCCACGTCCGCCTTGTTCTGGTTGTCGGCGCCTATGACTTCGACGGTCTTGCCGGCGGCCTTGCCGCCAAAGTCCTCGACCGCCATGCGCACGGCCATCTCGGAGCCCAGCCCGCCCAGGTCGGAATAGATGCCCGAACGGTCGTTGGACACGCCCAGGCGCACCACGTCGTTTTGGGCTTGGGCCGCGCAGGCGGCCAGCGAGGCGGCCAGCGCCGCCAACAGGGGTTTGATACGCATCTGCTTGCCTCCCGGCCCGATGAGGGCCGAATTATTGGTGTCTCGTTGGGATGCTGTGTATCTGCTTGCGGGGCGCCAGTTCTCCATCTGGCCGAAAATTATTTCACATTGGTGAAAGAAAATTCTTGTGCAAGAATTTAGGTTCGCACATATGAAAAGTCAACATAGTGAATTTCCCAAGTCGAAGCGCGGGCGCGCCGGCTGGAGGGACGCCGCGCGAGGGGTAGACGCATGGAAGTGAAGCTCGTCGCAAGAACGCTGGAACTGATCGAACTGTTTGCCCAGGAGCGGCGGCCGATGCCGCTGACCGAGCTGGCGCAGGGCCTGGGCGCGCCCATGTCCAGCTGCCTGGCATTGGTGCGCACGCTGGTGGCGCGGGGCTATCTGTACGAGGTCCGGCGGCGCGCCGGCTACTACCCCACGCCCAAGCTGCATGCCTTGTGCGGGTCGATCCAATCGGGCGATCCCTGGATGGAGCGGGTGCGTCCGCAGCTCGCGGCGCTGCGCGATGCGGCCAATGAAACGGTGATGCTGGGCAAGATCCAGGACGGCGCGGTGCTGTTCCTGGACATGGCGGAATCCACCCACCCGGTGCACTACGCGACCCGGCCCGGGGTGCGGCGGCCTTTGCACACCAGCGCCGTGGCCAAGGCCATTCTTGCGCGCCTGGGGCCGGCCGAGCGCGAGAGCATCCTGGCGGACGCCGGGTACGAACGCTATACGGATCGCACGCTGGTCACGCGCCAGGCGCTGCTGGACGAAGTGGAGCGGACGGCGGCCAGGGGCTGGGCCGAAAACGCCGGCGAAAGCGTGGCCGACCTGACCGGGCTGGCGGTGGCGCTGGACCTGGGCGGGGAATGGTACGCGCTGTGCATGGCGGGACCCACGTCGCGCGTTGCCGAGAGGCGCGCAGAGAACCTGCGCCTGTTGACCGAGACGGCGGAAGCGATCCGTCTCGGCCGGGAAGCTTAGGGCCTGTGCAGGCGGCTCAGGAACCGCGGCGCATCAGCGTGGACTTGCCGAACAGGCTTTCAATGAGGTCCACCGCCAGTTCCGCGGTCTTGTTGCGCACGTCGAAGGCAGGGTTCAGTTCCACCACGTCCAGTGACCGCATCAGGCCGGTGTCGGCGATCATTTCCATGCACAGCTGCGCCTCGCGGTAGGTGGGGCCGCCGGGGACGGTGGTGCCCACGCCGGGGGCGATTTCCGGGTCGAGGAAATCCACGTCGAAGCTCACGTGCAGATGGGTATCGGCGTCCAGCCCGGACAGGGCCGCTTCCATGGCGGCGCGCATGCCCATTTCGTCCAGGTAGCGCATGTCGAAGACTTCCAGCCCGGCCTCATGCACCAGGCGCTTTTCGCCCTGGTCCACGCTGCGGATGCCGATCTGCCGCACCCAGCCCGGCTCGATGTCGGGCGTCTGGCCGGACAGGCCCGTGATCTGCGCCGGGCCGTAGCCGCACAGGCAGGCCACCGGCATGCCGTGGATGTTGCCGGTGGGGGTGAGCGCGTTGGTATTGAAGTCGGCATGGGCGTCCAGCCACAACACGCGCAGCTTCTTGCCCGCCGTGCGGCAATGGCGCGCGACCGCGCTGATCGAGCCTATGCCCAGGCAGTGGTCGCCGCCCAGCAGGATGGGCAGGCGGCCCTGGCTCAATTCCTCATGGACGGCGTCGTGCACCGCGCGGTTCCAGGCGGCGACTTCGTCCAGGTGGCGATAGCCGTCCACCGGCGGCAGCCAGGGATTGGCGGGGCCGTAGAGGTTGCCGCGGTCGGTCACCTGAAAGCCCTGGGCCTCGATGACCGGGCCCAGATCCGCCACGCGCAGGGCTTCAGGCCCCATGGACGCGCCGCGCGCGCCGGCGCCGATGTCGGTGGGCGCGCCGATCAGGGTGATGTGGTGGGGCAGGTTGGCGGTGTTCTGCAAATCGCGGACTCCGGTAGGGGGCATTAAGTGGCGGATAATACCGCGCTCAATTGGTCGCAGGCCCAGTCGATCTGTTCGCGCGTCACGATCAGCGGCGGCGACAGGCGCAGCGTGTGGCCGTGCGTATCCTTGACCAGCATCCCTCGTGCCTGCAGGCGTTCGCACCACAGGCGCGCGCCGCCGGCGTCGGGCTCCAGTTCCACAGCCAGCATCAGGCCGCGTCCGCGCACTTCGCGCACGGGACCCGGCAGGGTGCGCAGGCGGTCCAGGAAGTAGGAACCCATGGCGGCCGCGTTTTCTATCATGCCTTCCTCGATCAGCACGCGCAGCGCGGCGCGCGCGATGGCGCAGGCCAGCGGGTTGCCGCCGAAGGTGCTGCCGTGCTGGCCGGGCTGGAACACGCCCAGCACGTCGGCGTTGGACAGCACCGCCGACACGGGGTAGAAACCGCCCGACAGCGCCTTGCCGATCAAGGTGACGTCCGCTTCGATGCCTTCATGCTCTTCTGCCAGCAGCTTGCCGGTGCGGCCCAGGCCGGTCTGGATCTCGTCCAGGATCAGCGTGATGCCGCGCTCGGTGCAGCGCTGGCGCACCCGCGCGAAATAGCCCGCAGGCGGCAGGACCACCCCGGCTTCACCCTGTATCGGTTCCACCAGGAATGCCACGGTGTTGGGCGTGATGGCGGCGTCGAAGGCCTCGTAGTCGCCGAAGGGAACAATCTTGAATCCCGGCGCGAACGGCCCATAGTGGCCATAGGCGTCGGGGTCGGTAGAGAAGCCCACGATGCCCAGCGTGCGGCCATGGAAGTTGTTGGCGCAGACGATGATCTCGGCCTGGTTCTCCGGCACGCCGCGCACTTCGTAGCCCCATTTGCGCACGGCCTTGATGGCGGTTTCCACGGCTTCCGCGCCGCTGTTCATGGGCAGGATCTTGTGCGCTCCGGTCAGGCGCGCCAGGTCTTCGTAGAACGGCGCCATCTGGTCGTGGCGGAAGGCGCGCGAGGTCAGCGTGAGCTTTTGCGCCTGCTCGGCCATGGCGGCCAGGATGGCGGGATGGCAATGCCCCTGGTTGACGGCGGAGTAGGCCGACAGGCAATCCAGGTACTTGCGGCCGTCCACGTCGTAGAGCCAGACGCCGCTGCCGCGCGCGATGACCACGTCAAGCGGATGGTAGTTGTGCGCGCCGAGCTGGTCTTCCACGCGGTCGCGGTGGCTGGCGGCGGACTGCGCGCCCGGCTGGGTGTTCAATACCGCGCTCATGAGCGTCTCCCGAGGAGGTATTGCAGCCATCTTAGCGCCGCAATCCGGTCCGCGGCATTGCCATTGCGTGACAAAGGCCATTGCCGGGCGATGCCGCGGGCTGCTGCACAATAGCGGCTGCGCGGGGCGATGCCCTGTTTTCCTACCTGGATGGTCCTCATGTTGTTGCACAAACTGCTACTGAAATTCACCCGCTGCGCGGCCACGGCCGGGTTGGCGCTGGCCTGCGCCTCCGCCGCCATGGCGCAGGACAAGCCGCTGCGCATCGGCGTGATCCCCAGCGTGGCCAATGCCGCCACCGAGATCGCCATCGCCCAGGCCCAAAAGGAAGGCCTGGAGGTCAAGCTGGTGGAATTCAACGACTGGGTGTTGCCCAACATCGCGGTCGCCGACGGTTCGGTGGACGCGAACTTCTTCCAGCATGAACCCTTCCTGGAACTCTTCAACCAGCGCCGCGGCGCTGACCTCAAGCCCATCGCCTACGGCTATTCCACCACCATTGGCCTGTTTTCCAAGAAGCTGAAGAAGGGCGACGCGATGCCCGAGGGCGCGACCATTGCGGTTCCCAACGACCCGGTCAACACCGGCCGGGCGCTGTTGTTGCTGGAATCCATCGGCCTGATCAAGCTCAAGCCCGGCGTGGCGCACCAGGCCGCGCTGGAGGACGTGGTGTCGAACCCCAAGAAGCTGAAGTTCGTGCCGATCGAAGGCTCCCAGTCCGCGCGCACCTTCGACGACGTGACCGCGTCCGTCACCTACACCACCTTCGCCAAGCAGGCCGGCTTGAACGAGAAGGACGGCCTGGCCTTTGACAACACCGATCCGGCCAATGTGCGGCGCTATGCCATCCGCTGGGTGGCCACGCCGGCCGGCGCGCAGGATCCGCGCCTGCTGAAGTTCATTTCGATCTACCAGAACTCGGCCGAAGTGAAGGCCAAGCTGCGCAGCCTTTATGGCGACCTGATCGACTTTCCCTGGTAGCGCGGCGCGGCGAGCCGAGGGGGGGCGGGCGTTGACGATTCTTGGCAGTTCGGCTCAGAGATAGCTCGTATACTGGCCCCAATTTTCCTCCCGCCCGGAGATCAGGCGCCGCCATGGCTGCTCCGCAGGGCGCGCCCTCTACTTTCGAGCCCCAAGCCATGCGTATTCCATCGCCCGACGATGCCGCCCATGCCCAGGTCCTGCCCGTCGATGACGGCCGCATCCTGGCTGCGGCCAGCGCGATCCTCGCGGCGGGGCCGCAGGCCGGTTTTTTCGATACGCTGGTCAACCGCGCGGTCGCGGACATGGGCGTGGACTACGCCTGGGTGCGGCTGCACGATGCCGGCGGCGGGACGGAGCTGATCGCCAGCGTCAGTTGCGGCGCGGGCCTGGCGGCCGATCCCGCGGGCGCGGGCGACGCCTTGCATGCGCGGCTGGCGGATCAGACCTCGCAGGCGTGTCTGCGAGACTTGCGGCAAGACCATCCCTGGCTGCTCGAGGCCGGCGTGCGGGCCTGCGTGGCGCGTACGCTCTTCGACGGGAATGGAGTCGCCTGCGGCCACATCGCCTTCCTCTTCAGGCGCGAGCTGGCCGATGCGTCAGCCCACGCCCACGCGCAAGCCATACTGGCCAGCTTCGCGCAGCACGCCGTGCTGGGCGCGGCCGCGCGCGAAAGCGAGCTGGCGCGCCAAAACGAAGTCATTGCGCAGTTCGGCGCGCTGTTCCGGTCGGCGCCGGTGCTGATCAACGCCTTCGACCAGGACGGCCGCTGCACGCTGTGGAACGACGCCTGTGTGCGGCGCTTCGGCTGGTCCGAAGCCGAGATCAAGCTGAGCTCGAACCCGTTTGCGCTGTTCTACCCCGATCCGGCGGTACGGGATCGCGCGATGGACAGCGTCGTCGCGCGGCCCGAACGCTCGTTCCGCGAATGGCAGCCGCGCACACGCGACGGCGAGCAACTGTCGGTGCTTTGGTCCAACGTCAAGTTGCCCGACGGCAAGGTCGTGAACCTGGGCATGGACATCACTGAAAGCCGGCGCGCGGAAGCCGCGCTGGAGCGCATGGCCCGGGTGGACAGCCTGACCGGCTGCTGGAACCGCGCCGAAATCCTCAAGCGCATGGAAGAACGCCTGGCCGACGGCCGCCGTGGCGCGGGCGGGCCGACCACCGCGCTGATGCTGGACCTGGATTACTTCAAGCAGGTCAACGACCGCTATGGGCACTTGGGGGGTGACGTGGCGCTGAGGCACTTCTGCGATCAACTGCGCGCCTGTCTGCGCGAGGGCGATTCGGCAGGAAGGCTGGGCGGCGAGGAATTCCTGGTGCTGCTGGCGGACGCCGACGCGGCGGTGGCGCGCGCGATCTGCGAGCGCCTGCGCGCCAGCCTGAGGCAGCATCCGGCGGATATCGACGGGGCGGTGGTGACGCTGTCGGTCAGCGGCGGCATCGCGGGCTTTCTACCTGGCGACGCCACCGCGTCGGACGTGCTGCGCCGTGCGGATTTCGCGCTATATCAGGCCAAGCGGTCGGGTAGGGATTGCGCGGTAGAGTACCGGAGCTGAGGGGCGCTCAGGCAGCCGCCTGGCCGCCCGCCGCGCGCCGGCCGTTCAGGCGCCAATGCAGGCCTAGCGCCGCGGCGGCCAGGGCGCAGGCCGCGGCCAAGCCCAGCGCTTCGAACCCCGCGTGCGTGTAGATGGTGCCGGCGATCGCGGTGCCGACGCTTGCGCCCAGGTAGGTGGTGCAGGTATTCAGCCCCAGCACCGCGCCGCGTTCTTCGGGCCGGGCGCGCGACAGCAGCAGCACCAGCAGGTTCAGGCTCAGTTGCGAGGCCGCGCCCCAGAGGGTGGCGATGGCAAGCACCGCGCTCAACGCATGCGCGGCCGGCAGCAGCCCCAGATACACCAGCGCGATCACGCCCAACGCCATCGGCAGGGCGCGGCGCGGCCCCAGCCGCTCGATCAGCGGCGCGCCAGCTACCCCGGCCAGCAGGAACCCTGCGCCGTAGGCGAAAGCGATGAAGCCTACCTGTCCCGCGGATAGCCCCAGCAGGCCGCGCACATGGTCGGCCAGGAAGGCATACACGCCATAGAAGGCCGACGAGAACGCCAGGCAGCCCAGCAGCAAAGCGGGCACGTCGCGGTAGGACAACGGCGCCAGCAGGCGCGACAGGCGCAGCGGCGCGGGATTCTCGGCGCGGCGCTCCGGCAACTGGCGCAGCCCGAGCACGGCGATGGCGGCGCAGAGCGCCAGCGTGGCGTAGGTGGCGCGCCAACCCACGGCGTCGGAGATGAGCGCGGACAGCGGCACGCCCGCCACCAGCGACACGGACCAACCCGCGATGACGCGGCCCAGGGTGCGCGCCTCCTGGCCGGGCGGCGCGATCAGCGCGGCCGATCCATAGGCCGCTGGCAGGATGACGCCCGCCGCGGCGCCTGCCAGGGCTTGCGCCAGCGTCAGCACGATCCAGTGCGGCGCGCAGGCGGACAGGACCAGCGCGGCGATCAGCACCACCATCGCGCCCAGCAGCGAGCGGCGCACGCCGATACGGTCGATGCGGGCGGCCAGGAAGAAGGCGCTGGCGGCGGTGCCCGCGCCATACGCGGAAATGGCGGTGCTGATGGTCAGCGGGGAAGTGGAAAAAGAGCGCGCCACGTCGCTCAGGATGGGGCTGAGCGCCAGACCGTTGGAGCCTACGACGCTGACGGCGAACATCAGGGCGGGGACGGACGAGGCGGGGCGGGCGCTGCGGGTGCTACGGTTCTGCATCGCGAAATTTTATTGGAATAAAATAAGGGTTAACGCTTATATTTCCTTATTCCATAAAAGTTCGAATGCCGTTCGGCAGAACCCAATTCCAATGCCTGATCTTGACGACCGCGACCGAAAGCTATTAACGCTGCTGGCCGACGATGCCTCCCCCAGCTACGCCGAACTGGGCAAAATGCTGAACCTCTCCGCCCCGGCCGTGCATGAAAGGGTCAAGCGTCTGAAGCGCGACGGCCTGATAAAAGGCATCGCCGCCAAGCTGGATGGCGCGCGCATCGGCCGGCCGCTGCTGGCCTTCGTGCACGTGGACACCAACAACTGGACCATTACGCAGCAGGTGCTGGGGCTGGCCGAGCTGACCGAGGTGGAAGAGATCCACACCATCACCGGCAAGAGCGCCATGCTGCTGAAAGTGCGCGTGCGCGACACGCAGGCGCTGGAGGCGCTGCTGGCCCGCATCCATCAGATCGACGGCATCACAAACACGACCAGCGACATTGCCCTGACCAGCTACCTGGAACGCGGCCCCTTGCCGGACAACGGCTGAGCCGCGCCGCTCAAGCCGCGCGCAGCCGCAGGCGCGTGATCTCGGAGGGCGCGCCCAGGCGCTTGGGCGGTCCCCAATAGCCCGTGCCGCGGCTGATGTAGATCCACATCTTGCCCAGGCGATGCAGGCCGGCCGTATAGGGCTGCTGGAACCGCACGAAGAAACCCCAGGGGAAGAATTGTCCGCCATGCGTATGGCCGGACAATTGCAGGGTATAGCCCAGCGGCTCGGCCGCCGCCGCGCTGCGCGGCTGGTGCGCCAGCAGTATCCGGGGCATGGCATCGGCGGGCGCGCCCGCCAGCGCCGCCTTGGGGCTGCTGCGCTGCTGCGGATCGAACGAGCCGGCGCTGTAGTCGGTGATGCCCGCCACCACCACGGGCAGGCCGGCGGGATGGATGACCACGTGTTCATTCATCAGCACGCGCAGCCCCATGCGGCGGAACTCGGCGATCCAGGGCGTGGCGCCCGAATAGTATTCATGGTTGCCGGTCACCAGATAAACCCCGTGGGTCGCGCGCAGCTGACCCAGCGGGCTGGCCTGGGCGGAAAGCTGCTCGACGCTGCCGTCGACCACATCGCCAGTGATCGCAATCATGTCCGGCAGCTGTTCATTGACGGCGTCGACGATGGCCTGCACGTAGCGCTTCTTGATGGTCGGGCCGACGTGGATGTCGCTGATCTGCACGATGGTGAAACCGTCCAGGTCGGGCGCGAGCCCGGCGATGGGCACATCCACATCGACCACGCGCGCCCGCTTGCGGGCGTTGTACAGGCCAACCAAGGTCGCGGCGAGAGCCAGTAGGGGTACGGTCCAGGCGCTGGCCCGGCGCAGCGCGGTCCAAGGCAGACCGGCGCCGATGAGCAGATCCGCCAGCCCCGCCGCCAGCAGCAGCGCGTCGCGCAGCACCGTCAGCACGAACAGGGACGAGAACAGGCCCATCGCGAACAGCCCGACCCAGGCGATGCGGTCGCCCCAGGGCGGGTGCACGGAAGAACGCCCCAGCATCCCCAGCGGAATCAGGATGCAGGACAGCAGCAAGGCAAGGATGGCGGCGGCGGAACCCGCTCCGCCCAGTTGGGCGTCGGGGATCAGGCGGGCGCCCACGTAGACGTGAGCCAGGGCGCCCAGGGTCAGGAAGCGCAGGAAGAATGAGGATTGGCGTAGGGACACGGCGACTCTGGGGCGCGCCGGGCGGAAAGCCGCGGCGCGCGTGGCAAGGGAACCGTCATTCTATGCCGCGTGCGGATTCTCCCGCACGAGCAAATCCGGCCCCATCTCCCGCACATGGTTGATGCCCAGCATCGCCATGTTGCGGTCGACCTCGGCGCGCAGCAGGCCGATTGCATGCGCTACGCCAGCTTCGCCGCCGACCGCCGCAGCGTAGTTGAAGGGTCGTCCGACGAAGACGAAGCTTGCGCCCAGCGCCAGCGCCTTGAGCACGTCGCTGCCGCGGCGCACGCCGCTATCCATCATCACGGTCATGTTGCCGGCGGCGGCGACCACGCCGGGCAGGGCGCGCAGCGGGGAGACCGCGCCGTCCAGTTGCCGGCCGCCATGGTTCGACACGATGATGCCGTCGGCGCCATGCTGCCGCGCCAGCGCCGCGTCCTGCGGGTGCAGGATGCCCTTGATGATGAGCGTGCCCGGCCACTGGCGGCGGATGCGCGCCACATGTTCCCAGCTGAGGTGGTCGCGCGCGCTGAAGTCGCGCAGCACCGACGACGACACGATCGGCGCGCCGCGCGTCGCGAAGGAGTTTTCGAAATGCGGCATGCCATGGGCCAGCAGCGTGCGCATGAACGTGCCGGCCAGCCAGCGCGGCCGCGTCAGGCCGTCCCAGGCCAGGCGCAGGCTGGGCTTGAGCGGCGTGGAGAAGCCGGTGCGCACGTTGTTTTCGCGGTTTGCCGACACGGGGATGTCCACCGTCAGCACCAGCGTTTCGTAGCCGGCGTGGCGGGCGCGTTCGACCAGCGCGTCGATGCGCTGCGGATCTCCCGGCAGATATGCCTGGAACCAGGTGCCGGGCGCTGCGCGGATGACGTCTTCCAACGGGATAAGCGAGGTGCCGCTGAGGATGGCGGGTATGCCTTGCTCACGCGCGGCACGCGCCAGCACGATGTCGCCGCGGTAGGCCGACAGCGCGCTGATGCCCATCGGGGCAATGCCGAAGGGCGAGGCATAGCGGCGGCCAAAGAGCTCGGTTTGCTGCGTGCGGCGCGACACGTCCACCAGCACGCGCGGGGAAAACGCGTACTGCGCAAAGGCGTTGCGGTTGCCGCGCAGGGACTGGTTGTCTTCGGCCGCGCCCGCGACATAGCCGAAGATCGGCCGCGGCAGGCGGCGTTTCGCGGCCGCCTCGAAGTCGTCCAGCGACAGCATGCGCGCCAGCGCGCGCGGCAAGGGGCGGTCGGCCGAGGCGGCGCGGGGACTGGCGGTGGTCGAGAGCAGGGATGTCATGGCGGGCCGGCAAAAGCCCGTAATCTAGCAACGCCGATTCATCGCATAAAGCGAATAAAACCAGACATCCAATTTCGATTTAAGCGAAGAGCTGCCCGGAAACTACGCGGGCAGCGCCATCAGTTCGCCCATGCGCACCGGACCCAGCACGGAGGGCGTATCCGCCCAGCGGATCTGGTTGGGGCCGAACAGCACGATAGCGGTGGAGCCCAGCTTGAAGCGGCCCATTTCCGCGCCTTTGGCCAGATGGATCGGGGCCCGCGCCGCGTCATCGTAGCGGGTGGCTTTGACACGCCGCTTGTGCGGCGTGACCAGGCCGGCCCACACCGTCTCGATGGAGGCGACGATCATCGCGCCCACCAGCACCACCGCCATCGGGCCGTGCTCGGTGTCGAAGATGCACACCACGCGCTCGTTGCGCGCGAACAGGCGCGGCACGTTGCGGGCGGTCAGCGGATTGACTGAGAACAGGCGGCCGGGCACGTGGACCATTTCGCGCAGGGTGCCTGCGACCGGCATGTGCACGCGGTGGTAATCCTTGGGCGACAGATAGATGGTGGCGAATTCGCCGCCCTGGAACGGGGCTGCGCGCTCGGTGTCGCCGCCCAGCAGGTCGGCCAGGCCGTAGCTGTGGCCCTTGGCCTGGAAGATCCGGCCATGTTCGATCGCGCCCATCTGGCTGATGGCGCCGTCGGCGGGACACACCACCGAGCCCGGCTCGTCGTCCAGCGGCCGCGCGTCTTCCTTCAATGCCCGCGTGAAGAAGTCGTTGAAGCAATCGTAGGCCAGCGGGTCTTCCTGCAGCGCTTCGCGCATGTCCACGCCATAGCGGCGGACGAAGCGCGAGATCATCCAGTTCTTGACCGCGGGTTCCCGGCAGTCGGATGCGTACCCGAAGAGCCGCGACACCAGATGGTGAGGGGCGAGATACTGGCTGGCGAGGAATAGTTGGTCTTTGATCGGCATCTAGGAGCGCTGAGAAATTACCCCGCGGCCGGCCGCGGCATGGGCCGGCCCGCAGTGGGCCCGCCTTCAAGCCCGGGACTGGCCGCGTCAAAAAACGTCGTCCCGCGTTGCAGCGGGACGACGTGGTGATGAGCAGAGGGGTGAATTCTACCGCTTTCAGGCGCACTTCAGGCATATGAATGCGTGCCTGCGACGCCAGGCGCAAGCGCGCGGCATTGCAGGCACGCCAGCCCCTACAGCTCCAGCACGATGCGCTTGCCCTGGGCGCGGGAGCAGCAGGCCATCATGCGGTTGCCGGCCTCGCGCTCGGCGCGGGTCAGCACCACGTCGCGGTGATCGACCGCGCCGCCCAGCACGCGCACCTCGCAGGAGCCGCACAGTCCTTCCTCGCAGTCGCTCTGCACGTCGATATTGGCGCCGCGCAGCGCGCTCAGCAGTGTCTGGTCGGCAGGCACCTGCACGACGATGCCGGAGTCCTTCAACTCGGCCTCGAAGGCATGTTCCTTGGACGGGTCCAGCGTGGCGAGCGTGGAATGGAAGTGCTCCACGCGCAGACTGTCCTCGGGCCAGGCGGCGCAGGCGACCTGCAGGGCATCCAGCATGCGCTCCGGACCGCAGGCGTAGATCTGGACGCCGGCCTCGGGGCGGGACAGCAGGGCGCCGAAGTCGTTGCGGCTGCCTTCGTCGCTGACGTGCAGATGCAGGCGCGCGCCGTGCAGTTGCTGCAGTTCGTCCAGCATGGCCATGCTGGCGCGCGAGCGGCCGCTGTAGTGCAGTTCGTAATCCTGGCCCAGTTCGCGCGCGCGGCGCGCCATGGCGCTGATGGGCGTGATGCCTATGCCGCCGGCGATGAGGATCAGGCGTTTGGCGCTTTCGTCCATGCGGAAATGGTTGCGCGGGCCGCGTGCGCGGACGATGCTGCCCGCGCGCAGGTGCTGGTGGATCCAGGCGGAACCGCCGCGGCCCGCGGTTTCCTTGAGCACGGCGATCTCCAGCGCATGCGCGGCGGCCGGATCGCCGCAGAGCGAATATTGGCGCGACAGGCCGGTGTCGCCGCATTCGAGGTCGATGTGCGAGCCGGGCGTCCAGCGCGGCAGCGGCTTGCCATCGGGCGATTCGAGCCGGATGCGCGCGATGCCGTCGGCCGCGGCCGTGACCTCGGTCACGACCAGCTTGCGGCTGATGGCGTGGGTGGAAGGCTCGCCGATGCGAACCGGCTGCACCTGATCCAGCAGGGCGGCGTCGCGGCGCTCGGGGTTGTCGGCCGGATTCCATTCCACCCACAGATGCTCCGGGCCGCGGAACGAGGTGTTCGGCACGTAGGTGAACTGCTGTTCGGCCAGGCGCATGTGCGGCAGGCGGCGCGTCAGCTCTTCCAGGAAGATCTGCATCTCCATGCGCGCCAGGTTCTTGCCCATGCATTGGTGCGCGCCATAGCCGAAGGTCAGCTGGTCGCTGGCGTTGTCGCGGCGGATGTCGAAGAAATCGGCGTCGGCGAAATGGCGCTCGTCGTGGTTGGCCGACGACGACACGATCAGGAGTTTGGCGCCCGCGGGAATCGCCACGCCGGCGATCTCGGTGTCGCGCGTGGCCAGGCGACGCCAGGCCGCGACCGAGCCGTTGTGGCGCAGGCATTCCTCGACCGCGTTGGGCAGCAGGCCGGGGTCCTCGCATAGTTCGCGCCAGGCGTCGGGGTGCTGCAGCAGCAGCTTGATGGCGTTGGCCGAGGCGTTGGCGGTGGTCTCATGCGCCGCGACGATGCCCGCCATCATCATCGAGTGCAGGTAGGAGTCGGTGACGACCTCGGGGTGGTCCTTCTGCTTGCGGATGCCGTACTGCATCCAGCCCGGGGCGTCGGGATCCTGGCGCATCTTGTCCAGGATCTTGCCGGCCAACTGCCAGAAGTTCCCCACCGCATGCGCCACTTCCACCTGTTCTTCCGGCTTGGGCCGGCCCCAGGTGTTGACGGTGTGCGCGATGGAGTACTTGCGCAGCAGATCCATGTCTTCCTCGGGTACGCCCAGGAAGTGCAGGGCAACCGTCAAGGGCACTTCCCACAGCATCTGGTCGACCAGGTCGGCGCGGCCGTCGTCGATGAAGCGGTCCACGTATTCGCGCGTCAGGCGCCGCACCATGGGTTCGTGGTGCTTGAGCTCGTCCGGCGTGAACGGGTCCATCAGCACGCGGCGGCGCGGCATGTGGGCCGGCTCGTCCTCGTTGACCAGGGTGCGGTTCATCGCGTAGCCGTAGCTGGCCAGCACGGCGTTGGCCCCGGGGCCGGTGGGCGTGATCTTTTCCAGCGCGATCGAGGGGCTGTAGGTGTGGTTGTCGCGGAACACGGCCTTGATGTCGTCGTAGCGGGTGACCACCCAATAGCCCAGTTTGGGGCTGTAGAACACGGGTTCCTGTTCGCGCGCCCAGCGCACGTACTCGGGCGGATCCTGCTGATAGCCGTCGCCAAAAGGATCGAATTCCGCGGCGCGAGGGCTGACCGGACAGGCCTGGGCGCGCGCCAGCGCGGCGTGGTCTATCGGACAGCCGCCAGTATTGGCGGGCGCGGTGGTTGCAGGGGTGGTTGGGTGGCCCATGTCGTCGCTCCGGATTACAATTGCGTAAATCATATACGCATTGCGTAATTATTCAATTGGGGTAATCTCCGGGCTGCATCCGCAGCCGCTAGGCAGATCCCTTATCGCGCCATGACCCCGCGCCCATGACCCAGACTCCCGAACCTTCCTCCGTTCCCGTTCAGCCTACCGACGCGCCCCGTCCGCGTGAACGGCGCCAGCGCGTGCAGGCCGCCGAAACCGGCATGGCGGTGCTGAAGGGGTTGGGCCGGCTGGGCGGCCGCGCCAGCCTGACGCTGCTGGCGGCGCACGTGGACGAAAGCCCCGCCAAGGTGCACCGCTACCTGGTCAGCCTGATGGAAGCAGGGCTGGTGGCGCAGGATGCCGCCACTCAACAGTACTGCCTGGGGCTGGAAGCGATGCTGCTGGGCCTGGCCGCGCTGCGCCAGGCCGATCCCATCCGCCTGGCCGAGCCCAGCCTGGTGCGCCTGCGCGAAGGCCTGGAAGTGACCTGCTTCATCGCGGTCATGGGCAACAAGGGGCCGACCATCGTGCGTTTCGAGGAACCGGGCCTGCCGGTGACGGTCAACGTGCGCATGGGTTCGGTGCTGTCCATGCTCTGGTCCGCCACCGGACGGGTGTTCCTCGCCATGCAGGACGATGCGCGGGTGCGGGCGCTTGCCGAGGCCGAATTGACGCGCGCGCCTGCCGACATGCGGGCGCTGCTGGACGCCGCCGACCCGATTGGCCGCCTGCGCCGCCAGGTGCTGGCCGAGGGCTGCGCCACGGTGCGCGACACTAATTTGAAGGGCATCAGCGCGGTGTCGGCGCCGCTGCTGGACCACAACGGCCGGCCTTGCGCCGCGCTGACCGCGCTGGGCGCGACGGGCGGATTCGACGCCTCGGCGGACGGCCCGATCGCGCAGGCGGTACGGCGCGAAGCCGAAGCGGCTAGCGTGCTGCTGGGTTATCAGGCGACTTAGCGCGGCGGAGTTTCAGCGTTCCGGCTGGCTTCGGGCAGTTGCCTGAGCAGATCTGGCAACGCTGTTTTAACCGTGTCCCACACCACGTCCAGGTTGATGTCGAAGTAGCCGTGGGCGATACGATTGCGCATGCCGCGCATGCCTCGCCAAGGTACTTCGGGGTGCGCCTGTGAGAACTCGGCATGACCCTCCATGATCTTGGTAGCGGCCTCCCCGATAATAATAAGGCTCATGATGACGGCTTGCTGGGTGCGCTTGTCCAGAAGGAAGTCGGCCTTGGTCGTTTCCGCCACGAAGCTGCACGCGTCGCTCGCCGCTTGCTGCATATGATCGAGGTAATCGAGGAGTCTGTTTTCATTCATACGGACTTGGCCTCCGCAAGAACCTTGGCCCGGAATTTCGCAGGCAGGTCTGCGGGCGTCAACAGCTCGACGCGAACGCCAAGCAAGGCCTCCAATTCATCCTGCAGGCCGCCCAGGTCGAATAGCGTTGCGCCGGGCAAGGCATCGACCAGCAAGTCCAGGTCGCTATCCTCTGCGTCGGTGCCATGCAGCACCGAACCGAACACGCGCGGGTTCGCCACCCGATAGCGGCTGGCTGCCTCGCGCACGGCGTTTCGCTTCATGTTGAACACAATGGACGGTCGCATGGGCACCCTCGGTTATCAAACGTCGCTGAGAGGATAGTACTCAGGAATATTGCTTCAAGCTCGATCCTGGAGAATTTCCGCATTCTGATTCGCGCCTGCCGGCAAGCCGCGCAGCCACGCCATTGCCGCCTGCACCACCGGCATGCCGGCCGTGTTGCGGTTGACCACGGCGCCGATGGCGCCGAAGTTGGCGTCCAGCCGCAGCGGCAGCACGGCCACGCTGCCCTGGCGTTCGCAGTAGCGCGCAATCGCCTGGGGCAGGGCCGCCAGGCGGTCGTCCTGGGCCAGCAGGGCGAGGGTGGCCAGCAGCGAATTGGATTGGATGCTGGAATCTGGCGGGCGCGCTCCGGCATGCACGAAAGCCTCGTCCAGGCGCTCGCGCATCATGGTGGCTTCCAGCGGCAGCACCCAGGGCCAGCGCGCCAGTTCGACGGCCTCCAGTGCCTGGCTTGCGGCCAGCGGATGGCCGGGGCGCGCCACCACCAGGATAGGTTCTTCGTGCAGGCGGATCACCTCGCAGTCCGCAGGCAGCAGGCGGCTGCCCAGGCGGCCCAGCACGATGTCCAGCTCGTCGCACGCCAGCTTGTCCATGAGTTCGCCAAGCGCGCCTTCCACCAGTTTGACTTCCAGCCGCGGCGCCAGGCCCAGCAGATGCGCGATCAACTGCGGCGCGAGCCGGGGCGCGGCCGAGGGCAGGGTGCCCAGGCGCAGCAGGCTGGCGCCGCGTTCTTCGGCGGCCCGCAGTTCGGCCGCCACGCGCTGGGCCGCGCCCAGGCTGTGCCGGGCGTGGCGGATCATAACCATTCCGGCATTTGTCGGCAGGGTGCCCTGGGTTCCGCGCTCGAATAGCGCGTAGCCCACCTGTTCCTCCAGCTGCGCCAGCGCCTTGGACGCGGCGGGCTGGGACATGTGCAGGCGCTCGGCCGCGCGCCCCAGGTGGCGTTCGTCGTCGAGCGCGACCAACAGTTCGGCATGACGCCGCTTGAGATGGGCGCCGGTGCGCTCTGACATGGCGATTCATATTCAAATGGTTATGAATCGTTCAGTTTATTTCATTTCACGCCGGCACCGGGCGCTAGGCATACTTGCCGCTCTACGAGAGACAGGCGTTCCCCAGGCTGGGCCGGGAAGGACGCCGGGATGGAGACGATTCATGAAGAAGTTCTGGATGGCCCTGGCCGCGAGCTGGGCCTGTGGCATTGCGGGTGCGGCGGCGGCGGATGCCTACCCGGCGCGGCCCGTGCAGATCGTGGTGCCGTTCTCGCCTGGCGGCGCGGTGGACGTGCTGGCGCGCCAACTGGCGCAGCGCCTGGAGCCTCGCGGCTACACGCTGGTGGTGGAGAACAAGCCGGGCGCGGGCGGCAACATTGCCGCGTCCATGGTGGCGCGCGCCGCGCCCGACGGCTACACGCTGCTGATGGGCACCACCAATACGCACGGCATCAACAGTGCGCTGTATTCCAGCCTGCCGTACGACCCGGTGCGCGATTTCGCGCCGGTCGGCCTGGTGGCGGACAACGTGGTGGTGTTGCTGGCCAATGCCGAGTTTCCGGCATCGACGCTGGCCGATGCCGTCAAACTGATCAAGGCCAATCCCGGCAAGTACACCTATGGCTCGCCCGGCCTGGGCACGGTGCACCAGCTGGCGATGGAACAGTTGAAGCACGCTGCCGGCCTGGACGTGGTGCATGCGCCATACAAGGGCGCCGCGCCCGCGATGGCCGACCTGGTCG
Organism: Achromobacter sp. JCM 18799; assembly: GCF_055395645.1. NCBI lineage: Bacteria > Pseudomonadati > Pseudomonadota > Betaproteobacteria > Burkholderiales > Alcaligenaceae > Achromobacter > Achromobacter sp. JCM 18799. The sequence goes on along the minus strand of NZ_AP043866.1, from coordinate 1,154,878 downwards.
CGGGCCACGTGCCGCTGATGATAGGCGGCATCGCACCCGCCATTCCGTTCCTCGCGTCCGGCAAGGTCAAGGTGCTGGGCGTGGCCAATACTGAAAAGTACGCGGCGCTGCCCGATGTGCCGCTGTTCTCGGACGTGGCCGCAGGCGTCGCCGTGCGTTCCTGGATCGGCCTGTTCGCGCCCGCCGGCACGCCGCCCGCGGTGGTGAAGAAGCTGAGCTCGGATTTGGAGGCCGTGCTGACCGACAGCGCGTTCGCGCAGGCCTTGCAGCCCCTGGGCATGGTGCCGATCTACATGACGCCGCAGGCCTTCGGCGACATGATCAAGCGCGACATGCCGGCCTGGCGCTCCGCCGTGGAGATGTCGGGAGCGAAGCAATGACGCCCGCTGCGAAGCCCGTCAACTTCCTGCTGTTCATTACCGACCAGCACCGCGCCGACCATCTGGGGGCCTATGGCAACCGCGTGGTCCGCACGCCCAACCTGGACCGCCTGGCCGCGTCCGGATGGCGCGCCGACAACATGCACGTGGCCACGCCCATCTGCATGCCGAACCGCGCCAGCCTGATGACCGGCCGCTATCCGTCCGCGCACGGCGCGCGCCACAACGGCATCGCGCTGTCGCTGCGCAGCCGCACCTTCGTCGAAGCCATGCGCGAGGCCGGCTACGGCACCGCGCTGGTCGGCAAGGTCCACTTGCAGAACATGACCGACATTCCGCCTTCCTGGCCGGTGCGCGCTGAAGACAGATTGCCGCGCGAGGCGGTCGAACCGGACGCCGGCCGCTACGACCAGGAGCAGCGCAAGCTGTGGCTGGAACGCGCCGACCACGAGCTGAGCTATCCCTATTATGGTTTCGAGCGCGTGGACCTGGTCGACGATCACAGCGACGACGTGCATGGCCACTACCGGCGCTGGCTGCGCCGCGAGCATCCGGAGATCGAGGCGCTGATCGGCCCCGCGCATGCCATCCCCGCGCCGGAATACGAGCTGACGCGCATCCGCCAGGCTTGGCGCACGCGCGTGCCCGAAGAACTCTATCCCACGGCCTACATCGCCGACCGCGGCATCGAAGCGCTGCGCGGCTATGCGGCATCCGGGCAGCCGTTCTTCCTGCAATGCTCGTTTCCGGATCCGCACCATCCCTTCACGCCGCCAGGGCGGTTCTGGGATCTGCACAAGCCCGAGGACATGGAGCTGCCCGCGTCGTTCCACGGCCAGGGCACGCCGCCGCCGCACGTGGCCTGGCTGCGCGCGCAGCGCGACGCCGGTACGGCGGTCAAGCATACGCCCGCGATCTTTTCGTGCAACGAGCGCGAGGCGCGCGAAGCGCTGGCGCTGAACTATGGGTCGATCGCCAACATCGACAACCAGATCGGCCGGGTACTGGCCGAACTCGATGCGCAGGGGCTGGCCGACAACACCGTGGTGATCTTCACCAGCGACCATGGCGACTACCTGGGCGACCATCAGCTGATGCTGAAGGGGCCGATCCACTACCGCGGCCTGACCCGCGTGCCTTTCATCTGGCGAGACCCGGCTGCGGCGCGGACGGCGGGCGCGGCCAGCGATGCCTTGCTCAGCACCATCGACGTCGCACCCACGGTGCTGGCGCGCGCCGGCGTGCAGCCCTACAACGGCATTCAGGGGCGCGACATGGCCGGCCTCATCGGCGGACGCGAGGCCGGCGTGCGCGACGCGCTGATGATCGAGGAAGAAGGGCAGCGCGTGATACTCGGCTTCAACAGCCGCATCCGCTGCCGCACGCTGCTGGCCGACGGCTTTCGCGCTACGGTCTACGATGGCGCGCGCTGGGGTGAGCTCTACGATCTGAACCAGGACCCGCACGAGCTGCGCAACCTGTGGGACGATCCGGCGCACGCCGCCGACCGTGCGCGGCTGCTGGAGCGGCTGGCCTACGGCATGCTGGAACACATCGACACCAGCCCCTATCCCAGCGCGCTGGCGTGACGTGGCGCGGGCAGGCCGCCCGCGCCTGGCTTCAAGCGGCCTTGGCGGCCAGCTTGGTCTTGTAGAGCCAGTCCTTGTAGTCGTCCAGGTCGCCGTCGAAGGGGCTGACCTCGCCGTCGGCCACGATGATGAATTCATCGGTGGTGGCGCGCAGCAGATGGCGGTCGTGCGACACCAGCATCAGCGTGCCTTCGAACTGCGCCAGCGCGGTGGTCAGCGCTTCGCGGGTTTCCAGGTCCAGGTGGTTGGTGGGCTCGTCCAGCAGCAGCAGGTTGGGACGCTGCCAGACGATCAGGGCCAGCGCCAGGCGCGCCTTTTCACCACCGGAGAACGGTGCGATGGAACTGATGGCCATGTTGCCGTTGAAATTGAAGCTGCCCAGAAAGTTGCGCAGCTCCTGCTCGCGCACGGTGGGCGCGATCTTCGTCATGTGCCAAAGCGGCGATTCGTCATGGCGCAGCATCTCCACCTGGTGCTGGGCGAAGTAGCCGATGGACAGCCCCTTGTTGAACTGCGCTTCGCCGGCCAGCGTTGCGAGTTCACCCGCGATGGTCTTGATGAAGGTGGACTTGCCCGCGCCGTTGATGCCCAACAGGCCGATGCGCTGGCCCGCCTGCAGCGAAAAATTGATGCCCGACACGATGATCTTGTCGGACTCGACTTCCGTTTCCTCGTCCGCGATGCGATAGCCGGCGCTGACCGCGTCCATGGTCAAGAGCGGGTTGGGCGCACGCAAGGGCTCGCGGAACTCGAACGAGAACTCGGCCGCCGCGCGCAGCGGCGCGACTTCTTCCATGCGGGCCAGCGCCTTGATGCGGCTCTGCGCCTGGCGCGCCTTGCTGGCCTGGGCCTTGAAGCGGTCGATGAAGGATTGCAGGTGCGAGCGCTGGCGCATCTGCTTTTCCAGCATGCCTTGCGCCAGCTCCAGCTGCGCGGCGCGCTGGCGCTCGAAGGACGAGTAGTTGCCCGAATAGCGCTTGAGCTTGCGTTCGTCGATATGGACGATGACGTTGACCACGCCGTCCAGGAAGTCGCGGTCGTGCGAGATGACGATGAGCGTGCCTGGGTAGCGCTTGAGCCAGTCTTCCAGCCAGATGATGGCGTCCAGGTCCAGGTGGTTGGTGGGCTCGTCCAGCAGCAGCAGGTCGGACGGGCACATCAGCGCCTGCGCCAGGTTCAGGCGCATGCGCCACCCGCCGGAAAAGCTCGTCAGCGGCAGGTGCATCTGCGCCTGCGTGAAGCCCAGGCCGGTCAGCAGCTGTTCGGCGCGCGAATGCACGGTGTAGGCGTCGGCGTCGGCCAGCGCAGCGTAGATGTCGGCCATGCGCAGGCCGTTCTCGGTGCTTTCGGGTTCGGCTTCCAGCTGCGCCAGTTCCGCCTCCAGCTTGCGCAGCGTGACGTCGCCGTCGATGGCGTACTCGATGGCGGGCCGGTCCAGCGCGGGCGTTTCCTGCGCCACATAGGCCATGCGCCAGCTGGCCGGATAGTCCAGGTCGCCCTGGTCCGCGTGCAGCGTGCCGCGCAAGAGACCGAACAGGCTGGACTTGCCGGCGCCATTGGCGCCGATCAGGCCGATCTTGTCGCCGGGGTTGAGCAGCAGGTCGACCTTGTCTAGCAAGGGCTTGACGCCGCGCATGAGTGAAACTTGTTGGAAGCGGATCATGGGTGGTGCAACAGGGGACGCGGCAGGATTCCCGCCGGCCAGGCGCAGAGAAGAAGGTGGGGAAGCAGGGCGCTCGGGCAGCGCGGCAGGCGGACGGAACGGGCGTTCGTTCCGCGTCAAAGGCGGGTATTGTACCGGGCTTGGCGACCCAGGCGCGCGATGCCGCCCGTCAGCGCGAGGCGTACCGGCTGTCCAGCACCCGGCGCAGGCGCACCGCGTCGCCGAAGCGCGAGCCGTTGATGCCCTGCGCGTTGAGCAGCACCATGGCCAGGTTGCGCTTGCCAACCTTGACCGCCATCACCAGGCAATCGCCGGCTTCGCGTGTGGTGCCGGTCTTGGACACAAGGATGTCCCATTGCGGACGGCCCACCAGGATGTTGGTGTTGCGGAAGGTCTGGCCGGCGGCCTGGTAGCTGGTCTCGCCGGTGTATTGCCGCAACAGCGGCTGGGCGGAAATCGCCGCGAGCAACTTGACCAGATCCCTGGCCGAAGACTGGTTTTCGTTGGACAGGCCGCTAGGTTCGGCGAAGCTGGAATCGGTCATGCCCAGCGCGCGGGCCTCGGCGTTCATCGCCGCGACGAAAGCCGCCGTGCCGCCGGTATAGGTGCGTCCCAGCGCCTGCGCGGCGCTGTTTTCGGAAGGGATCAACGCCAGGCGCAGCAGATCGGCGCGGCTCAGTTTGGTGCCGGCCGTCAGGCGCGAGGGCAGCTCGCTGGTGGAGCGGGTGTCGCTGGCGTCGATGGTGATGATGTCGTCCATCGGCAGGCCGGCCTTGACCAGCGTCAGCGCCGCCATGAGCTTGGTGATGGAAGCGATGGGCCGCACGGCGTCCTCGTTGCGCGCGAACAGGACTTCGGACGTGTCCATGTCCTGCACCAGGATCGTGCTGGACTTGAGCTTGCCGATTTCCTTGGCCGGGTCGCGCGTGACCAGCGAGGCGTTGGCGGCCGCGTCCGGGTCCAGCGGGTCGGGCTGCGCGCCCCAGCGCTGCACGGCGATGCGCTTGCCGTAGCCATGCAGGCACATCGGCAGGGAAGGCTGGGAATTGCAGGGATGGAAATTGGCAGCCTGGGCGCGCGCCGGCGCCGGCAAGCCCGCCGCCGTGGCGGCCCACAAAGCCGCCACGCAGAATGAGATCGACATTTGCCGCAAGATCAGCGTCACGAGCGCTCCCCGATACGCCGGCCACGCGCCCGGCAGGGCGTTACCGGCAATATGCATTTGAAAGCCGATATTACTGCGGTTGGCGCCGTTGTCACTGGTGCGCGTCTGCGATGGCCTCGGCCAGCGCCAGCACGCGCTCCGCTTCGCGCGCATGCAGGTTTTCCACCAGCGCGCCGTCGACCACGGCCACGCCCAGGCCCGCGGCCTGCGCGGCGCGCCAGGCGTCCAGGCGCTTGCGCGCGGCGGCGAGTTCTTCTGCCGAGGGCGCAAAGGCGGCGTTGGCCGCCGCGATCTGCTTGGGATGGATGAGCGTCTTGCCATCGAAGCCCTGGTCGCGTCCCTGCCTGCAAGCCGCCGCCAGGCCGGTGTCGTCATGCAGGTCCAGGTGCACGCCGTCCAGCGCCGCCAGGCCGTGGGCCCGCGCCGCCATCACCGCCATCGAGCGTGCCAGCAGGGTTTCTTCGCGAGACGGCGTATGCCGCGCGTGCAGATCCTTCACCAGGTCCGAGGTGCCGACGACGATGGCCGCCAGCCGCGGATGGCCGGAGGCGATGGCGTCCAGCCGCAAAAATCCCAAGGGTGTTTCGGCCATGGCCCACAAGGGCAGGCTGGCTGGCGCGCCCGCCGCGTCCAGCGCTCGCGCGAGCGCGTCGAGCTCGGCGGCGGACTGCACCTTGGGCAGCAGCACCGCGTCCGCGCCCGCCTGGGCAATGGCCCTGACGTCGTCCAGGCCCCATGCCGTGTCCAGCGCGTTGATGCGCACCACGCATTCGCGGCGGCCATAGCCGCCAGCGCGCAGGGCCGCGGCGACTTGCTCGCGGGCTTGCGCCTTGGCATCGGGCGCGACGGCATCCTCCAGGTCGAGGATCAGGACATCGGCGTCCAGGCTGCGCGCCTTGTCCAGCGCGCGCGCGTTGGCGCCAGGCATATAGAGTACGGAACGGCGGGGTCGGATGGCAGGAGTCATGGTTTCAGTTCTTGGCGTTGCCGACGATCTGCACAGGCGTGGTGCAGACATAGCCCACGCCGTACACCGTGCGTATGCCCATGTCGCCTCCGGCCTGCGCGCGCAGCTTGCGCCGCAGGCGGTGCATGTGGGCGTCCAGCCGGTGGGTATCGTAGGCCTCCACGCTGGCGCCCAGCGCCTCGATCAGGCGGCCGCGCGACAGGGGCAGCGGCGCGGCCTGGATCAGCGCGCCGATCAGCCGGCTTTCGGTATCGGTGATGTCCACGCTGACCTGCTGCGGCGACAGCAGCGTGCGCCGGGACGGATCGAAGCGCCAGGCATCGGATTCCGGAGCGTCGGCGTCGCCCGCCGGCACCACCCGCAGGCGGCGCGACAGCGACACCAGCGTGGCGCCAAGCTCGGCCAGGTTGACAGGTTTGGTCAGGTAGTGGTCGGCGCCCAGGCTCAGGCCCGAGACCTTGTCTTCGCTCAAGAGGCGGCCGGTGAGCATGATGATGCCCATCGACGGGAAGGATGTCCGCAGGTGCGAGACGCGGGTCAGCGCGTCCCCGTCGGGCAGCATGGCGTCCAGCACGAGGATGCCTGGCGTCACGGTGAGCAACAGTTGGTCCAGCTCCGCGAGCGAGCCGGCGGTGAGGATGCTGCGGTCCAGGCCCAGATCCTCGATGTATTCAGCGATGGTGTCGCGCCAGTCTCCGTGGTCGTCGACGATGATGATGGTCACGGCGATTCCGGCGTCAGCGGTTGCGCGCAGGGAGCTTCGAATGCAAACACGCTGTCCGCTCCTTGTATGTGGGTCTTCTTGTATAGGGGGAGTCCGCTGGCGCGATATTTTTCGTATCGCGCGCTTGCGGAGAATATCATCATCGCCCCTGCGGCGCCGCGTCAAGAATCAAGGATGGCAGCCGGGCGCCGGCCAATTTTCAGCTGGTCAAAAAATGAGCAGCCCGTTGCGCATCGGCCGAACGGCCATCAGCCAGGGGTTCGAGGCTTTTTTATCCACAGAAATTGTGGATAAGGCCGGCCCTGTGGATACTGTGCTTTTTATGTAGACAGGTGTTCGACGGCAACGCCCGGCGGCACCTTGCGCATGCGGTCGCGCTCGATGCGCGGCGGGGCGAAGCGGGTCTTGCGGGCAGCGGCGTTCTGCAGCAGCACGGACAGCACCGCGCCCTTGTCCTGTATCCACTCATTTTTGCCGCGCAGCAATTTCATCGCGTTCTCGGCGGTGCCAAGGCGATAGGTCATGGAGTTGATCTGGACCGAGGTCTTGCCATTGAAAACGGCCGCATCCTGTTCGGTGATTGCCGCGGCGTCCAGATTGCTGCTGTCGTGATCGATGCGGTAGACGAACTTCAAGCCGCTGTGCGGATCCTGCACCACCACGAGCTTGTCGGACCCCGATATGTCGGACAGCATGCCGATCACCAGCGACTCGACCAGCTGGTTGCCGCGCTGTTCCTCGGTGTAGATGTATATCGTGTGACGCGCTGGCGCGGCGTAGGTCTGTTGCATAACTGGCTTCAATAGTGCGGGGCAGGCCTGGCGGCCCGGACAAGCTGCGAAAAGAGCGGGCGATGCGCGCTATCCGGCGCGGCGCATGCGCATCAGCAAGCGCGCTTTGACGGCTGGCCAGTCCTCGTCGAGGATCGCGAAGTAGACCATGTCGCGCGCGCGCCCCGATTGCGCGATCAGGTGCTTGCGGAACACGCCTTCCTCCACGCCGCCGATCCGCAGGATGGCCTGGCGCGATTGCATATTGCTCAGTTCAGTCTTGAATACGATGCGTATGATACCAATTGTTTCAAAGGCGTGCTGCAACAGCAAGAACTTGGCCTCGGTATTGGCGCCGGAACGCTGGCTTGCAGGCGTGAGCCAGGTGCCGCCGATCTCCAGGCGCTTGTGCGCCAGCGCGATGTCCATATAGCGCGTTGCGCCGATGACCTGGCCGTTGTCCTGTCGCACGATGACAAATGGCAGGCAGTTGCCATCGCGCTGGCCGGCCAGCGCGCGGTCGACATAGCGCTGCATATCGTCCAGCGTCTGCACGGGTTCGGGTTGCAGGCGCCACAGTTCGGGGTGCAGGCCCACCTGCGCGAGCGGCTCGGCATGGCTGGCGGTGAGCGGTTCAAGGCGCACGACCTCGCCAGCGAGCGTGACGGGTTGCAGGCGGGGGCTGGTCATGACGTATTCCTTGATCGGAGCGTGGGCGCGGAGGGCAGGGCGTGCAGCAGGGGATTCTACGCGCGCGCGCCCTTGCCGAATACCGCACGCAAGCGCAGAATGCGCCGCATGAAAACAGACGCCTTGGTCCTGGGTGCGGGCATCGTCGGGGTGAGCACCGCCCTGCATCTGGCGGCGCGCGGCCGTTCAGTGGTGCTGCTGGACCGGCGCGGCCCTGGCGAGGAAACCAGCTACGGCAACGCGGGCCTGATCGAACGGGCCAGCGTGATTCCCTATGCCTTCCCGCGCGACTGGCGCAGCCTGTGGCGCTACGCCAGGAACAATACGCCGGACGTCAGCTACCACACGCGCTTTCTGCCGCGCATCGCGCCATGGCTGCTGCGCTACTGGTGGCATTCGGCGCCGTCGCGGCTGGCGCGCGCGACCCAGGCCATGCTGCCGCTGATCGAGCGCTGCGTCGCGGAGCACGACGCGCTCAAGGACGAGGCCGGCATCTCGCGCCTGTTCCGGCGCAGCGGCTGGATCGATGGCGTGCGCAGCGAGGCCGGCCTGGCCCGGGCCGCGGCCGAGGCCCAGGCGCTCGCGCCGTACGGGCTGAACTACCGCGTATTGGACCGCCAGGCGCTGGCGGCGCTGGAACCTTCGCTGTCGCGCATGGCCGGTGCGGTGCATTGGCTGGATCCGGTCAACGTTTCGGACCCGGGCGCCGTCACGCGCGGCTACGCGGCCTTGTTCGAACGGCGCGGCGGCGTGCTCGCGCGCGGCGACGCGCGCAGCCTCAAGCCATCTGGCCAGGGTTGGCAGGTGCAGGGAGAACAAGGGCTGATCGAGGCCCGCGATGTGGTGGTTGCGCTAGGCCCGTGGTCGCCGGACATCCTGCGCCCGCTGGGCTATCGCATTCCCATGGCGGTCAAGCGCGGCTATCACCAGCATTACGCATTGGAAGAGGGGGCGACCTTGTCGCATCCGGTGGCGGACATCGAAAGCGGTTTCGTCGTGACGCCCATGACCCTGGGCGTGCGCCTGACCACGGGCGCCGAGTTCGCGGCGCGCGATGCGCCGCCTTCACCGATCCAGATCGAGCGCACGCGGGCGTTGGCGCGGCAGCTGCTGCCGCTGGGCGAGGCCGTGGAGCGCGAACCGTGGATGGGTTGCCGGCCCTGCATGCCGGACATGCGGCCGGTCATCGGACCAGCGCCGCGCCATCCCGGCCTGTGGCTGGCGTTCGGCCATGCGCATCATGGCTTTACGCTAGGTCCGGTGACGGGCAAGCTGCTGGCCTGCATGATCACGGGCCAGGCGCCGGACATGGATCCGGCGCCTTACCGCGTCGGCCGCTGAGGCCGTACGCGGCAAGAGACGCGAGAAGCGCGGTTCTCAGGCCGGTTTTGCGGCCTTTTCGCGGCGCTGGCGCACGGCCAGGGCCAGCGTTTCCAGCACCGGCGCGGTCTGCGACCAGCCCAGGCAGGCGTCCGTGATGGACACGCCGCGGCGCAGCGGCAGGCCGGGCTTCAGGTCCTGGCGGCCTTCTTCGAGATGGCTTTCGATCATCACGCCGGTGATGCGGCCGTCGCCCTGGGAGATCTGGGCGGCGATATCGTTGGCCACCTCGACCTGGCGCAGATGCGACTTGTTGGAATTGGCGTGCGAGCAGTCGATCATGACCTGTTCGCGCTGGCCGGCGGCGCGCAGGGCGGCGCAGCAGGCGTCGACGCTGGCCGCGTCGTAGTTCGGGCCTTGCTTGCCGCCGCGCAGGATGACGTGGGTGTCCTGGTTGCCGCGGGTTTCGAAGATGGCGGCCATGCCCATCTTGGTCATGCCCATGAACGCGTGCTTGGCGCTGGCGGCGACCATGGCGTCCGCGGCGATCTGCACGCCGCCGTCGGTGCCGTTCTTGAAGCCCAGCGGGCAGCTCAGGCCGGAACTCAGCTGGCGGTGGCTGGGGCTTTCGGTGGTGCGCGCGCCGATGGCGCCCCACGCGATCAGGTCGGCAATGTACTGCGGGCTGAGCAGGTCCAGGAATTCGGTGGCGATCGGCAAGCCCAGGCCGCTGATGTCCAGCAGCAGTTCGCGCGCGCGGCGCAGGCCTTCGTTGATGCGGAAGCTGCCGTCCAGGCGCGGATCGTTGATGTAGCCCTTCCAGCCCACGGTGGTGCGCGGCTTCTCGAAGTACACGCGCATGACGATGAGCAGGTCTTTCTGGTGCTGTTCGGCGGCGGTGCGCAGCAGGCGCGCGTATTCCATGGCCTGGCCATGGTCGTGGATGGAACAGGGGCCCACCACCAGCACCAGGCGGTCGTCGCGGCCGTGCAGGACGTCGGCGATCTGGACGCGGCTTTGCTCGACCAGAGTCTGGATCTCGGCCGAAACCGGCAGTTCGTCCTGCAGCAGGGCGGGCGAAATCAAGGGGCGCACCGCGCTGATGCGGGTATCGTCGGTGCGCGTGTTGTCCTGGGTGGAGTCGGCCGCGCCGACCTCGCGGTCGTGCAGGGGGTCGTCAATGCGGGTCAAGGGTAGCTCCGTGCCGTAGATGCGGGAAGAAAGACATCTATTATGGCACCGGCCGCGCCGCGGGGCGACGGAAGGCTGCCTCCGTCTGGCTGATGCCGCGAATACTACGACTATCGGCGATGGGGCTGCATTAACCCGTTAGCGATAACGACAGCGCGCGCGCGGATGCCTTAGCATGGGGGACACAGTTTTCCAGCGGCCGCCTGCGGGGGCCCGCCCTATATGAGTAGGACGGTAGACCATGCCTAAAACGGAACCCGGCGGAACCCGACGGATACTCCTCGTCGAAGACCACCCGGTCGAACGCGCCTATCTGCAGAACGTACTGCTGGCGCTGGGTTTCCGCCGGGTCGCCGGCCTGGGCAGCAGCATAGAAGCGGTCAGCGCGCTGACGCGCCAGTTCTACGACGTGGTTATCAGCGACATCGTCACGGGCGAGGGCGACGGCACGCGGCTGCCCAACGAACTGCGGCGCCTGGTGGACGCCGGACGGCTCAAGAGCATGCCGCCCATCATCTGGATCAGCAGCCTCAGCGATGAACTGTTGCAGTCGCACGTGCGGCTGGCCCTGCAGGCCGGCTGTCCCTCCGCGCAGGCCTTGTCCAAGCCGGTGTCCCGCAGCGCCATGCAGCAGGCCATCAAGACGGCGTTGCGCAGCATCGACGAAGACGATGCCGCCTCGACCCGGCCGCGCTCGCTGCGGCGCGACGTCATCGAGGCGGCGTTGGGCCATGCGCTGATCACGGGGCAGGGCATGAGCGTGGTGCTGCAGCCGCAGATGAGCCTGTCGACGGGCCGCGTGCTGGCCGCCGAGGCGCTGTCGCGCTGGGATCACCCCGAACTGGGCGCGATTCCGGCGGCGGACTTCGTGCCTGCCGCGCACCGGCTGGGGCTGGACCGGACCTTGTTCTGCTTGGTGACCGACAAGGTGCTGGAGCTGCAGCAGCGCATGCATGCCGAGGACATCGCCGTGCCCATCGCGATCAACGCCTCGGCCTCCACGCTGTGTTCGCGCGACCTGCCGGGCCTGCTGGAGCAGCGCGTTGCGCAGGCCGGCCTGCCGGCCCGGTTGATCAAGGTCGAACTGACCGAGGATGAGCCGGTAACCGATTGGCTGGCCTTGTCCTCGGCGCTGAACCTGCTGCGCGTGCGCGGCTTTGAATTGGCAATGGATGACTTCGGCGCGGGCATCGCCTCCATGCGCCTGTTCTCGGCCATGCCCTTCACCGAACTGAAGATCGACCGCGACTTCATCGTCCATATGCATCGCGAGCCCGCGTCGCGCGCGGTGGTCGCCGCCGCCATCGAGATGGGCCGCGTGCTGGGCCGGCGCGTGGTCGCCGAAGGCGTGGAGCACGAGCGCGACGTGGAGTTGCTGCGCGAATTGGGCTGCGACGTGGCGCAAGGCTACGGCATTTCCGTGCCGCTGGAACCCGACGCCTTCGTCGAATTCTGCCGCAGCCATTGAGTCATCCGCCCGGCGCGATGGGGTATCCTGGCGCAGGCCGGGTCCGTCCGGACCCTCCCGACTTTCGGCGGACTTGACCCCGATCAAGACTGCGCCCGCGCATGGAAAATTGGCCCCACGGGTGGATTTACCATGGCTTCATGCGGGCTGCGCACGGTGGCGCGGTCCCCTCGATGGAGCGATGAACCGATGCGACGCATACTGGCCGCCGTACTGCTGATTTCCCTGCTGGCCTGGGCCGGCGCCTATTGGGCGCAACCTCCGGCCGAACTCAACGTCTGGACCGCGCGCGATCAGCTCATCCTGCTGACAGGCCTGGGCGCCTACGCGCTCATGGCCTTGATCATGCTGCTGGCGGTGCGTCCCATGTGGCTGGAAACGCGCATAGGCGGGCTGGACAAGATGTACCGGCTGCACAAGTGGAGCGGCATCCTGGCCGCCGTGCTGGCGGCGGCGCATTACCTGATCAAATTGGGCAAACCGCTGCTGCTGGCGCTGTTCGATCCCGTGCCCAAGACGCCGCGCGCGGCCGCCTTGCTGGACATGTTCCGCGGATCCGCCAAGGACATCGGCGAATGGGCCGTGTGGATCCTGGCGGCGATGGTGTTGCTCACGCTGTGGCGGCGCTTTCCGTACCACATCTGGCGCCAGGTCCACCGCATCGCCGCGGTGATCTTCCTGGTGGTCGCCTTCCATGGCGTGGTGCTGACGCCGGCCGCCTGGTGGTGGCAGCCCGCCGGCTGGCTGGTGGCGCTGTGCACCGCGGTGGGGACGGTTTGCGCCGTCATGGCGCTGACCGGCAATATCGGACGCGGCCGCCGCTACCGGGGGCAGGTGCTGGCCATCGATCATCTTTCCGACGACATCCTGGCGCTCACCTGTAGGGTGGAGGGCAACTGGCACCATCGCGCCGGGCAGTTCGCGTTCCTGACGGCGGACCGGCGCGAGGGCGCGCATCCCTTTACGGTGTCCGGCGCGGACGACGGCACCGGCCGGGTGCAGTTCTCCATCAAGGCGCTCGGCGACTACACGCGGCGTCTGCAGCGCAGCCTGCAAGTGGGGCAGGACGTCATCATCGAAGGCCCTTATGGCTGCTTCGACTTCCAGCGCGGCGATGGGCGGCCGCAGATCTGGGTGGCTGCGGGCATCGGCGTCACGCCGTTCATTTCATGGATGGAATCCCTGCAGACGGACCCGGACACCGCGCCGGTCGCGACCCTGTACTACTGCGCCCGCAATGCCGGCGACGCGCCGTTCGCGGACCATCTGAAAGCGCTATGCGCGCGCGTGCCGAACGTGACGCTGCAGGTGCGCTACAGCGATACCCAGCGGCCGCTGACGGCCGCCGAGCTGGCCGCGGACCACAAGCCGGGCGCGCGATGGCCCAGCGTGTGGTTCTGCGGCCCGACGGGATTCGCCGATGCCTTGAAGGACGGCTTGCACCGGCGCGGCATGCCGGTGAGCGAACTGTTTCACCAGGAGGCGTTCCAGATGCGCTGAGCGCATCAGATGCCGGACACCTCGATGTCGCCCGGATAGTCGACCGAAAACTTCAACACCGTTTCGCGCGACTTGCCGGGCTCCATTTCCCAGTCCCACACCAGCTTGCCGTCTTCCTCGCGCTTGATCTCGCGGTCTGCCGGCGACAGCAGCTTGACCACGATCTTCTCGTTGCGCGAAATGGGCAGGCGGTCCTTGAACGACACCTGCTCCTTGGTGGCCTTGCTGTTCTTGACCGTGATCTTGTACTCGTAGGTCACGCGCTTGCCGCTGCCCGAAAAGCCGGTGCTTTCGGTATAGCGGTTGACCAGCTGGCGCTTGATCGAGATGCCATCGTCGGCGCCCAGCGCCAACTCGAGCTTCTCGCCGGGCATCACCGCCTTCATGGAGCTGGCCGCGACGAAGGCGTCGTCCAGGAAGGTGTTCAGCGAACCGGCCAGGAAGGGGAAATCCGTGTTGTTGCTGGCGTGCGCGGTCAGGAACATGGCTTCGCGCAGGGCCGGCGTGGACTGGTACTGCAGCGTGGCAGGCAGCTTGGCCGTGGCGATGGCCACGCGCTGCGAAGAATTGTCGGACAGCAGCGTGGCCGGATTCTTGATCTGGAACGATGCGCTGGTCGCTTCGGCCTGCACCTCGGCGGTCGCCTGCTCCAGCGGTTCCGGCCTTATCTCGGCAACCGGCGCGGCGGCGTCCTCGAAGGACTGGACGCGCTGGCGCGACATCTTGGCTTCGGCTTCTTGCCTGGCCGCGGCGACCGGCGCCGGGCTGGGGCGCGGACGGGGCGGAGGAGGCGGGGCGGCCACGTCGACGATCCAGGGCTGCAGCGCGGGCGCGCCGCCGCCCAGCGAGGGGCGCGCGGTGGACAGCGTGAGCTTGACGTTATTCCAGTCTTCGCCGGTGTTCTGGCGGATGACGCCGAAGTAGCCCAGGTCCACGCTGCGATCGGCAGGGCGCAGGCGCGCATCGTAGGCGGGCGTCCAGCGGGCGCCGGCCACGGCGTAGGAAACGTTCAGATCCAGCTTGCCCGCGCGCGCCAGGTTGACGCGCAGGGTGACGGTCTTGGTGCGGCGGTTGAGCGAACTTTGCAGCTGGCCCAGTTGGTCTTGCAATGCGGTCAGTTCGCGCTCCAGCGCCTCTTTCTGTTCGGCCACCCGGCGCAGTCCGGCCAGCGACTTGGCCAGGGAGTCCGCGCTCAGGGACTGGATCGCCTTCAGTTCGTCCAGCGTCAGGCGCGCGCCGTCCTTCGAGGGCTCGGTGGCGCCGCGCTGCATCATCAGCACCAGCTCACGCTGGTTGTCCAGCACTGCCGCTTCGTCGTCCAGCAGCGCCTGCTGGCCCTGCAGCTTGCGTACCTGTTCCTCCAGCTGCTTGACGCGTTCGTTGGCGGTGTCGGCCTGATAGGCGTCGCGCACCTTCACATCCAGCAACGTCGCCTGGCCGGTGCTCTTGGCAGAGACTTGCAGCGAATTCTCCTGCAGGCTGGCCGGCAGTTTCTCCAGCACCAGTTCGTGTTCGCCCGCGGCCAGCTCGCTGCTGGCGGCGCGCGTCACGACGGCGCGGTCCTGGTAGACGGTCACGGAACCGATGGAGGAAGGCAGCCCGGCGGCTGCGGCCAGGCCGGGGATCGTCGCAATGGCCAAGGCCAGAAGGGTACGTCGCACTATTTCACCTTTAGACAGGTTGGAATCGCGCGACGCCGTGTCCTTTGGACAGGGACGGCCCGCCGCGCGCGCCAAATTTACATTGTGGCCTGGGCGCTGGTTTTACAGAAGATGACAAACGCGACAGGGCGATACCGCGCGGCCCTCAGGGATGGGCCAGCGCGCGCAGCATGTCCACGGCGTTGCCCGCCGCCGTCGAGCGGTCGTGGCGGCGGTAGGCCATGTCCAGCAAGGCATGCGGCGCGTCGCCCTTGATGGGCCGGTATTCGATGCCTTGCGCGCCCATGTGCCGCATCGCCGCCGGCACGATGGAAATACCCACGCCGGCCGCCACCAGGCTGACGATGGAAGCCATCTGCGGCGCTTCCTGGATGACCCGAGGCACGAAGCCGGCGCGTTGGCAGGCCGACATGATGGCGTCGTACAAGCCGGCCCCGATGGGGCGCGGATACAGCACGAAGTCCTCGTCGGCCAACGCGGCGATGGGCACGCTGCGCTTGCGGCTCAACGCATGGTCTGGCGGCAGCGCCACCAGCATGGGTTCGTCCAGCACGCGCTCGGACTCGAACTCCGGGTCCAGTACGTAGGGCGGCCGCACGAAGGCGACGTCGACGTCGCCCGCGCGCAGGCCGCGCAGCAGCGTGACCGTATTGCTCTCGGTAAGCGTGACGCGCACGTCGGGATAGCGGTCCCGGTACGCGCGGATGGCCCGTGGCAGGTAGGGGTGGAACACCGCCGAGGCCGTGAACCCCACGGTGATCGCCCCGCGCTCGCCGCGGCCCAGCCGGCGGGCCGTGTCGATGGCGCGATCGGCGCTGGCGAGGATGGCGCGGGCGTCCTCCAGGAACTGGGCGCCGGCCTCGGTCAGCGCGATGCCCCGCGGCAGGCGCAGGAACAGCGGGGTGCCGATTTCGCGTTCCAGCTGCTGGATCTGCTGGCTCAGCGGCGGCTGGCCTATGCCCAGCCTGGCGGCGGCGCGCGTGAAGTGCAGCTCTTCGGCGACGGCGGTGAAATACCGCAGGTGGCGCAATTCCATCGTTATTACATATGGTCGGGGTGACTTTCATATATTGGACATATGCAGGGGAAAAGTCTACTTTGATTACGTGGGCTGCATGCCCGCCGTTTTCGAGAATCCCGATGTCTGCCCCCTTAGCCAGTCCCTCGTCCCCAATCGCCGCGTCCGCGCCGGCGGAACCCGTCTCTGCGCCTACCGATCATCTCGCCCGCGGCACCCCCGGGTTGCGGCGCGCCCAGTGGGCCTTGTTCGCGGCCGGCTTTTCCACTTTTTCCCTGCTGTATTGCGTGCAGCCGCTGATGCCGCTGTTCACCCATGCGTTCGGCGTGTCGCCCGCGCAGAGCAGCCTGGTGCTATCGCTGTGTACCGGCTTCCTGGCTGTCGCCATCTTCTTCGTGGGCTTGTTTTCGCAAGCCGTGCCGCGCAAGCGCGCCATGGCGCTGTCGCTGTTCGCGTCCGCCTTGCTGGGCACCATCGCCGCCGCCGCGCCCGACTGGCACAGCCTGCTGGCGCTGCGCGCGTTGCAAGGGCTGGCGATGGGCGGCGTGCCGGCGCTGGCCATGGCCTACCTGGCCGAGGAGGTCGAACCCGGCACCCTGGGCTTCGCCATGGGCCTGTACATCGGCGGCAGCGCGTTCGGCGGCCTGTCCGGCCGCGTCATCACCGGCCTGGTGTCGGATCATTTCGGCTGGCGCGCCGCGCTGGGCACGCTGGGCCTCCTGGGCATCGTGGCGGCGGTGCTGTTCGTGTGGCTGCTGCCCGCGTCGCGCCGGTTTGCGCCGCAGCGGGGCAGGGGCTGGGCTGGCGTGTGGGGCGATGTGCGCGCAGGCGCCGCCTCGCACCTGAAGAATGGTCCCCTGTGCGGGCTGTTCGCGCTGGGCGGCCTGCTGATGGGCGCGTTCGTCACGGTCTACAACTACGTGGGCTTTCGCCTGCTGCTGCCGCCATTTTCGCTGAGCCAGACCTTCATCGGCTTCATCTTCGTGGTCTATCTGGTCGGCATCTTCGCGTCGACCTGGTTCGGCCGCCTGGCCGACCGCCATGGGCGCGGCGCGATGCTGTCGGCCGCCACCGGAATGGCGCTGGCGGGGCTGCTGCTGACGCTGTCCAACTGGCTGCCGCTGCTGATCGCCGGGATCGTGGTGTTCACTTTCGGCTTTTTCGCGGCCCATGCCGTCGCCAGCGGCTGGGTCGGACAGATGGCGCGCGGCTACAAGGCGTTGGCGGCGTCGCTCTATCTGCTGGTGTACTACGTGGGTTCCAGCGTGCTCGGATCCCTGGGCGGACACTTCTGGACCACGGGCCAGTGGGCCGGCGTGGCCGCGATGGCGGGCGGACTGCTGACTTTGGCGCTGGCCATCAGCGCGGGCCTGTACAAGCGCACTGGCCGCGTGCCGGCATCGGCCGCGGTGGGGCGAGGCGTCTCCTAGAATGCCATAAAAGATATTAATTCTCATTTATAATTTGCGGCACGCTCGGTGAGCGCCATCCCATCCAGATCCGAGGGCCGCGATGAATCCTATTTCTCCCGACAGCCAGAACCTGCAGCGCGAGCATGCCGCGCTGCTTGCCGCCTACGGACAGGCGCAAGCGCATTGCAGCCGGCTCCTGGCGGCCCAGGCCGCGCGCATCCTGTATCTGGAGAGCGAAGCCATGCGCCTGCGCGCAGCCGTCATCCAGCGCGACACGGCGCTGGCCTGGGCGCGTGAAGACCGCAATACGCTGGAGACTTCCATTCCAGGGCTGCCCAAACGCGTGGCGCTGGCGCGCCGCGTCGCCCAGTTGATGGAGCGCGTGCAGACGCTCATGCGCGAGCGCTTGGCCTGGCAGGGCAGGGCCGGCGCTGGCGCGCGTGAACTCGAGACGCTTGCGGAACCGCCTGCCTGGCGTCCCGCGCCGTCCGCGGTGGTGCTGCGCGAGAAGGCGGTGCTGTGCGTGGGCGAGGACGCGATGGCACTGGCGCTGACCCGCAAGATGGTCGAACTGGCCGGCGGGCGCTATCTCGGCCATGACGGCGGCGCGGATGCCGATGGCGAAACGCTGGAAGCCAGCCTGGTGGCCGCGGACCTGGTGATCTGCCAGACCGGCTGCGTCAGCCACGGCGCTTACTGGCGCGTCAAGGACCATTGCACCCGCACCGGTAAACAGTGCGTGCTGGTCGACAAGCCCGAAGCCTTGCAGGCGCTGCGGCTGGAACGTCAGCCGCTGAAGACGGGCAACTGAGCCGGGAACCGTAGCGTCGCGTTACCTAGCGTTTCGGCTGCGCGCCCACAGGCGCAATACAGTCGAGGGGCAAGGGGGGCCGACATGCTGACCAAGCGGGACCGAGTGGCGCTACCCTGGACGGACACGCTTGCCCGCCTGGAAGACGAGCGCATCATGTTGCAGCGCATAGCCGCCGGCATGCCATTGGCCGAAGTGCTGGAGCACGTGCTGCATGCCATTGAGGCGCAATCCAGCGTGGAGCTGCGCACATCCATCGCACTGGTGGACGAAACTGGCGGCTTCCTGCTGCACGGCGCAGCGCCCAGCCTGCCGGTGGCCTACAACACCGCGGTGCATAAGGCCGTCATCGGCCCCGGCAGCGCGTCCTGGGGCGAGGCGGCCTACACCGGCAGCCCGGTCTATGTGGAAGACATCGCCCTGAATCCGGGTTGGGAGCGCTGGCGCGACCTGGCCCTGTCGCACGGTTTGCGGGCCTGCTGGTCCACGCCGATCAAGGCGCCCGATGGCCGCCTGCTGGGCGTGTTTTCCAATTACTACGCGGTGGTGCGCTCGCCATCGGCGCACGATATCGACGCGATCGCGCTGGTGACGCGCAGCGCCGCCCTGGCGATCGAACGGCATCTGACGGAACTGGCGCTGCGCCAAAGCGGCGAACGCTGGCGTGCGATGTTCGCCGGCATGCAGGAGGCGTTCTTTCTCAGCGAGGCGCTGCGCGACGATGTCGGCCGCATCGTCGATTTCCGCTTCCTGGAGGTGAACCCCGCGTTCGAGCGCCAGACCGGCATGAAGGAAGGCGATACGCTGGGCCACACGCTGCGCGAGATGATCCCGGGCGTGCCCGGGCAGATCATGGACACCTTCGCCCAGGTGGTCGAGACCGGCGAGCCTATCCAGTTCGAGTTCATGGTGCCGGCGCCCAAGGAAGCCTGGTACGAGGCGCGCGCGCGCAAGGATGGCGCCGGCCGGATGATGGCGCTGTTCCTGGACGTGACCGCGCGCAAATCGGCCGAGGCTGAACTGTGGGAAGGGCAGCACCGCAAGAATTACCTGGCTGCGCTGGGCGACCGCATGCGCGAACTGCATCGCGAGGAAGAGATAGAGCAGGCCGCCTGCGAAGGGCTGTGCCAGCATCTGGCGCTTGGGCAGATGGCGGTGCTGGATACGCGGGGCGAGGATCATACCCCGGTCATTTCCTCGGTCTGGCCCCCGGGGTCCGCGCTCCTCGGCCAGCCGCCGCATACGCTGGATGCCTTGGGCGACGACTATCATGCGGCCTTGCGGCTGGGACGCACGACCTACCTGGCGCCGCTGCTTGGGGAAGCGGGCGGCGAGATCCGCCCATGGGCCATCGTCGTGCCGCTGCGGCGCTGGGGCCGGCATGCAGGCGCGATGCTGGCATGTCCCGGGTCGGGCAGCAGGCTCAAGAGCAGCGACATCGCGTTCATCGAGGAAGTGGCCGAGCGCATGTGCGCCGCGGTCGAGCGCTCGCAGTACGCACGGACGCTGGAACAGCGCGTCGAGGATGCGATCGCGGAGCGTGACCGCATTTGGCGTCTTTCCCCGGAGCTGCTCGCGGTGATCGACCGCCAAGGGCGCTTCGCCAGCGTCAACCCCGCGGTGCGGCCCATCCTGGGCTGGACTCCCGAGCAATTCATGTCGATGGCGCTGCGCGACCTGATCCATCCGGAGGATTTGGCGGCGACGCTGGCGGCGTGGAGCTGGGCGTCCGGCGACGCCGGCCCGCGTCCTGGTGCGAAGCATCTCGAGAACCGCCTGCTCAAGCGCGAGGGTGGCTATTGCTGGATAACCTGGAGCATGTCCTGGACCCAGGACAGCCTGTACATGACCGGCCGGGACGATACCGACCTCAAGCTGCAGGCCGAGGCCTTGCACGACACCGAGAACGCGCTGCGGCAGTCGCAGAAAATGGAAGCGGTGGGGCGCCTGACGGGCGGCATCGCCCATGATTTCAACAACATGCTGCAGGGGATCTCGGGCGCGCTCTACCTGGTGGAGCGCAAGATCACGGCGGGCGCGCCGGAACAGGCGCTGCGCTTCGTCGACGTCGCCATGGATTCCGCGAACCGGGCCGCGCACCTGACGCAGCGGCTCCTGACGTTCTCGCGCCGCCAGCCCATCGACCCCAAGCCGTTCTGCGCGGCGTCCGCACTGCAATCCATGGTGGCGCTGTTCCACCGCTATACCGGCGAACGCGTGGCGCTGCGACTGGACCTGCAGCCGGAACTGTGGACGGTCTGCTGTGACAAGAACCAGTTCGAGAACGCCATGTTGAACCTGGTGATCAACGCCTGCGACGCCATGCCCAACGGCGGCGCGCTGACGGTTGCCGCGCGCAACGTGGAGCCGGATGATCCGCTCCTGTCGCAATGCGCCGGGGAGCATGCGGGACGCTACGTGGAAGTATCGGTGAAGGACGTGGGCTGCGGCATGCCGCCGGACGTGCTGGCGCACGCGTTCGACCCGTTCTTCACCACCAAGCCCTTGGGCCAGGGCACTGGGCTGGGCCTGTCCATGATCTATGGCTTCGCCAAGCAGGCTGGCGGCGCGGCCAGCCTGGAGAGCACGGTGGACGTGGGCACTACGGTCAGGCTGTTCCTGCCGCGCCATGACGGCGCGCCCGAAAGCGTGCAGCACGGCGAACTCCCGGCGGCCGCTACGCGCGGCGCGGCGCGCAAGGAAGTCGTGCTGGTGGTGGAAGACGATGCGAACGTGCGCGAGATGGTGCGCGAATGCCTGGCCGAACTCGGCCTGGAGGTGTTGACTGCCGTGGACGGCGAGGCCGGACTGGAGGTGTTGCAGTCCGCGCGCAGCATCGACCTGCTGGTGACCGATGTGGGGCTGCCGGGACTCAATGGCAGGCAATTGGCCGACGCCGCGCGCGTGGCGCGTCCAGGCCTGCGCGTACTCTTGATGACCGGATACGCGGAAAGCGCGGCGCGCGGCCAGGGCTTTCTTGAACAGGGGCTGGAGCTGATCGTCAAACCCTTCCAGCTCGACAAGCTGTCCGAACGCGTGCAAGGCATGCTGGACAGTGCGCCGGGCAGGCCGGGGCAGCAGGCCCGGCCCTGACCTGCGACGGCCTAATGGCGGCGGCGCAATTCCGCGGGCGGCATGCGCAATTGCCCGCGGTACTTCGAGACCGTTCGCCGCGCCAGCAGGATGCCGTTGGCCGCCAGTTGCTGGGTCAAGGCCACATCCGACAGCGGCATCGCCGGGTCCTCGGCCTCGACCATTTCCTTGATCAGGGCCCGCACGGCCGTGGCGGAGCAGGACCCGCCAGTGTCGGTGGCCAGTTCGCGGGAAAAGAAGTGACGGAATTCGAACACCCCGCGCGGCGTCACCATGTACTTGCCGACAGTGGCGCGCGACACCGTGGATTCGTGCATGTCCAGGTCATCGGCGACCTCGCGCAGCATCAACGGCCGCAAGGCCACGTCGCCATATTCGAAAAAGGTCTGCTGGCGCTTGACGATGGCTTCGGCCACGCGCTGGATCGTGATGTAGCGCTGTTCGACGTTGCGCACCAGCCAGCGGGCTTCCTGCAGCTCCTGGGCCATGGGGCTGCGATCGTCCAGGCGGGCGCGCCGGAACAGTTCGGCATAGGTCTGGTGCAGCCTCGCCTGGGGCATGGCGTTGCGGTTGGGCAGCACGCGCCAGCGCGATTGCCATTTGTCGACGAACACGTCGGGCACGACGTAGACGGGCGCTTCGGCGCTGTAGCGGCCTCCCGGTTTCGGGTCCAGGCTGCGGATCAGCGCGCAAGCCTCGCGCAAGGCCTCTTCAGAACAGCCCAGCTGCTGGCGCAGGCCGGCGCAGTCGTTGCGGGCCAGCCGCTCGAGCTGCTCGGCCACGATGCGCATGGACAGGGCGCGTAGCGCGTCGCCGATGCCGGTCGCTGCCGCCAATTGCAGCAACAGGCATTCGGCCAGGTCGCGCGCAGCCAGTCCAGGCGCATCCAGCTGTTGGACCAGGCGCAGCGCGGTCATCCATTCGCCTTCGTCGGGGACGGCTTCGGCGCCGCGGCGCGCATCGCCCCACAGGCTGGCGAGCGGCACCCGCAGGTAGCCGTCGTCATCCAGTGCATCGATGATGTACTCCGCCAACAGCCGGTCGCGCGGCGCCAACTGATAGTTGCCCAGCTCCAGCGACAGCCGTTGGCTCATGGACAGCGTGGACGCGGCCCATAGGCCCTGGTCACGCTCGGGGCCGTCGCCCTGGCCGCGTGTCGGATAGTCGCCGGAGTAGGCCGGCGCGTCCGGCAGCGGCGGTTCTTCCTGCGGGACGGGTTCCGGCGGAGCCGGATCGGCGCCGTCCGCCAAAGGAGGAAAGACCGCAACGGCGGGGCCTGCTTCGGCCTCCTGCTCATCGACGTCTTCCAGGAAGGGATTGCTGGCCAGGGCCTGCTCGACCGCGGTGGTGAACTCCAGGGCGGTCATCTGCAGCAGCTTGACGGATTGCTGCAGGCGGGGCGCCAGCGTCATCTGCTGACGCAGGCGCAATTCTTGCGAGGGGTAGACCAATCGAGTCTCCTGGACAGCGGCTGCCGACGGGCAGCTCATCCTGAAACTCAAGCAAAGACCATGCCAGGTGCCCCAGCGGGCGGGGGGCGTCCGGCGCGCGTGCGGCGCCGGCCCAGTATTACAAGGAAGCGGTAAGAAATGCTTCCCCGCGCGGTCCGGATGCTCACGTGCCGGCGGGATCCCGCTAGTCCTTCTCGTAGTCGTCGAGCCGGTTGTAGAGCGTCTTCAGACTCAAGCCCAGAGTCTCGGCGGCGCTGCGCTTGTCGCCCGCGTGATGGGCCAGCGTCGCCAGGATGAATGCGCGCTGTGCCTGGCCCAGCGACATGCCGATGGGCAACGTCAACGCGCCGTCGCGCAGCATGGCATGCCGCCCGCCGCGGTTCCGCGGCAACAGCTCGTCCTCGAGCTCGCCGTCGGCCAGGATGAACGCGCGCTGCACGGCGTTGCGCAGCTCGCGGACATTGCCTGGCCAATCATGCAGGGAGATCGCATCCAGCATCTGCGCGGAGAAGGTCTTCTGCGTACCGTTGGCGGTGTTCAGGGTATTCAGGAACCAGTGCGCCAGCACCAGCGCATCGTCGCCGCGCTCGCGCAACGGCGGCACGCGCAACGGAATCACCAGCAGCCGGTGCAGGAAGTCCTGGCGCAGGCGGCCTTGCGCGACGGAGGCGAAGGGATCGCGGTTGCTGGCACAGATGATGCGGACATTGGCGCGCAGCAGGTCCGAGCCGCCCACGCGCTGATAAGTGCCGGCCTCCAGCACGCGCAGGAAGTTGACCTGCAGGTCCGGCGGCATTTCGGTCACTTCGTCCAGGAACAGCGTGCCGCCGCTGGCGTACTCGAAGTAGCCGGCGCTCTGCGCCACAGCGCCGGTGAAGCTGCCTTTTTCATGGCCGAACAATTCGGCATGCGCCAGGCTGCCGCTGATGGCGCCACAGTTCACGGCCACAAAGGGCTGTTCCCGGCGTTCGCTGGCGTCGTGGATGGCGCGCGCCACGATTTCCTTGCCCGTGCCGCTTTCGCCCACGATGAAGACGCTGGCGTCGGTGGCCGCAGCCAACTGCAGTTGGACGCCGAGCTTCTGCATCACGGGCGACAGGCCCGACGCGTCGGTCAGTACGTCCGGGGACGCCTGCGCCGGCGCGCGCGCGGCGTTCGGGGTGCGATTCGGCATGCTGATTCCTGGGTCCTGCACGGACCGTGAACGTCACAACCCATGCTAGTGAACTGGACCAGGGCAGGATGCGACGATTTGCAAGTATTCGAAAATCTTGGTGGAAAGTATCGAACATTTACCCCCGGCCCACCTGTAGTCGCTATGCTGAAGGACTTACAACAACATCCGCGATACGGAGCAAGCATGCCTCATCTGCTGATCGTTGATGACGACCCCACGATACGCGAAACGCTGGCCGAGATCGGACGCGAAAGCGGTTTTTCCGTGGCCTTGGCAGCGAGCGTCAAGGATGCGCTGATCCAGCTGGAGCGCCATGCGCCCGACTTGGTGTTGACCGACATCCGCCTGCCCGAGGGCAGCGGCATGGAGATCTTCAAGAGCGAGGCCGCCGCCAGCGCGGAGGTCGTCGTGATGACGGGGCACGGCACCGTCGACAACGCGGTGCAGGCCTTGCGACTTGGGGCCACCGATTACCTGGTCAAGCCGATCTGCATGGAGCGCTTGAATGGCATCTTCGCGCGAGTGAATGCGAATTCGGGCAGCGAGCTTTCGGGCGCCCCATTCGAAGAGCCGGGACGCTACGGCAAGATGTACGGTGCGTCGGACTGCATGCAAGAGCTCTATCGGCAGCTCGGCCGCGTGGCCAAGACCAATGTGACGACCTTGCTGATCGGCGAAAGCGGCACGGGCAAGGAACTGGCCGCGCACGCCATCCATGAACTCAGCGCGCGCCGCCAGCGGCCGCTGATCGCGGTGAACTGCGGCGCAATCTCGCCCAACCTGATCGAAAGCGAAATGTTCGGGCACGAGCGCGGCAGCTTTACCGGCGCGGACCGCCAGCACAAGGGCTACTTCGAGCGCGCCGACGGCGGCACCCTGTTCCTGGACGAAGTGACCGAAATGCCGCTTGACCTGCAGGTCAAGCTCTTGCGGGTCCTGGAGACCGGGCAGTTCATGCGCGTGGGCACCAATCGGGAGATCGCCTGCGATATCCGGATCGTCGCCGCGACCAACCGCGATCCCGAGCAAGCAGTGAAGGAAGGCAAACTGCGCGAGGATCTTTATTACCGGCTGAGCGTCTTCCCCATCAAGTTGCCGGCGCTGCGCGAGCGCGGCGACGACATCCTGTTCCTTGCGAATCGCTTCCTGCAAGGCTTGAACCAGGAATCCGGCAAGAGCAAGGAATTCTCGCCGCGCGCGCTGGCCGCGCTGCAGCAGTATGCATGGCCGGGGAATGTGCGCGAACTCAAGAACTACGTGCGCCGCGCCTTCATCATGGCGGACGGCGACACGCTGGAAGTGGACATGCTGACGCCGCGGGTGTCGCCGGCGGGCGAGGGCGGCCAGGTCAGCGTGCCTGTGGGAGAAACCTTGGCGGAAGCGGACCGCCGCCTGATCCTGGCGACGCTGGAGCGCTGCAACGGCGTGAAAAAGCAGGCCGCGGCGGTACTCGGCATCAGCCCCAAGACGCTGTACAACCGGCTCGAGGAGTACGCCGCGGCGGACGCGGAAGGCGCCGCCGCGGCGCCTGGCCGGAAACAGGACCGGCCCTGACTTCATTTGCCGTACCGGGTCTTCAGGTCGGCCATGCACGCGTCCTTGGCGTTGCCGGACATGGCGTCGCACTTCTCCTTGCCAACCTTGTAGTCGGCGTCGTTGCGCACCTTCGCCGCGTCGTGCGAGGCCTCGGCTTTTTCCTTGCCTGCCTTGGCGTCGGCCCGGGCCTTGTCGCGCGTGGCTTCGGCCTGCTGCTGGCAGACGTCCTTCTGGTTGCCTTTCATGCCGTCGCAGTGTTTTTTGTCCAGCTTGTACTGGTCATCGATCTGGGCGTTGCTGCGCACGGGGCCGGCGCTGGTTTGCGCGGTTTGCGCCTGGGCCTGAAACGCCAGGGCGGAAAGGCTCAGGGCGACGGCGGGGAAAACGACTCGGGACAGATTCATGGCTGACTCCTAGGGTGGGGACCCGGCATCGCCCGGGCCTGGCCGCATGTGCAAGCAAGCGGCGTTCCCGGGCCTGGCGGGCACGCCGCTTGCTCCGGCACCTTGCCGCAGGCGCTGCCCATGCGCACGCTGCAAGCATTCATTGAACGACCACGGGAATACGAACATGCAAACCAAGCGCGCAGATCACGAAAAGGCGGACACGGAGCAAGGCAAGGCCAATGCGCCGCGCACGCAAACTGAAGCCGCGCATCGCAGCGGCCAGTTCGGGACGGACAAGCCGGACTTCGGCAAGCCGCCCGCAGCGCCCAAACGCGAGTCGGACAAGAAGCCCAATGACAAGGGCGCCGAGTACGAGGAAGGCGGCCAGTATCCGGGCAAGCGGCCCGGCTCAAAGTAGCCGTTCGCGGCGGGTTCAGTCCGCAGCTTGTTCCGGCTGTTCGTCCGCGTTTACGTTCGTCTCTTGTTCGCCCAGCCGGAACAGCAGCACCACGCTGTATAGCGCGGCCAGTCCGATCAGGCCGTAGACGCCGCGCGTCGCGGCGGCCGACGGCAGCACCTTCGCGAAGACATCCAGGTTCACCGCCGCGATCAGGCCGCAGTTCAGCCCCCCCCGCGACCACCGCGATCAACGCCGACCAGTCCAGGAGGGAGAGGCCGCGGGCCTCGGGAGGAACCGGGGGAGGAGCAGGATCTTCTTCCAGTTCGGAAAAATCTTCTTGGTTGCCGGGCATGTCCATGTGGAAGTCCTTACGCAGAATGCGGGTAGGCGGGACTGCGGGCGGACGGCCTCTGAACCTGCCGGACCAGGCCGCTCGCCAGCGCCACAGCAACTGCCATGCCCGAGGGCGGGCACGGCGGTTGCTGGCAACGAGCGAAAGATTCCCGATGGAGAGCACAATGTCCCTGATCGTTGCCGCCCGTTTCGACACTTTCGACCACGCCGCCGAGGCGGCGCGCAAGCTGTGCGCCGAAGGATTCACCGAAGACGACATCCATACCTTCTACATCAACACGGCGGGTGAACACGCGCGCTTTCCGATAGGCGGCGACCGCGTGGCCGACCCCGACGCCCGGGGCGGCCATTTCGGCGCGGTGGCGGGCGCTTCCGCGCTGGGTCTGGTGTTTGCGCTGCTGGGCGGCTTGATCGCCGCCCGGGTCGGGGCTTCGGTCTTGATCGTCATTGCCGCTGCGGGGGTAGGCGCTTATCTGGGCGCGCTGGCCGGCGCGCTATGGGTGATCGGGCGCGGACGGCGCAGGCATCCGGCGGCGTCCGTCGCCCGTGACGCGCATCCCGCCGTACGCCAGGCGGGCGTGATGCTGGCGCTGCACATATCACCGGACCGCGATGCGTTGGCAAGAACCGTGCTGACGCAGGCTGGCGGCACGGACATCGAGCGCGCACAGGGCCGCTGGTTGAATGGCAAATGGGAAGACTTCGACCCCTTGACGCCGCCGCGGCATGTGGAAGCGTCGACGATGGCGAACTAGGCCGAGGGAGACGGACATGAAAAAGACCTTATGGCTCTGCGGCGTCGTCGCGCTATGCCTGCTGGCCGCGCCCGGCGTGCTGGGCGGGGTGCAGGCGCAGGAGCTGGCGGAGCCGGAAGCGCGCTTCCTGCAGGCGGCGGCGGGCTCAGGCATGTTCGAGGTGGAGGCGGCGGAGCTGGCGAAGAAGCTTGCGGGGGACCGCGACGTGAAAGCATACGCCGCGCGGATGCTGGAGCAGCATGGCGCCATGAACGCCCAGCTGAAGACCCTGGCCGGACGCAAGCAGGTGAAGCTGCCAGCGGAACCGTCCGAACCCGACCGCGACACCCTGCAACAGCTGGGCAACAGGACAGGCCCCGACTTCGACGCGCTCTATATCGAAAAGGCGGCCGTGGACGCGCATACTACCGCCAACCGCCTGTTCGAGACGGCTGCGCGCGAGTCCAAGGATCCGCAGGTGCGCGATTTCGCCGTGCGCGCGCTGCCCATGCTGGCCGAGCATCTGGCAATGGGCCGCAAGCTGCAACGCACGCCGCCCGCCGATGCGGACAAGATCCAGCCGGCAACAAAGGGCGAAGCGCCGGCGGTTTCACCCGCGTCGCGCGAAGCGCCCGCATCGATCGCGCCGGCAAAGTAACGGGCCGCGCAGGCCTCAATCGCCCGCGCTGCCGGTAATGGGCAGGACGATGCCGGTGATGTAGCTGGCGCACACGGGCGAAGCCAGGAAGACATAGGCCGGAGAGATTTCCTCGGGCTGCGCCGGCCGCCCCAAGTCCGTGTGCTTGCCGAATTCCGTGATTTTCTCCGGACTTTGATCCGCAGGATTCAGCGGCGTCCATACGGGTCCCGGCGCCACTGCGTTCACACGCACGCCCTTGGCGGCGAGGTTGGCGGCCAGCGATCGCGTAAAGGCATGGATCGCGCCCTTGGTGGTGGAGTAGTCCAACAGCCTGGCGCTGCCGCGCAGGCCCGTGACCGATCCGGTATTGATGATGGAGGCGCCCGCGCGCAGATGCGGCAGCGCCGCGCGCGCCATCTGGAAGTAGGCGGTGATATTGGTGCGCAGCGTCTTGTCCCACTTTTCGTCGCTGATCTCGGGCAGCGTATCCGTGTGCTGCTGATAGGCGGCGTTGTTCACCAGGACGTCGAGCTTGCCGTACGCCCGGATCGTCTGTGCCACCGCCTGTTCGCAAAACGCGGGTTCCTGTACGTCGCCTGCGATCAGCAGGCAACGGCGGCCTTCGCTTTCCACGGCGCGCCGGGTGTCTTCAGCGTCCTCTTGCTCGTTGAGATAGACGACCGCTACGTCGGCGCCTTCGCGCGCATACAGCAGGCAGACCGCGCGGCCTATGCCGGAATCGCCGCCTGTCACCAGCGCAACCATGCCCTCGAGCTTGCCGCTGCCCTTGTACTGCGGCGCCTGGTACTGTGGCTTGAGCTCCATGTCGGCTTCCTGCCCCGGCTTTTCCAGGTGCTGGGCCGGCATGGGCGGTGTGGGATGCGGGCGGGCGCCGGTGTCGGCTTGATCGGGCTTGCTCATGTGGGCCTCCTGGTGGGCAGGCGCTACAGGCGCCTCCCCATTGCCGAGCAAATGCCATGCCTGGCCCGCCGCGCGCGCCGGGGCTACTGCCGTCCCACCACCACGCCAAAAAGGAAAGCTGCGCCGGCCACCAGGCCGATGGCCTGCCAGGGCCGGGCGTGGATGTACTCCTCGGTGCAGTCTATGGTCTCGCGCATCAGGTCGCCGGCGTGGTCGGAAGCGTCTCGCAAGCTGCGCCGCGTGGCGTGCAGCTGTTCGGACAGGCGCGCCTTGAGCGCCTCAAGATCGGTCGCCGAGGCATCGCTGAGCGTGGCTTCCAGATCGTCGATCCAGGCCTCGGGATGCCGTGCTCGCCTGTGCGCGCCGCGGTTGTCCGGGCCGTTTTCCGGAAAGTCTGAGGGCAGGGGGGTGTTGGTAGAGGCCATCGGTAGCTCCTGGCTGTCGGGCGGGAAATGCGCCTGCGCGGACCGGCCCGGGCGGCCGCGCAGCGGATCGGAAGGTTTCAGGCCTCCAGCATGTCGCGGCAGGCCAGGGTGCAGCTCAGGCACGCGCCTGCGCACACCTGGCAATGCTCTGCCTCGTGCGATGAGCATTCGCGCGCGCACGCATCGCATATCAATGCGCACAAGGTGCAAAGCGCATTGGCGAACTCGCCGTCGCGTGCCAGCATGGCCGCGCAAAGCCGGCAAACCGCGCCGCAATCGGTGCACAGCGCAATGCATCGCCGCATGTGCGCCGGGTTCTCGCGCAGGCAGGCGGACGCGCAAACATCGCAGGCGACGGCGCATTCATAGCAGGCTTGCACACATTGCTCGAAATTTTGGTCTCGCATTGCCTCTCCTTGTGTGCGCCCGGTACGCGCAGCAACGGGCATGCCTGGGGGCCGGGCCACATCCGCTTGCAATTTGATGCCGCGCTGCGATGACCGCAGCGGCCTGGAGCTCTAGCATGGGAACCGTATTCCCTACGGGGGAGCCACAGCAGGAGCCACGCATGAAGCCAGCATCCATACCCGGATCCGCGAAGCCGGCGCAAGCCGGCAAGCGGGCGGAAGACAACGCTAAGATACTGCCGCCGCGCGCTCTCGTCGATGTGCCGCGCAGACCGGATAAACCAGACGCCTCGACCCCGGACGAGGCCGCGCGCGACAAGCGCGTCGTGGCCGACACGCGCACCGAGTCGAACTGGGCGGACGGTTCCGCGCCGCAACCGCGGGCCAAGAACGCGCGCTCATCGATCCTTTGACGCTTGCTTGGCGTTCGCTGCCGCAGCGGCCTCTCCGCCCAGGAAGGCAAGCAGGCGGCGTTCGTCCGCACTCAGTCCACGGGGCCCCCGCGGCGCCGCTGAGCGCGCGGGTAGCGTGCCGTCCAGATAGGCGGCCAGAATGGCCGGATGCACATAGCAGGCGCGGCATACGGCTGGCGTATTGGCCAGGCGCCGGGCGACCTGCTTGACCACGTCCACCACCGTCTTCTGCGCCTGGGCGGCGCTCTCGTGCGGGTTCGCCTGAAGGGCGGCATAGGCCATGACGGAGCCCGCCCAGGTACGGTAGTGTTTCGCCGTGAAGTCGCCCGCGCCGGCTGCGCGCAGATAGCCGTTGACCGCGCCCGAATCGACGGGATGGCTGCCGCCGTCCGCGTCCAGATACTGGAACAGTTGCTGGCCGGGTATGTCCAGGCAGCGCTTGATGATGCGCGCCACGCGCCGGTCCGCGGCGCTGACGTCGTGGGTCACGCCGCTCTTGCCCTGGAAGCGGAAGCGGAACTTGTCGCCCGTCACGCTGGCGTGCCGCCGCTTGAGCGTGGTCAGGCCATAGGACTTGTTGGTTCGGGCGTACTCGCGCGCGCCGATGCGCACCAGCGTCGTCTCCAGCAAACGTACCAGTACGGCTATCACCTTGTTCTGGGACAACCCGGCGGTACGGAGATCGCGCTCGACCTGCCGCCGTATGCGCGGGAGCGTCTGGCCGAAGGCTGCAAGGCTTTGGTACTTGCTCGCATCGCGCACTGCGGTCCAATCGGAGTGGTAGCGGTACTGCTTGCGTCCTCGGGCATCGCGCCCGGTGGCCTGCAGATGCCCGAGCGGGGTAGGGCAGATCCACACTTCTTCGTATGCCGGCGGTATTGCCAGGGCGTCGATGCGCTTGATTTCCCGCGCGCTGCGTATGCGTCTGCCTTGGGCGTCCAGGTAGTGGAAGGCGCTGCCGTTGACACGGACCCGGGCATAGCCTGCCTGGCTGTCGTCGTAGTAGACCAGCGCTGCGCCGCCGCGGGCGGGCGCCATTCGGGAACTTGGGTTCATGTCGTCTGCGGCAAACAGGGGGACAGGGACGCTGCCATCAGCATGCGGCGTGCCCGCGATCCTCGACGAAGGGGCTGGGCACGCGGCTTGCTGACGGAGGAGTGGATTTTCCCCGGAGACAGCCATGCACATCGCGTACTCGTACTACCTGCACGTTCCGCCCAAGCCAGATCCGATCCCGCCAGGTTCGCCGCCCGGCGACCTGCCTGTTGATCCGGATACCGACGAGCCGGACGTGGACCTGCCGCCCTTGTCGCCGCCCGGCAAGGAGATCACGCCGCCCAGCCCCTGACGCGGGCTGTGGCTTTTCCCTGATCCCAACAAGAACCGAGGAGTCGCCATGTCGACCATCCTGCTGATTATTCTTATCCTGCTCCTGGTCGGCGCCGTGCCGGCCTGGCCCCATAGCCGCGGTTGGGGCTATTACCCCAGCGGCATACTGGGCATATTGCTGATCGTCCTGATTGTGATGCTGTTGACCGGCCGGCTCTAGCAGGTCCAATGCGGTCATGAAGGCGCGAGCCGTGTCGGACGGCTCGCGCATCGGTCCGAGCGCCGGGCGGCCGTCTGGCGGACCGGCGGGTGGCGCGGGCTTGCGCCCAGGCGTAAGATCGCCGGGTTTTTGTGCAGCCCTCCGCCATCCGCGGCATTCCCGACATGACCATCCCCTTGCTTGTCTTGATAGAAAGCGTGCAGGATTACCTGCCCGAAATCGAAGCGCGCGGCTTTCGCGCGATTTTTGCGCCTACCGCCGATTCACGCGCGCAGGCGATCCGTGATCACGGCCCGGAGATCCGCATCGTGCTCACGCGCGGAGCCACCGGCTTGTACGCGCAGGAAATGGCGGCGATGCCCAAGCTGGAAATCGCCTGCTCGCTGGGCGTGGGCTACGAAAACATCGATCTGGCCGCTGCGGCCGAGCGCGGGATCGTCGTGACCCATGGTCCGGGCGCGAACGCGGTATCGGTGGCGGACCATGCCATGGCCCTGCTGCTGGGCGCGGCGCGGCGCCTGCCGCAAGCGGATGCGTCGGTGCGCCAGGGCCATTGGAGCGGCTTCATGGGACCGCAGGTCACCGGCAAGCGGCTGGGGATTTTGGGCCTGGGCACCATCGGATTGGAAATCGCGCGGCGCGGCGCCAACGGCTTCGGCATGAGCGTGGGCTATTACAGCCGCAGCGTTCGCCCGGAATCGGGCTATGCCTATTTCGACAGCCCGCGCGCGCTGGCCGCGGCATCGGATTTCCTGGTGGTGGCGACGCCGGGCGGAACGGACACGCGCCACCTGGTGGACGCGCAGGTATTGGAAGCGCTGGGGCCGGAAGGCTATCTGGTGAACATCGCGCGCGGCAGCGTGGTAGACACGCAGGCGCTGATCGCGGCCTTGGCCGAGCGCCGCATTGCGGGCGCGGGCCTGGACGTGGTGGACGGCGAGCCCGACGTACCCAAGGCACTGATCGAGCTCGACAATGTGGTGTTGACCCCGCACAGCGCGGGGCGCTCGCCGGAAGCGGTGCATGCCACCGTGGCGCTGTTCCTGGACAACGCCACGGCGCACTTCGGCGGCAGGCCGGTGCTGACCCCGGTGCGCCGGGGCTAGCAGGCCAAGGCTAGTGCGAGAACATGACCGGCACGGTCATGCTCTTCAGGATGGACGCCGTCGCCCCGCCCAGCGCCCACTGGCGCAGCTTGCTGTGGCCATAGGCGCCCATGACGATCAGGTCCGCGCTATGGTCGGCGGCGGCGTTCAGGATGGTGCTGCCCACGCCTACGCCCTTGATGTCGCGGCGCACATGCTCGGGCGCCGGCATGCCCTGCGCCACGCAATAGGTGGCCAGGTCCTCGAACGGCGCTTCATGCTTGGGGCTGGCGGCGCCTTCGTCCATGGTCAGCACGACCATGTGCGAGGCCAGGCGCAATATCGGTGCCGCATCGGCCAGCGCGCGGCCGGCTTCGCGGCTGCCGTCCCAGCAGCACAGCACGCGGTCGCCGATGACCGGAAATTCGCCGCTGGACGGAATCGCCAGCACCGGCCGGCCCGCCGTCAGCAGGGTCTGTTCGACGAACTCGATCTCGTGCGCGGCCTCGACGTCCTCGCGGTTTTCCTGGCTGACCACGATCAGGTCGGTGGTGCGGCCCAGCAGCGCCACGGTCTCGCTGGGCGAGGAGGTACCCGCGCGCATGAATGCGGGCACGTCCGCTTCGGCCGCGGCCTCCAGAAAGGCGGTTTCCACCGCGTCGCGGCTTTGCGCCTGCAACTCCTTGATGATGCCCAGCGAACGCGACATGAGCACGGACTCGCCGTAGTAATACTGCGGCGGCGCGGCGTTGGCGTAGATGCCGACCAGCTCGGCCTTGTGCCGCTTGGCCAGGGCCAGGGCAGCTTCAATGCGGCGTTTGCAGTCGAATCCGTGGTCCAGGTGGACGGAAATGCGGCGGTACATGAAGGCCTCCTTGTTTAAGCGTGCCATGTGCATATGGTTACGCTTTCCGGCCTTCTCGCCCTTGATGCGCGTCAAGCCCGCGGCAGTTCGCCGGGGCGAGCGCAAACGGCAGGCTATGGCGCGGGGGGAGTCCGTTCCACGCGTTCGCGCAATTGGCGCAATTGACGCGCCTGTTGCGCGATGCGGTCCAGCGGGGCTGCCAGTTCCGGATAGCCCGCGGCCACCGCAGGCGGCACGGCCAGTTGGCGGTCGCTTGCGCGGGGCGCGGGCTGCTGCGGATGCAGCGCATGCGCCAGGGCCGGACCGTACTCGGAGAGCGCTTGGGCCGCGGGCGATCCGGCGGGCGGGGCCGGCTGCAGCTCCAGCACCGTACCCGCCGCCGTGACGCGGCGCATGGCGTTGAGCAGGTTTTCCGCCGTACCGACATTGCGGTCGCGATGCACCGGATTCTGCTGCAGCCGCTGCAAGGACGCCTGCGCATTGTCGGCGGAAAGGCAGGCCATGCGGCGCAGCGCCACCAGGTCCTGCCCATCGCCGGCATCGCCGCTCTTGGCCCGCAACAGGGCGCGCGCATAGGCGGCGTGACGCTCCAGCGCCAGGCTGAGGGCGCCGGCCAGTTGCCGCGGCTCCTTTTCGGGCCAGACCAGAAAGCCCACCAGCAGGGCCAGGACGCCGCCCAGCACGCTGTTGAACGCGCGCAGGGCCGCGAGCATCGGCTCCTGGATCTCGGGCTGCTGGATGTGGGTGACCAGCACGAACTGCGAAGTCAGGAAGAACGTGAACAGCGCGTAATGAATCGTGCGCGCGGCGAAGGTGCCCAGCGCGATGGGCAGGACCGCCAGGGCCACGGACAAGGGCGTGCTCAGGAACAGGCCCAGCAACGAAGCGCCGATGGCGCCGGCCACGCTGCCGGCCACGCGTTCCAGCGTGCGCTGCCAGGTGGTCGCGAAGTAAGGCTGCAGGATGAAGACCAGCGTCAGCGACATCCAGTAGCCATGGTTGACGGCGAAGGTCTTGGACAGCGCCACGGCGATGGTGGCGCCCACGCCTACCCGCAGCGCATGGCGGAAGGCGTCGGATTCGAAGCTCAGGTTCTGGCGCAGTGCGCGCCAGGCGTCTTGCGCAGGGTTGGCTGCGCGGCGGTCGCGCGTGGGCGCCGCCGGGGCTTGCCCCTGGTCGAACAGGGACTGCGTGACGGCCTGCGCCGTGTGCAACAACCGGTCCAGCACCGGCGCCATGGTGGCGAGTTCGGGTGCGTGGGCCAGGGCGCTGCCGCGCAGTTCATGCAGGCCGGCGCTGTAATGGGCCAGGCGCTCGCGCAGGCACTGCGTTTGCTTGGCGTCGTTGACGTCCGAAGTGCTGGCGATGGCATTGCACAGGCTGGCGTAGCGGTGCAGCGCATGCGACAGATGGGCGCCGGCGCCGCGCCCGAGCCAGCGCGGCGCGTTCGATTCCAGCAGATCGGCCGCGGCCACCAGCGCGATGAAGCTGTCCTCCGCATTGTCCAGCAGGTACAGCAGCTGGTGCGCGCGGGCGCGGCGCGAGGGTCGCGCGTCCTGCACTTCGCGGATGCGGGTGCGTGCGGCTTCGAGCGCCGCACGCTGGGCGCTGCGCTGCGGCCGCGTGACCGCGCTCCAGGCCTGGGGGCTGGCGGCGGGCGTCAAGCCCGAGTACATGCGGGCCAGCGCGTCGGCAAAGTCCGCCAGGCCGCGGTAGCAGTGCGCGACCGCGTGGGTGGCGTCCTTCCAGGGACGCCGGCGCCATACCAGCGCCGTCATCAGGATGGCCCAGGCCGCGCCGGCCAGGAAAAACAGCGTGTATGAGAGGCTTTCCGCCCAGGTCGGGGCGGGCAGTTCGGCCGCCACCACGAAGCCCGCGGACAGCAAGGTGCCGACGATGGCCGCGGCCGGCCCCAGCACGCGCAACAGCCCGCCGAATGTGCAGCACACGAAGGTCAGGGGCAGCAGCAGCCATAGATGGGCCGCGCTGACGCTGGCCAGAAAGCAGAACAGCGCGCCTATCAGCCCCAGCGCGAGCATTGCGCCCGCGCGCTGGCGCAGGGGACCGCCCGGATCCCCGAAGCAGGCCCAGAACGCGGCGATGGCGCTCCAGCCCAGGCGCGGCTCGTGCGCCAGCACGGCCAGGATGACGGGCGCGGCGCTGATGGCCGCGGCTTGGAGGGCGTCCAGCCAGAGGACGTTGCGCAAGGAGGCGCGCCAACGGAAATACAGGTTCTTCACGCTAGGAATACAGCAGCAGCGGCGGTGGGCCCGGCAGGGCGGTAGTCGCAAACCCTACCATGTCGACAAGGCTTTCCGACGAGGGCGGCGGCCGGGGCCGGAAAGGCCGTTTCATTCATGAATCCGAGCAGCTTAATACGTATGGATACATATATGTGACTTTGCCGCCGCAGCGGCGCAGAATTGCCTGGAAGAAAGTCTGGAAATGGCATACAAAAAGCGCTGTAGCTGGGAATACTCAGTCCAATGTGCCTCTTTCTGCGCCCGGACAGCGCAGGTTTTCGCCCAGGGGCGCGCAAGGAGTATCGACATGATGTCGAATCAAGAGGCTTCCACAGACTCGGTGGCGAGCGACGACGAGATCGCCGCCATGATCACCGGCAAGGATGGCCTGCGCATGCTGTTGCAACCGCAGGTGGACCTGCTGACAGGCCGGATCGTGTCGGCCGAAGCGCTGGCTCGCTGGCGGCATCGCCGCCTCGGCATCATCATGCCTTCCGACTTCATTCCCGCCGTCAACCGCCTGGGCCTGGACAAGGTGCTTTTCGAGCGCGTCTGCCTGCGTGTCATAGACATGCTGCTGACGATGCGGCGCGCCGGAATCGCCATTCCCGTGGCCATCAATGCGCCTGCCTCCACCTTGTCGGACGAGGCCGCGGTGGATTTCCTGCTGGACCGCATCTATGCGGCTGAGCTGCCCGCGTCGCTGGTGCGCGTGGAACTGACGGAAGACCAGCCCATCCGCGAACTCGACGTGCTGCGCGCCACGCTGCTCAAGCTCGAGAATGCCGGCTGCGAGGTCAGCCTGGACGATTTCGGCACCGGCCACGCGTCGCTGAAGCTGCTGTCGGCGCTGCCGCTGTCCGAGGTCAAGATCGACCAGTATTTCGTCACGCGCATGCGCCGCAGCGCGGTCGCCTTCGAAGTGTTGCGCACCGCCGCGGAACTGGCGAACCGGCTCGGCCGCCGGGTGGTGGCCGAAGGCGTCGAAAACGTGGCGGACATTCCCGCCTTGCGCGCGGCCGGCTGCCGCTACGGCCAGGGCTTTGCGCTGGGCCGCCCCATGCCGCTGGACGAATTGACGGTGCGGCTGCGCACGCAACGCGACCAGGGCGAACCGCTGGCCGCGCCCGCCGCCTATGCGTCATCCTGGCTCGACGCCTACGACGCTTCCGCCCAGGAACCGCAGTCAGCGCGCGGCAAGCGCCACGCGGCCACGCAATAGGGCTGGGCGCGCAGCGTATTTTTTACCAACCTGGCCGGACTTTACCGGCGGTCCTTGCGTCCTCCTCGTACGCGGGGCTGCGGGCTGACCGCCGCGCGGGTTTGGGCACGCGGGTTGCTGTATGGAATGCGGCGGAGCTTTTTCCGTCTTCCAGGAGACTTGCAATGCCCAATCAGAACCAGCCCGACCAGCAAAAGCAGCAACAGAAGCAACAGGCCCAGGAAAACCCCAGGGACCGCAATCAGCCCGGGCAGCAGCAGCCCGGCCAATCCGGCCAGCATGCCGACAAGGATCGGCAGCAACCTGGCCAGAACCCGGGCCAGCAAAGCAAGATGCCGCGCTGACTCATAGACCGCGTGTTCCGGGCCCTGTAGTCGGGCGGGTATCGCGGTAAGGACGGCCTTGTCCCGCTGTGGGCGGACAAGGCCGTTTGTGCTTCATGCATCGTCATTGAAGCGTCAAGCCGCCGGTGACAGCCACAGTGCTACCGGCAGTTCGCACAGCAGATCGGACAAGGGCAGCGCACCGTCGG
Organism: Achromobacter sp. JCM 18799; assembly: GCF_055395645.1. Lineage (NCBI taxonomy): Bacteria > Pseudomonadati > Pseudomonadota > Betaproteobacteria > Burkholderiales > Alcaligenaceae > Achromobacter > Achromobacter sp. JCM 18799. The sequence goes on along the minus strand of NZ_AP043866.1, from coordinate 1,117,116 downwards.
CGCCGCGCCGCGCCTTTTCGTCGCCCATTGCATCGCGCCACGCCAAGTCCCTGACCGCATCGGGCAGGCACAGCGCGGTATCGGCCCAGAATTCCCGCGCCGCCCGCGGCTCGCCGCGAGCGTAGCCGGACAGGCGCAGGGCGCACAGCCGCGGCGCGGCGATCACGGCACACTCGTCTTCATGACACCGCAGCCAGGCGACGACGTGCCGTGCATGCGTCCCGGTTGCAGCCAGGGGGATGCACTCGCCCTGGCCGAACAATGCCGAGTGGCGCAGCCGCGCCGACAGCAGGCGCTGGATCAGGGCCTGCTTCACCGCGCCGCTGCGCCAGTCCGCTGCGCTGGGTCGGACGGCGGCGCTGGCGCGAGCGCGGGCCAGCATGGCTATCCGCGGCGGATAGTCGACCGCGCGCCGGTTATCAGGGTCGACCAGGCTTACGTCCCAGAACTCCGTACCCTGGTACAGATCCGGCACGCCCGGCAACGTGTTGCGCAACAGCGTCTGCGCCAGGCTGTTGATCATGCCGGCGGGGGCCAGCTCCAGGGCGTATGCGGCGATTTCGGCCAGCAGGCGCCGGCCGGGGGCCGCGTCCCGCAGAAACTCCAGTGCGCCAAGCCCGGCGGCTTCATAAGCGGAGTCAGGATCCGTCCAACTGGTATGGAGCTTGGCTTCGCGCAGCGCCTTGAGCTGCCACTGCGCCACGCGCTCGATCCATGCGGCCACGCTTGCCGGCCGCTGTTCGATGATGTCGGCATCCCAGCCGGCGGGCCAAGCCCCGATCAGCGTCTGCACCAGCAGGTAGCGGTCTGCCAAGGTGAGTTGCCCGGCGTCGGGCAGGGCATGGATCCAGCGATACGCGGTCTTGCGCCAGGCTTGCGGCATTTCCGATAGCACCGCCAGCCGCGCGCGCGCGTCCTCCCCGCGTTTGTGGTCATGCGTGGCCGTGGCCAGCATGGCGTGGGGAAATTCGCGCGCCCGCGCTTCGACCAGAGCATGGAAAGCCTCGGGCGACAGCGCGAACCGCTGCGGCGATGCGCCGACTTCATTGCGCGACAGCAGCGGGCCGTAGCGATAGAACAGCGTGTCTTCCAGCGCTTTGGCGGCCAGCGGCGGCGTCAGTTGCTGGAACCGGCGCAGGGATTGCGCAGCTTCCGTTTCACCTTGCGCGAGCGGCGCGGCGGCATGATCCGCCGTTGCGGGGTCGGCGGGGCGTCCGCTCAGCCAACGGTCCAATTGCGCCAGCAAGGCGGCGTCAGCCGAGCCGGGAAGGGCGCGCAGGAGGGTTGCGGCGCGTTGCGCGGCCGCATCGCAGCGGTCGCGGTCCGCGTCGCTGCGCCCGCCGTCCTCGGCATAGGTCCGGTACACCGGAAAGGCCGCCAGCCACGCGGACAGCACGCGGTCCATGGCCGGCGCGGACCAGTCGCGGGTGCGGCGGTCGTGCCGCGCCAAACGTTCCAGGCAGCGGACCAGCGCCAGCCGTTCCGCGGAAAAGTGCCGCTGCAGCATGCGCGTGCGCGCCGCTTCCAGCTGGCGCTGCGGCGTGCGCAGATCGCCCGTGAGCATCTGCCAGAACGCCCGCAGCGGCGCTTCGGCCTGCGGGTCGTGCAGCAAGGCGCCGACCTGATCCATGAAGTCGTAGCCGGTGGTGCCATGCAGCTGCCAGCGCCCATCGGGCGCTTCGTCCGACGCCAGGATCTTCTCCGCCACCAGATAGGCTTGCGATTGGGCGCAAGCCGGCGGACGGCTGGCTCCGGCTTCGGCCAGGCATCGATTCAGCCTGCGCAGATAGGCGCCCGGCGCGGCCAGTCCGTCGATGTGGTCGATGCGCAGTCCGTCGAGCAGGCCTTGCGCGTACAGGCGCAGCGGCAGCGCATGCACGGCATCGAAGACGGCTTCGTCCTCGACCCGTACGCCCACGAGCTCGCTGATCTCGAAGAAGCGCCGCCAGTTGATCTGATCGGCAGCGCAGCGCCACCAGGCCAGCCGGTAATGCTGGCTCTGCAGCAGCCGGTGCAGGCGCTCGCGGCCGGATGCGCGCGCCGGGTCGCAGCGGCGCAGCAGGGTTTGCGGATCGAGCCCGCGCGCAAGCGATTCCGGCGCCACGGGATAACGCTGGCCCGAGACCTCCAGTTCGACGCGCCCGGTAGTGGCGTCGTGGCGCAGCGCCATTACGCCTCGATTCAGCGACTCGCCGTAGGAGTCGGGCAGGATGGGCAGCAGGACTTTGCCGCGCAGCGCGGGATCCGGCGCGTTCCAGTCGATGTCGAAGCAGCGCGCATGCGCGCTTGCGGCGCCGTGTTCGAGCACATCGCGCCACCAGGCATTGGCGGGGTGTGCCGCCATGTGGTTGGGCACGATGTCCGCGATGAGGCCCAGCCCGCGCCGGCGGGCCGCCCGGGCCAGGTCCCTCAGCGCCGACTCTCCGCCCAGCTCCGGATTGACCGCGCCATGGTCGATGACGTCATAGCCATGCGTCGAGCCGGGGCGGGCGCTGGTGATGGGCGACAGGTAGAGGTGGCTGACCCCGAGGTCCGCGTAGTAGTCCACGCAGGCGTGGGCGTCGTGCAGCGTGTAGCCGGCATGCAGTTGCAGGCGGACCGTGGCGCGCGGCATGGTCATGGCCGACTCCGACCCGTGCGCAGGGCTTGCAGCCGGCCTTGCACGGCTGGGTCGGCGAAGCACGCCGCGCTGCTTGCGGCCAGGCGTCGACGCCAGTTGGGATGCTGATCCACGGTGCCGGGCAGGTTGGGCTGTTCCAGTTCGCCCGCCAGGTCTTCCATGGGCACCAGCAGCAGGGGACAAGGGCTGGAAGACACGAAGCGCAGCATGTCCTCCAGCGGCGGCCGCGCGGGTTCGACGGCGCAGCCCATGGCTTGCGCAAGCAAGCTGCGGTCCATGCGCCGGTTGTGCCGCAGCGTGGCCTCGTCATCGCCGCCGCCCAGCAGGTTCAGTTCGGCGCGCACGTCGATGTCGCGCTCGGCCCACCAGCCGCGCAAGGTCGGCAGGTCGTGGGTCGAGGTCATGGCCACGGCCTGGACGGGCCAGTCTTCGGCGGCAAGAAAAGGCGCCGGCTTGGGCGGCTCGGACGGCGGCGCGGTCATGTCAGGCTCCTGCCGCATGAACCACAGCACATTCATGCCCAGGATGCCGTGATCCGCCAGTTCGCGGTTGAAGCGTTCAGGCACCGTGCCCAGGTTTTCGCCGATGGCAAGCGCGCGGTGGCGCCAGGCTTCCAGCGCCGTCAGCGCCAGCAGTTCGCGCAACGGATAACGCAGATAGGCGCCCGCATCGGCGGCCAGTCCATCCGGTACCAGCCACAGCCGCGCCATGCCCAGGATGTGATCGATGCGCAGGCCGCCAGCGTGAGCCAGCGCGGCGCGCAACATGTCGATGTAGGCCGCGTAGCCTTGGGCATGCATCGCGCGCGGCGAGAACGCGGCCAGATTCCAGTTCTGTCCTTGCGGATTGTGGATGTCGGGCGGCGCGCCTATGGACAGTCCTGGCATCAAGTCGGTCTGGCGGCTCCAGGCGTGGCTGCCGTCCGGACTGTCGCCCACGGCCAGGTCGGAGATCAGCCCCACGCGCATGCCGGCGCGGCGCGCCGCCTTCTGCGCGTGGCCCAGGCTTTCGGCGGCCAGCCATTGGGCGTAGCGATGGAAGTCGACCTCGACCGGATGCTGCCGCGCATATCGCTCGACTTCCGGCGAGTCCGGATCGCGCAGGCCGGCGGCCCATTGCGTCCAGGGCAGGTGGTGTGCGCCATGCGCTGCCTGGGCGGCATGCAAGGCTTCGAATACGGCGTGGTCGCGCAGCGCCTTGCCGCGGCGGACGCAGAACGCCTCGTAGCGCTGGCGGGCATCCTCCGGTCCGATTGTGCGGAACTGGCGGTGTAGCGCGCGCAGCAGGCGCTGCCGCCATATCCCGGCCGATGGCCAATCTATCAAGTCGGTTACGGGCGGCTGGGCGGCCAACTCGGCCAGCGCCCGGCGCAAGGCATCGTCACCAAGGACGGCGGCGGGATCCGCGTACAGGGTGTTCAGGAACAAGCGGCTGGATGGCGCGTAGGGGCTGCAGCGCTGCGGTTGCGCGGCAAACATGGCGTGCACCGGGCTGATGGCGAGCGCGTCGGCGCCCTCGGCCGCGGCAGCGGCGGCCAGCTCGCGCACCGCGCCAAAGCCGCCGAAGCCGCCGTCGCCAGCTTGGCCGGCATCGCGCCTGAGACTGTAGACCTGCGCGCATAGTCCCCAGGCGCGCGGCCGCATGCCATCGGTCAGATCGTCCAGGCTGGGCGCTTGCCGGGGAGCCACCGCGAGCACGGTCTGGCCGCATGCCAGATGCAGCGAGTGATATCCCGGCTCCTGCGGCGCGATCAGGCTGCCGTCGTCTGCGACCTCGCCGTCGCAGGTCAGCCCGGACTCGCACTCGATGCGGTAGCGGCCGCGCGCGCAAGCGGGCAGGGAGGCAGGCATGCCGCTGCGCGCGACCAGCAGGGGCGGCAGCCGGGCCCCGAGCTCCACGCCCAGGCGATGGTCGCTATCGCGGATGTCATCGGTGTTGCCCGCCGGCAGGCCCATGCCCTCCAGCAGCAGCCGTAAAGTATCCGGCGACACCTGCCGCGGACGCTGGCGCGCGTCGGTCCAGTGTTCGGCGATGCCGGCTTTGGCGGCCAGCGCGGACAAGGCCGGATCGCCGGCGGGCGTGGTGGTCATGCCGGCTCCTCCAGCAGCCACACGGTGCTGTCGCCGCACACCTCGCCGTGGACCAGCGCGTCGCGCGCGCCGGCCACGGATTCGAAGAGCAGCGTGGCATAGGCCTCGACGCCCGCCTGCAAGGCCTCGGGCAGCGCCAGGCGATCGGGGCCGAAGTTCGCATAGACCGTCAGGCGCGCGCCGCCCGCCAGTTGCCAGCGCGCGTACACGCCGCGTTCGCCGATGGCGGCCGCGCCCAGGCTGACCGCGCCAGCCAACCGCGGCGCGATCAGGCGGGCGCGCAGATGCAGCAGGACCGCGTAGTCCCGCATCCAGGCATGCGCGTCCGCGGCGCTGGCGCGCGGCTTGCTGGCCAGGTAGGTCGCGGGATCGTTCGGGTCGGACAGCGCGCCCGCGCCCTGGAATTCGGGAAAGCGCGAGAACTCGCGCCGCCGGCCGTCGCGCACCGCTTGCGCCAGGGCCGGGTCGGCATGGCTGGTGAAGTAGTGGAACGGCGTGCGCGCGCCGCGTTCCTCGCCCATGAAGATCAGCGGGATCTGCGGCGACAGCAGCTGCAACGCGACCGCGGCGCGCAGCCGGGCGGGACTGTCCACCAGGCTGGTCAGGCGTTCGCCGCCCGCACGGTTGCCGGTCTGGTCATGGTTCTGCAGGAACAGCACGAAGGCGGTCGGCGGCAGTTCCGCGCTGGGTTCGCCCCGCGGCTGTCCGCCGCGGTAGGGTGAACGCTGTCCCTGGTACAGCCAGCCTTCGGCCAGGCAGCGCGCCAGCGCCTGGGCCGGCAGGGCGCTATAGTCGGCGTAATAGCCGTGGCTTTCGCCGGTCAGGAGGCAATGCAGGGCATGATGCGCGTCGTCATTCCATTGCGCATCGAAATCGCCTTGCAGCAGGCTGGCGCGGTTGTCGTCGTTCTCCAGCACCAGATGCACGTAGCGTTCGGGCGGAATATGCTGTCGCAGGTGCTGGGCCAGCTCATGCAGCCATTCATGGCCCGCGATCGCATGCACGGCGTCCAGGCGCAGCCCGTCGAAGCGGTACTCGGTCAGCCAGTACAGCGCGTTGTCCTTGAAGAACTGGCTGACCGCCAGCTGACGGAAATCAATGGCGTCGCCCCAGGGCGTGGCGACGTCTTGCCTGAAGAACGGCGCGGCATAGCGCGGCAGGTAATTGCCGTCGGGTCCGAAATGGTTGTAGACCACGTCCAGCATCACGCCCATTTCCAGCCCATGGGCCTCGTCGATCAGACGCTTGAGTTCGTCGGGCGTGCCGTAGGCCGCGTCGGGCGCATAGGGCAGCACGCCGTCATAGCCCCAGTTGCGCGGCCCGGGGAAGTCGGCAATGGGCATCAACTCCAGCAAGGTCACGCCCAGCGCCGCCAGCTCCGGCAGCCGCGCCAGCAGACCCGCATAGCCTCCCTCCAGGCCGGCATGGGTTTCGTACAACACGGCATCCTCCCAGGGCCGTCCGCGCCAGCTGCCGTAGCGCCAGGGGTAGGCATCCGGCGCGACCACGATGCTGTCGCCATGCACGTCGCCGTACTGCAGGCGCGAGGCCGGATCGGGCGCGACCGTGTCCGCGTCGAGGCGGTAGCGATAGCGGGCGCCGACGGGGCAGTCCACGTCGGCCTGCACGTAGCCGTCCGGGCCGGGACGCAGGGCGATGGCAGGATGGCCTTCGACCTCGAGCGCGAAGCCGGCGGGCGCGGTCGGCGCCCACAGCCGAAAGCGCGTGACGCCGCTCTCCAGCGGGATTGCGCCGGATGCATAGTCGTATGTCATGGCGGATCTCCCGGCACGTAGGTCGCCGCCAGCAACACCACGCTGCGCGCGGCCACCGTGACGGCGGGCTCCGACAAGGGCGCGGCAGGCGCCTGCGTGGCGGAATCCAGCTCGCGGATCCAGGCCAGTTCGGGCGGCGGCATCTGGAAAACCGCGTCTTCCGCGCCTGGATTCAGCAACAGCAACGTTACGTCGACGCTGCCGTCTTCGCGGCAGGCGGCGCGGCGCAGGACCAGGGCATTGGCCTCCGACTCCCAGGCGGCGGCGTCCAGTTCGGCGCCCGCTGGATCGAACCAGGAGATGGCTTTCACGCCAGGCGCGAGCTCCTGGCCCGCGTCGCCGTAGCGCGCGGCGCGCGTGCTGGGGTGGGCGCGGCGCAATGCGATCAGGCGCGCCGCATAGCGGGATAGCTCACGACCGTCGTCAGCCTGCGCTTGCGTCCAGTCCAGCCACGACAGGGCGTTGTCCTGGCAATAGGCATTGTTATTGCCTTCCTGGCTGTTGCCGAATTCGTCGCCCGCCAGCAGCATCGGCGTGCCATCGGCCAGGAACACGCAGGCCAGCTGAGCCCGCTGCACCCGTTTCCGGGTGTCCAGGATGGCGGCGTCCCCGGTCGGGCCTTCGGCGCCCCAGTTATGGCTGTAGTTCTCGCCGTGGCCGTCGTTGCCGCCTTCTCCGTTGGCCTGGTTGTGGCTGCCGTCGTAGCTGACGATGTCGGCCAGCGTGAAGCCGTCGTGCGAGGCCACATAGTTGACGCTGCTCCAGGGGCGCCGGTGGCGGCGGTCGAACAGGTCGCGCGATCCGCACAAGCGCGCCGCCATCTCGCCGCGCATGGCAGGATCCCCGCGCCAATAGCGGCGGGTGGCATCGCGGAACTTGTCGTTCCACTCGGCGAATCCGGGCGGATGGTTACCCAGTTGGTAGCCATCCGGGCCCACGTCCCAGGGTTCGGAAATCAGTTTCAGGCGGGCAAGGGCAGGGTCCTGCAGCACGGCGTCGAAGAAGCCCGAACCCGGGTCATAGCCGGTGCCTTCGCGGCCCAGGGTGACGCCCAGATCGAAGCGGAAGCCGTCAACGCCATAGGATTGCGCCCAATAGCGCAGCGAATCCGTGACCATTTGCAGGACGCGCGGATGCGACAGGTTGACGGTGTTGCCGCAGCCGGTGTCGTTGATGTAGTAGCGTTCATCGCCCGGCACCAGGCGGTAGTAGCTGGCGTTATCCAGTCCGCGCCAGGACAGCGTGGGCCCCAGCTCGCTGCCCTCGCACGTATGGTTGTAGACCACGTCCAGGATCACTTCGATGCCGGCGGCATGCAGCCGGCGGATGGCCTGGCGCAGTTCGTTCGGGTTGTGCTGCAGGTAGGCGGGCTCCGGCGCAAAATACGATAGCGTGCTGTAGCCCCAGTAGTTGCGCAGGCCGCGTTCGGTCAGGAAGCGGTCCTGCAGGAACGCATGGACGGGCAGCAGCTCCACGGCCGTCACGCCCAGCCGTTGCAGGTGTTCGATGAAGCGCGGGTCGGCCAGCGCGGAGCAGGTGCCGCGCAAGGGCTGGCGCAGGTCTTCGCGCAGCATGGAGGCGCCGCGCACGTGCACCTCGTAGATCACGGTATCGTTCCAGGCCGTGGCCGGCGGCCGGCTGTTGCCCCAGGTGAAGGGCGTTTCCTCGGCCACGATGGCCTTGGGCATGGCGGGCGCGCTATCGCGCCGGTCGATGCTGAGGTCGGCGCGCGCATGCTTCATGCGATAGCCGAACAGCGCATCGCTCCAATGCAGCGGCCCGATCAACTGGCGCGCGTAGGGATCGAGCAGCAGCTTGTGGGGATTGAAACGGTGCCCGTTGCGCGGATCGTGAGGACCGTGGGCGCGATAGCCGTACACCAGCCCGGGATGCGCGTCGGGCAGGTAGCCGTGCCAGATCTCGTCGGTGCATTCCGGCAGGTCGAAGCGGCGCAGTTCCTTGCGGCCCTTGGGATCGAACAGGCACAGCTCGATACGCGTGGCGTTGGCCGAGAACACCGCGAAGTTCACGCCCAGGCCGTCGCTGACCGCGCCCAGCGGATGGGGCTGGCCGCCGGCGATGCGCGTGAATTGGGAGGGATCCATATGCGTTCAACCTTCGTAGAGCAGAAAAAGGGTGGACAGCGGCGGCAAGGTCAAGGACAAGGCCTGGGGCTGGCCATGGGACGCGCTGAGGCCGGTGCTGGCGCCGCCCTGGTTGCCCTGGCCGGATCCGCCGTAGTGCGTGGCGTCGGTATTCAGCCTTTCCGCCCAGCGGCCGGCCCGAGGCACGCCGATGCGGTAGTCATGCCGCGCCACCGGCGTGAAATTGGCGACCGCGAGCACATGATGGACGCCGTCGCTGCGGATGAATGCGACCACGCTGTTGTCCCGGTCGTCCAGGATCGTCCAGGCGAAGCCCGCCGGATCGGCATCCAGCGCATGCAGCGCCGGCACTCCGCGGTACAGGCCATTCAGGTCGGCAACCAGCCGCTGTATGCCCAGGTGGCCGGGGCGGTCCAGCAGGTCCCAATCCAGCGGGACGTCATGGTTCCATTCTTTGGGCTGTGCCATTTCGCCGCCCATGAAGAGCAGCTTCTTGCCCGGATGGGCCCACATGAAGCCGAGGTAGGCGCGCAGGTTGGCGAGCCTGGCGGCCGCGTCGCCCGGCATCTTGGCCAGCAGCGAGCCCTTGCCGTGCACCACCTCGTCGTGCGATAGAGGCAGGATGAAGCGCTCGCTGTACGCATACACCATGCTGAAGGTGATGTCATGGTGGTGATGCTTGCGGTGCACGGGGTCCTCGGACAGGTAGCGCAAGGTGTCGTGCATCCAGCCCATGTTCCATTTGTAGTGAAAGCCCAGCCCGCCGTCGCTGACCGGCGCGGTGACGCCGGGCCAGGCCGTCGATTCCTCGGCGATCATGATGGCGTCCGGCACTTCATGTCGCACGATGCCGTTGAGCGCCTGCAGGAACTGCACCGCCTCCAGGTTTTCGCGGCCGCCGTAGCGGTTGGGGATCCATTGGCCGGGCTGGCGGCTGTAGTCGCGGTAGAGCATGGACGCGACCGCGTCCACCCTCAGGCCGTCGACATGGAAGCGCTGCAACCAATGCAGCGCGCTGGCGATCATGAAAGCCTGCACCTCCGTGCGGCCCAGGTTGTAGACCATGGTGTGCCAGTCCGGGTGATAGCCTTCGCGCGGATCCTCGTACTCGTACAGCGCGGTGCCGTCAAAGCGGGCCAGGCCGTGCGCGTCGTCCGGGAAGTGCGCCGGCACCCAGTCCAGGATCACGCCGATGCCTGCGTGGTGGCAGCGGTCGACGAAACGGGCGAAGGCGGCGGGCGGACCATAGCGCGCCGCGGGCGCGAACATGCCCAGCGGCTGGTAACCCCAGGACCCGCCGAAGGGATGCTCCATGACGGGCAGCAGCTCCACATGGCTGAAGCCCATGGCGCGGGCGTAGGCCGGCAGCTTGTCGGCCAGCCGGTCCCAGATGCAGGCGCGCGAGTCCGGGTCGTCTGGCAGCCAGGAGCCCGCATGCACTTCGTAGATGGACAGCGGCGCGTCGGAGGATTGGCGCGAGCGCCGTTGCGCCATCCAGGCCTGGTCTTCCCACGGATAGCCGGCGCCGTCCTCCACCACCGAGGCCGTGGCCGGCGGCGCTTCGCTGCGCCGCGCCAGCGGATCGGCCTTGAGGCGCTGATTGCCGGCGCGGTCGGTGATGGCGAACTTGTAGCGTTCGCCGGCCTGCACGCCCGGGATGAAGATCTCCCAAACGCCGGCGCGGTGCCGCAGCCGCATGCCGTGCCGGCGGCTGTCCCAGCCGTTGAAATCGCCCACCACCGCCACGCGTTGGGCGTTCGGCGCCCATACCGCGCAGCGCAGTCCTGCCACGCCGTCGATTTCCATCAGCCGCGCGCCCAGGGCTGTGCCGACGCTGCGCCATGCGCCTTGCGCCAGCTCCTCCAGCGTGCCGTCTTCCAGCAGGGTGCCGAAGGCATAGGGGTCGGCGGTGATCTGTTCGGCATCGGGCCACTGGATCGCCAGACGGTACGAGCCGCCGTCGCCGGAGCGGGCTTGAGGAACGCGTCCAAGAAACAGTCCCTGGCCCTGTTCGCGCAAGGGGATGCGCGCACCGGCGCCGTCCAGCGCAGCGACAGCCCGCGCGCCGGGGACATACACGCGCACTTCTCCCTCGTGTGGCCCCAGGAAGGCATACGGATCGCTGTGCAGGCCGCAGGCTAGCGCAGCCAGTTCGACGGGTGAGGTGGCGCTGAGGCTGCCGCCTGCGGGCATGTCCTGGCTCATGATGACGCGTCCTCCTCATCCACCGCGGCCGACAGCAGCAGGCTGCGCGCCAGCTCCACCAGGGCGCACAGCGGTATCGAAATCCAGTCGGGGCGATGCGCGGCCTCATAGCTCACTTCATAGGCGGCCTTTTCCAGTTGCGCCAGGGCCAGCAGCGCGTCGTCGGCCGCAGGCGGGACAAGCGCCGTGGTGCGCGCTTCGCGGTAGCCTTGCAGGAAGGCCTGGCTGGCGGTCTGGCGAAAGCGCGCCAACAGCAGGTCGCGCAGTTCCGCTGGCGCGACAGGCGCGCCCGGCGTTTCGCCCGCGCCGGCATTGGCGTCGGTCGGCGCGCCGCCGATGATGTCGCTGCGGGCGATCGAGGCGGCGGCATAGTCGAACGAACGCAGCATGCCCGCCACATCCTTGCAGGGCGAGGCGAGGGCGCGGCGCGCCTGCACGCTGCTGACGGGTTCGCCCTCGAAGTCGATCAGATAGGCGTCCGCCTGCGCCACCAGCACCTGCCCAAGATGGAAGTCGCCGTGCACGCGCAAGCGCAAGGCGCCGGTCTCGGCCTGCGCCATCGCCGCCACGCGCGCCGCCAGCCGGGAGCGGTGCTCAAAGTACCATTCGGCGCAGGCGCGCGAAGGGGCCTCCAGTTCGCCGAGTTGCGCGCGCAAGTTCTTTTCCGCGCGTTCCAGCAGGCCCTGGACGTGCCGCGCGTGCGCATCGGCATCCGCCTGGCGGGCAGCGCGCGGCTGGAACGCGGGGTCGTCGGTGGCCTGCGACAACAGGTTGTGCATCTGCGCCAGGCGCTCGCCCATGGTGGCGGCCATTGCGGCGTAGCCTTGCAGGTCCTGGGCGAACTCGTCAGGGCTCTGGTTCACCAGCAGCGCATTGTCCAGCGTGCGCTTGAGCAGATCCAGCGTCCAGTTCCAGGCGTCGCCCTCGTTGGCGACATAGCGGTGCGCCACCGCCAGCGTATGGACCACGCCGTCGGCGTCCTCCCGTTGCACCTCGCCCAGCAGCGCCGGCATGTTGGCGTAGCCGGCGCGCGTCAGGTAGCGGGTCATCTCCAACTCGGGCGATCCGCCGGGCTGGACGGCGCGGATCAGCTTCAGTATCAGCTTGCCATCGACAACGACCGAGCTGTTGGACTGTTCTCCTGTCAGCCATTGCAGTTCGCCGTCCCCGGCGACCTCCAGGTCGGCCAGGCCTGCTTCGGGCAGGAAGCGGATGACCCCCGGCTTGTCGCCGGGCTTGCCGCCGCTGCGGCCGTCGAGCTCGCGGCCCTGCTGCATAGCCTGAACGACCGTGCGCACGAAACCGGGCTGCAGGAAGGCGTCCGCCAGCACGCCGACTTCCGCGCCGCGCCGCACCCGGGCGATCGCATACTGCACGGCGGCGGCCTCGTCCCAGACCAGCACGAAAGGCGCCTGCGCGCGCAGGCCGTCGACGCCGTCTTCGGGCTCGACTTCGGCCCAGTAGTACTCGCCATCCGCGCCGGTGAACGGCGTGGCGTAGGCAAGGCGTGCGCGCGCCGGCGGCTGCTTGCCCGGATACCAGCGCTGGCGCGCCAGGTACTGGGGCAGCACTTCTCGCTCCAGCGTGGCGCGGGACGCGTCCGTCAAGGCCGCGCCGCCATGCGCGCGCAGCACCAGGGTGGTCAGCTCCGGCATCTGTTCGGGCGTGCTGGCATGCCAGTCGGGCGGGGCAGCCTGGTTGCTCAGGTCCAGCCAATAAAAGGCGTAAGGCGGCAGGGTCAGGAGGTAGGGCAGCTCGCCTACCGCGGGGAACGGCGTGCCGCCCAGCATTTCCACCGGCACGCGGCCGTTGAACTCCTGCAGTTGCAGTTCCACCGGCTGCGCGGCGTTGGACAGGTTGGCCACGCACAGGATGGTGGTGTCCTGCCATTGGCGCAGATAGGCCAGGATCTTCCGGTTGCCCGCGAAGATGAAGCGCAAGGCGCCGCGTCCGAACGCATGGCTTTGTCGGCGCTGCGCCAGCAGGCGCCGGGTCCAGTTCAACAGGGAATGCGGATCGCGCTGTTGCGCCTCCACGTTCACCGCTTCATAGCCGTACAGCGGGCCCATGAGCACCGGCAGCGGCAGCTGTTCGGGGTCGGCGCGCGAGAAGCCGCCGTTGCGGTCGGGCGACCATTGCATCGGCGTGCGCACGCCGTCGCGGTCGCCCAGGTGCACGTTGTCGCCCATGCCCAGCTCGTCGCCGTAATACAGCACGGGCGTGCCCGGCATGGACAGCAGCAGGCTGTTCATCAGCTCGACCCTGCGCCGGTCGCGTTCCAGCAGCGGCGCCAGCCTGCGCCGGATGCCCAGGTTGATGCGAGCGCGCGGGTCCGCCGCGTACACGTTCCACAGATAGTCGCGTTCGCGGCTGGTGACCATTTCCAGCGTCAGCTCATCATGGTTGCGCAGGAAGATCGCCCATTGGCAGGACGCGGGAATGTCCGGCGTCTGGCGCATGATGTCGATGATGGGGAAGCGGTCCTCCTGCGCGATCGCCATGTACATGCGCGGCATCAGCGGGAAATGGAAGGACATATGGCATTCGTCGCCGGCGCCGAAGTATTCCTGCGCGTCCTCCGGCCACTGGTTGGCCTCGGCCAGCAGCAGCCGGTTGGGATACTCGGCGTCGATCACGGCCCGGATGCGCTTGAGCACCTCGTGCGTTTCGGGCAGGTTTTCGTTGTTGGTGCCTTCACGTTCGACCAGGTACGGCACCGCGTCCAGGCGCAAGCCGTCCACGCCCATGTCCAGCCAATAGCGCATCACGGCCAGCACTTCCTTGAGCACCTGCGGATTGTCGTAGTTCAGGTCGGGCTGGTGCGAGTAGAAGCGGTGCCAGAAATAGGCGCCGGCCTCGGGGTCCCAGGTCCAGTTGGATTTCTCGGTGTCGCAGAAGATGACGCGCGTACCCGCATAGGCCTTATCGTTGTCCGACCAGACGTAGAAGTTGCGCGCGGCCGATCCGGGTTTGGCCGCCCGCGCGCGGCGGAACCAGGGGTGCTGATCGGAAGTATGGTTGACCACCAGTTCGGTGATGACGCGCAGGCCACGGGCGTGGGCCGCGCGGATCAGCTTCCTCACGTCGGCCACGGTGCCGTAATCCGCATGCACCCCACGGTAGTCGGCGATGTCGTAGCCGTCGTCGCGGCGCGGCGACGGATAGAAGGGCAGCAGCCAGATCGTGTTGACCCCCAGGCTGGAGATGTAGTCCAGCTTGGAGATCAGGCCGGGCAGATCGCCCACGCCGTCGCCGTTCGAGTCGAAGAATGACTTGACGTGCAGCTGATAGATGACCGCATCCTTGTACCAAAGGCCGTCGTCCTGGAGAGGTTGGGTTTCACTGATCATGGCAATGGGCGCGCGGCGTCATCCATGCAGCGACAAGCGCCACACGCGATAGGGTTGATCGGGATGCAGCGTCAGTTCGCGGATCTGCCCCTGCCATGGCTCGCTGCGTTCAGCCAGCAGGTCTTCTGCGATCAGCCGGCCCGTGTCGGCCTCGCCGAACAGCCAGAATGGCGCCTCGATACGCGCCGCCTGCGGCTGGAAGGGATCCAGGCTGATGACCGCGAGGATGAAATTGCCGCGGCCTGGCGTGGACTTGCAGAACGCCAGCACGCGGTCGTTGCCGCTATTCGCCAGGGTCAGGCCCCGATGGCTCTGCAGGGCCGGGTTGGCGCGCCGGATCTGGTTCAGGCGGGTGATCTCCGCGCGGATGTTGCCCGGCGCAAACCAGTCGCGCTGGCGCAACTCGTACTTCTCGGAGTCCAGGTACTCCTCCTTGCCCGGCAAGGCGGCCGACTCGCACAGTTCGAAGCCGCTGTACATGCCCCACAGGCCGGACCCCAGCGCCGCCAGCGCAGCGCGTATCAGAAAGCCCGGGCGGCCCGAGGACTGCAGGAAGTAGGGGTTGATGTCCGGCGTGTTGACGAAGAAGTGCGGCCGGAAGAAATCGGCGGCGGGCGGCGTGGAGACTTCCTCCAGATAGGCCTCCAATTCCGCCTTGTCATTGCGCCAGGTGAAGTAGGTGTAGGACTGGGTGAAGCCGATCTTCGCCAGCCGGTACATCATCTTGGGCCGGGTAAAGGCTTCCGACAGGAAGATCACGTCGGGATGCTGCGCGTGGACCTCCGCGATCAGCCACTGCCAGAACGGCAGCGGCTTGGTATGCGGGTTGTCGACCCGGAAGGTGCGCACGCCATGCTGCACCCAGAACAGCACCACGTCGCGCAGCCCGCGCCACAGGGTCAGCTTGCGCGCGCGGCGGGCGACGGCGCCGTAGAAGGCGACATTGACAATGTCCTGGTACTTCTTCGGCGGATTCTCGGCATAGCGCAGCGAACCGTCCGGACGCCAGGAGAACCAGTCCGCGTGCCGCGCCAGCCAGGGATGGTCCGGGGAGCACTGGATCGCGAAGTCCAGCGCCACTTCCATGCCGTGGGCGCGGGCCGCGTCCACCAGCCGCAGGAAGCCGTCCAGCCCGCCCAGCAGCGGTTCAACCGCATCGTGCCCGCCGTCGGCAGAACCGATGGCATAGGGACTGCCCACGTCGCCGGGCTCGGCGCGCAGGCTGTTGTTACGCCCCTTGCGGTTGCGTTGCCCGATGGGATGGATGGGCGGGAGATAGAGCACGTCGAATCCCATCTCGCGCACGTCCGGCAGCCGCGCAATGACGTCGTCGAAGGTGCCATGCTGACCGGGCAGCGCGGATTGCGAACGCGGAAACAGCTCATACCAGCTGGCGTGGCAGGCCTGGCCGCGATCCACCCAGACCGGATAGGGCGCGGGGCTGACGTATTCGAAAGGGCGGTCGTCCAGTTCGCGCATGGTGCCGGCCAGATCCTCGTCCAGCAGCGCATCGATCTGTTGCGGCGTGGGCGGGGCCGGTTCGTCTTCGGCGGCCTTGGCGAATCTCTGCAGCGTGTTGCGCAACGTCATAGCGCCGGGGTGCGAGGCGTTGCGGGCGCGCGCCAGCGCCGCGCGCAGCATCAGCAGGCCTTCCTCCACTTCCAGGCGCAGGTCCACGCCGGCCTGGTGTTTCACCTCGAAGTCATGGCGGAAGGTCTGCCAGGCGTCCAGCCAGGCATGCACCACGAACTCGTGCGGCCCGATGCGGCGCGGACGGAACGAGGCTTCCCAGCGGTCGTTCAAGCCGCGCGTGAAGGGTGCTGCGCGCCACGAACTTTCGTCGGCCGCGCGCCAGCGCAGTTCGGCGGCCAGCAGTTCATGGCCGTCCATGTAGATGTCGGCGCGCACCGGAATCCGCTCATGCGGGATGCTCTTGATGGGGAAGGCGCCGCCATCCACGGTGGGGCTGACCTGCTCGACCACGATGCGCTGGCTGGCGGCGCCGTCCTGGCGGCGCGCCACATGCCGCGAAGCTTCGCGCACGGGATGCGTGGGTTCGAGCAGATACATGGCGCAGCCCGCGGGCGCAATGGCATTGCCTTGCGGCGCCAGGCCGTCCGGCACGCCTTCGGACAGGAAATCGGCCGGCGGCAGCAGCGGCGCCAGCGCGTCCCAATCCACGCTTGCTTCCTCCGTATCCGACGGGTTGAGCGCCAGGACGGCGGTGCCGGCCGCGCATTCGCGCAGCAGCATGGTGCAGTGGCCGTCGCGCCCGCCGGCCAGACGCAGCGGGCCGCGCAATCCGGCTTGCGCAAACCAGCGATTGGCCGCGGCTACGTCGGGCAGCCGGGCATCGTCCTCGCCATCGAACATCAGGACATCCGCGCATAGCGCCGCGGCCCAGGCGCCGCGCTTGTCCGGGACGTCGCGCGGCGGCGCGGCAACGACGGGGGCAATGGCGCGCAGCCTGCGGTCTTCCTCCGCCAGCCAGCCGGATTTGCAGTCCCACCAGGGCAAGGACGAGCACAGGCCGTCCAGGCCCGCGCCGCGCAAGGCCGCCAGCGACTCGGGCGTCAGTCCCTGCGCCCAGGCAAACAGTTGCGCGGCGCGATCCGGACCGCGCAACGCCGCCGCCAATGCCGCCCAGTCCTGGGCCGGTAGGCATTGCGGCGCATGGAAGACATAGCCTGCGACGCCGCGTTCGAACCAGCGCCGCAGCCGTTTGCTCCAGGTCTCCACAAAGCCCGGCGGCGGCGGCCCCGGACGCAAGTGCAGCGCCTCGCGCACGTCGGCGCTCATGCGCGGATCGCGCGCGGGGTTTTCGGCTGGCGGTTGATACCAGCCGGGGCCAGCCGTGTCGGCTACGGCGCCGACGGCGCAGCGGTCCATGACGATATCGAGGTACAGGGCCAGGCCGTGTTCGGCGAGCTGCCCCGCGGCCTGCTCGATCCAGTCGGCCATGGGCACGCGCCCGCCTGCCAGCTGCGCGCTGTCGGCATCCAGCGGGGCGGGCGAGGCGCTTTCCGGCCCCTGCAGCCAGGGCGCCGGCAGCAGCAGGGCATTGAATCCGCGTTGCCGCAAGTGTGAATAAAGGCGCGGCCCGATTTCACCGCCACGGGCGCAGGCGTCCCCGCTTGCGCCGCCACGGGCGTGGTAGAGGCGCAAGGGAGCGTGCGGATGGGCTGGCGGGGCTGTGGGCACCTGCGGTTCCTCCTGTCGGGGCGCCTAGACGGCGGGCGCGGGAAAAGGCCCGCCAGAACGCTGGCCAGCGCGTAGGGCAGCCACCTCGGCCACGGCCGGCACGCGGGGCCTTCTGTCGGTATCGGCCAGCGCGCGATAAAGCTCGGCGTAGGGCGCCGCGGCGGCGCGCCAGCTGAAATCCGCGTTCATGGCGTTGCGCTGCATGGTGCGCCAGAGCATGGCGTCCTCGCGCAGGCGCAGGGCGCGGGCGATGGCCGCATTCATGGCCGCGGGGTCGTCGCCGTCGAACAGCAAGCCATTGGCGCCGGCCATTGCCGAGAGCGGCGCGCGCGGCCCGGGATCGTCGATCGTATCGGCCATGCCGCCCACCCGCGAACCTATCGGGATGGATCCGTAGCGCATTGCATACAGCGGCGTCAGGCCGAAGGGCTCGAAGCGGCTGCCGTGCAGCAGCATGTCGGAGCCCGCGTGCAGCCGGTGGGCCACCGCCTCGTCATAGCCGATGCGGGTGGAGCAACGCCCGGGAAAGCGCGCGCACAGTCGTTTGAGAGCTTCTTCCAGGCGGCGGTCGCCCTGGCCGAGGATCGCGACCTGCAGGCGCGGGTGGCGATCCAGCGCCTCGGGCAAGGCCTGCGCGGCGACGTCCGCCATCTTCTGTTCCGTCAGGCGGCTGCCCATCGCCAGGAGCACGGCTTCGGCATCCTCATGCAAGCCGAACTCCCGCTGTAGGGCCGCCTTGCTGCGCGCCTTGCGGCCCAGGTCGCGCGCCGAAAACCGCAATGAGCCCAGATGCGGATCGCGCACCGGATTCCACACCATGTTGTCGATGCCGTTGGGGATGGCCACCAGATCCGCGGCGCGCCGCCGCAGCAGTCCCTCCAGTCCGCAGCCAAAGGCGGGCGTCAGGATTTCCCGGGCATAGGTATGGCTGACGGTGGTGACGCGGTCGGCGTAGCGGATACCGGCCTTGAGGAAATTCAAGCGGCCCCAGGCGCCGGCGGCTTCGTCGTTGCGGTAGCGTTCAGGTATGCCCAGGGAGGCGGCGCATTCCATCGGGAACTGTCCCTGGAACGCCAGGTTGTGGATGGTCATGATGCTTTTGACGTCGCCCGGGCCGTATTCCCGCAGCAGCAGCGGCACGAGTCCGGCGTGCCAGTCGTGCGCATGCAGCAATTGCGGCCGCGCGATGCCGGGCAACCCGCCCGCCACCCGCACCGCCGCATGGGCCAGCGCCGCGTAGCGCAGCGCATTGTCGGCGTGCTCGCAACTGTTTTCGTCCAGATAGATGCCAGGCCGGTCATAAAGCGCGTCGTTCTCGAGCAGCAGGAAGTCCAGCCCCGACTGGGCGCAATGCCCGGCGAGGAGCCGGGCTTCCCCTCCCGGCAGATTGTGCAGTGGCGCCACCACCCGCAAGCGCTCCAGCCGCTGGCGCACGCCGCGGTAGGCCGGAAGCAGCACCGTCACGGGCACGCCGGCTTCGCACAGCCCGCGCGCCATGCCCGTGATGGCGTCCCCCAGGCCGCCCGTCTTGGCCAGGGGAAACGCTTCACCCGCCACTACCAGGGTTCGAATCTTTGTCATGCCAACTCCCGTTCAGGCGGATCGTCGAGCGCGTCCGCCGCTGGGGCTTTCATCCGCAAGCGCCGTGCCTGCGCCGGCACCGTCGCAGGCGGACACGGCCGGGAACGGTAATTGCTGATCTGGGCGTTCTGTCGAATTGCGGGAAAACGCGGAGCATCGAATGAAGACTGTGGCGGACTTTGTGTTGGAACGGCTGTCGCAATGGGGGGTCAGAAGGATCTACGGCTACCCCGGAGACGGTATCAACGGCCTGATCGGCGCCTTCGGCCGCACCCGGGAGCCGTTGGAGTTCGTCCAGGCCCGCCACGAAGAAGCCGCGGCGTTCATGGCCTGCGCCCACGCCAAGTTCACCGGGCAGGCCGGGGTCTGCCTGGCGACCTCCGGTCCAGGCGCCATCCATCTGCTGAATGGCCTGTACGACGCCAAGCTGGACCATCAGCCCGTCGTGGCCCTGGTTGGCCAGCAGGCCCGCAGCGCCCTGGGCGGCGACTACCAGCAGGAAGTCGACCTGATCAGCCTGTTCAAGGACGTGGCGCACGATTACGTGCAGATGGCCGCGACCGCCGAACAGGCGCGCCACATGATCGACCGCGCCATGCGCATCGCCCTGGAGCGGCGCAGCGTGACCTGCGTCATTTTTCCAAACGATGTGCAGGATTTGCCGGCGGTGGAGACGCCCGCCCGCGAACATGGGACCGTGCCGACGGGCATAGGCTTGACCTCGCATGCCGGCGTGCCGGGCGAGGCCGCCTTGCGCAATGCCGCAGACATCCTCAATCGCGGCGAACGGGTCGCCATGCTGGTCGGGGCGGGCGCGTTGCAGGCTGGCGCGGAAGTGCGCCAGACCGCTGAACTGCTGGGCGCCGGCGTGGCCAAGGCGCTGCTGGGCAAGGCGGCGGTACCCGACAGCCTGCCGTACGTCACGGGCTGCATCGGCTTGTTGGGCACGCAGCCCAGCTGGGACATGATGAACGAGTGCGACACCCTGCTGATGGTGGGCACGTCGTTTCCGTATTCGGAGTTCCTGCCGCCGCCAGGACAGGCGAGGGCGGTGCAGATCGATCTGGACGGCCGCAAGCTCAGCCTGCGCTATCCCGTGGAACTTGGCTTGGTCGGCGACAGCCGGTTGACCCTGCAGGCCCTGATTCCCTTGTTGCAGCCCAAGACCGCGCGACGCTGGCGCGAACGCATCGAGGGCAAGGTCGCGCGCTGGCACGAAACCGTGGAGGCGCGCGCAATGGTGCAGGCCCGGCCGCTGAATCCGCAACGTCCCTTCCTGGAACTGTCCAAACGGCTGCCGCCGCGCAGCATTCTGACCTGCGACTCGGGCTCGGCGGCGAACTGGTATGCGCGCGACATCGCCATGCGCGAGGGAATGATGGGCTCGGTATCGGGTGGCCTGGCCACCATGGGCTGCGGCGTGCCTTACGCGCTTGCCGCCAAGCTGGCGCATCCGCAGCGGCCCGTCATTGCGCTGGTCGGAGACGGCGCCATGCAGATGCTGGGCATGAACGAGCTGATCACCATCGCCCACCGCTGGAAGGACTGGGCCAACCCGACCTTGATCGTCATGGTCCTGAACAACGGCGACCTCAATCTGGTCACCTGGGAGCAGCGCGTCATGGGAGGCGACCCCAGGTTCGCGGATTCGCAATGGCTGCCCCGGTTTTCGTACGCGGAGTATGGCCGCCTGCTAGGCCTGGAAGGCATACGGGTGGACAGCCCGGACGCCGTGGGAGACGCCTGGGATCAAGCCCTGGCGGCGACCCGTCCGGTCGTGCTGGAAATGGTGACCGACCCCGAGGTGCCACCCTTGCCGCCGCACATTCCGGCCAAGCAGGTGGCCGCGTACTTCCAGGCGCTGCGCAAGGAAGAGGGCGGCGCGGCAGGCGCGGCCTTGCGCGCGACCATCAAGCAATGGTGGGCGGGATGAGGCCGCGGCCGCATCGATCGCATTCTGTCGTTCAGGAGCATGCCATGACCAAGACCAGACCTTCCGGACCCTCCCGGCCCGCGGACCCCAAACCGCCGGGTCCGCAGCAGCATCCCGCCGAACAGCCCACCCCCGACCCAGGCCGGCACGAGACCGACCGGCACGGCCGTTGGCCGCCCGACAGCCTGCCCAACCCCATGCCCGGACTGGATCCCCAGCAGACGCCGGGGATCGACAGGCTTTGAGGAACCGCGGCCTTCTGCCGCACACGTTTTTTCACAAGGAGCACGTATGAACAAGCACCACGGATTGCGGGACATGTTTCAACCCGCCGACAACAACACGCGCACGGTGCGCGAACTGATCGCTGGCACCGAGGCGCTCTTGCGCAGCACGGCGAGCTATAGCGGTTCCGAGATCGAAGCTGCGCGCGACAGCCTCAAGCAGCAGCTCGAAGCCGCGCGCGAGCACGCCAAGGGCTGGGAGCGTGCAGCCTGGGAGCGCGCCCGGCATGCTTCCCATGCCGCCGACGAGTACGTCCATGAAAACGCCTGGAAGAGCCTGGCGGGCGCGGCGCTGATCGGCATGCTGGCGGGCGTGTGCCTCATGGCCGACCATAAACGCCGCTGAGCGCCTAATCCTTTTTGCCCATTGATAGGGCGGGGCGTTTCCAGGACCATGCTCGGATTGCGCCGCAACACCGGAATCCACGATGAACATCGACCCAACCGCGCCACGCCGCAAATCGCCATGGGGGAAAGCCTTGGCGGTCGTGACCCTGGTTGCGGCGGTGGGTGTCGTGCTGGCGTTCGCCGCCTTGCGCATCGCCGAGCAGCGCATCGCCAACATGCTGGGTCCGCGCGGCGAGGTGGGGCAGGTCGACATCGGCTATCGGCAGGTGATCCTCAAGGACGTGACGATATCCGGCGGCACGGGCCAGGCAGGAGCCCGCGCGCGGCACGTGATCCTGGAGCCGGACTGGTCTGCCTTCCTGCGCCATGAGACGGTCTTCAAGACCGTCATCATCGAAGGCTTCGACTTCACCGTGGTGCGCCGGGCCAATGGCGATATGGACATTGCGCCCGCGTTGCAGGCCTCGATGCGGGCGGGCGAAGGCGGCGACGGCCAGCCGCGCCGCAACACGCCTATCCGCATCGCGGAATTGATACTGCGCGACGGCCGGCTGGATTTCGAGGACGCCGCAGTCTCTCGGTCCGCGCATAGGATCCCGTTTTCGGGCGTCGAGGCGAGTCTGCGTCCGCTGACCATCCCCGGTGACGGCTCGCGCAGCGAGATGGAATTCTCCGGCAATGTCGAAGGCAACCGCAACGGGGCCGCCACGGTGCGCGCGCAGGGTTGGCTGGTGCTGGGCGGCACGGATGCCGACATCAAGGTGGCGGTGCGCAACATGGACATCCAGCATGCCGCGCCGTACCTGGCCGACAACGGCGCCACGTCCTTGGCCGCGGGCGCCATGGACCTGGACATGCGCACCGCCATCACCAAGCGACGGCTGCAGGCCACGGGCACCGTGGCCCTGCGAGGCTTGCGCTTCGGCGGCAACGGCGACCTGTTTTCACTGCCGCGCAAGGCGGTGCTGGCGGCGTTGAAGGACCAGAGCGGCACGCTGCGTTTCGATTTTTCCCTGGCAGGCGACCTCGACAATCCCAAGTTCTCCGTCGCGCGCGGCTTTACCGCCCAGGTGGCCCAGGGCTTCAGCCATGCAATCGGCGTGGGCGCCGAAGGTGCGGCCGAAGGCGTTACCGGCGCCGTGAAGGAACTGGGCAACGCCTTGTCGGACCTGCTCACGCCTAAGCCTTGAACGAGTGGCCGGCGTCGTTGCGGCGCCTGTCAGCCGCAGCCGGCCTGGGCTCAACTTCCGGTTGCGCGCGCCTGTGCCTCAGTTTCACCTCCAACGCGGCAAAGGCCGCCAGGGCCAGGAACAAGGGCGCGAACGCATAGAGCGCCCGGTAGGCCAGCGCCGCGCCCAGCACCTCGGCAGCAGGGATCCCGGGCGCGAGCGTGGCCACGAAGATGGCTTCCGTGGTGCCCAGTCCGCCCGGCACGCGGATCACCAGGGCCGCGAAGCTGGCGCAAAGCAGGATGCCGAGCACCGCAAAATAGCTGGCCTTGCCTTGCAGCAGCAGATAGATGATGGCCCCCATGATGGCCCACGACAGGGCCGCGACCACGCTTTGCGCCACCGCCATGCCGGCGCCGGGCAGCACCGCATGCTGTCCCATCCAGGTCCAGGTGCGCCGCTTCGCCCGTGCGCACACAGCCACGTAGCCTGCCGCCAGCAACAGCAACGCGACGCCGAGTGCACGCAGCAGGTGTGACCCGATGGCCCAACCCTGCGGCACGGACACCGCGCCCGCCGCGAACAGCGCGCCCGCGATCCACGCGTAGCCTATCCAGTTCGACACAGCCGAAAACAGCGTGACGCGCGTCGCCACCGACTTGCGGCAGCCCAGCCGCGCGTACAGCCTGAGGCGCGCGCCCAGGCCGCCGAGCAGCACGCCCAGGTTCAGATTCAGGGCATAGCTCATCATGGCTACGCCCAACACCTTGGGCCAGGGCAGGGTATGCCGGGTGTAGCGCTTGCTCAGGAGATCCATGCCGCCGTAGGTCAGGTAGCCCGCCACGACCAGTGCGGCGGCAGCGGCTATGGTCCCCGGCGGTATCCTGCGCATGGCGATCCAGACCTGCGCCCAGTCTACCGAGCGGCCGAAGTAGTACAGCAGCGCCGCCACCAACGCCAACACGATCACCGGCAAGGCACGCTTGACCCGCGGCCAGCGGTGCCTCCACGCGCGCGTCAACGTGGAGCGGAACACTCTCATGCCGACTCCTGTTGCGCCTGGATAGGCAGCGACTTCAGGCGGGGCTTGTGCGCGGGCAGGCTGCCGGCCCAGGCGGGAAAGCGCCGCAGGAAATGGAATACCACCACGCCGATCCACAGCCGCCGCAAGCGCCGCCTGGACCCCTCGGGCAGCTCGATGCGCCGGCAATCCTGTTCGATGAGCCGGTCAAGGCTGCGGCGCAGCGCGGCGTTCAAACCGGCGTCGCGCGCCACCACGTTGGCTTCCAGATTGAGCGCCAGGCTGAGCGGGTCCAGATTGCTGGATCCGATGGTGCTCCAGTCTCGGTCCACGCAGGCAACCTTGCCGTGCAGCGGGCGCTTGCAGTACTCGTAGATCTCCACGCCCGCATCGATCAGGTAGTCATACAGCATGGACGCCGCCAGGCGGGCGACCAGCACATCGGGTTCGCCTTGCAGCAGCAGCCGCACGCGCACGCCGCGACGGGCGGCGTTGGCCAGGTCGTGCAGCAACTGATATCCGGGGAAGAAATAGGCGTTGGCGATCAGCACGTCCTCGCGCGCGGCGCGCACGCCGGCCCGGTAGTAGCGTTCGATGTCCGTCTGATGCTCGATGTTGTCGCGCACCACCAGGCGGCCGCCGCCGTCGCCTTCCGGCATGGGATCCATGCGCGCCGGCCGCCGCCGCTTGCGGGTCCACGCGTCCACCGCTAGCGCCTCGCGCGCGAAGTCCGCGACGTCCGCGGCCAGCGGGCCTTCCAGCCGCACCGCATAGTCCTGCTTGGCTTGCGGCCCGTAGTCGGGCAGGTGGTCGGCGGAAAGATTGATACCCCCGACAAAGGCGACCCGGCGGTCGACCGCCACGATCTTGCGGTGCATGCGCCTGAACACATTGGTGCGCACGCCGAGCAAGCGCGGACGCGGATCGAATACATGCACACGGATGCCGCTTTCGGTCATGGCGCCGACGAAGGCGCCGTCCAGCTCGTCCGAGCCATAGCCGTCCACCGTCAGGTCCACGCTGACGCCGCGACGGGCGGCGGCGATCAGGGCGCGCTGGAACTCCTGCCCCACGGCGTCGTCGAACAGGATGAAGGTTTCCACCAGCACTTCGCCGCGCGCCGCGGCAATCGCATCGAGCACGGCCGGAAAATACCCGGTGCCATTCTCCAGCAGCGTGTAGCGGTTGTTCTCGCGCCAGCGCAGGTTCATAGCGCGATCTCCGCGCAGATCGGCACATGGTCGGACAGGCGCGACCAGATCCGCGAGGCCAGCGGCACCGGCTGCCAGTCCCGGACGTTGCGCACGTAGATGCGGTCCAGCCGCAACAAGGGCCAGCGCGCGGGAAACGTGCGGGCGGGGCGGCCCAGGCGCGACGTGTAGACCTCGCGCGTGCCGCAATCCCGCATCAGCGAGTCGGCGCGCAGGCGCCAGTCGTTGAAGTCGCCTGCGATCAGCAGCGGTTCGCTGGCGGGCACGCCTTGCGC
Organism: Achromobacter sp. JCM 18799; assembly: GCF_055395645.1. Classification (NCBI taxonomy): domain Bacteria; kingdom Pseudomonadati; phylum Pseudomonadota; class Betaproteobacteria; order Burkholderiales; family Alcaligenaceae; genus Achromobacter; species Achromobacter sp. JCM 18799. Next base: position 1,091,948 of record NZ_AP043866.1, on the reverse strand, counting down.
CACCAGTTCGCACAGGCGGCGCAACTGCTTGCCCCGGTGGCCTTCCAGCAGGCCCAGGTGCACGCATATCGCATGCACCGGCGTATCCAGCGAGGGCACCCGCAACACGCAGTGCAGGAGTCCGCGGCCCTCATGCCCATGTACGGTGACGTCATGGTTTTCGTGGCGTTCGATGGGATATCTTGACAGGAGCGCATTGCCATGGTGTCCCGCCGGGTAGACCGCGTTGCGGCCGTAGGCGAAATCGGTCCACAGCGAGTCCGCCAGGAATTCGTACTGGGACAGGGCAGGCCAGGCCTGATGCCGTTCGGCGTGCCCCTGGTGTTCTCCCAGCACTTCCTGCAGGAACACGATGTCGGGGCTCGCCATCCGCAAGGCTTCGCGCAGTTCATGCAGCATGAAGCGGCGGTTGAAGCTGGTGAAACCCTTGTGCGTGTTCACGGTCAGCACGGTCAGCGTGGTGGCATCGATGTAGCGGGAGGAGGGCATGGACGCTCCGGATGGGTCGATCCGGACAGCGGAGCAATCCGCGTTCCCAAAACGTAAAGAGGCGTAACTGCCGGGGCGGCGCTGGGATCCGGCCTCGGCGGCGTTGCGCCAGGCGGGCGGCGCTACACGGTGCGGGCGGCCCAGAAGGCAGTGCGCACGGCGGGCGAGGCCGCGATGCTGGCGGTCACGCGGTCCAGGTCCAGCTCGTCGACCGAGGCCTCGCTCAACGCCGCCTCGATTTCGACTTCGTTCTCGCCGAACTGGTCGATCTTCAGTTCGGACAGGGGCAGCTGTTCGGTTTCGAGCACGTCTTCCAGCACCGTCATGGCCGCCTGCCGCTGCTCCACGTTCGCGATTACATGTATCACGGTCGTGACTTCGGTGGTCTGCGAGTCGACCGGCTGGCGGTTGACGTAGCTGACCACCGGACGCAGCAAGGTGTTCGCCGCCAGCACGAAGGCGGTGGCGGCAACCGCTTCCAGGATCAACGATGCGCCCGCGCAGGCGCCGATGGCGGCGGAGCCCCACAACGTGGCGGCGGTGTTCAGGCCGCGGATGCTGCCGCCTTCGCGCATGATGGCGCCGGCGCCCAGGAAGCCCACGCCCGAGACCACGTAGGAAATGACGCGCGAGCCGCCATCGGCGCCGCCCACGCGGAACGCCAGGTCCACGAAGATGGCGGCGCCCACCGCCACCAGCACATTGGTGCGCAGGCCGGCCGTGCGTTGGCGGAACTGGCGCTCAAAGCCCACCACCGAGCCCAGCACGAACGCGGTCAGCAGGCTGACCAGGGTATTGGCCAGCGTGATGAATTGGATGTTTTCGAAGTTCTTCATCTTCTTCTCTCTTCTTCAGCATGTTATGGATGGGCGCGGGCGGACTCAGGGCAGGCGCCAGACCGACGCCAGGACCAGCAGCAGTCCCGCCAGCCAGATCAGCGCCAGCAGGACGACGCGCGCAATCATCAGGGTTTTGTACGGATCTTTCATGACAGCCTCCTGGCCGCGTTGGCGTCAGGCGGGCAGCACGGCAATGGCCGCGCCGGACTCGCATTCCCAGTGCACCCGGCGCACGTCCGGACTCTGGCCCAGCCGCAAGGCCACCGCGCCCAACAGATTGCGCAGATGCGGCGGGCAATGCAGCGTGACGACGGTGGATGCGAGCTGGTCCGATTCGGCGCGCGAAATCCGCACCGCCAGCACGCGCAAGTCCAGGTCGCGCAGTTCGTAGTAGAGCTGCTTGCGCAGCGCGTTGAGCGTGTCGCCCAGGCTCACGATGGTGAATTGGTAGGTGGTAGGGGCCGTCTTGGACGCGGCCGCCATGGGCGCGGCCGCGCCGCTCCGGTCCAGGAAGGGCAGGAATTGCTTGATACGCATGATCGTCTCCTTAGCGGGGAGTACGGTGGCAGGTCCACGTGCATGCGCCGCCAGGCCGGTGCGCAGGCGCGCGCAACAAGGCGCAACGCATCGCGTCGGCAAGCAGTAGGGGAGAGGGCTGACGGTCCCGTGTCGGGTACCGAAGAGCCGGGTCCTGGCTGTCAGACAGGACCGGCGCGGACTATTTCCGCGGATCCTGCGTCAAGCGGCGCTTGCAGTCGTGTTCCGACTACATCCGTCGTTGTCCACATTGATCTCTGGTGAGTTGAAGGTACCCGCAGTATATCGCCGACCTAGGGTAAACACCAGTAAAAATGCCGCGAAAGAAGGGCGTCCGCGGCATGGCCTGCCTGGGCTTCGTCGGATGCGGGAGAGAACGGATTCATGTAGTATTCAGTTTCCCGTAAGAAAGAGAGCAAGGCGGGCGCTCTATCCGTTTGCTGCCCCGGCAGCCTGAGCCGTCCGCCATCTATGACTGAAGACCCACCCCCTAGCAGGGCGCCGCAAGCAAGCCGGCGCCCGATGCCCCATCTTCCCGCCACGGCCCGGGCGCGCAGCCCGCAAGCCGACTCCATGTTCGCCGCCGCGGCCACGCCGCGCCTGGGCGGTCGCGCTCCGCCGGCCGTCCTTGGGGCCGTTCGCGCCCGCACTGAGCCTCATGCCCGCATCCGCGGCGCATTCCCCTTGATCCTGGCCGGCGCCGCATGGCGCCCGGTCCCGATTTGCATGGAACCTCGATGATTTTCGATTGGATGTCCGACCCCACCGCCTGGCTGGGCCTGGCGACCCTGGTCGTGCTTGAAATTGTGCTGGGTATCGACAACCTGGTGTTCATCGCCATCCTGGCCGACAAGCTGCCGCCCGAGCAGCGCAACCGCGCGCGCCTGATCGGCCTGACGCTGGCGATGGTGATGCGCCTGGGCCTGTTGGCGAGCATCGCCTGGGTGGTCACGCTGACCGAACCCATGTTCACGCTGCTGGGCGCGGAGATCTCCGGACGCGACCTGATCCTGATCCTGGGCGGCCTGTTCCTGCTCTTCAAGGGCACCATGGAGCTGCATGAGCGCGTGGAAGGCAGCGCCGGCCACGAGCAAGGCCAGAAGCCGCAGCATGCCGTGTTCTGGCAGGTGATCCTGCAGATCGTGGTGCTGGATGCGGTGTTCTCGCTGGACTCGGTGATTACGGCCGTGGGCATGGTGCAGGACCTCAGCATCATGATGATCGCGGTGATCGTGGCCATGGCCGTGATGATGCTGGCCAGCCGCCCGCTGATGGCTTTCGTGGGCCGCCACCCGACGGTGGTGATCCTGTGCCTGGGCCTGCTGCTGATGATCGGCTTCAGCCTGGTGGCGGAAGGCCTGGGCTTCCACGTGCCCAAGGGTTATCTGTACGCCGCGATCGGCTTCTCGATCCTGATCGAGCTGTTCAATCAGCTGGCGCGCCGCAACCGCGTCAAAGGCACGCACGCCCTGGGCCGCCGCCAGCGCACCGCGCAGGCCGTGCTGCGCCTGCTGCGCGCCGGCCGTGCGGGACAGGCCGCCGGCCAGGCCGACGAGGTGGCCGCGCTGGTCGACGGCGCGGACGGCGAACCGGCCTTTGCGCCCGAGGAAAGCACCATGATCGAACGCGTGCTGTCGATCGGCGGGCGGGACGTGCGTTCCATCATGGTGGCGCGCGGCGACATGGTCTGGCTGGACGTGGCCGATACGCCGGAGATCATCGTGCGCAAGTTCGGCAGCGGCCACTCGCGCCTGCCGCTGTGCGCGGGCGATCCGTCCAATGTGTTGGGCGTGCTGCACTTCAAGGACGTATTGCCGCTGTTGCAGAACCCTGGCCCGATCGATCTGGTGGAGCTGGCGCGCGAACCGCGCTATGTGATGGAAACCATGCCGGTGCTCAAGGTGCTGGATGAGCTGCGCGGTTCGCGCGAGCACATGCTGATCGTGGTCGACGAGCACGGCGTGTGCGAAGGCCTGATCACGCCCATGGACGTGCTGACCGCCGTCGCGGGCGACCTGCCCGAGCATCAGGAAGACCAGCCCGAAGCCTTGCAGCTGGCGGACGGAACCTGGCTGCTGGAAGGCCGCCTGGCAGTTGCGGAAGCCGCGCGCCTGCTGGACGCGCCGGACCTGGCCGAGGAGTACCCGGATGCCACGCTGGCGGGCTGCCTGCTGCGCGCCGGCGGCCGGATCCCCGAAGCCGGGGACGCGATCGAGTGGCGCGATTGGCGCTTCGAGGTCACCCGCCGCGACGGCCTGCGCATCGATCAGGTGCGCGCCAGCCTGATGCGGCAGGAGGCGCCGCAGGCCGGCTGATGTTGCAAGGCCGGCGCCAGCGCCACGACGGGGATGCCTGAGGGCATCCCCGTTTTTTTGTCTGCGCAATAACCTTTCTTCATCCTGAACGCAATCGGTTACGGCCTATGGCGAGTATTGGTGAAAGTAAAACTCTGTGCGAAGATTGCGACAGATTTCACGACTTTGGATCTCGGCACGGCTTGCCGAGATCAGCATTTCCGCACGGCGCGTCTTTGCATTTTGTTATCTCTCTCCGGGGTACATCGCATGGGCAGTACGCAGTCTGCATTCAAGGAAATAGGTGGAAGAGGAATCGCGGCGTGGCTGATGATGGCTGCGCCGCTGTGCTTTGCGCAGCTTGCGCACGCCCAGTCCCAGTCGGCGGATGACGCCAACAAAAGCAACAACCCGCTGAACCTGGCGGCGTCGTTGAATTTCCAGAATTACTACACGCCGAAGTTGTTCGGCAGCAACGCTCACACCAACGACTTCCTGATCAGGCCGACCATTCCTGTCGCGCCCGGCGAGTTGGTCGGCGTGCCGCAGATATTCCGCATCACGGCCCCCGTCAGTACGCGCCCGCAGGCCGACGGCAGCTACAAGACTGGCCTGGGCGACATCAATGTGTTCGACATTTTCCTGTTGCAGCAGGGCGCGGTCGATCTGGGCGTGGGACCGATGCTGACCATGCCCAGCGCGACTGGCAGCGAGCTGGGCGCGGGCAAATGGTCCGCCGGACTGGCCGGCGTGGCGGTGCACTCCAGCAAGGAAGGGCTGCTGGGCGCGCTGGTGCAATGGCAGCATTCATTCGCCGGCCAGGCCGCGCGCGACACCGTGCACACCGCCACCTTCCAGCCGTTCTTGATACGCAACCTGCCGCAAGGCTGGTACCTGAGGTCCACCGCAACCTGGACCTTCGATCTGCAGAAGAACGACTACTACATTCCCGTGGGGCTGGGCGCGGGCAAGGCCTGGCGTGTCGGGAAGAACATCTTCAACGCGTTCGCGGAGCCGCAATGGACGGTTGCGCACAAGGGAGAGGGCCTGCCCCAATTCACGTTGTTCGCCGGTTTGAACATCACCTTCGGGAATTGATCCCGTCAGCTTTTTCCGATCTTGCGGAGTGTAGGCATGCAGAGCGCGATTGCGGCAGTTGCTGGGTGCTTGGCGGTGCTGGCCGGACTGGTCCTGCCGTCGTCCGCCTGGGCCACCGAAGGGGCGCTGGGACGCCAGATCACCGGCACCAACGTGCAGCCCAATGCCGGCATCGTTTCTCCCGAGCCCATCTGGGCCGTCAACCTGTCGCAGATCTACCTGGACGGCAGCGTGGGCGGCAGCCGCGAAGTGCCGGTAGGGGGCCGCACTTCGCTGGGCCTGGACGCGAAAGTCGCGTTCACCCTGGCCACCGTGCTCAAGACCTGGGACACCGGCCCCGGCCGCTGGAACTTCGCTTCCAGCTTCACCTTGCCCTATGTCTGGAACAAGGTGAATTCCACGGTCACGGGGCCGGGCGGGCGCAACGTGGAGCAGAGCGACACTGCCTCGAACCTGTTCGACCTGTATTTCTCGCCCATCATCGCGGGCTATCACTTTTCCGAAACCTCCCATATGGCGCTCAGCCTGAACATCTGGGCGCCCACCGGCAAGTACAACGCCAACGACATGGCCAACCCCAGCCTGAACAACTGGACCTTCATTCCCCAGGTGGCCTACACCAAGATATTTCCGGAATCCGGCTTTCAACTGGACACCGTGGCCGGCGTCCAGTTCTACACCCGCAACAACGCCACGGACTATCGCAACGCGCCGCTGTTCAGCATGGACGTGATGGGCCGCAAGATCTTCAGCAACGGGGTGAGCGCGGGCCTGATCCTGGGCACCATCCAGCAATTGGGCAGCGATTCGGGTCCGACGGCCGACCGGCTCAACGGCTTCAAGGGGCGCGACTGGGCGCTGGGCCCGATCGTGACCTATGACACGAAGCTGGCGGACAAACGCTCCCTGTCCCTGAGCCTGCGCTGGGTACCCACGATCAGCAGCACGAAGCGTCTGGACAGCAACGACACGGTCATGGCGACCGCGACGCTGGTGTTCTGAACGTCAGCACGATTTCAAGGGGCTGCCAGCCCCGGGCGCGGCACGGCCGCACCTGAACCATCAGCTTTGGGGTGATAGCAATGGCAAACCAGACAAAGGGAAAGACACGCTACGCCAGCGCATTGCTGCTGGCCGGCGTGGTGCTGGGCGCGGGCGCCAGCACGGCCTACGTGGTCATGGGCAAGAACGGGCCGCCCGAAGCGGTGAAGGTGGTGCTGGGCGACGGCAAGAGCGGCCCGGCGGGCATGGCCTGGGTGCCGGGACGCGAGTTCCTGATGGGCAGCAGCCACAAACTGGCCCAGCCCAATGAAATGCCGGCGCACAAGGTATCCGTCAGCGGCTTCTGGATGGACGTGAACGACGTGACCAACGCGCAGTTCCGCCGTTTCGTCGAGGCCACCGGCTACGTCACGACGGCCGAGCAAAAGCCTCGATGGGACGACTTGAAGGTGCAGCTGCCGCCCGGCACGCCGCGTCCGGACGACAGCCTGCTGGTGCCCGGCGCCATGGTGTTCGTCGGCACCGAGAGCGAGGTGTCCCTGCGCGACTATTCGCGCTGGTGGCGCTATGTGCCCGGCGCGAACTGGCGTCATCCGCAAGGCCCGGGCAGTTCCATCGCCGGCAAAGACGACCACCCCGTGGTGCAGGTGTCGTACCAGGACGCCACGGCCTATGCCAAATGGGCAGGCAAGCGCCTGCCGACGGAATCCGAATGGGAAATGGCCGCGCGCGGCGGGCTGGAACAGGCCACCTATGCCTGGGGCGAGGAGTTGCTGCCCCAGGGTAAGCCCATGGCCAATATCTGGGACACGCAGCAACAGCAGCCGTTTCCTGTGGTGAAGGACGAAAAGGTGCAGGTCGGCACCATGCCGGTGGGCAGCTTCTCGCCCAATGGCTATGGGCTGTACGACATGGCCGGCAACGTCTGGCAATGGACCGCCGACTGGTACCGCGCCGACGCCTTCAAGATCCAGGCGCAGTACCGCCAGCCGCCCGCGGATCCCGCGGGGCCGGCCGACAGTTACGACCCCGACGACGGCATCGTTCCGCCCGCCGCGCCCAAACGCGTGACGCGAGGCGGCTCGTTCCTGTGCAGCGACACCTATTGCATCAGCTACCGCACCAGCGCCCGGCGCGGCACGGACCCCATGAACGGCATGTCGCACCTGGGTTTCCGCACCGTCATGACGCCCGAACAATGGAAACTGGCCCAGACCGCCAGGAACGGCGTCGCCAGCCGCTAGCCGGCAAACCATCGATCACGCAGGAGAGGGTATGCCGATGAGTAACCGCGACAGCATTCTGGAACTGGAACGCGCCATCGCGCGCGCCGTGCTGGGGCAGGGCGCCGTCATCCGCGAAGTGCTGCTGGGCCTGCTGGCCGACGGCCACCTGCTGCTGGAAAGTCTGCCGGGGCTGGCCAAGACCCGCACCGTCAAGACGCTGGCCCAGCATCTGGCTGCGGCCATGAGCCGCATCCAGTTCACGCCCGACCTGCTGCCTTCGGACATCACCGGCGCAGAGGTGCTGCAACAGGACGCGCAGGGCGCCAGCCGCATCCAGTTCCAGCAGGGGCCGCTGTTCGGCAACCTGATCCTGGCCGACGAGATCAACCGCGCGCCCGCCAAGGTCCAGGCCGCGCTGCTGGAAGCCATGGAGGAACGCCAGATCACCGTGGCCGGCAAGACCCACCGCATGCCGCAGCTGTTCATGGTGCTGGCGACCCAGAACCCGATCGAGCAGGAGGGCACCTATCCCTTGCCCGAAGCGCAGATGGACCGCTTCATCATGAAGATCGTGCTGGACTATCCCGACCCCGCCAGCGAAAGGCAGATGCTGGCCATGCTGCGCGGCGAATCGCGCCAGGACGCGGAACCCGCCGCCGCGCCGCTCAGCCAGGAAGACCTGTTCGCGTGCCGCGCCGAGGTCGACCGGGTGCACGTGTCCGAGGCGCTGGACCAGTACCTGGTGGACCTGGTCAACGCCACCCGCAGCCCGGCCGGGCATGACGCCGACCTGGCGCGCTGGATCCAGGTCGGCGCCAGCCCGCGCGGCGCGATCGCGCTGGACAAGGTGGCGCGCGCCCACGCCTGGCTGGCGGGGCAGGACTATGCCTCACCCGATGATGTGCGCAGCGTGGCCCGGCCGGTGCTGCGGCATCGCCTGCACCTGTCCTATGACGCGGTCGCCGACGGCGTGTCGGCGGACCAGGTGATAGGCAGGCTGCTCGACACGGTCGCCGTGCCGGTCTGAGTGCGCCATGCCGTCCGCCGCTCCTTCCCCGGAAGTCCAGGTCCGCATCACGGACCTGATGGCGCTGGAACCCGCCGCGCGCGGCCTGGGGTTCTTCAGCCGCCAGCCGGTGCGCAGCATCCTGGCCGGCCAGCATGGCTCGCGCCTGCGCGGGCGCGGCCTGGACTTCGAGGAGTTGCGCCGTTACCTGCCCGGCGACGATCTGCGCCAGCTGGACTGGCGCGCCTCGCAGCGGCTGGGCAAGCCCTATGTGCGCACCTACAGCGAGGAACGCGACCGGCCGGCGCTGGTGGTGGTGGACCAGCGCATGGGCATGTATTTCGGCTCGGTGCGCAGCTTCAAGTCGGTGGTGGCCGCGCGCGTCGCGGCGCTGTCCGCCTGGATGGCCTATCTGGCGGGAGACCGCGTGGGTGGCCTGGTGTTCAGCGATGCGGGCATCGACAGCGTGCGCCCGCTGCGCAGCCGCGAACGCATCCAGGCGCTGTTCGCGGCCATTGCGCGGCGCAGCCAGTCCATGGGCGCGGACCAGCCCGACGTGGACGCATCCGGACGGCTGAACGAAGCGCTGCAAGGGGCGCTGGCGCACGCGCCGCATGATTGCCTGGTCTGCCTGATCAGCGACTTTGCCGGCGCCGACAGCGCTACCTTGCGCCTGCTGCGCACGCTGGCCGCGCACAATGACGTGGTCGCAACGCTGGTGTACGACCCGCTGGCGTTGCGCATTCCCTTGAGCGGCCGGCTGGTCGTGACGCAGGGCGAGCTGCAGGTCGAGGTCGCGGCGGATCGCAAGCAGGTGCGCGAGCCGTTGTCGGCGTTCTTTTCCGGGCGCCTGCAGGACGTGGCCGACTTGCTGCGCCGCAGCCGCGTGCCGCTGCTGTCCATCGACACGGCGGACGACACCGTGGCGCAGTTGCGCCGCGAACTCGGCCGCGAGGCCAGTGTTGCGCAAACCCGGGGCCGGGCATGAACGCCGACGCCGCCCCGTCCATCGAACAGCTGCGGCAGCTGCCGCTGCCCGAGCCAGTCAGCTACTGGCCGCAGACCTGGGGCTGGCTGGTCCTGCTGGCAGTGGCGCTGGCGCTGGCCGCATGGGCCGCGTGGCGGATGGCGCGCCGCCACCGGCGCAATGGCTATCGCCGCGCGGGCCTGCGCATGCTGGAAGCGCTGCGGCGCGAAACGCAGGCGGATCCGCTGGCCGCGCGGGCCTTGCCGGACCTGCTCAAACGCGTCGGCCTGTCGTCGGTGGCGGCCGCCGACCGCAACCGGGTGGGCGCGCTGCAAGGCGCGGAGTGGGTCGCTTTCATGGATGGCGGCGCAGCCGTGTTTCCGCCCGACGCGGCCGTGCTGCTGAGGGCGCTTGCCTATGCGCCGCCCGAAGCCTTGCGGGCCATCGACCCCGCGCGCGTGCGGACCTTGTTCGCCGCCAGCCGGCAATGGATGGAGCGTCATCATGTGGCGGCTTGAATATCCCTGGCTGCTGGCGCTGCTGCCGCTGGGCTGGCTGGCATACCGCTATCTGCCGCCGTATGTGCAGCGGCGCAGCGCCGTACGGATTCCGTTCTTTGAATCGGTGGCGCGCAGCACCGGCCAGACGCCGCGGCGCCCCGGGGTGCGCGGCGACCGCTGGCAGCTGGCCTTGAACGCGCTGGTATGGCTGCTGCTGGTCCTGGCGCTGGCGCGGCCCGAACGAGTCGAGCCGCCGCTGGAGCACCGCCAGCCGGTGCGCGACCTGTTGTTGGCCATCGATATCTCGCAATCGATGGAGACCGAGGACTTCGTCGCGCCGGACGGCCGCCGCGAAGACCGCTTGAGCGGCGTCAAGGCCGTGGTGGCCGACTTCATCGACCGCCGCAAGGACGATCGGCTTGGACTGATCGTGTTCGGCACCGCGGCCTATCCGCAGGCGCCGCTGACCCAGGATCACGCCACGCTCAAGCTGCTGCTGGGGCAAGTAAGCACGCGCATGGCTGGTCCCAATACCGCCATCGGCGACGCCATCGGCGTGGCGATCAAGCAGTTCGAGCATGCCGGCGAACACGATCAGGTCCTGATCCTGCTGACCGACGGCAACGACACCGGCAGCGCCGTGCCGCCGGACCGCGCCGCGGCCATGGCGGCCGCGCGCCACATCGTCGTGCATACGGTGGGCATGGGCGATCCGCAGGCGCAGGGCGAGGAGAAGGTCGATTTCGACGCCTTGCGCGCGATCGCCGCCAAGACCGGCGGCCGCTTTTTCCCGGCGCAGGACCAGGCCTCGCTGCGGCAGGTCTACGCCGAACTGGACCGTATCACGCCGCATGAAGTGCGCGAATTGCGCCACCAGCCCAAACAGGATTTCTTCTGGGTGCCGCTGGGCCTGGCGCTGTTGCTGCTGGCTGGCTGGCACCTGGGCGCCGCGCTGCGCGGTTGGCGTCATGGCGCCGGGGCGCAGGGCAAGAGCGGCGTGGAGGAGGGCGGATGGAAATCGACCTGAGCGCCTTCCATTTCCTGCGCCCCTGGTGGCTGCTGGCGGTCGTGCCCGCGGCCTTGCTGCTCTGGCGGCGGCGCGGCGAGGACGGCCGGCTCGGCTGGCGCAGCAACATTGCGCCGGCGCTGCTGCCACACCTGACCGTGCGCACGCAGGGCAGCCGCGGGCCGCGGCCGGTGCAATTACTGGCCGCCTTGCTGGCGCTGGGCGGCCTCGCCGCCGCGGGACCGACGTGGCAACAGGACCGCCCGGCCTTCCTGGACAATCTGGCGCCCCTGATCGCGGCGGTCGACCTGTCGCCTTCGATGGATGCAGCGGATCTGCCGCCCAGCCGGCTGGAGGCTGCCAAACGCAAGCTGCGCGATCTGCTGAAGCGGCGCGCAGGCGCCAAGACCGGCCTGATCGCCTACGCCGGCTCGGCGCATCTGGTGCTGCCGCCGACCGACGATCCCGCCTTGCCCGACATGTTCGTGCAGGCCCTGTCCACCGGGCTCATCGCCGCGCCCGGCAAGGACGCGGCGGGCGCGATCGCGCTGGCCGCCAGCCTGCTGCAATCGGGCGAGGCGGGCGGCACCCTGTTGTTGGTGACGGACGGCGCGGACACCCGCCAACTGGCCGAGGTCGAGCGCCTGGCGCGAGCCAATTCCTTCCAGGTCCTGGTGTGGGCGGCGGGCACGCGCGATGGCGGCGTGGTGCGCGACGCCCGCGGCCAGCCGCGCATCGACGCGCAAGGCCGGCCCTTGCTGGGCAGTTTCGACGAGGATGCGCTGAAACAGCTGGCGCAAGCCGCCCGCGCGCCCCTGGGCAGCCTGACCCTGAACGACGACGACCTGGACTGGGTAACACTGCATGCCGAGCGGCATTTCCAGGAGGTGCAGGACGCCGACAAGCCGCTGCACTGGAAGGACGCGGGCTATTGGCTGTGCTGGCCGCTGGCGCTGCTGGCATTGCTGGCGCTGCGGCGCGGCTGGAACATCAACTGGACGGCCTGCCTGCTGCTCGCCGTCACGGCCGCGCTGCATGCGCCGCGCGCGGAAGCAGGCGCGCTGGCCGACGCCTTCTTCACGCCCGACCAGCAGGGCCGCTGGGCCTACGAACACAAGCGCTATGCCGAGGCCGCGGCCTTGTACGCCGATCCTTACTGGAAGGGCCGAGCCGCCTACGACGCGGGCGACTACCAGGCGGCGCTGGCCGCATTCGCCAAACTGGACACGCCCGAAGGCGACTTCTATCTGGGCAATACCCAGGTCCGCCTGCGCAGCTACGAAGCGGCGCTCGCGGCATACGATCAGGCGCTGCGCCTGCGGCCGGATTTCCCCGAAGCGCGCGCAAACCGCGAGCTGGTCGCCAGATTGATCGCCGCCGCCGAAAGCGAGCAACAGGACGACGATTCGGAGAAGCCGGACGAGACCCGCGTGGACAGCGACAAGGGCGCAGGCAAGATGATGCGCACGGAAACGCCGCAAGCCGCGTCCGACGAGGTCTGGCTGCGCAACCTGAGCCTGTCGCCGGCCGGCTTCCTGAAGCAGAAATTCGCCATCGAAGACGCACGCAAGGCCGCGCCGGCGCAGGGGAAACAGCCATGATCCGCCGCCATGCCGCGCTGCTGCGTTGCCTGGGCCTGCTGCTGTTGCTGCACCTGGGGCTGTGCGCAGGCGTGGCGCGCGCCCAGCAGGCGGAAGCCGGGCCGCAGCTGCACGCCGAGGCGCGCATGGCGACTCCCGGCGACCTGACGGCCGGCGCCACCGCCATCCTGCAGGTGGACGTGCTGACTTCGACCTGGTTCACCCAGCCCCCGCAGATGCCGGCCCTGGACATTCCGGGCGCGCTGGTGTCGGGGCCGTCGGGACAGGCCACCATCATCCGAGCCACCATTGGCGGCGTCGCCTACAACGGACTGCGCTACGCCTATCTGGTCAGTCCCGAGGCGGCGGGCGCCTTGCGCGTGCCGGCCATCCAGGTCAGCGCGCAGGTGGGGCAGGCGACGGCGCCCCTCGTTGCGCAGACGCGCCCGCTCGAGGTGCGCGCCGCCGGACCGCCGGGCGGGGTAGCCGGTGGAGTTGCGGGCCGCCTCCTGGCGGCAAACTCGGTCCAGGCGAGCCAGCAGATCCGCTATTCGGCCGAGCCGCCCGCCGTGGGCGACCACGTCAGCCGCGTCATCACCGTGCAGGCCCAGGGCGCGCAGGCCATGCTGATCCCGCCTGCCGCCGCAGCCGCAGTTCCGGGTCTGAAGCTGTACCCGTCCGAGCCCCAGCTGACGCAGATCTCCGACAGCCGCGGCGGCTTCCTCGGCGGACAGCGCGTCGACCGCCTGGACTATGTGATCGAACGCGGCGGCGCCTACGAACTGCCGGCGGTCGAGATCCGCTGGTGGAACATCGCGGCCAACAAGGAAGAGCGCGTGACGCTGCCGGCGCAACGCTTCGAAGCGCAGGCGGGCGCCGCCTACCAGGCGCCATTCTCGGTCGAACAGGACCTGCGCGACATGGGCCGGCAGGTGCAGGTGCGGATTCCGGGAGGATGGCTGGCGTTGGCCGCGGGCGTGGCGCTGGCGGCGCTGGCCTGCTGGCTGGGCGCGCCCTGGCTGCGGCGGACGCTGGCCCGCATGCGGGCCGGACTGCGGGCGCGGCGCGAACAATGGCGCGCGTCCGAACCCTATGCGGCAATGACCCTGCGCCGCCTGCTGGCGCAGCGCCAGCCGCGCATGGACGCGCTATACGCGTGGCTGCGCTGCGCATGCGGCGCGACCACGCTGGCACAGGGGACGGCCAGTCTGGAACCGGCGCTGCGCCGATCGGGCGACGACGCCCTGCGGGCCTGCTATGGCCGCGAACCGGGCGCGGCGCGGGGCTGGCAAGGCTTGCGCGAGATGTTCCCGCGCTGGCGTCGGAGCTTGCGCACCGCGGCGCGGCCTGCCGGCACGGCCGACCTGCCTGCGCTGAATCCCCGTCCGCCCGCGTCGTCGCGCGGACTGGCGGACACGCCGCCCGGCGAACTTCCCGGAGATCTCCCATGACGACGCCTTTGCTTGCCCGCCGCTGGTTCGCGCTGCTGCTCCTGTTGTTGCTGGCCGGCCTGGCGCGCGCGCAGACGCCGCTGCCGTCCTGGAACGAGGGACCTTCGCGCCAGGCCATCCTTGAGTTCGTGCAAGCCGTCACCGCGGAAGGCAGCCCGGACTACGTGGCGCCGGCCGACCGCATCGCGGTGTTCGACAACGACGGCACGCTGTGGAGCGAACAGCCCCTGTACTTCCAGCTGATCTTCGCGCTGGACCAGGTCAAGGCCATGGCGCCCCAGCATCCCGAATGGACGGCCGAGCAACCCTACAAGGCCGCGATCGAGGGCGACCGCCAGGCGCTGGCCGCCTCGGGCACGGAAGGGCTGCTGAAGATCGTGGGCGCCACCCACGCCAACATGACGACGCAGGCCTTCGGCGCGGAGGTCCGGCAATGGATCAAGACCGCCCGCCATCCGCGCTTCAAGCAGCCCTACACCAGCATGATCTATGCGCCGATGCTGGAGCTGCTGGACTATCTGCGCGGCAACGGCTTCAAGACCTACATCGTCTCGGGCGGCGAAGTGGAATTCATGCGGGCCTGGGCGCAGGACGTCTACGGCATTCCGCCCGAGCAGGTGATAGGCACCACCTTCGTCACCGAGTTCCAGATGCAGGACGGCAAGCCCGTGCTGATGCGCACGCCCAAGCTCGACTTCAACGACGACGGCCCGGGCAAGCCCGTGGCCATCAACAAGTTCATCGGCCGCCAGCCCATTTTCGCCTTCGGCAATTCGGACGGCGACCTGCAGATGCTGCAATGGACGGCGGCCGGCAGCGGCAAGCGTTTCATGGGCCTGGTGCATCACACCGATGCCCGGCGCGAGTGGGCTTATGACCGGGACTCCAGGATCGGCAGGCTGGACCGTGCGCTGGATGAAGCGCAGCAACAGGGTTGGGTAATCGTGGACATGGCAAAGGAGTGGAGAAGGGTATACGCATTTGAAACACAGTGATTCGTTTACGTGACTGGGAACCGCCCGCAAGGGTCAGGAGAAAGCGATGAACGCAAGAAAACTGTTGAGCGCGGCGCTCTTCGCCGCAACAGGCCTCATGGCACTGGCAAGCGCGCAGGCGCAAACCCAGGCGCCCGCGGCCAATCAGGGCCAGGCGGCGGCTTCAGGCAAGAAGCCGAACATCCTGGTGATCTTCGGCGATGACATCGGGCAGGCGAACATCAGCGCATACACGCATGGCGTGGTCGGATACACCACGCCGAACATCGACCGGATCGCCAAGGAAGGCATCCTGTTCACGGACTACTACGCCGAGAACAGCTGCACGGCAGGTCGCTCGTCCTTCATCACGGGACAGTCGCCGCTGCGCACAGGGCTGTCCAAGGTCGGCATGCCCGGTGCGACCGTGGGGCTGCAAAAGGGCGACATCACGCTCGCCGAGGCCTTGAAGTCGCAGGGCTACACCACGGCCCAATTTGGCAAGAACCACCTGGGCGACCGGGACGAGTACCTGCCCACGCGCCACGGTTTTGACGAGTTCTTCGGCAATCTCTACCACCTGAACGCCGAGGAGGAGCCCGAGCGCCCGTATTGGCCCAAGGACCCCAACGATCCTTACGTCAAGAACTTCTCGCCGCGCGGCGTGATCAAGGCCACCGCCGACGGCAAGGTGCAGGACACGGGCGCCTTGACCACCAAGCGGATGGAGACCATCGACGACGAGACCGTGGGCGCGGCGATCGACTACATCGACAAGCACGGCAAGGAAGACAAGCCGTTCTTCGTGTGGATGAACACCACGCGCATGCACATCTATACGCATATCCGGCCCGAACACAAGGGCAAGAGCGGCATGCCCGGCAATGATTACGCCGACGGCATGTGGGAGCATGACCAGGACGTGGGCAAGCTGTTGAAGAAGCTGGACGACATGGGCATCGCCGACAACACCATCGTCGTCTACACCACCGACAACGGCCCCAATGCCTTCACCTGGCCGGACGCCGCCACCACGCCATTCCGCAGCGAGAAGGACTCCAACTGGGAAGGTGCGTTCCGCGTGCCCGCCATGGTGCGTTGGCCGGGCAAGATCCCCGCCGGGGAAATCAAGCGCGGCATCGTATCCGGCATGGACTGGTTCCCGACCCTGATGGCGGCCACGGGCGACACCACCATCAAGGAACGGCTGCTGGATGGCTGGGCGCCGCAGGCCGGCGGCACCAAGTTCAAGGTGCATCTGGACGGCTACGACCAGCTGGGCTATCTGACCGGCAAGCAGGACAAGAGTGCGCGCGACGAGTTCTTCTACTTCAATGACGACGGCGTACTGGTCGGGGCGAGGTTTGGCGACTGGAAGGCGGTGTTCTGCGAGCAGCGGGCTCCCGGCAATCTCAACATCTGGCAGGACCCATTCGTCTGCCTGCGCTTGCCGAAGATCTTCAACCTGCGCATGGACCCGTATGAGCGCGCCGACATTACGTCGGACCAGTACAACGATTGGCTGGCCAAGAACGCCTATCTGACCGCCATCGCCACCATGAAGGCCACCGCGTTCCTGGATACGTTCCTCAAGTATCCGCCGAGCCAGCGTCCCGCTACGTTCAGCGTGGATCAAGTTCAGGAGAAGGTCAACAAGGCCATGGAAGAACACTTCCAGCAGCTTGATAAGCAAAAGGCGAAGTAACTGCGCCCGGCGCAAGCCGGCGCAGTACCGGGCGGCGCCTGTCGCGCCGCCCGGCAACGCGAAGGAGCAGCATGATGGGCATGGGGGCAAGCGAGGCGGCGATGCAGGGACATGATGTGGACGACAAGGCGGCGCAAGGGCCCGCCCTGACGGCGGTCCGGCCGGCCGCGCTGCTGTTCCTGTCCGGAACGGCGGCCCTGGTGTTCCAGGTGCTGTGGATCAAGCAGTTGTCGCTGGTGGTAGGCGTGGAGGTCAGCGCCATCGCGGGCGCGGTCAGCGCATTCTTCCTGGGCCTGGCGCTGGGCGGCTGGCTATTGGGCCGCAAGGCGGACCATCTGCGGCGCCCGGTACGCTTCTACGCCAAGCTGGAAGCAGCCGTGGCGCTGTCCTGCGTCGCCGTGACGTGGCTGCTGGCGCGCAGCGCCGCCGCCTTCGTCGCGGTCGAGGCCCATAGCAGCCTGGCGGCCTGGCTGGCGGTGGGGCTGCTGCTGGCCATCCCCGCCTTCTTGATGGGCGGCACCTTGCCGGTGCTGCTGCGCGCCGTAAGCCGGCAGCAGGGCGCGGACGTAAGCCGCTCCGGCGGCGCGATGTACGCCGCGAATACCTGCGGCGCCATCCTGGGCGCCTTGCTGCCCGCATTCTTCCTGATTCCGCGCTTCGGCGTGCAGGGCGCGGCGCTGGCCGCGGCCTCGCTGAACCTGCTGGCGGCGCTGGGCGCCTGGATGCTGGACCGCAGGGCGGGCGACAACGCGGCTCCCGCCGTCAGTCCGCAGTCCGCTGCGGCGCCCTTGTCGGGCGACGCGCGCCTGGCCGTGGCGCTGTATGCGGTGGCTGGCGCGGTCGCGCTGGGCTACGAAGTGATCTGGTCGCAGATGATCGTGCCGTTCATGAGCACGCGCGCCTTCGCCTTCGCCATCGTGCTGGCCACCTATCTGGCCGGGCTGGCCATCGGCGCCGCGCTTTATGCGCGCTTGGCCCATCGCGTGCGCAATCCCTGGCCGGTGTTCGGTTTCCTGATCGCTGGCGCAGGCCTGCTCGCGGTGCTGGAGGTGGCCATGCTGGGCAAATGGCTGATCGTGGCCCAGACACAGGCGGAAGCGGCGGTCTACCAATGGACGGGCAGCGGCTTCGCGGGCATGTGCGCGCGCTTCGCCGTGGCGGCGGCCAGCCTGGTGCTGGCGCCCACGCTGCTGCTGGGCGCGGCGTTTCCCGCCGTGCTGCGCATCGCGGTGGGCAATCGGCAGGTGGGGCGGGAAGCCGGGGCCGTACTCGCCGGCAACACGCTGGGCGGCATCGCGGGCACCTTGTTGACGGGATTCCTGCTGTTGCCCGCCCTGGGGCTGGTGCGCACGCTGAGCGTGCTGGCGGCCATCGCGGCGGCGGTGGGCGCCGTGGCGGCCTGGCGCGGAAGGTCGGATGGCCGCGCCGCCACCGGCTGGGCCACCGGCATCGCGGGCCTCGCCACGCTGGCGGTGGTCGCCATGCTGCCGGCAGACCAGTTTGCGCGGCTACTGCCCGGGGCGAGCGGCGCGGGCCTGGTGTTCTACGAGGAAAGCCATGGCGGCACGGTGGCCGTGGTCGAGCGCGCCGGCAACGGCAACCGCTTCCACCGGCTCTACATCCAGGGCGTATCGAACTCGGGCGACGCCATGCCTTCGCTGCGATACATGCGGCTGCAGGCGCTGCTGCCCTTGATCGTGCATGCGGGCGAACCCAGGTCCGCGCTGGTGGTGGGCTATGGCACCGGCATCACGGCCGGCGCCTTGTCGCAGTACCGCGGGCTGGAAAAGCGCGCCGTCGCCGAGCTGCTGCCGGCCGTGCTGCGCGCCGCGCCGCACTTCCAGGGCACGTTCCAGGCCGCCACCGATCCGGGCCTGGACAAACGGCTGCGCGACGGACGCCGCGAGCTGCAGGCCAGCGCCGAACGCTGGGACCTGATCACGCTGGAGCCGCCGCCACCTTCCGCCGCGGGCGTGGTGAATCTGTATTCCCGCGACTTCTACCAACTGGCCGCAAGCCGGCTCGCGCCGCAAGGCATCGTGGCGCAATGGCTGCCGCTGCCCACGCAGAACGAGGACGACACCCGCGCGCTCATCGCCAGCTTCATCCAGGTCTTTCCGCATGCCCAGCTCTGGACCAGCGAACTGCATGAAATGCTGCTGTTGGGTTCGATGCAGCCGCTGACGCTGGACGCGGCCCGCATCCAGGCGCGCTACGCCCAGCCCGATACCGCCGCGGCGTTGCGGGCAGTGGGCGTACCATCGGCCGCAGCCTTGTTGTCCACCTGGGTCACAGACCGGGACGGCCTGGCGCGCTTTGCCGGCGATACCCCGGCCGTGACCGACGACCGCCCCGGCATCGAGTACGCGACCTGGGTCCGGCCGCGCGAAGTGGCGCGCGTCCTGCCCGCGCTGCTGGCCTTGCGCAGCGAACCGCCGCTGGTCGGCGCGTCCGACGCGCTGCGCGCCGACATGCAGCTGGAGCGGGCGCGGCTGGACACCTTCTACCGGGCTTCGCTGGCGGCATATGTGGGGGATCGTGAAACCTGGGGCAGGGAAATGAACAAGCTGGCGCGCGACGACGGCGACAACGCCTACTACCGCTGGTTCATGCCGAGCGCCAGGCAGTAGGGTGTGGCTGTGCGAGTCTTGACGGCGGGCGCTGACCGCGGGTCTCAACTACATATGCGCCGCCATGGCGCGACCCCGTGGGGCGAGCAGTAGCCCGCGCAGGGCGTCGCCATCGACATGCCGCTCTGGCAGCGCAGGTCCGGCGCCCGTTCGCCATAAGGCACCATGCCCTGGCAATCGCATTGCGCCAGTCCGGCGCCGGAAGGCAGCTTCCGAGGCGGCTCCGGCGCGGCGGCGCGTTCGGCCTTGGCCTTGGGCGTTGGTGCGGGCGGCGGCGCGTCGTCGGCGGCATCGGCGCGCTCGATCACGCCCCGGACCTTGGCCGCCGGCATGCTGCAGGCCTTGGCGATGGCATTGACCGTGCGGCCGTCGTTGGCCATGGACAGGATCTTCTTGTCAGCGCAGGCCGCCTCGGCGCGCGGCGCGGCGAGGACCCACAGCGCGAGCGCGGCGGCCAGGAAAATGCCGGGACTGGTCAGTGTCATTGCACGCCTCCTGCACCCATGCCCGAATGAGGATGTACGGCGTAGTCTGGTCAGGCGAGAGGGTTCTGGCCAAGAGCGTAGTGCCGGCTATTTGGAGGTGTCAACGCAGCCCGATTGCCTAATACTTCTTGCGGACGCGGGCCGGGCGCCGGCGCTATTCCTAAGCATGAGGCGGCTTGGTGCGCGCGCCATGATGCGCGGGCACCAGCCCGGCGCGATCAAGCTGCCGCGAACTCCGGATGCAATCCTGCCGCGAACGGATGCGCGACGACCTCCGATTGCGCCTGCGCGCGGGCCGCCTGCAGCGCATCCGCGCCGCGTGCGGTGCCTTGCACCGAGAAGAAGGTCACGTTCTTCAGGCCTATCGTACCCAGCACGTGCTGCAGATACGGCGTAAGGAAGTCCGGCTGGCTCTGTCCGTCGCAGCCGAAGTCGCCACCCGAGGAGATCGCCACGTATACCGGGCGGTCCTCCAGGCTGCCTTCCTTGCCGCGGGCCGTGATCTGGAAGGTGCTGCGCACCCGCACCACGTGGTCGATCCAGGTTTTCAACGATGCCGGCACGGTGAAGTTGTGCATCGGGGTCGCGATGACGACATGGGTCGCGGCCTGCAGGGACTGGATCAATTCGGATGAGCGGCCCAGCGCGCCGCGATTCTCGCGTCCGTCCGTGGGGTCCTGGCGCGCGCTCAGCGCGGCCGCATAGTCGGAGTCGACCAAGGGCAGGGCAGTCGCGTCCACATCGACCACGGCCGCGCCCGGGGCGGCGGCGGTGAGCTGGTCGACGATGGCTTGCGACAGGCGATAGCTTTCGGAGGCGCGGCCGCGCGGGCTGCAGATGATGCGCAGGATATTCATGACGCGGAAGTTTCCAGGGATTTGCTGAATCGGATGGCGCTGGTCAATAGACCGGCGCGGAAGTAGAAGCGCTGGGCCAGGGCGTTGCCCAGGCCGGTGTCGAGCACCAGGCGGGCGCAGCCGTTGTCGCGCGCGGCGGCGTCCAGGGCTTGCAGCAGCCGGGCGCCCCAGCGTTCGCCGCGGCGGCCGTTGGCCACAACCAGGTCGTCCACATACAGAAAGCGGCCGTAGATCAGGTTTTCCTGCAGGCGGTAGCCGGCCAGCGCGACGGCTTGGCCCTGGTCCATGGCGGCCAGCAGCCGGTAGCCATCGGCGCGCATGCGGCTCACGCGCTCGATGAAATCGGCGTCTTCCTTCAGATGAGGCCTGAGTTCGCGCATGAGCGGCAGGCAGGCCCGCAGATCCTGCGGGCTTTCGATGTGTTGCATGGTGGCTTCGGTCATGGATGCACTAGCGGTGTCGGGGGTTCATGTGCAGTCATGTTAGGAGCCGCATGCCATAATTAGAAGGGCCATAAATTGAATTCTGGACTATGCCATGATCAGCCCGCAGCCACAGGACCCGCCGGCGCCGCCGGACGGCGCCGAGCCCCTGTACCGCCAAGTCTATGAGCGCTTTCGCGGCGCCATCGCGCAGGGCACGCTCAAGCCGGGCGACCGCATTCCGTCGGCGCGGGCGCTGGCCAAGGAAATGGGCGTGGCGCGCGGCACGGTGGAGGTCGCGTATTCGCTGCTGGCATCGGAAGGCTATATCCAGGCGCGCGGCCAGGCCGGCACGGTGGTGGCGCCCGACCTGCAGCCCCAGCACGCGCCGCCGCCCGCCGTGGCCATTCCGCCCGAGACGCCCGGCGACGGCCCGGGCTGGCGCGAGCCTTCGGGCTTGCGGCCGTTCCAGATGGGTCTGCCGGCGCTGGATGCATTTCCCCGCAAGCTCTGGGCCCGCCTGGGCGCGAGGCAGTTGCGCGGCCTGCAGGCCGCGGACCTGGCCTATCCGCCCCATGGCGGCCTGCCGGCCCTGCGCGGCGCGACCGCCGCCTATCTGCAGGTCGCGCGCGGCATCCATTGCCAGCCCTCGCAGGTGTTCATCACGGCCGGCTACAACAGCACGATGGCGCTGATCCTGCAGACGCTGTTCGAAGCCGGCGACCAGGTCTGGATGGAAGATCCAGGCTATCCCCCGACCCGCGCGCTGCTGGAGCAGGCGCGCTTGAAACCCGTACCCGTGCCGGTGGACCAGGACGGCATCATGGTCGGCGCCGGCATCGAGCGGGCGGGACGGGCGCGCGGCGCGGTGGTGACGCCTGCCCATCAAAGCCCCTTGAGCATGTCCTTGTCATTGCCGCGCCGGCAGGCGCTGCTGGACTGGGCCGAACGTTGCGGAGCCTGGATCGTGGAAGACGATTACGACGGCGAATACCGCTACGTCGGCCGCCCGCTGCCTGCCCTGAAGAGCCTGGATACGCAGGGGCGGGTGCTGTACGCGGGCACCTTCAGCAAGGTGCTGTTTCCCGGCCTGCGGCTGGCCTATCTGGTGGTGCCCGAGGCGCAGGCCGCGCGCTTCGCGCTATCGGCGCGCCTGCAGGCGGGCGCCGCGCCGGGCCTGACCCAGGCGATATTGAGCGCCTTCATGGCCGAAGGCCATTTCGCCCGCCACATCCAGCGCATGCGCAAGCTGTACGCGGAACGGCGCGCGGCGGCGGTGGCGGGCCTGCATGATGCGCTGGGGCAGCGCCTGCGGATCGAACCGCAGCCCGGCGGCATGCATCTGGTGGCGCGTCTGGAACCCGGCCAGAGCGACGTGGCGTTGGCCGGGCGGATGGAAGAGCAGGGCATGTATGCGGGCGCGCTGTCGCGCTGGTGCGCCGCGCCGCAGCCGCAATCCGCGCTGCTGCTCAGCTTCACCAATATCGCCACGCAGGCGCAGGCCCGCGAACTGGGCCTGCGCATATTGCAGCTGATGCAGCCTTAGTTCAGCCCGGCCTTGTCCAGGCCGTAGGCCGCATCGGCCGAACCCGGCACGGTGCGGAACGCCACGTTCAGCCGGTTCCAGCCGTTGATCCCGACCACCAGCAGGGTGAGGTCCGAGATTTCCTTCTCAGAAAGCTGCGCGCGCGCCTCGTCATAGACCGCATCCGATACGCCCTGCGCCGACAGGGTGGTGACCGCCTCGGTCCAGGCCAGCGCCGCGCGCTCGCGCGGCGAGAACAGCGTGGACTCGCGCCAGATGGCGATGTGATGCAGGCGCAGCTCGCGCTCGCCGGCGATGCGGGCCTGCTTGACGTGCATGTCCAGGCAGAAGCCGCAGCCGTTGATCTGCGAGGCGCGGATATCCACCAGTTCGCCGACCTCTTGCACGATGGGGGTCTTCTTCAGCGACATGCTGAATTCCAGGTACTTCCTGGACTGTTCCTCGGACACCTGGAAATAATTCAAACGCTGGCTCATGTTCCTACCTTTTCGATGCGTGTTGCCGAGCAGAATCTCGTGCTGACAGGATGCCGCGGCTTGGCCCAGGAAGGTAGTGCCATAAATGCAGTTTTCGCCTGGGCCATGCTCAGGCCGGCCAGCGCAGCACGAAGCGGGCGCCGCCCAGGGGGCTGTCGTGGATTTCGATGCCGCCGCCGTGGCTGGCGGCTACCCGCCAGACGATGGCCAGGCCCAGGCCGGCGCCGCCGGTGCCGCGGTCCCGGCTTTCGTCCAGGCGGATGAAGGGTTCGAACACCCGCGCGCGGTCGGCCGGCGCGATGCCGCCGCCATCGTCGTCCACGATCAGCTCGAAGCCGCCCGCCGGACACTGGGTGAGCTTGACCTCCACGTGACGGCTGGCATAGCGCACCGCGTTTTGCACCAGGTTCAGCAAGGCCCGGCTCATGTAGCGCGGATGCAGCCGCACGCGCGGCGGGTAGTCGCGATGCACATGGCACTGGATCGCACGCGCCTCGGCCTGGTGCGCCACCTGGGCCAGCGCTTCGCCCAGCCAGTCGCAGGTGTCCACGGTTTCCAGCCTGACGGAGTCATCGCTGGGACGCTCCAGCCGCGCATAGACCAGCAGTTCGGCCACCAGCGTTTCCAGTTCGCAGATGTCGGCCTGCATGTCGCGCAGTATCTGATGCCGCTTGGGCTGGTGCTGGTCCTGGCCCAGCAGGGCGACCTCGAAGGACAGGCGCGCCAGCGGCGTGCGCAATTCGTGCGAGACCGCGTTGGTCAGGCTGCGCTGGTTTTCGACCAGCGCCGAAATGCGCTCGGCCATCTGATTGAAGCTCTCGCCCACGTGCCGCATGCCGGCCAGCCGCGACAGCCGCACCCGCACGCCGAGTTCGCCCTGGCCCATGCGCAGCGTGGCGTTGCGCAGCCGGTCCAGATCGCGCCACAGGGGCAGCGCCCAGAGCAGCAGCAGGATGATGCCGACGATCAGGCTTAGCGCGGCCCAGACGCCGACGGTGACCCACCGTTCCAGCACCGGCGCGCGCGGCAGGCGGACTTCCAGCCACTGTCTGGGCTCGCCGGACAATGGGACGAGGTAAACGTTGTACTCGTCGCGCATGATCATGCCGAGCGCGGCCAGTTGCCGCTGCTCCGCTTCGCTGGGCGTGACCTTCTCGTCGGGGAGCAGGCTCAGGCCCAGTCCATAGAGCGGCTGGATGTCGTCGCGCAGGTGTTCGGCGCGCGCAACCGGGGCAATGCCATCGAGTTCCTTGCGCAGCACATGCATCTGTCCCCGGACGGCCTGGTACGACAGATCCGCGCTGACCGAATCCAGCAGATACATCAGGCTGCGTTCCACCAATTGCGACCCCGCGACATAACCGATGGCGGCGACGACAAAGATGCGGATCGCGAACTTGAACATGTGGGATACGGCCGGATGAGGACTCGCGATGCTAGGGGCATACCGCCGGGCAGTCCGCCGATATTTGTACGGTATTTGTAAA
This sequence comes from Achromobacter sp. JCM 18799, assembly GCF_055395645.1. Taxonomy (NCBI): domain Bacteria; kingdom Pseudomonadati; phylum Pseudomonadota; class Betaproteobacteria; order Burkholderiales; family Alcaligenaceae; genus Achromobacter; species Achromobacter sp. JCM 18799. The sequence goes on along the minus strand of NZ_AP043866.1, from coordinate 1,067,371 downwards.
GTTGTTTGTAGCGGCTGCGCGGGCGAGGTAAACCCGCCATATGGCCCGGCCCGTTCAGGCGGTTGAATCTGCCGCGGCGCCCGGCTATAAGCATGGGGCGGGGGCAGGACCCTCATGCCCCGCCTGCCGATGAAGCCGAATCCCATGCCGCCGCTGCCTCCCCACCAAGACGAACATGTCGCCAGCAAGCCCGCCACCGCCACGCGCGAGCAGCCCGGCCAGGGCTCCTGTCTGGAAGTCTTCCTGGTTTTCCTGCGCCTGGGGCTGACGTCGTTCGGCGGGCCGGTGGCGCATCTGGCGTACTTCCGCACGGAATTCGTGGAGCGCCGGCGCTGGCTGGACGACTACGCGTATTCCGACCTGGTGGCGCTGTGCCAGTTCCTGCCGGGGCCGGCCAGCAGCCAGGTCGGCATGGCGATAGGCCTGAAGCGCGCCGGATGGGCCGGCATGCTGGCGGCCTGGGTGGCGTTCACGCTGCCCACGGCGGTCGCGCTGATTCTCTTCGCGCTGGGCCTGGCGCAGTTCGGCTGGCTGTCCGCGTCGGGCGCCATCCATGGGCTGAAGATCGCGGCGGTGGCCATCATCGCGCAGGCGGTCTGGGGCATGGGCCGCTCGCTCTGTCCCGACCGCGAGCGGGCGGGGCTGGCGGTGGCTGCGGCGCTCATCACCATCCTGATGCCGACGACCCTGGGGCAATTGAGCGCGATCCTGCTGGGCGCCATCGCCGGCATGGCCGCGCTGCAGGTACCGCCGCGTCCGGCCCTGGCGGTGCAGCCGCTGAAGATCTCGCGCCGCGCCGGATACACGGCATTGGCGCTGTTCGTGCTGCTGTTGGCGGCCTTGCCGGCTTGGGCGGCGATCAGCGGCATGCCGCTGGCGCAGCAGCTGTCGGGCTTCTACCGCGCGGGCGCGCTGGTGTTTGGCGGCGGCCACGTGGTGCTGCCACTGCTGGAATCCGCCTCGGTGGCGGGCGGCATGGTTTCCAACGCCGATTTCCTGGCAGGCTACGGCGCGGCGCAAGCCATGCCGGGGCCGCTATTCGCTTTTGCCGCCTTCCTGGGCGCGATGTCGTCCGGTCCCTTGTCGGGCTGGGCTGGCGGACTGGTGTTGCTGGCGGCCATCTTCCTGCCAGGCGCCTTGCTGGTGGCGGCTGCGCTGCCGTTCTGGGAAAGCCTGCGGCGGCGCGCGGGCGTGCGCAACATGATCGCGGGCGTGAACGCGAGCGTCGTGGGCATCCTGCTGTCGGCGCTGTACGACCCGGTCTGGATCAGCGCCATCCGCGACCGCGCGGACTTCGGGCTGGCCTTGCTGCTGTTCGGCTTGCTGGTCTATGCGCGCTGGTCGCCCGTCTGGGTGGTGCTGCTGGCCGCGGCCGGCGGCTGGGCGTTGGCCTAGCGCAGCCGCCCCAAGACAACCCCGCGGCGTTGAATCAGGACTGCCAGCGCGGCGGGCGTTTTTGCAGGAAGGCGTCTATGCCTTCGCAGGCGTCGGCTTCCATCATGTTGCGCGCCATCACGTCGCCCGCGTAGTCATAGGCATCCGCCAGCGCCATCTGCCGCTGCTTGTAGAACATGCGCTTGCCGTAACGGATGGCAGCAGGACTCTTGGCCAGGATGTCGTCGACCAGCGCGCGCACGCGCTGGTCCAGCTGCGCCTCGGGCACCGCGTCGTTGATCAGGCCCCAATCCCTGGCCTGGCCAGCATCGATGAAGCGCGCCGTCACCAGCATTTCAAAGGCGCGCTTGGCCGATACGTTGCGGCTGAGCGCGACGGCGGGCGTGGAGCAGAACAGGCCGACGTTGATGCCGGATACCGCGAACTTCGCCGTGTCGGCCGCCACGGCCAGGTCGCAGCTGGCCACCAGCTGGCAGCCTGCCGCGGTGGCGATGCCGTGCACCTTGGCGATCACCGGCACCGGCAAGGCCTGCAAACCCTGCATCACGGCGCTGCATTTCCTGAAGAGGTCGCGGTAGTAATCCAGCGATGGCTGGCTGCGCATTTCGCGCAGGTCGTGGCCGGCGCAGAACGCCCGGCCGCTGGATTCGAGCACCACGCAGCGCACGCCGGCATCGCGCGACAGCGCGTCGATCTCCGCTTGCAGCGCGGCCAGCAGGCCTTCGGACAGCGCGTTGAACTGCCCGGGGCGGTTCAGGCGCAGCGTCACCACGCCGTCTTCGGCGTGGCGCGCCAGGATCGGCTCTTGCGCCGCTGCTTCGTTGTTCATGTCGTCTCCAGGGTGGGCTATCCCTGGATAGTAGAGGCATACGCCGATCGGCGTCAGCCCGCCGCCAGACGCCGCGCCATGCCCGGCGACAGGCACAGCAGCGGCCCGACGACGACCGCGCCGATCAGCGCCATCGCCGCTTGCGGCGCCATGCCGCTGTCCAGCAAGAGAGTGGCGATGACGGCCGATCCGCTCATCTGGAACAGGCCATAGACCGCGGCCGCGGTGCCGGCGCGCTCGGCGAAGGGCTCCAGCGCCAGGCTCAGCCCGGACCCCAGCGCCAGCGAAAAGCCCACGGTCAACACCGCCACCGGCAACATGAAGACCCAGGCCGACAGGGGCAGCCACAGCCACGCGGCCAGGTGCATGGCGGCGGCCGCAAGCAGGGCGGCCATGCCCACGCGCACCATGGTGTGGCGGCCAAAACGCGCGATGAAGGCAGGGGCCAGGAAGAAGGCGCCGATATTGATCGCCGCGTTGCCGCCGAACCAGGCGGAGAAGCCCAGTTCGGAATAGCCCAGCTGCTGCACCAGCACTACCGGCGCGGCGGACACGAACACCAGGATCATCGCCATGCCGGCCATGCCGAACGCCGCGAAATACAGAAAGCGTCCGCTGGCCGCGATCGGCGCATAGCGGCGCAGGCTGTAGAGCGCGCCGTGGGGCTTGGGCGGCGCGGCGCGGGTTTCCTCGAAGCGGATCGCCAGGAATCCCGCAAGGGTCAAGGCGAACAGCACCATGAAGACGAAGGTGCTGCGCCAGCCCGCGTGCACGGCCAGCGCGCCGCCCACCATGGGCGCCAGCGCAGGCACGGTGCACAAGGCGCCGTTCAAATAGCTGTAGACGCGCGCGCCGACTGCGGGGCTGAAGCAATCACGGACCGCGGCAAAGGCGACCAGCGAGGCCGAGCACGCGCCCAGCCCCTGGATCACGCGGGCAACATAGAACACGTCCAGCGACGTGGCCGCGGCGCCCAGCGCCGAGCCCAGCAGATAGGCCAGCGCGCCGCCCAGCGCCACGGGCCGCCGGCCATAGCGGTCGGCCAGCGGACCGATCAGCACCTGGCCCACGCCCACGGCGAAGATGAAGAGGGTGATGCTGGCTTGCAGCGCGGAGACTGGCTGGCCGTAATCCTGCGCCATGACGGGCAAGGAGGGCAGATAGATATCGATGCCCATGGGCGTAAGCGTGACCAGTCCCATCAGGAGACCGATCAGCCAGCGTTGGCCGCGAGGGGATAATGCAGACTTCATGGCAGGCTCGGGGTCCATTGCGGACCCGGGAAAACCCGATATTATCCATGAACCGGCGTAGAATCTCCCAGCTATGAACACACCCGCCCTGCGTCCCCGCATCGTCATCCATTACTGCACGCAGTGCCAGTGGCTGCTGCGCGCCGGCTGGATGGCCCAGGAACTCCTGTCCACGTTTTCGACCGATCTGGGCGAGGTCGTGCTGCAGCCTGGCACCGGCGGGATCTTCCAGGTCACCTACAACGGCGACCTGATCTGGGACCGCAAGAGCGATGGCGGCTTCCCCTCGGCCAAGGAACTGAAGCAACGCGTGCGCGACCGCCTCGATCCCGGCCGCACGCTGGGCCATATCGACGGCCACTCCGCCGGCCCGCTGGCCGCGCCCGACACCTGAAGCGCATGCGGACCGGCCCCGCAAGAGCCGGCCCGTTGCCACGCAGCCGCAGGCTTCAGGCGGAAGACTCCGCTTGCGCCAGGCCCGCGCGCTGCTTGCGTTGGCGCATGGCCGACACCACCAGCAGCGCAATCAAGCCCACGCACGCCACCACGAAGCCCAGGCTGATGGGCCGCGAGACGAAGATCGTCAGGTCGCCGCGCGACAGCAGCAGGGCGCGGCGGAAGTTCTCTTCCACCATGGGGCCGAGCACAAAGCCCAGCAACAGCGGCGCGGGTTCGAAGCGCATGCGGATCAGCGCGTAGCCCGCCGCGCCGAACAAGGTCACCATGGCCACGTCGAACAGATTGTTGTTGGTGCTGTAGACGCCCACGCAGACAAAGAACAGCGCCGCCGGGAACAGGTAGCGGAACGGCACCGTCAGGAGCCGCACCCACATGCCGATCAGCGGCAGGTTCAAGAGCAGCAACAAGACGTTGCCCACCCAGAAGCTGGCGATCAGCCCCCAGAACATGTCGGCGTGCTCCACCATCATCTGGGGTCCCGGCTGGATGCCGTGGATGATCAGCGCGCCCAGCATCAGCGCCATCACCGGATCGCCGGGGATGCCCAGGCTCATGGTGGGAATGAAGCTGGTCTGGGTCGACGCGCTGGTGGCCGCTTCCGGTCCGGCGATGCCCTCGATGGCGCCGCGGCCGAAGCGGCGCGGCTCGCGCGCCACCTTCTTTTCCGTCGCATACGAAATGAACGAGGCGATGGTGGGACCGGTGCCGGGCAGGATGCCAAAAGCCGCGCCGATGGCCGTGCCGCGCACCAGCGCGCCGCGCGACTGCTTGATGTCGCCAGCCTCGGGCCGCATCGACTTCATGCTGATCTTGGCGGTGGTCACCTTGGCGTCGCCGCCGATGCGGTTAATGTTCTTCAGGAAGTCCGCCACGCCGAAGAGACCCATGGCCAGCGCCACGATCTGCAGGCCGTCGGACAACTCCAGGATGCCGAAGTGAAAGCGCATCGTGCCGGTGTTGACGTCGGTGCCCACCACGCCCAGCAGCAGACCCACCACCACCATCGCCACGCCTTTGATCGCCGATCCCTTGGCCAAGGTGGCGCCGGCCAGCAGGCCCAGCATCATCATGGAGAAGTACTCGGCGGGGCCGAACTTGAAGGCCACGTCCACCAGCATAGGGGAGAACAGGATCATCGCCAGAATGCCGACCGACGCGCCGCAGAACGACGAGAACATCAGCATGAACAGCGCCGAGCCGGCCTTGCCGTTGCGCGCCAGCGGATTGCCGTCCAGGCAGGCCACCGCGTGCGACGCGGTGCCGGGCAGGTTCAGCATGATGGAGGTAATCCCGCCGCCGTACTGCGACCCGTAGTAGATGCCCGACAGCATCACCAGCGCCGCCGTGGGCGTCATGGTGTAGGTCAGCGGCAGCAGGATGGAGATCGCGGCCAGCACGCCCATGCCCGGCAGCACGCCGATAAGGTTGCCCATGAACACGCCGAATACGGCCCACATGAGGTTGTCCAGCGCGAAGGCGACGGAGAACCCGTGCATCAGGTTGTTGAAGATTTCCATCGATCAGCCCCAGCGGAACAGCGGAAACTGCAGTTGCAGCGCCCAAGAGAAAACGGCCACGCCCAGCACGGTTACGCCGGCGGCCAGCAGCGCCGCGCTACGCGGCGTGTGCTGGCGGTCGCCCATCGCGGAAATGAAGACCAGCGCAAAGGTCGCGGGCACCAGGCCGCCATACTTGCCCAGCAGGATGAAGGTCATCAGTCCGCCGATGATGCAGCCCCAGCCGCGCCAGTCGGGCGGGGGCTCGTCTTCGGCGTCCTCATCGGGTGCCGCGGGCGCCGCCGCCATGCGCGCGATCATCAGGCCCAACAGCACCAGCAGCACGCCCAGGATCGCGGGGAACATCCCCGGCCCCATGCGCGCCAGGCTGCCGATGTTGTAGGTGGATGCCTGCGCGATGGCGCCCAGGCCCAGCACGATCATCGTGCCGGCTGCCCAGACCTCGCGCCGCGCGGCGCTGCGTTTGGATTGCATCTGTAGTCCTCCCGTTGTTGTGCTTTTGCCTGACTACGTTCTGAACAAAAGCTGACTTTTGAATGAACGCGGAAGTCTAGGAATTCAAACTTCCGTTCACCTTTCAGGCGCACGGGCAATGCGCCAAACAGGCGTTTTTTTCGGCAAAAACGGGGGAAATCCCTAAGCCCGCGAGAATGGCGGGCAGGGCCGATGCGCTGCGCGCAAGCGTTTGTTGCGGCTATGCGCCGCGCGCCGCGGCGGCGGGTTCTCAGCCCTTGGGCGTCCAGGGCTTGCGCGGGCTGCCGGCCAACGCGACGTCCAGGCGCTGCCGGGCGGCCAGGGGCCAGCAGGCGTCCATGTCGTAGAACGCTTCGGCCGCCGGCACGTCATCCGGTATGCCCACCCATGGGTGCCTGGAACGCACGAAGCAATGCGCGCCAGGCGGGAAGTCGGCGGCGCGGTCCAGCGTGCCCGCGTAGATCAGCGCCACCGTTTCGCCGTAACCCGGGTGATGGCTCCACAGCAGGCCGAGGCAGGCCGCGCAACGCACGACCACGACGGTCTCGCCATCATTGGCGTTCTTGTCCGCGGGATGGCGGCGCACCTCGCCCCGCAGGCGCTGCACGCGGTCGGATTCGATCACCGCGTTCATCGCAAAGGCGGTGCCGGAGTGCCGTTGGCACACGGTGCAATGGCAGCAATGGACAAACATGGGCGGGCTGGCGAGGCGGTAGCGGACCGCGCCGCAATCGCAGCCGCCTTCGATGGGAGCCTGAGTCACGATGCGTCTCCTGGGAAGGTGCGCATCCAGTGTATTGAGGCCGCTGGCCGCCGGGCAGTGGCGATCGCGTCACGCTGCGGGGGGATTTGCGTCAACGTCACCAGGGCAGGGCGGCGGGACCGGTATCGCGGCCGCCGGCGATGCTATTGCTTTTGCAGGCAATATGATGCTAAAATACATCAACTTTCGGCAAAATTACAATAAACCAAGCGCCGAAAAAGTCGCTGGCGGCCGCGGCCGCCATTTTCGTTTGCGTTGCCTGCGCGCATGCCCCCCGCGCCCCGATGGCATCCATTGGGAACAGCATCCATGGCACGCACGAATCTCATGCATTGCGCTTTGCGCGGGGGAAAGCCATGCGTCCTGAACAGGAGAACGTTCATGTCTCATCAACTCGTTGGCAAGAAGTGGCAATTCGAGATTCCTCCCCTGGACTGGAAGGCGCCCGAGACCAATAAGGACGCGGACATCAAGACCGTTGCCGCGGACGCCGATGCCGCCGAAGACCAGGACGCCTGACCGGGCGTTGCCACAACCCTGAAATAGCCGCCGGGCGGGCAGGGGCGTCAGCCCGCGTGCGTCACCACGCGATTGCGCCCCTGCTGCTTGGCCGCGTACAGCGCGGCATCGGCCGCCTGAAAAACCGGCTCCACATCCGCGCCGCCCGCCGGCCAGTGCGCCACGCCGGCTGACACCGTGATTTCCGGGGCGCCGCTCAAGCGGCGCATCTCCGTCGCCTTGCGCAGGCGCTCGGCCATGCCCGTGGCCTCCCTGGGGCCCGCCGCGGGCAGCAGGATCAGGAACTCCTCGCCGCCGTTGCGGCAGAGCATGTCGGTCGGGCGCGAACAGTCGCGCATCAACTGCGCCATTCCCTGTATCACTTCATCGCCCGCCGTATGGCCGTAGGTGTCATTGACCCGCTTGAAATGGTCGATGTCCAAGGCGATCACGGCAAAGGGCGTGTCGGCCGCCTGCAGCGCGTCCACCGCCTGCCGCATGCCGCGGCGGTTGCGCAGCCCGGTCAGCGGATCGGTGATGCTGGCCTGATTGAGCTGGCCGATCTTGTCCTGCAGGTTGGTGTAGCTGCGGATCACTGCGCGCTTGAGGCGCTGCGCCTCGAAATACCAGGCTTTCACCGAGCGCACCCGCTGCATGGCCACCGCCATGTCATGGTGCTCGACGTTGGTCGCCAGTTGCGATAGCGGCTGCGAAATCTTGCGCGCGCACCACCAGATGGCCAGCAGGAACAACAGCGCGAAGGGCGCCGCGTAGCGGATCAGCGCCCAGATGAGATCGTGCAAGGGCTCCAGCGTGGCCAGCGCGGGGCGCTGCGCGATCACGCCCCAGCCGCTGCGCGAAACATGCGCGTAGCCGGCCAGCATGTCCACCCCGCGCGTGTTGATCAGGCGCTGCGCGCCGTCTTCGCCGCGCATCACCGCGGCCACCACGGGATTGCCGGTGACGTCCTCGCCAACGCGCCCGCTCTCGGCGTGATAGATCAGCCGCCCCTCGTGATCCACCACGTACAGATAGGAGCCGTCCTGATACGGATGCTTGCCCAGCAGGTTGTGCAGGGCGCCTTCGTTGCGCAGGTAGATCGTGCCAGAGACATAGCCCAGGTAGACGCCGCTCTCCGAATGAATGGGATACGAGACGTTGATCAACAGGTTGCCGGCGACCGACACATAGGGCTTGCTGATCAGGGGCTTGCGCGTTTGCAGCGCCATGCGGCTGGCGGCATTGTCGACCCGCGTTCCCTGGAAGCTGCGGATGGCCTGGCTGGCCGCCACCATGACGCCGTCGGCGCGGATGATGGCGACCGAGTTGAAGCTGTCCGTCTGCTCCCGCAGGCGCGCGACTTCCGCGTTCAGGACCTCCGGCGCATCGAAGCGCCAGGCGACATGGCGGGCGCTGTACTCCAGTTGCTGCAGGGCCGATTCCAGGAAAGTGCCCGCGCTCTCGGCCAGCTTGGCGGCATACACCCGGTTGGATTCCAGCGTATTGGCGATGAGCTGTTCGCGCTGCACCCGATAACTGGCGTACAGGGCGTTGGCGGTGGCGGCGAGGGCGCTGCATACGGTAAGCGCAAGCACCAGCCCGCGTAGGTTGATTCGCATGAAGATCGTGTCGGGCAGGATTCAGGTTGCGGCGAGTGCGCGGGATTTTACCCGCGCGGGGCGTCCGGCTCGTCCAACAGCCGGGCCGCGGGCGATTCGGCCGCCGCCCCGGCGCGGAAGTAGCCCATGACGGTGGCCACGCTGGCGTGTCCGGTCATGGCCATGGTGTCGCCCAGCGGCACGTTCCGCCGCCCGGCCTCGGTCACGAATCCGGATCGCAGGCTGTGCGCCGAAAACTCGCCTTCCAGGCCGGCCAGCTTGCAGCGTTCCCGCACGATGTCCCGCACCGCGGCCGCGGCCAGCGGCTCGCCCAGCACGTCGCCGCGCCGCACGCGCCGGAACAGCGGACCTTGCGTGATGCCGCTGGCGCGCAGCCAGGCATCGAGCGCCTGCGCAGCTACGCCCACGATGGGCTTCTGGTCATTGGCGCGGTGGGCGCCCGCCTGGTTGGTCTTGGAGTACGCCAGCGCGTACAGAAAGCCCTCGGCCGTGCGCCGCGTGTTTTCCATCGTGGCGTGCACGACTTCGGAGCGCCTGCGCCCGCCGCTGGCCCAGGCGAACAGCAGCAGGGCGCGGTCGCGCAGCCCGCGCAGCGAGTCGTCGCAGGTGGCCAGCATGGCCTCCAGCGGTTCGCGCGTCAGCGCCACCTTCTTGGCGGGCGCCACGCCGCGCCGGGCGTAGGCGCGCCGCGTCCTGGCAAGCAGTTCGCGCACCGCGGCCGCGCGGCAGGGGTTGGGGTGGCCTTGAAGTTCGTGCGCCTTGGACAGCACGGAGATGCGCTGCAACAGCGTGTTGAGGCTGGGCGCACCCAGCCTGCCTTTGGCTTTGAGCCGGACCAGTTCCTGGTCCAACGCCAGCGGCAATTCCCATTTCAGGCCTTGCTCGGTGGACCGCTGCGCATGGTCGACCACGAACTGGACCACGGCGGCTTCCGGCAAGGGCAGGGCAAAGGGACGGGCGTAGCGCAGTTCGAACCAGGCGCTCCAGTAGCGGATGGCGGCGCGGTAGCTGGCGACCGTGTTGGCCGAACTGCCTTCGCGCATCAGGGCGCGGGCGGCAGCGTCGGCCTGGGCGTCCAGGGTCAGCGGGTCCAGAGCGGGAAGCGGCGCCTGCGTTTTCAGCTGTGTCATGGTTGAAGAGGGTGGAAAAATCATATTTCATACATATTATTATGTATGCTGTATGATATCTAACATTAATATCAATTTACCCACGATAAGGTTCCATTATCGTGGGTAATTATCCTACAGATGCCGAATCCGGCACGGAGCACGCGCATGGCCACCGGAATTACCGAAACTGACGTCTGGACCGCCGCCGACGCCTTGCTGCTGGAGGGCGCGCGGCCCACCATCGAACGGGTGCGGCAGAAGATCGGCCGGGGTTCGCCCAACACCGTCAGCCCCTATCTCGAAACCTGGTTCCGTTCGCTGGGCGCGCGCATCAAGGACCCGGGCGCGTTCGCGGCGCCCGCGGCCGTACCCGACCCGGTAGCGCAGGCGGCCTCGCACTTCTGGGAAGCCGCCTTGGCCGAGGCCCGCGCGCAGCAGGAACAGGCCTATCGCGGTCGCTGGGAAGAACTGGCGCGGGAAGGGGAGCAGCTCGCCTCCGACGCCGAACAGCTGCAGCAGCGCGAAGCCCAGCTTGCGCATCGCGAACAGGATCTGCAGGAAGCCCTGAGGGTGGCCACTTCCCAATTGGCCGCCGCCGAAGACCGGCTGCTGGCGGCCGAACAGCAGTTGCGCCAACGCGATGAACTGCTCAGGCGCAACCAGCTGCAGCTGGAGGACGCACGCGGCGCCACGCAGGCGGCGCTGGCGGAAAGCGAGAAGATCCGCACCCAGCATGCCCAGGCGCTCGACGCGCTGGAAACCCGCCACACTGCCCACGAGCGCCGCTGGCTGAACGAACTGGACAGCGAACGCGGCGCCGTCAAACGCTTGCAGACCCGGCTGGACGAGGCGCAGGCCGCCAGCCAGCAGCAGGCGGCGCAGGCGCGCAAGGCGCTGGAGCAGGAACAGGAGCTGCGCCGCCAGGCCGAACATAAGGCGCAGGCTGCGGGCGGCGAGATCCAGGCCCTGCAAGCGCGCCAGCAAGCCGATCAGGCCGCGGCCAGCGCGGCGCGGGCGGCAGCGCGTGAACGCGAAATGGCGCTGGAATCCCGGCTGGCGGCGGCCGAGCAACGCGCGTCCGACTACCTCGCGCAGCTGAAAGGGAAGGATGAGCAACTGGGCGAACTGACCCGGCATCTGCTGGCGCAAGTCCAGCGGCAGGATCCGGGGCAGGCGCGGCCGGAGCATCCGCGGGCCTAGCGCCGCGCGCGCAGCCTGGCGCATCACCGTTTGCGGTTCGCGGCAAAAGGATGCGCTGCATGCCCCCGGCGACCCGATTCGGATTATTGTTATAGGCATGGCGAAGCGCGCAACGCGCCCCGCCACGCGGCACATATATATAGCGACGCAGTAACCCGGCCAGCCGGAGGAACTATGTCATTTCGCGTGATTGCCTCGATGCTCTGCGCGCTGTTGCTGTGGCTGCCTCCATCGCCTGGGTATACCCAGGCGACAAAGGGCAAAGGCGACCCGCTGGCGCTGGCCTACAACATGAAGCCCTGGACCGGGGATTTCGACGGCATGGTCAAGCGCAGGCAGGTCCGCGTGCTGGTGCCTTACAACAAAACCCTGTATTTCCTGGACAAGGGCGGCACGCAGCGCGGCATCATCGCCGAGATGATGACCGAGTTCGAGAACGACCTGAACCGGCAGCTCAAGAACAAGAACATCCGCGTGTACGTGGTGCTTCTGCCGACCTCGCGCGAACGCCTGATTCCCGATCTGCTGGCGGGCAAGGGCGACATCGTCGCGGCCAACCTGACGGTCACCGAGGAACGCCGGAAGCTGGTCGATTTTTCCACGCCGCTGGCGTCGGGCGTGCCGGAGCTGGTCGTGGCCTCGCCAGGCGCGCCCGAGCTCAAGTCGCTGGACGATCTTTCCGGGCAGGAAATCTTCATCAACCCCGTCAGCAGCTACTACGGCAGCGTCAAGACATTGAACGCGGATCTGGAGGCCAGGGGCCTGAAGCCCGCGGTCATCCGCGATGCGCCCGGCAACTTCGAGACCGATGACATCCTGGAGATGGCCAGCGCGGATCTGGTCAAGTACACCGTCGCCGACCGCTACCTGGCCAATTTCTGGAAGCAGATCTTCCCGCAGATCAAGGTCTACGCGAACCTGGAGATCGACAAGGGCAACGACATCGCCTTCGCCTTCCGCAAGAACTCGCCCAAGCTCGCGGCGGTGCTCAACCCCTTCATGGAGAAGAACCGCGTCGGCACCTCTTTCGGCAACCAGCAGCTCACCAAGTACCTGAAATCCGTGAAATGGGTGAAGGGCGCCACCGACCCCGAGGAAATCGAGAAGTTCCACCGCCTGGCGGAGTTCTTCCGCAAGTACGGGGATGAATACAACATAGACTGGCTGCTCATGATGGCCCAGGGCTACCAGGAGTCGCGGCTGGACCAGGATGCCAAGAGCTCGGTCGGGGCGATAGGCGTCATGCAGATCATGCCGGCCACCGGCAAGGAACTGAAGGTAGGCGATATCCGGCGCGAGGAGTTCAACATACACGCCGGCGTCAAGTACATCCGTTTCATGATCGACCAGTACTACGCGAAAGAGCCCATGACGGACTTGAACAAGGGACTGTTCGCTTTCGCTTCCTATAACGCCGGCCCCGCCCGGATCAACCAGCTGCGCAAGGAAGCCGCCGCCAGCGGACTGGACCCGAACGTCTGGTTCGACAATGTGGAGCGGGTGGCGGCCGAGCGCATCGGGCGCGAAACCGTGCAATACGTGAGCAATATCTTCAAGTACTACATCGCCTATACGCTGGTGCGCGCGCAGGGCGCGGGCGACGGCGCGGGGACGCCGCGCTAGCCGGAGGCGGCGCCGCTTGCGGGCCGCCACGGTGTATATCCGCGGGTTTTTCGGATAAATTCGCCACAGGCGCATCCGCATGCACCCATCCGGCAGACGCCCCGCCGGCATCGATGCGCCACAGATCAGGGCTGCCGGCCCTGTCAGGAGCCGCGGTTGAATCCTCTTCCACGCCAGACGGTCGATCTCGCCCGCATCATCCTCGTCATCGTGATCCTGGCCGGCCTGATGGCAGGCAGCGTCTACATCCTGCGCCCGTTCCTGCCCGGCCTGGTCTGGGCCACCACGATCGTCGTGGCGACCTGGCCGGTCATGCTGGCGATCCAGCGCTATTGCGGCGGACGGCGCTGGATGGGTACCCTGACCATGCTGGTCATCCTGCTGTTCGTCATCGTGCTGCCGCTCTACGAGGTGATCTCGACGCTGGCCTTGCACAGCAGCTCGATCATGGCCGCGGTCAAGAGCCTGCCCGACTACGCGCTGCTGGCGCCGCCCGCCTGGGTCCACGGCATTCCACTGGTCGGCCCCAAGATCGCGCAGGAATGGCAGACCCTGTCGGACGCCGGCGCCGGCGGCCTGCTGGCCAAGCTCGAACCGTATCTGACAAGCGCCGCGGCCTGGCTGCTCGGGCATGCCGCCATCGTCGGCGCCTTCATGATGCACATGCTGATCACCGTGGTCGTGGCCGGCATCCTCTATACCAAGGGCGAGGTGGCGGTCGATTTCGTGCGGCGCTTCTTCAACCGGCTGGCGGGCCAGCGCGGCCTGGCGGCCGTCAAGCTTGCCGGGCAGGCGATACGCGCCGTGGCGCTGGGCATCGTCGTGACCGCCGTGGTGCAGTCCGGGCTGGGCGGGATCGGCCTGTGGATCGCGGGCGTGCCGGCTGCCGGCATCCTTACCGCGCTGATGGTGATGCTGTGCCTGGCGCAGCTGGGGCCATTCCTGCCGATGCTGGCTGGCGTGGTCTGGTTGTTCCAGAACGACATGAAGCTGGCGGCCGCGGTCCTGCTGGTCTGGGCGGTGCTGGTGGCGATGCTGGACAACCTGCTGCGGCCGTTGCTCATCAAGCGCGGCGTCAACCTGTCCTTGCTGCTGATCCTGGTGGGCGTGCTGGGCGGACTGTTTGCCTTCGGCATCGTGGGCCTGTTCATCGGCCCGGTGATCCTGGCGGTGACCCATACGCTGCTCAACGCCTGGATCGAAGAAGTGCCGCCGCCCGCCGCGTTGGACGCGGAAACGGAGCCCGCCGCAACGCCCGCGGAACGCGCCGGATTTCCGCCGGTCTGAACGCCGCCGGCATCGGCTGCCAGCCAGGCCGCGCCGGGCAGCCTGCCAGGGAAGGGCGTAACATCTGCCTCACGTCGCGGGCGCATTGCCCGCTTTTCTGGCAACACCCCGGCAATACCTCATGACGATGCACCCTCTGGCGCCGCTGCAAGGCGGCTACTCTTCCTGGTCCGAAGCCCTGCCCGAAGCACGGCTCGAAGCACGGCTCGATACACGGCCTGGTTCCACACCCGGCCCCGCGGCTTTCCCGCACAAGGCGGTGGCGCGATGAGCGAAAGCGTACGCCTGGCCAAGCGTCTGGCCTCCGAACTGTCCTGCTCGCGCGGCGACGCGGAACGCTACATAGAGGGCGGTTGGGCCGCCGTGGACGGCAAGCAGGTCGAGGAGCCCGGCTATCGGGTGGCGCCCGGCCAGTCCGTGGGCCTGTTGCCGGGCGCGCGCCTGGAAGACGCGCGTCCCGTGACCGTACTGCTGCACAAGCCCGCCGGCCTTTACGCCAATGACGAGCCCGGCTCCGCGCGCGACCTGATCCTGCCTGAGAACCTGATGCCCGGCGACCGTTCCGGGCAGCGCTACCTGAAGCGCATGTTCAATGGCCTGAAGCTGGTCACGCCGCTGGAGCGCGCAGCCAGCGGCCTGGTCGTCTACACGCAGGAATACCCGATCGCCCGCAAGCTGGTGGAAGAAGGGCGTTACGTGGAGCAGGAGTACGTGGCCCAGGTGTCCGGCCAGCTCAGCGCCGCCGACCTGGCGCGCCTGCAGCGCGGCATGGCTTACGACGGCCGCGCCGCCACGCCCATGAAGGTCAGCTGGCAGAACGAAACCCATCTGCGCTTCGCCCTGAAGACGCCCGCGCCCGGCTTCATCGAGTACGTGTGCGATGCGGCGGGATTGCGCCTGCAGGCCCTGCGCCGCATCCGCATCGGCCGCCTGCCGATGGCCGGCCTGGGCCTGGGGCAATGGCGCTACCGCCTGGACTACGAACGCTTCTGACGGCAGCAGGGATGACCATGGAACAAGCGCAGCAAGGCCAGCGACCACAGCGCGATCCCGGACGCCGGGGTTTCTTGATCAATGCCGGCGCCCTGTGCCTGTCCGCCGCCTTGGCCGGCTGCGCGGCGCCCAAGCCTGCGCCGCGCCGCGCACCGCAGTCGGCCAAGCCCGGCTCCGTCGCGCCCCCGGTTGTCAGCAGCGCCGCAGCCCCCGTGCCCGCCCTCAAACCCGGCGCGCGCATCGCCATCGTGGCGCCCGCGTCCGCCGCGCTGGATGCCGCGGACGAAGCAGCCGAATGGCTGTCCGCGCGCGGCTACGTGCCGCAGGTCATGCCGGCCGCGCGTTCACGGCTAGACGCCCCCTATGACTATCTGGCGGGATCGGACGCCGACCGGTTGGCCGACCTGCATGCGGCGTTCGCCGCGCCCGATATCGGCGCCGTCTGGTGCCTGCAAGGCGGCTTTGGTTCCTGGCGCCTGCTGGATCAGCTGGACTTCGATCTGCTGCGCCGCCACCCCAAGCCGTTCATCGGCTATAGCGACACCACGGCCCTGCATCTGGCCATGCAGCGCCGCGCCGGTTTCGTCACGTTCCACGGGCCGATGCTGGCGCAGGACCTGCTGGCCGGCAAGCGCGAACCCACCGAATCGAACCTGCTGTCCATGATCAGCGGCCAGGTGGGGCAGGGGGCGTGGATCACGCCGCCGCCTTACGCCACCGCCACGGAACTGATACCGGGCACGGCGACCGGACGGCTGATCGGCGGCAATCTGGCGCTGATCGGCGCACTGATCGGGTCCGATAGCGAAATCGACACCAGCGGCGCCATTCTTTTCATCGAGGACGTCAACGAAGCCTTGCCTCGCATCGACCGGCTGTTGAGCCAGTTGGCTGCGGCGGGCAAGTTCGATGACCTCAAGGGAGTACTGGTCGGCAACTTCACGCGCATCCTGGGCGTGCCGGGCGACGATGCCCAGGCGCAGGGGCTGCTGTACCCGCTGATACTCGACCAGTTCCGCTCGCGCGGCATTCCGGTGCTGGCGGGATGGCCCAGCGGCCATGGCGATCCGAACCTGACCTTGCCGTTGGGCGCACAGGTCACGCTGGACACGGCGCGTGGCGGATTGCGGCTGGAGCAAGCAGTGGCGGTGTGACCCGAAATGATCCATTAATGAGGCATAAAACTTGGCTACGCCTTATTAAAATAGCATTCTTAAATACAAAAATGACTCATTAATAGTGCAAATTACCAAGCAACGCACTATTATTGATTCATGAAAAAGAAGATCGAACCCAGCTTCGATGCCGCCATGGCGCTTGCGCGCCTTGGCGCCAACATCCGCACCGCCCGGTTGCGCCGCGCCGAAACCGAGTCCATGCTGGCTGCCCGCATGGGCGTGTCGCGCGCCACGGTCACGCGCCTGGAACGCGGCGACGGCGGCGTGTCCCTGGCGCTGGCCATGGAAGCCCTGCTGCAGTACGGCTATGCGGACCAGGTCTACGCCCTGGGCGACCCCGACCTGGACGGCGTAGGCAAACGCCTGGACGCGGTGCGCCGGCCCAGCCGGGGCAGCGGCAAAACGCCCAACACGCACCGCGCCGATCCCACCCAGCTGTAGTGCCACGCAAAACGTGAAAGCAAGAAAACACAAATCGGTGGAAAGCGAGCTGTATGTCTATGTCGACATCCGCGGCGAGGCCGTGCTCGCCGGCCTGCTGACGCTGGACGATTCGGACGAAAGCCGCTTCTACGCCGAATTCACCTATGTGCAGTCCTACGTGAACGACCCGCGCGCCTTTGCGCTGGATCCGCTGAACCTGCCGCTGGTGGATGCGCGCACCACCTTCCGCACCGAAAGCCGCTACGAAACGCTGGGCGCGATCTTTGACGCCGCGCCCGACGCCTGGGGCCGCAACGTCATGCGCGTGGACAACGCCGGCGCTCGCGTGACCGAGGACGAAGTGCTGCTCAAGGGCCGCGGCATGGGCGTGGGGGCCTTGTTCTTCAGCGCCCGCCGGCTCACGCCGAACATGCGCAAGACCTACCGCCTGCCGGAACTCAGCCAGGTGGAATCGCTTGCCGACCTGCTCGCCGACATCGACCAGGGCGTCAAGCCCAAGGGCCTGTACCGCGACATCCTGGGCAGTTCCTGGGACATCGGCGGCGCGCGCCCCAAGACCATCGTGCGCGACGAGCGCGGCGAAATGTGGATCGCCAAGTTTCCGCGCAAGGGGGATTCCTACGACCGCCAGCGCGTCGAGTACGCCAACCTGCAGATGGCGCGCGCCATCGGCATGACGGTGCCCGAGATCCGCCTGGCAGAAACGCATCTGGGCGCGGTCCTGCTGACGCACCGCTTCGACCGCGAACTGCTGCCGGCCGGGCAGGGCGCAACCCCGATCGTCGCGCGCCGCCATTTCCTCAGCGGCGCAGCGCTGATCAGCCCCTCGGCGCAGATCGGCAAGCGCGAGCTCGACGAGGCGCGCGGCAAGGCCACGTATTCCTACGCGCGGCTGGCGGACGTCACGCGCCGGATTTCGTCCAACCCGGTGCAGGACCTGAAAGAGCTGTACGCGCGCATGGTCCTGAACGTGGCCGTCCACAATACCGACGACCACCTGAAGAACGTCGGCTTCGTGAAGGACGAGGGCGCGCAGACCTACCGGCTGTCGC
Source organism: Achromobacter sp. JCM 18799 (assembly GCF_055395645.1). Lineage (NCBI taxonomy): Bacteria > Pseudomonadati > Pseudomonadota > Betaproteobacteria > Burkholderiales > Alcaligenaceae > Achromobacter > Achromobacter sp. JCM 18799. Next base: position 1,049,675 of record NZ_AP043866.1, on the reverse strand, counting down.
CCCTGTTCGACGTGGTCACGCAGGAAGGCTCCGCCAGGCACTACCTGCACATCGGCGCGGCCGGCCGCGAAAGCTCATTCCAGAACTGCCTGAGCGAGTACCGGCGCTTCGGCCTGCGCTCGGAAGCCGTCGCGCGCGGCATCCTGGAGCACGTGCGCGAGGTGGTGGCGCAGCGCCAGCGCTATTACGGCATGGCAGGCATGACGGCTCAGGAAATCGGGTATGTGGAAGCGTCCTTGATGGCCTGGCGCCACGCCGCATGACACGCCCGCGCCGGCCTTACACCCGCCTGGCCGACCAGTTCCCCCCGCCGGCGGCGCTGCCGTTCATCTGCTTGCCGTTCACCGTCCCGGTATAGCGCACGCCGTTGGCGACAAAGGAGATCTCGGCGCCGTTCAGCCGCGCCTCCGAAATCGGCGCGCCGCCCAGCTTGCCCGACAGGCGCTGGTAGCGCTGCTCCAGCTGCAGGGGCTGGCCGTCCACCTCCCAGTTGCCTGCCACCTTGGCGGGCACGATCCACAGGAGCGCCGTGCAGTAGGTGTTGCAGTCCTGCCGGATGGTTTCCTCGGCGTCCGGCTCCCAATCGCCCATGCGGAAGGAGTTCGACACGATGCGGGTGCCCGGCGCCAGTTCCAGCAGCTTGGGCCGCAGCTTTTCGTTGATGGTCGACAGCAGGAACATGGTGATCACGTCCGCCTGCGACAAATCGGTGGCGAACAGGTCCGCCGTCACGAAGGTGGCGCGGTCGGCAACGCCGGCGCGCTGCGCGTTGCGGCGCGACAGTTCGACCAGATCCGGGTTGTACTCGATGCCCTGGGCCGTCAGGCCGCGCTGGGCCGCGGTAATGACGGTGCGTCCATCGCCCGAGCCCAGGTCCATCAATCTGTCCTTGGGCGTGACCTTGGCCATGTCCAGCATCGTATCGACCAGGGCCTGGGGCGTAGGCACCCAGATGACGTCCTTGCCGTCCTGACCGACGTCGGGCACGTACTCTTTCTGTTCCGAGGGCTGCGCGGTGGCGGCCAGCGACGGCAGCGGAGCGCATGCCAGCGCCAGCGCGGCTGCCGACGCGATCAAGGCGCCGCGCAACGGCGGCATGGCGGTACGGGCGGCGGATCCGAAGGATTGAATCGCGATGTGCATGATGTGGACTCCTTGCAGGTAAGGCATGCGGACGGAACCGCCGCCCCGGGGGAAACAGTGATCAGGCCCGCGGCTGCGCGGGACCCAGCAGGCGCAGCAGCGGCAGGCCCGCCGCCAGCACCGCCAGCCCGATCAGCGCGCCGGCGCCGGCGTACATGGCGCTGGACACCACCAGGCCCGCGCAGGTCAGCGCCAGCAGCAGCGGGGGCAAGGGATAGAGCGGCACGCGGAACGGGCGCGGCCGGTCCGGATCGATGCGCCGCAGCCGCCACACCGAGGCCGCAACCAGCAGCATGAAGATCCAGAACACCGGCGCGGTGTAGGCGACCAGGGTCTGCACGCTGTTCTGGCTGAAGGCGCCTAGCGCGATCAGCGCAAGCGTGATCGCGCCCTGGACCAGCAGCGCGGAAGCGGGCGTCTCGCCTTGCGCGTTCCACGCCGCCAGCGCGCGCAGCCGCGGTACGTCGCGGCCCAGGGCGCAATACACCCGCGCGCCGGTGATGATGGTGCCGTTGATGGTGCTGAGCGCCGTGGCGCAGATCGTCAGGCTGAGCAGGGCGGCTGCGTAGGGGCCGGCCGCCAGCTGCATCACGTCCGCCCCCAGCGCTGGCGTATCGCGCAGTCCCTGCAGGCCGAAGATCTCCAGCAGCGCCAGGTTGGTCAACACGTACGCGCCCGTCACCAGCAGCGTGCCGATCAGCAGCACCCGGCTCATGTTGCGGCCCGGATCGCGCAGCTCGCCGCTGAGATAAGCGGCTTCGTTCCAGCCGCCGTAGGTCAGCAGCACGAACACCATGCCCATGCCCAGCAGGCCCGCGGTATTGCCGGTCAAAGGCAACGGTTCGGCATCGCTGCGCAGCGGGCTGTCTCCCGCGGCGGCCAGGCTGGCGATCAGCACCGCCGCCAGGGCCGCCACCGTCAGCGCGGTGAACACCCATTGCAGCCGCTTGGAATAGCGCGTTCCCGCCACGTTCAAGGCGGTCAGCGCCACCACCGATATCGCCGCGTGCAGGGCAGGGCCGTACGGACCGAGGGGCGCGAGCCGTTGCGCGTAATCGCCATAGATATAGGCGACCACGGCGATGGCGCCGGTCTGGATGACAGAGCAACGCGCCCAGGCGAACATCAGTCCCACCTGCCGCCCCCAGGCCCGCGTCAGATACAGGTATTCGCCGCCCGCGCCGGGATAGGCCGAACCCAGCTCGCCGTAGCAAAGCGCGCCAACCAGCATCACCAGGCCGCCCGCGCACCATAAGGCGATGTACATCGCCTCGGAACCCGCGTGCTGCGCCACCAGCGGCGGAAAGCCGAATATGCCGATCCCGATCACCACGCCTACCAGCACCATGGTGGCATCCATCACCGATAAACCGGCCGACGCGCGCGGCTGGAGCAACAGGGCCGGATTCGCGGACGAACGCAGGGTGGGCTGTGTCATCGGATGCTCTCGGTTGGGCGCGGCGGGCGCGCGGAGACGGCGCCATTTGGGGACGGTGCCTGACAATCACCTGAACAATTTGCGACCAGTGTGCAAGCGGGAAAGTTTCTTCGGGTTTTCCCGAAACAATCGCTGATTTCTTGAATTCAGCGTAGATTCAGCATCATCCAAACTATAAAAATAACTCTCTATGCCATTGATTTTTAGATGATTATTTATGTTCTTGAAGTGTTTTATTTAAAGTGATTTCTTAGCATTGAATCACGCTCGATATGGCTGACCTGCCGCGTTATGCTGGTTGCGCCGGACGCGCGCCACACGAGCGGCCGCCGCGCAGGGAAGGGAAGGGAGCCAAACCGTAATTCAGGAGCAGCGACATGAAGCTATCCATACGCGTGGCCACGGCAGCGCTGGCGCTTTCCGGACTGATGGGCCTGGCGCCCGCCGCGATGGCGCATCACGGCTGGTCTTGGGCCGAATCCGAACAGATGACGCTGCAAGGCACGGTCCAGCAAGTGCAGATTGCGCCCCCGCATCCCTGGCTGGACGTGCGCGCCGACGACGGCGTCTGGCGCGTGGAGCTGGGCAATCCCACCCAGACCAAGGACGCCGGATTCGTCGAAGGCTCCGCCAAGCCGGGCGACGCCATCACCGCCATCGGCAACCGCGACCGCGAGTCGGACGCCAAGCGCATGAAGGCCGTCCAGATCAAGGTGGGCGGCAAGACCTACGACATTTATCCCAGCCGCATCAAGAAGCCCTGACCGGCCGGGCCATGCCTGAGCTGCTGCGCCTTGCGCTCGAACAGCTTGAGATCCTGCCGCCGTCGATCTGGCTGCGGCGGTGGAGCACGCTGTACCTGCTGGTGAACGCCGCCCACATCGGCGCCATCGGCCTGCTCATAGGCTCCATCGTTCCGCTGGACCTGCGCCTGCTGGGGCTGCTCAAGCCCGGACCGCTGGCTGTACTGGCGCCCGTGTTCGCCAGGACCGCGGCGGCGGGCTTGGCGCTGGCGGTATTGACGGGCGCCATGCTTTTCAGCGTCCAGCCGCTGGAATACCTGGCGAATCCCGCGTTCGGAATCAAGATGGGCCTGTTGGCCGCGGCCGCGGCCAATGCCGTGCTCGCGCGCCGCAGCAAAGCCTGGCAGACGGTGCAGGGCGCAGGCAGGGCGACGGGCGCCATGCGCGTGCGCGCAGGCGCCTCGCTATTTCTATGGCTGGCTTGTCTGGTGGCGGGGCGCTGGATCGGGTTCCTGTCTTAGCAGCCAGGACCTTGCGCGTGCGGCGATCGCAGCGCCCGGGCATTCAGCGCGCGGCGTCGGCCACGGCCTCGACCGTGATGCGCAGTTGCACCTCGTCGCTCACGCCTGGCGCGAACGCATCCACGCCGAAATCGCTGCGCTTGACGACCGTCATGGCGTCAAAGCCGATGGCCGGACGCTGCGCCATCGGATGGATGCCTTGCTTGTTCTGGCGCGCCTGCAACACCACCGGCTTTTCGATGTCCTTGATGCGCAGGACGCCGCTGATGCTGAGATTGCCATTGCCGTGGTCGGCCACCGAGGTGCTCTTGAACTGGATCTCCGGATACTTGGCCGCCTGGAAGAACTCGGCGCCTTGCAGCATTTCGTCCAGCTTGGGCACGTGCGACGTCAGGCGCGCCACCGGCACGCGCAGGTCGACGGCCGACTTCGCGGGTTGAGCGGCGTCGTAACGGATGACGCCCGTCACGGCCCCGGCATGCGCGGTGGGCTTGGAGAAACCCAGGTGGTCCCAAGTCACCACGACTTCCGTGTGTTCCGGGTCGATCTGGTAGTCCACGGGCGCGGCGTGCGCCGGCAGGCTGCCCAAGGCCAGCAGCGAGGCGGCCAGAAATGCTGCGTAGGTGTGCTTCATTCGATTCTCGGTATGTTTGGCGTCTGGAGGAGCCAGGACGCGCATTCCGTCAGCCCGCCAGCTTAAAACGCGCTGACAGCAACGGCACGGAAGAAGGATAGGAAAGGATGCAATACCGCGCTAGTACGCCGAAACTGACTGCAGCGTTCCAGTTTTGATGCCAATCAAACCGATACGATAAGTGGCAGTGCTGGCCGGGCCTCGCGCGCCGGCCAGCCCGCCGCCGTCAGGAAGCCTGGGCTTCGGCCCGTGCGCGCTGCACGGCGGGTCTTGCCGCGACCCGGGCCAGATAGGCCGCGAGCTTGGGGAACTGCGCAAGGTCGACGCCGTCGCCCTCCAACCAGCTGCCTATCGTAAAGAGATAGCCGTCGACCACGCTGTAGCGCTCGCCCGCCGCCCAGGGACCGACGATCTGTGATTCCAGATAGGCGGCGCAGGCGGTCATGGTCTGCGGCACCTTGGCCTGCATGGCGGCGTGCGCGGCCGGATCGTCGGCCCAGCGCGCGCCGCGGCGCTTGTGCGCGTGGGCCACGTGGGCGGTGGACGCCAGATAGCTCGCCAGCTCCTGCATGCGCGCGAAGGCGAAGGGATCGTCGACCGGCGCCAGTTGCGCGGCCGGAAAGCTCTGCGCCACGAAGGCGAGCAGGGCAGGGGTCTCGGTCAGCACGCCGTGCTCGGTCGCCAGCGCCGGCACGCGGCCCTTGGGATTGACGCGCAGGTACTCGGGGCTCTGCTGCTGCCCGGCGCCCATGTCGAGCTTGACCAGGTCGAAATCGGCGCCCGCTTCATGCAGGGCGATATGCGTCGCCAGCGCACAGGTGCCAGGGGCTGAGTAAAAAGTCCAACGGGACATCCGCATCCTCTACTTTCTATGGTTGAAAAGCCAAGTCGCCGCAACGGGCTGCCGGCTACAGGGTAGCCCGATCACTTGCCTGCGCCAAGTTTGGCGGCGACGCGCAAGAAGCGGCGGCATTGTCTGATCTACATCAGGCGGCAATCCGAATTGGCTGCGCGTTGCCATTCGTCCACGGCATCTGCTCCGTCTTGCGTGATAGCATCTGCGCCGATAAGGAACCGCCGAATGCACGCATCTGCCCATGCCCGTAGACGTTGGGTCGCGCTGGTCGCGATGGCCCTGTTCGTCTTCCAGGCGCTAATCGCGTCTTCGGCGCTGGCGGCCTCGGGCATCGGAACGGGCCAGGCAGGCATCACCACCATCGTCTGCACGGCCAGCGGCCCGCGCGTGGTGACGCTGGATGCCGATGGGCAAAAGCAGGGTGCGCAGCAGCAGCACAGCGGCGCTTTGCCGCACTGCTGCACCGCGGGCTGCGCCATGCTGAGCGACGCGCTGCCGCCCGCAATCATGCTGCTGGCCTGGCTCCTGCCAGCCGCAGCCCCCGCAGTCCATCCCCCGGCCGCCGAACCCAACATTGCAAGCGCCTTGACCCGGCTGCCGCAACGGTCGCGCGCGCCGCCGCCATCCGCCTGACCCTCTCCCCAGAATTCAACGACATGCCATCCGCGCAGCCCGTGTTTCCGCGGGCCTGAGCGCTTGCGCCAGCGTCATCGGCGCGCAGCGGGCCATGGTCCTTTTGCGCCGCGCGGGGAGGGTCCCCCTTTCGTCACGCCCATGCGCAGACTGCGCGCTCCTGTCACGCCTTCCTTAAGGGGAGACGGCCGCGCCGCCCGTCTGCGCCTGCCATCGCACGTTCCCGATCGACAGACACCAGACATGACCATTAACCAAGAATTCCTGCGCCTGAGTTGCCTGGCCGCCGCAGTGGCCGCCTCATTTCCCGCCTGGCCCCAAGCCGCCGGCACGCCCGACGTCTACACCACCGATCCCGTGGTCATCACGGGCGTAGAACCCAGCGCGCCGTTGACCTTCACCACGGATCCCAAGATCCCGCGCCAGCCGCTGCCGGCCAGCGACGGAACCGACTATCTGAAGACGATTCCCGGCTTCTCGGCCATCCGCAATGGCGGCACCAACGGCGATCCCGTGCTGCGGGGCATGTTCGGCTCGCGCCTGAATCTGCTGACCAACGGCACGTCCATGCCAGGCGCCTGCCCGGCGCGCATGGACGCGCCCAGTTCCTATATCTCGCCCGAGAACTTCGACCAGCTCACGGTCATCAAGGGGCCGCAGACGGTGCTGTGGGGACCCGGCGCGTCCGCCGGCACGGTCAAGTTCGACCGCGACACGCCTCGCTTCACGGCGGCCGGCGTGCGATTCGACGGCAGCCTGACGGGCGGCTCGTTCGGCCGCAACGACCAGGCCGCCGATCTGACCTTGGGCAACGACAAGGTCTACACGCGCATCACCGCCAACCATTCCCACTCCCAGGACTACAACGACGGCGACGGCAACACCGTGCCTTCGCGCTGGGACAAGTGGAACGCCGACCTGACCCTGGGCTACACGCCTGACGCCGACACGCTGTACGAACTGACCGCGGGCACGGGCGATGGCGAAGCGCGCTATGCCGGCCGCGGCATGGACGGCTCCCAGTTCAAGCGCGAGAGTTTCGGCCTGCGTTTCGAGAAGCGCAACCTGGGACCCGTGCTGGGCAAGGTCGAAGCGCAGCTGTACTACAACTACGCCGACCATGTGATGGACAACTACACGCTGCGCGCGCCGGACCCCATGAGCGCCATGCCCATGGCCATGGCGGCCGACGTGGACCGCGCGACCTGGGGCGGCCGCTACGCCGGCACCTGGGAACTGTCGCCGGATGTCAGCCTGGTCACCGGCCTGGATTTCCAGCAGAGCCGCCATCGCTCGCGCAGCGGCACCGACACGGTGCCGTACAGCAGCCAGAGCTGGGTCAAGGACGCCGACTTTTCCAACACCGGGTTGTTCGGCGAACTGACCTGGCGCGCCGCGCAGGACAGTCGCGTCATCGGCGGGGCGCGGATCGACTGGGCCTCGGCCAAGGACTTCCGCCAGGGCACAGGCTCGATGATGATGCCCATGCCCAATCCCACTGCGGATGAACGCCGCAAGGACACGCTGCCCAGCGGCTTCCTGCGATATGAGCAGGATCTGGCCACGCTGCCGGCCACGGTCTATGTGGGCCTGGGCCACGTCGAGCGCTTCCCCGATTACTGGGAGCTGTTCTCTCCGGACCAGGGGCCTGCCGGGTCCGTCAACGCCTTCCAGGGGGTGAAGCCCGAGAAAACCACCCAGCTGGATTTCGGCGCGCAGTATAAGACCGAAGCACTGGACGCCTGGTTCTCAGGCTACGCGGGTTACGTCAATGACTTCATCCTGTTCAGCTACACCTCGGGCGGCATGATGGGTCCGGCGTCGCAGGCCAGCAATGTCGATGCGCGCATTGCTGGCGGCGAACTCGGCGTCTCATACAAGCCCGCGCCCGCGTGGAAACTGGGAGCCACGCTCGCGTATGCCTGGGGCGAGAACCGCAGCGACGGCAGGGCGCTGCCGCAGATGCCGCCGCTGGAGGCCAGGCTAAGCGCCGCCTACGATGACGGCACCTGGTCGGCCGGAGCGCTGTGGCGCATCGTGGCCGCGCAAAGGCGCTACGCCTTGAACGAGGGCAACGTCGTGGGCAAGGACTTCGGCCCAAGCGCGGGCTTCGGCGTTTTCTCCGTCAACGGCGGCTACGCGGTCAACAAGCAGGTTCGCCTGTCGCTGGGTGTGGACAATCTGTTCAACAAGACCTACAGCGAACACTTGAACCTGGCCGGAAATGCGGGTTTCGGCTATGCCGCCAACACCGCAGTCAATGAACCGGGCCGCACCGTCTGGGCGCGCGTGAGCTTCAAGTACTGACGCGCCCAGTCCGGTATACGCGGTTAGGACGGGCGCCCAGTCGTCAGCAGGCGGACGATGGCGCGCAGGTCCTGTTCGGCCTCCAGCCCACGCAGCCGTCGCGCCAGCTCCCGTGTCTGGGCGGCGGGCAAGGGCGGCTGCGCGGACGCGCAGCAGGCTTCGAACTTGGCGTCCTGTTCCGCCACGCCCAGGGGGCGTTCCGGGCTGCCAGGAAAGGCCGGCATGTCGACCGTGAATTCGCGGCCGTCCTTCAGCCGCAATTCGACGCGCTGGGGGCTCATGGCGTTGGGGTCCGGATTGCCGTCATCCAGCACCTGAACGCGCGCGGCCAGTTCGAAAGTCCTGGCCTCGGCCAGCGCGTCGGGATCGAAGTCGGGTATGCCGACCCGGCCGCGCAGCAGGGCCGTGGCGATGGCATAGCCCATGCAGAGCCGGGCGGTGGCGGAATCCATGCCCGGGTGGGCCGGCCGTCCCACCAGGCGCACGATCAGCGACGACGCGCGAACCGTGATCCGGTCCACGTCCCCCGGCTGCAGCGCATGAACGCGCATGAGGTCCAGCACGGCGCCGATGCCGCTATGGGTGGCCCGGCCGGTCGGGTAGGGCTTGTGGCTCATGCGGCTGATCTGGAACACCCGGCCCACGTCCGCGCGGACCGCGTCCCAGTCGGCCTGGCCGGCGTCGTACAGCGCAAAGTAGCCGTATGGGCCTTCCAGGATGTCGCGCGGACCGGGGAAGCCCGCGCGCGCCAGTTCGAAGGCCGTAACCGCCGCCCTGGCGTTCAGGCCGACTTGCAGGCCGACCGCGGGAGAACCTTCGATATGCGCCTGCATGGTGCCGGAGAGATGGCTGTACGCCAGCCCCAGCGCATCGCGCGTGGCGCTCTCATCCAGCCGGCCAAGCTTGCACAGCGTAGCCGTGGCGCCCAGGCCGCCGCACATGGCCGGCCGGAAAAAGCGCATGGGTGCGCGCTGGGCCAGCGCGACATAGATGGCAAAGTCCAATCCGGCGGCGACGGCGGTGATCAACCGGGGACCGTCGACGCCGCCTTCGCGTTCGGCGTAGCCCAGCGCCGCCGGCACGATGCAGGCAAACGCGTGCACCACGGCCTGGTCGTGGATCGCGTCGAACTCCTGATTGAAGACCTGGTATGCGTTCAGCATGACTGCGCTGGCAAGGGGCAGCTGCTCGCCGCTGCCCCAGACGGTTGCTTCCGCGCCCTGGCCCAGGGCCTGGGCCGCCTGGCGCAGCGAGGGCATGCGGGGATGGCGCGAGCCGGACAGACCGACGCCGACCGCATCCAGAATGAAAGTCTTGGCCGCGTCCACCGCCGTTGCCGGCAGGTGCTCGTATTGGGTGCGCTGCAAATGCGCGACCAGGGTATCGATGGCGTTCATGCGGCGGCTCCGTCGTGCTGGGCGGGAACCTGGCGGGCGTACCAGTCATGCATCGCGGCGCCGGTGACGAAGGTGGTCATGGGGTGCTTTTGCAAGAGGTCCAGCATGGTGAGCAGGTCGGCGTAGCGGTGCGGCACGCCCATCAGGTGGGGATGCAATCCCAGCGTGAGGACGCGCGGACGGCCTGCGGTGCGGGCCTCGTCGGCGTACAGGTCCAGTGTCCGCTCGAGGCGCCGGCTGAACTCCCCGGTGGCATGCTTTTCCACGGCGTGGATGACTGAATCGTTCAGCTCCAGCGCATACGGCAACGCCAGCAGGGGCCTGCCGGCGGTCCGCATCCAGTTGGGCAGATCGTCCAGGCACCAGTCGAACAGGTAGTCGATGCCGGCCTGGGCCAGGAGATCCGGCGTATCCTGCGTCTCGCGCAGGCCCGGCGAGAGCCAGCCGCGCGGCCGGCGGCCGCTGAAGCGCTCGATCCGGTCCAGCGCCGCCGCGATGGTGCGGGCCTGGCCGTCGCCGTCCTCTTGCGACAGCGCGCGCTGGTGGATGCCGTGGCCGATGAATTCCCAGCCGGCCTCCAGCAGCGCCTGGGCCGCCTCGGGGTAGGCATCGATGACGGAGGCGTTCAGGCTGGCCGAGGCAGGCAGGCCGCGGCCGCGGATGGCGTCGATGAGCCGCGGCAGCCCGCAGCGCAGGCCGTACTCGGCCCAGCTGTAGTTGGGCACGTCCGGCACCGTCTCGCGCCCATGCGGCGCGGTCAGCAGGGTGCGGGGCATGGGCTGGTCGAACGGCCAATGCTCCACATTGACGACCAGGTGCACCAGGATGGCCCGGCCGTCCAGCGCCGCCAGGGGCGGGCGCTGGCTGGAAAGCATGAAAGGAATGCGTGGATTGTTCATTGCATCTTGCTCATGGTTCAAAGACGGCTCAGCGGCCACGGAAGACCGGATCGCGTTTCTCGGCGAACGCCCGCCGGCCTTCGGCGTAGTCCTCGCTGGCGAAGCACTGGGCCACCAGCGCGTCGATCGCATCGAGCTGCGCGGGCGCGGGCGGATTCATGGTCGCCAGTATGGCCGCCTTTGCCGCGCGCAGGGAGAGGGGCGCATTGGCGGCAATGGCGCGCACCCGGGCCTGCGTCTGGCGAACGAAATCGTCGTCGGCGTACCGTTCGTGGACCAGGCCGCGGCGTTCGGCCTGCTCGGCGTCAAGGATGCGGGCGGTATAGAACAGATCGAAGGCGGACGCCGCACCCACTACGCCCGCCAGCCTGCGCATGTCGGCATAGGAGTAGCCCAGCCCCAGTCTTGCCGCCGGCATGCGGAAGCGGGCGCTGGCGCTGGCATAGCGCAGGTCGCAAGCCAGCGCCAGGCCGATGCCGCCGCCCATGCAGGCGCCTTGTATCAGCGCGACCGTAGGCGCGGGGAAGTCCGCCAGCAGCTGCTGCGCATCGGCCACCGCCTGGTTGTACCGGGCGACCGCGGCCGCGCCGTCGCGCGCCTGGTCAAACTCGCTGATGTCGGCCCCGGACACGAAGGCCCGGCTACCGGCGCCGGTCAGCGCCAGCACCCGGACCTCGGCGCCTTCGAGCTCACGCAGCGCCGCGGCCAGTTGCTGCCACATGGCCAGCGTCATCGCATTGCGCCGTTCCGGATGGCAGACCGTCAGGGTTGCGATGCCATCCTGGAAATCCAGCTGGATCTGGCCGCCGCTCATACCACGCCCTCTTCATACAGGCGTTCGATGTCGCCCGTGGCATAGCCTATTTCCGCCAGCATTTCGCGGGTGTGCTCACCCCAGCCTGGCGCGGGCCGCTTGATCTGGGCAGGCGTGCGCGTCAAGGCCACGGGCTGCGAGATCAGCCGGTACTGGTGTCCGGCCTCGTCGGCAACCGGCTGCGCCACGCCCAGGTGGCGCACCTGTTCGTCCTCGAATACCTGCGGAATGCTGTAGACCGGGCCTGCCGGCACGCCGGCGCGGTTCAGCAGGCCGACCCAATGCGCGACGCTCTGCTGGCTAAAGCGCTGCGCCAGGGATGCATTGAGCGTGGCCCGGTTCGCCACGCGCAACTTCTCGGTCGCATAGCGTGGATCCTCCAGCCATTGCGGCGCGTCCAGGCACTCGCACAGGCGGCGCCAGTTGCCTTCGCCGGACGCGCCCAGATTGAATGCGCCGTCGCTGGCCTCGAACAGTCCCATCGGGCTGCTGGTCGGATGGTCGTTGCCCGCCTGCACGGGCGTATCGCCTTCGTTCAGATAGCGCGCCGCCTGGAAGTCCATCAGCGCGATCTGCGTGTGCAGCAGGGAACTGTGGACCCACTGGCCCACGCCGGAGTGTTCGCGCTCCAGCAGGGCCAGCAGAACGCCGACCGCGGCATAGATGCCCGTGCCGCAATCGGCGACCGCAAGTCCCGCGCGCAGCGGACCGCCCCCGGCAAAACCCGTGACCGACATGAGCCCGCCCATGCCCTGGATGATCTGGTCAAAGCCCGGCCGGTCCGCATAGGGACCGTCCTGCCCAAAGCCGGAAATGCTGGCCAGGATGATGCGGGGATTGATGGCGCGCAGGGCGTCGTAGTCCACGCCCAGGCGCGTCTTGACGTCGGGGCGCCAGTTCTCGACCACCACGTCGGCCGTGGCCACCAGCTGCTTGAACACGGCCAGGCCTTCGGGCTTCTTCAGGTTCAGCGTCATCGACCGCTTGTTGCGGTTCAGGTTCTGGAAGTCGCCGCCGGTACGGTCGGCGGCGAACATGGCTTCATTGGGATCGATCCCGGCTGGCGGTTCGATGCGGATCACGTCCGCGCCGAAATCAGCCAGGATGCGCACGCAGGTCGGGCCGGCGCGCACGCGCGAGAGGTCCAGCACGCGAAAGCGCGCAAGAGTGGGGGAGGCATTGATTCTGGCCATGATGAGTCCGTGGATTAGCGTTGCAGGATGGCGGAAAAGGGCAGGGCGAACTGATGCGCGAAGGCCAGCAGCAGCGCTTCGCTGCCGGGCGCGCCGACCGCTTGCACGCAGACGGGGCGGCCTTGCGCATCGATGCCGACGGGCAAGACCAGCGCCGGCAGGCCCAGATAGTTGAGGTAGGCGTGGTGGCGGTGCAGCGCGGCCAGGGCGCGCGGATCGAAGTCGGGGCTGCTGGTAGTGACTGCGGCGCGGTCCGGCACGCCTTGCGGCAGGCAGGGCATGAGCAACAGGTCCGCGTCGGCCAGACAGGTGGCGAGGAAGGCGGCGCGCAATGGCGCGATCTGCGACAAGGCATGGCGATACCAGACCGCCGGCATGGCCCAGCCCGGCAGCGCGATGGCCCGGGTGGCGGGCCCCAGCGAGGCCAATTCATGGCGCGCGCTGTCCGCAAGCGTGACCGCGGCTTCGGCATGCAGCACGATCTGGGCCAGGCGGTTCAAGCGGTCCAGGTCGGGCGCGGGGCGCAAGCCGATGCGATGTGGATCGGGCAGGCCGTGTTCGAATCGCGTCATCGCCGCCGCCACGTCGGCGCGCGCCCCGGCGGTCGCCAGCGTCGAGGCCAGCCGCCAACGCCGCGGCCTGGATAGTTCCTGTTCGATCTGCGTGGCGTCCGCGGGCAAGGCGGACGCCGTTGCCGGCGCTGGCAGCAACGCGGCGTAGACGCAGGCCGCATCCAGCGCGCTGCGGCCTATCACGCCCACCGTGTCCAAGGTAGGCGCCAAGGCCACCACGCCGTCCGCCGGGATCGCCCCTGGCGTCGGCTTGAGGCCGATCAGGCCGCAGGTCGCGGCCGGCATGCGCACCGAGCCGGCCGTATCGGTGCCCAGCGTTGCGGGCACCAGGCCCGCCGCCACCGCAACGGCGCAGCCGCTGGACGATCCGCCCACCGCGGCGGCGGCGTCCAGCGGATTGGCCAGCGGCGCGCCGTGGGGGTTTTCGGCTGTCGCGCCGCAGGCGTGCTCGGCCATCGCCAGCGCGCCCAGGTTCAGCGCGCCGTGGTCCTGCAAGCGGCGCAGCGCCGTGGCCATCGGACCCGCGGCTTCGTCGCGCAATGGCCGTCCGCGCCCCGGCGCGTGCATGCCGGTCTGGAACGCATCCTTGTGCGCCAGCGCCACCCCTTCAAGCAGGCCGCCGGAACGCACGGTTGGCGGGGAGGGCAGATAGGTGCGCGTGGCGCAGTGCAAGTCGGCCGCGCGGCGCTGGAACGCCGCAGCCTGGGCCGCGACCAAGGCGGCGCGTGCGCCGGGCGCGGCCTGGGCGTAGTTTTGGCGCATGTCGGCCACGGAAAGATGCAGCAGAGGATCAGCCATCGCCATCCCCGCAGCCCGCGATCTCGGCCTCCACGGCGGCAAGACGCAAAAGCGTGCGTGCGACCGCCGCTTGCGTCTCCACGGGTACCTCCAGGCCATGCGTCTTGCAGGCCAGGGCGACCCAGGCCTGCCATTCCTGCTTGGGCGAGTCTTCCATGCTCATTACCTCCTGCCGCGTTTTGCTCGTTAAAATAAAAGTCTAGTCTCCTAAATATATTTATAGAAGTCAAGAAAATACTATGCCTAGCGTGAATTTTCTTCCCCCCTTGACCGGAGTCCGCCATGAAAGCCGCTGAGCGCATCCGCCTGTCCGTCGAAGAGTCCATCCGCGATGGCAGCCTGCTGCCGGGAGATCCGGTCGATGAACAAATGCTGATGCAGACCTACGAGGTCTCCCGTACGCCGGTGCGCGAGGCGCTGCTGCAACTGCAAGCGCAAGGCCTGGTGGCCAGCCTGCCGCGCGGCGGCATGGTGGTGGCGAAGATGGACGTGGCCCAGTTGCTGGCGATGTGGGAACTGCTGGCGGAGCTGGAAGGCATAGGCGCGCGCCTGGCTTGCGAACGCATGACGCCGGCCGAACGCGACGAGCTGGCGGCCATCCATGAACGCGCCGCGGCCGTGGTAAGGCGCGAGGACACCGACGCCTGGCAGGAGCACAACCGGCGCTTCCACGATGCCCTGTACCAAGGGGCCCGCAATCCCTATCTGCGCCAGGAGATCCTGCGCATGCGGTCGCGCACCGGCGCCTACCGGCTGCACGCCTTTTCGGCTTTCGGCCGCCTGGCCTCGTCGTGGGAACAGCATGGCCAGCTGCTCGAAGCGATCCAGGCGCAGGACCCGGCGCGCGCGGCCGCGGTCATGACCCAGCACATGAGCCCCGGGCAGGGGGCCACCAGCTTCGCGTCCTTTATCGCCGCGCTACCCAAGAACCTGCTGGCCTGAAGACGCGCCAGCGGGGCGTCGCCGGCGGTGCTCACCGCGGGTTAATCCTGATTATTGTATTTTTTCAAAATGGCAAAATATATTTATAGCAGACAAAAACATCTGCTCGCGTGACCTTGCCCCGGTGTCGGCGGGCTAGGGCGCTCCCCTGATCCGCTCCACCGAGGAACCCGCTATGGATGCTGTTTCACCGCAACCCCTCACCGCGCCGGCGCACGGCCCAGCGCCCACCGCCGATTCAGGCCAGATGCACCGCAAGGTCGCCTGGCGCCTCATTCCTTTCCTGATTTTCCTGTTCCTGCTGGCGTGGATCGACCGCGTCAACGTCGGTTTCGCCAAACTGCAGATGCTGCAAGACCTGCGCTTCAGCGAAGCCGTGTACGGTCTGGGGGCGGGCATCTTCTTCATCGGCTACTTCATCTTCGAAGTGCCCAGCAACCTGCTGCTGCAGCGCATCGGCGCGCGCAAGACCCTGGCCCGCATCACCATCCTGTGGGGGCTGACCTCGATGGCGATGGCATTCGTGACCACGCCAACTTCCTTCTATGTCCTGCGCTTTCTGCTCGGCGCCTTCGAAGCGGGCTTCTTCCCCGGCGTCATGCTCTATCTGACGTACTGGATACCGGCGGGCAGGCGAGGGCGCATCAATGGCTGGTTCATGACGTCATTCGGGATCGCCGGCATCGTCGGCGGGCCGATAGCCGGGCTCATCATGAGCGGCATGGACGGCGTGGCGCCGCTGCGCAACTGGCAATGGCTGTTCGTGCTGGAAGGCATTCCATCGGTGATCGCCGGACTGGTGGTGCTGGCCTACCTGCCGGACCGCCCCCAACAGGCGCGCTGGCTCAGCGCGGCGGAGAAGGCCGCGCTGACGGCTGAGCTGGACAGCGAACGTCTGGATCCCGGCAAACATGCCAGCTTCGCCCAGGCCCTGCGCCTGCCGGCCTTGTGGCTGTGCACCGCGGCGTACTTCTGCATCGTCGGCGGCAATGCGACGCTGGCGTTCTGGATGCCTTCCATCGTGCGCGAGCTCGGTGTGCAAGGCGCCCTGAACATAGGCCTGTTGTCGGCCATCCCGTTCATCCTGGGCACGGCCGCGATGGTGATCAACGGTGCGCATTCCGACTCCACCCGTGAACGCCGGCTGCATTGCGCGGGCGCCACACTTGTCGGCGCGCTGGGCCTGTCCTTGACCGGCGCCTACATCGGCAGCCCCGTGCTGGCGATGGGCGCCTTGAGCATCGCCGCCATCGGCGTGCTTGGCGCGTTCCCCGTCTTCTGGGCCATTCCGGCGGCATTCCTGACAGGCACCGCGGCTGCGGGCGGCATTGCCTTCATCAATTCCGTCGGCAACCTGGCCGGCTTCGCCACGCCCTTCATGATGGGCTGGCTCAAGGAATGGACGGGCGGCGTGGCCGCCGGCCTGTACGTCGTGGCCGGCATGCAGCTTGTCGCCACGGCGGTCGTCGCGCTGACGATGCGCCGGCTCGCGGTCTAGCCTACGGGGGCGGCAGCCGTGCGCAAGATCCGCCGCCGTGTCATCATCGACACAGGCTTCCGGTATCGGCTCGCAGCCAAGCCGGGATAGGCCGTGGGGATGGACATCGCCCGCGGCAAGGACCAGAACGCCTTTTACATCCTGGTCGGGAGCGCATGGCGATGAAGAGAAACGACGCAACCCCGGAGCTGGAGGCAGGCGCCTCCCAGCTCGGCAACCTGCTGCAATTCCTGGCCTGGATCGCCGAACGGCCGCGCACCTATGCGCAGACCATGGACGCCTGGCGCAGTTCCTGTCCGCGCCTGTCCGCCTGGGAAGACGCGACCGCCAACGGACTCGTGGACATGTCCCGGGACCGGGACGATGCGCGCGCCGAACCGGTCGTCATCCTGACGCCACAAGGCCGGACCCTGCTGGCGTCGGCCGGCGCCCGTGCACGCCCCTGATACGAAGGGCCGGCTGCCTCGCGCCAACCTTTGCTTACATCCGCTCCCGGCTCGATGTAACGATGTAGTTTTTTTTGCCGATTTCGTCGAAAAAAAGCGCTGATTCGTCGAAAAAGCGTTGCACCGACCGCACGGCCTGCGGATTCTAGTGGCGAAACTTTGCCAGTTACTACTGAGCGACGCGTCCGGCTCCCGGACGGGTTCCGCGCTCAGGCCACAAGAATCCGATCATCCATGAAGCCCCTCTCTCGCCCCACGCGCGGCCACGGCCTGCCTTTCCCTCTGCTGCGGCAGAACACCTTGCGGCTGGCCATCGCGTCCGCGCTGGGCGCCTGCGCCTGGGGCGCGGCGGGCAGCGCGCAGGCCGGCTACGCATGCGCAGGCGGCCCCACCTTGAACGTGCCGTCCGGCAACTACCCAAGCGCCCAGGCCATCTGCGAGGGCGACAGCGGCGTAGACCATGACAACGAAAAGAACGGCCAGAACGGACCGGACGTGTCGGTCACGTCCTCGGGCAACTACAACGCCAACGAGAACCAGACCCGGCTGAACCCAGTGGGCGTGGTCACGGCCATATCGCGCGGCGGCGATGGCGTGGATGAAGGCACGGCAGGCGATGGCGGCCACATCACCGTGTCCAGCAGCGGCGACATCGCGCTCAACGGCACGGCGCTCAGCAACTTCAACAGCCTGATCATGGCAGTCTCGTCCGGCGGCATCGGCGACCCCGCCAACGACAACAACGATTCGAACGGCGGACATGGCGGACTGGGCCAGAACGTGACCGTGACCAATTCCGGCAACCTGACGTTGTCGGGTTCATTGCCCACCCCGCGCCAAGGCTTGTACGGCATCAACGCGCGGGCCGTGGGCGGGGCGGGCGGCGACCAGAACGATCCGACGCTGGAATACGGCGACCAAATCGGCGGCAATGGCGGCAACGCCAGCACGGTCACGGTCAGCAACACCGGCGCCATCAACCTGGGCAGCAGCGCCACAAGGCTGCGCACCTACGCAACCGGCGCGGCCATCTACGCGAACTCCGTGGGCGGCATGGGCGGCTACAACAACGGCAATGCTGGCACGGGCGGCACCGTGCAGGTAACGCACCAGGGCCAGGCCAACAGCTACTGGCAGGTTTTCGACAGCGGCACGGTCTTTGGCATTTATGCGCAAAGCATCGGCGGCGACGGAACCGCGTCGACCGACAACAGCGACAACGGCGGCAACGGCGGCGGCACCTCGGACAGCTGGACCCAGAAGGTGACCGTGGACGTGAACGGCTCGGTGCTGCTGGACGTGGCCGGTTCGGCGGCCGGCGCGACCGTGCAGGGCGCCGGCGTTGCCGCCCGCGCCATCGGCGGCAAGGGCGGCAAAGGCCCGGACAAGGACCATTCCGGCGGCAATGGCGGCGCGGGTGGCGCCGTGGCGATCAATCTCTATCAGGGCGGCAGCGTCGCGACCCGCGGCGACAACCTGCCCGGCCTGGCGGCGCAAAGCCTGGGCGGGCAGGGCGGCGACGGCACCGACAGCACCAAGCTGGCCGGGCAGGGCGGGGGCGGCGGATTCGGCGGCAACGCCAGCGCCGTCACCGTCTCCACCGCCAGCGGCAGCGCCATCAGCACCACGGGCAAATTTTCCACCGGCATCGTGGCGCAATCGGTCGGCGGCGGCGGCGGCACGGGCAGCGACTTCGTGTCGGTGCTGGGCGGCCAGGGAGGCAACGGCGGCAATGGCGGCAACGCCGGCGCGGTCAATGTCGCGACTGCCGGCACGGTCACCACCGGCGGCGACCACGCCTACGGCGTGCTGGCCCAGTCCATCGCCGGCAGCGGCGGCGCGGGCGGTGCGGACACGGCCGAACTGGTTTCCCTGGGCGGGGACGGCGCAGGCGGCGGCGCGGCCAGCCAGGTCACCATGAGCAACAGCGGGTCCATCGCCACCTCGGGCTACAGCTCGCACGGCATGATCGGCCAGTCCATCGGCGGCGGCGGCGGCGCTTCCGGCAGCGCGACCGGCCTGCTGAGCGTGGGCGGCAGTTCGGCCGGGGCCACCGGATCCTCCGGCAGCACGGTGGTCATGGGCAATACCGGCTCCATCTCGACGGCCGGCAACGCCGCCATCGGCATGGTGGCCCAGTCCATCGGCGGCGGCGGGGGCAGCGGCGGCGACAGTATCGGCGTGCTGGGCGTGGGCGGCGGCGGCGCCGGGGGCGGCGCGGGCGGCAACGTCATCATCCAGGACCTGGGCTCGATCCAGACCGCCGGCCAGTTCGGCGCGGGCGTGCTGGCCCAATCCGTGGGCGGCGGGGGCGGCAACGGCGGCGATACCTTCACCGCATCGGTGGGCGTATCGGTGGCGATCGGCGGCAGCGCCAGCGGCGGCGGCAACGGCAGCACGGTCTGCATGAGCAACCAGGGCGGCTGCGACGGCACGCTGACGTACGCCACCTCGAACATCGCCACCCATGGCAACTACGCGCCCGGCATCATCGCGCAAAGCGTCGGCGGGGGCGGCGGCACGGGCGGCAGCGTCAAGAACGCCAGCGTGGCCTCCTTCGCCGCCCTGCAACTGGGCGGCAGCGGCGGCGCCGGCGGCAATGCCGCCGAGGTCAAGGTGGGTTACAGCAACCTCAACATCAGCACCGGCGGCTCGCACTCGGCCGGCATCCTGGCCCAGTCCATCGGCGGAGGCGGCGGCAACGGCGGCGACGCCAGCTATTACGACGTGACGGTCGGTTTCAACGCGGCGGTGGTGCTGGGCGGCAGCGGCGGCTCGGGCGGCGCCGGCCAGTCCTCCATCGTGAACCTGAGCGGTTCCCACGTCGCCACCGGCATGGACTACGCCAGCCCGAACATCGATCCCGCTACCTACGCGCCCAACGATTCGTTCGGCATCCTGGCGCAGACCATAGGCGGAGGCGGCGGCAATGGCGGCAGTTCCAGCGCCAGCGACCTGGTGGTGGCGGTGCCCACCGGCGAGGGCGCATCCCTGGCGTTCAACTTCGAAGCCGCGGTGGGCGGCAGCGGCGGGGCGGGCGGCAGCGCCTGCCCGCCGGGGGATACTTCCTGTGTCACCCAGATCAACCTCAGCAACGGCTCCACGGTCGCCACCCTGGGCGACGGGTCGCACGCCGTGATGGCGCAATCCATAGGCGGAGGCGGCGGCAATGGCGGCGATTCGTCCGTGCTGTCCACCGTGCTGGGCGATGCGACCACGATCTCGCTGTCCGCGGGCATGACACTGGGTGGTTCCGGCTCGGCAGGCGGCGACGGCGGCGCGGTGGGCGTGAGCCTGGGCGATGCCAACGGCGCCTATGTCGCCATGCCGCCGTCGTTGCTGACCCCGCCCGGCGTGCGCGTGCCGCCGGCGTCCACCATCGTGACCTATGGCGACTACGCCAACGGCGTGCTGGCGCAATCCATAGGCGGAGGCGGCGGCAACGGCGGGGTCGGCAGCAGCAATGCCTACACCCACGGCGGGCCCACCAACGTCAAGCTGACCCTGGCCCTGGGCGGCACCGGCGGCTCGGGCGGCACCGGCGGCAATGTGGACGTGACGCTGAACCCCAACTTCGCCATCCGCACGCTGGGCTCGGGCTCGCGCGGCATCGTGGCGCAGTCCATCGGCGGCGGCGGCGGTGCCTCGCAGGGCGGCACGCTGAACGTGGCCGGCAGCGCCGAGGAACGGCCGTCCGCCCGCCTGCAGGTGGGCCTGGGCGCCACGGGCGGTTCCGGCGCCACCGGCGGCAGCATCGCCGCGGTCTTGCTCGGCGCCATCCGCACCGAAGGCGGCGATGCCGACGGCGTGCTGCTGCAATCGATCGGCGGCGGCGGCGGGCTGGGCGGATCGCTGGGCGCCGACGCCTCGTCCTATCCCATCCTGGACCGCATCGGCAATCACAGCGACAACAAGGAACGGCTCGACGACGAAAACAGCACTTATCAATTCGGCGTCGACGTGGGCGGCACCGGCGGCACGGGCGGCCATGGCGGCAACGTCACCGTGAACTACGCTGGCAAGATCGCCACCGCCGGCGACTGGGCCGACGGCCTGGTCGCCCAATCCATAGGCGGGGGCGGCGGCGTGGGCGGATCATCCAGCGCCTCGGGCAGCAAGATCAAGGCCAACGCGATCATCGGCGTGGGCGGCAGCGGCGGCGCGGGCGGCAACGGCGGCGCCCTGAGCTTCTACTTCGACGACGACCATGGCAACAGCATCGCCACAACCGGCTACAACGCCTACGGCGTGCTGCTGCAATCGATCGGCGGGGGCGGCGGGCAGGGCGGCGACGGTTCCGATCAGGCCCAGGGCACCATCACCGTCGGCGCCTCCTTCGGCGGAACCGGCGGCGTGGCCGGCGACGGCGGCGGCATCCTGACCTCTGGCGGCGGCAGTTGGCTGAACGTCCAGACCACGGGCGACGACTCTCCGGCGCTGGCGATGCAGTCGATCGGCGGCGGCGGCGGCACGGCCGGCGCGGGCAACAGCAGCTCCAAGCTGCAGCAGGACAGCCATTCCATGAGCGTCGCGGTGGGCGGCAACGGCGGCTTGTCCGGCTCGGGCGGCAACATCGATGTCGCTACCGGCATCGCCGCCACCACGCAAGGGGCGCGCGCCTACGGCGTGCTGGCGCAATCGATCGGCGGCGGCGGCGGCCTGGGCGGCGCGGGCGACGCCAGCAATCTGGCCAGCGTGTCGCTGGGCGGGCGCGGCGGCGCGGCCGGCGATGGCGGAACCGTGACCTTGACCTTGAATGCCGGCGGCCACATCAGCACCAGTGGCGCGGGCTCGCATGGCCTGATCGCCCAGTCCATCGGCGGCGGCGGAGGCATCGCGGGCGACACCAGCAAGGGGCTGCAATTGGGCTCGGGCGGTTGGACTCCAAGCGGCGGGCAGACGGGCGGCAGCGGCAGCGGCGGAACGGTCGCTCTCAATGTCGCCAGCAATATCGAAACCCACGGCGCCTACGCCTTCGGCGTAATCGCCCAATCCATCGGCGGCGGGGGCGGGCTGGGCGGCAATGCCGCTGGCGGCTTCGCCGGCAGCACGGCAGGCGCCGGCAGCACGGGATCAGGCGGGAACGTCACGCTGACGCAAAGCGGCAGCATCGCCGCGACCGGCGCCGGCGCCACCGGCATCTTTGCGCAAAGCGCCGGTCCGCAAGGGTCGGGCCAGGTGGCCGTCACCGTCGACGGTTCGGTCAGCGGCGGCACCGGCGCGGGCGCCTATGGCGTCTGGATCGTGGGCGACCAGCAGAACACGCTGACCGTGGGCGCGGCGGGCATGATCGCGGCCGGCGCCGGCGGCGGCGCGGTGCGCTACGACGGCGCCACCCTGCAGCAGGCCAAGACCGTGAGCTTCCTGGCCAGCGCCCCCAGCGCCAGCCTGTCCATCAACAATGCGGGGACCGTCCTCGGCAACATCGAATGCGGCGGCGGTGCGGGCGGCATCGCCTGCAATGTCTGGAACGCCGCCAGCGGCACCCTGAGCGACGCCACGCTCTATCAGGCCAACATCGACAACGCGGGTGTCGTGGCCATAGGCAGGACCGGCGCCTTCGACACGCTCACGGTCGCGGGGAATTTCAACCTGCGGGCCGGCGGCCTGCTGCAGGCTGACGTGGACTTCGCCAGCCTCAAATCGCCGAGCATGGTGGTGCAGGGCGATACCCGCCTGGACGGCCAGGTCAATGTCCAGCCCATCACCTTGCTGCCCGATCACGAAGTCACCGTGGCCACGCTGCAAGGCGATGTGCAAGGCAGTCCCGTTGCCAAGGACAGCCCGGTGATCGACTACGACGCCAGGCTGGACGGCAAGAACGTGCGCGTGCGCGCCGCGCAGGCCGACTTCGCCGCGCCGTCCATGCAATTGGCCGCCAACCAGCGCTCGGTCGCGAGTCATCTGCAAGGCGCCTGGAACCTGGGCGGCAATGCCGCCATGGCGTCCTTGTTCGCGGCGCTGGACATGGCCTCCCGCGAAAGCGCCGACACCTATTCGAACCGGCTGTCGGACCTGTCGGCCGGCGTCACCGTGGCGCCCGCCGCGCAGATGCAGGCCAGCATGGCGCGCTTTACCGGCGCCATGATGTCGTGCCCGGCATTCCAGGGCGGCGACGCGCTGACCGGCGAGCAGGATTGCCTCTGGGGCCAGGTGTCCGGCATCAATACCAACCAGGACGGCGACGGCGGCGTCTCCGGCTTTTCGTTCGATGGCGTCACCTACCAGTTCGGCGGCCAGCGCCAGGTCAGCCCGGGCTGGTTCCTGGGCGGCTCCGTCGCCTACCAGAACAGCCATCTGAGCGGCGACGATGGACGGGTCAGCGGCAAGGGCGACAGCGGCTATGCCGGCGTGGTGGTCAAGCGCGAAACCGGGCCCTGGACCCTGTCCGCGGCCCTGGGCGGCGGCTATGGCCAATACGATATCAACCGCAGCATCCGCATCCCCGGCATGCAGAGCACGGCCGACTCGGACCTGGACGTCTATGGCGCGGCCTTGCGCCTGCGCATCGCCCGCACCTATGCCGCGGAACACGTCTACCTGAAACCCTATGTGGATCTGGACGCGTCCTACACCCATATGCCCGGCTACAGCGAATCCCGCGACGCCCTGCATCTGGACGTGGAAAGCAGCAACCAGTTCGTCATGGCCCTGTCGCCGACGCTGGAGCTGGGCGGCAAGGTGGCGCTGAAGAACGGCGCGACCATGCGCCCCTACATGTATGGCGGCGTGTCGTTCCTGTCCAAGAACGAGTACACAGTCAAGTCGCGCTTGCAGGGCGCACCGGCAGGCTCCGGCGCCTTCGACACCTCGGTGCCCATGGACGACGTCATCGGCCGCATCGGCGCAGGCCTGCAGGTGTCGAACGCCGGCGGCCTGGACTTCCGGCTGCAGTACGACGGCGACTTTTCGTCCCACATACAAAGCCATCGCGGCACGTTGAAGGTGATGGTGCCGTTCTGACCACCCGGATTCTTGTTGACCCCAGTGATTTCAGCGTCTGGAACACGCAGCTCAGCCGCAAGTTGCCCTCCGCCACAGCTAGATTGAGCTTTGCTTCATTCGGCTCGACAGCGCAGCGGCGGTTTCCTTGCGTTCGCTGTAGCGATCCACCAAGTAGGGTGTCGCATCCCGAGTGAGCAACGTGAACTTCATCAACTCCTCGACAACGTCCACGATTCGATCGTAGTAAGGGGAGGGCTTCATACGTCCCGTATCGTCGAACTCTTGGTAAGCCTTGGCCACCGACGATTGATTCGGGATGGTCAACATGCGCATCCAGCGCCCCAGCACCCGCATCTGGTTCACGGCGTTGAACGACTGCGAGCCGCCCGATACCTGCATCACCGCCAGCGTCTTGCCCTGAGTCGGTCGCACCGCGCCCACCGACAGCGGGATCCAGTCAATCTGCGTCTTCATCAATCCCGTCATCGCGCCGTGACGCTCGGGCGAACTCCAGACCATGCCGTCGGCCCATTGAACCAATTCGTGAAGCTCACGAACCTTGGGATGGCCCTCCGTGGCGTCATCGACCAGCGGCAGGCCGGAAGGGTTGAACAACCGGGTTTCGCCACCCAGCGCCTCGAGCAGGCGCGCCGCTTCCTCGGCAACCAAACGGCTGTAAGAACGCTCACGCAGCGACCCATACAACAGCAGGAAGCGCGGCGCGTGCGTGGCCCGTTCGGGCGAGAACAGCTCGGCCAGGCTTGGTTTTTCAAACAGCGAGGGATCGATATTCGGCAAATCGGCGAGGAACTCAGACACGGTTGCCCTCCGCATCGCGCGACCTGCGGCAGGCCGGGTTGTGATAAATCGTGATGGAACTCATGAAACACCTCTATTGATACGGAATTCAAACTTCAATCGTGCGCAGGCCGCGCTCGCAGTACCAGCAAGGCTGCGCAGGCCGCCAAGCCTATGGCCCCGGATAGCCACAGAGCGTTGGCGCCCCACGCGTCCAGCGCCAGGCCGAAGAGAAACGGGGCGGCCGCTTGCGCGACACGCGCCGGCATCATCAACCATCCCTGGCGGGCGCCATAGCCCTGCGGGCCAAACAGCGCCAACGGCAACGTGCCCTTGGCGATGGTCAGAATGCCGTTGCCCGCTCCGTGCAGAATGGCGAACACCGGCGCCATTACCGGTCCGCCGGTCAACAGCACCGCAACGCCGGCCGGATGCGCAAGAGCCGCCAGGCGTGCCGACAACAAGGGATGAACCTGGCGTAGAAGCCCAAACTCGAGTAGGCGTCCAGCCACCTGCGCGGGACCGATCAGCGCGCCCACGGCCACAGCGGCGGCGAGGGTCGCGCCAGCAGCTTCCAGCATGCGCGGCAAATGCGTGGCCATCGCGGTACTGATGAACCAGGTCGCTGCAAACACGAAGGCGAGGAGGGCAGTGGCATACCTCTGCGGTTTCGACTCGGGCACTGCGCGCGGCCCGGCATCCACGCTGCCGGTGACATTCGGGGCTTCCGCCTTCGGAACAGCCGCCGCCTTGGGGAGCCAGGCGTTCAGCGGCAGGCCGACCAATAGATGCAAGCCTGCCCAGCCCAGGCATGCGCCGCGCCAGCCGAACTGCGCTTCCATCCAGGCGGAAAGCGGCCATCCCACGGTACTGGCGAACCCTGCGATCAGCGTGATCCCCGTAATGGCGCCACGGGCACGATGACCATAGAGGCGCACCAGGCTGGAAAACGCCGCCTCGTATAGTCCGGATCCCATCGCCACTCCCATGACGAGCCAGGCGGCCACCATCGTCCAGAGCCCCTGAGCGCTGCCTAGCATCCCCAGCCCCAAGGCGAACAGCAAACTCGTGCCGACCAGCACGATGCGGCCACCGCGACGATCGATTGCTTGTCCTGCCCACGGGCCGACCAGTGCCGATGCGACCATGGCTATCGAAAAGGCCGCGTATACCGTTGGCGCGGAGAGCTCCAGATCGCGAGCCATTGGATCGGCCAGCATTGCCGGCAAGTAGTAGGAAGACGCCCAGGCCAGGGTTTGGGCCGTTCCCAGGGCGCCGACAACGCGGACAGGGGCGCTGGCCATAAATCAATTCCGCATGGCGCCGGCGTCGTACCAGCCTTTGCTCCGATTGACGATCCGCACGACGAGCAACATCACGGGCACCTCGATGAGCACGCCAACGACTGTCGCCAACGCGGCACCGGACTGGAAACCAAACAGGCTGATCGCGGCGGCAACGGCCAGTTCAAAGAAATTGGATGCGCCGATTAGCGCCGACGGGCACGCAATGCTGTGCTTCTCGCCGACCCGGCGATTGAGCCAGTACGCCAGGCCGGAGTTGAAGAACACCTGGATAAGAATGGGTACGGCCAGCATGGCGATAACCAGCGGCTGCCCGATGATGGCCTCGCCCTGGAACGCGAAGAGCAGTACCAGCGTCAGCAGCAGGGCGGCCATCGAGAATGGCCCGATTCGCTCCAGCGCCGCTTCGAACGCCGCCTGGCCGCGGCGAAGCAGCGCCCGGCGCCAGAGCTGGGCAAGAATGACCGGAATCACGATGTACAGCCCGACGGACACCAAGAGCGTGTCCCAAGGCACGGTGATGGCCGATAGACCCAACAGCAGTCCAACCACGGGCGCGAACGCGAACACCATGATGGTGTCGTTCAGCGCCACCTGGGACAGCGTGAAAACCGGGTCGCCGCCGGTCAACCGGCTCCAGACGAAAACCATGGCGGTACACGGCGCCGCGGCCAGGAGGATCAGGCCGGCGATGTAGCTATCCAATTGGTCGGCGGGCAACCACGGGGAAAAGATCTGGCGGATGAAAAGCCACCCCAGAAAGGCCATCGAAAAGGGCTTGACGGCCCAATTGATGAACAGCGTCACGCCGATGCCGCGCCAATGCTGCTTGACCTGGCCCAGTGCGCCGAAGTCCACCTTGAGCAACATCGGAATGATCATCACCCAGATCAGGACCCCAACCGGCAGGTTGACCTGGGCGACCTCCAGGCGGCCAATCGCCTGGAACAACGCCGGCATAAGCTGCCCAAGCGTCACCCCCAGGACGATGCAGAGGAAGACCCACAACGTGAGGTAGCGCTCGAAAACACTCATTCCGGGGCGCTCGCGCGGGGCCGGCGCCGCCTGCGTACTGGACGGCATCGGTTTACTCCCGGGACTGGCCAATGCCGCGCAGCTCGGTCTGCAGCGACATGGCATCCAGGCGGTCAAGCGGCAAGGACAAGAACAGTTCGATACGGCGCTTGAGCATTCGCGCAGCTTCGTGGAAGGCCTTGAGGCGTTCTTCCTCGCTGCCCTCATGCGCCGCGGGATCCGCCACGCCCCAGTGCGCAGTCATCGGATGGCCCGGCCATACCGGGCAGACTTCACCCGCCGCGTTGTCGCACACCGTGATGATGAAGTCCATTCTGGGGGCATCCGGGGTGGCGAACTCGTCCCAACTCTTGCTCCGGTACCCATCCGCGGGCAACGAATAGGATTTGAGGGTGGCGAGAGCTAGAGGGTGGACCTCGCCCTTGGGAGTGCTACCAGCCGAGTACGCCTGAAATCGGCCAGCGCCCAACCCCTTAAGCAGCCCTTCGGCCAGGATTGAACGCGCGGAATTGCCTGTGCATAGAAAGAGCACATTGAAAGGGGAGTGCGACATGAGATTTCCTAGCAGCAACGGGTAGTGGAGTTTGCTTTTGGGGTGCAGCAACCGGTGGGCGCCGCAGCTTTGATCGACGGCGAACCGCAGTCGGGCGCCGCCACCTGATCGACATGAGCGCTGTGCGCCTCGCCATAGACGGGGATGGAGCCCAGCGTGTGGAAGTGCTCCCAAGCCAATCCTTGTGGATCGGTGACCCAGTATTTCTCGCTGCGGGCGTAGCAGCAGGACGTTTCTCCCTGATCATCCAGAACCAGGCTCGCAGCCTGCGCCCGGGATTTCAATGCATCCAGTTCCTCGGCGCTGTCGGCCTGAATCCCGAAATGATCAACGCCCAGGCCGGCGCCACGGGTCGATATGGCGAAGTTCACAGGAGGATCATCCAGCATCCACTTTGCGTAGTCGGATTCGACGCGGGCTGGCTCAAGCGCGAAAAGCCGGGAATAGAAACCAATGTTCCTGGCCAGGTCGTCGACATGTAGATGGACGTGGAAGCGCTTCATGGAGAACTCCTGATTAGCAGGTCGTGCAGGCCGCGGGACCGGAAGCCTCGCAGGGCGCTCCCTGGCAGCAATGCTCGGTGAGATAGCCGAGCAAGCCATTCATCTTCGAGAAATCGGCGCGGTAGATCAGATTGCGCCCCTGTTGCTCGACGCTAACCAGGCCCGCATGCGCCAGCTCCTTCAGGTGAAAGGAAAGCGTGTTGCGCGCGACTCCGAGCTGGTCCGCCAGGACGCTAGGCATGAGTCCTGGCAACCCGGCCACCACGAGCGCGCGGAAAGTCCGCAGTCGTTGGGGATGGGCGAGAGCGCCGAGCGCTGAGATGGCTTGATCTTCGTTCATGATTCAATCATACAACGATTGTTGAATTATATGCCAGTGCAGAACTGCCGTTCGCTTGCATGAACCTGTTCAGTCCCGCTCAGACTCCTGACCATGGAGCGGGGAAACAGTCGTGAACTGATTTGCGCAACGTAGGCTTTCCTGTATTGGTTCAAAAGCCGAACAACTTAAGCAAATCCATCCCATATCCGTACCGGGTTTCTTGCTTCCGGGATCTCGAGCGGGTGCGCACTGAATTTTGCTTGGAGACGGTGCAAGTACCCTTGATTTCCGTAGCGATCTGGTGGAAGGCCTAATGGAAGACTCCGCCGATCTCGAGCCTCAGCATTCTTCATCCCGAACGATAGCCGGGCCAATCAATTGCACCTGAGTAATTGCTCTTCCACAGGTAGTACGTAGCGTTGCTAATCCCATGTTTGCGGCATAGTTCGGCGACCGGCGTGCCGGCTTCGCCCTCCGTCAACACGGCAAGGATCTGACTCTCTGTAAATCTACTTTTCTTCAAGGGAGTCTCCGACGCATGGAGGCGCCGAAATTCTGCCGGTTGGGGCCTATTGGGAGAGGGAGCTTATGGGAGTTCATTCGAGGAGTTAGGAAGCTCAATCAACCAATAGCCATTAGCTGAGGAAGGAGAGGATGCATCATCGCGTTTTCATACATCTACTAGTCAGAGCAGCTCATGCTGATCGCGCTGGGGTATGAATCGCGGCGTGCCATTAGGGGTTTTATCCGTTTACGATTGAAATAGTGCAGAGGACAATATTTGATTGTTTACAACCCTTCGCTATCCGCATGGACTCGGCACACCAGAAGAAGACACCCGGAAAAACGGGCCGCCTTACGACAACGCTTGAACGGGGGCTGCGCGTGCTGCAATGTTTCGACAGCCGCGATGCCGTGCTCAGCAACGGCGAAATAACCAAGCGCACAGGGCTTCCCAAGGCCACGGTATCGCGGCTGACGCATACGCTGGTGCAGCTGGGATACCTGAGGGTGAGTCCGGACAATGGCCAGTTCATCCTCGGCATTGGGGTGTTGTGCCTGGGTTATCCGCTGATGTCGGGAAACGTCCTCAGTCCCTCCATGTCGCAGCACCTGACGCGCCTGGCGCAGCTGATCGACGGGACCGCCACGATCAGCATGCGGGACCACTTGCGCATTGTCTCGCTTCAATCGGAAAGCGCTAACGATGTGCTGCGCCGCCGGCCAGGAATAGGGCTTTCCCTGCCGTTCTGCGGCAGCACCGCGGGTTTGGCCTGGCTGATCGGCGCAACCGAAGACGAGCGGGCCAGGGCGATACGGGAGCTGCACTACGCCGCCGATGAAGAAGCCGTCGTCAAGTATTTGAACCTCTATCGCAACGCGGCAGCCTTTCATCGACGGGAAGGCTACGTCATGACGGAAAACCTGGTGCATCAGGACACCGCCGTCTACGCCAGGACCCTGTACCGCCGGCCAGGCGAAGACCTGCTGATTCTGTCATGTGCGATCTCCACGCGCACCCCGGCCGGGCAGGATGCGAGGACCTCCGTGCCGAGGCTGTTGGCCGGGGTGGCGGAAACCCTCAACGACGACCTCCGGAAGCCCACGCGTTCCAGGGCAAGTGATAGGGCCTCAGCGTAAATCGTCTGCCTCATACAGGCGATGGATACGCTCACGCAGACCTTCGGACAAGACAACCTTTTCACCGGAGGCATTGCACAGCCAGACGCAGATTGCGTGGCTGGACGCAACCCGCCCCTGATGCCACACCGCGAACTCCATGCGGAAGCTGGAGTTCTTCAGCCAGACGAATTTTCCGGTGGTCAAGACCCGGGTCGCGATACCGATAGGCCTGTCATAGCCGACAGTCAATTCCCGGATGACCGGGCCTGCGCCGTTCAGCGCGAAGGGCGGATAGTCCAGTTCAAGAAACATCGCATTGCGGACCTCTTCGAACCAGCCCAGGTGTGCGCGGTGGTTTACGTGGCGAAACGCATCCAGTTCACTCCAGCGCACATCGAATTCCAGTCCAAATCGCCAACCGGTCTCGACGCCGTATGCGGCGATGGTGTCGTCAGTCAATTGAGGCATATCGATTTTGTCCTGTCAGTGTCGCCTGTTGCAGTCATACCCATTCAAACCCGACCTTCTGGCCTGACGTCTGCCCGATGGCTTGCCCGCGCAGGCTGTCGGCCGCACTGAGCAGCAAGCTGCGCGAAACGAAAGAGGGCAGCTCCTGCGCACGTTGCTCACACAGTTCCGCCTTCAGGCGGCGGGCCTGCATGACGGCGGGCATATCTGAATCCGCCAGCGCCAGCAGGTCGACGACATGCAGGGCAAGCTGGGTTTCTCCTGCCTTCTGCAAGGAGAGGGCATGCTGCAGCACTTGCTCCGGACGCTTCACGGCGCCCAGGACCGCGCCAGCTGCCGCCCGAACCGGGCTGGGATGCAGATCCGTGGGATTGCGGTTCCACCAGCCGTTCTCGGAACGCCAGACATCGCGGATCACGAATTCCGCGCAGCCGTAAGAAGGTTTCATGTAAGGGTTCCCGAAGAGTTCGGCGGGCAACTCTACGGCATGGATGATTTCTTCAACAGACAGGCCGGCATTCATGTGGCGCACGACCTCCTGCCTCAGGTATCGGAGGGCTCGCGCCGGAACGGAAAGCGCCTCGGCGATTTCCTCCTTCGCCGTCAAGGGCTTGCCGAACTCGGGGATCAATACCTCCGGATCCAGCTCGAGAAATCGCTCCAGCGTATCGGCCCACACGCAGGGATCGCGCAAGATGCGGTAAGGCGAGCCGCTATTGGGGCAGGTCTTGATGAATGCGTTCGAACCATAAAGCACCTTGGATTCCGGAATCCAGACGGCAGTTCCATCGTCGGTTTCGCCCGGCGCGTGCAGCAAGTGCACGCAACGCTCCGAGCCATGGACGAGCATTGTGTGTCGGTACGTCGTATCGGCCGGCGTGAACCAGTTCGAGGGCGGATCTTCCGGGTAGGCCGTGCGGAACTGACGGGTATTTGTATGGCTTTGCAGGCCGGCGGTTTCCCGATAGCGGCGGAACCGGCGCGCGACGTTTTCATGGGCAATAAGCTGAGGCGGCAAATGGCCATCTTCCCGGGCCGCCTGTCGCCAGGCGTCGACGCCGTTGTTGTAGCCCATGTGGCCGTGGCTGTAGACGATGAAGGCGACAGGCTTTCCAAGGCCCAGGCGGATCTCTTGAATCATGCGCCGGGTGATGTCGCCGCCCGGTCCGCTATCCACCAGTAGCAGGCCGCTGCCCAGATCGACGACCAGGGAATTTCCCTGGCCGCCCAGCGTATATACATGGGGGGCATGTTGGATAAGTCCGTGGCTGCGCATCAAAACGTCGGCACGTGTCATGGTTGTTGTCTCCTTTGGGACGGGCGTCATTGGTCATGTATCCGGGCAAATTCTAGGTGTGGTGTTGCCGTCGGGGATCAACGTTTCATTCTTTGGAACAATGTGTTCGGCAGGCGCCGAAGTCCCTAGAATTTTCTCCACGCACGGACACCCTGGCATGGCCGCCGGGGAGGCTGCGACATAAGCAAAATCCACGGAGACAAGCATGTTCAACTTTGCAAAGCCCTTGGCCAAGCTGGGCTTGATGGCAATGTATTGCCTGCCGGCTTGGGCCCAAGCCACCTTTCCGACACACGCCGTGGTGGCGGTTTCGCCCTTCGCCGCCGGCGGACCGAACGACACCTCACTGCGCCTCATCCTCCAGGGGATGGCTGCCAAGTTCGGCGGCGACTACGTGGTCGAAAACAAGCCCGGGGCAACTACGCGAATCGCCAATCAGTACGTGGCCCGGGCCAAACCTGACGGACACACCTGGCTCTATGCGGCAGCGCCCATCGCGAATTTCGCGGCTGCCAATGTCAAGACGTCCTACGACCTACGCAAGGACTTCGCGTTCATCGGCCCGGTTGTCGTCACGCCGCTGTTTCTGGTGGTCAAGGCGGACAGCCCCTACCGTAGCGTCGCAGACTTTGTAGACGCCGCGCGCAGCCGCCCGGACGGCGTGACGTTCGCAAACTCCGGCTATGGGGCCTCTCCGCACCTGACCGCGGAGTTGTTCTCAATGAAGGCGGGATTCAAGCTGCTGCCGATCCAGATGAAGGGCGATGCCGCCTCCTACATCGAACTTCTGGCAGGGCGCGTGGATGCAACGTTGACCTCGCTGACCGGCGCCTTGCCATTTATCCGGGAGGGCCGCCTGCGTGTGCTGGCCGTCGCCTCACCCGAGCGTTCCAGGATCTATCCAGACGCCCCCACGTTCAAGGAAGCCGGATATCCCGACGTCGTCGGCTTCGGCTGGTTCGGCCTGCTTGCACCGAAGGAGACGCCATCCGATGTTGTGCAACTGGTCAATCATCGAATCAATGAGTTGGCTTCCGATGCAGCCTTTACGGAACGTCTGCTATCCACCGGCGTGGAAATTGCGCCCCAGACGCCTGAGCAATTCAAGCAATTCGTGAACGAGGAGGTCCGCAAGTGGGGCGAGGTCATGAAAGAAAACAATATCAAGCTGGATTGAGGACGAACGAGATGCAAGGTGCTGATGCAGTCAGGAAGGGGACGGCAGGGGTCGTGCTGTTCGACAACCCCGTCCGCAGGGACATCGTCAAGGGCATCCACACGATCGGAGGGCAGGGGAATTCGCTTGCCATCGAGACAGGCCGCGGCGTCGTAGTGGTGGACGCCGGGCCGGGAGGCAAGATCACGGCGGCGATGATCGCGAATCTGCGCGCCATCACTCAAGCGCCCGTCCATGCCATCGTCTACAGCCACGGGCACAACGGCTACAACTCGGGCGTTTCCGCTTGGCGCGAGCATGCGGAATCGCGCGGCGAAGCCGGACCGGTCTTGATTGGACACCGCGGCGTTGCGTGGCGCTATGGCCGATACGTGGAGACGGCTGGGCTACAGCAATGGTTGAACGGCCGGCAGTTCCGCAGGGAATTCAAGCCTTACATGGCCGATGCGTTCCAGTCACCCGACGTTCAGTTCGAAGACTTTCTCTCGCTGGACTGCGGCGACCGCAGCGTAGAGCTGATTCACGCTCCCTCAGAAACCGATGACAGCATTGCGGTATGGCTGCCCCAGGATCGATTCCTGTATGCGGGCCCCGCATTCATCCGTAGCATCCCGAACGCCGGAACGCCGCTGCGCACCTTCCGGGATCCGATGCGTTGGGCGGGAACCCTGGAGCGCCTTCAGGCGCTAGGCGCCGCCATCCTGATGCCGGAATTCGGTGATCCCGTGACGCGCCCCGAAGAGATACAGGCCGCATTTTCGGTCACCGTCCGGGCATTGCGCTACCTGCGCGCGGAGGTAGTGGCGCGTATGAACCAGGGCATGGACGAGCGGGATATCCTGGCGGACATGTCCTATCCGGACGAGATCTTCGGCCACCCATTCCTGCGGCCGATCTACGGGTGTCCGGAATACATCGTGCGGGAGATCTGGCGTTCTGAAAACGGCTGGTGGGACCGCAATCCAACCACGCTGCATCCGGCGCGTCCGCAGGCGGTTGCCGCCGCCTTGCGCGCCGCATTGGGCGACGTCGATTCGGTGCTGGACCACGCGCGTACCTTGCAACGACAAGGAAAAACGCAGTTGGCCCTGCATGTGGTCGATCTGGTGGCGTCAAGCCAGAACGACGATCCGCAAACCCTGTTGGCCCGCGAACTGAAGGCGGAACTGTGCGTAGAACGCGCTACGCAAATGCCCTCCATCGTATCGCGCAACATTCTGCTCAGCAGCGCCGAGGACGTGCTTGGTCTGCCCATCGGGGCGCGTCGCGCGGACGACCCCGCCTTCGAATTTTCCTGGAACTAGGTGATGGAAAAGATACTTGACCACCACGAAATCCGTCATGGGCGCGCGCTCGCCCATGGGGTATCCCTGCATTACGCGGAATGCGGCGACCCGGCGAATCCGCTGATGCTGTTCATCCATGGCTTTCCCGAGGCGTGGTTCGCGTGGCGGGAGCAGATGCGTCATTTCAGCGAAAAATATCATGTGGTTGCCGTCGACACCCGCGGCATCAACGAGTCCGACAAACCCGGCCAGGTCGAAGACTACCGCATCAAGCCTCTGGTCAAAGACATCGTCGTCTTGATCGAGGCACTTGGCCACGAGCGCTGCATCCTGGTCGGGCACGATTGGGGCGGCGCAATCGCCTGCGCGGTGGCGCTGGCTGCTCCCCAGCGGCTGCTTGGCCTTGTCCTCATCAATGCGGTGCACCCAGTCTTGTTTGCACGCCAACTGCTGCGCAATCCCGCGCAGCAGGCGGCCAGCCAATACATGCTGGATTTTCGCAGCGAGCATTTTGCGCAAGCTGTTCAACAGGATGATTGCGCCTACTTGATAGCGATGCTCTCCGAGGATGGAGACAGGCCGGATTGGCTGAACGACGCGGCGTTGGAAGAGTATCGCGCGGCATGGTCGCGTCCAGGCGCGGTGGCTTCGGGCCTCAACTATTACAGGGCGACGGCGCTGTACCCCGGTAACGATGCTCAACTGGCAGAAGTCGGCGACAGCAACCTCGACGCGTTCATTTTGCGCATGCCTACGCTCGTGCTCTGGGGGATGCGAGACCGCTATCTGCTTGCCGGTTGCCTGGACGGATTGGATCAATTCATACCGGATCTGCAGCTCCATACGCGCGACGATGCGTCGCACTGGATCGCGCACGAAAAGCCTGAGTGGATAAATACGATGATAGACACCTTTGCGCTTGGCGCCAGGGCAGGGGAGTGATGACGTGACCGATACGCAGTTGCTCACCCGGCTGTTTTACCCCCGAAGCGTCGCCATCGTGGGCGCGTCCTCGTCGCCGACCAAGATCGGCGCGGTACCCGTATCGTTGCTTGCGCAACATGGCTACGGCGGCAAGCTCTATCCCATCAACCCGGCCGCCGAGACGGTGCAGGGCATGCCTGCATTCGAATCTCTGACTGCCGTGAAGGCGCCGGTGGACCTGGCGATCGTTTCGGTGCCGGCGGCGCGGGTGTTGCCGGTCCTGCATGAGGCCCTGGAACTCGGCACAAAGAACTTCGTGCTGTTTTCATCAGGTTTCGCCGAAGCCGGAGAGGCAGGGCGGCTTCAGCAACAACAGTTGACCGAGCTGGCGCTTGGCCACGGGGCAAACATACTTGGGCCGAACTGCCTGGGCTTCATGAACATACGGGAGCGCGTTTTCGCGACATTCTGCACCGGGCCGGCCGGAGGATTGGTACAGCCGGGCAATGTAGCCATCGTGTCGCAAAGCGGGGCGTTCGCGGGCTACGCGTATACCTTGGCTCGCGAGCGCGGTCTGGGCCTTTCGCATTGGATCACCACCGGCAACCAGTGCAGCATCGATGTCGCCGACTGCATCGCCTGGCTGGCCGGCGACCCGCAAACTCGCGTCATCATGGTCTATATGGAAGGTTGCACGGACGGCGAAAAGCTAAAGGATGCGCTGGCCAAGGCATACGCCGCCGGCAAGCCCGTCGTGGCCTGCAAAGTTGGACGGACGTCGTCAGGGGCCCAGGCGGCGGCGTCGCATACAGCGGCCATGGCGGGCGATGACGCCGTCTATTCCGCCTTGTTCAAGCAATATGGTGTGGCCCGCGCTTACACCGTCGAGGAATTCTTCAATTTGGGCTACGCCTTTTCCGTGGCGGACGCATTGCCGTCGAACCGGGACATCGGATTGCTGACAATGTCGGGAGGCGTGGGCGCGCTGATGGCGGACGATGCGCAGATCGCAGGCTTGACCATGTCGCCGCTGCCCAAAGCAGCCAGGCAGTCGATCTTGCGCAGAGTGCCATTCGCCGGCGTGAACAATCCGGTGGACATCACCGGGCAAGCCACGTCTGAGATGGACCTTTTGTCGTATACGGCTCGGCTGATGCTGGACGAGGGGAGGTACGGCTCCCTGGTGGTCTTCGTGGGTGCTGTCGCCGCATCTCCGGCGCTTTGGCCGCATGTGCGCGAGTTCGTCTGCGATATCCGCAGTGCCTATCCTGACACGCCGCTTGTGCTCAGTTGTACGATCGCCCCGGCCAACAAACAGGACCTGGAGTCCTTGGGGTGTCTCGTGTTTTCCGACCCTAGCACCGCCATCCACATGGTTCGCGCCTTGTGTTCCCGCCGCGACGGCAGACCTCCGCGCGGCCTGCCAGGCAGGACAGGTACCAGGACCGTCGCATTTCCGGAGCGTCTGGGCGAAGCGGCATCGTTCGCATTGCTCGAGGCCGCCGGCATACCGACGGTCTGCGCGACGGTATGCGCGAACCCACGCGAAGCGGTCGCTGCCGCGCGGCGGTCGGGCTATCCGGTCGTCATGAAAATCGCATCGGCGGACATCGCGCACAAGAGCGATGTAGGTGGCGTGCGCCTCGCCATCGCCGACGACGCGAGCGTCGAATCGGCATTCAGCGAGATCATGGCCACCGTGGCCGCCAATGCGCCAACGGCGGCATTGGATGGCGTTCTGGTTGCACCGATGGTGAAAGGAGGGGTCGAATGCATTCTGGGCGCCCACATCGATCCGGTTTTCGGCCCGGTAGTGATGTTCGGCCTGGGAGGCGTGTTCGTGGAGGTCCTGAAGGATGTCAGCTTCCGCCTGGCGCCGATAGACGAGGACGAGGCTCGCAGCATGGTGGCCGAGATACGGGGCGCGCCTTTGTTGGCCGGTGCGCGCGGAGCGGAACCTTCCGACATCCAGGCGCTTTGCCGCGCCATCGCCGCGCTATCGGAATTTGCCGCCGCCAATCGGGAAGGCCTTTCATCCATCGACGTGAACCCGCTCGCAGTCCTTCCAGAGGGTAGCGGCTGCATCGCGCTTGACGCCGTCATCGTCCCGCGGACCTAGGGCCGTACTCATTAGCAACGACAAACCGAGGGTGCGGGTCCAACGGGTCCGAAGCCCGCACCCTTGGTTTACTTGATTCTGACTTGGCAATCCGCCCGACGCGACGAGGGCTGGGGGTTAGGACCGTTACTCTCCAGATTTATTACTTTACATAATAAACATTATGCGTATTACAGATAGATCAGGCAGAGTTTCCCATAGCCGCTGGCGGACAGCTTGGCATCCTTCGCCACAATCCCGAGCTGACGGTCCAGGAATCGCTCTGCCGGCGGCTTGCAAGACCAAACCTTGCATCACATCCGGGACTCCTCTAAAACGTATCCGTATCATCACCAGCGAGGCGATCTTGCAAGTTTCAACCCTGCGCCATTTCCGCCTGTACCTGCCGCTGATACTCCTCGCGTTGCTCCTGGGTTTCCCTCCGGCCTCATCTGCAGCGCTACCCAGCCTGACCGGATCGACTGCCAGCAAGCCCGTCGACCGCACGGAGCCGAACCAATCGCTGGACCAGGTCATCCAGACGCTGGAAAACGACAAGCAACGCGCAGACCTCCTGGGCCAGTTGAAGCAACTGCGCGACGCCACCAAGCCAGGTGCGACGAACGAAAAAGACGGCATTCTCGCCCTCATCCGCGACACCGCCGAAAGCCTGGAAAGACGCCTGGACGGCCCCGAAGGCGCCTTGACCCGCTGGGGCATGCTGTACCGGCAGGCACGAGCCGAACTCGCAACCGGTTTGCCCGCATGGCGCGAGTGGCCCACGCTGATAGCCGATTTCCTGATGGTCCTGGCGATCTGGGCCGGTCTGGCCCTGGCGCTGCGCTGGATAGGCCGGCGCCTCGAGCGCCGTCGGGCGCCGGCGGACGCGGCGCGCGGCCGTCCGAAGACCCGCCAGCTGCTCTGGCAGGCGGCGCGGCAGTTGGCGCCCTGGGCCATCGCCTTCGTGATCATGCTCTCTCTTTCCGTCCTGACGCCGGACTCCGTGGGCCGGCTCGGGGCCTTGGTGCTCGCCTACGTGTTGCTCGTCGGCGCCTTGTTTTCATCCCTCTGCCTGATCGCCCTGACCCTGCTGGACGGCCCGCACCGCGGCCAGGCGCTCGACATCCTGCAGCGGCGCGCGGACTTGCCACTCTGGCTGATAGGCAGCTTGGCCGCCCTGGGCGACGCCTTGCACGATCCTGAGATAACCGGCGTGTTCGGACCGGGCATCGCGCAATTCGCCGGCCTGTTGGCCAACGTGGCCGCCGCGACGCTGAGCGCGCTGTTCATCCTGCGGTTCCGCCGGCCCGTCACGCACCTGATCCGCAATCAGCCCAGAGATCGCCGCGTCAAGCGCCAGGGGCTGCACAAACTGTTGCGGCTGATCGGTCCGCTGTGGTTCATCCCATTCCTCATCCTGGTCGGCATCTCGCTGGTGACCACCCTCGCCACCGCCGACGACAGCGATCAGGTGATACGCCGCGCCCTGCTCTGCGCGCTGGTGGCCATCGCGGGCATGGCCGCAAGCGCCATCATCCGACGCGCCTACCTGAATTCCAGCCGCGCCGCCAACCGGCGCACTGCCTACCTGGGACAGTTCAGATACTTCGGCTACACCGTGCTCTGGGTCGCCAACCTGCTGGTGTTCCTGGAAATCGGCCTGCGCGTGCTGGGCCTGTCGCTGATCGGGCTCATGGAAACCAGCGGATCGGCGATCGGCCCCAGGGTCGCGAGCTTCGTCGGCACCCTTCTGGTGGCCTGGCTGATCTGGATACTCACGGACACCGCGCTGCAGCACGCCCTGGGCGCAAGCGGGAAGAACCGGGCCAATGTCCGCGCGCTGACCATGCTGCCGCTGATTCGCAATATCCTGTTCGCCACGATTTTCGTGATTGCCGTGATCGTCGCGCTGGCCAACATGGGCATGAACGTCACGCCGCTGCTGGCTGGCGCCGGCGTCATCGGCCTGGCCATCGGCTTCGGCGCGCAATCGCTGGTGGCCGACCTGATCACGGGCTTGTTCATCATCATCGAGAACTCCCTTTCCATCGATGACTACGTGGACGTGGGCAATCACCTTGGGTTTGTCGAGGGCCTGACCATCCGCACCGTGCGCCTGCGGGACCTGGATGGCGTGGTGCACACGATTCCGTTCAGCGAGATCAAGACCATCAAGAACTACTCGCGCGAGTTCGGCTACGCCATGTTCCGCTGGCCGGTGCCGGCCACCATGCCGATCGACGACGCCGAGGCGCTGATCCGCGAGGTGGCCATGGAGCTGCGCACCGATCCGGCGATCTATCCCTTCCTGTGGTCTCCGATAGAACAGCAAGGAGTTGAAAGCTTCGACAACGGCCAGGCCATCCTGCGCTTCCGCTTCAAGACGGCGCCGCTGCGGCAATGGGAAGTCCAGCGCGCCTTCAACCTGCGCCTGCGGCGCCGGCTGGATCAGGCCGGACTGGAACCGTCCATGCCGCGCATGAACGTGCAGCTGTCCAGGGCGCGTCC
The DNA here is from genome assembly GCF_055395645.1 of Achromobacter sp. JCM 18799. Lineage (NCBI taxonomy): Bacteria > Pseudomonadati > Pseudomonadota > Betaproteobacteria > Burkholderiales > Alcaligenaceae > Achromobacter > Achromobacter sp. JCM 18799. The sequence goes on along the minus strand of NZ_AP043866.1, from coordinate 1,010,000 downwards.
GCCCAAGCGCTCGGCCGAGGCTTCGGACCAGAGCGCGTGATGCCCTTCCCTCACCTCCCTGCGTCGACGCGCTGCTTGAGCCGGACGCTAGCTCCCGCTTCATAGCCCGGCCATGGCGCGAAGACCTCGCGATAATGCCGGCCGAACAACACCGAGGTCGGACACCTGTAATCCGCCGCGTCGCCTTCCAACCGAACCAGCAAGCTATCGCCCACGCACTCCAACCCTGCCTCGGCCGCTTCGGGCCTGACGCGGCGGGTCATCGCGGGATCACGAAAGAAGTACGCATGGTCCAGGACGGCCAGGCAAACGTACAGGCCCGCCACCGCCGTCAACCACAAGACTCCTGTCCTGAGAGCCGCCACGCCACGCACGCGTTCCGCGCGCGCCTGCAACGGCTTCGCAGCGACCAGGAGCGCCATGCTCAGCAATCCGGAGACGAAATAGGCGGCGGGAGACCAGTTCCGCGTCTCCACATACGGCCCATTCCAGGTCGCAGGACCCATGACCTCAGTTCCCAATAGCAGCCCCACCAGTGCCGCGCAGCCCGCCGTCGCGTGCCCGGCGCCCCGTAGCGCCGAACGGCCGTCCAACGGTCCGGCTGCGCAACGAAGCGCGGCAGCGATGTTGGCGTAGATCAGCAAGTAGCTGGCGGATAGAAACAGCATCGTCGTCACAGAGAATCCAGGAACCACCTTTCATGATTGCGGCCCGCCGCCAGGACCGGCCGCCGCAAGATGGCCGCCCTACTTTCCGGCCACCTCATCACCGCGCCAGCCGCCGCCCAGCGCGCGAAACAACGAGGCCAAGGCGATCTGGCGCTCGGTACGCACTTCGATCAGCGCAATCTGGTTGGCGAAGTCGCTGCGCTGCGCATCCAGGTAGCGCAGATAGTTGTCCACGCCGCCGCGATAGCGCGCCTCGGACAGGCGCAGCGCGGCCTGGCTGCTGTCGGTCTGCGCGCGCAGCGCGTCCTCCTGCCTGCGCAAGGTGTCGGTCGCGGCCAGCCCGTCCATGACCTCGCGGAACGCGGTCTGGATGGACTGTTCGTATTCGGCCACCGCCGCTTCCTTGCGGACCCGGGCCAAATCCAGGTTGGCCTGGTTGCGGCCGCCGTCGAAGATCGGCAGCGTGATTTGTGGCGCGAAGGACCAGGCCCGCTGACCACCCGAAAACAGATCCGACAGGTCAGAACTGGCGCTACCGAACATGCCGGTCAAGGAAATCCGGGGGAAAAATGCCGCGCGCGCGGCGCCTATGTCGGCGTTACGTGCCTGCAAGCGATGCTCGGCGGCGAGGATGTCCGGCCGGTTGGTCAGCAGCTCGGACGGCACACCCGCACGCAGTTGCTGCACCAGCATGGGCGCGGCGCCGTCGTTGGGAGCCAGGTACGGACTCATGTCGCTGATTCCTGCCAACAACGTCAGCGCATTGGTCGACTGCCGGTACTGCCGCTCCATGCGCGCCAGATCGGCGCGCGCCTGGTCCGCCAGGCCCTTCGCCTGCTCATAATCCAGGGCGCTACCAACGCCTTCGGCGCGGCGCCGGGCGATCAGTTGCAAGGACTGCTCACGCGATGCCAGCGTCCGCTCGGTATGCAGGCCGCGCTGGCGCGCGCCTTCGCGTGTCAGGTAGGCCTCTATCACTTCCGCGATCAGGCTGATGCGGGCGCTGCGGGCGCCGTTCTCGGTGGCCAGATACTCTTGCAGCGCCGCCTCCGACAGGCTGCGCACGCGGCCGAACAGGTCCAGCTCGAAAGCCGTGATGCCCACGCCGGCGCGCCATTCGCTCTGCTCGCCGGACGTGCCATTGGTATTCAGATCCGCTGGATTATGCTGACGCGAGCCGCTGGCCTGGGCGCCGATTGACGGCAGCTGCTCGGACCGCTGCACGCGGTACATGGCGCGCGCCGCTTCCACATTGAGCAAGGCGCGGCGCAAGTCCCGGTTATTGGCCAGCGCAGTTTCGATCAGTCCACGCAGCGACGGGTCGGTCACGAAGCCGCGCCAGTCCAGGGTGGCGGCGGCCGAGCCCGGTTCGGACGCGAAGTCCGCCTGGCCTTCGGCGCCCCACTGCTGGGCGACGGGGGACGCGGGGCGCTCATAAGTCGGCGCCAGCGCGCAGCCCGACAGTATTGCCACGACGGCGGCGGCCGCGGCCAGCGGCTTGAACCGCATGAGGGTAAGGCTCATCGCTTTCACTTTTCACCTGCTTGGTTGGTCGCCAATTGGCCGGGCGCGGGCTGCGCCTTGCGGCGCTTGAACACGGATAGCGTCCAGACGAAGAACACGGGTACGAACAGCACGCCCAGGATGGTGGCGCTGAGCATGCCGCCCAGCACGCCCGTGCCGATGGCGCGCTGGCTGGTGGCGCCCGCTCCCGTTGCGATGACCAGCGGCACCACGCCCAGGATGAAGGCGACCGAGGTCATCACGATGGGACGGAACCGCAGCCGCGCGGCCTCGATCGCGGCCTCCTTGAGCGAGCGGCCTTGCTCATGCAGGTCCTTGGCGAACTCGATGATCAGGATCGCGTTCTTGGCCGCCAGGCCGATGATGGTCACCAGCCCCACCTTGAAATACACGTCGTTGGGCAAGCCGGCCACGATCACCGCCGCCACCGCGCCCAGCGCGCCTACCGGCACGATCAGCAGCACCGACGCGGGGATCTTCCAGCTTTCGTACAGCGCGACCAGCACCAGGAACACCACCAGCAGCGCCAGCGCCAGCAGCATGGGGGCTTGCGAACCCGTGGCCTTTTCCTGGAACGACAGGCCGGTCCACTCGAAGCCGATGCCGGCAGGCAATTCCGAAATCAGGCGTTCGACTTCCTTCATCGCCTCGCCCGTGCTGCCGCCCGGCGCGGCATCGCCGATGAGCTTGATGCTGGGGTAGCCGTTGTAGCGGATCAACTGGACCGGGCCGTGCTTCCAGCCGATCTCGCTGAAGGACTCCAGCGGCACCAGTTCGCCTGCACGGTTGAGGACGTTGAGCTTGGCCACCGATTCCGGCGTATCGCGGCTTTCGGGCTGGGCCTGCACGATGACGCGCTGCATGCGGCCCTGGTTGGGAAACTCGTTGACCAGCGCCGAGCCGAACGCGGTGGATAGCGCCGAGTTGATGGCGTCGAACGACACGCCCAGGGCCTCGGCCTTGCTGCGGTCGATGCGCAGGTCCAGCTCGGGCGCGTCGGATAGCCCCTCGATCAGGATGTAGGAGAAGACCTTGGGATTCTCGTACACCTTTTTCATCAGGGCCTCAGTCGCCGACAGCAAGGCTTCCCGGCCCAGGCCCGCGCGGTCTTGCAAGCGCAGCGCAAAGCCCGAGGAATTGCCCATGCCTTCCACCGACGGCGGCACCACCGAAAACAGCACGCCGTCGGGAACGCCCGCGAGGGCCTGGTTGGCCTGGTCCGCCTCGGCCATGGCCGACTCGCTCTTGCCGCGCTGGGCCCAATCCTTGAACATCACGAAGCCCAGGCCCGCGTTCTGGCCCTGGCCGGAAAAGCTGAAGCCTTGCAGTGTCAGCACGTCCGATACCGCCGGGCGCGTGTCCAGGTAGCCTTCCAGCTGCTGGGTCGTTTCCAGCGTGCGCGACAGCGTGGCGCCCGGCGGCAACTGCACGTCCGTGTTCATATAGCCCTGGTCTTCGGTCGGCAGGAAGGCCGACGGCAGGCTCGTATAGACGTAGCCCAGCGCACCCACCAGAACGACATACAGCACCATCATGCGGCCGGTGCGGGCCAGCAGGCGGGCATTGGTGGCCGAATAGCGCTCGGTCATGCGCGCGAACACGCGGTTGAACCAGCCGAAGAAGCCCTTCTTCTCGTGGTGCCCTTTCTCGATCGGCTTGAGCAACAGGATGCTGAGCGCCGGCGTCAGGGTCAGTGCCAGGAAGCCCGAGAACAGGATGGACACCGCCAGCGACACCGAGAATTGGCGGTAGATCACGCCAACGGAGCCCGTCATGAAGGCCAGCGGCAGGAACACCGCCGCCAGCACCAGCGTAATGCCCACGATCGCGCCGCTGATCTGCCCCATGGCCTTGATGGTCGCCTCCTTCGGCGACAAGCCCTCGTCGGCCATCAGCCGTTCAACGTTCTCGACCACCACGATGGCATCGTCCACCAGGATGCCGATCGCCAGCACCATGCCGAACATGGTCATCATGTTGACGGAGAAGCCCAGCGGCAGCATCACCGCCAGCGTGCCCAGCAGGCAGATGGGCACGACGATGGTCGGGATCAGGGTGTAGCGGAAGTTCTGCAGGAACAACAGCATTACCAGGAACACCAGGACCACGGCCTCGGCCAGGGTCATCAACACCTTGGAGATGGCCACCTCGACGAAGATCGAGGTGTCGAACGGCACGCTGTACTCAATGTCGCTGGGGAAATTCTTGGACAGCTCGGCCAGGCGCGACTTGATGCCCTTGGCGGTTTCCAGCGCATTGGCGCCGGGCGCGAGCTGCACGCCCATGGCCGCCGCCGGTTGGCCGTTCAGGCGGCTGGACAGGCGGTAGTCCTGGCGTCCCAGCTCGATGCGGGCGACGTCGCCCAGCCGCACCGTGGAACCGTCCGGATTGGCGCGCAGCACGATGCCTTCGAACTCCGGGATGCTCGTGAGCTGGCCCTGAACCATGATGCTCGCGGTGATTTCCTGCGTCGCCGGACTGGGCTGTTCACCCGTGGAGCCGCCCGAAACCTGGACGTTCTGCGCGGCGATGGCCTTGTTGACCTCATCTACCGACAAGCCGTAGCCAACCAGCTTGGCCGGATCGATCCAGATGCGCAGCGCCCGTTCGGCCGCGAACATCTGCACCCGGCCCACGCCGGGCACGCGCCGGATTTCGTTGTTGATGTTGCGGGCGGCGTAGTCAGCGAGGCCCACCTGGTCCTTGCCGGCGTCCTTGTACGTCAGCGCGTAGATCAGCAAGAAGCTGGAACTGGCCTGCTCGAGCTGCAGGCCCTGCTGGATGACCGCCTGGGGCAGGCGCGACTCCACCCGCTTGATGCGGTTCTGCACGTCCACCTGCGCCAGGTCGGGGTTGGTGCCCGGCTCGAAAGTCACCGTGGTTTCCGCCACGCCCGAGCTGTTGCTCTGCGACTCGTAGTACAGCAGGCCCTTGGCGCCGTTGAGCTCTTCCTCGATCAGGCTGATGACGGTGTTATTGATGACTTCGGCGGATGCGCCCGGATAGGTCGCCTTGATGATGACCTGTGGCGGCGCAACGCTGGGGTATTGGGCCACCGGCAGCGCAAAGATGGCAAGCAGGCCCGCCAGGGAAATGAAGATCGCGATGACCAACGCGAAGTTGGGCCGCTGGATGAAGAAGTTCGGCATGATGTGATCCGTCCGGGCTCAAGGTTGTTTGACGGTCACGGGCGTGCCGGCGGGGATCTTGGCGGCGCCGTCCACGATGACCTTGTCGCCCGCCGCCAACCCCTGCGTAATCTGCCACTCCATACCCTGCATCGCGCCGGTCTGCACCGCGCGCTCCTCTGCCTGGCCCTCGGCCGACACCAGCAACAACTTGGCCTGGCCGTCGGCGCCGCGCATCACGGCGCGCTGGGGCACAAAGATCGCGTTCTGGTCCCTGCCCTGCTCCGCGCTGACGCGCACGTACATGCCCGGCAGCAGCAATCCGTCGGGATTGCTGAACTCGCCGCGCAGCAACACCTGGCCCGTGCCCGGATCCACGGAGACGTCGGAGAACAGGAGCTTGCCCTGGGCCGTGTAGTTCGTGCCGTCGACGCGCACGCTCACCGCCGATTCGCCCTGCCCGCCCGCCTGCATCTGGCCGCCCGCGGCGGCCTCGCGCAGCTTGAGCACCGCATTCACGGGCTGCCGGAAGTCCGCATAGATGGGATCGATCTGCTGGATCAGCGCCATGGGCGTCGATTCGCCCTGCCCGACCAGGCTGCCTTCGGTCACCAGGCCGCGGCCGATGCGGCCCGAGATGGGCGCGCGCACGCTGGCGTAGCCCAGATCCAGCTGCGCGGTCTTGACGTCCGCCTGGGCCGACTGCTGATTGGCCTGCGCAGTCTGAAGCGCGGCCACTGCGTCGTCATATTCCTGGCGGCTGACGGCCTCGATCTTCACCAGCGGCTGGTAACGGCTGACCAGGGCCTGGGCCTGCTTGACCTGGGCCTGGGCCCGCGCCAGCGCTGCTCGTGCGCGCCCCAGCGCGGCATCCAACGGCGCCGGCTCGATCGTGAACAGCAGATCGCCCTCCTTGACTGTGGCCCCTTCCTCGAAGTGCCGCTTCTGGACGATGCCCGCCACCCGGGCGCGCACTTCGGCCACGCGCACGGGCGAAATCCGCCCGGGCAGGTCGACCATGATCGCCTGAGGCCGGGGAGCAATGACCAGCGGCGCCACTTCGATGGGCGGCACCTGCGCCGCTTGCGGTTCCGGCTTGCCGCACCCGGCGAGAACGGCGAGTAGGCATAGCGCCACGGCGCTGGCTCTGAATCGGGTCATGTAGTCCTCTGACATCCATTGCCGCCTCAGGCTGAGGCGATCGAGGACCCGATAGTACTTATTGGATTTAAATGAGTCAATATCGATTCATTCGAAATTGATTAGACTCTTTAGATCCGTAGTAGACTTTATGCGTGTGTTTTTCACCACAACTGAATTCAAAAAGACTCATCAACATCGGTCGCCAGGAGAACTCCCATGTCTGAAGGCCTCGACGACAAACTCGCTCGCGCATTGGCCCTGTCCGTCTCGCAACAGCCCAGGGCGAACCTGCAGCAGCTGGCGCGCAGCGCCGGGATCAGCAAGGCCACGCTGTACCGGATATCGCCCACCCGCGAGGGGGTCATCGACCTGCTCATGGAGCGGGCCACCCAACACCTGCAGGATGCGCTGGCCCGGGCGGACCTGGAGACGCCACCCCATGCGGCGGCGCTGCAGCGCCTGACCGAAGCGGTGGTCCAGGGCCGGGAGTACTACCTGTTCTGGAACCACGCCGAGTGGATCCGCGTGATCGATGCGCGAACCGAGGACGCCAACGTACCGATACCGTCGTTCTACGGGGAAGCGCTGGAGACCTTCTTCCTGAACGGCCAGAAGGCGGGCGTCTTCCGCATAGACGTGCCTTCACTGTGGCTGGTCAGGGCGTACGACTATCTGTTGTATGCGGCGATGGATGCCGCGCAGCGCGGGGAAATCGCGCCGCTAGGGATGGCGTCGATGGTGCAGAAGCTCTTTCTGGAAGGGGCGGCCAACCCGGCCTCTTGATCCACGCAAGACCCGCATACGACGTCAATGTCCGAAGAACCCGGTTTTTGGAACATCGCATGCGCCCTTTCCTCTGGGCACCAAGCATGCGTATGGCCCGCCGGGTAAACGATTGCTTGCGGCCCACTACCTTATTAACAATAATAGGAATCATTATTGAAAATAACCATGACTGAGTGTCCCTGGCCGAAGCCGCTTTTTCTCCAGCCCCGATGTCCGCATCCTCCCCAACCCGTTCCCTCAAACAGCCCGCAGCCACCTCGACGGTACGCGGATTCGTCGACGAATTGCTTGGCCATCACCGCGACCTGCAGCGGCATCTGAACTACCAATTGCGGAACCCGGACGACGCCGCCGACATTGCCCAGGCAAGCTTCGAGCGCGTTTACGCCAACGGTCTGGACCAGGCACGAAAGAACGGCCCCGCGATCGAATCCTTGCGCGGCCTGCTGTTCCGCGTCGCGCACAATCTCTGCATCGATGAGGCGCGCCGCCGCAAGGTCGCGCAGAACTGGCAGGCCCTGCATGGACCGCTGGAAGCCGAAGCGATGGCGCCGTCCGCCGAGCAAGTCGTGTCGCAGCGCCAGATGGTCGAGCGCGTAGCCGCGGTGCTGGCGTCTCTGCCCGCGCGGCGGATGCAAGTCTTTCTGCTGTTCCGCGCCTACGGCTACAGCCGCGCCGAAATCTCGGCAAAGCTGGGTATCACGGAAGCGGCGGTTGCCAAGCATCTGGTGCGCGCGACCCTGGATTGTTCGCACGCGTTGCGCAACCTGTACCTGGAATCTGAAGTCCGCGGCGGCCGGGAACGCGGGAGCGCTCACGTCACGGGCGCGAGCGACTGACATCATGCCGCAGATCCTCGACGAGGCGCTCATCGACCAGGCCCTGAGCCTGATCGCTACTGCTGAAGTCGCAACCGAACGCGCCGCGCGCCAGGCGGCTTCCCGGCTGACCGCTTGGCGCGCACGTACGCCGCAGCACGAGGCCGCGTACCTCGAAGCCTTCCGGCGCTGGCAACTGCTTGCCGCCATGGCGCCGGAAATGCGCACGCAGTTCGACCAGGAGGACCTCATCCTTGCCTCGGATCGCCAGTTGCCTCGCCGTGCGCTGCTGGGCTGGACTGCCGCGGGCGCCTGTACCGCCTTGTTCGGCGCGGGCTGGTACCGGCGGCAGCCGCTGTACCAGGCATCCCACGAAACCGGCTCCCGCCAACTATCGCAGGCGCAGGTACCCGATCAACGCGATGACGGCGGCCCGGCCACCCGCATCGACCTGAGTCCGGGCACGCGCCTCGCGGTCAGTCTCTACCGCCACGAACGCCTGGTGGAACTGACCCAGGGCGAAGCGCTGTTCACGGTCGCCGCCGACGCTAGCCGCCCATTCCTCGTCCGCACCCGCGGCGGCGAGGTCGAGGTCGTGGGCACGGTGTTCAGCGTCAGCGACCGTGGCGGCGCAGTCTCCGTGGCCGTGGAAGAAGGCCATGTGCGCTTCCGCCCTGCTCTGCCCGATGTCCGTTGGTACAGCCTGGCGCGCAGTGGCCCCGCCCTGGATCTGCACGCCGACACCGCCGTCAACTGGCGTAACGGCAAAGTGGATGCCGTCCGGCGCATCGATCCTGACAGCATCGCCGCCTGGCGCAATGGCTGGCTATGGTTCGACAACCTACGTCTGGACGAGGCCCTGCCTGCCATCAACGCCTTCCGCGAGCGCCCGCTCAGGACTGCCGATCCGAAGGTCAACGCGCTGCGCCTGACCGGGCGCTTTCGCAGCGCCGACGCCGACAACGCGGCGAATCTGCTTGAAGCGATCCTCCCGCTACGCGCGGAATCCCGTCCGAACGGCGATGTCGTACTGCGGCTGCGCTGATTTTTCCCGGCTGGGTGTCTCCATTTTCGCGCCTCATCCGTCTTCTGTATCGATAAGGCCGCCATCGGGGCGGCGGATTTCTCGATAGACGGAGTTGAAATGCACCAATCCGGTATTTGCCGGCCATTCCTGGGCCGTTCCGCGCTGGGCCTGGCGCTGTCGGGCGGCATGGCCATGGCGCTGGCCGCCGTACCCGCCGTAAACCAGGCCCAGACAGCGCCGGAACAGCTCCATGCCATCGATGTGCCTGCGCAGTCGCTGAACACGGCGCTCACCATGCTTTCACGCCAGACCGGCACCCCCATCATGGCCGGCGGCGCCCACATTGCCGCGCAACAGGCGCCGGCAGTGGCCGGCCGCATGACGGTCCGGGAAGCGTTGTCCCGGCTGTTGCTGGGATCCGGCCTGTCCGCCGCGTCCACGCCTGGCGGCGGGTACGCGGTGACCGGCGCCGCGCAGACTCCGGCGGTGACTACATTGGCGCCGGTGCAGGTAATGGGAAGCTCCCAACTGCCCGAACCCTACGCCGGCGGCCAGGTCGCGCGCGGCGGCCGGGTCGGCCTGCTGGGCGAACGCGATGCGATGGACACGCCGTTCAATATCGCCAGCTACACCGCTGAACTGATCCAGAATCAGCAGGCCAACTCCATCGCCGACGTGCTGGCGAACGACGCGTCGGTGCGCACGGTCAACGACGGGCAAGGCTCGGTCGCCGGAACCGGCGACGAATTCCAGATCCGCGGTTTTCCGGTGCGCAACCAGGATGTATCGTTCAACGGCTTGTACGGCATGCTGCCGCTGCGCACCATCGCGCTGGATGGCGTCGAGCGCGTGGAAGTGCTCAAGGGTCCGACCGCCCTGCTGAACGGCATGAGCCCCCGTGGCAGCGTGGGCGGCGGCATCAACGTCGTCCCCAAGCGCGCCGGCGACGACCCATTGACCCAGCTGACAACAACTTATCAGTCCGACTCCCGATTTGGCGGCATGGTCGACATCGGACGGCGCTTCGGCGAGAACCAGGAATTCGGCTTCCGTTTCAACGGGTCATACCGCGACGGCGATACGGCGGTGCAGAACCAATCCAACCAGCTCGTCGTGGCGGTGGTCGGCCTGGATTACCGCGGCGAACGGCTGCGCGTATCGCTGGACGCCGGCCACCAGACCAACAACATCGACGCGCCCGGCGATTCGGGCGTGCTGATCTTCGGCGACAGCCTGCCCGTGCCGCGCCCGCCAGATGCTTCCAAGGGCTACTCCCCTGACTGGGGCTATGCCAAGTCGCGCGACAACTATGGCGTGTTGCACGCCGAGTACGACCTGGCCCCGCATTTGACCGTATTCGGCGGCGTAGGCTACCGGCGCAGCAACAATCGCTACCTGTACGCCGACCCGATAGTGGTCGGCTCAACCGGCGAGCTGCTGATGCGCCCGTACTATTGGCCCAGCTACGAGCAGAACGTTTCCACCGTGTGGGGCGCGCGCGGCAATTTCAGTACCGGCCCCGTGAAGCACGAAGCCAGTCTGAGCTACTCCACGTTCGAGCAGCGCGCCGGCTATTACGACTACTACATTTTCGGCCTGTCGCCATCCAATCTGTACGATCCTGCCGACATCCCCAAACCGTCGATCGACGGCCTATCCAGCTCGCCGCCGCGCACTTCCCTGCTGAAGCTGCCGACTGTCGCGCTGGCCGACACCCTCTCCTTTGCCGATGACCGGGTTCAATTCACAGCTGGCCTGCGCTACCAGACAGTGAAGGCGACGAACTACAGCTACACCACCGGCCGGGAGACTTCCAGCTACGACGAATCGGCCGTCACGCCGGCCTTCGGCCTGGTGGTCAAGCCATGGACCGATGTCTCGCTGTACGCCAACTACATAGAAGGCCTGACAGCGGGCCCCATCGCTCCGGCTGGAGCCTCGAACGCAGGCGAGATCTTCGCGCCCATCAAGACCAAGCAGATCGAAGCTGGGGTAAAGGTCGATTTCGGTACGCTCACGACCACGCTGGGCCTGTTCCAGATCAAGCAGCCCTCCGGCCTGACGACTGTCGATAACGGCGTGACCCGCTACGACATGAGCGGCGAACAGCGCAACCGCGGCGTGGAATTCAACGCCTATGGCGAACTGGCGCGCGGCGTGCGCCTGTTGGGCGGCGTCACCTACATCCAGCCGACGATGATCCGCACCGCCAAGCCCCAAACCGATGGCAACAGCGCCGTGGGCGTGCCGCGTTGGATGGCCAATATCGGCATGGAATGGGATCCCTCGTTTGCGCCCGGGCTTACCTTGAGCGCACGCGCCCTGTCGACCAGTTGGCAGTACCAGAACCTGGAAAACAGCCGCCGCATCCCGGGCTGGACCCGGTGGGACCTGGGCATGCGCTACGCCACCCGCGCCTTCGATCACCCCGTCACGCTGCGCGCCACGGTCAACAACGTATTCGGCAAGGATTACTGGTCGTCGGCATCCGAGGGGTATCTGCGCCTGGGCTCGCCCAGGTCGGTGCTGCTGTCGGCATCCATCGATTTCTAAACCATGAGCAGGCCGAGCCGCCGGCTGCGGCGCGGCCCCCGCTCATGGCCGCAGGCATCTCAGCCTGCCGGTTCCAGTATCGCCCCGCGCCAGACGCGTGCGCAGCGCGCTAGATACTGGCGCACGGCGCCGCGCTCACTGCTGCGCGCCGGTAGCCTTGGCCACATACGCCGCCAACACCTCGATTTCCTTATCCGACAAGCTCGTATAAGCCGGCATCTGGCCGATGCCGTTGCGGATGGCCGTTTCCACGCGCGCCGCGTCGGGCTTGAGCTCATCGAGCTTGGGGCCGATGGCGCCGCTGGACTGGGCGTCGTTCAGGGTATGGCATATCGCACAGGCTGGCGTCGCGCCGACGAACAAGGCGCGGCCCGCCTCCATGTCGGGGTCGGCTGCCAACACGCCGGCATGCAGGCAGGCGATCAATAATCCGGCGCCAAATGCGCGCTTCCTGGGTGACGCCAGCGCGGTTTCCCTCATGCCTTGGCCACCACGGCCACGGCATGATCGCGCCAACTGCTATTGATGTATCCGCCGGAATTCTGCGGACGTTCTTCTTCCTGCACCCGGCCTTCGGTATCGGTCGCGCGGCTGACGAGCACATGTTCGCCGGCCGTCAGTTCCACCGGCAATGCGAACTGGCGCCACGCATAACGCCCCAGATCCGGGCCGACCAGTTCCGCTTTCTGCCAGTTTTTGCCGCCGTCGATCGAAACCTCGACCAGCTTGATGCCGTTGGTGCCGCCAAAAGCCACGCCTTGCACCACGACGCGCCCGGCCTTCAAGGTGGAGGCGGCCGGATTGGGCGTATTGATCCACGACTTCACGCCCATGGCCCAGACCGAGGGCTGGCTGGGGTCTCCCTTTTGGCCCGGCGGCGCCAGGCGATAGCCGGTCTGCTGGATCGCGGCCGCGCTTTCCTTTTCGGTGAAGGCCAGTCGCTTGATGTATTTGACGCTGTTCACGCCCGTGTAGCCCGGCACGATCAGGCGCAAGGGACCGCCATGGGCCAGCGGGATCGGCTCGCCGTTCAGCTCCCACGCCAGAAGCGCATCCCGCATCGCTTCCTTGGGCACGGAACGTTCAACCATGACCATGTTCGGATCCAGGCCGTCAGGCAGCTTCTCGCCGCCGGTTCCGGTCATGAACACGGCCGCCGCCTCCATGCCGCCGCAGTGCTCGACCAGCACGCTGACCGGCAAGCCGCTCCAGATCACGCAACCGGCCGCGCCGACCTGCCAGGGCGTGCCGCTGGGCTTGTTCGGGAAATAGCCGCGGCCGTTGCCGGAACACTGCAAGACCATGGCCAAAGTCTGCAAGCCCATGGTCTTCAATTGCCCCACGCTCAACGACATCGGTTTGGCCACTCCGGCGATTTCGACGACCCATGCGTCCCGGTCGGCGACGATGGACTCGTCAGGCGGCGGCAGATTGTTGCGCACGTAGAGTTGGCGCAGCGGCGTGACCACCCCGTTGCCGAATGCCTCGCGCCGCGTCTCTATGGTGTTGGCGCTGTGCACGATCATCGCATCGGGTTGCTTCCAGGCCGCATAAGCCGGCAGCGGCTTGGCGGCAGATGCCGGCGCCGGTGCGGCAGCCGCGGCTGGCGCGGCTTTCTGCTCGGCGGCCAATGCCGCGCGTCCCAGGCCTGCTGCGGCCAGGGCGCTGGCGCCGCCAGCCAACAGGCGCCGTCGCGCCGCGCTCTCGATCAGGGATGAACGCATTGCAGTCTCCTCGTTGGGGTCCGGAATCGTTGGTGTTCCAGAACCCTGCCGGCCTGCTACGACGTGGCTGTTTACCCCGCACGCACGTGTCCCAGGCCGCCAATAGTTATGACTGCGATGTTGGTTGAGCGATCTTTTCGTGTCAATTAGTTATTTGCAATACCCTGCCCTAGCCCGTTTGGATAGGCCAGCCGCCTACGCCTGCCGGACCAGGCGGTAGACCGAAGCCGGCGGCAGGTTCAGCGGCACAAACCTGACTTTGCTGGCCATCAAGCCGCAGGCCTCCAGCACGCTGGCGGATATCGGACAGCGCACCCCATAGGTGAAAAGGGCCATCGAGCCCTCTGCCGGCAGCGCGTCGAATACGGCGGCCAGCAGTTGCTGGTGATGCGCCTGGCTCATATTGCGCAACGGCAGGCCGCAGATGGCGGCGCCGATCCCATCCATTTCGGGATGGCGCTTGCGGCAGAGATCCTGCGCCGGCACCCGTAGCACCGCCGCCTCCGGAAACTGCGCCTGCAAGCTGCTGCTCATGGCCATGTCCTGTTCGACCAGCACCAGATTGGCCGGGTCCACGCCCCGGCGCAACATTTCGCGGGTGAAGACGCCCGTGCCGCAGCCCAGTTCCAGGACTTTGCCCGCGCCGGGCGGAATGCAAGCGGTAATGGCCGCGGCCAACGCCGGGCCGGATGGCGCCACCGCGCCTATGGCCGCGGGATTGGACAGCAGCGCCCGGACGAACTGCGTGCGCTCCTGCAACCAGCCCATCGGCGAGCGGCTCGCAGGCTGGCGTGGAACAACGGTCTTGTAGGATTGCGTGGAATGCATGAGGCCTCAGTCTCCTGGATCGGGAATTCCGTACGACCCCGAAACCTTAACTGCGCCAGGCCCGCCGCGCCCGCAACCGTCGGTAAGCACCCTTGTCAATTCAGCCGCGCAAGGCATGCCTGCCGCACCCATGCGCGACCGCAGGCGGAAAGTTCAGGTTGCATAACTCTCGCCTGCCTGCGTTTGCACGCCGTTCGATCACCCCCAGGCCACGCTGATCGAACGGCGCTCCACGGGAGGCCTGGCCTGAATCAGCGCTGAGCCGGCCGCAGATTCAGGGTGCCGGCCTTCTCGCTATCCACCTTGGCGCGGCTGAACGCCATGGGGAAGTACTCGCCGGTAGCCCAGTCCTTGAGCAGGTTCTGGTAGTACGGGCTGCGCGGGTCGGCGGATTGTCCCGGCACGTTCTGCATGCGCGAGTTGTCCCAGTCGGCCACGTCGATCACCTGGCGGTACGACGCGCCGCTGGTCTGGCGGAAGTCGCTGGCGCGGAACGTGGCGCGGTGCACGGTGTCGTTGTCGCCGCTGACCGGATAGCGCGGCGTGCCGTAGGCATTGGCAGTGGCCTCGGGCAACAGGCCGGCCAGGCTGTGCTCGAACTGGATGTGGTGCAGCTTGCCCCACTGCCATTGCGAGGAATCCGGTCCCAGCTTGGCGCGCAGTTTCTGCAGGCCGTCGTTCAGCGCCTGCAGCAGCAGCGCGTCGCGGCCCTGCTGCGGCTGCGCGCCGAAGGCGCTGTCCGGCGTGGCCAGCTTCTCCAGCGTTTTCGCGGTGGACAGATTGCCGAAGGCGGCGCGGCCGTTGGCCGGCACGTAGAGTTCAGTCACGCGCTTGACGACCTCGGGCAGCCAGAACTCGTAGACGGTCGCCGCGCGCGATTCCGTTCCCACGCGGGCATCCCAGTCCTTCAGCATGCTCAAGGCCTGCGACGTCGCGGGATCGGCCGAATTCAACGACTTCGCGTAGCCCGTCAGCGTGCGCGCCGGAATGGACAGGTTGTCGTACTGCAGCGCCTGCGAACTCTGCACCGTCTGCCCCTTGCTGTCGGCCAGCACCTCGCGTATGCGCTGCACGCGGTAGGGTTCGGCCCAGGTTCGCGCCGACATGTCCTTATAGCGGTAATCGGCCGGCAGGTTGTATTCGTTGGCGGTGGCGATATAGCCTTCGGGCGGATTGTAGGCGCGGGGCAGCGCGCTGCCGGGCAGCACGCCGCGCCATTCGAACTCGCCATTGCCCGGCACCGGCAGCATCCCGGACCAATCCGCGCGCGGGCGTATCGGCGCGATGCTGCCGCCAAACCAGCCGATGTTGCCGTCCACGTCGGCGTACACCATGTTCTCGCTGGGGGTGTAGTGCTTCTCCATGCCGGCGACGAACTCGTTCCAGTTCTGCGCCTGGTTCAGCCGCAGGCTGGCAAGATAGGCCGCGGTTCCGGGGAATTCCAGGTAGGCCGCGCGCAAGGCATAGGCCTTGCGCTTCACCGGATCCACGTAAATCACCGGGCCGTGGCGGGTGAACTTCAGCTGGCGCACCGCGGCGGACTGCCCGCGCACGGGGATCGACTCGTCCACCTGCCGCATCTTTTCCCAGCGGCCGTTGTAGCGATACTCGTCCGGTTTGGCGGGGTTGGTGTCGTAGACGTACAGGTCTTCCTCGTCGCCGAAGGCGAAGATCGTCAGTCCGAAAGCGATGCGGTCGTTGTGGCCCATGGACACGCCCGGCAGCGCCGGTTCACCGGCGCCGATCACGTTCCAGCCCGGCGCGTTCAGGTGCACCATGTAGCGCAGCGATGGCATGGTGATGGACCGGTGCGGATCGCCCGCGAGGATGGGCTTGCCGCTGGCCGTATGCTGCCCGGCTATGGTCCAGTTGTTGCTCTCGTAGCGGGTCGCCATGGGGTCGAACGCAGGATCCAGCGACGCCAGCAGGTTGGCGGACAATTCCTGCGCGAGCTTTTCGCGCTCCGCGGCCGCGAGCGGGCTGCGCGGGAAGTCGGCAGCGACGAATTTCTGGCCGTTGCGCGCCAGGTTGTAGTCCACCAGGACCTTGCTGTCGACGTCGCGCACGTCCAGTCCAGCTGGCACCTGCAGCGCCAGGGGCGGCTCGAAGGTGCTGAGTCCCTGCACGGCGTTCAGGCCCAGCGCCGCGACGCGTTGCGCCATCCGCACCTCTTCGCTGAGGTTGCGGGTCAGGCCGTAGATGCGGATGAGCGAGGTCTCGGGGCTCCAATAGCCGGGTTCGGTGCCGGTCAGCTTGAATTCCGGCGGCATCTGTTCGGGATTGGCCTTGACCCAATCAATATAGGCATTGATGCCCGCCGCGAAGGACGTGAGGATCGCCTTGCCCTGCGGATGGTAGCTGGCGAATTCGGCCTGCATATCGCCGCGGTACAGGAACAGGCGCGCGGCGCGGTCCTGCTCGACAAAGCGCGGGCCGAACTGTTCGGCCATCTTGCCCTCGCCCTGGCGGCGCCAGAGGTCGAGCTGCCAGAGGCGGTCGCGCGCCGCGTTGAAGCCTTGGGCGAAGAACAGGTCGTCCTGGTTCTGCGCGTAGATGTGGGACACCCCGTGGCGGTCGCGCACGATCTCCACGGGCTGGGACAGCCCCTTCATATCGACGGTTTCTTTTTTGCCTCCGGGCGACGCGCAGCCTGCCAGCACTGCCATGAGCCCGCTCGCCAGGAATGCCGCGGCCCTGCGATTGAACATACGCATTGACTCCTCCTCGGGTTTATTTGTCTTCTATCTGCCTGTCGGGCATCGAGGGTCATGCCGCCCAATGCGACAGTCAGGGCCTCTCCAGGCCCTTGCCATATGTACAACCAAATCGGCTTGCGGTGGAACGCTGTTTCATTTGATCAGCTTAGTCAGAATATGTAACCAGCGCCGACCCCTGCCGAGGTTCAGGTAGACGTAAACGCATGGGCAGAAAATGGACCGCATAGGAACTTGCAGGAGACATCATCATGTCTCGGAGACTATTGCTCGCCCTGCCCGTCCTGGCGCTGGCCTTGTACAGCGCCGCCGCGGCAGCGGCGCCGGCGCCCGATGTCCTGCTGGGCGCGTCCGTGCAACTGACCGGCCCCGTCGCCAACACCGGCCGCTACTACCGCGATGCCTACCAGATGGCGGTGGACCAGATCAACGCCGCGGGCGGCGTGAAGATCGGCGGCGAAACGCGCAAGCTGGCGCTCAAGATCTACGACAACCAGTCGGACGTCAATCTGAGCGTGCGGCAGTACACGCAACTCGTCACGCAGGACAAGGCCAATCTGTTGCTGGGTCCCTTCGCCAGCAATTTCGCGCTGGCCGACTCGGCGGTGTCGGAAAAGTACAAGGTGCCCATGGTCCAGGGCGGCGGCGCCTCGGATCAGATTTTCTCGCGCAAATTCAAGTACATCTTCGGCACGCTGGCGCCGGCCAGCAACTACTTCGGCAGCACCGTGGAAATGCTGAAGATGCTCAAGCCCGCGCCGGCCAGCGTGGCCTTGCTGTATGCGGATGACGCCTTCGACGTCTCGGTGGCCGAGGGCACCCGCCCGTTGCTGAAATCCGCGGGCCTGCCCATCGCCATGGACGAGCGCTACAGCACCAACGCCACCGACTTCAACTCGCTGCTGTCGCAGATCAAGAGCAAGAACGTGGATGCGGTGCTGGTGGCCGGACACGAAACCGAGATCCTGAATTTCGTGCGCCAGGCCAAGAGCCTGGCCGTCGCGCCCAAGATGTATTCCTTCACCGTGGGCGTGCCGTCGGAGGACTTCCGCAAGGCGCTGGGCCGCGACGCGGATTACGCCTTTGGCATGACGGCATGGCTGCCTTCGGCGGCCTTGAAGGACCGCTGGTTCGGCGACGCGGAGCAGTTCGCCCGCGCCTACAAGGCCAAGTTCGGCTATGACCCGGACTATCACGCGGCGTCCGGCGTGGCCGACGTCGAAGCGCTGGTCTACGCCATGGAAAGCGCCGGCAGCGCCAATCCGCAGAAGGTGCGCGACGCCTTGGCCAAGATCAGGTTCGACAGCCTGTACGGCCCGGTCGCCTTCAACGCCCAGGGGCAGATCGACCTGCCTCAGGTGGTGATCCAGGTGCAGGATGACCGCTTGGCCGAGATCTACGGCGCCAAGGGCTTCATCACGCAGCCCAAGTATCCGATGCCAGCCTGGAACGCGCGCTAGGACCGGCGGGAGGACACGATGGATCTGCTCGCGCAAATCCTCGTCAACGGCATACTGCTCGGCGGGCTGTATGCCGTGATGGCGCAAGGCCTGGCGCTGGTCTGGGGGGTGCTGAACATCGTCAACCTGGCGCACGGCGCGTTCATCATGCTGGGCGCGTACGCGTCCTGGTATCTGTACAACGACGCGGGCGTCGATCCCTTCCTGGGCCTGCCCTTGACGGCGGCGGCGATGTTCCTGCTGGGCTACGCCTTGCAGCGCGGGTTGCTCAACCTGGTGGTGCGCGCGCCCATGTTCAACACCCTGCTCATCACCTTCGGCCTGGAGGTCGTGCTGACCTATCTGGCGCAGCTGGCGTTCTCGGCCGACTTCCGCACCATCAACCCGCCTTATGCCGGCGACAGCTATGCGCTGGGTCCCGTCACGCTGCCCATGGCGCGGCTGGCCGCCTTTGGCGTGGCGCTGGCCATCACGCTGGGCATGTGGCTGTTCCTGCTGCACAGCCGCCTGGGCCGCGCGATCCGCGCCACCGCGCAGAATCTGGTCGCCGCCAGGCTCTATGGCGTGGAGCCGCGCCACCTGTATGCGGTGACGTTCGGCCTGGGCCTGGCGTTGGCAGGCGCGGCCGGCGGCCTGTACGGCACGGTCTCGCAGATCAATCCCTACATCGGCGCCACGCTGACCGCGAAGTGCTTCGCCATTTCCATCATCGGCGGACTGGACAATCCGCTGGGCGTGATGGTGGGCGGCCTGTTCCTGGGCATCGTCGAATCGCTGACCACGCTGTACGTGGGACCGACCTACGCCGATGTGGCCAGCTTCGGCATCCTCGTGCTGGTGCTGCTGGTCAAGCCCAGCGGCCTGTTGGGCAGAGCGGCATGAAGACGCCGCGCGTACTGCTGGCATTGCTGGCGCTGGCCGTGCTGGCAGGCGTGCCCTGGTATGGCTCCGACGTGCTGGTGCAGTTCGGCATCAACACGCTGTTGCTGGCGGTGCTGGCCCAAGGCTGGAACATCATCGGCGGATACGCCGGCTATGCGTCCTTCGGCAATTCCGTCTTCTATGGATTGGGCAGCTACGGCGTGGCCATCGCCATGGCGCAGTGGGAACTGCCATTCGCCGCGGGGCTGGCGCTGGGCGTCGTGCTGGCCCTGGTCTTCGCGGTGCTGCTGGGCATGCCGGTGCTGAGGCTGCGCGGCCATTATTTCGCCATCGCCACCCTGGCGCTGGCGCAGGTCATGACGGCCATCGTCTCCAACATCGGGCTGGCCGGGCAGAACATCGGACTGGTGCTGCCGCCGCTGAACAACGACCCGCTGTTCTACGAACTGGCCCTGGGCCTGCTGACGCTGGCCACGCTTACCGTCGCCTGGCTCACGCGCAGCCGCTTCGGCTTCGGCCTGATCGCGATCCGCGAAAACGAGGAAGGCGCGGCCGTCATGGGCGTGAACACGACGCTGTACAAGGTGACGGCGTTTGCCATCTCGGGGGTGTTCAGCGCCCTGGCCGGCGGCATCCATGCCTACTGGATCACCTTCCTCGATCCTGAAAGCGCCTTCGACATCAGCCTGAACGTGAAGATGATCATCATGGCCGTGTTCGGCGGCGCGGGCACCGTGCTCGGCCCGGTGGTGGGCGCGTTCTCGCTGTCGGCCATATCGGAACTGCTGTCCAGCGAGATCACCAGCGTGGCGGGGCTGTTCTACGGCGCGGTAATCGTCGCGGCGGTAGTGCTGATGCCGCGCGGTCTGGCCGACCTGCTGCGGCGCGCGCGCAAGTCGGGCTGGCGCTATTTCGCCGACAACATACGGGCGCACCGGCTATGAACCCGATCCTGGACGTGCGCAACGTGACCCGGAGCTTCGCCGGGCTGGTAGCCGTGAACCAGGTCAGTTTCACGCTGGCCGAGGGCGAGATCCTCGGCCTGATCGGTCCCAACGGCGCCGGCAAGACCACGCTGGTCAGCCTGATCAGCGGCACGCTTGCGCCGACCGCGGGCGAGATCCTGTTCCAGGACAAGCCGATAGACGCATTGCCGGCGTACAGGCGCGCCCGCCTGGGCATAGGCCGCACCTTCCAGATCATGCGGCCCTTCCCCGGCCTGTCGGTGCTGGACAATGTGGCGGTGGGCGCCTTGTTCGGCCATGGCGGCGGCCAGCCCAAGCTGGCGCTGGCGCGCGAGCAGGCGCGTGCCTGCCTGGATTTCGTCGGCCTGGGCCGCGCGGCCGGACAGCGCGCCGACGAGCTGGGCGGGCCGGGCCGCAAGCGGCTGGAACTGGCCAAGGCGCTGGCCATGCAGCCCAAGGTGCTGCTGTGCGATGAAGTCATGGCCGGGCTCAACCTGGTGGAGATCGACGAGGTCATCGAGGTCATCCGCAAGGTCCGCGCCAGCGGCATCAGCGTGCTGGTGATCGAACACGTCATCAAGGCGATCAAGAGCCTGTCGGACCGGCTGCTGGTGCTGCATCACGGCGAAAAGATCGCGGACGGCGCGCCCGACGAGGTGCTGGCCGACCCCGAGGTGGTGCAGGCCTATCTGGGCAAGAGGCGCGCATGAACGACGCCGCCGCCCCGCTGCTGAAGGTGGAAGGGCTGAGCGCCGGCTATGGCGAACTACCGGTGCTGCAGGATATTGCGCTCGAGGTCCGCCGCGCCGAGATCGTGGCGCTGGTGGGCAGCAATGGCGCGGGCAAGACCACCCTGCTGCGGGCGCTGTCACGGGTGCTGCCCTGCACCGGCAGCATCGTGATGGACGGCCGCCAGCTGTCGCGCGCCACGCCGGACGAGGCCTTCGCCAGCGGCATGGTGCAGGTGCCCGAGGGACGCCAGCTGTTCGACCGCATGACCGTGCAGGACAACCTGCTCATGGGCGCCTACCGCCGCCGCGGCAAGGCGGCCGTCGCGCGCGACCTGGACCGCGTCTACGGCTACTTTCCGCGGCTGTCCGAGCGCCGCCGCCAGCTCGCCGGCAGCATGTCCGGCGGTGAACAGCAGATGTGCGCCATGGCGCGCGCGCTGATGGCCGCGCCCGCGCTGATGATGATCGACGAAATGAGCCTGGGCCTGGCGCCGGTGGTGGTCGAGCAATTGATGGAGGTGTTGGCCGGCATACGCCAGGAAGGCGTCACGGTGCTGCTGGTGGAGCAGGACATCCACCTGGCGCTGACGGGCGCCGACCGCGGCTATGTCATGGAAACCGGCCGCATCGCGCTTTCCGGTCCGGCGCAATCGCTGCTGTCCGATCCCAAGGTTCGGCAAGCCTATCTGGGAATCTGAACCGGTCCGCCGCGCCTCTTGCGCCGGCCTGCTTTCGAGCCTACATTGATTGTTGTCGCCCGCCGCCCGGCCCTTGCAAGCGCGCGGCGCGTATGGCGTCACTGGGTTGTTTTTCTGTCTTTTGTTCCTCCAAGGAGCGATGCGATGAAAGTGAAACACCTGTTAGGTCCTGTAGCGCTAGCGCTGTCGTTGCTGGTCGCCGCGCCGGTGACGGCGGCGCCTTCCGATCCAGCGCCCATCGTCACCGGGAAGCAATGGACGGAGTCCGACACAAATCTGAAGAAGGCCTACCTGCTGGGCATGGCGAACCTCATCCAAGTGGAGCAAGCCTATCAGCAGCGCCGCGCGCCGGCCGACAACCAGACGCTGATCCCGCGCTTTGCCAGGGGTTTGCAGAGCCATACGCTCGATTCGGTGCGCGAACGACTGGATAGCTGGTACGCCGCCAATCCGACCCGGATGGACCGCCCCGTGGTCGAAACGCTCTGGTTCGAAATCGTCGCGCCCGCGGCGCCGGCCACCCCCGCCGCTCCCGCCAAGCGCGCCCGCTAGGAGTCAGCCATGAAAGTCATCCGATCGATTGCCATAGGCCTCATGATGGGGTCGCTGGTTGCCTGCACCAACATGAGTTCCAAGCAGCAAGGCACGCTGTCGGGCGCGGCCATCGGCGCGGCCGCCGGCGCGGGCATTGCCGCCATCGCGGGCGGCAGCGGCTGGACCGGGGCCGCCATCGGCGCCGCCGCCGGCGGCATCGCCGGCAACATCTACGGCGACAAGCACTAAGCCTGCGCCCTTGCGCAATGGCCAGTCCCGGGCCGCGGCCCGGGACTGTCGCTACAGATTGCCGGTGGACTTGCCGATCCGCCAGTACACCCCTCCTCCCGTCATGCCGCCGTCGACCGGCAGGTCCGCGCCGGTGATGAACGAAGCCTCCGGTCCCAACAGGAACATCACCGCCGCCGCGATCTCGTCGGCATCCGCGCCGCGCGACAGCGGCGTGGCGTCGCGGTTGCCTTCATAGAACAGGCGCGCCCGGCCTGCGTCATGCACGGCATTGGGCTGCATGATCATGGGTGTTTCCACCAAACCCGGACATACCGTGTTGACGCGTATGCCGCGCCCGGCCAGTTCCAGCGACGCCGCCCGCGTCAGGCCGCGCAAGGCCCACTTGCTGGCGGTGTAGGCCGCGCTGAAGTAGCCGGTGAGTCCGGCCGTCGAAGATGTATTGACGATGGCCGCGCCCTGCGGCATCAGCGCGGCCAGGTTGCGGATAGCGAGGAACGGCCCGTCCAGATTGATGTCCAGCAGCCGCCGCCATTCCGCGTGCGTGGTCTCGGTCACGGTCTTGCGCAGGGTCACGCCGGCGTTGTTGACCAGGCCGTAGAGCGGCACGCCCCCCTGCGAAATCTCGTCCGCCAACGCCAGCCAATCGGACTCGCGGGCCACGTCCGCCACCCGGATGCGCAGCCGTTCGGCATCCGCGCCCGCCGCCGCGCGCAAGTCCGTCCAGGTCGCGTCGCCTTCGGGCAAGACGTCCAGCGCGTAGACGGTCGCGCCGGCCTGCAGCAAGCGCAACGCCTCGGCCGCGCCCTGCCCTCTGGCCGCGCCCGTCACCACGGCCGCCTTGCCGTTCCACCACGACGCCAGATCTTTGCCGTCGCTCATGTCTTGGAGACTCCGCCGTCGACCATCAGCACGTGGCCGGTGACATAGGCGGATGCCTGCGAGGCCAGGTACAGCGCCGCGTCGGCGATCTCGGACGGCTGGCCCACGCGCCGCGCCGGCAGCCGCTCGACGTATTCGGCATAGGTGGCGGCGTCGGCGTGCATCCAGCTGCTCATCGGCGTTTCAATGAAACCGGGCGCGATGGCGTTGACGCGCAGCCCCTTGGGGCTCCACTCCAGCGCCAGGCATTGGGTCAGATGGGCCACGCCGGCCTTGGCCGCCGCGTAGTCGGCGCAATTCGGGCGCGGCTTGACGCCGGCATAGCTGGACAGGTTGATGATGGCGCCGCTGCCTTGCGCAATCATGTGCCGCGCGGCCGCCTGGGCGCCGAAGAACGTGCCTTTCAGGTTGATGTCCATGGTGCGTTGCCAGGCGGCTTCGTCCAGGTCCAGGGCGGGCATGCGCGCCATGAAGCCGGCATTGTTGACCCACACGTCCAGCGCGCCGTACCGCGCGGCCACCGCGTCGGCCAGCTCGCGCACCGCCTGCGCTTGCGTGACGTCCAGCTGGCGGCAATCCGCGTCCACGCCCGACAGCGCCTCAAGGTCCAGGTCGGTGGCGACCACGGTCGCGCCCTGCTGGCGGAACGCCGCCGCCATGGCGCGACCGATACCGCCCCCGGCGCCCGTGACGACCGCGATTTTCCCTGCCAGATCCGGATAGTTCATTTTGCTCATGTGATGATGGAAAGATTGAAGTTCAGTTGAACGCCGCGCGCTTGGCGGCCTTGTTGGCGGCATTGCCGGATTCATCGCCCGGCAACCGGATGTCGTTGAGGTCCATGCCCGCGGTTTCCTTGATGAGGAAGGCGCCGGCAAAGGCCATCAGCCCCAACGCCCCCACATAGGCCGTGTAGACCCATTCCAGCCCCTGGGCGCCCAGCCAGGCATTGATATAGGGCGCGGTGCCGCCGAAGATCGCGACCGACAGCGAAGAGATGAAGCCCACCCCCATGGCGCGCGCGCCAGTAGGCACCTGCTCGGCCACCACGGCCGGGAAGATCGCCGCCAGCAGCGCCCAGACCAGCAGCCCTATCAGTTGGCCCACGAACAGCGTCCAGGGCTGGTCGGTCACGATGTGCGACACCGGGAACACCGCCAGCGCCACGCCCAGGCCAAAGGCCATCACGATGGGCTTGCGGCCGTAGCGGTCCGCCATCCAGCCGCAGACGGGCAGCCACAACAGGCACACCAGCTGCGCGATCAGGCTGGCCGTGTAGGCGCCCGCCGGATCCATGCCCTTGGTCGCAATGGCCGTGGCCGGCGCGAAGGTGACCCAGGTGTAGTAGGTGGCGTTGGACGCCGCGGCGATCATCACGATGTTGCGCGCAATCTTCAAGGCCTGGCGCGCCGACACCTTCTGCGCGCCGCCCTGCGCCGCGCTGT
This sequence comes from Achromobacter sp. JCM 18799, assembly GCF_055395645.1. Classification (NCBI taxonomy): domain Bacteria; kingdom Pseudomonadati; phylum Pseudomonadota; class Betaproteobacteria; order Burkholderiales; family Alcaligenaceae; genus Achromobacter; species Achromobacter sp. JCM 18799. Next base: position 985,241 of record NZ_AP043866.1, on the reverse strand, counting down.
GTTCGAAGACCTCGCTTTCGCTCGCGCTGCGGCGCAGGAACAGCGCGTAGACACCCAACAGCGCCCCCACGCCAAAGCCCACGCGCCAGCCCCAGGCTTCCATCGCGGGCTTGCCCAGCCAGGACGTCAGCAAGGCGGCCAGCGCGGTCGCGGCCATGACGCCGATGGTCACGCTGACGAACACCGAACTCGACCACAACCCGCGCCGCGCCGGCGGCGCGATTTCGGCAACGTAGGTATAGGCCACGCCGGACTCGCCGCCATGCGCCAATCCCTGCATCAGGCGGCAAATGAAGAGCAATACCGAAGCCAGCACCCCGGCCTGCTCATAGGTGGGCAGCAGCGCGATCGCCAGGCTGGTCAGGGCCAGCAGGCACATGGTCAGGACCAGCGTGAACTTGCGGCCGTAGCGGTCGCCGATGCGGCCGAACAGCCAGCCGCCGATCGGCCGCGCCAGGAATCCCCCCGCGAACACGGCCAGCGTGGCCAGCAGCGCCGAGCCGCGGTCGGACGGGTCGAACAGGTTCATGGCCAGATAGGCCGAGAACGTGCCGTACAGGGTCCAGTCGAACCATTCCAGGGCATTGCCCACCGCCGCCGCGCGCAGCGAAGCCTGGCGGCGTTGGCGGTCCTGTGTCTCCATCATTATTGTCGTCGTCATGTTCTTATCCGTGCTGGTCTTGGCCGAGGTGCCGCGCGAACCAGTTGGCCGCGGCGCTGCTGGTGCGTTCGAAATGTTCCGTGTAGACCGAGTAATGGCCGCCGGGCAGCAGCAGCAATTCCTTGGGCTGATGGGCCGCGTTGAAAGCGTCCTGCTGCAGATCGGCAGGCGTCAGGCCGTCGCCGGCGGCGACGATCATCAGGAGCGGCGTGGGCGCGATGCGCCGCACATACATGCCGGGCTCATAGGCGCGGGCCAGTTCCAGTGACCGCAGCGTGACTTCATTGACCCAGCCCGGGCAGCGGCGCGCTTCGCCCGTCATGTAGTTGTAGGAGTCCGGGCCCGGATACGCGACCGGCGCGTCGGGATCGGCATCGACCATGCGCAGCGTCGCCGGCGGCTGGCCCGCGTCGCGGGCCTCGCGGTCGGCTTCGAACGCGGCCTGCAGCGCCTGCGCCTTGTCGTAGCGCACGCGCCGTTGCGCCGCCGAGAACCCGCTGGTGGTGGGAACCTGGCTGACCACGCACTTGACGCGCCGGTCGATGGCGGCAACCGTCAGCGCATGGCCGCCGCTGTAGCTGCTGCCCCAGATGCCGATACGCTCGCGGTCCACTTCCGGACGCCGGCGCAGATAGGAAATCGCCGAGCGGAAGTCCTGGATCTGCCGCTGCGGATCGATCTCCTGGCGCGGCATGCCCTCGCTGCGGCCGAGATTGCGGAAGTCGAAGGTCAGCGCGGCCAGGCCGCGGGCCACCACCGCGGCCGCGTACTCTTCCAGGTCGCCCCCCGCGACCATGGACCAGCCGTGCGCGAGCGCAACCGCGCCCACCGGGCCGCTGGCCTGCTCGGGCCGGTAGAAGGTGCCGCGGACCAGATCTCCTTCGACCAGGAATTCAATCGGCTCTGCCGATCCTTTTAGACCTGTTCGTTCTGGCACAGATGAACTCATGCCTGTCTCCTTATCGCCCATCAATGGGCTAAGCTTGTGTGAACAGGTCGAATTCTGCCCATCGGGCCTGGAGCGAACAAGCGCTATTATTCACGCCATCAATCGTTAATTCCGATTGATATAAGAATGACCACTACGCGCGCGCAATGCGCCCCGAAGCCATGGATCTACGCCAATTCGATTGTTTTCTGGCCGTCGCCGACAAGCTGCATTTCGGCCGCGCGGCGGAAGCGCTGCACATGAGCCAGTCCTCCGTATCGGAAGCGGTCAAGGCGCTGGAAAAGACGCTGGGCGCCCCCTTGTTCGAGCGCAGCAGCCGCCGGGTGGCGCTGACGCCGCTGGGCGTAACCCTGCAACTGGGCGCGGGACCCGCCGTGGTCATGCTGAAAGCCGCGCTGGACGACTGCAAACGCCAGGCTGCGGGCAAGCCGCGCCATCTGCGCATCGGTTTCCTGGGCGGCGGCTTCTACGAGCTATACCGTCCGCTGGTCTCGGAGTTCAAGGCGGCGCATCCCAACGTGGAACTGGAGTTCGTGGAACTGACCTATGTCACCCACTACGCGGCGGTCGCGGACGGCTCGGTCGACATCGCGTTCTGCCGTTTGCCGCTGGGCGCGGACGGCCTGTGCCATGGGCCCATCGTGCTGCGGGACCAGCGCATGCTGTGCGTCCCGCTGGATCATCCGTTTGCCGCGGCGACCCTGCTGGACCCCGAGCTGCTGGCCGAGGAACGGCTGGTGCGCATGGTGCCGGGATCGGTCAACCAGGAATGGCAGGACTATCACTTTCCGCGCCATACGCCCAAGGGCAAGCCCATCGGCGACGGCCCGGTGGTGCGCACGATCCGCGAAGGCATTGCGGCGGTGAACACGCGTGTGGGCCTGCTGATGCTGACCAAGCGCGCCGCCAGTTACTACGCGACGCCAGAGATCGCCTTCGTGGAGATAGACCTGCCCGCCATGCCCTCGGCCCTGGTCAGGCGGGTGGACGACCACCGGCCCATCCTTCAGGACCTGGAAGCCTTGCTGCTGCGCATCGCCGAGCGGCATGGCGTGGCGGCCTGATCCGGGCGGCTTGCGGCCGGATCAGGCCGCCGAGGCGCAAACGGATCAGCGCTGCGAATCCAGCACTTCGTTGTTCTTCACCACTTCCTGCGCCTTGGAATAGCTTTCGATCAGCAGCTGGTAGGCCGGGAACACCTTGGTATAGACCTCGGCCCACTGCATGGCGTCTTCGCGGTTCCAGGTCTTCTGCAGCTCCGAGGCCACGGCCGCGGTGTCCATCGGCACCACGCCGGCCTGCACCACGCGCGCCAGCGTGATTTCCTGGGCCATCTTGGTGTACGTGCCGGAGGCGTCGATCACCGCAAACACCTTGTAGCCGTCGGCGACCGCGCTGATGGCGGGGAACGCCATGCACACGCTGGTGATGGTGCCGGCAATGATGAGCGTCTTGCGGCCGGTGGCCTTCACGGCGGCAACGAACTCGGGATTATCCCAGGCGTTGATCTCGCCCTTGCGCGCAATGTATTGCGCATGCGGGGCGTTGGCGTGGATCTCCGGAATCAGCGGACCGTTCGGGCCTTGCGGCACGGAAGCCGTGGTGATGACGGGCATCTTGGCCAGCGTGGCCATCGACGCCAAGGCGCCAGCGCGGGCGCGCAGTTCCGGCATGGGCATGTCGCCCACGGTCTGGAACAGGCCGCTCTGGTGGTCGATCAGCAGCATGACGGCGTCGTCGGCGTCGATGACAGGACGTTGGCCATTGAAGTTGGCGGGTGCGGACATGGTGTACTCCTAATTTGGAAGGTCGACGGCTTGTGGCCGAATCAGAAGCCTTATGGCTGCACAAATATTAAAAATGGAACAAAATTAGCGGAAGACCCATTTTTTGCTTTCAGCGTTCTATTTTTTGAACCAAAAGGGATGCCATGCAGGATCTCAACGACCTCTTCTATTTCGTGCAGACCGTCGAGCACCAGGGCTTTGCACCCGCCGGACGCGCGCTCGGCATGCCCAAGTCCCGCCTCAGCCGCAGGCTGGCCCTGCTGGAAGAGCGCCTGGGCGTGCGGCTGATCCAGCGCTCCACCCGGCACTTCATGGTCACGGACATCGGCCAGACCTACTACGAGCGCTGCAAGGCCATGCTGGCCGAAGCGGAAGCCGCGCAGGAAGTGATAGACGCGGCCCAGGTCGAACCGCGCGGCGTGGTCAAGCTGACCTGCCCGATCGCCCTGCTGCATACGCATGTGGGCGGCATGCTTGCCGATTTCATGATCAAGTACCCGCGCGTGGTCATACAGCTCGAAGCCACCAACCGCCGGGTCGATGTGCTGGGTGAAGCCGTGGATGTGGCGATCCGCGTGCGCCCGCCTCCGCTGGAGGACAGCGAACTGGTCATGCGCGTGCTGTCGGATCGCGGCCAGAGCCTGGTGGCCAGCCCGGCCCTGACGGCCGAATGCGGCCAACCCACGACCCCGGACGACTTGGGCGCATGGCCCAGCCTGGCGCTGGGCTCGCCCAACCAGACCTATCGTCTGGAGCTATACAAGCAGGACGGGCAGCAAGCCACGGTTTCGCTGGCCCCCAGGATGATCACCACCGACATGATCGCGCTGCGCAACGCGGCGGTGGCGGGCGTGGGCGTGGTGCAGCTGCCCACCATGATGGTGCGGGAGCAGCTGCAGGCGGGACAGCTGGTCCGGCTGCTGCCGGACTGGGCCCCGCGCCGCGAGCTGATACACGCGGTGTTCCCATCCCGGCGCGGCCTGCTGTCGTCGGTCAGGGCCTTGGTGGATTATCTGGCGGAGCGCTTCGGGAAGTTGCAGGAGGACTAAGCCCCAGCGTTCCGTTTTCAGGACAGCCAGGACGAAAAATGGCGACTACCGACGCCATTGTCCTTACTTTATCTTGCCGCCTGGTTTCTTTTACCGCTGTCGACGCCCGCATGCGCCGGCTGCAGCCCAGGCAACTTGAACTTCCACAGATTCGCAATCCTTCCGCTGGCCGCGCTGGCATTCGGCGCCGCGCAGGCCGCCGAACCCGCGCTGCCGCCCATCGATCCCTGGCGTTATACCGAGGACTACAGCTACCTGGACGACCCCGCCAAACGCACCGGCGCCTGGGGCGAAGCCGGCAAGTGGATCCGGCTGGGCGACTCCTCCGCGCTGACCCTGGGCGCCGAGCTGCGCGCCCGCTATGAACGCTACCGCAACAACGAATTCGGCGACGCGACCGTGCCCGACGAGGGCTACCAGCTCTACCGTTTCCTGCCCTATGCCGACCTGCGGCTGGGCCGGCAGGTGCGCGCCTTCGGCCAGTTGAACCTGACCCATGCCGAGCGCGACGCCGGCTCCATCGGGCCGCCCGACGACACCGGCAGCGATGTGCTGCAGGCTTTCGTCGACATCTCCCTTGCCGGCGATGCCGGAACCTGGACTGCGCGCGCGGGCCGCCAGGTCATGGCCTACGGCAGCGAACGGCTGATCTCCGCGCGCTACGGCCCCAACGTGTTGCGCTCGTTCGACGGCGGCGCGCTCAGCTGGGCAGGCCAGGGGCTGCGCGTGGACGGCTTCCTGGTGCGCCCGGTGCGCAACGATCCCGACGATTTCAGCGACCGCGCCGACCCGCAGCGCAGGCTCGGCGGTCTTTACGGCACCTGGTCCGCGCTCGGCGGCCTGGCCGACACCGGCCTGGATGCCTACCTGCTGTCCTTGTCCAGCGACTCGGCCAGCTACAACCAGGGCAGCGGTCCTGAAACCCGCAATGCGCTGGGCGCACGCTACTTCGGCAAGCGCGCCTCCTGGCGCTGGGACCTGGAAGCGGTCTACCAATACGGCAGCTTCGCCGGCGCGCCGGCGCGGGCCTGGTCGCTCGCCAGCGATGTGAGCTACACCTTCCGCGGGGCGCCGCTGCAGCCGCGCCTGGGGCTGAAGGCCAACATCATCAGCGGCGACCGCAATCCCGACGATCCCAAGCTCCAGACCTTTGCCGTCTTCTTCCCCAAGGGCAAGTACTTCGGCGAAGCGGGCCTGATCGGCCCTTCCAACCTCATCAATCTGCATCCCTCGCTCACGCTGGACCTGGGCTCCGGCTGGACGCTGGGCACCGCGGCGGTCTTCTATTGGCGTCAGAGCCTGCAGGACGGCGTGTACGGCGTGTCCGGCAATCTGCTGCGCCCGGCCGGCGCCAGCCGCTCGCGCTACATCGGCACGCAGGCCGACGTGGTGCTGGGCTGGGAAGTGTCGCGCCACCTGAGTTTCGAAGCGGCCTACTCGGTGTTCCGGCCTGGAAGCTTCATCCGCGATACCGGCCGCGCCGAAACCGTCCATTTTTTTGGCCTGGAAGCGCTATGGCGCTACTGAACATCCTTGACGACCGGAGACTACACATGAAAAGAACCACGGCGCTCGTCCTCGCGTTGGCAGCCGCGCTGCCCTGCGGCGCCCACAGCCGCGACGCCGACCTGGTGCTGCGCAACGGCCAGATCATCACCATGGACCCCGCCGCGCCGCGCGCCACGGCACTCGCGATCCAGGGCGAACGCATCGTCGCGGTGGGCGGGGACGGCGATGTCGAGCAACACGTCGGACCGGCCACGCGCCAATTGGATCTGCAAGGCCGCACGGTGATACCCGGCCTCATCGACACCCATATCCACGCCATCCGCGGCGGCCAGACCTATGCGTTCGAAACCTACTGGTATGACGCACCCAGCCTGGCGGACGCGCTGGGCCGGCTGGCGCGCGACGCCGCACAACGCCCGCGCGACCATTGGGTCGCGGTGGTCGGATCCTGGCATCCACGGCAATTCCTCGAGCGCCGCGCGCCCACGCGCGCCGACCTGGACCAGGCGGTTCCCGGGCATCCCGCCTATGTCCAATACCTGTACGACTACGCCCTGCTCAACAGCCGCGGCATCGAAGCCCTGGGCCTGGACGCCCCGCAGCCGCCGGAACTGCACGGCATCACGGTCGAGCGCGACGCGCAAGGCCGCGCCACCGGCAGGCTGCTGGGCGGCATCGGCCCGTTCAACGCGCTGTTCGCCCGCCTCAGCCATACCGCCGACCGTCCCGCCGGACTGCAAGCCTTTCTGCGCGCCATGAACGCGCGCGGGTTGACCGGCTTCATCGATCCGTCGGCCGGCGCCGCTGAAGCCTACGAGCCGCTCTACGCGCTGCGCGACCGCGGCGAACTCACCGTGCGTGCGGGCTACCGGATCTCGGCCCTGCGCGCAGGCGGCGAGGCGCAATGGTTCCGCGACATCATGGCCTTCCGCCCGCCGCGCCATGACGACGGCAAGCTCGCGTTCCTGGGATTGGGCGAAAACCTGGTGTCCGCCATGAACGACGGCGTGCGCATGGGACCGGGATTCAAGCCGCCGGCCGAAGCGCGCCAGGAACTCGCCCGCATCGCCCGCTACGCGGCCGAACGCCGCATCCCGCTGGAGATCCACGCCTACACCGACGATGCCGCCAGCGCGATTCTCGATGTGTTCGAGGAAGTCGGCCGCGACCACGACCTGCGTCCGCTGCGCTGGTCGATCGCGCACCTGAACACCGGCTCGCGCCGCACGCTGGAACGCATGGCGCGCCTGGGGCTGGCCTACACGGTGCAGATGGGTCCGTACTTCGAGGGCGAGGCGATACGCGCGGCCAATCCCAAGGGAACGGAGCAGCATTCGCCGCCAGTGCGCACGGCGCTGGACCTGGGCCTGCCGGTCGCGGGCGGCACCGATTCCACCCGCATCGGCGTGGCCGGGGTCTGGCAGGCGGTGGAGTACCACGTGCAGGGGCGCGCCATCGGCGCCACGGTGCTGCGCGAGCCCGGCGCCTTGCTCACGCGGGAGGAAGCGCTGGCGCTCTACACCCGCCAGGCCGCCTGGCTGGCGTTCGACGAAGACGACCGCGGTCAACTGAACGCTGGCAAGCTGGCCGACCTGGCAGTGCTGGACCAGCCCTACCTGACGATGCCGGCGGACCAGATCCACGCCATCAATTCGGTGCTCACGCTGCTGGGCGGCAAGCCGGTGCATGACGCCGGGGTGTTGCCGGCGCCGCCGGCCAAGGCGGTCCGATAAAGGAAACGGCCCCGCCCTGAGCGCGGGGCCGCACCGCAACGCGCTCAGAACGAATGGCTGATCCCGACCTGGAAGCCCTTCGAATTCGCGCCCGGCACGCCCTCCGGCGCGACATCCCCGGTCACGAAGGCGGCGTTGCCCTCGTTCTTGATGAACGACGCGGCCGTGTACAGCACCGTGCGCTTGCTGAGCGCGTAGGTGTAACCCAGCGCAAACTGCTGGGCGTCGTCGCCTTCGTACTGCCCGGTCTGGGTGGACCGGGAATACGACAGCTTCACGTGGCCGCCGCCTACAGGCACCGACGCGCCCGCCAGGGTCACGTGCTGCTTGTCCGCTCCGATCTTCTGTTGCAGGTAGTTGGCAAACAGCTTCACCACGCGGAAGTCATAGCTGGCGCCCAGGGTCGCGGTTTCATAGTGCTCGCCGCCGCCCATCGAGGTCCTGCCGTATGCGGCGGCGACGTTGAGCGGACCGGACTGGTAGCCCAGCCGCCCGCCGGCATAGTCGGCGCCGCGCAGGTCTTCTTCGCGCGCATAGTTCAGTTGCCCGTAGATCCCGCCGAGCTTCTTCGGCAGGAAGTACGCCACCATGTTGCTGGCGCGCGAGAGCGTGGTGGCGCCCTCTATCCCCAAGGGCCAGCCCTTGATGATGTTGCTGCTGCCGCCCACGCCCACGGTGCCGAAGGGCGAAAACGAGGACACGTTCCAGAACGCCGCGGTGTAGTCCCGCCCCAGCCGCAGTTCGCCATAGCGGTCGTTGCTGAGGCTGATGGTCGAACGCCGCGTCCAGTTCAGGCCCTGCGGTCCGCCGTTGTTCGGCAGAATGGGCGCTTCCAGCCAGAACCCCACCGAATTGCCGTTGCCCAGGTTCTCGGTGCCGCGCATGCCGATGCGGCTGGGCAGCATGTAGCCGCCCTGGTCCATGCCGATCTTGGATGTGCTGCCCGCCGTGGCGCTGGTCACGTTCAAGTCGATATGGCCGAACAAGGTCAGCGACGACGATTGCGCAAGCGCCGGTCCCGCCAGCGCACAGGCTCCCAACAGCCCGATTCTTCTGATTATGGACATATTCCCCCCAAGCCCCCGGCTCAATTGCCGACACGTATGCCAGCGCCGCGGATCAGGCTGCCGGTGCTTTCCATTTCCCGACCGATCAGCTCGGCGAATTGCTGCTGCGGCATGGGTGCGGGTTCTGCCCCCAGGTTTTCGAAGCGTTCTCGCGTCGCGTCCGAGCGCAGCGCCTGTTCGGCGCCGGCATGCAGCTTGGCCAGGACTGCCGGCGGCGTCGCGGCCGGCACGAACATGGCCACCCAGAACAGCTGATCCACGTCGCGGTAGCCTGCCTCTGCTGTCGTGGGCACGTCCGGCAACGCGGGCGAGCGGTGGTCGGCGCTGATCGCCAGCGCGGTCAGCTTGCCGGCCTTGACCATGGGCAGCGCCAGCGGCAGCGGCAGGAAGAACCAGTCGACCCGGCCTGCGATCACGTCGTTGACCGCCTCCGGCGTGCCGCGGTACGGCACGTGGATCGCCTGGATGCCGGTCACGGCCCTGAACTTTTCGCCCGCAATGTGCGCGCCGCTGCCGCTGCCGGACGAGCCGTAGGTGTATTGGTCGGGTTCGGCGCGGGCGCGCTCCACCAGATCCTTCAGCGACTTGAAGTTGCGCGCGTTCGACGCCACGATCACGTTCGGCATCGAGGCCAGCATGGTCACGGGCGTGAAGTCCTTGAGGGTGTCGTACTTGAGGTTGGCGTAGAGCGACTGGTTAGCCACGTGAGCCGCGGAGTGCACCAGCACCGTGTAGCCATCGGCCGCGGCGCCCGCCACCATGGTGGCGCCCAGCACGCCGCCTGCGCCTGGCCTGTTCTCCACCACCACCGGCTGGCCCAGCTTTTTTTCCAGCTGCTCGGCCACCGTCCTGCCGATGACATCGGTGGTCGACCCCGCCGTGAACGGCACCACCATCCTGATGGGGCGCGCCGGATAGTCCGGCTGGGCCTGCAGCGTGGAGGCCAGCCCCACGACGCCGGCAAGGGCTGTCGCGTATTGAAGAAAGTGTCTGCGGTGCAGTGTCATGGTTTGTCTCCTTTTATGCTTCTGCTGCGCGAAAAAAAGCCGATCGCCCATGACGGACAGGCGATCGGCCGGATAAAGCGGGTCGCGGATCAGGGCGCGAGGACGGGCCGGTCCTGCGCACCTTCCAGCACCTTGATGTAGGCCTCGCGTGCTTGCGTCAACGGCACCACGGCGGCCGGACTGACCGGAAAGGACTGCAGGCTGCCGTCCTCGAAGCCGGGCAGCAGCTCGCGGAACACCGCGGCGCAGCGGGCCGAGTCCAGCTTCAGGCTGTCCACGCCGATCAGTTGAAGGTCGCGGCGGTAGAAGGCCTGGATGTCGAAGGGTACGTTGCGGTCGGGCGTGGAAATGACGATCTGCCGCCCGCCCACCCTGAGCGATTCCAGCCCTGCGGCGAAGTACGGCGAGCCCACCGTGTTGTAGGCAATGTCGGCCCCCGTCTGGCTGGTCAGCTCCATGACACGTTGGGCGATCCCGTCGCGGCTGCCATCGATGACGGACACGCCCGAAACCGCATGGCCGACGTAGCCCTCGCCGCCACGCTCCACCCCGATCACCCGGGCGCCGGCGCGGCTGGCCAGCTGGATGGCGGCCTGGCCGACCTTGCCGTTCGAGCCGAACACCACCACCGTCTGGCCCGGCCCATGCAGGCCGGCGCGCCGCAGCCCTTCATAGGCGGTGACAAACGGCACGCCCGCCATGGCGGCGCTGGCCGCGGCGATGTGGGCAGGCCTGCGCACCAGCGCGGCGACGGGCAGCACCAGGTAGCGCGTGTGGGTCCCGTCGCGCGTGATGCCGAGGTCGCCGCCCGTTCCCCACACTTCCTGCCCGATCCATTCCACGGGGCCGGCGATGACCTTGCCCGCGTAGTCGCGTCCGGGGGTGCGCGGCCAGATCGCGTACGGCATCATGCCCATCGCCGCCTTGACGTCGCTGGGATTGATCCCGGCCGCGCTGACCTCGACCACGGCATGGCCTTCGGGCGCCTGCGGCACAGCGATGTCGACCAGGGTCGGCCGCAGGTCGGCAACGGTGGAAACGCGCTCGATCACGCGCAGGGCTTGGGTTTTCTTGCTCATTTCTGTCTCTGGTTCTGGTTATTGCGGGCAAAGGCTGCCCGAAGCGCGGCAGGCCGCGCCGGGATTGGGGTGAAAGTAGGAAAAGCTTGATCAGGAAAGCGGCGGCTTGGGCATGCGGGTTTCACCCGGCTCGAGCTTGAGCTCCACGTCCAGGCGGTAGGTGCCGTCGCCCGCCGGCTCGAACTTCCGCAGCAACGACCCCACCGCGCCGAATGCCGCGTCGCTGTACGCGTAGGCGTCGTTGGCGTCGAAGATCTGGGTGGTCAGCACCTTGTGTCCAGGCGCCGAAGCGATGAAGTGCAAGTGTGCGGGCCGCATGTGGTTGCGCTGCTGCAGCGCCAGCAGATCGCCGCAGGGGCCGTCGATGGGTACCCCGTAGCCGGCGGGCTTGACGCTGTCGAACCAGAAGCGGCCGTCCGCGTCGGTCATGAAGACGGCCCGCAGGTTCATGTCTTCCTGCTCGGGGTCCTGGTTCTCGTACAGGCCGCTGGGCGCGGCCTGCCAGGTTTCCAGGCGCGCGCCCGCCAGCGGCTGGCCGTCCAGCGTGCAGATGCGGCCCGTCACCAGCAGCCGATCGCCGGTCGTATCCTCGGAAGCGATCTTCGAACCGTTTTCGAGTACGGGCTGGTTGGCGCGCCAGAACGGCCCGATCAGCGCGGGCTCCGTACCGCCCGCCTCCAGCACGCCCTTGGCGTCCATCAGCAGGACCAACGTGGCCACGCCCAGGATGTCGGCCAGCAGGATGCCTTCGTGGCGCAACGGATTGGTTGCCTGGCCCACCCGCACCATGAAGTCCAGGCCCTGGTGCAGTTCCTCGTAGCTCAGTTTCACGTCGGCCGCGAACGCGTGCAGGTGGCGGATCAGGGAATCAAGAACCTCGCGGGTACGCGGATCCGTAGCCTGGTTGGCCGCAAGAACAGCTTCCAGCAGCGCTTGCGGCGTGGCGGGTATGGCGCGCTGTTCGCCGGCTGCGCGCGTGTCCGCGCAGGAATTGGCATGACTCATAAACATTCAACCCTGTAGTCTGACTAATGAAATTTGCGTGCCGCGTTTCAGTCGGCCCTTATTCCCGCCTGGGACGCGACGGCCGCCCACTTGGGGACTTCCTGCGCCACCCGGGTTTTCAGTTCCTCGGAGGAGCTGGCAACCACGCGGAATCCAAGCCCGTCCAGCTGCTTGCGCATCGGCGCCTTGTCCAGCACTTCGGCCACCGCCTTGTTGACGCGTTCAATCGTGGCGGCCGGCGTGCCCGCCGGCGCGAAGAGCGCCTGGATGGTTTCGGAGCGGAAATCCGCGAAACCGGCTTGCGCGATGGTGGGCACGCCGGAAAGCGCCGGCCAGCGCTCTTCCCCGCCCACGACCAAGGCCCTGAGCCTGCCCTCGGCCAGAAAGGACTGGGCCGCCGGCAGCGCGGCGTAGGAGCAGTCGACCTGGCCGCCCAATGCGGCCAGCACCGCGGGCGCGGCGCCGGAGTACGGCACGTGCAATGCCTGGACGCCCGCCCGCCGCCATAGCAGTTCGGCCGCCAGATGCACGCTGTTGCCATTGCCCGGAGTGGCGTACGTGAGCGCGCCGGGATCGCGGGCGGCGGCGTCCAGCAGATCCTTGAGCGTGGCCAGGCGGCTTTTCGCGCGAACCACGATGACGTCCGGAGAACTGACCGCCAGGCTCACCGGCGCGAAGTCGCGCACCGGGTCATAGGGGGGCCGTGCCCCGGCGATGGCGGGATTCGTGACGAACGAGGACGACACCAGTAGCAGCGTGCCGCCGTCGGCGTCGGCCTTCGCAACCGAGACCACGCCGATGTTGCCGCCTGCGCCCGGACGGTTCTCCACGATCACGCTCTGACCCAGATATGCAGGCAGCTGCGCGGCCAGCAAGCGAGCGATGATGTCCGTGGTGCCTCCGGCGGCAAACGGCACCACCAGGCGCACCGGCGTGCGCGAGCTCCTGCCGAAGAACGGAACGAGCTGCTTGGCCTGGCCCATCGCGGGGACCGCGCAAAGCGCGCCCGTACAGGCGGCGGCCCGCAGCACGCGTCTTCTTGCAATCAACCGGGATACGCCATAGTCATCGCTCATTCCATGTCTCCTCTATCGTTCTCTTTGTTATCGATGGCGCCGCACCAGGCCAGCGCAGGCCATCGTCCGGCATCAGCTTTCCGCTTTCTCTTTCAGGAAGCCGTCCGTGCCGTAGACCAGGCCGGTGCTCTCGGCGGCGCGCACCACGTCGGGATGCCAGGCAATGCGGCCGCATTCCTCGTCGGTGCCCCCGACCACGGAATAGACGACCAGGGCATGCGGGTTGGGATTGCGGAATCCGCGCATCACGCCGATGGGGCAGGAAATCACGTCCCACTGGTTCAGCATCACCGAATGCTCGCCCTTCTCGCCCCAGATCACTTCCATCTGGCCGTTCAGCGGGCAGAAGACCTCCTCGGTCTTGTGCGCGTGCAGGCTGGCGCCCTGGCCCACGGGGATTTCGATGAAGGTCACGCCAAAGCGATGGTTGCCGGGGATGGCGGGCTCCACGCCTTTGTTCTCCAGCACGCCGCGGTTCATGATCTTGTAGATGTTCTTCTTCATGCCGGGCAGGCGGCTTTCGATGAAGGTCTCGCGGTAAGGCTCGACCTTGCCCCAGCGCGCGATGCGGGTGGCTTCCATTTCCTGAACATTGATATCCATGTCATTCCTTTTTTTGATGAGCTTTAAACAGAGATTTGCTGCGGCTTTTCTCGCGGCTGATGCAAGTTAAAACTCTCCCCTTTACAGCGTCCACTACCATTTTCTTACCGCTCTCATATAATTTTGTTATGACTCAATCCGCCACATAGGGCAGCCAGGGAAATGGATCTGCGGCAACTTCGCTACTTTGTCGTTCTGGCCAACCAGGGGCACTTCGGCCGCGCCGCAAGCGTCCTGCACGTGGCCCAGCCCGCGCTGACGCGCCAGATACAGCTGCTGGAAGAAGAACTCGGCGTCCAGCTTTTCGTGCGCCATTCGCGCGGCGCTTCGCCTACCGAGGAAGCCGCCTTCCTGCTGGAGCGCGCCTCCTTCCTGCTGCGCTATGCCGAACAGCTCAAGCAGGACATGTCGGCCCTGCAACGCCATCCCACCGGCCCGGTCGTCATCGGCATCTCGCCGGGCCTGGCCATGACGCTGGCGGTGCCCCTGACCCGCGCCGTGCAAGAACAGCTCCCTGACGTACGGCTGCGCTTCGTTCAAGCGTTCTCCCCCACCCTGCACGAGATGCTGCTCAAGGGGCAGGTGGACCTGGCCGTGCTGAACGGCCCCGTTCCCGTCGCCAACCTGCTCACCTACCCCTTCCTGACCGAAGGCATGTGCCTCATCGGCCCACCTGCGCATCGCAAGGCCCGACCCGCCAGGATCGGGGTGCGGGACCTGGCCGAGCTGCCCCTGGTGATGACCGGCCTGGCCAAATCCGGCGTAAGACTGGAACTGGAGGCCCAAGCCGCGCACGCGGGTGTGCACTTGAATCCGGTGGTGGAAGTCGAAACCATGGAAGTCGCCAAACGTCTCATCAAGGAAAAGGTGGGCGTGACCGTGCACTTCGCCGCAACCGTGCTGGAAGACATCGAGGAAGGCCGCCTGTCCGCGCAGCCCATCGACGGCCTCAGCCTGCGCCGCATGCTGGCCCATCCGTCCGACAGGCCGGCTTCGCGCGCCACCAAGGCGGTCGTGGATATCCTGCGCCAGGTGGCGCGCGAACTGGTGGCGAAGCAGCGCTGGCCCCACGCCACGCTGGACTTCTGAACCTGCCCCCGGCAGGTTTCGGCCATTTTGTCATCGTCCTGCGTTCCAGACGCAGGACGCAGCGTACGGTCGCCGCCACTTCCAAAAGACCCTGCGATCGGGCAGGCATGACCTGCCGCCGCCGGCCTCTCGGCATACACTGCTACGCGCCATGCCAGTCCCGGACCCCGCCATGCCGACGCTCAATCCATGATGTACCTACTGTGGTCGTTACCCGCCCTGGCCGTCATCGGCGCCATCGCCAGCGGACGCCTGACCACCACCGCCGCCGCCGTGCTGGGCCTGCTGGCTGCCGTGCCCATCGCCCTGTATGCGGCGCCAGCATCCTTCGGCGCCGGGCAGCTCGGGCTGGCGCTGGAACGCGGCCTCTGGATAGGCTGGATCATCACGCCGTACATTCTGGGCGGGCTGCTATTCTGGAACATGGCGGCGCAAGGACGCGCGCCGCACGCGGCGGCGGACGGCGCCAAGGCCGCATTGGCCCATCCCCTGGCGCGCCGCCGGCTGCTGTTCTTTGCCTGTTTCCTGGTCGGCCCTTTCGCCGAATCGGCCACCGGCTTCGGCGTGGGCATGCTGGGTACGGTGCTGCTGATCCGGCCTTTGGATTTGAAGCCACGCGAAACCATGGTGTTCGCGCTGCTGAGCCAGACCCTGATCCCCTGGGGCGCCATGGGCAGCGGCACGCTGCTGGCTTCGGCCTACGCGCGCGTCCCGGCGTCGCAGCTGGCGCTGTACGGCATGGTGCCGGTCGCCTTGCTGACGGTATTGTGGATGCTGCTGTATTGGCGCACCGCCAGGCGCGCGGGCTTGCGGGCCGAACCCGCGGAGCATGTGCGCGAAGCCGTCTGGATGATCGCGAGCCTGGGCGCCCTGAGCGCCGCGACGGCGCTGCTGGGACCGGAAACCGCGCTGCTGTCGGCCTACGGCCCGCTCATCGTGCTGCGCTTCCTGCTGGACCGCCGGCCGGACCGGCCCCGGATGATGGCGGCGGCGCGCAAGGCGCTGCCCTATATCCTGATGATTGCGTGGCTGGTGGCCACGCGCTTGCTGCCAGGACTGAACGGCGGCCTGGCCGGACTGGCTGCGTTCAAGCCATTCCCGGACCTGCCCGGTTGGATGCCGCTGCTGCATGCCGGCAGCTGGCTGATCGCGGGCGCCGTGCTCATGGCCGCCTTCTGCCGCCAGCGCGGCCTGCTCGCGGCACAGGCGCGCGCGGCCTGGACCACGGGACGGCACGCGGTTTACTCCGTGTTCCTGTTCGCCATGATGGCCGAAGTTCTGGCCGGCGCCGGCATCTCGCAAGCGTATGCCGACGGCCTGTTCGCCGGCCTGCAGGACTGGACCCTATTGATCACGCCGCTGCTGGCCGGCGTGTTCGGCATCCTGGCCAACAGCGGCAATGCGCCCAACAGCCTGTTCATGCCCGCGCAGCTGTCGCTGGCCTTGAATGCGGGCCTGAGCGTGCCGGCCGCGGCAGCGCTGCTGCATGTGTCGGGCACGTCGATGGGAATTTTTTCACCCGTGCGGATGTCGATCGCGGCCGGCCTGGCGCATGGGCGCGGCGAAGAGCGCGGCGTGTATGTGCAGCTGTTGCCCTATGCGCTGGCGGCGTTCGGACTGCTGCTGTGCCTGGCGGTACTGGTGGTGCTGACCGGAGCCTGATGGCGATCCGCAACTCGCCCGCGATGTGCGGTGCGCGCCGGCTTCAGGCGCGTGCGTACATCCGCAGGATTCCATGTCCGATCACGCCCTGGCTGAGCGCGTACTGGCTGAATGCGCCCAGCGGCATCGGCCTGCCATGGAAATACCCTTGCGTGACCTGCGCCCCCAATGCGCACACCATGTCGTATTCCTCCTGGGTTTCGATGCCTTCGGCCACCACCGTCATGTCCAGCGACCGCGCCATCTCCACGGTGCAGGCCAGGACGTCCTGGGCGTGCCGATGGCGGCCCGCACGGGAGATCAGGTCGCGATCTATCTTCAGTTCGTCGAAAGGCGCGCACAGCAGCCGGTCGAGCGAGGAATCGCCGGTGCCGAAGTCATCGATCGCGCAACTGAAGCCGCGCAGGCGCAGTTGCGTGACGGCCCCAGCCAACGCCCCATTGGAACGGGCGCCTCCGTCCTCGGTGATCTCGATGACGATGCGGCTCGGATCCACGCCGGCGAACTCGGCGCGGTCGGCCACGTCCTGCGCCCAGCAGATGGAACTTGCAACGGTCGCCGGCACGTTGATGCTGATGACGCAATCGGGCCGGTTGCCGAGTTCGCGCAGCGCCTCGAAGGCGCGCGCCAGCATGTGGTCGGTCAGCGATCCGAGCAAGCCGGCTGACTCGAAAGCCGGCAGGAACGCGGCCGGAGGAATCATCGTGCCGTCGTCGGCGACCCAGCGGGCCAGCATTTCGGCGCCGCGCAGCTCGCCCGTCGAGACGCAATGCTGCGGCTGGAAGTATGCGGTGATCTCGCGCTGCGCCAGGGCGCGGCGCAGGCGTTCGGCGTCCAGGCCGGCCAGCGCCACGCTGCTGCTCTGCGCCGCGGCGCGCAGCGTCGCCGCGCCATCGGCCAGCGCCGTCCGGGCCAGGGATTCGATCATTGCAATCAGGCAGGCCGCTTCCAGCGGCTTGCCCAACGCGGCAATGATGGGCAGGCCGCGATTCCTGGCGTAGGCCGCCGCGGCCTGCAGGATCCGGGACGGATGGCTGCTGGCGATCGCGATGCCGCCGCAGCCGCCGGCCTCGGCCAGCGCGTCGATCATCTGCAGCCCGGTGCGGTCCGTCATGTCGAGGTCGACGATGACCAGATCCCACTGCCGCTGCTGGATCGCCGCCACGGCCGACGCGCCGTCGTGCGCCACCGCCACCTCGGGCACGCCGATCTTGCCCAGCATCCGCGTCAGCGCGGAGCGTTGGAGTTCGTCTTGATCGACAACCAGGGCGGATTTGAGCATGATGTTCCTCATGAACGGCGGGCCCATGACGCTGCGGCAAGGCGCCTGCAGGCGGGAGGCCAGGCAGCGAACTGCCGACGAATTCATTGTTCCACCCGCGGCCGGGAACGGAAATCAGCCGAGTCCTATTTTCCGTTTTTGGCCTGATTGGCTCTATCATGGCGTCACCCATCCCGGCGGAGCCGAACCCAGCATGGCCGCGCACCCCCAAGACGTCCGAGAGTCCGACACCGCCGGCCGGCCATCACGCAGCGCCATCAGCATCCTGAACCGCTACCAGCGCGCCCTGCTGTACGTGGGCGGCGCCGTGACCACCCTGGTGCTGCTGGCCGTCGCCGGCGTCATGGTGTTCTCGCAGGCCAGGGATTACGTCGCGGACCGCTACGCTGGCTTTGTGGTGCGCAAGGCGCTGCTGCAGACGGCGCTGGGCGTGCGCGAGGGAGCCTTCCGCATCGGTCTGTCCCACGAGGAATACGCCTGGCCCGGGCGCGCGTCGGAGGCCGCGCCCGAGCTGGTGCAAGCCTTCGCGCGGCAGCAAGGACGCATGGAGTTCCAGCGCAATCCCAACTTCCCGCCGGTGGTGGCCTTGGCCGACATCGAACCCGGCCGGCCCGCGGCTACCTATCTGCCCTACCTGCACCTGACCGACGAGATCAGCTATTCGGCCGCGGCCTATGCCAAGGCGCTCTCGGTCAGCGGCTTCTTCTACAGCCCCGATCGCAGCTTCCTCGGCGTGGGTCCCATGTCCGAGACCGTGGACCCGCTCACGCTGGTGGGCGCGAAAGACGTCCCGGAACTGATCCGGACGATCGCCCCGGATCTGGGCGACCTGGACTCGCCCGAGGTCCGGCAACGCCTGATGGCGGCGGGCGGACCTCGCTGGCTGCCGCCGGCCATCGACCCGCTGACGCGCAAGCTGTCCCTGCGGCTGTACCAGGCAGCCAGCAGCGAGGGCCGGATATTCGCCATTTTCGTCGCGATCTACCCTGCCGATACGCTCAGCGCCTACCTGGCGACAACGCGCTACGAGGAAGCCAGCCTGCTGGTCGACCAGGACGGCCGCCAGCTCCTGGTCGACCAGCAGGGCGAGCAGGACGCCGCGTTCGCCGGCAGAGTCGTGCGCGCGTCGCTGCAGACGCCGTTCAAGCCCTCGGAGCTGAGCTACCGCGACGGTCTGTTCATCCTGAGCGACCGGGTATTGGAATCTGGGTGGCGCCTGACCTATGCTTTTTCCTGGCGCACCATCGTTGCCGACCTGTGGCCGCGGCTGGCGAGCTATGCGGTCGCGACGCTGCTGATGGTGGCGTTCGTCTGGGGCGTGCTGCTGTTGCTCGACCGCAAGGTCTTCAGGCCCGGCTATGCCCGCTCCCAACGCATCTTCGAAAGCGAAAACCTGAACCGCACCATGGTCGCCACCGCGCCCTCGGGGCTTGCCCTGCTGTCGCTGAACACGGGCGAAGTGCTACTGCAGAACGAGGTCATGCAGGACTACGCCGCCAGCGGCGCGCCCGGCAGCCCGCCCCTGCATTCGCGCCTGCTCGCCCAGTATCACGACGCTTCGGAAGCGGCCGGCTGGCATGCCGGCCTGGAACTCGCCTACCCGCGCGCCGACGGCAGCCGCAGCGATCTGCTGGTAAGCGCGGTGCGCACCAAATATCAGGGGGTGGAGGTATTGCTCTGCAACTTCACCGACATCACCGCCCGCAAGCAGCTCGAGCAAAAACTGGAAGAGGCCCGCGTCGCGGCAGACACGGCGAACCAGGCAAAGTCCGCCTTCCTGGCCACCATGATCCATGAGATCCGCACGCCGCTAAACGCCATCCTGGGCAATCTCGAACTGCTGGAGCGCTCCGGCCTCTCGGCGCCGCAGAGCGAGCGCCTGCACGCCGTCACCTCGTCCTCGGCGACCTTGCTGGACATCATCAACGACATCCTGGATTTCTCCAAGGTCGAGTCCGGCCAGATGAGCGTGGAGTCCATTCCGTTCGACTTGGCCGAGGTCGCCCGCCAGGTCATCGCCGTCTTCACGCCGGCCGCGCAGGCCAAGGGGCTGGAGCTGGACTGCAGCATCGACGACGGCCTGGCGCCGCGCTATCTGGGCGACCCGACGCGCATCCGCCAAATCATGTTCAACCTGGTCGGCAATGCTATCAAATTCACCTCCCGCGGCGATGTGCTCCTTGAGGTCTACCGCCAGGATGACAACGCCCCCGACACGCCGATCGTGATCGGCGTCAGCGACACCGGCATCGGCATGACGCCGGCGCAGCAGGCCACGCTGTTCCGGCCGTTCACCCAGGCGGATTCCTCCATCGCCCGGCGCTATGGCGGCACCGGGCTAGGCCTGGCGCTGTGCGGCCGGTTGGCGGCGCTGATGCGCGGCGGTATTGCCGTCACCAGCGCGCCACAGCAAGGCAGCACGTTCCTCGTGACCCTGCCCCTGCGCGCCGCGCCCGCTGAAGTCCAGGAAACCCCTGCCGCCGATGACGCCGCGGCCTGGCATCAGGACCAGCCCATCACCGCCCGCATCCTGGTGACGGACGACAATCCCGCCAATCGGGAACTGATGAAGATGCAGCTCGAAACGCTGGGCTACCAGACAGACCTCGCCGCGGACGGCAGCGCCGCCCTCGGACGCTACATGGAGCAAGCCTATGACCTGGTGATCACGGACGTGAACATGCCGGGCATGGACGGCTACGCCGTGGCTCGCTGCCTGCGCGCGCAGGGCGCGCAGGTGCCCATCATCGCCTACACCGCCCACGTCGGCGCGCAGGAACACCAGCAATGCCGCGATGCCGGCATTGACGCGGTGCTGGTCAAGCCGCTGCTGCTGGGCAAGCTGGACGCGGCGATCCGGCGCCTGCTGCGTCCAGGCGCAGCGCCTGCCGCCGGCCCGCGCGCCCGGGACGAAATCGCGCAAGGCCCGCTGCCCGCACGCGTGCATGAGGCTCTGGTCCTGTCATTGCGGCAATCGCTCGCGGCCATCCGCAAGGAACTCGCCGCGATCCGCGCCGGCAATGATTCCCAGGAGACCGAGGCGGGCGCGCATCTGCACTCCTTGCGCGGAGCCTGCGCCATGATTCACGAGACGGCGCTCGCCGACCTGTGCGCGCAAATGGAAGAGCTGGCTCGCAGCCGGCGCACCGGAGCCCTGGCCGACGCCCTGGATGCCTTCGAACCCCTGGCAGAGGCGGCGCTGACAAGGCGCAAACCCCGCGACCCGGAAAAATAGGCTTAGTCCTATCCCGAACGGGCCCGCAATCGGACCTGGCTGCTTATCCGCCAGCGCGCGCGCCCATAAAGTCTGTGCTGCGCCGCCTCGACGCGCCTGGCGGCCACGCCAGCTTTGCTCCTACCCTGTTCCATGATGAAGCCACTCAATCTACGCGTCATGGTCGCCGACGACCATCCCGCCGTACGCGCCGGCGTGCAGCACACGCTGGCTACCAGCAGCACCGTATCCGTGATCGGCGCGGCCCGCGACTCCTCCGAACTGATGGAGATGCTGGGCCGGCATCCGTGCGAAGTCCTGATCTCCGACTACTCCATGCCCGGCGGACGGTTCGGCGACGGCATCACGCTGTTCGGCTTGATCCGCCAGCGCTACCCCGCCCTGAAGATCGTGGTGCTGACCATGCTGGAAAGCCCGGGCATCGTGCATTCGCTCTTGAACCTCGGCATTCCCGCCGTCCTCAGCAAGTCCGATTCGCTGAATCATCTATTGCCGGCGATACACGGCGCCCACGCCAACGGCCGCTATCTTTCGCCGCGGATCTCCGAGCTGGCAAACGCCCTGGACCGCGGCGACTACGGCATCCACATGCTGACCCGGCGCGAGCTGGAAGTGGTGCGCCTGTTCGTGTCCGGCCTGACGATCAATGAAATCGCCGAGCGCCTGCACCGCAGCAAGAAGACCATCAGCACGCAGAAAGGCACAGCCATGCTCAAGCTGGGATTGGAGCGCGACATCGAACTGCTGCGTTACGGGATCGAATCGGGACTGATCAGCGCCAGCCCTTCCTCCGGCCCTGCCGGCGCAACCCAGGAAGCCGCGTCGGCGTAAGCCCATGCGCGCCCGGGCCTCAGCCCGGCGTGCCTGAATCCTGCTGTTGCCCCGCCGGAGCGGATTCCTCGGCCAGCGTGGCGGTCAGGCCGTTCTCCATTGCATACCGGAACAGGTCGACCTCGCGCTCGATGCCGAGCTTTTCCATGGCCTTGGCTTTCTGGGTGCTGATGGTCTTCTTGCTGCGGTGCAGGCGCTCGGCGATTTCGTTGATGGTGAGGCCCGAGGCATACAGCCGCACGACCTCTGATTCGCGCTGGCTCAGCACGCTTTCGGCATTTCGCCCGCGCCGGTTCCAGTCTATGCCCTGGATCACCTTGTTGGCGCTGGGCGAGTAGTACTTCCCGCCGGTGTGGGCGGCATGGATGGCCGGGATCAAATGCGCCAGCGCGTCGGACTTGCTGACAATGCCGCCTATGCCCAGCGTCACCAGCGTGTGCATGACCGCGGCATTGTCCAGCATGGTCAGCACCACCAGCTTCAGCTGCGGATAACGCCGCTGCAGCAAGCCGAACAGCGAAGCCCCATCGCCGAAATCGCCGGCGGGCATGGAGTAGTCGGACACCACCACATCGCAAGGAACGCGATCCAGCAGCGCGACCAGTTCGGTGGAGTTGGCCGCCGCGCCCACCAGCGAAATCGTAGCCACCTCGGCCAGCGCGTGCTGCACGCCCGCCACCATGCCGGGATGGTCGTCCGCCAGCATCACCTTGATCTTGAATTCGTCCATGCCCGAGTCTCTAGGGACTGTTCGTCTGAAAAGGAGCCTTTGCGCAAGGTCCCGGGCCGGCGCTCATTGGCCGGCCCGATAGATAAGTCTTCGCGGCCGAGGCTAGTCGTAGGCCAGCGTGACGATGGCCCTGGCCGGCCCCGCCGCAGGATGCGACCGGCTCGCTGTCAGCGCCAGCGCGCCGCCGCCCGCAGGCAGATGACAGGCCGCGGCCGGCTGCATGCGCACGCCCGGGCAAGCCAAGCCGTACGACGCCGAATCCAGGTTCCGCAGGCTCACGGTCGCGCTGCTGCGTTCGACCCGGGCGCCCTGGAACCGCAGAGCGGCTCCGTCCGGCGCCTGCCGCAGATCGCGCGTAAACGAAGCTGCGGACACTCCCCCTGTGAACGTGATGGTTCCCGATGCGGCATGAGCCGCCATGGGTATCACACCCGCCGCCAACACGCCTGCCATGACCATACGAACAGAAACCCTCGCAGGATGCCTCATGTCAACTCCTCAACAATTGCGGCAGGGGCGCCGCAAATTCTTCCTTGCAGTCCCGACAAGGGCCGCCGGCCGTCGCGAGCCCGGACCACGCCGCGCATGCCGGCGCTGGATGGGCGTGGCGGTCCGCAGCCTGCCCCCAGTCCTGCCCCATGCCGAATTCATAAGCCCAGTCCTAGTGTGGTGTCTCAAAAATAGATAGAACTATTTTGACCGGTGTTGGTCGAATCAGCTTCCTTATAGGAGACTACGCTGATGGCCCACCCTGGACGCCCCGCCACGAAGCTGCAGATCACCGATGCCGAGCGCGCAGAGCTGCATGCGCGACTGCGCGTACGCAAAGCGCCCGAGGACGAGAAGCTGCGCATGCGAATCGTGCTGGGCTGCGCAGATGGGGAGTCGGGCACCATGATTGCCCAACGCTTGGGCACGACGGTGCAAACTGTCTCCAAGTGGCGGCGGCGCTACCGGGCGTATCGTCTGGCGGGTTTGACCGATGCCCCGCGCGCTGGCCGCCCGCGCAGTGTGGGCGACGAGCAGGTTCAGCTCATTGTGGACAAGGTTCGCCAGAGCAAGCCTGACAACGCCACGCACTGGAGCGTGCGCCAGATGAGTCGGCACGCTGGCGTATCGCCCGCGACGGTGCAGCGCATCTGGCATGCCTTTGGGCTGAAGCCGCACCTGCAAGAAACCTTCAAGCTATCGACGGATCCCCATTTCGTGGACAAGGTACGGGATGTGGTGGGGCTGTATATGGCACCACCCGATCGCGCCTTGGTGCTGTGCGTGGACGAGAAGAGCCAGATCCAGGCTCTGGATCGCACCCAACCAGGGTTACCACTGACGTTTGGCAAACCCAGCACGCGCACGCACGATTACAAGCGCCATGGCACAACGTCGCTGTTTGCAGCGCTGGATGTGGCCACTGGCAAAGTCATAGGACAGCTCAAGCGCCGTCACCGCAGTGTGGAATTCCTGCAGTTCCTCAAAGCCATCGATGCAGCGGTGCCTGGCGAACAAGACATCCACCTGATCATGGACAACTACGGCACGCACAAGACGCAGGCAGTGCGGGCCTGGCTAGCAGCCCATCCTCGCTACCACGTTCACTTCACGCCCACC
Organism: Achromobacter sp. JCM 18799; assembly: GCF_055395645.1. NCBI lineage: Bacteria > Pseudomonadati > Pseudomonadota > Betaproteobacteria > Burkholderiales > Alcaligenaceae > Achromobacter > Achromobacter sp. JCM 18799. Next base: position 961,279 of record NZ_AP043866.1, on the reverse strand, counting down.
TCAGCGTCCTGGCTCAATCTGGTCGAGCGTTTCTTTAGCCAGATCAGCGAGCAGTGGATCAAGCGCAGCGCCCACACCAGCGTTGCTCAGCTGGAGCAATCCATACGGGAATACATTGATCGTCACAACGAGGATCCCAAGCCGTTCGTGTGGCATAAAAGTGCGGACACCATCTTGGCATCTGTGGCGCGGGCAGCGAGTACCATTATTTGATGATTACTTTTGAGACACCACACTAGTTCATTGGGCTTGGATATAGGGCTAGTCTGAATACTGCAAAACAAATGCAAATATAGCCCTGAAAACGGATTGCAAGCCGGGTTTTCATGGGATTCTTCGCGTCTGCATCAAGCGCGCCACACGTCCACGCGCGCGACCCATACCGAAAGACCGATATGCCTAACTCCACCGCCATGGCCAGCCTTGGCGATACGCAAGACCTGCTCAGCGCGGGGATGCAACACGACAGGGAACTCAGCCTCCTCGCCCGCTATCACTCCGTGATGCTGTTCGGCGGCGGCATGGTGCTGTCCGTTCTGATCGTGCTTGCGGCCTGTCTGGTCCTGTACAACGCGGCGCATGCCGCCATCGCCAGGCTGCACACGGAACTCGCCGCGCACCAGTCTCTCGTGAGCCTGGATCTCGAAGGCAAGCAGACCGCCATGCGGCGCGGCGTCATCAATGCCGAACTGCTATGGCAGGCGCGGCCCGCCCCCACGCCTGAAAATGAAGCCGCGTTGCGCGCCGGCCATGGCCGGGTCCGCTTGCAGGCCAGCGCCGGGCTTACGCCCATTCTGGCGGTGGCCGACACGGCCGCGGCATCGTCCGCCGACGAACACGCCCGCTACCTCGGCATGCTGGGACTGCAGGCCTATACGGCGACCGCCAGCCAACAGGAAAGAAAGTCGCCGCTGATGGCATATGGATACAGCCCCGACCTGCGCTTCCTGGCCTTGATGCCCGCGCCGCGCCTGGATTTTCCGCAACTGCTGGAGCGCGTCGGCGCCTCGGACACCGCTGGCCTCATCAGCCGCCTGTCCTATGACCTGGCCGTCTTGAAGGATCCGGACGCGGCCGCGCTATGGGCCTCTACGCGCCGCATCCTGTGGCAAGCGCCGGCGGTCAACCCGTTGACCGGGCAGAACGTGATCAAGCTGGTCGAACCCGCATTCGACGGCCTGCAGCCGTTCATGATCTTCGTGAGCGACTATCCGGTCGGCGCCTTGGCCGCGCGCCTGGACGCGATCCCGGACAGCACCGCCGTGGCGCTGGTGGATGGCGACGGCCGCATCCTGCTTGAGACCGACCGCGGGCGGCCCATCGCTCACTCCTATGGACCGGTGCGCACGGCGCTGGCGTCCGGCTCCTGGAAGCCCACTGCGACGGAGCCGCAGACGCGCTACCAGCATGGCGTCTTCAACGTCAGCGGCCCGCTGCTGGACACCGGCTGGACCCTGGTGTACGCCTACTCCTGGCGCACCGTCGTCGCCGCGCTCCTGCCCAGCCTGGCGCTGTACCTGACCGTGACCATCCTGCTGCTCAGCACGCTCTGGGCACTGTTGCTGTGGTTCCACCGCAAGGCGCTGGTCCCTGTGTACCGCCGCTCGCGGCACGTGTTCGAAAGCGAGCACATGAATCGCTCCATCATCGCATCGGCGCAGTTCGGCGTGGGCCTGGTCTCGTGCGCGAGCGGCGAGGCGCTGCTGCAGAACGCGATGATGGAGCGCTACGCCGCCCGGGCCGCGGCCGGCGTGTCGCTGCACGGCTTGCTGCGCGACTGTCATGCCCGCGGCGACCGCGACGCCTGGGTCCAGCGCGACCGAGAAGTCACCCTGAAGCTGGACGACGGCCGCGAGTGCGAACTGCTGGTCAATATCGTCAAGACGCGCTACCACGGCGACGACGTGCTGCTGTGCAGTTTCTCGGACGCGACGGCGCGCAAGGACATCGAGAGGCGGCGCGATGACGCGAGGATCGCCGCCATCGATGCGGCGCGCGCCAAGTCCGTGTTCCTGGCGACCATGAGCCACGAAATCCGCACGCCCTTGAACCTGGTGCTGGGCCATCTGGAACTGCTGGACCGGGATCCGAACGCCGTGGGCCAGGGCGGGCGCCTGCGCACCGTGCGCGAGGCCTCGCGCGCGCTGGTCGATCTGATCAATGACATCCTGGACGTGTCGCGGATGGAGTCCGGGCAGATGACGATCGAGCGCATACCGTTCGATCTGGCGCAGATCGCCGCCCAGGTCGTAGCCATGTTCGAACCCGCCGCCCGCGCCAAGGGGCTGCGGCTGTCGTTCAAGCCCCACAGCGGGCTGGCGCAGTCCTATGCCGGCGATCCGACCCGCATACGCCAGGTCCTGGTGAACCTGGTGGGCAATGCCGTCAAATTCACCGAGGCCGGCGAAGTGGAAATCACCGCGACGCCTGGCCGTGGCCTGGCCGGCGGAACCGGCGTGCAGCTGCGCGTGCGCGACACCGGAATCGGCATGACCACCGAGCAGGCGGCCCGCGTGTTCACCCTGTATGCGCAGACCGACGGGTCGATCAGCCGCCGTTACGGCGGCACCGGATTGGGATTGCCGATCAGCAAGAAGCTGGTCGAAATGATGGACGGGACGCTGTCCGTCGCCTGCTCAGTCGGGAAAGGCAGCGTCTTCAGCGTGGCGTTGCCGCTGCAAGCCTGCCCACAAACGGCTGACGCGGCGCCACTGTCCGCCGGCCCGGTCGGCCCGCCCGCCACCGCCGCGTCTTGCGGACTGGCGCGCGACATCCGCGTGCTGGTGGTGGACGACCACCCCGCCAACCGCGAGCTGATCCTGGACCAGCTCGCCGCTCTGGGCATCGCCGCCGATGCCGCCGAAGGCGCGGCGGCCGCGATGCGCTGGGTCAGAATGCGCCGCTACGACATGGTGCTGACGGATATCTCCATGCCGGAGATCAACGGCTACGCCCTGGCGCAGTTCCTGCGAGCGCGCGGCCCCGCACTCCCTGTCGTGGCAGTGACGGCGCACGTGGAACCCGACGAACTGCACAGCAGCGCCGCGGACTTTGACGCGATATTGCTCAAGCCCTTGTCGCTACGGGCGCTGCAACGCACGATACGCGAACACATTCCGCAGGCCCGGCTAGGCGACGAATCCCTTGCCTTCACCGACCCGGCGACGCTGCCGCCGGAACCCGCCGTGCTGGCCGCGCTGGACTCCAGCCTGGGCGCCTCGCTGGCGGCGATCCGCGAAGCGCTGACGCGCCCGGACTTCAAAAGCGTGCGCGAACAATGCCACTCGATCCGGGGCGCCTTTTCCATGATAGGCAAGACCGCCGTGGCCGACCTCTGCATGCAGATGGGACAGTATGCCTCGGCGCAGGACCGCCAGAAACTCGAGGAACATCTGCTCAGCCTGGAGACCGCCGCGCGCGCCGCCTTGCGCTGAATCCAGGGTGTTGCCGATTGTCCTGCGGGCCGCAGCCACGTATAACGTCGTCTTGGCCGCCTGCCCGGGAGACGACAGCCCCGGCCGGCGTGGCGTCAACCCGCAACCAGGTGTCATCCCGCATGAAGGCATACTTCCACGACGACCAGAAACTGCACCATCCGCAGACCTATTTCTCGCGCGGCAAGATGCGCACGCCCCAGGAAGTGCCCTCGCGCCTGGACGCGTTGGCCGAGGCCGCGCGCAAGCTGGGCTTTGAGGTGCAGGCGCCGCCCGACCAGGGCGCGGGCGCGATTTCGGCGGTGCACACGCTGGACTACCTGCGCTTTCTGCAAGGAGCGCACGCCGCCTGGAAGCAACTGCCCGACGATTGGGGCGACGAGGTCGTCTCCAACGTCTTCGTGCGCGAACCCAACGCCCTGCGCGGCGTGCTGGCCCAGGCCGCGCGCTACCTGGCCGACGGCAGCTGCCCGGTCGGCCAGCACACCTGGCACTCGGCCTACTGGTCGGCGCAATGCGCCATCGCCGGCGCCGATGCGCTGTTGGCGGGCGAGCGCCACGCCTACGCCATCTGCCGCCCGCCCGGCCACCATGCCCGGCGCGACGCGGCCGGCGGCTTCTGCTACCTGAACAATGCCGCCATCGCCGCGCAGCGCCTGACCTCGCGCTTTCCGCGCGTGGCGATCCTGGACACCGACATGCACCACGGCCAGGGCATCCAGGAGATCTTCTACGAGCGCAGCGACGTGCTGTACGTGTCCATCCACGGCGATCCCGAGAACTTCTACCCTGTCGTCGCCGGCTACGAAGACGAGCGTGGCGCCGGCGCGGGCTACGGCTACAACATCAACCTGCCCATGCCGCATGGGTCTCCGGAATCGGTGTTCTTCGACAAGCTGGCCCAGGCGCGCCGCGCCATCGAACTGTTCCAGCCCGACGCCCTGGTGCTGTCGCTGGGCTTCGACATCTTCGAGAAGGACCCGCAGGCCATGGTCGCGGTCAGCGAAAACGGCTTTGAACGCCTGGGCCGGGAAGTCGGCGGCCTTGCGCTGCCCACCCTGATCGTGCAGGAAGGCGGCTACTACATCGAAGGCCTGGAGTCGAACGCCGCGCGCTTCTTCGGCGGACTGGCTGCCGCCTGATCGCGCACCCCGCCGGCGTCCCGCCGCGGACGCCGGCCGCAAACCCGCTGGCGCGGCGCGAATGCCACGCTAGTGGTTTTCCCTAAAAATGGAAAAGCCCGGTTCACAAGCCGGAGCGCCTCCGGTACATTTCGTCCAGTGGCCTGACCACTGGGCCACCAGATATCCAGACACTCCCGGAGATTCCCCGGGGGCGCCATGCAAGACAAGCCCGGGCAGACCCATTACCCTCTACATCCCGACCATCCACCCGAACGCAACAATGACCTCTCTCCAGGCCGTCGCCTCCACCCGCCTCTACCGCATGATTGCCGACCAGATCGCCGCGCGCATCAAGGCGGGCGACTTCCCCGCGGGCGGGCGGCTGCCGGCCGAGCGTGAACTGGCCGAGCAGTTGCAGGTCAGCCGCGCCTCGGTGCGCGAAGCGCTGATCGCGCTGGAAATCGAAGGTTATGTGGAGGTCCGGGTAGGCACGGGCGTATTCGTGAACCAGGCGCGCGAAGACGGCCAGTACCAGTCGCCGCAACAAGCGCCGGCAGCCGCCAACGGCGTCGAAGCGACCGACATCGGCCCCTTCGACCTGCTGGAAACCCGCCTGCTGCTGGAACCCGAGTGCGCGGCCCTGGCGGCACAGAAGGCATCGCCGGCCCAGATCGCGGCGATCCGCGCGGCGCACGAAGGCATGTCCCTGACCGAATCCCCCAGCGTGCACGACCGCGCCTTCCACAGCGCGATCGGCGCCGCCTGCGGCAACGCGGCGCTGGCGGCGGCAATTTCCCATATCTGGCACCTGAGCACGCTCAGCCCGGTATTCAACCGTCTTGAAGAGCACTTCGTGACCACCAAGGTGTGGAGCGAAGCCCAGCAGGAACACGAACGCATCCTCGCGGCCATTTCCGACCGCGATCCCATCCGCGCGCGCCACGCCATGCACGACCATCTGGTCGGCATCCTGGCCCGCCTGCGGGAAGACTTCGGCAGCGCTGGGATCCGATGATTTGATGAACGCCTGAATCCCGGCCTGACGCCCAGGCCCCTTTCCCTACCGACCCGTGCAAGCACCGCCGGCGCAGAACGCGCCGCCTGCGGCAAGGGGAGCGGCTTGCCCGCCGATACGCAAACAGCAGTTCCGCAGCACCCTCAGTACCCGTAAGTCCCATACCTAAAACACATCAAGGTGAAAACATGCAGCTGACCCGTACCGTGAAGCTTTTGAGCGCGGCGCTATTGGCGCTTGGCGCCCATGCCGCCCAGGCCAACAAGGCTGACAACTCCCTCAACATCGCCTTCGACGCGGCGCCCGCCACGCTGGACGCCTACAAGGAATCGGACCGTCCCGGCCTGGCGCTGGCGCGCATGGTCTTCTCGGGTCTGCTGCAGAAAAACCAGGACACGGGCGAATTCGGCCCGGCCATCGCCACCGGCTACAAGTTCGTGGACGACACCACCATCGAACTGCCGATCCGCAAGGACGTGAAGTTCCATGACGGCTCGTTGCTGACCATCGACGACGTGCTGTACACGCTGAACCTGGTGTCCTCCGAAGGCTACAAGGCACGCTTCCAGAATCAGGTCGCCTGGATTGCCAAGGCCGAGAAGGCTTCCGACGACACGGTCCGCATCAAGATGAAGACGCCCTACCCGCTGGCGCTGGAGATGCTGTCGGAGAACCTGCCGATCTATCCGCGCAAGTACTACGAGGCCAACCAGTCCGACATGGGCGCCAAGCCCATCGGCACCGGTCCCTACCGCCTGGTGGAAAGCCAGCCCGGCAGCCGCTACGTGTACGAGCGCTTCGAGGACTACTTCGGCCCCAAGCCCGCCGTGCAGAAGCTGGTGGTGCGCGTGCTGCCGGACGCCAATACCCAATACGCGGAGATGCTGTCCGGCGGCCTGGACTGGATCTGGCGCGTGCCGCCGGACGTGGCCAAGCGCATGGAAAAGCAGCCGGCCGTCACGGTCAAGAGCAGCAGCATCATGCGCATCAGCTATATCTCGCTGAACCCGCGCGCGGACGACGGCAAGTCGCCGCTGGCCAAGCAGGAAGTGCGCCAGGCCATCAATTACGCCATCGACCGCGAAGCCATCCGCAAAGCCCTGGTGGGCGGCGCCTCCAAGGTGATCAACGCGGCCTGCAACCCGGCGCAGTTCGGTTGCGCCGCCGACGTGCAGTCCTACAAGTTCGACCCGGCCCGCGCCAAGCAGCTGCTGGCCCAGGCCGGCTACCCCAACGGCGTGACCCTGGACCTGGTGATCTCGGCCCCGCCGCGCGCCATCCTGGACGCCGCCGCCGCGCAGATGGCGCAGGCCGGCATCAAGCTGAACCTGGTCGAGCAGCAATACGGCACCGCCATGACCAACTGGCGCGAAGGCAAGATCGCCATGCTGTCGTCCAACTGGGGTTCCTACGGCATCGCCGACGCGGCGCTGTCGACCAGCAACTTCTTCCGCGGCGGCCCGGACGACCAGGCGCGCAATCCGGAAGTCATCAAGTACCTGGAAACCGCCGACACCTCCGTGGACCGCGAGTTGCGCGCCAAGAACTACGCCGCCGCCCAGAAGATCGTGGCCGAACAGGCCTACTGGGTGCCGCTGTGGAACCACTCGCTCAACGCCGTGCAGTCCAAGGACCTGAATTTCTCGGTCGACGGCGACGAGTTCCCGCGTTTCTACAAGGCCCGCTGGAACTGACCGGCCCCGCCGGCGCGGCTGCGTTCCCCAGCCCGAGCGGGCGGGAACGCCGGCCGCTGCGGCGCACTCCGTCATAGGTAAGCCCCATGATTGCATTCCTGTTTCGCCGCCTGGTGGTGTCCGCGCTGCTGGTGGTGTTCGTCTCGCTGATCAGCTTCTCGCTGGTGTTCGCGTCCGGCAATCCGGCCGCGCGCCTGGCCGGTGAAGGCAGCGCCGCCGACGCCGCCCGCCTGGCCCAGTTGCATGGTTTCAACGATCCCATCCTGGTGCAGTACGGCCGCTGGCTGGCCGGCGTCGCCCGCGGCGACTTCGGCGACAGCCTGTACTTCAGCCGCCCGGTGGCCGAACTGCTGACCCAGCATTTCCCCGCCACCGCCAAGCTGGGCCTGGCCGCCATGCTGTTCGCGCTGCTGCTGGCGATACCGCTGGGCGTGGCGGCCGGTTTGCGCCGGGGCTCGCTGATCGACCGCGCCACCATGCTGCTGTCGGCTTGCGCCCAGGCCATGCCGCCGTTCTGCCTGGCCTTCCTGCTCATCATCCTTTTCAGCGTGCGCAACCAATGGCTGCCGGCCTCGGGCTTTGACAGCTGGAAGCACTACGTGATGCCGGTGACCGCGCTGGGGCTGTTCGCCATGCCGGCGATGCTGCGGCTGATGAAGTCCGAGATGGAAACCGTGCTGGCCACCGACTACATCCGCACCGCGCGCGCCATGGGCCTGGGCGGCGCCAGCGTGGTACTCAAGTACGCGCTGCGCAACGCCTTGCGGCCGCTGGTATCGCTGGCCGCGGCCCAGATGGGCACGCTGCTGGCCGGTTCCGTCGTCATCGAGACCGTGTTCGCCATCAACGGCGCGGGCCTGCTGGCCTGGACCTCGATCCTGCGCGGCGACTTTCCCACGATGCAGGCGCTGATCCTGATCTTCGCCCTGATCTACATCGTCCTGACCCTCGTCGCCGACCTGATCAACGGTTGGCTCGACCCCCGCGTGCGAGTTTCATCATGAGCAGCGTCATCGCCTCCCCCCTTCCCGTCCGCTCGCGCGGCGCACGCGCGGCCCGCCTGGGCCGCAACCTTGGCCTGGCCGTGCTGGCGCTGCTGGTGCTGGCCGGCCTGCTCGGTCCCTACCTGGTGCCGCACGACCCGTACACGCAAGACCTGCTGGCGCGCCTGCAAGAGCCCGTCTGGGGCGAAGACGGCAGCTGGAACCACACCCTCGGCACCGACCAGCTAGGGCGCGACGTGCTGGCGCGCGCGCTGTACGGCGTGCGCGTGTCGGCGTTGATCGGCCTGTCGGTCGCGCTGATGGGCGGGCTGATCGGCACCACGCTGGGCGTGGCCGCCGGCTACTTCGGCGGCGCCGTGGACCGCATCGTCTCCTTCCTGATCACCGCGCGCCTGGCGCTGCCCATCATCCTGGTGGCGCTGGCCGTGGTGTCGGTGGTGGGCGCCTCGCTCACCGTGGTGGTGCTGGTGCTGGGCCTGCTGCTGTGGGAACGCTATGCGCTGGTGGCCCGCACCATGGCGGCCGGCCTGCGCAACGCCGAGTTCGTCACGGCCTCGCGCCTGCAGGGCTGCACCCACCTGCAGATCATCTGGCGCGACATCCTGCCCAACCTGGTGGGCAACCTGCTCATCATCGGCACCGTGGACGCCGCCATGGCGATCACGCTGGAAGCGTCGCTGTCGTTCCTGGGCCTGGGCGTGCCGGCGCCGATGCCGTCATTGGGCCTGATGATCGCCGAAGGCAAGGAAAACATGCTGTTCCAGCCCTCTCTTGTGGTGATTCCCAGCGTCGTGCTGTTCGTGCTGGTGCTGTGCGTGAACCGCGCCGGCGAATCGCTGCGCGCCGTGCAAATGAAGAAGGGCTGATGCCATGACCGATACCAGCCATCCCTTGCTGCGGGTCCAGGACCTGCACATCGACATCCAGACGCCGACCCAGGTCAAGCACGTGGTACGCGCGGTGGACTTCAGCCTGGAGCGCGGCAAGACGCTGTGCATCGTGGGCGAATCGGGCTGCGGCAAATCGCTGACCGCGCTGGCCCTGCTGGACCTGCTGCCGGCGGCCGCGCGCCGCCGCGTCGCCAAGCTGGAATTCGCGGGCCAGGACTTGAGCGCGCTCACGCCCGCTGAACTCGGGCAGCTGCGCGGCGCGCGCATCGCCATGATCTTCCAGGATCCGATGACCTCGCTGAACCCGGTGTTCCCCATCGGCACCCAGCTGGTCGACGTGCTGCGTCGGCACAAGCGCGTCAGCCGCCGCGCGGCCGAGGAGCGCGCCGAATACCTGCTGCGCCGCGTCGGCATCGCCAATCCGCGCGACCGCATGCGGCAGTATCCCTTTGAACTCTCGGGCGGACTGCGCCAGCGCGTGATGATCGCGATGGCGCTCATGTGCGGCCCCGAGCTGTTGATCGCCGACGAGCCCACCACCGCGCTGGACGTCACCGTGCAGGCCGAGCTGCTGGACCTGTTGCGCGACATCCAGGCCGAGTTCGGCCTGGGGCTGGTGTTCATCTCCCACGACATGGGCCTGGTGGCGCGCATCGCCGACCACGTCATCGTCATGTACGCGGGCGACATCGTCGAAGGCGGCAGCGTGCGCGAGGTGCTGGAACAACCCAGCCATCCCTATACCGCGATGCTGCTGAACTGCATCCCCCAGCCCGGACGCACCGCGCCGCGCGCCGACCTGCCCACCATCGCCGGCGCCGTGCCCTCGCTGGACACCGCCATCCGCGGCTGCGCCTTCCGCGAACGCTGCCCGGCGGCGGAAGCCCGCTGCGCCCAGCCCTTTCCCGCGCGCGTGCAGGGCGGACACCGCTGCCTGTGCATCAAACCCGGCGCCCTGCGCCTAGGAGCCACGGCATGAGCAGCCCGACCGCCTCTTCCGCCAGCATCAGCCTGAACGCGCTGTGTTTCCAGTACGGCCGCGCCGGCCTGTTCTCGCGCCGGCCCGCGCCGCGCATCCTGCATGACATCGACCTGCACGTGCCCGCCGGCCAGACCATCGGCCTCGTTGGTGAATCCGGCAGCGGCAAGTCCACCATCGCCAAGCTGATGCTGGGCCTGTTGGCGCCCACGCAAGGCCAGGCGCTGCTGGACGGCAAGCCGCTGGCCGCGATGCCGGCCCGCGCCCGCGCCCGCCGCATCCAGATGGTGTTCCAGGATCCGTATTCCTCGCTCAACCCGCGCCGCACCATCAACGAAATCCTGACCGCGCCTCTGCGCACGCATGGCATCGGCAATGCGGCCTCGCAGGCCGCCGCGGTGCGCCGCATGATGGATGCCGTGGGCCTGGTGCCGGCCTTCGCCGCGCGCTATCCGCGCGAGCTGTCCGGCGGCCAGCGCCAGCGCGTGGCCATCGCGCGCGCCCTGATGCTGGAGCCGCAGCTGCTGATCTGCGACGAACCCACTTCGGCGCTGGACGTGTCGGTGCAGGCGCAAATCCTGAACCTCTTGATGGAGCTGCAACGCGAACGCCGCCTGGGCTATCTGTTCATCAGCCACAACCTGGCCGTGGTGCAACACATCGCCGACGAAATCGTGGTGCTGCAAGGCGGCCGCGTGGTCGAACGCGGCCCTGCCAGCCAGGTATATTTCGAGCCGGTCCACCCGTACACGCGGCAGCTCATCGGCGCCACCCTGGCGGTGCCGCAGGCGCAGGAGCTCGCGGCATGAACCCGCAAGGCGAACGCCACCTGCTGCTGGTCGGCAACGACCAAAAGGTCACCTGGGACGACGGCCAGATCCGTTTCCTGGCCCCCGGCAACGACAGCCTGTGCGTCTACGATGCCGGCGCGAATCCCGCCGTGCCCGAACTGGTCGCCACCTTGCCGCTGCCGAATTCGCTGTTCGGCCCGCCGGTCAACCTGGCGGTCACGCCGGACCAGTGCCTGGGCCTGATCGCGGACTCCATGGACTGGCGCGCGCGCGCCGACGGCGCGGGCTGGCAGCCCGAACCGGGCCGCGGCCTGTATGTGATCGACCTGCAAGCCAATCCGCCCGCCATCGTGCAGCGGCTGGAGATTGGGCTGCAGCCTTCGGGCCTGTCCATCAACCGCGCCGGCACGCTGGCGCTGGTGGCCAACAAGGCCGGCCGTTCCGTGTCGGTGCTGCGCATTGCGGACAAGCGCGCCGAGGTCTGCGGCGAAGTGGACGTGGGCACCCCTGTCGTGGCGGTGTCATTTTCCGCCGACGGCCGCCGCGCCTTCGTGGTCAAGACCGACACCCATCGCCTGGGGGTGCTGCGTATCGACGAGAGCGGCGCGGCGCCCCTCGTGACCCACGATCCCGCCGAAGACCTGACCACCGGCCTGGTGCCGTTCAACCTGGTGGTGTCGCCCGACGGCGCGCTGGCGCTGGTGGTGGACATGGGCAGCCCGACCGCGTCGGACGGCCATGCGGATTCGGTCAGCGTGGTGGACCTGCGCGCCGATCCGCCCCGCGTGATCGACCGCCTCATGGTCGAGGACGGCCCGGAAGGCATCGCCATCAGTCCCGACGGACGCCATGCCGCGGTCGCCATCGTGCAAGGTTCGAACAACCCGTCCAGCGCCTGGTTCCACCACCCGCGCGGACAGATTATTTTGCTGCGCATCGACGGCCAGTCCGTGACCCGCGCCGGCGCCATCGAGGTCGGCGCGCTGCCCGAGGGCGTGGCCTTCAGCCCCGACAGCCGCTACCTCTACGTCGGCAATTTCCTGGATGCCGAAATGCAGGTTCTCGCCGTGGACGACCACGGCCTGAGCGACACCGGCACCCGCATCGCCCTGCCCGGACGGCCCGCTTCGATGCGCGCCCAATCCTACTGACCCTACCCATCCCACCCCGCTCCCGGAGTTCCGCCATGACCACCGCTCCTCAAAAGAAACCGGCCCTGCTGGCCGCCGCCCTGCTCGCCCTCGCCGGCCTCGCGCCGCTGTCGGCCCATGCCCTGGACATCAAGCTCGGCCACGTGCTGGCGCCCAGCCATAGCTGGAACAAGGCCGCCGAAGGCTTCGCCGCCGAGGTCAAGGAAAAGACCGCCGGCCGCGTCAATTTCGTGTTGTTCCCCAGCGGCCAGCTGGGCAATGAAAAGACCATGCTGGAAGGCCTGCAGATCGGCAGCCAGGGCGCGGCCATCATCGGCTCGGGCTCGCTGCAGCCCATCGAACCCAAGTTCGGCGTGGTCGAGCTGCCCTATACGTGGTCGACCTCGCAGCAGGCCTACAAGGCCTTCGACGGCGAGCTCGGCGAGGCCCTGGCCAAGCTGGCCGACAAGAAGAACCTGACCATCATCTCGTGGTGGGAAAACGGCTTTCGCCACGTCACCAACAACCGCGGCGCGGTGGCCAAGCCCGCCGACCTGGCCGGCCTGAAGACCCGCGTCACGCCCGACAAGATGCGCCTGGACACCTTTACCGCGCTGGGCGCCAACCCCGCGCCGCTGGCCTTCGGCGAACTGTATTCGGCCCTGCAGCAGAAGGTGTTCGACGCCCAGGAGAACCCGCTGTCCATCATCTACACCTCGTCCTTCTTCGAGGTGCAGAAGTACCTGTCGCTGACCGGCCACGTCTGGGGTCCGGCCAACCTGATCATTTCCAAGCCGGTCTGGAACCGTCTCTCGGCCGAGGACAAGAAGATCGTGCAGGCAGCCGCCGACAAGTGGCGCGACGCCCAGCGCCAGATGATTACCGACGGCGACCAGCAGTACATCGCCCAGCTGAAGGAAAAGGGCATGCAGGTCAACGAGGTCGATAAGGCTGCCTTCGCCGCCACGGTGGAGCCGGTCTGGAAGACCTACTCGGTCACCTACGGCCCCGAGCTGATGGCGCTGGTGCAGAAGTACCGCGAGGCCAAGTAATGCTCAACCGACTGTCCGCGATCCTGTCGGGCATCAGCAAGGCCTTCGCCGCCCTGGCGGTGGCCTTGCTGGCGATCCTGATCTCCTACGTGGTGTTCGCCCGCTTCGTCACCCATACCACGCCGCACTGGGCCGAGGAACTGCCGAGGCTGGTGCTGGTGTGGTCGGCCTTCATCGGCGGCGTCGTCTGCAGCTTCGAGCGTTCGCACCTGATGGCCGGGCTGCTGCCGTTCGTGGTGCGCAATCCCCGCATCCTGAACGTCTTCGAACGCATCAACCAGACCCTCATCATCGTCGGCCTGGCGGCGTTGGGCTACGCCGGCTGGCAGCTGGCCGAGCTGACCATGGACCAGACCCTGCCCGCGCTGGACGTGTCCGCCGGCGCCGTCTACCTGGCGTTGCCTTTCGCCTGCGCCATCACCATCGTGGTGCACCTGGCGCAGCTGTTCTCCTCCGCTCCCGCCGCTGCAAAGGAATAACCAGATGTCTACGGGTGCTCTCTTCCTGATGGGCGTGTTCACGATCACGGTGCTGATCGACATGCCCATCGCTTTCGGCCTGGTGTTGTCCTGCCTGGCCTATCTGGCGGTCTTCGACTCCGCGCCCATGATGGTGGCGGCGCAGCAGTACGTGGTGGGGCTGGACAGCTTCACGCTGCTGGCGATTCCGCTCTTCATCCTGGCCGCGCAGCTGATGAACGGCGCCGGCCTGACGCAGCGCATCGTGCGCCTGTGCGCCGCCATCGTCGGCGACATCAAGGGCGGCCTGGCGGTGGTGGCCGTGCTGGCCTGCCTGATGTTCGGCGCGCTATCGGGTTCGGGCGTGGCCGACGTGGTCGCCATCGGCAGCCTGCTGCTGCCCGCCATGGCCCGCAGCGGCTACGATAAGGGCTTTTCCTGCGCCCTGGTCGGCAGCGCCGGCGCCACCTCCACCATCATTCCGCCCAGCATCGTGCTGATCGTCTACGGCACCATCACCGACACCTCGGTGGGCAAGCTGTTCGTGGCCGGCATCATCCCCGGCATCCTGCTGGGGCTGTCGCTGATCGGCGTGGCGATCTGGCAATCGCGCAAGCACAACTGGGCCGGGGGCCAGCCGTTCAGCTGGACCGAGCTGCGCGCCGCCGCCGTCGACGCGCTGCCCGCGCTGATGGTGCCGGTGCTGATCATCGGCGGCATCCGCTTCGGCATCTTCACCGCCACCGAGGCCGCGTCCAGCGCCATTATCTACGCCCTGCTGATCGGCTTTTTCTGGTACCGCACGCTGAGCCTGAAGTCGCTGTGGGACAACCTGAAGTCCACCGGTGAAAGCAGCGCGTCCATCCTGCTGATCATTGGCGCGTCGGGCCTGTTCGCCTGGGTGCTGGTGGCCGAGCAGGTGCCGCAGGCGCTGTCCACGCTGCTGGTCGAATGGACCGACAGCAAGACCGCCGTGCTGCTGGTGCTGACCGTGGTGCTGCTGCTCCTGGGCACCTTCATGGAAGCGATTCCGGTCATCATCATCGTGGCTCCGGTCGTGATGCCGGTGCTGGCGCACTACAACATCGATCCCGTGCACTTCGGCATCCTGCTGTCGATCAACATGGCCATTGGCGCCAACACACCGCCGGTCGGGGTCGACCTGATGGCCGCGTGCAAGATCGGCGGCATCAACATGATGCAGACCCTGCGCCCGCTGTCCTGGATGATGCTGGCCATGACCGCGGTCATGCTGCTGCTGACTTTCGTACCTGAACTGGTGCTGTTCCTGCCGAGGCACGTGCAATGACCCCTATCACCCCCTCCCGCCGTCCCCCCTTCCTGCGCCGCAGCTGGATGTTCGTGCCCGGACTCGACGCCAACGCCCAGGCCGACGGCCTGGCCAGCGGCGCCGATGCGCTGGTCGCGGACCTGGAAGAGTTCACCGCCCCGGCGGACCGGCCGGCCGCGCGCCCCATCATCGCCGAACTGTTCGGCCGCTGCCGCGCCCTGGGCGTGGTGGCCGCGGTGCGCATCAACAAGCTTGAGGACGACGGCCTGGCGGACCTGCGCGGCGTGATGCCTGGCGCGCCGGACGCGGTGTTCCTGCCGCACGCCGAAAGCGCGGCGCAGATCGCCGCGCTGGACCAGGCGATCACCGCGCTGGAGGCCGAACTGGGCCTGCCCGCCGGCAGCACCGAGATCGTGCCCACGCTGGAGTCGGCGCTGGGCGTGCACCGCGCCTATGACATCCTGACCGCCAGCCCGCGCGTCTCCGCCTGCCTGCTGGCGGCCGAAGACCTGACCGCCAGCCTGGGCGCCGAACGCGGCAAGGACGGCATCGAGCTGCATCACCTGCGCGCCCGCTTCCTGCTGGACTGCACGGCGGCAGGCTGCCTGCCGATCGACTGCCCGTTCAACTACCGCGACATGCCGGCGCTGGAAGCCGACGTGCGCTGGGCCCGCCGCATGGGCCTGAAGTCCAAGTGCGCCACCGTGGCCGACCAGGTCAAGCTGATCCACGCCGTCTTCACGCCCGCCCCGGACGAAGTCATGGCAGCCCACGATTGCGTCGCCCGCTATGAAGCCCAGCGCGCCGGCCGCCATGACGCCGAACGCATCGATCCGCCTGTCTACAACACCGCGCGCCGCCTGTTGGCGCGCCATCACCAATTCGAACGATGGGCCGCCGAGCGCCGCGCGCAGGCCGTCCCGCAACAAGGAGACTCCGCATGACGTCAGCAGTAATTCCCGAACGCAATGGCGGTCAGATCCTGATGCAGCAGCTGCGCATCCATGGCGCGCGCCGCGTGTTCATGATTCCTGGCGAAAGCTATCTGCCCTGCATCGACGCGCTGAATGACCACACCGATGCCATCGAAGCCATCGTCTGCCGCCAGGAAAGCGGCGCGGCCTACATGGCCGAGGCCTACGGCAAGCTGACCGGCGAACCCGGCATCTGCTTCGTCACGCGCGGCCCGGGCGCCACCAACGCCAGCATCGGCGTGCATACCGCCTTCCAGGACTCCACCCCGATGATCCTGTTCGTGGGCCAGGTGGGCAACGACTTCATGGAGCGCGAAGCCTTCCAGGAGATCGACTACCGCCGCATGTTCGGCCAGATGGCCAAATGGGTGGCGCAGATCGACCGCACCGACCGCATCCCCGAGTACATCTCGCGCGCCTTCGCCGTGGCCACCAGCGGCCGTCCCGGCCCCGTGGTGCTGGCCTTGCCAGAAGACACCCTGTGGGGCCGCGCCCGCGTGGCCGACCTGCCGCGCTACCCGCGCGTGCACAGCCATCCCGGCGCCGCCGACCTGACCCGCATGACCCAATTGCTGGACGCCGCCGAACGTCCCTTCCTGCTGCTGGGCGGCAACGGCTGGCACCAGACCGCCATCGACCAGATCGCCGGCTTCGCCGAGCGCTTCGAGCTGCCGGTAGGCACGGCCTGGCGCCGCCTGGAATGCTTCGACCAGCGCCACCCCAACGCGGCCGGCCACGTCGGCTGGGCCATGACGCCGCAACTGCGCCAGCGCCTGCGCGACGCCGATCTGGTGCTGGCCGTGGGCACGCGCATGGGCGAGGCCACGACCGAAGGCTATACCGTCATCGAGAGCCCGCTGCCGCGCCAGCAGCTGATCCATGTGTATCCGGACGCCGCCGAACTGGGCCGCGTGTTCTCGCCGACCCAGGCCATCGTGGCGGACGTAGCCAGCTTCGCCGCCAGCGTGGCGGGCCTGGTCCCCGGCCACAAGACGGCGCGCGGCGAGGCGGTGCGCGCCGCGCACCAGGAACTGGTCGACAGTCTGAAGCCGCTGCCCTCGCCCGGGCCCATGAGCCTGGACCAGGCAGCCGCCTACGTCGACGCGCACGTGCCGGCCGACGCCTGCATCACCGTGGGCGCGGGCAACTATGCCCTGTATCCCCACCGCTATCGCCGCTATGCCGGCCCCGGCACCAGCCTCACGCCTACCGTGGGCTCCATGGGCTACGGCCTGCCGGCGGCGATCTCGGCCAAGCTGGAGGACCGCAAGCGCACGGTGGTCTGCTATGCCGGCGACGGCTGCTTCCAGATGAACATGCAGGAACTGGGCGTGGCGCTGCAATACCGTCTGGGCGTGGTGGTGCTGGTGTTCAACAACGGCATCTGGGGCACCATCCGCGCGCACCAGGAACGCGAGTTTCCGGCGCGGCCGATTGCACTGTCCTTCGAGAACCCGGACTTCACCCAGATCATCCGCGGCTACGGCGGCTATGGCGAGGCCGTGGAAGACACGGCGAGCTTCGGCCCCGCCTTCGAGCGCGCGCTGGCCTTTGCCGAACGCGAGAACATGCCGGCCCTGCTGGAAATCCGCTACGACGCCAACGGCATTTCGCCGGGCGAAACCTTGATGGGCATCCGCGAGGCCGCGCTGGCCCGCAATGCCGCCGCCAGCCACTGACACAGAGGGACTCCACCATGACGACGACTATCTCGATCAACGGACAGCGGCTGTGGCAGTCGCTGATGGACCTGGCGCAGATCGGCGCCACCGCCAAGGGCGGCAACTGCCGCCTGGCGCTGACCGCGCTGGACGGCCAGGGCCGCGACCTGGTCACCGGCTGGATGCGCGATGCCGGCATGACGCTGCGCGTGGACCAGGTGGGCAACATTTTCGCCCGCCGCGCCGGCCGCAACAATGACCTGCCGCCGGTCATGACCGGCAGCCATATCGACACGCAGCCGACCGGCGGCAAGTTCGACGGCTGCTACGGCGTGCTGGCCGGCCTGGAGGTCATGCGCAGCCTGAACGACCATGGCGTGGTCACGGAAGCGCCGCTGGAAGTGGCCATCTGGACCAACGAGGAAGGCTCGCGCTTCGTGCCCGTGATGATGGGTTCGGGCGTATTCGCCGGCAAGTTCCCGCTCGAAGTGGCGCTGTCCGCCACCGACCGCGACGGCAAGTCGGTGGCCGACGAGCTGGCCGCCATCGGCTATGCCGGCACGGACCCCGTGGGCGGCCGCCCGGTGGGCGCGTACTTCGAGGCCCATATCGAACAGGGCCCGATCCTGGAGCACGAGGAAAAGGTGGTCGGCGTGGTGACCGGATCGCTCGGCCTGCGCTGGTACGACGTGACCGTGACCGGCATGGAAATGCATGCCGGCCCCACCCCCATGCCGATCCGCCGCGACGCGCTGTATGCCGCCAGCTTCCTGCTGCAGGCGGTGGTGGACATTGCCAACGGCAACCAGCCGCATGGCCGCGGCACCGTGGGCGAGATCTACGCGCACCCCGGTTCGCGCAACGTCATCCCGGGCCAGGTGCGCTTCACGGCGGACCTGCGTCACGAGGACGAAGCCACGCTCACCCGCATGGACCAGCGCTGGCACGAAGTCTGCGCCGAAATCGCCCAGCGCCACAACGTGGAAGTGGACGTGAAGCACGTGCAGTATTTCCCGCCCACCCCGTTCGACCCGGACCTGGTGGGCAAGGTGCGCGACGGCGCCGCGCGCCGCGGCCTGGCCGCCATGGACATCGTCACCGGCGCCGGCCATGACGCGGTCTACATGGCCGCCGTCACCCCCACCGCCATGATCTTCGTGCCCTGCAAGGACGGCGTCAGCCACAACGAGATCGAGGACGCCAAGCCCGCCGACCTGGAAGCCGGCTGCAATGTGCTGCTCGACGCCATGGTGGCGCGCGCCAACGCCCAGGAGGTCCGCTCATGAGCCAGGACGCCGCCTACTGGCGCGCCCGCGCCGCCGCGCTCGCTTTCAACGGCCAGGCCTACATCGATGGCGCCTATTGCGGCGCGGCCGATGGCGCCACCTTCCCCGCCACCAGCCCGATAGACGGGCGCAAGCTGGCCGACGTGGCGTCTTGCGGCGCGGCCGACGTGGACCGCGCCGTGCAGGCCGCCCGCCGCGCCTTCGAGGCCGGCGTCTGGAGCGGCCTGGCGCCGCGCCAGCGCAAGCAGCATCTGCTGCGCCTGGCCGCGCTGATCGATGAGCACCGCGAGGAACTCGCGCTGCTGGAAACGCTGGACATGGGCAAGCCGATCCGCGATGCGCTGGCCTTCGACGTGCCGGAGACGGCGCGCTGCTACGCCTGGTACGCCGAAGCCATCGACAAGATCTACGACGAGATCGCCCCCACCGGCCCGGACGCGCTGGCCACCATCACGCGCGAAGCGCTGGGCGTGGTCGCGGCGGTGGTGCCGTGGAACTATCCGCTGATGATGGCCGCCTGGAAAGTCGCGCCGGCCCTGGCGGCCGGCAACAGCGTCATCCTCAAGCCTGCTGAACAGGCCTCGCTGTCGGCCATCCGGCTGGCGGCCCTGGCCGAGGAAGCCGGCATTCCCGCCGGCGTCTTCAGCGTGGTGCCCGGGCTGGGCGCGCAGGCCGGCCAGGCGCTGGGCCTGCACCCCGACGTGGACTGCATCGCCTTCACCGGTTCGACCGCCACCGGCAAGCGCTTCATGGAGTACTCGGGACAATCGAACCTGAAGCGCGTGTGGCTGGAGTGCGGCGGCAAGTCTCCCCACATCGTGTTCGAGGATTGCCCCGACCTGGACCGCGCCGCCCAGGCCGCGGCGCTGGCCATCTTCTCCAACCAGGGCGAAGTCTGCATCGCGGGTTCGCGCCTGTACGTGCAGGACGGCATCTACGACGCCTTCATGGCCAAGGTCGCGGACTACGCCGCCGCACTGCAGCCGGGCGATCCTCTGGACCCCGCCACCGCCATGGGCGCCATGGTCGACGAACGCCAGATGCGCGGCGTGCTGGCCCGCATCGAAGCGGGCTCCGCCGAGGGCGCGCGCCTGCGCATGGGCGGCCGCCAGGCCCGCGGCGACACGGGCGGCTACTACATCGAACCGACCATCTTTGATTGCGCCGGCCAGGACAACAGCCTGGTGCGCGAGGAGATCTTCGGCCCGGTGCTGGCCGCGCAGCGCTTCGCCACGGAAGACGACGCGGTGCGGCTGGCCAACGACTCGATCTATGGCCTGGGCGCCGGACTCTGGACCTCCAACCTGTCGCGCGCCCACCGCCTCTCGCGCCGCCTGCGCGCGGGCCTGGTCTGGGTCAACTGCTACGCCGACGGCGACATCACCGTGCCATTCGGTGGCGTCAAGCAATCGGGCTTCGGCCGCGACAAGTCGCTGCATGCGCTGGACAAGTACAGCGACCTGAAGACCACCTGGATCAGCCTGACGGCTTGATCCCCGGGGCGGACGCCTGCGCGGCGTCCGCCATCCTTGCCATTTCGCGTTATCTGCTTGGCCGCCAGTGCCATTGAAGGCGGTGGCCCCTTGTGCGACCTTGAACAGCGACGGGCTGCCCACCGCGGTTCCGTTGCGGGCAGGCGCAGGCGCTCTCCCGCCATCAGAACAATGACTGGAGACTACGATGCGCAATGCGACAAGGCGAGCCGCGCTGGCAGCCATGCTGGGCGTTTTGGCCTGGACCGCGGCCGGGCCGGCCTGGGCGCAAGCCCCTTATCCCTCCAAACCCGTCACCATCCTGGTCGGATTTCCGCCCGGCACGGCCACCGACACCGTCGCCCGCATGGTCGGCGACCGCCTGGCGCAGCGCCTGGGCCAGCAGTTCATCGTCGAGAACAAGCCCGGCGCGGGCGGCTCCATCGCCGCCGGCCTGGGCGCGCGGGCCAAGCCCGACGGCTATACGCTCATGATCGGCGCATCCGCGCCGCAAGCCATCAACCCGCACGTCTATCCCAACCTGAACTACGACGCGCGAAAGGATTTCGCGCCCATCGGCCTGCTGACCTGGCTGCCCTATCTGTTCGTCGTCAGTCCGGACAATCCGGCCAACAACCTGCAGGACTTTCTCGCGGCCGTAAAGGCCAAACCGAACCACTACACCTACGCCACCACAGGCGTGGGCACCACCAGCCACCTGGTGACCTCGGTGCTGCTGGCCAAGGCGGGCGCCAGCATGATCCACGTGCCTTATAAGGGCAGCAGCCAGGCGCAGACCGACATCGTGGGCGGGCGCACCTACGCCACCTTCGACACCATGGTGTCCTCGCTGGCGCTGGTGAAAGCCGGGCGCCTGAAAGCGATCGCCGTCAGCACGCCGCAACGGGTCGCGAGCCTGCCGGATGTGCCCACCGTCGCCGAACAGGGATACCCCGGCTTCGACATGGGCGCCTGGCTGGGCCTGATCGCGCCCGCCGGCATCCCGCCCGGGATCCAGCAGAAGCTTGCCGCCGAGGTCAACGCCGTGCTGTCGGATCCGGCCGTGCGCGACAAGCTGGCGGACCTGGGCGCCCAGGTCCGCACCACCGCCACGCCCGCCGAGTTCGGCGCGTTGATGAAATCCGAATACGAATCGTGGGGCAAGGTAGTCCGCGATTTCAACGTCAAAGCCAGCGACTGAACCGGAGACCCGAACCATGCATAGCACCATGAGCCCCGCTGAGCGTGACACCCGCATTCAACTGGCCGCCTGCTACCGGCTGGTGTCCCACTTCGGCATGAGCGATCTCATCTACAACCACATCACCGCGCGCATCCCTGGCCCGGAGGGACATCTGCTCATCAACCCCTACGGCATGATGTATGACGAGATCACCGCATCCAGCCTGGTCAGGATAGATCTGGACGGGAACGTGCTGGACAATCCGGGCGAGTACGGCATCAATGCGGCCGGCTACGTCATCCACAGCGCCGTGCACGGCGCCCGCCACGACGTGCAATGCGTCATCCACACGCATACGCGCGCCGGCATGGCGGTGTCGGCGCTGCAATGCGGCTTGCTGCCGCTGACGCAGACCGCCATGCGCTTCGCCAAGATTCCTTACCACGACTACGAAAGCGTGGCCTTGGACCTGGATGAGCGCGCGCGCCTGGTGGCGGACCTGGGCCAATCCGAGGCGATGATCCTGCGCAACCACGGCCTGCTGGCCGTCGGCCCCAGCATCGCGCAGGCATTCAATACGCTGTACTGGCTGGAGATGGCCTGCAAGGCGCAGGTGGATGCCCTGGCCGCCAACCGCGAACTCTGCGTCCCGCCGCCGGAAGTGATCGAGAAGACCTGGCACCTGTACCAGCCGACCACGCGCCGCCCCTTCGGCGAACTGGAATGGCCGGCCATGCTGCGCCTGATGGACAGGAAGGATCCCGGCTATCGCGACTGAGTCCTTGCCTGGCCCCGCCCCAGGAGGTCGATGCCGGCCGCGCTGTCCGCGCCTTCCGGCAGGATCGCCGCGAGGCTGGTCTTGACCTCCAGGAAGTACGGAACGGCCGAGCGCAGCCCGCGCGCGATGGCCGCGGCCACCTGGTCCGGATGGGTGACGTACTCGGCCTGCATGCCGCAGGCGCGCGCCATCATCGTGAAATCGGGACTGGCGAGATTGGTGCCCGCATACCGCCCGGGATAGGTGCGCGCCTGATGCAGGCGGATGGAGCCATAGCAATTGTTGTTGGACACGATGAAGAGCACCGGCAGTCCGCGCTCGGCGGCGGCCATCATTTCATTGCCGGTCATCAGGAAGCCGCCGTCGCCCACAAGGCACACGACCTTGCTTTGCGGATGGCGCAACTGCGAGGCAATCGCCGCCGGCGTGCCGTACCCCATCGCGCCCGACTGCGAGGCCATCAGCCGTTGCGGGTAGACGAAGGGAAAATGGCGGTACACCGGCGCGGCGAAGGTGCCCGCGTCCAGGCACACCATGACGTCCGGCGGCGCCTGTTCGGCCAGCGCTCGCACCACCGACACGAAGGGCACGCCATCATCGGCTTTTGGATCCGGCCAGGCGGCGGAGCGTTCTCGGATGGCGCGCAAGGACGCCGCCCAATCGCCGCGCGCCGCGTTTCCCGTCGCAGGCAGAGCCGCCAACGCCTGCGCGGTGGCCACCGGATCGGCGACGATGCCGACGTCGGCCGCGAAATGCTGGTTCACGATATGGGCGTCGACGTGGCAATGCACCAGCGTCTGCGAAGGCCGCGGGTAGCCGGGGAACGTGTAGCCCTGCGTGGTGATATCGCCCAGGCGCGTACCCAGGGCCAGGATGAGATCGCTGGAATCGAACGCCGCGACCTGCGCGGGCTGCGTCGCCAGGTCCAGGTCGCCCGCGTAGAGCGGGTGCGTATTGGGAAAGATGTCATGCTGGCGGAACGATACCGCCACCGGTATGCCGTGCCGTTCGGCCAATTGGCGCAAGGCGTCGCGGCCGCCCGGCGCATTGAATGCGCCACCGGCGATGATGAGCGGTTTGTGGGCTGCGTCCAACGACGCCTGCAGCCGCTGCAACGTGGCGGGCGCGGGCTGCGCCGGACTGGCCGGCTGCGCGACCCAATCCGGTTGCGGCACGCGCGCCTGCTGCACGTCTTCCGGCACCACCAGGACCACCGGCCCCGGCGTGCCCGAAGTTGCGACGCGCAGCGCCTTGAATGCGGCGCAGGCCACGTCCTCCGGCGCCGCCACCTCGTGCACCCATTTGGCGATGGAACCGAACATCTTCTGGTAATCGATTTCCTGGAATGCCTCCTTGCGCAGGTCCTTGCGCGGGACTTGGCCGATCAGCAGGATCAGCGGCACGCCGTCCTGCTGCGCGGCATGCACGCCGATGGCCGCATTCGCCGCTCCCGGCCCCCTCGACACCATGACCACCCCAGGGCGGCCCGTCAGCCGCCCGTCGGCGCACGCCATGAAGCTCGCACCGCCTTCGTGCCTACAGGTCACCGCATCGATGCCCGGGAAATCATGCAAGGCGTCGAGCACGCCCAGATAGCTTTCGCCGGGAACCAGGAAGACGCGGTCGATGCCGTTGCGGGCGAAGACCCCGAGCAAGGCGTGGGAAGACGTGTTCAGTTCGGAAGCGGGTGTCATGGATGGCCGTAAACCTAGGGGCTAGCGCGCAGGCGCGGGTCTGATACGCAGGAATTCTAGGGTGGCTGGCGGCGGGCCATGTAGGCATACTGTGCCTATCAGATATACAAAAAACGCACACAAGGAGGAGCCGCCCGCAAGCGCCGGCGGCGAGACATCGCGATGGACCTGCGCAAGATCGAAAACCTGATCCACGTGGCCGACTCGGGCAGCTTCTCCAAGGCCGCTTCGGTGCTGGGCATCGCGCAATCGGCGCTGGGCCGCCAAGTCAGGAAGCTGGAAGACGAATGCGGCTGCGCCCTGCTCTACCGCAATGGCCGCGGCGTGTCCTTGACCCCGGAAGGCGAGAAGCTGCTGGATAGCCTGCGCCCCTTGCTCGCGCAGATGGCGCGGGTCGTGACCGAATTCCACGACGAGCAGAAGTCGCCCTCCGGCCAGGTCACGCTGGGCCTGACGCCCACGCTATCCCACATGGTCGGCATGCCGCTGGTGGCGGCAGTCTGGAAGCGCCATCCGCGCATCCAGCTCAACGTCATCACGGGCTATAGCGGCTACGTGCATGAATGGCTGGCCAACGCCCGCGTCGACATCGCGGTGCTGCATGACGCGCGGCGTTCCCAGCATGTGGTGGTCGATCCCCTGGCCGAGCTGGACCTGGCGCTGGTATCGCCCGTACAGAACCTGTCGCCCGCCGCGCGGGCCTTGTCCTCCATCGACTTCGCCCAGTTGGTTGATCTGCCCCTGGCGCTGCCCACGCGCAGCCACGGCCTGCGCCGCACGCTGGAGCAGGCGGCCGCGCAGGCCGACGCGCCCTTGAACGTCGTGTTCGAAATGGACGCGCTGGAACTGATGAAGGAAATCGTGTTGAACGGACTGGCCCACACGGTGCTGGCCCTGCCCGCGGTAGTGGGCGAATTGAACAGCGGCCAGCTCGTCGCCCGCAGGATCGTCAATCCCGCCCTGTCCACCCGCCTGATGCTGGCCACCGCATCGAACCGGCCGCTGACGCAGGCGGTGAAAATCGTGCAGGACATTCTGCGTGAATTGCTGCGGGACATGGTTGAGGCGGAGCCTTACCGCTCGTATATGCGGATGGCGGATGCGCGCGCCGTGTCCGCGTGAGCTTGGCGGCCGCTGCGTTTCAGCCCGGCCCTGACGCGCAGGCCCAATCCGGAACTGCCCGCGCCTACTCTTCAGCGCCGTAGAGCGCCGGCAGCAGAATCGGCAGCGAGTCCAGCGGAAAGGCGAATCTGACGGGCGCGTGGGAGGTGTCGGAGGCAACCAATCCGCATTTCAAGGCGGCCGCCAGCAAGGACCTGCCCGTGCGTTCGCCCAGGCCAGTCATCTGAATGAACTCGCCCCGCGTGGCCGGCCCCGCCGCGAACAGGTGGTAGATCGGCAAGGCGGCCTCTGCGCGCAGCCGTCCTTTCGCGGTTTCAATCAGAATGGACGCCTTGATCTTTTCCTTCATCGAGTTCAGCGCCAGCATGCGGGACATATAGTCAACCTGCTCTTCGCACACGCGCAGGAAGTAGTCGATCCACAGCAGTAAACCTGTTTGCGTAAGGTTGCCCCGGCCGTCAAGATCGTCTTGACGCGGCGCGTCCGCAGCGGCCAGATGACCGTGGTAATCCTGCACCCCACGCGCCAATCCACGATTGACGGACCAAAGTCCCCTGGTGACAGGCCACATGGCGGCATGCGTTTGCAGTCGCGTGGCCCGACCATTGCCATCCGCAAACGGATGCATCCAGGCCATGCGTTGATGCGCGCAAGCGATGGCGATCAAGCGGAGTTCGTTGGTCCATTGCCTGCCGTAGTGAGAGGTAAAGGCCTCCATGAATTGTGGCAATGACTGCCAGGCAGGCGGGCTATGGCGGCCAACCGTGGCGTCGATCTCCCGCAGTGTTCCCGGTTCCACGACCAACCCGTCCTTGGTTGTCCGGTCATTGGACTCCAAGCGTCCGTATAGCGCACGGTGGGCGATCTGGACGAAATCCGCATTCAACGGCGAAACCCGCGCCGCCTGCTCTTCAACTTCTCTTTCCGCGTCCATATGGGCCACGGCAATGCGCTGCAGCCGCGCGATTTCCGGGCGGTCCGAGAACTCCTGACGCAGGGCTGCATCGATGTTCCTGGGCGACGTGCCCTGCCCCGCGATCCCGTTGCTGTAATACGAATTCATGCTGCGAAGCAGATCCCGCAGCGCCCCCCGGGTGTTGGGATGTGCAAATCCGCTCAGCTCGGCGGCCCGATACACGATGCTGGCTGCTCGTTCCAAGTACGGGACGAGCATGTGCACAGCGGGCATCAAGGGTAGGAACTGTTGCGGTGAATCGTACATATATTACTTCCGGTTTTTTTTCCGATTCTCTGCATTCTAACCGACTAATAATATTAAATAATTGATGTATAAATTGCTAAAACAAGAACTTTAAATTCCGCTATTTTCACTCTTTTTTCTACCGTTTTTTCTGCCGCCATGGTGGCGCACTCCGGAAACATCAACGCGGTACCGGCAACGGGGGCGCGGGCGTCAGCGGCCCCGTCGGCACGCCGCGCTGCGCCGGCATCGGCGGCAGGCGGGATGGCGCAGGGCTTACCCAGCCGGGCTGGCGGCTCGGTCCGCTGGAAGGCGGCGCGGGCGGGCCGGGCGGCCTGCCGGCGGTGGCGCAACCGGTGCCCAGGCAGGGTTCCTGGGTAGCGCCCGGATTGACCAGCCGGGGACAGGAAGCCCCAACGCAGGCATCGGGAATGACGCGGGCCGAAGGCGGGGGTTGGGGAATGGCGGGTCCGGCGCCTTGCGCGACGGCTTGCCCCCAGGCGGCCGCCAGCAGCGC
Organism: Achromobacter sp. JCM 18799; assembly: GCF_055395645.1. Taxonomy (NCBI): domain Bacteria; kingdom Pseudomonadati; phylum Pseudomonadota; class Betaproteobacteria; order Burkholderiales; family Alcaligenaceae; genus Achromobacter; species Achromobacter sp. JCM 18799. Next base: position 934,529 of record NZ_AP043866.1, on the reverse strand, counting down.
GACTGCACCAAGGATTTTCATGGCTGCGTGCCCTGCCCCTGGTCTGCGGCCGGGCGCCGCATAGCGTCCCTCGGCCCGGCCCCGCGTCGCGCCGGGGCCTGGGCGGGCGCGGGATGATTCCAGTGTGCCCCCGCGCCTGAGGGCCTGTCCAGACAGGCCCGGCGTCAATCCAGCCGGATATCCGCGCTTTTCACTACCGAGGCCCAGCGCGCGCGCTCGCTGTTGAAGAACTGCGCCAGTTCGGCGGGATTGCGGGTAACAATTTCGGCGCCCTGTTCGTTCAGCTGCGCCTTCACGTCCGGCTGGTTGACGATTTGCGCCATCAGTTCCGACAAGCGGATGGCGACGGGATCGGTCGTGGTCACGGGCGCCATCACTCCCTGCCAGGTGCCGGACTCGAAGCCGGCCACGCCCTGTTCAGAAATGGTGGGAATGTCGGGAACCAGCTGCATGCGCTCGCGCTTGGAGATCGCGATCGGCCGCAGCTTGCCGGCCTTGATGTGGGGCAGCGTGGCCAGCAGCCCGTTCATGATGACCTGGGTCTGCCCGCCTATGGTGTCCGTCACCGCCTGCGAACCACCCTTGTAGGGCACGTACTCCCATTTCGCTCCCGTGGCCTGCTGCACGGCCACGGCAGCCAGGTGCGGCGCGCTGCCGATGGCGGTCACGGCGAAGTTCAGGCGCTGTTGCTTGGACAAGGCCACCAGTTCCGGCACCGTCTTGGCCGGCACGTCGGGATGCACGGCCAGCACGTGCGGCGAATAGGCCAGCATGCCGACCGCGCGCAAGTCCGTGGAGGGATCGAAAGACAGTTTGGTGTACACGGACGGGCTGATCGCCAGCGCCCCTACGTCGCACAAGAGCACGGTATGGCCCTCTTGCGCGGACTGCACCACCAGGCCTGCGCCCAGATTGCCATTGGCTCCGGGCTTGTTCTCGACCACCACGGTCTGCTTCAGGGCATCGGCCAGGCGCGGCGCCAGGATGCGGGCGATGATGTCCGACGAGCCGCCGGGCGGGTAAGGCACGATGATCCGGACCGCGCGCGTCGGCCAGTCGCCCGGCTGCTGCGCCCATGCCGGTAGCCACGGCGACAGGCAAAGCGCCGCGGCGCCGCCCAGGAACTGTCTCTTGCTTGGGTTCATGGAGTCTCCTTTGGAATGTCTTGCGGGCGGACGCTGCGCCCGGGCTCTCCGAGACAACCTCTTCGGATTGGCCGCCGCGCGCGCCTGCCCCTGCCGCATATGTTCTGCCTATGTCATCGTACAACTATGAAATTATTGTTGGGAAGCGAAATATTCATCTACCGGGTATGCACCTATAAATCCAATTTTCTCAGCGGCCTTTGCTTGAATAGTGGGCATTTCATGTTGTACGATGACTTACCTCTTAACCAGGCTACCGGCAGACTCCTGCCGTTCGATGACGCCCCCATACGGATCAACGCAACATGACCACCCCGCAGGAACTCAAGCACATCGTTTCGGAAGGGTTGCTGTCCTTTCCCGTCACCGATTTCGACCAGAACGGCGACTTCAACGCCAGGGGCTATGCGCAGCGCCTGGAATGGCTGGCCCCCTACGGCGCGACCGCCCTGTTCGCCGCGGGCGGCACGGGCGAGTTCTTTTCGCTGGCGCCAGAGGAATACGCGAACGTGATCCGCACCGCGGTGCAGACCTGCGCGGGCAAGGTCCCCATCCTGGCCGGCGCTGGCGGCCCGACCCGCACGGCCATCGCCTATGCGCAAGAGGCCGAGCGCCTGGGCGCCAAAGGCATACTGTTGCTGCCCCACTACCTGACCGAAGCCTCGCAACCAGGCATCGCCGCGCACGTCGAACAGGTCTGCAAGTCCGTGGATATCGGCGTCATCGTCTACAACCGCGCGCAGTCGCGCCTGTCGGCCGACAGCCTGGCGCAACTGGCCGAACGCTGCCCCAACCTGGTGGGTTTCAAGGACGGCGTGGGCGACATCGAAGCCATGGTGCGCATCCGCCGCAAGCTGGGCGACCGCTTTTCGTACCTGGGCGGCCTGCCCACGGCCGAGGTCTACGCCGCCGCCTACCGCGCGCTGGGCGTGCCGGTCTATTCGTCGGCCGTGTTCAATTTCGTGCCGCGCACCGCCATGGAGTTCTACCGCGCCATCGCCGCGGGCGACCATGACACCACCAATCGCCTGCTGGACGATTTCTTCCTGCCTTACCTCGAGATCCGCAACCGCGTCCCGGGCTATGCCGTCAGCATCGTCAAGGCCGGCGCCAAATTGGTGGGCCGCGACGCGGGTCCGGTGCGCGCGCCCCTGACCGACCTGCGGGCCGATGAACTGGAGATGCTGGGCGCTCTGATCCGCAAGCTCGGCCCGCAGTAAGGAGCCCTCCCGGGCGGTGGTATATATATAGACCGGTCCAGCCACACCCGGGAGTCAGCCTATGGCGCGTCGACGCAACCTCGCGTTTCTGCTCAGCATGCTTGCCGCGCCCGCGGGCGCGGCCGTCGTCTACGACAACCACGGCCTGGTGGTCGAAGCCACCACCGGCAGCCGCAGCGACTGGAATACCGGCCAGCGGCAGACCACCCGCGCCACCACCATCACCTACCAGGGCAAGCCGCTGTGCGGCAAGGACGTCGGCGCCCTGCTCTATCCCGATGGCCAGAGCGTCGAGGCCCGCGCGTTCTTCTGCGCATCCACCGCCAAGGCCTTGGAAACGGACGCCGTGCTGGCCTACTTCACCAGTTCCAGCGCCAATACCGTGCTGGCGCAGCTGAGCGCGGCCAACGGCGCGCTGCGGGTCCAGCGCCTGGCCTTGTCGGCCAAGCCGGACCGCGATCGCATCGCCACCACGCGCTTCGAGGACGCGCGCCTGCCTGGCTGGACGCGCGTCCAGACGTCCTGGAACGAAACCGTGATGATCCGCCACGCGCCGCTCGCCGCCCTGAACCTGGGGCCGGGCAAGCTGCTGGACGTGGCGGACGGCGTGGCCTACCTGGCCGTGCCGCCAGGCAGGGACGCGGTCGAGATCGAGCCCACCAAGCGGGTCAAGGACGCCGACGGCTATCTGCAGATCGTGCCGGCCATCACCAAGTTCGTGGACACTCCGATGGCGTTCCGCGCGGTGCGCATGAGCGACGGGCGCGAACTGGCCCGGCTGGATTTCAAGGATGCCTGCCTGCGCCTGCCCGCGATCCAATTCGATCGTCCGGACGCGCAGTCCAAGTCCTCGGCCGCGCCCGACGTGGCCTTCGACGACGTGCCGGCCTGGCGCGCCGCCACCCTGCAGCTGACGCAGGCGGCGCAGGGACGCGCCGCGCTGCGCCTGCAGCCGGGCGTGACCCTGCCACGCAAGCCCGGCTGCGCGCCCGGTTGATCTGGCCCGCTCAGATCAGGAACTGGCGGTAGGCCTCGTTGCCGGTTTCCTCGGTATGGGCGTAGCCCAGCTGCCGCAGGAACGCGTCCAGCGCCGCGCTGTCCGCCAGCGGCGCCTGGATGCCGACCAAGGCCGAGCTGAACTCCGTGCCCTGGTTGCGGTAATGGAACAGGCTGATGTTCCAGTTGGGCGCCATCTCGGACAGGAACTTCATCAGCGCCCCGGGGCGCTCAGGAAACTCGAAGCGGAACAGGCGCTCGCCCGCCGCCAGCGGCGAGCGGCCGCCCACCATGTAGCGGATGTGCTGCTTGGACACTTCGTTGTTGCTCAGGTCGCCGACCGAGAAACCCTGCTCCTGCAGCGCCGTCATGATTTCCGCCGCGTCGCCGCGCCGCGAGATCTGCATGCTGACGAAGATGTGGGCGGTGCGCGCGTCGGCGATGCGGTAGTTGAATTCCGTCACGCTGCGCTGACCGATCACGCTGCAGAAGCGGCGGAAGCTGCCGCGCTCTTCCGGCACCGTCACGGCGAAGACCGCCTCGCGCGCCTCGCCAACCTCGGCGCGGTCTGCGACGAAGCGCAGGCGGTCGAAGTTCATGTTCGCGCCCGAGGTCACCGCCACCATGGGCAGGCCTTGCACGCCTTCGCGCTCTACATACTTCTTCAGCCCGGCCACCGCCAGCGCGCCCGCCGGCTCCAGCACGCTGCGGGTATCCAGGAACACGTCCTTGATCGCCGCGCAGACCGCGTCCGTATCCACCAGGATGATCTCGTCCAGGTATTCGCGGCACAGGCGGAAGGTCTCCTCGCCCACCAGCTTGACCGCCGTGCCATCCGAGAACAGGCCCACTTCGGGCAGGTTGACCCGTTCGCCCACCTGCATCGACAGGGACATGGCGCAGGAATCCTCGGTCTGCACGCCGATGACCTTGACGCCGGGGTCCACCGCCTTGATGTAGGTCGCCACGCCCGCGGCCAGTCCGCCGCCGCCGATCGGCACGAAGACGGCATGCAAGGGGCCCGCGTGCTGGCGCAGGATCTCCATGCCCACCGTGCCCTGGCCGGCGATCACATAGGGATCGTCGAAGGCAGGAATGAAGGTCAGGTCCTGCGCGCTCGCCAGCTTCTGGGCGTGGCCATAGGCATCGCTATAGGAATCGCCCGCCTGCACCACCGTCACCGTGGGGCCGCCATGCGCCTTGACCGCATCCACCTTCACCTGCGGCGTGGTCTGCGGCACCACGATGATGGCGCGCACGCCCATCCTGGCCGCCGAGATCGCCACGCCCTGCGCATGGTTGCCGGCGGACGCCGTGATGACGCCCCGGTCCAGCGCCGCCTGCGGCGTGTTGCGCATCTTGTTGTAGGCGCCGCGCACCTTGAAGGAAAAGACCGGCTGGTTGTCCTCGCGCTTGAAGTAGACCGGGTTGCCCAGCCGGGCCGACAGGCCGCGGGCGCGATCCAGCTCGGTTTCGCGGGCGATGTCGTAGATGCGTGCGGTCAGGATCTGCCTCAGGTATTCCATCGGCGAGGCCCGGCCGTCCTGGAATGCGGCCGGCGCGGCGGTTTGCTGGCTGGCTTGCGGGGTGTGGTGCATCTGGCTCTCTGCTTCGGTGTGCTTGCCCGGCAGAGGCGGCCACAAAAAACCCGCCTCGTGGGGCGGGTGGCTGTGACTGTTGCGGTCGCGCGCTAACCCACCATTCCAGGAATGATGGTAATAATCAGCGAAATGCGGACGGCGCGGAAATTCATGGGGACGTAGTTTCCTCCTTGTGCGGCGCTTTGTCAAACGGCCAACCGGCCCCGGCGCTCCCGATTAAATGCGTCCCCATTTAATTTGGCGCCATTATGGCCACATCCCGGCCGAATCCGCGGTTTTTTGCTGCGCAGCAGGCGTAGCGCGGTATTACAATGGAAGGTTCGTGGCAGTCGCACTTTCCCAAATCAAAAAGGGGCAGGCGTCGGTCATGTTGGGTATACGCCTTCCGGCCAAATCCTGGACGCGTCCGCGTGCTTGCCCAAACCAACCCACTCTCCGACAACATCTACCGGCTTCTGGCCGCATAGCATGTTCGGGTTTGCGCCTAGCGCCTGCCGAACAGATTCAAGGATCATGTCTCTTACTCCGAAGATTATCTATACCCTCACCGATGAAGCTCCGGCGCTTGCAACCCGTTCGCTGCTGCCCATCGTCCAGGCTTTCGCCAAGCCCGCAGGCATCACGGTCGAGACCCGCGACATCTCGCTGGCAGGCCGCATCATCTCGGTCTTCCCCGACTACCTCGAAGACAGCCAGAAACTGGGCGATGCCCTGTCGGAACTCGGCGCCCTCGCCGTCCAGCCCGAAGCCAACATCATCAAGCTGCCCAACATCAGCGCGTCCATGCCGCAGCTGAAGGCCGCCATCAAGGAACTCCAGGACCAGGGCTACAAGCTGCCCGACTACCCGGACGCTCCCGCCAACGACACAGAGCGCGACGTCAAGGCCCGCTACGACAAGGTCAAGGGCAGCGCCGTGAACCCGGTCCTGCGCGAAGGCAACTCCGACCGCCGCGCCCCGCTGTCGGTCAAGAACTACGCCCGCAAGCACCCGCACAAGATGGGCGCCTGGTCGGCTGACTCCAAGTCGCACGTCGCCCACATGAGCGAAGGCGACTTCTACGGCACCGAGAAGTCGGCGCTGATTTCGGAAGCCGGCGACGTCAAGATCGAACTGACCGCCGCCGACGGCGCGAAGACCGTCCTGAAGGAAAAGACCCCGGTCAAGGCCGGCGAGATCATCGACGCCGCCGTGCTGTCCACGGCCAAGCTGAAGTCCTTCCTGCAAGCGCAGATCGACGATGCCCGCGCCACCGGCGTGCTGTTCTCGGTGCACCTGAAGGCCACGATGATGAAGGTCTCCGACCCGGTCATCTTCGGCCACGTCGTGTCCGTGTTCTACAAGGACGTGCTGGCCAAGCACGCCGATGCGCTCAAGCAAGCCGGCTTCGATCCCAACAACGGCATCGGCGACCTGTACGCCAAGATCCAGTCCCTGCCCGCCGACAAGCAGGCCGAGATCACCGCCGACATCGACGCCGCCTACAAGACCCTGCCGCAGCTGGCCATGGTGAATTCCGACCGCGGCATCACCAACCTGCACGTGCCCAGCGACGTCATCGTCGACGCGTCCATGCCCGCCATGATCCGCGACTCGGGCAAGATGTGGAACGCCGAAGGCAATCTGCAGGACGCCAAGGCCGTGATCCCCGACCGCAGCTACGCCGGCGTCTACCAGGCCGTCATCGAAGACTGCAAGCGCAACGGCGCCTACAACCCGGTCACGATGGGCAGCGTGCCCAACGTCGGCCTGATGGCCCAGGCCGCCGAGGAATACGGCTCGCACAACAAGACCTTCGTCATCCCGGCTGCCGGCACCGTGCGCGTCACCGACGCTTCGGGCAAGGTGCTGCTGGAACAGGCCGTCGAAGCCGGCGACCTCTGGCGCATGTGCCAGACCAAGGACGCCGCCGTGCAGGACTGGGTCAAGCTGGCCGTCACCCGCGCCCGCGCCACCAAGACGCCCGCCGTGTTCTGGCTGGACGAGAACCGCGCCCACGACGCGCAGATCATCGCCAAGGTCAAGCACTACCTGAAGGACCACGACACCAGCGGCCTGGATCTGCGCATCCTGAGCCCGGTCGAAGCCACCAAGTTCTCGGTCAAGCGCATCCGCGAAGGCCTGGACACCATCTCGGTGACCGGCAACGTGCTGCGCGACTACCTGACCGACCTGTTCCCCATCATGGAACTGGGCACCAGCGCCAAGATGCTGTCGATCGTGCCGCTGGTCGCCGGCGGCGGCCTGTTCGAGACGGGCGCGGGCGGTTCCGCCCCCAAGCACGTGCAGCAGTTCCTGGAAGAAGGCTTCCTGCGCTGGGATTCGCTGGGCGAGTTCATGGCCCTGGCTGAATCGCTGGACCACCTGGGCCGCAGCTACGGCAACGCCCGCGCACAGGTCCTGGCCAAGACGCTGGACCTGGCGACCGCCAAGTTCCTGGACGAGAACAAGTCGCCCGAGCGCAAGGTCGGCGGCCTGGACAACCGCGGCAGCCACTACTACCTGGCCATGTACTGGGCCCAGGCCGTGGCCGCGCAGACCGACGACCGTGAACTGGCTGCCCTGTTCGCGGCGCCGGCTCGCGCGCTGGCCGACGGCGAGGACAAGATCCTGGCCGAACTGAAGGCTGCCCAGGGCAAGCCCGTCGACATCGGCGGCTACTACCAGCCCAACGAAGCCCTCGCCAGCCAGGCCATGCGCCCCAGCGCCACGCTGAACCAGGCCCTGGCCTCGATCGCCTAAGCCTCCGCTGCCGCGCCTCGGCGCGGCAACAAAAAAAGGCCGGCAGCCCCAGGGCTGCCGGCCTTTTCCTTTGCGCGCGCCTAGCGCTGCGCTTCGCGGTGCCGCAGCTGGCGCACCTGCAGGAACTGAAGCGCGACGGGAATCAGCGACAGGCCGATGATGATGACCGAGACCCAATGCAGGTTGGCCCGCACCCACGGGATCGAACCCAGCCAGTAGCCGGCCAGCAGCATCGACGAGCACCACAGGATGCCGCCGATGACGTTGTAGGTGTAGAACGTGCGGCGCGGCATCTGCGACAGGCCGGCGACGAACGGCGCCAGGGTCCGGACGATGGGCACGAAACGCGCCACGGTGATGGTCATCGCGCCGAAGCGCGCGAAATACGCGCGCGCCCGCTCCATGTGATCGGGCTTGATCCAGCGGCTGCTGGCAAGCCTCTGCCCCCAGCGAGAAGATCCTATGGAATAGTTCAGCGCGTCTCCGGCGATGGCGGCAGCGGTGATGGCCGCCAGCGAAATGGCCGGATCGACGCCGGCCAGCCCCAGGAACGCGCCCGCGGCGAACAGCAGCGAATCGCCGGGCAGGAATGGCATCACCACCAGGCCCGTTTCCACGAAGATGACCGCGGCGATGATCGCGGTGCCCAGCACCCAATTCTGCGCCAGCACCGCCATCAGGCCCTGCTCGCTGGTCAGCCAGGAAAACACTTCAGTAATGCTCATGATCGAATCTTTGAATCAAGGTTTGGCCTGCGCCGGCGCCGCCGGCATGCCGGCGCACATGCGCTGGCGGGACGCGGCGTCGATATCGATGCGCCAGACGAACCGCTTCCCGACGGACAGCCTCGGCGCCACGCCGGCGAGTACCGGATAGCGTCCGCCGTCGTCTTCCTGGCCCCAGATCCAGAAGCGCGATCCGTCCGCCGCTGCGCACATGCGCACGCGCATGTCGTCGGCGCCGATCAGCACGCGCTTGCCCATCACGGGGTCGAACTTCGCGGCGTCGTACAGTTCCTTGCGCCAGTTGTCGCGCTTGGGGATCTCGGGGTTCTGCCAATCGTCGACGATCCAGGCGGGTTCCTTGGCCTGGGTATAGAAACCCAGATCGAAAGGCAGGGTATGCAGCGCCATGTGGATGTCCTGCGGCTGCATTTCCTTGCGCAATTCCCTGGCCAGCGGCCCGGCGCTGCCGCGCGGATTGGACGACGCGACGATGACCGCGGCCAGGCAGATCACGGCGGACACCCCGACGGCGATCCAGGCGCCGCGCCGTTTGCCGGCCGCCCAGGCGGGCGCGACCCGTTCGCAGATCAGGAACGCCAGCGGCGGGAACACCGGCAGCACGTAGCCGATCAGCTTGGAATTGGGAATCGAGAAGAACACGATCACGACCGCGATCCAGATCGCCATCAGGCGCCGCAGGCCCTGCGGATCGGACTCGCGCCAATAGGCCGGCTTGAAGATCGAAATGCCCCACACCGACCACGGCAGCGACAGCCCCGCCACGATGGGCAGGTAGAACCAGAACGGTTGCGCGTTGTTGAAGCCGCCCTGCGAAAAACGCTCGAACTGCTGGTAAACGAAGAAGTACTGGTAGAAGCCGGGATGGCGCAATTCCATCAGCCAGAACCACGGCACCGCCACCAGCGCGAACGTCAGCAAGGCCGGCACCCACAGCAAGGCGCGCACGCCGGGCCAGTCGCGGCGCAGCAGCAGCCAGGCCAGCACGATGGCGCCGGGCAGCGCCACGCCGATCAGCCCCTTGGCCAGCACCGCCAGCGCGGCCAGCACGCCCGTGGCCACCGACATGGCGCGGAAAGGCCGCCCCGCGGCGCGGCGCAAGGCGGTGTCGGCCGCCGCCAGCACGCACAGGGTGATCATGCTGGCCACCAGCATGTCCATATTGGCGAACTGGGCGGCGCCAAAGAACAGCGGCATCATGCCCAGGATCACCACGGCCCAGCGCGCCTGCGCGGCATTGCGGTAGCGCGCCACGAAGGCGTAGAGCGCGGCGCCCGCGCTCCAGGCGCCCAGCAGCGAAGGCAACCGCGCGCTGAACTCGTGCACGCCGAACAGCACATAGCTGATCTGCGCGAGCCAGTAGTACAGCGGCGGCTTGTGGAAGTACGGCATGCCGTCAAGCAAGGGCACCATGGGCGAGCCGCTGCGCAGCATTTCCCAGGCCACCCCGGCATAACGCCCCTCGTCGGGCAGCGTCAGCCAGCGCGCCCAGGCCAGCGCCCCCAGCCACAGGGCCAGGCAAGCCAGCACCAGCCAGGCGGGCCAGGCACTGCGGCGCGCCCATAGACGGCGCTGGACGGAGGCAATGTGCTGCGGAGGTGCTTCGGGACGGGACGCTAGTCGCATGAGGAGCCGGAAAGGGTTCAGGAAAATGCAAGATTGCGCGCAGTATCGCCAGGCGCGCGTCAAGCTTTCATGAAATTTCCAAAAAATTTGCCTGCCGCCTACGTCGGATGCAGCCGGTCCAGCCTGAGCCGCCCGCGCTCGTCCGTCAGGCGGCGCATGGCGCCATAGGCCGCCGCAATCGCCGCCATGCCGCTGGCGCCGCATAGCAGGAACATCAGCAGTATCTGGTACTTTGCGGCCTCGATCGGATCCATGCCGGCGATGATCTGCCCGGTCATGATGCCCGGCAGGGTGATGATGCCGGCGGCCGACATCTGATTGATGCTGGGCACGATGCCGCGCCGCACAGATTCGCGCAGCAAGGACGAAAACGCCTCGTGCACCGTCGCGCCCAGGGCCAACCGCGCCTCGATCGCCAGTTTCTCGCGCCGCGCGCCCGACAAGACCCCGTCCAGCGCCAGGCTGGCCGCGTTGAGCACGCTGCCCAGCACGATGCCGATCAGCGCGATGGTGTAGCGCGGGTCGTACCAGGGGTCCGGACGCAGCGCCGTGTTCAGGATGAACAGCACCGTGATGACCGTGGTTCCCGCCACCGCCATCGCGCCGACCCAGCCGTTGCCGCGGCCGGTCAGCCTGGCCCTGGGCCGCGCCGCCACTTCCCGCGCCGCCAGCGCCATCATCACCGCCACCACCAGCGCCGTCAGCCAGGGCGCGGCGTGCGCGAACACGATGCGCAGGATGTGGCCGACCAGCAGCAGCTGCACGACGGTGCGCACCGCCGCCCACAGCACCTGGCGCTGCAGGTTCAGGCGCAAGGCAAAGGAGATGCCCGCGCTGAGCAGCACCAGCAGCGAGGCAATGGCCAGGTCGGAGGCCTGCAGTTTGATCACGTCCATAGCGGTTCCAGCCTGCCCTGCTCCATGCGCCAGGAACGGCGCGCCAGACGCTGCGCCTGCGCCGGGCTGTGCGTCACCATCAAGATCGCTGCCCCGCCGTCCAGGTAGCGCCGCAGCTCCGCTTCCACCTGGTCCGTGGCGGCCTGATCCAGCGCGGCGGTCGGCTCGTCCAGCAGCAGCACGCGGGGCGTCAGCGCCAATGCGCGCACCAGGCCCAGGCGCTGGCGTTCGCCCGTGGACAGCTCATGCACCAGCGCGTCCAGCTTGTCAGGCGACAGCCCCAGGCGTTGCATGATGGCCAAGGCCTGGGCGCGGTCCGTGAAATGCCGCAGCACCAGATCGTCCCACCAGCCTGCTTCCGCCTGGCAGTACATGACCTTGCGGCGCCATTCATGACCCCGCATGCCCGAGCGCGGGCGGCCCTCAAGCAGCGCCTCGCCATGCCCGGGGTCGAGGTCGGCGATCTGGCGCAGCAGAAGGGATTTGCCGGAACCTGACGGCCCCATGATGGCGGCGCATTCGCCTGCGGCCAGGTCCAGGCCGACGGGCGCAAGGCGTTCGCTATAGATACCGCGCAGCCTGAGCAGCGGGTGCGAGTCGGTGGTGGTGTTCGGCATGGATACAGATCTTAGCCCGTGGCGCCCCGGTCCGCACCCGGAACCACCTCGGTGATGCGTTAATCTCAAGCGCCCATCATGGCCCGCTGGCGTGCGACGATAGCGCGACGCAGCCCGTACACCGGCGCGCCTTTTCAGGAGTTTCGATGGAAGTTTCCTTGAGTGGCAGAATCGGCGGCCCCGAGGCCGGCGTCGCCTGGCTTGCCGGCATCGTCCAGCTTCGGCCGACGCTGAAGTCCGCCCTGGCGGACCTTTCAGTCGCCGGCCTGCGGACCATCGACATCGAGCTGTGGATCGGCGGCAGCATCACCGACTACGGACCCGAAGGCTTTTCTTCCAGCGCCAGGTACTACGCGAAGAAGGAGTCCTTGCTGCTTGCCATCTCCGTGCCCAAGGCGGTGGCGGCGGCCTCCCCGCAAGAGCGTCCGGAACAAGCCCTGCAGGGCTGGCTGGCCGACGGCTTCACTTCCGCCAAACTCCCGCGCAGTGCCCAAAAGCTGCCTTTTGCACTCATTGCAGAGACGGTTCGCTCATCCTTGGGCATCACCCGGCAGTGACGGAAACCGCCTGGAAATGAAAAAGCCCGCCTAGGCGGGCTTTTTCGTGCAGCGCAAGCGCCTCAGAGCATGTGCGCCAGGAACTCGCGGCTGCGCGCCTCTTGCGGAGCGCGGAAAAAGTCCGCCGAGGGCGCTTCCTCGATGATGCGGCCTTCGTCCATGAAGATGACCCGGTGCGCGACTTCGCGCGCAAAGCCCATTTCATGGGTGACGACCAGCATGGTCATGCGCTCGTCGGCCAGCTGCTTCATGGTGCGCAGCACTTCGCCGGTCAGCTCCGGGTCCAGCGCCGAGGTGGGTTCGTCGAACAACATGATGTCCGGTTCCATGGCCAGCGCGCGGGCGATCGCCACACGCTGCTTCTGGCCGCCGGACAGGCGCGTCGGGTAGTTGTCGCGCTTGGCCAGCAGGCCCACCTTGCGCAGCAGCTCTTCCGCCTTGGGCACGATCTGGGCGCGGGTCATGCCCTTGACGGTGATGGGCGCCTCGATGATGTTCTGCAGCACGGTCATGTGCGGGAACAGGTTGAACGACTGGAACACCATGCCCATCTTGCGGCAGATGCGGCGCACGTCAGCGTCGCTGGCGTACTGGCTGCGTCCGCCCGGCACGGCGCGGGCCATGGCCTCGCCTTCGACCTCGATGCTGCCCTCGTCGATGGTTTCCAGGTGGTTCAGGCAGCGCAGGAAGGTGCTCTTGCCGGAGCCGGACGGGCCGATCACCGCGACCACTTCACCCTGGCCCAGGCTGAGCGATACCCGGTCCAGCACGCGGTTGGGGCCGAACGACTTGATGATTTCGCGGGCCTCGATCATGACGGGACGCGCGGACGGAGAATTACTGGTCATATTTGGCATAGCGCTTTTCCATGTGCTGGAAGAACCACGTCAGGATCAGCGTCATGATGAGATAGAAGGCGGCGGCGACCAGGAACGGCGTGGTCGTGAAATCGCGCTGCACGATGCCGCGCGCCGTGCGCAGGATGTCGTTGAGCGCCAGCACGTAGATGAGCGAGGTGTCCTTGACCAGGGTGATGGTCTCGTTGCTCATGGGCGGCAGCACCCGCTGCACCATCTGCGGCAGCACGATGCGGCGCAGGGTCTGCAGATAGGTCATGCCCAGGACCTTGCTGCCCTCGTACTGGCCGCGGTCCACCGACTGGATGCCGGCGCGGAAGATCTCGGCGAAATAGGCCGCGTAGTTCAGCGCGAAGGCCACCACGGCGGCCGGAAAGTCCGGCAGGCGGATCCCGATCACCGGCACGAACGGCAGCGCGAAGTAGATGAACAGCATCTGCAGCATCAGCGGCGTGCCGCGCATGAGCCAGATATAGCCGTTGACCAGGCTGCTGGCCAGGCGCCATTTGGAGATCCGCACCAGCGCCAGCACCAGGCCCAGCGGGACGGCCAGCGCCAGCGTGATGAAAAACAGCGTCAGGGTGACTTTCGCGCCTTGCGCCAATGGCCCCAATAGGGAGAGAACGTAGTCCATGCAGTGGGTTCGCGCCGTCAGCGTCGGTGGACGCCGGGGCTGGATCGATTCATGAGTAAGCCCGCCTGGCGCCTTGGCGCCGCGGCGGGCTGCGAAATACAGGCCGGGACGCCCGCGCCGAATGGCCGCGGACGCCGCCCGCCCCTTACTTGATGATGTTGGCGCCGAACCACTGGGTGGCGATGCGGCCGGCGGTGCCGTCCTGCTTCATCGAATCCAGGGTCTTGTCCAGCTTGCCCAGCAGCTCGGTGTCGTCCTTGCGCACGCCGACGCCGTAGTCTTCGGTGCCGAAGTTCTCGTCCAGCACGCGGTATTCGCCGGCGCGCTTGCTGATCAGGTAGCGGCCCACCACTTCGTCCACCACGATGGCGTCCAGGCGGCCGGCGGCCAGGCCCATCAGCGCGGTGACGTTGTCGCCGAACTTCTTCACTTCCTTGATCTGAGCCGCGACCGGGTCCTTGGCGATGGCGTCGGTGGCGCTGCTGCCGTCCTGGGCGCCCACGACCTTGCCGGCCAGGTCAGCCTTGGCCTTCACGGGCGAGGCGTTGCCGACGATGATGATCTGGTGGTTGGCCATATAGGGCGCGGTGAAGCTGATGTTCTTCTTGCGCTCTTCGGTGATGGTCAGGCCGTTCCACAGCACGTCGACGCGCTTGCCGTTGAGTTCGGCTTCCTTGGCGCTCCAGTCGATGGGCTTGAACTCCACTTCCAGGCCCAGGCGCTTGCTGGCTTCCTTGGCCATGTCGATGTCGAAACCGACGATCTGGTTGTTCGAATCGCGGAAACCCATGGGCGGGAAGTTGTCATCCAGGCCGACCACGACCTTCTTGGCGGCGGCAGGCGCCTGCGCGCCGGCGGCGGGCGCATTGTCGCTGGGGCCGCAAGCCGTGAGCAGCGCGGTGGCGGAAGCGAGGAGTACAGCTGTCAGTTTTTTCATCGTTATGGATGCGCCGGGCGCAAGAATGAAGAATGCCGGAATGGCCAGTCAAAAAGCCGCGAGCCGGTATTTTATCCTCTTGCGGGAGCGCAATCCGTCCCCTGGGGCGACATTGCCCCCCAACCCGCCCCGGACGCCGCCCGCGCGGCGCCCGGACGCCCTGCTCTTCAATCCGGCTTGATCCCGGCCGACTTGATCAGGGTTTCATAGCGGCCGGCCTCTTCCTTCATGGCAGCCAGCGTGGCCTGGGGCGTGGAGCCGCGCACCAGCAGGCCGCGCGCTTCGTAGGTCTGGCGAAACGCTGGATCCGCCGTGACCGCCGTCACCGCCTGGTTGATCCGCGCCACCAGCGCATCCGGCGTCTTGCCCGGGGCGAACAGGGTAAAGACCGTGGACGGAATGCTGCCGGCCTTGCCGCCCGCCTCCTGCAGCGTCGGCACGTCGGGCATCATGGCGGCCCGCTGCGAGGCGCCGGCGACCAGCACGCGGATCTTGCCGGCCTTGTACTGTTCCGACACCGCCAGGCCGCCCGCCATGACGCTGTCCACGTCGCCCGCCATGGTCGCTGTCATGGCCGGCGCCACGCCCTTGAACGGCACATAGGTGAACTGCACGCCCTCGGCGCTGGCCAGCATGGCCATGCCCAGATGGTTCACATGGCCCTGGCCGCCGGTGCCGACGTTGATGCGCTGCGGATTGGCCCGGGCGTAGTCGATGAATTCCTTGTAGGTCTTGGCCGGAAAGGCATTGCTGACCGCCACGTACAGCTGGACCTGGCCCAGGTCGGTGACGGGCTTGAAATCTTCCTGCCAACGGTACGGCACCTTGGCATATAGAAAGGGATTGGTCTCCAGCGCCAGCCGGTCCACCATCAGCAGGGTATTGCCGTCGCCCGCCGCCTTGGCGACGTAGTCGCTGCCGATGATGGCGTTGGCGCCGGGGCGGTTCTCCACCACCACGGTCTTGCCGCTCTCCTTGAAGAGGCGGTTGCCCAGGTCGCGCGCCAGCACGTCGGGTTCGGTGCCGGGCGGATACGGCACCACGATCTTCACGGTGTCCGACGGCCAGGACTGGGCCGCGGCCTGGGTAGCTGGCAATAGCGCCAGCGCGGCCCACAAGACGGGTTGCAAACAACAACGGTACGGCGATCCCATGGTACTTCCCCTTGTATATGTCGTTTCCCGGAAGCGTCCGGCGACTGAGTTGCCGCTCCGAGCCAGGACGAACCCGGGCGGCTGGAAATCCAGATCAGGACCGGTCCGCTTCACCAGCGGCCGATCAGAATGCCCATCATCCGTTCGTGCGCATGCGTGCGCTCGCGTACTTCCTCGTCGGTTTCGGTGGCGCGGCGCTTGAGGCCTTCGTGCCAGTCCAGCAGTGCGGAACGCATCCGTGCCGCCACCGGCGCCATGCCCGGATCGGCGCCCAGGTCATGCAGTTCGCCGGGGTCGTCGCGCAGGTCGAACAGTTGCGCGGGATAGCCCTGCCAATGCAAGTATTTGTAGCGCTCGTCGCGGACCATGAGACCGGTGCACTCGCGCTCACCACGTCCCAGGAACAGGCGCGCCTCGCGGTAGGCGTAGTCCAGGCTGCCCACCACGTACTCGCGCGCGGGCGGAGCGGACTCCGACACGCCGCGGATGCCCGGCAGCAGCGAGCGGCCCTCGATGCGGTGCTCTTGCCCCGGCAGCGCCAGCGCCTCCAGCACCGTGGGGACGATGTCTATGCATTCGACGAAGGCTTCGCTGCGCGTGCCGCGGGTCGCGTCGGCGGCGGGCGCCGGGTCATGGACCAGGCAAGGCACGCGCATCGCGCTCTCGTAGAAGTACTCCTTTTCGCCCAGCCAGTGGTCGCCCAGGTGGTCGCCGTGGTCGGAGGTGAAGAGGATCAGCGTGTCCTTCAGCCTGCCGCTGCTCTCCAGGTAGTCCAGCAGCCGGCCGACCTGGTCGTCGATCTGCTTGACCAGCCCCATGTAGACCGGCCGTATGCTGCGCCAGACCTCGTCGCGGGCGAAGGACTCCGACTCTTCCAGCCGCTGGTAGGCGCCATGCACCGGATGCGGACGTTCGCGTTCCGCCTGCGAGCGTACCGGCGGCGCACAGTCTTGCGCGCCGTACATGGCGTGGTAAGGCGCCGGCGCCTTGTACGGCCAGTGCGGCTTGATGTAGGAAAGATGCAGCGCCCAGGGCTGGTCGCCCCGCCCCTGCATGAAATCCAGCGCGCGGTCCGTGAGATAGGCCGTCTCGGAGTCCGCCGCGTCCACGCGGGCAGGCAGCGGCGCGTTGCGCATCAGCCAGCCGCTGGCGATGCTGCCGTCGGCGGCCTGGCTGCCCACCACGTAGTCTTCCCAGGGCCGTTCGCTGTCGTAGCCGCGTTCGCGCAGGTAGCGGCGGTAAGGGCTGTCCTTGGCCAATTCGAAATGGCCGTCGTAGCGCTCGATGGGCACGAAGCCGCCTTGCAGGAAACGCTGTTCGTCCTCGGCCGAATAGCCTTTGCCCCGCAATCCGGCGCGATCGGGCACGAAATGCGTCTTGCCCAGCAGGTGCAGCGGCAGGCCGGCCTGGGCCAGGTATTCACCCAGGCACCATTCGTCCACCGGATGCGGCACGCGGTTCCAGGTGACGCGGTGCGACAGCGGATAGCGGCCGGTGTAGTAGGACGCGCGCGACGGGCCGCAGACCGCGGACGTCACGTAGGCCCGGTCGTACTGCACTCCCATGCGCGCCAGCCGGTCGATGTGGGGCGTGCGCAGGGCGCCGGCTCCGCCATAACAGGACAGGTGGTCCGCGCGCAGCTGGTCGCACATGATGAACAGCACGTTGCGGACCGGGCCGTTCCCGGATTGGACAGGCGCGTTCATGGCTGCGCTCCGTTCAGCATGGCCCCGGGCGCATGTGCCGGGCTGCTTGCCTGCGCCGCGGGCTGGCTTGTGGCCTGGGCGGCGCCCGGCACGAAGCGGGCGGCGTAGCGGCCCAGGGCATCGGCCGCGTCCTCGCGCCGGCCCAGCGCCGCGACGTAACGGTCCGGACGCACCAGCACCCAGTCGGCGCGGGTGCGCTGGAACCAGAAATGCAGCGCGTTTTCCGTGTCCTGCAGCACGGACAAGGCCCCGGCCTGCAGCTCGTCGGGATCGCAGCCGCTACGCGCGCGCTGCGCCGCCACGTAGCGGCAGCCCAGCTTGTCGAGCTGCGTGCGCAGGGCCGGCGGCAGCCCGGCGCGCGGATCGCGGCGCCAGCCTATCAGGGCGAAGCCCGCGCCCAGCGCTTCATCCAGGCGCAGCGTGGCGCCGTCCTCGCCTTCCACCAGCGGCTGGATGAACATGCGGCCGATGCACTCGCGCTGCGTCCTGTCGGCGCTGTCGCCTACCACACCGCTGCTGTAGCGCGGCATGGGCTTGAACTTCATCTGCAGCACATAGTCGCGGATTTTCGGAATGTTCCGGATCGACAGGAAGAACGTGTCGCGCAGCGCCGCCAGCACGGGATTGGTCTGCGACAGCACGGCGCCGAACATGTCGGCCAGCGAAATCATGGCGCGGGCATGGCTGTGGCGTTCGTCGTGGTAGCTCTGCAAGGCGGCCGGGTCCAGGCGGCCCTGCACGATCCAGGCCACCTTCCAGGCCAGGTTGAAGGCGTCGCGCAGGCCGGCGTTCAGGCCCTGGCCGATCCAGGGCGGAGTCAGGTGCGCGGCGTCGCCCGCCAGGCAGACCCGGCCCGAGACGAAGCTGCGCGCCACCCGCGAATTGTGCGTATAGACCCGTGCGCGAATGACGTTGAGCCTGGTCGGATCGGCGACGTGGTGGCGCAGCAGTTCCTGCACCTTTTCGGGCTGCAGCATCTGCTCGCCGTCCTCTCCGGGAAACAGCATGAACTCCCAACGCCGCAGGCCGTAAGGCAGGCGCAGGCAGACATAGGGGCGGCGCGGCTCGCAATGCAGCGCCGTGTAGGGCGCGTCGAGGGGGTCCTGGTCGCATTCGATGACTACCCATTTGCGCGGATGCGTGTTGCCGTCGAAGGGCAATTGCAGGATGCGCTCGCGCACCGTGCTGCGCCCGCCGTCGGCGGCCAGCAGGTATTGGGTGCGGATCTCGCGCTCGGCGCCCTTGGCATCGCGCACCCGCACAGAGACGCCGCGCTCGTCCTGCGTCAGCGACAGCAGCTCGGTGCCGAGTTCCAGCGCCACATGGGGAAAGCGCCGCAGCCCGGCGCGCAGGGTGCGCTCGCCCAGCGGCTGCGAAAACAGGTTGCGGCGATACCAGCCGAACTCACGCGTGGCCGGCAGGATCTCGGCGAAGCAACGCTTGGTCCGCGTGTACATGCGCATGGGCACGTTCTGGATCATGTCGCGCAGCATCTCATCGGCCAGGCCCGCGCTCTGGAACGTGCGCATGGCCTCGTCATCCAGGCCCACCGCGCGCGGATAGTCCAACACGTCCTGGTTGCGTTCCAGCACCAGCGTTTCCACGCCATAGCTGCCCAGCAGATTGGCCAGCGTCACGCCGACCGGCCCGGCGCCCACCACCAGCACCGGCACTTCTACGATATGCGCCATCTCGGCTCTCCCTTGGATTCTTGTCTTGTGCCTGGCGGGTTGCGCCTTGGGCTCGCCTCAGGCGCGCCGCAGGAACCCGCCGACGGCCTGCTCGAAGGCGGCCGGCCGGTCGTCGTGGATGTAATGGCCGGCGCCTTCGATCTCGACCCATTCCACGTTCGGGTTGCGCGCCGCCATGTCGCGGGCGGTCTGGGCCTGCAGGTAGTCCGAGCGCCCGCCGCGCACGACCAGGGTCGGACAGCTCAGCGCCTGGACCTGCGGCCACAGGTCCACCACGCGCGCCGGATCGGGATCAAGCCGGGTCGCGGCGATGCCCGCATGGTCGTGGCGCCAGGTCCAGCCGCCCGCCCCGTCCTCCTTCAGCATGTGGCGCAGCCGTTCCTCGCGGGCGGCTTCGGTCACGCTGGGCCGCAGCGCGCGCAGGTACTCGCGCGCCGCGGTGATGTCGGGAAAGGATTCGGGCGTTTCGCGCAGTTCGCGCTGGATGCGCGCCGCGCCCGCGCTGCCTTCGAAGGCGGCGGGTCCCGCATCCTCGACGATCAGGCGCCGCACGCGCTGCGGATGGCGGGCGGCAAAGACGATGGCGGCGATGCCGCCCATCGAATGTCCCAGCAGATCGAAGCGGTCCAGGCCCAGCGCGTCGGCCACGCTCGCCAGGTCGTCGACGTAGGCGTCGGTGTAGTAGTTGCGCCCCGGATCCCAGCTGCTGGCGCCGCGGCCGCGCTGGTCATAGGCCAGGACACGGAAGTCCGGCTGCAAGGCCTGCGCGATGCCGGCGAAGGTCTCGGCGTAGCCCCGGATGCCGTGCAGCATGAAGAGCGGACGCCCTGCCTGGGGGCCCCACTCGGTCAGGTGCAGGGTCATGCCGTTGACGGCGATGTCGGTGTCGCGGCGTTGCATGTGCGCTTCCTTTCAGCAGAGTCCGTCTTTGCCCTGGATTTCGCTGGCCGGGATGCCGCCCAGGCGCGCATGCAGGCGGCCGCGGGTGGCGAAGGCGAAGGCGATCAGCACTTCGTCGCGGTTGGGCGCGTCGCCGAACAGTGCCGTCACGCTGTCGTAGTGGGAACGGACATAGAGCGCGTCCTTGTGCGCCAGCGGAATGTCGATGACGGTGCCGGGGCCGCCGCGCTTGCCGGTGGAAGGCACCCAGGCCTTGCCGCCGCCAAGCGCTGCTCGCACGGGCTCGGCGAAGATGGTGGTCAGGAGCGCGTTGCCGTGCTCGTACTCGCCCTCGGTGCCCACCACGCAGGCCTTGCCGTAGCTTTCCAGCGGTTGGCCGCCAGCCGCGGCGATGATGCGCCGGCCGAATTCCTCGCCCAGCATGCCCGAGGGTTCGACGTAGCCCGACAGGTCGCGCTCGAAGCGCCCCGCGTAGGGGTTGTGCAGCGCGGCCGCGATGACGATCTTGCGCAGCGGCTCGCCGTCGGCGGGTTCGCCGGTTTCGGTAGCCAGGGTGTCGTCGATCTGCAAATACCACTTGCGGATGCGGTAGGGACCGAAATTGCTGTTGCTCATGGATGCTCCAGGAAATGTGGAATCAGTAAGGGATGCGCCGCGCGGGCGGTCAAAGCGGGTCCAGCGTCATGGGGACGCTGGGTGCGTTGTGGTCGTGCAGAACCTGCTTGCCCTCTTCGTCGCCGTGCACGGTTTCGCAGAAGAACTCGAAGCGGTGGCCGTCCGGGTCGGTGAAGTACAGGCCGTAGCCGACCTTGTGGTCGGTGATCTTCACCACGTCCACGCCCTTGGCCAGCAACATGCCGTAGAGGCGGCGCAGTTCGTCCACGTCGCCCTCGATCTCCAGGCCGTAGTGCTGCATGTTGACGGGGCCGCGGGCGGGCTCGCCCTCGGCCGCGCGGATCAGGGCGATGTCGTGGTGCTTGCGCCCGAAGGACAGGAACACCCATTGCTCGCCCCGCGCGGTCTCCTGCATGCCGAGCACGGATTCGTACCAGGGCGCCGACGCGAACGGGTCGCGTACGAACAGGGCCAGGTGGGTGCGCGCGATGCGCGGCCGGCGGTCTGCCGGCGCTAGCGTGGTGTTGGTGGACATGGCGGTCTCGGGCGGGTTGTCAGTTGATGGACTGGGGATGCGCGGTCACGGGCGCGGCATACGGCGTCCAGGCCACGGCGGTGATTTCGCTGAAGTCGCGCCATTCCTTGAACCAGCTGCGGCCGCCGTCGGTGGAACGGAACAGATGGCCGTACTTGGTGCCGGCGAAAGCCAGCCGCGGGTCGGCGGCGTGCACGCCGAAGGCCCAGAAGGTGGAATTGGGCGGCGTGTGCAGCAGCGCCGGCTGCCAGTTGCGGCCGCGGTCGGACGAACGGTAGATCCTGCTGCGCGTGCCGGGCGTGCCGTCGCCGATGGCCAGCAACAGCGTGTCGGGATCGTTCGGCAACGCCTGCACCGTGCGGGTGTAGTACATGCCGTCAAAGCGCGACTTGGATGCCACGCCGTCCCAGCGCCGGCCGTCGTCCTCGCTGAGGTAGACGGAGTTCACGGTCAGCGCCATGGCGGTCTTGGGCGCGGCGGCGGTGGCCGGCAGGACAGCTACGCAATGGATGTCGGGGTTGGCGATGGCATCGGCGTTGCCCTCCTCGTCCTCGCGCGACCAGGTGTCGCCGCCATCGCGGCTGCGCCACAGCCCGCCTTCCTCGACCCCGAACCAGACCTCGCGGCCGTCGTCCGGATCCACGCAGACCGACAGGATGCGCGGGCGGTTCACGCCGCGGCAGAATTCCGGCAGTTCAGGCGACAGGCGTTGCCAGCTGGCGCCGCCATCCTCCGAACGGAACATCGCTGCGCGCGAAGGCGCGCCGGTGCCCGCATACATGCGTCGCGGGTCTGTCGGGTCGATCGCCATGGCCCAGACAGTCATGCCGTTCATGGGGCTGTCCACCCGGGTGAAATGCGCGCCGCCGTCGGTGCTGACGCACATGCCGGCGTCGGCGCCAGCGAACACTCGGCGCGGATCGGCCGGGTCCACGGCCAGGCTGCGCACCGTGCCGTCGAACTCGATGGCTTCCTTCAGCCCCAGGCGGTGCCAGGTGGCGCCGTCGTCCACGCTGCGCAGTATTCCTTGGCCGGCCGTGCCGACCAGTATCGTGCCTTGCATATCCAGACTCCCCGAATGAGGTTCAGCGGTTCAAAGAAAGATGCCGCGCGTGATGCCGCCGTCCACCCCCAGCGATTCGCCGGTGATGGCGCCCGCCCGCGGCGACGCCAGGAACAGCACCGCGTCGGCGATCTCGGCCGGCTGCAGCACCCGGCGTATCGGCGTGGCCTTGGCATAGTTGGCCTCGACCTGGGCGGCCGTCAGCCCCTGCTTGGCGGCTTCCTTTTCATACAGTTCATGGATGTGGGGCGTCTCGACCACGCCCGGATGGATCACGTTGACCGTGATGCCATGCGGACCCAGCTGGTCCGACAAGGTCTTGGTCAGGTGGCAGATCGCCACGTTGCGCATGCCCGAGAGCTGCTTGCTGCCACGCCCGGTCAGCCCGCCGATGTTGACGATGCGGCCAAAGCCGCCCTGGCGCATGTGCGGCGCGGCCGCCTTGGCGCAGCGCATGTAGCCCACCACCTTGATGTTGATGTCTTCCAGCAGGCCCTCGGGATCCGCCTCGTCGATCTCGCTGCGCACCAGCCCGCCGGGATGGGCCGCGCCGTTGACCAGGATGTCGATGCGGCCGAAGTGTTCGGCCACGCGCTGCATCATGGCGTTGACCTGGGCCGTGTCCGACACGTCGGCCGCCACGCCCAGCACTTCCACGCCCGTGGCGCGGGTGATATCGGCCGCCACCTCGTCCAGCTGCGCCTGGCGGCGCGCCACGATGGCCACGCGCACGCCTTCGGCCGCCAGCGCTTCGGTCACCGCCCGCCCGATGCCCAGGCTGCCGCCCGTGACCACCGCGACCTTCCCCTTGAGTTGCAAGTCCATGTTTTGATGCTCCTTATATATAGCGGCGCCTACAGCGCCATCTCGATCAGGACCGGTCCTGGCTGGCGCAGCGCGGATTCCAGCTGCGCGGCCAGTTCTTCCGACGTCGCGGCGCGGCTGGCCTGCACCCCATAGCTGGACGCCAACCCCACCCAGTCGATGCGCGGGCGGTCCAGCGCAGTCAGTTCGGCGGCGCGCTCGCCCAGCACGGCGTTGCCGCGGCGCAGCTCGTTGCGCAGGATGGCGTACTCGTGGTTGGCGGCGATCAGCACCGTGACCGGCAGGTTTTCATGCGCCAGCGACCACAGCGCCTGGATCGTGTATTGGGTGCTGCCGTCGGACAGCACGGCCACCACGCGGCGTTCCGGACAGGCGATGGCGGCGCCCATGGCGACCGGCAAGCCCTGGCCGATGGCGCCGCCGGTATTGGTCAGCACGGTGTGCGGCGCGGCGCCGGCGGACGCGGCATACAGCGGATAACCGCAGGTGCCGCCCTCGACCGAGACGATGGCGTCGTTGGGCAAGGCCCGGGCCACCACGGCCGCGATGGATTGCGGCGTCAGGGCGCCCGGCGCCGGTTCGCGCAACGGTGCGGCGGCGGGTTCGAAAGCCGGCGCGCCCGCCAATTCGGCCAGCGCCTCCAGGCGCGAGGCGGCGTCCTGGCCAGGCGCCGCCAGCTCCAGCAGGCGTTCCGCCGGCACCAGACGGCTGGGATGGCCGGCATAGCCGAAGTACGTCACGGGCGGCAGCGCCCCCACCAGCACCACCAGGTCGGCGGCGTCGAGCGCGGCGCGAGCGGGTTCCGGGAAATACGGCAGGCGGTCGAAGTCCGGCAAGCCCCGGCCGCGCTCCGATCTGGCGGGAAAGGTCTCGGCGTATGCCTTGCCACCCAGGGCGGCGCACAGGCGCGCGGCCGCAATCTGCGCGCGGCGTCCCAGGCCGCTGGCCGGGCCGCCCCCACCCAGCAGGAACAGCGGCTTTTGCGCGCGGCTCAGGCGCTGCCATGCGGCGGCGGCGTCGAAGGTCTCAGGTCCGGCAGCGGGCTGGACAGCCGCCTCCGGGGAATCCGCCGCGACGCTTTCAGCCTGGAAGTCAGCGGGAAAGATCAGCGTCGCGCCCTGCCCGCCATCAGCCAGGCTGGCCTGCACGGCGGCGCGCGCGGCGCCCGCCGCGTCCTGCGCGGACGCGATCCGTTGCACCCAGCCGGACACGGGACGCGCCAGCGATTCGATGTCCGAGGTCAGGGGCGCGTCGCATTCCAGGTGCCAACTGGCGTGGTCGCCGATGATGTTGACGATGGGAGTGCGGGCGCGGCGCGCGTTGTGCAGATTGGCGATGCCATTGGCGAAGCCCGGCCCCAGATGCAACAGGGTCGCGGCCGGCTTGCTGCTCAGCCGGCCGTAGCCGTCGGCCGCGCCAGTGCAGACGTTCTCCTGCAGGCCGACGACGCAGCGCATGCCGCGCACCTCCTCCATCGCACGCACCAGGTCCAGCTCGGTGGTGCCGGGATTGGCGAAACAGACTTCCACGCCCTGCTTGCGCAGAGCCTCCAGCAAGGCACTAGCTCCGGTCATGATTACCGCCTCCTTTTTTTGCTACTTTATCGTAATTTGATAAATGTGCAATTTCTTTTGGCGGATTGATGTCTGATAATTTATTAGAATTATCTATTTGATAGATCTGCAGGAAAGTCCTATACACACGCGTGCGCGCCGCGCGCGGTGGGGCGATTTGCCAATACGCGCCCCTTGGTGCACCCTCGCAGCACGTCTGCCTTCCCACGCCTCACACACATGAACAGTCTTCGCCGCATGCTCGATGTCCTGGACCTCTTTCAGCCCGACCGGCCGGTCCTGGACGTAGACGCCATCTGCCAGTTGCAGGGCTACGCGCCCGCCACCGCCTACCGCTACGTGCGCGAGCTGTGCGCCTGCGGCTTGCTGGTGCGTCTGCCCGCCGGCTACGCGCTGGGCCCGCGCATCATTGCCCTGGACCTGCAGATGCGGGAGTACGACCCCATGCTGACGGTCAGCCGCGACCTGATCGAGGAACTGTCCGGCCAGACCGGGCTGGACGTGCTGCTCAGCGCGCGCTACGACGACAAGGTGATCAACGTGCACCAGCAGGCGGGCCGCAATACCCAGGCCCTCAACTTCGGCCGTGGCCGGCACATGCCGCTGCTGCGCAGCGCGACCGCCCGCGTGATCCTGGCCAATCTGGGGCCGCGCCAGCTACGCCGCGTCTACGACGAGCACGCCGATGCGTCCGACATGCAGCGGCTGGGCCAGGACTGGAAGTCTTTCTCCCGAGCCATGCTGCAAGTGCGCAAGGCCGGCTATTGCATCTCGTCAGGCGAACTGGATTCCGGCAAGACCGGGATCGCCGCGCCGATCTTCGATGAAGAGAACCATGTGCTGGGCAGCATCACGCTCATCGGCATGCAGGATGCCTTCGCGGCCTTCCGCGAGGACTACCTGGCCGGCCTGATCTGCCGCGCCGCCACCGAGATCACCCGGCGCATCGCGCAGGCGCCGACCAAGCTGCCGCAAGCGGCCTGATCCACGCCCCCAGTTCCAGGTTCACGCATGACACCCGCCATCCGTATCGGTCCCCTCGTCTTTCCCTCGGACCTGCTGGTCCTCATCGTTGCCGCCGCCGTCGGGCTGCTGGCCGCCAGGATATTCACCCGCAAGCTACAGCCCCGGCCCGATACGGGCGCGGTGCTCTGGCGGGCGTTGATCATCGGCCTGGTGGTCGCCCGGCTGGGCTTCGTCTGGCAGTACCAGGCGCACTTCATCGAGAATCCGCTCCGGATCCTGGACCTGCGCGATGGCGGCTGGGCCGGGATGGCCGGGCTTGCCGCGGCGTGGCTCTACGCGCTGTACGCGGCCTTGCGCCGCCGGGCGCCGCGGCCCCCGCTGCTGGGCGCGCTGGCGTTGGCCAGCGCGATCTGGATAGGCGGCGGCCGCTGGCTGGCGCCCACGCCGCAGGCTCAGCCCGAACTGGCCGCGCTGGCCTTGCGCCAGTTGGACGGCGCACCCGCGGCGCTGGCGACCTACCAGGGCAAGCCCACCGTCATCAATCTGTGGGCGAGCTGGTGCCCGCCCTGCCGCCGCGAAATGCCCGCCTTCGCCGCGGCGCAAGCGGCGCATCCCAATGTGAATTTTGTCTTCCTGAACCAGGCCGAAGCGCCGCCGGACGTCACGGCGTTCCTGGCGCAACACGCGCCGACGCTGCGCAACGTGCTGCTCGACCCCGCAGGCGCGGCCTCGCGCCAGATGAGCAACCGCGGCCTGCCCGCCACGCTGTTCCTGGATGCCCGGGGACGGTTGGTCGACCTGCGCGTGGGCGAGCTGTCGGCGGCCTCGCTGGCCCAGCGCCTGGAGGCGATCCAGGCGCCGGCCAGCGGCGATTGACCCGAGAGCGCTTCAGGACCGCGGCCCGGCCGCAAGGCGGGCCCAAGGCAAGGGCCGCCCGTCCGTATCGCGTTCGAATAGCGACAGGAGCTGGCCTGCATGGGTGGGCGGTTCTTCCAACCGGACGACCAGGACCGGTCCCTCGGGCAGCGCCCGGACCGTGGCAATGACTGCGGCGGGCGCACCGTCCCGCGACGGCAACTCGGTCCAGGCCAGCAACTCCGCCTGCTCCACCGCCGCCGCGCGCGCCTGTCCATGGCCGCAAGCCGGGCACCACAGCCGCACGGGATAGACCAGATGGCCGCAGCTGCTGCATAGGCTGACGTTGACGCTCATGCTTCCTCCCGCGCCAGCACAGCGGCGTTGGCGCACATGCCATAGCGCAGCTGCACCATGCCGTAGCCGGTAGCCACGCCGTGGCGCGCGCCGCGCACCTGCCGTTCCCCTGCCTGCCCCAGCAATTGGCGCGCCACTTCGACCAGGCCATGCATGCCGCCAGCGGTGCCCGCCTGCCCGGCGGACAGTTGGCCGCCCGCGGTGTTGACGGGCAAGTCACGCGAGGCCAGGCGGCGCGCGATGAAGCCAGGCAAGTCATCCACGCTGGCGACGCCCAGATCGCACAGCTGCGCCAGCGCCATGGCGGGATAGTCGTCATACACGCTGAGCACATCCATGTCTTGCGGCCCCAGGCCCGCGCGCTGCCAGAGCGCCGGCGCAAACGCCGCGATGCCGGTCTGCAGCCCGTCCCCTTCCTGCTGGTCGCCGTTATAGCGGGCATCGCTGGCCAGCAGCCGCACGCTGATTCCCGCCGGACGCGCGCTCAGCACCAACGCGCAAGCGCCGCTGACCACCGGCACGCAATCCAGGCGTCCCAGCGGCGGCGCGACCATGGGCGCGGCCAGGTACTGCGCCAGGCTCATGGGCTCGCGATACGCCGCGTTGGAATTGCCGGCCGCCCATTGCCGCTGCGCGACACACAGCGCGCCATAGTCTTCCCGGGCAAGGCCGGTATGCGCCATCTGCCGCTGCGTGAGCATGGCGAACAAGGGATTCGGCCCCTCGCAACCCAGCGGGCTGAGATAGTCCTGCGCGCTGCGGTTGTAGCCCCGCACCAGCCCCGCGAAATCGGCGCCCGTGAAATGGTCTCCCGCGACCAGCACGATGGTCTCGGCCTGCCCTGCTTGCAACGCCAGCCAGGCCTGGCGCAACAGATTGATGGCGCTGGCGCCGCCCATCTCGTCCTGCATGCACCAGTTCAGCCGCAGTCCCAGACGCCACGCCAGATCGATCGCGCGGTCGGGGCGCAACGTGAATGAAGCCACGCCCAGTCCGTCCACATCGCCGGGCTCCAACCCTGCGCCGCGCAGCGCCTGCGCGATCGCCTCGGCCATCAGGCCGGCCGTGCTGGTCCCCGGGCCGGGATGGCGCAACGAAGGCGTTTCGCCCACGCCAACGATGCCCGGGCCGCGCGCCGCGCTCATGCCGATTCCTGCCGCGGCGGTTCGCGCGTCAGCAATAAGGTCAACACCGTGACCGCGGCCATGCCCACCAGGAACCACGCCACCGGGGTCGCCGATTCATACTTGCGCAGCAGCGCCATGGCGATCAGCGGCGACAGACCGCCGGCGAAAACAGAAGCCAGTTCATGCCCCAGCGCCAGTCCGGTGTAGCGGACCTCCGCGGGAAACAGTTCGGCGAAATACGCCGGCTGGGTGCCGATCATCGCGGCGTGGCAGACCGTGTTGCCCAGGAAAAAGGCCAGGAATATCCATACCGGCTCCTTCGTCTGCACCAGCCAGAAGAACGGGAAGGCCACCAGCACCAGCCCGGCCGAACCGATCAGGTACACCGTGCGCCGCCCGATGCGGTCGGACAGGTGGCCGAACCAGACCAGCGTGCCCAGCTCGATGAACATCGACACCAGCACGCCGCCCAGCATGACGTCGTTGGGAATGCCCAGGAACTTGCCATAGGCCAGCGCGAACGCCAGGAAGATGTACGACCCGCCGTTCTCGGCCACGCGCAGGCCCATCGCGGTAAACACCTGGCGCGGGTAACGGCGGAACACTTCGACTGCCGGCATGCCGCGCTTGGCGGCCTTGGCGGCTTGCACGAACTCATCGCTTTCCGGGATGTGCTTGCGGATGTACAAACCCACGCCGAAGATCAGCACGCTAAGCAGGAACGGCAGGCGCCAGCCCCAGCTCATGAAGGCTTCCTGCGGCAACTGCTGCGCCAGCATGAAGACGCCCGAGGACAGCACGAAGCCGCCCGCCACGCCCAGTTGGCTGAAGGAAGAGAAGTAGCCGCGGCGCTTGCCTCCGACCGCCTCGCTGATCAGCAGCACGCCGCCGCCCCATTCCCCGCCCGCGGCCGCGCCTTGCAGGATGCGCAGCACCACCATGGCCACCGGCGCCCAGAAGCCGACCTGGTCATAGGTGGGCAACAGCCCGATCAGGAAGGTCGCGGCGCCCATCAGGCCCAGAGTCCATTCCAGCGCCAGCTTGCGGCCGTAGCGGTCGCCGATATGGCCGAAGATCACTCCGCCCAGCGGCCGCGCCAGGAAGCCGACCGCAAAGCCGGCAAACGCCCCCATGGTGCCCAGCAGCGGGTCGGTGCCCTTGGGAAAGAACAGTTCGCCAAACACCAGCGCCGCCGCC
The DNA here is from genome assembly GCF_055395645.1 of Achromobacter sp. JCM 18799. Lineage (NCBI taxonomy): Bacteria > Pseudomonadati > Pseudomonadota > Betaproteobacteria > Burkholderiales > Alcaligenaceae > Achromobacter > Achromobacter sp. JCM 18799. The sequence continues at coordinate 905,393 of NZ_AP043866.1, read as the reverse complement.
GTGCCGTAGATGAAGAAGTCATACCATTCCATCGCGTTGCCCGCGACGGACGCCATCACCACGCGCCGCGTGCGCTTTCTGCGCGCATCGTCGCCAGCGGCCGCGGCCGCCCCCTTGTATGCCATCGTCATTGCCGCCCCTAGTCTGTTTGAATGGATTGATGACGCTCAGCGCGCCACGCGATAACCGACGGCGTCGCGGTCCCAGGCGTCGCCGGTAATGCCCTCATCCCGCAAGCGGAACTTGCGGATCTTGCCGTTCTCGGTGCGCGGCAAATCCTCCAGCACGCGCAGATAGCGCGGCACGGCGAAATACGGCATGCGAGGCTGGCAGAAGTCCAGCAGCGCCTCGGGCGCGATGGCCTGCCCGGTCTTGTAGACCAGCGCCGCCATGACCTCGTCTTCCGCCAGATCGGAACGCACCGCATAGACCGCCGCGGCAGCCACCGCCGGATGCGCCAGCAGCACCTGCTCCACCTCGTACGAGGAAATGTTCTCGCCGCGCCGGCGGATGGCATCCTTCGTGCGGTCCAGGAAGCGGAAATAGCCGTCCGCATCGCGAACCACCCGGTCGCCCGTGTGGAACCAGAGGTTGCGCCAGGCTTCCACCGTCTTGTCATCCATGCCGAAATAGCCCGTGGCGATGGCGTATGGCACATGTGCGCGCAGCAGCAATTCGCCCGGCGTGCCGTCGGGCACCGCCGCGTCGTGCTCGTCGGCCGCCATCGCGTCGAACTCAGGCGCGGCCCGTCCCATCGTGCCGGGGCGTTGCTCGGCCAGCGTGCCGCCCAGCGCGAAATTGGTTTCGGTGGAGCCGTAGCCTTCCAGCAGCGCAATGCCGGTACGTTCGGCGAACGCCGCATGGAAGCGTTCGGGCACCCCAGGCGCCAGCGCGATCCGCGCGCGCTGGCGCCGTTCGGCTGTGGCAGGCGGCTGCGCCAAAAGCATGGGCACCATGGCGCCCAGCAGATAGGTCACCGTGGCGCCCGTGGCCTCGAGCCGGTCGAAATAGCGGCTGGCCGAGAAACGCTCGTCGCAGACGATGGTCGCGCCCGTGACCAGGGCCTGGAAGCAGGCGTTCAGCGCATTGGTGTGAAAGAGCGGCAGGCTCGTGTAGAGCACGTCGCTCTCGACGATTTCCAGGTTGCGCGCGGCGATCCTGCCCCACCAATAGAACTGCGCATGAGGACAGCACACGCCCTTGGACAGGCCTGACGTGCCCGAGGTGTACAGGATGGCCAGCGTATCTCCCGGCCCAAGGTCGGCCGCCGGCGGGAGCGGCGTGTCCGGCGCGGGAGGAGGCGGACACGCGTGCACCGGCAGCGCGTCGGCATTGCCGTCCAGCAGCCAAATGCGGTTCAAGGCCAGGGGCTGCATGTTCAGTGCGGCCAGCGCCGGACAGGACGCGGCGTCGGCCACCAGCAAACGGCAACCGCTGTTGGCCAGGATGTGCTGCAACTGCATGCCGCGCGACGCGGTGTTGATAGGCACCACCACCGCCCCCAGCCAGCCGCAGCCCAGCACGATGGACAGGAACTCATGCCGGTTGCCGGCCATCAGCCCGACCCGGTCGCCCCGGGCGATCCCGGCTTGGGCCAGACGCGCGGCCCAGGCCGCCGCATGCCCGGGAGCATCGCCGTAACGCAGCGCGCCGCCCGGCGCCTGCACCCATGTGCGCTCGCCCCATCGGGCGCCCTGCTCCAGCAACAACGACGGCAGTGTCAACGCATGCATGGCGGTGCTTCCCCTTTGTTGCGGCCCTCGGCAAGCGTTGCCCCAGCCTTATGAAATTAGTCTAGGAATCAACTATTTATATGTCAAATTTATGGATATTATTTATCTTATAAATCAAGCTGATATGAGAGGCATGCGTGGATTTTGATCTCAACCTCATGCGGGTTTTCCTGACCGTGCTGCAGGAGCGCAGCGTCACGCGCGCGGCGCAGCGCCTGAACCTGACGCAGCCCGCCGTGAGCTACGCGCTGGCGCGCCTGCGCGAAAAGTTCGACGATCCCCTGTTCGCGCGCACGGCGTCCGGCATGCAGCCCACGCCGGTCGCGTTTGCCCTGGCCGACCCCATCGAGCGCGGCATGAACAGCTTTGCGGAGGCGGTCAGCCTGCGGCAGCGCTTCGAGCCCGCCAGCAGCACCCGCCGCTTTCGCCTGTCCATGTCCGATATCGGTGAAATGGTGTTCCTGCCGTCGCTGATGGAACGCGTGCACGCCCTGGCGCCGCGCCTGCAGGTGGAAGTATTGGAGATCCCGCTGGAACGGCTGCCGCAGGCTCTTAAAGAAGGCGAGGTCGATCTCGCCATCGGCAACCTGGCCGGGCTGGGCAGCGAAACCTGCCATGCGGAATTGTTCAGCGAACGCTACACCTGCATGGGCAGGCGCGGCCATCCGGTGTTGTCGACGGGCCTGACGCGCAGCCAGTACAAGCGCCTGGACCACATCCTGGTGGCCTCGCGCGCCAGCGCCCACCGCTTGCTGGACGATGTGCTGAGCGAGGCCGGCCTGCCGTGCAGGCCGTATCTGACCTTGCCGCATTTCTCGGCGGCGGCCGAGATCGTGCGGCGCACCGATCTCACCATGACCTTGCCGCTGCGGGCCGCGATCTGGTTCAACCACGACGACGCGTTCCAGATACGCCCGCTGCCGATCGCGCTGCCGCCCCTGTCCGTGACCGTGCATTGGCACGCCCGCTTCGAAAGCGACCCGGGCACCGTCTGGCTGCGCCGCCTGGTGGTGGAAACGCTGGCGGACCCGGCCTGAGCCCGCCCAGGCGCGGCGCTTATCGCATCGCGGCCAGCATCAGGTCCAGGTTCTGCACCGCCGCGCCCGAGGCGCCCTTGCCCAGGTTGTCGAACACCGCCGTCAGCAGTACCTGGCCGTGCTGCGCATTGCCGTAGACGGCCAGGCGCAGGTCGTTGGTGCCGTTGAGCGCCTGCGGATCCAGGTGCGTATGGGCGGCCGCGTCCTGCGGCGCCACGACCTGCACGTGGCGCGCGCCCTTGTAATGCTGCTGCAGGCAGGCGTGCAGGCGCTCCATGTCCACGCCCGCCGGCAGCAGGCGCAGCTGCAGCGGCACGGTCAGGACGATGCCCTGGCGATAGGCGCCATAGGCTGGCACGAACACCGGCCGCTGCGTCAGGCCGGCATGCCGCTCGATCTCGGGCGTGTGCTTGTGCGCCAGGCCCAGGCCGTAGAGCTGGAACGCCGGTCCCGGCGCGCCGTCCGCGGCTTCGTAGGCGTCCACCGCCGCGCGCCCGCCGCCCGAATAGCCGGACACCGCGTGCACCACTACCGGGTAGTCGGCCGGCACCAGCCCCGCCCGCAGCAGCGGACCCAGCAAGGCGACAGCGCCCGTGGGATAGCAGCCGGGGTTGCTGACGCGCCGCGCCTGGGCGATCAGCCCGGACTGTTCCGCGTTCATTTCCGGAAAGCCATAGACCCAACCCGGCGTCGTGCGGTGGGCGGAACTGGCGTCTATCACCCGTACCGCGGGATTGACGATGGACGCGGCGGCCTGCCGCGCCGGTTCGTCCGGCAGGCAGAGGATGGCGATGTCGCAGCCGTTGATCGCCTGCGCGCGGCGTTGCGGATCCTTGCGTTCCGCCTCGGGCAGCGTCAGCAGCCGCAGATCCGTGCGCCCGTGCAGGCGTTCGTGGATCTGCAGGCCGGTGGTGCCCTGGTCGCCGTCGATGAAAACTAGAGGTTGGGTCATGGCGCTTGCGTCCTGGATCAAAGGGGCGCCGGAAGGTTCCGGGCGCGGGACTCCATCATCGGACTGAAAGCCAGATTACAAAAGTCGAATATCATGACTATCCAATTCAGCTTTCCTGAACGAAACCGCCATGCGTGAAATCAGCCTGGACCGCCTGCGCACCCTGGTTGCCATCGCCGACCTGGGCTCGTTCGCCGATGCGGCGCGCGCGCTGCATCTGGCCCCGCCCACCGTCAGCCTGCACGTGGCCGACCTGGAGGCGCGCATCGGCGCGCCGCTGCTCACGCGCAAGCGCGGCCAGGTCCGCGCCACCGCCATCGGCGAAACCCTGCTGGAACGCGCGCGCCGCCTGCTGGCCGATGCCGACCAGGCGCTGGACGACGTACAGCGACAGGTGCAGGGCTTGTCCGGCCGCGTGCGGCTGGGCGCCTCCACCGGCGCCATTGCCCATCTGCTGCCGCAGGCTTTGGAAACGCTGGGGCGCAACCATCCCGGCATCGACGTGCAGGTGGCCGTGCTGACTTCGCAGGAAACCCTGCTGCGCCTGGCCGACGGCTCGCTGGACGTGGGCCTGGTGGCCCTGCCCCAGCCGCCGCTGGAAGGCCTGGTGCTGCGCCCCTGGCGGCGCGACCCGGTCATGGCTTTCCTGCCCGCGGACTGGAAAGCGCCCGCGCGCCTGACGCCGGCCTGGCTGGCCGAACGGCCGCTCATCCTGAACGACGCCAGCACGCGGCTGTCGCGCCTGACGGGTGAATGGTTCGCCGCCGCCGGGCTGAACCCGCGCGCCCGCATCCAGCTGAATTACAACGACGCCATCAAGAGCCTGGTGGCCGCGGGCTACGGCGCCACCCTGTTGCCGCACGAGGCCACCGCGCCGCAGCCGGATCCGCGCATCCAGATGCGCGCGCTGCGGCCGGCCCTTTGGCGTCCGCTGGGTATCGCGCACCGCGCCGGGCAGGTGGAACAAGCCACCCGGCATGTGCTGGACGTGTTGTGGGAGCTGCGCGCCTCACCCGCCCGCTGAGGGCGTGCGGCGGAAGTACGCGGTGCGCTGGCTTTCCTCGCGCAGCCGGCGCGCGCGCGAGCGGAACAGGTCCTTGCGCCCCACGATGCCGACCAGCCGGCCGTTGGCCCGGTCAAGAATCGGTATGCGGCCGGCGCCGGTCAGCGCCATGCGGTCGGCGATCTGGCTGGCCAGTTCCTCGGGATGGCCGTACACCAGGTCGCGGCCTTGCAGCGCTTCCCCCAGCGTGCGCCCGGTCTGCTCGTCGTCGATGGCCCAGGCCAGCGTGTCCGCGCGCGTGACTTCACCCACCACCGCGCCTTCGGCATCCAGCACCGGATAGCTGGTGTGCACCGGCTGCGCCGTCGTGAAATGCGCGATGGCTTGCGCCACCGTCCAATCGGCCGGCAGCGTCTGGACCGGAGTGGTCATCACCTGGCTGACCCGCAGCAGGTCGAAGGGATCCACGCGGTACTCGCGGCTGATGTGATGGCCGCGCCGCGCGATCTTCTCGGTCAGTATCGAGCGCTTGAGCAGCAGCACCGTCATCCCGTACGCGAACACGCAGGCCGCCAGCACCGGCAGCAGCGCGCCCATGTCGCCGGTCAGCTCCACCGCGAACAGGGTCGCGGTCAGCGGCGCGCGCATGGTGCCGCCCATCATCGCGGCCATGCCCAGCAGCGCCCAGAAGCCCGGATCGGCCTGCGGCAGCAGCGGCGCGGCCAACGCGCCCAGCGCGCCGCCGAATATCAGCAACGGCGCCAGCACGCCGCCCGAGGTTCCCGAACCCAGCGCCACGGACCAGATGATGACCTTGACCGCCAGAAGCAGGAGCACGGCCTGGAACGCCAGATCGCCCGCCAGCAGATGGCGGATGTTGTCGTAGCCCACGCCCAGCGCCGCCGGCTCGATCAGCCCGCCCAGGCCGATCACCAGGCCGCCGAAGGCCGGCCACCACATCCAGTGCAGCGGCAGTTTCTCGAACAGGTCCTCGGCGGCGTAGACCATGGACGTCAGCACGCCCGATCCCAGCCCCGCCAGCACGCCTACGGCCGCGCAGGCCAACAGGTGCGCGGGCGTGAACGGCAGCGACCCCGAATACGCGAATATCGGGCCGCCATCGAGCACGAATGCGCGCGTGGCCGCGGCCACCAGCGCCGCCATCGCCACCGGCAGGAAGCTGCGCGGCTTCCATTCGAACAGCAGCAGCTCGACCGCCAGCAGCACCGCCGCCAAGGGCGTGGCGAAGATCGCCGTCATGCCCGCGGCCGCGCCGGCCACCAGCAGGGTCTTGCGCTCGCCGTCGTCCAGGTGGATGGTCTGCGCCAACAGCGAACCGATGGCGCCGCCCGTCATGATGATCGGGCCTTCGGCGCCGAACGGGCCGCCCGTGCCGATGGAGATGGCGGACGACACCGGCTTCAACACCGCCACCTTGGGCTGGATGCGGCTCTTGCCGATCAGGATGGCTTCCATCGCTTCCGGAATCCCGTGGCCGCGGATCTTCTCCGAACCGTAGCGCGCCATCAGGCCGATGATGAGACAGCCCACGACCGGAATGGCGACGGAAGCCAGGCCCAGGTGGCCGGTCGTGATGGGCTGGTCCTTGAAGGAGAACTGGTGGTGGTAGGCCAGATTGGTGCACAGCGCGATCAGCCGCAGCAAGGCCCAGGCCGCGGCCACGCTGGCCAGGCCGACCGGGATGGCCAGCCCCATGAGCAGGACCACGCGCTTGTCCGTGGTGAAGTCGCCCAGGCGCAGCGCGGCCCGGGCGGAGGAAGAAGTGGGAGGCATGTTCGAAGACGGGAAGAATTGCGCAGGGATTTGCGAAATGTCATATATATCGTATCACGACATATATTAGAATCGGCCAGGTGAAACCGCCCCCGCCCCCACCCCAGCTGACCGCCACGGACTACGAGCTCCTGGCCGACTTCCGCTATGCGCTGCGCCGCTTTGCCGCCTTCAGCGAAAACGCCGCCGCCGAGCTGGACCTGATGCCGCAGCAGCACCAGGCCCTGCTCGCCATCAAGGGCACCCGCAAGAACGCCCCCGGCCGCCGTGGCCTGTATGTCGGCGAAATCGCCGAACGCCTCCTGATCCGCCCGCACACCGCCGCCGAACTGGTGGGCCGACTGGCGCGCCTGGACCTGGTCAGCCGCGAGGCGGACCCCGAAGACGGTCGCCGCGTCGAGGTCGTGCTGACTGCGAAGGCCGAGCGCATGCTCGAAGACCTCTCGGCCTCGCACCTGGAAGAATTGCGCGCCATGCGCCCGCTGCTGACGCGCCTGCTGACCCGCATCGGCGACGACTCCGGCAACGCCTGATCCACGTCCTGCTGCATAAGCTTATGCAGCGCAGCCTTGCCTCGCGTGATAAATTGTCGCCCCGCGACATATCGATGCGCGAGGAGATCGTTTTGGGTGTAGCAATCAAGCGCTGGCTGGGCTCGTTCGCGCCAGCGCCGGTGGGCGTCAACGGACGCGAGAAACTGTACGGCGCGCTGGGCGCGCTGCTCGGCCTGTTCTGCACGGAATGGGTGGGCCGCCACGCGCTGGGCGACGCCAGCCCCTGGTTCATCGCCCCCATGGGTGCGTCCGCCGTGCTGCTATTCGCCGCCCCCGCCAGTCCGCTCGCCCAGCCCTGGTCCATCATGGCCGGCAATCTGGTATCGGCCCTGATCGGCGTTTTCTGCGCCCAGTTCATCCCCGTGCCTGGCGTGGCCGCCGCCGTGGCGGTGGCGCTGGCCATCGGCGCCATGTTCTCCTTGCGCTGCCTGCATCCGCCCAGCGGCGCGGTGGCGCTGACCGCCGTGCTGGGCGGCCCCGCCGTCGCCAGCCTGGGTTACGGCTTCGCGCTCTGGCCCGTGGCCCTGAACTCCGCCATCCTGCTTTGCATCGCCGTGGTCTTCAATGGCGCGCTCAAGCGCAACTATCCGCGCCGCCACGCCGACCCGGCCGCCGGCCACAACACCCGCGACCTAGCGCCCAGCGCCCGCCTGGGCTTCAGCCTGGCCGACCTGGACGACGCGCTCACGCAACGCGGCGAGCTGCTGGACATCAGCAAGGAAGACCTGGAAGAAATCGTCCTGGCCGCGGAAATGCGCGCCAGCGTACGGCGCTTTGGCGACGTGCATTGCGCCGACATCATGTCGCGTGACGTGGTCACGGTGCAGGCCCAGGACCCGCTGGACTACGCCGCGCGTCTGTTCGACAAGCATCGCCTGCAGGCGCTGCCGGTGCTGGATTCGGCCGGCCGCTACGCCGGCATGGTCAGCCAGGGCGACGTGCTGGCGCGCCAAACCCGGCTGGCTGCCGTCGCCGTCGACGCGGATGCCGCGCCCGGCCTGCTGGTGGCCGACTGCATGCGCAGCGAAGTGCCCTTCGCCACCCCCGGCCTGCCCGTCATCGAACTGGCCCGCCCCATGTCGGACAGCCTGCATTGCGTGCCGGTGCTGGATGAAGCGCGCAACCTGGTCGGACTGGTGACGCAATCGGACCTGGTGGCGGCGCTGTACCAGATCGCGCTCGCGGCCAGCTCGCAGGCGCCGGACCCGGACGCCCAGCGGCTGGCGGCCTGAGCGCCGACCCTCCGTAGCCCTACGGATTCCTGCCCGCGTTGGCCGCAAGGCATAATTTCAGGCGTGAATCCCCTATCGCGCGCTCGCGCCTTCTTCTGCTGGCTGGTCCTGTTCACCTTCGGCGCCCTCTGGATCGGGCGGCAGGACTATGTGGACCAGTACGAACGCTTCACCCAGAGCACCAGCGTGGCGCAGCGCATGCTGAGCCAGAAGACGGTGCAGCATGAAGCCGTGCTGGCGACCCTGGCCGCCCTCTCCCACCCCCCTGCTCCGGAACGCCTCTATCCCAGCCTGCGGCCGGCCATGCCCCAACTGCTGGGGCTGGGCTACCTGTCCGGCGGCGCCTGGAGCGGCAGCGTGGCCGAACCCCCGGGCCTGGCGGCCGCCGTCGAACGCGCGCGCGGCCTGGGCCGGCCCGTGACGCTGCCGGTGGACACCGCACGCTATTGGCTGGTGGCGCCCTCCAGCTGGAGCCTGCTGCTGGACGCCAGCCAGCTGATACCCGCGGCCGACTTTCCTCCCGGCCTGGCCAACTTGACCCTGACGGTGGACCAGACCCCGCTGCGGCTGCTGGACAAGCAGCCAGATGCCAACGGTCCCGGCTGGCCGCTGGCCCTGCAAAAGCCGCTGGGCGCGGCCAGCCAGCCCTTCCAGATGCGCAGCACGCGCACGCTGACACCCGGCGTCTGGCCCTGGGCCACCTGGCTCGCCTGGGGCTTGGCCAGCGCGCTGCTGGTGGCCGGCGCCGCGGCGTGGCAGCGTTCTCGCGCCCAGGCCCGCCGCCACCAGGAGCAACTGCGCCTGGGCGCCATGGCGCGCCTGAGCACGCTAGGCGAAATGGCCGCCGGCATCGCCCACGAACTGAACCAGCCGCTGACCGCCATCCTGGCCCAGACCCGCGCCGCCGAGCGGCTGCTGGACGACGAAGAGGAACGCCCCGCCGTGCGCCACGCGCTCTTGGCCAGCGCCGAACAGGCCAAGCGCGCCGCCGACATCATCAGCCGCATGCGCGCCCTGGTGCAGCCCAGCTCGCCCGCCCGGCGCGAAGCGCTGGACCCCGACGCATTGGTGGCGTCGCTGCGCTTTCTGCGCGAAACGGAACTGGCCCGGCTGGGCATACGGCTGAGCTGGCACAACGCCAACCCGGGCATGCGTCCGCTGGGCGACCGCGTGGCCCTGGAGCAGATCCTGCACAACCTGGTGCAAAACGCCGCCGATGCGCTGGCCGACGTTGCCGGGCCGCGCCAGATCTCGCTGGAGGGCCGCGCCGATGGCGACACCTATCTGTTCAGCGTCAGCGACACCGGCCCCGGCATCGCCGCCGACGCGTTGCCGCGCCTGTTCGCTCCTTTCTACACCACGCGGCCGCAAGGCATGGGCCTGGGGCTGGCGCTGTGCGACACGCTGGCCGGCTCCATGGACGGCCGCATCGCCGCGCGCAATCTCAGCCCGGCAGGCGCCTGCTTCACGGTCAGCCTGCCGCGCGCCGCCGCCGTCTGACGCCGCAGGAATCTCCCATGTTCGAACAATCCCCGCTGGTCTACCTGGTCGATGACGACGACGCCGTGCGCGACGGCCTGGCGCTGCTGCTGCGCAGCGTGGGCCTGCGCAGCGAGGGCTACGGCGACCCGCTGGCCTTCCTGGCCCAGTTGCACCCGCAGTCCATTGGCTGCGTGGTCCTGGACATCCGCATGCCCGGCATCAGCGGCCTGGACGTGCTGAGCCGGCTGGCCGAGCAATCGGACCTGCCCGTGGTCATGCTGACCGGCCATGCCAACGTGGACCTGTGCCGCCGCGCCTTCAAGGGCGGCGCCATGGAATTCCTGCAAAAGCCCGTGGACGACGACGTCTTCCTGGACGCGGTGCAGGCCGCCGTGCGCACCCACATCGCCAGCCGCGAAAAACTCGCCGTGACCCAGGCCGCGCAGGAACGGCTGGACAAGTTGTCCGGGCGCGAGCGCGACGTGCTGGAACGCGTCGTGCAGGGCCTGAGCAACAAGGAGATCGCGCGCGAGTTCGACCTGTCGCCGCGCACGGTGGAGACCTATCGCGCCAACGTCTTCGCCAAGCTGGAAGCGGACAACCTGGCCGGGCTGATCCGCGAGTACGCGGGGCTGCTGGGTTAAGGCCGGTCCAGGCGGCCAGCAACCTTGCACGCCCCCCCTCCGTAGCCCTACGGAGGCCCCAGCGTAGCCGACCGAATACCGCCGATCGGCCGCCATCTTTACTCTGTCTGTTCCTGTCACCGACCCACTAAGGACACAGACATGTCGCCCAAACTCATCGCTTTCGCCGCCCTGTTCGCCTGCGCCGGCGCCGCCAACGCCGCCGTGCTCAACGAGAGCAACCTGTCCATGGCCGACGCGCAGAAGCTGGCCACGGCCACCGTCGCCGCCTGCCAGGCCAAGGGCTACAACGTGAGCGCCTCGGTGGTGGACCGCGCCGGCCTGCTCAAGGCCTTCGCCCGCGCCGACAATGCCGGCCCGCACACCATCGAGGCCAGCCGCGCCAAGGCCTACACCGCCGTCTCGGCCAAGACGCCGACGCTGACGATGCTGGAAAACGTGCAGAAGAATCCCGCCGCGGCCACCCTGACCGACATTCCGGGCTTCCTGGTGCTGGGCGGCGGCGTGCCCGTCAAGGCCGGCTCGGCCGTGATCGGCGCCATCGGCGTGGCGGGCGCCCCCGGCGGCAACCTGGACGCGCAATGCGCGGACACCGCCCTGCAAGAGAACGCCGAACTGTTCAAGTAAGCCGCTGCCGGCCGGGACGCGGCGCGTTTGCCGCGCCAGCGGCATCGCGGTAGGCTTGGGGCGCCATGCCCCAGCCGCCCTCCCTCTCCCTGCTCGACGCCATCCTGCGCCGCACCGCCCGGCGCTATCGCGTACCCGCCATTTCCCGCATCCCCGCCGAAGACGCCGCGCCCGCAACCGCGCTCGCCGTCGCCATCGAACAGGCCCGCCAGTCGCTCGAAGATGGCGCCGCGCCGCCGGCCACGGTCAAGCAGGCCTTTCTCGACGCCCTGGCGCGCCTGATACGCGACGCCATGCGCGAGTCCGACGGCGATCCCGCATTCCAGGCCATGCTGCTGCGGCACCGCCTGCCGCTCGTGCGCGAGTATGCCTCCCTGGCCGCGCGCGCCGCCCAGGACCGCCGCGAGATCATTGCCGCCGCCAACGCCATCGCCCACCCCGCCAAGGTTGAACGCATGCCGGCAGGCCCCGCGCGCGACGCCATGGCCGCCTTGCAAGCGGCGGCGGCATCCGAGTCCTGGGCGGCGCTGCCCGAATTCGCGCGCCGGCTTCTCGGTTTGTCCTCCGAAGCCCAACCGGCCTCCGCCGCGCTCGACCGCCTGCTCGCCAGCCCCGCGCTGGATCATCTGCAACGCCTGGACGCCCTGACCGCCGACAGTGACGTGCGCCATTACCGCGCCTTGTGGGAACAGCAAGGCCCGCGCCCGGGCAGCGCCACCGCCCTGGCCGAAGGCAACGCCTCGCGGTTGCGCGGCGACGCCGTCGAGGCGCAGGCGCTGCAAGCGCTCCAGGCCCTGGCGCGCCGTCTCAACGACGCCGACGGCAGCCAGGCCTACCAGGCCGTGTCCTCCATGCGCGTACCGCCTTCGATGCCCGCCAACACCGACCGCGCCAAGACAGAATGGGATGCCGCGCTGCTGCGCCGGGCTGCGGGCGATGGCGCGCCGCCGGCCTGGGACCTGTGCCTGCTGCTCGAAGCCAAGGCCTCGGCCGACGCAGCCGCCACCGACTTCCCGCGCCTGCTGCGCGGGCTGCGCCTGCTGACGCAAGCCGATCCACGGACCGACTACGCCTTCAGTACGCGCCAGGGCCGGTACCCCCTGCGTGGCGCGGCGCTGCGGGCGTTGCCCGCCGAAGGCCCGCAGCTCGAAACCACCGTGCTCTATGTCTGCGACGGCCCGGCCGATGCGATCCCGCGCCTGCTCAGCGCCGCCAGCCGCATGCAGCTGCTGTCCGCGCCGCCCAGCCTGGAATATGCCGGTCTTCTGGCGCAGGGTCTGGACGCGGCCCCCGAGACCTTGGAACCGGTCTGGCAACAGCTGCTGCAATCGGCCCAATGGGCCGGCGTGCTGCAGCAATACCCGACGCTATGCCAGGCGCGCGAACTGATGGCGCACCCGGATGACCTGATGGCGGCGATCGAAGGCGCCACGCGCTGAGGCCCACGCCCGCGGGCCGGTTTCGTACTGTGCTTGCCCTAGACCGCGGGCCCCTTCAGCTCGATTTGATTGCCATCGGGATCGAAGCAATAGATCGAAAGCCCTTCGCCTTCCGCGCCATACCGCAACACGGCCTTGTCCGCGGCAATTCCAAACGCTTGTAGATGTTGAACGATGGCCGCTTCATCGAACGGATCGACCCGCAGGCAAAAGTGGTCGACGTTGCGCCGCTCTTTTTCAGGCGCGGCCCCGCCAGCGGCGCCCAAGGGTCCTTGCACGTCGATCAGATCGATCATGGACCCGCCGGCGCTCAGGTGGATCATGGCGAGCTTGTCGTTCTTCTTCTTGACGGAGCAGCCTAATACCTTCGTGTAGAAGTCCACGCTGCGCGCCAGGTCTTGAACCCTGAGCACGACATGGTCCAGGTGCTTGATCTGAAATGCTGGCATGCGGATTCTCCCGGGTCGAACTTGGCATTGTCCTGCGGCTTTCATCGGCTGTCGAACGTCCCGCTTCAGGGATGAATCGTTTCACCGCGATCAAGCATGCCGATGAACTCTTGGATCTTGCGCGCCCGCGTTGTGGGCCTTTTGGCATGCTGGATCCGGAACAGAATGGCGTAGCGGTTCCGGCTGCTCAGCGTCGCAAAGAACGCGCTGGCCTTGGGATTGGCGTCCAGCGCGGCTTGCAGGTCGTCCGGCACGACCGAATTGCTGGGAGAGGCATAGGCGGCGGCCCAGCGTCCGTCCTGTTTGGCCTTTTCGATTTCCCGCATGCCGGCAGGGAGCATTCTGCCTGCAGCGATGAGCGCTTCGGCCCGATCCGTGTTGAGTTTGGCCCAAATACTCTTCGGAGAACGCCGGGTAAAGCGCTGCAGCCAGGTTTCTTCGCTTTCAGCCTGTTTTTGGCCATCGATCCAGCCATGGCAAAGCGCGCTCTCCACCGCCTGCGCGTACGTCAAGGTCCGCTGCCCGGCGCCTTTCTTGGCAATGCGCAGCCATACCCCCGCCGACGTCTCGCCGTTGTGCGTCAACCAGTCTTCCCATTCGCTCTGGGCCAGGAATGTCAGGCGAGGTTCAGTCATGGAGCGTTCCGTTCAATGGCAGTCCAACAAACCACTCGCGGCAGCCCTGCACAGGGTCATGCACGCGGCCGATTCAAGATGCGCTCATATTGAAGAAGGTCTTCCGCAGAAAAGCAGCAGAAGATCACCTCCAGTATGGATGAGTCCCCGGCCAGACTTTCGCGGACGCTTTTGGCAGCGACCTCCGCCGCCAACGCTATGGGATACCCATATATCCCCGTGCTGATGCTGGGCAACGCAATCGACGTGACCGCCCTTTCTTCCGCCAGCTCGATGCATCGGCGGTAGCAACTGGCCAGCAGCGCCGGCTCCCCGCTCTCTCCGCCCCGCCACACCGGCCCCACGGTATGGATGATGTACTGCGCGGACAGGCGATAGGCCTTGGTCACCTTCGCATCCCCCGTCTTGCAGCCGCCCAGCAATCTGCATTCATGCACAAGATCCGGACCCGCGGCGCGGTGGATGGCGCCATCGACGCCCCCTCCGCCCAGCAATGAGGAGTTTGCGGCGTTAACGATGGCGTCCACGTGCAGCTTCGTGATATCTGAACGGATTGCGCGCAGGCTTGTGGCCATGATCTTGCTCCTTGCGGTACGAACGCCGTCGCCGCGGCGCACTTGCAGGGCGATCTTCCTGCAGGCAAGCGTACGGCACTCATCACGCCTGCTGGCGGCGACGGATCGGGATTATGTTGCCAGTCTACAATTCCGCCCACTTCATGCACTCAAGATTGCAGGCTGACGCCGTTTCCCCACATGCAACGACGCCTTTTGATTGCCCTGTTGGTTACCCTCCTCGTGAGCGTCGGCGTGCCCGGCGGTTCGACGCAAGCGCTGGCCCAGTCGACGCCAAAAGCGCAATCTGGCGAGGGCCGCCCATATGAAATTGCCGATAGCGAAGTATGGGACGTGCCCGATCCCGTGTCGGGCCGCGGCTATCAGGTTTATGTCGCGTTGCCGCCGTCCTATGCGAAACAGCCGCAACGGCGCTACCCGGTGCTTTATGTGACCGACGCCGACTACGCCTTCCCGATCATCCGGCAGTTGGCGCGCCGCCTGAACGTGGAGGGACCGCAAATCGAGGAGTTCATTCTTGTCGGCCTGTCATATGGCAAGGGGGAAGATGGCGGAGTCAGCCGCCAGCGCGACTACACGCCGACACCGAACGGCCCAAGCACGGCACCGGCCAACGCGGTCCATGGCCAGGCGCGCGCCTATCAAGCGTATCTGCGCGATCAGGTGAAGCCTTACATCACCGCCCGCTACCGGACCGACCCGGCCAGAGCCCTCTTTCTTGGCCACTCCTATGGGGCGCTGCTGGGGACACAGATCCTGTTCACCGAGCCCGGCATGTTCAACGGCTATGTCCTCGGCAGCCCGTCCCTCTGGTACGACAAACGGCATGCCTTGAAACTCGAAGCGCGCTATGCCCAGCAGCATCGGGACCTGACGGCGAATGTCTATCTTTATGTCGGCGCCTACGAAGCCCTGCGCAAAGGCGACCGTCGCTACAACCAGACGGTGGACATGGTCGCCGACAACCGTGCGCTGGAGGCGGCGCTGCAAAGCCGGCAGTATCCAGGCTTGAAACTGAAGTCGGTGGTACTGAATGACGAGGACCATCTCACCGTGGCGCCGCGCGGCTTTATGCAGGCCCTGAAATATCTGCTGCCGGTGCGCTGAAGCAATACAGAAAGTCCTTCGCCTTCCGCGCCATGTGGCATCGCGGCCTTGTCCGCCGTGATGGGGTGGCGTTGGACAGCCTCGGACCTATGACGCCTCTCAAAGGGACGATCGGAGCTTCACGAATACGAGCTCGGGGTCGCCGTCGTCCAGATTCTCGATTTGGCCGCTTCTGATAAAGCCAAGCCGGCCAAGCAATTGGCGCATCGCGATGTTTGACCTGTTTGTCGACGTGAACAATTTTCCTCCCTGGCATTGCAGTTCCAGGGTCCGCATAATGGCTGTCGCGACGCCACGGCGTCGAGCCGAACGCTTGACGACGATCAGCGGAATGAAATCATGTCCGAAGAACGAGCGGTCAAGCACCCCATAACCGACCAGCGCCGAAGCATCCTCCGCTGCCGTCGCGGCCCAGCATTGGCCAGCAGCCACCGCCTGGGCGATAAATGTCCTCCTGCCCGGTTCCTGCCTGGCGATCGGATCCAGTTCAACAATCGAATCGATGTCTACGCTCTGGGCGATTCGGACCTGCGTTTGGAAAGACATGATCGCTGCGCATCGGGATTGGGGGATTCTTAGTCTACCTGCCCCGCATCCAGCAGGTGCCTGATCTGCCACCGTGGCGAATAGGCGATGCCGAGCCCGGCGCTGACGGCGGAATAGACCGCCATCGTGGTAGTTTGGAATGGACCACGGACCCCGACGTTGCGCCGCTTGCGATCTATCTCAAAGGCCCACTGCCCGGGCCTTGCGACCGGCCTATTCTGGGAACGCACGGACCTTTGCCCGCCGACATTACCCCTGAACTGGTGTCCTGCCACTAGTTAATCCAGTGAATCCAAACCGCAGTTTTCGATATTCGGCGGGCCGAATCATCTTTGCCATGTCACGATTAATGAAACGGTATTGGCATTAACGCGATCGAATACGATTCCCATCAACGAACTAATGCAAAGGATGCGCACCAACAAGGAATCAGGGTTTATACGAACAGATTATGCGCTGGACATCACTATCCCATCAGCGGGATATTTGGCAGAATTTAATACCGGCCGCTTTTCTACGCGAAAACTCATGCGCAAACCTGAATTCGCCTTGCACGATGTGCGCTGTGCGTTTCTGAAAAAATGGCGCGCTTTTGTTTTGGTCCTGTTGATCGTGCTTACCGCTGCCTTCTCGTGTATTTTGTATTTCCACGAGTCGCAACGCGGAGAGCTCGCAGCGCTGGCTCTGGGAGGAACCTTAATTGGAATGCTGTTCGTTGGCTTTTTTGTTTGCAGGCGTTGACTGATTTTGTCGCGCCACGTCGCACCGTGCGACGCACTCCCAAATCCGTATTGGATAATCAGCAGGCCATATCCAATATATACAAGCTAAAAATACGAAAACGCCCTGGTTTTACGCCAGGGCGTTGCTTCAGGACGGCAAGTCACCGTCCCCGCAAATACCCGTCCCGCGTCTGCGGCAGCTTCATCCCCAGCACGGCGGAGGCGACCTGAGTCCGCAGGATCTGCGCCGTGCCGCCGGCGATCGTGAACATGCGTGCGTCGCGCACGTGGCGCTCCATCGGCAGGTCGCGCCCATAGCCTGACGAACCGTGCAGCTGCAAGGCGTCGTTGGTCACGCGCTGCGCCGTTTCCGCCGCGTATATCTTCGCCTGCGCGGCCAGCGACAAGTCCGGAAAGCCGAAAGTCCGCGGCGTGCCGCTGCGCGCGGCCGCATGAAGCATGTGGCGCGCGGCGTTCAACTGGATGGCCATGTCGGCAACCATCCACTGCAAGCCCTGGAACTCCGCTATCGGCCGGCCGAACTGCTGGCGCTGCTTGACGTATTCCACGGCTTCTTCAAAGGCGCCCTGCGCAATGCCCAGCGCCACGGTACCCGCGCCCACGCGCTGGGCGTTGTAGGCCTGCATCAGCCCGGCGAAGCCGCGTTTCAGGCCCTCGGGCGGCGCCACCAGCATGGACTTGTGCACCTTGAGGTCGCGGAACTGGATGTACGTCTCGGGTATGCCCCGCACGCCCATGGCGTAGGAACGCTTGGCGATCTCCAGGCCATCGTCCGCGGCGTCGGGCTCGCGCACGTGGATGAAGGCGCCTATGCCCAGATCCACGCCCTCGTCGAACACGCGCGCGAAGATCAGGTGCAGGCGCGACACCCCGCCTCCGGTGATCCAGTATTTCTCGCCGTTGATGACGTAGTCGTCGCCCACACGCACGGCGCGTGTGCCCATTTCGCTGGCGGCGCTGCCGGCCTGGGGCTCCGAGATGCAGATGGCGGGCTTGTCGCCCGCCAGCACGCACCCGGCGGCCAGCGTCTTCTGCTCATGGCTGCCGTATTGCATGATGGCGCCGATTGCGCCCATATTGGCTTCCACCGTGATGCGTCCCATGGTGGCGCAAGCCTTGGCCATTTCCTCCACGACCAGGACGGTATCGAGATAGCTCAGCCCCTGTCCGCCGTACTCGCGCGGAATCGTCATGCCCATGAAGCCGCTTTCGCGCAGCAGGCGGACATTGTCCCAGGGATACTGTTCGGATTGGTCGGTGGCCGCGGCCGTCGGTTTGAATACGGTCTGCGCCAGTTCGCGCGCGCGCTGCTGCAACGCCGATTGTTCTTGAGAAAGCTCAGTCATGGTTCATCCTTGCTACGTGCAAAACTCCGGCCGGGCCGCCAGGCCCGCCGGCATCAACCCACCTTGATATCCGCGCGCCGCGCCACCTCGGCCCAGCGCTCGACTTCGCTTCGCGTCAGGGCGGCAAGCTCCTGCGGCGTGCCGCCGCCCGCGTCGGCGCCCAACGCAATCCAGCGCTGCACGAAAGCCGGATCGGCGAACGCCTCGTTGACCGCCGCATTGAGCACGCGCACCACGTCCGCGGGCGTGGATGGCGGCGCATAGATGCCATACCAGCTGGTCGCGTCGTAATTAGCCGCGCCGCTCTCCGCCGCCGTGGGCACGTCGGGCAGGCTGGGCGAACGCACCTTGGACGTCACCGCGATCGCGCGCACGCTGCCGGCCCTGATGTGCTGGATGGCCGAAGGCATGGTCTCGAACATCATGTGCACATTCCCGGCAATGATGTCCACGATCGCCGGCGCCGAGCCGCGGTAAGGCACGTGCATCATCTGGGTGCCGGTGACGTTCTTGAAGTATTCGGCCATCAGGTGCTGCATGGTGCCCGCGCCCGGCGTGGCATAGCTGTACTTGTCCGGATTGGCCTTCAGCAGCGCTACCAGCTCCTGCACATTCTGCGCGGGCAGATCCTTGTTGACGATCAGCGCGTGGTTGACGCGTCCCAGAAAACCCACCGCCGTCATCTCGCGGATGTCGTATCCCAGCTTCGGATACACCGACTGGGCGATCGCGTGATGCACCGCCCCGAACAGGATCGCGTAGCCGTCGGGACGGGCCTTGGCCACGGCGTCGGCGCCCAGCGTGCCACCGGCGCCGCCGCGGTTTTCCACGATCACCGACTGGGCCAGGCTGGCGCGCATCGGCTCGGCCAGTTGCCGCGACAGGATGTCCACGGTTCCGCCCGGCGCATAGGGCGCGACCAGCCTGATGCTCTGCGACGGATACTTGCCTTGCGCAAATGCGCGGCTCAATGGCGTCAATGCGGCCAGCGCCAGCAACTGTCTCCTATCCATGCCTCTCTCCTCTTGTGTCCGCCTTCGTCGAAGCGGTGTTGTCTAAGATGTGTGACGTCAGTCCGGCGGACCGCCCGCCGTCCAATCGTCCAGGATCTGCCGCGCATGCTCGTTCAGGCGGGGCGGCGGATTGCGGTAGGAGACCGGCGTGGCGGACAGCTTCAGCGGATTGGCCAACAGGTTCAGTTCGCCGCCTTGCGCCCATGCGCAGGGCATGCGCAACTGCGCGCCGCGAGCCTGTACGTGCGGGTCGTTGAATACGTCGCGCAGGTCGTTGACCGGACCGCAAGGCACGCCCACGGCTTCCAGCTGTTCCAGCCAGACCTGCCTGGGGCGCCGGGCCAGCGCTTCCTGTACCCGCTGGCAGAGTTCGACGCGGTGGGCGACGCGGGCCGCATTGGAGGCATAGCGCTCGTCGTCCGCCAGCCCGGCCACGCCGGCAACCTCGCAGAAGCGCCGGAACTGCGCATCGTTGCCCACGGCAAGAATCATGGGACCGTCCGCCGCGTCGAATACCTGGTAGGGCACGATGTTGGGGTGGCCGTTGCCCAGGCGGACGGGCGGCTCCTGCCTGGCGAGATAGTTCGTCCCGGCGTTCACCAGCCAGGCAATCTGGCTGTCCAGCAGCGAGATGTCGATGTGCTGGCCCTGGCCGGTCAGGTCGCGGTGGCGCAGCGCCGCCAGGATGCCGACGGCGGCATACATCCCGGTCATGACGTCGGCGATGCCCACGCCCACCTTCATGGGCGCGCCTTGCGGCTCGCCGGTAAGGCTCATGATCCCGCCCATGCCCTGGATCAGGAAGTCGTAGCCCGCGCGCTTGGCGTACGGCCCCGTCTGCCCGAAGCCGGTGATGGAGCAATAGACCAGGCGCGGATACCGGTGCTTGAGCTGTTCATAGTCCAGCCCGTGCTTGGCCAGGCCGCCGACCTTGTAGTTCTCGACCAGCACGTCGGCGTGGTCCAGCAGTTGATGCAGCGTTTCCCGGCCCGCCGTCGTGGCGATGTCGATCGCGATGGACCGCTTGTTGCGGTTGGCGCTCAGGTAGTAGGCGCTTTCCGCGGTCGCGTGGCCGTCCTGGTCGTTGATGTAAGGCGGCCCCCATTTGCGGGTGTCATCGCCCTCGTCCGGCTTTTCCACCTTGACCACGTCCGCGCCCAGGTCGCCCAACAGCTGCGTCGCGCTGGGACCCGCCAGGATGCGCGAGAGGTCCAGGACACGCACGCCCTTGAGCGCGGAGGCTTCCACTGACTGCATACGCCTTCTCCATCAGAGTCGATCGATGCAGTCTAAAATTCGCAATCCTCACCTTCAATTGAGTTTTTTTTCAATATGAAGGACAGCTTGCCGCCCGGCCCGGACGGGCGACGCGCGGCGCTACTTGACCGGAAACTTCAGCTTGGGCGCGGCGTCCCTGACCATGGCCCAGAAGGCATGCGCGGCAGGCGACAGCTTGCGTTCATTGAGGCAGGCCAACCCGATCCTGCGCTTGGAAGCGGGGCTGATCTTCCGGTAGACCAGCCCGTCGTAGGCCTGCGGCAGCACCAGCGACGCCAGCACGGAGATGCCCTGCCCGCGCCGGACGAATTCCAGGATGGACATGATCTGCGAAAGATCGTGCGCGATATGCGGCTTGGCGCCGGCGCGCTCGAACATGCGCGTAATGACAGGCTGCGAACCGGCGCGCGTCATGATCAGGGGATAGTCGATCAGCTCCTTCACCGCGATCGTCTTGCGCCCGGCCAGCGGATGGCCGGCAGGAAGCACCACCATCAGCTCGTCGGTAACGAGCGGCAGCGTGTCGAAATCCGGTTTGGGCAAGGCCACCACGCCGATCTCGATACGCCGTTCGACCAGCGCGCGCTCCAGTTCCGGGTCCGGCTTCTCGGTAACGAACACATCGACGCCCGGATACCGGGCTTTGAACATCTCCAGCAGCTGCGGCAGGATGTTCAGTGAGGAACTCGCCCCCAGCGAACCCAGATTCAGCAGACCCGAACGCAAGCCCGCGCTGGCGTTCGCCGTCGCCCGCACGATCTGCAGGGAGGCGAACACGTCCCTGACGTGCGGCAGGATCTGCTGCCCGGCATAGGTAAGATGCACGCCCGATGCGTTGCGGTCGAGCAAGGGCGCTCCCAGCGTGGCCTCCAGCGTGCGCAGGGCGTGGCTGGTGGCCGAGGGCGTCATCCCCAGCCGCGCGCCCGCGCCCGCGATGCTGTCGGCGGAGGCCAGCGCCAGCAGCAGTTCCAGTTGCCTGAGGGAGAGGGATTTCGCGGCCTGATCCGGCATGGTCATGTCTCCTTGCTGCTAACCGGCCAGCGCCTGCGCCAGCCCCAACGCCCGCGCCAGGAACGCCGACGTGTCATCCTTGCGGTAGCTGACGATCACCGGCGACACGAAGGTATCGGCATCGATCGCCACGTGCGCCACATCCTGCCGCTGCAGGCGCTGCACCGACGCCGGCACCACCGTCACGCCCAGCCCCGCCGCCACCAGGCCGATGGCGGTCTGAAGTTCGTTGGCTTCCTGCACCACCTGCGGCGCATGTCCCGCTGCACGGAACAGGCCCAACACATGGTCGGAGAAGTTCGGCCGCGGGCGCGCCGGATACAGCACGAAAGGTTCGCGCGCCAGGCGTTCGACGGACACGCGCCGCAGCCGCGCGATCGGATGGCCCAGCGGCACCGCGGCCATCAGCGCTTCGGTCATCAGCACCCGCCGCTCGATGGCGGGATCGTCGAACAGGATGCGGCCTATGCCCAGGTCGATGCGGCCGGCCTTGAGCGCTTCCAGCTGCGGCAAGGTGGTCATTTCCGTGAGACCCACCTCGACCTGCGGGTCGGCGTTGCGCAACTGCCGGATCAGCTCGGGCACGAAGCCGTACAGGGATGACGGCACAAAGCCTATGCCGAACCAGCGCCGCTGGGTCTGCCCCAGCCGGCGCGTGCCTTCCAACACCTCTTCCAGGCGCGCGGTCAACAGGCGCGATTGCTCCAGCAGGAAGCGGCCCGCTTCCGTCAGGCGCAGCGCCCGCGTGGTGCGTTCGAACAGCTGCACACCGAGTTCTTCCTCGAACAGGCGGATCTGGCGGCTGAGGGGCGGTTGGGCCATGTGCAGCCGGGCGGCCGCGCGGGTGAAGCTGCCTTCCTCCGCCACGGCCTGGAAATAACGCAGTTGCCTCAGTTGCATGGCATGGCTCCATACATACCATAAAGGTATCAATCGGAACCCATATAGTCTTGGACTCGCAGGGAAAACGCAAGCCATACTGAACCGTCGCGCAACCCTGCACTTTGAAAGTATGAATCCCGGAAGTTACCTGCCCGGGATCCTTGGGCCAAAGGCGCGCGACACCACAATAATTCCAGCATTACGGAGACCATCATGCGCTTGCGCCCTGTATTCAAACGAATCGCCCTGGCCTGTGCCGGCCTGGCGCTGCTGGGCGGCGCGTCCGCAACGCTGGCCCAGACGTACCCGGACCACCCGGTCAAATGGATCGTTCCCTTCCCGCCCGGCGGCGCGATGGACAGCATCGCCCGCACCCTGGGCGAATCCATGGGCAAGCAGCTCAACACCACCTTCATCGTGGAGAACCGCGCGGGCGCGGGCGGCAATATCGGCGCGGCCAGCGTGGCCCGCGCCAAGCCCGACGGCTACACCATCCTGATCGTCGCCAACGGCATGGCCGTCAACCCGGCCCTGTACAAGGACCTGAACTACGACCCGATCAAGGATTTCGCCCCGATCTCGCTGCTGGCCGTGGTGCCGAACGTGCTGGTCACCAATCCCGCGCGCACCGGCGCCACCAGCGTGCAGGACGTCATTGCCAAGGCAAAGGCGCAGCCCAACCACTACACCTACGCCTCGGCCGGCGTGGGCACCTCCATCCATCTGGCGGGCGAGCTGTTCCTGTCCATGGCCCAGGTGGATATGCTGCACGTGCCCTACAAAGGCAGCGGCCCCGCCGTCGCCGACCTGCTGGGCGGACAGGTGGACTACATGTTCGACAGCATCACCTCCGCCAAGCCGCACATCGAAGCCGGCAAGCTGCGGGCGCTGGCAGTGACCACCAGCAAGCGTTCGGCCGCCCTGCCCGACGTGCCCACCGTCGCGGAAAGCGGCCTGCCCGGCTACGAATTGATGCCCTGGTTCGCTGCCTTCGCCCCCGCCGGCACGCCGCCCGAGGTGGTCGCGAAACTGAACGCCGCGATGCGCGCGTCGCTGAACGACGCCAAGGTGCGCGCCACGCTGGACTCCATCGGCGCCGAGCCCATCGGCGGCACGCCGGACGAACTGCGCGACCACCTGGCGCGCGAGACCGCGCAATGGAAGACGCTGGTGAAGGAACGCAACATCAAGATCAATTGAGGCCAGCGCGGCTGCGGCACGCTGGAGCTGGACGTCTAGGCGGGTTCCTGCAAGGCCGACGCATCCAGCAGATGATCGACGATGGCGAGTATCTGCTCGGCGGCTTCGCCGATATGCCGCTCCAGCGCGGCTTCGGCGTCTTCGGCCCGGCCCTGCCGGGCGAGCGCGATCAGTTCGCTGTGCTCGTCGTGGGCCTGCTGGCGGATCGGCGCGTTGACGATCTGGAAGCGGAAATAGCGTTCGGATTTTTCGTGCAGCGCGTGCACCATGGCCAGCGCGGCGGGCCGTTGCGCCGAACGGTACAGCAGTTCGTGCAGCTGCCAGTTCAGGCGCCCCCATTGCTCGGGCTCGGCCGTGTCCATCTGCGCCACCACCTGGCTCGCCAGCTCCAGGTCCTGGGGCTCGCGCTGCTGCACGGCCAGGCGCAACAGCCATGGCTCCAGCCGCAGCCGGATGTCGAAGAACTCCTGCACCTCGGCGCGCGACAGCATGGAGACGTAGGCGCCGCGATGCGGAATCATGTCGATCAGCCCTTCGGCGCTGAGCTGGCGGATAGCCTCGCGCACAGGCAGCCGGCTCACCCCCAGTTCCTCGGCGAACAATTCCTGGCGCAGCGCCGAGCCGGGAGGAAGCGCGCCGGACAGGATGCGGTCGCGCAATTCGTCGACCACCAGTTCGACGGCGGTCTTGCGCACCAGGCGGCCGGGGCTGGCGGCCTGGGAACGGGACGGGTTGGAAGCGGAAAGCGGCGAATTCTGTGACATGAAACCTGCCTGGTTGCACCGTGCGGCGGGGGCGGCACGGGAGGGACTACGCGGAACCCGCGCCGCCATGCCCAGGAAAACCCCGAGAGACAGCCGGTAGCCACAGCCCTTTTAATGTGAGTATATTGGATCCATGATCCAGTTCAAACCGCCGCCCGCCAGGGCGACGGACCGAGGCCCGAGCCTCGTTTTTTTAAGCCCCATATTTTTGGATCCAATATCCAATAACCATCATCCAGCCGGATTGCTTCGGCTGGACCACGCATCAGGAGCCGCAGCATGAGCATTCAATGGCAAGGCGTATTCCCCGCCGTCACCACCAAGCTGAAACCCGATTTTTCGCTGGACCTGGAGGCCATCCGCCTGGGACTGGAACGCCTGATCGAGAACGGCGTGGGCGGCGTCGTGATGATGGGCATGGTGGGCGAAAACGCCCAGCTCTCGCCCGAAGAGAAGCTGCAGGTGCTGCGCACCGCCGTGGACACCGTGCGCGGCCGGGTGCCGGTGATTTCTGGCGTGGCGGAAACCGGCACCGCCCGCGCCGCCGCCTTCGCGCAGGAAGCCGCGCGCATTGGCGTGAACGGCCTGATGGTGTTCCCCGGCCTGACCTACAAGTCCGACGGCCGCGAGACCGTGGCCTTCTATCGCGAAGTGGCGCGCGCCAGCGCCCTGCCCATCCTGCTCTACAACAACCCGCGCGGCTACGGCGTGGACCTGACGCCGGACCTGGTGGCCGAGCTGCTGGAAGAGCCGACCATCGTCGCCATCAAGGAGGAGTCCTACGACACCACCCGCGTCACCGACCTGATCACGCGCTTCGGCGACCGCCTTGCCGTGGTCTGCGGCGTGGACGACCTGATCCTGGAAAGCGCCGCGCTGGGCGTGACGGCCTGGGTATCCGGCATGGCCAACGCCGTGCCCAAGGCTTCGGTGGACCTGCTGAAGCTGGCCGTCGAAGGCGATTTCGTGCGGGCCCGCAAGCTCTATGCCGCGTTGACGCCGCTGTTCCACCTGGACACCGTGGTCAAGCTGGTGCAGCACATCAAGCTGGCCGAACACCTGATCACCGGCAGCGCCGAAACCGTCAAGCCGCCGCGCCTGGACCTGGCCGGGGCCGAACGCGAACGCACCATCGCCATTACCAAACAGACGCTCGCGGATCTTTCCGCCCTGGGCTACTGATACCGGAGCCGCCACCATGCGCCCCTACCTCCTGTCCGCGCTGGCCCTCAGCGCCCTGTCCGCAGTTTCCGTCCTGTCCGCCGCGCATGCCGCGGACTACCCCGCCCGCTCGATGGAACTGGTGGTCGCCTACCAGCCCGGCGGCGGCAGCGACAACACCGCGCGCGCCATCGCCGAGGCGGTGCGCCCGCCCCTGCTGGCGCAGCCCACGGTGGTGATCAACAAGCCGGGCGCCAGCGGCTCCATCGGCTGGGCCTACGTGGCCAACGCGCAGCCCGACGGCTACAAGCTGGTGTTGATGACGCCCGAAATGCTGGTGGTGCCGCTGATGGGCATAGGCAAGACCACGGTGGGCGACTTCCAGCCCATCGCCCGCTTCACCGACGATCCCTCATCGGTCACGGTGCGCGCCGACGCGCCCTGGAAGACGGTGGAGGAATTCCTGGCGGACGCCAGGAAGAATCCCGAACGCGTCGCCGTGTCCAATGCCGGCATCGGCACGGTGCCGCACATGGCGGCGGCGGCGCTGGGCGAACAGGCCGGCGTGAAGTTCGTGCACGTGCCTTACCAGGGTTCGGCCCCGGCCATCATGGGCCTCCTAGCGGGCGATGTGCAAGCCACCACGGTCGCCTACGCCGAACTGCAGCAGCACGTCGAGACCGGCAAGCTGCGCACCCTGGCGGTCATGGCGCCCAAGCGCCTGGACAACCTGCCCTCTGTCCCGACCATGAAGGAGAAAGGCGCGGACCTGCAGTTCAGCGTCTGGCGCGGCATCGGCCTGCCCAAGGCCACGCCCGCCGACGCGGTCGAGAAATGGCGGGCCGCGGCCCGCCAGGTGGCGCAATCGCAGGACTTCCAGGCCTTGATGCGCAAGCAGAACCTGACGCCCTCCTACGCCGACCTGCCGCAATTCACGGCCGACGTGGCGCGCCAGGAAGAGGCGTTCAAGGCCTTGGTGCCCAAGCTCAATCTGAAGCCCTGAACGCGTAGCCCTGAACGGCGGCGGGCGCGCCACGCCCGCTCGCCCGATCCGCCTATTCGACCGTCGCGCCCGACTTCTTCACCACTTCCGCCCAACGCGGGATTTCCGTCGCCATCAGGTCCCGCAGTTGTTCGGGCGTGCTGCCGACCAGTTCCATCCCCATGGTCTTGCCCAGCTTCTCCTGCACGTCCGGCTCTTTCAGGATCGCTGCGATTTCCTGGGCCAGCTTGTCGAGAATGGGTTTGGGCGTGCCCTTGGGCGCGTATACCGCCTGCCAGGACGCCATCTGGAAGCCCGGCACGCCGGCCTCCTGCATGGTCGGCACCTCGGGCGCCAGCGCGATGCGGTCCTTGGTGGTCACGGCCAGGAGCTTGAGCTTGCCGGTCTGCAGCAGGGGCAAGGCCGCCGTCATCTGGTCGAACATGAAGGTCACCGCGCCGGAGGACACGTCCACCATGGCGGGCGGCGTGCCCTTGTACGGCACGTGCGTGAGCGGCACGCCTATCATGCTGGAAAACAGTTCGCCGGCCAGATGCGTGGAGGTGCCCGCGCCCGAGGACGCGAAGGTGCGCTTGGACGGGTCGCGCTTCAACAGCGCGATCAGGTCGGCCACCGAATTCACGCCCAGGTTGGGGTCCACCAGCAGCACATTAGGCAGGTAGGCAATCAGCGAAACCGGCTCGAAATCCTTGACCGGGTCGTACTTCAGGTTCTTGTACAGGCTGGCGTTGATGGCGTGCGTGCTGATGGTGCCGCCGAACAGGGTGTAGCCGTCGGGCGGGGCCTTGGCCACATAGGTCGCGCCGATGCCGCCCGCGGCGCCGGGCTTGTTCTCGACGATGACGTTCTGGTGCAGGCGGTCGCCCAGCTTCTGCGCCAGCACCCGGCCCACCACGTCGGTCGAACCGCCCACGGTGAATGGCACCACATAGGAAATCGGCTTCTGCGCGGGCCAGTCGGCGGCCTGCGCGGGCGCCGCCAGCGTACCCAGCATGGCGGCGGCCAGCAGCGCGGCCAGCGCGCCGCGTCGTTGCGTGTTCATGGTTGTCTCCTGCCTCTTGTTTGGCTTATGGGGTTGCCGGCTGCGCCGGCGGCAAGGCTCAGCGGCCGTGTTGCTTGCGCCATGCGGCGAACTTGTCCTTGGTGCCGGGGTCCGTGGGCGGATACAGCCCCAGGATGGACGCGCCCTGCTGCACCTCGCTGGTCACGAAGTCCTCGAAGGCCGTCATCTCCACGGCTTCGACGGCGATCTCGTCGGCCAGGCTGGCGGGTATCACCACCACGCCCTCGCGGTCGCCCACGACGATATCGCCCGGCCACACCGCCACATCGCCGCAGCCGATGGGCGCATTGATGTCCAAGGCCTGGTGCAGGGTCAGGTTGGTCGGCACCGAAGGCCGCTGGTGATAGGCGGCAAAGCCCAACTCGGCAATCTCGGGCGAATCGCGGAAGCCGCCGTCCGTGACCACCCCAGCCACGCCGCGCTTCATCAGCCGCGTCACCAGGATGGAGCCGGCGGAAGCCGCGCGCGCGTCCTTGCGGCTGTCCATGACCAGCACCGCGCCTTCCGGGCAGGTCTCGACCGCAACGCGCTGCGGATGGGCGCGGTCCTCGAACACCTTGATGGTATTCAGGTCCTCGCGCGCGGGGATGTAGCGCAGCGTGAACGCCGGGCCGACCATATTGGGCAGCGTGGCGTTCAGCGGACGCACGTCCTGGATGAACTGGTTGCGCAGGCCGCGCTTGAACAAGGCCGTGCACAGGGTGGCGGTGCTGACGCCGGCCAGGCGGGCGCGCGTTTCGGGATTCATTTGGGACACGATGGCTCCGGGGGGGCTGAAGGCAATGGGGTGGGCGCGGATGGCGCGCTAGAAGATCTCGGGTTCGGGTACGGGTGCGCCGAAAGCGGTTTCCAGGAAATCGAAATCGCAGCCGTCGTTGGCTTGGAGGATGTGCTTCGAGTACATCCAGCCGTAGCCGCGCTCGTAGCGCCTGGGCGGCGGCGTCCAGGCGGCGCGGCGCGCGGCCAGCTCGTCGTCGCTGACGTTCAGGTGGATGCTGCGCGCGGGCACGTCCACGGTGATCAGGTCGCCCGTCTTCACCAGGGCCAGCGGGCCGCCGATATAGCTTTCCGGCGCCACGTGCAGGATGCAGGCGCCGTAGCTGGTGCCGCTCATGCGCGCGTCGGACAGGCGCAGCATGTCGCGCACGCCCTGCTTCACCAGCTTGGTCGGGATGGGCAGCATGCCCCACTCCGGCATGCCGGGACCGCCCTGCGGTCCGGCATTGCGCAGGATCATGATGTGGTCGGCGGTGACGTCCAGGTTCTCGTCGTCCACCGCGGCCTTCATGCTGGGGTAATCGTCGAACACCAGGGCCGGGCCGGTATGCCGCAGGTACTGCGGCGCGCATGCGCTGGGCTTGATGACGCAGCCGTCCGGCGCGATATTGCCGCGCAGCACGGCCAGCGCGCCTTCGTCGTAGATGGCCTGGTCCAGCGGGCGGATCACGTCGTCGTTGTAGACCTCGGCGCCGGCGATGTTCTCGCCCAGCGTCTTGCCGGTGACGGTCATGGCGGACGGATCCAGATGGTCTTGCAGCCGCGACATCAGCGCCGGCAGCCCGCCCGCGTAGAAGAAGTCTTCCATCAGATAGGTGTCGCCGCTGGGCCGGATGTTGGCGATCACCGGCACCTTGCGGCTGGCGGCGTCGAAATCGTCCAGTCCCACGGCGCAGCCGGCGCGGCGCGACATGGCGACCAGGTGCACGATGGCGTTGGTTGAGCAGCCCATGGCCATGGCCACGTTGATGGCGTTCTTGAAGGACGCCAGGCTCAGGATGCGCTGCGGCGTCAGGTCTTCCCAGACCATCTCCACCACGCGCCGGCCGCATTCGGCCGACATGCGCATGTGGTTGACGTCCGCCGCCGGGATCGAGGATGCGCCCGGCAGCGTCATGCCTATGGCTTCGGCGATGGCGGTCATGGTGCTGGCGGTGCCCATGGTCATGCAGGTGCCGTAGCTGCGGGCGATGCCGCCCTCGACCTCGGTCCATTGCTCCTGCGTGATCTTGCCGGCGCGGCGCTCGTCCCAGAGCTTCCAGGCATCCGACCCGGATCCCAGGATCTTGCCCTTCCAGTTGCCGCGCAACATGGGGCCGGCGGGCACATAGACACAGGGCAGCCCGGCGCTGACCGCGCCCATGATGAGACCCGGCGTGGTCTTGTCGCAGCCGCCCATGAGCACGGCGCCGTCGACCGGATGGCTGCGCAGCAGCTCCTCGGTCTCCATGGCCAGGAAATTGCGGTACAGCATGGTGGTCGGCTTGACGAAGGACTCCGACACCGAGATCGCGGGCAGTTCCACCGGAAAGCCGCCCGCCTGGAACACGCCGCGCTTGACGTCCTCGACGCGCTGCTTGAAGTGGCTGTGGCAGGGATTCAGGTCCGACCAGGTGTTGATGATGGCGATGACGGGGCGGCCCGCCCAGTCGTCGGGGCCATAGCCCATCTGCATCATGCGGGAGCGGTGGCCGAAGGAACGCAGGTCGTCCTTGGCCATCCAGGCGGCGCTGCGCAGGCTTTCGTAGGAGCGTTTCATAGGGGCGGGGCGGAGTTTCATAGTGGCGACCGGGCCATTTAAACACTAATACATTAGTGCGTCAGCCTGGTAAAAACCCGCTAAACTCCGTTACTCTTCAGGCCCAACTCCGCACGCGACCCGATGCAAAGCACCAAGCTCAGACTGGACCGTTCGCGCCACGCCGCGCCTCAGGTCTTTGAACATCTACGCGAACAGATCGTGTCCCTGGAACTGGCCCCGGGTACTCCCCTGTCGCGCATCACGCTGGCGGAAACCTACGGCCTGAGCCAGACCCCGATCCGCGACGCGCTGATGCGGCTGGCCGAAGAAGCGCTGGTCGAGATCTATCCGCAGCACACCACGGTGGTCAGCCGCATCGACGTGGACGCCGCGCGCGAAGCGCATTTCCTGCGCCGCTCGCTGGAGCTCGAAATCGTGCAGATGCTGGCGCAGCGCCCGGATCCTCAGCTCTTCCAGCGCCTGCAGGCCAGCATCGACCTGCAGCGCGCCAGCCACGCCAGCAGCCAGTTCCAGCGTTTCATCGACGCCGACCAGGCCTTCCACCGCGACATGCACGAAGCCGCCGGCGTGACCCGGCTGTGGGAACTCGCGCAACGCTACAGCGGCCACCTGGACCGCTTGCGCCGCTTGCACCTGCCCGAGGCCGGCAAGGCCGAACGCATCCTGGAGGACCACCAGCGCCTGCTGGACGCCATCGTCGCGCAGGACCCGCAGCGCGCCCAGCAGGTGCTGCGGGAACACCTTTCGGGCACCCTCAGCCAGGTGGCCGAGATCTGCAAGCGCTATCCGGAATATGTGCTGACGGCGTAGGCCCCGCCGCCCCTCGGACGTATTCGCCCCGCGCATGCGCGCCCTGCCCGGTATGATCGGGGACACGCCGTGGCCACAAGCCTGGCGCCGGCGCCCCGCGCCACCACCGGAAAACACCAATGACCGCAAGGCACGCATTCCTGATCGCCCTGGCCGTGACCGCCTGGACCCACCCCGCGCAGGCCGCCCCGCCCGGCGCCTGCGAAACCGTCACGGTACGCGAAGGCGACCCAGTCCCCGCCGACGCCTGCGCCGTGAACATCGTGCCGCGTGACCCTGGACCCGGCGGCATGGTGTCCGCCGAACCGGACTGGCTGCCGCTCGACCCGCAAGCCATGCCAGGCGTGTTCTACGACAGCGCGTCGGTCAAGGTCGTATCGGAGCGCCCCGCCGTCAGGGCAGTGAACGTGGCCTGGTTCTATGCCCAGCCCAAGATTTCCGCCGCCAACGGGCAACCCTACCGCTCCGTGACCCAACCGGTCACCATGAATTGCACCGCCGGCACTTATACCGTCAGCCAGGTCGTGCACCATGCGGGCGAGAACGCCACCGGCCCCGTCGTCGAATCCCTGCCCCCGCCCGGCATCCGCAATGCGCCCATCACGCAAGACCCTGTGCAGCGCAAGCTGCGCGAGATCGTCTGCCCGGCCAACGGCAAGGGGCCGCGCAAGTAGCAGCAGCCGGCCGTCGCTGCCGCGCCGCGCGCCTATCCCGCAGCTTCGGCCGCCAGTCGCGCCTGGCGTTTGGCCAGTTCGGTCTTCAACTGCACCAGGCTGGGCGTAACGATGGGCAGGAAGGCCGCTTCCCGCCAACGCCGGGCAAAGCCTGAGCCGGCCTGCCGCAGATAGGCCCCGCCGCCGCTGGCCTGCAATTCCAGCTGCACCGCCTGCTGGGCCGCTTCGGCCAAGGCGATGCGGATTTCGAACAGCCGCCAGGGCTGCGCCACGAAGCTTCCGCTACGCACGCCTTCGAGCAAGCCCGCGGTCAATGCATCCAGTTGCGCACCCAGCGCTTGCAGCGGCTGGCCCAGGATGCCGCGCGAGGCCTGGCCCTGCCCGGCCTCCAGCGCGGCGCGCAAGGCGCCCCGAGCCAAGCCGATGGACAGGCCGCACTGCATGCCGGCGAAGGCCGGCCGGGCCTGGGGCAGGTATTGGCGCGCGTCGGAATGAATCAGCCATTCGGGGCCGATGCGCACATCGCGCAGCGCCAGCGCGGCGGTATTGGTCGACTGCAACGCCAGCAAAGGCAGGTCCGCGCTGCGCTCCAGCCCCGCAATGTCGTGCGGCAGCGCCACCACCGCCGGCGTGCCATCAGGCGCGGCGACCGCGGCCGCCACCAGGAACCCTTGCGGCCGCAGGTTCGTGACCCAAGGCATCTGTCCGTCCAGCGCCCACGCGTCGCCCGCCTCGCGCGCGGCGATCTGCAGCGATTCGATGCCGCTGAGGAACTTCATGGCGTTCGACAGCGCGGTCGCGCCGGCCTGCCCGCCCTGGAGCAATGGCCCCAGCCAGGCATCCGCCAGACCGGCGTTCGGACTGCGCAACAGGTACTCGATGAAAACGCGCTGGCTCCAGGCCACGAAGGCGCCGGCGACGGACAGTTCCGCCAACTGCGCAATGGTTTCGATGGCATCGCCGATATCCGTGCCCGGCAAGCCGCCTTGCGCCACGGGCACGCCATGGCGCAACACGTCGGCGGCGGCCAGCCGCGGCAACAACTCCGCCGCGTCCAGGCTGCCGTCGTCCAAGGCGTCGGCGTGTTGCCGCAGCCAGGCTTTCAGGTCTGCCGGCAGCGCGGCGTGGACGGGCGTAAGGGCCATGGGAGTCTCCAGCGGGTCGTCATGGGATGCGCCGGCGCGGGCGGCCCGGCGCAATCTCGCATGATGCCCTCAAACTGCGACGCCCGGACGACCGTATCAGCCGCCCGTCCTGGTCTGGCTGGATCAGGCCAGGCCCAGCAGCAAATCGGCCAGCAAGACCGGATGCGTGATGTGGGCTTCGTGCGGCGCGGCAATGTCGACCCAGTTCCAACCCGCTTGGGACTTCACCAGCTTGCGCGAATCGTCCAGCACCGGCAGTTCCGGCTGGGTGCAATGGATGTAGGTACGGGCCACGCCGTTGCCGATGGGGTGCTTCAGGTTCAGCGGCGTGGTGTAGCTGGCCAGCGGATGCGCGGTCAGGCGGCGCTTGACCCAGTCATGGTCGGCGCTGCCCGGCGTGAATCCCCAGGCTGCAGGCAGCGGATCGGGAATCGGCACAGCCAATCCATCGGTGGCCTTCGAGGCGGCCGCAATGCGCGCGTCGGCATCCGCCTTCGGATACACGGAGAACGCATTCTGGCCGCTTTGCAGCACGATGGCGTCGAAGTACACCAGATGCGCAAGCCGCTGCGGTATCCGGTCGGCCACGCCCGTGATGGGAATGCCGCCGAAGCTGTGGCCCACCAGGATCACATCCTTCAGTTCCTGCGTCTCGATGACCTGGACCAGATCCTCGACGAAGGTGTCGATGGTGATGCTCTTGCTCAACAGGTGGGCGCGGTCGCCCATGCCCGTGTAGCTGGGCGCGTACACGCGGTGGCCTGCGGCCAACAGACGGTCCGCCACCGGGCGCCAGCACCAGCCGCCATGCCAGGAGCCGTGGGCCAGGACGTAGTTGCGGGCCTTTGCGGTCGGGGCAGCCGGAGCTGCCGCCCCGGCCGCTCCCGCAGCTGCCAGCGCGGGCAGGCCCGCGGCCAGCTTCAACAAGGTTCTGCGGGGAAGCATCGTCATGGCTTAAACCTGTGCCAGCGCCTGGTCCAGATCCGCCAGCAGGTCGTCGATGTGCTCGATGCCGATCGACAGGCGCACGGTTTCCTCGCGCACGCCGGCCTTCTGCAGCTCTTCGGGATTGAGCTGGCGGTGCGTGGTCGACGCAGGGTGCGTGGCCAGCGACTTGGAGTCGCCGATATTGACCAGGCGGGTGAACAGCTGCAGCGCGTCCTGGAAGCGCGCGCCGGCCTCGCGGCCGCCCTTCACGCCGAAGGTGAAGAGCCCAGGCGCCTTGCCGCCCAGGTACTTCTGCGCCAGCGCGTGGTCGGGATGGTCCGGCAGGCCTGCGTAGTTGACCCACTCGACCTTCGGATGTTCGCGCAGGTAGTTGGCGATCTTGACGGTGTTCTCGACGATGCGGTCCACGCGCAGCGCCAGGGTCTCGATGCCCTGCAGGATCTGGAACGAGTTGAAGGGCGAGATCGCCGCGCCGGTATTGCGCAGCGGCACCACGCGGGCGCGGCCGATGTAGGCGGCCGGACCGAAGGCTTCGGTGTAGACCACGCCGTGGTAGCTGACGTCAGGCGTATTCAAGCGCTTGAAACGCTCTTTGTGTTCCGCCCACGGGAACTTGCCGGAATCGATGATGGCGCCGCCCAGGCTGGTGCCGTGGCCGCCCAGGTACTTGGTCAACGACTGCACCACGATGTCGGCGCCGTGCTCGATGGGACGCAGCAGGTACGGCGACGGCACGGTGTTGTCGACGATCAGCGGCAGGCCATGGCGATGCGCCAGCTCGGCCAGCGCAGCGATGTCCGTGATGTTGCCCAGCGGATTGCCCACGGATTCCGCGAAGATGGCCTTGGTGCGGTCATCGATCTGGGCCTCGAAGGCGGCCAGGTCGGAAGGATTGGCGAAACGCGTGGTGATGCCGTACTGCGGCAGCGTATGCGCGAACAGGTTGTAGGTGCCGCCGTACAGCGTGCTGGACGAGACGATGTTGTCGCCCGCTTCGGCGATGGTCAGGATGGCGTAGGTCACCGCGGCCTGGCCCGAGGCCAGCGCCAGCGCGGCGATGCCGCCCTCCAGGGCCGCCACGCGCTGCTCCAGCACGTCGGTGGTCGGGTTCATGATGCGGGTGTAGATGTTGCCCGGCACCTTGAGGTCGAACAGGTCGGCGCCATGCTGCGTGTCGTCGAACGCGTAGGCCACGGTCTGGTAGATGGGCACGGCCACGGCGCGCGTGGTCGGATCGGGGCGGTAGCCACCATGCACGGCCACGGTTTCAAGCCGCCACTGGGGCTTCTTCGCTTCGGTCATCAGTATCTCCTGAAGGGTTGCTTATCAATGATTCTTCTCAGACGGGAAGCGTCCGCGCCGCGCGCAGGATGCGTTCCACGTCCGCATGATTGTTATAGGCGCCGACGGACAAGCGCACGTAACCATACTCCACTATGCTGGCCACGATCCCGGATTGTGTCAGATGCGCCAGCGCGGCGGCGGGATCCGGCACGCGCAGCGCCGTCGTCGTGCTGCGGAATTCGGGACCGGCCGGCGACACCACCTGCAGGCCCAGTCCGCGCAGGCCGGTGCCCAGCGCTTCCGAAAGTTCCAGCACCCAGGGCTCGATACGCTCGGGCCGCGCGCCTTCGATCAGGTCCAGCGCGGCAGCCCAGCCCGCGATGCCCGGATAGTTCAGGTTGCCCGATTCGAGCCTGCGGGCGTCGGCGCCATCGGCGATGCCCACCTGCCATTGCAGTCCGGACTTGTCCAGCGTATTGACGCCCGAAGGCCCGATGTACAACGGATCCAGGGCGTCCAGCAGCCTGGGCGACACATGCAGCAGGCCCACGCCCAGCGGTCCGAGCATGCCTTTGTGCGCGCCGCAAGCAAAGGCATCCACGCCCCATTCATCCACGTCGGCGCGCAGCAGCCCCGCGCCCTGAATCCCGTCGACGACCAGCCAGATGCCGCGTTCGGCGCAACGCCGGCCCAACTCGGCAATATCGGTGCGCAGGCCGGTGCCGTATTGCACCCAGGACACCGCGATCAGCCGCGTGCGCGCATCCACGTGCTGCCAAAGGTCGTCCACCGTATAGCGATGCGAATTCGCCTGCGCCACCCGCACCTGCACGCCGCGGCGCCGCAGATTCAGCCAGGGCAAGGCATTGGTGGGATGCTCCTGATCGTCCACCACCAGGTTGTCGCCTTCCTGCCAGGCCAGCCCTTGCGCAACGATGTTCAGCCCTTCGGTCGTGTTCTTGGTGTAGGCCAGACGCTTGGCGTCGCCGCCGATCAGGCGCGCCAGCCGCAAGCGCAACGCATCTGCGTCCCGCAGCCACCGAGGCTTGTCGCTGCGCGCATAGGTGATGCCTTCGAAGAAGGCGGCGACCGCCTCGGCCACCTTGGGCGCCAGCGGGCTGGTATAGGCAATGTTGGCGTAGGCCTGGTCTCGCGTGATGGGAAACAACTGCCTGAATTCGTCCTGCCAGCTCATGCCCCGCCGCTCCGTCATTTCAACTTGGTATGCAGGGATTCTAGGTATATGACGCGCATTTGAGTAAGGCTTAGTTTTTATATCCATATGACCATATAGTCGCTCGCGTCTAGCCATCGCGCCCATAGAATTCCTGCCTTTCCGGACGGCATCGAATAAAGGAATGGCATGCGTTTTACTCAACAATTGAAAATCGCGGGCATGGCCGCCATGCTGGCGCTGGCCGGTGCGGCTCAAGCAGGCACAGTCGATACCATCAAGAAACGCGGCGAGCTGGTCTGCGGCGTGAGCCAGGGGTCCGCGGGCTTGTCCATTGCCGACAAGCAAGGCCGTTGGACCGGCCTGGACGCGGACCTCTGCCGCGCGCTGGCCGCGGCCGTGCTCGGCGATCCAGAGAAGACGCGCTTCGTGCCGCTGAGTTCGCAGCAGCGTTTTCCCGCGCTGCAATCGGGCGAGATCGACGTGCTGAACCGCAACACCACCATTACCTCCAGCCGCGACGCCGGCCTGGGCATCGCCTCCGCCGGCATCGTTTTCTATGACGGCCAGGGCTTTCTGGTGCCGCGCAAGCTGGGCGTCAAGAGCGCGACGGAACTCGAAGGCGCGCAGGTCTGCGTGCAGCCTGGCACGGTCAACGAGCAAAACCTGGTCGACTACTTCAAGAAGCACAAGCTGAGCTATCGTCCGGTCGTCATCGAGAATCTGGTCGAACTCGAGCAAGCCTTCTACGCCGGGCGCTGCGACGTCTACCTGTCGGATGCGTCCACCCTGGCCGCCAGCCGCGCGGCCCGCGCCAGCCAGCCCGACGACTTCGTCATCCTGCCCGAACGCATCAACAAGTCGCCGCTGGGCCCCTTCGTGCGGCAGGACGACGCCAACTGGGCGGCCATCGTGCGCTGGACCATCAATGCGCTGGTGGCGGCCGAGGAACTCGGCATCACCGCGCAGAACGCCGACAGCCAGGCGCAAAGCAGCGATGCCCAGGTGCGCCGCCTGCTGGGCGTGGACCCCGGCATAGGCAAGAGCTTCGGCCTGGACGAAGGCTGGGCCCGCAACGCCATCAAGGCCGTGGGCAACTATGGCGAAGTCTGGAACCGCAATCTGGGCGCCGCGACGCCGCTGAAGCTGGAGCGCGGGCTGAACGCGCAATGGAACCAGGGCGGGCTGCTGTACTCGCCGCCGTTCCAATGATCCTGGCCGTTTGAGCGCCACGGGCGGGCCTTGAGCCCGCCTTTCTTGCATTCGCCCCCTCCTTTTCCATCATGGTTGCGACCACTCTTCCTTATCCCTCCACCGGCCGGTGGCGGCGCTGGCTGCCTGCGTTGGCGTGGACGCTCGCGCTCGGCGGCATGGCTGCCGTCCTGCTCTGGCACATCGAATCGGTGCAGACCGCGCGCGGCATCCAGGGCGGCTTCGGCTTCCTGTTCCAGCCCGCAGGTTTCCGCATTTCGGAAAGCCTGCTGGACATCACGGCGGAAGATCCCTATTGGATGTCGATAGCCGCCGGCCTGGTCAACACCTTGACCGTGGCCGCCGTGGCGATCCCGCTGGCGACGCTGCTGGGATTGGGACTGGGCCTGTTGCGCATGTCGCGCAACCCCTGGGCTGCGCGCTGCGCCGCCGCCATCATCGCGCCCTTGCGCAATACGCCAGTCCTGCTGCAACTCTTCGTCTGGTACGGGCTGCTGCTGCGCCTGCCCGACCTGCGCCAGGCTTGGTCGCCGCTGCCGCACCTGCTGCTGTCCAATCGCGGATTGGCCTTGCCAGCCGTGCATGGGTGGGTGCCTTACGCAGCCGCGGCGGCCATCGCGCTGGCGCTGGGCGGCTTCGCCCGCCGCCGCTGGGGTAACCCCGCACTGTATGCCGTGCTGGCCGGCGCGCTGCTGGCATGGATGCTGTTGCCGCCCATGCGCATCGACATGCCGGTCAGGCGCGGCCTGGGTCTGCAGGGAGGCTGGCAGCCCAGCATCGAATTCGCGGCGCTGACGATAGGCCTGGTGGTGTTCCATGCCGCCTACATCGCCGACATCGCCCGCGCGGCCGTGCGCGCCGTGCCGGTCGGACTGGTGGAGGCCGGCCAGGCGCTGGGCCTGAAGCCCCGCAGCGTGCTGCGGCTGGTGATCGCGCCCTATGCCGCCCGCGTGGCGCTGCCGCCCTATGCCAACCAGTGCCTGGCGCTGGTGAAGAACAGCACCTTGGCCATTGCCATCGGCTATCAGGAATTGATGGCGGTGATCAACACCGCCATCACGCAGACCGGCCTGGCGCTCGAAGGCATCACGCTGGCCGTCGCGGTCTATCTCGGTCTGGCGCTGACGCTGGGCGGCGGGTTGTCGGCCTGGAACGCGCGTAATACCCGCCACGGTCCCGGCGACACGCACGGCGCGCGCCTGGGCGAGCGGCCCACCTGGAACCCTGCCGGCGAACGTCGTGGTTGGCGCGGCTGGCTGGTGTCGGCCGCATTGGCCGCCGCCGTGGGCTTGATCCTATGGCGCCTGCTGGAATGGGCGTTGCTCGGTGCGGTGTGGCGCGGCGACCCCGCAGCATGCGCGGGCGCGGCCGGCGCATGCTGGGCCGCCGTGGGCGAGAACCTGCCCCTGCTGTTCTTCGGCGCCATGGCCCAGGCCGACCGCGCGCCGGCGCTGGCCGCCAGCGCAGCCCTGCTTGCCGGGGTTGCGCTGGCGCTGACTGCCCCGCGCATGCGTGCAGCGGTGCGCGCGGCATTGCTCGCCGTCCTGTTGGGCGCGGCCATCAGCGCGCTGTCCGGTTGGCCTTGGGGCGGCGCCGCCATCGGGCCGCAACGCTGGGGCGGATTGCTCGTCACATTGATCCTGGCCATCTCCGCCTTGCTCGCCGCCGTGCCGCTGGCTTTCGCGCTCGCGCTATTGCGCCGTAGCCACAACCGCGCCGCCTCGCTGGCCGCCGCCGGCCTGATCGAGGCCGTGCGCGGCGTGCCGCTGGTGACGCAGTTGCTGTTCGCATCCTTCGTGCTGCCCATGCTGCTGGGCGGCGGCGTGTCCAAGTTCGCCATGGCGCTGGCCGCGCTGACGTTGCACACCGCCTGCCTGCTGGCGGAGGTTCTGCGCGGCGCGCTGCAAGCCATACCGCCCGGCCAGATGATGGCGGCGCGCGCCTTGGGCATGCCTGCGGCCATGGCCTATGGTTCGGTGATCTGGCCGCAGGCCCGCCGCATTGCCGCGCCTGCCGCCCTGGGCGTATTCGTGGGCGCGGTCAAGGACACATCGCTGGTCAGCATCATCGGCGTGTTCGATGTGCTCGGTGCGGCAAAGGCGGTGGTGGCCGGCACCGATTGGCGGCCCTATCACGTCGAGGTCTACCTGGCCGTGGCCGCCTTGTACTTTGCGGCCAGCCTGGCCCTGTCGCGCGCGGCCCGCGCCATGGAAGGCAAGACCGGTCGCGCTTGAGGCCAGCATGACGCCGTGGGCGCGGAGGACCCGCTTCAGAAACGCTCGTCCATCAGCGCCGGCATGACGATTTCCCGCACGAACGACGCGTCCGACAGATTCAGCAGCGCGCGTGTCATCGCCACCACGTCGTGCACGGGTATCAAACTGCCCTCTCCCCGCAGGCTGGCGGTTTCGCGCGGCACGTCCAGGCCGTCTTCCGTGTTCAGGTAGCCCAATTGCACGCAGGTCACCGCCAGCCGCCGCGCCCTGAAGCTCTCGCGCAAGGCGTCGGCGATGCCGCGCAACGCGTGCTTGGACGCGCCGAACGTGACTTCCGGACGGCCGCTGCCGGCCAGCGCGGAAGTCGAGCCGGTCAGGATGACTTGCGGCTTGCGTGCGCCCAGGACGCGCGGAATCAAGCGCTGAAGCAAGAGGATGGTCGCGGTGACGTTGATGTTCACCATGCGCGCGATCTCCGCCGGCGAGTCAGCCAGGAAATCGTAATCCTCGCTGAAAGCGTGCTCTTCCCACACGCCCAGGTTGTAGAGGATGGCATCGAGTCCATCCGGGGCCTGCGCGGCAATCTGCTCGACGGCGGCCTCGGGGCGTGACAGGTCGGCTGCTATCCAGCGCAGTTCGCAACCGGGCGGCACAGTAATGTCCGCCGGCGCGCGGCGAGCCACGCCCACGATCAACGAGGCATCCTGGCCCAATCCCTCCACGAATGCCCTGCCCAGTCCCTTGCTGGCGCCTACTACCATGACCCGCATTGCTGCCTCCGTTCGATCGCGCCTGGGCAAACGGCAATGCTGCCCGCGGCAATGACGCCGGGTATAGCACGATCAGCGCCGGATTCCCGCAATGCCCGCAAGCGCTGGCGGGCATTGCGCGGCTAGCGGACCGCGCCCTGCAGCCATGCCGGCCGCGGCGCCGCGTCCAGCCAGTTCTTGACGATCAGCCCCAGCTCGGTATCGCCCGAGATCCGCAGCCGGCGCTGGAAAAACAAGGTATCGGCGTCCGTTTCCGAACGCATCAAGGCCAGCAGATCGGCCAACTTCGCGCCCAGCTCCAGTTCGGCGGGAGCGCCGTTCCATACCGGCCGGAAGGCGCCCTGGCGCACCGCGAAACTGCTGCGCAGACCCAGGTCCTCGACCGTGATGGCGAAGCTGCGGCCTTCCAGTTCGGACGGCGGTGTGAGCCATTTCAGCCGCCGCGCCAGTTCCAGTCCGGCAGTGAAGTGCAGCGAGACGAACGGCGCGGGTAGACGCCGGCCCAGCCTGGCGAGCACGCCCGGCACTTGAATCGCCGCGCTCATGCCACGGCCTCCAACAGATCGATGCCCGGCTGGCCATGGAAGTAGCCGTTGCAGCGGACCATGCCCGCGGGCGGCTGCGCCTCCATCGGCGCCAGACCGCGCCGCATCGCATCCAGCGCGGCGATCGCGTCCAGCGTGCCGGTCGATTGCGGACTCACCCGCAGCACCTCCACGCCCATGGCGGCCAGCGCCGGCGCCTGCGACAGCAGGTCCAGGCAGGCTCCGGACTGCACCTGGATACCGTTGATCGCCAGGAAATCCCTCGATTCCCGCGTGCGCATGTCCAGGCCGTCCGGATGCTCGATGCAGCGAAAGCCGCAGTCGTCCTTCTTCAAACGGAAATGCCGTGCGGTGAAGCAGCGCGCCGAGAACGCCAACGCCATGCGGCCCCAGACCATGACTTCCGCCTCCAGGCCGGCAGGCCTTTCCGCCATGAGAAGAGCCAGCGTCCGGCCGTCCATTTCCAGCGGCGCGACGAAGCGCGCGGCGCCGCGCGCGGCCAGCCATTCGAGGGTGCCGCCGTGATAGGCATTGACATGGGGTCCCGCCACGAAGGCGCGGCCGTTCAGGTGCCGCACCGCGCCCAGCTCGCCGGCTTCGACCATGAAGTCGTCCTGCCCGCAGAGCTTCTTCAACGCGCTGGCCTCGGCGCCGGTCTCGATCAGCGTGCGGCCCGACAGCACCACCGTCTTGCCCGCGGCGCGCAGGTCGCGCGCCAGCTCCATCCAGTCCTCGGCGCGCAGCTCGTGCCTGCGGCTACAGACGGTTTCGCCCACGTAGATGATGTCGGCGGGGCCATCGGCCAGCGACGCGTAGAAATCCAGCGTGTGCTGGCGCGGCCAGTAGTACTGCAACGGTGCGACCGATATCCGGTACGCGCTAGGTTTCATTTCCATGGACGTTCGAATGCGCCTTGCGTGACTTGGGAACCCTCGGAATGGCGCGCCAGCATGGCGTTCCATTCGGGACGGGGCGAAAAGCGGGAAGCGTCCGCATGCGCGCTGTCCAACGCGGCGCGCAAGGTCGACACCACCTGGGTGACATAGGCCGGGCTGCGCTGCCGCCCTTCGATCTTGACGGCGGACACGCCCATCTCCGCCAACCGTGGCAACAGGCCGATGGCGTTCAGGCTGGTGGGTTCCTCCAGCGCGTGATCCGCCTGGCCGTCCACATCGAAGCGGCCCTTGCACAGGGTGGGATAGGCGGCGGGTTCGCCCGGTTCGTAGCGGTCGATCAGGATGCCGTTCAAGCGCGCATCCATGCGGCCGTTCTCTTCCGACCAGCGCACGGCATGCGCGGGCGAACAGACGCCCTTGTTGTTGGGAGAATCGCCGGTGGCGTAGGACGACAACAGGCAGCGGCCTTCGGCCATGACGCACAGGCTGCCGAAGCCGAACACCTCGACCTCGACACTGACATTGGCGCAGATGCGCGCGATCTCCGCCAGCGTCAGCACGCGCGGCAGCACCACGCGGCGTATGCCGAACTGTTCCTTCATCAGCTCGATGGCGTCAGCATGCGTGGCGGAACCCTGCACCGACAGGTGCAGGCGCAGGTCCGGATAGCGGTCGCTGGCGTAGGCCAGCAGCCCGGCGTCGGCCATGATGACCGCATCGGCGCCCAATCCATAGGCAGCGTCGACGGCGGCGCGCCATTCGGGCGCCCGGCCGGCCTGCACAAACGTGTTGATGGCGAACAGCACTTGCCGTCCGCGGCTGTGGGCCAGCTCGACGCCGGCGCGGATATCGCTTTCGGTGAAATTGAGCCCGGCGAAGTTGCGGGCATTGGTGGCGTTCTTGAGCCCGAGGTAGACGGTGTCGGCGCCGGCATCGATTGCGGCCTTCAGCGCGGCCAGGCTGCCGGCGGGGGCCACGAGCTCCATGGGAGAGGTTCGAGTTTCCATGCCGGCCAGTCTATGGGGCCGCCACGCCCCTGGCCTTGTCGCAGATCAAACGGCCCGTGCCGAATGCCGCATGCCGCCCTATTCTTCCGTGTACAGGCCGTGTTCGACCGCGTACACCGCGACCTGCACCCGGCTGGTGAGGTTCAGTTTCTTCAACACGTTCTGCACGTGGATCTTGACCGTGCTTTCGCTGACGTCCAGTTCGCGCGCAATCACCTTGTTGCTGGCGCCGCGCGCCAGCCATTGCACGATTTGGGTTTCGCGCGCGGTGAGGCGATGGCGCTCGGCGCTGCCCCCTGGCTGCGGCGCTTGCGCCGCCAGGCTGGCCTGGCCGCGGAATTGCTCGACCAGCTTGGCCGTCATGCTTTCGGCGATGACCGGCTCGCCGCCCGCCGCGCGGCGGATCGCGGCGGTCAGCGCCTCGGCGTCGATGTTCTTGACCAGATAGCCGCGGGCGCCGTCGCGCAGCGCCTGCCCCAGTTCGTCGGCCTCTTCCGACACCGTCAGGATGATGACCGCGCATGATGGCAATTCCTGCGTCAGCAGCTGCAGCGTTTCCAGCCCCGACAGGCCCGGCAGGTTGAGGTCCAGCAGCACCACGTCCGGCTTGAGTTCCTTGGCGCGTTTCAGGCCTTCGACGCCGTCGCCGGCCTCGGCCACGACCTCGAAGTCGGGCTGGCGTTGCAGCAGCAGGCGCACGCCCGAGCGGAACAGGGTGTGGTCGTCGACGAGGAGTATACGGATGGGCATGGTCGGAATATTCAAGCGGCCTGGCGTTCGCTGCCGGGCAAGGTCAGCGCGACGCGCGTGCCGGCGCCGGGCTGCGATTCAAGTTTTATCACGGCGCGCATGCGCGCGGCGCGTTCGCGCATGATGTGCAGGCCCACGTGCGATTCGCCGCGTTCGGCCACCTCGGCGGGGTCGTACCCTTGGCCGTCGTCGGCAATGACCAGGCTGAAGTCGCGGTCGTTGGCGACGTCAATGCGCACGTGGCTGGCTTCGGAATGCTTGCGCACGTTGGACAGCGCTTCCTGCAGGATGAAGAGCACCTGCAACTGCTCGTCGGGTGCCAGCGGCGCGCCCGCGCCAGGGCCGAAGCGCAGCTCGGTTTCGATCCCGGTCTGCCGCCGGAACCGCGCCACGGTGTCTTCGATACCGGCCTGCAGGTCGCCCTGCGACAGCTTGGTGCGGAAGTTGGTCAGCAGTTCGCGCACGTCCTGGTAGCTTTCGTCCACGCCGGTACGCAACAGCGGCAGGATCTCGTCGATCTCCGCCTGGTCGCCGCGCTTGACGGCGGCGTCCAGCATCTGCAATTGCAGGTTCAGGAAGTTCAGGCCCTGCGCCAGGCTGTCGTGCAGCCCCTGCGCCACCAGTCCGCGTTCGCGCACCACCGCCAGTTGGCGCGCCTGCGCGCTGAGGCGGCGGTTGTCCAGGGCCACGC
Organism: Achromobacter sp. JCM 18799; assembly: GCF_055395645.1. Classification (NCBI taxonomy): domain Bacteria; kingdom Pseudomonadati; phylum Pseudomonadota; class Betaproteobacteria; order Burkholderiales; family Alcaligenaceae; genus Achromobacter; species Achromobacter sp. JCM 18799. Next base: position 861,459 of record NZ_AP043866.1, on the reverse strand, counting down.
CCAGATGCTGGCCCAGTGTTTCCAGCAACTGCGATTCGGCCGGTGACAAGCGGCGCTGCTGGCGAAAATGCAAGGAATATGAACCCAGCACCTCGTCGCGCGTGACGATGCGGAACACGGCCACGCTGGCAAAGCCGTCGCGCTGGCAATTCAGTTCCATGGCCGGCGGCGACTCGCGGAAATCCTGGATGACGATGACCCCCGCCTGCCGCGTGGCGACGCCGCAATAGCAGTCGTTCACACGCATGCAATGCTCGGACTCGACCAGTTCGTCCGACAGCCCCACCGACACCATCAGGTTGAGCTTCTCGTTGTTGGGATCCAGCGCCCGGATGCTGCCGCCCTCGGCGTCGAACTGCAGCATCACGCGCCGCAAGAAGCCGTCGCACAGCGCCTCGATCTCGTTGGGCTGGTTCAGGAAGGCGGCCATGTCGTAGAGCGCGCCGATGTCGCGGTTCTGCGCGGCCAGTTGCGCGGTCTTTTCTTCCACCCGCCGCTCCAGGCCGGTGTACAGATCCTGCAATTCATCGGCCATGCGGTTGTAACCGCGCGCCAGCACGCCGAACTCGTCCTGGCTTTCCACCGGCAGCCGGGTGCTGAATTCCCTGGCCGCCATGCGTTGCAGGCCATCGCGCAGGCGCAGTACCGGCGAAATGATCCAGAGGTAAAGCAGGTAGATCATTGCAAGGGTGCCGGCGCTGGCGATAGCCGCCAGCACGCCCTGCGACAACCGCAGCGAGGTGGTCTTGCCGGCGTTGTCCTGTTCGATCATGCGCACCAGCGTGTCGGCCCGGGCCACGAATTCCGGCAGGGTCTCCAGATAGGTGGCGGCATCCGGCTGGGCCAGGGCGCGCGTGGCGGCCGGCTTCATGATGTCGTACCAGTAGGCGGCCACGTCATGCCATTGCTTGCGGATGGCCTCGTCGTTGGGAATGAACAGCGGGCGCGCGGGGTTGCCGCGCGCCAGGCGCGCGATGGTGTCGTCCATGAGCAGGACCTGCTCGTTGGTGCGGAACTCGCGTCCGGCCTGCGGCCGCATCAGCTCCACCGCCACGCGGTTGGCCCGCATGCGCAGGCTGCCCGTGTCGTTGATGGCCGCGCCCGCGCCTTCCAGCTGCCAGGACAGCCATAGCGTCCAGCTGACCATGGACAGCACCACCACCAGCGCCACCAGGGAGCTGATGACGATGCGCGTGGACAGGCGATGCCAGGGCGAAGGCAGGCCGTCGGCTGGGGCGGCGGTATCGGTGGGCTTCATGGCTTTCAACGCGGTCTTGCTGGAGGAATGCTGCGGCTTCCAGTGTAGCCGCAGCGCCTCTTGTTCCGGAGCGACGCCCTCAAGCCAGCCCCAGGGCGCGGCAAATGAAATCCGCGACTTGCGCCGGCTCGTTGACCGGCAGGCAGGGCAAATCGGTATCCAGCGGCGCGTCGGTGGCCACCGCCAGGAAACTGCTGTCTTGCGCATGCAGGGGCGGCTTGCCCAAGGTAGGCCGGTACACTTCGATGCGCGGGATCGCGGCCTGCTTGAAGCCTTCGACCAGCACCAGGTCGGCCGGCGACAGGCGCCCCAGTTGCTCGTCCAGCGTGGGTTCCGGCGCGGCGCGCAGCTCGTGGACGATGGCATAGCGGAACGGCGAGGCCACCATCACCTCCAGGGCGCCCGCCTGGCGGAAGCGCGCGCTGTCCTTGCCGGGCGGCTCCATCTGGAAATCGTGGTGGCTGTGCTTGATGACGCTGACCCGCAGGCCGCGCGCGGCCAGGAGCGGCAACATGGCCTCGATCAGGGTGGTCTTGCCGCTGCCGGAACGGCCGGCGATGCCGAAAACTGGGGTCATGCAAGCTCCGTGAACAATGGGCATACGATGGGCAGGAATCCATCCGCCCGCGCCGAGTATGCCAGCAAAGCGCCCGCCACCAGGTCGAAGTACCAGCCATGCAGGGTCAGGCTGCCCGCCTCCACCGCGCGCCGCACAAATGGCAGGTCTTCCAGATTGCGCAGCGAAATCAGGATCGAGGCCTGCTCGCAGGCGCGACGGCGTTCGGCCGCGGTCGCCTGCGGCATCTGCTGCAGCACCTGCCTGCGGGCCGGTTCCGCGATGTCCATCCAGCGCTCCAGGTAGTCGGTCTCGCCGTCGCCCCGGGTGCGCCGGTCCATCAGCGCCCGTATGCCGCCGCAGTGGGCGTGGCCCAGCACGATGATGCGGCTGACCTGCAACTGCTCCACCGCGAACTGTATCGCGGCCAGCACGCCCTGCAGGCCGCGGTCGGTGCTGGCCGGCGGCACCAGATTGGCGACGTTGCGCACCGTGAAGATGTCGCCGGGGTCGCAGCCCAGCAGCATGGCCGGATCCACCCGCGAATCGCAGCAGCCCACCAGCAAGGTGCTGGGGTGCTGGCCTTCGCAGAGATTGCGGTATAGCGATGGCGCGTCTTCGTAATACTGCTGCTGAAAGCGCTGGAAGCCGTCGACCAGCCGTTCGATGTCGCGCATGTCAGCCTCCCGTCTGCGCCATGAAGCGCACGATGCGTTCCGGACGGGCCACAAAATCGTGGCGTTCCGGCTTGGCGGCGATGCCGGCCCGGATCGCCTGGATCAATTCGGCGTCGCTGGCGCCCGCGCGCAGCAGGCGGCCCAGCGGCACCTGGTCTTCCTGCCCCAGGCACAAGTACAGGGTGCCGTCCACGCCCAGCCGGACGCGGTTGCAGCTCGCGCAGAAATGGCGCGACATGGGGGTGATCACGCCCAGCACAGGCGTCCCATGGCCCGTGGTCCAGTAGCGCGCCGGTCCCGCGCCCGCCCCGCCCAGGGCGGGAACCAGGCCGGTTTCGGCGGCCAGCCGTGCTCCCAGGGCATTCAAGTCGGTGTGGGCGTAGCCCTGGCCGCAGCTGCCCATGGGCATGGGCTCGATCAGGCGCAGCACGAAGCCCTGCGCCACCGCGTAATCCAGCAGCCTGCGCACTTCGGCCTCGGGCGTGGCCGCATGCACCACGCTGTTGAGCTTGATGGGCGCAAAGCCCGCCTGCTTGGCCGCCGCCAGCCCGGCCAGCACCGACTCCAGGCAATCCCGGCCGGTGATCTGGCTGAAGGCGGCGGCATCCAGCGTGTCCAGGCTGATGTTCAGCCGGTCCACGCCCGCGGCGCGCAGGTCGTGCGCGTGGCGCGCGAGCTGCGTGCCGTTGGTGGACACGGACAGATCCTTCAAACCGGGCATGGCGGCGATGACGCCAGCCAGACCTGCAACGCCGCGGCGCAGCAGCGGCTCGCCGCCGGTCAGCCGGACCTTGCTCACGCCCAACCCGGCGAACAACCCCACCAGCCGCGCCATCTCGTCGTGGCGCAGCCAATTCGCGGGGGTTTCGAATCCTTTGAAATCCTTGGGCAGGCAATAGCTGCAACGCAGGTCGCAGCGGTCCGTGACCGACACCCTCAGATAGTCGATGCGGCGGCCATGGCCGTCCACCAGGGGTCCCGCAGCCGGCTCGTCCATCATGCGGCGCTCCCGCTGTAGACGCGCTCGGGCTCTTCGCCCTGCAGGTCTATGCCCTGGATGTCGGCGCGTTCGACCAGCAGCTTGGCGTACTGGCGCCAGGCCGTATCGCGGCTCATGGACGACAGCGCGGCGGCGATCTGTCCGGCCACATGCTCGTAGGGTTGCATGCGGCCTTCGATACGCCGCGTGACGCGCACGATATGCAGGCCGTGGCGGGTTTCCAGCAACTGCGGCAACAGGCCCCCCGCGGGCAGCGCGAACACCGCCCGCTCGAATTCCGGCACCGTGTCGCCGCGGCCCAGTTGGCCCAGGCTGCCGCCCACCGCGGCGGACGGGCAGTTCGATTGTTCGCGCGCCACCTCGGCGAAGCGCGACGGATCTTCCATCAACTCCGCCAGCACGGCGTTGCCATGGGCCCGCAGCATGTCCAGGTTCACGCCCGGCGTGACCTGGAACAGGATGTGGTCCGCCTCGATCAGCTCGCCCGCCATGAAGCGTTGCGGGTGCATCTGGTAGAAGCGGCGGCAGGCGGCCTCGTCGGCCTCGGGCGCCGGCGCCTCGCGGGCCAGCAAGGCGCCGATGGCGCCCTCCTCGTCCGCGGGGTCCAGGCCCAGCCGGCTGGCCTCGTCCAGCAGCACGCGGCGCAGCACCAGGGCGGTGATCGCCTCGCGCATGGGATTGCCGGCCTCCGCATGCAGCGGCAGTTCGCGTTCCAGATCCGCGTCGTTCAGTTCGACGCCATTGACGATGACAGGCATGGTCGGCTCCTGGGACAGGGAATCAGCGCGGACGGACCAGCTGCCAGGCGCGGCCCAGATAGCCCACCGAGGCGAAGCCGCTCCAGACGTGGACCAGGCGCGTGAACGGAAAGATCACGAACAGCGTGAGGCCCATGAAGAGGTGCGCCTTGAACAGCAGCGGCACGTCGGCAATATGGCTGGCCGCGTCGCCCTGGAAGGTGACGATGTGCTGCGCCCAGGTCATCAGGCGCACCATCATTTCACCGTCCATGTGGCCGGCCGACAGCGCGATGGTGGACAGACCCAGCAACAGCGTGACCAGGATCCACAACAGCAGCAGCTTGTCGCCGGGCCGCGTGGTGGCGCGGATGCGCGGGTCGCTCAGGCGGCGATGGATCAGGATCAGGAGGCCGATCAGGCACAGCCCGCCCATGACGCCGCCGGCCACCATGGCCACGGTCTGCTTCAGGCTGTGCGACACGCCCAGCGTGTCCCACACCACCACCGGCGTCAGCAATCCGGCCAGATGCCCGAAGAACAGGCCCAGGATGCCGACGTGGAACAGGATATTTCCCAGCCGCAATTGCCCGCAGTGCAGCAGCTGCGAGCTGTCCGTCTTCCAGGTGTATTGCTCGCGCTCGAAGCGCACGAGGCTGCCCAACAGGAAGATCGTCAGCGCGATGTAGGGATAGATGCCGAAGAAGAACTGATTCAGGGAGTTCATGATGCGTCGTCCTGAAGATTAATGAGCCGCGGGCGCGCGGGGATAGAAGCGCACGGTCTGCGCGCCATCGCCCGAGAACGGCCGCAGCAGCGGTTCCACGCCATCCGCGCCTATGCCGAACGTTTCCATCGCCTCGTCCATGTCGCGCACGGGCGCCTCGGTCTGTTCGCGCGGAATCACGCGGGACTGGGCGCGCAGCACCGCGAAGATGCAGGCGTAGGGGCTTTCGCCCTTGGCCAGGCGCGCGCCGATGGCGGCCAGCACGTGGATGGCGTCGTCCAGCAGGTCCTGCGCCTGGACCGGGTCGATGACGCCCAGGAACTCCAGGAACAGCGGCACATGGTCAGGCAGCTCGGACACCACCGGCTCGAAGCCGTGCTCGCGGTAGGTGTCCAGCAGGTCCACCATGGCCTGGCCACGGTCGCGGCTTTCGCCGTGCACGTGTTCGAACAAGTGCAGCGAATGCGAGCGGTTGCGGTCAAAGGTGGCGACGTAGTTCTCCTGCAGCGCGATCAGGTCGTTGGTGGCCAGGTAGCCGACCAGCGGCTGCAGGGTTTCCTCTGCGTCGGGATAGTCGGCCAAGGCGGTTTCGACTTCACCCAGCGCGTCCAGCAGCTCGGGTTCCGGGTAGCACAGCAAGGCGGAAAGCAGGCGGTAAAGACTCATGGTTTTCTCCTTTCCTAGGCCGAAGCGGCCTTCTTGCGGGATTTCGGCATCTCGATGAAGATCTCGCTGCCCTGGGGCTTGCGTCCGAACAAGGTGCCTTCCGACACCCCGCCGGAGCAGCCGTTGCCGAAGGTGAAGCCGCAGCTGCCCTTCTCGTTGAAGCTGTCCTCGACGACTTCCTTGTGGCTGCTGGGTACCACGAAGCGGTCTTCGTAGTCGGCGATGGCCATGATCTTGTACATGTCCTGCACCGTGGCCTCCGTCAGCCCCACCTGGTCCAGCAAGGCCGTGTCGCGTTCGCCATGCACGGTCTCGGAGCGCTTGTAGGCGCGCATGGCCAGCATGCGTTCCAGCGCCTGCACCACCGGCGCTTCCTTGCCCGCCGTGAGCAGGTTGGCCAGGTAGCGTACCGGGATGCGCAGGCTGGAGACGTCGGGAATCATGCCGCTCTTGCCCACCGTGCGGCGCGGCATCTGGCCGGACTCGGCGGCCGTCTGGATGGGCGACAGCGGCGGGATGTACCAGACCATGGGCAAGGTGCGGTATTCGGGATGCAGCGGGAAGGCGACGCGCCACTCCACCGCCATCTTGTAGACCGGCGATTTACGCGCGGCCTCCAGCCACGATTCCGGGATGCCCTGCTCGCGCGCGGCGGCAATCACCTCGGGCGAATGCGGGTCCAGGAACAGGTCGAGCTGCGACTGGTACAGGTCCTGTTCGCTGGCGGTGGACGCGGCATGCTCGATCTGGTCGGCGTCATACAGCATCACGCCCAGGTAGCGGATACGGCCCACGCAGGTTTCCGAGCACACCGTTGGTTGGCCGGCTTCGATGCGCGGATAGCAGAAGGTGCACTTCTCGGCCTTGCCGCTGCTCCAGTTGTAGTAGATCTTCTTGTACGGGCAACCCGAGATGCACATGCGCCAGCCGCGGCACTTGTCCTGGTCGACCAGCACGATGCCGTCGTCTTCACGCTTGTAGATGGAACCGGACGGGCAGCTGGCGACACAGGCCGGGTTCAGGCAGTGTTCGCACAGGCGCGGCAGGTACATCATGAAGGTGTTCTCGAAGGTCGAGTACATCTCCTTCTGCACGCCCTCGAACAAGGCGTCTCGGCTGCGCGCGCTGAATTCGCCGCCCAGGTCGTCTTCCCAGTTCGGGCCCCAATGGATCTTGTCCATTTTCTTGCCGGTCAACACCGACACCGGACGCGCGGTGGGCGGCGTCTGCGACAGCGGCGCCTTTTGCAGGTGCTCGTAGTCGAAGGTGAACGGCTCGTAGTAGTCGTCGATCTGCGGCAGGTTCGGGTTGGCGAAGAGGTTGGCCAGGATGCGCAGCTTGCCGCCCTGGCGCGGTTCCAGCTTGCCAGCGGCGGTACGCTTCCAGCCGCCCTTCCACTTCTCCTGGTTCTCCCATTCCTTGGGATAGCCGATGCCGGGCTTGGTTTCCACGTTGTTGAACCAGGCGTACTCGACGCCGTCGCGGCTGGTCCAGACGTTCTTGCAGGTGACCGAGCAAGTGTGGCAGCCGATGCACTTGTCCAGGTTCAGCACCATGCCGATTTGGGCGCGTATCCTCATGATTGCTTCTCTTCTTGTTGCGTTGCTTCAACCAGCGGACCTTCGAGCCAGTCCACCTTCTTCATCTTGCGCAGCACCACGAATTCATCGCGGTTGGCGCCCACGGTGCCGTAGTAGTTGAAGCCGTAGGCCTGCTGGGCGTAGCCGCCGATCATGTGCGTGGGCTTGAGCACCGTGCGCGTGACCGAGTTATGGATGCCGCCGCGCTTGCCGCTGGTTTCCGCCCCAGGCACGTTCACGATCTTTTCCTGCGCGTGGTACATCAGGCACATGCCCACCGGCACGCGCTGGCTGACCACCACCCGCGCCGTCAGGGTGCCGTTCACGTTGAAGACTTCGACCCAGTCGTTGTCGACCAGCCCGGCCTGCTTGGCCTCGGCTTCCGAGATCCACACGTGAGGACCGCCGCGGCTCAGCGTCAGCATGCGCAGGTTGTCCGAGTACGTGCTGTGGATGCCCCATTTCTGGTGCGGCGTCAGCCAGTTCAGGACCAGTTCCTTCTCGCCGTTCGGGTAGCGGCCCAGCATGGGCGCAACCGTCTTGGTGTCGATGGCCGGCTTGTACACGCAGGAGCCTTCGCCGAAGTCCAGCATCCAGCGGTGGTCTTGGTAGAACTGCTGGCGGCCGGTCAGCGTGCGCCATGGAATCAGCTCGTGCACGTTGGTGTAGCCGGCGTTGTAGCTGACCTCTTCGCTTTCCAGACCCGACCAGGTGGGTGCGGAGATGATCTTGCGCGGCTGCGCCTGGATGTCGCGGAAGCGGATCTTGTCGTGCTCGCGGCCGACGGCCAGGTGCGCGTGGTCGCGTCCGGTGATCTTGCCCAACGCTTCCCAGGCCTTGACCGACACGTGGCCATTGGTCTCGGGCGCGAAAGTCAGGATCATCTCGGCCGCATCGATGGCGGTGTCGAGCTTGGGCCGGCCCTGGCTCACGCCCGGCTCGGTCACGGCCTCGTTGATGCCGGCCAGCTCGTGCACCTCGTGCTCGGTGTTCCAGTTGATGCCCTTGCCGCCGTTGCCCAGCTTGTCCAGCAGCGGCCCCACCGAGGTGAACTTGCGGTAGATGTCGTTGTAGTCGCGTTCGACCACCGTCATGTTGGGCGCGGTCTTGCCGGGAACCAGGTCGCATTCGCCCAGCTTCCAGTCCTTGGGTTCGAAAGCCTGGCCCAGTTCTCCCGGGGTGTCGTGCATCAGCGGGGTCAGCACCACGTCACGGCGCTTGCCCAGGTAGGGGCCACCGATCTCGCTGAACTTCTTGGCCAGCAGCTTGTAGATCTCCCAGTCGGTCTTGCTTTCCCACAGCGGCTGCACGGCTTCGCTCAGCGGGTGGATGAAGGGGTGCATGTCCGACGTATTGAGGTCGTCCTTTTCATACCAGGTGGCCGTGGGCAGCACGATGTCGCCATACAGGCAGGTGGTGCTCATGCGGAAGTCCAGCACCGTCAGCAGGTCCAGCTTGCCTTCGGCGGCGTCTTCCTGATACTGCACCTCGGTGGGCTTGATCGCTTCGGCTTCGTCGCCGAACACCGCGTTCTGCGTGCCCAGCAGGTATTTCAGGAAGTACTCGTGGCCCTTGCCGCTGGAGCCCAGGATGTTGGAGCGCCACACGAACATGTTGCGCGGGAAGTTGGCCGGGTCGTCGGGGTTCTCGCAGGACATGCGCAGTTCGCCCGACTTCAGCTGTTCAGCCACGTAAGCCACCGGGTCCTTGCCCTGGCTTTCGGCCTGCGCCACCACGTCCAGCGGATTGGTGCGCAATTGCGGCGCCGACGGCAGCCAGCCCATGCGCTCGGCGCGGGCGTTCAGGTCGATCATGCTGAGGTCGCCATAGCGGCCACGGTCCGCCGTCGGGCCCAGGATTTCCTGGACGTTCAGCTTTTCATGGCGCCACTGGCTGGTGTGCGCATAGAAGAACGACGTGCCGTTCATCTGGCGCGGCGGGCGGACCCAGTCGGCGGCGAAGGCCAGCGGCGCCCAGCCGAACTGCGGGCGCAGCTTTTCCTGGCCCACGTAGTGCGCCCAGCCGCCGCCGCTCTTGCCGACGCAGCCGCACATCATCAGCATGTTGATGATGCCGCGGTAGATCATGTCCATGTGGTACCAGTGGTTCAGGCCGGCGCCGACGATCACCATGGACTTGCCTTCGGTATCGTGGGCGTTCTGCGCGAACTCGCGCGCCACCTGGATGACCTGCGCGCGCGGCACGCCGGTGTGCTTTTCCTGCCAGGCGGGCGTGTAAGGCACGTCATCGTCATAGGAGCTGGCGACGTTGCCGCCGCCCAGGCCGCGGTCCAGGCCGTAGTTGGCCATCTGCAGGTCGTACACCGTGGCCACCAGGGCCTCGCTGCCGTCGGCCAGGCGGATGCGGCGCGCAGGCACATTGCGCACCTGCAGCTCGCCATGCTCGCTGCCGAAATACGGGAAACCCACGCCGACCACGGCGTCGGACTGATCCAGCAGGCTCAGCGCGGGTTCGATCTCGCGGCCGCTGCCGCCGTCCTTGGACTCCAGGTTCCAACGGCCGACCTTCTCGCCGCCGTTGACCGCGCCTTCGCCCCAGCGAAAACCGATGCTGCCATTGGGCGCGACCAGGTCGCCGGTCTTGGCGTCCAGCACCAGCGTCTTCCAGTCGGGGTTGTTCTGTTCGCCCAGGGCGCCGTCCAGATGCGAGGCGCGCAGGAAGTGGTCCGGCGCGTGGAAGCCGTCGCGCTCCTTCAGCAGCACCAGCATGGGCATGTCGGTGTAGCGGCGCACGTAGTCGCGGAAGTATTCCGACGCGCCGGACAGATGGAATTCCTTCAGGATCACATGGCCCATGGCCATGGCGAGCGCGGCATCCGTGCCCTGCTTGGGCGCCAGCCAGATGTCGCCGAACTTGACCATTTCGCCGAAGTCGCTGGACACGGCCACCGTCTTGGTGCCCTTGTAGCGGACCTCGGTGTAGAAGTGCGCGTCGGGCGTGCGGGTCTGGGGCACGTTGGAGCCCCACACCATCAGGTAGGTCGAGTTGTACCAGTCGGCCGATTCCGGCACGTCGGTCTGTTCGCCCCAGATCTGCGGGCTGGCGGGCGGCAGGTCGCAGTACCAGTCGTAAAAGCTCAGGCAGGCGCCGCCCAGCAGGCTGAGATAGCGCGCGCCTGCCGCATAGCTGACCATGGACATGGCCGGGATCGGCGAAAAGCCGATCACGCGGTCGGGGCCGAACTTCTTGATCGTGAGCGCGTTGGCGGCGGCCACGATCTCCATCGCCGTGTCCCAGTCCGCCCGCACGAAGCCGCCCAGTCCGCGCACGGCCTTGTAGCGCTTGGCGCGCTTGGGATCTTGGCTGATCCATTCCCAGGCCGCGATCGGGTCCATGGTCTTGCGCGCCTCGCGCCACATTTCCATGAGGCGGCCGCGGATCATCGGATACTTCACGCGCTGCGCCGAGTAGACGTACCAGCTGTAGGAGGCGCCTCGCGGACAGCCGCGGGGTTCATGGTTGGGCAGGTCCGGCCGCGTGCGCGGGTAGTCGGTCTGCTGGGTTTCCCAGGTGATCAGGCCGTTCTTGACGTAGACCTTCCAGGAGCAGGAGCCGGTGCAGTTCACGCCATGCGTCGAACGCACCACCTTGTCATGCTGCCAGCGGGCGCGGTAGGCGTTCTCCCACTTGCGGTCCTCGTTGACCGTTTCGCCGTGACCGTCCGCGAAGGTGGATTTCACCCGCGACATGAACTTCAAGCGGTCCAGAAAATGGCTCATTCTCTATTCTCCAAGAGCGCCGGCCCCGCCGGCGCGTACTGCGATCGATGCTGTTGAATCCATTGTGGGCGCGGCCCGCCTGCCGGACCATTCGCCGGTGGCACAGGCCGGGCGCGGCAGAATGACTAGTCACTCCGGCCGCGTCCGCTACGCGCTAGCAAGGCACCGGCGCATTGCGGCGGGCGTAGTACCACCAGGTGATGACCATGCAAGTGGCGTAGAACCCGATGAAGCAATACAGGGCGGCCTGCACGCTGCCGGTCATCTCGAGCGAGGTGCCGAAGCTGCGCGGGATGAAGAAGCCGCCGTATGCGCCGATCGCGCCCGAGAAGCCCAGCACCGCGGCCGATTCCTTGGCGGCGTCCGCCTGGGCCTGCTTCTGAGCGGCGGCACCCTTGCCTTCGGCCGCCTGCGTGCGTTCGCGCAGGAAGATCACGGGAATCATGCGGAAGGTCGAGCCGTTGCCCACGCCGGTCAGCGCGAACAGCACGATGAACATGGCCAGGAAACCGTTGAAGTTGCCGGGCTGCCCGGCGACCGGCAGGAACGTCACCACGCCCAGCACCGCCGCGATCATGGCCGCGAAGGTGAACAGCGTGACGCGCGCGCCGCCCAGCTTGTCCGACACCCAGCCGCCAAACGGCCGCGTCAGCGATCCCACCAGCGGGCCCAGGAAGGCATAGGCCATGGGGTCGACCTGCGGGAACAGCGTCTTGGTCAGCATGGCGAAGCCCGCCGAGAAGCCGATGAAGGAGCCGAAGGTGCCCACGTACAGCCAGCACATCAGCCAGTTGTGCTTGCGCTTGAAGATGACGGCCTGGTCCGCGAACGAGGCGCGGGCGTCGGCGATGTCGTTCATGCCGAACCACGCCGCGATCGAGGCCAGCGCAATCGGGATCACCCAGATGAAGCCGGCGTTCTGCAGCCACAGATTCTGCTGCGCGCCATTGGCGTTGATGACCTGGGGCTCGCCGCCCGCCACGCCGAACACGCCGATGGAAATCACCACCGGCACCACGAACTGCACCAGGGAAACGCCCAGGTTGCCGATGCCGGCATTCAGCCCGGTGGCCAGGCCCTTCTTCTCCTTGGGGAAGAAGAAGCTGATGTTGGCCATGCTGGAGCTGAAGTTGCCGCCCCCCAGGCCGCACAGCAGCGCCAGGATCAGCAGGGTCGGGAACGAGGTGGTCGGGTCGCGCAGGGCGAAGCCCATGCCGAGCGCCGGGATCAGCAGCGAGGCCGTGGAGATGGCCGTCCACTTGCGCCCGCCGAACACCGGCACCAGAAAGGAATAGAAGATGCGCAGGGTCGCGCCCGACAGCGCGGGCAACGCCGTCAGCCAGAACATCTGGTTCTTGGACAGCATGAAGCCGGCGCGGTCCAGGTTGACCACCACCACGCTCCACAGCATCCAGATGCTGAACGCCAGCATCAGCGCCGGAATGGAGATCCAGAGATTGCGGTTGGCGACGCGGGCGCCGGTCTGCTTCCAGAAGCCGGGATTATCCGGCTCCCAGCGCGCAAGGACTTGAGTGGAAGACATAGGGATACTCTCAGGAGGTGGTGGAAGGAGAGACGGCGTGTTGCCGGGCGATGGCCGCGCTTTCCGGCCGGAAACTGAAATGCATGAAGATGAGGGAGACGCAGACGGTGCCGTACAGCAGCATGAAGGCGCTGGAGCGGACGCCCGTCAGGTCGAGCAGGACCCCGAACATGATCGGCAGCACGAAGCCGCCCAGGCCGCCGGCCAGGCCGACGATGCCGGACACGGCGCCGATGTTTTCGCCGAACTCGTCCGAGATGAACTTGAAGACCGAGGCCTTGCCGATGGCCATCGCGATGCCGACCACGAACAGCAGCACGGTGAAGGTGACCGGTCCCAGCGCAATGCCGAAGCTGCGCGGGCCGTTGGCCGTTGCGATGGTGAATTCCGTTTGCGGATAGCTCAGCAGGAAGAACGCGACCCAGCACACCCACATCACCCACCAGGTGGTCTTGTAGGCGCCGTAGCGATCGGAGATCCAGCCGCCCACCGCGCGCAGCACGCCGCCGGGCAGGGAGAAGCAGGCCGCCAGCAACGCCGCCAGCTTCATGTCGAAGCCGTATTCGCCGATGTAGTACTTGGTCATCCACAGCGCCAGCGCCACGTAGCCGCCGAACACCACCGAGTAGTACTGGCAATAGCGCCAGACGCGCGGGTCCTTCAGCATGGCCATCTGCGCCGACAGGCTGGCGCCGCTCTTGACGCGGTGCGAGGGGTCGGAAGAAGAGAACAGCCAGAACAGGATGGCGGTGACCAGCAACGCCACGGCATAGACCTGGGGCACGATGACCCAGGCCCCGCCCGCCGCCGCGATCAGCGCGGGGGCCACGAACTTGGTGATGGCCGAGCCCGAGTTGCCGGCGCCGAACACGCCCATCGCCAGGCCCTGCTTGTTGCGCGGGAACCAGCGCGCCACGTAGGGCGTACCCACCGAGAACGAGCCGCCCGTCAGGCCGACAAACAGCGCCAGCACCAGGAACTGCCAGTATTCGGTGGCGTAGGACAGCAGCCAGATCGGCACCACCGCCAGCAGCATCAGGATGAAGAACACCGGCCGCCCGCCGTAGCGGTCGGTCCAGATGCCCAGCGGCACCCGCACCAGCGAACCGGTCAGCACCGGCATGGCGGCCAGCAGGCCGAACTCGGTTTCAGACAGGCCCAGTTGCTGCTTGATGGGAATGCCCAGCACCGCAAAGATCATCCACACCGCGAAACAGATGGTGAAGGCGAATGTGCTTGAAATCAGGACCCGCATCGGCGCGCCGGCGGAAGGTTGACTTGCTGCCATGGTTACTCTCGCTTTACTCACGAAGACATGTGGCTAGCCTAGGCATGGCGGGCCTTGCGGACCATTCGCCAGCCGACCAGAAGCCCCGTGCCGATGTGACTAGTCACCCCTTTCTTGCCGGCCCGGCTTGCGCTGGATCAAGCGGCCGCGCTGGCGGCAAAGCGCCGGACGCATTAATATGCATTTCAAATACACCTTTAAAAGCGAAGCCGAAACGGCGCCGCGACTACCCACATGAGCACGCTGCTTAGCATCGAAGAGCCGGCGGCGGCCCCCCGCCGCGCAAAGCCCCAATGGAGCGCCTTCACGGAAATGGGCTTCCGGCCGCTATACCTGGCCGGCTGCTTCTGGGCGCTGGCGTCCGTGCTGCTGTGGGTGCATGCCCCTGCCCGCTTGACGGGCGTGTTGAACGGCATGTTCTGGCATGCGCACGAAATGCTGTGGGGCTTCGTCGCCACCATCGCGGTCGGCTTCCTGCTGACGGCAGGCGCCAACTGGACCGGCAAGAACCCCTTGCGCGGCACGCCTCTGGCGGTCCTGTGCGCGGTGTGGATCGTGGCGCGCGCGGGCTATCTCGTGCCAGGACGCCCGGCCTTCGTGGTGGCCGCGTCGGCGGATCTGCTGTTCTTCCTGTGGGCCGCGGGCGCGCTGGGCCGAGCCGTCGCCGTCACGCGCAATCAGCGCAATTACGGCATTCCCTTCCTGCTGCTGGGCCTGGCCGCCACCAACGCGCTCTACCTCTGGGCCTCGGTCCAGGGCGACTACTTCGCACTGATGCGCTACTTCAACGCCGGCCTGCTGTGCATGGCGGTGCTGACGCTGCTGATCGCGCGCCGCGTCATCCCCTTCTTCGCCAAACGCGCCGTTGCGGGGCTGGACATCCCGCCGCACACCCGCAGCGGCCACTGGCAGCTGGGCACGGGCATCGTCGCCATCGCCTGCCTGCTTGCCGGCCAGCCGCAGGCCGCCGCGCTGGCATTGGCCGCGACCGGGCTGATCGCCCTGGCGCAATGGGTATCGTGGAAGCCCTGGGCGGTACGCAAGGTGCCGCTGCTATGGATTCTGTACGCGGGGTACGGCGGCCTGGGCGTCGGCCTTCTGGTGGGCGCGGCGCAACTGGCCGGCTACGTGCTGCGGCCCGCCTGGCCCGCCCACGTGATCGGCGTGGCCGGATTCTCGGTGCTGATCCTGGGCATGGTCACGCGCACCGCGCTCGGCCACCTGGGCCGGCCGTTGCAGACTGACCGCAGCATGGTGCTGAGCTATGCGCTGATGATTCTGGC
This sequence comes from Achromobacter sp. JCM 18799, assembly GCF_055395645.1. Taxonomy (NCBI): domain Bacteria; kingdom Pseudomonadati; phylum Pseudomonadota; class Betaproteobacteria; order Burkholderiales; family Alcaligenaceae; genus Achromobacter; species Achromobacter sp. JCM 18799. The sequence goes on along the minus strand of NZ_AP043866.1, from coordinate 846,404 downwards.
AGCCCTGCTGCGCCTGGCCGCCCTGCTCCCGACCGCCGCCGCCATCGGCTTCCTGCACGCCTCGGCCACCGCCTGGGCGCTAGCCTTCGCGCTGTACCTGTGGCGCTTCTTCCCGATGATGATCCGGCCGCGGGCCGATGCGGGCAAGACCGCAGCGCCGGTGATGAAGGTGGTGGCGGTCGGGCGGCGTCCGGCCGCCTGAGCCTCAGCCGCGCCCTTCGCGCCGGCGCGTGGCCGCCAGCTGCTGCTTCATGGCCTTGAGCCAGGCCTTGACCTGCTGCATGTCCACGAACTGCGACAACTCGAACTCGAGTTCGCCTATGTATTCCTCGGCATCGGCGATCTCCGCGTCCAGGTCTTCCATCAGGTCGGCAGGATCTATGGACTGCGCGGGATCGAAATGGTATTTGGCCTTGAAGCCGTCTTCCGCGGCCGCGATGTCGCCGGCCAACACGGCGAGCTGCGCGTCCAGCGCCTGGTTGTACTGCGCGTAGCGTTCCTCATCGACGCCAGCCAGCCCATCCGGACCGGCAGCGGCCAAGGCGTCGATTTCCGCCAGCGTCTCGGGCGCCGGCGCAGCCCGGCCGGCCGCCGCCTGGGCCGGCGGCGCTTCGACTTCGACCTCGTCCTCGTCCTGTACGTCTTCCGCGCTGGCGTCGTAATCCGAGCCGGCATGCTTGAGATACAAGGCCTTCAGCCTGTCCGTGTCGCACTCGGCCGGCGTGCCGTCCAGCACGATGGCGTCCAGCGTCTCTTGCGCCAGCTGCGCGGCAATTTCGGATGCCAGGGCGCGTTCCGCCTTGGTCAGTTCCTTCTGCTTGCAGGCGTGGTCGAAGCAGGCCACCAGCTTGGCCTTCAGTTCGACCTCGACCGTCTCCAGCGGCGCCAGCACGTCCTCGTATTTCTTCTGGTATTCGGGCAGCACGGCCTGCCACCCCCGTAGGCGGGCGCGCTGCTCTTCTAGCGTGCGCGCGAGCGACTCGAATCGCTGGCGCTGCGGCGTTCCGGATGCCGGCAGCGCGGCGGACGTGTTTTCTTGCATGGAGAGAACCTGGGCAGGCGGCGCCTGGAGCGCCTTGAAATGATCGGAGCGCCATTTTAGGTTACCTGTCGGCCGAACCCTCGGCGGCGTTGTCCTTGGCCGTCGTGTCGGCGGGTTCGATGTCCTCGTCGGGCACCTCGTCGCCCTGAGCGCTGTCACTGGCGTCGTCCGGGTTCACCGGCGGCGGCCGGTGGACCGCAGTCCCGGGCGGCGGCACGGACGCCATCGTTATCGGATGCAAGGCCAACTCGAATTGGATCTGGGGCATCGCGGCACCTATCAGGAAATGCGGCGAAATCCGCCGCGGCCCTGTATCAGCAAGCGCCATGCCACCAAGCCAGCGCAAGAGGCATCAGAAGCGCGGATTCTTGCCGAACGGCACTTCCGTGTCCGTCGGTTTCTCGAAAGACGCCGTATCGCCGTTCAGGTCCGCGAGGTGGATCTGGGCCAGCCGCGTCGCTTCGTCGATCGCAACCTGGGCCGACGCGAAGCGCTCTTCGACGGCAATACGCTCTTGCGGCGCGCCCGCCGCCGGCGGAACCAGTACGTAAGCAATGCTCCAGCTGCCCTGTTGCTCAACCGGACGCTCGAGCTCGAAATCCCATCTGGCGTGTTCCATAGGGCCTCCTGTCGAATCCTGCTTTCATGCTACTGCGGTTTACTTGGGGCGAGGGTCACGGATGCCCTGGCCTAGTCCCTCGAATTCGCCGCGCCGCAGGCGCGGCAGGAAATTGGCCATGGCGCGCGCCACATTGCGCACTTCCTGCTGCACCGCCTGGTCCCGGTCGAGATCGTCGTGGCTGGTGGCATACGGGCGGTAATAGCTGATGTAGCGGTCCAGCCGCGAGGCCGCGCCGGCATCCATCAGCCCCATCCAGTCCAGCCAATCGGCGAGGCCGCGCCGCTGCGCCTCGATGCCGGCCACGTCTCCATGCACCACCAGGCCGTAGGCGCGGCCGGCCAGATGCTTGGGGTATGGCCAACCGGCAAGCTCTACCTGCTTGGCCTTGAGCGGATCCTTGCCGCGTGTCAGCGTGGGATCGGGATTGCCGCCGTCGGCGCACACCAGCCTGTCTATCATCAGCTTCAAAGGGCTGGGCGATTGGTACCAATACGTGGGCGCCAGCAGGATCACGCCATGAGCCGCGACCCATTGCTCGTAGATGCCGGCCATGGCGTCATTGGACTGTCCCAGCGAGTGGTTCGGGTAGCAGCTGCATGGCCAATGGCACAAGGGCATCGCGGTCGACACGCAGCCCTTGCAGGGATGGATGCGGTACTCGTACTCGGAAACCAGGCGGCTGAGATCCAGCAGATCCGTCTGCAGGCCCGCTGTTTGCAGTTCATCCAGGACGATGCGCGCCAGCCGCCAGCTCTTGGAAGCCTCCCCCGGACAGGTGCCGTCATTGCGCGCGGCCCCGACGATCACCAGGACACGAGACGGCGTGGCCGGATCGCGCTGCACTGCTGCGGCGCGCGCCAGCCGGTCGCGGGTTTCCTGCCACTCCACGGACAGGTCGTAATCAGGGTCCGCGTAATCCGGGCCGGCCTTGGCCGTGAGGGGCGCCTTGCGGCCGTTTTCGTAGGCATCCCATGCGATCGCCTCCAGGCGCTCGAGGGCGGCGCGCTCGGTCTGGAAGGCTGGATCGTAGAAGCGCCGCATGAAGCGCAGGCGGAATTCTTCCCGCGCAAGGGGGCCGCCATACTGTCCCTTGCGCACCGACGGTCCGATTTCGGTCATGGTTCTCTCCTGGCGCGTTTGCGGCGCCGCTCTTGCCGGGCGCGCGCGGTACAGGCCGCGGCCAGCGCCAGCAACTTGTCTTCGTCCAGGCGCTCGGCGTCGACCAGCCCTTCGTCCGCGCCCTTGAGCGCGATCAGCAATTCGTCCAGTTTCAGGTGCAGCGCCTCGCTGTCCTTGTTCTGGCTCTGCTGGATCAGGAACACCATCAGGAACGTCACGATGGTCGTCCCGGTATTGATCACCAACTGCCAGATTTCGGAATACCTGAAGGCCGGGCCGGTCGCGGCCCAGATGATCACGGCGATCAGCGCCAGCCCGAAGGCGATTGGCGAACCCACCCATCTGGTCACGTGCGCGGCGAAATGGTCGAAGAACCGGGAGATGGGGTTGGCGCGGCCGGCTGAGGCGCCACCGCCTGAGGCTCGGCCGGTGCGTGCCGCGCGGTGCGGCCGGCTAAGGAGTGGCCGGCTCAGGCGCGCGCCCTCCCGGGCTTGCTGACGTCGGGGAATGCTGGTGCTCGGCATGGTGTTGCGTCCAGTCCTAGCGGACAGTCCGCTCAGCAAGCCGCGTGCCCGGGGCTGGTTCAGTCCCGATACCGGCTGCCGAAGCCCGCATCGCGCCCCAAGGCGTCCGGTGCGCCGCCCGTCATCGGCAAGCCCTGTGCCCACCCTGCCGCCAAGGCCTGCGCGTCGCGTACGGGGTCGGAGGCCTTGGCGCGTTCATCGCGCATGCGGCAGGTTTCGGGATCGGCGGCGAACAGGCCGCGCGCGTGTACCCTGGCCTGCTCGATCAGCTGCGCGGTCTTGGGAGCGCGTAGCTGCGCAAAGCGCAGCAAGGCCGCCTCCAGCGCATCGTGTCCGCCGTCCAGGCATCGGGCCAGGTGCCAGGCGTCCTCCAGGGCCTGGCACGCGCCCTGCCCCGAGGTAGGCAAGGGCGCGTGCGCGGCATCGCCCACCAGCAGCACGTTGTCCCGGCTCCAGATTTTCTGGGGTTCATGATCATGCACGGAGATCAGATGGACCGCATGCGCCGGCGTTGCGCGGATGATGCGGGCGACAGGCTCAGGCCACCCGCCGAACAAGGTCTCTACCTCCTGGCGCGGGTCCGTGGCAGGCGCCGTCGCGCGCAAGGGCCGCGCCTGCGCCCCCGCCCAATAGACCAGCCCGGGCCGCACCGCCACGGCGCCAAAGCGCTCGCCCGCGCCCCAATAGTCCCGGATGGCGATTTCATCGACCAGCGCGTCATCCGCCTGCGCCACGCCTATCCAGTTCACGAAGCCCTGGTAGACCGGCGCGTTATCGCCCGCGACATAGCGGCGCGCCACCGAATCCATGCGACCGTCGGCGCCGATGAGCAGGTCCGGGCGGATGCTCAGCCCGTTTTCGAACCGCGCCACCGCCCGGCCGTCTCCGTCCGGCTCGATCGTCACCGCCCGATGCCCGTACGCCACAGGGATGCCGGCCGCCGCGGCAGCGTCCAGCAGCACCGTCTGCAGATCCCTGCGCAATACCGTATGGGTCGGGTGTCCCATCAAACGGTCCAGCAGCGCGATATCCAGGCCTCCCAGCGGATTGCCTGCCGCGTCCAGCCGGCGCATCGCGGCCGGCCGGCCGCTTACTGCCGCGATGTCCTGCAACAGCCCCAACTCCTTGAGCACAAAGCCCGCATTGGGCCACAACGTCACGCCAGCCCCCATGGTCGCGGGATGCGACCTGCGTTCGTACACGCGCGGCCTGTGCCCCTGCTGGCGCAACGCCAACGCCACGCTCAAGCCCGCAATGCCGCCGCCCAGTATTCCGATTTCCACGCTTTTGCTCTCCTTCAATGCCCGCCTCGACGCGCCGCTGGCGGCGCTACATCGGGCGATGGGGGCATCTTAGAGTCCGCCACTTTCGATAACTAGCATGCCAAAATGGGCCTATTCATTACCTCAACCGGGATAATCATGCGCGACGCCCTCGACCTGAACACCGTCCGCGTCTATGCGGCGGTCGTCGACGAACAGAGCTTCGCCGGCGCGGCCCGCCTGCTGGCGCTGCCGTCATCCAATGTCAGCCGTCACGTCGCGTCGCTGGAACGCCGGCTGGGCGTGCGCCTGCTGGAGCGCAGCACCCGCCATCTGCGCATGACGGAAGCCGGCAGGCTGTTATACGAACGCGCCAAGCCCTTGCTCGACGCCTTGCTCGCCACCGAAGAAGAGCTGGGCGCGGTGCAACGCGAGCTGCGCGGGTCCCTGAAAATGTGCATGCCGGGCGAAGCGCCCAGATTGTTGGCCCCCATCCTTGCCGAGTTCTGCAGCCTGCACCCCGGCGTGGAACTCGAATGCGATACGCGCATGAGCGGGCTGGAGTCACTGCGGGACGAAGACGTGGACCTGGCCATCGTCTTCCATCGCGGCCGGCAGGACGACAGCGCCTTCATCACGCGTGAACTGGCCACCCTGCCCAGCATCGTGGTCGCGGCGCCCAGCCTGCTTGCGCAGACCGGAACGCCTCGCCACGTGCGGGAACTCAAGTCCCTGCCCTGCATCACCACCCTGAGCGCGCTGAAAGGCCAGCCCTGGCAATTCGTCGACGCCGCCGGCGAAATCGTCAAGGTGCCGGTCCGCAGCCGCTACCGCGTCAACAGTGGCGAACTGGCGGGCGCGGGCGCGCGCCAAGGCATAGGCTTCGCGATACTGACGGCCTTTGGCTGCCAGGAAGACCTTGCCGCGGGCCGCCTGGTGGAGGTGCCGCTGGATTTGCGGCCGGCGCCGCTGCAACTGCTGGGGGCATACAGCCATCGCCATTCGGTGACTGCGCGGGTGCGGGCGCTGCTGGAGTTGATGCAGCTGCGGTTGGGCAACGCGGGACGACCGGCAACCGCGGAATCCTGACGATGCCGCGCCACGCGCGCTAGCCGTCGCTAGGCGCCAGGTCGGGCGCCGAGCGGGCCGGATCGACCTTTTCTCCCATCCGGAATGCGCGCCAGTCGGCGCCGGCGCCTGACAGCCAATGCCGTACGTAGCACAGGCTCAAGGCGGTGGACAGCACGTCGCCCTGAAATCGCAGATCAGGCTGCAACCGCAGCCAATTGAAGTCCTCGATGGTCCGGATCCTGCTTGCCAGCACTTTGACGCCCTTTCTGGACGCGTGCCCGAGCAAGCTGAAGAACTGCTCCTGCAACGCATCGACCTGGCTGATGCCCGCGGGAATATCCACGCGCAGGCCCACCGCGCGCAGGACGCCGAATGGCGTGGGCGCGCCGGCCCGGCTACAGGGAAGAAGGCGGACGCGCAGCGTGGCCTTGAAATCACCGTAGCGCCGGAAGAACTCGGCGCCTTCGGCGACGCGACTGCTCAACGGGATATTGAACACAACGCGCACGCTCGGGTAAATCGGCTGCGGCCTTTCCCGGAGCAGGGGCCCATCCGGCAGCAAGTTGCTACCCACCTCCGCTATGCGCAGATCGAGGCAAAGCTGTTCGGCCAGGCCTCTCCCCGCGTGCACGTTGAGCGGATGGTCCATGGTCAACGGCGCCAGGCTGCCGCTCTCCTGGAGAATGCGGCACGCGGCCCGCAACGCGGATGCCGCGGCTGCGTGCGATGCGCCCGTGGGCTGGCGGCTCATCCAATCCCCCGCCAGCGCCATTTCGCAGACGGCGCCGCTTGCGTCCAGAATGGGCTGAATCTTCAGCGAACTGCCCGGGCATGGCGTGGCTTCGGTCCTATCGTTGACGTTCATGCGTGTTTTCTGTGATTCCGCCGGCGCGGGAACGGCGCTCAGCCTGCTGGCGCCAGAGTACGGACCGCCGCAAGGCGCTCCCATCATAAGATTCTGATTCTCCAGGTCCTGGAAGCGCCCCCCGTTCGGATGCGCCAGAGCGAGTCTGAAGGACGGCGGCCAGCATTTTCAAAATCTTTTGATGTTCCGTGCCGCCCCCCGTTTCTACGATGGGCTCATGCCCGTCCAGGAATCCCAACCCCTCTCGCATGACAATGTCGAGGTCCCCCTCAGAGGGCCGACACTATTGCTGCATCTGTTCGCCCTCGCGCTCTTGGCGTGCATTGGGGCCGCGGCGGCCCTCTCCCTCTATTGGGCCTTCAGCGACACCGTTTCGGCCTATCGCCGCCAGATGAATGCCGCGGCCTACACCGCGCAGCTCTTTTTCGACCAACGGGAGATCCTGCTGCGCTCCCTGTCCTCTTCCGCGGTGCGCAACTCGGACCGCGCGCCGGTCTCCCAGACACCGCGCTTCTTTGGCAATACGCGGCAGATCGAGGTGTTTCCGCTGCAGGAAGAGCAGGACGCCTACGACTGGGCCCTGATCCTCACTCCCCGCGACCTGAACGACGTAGGTCTTGTCCATACCCAGTTGCTGTACAGCTCGGTGCGCACGGGCCAGACCTCCCTGCTGGTGCCGCTGCCTGGACATGAACAGAACGAGATGGACCCGGCCAAGCAGCGCTGGATTGCGCGCGCGCTGGCGGCAGCCGATCCCAGCCTGGACCCCGCCGGCCGCCATCCGATCGTCTGGCTCAGGCCGCCGATGGATCAGACAAACCGGTTGTACCTGTACACGCCCATGGATTCCACCGCACCGGACTCGGGGTGGATCGGCCTGGAAGTGGTGGATATCGATGCCGCCATCGATCTGTCGCCCCTGATCGGCGGCAGCTACGCCTTGTACGACCAGGACGGCGCACCCGTGCTGCACAGTCCGGCCGCCTCGTTCCTGGCCATGTCCAGCCCGCGCGACGCGCAAGCGGACTCCTTCGGCTGGTGGGGACCCGGGCTGCTGCCCGAGTATGTGGTGCTGAACAAATCCGTCGGCGCGGCAGGCTGGCGGCTGGTCTACCACACGCCAATCAGCCGCATTCTCGGCAACACGGCTGTTGCGGTCCAGGCGACACTGGCCGCCGCGGTCCTACTGCTAGCGGCAGTGGTCCTTGGCGCGAGGCATATCAAGAAAACACTGATCGCGCCGGCCATCCAGCAATACGAAGCCTTGGCCGACAGCGTGTCGCTCACCCGCAAGCTCGTCGAGGTGGCGCCAGTGGGCCTGTGCCTGCTGCGGCGCGCCGACCACAAGCTCATCCTGTCCAATGAACTGGCCCGCCAATGGCTGCTCAGCGATGCCGGCCTGCTGTGCAGCGCGGCCACCTCCGCCGGCCTCAATTCGACGCGCGAGTACGCCTTGCAGGACGGCCGCAACGTCCACATCACGTTTGCCGGCATCACCTATCGCGGCCAGGAGGTGGTGTTGTGCGGCATCAACGACATCACACCCTTCAAGCAGGTAGAGCGCTCGATCATGCGGGCCAAGCTCGATGCCGACGCCGCGAACCACGCCAAGACCGTGTTCCTGACGACCATGAGCCACGAAATCCGGACGCCCTTGTTCGGCATCCTGGGCACGCTGGAAATGCTCGGCCTGACGGCGGTCGACAACCAACAGCGCCAATACCTGGAAACCATGCAGCAGTCCTCATCGACGCTGCTGCGCACCATCAATGACACGCTGGACCTGTCCCGCATCGAAGCCGGCTACCTGGAGCTGGAGTCAGAGGCTTACTCTCCGGCGGAGCTGCTGGACGCCGTGGTCAGCGGCTATGCCGCGCGCGCCGAAAGCAAGGGGTTGCACCTCTATGCGGTGGCCGACGTGCAAGCGCCTGCGTCGGTGCTGGGCGATCTTACCCGCACGCGGCAGATACTCAACAACCTGGTCAGTAACGCCATCAAATTCACGGATTCGGGCCAAATCGTGTTGCGCCTGCGGGTCTTGCGCAGCGGCACGGAGACCGCGACGCTGAGGTTCCAGGTGGCGGACACGGGTGTCGGGATTCCACCGGAACACCACACCCAGTTGTTCGAACCCTACTATCGCGCCGAATCGGGCCAGTCCGGCGCTGTCCCCGGCACCGGACTGGGACTGGCGATCTGCGCGCGCCTGTCGGAGATGATGGGCGGATCGCTCCAAGCTGTCAGCGAGCCCGGCCTCGGCACCAGCATATCGCTGGACCTGACGCTGCCATTGGCCGGCGGCGTCCGCGATGACACGAGGGTCCGCCTGGACGCCACGCCGGTCTTCGTGCGCGGCGCCGTGAACGAAGTCGTCAACAACCTGTGCCACTGGCTGCGCCATTGGGGCGCCCTGGCCCTGCCTTACCAAGCCGAAGACCACAACCAGGCGGAAGCCGGCGTGTTGGTGGATGCCTGGCCGCGGGTCCCGAACCCGTCGCACTGGTCAGGCGCCCGGGTAATTGCATGCCCTCCCGGCACGCTACCCCGCCAGGACCAGGCGCGCAGCAGCTGGATGGCCAACGCCTACAGCCTGGCCGATATCGCCGCCGCGGTGCGCCAGGCGCAGGATGGCGCGGCGGCCAAGGAATCCCTCGAAACCAAGGCCGTGCGCGAGGTTCTGGACATGCGCCTGCTGGTAGTCGAGGACAACCTGGTCAGCCAGCATATCTTGCGGGAGCAGCTGGAACATCTGGGCTGCACCGTGGTTCTGGCCGCCAACGGCCGCGAAGCCTTGGCCCGTCCGGACGTGACCGCTTTTGACGCCATCCTGACCGATCTCCAGATGCCCCAGATGGACGGTCATGAACTGACTCTGGCCCTCCGAAGCCAGGGCTATACCCGCCCCGTCGTCGGTATCACGGCCAACGCATTCACCGAAGACCTGCGGCGCAGCGCCGCCGTCGGCATGACCAAGGTCCTGCTCAAGCCCTTGCCCATAGACGCATTGCGCCAAACCCTCGTTGCCCTTAAGGAAGTCTCATGATGAAGCAGCTCGCCGACTACAGGATTCTGGTCGTGGAAGACCACCCCCTCCAATGCGTCCACATGACGACGCTGCTGGAAGCCGCCGGATTCGCCCCCGCGGACGTCGCTGCATCCGCCGAAACCGCGCTGGAGATGATCGGCGTAGCGCCCTATCACCTCGTGCTGATCGACCTGAACATGCCGGGCATGGATGGCGTTCAGTTCATCGACCGGCTCGCCACGCTGCACCACAATCCCATGCTGGCCATCGTGTCTGCGTGTCCGCGCCGCATCATGAACAGCGTGGCGTTGATGGCAAAGGAAAAAGGCCTGGCGGTGCTGGGCACGTTTGCGAAACCGCTGACGGCGGATCACGCCCGGCAGTTGACCAGCCAACTGCGGCAAAGTCGAACCGAACCGCGCGCTCCGGCCTCGCTGGCCAATACCGATGTCTTGTTCGACCGCGGAACCCTCGAACACGCCTTGCGGCAGGGGCAGCTGCGGGCCTGGTTCCAGCCCAAGAAAGCGCTGGCCAGCGGCCGCATCGTCAGTGCCGAAGCGCTGGTCCGGTGGCAGCACCCCGAATTCGGATTCATGCTGCCAGGATCGTTCCTGTCCGCGGTGAGGCGCCACTCGCTGGACCGCGCGCTGCTCCTGCGGATGCTGGGAGACGCCTTGGAAGCCTACACGCGTTGGCGGCGGGAGGGATACCGGATGCCCGTATCCGTGAACCTGCCGACCCAGCTGCTGGACGACCCGGACCTGCCCGACGAACTCGAGCGCATCGTGCTGGCCGCGGACGTGGCGCCGCAGGAAATCTCTTTTGAATTGCTGGAAGACGAGACAACCACGGTCCAAGGCCAATACTATATGGGCGCAAGCAGATTGCGGCTGAAAGGATTCGGCTTGGCACAAGACGATTTCGGCATAGGATATAGCTCCATGTACAGCTTGATTTGCACTCCGTTCACCGAGCTGAAGATCGACCGGGCCTTTGTCAGCGGCGCCGCCGGCGACGAAGGCCGCGCCGCCGCGCTCGTGTCTTCGGTTCAGTTGGGACGGCAGCTGGGGCTCCAGATCACGGCCGAGGGCGTTGAAACCGGCAAGGACCTTGAGTTTCTCCGGCGCATCGGCTGCGACTGCGCACAGGGCTTTCTGATTTCCGCCGCGGTCGACGCCGATGCCTTCAGTAATCTGCTGGCCCTGGAGCGCCAGGCGATGAACCCATCCTAACGTTGAGGAAGCCGTTCATGCCCTTGCAGGACACGCCATTCGGCAGGATTACGCGCACCTCGCGCTGGTTGAACCTGGCCTTGTTCGGCATATTGCCCCTGGTGCTGGTGCTGGGCAGCGCGCTTTTCTGGGGCCTGCAGCGCATCATCGAACAAGAGCGCGAACGCCTGAACCTGGATTTCACCATACTCATCGGCTATGTCCATGCCCAGGAACAGTTCCTGAACAAGCTGCGCTCGCATAGCCCATCGCTGCCTGCCGAAAACACTTCCACCACGATTTCCCTGCATGCAACGAGCGTCCGCGAACGCTTCGGCATGCAGCTCCTCGATGGGCAGCACAGCAGCGCCGAAATGGCGTTCTCCCTGGCATGCGGGGACCCGTCCGACTGTCCCACGGCCGGCCGGCGGCTGGCGGGCCTGGGCGGCTATCTGGCGAATTTCTACTCCACCTACTGGGCGTCGTCCTATTTCCCCGCGTCCACCAGTTTCCTGGTCAACCAGAACGACAGCATCAGTCTCAGCGTCCCGGCGGTCGACGCGCCGTCCGGCTACGAGATGCTGACCCCGCGCCACTTCCTGGCGGCCACGGACGCCATACGCGCGGAACTACGCCAACTGGATGCGGTCCAGCAACGCCTGATCGATCAGGATCTGCCCGGCTTGCCGGGGCCGGCCAGCGCGGGCCGCATTCATTGGTTCCGTACGGCAGAGCTGCCGGGCAGCATGTTGGGAATGATCTACGCCAACGTCCCGCCATCGGCATGGAGCGGCAGACCGGGGACAACGCCCGCGATCTATGCCGCCACGCTGCTCAGCCACCACCGCATCAGCATCTTTGAAAAAGCGATGAGCCGGCCCCTGTACGGCGGATTCTGGCTGTCGCACCGCGAAGCCGGCATACTGCTGGGCGACGGCGACCGTCCAAGGGTGAGCGAGAACGGGCTGCACTATACGGCCGACGGGCTGGTGCTGCGCACCACCGACTCGACCGGCGTCTGGACCGGCGTGTATCGGGTCGACTATCCCGTTTTCTTCCAGGACAATCTCTGGCTGCCGATCACCGCCGCCTTGCTCCTGCTCTTGAGCCTGGGCGGCGGCTTTGCCTTCGTGCGCTGGTTCAACCGCAGCGTGATCGCGCCTGCGCAGAATGCCCAGCACAAAATCGTCGAACGAGAAGAATTCAGTCGCACGCTGATCGAGACCGCGCCCGTTGCGCTCTGCCTGCTGGCGCGTCCCACGGGCGACATCGTGTTCGGCAACGGCCTGGCGCTGCAATGGCTGGGCGTCGAAGCCGGCCAGCCGCTGGAAAACACGCCGGAGGCCAATCTGCTGCTGCGCCAGGTGCTGGCGGCGACCGCGCCGGGAACCATCGCCAATTTCCATGCCGCCGACGGCCGCCCGCTGTATGTCGCCTATGCACCGACGCGCTACAACAACCGGGATGTCGTGCTGTGCGCCTTTTCCGACATCAGCGCCCGGGCATCGATAGAACGCGCGCTGGCACAGGCCAAGCGGGAAGCGGATAAGGCCAGCGAAGCCAAGTCCACGTTCCTGGCGACCATGAGCCACGAAATCCGCACGCCGCTCTATGGCGTGCTGGGGACATTGGAACTGATGGGGTTGACGCAGCTGGACCGCGAACAACGCCAGCATCTGGAGCGCATGCAAAGCTCGTCGGCGATCCTGCTCCAGCTCATCAGCGACATCCTGGACATCACCAAGATCGAAGCCGGCCAGCTTGTGCTGGAGTCCACGGAGTTCAACCCTCGTGAACTGGTGCAGAGCTGCACCAGCTCCTATGCGGCGATGGCCGAGCAAAAGGGCCTGCTGCTGTTCTGTTGCGTGGACATCGACGTGCCGCCCTGGGTGACGGGCGACGCCGCCCGAATCCGGCAGATACTGGGCAACCTGCTGAGCAACGCCATCAAATTCAGCGAATCGGGGCATGTGATCGCACGCCTGAAGGTTGCAGGCGCCGCGGCCGACCAAACGACCCTCACGCTCCAGGTCGTCGACACGGGCATCGGCATCGGCAAGGACGAACAGACCCAACTCTTCGTGCCCTTCTACCAGATCGATGGCGCATCGCATACGGTGCGAGGCACGGGGATCGGCCTGCCCATCTGCGCGCGCCTGGCCAAGCTGATGGGCAGCGAGATACGGGTGACCAGCGAACTGGGGCTGGGCAGCAGCTTTTCGCTGGAGTTGCCGCTGCGGACCGTACCCGGCCGGCCGCTCGATACGCCCGATCTGCGCGGCGCTCGCGTCCTGGTGCGCAGCCCCAATCGCGAGCTGACCGACAACGTTTGCCTGTGGCTGAATCTCTGGGGCGCGCAGGCCGCCCCCGCTCCGGCCCCCCTGCCCTTGGGCGCGCCCGACGAGGTGCTGCTGGACGTGCTGTTCAGCGGACCCGACCTGGATGCCCTGGACTGGGCCGGCCACCACGTGCTGGCGGCCGCTGGCGTCAAGGCGCCCTCCGCCCGCACCATCCGGGTCATACCCGGCGTGGATCAGATCGCCGCCGGCATCCTGGGCGCCTTGCGGGGCCAGCTGACACCGCCGCCTGGCGCTGCGGAAGCGATCATATTCGCGCCTTTGGGGCTGCGGGTCCTGGTCGCCGAAGACAACCCGATCAATCAGGCGACGTTGCAGAATCAACTGCAACAGCTGGGCTGTACCGCGACAGTGGCCCCGAATGGCGCCGAGGCGTTGACGCTTTGGGGACTGGGAACCTACGACGTGCTGCTGACCGACGTCAACATGCCCCGCATGAACGGCTACGACCTGGCTCGCGAACTGCGCGCCCAAGGCGTCAAGGTCCCTATCATCGGCGTCACGGCAAACGCGATGCGCGAAGAGGAAGAGCGCTGCCTGGATGCAGGCATGACGTCATGGCTCGTCAAGCCTATCGAGTTGCGCACGCTGCGCCGCCATCTGCAGCACCGCAACGCCGGCGCTTCGGGCATCGCGACGGCCATGACCCGCTTGCTTCCCGCGGCAGCCAGCACGCCGCCCCCGGCGTCCATCAAGTTCCGCGCGCTTTTCATCACTACGATGCAGGACGATCTGGAGCAGCTGGAGCAGACACTGGCGGCCGGCGACCTGCACCTGCTGCAAAAGACGCTGCACCGCATCCGGGGCGCGGTCGGCGTCGTGCACATGACAGCGCTGACCCGCAGGCTGGAGGCGCTGGAAGCGGCGCTGCACAACGAAGGACTGAACGCGGTGACGTTCAGCGAAGCCCAAGCCCTGGCCGGCGCGCTGCGACGCATGCTGGCGGAAATCTAAACCCGTTTTCGCCGTGTCCCGGCAGGAACTTGGATTAAAATGAACACACTCGGAAGCCTGGATGGCTTCGGAAGCCGCGCCATTCGATAGCCCATTCATGAGCAAGCCTTTATCTGCACAGGATGTACGTATCATCGTCGCCGATGATCATCCGATCATCTCGCTTGCCGTGGCCGAATCTCTCAACGGGGTTCCGGGCTTCAGCGTCGTGGCGACTGCCCGCTCCGGACTGGAACTCCTTGCGGCGGCCCAAAACCACCCCTGCAACTTGATCGTGACCGACTTCACGATGCAGTCCGACGCAGCGGACGAGGACGGCCTGCGCCTCATCGAGCGCCTGCAGCGCCAATTTCCGCAGATCCCGATCGTGGTCTTCACGATGCTGACCAATAGCGGCATTCTCAGCCAATTGCGGCAACTGGGCGTGGCGGGCATCGTCGGCAAAGACGAACCCATCGACAAGCTGGTGGCGGTATGCGTACGCGCCATGACCGGAGCAGAGACGATCCTGTCGGCCGGCGTCGACAAGCGGCTCAGCCAGAATGATGTGACGATGGGAGGCGCTGGCCGCACCAAGAGCCTGTCGCCCAAGGAACTCGAAGTGGTGCGCCTGTTCGCGCTGGGGCTGTCGGTGACGGAGATCGCGCGCCGGCTGAACCGGTCCGTCGCAACCATCGGCACGCAAAAGCAGTCGGCCATGCGCAAGCTCAACATCGACAGCAACGCCGAACTGCTGCGCTACGCCGACGAACAAGGATTCGCCTGAGCGCTGTCCCGCCCGTCCACGCGTAACGCCCGGCTGCGCTCACCGCGCAACCGGGCGTTGCTTGACGCTGACCGGCCCTTACCAGCGATAGGTCACGTTCAACATCCCGCCTATCCCGCGCTGGTCGCCGCTGCCGGCCAGGCCAGACACCTGGCCCGCCAGATAAAGGGACTTGCCTATCCTGCCCTCGGCTCCCATCTTCAACTCAGCCGCGTCGCGCAACGGCTTGACGCTGAAGCGCCCGTCACCGATCGCGACCTGCGGGGTGCCTGTATTGTGCAGCCAATTGGCCTCCAGGAACGGACGCATCGTCGCCCCAGCCTCGGACTTGCCCAGAGGATAAACGCGCGCGCCGACCCGCGTGGTCACTGAATTCGCGCTGCCGCTCTCCAGCTTCATGCCCGGCAGCCTGGCGTCTTCGGCGTCGTACCGGGTGTAGGCGACTTGAACCTGAGGCTCGACCACCACGGCGGCCAGGGCCGAACCGGGCGCGAACGGCCGCACCGCATAGCCTGCTTCGACCGAAGCCATCCAGGCATGGGCGTGATAGCGCGCCGATCCCAGTTCGCTGCTGATCTGGTTCGAGTAGCGGGCGTACTGCAGCGTGGAGTCCGCATAGGCGCCCAGGCGGGTGACATCATTGGCGTAGGCCGTGGCATACACGCCGACGGAGTAGCCCGTAACCTTGCCCCGCGCTCGCGCGTTCACGGACGAGTTCGAGCCAGGCAGCATGAGCCGCGACGTGGAGTTCGCCCGCGCATCGCCGTAACCCGCCATCACGCCGGCAAACATGACGCCGTCCTGACCCGCGCGGGCGTGCAGCACATCGCCGCCCAACTGCATGACGTAGCTGTCCGTGTCGACGTCGACCTTGCCCTGTGTCATGCGCAGCCCGCTGTCGTGGCTACCTTTCACGCGCGCCCAGAGCGTATTGCCGGCTTTATCCGTCGCATCATTAGCCGACGGGATCCGAGCCACCGCGCGGTCATGCAGGCTGTGCATGAACATCCGCGTCGCCGCCAACTGGTTGCCCAGGTACGCACCGCTTTCCGGCGAGACGTTGACGTAGCCCTCGCCGCCGGGCGGGGTGATCTCGGGCGGCGCCACCGGCCCGCCGGGCTCCGTGACCGGCGGTTCCGGCTTTTCCGGGTCGACCTCGCCGCCTGGATCCGTGATCGGCGGCTCCGGCGTTTCCGGGTCGACCTCGCCGCCCGGCGTATAGACGGAAGTCAGGTACCAGTCTGACGCCACGCCATTGGCGCCGCCGCGCACCAGGCTGTAGTCATAGCCATTGATCGCGATGGTTCCCGCGCTAGCGCGGTAGCCCGTCGACCCGGCGTCCAGGCGAAACGCTTCCGCCGTGGTGGTGCCTCCGTTGATCGTTTCCACCAGCCGGATGCCTTGCGTGGTCTGCCCGCCCGCGCCGCCCGCGTTGACAATACGCATGGCCGTGGTGCCGGAGGTGGAACCGCCGTCGATCACCAGCTTGTCGGTCAGGGAACTATCATCGCCCAGCCGAGTGTTCATGACCAGCGTGCCGCCGCCGGCGTAGTCGTTGACGGTCACCGTCTTGAAGCCCGCGTGCGCGTCGGGTGCGACGAAACTCACCGTGCCCGCGTTGTTCAGGACGCCGAAGGAAGAATCGCCCCGAACGTTCCAGGTGCTGGTGGCGTCCACGCCCAGACTATTGATTCGGCCCCCGCGGGAGATGAGCGCGCCGGTCAACACGCTGGAGTTCTTGAGCGCAACGTCCACTACGCCGCTGTCGGCCAGGATGTCACCGACCAGGGTGGAGCCAGCGGCGTCCAGGTTGACCTGCCCCGCTTCGATGGTCGTGGTATTGCCGCCGCTGGTGACATCGATCGCCCGCGCGTGCAGAAGCAAGCCGCCGTCCTCGACACCGCCACGGCGCGCCGTGACTTGCGCGTCGCGCAGCGTGAAATCATGGTTGCCGCCAGTGACCAGCAACGCCGTGGCGTCCTGCGTGTCGACGCGGCTGCCGTTCGTGAGGAATAGCGTATTGGTGATGTCATCGCCCGTCACGTAGCTCCAGATCCCGAATGCGTCGACGCCTTGGGTACTCAGCTGCGTGCTGTCCAGCATCACGATGGTCCGGTTGCTCATGGCGAGGCCCGTGGCGTCGACGCCGCTAGTGCGCACGACGGTTCCTGTCGCGCTGACCTTCGAGTTGGTTCCGCTGGAAAACAGTCCGTGCGCCACGACGCCTTCGGTTTCGATGGTGGAGTCCGTCAACGAAATGCTGGCGCCGGATACCCGCGCCAGCGCGCCAACCGAACCCGCGCCGCTGGTCTGGATCCGCGTGCCGTAGGTTTCTATGGTGGCCTGGGTTCCCCCTTCGCGCGACGCATATAGCCCATGCGCATTGTTGCCACGCGTGATGATGGAACCCCCGCGCAGGATCGCGCGGCCCCGCCGGTTGTCGATACCGAGCGACTGGGAGTCGATATGCAAGCCGACGGCGTCGAGTTCGCTATCGACGCCGATGAGCCAGATCCCCGCTCCCCACGAACGCGTGGCCGAGATTGAGACGTCGCGCAGCTTGGCCGAAGCGCCGTCCGCGTTGAGATTGATGCCGTACCCGTTGGAACTCGACAGCGTCGCATCGCTGACTTCCACGGCGCCGCCCGGGACGCCGTAAACGCTGTTCGCCATGATCGCGTCGCCATAGGCGGTCACCGAGCCGCCCGCCATCACTAGCCTCCCGCTTTCCGCGTCGATGCCCCTGCCGGAGACAGCCGTGAGGTGCGTGTCCTTGAGCGATAGCGTCGACGTGGCGCCTCTCGCGGCCATCGCGGCGATCGTATTGCCACGAACGCTGGCATTGACGCCTGTCAGTTCGACCCGACCGCCGTTATCGACATAAACGGCGGCGCTGTTATTGGCGGCCGTGGTGATATCGAGGGACTCCGCCGTGATGAGGGAGTTTGCGCCTTCCGCGCGCAATCCGGTGCTGCCGTTGTTTGCCAGGGAGACGCTGCCGCCTTTCAGGGTGACTTTTCCGCCCGACTGCGCGTAAGCCCCATGGGAATACAAGCCCGCGGTGCTGATTTCGGTATTGACGGCCGATATCGAACTGCCCGCGCCCGTCGCATGCAGGCCGTATGCGTAATACCCGGTGCCCACGGTCTGCACGCTGCCGTTGGACAGTTCCGCCGCCCCGCCCTGGCTGGCCTTGACGCCCGGGGTGTTCTGGCCGCCTGCTCCGCCCGCGCTGATACGGATGCCGTCCCCGATCACCTTGTTGCCCGCGATAGAGACAGTGATGGCCGCTCCGGCGCCAGCATGGGTGACCGTAGCCCCGGACTCCAACGTCATCTGCGTGCCGCCCGTTGGATCCGATACATCCACCTGGCCGAGTTCCGCCGCAACGCCGACGACCGGGTAGGCGGGAAGCGTGGCGGCCAGTATGCCGATCATGATGGGGGTGAGATGCTGGTTCATGGTGGATTCCTTGGTCCCTGCCAAGGTCCGCTGACGAACATCGCAAATCACCCGCGATAGTGCATTGCCTATCGATCAATAAGCCTGCGACCTGGACAAGGAGAGAATGAAGAAGAGGCCTCATTCTCTAGAGTCAAGGCTCCAGCAAGAATCATAAGATTATTAAAATCCCATCCCCCCGGCCGGCAACCTCTCTCTACGTGCCCAACCACGCCAACAGCGCCCCAGCCGCCACGCACGCCATTGCCAGCGCCGACCAGGCCCGCCCTGCGCTACGGGCGCCAAATACGCCCACCGCGATCGCGGCATATGCGACAAAACTCAATAGCGTTCCAGTCAGTACGCCCACAGCCGGCGACGCGCCGGCCACGGCCGGCAGAATCAGCGCCAAGGCCGACATCGCCAGGGCCGACACCAGATAGCCGCCCGCGGCGGCCGCCAGCACGCGGCCGCCGGTCCGCCATCGCTGTGCCGCGGTTCCGTCGCCGGCGGGCCGCGCTTTCCGCGGCTGCGCTGCAGCGGCCGTTGGCTCGCCCCCCCAATGCCGCCGCAGCGCGCAAGCCATGTATGCCAGCGCCAGGCCGAAGACGAGCGCGGTGAGTTCCACCGCCGCGAGCAACCCCTCCCCGCTCACGGCATACGCCTGCAAATGCCGCCCGGTGGTCGCCCAGTTCAACACCGGCAAACCCACGCATAGCGCGGCCGCTGCTGCCAGCTGCTCGATCCACGCTTGTCGGGGCTGGCGCCACAACGCATGGGCCAATGAGGCGGTCCACACTGCGAAAAAGAACTGGATCTCTGCGGCGCTGCGCTGGGGCCAGGACGCCGGAATCAACCTGTTGCCGTAAAAGTAGGCGATGCTTGCCAGCGCAATGCCTGCCAGCGCGGCGACGTTGAGGGCCTCGACCCAACGGTAAACCAGAGCCGTGGCCCCGCCGAACTCATGCTCGCTCTTCCTGCGCCGCTTGATGGAGAACAACAGCGTACCGATGGCGATCATGGCGGTGCCCATCAGACCGCTGAAGAAGTACAGCCACTTGATGGTCCATCCGCCGAAATCCGCCTTGTGCAGGGCTTCGATCGTCTCGTGGACCTGCCTGGCTTCAAACCCGTCGTGCTGAGCGGGCACGACCTGCAATACCGCTGCGCTTGCCGCATCGAACGCGACGCGGCTGGCATCGGTGAGCAGCTGCGGGGCCGCGCTGGCCAAGGGCTTGCGGCCGGACACCAGGACCATGCTGCGGGCGTCGCCCGGACGGTCTATGGTGATGCGCGCAGCATCCTGCCCGGTCAGCTCGCGCGCGCGCGATAGCAAGGGATACAGATCCGGCACCCCGCCCAAACCCGGCCCTGCGAGGCCAGGCGCAGGCAGCGCAGGCGCAAGTTCGGCCTGGTAACGGCGATAGGCGCCGGCGTCCCCGCCATACACCGCATGCAGCGGCCACGGCATGTAGCTGGTGTAGAAGAACGCCAGTCCCGTGTACCCGATCATGAACAGGAACGGCAGCGTCAGCACCGCCGTGGCGTTATGGGCATCCAGCCAGCTGCGCAGACCCTTGCCCGGGCGAAAAGTGAAGAAATCCTTGAAGATGCGCTTGTGCACCACCACGCCCGAGACCAGCGCGACCAGCATGCACATGGATATCCAACCCACCAGCCAGTAGCCCGGCAAGCCGCCGTGCAAGGTGTAGTGAAAGGACATGAAATGCCGGCCGCCCTCGGTCTCGCGTATCTGGGGCGGCGGCTGCACCGCGCCAGTCCGGGAGTCCAGCCAGACCTCGTGGCGCGCGCCATCGTCCGTGCGCCAGGACAGCTGCACGGGCCAGCCGGGTCTGGCCGGCAGGGCGATATCCCAGGCGGAAGCAGCCGCGGCGCGGGACGACAACTCCTGCGTTGCCCGCGGCAGCCACTGCTTGGCATCCGCAGCAGCATCAGAGGCGGAGCTGGCCGGCGGCCCCGCTTCCATCCAGCGCGTGATGGGTTCCCGGAACACGCTGAGCGTGCCGGTCAGGAAGATCGCGCACAGCAGCCAGCCGCAAGTCAGGCCGCACCAGGTGTGCAGCCAGGACATGCTTTGACGGAATCCCCCTTTCACAATCGGGTCCGCAGGCCGCGGCGATCACCGACCGACAACCGGCCGGTCACAACGTGCCCCGCAAGGTCAGCATCACGTTGCGGGGCTCGCCGTAATGGTTGCCGCGGCGGATCTGGCTGACCATGCCGTAGTAGTCCTTGTCGAACACGTTCGCCACGTTCAGGCTGGCGGACCAGTGCTTGTTGATGCGATAGCCCGCGCGCAAATCCCACACCGCGCGGCCGGGCGCGCCCATCCGCACCGACATGTCGTCGTAGGCCTTGTACGAGTAGCCGCTTTGCGCCGACACGCCGCCGCCGACGCTGAAGGCATTCCAACGGCCCGGCAACTGGTAGGTGGTGGACAGGCGGAACAGATGGCGCGGCGTTTCCGCGCTGATCGTTTCGCCTTCGTCGTCGCGGCTGGTGACGTAGGTGTAGCCGGCCATCACCTGCCAGCCCGGCGACAATTCCCCGCTGGCTTCCAGTTCAAAGCCCTTGCTGCGCAGGGTGCCGCCGTTGCGATAGCAATTGGGCGAGGCCAGCGAACCCGGGCAGTTGCCAGGGGCAGACATGTCCTCCACGGCGATGCCGGACTTCTTCACCGCGAATACCGCGGCGGATACGTTCAGGCGTCCGTCGTAGAGTTCGCCCTTCACCCCCGCCTCATAATTGGCGCCGATGGACGGGTCCAGCGGCTTGCCCGAAGACGTTACGTAGGTGCTCTGCGGCTGGTAGGTGTCGGCGTAGCTGGTGTAGACCGACCATTGCTGGTCCAGGTCGTAGACCAGTCCGGCATAGGGCGTGAATTCATGCTTCTGCTCATAGTCCCGGGTTCTCGCGCCCGTCAGCCCGTCGTCGGACCGGTACTTCAGCCAGCTGAACTTGCCGCCCAGCAGCAAATGCAATGGCTCCGCCAGTTGCAGACGCATGCTGCCGTACAGGCTGGTCTGCTCCAACTGCGAGGTCTCCTTGCTGTCCCACGCTGGACGCGCCGGCTCAGGGATGGAGGAATGGTCCGGGTGGTACACATTGATGGGCGAGTCGCTGTCCAGATTCGCCGACTTCTGATTGACGCGCTGGCGCGACCAGCTGGTGCCAAGCAGAATCTGGTGCGTGCCGCCCAGCGCCTGGAAACTGCCCGTCGTGTTCAGATCGACGCCATCGCTCTTCACCCGCGCATTGTTGAAGTAGATGGTGTAGAAGCTCGAACCGACGCCAGTCGCCCGATCCACGCCGCCGATCGGAATGGCCACGCGCTGGTCCAGGTCCACCTCGGTGTGGTTGAGAGACAGGCGCAGCTTCCAGTCCTTGTCGAACCGGTGCTCGGCTTCGGCGAACACTTCGTTCACCTGGCCCTTCTGCCGGTTCCAGTCCTGGATCAGCGAGGTCGAGCGTGAAACGTCCAGCGCGCCGCCATCGGTATAGCGCGGCAGGCCGAACAGCCAATAGCCGTCCGTGTCGGTGGCCTGGTGGCGCGCCCCGAACGTCAGCGTGGTGTCGCGCCCGAGATCGGCGTCGATCACGCCGTAGACCAGGGGCGATTTCGACTTCGTGCCATCGTAGAAGTAATGGCGGTCCTGATAAGCGGTCACCAGGCGGCCGCGCACCGTGCCGGACTCGTTGAGCGGGCCGCCGCCATCAAGTTCCATGCGGTAGTTGTTCCAGGATCCGACCGTGGTGGAACCCTCGAAATGGCCTTCGCCGCGCGGGCGCTTGCGCACCATGTTGATCGCGCCGCTGGGGTCCGCCGAGCCCAGCATCAAGCCGGCCGCGCCGCGCAGCACTTCGACCCGGTCGAATACCGCGGTGTCGATGGGCAGCCAGCCTACCGGGGCATAGACCACCCCGGCCACGCCATCGACCAGATAGTTGTTGTCGTCGACGGTGAAGCCGCGTATCGAGAACTTGTGGTTGCCGAAGTTTCTGGCCGTCTTCGTCACGCCGGTGGTCTGCGCCAGCGCCTCGTCCAGGGTGGTCAGGTTCTTGTCGTCCAGCAACTGGCGCGTGAGCACGCTGACCGACTGCGGCGTTTCCCTGACCGACTGCGTCATCTTGCTGATCGTGATGGCGTCGCTCGTGTACGAGCCGGTTCCTTCGGTGGTCGGATTGCCTACGCCGCTGCCGCTGACCGTCACCGACTGCAGCGTCACCGCATCGCCCGACGATTGCCCGATGGCCGTCAAGGTGTACACGTTCGGTCTGGCGCTGTTCACGCGCACGTTGGCGCCGGCCAGCAACTGATCCAGCGCCTCCCGCGGCGTAAGGCGGCCATTGACCGCTGGCGCGCGCTTGCCCGCCACCACGGCCTCATCGAACAGCACCTGATGCCGGGACTGTTCCGAAAACAGCCTCAAGGCATGTTCCAGCGGTTGAGCCGGAATGCTGAAATCCACCTGCGCCTGCTGCTGCGCGTGCACCGCAGCGGGCGACGCCAGGGCGGCCAGCGCGCACGCCACCATCACCGGCATGGCCCTGAGTTGCATGCCCGCCGTCAACGCGCCGCCAGCCAGCGCGTCCTTCAACAATCCCCGTCCCATTCCCGCTCCATCGTTGTTGGCCGCTACCGGCCTTGCGGGAGTAAACGGATTGCGGCACGGGATTGGGAACCCGCATACCGTCTGCAAACAAAAATAATTTTCAGGCAGGCGCCTGGACGCTCAGCGATCCAGGATCAGGTAGCCGCCGTCGGGCGCGCGCTTGACCTGCACCGGCAGCAGATCCGGCAGGGCTTCCAGGAATGCGGCCGGCGCATTGGTCGCGGCAAAGCCCGAGACCGGCAGGGACTTCAGGCCCGGGTTGTCCAGCGCCACCGGCTTGCCCAAGTACTGCGCGACTTCCTGGGCCACTTCGCCCAGCGGCGTGCGCCGGTACGCCAGACGGCCAGTGCGCCATCCGCCCACCCCGTCCGGCACCGCCGTCACCGCCTGATGGGTGGCGTTGCGCGCATCCACGGTCACGCCTTGTTCCGCGCCCAGCGACAGCTCCGGCCTGGCCTGGTCGCGGTCGGGTTGCACGCGCACGCGGCCGTGCGACACCTTGACGATGACTTCCTCTGGCGTGTTGCGCACATTGAAGGCCGTGCCCACCACGGTGATCCTGCTGCGGCGGGCATCGACGGTAAATGGCCGGCCGGCGTCCGGCGCCACGTCAAAAAACCCTTCGCCCTGGTTCAACACCAGCTCGCGGCGCCGCGGGTAGTAGCGGACCTCCAGCGTGCTGCCGAAATTCAACGCGACATGCGAGCCGTCGGGCAGGTCCAGCTGGCGCACCTCTCCCGCGGCGGTGCTCACGCTCAGTACGTAGCCGGGCGTGTTGTCCCAGCGATACCAGCCGTAGCCGCCGCCCACCACCAGCACCGCACAGGCGGCGGCGAAGGTCTTGGAGAAACCCGGTTGCCCCAACAGCGCGCCCCAGAAGCCCGGCCGGACGGAGGCCTTCCGCGAAGCGCGGCGCGGCAAACGCGGCGATGAACGGTTGACGGCCTGCGCGTCGGAGGCCAAGGCGGGCCGCGGCGCCTGCGACAGGTCCTCCCAGGTTCGCGATACCCGCGAATAGGCCTGCCGATGCGCGGGCCGCGCGGCCAGCCAGGCATGCAGCTCCTCTTCATCGGCGTCCGACCAGCTGGCGTCCTGGCGGCGCACCAGCCACTCGGCCGCCGCTTCGTGCAGGGCAAGCGTGTCCGGCGAGGCAGAGGAAGACGGGTCGGTCATGACGAGGCAGCGTCGCTGTTGTTGTTATTGTCCAGGCCGGCATCGCCGCCAGCAGGCCGATGCAATTGCTGCATCTGCGCAACCGTAGCATAGTGCACGCGGACCTCGCAGTACGCGATGGCCCGCGCCAGATGCTTGACGACCATGCGCCGCGATATCTGCATGCGGGCAGCGACTTCGTCCTGAGTCAATCCATCGAAACGGCACAGCACAAAGGCTTCACGCTGGCGTTCGGGGAGTTCCTGCAAGGCTTCGCCCAGGCGCGCAAGCCGTTGCTGATGCGCGGCCGCGCGCATGGGACACGCCGCATCGCCCGCCGCCATGGCCTGCACGCCCTCTTCCGCTTCATCGAGCGACACCGTCTGCAAGCGCCGGCCTGCCTTGCGTTCGCGGAATTCGTCCGCCACGCCGTTCAACACCGTCCTGCGCAGGTAGGCGCCCTGTTCATCGGAAGAGTCCAGCGCGGGATTCGCCGCCACCCATTTGACGACGCCATCGTGCAACGCGTCTTCGGCGCTGCCTATGCTGCCCTTGAACCGCGCCAGGCCGCGCATGAGCGGCAAGCGCCAGCGCGCGTAGGCTTTGGCGATCGCGCTGGAATCTCCGTTCTTGTCGTCGGCGGATGCGGGTGTCGTGTCGGACGCCAGCAAAGGGTTGCGGCTCATGCGGCGCGAGTCATTTGAAAGTGGCCGGATTGTACTGAGATTTATTCTCAATCGCAATGCAGCCCGGCCCCGTGCCGTTCACCCATCCCTGCAAGCCTCGCGACTCACGGCGCCACTTGATACCCGCGCTGCTGCATGCAATTGCTGTACGCGGAGGCCGCTGCCGCATTCTGCTGCGACGCTTCGGCGCGATCCTGGCGGCGGTCCTGGCGTTGCCGCGAACCACCCACGACCATCCCTGCCGCCGCCGCGTCTTTCGCCTGGTTCTGCCGGTACTGCTGCTTGGCGTCGTCGCTCATCCGGTCGTAGACCTCCTCGTGCTGATTGCCGCGCACGCCGGCTACTGCCGCACCTGCTGCCGCGCCCGCGGCGGCGCCACGGACCCGTCCGCCGGATTTAGGATCGTTCGTGCTGGCGCTGGCGCCGCTGCCTGACAAAGCCTGGCATGCGCTGATGTCCTGCTGGGTGGTTTGGGGCGACTGCCCTTTGAGCGGCGTTACCGTCTGTGCGCCGGCGCACAGGCAGAACAGGGAAAGCAGCGTCGCGGTACAGGGGCGTATGGACTTTTTCATGAAAAACTCCATTGATGGTGAGGGACCCTGGACGTTTCAGTTTAGCGCCGCATGGCTGGCCGCGATCGCCTGCCAGGCACAGTTACTTCCTGCGGAAATCAGGCCGGAACCCCGCCCGCGGATTCCAGCGACAGCGCCCTGCCCGGCACCAATTCATAGCAGCCGCGGCGCAGCTTGCGGATCTGCAAGGGTCCGCCCCAATCCGCCAGGCGGCGCTGCAATAGCAACAGACGCACGCCCAGGTTGTCCTGCACATCGGGCAGTCCCAGGGCGCTTCCGGCCAGCCGCAGTTCGCGCGTGGAAAAGCCCCAGCGGCCGTGGCGCTGCGCATCGCAGGCCAGCTTCCAAAGAATCGCTCCCGCCACGCCCTTGATCAGGTATTGCCCGTCGATGAAGACCGTGCCGTCGCGCGGAAAGTAGCGCAGGCTGAGAGGCGCGCCCGGGTGCGCCGCCAGCCCGATCGGCGTCTCCTGCGGCAGCGGAGCGCCTGCATCCAGCTCGGCGCCTTGCAGCGTTACCAGGGCTTGCGCCAGCTGCGCGCACAATACCGCCAAGGCATCCTCGTCGTCATACCCGAAGAACTGGTCGCTCTCGCTTTCGACCGGCAGCGCGCCCACGGTGCGCCCCCGCGCGCGCAGCGGGACGGCCAACTGGCTGCAAGGGGTGGCCAGGCCGGGCAGCGCGATGGGCAGGCCTTCGATCGGGCCCAAGCCGCTGGCCATCTCGTGCAGGGTGCGGCCGTACCGGTACATGCGCGCCATATGGCCGATGCGCAGCGCCACGCCTTCGCGCGCGGCTACGCCCGCCAGGCCGGCTTCGGCCAGCGGCACTTCGGCGCCCACGCCCTGCTGCGCATAACCCATGCTGGCCAAGGCATACAGGGTCTGGCGCCGCTCATCCAGCAACCAGAGGATGGCATGGCTCACCGCCAGATCGCGGCGCAAGCCATCCATGGCGACCTGGGGCAACAGGCTAAGCTCGTCGCACTCGGCAAGCCGTGCCGACACGGCCCGCGCGCCGGCGGCCAGATCGCAGCGCGGCTGCAGCGTCGGCAGCGACGCGCCGGCGTGCATGGGCTGGATGTCCAGCACCTCGTAGATGTCGGCGCCGCGCAGCCGGAACACGTGTTCCATGCCGGTATGCGCGGCAATGCCGGCCAGCTTGGCGCGCAGGCGCTCGAACACCGGGCCTTCGGTTTCGGTGCGCAGATAACGCAATTGCAAAGCCAGGCTGGCCCCGGTGCAAGGGTCCTCCACCATCAGGCTGGCACGCCCGGTGGCGAGAATGTTCTCGCGGCTGCGGTTGAAGAACTGGAAGGTCAAGGCCACGTGGCAGCCATCCACGTACTCCACGTGCGACAGCAGATTGACATGGGGGATGCCATCGGCCGAGACGCTGCACAAGGTGGGCGGAATGCCGCCATCCAGGACACGTCGGACCGCCAGCAGGGTCAATGCGCTCATGGGCCAGGCTCCAGTTCCACTGCCTGCCCGGCATGCGGACCCGGCGTCTGGTTCCAGGCTCCCGCCACGGTAAAGCGCAACGCCACCAATTCGTGCACGGCTACGCCGTACCAGTGGTCCAGGAAAGGCGCCCCCGCGAAACCGTCGACTTCGGCGAGCTCCCGGGTCAGCGTGTTGCGCCGCAATGCCAGCAATTCGGCATGCGCGGGCAAGGCGGCTTCGACGCGGGCGTCGCGGCCTTTGAGATGCAGCGTGCGGTTCGTGCGGGGCGAGGTGGCCAGCATGGCGACCTGCGCGGTTTCGCGGATGGCGGCCACGACCCGGGGAGCGGCATTTTCCGCCACCAGCACCAGCATGCGGCCGTCCGGCAGCGTATCGGCGGCCAGGGCTCTGCAGACATGGGGATTGCCGTCTCGATCGCAACTGCCCAGCCGCAGCGAAGGCAGCATGGGCAGGCACAGGATCCATTCGGCGGGCAGTATGGGCACGGCGGGAAACCCCTGGGCTGTTGAAGCTCGACGGTGCCAGAAATCATAGCCCAAGGCCCCTGCCCGGATGGCATGGCAATTAGCGTTTTTTTAGCGCTTGCTTAACAAACTCTTAGCAACGCGCGCAGCGCGGCGTTCCTACACTTTCCTTGCCCGGTTTCCGGACCGAATCCGGCCATTTCCGGGCAACCGGCAACCGCCTCGCCCGTCCTCTTTTCAAGGCCAGCACCATGAACTGCAATACCGAAGCCCAGTATTTCCCTACGTCCAGCGCCGGCATGCCCCCGCGCATGGACATCTATGTCGGCATCCACAAGGCCTTGCGCGCCATGATGCTTGACACGCTGCTGGCCGTGGGCCGCGTCGACACGGCCGACCCCGCCGAAACGCGCGCGGCATGCGAACGCGTGCAGGCGCTGGCCGACATCTGCGCCAGCCACCTGGGACATGAAAACGATTTTTTGCATGCGGCGATGGAAGCGCGCCGCCCCGGATCCAGCGGGCGCATCGCCGCGGAGCATGTCGAACACCTTGCGGCAATTGCCCGCTTGCGCGCCGCGGCCTCCGCCCTGCTTGCAGCCGGCTGTGGCGCAACGCAAGCAGAAGCCGCGCTGCTGCTGTACCGGCAACTGGCGCTGTTCGTCGGCGAGAACTTCGCCCATATGCACGTGGAGGAAACGCAGCACAACCAGGTATTGTGGTCTTGCTACAGCGACGATGAGCTGCGCGCGCTGGAAGGCGCCATCGTGGCATCGCTGCCGCCGGCCGAGAACCTTTGCATCATGCGCTGGATGGTTCCGGCCATGACGCCCGCCGAGCGCGCCGAACTGCTGGCAGGCGTACGGGCTGCCGCGCCCGCGCCTGTCTACGCCGCCGTGCTCGACGCGGTGCGGCCGCATCTGACTCGCGCGGATTGGGTCAAGCTGACCCGTGCGCTGACACCATCCGACACCGCTGTGCGGATCGTGGCCTGAGAGCCGCGATCAATTCGCCTTTTCGTCCTCGCCCTTGTAACCGCTGATATAGGCGCGCCCCGAGCAGCGCACGAAGGCCACGCAGGTCAGGCCGCCGCTCTTGGCGTCGCAGGTGGCGCGCGCCTCGTTGCGCGCGGCCACCGGATCTGGATTCTTCGCGGTAAAGCTGGTGCCGCGGCCCTTGCTGCCCTTGCCCCAGGCCATGCCGACGCAGGTGTCGGTATAGGTGAGCACCGTGCGGCAGCCCACGCAGTCTTCCCACTTGAGCAAGGCGTCGACCGCTTCCTTCTCGCTCGGGTAGCCGTCGGCATAGGTCAGCTGGCCCGAGTCCTTCTCGGCCACGGAGCCCCAGTAGCCGCGCGAATCCAGCTTGGCCGACAGGGCTTCGAGCTGGGCTGGCGTGGCGCTGTCGGGCGCCTTCAGGTCGGCTTCGCTGTAGCCGGGGCCAACGCACAGGGGCATGACGGCAAGCTTGCACTTGCCGTCGGCGCTGTCGTTGGTGCAGGTGCGGATAGCCTTCTTCGCGGCGACCTCGGAAGACACGCTGGCACCCCAGAACAGGTCGTCGCGCGAATTGCGCGAGAACGCCACGCAGCTGTCGGAGAATGAGGTCACGCTCTTGCAGCCCTTGCCGCCGGCCTTGTTGCACTTGGCCAGCGCGGCGTCCTGCGCTTCCTTGGTGGAAGTTTCGGGCATGACCCAATACAGCTTGGCGTGCGCTTCGTCGGTGGCCACGGCGCCGTACAGCGTGTCGGCATGCGCCGCGGGCGCAGCGGCCAGGCCCAGCGCCAGCGCGCCTGCGCCGGCCAATGCGGCTACGGTGGAACGGAACTGAACGAGCAATCGCGCGAGCATCATGGGTGTGCAATATCCAGTGGTTGTGGCGCCGCGCACCCCTGCGATCTGTCATCGCCAGGGCGCCCCGGGGCGCAGAACGCGCGGATCGTAACACGTTACAGTTTGTCTTCCATGCCCTGCTTTTCCACGTTTCCAGGCATTACGTAACCAATTTTGCGACGGCTGAAAGCTGATGCGCCACTATTTTTTCGTTAACATTCTGCCCTCATGGCGCAGCGCCGAGCGGCCGCTTGCGGGTATCCGCCGCCCTGCGGACGCTTCGGCGTCGCGATACGACTCGTCACGAAACGAAACCAAAACAAGACAAAATCTTGCGGTTGCTGAATTATGTTGCGGCACGCCGGATCTTTGAGGGAGCTAGGGCCCAGCATGAATAAATCGCGACTCCGTTCGACCTGGTTGCTGGGCCGCGCCCTGCCGGCGGCCTTGGCCCTGGCCGCCTTGGCCGGCTGCGCGCCGATGCCCACGGGCGGCAGTTCCACGCTGCCGTCGCTGACCAATATCTTCTCGTCCGGGCTATCGCTCTCGCCCAGCGTGAACGTGGCCAAGAACATGAAGGGCCGTCCGGTCTCCGACGCCATCACGGCGCTGGGCGAACCGTCGAAGAAGCGCGGCGTGGGCAACACGATGGAGCTCATCTGGTCCGACTACCAGACCGCCCCCTATACCGAATGGGTCTCGACCGGCACCTCGCAGCAGGTCGTGGGCATGATTCCGGCTACCTCGACCAGCGCCGCGACCCCCGTGTTCCAGAACACCAACCATGGCTATTACAACAACCGCACCAGGGTTTACGAATGCACCGTGGTGATGCGCATGCAGAACAGCGTCATCATCGACAGCCAGGTGGACGGCAACGTATGCCCTGAATTCATCGCCGCGCTGCGCAAGTGGGCCGGCGAACGCGAAGCCAACAACTACCGCAGCAATTAAGGCGGCGCCCCATCTTGTCGAACAAACTCGGAGCCCGCCATTTCGTCGCCGCGACGGCTGACGCCATACGCCAGCGGGGCCGGGCCATGCTGGCCGCGGCGCCCTGGTCCCTGGCGCTGTTCATCCTGTCGCTGCCTTTCGCCTTGCTGATCAGCAACCTGTTTCCGTACGGGAATGGGCTGTTCATGGCGCTGGCGCTGATCAACCTGATCGCGTTGGCGCGCATGACCGGCGCCTGGCATCGCGTCGTCAAGCCGGGCGGCCTGACGGGCGTCGACGCCCACCGCGGCAACGCGGCGCAGGTCCGCCACCTGGCGTTGCTTGGCGCGCTCGTCATCACAGCCACTGCGATGGCTCGAGCCACCGGAGACCTGCCCTATGTGATCTACATGGTGCTGGCCGGATCGAATGACGCTGTGTTCTGGAGCGCCTTGTGCGCCGCGCTGGCGCTGATCTGGTTGCCAACGCTGTACGCGCTGGCGATGTACGGCCTGAGCCTGCCGCGCGTTGCGGTAACCGGCAAGTACGGTTTCCAAGCCGCGCGCACCGCCATGCCGTACAAGCCTTGGCCGCTGATGCTGGCGTTGCTCATGTTGATCGCGGCGGCCGGCCACGCTGGCTACATCCTGGGCATGCTCGCGTACGGCTACCCGGATGTTGGGTTGGCGCGGGCTGCGATGAGCGCCCTGCTTTGCGTCCCGCTCGTGATTGTGGTGGCGGCGATGTATGCGGTTGCCTATCGCGATTCCTGCGAACCGGCTGCGCGGACGCCCTCCAGCCGTCCTTGAACCCGGGCGCAGGCCGTCCAATGAGGCGTCAGGCGCGCCTCTTGCTGCCATGCCCTAGTCCAAATCCGACGATCGCGGATACTCGATTTGGAGTATTGCCCCGCCACGCCAGAACTGCAAAAGTCGCTGGCAGCGGTTCCCGGGCCACCGTGTTGTCGATCATGTTGCCGCAGGCGCCCTCCCCCAAGTACTTATGAGCACGAGGAATCAGGAGATGTCGCCATGGACCCCAAGAGTTTTCATTTCCTCCTTCCAGCGGACAAGCGCCCTTCGTTCAGCCCGCTGAACGAGGAGGTACACCCCGACTTCGGTTGGCTGACCGCGAATCGCGCACGGTCGCGCGGCGCCGACGTCTTCGCGGTGATCGATACGATCGTGATTCACGCCACGGCGGGTTATGCCACCCAGCACGCGATTGACACATGGAAGGATAGAAAGGCAAGCGCCCACTGGATCGTCCCGGATGAAGACGAGCCCCAGCACGGCCACTTCGTCTGGTCCGTGGTCGCTGAAGCCAAGGCGGCATTCCATGTCGGGGACGTCAACTACGCGCCGCATCTGGGCCAGGGTCCGAACGTCAATAACCGCAGCCTGGGAATCGAGATCGTCAACACCCAGGATGTCCAGAATTACAAGGACCCCTATTCGGATTGGCAAGTTGAAGCGACGGCACAGATCATTACCTATGCCTGGAGCAAGTATCCGAACCTGAAGCATGTCATTTCGCATGCCAAGCTGGACCCGAATCGCCGGTCGGACCCCGGAACCAATTTTCCCTGGTCCAAGCTGGAGAATCTGGTGCTGTCCCATACTGCGGTGGCACAACGGAATCCGCTGGTGTTTGCCGCCTATGCCGGCGCGCCGCGGGCCGATTACGCGGGGAACTGCTGCGGACCGTGATCTCGAATCCGCGCGAAGCTGACATTTCACTGACGCAAAGACGCGAATAGTTATTATTCATATAGAATCCGGACTGTCCGCAACCCCCTAGCCTGGCAGTCCCGATGTCCCTGCCCCCTTCCACGGGCCCTGATTTCCCACGCAAACGCCTGATCCTGACCGCCGCGCTGGCCTTGGCGGCCTTGATCGCTTTGGCGTTCTGGTATGCCGGATCCAAGGGGTCCCCCGCCGCGCGCCCGCCCGAATATGGGCAGATTCCGGTAGCCGTCGCGGTTGCAGCCGCCAGCGCCGGTCCGCTGCAGCGCGACCTGCATGCGCTCGGCACCATTACGCCGCTGGCGCAGGTCACCCTGCGCAGCCAGGTCGATGGGGAACTGCTGAAGCTGCATTTCACCGAAGGCCAGGCCGTCGCGCGCGGCCAGCTGTTGGCCGAGATCGATGCGCGCCCCTATCTTGCGGCGCTGGCCGCGGCCGAAGGCGAACTGGCGCGCACCCAGGCGCTGCTGGAGAACGCCGAGGCCGATCTGCAGCGCTACCGCAAGCTGGCGCGCCAGGAAGCGGTGTCGGGCCAGCAGCTGGATACCGCCGAAGCCCAGGTGCGCGCCTATGCGGCCCAGCGGCTGCGCAACCAGGCCCAGGTGGCCGATGCCCGGCGCCTGCTGGACTACACGCGCATCGTCGCGCCCCATGACGGCCGTATCGGGCTGCGCCGCATCGACGCCGGCAACCACGTGCGCGCCGCCGACGCCGACGGCCTGACCACCCTGGTGCAGACCCGGCCGATCTCGGCGCTCTTCAGCATTTCCGAAACGCGCCTGGACATCTTGCGCCAGGCCCAGGCGCGCGACGCCGCGCTGCGGGTCCAGGCCTGGGACGCGGACGACCGCCGCCTGCTGGCCGAAGGCACTTTGGAGGCGCTGGACAACCGCATCCAGGCCGCCAGCGGCACCGTCCGCCTGCGTGCGCGCTTTGCCAATGCCGACGAATCGCTGTTCCCGAATCAGTTCGTCAACATCCGGCTGGCGGTGGTGCAGCAGGACAACGTCATTTCCATACCCACGGCCGCGGTGCAGTACGGCGCCGAAGGCGCCTTCGTGTTCGTGATCGGCGAGGACACGCGCGCCACCCGCCGCGTGCTGGAGCTGGGCCCCGCCAACGCCGGCCGCATCGTGGTGCAGGCCGGCCTGGCCGCAGGCGAACGCGTCGTGGTCGAAGGCGTGGACCGCCTGCACGACGGCCGTGACGTACAGATTGTCGAACCGCCGAGATCATGAGCCTGTCGCGCCCCTTCATCCTGCGCCCCGTCGCCACGTCCTTCCTGATGATCGCCCTGCTGCTGTCGGGCATCCTGGCGTGGCGCATGCTGCCCGTGGCGGCGCTGCCGCAGGTGGACTACCCCATCATCCAGGTGACCACGCAGTATCCCGGCGCCAGTCCGAACGTGACGGCCCGCACCGTCACCGCGCCGCTGGAGCGGCGCTTCGGGCAGATCCCGGGCCTGAAACAGATGTCGTCCACCAGCGGCAGCGGCATCTCGGTGATCACGCTGCAATTCTCGCTGGACGTATCGCTGGGGGTGGCCGAGCAGGAAGTCCAGGCGGCCATCAGCGCCAGCGGCGCGCTGCTGCCCAACGACCTGCCGACGCCGCCCGTGTACCGCAAGGTCAATCCCGCCGACGTGCCTATCCTGACACTGGCGGTCACGTCCGATTCCCTGCCGCTGCCGCAGGTCTACGACCTGGTCGACACCCGCATGACACAACGCCTGTCGCAGTTGTCCGGCGTGGGCATGGTCAGCCTGGCGGGCGGCCAGCGGCCGGCGGTGCGGGTGCAGGTCAATCCCATGGCGCTGGCCGCGCGCGGCCTGCAGCTGGCCGATGTGCAGGAAGCCATCGGCAAGGCCAACTCGAACCAGCCCAAGGGCAGCTTCGACGGGCCGGTGCGTTCGGTCATCATGGACGCCAACGACCAGTTGCAAAGCGCCGAGGAGTACCGCGAACTGATCGTCGCCTGGCGCAACGGCGCGCCGGTGCGGCTGGGTCAGGTCGCCACGGTAGAGGACGGCGCCGAAGACCGCTATCTGGCCGCCTGGGTCGACCAGCAGCCCGCCGTGCTGGTCAACATCCAGCGCCAGCCGGGCGCCAACGTCATCGCCGTGGCCGACCAGGTCAAGGCGCTGCTGCCGCAACTGACGGCCAACCTGCCCGCCGCCGCGCAGGTCCGCGTGCTGACCGACCGCACCGAGAGCATCCGCGCATCGGTGCGCGGCGTGCAATGGGAGCTGGCCTTCGCCGTGGGCCTGGTGGTGCTGGTGACGTTCCTGTTCCTGCGCAACCTGCCCGCCACGCTGATCCCCAGCCTGGCCGTGCCGTTGTCCCTGATCGGCACCTTCGGCTTCATGCACCTGGCGGGCTTCTCCACCAACAACCTGACGCTGATGGCGCTGACCATCGGCGCGGGCTTCGTGGTGGACGATGCCATCGTGATGCTGGAGAACATCGCCCGCTACCGCGAGCAGGGCCACAGCCCCATGTCGGCCGCGCTCAAGGGCGCCGGGCAGATCGGCTTCACGCTGGTGTCCCTGACGCTGTCGCTGATCGCGGTATTGATCCCGCTGCTGTTCATGGAGGACGTGGTGGGCCGGTTGTTCCGCGAGTTCGCGGTGACGCTGGCCGTCGCCATCCTGATATCGCTGGCGGTGTCGTTGACCCTGACGCCCATGATGTGCGCGCGCCTTCTGCCTGCGCACGAAGCGACGCGCCCCGGGCTGCTGGACCGCATCCAGGCGCGCTACGCCGGCTGGCTGGACCTGACCTTGCGCCATCAACGGCTGACGCTGACGGTAATGCTGGCGACGGTGGCGCTGACCGGACTGCTGTACCTGGCCGTGCCCAAGGGCTTCTTCCCGACCCAGGACGGCGGCACGCTGCAAGGGGTGACGCAATCGTCCCAAAGCACCTCCTTCGATGCCATGTCGCGGCGCCAGCAAGCGGTGGCCGAGGCCTTGCTGGCAGACCCGGACGTTGCCAGCCTGTCGTCCTTCATCGGCATCGACGGCATGAACGCCACCTTGAACACCGGCCGGCTGCTGATCAACCTGAAGCCCTGGTCAGAGCGCAGCGCGCCGCTGGCGGACATCATGGCGCGGCTGGATGGCCGCGCCCGCGAGGTCCAGGGCATTTCGCTCTACCTGCAGCCGGTGCAGGAACTCAATATCGAGGACCGCGTGAGCCGTGGCCAGTACCAGTTCACGCTGACCTCGCCGGACAGCGCGCTGCTGGCGCGCTGGACCCGTGCGCTGGCTGAACGCCTGGCGCAGGCGCCCGAGCTGGCCGACGTTTCCACCGACCTGCAAGGCGACGGCCGCCAGGCTTACCTGCAGGTCTCGCGCGACGCCGCGGCCCGCCTGGGGGTGACGATGGACGACGTGGCGCAGACCCTCTACAACGCCTTCGGCCAGCGCCAGGTGGCCACCCTGTTCACGCAGTCCAACCAGTACCGGGTGGTGCTCGAAGTGGACCGCAAGCTGGCGCTGAACCCGGACGGGCTGGAACGCATCCATCTGCAATCCGAAGACGGGCAGGCGATTCCGCTGTCGGCGCTGGCCACCGTCAGCGAGCGCGCGGCGCCGCTGGCCGTGAACCACCTGTCGCAATTCCCCGCGGTCAACCTGTCCTTCAACCTGCCCGCGGGCGGCTCGCTGGGCGCGGCCATCGCGGCCATCGAGTCGGCGCGGCAGGAGATCGGCATGCCGGTCAGCGTGGAGCTGCGCTTGCAGGGCGCGGCGGCGGCCTTCCAGGCCTCGCTGTCGAACACGCTGTGGCTGATGCTGGCCGCCGTGGTCACCATGTACCTGGTGCTGGGCATGCTGTATGAAAGCGCCATCCATCCGGTGACCATCCTGTCCACCCTGCCCTCGGCCGCGGTGGGCGCCTTGCTGGCGCTGCTGCTCACCGGGCGTCCGCTGGACCTGATCGCGGTCATCGGCATCATCCTGCTGATCGGGCTGGTGAAGAAGAACGGCATCATGATGGTGGACTTTGCGCTGGAGGCCGAACGCTCTCGCGGCCTGACGCCGCAGGCCGCCATCCGCGAAGCCGCGCTGCTGCGCCTGCGTCCGATTCTGATGACCACGCTGGCCGCGCTGTTCGGCGCGCTGCCGCTGATGCTGGCCACGGGCTCGGGCGCGGAACTGCGCCAGCCGCTGGGCTGGGTCATGGTGGGCGGGCTGCTGGTCAGCCAGGTGCTGACCCTGTTCACCACGCCTGCCGTGTACCTGTTCTTCCACCGCCTGGGCCAGCGCCGCGGCGCCGCGGCCGCCAAACCCGGGATGGAAGGCCGGGCGCCATGATCCGCGCCTTGCTGCACCGCCCGACCGCCTGCATCTTCCTGGCGATCGCGCTGACTTTGCTGGGCGCGGTCGCATGGCGGCTGCAGCCCGTGGCGCCGCTGCCCCAGGTCGACTTTCCCACCATCGAGGTGCGCGCCGAGCTGCCGGGCGCCAGTCCCGAAAGCATGGCCAGCACGGTGGCCGCGCCGCTGGAGCGTGCATTGGGCAGCATCGCCGGCGTCAGCGCCATGACTTCGTCCAGCAACCAGGGCGCGACCCGTGTGCAACTGCAGTTCGACCTGGACCGCGACATCAACGAGGCCGCGCGCGACGTGCAGGCAGCCATCAACGCGGCCCGCGCCGAGCTGCCCGCCGGCATGCCGGGCAATCCCAGCTATCGCAAGGTCAACCCGTCCCAGGCCCCCATCATGGCGCTGGCGCTCAGTTCGCCCACGCGCCCCGCGGGCGAACTCTACGACCTGGGTTCGACCGTGCTGGCGCAGAAGATCTCGCAGATCAACGGCGTGGGCGAAGTGACCATGGGCGGCAGCTCCCTGCCCGCGGTGCGCGTGCAAGTCAATTCCAACGCCTTGGCCCACTACGGCGTGGCGCTGGACGAAGTGCGCCAGGCCATCGGCAACGCCGCGCCCATGCGCCCGCAAGGCCAGCTGGATTCCGCCAGCCAGCGCTGGGAAGTCGGCACGCCCGAGCAGCCCCGCGCCGCGCGCGACTACGAAAGCCTGATCGTGCGCCACCAGGACGGCGCGGTGATCCGGCTGTCGCAGATCGCGCGCGTGAGCGACTCGGTGGAAAACCGCTACAGCAGCGGCTTCCACAACCGCAACCCGGCGGTGGTCCTGACCATCAGCCGCCAGCCGGGTTCGAACATCATCGAAACCATAGGCGCCATCAACCAGGCCCTGCCCGGCCTGCGCGCGCTGATGCCGGCCGACGTGGACCTGACCGTGGCGCTGGACCGCTCGCCGGGCATCAACGCCACCTTGCGCGAAGCGCACATCACGCTGGGGCTGGCCACCGCGCTGGTGATCCTGGTGGTGTGGGCGTTCCTGGGCAATGCGCGGGCGGCGGCCATTCCCAGCGTGGCGATTCCGGTGTGCCTGATCGCCACCTTCGCCGTCATGTACCTGTGGGGCTTCTCGCTGAACAATCTTTCGCTGATGGCGCTGATCGTCGCGGCCGGCCTGGTGGTCGACGACGCCATCGTGGTGCTGGAGAACATCTCGCGCCATATCGAGCGCGGCCTCTCGCCGCGCAAGGCCGCGCTGCGAGGCGTACGCGAAGTGGGCTTCACGCTGGTGGCCATGACCGTGGCGCTGAGCGTGGTCTTCGTGTCCATCCTGTTCATGGGCGGCCTGGTCGAGCGGCTGTTTCGCGAGTTCTCCATCACCCTGGTCGCCGCCACCGTCATTTCGCTGGTGGTCTCGGTGGCCATCATCCCCAGCCTGTGCGCCCGCTGGCTCAAGCCCGCCGGCCCGGCCGCGCCTACGGCGAACGCGCGTCCATCGCGCATGCGCGCGATCTTCGAGCGCCTCCATGCCTGGTACGGCAGCACCCTGTGGCGGGTGCTGGGCCATGCCCGCCTGACGCTGTTGCTGCTGGCCGCCGTGGTGGGGCTGAACGTCTACCTGTACGTGCAGGCGCCCAAAGGCTTCCTGCCGGTGCAGGATACCGGCCAACTGGTGGGCTTCGTGCGCGGCGACGATGGCTTCTCGTTCCAGGTCATGCAACCCAAGATCGACCAATACCGCCAACTGGTGCTCAAGCATCCGGCGGTGCAGGACGTCATCGGCTACAACGGCGGCAGCCTGGGCATCAGCAACTCCCTGTTCCTGATCCGCCTGAAGCCCGCCGCCGAACGCAAGGAATCGTCGACCGAGGTCATCAACTGGCTGCGCACCAACGCCCCGGCCGTGCCGGGCGGCATGTTCTTCCTGAACGTGGACCAGGACCTGCGCATGCCCGGCGGCTTTGGCAACTCCGGCGACCATGAACTGGCCATCATGGCCAGCGACGTGCCGGCGCTGCGGCAATGGTCGCGCAAAATCTCCAAGGCCATGCAGGAGATCCCCGAGCTGCGCGACGTCGATGCGGAAGGCGACGGCGCCACCCAGCAGGTCGTGATCGACATAGACCGCGCCGCCGCGCAACGCCTGGGCGTGGACATGGGCACCATCAGCAGCGTGCTCAGCAACTCCTTCAGCCAGCGCCAGGTCGCGACGCTCTACGACGCCATGAACCAGTACCGCGTGGTGCTGGAACTAGACCCGCGCTACACCGAGGACCCCGAGGTGCTGGAACAGGTGCAAGTGGTCGCGGCGGACGGCACCCGCGTGCCGCTGACGGCCTTCGCCACCTATGACTACGGGCTGGTGAACGACCGCGTGTTCCATGACGGCCTGTTCGCCGCCGTGGGCGTGGGCTTTTCGTTGGCCGAAGGCGTGTCGTTGCAACAGGCCCTGGCCGCCATCGACAGAACCATGGCCGAGCTGATGGTGCCCTCATCCATCCAGACCCGCCTGGGCGGCGACGCGCGCAACTTCCAGCAAAGCCTGCAGGACCAGCCCTGGCTGATCCTGGCGGTGCTGGTGGCGATCTACCTGGTGCTGGGCATCCTGTACGAAAGCCCATTGCATCCGCTCACCATCCTGTCCACCCTGCCGTCCGCGGGCGTAGGCGCGCTGCTGGCGCTGCGCCTGGCGGGCATCGAGTTCACGCTGATCGCGCTCTTGGGGCTGTTCCTGCTGGTGGGCATCGTCATGAAGAACGCCATCCTGATGATCGACTTCGCGCTCAGCCTGGAACGGCGCGAAGGGCTGACGCCCGAGCAGGCCATCCACCGCGCCGCCATGCTGCGGCTGCGGCCCATCGTCATGACCAACCTGGCGGGGCTGTTGGGCGCCCTGCCCCTGGTGCTGGGCATGGGCGAAGGCTCGGAGCTGCGCCGGCCGCTGGGCATCGCCATCGTCGGCGGCCTGCTCATCAGCCAGTTCTTGACGCTGTACACCACGCCCATCGTGTATCTGGCGCTGGAACGGCTGCGGTTGAAATGGAAGGCTGGCCGGCTGCGGCCTGGCCCCGAGGTCTGAAGCACGGGCCAGCCTGCAGGGTCAGTCCGGGAGTATTCCCGCCGCCTTGATGACCTGCGCCCATTTGCGCTGCTCAGCCCGCTGGAAATCCGCCAGTTCACCCGGCGTGCCGCCCGCCGGAATCGCGCCCAGTTCAGCCAGACGCTGCTTCACTGCTGCGTCGCCCAGGGCCTGGTTGATGGCCAGGGACAACTTTTGCTGCACCGCCTGCGGCGTGCCTGCCGGCGCATACATCGCGAACCAGGACGAGGCTTCGAAATCCGGCGCGCCCAAGGCCTCGGCCATGGTCGGCACCTGCGGATAGTCCGGCAGCCGCTGCGCCGTCGTGACAGCCAGCATGCGCAGTTTGCCGGCCTTCACGAAAGGCGTGCTGGTCAACAACGTATCGAACATGACCTGGACCTGCCCCGCCACCAGATCGGTCACGGCCGGGCTTGAGCCCTTGTAGGGGATGTGGGTCATGGAGGTGCCGGTCTTGTACTTGAAGTACTCCGGCACCAGGTGGGAAGAACCGCCATTCCCTGCCGAACCGTAGTTCACGCGATCAGGGTGGGCTTTCAGGTAGTCCACCAGTTCGCCCACGGTCTGCACCGGCATCTGTTGCGGGTTGATCACGACTGCGATGGGCACCGTAAGGACCAGCGCCAGGGGCGTAAAGTCCTTGTTCGCATCGTAGGGTATGTCGGGATAGAGCCCCGGATTGATCGCCATGGTGCCGATGCTGGCCATCATCAGCGTGTATCCGTCCGGCTTGCTGCGGGCGACATCGCCGGCGCCGATGAAGCCATGCGCGCCGGCCTTGTTCTCGATGACGAAAGGCGTGCCCAAGCGGTCGGAGAGCGCCTTGCCGACCACGCGCGCGGCGATATCGGTCGGACCGCCTGCGGGAAACGGTACGACCAGCCGGATGGAACGTTCGGGCCACTGCGCCCCGGTATTGCCCAGGGCGGGCTGCGCCACGGCAGCGCAGGCAAGCGCGGCGATTCCTAAAAGATGCTTCACGGATTTGTCTCCTGGTATGTTCTGCGGCGCGCGTCAGGCGGCCGTCTGGATGCCGGCTTCGCGTATCAGGCGCGCCCACTTCTTCTGTTCTTCCTGGATGTAGCGCTGCGCCACCTCTGAAGATCCGCCCATGGCCGTGCTGCCCTCGGCGGTGAACATGGCCACGGTGGCCGGATCCGCCAGCACCTTTTCCACCACCGCATTGACGGCCCGCACGACCTCGGGCGGCGTGCCCGCCGGCGCCACCAGGGCCTTCCAGTCCAGCGCCTCGAATCCCTCGTAGCCGGACTCGGCCACGGTGGGCACATCGGGCAGGATCGCCAGCCGCGCGCGCGAGCTGACGGCCAAGGACCGCAACACCTTGCCCTTGAGCATTTCCTGGGC
This sequence comes from Achromobacter sp. JCM 18799, assembly GCF_055395645.1. NCBI lineage: Bacteria > Pseudomonadati > Pseudomonadota > Betaproteobacteria > Burkholderiales > Alcaligenaceae > Achromobacter > Achromobacter sp. JCM 18799. Next base: position 805,874 of record NZ_AP043866.1, on the reverse strand, counting down.
GGCCTGCGGCGTGGCGAACATGTAGTCCGTACTGCCGCCCAGCAAATCGTTGAGCGCCGGCGCCGCGCCGCGATATGGCACGTTCAGCACCTGGAACTTGCCCTGATAGGCGAGCAGTTCGCCCGCCAGATGGCCTACCGTGCCGGAACCCGCCAGGGCCTGCTTGATGGCGCCAGGCTCGGCCCGCGCATCCTTGATCAGGTCGGCCAAGGTCTGCCAGCGCGCGTTGGCCTTGACCACCAGCACCACCGGCAGCGACGCGATCAGGGAGACCGCCGCGAAGTCTTTTTCCGCGTCGAAGGGAATCTGCGGCATCAGGGCGGGATTGATGGCCAGGTTGGCGGTCTGGCCCAGGCCCAGCATGTAGCCATCCGGCTTGGCCTTGGCGACGAAGTCCATGCCGATGTTGCCGCCCGCGCCGGGGCGGTTTTCCACCACCACCGACCAGCCTGCCATGGCAGTGACCTTGGCCGCGATGGCGCGCGCCACGGAGTCCGTGCCTCCGCCCGGCGTATAGGGAACGATGAGGCGCACCGGCCGCCCGTTCGGGTAGGCGGCCGCAGTCTGGGCGCGCAGCGGCAAGGCCGCGGCGCACATCGCGGCGCCCAGGAAAGCGCGGCGGGATAGCGTGATCATGGTTAGTCTCCTTGTGTGATTTGCCTTGCTTTCAAGGCCGCGATTTCGTCGTCGCGATAGCCGACGCCGCGCAGCAGCGCGTCGGTGTGTTCGCCCACCGCAGGCGGCTGCAGGCGTATTCCGGGCTGGGCGCCGCCCAGCGTGAAGGGCGCCAGCGGCGCCAGGGACTCGCGCCCGTCCTCCAGGGTGATGGACGCGAGGCCGCCGGTAGCCGCCAAATGCGGATCGTCGAACAGTTGCTCAGGCCGCGTGATCGGCGCGAAGGGCAAACCTTCGCGCTCGAATACCGCCGCCAACTCGGCCGCGCTGCGGTCCGCCAGGTGCGAACGCAGCTGCGGCATCAGCCAGTCGCGCGCCTGCACGCGGTCGTTGTTGCTGGCCAGGCGCGGATCGGCCAGCAGCTCCGCCAGGCCGAAGGCGCGGCAGAAGATGCCCCATTGCTTGTCGCTGACCACGGCCAGGAAGATCTGTTCGCCGCCCTTGACGGTGAACACGTCGTAGATGGCCCAGGCCGAGATGCGGCTGGGCATGGGCGCGGCCGCGCGCCCGGTGACGGCGTACTGCATCATGTGCTGGCCGACCAGGAAGACGTTGTTCTCGAACAGCGAGGCCTGCACTTCCGTGCCCTCTCCCGTCTGCTCGCGCTGCGCCAGGGCCGCCATGGCGCCAATGGCGCCGAACATGCCGCCCATGATGTCATTGACGCTGGCGCCCGCGCGCAGGGGGTCGCCAGGACGCCCGGTCATGTAGGCCAGGCCGCCCATCATCTGCACGACTTCGTCCAGCGCGGTGCGGTGTTCGTAGGGTCCGGGCAGGAAGCCCTTGTGGCTGACATAGATGAGGCGGGGATTGCGTTGCTTGAGGGTGGCGTAGTCCAGGCCCAGCTTTTGCATGACGCCGGCCTTGAAGTTCTCGCTCACGATGTCGGCCGAGTCGATCAGGCGCAACGCGGCCTCTATGCCCTCGGGCTGCTTCAGGTCCAGGGCGATGCTCTTCTTGTTGCGGTTGAACATCGGGAAGAAGCCCGCCCCCGACCCCAGCAAGCGGCGCGTGCTGTCGCCGCCCACCGGTTCAACCTTGATGACCTCGGCGCCCAGGTCGGCCAGCAGCATGCCGCAGGTGGGGCCCATGACCATGTGGGTGAATTCGACGACGCGGATGTGCTCGTAAGGAAGGCGCGGACTGGACATGTGCGTGGATCTTCTGCAAGTGTGGGCGGCTGCCGCAGGACCGGCGCGGCCGCATGTTTCTGATGTCGGGATCCCCGGCGCTCAAGCCTGGCCGAATCCCTTGGGCAATCCCGCGTCCGGCGTCATGCCGTACAGGGGCTCGCCCGGAAGTCCGGCGGCAAGCGGCGCGCGCGCGGCAACGATGCCTTCCAGGTCGATGCCGGTGCGCACGCCCATGGCCTCGAACATGAAGACCAGGTCTTCGGTCACGACGTTGCCGGACGCGCCCGGCGCATAGGGGCAGCCGCCCAGGCCACCCAGCGAACTGTCGAAGGTGCGCACGCCTTCCTCCCAGGCAGCCAGGCAGTTGGCCAGGCCCAGGCCGCGCGTGTTGTGCATGTGGGCGGCGCCCGCCTTATCGCCGATTTCTGCGCGCAGGCGGCGGAACAGCCGGCGCACTTGCGCGGGATTGGCATAGCCCACGGTGTCCGACAGCCCCGATTCGTCAGCGCCCGCGGCCACGCACAGCGCCGCCAGGCGGATGACCTCGTCTTCGGGCACCGCGCCCTGCAAGGTGCAGCCGAAGGCCGTTGAAATGCCGGCCTCCAGCTTGACCGCGGGAGCCAGCTCGTCGCGCAGCCTCGCGATCGCCCGAACCTCCTCCACCATTTCTTCTGGCGTCTTGCGCACATTGGCCAGCGAATGCTCGCGGCTGGCGGAGATCGGCATCGTCAGCTTGTGGACGCCTGCCTTCAGCGCCGCCTCTGCGCCACGCAGGTTGGGCACCAGTGCCATGACGGTAAGCGCCGGATGGCGAGCCGCATGCCGCACCACCTCGGCAGCGTCCGCCATCTGCGGCAGCAGGCGCGCCGGCACGAAGGAAGCCACTTCGATTTCACGCACGCCGGCCGCGACCAGCGCATCGATCCAGCGCAGCTTGTCGGCGGTGGGCATGGTCGCCTTGACCGACTGCAAGCCATCGCGCGGGCCCACTTCGCTGATCAAGACGTCGGGGTTTCGGTCGCTGGGATGGACCATGGCTTGATGTCTCCAAAAATTCTATCTTATAGAACGATGTTTCTTTAGATAGAATTATGGAATTCACCCGCCGCAACTGTCAAGCGCCGGCTCGCCCGGGAAAACCACGAGCCACGCGCCAGGCAGCGCCTACAATGCCGTCACTCGTTCTAAAGGATGGAATATGGCCCAGCCCTGGAATCAACCCTGCGGAGCCGCGCATGCCCCGTAAAGCCGCCACGGAATCCCTGGCCGATAGCGATGCCGCCCAGGGCGGCGTGGCCGCGGTGGACCGCGCGCTCAGCCTGATGTCGGTTTACGCGCCGGGTGACAAGGCCCTGTCACTGGGAGAACTGGCCGAGCGCACGCGCCTGTACAAGAGCACGGTCCTGCGACTGCTGGCGTCGCTGGAGCACGCCGGATGGATCCAGCGCCTGGACGACGGCCGCTATGCCCTGGGTGGAGAAATCGCCCGTCTGCACGGTCTCTACGCCGCCTCGTTTTCGTTGGAAGAGGTGGTCATGCCGGTGTTGCGCGACCTGGTCGCCGCGACCTGCGAAAGCGCGGCCTATCACGTGCGCCAGGGCGATGCGCGCCTGTGCCTTTACCGCGTGGATTCGCCGCATCCGGTGCGCGACCACATCCGTGCGGGCGATTTGCTGCCGCTGGACCGCGGCAGCGGCGGGCGCGTCCTGACGGCCTACGACCCCGTGTTGGGGCGGGCGCCGGGACCGGATCAGGAACTGCATGCGCGCATCCGCGCCGACGGCTATTTCGCGGCCATGGGCGACCGCCTGGCGGAAGTGGCGGGCATTTCCGCTCCAGTCTTTCTGCTCAATGGCGAGATCGCAGCGGCGGTGACGCTGACCGCCCCCGTCCATCGTTATGTTGCCGCCCATCTGGCAGCGGTGCAGGAGGCGGCGCGGCGCCTGACCGGAAAAGTGGGCTAGCGGACGCGAAGGCCGCGAATACCGCCGGGCAGTGTAAAAAAACCGGTCCTTCCGCACGATGGACAAGCCCGAACCGGCGGATAAACAATGCATTTCCCTCCACGGCCGGAGTCCCTCCATGGCACCCGAAGCCCTGCAACTGCGGATCGACCACTTGACGGAGCTGGACCGGCGTGAACTTGCCAAATTGATGGGGGCCGATGCCGTGCGTTTCGTGGAGGCGCGGCCGGCGGATGGACGCCTGGGCGAACTCGATACGCTCACCGCCATCGTCAGCATTTCGCTGGCCACCATCAACGCCGCCGGCGTCGTGCTGGCCATCTGGCTGGCCAAGGGCGGAAGGAAGGTGACGCTGCGCGACCACCTTGTGATCGAGACTGCCGAAGGCAACCGCCTGGTACGCAAGTTGGAACTGACCGGCCGATCCGAGGACGAAATCAAGGCAGAGGTCCTCAAGGAACTCCAGGCCGCATTTTCCAACGTGTCTACGCCCGCCAAGGAGCAATGAATGCGGCCGGCCGCCGGCCAGATGGACCCGGACACCAACACGGTGTTCGTCTGCGACAGCCCGGTGCGCGAGTACGTGAAATGGGCCATGCATGGCAAGCTGCCGCGCGCGCTCCTGCCCACGGTCCTGCATGAACTGACGCACCATTGGTGCCTGTCTGGTTGCGTCGGCCGCGCGCTGGCCGAACTCAGCCTGGAGTCGCAAGAACATCTGGCGGCCTCCCCCCTGTTTCCGCTCTATGCCGATGACATCGTGCTGGCGCAGTGGGACACGGTGGAGTTCGCACGCGCGCTGCTGGAGCCGCTGCTGGAAGGCATGGCCATGTTCGCGCAGTTCGACGTCTATCCCGGGCCCTCTCCGGTCCTGTCCGGCACGCTGGCCATGCTGGGACGTCTGTTTCCCCCTGAAGATGACGAGACAGCGGCGGACGTCATCGACGCGCTGCGCCACCGGCTGATCGAATACCGCCTGTCCGACCAAGCCCTGCGCAGCAAGAGCGGATTGCTGGTGCAGGCCATGAGCAGCCGCAACGGCGGCTATCTGCTGGGCTATCTCAGCGTGAAGAACCTGTGGATGCAAGCGCGCAAGGCCTCCCCCCGCCTGGCCGACGCCGACCTGTTTCTGCTGTACTTGCGCAATCTGGTCTTCGACGACGCGGGATTCGTGGACAAGCTGCTCGACGCCGGCGCGCAGGCGCTGCACGGCACGCAAGCGTTCGACGGCCTTGCCAGCCATCTGAACGAGCGCCTCAAGCTGTTGTCGGCGCCGGATCTGGAGCAGCGCGTCGCGGAAATGGAGGAAGCGCTGGAGAAGTACTCCGCCCTGGAGGGCCACGGCCGCTGCATCTACCTGGACGATCAGTTGGTCGAGGACGTCAACTGGCGCCTTTACCAGCGTTTGCGCGCCATCGCACCCGGCTTGAAGGATCTGAAGGGGCCCGACCTCAAAGGCATGACGCGGGCGGAAAAACTACATGCGATCCGCGAGTTCGGCGCGGCGCTGGACCGGGCGGCAACGGGTATCGACAAGGTGGATCCGGCTGACCTGCAGCGCCTGCTCAGGATCTGGGCGCACCTCTTGCACCGCGCCATCGTGTGCTTGCGGGTAGATCAGGTGGAATGCGAAACAGGCGCGGACGGCAGATGCACGGTCTATGCGAACGGCGATCCCGTCTTCTCCGCTACCGCCCGGCCCAAGCGCAAACCCGACGGCCGCAACCCGGGCTCGTTGGCGCTCTACTACCTGCCCGACGAGTACGAGATCGCGCTGGTGTGCGTGGACGACAAGGGCGCCCTGTTCGCGCTCTTCGGGGACCGCGTTTCCGCCACGCAACAGGAAACGCTCACGCAGGCGATCCGCATCGTCCTCGGCGACCACGACCGGCGGGAAATCCTGGGCTCCTATCTGCGCATGCACGCCGGCTTGCGCGACGAACCGCTGCTGCGGCCGGGCGCGGTCGCGCGCCTGGCCGAACACTTCTACTTCAACCATGCGATGCGCTTCGTGGTCGACGCCCATCTGGACGCCTGCCTGAAAACGTTGCGCACCGACGGACTCTGGCAGATCCTGGACGAAGAAGGAAGCCATGTGAACGCAATGGCGGCCTTGGGACTGATCCAGTCCTGGACCTCGGACGAGACCTGCATTCGGGCCTTGCTGCAGCATCGGGAAATGGACTTCGATGAAGTCACCGCGCGACTCTCCCAGGCCCAGGCCGCCCACGGCCTGCCCTTGATCCATGAGGGCAAGCGCAGGGTCTTTCTCTGACGCAAGCCGCCCACGGCAATCAGGGCAACTGCCCGCCCGGCAGCACCAGCTTCTCCAGATAATCCAGATCCTCGCGCACCAGCCGCAAGGACTCGCTTACGTCCGGCGACCTGGGACGCCGGGAGGCGTCGCGCAGCAATGACTGCACCGCCATGTCGGCCATGATGGCCGCGACTTCGGCGCGGCTCAGGCGGCCGTCGGGCTTGTACCACCACGCCGACCAGTTGCACATGCCGATGAGGCTGAAGGCGGCGACGTGCGGATCGACCATGCGGAATTGGCCGTCGCGGATGCCGTTTTCGATGACGCGGCTGAAGTTCTCCAGCACGTTCCGGCGCGACGCCTGCACCGCGGCGCGCTGCTTGGGCGTCATGTCGGCCTCGGTCCGGTCGGCCACGCGGAACTCGGCGGTGCGCGACAGGATCAGGTCGGCATGCCGCGTGACCAGCGCGCGCAGCGCCTCGACTGGATCCAGGTCCTCGCGGGTGGCGGTCTCGCCGGCCATTTTCTTGGCCGCGCTCAGCACGTCCTCGGTCAGCGAACGCAGGATCTCGTCCTTGCTCTTGAAGTAGTAATAGACCGCGGTGCGGCTCAGGCCCAGGGATTCGGCGATGTCCTGGATGCTGGTGCCGCCGCTGCCGCGCTTGATGAATAGCGTGGCGGCGGCGTCGAGTATGGCGGTGCGCAGCGCTTCGCCCTTCAGCGCTCCCTTGGTGCTTGCGTCGTTCACGTTGCGATGTTCCTCGAATGGACCGTCCGGGACGGCCCCGTCCCGAAATTATGGCATGCGCGTTTACGTCTCCAACCCGCGCCGGCCGGCGTTCTCCCGCGGCTGAGTCCCCAATTTTTGACGCTACTGTCAGTTTTTTAAATTTAATTGACACTAAAGTCAAATATTCGTCTAATACGTCAAACCGAGGTCTCAGGACCATCGCCACAGGAGACGAATGTGACTACCGCCGCCCCCTCCAGCCAGATCACCGCCGGCTTTCTCAACACCGATTGGAATCCGCGCGACCTGCCCGCCGGCGCCTCGACCCGCAACGTCGTGCTGCGCACCGCGGACGGCGCCGCCACCTCCGGATCGCTGTACCAGCCGGCCGGCCCCCGTCCCGACACCGTGGTCTGCGTGATGCATCCGCGCGAGTTCATGGCCTGCCACTACCTGATCCCCGACATCGTCGGCGCCGGTCTTGCGGCGTGGTCGCAAGGCGCGCGCTCGGTCGGCAACGATCTCAGGCTGGAACACGAACAGGCGCTGCAGGACGTGGCCGCCGGCCTGCGCTTCCTGCGCGAGCAGGGTTTCAAGAAGATCGTGCTGCTGGGCAATTCCGGCGGCGCCGGCCTGTACGCGTTCTATGCGCAGCAGGCCGGCCTGCCCGCCGGCGAGCGCGTCGCCCGCACCCCGGGCGGCAAGCCCAGCGGGCTGGATGAACTGGACATGCCCGAGGTGCATGGCCTGGTGCTGGTGGGTCCGCATCCGGGCCAGGGTTCGCTGCTGCTGAATTGCATCGACCCCTCTGTCGCCGACGAGAACGACGCGCTGTCTGCGGCGCCGGACCTGGATCCGCTGGCGCCCGAGAACGGCTACCGGCCCAAGGGCCAGGCGCGCTATGCGCCGGAGTTCGTCGCCCGCTACCGCCAGGCGCAGCGCGACCGCGTGGCGCGCCTGGACGCGCAGGCGCGGCAGATGATCGCCGACCGCCTGGCGGCCCGCGCCGACCTCAAGAGCGGCGCCGACACATCCGCCGCACGCCGCCGCCAGGCCGCGCACACGCCGGTGCTGGTGGTCTGGCGCACCGACGCCGACCTGCGCTGCCTGGACCTCAGCCTGGATCCTTCCGACCGCCACCCGGGCTCGCTGTGGGGCAAGGATCCCTACGCGTCGAACTATGGCGCCGTCGGCTTCGCCCGCTTCTGCACGCCCGAGAGCTGGCTGTCGACCTGGTCCGGCCTGTCTTCCAACGCCAGCATGGCGCGCACCGCCGGCGGCATCAATCAGCCCACCCTGATCGTCGAATACACCGGCGACCAGGCCTGTTTCCCTTCCGACGTGCGCGCCATCCACGACGCCATCCCCGCGCCGGACAAGACCCACCTGCGCATCCGCGGCGACCACCACGGCCGCGCGCTGGTCGAAGGCGAAGAACCCGGGCGCTACGCGGCCGGCCGCGAACTGGCCGCCTGGCTGCGCCAACGTTTCCTGTAATCCGAATGCCGACGGAGCAAGTCATGACTGCAACTCCCAAGACCCCCGCCCCCCTGCGCCTGCACGGCGTGGACCATACGGCGCGGCCCACCTGGCGCCTGCGCGAAACGGTCGCCTTCTACCGCGACATCCTCGGCCTGCCGCTGGTGCATGTGATCTCGGCGCGCGGCTGGGGTCCCGCCACGCACCCGGACTTCCTGCATTTCTTCTTCGACAGCGGCCAGGGCAGCACCATCGCGTTCTTCTATTACCTGGGCTCGGACGAACCCGAAGCGCTGCGCGGACGCAGCCGCATGCGGCCGCTGCCCGAAGACCATGTGTTCGACGCCACGCATACCGCCTGGCTGGTGGAAAGCGAGGACGAGCTCAAGGCCTGGAAGCAGAAGCTGCAGGATGCCGGGCTGGAAGTCTCGGTCGAAACCCGCCATGAAGTGATCGAATCCATCTACGTACGCGATCCCAACGGCTATTTCATCGAATTCACACGCAAGCTGCGGCCCCTGGGCGAAGTCGACGCGATCGACGCCGCCTTGACGCTGCAGGCGGCCATGCAGGCCGAAGCCGATGCGGAATCGGCTGGCGGACGCATCCAGCACATCGACGACGTCTGGGCGCGCAAGGCGGCGCTGCTGCAAGACAGGCTGGAGCTGGCCGATGGCGGCGCCGAGCCGCCCGTGCGGATCTTCGTGCCGCGCGTCGAGGAGTTTTCGTCCCTGGTCGAGGACGCCTCGGGACGCGAAAACTGCACCGTGGTGCCGGGCGAGCATTTCGACTGCATCGTTTCCGACGGCCCGGTGGAGTTCCAGCGCAAGGCCCTGGGGCTCAAGCCCGCCGTCTGGTATGGCTTGTTCACTGGCGGCGTCAGCGGCACGATCGACGTATTGGATCGGGACCGCGTCCGGATCTCGGCCGCGCGCCACTGAGACACGGGCCAGGAGGAGACCATCATGCGAGATATACGCCACCCCATAGAGGGCGTGATCTACCACCACCCCGAGCGCGCCCGCCAGTATTTCGCCAGCGGCGCCTGGGAGCATTCGACCGTGGGCGCGGCGCTGCACGCCACGGCCCGGCGCTGCCCCGAACGCACCGCGCTGATCATCGACGAAGGCAGCCTGAGCTTTCGCGAACTGGACGAACAGACCGACCGGCTGGCCGCCGCCTTGCTGAAGCTGGGCCTGGCGCCCGCGGACCGCGCCATCTTCCAGATGGGCACCACGCTGGAAACCGCGCTGGCCTTGCTGGCCTGCTACAAGGCGGGGATCGTCCCGGTCTGTTCGTTGCCGCAGCACCGCGAGCTGGAGATCGGCCAACTCTCGCGCCAGACCCGCGCCCGCGGCTATTTCGTGCAGGCCGACTTCGGCAAGTTCGATCTGCCGGCCTTTGCCGCCGGCATGCTGGCCGCCAGCGACACGCTGGAACACCTGGTCGTGGCGCGCGGCGACTCGCCGCATGGCGAGTCCCTGCATGCCCTGCTCGATGCGATGCCGCTGGCCGAGGCCCGCCTCATCCTGGCGGACCAGGGACCCGGCTGCGAGGACGTGCTGAGCTTCCAGCTGTCGGGCGGCACGACCGGCATGCCCAAGATCATCCCGCGCTTCCACGCCGAGTATCTGGGCCATTCGCTGGCCTGCGCCCGGCGCTACAAGATGCAGGACGACGACCGCATCATCTGGGCGCTGCCCCTGCTGCACAACGCGGCCCAGGTCTATGTGCTGATCCCCGTCATCGCCATGGGCGTGTCCGCGGTGCTGATGCCGCGGGTCGACGTGCCGCGCATGCTGGAGCTGATCGAACGCCACCGCGTCACCCGCGCCATGTCCATCGGGCCGATAGCGCCGCAGATCATGGCCTTTCCCGACCTGGCGAACTACGACCTGTCCTCCTTGCGCCTGTTCATCACCATGAGCGCCGCGGACCGCCTCGAAGCGCATCTGAACGTGCCCTGCTCCAACCTGTTCGGCATCACGGAAGGACTGCTGCTGGGCTCGCCCGCCGACGCGTCCGAGTACGAGCGGCACCATACGCAAGGCCGCTCGGGCTGTCCCGAGGACGACATCCGCCTGCTGGCGCCCGGCACCGAGGAACCGGTGGCCGAAGGCCAGATGGGCGAACTCTGCTTCCGCGGCCCCGCCACGCTGCCCGGATTCTTCGATGCCCCGGCGGCGAACGCCTCGGCCTATACCTCGGACGGCTATTACCGCACCGGCGACATGATGACGGCGCGCCTGGTCGATGGCGCAACCTGCTACGCCTTCGAAGGCCGCCTGCGCGACAACATCAACCGCGGCGGCGAGAAGATCGGCTGCGAGGAAGTCGAGGCGCTGGTCGGCGCGCATCCCGCGATTTCCGAAGCGCGCCTGGTGGCCATGCCCGACCCCTTCTACGGCGAGAAAGGCTGCATCTTCATCATCGTCCGGCCTGGCCACGCGGCGCCCGGCCTGACGGAACTGGCGGACTTCCTCACGGGCCAGGGGCTCGCCAAATACAAATGCCCCGAACGCATCGAGCAGATCGAAGCCTTCCCCGTCACCAAGGTCGGCAAGCTCGACAAGGCCGCCCTGCGCCATAGCGTCGCGGAAATGCTCAATCAGGAAGCCGCAAAGGCCCGGGAGAACGGCAATGACCAGCACTGAATACGTCTTGAGCGAAACGCCTTTCATCGTGCGCCGCCGCGTCAAATGGGGCGACTGCGATCCCGCCGGCGTGGTCTACACCGTCACTTTTGGCGAATACGTGCTGTCAGCGGCCGAACTGTTCTACGGCCACCTGTTCAACGGCACGCCGCAGCGCATCAAGGATGAGCACGGCTTCGGCACGCCGACGCGCGCGCTGTCCTTCGACTTCCAGGCCTCGCTGTGGCCCGACGAGGAATTCGACATGTGCGTCAGGGTCGAGGAAATCCGCACCCGCACCTACACCCTGCACGTGGCCGGCAGCGTGCGCGGCCAGCCGGCGTTCGACGCCAGGCTGACCCCGATCTGCGTGGCGCGCGGCGAACGGCGCGCCATCGAAGTGCCCGCCGCGCTGCGCGGCGCGCTGCAGTCATATCAGCAAGCCTGCGCGCAGGCCGAAGCAAACAGGAGTGAAGCCAAATGAAGATCGCCGTCATCGGAGCCGGCCCCGCCGGCCTGTACTTTTCGCTGCTCGCCAAGAAGCATGCGCCGCAGCATGAAATCACCGTGTACGAACGGAACCCGCGCGGCGCCACCTACGGCTGGGGCGTGGTGTTCTCGGACATCGGCCTGTCCTTCCTGCGCGAAGCCGACCCGGAATTCTTCAAGGCCTTTGTCGCGCACCACGAACGCTGCGACTACATGGAAATCATCCATCAGGGCGCCCGCGTGCAGGTCCAGGGCAACCATTTCTCGCGCACGGCCCGCATCGACATGCTGGAAGTCCTGGAGCGCGCCTGCCTGGAAGCGGGCGTCAAGATCCTGCACGAACAGCGGATCGACGACGTGGAGCGGCTGGCCGCGGAAGTGGACATGGTGGTGGCCGCCGACGGCAGCAACAGCGCCGTGCGCAAGCAGTACGCCGAACACTTCCGGCCGAGCTTCGAACGCCGCCGCAACAAGTTCGCCTGGTACGGCACGCGCCAGCGCTTTCATCCGGTGTCGCTGATCTTCCGCGAAACGGACCACGGCATCTTCATCGCGCACAGCTACCAGTACAGCAAGGACCTCAGCACCTTCCTGGTGGAAGTGGACCCGGACACCTGGCAACGCGCCGGCCTGGACGCGGCCAGCGAGGACGCAAGCCGCCGCTATTGCGCAGAAGTTTTCCGCGCCGACCTGGGCGCCAACGAACTGCTGGGCAACCGTTCGCTCTGGTTCGAGGCCAACATCGTGCGCAATGAGCGCTGGTCGCACCGCAACATCGTCCTGCTTGGCGACGCGTTGCGCACCGTGCATTTCTCGCTCGGCTCCGGCACCCGCATGGCGATGCAGGACGCGATCGCGCTGCATCAAGGCCTCACGCAGCATCCCGACGACACGCAGGCCGCGTTCGCGCACTTCGAGGCGCAGCGCCGCCCGGCTTCGTCCAACTTCCAGAGCGCCGCCGCGCGCAGCCTGGACTGGTACGAGAACGTGGCCGACAAGATGCACCTGGACCCGGTGTCCTTCGCCTACGACTACATGCGCCGCACGGGCCAGGTCAGCCACGACGACCTGCGCCAGCGCGATCCGGGCTTCGCCGCGGCCTACGAGGCGCTGCACCCGGAGGCGGCGGCCGTGTCCTGAGCGGCGCACTGTTTTGGTGTGAGTACCCGGCCGCGGCGCACCCGCACTTGCGGCCTCAACGATAAGCGGCGCGGGGAAGCGCCGCAAAAACCATCCATGGAAAGTGGAGGAGACATGAAAAATACTCTTTGGTGCCTGGCGCTGACTGGCGCCCTGGCCTGCGCCTCGGCACAGGCCCAATCCGACAAGTACCCCGAACGGCCGGTGCGCATCGTGCTGCCCTATTCGGTGGGCAGCGGCCCCGACGCCGTCGCCCGCATGCTGGGCGAACAGCTCACGGCGGCCTGGAAGCAGCCGCTCATCGTCGAGAACAAGCCTGGCGCCAACGGCTGGCTGGCGATCGGCGAGGTCAAGCGCGCCACGCCCGACGGCTACTCGCTGGCGGTGGTGGACAACACCCACATGACGCTGCAACCACAGCTCTACCGCAGCCTGCCCTTCGATCCGGTCAAGGATTTCGTCCCGGTGGCGCCGATCTACACCACGCATTTCTTCATGGTGGTGTCGGCCTCGTCCCCCTGGAACAACGTCACCGACCTGATCGCGGCGGCCAAGGCCCAGCCCGGCAAGCTGACCTACGGCACCTGGGGCATGGGCAGCGTGGCGCACGTGGGCACCTCCATGTTCCAGACCGCCACGCAGACCAGCATGACGCACGTGCCCTTCAAGGACCTGGCCCAGCTCTACACGGCGGTGGCCAATGGCGAGGTCGATTGGGCTTTCGGCACGGCGGCCACGGTGCAGAACCTGTACCAGGCCAAGCGCGTCAAGCTGCTGGCGCTGGCGGCGCCGTCCCGCCTGGGTTCCTACGCGGACGTGCCCACGGTCAGCGAGGCCGGCGGCCCCAAGGACTTCGAGTTGAAGACCTGGGTCGCGGCCTTCGCGCCCAAGGGCACGCCGGATGCCGTGGTCAAGCGCATCAACGCCGCCATCGCCCAGGCCGTGGTCACGCCCGCCGTGCGCAAACGCTTCGAAACCTATGGCTTCGACGCCTGGCCGCAGGACGCCGCCGCGCTGGCCCAGGCCCGCGACGCCGATTCGGCGCGCTTTGCGGCCGTGGTCAAAGAGGCCAATATCTCGCTGGACTGAGGCACCGTCCCGGGGCTGCCCGCGGCGGCCCCGCTACCCTTCCGGCGCCTTGGGCGTGGCCGTCAGCCGCTGCGCCATGAACTCCAGGAATTCGCGCGCCAGCGCCGGCAAGGTCCGGCCCTGCAAGGTCAGGACCTGGATGCTCCGCTGCCGCATTTCCGGATTGCTGAACGGCACCGCCGCCAAGCCCTCGCCGTCGCGCTGTCCCAGCATCGTCAGGTAGCCCGACAGCGCCACGATGTCGCTGCCCGGCAGCATGGGCAGGAAGGCCGCGGAATGATTGGACACATAGGCCGGCTCGATATGCAGCCCGGCATTGGCGCAGGCCGCGTCGAACAGCTGCCGCACGGTGGTGCCATGGTCGCCCAGCGACAGCGGCACCTTGGTCAGGTCGCGCACGCTCAGGCTGCGGCGGCTGGCCAGCGGGTGGTTGCGGCACATGACCGCATAGACCGGCGCGCGCACCAGCAATTCGGTCTTGAGCCGGTCGTCCTGCGCGGTGGTGTAGCGCAGCGCCAGCTGCGACAGGCCTTCCAGGATCTGGCGGCTGACCTCCTCGGGGCGCTCCACATGCAGATGGAAGCGGGCCTCGGGCCGCACCCGCTTGAACTCGGCCATGCACATGGGCAGGAATCGGTGGGCGAAACCCTCGGTGCAGGCCAGGCGTATGGTCACGTCGCCCAGGTGGCTGCGCTGGCGGATCTCGGTGGTGACGCGCTCGGCTTCCAGCGCGGCGGCATTGGCGTACGCCGCCAGTTGGCGGCCGGCCTCGCTCAGTTCCATGCCGCGCGCCTGCCGCTCGAACAGCGCGATGCCCAGCCCGTCCTCCAGCTTGGCGATCTGCCGGCTGACGGCCGAGGCCGCCACGTGCTGCGCCGCCGCGGCGCCCGCGATGGAGCCGCAGCGCGCGACCTCCAGGAAGTACCTCAAGCCCAGCGAAATCATGACGGCCCCTCTTACCCATGCCTTTATAGCAACGAAAGAATGCTAATTATCTAATTGTGGCATGTTATGAAGCGTAATAACTTTGTGTCTCCCTCAGAATCCCAGCCGCCCAAGTGACACGCGAACAAGCCCTGCTCCAAGCCGTTCAAGCCTACGACAATGGCGACCTGCATGCCGCGCTGGCCCGTCGCGTCGCCTACGCGACGGAAAGCGAAGTGCCCGACCAGGCGCCGGCCCAGCATGCCTACCTCAATGAAGAACTGGTGCCCTTGCTCAAGGAGCTGGGCTTCGCCTGCGAGGTGCATCCCAATCCCTCGGGCGCCGACCTGCCCATCCTGGTGGCGCGGCGCATCGAGCAGGCCGGCCTGCCCACGGTGCTGATGTACGGCCATGGCGACGTGGTGCGCGGCAATGCCGCCCGTTGGGAAGCCGGCCGCGATCCCTGGCGCCTGCAGGTCGAGGGTGACCGCTGGTACGGGCGCGGCACCGCCGACAACAAGGGCCAGCACAGCATCAACCTGGAAGCCTTGCGCCAGGTCATCGCCGCGCGCGGCGGCGCGCTGGGCTTCAACGCGATCTGGCTGATCGAAACCGGCGAGGAAGCGGGTTCGCCCGGACTGGCCGCCTTCTGCGAGGCGCAGCGCGAGGCCCTGGCGGCGGACGTGTTCATCGCCAGCGACGGCCCGCGCCTGAGCGCCCGGCGTCCTACCCTGTTCATGGGCTCGCGCGGCGCGGTGAACTTCGAATTGAAGCTGCGTGCGCGCGAACGCGGCTATCACTCGGGCAACTGGGGCGGCCTGCTGGCCAACCCCGCCATCGTGCTGGCGCATGCCATCGCCACGCTGGTGGACGCGCGCGGCCGCATCACGGTGCCCGGCCTGCGTCCGCCCCCCATCCCGGACGCGGTGGCCGAGGCGCTGGCCGACCTGGAAGTCGGCGGCGGCGAGGACGACCCCGACATCAACGCCTGGTGGGGCGAACCCGGGCTGAGCGCCCCCGAAAAAGTGTTCGGCTGGAACAGCCTGGACGTCCTGACCTTTGGCGCCGGCGATCCGGCCAAGCCGGTCAACGCCATCCCGCCCGAAGCCGTGGCCTGGTGCCAGCTGCGATTCGTGGTGGGCACGGACTGGCGGGCGCTGGAAACGCATGTAAAGGAGCATCTGCGCGCGGCGGGCTTCGAGGACGTGCAAGTGCGCATCGGCATGCAGGCCGGCGCCACCCGTCTGTCGCCCGACAATCCCTGGGTGCGTTGGGCCGCGGCCTCGCTGGAACGCAGCACCGGCAAGCGGCCGGCGCTGTTGCCGAACCTGGGCGGTTCCCTGCCCAACGACATCTTCGCCGACCAGCTGGGCCTGCCCACCTTGTGGGTGCCGCATTCCTATCCCGCCTGCGCCCAGCACGCACCCAACGAACACCTGCTGGGCAGCGTCGCCCGCGAGGGGTTGGCCATCATGGCCGGCCTGTTCTGGGACCTGGGCGACCAGGGCAGCGCCCTGCGCCTGGCGGCCGCAACTCCGTCTTCCAACACCAAGTGACCGGGATCTCCGACATGAACGTCAAACTCCGCGCCGCCCTCGTGGCCGCAAGCCTTGCCGCCGCCGCGCATGCGGGCGGCGCCCATGCCGCCTATCCCGAACAGGCGATCAAGATCGTCGTGCCCTTCACGCCGGGCGGCGCGACCGACGCCGTGGCGCGGCTGCTGGCCAACAAGCTGTCCGGCAAGTTCGGCCAGCCGGTCATCGTGGAAAACCGCCCGGGCGCATCCACCGTGATCGGCGCGGAAGCGGCGGCGCGCGCGCAGCCTGACGGCTACACCCTGATGCTGTCGGGCAGCACCACCTATACCGTGCTGCCGGCGCTCAAGCCCGGCCTGCCCTACGATCCGCAAAAGAGCTACGAACACATCGCCATCGTCGCCATGGCGCCCGTGGTGCTGCTGGCCAAGAACGGCCTGGCGGCCGGCACCGTGCAGGAAGCGGCGGCGCTGGCCCGGCAGCAAAGCGCCAAGGGCGGCCTGATGTACGGCACCTTCGGTCCCGGGTCCGCGCCGCACCTGGCCGGCGAGATGTACGCCGAGGCCGCGGGCGCCAAAATGTTGCCGGTGCCCTACAAGGGCAGCGCGCAGTTGGTCACGGCCATGATAGGCGGCGAGGTCGACCTGGGCGTGGACACCGTGTCCTCCGCCGCGCCGCAGGTCCGCGCCGGCAAGATCCGCGCGCTGGCCGTGACGGGCGAACGCCGCATGCCGCAACTGCCCGATGTGCCGACTTTCGCAGAGGCCGGCATGGCGGATGTTTCCTTCGTGGGCTGGTACGCGCTGGTGGCGCCGGCGCGCACGCCGGCCCCCGTGGTGGACACCCTGAGCCGCGCCGTGGCGGAAATCATGGAAGACCCGCAGGTGCGCAAATCGGTGGCCGACCTGGCGCTCGATCCCGTGTATCTGCCCGCCCCGGCCTTCAAGGCGCAGATCACGAAGGAACTGCGCACCTTTTCTGAAGTGGCGGCCCGCGCCGGCATCACCCTGGACTAGCCGCGGCGGGCTGACGCCTGGCCTCAGTCCGGTTGGGTGCGGGTGATCTTGGACCCTTCCAGGCCCATGCCCGCCATCAGTCCCTGTCCGCCGAATGGCACGGCATATACGTCCTGGCTAAGGGTGGTGGTGGTAATGCTGGCGGCATAGCTGTCGTCCACCACGACCAGGCTGGGGCCGGCGCCGAGCGACCAGCCGTCGCTCTGGTCCAGGTACCGCAGCGCCGGCTCATTCATGAAGAACAGCGCATAGCTGAACTCCTGCGCGCCGGCCTGAAGACCGAACGACACCGCCGATATGTTGTAGTAGGCCTGGACCTTGCCGCCGCGCATGAGCGCGCCGTCGCCGGTTTCCGCGCCGACCAGCAGCCCCCCCTTCAGGATGCGGGGGAACACCAGCACGCCCACCGCCTTGTCGCCCAGTAAACGCGTCTTGGGTTCCTGCTGGTAGAGGCGATCCAGCGCACCCTGCGCTTCCCGGCTGAGCTCTGCCGCGGACTCCGCCCTGGCCTGCGGCGCGAGGAAGAAACAGGTAACCCACAAAAAAAGGCTGGCCCAAAGCCAGCCGCGGATACTCATAGGCAAAACGGATGCGCGACGCATACAGCCCCCTGATCTCGAAAGGAAAAGGACGGCAAGCGCCGACGCGCTCGCCCCGACTTGCTGAACGAGTATTGGCAGGCGCCGATGCCTTGTCAAGATGCATGCGCACCCGGCCACCGAGGCCACGTCAAACCCTGGGCGGCGAAGTCTCCCGTTGCGGGTGGCGATGCCGGCCCAGGGCTTCGATGAAGAACGACACGCTCTTGGCGGGGGCCGTCGCGTCCATCGTCAGCAGTCCGCCATCCGCCGGATCGGCGGACAGGCCCGCCGCGGCAAGCAACTGCACGCCCTCGCCCATGCCCATCAAGGTCTTGCCATGGCGGTAGGCGTCGCGCAGGAACTCCAGCGCGCGTCCGTCCGATTCCAGGCGGGCCACGGCGGCCTCGCCGCCCGCCGCCACCACGCCATCGAACAGCGCCGAAGGATGGTTGTCCAGGGAGGCGTCGGCATCCAGCGTGCCGCCCCCGGCCGCCGGAACGGGTCCGATGCGCTGCCCGACCAGCCGCACAATGGCGCCCGCCGCGATCAGGCCCTGGGCCACGGCTGACACGCTCTTGCCATCCGCTCCCTCCGCCACCAGGATTGCGACCTTGCGCGTGGCGATGCCGCCGTCGCCAGGGCGCGCGGCCAACGACAATGCCGGCGACACCTCGACCTCCGGCTTGGGCGGAAGCTCGATCGCCCGCGGCAAGGGCGCAGGCAAGCCCATGCCCAGTTGGTCGGCTACGCCCCGCGCCAGTTCTTCAGACACATTGCGCAGCGACGCGACCATGCGCTGGCGCACCGCCGGCACCGTGACCTTGCTCAACTCAAAGGCATAGGCGTCGACGATGTGGCGCTTTTCCCAGTCCGCCTGGCTTTCATAGAACAGCGTCGCCTGGTTGTAATGCTCGGCGAATTTTTCAGGATGCCCTCGCAGTTCGTCGCCCGTCTCCGGCTCCGGAAACGACACAAAGCCTTCCATGCCGGCCTGGAAGGGACAGCCGCCTGCAAGCGAGTTGGGCTCGTAGGCCACGCGGCCGCGGTGGATGGCCTGGCGATGCATGCCGTCGCGCTGGTTGTTGTGCACGGGCGCAAGCGGCGCATTGATCGGGATTTCATGGAAGTTGGGGCCGCCCAGCCGCGAAATCTGCGTGTCCACGTAGGAGTGGATGCGCCCTGCCAATAGCGGGTCATTGGTGAAGTCCAGGCCCGGCACGATGTGGGCGGCGCAAAAGGCGACCTGCTCGGTCTCGGCGTAGAAGTTGTCGGGGTTGCGGTCCAGCACCATCCGCCCCACCGGCACCACGGGCACCAGCTCCTCGGGCACGATCTTGGTCGCGTCCAGCACGTCGAAGCTGAAGCCTTCGGCCTGCTCATCGGTGAACACCTGCACGCCCAGCTCCCACTGCGGGCCATTGCCGGCGTCGATCGCCTCCCAAAGATCGCGGCGGTGGAAGTCGGGATCCGCGCCAGACACCTTGACGGCTTCGTTCCACACCTGCGAATGCGTGCCGAGAATGGGATTCCAATGGAACTTCACCAGCCGCGATTCGCCCGCGGCGTTGACGAAGCGGAACGTATGCACGCCAAAGCCCTGCATCATCCGGTAGCTGCGCGGGATGGCGCGGTCCGACATCAGCCACATCAGCATGTGAGTGGATTCCGGCATCAGCGACACGAAGTCCCAGAAGGTATCGTGCGCGGACGCGGCCTGGGGCATGCCATGATGCGGCTCGGGCTTGACGGCGTGCACCAGGTCCGGGAATTTCATCGCGTCCTGGATGAAGAAGACCGGCATGTTGTTCCCGACCAGATCCCAGTTGCCCTCGTCGGTATAGAACTTCACGGCGAAACCGCGGACGTCCCGCGCCGTGTCCTTGGAGCCGCGTTCACCCGCCACCGTCGAAAAGCGCACGAACACCGGCGTGCGCTTGCCGGCTTCGGCGAACAGGGACGCGGCGGTCAGGTCGGTCAGCGGCTTATAGCATTCGAAATAGCCGTGCGCCGCCGAACCGCGCGCATGCACGATGCGTTCGGGAATCCGCTCGTGGTCGAAATGCGTGATCTTCTCGCGCAGGATGAAGTCCTTGAGCAAAGCCGGCCCGCGCAGGCCCGCCTTGAGCGAGTGCTGGTTATCGCTGACGCGCACGCCCTGGTTGGTGGTCAGCATCTGCCCGCCAGCATCGGCGCGCACGCGCTCCAGCCGTCCGTCGGCCGCATTCACGCCGGCCGCGGCCGCGCCCCCGGTCTTGGCCGAGGTCTCGGTTTCGGACAGCGAACTGGCCGTCGCGGAAGGATCCGCTGCCGCGACGTGCGCGCCGGCATAGGGGCAGCGCGCCCCTTCTTCGCCGTACTCCGCCGCCTTGCCGGCATTGTGGGGAATCGCGGCGGCCGTTTCGCCCACGGCCGCGGCGCGCTTGGCCGCCGGGTGGCTGGGCTTGCCCGCGGGTCCGGACGCCGGGCCGCTGTCCGTGTTCAGATAGGCAGTGTCCACGGCCGCGCCCGCGCCGCCCTTGCCTGCTGCTTTCTTGGCTGGCATCGCAATCTCCTAGTGGCTCAGCATCTTGCCGCGCGCCTGCTCGGCCCGCGAGGCGCCGATGGCGGTCTCGACCTGCTTGACCTCTTCGGGAGGCGGCAGCACGGCGGGGAATCCGAGCGATTCGATCCACAGCTCGCGCGACCAGCCCTGCGTGTGATAGAGATGATGGTCCTCGTCCGTGGCCACGGCGTCGTGAGCCTGCTTCAACACCTTGGCCTCGTCGCCGCTGTGCTGTTCGGCAATCACGCCGATCAGGGACCAGTTCGCGTGATCCTTGGTTTCGGCCAGCACCACGCATTCGGTGGCGACCAATTGGGCGGCGTGCGGATCGCCAGCGCTGATCGCCATCTTCATGGCCTTGACCAGCGCCTCGCCGATGTGGCGCACGACCTGGCGGCCCGGCGGCTGCGCCTGCGGGTCCAGGCCCAGCTGCTCGAACACCGTCAACAGCACCCGGCGGTGGGTGCGGGTTTCTTCCAGATAGCCGAGCCATTCCTTTTTCAGATCCTCGTTCACCGCGCAGGACACGGCGGTTTCGTACACGGCCAGGCCACCAATTTCGGTTTCCAGGGCCTGGTACAGCAGTTCCTCGATTTGCGAGGCATTTCCGGCTTTGCGTTTCATTGGGCGCTCCTCTTCTGGATGGGCATCCGCGCATGCCTGCGGCGGATATGCGGATGGAGCGCCTACCCAGCAATCGCCATGCCCGGTCCGCGCGATGGCAATTGCCCTGCGGCAGCTCGGAGCGGATGCCGCCTCCGCGGCAAAAAATACAAGACTGTGGGCAAGGACAACCTCGTCCCCATTTAGACTAGAATTGGAACCATTCTCAATAAAATCAGACCGCCAGGCTCGCGGCGGCCCCAACAAGAAAGAGGCTCGTCCTGAAATCCGGTTTCCGCCTATCCATGGCCTGGCTCCATACCTGGGTCGGCCTGTGGTTTTCCTGGCTGCTGTTCGCCGTCTTCCTGACGGGATCGCTGGCCGTCTTCTCCGAGCCCATTACCCACTGGATGACGCCCGAGCACCGCGAGGCGGAAGCCCTGGCCGCGCAAAAGGAAAGCGTGCCGGTGGACCGCGCCCGCCGGCTGGAACTGGCGGTGGACTACATGGCGCGCAACCATGCCGGCGCCGGCATGTGGGAAATCTGGCCGGTGGACCGCTTTCACGAAAACGGCCTGACGGCCTATTGGTTCGACCAGAACGGCCTATATGCGGATGCCGAGCTCGACCCCGAGACAGGCGCCGAACTGGATGACCACCACGATGCCGAAGGCCGCGCGACGATGGGCGGCACGCATTTCGTGGACTTCCACTACACGCTGCACGACGCCGGCCTGGGGCTGTGGATCGTCGCCTTCGCCAGCATGGCCATGCTGGTCGCGCTGATTTCCGGCGTGGTCACGCACAAGCGCATCTTCAAGGACTTCTTCACCTTCCGCGCCAAGAAGGGCCAACGGTCCTGGCTGGACGCGCACAACGCGGTGGCGGTGCTGACCCTGCCCTTCCAGTTCATGATTGCCTACACGGGAATCGTGATTTCCAGCGCCCAGCTCATGCCGGCCCCGGTCACGGCGACCTATGGCGCCGGCCCGCAGGCCAGCCGCCTGTACCTGGCCGAGCTGACGGGCGAAGAACGGCCCGCCCGCAGCGGCGTGGCGCTGGCCATGCCGGCGCTCGAGCCCATCGTGGCCCGCGGCGAACGACTGATCGGGCAGACCGCGCGCGCCATCGTCATCAACAATCCCGAAGACAGCTCCATGCGCATCGGCGTCTATGGCTGGAACGAAGACGCCGACACCTTCCGCAATCTGAGCGCCACCACGGGCATGGCGGAGTTCTCCGCCAGCGGCGAGCTGCTGCGCCTGCGGCCCGCGGGCGGCGTGCACGGCGGCGCGCCGGCGCTGACGTTCCAGGTGATGAGCGACCTGCACATGTCCAAGTTCGGCGGGCTGGGCATCAGCTGGCTGTACTTCGTCTGCGGCCTGGCGGGCGCGGCCATGATGGGCACGGGCGCCTTGCTGTTCATGGTCAAGCGCCGCGCCAAGCATGGCGGCGAGTTCGGCAGCGCCACGGCGCGCATGTACCGGCTGATAGAAGGATTGAACGTGGCCGCGCTGGCCGGATTGGCGATCGCCTGCATCAGCTACCTCTGGGCCAACCGCCTGCTGCCCGTGGCGCTGGAGAACCG
Organism: Achromobacter sp. JCM 18799; assembly: GCF_055395645.1. NCBI lineage: Bacteria > Pseudomonadati > Pseudomonadota > Betaproteobacteria > Burkholderiales > Alcaligenaceae > Achromobacter > Achromobacter sp. JCM 18799. The sequence goes on along the minus strand of NZ_AP043866.1, from coordinate 783,496 downwards.
CGCGCTTTGGGAACTGCGCTGCTTCTTCCTGGCGTGGGCGCTGACCCTGGCGCATGCCTGGCTGTGCAGCCCGCGCCGCGCCTGGATCTCGCAATTGGTGCTGCTGTCGGCGCTGTGCCTGCTGCTGCCGGCGCTGTCGTTCATCACATTGGGCGACCATCCGGCAGCGCAGATCGCGCGCGGCGATTGGGAGAGCGCCGGCGTCGAACTGACGTCCGTCGCATTCGGCGTACTATCGGGCTGGGCGGCCCTGCTGTTGTGGCGACGGCCCGCATCCGCGCCCGTCCGGCGCAATCCCCGCAGTGACGCAGAGGCGGCCGCATGAACACCAACGACCTGTACGCAATTTCCATGGCGCTGCTGCTGACCTATTCGGGCATGGCCTGCCTGAGCCTGGCCATGCCGCGCCACTATGATCAGGTCTGGGGACGCGATCCCTCCGCCGGCCATACCCGCGTGCTGCGCGGCGCCGGCGTGCTGCTGCTGGCGTTGGCCCTGCTGCCCTGCGTGGGCCTGTGGGGCAATACCGTGGGCGTGGTCGCATGGCTGGGCTGGCTGTCGGCGGGCGCGCTGCTCTGGGTCGGCATGCTGTCATGGGCGCCGCGTCCGGCGGCCCGTACCGCGGCGCTGGCCGTGGCAATATCCCTGGCCGGGGTCGGCATCGGCTTCTGAAGCGCAGGTTTGACGCGCATCAAGCAAGCCTGATATCCCGGCGGTGCGGGGCAATTCCTGCACCATATGTGGTGGTAGAGTTTCCACACCCTACTACATATGGTGTCAGTCATGCATATCCAGCACATCCTCAAGCGCGACGGCCGGGTCGCGGCGTTCGACCGCGACAAGATCGCCCAAGCCATGGCGGCCGCCGGCAGCAGCACGGGAGAACTGGATCTGGCGGGCGCGCAAGTCCTGACCGACACCGTCATCGCCGCGCTGGAAGGCAACCCCTGCCCTGGCGTCGAGACCATCCAGAACCGCGTCGAGGAAGCCCTGGTCCAGGCAGGCCATTGGCGCACCGCGCGGGCCTACATCGTGCACCGCGAACAGCACGCCCGGCTGCGCGCGCTACGCCACACGCTGGTGGACGTGGAAAGCGCGATGGAGGAATACCTGGACCAGCGCGACTGGCGCGTCAACGCCAACGCCAACCAGGGCTACAGCCTGGGCGGCCTGATCCTGAACGTGGCGGGCAAAGTCACCGCCAATTACTGGCTGTCCAACGTGTTCGCGCCCGAGGCGGGCCGCGCCCACCGCGAAGGCGACATCCACATCCACGACCTGGACATGCTGAGCGGCTATTGCGCCGGCTGGTCGCTGCGCCAGCTGCTGACCGAAGGCTTCAACGGCATCCCCGGCAAGGTCGAAGCCACGCCGCCGCGCCACATGTCCGCGGCCATCGGCCAGATCGTCAACTTCCTGGGCACGCTGCAGAATGAATGGGCCGGCGCGCAGGCGTTCAGCTCCTTCGATACCTACATGGCGCCCTTCATCCGCCGCGACGCCATGACGTACGCCGACGTGAAGCAGTCCATGCAGGAACTCATCTACAACCTGAACGTGCCCAGCCGCTGGGGCACGCAGACGCCCTTCACCAACCTCACGTTCGACTGGACCTGCCCGCCGGACCTGAAGGACCAGATCCCGTACATCGGCGGCGAGGAAATGCCTTTTTCCTACGGCGACCTGCAGACCGAGATGGACATGATCAACCGCGCCTACATCGAAGTCATGATGGCTGGCGACGCCAAGGGCCGCGTGTTCACCTTCCCCATCCCCACCTACAACATCACCCCCGACTTCGACTGGGACCACCCCAACACCGAGCGCCTGTTTGAAATGACGGCGCGCTATGGCCTGCCCTATTTCCAGAACTTCCTGAATTCGGACCTGGAGCCGCACATGGTGCGCTCCATGTGCTGCCGCCTGCAGCTGGACCTGCGCGAACTGCTCAAGCGCGGCAACGGCCTGTTCGGCTCGGCCGAGCAGACGGGGTCGGTCGGCGTGGTGACGGTCAACTGCGCGCGCCTGGGCTACACCTGCCGCGGCGACGAAGCGCGGCTGATGCAGCAACTGGACCACCTGCTGGAACTGGGCCGCGACGTGCTGGAAACCAAGCGCAAGGTGGTGCAGCGCTACATCGATCAGGGCCTCTACCCCTATACCCGCCGCTATCTGGGCACCCTGCGTAATCACTTCAGCACGCTGGGCGTGAACGGCATCAACGAGATGGTCCGCAACTTCACGGCCGACGCCGAGGACATCACCACCGCCGCGGGTCACGCCCTGGCCGTGCGCCTCCTGGACCGCGTGCGCGACCGCATGACCGAGTTCCAGGAACAGACCGGCCACCTGTACAACCTGGAAGCCACGCCCGCCGAAGGCACCACCTACCGCTTCGCGCGCGAAGACAGGAAGCGCTATCCCGCCATCCTGCAAGCGGGTAGCGAGACGCAGCCCTACTACACCAACTCCAGCCAGCTGCCGGTGGGCCACACCGACGATCCTTTCCATGCGCTGGAGCCGCAGGAAACGCTACAGGGCAAGTACACCGGCGGCACCGTGCTGCATCTGTACATGAACGAAGCCGTTTCTTCTTCCGCCGCATGCAAGCAGCTGGTGCGCCGCGCGCTGTCGAATTTCCGGCTGCCCTACATCACGGTCACGCCGACCTTCTCCATCTGCCCCAACCATGGCTATCTGGCGGGGCACCACGAGTTCTGCCCGAAATGCGATGCCGAACTGCTGGCCAAGCAAGCGGCATGCTGCACCCCGGCCTAGGGCTGTAAAGGCCAGCCCCCAGGCCGGACCGCCGGGCAGCCCGCCCGGCATCCACTCCATAAGGAACCGCCATGCAAACCTTGATCGCTCCCGAAGTCGCCACCGCTCCCGCCGCGCAATTGGACGACAGCCAGCGCGTGCGCTGCGAGATCTGGACCCGCGTCATGGGCTACCACCGCCCTGTCACTTCCTTCAACACCGGCAAACAGGGCGAATTCAATGAACGCCGCTTCTTCGTCGAACGCCGCGCCTGAGGGCGCCACGCGAGCCGCCGCGTCGACCCCGGGCTGCGGCCCGGGCACGCGGCGGCTGACGGCGCGCCCGGCCTACCCGACTGCGCCGCAACCGGTGGCCCAGCCCTTGCCGCGGCATTCACACGCCGTCGGCGGGCTGGTGCCGTTTTCCACCGTGGACTGGCCCGGACAACTGGCGGCGGTCGTATTCATCGCGGGCTGCCCCTGGCGCTGCCACTACTGCCACAACGTCGAACTCCAGACCCGCGCCGCCCGCTACGACTGGCGCGAGATCCGCGCCTTCCTGGAAACGCGCAAAGGCCTGCTGGACGCCATCGTGTTCTCCGGCGGCGAGCCCTTGAGCGAACCACGCCTGCCGCAGATGATCCGCGACGTCCGGCGCATGGGCTACCGCGTCGGCCTGCATACCGCCGGCATCTATCCCCTGCGCCTGGCCGACGTGCTGCGCCATCTGGATTGGGTCGGCCTGGACATCAAGGCCGACGCCCAGGGCTATGACGACGTCACCGGCCGCCGCGATTCGCAGCGCCCCGCGCTGGCCTGCCTGACGCAACTGCTGGCTGCCGGCATCGATTTCGAGTGCCGCATCACCTGGCATCCGGATTGGCTGGACGAGACGCGGCTGCTGACCCTGGCGCGCGAGCTGGCGCGCCGCGGCGTGCGCCGCTTCGCGGTGCAGGGCGTGCGCCGCTCGCCCGACGCGCCCCCGGTGCGCGCGCTAAGCGCCCCGGCCCTGGCGCTGCTGATGCAATGGTTCGAGGAGTTCGCCTATCGCTGAGCCAGGTGCTGCCGCACTTGATTCTGCGCAAGGCGACCCAACTCCCCTTGCTCTAGCCTCTGTCCACTTGAAAAGAGGAAAGACTCATCATGACGTGGTTCAAATCACTCACCCTAGCCGGACGCGAATTGCTGCCCATCGTCCAGGGCGGCATGGGCGTCGGCGTATCCGCCCATCGCCTGGCCGGCGCGGTCGCCAGCCAGAACGCCATGGGCACCATCGCCAGTGTGGATTTGCGCCACCACCACCCCGATCTGCTGGAGAAAACCGAGCGTTGCCATGACCGCGACATCATCGACAGCGCCAACCAGGAAGCGCTCGACCGCGAGGTGCGCGCCGCGCTGGACACCGCTCAGGGCCGCGGCCTGGTGGCGGTGAACGTCATGAAGGCGGTGCGCGACCACCCCGCCCTGGTGCGCCAGGCCTGCGAAAGCGGCGCCCACGCCATCGTGATGGGCGCCGGCCTGCCGCTGGACCTGCCCGAAATGACGGCCGACTACCCCAAGGTAGCGCTGGTGCCCATCCTGTCCGAGGCACGCGGCGTGGCCGTGGTGCTGAAGAAATGGATGAAAAAGGGCCGCATGGCCGACGCCGTGGTGATCGAACACCCTGGGTACGCCGGCGGCCATCTGGGCGCGGCCCGGCTGGATGACGTGCACAGCGAGCGCTTCGACTTCCAGCATGTGCTGGCCGATTGCCATAAGCTGTTCCAGGAACTGGCGCTGGGTTCCGACGCCCCCCGCTTGATCGTGGCGGGCGGCGTGGGCAGCCATGAGCAAGTGCGCCATTGGCTGGCCAACGGCGCGGACGGCGTGCAGGTCGGCACGGCGTTTGCCGTCACCAGCGAAGGCGACGCGCACGAGAACTTCAAGCGCGTGCTGATCGACGCCGATCCGGACAAGCTGGCCGAATTCACCAGCGTCGCGGGCCTGCCCGCCCGCGCCGTGGAAACGCCCTGGCTGACGCGCTACCTGCGCCAGGAAAAGACGCTGCAGGCCAACACCCGCTGCGATGCGCGCCGCTGCAGCCAGCGCATGGACTGCCTGACGCAATGCGGATTGCGCGACGGCCTGGCGCGCTTCGGGCAATTCTGCATCGACCTGAAGCTGGCGGCCGCGATGCGCGGCGAAGTCAGCCGCGGCCTGTTCTTCCGCGGCGCGTCCAAGCTGCCCTTCGGCAACGCCGTGCGTTCAGTGCGTGAATTGATGGACTATCTGCTGCACGGCGAGATGCCCGCCGCGGCCTGAGTCGCGCAAGACTGTCTTGGGCGGGATTTCCAAAAATAATTGAACGACGTACAATATTATTCGTCGCTCAATTATTTCGCACCATGGATTCCTCTGCCCTCCCTTCATCCGAATCCGCCGCGCCCGAAGCCGGGCGTCGCGAACGCAAGCGCCTGCAGACCCTGGACCACCTGGCGCAAACCGCCTGGCGCCTGTTCGAGACCCTGGGCTATGACGCGGTCACCATGGAACAGATCGCCGCGCAGGCGGACGTATCCAAGGGCACGCTGTACAACCATTTCCCCGTCAAGGAAGCCCTGCTCGCGCACCGCTTCCATGGCGAGCTGGCGGCCAGCGTCCGTAGCCTCCAGCCCGCGCTGCGCGCCCTGCCCACCCTCGCGCAGCGCCTGACGCGGCTACTGCATGCGTCGGCCCATTGGTCCGAATCGCATCGCGCCTATCTGGGGCCGTACCTGCGCTACCGGCTGTCCACGCTGCAGCCCGGCGCGCACGACGACGGCCGCTACCCGCGCAGCGGCATGCAGGCGCTGTACACCGCGCTGATCGAAGAAGCGCAGGCCGCCGGCCAGGCGCGTACCGATCTTGCCGCCGGGCAACTGGCCCATCAGCTGCAATTCCTGTATCTGGGCGCGATGCTGCGCTGGTTGGATCAACCTCGCAGCAGCCTGAAGGCAGAATTCGATGCCGCCATCAGTCTGTTCGTGCGCGGCGTACACCCCGAGGCCGGAGCATGACTGCCGCCGCGCTGGACTGGGCTGCCGCCGCCCTGGCCGGCCCGCACGCCGTCGGCGGCAAGGGCTGGCAGCTGGGCCGCATGGCGCAACTGGGTGTGCCGGTGCCCGACGGCTTCGTGCTGCCGGCCGCGCTGAGCCTCGACCACGAACCGGGCCAGGCGCTGCCGCCCGCCGTCGCCCAGGCGCTGCGCGATGAACTGGCCGCGCGCGGCTGGCTCGAGCGGCCGCTGGCCTTGCGCTCGTCTGCACCACAGGAAGATTCCGCGGGCGCCTCATTCGCGGGGATCCATCTTTCCTGCCTGAACGTGCGCGGTGCGGATGCGGCGAGCGACGCGGTCCGGCAGGTTTGGGATTCGCAATGGACGCCGCAGGCGCGCGCCTACCGGCAGAAGCTGGGGCTGGACCCTGCCGGCATGGCCGTGGTCGTCATGCCGCTGATCGACGCGGTCGCCTCGGGCATCGCCTTCACCATCGATCCCGTGTCGGGGCGGCACGACGAGATGGTCATCCACGCCAACTGGGGCTTGGGCGAGTCGCTGGTCGACGGCGCGGCGCAAGGCGACGAATACCGCCTGCGCGAAGACTATCTGCGCCAGGCTTGGCCGCTGGACGACCGGCGCATCGGCGCCAAACGCCACGCCAGCCAGGCCGCGGAAGGCTCCGGCACCTTGCTTGCTTCCACGCCCGCCGCGCTCGCGGCCCAGGCCGTGCTGAGCGACGCGCAGGCCGTAGCCCTGGGCGACATCGTGCGCGACGCGGCGCGCGCGCTGGACTATGCCGGCGGCGGCTACGACATCGAATGGGTCTGGGACGGGCGGCGCTTCTGGATCGTGCAGGCCCGTCCCGTCACCGTGGCGGCGCGCCACACCTATCCGGCGCTGCGCGCACAGCCCGCCTATTGGTCGCGCGGCAACACCCGCGAAGTGCTGCCGCTGGCCATGTCGGCGCTGGAATGGGATACGGGGCGCGTCATGGCGCAACGCATGCTGATCACGGGCTTTGAATTGAGCGGCTATACCCCCCTGCCGGGCTTGCGGCTGGCGGCGCTGTTCCAGGGCCGGGTCTATCTGGACGCCTCGCTTATCCAGTGGGTGGGTTATGACGCGCTGGGCGTGCAGCCTAAAGCCATGAACGCCCTCTTGGGCGGCCCCCAGCCCGAGATCGAGGTAGCGCCTCTGACGCTGGGCCAACGCTTGCGGCACGGCGCGCGCATCCTGCGCTACCTGCGCCGCGCAGCACCCTTGCGCAAGCAGGCGGAACTGGACCTGCCGCGCCTGTTCGCCCGCGCCCAGGCCTGGCTGGACGAGCCCGCGCCCGCATCCAACGCCGCGTTGGGCGCCCGCTTGTGGGACCAGTTCCTCACCGTGCTGGCGGCGGACCAACTGTTCTTCCTGCAAGGATCGGGCGGCGGCGCGCTGCACAAGCTGCTGGAACTGGTGGAAAAGGCCTGCCCGGACGAAGGCCATGCGCTCACCGCCGCGTTGATGGCTGGCGGCGAACCCAGCGTGACCGCCGCGCAAAGCTACGCCCTGATGGCGCTGGCCAAGCTGGCCGCTGGCGACCCACGGGTGATGGACTGGCTGCGCGATCCCCGGCGCGACAGCGCCGGCTGGCAGAACGCCTTGCCGGATGGGGCTCCCTTCAAGCCGGCCTTCGCGGATTTCCTGCGCCAGTATGGCCACCGCGCCGTTTATGAAACCTATCTGCGCAACCCGCGCTGGCGCGAAGATCCCGCCTATCTGCTGGACAGCGTGCTGCAGCTGACCGACGCCGACCCTGCCGCGCTACGCGCCCGGCAGGACAGCGCGGCAAGCCAGGCCCGGCAGCGCCTGCGCGCGGCATTGCCATTCTGGCAGCGGCCGCTGGTCGCCCGGCTGCTGGCCGCGGCACGCATCGAGGGCAGGCAACGCGAGGCCGCGCGCAGCGTCCTGGTAGCCTATCTTGCGGCCGCTCGCAGGAACGCGCTGGCGCTGGGCCGGCGCTACGTCCGTCCCGACGGCCTGGCCGCCGCGGACGACATCTTCCATCTGACCGCCGCCGAACTCGTCGCCTTGGCCGAAGCCAGGCTCGCGCCCGCCGCGGCAGGCCGCCGCGCCGCCCTGCGCCGGACGCAGCTGGAATCCTGGGCGGCTACGCCGGATCAGGACGTCATCGCCGAATACGCCAAGGGCGCTTCCACAACGCTATCGCCCCTCGCGTCTGACAATACCGGCGCCACCGGTACCTGGCGCGGCACGCCCGCGGCCGGAGGCCGCGCGCAGGCAAGCGCCTTCGTGGCCCGCACGCCATCCGAGGGCCTGGCCATGCCCGCAGGCGGCGTCCTGGTGGCGGCGTCCACCGACCCGGCCTGGACGCCGCTGTTCCTGCGGGCGGGCGCCCTGGTCATGGAGGCAGGCGGCTACCTGTCGCATGGCGCCATCGTGGCGCGCGAGTTCGGCATACCGGCAATCGTCAATGTGCAGGGCATCATGCGGCACGTCGCCACCGGCGACATGCTGGACGTGGACGCGTCGCGCGGCACGGTGCGGCGGCTGGCATCCGCTACCCCCCTGGGCGCATCCGGCCCGTAGAAGCCCGCTAGCGCGCCGCGGCCAGGTCGAACTGGAACACCGCGCCCGATCCGGCGCGGTCCACCAGCCTGATCTCGCTGTGATGCAGCTGCAGGATGCGCTGCACGATCACCAGCCCCAGGCCGCCGCCGTCGCCAGGGCCGCGATTCAAGGCGCTGGCCCGCGTGAAAAGCCCCGCGCGCAGCGCCTGCGGTATGCCCTCGCCTGTATCGCTGACTTGCACCTGCACCAGGTCATGCGCGCTGCCCAGCCGCAGTTCGATGAGGCCGCCGGGCGGGCTGTGGCGGATGGCGTTGTCCAGCAGGTTGGTCAGCACGCGTTCGATCAGCCCCAGGTCCGCGCGCACCGGCGGCAACTCGCGCGGGATATCGGTGGTCAGGCGCTGCTGCCGCGCCTCGGCCGCCAGCTCGAACTTCTGGATCACGTCCTGCACCAGTTCCGGCAGCGAAAAGGTCTCGGGCTCCAGCCGCACCAGCCCGGACTCCAGCCGCGCCAATTCGAAGAGTTCCTGCGCCAGGCGGCCGACCTTGCGGCTCTGGGCCAGCGCAATGTCCAGGTAGCGGCGACGCTCGTCCGCGTCCAGCGTCTGGTCCTTCAGCCTCAGGGTTTCCAGATAGCCGTGCAGCGAGGTCAGCGGCGTGCGCAGATCGTGCGAGATATTGGCGACCAGGTCGCGCCGCTGCTGGTCTTGCCGCGTCAGTTCGCGCCACTGGTCGGATATGCGCTTGCCCATCTGCACGAAGCTGCGCCGCAACACCGCGATCTCGTCGCCATTGCGCGCCGCTGCGTCGCCCGGACGCTCCAGCGCGGCCAGGGCCTGCCCGTCGTCGCCGTCGAAGGCGCGCACCGCGCGCGTCAGGCCGCGCAGCGGGCGCGTGATCAAGGCAAACGCCGCCAGGCCCGCCACCAGGCCCAGCAGCGCGACCAGCGCGATCGACCACAAGGTCGTGCGCAGCACCGAGCTGCGCGACACGGCCATCGCCAATGCGTCGTGCGCCTGGCCCTGCAAGACCACGTAGACGTAACCCTTTTCCTGCCCGCCCACGCGCACCGGCGCGGCGCTGAAGACTTTCTGCGCGTCCAGGCTGCGCGGGTCGTCGCCGGTGATGGGCAGCGTGTCGCCGGCCAACAGGCGCTTGACCGGTCCCAGGTCGACATGGTCGCGCTTGATCTGGCCGGCGGGCGCGGCATCGCCCACGATGCGGCCGTCATTGGACAGCAGGTAAACCTCGACCGCCGGATTCACCGCCATCAGCATGTCGAACAGCGAGCGCACCGCGGCGGGCTTCCAGCCGTTGGTGTCCATCAATTCGTTGGCGCCGGCGATGTGCTGCGCCAGTCCGCTGGACAGGCGTTGGACCACCTCCTGCTCATAGCGGGAATTGGCCGCGATCTGCAGCCAGGCCGAGGCGCCGCAGCTGGCAAGCAACAACAGCGCGAACACGGCGGACAGCCGTTGGGTAAGCGTGAACCGCTTCATGATGCGCCTCCCGCGCCGGCCGGCCCCGCGGCGAATTTATAACCCTTGCCCCACACCGTCAGAATGCGCTGCGGATCCGACGGGTCCGCCTCGATCTTCACCCGCAGCCGGTTGATGTGGGTGTTGACCGTGTGTTCATAGCCTTCGTGCTGGTAGCCCCATACCTGGTTCAGCAGATCCATGCGCGAAAAAACCTTGTCCGGGTGCCGCGCGAAGAAATGCAGCAGGTCGAACTCGCGCGGCGTCAGGTCCAGCCGGCGGCCGTCGACCTCGGCCGTGCGCGCCACCGGGTCGATGGCCACGCCGTGCAGGGCCAGGCTGCCGGCGTCGATGCGCGCGTTGCGCTCCAGGGCTTCGCTGCGGCGCAGGAGCGCCCGCACCCGCGCCACCAGTTCCAGCATCGAGAACGGCTTGGCCAGGTAGTCGTCCGCGCCCAGCTCCAGGCCCAGGATGCGGTGCACCTCGCTGGAGCGCGCGCTGGTGATGATGATGGGCGTGTAGCGCGCCATGGCGCGGGCGCGCTTGCAGATTTCCAGGCCGTCGATGCCGGGCAGCATCAGGTCCAGCACCAGGGCGTCCCAGCCGCCTTCCTCCAGCCTGCGCATGCCTTCGTTGCCGTCGGCGGCATGTTCGACCGCGTAGCCTTCGTCCCGCAGATGCAGGCGCAGCAGTTCGGCGATGTGGGCGTCGTCTTCGACGATGAGTACGCGTCGGGGCGTGTCCATGGGCGGGAAACTCAAAAAGGGTTATGCGCCTATTGTCGCCAATCCGCGCCGCCGAGTTATCACAATTAATTTAAGTTTGCGTGAGGACTTCGGTATCGGCCACGGGGAAGAATGGCTCCAACGACAACCAGCCCCCCGGAGCCCGCCATGCTGGCCACCCCCGCAAGCCACGACGCGCCGCCCGTCCCGCCCGCCAATGCCCCCGTCCATCCCGGCTGGCTGCGCGCCATGCACTGGCTCAACGCCCTGGCCGTGGTGGTCATGGCAATGAGCGGCTGGCGCATCTACAACGCCTCGCCCTTGTTCGACTTCGTCTTCCCCCGGGAGATCACGCTGGGCGGCTGGCTCGGCGGCGCCCTGCAATGGCACTTCGCCGGCATGTGGCTGCTGTTCTTCAACGGCATCCTGTACCTGGCCATGAATCTGGCCACCGGCCGCCTCTGGCGCAAGTTCTTCCCCTTGAGCATCCGCGGCATTGCCGCAGACCTGGGCGCGGCGCTGCGCGGCAAGCTCGCCCACGCCGATCCGCGCCGCTACAACCAGGTGCAGCGGCTGGCCTACCTGTTCGTGATGGCCGACATCGCCGTGCTGGTGCTGTCCGGGCTGGTGCTGTGGAAGTCGGTGCAGTTCGAACTGCTGCGCGAGCTGCTGGGCGGATACGAGACCGCGCGCCGCGTGCACTTCATTGCCATGGCCTTGCTGACGGCTTTCGTGGCGATCCATCTGGTGATGGTGGCACTGGTGCCGCGCAGCCTGATCGCCATGATCCGCGGCAAATAAGGAGCCCTCCGTGAACAAGCACAAGCGCCCCTCCCTCCCCGGCCTGGACGGCCCGGCCATTCTCAAGGAAGCCGGAAGGATCCTGCAAAAACGGGTCGAACAGCCCTCGCGCCGCGCCTTCCTGCGCAACAGCCTGACCCTGGGCGGGCTGGCCATGCTGTCGGGATGCTCGCTGTCGGACGATGACAGCGTGGAACAAGCGCTGACCGCAGTTTCTCGCTTCAACGACCGGGTGCAGGGCTGGCTCTTCGACCCCAACAAGCTGGCGCCGACCTATCCCGAATCGATGATCACGCGGCCCTTCCCCTTCAATGCCTACTACGGCATTGACGAGGTCCGCCACGTGGACGAGGAATCGTTCCGCCTGGAAGTCAGCGGACTGGTCGCCGACAAGCGCCGCTGGCGGCTGGAGGAACTGCGCGCCATGGCGCAGATCGACCAGGTGACGCGGCACATCTGCGTCGAAGGCTGGAGCGCCATCGGCAAATGGGGCGGCGTGCCGTTCTCCGCCTTCCTCAAGCGCGTGGGCGCGGACCTGAGCGCCAAGTACGTGGGCTTCAAATGCGCCGACGACTACTACACCAGCATCGACATGCCCACCGCACTGCACCCCCAGACCATCCTGGCGCTGACCTATGACGGCCAGACGCTGCCACCAGAGTACGGCTTCCCCATGAAGCTGCGCATGCCTACCAAGCTTGGCTACAAGAACCCCAAGCACATACAGGCAATTTTCGTCACCAACACCTACCCGGGCGGTTACTGGGAGGACCAGGGCTACAACTGGTTCGGCGGCAGCTAGGTGGAATCTTTCACGCTTTCACTCTCCATAAAGGAACGCATCATGAAGAAAATCGCTACCACCGCCGCGCTGTCCCTGTGCCTGGCTTTCGGCGCCGCGGCAGTCCACGCCGCCGACAACATGAGCAAGGACGCCATGGGCGGCGGCTCGATGTCCAAGGATGGCATGTCGAAGGATGGGATGTCGAAGAGCAGCATGTCCAAGGACGGCATGTCGAAAGATGGGATGTCGAAGGACTCCATGTCGAAAGACAGCATGTCGAAGGATGGCATGTCGAAGGACAGCATGTCGAAGGACAGCATGTCGAAGGACGGCATGTCGAAGGACGGAATGTCCAAAGGCGGAATGTCCAAGGACAGCATGTCCAAAGACGGCATGAAGCAGTGACTCCCAATCTACCAGCCCTGTTCCGGAGCATGTCATGAGACTAGACCGCAGGCATTTCCTGGGCCTGGGCAGCGCGGCGGCCATCGCCGCCGGCCTGGCCCCGGTCCTTGCGGCGCGCGGCGGCCCGGCCGCCGCCGCCCAGGCCTTCCCCTACACGCTGAGCGACGCGCAATGGCGCGAACGGCTCACGCGCGAACAATATGAGGTACTGCGCCGCGAAGGCACCGAGCGTCCCTACTCCAGCCCGCTGGACAAGGAGCATCGCAAGGGCGCCTACGCCTGCGCCGGCTGCGCCCATCCGCTGTTCTCGTCGTCCACCAAGTTCGACAGCGGCACCGGCTGGCCCAGCTTCTGGCAGCCGCTGGACGGCGCCGTCGGCGAGACCAAGGATCGCAGCTTCGGCATGACGCGCATCGCCGTGCATTGCGCCAACTGCGGCGGCCATCTGGGCCATGTCTTCGACGACGGCCCCCGCCCGACCGGACTACGCTATTGCATGAATGGCGTGGCCCTCGCATTCACCCCGCAGGCCTGAACTCCGGCCGCCCCATCCATCAGGAGAGACCATGTCCGCCACCCGCCTGCCCCGCAAACTCTGCGCCGCACTGGCCGCCGCCTGCGGCCTCTTGGGCGCCGCCTCGGCCAGCGCCGCCGAAACCGCCTTCGTCATTCCGCCCCCGGCCCTGGACCAGCCCGCGGCCGCCGCTCCGCAAAAGGCCGTCATCGCCGGCGGTTGCTTCTGGGGCGTGCAAGCCGTGTTCCAGCACGTCAAGGGGGTGAGCTCGGCCGTCTCCGGCTACGCCGGCGGCCAGGCGTCCACCGCCAATTACGACACCGTCAGCGGAGGACGCAGCGGCCACGCCGAAGCGGTCGAGATCACCTACGACCCCGCCCAGGTCAGCTACGGCCAGCTGCTGCAGATCTATTTCTCGGTGGCCCACGACCCCACCCAGCTCAACCGCCAGGGTCCGGACACCGGCACCCAGTACCGCTCCGCGGTCTTCCCCGCGAACGACGACCAGCGCAAGGTGGCCGAGGCCTACATCGCGCAACTGAACAAGACCGGCGTCTATCCCAAGGCGCTTGCCACGACGATAGAACCGCTGAAGGCCTTCTACCCCGCCGAGGACTACCACCAGGACTATCTCGTGCGCCATCCGTACAGCATGTACATCATGGTGAACGACGTGCCCAAGGTCGAGAACCTGGCGAAGACGTTTCCGCAGCGCTATCGGGACAAGCCCGTACTGGTGAACTGAAAACGATAGATGGAGCCGGCCGCGCGGAATGAAGTCGGCCGCGCGCCAGGCTACGAAGCTCTCATCTCCTTCTTTTCCTGCGTCTCCGTTTTTCTCCACCGTAATGCGACTTGATGGCGAGAAACGTGCCCGTACCCAACGCCGGGAGTTTGAACGCACCGAAGACTACAGGACCCGAAGATTCATCATTTCCTCAAAATACTGCTTCAGCAGCTTCATTTGCCGCTCGTGGGCCAGGCAAAGACAAGCAGCAGGTACCGTAGACGGAAACCGTAGACGCTTCCCATGCCTACACCTAATGGTTGCCTGAAAAATGGCAATGCTGAAAGAGGTTGAAAATGGGCAGAGTGAGCGCCAAACTCCCACAAGCCGTCAAATTTTGCCGTCGAACACCATACAATTTGTTGAACTGTTCGATTTGTACGCATTGGACTTGAACCGCTCGGCACAACCCCGTACCCACATGTTCCAACTACGACAGCTAAAGATCTTCGTCGCGGCGATGGAAACGCTGAGCTTCACGAAAGCCGCCAAACAGGTGCATCTGTCCCAACCCAGCGTTACGGAACAGATACGGGCGCTGGAAGAGAGCGTCGGCCAGGCGCTGTTCGTCCGCCAGAACAATCGCCTGCAGCCCACCCCGGCCGCAGAGAGATTGGCCATTCGAGCGCGCGAATTGCTTGCGCGGGCCGATGACGCCTTCCGGGAAGTCCGCGAAAACGTCGGCGATTCGGGCGGCACGATCCGGGTCGCCGCGCCGCAGACTTTGTGCACCAGTGTGTTGGTTCCGCAACTGCTGCGCTTTGCCGGCATGCATCCCGGAACGCAGGTTGCGGTCCAGGAAAAAAACTCCATGGCAACCGCCCAGGCGGTGCTCGATGGGACGGCCGACCTTGGTCTGGTGCACGGATGGCCGGAAAACGACGCCGACCTTCGGGTGGAAGCCATTGCGCGGGACATGCCGGTGGTCGTGATGCCCCCAGGGCATCCGCTATGCCAGGCTGCTGACATCAAGGCCGACGCGCTTGCCGCGTTTCCGCTGGTTGTCACGATGGAAGGCTGCCGGTATCGGACATACCTGGAGGCCGTGCTGCAGGAAGCCCCGGCGCAGCCGCGTATCCGCGGTGTCGCCGAGAGCGTACCGGCCTTGATACAGATGGTGTCCGCAGGCCTCGGGGTATCGATCCTGCCGCGGATGGCCATGGATCCCGCATTAACAACGGCAGGCGTCCAGTGGCGGCCATTGTCCACTGCGGGAGCCGGTCTTCCCATCTGCCTGCTCATCTTGCACCGAACGCCTACGCGCCAGGTGGCCGCCTTTATCGAGATGATCCGCCTCGCGGCGGCCGGCTCAGACGAGCCGATGACCGCCATCGACATGCAGCACGGTACCGGTCGTGTAGCCATTGCCGATCAGGAAGCCGATGGCATCCGCGATATCGCTGCCAGCGCCGACTCGGCCCACGGGTAGCCGCTCGGCCATCGACGCCAAAAGCGGCCCGCTGTCGGCGCCGGCCACGTCATTCCAGATGGGCGTATCCACCCAGCCCGGCGATACGGCATTGATCCGCAACGGCGCAAGCTCGACCGCCATGGCGCGCACCACACCCTCCAACGCGGCATTGATCGCGGCCACGGCGATGCCCTTCGGCCGGGGACGGTAGGCGGCAATGCCGGAAGTCAGGGTGATGGAACCGTGCGCCGCCATGCGCTGGGCGCCATGTTTGGCCAGCAGGATCGGCGCGACGACCTTCGAGCGGATGGCCCGGTCGAGCGCGTCCAGCGAGAGGTTCGGTAGCAGCTCATAGGCGCCGCGTATGTCGGCAGCCGTGCAGACCAGATGATCCACCCGGCCTGATTCTTCAAACAGCCGTTGCACTTGCGCTTCACTCGTCACATCCGCCTGGTGCAGGCGCGGCGCGCCAAACGCTCGCAACTGCTCCCGCGCCGCCTCGAGCTTGCCGCGGGATCTGCCCACGATCAGCACCTCGCAGTGCATGCCCAGCAATCGCTCGCTGACGGCCAGCCCCATGCCGGAACTACCGCCGACCACCACAACCCGTTGCCCCGCAAGACCATTGCCCATGCTCATTTCCTTGAAATACGTGTTTGGAGTAAGCGATGGTGGCGTTACGCGCTGCCGGGCGCCAGCAGGAATGTTTGATTGAGGCATCGGCTAGCCCGATGCTCGCGCGGGCGTACCGTTGGCCAACCTGTGCGGCGCCATCGGCCGCAGCCGGACATACCTCAGTGCTCAACGGCGCCGTCGGCCGCGGCGCGACGCTGGGCGGTATCATGCTGGCCAAGGACCGGCGTTGCCGGCAAACGAGTCCAGGAGAAGTACAGCAGTGAACGATACCCACATTCCGGAAACGGAAGCCCCCGACGACCGCAAAGAACAGCTGCCCACGCTGTGGCGCGATGACGGCTGGACCGCCCGGATCATCAAGAACGAGGAAGACGACGGCTGGGCCGTGGAGATGACCATGGACGGAGAAGCCGAGCCCGCGCTGGTCGGCCCATGGACCATGGGCCGCGACAAGAAGAACCCCAAGCCGCTCGACTCCCCCGCCTTCATCACCCTGGTCAAGACCGCCCGGGAAGTCCTGCGCCGTCACGAGCAGCAATTGCACGCGACGCTGCACAAGAGCGTGAAGATCGACGCCGCCGCGGGCCGCCTGACCATCAAGCTGGATATCGTTCCCGACGAAGACGAGCCCTACGCCGTGTTGAGCGCCTACGACGAGTCCGGCGAACAATTGGCGCGGACCCAGGTCGCGCCGACGTACAAGCTGAGCGTGCAGCGCGCCTCGGAGTGGGCCAGCGGCGGCTTCGGCAAGCACGGCTGATACGCGGCGCTGACAAGCACCGGCTGCTGGCCGCTGCGGCGCCCGCGCGCAAAAGCAAAGCTGGCCACGTCAACGCGGCCAGCTTTGTCCCACTGAATCAAACCATCGCGGCCGGCTCAATGCCCGGTCGAATCCCCTTCCCGGCTGGCTTCGAACAGGAACCAGGTGCGCCGTTCGGTTTCGTCGATCCAGTTCTCGATCAGGCTGGAGCTGGCGATGTCGCGGTGTTCATCGGTGATGTTGTGCGCTTCGCGCAACGCCGCCGCCAGGACCTTGTTGTCCTCGCGCAGCTCGGCCAGCATGTCCAGCGGCTGCACGTAATCCGCATCGTTGTCCGAGATACGCTGCGAGCGCGCGATGTGTCCGATGGACCGCAGCGTCGTGCCGCCGATCTTGCGGATGCGCTCGGCGATGGGATCCGTCATGGCGAACAGCTGGTCGCCCTGCTCGTCCAGCAGCAGGTGGTAATCCCGGAAATGGGGGCCGCTGACGTGCCAATGAAAGTTCTTGGTCTTGAGATACAGCGCGAACACGTCGGCGAGTATCTGGTTCAGCGCGGCGGAAATATCCCTGGTGGCCGCCGACGCCAGGTCGGTCGGCGTCGCCAGCGGGCGCTTGCGGCGCTCTTTCAGGGCTTTGGTGGTCTTCTCATCCAGTTTCTTGGCCATGGGTCGCAACTCCTAGGAATGATGGTGAAAACGCACGCGCGGCGCCAGGCTTGCTTGCGCCGCGACTTCGCTAGCGTAAATCCGCCCGCGCTTTTTTGCCAATGTCCTGGATCAAGGCGCTCCCCCTTTCTGAAATCCGGTCCGGCTAGGAGTATGCTACGGCGCGTCAATTCAGCCGGATCCCTTCATCGCCATGCGCGGCAATCCCGACACCAGGCAAGGCGCCATCGCCCTGCACGGGTTTTACTTCCTGTACTACGGCCTGCAGGGAGTCAGCATTCCCTTCCTGCCCCTATGGTTCGCCAGCCGCGGCCTGGATCCCGCCGTCATCGGCCTGATCGTCGCCACGTCCTTCCTGCCCAAGATCCTGTCCACGCCCGTGGTCGCCCACGTCGCCGACCAGACCGGCCGCGCGCACGCCCTGATCGCCGCGGCGCTGGCGGCGTCGCTGGCGCTGTTCGTCTGCTATCCGTTCAGCAGCACGCCCGGCTGGCTGCTGGCCATCACCCTGCTGCTCAATGCCGTCTTCCCGGCGGTATTGCCGCTGATGGACCGCATGGCCATCGCCAGCGGCCGGGGCCAAGGCAGTTCCTACACGGTCATGCGCGCCTGCGGCTCGCTGGGCTTTGCCGTGGTCACCGTGATCGGCGGCTACCTGATCAAGACCTTTGACGCCAACTGGGTGATGTGGCTGTCCATCCTCCTCATCATCGCCTGCCTGGCTTGCGTGCGGCTGCTGCCCCGGGCGGCACGCCCCACTCCCGACGAGGCGCCCGCGCCAGCGGCGCGCCTGCCCATGCTCGAGGTCCTGCGCGACCGCCCGCTGCTCATGTGCATCGCGGCGGCCTCGCTGGTCCAGGCCAGCAACGGCTTTCTCTATTCCTATTCCACGCTGTACTGGACCGCCAGCGGCCTGTCGACTTCGCTGATTTCCATGCTGTGGGTGGTGGGCGTGGCCAGCGAGGTCCTGTTCTTCTTCCTGGCGCCCCGCATCCTGGCGCGCACGGGCGCGCAATGGCTGATCCTGGCGTCCGCCGTCATGACCGCGATCCGCTGGACCGGGCTCTCCGCCACTACCGATCCCACGCTGATCGCGGCGCTGCAGCTGCTGCAGTGCTTCACATTGGCCGGCAACAACGCCGCCATCATGTGGTACATCACCCGGCACGTGCCCGCGGCGATCAAGACCTCGGCGATCGCGCTTTACGCCTTGCTGTCGGGCGGAGTCTTCATGTTCGCCAGCATCCAGCTGGGCGGCGCGCTGTATCGCAGCTATGCGCCGGGAGGGTTCCTGGTGATGGCGTTGTGCGCTGTCGGCGCGGTGCCGCTGGTGATTTATGCGGAGAAACTGCGGAGGAAGGCCGCCTGACCAGAAGCCGGAAAAAAAGGCCTCGCAAGCGAGGCCTCTTCGTCAGCAGCAGCCGATCCGCTTCTTCCCGCCATAGCGCGCGTCCTGCCGCTCGCGGAAAAATGCTTCGTAGCTCATCGGCTCCTGGTCCGGGTGCGTGCGCCGCATGTGGGCCACATACGTTTCGTAGTCCGGCACGCCGACCATCAGCCGGAGCGTCTGCCCCAGGTAGCGGCCGGCGGCGCCGGCCGCGGAACTCATGTTCGTAAACAGCATGCGTCGTCTCCCTGCTGCGCTCAGTCCGCGCCGGCGGCAACCGGCAGCGTTTCGTAAGGCATTTCGCGGGCGGTGGGCTTGTTCTCGTTGCGCGCGCGCTGTACCGAGCGCAGGCCGAACACCACGATGCTCACCACCACGAAGATGAAGATCGCGCACAGGCCGGCGTTGATGTAGTCGTTCAACACCACGCGCGACATCTCGCCCAGGGACTTGGCCGGGGCCAGGACCTTGCCTTCGGCGATGGCCGCGTTGTACTTGTCGGCGTGCGCCAGGAAGCTGACGCGCGGGTCGGCGTGGAACAGCTTCTGCCAGCCGGCGGTCAGCGTGCATGCCAGCAGCCACAGGGTCGGCAGCACCGTGACCCAGGCGTAGCGGTCGCGCTTCATCTTGAACAGCACCACGGTGCCCAGCGTCAGCGCGATCGCGGCCAGCATCTGGTTGGCGATGCCGAACAACGGCCACAGCGTGTTGATGCCGCCCAGCGGATCGACCACGCCCTGATACAGGAAGTAGCCCCAGGCCGCCACGCACAGGCCGGTGGCGATCAGGTTGGCGGGCAGCGAGTCGGTGCGCTTGAGCGACGGGGCGAAGGTGCCCAGCAGGTCTTGCAGCATGAAGCGGCCCGCGCGGGTGCCGGCGTCGACAGCGGTCAGGATGAAGAGCGCTTCGAACAGGATGGCGAAGTGGTACCAGAAGGCCATCATGCCCGGGCCGCCGATGGCCTGGTGCAGGATGTGCGCCATGCCCACGGCCAGCGTAGGCGCGCCGCCGGCGCGCGAGATGATCGTGCTTTCGCCCACGTCCTTGGCGGTCTGGATCAGATCCGCGGGCGTCACCACGAAGCCCCAGCTGGAGACCACCTGGGCCACCTGGTCGGGCGTGGTGCCGATCACGGCCGCCGGGCTGTTCATGGCGTAGTAGATGCCCGGCTCGATCACGCAAGCCGCCACCAGCGCCATGATGGCGACGAAGGATTCCATCAGCATGCCGCCGTAACCGATATAGCGGGCCTGGGTTTCGTTCTCGATCAGCTTGGGCGTGGTGCCCGAGGAGATCAGGGCATGGAACCCCGACACGGCGCCGCAGGCGATGGTGATGAAGAGGAACGGGAACAGGTTGCCCGACCACACCGGACCGCTGCCGTCGACGAACTGGGTCAACGCCGGCATCTTCAGCTCGGGCGCGACCACGACAATGCCGATGGCCAGGCCGACGATGGTGCCGATCTTCAGGAAGGTCGACAGGTAGTCGCGCGGAGCCAGCAGCAGCCACACCGGCAGCACCGAGGCGATGAAACCGTAGATGATCAGGATCCAGGTCAGGCCCTTGCCGTCGAAGTCGAACATGGGGCCGATCACCGGGTGCGCGGCCACGTCCTGGCCGAAGGTGATGGCAGCCATCAGGCCGACGAAGCCGATGATGGACACTTCGCCGATCTTGCCTGGACGGATATAGCGCAGGTACACGCCCATGAACAGCGCGATGGGGATGGTCGCGGCCACCGTGAAGGTGCCCCAGGGCGAGTGCGTCAGCGCCTTGACCACGATCAGCGCCAGCACGGCCAGGATGATGACCATGATCATGAAGGCGCCGAACAGCGCGATCACGCCCGGGATCTTGCCCAGTTCGGACTTGACCAGGTCACCCAGCGAACGGCCGTCGCGGCGGGTCGAAATGAAGAGGATGGTGAAGTCCTGCACGGCGCCGGCAAACACCACGCCCGCCAGGATCCACAGCATGCCCGGCAGATAGCCCATCTGCGCGGCCAGCACCGGGCCCACCAGGGGGCCGGCGCCGGCGATGGCGGCGAAGTGGTGGCCGAACAGCACGTGCTTGTTGGTGGGCACGTAGTCCAGGCCGTCGTTGTGCTTCCATGCCGGCGTCATGCGCGTCGGATCCAGCTGGAAGACGTTCTTGGCGATGAAGCGGCTGTAATAACGGTATGCGATCAAATACACGCATACGGCGGCGATCACCACCCATAGCGCATTGATGGTCTCCCCTCTGGCCAGCGCCACGGTGCCCAGCGCGAACGCGCCCAGTACCGCAACCGCCAGCCAGACCAGGTGCTGACCCAGTCCCTTACTGCTGGTTTGCATAAGTGCTCCTCTAGCCTCCCGCCATGCTTTTGGCGTGAAACGCTTTTATCGTCCCGCGGAAGGCAGACTCATTGTTGTGGGGTGGCGGACGCGCGCGCGTCCACGCAGCGCCGTGTCGACGCGGACGCTAGTATTTCGTTTTGACTACGCAGCAACAAGCGCGAAACTACGCAATTCCGCTACGTGTTACTACGCAATGCGCCGCAGCATGATTTGGCGGAAACCGTAAAATCACGGCTGGAATTTCCCGATCCTGACTGCGGCAGGCAAAATGCTGCGTCGCAATATTCGCGTTCGCGCTGATACAAATCCTTCATGAAGCTGCGCCTGAAAATCCTGCTGCTCGCCGCGGTCCCCCTGCTGGTGGCCGTCGCCGCCATCACGGTGGCCGTCTACGTGCAGGGCCTGCAGCTGGCGCAGCGCGAAAAGCAGGTCGTGGAAAACGCCTGGCTGGCCAGCAAGGAAGGCGAACTGCGCCACTACGTCAACCTGGCCTACAGCGCCATCGCGCCCCTGCAGGCGGCGGCCGACGACGACGTCACCCGCCAGCGCGCGCTCGACCTGCTGGCGCAGATGGAATTCGGCCACGACGGCTATTTTTTCGTCTATGACCTGAAGGGCCGGAACCTGATGCACCCGCGCCAGCCGGAGCTGGTCGGCCAGGACCTCTGGGAGCTGCGCGACACCAAGGGCCAGCCCGTGATCCAGAACCTGCTGACCGCCGCCCGGCGCGGCGGCCAGGACGGTGAAGCGGTTCACTATCTATGGGAAAAGCCCTCCACCCACCAGACCGAGGAAAAGCTGGGTTACGTGGTGGTGCTGGAGCGCTGGGGCTGGATGCTGGGCACCGGCATCTACCTGGACGACGTGCAGCAGGCGCTGGAGCGCATCGACGCCGCCGCGCAAGCCAATATCCGCGATATGTTTGCCTGGGTGGCCGGCATCGCCGCCGTGTCCATCCTGGGCGTGGCGGCCTGCGGCCTGGCCCTGAACATCAGCGACCATCGCCAGTCCGACGCCAAGCTGCGGCTGATGGCGCGGCAGCTGGTGCGTTCGCAAGAGGACGAGCGCGCGCGGCTCTCGCGCGAGCTGCACGACGGCATCAGCCAGGTGCTGGTGTCGATCAAGCTGTCGCTGGAAGCGGCGCGGGAACGGCTGCGGCAGACCTTGCCGGCCGAGCCGCGCGCCCTCGCTCATATCGACACCCCCCTGGGCGGCGCACTGGACCGGTTGAATACCGCCGTGGGCGAGGTCCGGCGTATTTCGCACAACCTGCGGCCGACGCTGCTGGACGACCTGGGCCTGCCGGCCGCACTCGAACATCTGGGCCGCGAGTTCGCCATCCCCAGCCAGGATGGCGCCCCGCCGCTGGCCGTGCGCCTGCACACCGCCGGGCAGCCGGTGAAGCTGCCCGAAGCCTATGCCACCGCCCTGTTCCGCGTCACCCAGGAAGCCCTGACCAACGTCATCCGCCATGCCGGCGCCACCCGCGCCGACATGACGCTGGCTTATTCCCAGCGCGACCTGCGCCTGACCATCGCCGACGACGGCCGCGGCTTCGACTATGCCGAGGTGCAGCAGGATCCGCGCCGCGGCATCGGCTTGCGCAATATGCGCGAACGCATGAACGCGTTGTCCGGCACGCTGACATTCCGCTCCACCTCCCACGGCACGGTCCTGCAGGCCTGGCTGCCGCTGCCCGCCGCCCCTCTACCCGCGAGCTCCGACGCATGACCCACAAGCCCGACCCCATCCGGCTGCTGCTGATCGACGACCACCCGCTGGTGCGGGACGGGCTGCGGCTGCGCCTGGAAACCGTGCCGCAGTTGCAGGTAGTGGGCGAGGCCGGCAACGCCGCCGCCGCCCAGGCCTTTCTAGCCGCCTGCCTGGCCGAGGATCCGCAGGGCGGCACCCTGCCGCACCTGGCGCTGATGGACCTCAACATGCCGGGCGTGGGCGGGCTGGAGCTGACCGCCCTGCTGCACGAGCGCTACCCGCAGATCGCCGTGCTGGTGCTGTCCATGCACGACAACCCCGAATACATGCTGCAAGCCGTCAAGGCCGGCGCGCGCGGCTATCTGCTGAAGGACGAGCCGGCGCAGGAAATCGTCACCGCCATCGGCGCGGTCATGGCGGGCCGCAGCTATTTCAGCGCGGCGGTCGCGGTGCGCCTGTCGCAGGCCACGGCGCCGGCCACCATGCTGACGCAGCGCGAACGCGACGTGCTGCGCCACATCGCCAGCGGCGAGGCCAACAAGCAGATCGCGCAGGCGCTGGGGCTGTCGGTGCGCACGGTGGAAACCCATCGCCTGAACATCAAGCGCAAGCTGGGCATAGATGGACAGGCTGAGCTGATCAAGTACGCCGTCGAAAACCGTGGGGTGTAGCCCCCCACGCCGCGCACGCTACGCGTGCTTGCAGCCCCCCCCCGGAGGGGGGCTGTTTCCCCTTGGGGCGGCCCGGCGGGGAAACCCTTCTTGTGGCCTGAGGTAGACTTGCAGCACTACGCTACACACAGTAAAGCGCCGCAACCAGCGCCGCCCCCAGGAGTCCCCGATGTCATTGGAAAAGCACTACACCGCCATTCTTGAAGAACTAGGGGAAGATCCGTCCCGCGAAGGACTGGCGGACACGCCCGCCCGCGCGGCCAAGGCCATGCGCCACCTGTGCCGCGGCTACGGCCAGAACCTGGACGAAATCGTCAACGGCGCGCTGTTCACCTCGGACACGCGCGAGATCGTGCTGGTCAAGAACATCGAGCTGTATTCGCTCTGCGAGCACCACATGCTGCCCTTCATCGGCAAGGCCCACGTGGCCTACCTGCCCAACGGCAAGGTGCTGGGCCTGTCCAAGGTCGCGCGCATCGTCGAGATGTACGCGCGCCGCCTGCAGATCCAGGAAAACCTCAGCCGCCAGGTGGCCGAAGCCGTGCAGTCCGTGACCGGCGCGGCCGGCGTGGCCGTGGTCATCGAAGCCCAGCACATGTGCATGATGATGCGCGGCGTGGAAAAGCAGAACTCGTCCATGGTGACCTCGGTCATGCTGGGTGAATTCCACGACAATCCGTCGACCCGGGCCGAATTCCTCAGCCTCATCCGCTAGCCGGATTTCCCCTCCCCCTTTTGGCGCATATCGCGGGCCGCCTCGCCGGCCGCACCCCGCCGCGCCGGCCGCGCCAGCCCTGGCGCCGCCGGCCGGCAGGCGGGCCCGGCCCGCTTTTGGCTCCTACTGATCCGGGCATCTGGCCCTAGCGTTCTGGCCCCATCCGGGCAAACTGGCTCCAGCATCCCGGTCGCGCCGGAGCGCGGCCGTTCCCTCCCGGAGATCTCCATGAACGCGATATTCCGCCTCATCCGCCGCTGCACCCTGGCCGGCCTGGCCGCCGCGCTGTTGGCCGCTCCCGCCTATGCCCAGACCAAGCTGGTGGTCGGCTACCAGCTGATCGTCGGGCCGTTCCTGACGGCGATCGCCGACGGCAGTTTCGACAAGGCCTTGAAGGACGCCGGCTACCAGGTGGACTGGCGCCAGTTCACCTCCGGCGGCGACATCTCCACCGCGCTGGCCTCCGGCAACGTGCCGGTCGGCGTGCTGGGCTCCACCGGCATCACCGCGGCCGCGACCCGCGGCGTGGACATGGAGCTGTTCTGGATCCTGGACAACATCGGCAAGTCCGAGGCGCTGGTGGCGCGCAACGGTTCCGGCATCAACAGCACGGCCGACCTGAAGGGCAAGCGGGTCGCCACGCCTTTCGTGTCCACCTCGCACTTCCATCTGCTGGTCGGGCTGGAACAGGTCTGGAAGATCAATCCGCGCGACGTGCGCATCCTGAACATGCAGCCGCCGCAGATCGTGGCCGCGTGGCAGCGCGGCGACATCGACGCGGCCTACGTCTGGCCGCCCGCGCTGACCGAGATCGCCAAGAGCGGCAAGATCATTGCTGACTCGGAACAGATCGGCAAAGCCAGCGTGCCGACCTTCGACGGCATCGTGGTGGATCGCGCCTGGGCCGCCAAGAATCCCAAGTTCATGGCCGCCTTCACCAGCGTATTGGCCAAATCCTACGCGGACTACCGCGCCAACAGCGCCAAATGGACCGCCGACTCGCCGCAGGTCAAGAGCATCGTCAAACTGATCGGCGGCAAGCCCGAGGACATGGTCGAGGCGCTCCAGCTGCTGGTCTTCCCGACCGTGCAGGAACAGGCCTCCAATGTCTGGCTGGGCGGGGGCAAGGAATCGGGCGCCGCCCGCGCCTTCGCGGCCAGCGCCCAGTTCCTGAAAGACCAGAAGCAGATCGACCGCGCCCTGGCCGACTACAGCCCGCACGTCACGGACAAGTACGCCCGGGCGGCCGAGAAGTAAGAAGCGCTTGCGGCCAAGGCGGCCCGTCCGGCGCCGCCTGCCCAGCATCCCGCAGGGCTGCGCGCAGCCCGCCGCAACTAGGGGAGCCGGCATGACCATGCAGTCCACGTCCGCCACGCATAGCCTGTGCGCGGAGAAAGTCAGCGTCACCTACCCCGGCCTGCACGAAAGCGGTCCGGTCATTGCGCTGCAGAACGTCAACCTGACCATCCAGCCCGGCGAGTTCGTCGTCGCGCTGGGCGCCTCGGGTTGCGGCAAGACCACCTTGCTCAGCCTGCTGGCCGGGTTCCTGTCGCCCACCGAGGGCGAGATCACGCTGGGCGGCCGGCCCATCGTGGGTCCCGGCGCCGACCGCGGCGTGGTGTTCCAGAAGCACGCCCTGCTGCCCTGGCTGAACGTGCTGGAGAACACCGAGTTCGGCCTGAAGCTGCAAGGCGTGGACAAGGAAACCCGCCGCGCCCGCGCGCGCCGCAATCTGGAACTGGTGGGCCTGCAGGACTTCCACCGCCACATGATCTACCAGCTGTCGGGCGGCATGCAGCAGCGCGTGGGCATTGCGCGCGCGCTGACCTGCAACCCCGCCATGCTGTTGATGGACGAGCCCATGGCGGCGCTCGACGCGCTGACCCGCGAGACCATCCAGGAGCTGCTGCTGGACATCTGGCGGCAGACCAACAAGATGTTCTTCTTCATCACGCACAGCGTCGAAGAAGCGCTGTTTCTGGGTTCGCGGCTGATCGTCATGTCGCCCCGCCCGGGCCGCATCACGCACACCTTCACCCCAGACTTCAACCGGCGCTACCTGGAGACCCGCGATGGCCGCAGCATCAAATCCAGTCCCGACTTCATCGCCATGCGCGAACAAGTCCTTGGCATCATCTATGGCGACGAGCGAGCCTCCTCCCCCCAAGGCTTCCATGGCTAGCAACCGCCCGGGACACAAGCCCGCCGCGCCGGGCAAGGTCTACGGCGCGCCGGGCGCGGGCTACAGCGGCCACATCAGCCTGATCACCAGCCTGGCGCTCATCGGCCTGTGGTTCCTGGTGACCAGCGCCGGCTGGGTGCGGCCGCTATTCCTGCCTTCGCCCCTGGCCGTGTACGACAAGTTCGTCTCGGCCATGACCGACGGCGTGGCCAACTCCACGCTTACCGAACATGCGCTGGCCAGCCTGTCGCGGGTGTTCGGCGCCTTCTTCCTGGCCTGCGTGACCGCCATTCCCGTCGGCATCCTGATGGGCGTGAACCGCTACGCGCGCGGCATCTTCGATCCGCCCATCGAGTTCTACCGCCCGCTGCCGCCGCTGGCTTACCTGCCGCTCATCATCATCTGGTTCGGCATCGGCGAGTTCCCCAAGGTCCTGCTGATCTACCTGGCGATCTTCGCGCCCATGGCGATCGCCGCGCGCGCCGGCGTGCGCTCGGTGTCGATCGAACAGATCCACGCGGCCTACGCCATGGGTGGCACGCCCGCGCAGGTGGTCTGGCACGTGATCCTGAAGGCCGCCATGCCGGAAATCTTCACGGGCATGCGCATCGGCATCGGCGTGGGCTGGACCACGCTGGTGGCCGCCGAAATGGTGGCCGCCGACCGCGGCCTGGGCTTCATGGTGCTGAACGCCGCCCAGTTCCTGGCCAGCGACACCGTCATCATGGGCATCATCGTGATCGGCGTGTTCGCCTTCGCCTTCGACCTGCTGGTCCGTTATCTGGAGAAGTTCGCCATACCCTGGAAGGGACGGGTCTGAAACGCGCCCGGGCAATCCCTCATTTCGTCCCCCATCCGGCTCCTCTATCCTCAAGAGCGGCGCCTGCGCAGCGGCTACCGGCTGCGCGGCCTAGACAAGGAGCCGTCATGTCCAGCCAGGCCTCGATGCTCAAGCCTGTGTTGTGGGAGCGCCTGTTCGAACGCGAAAGCGCGCCCAATCTCAGCCTGCAGGGCTGCGTGCGCCAGATGCTGGTGTCCGCCATCCTCAGCGGCCACCTGCCGCCAGGCACGCCGGTGCCGTCCAGCCGGCATCTGGCCGACCAGCTGCGCATCGCGCGCAACACCGTGGTTTTCGCCTACCAGCAACTGGTCAGCGAGGGCTATCTGGTGTCGCGCGAACGCAGCGGCCACTTCGTCAGCGACACGGTCATGCGGGGCCATTCCGGGCCGGCGGCCGACGCCCCGCCCGCCGACGGCGGCGAGCCCGACGTGCGCTGGGACGAAAGGCTGCGCTTTCGCCCGTCCCGGCAGCGCAACATCACCAAGCCGCGCGACTGGCAGAAGCAGCCCTATCCCTTCGTCTACGCCCAGTTCGACCAGGACCTGTTCCCCACCGCGGAATGGCGCGAATGCTGCATCAAGGCGCTGTCCGTGCTGGACATCCGCAGTTGGGCGCCGGACCTGATCACCCACGACGACCCGGCGCTCATCGAGCAGATCCGTACCCAGGTGCTGCCACGCCGCGGCGTCTGGGCCGACGCCGAGGAAATCGTCATCACGGTGGGCGCGCAGCATGCGCTCTACCTGCTGGCCGACCTGCTGGTCAACGAGGACACCGTGGTCGGCATGGAAGACCCCGGCTATCCCGACGCCCGCAACATCTTCGCCAGCCACACGCGCAATCTGCTGCCCCTGCCGGTGGACGAACAAGGGCTGTGCACCGGCACCCATCTGCTGGGCTGCGACTACATTTTCGTCACGCCGGGCCACCAGTGCCCCACCACGGTCACGCTATCGCCGGAGCGCCGCCAGAACCTGCTGACGCTGGCGCGCCAGGCCGACAGCCTGATCATCGAGGACGATTTCGAAAGCGAAAGCCGCTGGGGCGAAGGCGCGATTCCCGCCTTGAAGAGCCTGGACCGCGACGGCCGCGTGATCTACGTGGGCAGCCTGGCCAAGTCCTTCGCGCCGGGCCTGCGCATCGGCTACATCGTGGCGCCGCGCGAGCTCACCGCCGAACTGCGCGCCCTGCGCCGCCTGATGCTGCGCCACCCTTCGGCCTACATCCAGCGGGCGTTTTCGCTATTCATTTCGCTGGGCCACCACCATTCGCTGCTGCGCAGGCAATCGCAGGCCTACCAGGAACGCGGCACCGAGCTGGCCCGCGCGCTGGCGCGGCACCTGCCCGATTTCAAGGTCATCCCCATTACCGGATCCTCGTCCTGCTGGCTGCAAGGGCCGCCCTGGCTCAACGCCTGCGAGCTATCCGAAGCCGCGCTGGCCGAAGGCGTGGTGGTGGAGCCCGGCGACGTCTTCTTCATGAACGGCGCCGACGCGCCGCGCAACTTCCTGCGGGTCGGCTTCACCTCGATCCGGCCGGAACACATCGAGCCGGGGATCGCCAGGCTGGCCAAGGTCGTCGACCGCTACCGCGGCCGCGCCGCGGACGGCAAGCAGGCCCCGCAGGGCCCGGACCTGCACGCGCTAGAGCACTTCATCTCTTAGGTAGTACCAGCGGTACAGCAGGCCCTGGCCCAGCCTGCGGAACGGCGCGAACATATGCCCCGGCAAGGGCGAGTCGTAGATCGGCAGGTCCCAGGACACGCCGTCCTTGCCCATCATGCGCTGCGCCAGGCGTTTGCCGGCGTGGGCCGAGAACGCCACGCCATTGCCGCCGTAGCCGAAGGCGTAATAGACCGGCTGCGCCGGGTCCGGCTGCGTGACGCGCGGCATCATGTCGTGGCTCACGTCGACCCAGCCCCACCAGGAATAGTCCACGTCCACCCCCGCCAGCGTGGGGAACTTGCGCGCCAGCCCCTCGCGCAGCAGCGCCAGATGGCGCGGGTGCTGCGCGTCGGCGCCGCGCAGCGCGCTGCGGCTGCCGATCTGCATGCGGCCATCGGGCAGCAGACGGTAATAGAAGCGCAGCGTCCGTGTATCGGTAATGAACACCGTGCTCTTCAGACCCGCGGCGTCGCGTTCCGCCGGCGTCAGCACCCGCGTCACCAGCGAGTTCGAAAGCACCGGCATGATGCGATTGTCCAGCAGGCGGTTGACGCCCTGCGCGGTGTAGCCGCCAGTGGCGAACGCCACGCGGCGCGCGCGCACGTAGCCGTTGGGCGTCTGCAGCCGCACGCCGCCGTTCTCGGCGCGCCAGCCCAGCACCGGGCTGCCCGGATGGATGCGCACGCCCAGGGCCCGCGCCTGCCGCATGTAGCCATAGGCGAGCTTCAAGGGATGCACGCCCACGCCGTCCGGCTCGTGCATCGCGCCCACCGCCTCGCGGTCGTACACGTAGCGTTCGCGCAATTCCTCCCGGCTCAACATCCTGGCGTCATAGCCGAACACCTCGCGCATCACGCGGGCCTCGCTCTCCAGGAATGCCATCTTCTTCTGGCGGTGCGCGGTGTGCAGGTGGCCGCCCGGCTGCGCGTCGCAATCCACCTGGGCCACCAGGCTCTTCCAGTATTCGAAGCCTTCGCGGATCTCGGCATCCAGGCGCTTGGCGGTCGCCAATCCCCAGCGCGCTATCCATTGCGAACGGTACAGGCGTCCGGACGCATTCTGTCCCTGTCCGCCGTTGCGGCTGGTGCAGCCCCACACCACGCGGTTGGCTTCCAGCACCACGGCCTTCACGCCGAAGTCGCGGGCCAGCGTCAGCGCCGCCGACAGCCCAGTGAAGCCCGAGCCCACGATCACCACGTCGGCATCGATATCGCCGTTGACAGGACCGTCGTCCTCGGGCGGCTCGCCCGCGGTCGCGACCCAATAGGTGGGCGCGTAGTCCTGCCCGCGGCCGGGCGGGGACACCAGCGGATCGTAGGCCGGGTTGTAGGCGCTGATCGCCGTCCGGCCAGCGGGGGCCGGACCTGCAGGTTGGAAGGACATTTGAGTATCCATGCGGCGTTCCGGTAGCTGGGTGCGGGGCGTGCTCAGCCGCGGGCCGGCAATACCGGGCGCTGCTTGCGGTAGGCGTTCTTGACGCGGATCTTGCCGTTCTGGAAGGTGAAGACGTCCACCATGTCCGCCTCCACGCGGGAGCCGTCTGCGGCTGTGCCGGTAAAGGTCGATTCGGACACGCCGCGGTCGCCGGCCACCCAATGCGTGCCGTTCTGCCACTGCGCGTCGGGAAAATTCGCCCAGGCCGCCGCGAAGGCGGCGCGCACCGCCTCGCGGCCTTCGTGCCGCGCGCCCCATCGCTCGGGGCCGGCCACGGTCTCGAACACGCAGTCGTCGCTCATGAAGGACATCAGGGCGTCGATATCGTGGCGGTTCCAGGCCGCCGCGAATTCGGCCAGCATGTCCGCGGTGACGGTCTTCTGCATTGCATACCTCCGGTAGACGCTGGCGCGACGCGCGCCAGCATTCAGGATCCAAGGTAAGTGAGCCCCCAGGCAGGGTCTAGAACCAGACACGGGAAATCGCTTGCACCAGACGCTTGCCCGTTCATCGCGCCGCGGCCGGCGCCAGCCAGGCGTCCATGCCGGCGGGATCGACGGCGCCGCGCATGCCGATCAGCACCAGCGCCGGTTCGTCCAGATCCGCCGGCGGCCTGGCTTGCGTGTCGTAGCGCACGCGCCGGCCCGCCAGTTGCACCAGCACCAGGCCGTGCCGGTCGGTGCGCACCCAGCCCTTGGCGCGCAGCAGCTGCCTGGGCGCGTCGCGCAGCCGGCTGGCGAGCCGGTCGGCGTCGAGCAGCGCGGGCGCGCGCCACAGCCAGCTCTGGAACGGATGATCGGGGTCATCGGGGGTTGCGGCGTGGACGTGTCCCGCATGGCCGCAAGCGCCGCTGGCGCATTCATGCGCAAGGCTGCAAGCCCCGCCCTCGCCCAGCAGATGGCGCAGGTCCACGCGCCCTTCGCGCGTCTCGACCATCGCGGCCCCGCGCGTCGCCGCGTGCAGCCATAGGCGCAGCGACGGCAGCTCCTCGGCAGGCGCCAGATCGGTCTTGTTCAACACCAGCAGATCGGCGGCCTTGAACTGGCGGTCCAGCGTATCGGCCAGCAAGGGATCCGCCGCCAGCGCGCGCACGTTCGCGGCATCGGCCAGCACCACCACGCCCTCCAGCTGCAGCATGGGATCGGCCATGCCGACCTGCGCGATGCGGCCGGGATCGGACACGCCGCTGGCTTCGATCACGATCCATTCGGGCAAGGGGTCCAGCGCCAGCACGCGCGCCAGGGCATCGTCCAGGCCGCCCGCCATGGAACAGCAGACGCAGCCGTTGGCCAGCCTGATCACCTGATCGCTGCGCTGCGCGATCAGCCCGGCGTCGATATCGACCGGGCCGAAGTCATTGACCAGGACCGCCGCGCGGCGCTGGCTGCGGGCCAACACGTGATTGAGCAGACTGGTCTTGCCCGCGCCCAGGAATCCGCCCACCACGGTCAGCGCGATGCGCGGTGCGCCATGGGCCGCCATCTCAGGCTTCCCGCAGCGGCAAGGGCCTGCCGCCGATGACGGTGCCCAGCACGCGCACGTCCTTCAGTTTCTCGGGAGCGACCTCCAGCGGGTCGTCCTGCAGCACGCAGAAGTCCGCATGCTTGCCGATCTCGATGGAGCCGACCAGGTGATCCAGGTGCAGGGTGTACGCCGCGCCCAGCGTGACGGCGTGCAGGGCCTGCTCCACGCCGATGCGCTCGGACTCCCCCAACACCTTGCCCGACGACGTCTGGCGGTTCACCGCGCACCAGGCCGTGAACAGCGGTCCCAACGGCGTGATGGGCGCGTCCGAATGGACGGAGAACGGCACGCCGGCGCGCGCGGCCGAGGCACAGGCGTCCATGCGGTTGGCGCGGTCCGGACCCATGGTCAGGGCGTGATGCGCGTCGCCCCAGTAGAAGATGTGGTTGGCAAAGAGATTGGCGCACATGCCCAGGCTGGCCATGCGCCGGAACTGCGCCGCGTCGGCCATCTGGCAATGCTGCAGGGTATGGCGGTGGTCGCGCCGCGGGCTGCGGCGCAAGGCGCGGTCCACCGCGTCGATCGCAAGCTCGGTGGCTTCGTCGCCATTGGTGTGGATGTGCAGCTGCACCCCGGCGTCGTGATAGGCCTGGACCATCGCGTCCAGCTCGGCCGGCGCGATCACCCAGATGCCGTTGGGCGCGCCGTTGTAGTAGCCCGGCCAGCGCAGCCGGGCGGTAAAGCCCTGGATCGAACCGTCCACCACCAGCTTGACCATGCCCAGATGCAGCTTGTCGTTGTTCAGGCGCCGGGCCTCGGCCAGCTTGGCCAGGCAGCGCTGCGGATCGCCCGCGTAGGTCAGCGCGGACGCGGCCGGCACAATGCGCACGGGGTAGTCCGGCTCGGCGGTGATGCGGGCCAGCGTCGCCAGGCCCTCGTCGCCCAGCTCGTTGACCAGGTCCGTGGCCGTGGTGACGCCCGCCCACTGCGCCACCTTGCCAAACATGCGCAGGCCCTCTTCCGATCCCCCCACGGTGCGGAACGGGCTGCCGATCAGGCGCATGACGGGGAACATGGCGGCAAATTCGCAGAGTTCGCCGCTGGGCCGTCCGTCTTCCATGCGCGTCACGCCCTCGATGTCGGTATCGCGGTCTATGCCGGCGCGCGCCAACATGGGCGTGTTCACGTTCATCAGGTGCATGCTGGCGTGCATGACCACCACGGGCCGCTCGGCGGACACGGCGTCCAGGTCCTGCACGCGCATGCGCGCGCCGTCGAAAAAGATCGGGTCGAAGCCCCACCCTATCAGCGTCTCGCCGGTCGCCAGGGCGCGTTCGGCCTCGCGCAGCCGCGCGGCCACAGCCTCGAAACTCTTCAAGCCTTCCCACAGCTTGCCATCGGGTCCGCGCCGGTCATAGAAGCCCACGTACACGAACTTCCACATGCCGCCTTCCGGCAGATGGCAATGCCCTTCGACCAGGCCGGGCATGAGCACCTTGTCCGCATAACGCTCGTCGAGGTCGGCAGGCCCCCAGCCCGCCAGCTCCTCGCGGCTGCCCACGCCCAGGATACGGCCCTCCCGCACCGCCACGTGCGTGGCGCGGGGCTGCATCGGGTTCATGGTCAGGATGCTGCGCGCGGCATAGATCGTGGTTCGGGCGCGGGTCTGGGTCATCGGTCTGTCCTTCTATCGGAGGGTGGGCTCATCCCTGCAGCGGCGACGCCAGGACGCCGTCGCGGGATTCGACGAAATGGCAGGCCACGCGGTGGCCCGGCGCGACTTCGCGCAAGCTGGGCTCGCGCGTGGTACAGAGCGGCTGCGCGGCCGGGCAGCGGCCGGCGAAACGGCAGCCCGGCGGCGGATCGACCGGACTGGGCGGATCGCCCGCCAGCCGCACGCGGCGCGCGGCCAGCTCGCGCCCGCCCTTCACGGTCGGCACCGCCGACATCAGGGCGACGCTGTAGGGATGCAGCGGCCGCGTGAAGAAGGCGTTGCGCGTGGCCTGCTCGATGATCTTGCCCAGGTACATGACGGCGATGTCGTCGCAGATGTGCTCCACCACCGCCATGTCGTGCGAGATGAACAGGAAGGACTGCCCCTGCTCGCGCTGGATGCGCCGCAGCAGGTTCAGGATCTGCGCGCGGATCGCGATATCCAGGGCCGACACCGGTTCGTCGCAGACGATCAGGTCGGGCGCGCTGGCCAGCGCGCGGGCCACGTTAAGCCGCTGCCGCTGGCCGCCGGAAAACTGGTGCGGAAACAGTTGCCGCTGCTCCGGGCGCAGGCCCACCAGTTCGAACATGCGGGCCACGCGCGCCTCGCGTCCGCCCGGCGGATCGATACCCATCAGGTCCAAGGGCGAGCGCACGATGTCGCCAGCCCGCTGGCGCGGATTGAGCGAGGAATACGGATCCTGGAACACCAGCTGCACGCGGCGGCGCATGCGACGCAAGGCCGAGCCGTTCAGCGCCGTCATGTCCGTACCGTCGAAGTGGATGGAGCCCGCGGTCGGGTCCGCCAACCGCAGCACGGACAAGGCCGTGGTGGTCTTGCCCGAGCCGGACTCGCCCACGATCGCCAGCGTGCGGCCGCGCTGCAGTTCGAAGGACACGCCGTCCACGGCCTTCACGACCACCGGCTTGCCGTCGCGGCCGCGTCCGCCGATGGGAAAATGCACGGCAAGATCGCGCACGGACAGCAAGGCGGGAGATTGCGGTGACGTCATTGCGCGGCCTCCGGATACAGCCAACAGGCAACTTCCTGGCCCTCGCCTACACGGGTCAGGGGCGGAAACGCGTCGCGGCAGCGCGCCATGGCCTGCCCGCAACGTTCCATGAAGGGACAGCCCGCGCCGCGCTCCCAGATCGACGGCACCACGCCGGGAATCTCCGGCAGGTCGGGGCGCACGTCGTCGGGCTCGCGGTCCAGTTCGGGCAGACAGGCGATCAGCCCCTGGGTGTAGGGATGGCGGGGCTGCGCCAGGATCTCGCGCACGCCGCCCTGCTCCACCACCCGCCCGCCGTACATGACCACGACGCGGTCGGCCATCTCCGACACCGCGCCCATGTCATGCGTGATCAGCAGCACCGCGGTGCCGCGCCGCGCCTGCTGCTCGCGCAGCAGGTCGAAGATCTGCGCCTGGACCGTCACGTCCAGCGCTGTTGTCGGCTCGTCGGCGATCAGCACGTCTGGATCGCAGGCCAGCGCGATTGCGATCATTACGCGCTGCCGCATACCGCCGGACATCTGGTGCGGATAATCGTCCACGCGCCGCTCCGGCAAGGGGATGCCCACCGACTTCAGCATCTCGATGGCGCGCTCGCGCGCCTGGCCCTTGCTCAGGCCCTGGTGCAGCCGCAGGGGTTCCGCGATCTGGTCGCCGACCGTGTACACAGGGTTCAGCGCCGTCATGGGCTCCTGGAAGATCATGGATATCTTGTTGCCGCGCACCTGGCGCATGGCCTCCTCGTCGCGGCCGGCCAGGTCGTCGCCGCGCAGGCGCACGCGGCCCCCGCCGATGCGTCCCGGCGCGGGAATCAGCCGCATGATGGCCAGCGCCGTCATGCTCTTGCCGCAGCCGGACTCGCCCACCAGGCACAAGGTCTCGCCGGGGTTCAGGTCGAAGCTCACCGCGCTCAACACCTCGGCCACGCGGCCGCGCGACTGGAACTCCAGGCTCAGGCTGTCGACCTCCAGCACGGGCGCCTGCTGCGCGGCGTTCATGCCCGCCCCCTCGAGTTCGGGTTGAGGGCGTCGTTCAGCCCGTCGCCGATCAGGCTGACGGCCAGCACGGTCAGGAAGATGGCGGCGCCCGGCAGGGTCACCGCCCACCACGCGGTCAGGATGTAGGGGCGGTTGCTGCCTATCATCAGCCCCCAGCTCATGATGTTGGGATCGCCCAGCCCCAGGAACGACAGGCCGGCCTCGAACAGGATCGCCGTGCCTATCGCCAGCGTGGCCGACACGATCAGCGGCGCCAGCGCGTTGGGCAGGATCACGCGCCAGATGATGCGCGCGTCGCCCGCGCCTATCACCCTCTCGGCCAGCACGTACTCGCGGCGCTTGAGGCGCAGGAATTCGCCGCGCGCCAGCCGCGCCGTGCCTGGCCAGCTGACCACGCCGATGGCGATGGCGATGGTCGCCAGCGACGGCGAGAACAGCGTCACCAGCACCATGGCGAACAGCAAGGTGGGCAGCACCTGAAAGAACTCGGTGATGCGCATCAAGGTTTCGTCGATCCAGCCGCCGTAGTAGCCCGCAAGCGCGCCCACCGTCAGCCCGATGGCCATGGACAGCACCGCCGCCACCACGCCCACCAGCAGCGTGGCGCGGCCGCCATAGACCATGCCAGTCAGCACGTCGCGGCCCAGGTAGTCGGTGCCCAGCAGCGCGTCCGCGCCCGGCGGCGTCATCGGCGCGCCCGCAATCTCGAAGGGATCCGCTTCCATGATCATGGGTCCGAAGAGCGTCACGGCGAGGATGGCGGCCAGCAGCAGCACGCCGGCCAGCGCCGAGGGATTGCGCGCGAATACCCGCAAGGCCTCGTACGACGGGCGGGCCGGCGGCCGTGCCGCCTGGCCCGGCAAGGCGGCAATGGATACGGCGGGAGGGGTCTGGCTCATGAGGTCTTGATCCTGGGATCGATCAGGCGGTAGGCCAGATCGGTAAGCTGATTCATCACGACCACCAGCAGCGAGGCGAACAGCAGGATGCCCAGCAGCGTGGGATAGTCGCGCCTGAGCACGGAGTCGAACGCCAGCCGGCCCAGCCCGGGCCAGTTGAAGACCGTTTCGACCAGGATCGCGCCCGCCAGCACATTGCCGAACTGCAGGCCCAGCATGGTCACCACCGGCAGCACGCCGTTGCGCAGCGCGTGCTTGTAGAGCACGGAGCGCTCTGGCAGGCCCTTGGCGCGCGCGGTGCGGATGTAGTCGGCCGACAACGCCTCCATGACGCTGGCGCGCGCCAGCCGGCTGTACTGCGCCAGATAGACGAAGGCCAGGGTGAAGGCCGGCAGCACCAGGTGGTGCAGCACGTCCAGCACGCCCGCCCAGCCGTCCTGCGGCCCGCCGGCAGAACGCATGTCGGACACCGGGAAGATCGGCAGCGCCGAGGCGAACAGGATGATGAGGATGATGCCGGTCCAGAACACTGGCGCGGAATAACCCACCACCGACAACAGCGTGATGCCTTGCGACAGCGGCCCGTTGGGCTTGCGCGCAGCCAGCGTGCCCAGCATCGTCCCGGCCAGGAACGCGCTCAGCACCGAGGTCACCACCAGCAGCAGCGTGGCCGGCACGCGGTCCCAGATCAGCTGCGCCACCGGCACGTTGAAGAAATAGGAATAGCCCAGGTCGCCCCGCAGCACCTGCATCAGATAGATGCCCAGCTGCGTCAGGAAGGGCTTATCCAGCCCGTACTGCGCGCGCAGCTGCGCCCGCAGTTCTTCGCTGATGCCGCCCATGGAGCCCGCGATGGTCTCGACCGGATCGCCCGGCGAAATGTGGATCAGCAGGAAATTCAGCGTCACCACGGCCAGCAGCAGCACCAGCGCATAGGCCAGGCGGCGCAAGAGATAGCGCGTCATGGCAGTTCCGCCTTACTGCAGGTAGGTGTCGTCCATGGGCGATATGACGCCCCAGATGCCGTCCGGCAGGCCGTGCACCTTCTTCAACGACAGGGTGTGGTACGGAATGACCGTGAGGAAGTCGATGGGCACATCGGCCGTGACCAGCCGCTGGAATTCCGCGTAGAGCGCGCGGCGCTTGTCGGCGTCGGTTTCGGTGCCGGCCTGCTCCAGCAGTTCGTCCACCTTGGGGTTGGAATAGGACTGCGTGTTGGTCCAGATGATGTCGCGGATGTTGCTGGACAGGTAGGTGCGGTGCACGCCGATCACCGGATCGCCCCAGTTGAAGACGATATCCGTGGTCATGTCGAAATCCTTGCCGGCGATGCGCTTGGCCCAGGTCGGGAAGTCCGGCGAGGCGCGCACCTGCACCTCGATGCCGACCTTCTTCAACTGGCTGCGCAGGTACTCCGCCACATTCTTGCCCTGCACGTCGGAGCCCGGCATGTAGTCCACCGTCAGCGACAGGCGTTCGCCCTTGGCATCCTTCTTGTAGCCCGCTTCTTCCAGCAGTTGCTCGGACTTCTTCAGGTCCAGCGGATACTTCGCCACATCCTGGGTGGCAAACGGACTGGTGCCGATAATGGGGCCGTCGGCAGGCTTGGCGAAGCCGGCGTTCAGGGCCTTGGTGATGAAGCCCTTGTCGGTGGCATAGGCGATAGCCTGCCGCACCCTCACGTCGTTCAAGGGCTTGCGCGCCGTGTTGAAAGCCAGCCAGCTCAAGGCGCCTATGCCTTCATAGCCCTTGCTGGTCATGACGATGGCGGAATTGTCCTTGGCGCGCCGCAGGATGGTGGGCTCGGTCATGAAGGGCAATACGCCGATGTCGCCGCGCTCCAAGCCGATCAACAGATTGGTGGCGTCGGGATTAATCTTCACCACGATCCGGTCCAGGTAGGGCTTGCCGGGCAGGAAGAATTTATCGAACTTCTCCAGCACGATCTCCTGGCCCGGCTTGAATTCCTTGAACTTGAACGGACCCGACCCAACCACGTCGGCCGAGTTGCGCGGATGGCTCTTGAGGTCCTGTCCATCGTCGTAGATGTGCTTGGGCAGCACCGGCATCAGGGCCGGCGACAGCGCCAGCAGAATGGCTGGATGCGGTTTGCTCATGCGCAGCACCACCGTGTAGGGATCCGGCGTGTCCACCGCTTCCACGGGCGCGAACATGGTCTGGAACGGATGGTTCTTCTTGACCGCCATGACCGAGAACGCCACGTCGGCCGAGGTCACCGGCTTGCCGTCGTGGAATACGGCGTCCTTACGCAGATGCAGCGTCAGGGACTTGCCGTCCGGCGCCAGTTCCCACGATTGCGCCAGATAGGGCTGCGGCTTCCAATCGGCGTCGTAGCGCAGCAGGCTGGCGAACAGCTGCGTGCTGGGCAAGGCGGTTGCAATGCCCGATTGCACCGCGCCGTTCAGATGGCGCGGCACCTGCGTTGAACCGATTACCAGCGTGCCGCCTGGCTTGGGCGCATCCGCGGCGCTGGCCCCGCCCGCCAGGGCCAGCGTCGTCAGTATCGTGGTCAGGCATTTTTTTACGCTGCGCATGTTCTACCCCTTTGTGTCCAGTGTCACGAACCATTCATCGGATGGTCTTGGGGGTAGCGTATCCAGCCAGCTGGTCCAGGCTTAGTACCAAACCGCCGGACTTTTTGGAGCCAGCCCCGCAGACGGACCGGATTCAACCGGCCAGCGCCCGCGCGTACAGCGAAGCGACCGCGCAGCTGTTGACGCGGGCCTGCATGGAATCGGAGCGGCTGGTCAGCAGCACCGGCACGCGCGTGCCCAGCACCAGTC
This sequence comes from Achromobacter sp. JCM 18799, assembly GCF_055395645.1. Taxonomy (NCBI): domain Bacteria; kingdom Pseudomonadati; phylum Pseudomonadota; class Betaproteobacteria; order Burkholderiales; family Alcaligenaceae; genus Achromobacter; species Achromobacter sp. JCM 18799. Next base: position 744,345 of record NZ_AP043866.1, on the reverse strand, counting down.
CGGCCGTACCCGCGCCGGCCAGCCAGGTCAGCTCCTTGTAGAGCATGTTGCCGGCCTCGATGTCGGGCACCAGCAGGATGTCGGCATCGCCCGCCACGCGCGACACGATGCCCTTCTGATCGGCCGCCTCGCGCGAGATGGCGTTGTCGAAGGCCAGCGGGCCGTCGATCTCGCCGCCGCGGATTTGCTGGCGGTCGGCCATCTTCGACAGGGCGGCCGCATCCAGCGTGGCGGGCATCGCAGGATTGACCGACTCGGTGGCGCACAGCACCGCGAGCTTGGGGCGGTCGACGCCCAGCGCGCGCGCCAGATCGATGGCGTTCTGCGCGATGTCGGCCTTTTCCTGCAGGCTGGGTGCGATGTTGACCGCGGCATCGGTCAGGATGAAGAGCTTGGGATAGGCCGCTACCGCCATCACGAAGGCATGGCTGATGCGCCTGTCCGTGCGCAGGCCCGCGTCTCGCGCCACCACGGCCGACATGAAGTGGTCGGTATGCAAGCTTCCCTTCATCAACATGCGCACGGCGCCGTCGCGCGCCAGCGCGGCCGCGGCGCGCGCGGCCTGCACCTCGTCGTCGGGCGTGTCGACCACTTCCAGTTCGTCTGCGCGCAGCCCCAGGTCCGCCATCAGGACGCGCAGCCGGCCGGCGGGACCGACCAGCACGGGTTCGATGTAGCCCGCGTCGCGCGCCTGCACGGCCGCGCCCAGGCTGGTCGGACACAGCGGATACGCCACCGCGGTGCGCAAGCGTCCGGCCGACAGCGCGGCATTGCGCAGCGGCTCGAACAAGCGATCGCTTTCCATTTTGGTCTGCTCCTGCCGCGGAGATCCGCGGCGCCTGGCGAGAGAATTCCGGCGCGGCCGCCGCCGCGCCGGACGCACGCTATGCGATCAGCGCTTGGCGGGATCGATCGACAGCGGCACCTCGCCCGGATGGAACGGCTGGTTCACGTACTGCTTGTACTTGTCCAGGAAGCGCACCGGCTGCTTGAGCGCATCGCGGCGGAACGGGTCGCCCAGTTCCTGGCTGACCATCATTTCCAGCACGGTGGTCTTGCCTTCGGACTGCGCCTTGCATGCGGCCTGCAAGGCCGCGCCCACCTGATCGGCATGCTCCACCCGTATGCCTTCCGCGCCCATGGCCCGCGCCAGCTCCGAGAAGTTTGGATTCTTCAGGTTGCTGCCGACGAAGCGGCGGCCATAGAAGTCCACCTGGTTCTTCTTTTCCGCGCCCCATTGGCCGTTATGGAAGACCACGGCCGTCACCGGTATCTTCTCGCGCACGCAGGTCAGCAATTCCTGGAAGCTCATGCACCAGGCCCCATCGCCGACATAGGCCACGGCGGGCCGGTCGGGCCGGCCCAGCTTGGCGCCGATCAGCGCCGGCAAGGCGTAGCCGCAATTGCCGAAGCTCATGGCGGCCAGCATGGAGTTCGGCTCGTCAAAGCGCAGATAACTGTTGGACACCGAGCAGATGTTGCCGATGTCGGTGGAGACCATCACGTGCTTGGGCATGGCGCGTTCCAGTTCGCGCAGCATGCGGCGGGGATGCATGCGGCCTGCGCCATGCTCGATGATGTCCAGGCTCCAGTCGTCGCGTTCATGCGACCAGCTGTCCAGTTCCTTTTCCCATTCGGCCTTCTGCGCCGCGATCTGTTCGCCGCGGCCGCCCTTGGTGGCGGCGCAGGCGACCTCGCGTCCCCGCAGCTTGGCGGTCAACGCCGCCGCCGCCGGCTTGGCATCGCCGCAGATGCCGACCGACACCGGACGCACCAGGCCCAGCATGCGGTGGTCGGCGTCCACCTGAATGATGCGCGCGCCTTGCGGCCAGTAATCCAGCCCGTGCTGCGGCAAGGTGCCGAAGGGTCCCAGGCGCGTGCCCAGCGCCAGCACCACGTCGGCCTGCGACAACAGTTTCATGCCGGCCTTGGCGCCCTGGTAGCCCAGCGGGCCGCACCACAGCGGATGGCTGGCCGGGAAGGCGTCGTTGTGCAGATAGCTGGTGACCACTGGCGCGCCCAGCAGCTCGGCCAGGGCCACGCATTCCGCCTGGCCGTCCGAGAACAGCACGCCGCCGCCCGCCACGATGACGGGGAACTTGGCCTGCGCCAGCATTTGCGCCGCCGCCTCCAGGTCCTCTTCCGAACCCGGGCCTCGGCGGATGCGGCGCGGCTCCGGAATCGCCACGTCGATCTCGCCGTAGAAATAATCGCGCGGGATGTTCAGCTGCGTGGGGCCGCGCTCGGCCAGCGCATTGTCGAAGGCCTTGGCCGTGAATTCGGCCATGCGGTCGGGCCGGTTCACGTGGGCCTGGTATTTGGTGATGCGCGAGAAGATCGGCAGCTGTTCGGTTTCCTGGAAGCCGCCCAGCCCCATGCCTGCGGTGCCGGTCTCGGGCGTGATGGCCACGACCGGGCTATGCGCCCAGTACGCCGCGGCCACGCCGGTCACGAAATTGGTGATGCCGGGGCCGTTTTGCGCAATGCAGACGCCGTGGCGGCCGGTGACGCGCGAATAACCGTCGGCCATGTGCGCGGCGCCCTGCTCGTGCACCGTCGGCACGAAGCGGATGCCGGCCGCCGGAAACAGGTCCAGCGCGTCCATGAAGGCCGAGCCGACGATGCCGAATACGTCCTTGACGCCCTGCGCGACCAGCGTTTCCACAAACGCTTCGCTGGGGGTCATGTGTTGCTTGCTGCTCATGGTCTCTCTCCTGGCAGGCCGGCGGTGTCGGATTGCATCTGGGCCGGCATGATCCGATACTGCAGCAGAAACCTGCCCGTTCCCAGCCCACGGCGTTTCATTTTCTGCAAAATCCGTGCGACGATGCGCAGCAAGCCGCCGAATCTTCAATTATTGAAAGATGAAAGACGAATCCTCCGCAGCGCTGCGCGCGCTGACCCTGCTGGAACAGGTTGCCCGCTCCGGGCAGCCGGTATCGCTGGCCGCGCTGACGGACGCCACCGGCCTGCCCAAGCCCTCCGTGCTGCGCATCCTGTCACGGCTGGTCGACGCCGGCATGTTGCTGCGCGAGCCCGCCGGCAAAAGTTACGTCAGCGGCCCGCGCCTGAGCGCGCTGGCGCGCGACACTCTGTTGAATTCGCCCTTGCGCGGCGAGCGCCACCGCATCCTGGACAGCCTGGTCGACGAAATCGGCGAAACCTGCAACTGCACCATGCTGGACGGTGACGAGGTCATCTACCTGGACCGCGTCGAAACCGCCTGGCCGCTGCGGGTGAACCTGCAATCGGGCTCGCGCGTGCCGCTGCATTGCTCGGCCAGTGGCAAGCTGTTCCTGGCGCACATGCGGCGCGAGGCGCGTCAGCGGCTGCTGGCTGCGGCGCCCTTGCCGCGCTACACGCCCAACACGCTGTGCGACGTCGCTGCGCTGGAGCAGGAACTGCGCACCATCAAGAAGGAAGGCGCGAGCTTCGACCGCGAGGAATTCCTGCTGGGTATCGTCTGCATGGCGGTGCCCATTCTGCATGGCACGCGCGCCATCGCCGCGGTCGCCCTGCACGCGCCGGTAGCCCGGCTGTCCATCGAAGGCGCGCGCGCCTGGCTACCGCGCATGCAGGAGGCCGCCCGGGCGCTGGCCGGCACCTACGGGCCTGACGCCTAGCGGCCGGCGGCTCCTGCCCTCCCAGGGGCGCGTCCGGAACGCAATGTTCCGGCATTTGTTGCGAGGCCCATCGGCCACAGGCATTACACTCTTGGGCGTACGCGCGCATGCCGCCTTTTACGCTGCCGCCCCTTCCTTTTGCCGCCAGGCCGATGCCGGGCAGAAAGCGACTCTCTCTATCGTGACCGACACCTCCTTTACCTCCCTGCCCCTGCTGCCCGCCCTGCTCGACAATCTGAAGAGCCTGGGCTTCGAGCAGATGACACCCATCCAGGCCCAGAGCCTGCCGCTCATCCTGGAAGGCCGCGACCTCATTGCGCAGGCCAAGACCGGCAGCGGCAAGACCGCGGCCTTCGGCCTGGGCGTGCTGCAGAAGCTCGATCCCACCCGGCTGACGCCGCAGGCGCTGCTGGTCTGCCCCACGCGAGAACTGGCGGACCAGGTCGCGCAGGAACTGCGCCGGCTGGCGCGCCAGATCGCCAACGTCAAGATCCTGACCCTGTGCGGCGGCGCCGCTGCCCGCCCCCAGGCCGAATCGCTGGCGCGCGGCGCGCACCTGGTGGTGGGCACGCCCGGGCGCATCCAGGACCACCTGGAGCGCGGCAGCCTGGACCTGTCGGGCCTGAACACCCTGGTGCTGGACGAGGCCGACCGCATGGTCGACATGGGCTTTTATGACGATATCGTGGCCATCGCCTCGCATTGCCCCAGCAAGCGCCAGACGCTGCTGTTCTCGGCCACGTATCCCGACAACATCCGCAAGCTCAGCGCCCGTTTCCTGCGCAATCCCGCCGAGGTCAAGGTCGAGGCGCAGCATGACGCCAGCCGCATCGAGCAGATCTTCTACGAAATCGACGAAAAGGACCGGCTCGATGCGGTGACGCGCCTGCTGGCGCACTTCCGCCCTGAATCCACGCTGGCCTTCTGCAACACCAAGATCCGCAGCCACGACCTGGTGGAACGGCTGCAGGCCGAGGGCATCAGCGCCCAGGCCCTGAACGGCGACCTGGAACAGCGCGAACGCGACGAAATCCTGATCCAGTTCGCCAACCGCAGCTGCGCCGTGCTGGTGGCCACCGACGTGGCCGCGCGCGGCCTGGACATCCAGAACCTGAGCGCCGTGATCAACGTCGACGTGACCAAGGACACCGAGGTCCACGTGCACCGCATCGGCCGCAGCGGCCGCGGCGACCAGAAGGGCCTGGCGCTGAGCCTGTGCTCGCCCGAGGAAATGCGCTGGGCCAACCTGATCGAGCAGTATCAGGGCGCACCGCTGGTATGGGGCGACATCAAGGCCTTGCGGCCCAAGGCGGATCGTCCCTTGCGCGCGCCCATGATCACCTTGTGCATCCAGGGCGGCAAGAAGGACAAGCTGCGCCCGGGCGACCTGCTGGGCGCGCTGACCGGCGACGGCGGCCTGACGTTCGAGCAGGTCGGCAAGATCAACATCACCGAATTCAACTCCTACGTGGCGCTGGACCGGCAGATCGCCAAGCAGGCGTTCTCGCGCCTGTCCAACAGCAATATCAAGGGCCGGCGCTTCCGCATGCGCTATCTGGAAGAGTTCTGAGCGTCTGCGGGTGACAAAAACTTGATGATTTTGCTCGGGTTTTGCAATAATGGCGCGGCCTGCCCCGGCCGCCGCCCTACTCGCGATAGCCGGAGCGCGGAACCAAAGGCTCGCAACCTGTTCCAACGGCCGCAGTCCCCTTTCAACCAATAGATGAGAAACTCACCATGATCAAATCCGACGATACCGGCAAGCTGATCCTGCGCCTGACCCTCGGCATTCTGATTCTGCTGCATGGCCTGTTCAAACTGACCGGCGGCGGCGTCGGCGGCATCAGCGGCATGCTGTCCTCGCACGGCCTGCCGGGCTTCCTCGCCTATGGCGCGTACGTCGGCGAAATCCTGGCGCCCGTCCTGCTCATCGTCGGCATCTACACCCGCCTGGGCGGCTTGCTGATCGCGATCAACATGGTCGTCGCCATCCTGCTGGCCCACTCCGGCCAGATCAGCAGCATGACCAACAATGGCGGCTGGGCGCTGGAACTGCAAGGCATGTTCCTGTTCACCGGCCTGGCCATCGCCTTCATGGGCGCGGGCCGCTTCAGCCTGGCCGGCAATGGCGGCCGCTGGAACTAACAGCCGTAACACGGCGCTACGCGCTGACAGGGGGTCGCCGAGGCGGCCCCTTTTTTATGCGCGGACATTGATACGAACGAAATCGACAGTCACGCAGGCGCAAACATCCGTCACCGGAAAGCTGTTTCGGAACGATTACAGTCCAGAACCGTAAGGACTGGCCTGTGGCCTAATCCTGACGAGCGCAACAAAGGCGTGAGCCACGCCTGGCGCTCGGCAGGAGTCGCAAAATGAAGAAGAGTCTGTTGCTTATGCTGGCCATGACCAGCGCCTTGACCGGTTGCGTGGTCGTGCCCGCCAGGCCGGCGTATTACCGCCCGGCGCCGGTGTACTACACGCCGCATTATTACTACCCGGCGTACCCAGCCCCCCATTACTACTATCGTGGCTATTGATCCGCGCGCCCGTTGCGCCAAGGAAAAACCATGAATACCTGTTCCCGGATCCTGCGCCCGCGCCCTTTGGCCGCGGCTGTCCTGATCGCCGCCTGTGCCAGCGCGGCGGCCCAGACCTATGAGCCGCCGCCGGCGCCCGCCGCGCCCGTCTATGACGACGGCGATCCTGCCAACGCCAACCTGGCGCTGGTGGACCGCAGCCCCCAGCCGCCGCCGCCCCTGCCCGTCTATGTCCAGCCGCCGGCGCCCGCCGACGGCTATATGTGGGTGCCGGGCTACTGGAGCCTGAACCGCTACGGGTTTTTCTGGGTGCCCGGCGCATGGGTGCTCGCGCCCTATGCCGGCGCGCTCTGGACCCCCGGCTATTGGGGCTTCAGCAATGGCATCTACCTGTGGACCCCCGGTTATTGGGGCCCCCATGTGGGCTTCTATGGCGGGATCAACTACGGCTTCGGCTACAACGGCCTGGGCTATGTAGGCGGCTACTGGAAGCGCGACCGCTTCTACTACAACCGTTCCGTCACGAACGTGAACGTCACGCGCGTGACCAATGTCTATAACCACACCGTGGTCGTGAACAACGTGGACAACCGCCGCGTCAGCTACCACGGCGGCCCGTCGGGCATCCGGCGCGACGCGGACCCGCGCGAACTTGCCGCGCGCAAGGAACGCCATTCTCCGCAGACGGATATACAGCGCGGCTATGCGCGCGACGCCGGTAACAACCGGGCCCAGTTCTACGATCACAACAAGGGCCGGCCGCCCCAGGCCTACGTCGACCATCAATCCAATGGCCGGCCGCCCGAAGGCCAGCGTCCAGGCAATGGACGGGATGGACGCGACCGCGGCCCGGACAACGACGGGCGCGATAACCGCGGCGGTGCTGACCGGAACAACGCGGACCGCGGCGACATGCAGCGCGGACGCGATATGTCTGCCGGGCAGACAGGCCGCCCTCAGCAAGCGCAGGGGCAACAGGCGCGCGAGCAACAGCAACGCGATCAGCAAGCCCAGCAACAGGCGCGTCAGCAACAGCAGCGTGACCAGCAGGCTCAGCAGCAGGAGCGCCAGCAACAGCAACGCGACCAGCAGGCCCAGCAGCAGGAGCGTCAGCAACAGCAACGCGACCAGCAGGCCCAGCAGCAGGCGCGCCAGCAACAGCAACGCGACCAGCAGGCTCAACAGCAAGCGCGTCAACAACAGCAACGTGGCCAGCAAGCTCAGCAGCAGGAGCGCCAGCAACAGCAACGCGACCAGCAGGCCCAGCAGCAGGAGCGCCAGCAACAGCAACGCGACCAACAGGCTCAGCAGCAAGCGCGTCAGCAGCAACAGCGTGACCAGCAGGCGCAGCAGCAAGCGCGTCAGCAACAGCAGCGCGACCAGCAGGCCCAGCAACAGGCGCGTCAGCAGCAACAGCGTGACCAGCAGGCGCAGCAGCAAGCGCGTCAGCAACAGCAGCGCGACCAGCAGGCTCAGCAGCAACAGCGCGACCAGCAGGCGCAGCAGCAAGCGCGTCAGCAGCAACAGCGCGACCAGCAGGCCCAGCAGCAAGCGCGTCAGCAACAGCAGCGCGATCAACCGCGCGGAGACGGCAATGGCAACGGGAATGGCCGCGGCGGCTCCGGACGCGATTAGGATGGGCGACGCCGCGCCGCTTGCTGGACCCCCGCTTCCCGCGCGGCTACAGTAGACCAGTTGCCGCGCGGCCCCTGAGACTCCTGGAGATTCCGATGAAGCGCATTGCCCCCTGGTTACTCCTCTGCGGCCTGCTGGCCGGCCCGTCGGCCCAGGCCGCGCTGGACGTGGGCGCCCCCGCCCCGGATTTCAGCACCCAGGCCTCGCTGGGCGGCAAGGTCTACACGTTCTCGCTCGGCGAGGCCCTCAAGAAAGGGCCGGTGGTGCTGTACTTCTTCCCCGCCGCGTTCACCCAGGGCTGCACGATAGAGGCGCACAACTTCGCCGAAGCCACCGACGAGTACAAGTCCCTGGGCGCCACCGTCATCGGCGTGTCGACCGACAATATCGACACCTTGAACAAGTTCTCGGTCAGCGAATGCCGCGGCAAGTTCGCGGTGGCGGCCGACGGCGATGGCAAGATCATGAAGGCCTACGACGCGGTTCACGACAAGCGCCCCGAGTACGCGCAGCGCATCTCTTACGTGATCTCGCCGCAGGGCAAGGTCCTGTATGAATACACCGACATGAACCCCGATTCCCACGTGGCCAATACCATGCGCGCCTTGCGCGACTGGAAGGCCAAGCAGTAGGCATTGCCGTCCAGGTTCGGCGCCATCCAGGACGGACGCGCCGCAAGCGCCGACCGCATGGAGCTGAGGTGTTCATGGCTGCGGCGGCGGCACCAGGGCCGTACCCGAACTGAACGTGACGCGTATGGTCTTGCCCGCATCCGCCGCAATGGCCCTCGCGGTAAGCACGGCGGTACCTGGAGAGACTGGCGCGCGCAGTTCCATCGTGGCAACGCCATAGTCGTCGGTGCTGCTGGTAGCCGAGAGCAGCGCCCCGAGGTTGGTCCGCCAGTTGACCGTGACGCCCGCGACCTCCAGATTGCCGTTGGCATCCTTGACGGTCGCCTTGAGGATCAGCTTCTCCTGGCCGTCGGCCCGAGCGGAGGTCTTGCTGCTGGCCAGGGAGGCGACGCGGGCGGTGATGGGATCCGCGGTCAAGGCCACGCGGAAGGTCCGGCCCGAATCGTCTGCACCCGTCTTGGCCGTCACCGTGGCCTGCCCCGCAAGCTTTCCCGCCGTCAGCACGACAGTGGCCTCGCCCTGCGCGTTGGTTCTGGTGGATGACGCTTCCAGCGTGCCGAGATCGGTGCTCCAGTTGACCACATGACCTGCGCCTCCTGAACGGCCGTTACCGTCCAGCACCACCGCCGTGAAGACCACGGTGTCGCGAGCATTGGCTACGATGCTGGTCTTGCTGGCCGAGGCGCTGCCAACGCGGGTGCTGGGCGTAGCGGGCGCAAAGGTCACGCTGGCTACCCTGCCCGCGTCCCGCCCCGAGGCCGCGGCGGTGACATTTACGTTGCCGGCAGCCTTCGGCGCGGTCAGTACCATCGTGGCCTTGCCGCTGGCGTCGGGCCTGCTGACAGCATCGGCCAGCGTGCCGCCGGACGCGGTCCAGTTGACAACCATGTCGCCACCCATTGCATAGCCGTTGCTGTTCCACCCAATCATCGGATTGCCGTATGCGTCCTGTACCGTGGCGGTAAAGCTCACCGTATCGGCGCCGTCGGCAACGCCGTTGGTCTTGCTTTGGGTGAGCGCGACCACGCGGGCGCTGGTGGGGTCGGCCTCGAAGAAGACGAGCGAGGTCCTGCCCGGATCCGCCGTTCCTACCCGGGCCCTCGTCAAAACCCGAGCGGCGACCGTCGACACCAGCTTGACCTGGGCCTCGCCCTGGGCGTCGGTGACGCTCGTAGCACTATCCAGGCTGCCTATGCTGGCGGCCCAGTCGACGGTGGCCCCCGCCACGCGATTGCCCCTGGCGTCCTTCACATAGGCCCAGAGGAAGACAGTGTCTGTACCGTTGGCCCGTACCGTCGTCCTACCGCTACTAATTGCCAAACTCACCACGCGCGCGCTGTAGGCATCGGCCACAAAGGCTATCGTGGCGGTCTGGCCCGCGTCGCCGCCCGCGGCCCGGGCGTTGACGCTCGCAGTGCCCACAGCGGTCGGCGCGGTCAATACAACCGAGGCTTGGCTATGGGCGTCGGTCTTGCTGACCGTCGCAGCCAGCTTGCCCAGGCTGGCCCCCCAGTTGACCGCGACGCCCGCCCCCACCGGATTGCCTTTGGCGTCCGCAACCGTGGCCGTGAAGGTCACGGTATCCATGCCATCGGCCAAGCCGCTCGTCTTGCTCGCCGCGACTGTCGCCACGCGGGCGGTCGACGCGTCGGCCATGAAGGTGACGGACACAACCTGCCCCGCATCGCCGCCCGCGGCCTTGGCGGTAACCGTCGCGACGCCCGTGGAAGTCGGCGCAATCAGAACGGCCGTGGTTTCGCTCTTGCTATCGGTCGTGGTGGCCGTCTGGAGCTGGCCCAGACTTGTACTCCAGTTGACGGTCACACCTGCGCCGACCCGATTGCCTTGCCTGTCGACGACGACGGCCCGGAGGGTCACGGTGTCGGCGCCGTTGGCCACCGCGTCGGTCTTGCCCGCGGCCAGCTCGATGACGTGGGCGCTGGAGGCGTCAGCGATGAAATCGATGGCGGCGGTCTTGCCCGGATCTCCGCCGGCGCTCTTCGCCTGGCGGGCCGGCGCGCACTTGGCGGTGACAGTCGCCGCGCCGGTCGCGGTAGGCGCGGTCAGGACGACAGTGGCCTGACTGCTGGCATTGGTGATACTGGAAGCGCCTATCGTGCCCCGATCGGCGCTCCAATTGACCACGATGCCCGCCCCCACCGGATTGCCGCGGCCATCATCGATCGTGGCCGTGAGCGTGACGGTGTCGGTGCCATTGGCCAGGCCGGTGATCTTGCTTGGGCTGAGTGCGGCCACGCGGGCCCTCAGTTCGTCCGCCGCGAACACGGCCGAGGCGGTCTTGCCGGCATCGCCAGCCGCCGCCCGGGCAGTGACAGTCGCCGTGCCGGGAACGATAGGCGCGATCAGCAAGGCCGAAGCCTGGCCGCTGGCATTGGTGACGCTGGTAACGGCGAGCGTCCCCAGGCTGGCGCTCCAGTTGACGGTGACGCCCGCCCCCACCGGATTGCCGCGGCCATCTTCGACCATGGCGGAGAAAACCACGGCATCCGCGCCATTGGCCGTGCCTCTGGCCTGGCTGGGCGTGAGCTGGACAACGCGCGCGGTCGCGGTGTCCGCGACGAAGGCAACCGCGGCGGTCTTGCCCGGGTCGCGGCTTGCGGCCCGGGCGGTGATCGTCGCCTCGCCAGCCGCGGTCGGCGCGGTCAGCACGACTGTGGCCTGGCTGCTCGCGTCGGTGTTGCTGGAAGCGGCGCCCAACATGCCCAGGCTGGCGCTCCAGTTGACGGCGATGCCCGCCCCTACCGGATTGCCGCGGCCATCCGCCACGGTGGCGGTAAAGGTCACCGTGTCCAGACCGTCGGCCAAGGCGGTAGTCTTGCTTGGCGCGAGCCGCAGCACCTGGGCCTCGGATGCATCGAGCAGGAAGGCAACGGACCCCGTCTTTCCCGGATCCTGGGAGCCGGCCTTGGCGGTGATAGCCGCAACGCCTGCAACGGTGGCGGACAGCAGTTCCGCCACGGCGATGCCGTTCGCGTCGGTATTGCTGCTGTTGCTGGAAAGCCGCCCGCCGGTGGCAGTCCAGCTCACCGCCACGCCCGCGCCTACCGCATTGCCCTTGCCGTCCTTGACCGTCGCCTTCAGTACCGTCTTGTCCCTGCCGTTTGCAAGAATGGACGCGGGCTCCGCAACGAGCTGCGCCACGCTGGCCGCGCTCGGCGCTTCAAGGAACTCCGCCTCGCTCCTGCCCTTGAACCCGTGCTCTTCCATCGCCTCGACCCCGATCATGCCCGCGGCAGTGCTGCTGACCAGGGCATACGCCATGCCATCGGCGTCGGTGCGGTCCGAGGACTCCTGGATCGTGCCTGGTCCCTGCACAGCCCATGTGACGATGCGCCCCGCCATGGGTTCGGCCTGAATGCCGCGAACCTGGGCCGTGAACCTGACGCTGTCGACGCCGTCCGCCATGGCGGCGGCCTTCGAGCGGGCCACGCTGACGCTGAGCGGATTGACGCTGACATTCATGATGTTGGAACGGATCCTGCGGCCATGCGCATCGGTGGCGGACGCCATCAGCTGATAGCTGTTGACGCCTCCGCTGCGGTAGTCCGGCAGCGTCAGCGATGCGGATGCGCCGCCGCTGTACGGCATCGCAAACGGCGCCGCGGAACCGGACCATTCGATCCTGGGCGCGGCATCCGCGCCCGCCAGCGTTACCGGGAAACTGACGACCGTCTGCGGATACCCGGAAGCGGCCGCCGGCAACTGTATCGTCATGGGATCGTTCTTCTTGTATTCCAGGACGATTTCGTTGTTGCGTTCCACCAGATCCATGCGCATGCCGGCAAGCTTGCGGCTGCGCGCGACTTCGCCCGGCTGCAACTGCCTGGCCAATGGCACGCCGAGCGCGTACTTCAGGCCCAGCTTGAAGCTGGTGTCGGACTGCCCGCCCTGCCCCATGCGATGGTCCAGGCCCAGCGTGACCAGCGACGCCGGCGTATAGGAAACGCCCAGGGTCCAGGCGCTGGGGTTGCGTTGCCGGTTGCTGGCGCCGAACAGCCCGACCTCTTCGCCGTAGTACTTCTCGAACATCAGCTTGCCGCCCAGCTGCGGATACTGCGGCAGATAACCTTCGGTCCGGATATCCCAGCCGCTGGCCGGACGTTCCTGATAGTCCCGCGCGTCGGGCGAACGCTTCCAGTCGCTCAGCCGGAAGTAGCCGTTCATGCTGAGCTTCAGATAGTCCGCCCACCATTCGCCGCCCAGACCGAGCCGCCGGTGGCCGCGCGACACGTCCTGGTCCAGGAAGGCGTTGCCGCCGACCATGTAGCCGTCGCCGAAATGGCGGTAGCCCAGCCCGAGGTTGACCGTGGTCCGGTAGGACTCTTGCAGCAGGTTGGTCCGCCGCGCGCCGAACTGGGAAAAAATCAGACCCGTCCCAGAATCGTGGAGCGGGAACAGCATGTCGAGGCCTGCGCCGTGGAAGTTGCCCAACAGGTCCAGCCTGGCGGTGCCGAACTGGCCCAGCCAGCTTTCCGCAGCCTGCTTGGCTACGCCGACGGCCTTGCCGCTGGCCGTCGACCCGGCGTCCGCGCTTGCCATTTGATTGGGATTGGCGGGCAAGGGGCGCCCTTCCAGATCGGGCGCGGGCTCCATGCCTGCGGGAATCGGCGCGTTCGCTGCGGCCGCGCCTGGATCCTTCGCCCGATCTCCGTCCTGAACTGCAACGCTGGCGGATGCGGCGCGGCCTTCGGCGCGGGGGAACGGCTGGCGTTGTTCGCCGGCCAGCGGCGCGGTGCACCCCTGGAACAACAGCAAACCGGAAAGCGCCGTGCAGAGCGCCTTTCTGACTTGGCGCGCAGCCGCTCTGCACCAAGCGTGTGCCTTGGATGGCTTCAGCATCGTCATGACCTTGTCTGATAGGAATCCCGCGGGCGGGCAATGCGCCAACCGGGCAGAGCCGCCAAACTACTGAAGTGCGGCATTGGCGGATTCGTTCTGAGTCATATGCAGGACGAAGTCCTGCCAGCGCTCAAAGCAATCACGCCCCGGGATTCTTGTTACTTAATAATGACAAAATATGACGACATGCTATTTATATAACTGTTGATATCAATATGTAATTTCTTTATTCCATAACAGAAAACCCGATGACTGCGCGCATGGCAGCATCGGGCGGACTCGTGTTGCAGAGTGATGGGGACGGCTCAGCCAAGGCTGAGCACGGGGTGCGCAGGCTGAGCCGGCCTTCCTAGTTGAACGGCCAGACCGGCGGATGCGTGCCGGGCGGGCTGGACGGACGCGTCCAACGGGCCGGCGTATCGGAGAACTGCGCGGCGTGGCGCAGCGCCACCAGCTCGCCAAAGCCAGAGGGCTCGGTTTCCAGCAGGCCCTCGAAACCTGGCATCGGACAGGCCAAGCCGCCCTCGACGCGGCCCAGGCCGCGCAGCCAATGCGCGGTCTGCGCCAGCGACACGCGCACATGCCAGCTGCCGCCTTCGGTCGCTTGGCGCGCCAGCGCGGCTTGCGCGCCGAACGCCATCAGGTAGCCCGAGGCATGATCCAGGATCTGCATGGGCATGGGCTTGGGCGCGTCCTGGCCCGCGGCCTGCGCCTCCGCGTGGTTGAAGCCCGTGGCGGTCTGCACCAGGGAATCGAAGCCGCGGCGGCCAGCCCATGGGCCCTTGTCGCCATAGGCGGTCAAGGACACGTAGACAATGCCCGGACGCAGGCGCGCCGCGTCCTGCGGGCCGAAGCCCAGCGCGGCCAGGCCGCCAGGGCGGTAGCCCTGCACGAACACGTGCGCGCTGCGCAACAGGTTGCCCAGCGCGATGCGGCCGTCGGCCGTATCCAGATCGGCCAGCACCGACAACTTGCCGCGGCTGGTGTCGATGATGTTGTCGATGTTGGGCAGATGCGGGGAGTTGAGCAGCATCACGTCGGCGCCGTACGCCGCCAGCGCCCGTCCGCAGACCGGTCCGGCGATGATGCGGGTCAGGTCCAGCACGCGGATATCCTTGAGCGGCCGGGCGCCGTTGCCGTACTTGGGCCAGGGCCGTGGATCGGCTTCGCCGATGCGCTCGATGGTCAGCAGAGGCTGGGCGGCCACCGCCAGGGCTTGGGGATGGCGGTCCCATTCGTCGAAGCTGCGCATGGCGGCCACGGGCAGCCCCGCGTCGGCGGCCACCTGTTCGAAGTCCAAGGCCTTCCAGCGGCTCAAGGCGCGCTCGACCATGGCGCGGGTGGTGTCTTCGCCAGCCGGACAGCCCAGCAGCGCCAGCGCGCCATCGCGATGATGGGCGAAATTGGCGTGGATGCGGACCCAGCCCCCGTCTCCGCAGCGATACAGCCCGGTGATGGGGTCCCAGGGATTGGGCGTGATGCCGTTGATCGTGTAGTGGCTGCGGCATTCCTGCGCCGCGTGCAGCATGTCGACGGCGACCTGCTGCCTGGCGCCGCCGCGCAAATTCCAGATTTCCGCCGCGGCCAGCGCGGCCGCGGCCAGGCTGGTCTGCGCCGCGGCGCCGACGGCGAAGGACGATGGAACTACCGGATCGGAGCCAGTCAACACCACGTGCTCCAGCGATTCGTCGGGCAGATCCACCGAGCGCCAGAGCTTTTGCAAGACGTCGCGGGACGCGTTGCCTGCGGGTGTGCGGCCCCTCAGAAAAGACGGGCGTAGGTCCATCAGATTTCCCATAGCGTTCATCTTGCTCTAGTCGTTTATTTGAATTACATGGCGGGGTCCAGGCCGCGTCAATATCCGTGGCGCGCCAGCGTGTTTCATGGTTTGACCGCAAAGCGCCGCGATCCGGCCGCGCCGAGCGCTTTCCCCCGCGAGGCCGGCGGCGCCGGCCTGGGCAGGCCAGGACACATCTACTCGTAGTTTTTACATCGTCTTCCAAGACCGGTCTGCCGGCGCGTCCGCGCGGCGGGCGCAATATAGAATGCCAGCCTCGCCGCCCCCTGCCCTGGACCGCCCATGAACACGCTGCTTTGGCTGCGCACCGACCTGCGCGCGCATGACAACCCTGCCCTGGCCGCCGCCGCCGAAGCCGGCACGGTCACCGCCCTGTTCCTGGCCGCGCCCGGCCAATGGCGGCTGCATGGCGACGCGCCGGCCAAGGTCGATTTCTGGCTGCGCAATCTGCGCGAACTTTCGCGCGAGCTTGGCCGCCTGGGCATTCCGCTGCGGCTGCTGACGGTGCATGACTGGAGCCAGGCGCCGGACGCGCTGGCCGCTTTCTGCCGCGACCACGCCATCGGCCAGGTTCACGTCAACGCCGAATGGGCCGTCAACGAACGCCGCCGCGATGCCGCGGTCGCCGCCCGCCTGCGGACCCTGGACGTGGACTGGACGCTGCATCATGGCGCTTCGCTGCTGCGGCCCGGCACGGTGCTGACCGGCAAGGGCGAGTGCTACCGCGTCTACACCCCTTACGCGCGCGCCTGCCGCGAACGGCTGCGCACGGCGCCGCTTCGCGCCCTGCCGGCCCCGCGCGCGCAGACCCCGCCGCCCTGGCCGGCGGATCCGCTGCCCGCGGCCTTCGAAGGGTTCGACGCGCCCGCCGAGCCCGTACGCGCGCTCTGGCCTGCCGGGGAGCACGCGGCCAGCGAACGGCTCGACGCCTTTGCCGACGGCGTCATTGACGCTTACCAGGAAGAACGCGATTTTCCCTCGCTGCCCGCCACCAGCTGCCTGTCGCCCTATCTGGCGGCAGGCGTGCTGTCGCCGGGCCAGGCCTTGCGCGCCGCGCTGACCGCCAACCATGGCGAGGTGGAAGGCGGCAAGCGCGGCGCCGCCACCTGGATCAACGAATTGCTATGGCGCGAGTTCTACCAGCATCTATTGGCCGCCTACCCCGTGCTGTCCATGCACCAGCCCATGAAGCCGGAAACTGCCGCGGTGCCGTGGCGCGACGCGCCGGAGGACCTGTATGCCTGGCAGCAGGGCCAGACCGGCATTCCCATCGTCGACGCGGCCATGCGGCAGTTGCTGGCGCTGGGCTGGATGCACAATCGCCTGCGCATGGTGACTGCCATGTTCCTGTCCAAGAACCTGCTGATCGACTGGCGGCTGGGCGAAGCCTGGTTCATGGCGCAGCTGGTGGACGGCGATCTCGCCGCCAACAACGGCGGCTGGCAATGGAGCGCCTCCACGGGCGCGGACGCCGTGCCCTACTTCCGCATCTTCAATCCGCTGTCGCAGTCGCGCAAGTTCGATCCGGACGGCGTGTTCCTGCGCGAATGGCTGCCGGAACTGGCGCATCTGGACAGCCGCGCCATCCATGACCCCAGCCCCATGGAGCGCGCCGCCGCTGGCTATCCGCTGCCCATTGTCGACCTGGCCCAGAGCCGGCTGCGCGCGCTGGAGGCGTTCAGCGGGCTGCCGCCGGCCTGAGCGCTGGCCGCGGGCGGGAACGACGTCGGCCGCGCTTGACCTAGGTCAACGCCGCTTCCGTCCGCGTCCCGGATGATCGGTCTGCGACATCCCGCCAACGCCGATCGCAGGACGACACAGCCATGCGCGACCATCCGCAGGTCCACGACCAGGAATACACGCTGCACGACGAGCAGTGCCTCATCACCCGCACCGACGCGCGCGGCCGCATCATCTACGCCAATCCCGCCTTCCTGGAGGTCAGCGGTTACACGCAAGCGGACCTGATGGGCAAGGGCCATGACACCATGCGCCATCCCGACATGCCGCTGGCCGCCTACGACGACCTGTGGCGCACGATACAGCGCGGCCAGTCCTGGACGGGCGTGATCAAGAACCGGCGCAAGCATGGCGGCCACTATTGGTCGCTGGCCAGCATCACCCCGGTGGTGGAGCGCGGCGTCACCGTCTGCTATGCCTGCGTGCGCGTAAAGCCGACGCGCGCCCAGATCGAGACGGCAGACAGCGCCTACCGGCGCCTGCGCACCGGCATTACCGGCGGCTTGCGATTGCGCGCGGGACGGATCGTGCCGGGAGGCCTGCTGGCGCGTCTGCGCGACTGGCGGGCGTCGGGCATACGCGCGCGCATGCTGGCCTGGGCGGGACTTTCGTCCGCGCTGTTCCTGGCCGCTGGCGGCATCGCGCTGCACGGCATGGCGGCCAATCTGAATATCGAACAACTGGCCTTGGCTGCTGCGGTACTGGCCGCCGGCGTCTGCCTGATCTTCGCTTCGGGCTGGGCCTACGCCCGCACGCTTTCCGGCTTGCTGAACACGGCCACCGACTTCACACGGCAGATCGCCGCCGGCAATCTGGGCACGCCGCTGGCGCCAGGCAATCCGGACGATGAAACCGGCGCGCTCAGGTTTTCGCTGGAGGCCACGCGCAGGAACCTGGTCGGACTGGCCCGCGACGTGCACACCGGCATCGCGGACGCGTCTGGAACGGTTGCGCAGCGGGTCGAAACAGAGGATCTGCGCCACGCCATCGAGGTATTGCGGATCGCGCGCGCCCAGCCGCGGCCTGCGCACCCGGCCGCCTAGGCCTGTTGCCCGGCATGGCCCCGCGCCGCGCCCGCGCGTCAACCGCCGGCCGCGGCCTCCTTGTCCAGCCGCTTGATGAACACCTGCAACTCCTTCACCACCTGCTGATCGCCGCGCGCCTGCGCGGCCTGCAAGCCTGACTCCCAGGCGGCGCGCGCGCCGGCCTTGTCGCCTTGTCCCAGGCAAGCCTTGCCCAGCCATTTCCAGGCCACCGAATAGGCGGGATCGAACGCCAGCGCCGCGCGCAGATGGGTCTCGGCCTGGCGGAAACAGTCTTGCTCCGCATAGGCCTTGCCCAGCGAAAAGCGCAACAGCATGTTGTCCGTGCCCTTGGCCAGCATCGCCTCCAGGCGTTGGGTCATTCCTTCCATGGTCGGCCTCCTGCGGGCGCTCGTGCATTGCTGCGATGCGCACATGATAGGACGGCCGCGCCGCGATCCGCGCAAAGGCCCCGCGCCGCGCGCGGAGATGGGCGGGATGGCGCGGACATCCGCGCAGGTGTCCACGCAGAAACCCATTTCGGCGCGTTTCAATGCCGGGCCGGGGTGAATTCATTGGGGACTATCCTGTCTTACCTCAAGTTGCCTTCCGCAAGGTATCCGCCCCATGAAGCTCTTGTGCCTGCGCCTGCTGCGCGCCACGCCCCTGCTGCTGCTGCCGCTGGCCGCGACCGCGCTGGCTCAAGCGGAACCCGACAACCGGACGGGCGAAGCCGCCCTGGTCAACCGCGTGACCTGGGGCGCAACGCCTGCCGAGCTGGCCCGCATCCAGAAGATGGGACCCGAACGCTACCTGCAGGCGCAACTGCGCCCCGCCGCCGAAGGCAAGCTGCCGCCGGCGGTGCAGGAGCGCATCGACGCGCTCTCGATCTCGCAGCGCTCCGACGAGGACGCGCGCGCGACCCAGCTGGACATGCGCGCCGCGGCCAAAAAGCTGCCGCCGGACGAACAGCAGAAAGCCATGCGCGAAGCCCGCCAGTTTTCGCTGCAGCGGGCCGCGGAGGTCAACCAGCGCGCCGTGTGGCGCGCGTTGTATTCGGACAGGCAGTTGCAGGACCAGATGACCTGGTTCTGGATGAACCACTTCAATATCGACCTGCAGAAAGGCGACGTGGGCATCTTTCTTTCGCAATACGAAGACCAAGCCATCCGCCCGCATGCGCTGGGCAAGTTCGGCGACCTGCTGAAGGCCACCATGCGCGCGCCTGCCATGCTGATCTATCTGGACAATGCGCAGAATGTCGCCGGCAAGATCAACGAGAACTACGCGCGCGAGCTGATGGAACTGCATACGCTGGGCGTGGGCGGCGGATACACGCAGGCCGACGTGCAGGAACTGGCCCGCATCCTGACCGGCATGGGCGTCGCCGCCAAGCCCGAACCGCCCAAGGTCCGGCCGCAATGGCGTGCGCAGGTCGTGCAGGAAGGACTGTTTCTCTTCAACCCCGCGCGCCACGACCAGGGCGACAAGACGTTCCTGGGCCATCGCATAGCCGCGGCCGGGATTCGGGAAGTGGACGAGGCGGCCGATCTGCTGGCCCGCAGCCCGGCTACCGCCAGGCATGTCAGCGGCAAGCTCGCCGCTTACTTCGTGGGCGACAATCCGCCCGCGACGCTGGTCGGCAAGATGAGCAAGACCTTCCTCGCCGCCGACGGCGACATCGCCGCCACCCTGCGCACGCTGTTCGCGTCGCCGGAGTTCGCGGCCTCGCTCAAGACCGGCGTGTTCAAGGATCCCGTGCACTACGTCTATTCGTCGCTGCGGCTGGCCTATGGCGACATGCCGCCGATCCTGAATCCCCAGCCGGGCCTGGGTATGCTGAAGCAGCTCGGCCAGCCGCTGAACCAGCGCCTGACGCCTGACGGCTATCCGATGGGCAAGGCGGACTGGTCCGGGTCCGGGCAGATGGCCGTGCGCTTCGAGGTCGCCGGCGCGGTGGTTGGCGCGGCCAAGGCCCTGTATCAGGAGGACGGCGCCGCGCCGGCCAATCCGCCGCGCCTGCCGAACCTGCTGAAGGCAAACGAGGGCAACGGCCTGTTCGCCGGACTGTCGCCCGCCACGCGCGAGGCCATCGCGCAAGCAGGATCGTCCCGGGACGCCAACCTCTATCTGCTGGCCTCGCCTGAATTCATGCGCCGCTGAAGCGCCCGCAGGACAAGAACAAGGGAACGGATCATGGACCGCCGCCGCCTGTTGCAACTGATGGCCTCCGCACCGCTGGCGCTGGGCAGCAGCCGCTTGTACGCCGCCCCCGCCGCTTCCGGCAACCGCCTGCTGCTTGTCTTCATGCGCGGCGCCTACGACGCCGCCAGCCTGCTGGTGCCGGCCACGAGCGACTTCTATTACGAATCCCGGCCCAACATCGCCATTGCCCGCCCGGGCGGCGGCCCCGGCGCCGCCCTGCCCCTGAGCGACGGCTGGGCCCTGCACCCGGCACTGGCCGAAAGCCTGCTGCCCTACTACGAAAGGCGCCAACTCGCGTTCCTGCCGTTCGCCGGCACCGACGACACCAGCCGCAGCCATTTCGAAACCCAGAACAGCATCGAACTGGGGCAAGGCGCGAGCAAGGGCGGCGACTACCGTTCGGGCTTCCTGAACCGGCTCGCGGCGACGCTGAACACGGGCCGGCCCCGACCCGCCGCATTCACCAGCGAGGTGCCGCAGATCTTCCGCGGCGACGAACCCGTGCCCAACGTCGACCTGATCGGCGCCGCGCGCAAGTCGCGGCTGACGGCGGACGACAACCGCGTCATCGAGTCCATGTACCGGAACACCGATCTGCATGCCTCGGTCGCCGAGGGACAGCGCGTCATGGGCGCGGCGCGCGAGGAGATCGACGCGGAAATGCAGGCCGCCAGCGGCAACGCCGTGTCGGCCGACAGGCTGGAACAGGAGGCGCGCCGCATCGCGCGCTTCATGACCGACCGCTACAACCTGGGTTTCGTCGACGTCGGCGGCTGGGACACCCACGTCGGCCAGGGCGCCGCCAGCGGCCTGTTGTCGAACCGCCTGGGCCAGTTGGGCCGGGCGCTGGCCGCCTATGCCGACGCCATGGGCCCGGCCTGGAAGCAGACCACGGTCGTGGTCATCAGCGAATTCGGCCGCACTTTCCGCGAGAACGGCAACAAGGGCACCGATCACGGCCACGGCACGGTCTACTGGATCATGGGCGGCAATGTGCGCGGCGGACGCATCGCGGGCCGCCAGGTGGAGGTCAAGCGCGAGACCTTGTTCCAGGACCGCGACTATCCCGTGCTGAATGAGTACCGCGCCGTGTTCGCCGGCCTGTTCTCGCGGCTGTACGGGCTGGACCGCGCGCGGCTGGCGCAGGTGTTTCCGGGCGTCGCGCCCGTGGACCTGAAGCTGGTCTAGCCTGCGCTAGAATTCCGTCCTTGCCCAGTCATTGCCGCCGCGGCCCTCCCTTTCGTCCCGGCCCTTCTCCCATGCCCCTGCACCTCATCGCGCTGGCCGCCGCCGCTTTCGGCATCGGCACCAGCGAGTTCGTCATCATGGGCCTCCTGCCCAACGTCGCCCAGGACCTTCAAGTCAGCATCGACATCGCCGGCCTGCTGATCACCGGCTACGCCATGGGCGTGGTGATCGGCGCGCCCATCATGGCCATCATTACCGCCAGGCTGCCGCGCAAGGCCACGCTGATCGGCCTGGCCAGCACCTTCGTGGTGGGCAATTTGCTGTGCGCGCTGGCGCCGAATTACGGCTTGCTGATGGCCGCTCGCGTGTTCACCGCGTTCTGCCATGGCGCCTTCTTCGGCCTGGGCGCGGTGGTGGCCGCGGACCTGGTGGCGCGCAACCAGCGCGCCAGCGCCATCGCGCTGATGTTCACCGGCCTGACGCTGGCCAATGTGCTGGGCGTACCGCTGGGCACGGCGCTGGGTCAGGTGGCCGGCTGGCGCTCGACGTTCTGGGTGGTCAGCGGCATCGGTTTGCTGGCCGTGGCCGCGCTGGCTGCGTGGCTGCCGGCGCGCATCCCCATGCGGCCCGGCAACATCCTGCGCGAATTCAAGGTGCTGCGCGACGCGCGCGTGGTCTGGCCGCTGGCCGCCAGCGTGCTTGCCTCCGCAGCGCTGTTCTGCGTGCTGACCTACATCGCGCCGCTCTTGCGCGAAGTGACCGGCGTGTCCGAACGCGGCGTCACCGGCGTGCTGCTGCTCTTCGGCGTGGCGCTGACGGTGGGCAGCACCCTGGGCGGCAAACTGGGCGACCGCAACCTGGAAGTGTCGTTGCGCCGCATCTTCATTGGCCTGCTGCTGGTGTTCCTGGCGCTCAGCCAGGCCATCCACGCGCTGGCCCCCATGCTGGTCATGACCTTCATCTGGGGCGTGCTGGGCTTTGCCGTCGTGCCGTTGCTGCAGACGCTGATCGTGGACCAGGCGGCCGACGCGCCCAACCTGGCGTCGACCCTCAATCAGGGCGCATTCAACCTGGGCAATGCGGGCGGCGCCTGGCTGGGCAGCGTGGCGCTGGGCCACGGCCTGCCGCTGACGGACCTGCCCTGGATGTCGGCCGGCATCACCGCCGCCGTCCTGCTGCTGACCTTGTGGGGTACGCGCTACTACGGCCGCGACGCCGGGGCTACACTCGCTGGACAACAAGCCGGCGCGCTGACGCCCTCGCGTTCGGACGCCTAAGGAGCCCGCATGAGCACCCTCTACGATTTTTCCGCCCGCGCCATCGACGGCACGGAACAGTCCCTGGACACCTACCGCGGCCGCGTGCTGCTGGTGGTGAACGTGGCCTCCAAATGCGGCTTCACGCCGCAGTACGCCGGCCTGGAAGAACTCTACCGCTCGTTCCACGACGACGGCTTCGCGGTGCTGGGCTTTCCTTGCGACCAGTTCGGCCACCAGGAACCCGGCGACGAAGCCGAAATCCGCAATTTCTGCAGCACGCAGTACGACATCACCTTCCCGCTCTACGCCAAGATCAACGTCAACGGCGAGGACGCCCATCCGCTGTACCGCTGGCTCAAGGGCGAGAAGCCCGGCGTCTTCGGCACCGAGGGCATCAAGTGGAACTTCACCAAGTTCCTGGTGGGCCGCGACGGCCAGGTCATCAAGCGCTACGCGCCCACCGACACGCCGGCCGGCATCAAGGACGACATCGAAAAGGCGCTGTCCGCGCCGGTCTGAGCCGCGCGTCAGCGCAGCGGCGGCAACCGGCGGCGCACCGTGTGCGACTTGACGATGGCGGTGTTGGTTTCGGCGTATTCGGTCACGCGCTCCAGGATGCCGTCCAGATGCGAGATCGAGCGCAGCACCACGCGGGCGATGAAGCAATCGTCGCCCGTCACCTTGTCGCATTCCACGAATTCCGGGATTTCCTGGATCAGGCCTTCCACGTGGCGTAGCTGCCCGGGCAAGGGGCGGATGCGGACGATGGCCTCCAGCGCGTAGCCCAGCGCCACCGGGTCCACGTCCAGGGTATAGGCGCGGATCACGCCCGACTCTTCCAGCCGCCGCAAGCGGTCCGCGACGCTGGGCGCGGACATCCCGACCTGGCGCGCCAGGTCGGCCGTGGTGGTGCGCGCATTGGCCGTCAGCGTCTCCACCAGGCGGCGGTCGATGCCGTCCAGGACCGGGCTTTCACTTTTTAGGTCGTTTTGCATAAATTCCACCTAAACAAAGGTTTCGGAATCGATTCACCACATCAACATCATATAACCAGCTTGATCCGCCTGGGATAATTTCTCCATCGAACATCGCGGCCGCACGGCCCTGGAGAACCCTCATGAATCCCTCATCAGAACGCGTGGGCCTGGCCCAGATGGCCGCGGCGATGACCCTGTCCGGCACCCTGGGCGTGTTTGTGCTGGAGTCGGGGCAAAGCGCCTGGAACGTGGTTTTCTTCCGCTGCGTGTTCGGCGCCCTCTCCCTGTTCCTGTATTGCTGGGCGCGCGGCCTGCTCAAGCCGGGCCTGTTTACCGCCCGCACGCTGGCGCTGGCCCTGGCCGCGGGCGCCGCGCTGGTGCTGAACTGGGTGCTGCTGTTTTCCGCCTACCGGCTGGCGTCCATTTCGCTGGCCACCGCGGTCTACAACGTGCAGCCCTTCTTCCTGATCGGCCTGGGCGTGCTGTTCCTGGGCGAACGGCCCACGCGCGGCAAGCTGGCCTGGTCCGTGCTGGCCTTCGCCGGCCTGATGCTGGTGCTGCGCCTGTCCGACGCGGGCGGCGCGGACGGCCGGGCCTACCTGTCGGGGCTGATGCTGGGGCTGGGCGCGGCGGCGCTCTATGGCGTCACCGCCATCATCGTCAAGCGGCTCAAGCACATTCCGCCGCAGGTGCTGGCGCTGGTGCAGGTGACGCTGGGCGCGGTGATGCTGCTGCCCATGGCGGACTTCAACGCCCTGCCCGCCGCGCCCCTGCAATGGAGCTATCTGGTGGCGCTGGGGCTGATCCACACCTGCCTGATGTACATCCTGATGTACTCGGCCATCCAGAAGCTGCCGACCACGTCCACCGCCGCGTTGAGCTTCATCTATCCCGCCGTCGCCATCCTGCTGGACTTCGTGGTCTACGGACACCGCATGGACGCCACGCAGATCGCGGGCGTGGCCATGATCTTCCTGGCGGCGGCGGGCGTGAGCCTGAACTGGAGCTGGCGCCTGCCGGGGCGGCCGCGCGCGGGCACGGCCTGAATGCGGGCCGCGGCATGGGCAAGCCCCGGGCCGCCACCGGGGCAAACCCGTACCCGCCCCCCGGTTATTGGGGCCGGCGCCAACCCGGCCCCGCTATCATGGCTTTTCCCTGCGCCGGCCGCCGCCGGCGCAACGCACAGGACATCCCATGATCGATCTCTACTACTGGACCACCCCCAACGGCCACAAGATCACGCTGTTCCTCGAAGAAACCGGCCTGCCCTACAAGATCCATCCGGTGAACATCGGCCGCGGCGATCAGTTCAAGCCCGAGTTCCTGGCGATCGCGCCGAACAACCGCATTCCGGCGATCGTCGACCAGGCCCCGGCCGGCGGCGGCGCGCCGATCTCGCTGTTCGAGTCGGGCGCCATCCTGCTGTACCTGGCCGAGAAGACCGGCCGCTTCCTGCCCGCCGACCTGCGCGGCCGCGCCGAAGTGTCACAATGGCTCTTCTGGCAGATGGGCGGCCTGGGTCCCATGGCCGGCCAGAACCACCACTTTTCCGGCTACGCGCAAGAGCGCATTCCTTACGCCATCGACCGCTACGTCAAGGAAACCAACCGTCTCTACGGCGTATTGAACAAGCGCCTGGCGGACCGCGAATTCGTCGCCGGCGACTATTCCATCGCCGACATGGCGGCCTACCCCTGGATCGTGCCGCACGCCAAGCAGGGCCAGGACCTGAACGAGTTCCCGCACCTCAAGCGCTGGTTCGACGCCATTGCGGCCCGCCCCGCCACGCAGCGCGCCTATGCCCTGGCCGACACCATCAATACGGCGCCCTCCGTCAGCGACGAGGAATCGCGCCGCATCCTGTTCGGCCAGACCGCCCAGAACACCGCCCGCTGAAGGAGCCGCCATGCCCGACCCGCAACTGGTTTTCCGCCGCGCGCGCCTGGGGGATCTGCCGGGCATCGTCGCCCTGCTGGCCGATGACGAGCTCGGCGCCACGCGCGAGAATCCCGCGCTGCCGCTGGACCCGCGCTATGCTGCCGCCTTTGCCGCAATCGGCCAGGATTCCAATCAATTCCTGGCCGTGGTCGAGCAGGACTCGCAACTGGTCGGCTGTTTGCAGTTATCGTTCATACCCGGCCTGTCGCGGCTGGGCCAGTGGCGCGGGCAGATCGAGAGCGTGCGCATCGCCTCGTCCTCGCGCGGCGCCGGCCTCGGACGCAGGATGTTCGAGTGGGCGATCGAGCAATGCCGCACCCAGGGCTGCAGCCTGGTGCAGCTGACCACCGACCGCGCCCGCCCCGATGCGCGCAGGTTCTATGAAAGCCTGGGCTTCAAGGCCAGCCACGACGGCATGAAGCTCAGCCTGTAGTTTTCAGTACTGATTTGGAAGGAACGCCCATGCATGGCGAATACAAAGTCCCCGGCGGCAAACTGGTCGTCGCGGATCTGGAAGTGCGCGACGGCCGCCTGGCCGACGTGCGCATCAGCGGCGACTTTTTTCTTGAACCGCCCGAGGCCCTGGACGCCATCAACAGCGGCCTGAACGGCCTGCCGGCCGATGCCGGCGAACTGGAACTGGCGCTGGCCGTGCAATCGGCGCTGCCCGCCGATGCCGAAATGTTCGGCTTCTCGGCCGAGGCCGTCGCCGTGGTGCTGCGGAGGGCGCTGGCATGACGCGCACCGACTGGAACGACTACGACTGGCAACTGATCCATGAAGGGCCGCAAGACCCGGTGCTGCACATGGCGCTGGACGCCGTCATCACCGACGAGGTCGGCGCCGGCCTGCGCCCGCCCACCCTGCGCATCTGGGAATGGGCGGCGCCCGCGGTCGTGATCGGCCGCTTCCAATCGCTCAAGAACGAAGTCGACCCCGACGGCGCGCGCCGCCATGGCATCCAGGTCGTGCGCCGCGTCAGCGGCGGCGGCGCGATGTTCATGGAGCCCGGCAACTCCATCACCTATTCGCTCAGCGCCCCGCAGGCGCTGGTGCACGGCATGAGCTTCCAGGAGTCCTACGCCTTCCTGGACGCCTGGGTGCTGACCGCCTTGCAGGGCCTGGGCATCAAGGCCTGGTACCAGCCGCTCAACGACATCGCCTCGGACATCGGCAAGATCGGCGGCGCGGCGCAGGCCCGCCGCGGCGGCGCGGTGCTGCACCACGTCACCATGTCCTACGACATCGACGCGGATAAAATGGTCGAGGTCCTGCGCATCGGCCGCGAAAAACTGTCGGACAAAGGCACCACCAGCGCCAAGAAGCGCGTCGATCCCTTGCGCACCCAGACCGGGCTGGCGCGGGAAGTGATCATTGACCGCATGGTGGAAACTTTTGCCGGCCTGCACCGTCTCACCCCCGGGCAGATAGGCAGCGACACGCTGGCGCGCGCGCAAGCGCAGGCGGCCGAGAAGTTCTCCACGCCCGAATGGACCGGCGTGGTGCCCTGAACGGCCGCGCCCCGATTTTCTGGAGGTAGTTTCAATGCGTCGCACATTCACGCCGCAAGGCGCGATAAGCGGTCTCATCCTGGGCGCGGCCCTGCTGGCGCTGGTGGGCTGCGGCAGCACGCCGCCCGCCGACATCACCCTGGCCACGCAGGCGCCGGCCTCGGCGTCCACACCGGAAAAAGTCGGCGACTTGTCCACCGAGCGCATCAAGTGGGCATCCAGCAAACCGGGCTGCGAGGGCGATTGCCCCCCGCATCGAAATCGACAGCGTCGCGTTTCCGGGCATACCCAAGCTGACCGCGCTGGTGGACCACGTGCTGGCCTACATGACCGGCACCGACGCCAACCGCCGCGGCCCTTACGACACGCTGTCCGAATACACGCAGTATTTCTGGTCGGTCGCGCGTCCGCGCGACGCCACCTATTTCAAGGCCAGCGTGAAGGACACGGTGGGTGACGTCGTGGCCGTGGAACTGCACACCGAGCAATTCATCACTGGCGCCGCGCACGGCATTCCGGCCACCCAGTACCTGAACTGGGAACGCAGCCGCGGCCGCGTGATGAGCCTGGAAGAAGCCTTGATACCGGGGCGCCATCCGCAATACGTGGCGGCGCTGCGCCAGGCGCACGCCAAGTGGCTGGCCGGCAATCCGGACGCGCGCCGCGATCCGGCGGCCTACAACAAGATGTGGCCGTTCCAGGAAAGCGACAACTACGCGCTGACGCGCGACGGCATCGTGGTCAAGTACGACGCCTATTCCATCGCGCCGTATTCGCACGGCGAACCCGAGCTGAGCATTCCCTATTCGGAACTGCGCGGGATCCTGAAGCCGGAACTGCTGCCGGCTTCGTAGGCCGCCCCCGGAAGCGCCCGCGGCCTGCGCGGGCGCTCCCTGTGGCAGCGAACCGGGGTTCGGTTGAGCGGACTGAGGATGGAGCTAGGGAGGTGGCCGCTTTTTTCGCGTCTGTGGCCGGGTAAGACGCCCAGTCCGCTCAGTGCAACCGCGGCGGCAGGGCGGCGCCCACGCGCCGCCCTTGCGCGCCTCTCGTCTTAGAAGCGGTGACGCACGCCCACCATGGCCACCGTGCTCTTCACGCCGTCGGTGAACGCGAAGTTGGTGGCATACGAACCCAAAGCGTACAGGTTGGTGCGCTTGGACAGGTTGTAGGTGTAGCCCAGGCTGTAGATGTTCATGGTGGCGTCGTCGCCGGTCAGCTTGGTGCTGTCCGTGTCGGCGCGCTGCCACGACGCCAGGAGGTTGCTGGCGCCGCCGATCGGCACGCTCAGGCCCACCAGGTAGGAATTGGCCTTGAAGCCCGACACCGCAACGTTGGTGCCAAAACCCTTGGCCGTGGGGCTGCCGCTGCCGAAGGCATTGGCGCCCTGGCCGGTGAACCAGCCGTCACGCGTCTGGCCGTAGGCCAGCGCCAGCTTCAGCACTTCGAAATCGTACGAACCGCCGATCATCCACGACTTGGGCGTGGCGTCGGCGTTCAACTGGTTCGCCGGGTTCAGCTGGTCATACGTCAGCGCCACATTCACCGGGCCGCTGACATAGCGCAGGCCGGTGGTGATGGCGCGGGTGTTGTCGGCGGTCTTGAAGCCGGTCTGCGTGGAAGTCGTGTCGGAGGCGTTGAACGAGTAGCCGATGCCGAACTGCAGGCCGCTGAACGACGGCGTCGAGTACTGCACCATGTTGTCGTAGCGGACCGTGTTGGCGGCGCTGAAGGCCACGCCGACGTTGGCCTGGCCGTAGCTGCCGCCGAACGGATCGATCGCGGCGAAGTACTTCGAGGCGATGTTGGTCTGACGGCCCAGTTCCAGAAGGCCCCACGAGGTGCTCTTCAGGCCGATGGTGGCTTGGCGGCCGAACAGGCGGCTGTTCTGGCCCGACGTGCCGTTGGCCGAGTTGAAGCCGCTTTCCAGCGTGAACACGGCGCTCAGGCCGTCGCCCAGGTCCTCGGCGCCGCGCAGGCCCCAGCGCGAACCGCTGGACACGCCATTGACCATGCCAACCTTGGACTCATGGTAACCGTCGCCCTTGATGCGCTGGTAGCCGATACCCGTATCGATCAGGCCGTAGAGCGTCACCGAGGTTTCCGCTTGCGCCGTTGCGCCGAAGGCAGCCAGCATCGCGGTGACGAACAAAGTCTTTTTCATTGCAAATTCCCATTGATTGAACAGACATGCGCATCCGGGCTGGCACGCATCGCGTGCGGCGCGCTCGGCGCATGGCAGGAACGAATTCTAGGGACGCAATGTGTCAGTTCTGGTTACGCAAGCTGGGAAAATCCCTAGGCTGCAAAAAAGCGCCCGGGATGTGGCGCACCGCCGACAGCCCGCATGCCATCGCGCGGCGCCCGCAGGCCTGCAATACCCGTGTGCTATTCGTGCGCGCTGCGCTTGCGGACGCGCAAATGGAAATCGCCCCTTGCGGGGCGATTTCCGTTTTTGTCTCCCTGCCCTCCTCGGCGCGGCGTCCGGGGACGCCCCGCCGTATCCGGTATCAGGGGTACAGGCCGCGCACCTGGCGCGCCTGCAGGATGCGCGTGCAAGCGACGATGAACGCCGCCGTGCGCAGCGTGACCTTGTGTTCCTTGGCCACTTGCGACACCGACGCGTAGGCTTCGCGCATCAGGCGCTCCAGGCGCTGGTTGATCTCGTCCTCGCTCCAGAAGAAGCTGGAGAAGTCCTGCACCCATTCGAAGTAGCTGACCGTCACGCCGCCAGCGTTGGCCAGCACGTCCGGCACCACGTACACGCCGTGTTCGGCCAGGATGTCGTCCGCTTCCGGCGTGGTCGGGCCGTTGGCGCCTTCCACCACGATCTTCGCGCGCACCTTGGCGGCGTTGTCGGCGGTGATCTGGCTTTCCAGGGCGGCCGGGATCAGGAATTCGGTTTCCAGCGTCCAGAATTCAGCCTTGTCCATGGCCTGGCCGCCGGAGAAGCCGCCCACGCCGCCATGCTGCGACACGTAGGACAGCAGCTTGTGCACGTCCAGGCCCGCCGGATTGTGGACGGTGCCGGTGTGGTCCTGCGCGGCGATGACCTTGGCGCCGGCTTCATGGAACAGACGGGCGGCGGTGCCGCCCACGTTGCCGAAGCCCTGCACCACCACGCGCGCCTTGGACACGTCGATGTTGAGGTCGCGCGCGGCTTCGCAGCCCACCACGAACACGCCGCGGCCAGTGGCCTCGACGCGGCCCAGGCTGCCGCCCAGCGCGATCGGCTTGCCGGTAACCACGCCCGTGGCGGTGGCGCCTTCGTTCATGGAGTACGTGTCCATCATCCAGGCCATGGTCTGGGCGTTGGTGTTCACGTCGGGCGCCGGGATGTCCTTGGACGGTCCGATGATGACGCCGATTTCCGAGGTGTAGCGGCGCGTCATGCGCTCGAGTTCGGAGGCCGACAGCTTGCGCGGATCGACGCGCACGCCGCCCTTGGCGCCGCCGTAGGGCAGGTTCACCGCGGCGTTCTTGATCGACATCCAGGCCGCCAGCGCCATCACTTCGGAGAGCGTGACGTCCTGGTGGAAACGCACGCCGCCCTTGCCGGGGCCGCGCGAGGTGTTGTGCTGGACGCGGTAGCCCTCGAAGTGGGCGATGCTGCCGTTGTCGAGTTCGATCGGCACGTCGACGATCAGGGAACGCTTCGGGCGCTTCAGGGTCTCGACCCAACGCGCCAGCGAACCAAGATACGGGGTGACCCGGTCGACTTGTTGCAGGTAGTTGCCCCAGGGACCGAGGTCCTCGGCGTTCAGATAAGACGGCAATGCGTGGGTGGGAGTTTGAGACATGAGCTGGCTCTCCTGACAAAGTTGCGCCATTTTATCCACGAAAGTTATAGCGTCCCCATTTAAAACGAAAATATTTTAATTAGGGACACATAACTGTTGCGGCGGTTGAACGGGCCGCAAACCCAAGCCTGATGCTGCCCTTATCCTAAGCCGCCAAATCGGCAGCGTCCAGCCTGCCAGCCATAAGCCGCAAGCCCTGCCGCCCGCCATAAGGGGGATGAAAAACGGGGCGGTTTCCTCCCAGGAAACCGCCCCGCCTGATCCTGCCCCCCCATCCGAAGGATGAGGCGCCGGTCCGCTCAATCGTTCAACAACTGCCAGGCCAGGCGGGCGGCCGCCCGCGCGCCGTGGCCGTCCTGGTCGAAACGCGGGTTGAACTCCGCCATATCGGCCAGGCGCAGCTTTCCGCTGGCCTTGACCCGCAGCACGATTTCCTCGATCACCGCCAGCGGCACCCCATAGGGCGCCGGTGCCGATACCCCGGGCATGACCGCCGCGGGCAGCACGTCCAGGTCGATGGTCAGGTACACGTGCCGTGCCCGGGCCAGCAAGGCGTCGACGTTGGCCAGGCGCGCCGCCAGGTGGCGCTCCTGCATGTCGCGGTCCTCGACCCAGACGGCGCCGACTTCAGCGGCGCGCGCATACAGCGCCGGCGTGTTGGCCAGCCGCGATACGCCCAGGCAGGCGTATTGCAGGGCCCGCCCGCGTTCCTCGCAATAGCGCGAAATCTGGTCGAACGGCGTGCCGGAGCTGCCGGGCCGTCCGGTGCGCAGGTCGAAGTGCGCGTCCAGGTTCAGCACCAGCACGGGTTCCGTGTCGCCGCGGGCGTCCAGCCAGCGCGCCAGGCCCTGGAAGCTGCCCCACGCGATCTCGTGGCCGCCGCCCAGCACCAGCGGGCGGGCGCCCTGCTCCATCAGTTCCGCCACGCGCAGGCCCAACTGTTCCTGGGCGTCTTCGAGCCGGTCGCCTTCGCAGGCCACGTCGCCCGCGTCCAGCAGGCGCGTGAGGCCGTGGGCCGGCAGGCCCGCCAGGAACTTGCGGATGGCCGACGGCCCTTCGGCCGCGCCGATGCGGCCCTGGTTGCGGGCCACGCCGGCGTCGCAGGCAAAGCCCAGCAGCACCGCCTCGCCTTTGCGGGCTTGGCCGGCGGCCGCTTCGACGATATGCGCCAGGCGGCGCGTGTCGCCTTGTTCGGCGCTGTCGTCGCGGGCCTTCCACAAGCTTCGGTCGAATTGCGCCACGCTCATGCCGCCCCCTGCCCCGCGTTCAGCACCGCCTGCAGGAACTCGCGGGTGCGCGGTTCGCGCGGTTGGGTGAAGATCACGTCGGGCGAGCCGGACTCCAGGATCACGCCGCCGTCCATCACCGCCACCACGTCGGCCACGTCGCGGGCGAAACCCATTTCGTGCGTGACCACCATCATGGTCATGCCTTCCTTGGCCAGCAGCTTCATGACCTGCAGCACTTCACCCACCAGCTCCGGGTCCAGCGCCGAGGTCGGCTCGTCGAACAGCATGACCTTGGGCTGCATGGCCAGCGCGCGCGCGATGGCGACGCGCTGCTTCTGCCCGCCGGACAGGCTGGCCGGCATGGCCGACATCTTCTGGCCCAGGCCGACCTTGTCCAGCAGGTCCGCCGCCAGCGCGTGGGCTTCTTCGCGGCCCATGCCGCGCAGCTTGCGCGGACCGACCGTCACGTTGTCCAGCACCGACAGGTGCGGGAACAGGTTGAAGCCCTGGAACACCATGCCCACCTGCATGCGCAGCTGGTTGAGCTCGGCCTCGGGCAACAGCTTGCCGTGGTCCAGCAAGGTCTGGCCGCAGATGTCGATGGTGCCGGTCTGCGCCACTTCCAGCCCGTTGCAGCAGCGCAGCAAGGTGCTCTTGCCCGAACCGCTGGGCCCGATCACCACCACCACCTGGGACGGCAGCACGTCGAAGTCGATGCCGCGCAGGACTTCGTGGTCGCCATAGGACTTGCGCAGGCCGCGGATGCGGATCATTTCTTGCGGGTCCGCGGCCCGGGTCGTAGCGGAGTTCATTGCGGAGTTCATTGCACCATCCCTCCCGCGCGCAGGCGGTGTTCAACCTTGCGCAGCACCAGCATGGTGGCCGTGGTCAGGATCAGATAAATCAGCGCCACCACCAGATAGGTTTCCAGCGAGCGATAGGACACGCTGATGATCTTCTGGCCTTCATGCATCAGGTCGTGGATCGTCAAGAGCGACACCAGGGCCGAGTTCTTGATCAGCGCGATGAATTCATTGCCCAGCGGCGGGATCATGCGCACCACCGCCTGCGGCAGCACGATGATGCGCATGGCCTGGCCGGACGACATGCCCAGCGAGCGCGCCGCTTCGGTCTGGCCGCGGTCCACCGACTGGATCGCGCCGCGCACGATTTCGGACACGTAGGCGCCCGAATACATGCCCAGCCCCAGCACGCCGCAGGCGAACGCCGGCAGGGTGATGCCGAAATGCGGCAAGCCGAAGAACCAGATGAACAGCTGCACCAGCAGCGGCGTGCCGCGGAACAGCAGCAGGTAGACGCTGCACAGGTTGTAGATGACGTAGCGCTTGGGGTTCAGGCGCCCCACGCCCACCAGCAGGCCGATGACGCAGGCCAGCAGCAAGGCGCCCGCGGTCACCTCGACGGTGACCACGGCGCCATTGATCAGCGCGCCGAAGTCGGCAAAGACGGGAGAAAAATCCAGGTTCATTTCGCGGGGGCCTCGAACCACTTGTTGACGATGGCCTGGTAGCTGCCGTCGGCCTTGAGCTTCTGCAGCGCGGCGTTCAGTTCACGGGTCAGCTCGGGCTTGTTCTTGGGCACGGCGATGCCGTAGTCCTCGGTGGTGATCTGGTCGTTCAGCACCGTCAGGTCCGGCGTGCTCTGGGCGAACAGCTTGGCGGCGGGCTTGCCGGTCACGGCGGCTTCGGCGCGGCCGATCTGCACCAGGTTGAACATTTCCTGGTTCTTCTCGACTTCCACGCGCTGCACCGCCGGGTAGTGTTCCTTCAGGTAGTTGACCGACTTGGTGCCGACCTGCACCGAGACCTTGCGGCCGTCCAGGTCCTTCAGCGTCTTGACCGGGCCGTCCTTCTTGGTCATCACGACCAGGCCGCCCGCGTAGTAGGGATCGGTGAAGTCCACCACCTTGGCGCGCTCGGGCGTGATGTAGATGGCGGACACGGCGATATCGGCGCGGCCGGCCTGCAGCGCGGGAATCAGGCCCTTGAAGTCGATGTCGATCCACTCGACCTTCTTGCCCATGGCGCCGGCCAGCGCTTCCACCAGTTCGATGTCGAACCCGGTGCGCTTGCCGTCCTTGACGAACTCCATCGGCGGGAAGGTCGCGTCGGTGACGGCGCGGATGGTTTCCTGGGCGAACGCCGGACCGGCGCTCCAGGCGAGGCCCAGCGTCAGGGCGGCGGTCAGCAGTGTGCGGCGAGTGGTCATGGTGGGTCCTCTATGGAATGGGGATACGGCGGTCGGGTGGGTATGGGTACGGCGTGGAGTGGAAGAAGGCTGTTTCAATGAACCTGCAACTTCGCCGAGATGCGCCGGGCCGCGGCCACGGTCATTTCGGTCAATGCCTCGGGCCGCTGGGCGGCCCGGGTCGATGGCGCCATCAGCGTGATCGAGGCCACGGCCTGATTGGCGCGTTGAAAAATAGGGACGCTGACACCCCAGACGCCGGCATCGACTTCGCTGTCGGTGACGGCATAACCCTGGGCGCGGATGGCTTCCAGCTCGTGGCCCAACCGGCCGGCGTCCACGTCGGCCTCGGCCGCCAGATAAGCCAGCGCGGCCTGCTGCCGGGCCAGCGGCATGAAGGCCAGCAGGGACTTGGCCGAAGCGCCGCGCGCCAGCGGCAGGCCGCGCCCCTTGGTGAAGGAACAGCGCAGCGGATGCTGGCTTTCGATCATGTCCAGGCAGACCGCCTGGTCCTTGACCGCCACCAGCAGGCCTATGGTCTCGCCGGAGGCGGCGGCCAGCGCGGCCATGTCGGGCTGCGCTTCATGGATCAGGAACGAGGACTGGTCAAAGCCCCAGGCCAGCTGCACGCATAGCGGGCCGGGGCCGTATTCGCCGTCGTGCTCGGCGACAAAACCCCAGCGCTTGAGCAGCGCCACCTGGCGGTACAGGGTGCTTTGCGCCAGGCCGGTCTGCTCGGCCAACGCGGCAATGCTAAGGGGGCCGTCGTGCCTGGCCAAGGTGGCCAGCACATACAGCACGCGATCCGCGCCTGCCCCGACTGATAGATCCGCTTTCAACATGTGGCTCCAAGCTAACGGAGCGCAGATTATCAATTTTTGGTTCTTATCCAGGTTTTTATTCCCACTTTTTGAGAATAATTGGGGAAAACCCGGAAAATGACTGGATGGGCCGGAAGTACGGCCCATCCCAAAACACCGTCCACTCGCCGCGATTGCGGACTTGGCGAGCCCGGTCCCTAATCCAGCTTTGTGCCCGTCGACTTGATCAGCGCCGCCCACCACGCCGTATCGTTGCGAATCTGCTCGGCGAATTGAGCAGGGCTGCCTCCGACGGGTTCCGCGCCCAGTTCCACCAGACGCTTTTTCATTTCCGGACTCGCCAACGCCTGCGTGACCGCTACATGCAGCCGCTCGATCACGGGTCCGGGCGTGCCGGCGGGCACCATCAAGCCCTTCCATGCGGTTACCACATAGTTATCCAGCCCGGCTTCCTTGGCGGTGGGCACATCCGGCATGGACTCCGCTCGCGCTTCGCTAGCCACAGCCAAGGCCCGCAGTTTTCCCGATTGCACATACGGCAACAACGGCGGCATGTTGTCGATCATCATGGTGATGTGCCCCGCCAGCAAGTCTGTGACGGCCGGGCCGGTACCCTTGTAGGGCACATGCAGCATTTCCGTTCCCGCCCGCTGATTGAGGAGTTCACCTGCCAGATGCGCTGGCGTACCCGTTCCTGGCGAGCCAAAACTCAGTTTTCCAGGATGGGACTTCGCATAGGCAATGAACTCCTTCAGGTTTCTTGCCGGGATCGAAGCATTGATCACCATCAGGTTGTAATCCTTGACCAATAGCGAAACGGGCGCGAGATCCGTCGCCGGCTTGTAGGGCATGTTGGAATACAGGCTGGGATTGATGACCGTCGGCCCGGCCGAAGCCAGCAACAACGTGTACCCGTCCGGCGCGGAACGTGCGACAAAATCGCCGCCAATGTTGCCGCTGGCCCCAGCCTTGTTCTCGACGATGACTGGCTTTCCCAGGTTCTCCGCCATTCTCTCTGCCAGCAGGCGAGCCAGGATATCCGCTGAACCGCCCGGCGAAAACGCCACCACCAAACGGATGGGTTTGGCCGGGTAGACGGCCTCGGCATGCGCAGACTGCAGCACAGCGGCAAAGCTGCACGCAAGCCCGAACGAGCGTAAAAGTGCTTTCCACATAACGTTTCCTGTTCTTTTAAAAGGACTGACCCGACGTACGGCCTGCGACGGCATACGCCAGACGCCTTACTGTTCTTTCAGGGCGGCGGCGTACGCCGCCCCCGCCTCGCTTTCACTGTCCGTCGCAAGATTCACTGTCACTTTCAATCCGCCGGCGTTGAACCGGAACGGCTTCTGATACGAAAAACTCACGGGAGCGCCGGCATCCTGTCCGCAGTTCAGCCCTGCGGTCGTGCCGTGCGTAGGCCAGGTCTTGGGGATCTCGACTTCGCCGATTTCATTGCCATCCGCCAGCAATACCGCTCGCCCGGCGTTCTTTCCCGTCCGGATGAAATGCAGCTCGACCTTGGCATCACCGGGCGGGGGCTGGTAGGGACCCTCAATACGATGCGTCAGCGACTCGGAGTACACGTACTCATAACAAAGCCGCCCGTCCTTCAGGTAGATCACGAAGCCGCCGAAATGGCTACCCCAGGCCAACAGCACGCCTCGCGGCGGCTCGTCGCCGACGGTGAATCGCGCTTCAACGGCATAGCTGCGATCCGTGATGTCGGGGGATTGCATTCTGTCCACCCGGGCCATATTGCTATGGAATTCATAGCGCAGGGTCTGGTTCATCTTGAGCCGCTCGGCCGCCCGCTCCCAATCCCTGTCATCCAACGGCAGGACGCCATACCGGCCCGCCTGCTCCCACCAGAGGGCCACGAGCTCTTCAAGCTTCTGCGGATGCTGTTTGGCCAGATCGCAAGCCTCGGAGAAGTCTTCGGACAGGTGGTAAAGCTCCCATTGGTCCAGGTCGAAATCGCGCCCCTTCGGGTGCCGTGAAACCGCCTTCCAACCTTGATGCCAGATGGCGCGATCTCCCAGCAGCTCGAAAATCTGGGAGTCCTTCTTCGTCGGCGCCTGGACATCGGCGAACGTGTAATTCATGCCGACGCCATGCACCGGCAATTGCGACACGCCCTTGTATTGCCCGGGCACCTCGATGTTCATGATTTCGTATAGCGTCGGCGCAATGTCGATGACGTGGTGATATTGATGCCTCAGCACCCCCGGATCGGCAATATGTCCCGGCCAATGGATGATCAACGGTGCGCGGACCCCGCCTCCGTGCACGTTTTTTTTGTACCACTTCAAGGGAGTATTTGAGACTTGCGCCCAGCCGGTGGGGTAATGGTTGTACGCCAGCTCACTGCCGATCTTGTCCAGATGCGCAATGCCGACCTGCGGCGACTCCGTCTCGTAGACCATATGCTTGCGCAAGTTGATCGCCCCCGTGGGGCCGCCCTCGGGGCTTGCGCCGTTGTCGGAAAGCAATACGATCAGCGTATTGTCCAGTTGGCCGATGGCTTCCAGGTGATCGACGAGCCTGCCTACCTGATCGTCCGTGTGCTCCAGGAAACCCGCATAGGTTTCTTGAAGGCGCGCCAATAGCGTGCGCTCGTCCTCTGGAAACTCCGCCCATGGACGGACCCCAGGATTGAGCGGCGCAAGCGCCGTGCCGGGGGGCACGACGCCCAATTCCAGCTGCTTCTTGTGCCGCTGGGCGCGAATGACGTCCCAGCCGCAGTCGTACTTGCCCTTGTGGCGCTCGATGTACTCCTGGGGGACGTGATGAGGCCAGTGGCAGGCGCCAAACGCCAAGTACAGGAAGAACGGCCGCCCCTGGGCGGAACTGATGTGGTCCTTGATGTCGGTGATTGCGTGGTCGACCAGATCCGTGCTCAGGTGATAGTCGTCCGTCTTCTCGAGCTGGATAGGACGGTTGTCCTGGCATAGCTCAGGATTCCATTGATCCGTCAGCGCGCCGTGAAATCCGTACCAGCGGTTGAAACCTTTGCCTATGGGCCAGTTGTCGTGCGGGCCGGCCGCGCCGTAGTCGGCGATATTGGTCAAATGCCATTTCCCGACGGCGTAGCTGGAATAGCCATGCAAGCCCAGAACTTCGGGAACGGTGGCGGCATTTTTTCCGACCTGGCCCGTGTACCCGGGATAGCCGCTCGACCATTCCGCAATGATGCCCACCCCTGCCGCATGCGAGTTGCGGCCCGTCAACAGGCAGGCCCGTGTCGGCGAGCACATGGAAGTCACGTGAAAGTTCGAATAGTGGGCACCCTTCGCCGCCAGACGGTCCATGCGCGGCGTCGCAATCTCGGACCCATAGCATCCCAAATCAGCAAAGCCCACATCATCAAGCACGACAAATACGATGTTGGGGGCGTCCTTCGGAACGCGAACCTGCTCCGGCCACGATGGCGTCGAGTCTCGATACGTGCGGCCTATTTCGCCTTTGAATTCATCTTCGGATTTTTCCATTGCCATCCCTTGCTAAGTCGTCGAGTCGTCTCGATCACATTCAATTAAAAGCGGCCGGCACCTTCCAGCCGCAAAGGTCCGCGCGGCGCGAACTCAAGCCAGCGGGAACCGGCCATCCGTTCAGGCGGCAACCCCGGCATAAGGCACATCGGTGTTGCCATAACGGCGGATGCGGATGTTCGCCTGTTCGCCGTGGCCTACCATGCCTTCGATGCCGCACAGCCTGGAGCAATAGCGGCCGACCAGGGCCGAAGCCTCATCCGTCAAGACCTTCTGATAGGTGCAGGTCTTGATGAACTTCCCCACCCACAAGCCCCCGGTGTAACGGGCAGCCTTGCCCGTGGGCAAGGTGTGATTCGTGCCTATGACCTTGTCGCCGTAGGCGACGTTGGTACGCGCGCCAAGGAAAAGAGCGCCGTAGTTCCGCATATTGTTCAAGAAGTAATCGGGATCTCGCGTCATGACCTGGACATGCTCGCTGGCGATGAGGTCGGCCTGCTCCACCATCTCTTCGTAGCTGTCGCAAACGATTACCTGGCCGTAGTCGCGCCAGGACACGCCAGCCGTATTCGCGGTGGGCAAGATCTTCAGCAAGCGCTCGATTGCCTGCATGGTGTCGCGAGCCAGCGTTTCCGAGTTGGTGATCAGGATCGCGGGCGTGTTGTAGCCGTGTTCAGCCTGCCCGAGCAGGTCCGTAGCGCACAGCTCGGCATCGACCGAATCATCAGCGATGACCAGGGTCTCCGTCGGTCCCGCCAGCAGATCGATCCCGATCCGGCCGAATAGCTGTCGTTTTGCCTCGGCCACGTAAGCGTTGCCGGGTCCGATGACCATGGTCGTCGGACGAATGCTTGCCGTGCCGATGGCGAAGGCGCCGATGGCCTGCACGCCGCCCAGCGTATAGATCTCGTCCGCCCCGGCCAAATGCATTGCCGCGACCACGGCCGCCGATGGCTTGCCGTTCACCACGGGCGACGAAGCGACCACGCGGGGCACGCCCGCAACCTTTGCTGTCACGACGCCCATATGCGCCGACGCAACCAGCGGGAATTTTCCGCCCGGCACATAGCAGGCCACGCTTTCCACCGGAAGGTTCTTATGCCCGAGAATGACTCCCGGGATGGTCTCGACTTCGACATCGCGCAAGGATTCCTTCTGCAATTGGGCGAAATTGCGTATCTGCGCTTGCGCAAAGCGGATGTCGTCGAGCTGCCCCGCGCTCAACTGCGCCATGCAGTCTTGGATCTGAACATCCGTGAGCCTGAAAGATTCGGGCCCCCATTGGTCGAACTTCCGGGAGTACTCGAGGAGTGCCTCGTCCCCTCGCTTCCCGATATCGGCAAGAATGCCGCTGACCGTGCTTTGCACCTGCGCCGCATCGGACTCCGATTGCTCTTCCGTGCGTCCTTGCTTCAGAAACCGAACCATCGCTTGCTCCAAGTTGATGAAAAATTGGCTATCCAACATATTCACGATTGCGCATCGAATGCAAATATTGCTATATTTTGCATTCCACATTTGCACAAATTATGGTGCAATTTTCCGTGCAATTGCCGTGCAAATGGTTGGTAAAAACCCTCAACAAAAGGTCCGCCATGCAAGACGACGAATCGGCTCCCCAGAAGAAGAAGTTGAAGGACGTTGCGGATCGAGCGGGCGTCGCAGTGTCCACCGTCTCGCGGGCGCTATCCGGCCACCCTGCAATCAGCGCCGCTACCCGCGATGCCGTTCAGGAGGCCGCCGCGCACCTGGGATATCGCCTGCCCATGCAGGGCAGAAAACTGCGCAAGGCCGCGACGAAAGTCATAGGTGTTGTGGTGGAAGCGTTGCACAACCCTTTCATCACATCCTTGATCGCTCATCTGCATGATGCGTTCGACGAAGCCGGCTACCACATGATTCTCATCATCGATTCAATGAGCGAGTCGAACTGCCTTCAAAGGCTGCGCCCGCTTGTCGACGGCTATCTCGATGGACTCGTGCTGGCGACCGCAACGCTGGATTCTCCTATCGTCACGGAACTGAAGCGCCGAGCCATTCCACTGGTGCTCGTCATCCGCTCGGTAGACAACTCGAATGTCGATACCGTCGAGATCGACAACGTCCATGCCGGCGCAGAAGCGGCACGTCATCTTTTCGAACTGGGCCACAGACGGATCGGGCTGGTCATGGGGCAACGCAATACGTCAACGAGCCGCGACCGGTCGGAAGGTGCCCTGGCCTGGCTGGAAAGCCAGAAAATTCGCCGTCAGGACGTACCGCTGATTTTTGGCATGTACACGATGGAAAGCGGTTACTCGAGCGCTATGACGTTGCTGTCCGGCCCTGATCCCGTCTCCGCAATCATTGCCGGCAATGACACGATGGCGCTGGGTGTGCTCGAAGCGGCCAAACGCAAGGGAATAGCCGTGCCGCAAGGCCTCTCAGTCTTGGGATTCGACGATATGCCCCTGGCGGGCACGCACGTGATGTCCCTCACGACCATCCGGCAACCGGTTGAAACGATGGCTCGCACTGCCGCGCGCAGGCTGCTGGATCGCATCAACGGACCAATTCCCACGACGGGATCGCGGGATGTGCTGCCCATCCATCTGATCCAGCGCGAAACAACGGCGGCCTGGAACAGCACGCCGGTTGTTTCTAAAAGTCCAAGGACGAACTTGCAAACCCGGTGACCTCCGGCACCGGATCATGCGGCTGCCCGGACCGCGGCTATTCAAACCTGGTGGGCGGTCGACCCCAGGATGCGCTCGGCGCAACGCGCCCAGTACAGCAGCCGCGCATCTTCCTTTACGAAGCCGACCATCTGGAAGCCCAGCGGCAGCCCGTTGGGGCCGCGCGCGACCGGCAAGGTGATGGACGGGTTGTGCAGCAACGACCAGATGCGGATGAAGGCCGAGCTGCCGGTGGAGCTGGCGAGCGGCGCCTCGCCCAGCGTGGACGGCATGGCCACTGCGTCGACTTCGCGCGCAACGTCGTAGAACGCCCGGCGGCAGGCGTCGGCGGCGTCCAGCGCGCCGGCGTAATCGGCCGCGGACAGGCCCTCGCCCATCGTCAGGTACTCGATCAGCCCGGGATCGCACAGCGCCGCATGGTCGCGCTTGATGGCGGCATACTCGCGCGCCAGGTCGTAGGCCATGATCACGTCCTGCGCCTCGCCCATGGTGTCGAAGGCCGGCGGCATGACCAGCTCCGTGACCTTGACGCCGGCGGTCGACAAGGCGCGCAGATTGGCCTCGAAGCTCTCGCGCATGCAGGGTTCGGTGTCGGCCCAATCCTTGGGGCGCCACACGCCCAGACGGAAGTCGTTGCGCAACGAGGACGCCGGATCAAACCGGGGATCGCCCGTAAACGCACGCATGAACAAGGCCGCGTCGTCGACCGAACGCGAGATCGGCCCGATCACGTCCAGCACCCGCGAATAGCGCCGGATCGCCACGTAGGGAATGGCGTCCAGCGTGGGCTTGAAGCCGACCGCGCCGCAGAATGCTGATGGCCGCAGGATGGAGCCCGCCGTCTGCGTGCCGATGGACAGCGGCGCCATGAAGTCGGCGACGGCCGCCGCCGAACCGGCCGAGGACGCGGCCGGCGTGCGGGTCAGGTCATGCGGGTTGCGCGCAGGCCCGGGCAGCATGATGGCGTGGCGCGACACGGTGTTCTTGCCCAGCACGTTGAAGCCCAGCTCCTGCGCCTGCGTCACCACGGGCGCATCGGCCTCGGGCTGGCGGCCGGGGAAGATCTCGGGGTCGCCCAATTCGGTGGGCATGGCCGCGGTGTCGATGGTGTCCTTGATGCCCAGCGGCACGCCGTCCAGCGCGCGCCGCCGGCCATGGCGGTCCCATTCGCGGGCGCGGGCCAGCGCGCCCTCGGCGTCCACCCGGACCCAGGCCTTGACGCCGCCGTTGCGCTCCTCGATGCGCTCCAGGCAGGCGCGCGCCCAGGCCTCGCAAGTCAGCTTGCCCTGCTCCAGCGCG
Organism: Achromobacter sp. JCM 18799; assembly: GCF_055395645.1. Lineage (NCBI taxonomy): Bacteria > Pseudomonadati > Pseudomonadota > Betaproteobacteria > Burkholderiales > Alcaligenaceae > Achromobacter > Achromobacter sp. JCM 18799. The sequence goes on along the minus strand of NZ_AP043866.1, from coordinate 701,897 downwards.
GCCAGGCCCTCGGTGGCGGTCAAAGCGGCGATGGCGCCGGGCGCCGGACGGCGCGCAACGGGCGCCGGGGAAACCATGGTTTCGGAAATAGGCAAGATACGGCTCCTGCAAAGAGATATGGGAATATGGATTTGCCATCCGCGACGGCGGCTGCCGGCGGGATGGCTCTGGCGCTTTCAAGCGGGAACGCTGCCGCTGGGCGGACGGTCCGCGCCCGCGTGGCCGCCCCGCCCTATGTACAGATCGCTCATGTGCTGGTTGGCCAGCAGCGCCTGCCCCGTGTCGGTCAGCACGATGCGGCCGGAATCCAGGATGTAGCCGCGGTCGCTGAATGCCAGCGCCTGGCGCGCGCGCTGCTCCACCATCAGCACGCCCACGCCGATCTGGGGCAAGCGCCGCACTTCGGCGAACACCTGCTCGGTCAGCGCCGGCGACAAGGCGGCGGACGGTTCGTCCAGCACCATCAGGCGCGGCGAGGACATCAGCGCGCGGGCAAAGGCCAGCTGCTGGCGTTCGCCGCCGGAGAGGTTCTCGGCATGGGTCTTGCGCCGCCCGGCCAGCGCGGGAAACAGGTCGAACATGTCGCGGATGCGCTTTTCGCGCGCCTGCACGTGCTCCACCACCTGCAGGTTTTCCAGCACCGTCAGCGCGCCGAACACGTTGCGCACCTGCGGCACGTATGAGATGCCGATGCGCACGCGCTCCTCGACCGGCAGCGCGAGCAGGTCGCGGCCATCGAAGGTCATGGTGCCGGCGATGCGCGGCAACAAACCCATCACCGCCTTGACCAGCGTGGACTTGCCCGCGCCGTTGGTGCCGGCGATGGTGACGATCTCGCGCGGCGCCACGTGCATGTCGATGCCGGACACGATATCGACCTCGCCGTAGCCCCCGGACAGGCCTTGCATGACGAGCTGGCTCATATCACTCCCCCCATGTACGCTTCGCGCACCTGTTCATTGGCCAGCACGCTGTCGGGCGTGCCTTCGGCGATGACCCGGCCGCGGTCCATGACGTACATGCGCGGCACGATGCGCGACAGCTCTTCCAGGTTGTGTTCGATGATGGCGACGGTCAGGCCGCGCTGGTTCAGTTCCACGATGCGCGCCGACAGCTCTTCGATCAGCACCGGATTGACTCCGGCGAACGGCTCGTCCAGCAGGATGCAGCGCGGCTCCAGCATCAAGAGCCGCCCCAGCTCCAGCAGCTTCTTCTGCCCGCCCGACAACTTGCCGGCGGGCTCGTCCGCCACCCGGGACAGGTTCAGGAAGGCCAGCAGCTCGTGCACCCGCTCCGCGTTGCGCGCTTCTTCGCGGGCGACTTCGCGGCGGGCGAAGACCAGCGCCGCCAGCTTTTCGCCGCGCTGGTCCGGCGCGGCCGCCATCATGTTGTCAAAGACCGTCAGCTGGCTGAACTCGCGCGGCACCTGGAAGGTGCGCGCCAGGCCCCGGCGCACGCGCTGGTGCACGGCCACGCCCGTGATGTCCTCGTCGGCGAAGCGCACCGACCCGGAACTGGGCGGGATGTAGCCCGTGACCACCGAGAACAGCGTGCTCTTGCCCGCGCCGTTGGTGCCGATCACCCCGACCATTTCACCCTTGCGCACTTCCAGCGATACGTCGTCCAGCGCCTTGAAGCCGCCGAAGCTGGCGCTCAGCCCTTTGATGCAAAGCAGCGTCATGCCTTTCTCCTGCGCGTCGTGCCCGCGTTGCCAAAAATGCCCTGGGGCCGGTAAAGCACCACGCAGATGAGCGCCAGGCCGATGACGCCGATGCGCACGCTGGCCATCTGCACCTCCGAGATGCCGCCGACGAAGTCGCGCACGAAGCGCGAGCCTTCCAGGAACCCGACCAGCAGCACCGTGCCGGCCACCACGCCGCTCAAGCGCCCCACCCCACCCAGGATGATGGCGATCCAGATGTAGAAGGTGATCAGCGGCACGAACTGTTCCGGGCTGATGAAGGTCAGGTAGTGCGCCTGGAAGGCGCCCGCCAGGCCGGCCAGGCCCGCGCCCAGCATCAGCGAACGGGTCTTGAAGCGGGCCGGGTCCTTGCCCAGCGCCCGCACCGCGACTTCGTTGTCCCGCACCGCCTCGATCACGCGGCCAAACGGGCTGCGTATCACCAGGTGGATGAGGAACAAGGCGCCGGCGTTGACCGCCAGAAGCAACAGCATGATCCACAGGTCCACCGTCTGCGGCGAGGCCCAGCCCGCGAACAGCCGCGGGATGCCCGGCAGGCCGTGCATCCCGCGCGTCAGCCATTCCTCGGTCTGCAGCATCATGCGCACCGACTCCGAGAAACCCAGCGTCACGATGGCGAGGTAGTCGCTGCCCAGCCGCAAGGCGATCATGCCCAGCGGCCACGCGGCCAGCGCCGCGAACGCCGCGGCCGCCGCCATGGAGATGGGTATGGGCACGCCCTTGAGCGACAGCAGGGCCGAGGTGTAGGCGCCGATGGCGAAGAAGCCGACGTGGCCGAAGTTGATCAGTCCGGTGAACCCGTAGTGCAGCGACAGGCCGAAGGCCAGCAGCATGTAGATCAGGATCCCGATGGCGATAGCAATCAGATAGGCTTCCATGATTTCACCTCGCCGCCATCGGACGGCCGAAGATGCCCTGGGGACGCAGCAGCAGCACGCACAGCAGCACCGCGAAGGCGAATACGATCTTGTAGGCAGGTCCCACCACCAGGCTGGCGACTTCCTGCGCAATGCTGAACACCATGATCCCAACGATGGCGCCCACCGGATTGCCGATGCCGCCCAGGATCACGGCCGCGAACATGGGCATCAGCAATTCCCAGCCCAGCTCGGGGATCACCACCGCCTTGATGCCCAGCAGTACGCCGCCCAGCCCGCAATAGGCGCCCGCGATGCTCCACAGCGTGATCATCACGCGCCGTCCGCGGATGCCGCTGGCAGCGGCCAGCTCGGGGTTGTCCGCCACCGCCCGCATGCGCCGCCCGGTGGGCGTCATGTGCATCAGGGCGAACACCAGCGCCAGCGCGGCCACCGCCGTGCCGACGATGTACAGGTCGGTAGGCAAAATGCGCACGCCGCCGAAATTCCAGGCGCGCGTGAGCGGCAGGTCGAAGGTGTACTGGTCCTGCCCGGCGAAGAAGGTGATCGTGCTGCGCAGCGCGAACGCCACGCCGATGGACGCGATCAGGCGCGACACGTTGGAGCGCGACTCCAGCGGCCGGAACACCCAGGCATAGAAGAACAGGCTGACCAGGGTGGTGCCGGCGACGGCGGCCAGGCCGCCCGCCAGCATCGAGCCGCCGGCCAGCGCCTGCGTGAAGACGGCGGCGTAGGCGCCCAACGTCATGTAGTCGCCGCTGGCGGCGTTGGGAAAGCGGGCGATGCCGAACACCAGCGTGATCGCCAGTGCCGGCAAGGCCAGCAGCATCCCGATCACAACGCCGTTGATCGCGGCGTTGATGACGGTGATTGCATCCATACTTGTGTTCCCCTAGTGTTTTTATCGTCAGACTTTGCCGGCGATGACTTCATTGAGCACCAGCTTGCCGTCGCGGATGTCGAAGACGCCAAAGTCCGGCACGGTCTCGCCCTGCTTGCCGAAGTCCAGGCGCGAGGACGCGCCGTCGTAGTCCACCGGCTTGCCGGCGCGCAGCAGCGCCTGGCCTTGCGCGAAGCCGCTGACCTTTTCGCCGCCGCCCTGCGCGGTCACGGCGCGGATCTTGCCGTTGATGGCAGCCACGTCCGCGGCAGCCCCCGCCGCCTCGATCGCCAGCGCCAGCGTGATCACCATGTCGTAGGACTGCGACGCGAAGATGTCCGGTTCGCGCTTGGTGCGCTTGCGGAATTCGGCGGCGAAGTGCTTGTACGCCTGATGCTCGTGGGCGGCGACGTTGGAGATCGAGATGATGCCTTCGGTGGCCTCCTTGCCCAGCGCCTTCACCAGGTCTTCGTTGGCGGTCCAGCCCGGCATGATGAACTTGCAGTCCTGGCCGGTCTGGAACCACTCCTTCAGGATGATGGTGGCGTCGGGCCGGTAGGCGCTCAGCGAAATCACGTCGGGCTTGGAGGCCAGCACCTTGGTCAGTTCGGTGCGGTAGGTGGTCTGGTTGGGCTCGTAGATGGTGAAGGCGCTGACCTGTCCGCCCTTTTCCTGCCAGGCATCACGGAAGTAGTTGGCCTGCCCCACAAACGTGGAGTTATTGAAGGCCATGACCGCCGGCCGCTTGAAGCCGCGCTGGCGCGCCACTTCCGCGAAGGCGCGGCCGAACACCGCGTTGGAGGCCTGGAACATCCAGGCCAGCCCCTGCTTGTTCTCGGTCAGCATTTCCGGCGCGCCGCACGTGTTCATGGTGATGAGGCCCGCGGCATTGGTGATGGGCATGGCGGCCAGGCCTACCGACGAGGGCCAGATGCCGACTACCGCCTCGACCTTGTTGATCTCGATCAGCTTCTTCACGGCCAGAACGGCCGCGTCGGGCTTGGTCTGGTCGTCTTCGGCGTAGAGCTGGATCTTGCGGCCGGCGGCGCCGCCGGCGGCGTTGACCTCATCGATGGCGATCTTGATGGCTTCCAGCATGGCCGGCCCGTAGGGACCGCCGACGCCGGTGATGGAATTGAGCGCCCCCAGGCGGAACGGCTGGGCCGACTGCGCCCGGACCAGGGAGGGCGCGGCGGCGCAAGCGGCCAGCGCGGCGCTGGCCGCGATAAAGCCGCGGCGGGAAAGATGGATGGGCTGTGTCATGAAGGTTCCTTGCGGCGTGAACATCTTTGTTCAACTTCGAATAGCCGCCGGCGTCAATAGCGCCGGCGTCCCCTTGGAGCTTGGATGCGACTTCGATACTGCCTGCTGCGGTTTGCCTGCTACGCGATGACTCCTCGGGCGCGCATGCCTGCAATTCTGTCTTCCGCCACGCCGAAGCGGCGCAGCACCTCGTCCGTGTGCTGCCCCATCAGCGGCGCCGCCGTGCGCAAGGCGCCGGGCGTTTTGGAAAACTTGGTCGGAATGCCGATGGTCTTCATCTTGCCCAGCGCGGGATGGTCCAGTTCCTGCACCATGCCGCGCGCCAGGTAATGCGGGTCCTGCATGGCCTGGCCGAAATCGTTAATCGGGCCGCAAGGCACGGAGGCCCGTTCGCAGCGCTCGATCCATTCAGCCGCGTCGGCACGCGCGAATTCGGCTTCCAGCAACGGCTCCAGCTCGGCGATGTTGGCCAGCCGGTCGGAGTTGGTGATGAAGCGCGGATCGGTGATCAGTTCGGGCCGCTCCAGCACGTCCGCGCACAGGCGCTCCCAGGTGCGCTGGTTGGCCGCGCCTATCATGATGAAGCCCTGGCGCGTGCCGAAGGCCTGGTATGGCGCCGACACGCGGTGGCGGCTGCCGGTGCCTTGCGGCACCGTGCCGTCGGCGAAATAGGCGGCGGCTTCCCAGACGAACCAGGGCAAGCCGCACTCGGCCAGCGCGATGTCGATGTGCTGGCCTTCGCCCGTCTTCATCTGGTGGATGCAGGCGGCCAGGATGGCGTAGACCGCGGTCAGCCCCGCCCCCACGTCATAAATGGCGATGCCCGACTTCAAGGGCCGCCCGTCGGGCTCGCCCGTCATGCTCATGATGCCGCTCATGCCCTGGGCCACCAGGTCGAAGCCGCCCTTGCCCGCGTAGGGTCCGGAATGGCCGTAGCCGGAGATGGAGCAATACACCAGGCGCGGATTGATGCGCGACAGCGTTTCGTAGTCCACGCCCAGCGACTTGGTCACGCCCACGCGGTAGTTCTCCACCACCACGTCGGCCCAGCGCGCCAGCTCGTACAGCACCTCGCGCGCCTCGGGATCCTTCAGGTTCAGCGCCACGCCCTGCTTGTTGCGATTGATCTGGGCGAAACAGGTGGATTCGCCGTTCACGTAGGGACCCATTTCGCGGGAATCGTCGCCGGCGCCGGTCTTCTCGACCTTGATGACCTCGGCGCCCAGGTCGGCCAGCACCATGGTGCAGTACGGGCCGGCCATGATCTGCGAAAGATCCAGGATCTTGATGCCGGCAAGGGGGGATGCAGCTTGAGTCATATGCGGTCCGTCTTGGGTCGGTGGCCGGATCAGCGGCCGATGAATTCGGGAATGCGCTTGGCGGCAAAGGCCTCGCGGCCGCGCCGGTAGTCCTCGGTGCCGAAGCATTCGTAGGCTTCGCTGCGCTCTTGCGCGCTCAACGCGCGTCCTTCGCGCAACTGGCCCACGAAGCGCTTGTGCCAGCGGTTGACCAGCGGCGCCGCCGCGGCGATGCGGCGGGCGGTGGCGTAGGTTTGTTCCGCCACGCGCTCGTCATCCACCACGCGGGTCAGCAGGCCCTTGGACATGGCTTCTTCGGCGCCGAAGATGTTTCCTTCCAGCAGGATTTCCAGCACGCGCGCAGCGCCCACCACGCGGATCAGGTCGGCCAGTTCCTGGTGGTCCACGGTCAGCCCGATGCGATTCACCGGGATGCCGTAGCGGCTGTTGCGCCCGCCAATGCGGATGTCGCACAAGGCGGCCAGTTCCAGCCCGCCGCCCACGCACACGCCTTCGATGCAGGCCACGGTGGGGTGGCGCAGGTGCTTGAGCGTGTCGGTCATGGAAAGCGTGAAGAGCGCGTACTCGGCCGCCTGCGCCGCGCCGTCGCGGTCTTCCTCGAAGCCGCCGATATCGCTGCCGGCGCAGAAGGCGCCGCCCGCGCCCCGCAGCACCACGCAGCGCACGCTATCGTCGGCATCGAGTTCACGCATGACCCGGCCGAATTCGCGGTACATGTCCAGCGTGAACGCATTGCGCTTTTCCGGGCGGTTCATCAACACGGTGGCCACGCCGTCGGCGTCGCGGCTCAGGTCTATGCTCATGCCACGTCCTCCAGGCGCAGTTCGGTGCCCTTGAGCACCACCCTGCCGTCCAGTTCCAGCGTGGCGTCGGTGACGATGGTGTCGTAGTGGGCGGCGGCCTTGACGGTGCCGCCGATGTAGGCGCTGGTGCCCAGCGCCAACTGGATCGAGCCGTAGACCGATTCGTCGGACAGCATGGTGCCGTCCAGCTGGCAGCGCGGGTTCATGCCCACGCCCAGCTCGCCCAGGTTGTAGACCAGCGGATCGTTGAAGCTGGCCAGCAGTTCGCGGAACTGGCGCGCCACCGCGCCGCCCTCGATCGCCACGGCCATGCCCTTTTCCATATGGATGCGCACGGGTTCGTCGCGGATCAGCGAGACGCCGGGAATGCTGGCGTTGACCACGATCACGCCTTCGGCCGTGCCTTCCACCGGCGCCAGGCTGGACTCCAGGCAATAGCCCGCCGAGATGTCGGTGGTGTTGGCGAAGCCGTGCAGCGCGCGGCCGCGGCGGCCGGCGATGCTCATGGTCACGTCGGTGCCGAGCTCGCTGGTGACGCGGGCCGTATCGGCGCGGGTCAGCGCGTCGGCCAGCCCCTGGATCTGCGGGCGCAGCGCGTCGAAGTCGCAGTCCCAGCCTTCGGCCAGGAAGAAATCGGGCAGATGCGATTCGGGCAGCACGATCACGCCGACCCCGGCGCGCGTGGCCTGCTGGCGCGCATCGGTATGCGCGGCGTTGGCGCGGGTCAATGCAATCACCAGGTCGGCCGCCTGCATGGCCTGGGCCACCACCGGCGACAACTGCCGGCCATGGCGCGCGGAACCGGCGATCTGCAGCAGGTGCAGGCCGGCGCCCGCCTCGTCCACCGCAATGGCCAGGGGCTCGACGTTGTGGTGGGTATGCAGGTCATACAGCACCAGCACTTCCATGCCTGGCTTGGCCGCGCCCAGCTGGCTGACCACCTTGCGCGCGTTCTTCAGTTTCAACAGCGTATGCATGGTGTGCTCCTCAAGCCGCTTGCGACGCGCGCGCGTCGGCGATGCGCTGGGCATCCGCCACCGCGCGCCCGAGGATGTCCAGGCCGCGGGCCAATTCCTCATCAGTAATGGAAAGCGGCGCCAGGAAGCGGATCACGTTGCCGTAAAAGCCCGCCTTCACCAGCACCAGCCCGCCCTGGTAGGCGGCCTGCACGATGTGGGCCGCCAGGTCGCCGGCGGGACTGTCGTCGCCCGCGCCGCGCACGACTTCAAACGCGACCATGGCGCCCTGGCCGCGCACGTCGCCCACGATGCCGTACTGGCCGGCCCAGTCCGCAAAGCGTGCGCGCACCCGGCCGCCGAGGTCGCGGGCGCGCGCCGCGTAGTCTTCGCGCTGCATGACCGCGATGGTTGCGAGCGCCGCGGCGCACGCCAGCGGGTTGCCGCCATAGGTGCCGCCCAGGCCGCCCACGGCCGGCGCGTCCATCAGGTCGGCGCGCCCCACCAGCGCCGCTATCGGCAGCCCCCCGCCCATGGACTTGGCCAGGGTGTAGAGGTCGGCTTCGATGCCGGCATGCTGGGTGGCGAACCATTCTCCGGTGCGGCAGAAGCCCGACTGAATCTCGTCGGCGATCAGCACGATGCCGTGTTGGGTGCAATAGGCGCGCAGCGCCTGCAGAAAGGCGGGCGGCGCGGCATGGAAGCCGCCCTCGCCCTGGACCGGCTCGATGATCACTGCGGCGACCTGCTCCGGCGTGACCTCGGTTTCGACCAGGCGGCGGAATTCATTGAAGGCGGCCTCGGCGCATTCGGCTTCGGTCAGCCCCGAGCGGTAGCGCACCGGGAACGGCGCGCGATAGATCTCGGACGCGAAGGGACCGAAGCCGGTCTTGTAGGCGGGCGCCTTGGCGGTCAGGGACAGCGCCATGTAGGTGCGGCCGTGGAAGGCGTTCTCGAAGGCCACCACCGCCTGCCGGCCGGTGGCGCGGCGGGCCACCTTGATGGCGTTTTCCACGGCCTCGGCGCCGGTGGTCTGCAGCATGGCCTTCTTCGGCCAGGATCCGGGCACCAGGCCGACCAGCGTTTCGGCCAGCTCGATGTATTCCGGATACATGACGATGTTGAAGCAGGTGTGCAGATAGCGCGCCGCCTGCGCCTGGACCGCGGCCACCACCTCGGGATGCGCGTGGCCCACGTTCAGGGTGCCGATGCCGCCGGCGAAATCGATGTAGGCGTTGCCGTCCAGGTCGGTCAGCGTGGCGCCGCGGGCAGCGGCCGCGAACACCGGGGGGCCGTTGGCCACGCCCAGCGCGACGGCGGCATTGCGCCGGGCCAGATATGCCTGGCACTGCGGGCCGGGAAGTTGAGGGGACTGCACGGCGTCTTTCATTGCCCAGGGCTCCTTGGATGAGTGGGTACCGCGACGAAGTGGAGCCACTATATTCTTGTGCGTTTTATTGTGTCAATGCTGATTTACAACTACGCACTCTAAATTGTGCACAATCTTGCGTTCAAAATGTGCTATGCTTTGCTCCACTCAACCCAGGTGCCTACATGCCCACTAAACGCGCGACTGCCTCTGCTGACGCCGCCGCCCCCGAAACACGCAAGGCGGCCTCCACCCACGAAGTCATACTCGATATGCGGGAACGCATTGCGTCGCAGGCCTTGCTGCCCGGCACCCGCGTGCCGGAAGAAGACCTGGCGCAGGCCTACGACATCCCGCGCGCCAAGGCGCGCGAAGTGCTGGCGACGCTGGAAGACCGCGCGCTGGTGGAACGGGTGCCCAACAAGGGCGCCGTGGTGGCCCTGGTCGACATGGAAACCACCTACCGCCTGTACCAGGTGCGCGAAGCCCTGGACGGATTGGCGGTACGGCTGGCCATGGCCAACGCCACCCCCGCCGACTGGGAAGCGATGCAGGCCCTGCTGGGCGAGCCTTTCGAACAAAGCCTGAAAAGCGGCGACATCGAGGCCCACGTGGCCACGATCGAACAGTTCCGCAACCACATCAAGAAACTGGCGCGCAATCCGGTGCTAAGCGACATGATCGAGCGCATCTACGACCGCACCCGCGTGTCGATGCGCCGCGTGGCCCTGCTGCCGGGCCGCTCAGAGATGGGGATCAAGCAATACCGCGCCCTGCTGGACGCCATGGTGCGCGGCGACGGCGACGAGGCCGAGCGCTGCGTGCGCGAACTGAACGGCAGCGCCCGCGACTACATCGAGCGCTACAAGAACTACGTGATCTGAATCGGGCCGGCCCCTTGCGGGCCGGCCTCGGGCAAGCCCGCGCCTCAGGGCGCGGCGGGCTCGTCATAGTTGTTGAGCTTCACGCCCGAAACGCCCTGGACCGCGGACGACGCGGCCGGGGCTTTCTTTTCCGCGGCGGGAGCCTGCGCGGCTGCCGCACCCTGCTCCGGGCTGGCCGGCGCGCCCACTGCCGCGCCTGCCTGCGCACCCGCCGCCTCGGCGCCCTCTTCGGCCGGCCGCGCCGCGCGCAGCTTGCGGCGGGACTCCTCCTGCTGCGCGATCAGCTTGTCCAGTTCCGCCGCCACCGCCGTGGACTTGCCCGTCCTGGCCCAATCGGCCGGAGTCTGGCCCTTGGTATCACGCGAGCCCACATCCGCCCCTGCCTTGAGCAACAGGTCCACCATGGGCTTGCGGCCGGAAAGCGCCGCCATCATCAGCGGCGTTTCGCCATTGGGCGCGGGCGCGTTGACCATGGCCTTGTGCGCCAGCAGCAGGCGCGCCATTTCCAGCTGCCCCTTCGAGGCCGCGTAGTGCAGCGGCGTCCAGCCCAGGCGGTTGACCTGGGCGCCGCGCGCGATCAGCTTCTTGGCGCGTTCGGTTTGGCCGGCAATGGCCAGGTACATCAGCGGCGTCTCGCCCGCCGGGTTCTCGGCGTTGACGTCGGTGCGCTTGTCGGCCGCGATCACGTCGAACACTTTCCAGGCGCCGTCCACCACCGCGCGCATCAGGGCCGGCTGGCCGTTCTTGTAGCGCACGTTGGGATCTTCGCCGCGCGCCAGCAGTTCCTTGATGTCGTCCGGGTAGTCATTGGCGACATAGACCCACCAATCGCCGGGATTGGCGGCCTGCGCCGCGGCGGGAACCGCCATGCCCATGGCCAGCGCCAGCAGCGCTCCACGGCAACACGACAAGAGGGTGTTCTGGACGGAAGCGTTGCGGGCAGCCATGGGGTTCCTATAAATCACTTTAAATAAATTAGATTAGATTATTTCTTTATCTTATTGAAAAGACGGAAGAAATTATCCGTTGAAGCGCGCGCCACATCAGCCACCGGTATACCCCTGAGATCCGCGATCTTCTCGGCCACGTGAATCACCTTGGACGGGTCGTTCAACTTGCCGCGGTACGGCACAGGCGCCAGATACGGCGAATCGGTTTCGATCAGCAAACGGTCCAGCGGCACCTTGGCAGCCACTTCATGCACGATCTGCGCATTCTTGAAGGTCACGATGCCAGACAGCGAAATATAGAAGTTCTGGTCCAACGCAGCCTGTGCCACTTCCCAATTTTCGGTAAAGCAATGCATCACGCCGCCGACCTCGGCCGCCTGCTCTTCGCGCAGCATGCGCACGGTGTCCTCGGCGGACGAGCGCGTGTGCACGATCAGGGGCAGGCCCGTATCGCGGGCGGCGCGGATGTGGCGGCGAAAGCGCTCGCGCTGCCAGTCCAGGGGTTCGGACAGGCGGTAATAGTCCAGCCCGGTCTCGCCGATGGCCACGACCTTGGGATGCTCGGACAGGCGCGCCAGCTCTTCGGGCGTGGGGTCCGGGGTGTCTTCGTAATCGGGATGCACGCCGACCGAGGCCCACAGATTGGCCTGCGGCTCGACCAGCGACATCAGGCCCGGCCATTCCGGCATGTTGACGCTGACGACCAGCGCGTGCGTGACCTGGTTGGCAGCCATCCGGTCAAGTATGGCCGGCAGGTCGGCGGCCAGTTCCGGGAAGTTCAAATGGCAGTGGGAATCGACGTACATGATGAGTCTGGATACAAGTGCCGCGGCGCCCCGCCCTTTACCGGACGAAGCGCCGCCGGATCAAGGGCTTACGCCAGGCAGGATAGCACCACGCGCTGCAAGGTCGCGTGGGCGAAGAGCTTGGCGTTCAAGGGGTGGGTGGCCAGCGCGCGCTGGCGCGTCAGCCAGCGCGCGGCCTCGGCCACCTTGGCCGGATTCATGCGCGCGGCGACCTGCGCGACCGCGCTGCCCAGGGCCGGGAAGTAGCGCGACGGCGCCCCCGCGCCGGCCAGCATCAGGTCCGTATATAGGCGCTGCAAGGCGTCGATCCATTCGCTGGCCGCCACTTTTTCCAGGGCCTCGGCCAGCGTGCCCACGTCGGGCGACTGGCCCTTGGACAGCGGCCCGACCAGCTGGGTCAGCCAGGGCGGACAAGCGGATTCGTTCGACTGGGCCAGCCTCAACGCCGCCAGCGGCGCGCCGCCGGCCGCCGCCAGCCATTCGCGGGCCGGTTCCACGTTCTGCTCGCGCAGCCATTGCAGCGCGGTGTCGGGGTCCGGCGCCGGCAGCGGCAAACGCCGGCAACGCGACACCAGCGTGGGCAAAAGGCGGTCCGGCGCATCCGCGACCAGCAGAAAGACCGTGTGCGGCGGCGGCTCTTCCAGCACTTTGAGCAAGGCGTTGGACGACACCACGTTCAGCGCATGGGCCGGGTACAGCAGCGCTACGCGCCAGCCGCCGCGGTGCGTGGCGGTGTTGAACCAGGATTCCAGCGAACGGATCTGGTCTATGCGTATTTCCTTGGACGGCGCGCGCTTGGCCGCGCCCGTGGCGGGTTCGGCGTCTTCCGAGGGCTCGGCGGCGTCCGCGCCCTCTTCCACCGCCACGGCCTCGGGGCGGATGCGGCGCAGGTCGGGATGATTGCCGCTGGCGAACCAGGCGCAGGCGGCGCAACGGCCGCAAGCCAGGCCATTGTCCGGCGTTTCGCACAGCAGGCTGGCCGCCGCGGCGACCGCGAAGTCCAGTTTGCCGATGCCGGCCAGCCCATGGATCAGCCAGGCATGGGCGAAGCGATCGCGGTTGCCGAGCCAGTTGCGCGCCGTCTCGGCCTGCCAGGGCAGGAACTGCGGCGCGTTGGACGCCTTGACGTCCTCGTCTTTGGCGGCGCGGGTCGCATTCATGCCGACTGCCCCAGCAGTTCGCGCAGGCCCGCCTCCAGGCCGGTGCGGATCTGGGCGATGGACTGGGTGGAATCGACGATGCGGATGCGCTGCGGATCAGCCTCGGCGCGGGCGTGGTAGGCCTCGCGGGTGCGTTCGAAAAAGGCCGCGCCCTCGCGCTCGAAGCGGTCCGGCTCGCGCGCGTCGGCCAGCCGGGCGCGCGCCACTTCCAGCGGCACGTCGAAGAGCCAGGTGCGGTCGGGCTGGCCGGCCTGCATCCAGGCCTCCAGCGCGGCCACGCGCGCCGCGCCCAGGCCGCGCCCGCCGCCCTGATAGGCATAGGTGGCATCGGTGTAGCGGTCGCAGACCACCCAGGCGCCGCGCGCCAGGGCCGGTTCAATGACCTGGTGCAGGTGCTCGCAACGGGCCGCGAACATCAGGAGCGTCTCGGTGTCCAGTCCCATGGAGTCGGTCAGCAGCAAGGCGCGCAGCTTCTCGCCCAGCGGCGTGCCGCCGGGTTCGCGGGTGGACACCACGTCCAGCCCCTGCGCACGCAGGAAATCGGCGATCCAGACGGTATGCGTGCTCTTGCCCGCGCCGTCCACGCCTTCCAGCGTGATAAAGCGTCCGCGCGTGGTCATTGGTCTTGTCCTTGTACTTGTGCCTGTCCCTGGTCCGGCTCGGGCGCGGCGTCCGGCGCCGGGCTGGCGCTGGGCGCGGCTGCGGGCGTGCCGTTGGCCGGATTGCCATTGGCCGCGCCGCGGCTCGAAGCCGGGCTGGGCGCGGCATTCTGGCCTTGGCCCTGGCCCAGGATGTAGCGGGAAACGTTGCGGTTGTGCTCGTTCAGGTTGACCGAGAACTCGCTGGTGCCGTTGCCGCGGGAAACGAAAAAGAGGAACTTGTGCTGCTCCGGCTGCACCGCCGCCAGCAGCGCCGCGCGGCCAGGCGCCGCGATCGGCGTGGGCGGCAGGCCCGGACGCGTATAGGTGTTCCAGGGCGTGTCGGTCTGCAGGTCGCGCTTGCGGATGCGGCCTTGGTAGGCGTCGCCCATGCCGTAGATCACCGTCGGATCGGTCTGCAGCAGCATGCCGATCTTGAGCCGGTTGGTGAACACGCCTGCCACGCGGCGGCGGTCCGGCCCATGGCCTGTTTCCTTTTCAACGATCGATGCGAGCACCAGGGCCTCGTAGGGCGTGGTCACCGGCAGGTCCGGTTGGCGCTTGGCCCAGGTGTCCTGCAGGATGCGCTGGCCTTCCTGGTAGGCGCGGCGCAGCAGATCATAATCGGTGCTGCCGGGCGTGAAGATGTAGGTGTCCGGGAAGAACAGCCCCTCCGGCTGCTTGATTTCCGAGCCCAGGCGTTCCATCAGTTCTTCATCGGTGGTTTCGCCCAGCGTCTGCTTGACGTCGGGATTCGCGCGCAGCGCCTGGCGGATCTGGCGGTAGGTCCAGCCTTCCAGGAAGGTGATCTGCCGCTGCGTCATGTCGCCGCGCGCCAGGCGCTCCAGCAACTTCCAGGGCGAGTCGCCGTTGATGGCCTGGTAGCCGCCCGCCTTCATCTGCTTGTCGAGTTCGGACAGGCGCGCCATCCAGATGAAACCCGGCTCCCAGACCGGCACGCCGGCATCGTTGAGCACCCGCGCGACCGTGCGCGGACTGCTGCCCGGATCCACCACGAAATCGATCCTGTCGGCTTTCAGCTGCATGGGCTTGTGGGCCCAATACCAAGCGCCGCCCACGGCTGCGGCGGCAGCCAGCGCGATCAACAGGAAAAACCACAGGACGTAAAAAAAGAGTCGCTTCTTCATAAGTGTCGGAAGTTTAATTGATCGCGCGGAACTCTTGCGGCTAAAGAGGGGCGGAACGTAGCGCGCGTCCCTGCGCGCGGCGGGGACATGGCCCAGCCCGGAGGGGAACGCGGCTATCATCAGCACTTTGATGACGCGATAACACCGCCTCCATGCACGCTTTCCATTCTTCGATTCCCGTCCGCGCAGAAGGTTGCGCGCAAATTGCGCCGCTGGACGATTTCCTGGTCTTCGCCGCATCCGGCGCGGACGCCCTCGGTTTCCTGCACGGCCAGCTCACGCAGGACGTCACCGGCCTGCCCCAGGACGCCGCCCGCCTGGCGGGCTACTGCACCGCCAAGGGCCGCCTGCTGGCCACCCTGGTGATGTGGCGCGCCGCCCCCGGCGCGGACGACGCGCCCCAGCTTTACGGCCTGGTGCCTCAGGATCTGGCGCAGGCGCTGCTCAAACGCCTGTCGATGTTCGTGCTGCGCGCCAAGGCCAAGCTCGCCGCCACGCCGCTGCATGTGGCGGGCGTGACGGCCTCGCCCGCGGACGCGGCGGCGCTGGAAGCCGCCGCCGGCGCGCTGCCGCGCGCGCCCTGGCAGCGCGTCGACCTGCCGTCCGGCACCTGGATCGCCGCGCCGTCCGCCAACGCGCATCTGCGCTGGTGGTGGATCGCATCGGACGAACAACTGGACCAGTCGGCCGCGCTGGCCGGCGCGCTGGGCCTGGCGCCCGCCGCGCAATGGCGCGCCGCAGACCTGGCAGCGGGCATCCCGTGGATCACTGCGGCCACGCAGGATGTCTTCATCCCGCAGACGGTCAACCTGGACCTGATCCAGGGCGTGAGCTTCACCAAGGGCTGTTACCCGGGCCAGGAAGTGGTGGCGCGCAGCCACTACCGCGGCACGGTCAAGCGGCGCATGGCCTACGGCACCATTGCCGACGCCGCCGTTCAAGGCCAGGCGCTGGCCGGCGTGGACGTCTATGACGCCACCCAGCCCGGCGAACCCACCGGACGGATCGTGGACGCGGCCGGCACGCAAGGCGTGGTCTCGGTGCTATTCGAAACCACGCTGGCGGCCCTGCCGGAAGGCGACCTGCGGCTGGGCGCCGCGGACGGTCCGCGCATTGCGGCCGCCGCGCTGCCCTATTCCATCACGCCCTGAGCTCCCCGTCCCGCGCGGACCGTGGCGGTCCTAGGCCGCCACGCCGAACAAGGCGCCCACGCCCGCCGTCACGGCCATGGCCAACGCGCCCAGAACCGTGACGCGCAACGCCGCCGGCCCCTTGGGCGCCCCGCCAGCCCCGGCGGCCAGGGTACCCAGAGCGGCCAGGCAAACCACCGATGCGCCGATTACCCAGCCGATGAGTTGCGGCCCTGGCGTCACGGCGGCCACCGCCAGCGGCAGCGCCGCGCCTGCGGCGAACGACGCGGCGGACGCCACGGCGGCCTGCACCGGACGGGCGCGGTTATGAAGAGAGATGCCCAATTCGTCGCGCGCGTGCGCGTCGAGGGCGTCGTGGCTGGTCAGTTGGCGCGCCACCTGCTCGGCCAGGTCGCGGGTCAGGCCGCGGTCCACGTAGATATCGACCAGCTCGGCCAGTTCCTCGCCGGAATTGCGCTTGAGCGAACGCTGCTCCATGCGCAGGTCCGCCGCCTCGATGTCGGCCTGCGACTTCACCGACACATACTCGCCCGCCGCCATCGACAGCGCGCCGGCCACCAGGCCAGCCAGCCCCGAGGTCAGGATGGCGCCCTGCGTGGCCTGCGCCGCCGCGACGCCGGTGATGATGCTGGCGGTGGACACGATACCGTCGTTTGCGCCCAGCACGGCCGCGCGCAGCCAGTTGCTGCGAAAAATCCGATGATGTTCTTTTGAAGGCATTGCCACAAACCCATGCGCCGCGTGATGAACGCGCGGCAGGTCCGGCTTGCGCAGGACCCGCCGCGCGCGGGATTCAGCGCGGCGTCACGCGCACCGCGGTAAGCAAGCCTATCACGCAAAGCGTAGCTTGCTCGCCGTCGTACGCATGCACCTCGACCTGGCAGACGGACAGGCGCTTGCCGGGTTTGACCACGCGGCCGCTGGCCACGTAGCGGCTGCCCTTGGCCGGCGCCAGGAAGTTCATCTTGAACTCCGAGGTCAGCACGTCCTCGCCTGGCGCGAACAAGGTATAGGCGGCATAGCCGCCGGCGCTGTCGGCGATGGTCGTGGAAATACCGGCGTGCAGAAAACCGTTCTGCTGGCACAGGTCGGCGCGATAAGGCAGCACGATGTCCACCCTGCCCGGCTCGACCACGTCCAGCGCCGCGCCCAGCAAGGTCATGATGCTTTGCCGGGCGAAGCTCTCCTGGACCCGTGCGGCTGGGTCCGGCTGCGCGTGCGATGCCGCCATGTCAGTCCTGCTCGCGCTTGACCAGGTTGACGATGCTGGAGAAGTCCAGCTTGCCCGAACCGCCGGAACTATGCAGCGAATACAGGTTGCGCGCCAGCTCGCCCAGCGGGATCGAGGCCCGCGCCGACAAGGCCGCCTCGGCCGCCAGGCCCAGGTCCTTCAGCATCAGGTCCACGCCGAAGCCGCCCGCATAGCCCTTGGAGGCCGGCGCATGCTCCATCACGCCGGGCCAGGGGTTGTACAGTTCCGTGGCCCAGTTGCGGCCCGAACTCTTGGCGATGATGTCCGACAGCACCTTGGGATCCAGCCCGTTGGCCACGCCCAGCGCCAGGGCTTCGGACGTGCCGGCCATCAGGATGCCCAACAGCATGTTGTTGCAGATCTTGGCCACCTGGCCGGCGCCGGCCGGACCGGCATGGAAGATGTTCTTGCCCATCTTTTCCAGGATCGGGCGGGCGCGCTCCAGCGCCGCGGCCTGACCGCCGACGATGAAGGTCAGCGTGCCTGCGGCCGCGCCGCCCGTGCCGCCGGACACCGGCGCGTCGATCATGGCGATGCCACGCACCTCGGCCGCCTGCGCCACCTTGCGCGCCGAGTCGGGCGCGATGGTGCTGCATTCGATGACCAGCGCGCTGGACGGGATCTTGCCCAGCAGGTCCTCGCCCAGATACAGACCTTCGACGTGCTTGCTGGCGGGCAGCATCGAAACCACCACCTCGGCGCCCTTGACTGCTTCCGAAGCGGACGCGGCAGCCTTGGCGCCGGCGTCCGTCAGGGTCTTCACCGCCGCCGGCACCAGATCGAAAACCGTCACGCTATGTCCGGCCTTGACCAGATTCAATGCCATGGGCGCGCCCATATTGCCCAAACCGATAAACGCGATGCTGCTCATGATGTCCTGTCTCCTGTTGCTATAGCTATAGGTGTGAAACCATCGTGGTACTAGCGTTGCCGCGCCGGCGGGCGGCGGCCGGTCCGCCGCCGCGTGGCGCCTAGCGGCCTTCCTGGCCCAGGTCCGCCAACGGGTGGGGCTCGCCCTCGGGCCAGGGTTCGTCAAAGAATTTCTGCACCCAGGCGTCGGTCGCCATGTCGATGACGGCGGGATTCCAGCGCGGCTTCTTGTCCTTGTCGATCAGCAAGGCGCGGATGCCCTCGGCGAAATCGCCATGGGCGGTGCAGGCCAGCGCCGCGATGTACTCGGCGCGGAACACGTCGTCCAGCGAACGCAGGCGCAGCCGCTGCTGCAGCGCGAACGACAGGCGCACCGATCCGGGCGAGCCGGCCAGCATCGTCTGGGCCGCGCGCGCCAGCCAAGGATCCTCGTGGTCCTTCAGCGCGGCCAGCTCTTCGTAGATATCGTCCAGGCGGTTGCCGCTGCACAGGCTGTTGATCAGGAACGAGTGCTGGCGCAGGCTGCCAGGCGCCAACGGCGTCTTGGGCTCCAGCGCCGTCAGGGCGCGGCGCAGCAGGCCGTCGTTGATCGCGCGCGGAGGAATGGCATCCTCCGCCGTGCCGGCTGCCTGGCCGGCCCAGGGCTGCTCTTCCAGCGAAGCCAGCAGCTTGGGCCAATCCGCGTGATCCAGCCGGAAGTCCGCCAGGCCGGCGAAGAAAGCGTCCGAGGTGCCCAGCTGCGCCCCGGTCAAGGCCAGGAATAGTCCGATCCTGCCCGACATGCGATTCAGCAGCCAGCTGCCGCCGACGTCCGGGAACAGGCCGATCGTGACCTCCGGCATCGCCAGGCGCGAGGTCTCGCTGACCACGCGGTGGCTGGCGCCCATCATCAGGCCGATGCCGCCGCCCATGACGATGCCATGGCCCCAGCACAGCACCGGCTTGGGATAGGTATGGATGCGGTAGTCCAGCCGGTACTCGTGCTCGAAGAAGCGGCGCGCATAGGCGTTGTTCCAGCCCGGCTTGCCGGCGTTTTCCGTCATGCTGCGGTACAGGCCATGCAGGTCTCCGCCCGCGCAGAAGGCCTTGTCGCCCGCGCCCTGCAGGACCACCAGGGCCACGCCGGGATCACGGGCCCAGGCGTCCAGCCGTTCGGCCAGCAGGTCCACCATTTCCAGCGACAGGCCGTTCAGGGTCTGCGGCGAATTCAGCGTCGCGATCCCGAACCGTACTCCATTGGCAGCGGTTTTTTCTTCGAACAGCACCGGTGCATTCATCTTATGTCGGCTCCTTTTTCCAACAATTGGCGGGCGATGATCACGCGCATGATCTCGTTGGTCCCCTCCAGAATCTGATGAACGCGAGTATCGCGCACCAGACGCTCCAAGGGATAGTCCCGCAGGTATCCGTAGCCGCCGTGGATCTGCTGCGCGTCCAGGCAAATCTGGAAACCCATGTCGGTGGCGAAGCGCTTGGCCATGGCGCAGTAGGTCGCCGCGTCCGAAGCCCCCGCATCCAGCTTGCAGGCCGCCAGGCGCACCATCTGGCGCGCCGCCACCAGGTGCGTCGCCATGTCGGCCAGCTTGAATTGCAAGGCCTGGAACTCGGCCAGGCGGCGGTTGAACTGGCGCCGTTCGTCCATGTAGCGCCGGGCGGCATCGAGCGCGCCTTGCGCCGCGCCCACCGAGCAGGTGCCGATGTTGATGCGTCCGCCGTCCAGGCCCTTCATCGCGATCTTGAAGCCCTCGCCCTCCTGGCCCAGCATGTTGGCCGCCGGCACGCGCACGTTCTCGAAGGTGATGGGACGGGTGGACTGGCTGTTCCAGCCCATCTTCTCCTCCTTGCGGCCGTAGCCTATGCCCTCGCTGTCGGCCGGAATGGCGAACGCGCTGATGCCGCCCGCGCCCTCGCCGCCGGTGCGCGCCATGACCACCAGCAGGTCCGTGTCGCCACCGCCCGAAATGAAGGCCTTGGCGCCGTTGACGATATAGTCATCGCCCTGGCGCTGCGCGCGGGTCGACAGCGACGCCGCATCCGAACCGGCGCCCGGCTCGGTCAGGCAATAGGATGCCAACTTCTGGCCGCTGGCCAGCAACGGCCCCCAGGCTTCCCGCAGCGCGGGCTGGCCCCAGTTGCCGACCATCCAGGTAGCCATGTTGTGGATCGTGAGGAAAGCCGTGGTCGACGGATCCACCGCCGCCATTTCCTCGAACACCAGCGTGGCGTCCAGCCGCGGCAGGCCCAGGCCGCCGATATCCTCGCTGGCATAGATGGCGCAGAAACCCATCTCGCCCGCCCGCGCGAAAGCCTCGCGCGGGAAGATGCCTTCGGCGTCCCAGCGCGCGGCGTTGGGCGCCAGTTCGCCCTCGGCGTAGTCGCGCGCCGCCTGCGCAAAAGCGCGTTGCTCGTCGGTCAGTTCAAAGTCCACAGCCTGTCTCCTGTTGTACTGAGTATTGTCTGTTGGCGTTGCTGCCGTCTCGTGAACGCCAGCCCGTCGATTTTGACATGACGTTGACGTAAACGTAAATGCGTGACGATGCTTATGTTACGCCGGAAGCGGCACGGGGATTTGTCCTATTTGCGACATTGTGCGGGGCGGCGCGCCGCCCCTCTGAGCGCTGCCCTACAGCAGCCCGGCCGGGCGGACCCTGCCGTTCTTCGCCGTCTTGGCGCGGCGGTGTTCGGCGCGGCGGCGCCGCGACTCCTTGGGATCGAAACTCAGGCCGCGGTAGATCTCTACCCGGTCACCATCGGCCAGCCTGGCCTGCGGCTCGGTGGCGCGGCCGAAAATGCCCACGCCCCGGGTCCAGGGTTCAACCACGGGGAAGGCCCCGCCAAAGCCGCTGGCCGCCAGCGCGTCGGCCACAGTGGCGCCGTCGGGCAGGCGCAACTCCCGCAGCCAGACATGGCCCGGCAAGGCGTAGCAGACGCTGACGCCGATCTGCGGCCCCGCGAACGGCTCATTCGCCATACTTGGCCTGCGCGCGCTTGGTGAAGGAATCGATGAAGCTGGTGGCGATGCGGTTGAACACCGGCCCCACCACCATTTCCAGCGCGCGGTTGGAAAACGCGTACTCCATGGTGAACAGGACCTTGCAGGCGTCCTCGGCCAGCGGCTGGAACTCCCAGTGTCCCACCAGGCTGGAGAACGGGCCGTCAACCAGCTCCAGGTCGATCCGGTCGGGATAGACATGGGTGTTGCGGGTGGTGAAGCGCTGCTTCATGCCCGCGAAGCTGATCAGGATGGAGGCCTGCATGCCGTGCTCGTCGCGGGTTTGCACCTCGGCGCCGCCGCACCAGGGCATGAACTCGGGGTACTTCTCCACGTCGGCGACCAGATCGAACATCTGGGCGGCGCTGTAAGGCACCAGGACGGATCGTTGTACTTTGTGCATCGACTATCGCAAATGGCTAGAATGGCACGATTTTACCGGCACAACACGACCTGGGGCCAGAATACGCCTCTAGCCATAGCGCGCGGCACCCAGGCACAAGGGCTTTATGAGCATTATCGACAACCGCAAGGCCACGCACGACTATTTCATCGAAGACCGCTACGAGGCCGGCCTGGTGCTGCAAGGCTGGGAAGTCAAGGCGATCCGCGATGGCCGCGTGCAGCTCAAGGAAAGCTACGTCATCGTGCGCGACGGCGAGCTCTACCTGCTGGGCATGCACGTCAGCCCCCTGCCCACGGCCTCCACCCATATCCACCCCGACGCCATGCGCACGCGCAAGCTGCTGCTCAAGGCCGAGGAAATCAGCAAGCTCATCGGCAAGGTCGAGCAGCGCGGCTACACGCTGGTGCCGCTCAACCTGCACTACAAGAACGGGCGCATCAAGCTGGACTTCGCGCTGGGCCGCGGCAAGAAGCTGTTCGACAAGCGCGACACCGCGCGCGAAAAGGACTGGCAGCGCGAGAAAGAGCGCATCATGAAGCACGACACCCGCGCGCCGCGCAAAGGCAAGGACGACTGATCAGGCGGCCTCGGGCAGCATCTGGCGCTCGGCATCCTGCCCCGGTCCCGTGATGCGGTTGCGCCCGGCCGACTTGGACCTATACAGCTTGCGGTCGGCCCGCTCGAAAAACGCCTGCAGGCTCTCTCCGGGCATCCAGTCCGCCACCCCGGCGCTGAACGTATAGGACATGGTGCTTCCGCCGTGCGCACAAGGCGTGCGCCGCACCGAATCCAGCAGCCGCTCCGCCACATCCAGCACGGCATCGCTGCGCATATCCGGAAACAGCACCGCAAACTCCTCGCCGCCCACGCGTCCGACATGATCACCGGTGCGCAGCGTGGCGGTCGCCAGCAGGCCGAAATGGCGCAGCACCGCATCGCCGGCTGCGTGGCCATGGGTGTCATTGATACGCTTGAAATGGTCGATGTCCAGCAACAGCAGCGTCAGCGGCCGCCGCGTGCGCAGCGCCTGGGCGCAATAGCGCTCGGCCTGCAGCCACCAGGCCTTGCGCGACATCAGGCCAGTCAGGAAGTCGGTGCTGGCCTCCTGTTCGCGGTCGGCCAGCATGCGGTCGTGGATGATCATGATGGTGCCCAGGGTCAGGCATGGCATCGTCAGCACGCCCAGCGTCATGAATGCGATGTTCCAGGCCGAGGGCAGCAACAGGGCCTGCGCGATGGCGATGTCGAACATGTAGACGACGGCCCGCGTCGCGCACACCAGCGCCGAGATCAGGGCCACCACGCACACGAAATGGTAGCTGTAGCGGGACCGGTTCATCGGCATGCCGCGCTTGACCGTCATGGCGATGGCCACCATGAACCCGAACATCAGCCAGGACATGACCACCATGCGCGGCCCGATCTGAGGATCGATGTAGGTGTAGTACGCCAGCGCCAGCAGCGTGGCACAGGACACCAGCGCCATCAGGCGCTTGGGCACGGTCAGGCCGACCAGGCGGCGCAATCCGGTGTAATAGGCACAGAGGGCCAGGGCAACGGCGGTGTTCGCCGCCATCACCGACACCCATAGCGGCGCCTCGGTGATCTGGAAGGCGTAGAGCCCGAACGCCGCCAGCGTCAGCAGGTTGGCGCGTATCGTCTCCTTGATGCCGGCCATGCCGCTGCGGGCCAGCGACCCCAGCACGCACAGCGCAAGCACTCCCGCCAATGCTGCTATCAAAAGCAAGTTAACGGGAGCGATCATCGTCAGGCGCCGCCGGGCGCGGTTATCAGCTGTTGCGAGTGGACTTCACGATGGTCATGGCGGAGGCGATCATGCCGCCCACGTCCGCCAGGTTCGCCGGCAGGATCAAGGTGTTGCCTTCCTTGGCGACATTGCCGAAGGCCTCGACGTAGCGCTCGGCGACCTTCAGGTTCACCGCTTCCATGCCGCCCGGCTGGCGCACGGAGTCCGCCACCTGGGTGATGGCCTTGGCGGTAGCCTCGGCGATCGCCAGCACCGCGGCGGCCTCGCCCTGGGCCTGGTTGATCTGAGCCTGCTTCTCGCCTTCGGAACGGGCGATGGCGGCTTCGCGCTCGCCGGTAGCGATGTTGATCTGTTCCTGGCGACGGCCTTCCGAGGCCGCGATCAGCGCGCGCTTTTCACGCTCGGCGGTGATCTGCGCCTGCATCGCGCGCAGGATCTCGTTGGGCGGGGTCAAGTCCTTGATCTCGTAGCGCAGCACCTTCACGCCCCAGTTCAGCGCCGCCTCGTCCAGCGAAGAAACGATGTTGCTGTTGATGGAGTCGCGCTCTTCAAAGGTGCGGTCCAGTTCCATCTTGCCGATGACCGAACGCAGGGTCGTCTGCGCCAGCTGCGTGATGGCCGAGATGTAATTGGACGAACCATAAGACGCGCGCATCGGATCGGTCACCTGGAAATACAGCACGCCGTCGACCTGCAGCTGCGTGTTGTCGCGCGTGATGCAGACCTGGCTGGGCACGTCCAGCGGGATTTCCTTGAGCGAGTGCTTGTACGACACGCGTTCGATGAACGGAATGACGAAGCCCGCGCCGGGCGACAGGACCCGGTCGAACTTGCCCAGCCGTTCGACCACCCAGGCGTGCTGCTGAGGCACGATGGCGATCGACTTGATGACTATCAGTATCGCCAGCGCGACGATGACGAGCAGGACGATGGTGGATGTATCGATCATCATGATTCGGAGCCTCTCCTTCTGGTAAATAGGTGCACGGGCGCCGCGCGGAACTGGCGCGGGCGCTGCTTAGGCCGAGCCGGGCTTGCCCTTGGGGGTCAGAACCAGAGTCGAACCGCGCATTTCCGTAATGGTCTGTTCGCCCGCGACCGGCGCATGCCCCCGCGCCAGTTCCGCGTGCCAATGCGCGCCGCGATACCAGACGCGCGCGGTCCCCTGGCCGGACCAGGCCTCGACCGACACCGTCTGGCCGATGTCCAGATTGACGTCGGCATTGCGGGCGGAATTGACCTCGCGCTTTTTCAACACGCGGGTCTTGCGCAGCACCAGCAGCCCCAGCAGCAATACGATGCCGCAGCCCAGCAATTGCCACTCCAGGCCGGCGCCGAACCAGGCGGCCACGCCCCCGGCAGCCAGCCCCAGGGCCACCAGCAGCAGATAGAAAGTGCCGGTCGCCAATTCCCCGATCAGGGCCAGCGCGGCCAGTCCCAGCCAAATCCACATAGTCTTCGTTCGCCCGAAAGGATGAGTCTCTGAGCGCGATTGTACGTATTTCCGGGACGGAACGGAAAAGCGGCTTTCATCATGGATCCGGGCGCTGGATTATGATGTGCGCTGGCGGTGGATCCCCCCCTGGAACCCGGCGCCCGCATCCTTTACGCACTAGCCCCCAATGACCGCTGCAATACCCACCGTTCTCCCCGTTCTGATCCTGCACACCGGCGATCCGGACGACACGCTCAAAAGCCAGTTCGGCGGCTATGCCGAACAACTCGCGCAGGCCGCCGGCCTGACCGCCGAGGCCATGGAAATCGTGCCCGTCCACGAGGGCAAGCGGCCGCAGGCTCCCGCCCGCTATCGCGCCGCGCTGATCACGGGTTCGCCTGCCATGGTGACCGACAAGGAACCCTGGAGCGAGGACACCGCCGCCTGGCTGCGCGAAGCCGCCGCAACCGGCCTGCCCATGTTCGGCGTCTGCTACGGCCATCAGTTGCTGGCCTACGCGCTGGGCGGCAAGGTCGGCTACAACCCCGCCGGGCGCGAAGTCGGCACCCAGACCGTTGAGCTGCTGCCGCCCGCCGCTGGCGACAAGCTGCTGGCCGGACTGCCGTCCACCTTCCCCGCCCAGATGCTGCATGCGCAGACCGTGCTGCAACCCCCGCCCGGCGCCGCCGTGCTGGCGCGCTCGGATCTGGACGAACATCAGATGATCCGCATCGGCCGCAACGTGTTCTCGACCCAGTTCCATCCCGAATTCGGCCCTGACTTCATCCGCGCCCATCTGGAACGCTTCGGCCGTCGCTACGCGGCTGAAAACCTGGACGTCCCGGGGCTGTCCGCCAACGTCCGCGCCACGCCCGTCGCGGGCGGCCTGCTGCGGCGCTTTCTGGACGCCTACGCCCCCGCGTAGCGCCCTGCGCGGCCCCCGCGCAATATACGGAGTGCGGCGGCGGCAGGCTTTTGAGACGATGGGTCCAAGCGCGCGAATCCACGCGCAACAGGAGCTTTTTCATGAACCAAGCCGCCGCCCTGAGCAAACAGCACGCCGCCGCCGTCGAACGCGCCTGCCGCGCCCTGGAAGCCGAGCAGCCGCCGGATCTGTCCACCCTGGCCGAACAGGCCGGCATGAGCCGCTTCCATTTCCACCGCGTCTTCAAGGCGGCCACCGGCATCACCCCCAAGGCCTACGCCGACGCCCTGCGCGCCAGCCGCGCCCGCCAGCATCTCAAGCAAAGCGCCAGCGTCACGGACGCCATGTACGACGCCGGCTTCAATTCCAGCGGCCGCTTCTACGAAGCCGCCCCCGCCATCCTGGGCATGACGCCCACCGCCTTTCGCAAGAGTGGCGAGGGGGTGGATATCCGCTTCGCGGTGGCGCAATGCTCCCTGGGCGCGCTGCTGGTGGCGGCCAGCGACACCGGCATCTGCGAGATCGCGCTGCACGAAGACCCGGAACAACTGGTGCGCAACCTGCAGGACCGCTTCAAGGCCGCCCGCCTGATCGGCGCGGACACGCAGTTCGAAGGCTGGGTGGCGGCCGTGGTGGGCTTCGTCGAAGACCCCTCCCGCGGCCTGGACCTGCCCTTGGACGTGCGCGGCACGGCCTTCCAGCGCCAGGTATGGCAAGCCCTGCGCGAGATCCCCGTGGGTGAAACCGCCACCTACACCGATATCGCCGAACGCATAGGCTCGCCGCGAGCCGTGCGCGCCGTGGCCCGCGCCTGCGCCACCAACAACATCGCGCTGGCCATCCCCTGCCACCGGGTGGTGCGCACCGACGGCTCGCTGGCCGGCTACCGCTGGGGCATAGACCGCAAGCGCGAACTGATTGCACGCGAAGCGCTGGCGGCATAGTCCTTTCCCGCTTGCACGCGTAAAAAAACCCCGCGCCCTTGCAGGCGCGGGGTTTTCACATCAGCAAGCCGATCAGTTCTTGGCCAGACGCTGCCAGGTATCGACAACGGTATCCGGGTTGAGCGACATCGACAGGATGCCCTCTTCCTTCAGCCATTGTGCGAAGTCCGGGTGGTCGCTGGGGCCTTGGCCGCAGATGCCCACGTACTTGTTGGCGGCCAGGCAAGCCTTGATCGCGCGGCGCAGCATGAACTTCACGGCCTCGTCGCGTTCGTCGAAATCGGCAGCCAGCAGTTCCATGCCCGAATCGCGGTCCAGGCCCAGCGTCAGCTGGGTCATGTCGTTCGAACCGATCGAGAAGCCGTCGAAGTACTGCAGGAACTCGTCGGCCAGGATGGCGTTGGACGGCACTTCGCACATCATGATGAGCTTCAGGCCGTTTTCGCCGCGCGCCAGGCCGTGCTTGGCGAGCAGGTCCACCACCTTGGCCGCCTGGCCCAGGGTGCGCACGAAGGGCACCATGATCTCGACGTTGGTCAGGCCCATTTCATCGCGCACCTTCTTCAGCGCTTCGCATTCCATGCGGAAGCACTCGGCGAAGTCCTCGGCGATGTAGCGCGACGCGCCGCGGAAGCCCAGCATGGGGTTCTCTTCCTCGGGCTCGTAGCGCGAACCGCCGACCAGCTTGCGGTACTCGTTGGACTTGAAGTCCGACATGCGCACGATGACGGGCTTGGGGTAGAAGGCAGCGGCGATGGTCGCCACGCCTTCTGCCATCTTCTCGACGAAGAAGGCGCGCGGGCTGGCGTGGCCGCGAGCGGCCGATTCCACGGCTTTCTTCAGTTCGCCATCGACGTTCGGATAGTCCAGCACCGCCTTGGGGTGGATGCCGATGTTGTTGTTGATGATGAATTCCAGGCGGGCCAGACCCACGCCGCCGTTGGGGATCTGGGCGAAGTCGAAAGCCAGCTGCGGGTTGCCCACGTTCATCATGATCTTCAGATCGATGGGGGGCATGTCGCCGCGGCGCACTTCTTCCACTTCGGTTTCGATCAGGCCGTCATAGATGCGGCCTTCGTCGCCCTCGGCGCAAGACACGGTCACGGCTTGGCCTTCCTTCAGGAGGTCGGTCGCGTTGCCGCAGCCCACGACTGCCGGAATGCCCAGCTCGCGCGCGATGATCGCCGCGTGGCAGGTGCGGCCGCCGCGGTTGGTGACGATGGCGGAAGCGCGCTTCATCACGGGTTCCCAGTTGGGATCCGTCATGTCGGTGACCAGCACGTCGCCCGGCTGGACCTTGTCCATGTCGGAGATGTCGCCGACCACGCGCACCGGACCCGCGCCGATCTTCTGGCCGATCGCGCGGCCGGTGATCAGGACCTGGCCGGTGGCCTTCAGGCGGTAGCGCTGCTGCACGTCGTTGACGCCCTGCTGCGACTTCACGGTTTCCGGGCGCGCCTGCAGGATGTAGATCTTGCCATCGATGCCGTCGCGGCCCCACTCGATGTCCATCGGGCGGCCGTAGTGCTTTTCAATGATGACGGCGTAGCGGGCCAGTTCGTTGACCTCGTCGTCGGTCAGCGAGTAGCGGTTGCGCTCGGACACCGGCACGTCGACCGTGCGCACGGCGCGGCCTTCGGGACGCTCGGGATCGAACTCCATCTTGATCAGCTTGGAGCCGATGCGGCGGCCCACGATCGGGTAGTGGCCCTGGGCCAGCGTCGGCTTGAAGACGTAGAACTCGTCGGGGTTGACCGCGCCCTGCACCACGGTTTCGCCCAGGCCGTAGGACGAGGTGATGAACACCACATCCTGGAAGCCCGATTCGGTGTCGATGGTGAACATGACGCCGGCGCTGCCCTTGTCGGAACGCACCATGCGCTGGATGCCGGCCGACAGCGCGACGTCGGCGTGGGCGTAGCCCTTGTGCACGCGATAGGAAATGGCGCGGTCGTTGTACAGCGACGCGAACACGTGGCGGATCTTGTCCAGCACGTCGTCGATGCCGACGACGTTCAGGAAGGTTTCCTGCTGGCCGGCGAACGAGGCGTCGGGCAGGTCTTCGGCGGTGGCGGAGGAGCGCACGGCGAACGAACCCTTGCCATCAGCGTCGAGCTTGGCAAAGGCGGTACGGATCTGCGATTCGAACTCGGGCGAGAACGGCGCGTCGATGATCCACTGACGGATCTGCGAGCCGGCGTTGGCCAGTTCGCGCACGTCTTCGGGGTTCAGCGTGGTCAGACGTTCGGCGATGCGCTTGTCCAGGCCGGAGGCCTTGAGGAAGTCGCGGAAAGCATCAGCGGTCGTGGCAAAGCCGCCCGGCACGCGGACACCCGCGCCAGACAGCTGGCTGATCATTTCGCCTAGTGATGCGTTCTTGCCTCCTACCGAGTCCACGTCCGTCATGCGGAGCTGCTCGAACAAAACAACGTACGACATTGAAGTCACCTTTTACAATGGAATGAAAGCGAGTTTGGTCAATGCATCAGGAAGCTGGATCACAGTCGGATCACAGCCCCAATTTACGCGCTGACCAAACTGGCCTTGGACCGCCCTTGGGGTGACTTATAGGGGCCTGATTGTACTCGGTGGAGTGCGTCCGGCCATCTGCCTGGTTGGAATTTTTTACACATGACATCTACCCCGATCATACGCACGGTATACATCGTTTCCGACAGTACCGGCATCACCGCAGAAACCTTCAGCCAGTCAGTGCTCTCACAGTTTGAAGAGGTCAATTTCAAGCCTGTCCGCCTGCCCTTCGTCGACACGCTGGAAAAGGCCGCGGAAGTGGCCATGCGGATCGACCGCAGCGCCCTGGAGGCCGGCGTTCCCCCGATCGTGTTCAGCACCCTGGTCAATCCGGACATCCTGGCGCGCGTTCGCCAGGCGAACGGGGTTTTCCTGGACCTGTTCGGCACCTTCGTCAGCCATATCGAGCAGGCGCTGGGCCTGAAGTCCAGCCATTCCATCGGCCGCTCGCACATGCAGGCCAACTCGGAAAAGTACCGCAACCGCATCGACGCCATCAACTTCAGCCTGGCGCATGACGACGGCCAGTTCGTGAACCAGCTGGACCAGGCGGACGTGATCCTGGTCGGCGTGTCGCGCTGCGGCAAGACGCCCACCAGCCTGTATCTGGCCATGCAATACGCCATCAAGGCGGCCAATTTCCCCCTGACGCCGGACGATTTCGAGCGCGGCACCCTGCCCTCCACCATCGCCCCGCACCGCGGCAAGCTGTTCGGCCTGTCGATCCAGCCCGAACGCCTGGCCGAAGTCCGCAACGAGCGCCGCCCCAACAGCCGCTATGCGCAACTGGAGCAATGCCGCTACGAAGTGGCCGAGGCCGAACGCATGATGCGCCGCGAGGGCATTTCCTGGCTGTCCAGCACCACCAAATCGATCGAGGAGATCGCCACGACGGTGTTGCAGGAAGTGGGCCTGGACCGGGGCTGAAAACGACAAGGGCGCGCCCATGGCGCGCCCTTCCTTGCAGCGTAGTCCGGATCAGGGACGCAGCTTGACGCGTTCGCGCGAGCCGGCGCCCCAGTACTTCAGCGGCCCCATCTCCTGCTGGGCGGTCGCCTCCGAGTCTTCCAGGCGCATATCCTGGCGGCCCATGTTGGACGAATTGCCGCTCACGCCCTCGATGCTCAAGCGCACGTAACGGGTCTGGCCCGGGGCCAGCGTGAACGACAGTTGCTCGTCGTCGCGCAACGTGTCGACCACGTACTTGCCGGCAGGCCGGTTCACATAGAAGAAGCTGCCCGGCTTGGAACGGCCGACCTTCAGACCGTTCACGCGCAGGTACGGCTGGGCCGACACCACGCCAACCGGCGCCGGCGGCTGATAGAAATAGATGCGCCCGGTTTCCGGCACCATCATGGGGATGGTGCTGGCAACGTCCTTGTACCGGGGACCGCCGCAACCCGCCAACAAGGCCGCGCCCAGCACGGCGGCAGCCACCATCTTGAACCTGCGCTTCATTCCGTCTTCTCCGATGTGCCAGCCCCACAGGCCATCAGCTCGATGGATCCCGCGAGAACGTATATGGATGAGTCTAAAACCTACACATTGTAATTTTACTCATAGCGCAGCGGCTCTCGCTCGCGCCGTCCGGCGCCCCAGTAGCGCAGGTCCGACATCGCCTGCACGGCGACGTCAGCAGAGGCCTCCAGCCGCAGAACCTGCCTGCCGCCCGCAACATCCACGCGCACGTATTGGGTCTGCCCGCCAGCCAGCGGAACCTTGAGCGCGTCCTTGCGCTCCTTGCGGTCGGTGGCGGTGATGACTTCCACCTCGCCGGGCGCGCGGTCCACGAAGAAGAAACGGCCGGATTTGGAGCGGCCGACCTTGCGGCCATCGACCAGGATCGCGGGCTGCGCGACCTTGTCGCCATTGAGCGTTGCGGGCTGGTAGAAGTAAATCCGGCCTTCGGCAGCCTCCAGCGCCGGGATGCGGTCCGCCACATCGCCATACCGGGGGCCGGCGCAAGCGGAAAGCAACACCGCCGCGCCCAGCGCGGCAAGACTCGATTTGATCCAGCTTTTCATGTCCCGTCCTTGATCGGATCCTGGCCTCGAGGCGCGGCTCAAGACCGCCCGGCTCAGGCAAACGGGGCAGTATAAACAGGGGACGGTGCCTGCAATCGGCGGAAAAGCGGCGAAACGATGGCCAGATCGGCGTTCAGTCCAGCTTGCCGCGCAAGGCTTGGCGCCGCTGCTCGAAGAGGCAGATCGCGGCTGCGGCGCCCACATTGAGCGATTCCACCGCCGCCATGTCGTGCGGTATGCGCACCTTGAGGCGCGCCGCGGAAAGCAGTTCCGCGGCCACGCCCTGGCCTTCGTGACCGAATACCCAGGCGCAGCGTTGCGGCAACGCGTCCTCGTACAGGTCGCGCGCGCCATCCAGCGCGGTCGCCACCAGCGGCACCCTCAATCTGGGCAGCAAGGCAGCCAGATCGACGTGTTCGTGGATGGCCAAGGCGAAATGGGCGCCCTGGCCGCTGCGCAACACCTTGGGCGACCAGGCCGCGGCCGTGCCCGTCGCCAGAAAGACGCGCTTCACGCCCGCCGCCGCGCAGGTGCGCAGCAGCGTGCCGACATTGCCGGGATCCTGGATGCGGTCGAACAGCACGCAGTTTTCGTCCACCGCATCCGGCAGGTCCAGGATGGGCGGCGTCACCTGAAAAGCCACGCCCTGCCCGCTTTCCACGGCCGCCAGGGACTGCATCAGCCGCGCGTCCAAGGCCAGGCAGTCGCGGTCCGGCACGGCGGCTGCCAGCGCCGCGATGTCGGGCTGGGACAGGCGTTCCACGTCGAAGATCGCCTGATCGGGCGCGCCGTGATGCTGCAGCCACGCTTGGCACAGGTGCACGCCGTCCAGCAGCACCGGCGCGCCGCGCTTGCCCGCCGTGCCGGCCAGCTTGGCCAGCGCCTTGACTGCGGGATTGTCGCGAGAACTGATGTGCTTCATGGATTCAGGCCGAAGGCCTTGATGGGTGCGAAGCTGCGCCGGTGCTCGGCGCATGGGCCGTGCTCGCGCAGCATCTCCAGATGCAGCGGGGTGCCGTAACCCTTGTGCTGATCGAAGGCATATTGGGGATACAGGGCATGCAGGCGCAGCAGGTCCGCGTCGCGCGCGGTCTTGGCAAGAATGGAAGCCGCGGAAATCGCGGGCACCAGCGCATCGCCCTTGATGACGGTCTGCACGGTGCAGCCCAGCTTGGGAGCCTGGTTGCCGTCCACCAGCGCCAACTGCGGCATGGTGGCGAGGCCCTGCACCGCACGCTGCATCGCCAGCATCGTGGCGCGCAGGATGTTCATGCTGTCGATCTCGGCCACGCTGGCGCTGGCGATGCACCAGGCCAGCGCGAATTCCTGGATTTCGAGCGCCAGCGCCTCGCGCGTGGCAGCCTTGAGCACCTTGGAATCCGCCAGCCCGGCGATCGGTCGGGCGGGATCCAGAATGACGGCCGCGGCGTACACGGCGCCCGCCAGCGGGCCGCGGCCCGCCTCGTCCACGCCTGCCGTAATCATGGCAGGCTGCTCAGGCGCCGCGAACAGGTCAGGCTGCTCCACCGGCCACCTCCAGGATCGCCTGCGCAGCCAGTGCGGGCGTGTCGCGCAGCAGCTCCTGATGCAGGGCGGTAAAGCGGGCTTCGATGCGCGCCCTGCCCGCGTCGTCGGTCAGGGACGTCCAGGTCGCCTCCGCGAGTTTCTCGGGCGTGGCATCGTCCTGCAGCAGCTCAGGCACGGCGAAATCGCGCAGCAGCACGTTCGGCAGGCCCACCCAGGGCAGATAGGGACGCTGCTGGCCGGACTTCCACGCCATGATGCGGCGCATCCAGGGCGACAGCACGTAGGAAATCACCATGGGCCGCTTGTACAGCGCCGTTTCCAGCGTGGCCGTGCCGCTGGCCACCAGCACCGCCGTGGCCGCTTCCATGACGGACCAGGCGACGGGCGCCTGGCGCTCTCCGCCCTCGCCGTGCAGATCATTCGCGGTGACGCAGCGCAGCCCCGGTACGGGGTACTGGGCCAGAATGGACTGGAACTCCGCGCGCCGCTGGTCGTTGACCATGGGGACGACGCATTGCAGGGCCGGGTCCTTTTTCTGCAGGATCTGCGCGGCTTGCAGGAAGCGCGGCGCCAGCAGACGGATCTCGGACGAGCGGCTGCCCGGCAGGATCGCCAGCACGCGCGCATTCTGGTCGATGCCCAGGCGCGCGCGCGCCGCGGCGCGATCCGGCTGCATGGGCACGGCCCCGGCCAGCGGATGGCCCACATAAGTGACCGGAATCCCTTCCTTGCGGTAGATCTCTTCCTCGAACGGGAACAGCACCAGCATGTGCGATACCGACTCGCGGATCTTGTGGATGCGCTCATAGCGCCAGGCCCAGATCGACGGCCCAACGAAGTGCACCGTGGGCGTGCCTGCCTGGCGTAGCTGGTGCTCCAGCCGCAGATTGAAGTCCGGTGCGTCGATGCCGACGAACACGGCGGGCGGCTCCGCCAGCCAGCGCCGCTTGACGTCGCGATAGGTGCCAAGCAGGCTGGGCAGGCGCTTGAGCGCGTCGACATAGCCGAACACGGTCAAGGCATGCATGGGGTGCCAGGTATCGAAACCATGGGCCTGCATCTGCGGCCCGCCGATACCCTCGCAGCGTACGCTGGCGTCGCGCGCTTGCAGACCGGCAATGATGCGACCAGCCAGCAGGTCGCCCGAAGGCTCGCCGGCCACCATGCCGATCCGAGCGTTCATGGGCGGATGATGCCGCGGCTTGCGACGTCCAGGAAGTCGAGCAGGGTCTGCAGGTGCGGGGCCACCTCGGGCTCCGCCTCTTGGCGGGCGCGCAGTTCGGCCCGCGCCGCGTCCAGGGACAGGCCACGGCGGTAGATGATCTTGTAGGCGTCGCGCAGCGCCGAAATGTCGGCGGCCGTAAAGCCGCGGCGCTTCAGCCCTTCGACGTTGACGCCCACCGGACGGCACGGATTGCCCGCGGCCAGCACGAACGGCGGCGTGTCCTGCATCAGGGAGCTGTTGCCGCCCGTCATGCTGTGCGCGCCGATGCGCGAAAACTGGTGCACGCCGGTCAGGCCGCCCACGATGGCCCAATCGCCAACATGGACGTGGCCGCCCAGCTGCACCGAATTGGCCAGGATGGTGTTGCTGCCGATGTGGCAATCGTGTGCAACGTGCACGTACGCCATGACCCAGTTGTCGTCGGCAATCGTCGTGACGCCGCCGTCCTGCACGGTGCCCGTGTTGAGCGTGACGAATTCCCGGAACGTATTGCGGTCGCCGATTTCCAGGCGCGTAGGCTCGCCCTGGTACTTCTTGTCCTGCGGCATGCCGCCAATCGAGCAGTACCGATAGAAACGGTTGTCGCGCCCGATGGTCGTCACCCCGTCCACCATGCAGTACGGGCCGATCTCGGTGCCCGCGCCTATGGTCACGTTGGGACCGATGGTCGCGAACGGACCGACCACGACGGTCGGGTCGAGCTTTGCCGCCGGATCAACGACGGCGGAGGGGTGAATGTTTCCTGCCATTTACTCTTCCAGGCTGCGAATCGCGCACATCAGCTTGGCCGAAGCGACTTCCTGGCCATCCACCGTCGCGCGCGCTTGGTACTTACAGATGCTGCGGCTCAGGCGTTCGGCTTCGACCTCGATGCGCAACTGGTCGCCCGGCACCACGGGGCGGCGGAAACGCGCGCCGTCGATGCCGACCAGGTAATACGCGGTCTTGGAACCTTCGCACTTCAGCCCGCCATTCTCGTCGGTGAACGAGAACAGCGCGGAGGCCTGAGCCATGGCTTCCACGATGAGCACACCCGGCATCACCGGGTGGTGCGGGAAATGGCCGTTGAAAAACGGTTCATTGATCGAGACGTTCTTGATGGCCACGATGGACTTGCCAGGCACCATTTCGACGACGCGGTCAATCAGCAGCATCGGATAACGATGCGGCAGTCTCTCCATGATCCCCTTGATGTCGAGTTCCATTTTTCTATGCTTTCCTGCGAAGTAAAGTAATCATGCGGCGCGGACGCGCCAGGGGCGGCAGTGCGCCGCCCTAGTCTTTTTCCAGCGTCCGCACGCGCCGGCGCAATTGCGCCAACTGTTGTATCACGGCGGCGTTGCGCTGCCATTCGCCATGTTCCGCGTACGGGAAGACCCCGGTATAGCGGCCAGGCTTCGAAATGCTGGACGTCACCGCGGTGCCGCCGGAAACATGCACATCGTCGCCCAGCGTGAGGTGCCCGGACAGCATGGCGGCGCCGCCTATGGTGCAGCGCTCACCGATGGTGGTCGAGCCGGCCACGCCCACGCAGGCCGCAATCGCGGTATGCGCGCCGATCCGGCAGTTGTGCGCCACCATGATCTGGTTGTCCAGCTTCACCCCGTCGGCCAGGACGGTGTCTTCCAGCGCGCCCCGGTCAACGGTGGTGTTGGCGCCGATTTCGACGTCGTCACCGACGGTCACGCCGCCGAGCTGCGGAATCTTGCCCCAGGCGCCCTTGCCCAGCGTGGGATCGGGCGCGAAGCCGAAGCCGTCCGCGCCCAGCACCGCGCCGCTATGGATGATGGCACGCGCGCCCACCTTGACCCCGTCATACAAGGTGACGTGGGCGTACAGGCGGCTGCCGGGGCCGACGGACGAGCCTGCGCCGATGACGCAGCCAGGTCCGAGCACGGTATCGCGGCCAATGCGGGCGCCGGATTCGACGACGCAATTCGGGCCGATGCGCACGCCTTCTTCGATGATGGCGTCAGCGGCAACCACGGCGGAAGGATGCGTGGATGCGGGCAGCTCGGGCCGTCTCGCGGCATCGAACCATTGCGCCACGCGGGCATAAAGCAGATAGGGATGCTGACAGACGACCAGCGCGAATGGCGGCCGGGCGTTGCCCTCGGCCTCCAGAGCCTGCGCCACGTCCGGCGAGACGATGACCGCCCCCGCCTGCGTGGCGCCTAACTGGCTCTGGTAGCGGGGGTTGGCCAGGAAAGCGATTTCCTGCCGACCCGCCGATGACAGGGTTCCGATGCCGCAGACCCGCATGGGGTCCGCGCCGGGAACCGCGCTGATACGCCAGTCCATCCCCTGGGTGTTGGCGGCGCTCAACAGTGTTTCCAGCGTTGGCGCGCGGGCAAGATCCAGTAGAACCGGCATAACGTGACGGGTGCTGCTTACTTGCCCAGGCTCTGGATCACCTTGTCGGTGATGTCGATGCGCGGGTTGACGGTCACTGCGTCCTGGATGATCAGGTCGTAGCTTTCCTGTTCGGCGATGCGCTTGATGGCGTCGTTGGCCTTCGTCACGATGCCCGAGAACTCTTCGTTGCGGCGGCGGTTGAAGTCTTCCTGGAACTCGCGGCGCTTGCGCTGCAGGTCGGTATCCAGGTTGGACAGTTCACGCTGGCGCTTGACGCGATCGGACTCCGACAGGACAGGCGCGTCCTTGTCGAACTTCTCGGCTTGCGAACGCAGGCTGTTGTTCAGGCGCTGAAGCTCATCGTCGCGCTTCTTGAATTCGGCTTCGATCTTGCTTTGCGCAGCCTTGGCCGGACCCGACTCGCGCAGGATCCGCTCGGTATTGACGAAACCGATCTTCGTGCCTTGGGCCTGCGCGGGAATCGCAGCAGCCGAACCGAGAATGAGCGCACCTACCAGGGCAATGGAGCCGCCCAGTTTGCCGCGGCGCATGGTGCGCAGCGATTTCGAGGTTTTAAGTGCGGAATCAGACATCATGAAAATCTCACCTTCCAGTAAGGCAAAGCCAAAGTGTGTATTGTGCCACTAAACAGCAAGGGAGCCGGCCGTACGCCCTTCTCCCTTGTTTTCAAGCGTAACGAGGCGCTTAGAAACCGGTCCCGATCTGGAACTGGAAGCTTTGCTTGTCGTCGCCAGGCTTCGAATTGAGCGGACGCGCATAAGACAACTGCAGCGGCCCCATCGGCGACTGCCACGACAGCCCGATACCTGCCGAGAACCTCCAGCCGCAAGGATCCTCGACCTCGCTGCCAGGCTTGCCGCCGGTGCATTGCAAGCCGCTGCCCGACGAAACCTGGCCGGCATCCGAGAAGATGAACCAGCGCAAGGTGCGGTCCTTCGAGGCGCCAGGGAACGGCAGGTAAAGCTGCGCGTTGGCGATGACGCGCCGCGTACCGCCCAGGTAGTCGCCCGTCTTCGTGTCGCGCGGACCCAGCGACGAGCCCTCGTAGCCGCGAACCGTGCCGATACCGCCGGCATAGACGTTCTTGATGACCGGGTAGTCCTTGCCGCCGTAGCTCTGGCCCCAATCGACCATGCCGTTCAAGGCCAGGGTGTAGGAGCCGCCCAGCGGCACAAAGTACTGTTGCTGAGCCGTCAACATCGTGTACTTCAGGTCCACGGTCGACAGGTCCGCCTTCAGGCGGGTGTAGCCGCCCTTGGTCGGCGCCAGGCCGCTGTCGCGGGTATCCTTGGTCCAGCCGGTGGTGAAGATCACCGAGTTGGTCGAATCGCCGTAATCGTTGACGAATTTCTCGTAGGCTGCCGGCGAGTTGTTGAACAGATCGATCTGGTTGCGTTCGAAGTTCGCGCCCAGCATGATGCGGTCATACTCGGAAATCGGCACGCCGAAGTTCATGCCCAGGCCCATGGCCTTGACACGGTAGTCGCCGTCGTTGTTGTTCCAGGGCTCGGTCACGCGGTAGTAGGCGGACGTGGTGCGGCTGATGCCGTCCTTGGTCCAGTACGGGTCGGTGTGCGACAGCACCACGGCGCGGTTGGTCTTGCTGGTGTTCAGCTGCAGGGTCAGGTTGGTGCCGCTGCCAAAGACGTTGTCTTCGCTGATACCGGCCGACAGAATGGCCTTTTCGGACGAGCCGTAGCCCACGCCCAGGTTGATCATGCCGGTGGGCTTTTCCTTGACGTCGACGTTGACGTCGACCTGGTCGGGCGAACCCGGGACCGGATCGGTCTTGACGTTGACGTCGCTGAAATAGCCCAGGCGGTCGACGCGGTCGCGCGAGGTCTTGATGTCCTTGGCGTCGTACCAGGCGGCTTCCTGCTGGCGCATTTCGCGGCGCACGACTTCGTCGCGGGTGCGGGTATTGCCGCCGATCTGGATACGGCGCACGTACACGCGGCGGCTGGGGTCGACGTAGAACGTCAGGTCGGCCTCATGCTTGGCGCGATCCAGCTGCGGGTTCGGGTTGACGTTGGCAAACGCGTAGCCCAGTTCGCCCAGGTAGTCGGTGATGGCCTTGGCCGAGCCGTTGGCCTTGGCGGCCGAGAACGTCTCTTCCGGCTTGATTTCCAGCAGCGCGTTGATTTCCTTGTCCAGGCCCAGCAGATTGCCGGCCAGCTTCACGCTGCGCACCTTGTAAGGCTCGCCTTCGTGCACGGTAATCGTGATGCGGATGTCCTTGCGGTCCGGCGAAATCGTGACCTGCGGCGGCTCGACCGAGAACTCGAGGTAGCCGCGATCCAGGTAGAACGAGCGCAGGCGCTCCAGATCGCCCTCGAGCTTTTCGCGCGAGTACTTGTCGGTATCCGTATACCAGGTCAGCCAGCCCGGCGTGGTCAGCTTGAACTCGTCGAGCAGATCGCTTTCGGAGAAAGCCTTGTTGCCCACGAAGCGGATTTCCTGGATGCGCGCGACCGAGCCTTCGAACACGTCAAAGCTCACGCCCACGCGGTTGCGCGGCAGCGGGGTCACGGTGGAAGTCACTTCGATGCCGTACTTGCCCTTGGACAGGTACTGCTGCTTCAGTTCGTATTCGGCGCGCTCGAGCATGGAGCGGTCGAAGATGCGGCCTTCGGCGAAGCCGACCTGCGCCAGCGACGTGGTGATCGCCTTGGAGTCGAACTCGCGCATGCCGTTGAAGTTCACCGACGCAATCGTGGGGCGTTCCTGCACGACCACCACGACGACGTTGTTGTCCGTCTGGATCTGTACGTCGGTGAAAAAGCCTGTGCCGTACAAGCGGCGGATGGCTTCAGTGGCTTCTTCTTCGGTGAACTTTTCGCCCACTTTGACGGGGAGATAGCCGAAGACGGTGCCGGCGTCAGTTCGTTGAATACCCTCTACGCGGATATCCCGCACGACAAAAGGGTCGAAGGCGTGGGCGATGGCCGGAACCAGCAGTGCGGCGATCAAACCCGGCAGTACACCCTTTTTGTGATGAAACATCCGGCGAAAAGACATCCTTGAGTATCCTCGGTCGTGCAAATGGCGGGGGATTTTATGCTAAATCGCGTTCAAGTGAACAAACGCGTGAAATCATTGAACAGCGCAAGCCCCATCAGGCTTGCCAATAAACCTATGCCGGCGCGCTGTCCGATATCGATCCACCTTGCTGGCGGCGGGCTACCCCGCACAATTTCGACGAGATAGTACAGCAGATGGCCACCGTCCAGCATGGGAATGGGCAGCAAATTTAGTACGCCCAGGCTGATACTGATCAAGGCGATATAAGCGATGTACGCAACAATTCCGATTCTGGCGGTCTGGCCGGCGTAATCCGCGATGGTCACGGGACCGCTGACATTGCGCCAGGAAACGTCGCCCGTGACCATGCGCCCCATCATGCGCAGGGAGAACCAGGCGGTGTCCCAGGTGCGCACGGCGCCCTTCCACAGGCTTTCGAATACACCGTAGCGCACGGTCACCATGGGAATGTCGCCGCCCAGCTGGACGCCCAGGCGGCCAATTACCTGGCCGTTGACCGTCTCGGCACGGGGCGTGACGTTCAGGGAAACATTGGCGCCGTCGCGCGCCAGGGTCATGGCCAGGGTCTTGCCGGCGCTTTCCTGGATCTGCCGGACCAGCGCGCTGGTGTCCGGGGTGGGGACGCCGTTCACGGCCAGGACCAGGTCACCCGCCCGCAGGCCGGCCGCCTGCCCTTCGCCGCCGTCGTTGACGACGCGCACAGCGGGCTTGGGCTGGGCCAGGCGCACGCCGGCTGCGGCCAGCGGGTCGCCGCCAGCCGGATCCATCGTGTTCGACGGCAGCACCAGTTCGCGCTGCTGGACCGCGCCCGCAGGCGTCTTGACCTCGATCCTGGCGCTGCCGCCGGTAGCCATGACGTCCATCAGGCGCCAGCGCGCGTCGGACCAGGAGGCCACCTCTTCGCCGTCGATGGCCAGGATGCGGTCGCCCGACAAAAGGCCGGCGCGGGCGGCCGGCGTGTCGGCCGCGGGCTGGGCGATAACGGCCACGGGCTCCTCGGTGCCGGCCATGTTCAGGCCGGCGTAGAGGAAGACCGCGAGTATCAGGTTGAAAATGGGGCCGGCGGCGACGATGGCGATACGCTGGCCGACGGGCTTGCTGTTGAAGGCCCCTGCCACTTCCGCCGGGCTCGCGCCGGCGGGGGGATCGTCCTGCATCTTGACGTAGCCGCCCAGCGGCAGGGCCGAAACGGCCCATTCCGTGCCGTGGCGGTCGGTGCGGCGCAGAATGACCTTGCCAAATCCCACCGAGAAGCGCAGCACCTTCACGCCGCACAGACGGGCCACCCAATAGTGCCCCAGTTCATGGAAGATGATCAGGGAGCCAAGCGCAACCGCAAAGGCCAGCAGGGTGAAAAGCATCGGAATCGGAGAAATCTAGGAAATCAGAGGCAGGCGGACGGTGGCGACCGAGCCTGCGTCAGGCCAGGCCCAGGTTGCCCGCGAAGACGCGCGCGTCGGAATCAAGCGCGAGCACGTCGTCAAGACTGTTGAGCGTAACAGATGCTTGCCGCGCCTGCCACTCCAGGGAAGCCTCGATTACCCGCGGAATCCAGGTATAGGGCAGCCGACCGCTCAGGAAGGCCTCCACGGCGATCTCATTGGCGGCGTTCAGCGCCACGCAGGCTCCCTGCCCGGCGCGCAGCGCCGCGAACGACAGGGCCAGGCACGGAAAGCGGGCCAGATCCGGCTTTTCGAAGTCCAGCCGCCCCAGGCGCGTCAGGTCCAGCGGACCGACGCCGCTGTCCAGGCGTTCGGGAAAGCCCAGGCCGTAGGCGATGGGCGTGCGCATGTCGGGCTGGCCAA
Source organism: Achromobacter sp. JCM 18799 (assembly GCF_055395645.1). NCBI lineage: Bacteria > Pseudomonadati > Pseudomonadota > Betaproteobacteria > Burkholderiales > Alcaligenaceae > Achromobacter > Achromobacter sp. JCM 18799. The sequence goes on along the minus strand of NZ_AP043866.1, from coordinate 660,867 downwards.
GCTGAGCCAGCACCGAGCCGTCGTCGTACTCGACCATGGAATGCACCACGCTCTGGGGATGCACCACCACCTCGATGCGGTCAGCAGGCATCGCGAACAGCCAATGCGCCTCGATCACCTCCAGGCCCTTATTGAGCATGGTGGCGGAATCGACCGAGATCTTGCGGCCCATGCTCCAGTTGGGATGAGCGCAAGCCTGGGCCGGCGTCACATCGTGCAGGTCTTCCAGGTCGCGTCCGCGGAAAGGGCCGCCGGAGGCGGTCAGCAGCAGACGGCGCACGCCGGGCGCCGGGCGATCCGGCGCGACGGCTCGCCCGCCATGAGGCAGGCATTGGAAAATGGCGTTATGTTCGCTGTCGATAGGCAGCAGTTCGGCGCCGTTGTCGCGTACGGCCTGCATGAAGAGCGAGCCGGCTGCAACCAGCGCTTCCTTGTTGGCCAGCAATACGCGCTTGCCGCTGCGGGCGGCCGCCAGGGCAGCGGGCAGTCCCGCAGCCCCCACGATGGCCGCCATGACGGAGTCGCATTGGGGATCGGCGGCGGTATCGGCCAACGCCTGGGCGCCGACCCGGATTTCCGGCATGGGCTGGCCGTCGGCCCATGCGGCAATGAATTTCTCGCGGGCCGCCGAGTCCGGCACCACCACCACGGCAGCGCGGCTGGCCTGCGCCTGCTCCGCCAGGCGCGCCATCCGGCTGTACGCCGACAGCGCGTAAACCGCCAGGCGCTCGGGGTGGCGGGCGATCACATCCAGCGTGCTTTCACCGATCGAACCGGTCGATCCCAGCACGACGACGCGTTGAAAAGCCGTCAAAACAACACTCCAGACAAAAGTAGCGCAAACGGCGCGACCGGGAGAATCGCGTCGATGCGGTCATAGACCCCGCCGTGGCCAGGCAGCAGCGTGCTGGAATCCTTGCGGCCGGCGCGCCGCTTGAGCAGCGATTCGAACAGGTCGCCCACGATCGACAGCACGCCGAGCACGGCGGCAATGGGCAGCGCCAGCCAGAAGCTCCAGCGCTCGACCAGCGCATGGCCGTAAGTGCCTTCCCACAGGCTGGAAAGACCGATCCAGACCACCGCGCCCAGGACGCCGGCGACCGCGCCCGCGACCGTCTTGCCCGGGCTGACCCGCGGGGCCAGTTTACGCTTGCCAAAGGCTCTGCCGGCAAAATAGGCGGCAATGTCGGCGACCCAGACCAGTGCCAGCAGCGACACCACGAAACCGGCGCCATGCGCCACGAACATCTGCGCCAGCACGGCCCAGGCGGCAAACGCCGCGGGCACGGAAAAAACCGACCAGCCCAAGCTGGCGGGAGGCGCATCGGAGCGCCCGCGCACCACCGCCGTCAGACCGCCGAACAGCCAAACCGCGGCCACCGCCGGCACCACATAACGCAGCACCCAGACGGGATCCGCAATGCCGGCATTCTGCCCCGCGAGCCAGGCGGACGCCAACGCCAGCATGCCCCCGAACAGCAGGACGGCGACGCCGACGGCAATGAGAGGGGAAGGCGGTTGCGGCAGGGTCAGGCGCAGCCACTCCCAATTGGCGCAGGCGGCAGCCAGGGCCAGAAGCGCAACGAACCACCAGGGGTTCGCGCTGACCATCGCGGCGGCCAGAACGGCCAACAGAACGACTGCGGTAACGATACGCTGGCCCAACATTTGACGGTCTCCTCGTGTACAGCCCTGGAAAGACGCGCTAGTCGCCGTCCGTTTTATTACGCGCCGTTTTCGCTGACTTGCGCGCTGGTACGGCCAAAGCGGCGTTCGCGCGTGCGGTACCAGTCAAAGGCGGCCGCGAGCTCGGCGGCGCCGAAATCCGGCCAGTAGCGATCCGTGAAGTAGAACTCCGCGTAAGCCATCTGCCAGATCAGGAAATTGGAAATGCGCTGTTCGCCGCCGGTGCGGATGAACAGATCGGGTTCTGGCGCCCAGGACATGGACAGATGGCGCGCCAGGCGCTCCTCGTCGACCAGCTGGGGCTGGGTGGCCAGTGCGGGCTCGGCGGCCAGCATGGCGCGGGTCGCCTGCAGGATGTCCCAGCGACCGCCATAGTTGGCGGCGACCGTCAGGTGCAGGCGGTCGTTGTGTGCCGTGCGCTCCTGGGCCGCGAAGATCAGCTCCTGCAAACGGGGCTCGAAGGCCGACAGGTCGCCGATGACGTGCAGGCGCACGCCCTGCTCTTCCAGCTTGCCGATCTCGCGCTCCAGCGCCTGCACGAACAGGCGCATGAGCAGCGACACTTCCTCTGCCGGACGGCGCCAGTTCTCGGAACTGAAGGCGAACAGGGTCAGATAGCGCACGCCGGCGCGGCCGCAGGCCTCGACCACGCGCCGCACCGCCTGCACGCCCTTGGCGTGGCCCGCAGTGCGCGGCAGCAGCCGCCTAGTCGCCCACCGGCCATTGCCATCCATGATGATGGCCACGTGCTCGGGAATGTCGCGGGTAGCGGGAACCGCCTGGGTCGAACTGGTTGCCATTGGTCTGGGGCTGCGCGCGGTGAAACGGCGAAAACGGAATTACGTGAAGAAAAGCCTGCGCCGTCGTTCCACCGCTAGGCAGCAAGGCTGCGAATCAATGGACAGGACGGCGCTCAGGCAGGATATCCCGGTCGCCAGGGAGATAGGGGCTAGCCTGTCACCCTGACGGCATCCAGGAATTATACGGTCATGATTTCCGCTTCTTTCTGCGTGACCATCTTGTCGATGTCAGCCACGCTGCGGTCGGTCAGCTTCTGGACGTCGTCCTGCGAACGGCGTTCGTCGTCCTCGGAGATTTCCTTGTCCTTGACCAGCTTCTTCAGCGCTTCGTTGGCTTCGCGGCGCAGGTTGCGCACGGCCACCTTGGCGTCCTCGCCTTCGCTGCGGACCACCTTGGTCAGGTCGCGGCGGCGCTCTTCGGTCAGCGCAGGCATCGGCACGCGGATCGTGTCGCCCATCGACATGGGGTTCAGACCCAGGTCCGATTCGCGGATCGCCTTTTCGATCGCGGAGGCCATGCTCTTCTCGTAGGGCTGCACGCTGATGGTGCGGGCGTCCACGAGGTTCACGTTGCCAACCTGGCTGATCGGCACGGGCGAGCCGTAGTACTCGACCTGCACGTGGTCCAGGATGCCGGTGTGGGCGCGGCCCGTACGGATCTTGGCCAGGTTGGTCTTGAGCGTGTCAAGCGACTTGGCCATCCTGGCTTCGGCGGATTTGCGGATTTCTGCGACGCTCATGGAATTTCCTTTTCTTTAGACGTGTACCAAGGTGCCTTCGTCTTCGCCGCTGACGACCCGCTTGAGGGCGCCGGACTTATTGATCGAAAACACTTTGATCGGCAGCTTCTGGTCACGGCACAGCGCGAAGGCGGTGGCATCCATGACTTCCAGCCGGCGGACGATCGCTTCGTCGAAGCTGATGCGCGAGTAACGCGTGGCGGTGGGATCCTTGTTGGGATCCGCGCTGTAGATGCCGTCGACCTTGGTGGCCTTCAGCACGATCTCCGCCCCGATCTCGGCGCCGCGCAACGCAGCAGCCGTGTCCGTGGTGAAGAAGGGATTGCCGGTACCTGCCGCGAAGATGACGACCTTGCCCTCTTCGAGGTAGCGCAGCGCCTTCGGGCGGATGTACGGTTCGACGACCTGATCGATATTCAAGGCCGATTGCACGCGGGTGTCGACACCTTTGTGCTTGAGCGCGTCTTGCAGCGCAAGCGCGTTCATGATGGTGGCCATCATGCCCATGTAGTCGGCGGTCGCGCGGTCCATGCCCTGCGCGCCCGGGGCGACGCCACGGAAAATATTGCCCCCGCCGATGACGATGGCCAGCTCGACGCCCGTGGCGGCGACTTCAGCGACCTCATCGGTCATGCGGACGATGGTGGAGCGGTTGATGCCGAATGCATCGTCGCCCATCAGCGCCTCGCCGGAAAGTTTGAGAAGAACCCGTTTGTATGCTCTGCTGCTCATAGGTGATATCCCGAAGAACAATCCGACGAAAGTGTAAGACAAGAAATAGGCCGGACTAGAATTTAATCTAGCGCCGGCCCTTAAGCACTACCCTGGGTCAGGCGCGGCCGGCGGCGGCAGCGGCGACCTCAGCGGCGAAATCGCTGGTCTTCTTCTCGATACCTTCGCCGACAACGAACAGCACGAACTTGCTGATCGAAGCGCCCTTTTCCTTGAGCATCTGCTCAACGCTGTGCTTGTCGCTCTTGACGAACGGCTGCGACAGCAGGGTGACTTCCTTCAGGAACTTCGCGACCGAGCCTTCGACCATCTTGGCGACGATGTCAGCCGGCTTGCCCGATTCGGCGGCCTTCTGTTCGGCGACCGAGCGTTCGGCGGCGATGTCGGCGGGGTTCACGCCGTCGGCGTTCAGAGCCTTGGGCTTGGTGGCGGCGATGTGCATCGCCAGGTCCTTGCCCACTTCTTCCGCGCCGGTGTATTCGACCAGCACGCCGATCTTGCCGCCGTGCACGTAGCTGGCCAGCGCGTTCGGGGTCTCGATGCGCTCGAAGCGGCGGATCGAGATGTTTTCGCCGATCTTGCCGATCAGGGCGGTGCGGGTGCTTTCAACCGTGCCGTCGCCGTAGGGCAGCGCCGACAGGGCTTCCACCGTGGCGGGGTTCTGCGTGGCGACCAGTTCGGCCAGCTTGTTCACGAAGCCGACGAAGTCGTCGTTCTTGGCGACGAAGTCGGTTTCGCAGTTGATTTCGATGACGGCGCCCTTCTTGGCGTCGGCGGAGATGAACAGACCGATCAGGCCTTCAGCGGTGACGCGAGCGGCAGCCTTGCTGGCCTTGTTGCCCAGCTTGACGCGCAGGATTTCCTCGGCGCGGGCCAGGTCGCCCTCGGCTTCCGTCAAGGCCTTCTTGCACTCCATCATGGGCGCGTCGGTCTTTTCGCGCAGTTCCTTGACCAGGGTAGCGGTAATTTCAGCCATGTTTGCTCCAATTTGCTAGAACATGCCCCGGCGCACCGGGACAGTGGTTTGATTCGATGGGACATCCGCGACTAGCGGATCAGGAAGATGGGAGCCCACCTTCGCATTGCCGGCGAGGCGGGAGCGGACCGATTTCGGCACCGCTCCCAGACGCTAACCGCCGGACATGACAACAGGCTTAGGCCTGGTTGTCCTGCACTTCGACGAACTCTTCCTGGCCTTCGCCCAGTTCTTCGACCAGACCGTTCAGGTTCTGTTCGCGGCCTTCCAGCACGGCGTCGGCGATGCCCTTGGCGTACAGCGCGATGGCCTTGGCCGAGTCGTCGTTGCCGGGGATGACGTAGTCGATGCCTTCGGGCGAGTGGTTGGTGTCAACCACGGCGACCACGGGGATACCCAGGGTCTTGGCTTCGGCGATGGCGATCTTGTGGTAGCCGACGTCGATCACGAAAATGGCGTCAGGCAGACCGTTCATGTCCTTGATGCCGCCGATCGACTTGTTCAGCTTTTCCAGTTCGCGCTGGAACAGCAGGCCTTCCTTCTTGATCATGCGCTCGGCGCCGCCTTCGGCGACAACGGCTTCCATGTCCTTCAGGCGCTTGACCGAGGTCTTGACCGTCTTGAAGTTGGTCAGCATGCCGCCGAGCCAGCGGGCGTCGACGAAGGGCATGCCGCAACGGGAGGCTTCAGCGGCGACCAGCTCGCGGGCAGCGCGCTTGGTGCCGACGAACAGGATGTTGCCGCCGCGAGCAGCCAGCTGCTTCACGAACTTGGTGGCTTCCTGGTACTTATCAACCGTCTTTTCCAGGTTGATGATGTGAATCTTGTTGCGATGGCCGAAGATGAAGGGGGCCATCTTGGGGTTCCAGTAGCGGGTCTGGTGACCAAAGTGGACACCCGCTTCCAGCATTTCGCGCATCAAAGACATAACTTTCTCCAAGGGTTGATTTCTTGCGCCGCACCTGCATCAGCCTTTGACTGACACCCTGGGTGGTGTTGCGCGCGATTTCCCGCAAATGCGGGATGACAAAATTTTAACCGGGCCGACCGATCACTGCCGCAATAACTACGACGCCCTGGGGCGCCTTCTACTATGCTGCCGCGATAAACCCAGACGGCCGCCACGACCAAGAGCCTTGCACCGCTTGCTTGCAGGCGCTTTTCCAGACCCACCAGGAATTTCCTGGAAGTTTCCGGCGGTTTCCCGAAAGCGCACCCGGACCTGTTTTGTTGGCGGCGAAATCCAGCTCTGGAAAATCCAGCTCTTCGCGTTCAAGCAAGGGTTTTTTACACCCAGACTTCAGTTCGACCGCGCATCAGACCATCGGGGCATTTCTTAAGAAAACGCGAACGTTTTCAAGAACTTAAGCCGACATCCACACCGAGTCCAAACTCTGAGCCTGCATCGCCGCTCTAAAACATGACCGGGCTTACAAGCACGCCGCGTCCCCAGCCTGGCGCCTGCTCCGGATTTGCCGCTATCCCCGCCCGCCCGACTGGTTTCCTGTTCGCGTATCCACCCACGGAATCAACGGTCTGCCCGATTTCGCTCCACAACCTTCGCTTGCGGTGAAACTTCAGGGCGCGCCGCCGATCACTATGAAAGGACCCGCTGCCAGAACAACTGCCGGGTTTGCGAGGCATCGGTTCCGCTGCCTGCACCCGCCGGGTTCAGCCTTTGCCGTAACCCGATTGCTCCCCAAAATTTTAGGGAAGCCTATAATTCTACTATTCTTTCAAGCAGACATTCAAGCGAGACATCGCCAAGCTATTCCATGGGCACTATCACCAATCAAGCCGACCTGGCCAAGATGCGCGCCGCCTGCCAGGATGCGGCCAAAGTCCTCGATTTCATCACGCCTTACGTCAAGCCTGGGGTCACCACCGGGGAGCTGGACCGCCTCTGCCTGGAGTACCTGACCGATGAACTGGGCGTGAAATCCGCCACGGTGGGCTATGCGCCCCCGGGCTATCCGCCCTTCCCCGGCGCCATCTGCACCTCGGTCAACCACCAAGTCTGCCATGGCATCCCGGGCGATAAGGTGCTGAAAAACGGCGACTCGCTGAATATCGACGTCACCATCATCAAGGATGGCTGGTTCGGTGACACCAGCCGCATGTACGCGGTAGGCGAACAGTCCATATTGTCGCGCCGCCTGACCGAGATCACCTTCGAATGCATGTGGAAGGGCATCCAGCAGGTGAAAAACGGGGCCACGTTGGGCGACATCGGCAACGCGATCCAGAAGCACGCCGAGGCCAACGGCTTTTCAGTGGTGCGCGAGTTCTGCGGCCACGGCATCGGCCAGCGCTTCCACGAAGACCCGCAGGTGCTGCACTATGGCAAGCCGGGTACGGGCGTGAAGCTGACGACGGGCATGCTGTTCACCATCGAACCCATGATCAATGCCGGACGCCGCGAGATCCGCCAGCTGTCCGATGGCTGGACGGTCGTCACCCGCGACCACAGCCTGTCGGCCCAATGGGAGCATGCTGTCTGTGTCACCGAGACCGGCTACGAAGTATTGACCCTGTCGCCAGGAATGCCCAAGCCGCCCGCCTTCGTCACCGAACCCCTGGTCATCCCAGCCGTCTGATACACAAGCTTAGCCACCATGACCGCCGCCATACTCAGCGCCCTGCGCGAACGCATCCAGGAAGCCCGGCGGACCGCGGTGGCGCAATTCCGCACGCACCTGCGGCCGGACACCCTGCTGTCCGAGCTGCGCCGCATCGTCGACGCCGCGCTGCGCGACCTGATCAAGCATTGCCCGCTGCCCGCCGGCGCCACGCTGGCGGCCGTGGGCGGCTATGGCCGGGGCGAGCTTTACCCGCACTCCGACGTGGACCTGCTGATCCTGCTGCCGCACGCCCCCACGCCCGAGGACGAGTCGGCCATCGAGAAGCTGGTGGCCTCGCTGTGGGACCTAGGGCTGGAGCCCGGCCATAGCGTACGCACCATCGAGGACTGCGAACGCGAGGCGGATGCCGATATCACCGTGGAAACGGCTCTGCTGGAATCCCGCTGGCTGGCCGGCAGCCGCACGCTGATGAAGGCCTTCGAAGCCGCGACCAAGTCGCGCCTGGACCCGCGCGCTTTTTTTCGCGCCAAACGCGTCGAAATGCAGCAGCGCCACGCGCGCTACCAAGACACGCCCTATGCGCTGGAGCCGAACTGCAAGGAGTCGCCGGGCGGACTGCGCGACCTGCAGGTCATCCTGTGGATGGCCCGGGCGGCCGGCTTTGGCAACAGCTGGCGCTCCGTGGCGCAGGCCGGCCTGCTTACTTCGTCCGAGGCGCGCGACCTGCGCAAGGCCGAACAAGCCTTCAAGCGCCTGCGCATCGAATTGCACCTGCTGGCGAACCGGCGCGAAGACCGCGTGCTGTTCGACCTGCAGCCCGCCCTGGCCGAGGTCTACGGCATCCACGCCACCGCCACCCGCCGCGGCAGCGAGTTGCTGATGCAGCGCTACTACTGGGCGGCGCGTCTGGTGACGCAGCTCAACGGCATCCTGGTGCAGAACATCGAGGAACGGCTGTTTCCGCGCCCGGACAGCGACGCGCGCGACATCGACGACGACTTCCGCAATCTGCGGGACCGCCTGGACATCATTCGCGACGACGGTTTCGAGCGCAATCCCACCCTGCTGCTGCGCGCCTTCCTGGTGATGCAGCAGCACCCGGAACTGACCGGCATGTCGGCGCGCACGCTGCGCGCCATCTGGCATTCGCGCCACCGCATCGACGCGCAGTTCCGCCGCAACCCGGTCAACCGCAAGCTGTTCCTGCAAATCCTGCAGCAGCCGCGCGGCATCGTGCACGAGCTGCGGCGCATGACCATGCTGAACATCCTGCCGCGCTATCTGCCGGTATTCCGCCGCATCGTCGGCCAGATGCAGCATGACCTGTTCCACGCCTACACGGTGGACCAGCACACGCTGGCGGTGGTGCGCAACCTGCGCCGCTTCACCATGCCGGAGCACGCCCAGGAATATCCGCTGGCCAGCCAGCTGATCGCCGGCCTGGACCGGCACTGGCTGCTGTACGTGGCCGCGCTGTTCCACGACATCGCCAAGGGCCGCGGCGGCGACCACTCCGAGCTGGGCGCGCGCGAAGTGCGCAAGTTTGCCCAAGACCACGGCATGGAGCCCGAGGACGCCAAGCTGGTCGAGTTCCTGGTCCGCCAGCATCTGCTGATGTCGGCCGTGGCGCAAAAGCGCGACCTGTCCGATCCGACCGTGGTGCAGGACTTCGCCGCCACCGTGAAGGACGAGCGCCATCTGACAGCGCTGTATCTGCTGACGGTGGCCGATATCCGCGGCACCAGCCCCAAGGTCTGGAACGCCTGGAAGGGCAAGCTGCTGGAAGATCTGTACAAGCTGACGCTGGCCGCCCTGGGCGGCGCCCATGCCGACGCCCACACTGTCCTGACCGAACGCAAGGAAGAAGCCGCCCGCCTGACCCGCCTGGCGGGCCTGCGCGACGACGCCCGCGAGGCCTTCTGGAACCAGCTCGACGTGGCGTACTTCCTGCGCCACGACGCCTCGGACATCGCCTGGCACACCCGCCACCTATACCATCAAGTCGCGCCGGCGCAGGCGGTGGTCAAGGCCCGCCCGACCGAACACGGCGAAGGCCTGCAGATCATGGTGTACACCCGCGATGCGCCCGACCTGTTCGTGGCGATCTGCGGCTATTTCGACGCCAAGTCGCTTTCCATTCAGGATGCCCGCATCCACACCACGCGCCACGGCTGGGCGCTGGACAGCTTCATCGTGCTGCTGCCGGAAGGCGCCAGCGACCTGCGCGCCCAGGCCACCCTGGTCGAACACGAACTGGCCGAACGCCTCAAGGACCCGCACGCCGCCGCCTTGCAGCAACCCGCTCGCGGCGGCTACTACAGCCGCGGCCGCCAGTCCCGCGTGTCACGGGTGTTCCCGGTCATGCCGCAGGCCGAACTGCAGCCCGACGAGCGCAGCACCTCCTGGCGCCTGTCCGTGACTGCCACCGACCGGCCCGGCCTGCTGCACGCCCTGGCCCGCGTCTTTGCCAGCCACGAGGTGAACCTGCTGATGGCCAAGATCATGACGCTGGGCGACCGGGTCGAAGACGTCTTCATCGTCGACGGCACCGCGCTGACGCGCCCGCGCAGCCAGATGCAGTTCGAGCGCGACGTCCTGGACGCCCTGGCGGGCGAGGAAGCCCAGCAGCGCGCCGCCTGACCGCGGGCGCCCGGCATCGCCAGCGCCGCCGGGACCGCATACAATCCCGGTTTTCGGCCAGGCGATGCCCTCCCCATGGAGCTAAACGATTATCTGCGCGTTTTCGGTACCAGCTTCTTTTTCGCGCTGGCTACCCTGTTGCCGTTCCTCAACCCGCCCGCGATCGCGCCGATCTTCCTGTCGCTGACCGAGGGCGCGTCGTCGTCCACCCGGATGGTGCTGGCCAAGCGCGTGGCCATCAATGTCTGCCTGATGCTGATCGTCGCCATGGTCGCGGGCAACGTGCTGCTCAGCTTCTTCGGCATTTCGCTGTCCATCGTGCGAGTCGGCGGCGGCATGCTCGTGATCGCCAGCGCCTGGCGGCTGGTGAATTCACCCGACGCCGACACCGAACGCGTGGCGCGCATGGCCGAGTCCTTTACTCCGGAAATGGCCAAGGCCCGCGCGTTCTATCCCCTGACCTTCCCCATCAGTTGCGGCCCCGGATCCATCGCCGCGGCCATCACCGTGGGGGTGTCGCTGCGCGACCAGAACCACGTGCTGAGCCTGCTGCGGCTGGGCGGATCGATTCCGGGCATCATCGTCGTGTCGGTCACGCTCTACATCTGCCTGCGCTTTGCGGCGCAGATGCTGCACCGCCTGGGCGACAATGGCACCGCCGTGTTCATGCGCCTGTCGGCCTTCATCATGCTGTGCCTGGGCGTGCAGATCTTCTGGGAAGGTTCGCGCGAACTACTGCTGGGCGTGTTGCAGCAAGTGATGCAACCAATTCCGATTCCCAAGGCCTAAGCCTGGCTCGGGGCCGAGTCCGCCCCCTTTTCCAACCCTTGCAAAGCAACAATGACCTCTCGCTCAGAACGCCTGCTCCGCCTGATCGCCCTCTTCTGCTTCGGCGCCGTCGGCCTCGCCCTGGTTTCCCAGCATGTCTTCGACATGCCTCCCTGCGCCTGGTGCGTCATGCAGCGCCTGATCTACCTGGTGATCGGCGTCATCGCGCTGGTGGGCGGATTCGGCGGCGGACGCGCGCTGACGCGCCTGTGCGGCGCACTCGCCGCGCTGCTGTCCCTGGGCGGCATCGCGGCCGCCTGGTATCAGTACAGCGTAGCGGCCAACATGCTGTCCTGCGACCAGACCTTCGCCGACCGCTTCATGACGGGCATCGGCCTGGAAAGCGCCGTGCCGTGGCTGTTCGGCATCTATGCCACCTGCATGGACGCCAAGGTGCCGGTGCTGGGCATCGAATACGCGCTTTGGAGCCTGGCGCTCTTCGTCATCATTTTCTTCATGGCGCTGCCGGTCGTATTCCGGCGCGGCGGGTCGCAGTAACCTCCTCTTCCCGATGCCGCCTGCAGCCTTGCGGGCGGCAGCCAAACGCCGGGCTGCCTGACCACGCCCGCCTCGATCATGTCCACCCTGAAATACCTGACCGGATACCCGGAATCCCTGCTCGCCCAGGCCCAAAAGCTGCTCGACCAAGACAAGCTGGGTCCTGCGCTGCTGGCGCGCTATCCCGCCGGCCCTCATGACGTGCGCACCGACCGGGCGCTCTATCAGTACGTGACGGAACTGAAGAACACTTATATGCGCAACGGCGACCAGATCAACAAGGTCGCCTTCGACAGCAAGATCCATGTGATCCAGCATGCGCTCGGCCAGCACACCTACATCTCGCGCGTGCAGGGCGGCAAGCTCAAGGCCAAGCATGAAATCCGGGTGGCGACGCTGTTCAAGACCGTGCCGGCAGAGTTCCTGAAGATGATCACGGTGCATGAGCTGGCGCACCTGAAGGAAAAGGACCACAACAAGGCCTTCTACAACCTGTGCCTGCGCATGGAACCGCAGTACCACCAGTACGAGTTCGACTTGCGGCTGTATCTGACGCACCTGGAGGCGACACGCGAAACCTTGTGGAAGGCGGCGGCCTGATATCCCTGAGCAAGCGCTCAGTACCGCGCAATAAAAAATGCCGTCCCGAAGGACGGCATTTTTCTTGCCACCAGACAGACGCGTCAGGCGTCGCTGGCGGCGTAGCCCATGTTGAACTGCAGGCCGCTGGCCCCGCCTTCCTCGCCCGGTTCGCCACGGGACTGGCCCAGGCGAGCCAAGTACTCGGGGGTGATGTCGCCCGTAACATACTGGCCGTCGAAGCAGGACGCCTCGAAGCGCGACAGCTTGGGATTGATATCCCGGACCGCCTGCTGCATGTCGTGCAGGTCCTGGTAGACCAGCGAGTCGGCGCCGATCGCGCGGGCGATTTCCTCGTCGTTGCGGCCGGTGGCGATGAGTTCGCTCTGCGTGGGCATGTCGATGCCGTAGACGTTCGGGAAGCGCACCGGGGGCGCCGCCGAGGCGAAGTAGACCTTGTTGGCGCCGGCGGCGCGGGCCATGTCCACGATCTCGCGGCTGGTCGTGCCGCGCACGATGGAGTCGTCCACCAGCAACACGTTCTTGCCCTTGAACTCCATGCCGATGGCATTGAGCTTCTGGCGCACGGACTTACGGCGCACGGCCTGGCCCGGCATGATGAAGGTGCGGCCCACGTAGCGGTTCTTGATCAGGCCTTCGCGATAGTCCAGGTTCAGCCGCGCGGCCAGCTGCATGGCGGCGGGACGCGAGGAATCCGGAATCGGCATGACCACGTCGATATCGCCCAGGCGCATGTTGCGCGCCACCTTGTCGGCCAGGTACTCGCCCATGCGCAGACGGGCGTCGTATACCGACACGCCGTCGATCAGCGAATCCGGACGCGCGAAATACACGTATTCAAAAATGCAGGGGACCAGTTGCGGATTGTCGGCGCACTGGCGGCTGACGAAGCGGCCGTCCAGGTCGATGAACACGGCTTCGCCGGGCTCGACGTCGCGCACGAAGGCAAAGCCGCTGCCTTCCAGCGCCACGGATTCCGACGCGACCATCCACTCCACGCCCTCTTCGGTTTCCTGACGGCCGATGCACAGCGGACGGATGCCGTTGGGATCGCGGAAGGCCAGCAGGCCGTAACCGGAGATCTGCGCCACCACGGCATAGGCGCCGCGCACGCGCTTGTGCAGGGCCGACACGGCGCGGAAGATCGCGTCGTCGTCCAGCGACACGCCGCTAGCCGCCGATTGCAGCTCGTGCGCCAGCACGTTCAGCAGGACTTCGGAATCGGAGTTGGTGTTGATGTGGCGGCGGTCGACGCGGTAGAGCGATTCGCGCAGCTCGCGCCAGTTGGTCAGGTTGCCGTTGTGGGACAACATGATGCCGAACGGCGCGTTGACGTAGAACGGCTGGGCCTCTTCCTCGCTGGCGCTGGAGCCCGCGGTGGGATAGCGGACCTGGCCGACGCCCGACGTACCCGGCAGCGCGCGCATGTTGCGCGTACGGAAGACGTCGCGCACCAGGCCGTGCGCCTTGTACATATTGAATTGGTTGCCTTGCGATGTCGCGATGCCCGCGGCGTCCTGCCCGCGATGCTGCAACAGCAGCAAGCTGTCATAGAGCAGCTGGTTGACCGGCCCGCGCCCGATGACCCCTACGATTCCACACATGGTGAGAGTTCCTGGTTGATTTAAAGCTAATCAATACGGCAGCCACGTCGCCAGGGACGGCGGCAGCCACGTCTTGATATGTTTGATGGCCTCGATGGCCGAATGCGAAAACATGGCGTCCTTCCACCACGGCTCCTGCGGCAGCGGCGTGTAGCCTGCGGCGGCGACCAGCGCCAGCACGATCAACAGGCCACGGGCCAGCCCGAACATCCCGCCCAGGCCGTGGTCGGCGGGACTCAGTCCGGTGCTGCGGATCAGGGCGGCAAGCGTCATGTTGACCAAGCCCACGCCGAGCAGCACGATGATGAACACTGCAGCGTACGAGACTCCCATGCGCAGCAGCGTCGTTTCAATATAGGGCTCCAGCCAGGCATAGACCGTGGGCCCCCACCATATCGCGGCCACGAAGGCCAGCAGATAGGCGACCAGCGACAGCACCTCTTTGAGCAGGCCGCGCACCAGGCCCAGCACACCCGAAACCACCAGGATGGCCAGCACGACGAAGTCGAAGCCGGTCACTATTGGGCGGCGATGAAACCATTGTCATAGCCCAGGGTGCGCAACCGCGCCTGGGCCGCCTGCGCCGCCTCGCGCGAGGGGAACGGCCCCACCCGCAGACGGTACTGCTGTTTGCCATTGATGGTGGCTTGTTCCACGAATGCGTTGGTGACGCCCGCCTGGTGCAGCTTGCTGCGCCGCGACTGGGCGTCCTCGGATGTGGTGTAGGCGGCGATCTGCAACACGAAATTGCCCTTGGCGGCCGGCTTGGGCGCGGGCGCCGACGCGGCGGGCGCCGGACGCCCTTCCAGCAAGGCCAGTGCGCGCGCGCCGTCATCCGAACGGTTATCGGGCTTGGCCGGCGTCGCGGGCTTGGGTTCGGGCTTGGGCGGCGTGGCCGGCTTGGGCTCGGGCTTGGGCGGCGTGACGGCAGCGGTCGCGGGCGGCGTCGCGGGCTGAGCGGCCGGAGGCGTCGTCGTTGCCGGCGGCGGCACGGAGGTGACCGGAGGCGGCGTGGGAATGGCCGAAGGATCCGTCGGCGTGGCGCTGCCCGGCGCGGGCGTCTGCGGCGCGGCGACTTGCGGTTCGGTCACTTGCGGCTGGAACGGCGTATTGCGGTCCGGCACCCTGATGGGAATGTTGTCGTCCACAGGCGTGGGCTGCGAATCGAGCACCATGGGCAGGATGATGACGGCTGCCAGCACCAGCGCGACAGCGCCCGCCAGCCTGCGCCGCGCGCGGCCGCGCAGCTCCGCAGCCTGCACCTCGCTGGGCACAGCCGCCCGTTTGGAGGACTGCGCCTGGTCGGCAGGATCTTTGCGTTTGAAAAAACCCATGGAGGAGAATTCCTTGCGGCGATATGGCGGCGGGCCGCCTGGACGCGACTGACCCGCTGCTGCCTATGCCTTGCGACCCAGAGCCTGCAAAACCGAGGCTACGGTGAGAAACGAGCCGAACACCACGATTCTATCATTCTCCCCTGCCCGTTCGCGCGCTGCCGCAAAGGCCTGGGCGGGATCCGGGTAAGCGGAGATGCCTGGTTTTTCGCCATCCGCCGGCGCAGGCGGCAGCGCGGCGGCGACCTGCTCCGCCAGCGCGTCTCCAGAGGTGCCGCGCGGACCCGGCAGGCCGGCGCAGTACCAGTTGTCGATGCGCGTGCCGAGCTTGGCGATGACGCCGGCCAGATCCTTGTCGTTGAGCATGCCGAACACCGCGTGGGTGTAGGGATGGAAGCCCATGTTGTCCAGGTTCTGCGCCAGCACCGCCGCGGCATGCGGATTGTGCGCCACGTCCAGGATCACCGCGGGCTGGCCCGGCAGGATCTGGAAACGGCCAGGCAGGGACGCCTGCAGCAAGCCCAGGCGCACGGCCTGCTGCGGCACCGGCAGGCGGTCGCGCACCGATTCCAGCGCGGCCAGCGCGGCCGAGGCGTTCAGCAATTGGTTGGCGCCGCGCAGCGCCGGATAGGCCAGTGAATTGCGCCGCTGCTCGCGGCCGCCGTAGGCCCATTGCTGGCGGTCGCCGGAATAGTTGAAGTCGCGCCCGAACAGCCACAGGTCCGCGCCGATTTCCTGGACGTGGTCCAGCAACGATTGCGGCGGCATCGGATCGCTGCAGATGGCCGGCCGGCCGCTGCGGTAGATGTGCGCTTTCTCGAAGCCGATCTTCTCGCGCGTGTCGCCCAGCCAGTCGGTGTGGTCCAGGTCCACGCTGGTGACGATGGAGCAATCGGCATCGACGATATTGACCGCATCCAACCGTCCGCCCAAGCCGACCTCCAGCACCACGGCGTCCAGCTTCGACTGCGAGAACAGCCGCAGGATCGCCAGCGTGGTGAACTCGAAATAGGTCAGCGACACGTCGCCGCGCGCGGCTTCGACCGCCTGGAACTGGGCGATCAGGGCCTCGTCCGTGGCGATCTGGCCGTTGATGCGGGCGCGTTCGTTGAAATTGATCAGGTGCGGGGATGTATACAGCCCGACCTTGTAGCCGGCCGCAAGCAGGATTGCCTCCAGCATGGCACAGGTGGAACCCTTGCCGTTGGTGCCGCCGACCACGAACTTCACGCCGGAAAGCTCCAGCCCCAGGCGCCCCGCCACTTCGCGCACCCGGTCCAGGCCCATGTCGATGGCGGTGGCGTGGATCGATTCCAGGTACTGCAGCCAATCGGACAGGGTGGCGGAAACGTCGGGCGTGCGGGCAGAAGACATGACAAAGCCGGTAGTGAGGTCAGCCTTCGATTTTAGCAGTCCGCGCCCGGTGTTTTCCCTAATCCCCCAGGGAGCGGCAAGGTATCCGCAGCGAAAAACTGCTTGCCACTATTTTTCTCATACATAAAAATAATTTCACGTATGAAAACTTAAACGGATCAACCATGACGCAAGGCAAGACCCCCGCCTGGCTGGTGCGCGAGGCCGACGTGCCCGGCTACCACCCCGCCAATCACACCGGCACCCTGAACCGGCGCCTGATCGGCCCGGACACCGTCGGCTCCCGGGGCGTGGAAGTGCTGCTGGGCGTGATCGACAAGGGCAAGGGCGCCCTGCCGCACGCCCACCCCGGCATCGAGCAGGTCTGCTACCTGCTGTCCGGCACGGCGCGCGCCCAGGTGCAGGACGAATGGGCCGACATGGGACCCGGCGACTGCTGCTACTTCCCTCCGGACATTCCGCACGTCTTCACCGTCACCAGCGACGAGCCCGCCCGCCTGTTGGTGATCTACACGCCCCCTTATGAAGAATCCCCAGACCGCGTGATACGCGGCTTTCCGGCGCCATCCCCAGCCGCTTGACGCGGCGCAGCCCCGGGCAGCGGACGCAGAAACCGCGCCTGGACCCGAAGCACACAGGAGACAAACCCATGAGACCACTAAGCCTGCTGGGCGCCGCCCTCATCGGCGGCGCGGCGCTGTTCGCCGGCCCCGCCGCCCACGCCACCGACTACCCAGCCAAACCCATTACCCTGATCGTCCCCTTTCCCGCCGGGTCCGGCACCGACGCCGTGGGCCGCATCTTCGGCGCCGAATTGGGCAACATCCTCGGCCAGCAGGTCGTGGTGGAGAACAAGCCCGGGGCCAACGCCACCATCGCCGCCAACTACGTGGCGCGCGCCAAGCCCGACGGCTACACGCTTTTCGTCACCACCAATACCTCGCATTCGGCCGCGCCCTGGCTGATGAAGAACGTGCCCTACGATCCGGTCAAGGATTTCACCCCCATCGCGCGCGGCGGCAACCTGCCCTTCATCCTGGTGGTGAACCCGAAACGCCCCTGGAAAACCGTGGGCGAACTGGTCGCCGACGCGCGCCAGCGTCCCGGCCGCATCACCTACGCCAGCGGCAACAGCACGGGCATCGTCGCCGGCGCCACGTTGGCGAACCGCGCCAAGATCGACATCCTGCACGTACCTTATAAAGGCACGCCGCAAGGGTTGACCGACGTGGTCGGCGGGCAGGTCGATTTCATGTTCACCGACCTGGCTTCCGGCCTGCCCTTCGTGCAATCGGGCCAGTTGCGCGCCCTGGCGGTATCGACCGCCGAACGCAGCGCCATCGTCCCGGACCTGCCGTCCATGGCCGAATCCGGCGTGCAGGATTTCGACCTGAACTCCTGGAACGGCTACTTCGGCCCGGCGGGCATGCCCCCGGAGATCGTGGCCAAGCTGAATGCCGCGATCAACCAGGTGGTCGCCAAGCCTGACGTGAAAAAGCGCTTGGCCGGCCTGGGATTCGACGCCTTCTCCAGCACGCCCGAGGCCTTTTCCCAGTTCGTCGGTGCCCAGCTGGACCTGTGGGGCAAGCTGATCCGCGACGCGGGAATCGAACAGCAATGAACGAGCGGCCGCAATCCGAAACCCCCGGCGGCCCGCTGGCGGGCGTGCGCATCCTGGACCTGAGCACCGTCGTGATGGGTCCCTATGCCACCCAGGTCCTCGCCGACCTGGGCGCCGACGTCATCAAGGTCGAGCCGCCGGCGGGCGACAACATGCGGGCCGTCGGCCCCATGCGCAACCCCGGCATGGGCCATATCTATCTGCACCTGAACCGCAACAAGCGATCGGTCGTGCTGGACCTGAAGACGCCGGAGGGACTGGAGGCCTGCCTGAAGCTGGCCGAAAGCTGCGACGCCCTGCTCTACAACATCCGCCCGCAGGCGATGGCCCGGCTGGGCCTGTCCTACGAGACGGTCGCGGCGCGCAATCCGCGCATCGTCTACCTGGGCGCCTACGGCTATGGCGAGGCCGGCCCGTACGCCGGGCGCCCCGCCTACGACGACCTGATCCAGGGCCAGACCGGCATCGCCGCCCTCTCTGCCCAGCACAGTGGAGACGTGCCGCGCTACGCGCCGCTGACCCTGGCCGACCGCGCGGTCGGGTTGCACGTCGGCATTGCGCTGGTGTCAGCGGTGCTGCATGCGCGCGGCACGGGGCAAGGCCAGCAGGTGGAAATCCCCATGTTCGAGGGCATGGCCCACCTCGTGCTGGGAGACCATCTCGGCGGCGCCACCTTCGATCCCCCGCTCGGCCCCACTGGTTACGCACGCCTGCTGGCGCCGCATCGCCGCCCCTACGCCACGGCCGATGGCTACATCAGCCTGCTGATCTATAACGACAAGCACTGGCGCAACTTCTTCGACCTGATCGACCGGCCCGAATTGTCGCGGGACCCGCGCTTCAGCACTCACGGCGCACGCGCCGCCCATATCGGCGAGGTCTACGCCTTCGTCGCCGACGTCATCGCCACCCGGGGCAGCCAGGACTGGCTGGAAGGCCTGGCGCAGGCGGACATTCCCGCCTCGCCGCTCTATTCCGTGGACGACCTGCTGCAGGACGAGCATCTGGCCGCGACCGGCTTCATCCGGAACATGGACCACCCCAGCGAGGGCCCGATACGCACGACCGCGCCGCTGGGCAGATACGAATGCACCCCCACCTCGATACGCCGCCCCGCTCCCAGGCTGGGCCAGCACAGCCGCGAGGTGCTGGCCGAAGCCGGCTATGACCCTGCCCGGATCGACGCCATGGCGGCCCGCGGCATCACCCTGGATGGAAACGACTGATGGACTTTGAATTCACCCCCGACCAGTTGGCGCTGCGGGACGCCGTGTCCCGCATCTGCGAACGCTATCCGGACGAATATTGGCTGGAACGCGACCGCGAAGGCGGCTTTCCGGAATCCCTGCATGCCGATCTGGCGCGCGACGGCTGGCTGGGCATCGCCATGCCGCAGGAATATGGCGGCGCAGGCTTGGGCATGACCGAAGCGGCGTTGATGATGCAGACCATCGCGGCCTCCGGCGCAGGCTTCACCGGCGCCTCGGCGGTCCATATGAATATCTTCGGCCTGAACCCGGTGGTGGTCTTCGGCAGCGACGAGCAGCGCCAGCGCTGGCTCGGGCCCCTGATCGCCGGCCGCGAAAAGGCCTGCTTCGCCGTCACCGAGCCCGACGCCGGGCTAGACACCACCAAGCTCAGCACCCGCGCCGTGCGCCAGGGCGACGAGTACGTGGTGCATGGCCGCAAGATCTGGATCTCGACCGCCCAGGTCGCCCACAAGATGCTGCTGCTGGCCCGCACCACCCCGCTGTCAGACGTCGACAAGCCCACCCAGGGCTTGTCGCTGTTCTATACGGATCTGGACCGCAGCAAGATAGAAGTGCGTGAAATCGAGAAGATGGGCCGCAAGGCGGTGGACTCGAACATGCTGTTCATCGACGGCCTGCGCATCCCCGTGGCCGACCGCATCGGCGAGGAAGGCCGCGGCTTCGAATACATCCTGCACGGCTTGAACCCCGAACGCATCCTGATCGCGGCCGAGGCCGTGGGCATCGGTCGCGCCGCATTGGACCGGGCGGTGAAATACGCCGGCGAGCGTACCGTGTTCGGACGCCCCATCGGGCAGAACCAGGGCATCCAGCACCCCCTGGCGCAAGCCTGGATGCAGCTCGAAGCCGCCGACCTGATGGTATTCAAGGCCGCCAGCCTGTATGACGCCGGCAAGCCCTGCGGCCCCTACGCCAACTCGGCCAAGTACCTGGCGGCCGAGGCCGGCTACAACGCCTGCCAGACCGCGGTCATGACCCTGGGCGGCATGGGTTACGCCAAGGAATACCACGTGGAGCGCCTGCTGCGCGAAAGCTTCATTCCCCGCATCGCGCCGGTCAGCCCCCAGCTGATCATGTGCTTCATCGCGGAAAAAGTGCTGGGGCTGCCCAAGTCCTACTGAGTAGCGGCGCTCGATAGGCGCCCAGGCCTGCCCGTCAGGCCTGCTGCTCCAGCGCGGTGCAGGCCGAGCGCAGGATACGCGCGTAGGCCTCCTGCTGCGGCTCGATCCGGTAGATCGGCCCGCCCACCGAAATTGCATAGTGTTCGCCGGACAGCGTAACGGGCCAGGCGATCGCACCCACGTCCGCAATGGATTCACCGCTGTTCATGAACCAGCCGCGCTGACGCGACAGCTCCAGATCCGCCAGCAGCGCGTCGCGCGTGACCAGGGTGCGCTCGTTGTGGCGGGTCATGGTCATGTCCGCGAGCATGGCGTCGCGGGTCGGCGCATCCAACAGCGACAGCAGCGCCTTTCCCAGCGAATTCGCGTGTACGTCCTTGAATTCGCCCGCAACCGGCGCGTATCTGATCGTATGCGGGGAGTCCAGCACATCCAGGTAGACCACCCGCCCGTCCTGGCTCAGCTTGGCGAAAACAATCGTTTCGCGTGTAGCGTCCCTTAATTCCGTGAGGCTGGGATAGACCCGGTCCAGCACCGGGTCGGCGCGGGCGATGCGCTGCGCCATGGCCAGCAACCTGCCGGTCGGGTAGTAGCCCTGGCGTCGGCCGGTTTCATACAGATAGCCCAGCCCCGTCAGGGTACGGATCAGGGCCAGGCAGCTGGACACCGGCACATCCAGCAGCCGGGCCAGTTCCGATAGTGGCAGCGCGCGCTTTTCGCGGGCATAGGTTTCGATGATTTCGATGACTCGCAGCGCCGTCTTGACACTCATTACCCGATCCGAACTATTTAGCACGTGAAACATCTGGACCGCCGGTGGCTAAAGTTCCCTACGGGCCTGCCGTTATCGTAGCTGAGAATTCCCTGAAAACAGCGCGTTCCTCCGAGACGCCCACATCGCCGTTGGAGTGATCATGGCCGTAACCCCCCTAGCCCCCGCATCGTTTGCACCAGCGCCGGTCGCGACCCCGCCGGTTGCTCCAGACCCCTCCGTGAGCGTCGCGCCCGCGGCCGCCGCAACGAACAGCGGGGCTTCGGACAGCGCGACATCGGATCAATCCGATTCGCAGAAGCTCCCCCTGGACAAGGCCCTGGATGAAATCAATGATCAGATGAAGGCCTGGTCCACCCAGCTCCAGTTCGAAATCGACCCCAACGTGCACCAGGTAGTGGTTTCGGTGATCGACGCGGAATCGGGTGACGTCATACGCACGATCCCCAGCGAAACACTGCTGAAAATCGCCAAAATGATCGTGAACATGCAAGGAAATGGCATTAAAACGACGGCTTGATTCGACCCTGATTTCCTGCGCCGTCCGCCGCCATCGAGCGGGCCAACCATGGAAGCGTCGAATTAGGCCCGCCTAATGCCCTTACCCGGCCAATCGCTGACACCGTATTTTTGACAAAATCGCATCGCTAGGAAGGAATTTCACATGGCCTCTATCACCAACCTCGGCTCGGTTTCCGGCTTGCCTCTGGAAGAAACCCTGAAGAAATTGCAGGACGCCGAGGACAAAAAGCTCTCGATCTACGACACGCGCACGGCAAGCTACAAGACCCGCATCGATGCATATTCGAAGCTGCAGAGCGCGTTGGAAGCGGTCCAGAAGGCCGCCGGGGTCCTGGGTAAGGCCGAAACCTTGGCGGCGATCAAGGGCAGCGTCACCGGCGGAACCGCGTTGACGGCCACCGTGGCCGCCGAGGGCGTCGTCGCGGGCCAATACACCATCGCGGTCAACAAGCTGGCCAAGTCCCAGACCCTCCAATCCAGCAGCGTCAGTGACCGCACCGCCAAGAACGGCGATGCAGGTTCCTTCGAAATCGAGCTGAGCAACGGTACCAAACAGACCATAGACCTCAAGGGCGACACCTCGCTCAACGGTATCGTCAAGGCCATCAACGCCGATGACAAGGCAGGCGTGCGCGCCACGGTCATCAACGACGGTAACGGCAACAACTACCTGATGCTGACCGCCAAGGACACCGGCGTCCAGGCTTCCGTCAAGTCCATCACCGTCACGGGCGACCAGTCGCTCAAGGACATCCTGAGCTTCAGCACCGATGCCGGCGGCGTAACCACCGGCATGGCAAACACGAAGGCGCAGGACGCGGAGGTCGTGATCAACGGCATCACCGTGAAGAGCGGCTCGAACAACATCGACAAGGCAATCGACGGCGTGACGCTGAACCTGTCCGAGGAAACCCCGGCGGACAAACCCATCACGCTCAAGCTGGAAGCGGACCCGACCGTGGCGACCAAGGCCGTGAAGGACTTCGTCACCGTCTACAACACGCTGCAGTCCACCATCAAGGACCTGACCGCATTCGACGCCAAGGCGGCGACCAATCAGCCCCTGACGGGCGACGGCACGACCCGCTCGATCCAATGGGCCCTGAGCAATGCACTGCAGGGCGTCCTGGGCGGAAACGTCGTGAAATCCCTGGCGGATCTGGGCATCACGACCGACCCGATGAACCGTCAACTGAAGCTGGACCAGACCAAGCTCGACAAGGCGCTCAAGGAAAACTCTGCCGACGTCACCAAACTGTTGACGGGCGAAAACGGCCTGGCCAAGCAGATGGAAGCCGCCTTCAAGGACGTGCTCGGCGCCAATGGCTCGCTGAAAACCCGTCAAGACGGACTGACCAAGACCATCGACGACCTCGCGGCCCAGAAAGCTCGCGCCAAAGCCAGCAGCGATGCCGAAATGGACCAGCTGCGCACGCGCTTTGTTCAGCTGGATAAGTTCGTCTCGCAGTTGGGCGTCACCGGCAACTACCTGACTCAGCAATTTGCGGCGATGAACAAATCGTCCAAGTAAACCTAGAAGATGCATTAAATGACTTATGCCGCCCGCCGCCCCCTAGGGTCCCAATCTGTCCGCTCCTACGCCGATATCGGCCTGGAAACCCAGATTCTGGGCGCAAGCCCCGAGCGGCTGATCACCCTGCTCTACATGGGCGCGCGCGCGGCCATCGGACAGGCGCGCCTACACCTGCAGGAAGGGCGGATCGCCGAACGCGGCGCGGCAATCTCGAAAGCGATCAAGATCGTTGACGAAGGCCTGAAGATGGGCCTGAACATGGAGGCGGGCGGCGATATCGCTGCCAATCTTTCGCTGCTTTACGACTACATCGTCCGCACTCTTCTGATGGCCAATCTCAAGGCTGACGTCGAACAGTTGGACATAGCCGACCGTCTGCTGGCGGATCTGGCCGAAGCTTGGCAGACCTCCATAGATCGGCCAGCCGGCGGGATGCAGCCCTGATGGCCCGGAATACAAATTTAGCCAGCCATCGACCGCCCGAGATTTCCATGACGTCCCTGACCCAGTACACCCACCCCATCCTGGAGCACTACCAGGAGATCGCCCATATCACGAACGACATGCTGTCTGCTGCGCAAGCGGGTGACTGGGATGCCGCGATGGTTCTTGGGCAGCAATACTGCGAACAAGTCGAGCGCCTGCGGCTGACCGACATCAGCATGCCTCTGGACGAAGCCGGGCGCGCCATGAAGTACGACCTGCTGGTCCGGATACTGGAAAACGACGCGCTCACCCGCGACCTGGCGCTGCCGCAACTGGCCCGCCTGGGCGACCTGCTGGGACGCATGAAGCGCCAGCAAACCCTGCTGTCCGCCTACGGCTACCAGGCGCCTGAAGAATGAGCGTAGGTCCTGCCGCACTCGGCAACGTCCTGGTGCAGCGGCTGGACGCCGTGCTGGGCACGACGATGTCCGCCGCCAGCGCCAACCAGGTCTCCGGCGCCCGCCCCGACGCAGTCAGCCAGCCTGGCAGCCTGGAAAAACCCGGCGCTTCGGACGGATCGACACGCGATCCGCGGCAAGGCATACAGCCCGGTGGCGCCCGCGGCGACCGCCCCAATACTGTCGTCGACCCCAAAATCGCCGCGGCGCTGGCGCTGGCCGCGCGTGGCCTGGTCACCAGCAGCGACACCACCGCCTCGGCCCCAACCACGCTGGGCACGACGGCGCGCACGATTCTTGCCTTGCTCGCCCAATTTCCGGAGGCCGCGCCAGCGGTACAGGGCCGCGCGCCCTTGTGGACCACCGATGCGCAGCCGGGCCAATCCGCCGCCAGCGCCAACCCCACGCCCGCACCGCAAGCAGGCCAACAAACAGCGCAAACCGCTACGCAAACCCTCCAGCCGATGCCTGGCCAGGCATCGGCACAGGCTCCCTCCCAGCAAGCCTCCGCGCTCGCCGCCTCGGCCGCGGCAACCCTTGACGGCGACACGCCGGCGACCGGCGCCAAACAGGATCGGCCCGCCGGACCCGGCGTAAATCCCGGCGCAGCCAAAGGACCCGACGCCGCAGCGCATGCCGCCCTGGCGGCTGGCGGACCTTCCGCGCGCGCGCTGGGACAGGCTCTGCGCCAGGCGCTGCAAGGCAGCGGCCTGTTTTACGAGTCCCATCTGACCGACATGGTCTTCGGCCGCGCCAACCCTGAGCAATTGCGCAACGAACCGCAGGCCGTGCTCGGCAAGAATCCGCCAGCGCAAGATGCCGCGCCCTCGCGGCCGCGGGCGGGCAACGCCCCCAGCGGCCGTGCAGGCGCCGACCCCGCGCCGGGCGGCGCAGCCTCCTCTACCTCATCGGCCCCCGGCACGCCCATCACCGGCATACACCAGGACCTGACCGTACTCGTCCGCCAGCAACTGGACGTGCTGGCCAACCAGGCGCTGACCTGGCAAGGCGAAGCCTGGCCCGGCGCGCCCATGGAATGGGAAGTCGAGCGCGACCCCTACGGCGGCGACCCCGAGTCGGCAGTTTCCACCTGGGCCACGCGCCTGAAGCTGGACCTGCCCCGCCTGGGCCTGGTCGATGCCCGACTGAACCTGGCCGGCGATCAGATCGTCCTGCAACTCGTCGCGCCGCACAGCGCGGCCGAGATCAATGACTCCTCGGACGCGCTGCGTTCGCGCCTGCTGGCAACCGGCCTGACCTTGAGCAATCTGTCGGTAAGCGTGGTCGAACCGCGCCTCGACATTCCCGCCGATATCTGATGAGCCGCCTCACCCCCCATCCGGAATCGGACCCGAACTCCGGCCGCAACGCGGCGGTCGCCATTTCCTACGAAGAAAAGGACGGCGCTCCGCGCGTCGTCGCCAAGGGCTACGGCCAGCTCGCGGACACCATCGTCCGCGCCGCGCAGGAAAACGGTCTCTACGTCCACGAGTCGCGCGAACTGGTCGGCCTGCTGATGCAGGTGGACCTGGACGCACATATTCCTCCCCAACTCTATGTAGCGGTGGCAGAATTGCTGGCCTGGCTCTACCGCCTGGAATCGCGCGAGTTCCCCGAACCCGCCCCACCCGCCTGACCCTATTACCTGAGGAAGACCAAAGTGTTGGATGCCAGCGACCCGGAGTTCCTGCTGACCCGGCCTGACGAGATGCGTTCGGCCCTGTTCGAACTCACCCACCCCGACAGCCACATCCTGGTACGCGACGCCGCGGACCGGGAGATGGCCGTGCTGATCCTCGGCGTGGACAAGCAGGCCGGCGAATTCTTCTGGAGGCCGCGCGATTACGCCGGCGCGGACTTCGAGCAGTCCGACTCCATGGGCTTGCTGAGCGGCACCACCTTCCACTTCCATGCCACCGCCTATGGCGGCGTGCAGATCCGCTTTCGCGTGCAGCGGCCCCAGATCATTCATTTCGACGACAGCAGCGCCGCGCTGGTATCGCCGTTCCCGGAACGCCTGGCCCGCATCCAGCGCCGCAAGATGTTCCGCGCGTCCCTGATCGCGGCCGCCAACGTATGCCGCGCCAGTTGGCAAGCCACGCCCAACGACAAGCCCTACGCGTTCACGATACGCGACATCTCGGTCGACGGCGTAGGCCTGCGCGCAGGACTCGCGGTCTCCGCCCTGCCGGAACGCGGCACCGTGCTGGAAAATGTGCAACTGGATTTTGGCGACCAGGGCAAGCTCAACGCCAGCCTGGAAGTGCGCAATGTATACCCGGTTTCCGGGCAGCCCATGGTCTCATCCGCCGATCCGGACGAGCCGGCGGCAAGGCATGTTTCGCTGACTGGCGAACCGCCCGTCAGCCACCTGGGAGCCGTCTTCCTGAATCTGGATGCGCGCCAGGAAAACTGGCTGCAGCAGGTAGTCTGGCGCCTGGAAAGAGGCGCCCAGCGCAATTGATACCTGATGTGGCGGGGCCATGCGCTGCAAGCGCCCCGCCCCTGATGCCTGCTGCGCTTGCGGCGTACGCGCAAGCGCTGTTCCCGCGACGGGACTCAGACCGCCATCGAGGAAATTTCCTTGTAGGCCGCAACCAGCTTGTTGCGCACCTGCACCGCCGTCTGGAAGCCGATGCTGGCCTTCTGCATGTCGATCATGACGTCGTTGAGGGAAATATCGGGCGCTCCCAGCTCGAACGCCTTGGCCTGGGCCGTAGCGGCATTCTGGGCGGAAGTGACGCGACGGATGGAGCGTTGCAGCTCCGCGGCAAAGCCGTCCGGCTGACCAACCATTTCACCCGCGCTGAGATTACCGGTCTCCGCCTTGCTCACTACCGCGCGCATCTGCTGAAGCATGCTTTCGATGCCGGACAAGCCTGACACAGCCATTACCTGATTCCTTGCTGGTTGGGATTACACCAATTGTGCGCACAGCGTAACGCCAACTCCGCCGGTTCATAGCCGACAAGAACCGCCAAAAAACCCGACATTTCCACGAATGCAGCCGCTTGCCGTCAGGGCGGCCGCGGCTTTGTCCGCCTTGTCGGGGACATAGGAGATAAGTAACGCCAAAAACCGGCCGTTTTCAACGATTGGGATGGACGTCTCAGGGGCAATAATCCACGCTCTCCCCAGACCAGAAGCACGTTGCATGTGTAATCTGCCCTACCCAGACATGAAGTCCCAATTCCAGCTCCGCGTGGCCAGCGGGGGCCGCCAATGAACCAGCAGGCCACCCTGAGTTCGTCGCTGCTGACGAAGTTCCCCGTGCTGGAGAAGGTGCGCGCGCTGCCCAAGCCTGTCCTGCTGGGCGCGGCGGCGGCTCTCGTCGCGGTCATCGTCGCCGTGGCGATGTGGAGCAGCGAGCCCAAGTACAAGGTGCTCTTCTCGAACCTGGACGACCGCGATGGCGGCGCCATCGTGGCGGCGCTCGGCACGATGAACGTGCCCTACCGCTACAACGAAACCGGCACCGCCGTGCTGGTTCCGGCCGACCGCGTGTACGACGCCCGTCTGCAACTGGCGTCCCAGGGGCTGCCGCGCGGCGGCTCCGTCGGTTTCGAACTGATGGACAACGCCCGATTCGGCGCCAGCCAGTTCACGGAACAGATCAACTACCAGCGCGGCCTGGAAGGCGAGCTGGCGCGTTCGATCGAAGCCATGCACACCGTGCAGCACGCCCGCGTGCATCTGGCCATGCCGCGCCAGTCGCTGTTCGTGCGCGAACGCCAGGCGCCCACCGCCTCGGTGCTGCTGAACATGCATCCGGGGCGCAGCCTGAGCGACGCCCAGGTCTCCGCGATTTCCTGGCTGGTGGCCTCGAGCGTCCCCGAACTCACCGCCGAAAACGTATCCATCGTGGACCAGAACGGCCGCCTGCTGTCGGCGCCGATGGGCGAAGGCCGCGGCATGGACGCCGACCAGATGCGCTTCGTGCGCGAAATGGAACAACGCACGGTCGAACGCATCCTCACCATCCTCAATCCGCTGGTCGGCCCGGGCAATGTGCACGCCCAGGCCAGCGCCGACGTCGACTTCGCCCGCCGCGAAGAAACCTCCGAGGTCTACCGCCCGAACCAGGAGCCCGGCCAGGCCGCCGTGCGCAGCCAGCAAACCAGCGACTCGACCCAGCGCGGCATCAATCCCGCGCAAGGCGTGCCTGGCGCGCTGTCGAACCAGGCGCCGGCCAATCCGCAGGCTCCCATCGCCAACCCGCCGCAACCCCAGCCGCCCCGCCCCGGCCAGCCGCAGCAACCCGCCAATGCCCAGCAGCAGACCGGCACGCAGGCGGTCACCGGCAACCTCAATGAACGCCGCGACGCCACCACCAACTACGAAGTAGACCGCACGATCAGCCACATCAAGCAGCCGGTGGGCAACCTCAAGCGCCTGTCGGTCGCCGTGGTCGTCAACTACATGCGCGACAAGGACGGCGAACTGCAGCCCCTGCCGCCTGAAGAACTGAACAAGCTGACCAACCTCGTGCGCGAAGCCATGGGCTACTCCGAGACCCGCGGCGATTCGCTCAACCTGGTCAACAGCCAATTCAACGACGGCCCGCCGCCGGTGCCGATGTGGCGCGATCCGGAAATGATCTCGCTGTTCAAGACGATCCTGGCCTGGCTGGTCGGTGG
Source organism: Achromobacter sp. JCM 18799 (assembly GCF_055395645.1). Taxonomy (NCBI): domain Bacteria; kingdom Pseudomonadati; phylum Pseudomonadota; class Betaproteobacteria; order Burkholderiales; family Alcaligenaceae; genus Achromobacter; species Achromobacter sp. JCM 18799. Next base: position 632,111 of record NZ_AP043866.1, on the reverse strand, counting down.
CGTGCTGGCGCTGTGGCTGTATCGCCTGCTGCGCCGCACGGTGGGCGACTACCTCTACCCGCCGGTCGATCCGGAACAGGCTGAAGCCGAACGCATCGAAGCCGCACGCGAGGCCCAGGACGCGGCCCGCGCCAAGGAAGTGGACCGCTACCAAGACAACCTGGAACGCGCCCGCACGATGGCCACCAAGGATCCGCGCGCCGTCGCGATGGTTCTGCGCACCTGGATGAACAAAGATGAAAAATGATTCCACCCCGCTGGACGGCATGACGCGCAGCGCCGTGCTGATGATGTCGCTGGGCGAAGATGCCGCGGCCGAGGTCTTCAAGTACCTCGGCGCCCGTGAAGTCCAGCAGGTCGGCGCCGCCATGGCCAGCCTGAAACAGGTCACGCGCAGCGACGTTGCGGTGGTGCTGGAAGAGTTCCGCCAGGAGGCCGACCAGTTCATGGCTGTAACGCTGGGTTCGGACGACTACATCCGCACCGTGCTGACCAAGGCCCTGGGCAGCGACCGCGCGGCCGGCCTGATCGAAGACATCCTCGAAGCCGGCGAAGGCGGCAGCGGCATCGATGCGCTGAACTGGCTCGATCCGAACACCGTCGCAGAACTGATCGGCGACGAACACCCGCAGATCATCGCGACCATCCTGGTGCATCTGGAGCGCGACCGCGCCGCCGGCGTGCTGGCGCTCCTGACGGACCGTCTGCGCAACGACGTGATGCTGCGCATCGCCACTTTCGGCGGCGTGCAGCCAGCAGCGCTGTCCGAGCTCACGGAAGTCCTGAATTCGGTCCTGGCCGGCCAGGGCGCAAAGCGCAGCAAGATGGGCGGCGTGCGCACCGCGGCCGAGATCCTCAACATGATGAACTCGACCCAGGAAGAAACCGTGGTCGCCAGCCTGCGCGAGCGCGACAACGACCTGGCGCAGAAGATCATCGACGAGATGTTCGTCTTCGACAACCTGCTCGACGTCGAGGATCGCGCCATCCAGCTCATCCTCAAGGAAATCGACAACGACACGCTCATGGTTGCGCTCAAGGGCGCCCCGGAAGAGCTGCGCGCCAAGTTCCTGCGCAACATGTCCAGCCGCGCCGCCGAAATGCTGCGCGAAGACCTGGACGCGCAAGGTCCGATCCGCATGTCCAAGGTCGAGACCGAGCAGAAGAAGATCCTGCAGATCGCGCGCCGCCTGGCCGAGAGCGGCCAGATCGTCCTGGGCAACCAGGGAGACGACACCTATGTCTGAGGTCGACAGCGGCGCCACGGCGCTCATCTCGCGCAGCGCCGCCTGGCGGCGTTGGCAGATGCTGTCGTTCGACGAGCCCGCGGTCGTCGAAGCCGAGCCGGAACCCGAACCCGACCCCGGGCCGGATCCCGAAGTGGTGATGGCCCAGCTGCGCGCCCAGGCGCTTGCCGAAGGCCGCGAGGAAGGCCACGCGCTGGGCCACGCCGCCGGCCTCGAAGTTGGCCAACAGGCTGGCTATGAGGCCGGGCTCGCCGCCGGCCGCGAACAAGGCTACGCAGAAGGCCTCGTCCAGGCCCGCGAACAGGGCGCCGCGGAAGCGCAGCGCCTGCATGCGCTGGTAGAGGCTTGCGCCGCGTCCCTAGGCTCGCTCGAGGAAAAAATGGGCCAAGGCCTGCTGACCCTGGCTCTCGACATCGCCCAGCAGGTCGTGCGCACCACGCTCGCCGACCAGCCGGAAACCGTCGTCAACGCCGTGCGCGAAGTGCTGCACATCAATCCCACCGCCGGCGGCCAGATGCGCCTGTGGGCCAACCCCGAAGACATCGAACTGATCCGCCTGCATCTGGCGGACGAGCTCAAGGAAGGCCACTGGCGCGTTCTGGCCGATGAGTCCATCTCGCGCGGCGGCTGTCGCGCCGAAACGCCCTTCGGCGACATCGACGCCACCTTGCAGACGCGCTGGCGCCGGGTCGCGGCCTCGCTGGGCCGCAACGTCTCCTGGGAGGAGCCGGTGTGAGCGCCAATCCGGCTCCCGCCCTGCCCGGCCAGCCGGCCGCGCCCGCTACCGCGGTGCCGGTCATCGACCGCTGGCAGACTCAGCTACAGATCGGCTCGATCCGCGCGGCCTCGACCGACCCGTGGCTCGTCAGCGGCAAGATCACGCGCGCCACCGGCCTGGTGCTGCACGCCACCGGCCTGCGTCTGCCCGTCGGGGCGGCCGCCCGCATCGAAATCGCCCGCGGCCACGACCACTGGGCGGATGCAGAAGTCGTAGGCTTCGACGGCCACACCCTCTATCTGATGCCGCAGGCGGATATTTCCGGCTTGCCGCCCGGCGCGCGCGTCGTGCCTGGCGAGCCTCCCGTGCAACGCCAGATCCCGCTGCCGCGCAAGGCCGAACTGAACGGCAACGCCAAGCCGCAGCTGGGCCGCCACCTGCCGGTCGGCAACGCCCTGCTGGGCCGGGTGCTGGACGGCGCCGGCCGGCCGCTGGACGGACTGGGTCCGCTCAATGGCGCCGAACTCGCCCCCCTGTCCGCCCAGCCGATCAACCCGCTGTCGCGCGCACCCATCGATACGGTGCTCGACACCGGCGTGCGCGCCATCAACGGCCTGCTCACCGTGGGCCGGGGGCAGCGCATGGGCCTGTTCGCCGGTTCCGGCGTCGGCAAGAGCGTGTTGCTCGGCATGATGGCTCGCTACACCAAGGCCGACGTGATCGTCGTCGGGCTGATCGGCGAACGCGGCCGCGAAGTCAAGGAATTCATCGAGCACAACCTCGGCCCCGAAGGCCTGGCGCGCTCGGTCGTGGTGGCTGCGCCGGCCGACGTGTCGGCGCTGTTGCGCCTGCAAGGCGCCGCCTACGCCACGCGCCTGGCCGAACACTTCCGCGATCAGGGCCTGGACGTGCTCCTGATCATGGATTCGCTGACCCGCTACGCCATGGCGCAGCGCGAAATCGCGCTGGCCATCGGCGAGCCGCCTGCCACCAAGGGCTATCCGCCCTCCGTCTTCGCCAAGCTGCCGACGCTGGTCGAACGCGCGGGCATGGGCGCGCCCGGACCGTCCGGCAAAGCAGGCTCGATCACTGCGTTCTACACCGTGCTGGCCGAAGGCGACGACCAACAGGATCCGATCGCGGATTCGGCCCGCGCCATCCTGGACGGCCACGTCGTGCTGTCACGCCACCTGGCCGAAGCCGGCCACTACCCGGCCATCGACATCGAAGCGTCGATCTCGCGCGCCATGACCTCGCTGATCACGCCCGAGCAGTTCGCCGTGGTGCGACGCTTCAAGCAAAGCCTGTCGCGCTACCAGCGCAACCGCGATCTGATCGCGGTGGGCGCCTACGCCGCCGGCAATGACCCGCAGCTGGACGACGCCATCGCCCGCTATCCGCGCCTGGAAGCCTTCCTGCAGCAAGACATAGGCGAAAACGTCGGCTATGAAGCCGCCGTCAACCAACTGCAGGCCAGTTTCGAATTGAGGAACGCTTATGCCTAGCCAATTGCCTTTGGACATGCTGATCAACCTGGCCAAAGAGAGCACGGACGAAGCCGCCCGCCTGCTCGGCAGGCTCAGCGCCGAACGCACCAACGCCGAACGCCAGCTATCCATGCTGCACGACTACCGCCAGGACTACCTGGAACGACTGCAACAGGCGATGACCAGCGGAATGTCGGCCAGCGACTGCCATAACTACCAGCGCTTCATCAGCACGCTGGACGACGCCATCAGCCAGCAACAAGGCGTGTTGCGCCAGGCGGACGACAACCTCGCCAAGGGCCGGCTTTACTGGCAACAGGAAAAACGCAAGCTCAACTCCTACGACGCCCTGGCGCAGCGCGAACTGCGCGCCCAGGCCGTCGTGGAATCCCGCCGCGAACAGCGCGCCAACGATGAATACTCCGCCCGCCTGGTCCAACGCCAGACCGGCATGCATTAAGCAATACCTCACAGGAAGCCCCAGATGAACGCTCCCCTGCCCCTGCCCTCCATCGCGCCCGCCGCGCCCTCGTCGATCGCCGACGCGCTCGGCGCCAAGAGCGCGCCTGTAAACAAGAAGGGCCCCAGCTTCTCCGACGTGCTGGCCCAGCAGCGTCCCGCGCAACAACGCCCCAGCCAGGCCGCCGATTCGCGGCCCGCGAACAACGGCGCCAAGACGTCCGCTGATGGCAAGACTTCCAGCGACCCGGCCGCCCGCGCCGAAGGCGCCGCCGCCGGCGCCATCGACGAGGCGGTGCAAACCGCCGCGCAGGCCGAGGCAGGCGCGCTGGCCGTCGCGGCCGCGCAACCCGCGGTCATTCTCCCGCAGCAAGCCCTGGAAATCGCGGCCCAGGCCGCAGAACAAGTGCAGCTCGCACGCGGCAACGCCGCCGCTGCCGCCGCAGCGATGAGCAGCGGCGCCGCCGTTCTGACCGCCGCGCTGAATGCCGCCGACGCCGCGCCCGCAACGCAGGCGCAGGCCGCTGCCATCGCCGCCTCTGGCGCTGTCGGCCTGACCGCTCCACAAGCAGAGGCTGCCGCCGCGCTTGCCGCCCGCGAGGCCGAAATCGCCGTGCCGGTCGTCACCGCGGCAGCCAAGCCCGGCACTGACGCGGCGGCAGTCGCGCAAGCGCCGGTCCGCACCCCGGCCGCTGCCGCGCCCGTCAAGGCCGAAACGCCGCGACTCGCCGCGGAAGTCGCGCTGCCCCGTCCCGCGCGCGATGCGCGCCCGGCTGCGGACCACGCCGCCATGCCTGAACAGACCGAAGAAACGCCGGCCCTGGCCAGCGCCCAACAGCAATTCCAGGCGCCGCAACATGGCGCCTCGGCCCAGGACCACCTGGCCCAGGCGCTTGCCGCAGCCGCGCAGCGTCCTGCCGCCGCTCCGGTTGCAAATCCGGCAGCTGTCGCCGCACCCGTCGTACCGGTGGTGCTTCAAGTCGCCACTCCCGTGGGCGGCACCCATTGGGGCACAGAGCTCGGCCAACAAGTCGTCATGATGAGCCACAGCGCACGCCAGGGCATGCAAACTGCCGAACTGCGCCTCGATCCGCCCGATCTGGGTCCGCTGCGCGTCAGCCTGAACCTGACGGACGGCGTAGCCAGCGCTTCGTTCGTGTCGGCCCACGCCTCGGTCCGCCAGGCGATCGAAACCGCGATCCCGCAACTGCAGCAGGCGCTGGCCCAGGCTGGCATCTCGCTGGGTCAGACCAGCGTGGGTGAACAAGCCGCCCAACAGGAGTTCGCGCAGCAAGGCGGCAACGGCTCGCAGCGCCATGCCGGCGGCAGCCAGACTGGCGCCGAGGCCGCGGCTGAAGCCCCCATTGCGGTGGCAACCCCGCGCAACGCCAACGCGCTGGTGGACACCTTCGCCTGACAAAGCAACGCATCGCCTCTGGCCACGGCTGCGGGCGGTGCAGCAATAGCTTGAGATACGCGGCTTTCGCCCTGTTTTTCGCCTCCAAGCGGAAGCGGCATTTGGGGCAGAATGCTTTCATCCACTAAGAACCCGTTTTCATCAGCGGCAAAACACGCATCGACACCGAGATGGCGACTTCCAAACCTTCACCCATGCCTGCGCGCGGCGCGCCTTCTTCCCGCTCCGGCGGCATGGGCCGTATTCTTCGCCCCTTGCTGGCAATCCTGGTCCTGCTCATCGTTGCCGCGGCCAGCGCCGGCGCCACCTGGTTCATCACCCAACGGATGCAGCCGCAGAACAGCGCAACCGTGCAGCTCGGCGTCGGTCAAGTGCCCGCCGGACAGCCTGGCCAACCCGGCCAGCCGGGTCAGCCGGAACAAGGCCCGCAAGCCACCCCGACCACCTTTGTCGCGCCGCCGGCCAACCCGGTCGCCGTGCCCGCTCCGATCTTCGTGCCGATCGAACCCTTTACCGTCACGCTGCAAAATCCGGATACGGAACGCATCATGCATGTGGGCCTGACGCTGCGCGTCAGCGACGAGCAGACCCGTACGCGCCTCGAAAAGTACATGCCTGAAGTGCGCAGCCGCATCCTGATGGTGCTGTCGTCGCAATCGCCCACCGGCGTGCAGACTCAGCAAGGCAAGACCGACATGGCCAACGCGATCAAGCAGGCCGTGAATCGCCCCTTCTCGCCCCTGCCGGACGGCCAGTATGTCACCGACGTACTGTACACGGCGTTCGTGGTGCAATAAGCATGGCCTACGAGGCATTTCTTTCGCAGGACGAGGTTGATGCGCTGTTGGCGGGCGTCACCGGCGAAAGCGACAGCAAAACTACCGCCGCGGACCCGAACGCCGGCGCCCGCGCTTACGACCTGAGTTCGCCGGACCGCGTCGTGCGGCGCCGCATGCAGACGCTGGAGCTCATCAACGAGCGTTTCGCCCGGCAGATGCGCCATGTGCTGCTGAACTTCATGCGCCGCAGCGCCGACATTACCGTAGGTTCGATCAAGATCCAGAAGTACGCGGATTTCGAACGCAACCTGCCCGTGCCGAGCAATCTGAACATGATTCAGATGAAGCCCCTGCGCGGCACGGCCCTCTTCACCTATGATCCGAACCTGGTGTTCCTGGTCATCGACAGCCTGTTCGGCGGCGATGGCCGCTACCACACGCGCGTCGAAGGCCGGGACTTCACCACGACCGAACAGCGCATCATCCGGCGCCTGCTCAACCTGACCCTGGAAAGCTACGGCAAGTCCTGGGATCCCGTCTACCCGATCGAATTCGAGTACGTGCGCTCGGAGATGCACACCAAGTTCGCCAGCATCACCGGCAACAATGAAGTGGTGGTCGTCACCTCGTTCCACATCGAATTCGGCGCGACCGGCGGCGACCTGAACATCTGCCTGCCCTATTCCATGATCGAACCGGTGCGCGATCTGCTGACGCGCCCGCTGCAGGAAACCACACTCGAAGAAGTGGACCAGCGCTGGGCGCAGCAGCTCTCGCGCCAGGTGCGCAGCGCCGATATCGACGTGGTTGCGGAATTTGCCCGCATTCCCTCGTCGATCCGCGAACTGATGAGCCTGAAAGTCGGCGACGTCCTTCCCGTGACCGTACCCGAAACCATAGTCGCCAGCGTCGACGGCGTGCCGTTGATGGATTGCGGCTACGGCGTCTTCAATGGCCAGTACGCCTTGCGCGTACAGAACATGTTTACCCACGATACAGAATCCAACGAGGCCTCTGACCATGACTGACAAGAACGAGCCCGGTACCGGCTCGTCCCCGGCCGACGACTGGGCCGACGCGCTCGCCGAACAATCCCGCGCCAATCCGCCCACCCAGGCCGACGGCCTGAAGCCCCAGGACGACTGGGCCGCAGCCATGGCCGAGCAGACCAGTGCGGCGGCGCCCGCTGCCGCGCCGGCTCCCGCAGCGGCGGCGCCTGCCACTCCTGCCGCAGCCGCCCAACCTGCCGCGCAATCCGTATTCAAACCCCTGGCCGGCGCCACCGGCGGCGCGGGCGCGGATATCGACCTGATCATGGACGTACCCGTCCAGCTGACGGTCGAGCTGGGCCGCACCCGCCTGACCATCAAGAACCTGCTCCAGCTGGGCCAGGGTTCCGTGGTCGAGCTGGACGGCCTGGCAGGCGAGCCGATGGACATCTTCGTCAACGGCTACCTGATCGCCCAGGGCGAAGTCGTGGTCGTGGAAGACAAGTACGGTATCCGCCTGACCGACATCATCACGCCGTCCGAGCGGATCAACCGCTTGAACAACCGCCGCTGATCCTGGCGTCATGGACGATTCCGCCCTCCTGCGCGTCTTTGCCGGCCTGATCCTGGTCGTGGCCGCCATCCTGGCCTCGGCCTGGCTGGCGCGCCGCGCCGGGCTGACACAGCGCGGCGGCGGCAGCCTGTTGCGGCAGGTCGCAAGCCTGCCCGTCGGTCCGCGCCAGAGCATCGTGGTGGTGGAAGTCGAGAACACCTGGCTGGTGGTGGGCGTCGGCCCGAACCAGCTCAATACCCTGCATACCCTGCCCGCCGGCCAACTGCCGGAGGCTTCGACCTTGCCCGCGGCCGCCTTCGCGGCCAAGCTGGGCCAGGCGCTCAAGCGCCGCTAGCGCTGCCGCGCCCTCCAAGCGACACCCATGAGTTTGCTCACCAGCACGACACCCGTCCGCGCCCGGCCCGGCGCGCTACACCTGCTCGGCGCCGCCGCCCTGCTAGGCCTGGCCCTGTTTCCCGCGGGTGTCGTCGCGCAGGCCACCTTGCCCGCGCTGACCGCAACGCCGGGTCCGAACGGTTCCGAAACCTATTCGCTCAGCATGCAGACCCTGCTGCTGATGACCTCGCTGTCGTTCCTGCCCGCCGCGCTGCTCATGATGACGGGCTTCACCCGCATCATCATCGTGCTGGGCCTGCTGCGCAGCGCCATGGGAACGGCCATGTCGCCGCCCAACCACGTGCTGATCGGCCTGGCGCTGTTCCTGACCTTCTATACGATGTCGCCGGTATTCGACAAGATATACACCGACGCCTACAAGCCGCTGTCCGAAGGCTCGATCCAGTTCGAGGCAGCCGTCGAGCGCGCCGCCGCGCCGCTGCGCACCTTCATGCTGCACCAGACGCGCGAGAACGATCTGTCGCTGTTCGCCAACCTGGCCAAGCAGCCCGCCCTGGAAGACCCTACTCAGGTGCCTCTGCGCATCCTGGTGCCGGCATTCATCACCAGCGAACTCAAGACCGCCTTCCAGATCGGCTTCACCATCTTCATTCCCTTCCTCATCATCGACCTGGTCGTCGCCAGCGTGCTGATGGCGCTGGGCATGATGATGGTTCCTCCGGTGACGGTGGCCCTGCCCTTCAAGCTGATGCTTTTCGTGCTGGCCGACGGCTGGAACCTGCTCATGGGCTCCCTGGCCCAGAGCTTCTATCAATAACGCCTGGAGGAGAATCGCCATGACCGCCGAAACCGTCATGACCATGACCTACCAGGCTATGAAGATCGTGCTTGCGATGGCTGGGCCCTTGCTGCTCGTGACACTGGTGGTGGGCCTGGTCATCAGCATCTTCCAGGCCGCCACGCAGATCAACGAAATGACGTTGTCGTTCATTCCGAAGCTGTTGGCCATGTGCGGCGTGCTGGTGCTGCTCGGTCCCTGGCTTATCGGCGTCATGGTCGACTACATACGGCAGCTGATCGGCCAGATCCCCATGCTGGTGTCCTGAGCGGCGCCTGCCGCCGGACACCGGACCTTTCCCCATGATCGCCTTCACGCTCGAGCAGCTCAACGGCTGGATCGGCCAGTTTCTCTGGCCGTTCGTGCGCATTCTGGCGCTCGTGGGCACCGCCCCGCTGTTCTCGGAATCGCTGATTCCCATCAAGGTCAAGGTCGGGCTGTCCTTCGTCCTGGCCGTTGCGATCAGTCCGGCGCTCGATCCCGTGCCGCCCATTGCGCCCGGTTCGTTTGCCGGATTGTGGATGGTGATGCAGCAGGTGCTGATCGGCATCGCGCTGGGATTCACCATGCGCCTGGTGTTCGCCGCCGTGCAGACCGCCGGTGAATTCGTCGGCCTGCAGATGGGCCTGTCGTTCGCGTCGTTCTTCGACCCGAGCTCCGGCGCCAATACCGCGGTGCTGTCGCGCCTGTTCAACATCATTGCGATGCTGACATTCCTGGCATTGGACGGCCATCTGCTGGTCCTGGCGGCGCTGGTCCGCTCCTTCGACACCTTGCCCGTCGCCATGATCCAGTTGCATCAGAACGGCTTTGGCGTGGTGGTGGAATGGGGCAAGACCATATTCGTATCGGGTCTGCTGCTGGCCCTGCCCCTGATCTGCGCGCTGCTGACCATCAACCTGGCCATGGGCATCCTGAACCGTGCGGCGCAGCAGCTATCCGTGTTCTCGATCGGATTTCCCGTGACGCTCATCATCGGCGTCACCATTCTGGCGGTCGTCCTGCCGCACGCCGGGCCCTTCCTGGAATCGCTGTTCGAATCCGGCCTCACCGCGATGAGCCGCGTCGCCGACGCCCTGGCGGGCAAGTAGGACTGGACTCATGGAGACCGCCGGGGCGGTGTGTGACACCGCCCCGCGCCCGATCACTGCTGCCCGGTAAGACGGAACACCCGGATCGTCTCGCGCAGCGCGCCGGATTGGTTGCCCAGTTGGACCACCGCGCCGCCCAGGTCCTGGACCAGCGCGGTGTTCTGCACCGTCATCACGTCCATCTGCGACACCGCCGTATCCACCTGCTCGATGCCGCTGGACTGTTCCTGAGAGGCCTGCGAAATCTCGCCAATGATGTCGGTGACACGATGCACGGCGGCCACGATGTCCTGCATCGTCGCGCCCGCCTGCTCGGCCTGCAGGGAGCCTTCGGTCACGCGTTCCACCGAGTCTTCGATCAGGCCCTTGATCTCCTTGGCTGCCTGGGCGCTCTTCTGCGCCAGGCTGCGCACCTCGCCCGCCACCACCGCGAAGCCCTTGCCCGACTCTCCGGCGCGAGCCGCTTCCACGGCAGCGTTCAACGCCAGGATGTTGGTCTGGAATGCAATGCCTTCGATGATGCTGACGATGTCGGCAATCTTGCGGGAACTGTCCGAAATGCCGTGCATGGTGCTCACCACCTGCCCGACCGCCACACCGCCCTTGCGCGCCACTTCCATGCTGCTGGCGGCCAGCTGATTGGCCTGTCGCGCATTGTCCGCGTTCTGCCGCACCGTGGAGGTCAGCTGTTCCATGCTGGCCGCGGTCTGCTGCAAGGACGCCGCCTGGCCTTCGGTACGGCCCGCGAGTTCCTGGTTGCCGCGCGCGATATGCGCCGCGGCATGGGTCGTACCCTCGATGCCGCGATACACATCCTGCGCGATCCCGATCAGGCTCTTGCGCATCACATCGAGCGAAAATTTCAAGCTTCCGACTTCATCGTCGGAATCCGCCACGATCTGCGTGGTCAGATTGCCAGCGGCGACCTGACGCGCCATATTGGCCGCATCCACCATCGGATCCAGCAGCGAGCGCGACAGGCGCCAGCCCATGCCAAAGATGGCGATAACGCCCAGCGCGATGGCCGCGCAGCCGACGCTCGCGCCCAAGGTGCCCAGTTCCGCCCAGTTGGCCCGCAGGCCGTAAATACCGGCGCCGGCCATGATTGCCGATGACAGCAGCGCGTGGCGCAGCATGCGGCTGCGGACATTGCGCCGGAACGGAAATGCCAGCACGTCCACGCCGCGGCGCCAGCCTGCCCGCACGGGACGCCCGCGCAGGATGCGCACGCCCTTGGCCGTGCCCTCGCGAATGCGGGCATACAAATCCTCAGCCATTTCGATCTGTTCTTCGGAGGGGCGCACCCGCACCGAGGAATACGCCACGACCTCGCCGTTTTCGACGATGGGCGTCGCGTTGGCCAGCACCCAGTAGTAACCGCCGTCCTTGCGCCGGTTCTTCACCAGCCCCAGCCAGGACTCTCCGGCCTGCAGCGTTTCCCACAGATCTTCGTAGGCTTCGGGCGGCATGTCGGGATGACGCACGATATTGTGCGGCTTGCCGATGAGCTCTTCTCGGGAAAAACCGCTGACTTCGACAAAGGCCGGGTTCGCATAGACGATCCGGCCCTTGGTATCAGTACGCGAGATCAGGTATTGATCCTCGCGCAGCTTGGTTTCTACATTGTGGACAGGTAGGTTGACGCGCACAGCTTGTCTCCGGGTACATCATGTCGAGCAGCGAATGAATATCGGCGAGCAAACCGGATCTGACGCCCCGCATAGACGTGTTCCCCCGCCAGGTTCGTCAGGCTCCGGGACGGCATGGCCCCCGCGTTTTCGAACACTGTTCACCGCCCTTTTCAGGCGTTATTGTTGTTAACGACCAAATTTTCGAAAACTTAACGTGCGCATGAATTTTGCGCACACCAAGGCGTAAAGCACATGGACCGCGGCCGCGCATCAGCGCGGCCGCGGTCCTGTTGCAGACGTTAGAAGACGGGCATCAAGCCTGCGTCAGCGTCGGCGCGGCATAACCGCCCGACAACTGGTGCGCGGGGACCTCGATCACTTCACCCGTGTTGATCTTGAACACGGCCACCGCTTCGGCCAGGCGCTGCGCCTGCTCTTGCAGAGACCCCGCTGCCGCTGCAGCCTCTTCCACCAGCGCCGCGTTCTGCTGCGTCACCTCGTCCATCTGCGACACCGCGCGGTTCACCTGGTCGATGCCGCTGGACTGCTCTTCGGACGCCGCCGAGATCTCGCCCATGATGTCCGTCACGCGCTTCACCGACGCCACGATCTCCTGCATCGTTGCGCCCGCGCGCTCCACCTGCTGCGAACCCGCGCCGACCTTGCTCACCGAATCCTCGATCAGGCCCTTGATTTCCTTGGCCGCCTGGGCGCTGCGCTGCGCCAGCGAACGCACCTCGCCCGCCACCACGGCAAAACCCTTGCCCTGCTCGCCCGCGCGCGCCGCTTCCACAGCCGCGTTCAGCGCCAGGATATTGGTCTGGAACGCAATGCCGTCGATCACCGACACGATCTCGGAGATCTTGCGCGAGCTGGCCGAGATGCCTTGCATCGTGCTGACCACTTCCGACACAGCCGAACCGCCGCGCTCCGCCACGTCGGACGCGCTGGCCGCCAGCTGATTGGCCTGGCGCGCGTTGTCCGCGTTCTGCTTCACGGTCGACGCCAGCTCTTCCATCGAGGCCGCGGTTTCCTCCAGCGAAGCCGCCTGCTCTTCCGTGCGGCTGGACAAGTCCGTGTTGCCGGCGGAAATCTCGCGCGAGCCCACCGTGATTTCGTCCACGCCGCTGCGTACCGCGGACACCGTACGAGTCAGGCTTTCCTGCATGCGCTTGAGTGCGGCGAACAACTGGCCGATCTCGTTGTGCGAACGCACTTCCACGCGGCTGGTCAAGTCTCCGGCAGCAATCTTGTCGAAATGCTGGCCGGCTTCCACCAAGGGGCGCACCACCAGGCGACCAAACACCAGACGCGCCAGAATCATCAGCAACACCGCCAGACCGACGGCGACGCCCACCGCCACCATGGCGAGGTTGAAGTTGGCTTCCGCCTCGTTGATCGTCTCCTGCTGCTGGTCGCCGATGTACTTGCCGAACTCGCTGAGCGCCTCGATGAAGGCTGCGCTACGCGGCGTGCCGTACTCGTTGTTCACCATGTAGAAGGTGGAATAGTCTTCGCTGCGCAGGGCTTCGACCATGGTATCCACGCCATCGTCGATGTACGAACGATAACGACGGACCAGGTTCATCGACAACTGACGGCCCGTATCGTCCTGCAGCATGTTCTTCTGGAAATCGGCGAAGCGGCTACGCACGCCGGTCAGCAGGTCCGTTGCGCCCTTCAAGGCCGCCGCGGCATCGCGGGCCGAGTTCTCGCCGCTGCCCCAACCGGATTCCTGCAGGTGGCGCGCGGCGACCATCAGCGCAACGCGCGCGCGCAACATGTCGCTGTTGATCACTTCGACCTGCTTCGCACGCTCGGTCAAGGCATTGACTTCGCGGATCGACTCATAGTTGTTCTGCAGGAAATACGCGGCCAGACCGCCCACCGCCGCGATCAACACGGCGAAAAACGCCATGACCCACAGCAACATGGTGCCGACGCGGGCATCGCGCAACCGCAGCTTGCGCTTCACCTTGGGTGCGCGCGCGGCCTTCTTCTTGCCGACTTTTCCGGATTTCGTACCGGACTCGAGACTCGCTTCCATATTATTTCCCCATCCCTCAGGAACTACTCTGACCAAATGAAAAACCACCCGGTGGACATGCCTTGTTACACGAGGCACGAACTCCGGGCGACGTACATCGCGGCGCGCGCCGCGATGCTCCCCGCTGGACTACAGGGCGTTATTTGCCCTGAGGCTGCAAGCCGGCCGGTTCACCCGGACCCGGTATGTAGATGGTCTGCACCTCGGGAGCCGCAGCGGGCGGCGCCATATCCTGACGCAGGTCAGGCACAGACGCGGGTCCCAGCAGCTTCTGGCGTTCCCAGGGTTCCAGCAAGATATTGGTGCTGTCGACGAGGCGCAGCAGCCGGCCATCCGGGCCGAACTGCAGCAGCGCTTCCTTGCGGCTGTACAAGCCGTCCGCGACGAAGGTGATTTTGAAGGCCCAGAGCGCGAGCAGCGTACCGTCGGTCTGCTTATAGAGTTTGTCGGGCGGGGCGGTCAGCGCACGAGAGGCCTCTTCCAGCGTCGTTTGCCCAGGGGTCAAGGTCGACAGCTTGTCCGGGTCGAAATTGTGCCCGGTCGCCGCGCAGCCAACCAGAAAGACCGCCAACACGGCCGTTGCCAGAAGATGTATATAGCCTCGCATACCCTACCCATTTACCGGCAAGGCCGGTGTCAGAAAGATTCCCAATCGTCATCCGCAGGCGCCGATCGGCGGCTTGGCGTCGTCGCGGGCTTCGCCGCTGGCGCAGCGGCCGGACGCACAGTGGGACGGCGCAGCGGCCGTGCCGCAGTCGCCCCTTCGGCCGCAGCCGGCTTGGCCCGCGCGGAATGCGTCAAACGCACGGCCGGTACCGCCTTGGCCTCTGCCGCGGGCGCGTCCGCCTGCGCCGCCGGGGCGGAGGGAGCAACCGGGGCAGCCACGCGCGCCGCCGGGCGTCGCCCCGCCAACTGATGCGCGGGGACTTCGATCACTTCGCCCGCATTGATCTTGAACACGGCCACCGCTTCGGCCAGGCGTTCGGCCTGTTCCTGCAGCGAACCTGCGGCGGCAGCCGCCTCTTCCACCAGCGCCGCGTTCTGCTGCGTCACCTCGTCCATCTGCGACACCGCGCGGTTCACCTGGTCGATGCCGCTGGACTGTTCTTCGGACGCCGCCGAGATCTCGCCCATGATGTCCGTCACGCGCTTCACCGACGCCACGATCTCCTGCATCGTTGCGCCCGCGCGTTCCACCTGCTGCGAGCCCGCGCCGACCTTGCTCACCGAATCCTCGATCAGGCCCTTGATTTCCTTGGCCGCCTGGGCGCTGCGCTGCGCCAGCGAGCGCACCTCGCCCGCCACCACGGCAAAACCCTTGCCCTGCTCGCCCGCACGCGCAGCCTCCACCGCGGCGTTCAGCGCCAGGATGTTGGTTTGGAACGCAATGCCATCGATCACCGACACGATTTCAGAAATCTTGCGCGAGCTGGCAGAGATTTCCTGCATGGTATTGACCACTTCCGACACCGCCGAACCGCCACGCTCGGCCACGTCCGAGGCACTGGCGGCCAACTGGTTCGCCTGGCGTGCGTTGTCCGCGTTCTGCTTGACGGTCGAAGCCAACTGTTCCATCGAGGCGGCGGTTTCCTCCAGAGAAGCCGCCTGTTCCTCCGTGCGGCTGGAGAGATCCGTATTGCCCGCGGAAATCTCCCGCGAACCCACATTGATTTCATCCACTCCGCGACGCACCGACGCCACGGTGCGCGTCAGGCTTTCCTGCATGCGCTTGACCGCCGCCATCAGCATGCCGATCTCATTGGTGGAGGTCGCGTCCACGCGCACGGTGAGATCGCCGCCGGCGATCTTATCGAAACTGTCGCTGACAGCGCGCAAGGGACGCAGCACCACGCGGTTCATGAACAGGAAGGCTCCCATCCATACGGCCAAGATCAGCACGGCGAGCGCGACGTACACAATCGCCATCGTCGCCGCCTGCGAACGCGAAGACGACACCATCTCTTCGCTATAGGAGGTGATGTCCTTGGCAAATTCGGTCAGTTGCTTCGAGAATGCCCCACTCGCGGCGCCGGCCCTGGTGTTCTTCAGATCCAGGTAAGCCGCCGAATCGCCCTTGTCCAAGGCCGACATCATGGCCTGCAGCGCGTCGGCGAACCCGTTGAAGGACGAAATAAGATCGCCTTCGGCGCTCTTGCCTAGCGCCGTAGTCTTCGGGATGGCCTTGAAGGTTTCCATCTTCTTCTTGGCGTCGGCGACCAGCTGCTGCACCGTGCGCGTGTTCTCGCTGGCGCCGTTGGCGTCGCCTGTGGCCCGCTGCGCGGCGGCGATGTCGGCGCGTATCGTCGCGCGCAACATCTGCGTGTAAGCGTCCTTGATCAGATTCGCCTGCTGCACGCTCAAGGTGTCCAGCGCATTGATCGCCTCGGAGTTGGAACGCATGCTGTTCCAGCCCAGGACAATGGACACCAGCGCGGCCAGCGCCACGGCCAACTGGGCGAGCATCAAGCCCGTGCGCACCTTCAGATTGCTAAACATTTCCGTATATTCCGGTAGTCGTCCCGGCGGCATTCATGCCGCCAAGCCGTAAATAGGGGGTAGCTTTACTGCGTGTGCTGCGCTGACGGATCCCTCCGTCAGAAAGACTCCCAATCGTCGTCCGCCACAGGCGTTGGACGTCGGCTGGCGGCTGGCGCCGCAGGCGTGGCATCCTTGGCACTCGTCGGGCGGCTGGCCGGCCGGCGTAGCGGACGAACGGTAGTGGCTGCTTCCGGCGCTGGCTTGGGTCGGGCGACCTGCGTCAGGCGGGGCGCAGGCGCCGCCTTCGGCGCAGGTTCCGCCGGCTGAGGCGCTTCTGCCTTGGCAGGTTCGGTGGACACCTTGCTTGCCGCTGCTGCCTGCGGCGCGGACGGAGCCGGCATGCGCGGCGCGGCGCGTTGCGACGCCAATTGCTGCGCGGGGACTTCAATCACTTCGCCCGCATTGATCTTGAACACGGATACTGCTTCGGCCAGGCGCTGCGCCTGCTCTTGCAGAGACCCTGCAGCCGCTGCAGCCTCTTCCACCAGCGCCGCGTTCTGCTGCGTCACCTCGTCCATCTGCGACACCGCGCGGTTCACCTGGTCGATGCCGCTGGACTGTTCTTCCGACGCCGCCGAGATCTCGCCCATGATGTCCGTCACGCGCTTCACCGACGCCACGATCTCCTGCATCGTTGCGCCCGCGCGCTCCACCTGCTGCGAGCCCGCGCCGACCTTGCTCACCGAATCCTCGATCAGGCCCTTGATTTCCTTGGCCGCCTGGGCGCTGCGCTGCGCCAGCGAGCGCACCTCGCCTGCCACCACGGCAAAGCCCTTTCCCTGCTCGCCCGCGCGAGCCGCTTCCACAGCCGCGTTCAGCGCCAGGATATTGGTCTGGAAGGCAATGCCGTCGATCACCGACACGATCTCGGAGATCTTGCGCGAGCTGGCCGAGATGCCTTGCATCGTGCTGACCACTTCCGACACAGCCGAACCGCCGCGCTCCGCCACGTCGGACGCGCTGGCCGCCAGCTGATTGGCCTGGCGCGCGTTGTCCGCGTTCTGCTTCACGGTCGACGCCAGCTCTTCCATCGAGGCCGCGGTTTCCTCCAGCGAAGCCGCCTGCTGCTCAGTGCGGCTGGACAGGTCCGTGTTGCCCGCCGAGATCTCGCGCGAGCCCACGTTGATCTCGTCCACGCCACGGCGCACCAGCGCCACGGTGCGGGTCAGGCTTTCCTGCATACGCTTGATCGCGCCAAACAACTGGCCGATCTCGTTGGTGCTGCGCACATCGATGCGACCGGTGAAATCGCCGGCCGAAATCTTTTCAAAATGATCCCCTGCTTCACGCAGCGGGCGCAGCACGGTCCGGCTGATGAACAGCCAGCACCCAACTGCCAGGGCCAGAGCGATCGCCAGCATCACGATCGTGACCGTGCGCGACACGCCGTGGGCCGTCTCGGCCTGCACCACCAGCTCGTCGGTGGTGGAGTCGATATGCGCCAGCACACCGCCCACCGCTTCCCTCAGCGCGGTGTTCGCTGCGCTGCCGGCATCGTTCAGGTCCAGGTAATCCTGCACGGCCATGGTCGACAACGCGGCCGCCTGACGCTTGACCACGCCGTCGAACTGTTTGTAGGCGCTTTCCAGCTTTTGATTCAGTGCATCCGAGCCTTCCAGACGCGGTGCCTTGCGGTACGCATCCAGCGCCTGGGCGCCCTCCTGCATCAAGCCTTCCGCACGCTTGGCCTGCGAGATCGCCTGTTCGGTCTTTCCTTGTTGCAGATCCATCAGGGAAGTCGCCAGCAACAAGCGCCCGCGCAGGAACAGGATGTAGGCACGGTTCAGTTGCGAGGCTTGCGTGGAGTAGGCGTCGTTGACCCGCTCCAGCTTCTCATTGCTCGAGTTCAGCCCCATCCACGCCACGCCATTGGATATGAACATGGCGCCCGTGAAGAGCAGCAACACCAGAACGAGACAGGTGCGGACTTTCAAGTTGACAAGCATGGAATATCCGAGCGTTAAGCAATGTGAGACGACAATTTCCTACCCTGCACGCACACACGGACGCCCCGGCCCCTGGCCAGTAGCGTCCGCAAAGGCGCAACTCTACGCACCCGAGGGCGCGCTTTTGGACCTACCGCATTGCTACTTGCGGCTGAACAGGCTCGATCCCTGGATGGTCATGAACGCAGCCGAGGCCGCTTGCAACGCCACCTGGCGCAGCGCAAGCTGGCTAGCGCCCGCGTAGTAATCCAGGTCTTCGAGATCGGACAGCGATTTGCTATAGGACAGGCCCTTGTTCGTGCCGGTCGCGTCCAGCGCTTCAATTTCATTCACGCGGGCGCCGACAGACGCCGCCACGGTCTGCACATTGTCGAAATTGCTCGCCAGTTTCTTATTGGCGGTCGCCAATTCGTTGTTCAGCCTCGCAAGCGCAACCTCGTCGCCCGCGATGGGGGAATCGAGCACCTTGATCAGGCTGTCAAGCGTATTGAACAGGTCCACGTCGGCCGACTGGATGCTCTCCACGTTGATCACGTCACCGTTCTGGGGAGCCCCCTTGATTACCACCGAGATTCCGCCAAGATCGATCGCGGAGCCCTCGGTATAAGCCGTGGGAGCTGCAGGCGGCATCGGCGTGATCACAGGCGGAACCGGCGGATTCGCGTTCGGATCCGTCGTCGTCACCCGATAGCCCATGGTGCCCGTGGCCGGGTCCGCTTCAAACTGCAAGCTGAAATTCTTGCCGATGTTGGCGCTGCCGGGCGTCACCGATACGGTGCTGAACTGGGCGGTGCCGGTGTTCGCCGCCGCAGCGGTGCTGACGTAGGCTTGCGAACCAGGGTTGGCCCGGCTGAACACGTCGCTGCCAATGTCGCTGGAGGAAACCTGGCGCGACTGGTCGATCTGCACGGTGCGTTCGCCGGTGGCTCCGCTATACACGATCTTGCCCGTGGCGTCTTGCGCGTAAGGAATCTGTCCGCCCTGGTAGCCTGAGAACAGGTACTGACCGTTGCCGTCCGTACTGTTCGCCAGGCCGAGCAAGGCGTCGCGCGCACTCTTCAGGGCCGTCGACAGGGATTGACGGTCGCTGTCCGCGAACGTGCCGTTGCCTGCATTGATCACCCGGGTGCGCACATCAGTCAGCGCGGTCGTAACCGAATCCAGGATGTTGTTTTCCTGGGACAGGTTGGTCTTGGCAGTATTGCGGTTCAGCTGGTAGGTGGAGTTCATTGCCTGCGTCTGGGCGACGTTGATCGCCAGCGACGCCGACAGCGGATCATCCGCCGGACTCAGGAACTTGCGGCCGCTGCCCACCTGTTCGACCAGGCGGTTCATGTCGGATTCCTGAGAGAGAACGCCCTTCAGGCCATTCGAGTACATCATCGAGGTGCTCAGGCGCATGGTGAAGCTCCGGATTTATCTTTATTGGTCACGAGTCAATGATTCGATCAGCCGCGCAGACCCAGCAACGTGTCGAACATGGTGCTGGCCACATCAATGATGCGGGCGCTGGCTTGATACTGTTCCTGGTACAGCGACAGGCTGACGTACTCTTCGTTCAAGTTGACACCCGACACGGCCTGCTGCGCTGCGGTCTTCTGCGCGATCAGATTCCCCTGCGCGATGGCAGCAGTCTTGATTTGCGCGGTCTGCACGCCAACGGTGTTGACCACCTGGGAGAACATCTCGGTAATGTTCATCGTGCCGCGGCCCAACACCTTTGCAGTTTGCAGTTGAGCCAGCTTCAGGGCGTTCTTGCCGTTGCTGTCGCCGCCGGCGGCGTCAGCCGCGGCAATCTTGTCGGGATCCGTGATCAGCACTTGCAGGTCGCGGGCCGCGTCGCGCGTGGGGGACAAGGACCACTTGTCACCCGCCTGAGGCGGTGCGTCGATCGTCAAGGTCACGCCCATTTCGGACCGCAGGTCGAGCGTCGCCGAGGGCGGCGTGCCGGTGGCCGGGCCGTTGTAGACTTGCGTGCCTTCCGGCATGCGCAACACCCGGTAAGAACTGCCATCGAACGAGATTTCGTAGTCTTTGGCGTTGATGTTGTTCAGATCGGTGAACTGACCGGAAATCTGCGCGTTGCCCTTGTTGTTCGCGTTCGGCACGCCCTGCGGGTTGCTGATGCCGAAGAAGTCCGTGCCGGGCTTGCCGCTTTGGTCGAGCCCTTGCTTATGCTGTTCGTTGAAGGACAAAGCCAGGCCTACCGCCATCTGGCCCAATTGGCTCTGCATGACGTCCAGGGACGATGCCCGGAACTGGAGCAGGCCGCCGAGCTTGCCGCCGGTCACTTCCGCATCATTCAATTCCACCGCAACCGTCTTGCCGGTGCCAGCAGGCAAGGTGTAGGCGATGACAGTACGGCTAGTATCCTGGGACGAAGACACCGCCTGCAAGGGGTAGATCGTATTGCCCGACAGCAGCGCCTGGCCACCGTTGGCCAGCGAAATGCTGATCTTGTCGCCTTGTTCGTAGGTGGTGACGCCCACCAGCTGGTTCAGTTCCATCACCGCCTGGTCGCGCTGATCCAGGAGATCGTTCGGGGGGCTGCCGCCAGCCTTGCCCGTCGCCAGCGAAATCTGCTGATTCAAGTCGTCGATACGCGACAGATAGCTGTTGACCTGGTCGACCGTGGTCGTGATCTGCGCATTCAAACCCATGCGCTGGTTCTGCATTTCCGAATAAGCCGAACGGATCTGCGTGGCCAGGCTATTGGCTTTTCCCAACAGATCCTGGCGTGCGGCCGGGTCAGCCGGCTTGCTGGCGACCGTGTTCATGCTGGTAAAGAAATTGGTCAGGCCGGGAGCGATGCCCACCGTGCGGTCAGCAAACAGATTATTGATCTGCGAGACCTGGTCGAACTGGGTCTGAAGCTGGGCGCCGCTACCCTGCGCGCCGACCAGTTGCTTGTACAGGAAACTGTCGTAGCTGCGCACGACCGTGTCGACCTGCACGCCACGGCCGATGAAGCCGTTGCTGGTGGCCTGAGCGCCGGCGGTCGAAACCATGACGCGCTGGCGGTTGTACCCGGCCGTGGTGGCATTGTTGATATTGTGGCTGGTGGTGGCCAAGCCTGCCTGAGCGGCGTTCAGCCCGCCCAGTGCCAATTTATACATGTTCATGCTGACAATGCCCCGTATTTAACCGCTGATATGCCTGGATATCCAATTAACGGCAGGAGGTGATCGGAATTTAGAGTCCTTCCAGCATCTGGCGAGAAATTTCCACCTTGGATGCCGCGCCTCGCAGCTGGCTCATCACGCCGATCAATTTTTGCGCGTACTGCGGATCGGTCGCATAGCCCGCATCCTGGATCCGGCGCGCCGCCTCGATCTCGTTTCGCGCCTGCGTGACACCCTCGTAGCGCGGGCTGTTGCCGATCAGCCGGGCGTAATCCGCGAACGATTCCTCGTAGGACGCGTAGGCGCGGAAAGGTTGCGTCACCTTTTTCGCCACGCCATCTTCGTATTCGGTGGTCAACACGTTGACGACCTGACCCTTCCAGCTGGAACCCGCCTTGATGCCGAACAGGTTGTAGCTGGTGCTGCCGTCCTGGTGCTTGATCTCGCGCTTGCCCCAGCCCGACTCCAGCGCCGCCTGGCCCATGATCAGGCGGGCCGGCACGCCGCTTTGCTGGGAAGCGAGATTGGCGGCGCGCGACATTTTGGACACGAAAGCGACCACGTGGTCGGGCGCGCCTTCCGCGGCGGCCAGCGCCCGGTTCTGCGCGCTGTTGTTGCGCATCACATTCAACAGGGCCGAGACTTCGCGCGAGCCGGCCGAGCGGAAATCGAGATCCGAACCCTCTCCCAGGCGCTTGACGGCATCCGCGCCCAGCTCGCCGGGCTTGCCCTGCTGCATCTGCGCCAAGATGGCACCAGACAATCCGATGCCGGGCGACGCCAGATGCAAGGCCAGTTGCTCGTCCGCCATGGACTGCAGCATCTGCGTCTGCTGCGAGTCGAACAGCCCCTCCTTGGGCGTCGCCTCGCGCATGCGCTTGACCATCATCTGCAGGAACAGGGCCTCGAACTGCTTGGCGACCTGCTTCTGCTGCTCCGTCCCCTCAGGATCTTTCTTGACGTCGCGCTTCAAGTCCGACAGGCGGCCCATGTCGAAGACCGAATCCTGCCGGCTGGCGCCGCGCGCCGCATCATTGGTGTAAGCCATGGCCGTCAGATGATTTCCAGTTCGGCGCGCAAGGCGCCGGCCGTCTTCATGGCCTGCAGAATCGCCAGCAGGTCCTGCGGCGTGGCGCCCAAGGCGTTCAAGCCCTTGACCACGTCCGCCAGATTGGCGCTGGTGCTCACGCGCTGCAGGGAGCCGTTTTCCTGGCGCACCTCGATCTGGGTATTGGGCACCACTACCGTCTGCCCTTCGGTGAACGGCGTGTCAGGCTGAGACACCTGGTTCTGGCGATTGATGATGACCGACAGATTGCCGTGCGCCACGGCGGCCTCTTCGATCATGACGGTACGGTTCATGACGACCGAACCCGTGCGCGCATTGATGATGACCTTGGCCACGGTGGGCGCGCGCGTCACCTGCAAATCTTCGAGCTGCGACAGGAAACGCGCCTGCGACGCCTGGTCCATCGGCGTACGGACCTGCACCACGCGCCCGTCCAGGGCGGTAGCGGTGCCTTGGCCGAACTTGCGGTTCAACGCCATGGACACATTCTGCGCCGTGCCGAAATCGGTGTTGTTCAGTTCCACGTAAACGTAGCCGTCGCGCGAGAACGTGGTGGGCACGCCGCGCTCGACAATGGCGCCGGCGCTGATGCGTCCGCCGTTCAACTGGTTGATCTGCACGCTGGAACCGCCGGCGGAGGCGCCCGCGCCGCCCACCAGGATATTGCCCTGGGCGATGGCGTAGACCTGGCTGTCGGCGCCTTTGAGCGGAGTCATCAGCAACGTGCCGCCGCGCAGGCTCTTGGCGTTACCCATGGACGACACCACCACGTCCAGCGTCTGCCCCGGGCGGGCGAAAGCCGGCAGCGTGGTCGTGACCATGACCGCGGCCACGTTCTTCAACTGCATATTGCTGCCGGGCGGAACGGTGATGCCCAGCTGCGACAGCATATTGGTCAGACTTTGCTGCGTGAACGGCGTCTGCCGCACCTGGTCACCGCTGCCGTCCAGGCCCACGACCAGGCCATAGCCGATCAGCTGGTTGCCCCGCACGCCCTGGATTGAAGCCAGATCCTTGAGCCGTTCGGCGTGTGCCGCGCCCGCGCCGGCCACCAGCCCGACCGAAATGCAGACGCGCGCCAACAAGGACACCAAGGCGGATATCGGATTCGGTTGTTTCATGTTCAGAACGGCGAAGCGATCAGGAAGAAGCGTTGCAGCCAGCCCATGGTCTGGACTTCGTCCATGACGCCTTTGCTGCGGTACTCGATGCGGGCGTCGGCCACCTGCGTGGACGACACGGTGTTGGTGCCGGTGATGGAGCGCGGATCGACCACGCCGGAGAAGCGCACGAATTCGCTGCCCCGGTTGATGGCGATCTGCTTTTCGCCCGCGACCTGCAGGTTGCCATTGGACATCACCCCCACCACCGTTGTGGTGATGGTGCCGGTAAAGGCATTGTTCGCCGTGCTGTCACCCTTGCCCTGCGACACATTGCCGCCCTTGGCGTCGGTGTTCAGGTTGGCGTTGGCCCAACTGTCCATGAAGGACGGCGCAGCCGCGATGCCCAGGGAGGCGCTGCCGCTACGGTTGGTGTTGGTGGCGACGTTCTTGGAAGCGTTGGTCTTCTCGTTCAGGACGATGGTGACGATGTCGCCCACGTTGCGCGGCCGGCGGTCCTCAAACAAGGGATAATTGCCGTATGTCGTAGGCTGATAGATCGAGCCCGTGGGCTGCGCCATGGCCGTAGGCGGAGGCGGCGGCGCCGCCGTCGTCGGCCCGGTCACGATGGGCTCGGGCGGGATCATGGCGCAACCGGCCACCAGCATAGCCAGGGCCGCACTCGATACCAGGCGCAGAACAGACATAAGCATCACAGTTGAGTCAGGCGAGCCAGCATTTCGTCCGAGGTCTTGACGGCCTTGCTGTTCATTTCGTACGCGCGCTGCGTGGTGATCATGTTGACCAGTTCTTCGGCGACGTTGACGTTGGAGGTTTCAACGTACTTCTGCATGATCGAACCGGCGCCATCCACGCCTGGCTGCAACAGGTTGGCGGGTCCCGAAGCGTCGGTTTCCAGATACAGGTTTTCACCTACGCTCTGCAACCCGGTGGGGTTGATGAACGTGGCGATCTGCAGCTGGCCGATCTGTACGTTGATGCCGGCGGCGCCGGGCTGCGTAACCGAAACGATGCCGTCGTTGCCGATGGAGATCGACAGCGCATTGTCGGGGATGTTCATCGGCGGCTGGATCACGTAGCCGCTGACGGTCGTCAACTGGCCGTTCTGGTCGCGTTGCAGTGCACCGTCACGGGTGTAGGCTTGGGTGCCGTCAGGTAGTTCGACCTGCAGGAAACCACGGCCGTTGATGGCGATGTCCATCTCGCTGCCGGTGTTGTTCAGGTTGCCCGCGGTGTGGATGCGCTCGGTCGCGGCGACGCGCGCACCAGTACCCAGTTGCAGGCCCGACGGCAACTGGGTGGCGTCGCCGACCTGGGCGCCAGGCTGACGCAGCGTCTGGTACATCAGGTCCTGGAACACGGCGCGGCCGCGCTTGAAGCCATTGGTCGAAACGTTGGCCAAGTTGTTCGAAATCACGTCCATGGAGGTCTGCTGACCTTCCAGACCCGTCTTGGCGATCCACAACGAACGCATCATGATGAAGTACTCCTGGTGTCGCGGCCCGGCCGCGCGCAAAAATTGTTTCTAGTTCAGTTGCCGTATCAGGCGCTTACCGACAGGATGCCGTTGGCGCGCTCGGCGTTGCGGTCGGACTGCTGGATCACCTGCATCTGCTGCTCGAAGCGGCGGGCGTTGGCGATCATGCCCACCATCGCCGCCATCGGATTGGTATTGCTGCCTTCCAGCACGCCCGACAACAGCCGCAGGCTGGGGTCGGCGGGTACCGGAGGCGCAGGCTGGCCATTGACGGGCGCCATGCGGAACACGCCGTCGTCGCCGTGCACCAGCTGCTCGTTCTGCGGGTTGGCCAGTTTGATCCGGCCCAGGTTCAGAATGTTGTTCGGCGCGTCACCGGCGCCGATGGCGGTAATGGTGCCGTCCGCGGTGATCGTCAGCGCAGCCTGGTCGGGTACGTCGATGGGACCGCCCTGGTCCGACAGCACGGGTTGACCGAGAGAGGTCTGCAACAGGCCATTGATGCCGACCTGCAGGCTGCCGGCGCGGGTGTAGGCCTCGCCTTGCGGCGTCTGCACGGCGATCCAGCCGCGCTCGCTGGACAACGCCACGTCCAGATCCCGGCCCGTGGTCTGCATATTGCCCATCTGGAAGCTGTTGCGCGGCGTGGACGCCACCGTCGAAACACGCGTGGGCAGACTCGTCCCGTCCGTGACGGGCACGGAACGGTACAGCGCGATCTGCTCGCGGAAGCCCGCCGTGTTCACGTTGGCCATATTGTTGGAAAGCGCGGCCTGATGCTCGGTGATGCGCGCCGCGCCATTCATGGCGGTGTAGATGATACGGTCCATTGCCTATTCCGTCGGTGTCTTCTCGTGCCTGCCGGGCTTACTTCAGGTTCATCAGGACTTGCATGATTTCGTCCTGGGTCTTGATGGTCTGCGAGTTGGCCTGGTAGGTACGCTGGGCAATGATCATGTTGACCAGTTCCTTGCTCATGTCGACGTTGGACGCTTCGGTAGCCTGGCCCACGACCCGGGACAGGCCGTTGGTGCCGGGCTGGCCCAGGATGGGCTGACCCGAAGCGGCCGTCTCAGTCCAGGCGTTGTTGCCCACGGGCTGCAGGCCCTGCAGGTTGGAAAAGTCCGCCAGCACGATAGTGCCAACGACCTGGGTCTCGCCGTTGGTGTAGCTGGCTACCAGGCTGCCGTCGGCACCGATGTTGATGCCGCTGAATTCACCCGAGGTGTAGCCGTCAGGTTTGGCCACCAGCTTGTAGGCGCTGCCGTATTGGGTGGTGCCTGCGTAGTTCATCGCGATGTTGATCGGATCGGCGGGCGTGGCGCCGCCCCCCGGGGCGGCGAACGACAGGTTCACCACCGGCGCGCTGGTCATCACGCCGGCTTTGTTGAACGTGAACTTCTGGGGATTGCCCCAGACGCCGGCTGCTTCAGTGGTAGGCGCCATGGCCTGGCCGTCCATTGTGTAATAGACGTCGTAGATGCTGTTGCCCGCCGCGTCCGCCGGACGCTTCACGAAGTACTGCATGACCTGGTGGGAATTGCCCAACGAGTCGAACACGGTCATCGGCGACGCGTTGGTGTAGGTGCTGGACAGCTTGGGGTCGAACGGCTTGCCGGTTTCGACCACGGCCGCCACGTACTCGGTGAACGATGCCATTTTCGACAGATCGCCGGTGACAACGCCCGTGGCGCTCACCGCCACACTATCCGCACCATTCGTAAAAGTACCGGCGGGGGGCAACCCACCACCCGGGGGAACCGTATCCACCAGCGTGGCGACGCCGGTAGCGTCGCGAGTGAAGGAATACACGGTGCCGGGGGCCGCGCCCAACGTGACCGTTCCAGGGACTGGAGCCTTGGTTTGCGTATCCACCTCGTAGATGACCTTCGCATTGGCATCCAGGTTCGCCACGGTCGTTCCCGTCGACGTCGCCTTGGGCGCCACGTTGGCCGTCGGAAGCTGCAATTCCACCGGATTCGCCCCGATCGCGCCCGCCGGATAGCCCGTCATGCGATAGCCCTGCGCGTTCACGATGAAGTTGTTCTTGTCGACCATGAACTCGCCGTTGCGGGTGTACATCACGGCGCCGCTTTGGTCGGTGACGCGGAACATGCCTTTGGCGCCATCGATCGCGATGTCGTACTCGCCGCCACCGCCGTTCACCGCCCCTACCGTGAAGCGCTGGCTGATGCCGGCAACCTTCACGCCCAGGCCAACGCGCGAACTGGCATAGACGTCAGCAAACGACGCAGTCGACGACTTGAAGCCGACCGTGCCGGAGTTGGCGATGTTGTTGCCGATGACGTCCAGGTTCTGCGCCGCGGCGTTCAAGCCGCTCAATCCTTGTCCGAAACCCATGTTTGTTCTCGCTAATCTTTAACTAGGGGAAGCCGCCGCCCATGCGCCGGCACCAATGCATTGCGCCAGCTTCAGGCGCCGATCACCTTGCGCACGTCCAGCATGCTGGTCTGGCCTTCCAGGCCCAGATCCAGCCTCAGGCCTTCAGTGGAGTACGCGACGCTCTTGACCTGGCCGTAGCTCAGGACTTCCGCATTCACTTTCTTGCCGTCGGCATCCGTGGCCAGGACGGACACGGTGTACGCGCCCGGTTCCAGCACCACGCCGTTATCGTTCTTGCCATCCCACGACAACGTGTACACGCCGGGCTTCTGGTCCTTCGTTTCGATCGTGCGCACGACCGCGCCGTTGGAGTCGGAGATGCGGATCTGCACCTTCTGGGCATCGCCCTGCAGGTCCAGACCATAAGGCGTGACGACACGGGCCTCGGGATGTTCCGCATCCACGCCGGACTTGATCTTGGAACCAGGGATCAGCACGCCCTTGCCTATCATGGCCACGGCGTTCATCGACTGAGACACGTCGATCTGGCCGCTGATGGCGAGCATGGTGTTCTTCAGGTTGGTGATGCCTTCCACCGTGGAGATCTGGGCCAGCTGGGAGGTCAGCTCGGCGTTTTGCATCGGATTCAGGGGATCCTGGTTCTGCAGCTGCGTGACCAGCAGTTTCAGGAACTGGTCCTGCAGGCCTTGCGCCGTGCTGCTGCTATTGGCGCCAGTTTGAGCCAGGCCCAAGCCGGTTTTGCTCGTCGATTGGTCGATAGTGGTCATGGATTAACTGGTTCCGGAAATTAGGACTGGCCGATGGTCAGGGTCTTCTGCATCAACGCCTTGGCGGTGTTGAGCACTTCCACGTTTGCCTGGTAAGAGCGCGAGGCCGCGATCATGTTCACGGTTTCGGCCACCGGGTCGACATTGGGCATGCTGACGTAGCCCTGGGCGTCGGCCATGGGGTGCTGCGGGTCATAGACCTGCTTCAAGGGCGACTGGTCTTCGACCACGCCAGCCACGCGCACTCCGCCGATCTCCTGGCCCAGCGCCTGACCGGCCGGGGGATTCACCTGGAATACCACCTGGCGGGCGCGGTAGGGTTTGCCGTCGGGGCCGACCACGCTGTCGGCGTTGGCCATGTTGCTGGCCGCCACGTTCATGCGCTGCGATTGCGCGCTGAGCGCCGAACCAGCGATATCGAAAATGCTCAACAAGGACATTGCCTGCCGCTCCCTTTAAAGAATCATTCCTGAATTGCGGCCATCATGGTCCGGATACGGCCAGACAGCATCTGCATCGTGCTTTGGTAATGCAGGGTGTTATCCGCGAACTGCACCCGTTCGATGTCCATGTCCACCGTGTTTCCATCCATGCTGGGCTGGTACGGCAAGCGGTACAGGAGGTCGGTCGGCCCCTGGGATACGGCCTTGGCCGGAATATGGCGCGCGGACGTCAGCGTGAGCGAGGTATCGGGCAAGCGTTTGGTGCCTTCCATGGCGTTGGCCATGGCCGTCTTGAAGTCGAAATCGCGCGCCTTGTAGTTGGGGGTATCGGCGTTGGCGATGTTCGACGACAGCACTTCCTGGCGTTGCGCGCGCAGCCCCAGGGCCTGCTGGTAAAACCGGAAATCTTCATTGAGCCTGTCTAGCATCGGGGCGCCTTGGTGCGTTGCAATTCGGACAAAACAAGGGACCGGACAGACCGTTATCCCATTGGATGACGGCATCATAGGGGCCGGGGGGGCGACACAATCAGCCAAATAACCCGCCATTTCTCATCCAATTCACGTATTGCCGAATGCCGCGGACTTCTACAATTCCTCCATCATGAAAATATCCGCACCCCGACTCCGCGCGCGCGCCATCTGCCTGGCCGCCCTGCTGCTGCCCCTGGCTGCCGCGCAGGGACAGGAAGCGGCGACTCAGGCTCCCGAGGCCATCGCCCTTGCGGCGCAGACCTATCTACTGGACCAACTGGCTGGCCTGCCCGGGCAGCCTTCGGTAGCGATCGATCCTCCGCGCGCAGAACGCCTGACGCCTTGCGACGCCATGTCCCCGTTCATGCCATCTGGCATGAAGCTGCGCTCGCGCATGACGGTCGGGATACGTTGCAACGCGCCCAAACCATGGACGGCTTATGTCCAGGCGACAGTCAGCGTCCCGGGCCACTATTACGTCGCCGCTCGCATGATTGCCGCCGGACAGGCCCTGACACCGGACGACCTCGCCCCTAGGGACGGCGATCTGGTCACCCTGCCCCCGGGCGCGATCACGGATCCACAGACCGTGGTAGGCATGACCGCCGTTCACCGGATCAACGCCGGGCAAGCGGTGCGGGGCTCCGGGTTGCGCAACGCACAATCGGTGATCCGGGGCGCCAATGTCCGCATCAACGCTCGCGGCAAAGGTTTCGTAGTCAGCAGCGAAGGCCAGGCGTTGGACAACGCTGCGCCGGGCGCCACCGTACAGGTGCGGACCGCGGGCGGCCAAGTGGTCAGCGGCGTGGTGCGCAATGCCGGCCTGGTCGAAATACAACTGTAATTATTGTTACATATTGCATTGCACCAGGAAACCGCCCTCCCCTAAAGTTCCGTCCGGCCCTGCCGTTACAGAGGCATAAGTAGGCGAATCCGTCGCACAACCGACCCAGGACGCCCTGCGGAGATAATCTTGAAGATCAATTCCACCACCAACCGCCCCCTTTCGGCTGACGCCGTCGCGCCCCGCGCTGACTCGGCGGTTGCCCAGGCCTATGGCGCCGGCAGCGCCAGCAGCTCCAGCAGCTCGCAGGTGGCGCTGAGTTCGGCATCGCGCAAGCTGTTGGCGCTGCAGAACGGATCCAATGACATCAACGTCGAACGCGTGGCCGCCATCCGCGCCGCCATCGCTTCGGGTCAGCTCAAGATCGACACGGGCCGCATCGCGGACAGCCTGATCGCCAGCGCCCGAGACCTGTTGAAGTAACCCGCAACCTTCCGATCCGAGCAGCATGACCATGAGCACCGTAGACGCCCTGCAATCCTGCATGCAGCAGGAAGACACTCTGATCACCGAGTTCTCGACCGTTCTGGAAGAAGAGACTGAAGTGCTGGTGGGGCTGGGAACCGTCGGTGTGCTGCAGGAAATTACGGAGCGCAAGGGCGGCCTCGCCCGCAAGCTCGTGGATCTGAGTCAGGTCCGTGATTCCCTGCTCGCAGAAATTGGGTTGCCGGCTGGGCACACCGGCACCGAACAAGCAGCCGTTCTGCACCCGCAACTGTCGGGCGTGTGGCAATCCCTGCTAAGCAAATCGGCGGCCGCCAACGAAATCAACCTGCGCAACGGCGCCCTCATCGACGTTCACCTGCGCTATACGCAGCAATCGCTGGACGCCCTGCGCAATGTGGGTGCGGCTGGCGGAGCTCCGTCCACGTACGATGCACGCGGCCGCGGCGCCCGTGGCACCCCTGGCCGCAAGCCTATCGTTGCCGGCTGAACTGCGGTACGGGCCGAATCAGCGCTGATTGATCGGCTACTGGAAGGACGCCGCGCACGCGCCGTCCTTCCGCCAGAATTCCAGCCCTGAGCTCCTGCAATTGGACTACGGCGGCCATTGTCACTACGCCGCCGTCATCTCCAGCATCGCGTACATCTTCAACAAGGCCACCGGCAGCACACGGCCGGACAGCTTGCGGTCCGTTCCCATGATGCCTGACAGAGGGGCGCGCAACACATCCGCCCCAGCTGTATGCGCCAACTGCCAGCAGGCCGCGCCCATCTGGCCCGCCATCAGCGATTGGCGTGCCAACGCGTCAGCGCCATCCACGGCGGGCAAGGCCTGCCATGCGCTCGCCATATAGCGAAAGCCCGCCTTGGCCTCATCCTGCAACACCAGCCAGCGCGCCACGGTAGCGGCGTCTGCCTGAGACGCAGGAAGATTGGTCATGCCGAACAATTGTCCCGCCACCTCGCCGCTGACCGTATCGATCAAGCGTGCGCAGACCAGCCTCACAGGTTCGCCGCCGCTGCGGCCCGGCAACGTCACTTCCGTGCCGGAGGCCCACAACGCCAGCGGCACACGCTTGCCACCCTGCACGGTGTGCAGCCCCGGCATATCCCCGGGCTGACCGACCGGCAGATAGCCCACGCTCTTGCCCACGGCATTCAGATTGGTCGGGCAGTCATCCTGGATGACACGCTGGCCGCCGGCGCTACGCGCCACCCAGGCGACGCCTTGTTCGCTCAGGGTCGGCCACAAGGCGGCGGTGCCGGCTTCCAGCATGTGCACGACGGGCACGCGCGCCAGTCTTTCGGCCAGCCAGGTCACGCGCGTCTGCAACGCCAGGGCCGCATCCGGCTGGGCGGGCGCCGCCGGCGCGAATGAGGACAGCATGCCGTGCGGCAACACTAGCTGCTGCGCAGGTGCCGCCAGGGCGGTCCCGCGATCGCTCATCAGCAGCGCGCCCAGCAGTGCACCTCCCGGCAACCCCTCGCCCGTCAAGGAGGCTTTGCCGTGCACGGCAAGCAGATGCCGCCCGCAGACCGAGGAAAATTCGCGGCGCGCCATCGCCAAAGGCTCGTCACCCAGCGCGGCGAGGCCTGCGCCAGAACCATCCCCGACATAGCCACGCCAGGATGCGCGAGCCTGCACGCAGGCCGGGTCGCTTTCAAGCCAGGCAATGGCATCGTCCAGATTCTGCGCGGCCTCGATGGAGCCTGCGCCGCCTTGCGGCCGCAAGATGGCCGATGCCAGCAATTGCCGCTTGCGGACAGGATCCGCACTTTCGGGTTCCCGCGACGCGGACACCAGTGTCGCCAGGTCGGCCTCGCTAGGGGTGTATAGCGCGCGGGCGCGCTCGACCATCGAGAAAGCGCGGTCGATCAGCACGTCGGCGCGAGCCAGCTCCATGTGTTCAGGCACCTTTTGCCCGACCGACATGTAATGGATCGGCAAACGATGACGGATGGCCGTATCCAGCGCCGCGCCCAGGCGGGTAGCCTCGTCCAGCTTGGTAATGATGCAGCCGGCGACATCCTCGCCCACGCCATTGCGATACGCATGCGCCACTTCGTCCAGCGTGTCGCCCTGGCTGGCCGCGTTGAGCACCAGCAGCCGGCGCACCGGCTTGCCCGCATTGCACAGCATGGCCGCCTGCTCCGCCACCTGGCGGTCGCGCTGGCTGATGCCAGTGGTATCGATCAGCACGATCTTGCGGCTGCCCAACTCAGCCAGGATGCGGCGCAGCTCGCCTGCATCGCGCACCGAATGGGCGGGCACGCCCATCAGGCGCCCGTAAATCTGCAACTGTTCCAGCGCGCCGATCCGGAAATTGTCGGTGGTCAGCATCGCGACCTGCTCGCGGCCCTCGCGCGCCACGCAACGCGCGGCCAGCTTGGCCAGCGTGGTCGTCTTGCCCACCCCGGTCGGGCCGACCAGCGCGTATACGCCGCCGGCCAGGAACTCATCTTCGGAACGCAGCACCGGGAGGTGGGTCACCAGCTCGTTGCGGGCCCAGCTCAGCGCCGCTTCCGGCGTCATTCCTTCCGGGAGGCGCTCCACCAGGGTGCGCACCAGCTTGGTGCTGAACCCCGCGTCCAGCAGGCTGCGGAACAGCGCCGCGCCCGCGGGTTCCCGGCCCGGTCCTTGGCGGCCGCCCCAGAGCAGGCCGTCCATGCGGCTTTCCAGAGCGCCACGCAGTGCGCTGATGGCGTCCTGCAATCCCGCTGCGGCGTCAGCCGGCATCGCCGCAGGCGGCAAAACCGGCGGTTGGCGCAACGGCGCATCCGGCATGCGGGCCATCGTAGGCGCGGGTGCCGGTTGAGGGGCGGCCGGCGTGTAAGGCGCCGGTGCCGGTTGGGGCGTGGCTGGCGTATAAGCCGGAGGCGCCGGTTGGGGCGTGGCTGGCGTATAAGCCGCAGGCGCCGGAGCCGCGCTTGCAGGCACGCCCGAATAGGCAGCGGCAGCCGCCGGAGCCTGCCCCGCGGGCGCAACAGCATACGCGGATGATGCCGCAGGAGCGCCAGGCGCGGCAGCG
This sequence comes from Achromobacter sp. JCM 18799, assembly GCF_055395645.1. Lineage (NCBI taxonomy): Bacteria > Pseudomonadati > Pseudomonadota > Betaproteobacteria > Burkholderiales > Alcaligenaceae > Achromobacter > Achromobacter sp. JCM 18799. The sequence goes on along the minus strand of NZ_AP043866.1, from coordinate 598,861 downwards.
GATGCGGCGGACTGATCAGCGGGGACCTGGCGCAACGGCGGCAGGGATGGCAATTCAACCCGCACGGGCGCCGCCGGCTGGGGCGCTATAGGAGCAGCCTGGGGCGCTTCATCTTCAGGCTGTGTCGAAGATGCGTAAGCGGTCTGGTATGCGGCGATAGAACGCGACGGCGCCGCGTATCCGCCCTGGGGCATCACGGGCGCGGGCGCACGTCCTGCCTGCTCAGACGCATCGAAGCGCATGCCTGCCGGCGCGCCCGCAGGTGGCAGCGGCCGCGCTTCGAGCGGCCGGACGGGCGCAGCTTCCTGGCGCGGCGCGGGCTCGTGGGCGGCATCGTCAAAAGCGCCTTCGACGGTAGCCAGCACCTCGACGCCGCCATCGACGCTACGGTTCGACACGATCAGCGCGTCCGGTCCCAGCACCTGCCGGACCTGGCGCATCACATCGCGGCTGTTCGCCCCGAAAAATCGGCTTATCTTCATGCCCCATTACCTCCGCCGATCAGCGCGGTAACACGCACCATGCGCTCATCGGGTATTTCCGTATTCGACAACACGCCCAGCTGCGGCAGATGGTGCCGCAGGAAGCGCGACAAAGGCGCACGCAAGACCGGAGACACCAGCAACACCGGCGCATTGCCTTGCGATTCCTGGCGCTCGACCGCGGCCTGCGCTTCGCGCAACAACGTATCGGCCAACCCGGGTTCCAGCCCGCCGCTGGTCGTCATCGCCTGCGAAAGCACGCGCTCGAGTTTCACGTCCAGGCCGATTACCCGCAGCTCGCCCTCTCCCGGGAACCATTGCTGGGTAATGGCGCGGCCCAGCGAACGGCGCGTCAGCGCGATCAGTTCGTTGATGTCGGGCTGGCTGCCGGTGCCGGCGGCCAGCGCCGCCAGGCGCGGACCATGTTCGGACAAGGTATCGATGATGGTGCGCATGTCGCGGATCGGCACTTCTTCCGACAGCAGGCCCTGCAGCACCTTCTGCAGCGCCGTCAGCGACAGGGTCTTGGGCACCAGGTCCTCGACCAGCTTGGGCGCGTCGCGTCCAATGCGGTCCAGCAATTGCTGCACTTCCTGGCGGCCCAGCAGATTGGAACCGTGACGGTGCATCAGGTGATTCAGGTGCGTCGCGACCACGGTGCCGGCATCCACCACCGTATAGCCCGCCACCTGCGCCTGATCGCGCAGGCTGCCGTCGATCCACAGCGCCGGCAAGCCGAAGGCGGGATCGGTCGTGGGCGTGCCCTTGATCTGCACGGTCACGCCGCCCGGGTCGATGGCCAGCCACTGGCCCGGCATGGCGACGCCGTGGCCGACCTCCACGCCGGACAGCAGGATGCGGTAATCGTTGGGCTTGAGTTCCAGGTTGTCGCGGATATGCACGACCGGCGGCAAAAAGCCCACGTCCTGAGCGAATTTCTTGCGCAGGCTGCGGATCCGGTGCAGCAGCTCGCCGTTTTGGGCATGATCCACCAGCGGGATCAGGCGGTAGCCGACCTCGAGGCCCAGCTGGTCCACCATGGACACGTCGTCCCAACTGGCCTCGGCCGCCGCGGCCTGAGCCTGCGTAACGGCCTGCGGCGGCACCTCGGCCGCCGCTGCCGCCGCCGCAGTTTGCCGCTTGTACAGCATCCAACCGCCCCAGCCCAGCGCGCCGGCCAGGGTCAGGAACGCAACGTGCGGCATGTTGGGGATCAGGCCCATGATGCCGACGATGCCGGCCGTCAGGAACAGCACGCTGGGGTTGGAGAACAGCTGGCTGAGAATCTGCTGGCCGATGTCCTGGTCGGTCGAGACGCGCGATACCACCACGCCCGCGGCGGTGGAGATCACCAGCGCCGGGATCTGCGCCACCAGACCGTCGCCGATGGTCAGCAGCGTGTAGACGCGCGCCGAATCACCCATCGACATGTCATGCTGGGCCACGCCCACGATCAGGCCGCCGATGATGTTGATCGCCATGATCAGCAGGCCGGCGATGGCGTCGCCCCGCACGAACTTGCTGGCACCGTCCATCGAGCCGAAGAAGTCGGATTCCTGAGAGACTTCCGCGCGGCGCTTGCGCGCCTCGTCTTCGCCGATCAGGCCGGCATTCAGGTCCGCATCGATCGCCATCTGCTTGCCCGGCATCGCGTCCAGGGTGAAGCGCGCGCCCACCTCGGCGATACGGCCCGCGCCCTTGGTGATGACGATGAAGTTGATGATGGTCAGGATCACGAAGACGATGATCCCCACGGCGAAGTTGCCGCCGACCAGGAAGTGGCCGAAGGCCTCAATGACCTTGCCTGCAGCGTCGGGCCCGGTATGGCCATGGAGCAGCACCACGCGGGTGGAGGCGACGTTCAACGACAGGCGCAGCAGCGTGGCGAACAGCAGCACGGCCGGGAATGCCGCAAAATCCAGCGGCTTGCGCGTGAACATGGCCACCAGCAGGATCATCACCGACAACGCGATGTTGAAAGTGAACAGCAGGTCGAGCAGGAACGTGGGCAGGGGCAAGACCATCATGCCCAGCACCATCACGATCAGGATCGGCCCTGCCAGCAGCCGCGCATGCGTGGCCCCGTTACTCTTCAACATGGTGAGCAAAGCGCTCATTCCTTAAGCTCCTTGTGCTGCGGTTTTGGCTTGCGGGTCCAGCTCGACCGGCACGGGCAACCGGGTCGGGGCCGTCGGTTCGGCGCCCCAACCGGCCCGCCAGGAGCGCAGCTGGAAGACCCACGCCAGCACTTCTGCCACCGCGGTGTAGAGTTCGGACGGAATTTCCTGCCCAATCTCCACGTGTTGATGCAATGCGCGCGCCAGGGGCGGCGCTTCCAATGTCGGGATGCGGTTCTCGGCGGCAAGCTCGCGGATCTTGGCCGCGATCAGGCCCGTACCCTTGGCCAGCACGCGCGGCGCGCCGCTCTTTTCCTCGTCGTACTTGAGAGCCACGGCGTAGTGCGTGGGGTTGGTCACCACCACGTCCGCCTTGGGCACTTCCGCCATCATGCGGCGGCGCGCCGCCTGGCGCTGCTGCTGCCGGATGCGCGCCTTCACGTGGGGGTCGCCTTCGCTTTCCTTGTGCTCCTGGCGCACGTCTTCCTTGGACATGCGCAGCTTCTTCAGGTGGCTCCAGATCTGCCACGGCACGTCCAGCATGACGATGACCATCAGCGAAGCCACGATGAAGGCGCAGCACATCGCCACCAGCGTCAGCGCCTTGATCAGCGCCGCCGACGGTGCCACGTGCATCAGGCTGAGCATGTCGTCGTGGTAGCGCCAGATGACCCAGACCGCCACCCCGCCGACCAGCGCGGCCTTGGCCAGCGCCTTGATCAGCTCCACCACCGTCTGCGACGAGAACATCCGCTTCACGCCCGCAATGGGGCTGAGCTTGGAGAAATTGAACTGCAGGGGCTTGCCCGAGATGACGATGCCGCCCAAAAGCACGCTGGACAGCACCGCGATGACAGCCAGCAGCCCGAAAATCGGCAGCAGCACCAGCAAGGCCTCGCCGAAACCTTCGACCGCGCGTTCGACCATCACGCCGGGATCGAGGACGATACGCTGATCAAACGCCAGGCCGTTTCGCAACACGCCGCTCAGGGTCTGGTAGAGCGAACTGCCGCCCACCCAGATGGCGCCCACGCCCGCCGCCAGCATCATGAACGTTCCCAATTCGCGGGAACGCGCAATCTGCCCCTCCTCGCGCGCCTTTTCCAGGCGCCTGGGAGAGGCGGCTTCGGTTTTTTCGAGGTCGCTTTCTTCGGCCATGCTCTGCGGTATTGTCGCGGCTCGCGGATTATGGAATGACGAGCTGCCCGCCGAGATTCTAGGAGGCCCAGGGGCTCGGCGATAAGCCAAGAAACGGGGGGAAAGCGGCGCTATTCCCGGATGCGTTTCAGGCAGCGCGTTCCAGGCCCGCCCGGAACGCGCCCGGCCCCGGGTGGGCCAGCGGCGTCAGCCGCCCGTGGCGACCGCCAGCCGGTCTGCCTCGCCCTCTCCGGCCGCCGCTTGGAAGCGGCCGAAATCCAGGCCGATCCGCACCGCGCCCCAATGTTCCGACCCCAGATAGACCGGAATGGATATGTCATTGACGATTTCGCCCGTATCGCGGGAATAGGTCTGCAGCAGCATTCCGCCGGTATTGGTCGCCAGGCGCAAGCCCACCGGATCATCGAAGATGCGCTTGTTGCGCACCCGCAAGATGTCCTGCTTCGGATCGCCGGTAGGCGCCTGGGAAAAGCGGCGATTGTGGGCCGGCGCGTAACCCCGGCCGTCCACCAGGATCGTGTAGATCCCGCCCGGCACGCCATCCAGCACGCTATCCAGCAGCTGCGTCACCGTCTCGTCGATCTGCCGGTCGTAACTGGTGTGGTAGCGCGCGGGTTCGCTGCCGGGAATGCGCCGGTAGTGGCGGTCGAACACGTCCGCTCCGCGGCTCCTGGCGTCTTCCAGCAGGTTGACGGCGGCATCCCGGAAGGCTTCGAGAGCCTGGGACAGGCCGTCAAAAGCGGTATTGCCGGTGCGCATGTCGGCCAGCACCTCCTGCACGCTTTCCGTCTGGCGGCGGATGCGGTCGATTTCGCCGGACATATGGCCCACGCGTTTCAGCACGTCGGCGCTCAGCGCGGCAATCCGCCCCACCTCTTCGCTCATGCCGTGGTTGGTCGAGTCCACCTCGCCGATGGCCTGAACGACGTCGCCGACCTGGCGGTTCATGCTGTCGAAGTCGCGCACGAAACGCTCAAAGCCTGAGCATGTCCGATCCAGCACTACGCCGGAAGCGTTGACGTCCTCGCGCAGCGTGCCGGTCTGATGCTGGGTCGTCTCCACCAGCTCCAACATCTCGGCGGTATGTCGGCCGATATCGCTGGTGGCCGAGTTCACGCGTTCGGCCAGCCGCCCGACCTCGCTGGCGACCACCGCGAACCCCCTTCCCGCGTCCCCTGCCCGGGCCGCCTCGACCCCGGCGTTCAAGGCCAGGAGCTGAGTCTGCAGGGCGATCTCCTTGATCAGCTTGCTGATGTCGCCGACCGACTGGGCGCGGTCCGTCAGTTGCCCGACCACCTCGGTGAATGAAGCCATCTCCCGCGTCATGCGCTCTACCCGCGCCTTGACGTCCGACAGTTCGGCCAGCGCCTGCTGCGCCGCGTGCAGATTCTGCCCCGACACCTCGGCAATCTCGCGCGCATGGGTGGATGTTGATGTCGACAAGGCGGCGATTTGCGCGCCGCTGGCGGCGAGCGCCTCAGCAGCCCGCGCCTGCTCCTGCGCCAGGATCGAGCAATGGCCCGCCTGGAACTGCGTGCGCGCGGCATTCAGCGCGATTTCTATGCTGGACTGGCGTACGGTCATGATGCGGCTGCGTATGCGCGTCATGAAACCGTACAGCGGCCAAACAGCCGGACTGATGGATAGCGTGCGTTCCGACAGTGTCGCGTCGCCGCGATTGAGCCGCCGCAACAACCGCCACATGCCGCCCAGGCGGAATACGGATCTGGCCATGATCAACCTCCTTGTGCCGGCCCGGATCGCCTTCTATGGGCATCCGTTGCCTGGCGCGCATTGCGCGCCATGATTCACGCTGCACAGCCCCTGATTATTTTTCTGGAGGGGAGTCTATCCATGAGGCGCTCTTTGCGCCCTTAGGGACTACCTTCATGCGGACTACCTTCATGCGCGGCGGCACCACCAGGAAAACGCGCCGCCGGAGACCCTGTCCGGCGGCGCGGCTCCCGGCTAGAAGCCCAGGCTGGCCAGCAGGTCGTCGACCTGATCCTGGCTGGTCACCACGTCGGTCTTGCCTTGCGGACTGATCTGCGGCCCGTTGAGCAGGCTGTTCGCTTCGTCGCGGCGTTCTTGCGGGACGTTGTCCAGCAGCACCTGCAGCAGTTCGCGCTCGATCGCGCCCACCACGTCCATCATGCGCATGATGACCTGGCCCGTGAGGTCCTGGAAATCCTGCGCCATGATGATTTCCATCAGCTGGGATTGCGTCTGCTGCGCCTGTTTCGGCACATCCTGCAGGTAGGCGCGGGTGTCCTTCACCAGTTCGCGCGCCTCGGGCAGTTCCAGGGGTTGGTCGTACCACTGCTGCCAGCGCGCATCCAGCGCCTGCGCCGAACGCGACAGGCCGTCCTGGATGGGACCGGCTTGCTCGGTGGCGTTCAAGACGCGGTTGGCGGCCTGCTCCGTCATCTGCGCCACGTAGCGCAGACGATCGCGGGCGTCGGGAATGGCGTTGGCGGCGTCCTTGATGGCCTGATCCAGCCCCAGCTCGCGCATGCTGTCGCGCAGCATGCGCGTCAGCGACGCGATGCGATGGATCAGGTCGGGGGATTCGCCCGGGCTCTCATGTTCCGTCGTGCTCATGGCTCACCTCAACCGGCGATTTTCTCGAAGATCTTGTTGAGCTTCTCTTCCAGCGTCGCCGCCGTGAAAGGCTTGACCACATAACCGTTGGCGCCGGCCTGGGCCGCGGCAACGATGTTTTCCTTCTTGGCCTCGGCCGTCACCATCAGCACGGGCAGCGAAGCCAGCGCCGCGTCGGCGCGGATCTGCTTGAGCATCTCCAGGCCGTCGAGATTGGGCATGTTCCAGTCGGACACCACGAACTGGAAACCGCCGTTGCGCAGCTTTTCCAGGCCGATGGCGCCGTCTTCGGCTTCATCCACGTTCTCGAAACCCAGCTCCTTGAGCAGGTTGCGGATGATCCGCCGCATGGTGGGAAAGTCATCCACCACCAGAATCTTCAGGCCCTTGTCTACCATCTTCTACTCCAGAAAAAATTTAGCTTGGACCGATCGGGGAGCCTTGCGCGTCAGACGCGGTGCCCGCGATCGCCCAGGCGAGTCAGAATGCGTTCGCTTATCGCCGACAACGAAACCACTTCATCCGCGGCGCCCAAGGCGATCGCTTCGCGGGGCATGCCGAAGACGACGCAACTGGCCTCGTCCTGCGCAATCGTGTGGGCGCCCGCGCGGTGCATGGCCAACATGCCGGCAGCGCCGTCCTTGCCCATGCCGGTCAGGATGACGCCGATGGCGTTCTTGCCGGCGGCGACGGCGGCCGAATTGAACAGCACGTCCACCGACGGACGGTGGCGGTTGACGGGTTCGCTGGCTTCAAGTTCGATCACGTAGTTGGCGCCGCTGCGGCCCAAACGCATGTGCATGTCGCCGCCCGGCGCCAGATACACGTGTCCGGGCAGTACGCGGTCGCCATGCACGGCTTCGCGGACGGTCACGGCGCACAGGGCGTCCAGGCGCTGCGCGAAGGAACGCGTGAAACCCGCCGGCATGTGTTGCGTGATCAGGATGGCCGGGCTGTCGGGCGGCAGCGGCTGCAGCACCTCGCGGATCGCCTCCGTGCCCCCCGTGGACGCGCCGACGATCACCAGTTTTTCCGAGCTGGCCAGCGGGCGGCGCAACATGGGTGCGGGTGCGGCGGGCGCGGCATGCGCCGTGGGCGCGCGCAGCTTGGCGCGCGAGGCGGCGCGTATCTTGTCGGCGATGATCTCGGTGTATTCGAGCAGGCCGTCGCGGATGCCCAGCTTGGGTTTGGTGACGAAGTCGATCGCGCCCAGTTCCAAGGCCCGCAGCGTGATTTCGCCGCCGCGTTCGGTCAGCGACGACACCATCACCACCGGCATGGGACGCAGGCGCATCAGTTTTTCAAGGAAATCCAGCCCGTCCATGCGGGGCATTTCCACGTCCAGCGTCAGCACGTCGGGGTTGTGGCGCTTGATGAGTTCGCGCGCCACCAGTGGATCGGGCGCGGTTGCGACCACCTCCATGTCCGGCTGGCTGTTGATGATCTCGGTCATCAGGCCACGCACCAATGCCGAATCGTCCACACACAAAACGCTAATTTTCTTCATTTTTTGCTGCCTCGTCCCGCTCAGGACCTGCCCGCGCATTCATAGACGGTCTGCCCGCGCAGACGAAAATCCCGGCTGATGTAGGTGAAGTTTTCGGAATGGCCGGCAAACAGCAAGCCACCCGGCTTGAGCAGCGGCACAAACCGCTCCAGGATCCTGGCCTGGGTGGGTTTGTCGAAATAGATCATGACGTTGCGGCAGAAGATCACATCGAACTGCTCATTGATCTGCCAAGCCGGCGCCAAGAGATTCAGGGTCTCGTAGCGGACCATGTCAGCGATTTCCGGACGCACCCGCACCTGCCCTTCGTTGGCGCCGCGGCCCTTCAGGAAGAAACGCCGCAGGCGCTCGCCGTCCATTTTGTCCACGCGCTCGGCCGGATAGACTCCTGCCCGCGCGCGGTTGAGCACATTGGTGTCGATATCGGTGGCCAGCACCGAACTTGCGTTGGCCCTCGGGCCCAGCGCTTCCACCAGCGTCATGGCGATCGAATACGGCTCTTCCCCGGTGGAGGCCGCACAGCACCACACCGACACCGGACCGCCACGCCGCTTGGCGAAGTCGGCCAGGATGGGAAAGTGATGGGCTTCGCGGAAGAAAGCGGTCAGGTTGGTCGTCAATGCGTTGACGAAATCTTCCCACTCGGCCGCATTCGGCTCATTTTCCAGCTGGTCCAGATAGCTGCCGAAATCCTGCATGCCCAGCGCACGCAGGCGCCGGGCCAAGCGGCTGTAGACCATTTCGCGCTTGTGCGTGCCCAACGAAATGCCCGCGTAGGCGTGAATCATCTTGCGCACGCGCGAAAAGTCCGCATCGCGAAAATCGAATTGGCGTTCCACCGAAATGGACGGCGCCTGGGTTGCCGCTGCTGTAGCCACTGCTATCCTCAGTGCCCAAGCGCAAGCGCGTCAGGCGCCTGCAAACGTGTATCGTCGCCGGAAGAACGCGCCGACGACAGGCGCTGGGCCGGAACTTCGATGACCTCGCCCGCATTGATCTTGAACACGGATACCGCTTCGGCCAGGCGTTGTGCCTGTTCTTGCAGGGAACCCGCGGCAGCCGCCGCCTCTTCCACCAGCGCCGCGTTCTGCTGGGTCACCTCGTCCATCTGCGACACGGCGCGGTTCACCTGATCGATGCCGCTGGACTGTTCTTCCGACGCCGCCGAGATCTCGCTCATGATGTCCGTCACACGCTTCACCGAAGCCACGATTTCCTGCATCGTCGAGCCAGCGCGCTCCACCTGCTGCGAACCCGCGCCGACCTTGGTCACGGAGTCCTCGATCAAACCCTTGATTTCCTTGGCTGCCTGGGCGCTACGTTGCGCCAGCGAGCGCACTTCGCCCGCCACTACTGCGAAACCCTTGCCTTGCTCACCGGCGCGCGCCGCTTCCACCGCCGCGTTCAGCGCCAGAATATTGGTCTGGAAGGCGATGCCGTCGATCACCGATACGATCTCGGAGATCTTGCGCGAGCTGGCCGAGATTTCCTGCATGGTGCTGACCACTTCCGACACCGCCGAACCGCCGCGCTCAGCCACGTCCGAGGCGCTGGCCGCCAGCTGGTTGGCCTGGCGCGCATTGTCTGCGTTCTGCTTCACGGTCGACGCCAGCTCTTCCATCGAGGCCGCGGTTTCTTCCAGCGAGGCTGCCTGCTGCTCGGTGCGGCTGGACAGGTCCGTATTACCCGCCGCGATCTCGTGCGAGCCGACGTTGATCTCATCCACCCCGCGGCGCACCGACGCCACGGTGCGCGTCAGGCTTTCCTGCATGCGCTTCAACGCGGCGAACAACTGGCCGATTTCGTTGGTATTGCGCACGTCCACGCGGGCGGTGAGGTCGCCACCGGCGATGCGGTCGAAATGATGACCGGCTTCCTTCAGAGGCAGCAGCACGCGGCGGCGCAGGAACACGTAGGTGGCAAACACCAGCAACGCGGCGATCACGCCGCCAGCCGCTACCGCCATCAAGACGAACTGGTAACGCACCTGCGCCACCTCGTGGGCATCCAGCGTCTTGCTGGCGCGCCAGAAGTCAAAGCCTTCGATGGCTCGCGCGTAGCGCCCCTCGAGCGCGTCCTGTACCGTCTGGACCTGCTTCTGGTAGGCGGGCATGTCCGCCTTTTCTAGGGCAGCCACTAGCGGCGCCAGTCCTTGCCGGACCAGCGCGTCATAAGATTCGTCGATTTCCTTTAGGGCATCGGCCGCTTCGGCCGGCCGGGCCAGGCTCTTGTAATACTCGTACTCGGCCTGCCCCTTGTTCATGGAGGCCTTGGCGCGCTCCAACAAGCCGGCCGCCTCGGATGACAGCCCCTGAGTCAGCAAGGTGGGCTGCCCCACGCTCTTCACGATGTCAGCATAGTTGGCCGCGGCCGCGCGGCCCAGGCCGGTCATGGAGTCCTTGTAGCTGGAAACCACACGGCCGACCGCGTCATCCAGCTCTTGCGATTGCTTGATCTGCGCCAGAGTGCCATTGCTGATGCGCAGGGACAGCACGCCCAGCGCGGCCCCTATCACCAACATGAATGAGAAAAACGCCAGCACCCACAACAGGCTGCTGCGTATCGTCATGTTTGCGAAGAACTTGCGCATCACAAGAACCACTCCCAGATTGAAGTCGTTAAAGGAAAGCGCCACATTGGGTTCAATATGGCGCTTCTACCTCCCAAGCAGGCCGTTCCGATCAGGACGCGGCCTTCTCCACCAGCGCCATTTCGTCGCTGGTCATCATTTTTTCAATATCCACCAGGATCAGCATGCGCTCGTCCACCGTGCCCAGACCCGTCAGGTACTCGGTGGACAGGGTTGCGCCAAACTCCGGCGCCGGGCGGATCTGCCCCAAATTGAGCATCAACACGTCAGACACGCCATCCACCACGATGCCGACGACGCGGCGATCGAGGTTGAGAATGATGACCACGGTCTGTTCGTTGTACTCGACGCGCCCCAGGTTGAACTTGATGCGCAGGTCGACGATGGGCACGATGATGCCGCGCAGATTTGTCACGCCCTTGATGAACGGCGGCACATTCGCGATGCGCGTGACCGAATCGGCGTCGTAGCCGCGGATCTCCTGCACCTTCAGGATATCGATGCCGTACTCTTCGTCGCCCAGCGTAAAGACCAGGAACTCGCTGCCGACATCTTCTTTGCGTCGGGCTTGCGTTTGCGGGTTAGCTGCCATGAGGTTTATTTCTCCGTCAATTCAGAATGGCTTCGGGCTGCGACCAACGCTCGCGGTTGGCGCGCGCAAGCGCAAATACGTCGACAATCAAGGCCACGCTGCCATCGCCCAGGATGGTGGCGGCGGAAATGCCCGGCACCTTGCGGTAATTCGATTCCAGATTCTTCACCACGACCTGGTGCTGGCCGATCAGGTGATCCACCAGCAGCGCAAAACGGCGGTCTTCGGCCTGCATGATGACCGCGATGGCCTGCGTGGGATCGGTCTGGGCGTCACCGACCGAAAACACCCGGTGCATCTCGACCAGCGGCAGATACTCGCCGCGCACGTGCATCACGCGCTCATTGCCCGCCACCGAGTAGATCTGGTCATTGGTGGGCTGCAGCGATTCGGTTACGTGATTCAGCGGCAGGATGAAGGTCTCCTCGCCGACGCGCACCGACATGCCGTCCAGAATGGCCAGCGTCAGCGGCAGGACGATGCGCGTCGTGGTGCCGTTGCCCGGCTCGCACGACAGCTGCACGTGGCCGCCCATGTCCTGGATGTTCCGGCGCACCACGTCCATGCCCACGCCGCGGCCGGAGATATCCGTCACCTTTTCGGCGGTGGAGAAGCCCGGCGCGAAGATCAGTTGCCAGATTTCGTCGTCCGGCGAATTCTCGTTGACCGGCAGGCCCTGGGCGATCGCCTTTTTCAGGATCTTGTCGCGGTTCAGCCCGCCGCCGTCGTCGCTGACTTCAATGACGATGTTGCCGCCGTTATGCTGGGCAGACAGCACCAGTTGCCCGACGGGGTCCTTGCCAGCGGCAACGCGCTTTTCGGGCGTCTCGATGCCATGATCCAGGCTGTTGCGCACCAGGTGCGTCAGCGGATCGATGATGCGTTCGATCAGGCTCTTGTCCAGTTCCGTCGCGCGGCCGTGGGTCTGCAGTTCGATCTGCTTGCCCATCTTGCTGGCGATGTCGCGCACCAGGCGCGGGAAGCGGCTGAACACGTAGTCCATCGGCATCATCCGGATGGACATGACCGCTTCCTGCAGGTCGCGGGCATTGCGTTCAAGCTGTTCCATGCCATTGAGCAGGCGGTCGTGCAGCACCGGATCCAGGGTGGAAGCGGTCTGCGCCAGCATGGCTTGGGTGATGACGAGTTCGCCCACCAGGTTGATGACTTGGTCGACCTTCTCGACGCCGACGCGGATCGAGGTGGATTCCTTGTCCGCGTGCGCCGGAGCCGCCGCGGCAGGCCGCGCCACGCGGGCGGATTGTGTGATGGCCTCGGCGGCCGCGGCCGACTCGGCCACGGCGGGCGCTTCGGCTACCGTAGGCGCAGGGGCTGGCGCAGGCATCGCGGCCGCAACCGGCGCTGCAGCCTGCGTCACGCCCGCCGGAGCGGCTTCGCGGCTGATTTCCAGCTGGTCGCCGTCGACGATGAAGCAGCATACGGCCTCGATATCGTCCGGCGTGCAGGTGCTGTCCATCCATACGGTCAAGGTGCCGTCGGCGCGTTCGCTGGCCTTGACGTTGCCGAGATTGCCCATTTCCTCGAGCAGGGAGGCGGCGTCCTTGTCCGAAACCTTGGTGATCCGCACACGCAGAGGCAGGCTGCCCGCTTCCGCGGCCGGCGCTTGCGCTGCGGGCTCGGCCACAGGCGCCGGGGCAACCACCGGTGCGGGGGCCGGAGCCGGCGCTGCCACGGCTGCAGGGGCCTCGGCCGGCGCGGCTGCCGCGGCGGGATCCTTATGCTCCAGCGCAAGCTGCCTCAGTACGGCGCAGATACGCTCAAACACGGCTTCATCGGGCTCTTCGGAGGCCCGATAGGCATCCAGTTGGCTTTTGAGCACGTCTTTTGTTTCCAAGAAAATATCGATCATGTCCGTGCGCAGCGCCATTTCGCCGCGACGGATCGCATCCAGGATGGTTTTCCAGCAAATGGGTCGTGCCCGCCAGCTGCGTGAAACAGCCGAACGTGGCCGCCCCGCCCTTGATCGAGTGGGCGGCGCGGAAGATCGCGTTGAGCTGTTCGATGTCGGGCGCGCCCACATCCAGCTCGAGCAGCAGCTGCTCCATTTGCGCGAGCAGCTCGTCCGCCTCGTCGAAAAAGGTCTCGTAAAACTGACTGAGGTCCAAACCAGAACTCATGACCCGTACGCCTTCAAAAATGAACTTGCTTACGCGCCGGCCTGCTCGTCGAGCAGTTCAGACGCCAATTCCACCAGCACATCAGGATCGACCGGCTTGGAGAGCCAGCCACAGACCCCCAGATCCCGGGCGGCCATCTTGCTGTCCACGTCGTCCTCGGTGGTCAACACCAGCACCGGCACGTCCAGGTACTCGTCTTCCTGGCGCAGTCCCTGGATCAGCTCCAGGCCGCCCATGACCGGCATGTTCCAGTCGCTGACCACCAGATCCACCGGGTGGCTCTTGGCCAATTCCAGCGCTTCCTGGCCATTGCCGGCCGTCAGGACTTTCCATCCCGCGCCCGTCAACGTCGCCTGGACGATCATGCGCATCGTCGCCGAGTCGTCCGCCACAAGAATCGTTGCAGCCATTGCTATCGAACCCCTTCCGCGGGCGGGTTGCTCTCCGCCTCGCCTGGTTTGGTTGCCGTCGTGGCCTGGGCCGCGGCTTGCGCCGCTTCCACTGCCGTTCCTACCTCGCGGGCATCCTTGGCGCTGACGTCCGCAGCCGCGGCGTTCTCGCTTTCGATGCGCCGCTGGGTGCTCTGATTGAGCACCACAAGGCTGATACGTCTATTAACGGCCGCATACGGGTCATCTTTAACCAGACTCATGCTGGACGACAGCCCCTGGATGCGCAGGACCTTGCTTTCGTTCATGCCGCCCGCCACCAGCTCCTGGCGCGACGCGTTGGCGCGGTCGGCCGACAGCTCCCAGTTGCTGTAGGCGCGCTCTCCGCGGGCGTACTGCGAGGCGTCGGTGTGACCGGAGATGCTGACCTTGTTGGGCAATTCGTTCAGGACCGGGCCCAGTTCCCTGAGGATGTCGCGCATGTAGGGCTGCACTTCCGCGCGGCCGGTGGCAAACATCGGACGGTTCTGGTTGTCGATGATCTGGATACGCAGGCCTTCGGTGGTCAGGTCGATCAGCAGTTGCGGCCTGAACGTTTTCAGCACCGGACTGGTCTCTATGACGTTTTCGATGCGCTTCTTCAGGTTTTCCAAGCGATGCTGTTCGCGACGCTCGGCGTCGCCCATGGGCTGGGCCTCCACGCGATTGCCCTGCGCGCGGCGCACATCGCCCTCGCTGCGCAAGGGGTCGCGACCGCCTCCCGGCACCGCGCTGGTTTCGGCCGAGCTGCTGGGCCCGCCGGTGATGGCGACGCGCAGCGGCATGCGGAAATACTCCGCAATGCCCTTGAGTTCTTCGCGCGGGACCACGCTGATCAGCCACATCACCAGAAAGAACGCCATCATCGCGGTGATGAAGTCGGCGTACGCAATCTTCCAGCTGCCCCCATGGTGCCCCCCGCCATGCCCCCCCTTCTTGCGGCGGATCACCACGCGGTGATTGTTTACCGTACTCATGGCCTGCTCCGTCAGGCCTTGCCGGTCGTGGCGGACTTGGCTTGCCGGACGTGTTCTTCCAGCTCACCGAAGGTCGGGCGCACAGCCGAGAACAGCACCTTGCGGCCGAATTCCACCGCCAACTGGGGCGGGTAGCCATTCATGCTGGCCAACAGCGTGGTCTTGATGCACTCCAGTACCTTGGTGGCCTCGTCGCTTCGGCGATCGATGCGCGAGGCCAGAGGACCGACAAAGCCGTAAGCCAGCAGAATACCGAGGAACGTGCCCACCATGGCCTTGGAAATCAGGTCACCCAGGATCGCCGGAGGTTGGTCCACGGCGGCCAGCGCCTTGATCACGCCCAGCACGGCGGCCACGATACCGAAGGCCGGCAGGCCGTCGGCCATTTGCTGCAGGGCGCGCACGGGAACTTCGCGCTCATGGCGGTAGGTTTCGATTTCCTCGTCCATGAGCGTCTCGATTTCAAACGAGCTCATGTTGCCGCTGATCATGATGCGCAGGTAGTCCGTGATGAACTCCATCAGCTTGGCGTCTTTGGCGATACGGGGATATTCGCTGAAGATCGGACTGGATTCCGGGTCTTCGATATGCGATTCGATGGCCATGAGGCCCTCGCGGCGCGCCTTGTTCAGCAACACATACAGGAGCGCCATCAGCTCCATGTACACGTCCTTGCCGTAGCGCGAGCTTTTCAAGGCGTCGGGCAAGGCGGCCTTGACCAGCATCAGCGACTTTTTGCTGTTGCTGGCGAGGAAGGCGCCGAAAGCCGCCCCAAAAATCAGCGTGAGCTCGAACGGCTGGTATAGCGCGCCCAAATGGCCGCCCAGCGCTATGAAGCTGCCGACGACCGACACGGCCACCACGAGAAAACCGATAACAATCAACACATCAGGCCCCTGCCAACGAAGTCTAAAACTGGCGTCAATGATCCCCTGTTCCCCTCGACCCAAAAAGGCGGGTTACGGGGGGTTTTCCAGGGCTTTTGATGTATTTGAATACCGCCGGTCAGAGCCGGGCGGCATTCGCAACGGGTGCGGGGCGGGTGCCGGAGCGCGCCTTGGCCGCAGCGCGCGTCTTGCCGGCGCGGGGTGGCGGCCGGCAGATCGCGCACACGAAATCCGACTGGGGATCGTGGGCATGGGCGATGAAATGCCCCCCCGCACTGGCGGCAGGCGGACATTTGCAGCATGCCGCTATCGAAAAAACGCACCAGCATCCAGGCGCGCGTGAAGCTCAGGACGGGCTCTGCGCCTTCAGCGACATCGGTGCCGGCGTTTTCGAGATAGAGGCGATAGGCGTCGATGGTGGCGCGTATGCCTTTGCTGCTGGTACGCGTATTCAGGAACGAATACACGTTGTAGAAGAGCGAGGAATGGATGTTCGGCAGCCAGGTCATGAACCAGTCAACCGAAAAGGGCAGCATGCCCTTGGGTGGCGAGCAGCCGCGGATTTCGCGGTACAGGCGTGCCAGGCGGTCGTGGCTGAGGCTGGTTTCAGCCTCCAGCACCTGCAGCCGGGCTCCCAAAGTGATCATGGAGCTGGCTAGCAGAATGTCATCCGCTTCCTGCGAAACGCTCTTGGTGGCCATTACACGTGCTTCCGGATGGAATGATCAGGCCGTCAGGCCAATTCTTCGACAGGCTGCTTGGCCAGCAGGATGGTGGCGTGCGCTTGCTGCAACGCACCGCCCAGAACGTCATGGGTCAGCGCGGACAGCAGGCTGTAATCGTCAAAGCGGAACCGGCACAGCAGCGAGCTGGAGCTGGCCAGCTTGACCAGCTGAGCGGGCGAAAGACGCATCAGGATATCGGCAACTTCGTTGCTGAATCCAAGGCGGAACATTGATGCCGCGTAATCGTCTCGCAACATACGTTGCGCCAGTAACAAATATGACAGATTCACTTCACGAATGTCTGTCAGCAATGAATTTTCGACTTGTTGCACGCCCAACTCCCTATTCCCTATCCCGCCGACGGGGGCTTGTGTAAGCAAAAGCACCGGAATTCCGTTGCGATTGCGTTCGATGCATTCCGCTTTGATGCGAAATGTATCATTTGTTCGCAATTTAAGTAAAATTTACCACAGCTGATGTCATTTTCTATGACTTATATGACAAAACTTTGTTGATGTTGCGCAACTTGCCGTTTCCGATACACCTTGACATATAAATTTCAGCCAACTTTACGTCAATTTGGCAAATAAGCATTCAAAACATTGCGTACTTTGAGGAATGAAACGGTGTTGTTTGCCGACAATGACAGCTTGCAGATCACTAATTCCACCTAGCTTCAGCACCGCCGCGCGTTTGTCGACAATGTCGCAAATTGACAACAACAGACAACGCGCCACGATGGACACCGCCCGACACTCCCGCAATGCCTCACGCAGATGACAGCCTGGTCGAATATGCCCCGCTAGTGCGGAAGCTGGCCCTGCAATTGCTCGCCCGGCTACCCGCCAGCGTAGAGCTCGACGACCTGATCCAGGCCGGCATGATCGGCCTGCTCGATGCCGTGCGCCGCTACCAGGAAACGGCCGACGCCCAATTCGAGACCTACGCCACCACCCGCATCCGCGGCGCGATGCTGGACGAACTCCGCGGCCAGGATTGGCTGCCGCGCAGCGTCCGCGCCAAGGCGCGCAAGATCGAACAGGCCATCCAGCAACTCGAACAACGTTTGATGCGCGCCCCGAGCGAAGCCGAGATCGCGCAACAATTGGCCATGCCGCTGGACGAATACCAGACGCTGCTGCACGACGCCCAGGGCGTGCAGATCGTGCATTACGAAGATTTCGCCACCGAGCCCGACTCCGCCGGCGGCCAATCGGACTGGGCCGCCACCCTGAACCATGGGGCGGCCGGCGGCAACCCGCTGGATTCGCTCCTGGCCGGCGACTTCCGTCAGGCGTTGATCCACGCCATTGACGCCCTACCCGAGCGCGAAAAATTGCTGCTGTCGCTGTGTTACGAGCAGGGACTGAACCTGAAGGAAATCGGCGCGATCCTGAATGTGACCGAGGCGCGGGTGTGTCAGCTGAGGTCGCAGGCGACGGCGCGGATACGCGCGAAGCTGAAGGAACAGGCGTGGCAGGAGTTGCCCCAGGAGGGGCAGATCGCACAGGTGATTTAGTCCGAGAGCTGGACAGCGGCGCCATGCCTTGCCTGGCGGATATCCGACCGAATTTCCGCCCTATTCCTCCCATTTCCCGCGAACCATTGCGGGTAGCCTGCAACATTCATGACTTGAACCGCCCATGATGAAGACGTCGGTTCAGCCCCATCAAGCCCAGGAATTTCCATGTCCGACACCGATGTGCTCACCCAGGTTCTCTCCGACGCCTACGACGAGACCCCCTATCAATCGAACGCTTTCTCGATCAGTGCACCGGGACGCTTGCGGGCGATCGCGGCGCTATATGGACTAAGTGCCCCTCCGGTAGAGAATGCTCGCGTGCTGGAATTGGGATGTGCGGCCGGGGGCAATCTGTTGCCCTTCGCTGTCGCCCACCCAGACGCCCACATCGTCGGCATTGATCTGTCGCCCCAGCAGGTCCAGGCGGGACAATCCATCGTCAAGGCGATGGGGCTGCAGAATCTCGAACTGCGGGGCATGAGCATCACCGACATCACCCCGGAATTCGGCCAGTTCGACTACATCATCGTCCACGGCGTCTTCAGTTGGGTGCCTCCCGAAGTACGGCAGGCCATTATGCGCGTATGCCGCGAAAATCTGACGCCCGAGGGCGTCGCGTACATCAGCTACAACACGTACCCGGGCTGGAAGGCATCGGACATCGTCCGGGATGCGATGATTCTGAATAGCTTTGGCGCCAATGGCCCGCAGGAACGCCTTAAGCGGGCCAAGGATGTGCTTGGCATGCTGGAACATGGGCTATCCAGCGGCAATCCCATGGGCTCCGCCTTGCAACAGGCGGTACGCCAACTGCGCAAGCAGTCCGACTATTACCTGATGCACGAACACCTGGAAGCCGTCAACGCGCCGTGCTACTTCCTGGAATTTGTTGCCGCAGCACAGGAAGCGGGTCTGGCATATCTGGCCGACGCCGAACCCCAGTCCTCGATTGCATCCAACTACGGCGACAACGTCGCCATCTTGCAAAACGCCCTGTCTGCTGATGCAGCTCGGGAAATGCGGGAACAATATCTGGACTTTGCCATTGGCCGTCAATTTCGAAAGAGCCTTCTGGTCCATGCAGACAGGGCCGGCGCCATACTGGAACGCCCGGAAGCCAACGCATTCGAAAGCATGCATCTGGCGGCACGCCTTTTTGCACAAAAGTCTCCCGCCAATGCTCGCCAGAAAGAGCGCCACTACCGCACCACGGCAGGCACCGGCATAGGCTCGATCGAACCGACCTTCGTCGCGGTCGCCGATGCGCTCCGTGACGCCTGGCCCCAACCCCTTGCGTACGGCGACCTCCTGGAAGCCGCCCGGGCGAAGGCAAAAAAAGCCACGCCGCCCGACCAACTGAGCGAACTCGTCCTCAACCACCTGATAACCTTGTTGAACGTCAACGCGCTTGAGTATCGATTCGAGCGCGTCGCCTACGATGCCTCCGCGCCCAAGCCCGAGTGGATCCCAGGACTGGAACATCTGCGCGATCGCGCCGCCAACGGCAACCTGCCCGTAGGCCTGTATAACCTCTGGCATCAAAACGCGCAGCTACCCAGCGACGAGGCCGCTCAGTTCATCATCCGCCACATCGACGGGAAACACTCCACTTCCGATCTGCGCACTCTGGTTCGCGATGCCTTGGCGGCAGGCGATATTGCCCATCCTTCCGGCAAATCGATGAAACGGGTTCGCAACCTTGAACCAGTGGCCCAAACCTTGTTGAACGACGTGCTGGCGGGTTTGCGTGGCCAAGGGCTGCTGCGATAAGCGCAGCCCTACCCAGCTCCATCCTGTAACACGCTGACGGAGGCCTTGAGCCTCCGTTTCGCTGAAAGCCCGCATAAAAAGGCCAAATCAATAAATCGTGCGGCCTTCGCAAATTTGGCCTAAAGATTGGTTTGAGGCTGTCGTTATCCTGGCAACGGAAGAGTTTCAGCAACAACGTCGATACCTTCTCGTTACAGTTGGGCGGCCTAGCTGCCCGGTTTGAAGAAGCCTTTCTCTCCTTGGGAGCCTAAACATGGCTGCAGTCATCAATACCAACTACCTGTCGCTGGTTGCTCAAAACAACCTGAACAAGTCCCAGTCCGCCCTGGGTACCGCCATCGAACGCCTGTCGTCGGGCCTGCGCATCAACAGCGCCAAGGACGACGCCGCCGGTATGGCCATTGCCAACCGCTTCACCGCGAACGTCAAGGGTCTGACCCAAGCCGCCCGCAACGCCAACGACGGTATCTCGCTGGCCCAGACGACGGAAGGCGCCGCTGGCGAAATCAACACCCACTTGCAGCGCGTGCGCGAACTGTCGGTGCAAGCTTCGAACGGCAGCTACTCGCAAGAACAGCTGAACTCGATGCAAGACGAAATCAACCAGCGTCTGTCGGACATCGACCGCATCTCGCAGCAAACCGACTTCAACGGCGTGAAGGTTCTGTCGGGTTCGGCCAAGCCCCTGACGCTGCAAGTCGGCGCCAATGACGGCGAAACGATCACGATCAACCTGTCGGAAATCAGCGTCAAGACGCTGGGTCTGAATGGCTTCAACGTGAACGGCTCCGGCGTTATCGACAATCGTGCCGCCAACGTGAACGACATGACCGGCCCCAACGTCGTAGCAGGCACCGGCGCAAACGTCAACAAGTACACGGTGACGACCACCAACACTGCCGCGAAAGCCGCCGACGTGCTGGGTCAATTCAAGGATGGCGACAGCGTGACTGCTGGAGGCGTTACGTACACCTACAACGCCAAGAACGACAATTACGACTATCAAGCCGTTACCACGAAGGGTGCCAACACTACGGCCCTGAATACCAGCATTCAATCGCAAATTGGCAACACTCCGATAACGGCGACCTACACCAATAGCACCCAGTCGGTCTCGATCAAGATTGACGGCAATGGCAATATCACCGACGTCAACGGCAATAAACTTTACTCCGATACCAAGGGCAACTTGGTCAGCACGGACAACGGCTCGTCGGGCACGCCCTATTCGCAAGCCAAACTGTCAGATCTGACGGCGTACATGGCCGACAAAACTGCTGGCACCGGGAGCGGCGCGACGGCTGGTACGGCTAGCCTGACGATTGGCAATACCACCTACAAGAACGGTGGCGATGACACGATTACCAACAACGCGACCGCCTCTAAGGACGTCGTCCTGTCCAAGATCGCTGCTGCCGGCGCGACGTCGACGGTCAAGATGGGTCAAGGATTGTTGTCGAATACCCTCGACATCCTTGCGAGCGGTGCCGTTACCAAGACGGGCGCGGCTACCGATACCATTCAAGTCGATAGCAAGGGACAATTGACGGACATCCAGTCGTACACCAGCGTTTATCAATTTGATCAAATTTCCGGCAAGATCAATTCGATCGCTGGCGGCACGACGACCATTGGCGGAACCACTTCGGCAGTTGATCAAAATGCCGCCAACTACGGCAAGCAGCTGTACATCGGCGCTAACGGCACGATGACCTTCGAAACCACCAGCAAGGGCGACAAGACTACCGACCCGCTGAAGATCCTGGACGCTGCCTTCACCAAGCTGGACAAGCTGACGGGTGAACTGGGTGCCGTGCAGAACCGTCTGGAATCGACGATCGCCAACCTGAACAACGTCGTGAACAACCTGTCGTCGGCTCGCTCGCGTATTCAAGACGCGGACTACGCCACGGAAGTGTCGAACATGTCGAAGGCTCAGATCCTCCAGCAAGCTGGTACCTCGGTTCTGGCGCAAGCCAACCAAGTGCCGCAAACCGTTCTGTCGCTGCTGCGTTAATCACGCCGCAACGCCTGACGGTCGGGCAGACGCAGGGCCCCGCAAGGCCCTGCCCTCCCGATACCGACCGAGGGCCCTCACGCCCTCGTCGAGACCAACAAGCCGGCATACGCCGGCTTGTTTCTTTTCGGGGGATGCGTGACTTACTCCTCCCGCCAGCCCCGCCGTCCCTTACCGGCATGGCGGCGCAGCCGCGCAAGGCGGTTGCGGGCGTGTCGCTGATCCTCTCGTCGTCCGAGTCCCAATCAAGCCCATTTTTTTCAGACTATTCCCCTTTTTCACTTCTTCCGATTGCCTCATACTCGCGCTTGCACGTTTTTGTATCTATATTTTTCACAAGATGACCGCGACGCCTCCCGATCCACTCGCTACGCAGCACGGCAGCACCACGGATCCCGATACCCAGGCGCCGATGGACGAGCAGACCTTGCGTCTGCGCGAAGAGAACCGCGCTCTGCGTGAATTGCTAGTTGCGCAGGCGCAGGCCACTCCCCCACCACAGGAACCCGGTCCGCTGCGGCGGCTGTTCTGGTGGCTGATTTCCGCGCCTGGCGCCGCGCTGGTCAGCTGGCGCGCCCTGGTGGGACGCGAAGACGCGCGGCCGATTACCGGCAAACGTGTCGGCTATGCCACATTGACCGTGCTCTACACGCTGGCGATCTACGGCGCGCTGGTGCTGTTGGTGGTTTCGTGGAGTTCACCGAACACGACCGTTTCCGGCGCCACGGCTGCCGGTCCGGTACGAGTCCCCCTGACGCCCGCTCCACCTCCGCACACAGAACCCGCGCTCAGTCAGCAACAACTGACGCCTGCGGCGACGCCAGTACCCGTTCCGGGTTCCGATCCCGGTCCAGGTTCGAATTCGGGTTCGGACTCGGCAGAACCCCAGTCTAGATCCCACTCCGCCTCAGAGCCCACGTCTGCCGAATCTCAATCTGCCCCCCCTGCGCAGCCCGAGCACGCAACGGCGCCGCGCGCGGCAGCAAGCACGACGGACGAGGCGGACGCCACTCCCAGGTCCACCCTGCGTGTAACCGAGATACCCGCAGAAGACCCCATGGCCTGGGTCGACGAGCTGAAGAGCGAGCTGGCGCGTTGTGCAACGCTCGGTTTCTTTGAACGCCCCGACTGTTCCTGGGCCGCGCGCACGCAATTCTGCGAGCCTAATCGCGCCTGGGGCACCGTCAAGGAATGTCCTACCCGGCCGTGAGGCGCCAGGGCTTGCATATTGGGCCAGTACGAGTCCGGCAGAAGCACGCAATGACAAGGAACATCCCCCAGGCAGGGCTAACGTGTTGCTGGATCCGGGTATCGCCGTCGCTGCATGAATATCAGGTTACGCAGCCACGAATTCCGTGCATTGCGCCGCCGTCCACGCGATAATCCACTGTCGGCCTGAATCACCATCCACACACTAGGACACCCCGAGCATGGACGCATCGATCAGCAACACCGTCAATAACGCCCTGGCTTTGCAGGACGCGAATGTCATGCAGGAAGTGCAGGCCCGCGTGCTGAAGAAAGCCATCAATGCGCAAGCGGATACCGCCCTGACGCTGATGCAATCCCTGCCCGCGCTGGCCGTGGACGCGACACTGGGTTCGCGCATCGATACGCACGCCTGAACGTCACACCCAAGCGCACAAGAAAAAGCGCCGGTCCCTGTCCAGGGCCGGCGCTTTTGCTTTGCACGGGCGGCATGGCCGCCGCGCCTCTTACTTCTTCTTCATCGGCGGCAAGTCGGTGCAGACGCCTTCGGCGACTTCGGCAGCCATGCCCACCGATTCACCCAGGGTCGGGTGCGGGTGGATGGTCTTGGCGATGTCGACGACGTCGGCGCCCATCTCCACGGCCAGGGCCAGTTCGCTGATCAGGTCGCCGGCGTGGGTGCCGACGATGCTGCCGCCCAGGATGCGATGCGTTTCAGCGTCAAAGATGAGCTTGGTGAAGCCTTCGTCGCGGCCATTGGCGATGGCGCGGCCGGAGGCGGCCCAGGGGAACACGCCCTTCTCGATCTTGATGCCCTGCTTCTTGGCCTCGTCTTCGGTCAAGCCGACCCAGGCCACTTCCGGATCGGTGTAGGCCACCGACGGAATGACGCGGGCGTCGAAGAAGGACTTCTGGCCTGCGGCGGCTTCGGCGGCGACGTGGCCTTCGTGCACGGCCTTGTGCGCCAGCATGGGCTGGCCGACGATGTCGCCGATGGCGTAGATGTGCGGCACGTTGGTGCGCATCTGGCGATCGACCTCGATGAAGCCGCGGTCGGTCACGGCAATGCCAGCCTTGTCAGCGCCGATTTTCTTGCCGTTGGGGCTGCGGCCCACTGCCTGGAGAACCAGGTCGTAGCGCTGCGGCTCCTTGGGCGCGCCTTCGCCTTCGAAGCTGACGTAGATGCCATCCTTCTTGGCTTCGGCACCCACGGTCTTGGTCTTCAACATGATGTTGTCGAAGCGGTAGGCGTTCTTCTTCTGCCATACCTTGACCAGGTCGCGGTCGGCGCCCTGCATCAGGCCGTCCAGCATTTCGACCACGTCCAGGCGCGCACCCAGCGTGGAGTACACCGTGCCCATTTCCAGGCCGATGATGCCGCCGCCGATGATGAGCATCTTCTTGGGGACTTCACGCAGCAGCAAGGCGCCGGTGGAGTCGACGATGCGGTCGTCCTGGGGCAGGAACGGCAGCTTCACCGACTGGCTGCCGGCGGCGATGATGGCCTGCTTGAAGCGCAGGGTCTGGGTCTTGCCGTCGGCGGCCTTGACGGTCAGGTGGTTGGCGTCGGCGAACTCGCCCACGCCATGCACCACGGTGACCTTGCGCGCCTTGGCCATGCCGGCCAGGCCACCGGTCAGCTTGGCGACCACGCTGTCCTTGTAGCCGCGCAGCTTGTCCAGGTCGATCTTGGGCTCGCCGAAGCTGATGCCGTGGGCGGCCAGTTCGCGGGCTTCGTCGATGACGGCGGCGTTGTGCAGCAGCGCCTTGGACGGAATGCAGCCGACGTTCAGGCAGACGCCGCCCAGCGTGTCGTAGCGTTCCACCAGGACCACGGACAGGCCCAGGTCGGCGGCGCGGAAGGCGGCGGAGTAGCCGCCGGGGCCGGCGCCCAGCACCAGCATGTCGTACTCGCCGTCGGCCGAGCCCTTGAAGCTGGCCGCGGCGGGCGCGGCGGCAGGCGCCGCGGCAGCCTGCTTGGGCGCCTCGGCGGCCTTGGGGGCTTCCTTGGCGGCAGGCGCGGCGGCGGCTGCGGCACCCGCTGCAGCTTCCACTTCCAGCACGACCGTGCCTTCGGCGACCTTGTCGCCGACCTTCACGTTGATGGACTTCACCACGCCGCCCTGCGACGCGGGGATTTCCATGGAGGCCTTGTCGGACTCGACGGTGATCAGGCTTTGTTCAGCCTTGATCGTGTCGCCCACCGCCACCAGCACTTCGATGACTTCCACTTCCTTGAAGTCGCCGATGTCCGGCACTTTGATTTGAACGGTATTGCTCATGGGGCTCCCCGTTTACAGCGCGATGCGGCGGAAGTCGGCCAGCAAGGCGCCCAGATAGGCGTTGAAGCGCGCGGCGGAGGCGCCGTCGATGACGCGGTGGTCGTACGACAGCGACAGCGGCACGATCAGGCGCGGCACGAACTGCTTGCCGTCCCACACGGGCTTGTGCGCGGAGCGCGACACGCCCAGGATCGCCACTTCAGGGGCGTTGATGATGGGTGTGAACGAGGTGCCGCCGATGCCGCCCAGGGACGAGATCGAGAAGCAGCCGCCCTGCATTTCGGCGGGCGAGATCTTGCCGTCGCGCGCCTTCTTGGACAGGTCGGTCATTTCCTGGGCGATCTGCAGGATGCCCTTCTTGTCGGCATCGCGGATCACCGGCACTACCAGCCCATTGGGCGTGTCGGCGGCGAAGCCGATGTGGTAGTACTGCTTGAGCACCAGGTTGTCGCCGTCCAGCGAGGCGTTGAACTCGGGGAACTTCTTCAGGGCCGCGACCACGGCCTTGATCAGGAAGGCCAGCATCGTGACCTTGATGCCCGACTTCTCGTTTTCCTTGTTCAGCGTGACGCGCAGCGCTTCCAGGTCGGTGATGTCCGCTTCGTCGTTGTTGGTGACGTGCGGGATCATGACCCAGTTGCGGTGCAGGTTCGCGCCGGAGATCTTCTTGATGCGCGACAGCGGCTTGGCTTCGATCGGGCCGAACTTGGTGAAGTCGATCTTGGGCCACGGCAACAGGCCCAGCGCGGCGCCATCGGCCGAACCGCCCGTAGCGGCCACCGGACCGGCGGCGAGCGCCTGCTTGACGAAGCCGCGCACGTCGTCGGCGGTGATGCGGTCCTTGGGACCGGAGCCCTTGACCTTGCTCAGGTTGACGCCCAGTTCGCGCGCGAACTTGCGCACCGAGGGCGACGCGTGCGGCAGCTGGCCCGGCTTGAGGTTGGCGTCTTCGAGCGCGGCGGCCGGAGCCGGACGCTGCGCGGCGGGCGCAGGCGCTTCGGTCTTGGCGGCGGGCGCGGCAGCGGCTTCCGCCTTGGCGGCCGGGGCCGGGGCCGCGGCGGCAGCGGGTGCGGCGCCCTCCACCACGACCACGACCGAGCCCTTGGCGACCTTGTCGCCGACCTTGACCTTCACTTCCTTGACCACGCCGCCTTGCGAGGCGGGGATTTCCATCGAGGCCTTGTCGGACTCGACGGTGATCAGGCTTTGCTCGGCCTTGATGGTGTCGCCCACCGCGACCATGACTTCGATGACTTCGACTTCCTTGAAGTCGCCGATGTCGGGCACTTCGATGTTCACCGGACCGCTGGAGGCGGCCGGCGCAGCGGCGGCAGCGGCCGGCTGCGCGGCAGCCTTGGCTTCGGCCTTGGGAGCCTCTTCCTTGGCCGGCGCGGCCGCGGGGGCCGCAGCTTCGCCCGCGCCCGACGCTTCCACTTCCAGCACGACCGTGCCTTCGGCAACCTTGTCGCCCACCTTGACGCTGATCGACTTCACCACGCCGCCTTGCGACGCGGGGATCTCCATCGAGGCCTTGTCGGATTCGACCGTGATCAGGCTTTGTTCGGCCTTGATCGTGTCGCCCACCGCCACCAGCACTTCGATGACTTCCACTTCCTTGAAGTCGCCGATGTCGGGAACCTTGATTTGCACGATGTTGCTCATGTCTCTTTACCCTCAGGCGTATTGCGGGTTGGCTTTGTTCGGATTGATGCCGTACTTCTTGATGGCTTCAGCCACCTTGGCAACCGGCACCTTGCCTTCGTCGGCCAGCGCGCGCAGCGCGGCGACCACGACGAAGTGGCGGTCCACTTCGAAGTGCTCGCGCAGCTTCGAGCGGAAATCCGAGCGGCCAAAACCGTCGGTGCCCAGCACCTTGTATTCGCGGCCCTTGGGCACGAACGGGCGGATCTGGTCGGCGAAGAGCTTCATGTAGTCGGTCGACGCGATGATCGGGCCTTCCGTCTTGGCCAGCTGTTCCGTGACGTAAGCCACCTGCGGCTTCTTTTCGTCGGGGTGCAGCATGTTGTGGCGTTCGGCGTCCAGGCCGTTGCGGCGCAGTTCCGTGAAGCTGGTGACGCTCCAGAGGTCCGAAGCCACGCCCCAGTCGGCTTCCAGCAGTTCTTGCGCGGCCATGACTTCGCGCAGGATGGTGCCCGAGCCCATCAGCTGCACGCGGTTCTTGCCCTTGCCGTGCGACTTGAGCTTGTACATGCCCTTGATGATGCCTTCCTCGTCGCCCTGGGTCAGACCGGGCTGCGGGTAGTTTTCGTTCATCACCGTCAGGTAGTAGTAGACGTTTTCCTGGTCTTCCACCATGCGCTTCAAGCCATGCTGGATGATCACGGCCAGTTCGTGGCCGAAGGTCGGGTCGTACGAGACGCAGTTCGGGATGGTGGACGCCAGGATGTGGCTGTGGCCGTCTTCGTGCTGCAGGCCTTCGCCGTTGAGCGTGGTGCGCCCGGCGGTGCCGCCCAGGAGGAAGCCGCGCGCCTGCATGTCGCCGGCGGCCCAGGCCAGGTCGCCGATGCGCTGGAACCCGAACATCGAGTAGCAGATGAAGAACGGGATCATGATGCGGTTGTTCGAGGAGTACGACGTGGCCGCCGCAATCCAGGAGCTCATCGCGCCCGCTTCGTTGATGCCTTCCTGCAGGAGCTGGCCGTCGGCCGCTTCCTTGTAGTACATGACCTGGTCCTTGTCGACCGGGGTGTACTTCTGGCCTTCCGGCGCGTAGATGCCGATCTGGCGGAACAGGCCTTCCATGCCGAAGGTACGCGATTCGTCGGCCAGGATCGGCACGACGCGCGGACCCAGTTCCTTGTCGCGCAGCACCTGGTTCAGGATACGCACGAAGGCTTGGGTGGTGGAGATTTCACGGCCTTCGGCGGTGGGTTCCAGCACGGCCTTGAAGGCGTCCAGGGCCGGGGCCTTGAGATGTTCGTCGGCCTTGGCGCGGCGGCGCGGCAGATAGCCTCCCAGCGCGGCGCGGCGCTCGTGCAGGTACTTCATTTCGGGCGAGTCTTCGGCCGGCTTGAAGTACGGCAGGTCGGCCAGCTGGTCGTCCGGAATGGGGATGCCGAAACGGTCGCGGAATTCGCGGATCGAGTCCAGCTCCAGCTTCTTCTGCTGGTGGGTCGGGTTCTTGGCCTGGCCGACGTGGCCCATGCCGTAGCCCTTGATGGTCTTGGCCAGGATGACGGTGGGCTGGCCCTCGTGGGTGGCGGCGGCGTTGAACGCGGCGTACACCTTGTGCGGGTCATGGCCGCCGCGGTTCAGGCGCCAGATGTCTTCGTCGCTCATGCGCGACACGGCTTCCAGCAGCTTCGGATGCTTGCCGAAGAAGTGTTCGCGCACGAACTTGCCGTCGTTGGCCTTGTACGCCTGGTACTCGCCGTCGACGGTGTCTTCCATGATCTTGCGCAGGATGCCTTCCTTGTCGTGCGCCAGCAGCGGATCCCAGTAGCCGCCCCAGATCAGCTTGATCACGTTCCAGCCCGAGCCGCGGAAGTCGCCTTCGAGTTCCTGGATGATCTTGCCGTTGCCGCGCACCGGACCGTCCAGGCGCTGCAGGTTGCAGTTGATGACGAAGATCAGGTTGTCCAGCTTTTCGCGGGCAGCCAGGGCGATGGCGCCCAGCGATTCGGGTTCGTCCATTTCGCCGTCGCCGCAGAACACCCAGACCTTGCGCTTGCTGGTGTCGGCGATGCCGCGGGCGTGCAGGTACTTCAGGAAGCGGGCCTGGTAGATGGCCATCAGCGGGCCCAGGCCCATCGACACCGTCGGGAACTGCCAGAAGTCCGGCATCAGCTTCGGATGCGGGTACGAGGACAGGCCCTTGCCGTCCACTTCCTGGCGGAAGTGGTTCAGCTGGTCTTCGGTCAGGCGGCCTTCGAGGTAGGCGCGGCCGTACATGCCGGGCGAGGTGTGGCCCTGGAAGTAGACCAGGTCGCCGCCGTGGTTTTCGTCTTCGGCGTGCCAGAAGTGGTTCTGGCCGCAGCCGATCATGGTGGCCAGCGAGGCGAAGGAGGCGATGTGGCCGCCCAGGTCGCCGCCGTCCGGCGGGTTGTGCTTGTTGGCCTTGACCACCATGGCCATGGCGTTCCAGCGCACGTACGAGCGGATGCGCGATTCCAGCTCCAGGTTGCCCGGGTGGGCCGGCTCCAGGCCGGGGGGAATCGTGTTGACGTAGGCGGTGTTGGGCGAGAACGGGATATGCGCGCCGGAACGGCGGGCTTCGTCGATCAGGCGTTCGAGCAGATAGTGGGCGCGCTGCGGTCCTTCACGATCAAGGACAGCCGCCAGGGCTTCGAGCCACTCCTGGGTTTCAAGGGTGTCTTCGTCGTTGGCAGCCTGTACGGCGCCAGCCTGGGCGTAAGAGGACATCGTGTGTCTCCTGTTGGATTGTTCGTGACCGCACCCGCTTACTTATCTACTCGCGGACCTTGCATGGTAGCCGGGATCATCCGGGCTACCATGCAAGGCATGGGGTCGGGTTGTTCTAGAGACCTGCTACTGGGTCGGTTCCCTATCAGCGGGCATTCTAAGAAAGAAGGTTAACCGGTCGCAAGCAAAATTTCATGTTGCGGTACGGCATTTCATAATACGAAAAATTTAAAGCAAGCTGAACGCTTTGGCGTCATACTTTTACCCAGGGACTCCAAAAGGACGAGTCGATTCCCGGCAAATCCCTGCCAACACGCACTAAAATGCGCGGTCTATCCGGCCCGAATTCCATGTCCAGCGCGCCCAAGTCCAATATTCCTACGCCATTCCACGATCACGCCCGCACTCGCCGACGCGGGGTGTACTGGGTCACGCCAGCCATGGTGCTGATCCTCTATATCTGTGTGATGGCGGTGTTCTTCTGGCTGCAACGCATCCATGACGACAGCGTCATGTTTGTCACCATCGACCAGGAAATGCGCCAGCAGCGCCTGATCTGGGTGGTGCTGGCCCTGTCCTGTGTGATCGTCATCAGCCTGCTGATGCTGTGGCGCTATACCCGTTTCCGCTCGGCGGCCGAAGCCGCCCTGATCGCCGAGACGGGCTTCCGCCGCGCCATGGAGAACTCCATGTCCACGGGCATGCGGGTGCTGGACATGGAAGGCCGCATCGCCTACGTGAATCCGGCCTTCTGCCGCATGATCGGCTGGAACGAGGCCGACCTGATCGGCCGCAGCCCGCCCTTCCCTTATTGGGTGCCGGGTCGCCACGAACAGCATCAGCACACCCTGGACGTGCTGATGTCCGGCAAGACGCCCAGCAGCGGCCTGGAAGTCGAGGCGCAGCGCCGCGACGGTTCGCGTTTCACGGCGCGGATGTACGTGTCCCCGCTGCTGGACCCGAACGGCAACCAGATCGGCTGGATGACCTCCATGACCGACATCACCGAGCCCAAGCGCATCCGCGAGGCCCTGACCGCCGCGCACGAACGCTTCATGACGGTACTGGAAGGCCTGGACGACGCCATCTCGGTCACCGCCGACACCCACGACGGCCTGGAGCTGCTGTTCGCCAACCGCACCTACCGCCGCGTGTTCGGCGCGCAGACCGGCGGCCACGACGAGCTGCTGGCCGGCCGCCGCGGCCGCTTCACCGACGAATCCGTCGAAGTCTTCGCGCCCTCGGTTCAGCGCTGGTTCGAAGTGCACCACCGCATGCTGGCCTGGACCGATGGCCGCCGCGTGCGCATGCAGGTGGCGCGCGACATCACCGAGCGCCGCGTGCACGAGGAAGCCTCGCGCGTGCAGCAGGAAAAGATCCAGCTCACCAGCCGCCTGACCACCATGGGCGAAATGGCCTCCTCGCTGGCGCATGAACTGAACCAGCCGCTGACCGCCATCGCCAACTACAGCATGGGCGCGGTCGCCCTGGTCAAGGCCGGCCACACCAGCCCCAACATGCTGCTGCCGGCCCTGGAAAAGGCCGCCTCGCAGGCCGAGCGCGCCGGCAAGATCATCAGCCGCATCCGCGAATTCGTGAAGCGCAGCGAGCCCCGCCGCCAGCGCGTGACCATCAGCCGGATCGTCGACAATGCCATCGGCTTCGCCGAGATCGACGCCCGCAAGCGCCGCATCCGCATCGACCGCTTTGTGCCATCGAACGCGCCGGACGTGCTGGCCGACCCCATCCTGATCGAGCAGGTGCTGTTGAACCTGCTGAAGAACGGGCTGGAGGCCATGGAAAACAGCGAATCCGACGAACTCAAGGTCGCCGTGATCCTGCACGAACAGCACATCGAGGTCGCGGTCGTGGACCGCGGCCACGGCCTGGCCGAACCCGAACGCCTGTTCGAACCCTTCTTCAGCACCAAGACCCAGGGCCTGGGCATGGGGCTGAACATCTGCCGTACCATTATTGAATCGCACCATGGCCGCTTGTGGGCGGATCCCAATCCCGCCGGCGGCACCATTTTCCGCTTTACCCTGCCCTGCGCTGCACCCCAGTCGCAGGCCCAGAACGATCAGTCCGAGGAGTTGCACGCATGAACACGCCCCACCTGTCGAGCACGGTTTTCATTGTTGACGACGACGAAGCGGTCCGCGATTCGCTGCGCTGGCTATTGGAGGCCAATGGCTATCGCGTTCGCGCCTACGCCAGCGGCGAGTCCTTCCTGGAAGACTACGACGCCAGCCAGATCGGCGTGCTGATCGCCGACGTGCGCATGCCCGGCATGAGCGGCCTGGAACTGCAGGAACAGTTGATCGCCCGCAATGCCCCGCTGCCCATCGTGTTCATCACCGGCCACGGCGACGTGCCGATGGCCGTGTCCACCATGAAGAAAGGCGCGGTCGACTTCCTGGAAAAGCCGTTCAATGAATCCGATTTGCGCGAGATCGTGGCGCGCATGCTGGAGCAAGCCACGCAACGCGTGAGCAAGCACCAGGCCCAGAAAGACCACGAAGCCATGCTGGCGCGCCTGACCGCGCGCGAGCAGCAGGTGCTGGAGCGCATCGTCGCGGGCCGCTTGAACAAGCAGATCGCCGACGACCTGGGCATCAGCATCAAGACCGTAGAGGCGCACCGCGCCAACATCATGGAAAAACTTGAAGTGACCACCGTAGCTGATTTGATGAAAGTGGCCTTGGCCAAACCCGAGGCGACGGCATGAGCCGCCGGGCCGATCCCAAGGCGAATACCGCAGCGCGTAGCGCGGAGGCCGCCGAATGACTGCAAGGATTATCGACGGCGCGGCCCTGTCGGCGCGCATTCGCGAAGAAGCTGCCCAACGCGTTGCGGCCCTGGCCGCCAAGGGCACCCGCCCCGGCCTGGCCGTGGTGCTGGTGGGTGAAGACCCCGCTTCCCAGGTGTACGTCCGCAATAAGGTAGCGGCCTGCGAAAAGGCCGGCCTGCATTCCGTCAAGGAACAGTACCCCGCGGACATGACCGAGGCCGAGCTGCTGGCCCGCATCGCCATCCTGAACCAGGACCCGACCATCCACGGCATCCTGGTGCAGTTGCCGCTGCCCAAGCACATGGACTCCCACAAGGTCATCGAAGCCATCGCGGCCGAGAAGGACGTGGACGGCTTCCATATCAGCAACGCCGGCCTGCTCATGACCGGCCAGCCCCTGTTCCGCCCCTGCACGCCCTATGGCGTGATGAAGATGCTGGAATCGGAAGGCGTGACGCTGCGTGGTGCCGAAGCCGTGATCGTGGGCGCGAGCAACATCGTCGGCAAGCCCATGGCGATGCTGCTGCTGCAGGCCGGCGCCACCATCACCATCTGCAATTCCAAGACGCGCGACCTGGCGGCCCAGACCCGCCGCGCCGACGTGCTGGTGGTCGCCACCGGCAAGCCCGGCATGATCGACGGTTCGATGATCAAGCCCGGCGCAGTCGTCATCGACGTGGGCATCAACCGCGGCGCTGACGGCAAGCTGTGCGGCGACGTGGACTTCGCCTCGGCCAAGGAAGTGGCGGGCGCCATCACCCCCGTTCCGGGCGGCGTGGGTCCCATGACCATCGCCATGCTGCTGGTCAACACCATCGAAGCCGCGGAACGCGCCGCAGGCTGATACTTTGCATGTCATGGGCGCGGCGCGGGAGTTCTTCTGCCAGAACTCCCGCGCCGCGCCCATCGCACTTGCATTCCGGCGAATCGCCCCAAACTGATTCTTGTCCCTATTCCCGCCGCTACCGCCATGTCCCAGAATCCCCTGCTCGCCCCTGTTTCCGACCTCGTCGACTATGCGGCCGTCAAACCCGGACACATCGTGCCGGCAGTCGAGGAGCTGCTGGGCATCGCCCGCCTGGCCGTGGACCGCGCCGCCGACCCTGCGCTGGCGCCCACCTGGGAAGCCGTGGTTGAGCCGCTGGATACCGCCTCGGAACGCCTGTGGCGCGCCTGGTCGGTCGCCGGCCACCTGAATGCCGTGGTCAACACCCCGGAGCTGCGCGAAGCGTATAACGCCGCCCTGCCCCTGGTGACCGAATTCTCCACCTGGGTTGGCCTGCACGAAGGCCTGTACAAGCAGTACCAGCGCCTGGCCGCCGCCCCCGATTTCGCGTCCTGGACGCCGGTGCGCCGCCGCATCGTGGAAATGGCCCTGCGCGACTTCCGCCTGAGCGGCGTGGAGCTGCAAGGCGCCGACCGCGAACGCTACGCCGCCATTTCCGACCGCGAGGCCCAGGCCTCGCAGAAATTCTCCGAAAACGTGCTGGACTCGATCGACGCCTGGTCGCTGCTGGTCGAGGACGAGGCCCGCCTGGCAGGCATTCCGGCCGACGTGCGGGCCGCCGCCCGCGCCGCGGCCGAGGAAGACGGCAAGCCGGGCTGGAAGCTGACGCTGAAGATGCCGTGCTACCTGCCCGTGATGCAGTATGCCCAGGACCGTACGCTGCGCGAAGCGCTGTACCGCGGCTACGGCACCGTGGCGTCGGAACACGGCGATGGCAAGTTCGACAATTCGCCGCTCATCGAAGAGCTGCTGTCCCTGCGCGCCGAAGAAGCCGGCCTGCTCGGCCTGGGCACCTTCGCCGCGCTGCGCCTGCAAACGCGCATGGCGCGCGACGCGCAGGAAGTCACCGTATTCCTGCGCGACCTGGCCGCGCGCGCCAAGCCCTACGCCCAGCGCGACCTGGCGGAGCTGAAAGCCTACGCCACCGGCGAGCTGGGCCTGGACGACCTGCAGCCCTGGGACGTGGCCTACGCTTCCGAGCGCCTGCGCGAATCGCGCTATGCCTATTCCGAAGACGAGGTGAAGCAGTATTTCACCGAACCGCGCGTGCTGTCCGGCCTGTTCGAGGTCATCGAGACCCTGTTCGACGTGCGCCTGGCGGAAACGCCCGTCTCGTCCTGGCATGGCGACGTGCGCGGCGTGCGCGTGGAAAGCCCCAAGGGCGAACTCATTGGTTATCTGTACCTGGACCTGTACGCCCGCGCCGGCAAGCAGAGCGGCGCCTGGGTCGACAGCGAACGCACGCGCCGCGTCGTGGCTGGCAAGGTGCAGACGCCCATCGCCTACCTGACCTGCAATTTCTCGCGCCCCAACGGCGACAAGCCGGCCGTCCTGACGCATGACGACGTCATCACGCTGTTCCATGAGACCGGCCATGCGCTGCACGCCCTGCTGTCCGAAGTGGACGAACCCGGCGCCGCGGCCTTCGCCAGCGTCGAATGGGACGCCATCGAACTGCCCTCGCAGTTCATGGAGAACTTCTGCTGGGAATGGGCGGTGGTGCAGAAGCTGTCCGCCCACGTCGACACGGGCGAGCCCCTGCCGCGCGCGCTGTATGACCGCCTGGTCGCCGCCCGCAATTACCAGAGCGGCATGCAGACCGTGCGCCAGATCGAGTTCGCGCTGTTCGACATGCTGATGCATGACCGCGCCCAGGGCGCGTCGATTGCCGAAGTGCTGGCCCTGCTGCAGGAAGTGCGCCAGGAAGTGGCCGTGCTGTTCCCGCCCGCCTGGCACCGCCTGCCGCACGCCTTCTCGCACCTGTTCGCGGGCGGCTACGGCGCGGGCTATTACAGCTACAAGTGGGCGGAGGTGCTGTCGGCCGACGCCTACGAAGCCTTCGAAGAGGCGGCGGCCCGTCAGGCCGGCAACGCGCTGGGCACGCTGGATCCCGAAACGGGCGCACGCTTCCGCCGCGAGGTGCTGGCCGTGGGCGGATCGCGCCCGGCGGCAGAGTCCTTCGCCGCCTTCCGCGGGCGCGCGCCGCGCATCGACGCCCTGCTGCGCCATAGCGGCATGACGCCTGCCTGAGCGTCCGCGCCTCCGCGCGCAATCCGACGGCCCGCCCTGGCGGGCCGTTTTCTATGCCGCGGCGGAATCGTCCACCGGCCGGCGCGCCGACATCACCAGCCAGCGCCCGTGCACGGACTGGTCGGAACCGGCCTGCTTCCAGTAGCGACGGCTTTCCTCGTCCTGCGCCTGCTTGAGCCTGCGGCCGTAGTAGAGCCGGGACGGCACGGCCAGCACATGCTCCGCCATGCGCTTGGGCTTGTTCTCGTCCACGTCGTGCAAGGTGATGTCGGTGTAGCCGTAGTGCTTGAACAGCAGATGCAACTGCGGAAAGCTCCACGGAAAGTATGTGACGTAATCCTCGCCACGCTGCCGTCCGACCATGGGCCGGAACCCCGAATGAAAGCCGCGCAGCAGGAACTGCAGGCGCGAACGGAAGTACCAGGTGTTAGGCGTGGTGACGATCAGCGTGCCGCCCGGCCGCAGCGCGCGATAAAAGCTCTGCATCAGCACGCCGGGGTTGGTCAGCAAGTGGATCGCCTCGCAGCAGACCACGGCATCGTAGGCAGCGGAAACCGTCAATGGCGTTTCCAGGTCGTGCTCCGCCACCTGGCGGTAGCCGCCGTCCGCCGGCGGAAACTCCCACAGACCCACGCCATCGATATCGACCTGCCGGCCGCTGGCGGCGGGCAGCATGTCGCCCAGCCAGCCCAATCCGCAAGGCGCGTCCAGCACGGAATCCGCCAGGCGGCTGCGCAGGATGTCGAGCACGACGGGGTAGTACGGATAGTAGGGATAGCCCAAGGAATTCCTGACCGGCATGTCCATATGTGGCGCCTCTAGATCTTGAAATCTGACACGGCCCTGAATGTAGCGGCAGCCATGGCACCCGGTCTGGAGAATTCGCCACTTCCAAACAATAACTAGACAAAGCTTTACAAGTGGGCGGGGCGGCCCCGCGGCTTGCGCCAGGACAAGCCGCCCCCAAGTTGGCGCCCCTTGCCCGCTGCGCCCTGCCCGCGGCTTGCGGGTAGAATCAAAAGGTTTACCCCCTACCGGCCCTTGGACTCATGCGACACCTCATTTCCGGCCGCGCCCTGCGCAGCCTGCTGCTGACCCTGTGCGTGTTTCTCGCTGCCTGCGGCGACAGGAACGTCGATTGGACCCTGTACAACGTGAAGGGGCACCTGCCCGACCTGAAGTTCTCCCTGCCTGGCGCGGGCGGCAAGATGGTCAGCAGCGACGATTTGAAGGGCAAGACCGTGCTGCTGTTCTTCGGCTACGCCAGTTGCCCGGACGTCTGCCCCACCACCATGGCGCAGTTGACGGCCGTGCTGCAGAACCTGGGCGACAAGGCCCGCGACGTGCGCATCCTGTTCGTCAGCGTGGACCCGCACCGCGACACGCCGGACATCCTGCAGGCCTACGTCAACGCCTTCAACAACAACGCCATCGGCGTGACCGGCGATGAAAAGCAGATCGCCGACCTGGCGCGCCGCTACCGCGTGGCCTACCAGATCGAGAAGCCGCGCCCCGGGGACGACGCCGATATGTACGAAGTCACGCACAGCCGCGGCGTGTATATATTCGACAAGGACGGCAAGGCGCGCTTGCTGGCTTCGGATACCGACAGCATCGAGGCCATGACCAAGGACGTGCGCCAGTTGATCGACCTGACTTCCTGAGCGCCAGCAGGGCGCGATGTTGCCCACGCGCCCCATACACCAGTTGTTACAGCCGCTGTGCGCGGGGCGTGAGTATCATCTAGCCACACTGCCCCCTTTTACTTCCAGCAAGGAGTACGCGCATGAGCATAATCATCATGATCATCGTCGGGTTCGTCGTGGGCCTGATCGCCCGCGCCATCATGCCCGGAGACCAGAACATGGGGATCATCATGACCACCATCCTGGGTATCGTCGGTTCGGTCGTCGCCGGCTTCCTGGGCCAATCGCTGGGCTGGTACGCGCCGGGCGAACCCGCCGGGTGGATCGGATCGGTCGTCGGCGCGATCGTCGTGCTGTTCGTGGTTGGCCTGATCGCCAAGAAACGCGCTTGACGTTCTGCTGGACCTGAAATGAAAACGGGCCGATCGAAAGATCGGCCCGTTTTTTTCGCCTGCCCTTACTGCTGCTGGGCCTGCGCGGTCGCCGTGCGTTCGGTCCAGCCGCCGCCCAGCACCTTGTACAGGGTGACGAGATTGGACAGCCTGGCCCGGCGCGTATCCACCAGCGCCTGCTGCGCGGTGTACAGCGAACGCTGCGAATCCAGCACGCTCAGGTAGTCATCGATACCCTGGCGGAAACGCTGGTCCGACGCGTCGTAGGCGCGCTGGTTGGCGGCTACCAGGAGCCGCTGCGCCTGGATTTGCTCGTCCAGGGTGCCGCGTCCGGCCAGGGCGTCCGCCACTTCGCGGAACCCCGTCTGGATCGACTTCTCGTACTGCGCGACCTGGATGTTCTTCTGCACCTTGGCCAGATCCAGGCCGGCAAGCAGCGAGCCGCCCGCGAAGATCGGCACGGTGATCTGGGGCACGAAGCTCCAGGCGCCCGAGCCGCCTTCGAACAGCCCGCCCAGGCTGGCGCTGGCGGTGCCGGCCGAGCCCGTCAGGCTGATGGTCGGGAAGAAGGCGGCGCGCGCCGCGCCGATATTGGCGTTGGCGCCCTTCAACTGGTGCTCGGCCGCGCGGATGTCCGGGCGGCGGGCCAGCAGGTCCGACGGAAGGCCGGCGGGCAAGGTGGTCGGCAACATGCCATCGTCGAGCTGGACGGCGTTGTCCAGCGCCGCCGTCAGCTCGGGCGACAGCGGCTGGCCCACCAGCAGGACCAGCGCGTTGCGGTCCTGCGCGGCCTGGCGCGTGTATTGCGACAGGTTGCGCTCGGCGGTGCGCAGCGACACTTCCGCCTGGCTCAGGTCCAGCGCCGTGGACAGGCCCTGGTCGTAGCTCTGCTGCGTGAGCTTGAAGGAATCCTGCTGGCTCTTGAGCGTGTCGCGCGTCAGGCCGACGAGTTCCTGGTCGGCGCGCAGGGTCAGGTAGGCATTGGCCACTTCGGCGATCAGCGTCAGCTGGGTCGCAGTGCGGGTTTCATCCAGCGCCAGATAGGATTCCAGCGCCTTGTCGCTCAGGCTGCGGATGCGGCCGAACAGGTCCAGCTCCCAGGCCGACATGGCGGCGCCGACCTGGTAGCTGTGGCTGGTGGTGGCGCGGCCGCTGGCCGACAAGTCGGCCGGCGAGCGCTGGGCCGATTCCTGGCCGGCGATGCCGATGCTGGGCATCAGGTCGGCGCGCTGGATGCGGTACTGGGCGCGCGCCGCCTCTACGTTCAGGGCCGCCACGCGCAGGTCGCGGTTGTTCGCCAAGGACTGTTCGATCAGCTGTTGCAGCAGCGGATCCGAGCCGAAGAAATCGCGCCAGCCGATATCGGCCGTCATCAGGCCGCCCGCGTCGGCGGGTTGGGCCGCCTGGTAGGACGGACCCGTGGGATAGGCCGCATCGATCGGCGCGTCCGGCCGTTCGTAGGTGGGGGCCAGCGAGCAGCCCGCCAGGGCCGCCGCCAGGGAAACAGACAGCAAGGTTCTCATCGGGAATGTCATTGCGGTTGGCCCTCCGTCGAGACGCCCTGCGTGCCGTTGGCGCTGGTGTCGTGCTCGTCGACGTTTTCGCTCATGCGCTTGACCTTGAAGACGCGCAGCATGATCACGAAGAAGGCCGGAACAAAGAAGATGGCCAGGAAGGTGCCGGTCAGCATGCCGCCGATCACGCCCGTGCCGATGGCGTTCTGGCTGCCCGAACCCGCCCCCGACGAGATCGCCAGCGGCGTCACGCCCAGGATGAACGCCAGCGACGTCATCAGGATGGGACGCAGGCGCTGCCGCGCGGCGTGGATGGCCGATTCCGTCAGGCTGGCGCCATGCTCGTAGTGCTCCTTGGCGAACTCCACGATCAGGATGGCGTTCTTGGCCGCGAGACCGATGGTTGTGAGCAGGCCCACCTGGAAGTACACGTCGTTGGACAAGCCCCGCATCATGGTGGCGAGCAAGGCCCCGATGATGCCCAACGGCACCACCAGCATCACCGCCGACGGGATGGTCCAGCTTTCGTACAGCGCAGCCAGGCACAGGAACACCACGATCAGCGAAATCGCGTAGAGCGCGGGCGCCTGGGCGCCGGACAGGCGTTCTTCGAACGACAGCCCGGTCCATTCAAAGCCCACGCCCACCGGCAACTTGCTCGCCAGGCGTTCCATTTCCTCCATGGCCGCGCCCGAGCTGTAGCCCGGCGCCGCCTGGCCCTGGATGTTGTACGACGGCACGCCGTTATAGCGGTTCAGCTTTTGCGGGCCGTAGCTCCAGGTGGCCTTGGCGAAGGCCGAGAACGGCACCATGTCGCCCTCTTTGTTGCGCACGTACCATTTGTTCAGGTCTTCCGGCAGCATGCGCGACGACGCCTCGCCCTGCGCGAACACCTTCTTCACGCGGCCGCGGTCGATGAAGTCGTTGACGTACGACGAACCCCAGGCCGTGGCCAGCGTGCTGTTGATGTCCGAGACGGCCACGCCCAGGGCGCGCGCCTTCTCGCGGTCGATGTCCAGCTGATACTGCGGCGCGTCTTCGATGCCGTTGGGGCGCACGCCCTGCAGGACCGGACTCTTGGCGGCTTCGCCCAGCAGCTGGTTGCGCGCGGCAAGCAGCCGCTCATGGCCCACGCCCGCGCGGTCCATCAACTGGAAGTCGAAGCCGGTGACGTTGCCCAGTTCCATCACGGACGGCGGCGGCACCACGAACAATTGCGCACGGCGCTCCGTCTTGCGGAAGTGCGCGTTGGCCCGTCCCGCCACGGCGCCGGCCTTCAGACGCGCGTCGCCGCGTTCTTCCCAGTCGCGCAGCTTGATGAACAGGATGGACGCGTTCTGGCCGCGGCCGCCGAAGTTGAAGCCGTTGACGGCGAACACCGAGGTGACTGCGTCCTTTTCCTCGGTCAGCAGATACTTGGTGGCGTCGTCGATGACGGCCTTGGTGCTTTCCGCCGTCGCGCCGGCAGGCGTCTGGATCTGGGCGAACAGAATGCCCTGGTCCTCGTCCGGCAGGAACGCGGTCGGGATGCGGGTGAACATCCAGCCCATGGCGATAACCAGCGCCAGGTACACCACCATCAGGCGTTTGGTGCGGTTCAGGCCGCGAGCGACGGTATTGGCATAGCCGTGGCTGCTGCGGTCGAACGCGCGGTTGAACCAGCCGAAGAAACCCTTCTTGGAACCATGATGGCCCTTGGGGATGGGCTTGAGCAAGGTCGCGCACAAGGCCGGCGTGAACACGATGGCCACGATCACCGACAGCACCATGGAGGACACGATGGTGATGGAGAACTGGCGGTAGATCACGCCCGTGGAACCGCCGAAGAAGGCCATGGGAATGAACACGGCCGCCAGCACCATGGCGATGCCGATCAGGGCGCCGGTGATCTGCGACATGGACTTCCGGGTGGCCTGCTTGGGCGACAAGCCCTCTTCGGCCATCACGCGCTCGACGTTTTCCACCACCACGATGGCGTCGTCCACCAGCAGGCCGATGGCCAGCACCATGCCGAACATGGTCAGGGTATTGATGGAATAACCGAACGCCGCCAGCACGCCGAACGTGCCCAACAGCACCACCGGCACCGCCAGGGTGGGAATGATGGTGGCGCGGAAGTTCTGCAGGAACAGGTACATCACCAGGAAGACCAGGATGATGGCCTCGATCAGCGTCTTGAACACCTCGTGGATCGACAGGCTGACGAACGGCGTGGTGTCGTACGGATAGACGACGTCCATGCCCGGCGGGAAGTAAGGCTTCAGGTTGTTGATGGTGTCGCGCACCGCCTGGGCCGTATCCAGCGCGTTGGCGCCCGGCGCCAGCTTGACCGCGAGGCCCGAGGCCGGCTTGCCGTTGTAGAAGCTGTCGATGGCGTAGGTCTGCCCGCCCAGTTCGATGGAGGACACGTCGCCCAGGCGCACTTGCGAGCCGTCGGCGTTGACCTTGAGCAGGATGCGGCCGAAGTCTTCCGCCTTCTCCAGGCGCGACGGCCCGATGATGGTGGCGTTCAGTTGCTGGCCGCGCACGGACGGCAGGCCGCCCAGCTGGCCGGACGACACCTGCACGTTCTGTTCCTTGATCGCCGCCACCACGTCGACCGTGGTCAGGCCGTAGTTGACGAGCTTGGCGGGATCCAGCCAGATGCGCATCGCATACTGCGAGCCGAACAGCTGGAAGTCGCCCACGCCCTGCGTGCGGCTGATGGGATCCTGGACATAGGAGGCGACATAGTCGGCCAGGTCGTCCTTGGTCATCGAGCCGTCGGTGGACACGAAGCCCGCCACGATCAGGAAGTTCTTGGTGGCCTTGGTGACGCGAATGCCCTGCTGCTGCACTTCCTGCGGCAAGAGCGGCTGCGCCAGCGACAGCTTGTTCTGCACCTGGACCTGCGCGGTATCAGGGTTGGTGCCCTGCGTGAAGGTCAGGGTGATGGACATGCTGCCGTCGGAGTTGCTTTCCGAGGAGATGTACTGCAGGCCATCCAGGCCGTTCATCTGCTGCTCGATCACCTGCACCACGGTGTCCTGCACGGTCTGCGCGGAAGCGCCCGGGTAGGTCACCGCAATGCCGATGGCTGGCGGCGCGATGTTGGGGTATTGGGAGACCGGCAGCTTCAGGATGGACAGCGCGCCGGCCATCATCAGCACGATCGCGATCACCCATGCGAAGACCGGTCTATCGATAAAAAACTTTGCCATGCAAGGCTCCTGACTACTACTGCTTGGCCGCCGCGGCGGCTGCTTGCGGCTGCTGCGCCGGCTGCGCGGCGCTGGCTTCGGTGGCGACGACTTCAGCCCCCGGACGCACCATCTGCAGACCTTCCACGATGACCTTGTCGCCAGCGGCCAGGCCGTCGGTGACCAGCCACTTGTCGCCGATGGCGCGGTCGGTCTTCAGTTCACGCAGTTCTACCTGGTTCTTGGCGTTGACCACCAGCGCCGTCGGGACGCCGCGCTGGTTGCGCGTCACGCCGCGCTGCGGCACCAGCAGGCCGTCGGCGGCCACGCCGTCAGCCAGGCGGGCGCGCACGAACATGCCCGGCAACAGGCGGCGTTCCGGATTGGGGAACACCGCGCGCAAGGTGACCGAGCCCGTGCCCTGGTCCACCGTGACTTCGGAGAACTGCAGCTTGCCCGGCTGGGCGTACTGCGAGCCGTCTTCCAGGGTCAGCGTCACCAGCGCGGCCTGCTCGCCGTCGGCCTTCTTCAGCAGGCCGCTGGCCAGCGCGTTCTGCAGGCGCAGCAGCTGGACGCTGGATTGGGTCACGTCGACGTAGATGGGATCGATCTGCTGCACCGCGGCCAGGGCGGTGGTCTGGTTGGCCGTGACCAGCGCGCCTTCGGTCACCGCCGAACGGCCGATGATGCCGTCGATGGGCGACAGCACCTTGGTGTAGACCAGGTTGATGCGCGCCGTGTCCAGCGCCGCCTTGGCCGACAGCACGTCGGCGGCGGCCTGATCGCGCGAGGCGACGGCGTTGTCATAGGTCTGCTGGCTGACCGCGCGGGTGGCGACCAGCGGCTTGTAGCG
The DNA here is from genome assembly GCF_055395645.1 of Achromobacter sp. JCM 18799. Classification (NCBI taxonomy): domain Bacteria; kingdom Pseudomonadati; phylum Pseudomonadota; class Betaproteobacteria; order Burkholderiales; family Alcaligenaceae; genus Achromobacter; species Achromobacter sp. JCM 18799. The sequence continues at coordinate 556,064 of NZ_AP043866.1, read as the reverse complement.
CTCGGCCAGCAGCGCGGCCGTCTTTTGCTGCGCCTGGGCGCGCGCCAGGGCGGCCTTCTGGCTGTCCAGGCTGGCCTGGTAGAGCGCGGGATCGATCTGGTAGAGCTGCTGGCCCGCCTTGACCTCGCCGCCTTCGGTAAAGAGGCGCTTCTGGACGATGCCATTGACCTGGGGACGCACTTCGGCCACGCGGAACGGCGAGGTGCGGCCAGGCAGTTCAGTCGTCAGCGAAACGGGCTGCGTGGCAAGCGTCACTACCGTTACCTGGGGCTTGCCCGCCTGGGGAGCGTCTTGCTTCTTGCCGCAAGCGGCCAGCATGAGGGCCGATGCCGTCAGCGTGACGACTGCCGCGCTGCGCCACATAGCGCTTTTCTTATCCATAGATTGCATTCCCGATTTCAACAAAAAAAAAGCCCGCCCCGGATCGCGTAATGAGCGTTCCGTGCGCATCGATTGGGTGGATTTGCCTCGAACACGCAGGCTGGGCTTTGTCGCATTGCTGCATTGCAGAACTCGCATTCTGCGTTATCCCGCCCCAGAAACAAAGAGGCATGTTGAGAAAACATCATTCCATTTATGGGACAATGGCTTCACCGTTGAATATGACAAAATTCCGCCATGAAACGCTTGCAAGGCATGGAACTATTCGTCGAAGTCGCCAAAACGCGCAGCTTCAGCCGCGCGGCGGCGATGCTCGGCGTGCCGAAATCGACACTGTCCCGCCAGGTGGCCGAACTGGAGCGCTCTGTGGGCCTGCGCCTGCTCAGCCGCACCACCCGCAAGGTCGAACTGACCGACGCGGGCCGCCTGTACTTCGACCGCTGCCAGCGCATCGTGGCCGAGGCGCAGATCGCCCATGAGGAACTGCAGAAGCTGGTCGATACGCCGGCCGGGCCGCTGCGGGTGAACATGCCCGCGGATTTCGGCACGGACTTCCTGGCTGAATCGTTCATGGAATTTTCCCGCCGCTACCCCGACGTCACGTTTTTCCTGGACCTGGCCAATCCGGATCACGCGCAGCGCGTGTTCCAGACCTGCGATATTTCGATCGAAATCGGCGAACTGCCCGATTCGTCACAGATTGCGAGGCTCTTGGGCATGCTGCCGGCCCATCTGTACGCCTCGCGCGAATACCTGAAGAAGCACGGCGAACCGCGGCATCCCAGCGACTTGACCCGCCACGAGTGCATAGAGTTCCGCGCCAAGGGCGCCGGACAGGTGACCCGCTGGCCCCTGACCGACGGCCAGCAGCACATCGAATTCACTCCCGGCAACCGCTTTTCCGTCAACGGCGTCGCCATGGCCCGGCGCCTGGCCCTGCTGGGCGCGGGCATCGTGGTGCTGCTGGGCGACCAGTCGGCCGAACAGCAGTCCGGCCAATTGCAGCGTGTGCTGCCTGACTGGCAACTGGGTCCGTTTCCGGTCTACGCGGTGACGGAGACGCGGCTGCTGCCCGCCAAGACCCGGATCTTCATCGAATTCCTGATGGAGCGCCTGGGCGATGTCGGGCAGGCGAAGAATACTCCCGCTTTCATGAAATAAACGGAAGTCGGAAACAGATTGAAAAATTTAGGACTGCCCGACAACACCTGTCGGCCAGTTCGTCCAATCAGAAGCGCTCGTCTTCGCGCAGGTAGCGCCATTGGCCCAGCGGCAGGTCACCCAGCGACACCCGTCCGATGCGCACCCGTTTCAGGCCTATCACCTTCAGGCCTACCAGTTCGCACATGCGGCGGATCTGCCGCTTTTTGCCTTCCCGCAGCACAAAACGCAGTTGGTCGCTGTTCTGCCAACGCACCTGCGCCGGCTTGAGCGCCTTGCCGTCCAGGGACAGGCCGTGGTTCAACAGCGCCAACCCGTTTTCGGACAGGTTGCCCTGCACCCGCACCAGGTACTCCTTGTCCACGCTGGAATCTTCGCCGATCAGGTGCTTGGCGATGCGCCCGTCCTGGGTCAGCACCAGCAGGCCTTGGGAATCGATGTCCAGGCGGCCGGCCACGGCCAGCCCGTCCAGGTGCGAACGTTCGAAACGCTGCGGCGCGCGGTCGCCGGCATAGCGGGAGCGGGAGTCGATCAGGGCCACGGCGGGCGTATAGCCCTTTTCGGCCTGGCCCGAGACGTAGCCCACGGGCTTGTTGATCAGGATGGTGACGCGCGAGGTCTGGCGCGCCTGCGCGGCGCGCTCCAGGGTGATGACCTGGTCAGGGTAGGCCCGGGCGCCCAGTTCGGATACCACAACGCCGTCCACGCGGACCCAGCCGCGCTCGATATAGGTGTCGGCCTCGCGGCGCGAACACAGCCCACGCTCGGACATGAGCTTGGAGATACGTACTTTTTCCATGGCCGGTATTGTATGCGGACGCCATGCCCCCCTCTTCAGGCCGCGGGGTCGTAGTCCGACGGCGCCATGGGATCCAGCGGATGGAGCGGCCGGCTGCGCCGCTGATAGGGAAACAGCGCGAAGTCCGAGCTGGTGACGCCCGCGCTGGCGCATTCCACCAGCGCCTGAGAGATAGGTTCGAACACAGGGCGGCAATACATGCGCGACTTCACCAGCACGAAGCGGGCCCGGCGCGGATCCAGCCCCATGCTCTCGAACACGCCCAGATCCCAGGGCTCGTGGGTTCTCTCGGTGATCACCAATTGCGCGGCGCCTATGTCCAACACCGCGCTGCGGCCCATGCATGCCGTCTGCCCCGTGTACGTCGGACCGGTAATGACATACTCGCCGCCAGTCACGGCGCGGACCACTCCGCGCAGCAGCACGGGCGCCGCCGGGCGGCCGATGGCCGGAATCGGCCGTTTGTTGCCCACCGCCAGCTCCACCTGCGCGCCCTCGCCCGCCGCGGCCAGCGCGGCGACTGCCTCTGGGTCGCAGTACAGGCCCGCAATGATGCCCGTCAGGCCGGCGTCGACCGCGGCCGTCAGCACCTCCATGGTGTCGCAGGTGCCGCCGGACATGCAGTTGTCGCCATGGTCCAGCAGGAGCACGGGCTTGTCCGCGCCGCGGGCCAGTTGCGCCGCGCGGGCCAGCGACTCGCCCAGGGGCTCGCTATCGTAGAAGTAGCCGTCGCGCTCGGCCCAGATGGCCTGCGCCATATCGCTTGCGACCCGTTCCGCCTGCTCCCGCGGCCCGGAGCCCACCACGACCACGCTCAGGCATGGATTGGGGATGTCAGCCAGGGCGAAGCCCGCCAGCACGGAGACGCCCAGCATGCCGTCCGCTTCCGCGCCCCGCGCCGCCTGCACCGCGCGGCGCATGGCGCCCTGGGCCGTGGCGCTGCGCAGGGTGTGCGTCATCAGCGGCAGGCGGCGCCAGGCCATCACCGGGCGCGGGCCGCCATTGAGCCAGTCGTACAGGATGCGGCCCGCGTGCTCGCCGGTCTCGTACATGTCCACGTGCGGATAGGTCTTGAAGCTGATGATCACGTCGGCGTTGGCCATCATCTTGGGCGTGACATTGCCGTGCAGGTCCAGCGCCACGGCGATGGGTACGTCGGGCGTGCGGCATCGCAGGCGTTCGAGCAGGTCGCCTTCGCCGTCGTCGGTAGTTTCGGCCACCATCGCGCCATGCAGATCCAGCAGGATGGCGCCGCAGCCCTGAGCGCCGGCCACGATTGCATCGCACAGTTGGCTATAGGCTTCTGCCGACACCCGGCCGCTGGGGTAGGCCGTGGCGGAAACCGGCGTCACCACCGTCGCGCCGTTGGCCTCGGCAATATCGATGAAGGCGGACATGGCCGTGCGCTTGCCCTTGTTCTCTGCATAGGCCTGGGCGCCGAAGGCGGGGCCGTCATTGCCGAATGCGGACAGCGGCGTGGGCACCGGCGAGAACGTGTTGGTCTCGTGGTTCAGGCGGGCGATCATGACCTTCATTGTCCGGCTCCTTCGGCATGCGCATTCAGTTCGTTCAGTTGTTCTGGGACGGCCCCGGGCGCAAGGCCCCCAGGCCAAGCTTTTCCATGGCCTCGCTGGCCTCGACGATCATCGCGGCCACTTCCGCCACGCTCACGCGCAGGCCCGTCGCCCGGGTCCGCATGTGCTCATAGGCGGCGCGCTCATCCAGGCGCTGGTGGTCCATCAGCACGCGGATGGCCTTTTCGATGACGCGCCGCGCCTTGATCGTGCTTTCCAGCTTGTTGATCTTGGACTGCTGGCGACTCTGGAACTGCTTGGCCGAACGCGCCAGCACCAGCGTGCTGAGCACCCCCGCGGAGCGGAACGGCCGCGTCAGCACGCCGTGCGCGTTGGTCTTCAGCAATTGCTTCAGCGTGGTCGGGGTTTCGTACTCGGACAAGGCGATCAGGGTGGCCTCGACCTCGCTGGCCGTCCAGGCGGCGCTGTTGCGGCCGCATTGCGATACCTGGAAGAAGATGACGTCCACGCCGGCGGGCGGGCCATCCGGAAACGGCCAGTGCAGATGGATGCGGCAACCGATGCGCTTGAGCTGTTCGACCAGCAGGTCGCGGTCCTCGCCCGGCGGATACACCACGGCGACGGCCACGCTGCGCAGGTCCTCGTAGAGGCGGCGTAGGCTATGGTCCATGGCTATTTCAACCAGAACTCGTCCAGGCCGAACGCGGTGAGGTACGGGTCCGGCTTCACGGGTTCGTCGCTTTCCCAGACGATGTCGAAGCGTCCGTCCTCGCGGCACACGCCTATGCGCGGCGTCAGCACGCTATGGTTGTTTTCCGCCAGCACGGACATCTGCCCGTCCGGCGCGTCGAACTGCACCTGATGCACCGCCTGCACCAGTTTGCGGGTGTCCATGCTGCCCACGCGCTGCAAGGCGCGCGCGAACAGGTGCATCTGGCTGTAGCAGGTCTCGGCATAGACGCTGGCGGGATGGTCGCCAAAGCGGGCGCGCCAGCGTTCCAGGAAATGCGCGTTGGCGGGCGTATCCACCGTATTGAAATAGGTCGCAGCGGTGATGTGGCCCACACAGCGCCGCGGCCCGATCTCCGCCACCTCCGACTCGGCCATCGTCAGGCTGGCGATGGGGATGTGGGCGGTGGCCGCGCCTTCGGCTTGGCAGGCCTCGTGGTAGCGCTGGTAGAAGCGCTGCGCATCGGAGCCGATCAGGGTGGAAAACACCACGTCCGGCTGGATGCGGCGAATGTCAGCAACCACGTCGTTGATCTCGCTGTCGTCGCAGCCCAGGGGCAGATAGGTTTCATCCAGGATCTCGCCGCCATGCTCCTCGACCGTCTCGCGCATGATGCGGTTGGTCTCGCGCGGGTAGATGTAGTCCGCGCCCACCAGGAAGATGCGCGAGCCGCAATTCTGGATCAGGTACGCAGCCAGCTGCATGCTGCCCTGGTTCGGCGCCGCGCCGGTATAGATGACGTTGGGCGAATATTCGAAGCCTTCGTAGACCGAGCCGTACCACAGCAGGGAATTGCTGCGCTCGACCACCGGCAGCATGGCCTTGCGACAGTGCGAGGTGCAGCCGCCAAAGATGACGCTGACCTCGTCGTCCAGCAGCAGCCTGGCCGCCAGCCGGCGGTACTCTTCGGCGTCGCTGCGCGGGTCATACACCACCGGCGCCAATGGCCGCCCCAGCACGCCGCCCAGTTCGTTGATCTCCTCCACCGCCAGTACCGTGCCGAAGAAGTGCTGCGATTCCGTGGTTCCGGTGACGCCGCTGCGCGAATAGAGCACGCCGATGCGCCAGTCCGGCCGCTCTGCGTGCTTGTCCTGGGGCGTACTCATGAGGGAATCCTTGAACGTGTAGTGCGCGTGTGCGTCATGGCGAATCCGGGCCGCATGGCCTTCATACTTTCAGATGAGCAATGATATTGCCCGCCGCCTCGGGCGCGCCAGCCTCGCCTTCATCGACGATGCTGCCCTGCTTGAGCACCAGATAACGATCGGCCACGTCCAGCGCGAACGCCACGTTCTGCTCCACGATGAACATTGTCGTGCCGTGCCGCTCGCGTTCCCAGTTCAGCGCGCGGCCCAGGCGCTCGATCACCGAGGGCTGCAGCCCTTCCGTGATCTCGTCCAACAGCAGCAGCGCGGGCCGCTGCATCAGCCCGCGCGCCACCAGCAGCATCTTCTGCTCGCCGCCCGACAGGGTGCCGGCATGCTGGCGCAAGCGGCTCGTGAACACCGGAAACAGCTCGGCGATCTGGGCGAAGCGTTCGTCGAAGAGTTGCTCGCGCGGCAGTCCCAGGCGCAGGTTGTCGCGGATGCTCAGGTCAGGAAACAGCGGCTGTTCCTGGGCGGCGTAGGCCACGCCGCAGCGCGCCACTTCGTGCGGCCGCAGCCGGGTGGCGTCGACCCCGCCCACGCTGACCCGCCCGCGCTGCTTGGGCAGATAGCCCATGACGGTCTTGAGCAAGGTGCTCTTGCCCATGCCATTCTTGCCCAGCAGCGCCACGCAGGCGCCGCGCTCGACCGTGAGCGACACGTCATGCAGCACCATGGCCCGCTTGTAGCCGCTAGACACCGCTTCCATGCTCAACGCCGGCGCTGCGATGCTCGTCATTGCCCTGCTCCTTGCGCGGCCGGCGCGCCGCCGGCGTAAATGGTGCGCACCAGTTCTGATTCCACGACCTCGCGGAATCCTCCGTCCATGACGATGCGGCCCTGGTGCAGGACCACAATGCGCGTCGCGATCTCCTTGACGAAATCCAGGTCATGTTCCACCAGCAGGCAGCACAGGCCATAACGGTGCGCCAGGGACGACAGCACGTGGCCGATCTGCAGGCGTTCGGCCTTGCTCAGCCCGGCGGTGGGCTCGTCCAGCAGCACGATGCCCGGTTCCAGCGCCAGCACCATCGCCAGCTCCAGGGCCTGCTGCTGTCCATGCGACAGGTCGCGCGCCACGTGGTCCAGGCAGTGGTCCAGGCCGGTCACGCGCAATGTCTCCAGCGCATAGGGCGGCAGATGCAGCGTGGGCGACCGGCGCCACCACGACGGCCGTTCGCGCAGCGTGGTCGCGATGCGCAGGCTTTCGGCCACGGTCAGCGTATCGAACACGTTGGCATTCTGGAACTTGCGGCCCAGCCCATGGCGCACGCATTGCTCCGGTCCGTCGCGCCGCACTTCGTGGCCATAAAGTTCCAGCCTGCCCTGGGACCGCTCGGCGCCGTCCGCGATGCAGCGCATCAGCGTGGTCTTGCCGGCACCGTTGGGGCCGATCAGCCCGACCAGTTCGCCGCCGCGGGCTTGCAGGTCTATGCCTTCCAGCACCTTCAGACTCCCGAAGTGCTTGGACACGCCCGCCAGGCTCAAGGCCTGGGCCGCGCCGCCGGCTTGCCGCGCGGGGATGGCGCGCTCACCCAGCGCGGGTGTGGCCGCCCTACCCGACCTTGCGCGCCAAGGCGCGATCAGCAGGGGCAGAAGCCCCCGCGGCAGCAGCAGGATCACCAGGACGAAGGTCACCCCCAGCAGCAACTGCCAGACGAACGGCATGTTGCCGCTGAGATAGGAGCCCGCCACATTGATGAGTATGGCTCCCAGCACCGGCCCCCAGATGGTGCCGCGCCCGCCCAGCGCCACCCAGATGATGAGTTCCGTGCCGAAGACGAAGCCCGTGAGTTCCGGCGCCACCACGCCGCTGAACGCGCCATAGCCGAAGCCCGCCAGGCCGGCCACCGCGCCGCAGGCCACCAGCAGCGCGATGCGCCAATGGGCGGTGTTCAACCCCAAGTAGCTGCACCGCGCCTCGTTGTCGCGCAGCGCCACCAGGATGCGGCCGCCATCGCTGCGCACCACCACCCAGGCCAGCAGCGCCACCGCGGACAGGCCTCCCGCCGCGATCACATACCAGGCCTCCAGCGACAAGTCGAAGGTTTCGTACCCCGTCAGGCCGGACGAAGAGCCGGTGTAGGTGCCGCCGGACAGCACCAGCTGCATCAGCACGATGGGCAGCACCAACGAGATCACCGTGGCGAAGAATGGCGAGGCCCCACGGTAGAACGACAGCCAGCCGGTCACCAGCGCCAGCAACGCCGCGGCGCCCACTGCCGCCAAGGCGGCCAGCGCCGCTATCGCAGGCGAGAATCCGTAGTGCGTGAAGGCCAGGCCCGCGGCATATGCGCCCACCCCGAAAAAGGCGGACTGGCCGAAGGTCAGGTAGCCGGTGTAGCCCCACAGCACATCCACGGTGACCGCCGCCACGGCGAAGAACAGCGCCTTGATCAGCACGTTCAGCAGATAAGTGTCGAACAGCCAGGGACCGGCCGCGGTCAGCACCAGGCAGAGCCCGGCCAGGCCCAGCAGGCTGCGGCTGCGCGCGGCCTTTTGCGCCGAGGCGTCGTCAGCGGCGCCAGCCAGCGTTTGAGGGGTCAATGCGCGGTCAGTCATGGGCGAATCCTTGAGGACGCAAACGCAGCGTCAGCGCGGCCAGGACGGCGATGGTGACGCCGCCCAGGATCGGGCTGACGTAGACGCTTACCAGCACCTGGCAGGCGCCGTAGACCAGGCAGGTCAGCAGCAGCGCGGTGATCGAATGGCCCGACACCATGACCAGCATGAAGGCGCTGACCAGCCACGGCAGCCCCATGTTCGGGTCGACGCTGGACAAGGGCGTGATCAGCGCGCCGGCCAGCGCGCCCAGCCCCGCTCCCAGGCCGAAGGTGGTGAAGCGGATGCGCTCGGCATTGATGCCCAGGCCGCGCGCCAGGTCCTCGTTCATGATCACGGCCCGGGTCCGCACGCCAAAGCGCGTGCCGCTGAGCAGCAGCGTCATGGCGGCATACATCAGCAAGGCCGCGGGCACCAGGAACAGGCGGTACGCCGAATACTCCGTGCCCAGGAAGGACACGGCGCCGTGGATGGGCGAATCCGCGAACTTCACTTCGCGCCCGAATGCCATGGTGATGAGCTGGCCGATCACGATGCCCAGTCCCCAGGTGGCCAGGATGGCGTCCAGCGGCCGCTTGTACAGCGGCTGCACGATCAGCCGTTCCACGCCCATGCCCACCAGCACGCCGACCGCCAGCGCGAACGGCAGCGCCAGCCAGGGATTCAGCCCCAGCTGCGTCACCACCAGGCTGGCGTAGCTGCCCAGCGTAAGAATCGCGCCATGCGCAAAGTTGACGATCTTCATCACGCCGAAGATGATCATCAGCCCGGCCGTCACGATGAACAGCATGGCGGCCGTGCTCAGGATGTCCAGCAGCAAACCCATATCGCTCTCCGGCGCCGCCGGCAGGACCGGCGGCGCTTGTCATGGCATGGCCGTCACTTCAGGTCCGGACACTGCGCGCCCGGGTCGACCTTGTCGAAGGTCTGCAGGATCTTGATGGAACCGTCCTGCTGCACCTGCCCCAGGCGCATGGTCAACGCCGCGTGGCGCTGGCGGTCCATGGTCACCGGGCCGCGCGGACCGTCGAACGTGACTGCGCTCAGGGCCTGCACCACCTTGGGCGCATCGGTGCCGCCGGCCTTTTCGACCGCCGCCTTGTACAGGTAGAAGGCTTCATACTGCGGCGCGGAGAATTCGTTGGCGGTCTTGGCGTCGCTGCCGAACTTCGCCTTCAGGCCGTCCAGGAATTTGCGGTTCTGCGGCGTGTCGATGCTGGTCAGGTACGAGGCCGACATGTACATGCCCACCGCCGTGTCGCCCATGGTCTTGGCCGTGCCTTCGTCGATCGCCAGATTGCCGTAGGGCATGGACAGGCCAGCAGCCTTGACCTGCTTGGCCAGGCTGACGTTGGGTCCGCCGCCGGCCGTGGAGCTGATCAACGCGTCCGGGTTGGCCGAGCGTATCTTGGAGACCACCGGCGTCCAATCGGAACCGTCGATCGGCAGGTACTCTTCGCCCACCACGCGTCCGCCCTGCTTTTCGATATATTCCCGCGTGAACTTGAGCATGCCGCGGCCGAAGGCGTAGTCGCTGCCCACCAGGAAGAAGGTCTTGGCCTTGCGGTCCTGCATGAAGTGGTCCACCACCGGCGCAACCTGCTGTTCCGGCACCCAGCCATTCACGTGCAGCCAGCGGTTGCAGGAACGGCCTTCATAGAATGACGTGTAGATATAGGGCACCTTGCCGCGCGACACGATGGGCAGCGCGGCATTGCGCGCCGCGCTGGTTTCCATGGCGATGATCGCGTCCACCTTTTTCTGGAACACCAGGGTGTCATACGCCTTCTGCGCCCCGACCGCGCCCGAGGCGTCATCGGCGATCTCCAGCACGATCTGGCGGCCCAGGATGCCGCCGGCCGCATTGATCTCGTCGGCAGCCAGTTGCGAGGCCTGCACCACGCCCGGCGCGACCACGCTGTTTGCGCCGGACAGGCCGACGGGCACGCCGATGCGCAACGGTTCGGCGGCATGCGCGCTGGCAGCGCCAGCCAGCAATGCGACAAACGACAGGCGGATCCGGCAGCTATTCAATAGGCTCTTCATGGGTTTTCTCCTTGGGGGAACGGCCGTGGACCGTCGTTCAGCGTTGCCGCAGGCCTGCGGCGGCGCCCAACTGCTCGTCATAGATGTCGCGGCGCCTGTCGCGCAGCACATGGTTGAAATCATTCAACTGGCGCGCGCGGCGCGAGGCCTTCAGGTCTATGGGCGCCAGCAGCACCTCCTCCTGGTCGATGCTGGCGGGTCCTGCCGCCGTCCAACCCTGGGACCCCACGATCAGGCTGCGGCCCACGAAGGGCTGGCCGCGCTCGGTGCCGACCCGGTCGGCGCACACCACCGTCAAGCCGTTGCTGTGGGCGCCGCTCATGGTCAGCGCATGGGCCATGACCGGCCCGTCGCGGGTCTGCCCCGGCATCGGCACCCAATTGGTCGGCACCGCCACGATGTCCGCGCCGCGCACCGCCAGCAGCCGGTAGACTTCAGGAAACCAGCCGTCGTAGCAGATGGCCACGCCGATGCGGCCCAGCTCGGTGTCGAATACCGGCAATCCCAGGTCGCCCGCCTCGAAGTACAGGTTCTCGTCGCCCCAGAGGTGCAGCTTGCGATAGGTCCCCAGATAGCCATCCGGGCCCGCGACCAGCGCGGAGTTGTAGAGGCGTCCGCCGGCGCGTTCCGCAATGCCCGCCACCAGGTAGATGCCCAGGCGCTGCGCCAACGCGATCCAGGCCTGCGAGCTGGGGCCTTCCGGCACGGCTTCGGCCAGGGCGTAGGCCTCCTCGCGGCTATCGAACATGTATCCCGTGTTGGCCAGTTCAGGCAGCACCACCAGCCGCGCGCCCTGGGCCGCGGCCTGCTCCACCAGTTCGATGGAACGCGCGATGTTGGCGGCGGTTTCGCCGATCGCGGGCTCCATTTGCACGCTGGCCACCCAGGTCACGGCGGCGGGAGAACGTTGCGGTTCCGACGCTTGCATGCGAGCTCCATATTCAGAAATTGAAAACGAAAAAGCCCCCGACCACGCATTGCGTGCAAGTCGGGGGCTTCTATAGCCAAGACTGTATGTTCAGGCAGCAATCATTGCTGCGGGGTACTGCAAGCCGTTCAGGTCAATGTTGACCGTGTGCGAATGATAGGGAGACGCGGGTTCCTGGGACAATAAGTGCTTTCCCGGACGGCAGGACGGTCCGCCAAAACGCGCGTTCCGGCGCTGCGTCATTGCGACGCATTGGGTCGTCCCACCCGGCTTGGCATAATACGCAGCCATGAGCAAACCCGCAGCACACCACCCTCCCCTTGCCGCAGGCTGGCTGGCCAGCGCGCCTCCCATCCTGCCTCCTGCCCCGCGCCACTGGCTGTTCCGCCCCGGCGCGCTGACCGCCGGCTTGCGCCAGGTTGGCCAGGTGCGCCTGCGCGTGCTGGCCGAATACGCGGATGGCGCGCCGCTGGATGAAGCCCGGGCGATGGGCATCGCGCCCGGCGCGCCGGTATGGATCCGTGAGGTGCTGATGTCGGTGGACGGCGTGGACAGCGTGCCCGCCCGCAGCCTGACGCCGCTGCGCGCGTCCCACGGCGCCTGGCAAGGCATGCGCCGCCTCCTGACCCGGCCATTGGCGGACATGCTTTACCACGACAGCACGGTGGTGCGTTCGCCGTTTGCCTGCCGCCGGCTGGCCTCGCCGGTGCCGTTTCATGCCACCGCGCTGGGGGTATTGCCGACCGGGCAGCGCGACCGCGATGGCGGGCGCATCTGGGCGCGCCGCTCGGTGTTCTGGCGCCAGGGCCAGCCGCTGCTGGTGGCCGAGTGCTTCCTGCCGGCGTTCTGGGAGCTGGTTGCTGATCAACCCGTGCCGCCGCTGGTGCCGCATCAGCGCACGCCGCGCTGACACCCCGGCCTCAGCCTTCGTAGCGGCGCCCGCGCTTCAACAGTTCGGGCGTGCCGATCACGGCGTTCAGACCGTCGAAGTCCAGCATGCCCTCGCGCCACGGCGCGGTCGTGCCATGCTGGCGCAGGCTGGCGTAGTAACCCTGCAGCGTGTGCGCCACCGCGCGCGCCGTGCCGCCAGGAAAGATGACGATGCGGAATCCCAGCGCGGTCAGCGCATCGGCGCTTTGCACCGGAGTCTTGCCGCCTTCGACCATATTGGCCAGCAGCGGCACGCGATGCGCAAAACGGCTGCACGCCGCCTGCATCTGCTCCGGCGTGCGCAACGCCTCGATGAACAGCGCGTCCGCGCCCGCTTCCAGATACGAGTCGGCGCGGTCCAGGGCGGCTTCCAGCCCTTCCACGGCCAGCGCGTCGGTGCGCGCCAGGATCAAGGTGGACGCCTGCGCGCGCGCATCCACCGCGGCGCGCAGCTTGCCGCACATTTCGGCGGCCGGGATCACGGACTTGCCGTCCAGGTGGCCGCAGCGCTTGGGGAAGGTCTGGTCTTCCAGCTGGATCATGGCGGCGCCGGCGCGCTCCAGTCCGCGTACGGTGCGTTGCGTGTTCAAGGCATTGCCGAAGCCCGTGTCGGCGTCCACGATGACGGGCGTGGCCACCCGCTCGGTGATGCGGGCCAGCGTGTCCTCGACCTCGCTGTACGTGGTGAGGCCGATATCCGAGCGGCCCAGCCGCGTGTAGGCAATGGACGCGCCCGACAGGTATAGCGCGCCGAAACCCGCCTGTTCGGCGATGAGCGCGGACAATGCGTCGTAGACGCCGGGAGCCAGCACGGCGCCGCCGGCCAGCTGTGCTTGCAGATTCTGTTTGTGCATGGTTTGGAAAGTCCTAGGAAAGCTCGCGGCCGAACAGGGATGCGGCCGTCGCCGCGGCGATATGGCCGCCCGCCACCGCGCTGAGCAGACCGTTGCCGGACAGGTAGCCGGACACGTCGTTGCCCGACACGCCGCGCGCCGCGCCGCCTGCCGCCAGCAGGTTGGGCAAGGGGTTGCCCATCTGGTCCAGCACACGGCAATGCGCGTCGATGTCCAGGCCGCCCTGCGTATGGAACAGCGCGCCCGTCACTTTGATCGCGTGGTACGGCGCTTGCAGCGCGCGCTCGAAGCGCCGGCCGAGGGCGTCGGTGGCGCCGGGCGACACCCCCGCCAGCGTCGCGCGCAGCGTGGCTTCGTCGCAGCCGATCAGGGCCGCCAGCGCCCCGACATCGGCGCAAGTCTTCAGCGCCTGGCCCATCTCTGCCTGGACGAAGTCCGGAAAGCCGCGCGCCAGCGCCAGCGTGCGGTCGTCGAATACGTTCCAGGCCACGCCGCCGGGTTGCGCCAGCACATGGACCGCGGCCTCGGAATAGCCGTGGGTCTCGTCATGAAAGCGCCGCCCCGCGGCATTGATCTGCACGCCGCCGTCCATCATCACGGCCCAGGAGATCAGTGCGCCCTGCGGCGTGGCCCAGGAGCCGTGCCCCTGGTAGCCGCCCAGGTCGGCCAGGCGCGCGCCCAGTTGCACTCCCCATTCGATCGCGCTGCCGTCGTTGCCGACATGGCCGCCGTAGACAGCCCCCCGCATGGCCGGCAGATGTGCGCCCACCATCGCGGCATTGCCGCCAAAGCCGTTGCAGGCCAGGATCAGCACGTCGCAGCCGATCACGTCGATGGAGCCGTCCGGACGTTCGCAGCCCACCGCGGTGACGCGGCCGCCCTCGTCCGTCCAGATCTGCCGTGCCAGGGCGCGGGTCAGCAGATAGGCGCCGGCCCCGGTGGCGGCGCGCTCCAGCGCGGCGACCAGGGCCGCGCCCGTGCGCTCGGGCAAGGTGTGCATGCGGCGGGCGCTGTGGCCCGGATACAGGAAGCCGTCCAGCACCTGGAAATCCAGGCCGTGGCGGCCAAGATTGTCCACTGCGGCAGCTGCCGCACCCGTATAGGCATCGACCAGCTGCGGCGCGGCCGTGCCGCCCGCCTTGGCCTGGATGTCCGCGGCAAAGCGCTGCGCGTCGTCCTCGATGCCAGCGGCCCGCTGTACCGCCGATCCCGCCGCCGGAATGAAGCCGGACGACAAGGCGGTGGAGCCGCTGGGCGCGGCATCGCGCTCGATCAGCACGGTCTCGATGCCGGCATCGGCCAGGCGCAGCGCGGCGGTCAGGCCGCAAGCGCCGGCGCCGATGATGGCCACCGGCACATGCATCGCGTCCGCGCCGGGAGCCAAGCCCCGCAGGACTTGCGGCGCGCTCACGAAGCCAGCCTGCCCAGGAAGTCCTGGCAGGACAGCACGTCGGCCACGGTGCGCAAATCCGCCAGCGCGGCATCGTGCATGGCCGGCGTGGGCGCGGCGCAGCCGTCGGCCAGCACCGCTACGTGATAGTCCCGCATGTGGGCATCGCGCGCCGTGCTGGCCACGCCGCCATTGGTGACGATGCCGGCGATCACCACGTTGGAGATGCCCGCGCGCCGCAGCACCCAGTCCAGCTGGGTATTGAAGAAGGCGGAGTACGCCACCTTCCAGACCGACACGTCCACCAGCCCATCCAGCTCGGCCACGTTGGCCTGCCCCTTGGAGCCGGCGACGAAATCGCCCTTGCGCAGGAATGGGCGCAACTGCCGCAGATGCGGCGAAATCATGGGTTCGCCGTGGGCGTCCGGCCATAGCGTGAACTGGCTGGCCGCCACGAAGCCGCCTCGCGCCTTGAGCGCGCGGGCCACGGGCGCGACCCGGGCGGGCAAGGCCCGCGCCTGCGGGCTGACGGCGCCGCCGCGGTCATAGGCGCCGCCGGGCGCGAGGAAATCGTTCTGCAGATCGATGACGACCAGCGCGGTGCTGCGGGGATCGAAGGCTGACATGGGCTCTGCTCCTAGGAAACCTGGCGGGCGATCAGCAGATTGCCCAGGGAATCGACCTGGCCGGCAAAGCCGGGCTCGATCCAGATCGTGGTGTCCGGCTGCTCCAGGATGGCGGGCCCCGCCACCTCCGCGCCCACCGGCAGATCCAGCCGCGCGTAGCGCATGGCGTCATGCCATTGCCCGCCGTGGAAGACGGGTTGCGTGCCCAGCGCGTCCGGCATCGCGGTGCTGGTCGGCGCCAGCAGCGCCAGATCGAACTTGGGTCGCTGGCCGATGCGCGCATAGCGCAGGTTCAGGATGCGCACCGCGATGCCGTCCAGGCTGCGGCCGAAGGCGGCGCGGTAGGCACGCTCGAAGGCTGCGCCGATGCCGGCGCGGTTCAGTTCATCACGGCCGACCTCCACCCGCACCGTATGGCTCTGCCCGACGTACAGCATGTCCAGCTCGATGCTCTCGCGTATGCCCTGAAAGCCCACGCCCGCGGAATCCAGCCGCTCCTGGCAGGCCAGCGCCAGGCCGTCGATGCGGGCCAGCAGGTCGTCGGCGTCCAGCGCGGCCAGCGCCACGTTCAAGGTCTGCACGCCGTCGTGCCGCATGTCGGCCATGACGCAGCCCAAGGCCGAGGTCACGCCGGGATAGCGCGGCACGATGCCGCGGGCCGCGTCCACTTCGTTCATCATGGCGCAGACGTGCAGCGCGCCGCCGCCGCCAAACGGCATGTAGGCGAACTTGCGCGGGTCATGGCCGCGCTCGATGGACACGACGCGGATCGCGCCCGCCATCTTGGCATTGGCCACGGTCAGGATGGCCTCGGCCGCGGCATGCACGTCCAGGCCGAGGGGCTTGGCTACATGCTCTTCGATGGCGGCGCGCGCCAGCGCCACGTCCATGGTGGCAAGCAGCCCGCCGCCCAGCGGGCGTTCGGCCGCGATGCGGCCCAGCAGCACGTTGGCGTCGGTCACGGTGGGACGGGTATTGCCCCGGCCATAGCAGGCCGGCCCCGGCACGCTGCCGGCGGATTCGGGACCCACCTGCAACAGGCCGCCCGCGTCCACGCTGGCGATAGAGCCGCCGCCCGCGCCGATGGTCTCGATCTGGATCATGGGCGCGCGCACCACCATGCCGAAGTCGATGGCGGTCTGCGCCGACAGCGAGGCCTCGCCGTCGGCCACCAGCGACACGTCGAAGGAAGTGCCGCCCATGTCGCCGCTGACCACGTTGGGAAAGCCCGCGGCGCGCGCGATGGCGGCGCAGGCGATGACACCCGCGGCCGGGCCGGACAGCGCGGTGCGCACCGGCACGTCGCAGGCCGTCTGGCGCGACATCACGCCGCCGTTGCTCTGCACCACCAGCAGTTCGCCGCCGAAGCCGTTGTCCTTCAGGTCCGCTTCCAGCCGGGTCAGATAGCCGCCGACCACCGGCTGCAGCGCGGCATTGAGCACGGCGGTGGAGCAGCGCTCGAATTCGCGGATCTCGGGCAGCACCTCGGTGGCGGCGGTGACGTTGCCGTTGGGCCAGAGCGCGCGCACGCAGGCCGCGGCCTGCGCCTCATTGGCCGGATTGGCATAGGCGTTGACGAAAAAGAGGCAGACCGCCTCGCAGCCCTGCTCCAGCAATTGGCGGGCCGCGGCCTCGACCTGGGCCAGGTTCACTGGCGTATGCAAGGTGCCGTCGGCCAGCACGCGCTCTTCGACTTCCAGACGCAGGTCGCGCGGGACCACCGGCTCATAGTTGCCGCGCAGGCCCCAGGTCTGGGGCCGGTCGCGCCGGCGCATTTCCAGCACGTCGCGAAAGCCGGCCGTGGTGATGATGCCGGTGCGCGCCACCTTGCGCTCCAGCAGCGCGTTGGTGCCTACCGTCGTGCCGTGCACGATGGTGGCGATGGCGTCCGCGCCGTCGGCCACGCGGGCGATGCCGTTCATGAAGCCGCGCGCTTCCTCGCCGCGAGTGGAAGGCACCTTCACCACGCGGGCGCTGCCGCCCGCCTCGTCCAGCACGAATATATCGGTGAACGTACCGCCCACGTCCACGCCTACGACCAAACCTTGTGCCGCGCTCATGCCGACTGCTCCTTCAGATTTCCGCTCACGTAACCCATCTTGCGGTCATGCTCGCGCGCCGCCTGCGTGCGCGCGGCAGGCTCGCCGTAACCGCCTCCCCCCGGTGTTTCCAGGCGGACCCGGTCGCCGCGCTTGAGCTGGATGCCCAGCATCTTCGAACGCATGGGCGGCGTCTGCCAGCCGCCGTCCTGCTGATAGCGGAAGACGTTCAGCGCCGCTTCCCTGCCGCCGGCGATACCCTTGGGCGCGCTCTTGCCGCGTTCGCCGAAGATGAAGGCCTCGGCGCTGTCTTCCAGCAGTTCGATTTCATAGATGGCGCCCAGCCCGCCGCGGTGCTGGCCGTCGCCCGCCGAATCGGGCCGCAGCGCCCATTGCGTGAAACGCACGGGATAGGCCGCTTCCAGGATTTCCAGCGGCGGAATGGTGGCCGTGGAGATGGGCGCGTTGCCATGGCTGAGCCCGTCGCCGTCCGAGTGGCCGCCATGGCCGCCGCCAAAGAAGCTGAACATCACCCAGCGCTGGCCGCGCCGGGCGGGGTCGCTACGGTAGCCGGCGATCGACAAGGCATTGATGGTGCCGTAGGCCTGCGCCAGCGCGCGCGCCGGCTCGGCCTGGGCCATGGCGCAGAAGATCACGTCGATCATGCGCAGAATGGTTTCCGTGTAGCCTCCGACCGGTCGCGGGCGGTCCGCCGAGATCACCAGGCCGTCCGGAAGCACCACGTCCACCGCGTCCAGCACGCCGGCATTGGCCGGCACGTCCGGGAACAGGTGCTTCAGGGCCACATAGCAGGCCGCGATCGCCGTGGCGCGAGAGATATTCACCGGCCCGGCGCAGGCAGGCGAAGTGCCGGTGAAATCCAGCGTCAGGCGGTCGCCCCGGACGATGAGTTTGAGCGCGATGCGCAGCGGCTGGTCGCGCACGCCGTCGTTGTCCAGCATGTCCTCGAAGGCGTATTCGCCGTCGGGCAGGCGCGAGATGTGGTCGCGCATCAGGCGGCGCGCCCGCTCCCGCAAGGTGTCCAGCGATTCCAGCACGGTGGCGTCGCCGTATTCGTCGAGCAGGCCGTCCAGCCGGCCCGCGCCCAGTTCCAGCGCCGCCAGCTGCCCGTTCAGGTCGCCCCACAGGCTGTCCGGCAGGCGCGTGTTGGCCTTCAGGATGGCCAGCACGTCCAGGTCCAGCACGCCCGCGCGCACGATGCGCACCGGCGGAATCTGCACGGCTTCCTGCCAGCATTCGGTGGCGGCGGGGTTGTAGTTGCCCGGCACCGCGCCGCCGACGTCATGCCAATGGGCCGCCGAGGCCAGGAAGCAGAACAGCTTGCCGTCGCGGAACACCGGACGCACCAGCTTGAAGTCATTGGCGTGGGTGCCGCCTTCGTAGGGATCGTTGAACAGCCAGACGTCGCCGTCGACCATGCCGCCGCGCTCGGCGGCCGCCTTGGCCGCGGCCTTGACGGCAAAGGCCATCGCGCCCACGAATACCGGCAGGCCGGACTTGCCCTGCACCAGCGTGGCGCCGGTGGCGGCATCGTACATGCCGTGGCAGGCGTCATGGGCCTCGGCGATGATGGGATTGAACGCGCTGCGGTACAGCGTGGCGTCCATCTCGTCGGCGATCTGTTCCAGGCGGCCTTTCAGGACCGCGAGTGTGACGGGATCAAGCATGATGTGGTTCCTAATGAGTTTTGCGCTGTTTCAGCAAATTCAGCAGTCCGCCGGCCTGCACCATTTCCAGCAGGAAGGCGGGCACGGTGTCGCAATGCAGTTCCGCGGGTTGCCCCGCGGCGCGGTGGATGCGGCCGGCGGCGGGGTCCAGGGCGATGCGCTCGCCCTCTTGCAGGGTTTCGGCCTGTGGGCAGGTCAACAGCAGCAGGCCCACGTTGAAGGCGTTGCGGAAATACAGGCCGTTGAAGGATGGCGCGACCACCGCGGCGATGCCCAGGCGCACCAGCGCCGCGGCCGCCTGCTCGCGCGAGGAGCCGATGCCGAAGTTGGGGCCGGCCACCAGCACGTCGCCCGGCCGCGCGCCGGCGGCGAACTCGGGCCGCACGCGCTGCAGGCAATGGCGCGCGATCTCGTCGATGCCAAACTTCATATAGGCGCCCGGCGCCAACGCGTCGGTGTCGATATCTGCGCCCACGCGCCAGACGCGGTGCGTCACGGACTGCTCGGTCATGCCATGAACTCCCGGGGATCGGCGATGCGGCCGGCTACCGCCGATGCCGCCACCGTATAGGGCGAGGCCAGATAGACCTGGGCCGTCTCCGAGCCCATGCGCCCCTTGAAATTGCGCGCCGTGGTGGCGATGACGCTGGCGCCGTCCGGGATGGACCCGCCGTAGCCCGCACAGGCGCCGCAGGAGGTGGCCAGCACGTCCGCGCCGGCCTCGCGCAGCGTCTGCATCACCCCTTCCGCCTCGGCCTGGCGCTGGTCCTGCTGGCTGGCCGGCGCCACCATCAGGCGCATGCCGGCGGCCAGCCGGCGGCCGCGCAGCACGCTGGCCGCGGCGCGCAGGTCCTCCAGCTTGGCGCCGGTGCAGGCGCCGATGTAGGCCACCTGCAGCGGCACGTCGCCATACTGATCCACGTCGCGCGCATTGGCCGGGCTGTGCGGCGCGGCAACCTGCGGCGCCAGCGCCGCGGCGTCGAATTCGTGCCACTCGGCCTGCGCGCCTTCGTCGCTGCGCCAGCGCGCCAGATCGATCTCGTCCGTGACGCCTGCCTCGCGCAGGTAGGCAACCGTGGTGGCATCCGGCGCGATCAGGCCGACCTGCGAGCCCAGCTCCGCGCTCATGTTGGACAAGGTCATGCGTTCCTGCATCGACAAGGCGCGCACCGCCTCGCCGCAGAATTCCACCGCCTGGTAGCGGCCGCCGTTCATGCCATAGCGGCCTATCATGTGCAGCATCATGTCCTTGGCGGTCACGCCAGCCGACAGCCGGCCGTTCCAGCGCATCATCAGGGTCTGTGGCACCTTTACCCAGATCTGCCCGGTGACGGCCACGCCCAGCATCTCGGTGCTGCCGATGCCGAACATGTAGGCGCCGAACGCGCCGCCCGTGGGCGAATGCGAGTCCCCGCCCACGCAGAACATGCCGGGACGGATATGCCCGTGCTGCGGCACCACCACGTGGCAGATGCCGAGCGAGTCATAGACGTTGGGCAGCTGCTGTTCGGCCGCCCAGTCGCGCGCGATGCGCACGATACGGCGCGATTCGTCGTCGGATTCGGGCACGTAGTGGTCGATGACCAGCACGATCCTGGACGGATCCCACAGCGTGGCGCCCAGTTCCTGCAGCATGGGCTGCAGGCGGCGCGGGCCGCTGGAATCATGGAACATGGCCAGGTCGACCGCGCAGGTGACGATTTCGCCCTCGGCGACGCAAGCGCGGCCACAGGCCGCCGCGATCAGCTTCTGCGCCAGTGTTTGAGGCTCGGCCATGGCTACATCCCGAGGTAGGCCCGGCGCACGTCGTCGCTGGCCATCAATTCCGGGCAGGCGCCGCTATAGCGCACCGCCCCGTTTTCCAGCACGTAGGCGCGCTGTCCCGTTTCCAGCGACTGGCCCACGTTCTGCTCCACCAGCAGGATCGCCAGCCCCTCGCCATGCAGGCGCGTGATCAAGCCGAACAGCTCTTCGACCATCAGCGGCGACAGGCCCAGCGACGGCTCGTCCAGGATCAGGAGGCGCGGCTCGGCCATCAGGCCGCGGCCGATGGCCAGCATCTGCTGTTCACCGCCGGACATGGTGCCGGCCAGCTGGACCAGGCGCTCGCGCAGGCGCGGGAAGATGTGCAGCACTTTCTCCAGGTTGGCGGCGCGGCGCTCGCGGGCCCGGGTGAACGAACCCAGTTCAAGGTTCTCGCGCACGCTCAGGTTGGGGAACACGCGGCGGCCTTCGGGCACCTGGATCAGTCCGGCCTTGACCACGTCGCGGTAATGGCGGCCGGTCAGGTCCTGGCCTTCGAAGCGCACTGTGCCGCCCCAAGGCCGGCACAGCCCGCAAACCGTGTTGTTCAGCGTGGACTTGCCGGCGCCGTTGCTGCCCAACAGCACCACGATCTCGCCCTGGTCCACCCGCAGGTCGACGCCGCGCAGCACTTCCATGCGGCCGTAGCCGGCGCGCAATCCCTGGACTTCCAGCAGCGCGCTCATGCCGGCGCTCCCTGCGCGGCCAGCCTGGCCGCCGCGCCCTGGCCCAGATAGGCCTCGACCACCGCCGGATCGCGCGTGACCTCGCCCGGCGTGCCCGAAGCGATCAGGCGGCCCTGCGCCAGCACCCAGACGTGCTCGGCCAGGCTCATCACCGCGCGCATCACGTGTTCGATCATCAACACGGTCACGCCGTCGTCGGCCAGCTTCTTCACCACCGGTATCATCTCGTCGATCTCGCTGGGGTTGAGCCCCGCCAATACTTCGTCCAGCAGCAGCAGGCGCGGCCGCGTGGCCAGCGCGCGCGCCAGCTCCAGTCGCTTGCGTCCGGCCACGGTCAGGTCCGCCGCCGGCCGGTCCAGCAAGGCTTGCAGGTTCACACGGGCGGCCACCTCTTCGGCCGCTTCCAGCGCCTCGCGGCGGTTGCCCAGGCGCAAGTGCGCTCCCACGGCGATGTTCTGGCGCACCGTCTGCGCGCCGAAGGGCTGCACGATCTGGAAGGTGCGGGTCAGCCCGAGCCGCGCCGACTCATGCGGCGGGCGGCCGGTGATGTCCGCGCCGGCGAAATGCACCGAACCGGAACCGGGCTTGAGGAATCCGGACAAAAGGCCGAACAGCGTGGTCTTGCCCGCGCCGTTGGGGCCGACCAGGGCCGTCAGCGAGCCCTGGCGTACGTCCAGGCTCACGTCCTGGACTGCCTTCAGGCCGCCGAAAGTGATGGAAAGATTGCGCGCTTGCAGCAGGATCTCAGACACGGGCGCGCTCCTTGGCATTGAACAGCCGGCTCAAAGCCTGACCGCTGCCGGTGATGCCGCGGGGCAGGAACATCACGATCACGATGAGCACCACGCCGTAGATGACCATGCTGATGCCCGGCAGCTCGCCGAACAGGTTGCGCGTCAGGTCGCTCAGCGCATGCAGCGTGACCGCCCCCAGCAGCGGTCCCCACAGAGTGCCCAGGCCGCCGACGATGGCGCCGACCAGCGCCTCCACCGACACGGCCGAGCCGAAGGCGATGCCCGGATCGATGTACTGGAACACCTGCACGTAGAAGGCCCCAGCCGCGCTCATGAAGGCGGCCGACAGCGCGATGCCGCCGAGCTTGACCCGCAGCGGATTCACGCCGATGGCGCGCGCCGCGTCCTCGTTGTCGCGCACCGCCTGCAGATAGGCGCCGAAGCGCGAATGCCGCAGCCATGCCGTAACCACCAGCGCCAGCAGCACGAAGCCCAACAGCAGGTAGATGTAGCCGCGGCGCGAAGCGAACTGCATGTTCGCCACGCCCTCCTGTAACGGCACCATCAGGCCCACGCCGCCCCCGGTGAACGACACCGACAGCGCCAGGATGCGGAACACCTCGGCGAACGCCAGCGTCACCAGCGCGAAATAGGAGCCCTTCAGGCCATAGCGGAACGTCAGCCCGCCCACCGCCAGCCCGACCAGCGCGCCCAGCGCGATGGCCATGGGCAGCGCCAGCCAGGGGTTGATGCCCAGGTTGAGCTGGCCCAGCGCCTGGGCATAAGCGCCCACGCCGAAGAACAGCGCATGGCCGAACGACAGCTGGCCGCCGTAGCCGCCCAGGATGTTCCAGGCCTGCGACAGCAGCGCCGCGTACAGCGACATCATCACGAAGGTCAGGGCGACGCCCGACTCCGTCAGCGCGGCGGCGGCCGCCAACGCCGCGCCGAACAGCGCGATAGTCAAAAGATCCTTGCCCATGCTCAGCCCCTCGCCCCGAACAGCCCCTGCGGGCGAAACAGCAGCACCGCGATGAAAATCGCGAATATGCCCATCTGGCCCAGAGAGTCGCCCAGGAACAGGCCCCCGATGGACTCCACCACGCCAATCAGCAGGCCGCCGACCAGCGCGCCCACGAAGCTGCCCATGCCGCCCAGCACCACGATGGTGAAGGCCACCAGCACGAAGCCGCCGCCGACCTGCGGATTCACGTAGTACGCCGGCAGCAGGAAGCAGGCCGCCGCGCCCAGGCAGGCCATGCCGATGCCGAACGACAGCGCGTAGACCTTTTCCACGTCTATGCCCATGAGCTTGGCGCCCTGCTTTTCCTTGGCCACCGCGCGGATCGCCCGGCCCAGGTCGGTGCTGCGGATGATCCAGAACAGCACCGCCGCCACCGCCAGCGCGCCGCAGAAGGCGATGATCTTGGGCAAGGCGATCATGGCCGGCCCGATCTCCACCGTGGACAGCGTGTAGGCCGTGTCGATGGTGCGCGTGTCCGACTTGAACCACACCAGCGCCAGGTTCTCCAGCACGATGGCCAGGCCCAGCGTCACCAGCAGGATGTTCTCGTCCTTGCCGTGGCTGGCGCGGTTGATCACGTAGCGCTGCAGGGCATAGCCCAGCGCGAACATGCCCGCCACCACCAGCGGCAACGCGGCGTAGGGGTCGATGCCGAGGCGGTCCTTCAGCAGATACACGGCGTACAACGCCACCATCAACGCCGCCCCATGGGCGAAGTTGATGATGTGCAGCACGCCGTAGATCAAGGTCAGGCCCAGGGCGATCAGCGCGTACACCGCGCCCGTGGTCAGGCCGTTGAGCACCGAGGAAAAGAGGATGGCGGGATCGAGCACGCTCAGGCCTTCAGCGGGAAGATGGCATCGGCCTGGCGGTAGTCGGCCGGGATGACGACCTTGATGTCGCCGCCGATCACTTGCGTCAGCAGAGGCTGCGCGCCTGTGTTCTGGCCGTCCACGAACTTGGTCGGGCCGTAGGGCATGATGTGGTCCGAGAAGGTGCTGGAGGCCAGCGCCTCGGTGATGGCCGCGCGGTCGGCGGACTTGGCGCGTTCCAGCGCGTCGGCCAGCAGCAGCACCGAGGTATAGGTCATGAAGACCTCGTAGCTGAAGTAGGCGCCCTTCTCTTCCACGCGCGCCTTCAGCGGGGCAACGCGCGCATCCTTGGGGTTGAACCAGTGGTTGCAGTCGAGGATGCCGTTGGCGATGTCGGGGAATTCCTTCAGGAACTTGTAGCTGGAGGCCGCGCCGCCCAGCACCGAGTAGATCGCCTTGGGCTGCACCTTCTGCTGCTTCATGGCGCGCAGCAGCAAGGCGTACTCGTTGTAGTAGTTGGCCGGGATCACGATGTCCGGATTGAGGGACTTCATGCGCAGCACGATGTTGTTGAAATCGCGGGTCGGGTTCGGATGCTTGACCACGTCCTTGACCTCGAAGCCATGCTGCGGCAGGGCCTTGGACAGCAGCGCCGCGGTGCCGGTGCCGAACAGCGAATCCTCGTGCACGATCATCACGGTCTTGGCCGGCTTGCCCGCCGCGTCGTTGAGCGCGGCCAGGTCGGTGATGGCGCGTTCGCTACAGGCGCGGTAGCCCGGGCCGAAACGGAAAGTGTTCTTCAGGCCGCGCTCGACGATCTGGTCGGCCACGCCCACGTCCACCACGTGCGGCAGGTTGTACTTGGCCGCGGTCTGCGTGGTGGCCAGGCAGATCGCCGACGCATAGGCGCCGACGATGGCCGACACGCCCGCCTCGTTCATTTTCTCGACCTCGGCCGAACCCGCCTCGGGGCGCGACTGCGCGTCGCCCAGCATGGCTTCCAGCGGCGCGCCGCCCAGCGACTTGATGCCGCCGGCCTTGTTGATGTCCTCGATCGCCAGCAGCGCGCCCAAGCGGCATTGCTGGCCCGAATAGGCCAGCGCCCCCGTCACCGGATGCAGGATGCCGACCTTCACGGGTTTGGCGCCCTGGGCGCGTGCCACCCATGGCGCCGACACCAGGGCAGCTGCGGCGGCGGATTGATAGAGGAAAGTGCGGCGCGAATTCATGGGCGATCTCCGAGAGTTCAATGGAATTGGGCGGACAGCTCTTCGCTGACCCATACCTTGGCGTCGATGCTGCCGACGCGTGACAGCTGCAACTGGTACTGATAGCGATCGGGGCGGTACAGGCCTTGCAGCAGCTGCACCGGCCGCTCGTTCACGTCGCGCACGATGCGCGTCACGGCCAGCAGCGCGGAGCCCACGGCCACGTCCAGGTGGCGCGCCACCTGCGCATCGGCCAGCCGCGCCGAAATGGTCTGGGTCGCGCCGCCGAACTCCACGCCGGCCGCTTCCAGCAACATCAGCAGGGGTTCGCGCTCCAGGTCTGCGCGCGTGAAATCGGCCACGGCCTGCGGCACGTAGGTCGTGATGTAGGACAGCGGCCCGGCCTCGGTGCTGCGCACGCGCAGGCTCTTGTGCACGGGCGCGCCGGGCGCCAGGTCCAGCGCCTCGGCCACCACGGGCGGCGCCGACACCAGGGCGCTGTCCAGCACCTGCACCGAGGTGCGCAGGCCCATGTTGACGATGTTCTCCAGCAGGCCGGTGAGGTGCGCCTTCTGCGGCGGATTGGCCTTGGGCGCGCTGGCCGGATTTGCCGGCGCGCGCAGCGGCCAGGTACCCAGGCCGGGCCGGCGCGACACCAGTCCGTCAGCCACCAGCATCTCCATGGCCTTGCGGATGGTGATGCGGGCCACGTCGAACTGGTGGGCCAGCGCGTGCTCGCCTGGAACGCCGTCCTGATCGAAGCGCCCTTCCTGCACCTGTTCGCGCAGGACGAGGTAGATCTGGTGGTACTTCGGCAGAGGTAATGAGGTTCCCATGACGGGAACTCTAGGAGTGTCCTAATGTACCGTCAATGGAACAAATGACTTAGACGGTTGTTCTATCGGGAAAACACTGAGGGCGCGGACTCGATCCGGTTGCGCCCGCGCTGCTTGGCGTAATACAGGGCGCGGTCGCTGCGGCTGAGCGCCAGCTCGGCGTCCGCGTCCATGGTGTGCATGGTCGAGATGCCGATGCTGACCGTCAGCGGAATATGCCGGTCGTCGCCCAGCGAAAACGGCGCGGCCGCAATGCGCTGCTGCACGCGCGTGGCGAAGGCGTGCGCGCGCTCGATGTCGGTATCCGGCAGCACCACGGCGAATTCCTCGCCGCCGATGCGCCCCACCAGATCGACCGCCCGCAGCTGGGCCCGCAGCGTATTGGCGAAGTGCTGCAGCACGCCGTCGCCGATGGCGTGGCCCCAGGTGTCGTTGATGCGCTTGAAATGGTCCAGGTCGCACATCAGCACGGCGGCGCAATCGCTGCCCTGGCGCTTGATCCGGGCCAGTTCCGCGGCGATGCGCGACATGAAATGGCGGCGGTTCGGCAGCGTGGTCAGGGCGTCGGTGGCGGCGAGTTCGCGCAGTTCGAAGTCGGCGCGCTTGCGGTCGGTGATGTCGGTCACGAAACCGTGCCAGACCACGCTGCCGTCGGCCGCCTTGCGCGGACTGGCGTCGCCCTGGCGCCAGCGCAGGCCCTGCTGCGGCAGGCAGACGCGGAACTCCAGGTGCCAAGGGGTCTGCGCCGCGGCCGCGGCCTGCAGCGAGGCGTGATAGGTGGCCAGGTCCTCGGGATGGACGCGCAGCTCGATCGCCGCGGGGTTGGTGCGCACCTCGTAAGGCGTGAGTTCGAACATGTCCCAGATGCCCGCGCTGACATACAGGAAGCGCGACCCGCCCCCGGGCCGCTGGCCGCACTGGAACACCATGCCCGGCACGGCGTCGGTCAGGTTGACCAGCAGGTCCGCCGTGCGCCGCAGGCGTTCCGACATCGCGCGCATCGCGCTGATGTCGGTGGTGGTGCCCATCATGCGCAAGGCCCGCCCCTGCGCGTCGCGGCTGACGACCTTGCCGCGGCTGCAGATCCACTTGTAGCTGCCGTCCTTGCAAAGGATGCGGTGCTCGACTTCGTAGCTCTCGGTCTTGCCCTCGAAATGCGCCTGCATGGCGGCGCGCACATAGTCGGCGTCGTCGGGGTGCAGGCGTTTGTAGGAGTCCTCGATGCGGTTGGTGACTTCGGATTCGGCGTAGCCCAGCAGGGCCTTCCAGCCCGGCGAATAGGTGATTTCGCCGGTTACGACATTGCGGTCCCAGATGCCCGTGCCGCTGCCTGCAATGGCCATGGACAGATTGCGCGCTTCGGTGCGCCAGCCGTCTTCCGCCGCCCGTTCCGCCGCCAGGGCCTCG
This sequence comes from Achromobacter sp. JCM 18799, assembly GCF_055395645.1. Lineage (NCBI taxonomy): Bacteria > Pseudomonadati > Pseudomonadota > Betaproteobacteria > Burkholderiales > Alcaligenaceae > Achromobacter > Achromobacter sp. JCM 18799. The sequence continues at coordinate 528,740 of NZ_AP043866.1, read as the reverse complement.
CGCTTCTCGACGGCCGCGACGGCCAGTTTGGCGAAATCGTGCAAGGCATCCAGGTCTTCGTCGCCGAAGTCCCGCGGCTGGCCGTGCAGCAGCCGGAACGTACCCAGCCGGCGGCCGTCGCAGGCGTGCAGCGGGCAATCCACGGAGAAAGGAAGCGTGCCGGCCGCGGCGGCAGGCAAGGCGCCTGCCTGGGCCTGCCAGACGCCGTCGGCGTCGCTGCAGGCGACCAGCGCCATGTCCACGCCGAACTGCCGCCTGGCCAAGCGGACGAGCCGGTCCAGGGGGCCGTCGAGCCCGGTTTGCACATTCTCCGCGCCGCCGGCGGGCGCGCATGCAGGGGGAACGTCACCTGTTGCTGGCATGTCTGGACCTGACTCAACACGAGATTCATAGACATGGCCATGCCGGTGGCCATGACTGACATTTTGTCACGCTCTGCACCAAAATAGCATCATTTTGAACGATATGATCACCGGCCTATGGAACACCCTACCCGCCTGCTGCAACGCGCCTGGCTCCTGCTGCTGGCCATCCTGATCACCCTCCACGGCGGCCTGGCCCACGCCCAGGCGTTCGACCGCCAGGCGGAGAACGCCCGTTACCGGCAATGGCTGGAGGACTTCCGCGCCGACCTGCAGCGCCTGCGGCAATCGCCCGATCCGGCCAAGGCCGACATCGACAGCCTGTTCGCGAAGACCATCGTGCCGGCTTCCCGCGGCACCCAGCTGGTCAGGACACTGGTGGAGGCTCCCGGCGACTCCACCAGCGGCGAGGTCCACTACGCAGGCTTGCAACGCGTCTTCCTGGCCGCCCTGGCCAACGCCGTGGTGGCGGGCGACGGCGGCAACTACCCCGAAACGCAGGCCAAGTATCAGAAACAAGTATTGCGCGTGCGTTACATGCACGTGGACGGCGGCGGCCGGCTGGAGTCTTTTTTCAACGACCCCGAAAACTTCAAGCCCTACCGCCTGCCCGCGCCCGGCACCCTGGAGCGCGACGCCTACCCCTTCCTGCTGTTCGAGGAACATGAGGGCAAGCTGCGGCTGGGCGGCGTGTCCAAGGAATTCTGGGATCTGGTGAAGTTCATGGATACGCAGCAATATGCGTAAGCGACTGGTCCTGCTGCTGGCGGCCATCGCGCATGCCGGCCCTGCCCTGGCGGCCTGCGGCCCGGCCGCCGTCGATTTCGCCGCGCCCGTGGCGCTGAAGGCGGTGCCCGTCTCGGTCGGCCTGGGCGGCGACCGTGTCCTGCTGGGCCGCCAGGGCGAACGCGTTGCCGCCCGCAACAAGCCGGTATGGGTCGACGAAACCGGCGATCCGATGCCCCGGACCTGGATGGACAAGGTCGATTGGTCCGCCTACCGGCTGGAGAGCGCCTCGCGGGCGCCCACGAGGTTGTACTTCGACGACGATGGCCGGCTGTGCCGCGCGGAGTCCTACGACCTGCCCCGGCGCGGCGACGCCGCCCCCTTCCTGTCGGGCGGTTACACGCTGGAATACGACGGCAACGGCGCCCTGACGCGCGTGGTCGAGTACGAACAGACCGCGGTGCGCCGGCCGGCCACCTACGAGGCAAGCGGCCAGGCCTGCCTGAAACGCGATGCCCGGGGCGCACTGACCGCCTTCAGCGATGGAGCTTGCGACGCCAGGCAAGAGCCGGCCGCCGGCCGGTTCTACGCGCGCGACGCCGCAGGCCGCCTGCTGCGCGCCATCGATACCGCCGAGCAAGGCGGCGCATTCCAGGTCCAGACCTATGATGCCGAGGGTCAGCCAAAACAACGTTATGTGCGCCGCTATTCCCCCGGGGATGGCGCCAAATCCTACGCCTCCCTCGCGCACGCCTCCCCGGACTCCCGCCCTTATCCGGTGCACCAGGCAGAGTTGAACCAGCTATCCACCGAGGTTCCGGGCAATGACTGGCGCATCGTCAGCATCGCCGACGAGGTGGCGCTGGACGATCCGGACATGCAGTCCTGGAATCCGGACACGCAAACCATCCTGGCCCAGGGCGTGACCGATGCGCAAGGCCGCGCGCCGCTCTCGGCGGACGCGCAGGCGCGCGTCTGGCAGGCCATGCGCGACAAGCCTGGCAGGATCTTCTGGTATTCGGACCTGATGAGCCGGGTGCTGCTGCTGCCCGCCATGGACGAGGCCCGCTGGCGCGCCTGCGCCGATCCCGGGAATCAGGCCGCCGACGCCTGCGGCTGAGGCGCGCGGCGCAGCCCGGGCCTCACGCTCCGCGCTGCTGCGTCGCGATCGCCCGCCATAACGCGGACATCCGCTCCGCATCCTGCATGAAGCCCACATTGAACCGGAACCACGGCGAGACGGCTCCGGGCTCGGGCAGGAATATGGCCCCGGGCGTCAGCGCGAAGCCGCGTTCCAACAGAGCACGGGTGCATGCCGCCGCGTCCTCCACGCCAGGCAGCTTGACCCAGAGAAAGAGCGAATGTTCGGGCGTGCAGAACACGGTCGCGCCATGCTTGCCAAACTGCCTGAGCGCATCCTTCACGGCGCGCCGGGTCCGCTGTTGCAGGTCCAGCACGTGCTTGTGGAATCGTCCTTCAGTGATCACCGCATGAACCGTGCGCTCGGCGAACGGGGAGCTGTTGAGCGACAGCACGGTCTTGACCGACACCAGTTCCCTGACATGCCGCGGCGCACAGGCCAGGAAGCCGACGCGCACCACGCTGGACAGCGACTTGGAAAAACTCCCCACATATATCGTGTTTTCCAACTGGTCCAGCGAGGCCAGGCGCGCGCAATGCCCCGGCTTGTAGTCCGCCAGCGCATCATCGTCGACGATCGTCAGCCCCGCCGAAGCCGCCAGCGCCAGCAGCTCGCGCGCTGTTTCCGCAGAAATGTCGCTGCCCGTCGGGTTATGGCCCACGGACTGCGTGAAGAACAGCTTGGCCCGGCTGGCCCGCAGCGCCCGCTTAAGAAAAACCAGATCGGGCCCTAGCGGCGTTCGGGGCACCCCAATGATTCTTGCGCCTTGCAGGCTGAGCTTGTTGAAGGTGGGATAGAAGCCGGGCGCGTCGACCAGCACGGTGTCTCCCGGCCGGACCATGTGGCGGATCAGGATATCGACCGCCTGGTAGGCGCCCTGGGTGAGGATGATCTGGTCCGAACGCGCCTCGATGCCATAGGCGCCGAGCTTTTGCGAAATGCTCTGGCGCAACGGCAGATAGCCGTAGGGGTCGCCGTAGCGGAACACGCTGCCCAGCCCGCTGCGCCCGATCTTGTGCATGTAGCGGTCGAGCCGGCAGTTCTCCAGCCAGGCCGAGGGCGGCAGGCCCTCGCCCACCGAATGGCCGCCTCCAGCCAGATGGAACGCCGACCGGTCTATGCCGATGCCCGCCAGCGCGTGATCCAGGGCCGGCGCCCAGCGCTCCGCCGAAACCGGCGCCTGCGGCACGCCCACCACGTAGAACCCCGAACCATGGCGAGGCTCCACATAGCCATCCGCCACCAGCAGTTCATAGGCCTGCACCACCGTGTTCTTGGCGACCCCCTTGATCTGCGAGTAGTGCCGCAGCGAGGGCAGCTTGGCGCCTGGGGCCAGATCACCCTGCCGTATCTGCAGCTTGATCTGGTTGGCGATCTGCTCGGAAAGAAGGTCCGGCGGGAAACGAGTGGCCATGGCGGATATCCAACTGTAGCGGCCAACTGTACCACTGGCTTTGCGGTACAGCGGCCTACGATGCAGGCACAACGAATCGATACCCACGGAGACCGCGCAATGCCTCACCCCAACGACCACTCGTTCAACGGCGTCATCGGCAAGACCTACCGCGATTCGACGCCGGACTGGCCGCGCAAGCCAGCAGCTCCCGAACAGGCGCCAAACGTCCTCTTCCTGGTGCTCGACGACGTAGGCTTCTCCGACCTGGGCTGCTACGGCTCCGAGATCCACACCCCGAACATGGACCGGCTGGCTGCGGGCGGGCTGCGCTATACCAACTTCCATGTCACCGCCATGTGTTCGCCCACCCGGGCCTGCCTCATGACCGGGCGCAACGCGCATTCGGTCGGCGTGGGCATCATTTCGGAATGGGCCAACGGCTATCCCTCTTATCAAGGGCGGATCACCCGCCAGGCCGCCACCTTGCCGGAGATCCTGGGCGACTATGCCTATGGCTGCTACGCCACCGGCAAATGGCATCTGACCAATCTCGCCGATTACGGTGCATCGGGGCCGCACGGCGACTGGCCGCTGGGCCGCGGGTTCTCCCGCTGGTACGGCTTTCATGGCGCCCTGATCGACCAATGGAATCCCGAGCTCTACGAGGACAACCACCCCATTCATATCGCGCCGCAACCGGGATACCACCTGTCATCCGACCTGGTCGACAAGACCATCTCGCAGATCCGCGATCACGTGACCTCGTCCGACAACCGGCCATTTTTCAGCTACCTGGCTTTTGGCGCCTGCCACTGGCCGCACCAGGTTCCCGCCGACTACATCCAGAAGTACAAGGGCCGTTACGACCAGGGTTGGGACGCCGTGCGCGCCGAACGTTTCGCCCGGCAAAAGGCCACTGGCGTGGTTCCGCAGAATGCGGAGATGGCTCCCCGCAATCCCGGCATAGGCGCATGGGAAGATCTGTCGGAAGACATGCGGCGCCTGGGCTGCCGTCTGCAGGAAACCTACGCGGCGTTCCTGGACCATACCGATGCCGAGATCGGCCGCCTGGTGGATTATCTGCGGTCCATCGGACAGCTGGACAACACGCTGATCGTGCTGCTGTCGGATAACGGCGCCAGCGCCGAGGGCGGCCCCACGGGCGCGATCAATATGCGCAAGCACATGACCCACGAACAGGAAACCGTGGCCTCCGCCCTGCCCCATATCGACCTGATTGGCAGCGAGCATTCATTCAGCCATTACCCGATGGGATGGGCGCAGGTTTCCAACACTCCGCTCAAGTGGTTCAAGAAGGACACCCATGGCGGCGGCGTGCGCGCCCCGCTGATCATGCACTGGCCGGAACGCATCAAGCAGGCCGGCGGGCTGCGCACCCAGTTTCATCATGTGATCGACGTCGTCCCGACGGTGCTCGACTGCCTGGGCGTGGAGCCGCCATCCGTCCATCAGGGCTACAAGCAGCTGCCGCTGCATGGCGTGAGCATGCGCTACAGCTTTGCCGAGCCCGATGCCCCCACCGCCAAGACCACCCAGTATTTCGAACTGCTGGGCGACCGCGCCATCTGGGATCGCGGCTGGAAAGCCGTGGCGCGCCACGTCAAGGGCCAGGACTACGACACCGAGGACCGCTGGGAACTCTACAAGCTGGACGACGATTTCACCGAAACGCGCGATCTGGCCCAGTCCCATCCCGACAAGCTGCGGGAACTGCTGGACCTGTGGTGGCAGCAGGCGGACGAGTTCGGCGTGCTGCCGCTGGACGACCGCGAGGCCGAGCGCGCCCGCGACTTCCTGGGCACGCAAACCCGCACGCACTACGAATTCCAGCCGGACATGGCGCGCATCGACCGCTTCATGGTTCCGGAAATCAGCGACCGCAGCTACTGCATCACGGCGGAATTGGCGGACCTGTCGAGCGCCACCGAAGGCGTGGTCTTTTCCTGGGGCAGCAGATTCGCCGGCTTTGCCTTGTACGCCCTGGGCGGTGAACTGGTCTACGAGTACATCTATACGGAAACCGTCGCCCATCGCCTGGCGGTCCCGCTGCCGCAAGGCACCGCCACCGTCACGCTGCAATTCACGCGCACTGGCCAGAATGCCGGACGCATCGCGCTACGCGTCAACGGCGAACTGATGGGAGAACTTGAGCTGCCGAAAACCTGGTGGACCTACAGCACCACCGCCGGTCTGACCTGCGGGTTGGCGGGCGTGCCGCTGACCGAGGCCTACCGTCCCCCTTTCCACTTCAATGCCGCCATACTGCGCCTGGCCGTGGACCTGGAAAACGACGGCGGCGACAGCGCCGACGGCAAGCTCTGGACCGTATTCAAACAACAATAGCCCCGCCACACGGAGACAAACCATGAAAGGCATACCACTGGGAAAAACGCTGCTGGGCCTGGCGCTGTCCATCCTCGCCGCTGGCGCCACGGCGGCGCCGCCGGATTACCCCTCCAAACCGATCAGACTGCTGGTGGGGTATCCGCCGGGAGGCACGACGGACCTGCTGGCGCGCGCGCTGGGACAGCAATTGATGCAGGCGCTGAAACAGCCGGTCGCGGTCGAAAACAAGCCCGGCGCGGGCGGCGGGCTGGGAGCGAACCAGGTTGCCCGCGCCGAGCCTGACGGCTATACGCTGGGCGTGGGCAGCGCGGGCAACCTGGCGCTGAATTACGCCACCTACGCCAATATCCCCTATGACTCGCAGAAGGACCTGACCGCGCTGAGCCTGGTGGCCAGCGTGCCGAACGTGCTGGTGGTCAATCCCGCCACGCCGGCCAAGACCGTGCCGGAACTGATCGCCTACTTGAAAAACAAGAAGGGCGGCGGCTTTTTCGCCTCCACCGGCACGGGTAACGGCCCGCATCTCACGGGCGAACTGTTCAAGGCGCGCACCAGCCTCAACCTGACCCACGTGCCCTACCAGGGAGGCGCGCCGGCCATCACCGCGCTGCTCGGCGGCGAGGTCGACCTGCTGTTCGACAACCTGCCGTCTGCGCTGCCGTTCATCCAATCTGGAAAATTGCGCGCCCTGGCCGTCACCAGCGCCCACCGCGCGGCCATCCTGCCCGACGTGCAAACCATGCAGGAGGCCGGCATCGACAATTTTCAGGTCGATGCCTGGTTCGCCTTGTTCGGACCGGCCGCCATGGACCCGGCGGCGGTCGCGGAAATCGGCGCGGCCATCCGCGGCATGTCTGGAAACACGGCCTTTCTGGACGCGCTGAAGAATATGGGCACGGTACCGGAGCTCACCGATGGCGCGGCGCTGTCCAAGCTCATAGCCATGGAACGCCAACGCTGGCCGGCCCTGGTCAAGCAAGCCGGCATCAAGCGCGAATAGCGTGCCCGCCGGGAGCCTAGCGCCAGGTTTCCGGCTCGACGCTGACCTCGCCCTTGTCGGCCGAGAAATACACCACGCCGTCCGAAATGTTGGCGTTCAGACGCATGGTGCGCTCGGCCAGCTGGGCCAGGGCGCGGGTCTGGTCGGACGGCAGGTTCACGATCTTGAGGTTGCGCGTGCGTTCCAGCTTGTTCTTCACGCCGTCCCACCAGATCTTGCTGGCGGAACCGCCATAGCAATAGACGATGACTTCGTCGGCGCGGCCGCAGGCGCGCAGGATGCGGCGCTCTTCGGGCTGGCCGACTTCGATCCAGAGCTTGACCGCGCCGGTCAGGTCCTTGACCCACAGGTCGGGCTCGTCGGTGTCGCTCAGCCCCTTGGTGAAGGCCAGTTCCTCCTGCGCGTGCAGGGCGTAGGCGACCAGCCGCACCATCATGCGCTCGTCGGTTTCCGAGGGATGGCGGGCGACCGTCAGCGAGTGGCTGCCGTAGTAGTGGCGGTCGGTGTCGGCGACGTTGAGCTCGGCCTTGTAGATGGTGGCGCGCAGGGCCATGGCGTAAATCCGGTGAATGTAGCGAATTGCTGAAGGCCGCCATGATAACGCCTGCGGCGCTGCGGCACGGCGACGGACGGCCGCGGACGCCGGTCCGGCGGCACTACACTGGCCAGCTCCGCCTTGCCACGCCCGCTACCGGACCCCGCCCATGACCGCCACCGCCGCCCTGCTCGCCTTTACCCTGGCCGCCGCCATCCTGACCGTCACGCCCGGCATGGATACCGCCCTGGTGCTGCGCACCGCCGCCGTCGAGGGCGGCCGCCGCGCGCTCATGGCTGGCCTGGGTATCGCCGCCGGATGCCTGGCCTGGGGCGTGGTGGCGGCATTCGGCCTGGGATCGCTGCTGCTGGTATCGACCCTGGCCTACGACGCGCTGCGCATCTGCGCCGCGCTGTACCTGTTCTATCTGGGGGTGAAGCTGCTGTGGGGCGCCCGGCGAGGCAAGCAAGCCACCCCCGATTCCGCGCCGCCCGCCCCCGCCGCGGCGGCCAGCGCCGGCGGCTGGTTCATGCGCGGCTGCCTGACCAATGCCCTCAATCCGAAGATCGGGATCTTCTACATCACCTTCCTGCCGCAGTTCATCCCCGCGGGCGCGGACGTGCTGCGCTTCAGCCTGCTGCTGGCAGGCATACACGCGATGCTGGGGATAGTATGGTTTGGCGTGCTGGTGGCGGCGACGCGCCCGCTGGCGCGCTGGCTGTCGCGGCCGGCCGTGATGCGCGGGCTGGACCGCATGACGGGCGCGGTCTTCATCGCCTTCGGCCTGAAGCTGGCGCTGGAAAAGCGCTAGTTTCGGCTCCCCCTGCACGCAGCGGGGGGGATGCCGCCGGCTGCCAGCCGGCGGCCTTCTGCCTCAATAGACCCCGATCGAATGGCGGGCCACGAAGTGGCCTTCGCCCACGGCGACCAGGGGCTCGACCAGCGGATCGTCGCCCAGCTTGCGCATCGGGCTGGGGATCTCGTCGACCAGCAGCGAGCGCTCGCGGTGGCGGCGCTGCGGGTCGGCGATGGGCACCGCCGCCATCAGCTTCTTGGTGTAGGGATGCTGCGGGTTCTCGAAGATGGCCCGGCGCGGGCCGATCTCGACGATCTGGCCCAGATACATCACCGCCACCCGGTGGCTGACGCGCTCGACCACCGCCATGTCATGCGAGATGAACAGGAACGACACGCCCAGTTCACGCTGCAGGTCCAGCAACAGATTGACGATCTGCGCCTGGATCGACACGTCCAGCGCCGACACGGATTCGTCGGCGATCACCACCTTGGGGTTCAGCGCCAGGGCGCGCGCAATGCAGATGCGCTGGCGCTGGCCGCCCGAGAACTCGTGCGGATAGCGGTCGATCATTTCCGGCAACAGGCCGCACTTGTCCATCAGCCAGCGCACCCGGTCCTGCGCCGCCTTGCCGCGCGCCACGCCGTGGATCAGCAGCGGCTCCATGATGGAGTAGCCCACCGTCATGCGCGGATCCAGCGAGGCGAACGGATCCTGGAAGATGAACTGGATGTGCTGGCGCAGGGTCTGCATGGCGCTGCCGCGCAGCGCGCCGATGTTCTTGCCGTCGAATTCGATGCTGCCGGCCTTGCTCTTGACCAGCTGCAGCAGCGAACGGCCGGTGGTGGTCTTGCCGCAGCCGGACTCGCCCACCAGCGACAGCGTCTCGCCCGGATACAGGTCGAAACTGACCTTCTCAACCGCGTGCACGCGCTTCTGCACCCGGCCCAGGATGCCGCCGGTGATGTCGAAGCTGGTGGTCAGGTCGCGCACCTTCAGCACCGGGCCGTTTTCGCGGCGCACGGTGGACGCGGCCGCGACGGGCGCGGCGGCTTGCGGTCGCGCCGTGGCGTCGTCCACGCGCAGCAGCGGGAACGGCGCGGGCTCGTCCGTGCCCTGCATGGCGCCCAGCCGCGGCACCGCCGACAGCAGCGCGCGCGTGTAGGCGTGCTGCGGACGGGCGAAGACCTCGTCCGAGCTGCCCTCTTCCACCTTGTCGCCGCGATACATGACCAGCACGCGGTCGGCCACTTCCGCCACCACGCCCATGTCGTGCGTGATGAAGATCACGCCCATGTCCATTTCTTCCTGCAACTGGCGAATCAGCTGCAGGATCTGGGCCTGGATGGTCACGTCCAGGGCCGTGGTCGGCTCGTCGGCGATCAGCAGCTGGGGCTTGCACGACAGCGCCATGGCGATCATGACGCGCTGGCGCATGCCGCCCGATAGCTGGTGCGGATAGCGGTCCAGGATGGCGCGGGCCTCGGGGATGCGCACCCGCTCCAGCATGCGCAGCGTCTCGGCGCGGGCCGCGGCGGCGTCCAGCCCCTGGTGCAGCTGCAGGGCTTCGGCAATCTGGTTGCCGGCCGTGAAGCTGGGGTTCAGGGACGTCATGGGCTCCTGGAAGATCATGGCCACGTCCGCGCCGCGCACGCGCTGCAGCGTGCTGTCGGGCGCGTTGAGCAGGTCCAGCACTTCGCCGCTGCGCCGGCGCAGCAGCATGCCGCCATTGACGATACGGCCGCCGCCATACTCGACCAGGCGCATCAGCGCCAGCGAGGTCACCGACTTGCCCGAGCCGGATTCGCCGACGATGGCCAGGGTTTCGCCGCGGTCGACGTGGAAGGAGACTTTGCGCACCGCTTCCACGGTGCGCTCGGGAGTCTTGAAGCGCACGGTCAGGTCGTTGACCTGGACGACGCGCTTGGGGTCCATTGTTGTTGCCATGGTGATTACTTTTCCTGACGCGGATCGAGCGCGTCGCGCAGGCCGTCGCCCAGCAGATTGAAGCCCAGCACCACCAGGAAAATGGCCGATCCGGGGAAGATGGACATCCAGGGCGCCTGGGTCATGAAGTTCTTGGCGGTGTTCAGCATCGAACCCCAGGACGGATTCGGCGGTTGCAGCCCCAGGCCCAGGAACGACAGGCTGGCCTCGGCGATGATGGCGGTAGCGATGGTGATGGTGGCCTGCACGATCAAGGGCGGCATCACATTGGGGAATACGTGCCGGCCGATGATGCGCAGGTCGGACGCGCCCAGGGCACGCGCGCTCTGCACGTAGTCCTCGTTCTTGACCGCCAGCACCTGTCCGCGCGTGAGGCGGATGAACTTGGGCGCGGCCGAGACGCCGATGGCGATCATGGCGTTGGTCAGGCTGGGTCCAAGGAACGCGGCCAGCGCGATGGCCAGGATCAGGAAGGGAATCGCCAGCAGCGCTTCGGTGGCGCGGGAGATGATGCTGTCGGTCCAGCCGCCGAAGTAGCCGGCGGCCAGGCCGAAGGGCACGCCCACCGCCAGCGCGATCAGGACCGACACCAGGCCCGCCATCAGCGAGGCGCGGGCGCCATAGACCATGCGGCTGAAGATGTCGCGGCCCAGCTCGTCCGTGCCCAGCCAGTAGGACGCCGAGGGCGCCTTGCGGATGGTGGTGAAGCTGGTCTGGAAGGGATCGTGGCTGGCGATCAGCGGCGCCAGGATGGCGATCACGACAAAGAACAGCACGATCCCCAGGCCCAGCATGGCGATGTGGTTGCGCTTGAATTTGCCCCAGGCGCGGTTGCGGCTGCGGGGCGGCGTGACGGCTGCGGCCGTTGCAGGAATTGCGCTCATGAGTGCCTCAGGCGGGGATTGACCAGGATGTACAGGATGTCGGCCAGCAGGTTCATGATGATGAAACCCACCGCCACGCAGAGCACCACGCCCTGCACCACCGCGTAGTCGCGCGTAAAGACCGCGTCGACCACCAGCTTGCCGAAGCCCGGAATCGTGAAGACCTGCTCGGTCAGCACGGCGCCGGCCAGCAGTTCGCCGAACAGCAGCGTCACCAGCGTGACGATCGGCATGAGCGCATTGCGCAGGGCGTGGCGCAGCACCACGCTGCGCGGCGACACGCCCTTGGCGCGCGCGGTACGCACATAGTCGGCCGACAGGGCTTCCAGCATGGCCGAACGGGTATGGCGCATGAGGTAGGCCGCGATGGCCGTGGACAGCACCAGGGACGGCATCAGCATGGTCTTGATCGACAGCCAGAAGTCCTCGGACGGCGACACGTAGCCCGAGGCCGGCAGCAGTTTCCACTGCACCGACACCACCATGATGAGGATGATGCCGAGCCAGAAGTTGGGGATGGACATGCCCGACAGCGCGGCGATGTTGGCGCCCATTTCGATGGGCTTGCCCTTGCGCACCGCGGCGACGATCCCCATGGGAATGCCGATCAGCAGCGCGAAGAACATGGCCATGGCGGCCAGTTGCAGCGTGACCGGCAGCTTCTGGCCGATCAGCGTGGTGACGGGAACGTCGGTGCGCAGCGATTTGCCCAGGTCGCCTTGCAGGACCTGTCCGGCCCAGGCGGCGTACTGCACGGGCAGCGGATCGTTGAGGCGGTACTTGTCGCGCAAGTAGTCCAGGACGGCCGGATCGCGTTCTTCGCCGGCCAGTGTCAGCACCGGGTCGCCGGGCAGGATTTTCTGCAGCATGAAGACGATCATCGACACCAGTATCAGTGTCGGTATCGCGACGAGCACGCGGCGCAAGATGAGTTTAAGCATATGAGAAACCGTAAGACAGGAACGGCGGACGGGGCGCGGAAGATAAACCGCGGCGCCCTGCCGCCGCAAACGACAACCGGACGCGCGAGGCGCGTCCGGCTGGCGCGGCGCTTGACTACCGCGCCGCGATCACTTCTGCGCGAACGTCACGCCTTTCAGGCGGATCATGCCGTCAGGATAAGGCGTGAAGCCCTTGACCTTCTTGGCCATGGCGAAGGGCCAGGGCTGATAGTAGTTATACACCCCGGGCAATTCGTCCTGGATGATGGCCTGGGCCTGGTCGTAGATGGCCTTGCGCTTGGCTTCGTCGGGCACGGTGCGGGCCTCGTTCAGCAGCTTGTCCACTTCCGGGTTGCAGTAGTGGCCGTCGTTCAGCGCGCCCTTGCAGGTGACGAAGGCGTGGATGTTGCCGTCCGGATCGACCCGGCCCGACCAGCCCAGCATCACGACCTGGAAGTTGCCGCCGGCCGATTCCTTCTGCAGGGCCGCGTACTCGGTCGGGCGCAGCGACAGGTCGAAGCCCGCCTCGGACGCCATGGCCTGCACGATCTCGGCGATCGAGGACGTGGTGGTGTTGTTGCCGAACATGACCTCGGCCTTCACGCGGTCGAAGCCCGCCTGCTTGAGCAGCGCCTTGGCCTTGGCGACGTCGCGCTTGGTCGGCGGGAACTTGTCGCTGTGGTAGGGGCTGGCGGGCGGGAACGGCTGCTGCGCCGGATCGAAGATGCCGCCGCCGGCCACTTCGCTGATGGCGTTGCGGTCGATGGCGTACTGGAACGCCTGGCGCACCAGCTTGTTCTTGAACGGATTGTCCTCGGCGCGCTTGCCGTTGGCGACGTTGAACATGAACTGCTGGAAGCCCAGGCCGGCCACCGGCGCGAAAGTCAGGCTGGCGTCGCTCTTGACCTGCGGCACGTCGGAGGGATTCAGTCGTTCCAGCATGTCCAGGTCGCCCGCGCGCAGGTTGGACAGGCGCACGGTGGTGTCCGGGATCGGCAGGAAGGTCACGCGCTTGAAGGCGAAATCCTTGGCGTCGTAGTACTGGTCGAATTTTTCCAGCACGATGCGGTCGTTCTGGATGCGTTCGACGAACTTGTAGGGACCGGAGCACACCGGCTTGCGGCCCACGGCGGCGACGTCGTCGGTGAAGGTCTTGGGCGACAGCATCATGCCGGCGCGGTCGGACAGTTGCGCCAGCAAGGTGGCGTCGGGCTTTTTCAGCGTCAGCACCAGCGTCGCGGCATCAGGCGCGTCGACCTTTTCGACCGAGGCCAGTTCGCCCTTGCGCAGGCTGTCCGGCAAGGACATGGCCCGTTCCAGGTTGGCCTTGGCCGCGGCGGCGTCGAACTTGGAGCCGTCATGGAACAGCGCGTCTTCGCGCAGCTTGAAGGTCAGCACCTTGTTGTCGGGACTGAACGACCACGAGGTGGCCAGCTGCGGCACGAAGTGCAGCTTGGGATCGATGTCGATCAGCTTGTCGCACAGCGAGGTGAAGACGATGCGGCCCACGTACGTGCGCGCCCGGTGCGGGTCCAGCACGTCCGGATCTTCCTGCAGGCCGATCCGGATGTTCTGGGCGGAAGCCGCGCCCGCGGCCAGCGCCAGCAGGCTGGCGCCGAAGGTCAAGGTCAAGCGTTTCATTATTTAAATTCCCCTTGTGGCTGCGCTATTGCGTATTAGAAGCCGACCGCCTGACCATCGCGCCGGCTGTCGCTGGCGGCGACGTAGCCAAGCTCGTTGTCGTTTTCGGACATGCGCCAGATGAACTGGCCCGCGCCGAAATCCATGTACGGATCGTCGACCGACTTCAAAGCATGCCCGAGGTCTTTCAGGCCCGCAATGGTGGAAGCCTTCATATTGGTCTCGATGTCCAGCGTGAAATCGCGGTTGACCTTCCAGCGCGGCGCGCAGCAGGCGGCCTGCGGATTCTGGTGATAGTCCAGCATGCGCACCACGGTCTGCATGTGGCCTTGCGGCTGCATGTCGCCGCCCATCACGCCAAAGCTCATGACCGGCTTGCCGCCGCGGGTCAGGAAGCCCGGGATGATGGTGTGGAAGGGACGCTTGCCGCCTTCGACCACGTTGGCCGACTTCGGATCCATCGAGAAGCCCACGCCGCGGTTCTGCATGCTGATGCCGGTGCCCGGCACCACCACGCCCGAGCCGAAGCCCATGTAGTTGGACTGGATGAACGAGATCATCATGCCGTTTTCATCGGCGGCGGTCAGGTAGATGGTGCCGCCGGCGTGCGGACGGCCCGCCTCGAAATGGGTGGCGCGGTCCAGGCGGATCAGCTTGGCGCGGCTGTCCAGGTAGGCGTCGGACAGCATCTGCTCCGGCGTCACCTGCATGGAACGCGGATCCGCCACGTACTTGTACAGGTCGGCGAAAGCCAGCTTCATGGCTTCGATCTGGATGTGCTGCGACTGCACCGAGTCCACCGGGATGTCGGCCATGTCGAAGCGTTCGACGATGCCCAGCGCGATCAGCGCGGCAATGCCCTGCCCGTTCGGCGGGATCTCGTGCAGCTCGTAGCCGCGATAGGACTTGGAGATGGGCTTGACCCATTCCGGGCGGTAGTTGCGCAGGTCTTCCAGGGTCATGGCGCCGCCGCATTCCTGGCTGAAAGCGGCGATGCGCTCGGCCAGTTCGCCTTCATAGAAGTCGCGGCCCTTGGAGGCGGCGATGCGGCGCAGCGTATTGGCGGCGTCCGGGAAACGGAAGTGTTCGCCGACCTTGGGCGCGCGGCCTTCGGGCAGGAAGGCCTGGGCGTAGCCCGGCTGCGATTTCAGCTCCTCGGCCGCGGCGGCCCACTTGTGCGCCACCACCGGCGGCACGGCGTAGCCGCGCTCGGCGATTTCGATGGCGGGTTCGAACAGTTGCTCGAACGGCAGCTTGCCCAGCTTTTCATGCAGCGCCGCCCAGCCGGCCACCACGCCCGGCACCGTCACGGCGTCCCAGCCGCGCTTGGGCTGGATCGCCAGGCCGTTGGCGCCCACGCCGTGCTTGCGCTTGAAGTATTCGGTGCTCCAGGCCGCCGGTGCCACGCCCGAGGAGTTCAGGCCGTGCAATTCCTTGCCGTCCCAGACGATGGCGAAACAGTCGCCGCCCAGGCCGCAGGACACGGGTTCGACCAGGACGATGGTGGCGGCCGCGGCGATGGCGGCGTCCACGGCATTGCCGCCCTTGAGCAGCATGCGCAACCCTGCCTGCGCCGCCAGCGGATGCGACGTGGACACCACATTGCGGGCGAACAGCGGAATGCGGACGGAAGGATACGGGTTGCCCCAGTCGAAGGATTTCATGTGGCTAGTCTCATAACGGGTAAGCGGCCGAAGTTACTCCCGTGGTTTAATTAAATCAATTTGAAATTTTGTTCCGTCATAAAAGAGATTTTTGTGAGTACCATCCGCTTTCTGCGCACTTTCCTGGCGGTCGCACACCACGGTTCCTTTTCGGAAGCGGCCGAGCAAGTGGCGCTGACGCAGGCCGCCGTCAGCTTCCAGATGCGCTCCCTGGAAGCGGAACTGGGCCGCGAACTCTTCGACCGCAGCGGCCGGCTCGCCATCCTGAACGCCGCCGGCCGGGAATTACTCCCTGAAATCAAGCACTTGCTGGACCTCTACGACCGCATGCGGCTGCCGCGCACCGTACCTGGCGAGCTGGCCGGGTCGGTCGCCGTGGGCAGCATCGTGTCCTGCATGGGCACCCTGTCCAAGGTCGTATCGGGCATGAAGAAGCAGCACCCCAAGCTGGACGTGCGCATCCTGTCGGGCAAGGCCAGCGAGCTGGCGGGCAAGGTCGAGGACGGCGAGCTGGACGCGGCCTTCCTGGTGGAGGCCGGGCGCAAGATGGCCAGCACGCGCTGGACCGCGCTATATGAAGAGCAACTGGTGGTGATCGCGCCGCGCTCGGCGCCGGGCGAAGACGCGCGCCAGGTGCTGGCGCAGAACCCCTTCCTGCGCTTTGACCGCACCCAGCGCACCGGCCTGCAGATAGACCGGCTGCTGCGCCGCCTGGCGGTGCCGCTGAATGAATTCCTGGAACTCAACGCGATCGAGACCCTGGTCGAACTGGTGCGCCAGGAAGTCGGCGTGACCCTGCTGCCGCTGATCAACGGCTCCAACTGGCAGCACAGTCCGGAACTGCGGATTCTCACCCTGCCGCAGGACCTGGGACCGATGGCGCGCGCCATCGGCATGCTGGAGCGGCGCGAGCATGCGCGCCAGGGCATCACGGCGGCGATCTGCGAGGCGTGCGCCCAGGCGTTCCAGGCGCGCGAACCGCAGACCGCCGCCTGAGGCTTACAGCCCCATCGCCGGATCCGTCACCGACGAACGGCCGGTTTCCACGCGGCCGGCGTAGCGGCGCAGATAGGCCGGATCCTCGGCCAGGCGCACGGTGAAGTCGTACCAGCCCTGGCTGCCTTCCAGCGCCCAGTGCTGTTCGACCTGGCCGCCCGCGGGCACGGTGAACTTCCAGCGCTCGTGGTTGGCGTAATAGGCATTGGGCGCGACTTCGAAGGTGCAGGGATTCTGGCCGCCGTTGATGAAGCTGACGTAGACATCGCCCTTGGCGATTTCATAGCAGACCCGGATTTCCGCCGCCAGCGCCGACGTGCGGGCCAAGGCCAGGTCGCCCGCGAAATGGCGGTGGTAGCCGTTGGGGCCCAGCACCCAGAGGTCGTACTTGCCGCCGTCGGCCGCCGCGTCCCAGCTGCCTTCGAGCTGCTTGTCCGGCTCCACCGTGTAGCGGCGCGGCAGGCGGTCCAGGTGCAGGCGGTCATAGACATGGAACACCGCCGCCTGCTTGCCCGTATTGGAGAACACCAGGCGCATGGCGCCCGTGTCGGGCTGGGCGCGGCCGCTGGTGTGCAGTTCGTAGGGCAAGGCGCGGGAATAGCGCACGCCCTGCTCCTGCACCGGCTTGGCCTGGGTGCTGGGGTCGGGCAGCGGCACGGCCTGCAGCGCTTCCTGCGCGCTGCGCTCACTGTCGGAACCCGCGCGGGTCAGCAGATTCAGGTCGGGCAGCTTTTCGTTATTGGGCGTGGCGAAGTTGAAGGCCGAGGTCAGGTCGCCCAGCACCGCGCGGCGCCAGGGGCTGATGTTGTCCTCGGCCACGCCGAAGCGGGCTTCCAGGAAGCGCAGCACCGAGGTGTGGTCGAAGGCCTGGGAATTGACCCAGCCGCCACGGCTCCAGGGCGACACCACGTACATGGGGACGCGCGGGCCGGGGCCATAGACGCGGTCGTCGGCGGCATCCTGGGCCGAGGCGTGGGTGTGACGCTCCAGGTCGGTGTTGACGGTGGAGGCGCCGGCCATCGAGCCGTCCGGATTCAGCGAGGGCGCGGCGGGCGGCGGCACGTGATCGAAATAGCCGTCGTTCTCGTCGAAGTTGATGAGCAGCACGGTCTTGCTCCAGACCTCGGGATTGGCCGTCAGCGCGTCCAGCGCTTCCTGGATGTACCAGGCGCCCTGGATCGGGCTGGACGGACCGGGGTGCTCGGAATACGTGGCGGGCGCCACGATCCACGACACCTGCGGCAGCGTGCCGTTGAGGGCGTCCTCGCGCAGCGCCTTCAGGAAGCCGCCGTCGGGCATGGTGTTGGCCGTGCCCTTGTAGAGCGGGTTGGCGGCGTCCATGGACGGGGTCCAGGCCGGGTACGGCGCGCCGTTGGCGCTGTTGCCGGCCAGCTCGTTGGCGCGGCGGTACTGCTTGAAGCCGGCCAGCGAGTTGTCGCCGAAGTTCTCCGGCAGGTTCTGGTAAACCTTCCAGGTGACGCCCGCTTCCTGCAGGCGTTCGGGATAGGTCTTCCAGGTCCAGCCGGTGGACGAGGCGCCCAGGCTGTCCCACTGGTTGCGGGTCGAAGGGCCGTTGCCCAGGGACAGCGGGTCGTTGGTGCCGGTCCACAGGAACAGGCGGTTGGTGTTGGTGCCGCCGTGGGTCGAGCAATGGTAGGCATCGCACAGCGTGAAGGCTTCGGCCAGCGCGAACTGGAACTCCACTTCCTTCTTCTTGTAGTAGCCCATGGACTGGTTCTGCTTGTAGCGCGGCCAGTGGTCCATGCGGCCGCCGTCCCAGGCCATCTGCGCGTCCATGTAGTCGTGCGGCGTGCCGGCCACGCGCTGGGCGTTGCCCTGCGTGCTGTCCAGGTGATACGGCATGACAACGCGCGTGCCGTTGCTCTGCTCCCAGACCGAGCGCTTTTCAGGCAGCGGGATGGTGATGCGGTCGCCGAAGCCGCGCACGCCCTTGAACGTGCCGAAGTACATGTCGAAGGAGCGGTTTTCCTGCATCAGGATGACCACGTGCTCGACGTCGTTGATGGTGCCGGTGCGGTTGTTGGCGGGGATGGCCAGCGCGCGGCGGATCGCCGGCGGAAACATCGACAGCGCGGTCAAGCCTGCGGTCGAGGCGGCCGCGTTGCGCAAGAAACGGCGCTTGCCGGCGTGGACCTGGTCTTTATCGAACGTCACGGATTCTATTCCTATGGATCGGGTGGACGCGCGGCTCAAGGCGCGCAACGCAATTCGGGTTTGACGGGCTCGGGCTTCGGCGTCTCGGGTTGGCCGGTGCCGGGGTCTTTGCCGCCGTCGCTGTCGCCGTCATCGCCGCCGCAGGCAGCCAGCGTGGCGCTCAGCATCAGCACCGCGCCCAGGCGCAGGAAACCGCGCAAGATCATGGACATGCTCATTTTTTTATCCTCGATACATCAGGGAAACAGTTCGGAAACGGACTTGCCGGAGAGGGCGAGCGACTTCACTTCAGCTTCGGTGAGCGCGCGCGACCAGTACGCCAGGTCGTCGAAGTACATCGTGTAGGGACCCTTGGTGCCGGCGCAGCAGACGCCATAGGTGCCGCGTCCGTCCTCATTCAGGCCCAGGTGCGGACCGTAGACGCCGGCGATCTTGGTCAGGTCGACCGAGCCCGTGCCGATGGTGCGCTGGGAGAAGCCCAGTTCGCTGTCGTAGACGGACGCCGTCAGGGTCTTGGCCGTCTTGTTCACGGTCATCGCGACGTAGACCGGCTTGTTCGGGGTGAACTTGACGTTGTTGATGTCGACCCGCGAGCCGCCGCCAGCCAGGTTGAAATACAGCACCGGACCGGCCCACTGCGCGATGGTGATGCCGGGGTTGCCGCCGGAGTTGTAGTCCTTGTTGCCCAGGATGGAACGGTCATTGGCGGTGCCATCGGACTGATACCAGAAGCCGATGGTGAAGGCCTGGGCCGCGTCCAGCATGCCGGCTGGATAGTCCAGCTTGAAGCCGCCCAGGGCCGCCGCGCTGCGGTCGTTCTTGAACATCTTGCCGAACACGCCTGCATCCGCGTAGGCCGGCGCCTGCGTGCCGTCGAACGGCGTGATGGCTCCGCCGCCGGCGGCGAGGTCGGTCATGTTGCCTTCGAACGGGAACAGCATCGTCAGGCCGGTGCGCAGCGAAGCCAGCAGCGGCAGCGGCTTGGTGTAGGCCACGGTGGTGCGCGCCGCGCTGACCGCGTTGCCGACCGCCACGCTGTAGTTCAAGGTGTGCACGCCCTCGGTCTCGAACTTGAAACCCTTGTCGACGTACTCGGCGGCCGTGCCAGGCACGCGCGCGATCTCCACGCCGTCGCGGCTGACCACGATGTCGCCGGCGGGTTCGCCCACGCGCACCCAGCTCAGCGTCACGCTCTTGTTGTCGGTGGAGGTGCGGGCCGCGGTGTGGCGCAACGCCAGCTTGCCGGCAAGCGACGTGCCCGCCATGTCGTACTTGGCGGCGGCCGGCAGCGCCTTCAGATGGTCCAGCACCGTCGGCGTCACATCGGCCGCGCTGGGCAGCGCGTACCAGTTGTTGTCCCACAGGCCGTCAAACGATGCATCGTCGGCGCTGCCGCCCAGCAGCGCAGGCTGGTTGGCGGCCAACAGGATGGTCTTGTTCGAGGACATGGGACGGCCGTCGCTGGCGCCGGTCTTGCCCAGGCCGTGGCTGGAAGCCACGATCACCAGCCACTTCTCGCCCGGATGCTCCGCCTTGCGGTCGGCGATCTGCTTGGCCAGCGCGCCGATGGCGGCGTCTGCCTGGCGGATCGCGCTGTCATAGGCCGAGCCGAAGCCGTTCTCCGAGGCCACGCGTTCCGGCGCGCCGAACTGCGCCACCACCACGTCATAGCCTTCGGTAATGCGGTCGCGCGCCTGGGCGGCGACGCAATCGTCCGCGCCTGCACAGTCGGTCAGCGACTGCAGATAGCCCGCGTCGCGTTGACCGGCGATCAACCCGGCCAGCACCGTCGAATTGAAGGCGGCGGCGCTGCGCGCTTCGGGACGCGCCTGCTTGACGCGCTGGAACAGGGTCGGCGATTGCAGCGTTTCGCCCTGCACGCTGTAGCTCACGCCATGCTGGTCGGCCCATTGCCCGGTCAGCAACGTCGCCCAGCCCGGCGCCAGCAGCGTCGGCTGCTGCGTGGGCGCGTCCGTCACGCCGCCGGTCCAGGCGCGCGTGGCATTGAACTGCGCGATGTTGGGCAGGAACTTGTCGGCCACGCCGCGGCGCATCGCGTCGTAGGTCAGGCCGTCGACGCCGATGAACAGCACCTTGTCGGCGGGCGTGGGGTCCGGCTGGGTCACCGGCGGCTGGGTCGGCGGCGCTTCGGTGTCGTCGTCATCGTCGCTGCCTCCGCAGCCCGCCAGGGCGCTGGTCGCCAGCAGGGCCGCGCACCATCTTCTCCAATTCAATGCTTGCATGCTTCTCTTCTCTAGTCATGAACAGGGTTTTATGCAGGGCTACATGATGGCCAGCCAAGGTGAAAGCCCCGTGAAGCAAAGAAGAGAAACCTTGATCGACGGATCAGGATTCTTTTGCGCGCGATCCGCAAAAAAAACGGCTTCCCGAAGGAAGCCGCGGCACAGCCGGAGGCAGGCTGGCGCCTGCCGCAAGCCTAGGCGCCGATCTTGACGCCGGTCAGATAACCCACCGACGCGCCAAAGCCGTCCTTGTAGTTGGCCTTGACCAGGGGTTCCAGCGTGGGCCGCACCACCGAGTGCACGCTGCCCCAATCGGCCGCGTGCTGGAAGTTGCTGGTGATGTAGGTCCAGCCGTTGATCTCGTCCACGGCCTGCAGGCCGGTGGATTCCGCGGCCACCGGGCAGGACAGCAGGCGCGACAACTGCCTGGTGTCGACGTTGTAGGCCCACAGGAAGTTGTTGACGTGGCCGCCGCTGTCCTCGCCCACGAAGAGCGTGCGCAGCTTCTCCGAGAACTTGAGGTTGTCGGGGTTGGAGATCTTGTCGGCGGCGTGGGTATTGCCCAGCGCATCGCGCGCGGCCAGCACTTCGCCCACCAGTTCCGGCACCGCGGCCATGTCCACCGGCACCCAGGCGCTGTCGATGGCCTTCCCGTCGGTGTCGACCTGGCCTTCCTTCATGTGCAGCTGGTAGACCGCGCCCGCCGCCGGGCCTTCGACCTTGAAGCCGGGCGACAAGCCGTCGGTCATCGAGCTGTCCACGCGCGACATCGCGCTGTAGGCGATCTTGTCCTTGGCGTTGACGGTGGTGCCCTCCATCTTGGAGAAGGCCAGCGTGCCGCCCACCATGGCGGCGTAGCGGTGGGTTTCCAGAAAGGCCGCGGCCACGTTGCGCCCGGGCTGCAGCTTGACCCAGTTGTCCTTGCCGGAATAGCGGATCTTGGTGAAGGCGGCATCCAGCGGGTCGGCGGTGCGCACGTCCATGATGTCGGCGGCGCTCAGCTGGTCGGCCAGCGCCTGCACTTCGGCGCTGGTCGCGTGGCCCAGCTTGATCCAGGTCAGCGTGCCGGCGCCGGGACCGGTGCCCGAGGTCTGGTTCCATTTGGCGACATACAGCGTGCCGGCCGACAGATCGGCCTTGCGGTCGGCCACGAACATGAACAGGCCGCCGTTGGTGGCGTCGTCGCCCATCAGCGCGGTGCGCTGGTCCGGCATGACCTGCACCAGCTCGTGCGAAATGCGGCCCATGCAATAGTGCTTCTTGATAGTGCCGGTGCCGTCCGGGTTGACGGTGACCTCGGGCATGTGGCCGTAGTGGTAGGGATTGGCCTTGGCCGGATCGCCGTAGAGATTCTGGCTGTAGGCCTGGAACGAGGACGACGCCTTGGCCGTGGTGGCGTCGGGCTCGTACTCTTCGCTGGACAGATGGGTGTTCCAGGGCGAGAGGCTCGCGCCACAGGTGATCCACAGGCCATGCACCGACGACGTGTCCACGGTGTGGTACTTCACCAGGCTGAGCTTGCCGGTGTTGGTGTCCTGCGACAGCGTCAGCACCGCGATCTGCGACGGCAGCAGGCCGTACATGTCCTTGCCGGCCTGGTCCATGGACTGGTACTCGAACTGCACCACCGCGTACAGCGCGTTGCCGGCCACGCCCGCCACCTTGGTCGGTTCCGACAAGGACAGCAGCGACATGCCGTCCGGACAGTTCGAGAAGAACTGCCGCGCCTTCGCGGGCACCGAATTGTCGACGATGGGCGCGCCGGCCAGGTTGTAGTAGCCGCCGGCGACCACGGTGCCGCCCTTGCCGTCCGGCACGGCGTCGCCCGTCATGAAGAAAGGCTCGTAGCCCAGCTCGACGCTGCGCTTGGAGCCGTCGCTGAACGTCAGCTCCAGCGCCGAGGCGACGGTGGTACGCGCCATCAGTTCAGGCTGGGACAGCGAGGGCGCGGCCATGGACCTGAAGGAGGCGGACTTGAAGGTGACCGGCGCGACGGGCGGCGTGCTGTCGTCATCGTCATCGCTGGAATTACAGCCGGCCAGCAGCGCGGTCAGGCTGACGCCGCCCAGCGGCAGCATCGGCGCGCCTCCCAGCATTTTGAGGAGTCGGCGGCGATTGGCTTGATTCAGGTCTTGCATGCGGGTTCCCTGTTGGAAAGGAGGTCTGCCCGGATGCGGCATCCGGACTTCAGCGCATGCTAGACATGGGGCATGTACGAACGATGACAGAAGGCCCCGCGCAACAGGAGCGATGGCAAATACCGCGGGGTATCGCAAGCCTGTCATGTAGCAACGCTATAGTCGGCCCGTCGCAACCCGCCCTGCCCGCCTGTTCCATGCCCTTCTCCCTGCGCCCGAACCTGCCCGCCGCGTTCCGCGTTCTTGCCGTGCTGGCCCTGGCCGCGGGCCTGGGCGTATGGGCGTCGATCCTGCTTGCGCCCAAGGCCGGCGCCTTGCCTGCGGCGGTATCGGCGGGAGCGCCGCGCGCCGCCGACAACACGCCCGTGGCGCTGTGGTTCGGCAAGGACGAAGCCATGCGCACGCAGATCACCGTGCTGGGCGTGATCGCCGCGGGCGCCGACGGCGCCGCCGTGCTCAGCGTCGACGGCGGCCCGCCGCTGGCCTGGCGCGCGGGCGGCGAAGTGGCCCCCGGCATCGTGCTGCGCGCAGTCGCCGCGGACGCGGTGATGGTGGAACAGGCCGGACGCTCAAGCCGCCTGCCAGCGCCGGCCGCCCTGCCCGCGCCCGCCGGCATATCGCGCGAAAAGTAGGCCGCGCCGCGCGCGGGCCCGGTCTTTGCGGATTTGGCAGCGGCGTGAGTATTGCTGTCATATTTCATGTCCACAATCCTCCGCTCCTACTGAAAGACCGGAGTCATCAAGTGCGTCAGTTACCGCGCGGGCTTGCCCGCCAGCAAGGTTTCACCCTCATCGAGATCATGGTGGTGATTGTGATCATGGGGATACTTGCGGCGTTGATCGTCCCCCGCGTGCTGGACCGTCCCGACCAGGCCCGCCAGGTCGCCGCGCGCCAGGACATCGCCGGCATCATGCAGGCGCTGAAGCTATACCGCCTGGACAATGGCCGCTACCCCAGCACCGCGCAGGGCTTGCGCGCGCTGGTGCAGAAACCCGAGGGCGCGAACAACTGGCGCGGCTACCTGGACAAGCTGCCCAACGATCCCTGGGGCCATCCCTATCAATACCTGAGCCCTGGCGTCAAAGGCGATATCGACGTGTTCTCGTTCGGCGCCGACAACAAGCCCGGCGGAGAAAGCGGCGATGCCGACATCGGCTCCTGGGAACTCTGAGCGCGGCTTCACGCTGGTCGAAGTCCTGGTGGTCCTGGTGATCGTGGCGATCGCGGCCAGCATGGTGAGCCTGTCCGTCGGCCGCGGCGACAACCGTCTGCGCGGCGACGCCCAGCGCCTGGCCGACGCCTTCACCGTGGCCCAGAGCGAGGCCCGCAGCGACGGCCGTCCCATCCGTTGGCTCGCCAATGGACAGGGCTGGTCGTTCGAACGCCAGGGGCGGCTGCCGGGCCCGAACGCCGAGGAAGACAGGCCGCTGCCGCCGGACCGGCTGGAACGCGACGAGGTGCTGCGCCCGCAATCCTGGTCGACGGCGTCGGTGGCGCTGCGGCTCGATCCGGACCGGCCGCTGGTGTTCAACACGGAATGGGTCGCCGCGCCCGTCACGCTGACGCTGAGCGCGGGCGATGCCCGCGTCACCTTGCGGCGCGACGCCGCGGGCCGCTATGAAATTCAATGAACCGCCCCGCCCGCCCGATCGGCAACGCGGGTTCACGCTGATCGAAGTGCTGGTGGCCCTGGCCATCATCGCCGTCGCCATGGGCGCCGCCCTGCGCGCGACCGGCGTCATGGCGGAGAACAACCGCGCCCTGCAGGACAAGACGCTGGCGCTGCTGGCCGCGCAGAACGCGCTGGCCCAGTTGCGGCTGGAACAGGCGCTGCCGCGCGCGGGCACGCGCAGCGCGCCCTGTCCGCAGGGCGGCCGGGCTTTGCAGTGCGAAATGGAGTTTACGAATTCGATGAACCGCAGCTTCCGCCAGGTGTCGATCAAGGTGCGCGACGCCGGCGCCTCGCAGGCGGACGCCGTGCTGCTGCAGCTGGACGGCCTCTTGTCCAGCCTGCGATAGCCATGCGCCACCCTCCCCGATCCCAAGCGGGCTTCACACTGATCGAAGTGCTGGTGGCCCTGGCCCTGATGGCGCTGGTCAGTCTGATGGCCTGGCGCGGCCTGGCCAGCGTATCCGGCGCGCGCGAGCGGATCGAGGCGCAGGCCGAGGACATCGATGCCATCGTCCGCACGCTGGGCCAGATGGCGCGCGATGTGGAACTGTCCTACACCGGTCCCAGCTTCGAGCCGGCGGGCCTGGATGTGCAGGCTTACACCAGCGGCCTGCGCCTGCTGCGCCGCGCAGGCGGCGGTCCCGTGTTCGAGATCCTGCGCCCCGACCCGGACGACAACGGCCTGTGGCAGCGCGTGCAATGGCAGGTGCGCAAGGACGGCCTGTGGCGCGCCAGCGGACCGTCGGCGGCGCGCAGTCCGCTGCCCGCGACGGACAACGGCATCCTCCTGCTGCCCGGCACGCGGGCCTTGACGCTGCGCGCCTGGGTGCCGGGGACCGGTTGGGTGAATGGCGAAGGCAGTCAGGCCGCGGCCCCGAGCGGCCTGGAGATCGCGCTGGAACGCGGCGCGCCGGGATCCCCCGAGCGCTACACCCGCGTGCTGGAGCTGCCATGAGCCGTCCGCGCAACGCAGAACGCGGCGCGGCGGTCATCAGCGCGCTCATCATCGTCGCCATCGTCGCCGCCCTGACCACCGGACTGTTCCAGCGCCAGACCGCCAGCACGCGGCGCGTGGAAAACGAGATGGCGCGGGTGCAGGCGCGCGCCATGCTGGCCGGCGGCATAGACTGGGCCCGCCTGATCGTGCGCGACCACAGCAAGCGCGAACCGATCACCCGCGGCGACCAGATATGGGCCACCCCGGTGCTGGACACGCGCATCGAACGGCCCGGCGACGAACGCGTTGCGGTGTTCTCCGGCCGCGTGCAGGACGAGCAAGGCAAGTACAACCTCTATAACCTGGCGAACAATGGCGTGCCGCAGCCCGAGCAGGAACTGGTGCTGCGCCGGCTGCTGAACACGCTGCAGCTGCCCGACACCCTGGCCGCGCGCATGGTGGACATCATGTCGGCCGCGCAGCCCGGGATGCCGCCGGCGGATGCGGCTTCGGCGCCGCAGGGACGGCCCGCGCCCGACGCCCGCGCCCCTTTGCCGCGCGGCGTGGACGAAGTGGCGGCCCTGCTGGCGCTGGAGCCGTCGGCGCGCAACGAGCTGCGCCGCACGATGACAGTGCTGCCCGTCGCCACCAGCGTCAACGTCAACACCGCGCCCGCGGAGGTGCTTGCAGCGCTGGTGCCCGGCCTGTCGCTCAGCCAGGCCCGTTCCATGGCGGGCGAACGCGACCGCGGCAACTGGTTCAACAATTCCGGCGATTTCGCCAACCGCCTGGCCGGCGCGGGCGTGAAGACGCCTGCGCCGGCCGTCGCCACCACCAGCGGCTGGTTCCTGGCCAGCGGCACCGTGGCCTATGAGCGGGCGCGCATCTCCATGCAGGCGCTGCTGCGCAGCTCGCCGCCCGCCGCCCCCGACACCTTATGGACCAGAGAAATTCCTTGAAGAACATCCTGCGCATCGCGCTGCCCCCGCTGGACGAGTTCGGCTCCGGCTCTCTCCTGCCCTACTCCTGGTTCGACCGGCGCGGACGCTGCGCCCGCCAGGGCGAGCTCACACTTGAAGCCCTGGGGCACGCCTACCCCCACGCCGCCTGCGAAGCCGTGCTGCATCCTGCCGACGTGATCGCCGCCAGCGTACAGATCCCCGCGGTGGCGCGCGCCCGCTTTGCGGCCGCGGTGCACAGCGCGCTGGAGCCGCTGGTGCTCAGCGACCTGGACGCGCTGGCTATCGGCCACGGCCCGCGCTCGGCCGACGGCACGGTGCCGCTGGCCTGGGCCGCGCGCGAACCCGTGCGCCGCGGCTGGAGCCTGCTGAATGCGCAGGGCTTGCGCACGCAGGCGCTCATCGCGCCGCAAGCGCTGGACGCCGAGGCCACGGAACCATTGCGCGACCCCGCCGATTCCCGCTGGCTGGCGCCCTCGCCTTCGTGGTCGCTGGCCATGCCCCAGCTGGCGCCGGCCCGCGTTTCAGCCTGGCGCCCCGCCTGGCGCTGGGCCGCGGCCGCGGCAGTCGTCTGGATAGGCGGGCTGAATCTGTACGCCTCGCAGCTGCAAGCCGAAGCCGACGCGTTGCGCAATGGCATGCACGCGCAGGTCCTGGCCGCGTTCCCCGACCTGCCGGTGGTCCTGGACCCGCCGCGCCAGGCGCAGCAAGGCCTGGACGCGCTGCAAGCGAACCGCGGCGCGGCCAATGCCGCCGACTTCCTGCCCCTGGCGCGCGCCGCGGCCCAGGCCCTGCCCTTCGCCGCCGACAAGGTGGCCCGCCTGGGCTACGCCGAACAGGCGCTGACGCTGCAGCTGGCCGACGCCGGCGAGCAGTCGCAACGTGTCGCGGAAACCCCCGCGCTGATCCAGCAAGCCGCCGCCCTGGGCCTGAAGCTCGAACGCGGCGATAACGACAACACCTGGCGCATCGTGCGCGCGCAACCATGAAACTCCCGCAAGCCCTGCATGCGGCCAGGCAGTCGCTGGCCAAGACCCTCACGCCCGCGCTGACGCGCGCCGGGCAACGCTACCGGGCGCTGGCGCCGCGCGAGCGCCGGCTGGTGACCGCGACCGGCCTGCTGCTGGGCGGCGCGCTGGTCTTCGTCACCCTGATCGAACCGCCCTTGAACACGCTGCGCAAGCTGCAGGCGGAATTACCCGCGCTGCGCGGCCAGGCCGCCACGGTCGCCGACCTGACCGCGCAAGCCACGGCATTGCGGCACAAGTCGGCCGCGCCCGCCGGCGCCATGCCCAGCGCCGCGGAGCTGGGCGCCTCGCTGGAACGCGCCGGACTCGCCGCCGAGCTATGGACGCTGGGCGAGCCCGAGCAGGGATCGGGCATGCTGCTGACGCTGAAGCAGGCGCCCTCTTCGGCCTTGCTGCGCTGGCTGGACGGTGCGGCGCGCGACTGGGGCCTGGCCGTCAAGGAGGTGCAGCTCACCCGTGCCGCCAATGTCAACGGGCGGCCGCTGCCCGGCCTGGTCAATGGCAAGGTGAGCCTGGCGGCGCCGCAAGCGTCGGAGCGTGGCTGAGATGTCTGCCGTCCGACTTTCCAAACGGTCCGCCGCGCTGCTCCTGGCCGGCACCGTCTGTGCCGCCGCAGCCGCCATCACCGTGCTGCCCGCACGCTGGCTGCTGGCCGTGCTGCCGGACAAGGCGCCGGTCACGCTGGCCGACGCCAGCGGCACCTTGTGGCGCGGCAGCGCCTGGATCGCGCTGGGACCTCCCGGCGCGCG
Organism: Achromobacter sp. JCM 18799; assembly: GCF_055395645.1. Lineage (NCBI taxonomy): Bacteria > Pseudomonadati > Pseudomonadota > Betaproteobacteria > Burkholderiales > Alcaligenaceae > Achromobacter > Achromobacter sp. JCM 18799. The sequence goes on along the minus strand of NZ_AP043866.1, from coordinate 500,443 downwards.
CCGCATGTTGCCGCAACCGGTGCAGTGGCAATGGCGCTGGGACGCGCTCGCGCTGGATATCTCCCACCCCTGGCTGCAAGGTCCCTTGCGCGCGACGCCCGCCTGGAACGGCGTGTCGGTGCCGGCCCAGTCGCTGCGCGCGCCCGCCTCCATCCTGTCCGCGCTGGGCGCGCCGTGGAACACCATCGCCCCGCAGGGCGCGCTGGAAATCCGCTGGCAGCCGCTGCGGCTGGGCGCGGCCCTGCCCGCAGGCCCGGTGGCCGAACTGCGCTGGCGCAACGCCAGCACCGCGCTGACGCCGGTGGCGCCCGTGGGCTCGTATCTGCTGCGGGTGCAAGGTGGCAAGTCAGGCGCCACGCTGGCCCTGAGCACGGAAAGCGGCCTGCTCGACGTCACCGGCCAGGGCAGCGCAGGCGGGCGCGGCGGCCTGAAGTTCCGGGGCCAGGCGACCTACGCCGACGCCGCGCGTGAAGCGGACCGGGCGGCGCTGGATGGACTGTTGTCGGCGCTGGGGCGGCGTTCGGGGGATGTTACGACCTTCGGGACATGAACCAGAGAAGGCAGGCTCGGCACTAGACTATGCGTTGTTAGGTACAAGTATTTCGCCCACGGAGCCTGTCAAGAGCATCTCCTCCGCCGATGTGATTCCGTTGCCCCAAGCTCGATCCAATTTGTCCCAGTTCGCTGATCAGGTCAAGTCCGGAGCCGAGAAGATCATCACCAAGAATGGTGAAAGCTACGTCGCGCTGATCGACGCCGAGCGGCTGGAACAGGAACGTATCCACCTGCTGTTGATCGGCGACGCTAGCCGGGGTTTGTTCGATGTTGCAGCCCGCAAGGTCAAGGACGCGCTAGGCGCGGTGTCGGCCCTCAAGCACCGCCAGCTTTCCTTCGACTTTCCGGGCCGCTGGCGGATATAGACCCTAGGCATCCCGCGTCACCCGCAGGATTTCCTCGGGCGAAGTCTGCCCGCTGTCGACCCAGCGCTGTCCGTCCTCGCGCATGGTGCGCATGCCTGACGCGGCCGCCGCGCGCCGCAGTTCGCGCTCGTCGCGTCCTTCGTGGATCAGCCGGCGCGCCTCGTCGTCCACCGTGAAGAGTTCGTGGATGCCGGAACGCCCGCTGTAGCCGGTATGGTTGCAGGCGTCGCAGCCCACCGGACGGAACACGCGCGCGCCGTCCTGCATGGCGGGCTGCTTGCACGCCGGGCACAGCTTGCGCACCAGGCGTTGGGCCAGTACGCCCAATAGCGACGACGCCAGCAGGAAGGGTTCGACCCCCATGTCCGTGAGCCGGGTCACGGCGGACACCGAATCGTTGGTGTGCAGCGTGGCCAGCACCAGGTGGCCGGTGAGCGAGGCCTGCACCGCGATCTGCGCGGTCTCCAGGTCGCGGATTTCGCCGATCATGATGACGTCGGGGTCCTGCCGCAGGATCGCGCGCAGGGCCAGCGCGAAGCTCATGTCGATCTTGGCGTTGACCTGCGTCTGGCTGATGCCGGCCAGGTCGTACTCGATCGGGTCCTCGACCGTGAGGATGTTGCTCGTAGAGGCGTCCAGGCGGCTGAGCGCCGCGTACAGCGTGGTGGTCTTGCCGCTGCCGGTGGGTCCGGTCACCAGCACGATGCCGTGCGGCTGGCGGATCAACCGGTCCAGCTGGCCCAGCACGCCCGCATCCATGCCCAGCTTTTCCAGCTGCAGGCGCCCCGCTTCCTTGTCCAGCAAGCGCAGCACCGCACGTTCGCCATGCCCGGTGGGCAAGGTGGACACGCGCACGTCGATGGGCCGTCCGCCCACGCGCAGCGCAATACGGCCGTCCTGCGGCAAGCGCTTTTCGGCGATGTCCAGGTGCGCCATGATCTTGATGCGCGAGATCAGCGCGGCATGCAGCGCCTTGCGCGGCGACACCACGTCGCGCAGGGTGCCGTCGACCCGGTAGCGCACCACCGAGTGGGTCTCGAAGGGTTCGATGTGGATGTCGCTGGCGCCGTCGCGCGCCGCCTGCGCGAACAGCGCATTGATCATGCGGATCACGGGCGCGTCGTCCTGGGCCTCCAGCAGGTCAGCCACCTCGGGCATGTCCTGCATCAGGCGGTCCAGGTCGATCTCGTTCTCGGCCACGCCCATGACCGAAGCCGCGTCTTCCGAGTGGCTGTAGGCCGCGGTCAGCAGGGTTTCCAGCGCCTGGTCGTCGACCTGCGCCAGTTCGATGTCGCCGTGGCAGCGGCGGATCTCGCGCACCGCCCATTCCGGCGTGCGCGGGCTGACGGTCAAGCGGGCCTGGCCGCCGCGCAGCGACAACATCGCGCGCTGCGCCCGGGCCCAGGCATAAGGCAAGGGATGCGCGCTCATAGCAGCGTATCGGGGTCCACGGCCACGCTGTGCATCAGCGTGCGCGACACGCGGATGGCGTCCGAAGCGTCGCGCGCAGACTCCGTGCCGGGATACTGGCGCACCGCGAAGGACTGGGCCGTGACCGGCGCCGGCCGGCGCAACGTTTCGGCCTGATGTTCCGGGCGCAGGTCATAGGCGTTGTTCGACACCGAAGGCGCGGAGCCCGGCGCCGGCAGCATCGGCGCCTGCATGTCGGGCAGCGCCCAGTGCTGGCCTGGCTGCACCGCCGCCTGCGCGCGGCGCATGTAGTCGTAGCGGTCCATGGTGACGCCCGCCGTGCGATTGGCGTCGCGCACCACGTAGGGACGCAGGAACACCATCAGGTTGGTCTTGGTGCGCTTGCGCGAATCGTAGCGGAACAACGAGCCGATCACGGGCAAGGATCCCAGGAGCGGCACGCTGTTGGTGGAGAGCGTGACGTTGTCTTCCAACAGGCCGCCCAGCACGATGATCTGGCCGTCGTCGATCAGCACGCTGGTGTCGATGGCGCGCTTGTTGGTCACGATGCCAGTGGTGGAGTTGGAGCGGCTTTCGTCGATGCTGCTGACTTCCTGGTAGATGTCCAGCTTTACCGCGCCGCCCTCGGAAATCTGCGGCCGGATGTTCAGCTTCAGGCCCACGTCCTCGCGTTCGATGGTCTGGAACGGATTGGTGCTGCCGTTGCTGCCCGACGTCACGTACTGCCCGGTCACGAACGGCACGGTCTTGCCCACCAGGATGCTGGCCGATTGGTTGTCCAGGGTCAGCAGGTTGGGCGTGGACAGGATGTTGGCTTCGCCGGTGTTCTCCATGGCGCGCGCCAGCACGCCCAGGTTGATCACCTTGTTGCCCAGCACGTCGACCGTGCCCTTGACCACCCCCAGGCTCAGGCCGCTGCCGATGCCGTCGATGGTGGTCGGCCCCTTGCCGGTGATGCCGCTGCCGCCCAGGTTGGTGCCGCCGATGAAGCTGGTGCCGTCGCTGTTGATGTTGCCGGCGCCCGTCATCCACTGGATGCCGAACTCCGCCGCCTTGGCCTCGCTGACTTCCACGATCAGGCTTTCCACCAGCACCTGCGCGCGACGCTGGTCGAGCTGGTCGATGACTTCACGCAGGCTGCGGTACAGCGGCTCGGGCGCGGAGATGATGAGCGAGTTGGTGGCCGGGTCGGCCTGGATGGTGGCGCCGCCGGCCGAATACGACACGGCCTGCGTGCTGTTGTCTTCGCGCGAGATGCGTTCCTGCTCGCCCGACAATCCGCCTTTGTTCGAACCCGACATGCCGGCCATGCCCGCCGCCTGGGCAGCCATGCCTGGCGCGGCGTTCTGCGTGCGCGCTCCGCCCTGCGCCGCCGCGCCGCCGCTGGCGCCACCCGTGGCGCCAGGCGCGGAATTCGCCTGCCCGGTCAATAGCCCGCCCAGCACCTCGGCGATGCGCGTGGCCTGCGCGTTGCGCATGTAGACCACGTGCAGATTGCCGGCGCGGTTCTGCTGCGCGTCCAGCTTCATGATGAGATCGCGCGCCAGCCGGGTGCGCGCCGGGCTGCCGGAACGCACCAGCACGCTGTTGCTGCGCGGATCGGCCACCACGGCGATGCGCTGCGTCGGATCGCTGCTTTGCGTATCCAGCAGTTGCGAGGCCAGGATGGCGAGGTCGGTGGCGACGGCCGAACGCACCGGCACCACGTCCGTGTCGATCGAGCTGGGCACGTCGATGCGCGCAATGACCTGCGCGATCCGTTCCAGGTTATCGGCGTAGTCCGTCACCACCAGCGTGTTGTTGCCGGGATAGGCGTTGATCGGGTTATTGGGCGGCACCATGGGGCGCAGCACCGGCACCAGGTTGGCGGCGTTCTCGTACTTCAGGGGGAACACGCGGGTCAGCATTTCGCCACTGCTGCCCTTGGCGAACGCGGACACCGGCACGGGACCACGGCCCGCGCCGCCGGCAGGCGCGCCGCCCACGGCTTGCGCGGGACGTGCGCTGCCCGCCACCACGCTGCCTTGCAGCTTGCCGTCGGCCTCGGGCACCACGCGCGTCACGCCGTCCACATCGACGATGGCAAAGCCCTGCATGCGCAGCGCGCCCGTCAGCATCGACAACGCCTGCGCGCTGTCCACGGGACGGTCCGACACCAGCGTCAGCTTGCCCTTGACGCGCGGATCCACCAGGAAGTTGCGCTGCGTGAACAGCGACAGCGCGCGCAGCACGGCGGTGATGTCGGTGTCGACGAAATTCAGACTGACGCGATTGTCGGTCTGTTGAGCATGGACTGTGCTGGCCGCGGGTCCGAGCTGGCTTGCGGCGAGCAGTACCGCAAGGCTGAATTGCGCAATATGACGCATGACGGGATAGGTGCCTGAAACGTGAAATCGTGTGAAAAAACGTGAAAGCGCGTCGGAGTATACGGGGTGACAGTGCAACACTACGGTCATAATTCGCAGGCATCGTAGCGGCCTTGAAACCCTTTAAATTCGGGGCTTTGCGCGTTTTTTTCATGCGCGCTGGCCATGCTTTCCAGATGCCTTCCTTCCGTTACGAAGCCACCGACGCGTTGGGGAAGATCGTGCGCGGCACGATCGACGCCGACAGCGAACGCGGCGCCCGCAACCAGCTGCGCGGCCGCGGCCTGCTGCCGCTGTCCACGTCCCTCGCGGCGCGCGCCGAAGGCTTCGGCGCATCGCTGCGCACGCGCCTGTCGGATGCGGATCTGGCCTGGCTCACCCGCCAGCTCGCCAGCCTGCTGGCCGCGAGCCTGCCGCTGGACGCGGCCCTGAGCGCCACGCTGGAGCAGGCCGAGAAAAAACACATCGCCGCTACGCTGGGCGGCGTGCGCGACGATGTGCGCGCGGGCCACAAGCTGTCGACCGCCCTGGCCGCGCGGCCGCGCGACTTCCCGGAGATCTACCGCGCGCTGATCGGCGCCGGCGAAGAATCGGGCGATCTCGCGCAAGTGATGGAGAAGCTGGCGGACTACATCGAGGAGCGCAACGCCTTGCGCAGCAAGGTGCTGACCGCGTTCATCTATCCGGCGGTGGTGGCCTGCGTGTCGGTGATCATCGTGATCTTCCTGCTGGGCTATGTGGTGCCGCAGGTGGTGTCGGCGTTCAGCCAGGCCAAGCAGGAGCTGCCGCTCCTGACGCGCATCATGCTGGCGCTGTCGGACTACGTGCGCGAATGGGGCGTCGCGACCGGCGCGGCGCTGGCGGCCGCAGTTGCGCTGTGGCGCTACGCGTTGCGCGCGCCCGCCGCGCGGCGCGCCTGGCATGCGCGCGTGCTGAAGCTGCCCTTGGCCGGGCGCTTCGTACTGGGCGTGAATGCCGCGCGCTTCGCGTCCACGCTGGCGATCCTCTCGGGCAGCGGCGTGGCGTTGCTGACGGCCCTGGAGGCGGCGCGCCGCACCCTGGGCAACGATGTGCTGCGCCAGGCCGTGGACGAAGCCTCGGCGCGCGTGCGCGAAGGCGCGTCGCTATCGGCATCCTTGGGCGCGCAAAAGGTGTTTCCTTCGCTGCTGGTGCATCTGATCGCCAGCGGCGAGAAGACCGGCCGCCTGCCTGAACTGCTGGACCGCGGCGCGCAGAACCTGTCGCGCGATCTGGAGCGGCGCGCCATGGCCATGACGGCGCTGCTGGAACCGGCGCTGATATTGCTGATGGGGGGATTCGTGCTGCTGATCGTGCTGGCGGTGATGAGCCCGATCTTGGAGATGAACCAGCTCATCCGCTAGGCCGGAAAATGCGTTGCGGGCTTGGTGCGGCAGGATCCTCGCCGCGCCAAGCCCGCAACATCCTGCCGCGGTCTCGCGGCCGCCGGCGGATCCGGCCAGCCGCAAGTCCCGTGGAACTTATAGCGCCTCTTCGTCGCTCTCGCCCGTGCGGATGCGGATGGCCTGTTCGACCGGAGTGACAAAGATCTTGCCGTCGCCGATCTTGCCGGTGCGGGCAGCCTTGACCACGGCCTCGATGGCGGCTTCGACCTGGCTGTCGGGCAGCACCACTTCCACGCGGATCTTGGGCAGGAAGTCCACCACGTACTCGGCGCCGCGGTAAAGCTCGGTATGGCCTTTCTGGCGGCCGAAACCCTTGACTTCGGTAACGGTCAGGCCGCTGACGCCGACTTCGGCCAGCGCTTCGCGGACTTCGTCGAGCTTGAAGGGTTTGATGATGGCGGTGACTTGTTTCACGTTGGTCGTCCTGGGTTTTGATCTGTTGCGGCGCCCTGGCTAGATATGGCTGCAGGGCGCATCGGATAAGAGAATACCACCCGCGGGGACCCGGACGCCGGGTCCCCCTTGGGCGGGAAATCCCGGTCAGGCCTCGTCGGGAATGCGTTCGGCGTCGCGCATCCACACCGCCGACTCGGAGTCGCTGGGCGCGCGCCAGTCGCCGCGCGGCGACAGCGAACCGCCGGAGCCGACCTTGGGCGCGTTGGGCACGCAGGTGCGCTTGAACTGGCTGAGGCGGAAGAAACGGTCCAGGAAAATCTTAAGGTTGCGCTTGATGGCCGCCAGATCGTACTGGTTGCGGGCCACGTGGCCGCCCTCGGGCCAGGCGCCGGCCTCGCGGTCGCGCCAGGCCGCCAGCGCCAGGAAAGCCACCTTGGTCGGCGCAAAGCCGTAGCGCAGCGTGTAGTACAGGTTGAAGTCCTGCAGTTCGTAGGGGCCGATGGAGTCTTCGCTCTTCTGCACCGGCTTGTCGTCGGCTCCGCCCGGCACCAGTTCGGGACTGACGTCGGTGCCCAGCACGTCCAGCAGCACCTGCGCCCCCTCCTCGCCCAGGCGGCCGGATTCGGCGACCCAGCGCACCAGGTGGGTGATGAGCGTCTTGGGTACGCTGGCGTTGACGCTGTAGTGCGACATGTGGTCGCCCACGCCGTAGGTGCACCAGCCCAGGGCCAGCTCGCTCAGGTCGCCTGTGCCGATGACGATGGCGTTGTTGAAATTCGCGATGCGGAACAGGTGGTTGGTGCGTTCGCCGGCCTGCACGTTCTCGAAGGTGATGTCATAGACCGGCTTGCCGTCGGCATAAGGATGGCCCAGATCCTTGAGCATCTGCAGGCAGCTGGGCCGGATGTCGATCTCGGAAGCCGTGCACCCCACCACCTCCATCAGCTTGCGCGCCTGCTGCAGCGTGCGCGAGCTGGTGGCAAAGCCCGGCATGGTGACGGCCAGGATGTTGGCGCGCGGCAGGTCCAGCGCGTCCATGGCCTTGGCGCAGACCAGCAGCGCATGGGTGGAATCCAGCCCGCCGGAAATGCCGATGACGACCTTGGACATGCGGCTGGCCGACAGGCGCTGGACCAGGGCCTGCACCTGGATGCTGTAGACCTCCTTGCAGCGGGCATCGCGGCGCTGCGGGTCGGCCGGCACATAGGGAAAGCGCGCCACGCGCCGCTCCAGCGGCAGCTCGGCGTCTTCCAGCGGCGGATTCACGGGCACTGCCACACTGCGGAACTTGCGGACTTCGTCCTGATGGCGGCGCACGGACTGGCCGAAGGTGGTCTGGCGCATGCGTTCGCGCGACAGGCGTTCGAGGTCCACGTCCGCGAACAGCAGATGGGAATGACCGAGGAAACGTTCGGATTCGCCCAGCAGTTCGCCGTTTTCGTAGATCAGCGCCTGGCCGTCCCAGGCCATGTCGGTGGAGGACTCGCCCCGCCCGGCGGAGGTGTACATGTAGGCCGACAGGCAGCGCGCCGACTGCTGCGCCACCAGTTGGTGGCGGTATTCGGACTTGCCGACCACGATATTGGAGGCCGACAGGTTCACCAACACGGTGGCGCCCGCCAGCGCGGCGTAGGAAGACGGCGGGATCGGCACCCAGACGTCTTCGCAGATTTCGACGTGGAACTGGAACAGCGGCAGCTTTTCCATCTGGAAGACCAGCTCGGAGCCGAACGGCACGGTCTGCCCCAGCAGGCTGATCTCGGACACGGCTGCGCAATCCCCGGCGCTGAACTGGCGCGCTTCGTAGAATTCGCCGTAGTTGGGCAGGTAGCTCTTGGGCACCACGCCCAGCACGCGGCCGCCGGCGGCGACCACGGCGCAATTGAACAGCTGGTGGGCCACGCGCAGCGGCGCGCCGACCACGACGGCGATGTCCATTTCCGCGGTTGCCGCCACCACCTGGGCCAGCGCGGCCTCGCATTCGTCCAGCAAGGCCTTCTGGTGGAACAGGTCGTCGCAGGTATAGGCGGACAGGCCCAGCTCGGGAAACGCCGCCAGCACCGCGCCGCCCTGGGCGGCCTGCTGCGCCAGCGCGATGGTCTGGGCGGCATTGAACGCGGGGTCCGCGACCTTGCATTCGGGCACGCCGACGGCCACCCGGGCAAAGCCGTGGGAATACAGGTTGAAGAACGGGTTCGACATCGGGTCTATCGCCTGGGATTTCAACGCCTGGATTATCTCACGGGGCCACCCGCCGGCCCCGCCCCGGCGCCTTGCCGCGCCCGCTGTCCGCTAGCGCGGCATCTTCTCGTCGGTCAGTCCGCGTTCCGACGGCGCGGCCAGGCCCGGACGGCCGCCTTCACCGGCCAGCGCAGCCTGCAAGGCGCCTTCGCGCAGGTGGACGCCCATCGCGCCGATGTCGGCGCCGGACGGCTGCTGGTACAGGCGCAGGCCCAGTTCGGGCAGGATGGCCAGCAGATGGTCGAAGATGTCGCCCTGGATGCGCTCGTACTCGACCCAGGCGGTGACGGCGGTAAAGCAATAGACCTCGACCGGGATGCCCTCGGAGGTGGGCTCCATCATGCGCACCATCATCGCCATGTCCTGGCGGACCTCGGGATTCTGCTTCAGGTAGGCCAGCGCATAGGCGCGCAAGGTGCCGATATTGGTCAGGCGGCGGCGGTTGGCCGGCACGCTGGCCAGTTCGCCCATGGTCTGGTTGGCCTGGGCGATATCGTGGGTCTTGGCCTGCAGGTAGTCGTGCAAGAGGCGAAAACGCATCAGCCGCTGCGCCTCGTCGTCGGTCAGGAAGCGCACGCTGGCCGAGTCGATGCGGACGGTGCGCTTGATGCGCCGTCCGCCCGATTCGAACATGTGGCGGTAGTTGCGGTAGCTCTCCGAGAACAGCTTGTAGGTGGGCACCGTGGTGACGGTGTTGTCCCAGTTCTGCACCTTGACCGTGTGCAGCGCGATGTCCTTGACGAAGCCGTCGGCGTTGGACTGCGGCATTTCGATCCAGTCGCCGATGCGCAGCATGTCGTTGCTGGTCAGCTGGGTGCTGGCCACCAGCGACAGCAGCGTGTCCTTGAACACCAGCAGCAGCACGGCGGACAGCGCGCCCAGGCCGGAAATCATCCAGAGCGGCGAGCGGTCGATCAGGATGGAAAGCACCAAAACGGTGCATACCGCCATCAGGATCAGCTTGCCGATCTGGATATAGCCCTTGATGGAGCGGGTCTGCGCCCGGGTGGTGGCGGAATAGGTATCCTGCCAGGCGCTCAGCACCCCGGAAAACGCCATGAACACGCAGATCCAGGCGCCGGCATGCGCCAGCCGCCCGACGATGGTCACCGCCCGCTCGACATGCGGCACCAGATCTATACCCAGCGACACCACCGCGAACGGCACCGCATACCAGAGGTTCTGGTAGGCGCGGCGGCGTTGCAGGGCCTTGTCCCAGTCGCCGCGGCCGCTCAGCACCAGCACGCGGTGCGCCAGCAGCAGCACGACCCGCGCCACCACCCACTGCACGAACAACGCGGCCAGGATCAGCGCGCCGATCCCGATCAAGGTCTGCGCCCAGGCTTCGCGCGGCAGATGGGTATCCAATTGGGTGACCAGTTCTTCCCATTCCAGGGGCATAGACTCTCTTCCTGCTCTAAGGTCTTGAAACTAATCCAGGATTATCCGACAAAGGCCAGGCCGGAGGGTTCGCCGCCCGCGGGACCCGCGCCCGGCGCCGCCGGCCTTGCGCGCCAGGCCCTATAATTCTGTCCATCATGGCAAACACTCCCTCCCCCGATCAAAACCAGTTCGCCAACAAGGCGCAGGCCTGGTCCGCCCGGTTCTCGGAACCGGTTTCCGAACTCGTCAAGCGCTATACGGCGTCCGTGGATTTCGACAAGCGCCTGGCGCGCTACGACATTCAAGGTTCGCTCGCGCACGCGGACATGCTGGCCGCCCAGGGCATCATCGGCGCCCAGGACCTGGCCGACATCCAGCGCGGCATGACGCAGATCCTGTCCGAAATCGACGCCGGCAGCTTCCAATGGCTGCTCGACCTCGAAGACGTGCACCTGAACATCGAAAAGCGCCTGGTGGAACTGGTGGGCGACGCGGGCAAGCGCCTGCACACCGGCCGTTCGCGTAACGACCAGGTCGCCACCGACATCCGCCTGTGGCTGCGCGCCGAAATCGACAACCTGCTGGACCTGCTGCGCCAGCTGCGCCACGCCCTGGCCACGGTGGCGCTGGACAACGCCGGCACCATCATGCCCGGCTTCACGCACCTGCAAGTCGCCCAGCCCGTCACCTTTGGCCATCATCTGATGGCCTATGCCGAAATGTTCGGCCGCGACGCCGAGCGCCTGGCCGACTGCCGCCGCCGCGTGAACCGCTTGCCGCTGGGCGCCGCCGCCCTGGCCGGCACGTCCTACCCGATCGACCGCGAGCGCGTCGCCAAGACCCTGGGCTTTGACGGCGTGTGCCGCAATTCGCTGGACGCCGTGTCCGACCGCGACTTCGCCATCGAATTCTGCGCCGCCGGCGCGCTGATCATGACGCACGTCTCGCGCCTGTCCGAAGAGCTGGTGCTCTGGATGAGCCCGCGCGTGGGCTTCATCGACCTGGCCGACCGCTTCTGCACCGGCAGCTCGATCATGCCGCAGAAAAAGAACCCCGACGTGCCCGAGCTGGCCCGCGGCAAGACCGGCCGCGTCAACGGCCACCTGGTCGCCCTGCTGACCCTGATGAAAGGCCAGCCCCTGGCCTACAACAAGGACAACCAGGAAGACAAGGAAGGCCTGTTCGACACCGTCGACACCGTGCGCGACACGCTGACGATCTTCGCGGACATGGCCGGCGGCATCAAGGTCAAGGCCGACAACATGCGCGCCGCCGCCCTGCAGGGCTTCGCCACCGCCACCGACCTGGCCGACTACCTGGTCAAGCGCGGCGTGCCGTTCCGCGACGCCCACGAAGTCGTGGCCCACGCCGTGCGCGACTGCGAACAGCGCGGCTGCGACCTGGCCGACCTGTCGCTGGACGAACTCAAGGCCTACCACGCCAGCATCGGCGACGACGTGCACCAGGTCCTGACCCTGGAAGGCTCGGTCGCGGCCCGCAAGCACGTGGGCGGCACCGCCCCCGAGCGCGTGGCCGAGGAAGCCCGCCGCGTGCTGCAGGAAACGGCGGAATAAGCCTGGCTTTTCGATGCAAGATGATCGGCCCCGTTATCGGGGCCGATTTTCATTGGAGCGCGGGACTTGCAGGTGTGCCAGCCTCAGGCAATCGACACGTCCAGACGGCGCCCTAGCTGCCCAAGGGCAGATTCGACTTGCTCGATCCGGGATGCGTGCCGCACGTTGAGCAAGCGGTCCACTTGCGGCATGTGAACCCCCATGCGCCTCGCCAACTCGGCCTTGCGCACCCCCTGAAGAATCATCTCGTTCGACAGAAAGACCTTGCTGGTGACCAAGGCGGGCAAGGTTACTGACGCCTGACCCTTGGCAGGCTTGGAGGGCATGGGAATGGGGCGGCGCGCCTCGAAGTAGATCTCCAGCGCAGCTTCGAGCGCCTCTTCGGCGTTGATCGCCGCTTCATCGACGTCCTGCCCTACGGTTAGCGCTTCTGGAATATCGCGAAACCGGACTAGCCACGTATCGTTGGAGTCGCGAGTCAGGGTATAGGGATAGGTCAGCATTCGGGCTTCCGTCTTATGAATGTGCCAGGCAAGGCTGTCCGCGTGACGCAGGCGTCATTTCAAACCGAGCTGTTTCTTGATTTCGCTTTCCAGATGCTTGCCCATTTCCTTGGACCCGTGATGTGGAAAGATCGTGGTCACGCCGTTCAAGGTAACCCGGTAATGGCTGCTGCCTGACTTGTGCGGCACAAACACTGCCCCTTGTCGTTCCAGCCATCTCTTGAACTCGCTGTACTTCATGAGCAATGGCCACGGCTTGATTGAGCATAAACAAAAATGTTGAATAAATAAACAGAAGTGTTTACTTGAGCCGTTCTCCTCCCGCTATGAGCGTAGAAGACGTAGGGACAACGCGGCGTAGAGGTGTCACTTTCTCGGACCGAACGATATTGCGGCCACCCGCTAGACGATACTGAGCGACTCCCCCAGCATCTCCACCACCGCATCCACCTTGGGCAACAACTGCTTGCCCAGCGGCCACGCCAGGTGCAACGGCAGGCCTTCGGTGGCCAATTGCGGCAGCACTTCGACCACCCGCCCATCGCGCAAAGCGTCGGCCGCCAGCCAGGTCGCCAGTTGCGCGATGCCGAAGCCGGCGGCGACGGCGTCGACCTGGGCTTCGGCGCTGTCAAGCAGCATCACGCCGTCGATCGGCCGCAGGCTGGCGGGTCCGGCGTCCTGCGCGATGCGCCACACCGGCGGCTCCCCGTCCGCGCGGCCGTAGGCCACCGCGTCATGCTGCGCCAGGTCGTCGGCGGTGAGCGGCGTGCCGCGTTGCGCCAGGTATTGTGGCGAAGCGCAGAAAATCACGCTCTCCGAACCCAGGTAACGATGGCCCAGGCCGGGCGCCCACTGCTGCGGCCCGCCGATGCGCACGGCCACGTCTATGCCTTCGGCGGCCAGATCCACATGACGGTCCGTGAACGACACTTGCGCCCGCAACAACGGATGGCGCTTGGCGAACTGCAACAGCAGCGGCAGCGCGACCCGGCGGCCAAAGGTTGCGGGCAGGTCCAGGCGCAGGCGGCCGGCCGGTTCCTGGCGCTGCGCCGCCAGCACCGCTTCGGCGTCCTGCAATTCGGCCAGTACGCGCACGCAGGTGCGGTAGTAGGCGCTGCCCGCATCCGTCAGCGCCAGGCGGCGGGTGCTGCGTTCGAACAGGCGGGTGCGCAGGCGGGCTTCCAGCCGCGCGACGCTCTTGCCCACCGCCGACGCGGTGAGGTGGAGCCGGTCAGCGGCGGCGGTGAAGCTGCCCGCGTCCGCGGTGGTGACGAAAGCTTCGATGCCTTTCAGGCGTTCGGACGGGATCATGGCGGCGATTATTAAGGAATCAGATTCCTTAATTCAAGGAATAAATACCTGAGATAAGAAATTCTATCTCCAATATCGTTCAAGGCCGTCTTGCTCTTGAACCCATCCATGCTCGAAACCTCCCTGGCATCGCCATCTGTCCCCGCCCGCTCCGCCACGCTTTCCATCGCCATCCTCGCCGTCGCGGCCTTCGTCATCGTTTCCACGGAGTTCCTGATCGTGGGACTGCTGCCCGAACTGGCCCGCGACCTGTCCATCTCCGTATCCGCCGCGGGCCAGCTTGTAACCCTGTTCGCGTTCACCGTGATGCTGTCGGGGCCCTTGCTGACGGCGGCCCTATCGCACGTGGAGCGCAAGCGCCTGTTCGTCGCGATCCTGCTGGTCTTCGCCGCCGCCAATGCGCTGGCCGCTGCCGCGCCCAACATCTGGGTGCTGGCGCTGGCGCGCTTCATCCCCGCGCTGGCCCTGCCGGTGTTCTGGGGCACGGCCAGCGAAGCCGCGGCGCAACTGGCCGGCCCCCGCCGTGCCGGACAGGCGGTGGCGCGCGTCTACCTGGGCATTTCCGCCGCGCTGCTGTTCGGCATTCCGCTAGGCACCCTGGCGGCCGCGTCCATAGGCTGGCGCGGCAGTTTCTGGGGACTGGCAGCGCTGTCCCTGGCGCTGGCCGCCTTGATGTGGGCCTGCATGCCGGCCTTGCCGCGCCCGCCGCGCGCGGGCCTGCGCGAGCAGGCGCGGATACTGCGCGACCCTCGCATGCTGGCCCACATCGCCCTGTCCGTCGCGGTGTTCACCGCGATGTTCACTGCCTACACCTATCTCGCCGATGTGCTGGAACGTATCGCCGGCGTGCCGCCGGCGCAGGTGGGTTGGTGGCTGATGGGGTTTGGCGCGGCGGGCCTGGCGGGCAACTGGCTGGGCGGACTGGCGGCCGACCGCAATCCGCTGGCCGCGACCCTGGCGTTCACCCTGCTGCTGGGCCTGGGCATGATGGCCGCCGTGCCGCTGGCGTCGACGCCAGCCGGGCTGCTGCCGGCGCTGGCTGCCTGGAGCATCGCCAACACGGCCCTGTATCCGGTGTGCCAGGTGCGCGTGATGCAGGTCGCGCCGCAAGCACAGGCCATGGCGGGGACGCTGAACGTGTCGGCAGCCAATGCCGGCATTGGCGCCGGCGCCATGCTGGGCGGATGGGCGATCGCGCAATGGGGGCTGGGCAGCGTGGGCTATATCGCCGGGGCCGTGGCGCTGCTGGCGGCCCTGGCGGTTCCTGCCGTCGCCCGTCTGCGGCCATCCGTCAAGGTCTGATCCCGAATCGCGCGAGCGGCCACCGTGCGCCCGGAGGCTGGAAACCCGGCAGCAGCGGCTGCAACCCCGAACGCAGGCGCGTTGCTCAGCGCCTGCCCGCCTCCGGCATACAGGCCGGCACGGCGCATGCGGCCGGCGCCTTGATCAGGAACTCCTTCAGGCTGGCCACGTTGTTCTTCTTGAAGATGCGGTTCTTGTAGGTGACCACGGTGGTGGGGGACAGGCCCAGTTCGCGCCCCACTTCCTTCGCGGTATGGCCCTGGCGCAGCAGGTCCGCCACCTGGATCTCGCGCAGCGACAGTCCGCTGCACCAGGACGGCGCGCGCGGCGCGTCCGCTTGCACGCGGCACAACTGGTGATGGCGCCGCGCCAGCGCGATCAGCAAGGGCGCACGCCCGCGCATCAGCTCGGCCACGTTCGGCGAATGGGCGTGCGAGAAATACAGGTTCAGGTAGCTGATGCCCTCGTCGCGGCAGCCGATGAGCGAAATCTTGCTGGCGAAGCCCGGGCGCTCGAACAGCAGGCGGCGGTACTCGTCATCCGCGATGCGTTCGGGCGACGCGGTCTGGACGACCAGGTCGGGATGATGGCCGGGCCGGCAGGCCATGTCGCGCAGCAGGCCGTAATTGGGGTCGCGCCGGTAGAACTCGTTGTCCACGAATACGTTGGTGGTCCATTCGATCAGGGACTGGTTCAGCAGGCTGGCGGCCGACGAATACTGCACCGAGCCTTCCTGGCCGTAGAACACG
The DNA here is from genome assembly GCF_055395645.1 of Achromobacter sp. JCM 18799. NCBI lineage: Bacteria > Pseudomonadati > Pseudomonadota > Betaproteobacteria > Burkholderiales > Alcaligenaceae > Achromobacter > Achromobacter sp. JCM 18799. The sequence continues at coordinate 484,843 of NZ_AP043866.1, read as the reverse complement.
TGCGACACGTGGTCGGCGGCCACGGTTTCGCGCAGTGCCAGCAGCAGCGCGGCATGGAACATCGGACCGCCCAGGTCCATGACGGCGGACTCGGCCCAACGGTCCGGCCCCCCGCCCGCGGGCATAGGGTTGTTTGTCTCTTCCATGGTGTCGTTTTCCCCCGCTTGCGCGTGTTTTCCCGATTCTAAGGTCATCCCCCGCCGCCGCGATGTCCTCTTCCGTGAGGACATGACGGGCCCGCGCGGCGCTCCTAGAGTGGGGCCTGCAACAAACCACATCGAACTAGGGAAAACGATGAAAGAGCTTCCCATCTATCCATACGTCAGGCCCGAGGAAATGGACCGCCCGCGCCGCGATCCGCATCCGGTGGCGGTCGTGGGGGCCGGATTGACCGGGCTGACGCTGGCGCTGGACCTGGTGCGGCGGGGCATCCCCGTAGTCGTGCTGGACGACGACAACACCGTCGGCGTACGCGGCCTGGCCTCGCGCGGCATGGTCTGGGCGCAGCGCACGCTGGACATCTTCGACCGGCTCGGCATGGCCGGCGACGTGGTCGGCAAGGGCGTGCGCTGGAACGTGGGCCGCGTGCTGTGCCGCGACATGGCGGTGGCGTCCTTCACGCTGCAGGACCAGCCCGACATGCGCCACAACGGCTTCGTCAACCTGCAGCAGTACTACCTGGAAGCCTTCCTGGTGGACGCGCTGATGCGCGAGCCGCTGGCCGAGCTGCGCTGGCTGAACCGCGTCGCCGGCATCGAACCGCAAGCGGACGGCCCGACGACGCTGCAGGTGGAGACGCCCGACGGCCCCTACCCGTGCCGCGCGCAATGGGTCGTCGCCTGCGACGGCGCCAAGAGCGCGGTGCGCGGCATGCTGGGCCTCAGCCCGCGGGTGTACGACCAGACCGAGGACCGCTGGATCATCATCGACATCGTGCTGCGCGACACCACCTGGCCGGAGGAACGCTGGACCTGGCTGGACGCGCGCAGCAACCATGGCCGCGCGGTCTGGCGCCACAAGATGGCCGACGATACCTGGCGGCTGGATTTCCAGCTGCGTGCGGACGAAGACCCGGCCGAGGCGGCCACCGACGCGGCCATGCGCCAGCGCGTCTGGGACCTGCTGGGCGAACGCGTGGAATTCGACATCGCCTGGCACGGCGTCTGGGCCTACCGCCATGAATGCCTGGACAGTCTGCGCCACGGCCGCGTGCTGTTCGCGGGCGACTCGGCCCACCTGGTCGCGCCGTTCGGTGCGCGCGGCGGCAACGGCGGCATCCAGGACGCCGACAACCTGGGCTGGAAGCTGGCCCTGCTGCTGCAATGCCGCGCGGGCGACTCACTGCTGGACACCTACAGCGTGGAGCGCAAGCACGCGGCGATGGAGAACATCCGCCAGGCGCGCCGTTCCTCGCGCTTCGTCTACCCGGGTGCGGCCCGCTCGGCCGCGCTGTGGCGCGACGCCATCATCGACCTGGCGCCGCGCCACGCCACCGCCGCCCGCATGATCAACACCGGCCGCCTGTGCATGCCGGCCGTCTATCCGGCGTCGGCGTTGGCGCGCGGCGCGCACGCCCTGGCCGGGCGCGCGCTGCCCAACGTGGTGCTGCGGCAAAGCGACGGCCTGACCCTGCATGGGCTGCTCGGCCCCTGGTTCACCGTGCTGGTGTTCGGCGATGCCCTGCCCGCCGGCGCGGAGGACGGCGACGGCCTGCTGCGCTGGATCGCCGTCGGCCCGCTTTGCGATGAGCGCGGACGCGCCGCCCTGGCGCACCAGCTCGGCCAGACGCTGGACGGCCAGGCCTGGCTGCTGCGCCCCGACCAGCATGTCATGGCCGCCGCCACGCCCGAGACGCGCGATCCCGAGGCCGTGCAGGCCTGGATCAACGCGGCGCTGGATGCCCCCGGCGCCTGTCCCGAACCCCTGCCCGAGGCCCGCGGCCTCTACCGCTCAACCGGAGGCGCCAGCCATGCCGCTATCCCAGCAACAGCTTGACGACCTGCTCGAGCGCCTTATCGCGCTGACCAACGTGCCCGACCCCGCGGCCCAGCGCGACAGCCTGGCCCGGCTGTCGCTGCTGCTCATCGAAGCCGTGGACGACGCGGCCCGGGTGCAGGCGGCGGTCGACGAGATGCTGGCGATCCAGCCCGGCTCGCCCGCCTTGAACATTCCATGAACCACGGAGACGGCGCCATGACGCTGCAACACCCCCCCGCCTGCCCCGCCATCCAGGGCCTGCATCACTTCGCCTGGCGCTGCCGCGACGCGGAGGAAACCCGGCATTTCTACGAAGACATCCTGGGCCTGCCACTGGTGCATGTGGTCAAGGAAGAACGCGTGCCCTCCACCGGCGAACACTGTCCCTTCGTGCACCTGTTCTTCGAATTCGCCGACGGCTCCCACATCGCCTTCTTCGACCTGGGCGACAACGGACTGAGCCAGCCCGACCCTGCCACGCCGCGCTGGGTCAACCACTTCGCCATGGAAATCGGCGGCGAAGCCGAGCTGGAACGGATGCGCCAGCGGCTGCTGTCCCACGGCGTCGAGGTGGTGGGGCCGACCGACCACCACTTCATCCGCTCGATCTATTTCTTCGACCCCAACGGCATCCGGCTCGAACTGACCCTGCGCCTGCCCGTGGACGACTACGTGGCTCGCAAACGCCGCAGCGCCCATGACGACCTGGCTGCCTGGACCCGCGACAAGGCCGCCGGGCTGATGCCTGGCGCCAGCGGCACCAGCAGCCAGCAGCGCCGCCAAGCCCACGCCGGCTGAGCCGCCCCTCTTTCCATCCATCAAAGGAACACCATGAGCAAACCCTTCGCCTCCCAGGCCGACCTGGCGGAAAAGAAGATCTCCTTCGAGCGCCTGTCCGACAACGCCTACGCCTACGTGGCCGACGGCGACCCCAACTCGGGCGTGATCATCGGCGACGACAGCGTGATGGTGGTCGACGCGACCGCCACCCCGGCCATGGCGCAGGCGCTGATCCAAGCCATCCGCGGCGTCACCGACAAACCCATCCGCCATGTGGCGCTGACGCACTACCACGCCGTGCGCGTGCTGGGCGCGTCCGCCTTCGTGGCCGAGGGCGCGGCCAACGTGTACGCCAGCCGCGGCACGCATGAGCTCATCGTCGAACGCGGCCAGGCCGACATGGACTCGGAGATCGGCCGCTTCCCGCGGCTGTTCCAGTCCGCCGAGACCATCCCCGGGCTGACCTGGCCCACCGTGGTGTTCGAGCGCGAGCTGACCGTGTTCCTGGGCAGCCTCGAAGTGCGCATGCTGCACCTGGGCGCCGGCCACACCCGGGGCGACTCCATCGTCTGGATTCCGTCGCAGGGCATCTGTTTCTCCGGCGACCTGGTGGAATTCAACGCGGGCGTCTACACGGGCGATGCCTACCTGTCGGACTGGCCCGCCACGCTGGACGCGTTGCAAGCGCTGCAACCGCGCCAGATGGTGCCGGGCCGCGGTCCCGCCCTGACCACGCCCGCCGCCTGCCGCGAGGCCATCGGCTACACGCGCAGCTGGGTCGAAACGCTGTACGGCTGCGCCCGCCAGGGCGTGGAGCAAGGCAAGAGCCTGAAGCAGGTCTATGAAGACACGCGCCGCGTCATGGACCCCGAGTTCGGCCACGTCGTCATCTACGAACACGCCATTCCCTTCGACGTTTCGCGCGCTTATGACGAGGCCAGCGGCATCGCCGATCCGCGCGTCTGGACCGCCCAGCGCGACCGCGACATGTGGGCGGAACTCACCGCCTGATCCCCGCACGACGAGGCCCCGCCGCGGGCCTGCCTTTCCGATACGGAGCACCTTAAGATGAAACTCGCCACCCTGACCAACGGCGCCCGCGACGGCGCCCTGGCCGTCGTCGACCGCAACCTGACCCGCATGCGCACCGTGCCGCACATCGCCGCCACCTTGCAGCAGGCGCTGGACGACTGGGCCCGCGCCGCGCCGCTGCTGCAGGCCGAATACGAAGCGCTGAACGCCCGCGAAGGCGCCAGCCAGCCCTTCGACCCCGCCCGCTGCGCCGCGCCCCTGCCGCGCGCCTACCAATGGCTGGACGCGTCGGCCTACCTGAACCACGTGGAATTGACACGCCGCGCCCGCGGCGGCGAGATGCCGCCTTCGTTCCTGACCGATCCGCTGATGTACCAGGGCGCCTCGGATGACTTCATGGGCCCCTGCGAAGACATCACCGCCGCCAGCGAGGAACTGGGCGTGGACCTGGAGGCGGAGATCGTGGTCGTGACCGACGACGTGCCGCTGGGCGTGGACCCGGACGCGGCGCTCGAACACGTCGTGCTGCTGGGCCTGGTCAACGACGTGACCCTGCGTAACGTGGTGCTGCCCGAGCTGTCCAAGGGCTTCGGCTTCCTGCAGGGCAAGCCCGCATCGGCGCTGTCGCCCGTGCTGGTCACACCCGACGAGCTCGCGCCCTACTGGCGCGGCGGCAAGCTGCACCGCGCCATGCAGGTGTGGCTAAACGGCCGGCAGATCGGCCAGCCCCAGGCGGGCGAGGAAATGCAATTCCATTTCGGCGAACTGATCGCGCACGCGGCCCGCACGCGCCGCCTGGGCGCCGGCACCCTGGTGGGCAGCGGCACCATTTCGAATGCCAGCGACGCCGCCGGCGTGTGCTGCCTGGTCGAGGCGCGCGTGCGGGAAAAGCTGCGCGACGGCGAAATGCGCACGCCCTTCCTCAAGCACGGCGACCGGGTGCGCATCGGCATGCGCGACGACGCGGGCGCAAGCCTGTTCGGCGACATCGACCAGCAGGTGCGCATTCCCGGCACGCGCCCAATGCCTGGCGCCGTATCGGCCGGTACGCCCGAAACTGCCGCCGCCTGACCGGAGACCGCCGTGGCCGATACGCCTGCCCTCACCCTGCACAGCTACTGGCGCAGTTCCGCGGCCTACCGGGTCCGCATCGCCCTGGCCTTGAAGGGCCTGCCTTACCGGCAGGTCACCTGGCACATGGTCAAGGGCGAACACCAGCAGCCCGCCTACCGATCGCTGGCGCCCTTCGGCCTGGTACCCATGCTGGAAATCGACGGCCTGCGCCTGCAGCAGTCGCTGGCCATCATCGAGTACCTGGACGAGCGCCATCCCGGCGCGCCGCTGCTGCCGGCCGATCCGGCGCTGCGCGCGCAAGCCCGCGCACTGGCGCAATTGATCGCCTGCGAAATGCATCCGCTCAACAACCTGCGTGCGCTCAAGCGCCTGCGCGCCCAGTTCGGCGCGGATGACGAACAGATCCAGGACTGGTACCGCCACTGGTGCGCCGAAGGCTTCCAGGCCTTCGAGGCGGCGCTGCCCTCGGCGCAGGACGGCCGCTACGCGCTGGGCGCCGCGCCCACGCTGGTCGAGTGCTACCTGATCCCGCAGGTCTACAACGCCTTGCGCTACGGCGCGGACCTGACGCCCTTCGAGCGGGTCCGCGCCATCGTCCAGGCCTGCGCCGGCCTGCCCGCGTTCGTAGCGGCCCGTCCGGAAAACCAACCCGACGCGCCGCAGAGCGCGGCGGCCTAGGCAACACCCCCGAATAAGAAGCTGAACCGCCGCATTCCCCCCACGGAGACAATCATGCAGACAGAAATCCCCGCCGACGGCGCCGCCGTCGCAGCCCCCGGCCGTTCCGCGTCCGGCCCGCTGGTCAGCGCCGACGACCGCAAGGTGCTGGCCGCCACGCTGGTCGGCTCGGCCATCGAGTGGTACGACTATTTCATCTACGTCCAGGCGGCCGGCCTGGTGCTGGGCTCGCTGTTCTTCGCGCCTTTCGCCAAGGAGAACCCGGAACTGTCGTTGATCCTGTCGTTCGCGACCGTGGGCGTGGCCTTCCTGTTCCGGCCGCTGGGCGCCATCGTCTGCGGCCATCTGGGCGACCGCTACGGCCGCAAGCGGGTGCTGGCGGCCACGCTGATCCTGATGGGCGTGTCCACGGCGCTGATCGGCGTGCTGCCCACCTATGCGCAGATCGGCATCTGGGCGCCGGTGATGCTGGTGACGCTGCGCGTGCTGCAAGGCTTCTCCGCTGGCGGCGAATGGGGCGGCGCGGCCCTCATGGCGGTCGAGCACGCGCCCCGCGACCGGCGTTCGCTGTTCGGCGCCTTTCCGCAGATCGGCGTGCCGCTGGGCATGATCGTCGCCACCGGCGTGCTGTGGTGCATTACCTCGTTGGTCGGCCCCGACAATTTCATGGCCTGGGGTTGGCGGGTGTCCTTCCTGCTGTCCATCGCGCTCATCGTCGTCGGCGTCTTCATCCGCCGCGCGGTCGAGGAATCCCCCGTGTTCCTGGAGATGCAGTCGCGCCGCAGCCATTCCTCTGCGCCGCTGGGCACGCTGTTGCGCAAGCATCCGCGCCAGATCCTGCTGACCACGCTGATCTTCGTGGGCAACAGCACGGCCGGCTACCTGCTGGTCGGCTTCTTCATCAGCTACGGCAGCCGGGCGCTGCGCATGCCGCCGCAGCAGGTGCTGATGATCTGCACGCTGGCCGCGGCCTGCTGGCTGGGCACCACGCTGCTGGGCGGCTGGCTCGGCGACCGCATCGGCCGCGTGCGCACCTTCCAGCTCGGCTACGTGCTGCTGGCGCTGTGGGCGGTGCCGATGTGGTCCTTCGTCGACTCCGGCGACGTCATGCAATTCGCCTTCGCCCTGGCCGTGTTGTCGGTGCCGCTGGGCCTGACCTATGGCCCGCAGGCCGCGCTGTACGCCGAGATGTTCCCGGCCGACGTGCGCTACTCGGGCGTGTCGGCGGGCTACGCGCTGGGCTCCATCCTGGGCGGCGCCTTCGCCGCGATGATCGCGCAGTCCATCATCACCGCCACCGGACAGTCCTGGCATGTGGGTGTCTACGTCATCGCCATGGCCTTGGTGTCCTTCGTGGCCGTGAGCCTGGTCAAGGACCGGCCCGGCGTCACGCTGCACGCCGACTGAACTTGATCCTCTGCTGAAGCCACCTACCCACGCATGCCATGAGCACCTTCATCCGCCAGGACGACCTGATCGAATCCATCGCCAGCGCGCTGCAGTACATCAGCCACTACCATCCGGCCGATTACATCGCGCACCTGGCCCGCGCCTACGAATGCGAGGCCAGCGCGCCGGCGCGCGACGCCATGGCGCAGATCCTGGCCAGCTCGCGCATGGCCGCCATCGGCCGCCGGCCGATCTGCCAGGACACCGGCATCGTCAACGTCTTCCTGGAAGTCGGCATGGACGTGCGCTGGGAGGGCTTTACCGCCAGCCTGGAAGACGCCGTCAACGCCGGCGTGCGGCGCGCCTACCTGGACCCGGACAATCCGTTGCGGGCCTCGGTGGTGGCCGACCCGCTGTTCGGCCGCGGCAACACCCGCGACAACACGCCCGCCGTCATCAGCACGCGCATCGTGCCGGGCGCCAGCGTGGCCGTCACGGTCGCGGCCAAGGGCGGCGGCTCGGAAAACAAGGCGCGGCTGGCCATGCTGAACCCGGCCGACAGCATCGTCGACTGGGTGCTGGCGCAGATACCCGCCATGGGCGCCGGCTGGTGTCCGCCCGGCATGCTGGGCATAGGCGTGGGCGGCACGGCCGAAAAGGCGGTGCTGCTGGCCAAGGAAAGCCTGATGCAGCCGCTGGACATGCATGAATTGCAGGCGCGGGCGCGGCGCGGCGACGCGCTGGCGCCCGAGGACGCGCTGCGGCTGGAACTGCACGAACGCATCAACGCGCTGGGCGTGGGCGCGCAGGGCCTGGGCGGCCTCACCACCGTGCTGGACGTGAAGATCAAGACCTACCCCACGCACGCCGCCGCCAAGCCCGTCGCGCTGATCCCCAATTGCGCGGCCACGCGCCATGCCCGCTTCGTGCTGGACGGTTCCGGCCCCGCGCACCTGGCCCCGCCGTCGCTGGACCTGTGGCCCGACCTGGGAGCCGCGCGCGGATCCAGCGCCGGCCGGCGCGTGAACCTGGACACGCTTACCCGCGAGGAAGTCGCATCCTGGCGCGCGGGCGAAACCCTGTTGCTCAATGGCCGCATGCTGACCGGACGCGATGCCGCGCACCAGCGCATCCGCGAAATGCTGGCCCGCGGCGAACCATTGCCGGCCGACTTCCGCGGCCGCGCCATCTACTACGTGGGGCCGGTGGACGCCGTGCGCGACGAAGCCGTCGGACCCGCCGGCCCCACCACGTCGACGCGCATGGACGGCTACACCGGCATGATGCTGGAGCGCACGGGACTGCTGGCGATGATAGGCAAGGCGGAGCGCGGTCCGCAGGCGGTCGAGGCGATCCGGCGCCACCGGGCGGCCTACCTGATCGCCGTGGGCGGCGCCGCCTATCTCGTGTCCCGCGCCATCCGCAGCGCACGCGTGGTCGCCTTCGAGGACCTGGGCATGGAAGCGATCCATGAGTTCGAAGTCCAGGACATGCCCGTGACCGTGGCGGTGGACGCCGAAGGCGGCAACCTGCATGTGTCGGGGCCGGCGCAGTGGCGCCGGACGGCGGGGGCCAGGGAAATACCGGTGGCGTTGACGGGGACTGCCTGACGACGAAGGTCGAAGCCGTCCTGGTAGGGGCAGCCTGGATCCCGCCGCGCCCCGGCGCGCCCTCAACCCACCTTGAATTCCACCACCGCCCCGCCGCTGCCATACAGCGGCGCATATTCCAGCACCTTGGCGCCGCGGAACTGCCCGCCCAACGCGCCCAGCAGCCAGGACATGTGCTTGAAGCCCATCTCCGCCTTGGCCTGCCCGGCGTACTCGGGCATGAGTTCACGCAGTTGTCCGGCATCGCCGCTTTCCAGCAACGCCAGCATGCGGCGGTTCCACTCGTCGTCGGCCGGCGAGATCACACAATCCGAGTCCGGCGCCACCGGCTCGCGGAACATGGTGTTGGACAGTCCGCCTATGCCGATGACCGCTGCCCGCTTGTTCTGGAGCGCGGCCGCCTGCACGGCGATGCGGCTGAGCTGCTCCGTCTGCGCGTGGTCGTGGTAGAGGTTGTTGGCCGCCAGCGTCACCGGTAGCTGATCGGTGCCGAAGCCCATCAGCGTGCTGACCGTGATGGTGCCCGTGTCGATCGGAAAGTGGTCGTAGTCCACGCCGCGCGCATGGATGCCGGCATCGCGGCAGCCCTGCACACAGGCTTCGGCCAGAACCGTGTCGCTGGCGATGTCGAAGGGCAGCTCGCCATACTCGTGCCAGTTCTCATCCACGTGCACGCCAGTGCTGCGCGCGCGGGTGATCCATAGCTGGTCCAGCACTGCCATCCACTGGGTCGAATACACCAGCACCACGTCGGGCCGGGAAGCCGCCAGCGACTTGCCGGCCGCGCGCAGCGCCTGGTTCAGCCGCCCCCAGGGCGCCACGTCGCTGCGCAATTGCGGCAGCGGGCTGCCGGGAACGAGAAATGCGGAAACGAGGGTCATGGCATGTGTCCTTCGAGGGCTAGGCGGTCGCACCGGCGGATGCGTCGAGGCGGGACAGCCCGGCCTCCTGAAGATTCCATTCCATCACCGCGTTACCGGTGCCGATCACGGTGCCGTAGCCGTGGAACTTGCCCGCCAGCTGCGGATAGCCCATGGCCGCGTGCATCCAGGTGAAGGCGCCGGATTTCACTTCAGCGAAGGCTTCGTCGATGAACTGCGGCAGCAGCTCGAACACCTCGCCCATCCTGCCCTTGCGCATCAGCTCGATCATGCGGATGTCCCACAGATAGCCGTCGTAGCGCGCTGGATGCTCCTTGGACATGTCCTCGGGCACCTCGGGCTGTTCATGAAAATGCCAGTGCGACAGCGTATTGCTGGCCAGCAGTACCGCGCGCCGCCCGCTCTTGCGTATGGCTTCGCGCGTGGCCCGGCCCAGCAGGTCCATTTCCTTGAGCCCCTCTTTGGTGTTGAGGTAGTACGGCGTGTTGTTCGCCGACAGCCCCACCACCGGAATGTCCCATTGCGGCCGCACCATGTGCAGCGTGGTGATGGTGCCGTAGTCCACCCTGAACTTCGGGTTGCGCATCATCTTGGTGACCAGGCCCAGCTTGCGGCCTTCCTCGCAGCAGGCTTCGGCCAGTTCTACGTCCACGTCCATGCCGAAGTCGTAGCGGAACAGGTCGGGAAAGATCGGGTCCACCGAGCGGCCCGCCAGGCGCGGCACGCCCAGGAAATGGTGGCCCACCTGCGTGATCCAGTGCGGCGAATGCACCAGCAGCACATCGGGCCGCAGGCGTTCGATGCTCTCGCGCACATGATCGTAGGCCCAGCGCAAGGTTTCCCAGCCGCCGCGCGAGCGCGGCTCGTTCTGCGGCGGGTTCTCGCCGTACACCAGGTGCGGCGGATGGGGAGCCAGGAATCCGGAAAGAATTTCGCCGTCCTTCATTGCTTACTCCTTTGCGAGAGCCGTGGGAACCCGATGTCGACCGATGCTGCGAGGCCCATTATTTTGTACGTATACGTACTGGATTCGAGTATCGAGTCACTGCAGGCCGCTGTCAACGGGCGGCACGCCCTCAGCAGCTAGGGAATTTCCCGAGCAGGCGAAAAAAAAGAGCAGCGATAGCTGCTCCTTAAAAAAGACCTTGCGGAAAAACCGTCTCCATCCACTCGTACGGAGATGGCCGGTTTCTCGCGGCGCCGGCGGGCGCGATCAAGCCTGGGCGGAATTAGACGCCATTCCTGGCCCCAGGCACATCACTGAAATTGGGTATTTTGCGCCCCGCAGCAACGTCAACGCATAGTTGGCCACATCCAGAAACAAACGCCGGCGGCACTCCGATATCATCGCGGCTCCCTGCGCCCCGCCCGCCCGTTCATGAGTCCATCTTCCGCCCGCCGCCTTTCGTCCCGCCACCTGACCCGCCTGATCGTCCTGGCCGCGCTGGGCGCGGCGGCGGCCAGCTTTGGCCCGCCCGTCCAGTCGCAAACCGCCCGCAAGCCTTCGCCCTATGAAAACTCGCGGCCGTTGACCGCCGACGAGCGCGCGGCGCAGCAGGCGGAAGACGCCAGGAAAACCGGCCCCGCCTTCCTGGGGAAAATCCAGATCCAGGCCGAATTCCAGCAGCTTGCCCGGGTCTACAACCCCGGCACGCCGTTGGAGATCCCCCACGTGCTGTTCGTGATCGACCGGAAACAGGGCGGCAAGATCTACTACGTCAACACACCGCGCTACACGCTGCACGAGAACTTCGCGCGTGAACGTCGCCTCTTGCCCGCCAACGACAAGGCCACGCTGATCGCACAGTACAAGGAGCCGCAGCGGCGCCTGCTGTTCGGCACGCTCAGTTGGCAGCGCGACCTGCCCGGCTACACCTATGAATTCTGGGAAGGCGACCGGCTCACCCCGGAGCTGTTGAAGCTGACCGAGGAAAAACTGCAGGCCAGCTTCTACGAGCCCGTGCGCTTCAAGGCCAATTCCACGCTGCACGAACAGGTCGCGCAGAATACTGGCCTGAAGCCCGTGACGCAGGAATCGCTGCTGCGCGAACAGACCTTCCTGCCGCTGAACACCGGCCAGGCGCAAGGCCGGCTGCGCATCGTGGCTTCGGTGGACGACACGCCGGACCTGGCGCCGACCGACATCCTGGTGCTGGACGAGGTTCCGGTGGCGCTGCCGCCCGTGGCCGGCCTCGTCACGCAGCGCCCCTCCACCCTGCTGTCCCACGTCAATCTGCTGGCAAAGGGCTGGCGCATTCCCAACGCCTATGTGCGCGATGCCGTCGCCGCACTGCGCGAGCACGACGGCCAATGGGTCGAGCTGACCGTCACCAGCAGCGGCTATCAGGTGCAACGCATCGCCAAGCCTGAAGCCCCGCCGCCCAGAGCTGCCCAGCCGCTGCCCAAGCCCGACCTGACGGTCAAGGCGATCAAGCCGCTCTCCGGCATGGTCACGCGCGACAGCCGCCATTGCGGCGTGAAGGCGGCCAACCTGGGCGCGCTGAAGTCCACGCTGCCGCCTGCGGCCACCGTGCCGGACGGCTTCTGCATCCCCTTCGCGCAGTACGCGGCCTTCATGGCGCAGCTGGGCGTGCCGCAGCGCATGGCCGCGCTGGAGCAGCGGGCGGACTTCACCGGCGACGCCAACGTGCGCCGCGCCGAACTGGCTGCGCTGCGCCAGGACATCATCCAGGCCCAACCGGATCCGGCCTTGGCCGCCGCCTGGCGCGAACGCTGGCAAAAGCAGCTGCAGGGCCGCGGCGTGTTCGTGCGCAGCTCGTCCAATTCCGAGGACCTGCCGGGATTCAGCGGCGCGGGGCTCTACACCACCGTGCCCAACGTGACGCAGGCCGACGCGCTGGCGCAAGCCGTGCAGACCGTGTGGGCCTCGGTCTACAACTACGAAGCGTACGAAGCCCGGCGCGCGGCCGGCATCGGCCAGGACGGCGTGGTGATGGCGGTGCTGGTGCAACAGGCGGCGGCATCGGACAGCTCGGGCGTCATGATCACCCGCGATCCCTTCGACGCCTCGCGCCGCTACGTCACCTACATCTCGGCCAAGCGCGGCCTGGGCATCAAGGTGGTGGAAGGCAAGCGGCAGGCCGAACAGCTGATGTACTCCAGCTGGTCCAAGGCGGTGCAGGTGCTGACCCGCTCCGCCGAAGACACCCAACTGGTGGCGGACGCCGCGGGCGGCGTGCGCGAAGTGCCGATCGAGGGCGCGCGCCAGGTGTTGAACGATGCCCTGGTGGCGCGCCTGGCTGCCGTGGGCAGCCAGGTCAAGCAGCGCCTGGGCGGCGCGGACCAGGATATCGAATGGGCCGTGCAGGGTGACGACATCCTGATCCTGCAGGCCCGGCCGTACATCGACGGCAGCCGTTAGGCCTTAATCCGGACTCGCTCCCGAGGCCTGCACGACCTGCTTCCACTGCATGAACTCGGCCTGCTGGCGCGCCGCCAGCTCGGCCGGCCCGTCATGCATCATGGTGACCCCCAGCTGGTCGAACTTCTGTTGCAGCGCCTGGTCGGCCAGGACTTTGCGGATGGCCTGATGCAAGGTCTCGATAGTCGCGCGGGGCGCCTCCTTTGCGCCATAGAACGCTACCCACAGGTCGCCGCGGAATCCTGGTATGGCTTCGTTGATGGCAGGAACATCGGGCAGCAAGGCGTTGCGCTTTTCGCTGCTGACGCCCAGCGCGCGCAGCTTGCCGGCCTTGATGCCTTCCACCGCCGAGGGCAGGCTGGCGAACAGCATCGGCACCTGATTGCCCATCACATCCGCCATGGCCGGCGACACGCCGCGATAGGGAATGTGCTGCATGCGCAGCCCGCCCATCTGGTCCAGCATGACGCCCAGCAGATGGTTCAAGGTCCCCGCGCCGGCCGAGGCGTACTGGTACTTTTCCGGGTGGGCCTTGATCAAGGCCATGAACTCCTTCATGTCCTTCGCGGGAAAGGCCGGGTTCACGCACAGCACGTTGGGCACTTCGCCCACCGCGGCGATCGGCGCGAAGTCCTTGATCGGATCGAACTTCGCATCTTTGTAGACCCAAGGCACGATCAGCTGATTGCTGTTCGCCGTGAACAGCACGGTGTAGCCATCCTGCGGCTCGCGCAGGAACGCCTGCGTGCCGACGACGCCGCCGGCGCCGGGCTTGTTGATGACAACCACGGGCTGTCCCAGCTCGGCGCCGAGTTTTTCCGCCATGATGCGCGCAACGATATCCACCGTGCCGCCGGCCGCCGTGGGCACGACGACATTGATCGGACGGTCGGGAAAGGCGGCGTGGGCCTGCCCCAATCCTGTCACCGCTGCGGCGGCGCACAGGGCCAGCACGCCCTGCCTCAGTTTCTTGAATCCCATTTCATTCCCCTTGCTGTTTCAGCAGATGATGTAAATCCCGGCCGATGGCGAGCAAGGCCAGGTCCTTGCCCAGATCGCCGACCAATTGCATGCCCATGGGCAGTCCCGCGCGGCTGAATCCGGTCGGCAGGTGCAGGCATGGCCACCCCAGCACCGACCAGATCTTGTTGTATGAAGCGTCGCCGGTGTGCTCCAGCCCAAGGGGCGCCGGCCCCGGCGTGCTGGGCGTAAGCACCAAGTCGGCGCCGCCATAGAGCGCGCCCCAGCCCTGGCGCAACGCTGCCTGCATCCCAAGCATCTCGTGGTACTCCCCTGCCCCGATGGCCAGGCCACGCGTCACCGCCTGGCGCAAGACGGCGCTCAGGGCATGGCCTTGGCGCTCCACTACCGGCGCCAGACTGCGTGCGAACTCGTAGTGCATGATCACATCGTGCGCCTGCAGCAAGAGCGCCGTCTCGCGTTCGGCTTGCACGGCCACGCACTGCACGCCATGCGCGGCCAGCACCGCAAGGGCGCGATCGATCTCGGCACGGCTCTCGACACACAATCCGGCTTTCGGATTGTTCAATTGCACCGCGACGGTCAGTTGGCGACCGGACGGTACGGGCGCATGCGCGCCGCCCACGAGCACGTCCGCGATGAGCTGGGCGTCCGCCACGCTGTTCGCGTACCAGCCTATGGTGTCCAACGATTCGCAAGTGAGCTTCATGCCGTCCCGGAACACTCGGCCGGCGCTGGGTTTGAACCCGACAACGCCGCAATAGGCCGCCGGACGGATCATGGAGCCCCCCGTCTGCGTGCCCAACGCGGCCGGCACCATGCCGGCCGCCACCGCGGCGGCGGAGCCGCTGGAGGAGCCGCCGGGTGTATGCGCCAGGGCATGGGGATTGCGGGTGGGGCCCGGTGTCCTGAACGCGAACTCGGCGGTCACGGTCTTGCCCACGGGGATCGCGCCGACCGCCCGCAGCATGCCGACGCTGCAGGCGTCGAACGCCGCCTTGCCGGTAATCAAGCCAGGCGCGCCGAAACCTGTGGGCATGTCCGCTACGTCGATCACATCCTTGATGCCGATAGGCACGCCGGCCAGCGCGCCAACGGCGTGCTGCGCCGGGTCCATCTGCTCCAGCGCCGCGGCGGGCAGCACATGGCTCCAGGCGCGGATTGCCGGGTCTTGCCGCGCAATGGCCGCCAGGCTCTGGCGCGCCGCCGCGAACGCCGCCACCTCGCCTTCCCTCACGCTTTGAGCGATGGCGGCGACTGAGGCAGGAATGGAAGCGAGGGACATGTGCGAATCCGGAATGCCGGCGGTGTGTAGCGATGCGGCATCTTAGGAACTCGACTAATCTATGTCCAATATGTAATTTCGCCCTGATTATGTCGAAATCCGAATTAATCTTCCTGGACGGTCGCTTGCTGGTCCTGTTCTGCACGCTGGCGGAAGAACTGCACTTCGCGCGGGCGGCGGCGCGCTTGTTCATGACCCAACCGCCCCTCACGCAGCAGATCAAGCGGCTGGAAGCGATCGTCGGCGTGCCGCTGTTCGTACGCACCACGCGCTCGGTAAAGCTGACGCCTGCTGGCGAAATCATGTATGAACGAGCGCGCAAGATCGCAGCCGACACCCAGCTGATGCTGCGGCAGGCGCGGCGCACGGCCCGCGGCGAGACCGGGTCACTGGTGATAGGCATCACGCCCAGCGCGGCAAGCTCGCCGCTGGTGTCGGCGCTCAGCCATTACCGCGATGCACACCCGGAAGTCCGCATCGATCTGCGCGAAATGAATTCCGTCGACATGGAGCCGGCGCTGCGGTCGCGCGCCGTCGATGTGGCGCTGATGCGACCGCATCCGCTGGATGCGGATATCGTGACCCGCGTCATCTACGAAGAGCCCCTGCGCGTGGCGCTGCGCCATGATCATGCGCTGGCGCATCAGCGTGATGTTTCGCTGGAAGAACTGCTGGAATATCCCTTGGTGGGTTACCGCCAGGACGTCTCGCCGTACTTCCGCAGCATGATCCAGGCGCTGTACGCGCGCGCGCAGCTGAAGCCGGAAATTGCGCAGGAAAGCGTCATTCCGACTTTGCTGACGCTGGTGGAAGCCGGCGTCGGCCCTGCACTGGTACCCCAATCATTGTCCCGCATGCGCTCGGATTCATTGCGCTTCCTGCCTTTGCGCGCTGTGGCGGGAGCCACGGCCCAGGTGGTGCTGGCGGCGTTGCGCGACCAAGGCAATCCTGCGGTGGAAGGATTCAGCGCCGCATTGGCGCAAGCCGTAACCCCTCGCTAGGCACTTGTCCGGGCTTGCGTTGGAACGCCGCGCAAGCGCGGCGTTCCGTTGCGCCTAGATGTGCAGCGCGTGGCCCAGCGCCTTGAGCGCCGCTTCCTGCACCGCTTCGCCCAGCGTCGGATGCGCGTGAATGGTGCCCGCCACGTCTTCCAGCGTGGCGCCCATTTCCAGCGACTGGCCGAAGGCCGTCGACAGCTCGGACACGCCGCGTCCCACTGCCTGCCAGCCCACGATCAGGTGGTTGTCGCGGCGCACGACCACGCGCACGAAGCCGTCGGTGGATTCCAGCGTCATCGAGCGGCCGTTGGCGGCGAACGGGAAGGACGCCGTCAGGCAGTCCAGCCCCGCGCTTTCCGCCTCCGCGGGCGACAGGCCCGCCACCACGACCTCGGGGTCGGTGAAGCAGACCGCCGGGATGGAGGCAGGCTGGAAATGGCGGCGCTTGCCCGAAACCAGCTCGGCCACCATCTCGCCCTGCGCCATGGCGCGGTGCGCCAACATGGGTTCGCCGGCGATGTCGCCGATGGCCCAGACGTCGCGCATGGAGGTGCGGCACTGGTCGTCGATGCGCAGCGCGTTGCCCTTGCGGTCCAGCTGCAGGCTTTCCAGCCCCCAATCCTGCGTGCGCGGACGCCGTCCCACCGCGATCAGCACGCGGTCGGCCGGCAGCAGGGTTTCGACGCCCGCCGCGTCCTGCACGCGCACCGCATTGCCGGCTCCGTTCAGGCCCAGCACCTTGCGGCCCAGGTGCAGGTCCACGCCCATTTTGCCTAGCGCCGCCGCCACCGGCTTGGTAAGTTCGGCGTCGTAGGTCGGCAGGATGCGGTCCTGCGCTTCCACCACGGCCACTTCGGCGCCCAGCTTGCGGTACACGGTGCCGAGTTCCAGGCCGATGTAGCCGCCGCCCACCACCACCAATTGCCTGGGGATGCTGGCAGGCGACAAGGCTTCGGTGGACGACACCACCATGCCGCCGAAAGGCATGGACGGCAGCGGCGTCGGTTCGGATCCCGCCGCCAGCAGCAGATGTTCGCACTGGATGCGGATGACGCCGGACTCGCCGCCTTCCACTTCCACGGTCTTGCCGTCCAGCAACCGGGCCCAGCCGCGCACCACTTCCACGCCGTTCTTCTTCAGCAACGCGGCCACGCCGCCGGTCAGCTTGCCGACGATGCCGTCCTTCCAGGCCACGGTCTGGGCCAGGTCGATAGCGGGCGCCGACACGGAAATGCCCAGCGCCGACTTGCCCGCGTAGTGGCGCGCCTTGTCGAATTCCTCGGCCGCGTGGATCAGCGCCTTGGAGGGGATGCAGCCGATGTTCAGGCAGGTGCCGCCCAGCTGGGCGCCTTCGACCAGGATGGTCGGCACGCCCAGCTGGCCGGCGCGGATGGCGGCGACGTAGCCGCCGGGGCCGCCGCCGATCACCAGCAAAGTCGTAGTCTTAGTGATCTGGCTCATGCTTACTCCACGAAAAGCAGCGCGGGTTGTTCCAGCAGCGCGCGCACCGCCTGGATGAAGCGCGCCGCGTCCATGCCGTCCACCACGCGGTGGTCGAAGGACGACGACAGGTTCATCAGCTTGCGCGCCACCACGGCGCCATTGCGGATAGCGGGCCGCTCGACGATGCGGTTCACGCCCACGATGCCGACCTCGGGATGGTTGATCACCGGCGTGGTGACGATGCCGCCCAAAGGCCCCAGGCTGGTAATGGTGATGGTCGACCCCGACAGCTCGTCGCGGCTGGCGCTACCCGTGCGCACCGCCTCGGCCAGGCGGACGATCTCGGCCGCCATGGACCAGAGGTCGCGCGCCTCGGCGTGGCGCATGACCGGCACCATCAGGCCGCCGTCGCTCTGCGTGGCGATGCCGATGTGGACCCCGCCGTAGCGCGTGACCACGCCGCCCTCGTCGTCGTAGCGCGCGTTGATCTGCGGAAAATCGCGCAGCGCCACCACCATGGCGCGCGCCAGCAGCGGCAATAGCGTGAGCTTGCCGCGCGTCGCGCCCCACTTCTGGTTGAGGCTGGCGCGCAACTCTTCCAGTTCGGTCACGTCGATTTCCTCGACGTAGCTGAAGTGCGGAATGCGGCGTTTGGACTCCGCCATCTTCTGCGCGATCTTGCGGCGCAGGCCGATGACCGGCACGTTTTCCTCGTCGTTGCGCTCGGCGTAGGCCACGCCGCCGCGGGCTTGGGCGCCCCCGCCCTGCCCTTGCAGGTAGGCGTCCAGGTCTTCGTGCAGGATGCGGCCGGCCGGGCCGCTGCCGTGCACGTAGCGCAGTTCGACGCCCAGGTCCCAGGCGCGCTTGCGCACCGCGGGCGACGCCAGCGGCTTGTCGCCGGGCTGGCGCGCGACGGCGGCGGTCGCCTGGCGCGCGGGCTTGGCCGGCGCGGCTGGCGGCGCGGCCGGCTTCGCGAGCGCGGCGGCCTCTGCCTTCGGCGCAGGCGCGGACTGCGGCGCAGGCGCTGCGGCGGCAGGTTGTGCCGCCGCGGGAGCCGCAGCCGCCTTGGCCGGCGGCGCATCGGCGCCGGGCTTCAGGTTGCCCTCGCCTTCGACTTCCAGGCGGATCAGCTCGCCGCCCACCGCCATGACCTGGCCCACGTCCCCGCCCAGCGCGACCACGCGGCCGACCACCGGCGCGGGAATCTCGACCGTGGCCTTGTCCGTCATGACGTCGGCCAGGGGCTGGTCCTCGGCCACCATGTCGCCGATCTTCACGTGCCAGGCGACCAGTTCCACTTCCGCGATGCCTTCGCCGATGTCGGGCATCTTGATGACATGAATACCCATCTCTCAACCCTCCATCGCGCGCTTGAACGCTTCGCCGACCCGGCGCGGGCCGGGGAAGTACGCCCATTCCTGCGCGTGGGGATACGGCGTATCCCAGCCGGTCACGCGTTCCACGGGCGCCTCCAGATGATGGAAGCAGTGTTCCTGCACCAGCGCGATCAGCTCGGCGCCGAAGCCGCAGGTGCGCGTGGCTTCGTGCACCACCACGCAACGGCCGGTCTTCTTGACCGAGTTGACGATGGCGTCCAGGTCCAGCGGCCACAGGCTGCGCAGGTCGATGATCTCGGCGTCGATGCCGGTTTCCTCGGCGGCCGTCAGCGACACGTGCACGGTGGTGCCGTAGGTCAGCACGGTCAGCGCGTTGCCGGGCCGCACGATGGCGGCCGAGTCCAGCGGCACGGTGTAGTAGCCGGTGGGCACCACGCTGCCCGGCCGCCCGGTCCAGGGCGTGACGGGCCGGTCATGGTGGCCATCGAACGGGCCGTTGTAGAGCCGCTTGGGCTCCAGGAAGATGACCGGGTCGTCGTTCTCGATGGACGCGATCAGTAGGCCCTTGGCATCGTACGGATTGGACGGCATCACCGTGCGCAGCCCGCAGACCTGCGTGAACATGGCCTCGGGGCTCTGGCTGTGCGTCTGGCCGCCGTAGATGCCGCCGCCGCAAGGCATGCGGATGGTCATGGGCGCGACGAATTCGTTGACCGAGCGGTAGCGCAGGCGCGCGGCCTCGGACACGATCTGGTCCGAAGCGGGATAGAAATAATCGGCGAACTGGATCTCGCAGACGGGGCGCAAGCCGTAGGCGCCCATGCCCACCGCCACGCCGACGATGCCGCCTTCGGAGATGGGCGTGTCGAACACGCGCGAGCTGCCGTACTTGGCCTGCAGGCCTTCGGTGCAGCGGAACACGCCGCCGAAATAGCCGACGTCCTGCCCGAACACCACCACGTTGTTGTCGCGCTCCAGCATCACATCCATGGCCGAGCGCAAAGCCTGGATCATGGTCATCGGCGCGGAGGCCGGACCAGCGTTGTTATCGATAGCCATGATCAGACTCCGAGCTGCTGACGCTGCCGGCGCAGATGCTCCGGCATGTCCTTGTACACGTCTTCAAAGATGCTGGCGGCGCTGGGGACGTGGCCGTCCACCAGGGTGCCGTAGCTTTCCGCTTCCTTCTGCGCCGCCAGGATCTCGGCGTCGAGCTCGGCCTTGACGGCTTCATGCTCTTCGTCGGACCAGATGCCCAGCAGGATCAGGTGCTTCTTGAAACGCGCGATCGGATCGCCCAGCGGGAAGTGGCTCCAATCGTCGCCGGGACGGTACTTGGAGGGATCGTCGGACGTCGAGTGCGGCCCGGCGCGGTAGGTCACCCATTCGATCAGGGTCGGCCCCAGATTGCTGCGGGCGCGTTCGGCGGCCCAGCGCGAGGCGGAGTAGACCGCCAGGAAATCGTTGCCGTCCACCCGCAGCGAGGCGATGCCGCAGCCCACGCCGCGGCCCGCGAAGGTCGCGCCTTCGCCGCCGGCGATGGCCTGGAAGGTGGAGATGGCCCACTGGTTGTTGACCACGTTCAGGATGACCGGCGCGCGGTAGACGTGGGCGAAGGTCAGTGCGGTGTGGAAGTCGGCCTCGGCGGTGGCGCCGTCGCCGATCCAGCCAGAAGCGATGCGGGTATCGCCCTTGATGGCCGAGGCCATGCCCCAGCCCACCGCCTGGATGAATTGCGTGGCCAGGTTGCCGGAGATGCTGAAGAAGCCCCGTTCGCGGTCGGAATACATGACCGGTAGTTGGCGCCCCTTGAGCGGATCGCGTTCGTTGGACATCAGCTGGCACATCATGGTGACCAGCGAGGCGTCGCGCGCCAGCAGGATGCTTTGCTGGCGGTAGGTCGGAAAGCACATGTCGCCCTGCTCCAGCGCCATGGCGTGGGCCGTGCCGATGGCCTCTTCGCCCAGGCTCTGCATGTAGAACGAGATCTTCTTCTTGCGCTGGGCGGTCAGCATGCGCGCATCGAACAGACGCGTCTTCAGCATGTTGCGCATGCCGGCGCGCAGCTGCTCATGGCTGAGTTCCGGCGCCCACGGTCCGACGGCGCTGCCGTCGTCCGCGATCACCCGGACCAGGCTGTAGGCCAGTCCGCCGGTATCGACCGCGGCAACATCAATGGGGGGTTTGGGCACATCGCCGGGCGGCGACAGGTGCAGGTAGGAAAAATCGGTCTTGCAACCCGGGCGCCCTGTAGGCTCCGGGACGTGCAACTTCAACGGCCCATATTGGCTCATGTATTGTCTCCACGCTTGATCGTGTCATGCGCATTCTTCTTACCAAGACACTGCCCAAGGGGGTGACCTCGGACATTGCCATCGTCGGCCGGTGCAAAGGGATGAACATGCACGACCGGCAGCCAGAGTAGCACAGGGCGCAGCCCCGAAACAGGGGCCGCGCCGGGCCTCGTTGCCCGCGCCGGTCGCGGGCCATGCGGCGCTGGCGGGGTCGCGGTGGCGGCGGCCGGCGACGTCATATACTGCCTGTCCCTGATCCGCTGGAAACCGACGTGCCCCGATTGACCGCCTCGAAATGGTTCAGCTGGACCGGCATCGTGTTCGCCGCGCTGTACCTCGCCATCGTCATCCTCTGCGTTGCCGCCGCGCTGTCGGCCGGCGGCGACGACAAGGGGCGTTTCGTGCTGCTGCAATTGCCGCTGGCGCTGCAACTGGCGCTACTGCATGAACTGAACTTGGACCGTTTGCTGGAAGGCCTGTCCTGGGTCGGCGGCTACCTGCTGATCGGACTGCCCACGCTGGCCCTCTTCTACTTCGCGGGCTGGAGCCTGGAGAGGCTCGTGCGCCTGGCCTTCCGGCCGTTCGGGGACCGGCGCCAGGCACGCCGCCCATGAAGAATTGCCGCCGCCCGGTTTTTCCTTGCGCGCGCAACAGCAAAACAGGCCATGCGGGGCCATGGGTCAGGCTTGGTTCTTGCGATTGCCGGTCTTCCTCGCATTGCCGACCATGGGCAGTATGAATGCACCGCGATGACTAGCCCTGAAGCCACGCGGCGGTCAGTGGCGTAGTCCGCGAAGGACATTGCCATCTCTAGCTTCCTTTTTTGGTCAAGAAGTAATGCGCGGGCGAATCTCCGAAGGCGCGGCGGAACATGGCAATGAAGTTGCTTGGCGAGGCGTAACCCAATTGATCGGAAACATCCGTTACTGACGCACCGCGCGCCAGCATTTCCAGCGCGTGTCCCAATTGCGCCTGCTGGCGCCATTGGGCGAAGCTCAAGCCTGTTTCCGACAGGATCAGCCGCCTCAAGGTTCGGGCCGACATGGCTCCCCACTGCGCCCAGTCCTCCAATGTGCGCGGATTGCCAGGGTTTTCCAGAATCGCCTGCGCCACACGGGCCAGCCGCGGGTCGGAAGGCATGGGGATGTGAAGCGACTCATGCGGCGCTCGGCTGATTTCGTCGAGGATGACCGCGGCGATGCGAACCTGCTCCGGTGCCAGCAGCGCATGCTTATCCCAATTCTCGGCACGCCGCACCAGAGCATGCAAGACCTCCGAAATGCCGATGACGCACGGCTGTTTCGGTAGCCGTCTTCCTCCATGAGGAGTGATCAGCAGGCTCCAGCCCGTCAGCGCGCCACTTACCCGCACCTGATGGGGAATGTTCGGCGGTATCCAGCCTGCACGGTGCGGAGGCAGCAGCCACGAGCCATGCTGTGTCCTGACCTGAATCATCCCCGCTTCGACACAGAAGACCTGGCCTCTCGCATGCTGATGCCAGTCGTACTCCCGCGTCCCGAGCTGGAATTCATTGTCGGGATTGTCATTGCCTCTCAGCGCGATAAGGAAAGGTCCTTCGAGCCACTCGCTGAGATCAACGGTTGGAGAGAGTCGGGCCGGTTCGGGCGTATTGGCCATTTTTCACTATTTTTAGTCCATTTGCCGTTATATCAGTTTACCTCCCGCCAACCACAATGGCCTATCTGCAGGTTTCACAACGATAGATTGACCATTGTTCATTCGGGATCAGGTACACATGTCTTCCACCTCTACGCCAGTCATGCCCCCACCGCTTTTACGCGATGGAATTTCAACTTGGGTTGCCACCCTGGTCGCCTGCCTGTGCGCCTTCATGGTCGTGATGGATGGCGCCATCGTGAGTGTCGCGCTCCCGTCGATGCGGGACGACCTGGGGCTATCTGCGGTACAGCTTCAATGGGTGGTCGATATCTATCTTTTGCTGCTGGGTGGCTTCATGCTGCTGGCGGCTCGCGCCAGCGACATCTATGGCCGGCGAAACGTGTTGCTATGGGGATTGGCGTTGTTCACTGGCGCCAGCCTGATGGGTGGCTTGGCGCAATCAGGAGCGATCCTGCTGGTTGCTCGCGCAGTGCAAGGATTTGGCGCCGCAGCGCTGGCAACATCGCCGCTGGCTGTGATCGTGGCTGCTCATCCCCCTGGAGCCGGCCAGGATCGCGCGATTGGTTGTTGGGCAGCGTGCGCCGCGATGGGTTCTGCTTTCGGCGTGGTGATCGGCGGCGTGCTGACCAGTCTGGTCGATTGGCGCTGGGTCATGTTCGTCAATGTACCGCTGGGCCTGATTCTGTTCGTAGCGGTCATGCTCAGCCTGAGTCCGCTGCATCCGGATACGCCAAGGGCCAAGTTGGACGTACCGGGAGCCATCACGGTGACGCTGTCCTTGGCATCATTTCTGTACGCCATATCGCAATCGGCTCATGCAGGCTGGAGCGACACGCTCGTATTCAATGCAATGGTTTTTGCACTGATCATGTTCCTGGCGTTCGTGTTCCGGGAATTTCGCGCCAAGCAGCCGCTGGTCCGATTCGGCATCTTCCGATTGCGCAATGTTCCCATCGGGATGGTCATGGTCTCGGGGCTAGGCGCAATTCTCACGGCCTCGGCGTTCTTCCTGTCTTTGGCGCTGCAGCGCATTGATGGACGCAACCCGCTGGAAACAGGCTTGGCACTGTTGCCGATGGCCCTCGCCCTGGCAATCGCGGCAATGGCTTCCCGCTCTTTGCGCGATGCCGGTTTCACCCGCTTGCCATTGATCGGCGGCTTGATCGCTGCGGGAGGGTTGATCTGGCTCTATTGGCTGCCCATGCATCCAGTGCATGCGACCGAACTTCTGCTACCGACCCTGCTGGTCGGCGCAGGTAACGGCCTGGTGATGATGAGCGCGACCCAGGCCGTGCTGGCCGGGGTACCCCGCCAGGATTCTGGATTGGCGGCAGGTCTGCAAAACACCTCACGCCAATTGGGCGGCGCCGTCGGCATTGCCATTCTGGCTTCTGTGGCCCATGGCGTGACGACGGCTCACCTGGCCGGCGGCGAGATACCGCAAGTGGCTGAACTGGCCGGGTATCACGCGGCATTCCTGATCGCGGGGCTGCTCAGCATCGTCTCTGCCCTGGCTTCGCTGCTGCTTCAGCGTACGCCCGTCTCGGGCGGCCAGGGAGAAACACAGCGGACTCAGACCGGACCGGTCCACTCCGTGACGAATTCCCGGTAGTCCGGGCGGTTGGCCGGCGGCACCGCGCAAGCCGGCGTGCCAATGGCCAAGAAGCCCAGGAAACGGTAGTCCAGCGCGTCCAGGCCCAGCGCGTTCTGCACGTCTTCGACGTAGGTGCCGATACCGGTGCTCCAGAACGCGCCGTAACCCAGCATGTGCACGGCGTTCAGCAGGTTCATGGTGGCGGCGCCGGTGGCCAGCAGCTGTTCCTGCTCCGGAATCTTAGTGATGTCGTGCGCGATCTTCTGCGCCACCGCGACGAAGAGCGGCACGCCGGCCATCCATTCGCGCACCGACTTTTCCTTTTCCGGCGTCATGCGCGGATCGCCGCTGCGCTTGACGGCGTCCAGCGCCAGATCGGCCAGCTTGCCGATGGCCTCGCCCTGGATCACCACGAAACGCCACGGGCGCAAGGCGCCATGGTCGGGCGCCGACATGGCCGCCTGCAGGATCTGTTCGAGTTCCTCGGGCTTGGGCGCCGGGGCGCGGAGGAACTTGAAGGAACGGCGCGTATTCAGGGCGTGCAACGGGGTGGCGGTCGGGGTGGCGTTCTGGCTAGTGGTCATCGGATCAGGCGTCAATGAGAAAGAAACACAATTCATATTACGCCACTCCGCCGCCACGGGCCGTCATCCCCCCGGACCGCCAGAGGTCATTCGATCTGGATGCCGACCTCTTTGATGACGCCCGCCCAGCGCGCCAGCTCCGCGTTGACGAACTGGCCCAGCTCGGCCGGGCTGCTGGCGCCGGGCGTGGCGCCCTCGCCCTTGAAGCGGGTCTGCAGGGCCGGCACCGCCAGCGAGCGCGCCACCGCCTGGTTCAGCACCGCCACCACCGCGTCGGGCGTGCCCTTGGGGGCCATCAACGCATTCCAGGTGTTGATCTCGTAGCCCTTGAACATCGGGTCCTCGGCCACCGTCGGCACGTCGGGCAGTTCTGCCGAACGGTCACGCGTGGTCACGGCCAGGGCGCGCAAGGCGCCCGCGCGAACCTGCGGCAAGGCCGCCGGCAAGGTGGCGAAGCTGAACTGGGTTTCGCCGCTCATGACCGAGGAATTGGCCAGCGACCCGCCCCGGTACGGCACGTGCTGGATCTGCACCTTGGCCTCCGAGGCGAACATGGCGCCAGCCACGTGCACCGGCGAGCCATTGCCGCTGGAGGAATAGTTCAGGTCGCCCGGCTTCTCGCGCGCCAGCTTGACCAGATCGGCCACCGAGGCGACCGGCAGCTTGGGATTGGCGACCAGCACCAGCGGGATGGACGCGATCATGCTGACCGGCGTGAAGCCGCCCACCGGGTCGTAGCCCAGCGACTTCTTGTACACGACCGGATTGATGCCATGGCTGGACACGGTGGCCATGAACAAGGTGTAGCCATCGGGCGCGGCCTGCTGCACGGAGGCCGCGGCGATGTTGCCGGCGGCGCCGGCCTTGTTTTCGATGATGACGGGCTGCTTGAGCTCCTTGCTCAACTGCTCGCCCAGCGCCCGCGCCAGGATGTCCGTGGTGCCGCCGGCGGCGTAGCCCACCACGATGCGCACCGGCTGGCTAGGGTACGCCCCCTGCGCGTGCAGCGGCGCCGCGCACAGCCACGCCGCCAAACCCGCCAGGCCTGCCCTCAGATGAACCGCTTTCATGTCTGTCTCCTCGTCGCCGCGCTTCTGCTGCGCGGTCTATGGCCTGGCCGTCCCCGGTGGGATCGGTGGCCGGGTTGATCCGGTCCGCGACGGATTCAGGACGCAAGCCTCCCCCGGGCCGCGCCGGCGACGGCGCGGACCTGCAAGCCGCGTAGGGAATCCGGCCCGCGGCCGGAGATCAGGTGCCGGTGAACACCGGCGCTCTCTTTTCCGCGAACGCCTTGCGGCCTTCGCGGTAGTCATTGCTTTCGAAACACTCCAGCACCAGGCGGCGCATGCCTTCCACGTCGACTTCCGGCCCCAGCTGCTGGAGCTGCCGGATCATCTTCTTGCCGGCGCGCAGCGTCAGCGGCGCGTTGGCCTGGATCTGCGCCAGCATGGTCTCCAGCACCTGCGGCAGTTCGTCCGCCGGGGCCACCCTGCGGATCAGGCCCAGTTCCTTGGCCTGATGGGCGTCGTAACGCGCCGCCGTAAGGAAAATCTCCAACGCGTTGGCCGGACCGACCGCCGTCACCAGGTTGCGGATCGCGGTCAGGCGGTAGCCCAGGCCCAGCTTGCCGGCGGGAATGGCGAAGCTGCTGTTGTCCGAGGCGATGCGGATGTCGCAGCACAGGGCGATGTTCAGGCCGCCGCCGATGCAATAGCCCTGGATGTACGCAATCGTGGGCTTGTCGTAGTCGTACAGCGCCAGCTGCGCGGTTTCGGCCACGCGTTCGTATTCCACCACGGCGTCTTCGCCGCTGCGCAGCTTGTCGAACTGCGAGATGTTGGCGCCGCTGACGAAGGCCTTGCCGCCCGCGCCCTGCAGCACCACCGCCCGGATCTCCGGGTCCTGGCGGAAGGCTTCCAGCACCACCGGCACCGCCTCCCACATGGCGAACGACACGGCGTTGTGCCGCTGCGGATCGTTGAAGGTCAGCCAGCCCACCGCGCCGCGCTTTTCGGCCACGATGCTGTCGGTGATATCGCCCTGCAGGATGCGTTGTATGGTCACGGTTGCTTTCCTTGTATGACTGTCTGGTGCCGTTGAATGCCATTGGTCAGGTGGGCGCGCATGGCAAGGCGCGCGGCCTCGCTGTCGCCAGCCACGATGGCATCGAAGATGCGGTGATGTTCGCGTTCGATTTCCGGCACGCGCTCGGTGCCCGCGCTGGTGTAGCGCAGCGTGCGCACGGCGCCGCGGAACACGTGGCGCAGGTGCGCCAACAGGCGCACGAAGTAAGGGTTGTTGGTGGCCTCGCCCACGGCCATGTGGAAGTCCAGCGCGTGGTCGGCGCCGGCCTGCCAGTCGTTGCCAGCCGCGTCTACCCGTTGCAGGGCCTGGCGCAGGGTTTCGATCTGTTCGGGGGTGCGGTGCAAGGCCGCCTGCGCGGCCGCGCCGGATTCCAGCTCCACGCGCAGTTGGAAGATGTGCGCCAGCGGCTCGGGCTGCAGCAGGTCTTCGGGCGCGATCTCGAAATTGCGCGTGCCCACGTCCTGCGCCACGAAGGAACCCACGCCGCGCCGCGTATCCACGTACCCCGACAGCTTCAGCCGCGCGATCGCCTCGCGCACCACGTTGCGGCTGACGGCGAACATCTGCGCCAGCTCGAACTCCGTGGGCAGACGCTGGCCGGGCTCGAATTCGCGCGCCACGATCTTCTGGCGGATCTGCGAAGCGATCTCGTCCGGCAGGTTGTCGGGGCGTCCCAGGCTGGAAAAGACCTGGTCGGCGGCGGTGGATGGTGCGTTCATGGGGGCTGTCTCCGTCTGGGCCGCCGGATACGCGGGCGGCCTTGGCGGCGATTTTATGCTCGGTGCCTGGACGGATCCCTTAAATGACGCCTTCGCGGGCCAGCTGCTGCAAGTCGGCGGGCGCCAAGCCCAGCATGCCGCCGTAGACGTCGCCATTGTGCTGGCCGCGCTCGGGCGCGGGCGCCATTTCCCCAGCGCTCGAGCGGCTCAGGATCATCGGCTGCCCCACCACCGAGATCGGCCCCAGCGCGGGATGGCGAATCTCGCGGCTGAGTCCCAGGTGGCGCACCTGCGGATCCTCGAAGGTCTGGTCCATGCCCAGGATCGGACCGCAAGGCACGCCTTCCTTGTTCATCAACGCGATCCATTCGACGGTGCGTCGGGTCGCGGTGCGCGCGCCGATGGCCGCGTTCAGCGCCGGACGGTTGCGCGCCCGCAGCAGCACGGTCAGGAAGCGCTCGTCCTCGATCAGTTCCGGCAGTTCCAGCACGCGGCACAGGCGCGCATAGATATCGTTGCCCATGGCCGCGATGTTCATATAGCCGTCACTGGTGGGAAACACGCCGGTCGGGCTGCTGGTGGGATGGTCGTTGCCGCTCTGGCCCGGCACCTCGCCGTTCATCAGCCAGCGCATCGCCTGGAAATCCATCATCCAGACCTGCGATTGCAGCAACGAGGTCTGCACCCACTGCCCCTGCCCCGACACCTCGCGCTCCAGCAGCGCGATGAAGATGCCGATGGCGCAGAACAGGCCGGAAGTCAGGTCCGCCACCGGGATCCCGGCCCGCATGGGGCCACGGCCGGGCTCGCCCGTCACCGACATCAGCCCGCCTATGCCCTGTGCGATCTGGTCCAGCCCTGGCCGTCCGGCGTAGGGGCCGTCCTGCCCGAAGCCGGACACGCTGGCGTAGACGATGCGCGGGTTCACCTGGCGCAACGTCTCGTAGTCGATGCCCAACTTGAACTTGACGTTGGGCCGGTAGTTTTCCACCACCACGTCGGCCTGGCGCACCAGGTCCAGGAACAGCGCCCGGCCCTGCGGGTGCTTCAGGTTCAGCGTGACGCTGCGCTTGTTGCGGTGGGTGTTCTGGTAGTCGGCGAACTGGGCGGAACCGCCCGGCTTGTCGTCCTGCTCGTCACCCGGCTCTTCGATCTTGATGACGGTGGCGCCCCAGTCCGCGAACTGGCGCACGGCGGCGGGTCCCGAGCGCACTCGCGTCAGGTCCAGGACGGTGAATCGGCCCAAGGGCTTGGAATCCATGCTTGTCTGCCTCTCTGTTCGGCGTCGCTGGGGGGTGAACCGCGCCGCCTTGTCATTATTTGTTGGATGTTGGACATCTTACATGTTGATTTTGGGCGCAACAAGACGCCGCCGCGCTTTTTGCGCGGCGGGTTTTCCCTAGGCCATCAGGCCTGTATTCCGTGATGCCGCCCTTTGCAGGGCCGGTGTCAGCCCAGGTGGGTGTGGCGTTCCTGGCGCTCTTCGACCTGCATTTCGCTCAGGCCATGCAGGATGCCGCAGTCTTCCGTGTCGGGCCGGGCCGACAGGCAGCGCTGGCGCAGTTCGGTGAGCTGGGTCTTGAGCTGGGTCAGCTCGGCGATGCGCTCGTCCACGTGGGAGATGTGCTCGTCGAACAGTTCATTGATGGGGCCGCAACCGCTTTGATGGTTGTCCGCCAGCGACAGAATGGCGCGGATCTCGTCCTGCGTCATGTCCAGCGCCCGGCAATTGCGAATCAGCCGCAGCCGCTCCAGATGGGGCTGGCCGTAGCTGCGGTAATTGTTCAGCCCCCGTTCCGGGGCCGGCAACAGCCCTTCTTTCTCGTAATACCTGACGGTCTCGACCGTGGTCCCGGCCGCCGTGGCCAATTCGCCGATACGCATCGCTGCCTCCCGGATCGCATCCGATTGATATAGGGGGTTGACCCTATAGTAACTCCAAGGTGTGGAATAGCGTCACCAGCTTATTTCAAGGCAGAGGACGATGTCTTTACCTCCGGTCAAAAAACACGAACATATGCCCGCCGGGCAAGGCGGCGCCTGCTGCGCGCATGACGCATGCGACGCTCCCGCCAAGAACGCCCAGGCGCATGCCGGACACGATCATGCGGGGCATGATCACGCGGATCACAGCCACGCGGGCCACGATCACAGCCACGACCACGCCGGCCACGATCACGCCCACGGTCGCAAGCACGACCACGGCGGCGACGCCTGCTGCGGCCACGGCGACGGCCAGCCCTTCAGCGTCTCGGGCGCCGGCGCGGCCGCGCTTACCGCCGGCCCCGGCCAGTCGCTGGCGCGCCTGCGCATCGGACAGATGGACTGCCCCACCGAGGAAACGCTGATCCGCAAGAAGCTCGACAACATGGCCGACGTGCACGCGTTGGACTTCAACCTGATGCAGCGCGTCCTGACGGTGGTGCATGCCGAAGGCGCGCTGGACCGCGTCATGGCCGCCATCAAGTCGCTGGACATGACGCCCGAGCCCCTGGCCGACAACGCCCCCGGCACACCCGCCCCCGCCGCCAAGCCGGTGAACTGGTGGCTGATCGGCGGCTCCGGCGTCCTGGCGGCGCTGTCGGAACTGTCGCATTTCGCCGGCTGGCCGCTGGGCGTCACCGCGGCCCTGGCCGTGGCCGCCATCCTGGCCTGCGGCGTCAGCACGTACCGCAAGGGCTGGATCGCCGTGCGCAACGGCAACCTCAACATCAATGCCCTGATGAGCATCGCCGTCACCGGCGCCGTGCTGATCGGCCAATGGCCCGAAGCGGCCATGGTGATGTTCCTGTTCAACGTAGCCGAACTGATCGAAGCCCGCTCCCTGGACCGGGCGCGCAACGCCATCCGCGGCCTGCTCGACCTGGCGCCGGAAACCGCCACCGTGCGCCAGGCCAATGGCGACTGGCTGGAAGTGCCCGCCGCCAAATTGCAGGTGGGCGACATCGTGCGGGTGCGCCCGGGCGAACGCATCGCGGCCGATGGCATCATCGTCAGCGGCAGCTCGGCGGTGGACCAGTCCCCCATCACCGGTGAAAGCCTGCCGGTGGAAAAGACACAGAACGACCCGGTTTACGCGGCTACCGTGAACGCCGCCGGCTCCTTCGAATACCGCGTCACCGCAGCGGCGGGCAACACCACGCTGGCGCGCATCATCCACGCCGTCGAACAGGCGCAAGGCGCGCGCGCGCCGACCCAGCGCTTCATAGACCGCTTCTCGCGCATCTATACGCCGACCGTGGTGGGCATCGCGGTGCTGGTGGCGGTGCTGCCCCCGCTGTTCTGGAGCCAGCCCTGGTTCGACGCGATCTACCGCGCCCTGGCGCTGTTGATCATCGCCTGCCCCTGCGCGCTGGTCATTTCCACCCCGGTCAGCATCGTCAGCGGCCTGACCGCGGCCTCGCGCCGCGGCATCCTGGTCAAGGGCGGCGTGTATCTCGAAGAAGGCCGCAACCTGAAATGGCTGGCGCTGGACAAGACCGGCACGCTGACCCACGGCAAGCCGGTGCAGACCGACATCCAGGATTGGGATGTGTCCGACCAAAGCCGCCAACCGGCCGCGCTGGTCGCCGCCAGCCTGGCCGCCCGCTCCGACCACCCGGTGTCGCTGGCCGTGGCCAATGCCGCGCGCGACGCCGGCACGGCCTTGCTGGACGTGCGGGACTTCACCGCCCTGCCCGGCCGCGGCGTCAGCGCCACGCTGGACGGCGTGACCTTCCAGCTGGGCAACCGCCGCCTGATGCGCGAACTGGGCGTCTCCAGCCCCAAGCTGGAAGCGCGCCTGGATGAACTGGAACGCCAGGGCAAGAGCGCCATCGCGCTGACCGACGGCAGCCGCGTGCTGGCCGTGGCCGCCGTGGCCGACACGGTCAAGCCGACCAGCGCCGCCGCCATCGCGGACCTGCACGCCCTGGGCGTGCGCACCCTGATGCTGACGGGCGACAACACGCCCACGGCGCAAGCCATCGCGCAACAGGTCGGCATCGACGAAGCCCGCGGCGACCAGTTGCCCGAAGACAAGCTGACCGCCATCGAAAGCAAGCTGGCGTCGGGCGGCCGCGTCGGCATGGTGGGCGACGGCATCAACGACGCCCCCGCCCTGGCCCGCGCCGACATCGGCTTCGCCATGGGCGCGGCCGGCACCGGCACCGCCATCGAAACGGCCGACGTCGCCCTGATGGACGACGACCTGCGCAAGATCGGCACCTTCCTGCGCCTGTCCCACGCCACGCATCGCGTGCTGGTGCAGAACATCGCGCTGGCGCTGGGCATCAAGGCCGTGTTCCTGACCTTGGCCATGACCGGCAACGCCACGCTGTGGATGGCGGTGTTCGCCGACGTGGGCGCCAGCCTGCTGGTGGTGGCGAACGGCTTGCGGCTGTTGCGGGCGGCGCCTGCCGCCCACTAGGACCAGCCCGCCCTAGGCGGGCTCGACCGATACGCGCCAGCCCGCGCCTTGCGGGACGGCGGCGAACTTCACCGGCAAAAACTGCTGGATGGCCGCGAAGTTGCTGTGCGCATGCGCGGTCAGTTCGGTACAGGTGTAGCGCGCGGGCCGGCCACGGCGCCAGACGGCCAGGGCCAGCGGCAAGGCCCACTGATCCGCCAGGTACGGCCCCAGCGCCGCATCACTGTCCAGATAGCCGCGCAGGTCCTGCGCCAGCTCCTGGGCCACCTGCTCAGCGCCCACGCCCTTGGCGCCGAAACGGGTGTAGACCTCGCAAACGTGCTCATGCTCCAGCGTCGCCAGCAGCGCGTTGCCCGGCCCCTCGTGCTGGCGCGCGGGCGCGACGCGCAACTGCTCCGCGGTCCAGCCCAACGCCTCGCCCAGATGCTCCAGTTCGCGCCGCGCGACCGCGCGCGGCAGGGCTGGCGCATAACACTCGGCGTAGCGCGCGGCGGGCGCGCCGCGCTCGGTCAGGTCGAACGGCTCCAGCGCGTCGGCGGCAGGCCAGATCGAGACGTCGATCTCGCCGCCGCCTGCGGGGTAGAAGCCCAATCGGCGCAGGTTCAGTTCCGCCCGCGCGCCGAGCCGCCCCAGCAGGGGCGCATAGCTGCGCGCCAGGAAATGGAACGGCGGCGCGGCCGGGTTATGCGTGCCGCCGCCCAGCGACAGGCGGCTGGGCGCGTCCGCCATCATCAGGGCCGGCCACAGCGTCTGCAGCAGCAGTCCGCAACTGCCCGCCGTGCCCAGATGGAAACGGTAGTCACCCGCCCGCGGTTTGCCTGGCGCGAAGCTCAGCGACTGCGAGTTCAATTCCGCGCCCTGCGTGCGCGCGCCGCTGATCTCGGCCGCGGCGTTGACGCAGCCCAGATGCTGCCGCATCAGCCCGGGCTTGGCCCGCCCCGCCCGGATGCGGGTCATGGCGAACGGCTGGCCCGTGCACATGGACAGCGCCAGCGACGTCCGCAGGAGTTGGCCGCCGCCCTCTCCGGCGGCCCCGTCGATTTCTATCACTTTCATACACATCCAATTCTGTTTCACTCGGGTCCGGCATCGAAATGCAGGACGGCATCGTGCAGGTACTGATCCAGCCGCGACAGGTCCGGCCTGTCGCCCGCAACCGGAACGTGCGCCTGCGCCGTTTCCAACTCGCGCAGGATGAAGTCGTGCAGGCCCGGCCAGCGCGGGCTGGTCGCGGCCTCTCCGGCGCGCATCTTCACCTCCAGCAAGGCGTTGAGTTCATCGAGCAGCGCCTGGTCGGTCAGCGTCGCGCTCGCCAGCTCGGCAAAGCGCATGGGCGGCGCACCGCGTCCGTCCCTGATCCAGCGCGCCGCCAGCAGCGGCCGCAGCACGTACAGGTACTTCTTGTAGCGCACGACCTCGCCCAGCAGATGCTCGCGCAGATTCTTGCGGGCCATGGACACGTAATGGTGATAGCCGCGGACCAGCGAGAACTCCTCTTCGGCCAGCGCCCGCAAGCGCGGCGCCCAGGGCTCGACGGCGCGATAGACGATGGGCGAACGCAGCCATTCCAGCAGCGTGGGATTGGAATCGCGCAGCAGTCCCAGGGTCTTGCGCAGGTCCCAGCCGTTGATGTCCAGGTCGCCGCTGATGGGTTGTTCGATGACGTCGCGCCCCGGCAGCACGGTCAGGTACCAGGACAGCCGGTGCACGTAGACGAAACGCACGTCGTAGTCGCTATCGGGCGAGGCGAAACCCCAGCCCCGGCTGCCCGACTCGCAGGCGTACAGCACCGTCACCTGGTGCTGGCGCTCGATGTCGGCGAGTTTCTCGGCGATGAGCGCGCGCATGTCGTCCGACACCGGATGCGCGCTCATGACGCTTTCCTGCTTCATGTTCTTCTCCTTGGGGAATGGGGCCCGCGCCCCGCTCCGTCAGCCTTTCACGCACACCACCTGCTTCAGGGTGTGCACCACTTCCACCAGGTCGCGCTGCGCCGCCATGACGGCGTCGATGTCCTTGTAGGCCATCGGAATTTCGTCGATGACATTGGCGTCCTTGCGGCATTCCACGCCTTCTGTTGCGCGGACCTGGTCTTGCACCGTGTACATCTTCTTTGCCTTGGTGCGGCTCATGACGCGGCCCGCGCCGTGGCTGCAGCTCTCGAAGCTCTCCGGGTTGCCCAGGCCGCGCACGATGTAGCTGCGCGCCCCCATGCTGCCCGGGATGATGCCCAGTTCGCCGCGCTTGGCGCTGACCGCGCCCTTGCGGGTCACGAACACGTCCTCGCCAAAGTGGCGTTCGCGCTGCACGTAGTTGTGGTGGCAGTTCACCGCCTCCACGTGCGACTCGAAGGGCTTGGCGATGACCTTGCGCACCGTCGCGATCAGGTTGGCCATCATCACCTCGCGGTTGCGCAGCGCGAACTGCTGCGCCCACGACACCGCGCGCACATAGTGGCCGAAATACTGGGCGCCTTCCTCGAAGTAGGCCAGGTTCTCGTCCGGCAGATTGCTCTGGTGGCGCTGCGCGTCCTTCTTGGCCAGCTCGATGAAATGCGTGCCGATGGCGTTGCCCACGCCGCGCGAACCAGAGTGCAGCATGAACCACACAAAGCCCGCCTCATCCAGGCAAACCTCGATGAAGTGATTGCCCGTGCCCAGCGTGCCCAGGTGCTTGCGGTTGTTGGTGTTGCGCAGGCGCGGATGCAGCTCGCACAAGGCATCGAACTCGTCTGCCAGCGTGGCCCAGACCTGGTCCACCGACACGGGCGGGTTCTCCCAGCTGCCCGTGTCGCGACGTCCGCGCGGCGCCGAGCCGTGCGGCACGGCCTGCTCGATGGCCGCACGCAGCGGGCCCAGGTTGTCGGGCAGGTCCTCGGCGCGCAGCGTGGTCTTGGCGGCCATCATGCCGCAACCGATGTCCACGCCCACCGCCGCCGGGATGATGGCCTTGACCGTCGGGATCACCGATCCCACGGTCGCGCCGATGCCCAAGTGCACGTCCGGCATGGCCGCGATGTGCTTGAACACGATGGGCAGATGGGCGGCGTTCGCCAGCTGGCGCTTGGCGTCGTCTTCGACGGGCACGCCCTTGGTCCACATTTTCACCGGCACGCCGCCAGCGATTTCCTCGACGTTGTAGTTCTGATTCGACATGTTGATCTTCTTCTTTTCTATTGAACAATACTGTTGCATAAGGCGAGCAACGGACGACTAGTTCGTGGGCGAGACGGACAATTTGGAATGTAGTCCCGCCCGCATTCGTCCAACTCGCCCCGGAGGAACCTCCTCCGGAGCAAGACAATGCGCGACCAGATTGGCAAGACGTAGCCTGCTCCGGTTTCCCGGCCTGGGGATTTGAACCCCGTGGCATCCGATGTAGTCCTGCCGGCATTCGCGCGTAATCGGTACATCAATTTCCTGCGGCGGCCTGGCCGCCTACTGGACTCCCAGCGACACGGCCTCGATCTCGCCGATCCAGTGCTCGGCGCCCATCCGTCCTTCGGCGAAGCTTGCCACCATCTCGAACACGGCGTCGGAAAAACCGCCCACGTTCAGAATGTCGGAACGCTCCGCCGCCTGCGTGGTCGCCTGCGGCTGGATATCGATACACACCAGCCGCGCGCGCGGGTTGCGCTGTTTCAGCGCCTCCCACTGGCGCATGGTTTCGGTCGCTCCCTGGCGCCGCGCATCCATCCAGGACTCGTTGTCCGAGACCAGGATCACCAGGTCCACCTTGGCCCGTTCCCGGTTCAGGCAAGCCAGCGGCGCGCTGCAGCTGGTGCCGCCTCCGCCGACTTCAGCCAGCTTCTGGGCGTTGGTCATGACCGAATCGCGCGGGTTCAGCCGCACATCGACCACGTCGCACTCGAACGGCAGCACCCGGGCGCGGCCGTTCTTGCGCAGCACGGCGGCCGCCACCAAGGCCGCCACGTCGATGCAGCGCACCGCCGACGTCGCCGACCCGGCCCAGCCCGTTACCGCGGACTGCATCGAACCCGACACGTCGGGACACACGACCACACGACCGCTGAAGCGGGGCACGTTGGCGATCGCCAGCTCCATCGCGTCCTGCAGCGCATCCCGCACCACCGCCGGAACCGCCTCGCCCGTCGCCTTGAAGGCCGACATGAGCTGGTACGGCAACACCCGCGCCTGGGCCACGGCCTGCGGATCGCGCAGCTTGGCGGCAATGGCCTTCGCCATGCCCGGCAGTTCGAACACCCCGTGGCGCGCAAAGGTATTCAGGTTCTGGCGCACCATCTGCCAGGACCCGGCCCGCGCGACCTGGGCCCACTGCGCCGGCCTCATCTCGAGCGAGGTCAGCATCTGAAACGGCACGTCCGGCGGCACGCCCGTGGCATCGCGCTTGTAGCGCTCAAACGCCTGCGTCGCGGGCGGCAACGCGGCTTCGTCATAGGGCTTGCCGATCAGCCAGGCGAACCAGGCCGCGCGCCAGGCCTCGGCAGGCTTGGGATGCACCATCTTCACCACGTCGGCGAGCGACGGCGCATTGCCCACGGCCGCGTTCAGCAACTGCTTTTCCGTGGCGTGCAGCAACCAGCGCTGCACCAGCTTTTTCGGCCGAGTGCCCAGCGACTTGCGGCCCACGGCCCCGCTGCGCAGGATCTGCACGAAGTTGCGCAGCATCTTGCCGTTGTCCACCACTCGCGGGAACACCTGGGCCAGCAGGCTCAGGTCGCGCACGGCCAGGATTGCGGCCAGCAGCGCCGGCATGTCCTTCATGTAGCCGGATTCGCGGGCATGGATCGCCGTCTTGGCCACGAAGGCCGGATCTACGCTCGCGGCCAGTGCCAGCACGCGATCCAGCTGATCCTGCGCCTGGGCGTAGAACGTCTGGCGCAGGCAGCCGGTAACGGCAAGCTGGGCCAGTTGATGGCGCGGGCCGAATTCATAGGCCGGCGCCCGTTCCTGATTGGCGTCCAAGGCTGCCGGCAGCAGCGCGCCGCGCAGGGATTGGAAGAGTTGCGTGTTGACCATGGAGCGTTCTCCTTCTTGCATGCGATTCGTTGTCTATGCATCTCCTTATGCAAAGGGCGTGCCAACTTTGCCAGATCGCTCGGAAATTTTTCTCAAGCCATTGATTTTTAACTATTAATTAATTTCCAAAACGGGCAGGAAGAAAATCTCATCTCATCGTCTCTAGGATTTATATAGAATATTAGCTAGTCTTTTATCCAAAAAACTATGCAAAAGAAGAACGTCGTCATCGGCTTCCTCGGCACCCAGCTGGATGCCGGCCAGGGTGCAGGCCGCTGGGCGAAATGGCGGCCCACGGTATCGCTGGTCCAGCACGAAGACACGCTGATCCACAGGCTCGAGCTGTTCTATCCGACGCGCTACAAGGCGCTGGCCCAGGTGATGCAGCAGGACATCGCCAACCTGTCGCCCGACACCATCGTGAACCTGATCCCGATGGACTTCGCCGATCCCTGGGATTTTGGCGAAATGTACGGGGCGCTCTACGACTGGACGCGCGGCTATCGTTTCGACCCGGAGCGCGAGCAGTACTGGGCGCACATCACCACCGGCACGCACGTCGCGCAGATCTGCATGTTCCTGATGGTGGAGTCGCGCGCCATTCCTGGCGTGCTATTGCAGACCGCGCCGCCCAGGAAGCAGGCGGGCGAAGGTCCCGGCAAGTACACGCTGATCGATCTGGACCTGTCGCGCTACGACGTGCTGGCCCGCCGCTTCAGCCAGGCGCGCGAGGACGCGCTGCAATTCCTCAAGAGCGGCATTGCCACGCGCAACAAGGCGTTCAATACGCTGATCGAAGAGATAGAACGGGTGGCGGTGCGCTCGCAGGCGCCCATCCTGCTGACCGGCCCCACCGGCGCGGGCAAGTCGCACCTGGCGCGCCGCATGTACGAATTGAAGAAGTCCCGTCACCAGGTCCAGGGCGAATTCGTCGAGGTCAATTGCGCCACGCTGCGCGGCGACGGCGCCGCCTCGACGCTGTTCGGCCACAAAAAAGGCGCTTTCACCGGCGCGGCCGCGGACCGGGCTGGCCTGCTGCGCACGGCCCACCAGGGCGTGCTGTTCCTGGACGAAATCGGCGAACTCGGCCTGGACGAGCAGGCCATGCTGCTCAAGGCCGTGGAAGAAAAGCGCTTCCTGCCCATGGGCAGCGACCGCGAGACCAGCAGCGACTTCCAGCTGATCGCCGGCACCCACCGCGACCTGCGCGTGGACGTGGCGCAGGGGCGCTTCCGCGAAGACCTGTATGCGCGCATCAACCTGTGGTCCTATGACCTGCCCGGACTGGCGCAGCGGCCCGAGGACATCGAGCCCAACGTCGACCACCTGCTCATGCGGTCCGCCGAGGAAACCGGCGCCGTGGTCCGGTTCAACGCCGAAGCGCGCACGCGCTACCTGAAGTTCGCCAGATCGTCCGAGGCCAAATGGATCGGCAACTTCCGCGACCTGTCGGCCAGTATCACGCGGCTGGCGACGCTGGCGGACGGCGGCCGGATCCCGCTGGAACTGGTGGAAGCCGAGATCCAGCGTCTGAACTGGCTATGGCAGCGCGGCGCGCCCGCGGACCGCGACGGCGACAGGACGCGCCTGGACGCGCTGCTGCCCGCCGACGCGGCCGATGGCCTCGACCTGTTCGATCGCCTGCAGCTCCAAGCCGTCATCGGCGTGTGCCGGCAATCGGACTCGCTGTCCGAGGCGGGACGCAAGCTGTACAACCGCTCGCGCGCGCAACGCACCGTGGTCAACGATGCTGACCGCCTGCGCAAATATCTGCTGAAATTCGGCTTGAACTGGGAAAGCGTTTCGGGCCGCGAAGGCTGACGCCGCCCAGCCGGCAAGGAACAAGCGCCGGGCAACTCTGCCCGACGCTTTGCTGGCAACCATGCCCGCCTCAGCCCGCCTGCTCTTCCTGCGGCCAGTCGCGCAGCACCGGCGCATCCGGCGCGCCAGGCCCCACATCGCGCAGATGGTCGTGCTGCAGCAGGGCCATGCGGTAGGCGTCGCGGTAGCCGCCGTTGGAAAAGAACTCTTCCTTCAACAGCCCTTCGATCTGGAAGCCGCAGCGCTCGTAGATGTGCACGGCGGCGGTGTTGTCCTTGTCCACCACCAGATAGACCTTGTGCAGGTTCAGCACGCGAAAGGCATAGCCCACCGCGATGCGCGTCGCCGCCTTGGCGTAGCCCCGGCCCTGATAGCTGGGCGCGATGATGATCTGGAATTCGGCGCGGCGGTGGATGTAGTCGATTTCCACCAGCTCGACCAGGCCGGCGGGCTGCCCGGTGTCGTGCTCGATGATGAAGCGCCGCTCGTTCTGGTCGTGCAAGTGGCGGTCATACAGGGCGACCAGTTCGTCGTAGGCCTCGTAGGGCTCTTCGAACCAATAACGCATGATGACGTCGTTATTGTTGATCTTGTGCACGAAGTGCAGGTCGCCACGCTCCAGGGGGCGTATTTTGATATCGGTTGTGACCGACATGGTGATACCTCCGAAAGTGCGCCCATTGTAAGCGGGCGCGGCCCGACGCGCTGGCGCTCAGCCGCCCGAGAACGCCGGCAGGCGTTGTTCGATGCGCCGCATGACCTCATTGGCGGCGGACGACAGCGGCCTTCCCAGCCGCAGGAGCGCCTGGCATTCGGGCGCGCTCAGGATGGGATGCGCGATCGGAATCGCCACCAGTTCGCCGCTGGCCAGCTCATGATGCACGCCCAGGTTCGGCATCAGCGTCACGCCGGCCCCCGTCATTGCGTACTGCTTCAGTACGCGCAGCGAATTGGTGGTGAGGCTGGGCGTCAGGTGGATGCGCTCGGTGAATTCCAGCAGGTCCACCGCCTGGCGCAGCCCGTAGGGCGCGGACATCAGCGCGAAGGGATACGGCATGATGTCGGCGATGGTCAGCGGCCCTGGACGCGAGGCCAAGGCGTGGCCGCGGCCCGCCAGCAGGCAGACCGGATGCTTGCGGCTGGCGCGGCAGCGCAGCCGCGGGTCCACCGGCGGGTTGTAGGCCAGCCCGATGTGGGCCGCGTCCGAAGCCACCGCCTCGACCACCTCGTTGACCGAACCGACGTTGACGCTGATGTTGATCTGCGGATATTCGATGCAGAACGGTCCGACCACGTGCTCCATCAAGCCGTCGATGAAGCCTTCGCTGATCATCAGCTGCACGTTGCCGCGCTGCATGCCGCGCAATTCCTGCAGGCGCGCGTTCAGGTGTTCCTGCTGGGCGCGGCAGCCGCGGTGGTACTCCAGCAGCATGTCGGCGGCCTCGGTGGGCGTCAGTCCGCGCGAGCGCCGCTCGAACAGTTGCACGCCCAGCTCCTTTTCCAGCAGCTGGATCTGCCGGCTGATGACCGAGGCCGCCGTATCCAGCTTGTCGGCCGCGCCCCGTATCGAGCCGCAGGCCATGACCTCGTTGAAGTACTTCAGGCGGACCTGGCTGATTTCCTGCATATCCCGCATTCCTGGGGCGCTAGGCCGCGCCAGTTGAAAGTGATTCGAGTGTTGCCCATAGGGCAACGATAATTTATCACCCCGGTCATTGTTCGGAACGCCGCAGTCTTCCAATATGGCGGCCCGGAAGCCATGAGGATTCCGGCCCAACCCCAGCCACCGCGGGCGCCAGACCCGCGCGAGGAGACATGCAATGCCCCATCCGACCACGCCGGGCGCGGACCCGCGCCTGGCCCCGCTCTATCGCAAGATCACGTGGCGCCTGCTGCCCTTCTTGCTGCTCTGTTACGTCTTTGCCTACCTGGACCGCATCAACATCGGCTTCGCCAAGCTGCAGATGCAGCAGGACATCGGCATCTCCGACGCCGTCTACGGCCTGGGCGCCGGCATCTTCTTCCTGGGCTACGTCATCTTCGAAGTGCCCAGCAACCTGTTGCTGACCCGCATCGGCGCGCGCCGCACGATCAGCCGCATCATGGTGCTGTGGGGCCTGACCTCCGCCTCGATGCTGTTCGTGCAGGGCGAATGGAGCTTCTACATCCTGCGCTTCATGCTGGGCGTGTTCGAAGCCGGCTTCGCGCCCGGCATGATCTTCTACCTGACCTACTGGTATTCGCAGTCGCGCATGGCCGGCGTCATGGCGGTGGTGATGCTGGCCGGCCCCATCGGCGGCATCGTCGGCGGTCCGGTATCCGCCTGGATCATGACCGCGTTCTCGGGCGCGCACGGCCTGGACGGCTGGCAATGGATGTTCCTGCTGGAAGGCCTGCCCTGCGTGCTGCTGGGCGTGATCGCCTACCGCTACCTGGACGACAAGCCCGCCGAGGCCAAGTGGCTCAGCGCCGATGAAAAGGCGCTGCTGGCCGCCGACCTGGAAACCCGAGGCGCGCAGCAGAAGCATGCCTTCAAGCAGGTGCTGCGCGATCCCGCCATCTACCGCATGGCGTTGACGTACTTCTGCCTGATTTGCGGCATCTATGCCGTCAGCTTCTGGCTGCCCACGCTGCTCAAGCTGGCCGGCGTGCAGGACACTATGGAAATCGGCCTGTATTCCGCCGTTCCGTACATCGCGGCGGCCGCCTTCATGCTGTGGTTCGCGCGCAGCTCGGACCGCATGCAGGAACGGCGCTGGCACACCCTGGTGCCCGCCCTGCTGGCCGGCGTGTCGCTCTGCATCGCCACCGCCGCGCCGACGCAATTCGCGCTATCCCTGACGGCCATCACGCTCGCCACGGGCTTCATGTGGGCCTCGTACACGGTATTCTGGGCGATTCCTTCGCAGTACCTCAAAGGAGAGGCAGCAGCCGGCGGCATCGCCCTCATCAACAGCATCGGCCTGCTCGGCGGCTTCCTCAGCCCGTCCATCATCGGCTGGTCCAAGGAAGCCACCGGCACGCTGGCTGGCGGCCTGTACGTGATTTCCGCCTTGCTGGTGGCAGGCGCCCTGCTCCTGCTGGTGAACCGTCCGCCCCGTTCCGCGCCCGCCCGCGCCTGAAGTCCAACTCACAGGAAACGATCATGCATATTCTGGTTGCTGGCTTCCAGCACGAAACCAACACCTTCGCGCCGTCGCTCGCCGCCTACGACAACTTCGTGCGCGGCGAAGGCTTCCCCGCCATGGTGCGCGGCAAGGACATGCTGGCGCTGCGCGAGGTCAACATCCCCGCCGGCGGCTTCATCAACGCGATGACCGCGCAGGGCCACACCATGGAAACCGTGATCTGGGCCGGCGCCAGCCCGTCCGCGCACGTGACGCGCGACGCCTACGAACGGATCGCCGGCGAAATCCTGGACGCCGCCCGCAAGGGCGCCTATGACGCCGTCTATCTGGACCTGCACGGCGCCATGGTGGCCGAGCACCTCGATGACGGCGAAGGCGAACTGCTGGCGCGCATGCGCCAGATCGTCGGCCCGACGGTTCCGGTAGTCGCCAGCCTGGACCTGCACGCCAACGTGACCGCGCAGATGCTGCATGAAGCCGACGGCCTGGCCGCGTTCCGCACCTACCCGCACGTGGACATGGCGGATACCGGCGTGCACGCGGCGCGCCTGCTGCTGGCCCGCATCGCGGCCGGCGGCAACTGGCACCGCAGCGAGCGCCGCCTGCCCTTCCTGATTCCCATCAATGGCATGTGCACGATGCTGCAGCCCTCGCAAGGCGTGTACGAACTGCTGGAACGCCTGGAGCGGACGCCCGGCGTGACCTCCATCTCGTTCGCGCCGGGTTTTCCGGCGGCCGACTTCCCCGAGTGCGGCCCGGTGGTCTGGGCCTACGGCACCGATGCGGCAGCCGTCGAAAGCGTGACCGAAACCCTGTACCAGCGCGTGCTGGAACTGGAGCCGCAATGGTCGCCCGACTTCCTCGAACCGTCCGAGGCCGTGCGCCGCGCGCAGGCCCTGGCGGCGGGCGCGTCGCGCCCGGTGGTCATCGCCGACACGCAGGACAATCCGGGCGCGGGCGGCGACGCCAACACCACCGGCATGCTGCGTGCGCTGGTTCAGGCCGACGCCCAGAATGCGGCGCTGGGGCTGTTCTACGACCCCGAGGCGGTGCGCCAGGCCACGGCGGCCGGCGTCGGCGGCAAGGTCCGGCTGAGCCTGGGCGGCCAATCCGGCGTGGCAGGCGATTCGGCTTTCGAAGGCGAATTCGTGGTCGAAACCCTGTCGCCCGGCAAGCTGCGCTTTGACGGACCGATGATGAACGGCATGGACGTCGACCTGGAAGCCGTGGCCGGCCTGCGGATCGGCGGCGTGCGGGTGGTGGTCAGCGCCACCAAGTCGCAGATGCTGGACCGCAACCTGTTCCGCGTCGGCGGCGTGCAGCCCGAGGAGATGGCGATACTGGTGGTGAAGAGTTCCGTGCACTTCCGTGCGGACTTCCAGCCCATCGCCCACGAAGTGCTGGTGGCCAAGGCGCCCGGCCCGATGCAGGCCGACCCGGCCGACCTGCCCTGGACCCGGCTGCAGCCCGGCATCCGCGTGCGTCCGCAAGGCAAGCCGTTCTCTGACTGAGCCCCCCCACCCCGCCGCCAGCCGGCGGGGTTTGCTTTCGCGCGACGCAGTGGCAGACTGGAGGCATGAAAAAGCTCCACACGCTCGCCTATCCGCGCCTCAGCGCGCCGGACTCCGCGTTCATCGAGGAGTGCCGGCGCCAGCATGACGGCCAGCATCCGCTGGTGCAAGCGCACTTCACCATGGCATTTGGCTGCGCGGGCATCGACGAACAGGCCTACCAGCAGCACCTCGAAGAAGTCGCCGGCCTGCTCGGCCCGATAGACTTCGTATGCCGCTACGCCATGCTGGGCGCCGACTCCGCGCACGCTTATGCGTACCTGGTTCCCGATGAAGGCCACAGCCAGCTGTCGCGCCTGCATGACGCCCTGTACCGCCAGGTGCTGGCGCCGACCTTGCGCCTGGACATTCCTTATGTGCCGCACATCACCATGGGGTCGTCCACCAATCGCGCACTGATGAAATCGCTGTGCGACGAACTCAACCGCAACGGACTCGAAATCCGCGGCACGGTCGACAGGTTGACGATGGCCGTCCTGGAAAATGGCGTGCTGACCGATCTGACTTCGGCCCGG
Source organism: Achromobacter sp. JCM 18799 (assembly GCF_055395645.1). Taxonomy (NCBI): domain Bacteria; kingdom Pseudomonadati; phylum Pseudomonadota; class Betaproteobacteria; order Burkholderiales; family Alcaligenaceae; genus Achromobacter; species Achromobacter sp. JCM 18799. The sequence goes on along the minus strand of NZ_AP043866.1, from coordinate 440,636 downwards.
CTTTCCGGCTGAGGGGCCAGGCGCGGCCTGCCCCGCCCCCGCTCACTACTTCAGCTTGCCCTGCGGACTGACGAAGTCTTCCAGCGTCAGGCCCTTTTCCTTCAGGATGGCTTCCAGCAGCGGCTGCAGCCTGCCCAGGCTTTCCTGCACGGTTTCGCGCACGGTATCGACCACCACCTGGGTGCTGCGTTCGATTTCGATGTTGACGAAATCGCCCACCTGCTTGTCCTCGAACACCGTCATGCGGCGGGTTTCCGGAATCAGCCAGACCTCGAACCAGCCCTCGGCGCGATTGACTTCCGATACGGTCAGGCTGGCGCCGTTGATGGCGATATAGCCCTTGGCGAAGACATACTTGCGGAAAGCCTCGGGGATGCTGAAGCGCATCAGACGGTTGGTGTCGGATGACTTCACCATCACCACTTCAGAGGTGAAGTCCACGTGCCCGGACAAGGGATGGCCGCCGATCTCGGCGCCATCCTTGGCGGCCCGCTCGACGTTGGCGCGGTCGCCCTCCTGGTAGCTGCCCAGGGTGGTGATGGCCAGGCTTTGCAGCATGACGTCGAAAGTCGCCTGGTTCTCGGACAGGATTTCCGTGACGGTCAGGCAGACGCCATCGGTGGACACGCTGGCGCCGATGGCCAGGTCCACGCAAAAACCAGGGGGGAAATCCAGCGTGAAAGTGCGCAGGCCTTCGCGATCCGCGATCTTGGCGATCTTCGCGGTGCCTTGAACAATACCGGTGAACATACGGATCCTGAATGCGGGGCCGGGCCCCTGAAGCAAAACATCAACGTTAACCGATATTTTGCCAGGGGCCGGACTGCCCGCAAGCCAGGATCAGTGGCGGATGGCGATCGTCTTCAGGGTGGTGAAGCCGTACAGCGCTTCAAAGCCCTTCTCGCGGCCGTAGCCCGATTGGCGCGAACCGCCGAAGGGCAGCTCCACGCCGCCGCCGGCGCCGTAATTGTTGATGAACACCTGACCGGCGCGCAGCTTGCGCGCCAGGCGCAGCTGGCGGCCGCCGTCGCGGGTCCAGACGCCGGCCACCAGGCCGTACAGCGTGCCATTGGCGATTTCCAGCGCCTCTTCCTCGGTGTCGAACACCATGGCGGCCAGCACCGGACCGAAGACTTCTTCCTGCGCCAGGCGGCTGTTGGGCGGCACGTCGCGGAACAGTACGGGCGGCTGGTAGAAACCGGCCTCGGGCGTGCCTTCCTTCAACTTGCCGCGGGCGGCGACCTTCATGCCTTCGGCCTCGGCTTCAGCCAGGAAGCCGCGCACGCGGTCCTGCTGGCGCGCGTTGATCAGCGGACCCACGTCCAGGTCGGCCGCGGCCGGACCGGTGACGGTGGCCGAAAACGCGTCGGACAGGCGCTTGAGCACCGTTTCGTACACGCCGCGCTGGATCAGCACGCGGCTGCCGGCCGAGCAGGTCTGGCCCGCGTTCTGGATGATGGCCGCCAGCAGCACCGGCATGGCGGCGTCCAGGTCGGCGTCGTCGAACACGATCTGGGGCGACTTGCCGCCCAGTTCCAGCGTGACCGGCACATGGTTCTCGGCGGCGGCATGCGCCACCATCTTGCCCGTCTGCGGCGAACCGGTGAACGAGATATGGTCGATGCCCGGGTGGGCGGACAGCGCCGCGCCGGCTTCATGGCCATAACCCGTGCAGATGTTCAGCGCGCCGGCCGGCAGGCCGACTTCGGCGGCGATCTCCGCCAGCTTCAGGAGCGACAGGCAGGCGTCTTCCGCCGGCTTGACCACGCAGGCGTTGCCGGCGGCCAGAGCCGCGCCCACGCTGCGGCCGAAGATCTGCAGCGGGTAGTTCCAGGGCACGATGTGGCCGGTGACGCCGTGCGCTTCGCGCACCGTCAGCACGGTGAAGCCCGGGGTGTAGGGAATGGTCTCGCCATGCAGCTTGTCGACCGCGCCGGCATAGAACTCGAAGTAGCGCGCCACGGCGGCGGCATCGGCGCGTGCCTGCTTGATGGGCTTGCCGGTGTCCGCCGATTCCAGCTGTGCCAGTTCTTCCTGGCGGTCCAGCAGCGCGAAGGCGATGCGCATCAGCAGGCGGCTGCGCGCGGCGGGCGCCATCTGGCCCCACTCCCCTTCGAAAGCCTCGCGCGCCGCGGTCACCGCGCGATCCACGTCCGCGGCGCCCGAGCGCGCGATCGCCTCGAAGGGCTTGCCATCGGACGGGTTCAGGACGGGAATGGTTTCACCGGTGGCGGCTGCCACCCATTGGTTGGCGATAAAGTTCTTCTGAGTCACGATGTGCGGAGTAAAGTAGCGGCCGGACGGCCGGTTGCGGGGATATGGCGTCGCGCGCGGATTGCGTTTTGGTTTCGGGTCAAGGTACGGGAGCGGCCCGCAACTTGTCAATTGAATTGACAGCTTTTGTCCCAAGAGTCAGGATATTTCCTGGTCACCTCGGGTAATCCCTAATAATTCAGCGGCTTAACGCCACCCCGGATTTGTCATGGTGACTGACAAGCCCGGCAATGCATGTAGGAATGACGATGAGCAATGTGCGGGATCCACAGCTGGAATCGCTGCTGCAAGCCGTGGACCGCCCCCGGCCGGAATTGGACGTGCTGGCGGAAGTGGCCTCGGGCCTGGGCTACGTGCGCGCCGAGCGCTTTGCGGAGCGCGTCTACGAAAGCCTGTTCTATGCCATTGCCACCGGCAAGATCGCGCCCGGCAACAAGCTGCCGACGGAACTGGAGCTGGCCGCGCTGTTCGAGGTATCGCGGCCAGTGGTCAGGCAGGCGCTGGATCGGCTGCGCGAAGACCAGCTGGTGGACTCCATCCGCGGCTCGGGCACCTACGTGCGCGCAAAGCCCGACCTGATGGGCGGCATGCCCGCGGTGGACCCGGCGCGCCGCGTTGGCCACATCCTGGAAGGCCTGGAACTGCGCATGGTGATCGAGCCCGAATGCGCCTACCTGGCCGCCTTGCGCCGCACCGACGAAGACCTGCGCGAAATGGACCGCATGCTGACCGGCTACGAAGAAGCCGACGCTTCCGGCGCCATCGCCCACCATCACGATTACGGATTCCACCGCGCCATCGCCGCGGCCACCAGCAACCAGCGCTTCGTGCAGGTGCTGAAGTCCCTGGAGTACGACGTCAGCCACGCCGTGAACGTCATGCGCCACCTGGTCCACAGCGAACCCTGGAAGCGCACCCGCGCCGCCATCGAGGAACACCGCCACATTTACCGGCTGATCCAGGAACAGGACGCCGAAGGCGCACGCAACGTCATGCGCGCCCATATTGAAAAAGCCCGCAGCCGCATGCTGAACAGCGGCTCGGAACACTGAGCAGGAAGCCTTAACGACATGTCATCGCAGCAACGCCCCTCCCTGGACCTGAACCAGCAACTCGTCGTCGTCACCGGCGCCAGCCGCGGCCTGGGCGCCGCCATCGCCCGCGCCTTCCTGCGCGAAGGCGCCAAGGTCGTCGTCAACTATCTGAACAGCGCCGAACGCGCGCAGGCGCTGGCCGCCAGCGCGCCGGACCGCGCCATCGCGCTGCAGGCCGACGTGCGCGACCCGGCCGCCGTCGCCGCCATGTTCGCGCAGGCCGCCAAGCATTTCGGCCAGCCCGTTGCCACGGTCGTCAACAACGCCCTGCCGGCCTTCCAGTTCAACGGCGACGCCCGTCCGCATGCCGGCGCACTGGACTGGACACAGATGAACGCGCAGCTGGAAGGCAGCGTGCGCGCCGCGCTCAACACCACGCAGGCAGCCCTGCCCGGCATGCGGACAGCTGGCGGCGGACGCATCATCAACGTCGGCACCAACCTGGTCCAGAACCCGGTGGTGCCGTACCACGACTACACCGCGGCCAAGGCCGCGCTGCTGGCTTTCACCCGCACCTTGTCGCATGAATTGGGGGCCGATGGCATTACCGTCAATATGGTTTCGGGCGGCTTGCTGCGCACCACCGACGCCTCGGCGGCCACGCCGGACGCGGTCTTCGACATGATTGCCGCGGGCACGCCGCTGCGCGAAGTCACCACGCCCGAGCAATTCGCCGACGCCGTGCTGTTCTTCGCCAGCCCCTGGTCGCGCGCGGTGACCGGACAGAACCTGATCGTCGACGGCGGGCTGGTAAAAGGCTGATGCAAGACGCGACGGCCTGACGCGCCATGGGCCGGCAAACCCTAGGCCTGCAGCCGTCGCGCGCTGATTTCCACTGCGGCGTACTTGATGCCCTTGAGCGCGGCATCCTCGCTCACGAAGGCGGAATCGCCCACGCCTATCCGCGTCCATTCGCGGCCTGGCGCGGTGCGTACCCAGGCTTCGTAGCCTTGCTGCGCCGCCAGCGGCCTGAGTTCATATTCGAGCTGATGCCCGTTGAGCCTGATCACTCCGGTTTTCATTGTTTTCTCTCCGCGCCCGAGCGCTTTCCCGCGAGGCCGCAGGCGCGCATCAGGATGAGCCCAGGCCCCGTCGCGGGCGCTCCCCGGCAGTCCTGCGCCCGCACCACTTCGGACACGCGCTGCCCGTCCGCCATCCATTGGCGGGCAACGCTGACGATATCGGTGAACTCGGGCTGCGGCCCGTCCAACAGCCAGCCGACGATGGGGATGCCGGGAACTCCGGCCGCGCCAGGAGGAACCTGATCCAAATCAAGGGGCTTCATACTCCTCTCCGTTCAGGAAACTGTAGGGAGCGTAGACGCCGCGTCAATTCTCAGGCATTAGAAAACCGCAAAAAATAGAACATTTTGTGTACTTCCCCGCCCGCGGCCTGGAGCGAGCCATCCCAGGCTGCGCCATCCACTCAGGGTGGAAATAAAAATTCACACATAAACTATCTGGGCAACGCCGAGGAACGACAGCCTCTCATTGCACGGCAACCAGCTCGGCGGGCGCCAACTTCGCCAGATCCCCTGCAACCGACGTTTCGATCGCCGTGATCTGACCGTTCTCCATCCGTATCAGGCGGTCGGCCAGATGGAAATAGCGGTCGTCGTGGCTTGCCATGCCATGGCCGGCCTTGCATCGCCGCAGATTGTTCGTCCATCCACCTGCGCGGCGACAGCGGCCGCATGTCGGTCCAAGTCTTCTCGACATAATCGAGAACGGTTTTCTTGCCTCCCTTGACGCCGTCGACAGCGCGCCAGCCGCCGGTCACGCAGCGCGCGAACATGTGCAAGCGCATCCTTGCGAATGCGGCGCTGATCGAGCGTGCGGGGGGAAGGAGATGCAAACCGCTCACAGCGGCACGGCGTCGATGGCTGCAAACGTGGCGAAAACAAGCCTGAAAACTAGGCCTTGCCGCCGCGCTCCTCGGCGCCGGGGATATCGATATCGTTCGCGGGAGGAACCAAGCCCACCATCAACCACAGGCGGCCGGCCTTGTCGTAGGCCTGACGATGGGCCGCATCGACGGCAAGCCATTGCACCAATTCGGCTTCAGCGTTTGCGTCGAAGCTATCGTGCTCGTGGTGGCGCAGCACCCAGGACCAGGCAGCATCCCAGACCGGGTCTTGCTTCGAATCGATGTCATCGCCCATTGGCTACCGTCGGGCCTGAATGGCTAGTCGGCGCTATGGTATAGGAAAAGGCTATCCACGATAACTTCTTTGGGCGGCGGCATACCGTCCGAACCGCATGCTTGCGCCAACCAAGCCCAAGGCGCAACTGCGCAGCCCGATGCCTGCGGACTCAGACCTCCAACAAATCGCGGCAGCTGGCGACGGCCTCAGTGGCATCCCGGAGCATAAAGTTCACAAGCGTGGCCGAGCAGCCCATTTGCCGCGCCACCTCACGTTGCGTCAAACCGCCGAGCCTATAGAGTTCGAAGGCGCGCCGCGTCCTGGGCGGCAAGGTGCCGAGGATCTGGTCGATGGCATCGATCACCTGCCGCTCCTGGAAGCGACGCTCCGGCACGCAGCCGCCAGCGACCTGCGGCAATTCCCCATCGTCCGTATAAATGCGATACGTGGATTCGACGGCCTGACGGCGGCAATGGTCCAACGCCAGATTACGGACCACCTGGCAGCAGTAACCAAAAGGTTCGCTGACGTCGCGCGCGCATGACCCTTCAATGAGCTTCAGGTAGGCGTCTTGCGTCACTTCATCCGCGATCTCCGGCGTGCCGACGATTCTTTGCGCGATGCGACGCAGCTGCGCCCGATGTGCAATGAAAACGTCTCCAAGCCCCGCCCCCTGCGAACCCATGAACATCGAAGTGCCTCCGCGCACAGATCTATGGTGACTTGAAATAACTCAATCTATTGAGAAAAATTATTATTAATGGAAGATCGAATATCTAACGCCGCGCCCCCTTTGTTCGCCCAACCCAGCTCTTTTTATAGGGCCTCAAGCTAGCTACTGCATGGCGCCCTGAAAGCCTGAGAGTCAGCTTCAGCGCGGACAGGCCGCGGGCCCGGGCGGCGCAGCCACGGTATCATCTGCGTCTGTCCCCGGCGACCGCCGACCACGCCCCGGATGCATGGCCAGAAGATCAACTGGAACCGGGATCGTGGCGGGCGACGCCGCCGCAAGCCGCATGAATGAACGGTCTACGAAAATCATGAAATTAGCCACCTGGAACGTGAACTCCCTGAATGTGCGCCTGCCGCAGGTGCTGGACTGGCTGGCAGCCAATCCCGTCGACGTGCTGTGCATCCAGGAACTCAAGCTCACGGACGACAAGTTCCCCGAAGCCGCCTTCACCGAGGCCGGCTACCGCGCCGTCTGGGCCGGCCAGAAAACCTATAACGGCGTCGCCATCATTTCGCGCGTGCCCGGCACGTCCATGGTGCGCAACATTCCCGGCTATGAGGATCCGCAGCAGCGCGTCCTGGCGCTGACCTTTCCCAGCGCCGAAGGCGACGTACGCGTCGTCTGCGCCTACTGCCCCAACGGCCAGGCGGTGGGTTCGGACAAGTACGCCTACAAGCTGGACTGGTTCGAAGCCATGCGCGCCTGGCTGGCCGACGAGATCAAGCAGTATCCGCGGCTGGCGGTGCTGGGCGACTACAACGTCGCGCCAGCCGACGAAGACGTGCATAACCCCGAGAAATGGGAAGGCCAGGTGCTGGTGTCCGAGCCGGAGCGCAAGGCCTTCGGCGCCCTGATCGACCTGGGACTGGCGGATTCCTTCCGCCTTTTCGAGCAGCCGGAGAAATCCTTCAGCTGGTGGGACTACCGCCAGTTCGCGTTCCGCCGCAATGCCGGCTTGCGCATTGATCACGTCCTTCTGTCCGCGCCGCTGGTCAAACGCTGCACCGCCTGCGTCATCGACAAGGAGCCGCGCCGCAACGAGCAACCGTCCGATCACGCCCCTGTGGTGGCAACCTTGGAATTCGCCTGATTTTTTGCACGACGGCATATTGCGCAGGCCAAGAACATTCCTGTATAGTCTTGGTCTTGCTTCATTGGGGCGGTAGCTCAGCTGGGAGAGCGTCGCGTTCGCAATGCGAAGGTCGGGAGTTCGATCCTCCTCCGCTCCACCAAAATTCCCGCCAAGACAGGGCACTACATTTAGCGATGTGGTGCCCTGTTTTGCTTTATGCGCCGGATTCCGGCGCCTGCGGAATCTCGATCCCGCAGCATGCGGAGATCGGCGGGCCGCCAATGCGCCGCCCACCTATCGCAAGAGTCCGAGCAGCGCGGCGCGCGCCACGGCTGCAGTCCGATTTCGGGCGCCGAGCTTGGAAATGGCGTTCTTCGTGTGAAATCTGACCGTCGACTCGGCAATCGCCAGTATTTCGGACACGTCGCTGCTGGTCTTTCCGTCCGCCGCCCATTTTAGAATTTCGGTCTCGCGACGCGTCAATGGAGTATCCGGCGCCAATTTGAATCGCGGCAGCGTGACCCTGCTCAATGCCAGGTGCGCAGCGGTCACCAGCCATCGCATGCGCAATTCCTTGCTAATCAGTTCCTCGTCGGAGAGTTGCTCCTTCTGTCTGGCCAGCGTCAGCATCCCCCCGGTTCCGTAAGCGTCCAGGTTCGACTGAGACCACCCCACACAAAGGCCCGCCGCCTGCGCCTCGTCCCAAAGCTCAGGCGTTCCCGCAAACACCCTGTCCGACCAGACGATGGGTATCGCGGACTGGCCGCAGTGCTTTACGGTGGGGTCGATCTCCACGTAACGCGCCTGCGCGTAACGCTCCTGCCAGGAGATTGGATAATTGCTGATCATGACGACCTGGGGATTGGTAAACGGCAAGGCCGCCCCCACCACATACCCGCAATAAGAAAACCCCAGATTCAATGCAGCGGTGGCCACCTCCGTGAAAACGGCTTGCTCAGTGGTCGCGCTATTAGTCGCCAATAAAAGGTCTTGTGCCCACGGCTTCATTCCGAATTCCACCCTCGTGCATTTGCATCGCCATCATTTGAAAATCGCACGGCTGAAAATCAATAACGCCGCAGTCACAATATAGTTAAACTCCTGAAATATTTCAAAATTTAAACAAATATAATTACTTGTTCATTTTTTATTTATTGACAGGCGATATTCAAACGTTTGCATCGACGCGCATCGTCGTCGCGGCGTCTCGCAACGCATCCAGGAACAACGATGCCGCAGCCGCAGTGCGCACGTCCCGCCGCGTCATGATGCCCACGGGGTGCAGCCGCGCCTGCAAGGCCAGCGGCAGGATGGCCAGTTGCCCGTTGGCCGCCAGAGCACGAGCCACACGCAGCGGAATGGCCGACAGCAGCGAGGTCCGCTGCAATAGCGAGACGATCGTCAGAATGGCGCTGGATTCGATGGCAACCTGCGGGAAGCCCGCGCCGCGCGCCGACACGGCGGCGGCGACCATGCTGTAGAGCGCCGCGTTGCGCGACGGCAGCACCCAGCGGCATTTGTCCAGCGCCGCGCCGCTCAACCGGCTGCGCGAGGCCAGCGGATGGGCCGGGCCGCAGACCACGGCGGTGGCCTCGTCGTAAAGAATCTCGCATTGCAGGTCGGCGTCCGCCCCCTCCACCCCGAGCCGTCCCACCACGCAGTCCAGCTCGCCTGCGCGCAAGGCGGGCAACAACTGCTTTTCCAGGCCTTCGGACAGCTCGATGCGCAGCGCCGGATGCGTCTCCTGCAGGCGTTGCGCCGCCAGGGGCACGAGCAGATGCGCCACCACCGGGAAAATGCCCGCCCTCACCTTGCCGCTTGCGCCGTTGGCAGCGGCGGCGAGTTCGGCGTGCGTCGCGTCGAGTTCGTTCAGCAGCAGGCGGGCGCGGTCGATCATCAGCAAACCCAGCGCGGTCGGCGCGACGCCGTGATGCGAACGCTCGAACAAGGGCTGACCGGCCAGCGCTTCGGCCTCGCCCAGCAGCTTGCTCAGCGCGGGCTGGCTGAGGTGCATCGCTTCGGCTGCCCGGTGCAGATTGCCGACCCGTCCCAGCTCGTCCAGCAAGACCAGGTGGCGGATGCGCAGGCGCGACCGCAGCTGCTGCAAAGGGGGGATGTCCGGCATGGAATACGCCCGGCAAGTTGGTTATCGATTGATAAGGAATCGCAATTATCCAGTTATCGCCAACACGCCCATACTAGGGTCATCCCGCTAACCGGGTGATATCCAAAAAAAGGGGAATAGCCATGTTTCATCGTCTTGCCGCGCTGGCGCTGGCCTGCGCCCTGGCGCCCGCCGCCGCGTCCGCCGACATCCGCATCGGCGTGATCGCCAGCAGCACCGGCCCCGGAGCCTCCATGGGGTCGCTATACCGCAGCACCGTGCCGCTACTGCCCAAGACGCTGGGCGGCCAACCGGTGGAGTACATCGCGCTGGACGATGCGACCGATCCGTCGTCCGCGGTCAGGACGGCGCGCAAGCTGATCACCGAGAACAAGGTGGACGCCATCATCGGCCCGAGCAATGTGCCGACCTCGATGGCGGTCACGGAAGTCGCCCGCGAAGCGCGCACGCCGCAGCTCTCGTTGGCGCCCATCATGGTCAGCCCCGACCGCGCCGAATGGATCTTCGTGGTGGCCCATGGCATAGACCTGATGGTGGACTCGCTGACCGCCGACATGGCCAAGCGCGGCGTGAAGAGCGTGGCCTACATCGGCTTCTCGGACGCCTGGGGCGACGCCGTCTACCGCGCGTTGCAGGAATCGGCCGCCAAGCGCGGCATCACGGTGCTCAGCAACGAACGCTACGCGCGCACCGACAACTCGGTCACGGCGCAGGTGCTGAAGATTGTCGCTCTCAACCCCGGCGCGGTGTTGGTCGGCGGCTCGGGCACGCCGGGCGCCCTGCCCCATCTGTCGCTGCGCGAACGCGGCTATCAGGGCGTCCAGTACAACACGCATGGCGTGATCAACAAGGATTTCCTGAAGCTGGGCGGCAAGGGCGTGGATGGCGTCATTGTGCCCAGCGGCCCGGTACAGGTGGTGGAACAGCTGCCCGCGGACAGCCCGATCAAGCCGGTCGCCACGCGCTACGCCCAGCAGTATGAATCGACCTACGGCGCCGATTCGCGCAACGCCTTCGCGCCTTACACCTACGACGCCTATCTGTTGCTGGACGCGGCCGTGGCCAAGATTCCCGCGGGCACCCAGCCCGGCACCCCCGCCTTCCGCCAGGCGCTGCGCGACGCCCTGGAAAGCCTGCAGGGCACCGTCGGCACCCAGGGCATCTACATGATGTCGCCCACCAACCACAACGGTCTGGACGAGCGCGGCGTCGTGCTGATGCAGGCCCGTTCGGGCGCCTGGCAGTTCCTGCCGTAAGCCGCCCTTCTTGCAACAGGAGTCCGCATGACCGGCGTACACATTCCCTATGGCGTGTATTGGAGCACCCCATTCTCGCGCTGGCAGGGCAGCCTGTCGCGCCTGCACAGCCTGCGTTTCGCGGCCTGGACCGCCAGCCGTGAACTGGAGCGCCGCGGCATCTCGCCCGCGGCGCTGCAAAGCGCGGTGCTGGGCTGCTCGGTGCCGCAGCAGGGCTCGTTCTACGGCCTGCCCTGGGTGGCCGGCATGCTGGGCGCGCCCCATCTGGCGGGGCCGGTGGTCTCGCAGGCTTGCGCCACCTCGGTGCGGGGCCTGGCCGCGGCCGCGGCCGAACTCATGCTCGGCAACGCCGAAACCTCGCTGGTCCTCATGGCCGACCGCGTGTCCAACGGCCCGCAGCTCTACCATCCCGATCCCGCCGGCCCCGGCGGCTCCGGCGCGCATGAAAACTGGGTGTTGGACAATTTTTCGCACGATCCCTGGAGCGGCCTGTCCATGCTGCAGACCGGCGAGCGCGTGGCCGAACGCCATGGCATCTCCACGGACGAACAGAATGCCGTCACGCTGCGCCGCTACGAGCAGTACGCGCAGGCCTGCGCCGGCGGCCGCCGGTTCCAACAGCGTTACATGACGCTGCCCTTCGAGGTGCCCGACCCGCGCTACGCCAAAATCGCATCGGTGCTGGAAGGTGACGAAGGCATCCATGCCACCACAGAAGCGGGTCTGGCGCGCCTGGCGCCCGTGCTGCCCGGCGGCACCATCACCTATGGCGGGCAGACGCATCCGGCCGACGGCAACGCGGGCATGGTTCTGGCAACCGCCGCGCGTGCGCGTGAGTTGTCGCGCCGCCCCGAGATCGGCATCGAGATTCTGGGCTTCGGCCAGTCGCGCACCGAAAAGGGCTATATGCCGCAGGCGCCGATCGAAGCCGCCGGCCACGCGCTGCAACGCGCCAACCTGGCCGTGTCCGACCTGCATGCGGTGAAGACGCACAACCCCTTCGTGGTCTCGGACATTGCGCTGGCGCGCGCCACGGGGTTCGACGTCATGGCCATGAACAACTATGGCTGCTCGCTGGTGTGGGGCCATCCTCAAAGCCCGACCGGCCTTCGGTCCGTCATCGAGCTCATCGAAGAACTGGCCGAGCGTGGCGGCGGCCTGGGCCTGTTCACGGGCTGCGCGGCCGGCGACAGCGCGATGGCCGTGGTCTTGCGCGTGGACGCTGGCGGAGCGGCACGATGAGCCAATCCAGCCTTGAAGGCGTCCTGCGCATTCCCGCCCTGCTGGCCCGCGCGGCGCGCGACTGGCCCGAGCGCACGGCCCTGGTTTGCGGCACACGTCGCGTCGATTACCGGCGCTACGCCGCCGAAGTCTGGGCGACGGCCCGCCATCTGCGCGTCCACGCGCCTTGCGGCGCGCGCATCGCAACGCTGCTGGGCAATTCGGACCTGGCCTGCGTGGTGACGCTAGCGCTACAGTGCTCCGGCAACCAGCATGTGCCGCTCAATCCGCTGTATACCGCGCGCGAACTGGAGTTCATCCTGCGCGACGCGCAGCCCGCTCTGCTGATTGCGGACGCGGCATCGGCGGCCGTCGCGGCGTCGCTGGCCGCGGCGCTGGGCATCCCGTTGGTCGCCGAAGACGAGGCCCGTGAGTGGCTGAAGCCGGAGCCAGGCCTGGACGATGCGCCGCTGGACGATGCCGACGCCCAGGCGCCGGCCTTGCTCCAATACACCGGCGGCACGACCGGACACCCCAAGGGCGTGATCCTCGGACGCGACGCCATCGCCACCAATGTGCTGCAGCGGGAATTGGCCCTGCCCACCCGCTACGGCGCCGACAGCGTGCTTTGCGCCATGCCGCTGTTCCATTCCTACGGCATGGCCATGGGCCTGTTCCTGGCCGCCAGCGCCGCGGCCACGCTGGTGGTGCTGCCGCGTTACCGGCCCGACGACGTCTGCGACACCGTAGAGCGCGAGCGCATTACGTTGTTTCCCGGCAGCCCCACCATCTACACCGGCTTGCTGTCGCACCCGCGCTTCGCGGCCACCGACTGGTCCAGCGTGCGCGTCTGCTATTCCGGATCCGCCCCGCTGGCCGAAGAAGTGCACCGGCGCTGGGAAGCTGCGGTAGGCGCGCCGATCTACGAGGGCTACGGCCAGACTGAAGCGGGCCCCATCCTCACCTACAACGGCCCGGCCGGCGCCCGCCATGGTTCGGTCGGCACGCCCGTGGCCGGCACCGAGGTGCAGGTGGTCGACCTGGAATCAGGCACGGTCGTGCTGCCGCCCGGCCAGCGCGGCGAAATCCGCGCGCGTGGGCCGCAGATCATGCAAGGCTATCTGGCCAGGCCGGACGCCACCGCTGAAACCCTGCGCGACGGCTGGCTCTATACGGGCGATATCGGCGAGTTCGCGGAGGACGGTTTCCTGTACATCCGCGACCGCAAAAAGGATCTGGTGATTTCCGGTGGCTACAACGTCTACCCGCGCGAGATCGACGAGGTGCTGTACCTGCATCCGGACGTGGCCGAAGCCGCGGCGGTGGGTTGGCCGGACAGCTATCGCGGCGAGGTCATCCGCGCCTTCGTCGTCCTGCGGCCGGGCGCGGCAATCGACGAAGCCGGGCTGATCGCGCACTGCCAGTCGAACCTGGCGCGCTACAAGGTGCCGGCGGTCGTCTGCATACTCGACGCCCTGCCCTACACGGGCGCCAACAAGGTGGACAAGAAGGCGCTGCGCGCGCCATAAAGGCTGCGCGACGCCCCGGCAGGGGCGTCACGCGGCCGGCCCGCTGCTCACGCCGGGTCCCGATCCAGCCTGCGCACCGCCGCGCTCAGGGTCGAGAAATCGAACTCCTTGCGGCCGCGCAGCAGGCATCGCATCAGCACCGTCGTCACCACCGGCACCACCGCCGCCAGCAGGAAGGACTCCAGCAGGAACGAGGGCTTGTCGCCCGGCGCCGGGAAGTAGAACAGGCCCGCCGCCAAGCCGGAGAGGGTCGCGACAGTGGCGGTGAGGCCGTCGTGCTTGCGGCTGAACAATCCATAGAACACCGGAAAGGCGGCGGCGGAGCACAGCAGGTCGGCCAGCAGGAACAGGTACAGCACGCTGTAGCCCTGCGAGGCCACGATCATGACCGGAATGGCCATCAACAGCACCAGCCAGCGCGCCAGGCGCTTCATGGTCATGGAACTGGCGTTGGGCATCAGGCGGCGCATGTCGACCGCGATGATGCTGGAGACGGCGCTGATCGCCGTGTCGGCGGTGCTCATGACCAGCGACAGCCCCAAGGGAATCAACGCGATCACGAACCACGCGGGCGCATGCGGCATGATGACGCTGAAGAGCGCGATGGAGCTGTCGCCCTGGGGCGCCAGGCCGACGAAGGCCAGGCCGAACAGTCCCATGAGGAAGATGAAGGGCGCGACCAGCAGGCCGCCCAGCAGGAAGCCGTTGCGCATAGAGCGGGCATCGCGGGCGGCATAGATGCGCTGCCAGTTGCCCTGGTGGAAAATCCCCGTCAGCAAGATGGCGACGAAAAAGGTCAGCCCCGCCTTGATGCCCACCGGATCGGTCAGGTCCAGCAGCTGCGGCGCCTTGGCCTGCAGCGCTTCGATGGTGGGCATGGCGCCGCCCACGGCCTGCCAGCCGACCACGCACAGAATCACCAGCAGGGGCACGATCACCATCATCTGCACCTGGTCGGTGAAGATCGACGAGCGCAGGCCGCCGTAGGTGGTGTAGAGCAAGGTGGTGCCCATCACGATGGCCGCGGTGGCCCACAGCGGCACGGGCGCCAGCATGGTGACCAGCTTGGCGATCGCCGTGACTTCGGCCGACAGGGCAATGAAGAGATAAAACAGCATGATGAACAGCGCCAGGCCGTACATGGGCCGGCCGTAGCGCGCCATCAGGAACTCCGTCAGGGTGTGTCCGTGGGGAATCAGTTCGCGCATGCGCCGTCCCAGCGGAATCATGACCAGGCGCGGCGACATCGATCCCAGCGCGTAGCCGATCACCGCCGCCAGGCCGCCCCAGGTGGCAGCCTGCGCGGGCGAGAACAGGATCCACGCGCCCAGGGTCGAAGCCATCAGCGTCAGGATGGTGCCGAAGGCGCCCTGGCTGTTGCGGGCGACGATGTAGTCCTCCAGCGTGCCGCGCTTGCGGCGCGTGTACAGCACGCTGGCCACGGCAAAGCCGCCCGAAAACAGCAGCAGCCACATCAGGGCGGTGGATTGGGTCAACATGGGTTTCGGTCCTCCCGCTGCCGGCGGGCAGCCGGACGCGCAACGCGGCGGCCCCGCTGGTACGCAGGCCGCAAGATGAATGAAAGTCTAGGGAGGGCGCGCGGACTGCGCGATGTCCTTCCCTTCGCCGGCATTACCCGGATCAGGTTCAAAGGGTTACCGCGATGTCGCGGAATCTCAGCCCTTGCAGGGCTCCCCCAGGAATTGCCGCAAGATTAGGAGAGCGGCACGCCAATGTCAACGCGCCAGGCGCGGACGCCCGCCAGCGGCTTTTGTGCTAAGTTCGCCCGCGTGCGGCGGCCGTTTTCCTGTCCGCCGCTGCAATCGTAGAGCCTGACCATGCCTATCGCGCCTTTTACCGCCCCTGTCCGGGCCGGATCGCCATGCTGCATCTGAACCTGTTCATTTTCGGCTGCGGCCATCACCGCGCCGCCTGGCGCCATCCGGACTCGGCCGCCGAGCGGCTGGGCGACATCGCCTATTACGAAGAACTGGCGCGCACCGCCGAACGCGGCAAGCTGGACGCCATCTTCTTTGCCGATGGGCAATCGGTCGACAACATCGGCGACGGCCCGCGCTGGCACCTGGAACCGCTGACCGCCATGGCCGCGATCGCGCGCGCCACCTCCCGCATCGGCCTGATCAGCACGGTCTCCAGCACCTTCTTCACGCCCTTTCACGCGGCCCGCATGGTGGCCTCGCTGGACCATATTTCGGGCGGTCGGATGGGTTGGAACGTAGTCACGTCCATGTTCGACGCGGAAGCGCGCAATCATGGCTACGAGTCCATGCCGGGGCATGACTGGCGCTATGCGCGCGCCGAGGAATTCGTCGACGTCGCCTTGAAGCTGTTTGACTCGTGGGACGCGGATGCCCTGGCCATCGACCGCGCCGGCGACTACGGCGTGCCCGCGCGCGTGCACAAGATCGGCCATCACGGCGAGCATTTCCTGGTGGATGGCCCCCTGACGGTGCCGCGTCCGCCGCAAGGCCGCCCGGTGCTGTTCCAGGCCGGCGCCTCGGACCAGGGGCGCGATCTGGCCGCCCGGCGCGCCGAAGCGATCTACGCCGTCGCCTACGACCTGCCCGCTGCGCAAGCCTACTACCGCGACATCAAGCGGCGCGTGCTGGCCGCGGGACGCCAGGATTTCGTGCCGATCATGCCGGGCCTGGTCACCTACGTGGGTTCGACCGAGGCCGAGGCCCGGGCCAAGCAGCGCGAGCTCGACGTGTTGCTGCCCAGCGACGCTTCGCTGCGCCAGCTGGGCATGTTCGTGCTGCAGGACTGCTCCGCCTGGGAGCTGGACGCGCCCGTGCCGGCTCTGCCGCCCCTGGCGGAATTCACCGGCCCCAAGGGCCGCTACGCGACCATCCTGCGCATCATCGAAACCGAAAAGCCCACCGTGCGCCAGTTGCTCGGACGGCTGGCGGCCGGCGGCGGCCACTGCACCATGGTGGGCACGCCCGAACAGATCGCCGACCGGATGGAGCATTGGTACCGCAACGAAGGCGCCGATGGCTTCAATCTGATGCCGCCTTCCCTGCCCGGGGGGATCGATGATTTCGTCGAGCACGTGATTCCGGTGCTGCAACGCCGGGGCTTGTTCCGCACCGAGTACCAACACAGCACGCTGCGCGGGCACCTGGGACTGGGATCCCGATAGGCCGGCGCGGCCGTCCCCGGCGGGCCATCTCGGCACGCCGCTCAGGGTTATCCGGCTTGCGTGACAGGCGGCCGGCCGCGCTTGGCCTTCGCGGCATCGCGCGCCGCCGCCTCGACGATCAGGGCTTGGCGTTTGCGCAGGACGGCCTGACGCCTGGCCGCCGCGCGCGTCGCGATCCAGTCATAGAGCAGCACGCCCGGCTGGCGCAACAACGCCGCAATCAAGATACCGGCGGCAGCGCCCAGCAGGCCGAACAATAACCCGTGCATCAGCGCGCCCCCTGTTCCAGCTGCAGCCGCAAAATGCGCCTGAGCTCCAGGATCGCCTGCGGCGTCTCCTGCACGCTATGCGAGAAGTCGATGATCTTCTCGGATTCGGCCTCGTCCAGATGCGCGCTGCGGTACGGGACCAGGCCGTCATCCGAATCCGCCAGCGGGACGCCGGGCGTGTTGTTCGCGATGATGCTGTGGTAACGCACCGCCGGCGAAATCGGCATGGACGCGGTCAGTCTCACAAATTGGTCCTTTTCGCTCAGGTTGTCCACGCCATTGGATATCCGGATCGAGGATTCGCGGGCCGGCCCATCGCCGTCGGCCAGCCTGTTGAGCTTGGCGAACTGCCTGACTACGGTCACGGGCAGCGTGATCAGGTTGGACAGCCAACGCGACAAAGTGTTCTCGGCAAAGGGCGTGCCCCGGTGCGGCGCCGCGATGAACACCGCGCGTGAAATACCGGGAAACGCCTCGAAGCTCAACACCGGATCGAATTCGGCGCGCGCCTGGGCCAGGCGGGCATCGTCCAGCTTGGCGTGGTCGCGCAGCGCATCCCACAGCACGGTGCCGGAGGAGGATACCAGCAACCGGCTCAATACGCCGCCCATGCTGTGCCCGATGATGACGGCGTCGCGCGAAGCCTGCGCCGCGCCCATGGGATCGAAATGCCCGATCGTCTGGCGCAGCGCGTCGCGGATGGCGCGGTTGTTCAGCGCCAGCGGCGCGTTGGTCGGGTAATAAACCTGCCAGATCTGGTAATTCTGGCGCAGGGTTTCGTCGCCCAGCACTTCGTTGGCGACGTTGATCCAGGCCTCGGGGCTGCTGGCCAGGCCGTGCAGCATGACGACCGTGCGCCGGTCGGGGTCGTAGGGCTGCAACAGATAGACGTGCGGCGCGTCGATGCCCTCTTCATTGCCCAGCACGTTGCGCAGCGCCTGGGTGGCGAAGCCCGAGCGCGCCAGCCACAAGCCGTAGCCGGAGGTGAAGTTGGCGGCCAGCGGCACCGTCGTGCCGGCCAGTTCCACCGTGTCCCGCTTGTAGGGGTCGTAGGCTGCCAGGGTCGCGTTTTGCGTGGCCATGACCTGTTCCAGCGTATCGCCGGGAAAGCCCATGATGACGGTCACGGCGGGAAACGGCGTTTCGCTGTACGGCGTCTTGAAGGTGTCGGCATCGTTCACGCGGCGCGCCGTGACCGCCACCAGTTCGGCGCCGAAGCCGTCGCGCCGGTACATGCTGCGCAGCCCGCGGAAGGTCAAGTTCGCCGCGGGCACCAGTTCGTGCGGAAACTGCTTGCCGCCGGGCAGTTTGACGTCGGACATCTCGCCCACCACCTGCCAGGGCCCCGCCGCCATGCTGGCCCCGGGCTCCGGCGGACGGCCGCGATGCTGCTCGAACAGGCGCGTGACGGCCTGTTGCACCGCGTAGTTGTAATAGTCGCGCACCTGCGTCTGGCGGTCCTCGAAGGCGCGGTCGCTGGGCGAGCGCGGCGTGAAGAACAGATAGGCGTAGGCGGCCCGCGCCGTCTGCAGATAGGCGTCCAGCAGCTCGTCCTGGCCGGCCTGGCTGTCGGGGCGCTGTTTTTCCGTGGCCAGCGCCTCCATCAGCCAGACTTCGGACAGCGTGGAGAGGCGCCGTTCGCTGTCCAGTCCATCCATGGTGGCAAGCGCATGGGTGCAGGCGTCGCGGTCCTTGCGGCATTCCTGCGCGTTCAGGCCCAGCACGGCCATGGACTCGCGCGCGGACGCGCTCAGCTGGCCGGTGGTGAGCACGTCGCCGCGGCGCTGGGCGATGTAATCCTGGGTGCTGACAGACGATACCTTGACGCCTGCGCAGCCGGCGCACGCCAGCAGGGCCAGGATCGCGCAGCCCTTCGCGCCGGCCGTCCAGATTCCGCTCATTGCGCGGCCCCGGCGGCGGGCGGTTGGCGGATGGCGCGCGAGAACTCAACCGGATCCGGACCGGGTAAGGCCGGCTTGCCGAGGTAGGCTTGTTCGCGCAACTGGGCCAGAGGCTTGCTGGTATCCAGCCCCCCTTGTTCGTAGAGGTATTCCGGCAGGTAGCCCGACAGGAGGATGCGGTAGTCCATTGGCAGGCCCGGCACGATGGCGCGCACCATGCTGTAGACCAGCGTCGTGCAGTTGGCCGTCACCGTGTGATAGAAGCGCGGCGCGTCGGCCAGCTCGTTGGCGGTACGCACATAGGACAGGAACAGTTCACGCATGGCGGCCACGGGCATGTCGACGGGATACAGGTACACGCGTTCGGCGCGCGGCCCGGCTCGCACGTAGAGGATGTCGCGCTCCTGCGCTGCGATCACGCTCAGTTCGAACTGCTTGAAGAAGCCGCCGACCTCGGAAAACTGTTCGCCGCGCTCCTTGCGGATCTCGACCGAGAACACGACGTGGCGGCCGTCGGTGAAGCCGAAGGAGACCAGCGTATGGGCGATGGCCGGGCTGCCCCAGTACGACAGGACCATGTCTACGGAAACCAGCTCGTTCAGGTTGTATTGCTGGCTTTCCCAGCGCGCCGTGTAGCGCGTGTCGGTATCGGCCTGCCAATCGAAATTGCGCACGCTGTCCAAGGTGACGATGGATCCGGAGACGCTGCCGCGCAGCGTGCGCGCCACGTCGTCGGCCCAGATGCGGTCGTTGGACGGGGCCAGTGTCTGCCACCAGACGCATAGCGCGGCCATGCCGACCAGCCAGGTCCAGGCGGCGCGCCGCGCGCGCCCGCGCCACAGCGCGATGGCCGCGTACAGGCACAGCCCGGCCCAGGCCAGCGCCGCCGCGCCTTGCACTACCGCGCCGCCCGGCAAGCGGTAGGCCAGGGCCAGGCCGCCCCACAGCGCGGACAGAATGAGAACAAGGCTGAAGATGACGCGCCCGGCAATCGCCAGGCAGCCGCGCCGGGCCCGTTTAGATGCCGCCATGCTGTTGCACGATTTCCAGAACGCCGTTGATCACGAACTGCACCGCCATGCACACGAGCAGGAAGCCCATGATGCGGGAGATGGCCTCCACCCCGCCCTGGCCGATCACGGCCACGATGCGGCCCGCCGACCGCAGGCAAATCCAGAACAACAGGCCAAGCAGGGAGAACACCAGGATGGGCGTCACCGCCATCACCCAGGGCGCATAGGTCTGCGTCACCGAGGCATCGAGGGTTGCCGCGCCGCTGATGATCATGGCGATGGAGCCCGGACCCGCCGTGCCCGGCATCGCCAGCGGCACGAAGGCGATGTTGGGCGTCTGCCGATTGGCCTGGGCGTCAGCCACGTCGGCCTCGGAGGCGGTCGACGGCGCGGACGGGAACACCATGCTGAAGCCGATGCTGGCTACGATCAGTCCGCCCGCGATGCGCAGCCCCGGAATCGAAATGCCGAAGGTATGCATGATCCAGGCGCCGGCGTAGTAGGTGACCAGCATGATGCCAACCACGTAAAAGGCGGCCTGCGTGACCTGGCGTTCTCGCTCTTTATAGGGAATCTGCTGGCCCAGGGACAGCAGCAATGTCATGGAGGTCAGGGGGTTGGCCAGGGGCAGCATCAAGGCCAGCCCCAGGCTGACCAGTTTTCCCAATTGAACCAGGTCGTCGATCATGGTGATGAGCGCTGCAGGCGGCGCCGTTGCGGCGGGTCACAGCTGCTTGAATGAAGTCAAGTGCGTAATGTACTATACATTACACATTTTTAGCCAGGCACCCGCGTGGCGCTAGAGAGTCCGCGACCGACACGCGGCCATGGGAATGAAGTGAACACGATTCCAGACGATACGGCGCCGCGCGCGCTGACCAGCCGGGGCGAGGCGCGCCGCGAGCGCCTGCTCGAAGCCGCCACACAGTCACTGCTGGAGCACGGCTACGCGCAAACCTCCATCCAGAGCATCGTGCGGCAGGCCGGTGGATCGGCGGCCACCGCCTACCAGTTGTTCGGCAACAAGGAGGGGTTGCTGGTCGCGGTGCTGGAGCATGAATTGAACGACATGCGCGCGACGGTATTCCCGGACACCATGCTGGACCAGCCCGTCGGCCCCGCCCTGCACGAGCTGTCGCGACGCCTCTTGAACTACTCCCTGCTACCCAAATCGGCCGCGCTCTACCGCCTGATTGTTTCGGAATCGCATCGCCTGCCGCACCTGGCCGAATCCCTGCGGCTGGCGGTGGAAGTGCAACTGCATGCGCCCCTGGAACAGTGCCTGAAACGGGCATGCGATCGCGGAGAACTGCGCATCGACGATCCGCGCCAGGCGGCGCGTACCCTGGGCAACCTGATCGACGGCATCGCGTCGCACGCGCGGCTGACCGGCGGCCGCGCCGAAGGCCCGAACGAAGAGCATCTGGCTACCTGCCGCTACGGCGTGGACACCCTGTTGCGCGCCTTTCGCGCGTAGCCGCCGCGCCACTCGCGCCACCCTGCCCGCGCCAGCATCAACGCCGGCCACAGCATGCAGGCCGCGGCCAGCCACAAATTGGTCCGCAGCCCCAGCGCGTCCACGCTGGGCACGCCCAGCAGCGAACCTGCCGCGATGCCCAGGTTGAACATCGCGACGAACAGCGAGGTGGCGGCTTCCACGGCATCCGGCGCGGCCTTCATCATCCAGGTTTGCAGCGACACCGACACCGCGCCATAGGCCAAGCCCCACAGCAAGAGCAAGGCCGCGGCGGCCGGGCGCAGTTGCCCCAGTACGCCCAGCAGCAGCAAGACCACCAGCAGGCTGAGCGCGATCAGCAGCAGCGTCGCGGCCGGCCGCCTGGCGGCCGCGGCCCCGCCCAGGAAGTTGCCCGCCACGCCTGCCGCGCCGTAGGCGAAAAGCAGCGGTCCGATCCAGTTCTGGCCGAACGCCGCGTGGATCTGCAGCAGCGGACGAACGAAGGTGTAGGCCATGAAATGGCCCGCGACCAGGAACAGCGTGATCAGGAGACCCCGCCGCAAGCTCGGATTGGCCAATTGCGACACCAGTTGGCGCGGACGCAGCGTGCGCGCCGCGGGCAACGGCGGCAGGCTGAGCAGATTCAGCAGCAGCACGGCCGCGCACAGCGCCGCCATGGCGCCGAAGGCCGCGCGCCAGCCGGCCAGCTCGCCGATGAAGGCGCCCAGGGGCACGCCCAGCACGGACGCCACCGCGACGCCGCCGAAAATGACGGACGTGGCCAATCCCACCGAGCCCGGCCCGACCAGCCGGCCCGCCAGTCCGCCAGCGATCGCCCAGACGCCGCCGATGCAAAAGCCCACCAGCACCCGCGCCGCCAGGAACCAAGGCATGCTGGGCGCCCAGGCGCTGGCCGCGTTGGCGCATACCAGCAACGCCAGCAGACCGCCAAGGATCACGCGGCGGTCCGCCCCCTTTACGCCGATGACGACCAGCGGCGCGAACAGCGCCGCCAGGATGGCGGGCACGAACAGCATGAAGCCGCCCATGCCCACCGAAACGTCCAGCGCCGCGGTGATGGGCACGAACAGCCCGACCGGCAGCATTTCGGTCGTGACCACGCAAAAGGTCGCCAGGCCCACGGCGATCACGCCCAGCCACGCGCGCCAGCCGGCGCGCTCGGGCATGGGTTCGGTACACGAAGCGCCAGCGAGGGCGTGGTCTTCAGGGGAAATGCCGCGGGTCATGATCAGGGGTTCCAGTAAGGCCCTTGCCGGGCCGACCCCTAGGCAGTCTACTGTTTCCATTTCGCTGATAAAGTAGGAATATCAATAAACACAAGGGACGAATCGTGCGCAATTCATCCTACCCCGCCGCCCGGTTGGATCACATCGGCGACCTGCTCGCATTCGTGCGCGTGGCTGACACGCAGAGCTTTACCGCCGCGGCCGAAAAGCTGGGCCTGTCGCGTTCGGCCGTCGGCAAGTGCATCGCGCGCCTGGAACTGGGCCTGGGCGCGCGGCTGCTCCATCGCAGCACGCGCAGCGTCAGCCTCAGCGATGAGGGCCGCGTCTTCTACGAACACGCGCAGCGCATCCTGTCCGAGGTCGACAACGCCACCGACGCCATGGCCAGCCGCAAGCAGGCGCCGCGCGGCCGGCTGCGCATCGACCTGCCGGTATCGCTGGGGCGGCTGCACATCATGCCGCTGCTGCGCGAGTACCTGCGCGATTGGCCCGAAGTCGAGGCGGACGTCAGCTTTTCGGATGACTACATCGACCTGGTGCGCGACGGCGTGGACGTCGCCATCCGCATCGGCGGCGAAACCGACAGCCGGCTGGTGCGCCGCGTGCTGGCGCCGCACCGCCTGATCACCTGCGCCGCCCCCGGTTACCTGGACCGCCATGGCGTGCCGGCCAGCCCGGACGACCTGGCCGGCCACCACACCCTGGCCTACACCCATGCCGGCGCGCTGGTCCCCTGGCGCTTTGCCGTCAACGGCCAGGAACGCAGCGTGCATGTCGCTGGACGCCTGCGGCTGGGCAACACCGAAGCGCTGCGCGACGCCGCGCTGGCGGGCGAAGGCATCGTCCAATTGGGCGCCTTCCTGGTGGGCGAGGACTTGCGCGCCGGCCGCCTCGCGCCGGTGCTGGAATCCGTAGCTCCACCTGGCGCGCCGGTGTGCGCGGTCTATCCGCACCGCCGCCATCTGGCGCCCAAGGTGCGCGTCCTGATCGACGCCATCGCCGACAGATGGCGCGGCGGCGCGCCCTGGGCCGGCGACGCCGCGCCGCCGCGGCCTTAGGCATGCGCCCGATCCACTATGATTGCCGGCATTGCCCCGCCGGGCGCAATACCGGATACCCAGGGACGCTGCCAGGCATGCCCTTGCCTGCGCCCCGCCATTTCCCCCGGAGTTTTACTTGAGCGATATCTACCAATTCAGCCGCGGCACGGCGCCGCTGCTGATCTCCATTCCCCACCTGGGCAGCATGATCCCCGACGCGCAGCGCGCGCAGATGACGCCGCTGGGACTGCAGTCGGGCGACACCGACTGGCACCTGGACACGCTGTACAAGTTCGCCGAGACGCTGGGCGCGTCCGTCATTGGCGCGCGCTATTCGCGCTACGTGGTAGACCTGAACCGTCCGCCCAACGATGAAAGCCTGTATCCCGGCCAGACCAAGACCGGTCTGTGCCCGACCCAGACTTTCCGCGGCGACGCCCTCTACCGCAACGCGGCCGTCCTGACCGACGCGGAACGCGAGCACCGGCTGCAGACCTACTGGAAGCCCTACCACGCCAAGCTGTGCGAGGAAATCGACCGCATCAAGGCCGAGCACGGCACCGTGCTGCTGTGGGAAGCGCACTCGATCGCCAGCGTGCTGCCGCGCCTGTTCGAAGGCAAGCTGCCCGACCTGAACATCGGCACCGCCGACGGCGCGGCCTGCGCGCCCGACATCCTGGCGCCAGTCGAAGAGCGGCTGCGCGAAAACACCGCCTACACCTGGGCGGTGAACGGCCGCTTCAAGGGCGGCTACATCACACGCCACTACGGCAAGCCCGCCGACAACGTTCACGCCATCCAGCTGGAAATGTGCCAGTCCACCTACATGGACGAAACGCATCCCTACGGCTATCGGCCCGAGCTGGCGGACAAGGTCATTCCGCTGGTCGAAGGCATGGTGCAGTCGGCGCTGGAGCAGACCAAGGCGCGCCAGCGCTGACCGCAAGCCGGCCTCCACCCCAAACCGCCCCAGGCGCTAGCCGCCTCGGGGCGGTTTTTTTGTCTGGGCGCTCGGGTATTCCCCAATTTTTCACATCACAGTCCAAAACGTAGTATTTCAACTGAGCTACGTAAAACATTACGAGCCATAATGAAAAATACATGGAGACAAAAATGAAGACATGGAGTCACGCCGCCTGCGGCGCGCTGGCGCTGTGCGCCCTGTATGCGACAGGGGCGCGCGCCGCCGATCCCGACACGTTCAAGATCGGCGGCGTGGTCTCGCTGTCGGGGACCTACGGCATCTTTGGCGAAGACATGCGCAAGGGCGTCACCATCGCCATCGAGCAGCGCGGCGGCAAGGTGCTGGGCAAGCCCATCCAGGTCACCTGGGAAGACGATGAAACCAAGCCGCAGCCCGCGGTACAGAAAACCACCCGCCTGATCTCCGATGGATCGCAGATGATCTTCGGCGCGGTCAGCTCGGCCAGCACGCTGGCCATCATGAACATCGCCAAGCAGCGCAAGATTCCCCATCTGGTCACCATGTCGGCCGACGACAAGATCACGGTGCCGGGCGGCTCGCGCTACACCTTCCGCACCTCCAACACGCTGGGCATGGAGCAGCGCATGGCGCTGGCCTACTCCAAGGAGCAGAAGCTCAAGCGCATCTACGGCGTGACGGCCGACTACCAGGCCACGCGCGACAGCTGGGACTGGTACCGGCGCGAAGCCGAGAAGGCCGGCATCGAGATCGTGGGCGCCGACTTCCCGCCGCTGGGCAACCGCGACTATTCCTCAATCGCCGACAAGATCGCGCGCTCCAACGCCGACGGCGTGGCGCTGTTCATGACCGGCTCGGACGCCGTCACCATGGTCAAGCAGGCCGGCCAGATCGAACTTGGCAAGACGCGCAAGATCTTCGGTCCGGTGATCGCCGACGAGACCATGGCAGCCGGCGTCGGCCCCACCGCGGTCGGCGTGCAATCGGGCGTGAGATATCACTTCACCGTCGAGAACGACGCCAACAAGGCCTTCGTCGAGGCTTTCCGCAAGAAATACAACGAGTTCCCCTCGGCCGCCGCAGGCGAAGCCTACGACGGCATGAGCTGGTGGCTGGACGTGGTCGACAAGACCGGCACCTGGGACAAGGAAAAGTGGGTCGAGGCGTTTGCCGCCAGCGAACGCGCCAACTCCGTGGAAGGCAAGAAGACCATGCGCGCCTGCGACCACCAGGCCATGCAGAACGGCCTGTGGGGCGTGGTGGCCACGGGCAAGCCGCCGCAGCCGGCCTACGTCATGGACATCGTCAAGGTGTTCCCGCCGGATCAGGTTTTCGAACCCTGCGCGGGCTGAAGCCACGCGTCACGCATCCGCCGGTCCCCGCGGACCGGCTCTCCCCCCGGCGCGCCCTGCGCGCCGCCTGACGGATTTCTGCCATGTCCACCGTGATCATCGGCCTGAGCCTGGGAATGCTGCTATTCCTGCTGGCGTCCGGCCTTACGCTTATCTTCGGCATGCTGGGCGTCATCAACTTCGCCCATGGCGCGCTGTACATGCTGGGCGCCTACCTGGCCTTCGACATCCAGTTGCGCACCGGTTCCTTCATCGCCGGGCTGGTCGTGGCAACGGTGGGCGTCGGCCTCGTCGGCGTGGCGATGGAAAGGCTGGCCCTGCGGCCGCTGTACAACCGCCCGCACTTCTATCAGCTGATCCTGACCTTCGGCTTCATCCTCGTCATCAGCGAGGCCGTGAAGT
The DNA here is from genome assembly GCF_055395645.1 of Achromobacter sp. JCM 18799. Classification (NCBI taxonomy): domain Bacteria; kingdom Pseudomonadati; phylum Pseudomonadota; class Betaproteobacteria; order Burkholderiales; family Alcaligenaceae; genus Achromobacter; species Achromobacter sp. JCM 18799. The sequence continues at coordinate 414,403 of NZ_AP043866.1, read as the reverse complement.
TCGTCTGGGGCCTGGGCTACCAGGAAACGCCAATGCCGGCGCTGCTGGCGGGCACGGTCGAGCTGGCCGGCAGCACCATCCCGGTCTACCGCCTGTTCGTCATCGCCTTCGGCCTGCTGGTGTCCGCCGCGCTGTTCTTCGTGCTGGAGAAAAGCACCTTCGGCATGCTGGTCCGCGCCGCCAGCAGCGACGGCGAAATGGTGCGCATCCTGGGTCTGCCGGCCGCCACCATCCGCAGCGCGGTGTTCGGCGTGGGCGCGGCGCTGGCCGGGCTGGCCGGCGCCATCTCCGCGCCGCTGTTTCCGATCGAGCTGGGCATGGCCACCAACACCATCATCGACTGCTTCATCGTGGTGATCCTGGGCGGGCTGGGCAACATCCGCGGCGTGGTCGCGGCGTCGCTGCTGATCGGCATGGTGCGCGCGGTGGGCTACACCTTCATGCCCAGCTGGGTCGACATCCTGACGTTCGCCATGCTGATCGCCACCCTGCTCACCCGTCCGCAAGGACTGTTCTCCCGCCAAGCGAGGCTGGCATGACGACTTCCCGCCAAGATGCCGCCATCGCGGCAGGCATGGCCGCCGCGGTGATCGCGGTGCCCTTCTGCACGCAAAACGACTTTCTGTTGAACCTGACCATCCTGATCATGGTGTGGTCCATCTTCGCCGTGGGTTTCGACCTGGTGTTCGGTCTGCTGGGCATGGTGTCCTTCGGCCACGCCGCCTTCCTGGGTACGGGCGGCTACGCGCTGGCGCTGGCGACCCAGCGCTACGGCCTGCCGTTCGAGGCCGGGCTGGCGCTCGCCATCGTGGCGGGCGCGGCCTGCGCCTGGATCTTCAGCGTATTCGCGCTGCGGGTCTCGGGGATCTTCTTTGCGCTGGTCACGCTGGCGCTGTCGCAGCTCATGTACATCCTGGCCGACAGCAAGCTGCGCGAATGGACCGGCGGCGCGGACGGCCTGCCCGGCATCGGCCGGCCGGAACTCGCCGGCATCGACTTCTTCGATACCGTGAACTTCTATTGGTATGTCGCCGCCGTGTTCGCCCTGGTGATGGCGCTGATGGCGATGCTGCGCGCTTCGCCCTTCGGCCGCGCGGTCGCGGGCGTGCGCCAGAACGAGATCCGCGCCGCCCAGCTGGGCTACAACGTGCAGCGCCTGAAGCAGATCACCTTCCTCGTGTCCGGCGCCGTCGGCGGCCTGGCGGGCGGACTGCTGGCCGCGGTGCTGATGTACATGAATCCGCAGATGCTGCATTGGACCACCTCCGGCGACGTCATCATCATGACCCTGCTGGGCGGCGCCGGCACGCTGTGGGGGCCGGTGGCCGGCGTGCTGCTGTTCGAAGCCCTGAAGGAATGGCTCAGCGGCTGGACGCCCTATTGGTACGGCATCCTGGGCCTGGTCTTCATTCTGGCCACGCTGTACTTCCCGCAAGGGGTGCTGGGCGCGCTGCAGGCACGCTGGAGCCGCAAGCGCCCCCCGGCGTCCGCCCCCGCCAGTCCATCCGCGCCCACCGTGCCGCTGGCCCCGCGCGAAGGGAGCCCGTCATGAGCGACATCGCCCTGCAATGCGAACAGGTCAGCGTCACCTTCGGCGCGCTACGCGCCATCGAGGACTTCAGCTACGCCTTCGAAACCGGCCGCGTCTACGGCCTGATCGGCCCCAACGGCGCGGGCAAGACCACCCTGCTCAACGTGCTGTCCGGCAACCTGCCCGGGCATGGCGGGCGCATCCTGTGCCACGGCGCGGACATCTCGCGCCTGCGGGCCCATGAGCGCGCCAGGCACGGCATAGGCCGCAGCTTCCAGATCACCAAGATCTTTCCTGAAATGACGGTGCTGGAGAACCTGCGCATCGCCGCGCAGATCAGCCACTCCCATCTGCTGCCGTTCTGGCTGGCGCCACGCTACGACCGCCGCCTGGCGTCCACCATCGACGCCATGCTGGAGCTGACCGACCTGACGGCCTGGCGCGACACCGTGGCGGGCACCTTGTCGTATGGCTTGCAACGGGCGCTGGAACTGGGCCTGACCCTGCTGCCCGATCCGCGCATCCTGCTGCTGGACGAACCGCTGGCCGGCGTCGGCCACCACGAAATCGCCGCCGCCAACCGCCTGATCCGCCATGCGGCCGCCGGCCGCACGGTACTGCTGATCGAACACAACATGGACGTGATCATGACGCTGTCGGAACACATCGTGGTGCTGTCCAACGGCCGCAAGGTCGCCGAGGGGCCGCCCGCCGCCATCCGCGACGACGCCACCGTGCGCGCCGTCTACCTGGGCGAAGAGGTGGCGGCATGATCGAACTGCAACATGCCAGCGTGCATTACGGCCAGGCGTTGGCGCTCAAGAACATAGGCTTGCGCGCGGCCCAGGACGAAATCGTCGCCATCGTGGGGCGCAACGGCGCCGGCAAGTCCACCGTGCTCAAAACGCTGATCGGGCTGCTGCCCCTTTCGGCCGGCAACCGGCTGATCGGCGGCCAGGACGCCACGCGCCGCGCCGTCGAACAGATCAGCCGCGACGGCATCGCGCTGGTGCCTGACACCCGCCGCATCTTCCCCAACCTGACCGTGCGCGAAAACCTGCGCATGGGCGCGCTGGCGCACCAGCCCGGCTACTGGACGCAGGACCGCGTGCTGCGGGTCTTTCCCCGGCTGGGTGAACGCATAGGCTTCCATGGCGACCAGTTGTCCGGCGGCGAACAGCAGATGTTGTCGATCGCGCGCGCGCTGCTGGGCAATCCGCGCGTCCTGCTGCTGGACGAACCGACCGAGGGGTTGGCGCCGCGCATTGTCAACGAACTGATCGAAGTGTTCGCCGAAGTCCACCGCCAAGGCACCGGCATTGTGCTGGTCGAGCAGAACCTGAAGGTCCCCGCCCGCCTGGCGCACCGCCAGTACGTGCTGGACCACGGCGAAATCGCCTGGAGCGGATCGGCCGCCGAAGTCGAGACCAACCGCCACATCATTGAATCCATCCTCACCACGGGCATCCAAGCATGAACAACGACACCACCTACATCGCGGGCGTGGGCATCACCCGCTTCGACAAGCAGCCTGCCAAAAGCGTCAAGGACCTGGTGCGCGACGCGGTGACGCAGGCGTTGGCCGATGCGGGCTGCGACGCCGCCGACCTGCAGGCAGCGTACTTCGCCACCGCTGGCCAGGGTTCCATCGAAGGCCAATACATGGTGGCGGGCCAGGTCGCGCTGAAGGCCATGGGCATTGCCGGCATCCCCGTCACCAACGTGGAGAACGCCTGCGCCAGCTCCAGCACCGCGTTGAACGCGGCGCACCTGTACGTGGCCTCGGGTGCGGGCGACATCTGCCTGGCCGTGGGCGTGGACAAGCTGTTTTCCGAGGACAAGGCGAAGAGCTTCGCCGTGTTCGACGGCGCCTGGGACGTGCACGACGCACAAGCGCAGATGGCGCGCCTGATGGCGCTGGCGCCCGACGTGACGCCCCCGCCCGGCTTCGAAGAGCCTGGCAAGCGCAGCGTATTCATGGACATCTACGCCAGCCTGGCGCGGCTGCACATGAAGACTTTCGGCACCACCCAGCGCCAGCTCGCCGCCGTGGCCGCCAAGAACCACATGCATTCCACCTGCAATCCGCTGGCCCAGTTCCAGTACCCCATGACGATAGACGAGGCCCTGGCCGCCCGGCCCGTGTCCTGGCCGCTGACCCTGCCCATGTGCGCGCCCATCAGCGACGGCGCGGCCGCCGCCATCGTCTGCAACGCCCAGGGCCTGAAGCGCCTGCAACGCGCCCGCGCCGTGCGCCTGTACGCCAGCGTGCTGCGCACCGCCATGGACCGCCCGGCCGACCGCTACGACCAACACCTGTGCCACCTGGCCGCGCTCGAAGCCTATGAACGCGCGGGGGTCGGCCCGCAGGACATGTCGCTGGCGGAAGTGCACGACGCCACGGCATTTGCCGAGATCCAGCAGACCGAGGCGCTGGGCTTCTGCGCCTTCGGCGAAGGCGGACCGATGGCCGAATCCGGCGCCACCAGCCTGGGCGGCCGCATCCCCATCAACGTATCCGGCGGCCTGCTGTCGCGCGGCCACCCCATCGGCGCGACCGGGCTGGCGCAGGTCCATGAAATGGTGATCCAGCTGCGCGGCGAAGCCGGCGCCCGCCAGGTCGAAGGCGCGCGCTTCGCCATCGCCGAGAACGGCGGCGGCTTCAACGGCGTGGAAGAGGCAGTGACCTGCATCACCCTGCTTGGCCGCTGATCCACGCCCCCATCAACCCAGAAACCGCCATGCATCTCAGCTCTCTCTTTCACCGCAGCGCCACCACCTATGCCGACCAGCCGGCGCTGGCCGCTGGCACCCGCGATCCCCTCAGCTACGCCCAGCTCCAGGCCCGGGTGCAGGCGCTGGCCGGCTGGCTGCGCGGCCCGCTGGGCCTGGCGCCCGGCCAGCGCGTCATGCTGGCGCTGCGCAACCACCCCAGCTATATCGAATCGATGCTCGCCATCTGGCACGCCGGCCTGTGCGCCGTGCCGGTCAACGCCAAGCTGCATCCCAACGAACTCGAGTACATCCTGCGCGACTGCGATGCGCGCCTGTGCCTGTCGCAAGGCGAATTGCTGCAGGCGCTGGCGCCCGTCGCTCGCAGCCTGCCCGCGACGCGCGTGGTGGACGTGGAATCGGCCGACTACGCGGCCGGCGCCCTGGGTCCCCGGCTGCCCCTGGAAACGCGTCCGCCGCAGGACCTGGCCTGGCTGTTCTATACCAGCGGCACCACCGGCAAGCCCAAGGGCGTCATGCTCAGCCACGCCAACCTGTTCGGCATGTGCCTGAACTTCTATGCCGACGTGCAGTCGGTACAGCCTGGCGACGCCATGGTCCACGTGGCGCCGCTGTCGCATGGCGGCGGCCTCTACAGCATTCCGTACTGGCTGCACGGCGCCTTGCAGATCGTGCCGGACAGCGGCGGCCTGGACGAAGACGAATTATCAGGGCTGCTGACGCACTACCGCAATGTCAGCCTGTTCGCCTCGCCCACCATCGTGCAGCGCATGGTGCGCCACGCCCGCCTGGCGGGCGGCGCGCCCCCCGGTCTGCGCACGCTGATCGTGGGCGGCGCGCCCTTCTACATCGAGGACATCAAGGACGCGGTGGCCTGCTACGGCGCGCGCGTGGCGCAGATCTACGGACAGGGTGAAAGCCCCATGTCGATCTCGGCCCTGTCCGCGACCCAGATTGCCGACGCGGTAGCTCGCAACGATGACGCGCTGCTGGGCTCGGTGGGATACATCCAGTCGGCCATGGACGTCGAAATCCGCGAGGCATCCGGCCGGCCCGCAGCCCCTGGCGAATTGGGCGAAGTCGTCGTCAGCGGGCCAACGGTCATGCAGGGCTACTGGAACAATCCGCGCGCCACCACCGACACGCTGGCCGGCGGCTGGCTGCACACGGGCGATATCGGCATCCTGGACGAGCGCGGCCTGCTGCACCTGAAAGACCGTTCCAAGGACGTCATCATCAGCGGTGGCACCAACATCTATCCGCGCGAGGTCGAAGAGGCGCTGATGCGCCACGATGCCGTGCAGGAAGTCTCGGTGGTCGGCAGCCCCGACCCCGAATGGGGCGAGTCGGTGCTGGCCTTCGTGGTGTTGAAGCCCGGCGCCCAGGCCTCGGACCGGGACCTGGACCGGCTGTGCCTGGAATCGATCGCGCGCTTCAAGCGCCCCAAACGCTACGTCTTTCTGGATGAGTTGCCGAAAAACAGCACCGGCAAAGTGTTAAAACGCGAACTTCAACAACGCGCGCTTCCGACTCCATGACCCAAGCTTTCCCCCTCTTTGGCCGCACCGCTGTCAGCCAGACCGAAAAGGCCTATTGCGCCCTGGAGGAAATGATCGTCACCGGCGAACTGCCGCCCGGCAGCCAGTGGTCGGAAACCACCCTGAGCGAACGCGTCGGGATCGGCCGCTCGCCGGTGCGCGACGCCCTGCAGAAGCTGGCGTTCCAGCGCCTGGTGGAAATCGCCCCGCGCCAAGGCATCTTCATCTCCGAGATCGACTACCAAGGCCAGTTGAAGATCATCCAGGCGCGCCGCGAGATCGAACGGCTGATCGTGGCGCAGGCGGCGCAGTGGGCCGACGACGGCGAGCGCGCCGAACTGGCGCGCCTGGCCCGGGAGCTCGAAGACCTGAAGGCGGTCAACGACATGCGCATGTACATGCGCCTGCATTTCAGCCTGACCAGCCAGATCGGCGTCGCCTCGCGCAACAGCTACGCGGCCGAGTTCCACGCCATGCTGCAGACGCTGGCGCGGCGCTTCCTGTACTTCCACCAGAAGCGCCACCCGGACCTGGTGCAGATCTGCGAGCTGCACATCCAGCAGATCAACGCCATCGTGGAGGGGTCGGTCGAACGCGCCATCGCCACGGCGGAGGCGCGCAACGACTATGCCGAAAACCTCGCGCGCAACATCCTGATGGAGCTGATCGTCACCTCGGCGGTCACCATCAGCTCTCCGCCGCGCGGCCGGGGCGGCGCGGACTGACGCCCGGACGCGGGCTCAACGCCCCGCGTCCGCCAGGTTCTGCCAGGCGCCGGTGCTGCGCCCTTCTTCCGCCAGGAACTCCACCAGCGTCGGCAAGGCGGCGTCCATCGGCCGGTTGGCCTGGATCCGCATCACGTAGCCCCAGGAGCCTGCCATGCGCAGCTGCGGCACCAGGGGTACCAGCCGGCCGCTGGCCAATTCCTCGTCGATCAGCGGCGCACGCCCCAAGGCAATACCGACGCCGGCGGCCGCGGCCGCGGCGACCGTGCTCAGGCCGCTCAGCACCATGGGCTCCTGCCAGTCCGATTCGGCCAGTCCCAGGCGCGGGCTCCAGGTGCGCCAGTCGGTCTCGGGGCTGTCCACGTGCTTTTCCTCCAGCCAGCGATGGCGCAGGAACACGGCGGGATCGCCGCGCTCGGCCGGATCGACCAGGGACGGACTGCAAACCGGCACCACCGTTTCGGTCATGAGCGGAATGTCGCCGGGTTCCGCGATATGCGGCCCCATGGCGCGCACGTGCAGGAACGCCAGGTCTATGTCCTGGCTTTTCCAGGCCGGGTCCTGGCTGGCGTGCAGGTACACCTGGATGTCGATGCCGGGGTGCAGCTCGATGAAACGTCCGATGCGCGGCGCCAGCCACATGGCGGCCAGCGACGGGTTGGCGGAAACGTTCAGGGTATTGCGCCGTTTGCCGCGGGCCGAGGCCCGCACGTTGCGGCAGGCGGTCTCCAACAGGGTCAAGGCCTGTTGCACCGACGCCAGCAGATCCGCGCCCGCCGCGGTGGTTTCGGCGCGGCGTACCGTGCCGCCGCGGCGCAGCAGCGCCACCCCCAGATCCGCCTCCAGCGCCCGCAGCTGATGGCTGACGGCGCTTTTGGTGACGTGGAGTTCGGCGGCGGCGCGGCTCAGGCTGCCGAGGCGGGCGACGGCCTCGAAGGCGCGCAAGGCCGCCAGGGGCGGCGTGTGGTTGGGGAGATCGGCCATGGGTCAAGTCTAGCTCAACCCTAGATTGAAAAACTATCGCTTTCGCCGGGTCGCGGGATCGGGGACCATGCAAGCACTGAAAGGAGTTTGCTATGTATTTCGATTCGCGCCTCTGGCAGTTGACGGCGGGCCTGCGCGCCGGCATGGCGGGCGGCATCTGCCTGGGCCTGCTGGCCCTGGCCGCCGGCATCGCCCGCTACGTGTTCCTGGGCCAGCTGCTGGCCCGCGTGTTCGACGGCGCCCCCTGGCAGGACTGGCTCGCCCCCGCGCTGTGGGCCGCCGCCATGGTGCTGCTGCGCGCCTTCCTGGACCACTGGCGCACTGTGCAGGCCAACCGCTGCGCCGCCACCGTGCAGCATGCGCTGCGCGCCCGACTTTATGACCGCATCGTGAGCCTGGGCCCGGCCTGGTTCGCCAACCAGCGCACGGGCGGCGTGATGCTGACGGTGGTCGACGGGGTCGAGCAGTTGCAAGCCTTCTTCGGCCAATACCTGCCGCAAGTCGCGATCGCCGCCGCGGCGCCCTTCGCCATCTTCGCCGTGATCGCGTTCTGGGACGTGCCCACCGCGCTGGTGTTCCTGGCGGCCGCGCTGTTCGCGCTGTTCGGGCCGATGGCGGTGCACATGCTGGACCGCCGCGCCAGCCTGGCCCGCAGCAAGTCCCTGAACGATTTCGGCGAGGACTTCCTGGACGCCGTGCAGGGCCTGCCCACGCTAAAGTCCTATGGCCAGGGCAAGGCCTGGGGCCAGCGGCTGGCGGCCCGCGCCCGCAGCCTGTCGGACAACACCTTCTGGGTGCTGTCGGTCAGCCTCTTGACGCGCGGCATCAGCGACCTGGGCGTGGCCCTGGGCGCGGCGCTGGCGCTGACGCTGGGCGCCTGGCGCGTGGCCCACGGCGACATGAGCGTGGAGGCCCTGCTGATCGTGCTGATGGCCGGCACCGAGATCTTCCGCCCGCTGCGCGACCTGCGCTCGGTGCTGCACCGGGGCATGCTGGGCCAGTCGGCCGCCGCCAGCATCCATGCGTTGACGGACGCGCAGCCGCTGACGCCCGCGCCGGAGGCCGGCGGCAAGACGCCAGGCCGGCTCGCGCCCACCATCGAATTCGACAACGTGGCGTTTTCCTACACGCCCGAGCGCCGCGCCCACCAGGGCTTGAGCTTCCGCATCGCGGCGGGCGAACGGGTTGGCGTGGTCGGCCCCAGCGGCGCCGGCAAGTCCACCATCGTGCGCCTGCTGCTGCGCGAATGCGTGCCGCAGTCCGGCCGCATCCGCATCGGCGGCCATGACGTGAACGAACTCGACACGCAGGCGCTGCTGTCGCACATCGCGCTGGTGAGCCAGGACATCACGCTGTTCCACGGCACCATCGACGACAACCTGCGGCTGGGCCGCCCCGACGCGACCCACGAACAGGTGCGCGCCGCCGCCCGCGCCGCCAATATCGACGACTTCATCATGGCGCTGCCCGAGGGCTACGCCACCCGCATCGGCGAGCGCGGCCTGCAGCTGTCCGGCGGCCAGCGCCAGCGCGTGGCGATCGCCCGCGCGCTGCTGCGCGACGCGCCCATCCTGATCCTGGACGAGGCGCTGTCGTCGGTGGACACCGAGAATGAGGCGCTGATCCAGCAGGCGCTGGACCGCTTGATGGCCGGCCGTACCACGCTGATCCTGGCGCACCGCCTGGCCAGCGTCATCGGCGCCGACCGCTGCCTGGTGCTGGACCAGGGCCGGGTCGCGGAAGAAGGCCCCCATGCGGAACTGATGCGGCAAGGCGGCCTGTACTACCGCCTGATGCACGAACAGGCGGCCGCGCACCGCAATCCGTCGGCGGGATCCGCCGCCCCGGCCGCCGCCGCCCCTGCGCAGACGACGAACCGCGATGATCCCGCTCAGGAATCTGGCGGACAAGGCCCGGCCCTGCGCTCGCTGGACGCGGACGCGGTGCAGGTCGGCTGGCGCGCCACGCTCGGCACCCTGCTTTCAGTGGTGCGGCCGTGGCGCGGCACGCTGACCGCCACGATCCTGCTGGGCGTGGCGCGGGTCGCGGCCTACATCGGCGTGGGCGTGTTCAGCGCGCTGATCGTCGCCGCCATCCGCGACGGCCGCGACTATTCGGCCCTGATCGCCGGCCTGCTGGTCGCAGCGCCCCTGGCCGCGCTGTTCCACTGGCTGGAGTCCTGGCTGGCCCACGCCATGGCGTACCAGCTGCTGGCCGACATGCGGGTCAAGCTCTACGACAAGCTGGAGCGCCTGGCGCCGGCCTACCTGTTGCAGCGCCGCTCCGGCGACCTGGTGGCGCTGGCCACCCAGGACGTGGAAATGGTGGAGTACTTCTACGCCCACACCATCGCTCCCGCCATCGTCTCGGTGCTGGTGCCGCTGTCCGTGCTGGGTTTCCTGGGCGTCTACAGCTGGCCGGTGGCGCTGGCGCTGCTGCCCTTCCTGGCCTATGCGCTGGTGTCGCCGGTGCGCGGACGCCGCAAGGTCGACGCGCTGGGCGACAAGGCGCGCGAGGCGCTGGGCGAGATGAGCGCGCACACCACCGACACCATCCAGGGCCTGGCCGACCTGACCGCCTTCCAGGCCACCGGCCGCCGCCGCGATGAATTCCTGCGCGTGGCGGACCGCTACCGCACCCGCCGCCTGGACATCCTGGACGACCTGTCGCGCCAGACCGCGGGTTTTGAAATCGCGATGGGCCTGGGCGGCCTGGCGGTGGCCGTCGTGGGCGCGCTGCAGGTATCGGCCGGCGCGCTGTCGGCCGGCATGCTGCCCCTGTTGGTGCTGATCGCGCTGGCTACTTTCCTGCCCGTGTCCGAGATCTCGCAGGTCAGCCGGCAATTGGCGGACACCATCGCCGCCACCCGCCGCCTGCACGTGGTCGCCAACGAACCGGAACCGGTGACGGACGGACCGCTGCCGGCCCCCGTCTCCGCCCACGGCCTGTCGCTGGCCTTCGAGCACGTCAGCTTCGCTTATCCGGGCAAGAACGCGGACACCTTGCGCGACCTGAGCTTCAAGGTGCCGGCCGGCGCCACCGTGGCGGTGGTGGGCGCATCGGGCGCGGGCAAGAGCACGGTGGCCAGCCTGCTGCTGCGCTTCTGGGATCCGCGCGCGGGACAGGTCAAGCTCGATGGCGTGGACCTGCGCGAACTGCAGCTCGACGGCCTGCGCGAGCGCGTGGCGCTGGTGACGCAGGACACCTATCTGTTCAACGACACGCTGGAAGGCAACATCCGGCTGGCCCGGCCCGAAGCCAGCCCCGCGGACCTGGCGCGCGCGCTGGAGCAAGCCGCGCTGGCGGACTTCGTGCGCGCTCTGCCAGAGGGCCTGGCGACGCGCGTGGGTGAACGCGGCATGCAGTTGTCGGGCGGCCAGCGCCAGCGCATCTCGATTGCCCGCGCCTTCCTGAAGAACGCCCCCGTGCTGATCCTGGACGAAGCCACCTCGCACCTGGACACGCTATCGGAAATGCAGGTACGCGGCGCGCTGGACGTGCTGATGCGCCACCGCACCACGCTGGTCATCGCGCACCGCCTGTCGACGATACGCGATGCCGACCTGATCCTGGTGCTGGAACGCGGCACGCTGGCGGAGGCCGGCACGCACGACCAGTTGCTCAAGCGGCAAGGGGTCTATGCGCGCCTGGCCAGCCACCAGGGCGGCTACGCCGTCAATAGCGCAACGTCTCTACCGACTTAGCGTTGGCGCGCACTTCCGCGTCCGTGAACCAGACCCGCTTGTTGCCGAAGCTGGTGTACAGGTCGAACTGGTCGCGGGTGTGGGCCGACGGCGTGCCGTCCGGGGCGACGAAACCGCTCTGCCCCGGCGCCACCACGTCGACCGCGCGCACGCCCTGGCCGTCGAACACCGTCATGTTGTTCTCGGTGCCGCGGTTCTGCGTGGCCGGGAAGCTCAACACCGCCTTGTCGTCCGCCTGCGGCACGCCCAGGAAGTTCTTGGGCGCGAACACCATGGGCGGCGCGGGTATGCGCCAGCTTGCCGGATCCTGGCCGTAGGCCTTCTGCAACGCCGCCAGCGCATCATCCAGCGCGGCCAGGCTCACGTCCTGCGGCCGCTGGCCGTTGAAGAAGTCGTACTTCTGCGGCACGCCCGAATCGCGGCCGGCCAGCGCGTTGAACAGCGCCTTCACCCCCACCGTCAGGTTGACCGATCCCGTGGCGGGTGCCGCCTGCGTCGGATAGCCGGTGGCGCTGTACCACTTGAAGAAGTCCGCGGGCATCTCGTCGGCCAGCGTGCGCTTGAGCATGGCGCGCAGCCAGGCGTCCATCACGGCAGGCCCCGCGTTGTCGTAATAGCCGGCCTGCTTGTCGCTCGTGCCCATGCCGTCCCAGGACGCCAGCCCCGCAACCAGCCTGGCTCGCGCATCGTCCGCCGGCAGCCCCTGCACCGCCTGCTGCAGGAACGGCAGGAAGTGGCGCCGGTTCACGTCGGCATAGCTGGTGGTGCGGATCAGGTCCCACATTTGCTGCGCGCTGACCTTGCCGCCATTGGCCGTCATGGCTTTCAGGCGGGTCTCGATCTCGGCGTAGCGGTCGGCCTGGCCCCACACGATGGCGAACAGGTCGGTGGACGGATAGCCGCGCATAGGCTGGTTGTTCCAGTTGGCGATGAAGCCTTGGCGCGGGTTGTAGACCTGAGGATTGGTCGAGAACGGCAGCATGCCGTCCCAGTCCATCTCGCCCGTGCCCGGCACGGGCAGGCGCGGATCGTGGCCCGGACGGCGCTTGGGATAGAAGCCCGTGTGTGCGTAGCCGATATTGCCCTTGTCGTCGGCGTAGTACCAATTGATGGTCAGCGCATGGCGCGCCGCCTGCTGCTTCCACTGGTCCCAATTGCGCGACTGCGCCTTGTGGGTCCAGGCCATCAGCGATTGCAGCTCAAAGCCTTCCCAGGCGCGCGCCTTGGCATAGGCCACGTGCTGCTTGTCATCGAACTTGGTGACGATGCCGTGCACCGTGCGGTACACGTCCATCACCACCGGCTGCCCATCCTTGACCTCGATGAGCTCGGTGCGCTTTTCCATCGTCTTCCAGACGCCGTCGTGGAAGTAGCGCGTACGGTCGTTCGGATCGAGTTTTTCGGCGTAGATGTCCACGTCGTCGCCAAAGCCCGCGGTCGAGCCCCAGGTCACGTGCGCGTTGTGGCCGAACAGGATGCTGGGATAGGCGAACGGCGTGTTGCCAACCACGTCGAAGCCCGCGCCATGCAGGCCGATGCCGTAGGTGTAGGCGGGATTCCACCAGCCGAACTGCGGCCCGTTCAGCAGGATGGAACGGGCGTCCTTGGCATGGTCGCGGCCCACGATCCACATATTGCTGGTGGTCGGAAAACCGGCGATGCCGGGTTGCCCCGATTCCGCGAACTGCGCCAGCAGGCGCGCCGACGCGGCCGCGGGCGCCTCGTCCAGCACGCCGCGCGTCTGCGGATCGCGCGCCACGCGTTCCAGCATGGGCGGCGTGCCGTCGTAGCGCGGCAGCGCATAGGACAGCCTGGCGGAGGGCTTGGCGCCATCGGGCCGGTACACGCCCTCTTCCTCGGGCACGGTGGTCGGCGCGCGGCTGTCGGTCATCCAGCGCAGCTGATTGAAGATCTGCATGGCGCGCTCGTCGCCATGCCGGTCCTTCAGGGCGGTCAGCAGCGCCAGGTTGTCGATCTCGCTATTGGCATCGGAGAAGCGGTTGGCCATCGTGCCCACGAACACCATCGCCACGTCATAGGCCGTCCAGTCCGCGGGCTGGAAGCGCAGATCGTTGAACTCCTTGGGCATCAGGCTGCCGGGCTCGGCGCGCACCCGCGCGATCCAGGCGTTCATGCCGGCCGCATAGCCGTCCAGGATCTGGCGCTCGGATGCCGGCAGCGCGGCCAGTTGGCGCTGGATGCGCTCCGGCGAGAAATTGCCGCGGATGGATTTGTCGAACGCCACCATGGACTGGCCCAACACCTCGGCCACGCGGCCCTGGGTACTGCGCCGCGCCATTTCCATCTGGAAGAGGCGGTCCTGCGCCACCGCATAGCCATAGCCGTAGAAAATGCCGTACACGGTGTTGGCGTAGACGTGCGGCATGCCATAGCCGTCGCGCCGTATCGTGACCTGGCCGCTGGCCGCGCCCGCCGGGCGCATCGCGACCTGGGACTGCTTCTGCGCGTTCTGCTGGACTTCCTGGGCCTGGGCTTGAGCGCCCATGGCCGCGCAGGCCGCCAGGATGGCGGCCGACAACAAGTGCTGCTTCATTCGAATCTGTCTCCGTATTTGACGAGCCGCGCCGCGGTGCGAGTCCCGGACGCGGTGTGCGGCGCCTCTGCGGGCGCCGTCTGCGGACCATGATACGAATAGCTTATCTATAATTCCAATGCATTTATTTCATAGTATTTATGCGGCATGAGCATGGATTTTCAGAAACTCAAACACCTGCTGGCGGTGGTCGAACACGGCACTTACTCGCGCGCCGCAGAGGCGGTCAATCTGTCGCAACCAGCGCTCAGCCGCAGCATCCAGGCGCTCGAAGCCGAACTGGGCCTGCCCTTGCTCGACCGCGGCACCCGTCGCGTGCGCCTCACGCCCTACGGCGCCTGCGTGGCCGAACGCGCGCGCCGCATGCGCTTCGAGGAAGCCGAGCTGCAGCGCGAGCTGAAAACCCTGCATAGCGGCGAATCGGGCACGCTGTCCATCGGGCTGAGCCCGGCGCCCGCGTCCCTGCTGCTGTCGCCCTTCCTGGCCCACATGGCCGAGCGCCATCCCCAGGTGCGCGTGGGCGTCGAACTGGGCGCCACCGCCGCCTTGCTGGAAATGCTGCGCGACGAACGCATCGACGCCATGGTCTGCGACGCCCGCATGCTGTATGACGCGGCCGACCTGGAAACCCGCGCCCTGCCTGCGCTGCGCGCGGGCCTGGTCTGCCGCAAGGGCCATCCCATCCTCGCCCACAAGCGGCCAGGCATAGAACAAATCCGCCAATACCCCGTGGCATCCACCACTCTCAGCCCGGAAGTCTCGCTGCGGCTGGCGGAAACCCTGGGGCCAGGCGGCGCGCCGGAACAAATGGTCACGCACCGCTGCGAGAATCTGGACGCGCTGGTGGAATTGGCGCTGCGCACGGACGCCTTGCTATTGGGCGTGATCTGCGTCACGCGCCAGCAGCAGGAAGCCGGCCTGCTGGTCGAAGTGCCGATCCCGTCCGACCCGCAGCGCCAGGGACACTACGCGCTGGCCCGGCTGGCAGGGCGCACGCCGTTGACGGCGCAGGATGCGTTGTATGAGTTCACCCGGGAATGCTGGGACGGATTCTTGGCGCCTATCGGCGCGTCGCCAGCCTGAAAAGGACGAGGCTGAGCAGCGCGGCGGCAATGTTGTAAAGCATGGCCGCCGCCAGCGCCCGCCCATGGACCGATGCGCCATCGCCGGCGGACAGGCTTCCCGCGGCCTCGAGCATTGTGAAGATCACGCCGCCCACCACCGCCACGCCGGTGGAAGTCCCCACGACTTGCAAGGTGCTGAGCATGCCGGAAGCCATGCCGGCCTGCTCCTCCCGCACCGAACCCAGAATGGCGTTGAATGCCAGCGGGATCACCAGCCCTTGCCCTGCGCCATTCAGCACCAGCGAGGCCACCAGCAGCGCCAGGTTCTGGGGCTGCGTCGCGGCGGTAACCGCAGACAGCGCCAAGCCCGCGGTGAAGACCAGCACACCGAACAGCAGCGCCCCGCGTCCATGGCGGGCGGCCAGTTTCGGACCGGCAAGCGACGCGCCAAAGAACGCCAGCGCCGAAGGCGTGAACACGGCGCCCGCCGCCAGCGGCGCGAATCCGAGCCCGAACTGCAACAGCAGCGTCAACGCGAAGAAGAACGAACTGATGGCTGAAAAAAAGAAGAACACCGCGCCTATGCCAGCCACGAATGGCCGGTTGGCAAACAGCGCCATATCCAGCACAGGCACGCCACCGCGCCGGGCCAGCGTTTTCTCATAGCGGACGAAATACGCCAGCACGCCCAACGCCAGCACAGGCCCGGCAAGCGACCACCAGGGCCAGCCATGCTCTCGTCCCTCCATGACAGGCACCAGGATCAGGGCCAGCCCGGCAGCGCCCGCAAGCGCGCCGCGCAGGTCCACCCGCGTCGGAACCGGCGCGCGCCATTCGGGAAGCGCCCGGCGCCCCGCGAGCAACGCGGCAATGCCTATCGGCACGTTGATGAGAAACACCAGCCGCCACCCCAGATCCAGCGGATTCAGCGTGATGAGCATGCCGCCCAGCAGCTGCGAGACGCTTGCGGCCACGCCCTGCACCGCGCCCATGATGCCGAACGCGCGCCTGCGCGCCTCGCCCTCGAACACCACCCTGATCGAAGCCAGCACCTGCGGCATCAGCACGCCCGCCCCCACCCCCTGCAAGGCGCGCGCCAGGATGAGCTGCCACGGCGTAACCGCCACCCCGCATAGCGCCGAAGCCACGGTGAACAGCCCCATGCCGGCCAGGAACAAGCGCCGCCGCCCGAACAGATCGCCCAAACGCGCGCCATTGATCAGGCACAGGCCATAAGCCAATGCGTAAGCCACCACGATCAGCTGCAGATCGGTATCGGATGCCGACAAGCCGCTCTGGATGCTGGGCAACGCGACATTGACGATGAAGAGATCCAGGATCGTCACGAAGTTGCCCGTCAACAGCACCGCGAGGGCGCGCCAGGGGCGGTTCTTTTCAGCTTGCAGCGTGGATTCAGGGTTCATTCTTTACATTTATATATGTACGATCGTATTTATAGTATCGTGAAAGAATGAAACCCGTGCAAGCAGAAAAACAAGGTCCGATGAACCCGTTGCCCCCCTCTCCCCCAACCGATGGCCGCCGCCTGCGCGGCGAGCGCGCGCGCACCCGCGTGCTGGACGAAGCCGTAAAGCTCCTCTCCGTCGAAGGACTGGGCGGCCTCACCTTCGGCCAGGTGGCCGACATGGCCGAAGTGGGGAAAAGCAATCTTCAGGTTCTGTTCGGCGACAAGGAAAACCTGCAACTGGCAGCCTTGGCCCATGCGATAGGCCTGTACCAGACCCAGGTCGTCGAACCGGCCATGCGCAAGCGCACGCCGCTGACGCGGCTGCGCGCCCTGATGACCGGCTGGTTCGACTTCGTGGAGACCCGCCAGCTGCCGGGCGGCTGCGTCATCACTGCGGTAAGCAGCGAGTATCGTGCGCGTCCCGGCCCCCTGCGCGACGCCATCCAGCAATATCGCGAGGCAGGACGCGCGCGTCTTCACGAATTGCTCCGCGAAGCCCGGGCGCAAGGGCAAATCGCGGCCGACGCCGACGAGGCGAAACTGGTCATGGAGCTATTGGCCTACCAGGCATACGCCAATGTCGCCGCGTCGATGGACGACCATGCGGAGTTCGGCCGCGCCAAGGCAGCCGCCATGGAAGTGCTTGCAAAAGCGGCTCGCTGACAACCGCGAACCAGGCTCCCGATCGGCCCGCCTACGCTTTCTTGCGACCCGGCTCGTGCGCCGCCGCCTGCATGCGCAACCATTGCGCCACGGCCTGGACCGGCGCCGAGGGCGGCCGGTCGGCGGGCATGGCCAGATGGTAGGTATGCCCGGCGATCACCGGGCCGAAGGGCTGCACCAGATGGCCCGCTTCCAGCTCTTCCGCTATCAACGCCAGGCTGACCAGCGCCACGCCATGGCCGGCGACGGCCGCCTGTATGGCATGGCCCTCATCGGAAAAACGCAGCTGGCTCGCCTGCCGTGGCAGGGAACGGCGCGCAACCTCGAACCAGCGCTCCCAGGTCGGATTGTCCGGATGGGACCGCTTCCAGTTGAAACGGATCAACGGCACGCCGACCAGATCGTCCGGTGAGGCCACGCCCAGCCGCGGATTCGCCACGGGCGCGAACCGGTCCGTGAACAGCGGCTGCGCGACGAGGCCCGGATACGGCCCGCGGCCATAGCGGATCGCGATGTCGACCGCGGCCGATCGCAGATCGACCACGTCGTCGCTGGCCTGCAACTGCAGGTCGATGCCGGGATGCTTGCCGCGGAAATCCGCCATGCGCGGCACCAGCCACTTCACCGTGAAGGCGTTGGTCGCGGAGATGCTCACCTGCATCCGCGTGCGCTGCTGCGTCAGGCGCGCCAGCGCCGCCTCGAAGGCATCGAAGCCATCCCGCAGCACGGGATAGAGCTGCGCGCCCGCCTCGGTCAGCGACACCCTGCGCACGTGACGATCGAACAGCACCAGCCCGGTCTGCGCTTCCAGCGCGCGGATCTGATGGCTGACGGCGGTCGGCGTCACGGCCAGTTCCTCGGCCGCGGCCTTGAAACTGCCCAGGCGCGCGGCGGCCTCGAATACGCGCAGTCCGGAGAGCGGAAGAGATCGGCGTTGCATGGTTATGGATGAGATTTTCTCATCTTATAGCTGATAAATGAACCTTTGTCAGCATCCCCGCATATTCCTACATTTACGATATGGATCAGCGATTTTCGCGCTGATTCACCTCCAAACCATAAATGAAGGAAATCGCATCATGCTACAGCGCGTCGTCACCCAGCCCGACAACTACGAACCCTTCCTGCTGTCGCAGGGCATCCAGTTCGGCAACCTGCTTTTCATCTCCGGCCAGGCGGGCGCCGGCGATGACGGCAAGATCGTCGAGGGCGGCTTTCTGGCTCAAGGCGAACAAGCCTTCCTGAACTTGCGCCGCGCGCTCGAAGCCGGCGGCTCCAGCCTGAAGGACGTCATCAAGGTCACCATCTTCGTCACCGACATGGGGCACTTCCAGGACGTGGTCACGCTGCGCCGCCGCCACTTCTCGGCCCCCTACCCCGCCGACACGATCGCCGAGATCAAGGCGCTCTACGACCCGGCCGCCATGATCGAGATCGAGGCCATCGCCGCCGTGCGTCCGCAGGAGGGCCGTTGACATGGGCGCGCTCGACTATCGTACGAACGATGCTGCGCAGGTCGGACTGTTCACGCCGCTACAGCTGGAAAGGGGCTTGACCCTGGCCAATCGTCTCGCCGTCGCCCCCATGACTCGAGTCAGCGCCACGGAAGATGGCCGCGCCACGTCGCAAATGGCCGATTACTACCAAGCCTTCGCGGCCGGCGGCTTCGGCCTGGTGATCACCGAGGGCATCTACACCGACCGGGCGCATGCGCAGGGCTACCTGTTCCAGCCCGGCCTGACCGACGACGCGCAGCGCGACGCCTGGCGCACCGTGGTCGACCGCGTGCACGCGCACGGCGGCCGCATCATCGCGCAGCTTATGCATGCGGGCGCGCTGTCGCAGGGCAATCCTCATTGCGGCACGACCAAGGGTCCGTCGGCCGTACAGCCCAAGGGACAGCAAATGGCGTTCTATAGGGGCGACGGGCCGTACCGGATGCCTGAAGCCATGTCGGACAAGGACATCGCAGAGGCCATCGACGGCTTTGCCCAGGCTGCGCGCAGGGCGCAGGAGGCCGGCTTCGACGGCGTCGAAATCCACGGCGCCAACGGCTACCTGCTGGACCAGTTCCTCACCAGCTACACCAATCTGCGCGCGGACCGCTATGGCGGCAGCCTGGACAACCGGCTGCGCTTGACGGTGGAGGTCATCCAGGCCGTGCGCCGGGCTACCGGACCGCGCTATGTCGTGGGCGTGCGCAGCTCGCAGGGCAAGGTCAATGACTTCAGCCACAAGTGGGAAGGCGGCGAGGCCGATGCGGCGCAGATCTACCGCACGCTGGGCGCGCAGCCCATCGACTACCTGCACACGACCGAGTTCGAGGCTTGGCGTCCGGCTTTTGGAGATCAGGGTCCAAGCCTCGCGGCATTGGCGCGGCAGCACGTTGCGGTCCCGGTACTGGCCAACGGGTCGCTGCATGACCCGATGGCGGCCGGCGGGATGATGGCGCGGCAGGAGGCAGACTTCGTCTCGCTCGGACGCGGCGCGCTGACGCATTCCGATTGGCCTGCAAGATTGCGCGCGGGCGCGGCGCTGGAGAGTTTTGATCGGGCGCTGCTGGCGCCGATTGCGGACCTGGCCAATGCGGCGCGACATCGTGGGGAAGCCTTGATACCTGTTCTTGGACCTTGTTCCAAATGAAGCGACCAGCGAACGGCGACGTTTGCTGGGCCATCGAGTCCGTCGATGGCCCAGCAGACGCAGTCTCTGCGCACCGACCCGAATCCTTGGGTGCGATAGGTCATCAATGTCTTTGCTCCCGCTACTATCTGCAAGCGCATCGTAGGGCAAGGTGGTTGGAATCCGAAATCCCCGCTATACTCTTCATTGGCTCTCCGACGCCTGTCCGCCTGCGTAAATCGCAGGCGAGCCGAAGCAGCACGACTCCTGCCGGATGTTTTGATGCCACACCACTGTGTGGATTAGCAATCCTGCATCTATGGAGTCAACATGTCGCTTATTTCCCCCTTTTCTTCCGAATTGGAAGCTCAGAAGGCAGACATCGCCAGCGCGTTGTCCGTCTTCCCGAAAGTATTGATCCCTCACCTTCGTTTCGCGCCTCCAACGCCAAAACCGGCTCATGATGTGCGTGATATCGAGGCACTGGCGTCTTGGGCCTATTACGGCCACCAGACTATGCCTCTAAGCCGTGAGAACTTCGCCGAGATCGCCAGCGTCAAGAACTTTTCGTACAGGCTAAGCGAATCGATCCGGGCTCTCTCGGGCATCCGCCGCTCTGCGACCGAGCAGGCTGAGTTGGAACAACACGAGGCAATGCTGCAAACGATCCAGAATGGTATCGGCAACCAGAAGCGCATCGAGTTGTTGGCACGATTCAACGGCTACGCAAACTTCAATGAGTACTTGGCGATCCTTGAACGCACGAATGCCTTTGCCAAGGAGCGCGGCGCTTTCAGTTTTGTCACGATGGCAAAGTCGCGTTCGTACTTCCTTCACCGCTTCCCTAGCGAGGAACGCGCTGTGCTTTTTGGCGCGAGGCAGGCTGAGTATGAAAAAGTCCTTGCAGACATGGCGCCTTACTGGCAGGACGCCGCCCTACTGACCTTGCGGGGTGGTTTTCCGGATGTGGTCATCGAACCTATGGACGGGCTGCTCGTCATACATCAGAAACTCGATTCGACGACCGTACTGAGCAATGCGATCGGCTCGTCTTATCAGGAAAAGGCAACGCGCCACTTCACCGACCGGGCAACCCTTCCCGGTGACGTAGCCGCTTTCGACCGCAAACTCAAACAGCGGTCTGCTGAGCTCTTCAGCGGCACGCCTGATACCTCAAGGGAGCCGTGAATGTTGATCCCCAAGCCCTCCCTGCGCGAGGTGCTCGCATCCCTGAGGAAACTGGCAGCCGTCACGGTTCCCGAAGGTGACAACGAAGGCGACTCGTACAATGCCTGCGCCTACTCGCTCTCCGATTCGGACTATGAGACATATAGCGAGGCACTCGAGCTGGCCTACGCCTACAGTCGCACTGCTGCCGGCGAACCTGACAGGCGCTCCATTAGGGCTCTCAGCCGCAGCGGCAGGCCAGCCAGCTTGAATTCCGACCAATACGATCCCATGCGCCTGGCGGGCCGCATCGAGATCGATGATCGTTGGTTGGATATCGGCGACCCACAGCGCTAAGACGTCCCGCAACAGCCGACGCGTATTACACCGTTGGGGCCTGGAATGTCCAGGCCCCTACTCTTTTGAAGCTCACCATACAAGCCAGGCATGCCCAGAACAATGATCCTATACAATTAGCAATCATTCCCATTAGCATTTGAACGGACCCCCCCTTGCCCCCCGCCGACTTTGCCTCCTCCGACGATTTCGTCAGCCTGTATCGAGAGCATCACGGCTGGCTCGTGCAAATGCTGCGCCGCCGGCTCAGCGGCAATACCGAAAACGCCGCGGATCTGGCGCACGACACCTTCGAACGCGTCATGCGCAGCGAGTCGCGCGCGGCGTTTGCCGAGCCGCGCGGCTTTCTCACCACCGTCGCCAAGCGTCTTCTGATCGACCAGTCGCGCCGCCGCGCCGTGGAACAGGCCTATCTGGAAACGCTGGCATCGCGCAACGAGGCCGTCGAGCCCAGCCCCGAAACGCACGCGCTGGTGATGGAAGCGCTGAACGCCGTATGCCGCATGCTGGAGCAGTTGCCGCCACGGGCGCGCCGGGTCTTCGTGCTGGCGCAGGTGGAAGGCCTGCCCTACCGCGACATCGCCCGGCAACTCGATATTTCGGTGGCGGCCGTGCAGCGCGACATCGTCAAGGCCTGGGAGCATTGCTACGCGGTGCTGTACGCATGAACGCCGCCCAGGCCGAACGGCTGCATCCCGACATCATCAAGCAGGCGGCGCGATGGATGATGCGGACCGGGGATGCCCCCGACGCGGCCACGCAGGCCGCCTGTGCGGCGTGGCGCCAGGCAGACGTGCGCCACGAGCTCGCGTGGCAACGCCTCCAGGGCATCGGGCGCGAGATCAATGCCACCACAGTATCCGAGGGCGCCGCCAGCCAGACCATCCTGCGCTACTGCGAACAGCGTTCGCGCCGCAGCGTCATGAAATGGGCGGCCGGCGGCTTCTGCCTGGGCACGTTGGCATGGGCGGGCGCGCGCGAGGGCTGGTGGGAAGGCAGCACCGTCTATCGCACCGCCACCGGCGAGCAGCGGACCATGACCCTGCCCGACGGCACCCTCCTGACCCTGAACACCGATACCGCGGTGGCGCTGCGCTACGACGCGCAGCAACGCCGCGTCACACTGCGCAGCGGAGAAATCCTGATCGCGACGGCCGCGGATGGCGCTGGACGCCCCTTCAGCGTACAGACCCGGCACGGCCTGCTCACGCCGCTCGGCACGCGCTTTGCCGTGCGCCAACTGGACGACAGCGATGGCTCGACGCGTCTTGCCGTCTTTGAAGGGGCTGTGCGCGTGGCCCCCGCCGGGCGGACCGTGCATGCCGGCGAACAGGCGGAATTCAACGACCGCACGCTGTCTCCCGCAACCCGGGTCGACGGCACCGAGCCTGCCTGGGCCGCAGGCATGCTGGTCGCGAACCGCATGCGGCTGGATCAGTTCCTCGCGGAACTGGGACGCTATCGCGTCGGCATCCTGCGCTGCGCCCCCAGGGTGGCGGACCTCGAAGTCACGGGGGCCTTCCGCATCGACGACACCGACCGGGCGCTGGAAGTGCTGGCCGGCGTACTCGACCTGAGGCTGCGATACCGCACGCGCTATTGGGTCAGCGTCGATCGCGCCTGACGCGCGGAGCCGCAGCCCGGGCGCTCTCCCGGGAAATTTGTAACGCCAGCGAAGATTTTCGGATGTGGTTCGTTAGACATAGAGACAGACCCGAGGCGCCCGCGGTCTGGCCCTACCCATCGACGAACCAGGAAGCCCTCATGGCAGCACGCCATACACCCTCTACTCTTGCCGCGCCCCAGACGCCCGGGGCAGGTCCGGCGCGCTTGCGCCTTGCCGTCCATCTGGCTCTGGCCGCAATGGCTCCATTCGCCGCGCCCGCCGCGTCCTGGGCTCAGCCCGCGACCGCGCAAGGGGTCGCTTTCGCCATCGCCCCTACGACGCTGGATGAAGCGCTGGGCCAGTTCGGAGTCGCCGCCAACATCACCGTGGCCGCGTCGCCGACGCTGACCCGCGGGGTGATGACGCAAGGGCTTACGGGCCGCTACACCGCGGAACAGGGCCTCACGCGCCTGCTTGCAGGCACGGGCCTGCAAGCCGTGGCCAACGCCAACGGAGAGGGTTATCACCTGCGCCGCATTCAGCAAGGAGACGCGACCACTCTCGCGCCAGTCACGGTGACGGGCATGGCCGACCCGGCCGTCACGGAAGGCACGGGCAGCTATACCAGCGGGATCGTGACCATAGGCAAGGGCGAGCAGACCCTGAAAGAGATCCCGCAGTCGGTCACAGTGGTGACGCGCCAGCGCATGGACGACCAGAACGCCAACACGCTGGACGACGTGCTGGCCAACAGCACCGGCATGACGCTCTACAAGAGCCCGATGGGCGGAAACTATGTGTTCTCGCGCGGCTTCCGGGTCGACAGCTATCAGTTCGACGGCGTCAACCGCGCGTTCTATTACCCCCAGGCCAACAGCTTCACCAGCAGCACCGTGATCCTGGACCGCGTGGAAATCATCCGAGGCGCCACCGGCCTGCTGCAGGGCGCCGGTTCGCCCAGCGCCGCGGTCAACCTGGTGCGCAAGCGCCCACTGGCCGAAAACCAGGTGCAGCTGTTGGCCAGCGGCGGCTCCTGGAACAACTATCGCGCCGACATCGATGCGACCGGCCCCTTGAACGCGTCAGGCTCCCTGCGCGGCCGCGCCGTGGCCAGCTACAACGACCGGGAATACTTCTACGACAACGCCGACAGCCGCACCGGCGTGCTGTACGGCGTACTGAGCTACGACCTGGGACCCGCCACCACCTTGACCGGCGGCATCAGCTACGAAGAACTGCGATCCACGCCGTTCTTCCACGGCCTGCCCCACTACACCAACGGCGACGACATCGGGCTGAAGCGTTCGACCTCGCTCTCGCAAGACTGGAACCGCTGGAACGGCAAGCAGACCACGGTGTTCGCCGAACTCGCGCACCGCTTCAACCAGGACTGGTCGCTGAAACTTACCGGGACTTCCACCCAGGAGTCCAACGATTCCAAATACGCCTTCACCGAAGGCGCGGTCAATCCGGCCACCGGGCTCGGGCCGACGATGTACGCCGGCATCTTCGATTTCTCCACGCACAACAAGGCGCTCAACCTGGACGTGGACGGCGCGTTTGAGGCGCTGGGCCGCAAGCACTCGATCAGCGTGGGCGCCAGCATCAACGAACTGACCAGCAAGAACGATTTCGCGACTGCGCGCCTGAACCGCGCCGTGAACGTCTGGGATCCGGATCACCACGTGCCCGAACCCACCGATGACTGGCTGCGCGAGAACGCCTACCGCGGCGCCGCGACCGTCATCACGATGAAGCAGACCGGCGTCTACGGCGTCGGCCGCTTCAAGTTGGCCGATCCGTTGACGCTGGTGGCGGGCGCCCGCGTCAGCTGGTACGAAAACACCGGCAAGTACCGGGACGATGGCAAGCAGTACACCGACCCCTACAAGGAAAATGGCGTCGTCACGCCCTACGGCGGCCTGATCTACGCCTTCAATCCCCAGTGGTCCGGCTACGTCAGCTTTGCGGAGATCTTCGAACCGCAGAACGCCGTGGACGCATCGGGCCAGATACTGGACCCCATCCTGGGCAAGAACTATGAAGCGGGCATCAAGGGCGAGCTGCTCGACGGCCGGGTCAACGCCTCGGTCGCCCTCTTCCGAGTCGACCAGAAGAACCGCGCCCAGCAAGACCTGGTCAGCGCATGCTCCGTGGGCGACATCTGCTATCTGTCCAGCGGCAAGGTGCGCAGCCAGGGCGTGGACGCCGAAATCAGTGGCGAGGTGGCCCCCGGCTGGCAGCTGTTTGCCGGCTACACCTTCAACACCCTGAAGTTCCTGGACGACACCGAGGTATCCAGCACCAACTTCGGACGCACGGTAACGCCCAAGCATATCCTGCGCCTGTGGTCCGACTACCGCCTGCCCGGCGAATGGTCGGCGTGGACCTTGGGCGGCGGCGTGAACTACCAGACCGGCAGCTACACGGAAACCCGCTCGGTGCGGGTCTCGCAGGCGCCTTACGCCGTCTGGAATGCGCGCATCGGCTACAAGATCAACAAGAACTGGTCGGCGGCATTGAACGTCAACAACCTGTTCAACAAGACCTACTACCAGACGATAGGCGCGCCGGGATGGGGCAGCTTCTATGGTGAACCGCGCAACGCGACGCTGACGGTACGCGGGACCTTCTGATAGGGGAAAACGATTAAGTAGAATGGTTTTATCTCAATAAACCATGAATTTTCATCATGCTTGATCGTATCCATCTATCCATCGTGCAGGAGGTCGAAAAGCAGGGTTCGCTGACTGCCGCCGCAGGCGTCCTGCACGTGACGCAGTCGGCCCTGAGCCACAGCATGAAGAAGCTGGAGCAGCAACTGGGGACCGACATCTGGCTGCGTGAAGGCCGCAGCCTGCGACTCACCCAAGCCGGTCAATACCTGTTGGCGGTGGCCAACCGGGTGTTGCCGCAACTGGCTCTGGCCGAAGAGCGTCTGCGCCAGTTCGCCCAGGGAGAGCGCGGGTCGCTGCGCATCGGCATGGAATGCCATCCCTGCTACCAGTGGCTGCTGAAGATCGTCTCCCCGTATCTGGCGGCCTGGCCGGATGTGGACGTGGATGTGAAGCAGAAATTCCAGTTCGGGGGCATCGGGGCGCTGTTCGGCTACGAAATCGACCTGCTGGTCACACCCGATCCGCTGAACAAGCCCGGACTCGTGTTCGAGCCTGTATTCGACTACGAACAGGTGCTGGTCGTCGCTGGCAACCATCCTCTCGCCCGGGAGGAGTACGTCACCCCCAAACAACTCTCCAACGAAGTGCTGGTGGCCTATCCGGTGCCGGTCGACAGGCTCGACATCTACAACATGTTCCTGACGCCGGCCGGCATCACGCCCAGGCGGCACAAGGCCATCGAGACCACGGACATCATGCTGCAGATGGTCGCCAGCGGCCGCGGGGTGGCGGCGTTGCCACGCTGGCTGGTGCTGGAGTACGCGGACACCATGAATGTGGTGCCAGTCCGGCTGGGCAAGAAAGGCATTGCCAAGCACATTTATCTAGGCGCTCGCGAGGCGGATGTGGGAATCGACTACCTGCGTGCATTCATTGAACAAGCCAAAAGGCCCGCCGCGGCTTGATTCTTCACGGTAGCGTCTGCTCGCCAGGCGGTCGGATCCGAGACCGATCGACCGCAAATCCATCCATGAATGAAGCTAATGGCTTCATGAGATCAATTCACTTTTATTCATGGATAGCCCGACATAAACTACGCCTCCTATATCGTCAATGTCAAGACTGCTGAATAAAAAAAGCAGCGCTGAAAAAGCAGGAAATAGACGCGGGTTTTATCCAGGATTCAGGGCAGCAGAGCACCATGAGTAACGAGTTTGCATTTGCCATCAAGAGCATTTGTTTCGATGAGGACTATCGTCCTTCAGACAATACGCGGATCACGACCAACTTCGCCAATCTGGCCAGGGGCACGAGTCGCCAGGAGAACCTGCGCAACACCCTCCGGATGATTGACAATCGCTTCAATGCCTTGGCGCATTGGGACAATCCCAAGGGCGACCGCTATGCCGTCAACCTTGAGATCATTTCCGTCGAGATGAGCATAGACGGCGCAAGCAGCGGCAATGCCCTCCCCTTGATCGAAATACTGAAGACCAGCATCGTCGACAGCAAGACCAACGAGCGCATTGAAGGCATCGTAGGGAACAACTTCTCCTCGTATGTGCGGGATTACGACTTCAGCGTGCTGCTGCTGGAACACACCAAGAATCAAGCCACGTTCAGCACTCCGGACAATTTTGGAGACCTCCACGGCAAGCTGTTCAAGTGCTTTGTAAATTCAAGCACTTACAAAGAGCACTTCAGCAAGCCGCCCGTCATATGCCTGAGCGTATCCAGCAGCAAGACCTATCATCGGACTGAAAATCAGCACCCCGTACTGGGCGTGGAATACCAGCAGGATGAATACTCGCTGACGGATGAATATTTCAAGAAGATGGGGATGAAGGTTCGTTACTTCATGCCGCCGAACAGCGCCGCGCCCTTGGCTTTTTATTTTTCCGGCGATTTGCTGAGCGACTACACCAATCTTGAGCTCATCAGCACCATCAGCACGATGGACACTTTCCAGAAGATTTACCGGCCAGAGATCTACAACGCGAATTCCGCGGCCGGAAGATCCTATCAGCCCAGTTTGAAGCACCAGGATTATTCGTTGACCCGGATTGTCTATGACCGAGAGGAGCGTAGCCAGCTGGCTATAGAGCAGGGACGGTTTGTCGAAGAGCATTTCATCAAACCATACCAGGCGATTCTTGAGCAGTGGTCCGCAAACACCCCTCTTTGATCATCAAAAGCACCAAGGCATCTATTGTGAAAAAATTGCTACCTACTTCCACTGCCGGCAGCCTGCCTAAACCCTCCTGGCTCGCAGAACCTGAAAAACTCTGGTCTCCCTGGAAATTGCAGGACGAGGGCTTGGCCGAAGGCAAGCAGGATGCGCTGCGTTTGTCTCTGCAGGAACAGCAGCACGCCGGCATCGATATCGTCAGCGATGGCGAACAAACGCGTCAGCATTTCGTGACGACGTTTATCGAGCACCTGGAAGGCGTTGATTTCGAGAACCGCAAGACGGTCAGGATCCGCGACCGCTACGATGCCAGCGTGCCGACGGTCGTGGGCGCCGTGGCGCGCCGCAAGCCCGTGTTCGTCGAAGACGCCAAGTTCTTGCGCCAGCAGACCAAGCAACCGATCAAATGGGCCTTGCCGGGTCCCATGACGATGATCGATACGCTTTACGATGGCCACTATCAAAGCCGCGAAAAGCTGGCGTGGGAATTCGCCAAGATTCTCAATCAGGAAGCCCGGGAACTGGAGGCTGCTGGCGTCGACATCATCCAGTTTGACGAGCCCGCCTTCAACGTGTTCTTTGACGAAGTGAATGATTGGGGCGTGGCCACGCTGGAAAAAGCCATTGAAGGGCTCAAGTGCGAAACCGCCGTCCACATCTGCTATGGCTATGGCATCAAGGCCAATACGGATTGGAAGAAGACGCTGGGATCGGAGTGGCGGCAATACGAAGAGGCTTTTCCCAAGCTGCAAAAATCCAGTATCGACATCGTCTCGCTGGAATGCCAGAACTCTCGCGTTCCCATGGATCTGATCGAGCTGATTCGGGGCAAGAAGGTGATGGTCGGCGCCATCGATGTGGCGACCAATACCATTGAAACTCCCGAGGAAGTCGCCGACACCCTGCGCAAGGCGCTGCAATTTGTCGATGCCGACAAGCTCTATCCTTGCACCAACTGCGGCATGGCTCCTCTGTCCCGCGCAGTCGCACGAGGCAAGCTGAGCGCCTTGAGCGCCGGCGCTGAAATCGTCCGCAGGGAACTCTCGAACTGATTCCCAGGCGGAAATGGTCGTCGCGAGCGGCTCGCGGCGACCAAATCGAGCTGCACCCAGTATTCAACCCCCACTATGTCACTTTCCAGTACTGCGATCGAGCCCAGGCGCTTTCGCGAAGCTCTCGGGCACTACGCGTCCGGCATCACGGTAATAACGTCGCACATCGAAGGCGAGCCGATAGGCTTCACCTGCCAGTCGTTCCATAGCGTTTCGATGAATCCGCCGCTGGTGTCGTTCAATGTGATGACCAGTTCGGCCAGCTACCCCAAGATTCGCCGGGCAGGCCGGTTCGTAGTCAATATCCTGTCAGACGAGCAAATCAGGATTTCCAACCAATTCGCCCAGCGCGGCACGGACAAGTGGCACGAAGTCGCGTGGCAGGAATCGCCGCTCGGCAATCCCATCATCGCCGGCAGCCTACACTGGCTTGATTGCGAGATCTATGCCGAACACGCCGCAGGCGATCACCTGATCGTGATTGGCGAAGTGAAAGCGTTGGATCTGCAAGAAGCTGCTTCCACGCAGCCGTTGCTGTATTTCAAAGGACAGTATCGGAACATCGCCGCGCACGGCGCGGTTTGAAGGTTTGCCTCCGCTGCCCTCTTCTACGCTTCAATCAATCGGGAGCCTTGCCAGGCCGGATCGAGAAGAACCGCCACCGGCTCCTTGCCCTCCGGCCTCTTGTCGGCGCGTCGCGACTCATCTTAGAATGCGGATGATTCTCATTATTTCCGGGTACCGGTTTCCTCCTGGCCCGCGACGAGCCGGAGGGCCGCATGTCCGCGACCGAGTTTGCAGTGCCGCCCCAGGGCATCGATGTGCTGTACGCGAATCACCATGGCTGGCTGAAAGGCTGGCTGCGGCGGCGGCTGGGCAATTCCTCTGACGCGGCCGATCTCGCACACGATACGTTCATGCGCCTGCTGGTCCGGGGCGAGACCGTCGCGGTGCGCGAACCGCGCGCGCTGCTGACCACGGTGGCGCAGGGCGTGGTGTCCAATTTCATGCGGCGCCGCAGGATCGAAGAGGCCTATCTGGCCAGCCTGGCCAACCTGCCGGAGCGGGAAGCGCCTGGCCCCGAGACGCGCGCCATCCTGCTCGAGACGCTGATCGAACTGGACCGCCGCCTGGATACGCTGGCCGCGCCGGTGCGCCAGGCATTCCTGCTCTCGCAGCTTGAAGGCATGAAGCAGGCGGACATCGCCGCAACGCTGAACGTCTCGCTCGCTACCGTGCAGCGCCATATCGCAAAAGCGGCGCACCTTTGTTTTTTCGGCGCCTGATCGCCGCCCTCTTGCGGCCGCGCCCCACACCGCCATGCCCATCGCCTCCACGGACCCGAGCCCGACCGCATTTCCCCTGCTGGACGGCCCGCCGCTGCCCGCGAGTGTCAGCCTGCGCGCCGTGGAATGGCTGGTCGCACTGCAAGCCGCCGATGCCAGCAACGCCACGCGCGAAGCCTGCCAACGCTGGCGCCAGGCGCATCCCGACCATGAGCGCGCCTGGCGGCACATCGAGACGTTCGGCCAGCAACTGCGGGAATTGAACACGCCGCTGGTGCTCGGCACGCTGGCGCATGATGAACGAGGCGGCCGGGCGCGCCGCCGCGCCGTCAAGACTCTGGCCCTGGCCCTGTTCGCCGGCGGCGGCGCCTGGCTGGCGCGCGACAGCCTGTGGCGCGGCTGGCAAGACTGGCAGTCCGACTATCACACGCGTACCGGCGAACGCCAGGGCATCACGCTGGCCGACGCCAGCCGCATCGACCTGGACACCGGAAGCGCCATCGACGTGCGCTTCGATGGCGCGCAGCGCCTGGTCCGGCTGCTGCGCGGCCAGATACTCGTCGCCACCGCTCCCGATCCGGTCTCGCCTGCTGGACGCCCCTTCATCGTGGAGACGGCCCAGGGCCGCGTGCGGGCCCTGGGCACCCGCTACAGCGTGCGCCAGTTCCCAGGCCGCAGCCACGTCGCGGTGTTCGAGGGCACAGTGGAAATCCGTCCCGCGCTAGATGTGGACGCGCCGCGGCTTATCCATGCTGGCGAACAGGCCTCGTTCACCCAAGACTCGATGGGGCCCAGCCGCCCCTCCAGCCCGCGTGACGCCTCATGGTCCGTGGGCATGCTGGTCGCGCAGGACATGCCTCTGTCCGATTTCATTACTGAACTTGCGCAGTACATGCCCGGCCGGCTGTCCTGCGATACCGATGCCGGCCGCCTGAAGGTTTCCGGCGTCTATCCGCTGGACGACACCGACCGGGTGCTGGACATGCTGCGCCGGACTCATCCGATCGAAGTCGACCGGATGACGCGGTATTGGGTCACCGTGCGCCTGCGCACGATCTAGCGCCGCGATGCGCAAGACATCCGCCTGATTTTTTGGGCAAACGTGAGGGGTTTCCGATTCTCAAGTGGCAAACCTAATAGAAGCCACATTTTTCTACCGGAAACCGTATCTCTCATGGACTACCGCCTGTCTCGGCGCGCCGCGCGCCTCCTTACCCGCAGCACTCTGGCGCTGGCCGCAAGCCGCGCCTTCTGGTTCACGGCAACGGGCGTCGCCTTGAGCGCCGGCACGCACCCTGTCCTGGCCCAAGCCAGCGCCAGGACCTACGCGATCCCCGCCGGCCCGCTGGAAAGCGCGCTGACCCGCTATGCGCTCGAAAGCGGATTGATGCTGTCCTATTCGGCCAGCGATATCGCGGACAAGCGCAGTTCCGGCCTGCAAGGCAGCTTCCAGGCGTCCGAGGGCTTGGCCAGGCTGCTGGCGGGCACCGGACTGGCGGCCCGCCTGCAGCCGAATGGCGGCTACGTGCTGCGCCCGCTGCCCGGCGGGCAGACGGGCCAGGAGTCCGCGCAGACCTTGCCCGCGGTCACGGTCACGGGCATCCATGAGTCCGCCTCCGGCCCGGTGCAGGGATTCGTCGCCCACCGCAGCGCGACCGCCACCAAGACCGACACGCCGCTGCACGAAACGCCCCAGTCCGTATCGGTGGTTCCGCGCGACCAAGTGGTCGCGCAGGCTGCGGACTCGCTCGACCAGGCGCTGGGCTACACCGCCAGCGTCATGTCGCTGGAAGGCGGAGCGCTCAGGCACATAGGCACACGCTTCACGGTCCGCGGCTTCAATATCACGGGCGCGGCCCCGCTGTATCTGAACGGCACCAAGTTCCCCATCAATTCGCTCAGCGGCGCGATCGAGCCTTACAACTTCGAGCGCATCGAGCTGCTCAAGGGGCCGGCCTCGATCCTGTACGGCCAGGCCGCGCCGGGCGGCATCATCAACCTGGTCAGCAAGCGCCCCACGGCGGAACCCTTGCGCGAATTCGAATTGCAGACAGGCAGCTGGAACAAGAAGCAGATCGCCATGGACCTGGGCGGCCCGGTGACGGAGGACGGAAACGTGCGCTACCGCCTCACTGGACTGGCGCGCGACAGCGACACCATGATCGATTACATCAACAATGACCGCAGGTCGCTTGCCGGCGCGCTGGAGTGGCAGATCAGCGACGCCACCTTGATCACGCTCCTGGCCAGCTACAGCCGGACCGACAGCCCCTACGATTCAGGCAAACCGCTGGAAGGCACGCTGCTATCCAATCCCAACGGCCCCATATCGCGCTCCCGCTTCGTCGGCGAACCCGGCTTCGACCGCTATGTCGTGAAGGGCACGACCCTGGGCTACCTGCTCGAACACCGGTTGAACGACGACTGGCAGGTGAAACAGAACCTGCTGGCCTACGAACACAAGGCCGACAACCAGTATGCCGCCGTGAGCGCGCGCGTGAATCCGTCGACCCCCGCCCTGGGCAATCGCTATGCCATAACCCGTTACGACACAGACAAGGGACTCGCCGTGGACAACCAGCTGCTGGGCAAGCTGCGCCACGGCAGCGTCGAACACACGCTGCTGTTCGGAATCGACTGGAGCAAGAGCGAATTCACGCGTTCCCAGGAGTTCGGCAGCATCGCGCCGATCGATCTGTACAAGCCCGTCTATGGCGCCCGGCCGAATCTTGGCCCCGCCAACTATTCCGAAAACAGCATGCGCCAACTGGGCTTCTACGCGCAGGACCAGATCAAGTTCAAGGACCGCTGGATCGTGCTGCTGGGCGGCCGCTACGATTCGGTCCGCACCGACACAAGGCCGGGTACGGGTGAAGAGAGCTCCCATGCCTTCACGCCGCGCGCCGGCCTGATGTACCTGTTCGACAACGGCCTGGCCCCCTACTACAGCTACAGCAAGTCCTTCCAGCCCACCCCGGGCCTGGACTTCAACGCCAATCCCTTCAAACCGACCACGGGCGTGCAGCACGAGATCGGCCTGAAGTACGAACCCAAGGGCGTGGACGCGTCCATCACCGTGGCGCTCTACGAAATCACGCAACGCAATGTGCTGACCAGCGATCCCGCCCACGCGGGCTTCCTGGTGCAGACCGGCGAAGTGCGTTCGAAGGGCGCCGAGATCGAGGCCCGCGCCAGCCTGAATCGCCAACTGGACCTGGTGGCGGCGCTGGCAACGACGGATGCCCGCGTCACCAAGAGCAATCTGGGCAATGAAGGCTCGCGGCCCGCTTCGGTCCCGCGCAACATGGCCTCGCTCTGGATGGACTACCGCTTTGCTTCCGTGCCGGGCCTGAGCGCGGGCGTCGGCGTGCGCTACGTGGGACGCCAGGAGATCTACGACCTGGCGGTGCCGTCGTACACCACGTACGATGCCGCGCTGCGCTATCAATGGGACAAGTGGCAGTTCGCCCTGAACGTGAAGAACCTGGCCAACAAGACCTATGTGGCCGCCTGCCCCGGCACCTGCTTCTATGGCGATGAACGCAACATCACGCTGACGGCACGCATCAACTGGTAAGCAGCCGCCCCCAAGCCTAGGGCGCAACGGCAATCGCAATCTTGCCGCGCACCCCGTGATTGGGACTCTCCAGCCGCGCATGGGCGAGCGGGATCTCGGCAAGCGCATAGACCGCGCCCACGTGCGGCCGTAGTTGGCCGCGCGCAACCAACGCGCTCAGCTCGTCGAGCTTGCCGCGGTTCTGCCGCGTGAACACGAAGTGGTAGCTCGCATTCTTGCCCCAGGCCTGGATCAGGTTTTGCGGCTGGGCGATGTCCACGATCGAGACGACCCGCCCCAGTTGCGCCAGCGCATCGGGGCTGCGCGCCAGGCTATTGCCGCCAATGGTGTCGAACACGACGTCGACGCCGCGCCCGCCCGTCTCGCGCATGACGGCGTCGACGTAGTCTTCCTTTTCGTAGTCGATGACCCCGTCGGCGCCCATGCTGCGTGCGAATTCCGCGTTGGCTGCGCGCACGGTCGTGTACACCTGAGCTCCGATGGCCTTCGCCAGCTGGATCGCCACATGGCCGACGCCGCCCGCGCCGCCGTGCACCAGAACGCTCTCCCCGACTCTCAGCCCCGCGCGCACGACCAGCGCTTCCCAAGCGGTCCCGCCGACCAGGCTCAGGCTTGCCGCCTCCAGATGGCTGAGCGCGGGCGGCTTCCTGCCGACGATGCCTTCTGCTGCGACGTGGTACTCGGCATAGCTGCCCGGCCCGTCGAAGATTTGCGGGGTGTACCAGACTTCGTCGCCAGGAACGAAAGCCGTCACGCCCGGCCCCACGGCTTCAACCACGCCCGAGACGTCGTGCCCGGTGATGGCCGGCAGCGGCACCAGATCGGCATAGTCGCCGCGCCGGACCTGGTAATCCAGGGGATTGATCGAGGTGGCGTGTACCCGGACCAGGACTTGTCCCGCCTGCGGCACGGGCTTGGGCAGGTCGCGGAGTTCGAACGACTCCGGGCCGCCGAATGATTGGAGTGTCATCGCTTTCATGGCTT
Source organism: Achromobacter sp. JCM 18799 (assembly GCF_055395645.1). NCBI lineage: Bacteria > Pseudomonadati > Pseudomonadota > Betaproteobacteria > Burkholderiales > Alcaligenaceae > Achromobacter > Achromobacter sp. JCM 18799. The sequence goes on along the minus strand of NZ_AP043866.1, from coordinate 379,982 downwards.
TCCTTGATTCGAAAAATAGGGATATCGGGAAATTCCGATATTTACCTGCAAAAAAATTACAGCTCTTTGCCGATGAGCCCGGCAAGAGCGCGTATGGTTGCTTCGTTCCGCTTGTAGTAGGTCCACTGACCAATGCGCCTGGCTTCCACCAGGCCGGCGCGTTGCAGCGTCGCCAGGTAGTCAGACACCGTGGACTGCGACAGCCCCACGCCTTCCTGGATGCTGCTGACGCAGACGCCCACCGTGTGAACATCGCCTTCGTCCTGCGGCGGGAAGTTCTTCGCGGGGTCCTTCAGTCCTTTGAGGATCTCAAGGCGCGTACGGTTGGAGAGGGCTTTGAATATTTCGAGCAGATCCATGCCGTCATAATATCGGGATTTCCCGATATGTCAATAAGTTGGATTCGCGCGAACGCCTACTCGTCTGCTCACTTGTCCACCGACCGCATATCGCAAGTCGTCTCCGACGACGAGCAGACGCCGCGAAACCACGCCCGCCCGCGCGTGCGGTCCTTGGGCGCCAGCGGCTCGAACGTGTCGCTGTTGCGCAGCTCGTAGTCCAGCAACAGCCATTCGCCCTGGCAGGCGACGATGCCGCGCAGCGTGGCGCGCTCGGTCAGCCAGTCGCCGCCCAGGTCCAGCAAACGTTCACTGTCTGCATCCGGCCGGGCGTAGCCTCGCGCCGACTGGATGCCGACCTGCGCATCCGCGGCTTCGATCCAACCCTCGCCCCGATACACGGGCCGCGGCTTGCTCTGTTCGTCGCCGGTCTTGTCGTCGCTAGCGTTCCTGATCTTGAGCCAGCCGTCGCGCGCCTCGGTCACGTCGAAGGTCACGCTGTAGTAGTCGATCCCGGGATCGGGGCCGTCGCCGCGCGTCGTCGGCAGGTTGCCCAGCACCGCTGCCTGAGCGGATGCCGCCGCGCGCACCTGGATGGCCGGCTTGTCGTTCGTCGTCCAGCCGGAGAAGCTGCATGCGGTCGGGCCGGGCGGGGTCCAGGCGGCAGGCTTGGAAGTGGTTTGGGCATTGATGGCGGGCGACACCGCCAGCGCGGCAAGCGCCAGGAGTATCCATCGCATGGTCATGGGCTTGGTCATGTGTCAGTTGCTATTGATCCATTCCTGCGTATCCCGGACGAACCAGGGCAGATTCAGGCGCTCGCCTTCGCCGGATTGTATGGTCAGGCGTTGGTCCGAGGATCCAGGCGCGTTGTTCGTGCCCTGCCCCGTGGACGGAGAGCGGCTGCGGTAGTCCAGCTCGGTTTGCTGGGGAGGTTTGTCCGCGCAAGCGGCGATCAAGGTGCATGCGGCTGCGGCAAGAACGGTCCGCAGCGCCGGACGAAGTATCTTCATGGTGTTCGGGTTCCCGCTGAAGGGCACAGGCCTGGGTGCCGGAAAATCAGGGCCTCCAGCCCATACCTTACTCGCAATGCGAGGCTCGCGTTGGCGTCTCAGATCGGCATGTTGAAATAGACGACCCGCTCCGTCTCGCTGAATCCCAGACGCGCGTGCGCGGCCTGGCTTACGACATTGTCCAGCGCGGTATCCGAGGCCAGCTCCTTGCACCCCCTGTCGCTGGCCCATGCCCGGACGGCAGCAATCAAGGCCCTGGCCGCGCCCTGCCGCCTGGCCTCGGGCATGACGTACAGGCCTTCCAGGAACGCCACCGGACTGGAGTCCGTTCCATTTACGTAGTCCGTCCTGATGGAAGCTTCGGCCAACCCAATCGCGAGCCCGTCGTCGGCGCGCACCAGGAACTGAACGTACCGGTCCGGCGCGCAGACCTGATCGTCCATATCGTCCTGATGCTCGGCAGCTGACGCGTCAGGCCAAAGCGCCATGCGCAGTTGGAGCCAGGCGTTATCCCGGGAGGAGGTAATTGCGGCGGTTTTCATGGACAGGGTTCGTTTTCCAGGTGACGCCCGAAAATTTATCACCCTGCCCCGACCGCTGTCGAAACCCATCCGGCGTCGGCACGCGCCCCCTACTCCTGCACCGGCACCGTATAGTTCAGCGCCAGCCTGCCGCCATCCGCGTACACCGTCTGCCCGGTCACGTAGCTGGCGTCATCGCTGGCCAGGAACACCGCCACCTTGGCGACTTCGTCCGTCGATCCCAGGCGCTGCATCGGAATGCGCGACAGCACGGTCCGGCGGGCTTCGGGGTTGCTGGTGATCGTGGCCAGGATCTCGGTGTCGATGCTGCCGGGGCCGATGGCGTTGACGCGGATGCCGTGCGGCGCCAGGGACAGCGCCATCGACTTGGTCATCTGGCGCACCGCGCCTTTGCTGGCGCCGTATGCCAACTGGTCTGGCATCGCCAGTTCCGCCGTCATCGAGGACAGGGTCACGATGGCGCCGTTGCCGCGTCCGCCCGCCACCATGGCGCGCGCGGCGGCCTGCGCCACCAGGAAGGTGCCGCGCACGTTGACGTTCATGACCGCATCCAGGTCTTCCAGCTTCAGGTCCAGGAAGTCCGCCGCGCGGATCACGCCGGCGTTGCAGACGCAGATGTCCAGGCCGCCCCAGCGCCGCACGCACTCGTCGGCCAGCTTCTGGGCGTCGGCAGGGTCGGTCACGTCGGCCACCAGCGCGGCGGCGCGATCGCCCAGGGCGCGGGCCGCGGCCATCAGTTCGGCCTCCTTGCGGTCGGCCAGCAGCACGTATGCGCCCTCGGCCGCGAAGCGCCGCGCGATCGCCAGTCCAATGCCCCCGGCCGCGCCGGTGACCAGCGCCACCTTGTCCTGCAATCTCATTTCAGACTCCTACGTAGGCGGCCACCAGGTCGGGCCGCTGGGACAATTCCGCCGAGCTGCCGCGCCACACCGTCACGCCCTTGTCGAGGATGACGTTGCGGTCCGACAGGCGCAGCAAGGCCGTGGTGTTCTTGTCCACCACGATCATCGACAAACCTTCGGCTTTCAATTGGGCCAGCACGCGCCAGATTTCGGCGCGCACCACCGGCGCCAGCCCTTCGGTGGCTTCGTCCAGCACCAAGAGGCTGGGGTTGGTCATCAGCGCCCGGCCCAGCGCCAGCATCTGCTGCTCGCCGCCGGATAGTTGCGTGCCCAGGTTGGCGCGGCGTTCGTGCAGGCGCGGAAACAGTTCATACACGCGTTCCAGCGTCCAGCCGCGGCCGCCGCCGCGGTGTATCGCCGTGGCGATCAGGTTCTCTTCCACCGTCAGGGTCGGGAAGATCTGGCGCCCTTCAGGCACCAGCGACAGGCCCAGCCGGCCGATGCGGTACGGCGCCAGTCCGCGCAGGGACCGTTCGCCGTAGCGGATGCTGCCCTGGCTGGCCGGCAGCAGGCCGAACAGGCATTTGATGACGGTGCTGCGGCCCATGCCGTTGCGGCCGATCAGGCCGACGACCTCGCCCTGGCCCACGTCCAGGTCTACGCCGAACAAGGCCTGGCAATGCCCGTAGGCCGCCGTCAATCCGCTGATGCTCAACATGGCGGGGCTCCTTATGCGTCGGCGTCGTCGCCCAGATAGGCGCGGCGCACGTCGGGATGGTTGCGTATCTGGTCCGCGCTGCCGGTGGCGATGACTTTGCCGTAGACCAGCACGCTGATGCGGTCGGCCAGCGCAAACACGGCGTTCATGTCGTGTTCGACCAGCACGATGGTGTAGCGGCCCTTCAGGCTTTGCAGCAAGGCGATCACGCCGGCGCTTTCGGCCGCGCTCATCCCGGCCATGGGCTCGTCCAGCAGCAGCACCGACGGCTCGCCCGCCAAGGCCATGGCAATCTCCAGCTGGCGGCGCTGGCCGTAGGCCAGGCTGTCCACCTGCGCCTCGGCCACATCTTCCAGCTGGCAGGCCCGCAGCGCCTCGGTCGCGGCGTCGACCACGTCGGCGCAATCGCGCAAGGCGGTCCAGCCCGACAGGCGCCGGCGGCGCTTGCGCAAGGCCGCCAGGCAGGCGTTGTCCAGCACCGTGTAGCTGTCGAACACCGAGGTCACCTGATAGGAACGCAGCATGCCCAGCGCCACGCGTTCCTGCACCGAGGCGCGGGAAACGTCGGCGGCGCCCAGGCGCACGGCGCCGCCATCGGGCCGCAGCTCGCCCGACAGCAGGTTGATCAAAGTCGTCTTGCCCGCGCCGTTGGGGCCGATCAGCGCGTGCAGTTCGCCAGGGGCCACGTCCAGCGACACGCCGTCGGTCGCCTTCAGGCCGCCGAAGCGGCGCACCAGGTCCTGCGTGGACAGTCCAACGGGCGCGGCAGCGGTTTGCGTGCTCATGCCGAAGCCTCCTTGGCGATCGCGTCCGGCGGGCGGCGGTCCTGTTGCTCACCCGCGGCCGGCGGCTGAGCTGCGGGCGCGGCGGGCGGCGGACGCCGCAGCCAGGCCAGCGAATTGGCATAGCCGCCCTTGGCCACCATGGCGATGATCACCACCGCCGGCCCCATCAGCAGCATCCAATGCTGCGTCATGCTCTTGAAGGCTTCTTCCATCAACAGATAGGCAACGGCGCCGAAGATCGGCCCCAGCACATTGCCCAGCCCGCCTATCACCACCATGACGATGAGCTCGCCCGACACCGGCCAGGACATGTAGCTGGGCGAGGCGAAGGCGGTCAGGTTGGCCAGCAGCAGCCCGGCCACGCCGGTCAGCACGCCAGAGGCCACGTAGGCCGTCAGACGCACGCCGAATACCGAGTAGCCCAGCGCGTCCACGCGGCGCGGGTTGGCATGGGTGGCGCGCAGGATCATGCCGAAGGGCGAGCGGCGCAGGCGCAGCATCGCCAGGCTGGACACCAGCAGCACCGCCCAGGCCGCCCAGTACACCGGCTGGCTGCCGCCCAGGTCGAACAGGCCGAAGGAACTGGCTTCGTAGATGTTCAGGCCGTCGTCGCCGCCATACTCGCGCAGGCTGACCGCCAGGAAATAGAACATCTGCGCAAACGCCAGCGTAATCATGATGAAGCCTATGCCCGAGGTGCGCAGGCAGACCGTGCCGACGATCAGCGCCACCAGCGCGCATACGGCGATGCAGACGGCCAGTTGCAGCCAGCCGTTGCCGAAGCCGTAATAGCTGAGGATGCCCACGGCATAGCAGCCCAGGCCCAGGAACATGGCGTGGCCGAAGCTCACCAATCCGGCAAAGCCCAGCACCAGGTTCAGCGCCAGCGCGGCCAACGCATAGATCAGGATGCGCGCGCCCAGCGTCACGTAGAACGGTTCGCCCAGCCATTGCGCCACGAAAGGCACGCCGGCCAGGACCAGGAACAGCAAGGGCAGCGCCCAGCGCCGGTATGTGTGTTCTTGCATGATGATCCAACCCCAGTACAAGCGCGCGTCAACGGCGCGCCGAGAAGACCAGGCCTTGCGGCCGGAACGCCAGCACCACGGCCATCAGCACGTAGATCAGCATGGAAGCCAGGGCCGGCCCGACCGCGTTGGCGACAGAGGCGTCGAACACGGCGCGCAGCAGGTCGGGCAGGAAGGCCCGGCCCAGCGTGTCTATCATCGCGATCAGCAGCGCCGCGACCAGCGTGCCGCGCACCGAGCCGATGCCGCCGACCACGATCACCACCAGCGCCAGGATCAGCACCGGCTCGCCCATGCCGGACTGCACCGACAGGATCGGCCCCGCCAACGCCCCCGCCACGCCGGCCAGCACCGCGCCCAGCAGGAACAGCAGCGTCTTCTGCAGGTCCACGTTGGCGCCCAGCACGCTGGCCATGGGCGCGTTGCTGGCGCCCGCGCGGATCAACATGCCGAAGCGCGTGCGCTGGATCAGGAACCAGGCGCCCACCGCCACCAGCGCACCCACGCCGATGATCATCAGGCGATACACCGGATAGTCGTTGCCGAACAGGCTGACGGCACCTTCCAGCCCCTGCGGCACGGCGGCGTAATACGGCCGGCTGCCCCAGATGACGGAAGCCAGTTCATTGAAGAACATCATCAGCCCGAAGGTGGCCAGCACTTGGTACAGGTGGTCGTGCTTGTACAGCGGCCGCGCGATCAGGCGTTCCAGCGCCACGCCCACCAGGCCGCTGCCCGTCACCGCCGCCAGGATGGCGAAGGCGAACGAGCCGCTGGCGTTGTAGGCGGTGGCGCCCAGGAAAGCGCCGATCATGTACAGCGACCCGTGCGCCAGGTTGATGAAGTTCATGATGCCGAAGATCAGGGTCAGCCCCGAGGACAGCAGGAACAGCAAGGCGCCGAGCTGCAGGCCATTGAGCATCTGCGACAACAGCAAGGATCCGTTCATGGGGCGTCTCCCGGGACGGTTACTTCAGCGGGCAGTCCGCCACGTAGGCGTCCTGGTGGTCGGTGAACACCTTGGCCAGCTGCTTCAGGCCCACGCTGTCGCCTTCCTTCACGACCTGATAGGCATACAGGTCCTGCACCGGCATGTTGTTGCTGTTGAAGCGGAACTTGCCGCGCACCGTGGGGAAGTTGGCGCCGGCGGCCTTTACCGCCGCGGCCAGCGCCTTGCTGTCGCCGACCTTGCCGCCCTGCTGCTTGATGGCGGCATCCAGCAGGAACGCCGCGTCATAGCCGCCTACCGCATATTCCGACGGCAAGCGTCCGTACTTGGCCTTGAAGGCCTCGACGAACTTGCGGTTCTGCGGGTTGTCCAGCGTGGTGGCCCAAGGCGTGCCGTAGATCGCGCCCACCGCCTGTTCCTTCAGCGCGGTCAGCGTGTTGGAGTCGATCAGGCTTTCCGAGAAGAACGGCAGTTTTTCCATCAGGCCGGCCTGGCGCAGCTGGCGCACGAAGTTCACGCCCACCCCACCGGTGTAGAACACGAACAGCGCGTCGGGCGAGGCCGACTGCATGCGCGAGATCTCGGCCGAATAATCCAGCTGCCCCAGCTGGGTGTAGATCTCGTCGGCGGGCGCGGCGCCATAGAAGCGCTTGAAGCCCGCCAGCTTGTCCTTGCCGGCCTGGTAGTTGGACGACATCAGGTAGGCGCGCTTGTAGCCCTGGTCCTTGACGTACTTGCCCATGGCTTCGGACATGCTGTCGTTCTGCCAGCCGAGTACGAACAGGTTGGGCAGGCACATGCGGCCGGCGATGGGCGCGGGCCCGGCATTGGTGGACAGGGCCACCACGCCCGACTCCTTGATGCGCCGCAGTTCGGCCATGAGCACATTGGAGAAGCCCAGGCCGACGATCACGTCCACCTTGTCCTTCTCGATGAACTTCTGCACGATCTGCGCGCCCACGTCGGGCTTGAGCTGGTCGTCGTCGCGGATCACCACGGCCTTCTGGCCGCCCAGGCTGCCGCCCAGCTGCTCGATGCCCAACATCAGGCCGTCGTACTGATCCTGGCCCAATGCCGCCTGGGGGCCGGACAGCACCCCGGTAAAGCCGATGCGGATGTCCGCCATTGCGGCGTTGGCCACGGTCAAGGCCGCGACCGCGGCCAGCGCGGACAGGCCGCGTGCGTATGCTTGCATGCTAAGTCTCCTTGGGGGATGGACGGCGGCGCCGTTCTGCGCGGCGCCTGCCGGTACTAAGGCTTGCTTACAGGTCAGAGCTTCACGCAGACATTGCGCAGCTCCGTGTAGAACTCGAGCGAATGCACGCCGCCCTCGCGGCCGATGCCGGACTGCTTGGCCCCGCCGAAGGCCGTGCGCAGGTCGCGCAGGAACCAGGAATTGATCCAGCAGATGCCCACTTCCAGGGCCTGCCCCATGCGATGGGCGGTGCCCACGTTGCTGGTCCAGACCGAGGCCGCCAGGCCGTAGGGCGTGGCGTTGGCCAGCGCGACGGCTTCTTCTTCCGTGTCGAAGGGCGCGATGTGGCAGCAGGGGCCGAAGATTTCCTGCTGGATCACGGCCGAGGTTTCCGGCAGTCCGGTCCACACGGTGGGCTGGATCCACGCGCCGCCGGCCAGCTCATCCGGCATGTCCGGCACGCCGCCGCCCGCGACCACCGTGGCGCCCTCTTCGCGGGCGCGGGCGTAGTAGCCCAGCACCTTGTCGCGGTGACGCTGCGAGATCAGCGGCCCCAGGTTGACGCCAGGGTCCTTCGGACGGCCCAGCTTGAAGCCACGGGCGCGCTCGCCCAGCGCCGCCACGAAGCGGTCAAAGATCGGCCGCTGCACGTAGACGCGCTCGGTGCCCAGGCAGACCTGCCCGGTGTTGTCGAAGGCGGCGCGCGCGATGCCGGCCACCGCCTTGTCGAAGTCCGCGTCGGCGAACACGATGCCCGCGTTCTTGCCGCCCAGTTCGAAGGACACGGGGCGCACGCCCACCGCCGCGGCCTGCATGATAGCTTCGCCGGTGCGGGTTTCGCCGGTGAAGGTGATGCCGTCGACCAGCGGATGGCGCGTGAGCTTTTCGCCCGCCGAGCCGGGGCCGCGGCCATGCACCACGTTATAGACGCCGGGCGGCACGCCGACCTCGTTCATGACTTCGCCCAGCAGCGTGGCCGTGGCCGGGGTGTCTTCGGAAGGCTTGACCACCACGGTGTTGCCGCAGGCCAGCGCCGGCCCCACCTTCCAGGTCATCAGCAGCAGCGGCAGGTTCCAGGGGCAGATCACGCCGATCACGCCGCGCGGCACGCGCACGCCGTAGTTCAGCGCATGGCCGCCATCCGGCGTTTCCAGGTCGAAGGTCTCGTTGGGAATGTTGCGCACCAGGTCGGCGAAGATCTTGAAGTTCGCCGCGCCGCGCGGAATGTCCAGATGGCTGGCCAGGTCGTAGGGCTTGCCGGTGTCGGCGATCTCGGCATCGACGAACTCGTCGAAGCGGCGGATGATGCCGTCGGCCACCGCGTGCAGCAGCTCCACGCGCTGCTGCGTCTTGAGTTTGCCCCAGGGGCCGCGCAGCGCCGCCTTGGCGGCCCGCACGGCGGCGTCGACCTCGGCGTCGCCGGCCTCGTGGATGCGTCCGATCAGGCGGTTGTCGACCGGATCGCGGTTGTCGAACGTCTTGTCCGTGGCGACCCATTCGCCGTTGATGAAATTGCGGAAATCGGTCATTGCGTCCTCGGTTGTGACAGGTCTGCCAGCGCCGCTTCAGGGTCGCCGGCGGTCAGGTATTCCCACATGCGCTCGTAGATGCGGCCCGTGCCCACGGCGCGGGTAGCCGCCTCTTCCGGCGAGAGCGTGGGCGCGCCTTCGGCCAGGCCGGCCGAGCGCAGTTGCCATTCGATGCGCGCGGCATCCTCCAGATACCAGGTCAGCACCACGGCATGCATCAGCGATTCGGCCGCCACCACCGCGCCGTTGCCGCGCATGGCCACGGCGCGCGCCGCGCCCAGGGTCTGGGCCACGCCGCGCGCCTGGGCGTCGCTGCGCACCAGCTGCGGATCGTCCCAGAGCGGCACGGACGGAGAAAAATACGAGCCCATGCCATGGCGCGGCTGCGGCGTCAGCCGGGCCGAGGACAGCGTCATGACCGTGGGCGGCATGGAACGCACCACCCCGCCCACTTCGGGGCGCATGCGGTAGATGTGCTGATGGATGCGGACCTCGCCCAGCACGCCCTCGGGCAGCTCGCCATGCACCGGCACCACCGTGCCCGCCTTGCCCGGCTCGATCAGGCCCATGGGCCGCGCGGCGCATACCAGGAAGTGACCGGCGTCGAGGCGGCTGCTGCAATGGCCGTAGGCGTGGACCAGGCCGGCGCGGGCCAGGCCGCGCGCCGCCGTCCGCACCAGGGCTTCCTGGCCGGCGTCGGCTTTCATCGGCGCGGCGCTCACGTCTTGAACTCCGGGATGTCGGGCTTGGCGCCCCACATGCAGAACGAGGACGGCACCGCGGGAAAGCTGCGCGGCCGGTAGGTCTTCTCGTCTTCGGCGGTGATCAGGCGCACGCCGGTGGAGTATTCGTAGATCATGCCGTCGGGGCCGTCGAAATACAGGAACATCGCCCCCGAGGTCGGATGCCGCCCGGGGCCGAAGCGGATCGGCACCTGCCATTCCTTCAGCTGATACCAGGCGCGCATGATGTCGTCGATGCTTTCGACCTGATGGTTGATGTGCTGCACGCCCGGATAGCTGGACGGGAACAGCGCAATCTTGTGGTGCACTTCGTCGATGCGCAGCAGCGGCGCTTCGCCGATGCGGTCGCTGACCCGGGCCGACAGCAGGCCGGTCCAGAAGGCTTCGTCGCGCCGCGCGTCCAGCGTGCGCAGGCCGATATGCGAAAAGCCGGTCACGCCCGCATCGCGGCTGGGGAAGTAGCGGCGGCCGCTGTGATGCGGCGCGTGCACCAGCTCGATGCGGTTGCCGGAGGGGTCGATGAAACTGAGGAAATCGCGCACGTAGCGCTGCTCGGCGTCCTCGCGCTTGCCTGCGGCGACCTGATAGCCGCTGCGCTCCAGCACCGCGCCGGCATGCTCGAGTTCTTCGGACGTGTCCACTTCGAATGCGGTGGTGTGGTCGCGCGGATCGCCTTCGAAGTAGCAAAGGGTGTGGTCGCGCGAATCGGACTTGAAGTAGACCGCGCCGTGCTCCTTGCGCGCCACTTCCAGCCCCAGCACCGCGGTCGCGTAGCGGACCGCGGATTCCAGGTCGCGGGTACCCAGCCGGACGTACCGGATGTCGTGTAGCCGTATCACTGCTTGTCTCCAGGTTGCGCCTGCCGCCGGCTCCGTGCCGGTCGTGGTCTCGACGCTTTTTTTCTACGATAAGCAGCATAAATCTCGGCGTCAATAATTTTTATCGAGATTTTTTGAACGCAGTGATAAAGTAGCTCCCATGTCAGACGGCGCCACCCTCCCCCCGCTCGCCCATTCCGCCTCGGCCAACACCCTGGTCGGCGCGGCCTATGTCAATCTGCGCCGCGACATCATCCAGGGCGTGCATCCGCCAGGTTCCCGCCTGCGCGTCGAACACCTGAAGGACGATTACGGCGTGGGCGCAGGCACGCTGCGCGAGGCGCTGGCGCTGCTGGTGTCGGACGCGCTGGTCATCGCGCAAGGACAGCGCGGCTTCCACGTCACGCCGATCTCGCTGGAAGACTTCCGCGACATCACCGAGAACCGCGTGCTGCTTGAAACCCAGGCCCTGCGCCAGTCCATCGCGCTGGGCGACGACGACTGGGAAAGCGCGGTGCTGGCCGCCTTCCACCGGCTGAGCAAGGCCGAACAGCGCCTGGCCGCCGACCCCGACACCCGCTTTGAAGAATGGGAACAGCGCAACCGCGAGTTCCACCGCGAACTGATCCGCGCCTGTCCGTCGCGCTGGCTGCACCATTTCCTGGGCATCCTGTACCAGCAGGCCGAGCGCTACCGCCGCCTGACCGTCACGCGCAAACCCATCGCGCGCGACCTGGACGATGAGCACAAGGGCATCCTGGACGCCACGCTGGCGCGCGATGCCGACCGCGCCTGTGACCTGCTGGCCGCCCACATCCGCCTGACCTACGACGCCGTGGCGCGCCTGCCGCCCACGCTGTTCACCCCGGGCTGAACGCCGCGCGCAGTTGAAAAAAACCCACACCGGCGCGCGCCTACCCGTTGCTTCGCCTACACCACTTCTATAGAATCTTCAATTCGGGCCTCTGCCCATTCCTTTTCCCCCACATCTCACACCACTGGGAGGCGCAAGATGATGAATCCGCATACCGCCATCCCGCGCGTGTCCCCGCGACGCCATTAAGTCGTCGCCCGCGCGGACCCATCGCTGGATGCCTATCTAGCGACTGGTCCTCCGTGCCTGCCCCAAAAACCTGAACGCAATCGCCCGCGCCTCGCCGCGCAGGCCGCTCCTTCCTCTTTCCACACAAGGACTCCCGGCGTCCTGGTGACGCCGGGCCATTGCAATGGCCAGAAAAAAAATCGATCTACGAGGACAGACCTTCAAGGATGTCCTTGGCTTTACCTTCCGCCATTGGCGCGCGCAGCCCTGGCGTACCTCCGGCATCATCGTGCTCGCCCTGCTGTCGGCGGTGACCGATGTGCTGACGCCGCTGTACGCTGGCAAACTGGTTGACGCAGTGGCCTCGGGCGCGGCCGGCGACGAAATCGTCTGGAGCGCGGCCGTCACCGCGTTCTGGCTGCTGATCGCGCTGGGCATCGGCGGCACGCTGCTGCGCCAGGCCATATTCCAGAACATCATCACCTTCACGCTGAAGATGATGAATGGGATCGTGTCCAGCGCGTTCTACCGCGTGCAGCGCTTTTCCACGGACTGGCACGCCAACAGCTTCGCCGGCTCCACGGTGCGCAAGATCACGCGCGGCATGTGGGCGGTGGACATCCTCAACGACACGCTGCTGATCGCGCTGTTGCCGTCGGTCGTGATGCTGGTGGGCGCCACCGCCCTGCTGGGCGCGCACTGGCCCATCATGGGGCTGGTGGTGGGCCTGGGCTCGGTGCTGTACATCGCCGTGACCGCGGCGTTGTCGCTGGGCTATGTGGCGCCGGCCGCGCGCCTGGGCAACGCCTGGGACACGCGCATGGGCGGCGCGCTGGCCGACGCCGTCAGCTGCAATGCGGTCGTCAAGGCCTTCGGCGCCGAAGCGCGCGAAGAAGTCAGGCTGGACCGCGTCGTCGACAAATGGCGCCGCCGCACGCGCCGCACCTGGATCCGCGGCACGATCAACGGCGGCATCCAGGGCGCCATGCTGGTCGCCATGCAGGCGGGCATCCTGGGCGCGTCGCTGCTGCTGTGGTCGCGCGGCCAGGCCAGCGTGGGCGACATCACCTTCGCCCTGACGATGTTCTTCATGCTGCAAGGCTATCTGCGCGACGTGGGCATGCACATCCGCAACCTGCAACGTTCGGTCAACGACATGGAAGAACTGGTCGCGCTGGAAAAGCAGCCGCTGGGCGTGGACGACCGGCCCGGCGCGGGCGAGCTACGCGTCACGGCCGGCGAGATCCGCTTCGAGGACGTGACGTTCCGCTATGGCGCGCACGACAAGGCGCTGTATGACCATTTCTCGGTGCGCATCGCCCCGGGCGAACGGGTCGGCCTGGTCGGCCATTCGGGTTCGGGCAAGACCACGTTCATCAAGCTGATCCAGCGCCTGTACGACGTGAACGACGGCCGCATCACGATCGACGGGCAGGACATCGCCCAGGCGCGGCAGGCGTCCTTGCGCAGCCAGATCGCCATCGTGCAGCAGGAACCCGTGCTGTTCCACCGCACGCTGGCGGAGAACATCGCCTATGCCCGCCCCGGCGCCACGCAGGCCGAGATCGAGCAGGCGGCAAGGCTGGCCAGCGCCCATGACTTCATCATGGCGCTGCCCAAGGGCTACGACACGCTGGTCGGCGAACGCGGCGTCAAGCTGTCGGGCGGTGAACGCCAGCGCGTGGCCCTGGCCCGCGCCTTCCTGGCCGATGCGCCCATCCTGATCCTGGACGAAGCCACGTCCAGCCTGGACAGCGAAAGCGAAGTGCTGATCCAGCAGGCCATGGACCGCCTGATGGTGGGCCGCACCACGCTGGTGGTGGCGCACCGCCTGTCCACGGTGCGCGCGCTGGACCGCCTGCTGGTGATGGACCGCGGCCGCGTCATCGAGGAAGGCAGCCACGACGCGCTGATCCGCCTGAAGGGCGGCCTGTACCGGCGCCTGTTCGAACGCCAGGCGCTGGAGCTGACCAAGGGCCTGACGCAGTCGGAATTGCTGGAGGACGGCGCGGTCCCGCCGCGGCCGAAGGACGAGGAAGCCGACGAGTCCTCGTACGCCTACGCCAAGTAAACCTGGCGGCCGGTCCCGCGGCGCAAGCTGCGGGGCCGGCGGTTCAGGCCGGACGCTGGGCCACGGTCAGGCGCAAGCCGAAGCCGATCAACGCCAGCCCGAACGCCCGGCTCTGGATCTTCTGCGCACGGGGGCTGGCCGACATCCAGCGCCCCACCGCCCCGCCCGCCAACGCGCACAGCACGTCCAGCGCCAGGCCCAGGCTGACCAGGATCACGCCCAGCACGGCGAACTGCTGGCCTATCGGCCCCTGGGCGGGCGACACGAATTGCGGCAGCAGCACCGAGCAGAACAGCAAGGCCTTGGGATTGAGCACATTGGTCAACACGCCGCTCAATAGCGCCGGCCCCAGTCCCGCGCGGCTCGCGGGCGCCTGCCCGGAAGCATCGTAGGACACGGGTCCTGCGCGCAATAGCCGCAAGCCCAACCAGACCAGATAGCAGCCGCCCACCGTGCGCGCCGCATCGAACGCCCAGGGATGGGTCTTGAACAGCGCCGCCAATCCCAGCGCGGCCAGGGTCACGTGGGCGGCCCGCGCGATGGCCAGCCCCGCGGCCACCGCCAGCGCCTGCCCTCTGCCGCGCAGCACACCGGTTTCCAGCAGCAGGATCATGTCGGGTCCCGGCACCACGTAGACGATCAGCAAAGCCCCTAGAAACATCGCCATATCCGCCATTTCCCCGCTCCTTTTCGTCCTGACTCAGGCTATCATTCTAGGAAAATGGCGCTGGCATGTGCATCCTATTCATGCCATTGGATTTATGATGATTGGCATACTCAGCCAATCAAACAAACCTAATCCTAATTTCATGCCAAAACGCGAACTGGACGCCTACGACCGCCGGATCCTGGAAGCCCTGCAGCAGAACGGCCGGCTGACCAATGTCGAACTCGCCGAACAGATCGGCCTGTCCCCTTCGCCCTGCCTGCGGCGGGTGCGGCTGCTGGAAGAAGCCGGCGTCATCCAGGGATACGAAGCCCGCCTGGCGCCGGACGAAGTCGGCCTGGGCCTGACCGTCTTCGTCGGCATCAAGGTGGAGCGGCACCACGAGCGCGACTCGGCCCTGTTCCGCGAGGAAGTCAGCACCTTGCCGGAAGTCATCGCCGCGCACCTGGTGTCGGGCGAGTCCGACTTTCTGCTGCAGGTGGTGGTGCCCGACCTGCGCGCCTACGAACGCTTTCTGCTGGGCACGCTATTGAAGCTGCCCGGCGTGAAGGACATCCGCAGCAACTTCGCCATCCAGACCGTCAAGCCGCAAAGCCCGCTGCCGCTGGATCATCTGGCGAAGTGAGCGCGCCGCGCGCACGAACTCACGCCATCGCGGCCGCGGCCCGGTCCACCGCCTGCGAGCGGCGCTCGAAGCGCGCCTGCGACATCTCCAGATAACGCCGCACCACGGCCGGCTCCGAGGTCTTGGGCGTGCCGCCAGGAAACGGCGGCTTGGGGTCGTATTCGATCTGCAGCTGAATCAGCTTGGCCACGTCCTCGCCGCACAGGTCCGCCACCACCTTCAGCCCCATGTCGATGCCGGAGGTCACGCCGCCCGCGGTGTAGAACTTGCCGTCCACGCACATGCGCTCATCGCTGGGAATGGCGCCGAAGCGCGACAGCAGTTCACGTGCGCGCCAGTGGCTGGAAGCACGCCTGCCGCGCAGCAGGCCAGCCGCGCCCAGCAGCAGCGAACCGGTGCAGATGCCGAATACGTAGCGCGCCGCCAGGCCTTGCGCACGTGTAAACGCTACCCAGTCGGCGTCGACAATGGCATCATCCGTGCCCGGCCCGCCTGGCACCACCAGCAAGTCGCAGGGCGGCGCCGATGCGATGGTCTGCGTGGGCACGAAACACAGCCCGCGATCGCTGCGCACCGGATCGCGCGTTTTTGCGACAAAATCCACGGTGAAGCCCGGCGCGCCTGCCAGCACTTCGTACGGTCCGGTCATGTCCAGCTGGGTCAGCCCTTCGAACAAGAGAAAATTCACATGCATGACGATGCTCCGTTAGAAACGACGACTTCCAGCATAGGCGGACGCGCCCGGACGCGTGCGCCAAATACGCCGCCCGATGCGCCATTGCGCGTGCAATTCGTCCTGTACGACGGCTTCCAGCCGCTGGATCTGGCCGGACCATGGCAAGCCTTCAGTTCGGCCAACGAGGAAGCCGGCCGCAAGCTCTACCGCCTGGGCACCATCGCCGCCACGCCGCAGGTCAGCACCTGGGAACAGGGCCTGCGCATGCAGGTGGACGGCACTTTTGCCGACGACGGCGATGAGCGCCTGGACATGATGTTCGTACCCGGCGGTCCCGGCGCCGATTTCGCGGGCGCCCATGGCGAGACGCGCGCCTGGCTGCGCCGCCGCGACGCGGACGCCGGACGCACCTGCAGCGTCTGCACTGGCGCCTTCGTGCTGGCCGCCGCCGGCCTGCTGGACGGCCGCGCCGTCACCACCCACTGGCGCTCGGCCGACCGGCTGCGCCAGCTACACCCGGCCCTGCGCGTCGAAGACGACCGCATCTACATCGAAAGCGGCAAGTACTGGACCTCGGCCGGCGTCACCGCCGGCATCGACCTGGCGCTGGCGCTGATCGAACGCGACTTCGGCGCCGACCTGTCGCAGCGGGTCGCGCGCCGGTTGGTCGTATTCATGCGCCGCAACGGCGACCAGCGCCAGTACAGCCAGGCGCTGCGTATGCAGGACCGCGTGGCCGCGCCGTTCCGCGACCTGGTGGAAAAAATCGAGGCGCAGTTGTCGGCGCGCTGGTCGGTCGACGACATGGCCGATGCCTGCCAGATGTCGCGCCGCACCTTCCAGCGGAAATTCGCCGCGCATTTCGGCGTCGCGCCCACCGAAGTGCTCAAGCGCCTGCGCCTGGAACGGGCGCAGGCGCTGGCGGCATCCGGCAAGATGTCCAGGAAGGAAATGGCGCAGCTGGGTCAGGCGCTGAGCGGCTAGCCGGCCAGCCCCACCGACACGCCGCCGCACACGTACAGCATCTGTCCCGTCATGAAACCCGCCCGCCGGTCCATGAACATGGAGACCGCATGCGCGACCTCTTCGGGCCGGCCCACCCTTCCTGCCGGAATCGCCGCCTCCAAGGCCAAGGTCTGTGGCGCGCCCGGCGGGTTGGACTGGTTGAACAGTTCAGTCGCGATGGGTCCGGGCGCCACGGTGTTCACCGTGATGCCGCTGCCCGCCAGCTCCAGCGCCCAGGTCCGCGTCATCCCGGCCAACGCCGCCTTGGACGCGCCGTAGACGGTGCGTCCGTCCTTGCCCAGGGCGGCGCGGCTGCCGATGTTCACCACACGCCCGTAGCCCGCCGCCCGCATGCCGGGCAGCAGGGCCTGCATCAGCAGGACCGGCGCCGTGACGTTCAGCGCCATGATCCGCGCCATCTGCTCCTGGGTGACGTCGCCGATGCGCGCGACCTGGATCATGCCGGCGTTGTTGACCAGATGCAGGATCCGGCGTTCGGCCGCCAACTCCTGCGCGGCGGCCACGGTGACTGCGGGGTCGCTCAGGTCGACCGAGCGGAACGTCTCGCCAGGCAAGAGGGCTTCGGGCGCGCCGCGGCTGAAGTTGACGACCTGAAAGCCATCGTCGATCAGGCGCGCGACGATGGCGCGGCCTATGCCCCGGCTGCCGCCGGTGACCAGTGCGGTGGGCGTGTTCATTGCGCGGTGATTCCCTTGTCCTTGATGAGTCCGCCCCACTTCTTGCGTTCCGCAGCCTCGAAGGCCGCTAGGTCCGCGCCGAAGAGCGTGCCAGGCTTGGCGCCCATGCCGGCGAAGTTGGCCGCGACGGCCGGATTCTTCAGCCCGCTGCGCGCGGCTTCGATCAGCTGCCGGACCACGGGCTCCGGCGTGTTGCGCGGGGCGTACAGCGCAAACCAGGCGGTGACGTCAAAGCCCGGCAGGCCGGATTCCGCGACGGTCGGCAGGTTGGGCACCGAAGCATCGCGAGCCGCGGACGTGACCGCCACGCCTCGGACCAGATTGCCGTCCTTGATCTGCGCCAGCGCGCCCGGCAGGTTGTCGAACAGCAGGTCGACCTGCCCGCCGGCCACCGCCGGCAGCGATGCGGACGTGCCCTTGAACGGCACGTGCAGCATGGTCACGCCCGCCATGGCTTCGAAATAAGCGCCGGTCAGGTGCACCGAGGACCCGATGCCGGGCGACGCATAGGTCAGCTTCTTGTCCTTGGATTGCTGGGCCGCCTTGATCACGTCCGCCACCGTTTTGTAGGGCGACTTGGCGCTGACGGCGATGACGTTGGGCGTGGTGGACACCAGCGCGATGGGCACCAGGTCGCGTTCGGGGTCGAACGCCATGTTGTTGTAGAGGAACTGGTTGATGGTCTGGGTGCCGATGGTGCCCAGGCCCAGCGTGTAGCCGTCGGGCTTGGCGCGCGCCACGTAGGCCATGCCGATGTTGCCGCCGGCGCCGGGCTTGTTCTCGACCAGCACGGTCTGCTTCAGGCCCGGTTCCAGCGCGTGGGCGATGGCGCGGCCGAAGATGTCGGCGCCCCCGCCCGGCGGATAAGGCACGACGACGGTGACGGGATGATCGGGATAGCCGGCGGCGTGCGCCGCGGGCAAGGTCAGGAAGGCCAGCGCGGCCAGGGCCGGCGCAGTGATCGCCAACCTGCGTTGCAGGAATTGCGTCATGGGCTTGTCTCCTATCGAACCCGCTGATTGCGGATTTCTTTTTAAAGTACGTAAATACGTACTATATTCATAAGAACATAGAAAACCTCCAGGAGACAAGCAGATGAAACGCTGGACCCAACGCCCCGAAGGCTCCACCTGGGGCGACTTCGGCCCGGATGACGAGATCGGCCGCCTGAACCTGCTGACCGAGGAAAAAGTGCTGCAGGCGGTGCGGGAAGTGCGCGCGGGCAAGGTGTTCTGCCTGTCGCTGCCGCTGGACCTGCCGGGCGGCAACGTGCTGAATCCGCGCCGCCACGCCCCCACACTCAAGCCCACCTTCCGCGAAGGCACGCCCTACCTGAACTTCCAGATGTCGCAGGTGCAGCCCGAAGCCGTGGACGTGCTGTCCGACGACCAGGTCACGCTGTCCATGCAGTACTCCACCCAGTGGGACGGCCTGTGCCACGTGGGCGCGCTGTTCGACATCCAAGGGGACGGCGAGGCGCGCCGCGTCTACTACAACGGCTACGCGGCCGGCGTGGACGTGTTCGGCGGCGCGGATCCCGACAACTCGGACGACGCCTGCTGCCCGCCCGGCGGATCGTATGCGCGCAAGCTCGGCATCAACCGCTATGCCGAAAAAGGCATGCAGGGCCGCGGCGTGCTGGTGGACCTGGCGCGCGCGTACGGTTCCGGCCGCACGGTCGTCGACCTGGCGGGCCTGCAGGCCGCCATGCGGGCGCAGAACGTCACGGTTGAACGCGGCGACATGCTGGTGCTGCGCACCGGCTTTGCCGAGGAAATCGTGGCCATGGACGGCCAGCCCGACCCGCACAAGCTGGAACAGACCGGCGCCGTGCTGGACGGCTCCGACCGGGCGCTGCTGGACTGGATCACGCAATCCGGCATCGCCGCGATCTGCGCGGACAACTATGCGGTCGAAGCCTATCCGGCGCGCACGTCCGGCCCTGGACATTCGATCCTGCCGCTGCACCACCATTGCCTCTTCAAGCTGGGCCTGCCGCTGGCCGAACTCTGGTACCTGAAAGACCTGGCCGACTGGCTGCACGCGCAAGGCCGCAACCGCTTCCTGCTGACCGCCCCGCCCTTGCGCATGCCTGGCGCGGTGGGTTCTCCCGTGACGCCCATCGCCACGGTGTAAGCCATGAACATGCCGTACTCGACTTTCTCCGAACACCTGGACGCCTTGGCCGCGCGCCAGCCCGATGCGCCGCTGCTGATCGACCAGGACCAGCCCATCGGCGCGGCGCAACTGCGGACGCACAGCCGCGCGCTGGCCGCCGGCCTTGCCCGCATCGGCGTGCGCCCGGGGCAGCGCGTGGCGGTCTGGCTGCCCAATTGCGCCGCCTGGGTGGAATCGTTCCTGGCCTGCGCGCACCTGGGCGCGCTGGTGCTGGCGGTCAACACGCGCTTCCGGGCGCTGGAGCTGGCTGACATCCTGGGACGCGGCAAGGCGGACTGGCTGGTGTTCTGGCCGGGGTTCAAGGGCATAGACTTCCAGGGCATCCTGGGCGAGGTCGCGCCGGAACATCTGGAGCGCCTGCAAGGCGTGATCGCGCTGACGAATGCCGACGAGACGCTGCCCGCCAGCTTTCATGGCAAGCCTGCCCACCGCTACCAGGACCTGCGGTCCTGCGCAGACGCGGCGCCGCCGGCCCAGCCCAATGCGGGTGTGCTGTGCTTCACCACGTCCGGCACCACGTCCAAGCCCAAGTTCGTGCTGCACGACCAGCGCACGCTGTTGAACCACGGCGCGACCGTGGCGCGGGCCTATGGCTATGACGACCGAAGCTGCGTGCTCGCCAGCGCGCCCTTCTGCGGCGCCTTCGGCTTCGCGACGCTGGCCGGCGGCCTGGCGCAAGGCGCGCCCGTGGTCTGCGCGCCGGTGTTCGACGCCGCCCAGTCCTCTGCCGCGGTGCGCCGCCACGCGGTGACGCACACCTACGCCAACAACGAGGCCCTGGTCGGCATGATGCGGGCGGGAGCCCAAGGCGACTTCGACTCGGTGCGGCTGTTCGGCTTCGCCAGCTTCACGCCGGCGCTGGACAACATGCTGGACCTGGCCCGCGAGGCCGGCGTGCCGCTGACCGGCCTGTACGGTTCCAGCGAGCTGGTGGCCCTGGTCGCCGGCCAGCCGCGCGATCCCGCCGAGGGCGACGTGTCCGCGCGCCACCAGCCGGGCGGCACGCTGATCTACCCCGAGGCGCGCGTGCGCGCCCGCGATCCCGCCACGGGCGAAATCCTGCCGCATGGCCAGTCCGGCGAACTCGAAATCCTCTCGCCCAGCCTGATGCAGGGCTATCTGGACAATCCCGAGGCCACCCGCGGCGCCTGCACGGATGACGGCTACTTCAAGACCGGCGATCTCGGCTACACGCTGAATCCGCGCCAGTTCGTGTTCCAGACCCGCATGGGCGATTCATTGCGCCTGTCCGGCTTCCTGGTCAATCCGGTGGAAATCGAACAGGTGGTCGAAACCCTGCAGGGCGTGCGCGCCTGCCAGGTGGTCGGCGCGACGCAAAAGGGCAAGACCGTGCCCTACGCCTTCGTGCTGCTGCAACCGGGCGCCGCGGCCGACCCGGCGGGCTGGACCGCCGCGTGCAAAGCCGCGATGGCGGGCTTCAAGACGCCGGCGGGCTTTACCGTGCTGGATGAATTCCCCTCGGTGGAAAGCGCCAACTCGGTCAAGATCCAGAAGCATCGGCTGCGCGAAATGGCCGATGCCATACTCGCGGCTCCGACCACGACGCCCTCCGCCTGAACATGCCCGACCCCAAGCTCTTCTCGCGCAGCCCCCAGCCGCTGTATCTGCAGGCGGCGGCGCTGTTTCGCAGCAATATCCAGAACCGCACGTGGCGGCCCGGCCAGCAGATTCCGCCGCTGGAAGCGCTGATGGAAACCTATGGCATTTCACGGGCGACCATCCGCCAGGCATTCGGCCTGCTGGAAGACGATGGCCTGATCCGCCGCTCCCGCGGGTCGGGCACTTTCGTCAATGCCGAACTGCCTGAAACGCCCACCCTGCTGATCCCCAAGACCTGGGCCGAAACCGTGGAGCTGAGCAACCAGCTGGGCACGGTTTCACTGGTGGAGTCCAGCGCCGATTCGCCCCTGCCCGACACCCTGGGCATGCCGTGCGACGCCGACCGCGGCGGCAGCTTCCAGTACCTGCGGCGGGTGCACACCACCGATGGCGCCCCCTTCTGCTACAGCGAGGTCTTCCTGGACAGCGCGCTGTTCCGCAAGCACCGCGCCCAAATCCGCAAGAGCACCGTGGCGCCGGTGCTGGACCAGTTCTACGGCGCGCGCATCAGCGAAGCGCGCCAGGTGCTGAACGTGATCGAGGCCGGCCAGGAATCCGCCGAGTCCCTGCAGATTCCCGTGTCCTCGCCCGTGGCGGAAATACGCCGCTACGCCTGCATCGACGGCCGTGTGGTGTATTACGCGCGGCTGGAGTTCCCGTTCAGCAAGGTGCGGATGGAATTCGACCTGCTGTCCCATCGCTAGACCACATTCAAGACAAGGAGTCCCCCCACCTCGACCCGCCAGCGTCAAGCCAGAACAGAGCGCCGCAGCAGATCCCCAAGCGCCAGCAGTATCCGAACAAGATCCGGCATAAAGGAGACAACCATGCAATGCCGTAGAACCCCCCGGATTTCCCTGAAGTTGCGCAGCACGCTAGCCCTGTTATCCGCCTTTGCCGCCGCGCCCAGCGCCATGGCGCAGGCAATCTCCGACGACGTGGTCCGCCTGGGCCTGATCCTGGACATGAGCGGCGTATACGCCGACGTCACGGGCAAGGGCAGCGCGACCGCCGCCGAAATGGCCATCGCCGACTTCGGCGGCACGGTGCTGGGCAAGAAGATCGACCTGATGGTGGTGGACCACCAGAACAAGGCCGACATCGCCGCCGCCAAGGCGCGCGAGTGGTACGACACCCAGAAGGTCGACGCCATCATGGACGTGGCCGGCTCCGCCCCCGCGCTGGCCGTGCTGGAAGTGGCCCGCGAGAAAAAGAAGATCGTGGTGTTCAGCGGGCCTGGCACCGAACGCATCACCAACGACCTGTGCTCGCCCTATTCCGTGCACTACACCTACGACACCTGGTCGCTGGCCAACACCACGGCGCGCGCCACGGTCGAGCAAGGCGGCAAGAGCTGGTACTTCCTGACGGCCGACTACGCTTTCGGCCACACCTTGCAGGCGTCCGCCACCGAAGTCGTCAAGGCCAACGGCGGCACCGTGCTGGGCGCGTCGCGCCACCCCCTGGGCTCCAGCGACTTCGCCTCGTACCTGCTGCAGGCCCAGGCCAGCCGCGCGCAGATCGTGGGCCTGGCCAACGCCGGCGGCGACACGGTCAACGCCATCAAGGCCGCCAGCGAATTCGGGCTGACCAAGGGTGGCCAGAACATGGCCGGACTGCTGCTGTACATCAACGACATCCACGCCATCGGCCTGGACGCCGCCGCCGGGCTGACGCTGACCGAAGCCTTCTACTGGGACATGAACGACCAGACCCGGGCCTGGTCCCAGCGCTACTACGACAAGCTCAAGAAGATGCCCAACATGAGCCAGGCCGGCACATATTCATCGGTGATGCACTACCTGAAGGCGGTGCAGGCGGCCGGCACCGACGAACCCACGGCGGTGATGAAGCAGATGAAGTCCATGCCCATCAACGACTTCTTCGCCACCAACGGCCGCATCCGCGAGGACGGCCGCATGGTGCACGACATGTACCTGTTCGAAGTGAAGAAGCCGTCCGAGTCCAAGCGCCCCTGGGATTACTACAAGCTCGTGGCCACCCTGCCCGGCGATCAGGCCTTCATGCCGCTGTCGCGCTCGTCCTGCCCGTTGGTGAAGAAGTAACGGTTTTGCGGGCGCCCGGCGGGCGCCCGCCTCGCTATGCCCGCAGCTTGCGGTCCAGTTCCAGCACCGACTGGTACAGCACGCGGGTGCCGTCCAGCAGCTGCGCGGGCTCGATCCACTCTTCCGGGCAATGGCTGCGGCCGTTCAGACAAGGGATGAAGATCATGCCGATGGGGCCGGTGGGCGCCATGTAGACCGCGTCGTGGCCGGCGCCGCTGGGCAGGCGCATGGAGGCGTAGCCCAACTGGTCGGCGGCGGCCTGCACCGCGTCCATCACCAGCGGCGTGCAGTCGGTGGGCCGCGCGCGGCTCAGCTGGGTGAAGCTTGCGGACAGGCGCAGCGCGGTCAAGTCCGTGGCCGCGCCGGCCATCAGAGTCTCGGGGAAGGCGTCCAGCACGGCGTCGCTGTCGCTGCGCATTTCCAGCGTCAGTTCGACGCGGCCCGGCACCGCGTTGGCGGCGTTGGGCGTCATGGACAGCCGGCCCACGGTGGCGACCACGTAATGCGGATTGCCGCTGGCCGCGCTGGCCTGGCGGTGGGCGGCATCGATGATGCGGGCCGCGCCCACCAGGGCGTCGCGGCGGATGTCCATGGGCGTGGTGCCGGCATGGTCGGGCTGGCCTTCCACCGTGATCAGCACGCGGCGGATGCCGACGATGTTGGTGACCACGCCGATGGGCAGGCCGCGGCTTTCCAGCACCGGACCTTGTTCGATATGCAGTTCCACGAACGCCGCGGTGCCATCGGCAGCGCGCAGCGGCGCGCCCAGCGCCGACGGGTCGCCGCCGATGCGCGCGATGCCGGCCGCCAGCGTCTCGCCCTCGGGGTTGCGGGCCGCCAGCATGTCGGGCGTCAACTGACCGCAGAGCGCGCGGCTGCCGACACAGGAAATGCCGTAGTCGCTGGGCTCCTCGGACAGGAAGTCGATGACCTCGAAGGGGTGTTCCAGCTGCACGCCCTGTTCACGCAGGGTGTGCGCGACTTCGATGCCGGCCAGCACGCCGATGATGCCGTCGAAACGGCCCCCGGCCATCACGGTGTCGCAGTGCGAGCCGGTGGCGATGGGCTTGCGCGCGGGATCGCGCCCGGCCAGCGTGCCTATCAGGTTGCCGCCGGCGTCCAGGCGGGTCGTGAGGCCCGCGGCCTCGAATTCGCCGCGCAGCCAGGCGCGCGCTTCATCGAACAGCGGCGAGAACGCGCGGCGGGTCCAGGGGACCTCGGGCAGGGTGTAGCGGGAAAGGGTTTCGACGCGGGCCCAGAGGCGCTCGGCGTTCAGGGGGGGAAACTGCACAGACATTGCCGTTTCCCTCAGGCCTGGCGCGGACGCAGGAAGCGGCCGTCGCCCTTCTGGTTGACGATGCCCTTGCCATCGTAGACCTGCTGGCCGCGGCACCAGGTGCCCGCGACGCGCACGGTGAACTCGCGGCCTTCGAACGAACTCCACTGCACCGCCGACAGACTGGTGGACGGATCAAAGGCATAACGTTCCGGCTTGAGGATGACGATGTCGGCGTCCTTGCCCACCTCCAACGAGCCCTTGCGGTCATCCAGCAGGAAGTGCTGCGCGGGGTTGCGGCTCAGTTGGCGCACCACCATGGACGGCGCGATGCCATGCTCTTCGCAGCCGGTCCAGAAAGCGGGCAACAGCGTTTCCAGGCCGGGGCCGCCGGACGAGTTCTTGAATACGTTCGGATTCTGCTTGCGCTCCAGGCCCCAGCTGACATGGTCCGACGACACGAAGGTGCACTCATCCTTGGCGATATGGGTCCAGAGCAGATCGACCTCGGCCTTGGGACGGATCGGCGGATAGTGCTTGGTTTTCGCGCCGAAGCGGCGGGTGTGCTCTTCATGGTTCAGCATCAGGTACTGCACGCAGGTTTCAATGCTGGCGCGATGGCCATTGCGGCGGTACATGTTGCAGATCTCGAAACCGCGGGAAGTCGATACGTGTACCGCATGGGCGCGCGCGCCGGTTTCGGCGCCGATTTCATAGATCAGCGCCGTCGCCAGGTTCTCGATCAGCGGCGTATGCGCCCGCATGAACGCGTCCCAGCCGGTATCGTCGGCCTCGACCAGCCGCGCGATGTTCTTGCGGGTCAGTTCCTGCATCTGGTTGTGCACGCCGCAAACCAGTCCGGACGGAGCGATCAGGCGGAAGGCTTCATACAGGTCGTCTTCTTCGATGCGGGGAAAGCGGCCCGGGGTGGCTTCGAAGGTCGAAAACTTGAAGGCGCATACGCCGCCTTCGATGAGACCCGCCGCAGCCGCCAGGCCGTGCTGGGTGTTCAGGGTGCCGAACAGCGCCACGTCCACATGGCAATCGCGCTCCACCTCGGCGATCTTGGCGTCCAGCTGCGGACGCGAAGCCACGGGTTCCGGATCGTCGTAGGGCATGTCCACCATGACCGTCACCCCGCCGGCCGCAGCCGCACGCGACGCCCAGCCCAGTCCTTCCTGGTTCAGCTGGCTGCCCGAGTGCACCTGCCCGTCGACCACGCCGGGCACGATCCACTGGCCCCGCGCATCCACGCTGTCGCGGCCCGCGGGGGCCTGGCCAGCGCCGCGCGCCGCGATCCTGCCGTCTCTCACCGCCAGCCAGCCATCCATCACCACGCCATCCGGGTCGACGATATTGCCGCGCACCACCAAATCGAAATCGCTCATGACCGCTTCCATCCTGTGTTGAGTGCAGGCAGTGTAGGAGCGGCCATCCAAAACGTCTTATGCTTATATGTGCGTGAGAATTAACATCAGGTTAATCATATGAAATTGAATCTACGGCAGATCGAAGTCTTCCGGGCGATCATGCTCAGCGGTTCCATCAGTGGCGCCTCCAAGCTGCTTTTCGTGTCCCAGCCCGCGGTCAGCCGGCTGATCGCCTATACGGAGCAGCGCCTGGGCCTGACGCTGTTCCAGCGCATCAAGGGCCGGCTCTACCCCACGCCTGAGGCCCACCGCCTGTTCGTGGAAGTCACGGCGCTATACCAGAACGTGCAGCGCGTGAACGAGGTCGCCGACAATCTCGCCGAAAACCGCGAGGGGCAACTGCGGCTGTCCTGCAGCCCCAGCCTGGGCCAGTCCTTGCTGCCCCGCGCGATCGCGCTGTTCCGCAAGCGTTATCCCCAGATGCGCATCGTGCTGCAAACTCAGATACCGGCAACACTGCAACAGGCCTTGCTGACGCAGCAGATCGAATTGGGCGTGGCTTATATGCCGGTGGAACACCCGAGCCTGGCCTCTCAACCTCTCTACGAAAACAAGATCGTCGCGGTCCTGCCCAAGGGACATCCGCTGGCGGCGCAAGGCCAGGTAGAGGTGCCCGATCTGGTCAACGAACCCCTGATCGGCTACAGCGCCGACATCCCTTTTGGCATGCTGATCAACCGGCTATTCGGCAACGAGGACTCGCGGCCCGAGCCGCTCATCGAGGTGCAGCAGGCCCATGTCGCCTGCGCCCTGGTGCAGGCGGGCGCAGGCGTGGCGCTGGTGGACGAAATCACGGTGGCTGGCCCTACCTGGTCGAACGTGGTGGCGGTGCCCATCCGGGGCACCGTCAACGCGCCAGTGAACGTCTTCTACTTGCAGTTGCAGCCCCTGTCGCGCCCCGCGCTGGCTTTCATCAACGTGCTGCACGAGTTGGAGCGGCACAACTAGGTTCTCCTGGTCCGCTCAAGCCTCCTGGGGTTATCCCTTATCCTGACCTGAACCGTCCCCCACGCCCCGCTATGGCGTGGGCGAATGATTAATGTGATGTTATGGACCAGGAACAAAAGGTAATACGACATTATCGGCATTGATTTCTATGATGCGCTCGTCTGTTCCGGGGAACTGGTCATCTATGCGCCAGGACGCCCCCCGAACGCTCACGATCTGAACTGGGAAACAATGAAGGACATATCGATGAACCTGGGAGCCGAGGCCGTGCCGACCCGCAACGCGACCCAATCCGCGCAGCATCACAGCGGACGCAAGGCAGTCATTGCCGCTTCGGCAGGCAATGCGCTCGAATGGTATGACTTCACCGTCTATGCCCTGTTCGCGGTCTACATCGGACAGAACTTTTTTCAGAACGCCAACCCGACCGTGCAATTGATGACGTCGTTCCTGGCCTTCGGTCTGGGCTTTGTGGTCCGTCCGCTGGGCGCGCTGGTGCTTGGCTCCTATGGCGACCGGGCCGGCCGCAAGGCGACCCTGACGCTAACCATCATGCTGATGGCCCTGGGCACGCTGCTGATCGCTGCCGCGCCTCCCTATGCCGCCATCGGCGTGGGCGCCCCGCTCCTGATCGTCTGCGGCCGAGTGTTGCAAGGCTTCTCGGCCGGCGGCGAAGTCGGCGGCGCCACGGCCTTCCTGGTGGAGCACGCCCCCGCAGGCAAACGCGGCCAGTACGCTTCCTGGCTGCAGGCAAGCATGGGCATCTCCAATTTGCTGGGCGCGCTCGTGGCAACCCTGGTCACCACCCTGCTTACCGAAGAACAGGTTGGTGAATGGGGCTGGCGCATACCCTTCATCCTGGGCCTGGCCATCGCGCCGGTGGGCTTGTGGATGCGCGCGGCGCTGGACGAAACGCCGCACTTCCGCGAGGAACAGGAACGCCAGGCCCGCCAGAATGCCCGCGTCAAGGCGCCCCTGTTGGCCGTCATCCGTGACTATCCCAAGGAACTGCTGACCGGCCTCTGCATGTCAGTGCTCTGGGCAGTCGGCCCCTATGCCCTCATCATTTTCATGCCGATCTACGTACAGAAATCGATGGGGTTCACGAGTTCGGAAGCCTTCCTGGCGGCGCTGGTGGGCAATCTGTTCTTGACTGGCGGCTGTGTGTTCTCCGGCACCCTGTCGGACCGCTACGGACGCCGCAACATGCTGCGCGCCGCCGCCGCAGTGCTGATGGTCGCCGTCTATCCCCTGATGATGTGGCTGCAGGCATCGCACACGCAGATGACGCTGATCGTGGTGCAGTCATTGTTCTGTCTGATGGTGGCTATGTATGTCGGCGTGGCGCCCGCCGCGCTGTCCGAGGTCTTTCCCACCGCGGTACGTTCCTCGGGCATGTCCCTGACGTACAACACGGCGGTAACCGTGCTGGGAGGCTTCGCTCCGGCCATCCTGACCTGGATCACTTACACCACGGGCGTGGCCTTTGCCCCGGCGCTGTATGTCATGGCCGCCAGTCTCGTCGCGCTGCTAGCCCTGACCGTGCTGCCGCAGGGCAAGCATATCTGACATCGCCCTGGCGGGCCGTCGAGCAAGAAGTTCACAACGGCCCGCCAACTCCTGCTTTATTCAGGCCGCCACGGCCTCCTCCAGCATCTCCAACCGGTCCTGGCCCCAGAACACCTCGCCCCGGTACACATACGAAGGCGATCCGAACACCCCGGCCGCGACCGCGTCGTTGGTGTTGCGGCGGTAGACGGCCTCGATGCCGGGCTCGGCCGCCGCGGTCAGCAATGCCGGGGCGTCCAGCCCCTGCTGCCGCAGGATGGCGCGCAGGGTGGCTTCGTCGGAGATGTCCTGCTCGTCGCACCACTCCGCTTTCAGGATGGCCTTGTACAGCGCCGCCACCGGCAGGCCGGCGTGGTCGGCCGCGATCACGATGCGCGAAGCCAGGCTGGCATCCGGGCACATGTAGGCCGGCTGCGGATTGACGTGGATGTCCAGCTTGCGGCACCAGCGCGCCAGCTCCGTCACGCGGTAAGCCTGGCGCTCCGGCGCGCGCAGGCCCAGCAGGATGCCGCCGGTGCGGGCATAGACCTCGGGCAGGTCCACCGGCAGATAGCGGATCCGCGCCTGCTGCCGGGCCGCCAGCGCCTCCAGCCTGTCGGCGCCGAGGTAGGCCCAGTCGGAGTTCATCCAGAAGTAGTAGTCGATGGTCTTCATGGCGTCCTCAATCATGGCGTTCTCAGGTTGGCGCGGGCAGGCACCCGCAGGGCCGCAACCGCAGGCGCCTCGCTGCGCATCAGCCAGGCGCTGAACAAAGCGATCACACCGAGAATGCTCAAGTACCACACCACGTACTGCGGATCGCCCCCGCCCTTGGCCAGCAGCCAGGTCGCCACGATGGGCGCCAGGCCGCCGCCGATGGCGCCGGACACCTGCACCGCCAGCGAAATGCCGGTGTAGCGCACCTCGGCCGGAAACTGGCTGGAGAACAAGGTGCCTTCCGGCCCGTAGAGGCAAGCGTAGACCAGGCCGACCGCCAGGCAAACCGCCAGGATGATCCACCCCGTGTCCCGCGTGCCCAGCAGATGGAAGAACACCGGCGCGCAGGCCAGGATGCCCAGGGTGCCGACCATGAATACCCACTTGTGGCCGATCTTGTCGCCCAGCATGCCGAACAGCGGCATGGTGAACAGCGCCACGGCCGCGCCCCAGATCGTGGCATCCAGCATCACCGAGCGAGCGATGCCCAGGGTGCCCGTGGCGTAGGCCAGCGAGAAGGTCACCACGGTGTAGAACCAGGTCACCTCCGCCAGCCTGGCGCCCACCACCACCAGCAGCGCGCGGCGGTGGTGCTTCAGGACTTCCGCCACCGGCACCTCGACCTTGGCGCCCTTCTCCTTCATCTGCTCGAAGTCGGGCGACTCGGCCACCTTGACCCGGATGAACCAGCCCACCAGCAGCAACACCACGCTGGCCAGGAACGGCAGGCGCCAGCCCCAGGCCAGCATGTCGGCCTCGGGCAGGCTGGCGACCGCCCCCATCGCCAGCGACGACAGGATCAGGCCCGGCGCCACGCCGGCCTGCGGCAGGCTGCCGAAAAAGCCCTTCTTGCCGTCCGGCGCGTGTTCCACCGCCATCAGCACCGCCCCGCCCCACTCGCCGCCGACGGCGATGCCTTGCAGGAAGCGCATCAGCACCAGCAGCACTGCGGCCCAGTAGCCGATCTGCTCATACGAAGGGATCAACCCGATCAGGATGGTGGGCACGCCCATCAGCAACAGGGTGATGAGCAGCATGGATTTGCGGCCGATCTTGTCGCCGTAATGGCCGAAGATCACGCCGCCCAGCGGCCGCGCGAAAAAGCCCACGGAATAGGTGGCGAACGCCGCCAGCGTGCCCGTCAACGGGTCGAAGGACGGAAAGAAGATTTTGTTGAAGATCAGCGCGGCAGCGGTGCCGTAGAGAAAAAAGTCGTACCACTCGATGGTGGTGCCCATCATGCTGGCCAGTCCGGCCGTCACGTAATCGCGGCGCGAGCGCGCAGCCGCAGGCTTGGTCGTCATCATCATGACTCCCCGAAAAAAGTGCTGGAAGAATGGGGCTGCGCGGTATCAGGCGGCGGGCAACGGCAAGGGCGCAATGCCATGCGTCTGCCGAGCCCAGTAATTGAACGTCGCGTTGACGATCGAGGGCTTGAGCAGATAGTCGTGCGCTTCGCGCGCCAGCGCGTCATCGACCGGCGTCAGCGGACCGAAGGCCTGCGCGCGGATCTGCATGCGCGCCGCGCGCTCCAGGTAGACCGACAGGTAGGTCGCCTCTTCGCACGAAACGCCGGCCGTCAGGTAGCCGTGATGCGCCAGGATGATGGCGCGCTTTTTGCCCAGCGCGCCGGAGATGATCACCCCTTCCTGGTCCGCGATCGGCACGCCCGGCCACTCGCCCAGGAAGGCGCAGTCGTCGTGCAGCGGCGTCATGTCCATCTGCGAGATCACCAGCGGCTGGCGCGCCGCGGCCAGCGCCGAGGCCCAGGGCGAATGCGTGTGGATGATGGACTGCACGTCGGGCCGCGCCTCGTACACCCACAGATGAAAACGCGTGGCCGGGTTGGCCATGCCTTCCCCCGTCAGCGTGTGCAGGTCGCGGTCGACTTCGATGAAATCGGCCGGCGTGGCTTCGTCAAAGCCCAGCCCGAAGCGCAAGGTCCAGTAGGCGCCCGGACGCTGCGAGCGCACGCTGATCTGGCCGGCCAGCCCGGCTTCCTGCTCGGTCATGGCCAGGATGCGACAGGCATAGGCCATGGTTTCCTGGATGCTGCGCGGCACGGCGCGCAGATGCTGCGCCATTTCCTGCGTGGCGCGGGAGTCGAAATATGATTTCTCTCTTAATGCGGTGCTCATGTCTTCCCCTGTGTAATGCCCGCGTCATCGGCGCCACCGGACGCCGCGCGAGGTATGCACAGTATGGAAAGCCAGCCGCAATACAGCCATGCAGCCAGGGTCATAGCTGCTATTCGAGCCTGCCGGCTCCGCTACTGCAGCGCGATGCGGTGGGCGACGGCCAGCAGTTCGCTCACCAGCGGCAAAGGCTGGCGGTTGGCCAAGGTGATGGCGACCACGCGGCGCCGCAAGATGGGGCTCTGGACCCGGACCTTGCGCAGGCCGTATTCGGTCAGCAGCTTGTCGGGGATGCGGGACGGCAGGATACAGGCGCCCACGCCCGAGGACACCAGCTTGAGCATGGCGTCTATGGTTTCGGCCTCGGCCACGAACTCCGGCTCCAGCCCCGCGCTATGGATCATCTTGCGCAGCGCGTAGTGCGGCGGAAAGCCTACCAGCCGCAGGTCCATGCCGGCCAGGTCGACGTCGTCCGGCAGTTCCACGTCGCCGCGCACGATCAGGCACATGTCGTCGTCGAACAGCGTGGCCGACGCCAGGTTGTCCGAAGCGACCGCCGCGTCGTAGACAAAGCCCACGTCCGCCTTGCCGCTTTCCACCAGCGCCACTACCTCGGGCGAACTGCGGCCCATCACGGACAGGTTCACGTGTTCATGGCTGCTGACGAAACTGGCCACCACCTCGGCCATGAAGTAGTAGCTGAGCGTATGCACGGTAGCCAGCCGGACTGTGCCCTGCGTCACGCCTTCGCGCTGGCGCACGGCCTCCAGCACCCGGTCGATGTTCTTGTACGCGGGCTGGATGCCGTCGAACAGCCGCGCGCCCGCCTCGGTCAGCTCGACTCCGCGGCCGGTGCGCACGAACAGCGGCTTGCCCACGTGGGCTTCCAACGCCGCCAGTTGCCGGCTCAGCCCGGACTGGGTCTGGTCCAGGTCTTCCGCCGCGCGCGATAGCGATTTGAGTTCCGCGATGCGCAAGAAATAGCGCAACTGCCGGTCCGGTGTATCCATGCTGCCCTCCCGCCCCCTTTTCGATGCGCTCATGCGGCGCGGCTGACAGTGTGCACCAGGGGCCGGTCCGGCACCACGGGGATTTGCGCTAAGCCCGGCTTGGCGTACCCTGGCATACCCGGCCCCCAGCTGCGCAAAGGAACCCCGCATGACCGCGCCCCCGCCCCAACGTCCCATCGCCGCCACCATCGCCGCCGTCGTGCGCGACGGCCGCGTGCTGCTGGTGCAACGCGCCAACCCGCCCGACCAGGGCCGCTGGGCCTTTCCCGGCGGCAAGATCTACGCGGGCGAAGGCGTGCTTGCCGCCGCCGCGCGTGAACTGCTGGAGGAAACCAGCGTGCGCGCGCAACCGCTGCAGGTGTTCGACGCGGTGGACGTCTACGACCGCGACGACGCGGGCGCGCTGCGCCGCCACTTCATCCTGATCGCGGTGCTGTGCCGCTGGCAATCCGGCGAACCGGTGGCGGGCGACGACGCCGCCGACGCCCGCTGGGTGCCGCTGGAAGCATTGGAAGATCATTCGCTCGCGACCAGCTTCGGCGTGGCCGAACTGGCGCGCAAGGCCGCGGCGCTGTCGTCCGCCGCGCCGTAGCGCTTCAGGCAGGCGCCCCCAGGCCGCTTTCCAGCAGCCAATCGCGAAACACCCGCGCCTTCTCCGGCATGGCGCCCCTGCCCGGCCACACCAGGTAGTAGCCGAACTCATCCAGCCAGGCGTCGCCGGCCAGCCGGACCAGACGTCCGGCCGCCACGTCGTCCTGCACCATCGCCACGGGCAGCAGGCCCGCCCCCTGGCCCGCGGCCACGGCCTGCAGCAACAGGCTGCCATCATCGAAAGCGGGGCCTCTAGGCATGCCCGCGTCCTCCACGCCCTGGGTCGCGAACCACAGTTGCCAGCCGTTGCGCGCTTCATCGTGCACGCGCGGCCAGCGCAGCAAATCCCGCACACCGGCCGGCATGCCCAGCTTGGTTACCAAAGCAGCCGATGCCACCGGCACCACTTCCACGGTCAGCAGGTGTTCGCTTTGCAGTCCCGCATAGCGGCCCAGTCCGTGGCGGATGGCGATGTCCGCGCCGTCCCGGCCGAAAGCCGCCAACGCGTTGCTGGTGACGAGCTGCAGATCGATCTCCGGATGGCGGGCTTGGAACTCGTGCAGCCGGGGGATCAGCCAGGCCGATGCGAAGAACGCGGTGGTGCTGACGGTGAGCACGCGGCTTTCGGGCGGTTGGGCAACGCGGGCGGACGCGGCCAGGATCTGGCGGAAGGCGTTGCGCACCGGCGGCAGGAAGCCGTGACCGGCGTCCGTCAGCTGGATGCCGCGGTTCACGCGCAGGAACAGGGCCACGCCCAGATGCTGCTCCAGCGACTTGATCATCTGGCTGACCGCCCCGGGCGTCACGCACAGTTCCTGCGCCGCGTCCTTCACCGACAGATGGCGGGCGGCAGCTTCGAAGGCCCGCAGCGCGTTGAGCGGAGGCAGTCGCGGAGTGGTCATGTCCGAAAAATTCAATGATTTAGTTTTTCTAATTCAAATCGAATAGAAATCATGGTTTGTACCCACGCCATACAGACATTAACTTGATCGGGTCTGTGACATGTACAAGATGGATAAAGAATAGATGAACTATACGGAAGACATCAAGGCCGCCGACCTGCACCACCTTGACCTGCTGGCGCTCGCCGCCCTGATCCGGTCGGGCGAGGTCTCGCCGGTGGAGATCACGCGCGCGCAACTACGGCGCATCGAAGCGCTGGACGGCGATCTGCGCAGTTATGCCCATGTAACCGCGGCCTCCGCGCTGCAGGAAGCGCAGGCCGCCGAAATCGAAATACGCCAGGGGCGCTACCGCGGCCCCCTGCATGGCGTCCCCCTCGCGCTGAAGGACCTGTTCCGGCGCAAGGGCGTGCCGACGGCTGCCGGCACCGCGATTCACCGCGGCGTGCCCGCCGACCATGACGCCACGGTAGCCCGCCGCCTGCGCGACGCGGGCGCCGTGCTGCTGGGGCAGCTGCAAATGACCGAAGGCGCGTACTCCGACCATCACCCCGACGTCGCGCCGCCGCGCAATCCCTGGCACGCGGATTACTGGATCGGCATCTCATCCAGCGGATCGGCGGTGGCGACGGCCGCCGGCCTGTGCTTCGGCGCGACCGCCTCGGACACCGGCGGTTCCATCCGCTGGCCTTGCGCGGCCGCGGGGCTGACCGGCATCAAGCCGACCTGGGGCCGCGTCAGCCGCCACGGCGTGTTCGAACTGGCGGCCTCGCTGGATCACGCCGGCGTCATCGCGCGCAGCGCGGCCGACGCCGCGGCGCTGCTGGAAGCGATAGCCGGCCCCGATGCGAAGGATCCGACCGCGCTGCAAGCGCCCGTGCCGCGCTACACCCTGGAGGCCGCCGTTCCGGTCGCCGGTCTGCGGATCGGCGTGGATGTGAACTGGAACCACGGCAACGTCGATGCGCGGACTCAGCGCATGATGGAAACGGCAATGCGGGTCTTCGAACAGCTGGGCGCGGCCTTGGTGCCGCTGCAGTTCCCCATCGAGGACGCCGCGCAGGCCGTGCGCGACTGGGCGCCGCTCTGCGCGGTCGAGGCGGCGGTTGCGCACGCCGGCACCTATCCATCCCGCAAGGCGGAGTACGGACCGGTGCTGGCCGGCGTGATCGAAGCGGGAAGCGCGCTCTCCGGCCTCGAATACCAGCGCATCCTGTTGCGCCGCATGGCCACGCGAGGCAAGGTCGATGCCTTGCTCGGCCGGGTCGATGCGCTGCTGACGCCGGTGCAGCCCATGGCGCCGCTCACGCTCGAAGCCATCAGCGTCCTGGGACTGCAGCCCGGACTGGTCGAAGCGCTGCAACGCTACACCTGCGTGTTCGACATGACGGGTCATCCCTGCCTGACGCTGCCCGCCGGGCAGTGCGAAGCCGGCATGCCCATGGGCATGCAACTGGTGGCGGCCCATCTGGACGAATCCGTGCTGTTCCGGCTGGGCGCCGCGTTCCAGGCGGCGACAAGCTGGCATCTGCGCCGGCCGGCGCTGTGAGGCCGGCGATGAACCTGCATGCGCAACACGGCGCCAGCGCGATCTTCCATGGCTGGCGGGTGGTGGCCGCGGCCTTCGCCATCACCTTGCTGGGCTTTGGCAGCGCCTATTCCTTCAGCGCCTTCGTCGACGCCTTGCAACGCGACTTCTCGGCCACGCGCGGCGCGGTGTCGCTGGTGTTCTCGCTGGCGGGATTCCTCTACTTCGGTTTTGGCGTCGTCAGCGGTCCGCTGGCGGACCGCTACGGCTCGCGCCGCATGGCCTGGATAGGCATGCTGCTGGTGGCGCTGGGCCTGGCGCTTGCCAGCGCCGCGCAGAGCATGATGCAGATCTACCTGGCCTACGGCTTGGGCGTCGGGCTGGGCGTGGGCTGCGCCTACGTGCCGGTGGTAGGCGCGGTGCAGCGCTGGTTCCTGCGCCGGCGCGGGCTGGCCTCGGGGCTGGCGGTCAGCGGCATCGGCGTGGGCACGCTGCTGGTGCCGCCGCTCGCCTCTGCCTTGATCGACCTGTGGGGCTGGCGCGCCGCCTATCTGGCGCTGGCCGCCGCCGTGGCGGTGCTGGGCTGCGCCGCGGCGCGCTGGGTTGAAAATTCGCCGCAAGACCGGGGACTGCAGCCTGATGGCGACGCCGCGCCCCCCGTCCGCGCGGCGCCTGCATCCGCGCCTGCCGGCGTGCCGGTGCTCGCCGCCATCCGCAGCAGGGTCTTCCTGCTGCTGTACCTGGCGGCCATGGCCGGCGCCTTCGGCGTCTTCGTGCCCTTCGTGCATCTCATCCCCTATGCCCTGGATCACGGCATCGCGCCGGGACGGGCCGTGCTGCTGCTGGGCATGGTCGGCGTGGGCAGCACGGCGGGCCGGTTCCTGCTGGGTTCGCTGGCCGACCGGCTGGGCCGGCGCGCCTCGCTCGCCACGATGTATGGCGGCATGGCGGCGTCGCTGGCGCTATGGGGCGCTTGCGGCCAGTTCTGGACGCTGGCGCTGTTCGCGCTGGTGTTCGGCGCGTTCTACGGCGGCTGGGTGGCCTTGATGCCGGCGGTGGTCATGGATTACTTCGGCGGCCGCCACGTCAGCGGCATCATCGGCGCGCTCTACACCAGCGTGGCGTTCGGCACGCTGATCGGCCCGGTGGCGGCGGGCCATGCGTACGACCTCAGCGGCTCCTATCTGCTGCCCATCGTCGCCAGCGCGGCAGGCAATGCGCTGGCGGCGGCGATTACGGCATTGCTGCCGCGGCAACGCGCGACGCAGGCCATGCCGCGCCGGGTTCTACTATAGAGGTCCGTCCCAGCACTCCCCGCAAGCCCATGTTCGACACCTACCTTTCCCGCTGGCAACTGACCCCCGACGGCGCTCCCATCATCACGCGCGCCGCCCAATTGCTGCCCGTGCGCCATCGCGGCCAACCCGCCATGCTCAAGGTCTCGCACGAGGAAGACGAGAAGCAAGGCGGCGTGCTGATGCGCTGGTGGGACGGCCAGGGCGCCGCGCGCGTGCTGGCGCACGACGACGCAGCCATCCTGCTGGAGCGGGCCACCGGCACGCGCTCGCTGGCCGACTACGCCCGCAATGGGCGCGACGACGAGGCCACCCGCATCATCTGCGGCGTGCTGCAGGATCTGCACGCGCCGCGCGCCCGGCCGCTGCCCGCGCTGCGTCCGCTGGAAGAATGGTTCGAGGAACTGTGGCCCATGGCGCAGGCGCAAGGCGGCATCCTGGCGCACAGCGCGCCACGCCCGCGCCCTGCTCGACAGCCCGCGCGACCCGACAGTGCTGCACGGCGACGTGCACCACGACAACATCCTGGACTTCGGCGAGCGCGGCTGGCTGGTCATCGACCCCAAGCGCCTGCACGGCGAGCGCGCCTTCGACTACGCCAACATCTTCTGCAACCCGGACCTGGCGGATCCGATCCCGCCCGTCGCCATCGTGCCAGGACGCTTCGAGCGGCGGCTGGAACTTGTCGTGGCGCAATCCGGCCTGGAGCGCCGCCGGCTGCTGCAATGGATCCTGGCCTGGTGCGGCCTGTCCGCCGCCTGGTTCATGGGTGGAGGCGAGGACGCCGCGATCGACCTGGATATCGCCCGCCAGGCGCAGGCGCTGCTGGATCGCTGAATCCCGGCCGTTGCAAACAAGGTATCCGGTTTGATGCGGTAAGGTGTAGCCCCACACCCCTTATCTCTTCATTCCCGGAGTACCGAATGACCGGATTGTTCATCGTGGTGGCGGCGCTGGCGTTCCTGATGCTGGCGGCGTATCGAGGCTATAGCGTGATCCTGTGCGCGCCCATCGCGGCCATGGGCGCGGTGCTGCTGACCGACCCGTCGGCGCTGGCGCCCGTGTTCTCGGGCATCTTCATGGAGCGCATGGCGGGCTTCGCCAAGCTCTACTTCCCCGTGTTCTTGCTGGGCGCCGTGTTCGGCAAGCTGATCGAGCTGTCGGGCTTCTCGCGCGCCATCGTGCAGGCGGTGCTGCGCCTGATCGGCGCCGAACGCGCCATCATGGCCATCGTGCTGGTCTGCGCGGTGCTGACCTACGGCGGCGTGTCGCTGTTCGTGGTGGTGTTCGCGGTCTATCCGTTCGCGGCCGAGATGTTCCGCCAGGGCGGCATCCCGAAGCGGCTGATGCCGGGCGCGATCGCCCTGGGCGCGTTCACCTTCACCATGACCGCCCTGCCCGGCACGCCGCAGATCCAGAACATCATCCCCACCACCTTCTTCGAAACGACCACCTGGGCCGCGCCCTGGCTGGGCCTGATCGGCGCCTGCTTCACGCTGACCGCCGGCATCGCCTATCTGGAGTGGCGGCGCAAGCGCGCGGCGGCCGCCGGCGAGACCTACGGCACCGACCTGCGCAACGAACCGGTCACGCCGCCCAATGAACGCGAACACCATCCGCTGGTCGCCCTGCTGCCGCTGGTGGTAGTGGGCGTCGTCAACTACCTGCTGACGCGCTGGATACCGGGCTGGTATCCGGCCGGCTCCGAAGTCGCGCTGCCCGGCCTGCCCAAGCCCATGCCCGTCAATGCCGAAGACCAGGTAGCGCTGTGGGCGGTGATGGGCGCGCTGATCGCAGGCATCGTCACCATCCTGCTGTTCTCGTTCCGCGGCATCAAGGCGCACTTCGCCGAAGGCAGCAAGAACGCGGTGTCGGGCGCGTTGCTGGCGTCGATGAACACGGCGGCGGAATACGGCTTTGGCGGCGTGATTGCCGCCCTGCCCGGCTTCCTGCTGGTGGCCGACGCGCTCAAGGCCATCCCCGACCCGCTGGTGGGCGAGGCAGTGGCCGTGACCTCGCTGGCCGGCATCACCGGTTCGGCCTCGGGCGGCATGAGCATCGCGCTGGCGGCCATGGCGCAGACCTTCATCGACAGCGCCCACGCGGCGGGCATCCCCATGGAGGTGCTGCACCGCATCGCCGCCATGGCCAGCGGCGGCATGGACACGCTGCCGCACAACGGCGCGGTCATCACGCTGCTGGCGGTCACGGGCCTGACGCACCGCCAGTCCTACGGCGACATCTTCGCCATCACGCTGATATCGACCGCTTCGGTCTTCCTGGCGATCGCGGTGTACTACCTGACCGGCATCGTCTGAGCCAGGCCGGCGGCGATGACCTCCGCCAGCCATTGCGTGAAGACGCGCACCCGCGCCGACACCTGGCGGTTCTGCGGATACAGCACCGACACGGGCATGGGCGCGGGCGGCGCGCCGGGCAGCACGATCTTCAGCTCGCCCGTCGCCAGCTCGCGCTCGACGCGGTAGCGCGGCACCTGCACCAATCCCAGTCCGGCCAGCGCGGCGCTGGTGTAGAGCTCCGCGCCGGTCACGCTGACCACGGCCCTGGGGCGCACCTGCACGTTCTTGCCATCGACCGTGAAATCCAGCGGCAGGCTGCGCCCCGTGGCGCTGGACAGGTAGTCCACCGCCCGGTGGCCTTCCAGGTCTTCCAGCCGCCGCGGCTCGCCGTAGCGCGCCAGATAGGCGGGGCTGGCCACCGTGACTTGCGGCATCAGCGCGATCTGGCGTCCCACCAGCGAAGAATCCTGCAGCGTGCCGGTACGCAGCACGCAATCCACGCCTTCGCGCACCAGGTCCACCAGCCGGTCGTCCTCGCCCAGCTGCAGCACGATGTCGGGATAGCGTTCCAGGAAGGCCGGCAGTCCGGGCATGACGAAGAACCTGGCCAGCGTGCCCTGCGCGTTGACGCGCAGCAGGCCCTTGGGCGAGGTGTCCAGGAATGCGCCGTCGGCCTCTTCCAGATCCGCCAGGAGCCGCACGCAGCGCTGGTAGTGGGCCTCGCCGTCATGGGTCAGCCGCACCTGGCGCGTGGTGCGTTCAAGCAGCCGCGCCCCCAGGCGCGCTTCCATCCGCTTGACCAGGTTGGTGACCGTGGGGCGCGGAATCTGCAGGTCCTCGGCGGCCTTGGAAAAGCTGCGCCTTTCGGCGATGCGCACGAACACCAGCATTTCCTGGAACCGGTCCATCGTCACTCACCTATTATTAATGCAGATGAAATTATGTTAGCGAATATAGAGTAATTATCTTTCTTCTGGAATAGTTCAAGATACGCCTCACCCCCCAATCCAACCGGAGATACGACATGAACACCCAGGCCACGCAACGCATCGCGCTCGTCACCGGCGGATCGCGCGGCATAGGCGCCGCCATCGTCCGCCGCCTGGCGCGAGACGGCCACGCCGTCGCCATCAACTACGCCTCCAGCGCCGCCGAGGCCGCAACCCTGGCCGATGACATCCGCGCGGCGGGCGGCCGCGCCCTGGCCGTGCGCGCCGACGTGTCGCGGGTGGACCAGGTGCGCGCCATGTTCGACCAGGTGGAAGCGGAGTTGGGGCGCATCGACGTGCTGGTCAACAGCGCCGGCATCCTGAAGATGGTGCCGCTGGCCGAAACCAGCGACGAGCTCTACGACCAGACCTTCGGCATCAACACCCGCGGCACCTTCAACACGCTGCGCGAAGCCGCCACGCGGCTGGCCGACGGCGGCAGCATCGTCAACGTGTCCAGCACCACCATCGCGCTCAACCTGCCGAACTACTCCGTCTACATCGCCAGCAAGGCGGCGGTGGAAAGCCTCACCCAGGTGTTCGCCAAGGAATTGCGCGGCCGCCGCATCACCGTCAACGCGGTGGCGCCCGGCCCCGTCGCCACCGACCTCTTCCTCAACGGCAAGAGCCCCGAGCTGATCGAGCACTATGCCAAGATGCCGCCGCTGGAGCGCCTGGGCCAGCCCGATGACATCGCCAACGTGGTGTCGTTCCTGGCGGGCCCCGAGGCGGGTTGGGTCAACGGCCAGATCCTGCGCGCCAACGGCGGCGTCGCCTGACCTGGCGCATTCCAGCACCGCAAAACGCAAGCCCGCGCGCGGCCGCCCGGCCGCGCCATCCCTCATCCCTACGCATGAGCGCGCCGACTTCGGCGCACGCGCGGCGCATCGCCCCGATAGCCGCGAAATTGCGTGTACCCCTCATCCGTTTTACCCATGCCCCCATCGCCTGATGGGTTGAGCGGCTGCGTCCGCTCATCGCGTTTCTCCGTTGATCACTCGGGCCTTTGACTTACGGACAAGTCTGGCCAGCTGGACGAGTTTTGCATGAGACGAGAGCCGGAAGGTCTGTATTAGGCTGATCCCGTAGTACTCCGACTCACCTTGATCAATTGGACGAAAGTAAATGAATCAACTCATTCATCCGGATTGCCACCCCTTCACCGCCGCCGGCAACCTGAAGCAGCTCTCGGCGTTCTACGAGGAGGGACGTCGGGTCATGTGGATGATGCTGCGCGCTCAACCGCGTCCGTGCTTCAACCATGAACTGATCGACGAGATCATGACCCTGGCGCGCGCCGCCAAGGACTCTGGCCTGCCGATCGACTTCTGGGTCACCGGCTCGCTCGTTCCTCAGATCTATAACGTGGGCGGCGATCTGAATTTCTTCGCGGAAGCCATACGCACCGGCAAGCGCGAAGCGCTGCGGGCGTACGCCCGGGCTTGCGTGGATTGCGTGCATGCCGCCACCCGCGGCTTCGACACTGGCGCGATCTCGCTGGCGATGATCGAAGGCACCGCCCTGGGCGGCGGCTTCGAGGCCGCGTTGGCGCACCACTTCGTGCTGGCGCAGAACACCGCCCGCATGGGCTTTCCTGAAATGGCGTTCAACCTCTTCCCTGGCATGGGCGGCTACTCGCTGGTGGCGCGGCGCTCGGGCATGAAGCTGGCCGAAGAACTGATAGGCACGGGCGAATCCCACACCGCCGAATGGTTCCATGGCCGCGGCCTGGTCGACGTGCTGTTCGAGCCGGGCGACGCCTACAAGGCCACGCGCACCTTCATCGACGTGATGCGGCCCAAGCTCAACGGCATGCGCGCCATGTTGCGCGCGCGCCAGCGCGTGCTGAGCCTGTCGCGCTCGGAGCTGATGGACATTACCGAAGATTGGGTCGAAGCCGCGTTCTCGATCGACCCGAAGGACCGCGCCTACATGGAGCGCCTGGTGATGGCGCAGAACCGCCGCAGTTCTTCCAGCGCGGAGTCCGCGCTGGAAGCCACCATGCATTGATGCGGTAAGGCGCTGCCGGCTGCGTCAGGCAATGAGATGCAGCCGGCGGCGCTGAGCCAGCCAGGCGGTGAACTCCGCCGCCGGCATGGGCTTGGCGTACAGGTAGCCCTGTTTGGCGTCCACGCCCAGGGTGTCGACGAACACGGCTTCTTCGGTGGTTTCCACGCCCTCGGCGATCACCTTGAGCTCCAGCGTGCGCGCCACCGCGACGATGGCGCGCGCCAGCGCCTGCGACACCGGGTTCTCGTTGACGCCGCGCACGAAGCTGGCGTCCAGCTTGATCGCGTCCAGCGGAATGCGGGCCAGCTGCGACAACG
The DNA here is from genome assembly GCF_055395645.1 of Achromobacter sp. JCM 18799. Lineage (NCBI taxonomy): Bacteria > Pseudomonadati > Pseudomonadota > Betaproteobacteria > Burkholderiales > Alcaligenaceae > Achromobacter > Achromobacter sp. JCM 18799. Next base: position 337,838 of record NZ_AP043866.1, on the reverse strand, counting down.
AGGAATAGCCGGTGCCGAAGTCGTCCAGATGGACCCGCGCGCCAAGTTGGCGGAACTGCTTGATCAGTTCGATGGCGGCGCCTTCGTCGTCGATCAGGCAGCTTTCGGTCAGTTCGATGTCCAGCAGGCAGGGATCCAGGCTGGCGTCGTTGATGGCGCGCATGAAGTCGCTGACCACGCCCTTGTCATTCAACTGCCGCGCCGACATGTTGATGGCGATGCGGATGTTCAGGCCGTCGCGCTTCCAGGCCGCGGCCTGCCTGGCCGCTTCACGCATGACCCATACGCCCAGCGGCGAGATCAGGCCCGACTCCTCGGCGTACGGAATGAAGACGGCGGGGCCGACCATGCCGCGTTCCGGCGAACGCCAGCGCACCAGGGCTTCGACCCCGTCGACCTCGCCATTGCGGCCGGCCAGCTTGGGCTGGTAGTACAGCATCAGATGGTCTTCGGCCAGCGCCTTGCGCAGATTGGTGTCCAGCCAGACGTAGTCCGCGTTGCGGCGGTCCATCTCGGGCTGGAACACGCGGTAGGTATGGCGCCCCGCTTCCTTGGCCACATACATGGCGATGTCGGCGCTGCGCACCACGCTGTCCAGGTCGGCGCCGTGCTCCGGATACATGGCGATGCCGATGGAGCAACTGGTGTAGACCTCGATCAGCCCCTGGCGGAAAGGCTCGCGCAGCCGTTCGATGATGCGCTGGGCGGTCGCCTCCAGCTCCCAGGTCTGCGCGGCCTCGTGCAGCACGATGAATTCGTCCCCGCCCAGCCGCGCCAGGGTCTGGCCTTCGGCGAGGCAGGACGAGATCGCGACCGCCACCGACTTCAACAGACGGTCGCCGAAGCCGTGGCCGTAGTGATCGTTGATGCGCTTGAAATTGTCCAGGTCCAGGAACAGCACGCCGCCCCGCCCGTCCTCGCCCGCCGCCAGCGCCGCCTTCAGCCGCGTCGTGATCGCGTGGCGGTTGGGCAGGTTGGTCAGCATGTCGGTATTGGCCAGCACCCGCAGGCGCTCCTGCGCCTGGCGTTCCTCGGTGATGTCGGTGCCCGAGCAGATCAGGTAGACGCGCTTTTCGCCGCTGCCGCTGGTGACGAACTTGTTGCGGAACAGGAAGAGGCGCGGCCCCTTGACCGTATTGATGAGGCGCTCGGCCTCGTAGGATTGCCCACGCTTGTAGAACTCGGCGATATTGCGGCGCGAGGCGATCGCCTCTTCGCGCGTCATGAACATCTCGAACACGCTGCGGCCGATGATGTCCTGCTCGCGCTTGCCGGTGTATTCCTCGCTGAGCTTGTTGAAGCGCTGCACCCGGCCGTTCTGGTCGACGATGACGATGACCGAGTTGGCCTCGGACACCACGGTCTCGGCAAAGGACAGGCCTTCGACCAGATCCTTGGCCACGGATTCAGTGTCGGAATGGGCGGACGCGGTGCCGGCCCATTCGTTGGGATTGATCTTGCGGCCCACCAGGTGGAGCCTGAGCATGTCGCCGTACAGCGAGATGTCGATGCGCACGCTGGACGTGATGCCCGTCAGGCTGCGTATCGTCTCGGCTTGTTCCGGGCGCAATGCCATCGCGATATTGGCTGCGCCCTTGACTGCTGCAAGTTCGAACGCGTCGCTATCGGCGGACAGACGCCAATACGGACTATGCGTTCCGAAATGCGTGTACAGAATCGACTTTTCGTCCTGGTCGTCTGTCATTGTTATCCCCCTTCTGCCGTCCTGGGAAGGCCCGCAAACTACATTACGGCCTAGTGTGGTGTCTCAAAAATAGATAGAACTATTTTGACCGGTGTTGGTCGAATCAGCTTCCTTATAGGAGACTACGCTGATGGCCCACCCTGGACGCCCCGCCACGAAGCTGCAGATCACCGATGCCGAGCGCGCAGAGCTGCATGCGCGACTGCGCGTACGCAAAGCGCCCGAGGACGAGAAGCTGCGCATGCGAATCGTGCTGGGCTGCGCAGATGGGGAGTCGGGCACCATGATTGCCCAACGCTTGGGCACGACGGTGCAAACTGTCTCCAAGTGGCGGCGGCGCTACCGGGCGTATCGTCTGGCGGGTTTGACCGATGCCCCGCGCGCTGGCCGCCCGCGCAGTGTGGGCGACGAGCAGGTTCAGCTCATTGTGGACAAGGTTCGCCAGAGCAAGCCTGACAACGCCACGCACTGGAGCGTGCGCCAGATGAGTCGGCACGCTGGCGTATCGCCCGCGACGGTGCAGCGCATCTGGCATGCCTTTGGGCTGAAGCCGCACCTGCAAGAAACCTTCAAGCTATCGACGGATCCCCATTTCGTGGACAAGGTACGGGATGTGGTGGGGCTGTATATGGCACCACCCGATCGCGCCTTGGTGCTGTGCGTGGACGAGAAGAGCCAGATCCAGGCTCTGGATCGCACCCAACCAGGGTTACCACTGACGTTTGGCAAACCCAGCACGCGCACGCACGATTACAAGCGCCATGGCACAACGTCGCTGTTTGCAGCGCTGGATGTGGCCACTGGCAAAGTCATAGGACAGCTCAAGCGCCGTCACCGCAGTGTGGAATTCCTGCAGTTCCTCAAAGCCATCGATGCAGCGGTGCCTGGCGAACAAGACATCCACCTGATCATGGACAACTACGGCACGCACAAGACGCAGGCAGTGCGGGCCTGGCTAGCAGCCCATCCTCGCTACCACGTTCACTTCACGCCCACCTCAGCGTCCTGGCTCAATCTGGTCGAGCGTTTCTTTAGCCAGATCAGCGAGCAGTGGATCAAGCGCAGCGCCCACACCAGCGTTGCTCAGCTGGAGCAATCCATACGGGAATACATTGATCGTCACAACGAGGATCCCAAGCCGTTCGTGTGGCATAAAAGTGCGGACACCATCTTGGCATCTGTGGCGCGGGCAGCGAGTACCATTATTTGATGATTACTTTTGAGACACCACACTAGTCTATTCGGGGTCAACCACTGTATACAATCTCGCGAGAGCTTTATTGCGGTTTATTGCGTCCCTTTTGGCGGTTCATAGCGCAAAACTTTGCATGCACCCTTTTTTCAGTGCGTATTCCTCAGTTTGCGCGCAAGCCTTGTTGCGTCTTTCGCGAGCGCGCGCACAAACAAAATCGCCGGAGGTTCCCGGCGGAACTTCCGGCGTGTGACGTATAGCCACAACTTTAGGGGTATTAATCCCCCTTCACGCCCGCTTCGTCGATGACCTTGGTCCAACGCGCCAGCTCGGCCGACACGCGGGCGCCGGCGTCGGCTGGCGTGGTCCAGGTGGCGATGGCGCCCTGGTTCAGCAGCGAGGCCTGGACCTCCGGCTTGGCCAGGATCTTCTTCAGCTCGCCATTCAAACGCTCGATCACCGGCGCCGGGGTATTGGCCGGCGCCACGATCCCGAACATCGAACTGACCTCGAAATCCTTCAGGCCGGCTTCGGCCGCGGTCGGCACGTCCGGCAGCGCGTCCACCCGTTGCGCCGACGTCACCGCCAGCGCGCGCAGCTTGCCGGCCTTGATGCTGCCCTGCGCCGCGGGCACGGTTTCGATCATGCTGAGCACCTGCCCGCCCATCAGGTCGGTCATGGCCGGGCCGCTACCCTTGTAGGGCACGTGCAGCACTTCCACGCCAGCGGTGCGCTTGAACATTTCGGCGGCCAGATGCTGCGGCGAACCGTTGCCGGCAGAACCCATGGTGATGTAGCCGGGCTTGGACTTGGCCAGCGCGATGAACTCGGCCAGCGTTTTCGCCTGCACCGACGGATTCACCACGAACACCAGCGGCACCGTGCCCACGATGGACACCGGCGCGAAGCTCTTCTCCACGTCATAGGTGACGCGGCCGCGGTACAGGGCGGCGTTGATGGAATGGCTGGTCAGCGCGCCCATCAGCAGCGTGTAGCCGTCGGGCTGCGCCTTGGCGACCTGGTCGGCGCCGATGTTGCCGGCGGCGCCCGCCCGGTTCTCCACGATCACCGACTGGCCCAGCGCGCCGGTCAGCTCCTGCGCCAGCACGCGGCCGATGACGTCGGTCGCGCCTCCGGGCGGGTACGGCACGATCATGCGGATGGGCTTGTCGGGGTAGGCGTCGGCGGCCAGGGCGGGAGCGGACATGCCGGCGCACAAGGCCAGCAGGGAAAACAACACGGCGCGGCGCGGCCGCAGACGCAGGTCTGACATGTAGGTCTCCTGCCGGGATGGGTATAGGAATGAAACGGACGCCCGGCTCGTCAACCGGGCCAGTGTAGGTTCGGCAACTTGATTGAAGAATCAGAATTTTTCTATCGACTGATCTATTAATAAGATCAATTAAACGGCACTGATAAATCGCTTGCGGGCGTTTTCAAAGGCTGGCTATGATGCCGTCATCAGATTATCAATAATATTATCGAGATCAAAAATGAAGGACGAGACCAAGAACCACGCAGCTGCGCCGGGCCCTTTCAGCAGTGACGGCGCCACGGCGCGCGGCGTGGCCCGCGGGCTCACCAACTACGGCGACACCGGCTTTTCGCTGTTCCTGCGCAAGGCCTTCATCAAGGGAGCGGGCTTGACCGACGACGCCTTGTCGCGCCCCATCATCGGCATCGTCAACACGGGCAGCAGCTACAACCCCTGCCACGGCAACGCCCCGCAACTGATCGAGGCGGTCAAGCGCGGCGTCATGCTGGCCGGCGGCCTGCCCATGGACTTCCCCACCATTTCGGTGCACGAGAGCTTCTCCCAGCCCACCAGCATGTACCTGCGCAACCTCATGTCCATGGACACCGAGGAAATGATCCGGGCCCAGCCCATGGACGCCGTGGTATTGATCGGCGGCTGCGACAAGACCGTACCGGCCCAACTGATGGGCGCGGCGTCCGCCGGCGTGCCCGCCATCCAGCTGGTCACGGGATCCATGCTGACCGGCTCGCACCGCGGCGAGCGCGTGGGCGCCTGCACCGACTGCCGCCGCTACTGGGGCCGCTACCGCGCCGAAGAGATCGACGCGGCCGAGATCTCGGACGTGAACAACCAGCTGGTCGCCAGCGTGGGCACCTGTTCCGTGATGGGTACGGCCAGCACCATGGCCTGCATCACCGAAGCCCTGGGCATGATGGTGGCCGGCGGCGCGTCGGCCCCGGCCGTCACCGCCGACCGCGTGCGCGTCGCCGAGAAGACCGGCGCCACCGCCGTGGCCATGGCCGCCTCGCGCCTAACGCCTGAGCGCATCCTCAACGGCAAATCCATCGAGAACGCCCTGCGCGTGCTGCTGGCCATCGGCGGCTCCACCAACGGCATCGTGCACCTGACGGCCATCGCCGGCCGCCTGGGCATCGACATCGACCTGGCCGGACTGGACCGCATCAGCCGCGAAACGCCCGTGCTGGTCGACCTCAAGCCCTCCGGCCAGCACTACATGGAAGACTTCCACCACGCCGGCGGCATGCCGGCGCTGCTGCGCGAGCTGCGTCCCTACCTGCACCTGGACGCGCTGACCGTGTCGGGCCGCACGCTGGGCGAGGAACTCGACGACGCCCCGCCCGCTTTCCCGCAGGACGTGATCCGCACGGCGGCCTCGCCCATCTACCCCGTGGGCGGCCTGGCCGTGCTGCGCGGCAACCTGGCCCCCGGCGGCGCCATCATCAAGCAATCCGCCGCCAACCCCAAGCTGATGGAGCACGAAGGCCGCGCCGTGGTGTTCGAGGACGCCGAGGACATGGCGCGGCGCATCGACGACGAGGCGCTGGACGTCACCGCCGAAGACATCCTGGTGCTCAAGCGCATCGGCCCGACCGGCGCGCCGGGCATGCCCGAAGCCGGCTACATGCCCATCCCCAGGAAGCTGGCGCGCGCCGGCGTGAAGGACATGGTGCGCATCTCCGACGGCCGCATGAGCGGCACCGCCGCCGGCACCATCGTGCTGCACGTCACGCCCGAAGCCGCCATCGGCGGCCCGCTGGCCTACGTGCAGAACGGCGACCGCATCCGCCTGTCGGTGGCCAACCGCGAGATCGCGCTGCTGGTGGACGACGCCGAACTGGCGCGCCGCGCCGCGGCCCAGCCCATCGTCCGCCCCGTCGCCGAACGCGGCTACCGCAAGCTGTTCCTGCAGACCGTGACCCAGGCCGACCAGGGCGTGGACTTCGACTTCCTGCGCGCCGGCGTCACGCGCGACACCGTGCCCAAGAAGTAGGCGGCAAGCCCATGGACGCCCTCGCCCCCGACTCCGCGCCGGTACTGGCCCCGGACGCCGCGCAGGCCGCGGTCGCCATCCTGGAAGAAGACATCGTCTTCGGCCGGCTGCACCCGCGCCAGCGCCTGACCGAAGACGAACTCATGGCGCGCTTCGCGCTCAAGCGCCACGTGGTGCGCCAGGTGCTGGCCGACCTGGAGGCGCTGGGCGTGGTGGAGAAAAAGCGCAACATCGGCGCGGTCGTGCGCGCGTACGCGGTGCGCGAAGTCATGGAGCTGTACGCGCTGCGCCAGGTGCTGGAAGTGCATGCCGCCAGCCAGATCCCGCTGCCCGTGCCGCAGGCGCGGCTGGCGGCGCTGGTGGCCGTGCAGCGTGAACACGATGCCGCGGTCGCCGATGGCGACGCGCGTCGCGTGTTCCGCAGCAACCAGCGCTTTCATCGCGAGTTCTTCAGCCTGCTGGACAACGCGGTGCTGGGCCAGGCCATCGAGGAATACGCCCGCCGCACCCACCCCATCCGCTTCGGCTCGCTAGCCGCCGCCGGCTACCGCGAACGCGCCCGCCAGGAACACTGGGCCATGATCCACGCGCTGCGGGATGGCGACCGGGAGGGGTTGATGGCGCTGTGCCGGGAGCATCTGCTGCCGTCGCGGGACGCTTATCTGGCGGCGGAACAGGCGCGGCTGGGCGCTTAGGCGGCCGCAACCGCCATTCTTGCCCATCGCGCGGGAGACCTCGACTTCCGTTCATGGACATGACGCCGCTACCCTCGTTCGTCATGTCCGCTTTCGGGCGGGCGGAGCGATCATTTCAGAACGTCCTATAGCCGCGTTGGCGGACGCTGGAACATCTGGCGCCCCGAGCCCGGCATTCTCTATGGCAGCTTCAAGTCCGCGGTACTTCCTTTCCAGTTGAGCGCTCCGAAGCGAGCACATGCCCTCATTCCAAGCATGCACCATCTGTCTGGCGATCCATTTCCATCGCGGTTCATTCTTGGCCGCTTCTATGATCTCCTTGCCGACCTCCACAGCAGACTCACAGAGCTGTTCGACCATGTCCTGGTAGTCCCTGGGCGAGATATCCAGCCGAGCGGTGCAAAATCGCGAGAGCGCCTTGCCCGGCGACCAGGTCTTCCGGCCAGCCACGGCCAAGCCCGGCGCGCTGCTGAATTGTGGATACGCCTGGGTCGTCACCACGTCATACACCGGCGTGTAGCGCACATCCCCAAGGGTTGAGTAGTACACGGCAATGTTCTTGGCATGGCAATCGGAGTTTCGCACGACGTAGTTTGCAAGCGTCTGCCAAGCAAACAGCAAGTTCTGCTGGCGTCTGATGGCAGACGGAATATATGCCCTGGTCGCGCTCAGCGCCCGTTCTGTCGACGGACTGTATTTTTCGTGCGGCGGCAGGCCGAGCAGATTGCAGGCGTCCTCCACCCCATAGGCAGGACGTCCTTCAGTGTCCACATCGAAGCGATCCACCACCAGGATCCGTCCATCCGCGGACATCTGTGTTTGAACCACCGGCACAACGTTCAGGCGTGCGAGCACTTTCAATGTGTAGTGCTCGTTGAAACCCAGGAAGTCGGTCGCCTTATCCGAACCTTTGATGATGTGCTGGGCAGTGCGCAACGTCGTCTTGCCTGCGTCCTTCCCCGCGCCCAACCGTTCTTCTGGTGCAAGAAATTTTGGCACCACGCCTGATACCGCACTACGCGCGTAACGGCGCACCAGCTCTTCAAAAAGGGCAGCTGATTTCTCGGCGGTAAGCAGCTCTTCAATGTTCAACGGACTGAGGTCGACACCCGGCGCGGCACCTTCCACAGTCACGGCCACCCGGCCGATACCGGCCGCCCCGACCACGGCCAACAGTGAAAGATCAGTCCCATCCAGAAGAGGTCCAAACAGTTCGCGGATCACGCCGAGCAGGTAGCCTTCGGGCAGGTTCTGGCGAAAGAATGGATGCAAATCGCGTGGCCAACGCCACGCCTCTTGGCGTACCGGCATCGCCAGACTGACGAAACTGCTGTCCGGCGTGTCCGGCTCATATTGAAGAACATACTCGTCAGCCTCGCGATAGAGCTTGGCGACCTGCTGCCCGAGAACGTACACGTCCAGCCGCATAGCTCACTCTCCGCGTCGCTGTTCAGCAAGTATGTCTTCAACGGTCCGGCCATGGCCGCGCTTTACGAATTTGAGGTCATAACCCGCAGCATCCAGTAAACGAACCAGCGCGGACACACTCATGTCCCCACGCGCCACCGTTTCCATGCGCGTAACCGTCGTACGAGCAACGCCAGCGCGAGAGGCCAGTTCGTCTTGGGAAAGGCGATTCTGCTTACGGACGTTCTTCAGCATTTCCGCCACATCACCTAAAGTCGTCATTTGTAGCCCCTGGGCATCAAAACAAGGACATTCTATCCATTTTGTAGCCCAAAAGGCACAAAATGGATCGAACTAAACTATATGCGCCAGCCAACCATTCCACTCCCCAGGGGCTACAAAATCAGGCTGACTCCCGGAATATGAGGCCCAGGGGCTACAAGGATGTAAGCCTCTCGCATCGTTCCTCTCTTCGCCACACCTACTCGCATTGCCTAAAATAGAATTCCCGTCCGACACCGGACGAGGGCCAAGTTCAATCTGAAGACCGCTCCGCGCGGCCGCTTTGGAGTCGAACATCATGAACACCACCCCTGGCGATCGTGTTTTCTCCGGATCCATTCCGCAGTTCTACCAGCGGTACATGGTTCCTCTCGTCTTCCAACCTTATGCGGCGGACATCGCCGCGCGAACCGCAGCGCTGCGCCCTTCCGCCGTGCTGGAGGTCGCCGCAGGCACCGGGGCGGTGACGCGCCAGCTCGCGGACCAATTGCCCGCTGGCGCGGCCATCGTCGCGACCGACCTGAATCCGGCCATGCTGGAACAGGCCCAGGCCCTGGGCACAAGCCGCGCCGTCACCTGGCGCCAGGCCGACGCCCTGAAGCTGCCGTTTGAGGACCAGACCTTCGATGCCGTGGTCTGCCAGTTCGGCTACATGTTCCTGCCGGACAAGGCCGCAGCCTACGCCGAAGCGCGCCGGGTCTTGCGGCCCGGCGGCGCCTTCCTGTTCAACGTCTGGGACCGCATCGAGGACAACGCGTTTGCCGATACGGTGGAGCAGGCCCTGGCTCGGCTGTTCCCCGGCGACCCGCCCCGGTTCATGAGCCGGATTCCCCATGGCTATTACGACGCGGCCGTCATCAGAGCCGACTTGGCCCGCGCCGGATTCACCGACCGGCAGACGCTGGAAACCGTTGCCTTCGAAAGCCGTGCGGACACGCCCCAAACGGCTGCCATGGCCTATTGCCAGGGTACGCCGTTGCGCAACGAGATCGAGGCCCGCGGCGCGGACATGCTGGATCAGGCCGTCAATGCGGCGGCCGACGCGCTGCGTGCGCGCTACGGCGCGGGTCCCATCACAGGAAGAATCCAGGCGCATGTCATCACGGCGCCGCGCGGCGCGTAGTGGCGGGTCCGGCGCCGCGTCGAGCCTGCGCCGGTTCCAGACCGTCATTTGTCCCCGCCGCGCTGCCCGGGTTAAGCTTGCAACCCTCTCCCCTTTCACCGGAGCACTCAGAGTGAACAAGTAAATGCCGGGATGCCCACGCGCATCTTGACTCCCCGCGCTGCCTGGCGCGCGAGCCGCATTGCTTGTTCCATTCTGATGTCTTGCAGGACCCGGCGCCCATCGGCGCGCCGCGGATTGCCCCAGCAAGGCTCAGGCTCGCGGATTCCGCGCATCGGCAGTTTTCCCCTTCACACAAGGAAAACGCAATGCCTGCGACTGACACCACCATCGATATCTATCAACACAACCGCGCCGCCTGGGACCGCCAGGCCGCGCAGCAATGCGCCTGGTCGCAACCGGTCGGCCCCGAAACGATCGAGGCCGCGCGCCGCGGCGACTGGCGGGTGCACATCACGCCGCGCGCCCTGCCCGCGGATTGGCTGCCGGCGATGACTCCGGCTCCGCGCATCCTGTGCCTGGCCTCCGCCGGCGGCCAACAGGCTCCCGTGCTGGCCGCCGCCGGCGCGGACGTGACCGTGTTCGACGCTTCGCCGCTGCAGCTGGCCCAGGACGAGATGGTCGCGCGCCGCGACGGCCTGGCGCTCGCAACCGCGCAGGGAGACATGCGGGATCTTTCGGCGTTCGCCGACGCGTCCTTCGACTGCATCGTGCATCCGATCTCCAACCTGTACGTGCCTGACGTGCGGCCCGTATGGCGGGAGTGCTTCAGGGTGCTGAAGCATGGCGGCAGGCTGCTCAGCAGCTTCTACAACCCGGTCGTGTTCGTCGGAGACCGCGCGCCGGAACTGGCCGAACAGGGCCTGATCCGGCCGCGCTTCCGGCTGCCCTACTCCGACCTGCGCGACCTGAGCGCATCGGAACTGGCCGAAAAGCAGGGCCGGGGCGACGCGCTGGTGTTCGGGCACAGTCTGGGCGAACAGATCGGCGGCCAGCTGGAAGCCGGATTCCTGTTGAAGGGATTCTATGAGGATGAGCAGCCTCAGCCGCGCTTCCTGATCGACCGTTTCCTGCCGACGTTCCTGGCCACACACGCGGTCAAGCCCTGAAAATCAAGGGGCGCCCCCTGGGCGCCCCTGCCGCATCACTTGAACGGATTGGCATCCGCGCCGTAGGCGCTGCCCCCGTAGCCGCTGCCCCCGACCTCCAGCGAAACCGAACTGGGATCGACGACGGCGGCCGTGCCCTTGTAGTGCATCACCATGCCCGGGAACGCCATCACCGCGGCCACCATCAACAGCTGGATCACGATGAACGGCACCGAACCCCAATAGATCTGTCCCGTGGTGACCGGCTCGATCATCTTGCCCGTGACCCGGTCCTTGTAGCGGTCGCGCGGCGCCACGGATCGCAGGTAGAACAGCGCGAAGCCGAACGGCGGGTGCATGAACGAGGTCTGCATGTTGACGGCCAGGATCACGCCGAACCAGATCAGGTCGATGCCCAGCTTGTCGGCCACCGGCCCCAGCAGCGGCACGATGATGAACGCCAGTTCGAAGAAGTCCAGGAAGAAGGCCAGCACGAAGGTCAGGATGCTGACCACGATCAGGAAGCCCCACTGTCCGCCCGGCAGGCCGGTCAGCAGATGCTCGACCCACAGGTCGCCGTTGACGGCGCGGAAGGTCAGGCCGAACACGGTGGAACCCACCAGGATGAACACCACGAAGCAGGACAGCTTGGTGGTCGTGTCCATGGCCTGCTTGAGCAGGTCCAGCGACAGGCGGCGGCGCGCCACCGCCATCAGGATGGCGCCCACCGCGCCCATGGCGCCGCCTTCCGTGGGCGTGGCCACGCCGATGAAGATGGTGCCCAGCACCAGGAAGATCAGCGCCAGCGGCGGGATCATCACGAAGGTTACGCGTTCGGCCAGGGCCGACAGCAGGCCCAGGCCCAGCGCCTTGTTCACCAGCGCGATGACGAAGGCGGTCGCGCCCCAGAACAGCAGCGCCACCACGATGCGCTCGTCCATCGGCGCGGTGTTGTTCTCGACCCAGAGTCCCAGGAAGTAGGCCGACACGGCGGAAATCGTCATCAGCACCAGCAGTGAACGTCCGCCGCGGCCGCCGTTCGGCTCCTGGAAGCGGCGCGCCTCTTCCGGCAGCGCGGGCGCCGAATCCGGCTTCAGCAGGCTCATGATGACGACGTAGACGATGTACAGGCCCGCCAGGATGAAGCCCGGCACCATGGCGGCGCGGTAGATGTCGCCGATGGAACGTCCAAGCTGGTCCGCCAGGATGATGAGCACCAGCGAAGGCGGAATGATCTGCGACAGCGTGCCGGACGCCGCGATCACGCCGCTGGCCAGTTTGCGGTCGTAGCCGTTGCGCAACATGATGGGCAGCGAGATCAAGCCCATGGAAATGACCGAGGCCGACACCACGCCCGTGGTCGCCGCCAACATAGCGCCCACGAAGACCACCGCGATGGCCAGGCCGCCACGGATCGAGCCGAACAGCTGGCCTATGGTCTCCAACAGGTCCTCGGCCATGCCGGATCGTTCCAGCACCAGGCCCATCAGCGTGAAGAACGGCACCGCCAGCAGCGTGTCGTTGGAAATGATGCCGAACACGCGCTGCGGCAGCGCCTGGAACAGCGAGGAGTTGAGCAGACCCAGCTCCATGCCGACCAGGCCGAACAGAATGCCGTTGGCCGCCAGCGCGAACGCCACCGGAAAGCCCAACAGAAGAAAGATAATCAGCGTCGCGAACATGATCGGCGCCAGATTGGCAATGAGAAACTCCATGATCAGCGGCCCTTCTTATCCAGTTCGTTCTGCGCGGCCGCTTCGCGCGCCTGCGCTTCGCGGGCAATTTCCTCGGCCAGTTCTTCTTCCGCGCTCTTGGCGCCTTCGCGTTCGCGCGGATCGCGGCAGCGTCCCATCAGGAAGCCCACGCACTTGATCAGGTGCGACACGCCGGCCAGCACCAGCAGCGCGAAGCCCACCGGAATCAACAGCTTGACCGGCCAGCGGATCAGTCCGCCGGAATTGGAGGAATGCTCGTTGCTGAGGTACGAATCCATGAACACCGGCCAGGACAGGTACATGATCAGCAGGCAGGCGGGCAGCAGGAAGAACAGCACGCCGAAGATCTCGATCCCGATCTGGGCGCGGCGCGACAGCCGCGACGCAATGATGTCCACCCTGACGTGGTCGTTCTTCAGCAGCGTGTAGCCTGCGGTCAGCAGGAACATGGCGCCGAACATGTACCACTGCAGCTCCAGCCAGGCGTTCGAGCTGTCATGGAATATCTTGCGCATGATGGCGTTGCCGGCGCTCACCAGCACAACCAGCAGCGTGACCCAGGACACGGCCCGGCCCATGCGCAGATTGATCGCGTCTATGCCACGCGACAAGGCGAGTAGTGCTTGCATCTGTTTTCCCCAGAATCGTTTCTAATCACGCACCTGCCCCACATTCAGCCCGTGGTGCCCCGGGCTTGAACCTGTCAGTCGTCTTCGCGGTGGTGGCGCAGCCAGGGCGTCACGCGCCTTTCCAGCCACCCCAGCAAGGCGAACAGCAGCATGCCCATCAGGGCCAGCACGAAGATCGCGGCGAACACCCGCACCGTGTCGAAGGTGCCCTGGGCGCTCATGATCACGTAGCCCAAACCGCGCTGCGAGGAGACGAACTCGCCGACGATGGCGCCCACCAGCGCCAGCGAAATCGAGACCTTCATGCCCGCCAGGATCGAAGGCAGCGCGCTCGGCAGCCGCACCTTGAAGAAGAAATCGCGGCGCGAACCTTTCAGCACGCGGCCCAGGTCCAGCACGTCCTGCGGCACCGAGCGCAGGCCGTGGACGGTGTCCACGATCATCGCGAACACGGCGATCAGGAAGGCAATGGCGATCTTGGGTTCGGCGCCCGTGCCCATCCAGATCACGAACAAGGGCGCGATGGCGACCTTGGGCACGCTGTTCAGGGCCACGATCAAGGGATAGATGAAGCGTTCGAACCAACGCGATCCCACCAGCATGACGGCGATCGCGACGCCGGCCACCACCGCCAGCGCAAAGCCGGCCAGCGTGGTCATCAGCGTGTAGGCGGCATGGCCGGCGTACCAGCTCCATTCCGCGGCCAGCTCCAGCGCCACCTGGCCAGGCAGCGGCAGCATGATGGCGCGCACATGGAAAATCCGCGCCGCGGCTTCCCACAGCAGCAGGAAGACCAACACCGACACCAGCCCGGCCATGCGCCGGCCCGCGCCTTTCAAGAGCGCGCTCATTGGACGGACTCCACGCCGGACGCGGCGCGCGCGCCCTCGTCTATCAGGCCCATGCTCTGGAACATGCCGCGGATGTGCCGCACGTATTCGCCGAATTGCGGCGTCTCGCGCAGCGCCAGCGGCCGGGGCCGCGGCAGGTCGATTTCTATGGTTTCGAGGATGCGGCCCGGGCGCGGCGAGAACACCATCACCACGTCGCCCAGGAACACGGCCTCGGCGATGCCGTGCGTCACGAACAGCACCGTGTTGCGGGTTTCCATCCAGATCCGCTGCAGCTCGACGTTCATCTGGTCGCGCGTCAGCGCATCCAGCGCGCCGAAGGGTTCGTCCATGAGCAGCAGCTTCGGATCGTCCACCAGCGCCCGGCAGATGGCGGCGCGCTGGCGCATGCCGCCGGACAACTCGCGCGGGTAGCTCTCGGCGAACTTCTCCAGCCCGGTCAGGGCCAGCAGCGCGCGCACCTTGTCGGCATAGGCGGCCACCGGCTTGTGTGCGAATTCCACCGGCAGCAGGATGTTGCGGCGCACGCTGCGCCATTCCAGCAGCGCGTCGCGCTGGAACACCATGCCCATGCCGTCCGGCGGCCCCTGCACCGGCACGCCCTCCACCCGCAGCTCGCCGCTGGAGACAGTCTCCAGCCCGGCCACGCAACGCAGGAACGTGCTCTTGCCGCAGCCGCTGGGTCCCAGGATGCTGACGAAGCGGCCGCGCGGCACGTCTACCGACACCGACGCCAGCGCTTCGACGCCTGCCGCGCCCGGGTAGCGCTTGCGCACGTCCTTGGCGGACACGGCCCATTGCGTCATGGCTGCACCAGGCTGTCGTAGCGTTCCGGATGCACCAGGTCGGGCGCATAGAACGTGGCGGGCTGCGCGCTGGCGCTGATCAACCCGACCGTCGACAAGGTCGTTACGGCCTGCGTCCAGTCCTGCGGCACGATGGCGCCCAGCCGCGCGCCCGCCGCCGGCTGGCCGAAGTACGGCTGCAAGGCGTCGATCTGCCCGCGCAGCACCTTCTTGTCCAGCCGCGCCTGCGGCCGCTGCGCCAGGATGGCGGCGACCGCCTCGTCCTGGTGTCCCGCGTAGATGTACTCCCAGGCCCGCGCGCTGACGCTGGCAAAGCGCGCGATGGCATCGCGCCGCTGTGCCAGCTTGGACTCATTGGCAAACAGGCCGAAGCTGGGCATGTTCAGGCCGTAATCGGCGAAGCGCACCGCGCTGGACGGGCGGTTCTGCGACACCACGGGCAGGAAGAACGGAATGGTGGAGAATGCCGCGTCGGCCCGTCCCACGGCATAGGTCGATGCCTTGCTGGCGGCATCCACGTTGATGAGTTCCAGATCGCTCTTCTTGAGCTTGCCCGCGGCCAGGAAGGCGTCGATGAACGGCGCTTCCAGCGAGCCCGCCGTATAGGCCACCTTCTTGCCCTTGAGCTGCGCCGGGCCGGTGATGCCGGCGTCGGCCGGGACCAGCAGCCCGATATCGCTCTGCCGGGCGAAAACGGCCACGGCCTTGACCGGCATGCCTTTCTCGCGGGCGATCATGGCCGAAGCCAGGGCGGCATGGCCCAGGTCGAAGCTGTCGCCGGCGCCGACGATCTGCACCGTCGTGACGGATCCGTTGCCGTCTTCCAGCGTCACGTCCAGGCCGGCCTGCTTGTACCAGCCTTTCTGCTGCGCCAGGTGGAACGCGCCGTGCACGCCCCAGGGCGTCCAGTCCAGCCGCACCTTCAAAGGCTCCAAAGCCTGGGACCAGGCGGGCGCGCTGAGCGCGACAGCGGCCAGGCCCAACAATGCGTTGCGCCAGTTTCTTGCGAATACCGCGAGCATGATTTTCCCCGTTATGTGTCGACACTGTGCGGCCGCGCCCGCGGCCGCCGGTACCACGCGTGTTCAGCCGCCGCGGCCGAACCACCGCTTGATGCGCGCCCACAGCACGCTGAAGAACATGGCCGTGGGATTGAAACTGGCCTGGACCGGCGCTTCGCCCGCGGCGGCGGGCCGGCGCAGCCGGGCGGTAACGTTGTTGCCGAAATCCGCGATCATGCGGCGCACGAAGTCCTGCACCAGGCCGGAACGCGAGAACTGCGCCAACGGTCCCTGCAGCGAATACAGCAGGTTCACGTGGACCTGCGTTTCCGTAGGCGACAGCGCCTCCACGCGATACGTGATGTCGCCGTTGGCGCGCGACTGGCTGAGCGAGTCCTGCCCTGCCCCGCGGAACACCGCCTGCATGGCGGCGTCGTCGCGTTCCAGGCGGGCCGCGCCATTGAAGGCGGCGGACATGGGGCCGAACTTGATCGCGATCTTGCCCTTGACCCGGTCGCCCTCGTGCTCCTCGATCGAGGCGCCCGGCAGGCAGCTGGCCAGGGCCGGCAGATCCACCATGAAGGCCCAGACCTCCGCAGCCGGGAAAGGCACCTTGAAGCCGCCGTCGATCTGGCTGCCACGGCCTTCCTTCTTGCCTTCCTTCCTACCGGCCGGGGCGGCTGCCGGAGCCGGCGCCGCAGCGGCGCTTGCAGCCGGCTGGCTGGCCGCGGCCGGCGTGAACCCCGCGAACGCCACCGGCTTTTCCGCCGCAGGCGCGGCGCCGCGGCCCTGCGCCTGGGCGGCGCGCAGCGCCTCTACCGCGGGGTCGGGTTGTTCCCGGAGCTCGGCCAGCACCGACATGACGGCGGCGACGATGCCCATGTAGCCGGTGCAGCGGCACAGATTGCCGGACAGCTCGACACGCACCCGGCCTTCGTCCGCATCCGGCAAGCGCAGCACGATATCGCGCGAGGTCGCCAGCATGCCCGGGGTGCAATAACCGCATTGCAAGGCGTGGTGCCTGGTAAAGGCCGCGCGCAGCCGCTGCATCACCGGATCGGCGTCATAGCCTTCGATGGTGGTCACCTGCCGGCCTTCGCAGGCCACTGCGAAGGAGATACAGGAGCGCACCGGCGCGCCATCCACCAGCACCGTGCAGGCGCCGCAGACGCCGTGCTCGCAGCCAAGATGGGTGCCGGTCAGGCGCGCCTGATCCCGCAGGAAATCCCCCAGATGCATGCGCGCTGGCGCCTCGTGCGACACGCGCTTGCCGTTTACTTCCAATGTCACCTGAACCATGCTCATTCCTGTCAACCCAAGGCCTGCGCCAGGCAGCGCGTCACCGCGGTCCCGTGCAGCTTGCGATGGTGTTCATCCTTGTCCTGCATGACGCCGGCCAGCTCGCTGGCCAGCAGCGCTTCATCCAGGCCCGTCAGTCCGTGCTGCGCGATGCGCGCGGCCAGTTGGGGCAGCAATCTGGGCGCGCCGTCCAGGGCCCCCACCGCGATGCGCGCCGTCTTCGAGGACGGATCGAACCACGCGGCGCAACTGGCCTCGGCGAATTCGCCGGTCTTGCGGCAGAACTTGTAGTAGCCCCAGCGCGCCTGCGGCCCGGCTTCCGGGATGTGCACCGCGGCGATCAGCTCGTCTTCACGCAGCCCGGTGGTGTAGGCGCCCTGCATGTAGTCTTCCGCCGGCAGCATGCGCACGCCGTCCGGCCCGGCGATCTCCAGCGTCGCGCCCAGGCCGACCACGGTCAGCACCCAGTCGGCGGCCGGATCGGCATGCGCCAGGCTGCCGCCCAGCGTGCCGCGGTTGCGGATGGCGCGATAGGCGATGCCCGGCGCCACCTGCTGCATGGGCGTCCCGCGCAACAGTTCGTGCACGCCGTCCTCGATCTCGGCATGGGTCACGGCCGCGCCGACGCGCAGCCTGCCATCCTGCCGCGAGACCGTGCGCAGTTCGGACAAACCGGAGATGTCGATGACGACGGGCGGACGCGCCAGGCGCAGGTTCAACATGGGACCCAGCGATTGGCCGCCGGCCATTAGCTTGGCGCGGCCCTCGTGCCCGCGCAGCGCCCGCAAGGCGTCCTGCAGCGTGTCCGGGCGAGAATATTCGAATGCGGCGGCCTTCATGCCGTCACCTCCGCGGCGACGGTTGCGGTTTTGCGGCTGCCCTGAGCGATGGCGGCCAGCACCCGGGTCGGAGACAAGGGCGTGCGCAGCAGTTCGGCCGCGCCCAACGGCCGCAGCGCGTCGTTGACCGCATTGAACAGCACCGCCGGCGGCGCGATGGCGCCGCCCTCGCCCATGCCCTTGGCGCCGAATTCGGTATGCGGCGACGGCGTCTCGAAGTGGTGCAGGCGCATGTTCGGAACCTCGGTGGCCCCAGGCAGCATGTAGTCCGCCAGGGTCGAAGCCAGCGGCTGGCCGTTGTCGTCGTAAGGCGTTTCCTCGTAGAACGCGGTGCCTATGCCCTGGGCCACGCCGCCTATGGTCTGGCCTTCGACCACCATGGGGTTGATCATGGTCCCGCAGTCCTCCACCACTACATAATCCAGAATTTCCACGCCGCCCGTGCCCGGGTCCACCGCCACCACCGCCGCATGGGTGGCATAGGTGAAACAGCCGGTGTCGACCTTGGGCTTGTAGCCCACGGTGACTTCCAGGCCGGCGGGGTCCACGTCGGGCGGCAGCAATTGCGGCCGCAAGTACCATGCGTCGGCCACGTCCTTGACCGACACCGATTTGCCGCCGGCTTCCAGCCGGTCGCCGTTCCAGGCCACGCTGGCGGGGTCGGCCTGCAGCAGATGCGCGCCGATATGCGTGAGCCGCGGCAGCAGGCGCTTGCAGGCCTGCGACACGGCGCCGCCGGACATCACCAGCGAACGCGAGGCGTAGGTCCCGGTGGAAAACGGCGTCTGCCCCGTATCGCCGTGCAGCAGCTTGATGCTGGCGACGTCCACGCCCAGGATCTCATTGGCGATCTGGGCGAAGGTGGTTTCCATGCCCTGCCCGTGTGAATGCACGCCGACCCGCAGTTCCAGCCCGCCGTCCGGCGTGACCCGCGCGGTCGCCTGGTCGAAGCCCGGTATCACGGGCGTGCCCCAGGCGGCGAACACCGAAGTGCCATGCGCGGCCTGCTCGGTGTACGTCGCCAGGCCCACGCCGATGAGGCGGCCGTCCGCCTCGCCTTGGCGCTGACGCTCGCGGACGGCGTCCACCCCTATCATGTCCATGGCCTGCTGCAGGCTGGCCGGATAATCGCCGCTGTCCAGGTGCTTGCCGGTGACGTTGACATAGGGCATCTGCTCGCCCTGCACCAGGTTCTCCTGGCGGATTTCCCAAGGCTCGCGCCCGACCTCGCGGGCGATCGCGTCCATCGTCAGTTCCATGGCGAAACACACGCCGGTGCGCGCCACGCCGCGATACGGCACGAAGCCCGGCTTGTTGGTGGCCACCGCCCGCGTCACGCAGCGATAGCCCTTGAATGCATAAGGTCCCGGCAGGTTGCCGATGGCCTGGCCCGGTTCCAGGCCGATGGTGAACGGCCAGACCGAATAGGCCCCGCCGTCGATGGTGATCTTGGCGTCCAGCGCCAGCAGCTTGCCGCGGCGGTCGGCGTAGGCCACCATTTCATAATGGTGCTCGCGCGAATTGGCGCCCGCGGTCAGGTGTTCGCGGCGGTCTTCGATGAAGCGGAACGGCTTCTTGAAGGTCTTGGCCAGCCAGGCCACGCACAGCTCTTCCTGCTGCAGCACGCACTTGTAGCCGAAGGCGCCGCCCACGTCCGGCGACACCACCCGCACCCGGCCCTGCTCCAGGTCCAGGCACTGGGCCAGCACGCTGCGGATCATATGCGGCACCTGGGTCGCGCTGACCACCACCAGCTGGTCGGCCTGATGGTCCCAGTAGGCCAGCACGGCCTTTCCTTCCATCGGCACCATGCATTGCCGCGACAGGTCGATCTTGCGGCGCACGACCACGTCGGCCTGCGCCGCCAGCTCGTCGAACTGCTTGTCGACGTTGAGCGTGACGAAGACATTGTCGCGCCACTGCTCGTGCACGAAATCGCCCTGGGCGGCCTGGGCGCTGACGACGTCCGCATACACCGGCAGATCGTCGTAGTCGACCTCGATCATCTCGGCGTAGTCCTCGGCTTCGGCGCGGGTCGGCGCGAACACCATGGCCACGGGCTCGCCCACGAAGCGCACCTTGCCCGAGGCCAGCGGCGGCTGGGCCGAGACCTGGTAGCTGGGCAAGGTGGAATCCGCCACGATGTCGCGCGCGTCGGCCATGGCCTGACGCACAAACGCCTTGTCCGCGATCTGCTCGGCCACGCGCACCGAGGCGATGCGCGCATGCGCCAGCGGACTGCGCAGGAAAGCCACCTCGCAGAGACCGGGCATGGCCATGTCGGCCACGAAATTGCCCTTGCCGTGCAGATGGCGCGCGTCCTCCTTGCGCGGCACCCGCGCGCCTACTCCCTGCGGCTTGCCTGGCCGGCCGTGCGTATCGGCGTTTGCTGTCGTCATGACTACCCTTTATCTCCTGCTTGTTATTTGGCCTGGGCCTTCGCCACGGCGGCGAAGGTGTAGTTGTCCAGCGGGCTTTCAGCCACGCGGAACCAGGCCGCCTGCTCGGCCTGGAATTTCTTCCAATCGGGGAAGATGGCGGCAAAGTCCGGGTTCTTGGCCGAGAGCTCGACCCACAGTTCCTGCGAGGCGTTGTACGCCGCGTCCATCACTTCCTTGGGGAAGAAGCTGACCTTGGCGCCGCCGGCAATCAGCTTGCGCAGCGCCAGCGGATTGCGCGCATCGTAATTGGCCAGCATGCGCATGGTCTGCTCGCCGGCCGCCGCCTCGAACGCGGCCTGGTAGGCCGGCGGCAGGGCTTCCCATGCCTTGTCGTGCACCATGCTGGTGATCGAGGCGCTGCCTTCGAACCAGCCCGGCGAGTAGTAGTACGGCGCCACCTTGTTGAAGCCCAGCTTCTCGTCGTCGTAGGGGCCGATCCATTCGGCCGCGTCGATGGTGCCCTTTTCCAGCGCGGGATAGATGTCGCCCGGCGGGATCTGCTGCGGCACCGCGCCCAGCTTGGACAGCACCATGCCGCCGATGCCGCCGATGCGCATGTTCAGGCCCTTCAGGTCGGCGACGGACTTGATTTCCTTGCGGTACCAGCCGCCCATCTGCACGCCGACGTTGCCACAGACGTGGTTGACGATGTTGTACTTCTTGTAGAGCGCGCGCAGCATCTTCAAGCCGCCGCCGTAGGCGATCCAGGCGTTGTGCTGGCGCGCGCTCAGGCCGAAGGACAGGCCGGTGTCGAACGTCAGGGCGGTGTTCTTGCCGATGTAGGCCGTGCTCAGCACGTGGTTGCATTCCACCGTGCCATTGCTGACCGCGTCCATGTTCTGCGCCGCGGGCACCAGTTCGCCGCCGGGAAAGGCGCGGATCTCGAACTTGCCGTCGGTCAGCTGCGCCACGCGCTTGCAGAGTTCTTCGGCCGAGCCGTAGATGGTGTCCAGGCTCTTGGGCCAGCTGGTGGACATGCGCCAGCGCACCGACGGCGCGGATTGCGCCACGGCAGGCATGCCCACAGTGGCGAGGCCCGCGCCGGCTGCGCCGGCGGCTTGTGCGAGGAAACGGCGTCGTTGCATTCATTGCTCCCGATCTGGTTCGATTGAGTCCCCTTGGACCCGCCTCAACTCATGCCAACGCCACTCGCGTACACCCGAAAAAAACGTTAGCACACTGAATTGTTGATCAGCATACTGACAGTAATTTTGAGTGTCAACAAGGTAAATCCCCACTGCCGACGCCCGCGAAACGCCTGGGTTTGCACTCATTTCGGCGAATTTTTTTCACGACTCCGAGGGCTATTTGCGGGTACTCCTTACATATAGCGGACGGCCGCGATTGCGGGCTGCGAACGCCGTGCATAATAGGCCCCCGCCGCCGCCCTTCGACCCGTCGCCTGTCGGGGAAATCCCTAGCTCCTGACTTGTTTTTTTAGGCAGTACACTGACGACAATTACTCAGTATACTGACGAGCGAGTTGATATGAACTGGATCCGCATTGCCTCTACCGACCAACTGACCGAAGACGACGAGGTGATCCCCGTCGCCGCCGGCGAAAAACAGCTTGCGCTGTATCGCATCGAAGGCGAGTTCCACGCCTCCGACAATGTCTGTACCCACGCCTACGCGCTGCTGTCGGACGGCTATCTGGAAGACGGCTGCATCGAATGTCCGCTGCACCAGGCCAAATTCGACATCCGCACCGGCCAGGCCATGTGCGCGCCCGCCACCACCGGCATCCGCATCTATCCGGTCAAGGTCGAAGGCCAGGACATCTATGCCAACCTGCAAGGCTGACCATGGCTGACGCAGATCCGATCCTCATCATCGGCGCCGGCCAGACCGGCGCGGTGGCGGCGGCCACGCTGCGCGGCCTGGGCCACGCTGGCCCCATCACGCTGATCGGCCAGGAAGCGCACGCGCCCTACGAGCGTCCGCCCCTGTCCAAGGACGTGCTGCAGAACCCCGGCGCGCACGGCCAGACCGCAGTGCACCCCCAAGACTTCTATGAACAGCAAGGCGTCACCCTGCTGACCGGCATCGAGGCCTTGCGGATCGACGCTGCCAAGCGCCTGGTCGAACTGGCCGACGGCCGCAGCCTCCCCTATAGCCGCTGCCTGCTCGCCACCGGCGGGCGCGCGCGCGAACTGCCCAGCCTGCCGCGCGGCACGCCGGGCGTGCATTACATCAGGACGCTGGACGATGCCGCGGCGCTGCGCGCCGGCCTTACGCCGCAGGCGCGCGTAGCCGTCATCGGCGGCGGCTTCCTGGGCCTGGAGGTGGCGTCCACCGCACGCGCCCTGGGCGCCGCAGTCACCGTGCTGGAAAGCGCGCCTCGCCTGCTGGAACGCGTGCTGCCCGCGGCCCTGTCGGATTGGCTGGCCGAACGCGTCCGCCACGCCGGCGTGGACCTGCGCCTGGATGCGCGCATTGTCCGCACCGACTGGCAGCCCCATGCGGATACCGCTGTGCGGCATCAGGCGCGCTTCAACATTGGATTGCAGGACGCCTCCTCCATCGATGCCGACGT
Organism: Achromobacter sp. JCM 18799; assembly: GCF_055395645.1. NCBI lineage: Bacteria > Pseudomonadati > Pseudomonadota > Betaproteobacteria > Burkholderiales > Alcaligenaceae > Achromobacter > Achromobacter sp. JCM 18799. The sequence goes on along the minus strand of NZ_AP043866.1, from coordinate 314,960 downwards.
GGTGGTCGTGGCCATCGGCCTGGTGCCCGACGTGTCGCTGGCCGCGCAGGCCGGCCTGGCGCTGGACCCCGCCAATGGCGGCATCGCGGTGGACGCCGCCTGCCGCAGCAGCGACCCTTATCTATATGCGGCCGGCGATTGCGCCAGCCAGCACCGGCGCCACCTGAACATGGCGCTGCGGCTGGAATCCTGGCAGAACGCCAACGAACAGGCGCGCGCGGCCGCGGCCGGCATGCTGGACCAGCCCGCGCCGGCCGAGCCCTATCCGTGGTTCTGGACCGACCAATACGGCTGCAACGTGCAGATGCTGGGCCTGCCCCAGCCGGACCTCGTCTATGCCTGCCGCGGCGTGCCCCAAGCGCAGGCCGAGGCGCCCAAGTTCATCTGGCTTGGCCACCGCGACGGCGTGCCGGTGCATGCCATCGCCATCAACGCCGGCGGCGACCTGCGCCAGCTGCGCGTGCTGTTCGAACAAGGCATCGCCATCGATCCCGAGCGCTACGCCGACGAAACCGTGGCGCTCAAGCCGCTGGTGAAAGCCTGCCAGCAGAACGCCGCCGCGTCCTGAACCCCACCAATACCGCCCCCGCATCGACAGGAGCTTTTCATGTATCAATCGCAAACCGTCATCGGCCTTACGATGGCGTCCAAGGACACTGCCCTGGCCGACTGTGTCTGGCCGGAAGACGCGCTGCACTACATCCCGGACTGGGTCTACACCAGCCGCGCCGTCTACGACCAGGAAGTGGAGAAGATCTTTCACGGCAAGACCTGGAACTACGTGGCCCTGGAAGCCGAGCTGCCGAACGCGGGCGACTACAAGCGGTCCTACGTCGGGCCGACCCCGGTGGTGGTGTCGCGCGCCGAAGATGGCTCGGTAAATGTGTTCGAGAACCGCTGCGCCCACCGCGGCGCGGAGTTCTGCCGCCACAGCCAGGGCAACGCCAAGGAATTCGTCTGCCCCTACCACCAGTGGTCCTACGACCTCAAGGGCAATCTGCAGGGCATCCCTTTCAAGCGCGGCGTGAACCGCGAAGGCGGCATGCCCAAGGACTTCAAGAACGAAGACCACGGCCTGCGCAAGCTGCGCGTCACCACGCGCAACGGCGTCATCTTCGCGTCCTACAGCGATGAGGTCGAACCCATCGAGGAATACCTGACGCCGGAGATCCTGGCCGATTTCGATACCGTCTTCCCGGGCAAGAAGCTCAAGATCCACGGCTACTACCGCAACGAGCTGCCGTGCAACTGGAAGATGTACCACGAGAACCTGAAGGATCCGTACCACGCGACGCTGCTGCATTCGTTCCTGGTGGTGTTCGGGCTGCTGGTGGCGGGCAACAAGTCCGCCATGCTGGTCGACCCGGTGCATGGCCGCCACGGCACCATGGCCTCGGCCAAGAGCGAGGACAAATACGCCAACGTCAGCGAAGAGAACAAGAAGGAAATGCGCTCCTTCCACGATGGCCTGCACCTGCAGGACGACCGCTTCCTGGAGTTCGTCAAGGAATTCGATTCGCCCTGGTCGGTCACCATGCAGACCGTCTGGCCCAACCTGATCGTGCAACGTGAAATGAACACGCTGGGCGTGCGCCAGATCGTGCCCAACGGACCCGACAGCATGATCATGCAATGGACCATGTTCGGCTACGAGGACGACACGCCCGAGATGGAGCGCCACCGTCTGCGCCAGGGCAACCTGATGGGGCCGGCGGGCTTCCTCGGCCTGGAGGACAACGAAGCCATGAAGTTCGTGCAGGAAGGCGTGCGCCGCGCCAGCACCGACGTCAACGTGCTGAAGCTGGAGTCCGGCAAGCAAGGCACCTCCAACACGCTGATCTCGGAAGCCGCGATCCGCTCCATGTACAGCTATTACCGCAGCGTGATGGGCTTCTGAGGCAGGAACCAGGAAACATGAGAACCCGATTCGAATACTCCCCCCGCAAGATCGATCCCGCGCGCGCCATCGCGCTGCGACTGGAGATCGAGGAATTCCACGCCGACTACTGCGCCGCCCTGGATGCGGGCCAGGTCGAGGCCTGGCCGGACTTCTTCACCGAGGACGGCCTGTACCGCGTCACCGCGCGCGAGAACGCCGAACTGGGCCTGCCCGTCGGCCTGGTGTACTCCGAAGGCCGCGCCATGATGCATGACCGCGCCGTGGCCATTTCACGCACCCAGATGTTCGCCCCGCGCTACATGCTGCATCTGGTCAGCAATACCCGCGTCATCAGCGAATCCGCCAACGGCGAGATCGAGTCCCAGGCCGCGTTCATGCTGATGCAGACGCTGGTGGAAGGCCCCACCACGCTGCACCTGGCCGGCACCTACTACGACCGCTACACGCGGCAGGACGGCGTGCTCAAGCTGAAGGAACGGCAGGTGGTGTATGACACCACCATCCTGGCCAACGACCTGGTCTATCCCGTCTAGAACGCGGGAGACCAACACAAAAGGGTTGCGCCGGCGAGGCGCAACCCTTTTTTTTCCCGCACGCCGCGCCGGTTCAGGCCTGCGTGGCGCGCACGGCTTCGTCCCGCGTCAGCACGGTGGCGTACTTCTGCTGCATGTCGAAGAGGTTGGCGTCATGCGGGCCGATGGCGCGGTCGCCCACGCAATCCGACACCACCAGCGGCCGGAAGCCGTACTGCATGGCATCCACGACGCTGGCCCGCACGCAGCCGCTGGTGACCGCGCCCGCCACCAGCAGCGTCTGCACCCCGCGCTGCGACAGCCAGGCCGCCAGGCTGGTGCCGAAGAACGCCGAGGGCACCGTCTTGCGCACCACCAGCTCGCCGGCCGCGGGCGCAAGCAGCGGCACGATGGCGCTGTTGTGGTCCGCTTCCTTCAGCGTCAGCATGCCCGGCACCTTCAAGGTGAAGATGTTGTGGTCCGCGTCGTCATCGGCGAACACGATGCGGCTGTGCGCCACCGGCCAGCCCTGCTTGCGCGCATGCGCCAACAGGCCCACGGTCTGTTCGATGGCCTGGGGGATATTGCCGCCGCCAAACACCGCCGGATCGGCAAAGCCGTTGACCAGGTCCACGATCAGCAGGCCGTAGGGCGCCTTGGGCGCCATCGCCGTGCCGAAGCCCTGGCGCGCGTAGGCCGAGATATCGTCATTCATGTAGGGAACTCCTAGTACGGTGATTGCGTGCTAAGCCTGGGGGCCGGCGCCGTCCAGCACCTTGCCCTGGCGCACTACGTCTTCCCCGTCCAGCCGCACCGTGCAGGCGCGCAGGGGGATGTCGATGTGGCAGGTGGTGGTCCGGTTGCCGCCCGCTTCGTTGTTGGGGCCCAGCGAGAACAGGAAGTTGCCCTCATAGGCCCGCGCGTCCATGCCTATAGTGGCTTCGCGGTCGTACAGGCCCAGCGTGGTCCAGTGCGCGCGCGGCTGCAGGCCCCAGCCTATGTGCGAAATCGCGTAGGCTTCCGGATCCTTGAACGAGGCCACGTACTCGCGCAGCAGTTCCGCATCCACGCCGCCGTCGATGCGCGTGGCGTAGCCGTTCTCTACGGTCAGCTCGATGGCCGAGCGCACGTAGAGCTTCTGCGGCAGCAGGATGTCGCCGACGTCGATCACGATCTTGCCGTTGGCGCCGCCTTCGTTCGGCCAGGTCAGCACGAAGCCGCTGGGCCAATGGTCCCAGCGCCCGGGTTCATCGACGAAGCCGTACTCGCTGATGGCCGGGAACTCGCCCAGCGGGCAGCGCAAGTCCGTACCCGCCTCCGATACCACGCTCATCTCGCGCGCCGCGCCGATGCGCGCGGCCGCCGCCTTGACCCGCGCGCGGTCGGCCTCGGTCGGCACCAGCCGCGCCAGCACTTCCGGCGGCTCCACCGCCAGCAGGATCTTGGTGCCGGTGGCCAGGATCTCGTGCTGTTCCGGGGAGAACAGCAGCGTCATCAGGTCCAGCACCAGGTCGCTTTCCTTCAGGGCCGCAATGGCGGCCTTGTTGCCGGTCAACGGCGTGGTGCCCAGGTAGGCCAGCGAGTCCCGGCTCAGCGCCCGCTCGCCATTGACGGGCGGCAGGTCCAGACGGTTCACGATGGCGCCCATGGCTTGCGTCGCGATCAACGCCGTCGCCAGGGTTTGCGGATGGGTAGCCGCGCTGGTCAGCACCGTGACGGTCTGCCCCGCTTGCAGCTTGGACAGGGTCAATACCTGCTGCCAGGCCTTCACCATTTCGTAGTCGCTTATAGGCATGATGCCCTCCTTGCTTGACGGTCGCGCGCTTCAGCCACGCGCCAGCGGCGCGCCCAGGAAATCGCCGAAGGCGGCATAGAAGCCTTCCTCGTTGTCCCACGGAATCATGTGGCCGGCGGCGGGCACGCGGTGATGTTGCGTGCCGGGAGCCAGGCGTTGGATCTCGGCCACGTCGGCGTCCAGCACCACGTCGCCCCGCTCCGCCGTGATCAGCAGGACCGGCACGTCCAGGAGCGGCAGGTCGGCGTGGATGTCGTCGCTCTGGAAGGCCTCGAAGCTCTGGATGATGGCGCGCTCGTCGCAGGTGTGCAGCCATTCGGCGCGCAGCTGGCGCTGCTCCTCGGTCCAGGTCGGGCAGAACGCGCGCATGGCCTCGGCGTCCATGCCGTGGCGCGCCTGCGCCATGGAATCGACATACCAGGGCAGTTTGGCGGGATACGGCCGGCGGCCGGGACCGGACACCGGCGGGTCCACCAGGACCAGGCGGCTCAGTCCTGCCGGCTGGCCGCGCCCGGCGCGCACGCCGATGCGTCCGCCCATCGAATGGCCGACCACGCTGTAGCGCGCCAGGCCCAGCGCCTCTGCGAAGGCCAGCACGTCGGCGGCCTGCGCGTCCAGGCTGTAGTCCAGCGTGGCGCCGGCTGCGGACAGGCCGCGGCCGCGCACGTCCAGCACATAGGTGTCGAAAGCCGCGCCGAAGCGCTCGCCGACGAAACCCCAGGTGACCGCCGGGCTGGTGATGCCCGGCACGATGATGACTGGATCGCGCCCAGCGCCGCGTTCGCCGCCGTAGCGCAGATAATGCTGGCGGATCCCATTGGCATGGACGTTGCCGCCATACAGGAAGTTGCTCATGTCAGTCTCCCGGGCTGGGCTCAGAGTTTGAACAGGCGTCGCGCGTTGCCGTTGCAGATCAGTTCGCGGGTCGCGTCGTCCATCGGCGTCTGCTCGATGAATTCCACGGCCAGCGCGGTCGATTCGTAGGGATAGTCCACCGAGAACATCACGGCCTCGCGGCCCATTTCGGCGATGGCGGCCATCAGCGTGGGAGGCGAACAGACCCCGGACGTGGTGATGAGGATGTTGCTGCCCAGGTATTCGGAAGGCGCGCGCGCCAGCTTGATGCCGTGCGAATAGACCGCGAAGCGGCTGTCGAAGCGCCAGCGCAGGAACGGCAGGCCTTCGCCCATGTGGCCAAGGATCAGCTTGACCGCGGGGAACCGGTCGAACACGCCGCCGAACAGCAGGCGCAACGCATGGGTGGCGGTTTCGACGCCCCAGCCCCAGCACGCGCCCACCAGCTCGGGGTGGCCCGAGTAGGCCTGCGGAATGACGTAGGGATCGGACGGGTGCAGGTAGACGGGCACGTCCAGCTCCTGCACCTTTTCCCAGAACGGGTCGTAGGCGCGGCCGTCGTAGTACACGCCATTGGTGTGGCCGTTGATCAGCGCGCCCTTGAAGCCCAGCTGCTTGACGCAGCGCTCCAGTTCGGCTGCGGCGACCAGCGGATCATGCATGGGCACGGTGGCGAAGGCGCCGTAGCGCGTCGGGTGGCGGGCCACCTGCTCGACCAGGAAGTCGTTGTTTTCCTTGGCGCGGCGCAGCGCGACGGCGGCGTCGGCTTCGGCCTGCACGCCCGGCCCGGTCTGCGACAGGATGACGTAGTCGATGCCGCCGCGGTCCATTTCGCCCAACCGGACTTCGTCGAAATCCACCAGGCGCGCGGCCAGGTCGGCCAGCACGGCGGGATCGATGTGCTGCGCGAAGCTCTTCGAATAGTCCTTGAATCCGACCGCGGTGTAGTGCTCCTCAAACGCGATCTTGCGTACTTTGCTCATTCCCCTACTCCCAGTTTGATGGCGCGGACCCTGTCCTGCCACGGCGCGTCAGCATTGTTTATCAGTACACTGACTATTACATCGGAACAATCGGAATCGCGCGCAGCCGCTTTTCCATTGGGAAAAGTCCTGCGAGGGCTTCCAAATTTACGTCAGTATACTGACTTTATAGTCAGCGTACTGACAAATTAGGGAAATCCCGGAGCGCAAAAAAAGGCCGCCGCGGCGGCCTGGCCTACAGGCGGTGTTCAGCCGCCTTCGTCCAGGTCGGCAGGCGTGTCGACATCGCGCAACACCCCGGGATCTTCGGTGGGGACCCATTGCAGTCCGGGCTGTTTGAGCAGCCGCCGCGCGCCTTCGTCCCCGCTCAGCGCCGCCAGCTGCGGCAGCAATTCCGCGCGAAATCCCACTGGATGGCCGCGCTGCCCCTGGTACGCGGGCGCGGCCATCGGCGCATCGCGCAGCGCATCCAGCACGCTCTCCAGGCTTGCGCGGCGGATCCAGGGCATGTCGGCCAGCGCGACCAGCACCGCGGCAGGCGTGCCGGGCAGGCCCTGCAGATACTGCGCTGCCACGGCCAGGCTGGCCCCCATGCCCTCCTCCGCCCGGTCCGTCTCCAACACCACGCAGTCTTCCGCCCGCAACAATCCGGCCAGCGCGGCGCGGCCGGGCCGCACCACGGCGACGACCATGTCCACCGCCGCGCGCAGCGTCCGGGCGCTGGCCGCCGCCACGCACACGCCCTGCGGCAGCGGCGCCAGCAGCTTGTCGGCGCCCGGCCGCTGCGCGGCGTAGCGCGAGCCCTGCCCCGCCGCCAGCAGGATGCCGGCGCGCGCGGGGCCCGGGTAGGGATAGACACTAGAGACAGTCGCCATAATGATCAGTATAGTGAATATAAGCCGTGGCAGCACCGCGGCCTTTCACTGTGAGAAGCCGATGAACGCTCTGGATCTGGACGTATTGCAACATGCGCGGGACTGGGTAGCCGCGGGCAGCCGCGTGCACCTGGTGACCGTGGTGCAGACCTGGGGCTCGGCCCCGCGCCAGGCGGGCGCCATGCTGGCCGTGCGCGAGGATGGCCGCATGGTCGGTTCGGTTTCCGGCGGCTGCATCGAAGACGACCTGATGCTGCGCGCCCGCGAAGGCACGCTCGCGGACGCCCCGGCGCGCCTGACCTACGGCGTCACCCGCGACGAGGCCGCACGCTTCGGCCTGCCTTGCGGCGGCACGCTGCGCCTGATCAGCGAACCGCTGCGCGACACCCAATGGCTGGACCTGGTGCTGCAAGCCATACGCGGCCATGGCCTGATCCAGCGCACGGTGGACCTGCAGGACGGCAGCAGCTCGGTGTCTCCCGCCGGCCCGGCCGACGGCCCGGATTTCGACGGCCGCATCTTCCGCAGCGTCTACGGTCCGCGCTGGCGGCTGCTCATCATCGGCGCCAACCAGACCGCGCAGGTGCTGGCCAACATCGCCGCCACGCTGGATTTCCACGTCACGGTCTGCGACCCGCGCGAGGAGTTCTACGGCGACTGGAATCTGTCCCAGGCAACCCTGCTCACCAGCATGCCCGACGACGCCGTGCTGGAAATCGGCACCGACGAACGCACCGCCATCGTGGCGGTCACCCACGATCCCAAGCTCGACGACATGGCCTTGCTGGAAGCGCTGAAATCGCCGGCCTTCTATGTAGGCGCGCTGGGTTCGCGCGCCAACCAGCAGAAGCGCCGCGAACGGCTGCGGCTGTTCGACCTGGACGACAGCCAGATCGCGCGCCTGCACGGCCCGGTGGGCCTGCGCATCGCAAGCAAGACGCCGGCCGAGATTGCGGTGGCGATCGCCGCCGAACTGATCTGGGTCCGTAATACGCTGGGCGACGGCGAGGCCGCCCGCAGCGCGCCCCAAACCAGCGCGCTGCCAGGCTGAAGCAGACAGGCCCCTGTCCTACATGGGCTTGAGCGTGGTGCGGCTGTACTGGTTATTGGCTTCCACCAGGGTGGAAAGCAGCTTCATGAAGATTTCCTGGTTGCGCGTGGACAGCGGCTCCAGCAGGCGCTGCTGGGCGCGGGCCATGCCCTCCTGCAAGATGCCCATGATGCGCAGGCCTTCCTGGGTGATGACGGCCTGGCGCGAGCGCTTGTCGTTGGGATTGATGCGCCGCTCCACCAGGCCGCGTTCCTGCAGGCGCTTGACCACATCCGCCGTGGTGGTGCGATCCAGGCCCAGCTCCATGCCGATGGCGGTCTGGTCCAGCCAGGGGCTGAGCGACAGCGCGGTCAGCACGCCATACTGCACCGGCGTCACGTTCTGCGTCTTGCACTCCTCGTAGAACATGGCGTAGTGGATCTGGTTCAGGCGCCGCACCAGATATCCAGGACGCGACCAAAGCACCTGCTTGGCCGGATCGAAGATCTTGGTGTCTGCCTTATGAGTTGCGACGCGCTTCTGGGACGTCGTCTTTTTCTGTACATCCGGCACGTTGAGGCAGCTCCAGTTTAGTTAGTGTACTGAGGATAATACCACCGCCTCCCGCCTGTCGAGCGGCACACTGCCGACGCTTGCGTGAAATCAAAACCGCACAGCACGCAGCCGCGGAACCAGCCACCCGACCTATCGCGCCTGCTGCGCCAGATATTCCTTCAACGTCTGCACCAGCGCCGCCGCGGCGGGCGACAGGCTGCGGTTGCGCGCCGTGACCAGCCCGATCGAACGCTCGGCCACCGGTCCGATCAGGGGACGCTGCACGATGCCATTTTGCGCCACCGCCGCGGCAGCGATTTCGGGCAGCGCGGCGACGCCGAATCCGCATTCGACCATGGCGACGATGGTGGTCAGATGCTCGGCCTCGAAGGCAGGCGTAAAGCGTATCCGGTTCTGCAGGAAAGCCCATTCCGTGTACTGCCGCACGCTGCTGGGCTGCACCATGGACACGTGCGCCGCATCCGCCGTATCGGCCCAGCGCAGCGGCCCGCGGGCGCGCGCCAGCGGATGGGCTTCGGGGATCAAAAGCAGGAAACTGTCGGACATCAGCGGCACGTAGTGCAGATCCCCGTGCTGCGGGTCGGCCGCGGTCAGGGCGAAGTCGACCTCGCCCGCGCGCACCAGGTCGAAAGCCGGACCCGACAAGGTGTCCCGCACCTTCAGGGCGACCAGCGGATGGGCCTGGCGATAGGCCATGAGCACCCGCGGCAGTAGGCGGGCGGCAATCGAGGGCAAGGCCGCCACCGATACCTGGCCCTGTTCCGCATTGACGATGCCGCTGACCGCGGCAATGGCGTCGCGGAAGGCCGCTTGCAGGGCGGCAGCCTGCTGCATGAAAACCTCGCCCGCGGCGGTGAGGCGGACGGTGCGCGTGGTGCGGTCGAACAGGCGCACGCCCAGCGCGTCTTCGATACGCTGGATCTGCGTGGACAGGGCCGACTGCGACAGGTGCAGCTGCGCCGCCGCCTGGCGGAAGTTGAGCGTGCGGCCCAGCACCAGCGTGGTATCGATATCGCGCATCGAAAGATTGATCTGCATGCCGGGCGCGGCCTCTCTATTGATCTAAATACAAGATCATTCTATCCAAAAAATCTGATTCATCAATCAAAGCGGGTTCTCTACACTCGCCTGCAGCGTAGTTTCAGATGAAGGAGCAAACCATGCAGACGGACGCGATCGCGCTGCCCAATCCGGGCGCGGCGCATGCGGTGGTGGTGGGCGGCGGCACCATGGGAGCCGACGTGGCCGTGGTATTGACCCGCGCGGCCTGCCGCACGACGGTGATCGAATCGAATGCCGGGCGCGCGGCGGGCGTGCCCGCCCGCGTCGCGGAAAACCTCAAGACCATAGGCCGGGAGGCGAACGCCGCCCTGCTGTCCACCGCCGCCAGCCTGGACGAGGTGGACTGGTCCGGCGTGGACCTGGTCATCGAGTGCATCCCCGAACGCCTGGACATCAAGCAGGCGCTGTTCGCGGACCTGGCGCAACGCGCCCGGCCCGACGCCATCCTGGCCAGCAACAGTTCCAGCTTCCCGATCAGCGCCATCAGCCAGGGCCTGGATACCCGTGGCCGCATGCTGGGCCTGCACTTCTTCATGCCCGCGCATCTGGTGCCGCTGGTGGAAGTGGTGCTGGGCGAAGCCAGCGACAACGCCTGCGCCGACACGCTGATCGAATTCATGCGGCGCTGCGGCAGCGTGCCGGTGAAGGTGCGCCAGGACCTGCCGGGCTTCCTGGCCAACCGCCTGCAGCACGCGCTGTCGCGCGAAGCCTTCGACCTGATCGACCGCGGCATCGCCTCGCCGGAAGACGTGGACGCGGCGGTGCGTTTCGGCTTCGGTTTCCGCTTTCTGGCGGCCGGCCCCGTGATGCAGCGCGACCATGCCGGCATCGACGTGCATGCCGCGGCCGGCGCCACCATGTACCCCACGTTCTGCAACGCCAGCGAACCGGCGCGCTGCCTGACCGAACGCGCCCAGGACGGCCGCCACGGCATGAAGACGGGCGAGGGCTTCTACGCCTGGACGCCCGAAACCATCAGTGCCGAACGCGCGCGCTACGACCGCCTGTTGCGCGCGGGCCTGGACCTGATTGCCCCCGAACTGCCGGAGATCAAGCCGTGAGCAACACCCCCCTGCCCCGCGCCGCGCTGGCCGACTCGCCCGTCATCATCACCGTGGCGCCCAATGGCGCCTACAAGAAGGCCGCCGACCATCCGGCCGTGCCGCTTACCGCCGAGGCGCTGGCGCGCGAAGCGCGCGCCTGCCTGGACGCCGGCGCCGCCATGATGCACATGCACGTGCGCAAACCCGACGGCAGCCACCTGCTGGACGCGCAGGCCTACCGCGACGCCCTGGCCGCGGTGCACGGCGCCGTGGGCGACGAACTGCTGGTGCAGGTGACCAGCGAGGCCGCCGGCGTCTACAAGGCGGCAGAGCAGATCGCCCTGGTGCGCGAGCTGCAACCCGAGGCCGTGTCCATCGGACTGCGCGAGATCGCCGTGCCGGATATCCCGGAAAGCGAGCTTGCGGCTTTCCTGGCCTGGATCGCCGAACGCCGCATCATGACGCAGATCATCTTGTACGACGAAGGCGACGTGCGCCGCTGGCTGTCGCTGCGCGCGCGCGGCCTGGTGCCTCCGGGCGCATGGTCGGTGCTGTTCGTGCTGGGCCGCTACAGCGCGGGCCAGACCTCTTCGGCCTATGACCTGCTGCCCTTCCTGTCCGCGTACGACCAGTCCCTGCCCTGGGCAGTCTGCGCCTTCGGCCCCGAGGAGAACGCCTGCGTCACCACCGCCGCCGCGTTCGGCGGCCACATGCGCGTGGGCTTCGAAAACAACTTGAAGCTGCGCGACGGCAGCACCGCGCCGGGCAATTCGGCGCTGGTGCTGCAGGCCGCGCAAGGCGCGCAGGCGCTGGGCCGCCCGCTGGCCACGGCCGCCGACGCGCGCCGCATCTATGGGGCGATCGGCTGACGCGGCCTGGGCGGCGCTACTGCGCCGCCCCTTCTATCGCCTGCGCAACGTTGATTGCCTGTTCCTCCGAGTTCATCGTCAGGTTCAGGATGCCCTCCTCCATGGGGCCTGCGATGCGCGGCACGCCCACCAGCCTGCCGTCTATGGTGAAGACCAGCCACTTTCCCGGGTACTGGCGGCCGATCTGCGCCAGCTTCTGCGCACCGGGCGGCGTGAACCGCAGGCTGACGAAAGGCTGTCCATCCCGGGTCTTCATGGGCGTGGCGGCATTCAGATCCGCCCGGGTAAGCGCGGGCGCCAGCAGGAAGTAGTAGGTCTTGTCGGACATGCGCAACTCGCGCAGATCGGCGCCCGGCCGGTCCTGGGCCAGGCGGAACTCGACCGCCGGCGTGGCAGTCCGCGCCTGCGCCGCGGTGTCTTGCGGTGCAGGCAGAATGGCAGAGGTCGCGGCATTCGCGCCCTTCTGAGGCGCCATGGGCTGGCAAGCCGCCAGCAATACGCTCGATGCAATCAAAGCCGGAAGAATGATGCGACGTGTCATGGCTGTATACCTCTCATGAATCATTGAGGCCGCGGCAGCGGGCCGCGAGCCTGCGTTCGTGCGGCATGTATTCACCATTGATATCCCACTCCCACGCTCGCGCCGTAGTCGCCGCGCGAACTGCTGCTGGCCAGGCCCTTCACCACCCATCTGCCGCTGTCGGACACCGTGGACAGCCCCATGGCGAAGCCGCTTTCCCCGCGCCACGTGCCGCCGCCCATGCTGAGCATGCTCCTGCCGGGCAGATAGGCCTGAGGCAGCGCCGACATCGCCATGGCGGAAGCGACGCCGGCGCTCAACCGGTTGTCCAGCCCTTGCACGTCCTTGCGCAAGCCCGCCACCTGGTTGCTCAAGCCGCTCGCGACTTCCCGCAACTGGTTCACGTTCACCGCATCGGTTCCGGCGGTGCCGCGGGCCACGTGCGTGATCTGGCGTTCGGCCCCGGCCGAGCCCACCGAAACCGTGTTGTCGCGGTCGGCGACAGACCCCGCGCCCAGCGCCACGGCATTGCTGCCCGACGCCTTGCTGCCGTTGCCCAACGCGGTGGTTCCCGCGCCGGTTGCCTGCGCGCCATTGCCGATCGCGGTGCTGTTCTTGCCCGAGGCCACCGCGCCTGCACCGCCCGCCGCCGAATTGCTGCCGCTGGCCTTGGGCGGCTTGGCCGCCTTTTCCTCCTGGCTGGTCTGGAACATGCCGGCGGCGCCATTGCTGATGCTCGTCACATCGTCTTCGACATTGGCCACGCGCTCATCCAGCGCGGTGAGCTGGTCGCCGACCTGCAGCACATTGCCTGCCACATCCTGCAAGCGCTTGTCGGTATAGTCGTTGGCCTGCTTGAGCGCGCCGTCCAGCTGCCGCAGATTCACGCCGTCCGTGGCCTCGCGGCCATCGGCCAGATTGCTGAGCGTGCGCTCCGCCCCCGACGAGCCCACGGATACCGTGCCGACCGACTTGTTTTGCGTGTCCGAATACTTGCCGGCGTAGTTCTCCGCGCCCCTGTCCGCCACGGCGCCTGCGCCCAGTGCGACATCGCCATCCTTGCCCGCTGCCGCGCCATTGCCCAAGGCAACCGAGTCGCCGCCATTGGCCGCCGCACCCGGTCCCATTGCAATACTCCCGACGCCGTTGGCCTGCGAGTCCGGCAGCATCGCCGACGCCCCGCCATTGGCATGGAAGTATTTGATCCCAGCGCCTCCCTTGGTGAAGTTATCGACCGTATCGCCGATCGACTTGACGTACTGATTGGTCTCGAACAGCTGCGAGCCATTGACCGCCTCCGTGCTGTCCGCCGACAGCGCGCCCCGCGCCACGTTCCTCAGCACCGAGGCTGCGCCGCCGGGGTTCAAGGTCACCATGGCGTAGTTGGTGGTGCCGTCCGCATTGAGGTCATATTTCACCCCTCCCGCTTCGAGCCCGCTCACATTCGAGGCCAGCGCCTTCAACTGGCTGACGTTCACAGCGTCGGAATCCACAGTACCCGCAGCCACCCCGTTGATCTGCCGATACATACCGGTATCGGCGTCACCCACGGACAACGCGGCCAAGGTGCTGCGCGTGGCGTTCACGGCCGCGCCATTGGCGCCCAGGGGCACATACCCTGCTGCCCCGGCCACCGCCTTGGCGACCGATCTCGCGCCCAGCGCTACGCCACCGCCCGCGACGACCTGGCTGCCCGCGCCCAAGGCGACTCCCTGGGCCGCGTCAGCCAAGGCTTGCGTTCCCATCGCGATGCCATCCGCCGACGTCGTGCGCGCCTGCTGTCCCAGGGCGATGCCGCCGGGCGCGCCCTGATCCACCACAGCCCGATCCCCGATCCCCAGACCGCGGTCGCCATTGACCACCGCCTGCGGTCCGACCGCGATCGACTCAATCCCCACCGCCAGGGAATCGGAAGCCGCCGAGTTGACATGGAAGTACTGAGTCCCCGTGGTCGTCAAGGAGCCGATCGCGCCGGTCAGTTGGCGCAAGGTCACCGCATCATGCTCGTCTGTACCGTCCGCCACGTTGGTAATCTGGCGGTACGCGCCATCGTGGCCCACGGATACCGCGCCAAGCAAGGTGAGATCCGCCGTGTTGAACGGCACCAGGGCGCCGCCGCTGCCGACCGCAAGACTGCCCGTGGTCGGCGTCAACGCCCGGGCGGACACGGAACCGGAACCCAGCGCCACGCTCCCGTCCTGGCTCGCCTGGGCCTCACGGCCCAGCACCAGCGCGTTGCCGGCTGAGGCCCGCGCGTTGTAGCCCAGCGCCGTGCTGCCCACGCCCTGCGCGTAGGCGTCATCTTCCGCCAGCCCCGATTCGTTGGTCCGCGCATAACGTAAGCCCAGCCCGTTGTCGGCCTTGTTGGTCAGGTTGGGGTTCCCCGTCAAGTGTGTGTACGTGTCGCCCATGGTCGTCAAGGTATCGCCATGGTCGGTCAGCCTGTCGCCCATGCGCTGCACGTCCAGGTTCGTCTCGTGCAGTTGCGAACCATTCACCGCATCGGTGCTGGTGGCCGACAACGTTCCCCGCGCCAGGTTGGTGAGCTTGGTGCCGCCCGTCATGCCGCCGTCCGTGGATGCCGATCCCGCCAGCGTGATGAGGCTCTTGGGATCACCCGCGATGCCGTCATAGGTCACCGCCCGGTCGCCCAGGCTGCCGACATTCTCGGCCACGGACTTGAGCTGGCTTACGTTCACCGCGTCCGTGTCCGACGCGCCCGCAGCCAGGTGAGTGAGGCGGCGCTCCGCGCCCGTCGAGCCTATGCTCACCTCGCCCACCGGCGCCGCGCCCGCCACCGCCGCCGTACCCGACCGGTACGCCGCCGCGCCCAGCGTTGCGCCGTTGGCGACCGCGTTGGCGCCCAACGCCACGCTGCCGGCATGGCTTGCCTGGGCTTCGCGCCCAATTGCCAGCGCATTGTCAGCCGTGGCTCGCGCGTTGTAGCCCAGCGCCGTACTACCGGGGTTCTGAGCATGGGCATCGCTGGGCGTAAGCCCGCGCTCGTTGGTCCGCGCATAGCGGATGCCCAGGCCATTGGCGTCGGTATACGTCCCGCTCGTGTCGCCGGTCAGGTTTGCCAACGAGCCGCCAAGGCTGGTGAGCGTATCGCCCATGGTCGTCACCCGGTCTCCCACGCGCTGCACGTCCTGGTTCGTCTCGTGCAGTTGCGAACCGTTCACCGCGTCGGTGCTGGTGGCCGACAGCGTCCCCCGCGCCAGGTTGGTGAGCTTGGTGCCGCCCGTCATGCCGCCGTCCGGGGATGCCAATCCCGCCAGCGTGATGAGGCTCTTGGGATCACCCGTGTTGCCGTCATAGGTCACCGCCCGGTCGCCCAGGCTGCCGACATTCTCGGCCACGGACTTGAGCTGGCTTACGTTCACCGCGTCCGTATCGGACGCGCCTGCAGCCAGGTGAGTGATGCGGCGCTCTGCGCCCGCCGAGCCTATGCTCACCTCGCCCACCGGCGCCGCGCCCGCCACCGCCGCCGTACCTGACCGGTACGCCGCCGCGCCCAGCGTCGCGCCGTTGGCGACCGCGTTCGCGCCCAACGCCACGCTGCCAGCATGGCTTGCCTGAGCTTCGCGCCCAACTGCCAACGCGTTGTCGGCCGCGGCCCGCGCGTTATAGCCCAACGCCGTGCTGCCCGGGTTCTGCGCGTAGGCGTCGCTGGGCGTGAGTCCGCGTTCGTTGGTCCGCGCATAGCGGATGCCCAGACCGTTGGCGTCCGTGTACGTCGCACTCGTATCGCCGGTCAGGTTCGCCAACGAGCCGCCAAGGCTGGTGAGCGTATCGTTCAGGGTCGTGACGGTGCCTCCGATGGTCGTGACCGTGTCGCCGAGGTTCGTCACGGTGTCACCCAGGGTCGTCATCGTGTTACCCATCGTCGTCACGGTGTTACCCATGCTGGTCACCGTGTCGCCCATGGTCGTCACCCGGTCGCCCACGCGCTGCACGTCCTGGTTCGTCTCATGCAACTGCGCGCCGTTCACGGCATCGGTGCTGGTGGCCGATAACGCCCCCCGTGCGAGATTGGCCAGCCTGGTGCCGCCGGTCGCGCCGCCGTCCGTGGACGCGGAACCCGCCAATGTGATCAGGCTCTTGGGATCGCCCTCGTTGCCGTCATAGGTCACCGCCCGGTCGCCCAAGGCATTCACCGCCTGATTCGTGGCATGAAGCTGCGAGCCGTTGACGGCATCCGTGCTGAGAGCGCCGAGCCGCCCTGCCGCAACGTTCGTAATGGAGCGCTCCACACCCGTGCTGCCCACACTGACCGTGCTGGCGGGCGTCGCCCCGGCGAACGAGTAGGATCGCCCCGCGATTGCGGCGCCGGACGTGCCGACGGCTGCCGAGGTGGCCGATCCCGCCCCCAGCGCGACGTCGTCCGAGTTGGTTGCGACCGAATCGAACCCCAACGCCATGCTGCGCGCGGCCAGCGCGTTGGCATCGTTGCCAACAGCCAATGCCGCGGCGCCCGCAGCCGCCGAGCTATTGCCCAGCGCGACGGCCCCGGCTCCGGTGGCCCGATTGGCGTTGCCCAACACCACCGAGTTTTCACCGATCGCCGAACTACCGCGGCCGATGGCCACGGCCGAGAAATTCCCTGTGGCACCATCCGCCACGCTGTCGATGCCGACGGCCACATCGCCATCGCGCCGTGCCTGCGCACGCGTGCCTATCGCAACGGAATCCGCCCCCATGGCACGCGACTCCCCTGCGATCGCGACGGCATTGAGACCCGAAGCCTGCGCCCCCGCCGCCGCGGTATTGGAGGAGTTATTGCCGCCGATGGCGACGCTGCCGACCGCCGTGGCGCGCGCCCATTGGCCAAGAGCGGTCGAGCCCAGGGCGAGGGCTCCCGCCTGCATGCCTACGGCTGTGCTGCGGATTGCCGCCGTAGCCGCAAACCCCAGGGCGGTCGCGGCATTGCCCGTCGCCGTCGCTTGAAAACCCAGGACCTGCACGCCTACAAAATTGCCGCCATCGGCATCGCATCCAATCACGTTGGACCACAGGCCGGATCCATCGCGCGGACCCTTACCCGCAGGATAGGCTATGCCGTCAGGTCCCGTCGCTTTGGGAGAAGCGCAACCATTCGGGTTGTACGTTGCCGCATGAACTTGCGGACTCGTTCCCACCAGGCTGGCCAGTACCGCAAGTCCCGCTGCAATATCGAGCCTCATGTTCAGCTTCGGGCGCTTCCGAACGGATTGCCCGCCTGCCGCCCTGTCTTCGTCCGCACTGATCCAAACGTTCCTGAGTATCTTGTTCATGAATGGGTGCTCCAGTTCAAAAACTCTAGGGAACTTCTCGTCTTCGCAGCCATTCCCTGCGGCGCTGACGGCACCGTGAACACGCTGCGGCGACTCACGCCACCCGGCTACGCAAGCGCTCTGGCCGAAGCCGGGCTCTCGCCAACTGCGCCACGCAAGCGGTCGATCTATTGATGGAGATGGAAAAGGAAATGCGTCGGAACTATCGCGGGACGCCTCGCTTGCCGGCGGAGGAGTCCCGCAGCGACTGCATCGGGTGATGCATTGAGACCAAGACTACGGCGCGCAATTGCAATCGCACATTGCACTCGGGCCTATGGGACGTATCGGCTTAGCCTGCCTATACCGGCAGGCCGCTAGCGGGTAACAGCCGGAGCTGACATGCCCGCCGCTGCGCCCACTAAACAAATGGACCGCTCATCCGTCTGTGGATCGGGGCATGGGTTTCTTGAGGAGCGGTTCCGTGGATTTGCTGGCAGCGATACGCATCTTTCTCCGCGTGGTGGAACGCGGAACCATCTCGGGCGCGGCACGAGATCTCGACCTGAGCCAACCGTCAGTGAGCGAACGCATCGACAAGCTGGAGCGTTTCCTCAGTGCCCGCCTCTTGGTGCGCAGTTCGCGCAAACTGAGCTGCACCGCTGAAGGCCGGACGTTCTACGAACAGGGCAAGCAGTTGTTGGAAGCGGCGGAAATGACGATAAATTCAGTATCGTTAAGCAACTTTCAGATACAAGGAAGTTTGAGACTCGCCGTGCCGCAGTGCCTGGGCGAGATCGTGGTTCCCAAAGCCCTGATGAACGTGCGCACGGCCCACCCCGATCTGCACATCGATCTCATGCTGAACGACACCATCGCCGACCCGGTCACCGAAGGCCTCGACATTTCGCTGCGCCTGGGCCGTCTCAACGAAAACGGGGGCTACATTGCCTTTCCGCTTGGCTGGGTGGCCCGCAAGCTGGTAGCGGCGCCGTCTTACCTTGCGGCTCACGGCCCAATAGAAGCGCCGGCGGACCTGGCGTCCCATCCGTTCATCCGTTTGAAGGCTATTTTCGCGAACGATCAAGTGCCGCTGGCGCGCGAGAACGGCCCGGTGACCCAGACGCGCATCAAGACCGCCATGACCGTCAGCCACTGGCGCCCCATGTACGATCTGATCCTCGCTGGCGGCGGCATCGGCATCCTGCAGCATCCCGCGTGCGCCAGGGCATTGGCGCAAGGACGCCTCGTCGAACTGCTGGACGGCTATCGCGTGCCGCCGCTTCCGCTCAACGCGCTGCTTCCGCCCCTGCGTCCGATGCCGCAACGCGTGCGGGCGGTCCTGGAACTGCTGAAGCGGGACATTCCGGCGCTGCTCCAGCCCGCGGTTTGAACCGCGCGTCGGTCTCAGCGCCTTGGCGCGCCTTCGGATCATCCAGCTGCAGCCAGATCTTTCAATGACGGATTTTTTTCATCGCCAGCCTGACCGTTTTGCATCTTGCTATACAGCGCCGCGCGCACATTGTTACGCCGTGGTGCAACATTGACGCCTTTCAAAGCCATCTGCTAAAAGCTTCGATATCCGCACGTTAAACGCAATGCCCCAACTGTCGTAGTGAGGTGCTGTGTGCAAAACGAGTCCGATGGCTACACCAAGCCTCAGGAACTTCGAAGTTTCCTGTTCCTGACGGCCGTCATGGCCCCCGTCCTGTCGGTCATCATCGTGGCAGGTTACGGTTTCCTCGTCTGGTTCTATCAGCTGATCGCCGGCCCCCCCGGTAGCTGATGCGACGCGACGGAACCCCTCCCATGTCCGCGCTCCCTCATTCCGCGCCGCCTGCGGCGCCGCCAGAGCTGCATATCGCCAGCATGGTGGTGCACGCCGCGCCGCGCCGCTTGCCCGACGTCCGCCTGGCGATTCTTGCGATCTCCGGAGCGGAAATCCATGGCGCTTCCGACACCGGAAAACTGGTGGTCACCCTGGAAGCCCCCTCCACCGACGACATGATGGCCCGGATCTCCGAGATCCAGCGCCTGGATGGCGTGCTGGCTTCGGCGCTGGTCTACCAGCACGCCGACTCGCTGGACGCGATGAACGAGGAGATTGACGATGGCAATGGCTCGTAGAGACTTCATCAAGCAATCCGCCGCCGCAGCAGCCGCCACCGTGGCCGGCATACCCATCGTCGGCTACACGCAGAACATCGTCACCGAATCCGAGGCCGCCAAGCTCAAGTGGTCCAAGGCGCCCTGTAGGTTCTGCGGGACCGGCTGCGGCGTGAACGTCGCCGTGAAGGACAACCAGGTCGTGGCCACGCACGGCGACTTCAACGCCGAGGTGAACAAGGGCCTGAACTGCGTCAAGGGCTATTTCCTGTCCAAGATCATGTACGGCAACGACCGGCTGACCACGCCGCTCCTGCGCATGAAGGACGGCAAGTACGCCAAGGACGGGGAATTTGCGCCGGTGTCCTGGGACCAGGCCTTCGACGTCATGGCCGAGCAATTCAAGCGAGTGCTGAAGGACAAGGGTCCCGAGGCCGTGGGCATGTTCGGCTCGGGGCAATGGACCATCTGGGAAGGCTACGCCGCGCTCAAGCTGATGAAGGCGGGCTTCCGGACCAACAACCTGGACCCGAACGCACGCCACTGCATGGCCTCGGCGGCGGTGGGCTTCATGCGCACCTTCGGCGCCGACGAACCCATGGGCTGTTACGACGACATCGAGAACGCCGATGCCTTCGTGCTGTGGGGCTCCAACATGGCGGAGATGCACCCCATCCTGTGGACCCGCGTGACCGACCGCCGGCTGTCCGCCCCCAAGACCCGGGTGGTGGTGCTGTCCACCTTCGAGCACCGCTCCTACGAGCTGGCCGACATGGCGCTGACGTTCACGCCGCAGACGGACCTGGCGATCCTGAACTACATCGCCAACCATATCATCCAGACCAAGCGCGTGAACCGCGACTTCGTCGACAAACACACGACATTCCGAGAAGGCAATACCGACATCGGCTATGGGCTGCGCCCCGACCATCCGCTGCAAAAAGCCGCCAAGAACGCCGGCGATGCCGGCGGCTCCAAGCCGATGACTTTCGACGAATTCGCCAAATTCGTCTCCAAGTACGATCTGGACTACACCGCCAAGCTGAGCGGCGTGCCCAAGAAGCAACTGGAGGAACTGGCCGAACTCTATGCCGACCCGAAAGTACGCGTGACCTCTTTCTGGACCATGGGCTTCAACCAGCATACGCGCGGCGTGTGGGCCAACAACATGGCCTACAACATCCATCTGCTGACCGGCAAGATCTCCACCCCGGGCAACAGCCCATTCTCGCTGACCGGCCAGCCCTCTGCCTGTGGCACCGCCCGGGAAGTGGGCACGTTCTCGCACCGTCTGCCGGCCGACCTGGTGGTGACCAATCCCAAGCACCGCGCGCACGCCGAGGAAATCTGGCAACTGCCCGACGGCACCATCCCCAGCAAGGTGGGCGCGCATGCCGTCCTGCAGAACCGCATGCTCAAGGATGGCCAGATCAACGCCTACTGGGTGATGGTCAACAACAATATGCAGGCCGCGGCCAACCTGATGAACGAAGGCCTGCCCGGCTACCGCAACCCCGAGAACTTCATCGTGGTCTCGGACGCCTACCCCACGGTCACGACGATATCGGCCGACCTGATCCTGCCCACCGCCATGTGGGTCGAAAAGGAAGGCGCCTACGGCAACGCGGAACGCCGCACCCAGTTCTGGCACCAGCTGGTCAACGCGCCGGGCGAGGCGCGCTCGGACCTGTGGCAGCTGATGGAGTTTTCCAAGCGCTTCAAGGTCGAGGAGGTCTGGCCCGCGGATCTGCTGGCCAAGAAGCCCGAGTACCGGGGCAAGACGCTGTTCGACGTGCTGTTCGCCAACGGCAAGGTCAATCGTTACCCCAACACCGAGCGCGACAAGGACTACGCCAACCAGGAAGCCGAGGCTTTCGGCTTCTATGCGCAAAAGGGGTTGTTCGAGGAATACGCCGAATTCGGGCGCGGCCATGGGCATGACCTGGCGCCGTTCGATACTTACCATGAAGTGCGCGGCCTGCGCTGGCCCGTGGTCAAGGGCAAGGAAACGCTGTGGCGCTACCGCGAAGGCAGCGACCCCTACGTGAAGCCGGGCGCCGGCTTCGAGTTCTACGGCAACGCCGACGGCCGCGCGGTGATCTACGCCCTGCCCTATGAACCGCCCGCCGAATCGCCGGACAAGGAATACCCGTTCTGGCTGTCCACCGGACGCGTCCTGGAGCACTGGCATTCCGGCTCGATGACGCGGCGGGTGCCGGAGTTGTACCGCGCCTTTCCCAACGCGGTCTGTTTCATGCACCCCGACGACGCCCAGGAAATGGGCTTGCGGCGCGGCGTCGAGGTGGAGGTCGTGTCGCGGCGCGGCAAGATGCGCACGCGCCTGGAGACCCGCGGCCGCGACAAGCCGCCGCGCGGCCTGGTGTTCGTGCCTTGGTTCGACGCCGGCCAGCTGATCAACAAGGTCACGCTGGACGCCACCGATCCGATCTCGTTCCAGACCGACTTCAAGAAGTGCGCGGTCAAGATCGTCAAGGTCTGAAAGGCGAACCGGAGACAGCCATGAACCTACGCGCCCTTACTCTCGCGACATGCGTCATCCTTGGTTCGGCCGCCTGGGCGGCGCCGCCGCTGGAGGTCGAAGACCCCATGCGCGGCCCCACCCCCGTCGCGCAGGAAACCGACCCGCCGCTCATCAGCCCGGTCGAAAACAAGGACATCCGGCGCATGCGCACGTATTCGATGCAGCCGCCCACCATTCCGCACAAGATCGACGGCTACCAGGTCGACAAGGACTTCAACCGCTGCCTGGCCTGTCACGCGCGCGTGAACACCGAGGAGACCCAGGCCCCGCCCCTGAGCGTGACCCACTACATGGACCGCGACAGCAACGTGCTGGCGGAAGTCTCGCCGCGCCGCTACTTCTGTGTGCAGTGCCACGTGCCGCAGACCGAGGCCAAGCCGCTGGTGTCCAATACCTACCAGGACATCGATGTGATCCTCAAGCGCCTGACCGCCCCGGCGCCCGCCAAGAAGTAAGCGACGGAGGCAGCCATGCTCGGACTCATCAAGCGCTACTGGAACATCATCCGACGGCCCAGCGTGCATTTCAGCCTGGGCTTCCTGACGGTCGGCGGATTCATCGGCGGCATCCTGTTCTGGGGCGCCTTCAACACCGCCATGGAACTCACCAACACCGAGAAGTTCTGCACCGGCTGCCACGAGATGCGCGACAACGTGTACGCCGAGTTGAAGGGCACCATCCACTTCACCAACCGCTCCGGCGTGCGGGCGCTGTGCTCGGACTGCCACGTGCCGCACAACTGGACCGACAAGATCGCGCGCAAGATGCAGGCGTCCAAGGAGGTCTGGGGCAAGATCTTCGGCACCATCGACACGCGCGAAAAGTTCGTGGAAAAGCGCCTGGAGCTGGCCCAGCACGAATGGGCGCGCTTCAAGGCCAATGACTCGCTGGAATGCCGCAACTGCCACAACTACGAATACATGGACTTCACGCGCCAGAGTCCACGCGCGCAGAACATGCATTCGACCTATCTGGCGGACAAGAGCAAGACCTGCATCGACTGCCACAAGGGCATCGCCCACAAGCTGCCCAACATGGGGCCGGGCCCGACCTCCATGGCGCCGGCGCCGGCAGGCCCGGCGAAGGAAGTGGCGCATGCGGCCCGCTGACGCGCCGCCGCCCATGCTTTGCGCGCGCGGCCTGGCCAGCCGCCGCGGATGTTCCGCGCCCGTGGATTTCGAGCTGCATGGCGGCCAGTTGCTGCACGTGCGCGGCGCCAACGGCAGCGGCAAGACCAGCCTGCTGCGCATGTTGGCCGGCCTGCTGCGGCCGCTGGCGGGCAGCGTGCTGTGGCGCGGCGACGATGCGCGCCGCGATGCCGCCGGCTACCGCGCCTGCATGGCCTACCTGGGACACGGTAACGGCCTGTGCGGCGAACTGAGCGCCGCCGAGAACCTGCGCTACGCCCTGCACGTCGCCGGCACGCCGCAGGCCGAAGCTCGTTTATCGGGCACCCTACGCGCATGGCGCCTGGAATCCTGTGCCGACATGCCCGCCCTGCGCCTGTCCCAGGGACAGGGCCGGCGGCTGGCGCTGGCGGCGGTCGTGCTCGGCGCCAAGCCCCTGTGGCTGCTGGATGAACCCGACGCCGGCCTGGACGCGGCCAGCCTGGAGCAGCTGCGCCTGGCGCTGGAAGCCCACCTCGCGGCCGGCGGCGCCGCGGTGCTCGCTTCGCACCGCGAACCCGGCACCGCCGCCACGCATACCCAAACCCTGAACATGGATGACTACGCGGATGCTGGCTACGCTGTCGCAGTTGGCATTGCGTGAAATCCGTTTGGCCTGGAGACGGCCCGCGGACACGCTGGGCGCCACCCTGTTCTTCATCGTGGCCGGCACGCTGTTCCCCCTGGCGGTCGGCCCCGACCCCGCGCTGCTGCTGGCCATCGGACCGGGCGTGCTGTGGGTCTGCGCCCTGCTCGGCATCCTGCTGACGCTGAACCGGCCTTTCGCCCAGGACTACGACAACGGCGCGCTGGAACAGCTGCTGGTGTCGCCGCACCCGCTGCCGCTGCTGGTGGGCGCCAAGCTGGCGGCGCACTGGTTCAGCAGCTGCCTGCCCCTGATCCTGGCCAGCCCGGTGCTGGCGCTGCAGTTCGGCCTGTCGCCGCAGGCCATCGGCATCCTGGTCCTGTCGCTGCTGCTGGGCACGCCGACGCTGGCGCTGGTGGGCGGGCTGGGCGCGGCGCTGACGCTGGGCCTGCGCGGCGGCGCCCTGCTGCCGCTGCTGGTGCTGCCGCTGTACGTGCCGGTGCTGATCTTCGGCGCGGGCGCGGTGTCGGCCTCGCACGCGGGCATGGGCGCCGGACCGCAATTGTCATTGCTGGGCGCATGCCTGTGCCTGGCCATCCTGTTGTGCCCCTGGAGCGCCTCGGCGGCGCTGCGCGTGGCGCTGGACTGAGGACGCCATGCACAAGCCCCCTGCCCTGAACGCATATCCGCCCGCCGCGGCAGCCGGCGCGGGCTGGCTGCGATACGCCTCGCCCGCCGCGTTCTATCCGCTGGCCGGCCGCATGATTCCATGGCTGGCGCTGGGCGCCGCGCTGTTCGCGGCCGCGGGCCTGTACGTGGGGCTGGCGGTCGCGCCCACCGACAGCCAGCAGGGCGAGGTCTACCGCATCCTCTTCATCCACGTCGGGGCGGCATGGATGTCGATGTTCCTGTACCTGGTCATGGCGCTGTACGCCGCCCTGGGACTGATCTTCAACACCCGCCTGTCGTTCATGATGATGCGGGCGCTGGCCCCCACCGGCGCGTTGTTCACCTTCCTGACCCTGTGGACCGGCGCGCTGTGGGGCAAGCCGACCTGGGGCGCCTGGTGGGTCTGGGACGCCCGGCTCACCTCCGAACTGATACTGCTGTTCCTGTACCTGGGCTTCATGGCCTTGCAGGCGGCCGCCGACGACGACACGCAGCGGGCCGACCGCGGCGGCGCCATCCTGGTGCTGGCGGGCGTGATCAACGTGCCCATCATCTATTTCTCGGTGCGCTGGTGGAGCACGCTGCACCAGGGCGCGTCGATCAACCTCACCACCGCGCCCAGCATGGCCCACATCATGGTGACCGCAATGCTGCTGATGGTGGCGGCGTTCTGGCTCTACAGCGCGGCGGCGGCGCTGGCGCGTGTGCGCGGCATCATTGCCGAGCGCGAGCCGGGCGCGGTCCGGGCGGACAGGACGCGGCGGGAGGCGGCATGAGCTGGGACGCGCTGTTCTCGCTGCAAGGCCATAGTCCCTATCTGCTGGGCGCGTATGGCGTGACGCTGGCGCTGATCGGCCTGGAAGCGTTGATGCTGTGGCGGCGCAGCCGCGTCCGGCGCGCGGCGCAGGCTGCCGCCCGCGTGGACGGGACGGCGCCATGAGCCCGCGCAAGCGCCGCGCGCTCGCCATCGTGGGCGGCCTGGGCCTGCTGGCCGCGGCCGCCGCGCTGGTGCTCAACGCCCTGCAATCCAACCTGGTGTTCTTCTTCAGCCCTACCCAGGTGGTGGCGCGGGAAGCGCCCGCCAACGGCAGCTTCCGCGTCGGCGGCCTGGTGGAGCAAGGCTCGCTGCGCCGCGAGGCCGACGGCCTGACGCTGCGCTTCGTGGTGACGGACACCGCGCATACCGTGCCGGTCACGTATCAGGGCCTGCTGCCCGACCTGTTCCGCGAGGGCAAGGGCGTGGTGGTGGCCGGCAAGCTGGGATCTGACGGCGTGTTCCGCGCGACCGAGGTGCTGGCCAAGCACGACGAAAACTACATGCCGCCCGAGGCCGCCGATGCGATCAAGCGCGCGGGCGCCGGGCCTAACGCCATGCGCGCGGAGGCGCAATGATTCCCGAGATCGGCCTGTTCAGCCTGATCCTGGCGCTGCTGGTGGCGCTGGCGCAGGGCGTGCTGCCGCTGGTGGGCGCCGTCACGGGCTGGCAAGCGGGGTTGCGGGTGGCGCGGCCCGCCGCCATCGGCCAGTTCGGCTTGACCACCGTGGCCATAGGCTGCCTGGCCTGGGCGTTTCTGGACAACGATTTTTCCGTGCTGTACGTGGCCGCCAACTCCCACGCGGACCTGCCGGCCGCCTACCGCTTCGCGGCCGTCTGGGGCGGACATGAAGGATCGCTGCTGTTGTGGCTTTACCTCTTGACCGCCTGGACCCTGGCCGTGGCGCTGTGCAGCCGCCGCCTGCCCCTGCCCTTCGTCGGCCGCGTGCTGGCGGTGATGGGCTGGATCAGCGTGGGCTTCCTGCTGTTCCTGCTGTTCCTGTCCAACCCCTTCGAACGCCTGATGCCGCCCGCCATGGCCGGCCGCGACCTGAATCCGCTGTTGCAGGATCCCGGCATGATCGTGCATCCGCCCATGCTGTACATGGGCTACGTGGGCTTTTCGGTGGCCTTCGCCTTCGCCATCGCGGCCTTGCTGTCGGGCGAGCTGGACGCCATGTGGGCGCGCTGGGTACGCCCCTGGACGCTGGCGGCCTGGACCTTCCTGACCATAGGCATCCTCCTGGGCAGTGCCTGGGCCTATTACGTGCTGGGCTGGGGCGGCTGGTGGTTTTGGGATCCGGTGGAAAACGCCTCCTTCATGCCCTGGCTGGCTGGCACCGCGCTGATCCATTCCCTCATCGTCACGGAGAGGCGCGGCGCCTTCCGCAGCTGGACCGTGCTGCTGGCGATCTGCACGTTTTCGCTCAGCATCCTGGGCACGTTCCTGGTGCGCTCGGGCGTGCTGACGTCCGTCCATGCCTTCGCCGTGGACCCGGGCCGCGGACTGTACATACTGGGATTCATGCTGGTGATCGTGGGCGGATCGCTGGCGCTCTATGCCTGGCGCGCGCCCACGGTGGGCCTGGGCGGAGGATTCTCGCTGCTGTCGCGCGAATCCCTGCTGCTATCCAACAATGTGGTGCTGACCGTGGCGGCGGGATCGGTGCTGCTGGGCACGCTCTACCCGGTGGTGCTGGACGTGCTGGAGTGGGGCAAGATCTCCATCGGTCCGCCCTATTTCGAAGCCGTATTCGTGCCGCTGATGACGCCTGCCATCTTCCTGATGGGCGTCGGTCCGGTGGCGCGCTGGAAACAGGCCGAGCTGCCCGATCTGGGCCGCCGCCTGCGCATCGCCTTCGCGGTCAGCGTGGCCACGGCCGTGCTGCTGCCACTGGCCATGCCGGGCCCGGCGCGGCTGGGCTCGCCCATGGTGATGCTGGGCCTGTGGCTGGCCGCGTGGTCGGTCGCCAGCGCCGCCGCGCACGCCTGGCAGCGTCTGACGGACGGCGACGGCAACTGGCTGCGCCGCTTGGGGCGCCAGCCGCGCTCCTGGTACGGCATGCTGCTGGCACACGCGGGCATGGGTGTCTTCATCGCCGGGGTCACGCTGGCCAATGGCTATGAGGTCAAGCAGGAGCTGCGGATGGAGCTGGGCGCCACCCAGGAAGCCGGCGGCTACGCCTTCACCTTCGCCAGCATCGCCCCGGCTGCCGGGCCGAACTACAGCGCGCAGCGCGCCGTGTTCCCAGTAACCCGCGACGGCAAGCCGGTGCTCACCCTGTATCCGGAAAAGCGCCTCTACACGGTGCAGGACATGGCGCTGAGCCAGGCCGACATCGACAGCGGCTTCACCCGCGACCTGTTCGTGGCGCTGGGCGAACCGGTGGGCGACAAGGCCTGGACGGTGCGCCTGCAGGTCAAGCCCTTCATGACCTGGATCTGGACGGGCTGCATCCTGATGGCGCTGGGCGGCCTGCTTGCGGCCGGCGACAAGCGCTACCGCCGCGCGCAGGAGCCGGCGCGCGCGCCGCAGCCCACCATGCCCGGGGCCGCGCGGCCCACGCGGGAGGGCGCCTGATGCTGCGCTACCTGGTGCCGCTGGCCGCTTTCCTGGCGATGGCCGTGTTCCTGGCGATGGGCCTGTCGCGCGATCCGCGCGCGGTGCCATCGGCCATGATAGACAAGCCCGCCCCCGCCATCGGCCTGCCCGTGCTGCTGGACCCCGGCAGGAAACTGGAAGTGCAATCGCTGCGCGGCCAGGTCTGGCTGCTGAATGTGTGGGCGTCCTGGTGCGGGCCGTGCAAGGACGAACTGCCGGTGCTGCGCGAAGCCGCCCGGCGCCACGGCATTCCGCTGTATGGCTTGAACTACAAGGACAAGCCGGAAGAAGCCGAAGCCTGGTTGGCGCGCAACGGCAACCCCTACATCGCGTCCGCCAGCGACATCGATGGCCGCGTCGGCATCGAATATGGCGTCTACGGCGTGCCCGAGACCTTCGTGATCGACCGCGACGGCCGTATCCGCTACAAGCAGTTGGGCCTGATCACGCCGGAGATCTGGCGCGACCGCATCCAGCCCGCCATCGAGGCGCTGCAATGAAACGGCCCGCCGCCCTGCCTTGCCGCTTGTTGCGGACCGCCCTGCGCGCCTTGCTGCTGGCGCTGGCCTTGACCGCTGCCGCGCGCGCCCAGGTCCACGCCGGCGCCGCGCAGCCCTTGCCCCCTGTCCTGGAACAACGCGCCGACAAGCTGGCCCACGGACTGCGCTGCCTGGTATGCCAGAACCAGACCCTGGCCGAGTCGAACGCGCCGTTGGCCCAGGACATGCGCAAGCTGATCCGCGATCAATTGGCCGAAGGCCGCAGCGACGCGCAGATCATGCGCTTCTTCGAAGACCGCTATGGCGACTTCGTGCGCTACGACCCGCCCTTCAAACCCATCACCTGGCTGCTATGGCTGGGGCCGTTCGCGCTGCTGGCGTTGGGCTTCGTGGTGCTGGTACGCACCTTGAAGCGCCGCGCCGGCGCGCGCGCGCCCCTGACCGCCGACGAACGCGCGCGCGCGGCGCGCTTCCTGGATACCGGCTCATGACCGCACTCTGGATCATCGTGGTGCTCCTGCTGCTGGCGACCCTGCTCTGCCTGATTCCGCCCTTGCTGCGGCGCGCGCCCGCCGCACAACCCGCGTCCGAGGCCAATGTGCGCGCGTTCTATCTGGCGCAGCGCGAGCAATTGCGGCGGGACATGGACAACGGCAGCCTCACTGCCGCCGCCGGCATGCGCGCGGAGGAAGAGCTGCAGCGCGACCTGTTGCAGGACCTGGACTTGCGGCGCGGCCGCAGCGCGCCCTGGGCTGGACAACGCGCCGGGATCACCGCCGCCTGCCTGCTGACCGTGCTGATTCCGGTGGCGGCCGTGCTGCTGTACGGCCAATTGGGCAACCCGCGCGCGGCGGCCAGCGCCAGCGCGGGCCAACCCGCCGAACCGCATGCGGCGGACGCCGGCAACGACATGACGCTGGCCATCAATGCCCTGGCCCAGCGGCTGCGGACCGCGCCCGATGACGCCGACGGCTGGTACATGCTGGCGCGTTCGTATGAAACCCTGGGACGCTATACCGATGCGGTAGCGGCTTACCAACAGGTGCTGCGATTGGTTCCTGGCCAGCCCGCGGTACTGGCCGACCTGGCCGACGCGCTGCTATCGGCCAACCAGGGCAACCCCGACGACGCCTCCATCGCGGCGGTGGCGCAAGCCCTGGCCGCGCAGCCGGACCAGCCCAAGGCCCTGGCCTTGGCCGGCATGATGGCGTTGCGCCGCGGCGACGCGGCCGAGGCGCTGGCGCATTGGGAACGGCTGCAGGCGCAATTGCCGCCGGACTCGGAGGCCGCGCGCCAGATCCAGTCCAACATCGCGCAGGCGCGCGCCATGGCGGGCGCGCCTGCCAGTGCAACTGCCACGGCCTCGGCCCCCGGATCCGCCCCCGTCTCGGCGTCGGCTCCTGCCGCTGGCGCAGCGACTACGCCCGCAGTCACCGCCGCCCGCATCAGCGGACGCGCCAGCATCGCCGACGCGCTGCGCGGCCGGGTCCAGCCCTCCGATACCGTGTTCATCCTGGCGCGTCCCGAGGAGGGATCGCGCATGCCGCTGGCCATCCTGCGCATGCAGGTCTCGGACCTGCCGCGGGATTTCGTGCTGGACGATAGCAGCGCCATGTCGCCGGACGCGACCTTGTCGCGTGCCAGCAAGGTGCGGGTGGAGATCCGCGTCAGCAAGTCCGGCACGGCGGCCGCGCGGGCGGGCGACCTGGGCGGCGCGCTATCCGGCATCGGCGTCCACGCGAACGGACTGACGCTGGTGGCCGATACCGTCGTGCCCTGAGGCACACGATACCGGCCGCCTGCGCCCTCAGACTCGCTCGATCCGCGCCGGCAGCCCCTGGCGCACCGCCGCGCCGGACACCCAATCGATCCAGACGTTGGCATGCTCGCCGCGCGTGGCGTCGCCGAATCCCAGGTCGTTCAGGTTCACGCCCGCGGCCAGCGCCGGATCGTGCGCCATGGGCTTGCCATCCACCACGTGGGCGCGCGCGCCCAGCTCGGTGTGGCCGTAGCCGTGCTCGATGCCCACCGCGCCCGGCTGGATGCCGTCGCGCAGCAGCGCCAGCCCGGTCACCGCGCCGCCCGGCGTCACGATGCGCACCGCATCGCCGTTGCGGATGCCCAGGCGTTCGCCGTCCTGCCGGTTGATCGACACCGGGTTGTGCGGATGCACCTGGCGCAGGCGGTTCACGCCGATGGACATGGAGCTCATCAGGTTGGACTTGAACGAGCTGAGCAGGAAGGGCCAGTCCTGCCGCGTGTATTGCGCGCGCATATCACTGCCGTCGGCCAGCCGCGTCGGGTACCAGGTTGGACAGCCGCTATAGCGCTCGCCCGTCATGGAATGGCGAAAACCCGCCAGTTCCTCGCTCCAGACCTGCAGCGGCTTGGCGTAGGCGGCGCGCGTCTGGCGCGTCCCGCCCTCTTCCACCCAGGCGTCCTGCATCTTGTCGAAGCGCCCGCCACGGCTCATCACCATGGCCACCTGGCGCCATTCGCCCGGCTTGAGCTTCTGCTGCAACAACGGACCGTAGCGGTCCACGCCGGTGAGCGCCATGTCGTCATCGCTGGCCTCCGGCACCGGCTTGCCGGCCGCGAAGGCGATGTTGGCGATGCCGCGCAGGAAGAAGTCCTCCGGCGTGTCCAGCGCGTACTTGACGCCGTCCTTGTCGGAGATGGCGCCCGCGCCGAAGCCCGGCATGCCCAGCCGCTTGGCGCAGGCGATCAGGAAGGTTTCCAGGCTGACCGGCTCGCCCGTGGCCGTGCGGGCCACGCGCGGCTGCACGGCAGGCCAGCGCACGGTGGACGCCTTGGCCACCACGTCCGCCCAGGGCGCCGAGACGCCCCAGCTTTCGTAGGTCACCGTGTCCGGCACGATGTAGTCGGCCAACGCGTTGGTCTCGTTGATGAAGGGGTTGATCGATACCGACAGCGGCAAGAGGCGCGGATCCTTCATCTTGTCGATGATGACGCTCTTCAAGCCGGCGATGCCGTAGATCGGGTTGCTCATGTGGTTGAACCAGACCTTGGCATGGTACGGATAGCCCGCCAGCGCGGACGCCAGCATTTCCGAACTGAGCCCGCCGGTGGCCGGATACCAGGGTGCGGCGGCCGGATAAGCCGGCTGGCCGGCGGCCTTCTTGCGCTTGAACTCGCTGGACTTCTCGTATGGAAAACGGTTGCGCGACAGGCCCACGCCCTTGGGCGTGGCGCGGTTGGCGAAGCCGGCGATGTTGTAGCGCGGCCCCTGCCCGTAGGGCGGGAACGGGCCGGCGTCCAGCACCAGGCCGCCTTCGACGTTGAGGTTCCCCACCAGCGTGTTCAGCATGGCGATGGCATAGGCCGTATAGAAACCCGAGCCGCTCATGGTGCCGCCGTGCGCGTCGGCCACGGCGCGCTTGCCGTAGCTGGTGAAACGCTCGGCCAGCGACGCGATCTTGGCGGCCGGCACGCCGCTCAGTTCCGCGTATTCGTCCAGCGTCTTGCGGCGCGCTTCCTCGCGCAGCAGCGACAGCGAACTGCGCACGCGCAGCGCTTGCGGCGCGCCGTCCATGCCGGGCGCGGCGACCGTGTCGTCCACGAACAGCGTGGCGGGCGCGGCCGCGGTATGCGGCGCCAGCGTGCCGTCTTCGAGGCGCACGACGTACACGTCTTCCCACTTCTCGCCGGCATCGGCCGGGCGCGGCCAGCCCAGGTCGGCGCCGCGCAGGAAACTGCCCAGACGCGGATGGCCGGGTTCCGCCACCACCAGATGGGTGGCGTTGGTCCAGGCCGCCTCGCCCGCGGCCTTCATGGCCGCTGGGCCGGGCTGCGCCAGCGCGCGGGCATCGTAGCGCTCGTTATCCAGGATCCAGCGGATCAGGCCCATGGCCAGGCCCAGGTCGCCGGCCGGATTGACCGGCACCCACTCATTGCCCGATCCGGCCGACAGGCTGGACGAGGCCGGCAGCATCGGCGACACGACCACGTAGGTGAAACCAGTCTCTTCCGGCCGCACGCGGGCCTCGGCCAATTGGCGGGCCTGGCGCTGGAACGGGTTGCCGGCCTGCGCCGGCGCCGCGCCGATGAACAGGCCGAAGCGCGCGTTGTCCCAATCTGGCTTGCCGTGAGGCATCCCCTTCAGGTCGCCCAATGCGGCGCCCGCTCCCACGCGGAAGCTCTGGCCGCAATAGGAACCGTGGTTGCTGAAGTTGACCGTGCCGAACGATTGCCCGGCAAAGCGCTGGATCAGCGGGGTGCGGCCTTCGTTGGATGCATCGGTGAACAGGAACTGGTTGACCTTGGCGCCGTACTCGGGATTCTGCGGGTCCAGCGGCGTCTCGCGGTCGAAGATGGCGCGCAGGCCGTCCACCTGGCCTTCGCCGAACAGGTCGCCGCCTTCGCAGACTTCCTGCACCAGCTGTTCGAACGAGATCGTCTGCCACTTGCCCTCGCCGCGCTTGCCCACGCGCTTGAGCGGCTGCAGCACGCGGAACGGGCTGTTCATCTGCTCCAGCATGGCCGAACCGCGCGCGCAGGACGTGGCGCGCCCTTCCAGGCCGTTGTCGCCGCCCAGTTGCGCGTAGACCTCGCGCACCGGCGCTTCCATCGCGGCCGGCCGGGTCGTGGCCAGCGGATGGTAAGGGTTGCCGGCCACGCGCAGGATGCGGTTTTCCCGCGTATCCACGCGCAGGCGCACGCCGCACTGGGTCCAGCAGCCCAGGCAGCTGGAGGGGCTGACCGTCTGGCCCGGCTGCGCGCTGAGCACGCCGGTCAAGGGATCGATGCGGAATTCCGGCGTCAGCGAATTGCCGCGCACGGCATGCGCCGTGGGCACGCCCGCCGTGCCTTGCGCCAGGCCCTTCACGGCCCGGACCACGGTCTCGCCGTAGCCCGCCGCGAACGCCGCCATGCCGCCGGCGACCACGCCGCCGCGCACCATCATCTTGCGCCGCGCCTCGTCGCGCGGTTGATCGGCGGCCTCGTCCGGCGGGGCGCCGCGCTTGTCGTCTTCGTGTTGCTTGTCCATTGCTTTCATTCCATGTTCTTTCGTCTAGGACCTGTGCACACACAGGCCCAGGCGGCGGCGCTCAGGCCGCCAGGCCGCGCGTGCGCGCCGGAAACAGCTCCAGCGCGTAGGTCACGGCGGCGATCAGCGCCACGCACAGGCCCAACACGCCCACCATGCCCAGCAGTCCATCGCTGCCCCAGGGCATGTCGTACAGATAGAGGCCGGCGCCGTACTTCGGCACGCCCTGCACGCTCATGAAGACCACCCAGCGGAAGATCCACGCGGCCGCCAGCATGGTCAGCGCCAGCGCGGCTGAAGGCAGCGGCGCGGCCAGCGTGCGCGCCGGACGCTGCAACAGCGCGATCATGCAGAAGCCGGTCGCCACCGCACCCGCCAGGCTGACGCGCCAGATCGGAAACTCCGCGAACAGCCGCAGCGCGGCGTCGAACGAAGGATCCATGCCCAAGAGGCCCAGCAGCGCCCAGGCGCCGGCGCCCAGCGCCATCATCACCACCGCGGTCACGCTCAGGCTGCGCAACAGTTCCACCGGCATGGCCTGCGTACCGCCGCGCAGCCAGCGGCCCACCAGGAACATGGCCCCCAACGCGCCCAGCCAGGCGGTCAACGCGAAGTTCACCGGCAGGAACACCGTGTGCCACAACGGCCGCGAACGCAGCACCATCACTTCCGCGCCGGTATAGACCAGGATGGACAGCGCCGACACCGCCAGCGCCATGCCCAGCACGCGCACCCAGCCGATGCGGCCCCACCACCAGGCGGCGCAGAACAGCAGCGCCAGGGTCACGAACACCGGCAGCAGCAAGGCGCCCAGCCACATCCAGGACCAGGGCGTGACATGCGCGTAGAAGTGCCAGAAGCGGCCCGGCTGGTGCAGGTCCGCCAACAGCGACACGGGCGCGGCGATGGCGCTGACCAGCAGCACCGTCACGGCCGCGGGCAGCAGGCGGCGGGCAGGCGAGCCCGCGCTGCCAAAGGCCGCAAACGCGGCGGTCAGCGCGGTGGTGGCGCTGATGCCGATGAGGAAGAAGTACTGCACGGCCCACGGCAGCCAGGCGGCGTCGTAGACCGGCGTCAACAATTCAGAGATCTGCATGCTCATCCCCTTCAATGGCTCAATGGCCGCCAGCCAGCCGCACGCCGGCCTGGCCGTCGACCTGATGGACGAACGCATCGGGCAGGCCGATGTAATAGACGTGGGGATCGGTCTTCATTTCGGGCTTGAGCACCTTGATGTCCTGCTTGTGCTCGACCAGCAGCCTGGAAATCGCGCTGTCGGGATCGTTCATGTCGCCGATGACGCGCGCGCCGCCCACGCAGCTTTCCACGCAGGCCGGCAGCAGCCCCGCTTCCAGGCGGTGCTCGCAGAAGGTGCATTTGTCGGCGGTCTGCGTTTCGTGGTTGATGAAGCGGGCGTCGTAGGGACAGGCCTGCACGCAATAGGCGCAGCCCACGCAGCGCTCGTTGTCGACCAGCACGATGCCGTCTTCGCGCTGGAAGGTGGCCTGCACCGGACAGACGGGCACGCAAGGCGGGTTGTCGCAGTGGTTGCACAGGCGCGGCAGCATCACCATGGAGGCGGGGCCGCCGGCGTCGGGCAGGACTTCGTATTGCAGGACGGTGGTGCGGAACTGCCCGATCGGAGGCAGGTTCTCCATGGAACAGCTGACCGTACAGGACTGGCAGCCGATGCACTTGCGCATGTCCACGACCATGCCGTAGCGCTTGCCCGCCATGCCGGGGCGGCGCGGCGGCTGGCCGTTGATGCCGGCGGCCTCGGCGCGGATGGGTATGACGGTGGCCGCGGCCCCCAACCCCAATAAGCCCTTCAGGAAGCCACGTTTACCCGGGAGTGGCGGTTCCGGGGGGCTGGCGGGGGTACTCATAGTGCTTCTCCAAGCGTTAATTCTGTTACAGGAATTAACTTATCACTTGGAGTTATATAGGGGCTTGATAAGTATCAAACCGGGGACGGATAAGTGTAAACCCGGAGCCGGTCTGCGGCCCAACCCGTCAATCCTCGATCTTGAGCGCCCGGCCCCAGGCAGCCAACTTGTGCTCGAACGACGCCGCCGCATGCGCCGGGCTGGTCGACGGCAGGTCCATGTATTCCAACGGGGCGGCCAGCCCGGGCAGCACGTGGCGCCGGTACAGCGCCGCGGCCTTGGCGCCGTTGAAGCAGACCCGGACGATGCCGGGGTGGCGTTCCAGGAATGCGGCGAAGTCGTTGGCGACCAGGGTGTCGCCGCGGATATCGGCGTCCAGGCTGCCGGGACGCTCGCAGGCTTGCAGCACGTCCCACAAGGCGACGCCAGCGGCTTGCAGGGCCTGCAAGCGCTGCGCATAGTCCAGGCCGGGATCGAAGCCGAAGACGCTGGCCGCGATGGGCCAGAAGGCGTTGCGCGGATGCGCGTAATAGCGGCCCTGCCGCAGCGACGCCACGCCAGGCATCGAACCCAGCACCAGCACGCGCGCGCCAGCCCCCGCCACCGGGGCAAAGCCTTGGACCTGATCGTTGTTGCCGCCCGCCAGGGCCGTATTCATGCCGTCTTCCATGCCCGAAGGATACGCCAGCCGCGAGTTCCGGCCCCACTGTCCGATTCATGGAACAGTGCTTATCAATGCCGGGGACTACCGCCGAAGAGGTGGCGCCCTTATCTTATTAATCATGACGAACGGCCCCGATGGGGCCGCGCAACAGGAAATACGACCATGAAGAAGATCCTCGGATTGCATGCCAGCCCCCGTCCCCACTGGGTGGGCGACGGCTTCCCGGTGCGCTCCATGTTCTCCTACAACGACAAAGGCAAGAACACCAGCCCGTTCCTGCTGCTGGACTACGCCGGACCGGCGCAGTTCGAGCCGGCCGAGCATCCGCGCGGCGTCGGGCAGCATCCGCACCGCGGCTTTGAAACCGTGACCATCGTCTATAGCGGCGAAGTCGAGCACCGCGATTCCACCGGCAACGGCGGCGTCATCGGTCCCGGCGACGTGCAATGGATGACGGCGGCCTCCGGCATCCTGCATGAGGAATTCCATTCCCACGCCTTCACCCGCAAGGGCGGCGAGCTGGAAATGGTGCAGCTCTGGGTCAACCTGCCCGCCAAGGACAAGATGGCGCCGGCCGGCTACCAGGGCATCCTCGACGCGGACATCCCGGCGGTGGAACTGCCTGACGGCGCGGGCACGCTGCGCGTGATCGCGGGCAATTACGCGGGCCACGCGGGACCGGCGCGCACCTTCACGCCGATGGACGTGTGGGACGTGAGGCTGGCCGCCGGCAAGTCGGCGACCTTCCCCGTCGCCGAGGGCCGCAACAGCATGCTGGTGGTGCTGCGCGGCACGGTGCTGGTCAACGGCGAAACCGTGGCGCGCGATGCGCAGCTGGCGCTGTTCTCCCTGGAGGGCGAGGACATCACCGTCGAAGCCAACAACGACGCGGTGTTCCTGGTGTTGAGCGGCGAGCCCATCGACGAGCCAGTGGTCGGCTACGGCCCCTTCGTGATGAACACGCAGGCGGAGATCGTTGAAGCGATCCAGGACTTCAACGCCGGCCGCTACGGCAAGATGCACTGAGGCAACAGGGCCGGCTGGCCTCTCGCCCCGCACAGCGGGACGGGAGGCTAGGACCGGCCCTGCTCTCGCGCGCCCCGCCGCAAGCGGCCCAGCCTGAGGCCGTCGCGGATGTTCAATCCGATCAGCGTCAGGTTGGCCGCGCCTGCCGCCAGCTCCACCGCCTGCACCCCGTAGAACACCCCATCCAGCAAGCCCGCCTGCGCGCGCAGCGCCAGGAACACCGCCGCGGGAACCAGAATCAGCAAACCATTGGCCGCGATGAAAGGCATGCGTTTGCGCTTGGCCAACAGCAGCGGATGCCTGCCCTTGCCGCCCATCAGGAAACCGCTGGCGGCGGTCAGCATCATGACGGGCACGAAACCCAACAGCGCATACGCGATGGCAAGCTTGACCTGGGCCACCGCGGACGCGGTCAGGAACAGTTCGGACACCACCGTCGAAATCCAGAACGCCGCCAGAAACAGCAGCGTCGACATGGCGGCAGCGGCATGGATTCTATGTTTCATGACCTTGCTCCCCGTGCGCGGGAACGTGCGCGGCCAGCAGGCCCGCCAGCACCCTCCCCGCCGTTTCCAGTTCAGCGGCGCTGAAGCCGCCGGCCAGTTGGCGCGCGCGCTCCTTCCAGCGCGCGTCGATGGCGCCATAGACGCGCCGCCCCTCATCGGTCAGCCGGTACAGCGGCGAGCGCTTGTGTTGCGGATTGGGGCGGACCTCCACCAGTTGCGCCTCGGACAGCAGGTTGAGCTGCTTCTGCGCGCCCTGGCGCGTCACGCCCATGGCGGCGGCGACCTGCGGCGCGCTCAGAGGCTGTCCCGCCAACGCCAGGGCGCCCAGCATCTGCCAGCGCGCGCTGGTCAGCGCCTGCGGCGCGACGAAGGCATCGCCCCAATCGAGCAGCGCGCCGTTCAACTGGAACAAGGTCAGGATCACCCCGGTGAGCCGTTCTTCCTTGGTTGGATTCATTGCTGGCCTCCCGGTCTTTCGGTTTAATTGACAACCAGTTTCCAACTATGGAAACTGGTTGTCAATATAAATCTCGACTGTTTTTCTGCGCACACCGGACAGCCGCCGCAAAAAACGGATAGCGCCCCCTGCCTCTGGACGGGTTTTCCACCAGTCCGCCCTGTCCGGCGCAGCTTTACTATCAAAGCCTTCAAGGCCCCGGCAGTGGAGTTTCCCCATGCTCGACACGATGCAGTCCGCCACCAGCACGACTTGGCCGCCGGCCGCGCCGCGGATCGAATCGGTCCTGGGCCTGCCGGCGCAGCAATTGTTCGCCTCCGGCGATCTGGACGAAGCCCGTTCCATGGTCGGCCGCGTCATGCGTCCGCACCACCTGGGCGTGGTCGGCGCGCTGCAGCGCCTGGACGCCCGCATGCACCACCAGCCGCTGGGCGAGGTCTCGCTGAACCGCCTGCGCTACGGCGCCAACGTCGAGATCCGTCCCGGTCCGCTGGAGGACTTCTTCCTGGTGCAGATGCCGCTGTCGGGCTGCGCCCGCATCAGCAGCGGCCCCCAGCAGCTGGATTCGACGCCCGAGGTCGCCTCGGTCGTCAGCCCGGACGACGACCTGGCCATGCGCTGGGCCGACGACAACGACCAGTTCATGCTGCGCGTGGGCCGTTCGCTGCTGGAACGCACGCTGATGGGCCATCTGGGCTGTGCGCTGGACCGGCCGCTACGTTTCCAACTGGGATTCCGCTGGCGCGAATGTCCCGCCTGGCGCTGCCTGATGAGCTATCTGCTGGACTGCTCGACGCAGCATGCCAACCTGGCCGAGCACAAGCTCATCGTGCACCAGATGGAACAGCTGGTCGCCGCCACCCTGCTGTCGGCCCAGCCCCATAACTATGCCGGCGCCCTGCCCGGC
Source organism: Achromobacter sp. JCM 18799 (assembly GCF_055395645.1). Classification (NCBI taxonomy): domain Bacteria; kingdom Pseudomonadati; phylum Pseudomonadota; class Betaproteobacteria; order Burkholderiales; family Alcaligenaceae; genus Achromobacter; species Achromobacter sp. JCM 18799. The sequence goes on along the minus strand of NZ_AP043866.1, from coordinate 276,249 downwards.
CGCCGCGGCGCGGTGCTGCCGCGCCACGTGCGCAGCGTCCAGGATTACCTGCAGGCGCACGCGCACGAACCCGTCAGCGCCGAACAGCTGGCGCGCATCGCCGGCGTCAGCGTGCGCAGCCTGTACGCGGGATTCAAGGAATTCCTGGGCGTGAGTCCCATGCATTACCTGCGCGACCTGCGCATGGAGCGCGCGCACGCCGAGCTGGTCTCGGGCGAAAGCCGCAACATCGCCGGCGTGGCGCTGCGCTGGGGCTTCGCGCACATGGGGCGCTTCAGCGCCGGATATAAGGAACGCTACGGCGTAAGTCCAAGTCAGAGCCTGCGGCGGCGCGGGTGAAGCGGCGCCGCTTCAGGGTCGGGCTGGCGCGGCCGGCTTGGCCTTGGCAGAGGCATCCTGCGCCATGACCTCACGCGCGAGCTGATTGATCTTGGGAGCGGCCTTCATGGCGCCGTCCTTGTGCTTTGTCAGGAACTGACGCGCGTAGTGCCGTTCAAGCTCGCAAGGATTCGGATTCTTGCCCGTGAAACCCACGGAGGCGTCTATCAACTTGCCCGCATGCGCCTGCTCGGCAAGGACCCGCTTGCGCATGGCCTGGATTTTTTCCGCCGCGTCCTTGCGCCCTTCCTGGGAATTCAAGCGCTGGGAGAGCCTGGCGCGCAGCGCGGCCGGGTCCGTCGGCGCGCGGGCCAGGTCCATGCCCAGGCTCGCTTGCGCCAGGGCCATGGCCACCATCCCCTGGACCTCCGGCCCGTCTGCCGGATACAGCTTGCAAGCGGCAATGAAACCCATGTGCGCGACCGCCTTGTCGCCCAGCCACTCCTGACCGCCATCGCTCCCCATCGGAAAGCCCAACGAGTCGCGCATCGGCTCCTGCACTTCAAAACTGCTGCCCGTGTTCTGTGCCGCGGCAAATCCGCCGCACAAGCAAAACGCCAGCGCCGAAATTGTTCTTTTCATCATGTTCCCCGTGCGCATCTGCTGCGCGAATCCCCAAGCCGCATGCTATTCCAACATCGGGCGGATTGATGAGTGAAGCCCGAAGCCCCCATGCGGGAGCGGACTTGCAGTTGCATCCCAACAACGCGTGCTTGGCTGGCTTGCCGGCCTCTATGGCGCGGAGCCCGTGTTTCCACGAAACTCGCGCAGAAGAAAGTCCGCCGGTCCGGCGCAGCCCCTGCAAGGAAACGCGATGAAAACACTGAAAAGCAGTCTTCTTCTTTGCGTGTCGCTGGTCATGAGCCCAGCATCTGCCGGGGAGGATGCCGAGATGAAGGCGTTCGAGGCTTCGAGTGACGCCTTGCGCTCGGGCGAGGCAAACGCCAAGGCCAGGCGCGCGGCCGTGGATGGCTTGTCACCCCGCCTGCAGAAACTCTCGCAAGGCCAGCGGGCCGCCTCGCACATCGCAGCTGCTGGCGCCTGCGCCGTCGAGGTTCCAAGCGCGGACCTCGATAAACTGTCGTCGCTGGCAACGGCGGAAGCGATCCTGGACAAGCCACTCTCTCAGGCGCCCCTGGATGGAAGAAAGCTTGCGCTCCTGACGATGGATGCCGTGGGCACTGAAGAAGCGGTCGCGGCGGCAAACAAGCGTCAAGTACGTCTGGGAAAATTGGCTCAGGCCGAGCGCGACTGGGTCTCCCGGATACGGGTCGAGGTAAAAAAGATCAATCCCAAAGGCGAACCCAGCGACTGCCGCTATCTACGCGCGCAGATCGATGACCTGCTGGAAAAAGCCGATAGCGACGACTCGCTGGTCAAGGCCGAAGTCATCCTGTTGGCCGTAGCGGAGATCGAACGGCGAAACAGGTCTGCACGCTGAACGCCCCGGGCCTACGGCTGTTCAATCCACGGCGCCATCGCCTCGTCCCGGCTCCAGTGACGCCAGCCGTACCGGTAAGCGTGCTGCAAATAGGGTCCGCGCAGGATTCGAGGCTCACTGTCCGTGGCCTGTTCCGTGCCGAGCAAGTGCAGAACCTGGGCCCAGTCCGCCAGCCCGCCCCGGGCGCCGCGCAATGCCGCATCCGCAAGCCGTCCGGCCTCTTCGACAGATTCCGCCCGCACCAGGAAGCAGGTATCCGCGCCATCCGGACCACCTGTGTACGGGTCCTCGGATTCGTTGCCCCAGCGTATCGCTTCGTACAGATTCATGTCCCTGCCCCGTCCCGTCGACAGCGCAACGATACCAGCAGAACAGCCCTGCAGAGAACGACAGCCAGGGCCTTCCAGTGCTGCCGCCAGACCTAGAACGGTATCCCCAGCTTCACATACAGCTGCGCCCCTTCGGGCCGGTTCTTGACCTTGAAATCCTGCTGCCACTTCGCAGTAAACAGCCAACCCTTTTCGTTCATGTACCGCACCGATGGACCGAAGCCGAAAGCCCGGGCGCGGCCGGCGGCGCTGTTGGGGCCGCTGTCGTCCGTGACCTGCTGGAAGGCGTAGCCGCCCACCCCCAGCACCCAGCCTTTGCCCACGCCCCAGCCCAGCGCGTAGTCGGCGTGCAGGGCCTGGCCCGAGCGCGTGTCAGTGGCGGAATTGGTGAAGTTGAAGTCGTACATGACTTTCAGGTCGGCGTTGAAACCGTCCGGACTGATGCGGCTCAATGCGAACACCGGCTGCGCGGTCCAGTAGTTCTTGCCCAGGCTGGACGGGTCCTTGCGGTCGTACTCGCCGGTGGGTGCGTACATGTCCAGCCCCACTACGTAATGCAGGCTTTCGGACGGGTGATAACCCAGCGCCACGCCCAGCGTCATGTCGCCCAGGCCGGTGCTGCGGTTGCGCTGTCCGGCCGCCTTGGCGGTCACATCCAGCAGCGGCGCGATGGCGTGGAAGGCCAGCTGTCCGCCCATGACCTGCTGTTGCGTGACCCAGATCAGGCGCGGGGCCAGCACGTTGACGTCCACCTTGAAGCCGGGCACCGGCACGCGCTGGCCGTCATTGCCTCGCAGCGTGTCGTAGCGCGCCCCGCCAGCATAGACCAGCATGTGCACGCCCGGCGGCGGCAGCGCGCCCGACATGAAGTTTTCCAGGCCGTCCGGGTAGATGCCCAGGCCGCCGCCCTCGGTGGCCTGGGCCCCCGCGCTGGCCAGCGCCAATGCCAAGGCGCTGGCCAGCCGCCGGAGTTTCAGGTGTCCGTTCATGTTCCCCTCCTGCCTATTTGTTGTGCGACGAGATAGCCGGAGCCGCCGCCCAGGCCGGGGCCCGGGTGGGTGGCGGCGCCGATGTGAAAGAGATTGCGCAGCGGCGTGCGGTGGCCGCGCGCGCCCTGGCCGCCGGCAAAGGGCCGCAGCCAGAAGAACTGGTCGGGCGAACACACGCCCGAGTAGGGATCGCCGCCCACCAGATTGCAGTTCAGCCCTTCCAGGTCCGCCGGCGAGTACGCGCGCCGGCCGACGATGCGCCGCGCCAGGCCTGGCATCACGCGCTCCATGCGCGCCTGCACCCGGTCGGCCATCGCCTCGCGCAAGGCCTCGTTCCAGCGGCCGTCGGCGGGCGCGGTCAGCTCGCCCGCGGCATCGCCCTTGATCCGCGCCGGCAGTTCCTGCATCTGCACCCACAGGATCCAGCCGCCGGGCGGCGCGCGCGTGGGGTCGACCGCGACGGGCTGGCCGATGGCCAGCGTGGGACGCGCGGGCAGCAGGCCGTTGTTGGCCTCGGTCACCGAGGCGCAGACCTGCTCCATGCTCTCGGTCAGGTGCACCAGCGGCACGTAGCGCAGCTCCGGCGTCAGCCAGTCCGGCGGCGCGTTCAGCGCAAAATGGATCTGCATGCCGCCGCGGCCGTAGCGATAGCCGGCGGCGCGTTCGCGCACGGCGGGTGGCGCATCGGGCAGCAACCGCCCGTACAACTGGCCGGGCGTCACGTTGCAGACCACGGCTTCTGTCGCGCGATACTCGCGTCCACCCGCCAGCACGCCCACCGCACGGCGCCGCTTGCCCTGGCCGCTAGTGATGACGCGTTCGACCTCGACGCCAGTCTGCCAGTGGCCGCCGTGCCGTTCGATGACGGCGGCCAGCGCGTCCACCACGCCGCTGCCGCCGCCCTTGACCACCGGCATGCCGCCGGCCACCACCGCGGCGAAAGTCAGCTTGCCGATCAGCGCGGAACAGGCGTCGTCCGGACCCAGGCCGGTGTGCAGCACCCAGGGCGCGATCAGCGCGCGCGCGGCATCCGACTGCAGCGCGCGTTCGGACCAGCGGCGAAAGCTCTCCATCGAGTCGGCGGCAAAGGCCGCCAGGCCGTCCATGCCGCGCTTGCGCCATTCGCCGAACAGCAGTTTGAGCATGCCCGCGCCGTAGGGGTTCTGCCCCAGCAGGCCGAAGGTCAGCGCCGCGTCCTCGCCGAACAGGCGCTGCGCCATCGCACCGAAGGCCGCGCCGTCGCCGGGCGCCCAGGCATCCAGCCGCCGCGCGCTGTCCGCCACGTCCTGCTTCAAGGCCAGGCCCGAGCCGTCGGGCAGCACCAACCCGGTGGCGTACTCGCCCTGCATGAATTCCAGCCCGGCCTCGTGCAGCGCGGGCTTGAGCGCCGCGTAGGCCGGGCTGCCCATGAACAGCGGATACCAGCAGGACAGCACGTCGTGGCGGTAGCCGGGGAACAGCTCCTCGGTGCGGATGCAGCCGCCCAGCCTGTCGTTGCGTTCCAGCACCAGCACGGACTTGCCGCGCTGCGCCAGCAAGGCGGCGCAGACCAGCGAATTCATGCCGCTGCCGACGATGATGACCTGCGCCTCTGACTCCAGGGGCATGATGCGCTCCGATGAAAGTGGGCCGCTACGCGGCGGTCAGCGCGGTAAAGCGCCCGGCATGGAACACCAGGGGCGTGGCCGCCACGCTGGCCACGCGTAGCACCCGGCCGAACAACAGCAGATGGTCGCCCGCGGGGCTTTGCTGGTCGTTGGCGCAGACCAGGGTGGCCACCGCCCCTTCGATGGCGGGCACGCCTTCGGGCACATCGTGCACGGGCGCCCCCGCGAACTTGTCCGGCACCGCGGAACTGGCAAAGCGCATTGCCAACTCTTCCTGGCCGCAGGCCAGAACGCTGATGGTGAAGTGGCTGCAATCGCGGAACGCCGCCAGGTTGGGCGAATGGTTCACCAGGCTCCACAACACCAGCGGCGGGTCCAGCGACAGCGAGGCGAAGGAGTTGATGGTGAGCCCGACCCGGCGGCCGTCCGGACAGCGCGTGGCGACGATGGCCACGCCGGTCGGATAGCTGCCGAGCACGCCGCGCAGGACCTTGGGGTGCAGATCGGTGCAGCCCCAGTCCAGGGGCAGGCCCGCCGCGCAATCGGGCTTCATGCCGCCGCCCGCGCCGGCTGCGCCGCGATGAAGGCTTCGCAGGCCGTGGCGTCGCCCCACCAGGGGTACAGCGACGGCGGATGGTTGAAGCCGTTGGCGATGGTACTGGCGATCGCCGGCGTGTGGTCCGCGGCCTGCAGCAGCTTGAGCAGGTGAGGCGGCGGCGGCAACAACATCGAATTGGTCCATTCCACCACCGCGCCCGCGTAGTCCCAGAAACGCTCGAAGGTGCGCTGCATCCATTCCGCCGTGAAGGTGGCGTCGCCATGCGACAGGATCGCGTCCAGGTACACGGCGCAGGCCTTGGTGGCGTTGTTAGAGCCCTGCCCCGTGATCGGGTCGTTGGTCACCACCGCATCGCCCAGGCCGAACACCAGCCGGCCCGACGGCAAGGTCAGCACCGGCTTGCGCACCGTGGGCGCGAAGCTGCCGGCCAGGATGCCGTTGGCGTCGGTCAGCTCCACCGCGCTGCAGCGCTCGGCCTCCCAGGGCAGATAGGCGTGCAGGATATGCAGGCTTTGCGCCAGATGCTCCTGCGGCGACTTGATGTCGCGCCAGCAATCCATCGGACCACCGGGTACGCCTTCGAACACCATGATCTCGCAGGGACCGCTGACGGTCAGCGCCGGGAACACGAAGTACTCGCCCACGCCCGGAATCAGGTTGAAGGCGACGCGCGAATGCTCCGGCGCCGGGCGCATGCCGTGCACATAGGTCAGCGCCAGCGCGCGCTGCGGCCGGTCAAAGCGCGAGCGCAGCGCATCGCGCTCGAACAGCTTGACCACCTCGCCCTTGCCCGCGGCCAGCAACACCAGGTCGTGCGAGGCCGCCAGCAATTCGAGTTCGGCCACGCCGCCGTCCTGGATCAGCAGCCGGCCGCCGCGCGCGGCGAACAGTTCCATCCAGGCCGGCATCTTGATGCGCTGGTCCACCGCCTGCGCGGGACGGTCCAGGCGCGCGACCCAATCGATCAGCTTGTGGCCGGGCCGCTCAGGATGCGGTATCGCCAGGCCGATGCCGTCGACGGTCGGACAGTCGGCCTCCCACTGGTTCAAACCCAGGTCACGCTCGACCTGCAGCGAGGCATCGAACATGCACTGGCTGGACATCACTTTGCCGCGCCGGATATCGTCCGGCTCGCGGTTGGTGACGACAGTCACTTCATACCCTTTGTCCAGCAGTCCCAACGCCAGGGGCAGGCCGGCCTGCCCTCCACCCACGATCGCGATTCGACGCATGTCTGTTCTCCTTTGTATGGCTAGGCGGCCAGGCGCGGAATCGCGGGCTTGGCCTGTTCGGGGCCCATGGCGGAATAGCCGCCGTCCACCGCGTAGTCGGCGCCGGTGACGAAGCTGGCATGGTCTGAAAGCAGGAAGGCAACCACCTCTGCCACTTCGGCCGGATCGCCGGCGCGGCCCAGCAGGTGGTAGTCCGCGGCCACCCGGTCGGTCTTGGCGCGGTCGCCCTGCGTCAGCTCGTCCATCACGCGCGACCAGGTCCAGCCTGGCGACACGGAGTTGACGCGTATGCCGTCGGCGGCATAGTCCATCGCCATGTTGCGGGTGACCTGCAGCAGCGCCGCCTTGGACACCGGATAGAGCCAGCGTCCGGTCTGCGCGACGCGCGAGGAGATGCTGGTGAAATTGACGATGGCCCCGCCGCCGGCGGCAAGCAGATGCGGATGGACCGCGCGCGCGGCCATCACGGCGCTGACCACGTTCACGTCGAGCGCGCGCAGCCAGTCGGCGCGGCCCGATGCGGCGCCGTCGTCCAGGTAGGTCGCGGCCAGGTTGACGAGAAAATCGATGCGGCCGAAATGCGCCGCGGCATCGGCCACGCCGCGCTCCAGTTGCGCGTCCTCCGCGATGTCCACCGGCCAGAAGCGCGTGCCGGCCGGATCGGCGGCGGCCACGCGTTCGCCGCCGGCCGCGTCGATATCGAACAGCGCCACGCGCACGCCGTAGGCGCGCAGCGCGGCGACCACGCCCGCGCCGATCAGCGTGGCGCCGCCGGTCACGATGGCCACTTTATTGTCCAGACCCTTCATCGCATCACCTCACCGTTGGCTGATTGAGTGAGGCGAATACTGGCGCCGCGCGCCGCGGCCGCGTTAGCCGGATCCGGCCGACGCTATCCGCAAACTGCGCTTATTCGAGGCAAGCTTGCGCCAGGTCCAACAGGCGTGTCCGGAAAATGCGCCGGCTGTCCGTTCCCTGCGGATGCCGGCTACGCCGCCGGCCGGGCGCGGCCCGGCTTGCGCGAGGTCCGCGCGTGCTCTTTGATCAGGCGCACGAAGCGCTGCACCTGGCGGCCGGGGCGCTCGAAGCGCGAACGCACCAGGCTCAGCGACAGCGGGATGGACTCGCGCAGCGGCCGCGTCACCACGCCGGGCCAGCCCTGCTGCCCGACCGAGAACTCGTCGACGATGGCCACGCCCGCACCCACCCGCACCAGGGCGCAGGCCAGTTCGGCGCGCACGATTTCCACGGCCGGATTCCAGCTTACGCCGGCACGCTGGAAGGCCGCGGCCACCAACTGTCCGAACGGGATGTTGCGGTTGTAGAGGATCAGCCGGCACTCGGCCAGCTCGGCCAGGCTGACCGCCCGCCTTGCGGCCAGGGCATGGCCTTGCGGCAGGATGCAAACCATCTCGCCGGTGGCCAGCGGCTCGACCACCAGGTTGGGATGGTCTATCGGCAGCACCGACACGGCCAGTTCCGCCTTGCGTCCCAACAGTTCGTGCGCCATGTCGGACAGCAGCGTGGTGTGGAACTTGAGCCTGACGTCGGGGTACAGCTCCATGTACTGCGCGATCACGGGCGGCACGAAGTTCAACGCCAGGCTGGGGCTGGAACACAGGGTCAACGCGCCCTCCGGCCGCTCGGCCAGGTCCCGCGCCAGTTCGTCGATGCGCAGGGCTTCGTCGAACAACGGCCCCACCTCCTGGAACAGGCGCTGCGCTTCAGGGGTGGGCGTGAGCTTGCCCTTGTCGCGTTCGAACAGTTGCAGGCCCAGGCTTTGCTCGGTATGGGCGATGAGGCGGCTGACCGCGGGCTGCGACACGAACAGCAGCTTGGCCGCACCGTTCATGGAACCGGTCAGCATCACCGCCCGGAACGCTTCCATCTGCCTGAGCTTGAATCGCATGGCTGATCCGATAATCGTTTGTTATAACCCCTGGCCAACTTAGCATAAGCGCTGAAATCACGCATTCATTAGCATCCCAGATGGCTCCTGGCGCGCTTTCCAGGACGATTCGATAAAGGGAATGCATGACACTCACAGTAGGTTTCGTGGGCCTGGGCATGATGGGCCTGCCCATGCTGGAAAACCTCGCCCGCGGCGAGGAGCGCTACAACATCCTGGCGTATGACCGCGACCCCGCGCGCCTGGAGCGCCTGGCGGACCACCCCGCCTGGAACCAGACGCTCAAACCGGCCGCCGGCCTGCAGGCGCTGGCCGCCTGCGACGTGGTCATCACCATGCTGCCCGACAGCGCCGTCACCAACGCGGTGATCGAAGGCGAACACGGACTGGCGGGCGTGATGCGCCCCGGCTCCGTGCTGCTGGACATGGGTTCGTCCAACCCGGCCGAAACGCTGCGGCTGGCGCCGCTGTTGCGCGCGGCGGGCGTGACCCTCATCGATGCCCCGGTGTCGGGCGCGGTGGCCAAGGCGGCCGCCGGCACCCTGGCCATCATGGTGGGCGCCGATGCCGACGGCCTGGCGCGCGTGCGCCCGCTGCTCTCGCGCATGGGCGCTTCGCTCATCCACACCGGCGCCGTGGGTTCCGCCCATGCCATGAAGGCGCTGAACAACTACGTCTACGCGGCCGGCCTGCTGGCGGCCAGCGAAGCGCTCCTGATCGCGCAGCGCATGGACCTGGACCTGGAGGTGTTCACCGACGTGCTCAACGCCTCCAGCGGCCGCAACGTCGCCACCGAAACCAAGCTGCGCCAGTTCATCGTGCCCGGCAGCTACAACGGCGGCTTTGCCCTGGCGTTGATGGCCAAGGACCTGCGCACCGCCGATGCGCTGCAGACCCTGGCCGGCGTTCCGGCCTCGCAGCTGTCGCTGTGCACGGCCCTGTGGCAGCGCGCGCTTGCCGACATGCCCGCCGGCGTCGACAACACCGAAATCCACCGCTACCTGCAAGGCCTGGAAGCCCCGGCGCCGGCCTGAAGCGCCGGACTCCAACGATAACGAGATCCACAGGAGACAAGTATGAAACGATCCGCCGCCGCGCTTGCGCTGGCGCTGGTTCTGGGCGCGCCGCTCGCGCCCGCCGGCGCCGCGGGCTATCCCGACCACCCCATCCGCATGGTCGTGCCCTTTCCGCCAGGCAGCATCACCGACGTGGTGGCGCGCAGCCTGGGTAAGGCCATGGCCGACGATTTGGGCCAGCCGGTGGTGGTGGAGAACAAGCCCGGCGCCAACGGCATCATCGGCACCCACGACGTGGCCCGCGCCAAGCCCGACGGCTACACCCTGGTGGTGGTGGGCGTGTCCACGGCGGCCAGCGGCGTGAGCCTGTTCAAGGACCTGCCCTACAACCCCGCCACCGACCTCACGCCCATCGGCGCAGTCGCCGAAACGCCCTATCTGCTGGTGGGTTCGCCGCGCATGCCGGGCACCCAGGTATCCGATCTGTTTGCCTACGGCGCCCAGCATCCGGGCAAGCTGACCTATGCCTATGGCTCGGGCAGCGCGCAGGTGTTCGGCGCCAAGCTCGCGGCCATGGGCAAGATCAACGTCACGCCAGTGCCTTATCGCGGCGGTCCGCAGGCGCTCACCGACGTCATCGGCGGCACCGTCGACCTTACCTTCACCGATCTGGCCAACGGCCTGCAGCAGGCGCGCGCCGGCAAGGTCAAGACCTACGGCGTCAGCACCCCCGAACGCTTTCCGCTGGCCCCGGACATTCCCACGCTCAACGAAACCGGCGCCGCCGGCTTCGACCTGACCGTGTGGTTCGGCCTGATGGGTCCGGCCGGCCTGCCCGCGCCCGTGGTCGCACGCCTGTCGCAATCGCTGGACAACGCCCTGGCCAACGGCGAACTCAGGCAGACCTATGAACGCCAGGGCCTGAGCGTCAAGCAGCAGACGCCGGCCGAATTTGGCGGCTTCGTGCGCGCCGAGATCGACAAATGGGCCGCCATCGTCAAGGAAACCGGCATTCCGCCGCAATAGAACGCCCTCTTTCAACCGCTACCAGGAATTCCCCGCATGTCGCTGATCGATATCCGCAAACGCTGCCTCATCGTCGAGACCACGTATCACGAGAACGGCCCGGCCCCCGAACGCCCGCTCAAGCTGGCGGCGTCCTGCGCCGTCATCCGCAATCCCTACGCCGGCCGCTACGAACCGGACCTGATGCCCTTCATGGCGGAACTGCGCAGCCTGGGTACGCTGCTGGCGACCGAGCTGGTCGAGACGTTGGGCGGCAAGGACCAGATCGAGGTCTACAGCAAGGCCGCCATCGTCGGCCTGGATGGCGAAATGGAGCATGGCGCGGTCTGGCACGAGGCCGGCGGCTGGGCCATGCGCAGCGTGCTGGGCGAACCCAAAGCCATGGTGCCCGCCGTCAAGGCCGTGGCCGTGGCCGGCTACCGCATGATGGTGCCGGTGCACTACATCCACGCTTCGTATGTGCGCAGCCACTTCAACAGCATCGAGATCGGCATCCAGGATGCGCCGCGCGCCAACGAGATCCTGTTCGCCCTGGTCATGGGCACGGGCGGCCGGGTGCATTCGCGGCTGGGCGGACTGACCAAGCAAGCCGTGTCCGTGCACGACGGACAGCGCTAGGGAGACTCAGGCGCCCGGGATCGTCAGCGACAGGCCCGCGCGGTCGGCCACGTTGCAGATGTGGGCGCGCATGGCCCGGCGCGCGGCCTCGGCGGAACCGGTGGCCAGCGCGTCGATGATGGCCGCGTGTTCGTAGATGGGTTCGCGCACGCGCGCCGGATCGGCGAACGCGACCTGCCGGCTGCCGTCCACCACTTCGGCGATGTTCTCGGCCAGGTCCAGCAGCATGGGGCTGCCGGCGATCTCGTACAGGCAGGCGTGGAAGGCGCGGTCGCCTTCCGACATGGCCACCAGGTCGCCAGCGTCGGCGGCCTGCTCCATGTGCGTGATGGTGGCGCGCAGGCGGGCCAGCCCCGCCTGGGTGACGACGCCCGCGGCCAGGCCGGCGGCCAACTCCTCCAGCTGGTTGCGCACCAGATAGACGTCGCGCAAGGCATAGCGGCCCTGGAAGCGCCAGCGGCCGTAGGCGCTGCCCAGGCCTTTTTCGCCGGGCCGGGCGATGAACACGCCGCGGCCAGCTTCGCTGCGCAGCAGTCCCAGCCCTTCCAGCATGGTGATGGCCTCGCGCAGCGAGGCGCGGCTCACGCCCAGTTCCTCGGCCAGCTGGCGCTGCCCCGGCAGCTTGCCGGCCTCGGCCCAATCGCGCTGGCGGATGCGGGCCTGCAACTGCTGGGCTATGTGTTCGACGGTGTTCATCGCGGAATTCTCAAGGCAGGGGTGCGCGGCTACCGCCCGGTTTGGCGTTGACAGCCATATACTGCCTGGGCATTATGACATTCAACTGGTCTGACCGGTTAGGATAAAGCCGTACTGCAAAGCGCCCCGGCACGGCCGCGGGCCCCACGCACTCTCTCGTACATAGCGCCGCTCATGACCGACCTCTACGATCGATTTGCCCGCGCCGTCGACGCCATGGCCCGACTGGCTGACTACCCCTATTCCGAACGCCGCCAGGCCTGGCTGGACCGGCTGCGCGTCAATCTGCCCGAACTCACCGTGCTGGACTCGCTGGCGCCGGAAGCCGAGCTGGGCTACCTGGCGCCGCCGCCCGCCGCGCCCGCTGAACGGCTGCCCGCCGCGCAGGCCGGCCGCGGCGTCGCGGTGTCGCGCCACGCCCGCGGCATCGCCGCCATTGCCCGCGAATGCCGCGAGGACCCGGCGCGCGCCGCCGACGCCGCCCGCGCCGCGCTGGCCGCAGCCCGGCAGCAGGCCGGCCTGAATGCCTTCATCAGCCTGTCCGACACCCCGGCGCTGGACGGCGCCGCGGCCGCGGCCGCGCGCAGGCTGCGCGAAGGCGCGGCCATGCCGCTGATGGGCGTGCCGATCGCCGTCAAGGACCTGATGCAGGTCGCAGGCTTTCCCCAGACCAACGGCAGCGGCGGCCTGAAGCCGCCGCCCGCGTTGCACGATGCGCTGGCCGTGGCGCGGCTGCGCGAAGCCGGCGCGCTGGTGGTGGGCACGACCAACCTGCACGAGCTGGCCTACGGCATCACCAGCGAAAACCCGCATTACGGCTGGGTCGGCAATCCGCGCGGGGCGGGCTATACCGCGGGCGGCTCCAGCGGCGGCTCGGCCGCGGCGGTGGCCGCCGGCATCGTCCGCGTGGCCATCGGCACCGACACCGCAGGGTCCATCCGCATCCCCGCCGCCTGCTGCGGCGTGGTCGGCTTCAAACCCACCTTCGACGCCATTTCGCGCGAGGGCGCGCAGGCGCTGGGCGCCAGCCTGGACCACCTGGGTCCCATTGCCGCCAGCGTGGCGGATGCCGCCCTGGCCTATTCGATCATGTCGGGCCAGGCCGAACGCACCGTCAGCGCCGGTGCGCTGACGGGCCTGCGCGTGGGCGTGCCGCGCAATTACTTCTACGACCCGCTGGCCGAGGACGTGGCGCAGGCAGTCGACCATGCGCTGGCGCGGATGCAGGCCGACGGCGCCACGCTGGTGCCGCTGGACCTGCCCGGCGTCGAGCACAGCGCGGCGCTGCAATTCGCCACCCTGTGCAGCGAAGCCACCGACATCCACTGGCGCCGGCTGGTCGACCAGCCCGAGACGCTGGGCGACGACGTGCGCGTGCGCCTGGAGATCGGCCAGTTCTTCCCTGCCACCTGGTACACGCGGGCGCAGCGCGGCCGCGCCGCGCTGGCGCGCATGTTCGACCAGGCGATGCAGTCGGTGGACGTGCTGGTCACCCCCACGCTGCGCATCGAGCCGCCGCGCTCCGGCGCCGGCGCGGTCACCATCGGGGGCCGCGAAGTGCCGCTGCACACCGCCGTCACGGGCCTCACCATGCCCTTCAACCTGACCGGCATGCCGGCGTTGACGCTGCCCTGCGGCAGCGGCCGCAACGGCTTGCCGCTGGGCTTGCAGATCGCCGGTGCGCGCGGCGCCGATTGGCGCGTGCTGAACACCGCCGCCCGCGTGGAAAGCCTGCTGGCGGCCTGACGCCGCCGCCGGGGCCGGCGCCATCGCCGGCCACGGTCTCCATGCTGGTAAGCCCTAACTGGTCAGACCGGTACTACAAGATTACAAACAAGCAGAGTTCCCGCCCGCCGACGCCTCGCCCGCGCGAGCGACGGCATCGCCGTTGATCCTTTCCAAAAGGAAACCACGATGAAACTGCTCCGCTTAGCCGCAGCCGTATCCGCGGTCGTACTTGCCTCTGCCGCCCACGGCGCCGATCCTGTCGTCATCGGCGTGAGCATCGCGCAGTCCCCGCCCGGCTCGGTGGTGCAAGGCACCCAGGTGAAGGACGGCGTGGAAATCATCGCCAAGATGATCAACGACAAGGGCGGCGTGCTGGGCCGGCCGCTGAAGATCGTCTACGAAGACAACCAGGGCATTCCGGAAAAAGGCCGCGCGGCGGCCGAGAAACTGATCTCGCGCGACAAGGTCGTGGCCGTGACGGGCGGCCACCAAAGCTCGGTCTGTCTGGCCGAAATCGAAGTCGCGCACCGCTACAAGGTGCCCTACGTCAACACCAATTGCTGGTCCGACGACGTGCGCGCCAAGGGCTATCCGGAAGTCTTCAATCCGGCCAACTACAACACCCGCGTCTCCAGCGCCATGGCCGACACCATCGCGGCGCTGAAGGTCAAGAACGTGATCGCCTTCGCCGAGAACACCGACTACGGTATCGGCCAGGCCAAGCTGCTGGGCGAGTTCCTCAAGAAGGCCGCGCCGCAGACCCAGTACAAGTACGTGGCGCTGGACCGCGCTGGCAAGGACTTCACGCCGGCCGTGCTGCCGTTGCGCGCAAGCCCGCCGGACCTGGTGGTCAACATCATGCTGCCGCCGGCCGCCTACATCCTGATGAACCAGCTCTACGAACAAGGCGTGGCGCCCAGCGCCAAGACCTGGTTCTACGACGGCGCCGGCATCGCCGACTATCCGGACTTCTGGAAGAACGTGAAGGAAGCCGGCAAGTACATGCTGGCCTTCGGCCTTTACCACCCGCAGATGCCCATGCCGCAGATGGGCCTGGACGTGGCCGCCACTTACCAGAAGCAGGCCAAGACCGAACCCAATCGCCTGATCTTCCAGGCCGCGGACTCGGTGCTCCTGATCGCCCGCGCCATCGAAGAGGCCAAGTCCACCGACAGCGCCGCCATCATCAAGGCGCTGCAAGGCATGCAGTTCGAAGGCGTGCGCGGCAAGTTCGGGTTCTCGCAGCAGCCCGGCTACACCTACCAGCAGTGGGTCGACATTCCCTACGTCACCTATCAGCTGACCGAGGTGGACCAGCCACTGAGCAAGACCACGCTGATCCAGGCCACCGGCCAGCCGCTGCAGGTCGACAAGCTGGTCAAACCGAAATAGTGGCGCCCCCACGCTGCGTCTTCGGCTTGCTGCCCCGACAGCAAGAAGGCTGGATCGCCTCCACGCCGTGACCGCAACACGCGCCGGGGCCCCGCCCCGGCGCCAGGGAGAATCGAGTGCTGGCATTGGACCTGTTCGTCAACGGCCTGATCATCGGCCTGTACTACGCGCTGATGGCGGTCGGCCTGACCATGATCTTCGGCATCCTGAAGGTCGTGAACTTCGCCCATGGCGAGTTCTACATGATAGGCGCCTACACCTACACCCTGGTGTCGCTGGCCCTGGGCGTACCGCCCTGGCTGGCGCTGCCCGTGGCAGCCGCCGCTGGCGCGCTGCTGGGCTGGGCCACGGAACGCTGGCTGATGCGTCCGCTGTATGCGGGCTACGGCTCCTGGGGGCTGATGAAGGACGAGTACGCGGTGGTCGTTACCTTCGGCCTGTCGCTGCTGCTGATCAACCTGGTGGACAAGGTCGTGGGCCCCTACCCCATGCGCGGCCCGGCGCTGTCCGACGTGACGCGCATGGCGATCGGCCCCTTCATGATGAGCGGCCAGAAGCTGATCACCGCGGGCCTGTCCATCGTGCTGCTGATCGGGCTGGCGCTCTTCATCAAGCGCTCGCTGTGGGGCCGGCAGGTGCAGGCGGTGGCGCAGAACCGGCTGGGCGCCTCTATCGCCGGCATCGACACGGCGCGCGCCAGCAGCATCATCTTCATGGCCTCCGGCGTGCTGGCGGCGCTGGCCGGCGCGCTGCTGGCGCCGGTCATCAACCCGGCGCCGGACGTGGGCGCGTTTCCGGCGATCAAGTCCTATGTGATCGTGGTCATAGGCGGCATGGGCTCGATTCCCGGCAGCATCGTCGCGGCGCTGGCGCTGGGGGTGCTGGAGAGCTTCGGCGCGGTCTACCTGTCCTATGACTACCGCGACACCTTCGGCCTGGCCTTGCTGATCCTGATCCTGCTGTTCCGGCCCAAGGGCCTGTTCGGCGAACGCGCGCGGGAGGTCTGAACATGGATCCGCTGACCCATCCCAATCTGCTGCGCAACAAGCTGACCCAGGAAATGCGGCTGTCGCTGGCGTTCCTGGCCGTGCTGGCGCTGCTGCCGCTGGGCGTGTCCTCGCCGTACTGGCTGGGCGTGCTGATCGTCAGCATGTACTTCGCCATGCTGGCCTGCGGCTGGAACCTGCTGGCGGGCTATGCCGGCCAGTTCTCGCTGGCGCCGGCCGCCTTCGCCATGCTAGGCGGCTACACCACTGGTCTCCTGGCCTATCACTGGCAGGTGCCGCTGTGGCTGGGCCTGCCGCTGTCCGCGGTGGTGCCCGGACTGGTCGGCTTGGTGCTGGGCCGCATCGTGCTGCGTCTGTCCGGGCCCTACCTGGCGCTGACCACGCTGTCCTTCGCCGAGATCGTGCGCCTGGTGATCTACAACTCCATCGACTTCACGCGGGGCGACCAGGGTCTGCACGTGCCGGCGCTGCTGGAGAGCCGCGTGGGCAACTATTACCTGTTCCTGGCCGCGCTGGCGGCGGTGACGCTGCTGATCTTCCTGCTGCTGCGGGCGCGCCCGGGGCGCTTCCTGCAGGCCATCCGCGACGACGAGATCGGCGCGGCCAGCCGCGGCATCGACGTGGTGCGCTACAAGACGCTGGCCTTCCTGGTCAGCTGCGCCATCTGCGGCTTCGCCGGCGGCCTGTACGGCACCTTCGCGCAGCTGGTCAGTCCGGAACTCGGCATCGTGACGCAGACGGGCATGGTGATTGCCATGGTGGTGATCGGCGGCATGGGCACGCTGGTCGGGCCGCTCCTGGGCGCGGTGCTGGTGTACGTCGCGTCGGAACTGCTGCGCGACGCGGGCAACATCCAGATGATCGTATTCGCGCTGCTGGTCATCATCTTCGCGCGCTTCTTCCGCGAAGGGCTGTGGGGCCTGGCGCGCCGCGCCTTCCTGCGCCGATCCAGCGACGCCCGCGCCAGCGCCAGGGGGGCCTGATGCCACTGCTGCAGATATCCGGAATACAAAAACGCTTCGGCGGCCTGCTGGCCGTGAACGGCGCGGGCATGAACGTCGCCGACGGCGAGCTCCTGGGACTGATCGGCCCCAACGGCTCCGGCAAGACCACCCTGCTCAATGTGCTGTCCGGCCACCTGGCGGCGGACGCGGGACAGGTGCTGCTGGACGGCCGCAGCGTGATGGGCCTGAATCCCACGCGGCTGACGCGGCTGGGCGTGCTGCGCATGTTCCAGATGACCCGCGTCTTCAACCGGGTCAGCGCCTATGACAACCTGATCGTGTGCGGGCTGGCCATGGGCCTGGACGAAACGGCCGCAAGCCGCCGCGCGCTGGATCTGCTGGACGAGCTCAAGCTGGCCCACGTCATGCACCTGGACGCCGGACAGTTATCGGGCGGACAGAAGAAGCTGTTGGAGTTCGGCGCCTGCTTCATGGCGCAGCCGCGCATCGCGCTGCTGGACGAGCCCTTCGCCGCGGTGCATCCGGTCATGAAGGAAACCATGTCGGAATTCATCCGCCGCCGCAACCAGAGCGGCCAGACCTTCATCCTGGTCAGCCACGACATGCCGGTGGTGGTGGACTTGTGCCCGCGCTCGGTGTGCATGAACGCCGGCCGCGTGCTGGCCGACGGCCCCACGCAGCAGGTGCTGCGCGAACCCGCGGTGATCGAAGCCTATCTGGGCGAACCGGGACAAGAGGAGCAGGACCATGCCTGACACGCTGCTCGCCATGGAAGGCGTGACCGCGGGCTACATGGGCGACATCGACGTGCTGCGCAACGTCTCGCTCACGGTGCAGGCCGGCCGCATCAGCGGCCTGATCGGCCTGAACGGCGCGGGCAAGTCCACGCTGATGAAAGCCATCTGCGGCTTCCTGCGGCCCAAGTCCGGCCGCGTCACGCGCGCCGGGCGCGACATCTCGGGCCAGCCGCCGCACCGCATGATCGACGACGGCCTCTGGTACATCCCGCAGGAGTCCAGCCTGTTCCCCTACCTGACGGTGGAAGAGAACCTGCGCCTGCCGCTGGAAGGCCGGCGCAAGCGCTACGGCGACGTGCTGGAGCCGCGCTTCAAGGAAACGCTGGAGCGCTTTCCGGTGCTGAAGGAAAAGCTCAAGGACCAGGCCGGCAACCTGTCCGGCGGCCAGCAGAAATCGCTGGAATTCGCCAAGGCCTACATGGTGCAGCCGCAGGTCTGCCTGATCGACGAGCCCAGCATCGGCCTGGCGCCGCGCGTCGCGGCCGAAGTCTTCCAATGGATCCGCGCCTTCGCCGACGCCGGCATGGGCATCCTGCTGGTGGACCACAACGTGCGCCGGGTGGTGGCCATGTCCAACCACATCTACGTGCTGAGCCTGGGCGAGATCACCGCCTCGGGTTCGCCGGAGGACTTCGCCGGCGACCTGCACGAGCAGGTGCGCGAATGGCTGGGGATCAATTTCTGATGGCTGCCCGCACCCTGATCGCCCAGCCCCTGACACCCGAGACCTTCGCTCCCTATGGCGAGGTCGTCAGCAGCGCCGACCGCGCCGGCCGTTCCATCAACGCCGGCACCTCGCTGCGGGTGGAAATGGGCGAACCCGATCTGCTGGACGCGGAAGGCCGGCCTTCGCTATCGGTTTTCCGCGCGCAGGCGATCGCCCTGCCCTTTGCCGCGCGCATGCTGGAACGCCACAGGCTGGGCAGCCAGACCTTCCTGCCGCTGGCAGGCACGCCTTATGTGGTGCTGGTGGCACTGGGCGCGGAGGCGCCGGACCTGGCCACGCTGCGCGCCTTCATGGCGGGCGCGGGCGCGGGCATCACGCTGCGCAGGGATGTCTGGCACCACCCGCTGATGGCGCTGGCGGACGGCGAATTCGCCGTGCTGGAGCGCGCAGGCCCCACGGTGGATTGCGAAGTGATCGATCTGCCGGATGCGCCCTGGACCATCCAGGCCGCCTGAACTACACCGTACGCCGCCAGACGCTGGCCAGCCAGGGCTGTTGCTCGCGCGGCAGGCCCTGCGGCCGGTAGTAGTGTTCCAGCGCCTCGAAGCCGGCCGCCGTCAGCAGCGCGCTCCAGCCTTCCAGGTCATGGTAGGCGCCGTAGCGCCCACGGTTCCAGCCTTCCTGGTTGCCGCCGCGCGGGTTGGAGCTGAACAGCACGCCGCGCGGCTTGAGCGCGCCGTGCAAGGCGCGCAGCACCTGCGGCAGTTCCTGGCCAGGCACGTGGAACAAGGCGGCGTTGGCAAAGATGCCGTCGAAGCGCTCTGGCGGCAACGCCAGGCGCAGGAAGTCCTGCTGCCAGACCTCGCAGCCAGTGGCCTGCCGCGCCATCTCGACGAAGCGCGGCGTCCCGTCCAGACCGACCGGCCGGTGGCCCAGGGCCGCGAACGTTTTCAGGTCGCGGCCCGGCCCGCAGCCGAAATCCAGGATGTCGTAGGGAGGATCGCCTTCGATGTGGCGCAGAAGCGCCGCAATGTTCTGGCTGACGTCATGGTCGCGCGTGCCGGCCTCGAACGATTCCGCGTTCTCTTGGTAGTGCGCGACGGTCAGGGAGCTGATCTTGGCGAGGTCTTCGGCGTCGAGTTTCATGGGGTGATTGTGCCGCAAAAAACCGCATGCGGCCGTCGCCGGAAGCCGGCTCCGTACGGCTGTCTGGCAACCGGGCGGAGCCGTCTCAACCTGCGCAAGCTTCCCATGGAGTGTCAGACGCCGGCAGTGCGCCAGCGTCGGACACTCTCTCGACGCCCTGCCGGCCTCAGGCCGCCAGGCGGCCTTCGATGCTGGCCTTGGTGGCCGGCAGGTCTGCGGGCAGGCCCTGCTTGAGCTGGGCGAAGAGCTCCTGGTGCAATGCCAGTTCGTCGCGCCAGGCGGCGGCGTCGACCGACATGACCTGTTCGAACTTGTCCGGGCTGAACTCCAGGCCGGTCCAGTCGATGTCCTGGTAGCTCGGCGAAATGCCGAACACCTGGTCCACGCCCTTGGACTGGCCGTCGATGCGGCCCAGCATCCAGCGCAGCACGCGCATGTTGTCGCCGAACCCCGGCCAGACGAACTTGCCGTCCGGACCCTTGCGGAACCAGTTGACGCAGTAGATGCGCGGCAAGGTGGCGCCGGCGGCTTCCAGCTGCTTGCCCAGCTTCAGCCAGTGGCTGAAGTAGTCGCTCATGTTGTAGCCGCAGAACGGCAGCATGGCGAAGGGATCGCGGCGCACCACGCCCTGCTGGCCGGCAGCGGCGGCGGTGGTTTCCGAGCCCATGGTGGCGGCCATGTAGACGCCTTCGACCCAGTTGCGGGCTTCGGTGACCAGCGGCACGGTGGTGGAGCGGCGACCGCCGAAGATGAAGGCGTCGATGACCACGCCTTCGGGGTTTTCCCATTCGGGGTCGATGGACGGGCATTGCGCGGCCGGCGCGGTGAAGCGCGCGTTCGGGTGCGCGGCCTTGCGGCCGGTTTCGCGCGCGATGGCGGGCGTCCAGTCCTGGCCCTGCCAGTCGATCAGGTGCGCCGGCGGTTCGTCCGTCATGCCTTCCCACCAGACGTCGCCGTCATCGGTGAGCGCCACGTTGGTAAAGATGACGTTGGCCTTGAGCGTGGCCATGGCGTTGAAGTTGGTCTGCTCGCTGGTGCCCGGGGCCACGCCGAAGTAGCCGGCTTCCGGGTTGATGGCGTGCAGGCGGCCGTCCTTGCCGGGCTTGATCCAGGCGATGTCGTCGCCGATGGTGGTGACCTTCCAGCCGTCCATGCCTTGCGGCGGGATCAGCATGGCGAAGTTGGTCTTGCCGCAGGCCGACGGGAACGCGGCTGCCACGTGATACTTGCGGCCCTTGGGCGAGGTCACGCCCAGGATCAGCATGTGTTCGGCCAGCCAGCCCTGGTCGCGGCCCATGGTGGAGGCGATGCGCAGCGCGAAGCACTTCTTGCCCAGCAGCGCGTTGCCGCCGTAGCCCGAGCCGAAGCTCCAGATTTCGCGGGTCTTGGGGAAATGGACGATGTACTTGGTCGGGTTGCACGGCCAGGCCACGTCGGCCTCGCCTGCGGCCAGCGGTTTGCCCACCGAATGGACACAGGGCACGAAGTCGCCGTCGGCGCCCAGCACGTCATAAACCTGCTTGCCCATGCGCGTCATGATGCGCATGTTCACGGCCACGTAGGGGCTGTCGGACAGTTCCACGCCGATGTGGGCGATGTCCGAACCCAGCGGACCCATCGAGAACGGCACGACATACAGCGTGCGGCCGCGCATGGCGCCGTCGAACAGGCCGTTGAGCGTCTCGCGCATGGCGGCGGGCTCGGCCCAGTTGTTGGTCGGGCCGGCGTCCTCGGCGCGATCGGAGCAAATGAAGGTGCGGTCCTCCACGCGGGCGACGTCGGAAGGATCCGAGCACGCCAGGAAGGAATTAGGCCGCTTGGCGGGGTTCAGCCTGCGCATCGTGCCCGCCTGGACCATCTGTTCGCACAGCCGGTCATATTCTTCCTGGGAACCGTCGCACCAGACGACCTGGTCCGGCTTGGCCAGCGCCACAAAGCTGGCGACCCAGTCGATCAGGCCGCGGTGCTTCACATAGGCAGGCACGTTCAAGGCTGCCAATCCCCCATCCAAAGGCTTATTCATCGGGGTTTATCTCCATACTAGTAAGGCTAATGGTGATACGGCCCCAATTGGCATGGGGCCGTATCAATTTGCGCCATCATACTTGCAGCGGCTGGTTGCCCGTCAACCCATCCTCTTGGACGACATTGTCACCGGTTGAGACGGGTCAGGCGTAGCGGCCGTCGCGCAGCTCGCGGCGGATGATCTTGCCGGTGGCGGTCGTCGGCAAACTGGTTACAAAGCGGATCGCGCGCGGATACTCGTGGGCCGCCAGGCGCTTGCGCACGTGGGCCTGCAGCTCCTGCACCAGCGCGTCGCTGCCTTCGTAGCCTGCGTTCAGCACCACATAGGCCATCACGATCTCGGTGCGCTGGGCGTCCGGCACACCCACCACCGCGGCCATGCGCACGGCCGGATGGCCGATCAGGCAGTCCTCGATGGGTCCCGGGCCGATGCGGTAGCCGGCGCTGGTAATGACGTCGTCGTTGCGGCCGACGAAGCGGATGAAACCCTGCGCATCGCGCACGCCCTGGTCGCCGGTCAGCAGGTAGTCGCCCGCGAATTTTTCGGCGGTGGCCTCGGGGTTGTTCCAGTAGCCCAGGAACATGACGGGGTCCGGCCGCAATACGCCGATATTCCCCTCCTGTCCATCCGCCACTTCGACACCACGGTCATCCACAATAGCAACCCGGTGGCCCGGCGCCGCGCGGCCGATGGCGCCAATGCAGGGGTCGAACAGGGACGAGCAGGACGACACCAGCATGTTGCATTCGGTCTGGCCGTAGAACTCGTTGATGGTCACGCCCAGCACGCGCCGGCCCCAGTCTATGAGTTCGGCCCCCAGCGACTCGCCGCCGCTGGCCACCGAGCGCAGCGCCAGCGCGCCGGCGCCGGCCGGCAGCTCGGCGCCGCGCATCATCTTGAGTGCGGTGGGCGGCAGGAAAGTGTGAGTCACGCCATGGCGCGCCATCAGCTCGAAGGCGCTGGCGCCGTCGAACTTCTCGAAGCGGCGCGCCAGCACCGGCACGCCGTGGTGCCAGGACGGCAACAGCACGTCCAGCAGGCCGCCGATCCAGGCCCAGTCGGCCGGCGTCCACATCAGCGCGGCATTCTCCGGGAAGAATTCGTGCGACATCTCCACGCCCGGCAGATGGCCCAGCAGCACCCGGTGCGCGTGCAGCGCACCCTTGGGCTTGCCGGTGGTGCCCGACGTATAGATGATGACGGCCGGGTCGTCGGCCGCCGTCGCCACCGGCGTGTAGTCGTCGGATTCGGTGGCCAGCGCAGCGTGGAAAGGCACGGCGTCGTCCGGGCAGTCCGGGTCGATGCAATAGACCACCTTCAGGTCGGGCAGCCCGGCGCGGATCTCGCGCAGCTTGCGGCAGCCTTCCGCGTCGGTCACCAACGCGGCCGCGCCGCTGTTGGCCAGGCGGTACTGGATCGCGTCCACGCCGAACAGCGTGAACAACGGCACCGCCACCGCGCCCATCTTGTAGACCGCGATATGGGTCACCGCCGTTTCGGGCGCCTGCGGCAGGTAGACGGCGACGCGGTCGCCGCGCTTGACGCCGTGGCGCTCCAGGCTGTGCGCCAGCCGGTTGGACTGGGCCCTGATCTGATCGAAGGTGTAGCGCGATTGCGCGCCGTCGCTCTGCTCGTAGATCAGCGCCAGCCGGCCGCTGCCGTCGGCCCACTTGTCGCAGGCGTCGACGCCGATGTTGTAGGCCGCCGGCACCTGCCATTGGAACTGGGACGCGAGCTGCGCGTAGGAATCGGCTCTGGACAGCATGGTTTGTCTCTGATGTTGTTGTCGAACGCGCCGGCGCCCGGCGCCAGCGATGTAACGTCTTGCCTCAAACTTGACCCTGGCTCAATAATAAGCCCCCGCCCCTCCCCAGCCCACTCCCCGCCGCATGGAAAAAGCCGCCACCGTCCCGATGCGCCGCCCGCCGGCCAGCGCCAAATCCGAACAGCGCATCCGCGACATCCTGCGCGTCGCCCGCCAGGTCTTTTCCGAAGCCGGCTTCCAGGCGGCCACCACCACCGAAATCGCGCAGCGCCTGGGCGTGTCCGAAGCCACCGTGTTCACTTACTTCGGCGGCAAGCGCGAACTGTGCGTGCGGGTGATCAGCGACTGGTACGACGAGATCATCGCCAAGGTCGAGGACAGCCTGCCCCACGTGCACGGCGCGCGGGCCCGGCTGCATTACCTGGTGCATGCGCACCTGCGCCATCTGCTGGCCGAAGGCACCGGGCTGTGCGCCTTCATCCTGTCCGAAGGGCGCGCGCGCAACGACGATTTCGGCGAGGTCTACGCGGAACTGCAACGCCGCTACACCGCGCCGCTGATGGGCATCCTGGCCCAGGGCCAGGCCGACGGCGATATCCGCCGCGACATGCCGCTGCGGCTCTTGCGCTCGGCCGTCTACGGGCCGATGGAGCACGTGCTGTGGGACGCCATCCTGCGCGGCGCGCGGGTGAACGTGGCCGCCACCGCCGACCAGCTGGTCGGCTTTCTGTGGCAGGCGCTGCAACCGCCCGCGCAGGACGCGCTGGCGCTCGCGCAATTCCGCGGCGAAGTACGGGACGCCCTGCATCGGCTTCAATCGTCGGAAAACAAGGACGGCGGCTCGTACTGAGGAAAGCCGTTGTAGGCCTCGCCCCGCTCGGCGGGCGCCAGGGTCCATGAATGGCGGGCGTTGGGCACGCCGCCATCCACCCGGATGACGCTGCCGTTGATGAAGGCGGCGGCCGGCGACAGCAGGAACACCACCGCCGCCGCCAGCTCGGCCTCGGTGCCGAAGCGCTGCAGCGGCACCTTGGTGCGCAATTCGCGCAGCACGGCGCGGTAGTCCTCGTCGTAGCTGTCCATGCCGCTGGAAGCGATCCAGCCCGGCGCCACCGCGTTGACGCGCACGCCCGCATGGCCCCATTCGCAGGCCGCGGTTTCGGTCAGGTTCCAGACGCCGGCGCGGGCCGCGCCCGAATGCCCCATGCCCGGCATGCCGCCCCAGATGTCGGCCAGCATGTTGACGATGGCGCCGCCATGCTGGCGCATGTGCTGGGTATAGACCTCGCGCGACATCAGGAAGGTGCCGTGCAGATTGTTCTGCACCACCGCGTTCCAGCCGTTGTAGCTGATGCGGTCCAGCGGCGCGGGGAACTGGCCGCCCGCGCAATTGAACAAGCCGTCGATGGCGCCATGCCGCGCCAGCGCATCGGAAACCGCGCCGCGCACGCCGGCCTCGTCGCGAATGTCGCAGGCGTGCACGCTGATGCGGCTGGCGGCCTCCGGATAGATGCGGGAGATTTCGTCCTGCGCCGCCTGCAGCTTGTCCAGCTTGCGCCCCACCAGCGCCAGGCCTGCGCCCAGCGACGCCAGCTCGTGCGCGGTGCAGCGGCCCAGGCCGCTGCCGCCCCCGGTCACGACGATGGTCTTGCCTTGATACAGGCCCGGCCGGAATACCGACGCGTAGCGCTGGCCGGCGGCCGCGCCGCCTGCGTTCTGGCTCATGTCTCGCTCCATTATTTTTTTTGAGGATAACTCAATATTTGTTCCGATTCGATGGCCGGAACAGAAATTTCAACCTAGAATCGATCGTTAGTCCCGTTGCTTTGTTGAGCTTGAATCAAGAAAACTGGAGACCAGGAATGACCACGCCTGCCCCGCTGGACATCGCCCACGACGGCCCCATCGCCCGCCTGACGCTGAACCGCCCCGACATGCGCAACGCGTTCGACGACACGCTGATCGCCGCCCTGACCGGCGCCGTGCAGGCTGCGGTGGACGATCCCGCCGTGCGCGTGCTGCTGCTGACCGGCGCGGGCAAGGCCTTCTGCGCCGGCGGCGACCTGAACTGGATGCGCAAAATGGCCACGCTGACCGACGCCGAGAACCGCGCCGACGCGGCCAAGCTGGCCCGCATGCTGCACGCGATCTGGTCCTGCCCCAAGCCCGTGGTGGCCTGCGTCAACGGCGACGCCTATGCCGGCGGCATGGGCCTGGTGTCGGCCTGCGACATCGCCATCGCCGCGGACAGCGCGCATTTCTGCCTGTCGGAAACCCGGCTGGGGCTGCTGCCCGCCACCATCAGCCCCTACGTGCTGCGCGCCATGGGCGAGCGCGCGGCCAACCGGTACTTCCTGACCGCCGAGCGCTTCGACGCCGCGACCGCGTTCCGGCTGGGATTGGTGCACGATATCGCGCCCCTGGCCGAGCTGGCGCAGCGCGCCGAGGCGCTGTGCCACGCCCTGTGCGACAACGGCCCCGGCGCGGTGCAGGCCAGCAAGCGGCTGGTGCGCGATTTCGCCGGCCAGGAGATCGACGCCGCCCTCATCGCCGACACGGTGGAGCGCATCGCCGCCGTGCGCAGCACGGACGAAGCGCGCGAAGGGGTCAGCGCCTTCCTGGAAAAGCGCGAGCCCGCCTGGCGCGCAAAGCGCTAGGCGCCCAGCCGCTCGGCCAGGAAATCCACGAAGGCCCGCAGCTTGGGCAGCGGGTGCCTGCTGTCCGGCCACAGCACGGAAAAGCGGCCACCGGCATCGAGACAGTCGTCCAGCACGGTGGCAAGACGGCCTTCGTCCAAGGCCGCCCGCAGCGCAAAATCGGGCAGATAGGCCAGGCCCAGCCCAGCTTGGGCCGCGCCGATCAACGCCTCCACGCTGTTGAAGCTCAGCGCCGCCGGCGCGGGTGCGACAGGGCCGTCGCGGAACTGCCATGGCTGCACCTGGCCCGTGCCCGGATAGCGATAGGCCAGCCTGGCATGTCCGTCCAAGTCGCCCGGCGCTCGCGGCGTGCCACGCGCGGCCAGATAGGCGGGCGCGCCCGCCACCACGAAGCGGTAAGGCCGCAGCGGCCGCGCCCTCAAGCGCGAATCCGCAAAGTCGCCGCTGCGTATCACCGCGTCCAGCCCCTCTCCGATGACATCGACGATGCGGTCGTTGAAATCCAGTTCCAGCTCGATCTCGGGATAGCGGCGGGTGAACTCGGGCAGCAATGGCAGCAGCAGGCGGTAGCCGATGGCCGGCACGCTGACCCGCAGCCGGCCGCGCGGCGCCTCGCGGCCCCGCGTCACCTCGGCTTCCGCTTCATCCAGTTCGTTCACGATACGCAGGCAGCGCTCCAGGTAGAGCGCGCCCTCTTCGGTCAGGCTGATGCGCCGCGTGCTGCGGTTGAGCAGGCGCACGCCCAGCCTGTCCTCCAGCCGCGCCACGCTCTTGCCCACGGCCGAGGCCGACAGGCCCAGGTGCTCCGCGGCCGCGACATAGCTGCCGCGCTGTGCGGCGTGGACGAAGGCGTGTATTCCGTTCAGGCTGTCCATTTCCGCCCCATTAAGGATTATTTATCCGCTCAGACAGGATATCGGCGGTGTTTTTGTTTCATTGACGCAATTTTATCCTTCATCGACGCCTATCCCGGCTATTCCAACCTGATTCGTCGATGCCTTCTTCTTCCTCAGTTCCTGTCTCCCCGGGCTGGACCGTGCTTGCCGTCTGCACGGCCGCCCTCATCCTGCCCTTGAGCTTTTCCGGCGGCGCGGTCGCCACGCCCGCCATCGGCCGCGACCTGGGCGGCGGCGCCCAGGCGCTCGGCTGGATCACCAACGCCTTCATGCTGAGCTTCGGCAGCCTGCTGATGGCGGCGGGCACGCTGGCCGATGCCTATGGCCGCAAGCGCCTGTTCGTGTCCGGCGTGGCCTTGTTCGCGCTGGTATCGGTTGCGCTGGCGCTCGCTCCCACGGTGGCCTGGCTGGACGGCCTGCGCGCGCTGCAAGGCGCGGGCGCCGCCGCGGCCCTGGCCGGCGGCTCGGCGTCCCTGGCCCACGCCTGCCCGGGCCCGGCGCGCACCCGTGCATTCGGCCTGCTCGGCGCCAGTTTCGGCGCGGGCCTGGCGCTGGGGCCGATGCTGGCCGGCCTGCTGATCGACAGCCTGGGGTGGCGCTCGGTCTTTCTGTCGAGCGCCGCGGTCGGCGCGCTGGCGCTGGCCGTCGCCCTGCCCCGGATGCAGGAATCGCGGGACCCGCAAGCGGGCCCGCTGGACTGGGCCGGCAGCCTGACCTTCACCTGCGCGTTGGCGCTCTTGACCTGGGGCATCCTGGAAACGCCCGCCGCGCGCGACGCGTCGGCGCTCGCCTGGAAGCTGCTGGCGGCGGCGGCGCTGTGCCTGCTGGCCTTCGTGGCAATCGAGCGGCGCGTGCGCCGGCCGATGCTGGACCTGGCGCTGTTGCGCTATCCGCGCTTTGTCGGCGTGCAGATGCTGCCCGTGGCCACCTGCTATTGCTATGTGGTGCTGCTGGTGCTGCTGCCGATCCGCTTCATCGGCATCGAGGGGCGCGGCGAAGCCGGCGCGGGACTGGCGATGGCGGCCCTGTCCGCGCCGCTGCTCTTCATGCCGGCGGTCGCCGTCTGGACCACGCGCTGGATGAGCGCGGGCCGTAGCTGCGCGCTGGGCCTGCTTGCCGCCGCCCTGGGCCTGTATTGGCTCAGCCGCATCGGCGTCGCACAGCCGGCCCAGGCCGCGCTCTGGCCGATGCTGCTGATCGGCGCGGGCACCGGCCTGCCATGGGGCCTGATGGACGGCCTCTCGATGAGCGTCGCGCCGCCCGAGCGCGCGGGCATGGCCGCCGGCATCTTCAGCACCACCCGCGTGGCCGGAGAAGGCATCGCGCTGGCCAGCGTCAACGCCTTGCTGACCTTGTTGGTCGCCCATCGGCTCGGCGCGGATCCAGGCGCCGCCGCGCAATACCTCGCGGCCGGCGACATGGCGCAGGCCCTGGCCCACCTGCCCGGCGCGGGTCCGGCGCTGCTGCGCCAGGTTTATGACGAGGCCTTCCGCCAACTGCTGCACGCGCTGATCGCGATCACCCTGGCCTGCGCCGCCGTGGTGGCGCTGTTCCTGGATGCGCCGCGCAGCCAGACGCTGCAGGCACGCATGCCATAATTCCTGGCGCAATTTCAGGAAGTCTCATGCCACACGCTTTTCCTCCCCTGAACGCCGAGCGCCTCTGGGCCCGCGTCGAAACCCTTTCCCGCTACACCCTGCCCGAGGTCCCCTGGACCCGCCGCGCGTTCTCGCCGCTGTTCGACGAAGCCCGCGCCTGGCTGCGCAGCGAATTCGAGGCCGCGGGCCTCACCACCCGCCTGGACGCCGGCGGCAACCTGATAGGCACGCTGGCCGGGCGCGACCCGGCGCGCAAGCCCATCGCCACCGGCTCGCACTGCGACACCGTGATGGCCGGGGGCCGTTTCGACGGCATCATCGGCGTGCTGGCCGGCATCGAAGTCGCCCACACCTTGCGCGAACAGGGCGTGCAGCTGGAACACCCCTTCGAGGTCATCGACTTCCTGTCCGAGGAGCCCAGCGATTACGGCATTTCCTGTGTCGGCAGCCGCGCACTCTGCGGCCAGCTCACGCCCGACATGCTGGCGGCCCGCAACCCCGAGGGCGAGACGCTGGCGGCCGGCATCGCCCGCATCGGCGGCGACCCCTCGGCGCTGGGCGCGCCGCTGCGCGCTGCCGATGGCACCGCGGCGTTCGTGGAACTGCATATCGAACAAGGTCCGGTGCTGGAAAGCCGCGGCCTGCCCATCGGCGTGGTCACCAACATCGTCGGCATCCGCCGCGTGCTGATCACGGTGGAAGGGCAGCCCGACCATGCCGGCACCACGCCCATGGACATCCGCCGCGACGCCCTGGTGGGCGCGGCCCGCATCATCGATGCCGCCCACCGCCAGGCCAGCGCCGCCAGCGGCAATCCGCATTACGTGGTCGCCACCGTGGGCCGCCTGTCCATGACGCCCAACGCCGCCAACGCGGTGCCGGGCCGCGTCGAACTGACGCTGGAAATGCGCAGCGACAGCGACGCCGTGCTGGACGCCTTCCCCGAGACCCTGATGGCCGGCGTGGCCACGGACCTGACCGCGCTGCGCCTGTCCGCAAGCTTCACGCAGCTGAGCCGCGCGCGGCCCACCGACTGCACGCCGCTGGTGATGGACGCGGTGCAGGCCGCCGCCGACCAGCTGGGCTACGCCTCCATGCGCCTGCCCAGCGGCGCGGGCCACGACGCGGTCTACATGGCGCCCACCGGCCCCATCGGCATGATCTTCATCCCTTGCCTGAACGGCCGCAGCCACTGTCCGGAAGAATGGATCGAGCCCGCGCAGCTGCTGGACGGCACCCGCGTGCTGTACCAGTCGGTGCTGGAACTCGACCGCAAGCTGCGCGCCGCCTGAGGCCGGGGCGTCCCTGCCAGGTCCGCGGGTATCTCCCGCCCACGGGCGGGCCGCTGCCATAATGGGCGCCTCGCGCCGCGACCGGTGCCCCTCTCCCGCCTTGCCCGCCCCATGGAACAGATAGAACTCAACGACAGCACCGCCGACCGCTACCTGCTGGACGCGCCCGGGCTGTCCCTGCTGGTCTTCCACAGCCGCACCTGCGGCACCTGCCGCATCGCCCGCGAACAACTGCCGCAGCTGGAGCTGCCCGTGGAACGCGTGTGCTGGGTCGATGCCGGCGACAACCGCGGCCTGGTCGAACGCTACGAAGTCTTCCACCTGCCCGCCATGTTCGTGACCCGCGACGGCGCCTTCTTCGGCCCGGTGCAATCGACGCTGGCGGAATGGGACCTGCGCCAGCAGATCGGGCTGGCCCTGGACAGCTACCCCGCCGAACTGCCGTGAGCGCCGCCAAGCCCCTGCGCCAGCCGCTGGACGGACTGGCGACCGGCGCCATGCTGCTCTTGTGCGTCTGCTGGGGCTTCCAGCAGATCGCCATCAAGCTGGTGGCCGCGGACGTGTCGCCCATCATGCAGATCGGACTGCGCTCGACGTTCGCGGCGCTGGTCCTGGCTGTGGCAGTGTGGCGACGCGAAGGCCTGCGCGCCGTCATGGACGGCACGGCGCTGCCCGGCCTGATCGTGGGCCTGCTGTTCGCCGGGGAATTCCTGTTCGTCGCGCAGGGCCTGGTCTACACCACCGCCTCGCACATGTCTGTGTTCCTCTACACCGCGCCCATCTTCGCCGCGCTGGGGCTGCACTGGCTGCTGCCCGAAGAACGCCTCAAGCCGCTGCAATGGGTCGGCGTGGCCATCGCCTTCTGCGGCATCGCCGTGGCCTTCCTGGGCAAGGGCCAGCCCGCGGGCTCCGACGCCGCTCCCAACATGCTGCTGGGCGATGCGATGGGACTGCTGGCCGGCCTGTTCTGGGGCGCCACCACCGTGGCGATCCGCAAGACCTCGCTGTCCGAAGCCGCGCCCGCCAAGACGCTGTTCTACCAGATGGCGGTCGCGGCCATTACCCTGCTGGCATACGCCGCGGCCACCGGCAACGCCGGTTTTCGTTATACGCAGGCGGCGGTGTTAAGCGTCGCCTTCCAGTCCGTGGTGGTGGCCCTGTCCAGCTATCTGGCCTGGTTCTGGCTGCTGCGCCGCTACCTGGCTTCGCGCCTGTCCGTCCTGTCGTTCATGACGCCGCTGTTCGGCGTGAGCTTCGGCGTGCTCATCCTGGACGAACCGCTGGACGCCGGCTTTGTGTTGGGCGCCCTGCTGGTGCTGGCCGGCATCACCCTGGTGAGTGGCGCCGAACTGCTGCGCGAGAAGCTGCGGCGCGCACGCTGAACCGCCCGCGCCTATGGCCTGGATCGCGGCGCGGGCGCCGCGCCCAGGTTCAGCACGATCAGCGCGGCGCCGCCCAGCACCAGGGCGAACCCCCACCAGTCCAAAGCCGCGGGCCGGTCGCCCACCAGCGCCATCGCGCCCAGCACTCCCACCACCGGCACCATCAATGTGGTCAGCGCGGCCACCGTGGCGCTGACGCGCTCGCTCAGCACGAACCAGAGCCAGTACGCGACGGCGGTGCCCAGGATGATGTGGAACGACAATGCCGCCACCACGCGGCCGTTCCAGCCCTGCGTGGGAAACGATTCGCCCGCGATCAGCATGCCGCCCAGCGCGCAGGCCGCACCCACCGCCAACTGCCAGGCCGTGACGACGATGCGGTCGCCGGCCACCGGCCAGCCCTTCAGGTAGACCGTGCCGGCAGCCCAGCCGAAGGCCGCCACCAGCGGAAACACCAGGCCCTTGGCCGCGGCCGCGTCGTGTTCGCCGAAGACCGCGCGCAGCACCGGCCAGGCCAGGATGGACACTCCCGCCGCGCCCAGCAGCAGCGCCAGCGCCCGGCGCCGGTCCAGGCGTTCGCCCAGTACCGCCCAGGCCAGCAGGGCCGACATCATGGGCATGGTGAAGGTCAGCACTGCCGCGCGCGAGGTACTGGTGCTGAGCTGCGCCCAAGCCACCAGCAGGTTGAAGGCCGCGACGGCAAGCAAGCCGCCCACGATGATGCCGCGCCACGACTCGCGCGGCGGCAGCAAGCTGACCCGCTTGGCGCGCGCCAGCAGCAACAGCAATACCGCGCCGCTGCCCAGGCCGAGCAGGCGCAGCGTGAACGGCGGGAAGATCGACAGGATGATCTTCACCGCCGGCCAGTTCAGGCCCCAGAACAGGGCCAGCGCAATCGGGATCAGGCGCACGCGGCGCGCGCCTCGGCCGTCAGCTCGGACAGGCCCTGGCGCTGGCGCCCTTGCGCGTCGAAGTTGTCGGGGCTCAGCCAGCGTTCATAAGCGGCGCGCAGCGCGGGCCAGTCGCCGTCGACCATCGCGAACCAGGCCGTGTCGCGGCTGCGGCCCTTGTACACCGTGGCCTGGCGGAAGATGCCCTCGAACTGGAATCCGAGGCGGGCGGCGGCCGCGCGCGACGGCGCGTTCAGGCTGTCGCACTTCCATTCGTAGCGGCGATAGCCCAGCTCATCGAAGGCGCGGCGCATCAGCAGGAACTGGGCCTCGGTGGCGATGCGGGTGCGCTTGAGCTGGCACGAGAACGACACGAAGCCGACTTCGATCGCGCCGTTGGCCGGGTCGATGCGCATCAGCGCCAGCGTGCCAATGGCGCGGCCCGTTTCCAGGTCGATGATGGCGTGGTGCAAGGGGTCGTTGCCGGCCTGCGCCTTCTCGGCGAATTGGCGGTAGGCCGCCAGGTCTGCGAACGGCCCCACCGACATATAGGTCCAGTCGCTGTCATCCGGCGCCTGGCTGAACGCGTGATACAGATCCTCGGCGTGGCGCTCGGCCGACAGCGGCTCCAGCCGGCAATAGCGGCCGACGACGGGCGTCAGGGGCGGACGCGGGCGCGTGGTCCAGCCCGTCATGTCCGGGCCAATGGGTTGCTGGTAGGCGTTGACGCGGGGTTGCATGCTACGGGGCCTCTTCAGGTTGGCGCGCCGCCCGAAGGGACGGACGCAGTACGCATGCCCTCACGATATCGGAATCGTGGCATCATAAAAAGCACCACGATCCCGAATTTTAATAGGGCCAAGATGAACACCCCCGCCCTGCTGTCCAGCCCGCTCACGCGCGGCCCCGGCGCGCTGCCACGCCAGCGCCAGCTGATCCAGCGCCTCAAGCAGGCCATCCTGGCCGGCCAACTGCCGGCGGGCGGCAAGCTGCCTTCGTCGCGCGCCCTGTCCGAGGAACTGGCCATCTCGCGCAACACGGTGCTGATCGCCTACGAGCAACTGACGGCCGAAGGCTACGTGATCGCCGACCGCCAGGGCACGCGGGTCGCGCCCCTGTCGGCCGCCGCGGCCATCGCCGCCAAGCGCGCGACACCGCCCACGGACCAGCCCTCGCTGACGGCCAAGCGGCTGACGCGCATCGTCTCCACGCGCTACGCCCATGACGGGTCGCTGCCCATGACGCCCGGCACCCCGGCGCTGACGCAATTCCCAATAAGCGCCTGGCGCCGCGCGCAGGACCACGCGCTGCAAGCGGCGCCCGCCACCGCCCTGGGCTACGGCCATCCGGTAGGCGAACCCGCCCTGCGCGAAGCCATCGCCCAATACCTGCGCGTGTCGCGCGGCGTGCGCTGCGACGCCTCGCGCATCGTCATCACCGAAGGCGCCCAGGGCGCGCTGGCGCTGTGCGTGCAGCTGCTGACCAACCCCGGCGACACCGCCTGGCTGGAAGACCCCGGCTACCGCGGCGCCAAGTCCGCCTTCCATGGCGGCGACCTGGACGTGGTGGCCATGCGCGTCGACGCGGACGGCATCGTGATCCCCGAAAGCGCCTGGCAGGAACGTCCGCCCCGCCTCATCCAGACCACGCCGTCGCACCAGTACCCCACGGGCGCGGTGCTGTCCTTGCCGCGCCGCCTGGGCCTGATCGAACGCGCCCGCCAGGCCGGCGCCTGGATCATCGAAGACGATTACGACAGCGAATTCCGCCATCAAGGCGAACCCATCGCCGCGATGCAAGGCCTGGTCGAAGACGCGCCGGTGCTCTACGTGGGCACCTTCAGCAAGACCATGTTCCCGGCGCTGCGCCTGGGCTTCCTGGTGCTGCCCGAAGCCATCGCCGCGCAGGCAATGCCGTCCATCATCGAGATGCTGCGCGGCGGCCACCGGCTGGAACAGCTGACCATGGCGGCCTTCATGGAAAACGGCCAGTTCTCGCGCCACCTGGGCCGCATGCGGCGCCTGTACCGCGAACGCCAGGGAGCGCTGCGCGAGGCGCTCGCGGCGCATCTGGGGATCGAACACGAGGTCCTGGGCGGACATTCCGGGCTGCATCTGACGGTGCGCCTGCCTGCCGCGTACCCCGACCGGGAGATCGTGGAGCAGGCACGCAAGATCGGCATGAATCCGGGCGCGTTGTCGTCGTTTGCGGTGGCGCCGCGGGCGGAGGACAACGGCCTGGTGATCGGATACGGCAACACCGGGGCCGAGCGGTTCGCGGGCCTGGTGCGCAGGCTCCGCGACGTGACGCTGGGCCTCAAGGGCTCCCGTAGCGGACCATGATCAGCCAGTCGGCGTGCACCGACGGCCTGGGCGTCCCCTCGGCCTGGATCGCGACCTTCCAGGCGCAGCGAGCCACGCCTGTGCCGTTCTCCACGACCTCGGCCAAGGAAAAGCTGGCGGCCACGCGCGTGCCGGAAACCACCGGCGCGGTGAAGCGGACCTTGTCGAATCCGTAGTTCAGCAACATCGCCGCGCCCGGAAAGGCGATGCAGCTGTTCTGCCAGTGCGTCAGCAGCGACAGCGCCAGAAAGCCATGCGCGATGGTGTCGCCGTAAGGGGATTCCGCCTGCGCGCGCAACCGGTCCACATGGATCCACTGCGTATCGAGCGTGACCTGCGCGAACCGGTCGATCATGCCCTGATCGATCAGCAGCGCATCGGAAACAATGGGAGGCTGCCCCACGGCGTCCAGCAAAGACTGGACCGAGCCGAACGGCAGCGGAGAGGCAACAGGATTGTGTGTCATGGCGGCTTCAGATGCGTTCGAAAATTGCGGCGATGCCCTGCCCGCCGCCTATGCACATGGTGACCAGCGCATACCGTCCGCCAATGCGCTCGAGTTCGTGCAAGGCCTTGACCGCGATAATCGCGCCCGTGGCGCCCACCGGATGCCCCAACGCGATGCCCGACCCGTTGGGATTGACCTTGGCCGGATCCAGATCCAGTTCGCGCGCCACCGCGCAGGCCTGCGCCGCGAAGGCCTCGTTGGACTCGATCACATCCATATCGGCGGCGGACAAGCCCGCTTTGGCCAGGGCGCAGCGCACGGCGGGAACCGGGCCCATGCCCATGTAGAGCGGGTCCACGCCGGCATGGGCATAGGCAAGCAGGCGGGCCATGGGACGCGCGCCACGGGCCAGCGCCTCAGAACGTTCCATCAGCACCAGCGCGGCCGCGCCGTCATTGATGCCGGACGAGTTGCCCGCCGTGACCGTGCCATCGTCGGAAGAAAATACGGGTCTGAGGGCGGCAAGCTCCGACGGCGCGATATCGGCGCGGACGTGCTCGTCCCGCGCGAACACGACGGGCTTGCGGCCGGGTGTCGTGACGGCCACGAGCTGCGCGTCGAAGCGGCCTTCGGCCGCGGCGCGCGCGGCGCGGCGGTGGCTCTCCAGCGCCAGCGCATCCTGCGCGTCCCGCGTAATGCCGTAGCGCCTGGCGACGTTTTCCGCCGTGACGCCCATGTGGATGCGGTGGAACGGATCATGCAAGGCGCCCAGCAGCATATCGGTCATCGGCGCATCGCCCATGCGCGCGCCAAAGCGCAGCGCCGATGTGGCGTACGGCGCGCGCGACATGCTCTCGGCGCCGCCCGCCACCGCGACCTTGCAGTCACCAAGCAGGATGGATTGCGCCGCGGAAACGACCGCCTGCAATCCCGAACCGCACAAGCGGTTGACGTTGAATGCCGGCGTGCCGTCGGCGCAACCGGCCTCGATCGCCGCCACCCGGGACAGGTACAGGTCACGCGCTTCGGTGGTGATGACCTGGCCGAAGCAGACGTGCTCGACCTGCGCAGGCGCAAGGCCTGCGCGCGCCACGGCGGCCTTCAGCACCTCGGCGGCCAGCGCCGTGGGCGGGACGTCCTTCAAGCTCTTGCCGAAACTGCCGATGGCCGTGCGCACGCCCGACAGGACTACAACTTCTCGGTTTCGCATGCCTGGGCCTTGGCGATCTCGTGGCGCAACTGGTCGAAACCAGTGGCGGGAACGGTTTCTTGCGCGCGGTCGGAAACCTCGTCCAGGCGGTCGATCAGTGCCTGGGCGGACAAGTCCGCGCCGTTCAGGTGGATACCGCGGGTCATGGTGATGTGGGCCTGCTCGAAACTGCCCGCGCCCGCCATCAGGATGGTCCGGGTCGGCGCGTTTTCCGTCACCAGGGCAACCAGGGCGGGACTGACCGAGCCCGGCGTCAACAAGGCCAGCGCCTGCTCGTCGAGCAGGCCTTCGGTCATGGCCGTGGCAGCCGTCGGCGCCAGGCAATTCACGCGCACGCCGTAGCGTTCCCCTTCAAGGGCCAGGGTCTGCATCAGGCCGACCAGCGCCATCTTCGCCGCGCCGTAATTGGCCTGGCCGAAGTTGCCGTAAAGCCCGGAGGACGACGTGGTCATGACGATGCGGCCGTAGTTCTGTTCACGCATGGCGTTCCACACCGCCTGGGTGCAGTGCACCGCGCCCATCAGATGGACTTCCATCACGAGCCGGAAGTCCTCCAGGCTCATCTTGGCAAAGGTCTTGTCGCGCAGGATGCCCGCGTTGTTGACCAGGATGTCGACGCGCCCCCATTTTGCGATGGCCGCCTGCACCATCGCCTCGACCTGCTGCGGCTGGGTCACGTCGGCGCCATGCGCCATGGCATCCCCGCCTGCCGCGCGGATCGCGTCCACCACGGCCTGGGCCGGCGCGTCCGGCTGGTCCGCGCCCATGTCGTTGACCAGCACCTGGGCGCCGTGCTGCGCAAGCTCCAGCGCATGCGAGCGGCCCAATCCACGCCCGGCTCCGGTCACGATGGCGACGCGGCCTTGCAAAAGTTGAGTCATAGAGTCTCCGGATGAATGGTTGTTCAGGGGATCAGGGGAAGCGCGGTGTCGGCCTGGGTCCGCAGGACGCCGGCGCGCTCGAGCTCGGCAATCGCGGCGTCGTCCAGGCCCACTCGCCTGAGCACCTCGCGCGTACCCTCGCCCAGCGCGGGAGCACCTGCCTTGGTCGGACCGCCGTCCTGCTCGAAGGCAAAGCCTAGCCCATGCGTGCGCAGTTCGCGTCCACCCTGGTGAAAACGATGATCAGGCAGGCTCACGCAGCCGGTGACGTCCGCCTCGTCGAGGAACTCCTCGAGCTTTCTCACCTTGGCCGCTGGCACGCCGGCCTGGCTGAGCAGGTCCTCGAGCTGCGCGGCGCTGCGGGTCGAAAACGCGGCTCTCAACTGTTGCACCACGTACTCGCGGTCGTTCGGCACCACGAATCCGTTGGGCAGGTTGAAGGCTTCCAGATCCAGCGCCCTGGCGTCGCCGCATAGTGCTTCCACCCCAATGGCGGCGGTGAGCTTGCGGAATTGTTCCGGCGTGTTCGCGGCCACCGCCAGCCAGCCGTCGGCGCAGCGGTAGGTGTCGGCGGCGGGACTGCCGGTGTAGCCCCGATTGCCGACCCTGCGCGTCGGCGTGCCGTCGCTCAGGTAGGCGCAGGTATTGGTGTACATCAGCGCCAGCGAGGCCTGGACCATGGACGCGTCGATGTACTGGCCGGAGCCTTCGCGCAACCTGCGGTGCAGCGCCGACACGATGGACAACGCGCCCAGCATGCCCACCGCCACGTCGATCACCGGGAAACCCACTTTCAGCGGCGGCGCGTCGTCACCCTCGCCCGACATCATCATCATGCCGGTCATCGCCTGGACCACGTGGTCGTAGGCCCCGCGCTGCGACCAGGCCCCTTGCTGGCCGAAGCCCGAGATGGAGCAGTACACGATGTCGGGCTTGACCGCCTTGATCGAGGCGTAGTCCAGCCCGTAACGCGCCACCACGCCGGGCCTGAAGTTTTCGATGAACACATCGGCCGAGGCGGCCAGCGAGCGCAGCAAGTCCGCCCCCTGCCGGGTCCGGATGTCCAGCGCCAGCGATTGCTTGCCGGCGTTGATGGCCGCGAAGCCGGTGGGCGTGTCGGTGTCGACGCCGTTCTTCATCGAGCGCAGGACTTCGCCCGCCAGCGGCGGTTCGACCTTGATGACTTCGGCGCCCAGCTGCGCCAGATAGAAGGAAGCGAGAGGACCGGCGATCACGTGCGACAGGTCGAGCACGCGTACGCCTTCGAGAGGCTTGGCCATAAATTTCCTGCGGATCAGCCGGCGGCGATGCCGGTCAGTTTGATGATTTCGGCCCATTTGCGGGCTTCGGCGCGCACGAACGACGCGGCGGCTTGCGGGCTGTCGCTATGCATCACGCTGACGCCGGCCGCCTCGAAATTGCTCTTGACGCCCGGATCCTTGAGCGAAGCCGTGGTCGCGCCATAGAGCTTGTCGACCACCTCGGCGCTCGATTTGCGCGGCAGCCAGAAGGCGAACCAGAATTCCTGGACCGCCAGATCGCTGCCCAGGATCTCCCGCAGCGTGGGCACGCCGGCAAGCTCCGCCATGGGTTCGCGGCTGGTCACGGCCAGCGCGCGCAGCCGGCCGCCCTGCACCTGCGGAACGGCGGTCCCGGCAATAGCGAAGGCGAAATCCGTGTCGCCGCGCAGCAGAGAGGTCGGGATCTCCACCGACCCCTTGAAGGGAACGTGCGTGGCTTCGGCGCCCAGCAGCGTGACGAAGGTCGCGCCGCCCAGATGCGCGGCCGAGCCGATGCCGCCCGAGGCGTAGTTCATCTTGCCCGGTTGCGCCTTCAGGGCGGCGATCAGATCTTGCGCCGTGCGGTAGGGCGACTTGGCAGACACGACCAGCACGCTGGGCGAGGCGCCGATTACCGTCACCGGCAGAAAGTCCTGCTCGGGATCGAACATCAGGCTGGGCTGCAGCGCTTTCTGGATCAGGTGCGAGTTGGATCCCAGCAGCACGGTGTAGCCGTCGGGCGCGGCCTGGGCCACGTATTGGGCGGCCAGCACGCCGCCCGCGCCCACCTTGTTCTCCACCACGATGGGCTGACCCATGCTGGCGCTGAGCACCGGGCCGAATTGGCGCACCATGATGTCGGGCCCGCCGCCTGCGGCATAGGGAACGACGACGCGCACGGCCCGCGACGGATAGCTCTCTGCGGCGTTCGCCATGGCACGGAACATCATGCCGGCGCCGAGGGCGCCCAGGCAAAAAGTACGGCGTTGCATGTTGTCTCCTTGTTATGCGGGCAGGATAGGCGATCGCAGTTAATCGAAAAATTGATATATTTTGATATAGCGATAACTTTCAGTTCTATACCCACCCATGACCGGCGCCATCGAACCCGACCATCTGGTATCCAAGCTGCGCTTCCGCCATCTGCGCATGCTGCAGGTCGTGCAGGGAACGGGCAGCCTGCGGGCCGCGAGCCAGGCGCTCAATCTGACGCAACCCGCGCTCAGCAAGGCGCTGACGGAAGTCGAAAGCGCGTTCGGCTTTGCCTTGTTCCTGCGCACCGCGCGCGGCCTGAAACCGACCGCGCAAGGAGAGGTGGTGCTGCGCGGCGCCGCGCTGTTGCTTGAAGAGCTGGGACATCTGCGCGCCGACGCCCAGACCGCCGATCGCTATGCAGCGAAGATCCGCATCGGCGCGCCTCCCTTCCTCGCGCAGACCTACCTGCGCGGCGTAGTCGAGAAGCTGGTGAACCATGCCAGGCCGATGCGCGTGCAATTGCTGGAGGAGCGCGTGCCCGCCCTGCTCCACGCGCTGGAGCTGGGCGAAATCGACGCGCTGATTTCCACTTTCCCGCTGCAGATGCTGGAATCCGGGGCGGCCGCGTTTCAGTACGTCAAATTGTTTGAAGTGCAGTTCGCGGTGATCGCGGCGGCCAGCCATCCGCTGGTCCGCGCACGGCGCGTGGACTGGACTCGCCTGGCGCGGGAACGCTGGATCATGCCGGCCGAAGGATCCATGGGCCGCAAGCTGATAGAAGACTGCTTCATCCATGCCGGTCTGCCCGCGCCGCTGCCCGTGGTGGAATCAACCAGCCCCACCACCGGCGTGCAGTTCGTCGCCAGCGGCCTGGGCATCGGCATCGTGCCGGACATGGCCCTCATTCGCCACGATGTCGCGCTTGCAGGCGCGGTCAGGCAGATACGCGTGCTTCCGGAACCGCCTTCCAGCGTGGTGGCCTTGATAACCCGGAAGGGACCGGCCAACCCCCGCATCGCCCTCTTGCGGGAAGCGCTGGGAGAGGCGCTAGGCGCCCAGTCCGCCCAGCAGCAGTAGCGCCACGACCAGCCAGAACAGGAAGCCGATGATGGAACGGCGCAGCAGCGCCTTGACCGCGGCCCACAGGCACATCAGCCCCAGCACCAGCAGGATGAAATTGAAGATCGAAGGGCTCATGCCCATTGCGCCGGCCAGCCCCGAGTAGAAATCGCCGAAGGCATGGCCCAGGCCGCCCAGCAGCCACTTCAAGCCCGCGACGACGCTGCGCAGCGCCTCGCCCAGCATGCTGCCCAGGGAAGCGAAGAAACCGTCTTCGGCCTGCATCAGCGGCGATTGTCCATCAGCATGCGCACCGCCAGCCCGGCCAGCACCGTGCCCATCAGCCAGCGCTGCACCACCATCCACAAGGGGCGGCCCGCCAGGAACCCGGCGATGGAACCGGCCATGATGGCGATCAGCGCATTGACCGTCAGGCTGATGGCCACCTGCGTCATGCCCAGCGCCAGCGACTGCGTGAACACGCTGCCGCGTTCGGGCTGGATGAACTGCGGCAGCAACGACACATACATGATCGCGATCTTGGGGTTGAGCAGATTGGTCACCAGCCCCATCGTGAACAGCGTGCGCGGGCTGCTCTTGGGCAGTTCGCGTACCTGGAACGGCGAACGCCCGCCCGGGCGCAGGGCCTGCCAGGCCATGTACAGCAGGTACAGCGCGCCGCCGATGCGCAGCGCGTCATAGGCGTAAGGCACCGCCATCAGCAGCGCCGTGATGCCGAAGGCCGCGCAGAGCACGTAGAAGACAAAGCCGACCGCCACGCCCCCCAGCGAAATCAGACCCGCCTGCGCGCCCTGCGAGATGGAACGGGAGACCAGGTAGATCATGTTGGGCCCGGGCGTGAGCACCATGCCCAGGGCAACCAGGGCGAACGTCATCAGATGGGTAAGGTCGGGCATGATGGGCCGGCGCGAGGCCGCGCGGAAAGTGGAAACGTGAATCCACACCTTAGCGCAAAACTGTATCGGAACAGCGAACTTCCGGCAGCGGTTTGCGGACCAGTGGCGCCGGCGATACAGTTGTCCGGTTCCCACGCCTGGAGGGCCGGACATGCCGCAAGCGCATCCTCATCCGAAAGACGGCGCCATCCGCATCGGTATCGGCGGCTGGACCTACGCCCCCTGGCGCGGCCTCTTCTACCCCGAAAACCTGCCGCACGCGCGCGAACTGGAATACGCCAGCAGCCAGCTCACCGCCATCGAGATCAACGGCACCTACTACAGCACCCAGAAGCCGGCCACCTTCGCCAAATGGCGCGATGAGACGCCCGAAGGCTTCGTCTTTTCGCTGAAGGCCTCGCGCTACGCGACCAACCGCCGCGAACTGGCGGGCGCCAAGGACTCGATCCACCGCTTCGTGCACAGCGGCATCGCCGAACTGGGTCCGAAGCTTGGGCCCATCGTCTGGCAGTTCGCGCCGACCAAGGCGTTCGATGCGGACGACTTCGCCGCCTTCCTCGCGCTGCTGCCAGACAAGGTGGACGGCTTGCCGCTGCGCCACGTGCTGGACGTGCGCCATGCCAGCTTCGCCTGCGAGGAATACCTGGAACTGGCGCGGCGCCACGGCGCAGCCACCGTCTACACGGATAGCGAGGACTACCCATCCATCGCCGACCGTACCGCCGATTTCGTCTATGCGCGGCTGATGCGCGCCAGTACCGCCTACAAGGCGGGCTACGCGCCCAAGGCGCTGGACGCCTGGGCGGACCGCCTGCGCGGCTGGGCCCGCGGCAGCCACCCGGCCGACCTGCCGCTCGCCGGCGCCCCGGAAAAGACGGCGCGGCCGGGAAATGTCTTCGCGTTCTTCATCAATGGCGCCAAGGAACTCGCGCCGCTGGCGGCGCGCGCCATGATCGAACGCCTGTAGCGCGCCCTATTGGGCGACCGGGGTGCGCAGGGTCACGAACTCTTCGGCCGCCGTGGGATGGATGCCGATGGTCTCGTCGAACACCTGCTTGGTCGCGCCGGCCTTCAGCGCGATGGCGATGCCCTGCACGATCTCGCCGGCGTCCGGACCGACCATGTGCACGCCCAGCACGCGGTCGGTCTTGGCGTCCACGATCAGCTTCATCAGCGTCTTTTCCTGCGACTCGGTCAGCGTCAGCTTCATGGGCCGGAAGCGGCTTTCGAACAGCTTGACCTCGTGCCCGGCGGCGCGCGCCTCTTCCGTCGTCATGCCCACCGTGCCGATGTTGGGCAGGCTGAACACGGCGGTCGGGATCAGCTGGTAGTCGAC
The DNA here is from genome assembly GCF_055395645.1 of Achromobacter sp. JCM 18799. NCBI lineage: Bacteria > Pseudomonadati > Pseudomonadota > Betaproteobacteria > Burkholderiales > Alcaligenaceae > Achromobacter > Achromobacter sp. JCM 18799. Next base: position 233,793 of record NZ_AP043866.1, on the reverse strand, counting down.
CTTGCGGTATTCCTCGGGACGGAACAGGCGCCGCGCCACCGCCATGCCTTCGGCCAGGGCCACGGGCGTCAGCGGCACCCGGCCGATCACGTCACCGATGGCCAGGATGGAAGGCTCGGCCGTGCGGTATTCGTCGTCCACCTCGATGAAGCCGCCCTTGCCCAGCTTGACCGCCGTGTTCTCCAGGCCCAGGTTGTCCAGCATGGGCCGGCGGCCGGTGGCGTAGAACACGCAATCGGCCTCGACCACGGAACCGTCCTTCAGGGTGGCGGCCAGCGTGCCGTCGGCCTGCTTGTCGATGCGCGTCACTTCCGAGTTGAAGCGCAGGTCGATACCCTTTTTCACCAGCTCGTCGCGCAGATGCTCGCGCACGCCCTGGTCGAAGCCGCGCAGGAACAACGGGCCGCGGTAGACCTGCGTGGTCTGCGCGCCCATGCCGTTGAAAATGGAGGCGAATTCCACGGCGATGTAGCCGCCGCCCACCACCAGCACGCGGCGCGGCAGTTCCTTCAGGAAGAAGGCTTCGTTCGAGGTGGTGGCGTGTTCCTTGCCCGGAATGTCCGGCACCTGGGGCCAGCCGCCGGTCGCCACCAGGATATGGGCGGCGCTATAGGATTTGCCGTTGATCTCGACCGTGTGCGGATCCAGGATGCGGGCGTGGCCTTCCAACAGGGTCACGCCGCTATTGACCAGCAAATTGCGGTAAATGCCGTTAAGACGCTCGATTTCCCGATTCTTGTTCGCGATCAGCGTGGGCCAGTCGAAACTGGGCTCGCCGGCGCTCCAGCCGAAACCGCGGGCCTGCTCGAAGTCCTCGCTGTAATGCGCGCCATAGACCAGCAGTTTCTTGGGCACGCAGCCCACGTTCACGCAGGTGCCGCCCAGGTAGCGGCTTTCCGCCACCGCCACGCGCGCGCCGAAGCCCGCGGCGAAACGCGCCGCGCGCACGCCGCCGGAGCCCGCGCCGATCACAAACAGATCAAAATCGAATGCCATGGTGTTTCCTTCGCGTCGCCTTGCGGCGCCGCGTTCACTGTCCGGGAAAGCTGTATTTAACACCACCCGGCGCTGACGCCCGGCCGCGCCCGGTTTGCAGGCGGCCGCGATTGCTATACAGTGGCCCGCAGGCTGGCCGCCGCGCACAGCCCCACCCCTGGAGCAGATCCCATGTCGCTTGAAACCTGGCTGGCCTTCCTGGGCGCGTCCGCCCTGCTCTTGATGCTGCCCGGCCCCACGATACTCACCGTCATCAGCTACTCCATCGCGCAAGGCCGGCGCGCCCGCCTGCCGCTGGTGCTGGCGGTGGCGCTGGGCGACTCCACCGCCCTGTTGCTGTCGCTGCTGGGCCTGGGCGCCCTGCTGGCGGCGTCGGCGTTCTGGTTCACGGCGGTCAAGGTCGTGGGCGGCCTGTACTTGCTGTACCTGGGCTTCAAGCTGCTGCGCGCCGGCGTCTCGCCGGCGACGCTGCCCGCCGCCAGCGCCGCGGGCTCGCGCTGGAAACTGTTCGCCAACACCTATCTGGTGACGGCGCTTAACCCCAAGGGCATCATCTTCTTCGTGGCCTTCCTGCCGCAGTTCATCGATCCGGCGGGCGACGTGACGCGCCAGCTCTGGATCCTGTCGGCCACCTTCGTCGCCTGCGCCGGCATCAATGCCACGGCCTACGCCATCTTCGCCGGGTCGGCCCGGCGCCTGCTGGCCTCGCCCCGCGCGCAGCGCGGCTTCAACCTGGGCGGCGGCGCCCTGCTGTCCGCCGCCGGGATCTGGGCCTTGCTGGCGCGGCGCGTCTAGCCTGCCCCTAGGGCCGCGCCGCGGACACGGCCTCCGGGTCGATGCCGTAGCGGGCGATGGCGTCCGCCGCGCAGTCGCGCGGCATCAGCCCGTCGTCCGCCAGCGCCTTCAGGGCCGCCAACGCGATGTGATGCTGGTCCACCTCGAAGTAGGCGCGCAAGGCCGTCCGCGTGTCGGACCGGCCAAAGCCGTCGGTGCCCAGCGTGACGTAACGGCGGTCCTGCATGAACGGGCGTATCTGTTCGGCCACCGTCTTCATGTAGTCGGTGGCCGCCACCACCGGCCCCTCGCTGTCCGCCAGGACCGTTTCCGCGTAGCCGCGGCGCCTGCCCTCCAGCGGATGCAGGCGGCTCCAGCGTTCTGCCTCCTGGCCGTCGCGGCCCAGTTCCGAATAGCTGGTCACGCTCCAGACGTCGGCCGCCACGCCGAAGTCCTGACGCAGCAGATCGGCCGCCGCCAGCGTTTCGCCCAGGATGGCGCCGCTGCCCAGCAACTGCACCCGCAACGCGCCATCGCCACCGTCGCGCAGGCGGTACATGCCGCGCAGGATGCCTTCCTCGGCGCCTTGCGGCATGGGCGGATGCGCGGTCTTCTCGTTGATCAGCGTCAAGTAGTAGAAGACGTCTTCTTCGTCCTGGTACATGCGGCGCATGCCGTCCTGCACGATCACCGCGATCTCGTAGGCGTAGGCCGGGTCGTAGGCCACGCATGAGGGGATGACCGAAGCCAGCACGTGGCTGTGGCCGTCGTCATGCTGCAGGCCCTCGCCTTCCAGCGTGGTGCGTCCGGAGGTCGCGCCCAGCAGGAAGCCGCGCGCGCGGATGTCGCCCGCCGCCCAGGCCAGGTCGCCCACGCGCTGGAAGCCGAACATGGAATAGAAAATGTAGAACGGAATCGTCGCCACGCCGTGCGTGCTGTGTGCGGTGGCGGCCGCGATCCACGAGGCCATCGCGCCCGATTCGTTGATGCCTTCCTGCAGGATCTGGCCGCGCCGGTCTTCGCGGTAGACGCTCAGCTGGTCGGCGTCCTGCGGCGTGTACAGCTGCCCCACGTGCGAATAAATGCCCACCTGCCGGAACATGCCGTCCATGCCGAAGGTGCGCGACTCGTCGGGCACGATGGGCACCACGCGCTGGCCGATGGCCGGGTCCTTGAGCAATTGCGCCAGCACCCGCACGAAGGCCATGGTGGTCGAGAACTCGCGGCCGTCGCTGCCCTTCAGGTGCGCGGCGAAAGCCTCCAGCGGCGGCGTGGCCAACGGGCCGGGCCCGGCCGGCCGCCGCGGCAGATGGCCGCCCGCGCGCGCGATCGCGGCGTCGAAATAGGTACGTTCGGCGCTGCCGGGCGCGGGCTTGATGTAGGGAATCTGTTCCAGCAGATCGTCGGGGACCGGGATGGAGAAGCGGTCGCGAAAGGCGCGCACCGCCGGGTCCGCCATCTTCTTCTGCTGGTGGTTGGTGTTGGCCGCCTCGCCCGCCGCGCCCATGCCATAGCCCTTGACGGTCTTGGCCAGGATGACGGTGGGCTGGCCGCGATGGGCCAGCGCCGTGGCGTAGGCGGCATAGATCTTGGCCGGATCGTGGCCGCCACGGTTCAGCGCGCCGATCTCCTCATCGCTCAGGTGCGCCACGCGCTCCAGCAGCACCGGGTCCGCGCCGAAGAAATGTTCGCGCACGTAGGCGCCGCCGCGCGCCTTGAACACCTGGTACTCGCCGTCCACGCACTGCATCATGCGCCGGCGCAGGCGGCCGTCGTGGTCCTGGGCCAAGAGCGCATCCCAGCCGGCTCCCCAGATCACCTTGATGACGTTCCAGCCGGCGCCGCGGTACACGCTTTCCAGTTCCTGGATGATCTTGGCGTTGCCGCGCACCGGGCCGTCCAGGCGCTGCAGGTTGCAGTTCACCACGAAGATCAGGTTGTCCAGTTTTTCGCGCCCGGCCATCGCCACCGCCGCCAGCGTCTCCGGCTGGTCCTGTTCGCCGTCGCCCAGAAAGCCCCATACCTTGCGGCCCTGCGCGGGGATCAGCTCGCGGTCTTCCAGGTAGCGCATGTAGCGCGCCTGGTAGGCGGCCATCAGCGGCCCCAGGCCCATCGACACGGTCGGGAACTGCCAGAACCCGGGCATGGTGCGCGGATGCGGATAGGACGCCAGTCCGCCGCCGGCCGTCTCGCGCCGGAAGCGGTCGAGTTCTTCCTCGGAAATGCGGCCTTCCAGATAGGCGCGCGCATAGATGCCGGGCGCGGAGTGGCCCTGGATGTACAGCATGTCACCCAGAAAATCCGGCGTGGCCGCGCGGAAGAAATGGCGAAAGCCGGTTTCGTACAAGGTCGTGGCCGAGGCGTAGGTCGCGATGTGTCCGCCCACGCCCGAGGTCTTGCCCGCGCGCAGCACCATGGCCATGGCGTTCCACCGCAGATAGGCGTCCAGCCGCAGCTCGATGCCCATGTCGCCCGGGAACAGCCCCTGGTCCGCCGGCCGGATGGTGTTCACGTAGGGCGTGGCGTTCGGCGCGGCGTAGCCGCCGTGGCCGGCGCGGTCCTGGCCGATCAATTGGTCCAGCAAGTAGTGGGTGCGTGGCCGGCCCTCGTGGGCCAGCACGGCCTGCATGGCCTCCAGCCATTCCTGGGTTTCCTGCGGATCGGCGTCGGTCGGTTCTATCGGGGTGTCCATGGCGTCCTCCTGGTGGGCGCGAAGGCGGCATCCCGGTGTACGGCCGCCGTCATTTCGCATCGTGAATTGCAATTGCATCATGTGCAATTGCAATCGTATGGAGGATTCTTAATAATTGCAAGTGCAACTATTAATCCGCCCGCCCGCCGCGCGCGGCGGCTAGCGGGACGCGGCCATCATGAATTCCACCGCGGCCCTGAGCGTGGGCTCGTCCGCCGATGAGCCGCCGCGCGGCGGCATCGCGCCCTTGCCTTTGAGCACGGTCGCCAACAGCGCGTCCGCGCCCTGCGCGATGAATGGCGACCAGGCCTGCTTGTCACCCAGCCTGGGCGCGTTGGCGACCCCGCTGGCGTGGCACACGACACAGGCGGACTTGTAGAGTTTTTCTCCGGCAGGGTTGATGGCGGCCAGCGACTCGGCGCCCGCTTGCGGGACGGGCAGGCTGGCCAGCGCGGCGGCGAACGCGATTCGATAAAGCGAGGACATGGAATGGCTCCGGAAGGAAAATGCGTGACGGCGTGGCGGACCGATACGGGCAAGGCGCGCTGAGCGCGCCCTGCCGCAGCGCTCAGCGCGGGATCGGACCCGGCGCCTTGATCTGCTTCATCAGGTCGTCATTCCATTTGCCCTCGACCTTGATATGCCCGGCCGCGCCCAGTTCGAAGGCCTCGATCAGGTTGTGGTTCAGGTAGGCGTACACGCCGGGCTGCTTGAAGGTGTAGAGCGCGGCGCCCGCCGAGCCGCCGCGGATGAACCAGGTCTCCAGGTCCTTCTGCGGCGGATTGGCGAACTTGCCGGTTTCCCAGACCCAGTCGCCATGGCCGCCGATCAGATGCGGGCGCGTGTCGCGATTGGCCTGCGAATGGATCAGCAGCACCGTCTCGCCGACCTTGGCCGTGAGCGCGTTCGCCCCCGTCAAGGCCCCGACCTTGCCATTGAAGACGATATGCGATGGCGTCAGCGTGCGCATGACTTCGACCGTGTCGCCATAGCTTTCCGCCAAGGTCGCGTAGTCCTTGTACTTGCCGTTCGCGTCCTTGGGGATGTACAGGTCGAACTCGCCTATCGTGTAGGCGCGGTCGTAGCGCAGCGGCTTGCCCTGCGGATCCTTCAGGCCGTCGCGCGGCAGCACCATCAGCGTGCCGCTCATGCCCGCCACCACGTGCCAGGGCACCATGCCTTCGGGCGCACAGTGGTAGACGAAGGTGCCGCTGCGGTCCGCCTTGAAGCGCAGCGTGGCCTGCTCGCCCGGGTTCACGTTGGTGAGCTTGGCCCCGCCCAGCGCGCCGGTGGCGGCATGGAAATCCACGTTGTGCGGCATGGCGTTGGTGGCCGGATTGACCAGGGTCAGCTCGACATAATCGCCTTCGTGCACCACCAGGGTAGGACCGGGCATGGACCCGTCGAACGTCATTGCCTGCAAGGTCGTGCCCTTGTCATCGATGACCATCTTCTTTTCTTCGATGGTCATCGTGAATTCGATCACCTTGGGGCCCGAACGGGCCACCTGCTCATGCGGGTGGACCATGGGCGGGGCGACCAGCGCAACCTTGGCGCGTTCCAGCTGATCGGCGTTCTGGGCGGCGGCTGGGCCGCCCGCCATCGCTGCGATCAATGCCATGGCAAGCAAGGTGGGGCGCAAAGCGTTCATGTGCAACTCCTGTTCGGGTTTCTGCAACGCCGAGTCTGTCGGCGGTTCCATTGAAGGCCGGGCATCGCTCGTGTTCTTTGCTGTAGCGCAAACTTCGAACCAACCCGCGGCCCGGCGCGCATTGCCGCTGCGCGGATGCGATGTCACCATCGGGGCATGGACCCTCCACACGCTTCCGGGCGGCCTGCGGCCTCGTCGCCCCTGTGCCATGCCCTGCTCCGCAACCTGGATCTGTTCAGGCCCTTGTCCGATGCGCAACTGGACGCCGCGCTGCGCGGCGCGCTGCCCTGCCGCCTGGAGGCCGGCGCATTGGCCTATCGCCAGGGCGCCGCGGCCGCGCACTTTTTCGTGCTGCTGCATGGCTGTCTAAAGGTGGCGCAGCTGACGCCGGAGGGCGAACAAGTCGTGGTGCGCTACGTCCATCCCGGCGACATGTTCGGGCTGGCCTGCGCCATGCGGCAGCCCTGCTATCCCGCCACCGTGCAGGCGGTGCAGGAAAGCGTCTGCCTGGCATGGCCGGCCGCGGCCTGGGAACGCTTCATCGCCTGCCATCCCCAGCTGGGCGCGGCCGCGCTGCAGACCATGGGGCAGCGCCTGCAGGACGCCCACGTCCGCATCCAGGAACTGTCCACCGACGAAGTCGAACAGCGCGTGGCGCGCGCCATCCTGAGGCTGGTGCAGCAATCCGGCCAGCCCATGCAGGACGGCATCGGCATCGGCTTTCCCATCACCCGCCAGGACATCGCCGAAATGACCGGCACCACCCTGCACACGGTCAGCCGGCTGCTCAGCGACTGGAAGCAGCGCGGCATCGTCTCGGCCGGACGCAAGCGCGTGGTGCTGCGCTCGCCCGCCGCGCTGGCCCGCCTGGGCGAGCACGCCGCGCCCGCCGTGGACTGTTCGGCCTGCCTGTCCTGCCGCCAGGGATCGCCGGCCGCGGACGAGGCCTGCGACGCGAGCGCCGAGCTGGCCGGCGCATGGCGCGCAGGCAACATGGCCTAGCCGGGCTCCAGCACCAGCCGCAGACCCAGGTTCGCCGGCGGCACGCCTACCGAACACGCCCCGCCCTTGGGATCGCGGATGAAGTCGGGCAGATAGGCGATGTGCCTGCCCGCCGCGACGCGTATGCCGCAGTTGCGGCTTTCCTGTTCCTGCGCAGCGGTGACGCTTGCGCCATCGCGCAGCCCGTCCAGCACGCGCCGCGCATGGCAATCGTCAGTCCAGTCCCACACGCTGCCCGCCATGTCCATCAGGCCGGCGCGATTGCGGCCGTAGGCCCCAAAGGTCCGCACCGTGGCGTCGCCCTGCGCGCCGCGGCGGCTCTGCTGCTCGTATTCCGCCAGCCAGCGCTGCGCGGGGTCGCTGCCGCCTGGCAAGGCCGGCAAGGCTTCCTCGCGATAGGCTTCGCCCGCCGCGTAGACCCATTCCGCATAGCTGGGCAGGCGCAGGCGCCTGCCGGTGCGCTCGGACAGCCAGGCGGCATAGGCGGACGCGTCGGTCCAGCTGATGCCCACCGCCGGCAGGTCGGGCGCAGCCGCCTGGCGCTGTGCGGGGTCCAGCGGCTTGCAGCCGCCGGCGCGCACGCAGGCCGCGTAGTCGGCCTGGCTGACCTGCCGCGTCATGATGGCCAGGCCATCCGGGTAGCGCGCGCTGCGGGGCGCGGGCGTGGCGGGATAGCCGTTGCGCAGCGCCTCGCCCGGCGGCACGTAGCTCACCTCGCCCGGCGGCAGGCGCGTGATTTCCGGCAAAGCCAAGCGGGCCCCGTCCTGGGGCCCGCAAGCGGTCAACAGCAATAGAACAATGACGGTCGGCAGGATGCGCATGCGGCGGTGCTCCGGAATGCCCGCGCCGGTCGGGCGCGGGCTGGATTCCATTGGACCGGCTGCGGCGGCCGGGCTCTTTGCGCTGAAGCAAAGAGCCCGGCGCTTGCCTGGCGTCCTGCCGCGCAAGCGTGCGCCACGCCTGCGCGGGACGGGACGCTAGCCGCGCGCCGCCTTGGCCTGCAGGCGCGGCTCGGCCAGCGCGGGCTTGCCGCTCAAGAGGCCCAGGATCACCTGCATCACGATGGCCAGCGCGCCCAGCAGGAACACCACGTCGCCGAAGGTGCGGCCCCAACGCAGGTTCTGCAGCAGCTCCTGCTGCATGAAGCCTTCGCTGCGGGCGTACCACATGCCCTCGCTGACGCTGGCGTGGAACTGGATCAGCCCCACCGGCAGCAGGCTGGTGAAGATCATCAGCGCCAGGCCCAGGTTCATGCCCCAGAACGCCAGCTTCATCAAGCCGGGGCTCAGCGCATACTGCGGACGGATGTAGCGCAGCACCAGCAGGGTGAAGCCCAGCGCCAGGAAGCCATACACGCCGAACAGGGCCGCGTGCGCGTGCACCGGCGTCGTGTTCAGGCCCTGGATGTAGTACAGCGAAACGGGCGGGTTGATCATGAAGCCGAAGACGCCCGCGCCCAGCATGTTCCAGAAGGCCACGGCCACGAAGCACATCAGCGGCCACTTCAGGTTTTCCATCCAGGGCGCGCGGGTCTTCAGGCGCCAGTTCTCCCAGGCCTCATGCCCCAGCACGATGAGCGGCACCACTTCCAGCGCCGAGAAGCTGGCGCCGATGGCCATCACGGGCGTGGTGGTGCCGGCGAAGTACAGGTGATGGAAGGTGCCGGGTATGCCGCCCAGCATGAAGAGCGAGGCCGAGGCCAGGCTGGCGGTGGTGGCCATGCGGCGCGACACCAGGCCCAGGGTCGAAAAGATGAAGGCCAGCGCCGTGGTTGCGAAGACTTCGAAGAAGCCCTCCACCCACAGGTGCACGATCCACCAGCGCCAGTACTCCATCACCGTCAGGTGCGTGCGCTCGCCGTAGAAAAAGCCCGCGCCGTAGAACAGGCCGATGGCGCCCACCGAGGCGGTCAGCAACGCCAGCAGGTTCTTGTCGCCGCCCGGCGTGCGCAGCGCGGGCACGATGCCGCGCAACATCAGCACCAGCCAGAAGCAGATGCCCGCGAACTTGCCGATCTGCCACAGGCGGCCCAGGTCCACGTATTCATAGCCCTGGTGACCCAGCCAGAAGTTCAGGTCCGGCGGCATGATCTGCGCGATCGCGAGATAGTTGCCGGTGAACGATCCGACCACCACCAACACCAGCGCCCAGAACAGGATGTCGACCCCGAGCTTCTGGAATTTGGGATCGCGCCCACCATTGATCAACGGCGCAAGAAACAGACCGGCGGCCAGAAAACCCGTGGCGATCCAGAACAGCGCGCTCTGGATATGCCAGGTGCGCACCAGCGAATACGGGAACCATTGCGACAGGTCGATGCCGTAGAACTTCTGCCCTTCGACGGTGTAGTGCGCGGTGAAGGCGCCCAGCAGCACCTGGAAGCCGAACAGCGCCACCACCAGGAACAGGTACTTGCCCAGGGCGCGCTGCGACGGCGTCAGGGCGAAGGTGGTCAGCGGATCCTTGGCCGGCGCCAGCGGCTCGTCGTCTTCCTTGCCGCGCAGGAAGGCCCAGGCCCAGACCAGGAAGCCGATGCCGGCCAGCAGCACCACCACGCTGAGGATGGACCACATGACGTTCTCGGCGCTGGGCACGTTGTCGATCAGCGGCTCATGCGGCCAGTTGTTGGTATAGGTGACCGACTTGCCTTCGCGCTCGGTGGCCGCGGCCCACGCTGTCCAGAAGAAGAAATGCGTGAGCTGGGTGCGGCGCGCGGCGTCGGGCAGCGTGTTTTCCTTCATCGCGAAATTCTCGCGGCTGCGATGCAACGCGGGCGCGTCGGAGAACAGCTGGTCGTAGTAGGCCGCCGTCTGCGCCATGGCGCGCGCGCGCCGCGGGCTCACCGCCAGCGTGTCGGTGGCGGCGTCGCTGCGGTTGGCGCGGTACTCGGCCTTCAGTTCCGCGCGCAGCGCGGCCTGGGCGCCCGCGTCCAGCTGCGCATAGTCCCAGCCGTGCTGCTCGCGCGCGGCCAGGTCCAGCCAGGCCGTCAGTTCGCGATGCAGCCAGTCGGCCGTCCAGTCGGGCGCCTGGTAGGCGCCGTGTCCCCAGACCGATCCCAGCTGCATGCCGCCGACCGATTGCCAGGCGGTCTGGCCGTCCAGGATGTCGTCGCGCCCGAACAGCGGTTTGCCGTCGGTCGTCACGACCTGCCCGGGAATCGGCGGCGCCTGGCGATAGACCTCGCCGCCGTAGAAACCCAGCAATGCGAACGTGACCGCCAATACGGCGATCAAGGTGAACCATAATTTCCGATACGGACCCATGATGGGAACGCCCTCCAGTGTTGCGGTTTTGGGGTACGTACCCATATGCGAATTTCGTGCCAGGAAAAATCCCATGCAAATCAGGGCATTGCAATTCACCCGGTCTTTTTCACCATTGCCGGCCAGGGTATAAATCACCGATAAAGGGTCGTTTGGACCACGAAATGCCGGCGTCGCGCCAGGCGCCCGCCTCTTACAATCCCCGCTGCATTCCCACCTCTTTCAAAGGAACCGACCGCATGGCCAGGGGCAAGCCCGATGCGTGGAGCCTCTTCCTGACCGCGCATGCGCTGGTGGTGGAAGAAATCGAAAAGCGCCTGTCAGCCGCCGGCCTGCCGCCGCTGGCCTGGTATGACGCCTTATGGGCGCTGGAGCGCGCGCCTGACGGCACGGCCAGGATGTTCGAGATCGCCGAGCGCATGGTGATCGCGCGCTACAACCTGACGCGCCTGATGGACCGCATCGAGGCCGACGGCCTGGTCGAACGCTTCCGTTCGGACGAGGACCGCCGCGCCACCTACGCCCGCCTCACGCCCAAGGGGCGCGCGCTGCGCCGCGAGATGTGGAAGGTCTACGGCCCCGCCGTCGACGAACTGTTCCTGTCGCGGCTGCCGCAGGCGCAGCAGGACGCCATGGCGACAAGCTTCCTGGACATTGCGCGCCACGTGCGCGCCTCCAGCAAGGAGTCTGCTGAATGAACGCCACGCCCCTGCATATCGGCATCGTCGCCTGCTCGGCGGAAGGCGCCGCGCTTTGCTACCGCACGCTGTGCGCGGAAGGCGCCCAACGCCTGGGCCCGCACGCGCATCCGGAGATTTCGCTGCACACGCATTCGCTGGCGGATTACGTCGCCTGCCTGGACCGCGCCGACCTGGCCGGCGTGGGCGCGTTGATGCAGTCCTCGGCGGGCAAGCTGGCGCGCGCGGGCGCGGATTTCCTGATCTGCCCGGACAACACCATCCACCAGGCGCTGGGCCATGTGCTGCCGCAGTCGCCCCTGCCCTGGCTGCACATCGCCGAGGAAGTCGCGGCCGAGGCCCAGGCGCGCGGTTTGCGCCGCATCGGCATCCTGGGCACGCGCTGGCTGGTGGACAGCAGCGTCTATCCGGACAAGCTGGAAGCGCGCGGCCTGCAATGGCTGCGGCCGGCGGAACCAGACCGCGACACGCTGGCCCGCGTCATCATGGACGAGCTGGTATATGGCGTGTTCAAGCCCGAATCCGTGGCCCGGCTGCAAGCCGTGATCGAGCGCCTGCGCGAGGCTGGCTGCGACGCCGTGGTACTGGGCTGCACCGAGTTGCCGCTGGTGCTGAACGACGGCAATGCCGCCCTGCCCACGCTGGATTCGACCCGCATCCTGGCGCGCGCCGCGCTCAGCCGCGCCTTGCGCGGCGCCTGATCCGGCGTCTTCAGATCTGGTCCAGGCCGAATTGGCGCAGACGCTCCAGATCCAGCACCTTGATCTGGTTGTAGGCCAGCGCCAGCATGCCCTGGTCCGCCAGCACCTGCAGGGCCTGATTGACGCGCTGGCGCGACAGGCCCGTCAGATAGCCTAGTTCTTCCTGCGAGATCGCCAGCGTCAGATCGGTGGACGGATACAGGTGCGGATTGAACAGCTGCGCCAGCGACTGCGCCACGCGCGCGTCCGCATCCAGCAAACGGTGGTTCTGGATGGAAGCGATGAACTCGCCCATGCGGTTGTTCAACTGGCCGATGACGAAATGCGAAAAAGGCAGGCTGGCCGATAGCAGCGCATGGAAGGTGGCCGTAGGCACCAGCAACACCAGCGACGGCTGGATCGCCACCACGTCGTACTTGCGCAGTTCGCGCTTGATGACGCTGCCTTCGCCGAACCAGCCGCCCGGCGGCACGCCCGACAGGGTGCAGCTGCGGCCCGACTCGTTGTAGATGGCCAGCTTCAAAAGACCCGTATGCACGCCCAGCCAAAAGTCCGAGGGCGCATTGCGCCGCGCGATCCAGGCGCCGTTGGCCACGTGTTCGGCGCGCGCGGTCGCCAGCACCAGGTCCTGGTGGCGGGCCTCCAGCGCGTCGAACCAGGCGCAAGCCTCGAACAGGCCGGCCAGTTCCGCGGCGGAAACGATGTTTGAAACGTCGGACATGGGAATAACTGTGTAAAACTTGGGGAAGCCAGGTCGGCCGGCCGTCTGTCATGCAGGTGACAGACAGTATTTTCGGCGGCCCCGTAAGCTAGGGCAAGCGACGGGGATCAAACTCCCGGCATACGGATAAGGGACGCCTGCGCGTCCCAACTGGAGACAAGCATGAGCGGTATGTTCGACCGCGGCCTTGAGCGCCGCGACGCCAACTACGAAGCCCTGACCCCGGTGGATTTCATCGCCCGCGCGGCCCAAGTCTATGGCCAGCGCCTGGCCATCGTCCACGGCGAGGTGCGGCGCAACTGGGCCCAGACCTACGAGCGCGCCCAGCGCCTGGCCGGCGCGCTGGCGCAAGCCGGCATCAAGCGCGGCGACACCGTGGCCGTGATGCTGCCCAACATTCCCGCCATGGTCGAAGCCCATTTCGGCGTGCCCATGCTGGGCGCGGTGCTCAATACCCTGAACACCCGCCTGGACACGCCCAGCGTGCTGTTCATGCTGGGGCATGGCGAAGCGCAGGCGCTGATCGTGGACACCGAGTACGCCGAACTCGCCCAGCGCGCGCGGACCGAATTCCCGCACCTGAAGCTCATTTCAGTGCACGACCTGGAAAGCGCCCCGGCGGAACTGCCCGGCGCGGTCGATTACGAAGCCTTCCTGGCCGGCGCCCCCGCCCGCTACGACTGGAAGCCGCCCGCCGACGAATGGGACGCCATCGCGCTGAATTACACGTCCGGCACCACCGGCGATCCCAAGGGCGTGGTCTACCACTACCGCGGCGCCTACCTGAACGCCATCAGCAACATCCTCGAATGGGACATGCCCAAGCACCCGGTCTATCTGTGGACCCTGCCGCTGTTCCATTGCAACGGCTGGTGCTTCGCCTGGACGGTGGCCGCGCGCGCCGGGGTCAACGTGTGCCTGCGCAAGTTCGATCCGCAGACCGTGTTCGACCTGATCCGCAATGAAGGCGTCACCCATTATTGCGGCGCGCCCATCGTGCAGAGCGCGCTGGCCAATGCGCCGGCCGAGCTGCGCGCCGGCATCGACCACACGGTACGCACCATGGTGGCGGGCGCCGCGCCCGCGCCCGCCGTCATCGCCAAGATGCGCGACATCGGTTTCGAGCTGACCCATGTGTACGGCCTGACCGAGGTCTATGGACCCGCGGCCGTGTGCGCCCGCCAGGAAGCCTGGGACGCGCTGGACGAGGAAGAGCGCGCGCTGCGCAATGCGCGCCAGGGCGTACGCTACCACCTGCAGGCGGGCGTGTCCGTGCGCGATCCCGACACCATGGAAGAGGTGCCGGCCGACGAGCAGACCGTGGGCGAGGTCATGTTCCGCGGCAACATCTGCATGAAGGGCTACCTGAAGAACGAACGCGCCACCGACCAGGCCTTTGCCGGCGGCTGGTTCCGCACCGGCGACCTGGGCGTGATGACGGCCGACGGCTACGTCCGCATCAAGGACCGCAGCAAGGACATCATCATTTCCGGCGGCGAGAACATCTCCAGCATCGAAGTGGAAGACGCGCTCTATCGCCATCCCGCGGTGGCGGCGGTGGCCGTGGTGGCCATGCCCGACCCCAAATGGGGCGAGACGCCCTGCGCCTTCGTCGAGCTCAAGCCCGGCTGCAGCGCCACCGCCGAAGAGATCATTGCGCATTGCAAGCTGCTGCTGCCCGGCTTCAAGGTGCCGCGCGCGGTGCGCTTCGGCGAACTGCCCAAGACCTCCACCGGCAAGATCCAGAAATTCGAACTGCGCGCCGCCGTCGGCGCGACCCAGGCCATCGACGTGGCCGGTTCCGGCAAGAAGACCGGCTGAATTCCACGTCCCCAAATCCCATCCAGGAGCTCCGACGCCATGACGTACCAAGCCCCCGTGAAAGACATGCTGTTCGTGTTGAACCATCTTGCCGGCCTGCCGCAAGTCGCCGCGCTGCCAGGTTTCGAGGAGGCCACGCCCGACACCACCCAGGCCGTGCTGGAGGAATCCGCGCGCTACGCCGGCGACGTGCTGGCGCCGCTGAACCATGCCGCCGACCGTGAGCCCAGCTCCTGGCGCGACGGCGCGGTCACCACCTCGCCGGGCTTCAAGCAGGCGTTCAACCTGTACGCGGAGGCCGGCTGGCAGGGCATGACGCATCCGGTGGAATACGGCGGCCAGGGCCTGCCCGGCCTGATCGGTTCGCCCTGCTCGGAAATGCTGAACGCCGCAAACCTGTCGTTCGCGCTGTGTCCGCTGCTGACCAATGGCGCGATCGAGGCGCTGCTGACGGCCGGTTCGCCTGAACTGAAGCAGCGCTTCATCGAGCCCATGATTTCCGGACGCTGGACCGGCACCATGAACCTGACCGAACCGCAGGCAGGCTCGGACCTGGCCATGGTCCGCTCGCGCGCGCAGCCCGTGGGCGACGGCACCTACCGCATCTCCGGCACCAAGATCTTCATCACCTACGGCGAGCACGATCTGGCCGAGAACATCCTGCACCTGGTGCTGGCGCGCCTGCCCGACGCGCCCGAAGGCGTCAAAGGCATTTCGCTGTTCCTGGTGCCCAAATTCCTGGTCAACGAAGACGGCACGCTGGGCGCGCGCAACGACGTCCATTGCGTGTCGATCGAACACAAGCTGGGCATCAAGGCCAGCCCCACCTGCACGCTGCAGTTCGGCGATGCGGGCGGCGCGCTGGGCTATCTGGTGGGCCAGGAAAACCGCGGCCTGGACGCCATGTTCATCATGATGAACGCCGCGCGCTACGCGGTGGGCGTGCAGGGCGTGGCCGTCGCCGACCGTGCCCACCAGCACGCGCTGGCCTATGCCGCCGAGCGCGTGCAGAGCCGCCCGGTGGACGGCTCGTCCAAGGACGCGGTGCCCATCATCCAGCACCCCGACGTGCGCCGCATGCTGGGCACGATGCGCGCGCTGACGGAAGCCGGCCGCGCGCTGGCCTACTACACCGCGGGCCACGCCGATCTGGCGCACGCCAGCCCGGACGCCGAGGCCCGCAAGCGCCATCTGGCGGTGCAGGAATACCTGGTGCCCATCGTCAAGGGCTGGTGCACCGAAATGTCCATCGACGTGGCGAGCCTGGGCGTGCAGGTGCACGGCGGCATGGGTTTCATCGAGGAAACCGGCGCGGCGCAGTACTACCGCGACGCGCGCATCCTCACGATCTACGAAGGCACCACGGCGATCCAGGCCAATGACCTGGTGGGCCGCAAGACCCTACGCGACGGCGGCGCCGTCGCCCGCGCCTTGCTGGCGGAAGTCGGCAAGACCGAAGCGGCGCTGGAGGCCCGCAGCGAACCCGCCGCCCGCCTGATGCTGACGCCGCTGCGCCAGGCCCGCGCGGCGCTGGCCGACGCCATCGACTTCGTGCTGGCCAACGCCGCCAGCCGCCCCAACGCGGTGTTCGCGGCCGCCGTGCCGTATCTGCTGCTGGCGGGCACCACGTTTGCCGGCTGGCAGATGGCGCGAGCGCTGCTGGCCAGCCTGGACCTGCGCCAGGAAGACCCTGCTTTCCACGACGCCAAGATCGCCACCGCGCAGTGCTACGCGCTGCACAAGCTGAGCCAGGCGCCCGGGCTTGCGGCGGTGGTGCTGGGATCTGGAGAGTATGAAGTGCAGCCTTGACTGCCGACGATTGGCGTCAGGCGGGCTTGATACAAGGGGCGTCTGAGGCTTTGCGGCTTTCGGGGTTGCGTTCCAGTGCTTCGTAGGCCGCTCGTCGGCGCGGGCGCCTGAGTGGCGGGCGCCCACGATTGCGGTCCGGAGCGTTCGCTCCGGACTACCCCATCCTCATCCTCGTCACCGCCTTCGGCGGTTCCTTCGGATTCCGTCGGGCGCATCGAGGTTGCCCGCCACTCAGGCGCCCGCGCCGACGAGCTACTTGAATCTTGGCTTGGCGCGCTGCTGGAGCCGTGGTCAGGGACGATGCTTGTGTTGCCCGTCATTTTCGGCCGCGCGGGCGGCCGAAAATTACATACATAATTTTTTGAATTTCGAATGTGTTCGCTTGCGCGAATGCGACCAATGGTTTGCTAATGGCCCCTGCTCATGGGGAATGGGCGGTGATGGGTGGCGCGCGGCGAATAGCCGCTTGCGCATGCAGACCCGGACGCGCGCCACCCATCCGGCACCCGCGTTGAAATGACGATTGCTGGCTGACCCGCACGCTTCGCCATCAACCCGAACGCAGCGCCCACCAAATTCAAACCTGGCTCTCGCCAGCCGCACGCGTCACCACGAGAACGCCCCCACCACCCGCGCGCAGCGCCATCACGCGACGCAAGACACCACGTAAGCCCCAAGAGGCCGCCCGCGCGGCCGGCCTGGGGCGGGCCCCGCAAAACACGCCACCACCCCACCGACCGTGGCCAGAACGCCAAGCACACCGCCCGCCCCAACGCCCGTGAAGATTCAAGCAGCCGAGCCTGTCGCGGCGTGGGCTCGCGATGCGCGGGGCGTCGATAAGCCCGAGGGAATCTGAAGGAGTCGCCGAAGGCGAGGACGAAGATGACGAAGGGGAAGTCCGGAGCGAAGGCTCCGGACCGCAATCGCAGCCCCGCGCATCGCGAGCCCACGCCGCGACAGGCGTCTAAAGAACCCCACGACGAGCATCCTCAGAACCAACGGCCAAACGCTCACCACGCGGCACCGTCACCACCCAGAACACCAACGCCACAACACTGATACCGGCACCCAACACGCAAACCCCCAGCCAGCCCGCCTGCGCATAAACCACCGTCGAAGCGATCGACCCCAATCCGCTGCCCACCGCATAGAACATCATGTACCCGCCGACCAATCGACTATGCGCCTGCGGATTCACGCTGAAGATCATGGTCTGATTCGTCACGTGCAGCGCCTGCAGAGCGATGTCCAGGACCAGCACGCCCAACGCCAGCAGCCACAGGCTTTGGTCCAGGAAGGCAATCGGCACCCAGGCCAGGCAAAGCAACGCCAGACCCGCGGCCGTGGTTCGCTCGCCCTGCCCGCTGTCGGCCAGTCGTCCCGCGCGCGCCGCCATCAGCACGCCCGCCACGCCCACCAACCCGAACGCGCCCACCGCGCTATGCGTCAGCGAATGCGGCGGCGCGCTCAGGGGCAGTACCAGCGCGGTCCAGAAGGCGCTGAAGGCGGCGAACATCAGCAGCGCGATCATGCCGCGCACGCGCAGCACGCGTTCGGTGGCCAACAGGCCGTAGAGCGAGCGCAGCAAGGCCCAGTAACCCATGTCCACCGCGGGCAGCCGGCGTTGCGGCAGGCGCCGCGCCAGCACCACCGCCAGCACGGCGGCCAGCGCCGCGGACACGACGTAGACCGCGCGCCAGCCCCAAAGGTCCGCCACGGCTCCGGCCAGCGTGCGTGCCAGCAACAGGCCGATGACTACCCCGCCTTGCGCGGCGCCAACCACGCGGCCTCGCTCGCCCGGTGCGGCCAGCGCCGCGGACAAGGCCAGCAGGCCCTGCGTCATTGCCGTTCCCAACAAGCCCAGCGCCACCATGCCCATCAATAACCAGGGCGTGCCGGCCGACAGCGCCACGGCCGCCAAGGACAGCACCAGCAGCGCCAACTGTCCCAGCATCAGGCGCCGGCGGTCCAGCAGGTCGCCCAGCGGCACCACGAACAGCAGCGCCAGCGCGCAGCCCAGTTGGGTGGCCGTGACCACGATACCCACCGCGCCTTCGGCGATGCCGAACTCGCGGCCGATGGCGTCCAGCAGGGGCTGGGCGTAATACACATTCGCCACGCTCAGGGCGCAGGCCACCGCCAGCAGCATGACCAGGGATCTGGGCATCGGGCCTGGGGGTGCGGAATCGGCGGGTTCTGGTCGGGCTGACATGTCTTGCTCCAATTTGGTTGCTTTATAAAACCAGAATAGTAGTTTTCAAGGTTTTATAATGCAACCGAAATTTCGATACGCCTGCCATCACCGCCTTTCCCTCAGCAAGGATCCGATATGGTCAAACGCACTAGTCTCGAAGGCGCCGCCTGCCCGGTGGCGCGCTCCCTGGACGCGATCGGCGACTGGTGGTCGCTGTTGATCGTGCGCGACGCCTTCGACGGACTGCGGCGCTTCGGCGAATTGCAGAAAAGCCTGGGCGTGGCCAAGAACATCCTCAGCGACCGGCTGCGCACGCTGGTGGCGCACGGCATCCTGGAAGTGGCGCCGGCCTCGGACGGCAGCGCCTACCAGGAATACGTGCTGACGGACAAAGGCCGGGCGCTCTTTCCGGTGATCGTGGGCTTGCGCCAATGGGGCGAAGAGCACTACTACGGCCCCGCCGAACCCCATTCGACGCTGATCGACCGCAAGCGCGGCCAGCCCGTGCGCAAGCTGGAAATCCGCGCGCAGGACGGCCGTCTGCTCGGGCCGGACGATGCCGTGGTGCAGAAGACCGCGCTCGCGGGCTAGCTCCGCTGCGCAGCCCCCGCGGCAGGCCATTGCCCGGTTGCCAGCGCGGTGGGCGAATACGAATCGAAGCGCCAGCGCAAGGCCAGCGCGCCGGGCCGGCGGACCACACGCCGCACATGCACCCGCCACAGCCGCTCGGCGCCCTCGAACTGCGCGATCTCCGGGCTGTCCAGGATGATTTCAGCGGCGCCCGTCAGCTGCAGCACGTCGCCGCGCTCGAAGTCCATGAACAGCAATCCGGCGCGCGGGTTGAGCACCATGTTGCCCAGGGTGTTGAAGAAGCGGTTGCCGGAAAAGTCGGGAATGGTCAGCACGTCGCCGTCCACCCGCACGAAGCCCGGCTTGCCGCCGCGGTGCGACACGTCGACCTTGCGGCCGCCTTCGTCCGCGTAGGTGGCCACGAAGAACGTGTCGGACCGGGCGATCAGCGCCCGCGCGGCATCGTCCAGTCCGCCACGCTCATTGGGCACGCCCGGAAAGCGCAGCGCCGGCGAACGCGAAAACTGGAATTCCCGGGCCTGGATGTATTGCGGGCAATTGCCGAAGGACTGCGTCACCGCCACCTCGAAGCGCTTGCCGTCCCAGGCCGCGATGCGGCCGTTGGCGCGGTTGCGCCGGCGCGTGTGCAGTTCGATTCCCAGCAGGCCCACCTGCCGGTCCGGCCCCAGGCCGGCCAGCAGCGGATCGTCGGCATCCGGCACGGCGGACACGCGCAGGCTGCGCGGATCGGGCGAGGACACGAAGCCGGGCAGGCCTTCCAGCACGCCGGCCCAGGGATCGCCCTGCCCGTCCACCGCGCCTGCGACCAGGAACGGCAACTGCTCAAAAAACAGGCGGTGCTGGTCCGGCATGTAGTCGCGGATGACTTTGGGTCCGGTCACCGCCATGCGTTCGGCGATCCCCACGTGCTGTTGCAGCAGGCGTTCGCCGGCATGCCAGGGCGACGGCGGGAGGGTGGCGGGCTCTGCGATGGACATGGCGTGCTCCTTGCGCGCGGCGCTCGCCCTCAGGCGGCCTGCAGGCCCACGGGCGAGCGGGGCATGGCCACGAAGCGCGGCAGGCTTTCGATGCGGCCCAGCCAGGCGCGCACGTGCGGATAGGCATCCAGCGAGACGTTGCCTTCAGGCGCATGCGCCACATAGGCATAACAGGCCACGTCCGCGATGGTGGGCGCCGCGCCCGCCAGGAAATCGCGCCCGGCCAGTTCGCCGTCCATGACCTTGAGCAAGGCATGGGCGCGGGCCAGCGTGCTGTCCACGTCATAGGCCGCGCCGAACAACGTCACCAGGCGCGCAGCCGCCGGGCCGATGGCCAGCGGACCGGATGCCACCGACAGCCAGCGCTGCACCGCCGCCGCGCCGGCGGGATCCTCCGGCAGCCAGGCCTGGCCGCCGTAGCGCTTGGCCAGGTAGACCAGGATGGCAGTCGAATCCGCGACCACCACTCCGTCATCGTCGATGACCGGCACCTGGCCGAAGGCGTTGAGCGCCAGGAACGGCGGGCGTTTCTGCTCGCCGCCGCGCAGGTCCACGTCGACCTTGCGGTGCGGCACGTCCAGCAGGGACAGCATCAGGGCGACGCGATGGGCGTGGCCGGACAGGGGAAAGCCATAGAAGGTCAGCGAGGGGGTCTGGGCGGTTTGCATGAGCGGGCTCCAAGTCGGATACAGGCTCCATCTTGGGCCGGCGCCGGGCGCGCGTGAACGGCCAGCGGCGGCAAGACACTCTTGCAGCGGATGAAAGAAAGATGGCGAGCGCGGGCCCGGACGCTACGCCGGCAGCGTCGCCAGATCGCGCCGCAAGGCCTCGACGCAGAACTCCACGAAGCTGCGCACCTTGGCCGAACTCTTGCGGCCTTCCGGATACACCAGGTGGACCGGCAGCGGCGGCAGCTCGAAGTCGCGCAGCACCACCTCCAGGGCGCCGCTGGCCAGGTGCCGCGCCACCTGGTAGGACACCACCTGCGTCAGCCCCCAGCCCTCGCAGGCCGCCAGCACCGCGGCCTGAAAGGACGTGACCGTCAGCTGCGAATCGACGCGCAGGCTGCGGGGCTGGCCGTCCTGCTGGAAGCGCCATTGCGGCGTGCGGCCCTCCATGGCGGCGGTGACGGTGCAAAAGCGCGGCAGCGACTCCAGGTCCCGCGGCACGCCGTGTTCGCGCAGGAAGGCGGGCGCGGCGCAGACCACGCGGCGCACCTGCCCCACCGGCACCGCCGTCAGCGTCGAATCCGGCAAGGCGCCGATGCGCACCGCGACGTCCACCCGTTCGTCCAGCAGGTTCACCACGCGGTCCACCAGCAGCGTGCGCACGGAAACTTCGCGGTGCGTGCGCAGATAGGCCAGCACCGCCGGCATCACGTGCAATTCGCCGAAGAACGCCGGCGCAGTGATGCTGAGCGCGCCTCGCGGCGCGGCCATCGCGCCGGTCACGGCGTCGTCGGCCTGCTCCACTTCGTCGAGGATGCGGCGGCAGTCGTCGGCATAACGCTGGCCGGCCTCGGTCAGGCGCAGGCTGCGCGTGGTGCGCACCAGCAGCAAGGCGCCCAGCCGCCGCTCCAGCGCCGAAACGCTGCGCGTGACGGTCGGCGCCGACATCTCCAAGCGGCGCGCCGCCGCGGCGAAACTCTGCGCTTCGGCCACCGCCAGGAATACGCTCATTTCATGGAATCGATTCACGCCTTGCGGCCTCCGCGCTGATTTTGGGAAAGAGAGTAGAAGCGCGCGCAGGGGCGCGTCAATCGAACTCCTTGCGCAACCACCCCAGGAAAGCCTTGACCGGCGGATGGCGTTCGCGGCCCGGCGCGCACAGCGCGGTGTAGGCGGCCCCCGCCACCCGCACTTCAGGGCGATACGCCGCCAGGGTGCCCGCCGCCACGCTGTCCGACACCATGACGGAGCTGGCCAGCACCAGGCCCTGGCCGGCAATGGCGGCCTGCAGGGCATAGTGCTCTTCCTCGTAGGCATGCAGCGCCGCCGGCTTGCGCCAGGACGGCAGGCCTGCCGCCTCGCACCAGTCCAGCCAGCCCTGCTCGTACAACTGCGAATCGCGCCAGCGCACGGTCACCAGCGACGGCGCGCGCCTGCCCGGCCGGGCGGCCAGCGCGGGCGCCCCATAGACGCCGAACCACTCCTGCAACGAGCAGGCGGCGTGCAGCCCGGGCCAGCGCGCGCGGCTGTAGCGGATGGCCAGGTCGACGCTGGCGTCGCGCAGCAGGTCCACCGTTTCGGGGCTGGTGTTCAGGTTCAGCTGGTATTGCGGAAACGCCGCGTAGAAGCGCCCCAGCCGCGGCACCAGCCATAAGGCCGCGAACGAATGCGTGGTGGACAGCGTCAGCGCACCCGAGGCCGGCGCGGTGCGCAAGGCGTCCAGGGTCTGCGCCACGTCGAGCAAGGCGCCATGCACGCCTGCAAAAAGGCGCGCCCCCTTCTCCGTCAGGCGCACGCCGCGCGGCACGCGTTCGAAGAGCGCGTAGCCCACGTGCCGCTCCAGCGCCTTGACCTGATGGGACACGGCCGTGGCCGTGACCGCCAGTTCGGCCGCGGCCAGTTTGAAGCTGAGCAATCTGGCGGCTGCCTCGAAGGTGCGCAACGCGGTCACCGGTAGCGTGGCAAACATGGATTCCTGGCTCTATGGATGAAATCAATTCATCATATTCAAGGATTCATCATTTGTCGCCTGTCAGTCCGTAAGACAGAATTTTCCTCACCACATGGAAGCGTCCATGCCAACAAGAGGAACCAGACATGAATTCAGATCATCCCACCAAGCGCCTGCTGATCCTGGTCGGCAGCCCGCGGCGCGACGGCAACAGCGCGGCCCTGGGCGCGGCCGCGCTGCGCGGGGCCGAGACGGCGGGCACCCAGGCCACGCTACTGTTCCTGGACGACTACATCGAGGCCTTCCAGCCGGACTTGCGGCGTTCGCCCCCGCCGACCGACCGATACTCCGAGCTGTTCCTGGAACACTTCTTGCCGGCCGACGGCGTGCTGATCTGCACCCCGATCTACTGGTACGGCATGTCGGCGCAGACCAAGGCGTTCTTCGACCGATCGTTCAGCCACTATGCCGGCCAGGGCCCCGAGCCCGACCGGGTGAAGCAGCGCATGACCGGCAAGCGCCTGGGCCTGGCGGTCGCGTCCGAGGAAACCTACCCCGGCGCGGCGCTGGGCATCGTGCACCAGATCCAGGAATACGCGCGCTACACCCATTCGGACTTCGTCGGCTACGTGCATGGCGCCGGCAACCTGCGCGGCGAAATCGCGGCGGATCCGCGCCAGCCGCTGCAGGCGGCGGCCGAACTGGGCGCCGCGTTCTTTACCCGCAAGTACTCCGACTACCGGGTGGAAACGCCGCGCGCCCGCAATGTCTGGGAGCCCGCCCCTGCGTTGCGCAGCACGCCGGGCGTGCTGCCGTAGACCTGCTTGAACACGCGGGTCAGATGGGCCTGGTCGGCGAAGCCCACGGCATGCGCGGCGTCGGCCAGCGCCAGGCCGTCGCGCAGCAGCGCCCGGGCCCGCGCCACCCGCCAGTTGCGCAGCCAGGCCTGCGGCGGCAGGCCGTAGCGCCGCGCGAACTGCTTGACCAGGGTGGTCCGGTGGCGGTCCTGCGCCAACGCCAGGGCCTCCAGGTCCGGCGCGCAGGCCGGGTCGGCGGCCATGCGTGCGCGCAGCAGCGCGCAGACGTCGGACTCGTCGCCGGCCGCTGCGGGGCTGGCCTGCGCATGCGCCGCCAGCAGGCCGAACAGCGCCGCGGAGATGCGCTCGCGACGCTCGGGGTCGGCGATGGGATCTGGCGTGAGTGCGTCCAGCCACGCCTGGCATAGCGCCGTATCGCGGATGACGGGCCCCGCCAGCGCTGCGCCGCCTGCGTACAGCGCAAGTTCGTGGTTCCTGAACCAGGCCTGATCGATATAGGCCATGCGGTACCCCAGCGGCGCATCCGAAGTGCCGCCGGTATGGACTTGGCCAGGCGCAATCACCACCAGATCGCCCTCGCCCGCGGCCTGCGGCTCGCCATGCACGGTGAAGGCGCAGCGGCCCTGCGCGATGGCGCCGATGGACCAGGCGTCGTGGAAGTGCGGCGCATAGCGGTAGCCGCGCAGGTCCGCGATCAGGACGTCGCCGGGCAGGCCGGCGCCGCAATGCCAGATGTGTCGGGAAACCGCCATGGATACGTGTGCGTGGGGCGCCTAGCCGAAGTAGCTCTGGTCCGAGGTCAGCGTGCGGGCCAGCAGCCATGCGTTGCGGGGATTCTCGCCCACGCGGCGCACGGCATATGGCCACCAGTCGCCGCCAAAGGGCAGATAGACCCTGACGTTATAGCCCAAACGGCGCAGCGCGAGCTGCCAGTCCGGCCGCACGCCGTAGAGCATTTCGAATTCGAAGGCTTCGGGCGGCCAGCCGCGCTCCCGCGCCAGCGCCAGGATGGCGCCGGCCAGGCGGTCGTCATGGGTGCCGAAGACGGGCTGGAAGCCGGAATCCAGCGCCTCGCGCGACAGCATGATGGCGGCGGCGTCCAGATAGGCCTGGTCGATGCGCGCGCGGCCGGCGTGGTCCAGCGCGCGCTCCGGAAACGCGCCCTTGACCAGCCGCAGCGACGTGCGCTGGCGAATCGCCCAGGCCAGGTCCTGCGGCGTGCGGCGCCGCTGCGCCTGTAGCGTCAGGCCTGCCGGTATGCCGGCTTGCAGCAGTTCGCGGTGCAAGGCGCAGGTGCGGTCGCAGATGGAGGAATCTTCCATGTCCAGCACCATCCAGTCGCGTCCCAGGCCGACCGTCCGGCGCGCCGCCAGGCCGATGCGCCGGGCATTGTCGCGGCCCAGCGCATCGTCGCGCATATAGCCGATGGCCGTGGGATCGACAGACACGTGCACGTCCAGCCCCGCATGCTCCAGCGCCCGGCAGGCGCCGAGCGCCTGGGCCACGTTGTGCTCGATGGCCTGGGGATCGTCCACGTATTCGCCCAGGTAGAAGAGCGAGGCGCGGATGCCGTGCGCCTCGCGCAGCCTGGCGGCCGTGCGGACGGCGGCGTCGACGTCCGCGCCGCCGACGAAACGGGCCGCCAGCGACGTGCGGGCCGCCATGGCCCGCATCGCCCGCCCCACGCCCGGGCTGCGCGCCAGCGCGATCGCGGTTCTCTGGAACATGCTCATGGGCTCTCTCCCTATAAAGAGAGCCACTGTGCCGGTGCGGCGCGCGCCCGTCTTGAACGCCAGTGAAAACTTCCTAATCCAGCGCCAACCCGCGGGCGCGGCCGAACAGCGGGCGCTGCACCGTCTGCGCCAGCAGCACGCCGGCCAGCGTCACCGCGCCGCCCAGCAGGTGGTACAGGTGCAGCTGCTCGCGCAGCATGACGAAAGCGGCCAGCGCGGTGAACAGCGGCAACAGGTTGATGAAGATGCTGCAGCGATTGGGCCCCAGCCGCTGCACGCCTTCGATCCACAGGAAGGACAGCAGCACCGACGAGAAGATGCCCGCGTACAGGATCAGCGGCACCGTGTTCATGTCCAGCGCGGCCTGCGCCGCCGGCACGCGCAGGTACAGCGGCAGCATGTAGAGCAGCGCGAAGATCGATTGCACGAAGGTGGACTGCCAGGCCGGCAGCGGCACCTTCCAGTGGCGCAGCAGCACGCCGTACAGCGCATAGGACAAGGCGGCCAGCAGCATCAGGCCGTCACCGACGTGGATGCCGTGCTGGAACACGCTCAGCATGTCGCCCTGGCCCACCAGGTACAGCAGGCCGAGGAACGACAGCGCGCCGCCGGCAGCCATGCCCAGGGTCAGCGGATCGCGCAGGATCACCACGCTGAGCAGCATGCTCAGCAAGGGAATCAGCGCGGTCAGGATGGCCATGTTGGTGGCGGTGGTGGTTTCGGCTGCGCGATAGGACAGCGCCTGGAACACTGCCGACGACAGGGCGCCGTACAGCGCCAGCTTGGGCCAATGGCGCAGGATGGTCTTGCGGTTGCGCCAGGCCGGGCCGGCCGTGAACAGGCCCATCAGGAACAGGGCCAGCACCAGCCGGTAGAAGGTGATGGCGGTGGGTGAGATGGCGCTGGCGGCCATCTTGGAGACGATGACGTTGCCCGCCCAGAACAGGATGGCGAACAACGGAAACAAGTAGGACATGGTGGTTGCGCTCGGAGGATGAGAGATGGCCTCCTGCCGCCCGCGGCGCCCCTTTGGGGCGACGCAGGCGGCAGGAGTATCGCTATCCTATTGAGCGCGATCCAGTCCGTCTGCCGATGAAAAGGCAGCCACTATCGCAAAATGGACATCGCCCGTATCAGGGGCGGAACGGCGCCGGATCCAGCGGCAGCTCCAGCCCGCCCATCTGGGCCGTCAACAGCGCGGCGCTGCCGCAGGCCAGGGTAAAGCCCAGCGCGCCCTGCCCGATGTTCAGCCACAGGTTGTCGGCGGCATGGCTGCGCCCGATCAGAGGCTTGCTGGTGGGGGTGGCCGGACGCAGCCCCGCCCAAGGTACTGCCTGGCGCAGGTCCAGCGCCGGAAACGCCTCGTGCACCTGGCGCTTGAGCAACCCGATGCGCGCCGTGTCGATGCCGGCATCGGCGCTGCCGATGTCGACCATGGCCGCGATCCGCAGCACGCCGCCGACGCGGGCGTAGACGATGCGCCTTTCGTAGTCCGTGACGCTGATGCGCGGCGCCACCGAGTCGTCGTCCTCGGCCAGCGGCACGCTCAGGCTGTAGCCCTTCAGGGGATACAGCGGCACGTCATGGCCCAGCGGTTTGAGCAGCGTGCGCGTGCCGATGCCGGTGGCCAGCACGATGGCGTCGGCGCCGATGTCGCCATCGCGCGTGTTCACCGCCACGATGCGGCGCCCTTCGCGCTGCAGGCCGGACACCGGATTGGACATGGCGCATTGCACGTTGGCCATGGTCTGCAGGCGGTCGAACAGCGCCTCGGTGAACTGGCGGCAGTCGCCCGCCTCTTCGCTGGGGGTGTAGATGGCCCCGGCCAGGCTTGCGCCCATGCCGGCCAGCGCGGGTTCCAGCGCCAGCGTCTGGGCGGCGTCCAGCACCTGCTGTTCGGCGCCGTGGTCGGCCTGGTACGCCACCAGTTCGCGCGCCTTGTCCAGCAGGGCCGGACTGCGGTAGGCGATGAGCTTGCCGTTCTTCAGATGGCCGAAATCCAGGTCTTCCTGCTCCAGCAGCGAATGCATGACGTCCCGGCTCAGATAGGACAGGCCAGCCAGCTGGACCGTGGAAGCCTTGGCCACCGAGGCCCGGCACGCCAGCGCGAATTGCAGGCACCAGCGCCATTGATGGGGATCCAGCCTGGGCCGGAAACGCAGCGGGGAATCCTCGCGCAGCAGCCAGCCCGGCACGCTGGGCAGCACGCCGGGACCGGCCAAAGGCGCCACGTAGCTATAACTGAGCTGGCCGCCATTGGCGTAGCTGGACACCTCGGCCGGACGCGCCTGGCTGTCCACCAGCACCACGTCATGGCCCTGGCGCGCCAGGAAATAGGCCGACGTGACGCCCACGACGCCAGCGCCGATTACGCAAACCCGCATACTCTTAGATCCAGAAAGACAGGGACACCGCGCTATTCTGGGACGCGCCCCGCCCGTCCGGCAAATGCCAAACTCCGCAGGGTCCATAACAAAACATCATGCCCCGCCTCAGGCGACGCGGTGCAGCTTGATGATGGCGGCGGCCGTGGGGTCGCGCACCAGATCGGCCAGGGTGTAGCCGTTAAGCGCCTCGTAGAAGGCCTGCAAGGTTTGCGCCAGCACGCCGGACAAGCGGCACGCACCGTCCAGCGCACAGGGAGGCTCGCGGCAGTCGATCAGCGGCCCCTGCTGCTCCAGCTGCCGGATCAGGTCGCCCAGCCGGTAGCGGTCGGCGGCCTGCGACAGCCGCAGGCCGCCGCCCTTGCCGCGCGAGGTGCTGACCCAACCCTGCTGCGCCATGAAGTGCACCACCTTCACCAGATGATTGCGCGACACGCTGAAGCGGTCGGCGATCTCCGGAATGGTGACGGCGGCGGACCGGTCGCGGCATTGCGTCAGGTACATCAGGACGCGCAGGCCGAAATCGGTGAATCGGGTCAGTTGCATGGCTGGGACGAAAGGAATGGGCGCTGGCGGCCCGGAAACTCAGGCCGCCAGGATACACCGCTCAGGCGGGCGCGCCGCCGCTGCCGAAGGCTTCGGCATGGATGCGGTCCGCGGGCACGCCCAGGCCGGTCAAGGCCTCGCGCTGCGCGCGCATGAAGCCGGCCGGGCCACACAGGTAGTAGTCCGCGCCAGGCACGATGACTTCGTCGCGGATGGCGTTCAGGTCCACCCGGCCGGCGTAATCGTAGTCGCGGCCCGGCTCGTCGCCGTGGCCGACCTCCTCGTAGAACACGGCCTTGCGCACGTTGGCGCGTTCGGCGGCGATGCTGTTGACGTGATCGCGCATGGCGTGGACCGAGTTGTTGCGGCAGCCGTGCACGAAACGGATCTGGCGCTCGTCGTTCAACCCCACCAGATGGTTCAGGATGGAGACCATGGGCGTCAGGCCCACGCCGCCGCTCAGCAGCACCACCGGCGCGCTGCCTTCGTCGCGCAGATGGAAATCGCCCTGGGGCGGCGCCACGTCCAGCACCCCGCCCTCTTCCAGGCGGTCATGCAGGGCGTTGGAAACCCGGCCGGCCGGCGTATCGGCGCCAGCCGCTTCGCGCTTGACCGAGATGCGCAGGCGGTCCTGGCCCGGCGCGTCGGACAGGCTGTACTGGCGCGGCTGCATCAGGCCCAGTTCGGGCACGAACACGCGCACCGACACGTACTGGCCGGGGCGGTAGGCGGGCACTTCGCCGCCATCGGCCGGCGCCAGGTAAAAGGACGTGATCTCGGCGCTTTCGCGCTGCTTGCCGACCACGCGGAACGCACGCCAGCCGGTCCAGCCGCCCGGCTTGGCGGCCGACTCCGCGTACAGGCGCGCCTCTTCGGCGATCAGCAGGTCGGCCAGTTGGCCGTAGGCCGCGGCCCAGGCAGCCACCAGTTCTTCCGTCGCCGCCTCGCCCAGCACTTCGCTGATGGAGGCCAGCAGATGCTTACCCACGATCTGGTAGTGCTCGGGCCGGATGCCCAGGCTGACATGCTTGTGCACGATGCGCGTCACCACGGGCATCAGCACCGAGGGATCGTCGATGTGCTCGGCATAGGCCGCGACCGCGCCGGCCAGCGCCTGCTGCTGCTCGCCGCCGGCTTGGTGACCTTGATTGAAGACATGCTTGAGCTCGGGGTTGTGCTTGAACATGCGGGCATAGAAATGCTTGGTCAGCGCAACGCCGTGCGTCTTGAGAACGGGCGCCGTGCCCTTGACCAGGGCGCGGATTTGGGGACTCAACATCAACTGCTCCTTGTGGCGCGATCGGAATCGCCATTAAACATGCATTTATAATACATCTTTAAATGCCCGCTGAAAAACACCAGGCGATTCAATCCGGTCCGGAAGTCCACCCGCCCAGGATGGCAAGCGGCGGTAACACGCAATCGGCCCCGGCGCGCCATTGGGGTCGCGCCGCGTCGTCAGCCGGTCCGCGCCACGCCACGGACGCGATCCAGTCCTCGCCCAGGCGCCACGAACAGGCGCGCCACCGCCCCGGCGGCGCACGCAGACGCCACCCCGCCTTTCCGTCGAACGCCAGGCCCACTGCGGCCATGTCCGCGGGGAAATCCAGTCCGGCCGCCTTGATGAAGGCTTCCTTCAGCGTCCACAAGAGATAAAAGCGTTCCAATTGGGCTGCGCCTTCCAGGCCGGCCAGCGCGGCTTGCTCGGTCGGCGCGCATACCCACTCGGCCAGGCGCAGGACCTCGCGCGGCCGCACCCGCTCCAGATCGGCGCCCAGTTGCCACCCCAGCGGGGCGGACGCGCAGACCGCGTGACCGCCGCTATGGCTGAGCGACAGGGTTGCAAGCGGCATGGCCTGCCTGGCGTCCTGCAGCAGCGCCCTGCTGACCCGCCAATCGACCTGGGCCTTCGAACTGCGCAGCGCCGGCGCACGCGCGGCGTCCGCGGCCGACAGGTCCTGGCTGCGGTAGCCAGCAGCGGCGCCTTTGTCTGCCCACCAGATTAAAAGTTCCTGAACGCTCACGGGAGAAAGTAACAAATAGCAAGCTTAAGTGTAAGAAATACAGGAAATATTGTGTATTATGTAACGTTTTAAATCAAAATGGCCTGACATCGCCATAGTAGAATCGCGCGCTATGTTGACGTTTTCGATCGCGCAATGGCAGGGTTGGGCGCAAGGAATCGATGGCCCCAGCGACTGGTTGAAATGGGCCGAACATCCGTTCTGCCCGATCGGAAATCAGAATCCGCCCCGCCTGGACTTCCTGCCTCCCTTGCAACGCCGCCGCCTGAGCCCGCTGGCTCGCGGGGTGTTCGAGTGCGCGTGGCCGTTGGCCGAGGGACGCCCACCCATGCCGCTGGTATTTGCCTCCCGCCATGGCGAAACCACCCGCAACTTCGGCCTGCTGCAAGCACTGGCGGCGGACGAACCCTTGTCGCCCACGGCCTTCGGCCTGTCGGTCCACAACGCCATCGCCGCGCAGTGGTCGATCATACGCCGCGAAACCACCGAATCCGTGGCCTTGTCGGTGGAAGACGACGGCCTGGAGCATGCCTGCATCGAAGCGTCGATGCTGTTCGACGCCGGCCACCAGGACGTGCTCGTGGTGCTGGCCGAGGAACGGCCGCCCGCGCCTTACGCCCCCTGGATGGATGACGCGCCCTACGCTTATGCGGTCGCCCTGCATCTGCAGCCCGGCGCCGACTGGACCTTGGCCCTGGCTCCGCAGGCGCCCGATGCCGCCCGCGGCGCGCAGGCCTGGCCCAATCCCCTGAACCTGCTGCGCCACCTCCTGCTGCGCACGCCCGGCTGGCGCCACGCCAACCGCTCCCGACTATGGAACTGGACACGCACGGCATGACGAGCGCCACACCACCGCGGCAGGACTTCTGGCTCTGGCGCCTGTTCGCCACCGGCATGGCCTTCACCCTCTTCGGGCTGGGCGGCGTGCTGCTGCGCGTGCTGGTGTTCCCGCCCCAGCGCTTGCTGCCCGGCGACAAGGCGGACCGCCAGCGCCGCGCGCGCGGCGCGCTGAACGGCACCTTCCGCCTGTTCATCCGTTTCATGGTCCGAACCGGCATCCTGACCGTGGAATTCAAGGGCGCCGAACGTCTCGGCAAGCCCGGACAGATGATCCTGGCCAACCACCCTTCGCTGTTGGACGTGGTGTTCCTGGTGGGCCACGTCAAGAACGCCAACTGCATCGTCAAGCACGGCCTGGCCACCAACCCGTTCACCCGCGGCCCGGTGGCCAATGCCGGCTACATCACCAACGACGAAAGCTTCGACATGTTCGACCGCGCCGCCGACGTGCTGCGCGCGGGCGAGACCCTGATCGTCTTTCCGGAAGGCACGCGCACGCCGCGCGACGCCATGCCGCGCTTTCATCGCGGCGCCTGCGCCATCGCGCTGCGCGGCGCGCGCGTGGTCACGCCCGTGGTCATCAGCATGAATCCCCGCAGCCTGACCAAGGGCGAGCCCTGGTACCGGATTCCGCCCTGCCGCATGCGCTACGTGATCCGCGTGGGCGAGGACATCGATCCCGCCGCCTGGAGCGGCGCGCACCCGCTGCCCATCGCCGGACGCAAGATGAACGATTACCTGCACGCCTATTTCGAAGCCGAGCTGGCGCCCGCCGCGCCCGCCGGCGCCATCATGAATGAACAACCGCCCCAGGCGGTGGAAGTGGAGTCCTGACCGGATGAACCAACTGGAATTTGAACTCAAGACCCTCGTCATCGAATCGCTGGGCCTGGAGGACATCGCGCCCGACGATATCGACAGCGATGCCCACCTCTTCGGCGACGGACTGGGACTGGACTCGGTGGACGCCCTGGAGCTGGGCCTCGCGCTGCAAAAGCGCTACGGCATCACCATCGATCCCGAAACGCGCAACATGCGCGAGCATTTCGCCAGCATCGCCAAGCTGGCCGAGTTTGTCGGCGCCCAACGCCGCGCCTAATGGATATGGAGTCCAGGATGCATACCCGCGACGAAATCTTCAATACGCTGCGCGGCGCGCTGGTCGAACTGTTCGAGATCGAACCTGAACGCATCACGCCCGAAGCGAACCTATACACGGATCTGGAGATCGACAGCATCGACGCCATCGACCTCATCGACCACGTGCGCCGCCAGACCGGCCGCAAGCTCGACGCCAACGACTTCCGCACCGTGCGCACGGTCGAGGACGTGGTGCAGGCCATGTGCCAGAAACAGGACCCCGCCGCATGAGACGCGGCGTGGCGGCAGCCCTGGCCGTGGCCGGCATCGCCTATCCCTTCGCCGTCCACGCGGCGCTGGGACGGGTGAGCCCCGCCTGGCTGGCGCTGCCGCTGGCCCTGCTGTGGCTGGCGCGCGGCCTGACCGCGGATGCCGCCCGGCCGGGCGCGCGCCTGCTGCCCGCCGTGGCGGTGGCGTTCTGCCTGATCCTGGCCATCTCGAATTCGCAAGACTGGCTGCGCTGGTATCCGGTGCTGGTCAACGGCATGATGCTGGCGATCTTCGGCGCCAGCCTGCGGCGCGGCCGCCCCGTGATCGAACAACTGGCCCGCCTGCGCCATCCCGACCTGCCGCCTGAAGGCGTGCGCTACACCCGCAATGTCACCCGCGTGTGGTGCGCCTTCTTCGCCCTGAACGGCAGCGTGGCCGCGGCGCTGGCGGCCTGGGGCCCCTGGAGCTGGTGGACCGCCTACAACGGCGCCATGAGCTATGTCCTGATGGGCCTGCTATTGGCGGGCGAATGGCTGCTGCGCCCCGCCGCTGCCAAGGCGGCGTAAAGCATGGCCTGGACCGATCTCTCGCAGCTGCTGCTGCCCGCCCCGCCTGACTTGGCCGGCGCCCTGGCCGCCGACGAGCCGCCGCTGACGCGCGAGGCCTTTGCGTGCGCCAGCCTGCAGGCTGCGGGCGCCTTGCAGGCCAGGCAGTTGCGGCGCGTCGCGATCTGGTTCGAGGACGCCGCGCAGATGGCCGTCGCCCTGTTCGCCTGCTGGCGCGCCGGCGCGGTCGCGGTGCTGCCGGGCGACGCCCAGGCGCAGACCTGCGCCATGCTCGACGCCACGGTGGACGCCTGGCTGAGCGACACCGAGCTGCCGCTGCCGGCGCAACGGCTGTGCCGGCTGGCCGACCTGCAAGGCCACGCGCCGCTCGCGCCCGCCGAACTGGATTCCGCGTTGACGCTGGTGCTGTGCACCTCGGGATCCAGCGGCACGCCCAAACATATCGCCAAGCACTGGCGGCAACTGATGGAAGAAGTCCGCGCGCTGCAACGGCAATGGCCCGATGCGCGCGGCCCCGTGCTGGGCAGCGTATCGGCGCAGCACATGTACGGCCTGCCCTTCAGGGTGCTGTGGCCGCTGTGCGCGGGACGCCAGCTGGACCGGCCGCAGCGCCTCTATCCCGAAGAACTGCAGCAGGCCAGCCTGCGCCATCCGGCCTGCACCTGGATCGCCAGCCCCGCGCTGCTGCGCCGCCTGGGACAGCGGCTGGATTGGAACCAGTTGCGCGGCCGCCTGACCCGCATCCACTCCTCCGGCGGCGAACTGCCCGCCGAGGCATCCGACCACATCGCGCAGCACCTGGGCCTGCGCCCCAGCGAGATCTACGGCAGCTCCGAAACCGGCGCCGTCGCCTGGCGCGAAGGCGACAGCCCCTGGCAGCCGCTGCCAGGCGTGGCCGTCGAACTGAACGCCGAAGGCGCCCTGCGCGTGCAATCGCCCTGGGTCAACCCCGCCGAGGCGCAGACCGCCGACGGCGCGGAGCTTGCGCATGGCGGTTTCCGGCTGCTGGGGCGCCTCGACCGCATCGTGAAGATCGAGGAAAAGCGCATTTCGCTGCCCATGCTGGAACAGGCGCTGGCGCGCCATCCCTACGTTGCCGAAGCACGCCTGGGCGGTCTGGCCGGGGCCACGCGCCTGGCCGCGCTGGTCGCCCTGTCGGCGCGGGGCCTGCATGCCTTGCGCAACCAGGGCCGCAAGGCGCTCGTGGACGCCCTGCGCGCGCATCTGGCCGCAGGCTTCGAATCGCTGGCCATTCCGCGCACCTGGCGCTTCTTCGCACAGCTGCCCGCCAACGCCCAAGGCAAGCTGCCGCGCAGCCTGTTCGACGCCGCCGCGGGCGCCCGGCCGCTTGCGCCCGAGGCGGTGGAACTGCCCCGCCCGTCGGAGCACGAACGCCGCTATGCGCTGGAAATTCCCTACGACCTCGCCCATTTCAGCGGCCATTTCCCCACGGCTCCCGTTGTGCCCGGGGTGGCCCAGATCGGCTGGGCCATGTCGCTGGCGCAACGCGACCTTCATCCCGAGCTGCGTTTCGCCGGCATGGAGGCGCTGAAATTCCAGCGGCTGCTGCGTCCGGGCGATACCGCCATGCTGGCGCTGAAATGGGACGCCGCGAAGCAGAAGCTGTATTTCACCTACACGGTCAACGACGCGCCCTGCTCGTCCGGCCGCATTCTGCAGGCAGGCGGCCATGCCCCCGCATAAGCTCTGCGCGCTCATTCCCGTGTACAACCACGGCGCCACGGTCGCCGCGGTGCATGCGCAGCTGGTGGCGCAAGGCTTGCCCTGCGTGCTGGTGGACGACGGCTCCGAGCCGTCTTGCGCGGCGGCGCTGGATGCGTTGGCGACCCAGCCGCATACGCATCTGCTGCGGCGCGCGGTCAACGGCGGCAAGGGCGCGGCGGTGCAGGACGGGCTGCGCGCGGCGGCGGCGCTGGGCTATACCCACGCCTTGCAGGTCGACGCCGACGGCCAGCACGCCCTGGCGGACGCGGCGGCCTTCGCGGCGGCCTCCCGGGCCCGGCCCGAAGCCCTCGTCTGCGGCGCGCCGCTGTATGGCGACGATGTGCCGCGCAGCCGTCTCTACGGCCGCTGGCTGACGCGCGTGTGGGTCTGGATCAACACGCTTTCGCTCGACATCCCCGACGCCATGTGCGGTTTCCGCGTCTACCCGCTGGCCGCGGCGCTGCCCGTGATCGACGGCGCGCGCGTAGGCCGGCGCATGGATTTCGACATCGCCGTCCTGGTGCGCCTGCACTGGCGCGGGGTCGCGATGGTGTGGCTGCCGACGCGCGTGGCCTACCCGGAAGACGGCATTTCCCACTTCAAGGGCCTGCGCGACAACCTGCTGATCAGCCGCATGCATGCGGGCCTTTTCTTCGGCATGCTGGCGCGCTCGCCGGCGCTGCTGTGGCGCAGGCTTGCCGGAGGTCCGCGTCCATGAACGCCGCCGATCAGCATTGGGCCGATCAGCCCGAGCGCGGCAGCGCCCTGCTGATGCGCCTGACGGCCTGGGCCGCGCGCACCCTGGGCCGCCGCCTCGTCGCGCCCGTGGTCTGGTTGGTCGTGCTGTATTTCTATGCCAGCGGCAGCCGCGCCCGGCGTTCGATCGCGGCCTACCAGCGCCGTCTGGCGCAATCCGGCGCGCTGGCCGAGCCGCTGCCGCGCCGCATGCCGGTCTACCGCCAGTACCTCGCGTTCGCCAACGCCATCCTCGACAAGCTGGACGTCTGGCAGGGCAAGATCACGATGGCCCATCTGGACATCGCCGACCCTGACGGCCTGCATGCGCAAATGGGCAGGAACCGCGGCCAGATCCTGGTCGGCTCGCACCTGGGCAATATCGAGGTCTGCCGCGCGCTGGCGGAGCAAAGCGGCACCTTGAAACTCAATGTGCTGGTGCACGACAAGCACGCGGTTCATTTCAACCGCCTGCTGCACGAGGCCGGCGGCGGACTGCGCATGATCCAGGTCAGCGAGCTGGATGCTCCCGCCATGCTGGACCTGGCGCAGCGCCTGGACCGCGGCGAATGGCTGGCCATCGCCGGCGACCGCGTGCCGCTGCAGGGCGACCGTTGCACGCCCGTGGACTTCCTGGGCGCCAGCGCGCTGCTGCCGCAAGGCCCCTGGCTGCTGGCCGGCCTGTTGCGCTGCCCGGTCAACCTGCTGTTCTGCACGCGCCACGGCGCGCGCTACCGCGTGGCGATGGAACGCCTGTCGGACGGCATCGAATGGACGCGCGCCACGCGCCAGGCCCGCATCGCCGAGCTGGCCCAGCGCTACGCCGACCGCCTTGCCGCGCACTGCCGCCTGGCGCCGCTGCAATGGTTCAACTTCTACCCTTTCTGGAAAGACGATGCGTAAACGGGGCGTCATCGGCGCTGAAGTCGAAATCCGCGTGCCCTTCTTCGACGTGGATCCCCTCAACGTGGTCTGGCACGGACACTACGTCAAATACCTGGAACAGGCCCGCTGCGAACTGCTGGACCTGCTGGGACACAACTATGACGCCATGCGCGCCAGCGGCTACGCCTGGCCGGTCATCGACCTGCATCTGCGCTATGCCCAGCCCGCGCAATTCGGCCAGCGCCTGACGGTGCGCGCCGAACTGGTGGAATGGGAGCACCGGCTGAAGATCAACTACCTGATCCTGGACGCCGCCAGCGGCCAGCGCCTGACGCGGGCCACGTCCGAACAGGTGGCGGTTTGCATCCAGACCCGCGAAATGCAATTGACCTCGCCCGCCGCGCTGGTCGACGCCGTGCGGCGCAAGCTGCAATCGATGGAGACGCCCGCATGACGCGCCGCCTGGTTTTCATGCGCCGCCTGTGCGCCCTGCTGGCCTTGGCCCTGCTGCCCCTGGCCGCCCGCGCCTTCGATCTGGCCGATCTGCAAACGCAACTGAACGCCACGCCTGTCGTGCGCGGCCATTTCGTGCAGCAGAAGTTCCTGCGCTCGCTGCCGCAGCCGCTGACCAGCCGCGGCGATTTCACGCTGGCGGCGGGCAAGGGCCTGCTGTGGCTGCTGCGCACGCCGATCGCGCAGGACCTGCGCATCGACACCCGCGGCATCTCGCGGCGCGACGAAGCCGGCAAATGGCAGGCCCTGCCGCAACACGCCGGCGCCGGCCGCGAGAACCGGCTGTTCCTGTCCGTGCTGGCAGGCGACACCGCCGGGCTGCGCGAAAACTTCGACCTGGCGCTCAGCGGCGACGCCGATGCCTGGCAGCTGCTGCTGACGCCGCGCTCGGCGCTGCTGCGGCAGATCTTCGACAACATCCAGATCAACGGCGGCAAGCTGGTCGACCGCATCGAGCTGCGCGAGACGCAGGGCGACCGCAGCGTGCTGCAGATGACGGATGCGCAGGCCGCCCAGGCCCTGACCGCCGAGGAGCAACGTGCGTTCGCCGATTGAGCGCTGGCTGCCGCGGCTGTTCAAGCTGGGGCTGCTGCTGATTCTCTGCGCCGGCGCCTGGCAAAGCCGCCATGGCTCGCCGGTGTCGGCCAACCTGATGGAGCTGGTGCCCCAGGCCGGCGCCGACGCCACGCGCCAATTGGCCGAGGCCCGCATCCAGGAACCCCTGTCGCGGCAGCTCATCGCGCTGGTCGCGGCTCAAAGCGCAGACGCCGGCGCGGATGCCGCAGCCCCCGCACGCCTGCTGGCGCAGCGCTGGACCGACAGCGGCCTGTTTTCTTCCGTGCAGGTGGAACTGCAAGTCGACGTGCCCGCGCTGCGCGCGCAACTGCTGGCTGGCAGGCTGGCCATGCTCCCTGCGGCCGACCGGCATCAGCTCGAGACCGATCCCGCGGCCTACGCCCAGCGCCGCGCGCGCGAACTCTCCGATCCGTTTTCATCTTCGGGCCTGGTGCCGGCGGACCAGGACTGGCTGGGCCTGACGCGCCGCGCCGAACAGGCGCTGCGCCCGGGCGGCGCGGTGCAGTACGACATGGGCACGGGCACCCTGCAGGCCGAACACGCCGGCAGGCGCTGGATGCTGGTGCGCGCCGAAACCCGCGGCGATGCCTTCGACGCGGCCGCGCCCCAGCAAATCGCCGCGCGGCTCGAACAGGACCGCGCGGCACTCGGCGCGGCCGGCGCCGAGCTGCTGGTGGCGGGCGGTCCCCTGTACGCGGCCGCGGGCCGGGCGCAAGCGGTTGCCGAAAGCAGCTGGATCGGTACCGGCGCCACCATCGGCATCGTGCTGGTCCTGCTGCTGGCGCTGCGGCGCGTGCGCGCGCTGCTGGCTTTCGTGCCGGTCGCCGTCGGGCTGCTGACGGGCGCGGTGGCCTGCGTGGCGGTGTTCGGCTCCATCCATGTCCTGACCCTGGTGATCGGCGCCAGCCTGATCGGGGTGGCGGTGGATTTCCCCATGCACTGGCTGGGCAAGAGCTATGGCATGACCGACTGGCAGGCCTGGCCCGCGCTGCGGCGCGTCCTGCCCGGGCTCACCATCAGCCTCGCCGCCAGCCTGGTCGGCTACGTCGCGCTGGCGTTCACGCCGTTTCCCGCGCTGACGCAGACCGCGGTGTTTTCGGCCGCTGGCCTGCTGGGCGCCTACGCCTGCACCGTGTGCCAGTTGCCGGCCTGGATGGACGGCTGGCGGCCCCGCCCCTGGCAGCCGCTGCTGCGCTTTGCCGAGGCCGCGCTGCGCGCGCGTCAGCGCCTGGCCGGACGCCGCGCCGCCCTCTGGCTGGGCGCCCTGGCCCTTATCGCCGCCACTGCCGGCGGCATCAGCCGGCTGAGCATCCAGGACGATCTGCGGCAATGGCTCAGCCTGCCCGCGCCCTTGCTGCAGCAGGCCCGGCAGATCGGCGAAATCACCGGCTTCATGCCGACCAGCCAGTTCTTCCTGGTGCGCGCGCCCGACGCCGACGAGTTGCTGCGCAGGCAGGCGCGGGTGTCGCAGGCGCTGGACGCGCTGGTCGCGCGCGGCGATCTCGCCGCCTACAACGCCTTGAGCCAGCTGGTCTCGCCGGCTGCCGACCAGAAGGCGCTGGGCGCGACGCTGGCCGGCCTGGCCGCGCAGCCCGACGCCTGGAAGCCGCTTACCGACATCGGCATCCCCTACGCGGCCATGCGCCAGGAACTGGAGTCCATGGCCGCGCTGCCGCCGCTGGCCATCGAGGACGCGCTGCAAGGCCCGCTGGCGGAGCGCTGGCGGCCGCTATGGCTGGGCCTGCGCGACGGGCAGGCTGCGGGCATGGTGACCCTGCTGGGCCTGCGCGACGCGTCCGCGCTGGAGGCCATCGCCCAGGTTGCGCCGGACGTCACGCTGGTGGACCGCAGCGGCGAACTGAACCGCATGTTCGCGGCCACGCGCATCGAAGCCGCCGAACTCAAGCTGCTGTCCTATGGGGTCGCGGCGCTGTTGCTGCTGCTGACCCTGGGCCGCGCCGCCGCCTGGCGCATCCTGGCCGTGCCGCTGGCGGCCACCGCATGCAGCCTGGCCGCGCTGGGCTACCTGGGCCAGCCGCTAACCCTGTTCAGCCTGTTCGGCCTGCTGCTGGTGTCGGCCATCGGCGTGGACTACGCCATTTTCATGTACGAACGGGTCGCGGGCGCGGCCGCCAGCCTGGTCGGCATCCTGCTGGGCGCAGCCACCACGCTGCTGTCCTTCGGACTGCTCGCGGTCAGCCAGACGCCCGCCATCGCCAACTTCGGGCTGGCGGTGGCGCTGGGCGTGGCCTTCTCGCTGCTGTGGGCGCCCTGGATCAATCCGCCGCGCGCAGCCGCAGCATCCTGCTTTCAATAACTAAAAGGACATCTCCGGCATGGAACATCGCGAAGTTGTAGTCATAGGAGCGGGACCGGCAGGCGCGGTCGCCGCCGCCCTGTTGAAGCGCCAGGGACATGACGTCCTGATGCTGGAACGCCAGCAGTTTCCGCGCTTTTCCATCGGCGAAAGCCTGCTCGCCCATTGCCTGGAGTTCGTGGAGGAAGCGGGCATGCTGCCGGCGGTGCAGGCCGCCGGCTTCCAGGTGAAGAACGGCGCCGCCTTCGCCTGCGGCGAACGCTACACCCACTTCGATTTCCGCGACAAGTTCAGCCCCGGCCCCGGCACCACGTTCCAGGTGCAGCGCGCGCACTTCGACAAAGTCCTGGCGGACGATGCCGCCCGCCAGGGCGTGGAAGTGCGCTATCTGCAGGAAGTGACGGCGGCCGATTTCGACGGCGACGACGGCCCCCTGCTGGACGTGCGCAGCGCTGACGGCACTTCCTATCAAGTGAAGAGCCGGTTCGTGCTCGACGCCAGCGGCTACGGCCGCGTGCTGGCGCGCCTGCTGGACCTGGAGCGTCCGTCGTCGATGCCGCCGCGCAAGGCCATCTTCACCCATATCGAAGACCGCATCGACGACGCCGGCTTCGACCGCGAGAAGATCCTGATCAGCGTGCATCCGCAAGAACGCGGCATCTGGTACTGGCTGATCCCCTTCTCCAACGGCCGCTGCTCGTTCGGCGTCGTGGGCGGCGAAAACCTCTTTGGCGGCCCCGGCCAGGACCTGATGGCCACGCTGCGCGAGATGGCCGACGCCGCGCCCAATCTCAAGCGCGTCCTGAAGCACGCCGTCTGGGACACGCCCGCCAACACCATCGGCGGCTATTCGGCCAGCGTGCGGCAGTTGCACGGCCCCGGTTACGCGCTGCTGGGCAACGCGGCGGAATTCCTCGACCCGGTCTTTTCCTCGGGCGTCACCATCGCCCTGCGTTCGTCCAAGCTGGCGGCAGACGCGCTGCACCGCCAACTGACGGGTGCGCAGGTCGACTGGCAGGCCGAATTCGCCGATCCGCTGATGGTGGGCGTGGAAACCTTCCGCGCCTATGTCCAGGGCTGGTACAGCGGCGAATTCCAGGACGTGGTCTTCTACGAGCACGCGCAGCCCGAGATCCGCCGCATGATCAGCTCCATCCTGGCGGGCTACGCCTGGGACCGGAACAACCCCTTCGTCGCCAACCCGCAACGCCGCCTGCGCATGCTGAGCGAACTGTGCCGCGGCGCCGAAGCGCAGCCGCTGCCCGCCTGATCCCGACCATGTCCGCCACCCGCTCCTCCTTTCTGTCCGCCGCGCGCACGCTGGGCGCGCTGCTGGCGCTCGCCCTGCTGGCGGGCTGCGCGGGCGCGCCGCCCGTGCCGGCGCGCGACGCGGACTTTCCGCTGCCGCGTCAGCTGCATGTGCTGCAGTCCGCCGCCGGCCAGCCCGCGCTGGACACGCTCTTGGTGGTGCAGCGCGAAGGCGCCGCCTTGCGCTGGTCGCTGTTCGACCCCATGGGCGTGCCGCAGGCGCGGCAGATGCTGGAACGCGGCCAATGGCGCAACGACGGCTTCCTGCGGCCCAATGCCCAGGCGCGCGATCTGTTCGCCGCCCTGATCTTCGCGTGGACGCCCGAAGCGGAACTGGACGCGGCCTACGGCGCCGGCAACTGGCGCGCCAGCCGCGAGGACGGCGGCGCGGCGCAACGCGAACTGCTGGACCGGGGCCGTCCGCGCTGGAGCGTGCGCTGGCCAGCGGCCGCACAGGCCGGCACGTTCACCATCACCACCGCAGACCAGGTCACCTGGCGGATCTCGCCCTTGAAGGAGCAGCCATGAACACCTGGTTGGGTACCCCCGGCGTGGTGTGCGCGCTGGGCGCCGGCATCGACGCGGTAGCCCGCGCCGCCTTCGCCGGCGACACCTCGGGCATGCGCCCGCAGCCGGATTGGGTCCATGGCCGCACGCTGACGCTGGGCGGCCATGCGGACGCGCTGCCGCCCATCCCCGACACGCTGCCCGCGCATCACCACAGCCGCAACAACCAATTGCTGCTGGCAGCCGCGTTGCAGATCGAGCCGCAATTGCGCGCCGCCGTGGCCCGCCATGGCGCCCACCGCGTCGCCGTGGTGCTGGGCACCAGCACTTCCGGCGTCAACGACAATGCGCCCGCCTTCCGCCAGTTGGCGGCGCAAGGCGCATGGCCGGACGGCTACGACTACCGCCGCCAGGCCTTGTCGTCTCCCGCCGCGTTTTTCGCGGACTGGCTGGGCGCCACCGGCCCCGCCTATACGCTGTCCACGGCCTGCACCTCCAGCGCCCGCGCCCTGCTGTCCGCGCGCCGCCTGCTCGCCTCGGGCCTGTGCGACGCCGTGGTCTGCGGCGGCGCGGACACCCTGTGCCGCCTGACCATCAACGGCTTCGCCACGCTGGAGGCCATCGACGACACGCTGTGCCTGCCCTTCTCCGCCAACCGCCGCGGCATCAACATCGGCGAAGCCGGCGTGCTGTTCCTGATGGAGCGCGAGCCCGCGGGGGAGCGCTCCGTGGCGCTGCTGGGCGGCGGCGCCAGCTCCGACGCCTGGCACATGTCCGCGCCCGAGCCCAGCGGCGCCGGCGCGCGGGCAGCCATGCAGGCCGCGCTGCAATCCGCCGGCGTGGACGCGGCCAGCATAGGCTGGGTCAATCTGCACGGCACCGGCACGCTCCACAACGACGCCATGGAAAGCCTGGCCATGCATGCCGTTTTTCCGCAGGGCGTGCCCTGCGCCTCGACCAAGGCGCTGACCGGCCACGCGCTGGGCGCGGCAGGCGCGCTGGAAGCGGCGCTGGCCTGGGCCACGCTGTCGGCCGGCAATGCCGAAGGACGGCTGATGCCCCACGTCTGGGACGGACAGCCCGATCCCGTCCTGCCGGCGCTGGATTTCAGCACCGCGCAGCACCGCTACGCCCAAGGCCGGCCGCGCCTGGCCATGAGCAATTCCTTCGCCTTCGGCGGCAACAACGCCAGCCTGATCCTGGGAGCCCAAGCATGACGACCTGGCCCGTCTCCGGCCTGCTGCCGCACGCCGGCGACATGATCCTGATCGACGAGGTCTGCAGCCACGACGCCGACAGCCTGACCGCGCGCGCCCTGGTCAAGCCCGGCCCCTACTCGCTGCCCGACGGCTCCTTGCCGCCGTGGCTGGGCATGGAGCTGATGGCGCAAGCCGTGGGCGCCTGGGCCGGTTGCCAGGCGCGCCAGGCGGGCGACCCCGTCAAGTTGGGCTTTCTGCTCGGCACGCGGCGCTACGAAAGCCATGCCGACGCGCTGCCCGCCGGCGCCCGCCTGACCATACACGCGCGCCGCGGGCTGGTCGACGCCAGCGGCATGAGCGTCTTCGAATGCGAACTGCGCGACGACGCGCGCCTGCTGGCCGAGGCCAGGCTGAACGTCTATCAGCCCAAGGATCCCACCGCTTTTATCCAGGAAGAATCACCCGAATGAGCGCTGCCCCCATACTCGTAACCGGCTCGAGCCGCGGCATCGGCCGCGCCATCGCGCTGGCCCTGGCCGACGCCGGCCACGACCTGGTGCTGCACTGCCGCCAGCAACTCGACCAGGCCCAGGCCGTGCAGGCCGAAGTCCAGGCGCGCGGACGCCAGGCGCGCGTGCTGCAATTCGATGTGGCGGACCGCCAGCAATGCGCCGCCGCCCTGCAGGCCGACATCGACGCGCACGGCGCCTATTACGGCGTGGTCCTCAACGCCGGCCTGACCCGCGACGGCGCGTTTCCCGCTTTGACCGGCGACGATTGGGACCAGGTGCTGCGCACCAACCTGGACGGCTTCTACAACGTGCTCAGTCCGCTCGCCATGCCCATGATCCGCCGCCGCGCGCCTGGCCGCGTGGTCTGCATGGCGTCCGTGTCCGGCCTGGTGGGCAACCGCGGCCAGGTGAACTACAGCGCCTCCAAGGCCGGTCTCATCGGCGCCGCCAAAGCCCTGGCCGTGGAACTGGCCAAGCGCCAGATCACCGTCAACTGCGTGGCGCCGGGGCTGATCGACACCGACATGATCGACGAGCACGTGCCGGTCGAGGAAATCCTGAAGGCCGTGCCAGCGCAACGCATGGGACGGCCCGAGGAAGTGGCCGCCACCGTCGTGTTCCTGATGTCTCCCGGCGCCGCCTACATCACGCGCCAGGTCATCGCCGTCAACGGAGGACTGTGCTGATGAAACGCGTCGTCATCACCGGCATGGCCGGCATCAGCGCGCTCGGCAACGACTGGGCCAGCGTGCAGCAGGCGTTCCAGACGGGCCGCAGCGCCATCCGCGTCATGCCCGACTGGTCGCGCTACGCCGAACTCAACACCCGCCTGGCCGGCCCCATCGAGGACTTCCGCACGCCCGCGCACTGGACCCGCAAGCAACTGCGCAGCATGGGACGGGTTTCCCAACTGGCGGTGCGCGCCGCGGAACTGGCGCTGGACGACGCGGCGCTGCTGGGCGATCCGCGCATCGCCGACGGCCGCATGGGCGTGGCCTGCGGCTCGTCGGTGGGCAGCACGGCCGAAATCCGCGCCTTCGGCAACATGCTGCTCAACGGCGTCACGGACGACCTCAACGCCAATTCCTACGTCCGCATGATGCCCCACACCACCGCGGCCAACGTCGGCATCTTCTTCGAACTGAAGGGCCGCATCATCCCGACGTCCAGCGCCTGCACCTCGGGCAGCCAGGGTATCGGCTACGCCTACGAGGCCATCCGCTACGGCCGCCAGGAGCTGATGCTGGCGGGCGGCGCGGAAGAGCTGTGCGCCAGCGAAGCCCTGGTGTTCGACGCGCTCTACGCGACCAGCCAGAAAAACGACACGCCCGAACTCACGCCCCGCCCCTACGACCGCGACCGCGACGGCCTGGTGATCGGCGAAGGCGGCGGCATGCTGGTGCTGGAATCGCTGGACCACGCGCTGGCGCGCGGCGCGCGCATCCATGCGGAAATCGTCGGCTTCGGCAGCAATTCGGACGGCACCCACATCACGCGCCCGGAAGCCAGCACCATGCGCATTGCGATGGAAATGGCGCTGGCCGACGCCAGCCTGCCGCCGCAAGCCATCGGCTACGTCAACGGCCACGGCACCGCCACGGAACAGGGCGACATCGCCGAAACGCAGGCCACGCACGGCCTGTTCGGCAGCCGCATGCCCATCAGCTCGCAGAAGAGCTACCTGGGCCACACCTTGGGCGCCTGCGGCGTGCTGGAGTCGTGGTTCAGCATCGAGATGCTCAACCGCGATTGGTACGCGCCCACGCTCAACCTGCGCAACGTCGATCCGCGTTGCGGCGAACTCGACTACCTGACCGAGGGCCGCAGCATGAGCAACGAAT
Source organism: Achromobacter sp. JCM 18799 (assembly GCF_055395645.1). Classification (NCBI taxonomy): domain Bacteria; kingdom Pseudomonadati; phylum Pseudomonadota; class Betaproteobacteria; order Burkholderiales; family Alcaligenaceae; genus Achromobacter; species Achromobacter sp. JCM 18799. The sequence goes on along the minus strand of NZ_AP043866.1, from coordinate 188,905 downwards.
ATGTCATGAACAACAACTTCGCCTTTGGCGGCATCAACACCTCGTTGATCTTCCGCCGCTGGCGCTGAAGTCCGCAATACCCGCGTTTTTCCCTCTCACGAATGGAATGCCAGACATGAACGCTTCTTACCAGTTGTCCGCCGCCCTGCTCCTGTCGCTCGCATGCTCGGCGCAAGCCCTGGCGGCAGACCGTACCGTCCATCTGCCCATGCAGACCGCGATCGACGCCGCCCAGGCCGCCGGCAAGATCGATGGCAGCGTCAGGTTCTACCTGGCCGGCACCGGCCCCAAGGGCACGGTGCTGGAATCCGGCGTCGTCACCAACCGCAAGACCAGCGCCTTCGCCAAGAAGGACGAGGACGCCTGCCTGTGGGTGGCCCAATCCGCCATCATCGCGCTGCATGAAGCGGCCAAGAAGGCCGGCGCGAACGCGGTGACCAATATCGTCAGCTACTACCGCAAGAACGAATACAGCAGCAAGACCGACTATGAATGCCATGCCGGCGCCATGGTGGCCGGCGTCGCCCTGCGCGGCGACCTGTCCAAGGTGAAGTAAGGCGGATCGCCAGCCGCCGGAAAACGCCGGCCGCCGGTTTAAACTGCTTGTTTGTCGCCACACCACAAAGGTTTACCCATGAGCACTGCTACGCTCAAGACCCGCCTCTCCGATGCCGTCAAGGACGCGATGCGCGCCAAGGCCTCCGAACGCCTGACCACGCTGCGCTTCCTGCTGGCGGCCGTCAAGCAGAAGGAAGTGGACGAACGCCGCGACCTGAACGACGCCGAGATCACCGCCATCATCGAAAAGCAGGTCAAGCAGCGCCGCGAGTCCATCGCCGCGTTCGAACAGGCCGGCCGCACCGAAACCGCCGAACAGGAAAAGGCCGAACTGCTGGTGCTGCAGGAATTCCTGCCGCAAGCCGCCACGCCCGAGGAAGTCGCCGCCGCCATCGACGCCGCGCTGGCCGAAGTGGCCGCCCAGGGCGTGACCGGCGCGCCCGCCATGGGCAAGGTCATGGCGCTGCTGAAGCAGGCCCTGGCCGGCCGCGCCGACATGACGGCGCTGTCGCAGCAAGTGAAGGCCCGCCTGGCCTAAACCCTGCCGGGGTTGGCTGCCAGCCGCCCCGCTCAGCTCAGAACGCGCCGCCGAACAGATCGGGCTGGCGCGACTGCTCCTGCGGGTCGGCGAAATTGCTCATCCCCACCCCCGCCAGCCGGTACAGCGTTTCCGGCGGCAAGTCCACGCGTTCGCACAGCAGCCTGGCGACGGCGGCCAGCTCCGCCGCCGATCCAGGCGGACTCGGGCTGGTCTGGCTGCGCGTGAGGATCCGGAAACGGTCCGTCTTCAACTTGAGCACCACCGTGCGGCCCAGGGCGCCCTTCTTCAGCGCCTGGTCCCACACGCGTTCCGCCATGCGGTCGATGGCCTCGCCCACCGCGTCCAGGCGGATATCCTCAGAGAACGTGGTCTCCGACGAGACCTGCTGCAAAGGCTGGTCCGTCTGCACCTCGCGCTCGTCGATGCCGCGCGCCAATTCGTACAGGCGCCGGCCGTAGCGGCCGAAGTAATGCTCCAGTTCCTGGGCGCTGTGCGTGGCCAGGTCGCCCACGGTATGGATGCCCAGCTGTTCCAGGCGCGCCTGCGTCACCTTGCCCACGCCCGGCACCTTGCGCACCGGCAGGGGCTCCAGGAAGGCCAGCACCTTGGCGGGCCGGACCACGAACAGGCCGTCCGGCTTGTTCCAGTCGGACGCGATCTTGGCCAGGAATTTATTGGGCGCGACGCCGGCCGAAGCCGTCAGTCCGGTTTCCTCGCGGATCTGTTGCCGGATGACCTGCGCCACCTCGGTGGCCGAGGGCAGGCCCAGCTTGTTGACCGTGACGTCGAGATAGGCCTCGTCCAGCGACAGGGGTTCGATCATGTCGGTATGGCGGGCGAATATCTGCCTGACCTGGCGCGAGACCTCGCGGTAGCGGTTGAAATCCGGCGGCACATAGATCGCATGCGGACACAGGCGCTCCGCGCGGGCGGCGGACATGGCCGAATGGATGCCGAACCGCCGCGCCTCGTAGGACGCGGCGCACACCACCGAGCGCGGCCCGGTCCAGGCCACGACCACGGGCTTGCCGCGCAGTTCGGGGTTGTCGCGCTGTTCCACGGACGCGTAGAACGCGTCCATGTCCACGTGCACGATCTTCCGTAATTCAATCATGGTGGTGCTGCCCCCATGAGCCGTTCATCGCCTGAAACCCCGTGGCAAAACATATATTATGACCGGCGACAACCGACTTCCCATTCCTGCCCGCAACGGTCCATGACTGCAGCCTCAACGCCCCAAACCGACTACTTCGGCCTGACCATTCCCTTCATGCATTTCATCGGCCTGGTGCCCGAGAGCATCGCGCCGGCCTATGCCCGCACCTCGCTGCCCTGGCGCGCCGACCTGACCAACAGCCGCGGCGACGTGCATGGCGGCACGCTGATGAGCGTGCTGGACTTCACGCTCAGCGCCGCCGCCCGCGGCTCGGCCGACGGCACGGAAGGCATGGCCACCATCGATATGAACACCTCGTTCCTGTCGCCCGGCACGGGCGACCTGGTGATCGAGGCGCGCTGCCTGCGCAAAGGGGCCTCGATCGCTTTCTGCGAAGGCGAGGTGCGGCGCGCCGACGGCGAACTGGTGGCGCGCGCCACCGCCACCTTCAAGATCATCCGCCGCCGCCCGGGCGGGGACTGAGCGCGCCGGCGGCGGCAAGCCGCCGGCCCCTGCGCCTCAGTTGGGCAGGTCTCGCGAAGGCTTGACCGGCGGACGCGGATCCAGCGGCATATAGCTGCTGCACGACACCAGGCTGTAATAGATGGCGTCCTGCATGGCGCGCATGGCGGCCGCGTCCCAGGTGCCCTTGCCCCACACCGCGATGCGCACATCGGTGGTCTTGGGGCCGGCGGCCTTCAATTCGACCCGCGTCATCTCGTTGTCGCTGTAGGGCGCCAGCACCTGCACCACGCCGGACTGCGCGCTTTCGTTCATGGTGTCCACCACGCGGTAGGCGTTGTCGGTGCTGCGCAGGCAGGCATTGGCCTGCCGGATCGCCGCGTCGTAGGCGTCCTTGAAGGCCACCGGGGCCTTGAATTCGCTGTGCGGCGACGCGCTGCCGGACGAAATGCCCATCGAGCAGCCTGCCAGGCCCAGGGCCAGCGCCGAAGCCGCGACCAGTTTCCAGTACATGTGTATCTCCAGATCAGTGCCCGCGATTATCCCGCATATCGGCTGCGCGCGATAAGCGCAGCCGCGTTCACATGATCCCGATGCGGTACTCCAGGTTCTTCACCAGGGTCCGCAGGCGCGGGCCCAGGGTCTCGTACACGTGCTTTTCGTCCAGGTTATCGGCCGGGATCGTCACGTTGAAGGCCAGCGGCAAGTCATTGGAGCGATAGCGCATCGGCGTGGCGATGCCGCACAGCTCCGCCCGCCAGTCCTTGCTGACCACGCAGAAGCCGTGCTGATCGATGGCCTCGAACGCGGGCTGCAATGACGGCCCGAAACGCTCCCAGTCCTCGGGAAATTCCTCCGCGAGCCGCCCGCAGATGAGTTCGCGCTCGTCCGGCGTCTGCGCATACAGCAGCGCGCGCCCGGTGGCGGTGCGCAGCAAGGGGCGGGCCGAGCCGATATCCGGGCGCGAGGCGTTCGACGCGCCGTCATGCACGGTTTCGACGTAGACCACCTGCAGGCGGTCGCGGATGGCCATGGACACCGGTCCCTTGGCATAGCGCGCCAATTCGATCATGTCGTGCGCCGCCAGTTGCCGCAGCGTCAGGTGCACCAGCAAGGGATAGCCCAGCGTCAACACGGCCGGACCCAGCGAGTACTTGCCGGTGCGTTCGTCGCGCCGCAGATAGCCCAAACCCACCAGCGTGAATGTCAGCCTGGACACCGTCGGGCGCGTCAGGCCCAGCATTTCGGCGATTTCCTTGTTGCCCAGCAGCGGCTCGGCCGCGGAAAAACACTTGAGCACGTCCAAGCCGTTGGAGAGCGTGGAGGCAAATCGCGGATGCGCTTCCAGCGAAGCGCGGGATTCGAGTTCGTAGTTGAGCGGCGTTTTCGAGTGCATGGCGGCCTAGGGATTCGGAGCATTGACAGTATATCGCCTGCCGAAATACAAACATTCCGTTCACTATAAACACTTGAATTCCATTTATTGAAATTGAAAGGCTGATTGATGACGAATTCCTGCTTTTCCCGCCAGCCGCTGGGCGCCCGCCTGTTCAGCTTTGCCGTGGTGGCCGACACCCACGTCAATGAATCGGAAGACACCTGCGCGTCGCCCTTTGCCACCAATGCCCGCGCCAATGCCCGGGCGCGGCACGTCTTCGCCGACATCGCCGGACTGGACCCCGCCCCCGCCTTCACCATCCACCTCGGGGACATCGTCCATCCGGTGCCCAGCATGCCCTCGTTCGAAGTGGCGGCCGACCGCTTCAAGGCCATCGCCGGCCAGATCGACATGCCGCTGCACCTGGTGCCCGGCAACCACGACGTCGGCGACAAGCGCATCGACTGGATGCCGGCCGACATCGTCTGCGACGACTACCTGGACAAGTACCGCCAGGTGTTCGGGCCGGACTATTACGCGGTGGACCATGGCGGCGTGCGCTTCCTGTTCCTGAACGCGCTGTTGTTCAACTCCGGACTGGCGGCGGACGACGCGCAACGCGCCTGGATCGACGAGCAATTGGCCAGCGCCAGCGGCCGCGTCTTCGCTTCGCTGCATTACCCGCCCTACCTGCATGACGCCCACGAACGCGGTTCCTACGACAACATCGACGAGCCCGGCCGCGGCTGGTTGCTGTCGCGCCTGGCCCATCCGCGCGTCGAAGGCGTTTTCGCCGGCCACGTCCACAATTTCTGGTACGACGTCATCGGCGGCGCGGAGATCTACATGCTGCCGTCGACCGCCTTCCTGCGGCACGACTTTTCCGAGTTCTACCGGGTGCCGCCGGCGGATGAGTTCGGCCGCGGCGACGTCGAGAAATTCGGCTACTTCATCGTCGATGTTCATGAGCAAGGCCATGTGGCCAAGCTGATCCGCACGCACGGCGCCATGCGTGGCGAGGCCGAAACGGACCGGGCTGCGGCGCGCACCCTGCCCACCGTCCATACCAAGACCGCCGCCTGTGACGGCATTGCGGTCGAAATGCGGCATCCCTGGGCCGAAATCGTCGAAATCCCCTGCACAGGCGGGGTGCAGGAGTTCGGCCGCAAGCTGGCCCGCAACGACTATCCGCTGATGTCCATGCGGGAAATGGGGCTGCGTACCCTCAAGATTCCCGTGCAGGATCTGCGCGACGACAAGACCCTGCGCCGCGCGCGTCTCATGTCCGACGTCGGCCACCGCTTCGTGCTGACCTCGCTGGGCTTGCCTGACGCCAGACTGCTGCAACAGGCGCGCGAGCACGGCGTGGCCATCGCCGCCATCGAGATCAACCTGAATGCCCAGGCGCTGGAAGAGGCGGGCGCGGCCCTGCAGCGCCTGCGCGAGCACACCGACGCCCGCCTCGTCTATTGCAAGATCCGTACGGGCGCGGACGACGCCCACTTCGACGGCAAGCACTACAGCCATTTCGTCAACACCGGACTGCGCGCCTCCGAGCTCGAAGCAGCGCAATCCACCCTGCTGCCGCACTTCGCCCAGAAGAACCTGGACGGCTTCACCGTGCGCCTGGACTGGGGTTCCGACCTGATCGCCACGCACCAGCAACTGGCCGCGCAGGCGCGCGACTGGGGCGCGACGGTGAACGTGGGGGTCAAGCTGGCCGACCGCCTGGCGGCGGCGAATAGCGACGACACCGCCATCGCCGCGCTGGTGGCGGAAGCCTTCCTGGCAGCCCGGGCCACAGACGCGGTGAGCTATTCCTTCGACACCTTCATGGACGTGGACCGCGGCTATTTTCCGCGCAACGGCCTGATCGACCGCCGCTACGATCCGCGGCCCGCCGGCCTGGCGCTGGCCGCGCTGAACGCGGTTTTTGCAGGGCAGGCCGCAGGCGCCGGATGGGTCGAACGCATCGACGGCGAAGCCGGCCTGCGCCTGTGCCGCTACCGCTGCGGCGAGCAGGCCTATGAACTGGCCTACGGCCCCGGTCCGGCCCTCCAGCGCCAGGTCGAGGCCGGCGCGTTCAAACGCGTCGTCGACCTGACGGCCCAGCGCGCGCTGCCGACCCGGGACGATTGGGACGAGTACGCGCGCCTGCATCTGCCCGCCCAGGCCGTGCTGCTGATCCAGCGCAACTGAATCCCCATCCCCCGCACAGGAGCCACCCCATGTTTCGACACGCAATCAAACTCGCGGGCATTCTGGCCGCCGCCTGCCTTCCCATGTTGGCGCAGGCGCAGCCCTATCCCGACAAGCCGGTGCGCCTGATCGTCGCCTACACGCCCGGCGGCGCCACCGATGTGATCGCCCGCATCCTCGCGGCAAAGCTGAGCACAAGCTGGGGCCAGCAGGTCATCGTGGAGAACAAGTCCGGCGCCAGCGGCATGATAGGCGCCGAACAGGTCGCGCGCGCCACGCCCGACGGCTACACCCTGCTGCTGGCCTACACGCCCGAGGTCTCGATCAACAAGCTGGTCTATAAACAGATGCGCTACGACCCGTTGAAGGACCTGCAACCCATCGCGCTCGTGGCGGATGCGCCGCTGGTGCTGGTCAGCGGTCCCAAGCTGCCCGCCACCACCTACGGCGATCTCAAGCGACAAGGCGCAAAGGCGCCACTGGTCTACGGTTCGCCGGGCATGGGCGGCCAGCAGCACCTGGCCGGCGAACTGCTGCGGGTGCGTTCCGGCATGAACCTGACCCACGTGCCCTACCGCGGCACGGCACTGGCCGTGGCCGATCTGGTGGGCGGCCAGATCGACATCTTCTTCGCCACGGCGCCAGCCATCATCGGCCAGATCGGCGCCGGCAAGCTGCACCCGCTGTTCATCGCCGGTCCCCAACGCCAGGACGTCCTGCCTTCGACGCCGACGGCCAAGGAGGTCGGCCTGGACGACTTCGACATATCCAACTGGTTCGGTCTGTTCGGCCCCGCCGGCATGCCACCGGCCCTGGTGGAGCGCATTTCCAAGGACACGGCCCAGGCGCTGGAGGCCGCCGATGTAAAGGAAAAACTGCAGGGCCAAGGGCTGGCCATTTCCTATAAGCCGCCCCAGGAATTCAAAACCTTCATCGGCGCCGAAATGGCCAAGTACGGCGCCATCGTCAAGGCGACGGGGCTGGAGCCGCAGTAGGCCTGGGCACGGCCGACAGCGTCCGCGGGCGGTTCGACACCGCCCGCGCCGCTATGGCATTATCGACGGACCACCCGGCGGCCGGCCCCAAGCGCCCGCCGCGGCAACTTCGGAGGTCCCCCTTGTTCTCATTCCTCAAGCGCACCGTCCTGGCCGCCAGCATCATCGGCGTATCGCTGGGCGCCAGCGCCGCGCAACCGCCGCGCGCCTATCCCCTCAAGGATTTCTTCCGCAACCCCGAGCGGGGCTTCTTCCGCCTGGCCGACGACGGCCGCACACTGGGCTTCATGCAGCCCACCAGCGTGGACGGCAATCCCGCCCGCATGAACATCTACGTGCAGCCGCTGCAAGGCAGCACGCCTGTCGGCGACGCGCGCCAGCTGACCAGCGAAACCGCGCGCGACATCAGCAACTTCTTCTGGAAAGGCGCCGACGTGGTGCTCTACCAGAAGGACTTCGGCGGCGACGAGAACTTCCACGTGCTGGCCGTCAACGCCAAGACCGGCAAGATCACCGACCTGACGCCCTATGAAGGCGTGCGCGCCGGCATCGAGGACGATCTGGAAGACGACCCCGACCACGTCCTCATCAGCCACAACCAGCGCAATCCGGAAGTCTTCGACGTCTACCGCGTCAACGTGCACACGGGCGCCGCGGAGCTGGTGGCGCAGAACCCGGGCAACATCGTCGGCTGGCAGACCGACCACGCCGGCAAGGTGCGCGCCGCCGTCGCCAGCGACGGCCTGAACACCACCCTGCTTTACCGCGACGACGAATCGTCCGAGTTCCGTCCGCTCATCACCACCGATTACCGCACCAGCGTCAGTCCGGCGTTCTTCACCTTCGACGACAAGAAGTTCTACGCCCTGTCCAACCGCGGGCGCGACAAGCTGTCACTGGTGGTGATCGACCCCGCCAAGCCCGAGGCCGAGGAAGAGATCTTCACGCCCGACACCGTCGACCTGGATTCCGCCGGCTACTCGCGCAAGCGCCGCGTGCTGACGGTGGCCGCCTACCAGACCGACAAGCCGCAGTACAAGTTCTTCGACGCGCAGACCGAGACCCTCTTCAAGAAGCTGTCGGCCCAGCTCACCGGCTACGACTTCGCCATCCAGGGCTCCAACCGCGACGAGGACAAGTTCATCGTCGCCGCCTACAACGACCGCACGCCCGGCTCGCGCTACATCTACGACGCCGCCGCCGACACGCTGACCAAGCTGGCCGACATCAACCCCGCCATTCCCGAGGCGGACATGTCGCGCGTGCAGCCCATCAGCTACCAGACCCGCGACGGCCTGACGGTCCACGGCTACCTGACGCTGCCCGCCGGCCGCGATCCCAAGAACCTGCCTTGCATCGTGAATCCTCACGGCGGCCCGTGGGCGCGCGACGGCTGGGGCTACAACCCCGAAGTCCAGTTCCTGGCCAACCGCGGCTTCTGCGTGCTGCAGATGAACTTCCGCGGATCGACCGGCTATGGCCGCGCCTTCTGGGAAGCCAGCTTCGGCCAATGGGGCCTGAAGATGCAGGACGACATCACCGACGGCGTGCAGTGGCTGGTCAAACAGGGCATCGCCGATCCCAAGCGCATCGGCATTTATGGCGCCAGCTACGGCGGCTACGCCACGCTGGCCGGCGTGGCGTTCACGCCCGACCTGTATGCCGCCGCAGTGGACTACGTGGGGGTGTCCAACCTGTTCACGTTCATGAAGTCCATTCCGCCGTACTGGAAGCCCATGCTGGACAAGATGCAGGACATGGTGGGCGACCCCGAACGCGACCGCGAACGCCTGGCCGCCACCTCGCCCGCGCTGCACGCGGACAGGATCAAGACGCCGTTGTTCGTGGCCCAGGGCGCCAAGGATCCGCGCGTCAACAAAGACGAAAGCGACCAGATGGTCAAGGCGCTGCGCGCCCGCGGCGTCGAGGTCGAGTACATGGTCAAGGACAACGAAGGCCACGGCTTCCACAACGACGAGAACAAGTTCGAGTTCTACGAAGCCATGGAGAAGTTCCTGACGGAACACCTCAAGCCCTGAGTTCCTCCTCCAGCACCGCCGGGCCGCGCTCCTGCGCGCGGCCCGCGGGACGGCCGATCCAGGCCATCTCGACGCGGTCGCGCCCATGTGCCTTGGCACGGTACAGCGCATCGTCGGCGCGCGCCAGGATGCCGTCCGCGCCGTCTCCGGACTGATACGAAGCCAGGCCGCCGCTGGTGGTCATCCGCACTTCGCGCCCTTGCAGGTGGAAAGGCGTGTCGCGCAGGGCGTCGCAGACGCGCTGCGCCTGCACCAGCGCGCGGGCCGGGTCGCAGTCGTACATCAGCAGCACGAATTCCTCGCCGCCCAACCGGCCGAAGCGGTCGCTGGCGCGCACCGCCCGCTGCACCACCTTCGAAAAATGGCGCAGCGCCGCGTCGCCAGCGGCGTGGCCGTAGCGGTCGTTGATGGACTTGAAGTGATCGATGTCCAGCACCAGCACCGCCAGTTTGCCGCCGGCGCGCTGGCAGCGCTGCAGCTCGCGCTCCAGTTCGTCCAGGATGCTGCGGCGCGAATAGGCGCCCGTCAGGCCATCGAAGGTCAGCGCAGCTTCCATCTGTTCGGACAGGCTGGTCTGGATCAGCAGCAGCAGCGCCAGGAACAGCCCGGGCACGGTCACCGTCCCGCAGACAATGAAGAACAGGCCCCAGGGACTGGGTTCGAGCAACGACGAGGGTTCTTGTCCGCCGATGCTGTAGACCGCCAGCCGCAGGGCATGCAGCGCGGCCAGGCCGAAGCTCGCCAGCATCAGGTACAGCATCACCCCGCGCGTGTGCAGGCGCCTGCGCTGGCGGAAGAACACCAGGCCCGTCGCCATCATGGCCACGAAGTTGTAGGCGGAAAACAGCAGCATGCGCGCCCGCAAGTCATCCGCCACGTACAGCAGCAGCGCGAACGCAGAGATACTGAGCGCGCCCAGCGCCGCCGTGCGCCGCGCCAGCGGGCGCAGGCCGAAGAACTGCCGCACGCCGACGTAGACCAGGCTGACCGCGCAGACCCAGGCGGCGTTCGAGACCATCACATAGACAGCGGACGGCAGAATGGGCGAGGCGGCATAGGCCAGCAGCGACAGCACGGCCAGCGCGTTGCCCGCCGTGAACGCGCCGACGCCGCCCACGTCGCGGGCGCGCAACGGCGCCAGCAATGGCAATGCCAGAGCCGTGGCCAGGCCCCACATCAGGAAGAAAAGAGAAGTCGTCATGGTGTTTGCCGGCTTGCGCCCCGAGGGCGCCCGCCGTCGCTCGTCATTGCTGTTGCACTGGGTTCATGCGCCTGGAGGGGTTACATCCCACCACCCCTGACGCTTTTTGTTACCCGTACAGCGACAGACCGGCACTACCTGGCGCCCGTCCGTCGCCGCACGCCGTTTCGCCCTGAACCTTTACCGCCCGCGCCAAGACGATTGCGCGGCAAGCGACGAAGAATACGCCACGGCAGGACTTTCGCCATGGCCCTTTGCACTAATTGACAGTTGACTGACAGTTAACACACTTATAATTCGTGCCATTGACGGTGCCATGAAGAGCGCCGCAATCACGCCCTACGGGCGTGGCGCGTACTAGCCATGCACTCCCATTGCGCGAGTGCGAAGGTCCCCGCAGCGGGCGCCGCGCAGTCCTAACCCAATGTTCCTTCCCGTGCCGCCGGCGCCTTTGCGCCAGGTGTCGCCTCGGCTCGCGCCGAAAAAAGGCATGCCCCTGGGCGGCCGGAACAGGAACGCCCCGAGTCGCAACTGCGGAAGTAAGACAGATGCAAAACAGAGGATCGACACCCCTGGGTGCCGTTGGACCGAGACTGAGCCTGCTGGCGGCTTGCGCCATCCTGGCGCCCGCCATGGCGCTGGCCGGCCCCGGCAATGACTATGACGCCCTGATCGCCCGGGCGCGCGCCGGCGACTACGAGCCCGCCCTGACGATGCTGCGCCAGCAAGGTCCGGCCGGCGGCAGCCGCGCCATCCACGACCACATCATCATCGCGGGCTGGGCCGGCAAGCCGGCCGAAGCCGTTGCCGCCTACGAGCAGTTGCCGCAAGGCGCGGCGCTACCCGCCGACATCCAGCTTGCTGTCGCACGCGCCTACCGCGACCTGCAGCGCTGGCCCGAGGCGCTGGCCGCGTATCAGGCGGGCGCGCGCCGCCATCCCGGCCAGTCCGCCTTCCCCGCCGGCGAAATCATGACGCTGGCCGACGCCGGCCGCTACCCCGAGGCACGCGACGCCGCGGCGCGCTGGCTCAAGCGGCATCCCCGCGATGTCGACGCCCGCCTTGCCCTGAGCTACGTTCACGCCCGCCAGGGCGAACCCTACGAGGCGCTGCACCAGGCCGACCTGGCCCTGGCCGCCGCGCCCAACACGTCTTACGTGCTGCGCGAATACATCTGGGCGCTGCAGCGCGCGCGCATGGCCGACGTGGCGCTGGACCTGGCGCGCCGCCACCAGGACCTGTTCGACGCCGGCCAGATGCGCGGCTTCGAGGCCGACGCGCTGGCCCAGCAGGTACGGCTGGCGGCCATGCCCACGCGGTCGGAGGCCGAGCGTTTCGTGTTGGCCGACAAGGCATTGGCCCGTTACGACGAACTGATCCCCGCCTGGCAGCAGCAGGAGGACGCCCGCGCCGACGCGCTGCGCGCCCGCATCGACCGCTTGCACGCCCTGCACGTCCGCGTGCGCATGGCCGATCTGGTCCGCGAATACGAAGCCTTGCTGGCCGAAGGCGTCACGGTGCCGCGCTACGCCTTGAACGACGTGGCATCGGCCTACCTGTACGTGCGCCAGCCCGAACGCTCCCGCGACATCTACCGCCAGGTCGCCGCCAACGATGCCCTGCGCGGCGACGATGCCGAACAGCGCCTGGCGACCGAAACCGGCCTGTACTACTCGCTGGCCGAGGGCGAGCAGTTCAACGAGACCGGCGCCGTCACCGACGAGGTCGAATCGGGCTATGCCCCCTGGCTGTACTACAAGGGCCAGGCCACCCGCATGCCCAACGACCTGAACCTGGAAAGCCGCCAGACCCTGGCGTCGGCCCGTCTGCAGGCCAATGACACCGTCGCCGCCCAGCAGCGCCTCGAAGAGATGGTCGCGAACGCGCCCAACAACTCTGGCCTGCGCAGCGATCTGGCCACCGTCTATCGCGCCCGTTCGCTTCCCCGCGCCTCGGAGGTCGAATTGAAGATGGGCGAGACGCTGGCGCCGCGCAGCCTGGGCGTGGAGAACGGCCAGGGCTTCACTGCGCTGGACCTGCAGGAATGGCGCCAGGCCGAAGCCCTGTCGCAGGACACCATGGCCCGCTCGCCCGAAAACCTGACCAGCCGCCGCCTGGCGCGCGAATGGGAAGTGCACAACAAGGCCGAGCTGCGCATCAACACCTACCGCGGCCTGGCATCGGACAGCCCGGTCAACGGCAGCGGCGACTTCGGCATCGACGCCGTGCTGTACTCCTCTCCGCTGGACTACAACTGGCGGGTCTTCGGCGGCGGCGGCTATGCCTCCGGCGACTTCGAGGAAGGCCGCGGCAACTACCGCTGGCTGCGCACCGGCGTGGAATGGCGCGGCCGCGACCTCACGGTCGAAGGCGAAGTCTCCACCCACGACTACGGCCACGGCGTGAAGCCAGGTGCGCGCCTGTCGGCCGCCTACGACCTGGACGATCATTGGCAGGTGGGCGGCTCGGGCGAAATCATGTCGCGCGAAACGCCGCTGCGCGCGCTGACCAGCGGCATCACCTCCAACAGCGTGTCGGCCTACGTGCGCTGGCGCGCCGACGAGCGCCGCGAATGGACGCTGGCGCTGTCGCCCTCGCACTTCAGCGACGGCAACAACCGCTGGGCGCTGGGCCTGGCCGGGCGCGAGCGCGTCTACACCGCGCCGCACCTGCTGGCGGACCTGGAGTTCGAAGCGTCCACCCAGCGCAACAGCCATGACAGCAACGTGCCCTACTTCAATCCCCGCTCGGATCTGATGCTGCTGCCCGGCGTGCGTCTCACGCACACCCTGTACCGCCGCTACGAAACCGCCTGGGAACAGATCGGCACCCTGGGCGCCGGCGCCTACACCCAGCAAGGCTACGGCATCGGCGGCGTGATCGCGCTGGGCTACGGCCAGCGATACCGCGCCAACGACGTCCTCGACATGGGCGCCATGATCACCGGCACCAGCCGCCCGTACGACGGCGAACGCGAGCGCGAACTGCGCATCGTGTTCGACCTGACGTACCGCTTCTGAACCCGGCACCGAGTAACGCCATGATGCTTAAAACCCATACCCGCCTGATTCTCGCCGGCCTGCTGCTGCTCGCGATCCTGGCGCTGACCGCCTGCGCCAAGGACATCCCGGTCTACACGCCGCCGCACCAGCGCCCGCTCGCCCCCGCCGAACAGCCCTGGGTCCAGGGCCAGTTCCTGGCCCTGGCCTACCACGACGTCGAAGACGAAGACCCCGACCAGGGCTTTCTCAGCGTGCGCACCGACCGCCTGGTCGAACAGTTGGCCTGGCTGCGCGCCAACGGCTACCAGGCCGTGACCGTGGACCAGATCCTGGCCGCGCGCCAGGGCGGCAAGCCGCTGCCCGAGCGCGCGGTGCTGCTGTCCTTCGACGACGGCTACCGCAGCTTCTACACCCGCGTGCTGCCCATCCTCAAGGCTTATCAATGGCCTGCGCTGCTGGCGCCGGTCGGCGTCTGGATGGACACGCCAGCCAACCAGCGCGTGGACTTCGGCGGCAGCCCCGAAGACCGCAAGCGCTTCCTCAACTGGGACGAGATCCGCGAGATCTCGCGCTCGGGGCTGGTCGAGATCGCCGCGCACACCAACGCCTCGCACTACGGCGCGCTGGCCAATCCCCAGGGCAATACCGAGCCCGCCGCCGCCATCCGCGCCTATGACGCGCAGACCCGCCGCTACGAAACCGAGGCGGAGTTCGACGCGCGCATGGGCGGCGACGTCGCCGCCATCACCGAGAAGATCCGCCGCGCCACCGGCAAGAAGCCGCGCGTCTGGGTCTGGCCTTATGGCGCCGAAGGCGGCTCCACCTTGCGCATCACCGCCGAACACGGCTATCAGCTGGCGCTGACGCTGGAGGACGGCCCGGGACGCGTCGGCCGCCTGATGTCCACGCCGCGCCTGCTGCTGTCCAGCGACCCCACGCTCAAGCCCTTCGCCAACAGCGTGGTCGGCATGGAAGCCCAGCCCTTCATGCGCGTGGCGCACGTGGACCTGGACTACGTCTACGACCCGGACCCGGCGCAGACCGACCGCAACCTGGGCGAGCTGGTGCAACGCATCCTGGACATGCAGATCAACACGGTGTTCCTGCAGGCCTACTCGGACCCGGTGGGCGACGGCCTGGTGAAATCGGTCTACTTCCCCAACCGCTGGCTGCCGATGCGCGCCGACCTGTTCAACCGCGCCGCCTGGCAGTTGCACAACCGCGCCAACGTGATGGTCTACGCCTGGATGCCGGTGCTGTCCTTCGACCTGGATCCCGCCCTGCCGCGCGTCACGCGCTGGCAGGAAGGCCAGGCGCAGCCAGAGCCGGATCCCGACCAGTACCGCCGCCTGTCGCCGTTCGACGCCACCGTGCGCGCGCGCATCGGCGACCTGTACGAAGACCTGTCCCGCTACGCGATCTTCGACGGCATCCTGTTCCATGACGACGCGCTGCTGTCGGACTTCGAAGATGCCAGCCCCGGCGCGCTGGCCGCCTATCGCGCCGCGGGCCTGCCGGGCAGCATCGCCGAACTGCGCGCGGATCCCGACACCCTGCAACGCTGGACCCGCTACAAGAGCCGCGCGCTGGTGGACTTCACCGCCGAACTCACGCAGCGGGTGCGCGCGGTGCGCGGCCCGCAAATCAAGACGGCGCGCAACATCTTTGCCGAACCCATCCTGAATCCGGGCAGCGAAACCTGGTTCGCGCAGAACCTGGACGACTTCCTCGGCGCCTATGACTGGACCGCGCCGATGGCGATGCCGCTGATGGAAAACGTGCCGGCCGGCCAGGAAAACGCCTGGCTGGACCGGCTGGTCGATACCGTCGCGCAGCGCCCCGGGGCGCTGGACAAGACCGTGTTCGAACTGCAGGCGCGCGACTGGCGCACCGGCCCGGGCCGTCCTGAAGCCACGCCGGTCGACACCGCCGTGCTCGCCGGCTGGATGAAGCGCCTGCAGTTGCGCGGCTCGCGCAGCTTCGGCTACTACCCCGACGATTTCTCGCAAGACCAGCCCCGGCTGCAAGGCATCCGGCCCGCCATTTCCGAAGCCTGGTATCCGATCAAATGATAGACCGACTGATTGCCCTGCTGATTCTCTGCGCGGTGCTTGGCGCGCCCTTCGGCTTCACCCTGATGCTGACCGGCGAGGCGCTGCTGGGCTTCGTGTTCTTCTACCCCCTGTTCATGTCCGGCATGTGGATGGCCGGCGGCATCTACTTCTGGTGGCATTGGGAGCGGCACTGGAAATGGGGCAAGGACAGCCAGCCGCCGGTCCTGGCCGGCAACCCGCTGGTGTCCATCCTGGTGCCTTGCTACAACGAGGCCGACAACGGCGAAGAGACACTGCTGGCCGCGCTGGGCCAGAACTATCCGCACATCGAGGTCATCGCCATCAACGACGGCTCCAGCGACGGCACCGCCGACATGCTGGACCGCATGGCCGCCGCCCATCCGCGGCTGCGCGTGGTGCACCTGGCGCAGAACCAGGGCAAGGCCATGGCGCTGCGCATGGGCGCCATGGCCGCACGCAGCGAGTATCTCGTCTGCATCGACGGCGACGCCATGCTGGACCCGGACGCAGCCGCCTACCTGGTGGCGCCGCTGATCGACAATCCGCGTGTGGGCGCCGTCACCGGCAACCCGCGCATCCGCACCCGCTCCACCATGATCGGGCGCATCCAGGTCGGCGAGTTCTCTTCCATCATCGGCCTGATCAAGCGCACCCAGCGCGTCTATGGCCAGGTGTTCACGGTGTCCGGCGTGGTCGCCGCCTTCCGGCGCGCGGCGCTGGACCGCGTGGGCTACTGGAGCCTGGACATGATCACCGAGGACATCGACATCAGCTGGAAGCTGCAGCGCGACCACTGGTCGATCTTCTACGAGCCGCGCGGCCTGTGCTGGATCCTGATGCCCGAAACCCTGCGCGGACTGTGGAAGCAGCGGCTGCGCTGGGCCCAGGGCGGCGCCGAGGTCTTCCTGAAGAACCTGCGTTCCATCTGGGTCTGGCGCCACCGCCGGCTGTGGCCGCTGATGGCCGAGTTCTGCCTGTCCACCGCCTGGGCCTTCGCCTTCGGCGTGTCCGTGCTGCTGTGGGCCGTCAGCCAGGTGGTCACGCTGCCCAACAACATGCAGATCGCCAGCCTGATGCCGCCCGCCTTCACCGGCATGATGCTGGCCGTGGTCTGCCTGCTGCAATTCGTCGTCAGCATCCTGATCGACCGCCGCTACGAGCCTGGCCTGGCCCGCTCGCTGTACTGGGTCATCTGGTATCCGCTGGCCTTCTGGATGGTGAGCCTGTTCACCACCCTGGTCAGCTTCCCCAAAGTCATGCTCCGCAAGCAGGCCCGGCGCGCGCGCTGGACCAGCCCGGACCGGGGCATCAAATCACCGGACGCAACGTCATGATCATCACCACGCAACGTTCCCGCGCAGGCTATCTGTTCGACCTGGTCCTGACCGCCATCGGCTGGTTCGCCTTCGTGTATCTGTTCGGCGCCGGCATCCTGGCGATCCTGCGCGCCGCCGCCGGCGGCCCCGATGTTTCGCTATGGCCGGTGTTCCTGCCCACCGTGCACACGCTCTGGGGCTATGCGCTGCTGGCGCTGATCAACGCGGGCGTGCTGGTGGGCTGGGCCGTCTACAACCACCGCAAGTTCGCCGGCCGCGACCGCCGCAAGCCGATCAAGCCGGTGGGCGACCGCCGCGTGGCGGCCAGCTTCGCGATCAGCACGGCGCAGCTGATGCAGGTGCGTTCCGCGCACACCTGCATCGTCCACCACGGCGCGGCCGGCGACATCACCAGCATCGAAATCGGCCGCCCTCGCCTGAACGCGGTGCAGGCCGGCTGATGTTATCGCTGCCTGGCGCCGCAAGCCGGATGGCTTGACCGCGCCAGGTCCGGCGCCCGCCTTCAGCGGCGCGCCTTCTCCACATCCGGCAACAGGATCGCGACCACGCCCAGCAGCGGCAGATAGGCGCAGACCTGGTACACGTAGCCGATGCTGGTGGCGTCGGCCAGCTTGCCCAGCGCCGCGGCGCCCACGCCGCCCATGCCGAAGGCAAAGCCGAAGAACAGTCCGGCGATCATCCCCACCTTGCCCGGCACCAGCTCCTGCGCATAGACCACGATGGCCGAGAACGCCGAGGCCAGCACCATGCCGATGATCACCACCAGCACGCCGGTCCAGAACAGGTTCATGTAGGGCAGCAGCAGCGTGAACGGCGCCACGCCCAGGATGGAGACCCAGATCACGATCTTGCGGCCGATGCGGTCGCCGACCGGCCCGCCCACCACCGTGCCTACCGCCACCGCGGCCAGGAACAGGAACAGGTAGAGCTGCGCCTCGCGCACCGACAGCGCGAACTTGTCGATCAGGTAGAAGGTGAAATAGCTGTTCAGGCTGGCCAGGTAGAAATACTTGGAGAACACCAGCACGCCCAGCACCGCCAATGCGCCCAGCACCTGGTTGCGCGACAGCCCGTTGCCCGCGCCCTCGCGCCGCGCGCGCGGCTTGAGCAGCACGCGGTTGGCGCTGTACCAGCGGCCGATGCCGGTCAGCACCACGATGCCGAACAGCGCCGCCAGCGAAAACCAGGCCACGCTGCGCTGCCCGTGCGGAATGATGAACAACGCGGCCAGCAGCGGCCCCAGCGCCGAGCCCACATTGCCGCCCACCTGGAACAGCGACTGCGCCAATCCATGGCGTCCGCCGGACGCCATGCGCGCCACGCGCGAGGACTCCGGATGGAACACCGACGAGCCCGTGCCCACCAGCACCGCGGCCACCAGCAGCCAGCCGAACGACGGCGCCATCGACAGCAGCAACAGCCCCAGCAGGGTGAAGCCCATGCCCACCGGCAGCGAGTACGGCTTGGGGTTGCGGTCCGTATAAAAGCCGATGAAAGGCTGCAGCAGCGAGGCCGCAAGCTGATAGACCAGGGTGATCAGGCCGATCTGCGCGAACGACAGGCTGAACGAATCCTTCAGCATGGGATAGATGGCCAACAGGATCGACTGGATCATGTCGTTCATCAGGTGCGCCACGCTGATCGCGCCCAGCACCTTGAAGGCGGTGGACGGATCCGATGAGGCGGCGGGCGGTGGAGCCGTATTGGCGGCGGTGACGCCGGCGGCGGAATTCTGCGGTGGATTCATGGGTGGCGGACGCGGATAAAGTGGGAGCATGCCCGGCAGCGCGCCGGGACCTGTAGCCAGTGTAGGAATCCGGGACGGAACCGATCTGCCAATTTTCGTCGCACAAGTGACAAAATACGGTGACAAAAACCGCAAATCACGCCTGAGCCGCCCTGCTCATCCTTATGCCGGAAGTGACACGCATGCCCGCCCGACTCCTTTTGCCCGACCCCGCCCGCAGCGTCAATCCGCAGGACTACCAGCATCGGCCGCGCGCCGTCACGGCCATGGCCAAGGAATTCCCGCCGGGCACCCGCACGGGCACCCACTCGCACCCCCGAGCGCAACTGGTCTACGCGGTCGAAGGCGTCATGCGCGTCACCACGCCCAGCGGCTTCTGGGCCCTGCCGCCGCTGCGCGCGCTGTGGGTGCCTGCCGGCGTGCCGCATGGCGTGGACATGGTGGGCGCGGTATCCATGCGTTCGCTCTATCTCGAAGCCGAGACCGCCCGCGACTACTGGCCGCAGTGCCAGGTGGTCGAGGTCGGCGGCCTGCTACGCGAGCTGATCCTGGCCCTGACCGCCGAGCCCATCGACTATCCGCTGGACGGCCGCGCCGGGCAGGTCGCCGCCCTGCTGCTCTCCGAACTGGCCGCCGCCCGCGTGGCGCCGCTGCAGATCCCCTGGCCGCGCGACCGCCGCCTGCAGACCATATGCGCGGCCATCCTGGACGATCCCGGACTGCAGCGCGGCATCGAGGACTGGGGCGACGAAGTCGGCGCCAGCGCGCGCACGCTGATCCGCCTGTTCCAGGCGGAACTGGGGCTGAACTACCGGCAGTGGGTGCAGCAGGTCCGGCTGGCCGAGGCGGTGTGCCGGCTGTCGCAGGGCGTGCCGGTCGCGCGCATCGCCGCCGACCTGGGCTACCGCAGCGCCAGCGCCTTCTCGGCCATGTTCCACCGCGCGCTGGGCGCGCCGCCGCAACGTTACCTGAACAATAGCTGACGCCTGCAACCGGATTTGGCGTCATCCGCGACGCAATTCATGTTTAGTTACTGAAACCTTATGACCCTCTGGGCGGTCCATCGTGTTCTGCCCTAGAATCGCCTGCAATGAGCACCCCCCAGCAATCCTCCGCCACCCCGGGCGGCAAACCGGGCCTCCCCTGGAAACGTATCCTCGTCAAGACCGGCGTGGCCGCCGGCGGCCTCGCCGTGTGCGGCGGCATCGCGCTCGGCCTGGCGCTGGCCCTGGCCTGGCCCAGCCTGCCCGACCTGCACGCCATGACGGACTACCGCCCGCGGGTGCCGCTGCGCATCTACACGGCGGACAAGGTGCTGATCGGCGAATACGGCGAAGAGCACCGCAACGTGCTGCGCTTTGACGAAATTCCGCCCGTGATGCGCCAGGCGGTGCTGGCGGCCGAGGACGACCGCTTCTACAGCCACGGCGGCGTCGACTGGATGGGCGTGGCGCGCGCGGTGCTGACCAACCTCGTCAAGGGCTCCAAGAGCCAGGGCGGCAGCACCATCACGATGCAGGTGGCGCGCAATTTCTACCTGTCGTCGGAAAAGACCTATTCGCGCAAGTTCTATGAACTGCTGCTGACGTTCAAGATCGAATCCGAGCTCTCCAAGGACCAGATCCTCGAGCTCTACATGAACCAGATCTACCTGGGCCACCGCGCCTATGGTTTCGCGGCCGCCTCGCGCACCTATCTGGGCAAGCCCCTGTCGGAAGTCACGCCGGCCGAGGCCGCCATGCTCGCCGGCATCCCCAAGGCGCCGTCGCGCTTCAACCCCATCACCAATTTCCCGCGCGCCGAGATCCGCCAGCACTACGTGCTGGGCCGCATGAAAACGCTGGGCTATCTCACGCCCGAACAGGCCGACGAAGCGCTCAAGCAGCGCCTGACCATCCGCGGCGCGGACGGCGCCAGCGCGCGCGGCTTCGCGATCCACGGCGACTACCCAGCCGAATTGGCGCGCCAGCTGATGTACGGCGTGTTCCAGGAACAGACCTACAGCAAGGGCATCGACGTCTACACCACCATCGATTCCAAGGATCAGGAAGCCGCCTACCGCGCCGTGCGCGACGGCGTGATGGACTACACGCGCCGCGCCGTCTATCCGGGTCCGGAAGACCAGATCGACCTGCCCGAGGGCGTCGAGCAGGACCCGGCCGCGCTGGATGAAATCCTGGACGGCGTGCAGGAAAAAACGCCTGACAGCGAAGACCTGCTGACCGCCGTGGTGCTGGCCGCCAGCCCCACCGAAGTGACGCTGGCGCGCAGCGCGCGCGACATCATCACCATCAATGACAAGAAGGCGCTGGCGGTGGTGGCGCGCGCCCTCAACCCCAAGGCCAGCGACAGCCAGCGGCTGCGCCGCGGCTCGGTCGTCTATATCCACAAGAACGGCGACGGCTGGGAAATCATCAACATGCCGACGCTGCAGGCGGCGCTGGTCTCGATGGTGCCCCAGGACGGCGCCATCCGCGCCATGATCGGCGGCTTCGACTACAACCGCGGCGGCTTCAACCGCGTGACGCAAGCCTGGCGCCAGCCCGGCTCCAACATCAAGCCCTTCGTCTACGCCGCGGCGCTGGAGCGCGGCCTGACCCCGGCCACCCAGATCTCCGACCAGCCCTTCATGCTGACCGCGGAGCAGACCGGCTCCAAGGCCTGGCAGCCCAAGAACGACGGCAACAAGTACGAACCCATGCTGACCCTGCGCCAGGGCCTCATGCGTTCCAAGAACATGGTGTCGATCCGCATCCTGCAGGCCATCTCGCCGCAGTATGCGCAGGACTACCTGACCCGCTTCGGCTTCGACAAATCGCGCTGGCCGGCCGTGCTGCCGCTGGCGCTGGGCGCCGGCGGCGCCACGCCGCTGCAGGTGGTCAACGGCTACAGCGTATTCGCCAATGGCGGCTACCGCGTCACCCCCTATCTGGTGGACCGCGTCACCGACCGTTCGGGCAACGTGCTGATGCAGGCGCAGCCGGTCGTCGCCGGCGACGCCCTGGCGCGCGCCATCGATCCCCGCACCGCCTGGGTCATGGACGACATCCTGCGCGGCGTCACGGTCAGCGGCACCGCCGCCCGCGCGCACCAGGTGCTCAAGCGCAACGACATCGGCGGCAAGACCGGCACCACCAACGAGGCCGTGGACGTGTGGTTCTCGGGCTTCACGCCCAGCCTGGCCACCACCGTCTGGATGGGCTTTGACCAGCCCAAGTCGCTGGGCACCAACGAATTCGGCAGCGGCCTGGCGCTTAGCACCTGGCTGGACTACATGCAGCCGGCGTTGAAGGGCGTGCCGGAAGCCAAGCCCGCGCCGCGGCCGGACGGCCTGATCGTGGACAACGGCGAATACTATTTCTCGGAATTCCCGCCGGGCCAGGCCGTGGCCTCGCTGGACCTGTCCTCGGGCGACGCGCTGACCGATTTCCTGAACAACAACCGTTCGACGGACGGCGTGGACACCTCGGTCAAGCCCCTGCCGCCCGGCGGCGGCGCAATGCCGCAAAGCAGTCCCGCCCAACCGCCGATGGCCGTGCCCGTTCCCGTGGCCCCTGCGGGCGGCGCGCCGGCAGGCAATGCGCCGCCCGCCATCCCGCCCATCCCCGTGCCGCGCGTGGACGCGGACGCCCCCGCCCGCGCCAGCGCCGTCAGTGGCGCCGCGCCGGTGGCCGCCCGGCCGCTCTGATCGCGGCCGGCGCCAGCCGCCGAGAAACCAGGCCTGCTATTCCTGCTCCGCGAGTTCGGTCACGACCTCGCGCGGCCAGGCCCGCAGGGATTCCAGGTCCAGGAAAGTGAAGTAGCCGGATTTCCAGCCTTCGGTATCGATGTGGTAGACGTTGCCCAGCAGCAGCGGCGCCGGGACCGGCGTGTGTCCGGCCACCACCGCCCGCACCCCGCGGATGCCGGTGCGGTCCATCTGCCGCAGGCGGTCGCGCGACCACTGGCAGGCGGCGCTGGTGCGCCGGTAGCGATCCTGCAAGGCGGATTCCAGCCGCGGCCAGAACAGCACCGGACAATCCGCGTGCAGCAGCCCCACCGCGCCGTCCAGGGTTTCAACCTCGATGGCGATGGGCAATTGCGCGAAAGCCTCGGCAAAGACCTTTTGGCGATCAGCAGGCAGATCCAGGAACCAGCCGCCGCCGTAGCCGCGCCAGTTGTCCACGTCCACCTGCCCCGTACGCACGTGGCGGATCGCGTAATCCTCGTGATTGCCCTGGACCGCGTGGAACCATGGCCGGGCCAGCCACTCCAGGGCGGCCTCGCTTTCCGGCCCCCGGTCCACCAGGTCGCCGACCGAAAACAGGCGGTCCCGGGACGGATCGAAGCCGAACTCGTCCAGGCTTTCCTGCAGGCGGGAAAAATGCCCATGCAGATCGCCCACCGCGAAATCGCGGCCTAGCTCGTTGCGCGGGACTTTGAGAAAACGCTGCTCCATGATGATCCGGGGCTACCACTGGTTGATGCTCGATCCCTCTTTTTAACCCGCTTTCGCGCCGCCCCATCCATCCCCTTTTGCCCCGTCATGGTCAAAATTTGGTTACGAGAATCGAAACTATTCGCGATAATATTCAGCTTTCTCAAATCCGCGCCTGCAAGGGCCCCGCCCTCCCCCATGACTGCCGCGTCCACCATCAAAACCTGGTATCTGGTCCATAAATGGACCAGCCTGGTCTGCACGATATTCCTGCTCGTCATCTGTCTTACCGGCTTGCCGCTGGTGTTCCACCACGAGATCGAACATTGGCTCGACGACGGCAAGCCGCTGTCCGACGTGCCGGCCTCGACCCCTCGCGCCGACCTGGACAAGCTGGTCGGCAGCGCCCGCGCCATGTATCCGGGCGAGGTCGTCGACTATCTGTTCTTCGATCCCGACGAGCCGCAGGTCTACGTGGGCATGGCGAAAACGCCCGGCGACGGCCAGGTATCCGGCCACGCGGTGCGCATGGACGCCCGCACCGGCGACGTGCTGCTGGACGGCCCGCTCTACACCCAGGACAAGTTTTCCTTCATGGGCATCATGCTGGCGTTGCACGTGGACCTGTTCGCGGGACTGCCCGGCGAGCTGTTCCTGGGCTTCATGGGGCTGCTGTTCTGCGTGGCGATCGTTTCCGGCGTGGTGCTCTATGGCCCCTTCATGAAGAAGCTGGAATTCGGCACGGTACGCGTCGCCCGCTCCACCCGCCTGAAATGGCTGGACCTGCACAACCTGCTGGGCATCGTGACGCTGGTCTGGGCCTTCGTGGTGGGCGTGACCGGCGTGATCAACGAACTCTCCACGCCGCTGTTCCGCCTGTGGCAGTCCACCGAACTGGTGCGCATCCTGGAACCCTACAAGGGCCAGAGCGTCCCCACCGAGCTGGCCTCGGCCCAAGGCGCGGCCGATACGGCCAGAAAGGCGCTGCCCGGCAACGAGGTATCGTTCATCGCCTTCCCCGGCAACGCCTTCGGCAGTCCCCACCACTACATCACCTGGATGCGCGGCGACACGCCGCTTACCTCCAAGCTGAATACGCCCGTGCTGGTGGACGGCAAGACCGGCGAACTGACCACCGTGGCCAAGATGCCCTGGTACCTGACCGCGCTGGAACTGTCGCGGCCCCTGCACTTCGGCGATTACGGCGGCATGCCGCTGAAGATCATCTGGGCGCTGCTGGACGTCATCACCATCATCGTGCTGGTCAGCGGCCTCTATCTCTGGCTGGCCCGCCGCCGCGCCACCGAGGCGCGCATCGCCGAACTCGTGCGCAAGCACCAGGCCGCCGCCATCCCGAAAAGGACCCCCGCATGAGCAAGACGGCCCGTGGTTTCATGTTTGTCTGGGGCGCGCCGATCCTGCTGGGCGTGCTCAGCGTGTTCGGCCTGCTGGCCGCCCTGCTGGGCACGGGAGGCTGGCACTGGGCGTCCTGGATCGCCCTGGCCATCCTGCTGGCGGTCATCGTGCGCTACTGGGTGTTCCCGCTGCAGCGCTAGACGCGACCGCCAGGCCCGTGCCGGCGTCCGGCATTATTTGCCGAAGGTCTCGGGGTCCGGCCCCAGGCGCGCGCCTTGCTTGATGCCGTCGATGGCGGCCATGTCGGCCGCCGACAGTTCGAAGTCGAAGACGTCGATGTTCTCGCGGATGCGGGCGGGCGTCACCGACTTCGGGATCACGATCAGATCGTGCTGCAGATGCCAGCGCAGCGTCACCTGGGCCGGCGACTTGCCGTGCTTCCTGGCCAATTCCAGGATGACCTTGTCCTTGGCCACGCCGCCCTGGGCCAAGGGGCTCCATGACTCCGTCGCGATGCCGTGCTTGGCGTGGAAAGCCCGCAGCGCCTGCTGGGTAAAGCCGGGGTGCAGTTCCACCTGGTTCACGGCCGGCGTCACGCCGGACGCGTCGAGTAGCCGCTCCAGGTTGGCCTGGGTGAAGTTGGACACGCCGATCGAGCGCGCGCGGCCGTCTTCCTTCATTTCGATCATGGCCTTCCAGGCATCCAGGAACTTCGTGCTGCCGGCGACGGGCCAATGGATCAGGTACAGGTCCACATAGGCCAGGCCCAGCTTTTCGAGGCTCTCGTCCATGGCCTTATGGGCCTCGTCGTAGCCGTGCCTGTCGTTCCAGAGCTTGGTCGTGACGTACAGATCCTTGCGCGCCACGCCGGCCGCGCGCAAGCCCGCGCCCACGCCAGCCTCGTTGCCATAGATGGCCGCGGTGTCCACCGAGCGGTAGCCTGCCGCCAGCGCCTCTTTCACGCTTGCGGCGGCCTGATCGTTCGGCACCTGCCAGACGCCCAGGCCCAGCTGGGGAATCTTGCCGCCGTCGTTCA
This sequence comes from Achromobacter sp. JCM 18799, assembly GCF_055395645.1. NCBI lineage: Bacteria > Pseudomonadati > Pseudomonadota > Betaproteobacteria > Burkholderiales > Alcaligenaceae > Achromobacter > Achromobacter sp. JCM 18799. The sequence goes on along the minus strand of NZ_AP043866.1, from coordinate 163,406 downwards.
ATTGCATTGCCGGTACTTTCGCCATAAGACCCTCCGTAGCTTGCGACGCGACGTCCGCGCGGCGAATATGCGCCGGGTCGCGCAACCAAGGGGCAGCCAGGCTTCATCCTTGGTTGAGACAGTAAAGAACGGGCCCGCCAGGCTGCGCCCGAGTCACCATGCCGGATTGAAAACCCCCGGGAGAGGTCTACACATCCCAGGGGTCGTGAGGCCGATATTACCCCCAGAGCCGCAAAATCCCTGAATGCCCTCTGCCAAAGCAGGCGTTTTCGCCCCTGGGCGCGGTGCTGCGGCAGAATTGGCGCCTGTGGCCGATAATGCGCTTCCGACGGCCCGACGGCCCATGCATCCCCCCTGACCATGAACGCTCCTGACACGCGGCCCGAACGCCGCGGCGGCTTTTCCACCCTGCGCACCCTCTTTCCCTATCTCTGGCCGCCCGGCGAGACGGGCCTGAAAACGCGGGTGATCGCGGCCCTGCTGTGCCTGTTCGCGGCCAAGGTGGCCACGGTCTATGTCCCGCTGCTGTACAAGCACGCCATCGACGAGCTGGGCCAGGGCGCCCCGGGTTCCGTCACCGTGCCGCTGGGCCTGATCCTGGCCTATGGCACGGCCCGGGTGCTTTCGCTGCTGTTCTCGGAACTGCGCGACGCCATCTTCGCGCGCGTCGGGCAGCACGCCATCCGCGCGGTCGGCCTGCAGGTCTTTCGCCACTTGCATGCGCTGGCGCTGCGCTTTCACCTGACGCGCCAGACCGGCGGCCTGAACCGCGCCATCGAGCGCGGCACCAAGGGCATCCAGACCCTGCTGTCGTTCCTGCTCTTCAGCATCCTGCCGACCTTCTTCGAGATCGGACTGGTCTGCGTGGTGCTGTGGAAGATGTTCGACATCTGGCTGGCGCTGGCCACCGGCGCCACCGTCACGCTGTACATGGCGTACACGCTGTTGGTCACGGAATGGCGCGCCAAGTTCCGGCGCCAGATGAACGAAACCGACTCCGAGGCCAACACCAAGGCCATCGAGAGCCTGCTGAACTACGAGACGGTCAAATACTTCGGCAACGAGGAACACGAGGCGCGCCGCTACGACGCGTCGCTCAAGCGCTATGAACGCGCCGCCGTGCGCAGCCAGGTCAGCCTGTCCATCCTCAACATCGGCCAGGCCGCCATCATCTCGGTGGGCCTCACCCTGGTCATGTGGATGGCTGCCACCGGCATCGCCGAGGGCCGCTACACGCTGGGCGATTTCGTGCTGGTCAACACCTACCTGCTGCAGCTGTACCAGCCGCTGAGCTTCTTCGGCTTCGTCTACCGCGAGATCAAGCAAGCCATCATCGACATGGAGCGCATGTTCGAACTGCTGGGACAGGACCGCGAAGTGGCCGACCGGCCCGATGCGCAGCCCCTGCGCGTGGCGGGCGGCGCAGTGGAGTTCCGCGACGTGCATTTCGGCTACGACGCGCGCCGCCCCATCCTGAAGGGCGTCAGCTTCACCATCCCCGCGGGCAGGACCGTGGCCGTCGTCGGCACCTCCGGCGCCGGCAAATCGACCATCGCGCGCCTGCTGTTCCGCTTCTACGACGCCGACGGCGGCGCGATCCTCATCGACGGCCAGGACGTGCGCAGCGTGACCCAGGCCAGCCTGCGCGCCGCGATCGGCGTCGTGCCGCAGGACACCGTGCTGTTCAACGACACCATCCTCTACAACATCGGTTACGGCCGCCCCGGCGCCAGCGAGGAAGAGATCCAGGCGGCGGCGCGCCTGGCCCACATCCACGACCTGATCATGGCCATGCCGGACGGCTACCAGACCATGGTGGGCGAACGCGGGCTGAAGCTGTCCGGCGGCGAAAAGCAGCGCGTGGCGATCGCCCGGACCATCCTGAAGAACCCGCCCATCTTCCTGTTCGACGAAGCCACCAGCGCGCTGGACACCCACACCGAACGCGAAATCCAGGCCAATCTGCGCGAAGTCAGCCAGGGCCGCAGCACGCTGATCATCGCCCACCGCCTGTCCACCGTGGCGGATGCGGACGAGATCATCGTGCTGGCCGAAGGCCGCATCGTCGAACGCGGCCGCCATGCGCAGCTGCTGGCGCAGGACGGCATCTACGCCGGCATGTGGGCCCGCCAGCAGCAAAGCGCCCTGACCGGCGCGCCGGATTGACAAGCCCTTCCCCCTGTCCGAACATCGCACCCTTTGATTTCCAGGCCCACCATGCAGGATTCAGCCCCCGTCCCCGCCGTCCGCGTCTGCGCTTCCTCCGACCTCGCCAACGGCGGCCTGGGCGTGAAGCTCCCCGTGTCGGATGCCGCCGGCCGCACCACGGCCTTCTTCGTGCGCTATCAGGACCGCGTGCACGGCTATCTGAACCGCTGCGCGCACGTCGGCGTGGAACTGGATTGGGAAGGCAGCTTCTTCACCCGCGCCGGCGACCTGATCATGTGCGCGCGCCACGGCGCCACCTACCAGCCGGACACGGGGCTATGCGTGGGCGGCCCCTGTAAGAACGGCCGCCTGACCGCGTTGGCCGTCGAGGAACGCGACGGCGCGGTCTACTGGCAGCCGGCCGGCAAGATCCGTCCTTGGGAAGACGCGGCCGCCTAGAACGGTACGCTCCAGCAGAACCCTTGCGCGGATTTCACGCCCGCGCCGCCGCCGCTTCCGCCGGCGCCTGCCGTTCCGCGTAGCGCCGCGCCAGCACCGCGCAGACCATCAGCTGCATCTGGTGGAAGATCATCAGCGGCAGCACCACCACGCCCATCTGCGAGGTGCCGAACAGCACCGTGGCCAGCGGAATGCCCGAGGCCAGCGACTTCTTCGAGCCGCAGAACACCTGCGTGATCTCGTTTTCCTTGGACAGCCCCAGCTTGCGGCTGCCCCAGGTCGTGATCAGCAGCACCGTTCCCAGCAACAAGGCGTTCACCAGCACCATGGAGGCCAGGTCGATGGGCGGGAACGCGTGCCAGATGCCCTGCGCCACCGCCTCGCTGAACGCGGTGTAGACAGCCAGCAGGATCGAACTGCGGTCCACTTTCGACAGCGTGCGGTTGTTGCGCTGGGCCCAGGCGCCGATCCAGGGCCGCAGCAGGCTGCCCACCGCGAACGGCAGCAGCAGCTGCAGCAGGATGCGGCCGGCGTCGGCCAGCCCGTGGCCCCCGCCCTGGCGGTGCAGCAGCACCGCCACCAGCAGCGGCGTCAGCACCGTGCCCAGCAGGTTCGACGCGGTGGCCGCGCAGATCGCGCCCGGCACATTGCCGCGCGCCATGGAGGTGAAGGCGATCGACGACTGCACGGTGGACGACAGGGTGCAGACGAACAGCACGCCCAGCCACAGCGACGGCGTCAACAGGTTGGGAAACAGCGCCCGCAAACCCAGCCCCAGCGCGGGAAACAGCAGGAAGGTGCAAGCCAGGATCAGCGCGTGCAGGCGCACGTCCTTCACGCCGGCCACGATGGCATCGGTGGACAGCCGGGCGCCGTGCAGGAAGAACAGCAGCGAAATGGCGATGTTGCTGGCCACGGTCATGAACGCCGCGCCCTTGCCCACGGCCGGGAAAAAGCTGGCGAAGACCACCGTGGCGATCAGGATGAGCGTGAATTGGTCGGGCAGGAAGCGGCGCATGACAGAGATTTCCGTAGGGATTGCGGAAACTATAGGCACGGCGCTTGCCATCGTGAAGCCCACTAGGTACTTTAACTGTCATCGGACTTTCCTATGACCAGGCCGCCATGCTCAATCCTCTGTGGCTCAAGACCTTCGCCGCTGCCGCCGCCGCGCCCAGCTTCACCGAAACCGCCCGGCGGCTGGGGCTGACCCAGCCCACGGTCAGCGAGCACATCCGTCAGCTGGAACAGGCCTTGAACCGGCGCCTGTTCCAGCGCGACACGCACTCGCTCGCGCTCACCAGCGACGGCCGCAGCCTGCTGGTGCATGCGCAGATCATCCTTGACGCGCACGAGCGTGCCGAGCGCCTGTTCGACGCGCCCCGCCTGCGCGGGCGCGTGCGCCTGGGCACCTCGGACGACCTGGCGATGGGCCCGCTGCCCGACGTGCTGGCCGCCTTCCGGCTGGCCCACCCCGAGGTGGAACTGGACCTGACCATCGGCGTCACCAGCGAGCTCTACAAGCTGCTGGACGACAATGGCCTGGACGTCATGATAGGCAAGCGCCGCAAGGGCGACCGGCGCGGCCAGACCCTGCACAAGGAAGCCCTGCTGTGGCAGGCCAAGGAAGGCCTGCGCGTGGCTCCCGGCGAACCGCTGCCGCTGATCCTGCTGCGCGAACCCAGCGTGACCCGCAGCCTGACGCTGGACGCCCTGGCCCGCGCCGGCCGCAGCTGGCAGATCGTGTGCACCAGCACCAGCTACGCCGGCTGCCAGGCGGCCGCCCGCGCCGGCCTGGGCATCACGGTGCAGCCTTCGCACCTGTCCACCCTGGGCCTTGCCGCTCCGGCGGGCGCCGCGCAGCTGCCTGCGCTGCCACAGGTGGAATTCATCGTGATCTCGGCGCCCGCGCCCAACAAGCCCACGCGGGCGCTGACCGAGATCCTGATGCGCAGCACGCTGACCTGAGGCTTTCTTTCTGACTGCCTCGCTTGGGGTTGGCATGTGTTCGGGCAAGCGCCGCGGCCAATGTTCGCGGCGTCTATCCGGAACGACCCCATGGCGATGCTTGCCATGCGGCATCATCGGCCTGCGCTCTGGGGCTCGACAAATACAAAGGCGGGATAACAATATGAGCGGCGCGTTGCCGCCCCATGGCCGGACTATTCGGGCAAGTGGTCCGGAACGCCGTCCTCATCGACCAGCTTGACGCGGTCCAGCGCGTTGCGCGCGGCCGACATGGCCTCGACCGTGCTGCGGAAGCGTCGGCTGATAAAGATCTCGAAAGCCTGGGTGTCGGGCTCGGCTTCCTGCTGCGCGGCTTCATCCGGCGGCGCTGAGGCATCAGCCTGGGTCGCGGCTTGCGCGTCCAGTTCGGCCTGGCTCTTTTTCTTCGGCAGCCGCCGCGTTTCGATGAAAGCGCGCGGCGGCACGCGCCCCTCGGGTTGGGTCGCGTACGCGAGCACCGAAAATCCGTTGATGATCTTCTCAGCCATTGCGGTTCCGTGTGGCCGCGCCCAAAAAAAGCGCGGTTCCTTGTTACCGACTACGGCCAGCCGCGGGGAAACTTAAGCCGGCGCCGCCTGGCGCGCGCGCACGTAGGCCGCCACCTGGGCCAGCACGTCGGACAGGTCGGTCTGCAGCGGCGCAAAGCCCGAGTTGCGCTCGCGCGTGGCTTCGTCCATGTACAGCGGACGGCGGATTTCCACCTGCAGGCTGTGGCGGTTCAAGGCCGGCTGGCCGATCTGCGCGATCAGCTGCACGCCCTTGTAGGGGTCGTTGCGCGCCACGGTGTAACCCTTGTCGCGCAAGGCGGTCTCGATCAGGGCGATGAACTCGGGTTCGCAGGTCGTGCCGTCGCGGTCGCCCAGCACGAAGTCCGCCAGCGGATGCTCGCTCTGGCGGCCCAGGCGCTCGTAGGCGTCGTTGGGCATGGAATGCAGGTTCAGATGCCAGACCGCGCCAAAACGCTGCCGCACCTGCTGAATCGCCTGGGACAGCGCAGCATGGTAGGGCTCGTAGTACGCCTGGATGCGGTGGCGCACTTCGGCCAGCGTCAGCTTGCGATCGTAGATCGGCGTGGACTTGTCCATCCTGCGCCAGATCAGACCCTTGCCCAGGCGCGTCTTCTCGCCCGGGTCCAGGGGTTCGGGCCAGGGCTGCGCCAGCAGCTCCGGGTCCAGGTCCTGCAACGTGCGGTTCGGATCGATATAGACGCGCGGAAAGTTCGCGGCAATCAGCGTCGCGCCCAGGGCCGGCGCCGCCGACCACAACGCGTCCACGTGCGTGTCCTCGCCCTGGCGCAATTGCGCCAGGGTGGCCGCGGCGCCGAAATCGTCGGGATAGCGCTCGCCGCTATGCGGCGAATCGCAAACCAGCGGCAAGGCCGGGCCGGTGGGCTCGTGTACGGAAACAGCGTCGAAGTCGGCGTGGGTCATCGTCAATCAGCCTGAATGTTGGCAGTCTTGGCGACCTTGGCGTAGCGCGCCAGGGCCTGCTGGATCTGCGCCTCGAATTCCTGGGGCGTGGTCCGCACCAGAGTACCACCCACTTCCTCGGCCTTCTTGCGGAATTCCGGATCGTCCTGGGCGGCGCGCACCGCCTTGTTCAGGCGCTCGATCACGGCCGGCGGGGTGCCGGCGGGCGCCACCAGGCCGAACCAGCCACCCGTGCCCATGTCGGGGTAGCCCAGCTCGATGTAGGTCGGCACGTCGGGCAGCAGTGGCGAGCGTTCGGCGCCCAGCACGGCCAGCGCGCGCAGCTTGCCGCCCTGCACCTGCGGCAGGGTCGAGGACAGGTTGTCGGTGATCGCGTCCACCTGGCCGCCCATCACGTCGTTCAGCGCCGGACCGGCGCCGCGGTACGGCACGTGCAGCAGCTTGATGCCGGACAGCATCATGAAATTCTCGATGTTCACGTGACCCAGCGAACCCACGCCCGGCGAAGCGAAGCTATAGCGTTCCGGCTGCTTCTTGGCCAGGGCCACGAACTCGGCCATGTTCTTGGCCGGGAGACCCGGGTTGATCGCGAAGATGCTGGGCACGGCGACCACGTTGGCCACCGGCACGAAATCCTTCACCGGGTCGTAGTTCATCTTGCGGAACACGGCCGGATTCGAGCCATGCGTGCTCATCGTGGCCATGCCGATGGTGTAGCCGTCGGGCGTGGCGCGGGCCACCTGCTCCATGCCCATGGAACCGCCGGCGCCAGCCTTGTTCTCGACCACGATGGTCTGCTTCAGGTCACGGCCGGCGTACTCGGCCACCAGGCGCGCCACGATGTCGGTCGAACCGCCGGCGGCGAACGGCACCACCAGCTTGATGGGACGGGCGGGATAGTCGGCGGCTTGGGCGATGCCGGCGAAGGACAGGGTAGCGAACATGCCGGCGAGCGCGAAGCGCGCGGATCGGCCCAGAAGGCGGCGGGACATGGGGATGACTCCGAAAGTTGAAGGTCAGTCGACAAGGCCGCCAGTGTCCGAACTTTACGATCCCCTTTCAAACGACTATATTGCACGGCTTCATTACCAATGGTCATGCTAGATGCGACTGCACTCGCCCTCCATGTCCGAACTGCACGCCTTCGTGACGGCGGCACGCCTGGGCAGTTTCACCCGCGCCGCGGAGGTCTTGTGCGTCACCCAGGGCGCCGTCAGCCGCGCCATTTCCCGCCTGGAAGCGCATTTCGGCCAGCCGCTGATGCATCGCAACGCCCATGGCCTGACCCTGACTGAAACCGGACGCCGCCTGTACGACGGCACGCAAGGCCCGCTGCAGCAGATCGAATCGCTCAGCGCCGGGTTGCGCGCCAACGACCGCCGCCTGCGCTTGACGCTGTCGACGGTGCCGACGCTGGCCAGCGCCTGGCTGGTGCCCCGCCTGTCCGACTTTCACGCGCGCCATCCGGATATCCAGCTCGGCTTCGCGGCCTACCGCCGCAACGAGGACTTTTCGGGCGCGACGCCCGATGCCAGCATCCTGTCCGGCCTGCCCGAGCAATGGCCGGGTTGGCAGGTGGATTACGTGATCGGGCGCGAACTGGTCGTCATCTGCCACCCCGCCCGGCTGGCGGCGCGGCGCGCGCAGGGACTCTGGGAGACCCCGGCCGGCCTGCTTGGGGAGCCGCTGCTGTATCACTCGAATGGCATGGACAACTGGATGCAGTGGCTGGCCGCTGCTGGCGTGCCGCGCGCCTCGGTCCAGCTGTCCAATGGTTTCGACCAGGTTTCCATCCTGGTCCGCGCCGTCATGGCCGACATGGGCATTGCCGTGCTGCAGCGCTGCCTGGTCCGCGACGACCTGCAGGCGGGACGCGTGGCGGCCCCGTTTCCCGACCTGCCCATACGCATCGCCCGCGGCTATCACTTATGCGCGCCGGCCCAGCGCCGCGACCACTATGCGCTGGCCTGCTTCCGGCTATGGCTGCTGGAGACTGCCGGGCAGGATCCCGACGTGGTGGCCGCCGGCCCGGGTTGAGCGGCAGCAAGCAACATGTGGTTTCGTGTGACGGAGAACAACTGCGACGAAATGAAAACGGGCTCCTGAGGAGCCCGTCTGGATGGCGCAGCGAATAGCTCAGGGTGCGAGCTTGAACCCCAGGTCCACGCCCCACTTGTCGGTTTCACGCAGCCATTTCGCCCCGCAATTCAGGCAGCGGAAGTGGTCTTCACGGCTTTCTTCCCGGCCCTTCTGCGTCGGGTTGGTGAATCCCTGATGCCCCAGATGGGCATGCGGCGCAACGCCAGCAAGCCCAGGGTTAATGCGTTGGCAAGCCAGGCACATAACGCTCATTGATGCTTCCCTACAAACATAGTAACCAAATTGTAAGGGATTCCACCAATACTTTTCTATCAATATATGACGATAAATCCAAAAATAATTGTTAACGCCACAATTAAACAACGGTCGGCATGGCGGACAGGCAGGTAGCCAGGTGGTATGGGGAGGTCGAAGGCATGTCCGCGCGCACCACCGCCCCGTCCGCGTCCAGGCATTCGTACCAGCCGCCAGCGTGCAGGAAACGCGCGCGGAACATGGCCAGGCCGGCCTCCAGCGCGGGCAGATCCCCCAGCACGCCGAGCACCCGCAAATACTCGGTCTGCGCCCAGATCCGGCGCGTATCGTCGATCACGGCGCCGGACTCGTCCAGCGATGCCGCCACCCCGCCCGCGTCCACGCCATGGCGGCGCGACCAGCGCACCGCGCGCGGCAGCGACTCCGTCAGCTCCAGGCCGTCGAAAACCTCGGCCGAGCCTTGCACCAGCGACAGCCACTCGAACTGATGCCCGGGCTCCAGCCGGTTGCCGGCCGTACCCTGCCGCTGTTCCGAGATGCACTGGGAGGCCGCATGCACGAAAAAATGGCTGATGCCTTGCGCCAGGCCGCGCAGACGCTGCGCGTACAGCGCCGGCTCCGCGACCTGGGCCGCCGCCAGATATGCCTCGGTCAGATGCATCATGGGATTCTGCGCGGGCGCGCGCAGCGGCTGGCTCAGGTCGGCGCTGAGCGCCGCGTGATACAGCCCGTCGGCAGTCTTGAAGCGCGCCTCGATGGTCGACGACGTCGACAACATGAGCTTGCGCGCATCGGCATTGCGGCTGCGGCGGAAATAGGCGGCGCAGGCCAGCACGATGAACGCGTGGGTGTACAGGTCCTGCGTGTCGTCCAGCGCATGTGCGGCGGCGTCCACGCTGTAGCGCCATCCGCCATGGGACTCGTCGCGGAATACGCGGCGCAGCGATTCGAACAGCACATCGGCATGCGCGCGCGCGGCGGCGCCAGACGCTTCTGAAAAAACGTAGAGCTGGCGCGCGCAAGCCATGGCGCGGTAGCGCTCGGCCGGCAGCGGGCGGCCGGTAGCTGCGTCCAGCGATTCAAAAGGCAGACCCAGCGCGCCATTGAAACCCTGCCCCATCCAAAGAGGCAGGACAACGGAATCAAAATGGTCGCGGAATGCGCGGATGTGTTCCGCAAGTGAAGAGTTGGTCTGTGCGGCAGTCATCTTGGAACGGCGCATACCCACTGAGGGCCCCAGATTTTGGAGCAGCAACGATAACCGAAATTTTCGTCGCAAACCTTTGAGTATTCTCCGAAGCGTCATGCTCACACAGACCGGTCCAGCCAATCAGCTCCGTCCAGGGCGGGGCGCCCTATCGGAAGATGTTTTCCTCTACCCAGTTCTGCGCGAATACTTCCGCGCGATCGCGTGCTTCGTCCAACGAAGCGCAGTTGCCCAAGTGGGAAAACGCGGCATCCACTTCGGTGCCGCCCTCGGCCGTAACCGTCAGCAGTACGCCATATCCGCCGGTATCCATGGCCGCTGTGGAAACGTCGATCAGAACTTCCTGGTCACGATGCTGCATGTGCTACCTCCCAGTCGGTTACCTAAACGCGTGAACCACGCGTGACGTTGCGGGGGCAGAATCCCCGCGCAAATGAATAGACCTGCAAACGTCACGCAAGTTCATCTTACTGGCGACTCGTGGCCTGCGATACGTCGAAAAGCAGCCAAATCGCGCATTCCGTCTCAGGAAATTCCCGTAGCACGGCCCTAGTCGTCGCGAACTCGCGAAATACTGCGAAAACATTCGCAAATTGTGTGGAAATTCCCGCGCCAAACGGTCAAGACGCAGCGAAACGCGGAGAGCGGCCCCGGGCCGCTGCTGTCGACATAATCGGATTCGCGGGTCAGCGCACGTGGATGGCGCCTGGCTCTTCCATGCGCAGGGCGAGCTTGCCCTTCTCGGTGATGAGCCAGCGGCCGTCGGCGTCGGCTGCAATGCAACGCAGCGTCTCCAGCGCCTGCGCGACGTGCGCGGGCACTTCGGTCTGGACGGCGCCGGGCGCGCAATTGTCGGCCACGATGCGCAGCCAATGTCCCAACTCGCCTTTCTCGAAACGGTGCAATGCCATGCGGTGATTCTCTCTTGAATACCCAACGATAGCATGTCGCCGGTCCCGCCCAGATGACCGGTAAGGGACGCTAGGCAAGCAGCTTGGGCAAGGATGACGCCAGCAGCGCCACGCCCGACACGGTGAGCAGGCCCAGCACGATGCGGCGAAAAGACACGTCGCTGATGCCCACGTACACGCGCGTGCCCCATAAGGTTGGCACCAGCATCGCCGGCACGATCACCGCGAACAGCGGCAGCATGTCGCGCGTCACCACACCGGTGTAGACATAGCTGGCCATCGTCACAACCAGCATCGACAGGTTGAAGTTCTGGATCACCGCGCGCTGTACGTCGCGGTCAAAGCGGCGCAAGGTGCACCACAAGGTAGGAATGACGCCGGTGAATCCGCCTATGCCGCCCATGACGCCGCCCATCGCGCCCACCACCCCATCGGCCAATCGCCCCCCTGCCTTGATGGGAGGCAAGCGCGTCGCGAACAACATCACCGGACACCAAACCACCAGCAGCCCGCCCACCAGCGCTTTGAACATCAGCGGATCCAGGTATGGCAACAGCTTGACGCCCAACGGAATCCCCAGCAATCCGCCTGCCACGAAGGGCAGCAGATGCACCGCCGCGAATCCGCGGCGCATGGTAAAGGCGGCCAGCAACTGGCCAGTCAGCGAGCCGAACACCACCATGGCGGCAGCGAGTTTCGGATCTATCGTCCAGGCCCAGAACGACATGGCCACCATGCCGAAGCCGAAGCCCGAGAGGCCCTGCACGAACCCGGCGGCCATGGCGCCCGCCGCGACCAGCACATATAAGGAATCCATACCCGCCGCATGCCTGCTAGAGAAGCCGGAACGGTTCCGGCGCTCGACATTCTAGACCGCATCGCTGGCTGGCTTCGCGGCGGCGGCGTGCAGCCGGACTACGAAGCGCGCAGCGCCAAAGGCCGCTTCAGGCGCGTCGCCGCCGCCGACGCCGCCACGCTGGCGCCGATCAGGGCCAGGCCCAGCGCCAGGTCGGCCGAGATGCGCTCCTGGAATACCAGCGAGGACACGATCAGCCCGATCACCGGCACGCACAGCATGGCGATCGAGGTCGCCACCGGCGGCATCTTCTGCGTCATGCCCAGCACCACAATAAAGGTCAGCGCGGTAGCCAGCGGGCCGGTGTACAGGATCACCGGCCATGCCTCGGGCTGCGCCAGGAAGACGGGCGCGCCATCGCGCATCCACGCCAGCGCGGCCAGCGGCAGCGCCGCGATGGCGGTCTGCCAGGGAATCATGTCCGCGCCCAGGCGGATATGCCGGTAGCCGCGCAGCTGGATGATGTTGCAGGCCCATGCAAAGGACGCGCCCAGCAGCATCGCCAGGCCGACCACCGTGTGCGCCTGCCAGGGGCTGAACGCGGGCGCGACGATGACGGCGATGCCGGCATAGCTCAGCGCCGTCGCGAGCCATTGCGCCATCGACAGGCGTTCCTTCAGGATCAGCGAGGACAGCGGAATGACCCAGATGGAAGTGGCGTAGGCGATCACGGACGCGCGCCCCGGCGCCACGTATTGCATCGCCCACAGCGCCAGCGCCGTGAACGCGCCCATCTGCAGCAACGCCACGCCGGCCACCAGCGGCATTTCCTGCCGCGTGGGCAGGCGCAGGCGGCCCAGCATGCCCAGCACCAGCGCGCTGATCAGCGCGGCCGAGCCGAAGCGGCTGGCGGCCAGCCAGAGCGGGCTCATGTGCGTCAGCCCCAGCTTCATGACGGGCCAATTGCCGCCCCAGATGGCTACCGCGCCGACCAGCGGCAAAAACCTGCCCAACGTGCTCTGCTGACTCATTACTGCCCAATCTACTGCTTGAATATTCCGCGCTTTGGCACAATTGCCAAACGATGGAATAGTCTATAGGGTTAACCCCAGCATATTTCACTGCATTCAAGGGCGATACCCGTCATACTCAGCACAGATGAATTGCTGAATGACCATACCTGGGTGACTTATGCCGGAAATCAACCTGGATGCCACCGACATCCGTATCCTCAACGAACTCCAACGCGATGCGCGGCTGACCAATGTCGAGCTCGCCGCGCGCGTGAACCTGTCCGCCTCGCCCTGTCTGGCGCGCGTGCGCCGGCTCGAAACCGAGGGCCTGATCGACCGCCGCGTCACCTTGCTCAATGCCCGCAAGCTGGGCCTGAAGGTCAACGTGTTCATCCAGATCTCGCTGGACAAGCAGCGCAAGGCGGCGCTGGACGTGTTCGAACGCGAGATCGCGGTCCTGCCGGAAATAATGGAGTGCTACCTCATGTCAGGCGACGCCGACTACCTCATACGCGCCCTGGTGCCCGACGTGGACGCACTGGAGCGGCTGATCGTCGAACACATCACCCGCATCCCCGGCGTAGCCAGCATCCGTTCCAGCTTTGCCTTGAAGCAGGTGCTGTACACCACTGCCGTCCCGCTCGCGTGAGGCCTGCGGCGGCAACTTGCGGGATCCGCGACGCCCCTCCACAATGAAAGCGCCGCGCCCCGCGCCGGCGCCCCTCCCATCGCCTAGCAAGGAGAACACCATGCCTGAAACCGACTGGTTCCCCGGCGGCACGCTACCCGATCGTCAGGGCTACTTCGAAGTGGAATTCGAAACGGGTCAAACCGAAATCACGCGCTACGGCCTGCTCGGCTGGGAGCCCGAGCAGGATCGCGGCCGCATCAAACGCTGGCGCGGCCTGGACCCGGACATCGAAGCTGCCGAAATGCAGCGCGAGAGTTCGGTGCGTAACAACGGCGATACGCTCATGGGCTGAAGCGCCGGCTGACGCGCCAAACAAAAACGCCGCGGAGACCATCCGCGGCGTTTTGCTTGGCAGGCAGCTCAAAGATCCAGTTTGGAGATCTTGGTGCCAGCCAGGGACACGCCTGCCATCAGGCCGCCGTTGTTCATCACGAAACCGACAATGGGCTGCTGCGCCGTGTTGGTGTCGATGCGGCCATTGGCGCCAACGTTGACGACCGCGACCGTCGCGTCGGCGCCCACGGTCCAGCCGCTGCTGTTGCGGAACTTGGCAAGCGCCTCGTCCGTCATGAACAACAGCACCATCGCCTTGGACTGCGCGCCCGCCTGGAAGCCGACGGAACCCGCCGTGGTGCTGTAGTAGCCAGCGGTGGAGCTGCCCACGCGCAGCACGCCCTTGCCATGTTCGGCGCCGATGATGAAGCTGCCGCTCAACACATCGGGAAAGATCAGCACGCCCCGGGCGCGCGCGACCAGTTCCCTGGACTGCGGCGAGGCTTGATAGAGCTTGCCCAAGGTGGCGTCGGCCGCACTGTTCAGCGATTGGCGCTGTTCAGTCGCGGTTGCCGAGGATTTGGGACTGGTGGTGGTGCAGCCGGTAAACATCAGGCCGGCCACACCGATCGCCGCGGCGGCCAGGCCAGCGCGGCGCAAGACAGGAAAAGTATCAAACATGGAACTCTCCTTTGTTGTTGTCACCCTACACCAATGTACCGGGCAAATCCGCCAGCGCAAAGCATGCGATTGTGTGAAAAGAAACAAAAACCTGCCTGCCGCCGCGGGTCGGGCCCGCCGCTACAGGATGCCGTAGCGCGGTTCGCCCGTGGCTTCATCCACCGACACGATGCCGGACAGCACCAGTTCGGCATGGCGTCTGGCCGTCCCGGGATCCTCGAAGGTCACGAAGCGCGGCAGCGACCAGCGGCGCTCGAATTCGCCTGCCACCCTGCGGCATACCGCAACCTCGATCGCCAACATGCCGGTATCCAGCCGGATGACCTGGCATTCCACCTCGAATCCATCAATATGACGCTGTGGCCACGCGCCCATTCCTTGCTCCTCGAAATTGCTTTTCCCGGCCGCAATATGCCAAAAAATTTTTAGCTTGAAAAGCAATGTTTTCAAGGAGTTATGGAGTACTAGAGCAGGTAGTGCGAACGCATCTTGCCGCGCCTCCAAATGGCCGAAAATCGGTTCGAATCCAGGCCTTTGGCACTCGCCGCGCACAACGGTGCGGGCCGCGTCTTTCAGCCGCCGGGCGGGCGTATCCATTGCGCATCCCACAAGCCTTCGCCGCGCTCCAACGCCGCGCCCAAGGCCTGTTTGCTGCGCTGCGCCACCGCCGCGAGCAAGGCATTGCAGACGGAAAAGGCCGCGGTGTAGGAATCGAAAGGCGATGCGCTGGAGCTGCGCGCGATCAGCACGTGGTGTGCCGACGCCGCAGCGGGCGCCGACGCCGAATCGGTGATCAGGATCACCTTGCCGCCGCGTTGCCGGAAGTACTGCACCGCCTTGGCCGCGGCAACTGAATAGCGCCTGAAGGTAAACGCCAGCAGCACGTCGGCCTCGTCGATCCAGAGCAGCTGGTCTTCCAGGAACAACGGACCGGCGGCGACCATGGGCCTGACCGAAGGCAGGCACAGGTTCAGGTACAAGGCCACGTGGCTGGCCAGCGGCGCGGCCTGGCGCAACCCCAGCACGTGCACCCGCCCCTTGCGCTGCGTCAGCAGCCGCACGGCGGCCTCGAAAGCCGCCACGTCGATCGACGCGTAAGTCTCCTTCAGGTTGTGCTGGTCGTGCAGCAAGGCGTTGTGCAGGCAGGCGCGCGGCGACGGCTTGTCGGCGCCTACCGCGTCTGCGCGTTCGCCGGGCGAGGCCAGGCGCGCCGTCACCTCCGCGCGCGCCTCCATCTGCGCCTGCGCATAGCTTTCGTAGCCGAGCTTGGCCAACAGGCGCACCACGGTGGAAGCGCTGGTGCCGACCTGCCTGGCCAGCGCCGTCGCCGATTCCAGCAAGCTCTGCGGATAGCGCGCCTGCATTTCCTCGACCAGCATTTGTTCGCTCTTGCTGAGCTTGCGGCCGTAGCCGGCGATACGTTGGTGCAGGTTCATCCTTGCATGGCCCTAGGTGATAACCCCAAATCTCACAACACACATTGCATCTTATATTGCAGCCTGCAATATTCATTGCAAATTAGACCAAACCCGCAGACATCACAAGAGAGTTCCATGAAGCATCACCCCCAGGGGCCGTCCTTGACCCGCCGCAGCCTGGTCCTGGCCGGCCTGGGCGCCGCCTTGCTGCCGCTGGCCGCGCGCGCCAACGCCTATCCTTCGCGCCCCATCACGCTGGTCGTCCCCTTTCCTGCGGGCGGCTCCGTCGACCTGATCGGCCGGCTGTACGCGGACGCCCTGGGCAAGGCGCTGGGTACCAGCGTCATCATCGAGAACCGCGACGGCGCGGGCGGCGCCATCGGCAGCAAGCGCGTCGCGCGCGCCACGCCGGACGGCTACACCTTGGTCGCGTCCTCGCAAAGCTCGCACCTGGCCAACCCGCTGATGCGCAACGACCTGGGCTACGACCCGATCAAGGACTTCGTCTCGATCTCGCAGCTGTCGCGCACGCCCAATGTGCTGGTGACCAACGCCGCCGTGCCGGCCCGCAACCTGGCGGAATTCGTGGCGCTGCTGAAGGCGCGCCCCGACCAGCTGCACTATGCCACCGCGGGCATCGGCAGCATGGGTCAGCTCAACGCCGAACTGCTGAAGAACACCTTGCAGTTGCAGGCCGTGCACGTGCCCTATCGCGGCGGCGCGCCGCTGATCAACGCGCTGCTGTCCGACCAGGCGCAGTTCGCGCTGGACAACCTGGCGCCCTTCCTGCCCCACATCCAGGTCGGCAAGATGCGCGCGCTGGCGGTGGCCGCCCCCAAGCGCCTGGACTCCCTGCCCGACGTGCCGACCTTCGAGGAACTGGGCTATCCCGTGCTCAACTCCATGTCGTGGATCGGCCTGGCCGCGCCCGCCGGCACGCCGCCCGACATCGTCCAGAAGCTGCTGGCCGCCGTGCGCACCGCCGCCACCGAGGACGGCATGCCGCAATCCCTGGAAAAGGCCGGCGCGCTGCCCCCCGAGAACCAGACTCCGCAGCAGTTCACCGCCATGATGTCCGAGCGCCTGGCGTTGTACAAAGACCTGATCGACCGCGCCGGCATCCGTCCTGAATAGGCCCTACTCCCATGAAAAATCCCGCTTTCGAACCCGACACCGCTCCGCTCGAAGTCCTGCCGCGCGATCTCTCGGCCTACCGCGAGGGCAATGTCGGCATTCCCTACGTGCACCGTTTCGAGTCGGGCCGCCCCGGCCCGCATGTGCTGATCAACGCCATCACGCACGGCAACGAAATCTGCGGCATGGTGGCTGCGACCCATCTGTTGGACAGCGGCGTGCGCCCCAAGATCGGCACGCTCACCGTCAGCTTCGCGCACGTCGAAGCCTATGAAGCCTTCGATATCGAAAACCCCTACGAGAACCGCCAGCTCGTCCACAACCTGAACCGCATCTGGTCGGCAGCCATGCTGGACGGCCCGGAAGACAGCCCCGAACTGCGCCGCGCCCGCGAGCTGCGTCCGGTGCTCGACGCCGCAGACTTCGTGCTCGACATCCACTCCACGCGTGCGCCGGTGCAGCCCTTCTGGGTCTACACCGAGATGGACCGCAACACGGCGCTGGCCAGCGCCGTCGGCGTGCCGCAGGTGCATCTGGTGATGCCTCCCGACCTTTTCCCTGGCACCGGCGTCATGGGCTACGGCCGCCATGGCGATCCGCACTCCGACAGCAGCGGATCGCTGGTGGTCGAATGCGGCCAGCACTTCGCGCAATCCGCCGCCGACCTGGCCACGGACGTCACGCTGCGCTTCCTGGCGCACACGGGCCTGGTCGACATGCCTGCCGGCACGCCGCCCCCGCCCGCGCCGCAACGCTACCGCCTGCTCGAAGTGCATATGGTGAAGTCCGAGGACTTCACCTTCACGCGTCCGGTGATCGGCTTCGAGACCTTCGCCAAGGGTGAACTCATCGCCATGAACGGCACCGAGGAAATCCGTTCGCCCTGCGATGACTGCACCATCTTCATGCCCACCCGCATGCCCATCGTGGGCCGCGAAGCGGTATACCTGACCGTGGCGATCTGATCGCTGCCGCGCGCGCCTGGTCCGGTGCCGTCAAAGGTCCGGAATCAGGCGCTTGCCCAGGCTGATGACCTCGTCCTGCTGAAAGCCCAGGGTCGCGTAGAAATCCTTCACCGCGGCATTGCCGGACCGGATCAGCAGATTGATCTTGGGGCAGCCCATTTCCAGCAACCTGCGTTCGACTGCCTGCATCAGCGCGGTCGCGTGGCCGCGGCGCTGATGCGCGGGCGAGACCGCCAGGTAGTTGATCCAGGCGCGATGGCCGTCATAGCCGCCCATCAGCGTCGCGACGATCGCGCCGTCCGCCTCTCCCACCAGGAACAGATCCGCCTGCACTGCAAGCTTGCGCTCGATGTCCTTGCGCGGATCGTTCCATGGGCGGGTCAGGCCGCAGTCATGCCACAGCTGGATGATCGCGGCTTCATCGGTCGAATGGTAGGGCCGGATGGCGAGGTCTTGCGCACTCATGCTTCGTTCCTTCAAGGATGGCAACGAAAGCCTTGCGATACGCCTCGACAGCGGGACCAGCCAGAAACAGAAAAGCCACGAGGAGTATCGTGGCTTTCAGGGATAGGCGCCGAGGGTTCGGCGCCTGGACGTGACTGGCCACTCAACGTAAACGTCGAGCGATTCGTCGGCAGGTTGCGCCGGAGATCGGCGCGAAATGCGGTGCGTTCATGCGGTCAGCATACACGAGGCCACGCGGAGCCGCCAGGCTCAAGACACATCAGGGGCCGCCAGCGTACCTTCCATCACCACCACGGCCTCTCCCGCCACACCCGCCCAAACGCCATCTGCGCGCGGTTCGGCGTGGGCCAGCAGCACGCTGGCGCGTCCCATGTCCACGCCCTGTTCCACCCGCAGGCGCAGCGCGCCCGCGCCGCGCAGGGCCGTGCGCAAGGCCGTCATGGCCGCCGTCGCGCTGCCGGTCGCGGGGTCTTCGGTCATGCGACCCGTGAACATGCGAGCCTGGACATCCGCCTGTGCACCCGCGCCCGTATCGGTGGTGTAGGCATAGATGGACTTTGCGCCGTCCAGCGGCAGCAAGGCCGCGTAGCCTGCCGGGTCTGGCACGGCCCGGCGCAAGGCGTCGCGGCTGGCCAATTGCACCACCAGGAAGATCAGGCCTACCGACGCCACCTGCGGCGCATGCGTGGAGGTATCGATGTCCGCAGGCTCCAGGCTCAAGGCCCGCGCGACCGCGGCGGCCGGCGCCTCGCTGGCGCGCGACAGCGGTTGCGGCGCAAGCAGTTGCGCACCGGCTGCGCCGCTTGCGCCCGTGCGCAGCGCAATGCGCACCAGTCCCGCCTCTTCCTCGAACACAAAGGTTTCCGGCACAGTCCGACCGGAGGCAGCCATTTCTCGTGCCAGCACCACGGCCGTACCGACGTTGGGATGCCCCGCGAACGGCACTTCGCGGTCGGGCGTGAAGATACGCACCCAAGCGGTATGGGCCGGATCCCGCGGCGGCAGCACAAAGCTGGTTTCGGAATAGTTGAACTCGCGCGCGATGCGCTGCATCTGCGCCGCACTCAGCCCCTGGGCGTCGAACACGACGGCCAGCGGATTGCCGCCGTACGCTTGGCTGGTGAACACATCGGCGGTGACATAACGGTAGCGCATGGAACGTCCTCTCAAACCGCGCGGACTGCGCGGCGACCGGTAAAGTTTGCGGGGCCAGCGTGTGGCCCGCCAGACACAGAGGCGGTGAATCGGGACCGTAACAGCGGGGGGATTTGGCATAGACTATTCCCCAAGACTGGCATGCTTGCCTCTTTCCAGCCACCGGTACATGACGATTTGCTCACGCCCGGAACCCGCCATATGTCCACGGTACGCACCTACTTCGAGAACCGCCTGCCTGCTGGTGAACTTGTCCGCCTGATGCTGGCGCAGGAGCCGTTCTTTCTTGAGAACATCGTCGACATCGATCAAACCGCCGCGGCGATGCAGGCGTTCTGCCATGAACACGGACTGACCGCTCGGGTGCTCAAGCAGCCCTACAACACCGGCATCACGGGTTGGGATCTGGCCAGTTTTCTTCCCGCCTGGATCGGCGCCCTGGGCCTCGGACTGCTTGCAGCCACCGCCCCGGGCAGGCAACGAATGGACGTCACCATCAAATTGCGCAGCAACAGTCTGCTCGAAGTGTGTTTCTCCCGGCCTGCCCCAGGTCCGGGCGCCGCCCTGCCTTGATCTCCGCGGCGCATCGCCCTCCTGTCTTGCATCAACTCGCCCCCACGCAGGCCTAGTACAATGTCCCATATATGGGGATGAAAAAGATGAAAGACAGTGCAAGACCCGCGGGGGCTCTTACCGTCGAAGCGGCGGTACGTCTGGCAGAGAACTGGGCCCGCGCGCATCACGCGGACGCCGATCGAAGCCGGAAGTTCGCCACCCAATGGCACCGGGACACGAGCCCCGACGACAGGCAAGGCGACGTGCTCCTGAGGGATCTCGCCTTCTTTTTCCAGGCCGCATCCAACGACGCCGCTTACTGGCGCTCGGTCGGAGACTTCACCGAGGAAGCCACTGGCCCCTGGGGAATCCAGGCGCTGAAAGCCTTGGCCGGCTTGAACCTCATCGGCCTGGCGGCATCCCTTATCCTGTTCGCCGCGCGCGACAGCTCGGCCTTCACGGCGGGCGCAATCAGCGCCTGCGCCTTGTTCCTGGCCGGGCTGCTGCTGGCCTATCCGGCGCTGCGGCTCACTCGCATTTCCCGCTCCACGGCGAACGCCGCCTCGGCCTTGCAGAGCCGCGAAGCGGGCGCCGCGTGGACCTGGGAACAACTGCGCTCCGCCAACGTCGGCAACCCCAACGTCGGCCGCAAGGAACGCAAGATCGCCTTGCGCCTGGCCGTCATCATGGCAGCCACCGCGACGGCGGGCTGCGCGCTGTTGATTGCCACGGTGTGGTTCTAGCGGGCAGCCCAACGTCCAGCTACGCCACTGGCGTAACTGCCCTCCCCGTCGTAAAGAACGACACCAGGTTCCGTATCGCCAGCTCCGCCATCTGGCGGCGAGTTTCGTGCGTGGCGCTGCCGATATGGGGCGCCAGGATCACGTTGGACAGGTGCCGCAGCGGGCTCTCGCCCAACGGCTCGCTTTCGAACACGTCCAGCGCGGCGCCCTGGATGATGCCGTTGGCCAGCGCATGGCACAGGTCGGCCTCGTTGATCACCGAGCCGCGGGCGACGTTGACGACCAGCCCCTCCGGCCCCAGCGCACTCAACACGTCGGCGTCGACGATATGGTGCGTCGCCGCCCCGCCGGGGCACGACAGGACCAGCACGTCCACATGGCTGGCCATGGCAGGCAGAGAATCAAAATGCCGCCACGGCGCCTCCTGGCGCGTGCGGCCGAAGTAGCTGAGGTCCACTTCAAACGGCACGAGCCGCTGGACGATCTCTTTGCCGATGCGCCCTAAACCGACGATGCCGACCTTCCTGCCCGCCAGGCTCGCCCCCAACGGAAAGGGCGAGGCCTCCCACGCGCCCGCGCGCACAAAGCTGTCGGCCGCAGGCAGCTTGCGCAGCAGGGCGAGCAACAGCCCCACCGCCAATTCGGCCACGGCCTTGTTCAACACGTCCGGCGTGTTGGTCACGACGATGTTCTTTTCACGCGCGCGGTCCAGCGCGATGCCGTCGTAGCCGACGCCGTTGGTGGCGATGATGCGCAGCCCAGGCAAGCGATCCATCAGCTCGGCGGGAATCCGGTAGTTCGAGCGCGTGACAATGCCGCCGATCGCCTCGGCCTGCGCGGGATCGTTTTTCAGCGCCTCCTCGTCGATCAACGTGAACCTCGAACGGAACTGCGCTTCCACCGACTCGGGAAAAACCCCTACCTTGAGCAGAGGGGGAAACCTGCCGTCCCCCTTGCCGGGGCCATTTGCTGCTGCCTGGCGCGCTTGGGCCAGTTCATGCTCGATCATGGATTTCAACCTCGACGCTATAACATACGGAAAATTGGCGCGATAAGCCTGCAACCATCGCAGCCGGGTTCGTAGCGGTTCGTGCGATCTTCAACCTGAAGTTTCTCCTTTCAGGGCAATAGGCCCATCGCATCATGGACATCAAGTGCATGCAGAGCTTCGTCGCGGTCGTCGAAGCCGGTTCATTCGCCGAAGCGGCGCGCAAGCTCGATCTGACCTCGGCCGCCATCGCCGCGCGCATCAAGGCGTTGGAGATGGACCTGGGCGTGGCGCTGGTCAAGCGCTCCGGGCGTTCGGTGCGGCCGACCGAGAGCGGCATGCGCATCCTCGAAGGCACCAAGGCGGCCATCCGCAATATCCGCGATCTGCGCGCCATGGCCGTCGACGGCGACCAGCCGGGCGAATTCCGCATCGGCTGTTTCGTGTCCGCGTTGACGAACGTGCTGCCGCCGATACTGAAATCGCTGTATCGCAAGCATCCGGACGCCTGCGTCTTCGTCACGCCCGGCGGCTCCATCGACCTGTGCGGCAAGGTGGTCAGCGGCGAACTGGACGCTGCCATCGTGGTGGAACCGCAGTTCGCCGTGCCCAAGAGCTGTCTCTGGCAGCCGTTCATGGAAGAGCCGCTGGTCGTGGTGGCGCCGTCCCATCTTGCGGACCAGGACGCCCACACCCTGCTGTCGACCCAACCCTTCATACGGTATGACCGCAACATCTACGGCGCCCAGTTGGCCGACCGCTATCTGCGCGACCATCAGATCTGGCCCAAGCAGCGGCTGGAAATCGACGGCCTGCTTGCCATCGTCGCGCTGGTGCACGAAGGCCTGGGCGTTGCGCTGATTCCGGACTGGTCGTCCATGTGGAAGTCGCTCGACGTGGCGCGCATCCCGCTGCCCAACCGCGCGCCCGTGCGCCGGAACGGCCTGATCTGGAATACCCGCGGCCATCATGCCAAGATGGCCGCGTCGATTTCCCAGGATGCCCGGACCCTCTTCGGCAATATGGAAGCACGCCGGGCAACGCCATAGCCCTACTTCGACTTGCCCGGCACGCCGCGCAGGAAGTCGAAATCCACGCCCTTGTCGGCCTGGGTCACCGTATCGAGGAAGAGTTTCTTGTAGCCACGCTCGGCCGTCGGCGGCGTGACCGGCTGCTCGCGGCGGCGGCGGTCCAGCTCTTCGTCCGGCACCAGCAGGGAGATCTCGCGCCGGCTCACGCTCAGGCGTATGCGGTCGCCGTTCCTGACATAGGCCAGCGGCCCGCCTATGGCCGCTTCCGGCGTGACGTGCAGCACGATGGTGCCAAAGGCGGTGCCGCTCATGCGGCCGTCCGAAATCCGGATGATGTCCTTCACCCCCTGCGACGCCAGTTTCTTGGGGATCGGGATGTAGCCCGCCTCCGGCATGCCGGGCGCGCCCTTGGGACCGATGTTCTTCAGCACCAGGATGTCCTGCGGCGTGACGTCCAGATCGGCGGCGTCGATGCGGCCCGCCAGATCTTCGGCGTTCTCGAACACCACGGCGCGGCCTTCGTGCTCCATCAGCCCGGCGTTGGCGGAAGACTGCTTGATGATGGCGCCCTCGGGCGCGAGGTTGCCGGACAGCACCGCTATCCCGCCCTGCGGATAGATCGGGTTCTGCCTGGTCCTGACCACGGTCTGCGGGAACCCCGGCCCCGCGCGCTCGATCTCCTCGCCCAGCGTCCTGCCGGTCACGGTCAGCGCGTCGAGCTTCAACAGCGGCTTGAGTTCGCGCAGCAGCGTGGCCATGCCGCCCGCCTTGTGGAAGTCCTCCATGTAGTGCTGGCCCGACGGTTTCAGGTCCACCAGCACGGGCGTCTCGCGCCCCATGCGGTCCAGCGCCTGCAGATCCAGGTCCAGGCCCAGCCGGCCGGCGATGGCGGTCAGGTGGATGATGCCGTTGGTGGACCCGCCGATGGCCAGCAGCACGCGCATGGCATTCTCGAAGGAATCCGCGGTCAGGATCTTCGAGACCGACAGGCGCTGCCTGGCGATCTCGACGGCCTGTGCGCCCGTGAGTTCAGCGATACGCATTCGGTCCGCCGTGACGGCCGGCGGCGTGGCGCCGCCAGGCACGGTCATGCCCAGCGCTTCGGCGATACAGGCCATGGTGCTTGCCGTGCCCATGACCGAACAGGTGCCCACGCTGGCCACGAGCTGGTTGTTGACGTCTGCGATCTCCTGAGCGTCGATCTCTTCGGCGCGGTACTTGCCCCAGTACCGGCGGCAATCCGTGCATGCGCCCACCCGTTCCGAACGGTGCGAACCCGTCAGCATCGACCCCGTCACCAGCTGGATCGCCGGGATGTCCGCCGACGCGGCCCCCATGAGCTGGGCGGGCACGGTCTTGTCGCATCCGCCTATCAGCACCACCGCATCCATGGGCTGGGCGCGTATCAGCTCCTCGGTGTCCATGGACATGAGGTTGCGCAAGTACATGCTGGTGGGAAAGGAAAAGCTCTCGTGGATGGAGATGGTCGGGAAGTCCATCGGCAGCCCGCCGGCGAACATGATGCCGCGCTTCACGGCCTCCAGCAGCTGCGGCGCGTTGCCGTGGCAGGGGTTGTAGGCGCTGCCCGTGTTGGCGATGCCGATCACCGGCCGGTCCAGCGCGCCGTCCGTGTAGCCCGCGCCCTTGATGAAGGCCTTGCGCAGGAACAGCGAAAAGCCGCTGTCGCCATAGCTGGTGAGGCCTTTGCGCAGGCCGCCGGCCTCGCCCTGCGACGCCTCGGTGTTTTTCTTGCTCATCTTGTTCAAGCTGCTTCCAGTTAATTTGCGGTAATGCCGCCGTCGCGGATGACCTTGGCCCACTGCTCGATTTCAGCGTTCAGGCGCGCCTTGGAGGCTTCGACGTCTAACGCATCGGCGTAGACGCCTTGCTGCAACAGCTGGGCCTTGGCATCGTCCTTGGCCAGCGCCGTGGTCAGCGCCTTGTTGATCTTGGCGACGATGGGAGCCGGCGTGCCGGCCGGCGCCATTACGCCAAAGAGCGAACTGACGTTGAAGCCGCTGAAGCCTTGTTCCTCGGCGGTGGGGATATCCGGCAACATCGAAACGCGCTGCGGCGTCAGCACGGCCAGCGGACGCAGCTGGCCGGACTTGATGAAGGAGATCGCGGCGGGCACCGTCTCTGTCATCGTCTCCACCTGGCCGCCGACCAGGTCCGTCATGGCCGGGCCGCTGCCGCGATAGGCCACGTGCACGATGTTGACGCCCGCGATCTGCTTGAAGAGTTCCATCGCCATGCGCTGCGGCGCGCCCGCGCCCGACGAGGCGAAATTGAGTTTTCCGGGATTCGCCTTGGCGTAGCTCACCAGATCGGCCAACGAGTTGATCGGCAGCTTGGGATTGACCACGGCCACCAGCGGCACGAAACCGACCACCCCGGCGGGCGCGAAGTCCTTGCGCAAATCGTAGGGAATGGTGTCCTTCTCCAGGGTCGCCATGACCGAATGCGAAGTCAGCGCCCCCATCAACAATGTGTAGCCGTCGGGCTGGGCGCGCGCCACTTCGGCCGCGCCGATATTGCCGCCCGCTCCGCCCCGGTTCTCGATCACGACCTGGCCGCCGATCTGTTCGCTCAGGCGCTGGCCGACGATGCGCCCGATCACGTCAGTCGCGCCTCCCGGCGGGTACGGAATGATCAGGCGGATGGGCTTGCCGGGATAGCTATCGGCGCCCTGTGCGTAGGCATGGCCAGGAACGGTGAAGGCGGCTGCCGCGATGAAGGCGGCCACGGCGATGTGAATGCGCTTGCGCGCGGCATTCTTACAGAACATTGTTGTCTCCCGATGCGTTCTTATGGCTTGAAAGCTCTAGGCGCATGTTCGCAAACTCTCGTCTGCGAAAAGAGAAAAAAATTTATGTTCTGTCAAAAAAATCCATGCGAGTCCTGGGGCGTTCGGATGAGGAAAATCCGGATCGCACTTCGGTGTTGTGAAGCAGGGTTCTTGAGTCGCCGGCGTCCGGGCTGCGGGATTCCGATGCTCGCCCCGGTGGGGCTGCGCTTCGGATCCCTCCGCCCGGCCACCGGCTTACGGCATCTGCCCATGAACGGGGGGCTGAAACCAGTGCATTAGGCGACTGTCAGCCGAGGCGGCCCGGAGCCATCCGAAGCGCAGCCCCATTGGGGCGAGCATCGGAATGGCGCAGGGCTGCCTCGGCGGCTAAAGAACCCTGACATCTGCGAGTTCGAAGCCCTGCCGCACCGCACTTCGGTTTGGTGAAGCAGGGTTCTTGAGTCGCCGGCGTCCGGGCTGCGGGATTCCGATGCTCGCCCCGGGTGGGGCTGCGCTTCGGATCCCTCCGCCCGGCCACCGGCTTACGGCATCTGCCCATGAACGGGGGCTGAAGCCAACGCATTAGGCGACTGTCAGCCGAGGTAGCCCGGAGCCATCCGAAGCGCAGCCCCATTGGGGCGAGCATCGGAATGGCGCAGGGCAGCCTTGGCGGCTAAAGAACCCTGACATCTGCAAGCTCGAAGCCCGGTCGCAATCTGCCTCAGGCCAACGCTTCCTCATCCTTCAGTATCTGCATGGCCTTGCCAAGGGCGACCTGGTAGCGCCGCTGCTCCTGGGCGACACGGTCCGGCGTCCATTGATAGAAGCCCTTCAGCGACGGCGACTTGACGCCGATGTTGCCCTGCTCGACCAGCTCGCGCATAAGCGCGCTGGGCCTGTCGTCCGTGCGCAGATGCGGATACATGGTCGCAGCCGCCGCGCAATGGATGTCGATGCCGGCCAGATCCTTCTGCAGCAGCGGGCCGGCCGCGATGTAGCGGAATCCGAACCCGTAGCGCACGGCGGTGTCCACGTCCTCGGCGGACGCGAAGCCCTCCTCGACCAGCGCGATCGCCTCGCGCATCAGCGCGTGCTGGATGCGGTTGGCAAGAAACCCTGGCACATCGCGCTTGACCTGCACCGGCTTCTTGCCGGTATCGCGCATGATGCGGCTGACTTCCTGGGCCATGGCTTCATCGGTGGCCTCGCCGCGTATCACCTCCACGGCGGGCACCAAATGGGCCGGCATGAAGTAATGCAGGCCCACCATGCGTGCGCGGGTCTGCAAGCCCTCGCCGATGGCGCTGATGGGAAAGCTCGACGAATTGCTGGTCAAGGGAATCGAAGCGGGCGCCAGCTGTTCCAGACGGGCGAACACCGCACGCTTGGTTTCCAGCAGTTCCGGCACGCACTCGACCACGATGCGGGTATCGCGCCAGTCGATTTCCTCCATGGTCGCGCTGGTGACGATGCGCCCGGCGTCCGCCTGCCCGCCGATCATTTCGCTGGATGCGTTCACGCGCCGCGTCGCCGCCGCGCGCGCCGCCGCGTCGGGCTCCACCAGCCATACGCGCCAGCCGGCCGCATGAAAGCCGGCGGCGACGTCGGCCCCCATGGTGCCCGCGCCCAGCACAATTGCCTGATCCATCTTTTCCGTCCTTTTGGTAGTTGGGGTATGTGGTGTTCAGAGAGCCTGCGCCTGCGGCGCCGGCAGGTACATGGGTTTGCCCGCCACGTCGAGTTCGACGCGCAGGATGCTGGCCGAACTGGACTCGGTGATGTAGAGCGTGCGCCCGCCCTGCCCGCCAAAGGCCACGTTGGTGGTGTGCAGCCCTTCCGGAGACTGGATGCGCAGGGCCGGCTGGCCCAGGGGGTCCATGCACCACACCGTGCCCAGGCCCACGTGGGCGATGCACAGCCCTCCCCGGGCATCCAGCGCCAGGCCGTCCGGGCCGCCGCCGCCCGACATCTGGATGAAGGTGCCGACCTTGCCGACCTGGCCGTTGCGCAGCAGCGGCACCTTCCAGATGGCATTGGCCCGCGTCGCCGCCACATACAGCGCGTGCTCGTCCAGATCCATCACCAGGCCGTTGGGGCTGGGGATGCAGTCGAGCAGGCAGTCCAGCTTTCCGTCCGGCCGCAGGCGGAACAAGCGGCCGGTCGGATCCTGCCAGCCGGTCATGCCCTGGTCGGTGAAATAGAGGTCCCCCGCTTGCGAGAAGAACAGGTCGTTCACGCCCTTGAAGCGCTCGATGTTGTAGCGTTCGAGCACCGGACGCACCTCGCGGCGCTCGAGGTCGAACTGCATGATGCCGTGCTTGTAGTCGGCGATGAAGATGCGGCCGTCGCGATGGAACTTCAGGCCATTGGGCCAGCCGTCGTACTGCACGAGCGGCTCGAACTCGCCGCGCGCGTCGACACGCAGGACGCGGCCGTTGATCACGTCCACGCAATACAACAAGCCGTCCGGCCCGAAGGAAGGCCCTTCCAGCAACGAGCGCGGCGGATTGCCCTGCGGCTGGCTGGCGACCCACTCGTTCAGGTCCTGGCCTTGCCACTTCAGCTCGTCGGGCAGCCGGGCGTATACGCTGGCCTGAATCCTGGGGACGGGATCGTAGAACATGCGGGTCTCCTCTGATTTTCCGGACGGGAATCTATGCCCCGTTTCGAGCAAAATTCTAAGGAGAGCCGAGCATTTAAGGAAATGAAATATATCGAACGTGTCTTTCCAAAAAAACGATCGTTGATTTCTGCCGTCCCGACGCTGGCGGAGCCTTGCCGGCCAGGGACTCGCGCCAATGTGCCGCGCGGGTCCCGGCGCACGATACGATGACGCGTCCCCCACTTGTTGCTTGCCGCTACATGCTCCGTATTGCCCTGCGCGCCATTCTCGTCCTTGTCATCGCCAGCGCCGCCTTGGTGCTGCTGCGAGGCACGGGCGGCCCCCAGCTGATCCACAGCGAAGATTCGCAGTTCGGCAAGCTGCTCGTGTTCGAGGAAAACGGCGAGCGCTGCATGAACTTCAACTCCATGCACGACGTCGGCCGCCAGACCTGCATGAGCCTTGCGCATCCGGGGCAGCTGGTGTTTTCGTACACGCGCATGATGATGACCGCGCTCTACATCAATCCCAAGCCGCGCAACATCCTGATCGTCGGATTGGGCGGCGCCACGCTGCAGAAGACCCTGGCCGCGCTCCTGCCCGACACCGTCATCGATACCGTTGAAATCGATCCCGCCGTGGGCAAGGTCGCGGCGCGCTACTTCGGCTATCAGGAAGGCCCCAGGCAACGCCTCTTCCTGGAAGACGGCCGCGCCTACATCGAACGCGCCCATCGCGACGGCCTGCAATACGACATGGTGATGCTGGACGCGTTCGACGTCGACTACATCCCCGAACACCTGATGACGCTGGAATTTCTGCAACACGTGCGCGGCATCCTCGCTCCGGGCGGCGTGGCGGTGGCGAACACGTTCACCGAGAGCCAGCTATACGCGCGCGAATCGGCGACCTATGCCGCGGTGTTCGGAGAGTTCTTCAATCCGCAAACAGGCAATCGCGTCATCATGGCGGTCAATGGCGAACTACCCGGCCGCGATCAGCTTGCCCGCAATGCCAAGGCGCTGGATAGCGTCCTCGGGCCGTTGGGCGTCAATGCCAAGGAAGCCCTGGACATGTACTCGCGCCGGCAGGCGGTTGCCAACGAAGCGCCGGTCTTGCACGATTGAGCGCACGCGGCGAGCGCTTGCCGCGCGCTCACTTCACCGCGGAGTTGCCGCCATCCGCATAAAGCGCCGACCCCGTCACGAAGCTTGCCATCGGGCTGGCCAGGAACAGCGCCGCCGAGGCGATTTCATCGGCCCGCGCAATCCGCTTCATCGCGTGCAGGCTGGCCGCCCAGTCCTTCTGCTCCTGATTCCCGGCCATCTCGGTGTCCACTCCACCAGGCAAGAGCGCATTGGCGCGGATGCCTTGCGCGCCGTAGTCCGCCGTAATGCCTTTGACCAAGCCCATCAGCGCGGCTTTCGACGTGCCGTAGGCAGCCATCCCGGGCAGGCCCACGCTCGTCCCCACAAAGCTGGACACGAAGACCAGCGCGCCGCCGCCCCGCTCCAGCATCGCCGGGATCTGATGCCGCGCTCCCAGGAACGCCGCCGTGAGATTGACGCTCAGCGTGTGTTCCCATTCGTCCAGGGCCACTTCCGCAAGCGGCTTGAAGGGCCCGATGGTGCCGGCATTGTTTATCGCGATATCCAGGCCGCCGAACTCGCGCTGCGCGCTCTGCGCCGCCAGTCTGTGCGTGTCCGGCAAGGCGACGTCTCCCGCCGCAACGCAGGCCCGCCCGCCAGCGCTTCTGATCTCATCGGCCACCTGCTCCAGCGGATCACGGCGCCTGGCCGTCAGCACCAGCGCCGCGCCTTCGGCTGCCAGGCGCAACGCCACCGCGCGCCCGATGCCCGAGGACGCGCCCGTCACCAAAGCCACTTTTCCAGCAAGAGATAAAGACATCGGCGTCTGCTCCAGGCACATGAACAATGCCTGCATCCTACGAATGCCTGGGCGCCTTGTCCTCCCGTTTATTGCTGCGTTTGCTTATGGCCCCGGTCGCTGGCGCTAGCGCTCGCAACTCCAGTATGGGCAACCAGACCGGCTGATGACCGCCAATGCGAGTTCACCCGGCCGCCGGAGTATCGCCTTCAGGGCTGCTGCCTGCGCCCGCAATTGCGCCGAATCGGTCCGATACATCCCCTTCGTGTCGAGCAGGAAGTTCATCTTCAAACGTGTCTGGCGCGCTGTTTCAGGATCGATCTCAGCGCCGTCTTTTTGAAAGACCGCGCCATAGATCCGGGTTTGAAGTTCGCAGTACTGGTCTGCCGCGGTCAATGCCTCTTGCGCAGCGGCAGCCGTGTAGAGTTTCCGCAACCCTGCGATCTGCGCATGGCAGCTTTGGTATTGCTGCGGCATGAACCTCGCCAACAAGGCCAGATCCCTGTCGCCGGGTTTCGCGCAAGCTCGCAGATCCGGCGTTTGCGATCCGTCGCGCGCAGCGGCGGACAACGCGCCGGCAATGCACTCATCCAGCGACGGCGCCTTCCATAGCGCCTGATCCGAGCCCAGCAATCCCATTTTTCCCAGCGTGCGCCCGAACTGGGCGGCGGCAAGCTGTTCCTGCATGTCGCGGTCATGATTGGCTAGCGTCACCGCAGCCAGCGCCGCGGCGCTGAGCATGCCCGTCGCGGCCAGGACCACCGCCGCCGTCATCGGCCGCAAGCGCTCGCCGTATAGCGCGATACCCGCGAGCAGTGCTCCCGACAGCAAGCCGCCCAGGTGCGCCGCGTTGTCGACGTCGAACGCGAAGCCGGCGCCGAAGGTCAGCACCAGGCTGAACAGCAGATTGCCGGGAGGGATGTGCGGCCGGCCCATGCGCCGGTCATGCAGGCCATAAACGATCGCCGCCCCGAAAATGCCCAGGATCGCGCCGGAAGCCCCGCAGCTCAGGAAAAAATCGTCGCGATGCCATAGCGCCGTAGCCAGGCTGCCGCACAGGCCAGATAGCAGATACACGCCCAGGAACACCCAGGAGCGCATACGCGCCTCCAGAATGATCCCCAGCGACCACAGCGCCAGCATGTTGATTGCCAGATGCAGGAAGCCGACATGCAGGAACATGCTGGTGAACAGGCGCCAGTATTCCCCGGACAAGGTCAAGGCGGGCACGTTTCCGCCCCAATCGATCAGGAACGAGGTTTCGCTCAGGCTCTCGAACGCCCGCGAGTCCAAAAATCCCGCCACGCCGTACACCGCGACATTGCAGGCAATCAGCAGAAGCGTGATCTTGCTGGCGAATATTCTTTTGAGCAGGGGCCGGCGTTGGGATAGAGGCATCAGGTAGGCATATCGAAGAGTGGGCGTTATCTTAACCAAGCCGGGCGTGACGTCGCAGGGGTTCGCGGTGCGCGATTTACTTCCGCGGTGAGCGACTCAACCGCCAGCCTTGGTTGCAGGCTTCTCGTTGCTGCATCCTTCGTATTGATATCGGCCCGGCTTGCCGAGCCTCGCCGTAAATGTGCAGGACTCGCCGGAATACGCGTGCGTGGCCTGCACTTTCAGCACATTGCCCGCGACGAGCACGCTCTGCTTGCCCTGCCCGCAACTCCAGAAGGTGGTTGAGAGTTCCGCGAAGGTCTGTTCCGCAATGAGCTTCGCAGGGCGGCCAGAGGGCGCGGAAGCGATCCATTGAATCTGGACGCGGCAGCTGACGTGTTCGAAGCCGACCTCTTCCACGACGATCCGGTACGCGCCCGTAGCCACGCCGTCGGCCCAGCGACCGCCCTGCACCACGCGCGTGGTCGACGCGTCTGCCTGCGTTTCGGCATTGGCCCCGGCCGCATGCAGCGTCAACAATAAGAGCACCGCAAAAGTTCTCATGACTTTCATCCGCAGACCGCCTGGAATAATCAGTGACCGCCAAGCGCACCGTAAGTGCGCTGCCGTGCACTTATACCATTCAGGTGCGGAACCGATCGTCGTCGGTTTGACGGCGCGAAAAGAAATCCAATACTCTGCGCCGATGATTACGATAAGAACCTCCCGCCCCGACGAAGGCGCGCGCGCCGTCGAAATCTGGCGCAATGCGGTGGACGCCACGCACGACTTTCTTTCACCCGAGGATCGCCGGGCCATCGACGAGATGGTGTGCGGCTTTCTCCCCCAAGTGCCGCTCTGGCTTGCGGTCGACGCCAACGATTATCCGCAGGCATTCATGCTGATCGACGACGGCCACATGCAGGCGTTGTTCGTCGATCCCGCCTGCCGCGGCACAGGCATCGGCGCCGCGCTGGTGCGGCACGGACTCTCGCTTCATCCCAACATGACGACGGACGTCAATGAACAGAATGGCCAGGCGGTAGGCTTCTATGAAAGGATGGGCTTCAAGCGTACAGGGCGTTCGCCGCTTGATGATCAAGGCAGGCCATACCCGCTGATCCATCTGGCGTATCGAAGCTGATCGGAAGAAAACAAAAGCCACCTGCATCAGGTGGCTTTCTTTTGGCAGGCGCCGATGCATTGGGCTTGCGTTGCTCGCATCGAAAATAGAGCAGCAAAAATGAAAAGGCCGTCAGTGATTTCTCACTGACGGCCTTTGGAACTACTGGTCGGGACGGCGGGATTCGAACTCGCGACCCCTTGCACCCCATGCAAGTGCGCTACCAGGCTGCGCTACGCCCCGAAAGAAAAAGAGTATAGCAGAACAAAAAATTGTTTGCACGCATTCGTGCAAAAAAAGTGCTGAATACTCAAAAAAATTTTCGCGCTGCGTTCATCGAGTGCATCAACCGCATGCGCATCGATGATTGCAGCGCGAGGTACTGCTCAATGCAACGCGCGGCATGAGCCGCGCGTTGCAGGTACTGCGTTCAAACAATATTGGGAAAGACGACGCGCCGCGTTCAGGCCGCGGGGCTGGCGTTGCTGGCGCTTGCGCCTGCAGCGTTCGCCGCCGTGCCCAAGGCTTCAGACAGCATCGTCGAGACGTTGCCCAGCTCATTACGCAAGGCTTGCATCTCGGCGCCCGACAGGCGCACTGCCGCGTCCTGATCATGCGGCACGTCGCGCGCATCGCCCAGGCGATTGCGCGCGCCGCTGATCGTGAAGCCTTGCTCATACAGCAGCGAGCGGATGCGGCGGATCAGCAGCACTTCGTGATGCTGGTAGTAGCGGCGATTGCCGCGCCGCTTCACCGGCTTGAGCTGCGTGAATTCCTGTTCCCAATACCGCAAGACATGAGGCTTGACGCCACACAGGTCGCTGACTTCACCGATGGTGAAGTAACGCTTGGCGGGAATGGGCGGTAAGGTAACGGTGGATTCGGTACGTGTCATAAGGGGATTTTATGCCGCGATGCGTCAGGTGCCGATAACAATTGCCGACAAAGCGTATCACTCCTCGGCGTCGGGTGCTGCGGGCGCTGCCTGCTCCACCACGCTCTTGAGCTTTTGGCTCGCGTGGAAGGTAACCACGCGGCGCGCGGCGATGGGAATGGTTTCGCCGGTCTTGGGATTACGGCCAGGGCGCGGCGGCTTGTCGCGCACCTGGAAGTTGCCGAAACCGGAGAGCTTGACGGAATCACCGCGCGCCAAGGCGTCGCGGATTTCCTCGAAGAAAGTATCGACGATGTCCTTGGCTTCGCGCTTGTTCAGGCCGACCCGCTCGAAGAGCAGTTCGGCCAGTTCAGCCTTGGTCAGAGTGCGCGGCTCGGCAGCAAGCATACTGTTCCCCATGGTTCAAGCGCGTTGGCGAGCGCCGTGCGCAGCCACCAAGGCTTCCTTGATGCGTGCCAGGCAATCCGCCACGCGGGCCTCGTCCAGCGTGACCTCAGTGTCCTGTAGCCAGAAACGGAAAGCAAGGCTTTTCTCCGAGACGGGCTCGCTGCCTTGGGCCTTCTCGCGCCACACGTCGAACAGGCGCGCGTCCTGCACCACCGACAGCTGCGGGTCCGCCTTGACGGCCGCGGCGACGGTGTCGAGCATGGATTGCGCCGACACATGAGCATCGACCCACAGCGCCAGATCGCGCACCACCACGGGCTGGCGCGAGAGTTCACGCACTTGCGGCAGTTCGCCTTCGGACAGCGCGGCGACGTCCAGTTCGAACACGACAGGCGCGTGCGCCAGGTCGGCTTGTTGCGCCCAGCGCGGATGCAGCTCGCCGATCCAGCCGACATGCTTGCCGTCCAGTTCGATGCGGGCGCCGCGGCCCGGATGCAGAGCGGGATGCGAGGCGGCTTCAAAGCGCAGACGGCTGCCGCGCGCGCCGAACAGCGCCTCGACATCCATCTTCACATCATAGAAGTCCACCTGGCGCGTTGCGGCGCCCCACTGTTCTTCCACGGCCGGCCCCCAGGCCGCGCCCGCCAGTTTCATGGGCTGGCGCACGCCGGCCACTTCCAGCGGACCATCCTGGGCGGACGCATCGCGCATGAATACGCGGCCCAGTTCGAACAGGCGCACGCGCGTCTGCTTGCGATTGGCGTTGTGGCGGATGTTGGCAATCAGGCCGCCGATCAGGCTGGAGCGCATGACCGACAGATGGCTGGCAATCGGGTTGACCAGGCGCACCGGCGTCTCGTTGCCGGCGTAGTCGCGTTCCCAATCGGCTTCGACGAAGCTGTAGTTCACGACTTCCTGGTAGTCCTGCGCGGCGGTGAGGCGGCGCAGCGCGTGGGCGCCACGGCGGATCTCCGGCTGCGAGTACATCTTGGCGCGCGCCATGGGCGGCTCGGCCGGAATGTTTTCAAAACCGTAGATGCGGGCCACTTCCTCGATCAGGTCTTCCTCAAGCTCCAGGTCGAAGCGGTAGGACGGCGGCGTGACGACGAAGTCGTCGCCTTCGATCTTGAAGTCCAGGCCCAGGCTGCCGAAGATCTTGGCGACTTCGGCCTGCGTGACGGGCACGCCCAGCACGCGGTGGCAACGCGCCAGGCGCATGCGCACGGGTTCGCGCTTGGGCAGGTTGACGATCTGATCATCCAGCGGGCCGGCTTCGCCGCCGCAGATGTCAATGATCAGGCGCGTGATGAATTCGATGTGCTCGGGGATGGTGGCGTAGTCCACGCCACGCTCGCCGCGGTGGCTGGCTTCCGAGCTGAACTTGTAGCGGCGCGCGCGGCCGGCGAGCGACTGCGGCCACCAGAACGCGGCTTCCAGATAGATGTTGCGGGTATCGAGCGTGACCGAGGTGGCTTCACCGCCCATGATGCCGGCCAGGCTTTCCACCTGGTCGCCGGCCACGACCACGCCGACCTTGGAGTCCAGCGCAACGGTCTGGCCGTTCAGCAGTTCGAGCGTCTCGCCTTCGCGGGCCCAGCGCACGCTGAGGTCGCCGCGGATCTTGTCCAGGTCGAACACGTGCGAGGGGCGGCCCAGTTCGAGCATGACGTAGTTGGAGATGTCCACCAGCGCCGACACCGAACGTTGGCCGGCGCGCTCCAGGCGCGTCTTCATCCATTCAGGAGTCGCGGCGCGGGCGTTGACGCCGCGGATCACGCGGCCGCCAAAACGGCCGCACAGATCGGGCGCTTCGACCTTGACCGGCAGGCGCTCGTCCAGGGTGACGGGCACGGCGACGGCCGTGGGTACCGACAGCGGTGCGCCAGTCAGGGCGGCCACTTCGCGCGCGACGCCCAGGATGGACAGGCAGTCGGCGCGATTGGGCGTCATCTTCAGCGTGAAGAGCGTGTCGTCCAGATCCAGCGCCTCGCGGATCGACTGGCCCGGCGTCATGTCGGCAGGCAGTTCCAACAGGCCCGCATGGTCTTGCGACAGGCCCAGTTCGCGGGCCGAGCACAGCATGCCCGAGGACTGCACGCCGCGCATCTTGGCCACGCCGATCTTCATGCCACCAGGCAGCTCGGCGCCGACGCGCGCCAGCGGCACCTTCAGGCCGGCAGCCGCGTTGGGCGCGCCGCACACGATCTGCAGCAGTTCGCCGGAGCCGTCGTCCACTTTGCAGACGCGCAGCTTGTCGGCGTCGGGGTGCGGCGCGATTTCGACGATGTGGCCCACGACCACGCCGGTAAAGGCGGGCGCGGCGGGCACGGTGTCTTCGACTTCCAGGCCGGCCATGGTAAGCCGGTGTGCAAGTTCATCGGTGGCGATGGCGGGGTTGACCAGCGTACGCAGCCAGGATTCGGGAAATTGCATGATCAGCCGTCTGTTATTCGTTGAACTGGCGCAGGAAGCGCAAATCGCCTTCGTAGAACTGGCGCAGATCGTTGACGCCGTAGCGCAACATGGTCAGGCGCTCAAGTCCGGAACCGAAGGCAAAGCCGATGTAGCGTTCGGGATCGAGGCCGAAGTTGCGCACCACTTGCGGATGCACCTGGCCCGAGCCAGAAATCTCCAGCCAGCGGCCGCGGTTCGGACCCGAGGTGAACATCATGTCGATTTCGGCGGACGGCTCCGTAAACGGGAAGAACGACGGGCGGAAACGCACGGCCAGGTCGTCGGTTTCAAAGAAGCAGCGCAGGAAATCGGTGTACACGCCCTTGAGGTCAGCAAACGAGATGTCCTCGGCGATCCAGAGCCCTTCCACCTGGTGGAACATGGGCGAGTGCGTGGCGTCGCTGTCGACGCGATAGGTGCGCCCCGGCGCGATGACCTTGATGGGCGGCTTGTGCATGCGGGCGTAACGCACCTGCATGGGGCTGGTGTGCGTGCGCAACAGCAGCGGCAGGCCGTCGGCGTCGTTCATGTCGACGTAGAACGTGTCCTGCATGGAACGCGCCGGATGGTCCAGCGGGTTGTTCAAAGCGGTGAAATTGGTCCAGTCGTTTTCCACTTCGGGGCCGTCGGCCACGTCGAAGCCTATGGAACGGAAGATCTCTTCCACGCGTTCCCAGGTCCGGATCACCGGATGGATGCCGCCCGGCGCGCGACCGCGGCCCGGGAGGGTGACGTCAATGGTTTCGGATGCCAGGCGGGCGTCCAGTTCAGCCTGTGCCAGCGCGGCGCGGCGCAGGTTCAGGAGCTCTTCGACCTGTTGCTTGGCCTGATTGATCCGGGCGCCCATCTCGCGCTTCTGCTCGGGTTCGAGCTTGCCTAGGGCTTTGAGCAGCACCGTCAGCGCGCCTTCCTTGCCCAGGAACCGAGCCTTTGCATTTTCCAACGCGGCGGCATCGGAGGCCGCGGCGAAGCGTTCTTGCGCCTGGGAGACCAGGTCGTCAACCGTTTGAGTCATGAAATCCAGCCTTCAAAACGCAAACGGGGCCATTACAGCCCCGTTTGCAGCGATGCGCGATGAGTTAAAGCGCGATCAGGCAGCCAAGGCAGCCTTGGCTTGCTGCACGATGGCGGCAAAGCCGGCCTTGTCGCGCACGGCCAGGTCGGCCAGAACCTTGCGGTCGAGTTCGATCGAAGCCTTCTTCAGGCCGGCGATGAACACGCTGTAGCTGACGCCATGTTCGCGGACGGCGGCGTTGATACGCGTGATCCACAGAGCACGGAACGTGCGCTTCTTGTTACGACGGTCGCGGTAGGCGTATTGGCCAGCGCGCATGACTGCTTGCTTGGCAATACGGAACACATTACCGCGGCGGCCACGGTAACCCTTGGCGGCGGCAATGACTTTCTTGTGACGTGCGCGGGCGGTTACGCCGCGTTTGACGCGAGGCATAGTAGATCTCCCTTAGATCAAGCGAAAGGCATCATGGCCTTGACGGAGGCCACGTTGGATTCATGGACCGCCGTCGAGCCGCGCAGTTGACGCTTGGCCTTGGTGGTCTTCTTGGTCAGAATGTGGCGCTTGAACGCCTGACCGCGCTTGATGGAGCCGCTGCCGCGAACCTTAAAGCGCTTGGAGGCGCTTTTCTTGGTTTTCATCTTGGGCATGTTGATTCCCTAAACTAAACACTCATTGTTGATATGCATGACACCAGGTGCTTGACGCATGGACGGCCGATGAAACCTTCCATGGCGACAAAACTTGGAGACCTGTTGCCACTTCTTGGGGTACTACTTGGGGTACTTCCGGGGGGTACTTCTTGGGATACTTCTCGAAGTACTTCCGGGGTACTTTCCGCCAGCATCGCTGCCAAGCGGATTCTCCCCAGAGCAGGTCAAATCTGATCCGGATCCGGGAAAGCCTTTGATTATATGGTGATTTCCTGCATTTTGTCGAGCCAGGCAGCCGGCAAAGCGCAACCCAGGCTCATTGGGCGTCCGCAGGGAGTCTCATACGCCCGGCCGCCGGTACTGCACCGCCTGGGCAATGTGGCGGGCGCCCAGGGCGTCCTCTCCTTCCAGATCGGCGATCGTGCGCGCCACCCGCAGCGCCCGGTGCATGGCGCGGGCCGAGCCCGCCAGGCGGCGCATGGCCTGCAGCAGCAGGGCCTGGCCTTCGTCATCCAGAAGGCAATGCTCGTCCAGTTCCGCTCCCGCCAGCGCGGCGTTGGGCTTGCCCTGGCGGGCCTGCTGGCGCTGGCGGCAACGCGCCACACGTTCGCGGACCGGGCCGGACGCCTCCCCCGGCGGCTTGCCCATCCATTCGGGGTCGGATGGCGGCAAGGCCACGTGCAGATCGATGCGGTCCAGCAACGGACCCGATATCTTGCCTGCATAGCGCGCCACCTGATCCGGCGTGCAGGCGCAGGGCCGCCCCGGGTGCCCACGCCAACCGCAAGGACACGGATTCATGGCCGCCACCAACTGGAAACGGGCAGGAAACTGCGCTGCGCGCAGCGCCCGTGCGATGACCACCCTGCCCGTCTCCAGGGGTTCGCGCAGGGCCTCCAGCGTACGGCGGCTGAACTCCGGCAATTCATCCAGAAACAGCACCCCATGATGCGCGAGGCTGATCTCGCCTGGACGGGGACGGCTCCCCCCGCCCACCAGCGCCGCCGCCGTGGCGGAATGGTGCGGCGCCCGGAACGGAGGCTGGCCCACGGGCGCGTCGGACAAGCCAGCCAGCGCGGCAACGGCGGCAACTTCCAACGCCTCGCCGCGCGCCAGCGGCGGCAGCAGCCCCGGCAGGCGCGCCGCCAACATGCTCTTGCCCGCCCCCGGCGGCCCTATCATCAAGAGACTATGTCCGCCCGCCGCAGCAACCTCCAGGGCCCGCCGCGCCCCCGGCTGCCCCCGAACGTCCGACAGGCACGGCCCGGGCGCAGTCGCCGGCCAGGGCCGGGGTACGGCATTGGGCAACAGACAAGCACCGGCGGCGTGCGCAGCCACGTCGGCCAATGTGCGCGCCGACAGCACGCGCAGCCCGGGAACCCAGGCTGCCTGCTCGGCGCTGCCCGCAGGCAGGATGAGCGTGGCGCCGGGCGCCTCCCGGGCGACGCTCAGCGCGATGACCAGCGGCGCCGCGACCGGCACCAACGCGCCAGTCAGGGATAGCTCGCCGGCCAGCACCAGGTCGGCCAGGGCCGGATCGCGAACGGGTGATTCCGGATCACGGACGTCCGCCGGCGCGGCCAACTGGCCGGAGGCCAGCAGCAGGCCCAGGGCAATGGGCAGGTCGAAACGCCCCGACTCCTTGGGGATGTCGGCGGGCGAAAGATTGACGGTGATCCTGCCCGGCGGGAACTCGAAGCCGCTATTCAGGATGGCCGCGCGCACGCGCTCGCGGCTTTCGCGCACTTCGGTATCGGGCAGGCCGACCACATTGAAGCTGGGCAGGCCCGGGCCCAGATGCGTTTCCACGCGGACCGCATGGGCATCCAGGCCGCACAGGGCGCGGCTGGCAAGTACGGCTAGCGTCAAGGCGGCCTCCGAGTAAGAGCTGGGTCCGCCAGTATCCGCAAACGCGAGGCGTCCGCGGCGGCGGCCGTGACAGAAGCATCACGCCCGCCCGCCACAGATGCGCACGCGGAAATGGAAAACGGCCGCTGATCGCGGCCGTTTCCGGGAAGCGTTCCCTGCCGGCCGCGATGCGGCCGCCAGCGCTTACTTGTCCAGCGCGGACAAGCGCGACTCCAGCTGCTGCACCTGCGCGGCCAATTGATCCACCCGGGCGCGGGTACGCGCCAGCAGGTCGGCCTGGACGTCGAATTCCTCGCGCGTGACGAGATCCAGCTTGGAGAATGCCTGCGTCATCATCGCGCGCACGTTTCGCTCGACATCCGCGGCCGGGCTGCGGGCGATCAGGTCGGAGATGTTCTTCTGGATGTCTTCCATCCACTGGGTGCGATTGTTCATGACGGCCTCACTGTGTTCTTGATGCCTCAAGTGTAGTGCGTCGGAATGCCGTTTCCGGACCCGTCCGGCAAAAAAGGGCCGCCTCGATCCAAAAAAAGAGGGCGGGCCGCATGCGGTGACCGCCCTTCAAAGCACAGGAGAAAACCGGGCTGCCATGGCGGCAACCCCCTACCAACATCGTTACGGGCAACCCATCTGGCTTGCCGACTGCGTGAACGCATCCGACGACTGCTTGCATTGCGCCGCCAGCTGCGCCTTGTCGCTGACCGCACCCCATTGCGCCCTGGCCGCGTCAAGCTGCTCCTTGATCGCGGCGGCAGCCGGATTGCCGCTGCCGAGCTTGTCCATGCAGGCATTGATCTTGGCGACGTAGGCCTCGCACTCGGCGGGAACGGACGCTGCAGCGCCTGCCGCTGGAGCAGCCGAGGAAGGCGGAGTTGCGGGTGGAGGCGGCGTCGCGGGAGCCGCAGGTGCGGGCGCAGGAGCGGTGGCGGCCGGCGTGGCGGCCTTTTCTTCGCTCTTGTTGCAACCGGCCAGCGCGGCGAGCGACGCGGCCAGGGCCAAAGTGCAGAAAGCCTTGCGGTGGATCTTCATGACTACCCCTTCCCGTTCCTGCTTTCTCTTGGAGATCCGTCGACGCGGAGGCTCCGCCTGCGGCCCAGCCTGTTTGGGGACAGGCTTGAACTGATATCGATTCTTCTGCAGCCGCTCTTCGGCAACAAGCCGACGGGTGTAAACCCTCGTATCACGCGACCGCGCCGGCCGCACCGATTCCGGCGCGCTCCGACGTCTCGCCGCATGTCTGTCGATTTGCGCCAGAGGCGCGCCACGCATGGCTCTGCGGGCAACAGGCGGTCCGTCGATGGCTCTATAAATAAGCTGATATGCCAATATAAAACGCAATAAAACACGCATCAATTTGCTACAAATATTGGTTGAGAAACATATCTTGTTGCTTGCCCCAAGGGCTGGCGCGGCGCACCAACTTGAAGCCGACCAGAGGTGCATGAAGCACCAAATCGGTGCAATCAGGCACACCTTCAGCGCACCAACCTCCTCCGCTGGGCCATGTCCGACATGGCATGGAATTTGCTTGATAGGTGAGGCCAACGTGCAACCATGAGAGGAAATGCCATGAAACTCATCATCGCCATCATCAAGCCCTTCAAGCTCGACGAAGTGCGGGTGGCTCTATCCGGGATCGGCGTCCAGGGTCTGACTGTCACTGAAGTAAAGGGATTTGGCCGCCAGAAGGGCCATACCGAGCTGTATCGCGGCGCCGAGTACGCCGTCGATTTCCTGCCCAAGCTGCGCGTCGAAGCCGCCGTGCCTGACCATCTGGTCGATCAGGTCATTGAAGCCATCGAACAGGCGGCCCGCACCGGCAAGATCGGCGACGGCAAGATCTTCGCCGCGCCGCTCGAACAAGTGATCCGCATCAGAACGGGTGAATCCGGCGAAGCTGCGCTGTAAATAAATAAAGACTCAATGGAGCCTGAAAATGGATAAAGCAGATATCTCCTGGTTGCTCGTCTCTACCCTGCTTGTATTGATGATGGCCGTACCCGGTCTGGCGATGTTCTATGGCGGCCTGGTGCGCAGCAAGAACGTGTTGTCCGTGCTGCTGCAGGTGCTGTGCACGTTCGTGCTGGGCCTGGTGCTCTGGTTCATCTACGGATATTCCCTTGCCTTCACCGAAGGCAACGCCTTCTTCGGCGGCCTGTCGCGCGCCTTCTTCTCCGGCATGTTCACCCCGTCAGACGGCAAGTACGCCATGTCGAACTCGCTGACCGAACTGCTGTTCGCCTCCTTCCAGGCCACCTTCGCCGGCATTACCTGCGCGCTGATCGTCGGCAGCTTCGCCGAACGCGCCCGCTTCTCGGCGGTGCTGGTGTTCACGGTGATCTGGTTCACGTTCGCCTACGTACCGATTGCCCACATGGTCTGGTTCGCGTCCGAAACGGCGCCGGGCCTGCTGAACGCCAAGGGCGCCCTGGACTTCGCCGGCGGCACCGTGGTGCACATCAACGCCGGCGTGGCCGGCCTGGTGGGCGCCTACGTGGTGGGTAAGCGCGTCGGCTACGGCCGCGAAGCCATGCAGCCGCACAACCTGCCGATGACCTTCGTGGGCGCGGCGCTGCTGTGGGTGGGCTGGTTCGGGTTCAATGCCGGCTCCGCCTTGGCCGCCAATGAGAACGCCACCCTGGCCTTCTTCAACACCATGATCGCGACCGCCGGCGCCGTGCTGTCCTGGCTGTTCACCGAATGGGCCGTCAAGGGCAAGCCCTCGATGCTGGGCGCCGCCTCGGGCGCCGTCGCCGGCCTGGTCGGCATCACCCCGGCCGCCGGCCTGGTGGGTCCGGTGGGCGCGCTGGTCATCGGCGTCATTGCCGGCATCGTCTGCGTCTGGGGCGTCAACGGCCTGAAGCGCCTGCTGCGCGCCGACGACGCGCTGGACGTATTCGGCGTACACGGCGTGGGCGGTATCGTGGGCGCCCTGCTGACTGGCGTGTTCAATGCGCAGATCCTCGGCGGTCCCGGCCTGGCCGAGCCGGGCATGATCGGCCATCAACTGTGGGTCCAGCTGGAAGGCGTGCTGCTGACCATTGTCTGGTCCGGCGTGGTGGCGTGGATCGCCTACAAGATCGCCAACGCCCTGTGCGGCATGCGCGTGCCGGAAGACCAGGAGCGCGAAGGCCTGGACGTCACCAGCCACGGCGAATCGGCGTATCACAGCTAAGTCAGAAGCCTCTCCCCCCGCCCGCCGGATGGCATGGGCGGGCGGGGATAAAAAAGGCGCCGGGGCATTCCGCCCCGGCGCCTTTTTTCATGCAGCGGCGAACCGCCTCAGGCCAGGTCCAGCGTGTCCAGGTCCACCGGCAAGGCGCGGTTCAGGGCGCTGGCCACCTTCACGCGCAAGGCGTTGGAGTGCGCGCGCCGGACCTCGCGCTTGACGTCCAGCAGCTGCTGGGGGTGCATGGAGAACTCGGTCAGGCCCAGGCCCAACAGCAGCCGGGTCATGCGCGAATCCCCCGCCATCTCGCCGCACACGGCAACCGGCTTGCCGGCGCGCTCGCCCGCATTGATGGTGTGCGCAACCAGGCGCAGCACCGCAGGATGCAGCGGATCGTACAGGGACGCCACGTCGTGGTCGCCGCGATCGATCGCCAGCGTGTACTGGATCAGGTCG
Organism: Achromobacter sp. JCM 18799; assembly: GCF_055395645.1. Taxonomy (NCBI): domain Bacteria; kingdom Pseudomonadati; phylum Pseudomonadota; class Betaproteobacteria; order Burkholderiales; family Alcaligenaceae; genus Achromobacter; species Achromobacter sp. JCM 18799. The sequence goes on along the minus strand of NZ_AP043866.1, from coordinate 120,306 downwards.
TTGGTGCCGATAGACAGGAAATCCAGCGCCTGCGCGAACGGTTCGATGGCGATGGCGATGGCGGGCACCTCGACCATGGCGCCCACGTCCATGTGGGGCGCGTAGGCCTGGCCGCGCGCATCGAGCTCGCGGCGGGCGGATTCGATGGCAGCCTTGGTCGCCACCACCTCGTGCATGTGCGCGATCATGGGAATCAGCAGGCGCACGGGCCCGTGTGCCGAGGCCCGCAGTATGGCGCGCAACTGGGTCGCGAACATCTCCGGGCGCGCCAGGCAATAGCGGATGGCGCGCTGGCCGAGCGCGGGATTGGTGGCCACGGTGGCCTCGCCGTCCAGCGTCTTGTCCGAGCCGATGTCCAGCGTGCGGATCGTGACGGGCCTGCCGGCCATCACCTTGACCACCGACGAATAGGCTTCGTACTGCTCTTCCTCGCCCGGCAGGTCCGGACGTCCCATGAAGAGGAATTCGCTGCGGAACAAGCCGATGCCGTGCGCGCCGGAAGCCAGCGCCAGCGCGGCTTCCTCAGGCAATTCGATGTTGGCGTGCAGCACCACATCGATGCCGTCCAGCGTGACCGAAGGCTCGTCGCGCAGCAGGCTCAGCTCGGCGCGCTCGTCGGCATAGGCCGACTGGCGGCGGCGGTATTCCTCGAGAATGCGGCTGGACGGATTGACGATCACCGCGCCGGCCGCGCCGTCGATGATCAGCATGTCGCCGTCGCGAACCAGTTCCCGCACGTTGCCCATGGCGACCACCGCGGGCACGGCCATGCTGCGCGCCACGATGGCGGTATGCGAAGTAGGACCGCCCAGGTCCGTCACGAAGGCGGCAAAGCGGCCGCCGCGCAGGCGCAGCATGTCGGCGGGCGAAATGTCGTGGGCCACGACCACCAGCGCGTCGTCGCCGCCCATGTGAGACATGTCGGGCAGGATCGCCGAGGTGCCGGCCAGCACATGCAGTACCCGTTCGATGACCTGGCGCACGTCGGCCCCGCGCTCGCGCAGGTACTCGTCTTCCATGGCGTCGAATTGCTGGCCCAGGATCTGGCCCTGAGTCGTCAAGGCCCATTCGGCGTTGTAGTGGCGTTCGGCGATCAGCGCCAGGGTCTGCTCGGCCAGCAGCGGGTCGCCCAGCAGCAGGCTGTGCACGTTGAGCATGGCGCCGAGCTCGCGCGGCGCGTCGGCCGGCAAGGTATCGGCCAGCTGCAGCAGTTCCTGCTGCGCCGAAGCCAGCGCATCGGTGAGCCGGCTGCTTTCGGCAGGCACATCCTCGGGCGAGATGCGGTAGTGCGCGACCTCCAGCGCCGCCGCGCCCATGACGACCGCGCGGCCGATGGCATATCCCTTGGCGACGCCTTTGCCGTACAAACAGACAACGGGGCCGGCAAAGCCAGCCCCGTTGGGTGCATCATTGAGGGTCGTAGACGCGCCGGCCTGGGCGATGCTCAGGCCGGCGGATTCGGAAGAAATTCTATTCCTGCTCACCGAATTTGCTATCGAACAATGATTGAATTTCAGAAAGGGCCTGATCGGCGTCATTGCCGGAGGCCTCCAGCTTTACCGTCACACCGAGCCCGGCCGCCAACATCATGACGCCCATGATGCTCTTGGCGTTCACGCGCTGCGCGCCGCGCGAGATGAAGATCTCGCTGGAAAACTTGCTGGCCAGCTGCGTCAGCTTGGCCGCCGCCCGGGCATGCAGGCCCAGTTTATTGCTGATGACGATGTCTGTATTAGGCATAGGAAATATTATGGCTGCGGCATGAGGCCGCAGTGTTGATCACAGCAAACCGTCGAACCGTCAATCGGCCTGAATGGATAGCCGACATAATAGGGCAAACTTCCGCCCGTCAGTCTACACGTAAGACACCCTGAAGCCCCCCGGCCAGCGCCTTCTCGCGGGTTTCGGCCAAGGGCAGATTGCGATAGGTCAGGGCCCGCAGCAGCATCGGGGTGTTCAATCCGGCCAGCACGCAGCACTGAATGCCCTGGGCCTGGGCATCGGAGACGGCGCGCTTGGCAATATTGGCGGGCGTGGCGCCGATCAGGTCGGTCAGCACCAGTACGCCCGCGCCGTGCTCCTGCTCCAGGATGTCCTTGAGGACTTGCGGCGCCAGATCGTCCGGCCGGTCTTCAGGCTGGATGTCGTGTATGGCCAGCATGCCGTCCAGGTTGCCCATGACGTGGCTGGCGCAATCGCGTATCGCTGCGCCCAGGGGCGCGTGCACGACGATGACTATACCGGTGGTCATGACAGGAATCCTGGCGGGTCAAGCGGCAGCGGCAGGGGTCGCCACGGCCTTTTCCAGCGCCTGGACGAACATGCCCGCGACGTCGAAACCGGTTTGCTCCGCGATTTCCACGAAACAGGTGGGGCTGGTGACGTTGACTTCGGTAACGTAATCGCCAATGACGTCCAGGCCGACCAGCAGCAGGCCGCGGGCGGCCAGCTTGGGGGCCACGGCCTCGGCGATCTCGCGGTCGCGCGGGGAAAGTTCCTGGGCCACCCCGCGGCCGCCGGCCGCCAGGTTGCCGCGGGTTTCACCGGCCAGCGGAATGCGGGCCAGCGAATACGGCACCGGCACCCCGCCGATCAGCAGGATGCGCTTGTCGCCCTTGACGATGTCGGGAATGTAGCGCTGCGCCATGATGGTGCGCGCGCCATTGTCCGTCAGCGTTTCCAGGATGGCGTTGAGATTGGGATCCTTGGGCTGCAGCCGGAACACGCCCGTGCCGCCCATGCCGTCCAGCGGCTTGACGATGACATCACGATGCTCGTCGTGGAACGCCTTCAGGCGGGCCATGCTGCGGGTCACCAGCGTAGGCGCGGTGAACTCGCTGATTTCGGTGATGGCCAGCTTTTCGGGATGGTTGCGGATCGCCGCGCCGCTATTGAAGACGCGGGCGCCTTGCGCCTCGGCGTACTCGAGCAGGTGCGTGGAGTAGACATACTCCATGTCGAACGGCGGATCCTTGCGCATGACCACCGCGCCGAATTCCGCCAACGGCAGATCCTGGGCGGCAGACTCGCGCCACCAGTCGTGGCCGTGCAGATCGGCGTCCGCGACCAATTCGATGGGGGTGGCCGCGGTCTTGACCGTGCCCGCCTCGATATAGAGATCGCCCTGCATGGCCACGCTTAACGTATGGCCGCGCGCCACCAGGGCGCGCATCATGGCGACAGAGCTGTCCTTGTACGCCTTGAGCAGCGGCAAGGGATCCAAAACGAACAATACATGCATCGCGACACCCTGAACGGACACCGCCTTCCCTCGCGGGAAGGCGGCTTTATGACATCGTAGCGCAGAGCCGCCCAATTAGCGAACCCGCCGGCGCCATGGCTGGCGGCAGATCGCACAAGCGGCGTAGCCTCCCTGGGGAGACTACGGCAGGAGCTCAGGCAGCCGATTCAGGCTTGCCCGCAGGCACGGCCTTTTTCTTCGGCGCCAGCACCATGACCATCTGACGGCCTTCGAGCTTCGGCATGGCTTCGACCTGGGCAAGTTCCAGCAGATCGTCGCGCACACGTTCAAGCACCCGCATACCGAGTTCCTGGTGAGCCATTTCGCGGCCACGGAAACGCAGCGTCACCTTGGCCTTGTCGCCTTCTTCGAGGAAGCGGCGCAGGTTGCGCAGCTTGACCTGGTAGTCGCCCTCGTCGGTGGCCGGACGGAATTTGACTTCCTTGACCTGGATGACCTTCTGCTTGGAACGAGCTTCGGCTTGGCGCTTCTGCTCCTGGTACTTGAATTTGCCGTAGTCCATCAAACGGCAGACCGGCGGTTCGGCGTTCGGCGCGATTTCCACCAGATCCACGTCGCTTTGCTCGGAAAGACGGAAGGCGTCGGCAATCTTGACGATGCCGAGCTGTTCTCCGTCCAGACCTATCAGGCGCACCTCGGGGACGCGGATTTCACCGTTGATGCGATTGGCTTTTTCAGTGGCGATGTTGAAAGCTCCTAGAAATGTTAAGCAGCGCTGCTATCAGGATGAACGACGTCGCGACGGGTGGAAACGTCCTCGGACAAACGCGCGACGAACTCGTCGTATGCGATGGCTCCAAGATCCAATCCGCCCAGTCCGCGTACGGCTACGGTGCCGTTTTGCTTTTCCTTGTCGCCGACGACGAGGATGTACGGCACCTTTTGCAGGCTGTGCTCCCGAATTTTACGAGTGATTTTTTCACCGCGCAAATCGGACTCTACTCTAAAGCCTTGTTTTTTCAGGCTTTGCGTGATTTCAGCCGCATAATCGGCCGAAGGTTCGGAAATGCAGCACACGACCGCCTGCACCGGAGCCAGCCAGGGAGGCATGGCGCCGGCGTGGTTTTCGATCAGCATGCCGATAAAACGCTCCAGCGAACCGAGGATCGCGCGGTGCAGCATGACCGGCGGGCGGCGCTGGTCGTTCTGGTCCACGTACTCGGCGCCCAGGCGCACGGGCATGGAGAAATCGACCTGGATCGTGCCGCACTGCCAATGGCGGCCGATGGCGTCCTTCAGGGTGTATTCCACCTTGGGGCCATAGAAGGCGCCCTCTCCCGGCGAGATCTCGAATTCGCAACCCGTGCGGCGCAGGCTCTCCATCAGGGCGGCTTCCGCCGTATCCCAGACTTCGTCCGTGCCGATGCGCTTTTCCGGACGCGTGGCGACCTTGTACAACACTTCCGTGAAGCCGAAGTCGCGGTAGACCTTCTGCAGCAACGCCGTGAAATCGGCGCACTCGTCCTGCAACTGTTCTTCGGTACAGAAGATGTGGCCGTCGTCCTGCGTGAAGCCGCGCACGCGCATCATGCCGTGCAGCGAACCCGAGGGTTCGTTGCGGTGGCACTGGCCGAATTCGCCGTAGCGCAGGGGCAGCTCGCGATAGGAATGCAGGCCGGCATTGAAGATCTGCACGTGGCCCGGGCAGTTCATCGGTTTCAGGCCGTAGACGCGGTTCTCGGACTCCGTCGTGAACATGTTTTCACGGTAGTTGTCCCAGTGGCCCGTCTTTTTCCAGAGCGAAATGTCGAGGATCTGCGGCGCCTTCACTTCCTGGTAGCCGTTGTCGCGGTAGACGGAGCGCATGTACTGCTCCACCTGCTGCCACAGCGCCCAGCCCTTGGGGTGCCAGAAGATCAGGCCCGGGGCCTCGTCCTGGAAATGGAACAGGTCCAGCTCGCGGCCGATCTTGCGGTGGTCGCGGCGTTCGGCCTCTTCCAGCATGTGCAGATAGGCTTCCTGCTCTTCCTTGGTCGCCCAGGCCGTGCCGTAGATGCGCTGGAGCATCTCGTTCTTGCTGTCGCCGCGCCAGTAGGCGCCGGCCACCTTCATCAGCTTGAAGACCTTCAGCTTGCCCGTGGACGGCACGTGGGGGCCGCGGCAAAGGTCGATGAAGTCGCCTTCACGGTACAGGCTGAGCGGCTCGTTCGACGGAATCGAGGCGATGATCTCGGCCTTGTACTTTTCGCCGATGCCCTTGAAGAACTCAACGGCGTCGTCGCGCGACCATTCCTCGCGCGTGACGACTTCGTCCTTCTTGGCGAGTTCGGCCATCTTCTTCTCGATGGCGGCCAGGTCTTCGGGCGTGAACGGGCGCTTGTACGAGAAATCGTAGTAGAAGCCGTTGTCGATCACCGGACCAATGGTGACCTGGGCATCGGGAAACAGCTCCTTGACGGCATAGGCCAGCAAGTGCGCCGTCGAGTGGCGGATCAGATCCAGGCCGTCGGCGTCCTTGGCGGTGACGATGGCGAGGCGCGCGTCGCCCTCGATGCGGAAGCTGGTGTCGACCAGCTTGGAATCCGAGCCCTCAAACGTCACGCGGCCGCCCAAGGCGGCCTTCGCCAGGCCCGTACCGATCGATTGCGCCACTTCGGCAACCGTTACCGGCCCCGGATATTGGCGCTGCGAACCATCGGGCAATGTGATCTGTACCATCGGGAGTGCTTCCTGGGGGGTTCTGGGAACTAAAAAACAAAATACGGAAACGAAAAACGCGGCCAGAGAGCCGCGTTTCTTGGATTGTCTTGCTGAGTCCTACCGCTGACCTGACACGGTGAAACCCGACGCACGAAAACTTAACGCGACATAGGGCGAAAGTTCCGGGTCGTAGTTCGTGCCAGCGGGAAAAACATGGTGTCTGGACCTAATGATGCTCGCCGCAGCGGCAGGGATCAAAAACAGCAAACAATGCACCGCGCAACAGAAGCTGTGCTTATCGTCCACGATTGTATCACTACTTACGCCTTTTCCGTGGCTAAAGCGCCACAACACGCCCTTCAGGGCGCGTCGGTTGCGCCCGCCAGCGCGCGCGGGCGCCATAACTCAAAACCTCATCTGCCGTCGCGGCCTAAATCCCGGCTGTTCCACGCGTGCTTCTCGCATATATGACAGGTCGACGGTGCAACAGTCTGATATTGGCGCGATTCACCTCCGGCAGGCCATGCGAAAACGTAATCTGCCTTCGCAAATTCAGGACACCCGCGACCTGCGCAATCGACCGCCGGCGTTCCCCCATCCTGCATGTGGAGCATCGATGAAAACTGTCTCAGCGCTCACCCTCAAAGCGCCCCCGCACCTCAACCCCGAGCCCGCCGACAGCGGCGACCGCCCGGGCACGCGCCGGCACCTGCTCCTGTCCCGGCCGCCGCCTCTCATCAAGGTGGCGATCCTGGACGACCACCCCGTGGTTGCCGTGGGCGTGGGCGCCTATCTGGAGAGCCGGCCGGGTTTCCGGGTGGTGCATCGGGAAACTTCGGCACGTTCCCTATTGGAGAAACTGTCCCACTCGCCCTGCGAAGTCGCCCTCGTCGATTTCTACCTGCCCCTGGAACCCTGGGATGGCGTGAACTATCTGCGGCGCCTGCGCCGCCACCACCCGGAAATGGCGCTCATCACCTTCTCGGCGGGCAGCCGCCAGGAAACCCAATACGCCGCCTTTCGCGCAGGCGCGAACGGCTACTTCGCCAAGGAATGCGGCATGGTGCTGCTGCCGGAAATGATCCGCGGCGTGCTGGCTGGCAAAGAGGCGTTCCTCACAGTGCAGGACGGCAAGGTCCGGCCGCAGCAGCCGACGCACCCTCATTCGGCCTTGACCACCTCGGAAGTGGAGGTACTGCGCCACATCAGCCAGGGCCTGTCCGTCACGCAGATCTCGGCGCGCCTGATGCGCAGCAAGAAGACCATCAGCACCCACAAGCGCCGCGCCATGCGCAAACTGCAGCTGTCCGACGATTTGTCGCTGGCGCTCTATCTTCGGGAGAAGTTCGCCGAATGAACGCAGCCCCAGGCTCCGCGCGACGCCGCGGCTCAGATGATCCGCGAGTAACTCGCCGCGGTGCCCGGCGCCTGCAGGTAGCCGTCGAACGCCATGGCGACGGCTCGCACGAAGTACCAGCCCAGGCCGGTCACCCGCAGCTCGTCGGGGCGCAGGTTGACCAGGCCCAGCTCGGCCAGATTCGCCATCTGCCGCAGTTCCGGGCCAAAGCTGTCGGCGAACCGCAGTCCGTGGCGCGTCTCGATCCGGCTGTAGTCCACGCGGCCCTGGCACATGATGTCCATGATGATCTCGCGCCGAACCAGATCGTCCGTGCTCAGCGCCAGCCCTCTTTCGACGGCGAAGCGCCCCGCTTCGATCGCTGCGTAATACTCGTCCAGGACCTTGGCGTTCTGGCTGTAGGTATTGCCAATGCGGCCGATCGCGGACACGCCCAGCGCGACCAGGTCGCGGTCGGGCTGCGTGCTGTAGCCCTGGAAATTGCGGTGCAGTTCCCCCTTGCGCTTGGCGATCGCCAGCGCATCGGTTTCCAGCGCGAAATGGTCCATGCCGATGTAGGCATAGCCCTGCTTCAGGAAACCGTCGATGGCGGCGCTCAGCAGCCCCACCCGCGTCTCCCTGTCGGGCAGGTCGGCCTCGTTGATGCGGCGCTGCGGCTTGAAGCGCGCGGGCAGATGAGCGTAGGCATACAACGCGATACGGTCGGGTCGCAACGCAATGACCTGCGCGATGGTGCGGGCAAAGGATTCCGTGGTCTGCAGCGGCAGGCCATAGATCAGATCCATGTTGACCGAGGCATAGCCCAAGGCCCGGGCGCTCAGCATCAGCGCCCGCACGTCTTCGAACGACTGCATGCGATGCACCGCCGCCTGCACCCGAGGATCGAAATCCTGCACGCCGAAACTCAGGCGGTTAAAGCCCAGTTCGCGCATATGGGCCAGGCGCTCGGGCGTGGCGGTGCGCGGATCGACCTCTATCGAGATTTCCGCGTCGGGCTCGAAGCGGAAGGCGCGGCGCAGGTTTGCCATCAGGCGCGACAATTCCTCGTCGGACAGGAAGGTCGGCGTGCCGCCCCCGAAATGCAACTGCGATACGGGCACACCCTCGCCCAGCTCGCGCACATGCAGCTCGATCTCCGCCGCCAGTGCGTCCAGATAGCGGACGGCGCGGTCGTGGTGGCGGGTCACCACCTTGTTACAGGCGCAGTAATAACAGACCGACTCACAGAACGGAATGTGCACGTAGAGCGACAAAGGCTCAGCCGGCGCCGCCGCGCGGCGCTGCTGCAGCGCCTGCCGGTACTCCTGCTCGCCGAAACCGCCGTGATACCGGTCGGCCGTGGGATACGAGGTATAGCGGGGTCCGTTCTTGTCCAGCCGCGCCAGCAGTTGGGGCGGGAACAATGGGCTGGCGGCGGAGGGCTCGCGGGATTCTGTCTGTGACGGGCGTAGGGCGGCTTGCATACCTGGAATTATTCGCCTGCGCCGGCCAGTCCGGGTTGATCTTGCGCAAATGCCGGCGTCTTGCTGACCCGCCTCCTATCCGCCAGCCCCCCTAGGGACTCCCTGCGGCGCTTGCGGCCTCGTCCCCGTAAAATGCGCCTGTCAAAAAGATGCACAACAAGGAAACCATCATGGGCACTGAACTGGACGGCCGCCTGCTCGCCATGCGCCAGGCGCTGGCGATCGCCATCGCCCTCTCGACCCGCAGCAGCCCCCAAGCCACCGACATGGCGCTGGAGCTGCTCAATGACCTGAAGGCAAGCATGGACAACACCCCTTCGGACAGCCCGTTCGAGAAACCGGAATGGGTGGCGGGCGCGCACGATGAACTGGACGGCATCGCGCGGCTGGTGCGCGCCTTCACGCAGACGCCCGAACCGGACGACGAGGCGCAGTAGTCTGCCCCTAGGGGCCACGCGCGGCAGACGCCGCGCCGCAAAGCCGGGAGGCCGGCGTCACGCGCCAGTGCAGGCCTGGAAAGTCCTGTCCGACCGCGACGAACCCCGCTCCGAGCGTTCTCGGTTCCAGCTCCAGCTCCAACGCGCCGCAAGCCTCGGCCACCTCCTTCGGCACCCAGGGACTGAAACGGAGCTGTCCATCTATCAGCACCAGCGGCTGTTCGGGCAGCCTCAGGGCCAGCGCGCCGGCTTCGGCGGGCGGCCCCGATATCACCCTGACGGGTCCGCCCAGCGCGGCCTTGGCGGGTTCATGCAAGGCCCGGGCCAGCGCCCGGGAATCGAAATAGCGCCAGTCCGACGCCTTGCGCACAAGCCCCGCCCCGCCCGGGGACGTCAGCCCGACCCGGACCATCAACAGCGCCTGGACCAAAGCGAACACCAGTACGGCATCGCGCGGCCGCACGCGCTCCCAGACGCCGCCACGCGCCAGCTCCATCATCGCGGGCGCCACGAATAGCAGATAAGGCGTGCCCCAGTGCAGTTGCACATGGGAACCGCTGGCAAGCGTCATGACGCTGACGAACACCAGTGGCGTAAAGCCGAACGACAGCAGGATGGCGCGGCCAGCATCGCGCGGCGGCGCCTCCGTCTTCACAGCGGCCACGGTTGAGCGGCGGCGGGCCAGCCACCACAAGACGCCCAGGAACACCCACGCAGGCAGCGCGCGGTTCAGCATCTGATCGCCCCACCACCGCGCCACTTCCGCCACGCGTTGGGCCCAAGGCAGGCCAGCGGCCAGCGATGAGTTCATTGCGTAGTTCAGGGGCTCGAAACCGTTGTAGGCCAGCCAGCAGAGATGCGGCGCGAAGACCGCCAGCGCGGTCAGCGCCGCCACCTGCAGCCCGAACCGGTGCATGGAATCGCGCCAGCCGCGCTGGCTCAGCCAAAAGACCAGCACGGCGGCGCCCGCCACCGCGCTCTGGTATTTGGATAGCGCGCCCAGACCCAGGCTGGCGCCCAGCACGATCCACCACCCGATCCGGCGCGTGGTCCAGGCTTTCCAGCACGCGACGGCACAGCCCACCGCCAGAGGAATCAGTACGATCTCGTGGTTGTAGAAATGCAGGCGGCCGTTGTAGAAGGTGATGCACAGGCCGGCCAGCAACGCCGCCCGCGCATGGCCGCTGCCGCGCATGCGCCGCAGCCAGCGCCACAACAACGCGAAAGCGCCCAGGGTGCAGAGCGCGCCGGCGATGTAGCTGGTCCACGCCGACCAGCCCAGCAATTGCACCGCTGGCCACAGCAACCAGGTCGGTAGCGGCGGATGCTTGTAATAGCCCCATTCCAGGCTGCGTACCCAGGTCAGTTGCTCGATGTTGTCGGTGGGCGGCACCAAGGTCGCCCTGTCCAGCAGCGTCAACCACGCCAGTGCGTACACCGCCATGCCCGCGCCGATCCACCAGCCCTCGGGCCGGAACGCCCGCTTCGTCACTTCCCGCACTTCCTACCCCTTCCTGCCGGCGCAGCGCACTGCCTTGCTTCACGCCCGTTATCGGGCGCAACGGAGTATGGGATGGCGCGGGTTCGCAACAGCGCTGTTTCTGTGCGGATTTGTCTGGAAACTGTAAAGCGCGCCAGGCCTTCCTAACTGGCCTGACCACCTTAAAGAAAGAGGTGGAATCCCTGTGATCGTTTTCCCTTGAATTGGAAAATTTCCCTTCATATTCAAGGATCAGATGCCTATATTTGGTGGCCTGACCACTTGGCTCCAAGTTCCCGCCCCCACCGTCGATGAACACCTTCCAAGCTGCCGCCGTCACCCGCCTGTACCGCGTCATCGCCGACCAGATCGCCGGTCGGATCCGGGCCGGGGAATTCCCTCGCGGCGGACGCCTGCCTTCCGAGCGGGAGCTGGCCGAACAACTGCAGGTCAGCCGCGCGTCGATCCGCGAGGCTTTGATCGCGTTGGAAATTGAAGGCTATGTCGAAGTGCGCGTAGGCACCGGAGTATTCGTCACCGCCTCTCGGGAAGCCTCCGCTCCCGCCACGTACGCCACGCCGGGACAGGACGGCATCGGCCCGTTCGACCTGCTCGAAGCGCGCATGCTGATCGAACCCGAGTGCGCCGGCATGGCCGCGCAGCATGGGTCGCCCGCCCAGATTGCCGCCATCCGCGATGCCCACGAGGGCATGTCGCTGGGCAACTCGCCCGGCCGCCACGACCGCGAATTCCACAACGCCATTGCCGCGGCTTGCGGCAACGCCGCGGTAGCGGCCTCGGTCGCCCATCTGTGGGACTTGACGCAGACCAGCCCCGTGTACAGCCGCATGGAGGATTACTTCGTCGATACCAAGGTCTGGGCCATCGCCCATGCCGAGCACCAGCGCATCCTGACGGCCATCCAGGCGCGCGACCCGATCCGCGCGCGGCACGCCATGCATGCGCATCTGCTGGGCATCCTGGCGCGCCTGCGGGAAGACTTTGGCGACGAGAACGGCGCTCCGCAATGGTGCGCGGCGCGCTGAAGAGCACCTGTACGAAGCATTGTTGTAGCGGCTCCACCCGTAGTACCCCTGAAAACACAGGTGGCATGAGGTTTGCTTGCCAGTGCACGGCATCCGCGACGCGGACACCTGTCAGACCCTTTCCAGCCCGGAGGCTCGCAGTGAAATCGAAGAAATGGTTCTCCCTAAGCATCGGCGCACTGGTCCTCGCGGCCGCGCTGCCCGCCACGCAAGCGCTGGCGCAGACCAAGGGCGGCACGCTGAACATGATCGTCCAGCCCGAACCGCCGGTGATCGTCACCGCCATCAATCAGCAGGGTCCCACGCAATTCGTCGCCGGCAAGATCTACGAGAGCCTGCTGACCTACTCCACCGACCTGAAGCCCCAGCCCGGCCTCGCCAAGTCCTGGGACGCCTCGGCCGACGGCCTGTCCTACACCTTTCACCTGCAGGACAACGTCAAGTGGCATGACGGCAAGCCCTTCACCTCCGAGGACGTGGTCTTCTCGTTGGCGGACATGCTGCCCAAGACTCACGCGCGCGCCCGCGTGATCCTGAACAAGTTCGTGGAATCGGTGCAGGCTCCAGACGCAAAGACGGTGGTCGTCAAGCTGAAGACGCCCTTCCCCGCCTTCATGCTGATGTTCGAGCCGGGCTTTGCGCCCATGATGCCCAAGCACATCTATGCAGGCACCGACTACATGACCAACCCGGCCAACCAGAAGCCGGTCGGCACGGGTCCGTTCATGTTCAAGGAATGGAAGCGCGGCGAATACATCAAGCTGACCCGCAACCCCGACTACTGGAAGCCCGGCAAGCCGTATCTGGATGAACTGGTGTTCAACGTCATCCCCGACTCGGCCTCGCGCGCGGTGGCTTTCGAGCGCGGCAGCGTGGACGTGCTGCGCGGCGGCGACGTGGACAACGTCGACATCAAGCGCCTGCGCGCCCTGCCCAAGGTCGAGTACACGACGGCTGGCTGGGAGATGTTCTCGCCCCAGGCCTACCTGATCTTCAACATGCGCAAGCCGCCCTTCGACAACCTGAAGGTGCGCCAGGCGGTGATGGCGGCCATCAACCGCAACATGGTGGTCAACAACATTTTCTTCGGCCTGGGCAAGGTGTCCACCAGCCCCTTCGTCACCACCGAGATGTTCTACGACAAGAACATGCCGCCGCTGGCGTTCGACATGAAGAAGGCGCGCGCGCTGATCAAGGAATCCGGCATCAAGCCCGAGGACTACACGATCCGCCAGCTGAGCTTCCCCTACGGCTCCACCTGGGACCGCCTGGGCGAATACACCAAGCAGGCGCTGGAGCAATTGGGCTTCAAGGTCAACCTGGAAGCCACCGACGCCGGCGGCTGGGCCAGCCGCACCGGCAACTGGGACTTCGACATGACGACCACCTTCACCTACCAGTACGGCGACCCCGCGCTGGGCGTGCAGCGGCTCTATATCTCGTCGAACATCGTCAAGGGTTCGCCCTTCGCCAACGTGCAGGGCTACAGCAACCCGGAGACCGACAAGCAATGGGAGGCGGCCGCGTCCGAGGTTGACCCCGCCAAGCGCCAGGAGCTCTACAGCAAGCTGCAGACCACGCTGGTCAACGAGATCGCCAACGGCTTCCTGGTGGACATGGAGTTCCCCACGCTCTACCGCGGCAACGTGAAGAATCTGGTCAAGACCGCCATCGGCTTGAACGAGAGCTTCGACGACGTGTACATCGAGAAGTAAGCGCCGCAGGACGCCGCCGCGGCAGGCCTGCCGCGGCGGCGGATGCCGGCCGGACTACGGCTGCCCCAGGCAGGCCGCGCCCGATCAGAGAGGACCCCGAGCATGAAATTCCTGTCTTTCCTTGTTTCCCGCATCGGCAAGGCCCTGGTGGTCGTGCTGGGCGTGGTGATCATCAATTTCTTCCTGATCCGCCTGGCTCCCGGCGACCCCGCCGCCGTGCTGGCAGGCCAGGCCGGCGCGGGCGACGCCGCCTACGTCGAACAATTGCGCGTGGCGTTCGGCCTGGACAAGCCCATCCTGACCCAGCTGATGCTGTACCTGAAGGGCGTGGTGCAGCTGGATCTGGGTTTCTCGTACCGCAACCATGTGCCGGTGCTGGACCTGATCCTGGAACGGCTGCCGGCCACCTTCCTGCTGATGTCCTGCGCCTTCGTGTTTTCCATCGTGCTGGGCGTCTTCCTGGGCGTGGTGGCGGCCAAGGCCCGCTACCGCAACAAGCGCCGCTGGATCGACAGTTCCGTCATGACGGGCGCCCTGGTGCTGTATGCCACGCCGCTGTTCTGGTTGTCGCTGATGGGCATTCTGCTGTTCTCGGTGGTGCTGGGCTGGCTGCCGGCCTTCGGCATGGAGACCGTGGGCGCCAACCTGAAGGGTTGGGCGCGCGCAGCCGACATTGCCCAGCACCTGATCCTGCCCACCGTGACGCTGGGCTGCTTCTTCATGGCGGTCTACGTGCGGCTGACCCGCGCCTCCATGCTGGAAGTGATAGGCATGGATTTCGTGAAGACGGCGCGCGCCAAGGGCGTAAGTCCCGGCCGCGTGATCCGCGCCCACGTGCTGCGCAATGCGCTGCTGCCTGTCATTACCTTCGCCGGCATCCAGTTGGGGCAGATGGCGGGCGGCGCGGTATTGACCGAAACCGTGTTCGCATGGCCCGGCATAGGCAGGCTGATGTTCGACGCGCTGCTGCAGCGCGACTACCAGCTGCTGCTGGGCATCTTCCTGGTCACCTCCATCATGGTGGTGGTGTTCAACCTGCTGACCGACGTGCTGTACCGACTCATCGATCCGCGCATCGGCGCGGGCGCGCAGCAAGGAGCCGCCGCATGAAGTCATTTGCCCGGCGCTACATGCGCAATTACGGAGCGGTGGCCGGACTGGCCATCATGCTGGTCGTGATCGTCGTGGCCCTGGCCGCGCCGCTGCTGTATGAAGAATCCCCCTGGATGATGGTGGCCGACCCGCTGATTCCGCCCTTCACCAATGCCGACTACCCCTTCGGCACCGACATGCTGGGCCGCGACATCACGGCCGGGCTGGTCTGGGGCGCCCGGGTCTCGTTGATGGTGGGTCTCTTGTCCACCGCCGTGGCGCTGGTGTTCGGCATCGTGGTGGGCTCGGTGGCGGGTTACTGCGGCGGCCGGGTGGACGACGCGCTGATGCGCTTCACGGAGTTCTTCCAGACCATCCCGCAGCTGGCCATGGCCGTGGTGCTGGTGGCGATCCTGAGCCCGTCGGTCTACTCCATCATGGGCGCCATCGCGGTCGTCTCCTGGCCGCCGGCTGCGCGGCTGGTGCGCTCCGAATTCATGACGCTCAAGCAGCGCGAGTTCGTGCAGGCCGCCATCGTCATCGGGCAGACGCCGGCCCGCATCGTCGGCACCCAGATCCTGCCCAACGCCATGTCGCCCATCATCGTGTCGGCGTCCTTCATGGTCGCCACCGCGATCCTGACGGAATCCTCGCTGTCCTTCCTGGGTTTGGGCGACCGCAACCTGATGAGCTGGGGCTTCATGATCGGCGCGGCCCGCACCATGATCCGCGAAGCCTGGTGGATGAGCGTCTGGCCCGGCGTCGCGATCCTGCTGACGGTACTGGCCATCAACCTGATCGGCGAAGGCCTGAACGACGCCCTCAACCCGCAGCTGCGCAAGCGCGGCGAATAGGAGGACGGCATGAACGCATCCCCCCCTCTGCTTTCCATCCAGAACCTGAGCATCGCCCTGCCCAAGGGCGGCGACCGCCCCTATGCGGTCCAGGACGTGTCCTACGACATCCGCGCCGGCGAAATCCTCTGCATCGTCGGCGAATCGGGCTCGGGCAAGTCCATGAGCGCCAACGCCATCATGGGCCTGCTGCCCGACTACCTGACGCCGCAGCAGGGCCGCATCCTGTTCCGCGGCCAGGACCTGCTGCGGCAGGACGAAGCCACGCTGCAGGCCATGCGCGGCAAGGACATGGCGATGATCTTCCAGGAGCCCCTGTCGGCGCTCAACCCGCTGATGACGGTAGGCGAGCAGATCAGCGAAGTCATGCGCGTGCACAACGCGTATCCGGGCGCGCAGCGCATGGCACGCACGCTGGAGCTGCTGGCCTTCGTGGGGCTGCCCGACCCCGCCACGCTCTACGACGTCTATCCGTTCCGGCTGTCGGGCGGCCAGCGCCAGCGCGTGATGATCGCCATGGCCTTGGCGCTGGAGCCCGCGCTCCTGATCGCCGACGAACCCACCACCGCGCTGGACGTCACCACCCAGGCGCAGATCCTGGCGTTGATCGCCCGCATCCAGAAAGAGAAAGGCATGGGCGTGATGTTCGTCACCCATGACTTCGGCGTGGTGGCCGAAATCGCCCACCGGGTCGCCGTCATGGAAAAAGGCATCCTGGTCGAACAGGGGCCGGCCGAGGAGGTACTGAACCGCCCCCGCCACCCCTACACGCAACGCCTGATCGCGGCCGTGCCGCATCGCCGCGGCGCCGAGCGCGAGTCCGCCGCGCACGACCAGCCCGTGCTGGACGTGCGGGACTTGAAGAAGACCTACGTGGTGGGCCGCGGCTGGCTGGGCGGCAAGCGCGAGGTGCATGCGGTGGACGGCGTCAGCTTCAGCGTGCGGCGCGGCGAGACGCTGGGCATCGTGGGCGAATCGGGCTCCGGCAAGTCCACCATCGGCAAATGCCTGCTCAAGCTGGTGGGCATCAACGGCGGCCAGCTGATCTTCAACGGCCAGGACATCGCCGCCATGCCGGAATCGCGCTTCCGGCCGCTGCGCCACGATATCCAGATGATCTTCCAGGATCCGTTCGCCTCGCTCAACCCGCGCCATACCGTGGGCCGCATCATCAGCGACGGTCCCGTCGCCAACGGCGTGCCGCGCGCGCAGGCCGAGGCGCGGGTGCGCGAGCTGCTGTCGCTGGTCGGGCTGGACCCGTCCGCCTTCGACCGCTATCCCAACCAGTTTTCGGGCGGACAGCGCCAGCGCATCGGCATCGCACGCGCGCTGGCGCTGGAGCCCAAGGTGCTGGTGGCCGACGAATCAGTGTCGGCGCTGGACGTCTCGGTTCAGGCGCAGGTGCTGCAGCTATTGCACGATTTGCAGCAACGCCTGAAGATTGCGCTGGTCTTCATTACCCACGATTTGCGCGTGGCGGCCCAGATCTGCAATTCCGTTCTGGTCATGCATCGCGGCAAGGTGGTCGAGTACGGCTCGCCCGCGCAGATCTTCGACAACCCGCAACACGCCTATACGCGGCAGCTGATCGCCGCGGTCCCCGGCCAGCATTGGGACCCGACCAAGGCGCAAGCGGCCTGAAGCGCACAAGAATATTCATACCCCCAAGGAGAAGCCCCATGCAACGCCCCGCCGCCATACCGACCGTGCAGATCGACAATGACATGGTCACCGTCACCGAATGGCGCTTCCCGCCCGGCGGCGAAACGGGATGGCACCGCCATGGAATGAACTACGTGGTGGTCCCGCAGACCACCGGCCCGCTCTTGCTGGACACGCCCGACGGCGAAATCACCAGCCAGCTCACCGCCGGCGTGGCCTACTACCGGCCCGTGGGCGTAGAGCACAACGTGATCAATCCCAGCGACACGGAATTCGTGTTCGTCGAAATCGAACTCAAGCACGCATAACGCCAGCGAGGGCAGCCATGAAGGCGTTTTTCTCGGAAGAGCAGCTGCTGCATACGCCGCAGCAATTCATGCGGCTTGGGCGCATCAGCGCGCCCACCGATCTGCCGGCGCGGGCGGAAAGCCTGCAAGGCGCGCTGGCCGCGCGCGGCATCCGCGTTCAAGCGCCGGCGGACTACGGCCGCAAGCCGCTGCAGGACATCCATAGCCCGGACTACCTGGACTATCTGGAAACGGCCTATGCGCGCTGGCAGGCCTTGCGCTCGCCTGCCATGGACCCAGGCCCCGAGGTGCTGCCCAATCTTTCGCCTTACTACAACGGCCGCGTCGAGCTGGCTGGCCGCGGCCCCTGCCCGTCGCCCTCCATCGTGGCGCAGACCGGCTACTACCTGAGCGACCTGTCCTGCCCCATCGGGCCGCAGACCTGGCGCTCGGCGCTGCGCTCCACGCACAGCGCGGTGGCGGCCGCCGACCACGTCGCCAGCACCGGGGGCATGGCCTACGCCTTGTGCCGGCCCTCCGGCCACCATGCCCACCGCGATCGCGCGGGAGGCTTCTGTTACCTGAACAGCAGCGCGGCCGCGGCCAGCCGGCTGCTTCAGACCTGGTCCAAGGTGGCCGTGCTGGATGTGGACGCGCACCATGGCGACGGCACGCAGAACATCTTCTATCAGCGCGGCGACGTCATGACGGTATCCCTGCACGCCGACCCCGCCGCCTACTACCCCTTCTATACCGGCTATGCGCATGAGCGCGGCTACGGCGCGGGCGAAGGCTGCAACCTGAACCTGCCGCTGCCGCACGGTTCTGGCAACGACGCCTTCCTGCGCGCGCTGGACACGGCGCTCGCCGCCCTGGACAGCTACGCGCCGCAGGCGCTGGTGCTGGCCCTGGGCTTCGACACCTACAAGGACGATCCCATCAGCGTCCTCAAGCTCGACATCGATGCCTACCGCGACATCGGCGCGCGCGTCGCCAGCCTGGGGCTGCCCACCGTGATCGTGCAGGAAGGCGGCTACATGGTCGAGGCCATCGGCCCCGCGCTGGACGCGTTCCTGCAGGGCGCGGGCCTGGCGGCAGCCTGAGCCCGTCCGCCGACATGAGCTCCGTTCCCATTGCGTTACCCTCGCCGGCCGCCGCGCGCCAGACCGGCATCCTGCTGTTCTTTGCCGCGCTGGTGGCCTTCGCCACCTTCGATGCGGGGTCCAAGCACATGCTGGCCCGCTACCCCGCGCCCTTCCTGAACATCATGCGCTATTCGGCGGTGGCCGTGCTGGCGCTGGCGCTGCTGTGGCGGCACCGCGGCGGTCCGCGCCTGCGCGATGCGCCCGAAAAACCGCTGTTGATCCTGCGAGGCCTGCTGCTGGCCACGGTGGGTACCTGCTTCATGACAGCGCTGATCTGGATGCCGCTGTCGGAAGCCACGGCCATCTACTTCACCTCGCCCCTGATCATGGTGGCGCTGTCGCCCTGGCTGCTGGGCGAGCGGGTGCGACCCGCCCAGTGGATGGCGGTGGCGGCGGGCTTTGGCGGCATGCTGCTGATCGTGCGGCCAGGCGCCAACCTGCCGTGGCTGGGCACGCTGCTGATGGCGGTGTCCGCGGTCAGTTACGCGGTGTTCCAGGTGCTGACGCGCAAGCTCTCCGGCAAGGTGCCCGGGCCGGTCCAGTATGCCTACACGGCCTTCATCTGCCTTGTCGTCACGGGGCTGCCAGCGCCATTCTTCCTGCCTGACCCGTGGCCGGATCTCGCCGATATGCTTTTCATCGTCGGCTTGGGCGCCTGCAGTGGATTGGCGCAGATCTTCCTGATATCCGCCTTCCAGCGCGTGGCGGCGGCGACGCTGGCGCCCCTGAACTACTTCCAGCTGCTGCTGGCGGTACTGTTCAGCACCTTCTGGTTCCAGCGTCCGCCCGATGGGCTGGCCTTGGCCGGCATGGCGCTGATCATCGCCTCCGGCGTGTTCCTGGCGCTGCGCCGGGGCTGAGGATTGCGTTCAGCTGGTCTCGCGCTGGACCAGTTTGAAGCCCAGGTCCACATGGCGCTCGGCGACGGCTTCGCCCGCCAGATGGCGCATCAACAGGTTCGCGGCCGATACGCCGATCTGGTAGCGCGGCGTGGCGATGGTCGACAGCGGCGGCGTGGTCCAGGCCGTGCCCGCCACGTCGTGGAAGCCGACGATGGCCATGCGTTCCGGCACCGGCACGCCCAGCCTTCCACACTGGAACACCGCGCCCTGGGCCAGGTCGTCGTTGCAGAAGAACAGCGCGTCGCAGTCGGGATGGCGCGTGCGCAGCGCTTCCAGCAGCGAGGCTCCCAGGCCGATGGATGATTTCTCCGGCGTCATGATTTCCAGAGCCGGGTCATACAGGCCCGCATCCCGCAGCGCCTGGCGGCAGCCTTCGCAGCGGCGCAGCGACCGCGGATCCAGCTGCGCACCGACGATGCCGATACGGCGGTAGCCCCGCTCCACCAGATGGCGGCCGGCGGCATAGCCGGAATCGAACTGCGAAAAGCCCACGCTCATGTGCTCGCCGCCGTCCAGCGTCTCGATCGTGTGCACGGTGGGAATGCGCTGCGTGTCCAGCAGGTCCCATACGCCCGGGTTGTGGTCGATGCCGGTCAGGATCAGGCCGTCGGGCGCGTGCTGCAGATACTTGCGCAGCAGAGCCTCCTCTTCGTCCGGCGCATAGCCGGTCACGCCGATCAGCATGTGGTAGCCGTGCCGGTCCAGCTCTTCCTTGATCCCCGCGATGATGTCGACGAACACCACGTTGCTCAGCGACGGAATCAGCGCCACGATGGTCTGCGAACGCGCCGACGCCAGCGCGCTGGCCGCATGGTTGGGCACGTAACCCAGTTCCTGGCACACCCGCGCAATGCGCAGCCGCAATTCCTCCGCCACCTTGTCCGGCGTGCGCAACGCCCGCGATACCGTGATCGCGCTCACGCCCACGTGGCGCGCGACATCCTGCATGGTGACGCGGCCGGCGCGTGAACTGCGGGGTTTACGGATGGACATCGGTCCTCGGCATCGGTTGTTGAGCGCGTAGTCTGACGTAAAAAACTGGGGCTTGCCAAACGCAAAATGTTAGCGCTAACATTTCGCACAGCATAACCCTAAAAAATTCCGGGAAACGGATAGGAGACAAGCATGCAAGCTTCCCCCCCGGGGCGGCCTGGCGGCACGCCGCTGGCCCGCGCCGCCAATTGGTGCTTCGCGCTGCAGACCTGGCTGATGGTGGCCTGTCTGGCCGTCATGGTGGTGCTGCTGTTCGGCAACGTCGCGCTGCGCTACCTGTTCAATTCCGGCATCAACGTCTCCGACGAGATCTCCCGGCTGGCCTTCGTCTGGATGATCTTCCTGGGTTCGGTGATAGCGCTGCGCTCGCATCAGCACATCGGCGTCACCATGCTGGTGGAACGCTTCGGCCCCGCCGCCCGCCGCGCTTCGCACGTGTTCTGCCAGTTGCTGACGCTGTGGGTGCTGTGGCTGATGGCCGAGGGCAGCTGGACCCAGACCGTCATCGGCCTGGACACGGTGTTGCCTGTGACCGGCATGTCGCTGGCGGTGTTCAACGCCGCGGCGCTCTATGCGGCTGCCGCCATGGGCATCCTGACCTTGATCGATCTGGTGCGCGTCCTTGCGGGCGGGCCCTTGCCGGCGGAATCCAGCCCCGAAGACCCGCTGGTCTGACGGCTCCGCCTCCAACTCCCCCACCCCGCCCGGACGCCCGCAATGATCCTGACCGTCTTCCTGCTCGTGCTGCTGGGGCTGATCGCCCTCGGCATGCCTATCGCCTTCGCGCTGCTGCTCAGCGCGATCGCCATGATGTTCCAGCTGGACTTTTTCGATACCCAGATCCTGGCGCAGAACATGCTGTCTGGCGCCAATAGCTTCACCCTCATGGCGGTGCCGCTGTTCATGCTGGCCGGCGAACTGATGAACGCCGGCGGCATTTCGCGCCGCATCGTCAATCTGGCCAGCACCTTCGTGGGCCACATCCAGGGCGGCCTGGGCTATGTCGCCATCTTCGCCAGCGTGCTGCTGGCCGCGCTGTCCGGCTCGGCCGTGGCCGACGCCGCGGCGCTGGGCTCGCTGCTCATTCCCATGCTGCGCGAAAGAGGCTACGACGCGGGCCAGGCCTCGGGGCTGATCGCGGCCGGCGGCATCATCGCGCCCATCATTCCGCCCTCGATCTCGTTCATCATCTTCGGCGTCGCCACCAACGTGTCGATCACCAAGCTGTTCTTCGCCGGCATCGCGCCCGGGCTGATGATGGGCCTGACCCTGGTTGCGGTCTGGACCTGGGTGGCGCGCAAGCACGGCAGCATCAAGCCCTCGCCGCGCGAGCCGTGGAGCAAGCGCTGGAAGGCGCTGCGCGAATCGCTGTGGGCCCTGATGTTGCCCGTCATCATCATCGGCGGCCTGCGCGGCGGCATCTTCACGCCGACCGAGGCAGCCGTCGTCGCCGCGGTCTACGCGTTGCTGGTGAGCCTGTTCGTCTACCGGGAAATCAGCGTGCGCGACCTGGCGCCGCTCTTCATCAACGCCGCCAGCACCACCGCCATCGTCATGTTCCTGGTGGCCGCCGCCATGGTCTCGTCCTACATGATCACCCTGGCCGACATGCCGCAGGACCTGATCGCGTTGCTGGAACCCGTACTGGACCAGCCCAAGCTGCTGATGTTCGCCCTGCTGGTGCTGCTGACGCTGGTAGGCACGGTGATGGACCTGACGCCCACCATCCTGATCCTGGCGCCGGTGCTGATGCCTGTGGTCACCAAGGCCGGGATCGACCCCGTCTATTTCGGCGTGATGTTCGTCATGGTGGGTTGCGTGGGCCTGCTGACGCCGCCGGTGGGCACCGTGCTCAACGTGGTCTGCGGCGTCGCCCGCATCAATATGGAAACCATCTGCAGGGGCGTGTGGCGCTACGTCGTCGCCTACACGCTGCTGCTGGTCCTGCTGGTGATCTTCCCCGAGCTGATCACCGTCCCCGCACGCTGGATGCATTAGAAAAACCCCCAAGGAGGAGCACCATGATCACCCGTTTCAAGACCCGCATGCTTGTCCTGGCGACGGCGCTGTCCTGCGCTATCGCCGGCGTCGCGTCCGCCGCCGACGTCAAACCGCGCCTGATCCGTTTCGGCTACGGCCTGAACGAGGAAAGCGTCCAGGGACGCGCCGCGCGCC
This sequence comes from Achromobacter sp. JCM 18799, assembly GCF_055395645.1. Lineage (NCBI taxonomy): Bacteria > Pseudomonadati > Pseudomonadota > Betaproteobacteria > Burkholderiales > Alcaligenaceae > Achromobacter > Achromobacter sp. JCM 18799. The sequence goes on along the minus strand of NZ_AP043866.1, from coordinate 97,796 downwards.
ACCTGGCGCAGGAGCTGGAAAAAATCAGCGGCGGCAAGCTCAAGATGAAGACCTTCGGCTCGGCCAACCTGGGCTCGGACGAACAGATGCAAAGCGCGCTGGTGGGCGGCGTGCAGGAAATGATGGTGGGATCCACCGCGCCCCTGGCCGGCATGGTCAAGGAGTTCGGCGTGTTCGACCTGCCCTTCCTCTTCAACAGCGAAAAGGAAGCGGACGCCGTGCTGGACGGCCCGATGGGTCAGGACATGCTGAAGAAGCTGGAAGCCAAGGGCATCGTCGGCCTGGTCTATTGGGAAAACGGCTTTCGCAACATGACCAATTCCAAGCGCCCCATCGCGCGCGCGGAAGACCTGCAAGGCATCAAGCTGCGCGTGATGCAGAACCAGATCGCGCTGGGCGTCTTCAACACGCTGGGCGCCAACGCCGTGCCCATGCCGTTCTCCGAACTGTTCACCGCGCTGGAAACCCGCACCGTGGACGGCCAGGAAAACCCCATCACCACCATCCAGAGCAGCAAGTTCTACGAGGTGCAGCCCTATCTGACCATTACCCGCCACGTCTACACGCCCTGGGTGGTGCTGGCGTCCAAGAAATGGTGGGACACCCTGTCGCCGGAAGAACAGAAGCTGATCCGCCAGGCCGCCGCGTCCTCGCGCGACTTCGAACGCCAGGACAGCCGCGCCGATTCGCAGAAGGCCATGACCACGCTGGAGAAGGCTGGCATGAAGATCAATACGGTATCGCCCGAAGAGATCGCGCGCATGCGCCAGAAGGTGCAGCCGGTGGTCGACAAGTACACGCAGGACCTCGGCCCCGAGCTGGTCAAGCAGCTCAACGACGAAATCCAGAAGGCGCGCAACTAGGCCTTTTGCGGCCCGGACGCGCGCCGGGCCGCCACGCAACCGCTGTAAACGAGAATCCCATGTCCCAGACTCCCCGCAAACTGCGCAGCCAGAAGTGGTTCGATGATCCGGCGCACGCCGACATGACGGCCATCTATGTCGAGCGCTATCTCAACTACGGCCTGACGCGCCAGGAACTGCAATCGGGGCGGCCGATCATCGGCATCGCCCAGACCGGCAGCGACCTGGCGCCCTGCAACCGGCATCATCTGGCGCTGGCCGAGCGCATCAAGGCCGGCATCCGCGACGCGGGCGGCATCCCCATGGAGTTTCCCGTGCATCCGCTGGCCGAACAGGGCCGGCGCCCCACCGCCGCGCTGGACCGCAACCTGGCCTACCTCGGCCTGGTCGAGATCCTGCACGGCTATCCGCTGGACGGCGTGGTCCTGACGACCGGTTGCGACAAGACCACGCCCGCCTGCCTCATGGCCGCGGCCACCGTCGACATTCCCGCCATCGTGCTGTCCGGCGGACCGATGCTGGACGGCTGGCACGACGGCCAGCGCGTCGGCTCCGGCACCGTCATCTGGCATGCGCGCAACCTGATGGCCGCGGGCAAGCTGGACTACGAAGGCTTCATGACGCTGGCCACGGCGTCGTCGCCATCCATCGGCCACTGCAACACCATGGGCACGGCGCTGTCGATGAACTCGCTGGCCGAAGCGTTGGGCATGTCGCTGCCCACCTGCGCCAGCATTCCCGCGCCCTACCGCGAACGCGGCCAGATGGCCTACGCCACCGGGCTGCGCATCTGCGACATGGTGCGCGAGGACTTGCGCCCGTCTCATATCCTGACGCGCCAGGCTTTCGAGAACGCCATCGTCGTGGCCTCGGCGCTGGGCGCCTCCAGCAACTGCCCGCCGCATCTCATCGCCATCGCCCGCCACACTGGCATAGACCTGAGCCTGGACGACTGGCAGCGCTTGGGCGAAGACGTGCCGCTGCTGGTCAACTGCGTGCCTGCGGGCGAGCATCTGGGCGAAGGCTTTCACCGCGCGGGCGGCGTCCCGGCGGTGTTGCATGAACTGGCGGCGGCCGGCCGCCTGCATACCGATTGCGGCACCGTGTCCGGCAAGACCATCGGCGAGATCGCGGCCACGGCCAAGACCAACAATGCCGATGTCATCCGCAGCTGCGACGCGCCGCTCAAGCACCGCGCGGGATTCATCGTCCTGTCCGGCAATTTCTTCGACAGCGCGATCATCAAGATGTCGGTCGTGGGCGAAGCCTTCCGCCGCGCCTACCTGTCGGAGCCCGGTTCGGAGAACGCCTTCGAAGCGCGTGCCATCGTCTTCGAAGGCCCGGAGGACTACCACGCGCGCATCGAAGACCCTGCCCTGAACATCGACGAGCATTGCATCCTGGTGATTCGCGGCGCCGGCACCGTGGGCTACCCGGGCAGCGCCGAAGTGGTCAACATGGCGCCGCCCTCGCATCTGCTCAAGCGCGGTATAGACTCGCTGCCCTGCCTGGGCGACGGCCGCCAGAGCGGCACCTCGGCCAGCCCGTCCATCCTGAACATGTCTCCGGAAGCTGCGGTGGGCGGAGGCCTGACGCTATTGCGCACGGGTGACCGCATCCGTGTCGACCTGAACCAGCGTTCGGTCACCGCGCTGGTGGACGAAACCGAAATGGAACGCCGCAAGCTGGAACCGCCGTACCAGGCGCCGGCTTCGCAGACGCCCTGGCAAGAACTCTACCGGCAATTGGTCGGTCAGCTTTCGACCGGCGGCTGCCTGGAGCCTGCGACGCTGTACCTGAAAGTGGTGGAAACGCGGGGCGATCCCCGCCATTCGCACTGACGCTGGCGGCTATTGGGGGGCCTGGCCGCTGCCGGCTTGCGGCCCCTGCGGAGCCGGCCGCGTAACGACGTAGGCCGCGCTGGCCAGGAAAAACACGGCGACGGCGGCGGCCAGCATCCACGACGGATGCGCGCCCCACCAGAACAGCACGTAGCCCACGGCCATGCCCAGGCAGGCGTAGGTCTTGCCCTTGCGCGACACGGCGCCCTGGTCCCGCCAGGCGCGCAGCGCGGGACCGTAGGTCGGGCTATCCAGCAGCCACTTCTCCAGCCGCGGCGAAGAGCGCGAAAAGCAGGCGACCGCCAGGATCAGGAATATGGTCGTCGGCATGACGGGCAGAAACGCGCCGATCACACCCAATGCCAGCATCAGGCAACCCAGGCAGAGCCACAGTACTCTCATCATGATGGGCAGCAGGATATCCCAGGTTTTCCAGTCGCTTCAAACGCGCTGCGCAAGTCGGCGGCGGCGCTCCGACGCCCCGGTCCGGTCGGTGGCGTATTTGGGACAAATATGAATAAATTGGAATATATATTCACAAATTGGAATTATTGAATAAAAATCGTACGTGCGCGGGGTTCCGCGCTTTCCGTCGCGAGGAAATGCCATGCGCAACGCAAGCGATTTGCTGGAAGACTCGTACCGCCGGACCGACCGGGCGATGTTGCCCCTGCTCTGGCTGCTGTTCGCCGTCGGATTGTGCATGGCCCCGCAGTACGGGCGTTGGGGCGCCGCCATCGCAGTCGGCCTGGCCGGCGCAGGCATTCCCTCGCTGCTGATACTCTGGCGACCCGGCCGGCTGAGCACGCGTTTGACCGTCGCCTGTGGCCTGATGGTGCTGGCCGCGCTCCATATCCATTTGATGTCCGGCATGGCCGAGATTCATTTCGGCATTTTCGTGCTGCTCTCACTGCTCCTGGCCTATCGCGACTGGCGCACGATCCTGTGCGCGGCAGTGGTCATCGCGCTGCACCACCTGTCGTTCAATTTCCTGCAACAGTGGGGCTACGGGACGATCTGCTTCACGGAACCCAGCCTGCCCATGGTGCTTCTGCATGCGGTCTACGTGGTGGTGCAGGCCGCCGCGCTGGGCTGGCTGGCCTGGAAAATGGAGCGGGCCGCGGTAGCAGCCGAGGAACTGGCCCGGCTCAGCGCGCATATAGGCCGCGAGGCCGGCGTGTTCGACTTGCGCTTCGGCGGCTTGAGCATGGATAGCCGCCTGGGGCAGAGCTTCAAAGCCACGATGGATGCCGTGCACCGGACCATGAGCGGGGTCCGGACCACCGCAACCGCCCTCTCGGCAGCGTCGCGCGACATCATGCAGGACAACCAGCAACTGGAGGAACGCACCCGCACCCAGGCCGATTCGCTGCAGCGCACCGTGACATCCATGCGCGACCTGGCGGCGAACGTCCACGACAACGCCACCAATGCGCAGCATGCCCGTGAACTGAGCGACGAAGCCCGGCGCATCGTCGACACCGGCAGCACGGCTGTCGCCGGCGTCGCGGCCGTGATGGGAGAAATCCAGCAAGAGGCCAAGAAGATTTCCGAGATTACCGGCTTGATCGACAGCATCGCCTTCCAGACCAACATCCTCGCCTTGAACGCGGCAGTGGAAGCGGCCCGCGCCGGCGAAAGCGGACGCGGCTTCGCCGTCGTGGCCACCGAGGTGCGCGCGCTGGCGCAACGCAGCGCCAGCGCCGCGCGCGAAATCCGCGGCCTGATCGACGGTTCGCTGACCAAGACCGGCGACGGGTTCCGCCAGGCCGACCATGCCGCCCACGTGATCCGCGAAGTCGTGGCCAGTATCGAGCGCGTGGCCGGCATCGTCAGCCAGATCGGCGACGCGGGACGCGCGCAGGCCACGGACATCGACGAAGTCAACCAGGCGGTGACCCAGATGGACGAGCTGACCCGGCAGAATGCGGCCCGGGTCGCGCAAGCCGCGGACGCCTCTACCGCCTTGCAAACACAGGCGGCCGAACTGTTGCAAGCCGTGGGCGTGTTTCGCCTGCGGGATGAGCCGTCGCCGCCAATACAGGCAGCGCCGCGGGTGACGCATCAGGGGCTCGCCGCGTCGGCGGCGCTGGCAGGCGGCTGATACAAAAACTGCAAGACGTCTGCCAGCGACAGGCGCTACGCCGTCCTTTGCAGGGTCCGGCTTTCGTGGAAGAATCAAAGCCTCCCGCGGCTTCAGCCTCCCAAACGATCATGACTCCTCTCGCATCCATACTCGCGATTCTCGGTGCACTGTGGCTCGGAGCCATGTTGCCCGGGCCAAGTTTCATCATCGTCGCGCGCAAGGCCATCGGCCAGTCCCGCTGGGACGGCCTGGCCTCGGCCTTCGGCATGGGCGCAGGCGGCATGCTGTTCGCCGGCCTGGCGCTGGCGGGCCTGTATTCTCTGCTGCAAAGCGTGGAATGGCTTTATGTCACGCTGAAAATCGCAGGCGGCGCCTATCTGCTTTACATCGCTGGCCGGATCTGGCGTAGCGCCAAGCAACCTTTCGCCTTGCCCGGTGGCGCCGCCGTGGCCTCTCGCAATGGACGGAGTTCCTTCTGGATCGGACTGACGACCCAGTTAAGCAATCCCAAAACTGCGATCTGGTATGGAAGCATTTTCGCCGCGTTGCTGCCCCAGCACCCGCCAGCATGGATTTACTTCGCGCTGCCGCCGCTGGTATTCCTGGTCGAGTTCGGCTGGTATGCCATCGTGGCGCTTTGCTTTTCGACCAAAGGCCCGCGAGAAGTTTATTTGCGCGCGAAGAAATGGATAGATAGAGGTGCCGCAGGCGTCATTTCCGCGCTGGGGTTGCGCCTTATCCTGAACGCGCCCAAGAATGGGCTGTAATCTGAAGACGCGTTAATCATTGCACCAGGCCTTCGATTCCCCGCATTTTGCGAGCTGAAAACAAAAAAGCCGCCAGATCATGGATCTAGCGGCTTTCTCTTTGCCGTGCTTGACAGCACTTTGCAGGAATTTGGTAGGCGGTATTGGAATCGAACCAACGACCTCCACGATGTCAACGTGGCGCTCTAACCAGCTGAGCTAACCGCCTGCAAAGAAGAAGAATTATATAGTGCTTTTTTAAACTATGCAAATCGTCTAACAAGATTTTTTGCATTATTTATTGCGCTTCGAAATTTGCGGCGTTCACTTTCGCATGCCTTCAAACTTCCTTGCGCAACGCGTTTTGAAGAGTCCGTTCTTAGGAACTTGTTCCAAGAAACTTTAAGCACCGCTTTTCAGCATTGCCGCACCGCTTCAAACCGCCTGCACTGCACTAACTAATTTCCCTTCAGCTTCGCGTCTGCCGCTTGCGCTGCAGCAACGAAGAACGAGATTCTATCAGAACTTTTAATTCCTTGCTCAAGCTCCACGCCGCTACTCACATCGACCGCCCAAGGCCTGACCAATTCCACCGCCTGCCCGACGTTTTCTGCGTTCAAGCCGCCCGACAGAATCAGGGGCCGCGACACCGGATCGGCCCTCACCTCGTCTAACAGGGTGTAGTCGAAGCCATGGCCGCTGCCGCCGTATCCCGCGCTGTAGCTGTCGAACAGCCAGCCCGCGGCTTCGCCATAGGCGCGGCACGAAGAGGCCAGGCTTTCCGCGGTATCCAGGCCGGGCGCGCCGGCACGGAATGCCCTTAGAAAGCGATGACCGTAGCGCGCGCAATCCTGCGGCGTTTCATCGCCATGGAACTGCAGCAGCTCCGGCTTGACCTGGTCCAGCACGGCCTGCACCTCGGCCTCTTGCGCATTCACGAACAAGGCCACCACGTCGACAAAGGCCGGCACCATGCGCCGCAACTGAGCTGCGCGCGTCGGCGTCAGGCAACGCTTGCTCTTGGCGTAAAACACAAAACCGATCGCATCGACGCCCGCCGCAACGGCGGCGTCAATGTCCTGTTCCCGGGTCAATCCACAGATCTTGATGCGTGTGCGCATGAAACTCTTCGCTTGCTTGGCCGCCCTGCGCGGCTGGTCGAATCAGTATATCCGGCGTGCAGGCACCGCCTACGCGGCGGGCTGGCCCATGGTGGCCACGAGATTGTCGAAACTGCCCTCGGCCAGACGGAACCAGGGCGTTTCCTTGTCACGAAACGCCGCCATGCTGTCGTACAGCTTCTTGAACATGGGATCCTTGGCGCTCATTTCCTGGTAGGTGGCCAGCGACGCCTCGTAGCTCGCCTGCAGGACCGGCTTGGGAAACGCCTTCAACTGCGCACCGCGCGACACCAGCCGGCGCAGCGCGTCCGGATTGCCAGCGTCGTACTTGGCGATCATGTTGGCAGTCGCCATGCGGCATGCCAGCGTCAAAGCGGACTGATACGGCTTGGGCAACTCGTCGTAGGCGTCCTGGTTCACATACAAGGACAGCTGCAGCGTGCCCGCCCACCAGCCCGGAAAATAGTAATTCCTGGCCACTTTATAGAGAGCCAGGTTTTCATCGTCGTACGGGCCGATCCACGCCACGGCGTCCACGACGCCCTGCTCCAGCGCGCCATAGGCTTCGGCCACCGGAACGTCCACGGGCGTCGCGCCCATCCGCGCCAGCACATGGCGGGCGAACCCGCCGGCCTTCACCTTGAGCCCCCGCAGGTCGTCCACGGTCTTGATTTCCCCGCGAAACCAGCCGCCCATCTGCGCGCCGGTATAGCCGCAGGGAAAGTTCAGGATGTTGTACTTGTCGAACAGCACGCGCGTGAGCGCCAGGCCTTCGCCCTGCGTCATCCACGCATTCATCTGCCGCGTGTTCAGGCCGAACGGCACGCCGGCGTCAAAGCACAGCGCCGGGTCGATATCGAAGTAGCGGGTCGACGCCGTATGGCCGCAATCGACGACGCGGTGCTGCACGGCTTCCAGCACCTGGCCCGGCTGCACCAGGTCGCCGGCGGGAAAGATCTCGATGCTGAAGCGCCCGTCGGTCACCTCGTTCACGTAACGCGCCACGTCTTCGGCGCCGGCGAACAAGGTGGGAGACTCGTTGGGAAAACTGGAGGCCAGCCGCCATGCGACTTTGGATGGGGCTGCCACCACCGCGGGCGCTTCGGGCGCGGCCACCGGAGCGGGCGGCGGACTGGCCGGAGCCTCTTGCGGAGCCGACGGCGGTTCCGACGGGACAGCGCTGGCGTTTTCCTCGGTCGACGGGACTTCCTGCGCGAACGCCGGAGCGACCAGGGCGGCGCCGCCCAGGGCGGTCTGCTTCAAAAACGCGCGGCGTTGCATGGCAAGAGCCTCCATCGAATATGGACAGGCATCGCCGTTGCCGGCGACAACCCTAATAGGTTTGAGTAAACGGCGACAGCAACTGCGATCCCCCGTCGAGCTCATCCAGGCCGAACGCTTCCGGATAATCGATGGCGGACAGGTACAGCCCATCGGGCGCGAAGGTCGGCGCGCCCCGCTTGCGGTCGCGCCAGGACAGCAACTGCGCCATCCAGTCCACCGATTCGCGCCCTTGCCCGATCTGCAATAGTGCGCCCATGATGTTGCGCACCATATGATGCAGGAAGGCATTGGCCTTCAGGGTGAACACCAGGAACGGCCCGCGTTCATCGATGTCCAGCCGGTAGAGATGACGCACGGGATGCTTGGCCTGGCATTGCGAGGAACGGAAGCTGGAAAAGTCATGCTCGCCCAGCAAGGCGTTTGCCGCGGCCCGCATGGCATCGACGTCCAGCGGCTGAAAACACCAGCCAGCCCGCCCGGCCCACAACGCAGGCCGAACGCGGCCGCGCCACAACAGATAAACGTAGGTGCGGGCGCGCGCGGAAAATCGCGCGTGGAATTCGTCCGATACCGGCTGCGCCCACTGGACCGAAATACTGGGTGGCAGGAAGGCATTCACCCCCCGGACCCAGGATTCCATCCGGCGATCGAGCTCGGTGTCCAGATGGACTACCTGCATCGCGCCGTGCACACCGGTGTCCGTACGGCCGGCGCAGATGGTCGCGACCGGCCCTTCCACACCACAAAAACTGCCCAGGGCGGCCTCCAGCGTGTCCTGCACCGTTTGCCGATGCGGCTGTGTCTGCCAACCCTGCCAGGCGGAGCCGTCATACGCCAGCCCCAATGCAACTCTAGACATGTATCAAACCCGTGGCCCGCCGACACGGTGCGGTTCGTCCGTGGGCGGTTCGTCCAGGTCGAGATTGATGCTTCCGAGCTTGCGGTTCAGCGCCGCCGTATCCAGCGCTGGCTCGTTGAATTCGTAGGTTTCCTCGTCATCGTCCCCGCGCCGCGCGCCGGCCCGGCGCAAGAGCCAGGCAATCGCGAATGCGATCAGCGCCAGCACTGCGGTGACGATAACGAGCAGATTGTCGGCCAGCCACGCAGGCATGTCCGAGGCAGAATCCTTGCCTGCCGGCGTACCGGCGGCCTGATCTGGCGAAGGTGTCCCAGAAGCGCCGGCGGCGCCGGGAGTGCTCGCGGCTCCTGCCGTTCCTGTTGCGCCGGGAGCGCCTGCCGCGCCCGGAGCGCCTGCCGCACCCGCAGCGCCTGCCGCACCCGCAGCGCCTGCCGCACCCGCAGCGCCTGCCGCACCCGCAGCGCCTGCCGCACCCGCAGCGCCCGCCGCACCCGAAGCGCCTGCCGCACCCGGAGCGCCTGCCGCACCCGAAGCTCCCGTTGCACCCGAAGCGCCCGTTGCACCCGAAGCGCCCGCTGCTCCCGAAGCGCCCGCTGCACCCGAAGCGCCCGTTGCACCCGAAGCGCCCGCTGCACCCGAAGCGCCCGTTGCACCCGAAGCGCCCGCTGCTCCCGAAGCGCCCGCTGCACCCGAAGCGCCCGTTGCACCCGAAGCGCCCGTTGCACCCGAAGCGCCCGCTGCACCCGAAGCGCCCGTTGCACCCGAAGCGCCCGCTGCACCCGAAGCGCCCGCTGCACCCGAAGCGCCCGCTGCGCCCGAAGCGCCCGTTGCACCCGAAGCGCCGGTTGCACCCGAAGCGCCGGTTGCACCCGAAGCGCCCGTTGCACCAGCGGCGCCCTGCTGTGCCACCGCCTTGTTCAAATCGTCGACATTACTCTGCAGTTGGCTCACACGCCCCTGGACATCGGCCATGGCGCGCTCGCTCGACGTCCTGGCGTCAGCCTGCGCCTCGGCTTGAGCCGACGCGCTGTCTTGCGCCTGCCCGGAGGACAAGCGAACGCGATCCTGCGGCGGCGATGCGCTGGCCGCCCCGGCATCAGCGGGAGGCGCAACGCTGCCCGAAGCCGCGCCCTGCCCCTGGACCACGGACGGATTCGCGCCGGCCGCCGCGCCGATGCGCGCGCGGTACTTCGCGAATGCCTCGGCATGCTCATTGAAGATGCGCCGCGCTTCGGCCGGATCCACCGCGCGCACGGTAGCCGCGTCGGGAATCGTCAACCTCTGGCCAGCCTTCACCAGATTCATATTGTTCTGGATGAATGCCTCGGGATTGGCGCGCCACAAGGCCACCAGCATCTGATAGACCGACGCGTTGGGCACGGCATTGCGCTGCGCGATCGCGAAAAGATTGTCGCCGGACTTCACGTTGACCGAACGCGATCCCGCCGCACGCCCCGGCGTGCCGACCGCGGCCGGCGTCACATCGGCCGTGGTGCCGCGCAACGGCACCAGGATGCTGACCTGCACCTGGCGCTGCCCGGAGCTGGAGCTGATATCCAGCAGCAGATCAACCGCGCCGCTGGCCGGCGGCTGCGAGGCCCGCACGCGCAGATTCTTGCGCGTGGCGTCCAGGCCGTCCTCAACCCGGACCACCATGCTTGCCAGCGGGACCGGCGGTTTCAGGCCCGCGCGTTGCCAGGAGGCCTCGTCGGCCACCGACACCTTGAGCGATGCGATTTCCTCGGGCGTGAGTTCCTGCAATCCCACCACCGCCTGCAGCGGCGCGCCCGGCACGGAAACCACCCGCGAATGCCCCACGCGCATGGCCATGGCGGTACTGCACACGCTTGAGCCAATCGCCAGCGCAATCGCCCACTGCAGGGCTTTTAAACGGCGGGCATGCTTCACTTGGCGCGAACGCTGGGTCATAAGCTGGAATTCCGTCTTGTAGTCGACTTGCGGGCTGGAGCCGGATCACGCCATATCGGTGAGAACTGGCATCAATTCACGGGAAAAGTGTAATGGATCATGCGCATTTCACAAACCTGAAAGGCCCGGCCGCGCTTGCTGGCAGGCCTGTCCGCCGACACGGTACAGACGCCCTGCAAACGGCAAGGGCACCCTGAGGTGCCCTTGCTTGCCTTGCGTGCCTGCTCAGGCGGCGCCGAACGCCGCCTGCAACGGCATCAGGCTTCGGCCAGCGCGATGCGCAGCATGCGGCGCAGCGGCTCGGCGGCGCCCCACAGCAGCTGGTCGCCCACGGTGAAAGCGCCCAGGTACTGCGAGCCCATCGACAGCTTGCGCAGACGGCCCACGGGAATGTCCAGCGTGCCGGTAACGGCGACCGGCGTCAGCGCGGAAACCGTGGCTTCCTTGGTGTTGGGTACGACCTTGGCCCACTGCGTGCCTTCGGCGATCAGCGCTTCGATCTCGTCCAGCGGCACATCGCGCTTGAGCTTGATGGTCAGCGCCTGGCTGTGGCAGCGCATCGCGCCGATGCGCACGCACAGGCCGTCGATCGGCGTGGCGGGCGTGCCGAAGGCGGCGCCGCGGCCCAGGATCTTGTTGGTCTCGACCTCGCCCTTCCACTCTTCCTTGGACATGCCGTTGCCCAGGTCCTTGTCGATCCAGGGAATCAGGTTGCCACCCAGCGGCACGCCGAAGTGCTCGTGGGGCAGCGCCGGATCCTTTTGCTTGGCCAGCACGCCGCGGTCGATTTCCAGGATGGCCGACGCGGGATCGTCCAGCAACGACTTGACCGACCCGTTGATCTCGCCGAACTGGGTCAGCAGCTCGCGCATGTGCTGCGCGCCACCGCCGGAAGCAGCCTGGTAGGTCATGGAGGTCATCCATTCGACCAGGTCGTTGTTGAACAGGCCGGCCAGGCCCATCAGCATGCAGCTGACGGTGCAGTTGCCGCCGATGAAGTTGCGCACGCCGCGCTTGAGCGCCGCGTCAATGACCGGGCGGTTGACCGGATCCAGCACGATGATGGCGTCATCGGCCATGCGCAGGGTGCTGGCGGCATCGATCCAGATGCCGTTCCAGCCTGCGCCGCGCAGCTTGGGATAGACCTCGGAGGTGTAGTCGCCGCCTTGCGCCGTCACGATGATCGGCAGTTTTTTCAGAGCGTCAATGTTGTAGGCGTCTTGCAGCGGGCCTGCGCCAGTGGCCCAAGTGGGCGCGGCGCCGCCAGCGTTGCTGGTGGAGAAAAACACCGGTTCGATCAGTGCGAAGTCGTTCTCGTCGCGCATGCGTTGCATGAGCACCGAGCCGACCATACCGCGCCAGCCGACAAGGCCTACTGCTTGATTCATTTCAATCGCTCTTTAAAGGTGTGGAGACTAGGGTCCAGGGGAAAAAGCCGTGCAATTCAACAATTTATCAGAATGCACGGCCGGATGTTGCGGCGCAGCTAGAAATAATAGGGGCCGCAATGGATACAGAGCGCTTTCGAGGCGATGCCACAACAGCAAAACAAGGGGCGGCCCAGCCGGGCTGCCCCTTGTTTTACGGCGCTTCAACCGCCAGGCGCACGGGCGCCCGGCGGCTCGATCCCGAGAAGATCAGGCCAGCGCTTTCAGCACTGCGTCGCCCATCTGCGCCGTGCCGACCTTGGTCGTGCCCGGCTCGAAGATGTCGGCGGTGCGCAGGCCGTCGGCCAGCACCCGGCGCACGGCGGCCTCGATGCGGTCAGCCTGCGGCGCCAGATTCAGCGAATAGCGCAGCAGCATGGCCGCGGACAGGATGGTCGCCAGCGGATTGGCGATGCCTTGGCCGGCGATATCGGGCGCGGAACCGTGGCTGGGCTCGTACAAGCCTTGGCCGCCGGCGTTCAGCGAAGCCGAAGGCAGCATGCCGATCGAGCCCGTCAGCATGGCCGCTTCGTCGGACAGGATGTCGCCGAACAGATTGCCGGTCACGATGACGTCGAACTGGCGCGGGTTGCGCACCAGCTGCATGGCGGCGTTGTCGACATACATGTGCGACAGTTCCACGTCGGGATACTCGCGCGCCACTTCGATGACGATGTCGCGCCAGAACTGCGAGGTCTCCAGCACGTTGGCCTTGTCCACGCTGCACAGCTTCTTGTTGCGCTTGCGCGCCGATTCGAAGCCGATGCGCGCGATGCGGCGCACTTCGGATTCCGCGTAGCGCATGGTGTCGTAGCCTTCGCGTTCGCCGGTGAAGGCGCCGTCGGGCGAGGAACGCACGCCGCGCGGCGTGCCGAAATAGATGTCGCCAGTCAGTTCGCGGATGATCAGGATGTCCAGGCCGGACACGATCTCGGGCTTCAACGACGAAGCGCTGGCCAGTTCCGGATACAGGATGGCCGGACGCAGGTTGGCGAACAGGCCCAGCGCCTTGCGCAGGCCCAGAATGGCCTGCTCGGGGCGGAACTCGCGCGGCAGGCTGTCGTACTTCCAGTCGCCCACGGCGCCGAACAGCACGGCGTCCGATTCCTTGGCCAGGTTCAGCGTGGCCGGCGGCAGCGGATGCTCGAACGCATCGAAGGCGGCGCCGCCCACGGGCGCTTGCTTGATATCGAAGGACACGTCCAGCGCCTTCAGGACGCGCACGGCCTGTTCGACGATTTCCGGGCCGATGCCGTCACCCGGCAAGACTGCGATGCTGTGAGTCATACGAAAACGATCCTGTAATCAGAAGAATGGTGGCGTCAGGCGATGGGACGGCTTTCCAGCCACGGATGACGGGCCAGGCGCTCGGCCTCGAAGGCGCGGATCTTGTCCGACTGGCGCAGGGTCAGCCCGATATCGTCAAAGCCGTTGAGCAGACAGTACTTGCGGAAGGGTTCGATGTCGAAACCCATCTCGCGCCCATCCGCGGCCACCACGACCTGGCGGTCGAGGTCGACGCGCAGCTTGTAGCCGGGGAAAGCCTTCACTTCGTCGAACAGGCGCGCGACTTCCAGTTCCGACAGGACGATGGGCAAGAGACCGTTCTTGAAGCTGTTGTTGAAGAAAATGTCGGCATAGGACGGCGCGATGATGGCGCGGAAACCGAACTGCGTCAGCGCCCAGGGCGCATGTTCGCGGCTGGAGCCGCAGCCGAAGTTCTTGCGCGCCAGCAGCACCGAAGCGCCCTGGTAACGCGGCTGGTTCAGCACGAAATCCGGATTCAGCGGACGCTTGCTGTTGTCCATGCCGGGTTCGCCATGGTCCAGATAGCGCAGTTCATCGAACAGGTTCGGACCAAAGCCGGTGCGCTGGATGGATTTGAGGAACTGCTTGGGAATGATGAGGTCCGTGTCCACGTTTTCGCGGTCGAGCGGAGCCACCAGGCCTTCGTGAGTGGTAAATGCTTGCATGATGTCGATACTCGGTGCGTGACGCTTAACGGAAAGTGCGGACGTCGACGAAATGGCCGGCGACGGCGGCTGCGGCGGCCATGGCCGGGCTGACCAGATGGGTGCGCCCGCCCTGCCCTTGCCGGCCCTCGAAATTGCGGTTCGAGGTGGAGGCGCAACGCTCGCCCGGTTCCAGGCGGTCGGCGTTCATGGCCAGGCACATGGAGCAGCCCGGCTCGCGCCACTCAAAGCCCGCCTCGATGAAGATCTTGTCCAGCCCTTCGCGCTCGGCCTGCTGCTTGACCAGGCCCGAGCCCGGCACCACCATGGCCTGGCGCACATTGGAGGCCACATGCTTGCCGCGTGCGACCGCCGCCGCCGCGCGCAGGTCTTCAATGCGCGAATTGGTGCAAGAACCGATGAACACGCGATCCACGCGGATATCGGTAAGCGGCGTGTTCGGCTTCAAGCCCATGTACTGCAACGCGCGCTCCATGCCGCTGCGGCGCACGTCGTCTTTTTCGCGATCGGGGTCCGGCACGCGGGAATCCACCGGCAGCACCATTTCCGGGGACGTGCCCCAGGTGACCTGCGGCTTGATGTCGCGGGCGTTGACTTGCACCACGGCGTCGAACTTGGCGCCCTCATCGGTATGCAGGGTGCGCCAGTAGCCCACCGCCTGATCCCAGAGCACGCCCGTGGGCGCGAAGGGACGGCCGCGGAAGTACTCGACGGTCTTGTCGTCCACCGCCACCATGCCGGAACGAGCGCCGGCTTCGATGGCCATGTTGCAGACGGTCATGCGGCCTTCCACGGACAGGGCGCGGATCGTGCTGCCGGCGAACTCGATGGCGTAGCCCGTGCCGCCGGCCGTGCCGATGATGCCGATGATGTGCAGGACCACGTCCTTGGCCGTACAGCCGAAGGGCAATTCGCCGTCGACCTTGATCAGCATGCTCTTGGCTTTCTTCATGAGCAGCGTCTGGGTCGCCAGCACGTGCTCCACTTCGGAAGTGCCGATGCCGAAGGCCAGCGCACCCAGGGCGCCGTGCGTGCTGGTGTGCGAGTCGCCGCAGACCACGGTCATGCCGGGCAGGGTCGCGCCCTGCTCCGGGCCGATCACGTGCACGATGCCCTGGCGCAGGTCATTCATGCGGAATTCGGTGATGCCGTACTTTTCGCAGTTGGCGTCCAGCGTGTCCACCTGCAGGCGCGAAATCGGATCGTCGATGCCCTGGGCGCGGTTCAGCGTCGGCACGTTGTGGTCCGCGACTGCCAGGTTGGCGCCCGTGCGCCACGGCTTGCGGCCGGCCATCGCCAGGCCCTCGAACGCCTGCGGGCTGGTGACTTCGTGCACCAGGTGGCGGTCGATATAGAGCAGACAGGTGCCGTCTGATTCCTGATGGACGACGTGGGCGTCCCAGAGTTTGTCGTAAAGAGTTTGGGCCATGGATGCGCTCTGCAAATAGACAATCCGGCTCGTGCCGCGCGCGGTTCAAACAACGATCCCGGGCGCCAGCCACTGCGGCATGAGCGAATTATGCACAGGGTCTCAACCTAGTACAACTGCACCTTATATACCAGTACTAACACTACCATGCTAAGACATGGCGAGGTCACTTCGTCTTATTTCCATACCTCAATCGAACCGCAACCAAACAGTTACAGATACAAATTCGGGTATTTAAAACAGATACAAAATTATCAAACCGATATAATCGTTGTGCGCCGTGTTCACCCAAACCGCGAAATAAAGCGCAATAAACCGCATTTATCCTGCATTAAACCGGATCACAAATCTGGAATATCGCGAAATTAGTGCAAATTCAAGCTAATTAAGAGATGATGCGCGAAGAAACCCAAACTGCCGACCGGAAAACTTCGTCAAGAATTAACAAATATTGACTCGTCAAATCTGACATTTCCACACAATATGGCGGCCATTAATTCCTAACTCGACTCGCGAATAATCACTATGGCTTCGTTTTTGCTCAAAAGCACGACTTCGGTCCTTGCCCTGGCATTCGTTCCTGCGGCATTTGCACAGTCAGCAGCCCCCGCCTCCGGGGCAGCTGGGGTCACTCTGAACCAGGTCGTCGAGCAGACCCTGCTCAGCAACCCGGAAATCCAGGCCAAGTACCATGATTTCCAGGCTTCGCTGGAAGGCCAGGCCGTCGCTCGCGGCGCGTTCTTCCCGCAGATCAATGCGCAAGGCTATGTGGGCCGCGAATACCGCAACAACGTGCCCGGAGTCGGGTCGCAGAGCTGGAACCGCCCCGGCTATAGCGTGGAATTGCGTCAGCTGATTTTCGACGGCTTCCGTACGAGCAACGACGTCAAGCAAGCCGGCTTCGACAAGCTGGCGCGCTTCTATGACCTGTTGGCGACCAGCGACAACACCGCCTTCGGCGCAGTGCAGGCCTACATCGACCTGCAGCGCTATCGCGACATGGAACTGCTGGCGCGCCAGAACTACACCCTGCACGAAGAAACGCTCAAGCAGATCAATGAGCGCGCCGAATCGGGCGTGGGCCGCCGCGTCGACCTGGAACAGGCCGGCGGGCGCCTGGCGCTGGCCCAGACCAACCTGATGACCGAAACCGCCAACCTGCTGGACGTGCAACAGCGTTTCCAGCGCGTCACCGGTGCCCTGCCCCCTGAAGCGATGCAGCCCACGCCCGATATCAGCGGCAAGCTGCCGGTCAAACCCGCCGATTTCAACGAATCGCTGCGCCGCAACCCCAGCTTCCTGTCCAAGCAGGCCGGGCTGCAGGCCGCCCAGGCAGGCGTCGCCTCGTCCAAGAGCGCTTTCTCGCCCAAGTTCGAGTTCGTGGCCGCCACCGGCCGCGACCAGAACGACCCGACGCCGCAAAACCGCGACATCCAGAACTCCAGCGTCCAGGTTGTCATGAGCTACAACCTGTATCGCGGCGGCTCCGACTCCGCCCGCGTGCGCCAGACCTCCGCGCAGTCCTATGCCGCGCGCGACATCCGCGACTACACCTGCCGCAATGTGCAGCAGGACCTGGCCGTGGCCTGGAACAACGTCGCCAGCCTGAGCCAGAAGCTGCCCTTCCTGCGTGACCACGAAGTGGCCACCACCAAGGTGCGCGAAGCCTACCGCCAGCAATTCCAGATCGGCCAGCGTTCGCTGCTGGACTTGCTGGACACCGAAAACGAATTGTTCGAATCGCGCCGCGCCCTGACCAACGCGCTGTATGACCTGCAGATCGCGCAATACCGCTGGCTGGCGCTGTCGCACGCGCTGCTGCCGGCGCTGTCGCTGCAGCCCGCGCGCAACGAAATGCCTGAAGAAAACGGCAAGCTGGAAGTCTCCGACGAAGTCATCAAGCTCTGCAACTCGACGATCCCCGACTCGGCCCGCCTGGCGCCCGTGCGCGTGCAATACAACGAGGGCAACCTGCCGCCCACGTTCATCCCGGTAAACTCGCCCAAGGCCAAACCCTAGGCGATGCAAGCGCAAGGAGACCATATGCAGAAACAGGGCAACGACTTCTCACAACTGGATGCGGACTTCGTCCGCGTCCTGGAAGACCTGATCGACGCGCTGATAGCCAATGGCACCTTGCGTATGACCGACCTGCCTATCCAGGCTCAACAAAAGCTGACCCAGCGCAAGCAACAGCGCGCGCGCCTCTCCGAACACCTCGACCTGCTGGATGACGAAGATGGACAAGTTATCTGAAATGGCGGCCCGGGAGTGGCGCGCTGACGCGCGCGCGGCGCACGACGACCCGCTGCTGGACTGCCTGGTTGAAATCACCCGGCTGCATGGCGTGACGGCGACGGCTCAGGCGCTGTCGGCCGGCCTGCCGCTGGAAGAACACAAGCTGACGCCGGCATTGCTGCCGCGCGCCGCCGCGCGTGCCCAGCTCTCGGCCCGCGTGGTCAAGCGCACGCTGGAAAGCATTTCGCAAGACCTGCTGCCCGCGATCCTGCTGCTCAACGGCGAACGCGCCTGCCTGCTGCTGAAGAAAGACGGCGAAAACTACGTCGTCAGCCACCCCGAACTGGGCGGCAGCTCCATGGAAATGAGCGCCGCGGAACTATCTGCGCAATACACCGGACTGGTGTGCTTCGTGCGCCCGCAGTTCCGTTTCGACGCGCGTGCGCCCGAAGTCGCCAAGGTGCGCGAGCGCCATTGGTTCTGGGCCGCCATCATGGAAAACCGGCGCCTGTACCGCGACGCGCTGATCGCCGCCCTGCTGATCAACGTCTTCGCGATGGCGATGCCCTGTTCACCATGAACGTGTATGACCGCGTCGTGCCGAACAACGCTGTCGAAACGCTTTGGGTGCTGGTCATCGGCATCACCCTGGTCGTGATCTTCAACATGATCCTGAGCACTGCGCGCTCCCACGTGGTGGACAGCGCCAGCAAACGGGTCGACGTGCGCCTGTCGGCGCAGATCATGGAACGCGTTCTGGACCTGCGCATGGAAGGCCGGCCGGTGTCGGTGGGCTCCTTCGCCGCCAACCTGCGTTCATTCGAATCCATCCGCGACTTCATCGCATCGGCCACCATCACCACCCTGGTCGACCTGCCCTTCATTCTGCTGTTCCTGCTGGCGCTGGCCTGGATCTCGCCCTGGATGGTGCTGCCGCCGCTGGTCGCGATCGTGTTGATCCTGCTGGTGTCGCTGGCCGCGCAAGCCCGCATGGAATCCCTCACCATGGCTTCCTACCAGGCCTCGTCGCAGCGCAATGCGACCCTGGTCGAGGCCCTGACCGGTCTGGAGTCCGTCAAGACGCTCAACGCGCAGGGCTCCATCCAGCGCAACTGGGAGCGCGCCACCGAGTACATCGCCCTGACCGGCGGCAAACTGAAGCTGATTTCGTCGTCCACGGTCGGCTTCGTGCAGGCCATCCAGCAACTGGTGTCGATTTCCGTCGTCATCATCGGCGTCTACCAGGCCCAGGAATCCGCCATATCGATGGGCGGCATCATCGCCGCCTCCATGATCGCCGGGCGCTGCCTGGCCCCGCTCGGCCAGGTCGCCGGACTGCTGATGCAGTACCAGAACGCGCGCACCTCGCTGGGTTCGATCGACAACTATATGAAGCTGCCGATCGAACGTCCGGCAGAAGCCGAATTCCTGCATCGCCCGGTCTTCCACGGCGGCATTGAGTTCCGCGACGTGACCTTCAGCTATCCCGGCAGCAAGCAGCCGGTGCTGAAGAAAGTGTCCTTCAAGCTCAAGCCGGGCGAAAAGGTCGGCATCATCGGCCGCATCGGCTCCGGCAAGACCACGCTGGAGAAGCTGGCCCTGGCGCTGTACCAACCTACCGAGGGCGCAGTCCTGCTGGACGGCGTGGACGTGCGGCAGATCGATCCGGCCGACGTGCGCCGCGCCATCGGCCACGTGCCGCAGGACCCGCTGCTGTTCTATGGCAGCCTGAAGCACAACCTGGCGATGGGCGCGCCCTACGCCGACGACGCCAGCATCCTGGCGGCCGCCAACATGGCGGGCGTCACCGACTTCGCCAACCTGCACCCCGATGGCTTCGACATGATCATCGGCGAACGCGGCGAATCCCTCTCCGGCGGCCAGCGCCAGTCGGTGGCGGTAGCCCGCGCCCTGATCAACGATCCTCCCATCCTGCTGCTGGACGAGCCCAGCAGCAACATGGATCACCAGAGTGAAGCGCAGCTGCGCAAGCGGCTGGGTGAAGCCAGCGCCACCAAGACGATCCTGCTGGTCACGCACCGCACCGCCCTGCTGGACCTGGTCGACCGCCTGATCGTGATCGACAACGGCCATATCGTGGCCGACGGTCCCAAGGAGCAAGTGGTCGAGGCACTGCGTCAAGGACGCGTCGGACGCGGAAGCTGAGGAAACCATGCTGAACAATCCTGGCGAAACCCGGCACGGCCTGTTTGGAAGCTTGTGGCGCAAGCTGCGCGGCGTGTTCGTGTTCTTCTTCGACCGCCTGCTGGACGGAACCGAAAAAGGCAAGCCCCAGCAACGCTCCGACTACGTAGGCAACGCGGAATGGGTCATCCATGAATCGCAGGCGCGCGGTTCGCGCATCCTGCTATGGGTCAGCCTGCTGGCCACCGGCGGGCTGCTGTTCTGGGCCGGCACCGGCAGCATCGACGAAGTCGTGCGCGGCGAAGGCAAGGTCGTACCCTCGCGCCAGGTCCAGATCATCCAGAGTCTGGACGGCGGTATCGTCGAGGAAATCCTGGTGCGTCCGGGCCAGGAAGTCGAGGCCGGCGAAATCCTGCTGAAGATCGACTCCACCCGGTTCGCCTCGTCGCTGGGCGAGAACAACGCCGAATACCTGTCCCTGCTCGCCAAGGCGGCCCGCCTGCAGGCCTTGGCCACCGGCGACCCCTTCGTGGCTCCCCCGGAAGTGTTGGCGCAGGCGCCCGGACTGGTGGAAATGGAGCGCAATGCGTGGCAGGCGCGCACCACGGAATTGAACGCCACCGTCAACGTTGCCCGCGAACAGCTCAAGCAGCGCCAGGAAGACCTGCGCGAAACGATCGCCAAACGCGACCAGGCCTCGGCCAGCTGCGGCCTGACCTCGCGCGAGTTGCAGGTGACCCGTCCCCTGCTCAAGAGCGGCGCCGTGTCCGAAGTCGACCTGTTGCGCCTGCAACGCGACGTGGCCCGCTACTGCGGCGAACAGAAAGGCGCCGAAGCCCAGATCGACCGCTTCCAGGCCTCCATCAAGGAAGCCGAAAGCAAGCTCCAGGAAGCCGAACTGAACATCCGCAACCAGGCCCGCAACGAACTCTCCGAAACCAACACCAAGCTGGCTACCCTGCGCCAAGGCAAGCTGGCGCTGGCCGACCGCGTGAAGCTGGCCGAGGTCCGCGCCCCGGTGCGCGGCACGGTCAAGACGCTGTTCAACAACACGGTCGGCGGCGTGGTCCAGCCTGGCAAGGACATCATCGAAATCGTGCCCAAGGACGACACGCTGCTGCTCGAGGTCCGCATCCAGCCGCGCGACATCGGCTTCCTGCATGCCGACCAGAAGGCGGAAGTGAAATTCACGGCCTACGACTTCGCCATCTACGGCGGCCTCGAAGGCAAGGTGGAACAAATCGGCGCGGACACCGTGACCGACGAGAAAGGCAATTCCTACTATGTGGTGCGGGTCCGCACGGACCGCAGCACGGTAGGCGACAAACTGTTGCCCATCATCCCCGGGATGGTGGCGGAGGTTCATATCCTGACTGGCAAGCGCACGGTGCTGCAGTACCTGCTCAAGCCCATACTGCGCGCCAAGGCGAATGCCTTTACCGAACGTTAAAGGAGGGCTGCAAGGCTTTATGAAACCCGTTCCTGTCCTGTTGATTACGCACGACGACCTGTTGTGGCAGCATTGGCGCGGCCTGAACCCGGCCCGCTGGCTGGCGGCCCGCGGGCGCGGCCTGGCCGACCTGCAACGCTGGCGCGAACAGGGCCGCACTCTGGCGGTATTGGATGCGGACCTGCCCCGGCTGCCTTCCTGGCAGGATCCCATCTGGGCCGCGACGCTCGCGGACCTGCACGTGGTGGTCGCCAGCCCCAGTCCGAACGACGAGCAAGGCACCCGGGTACTGGGCGCCGGCGCGCATGGCTATTGCCACGGCTATGCCTCGGCCGCCTCGCTGTCGCAGGCACTGGAAGTCGTCGCCTCTGGCGGCATCTGGATGGGCCGTTCGCTGGTGTCGCGCCTGCTCAAGCTGGTTGCCGAACGCGCTCAGGACGAGAGCTCCTGGGACGGCGGGGTGTTGACGGAGCGTGAAATCACCGTCGCCCGCTATGCCTCCAGCGGCCAGGCCAATGCGCAGATCGCCGAAGCCCTGGGCATCACCGAGCGCACGGTCAAGGCCCACCTGTCAGCCGTTTTCGAAAAGCTGGGCGTGACCGATCGCCTGCAGCTCGCCCTGCTCGTCCACGGCATTTCTGCCCCCGCCGACGCCAAAATCAAAATTACTTCCTGATACTGTCCTTGAGGACAATATCCCGCGCCGGCGGCGCAATCTAGTATCTGGCCATCTTGGATAACTCCCTGAAACGGAACCAACATGGCCAACACTTCTCCCGCAGTCGTCAACGAAATCTCCGGTCGCGCGTGGATACGCAATAGCGACGGTTCCCTGACTGAACTGCATCAAGGCAGCAAGGTCCCCGCCGGCAGCGACGTCGTCACTGCCTCGGGCGCCACCGTTTCGCTTCAGGTCGAGAACGGCATGCCGATCGTCATCGGCGAAGGCCGCGAAGTTGCCGTGACCGGCGACATGACCGGTCCCCTGGCCGACCCGTCCGAAGCGGCCGTGGCTCCGCCCTCCGGCACCGACTCCGACCGCTTGCTGGCCGCCCTGCGCGACGGCCGCGACCCGTTCGATGAACTGGATCCCACCGCTGCCGTCGTGGCCGGCGGCGGCGATGCCGGCGGCAGCAGCTTCGTGCGCCTGGCCCGCATCCTGGAAACCACCACCCCGCTCGACCTGGCTTACCCGAACCCCAGCCGCGGCCAGGAGATCCTGCCCCGTCTGTCCGGCACCGGCGCCGGCGGCGACGAGGAGGCCACCCCGGCCACCGTCAACACCCCGCCCAACGCGCTGAACGATACCGGCAGCGGCGAGCAGAACAGCCTGGTGCGCGGCAACCTGCTGCTGAACGACTCGGATCCCGACGGCGACCCGCTGGCGATCGTCTCGGTCAGCGGCCGCCCCATGACCCCGGCCGGCCTCACGGTCAACGGCAGCAACGGCGGCACCTTCACGGTCCTGCCCGACGGCAGCTACGTCTTCAACCCGGGTAATGAATACGGCCACCTGGCCGTGGGCGAAACGGCCACCAGCACCATTTCGTACACCATCACGGATCCCAGCGGCGCCACCTCCACGGCGACCGTCGTCGTGACGATCACCGGCACCAACGACGGCCCGGTGTCCACCTCCATCGCCGACACCTCGGGCATCGATGCCCAGACCGGCGTGAGCTACAACGTCTCCAGCCATTTCTCGGACCCGGACACCACCGACAAGCTCACCTTTACCGCCACCGGCCTGCCGCCCGGCCTGACCATCGACCCGAACACCGGCATCATCACCGGCACCATCGACCATTCCGCCTCGCAAGGCGGCAACAATGGGGTCTACACGGTCACGGTGACCGCCACCGATCCGTCCGGCGCCACGACGTCCCAGGACTTCAACTGGGATGTCACCAATCCCGCACCGACGGCTGCCGACGATAACGGCACCACGAACGAAGACACCACGCTCAACGTCAACGCCCAGAACGGCGTCTTGTCCAACGACATCGACCCGGACGGCGATACCCTGACCGTCTCGCAAGTCAACGGCGCCACCGGCAACGTCGGCACGCCGACGGCCGGCTCCAATGGCGGCACGTTCACCTTGAACCCCGACGGCTCGTACTCGTTCAACCCCGGCAACGCCTTCCAGCATCTGGCTGTTGGCCAAACGGCGACCAGCTCGATCACCTATACCGTCACGGACGGCCAAGGCGGCACCAGCTCCGCCACGCTGACGGTCGAAATCACCGGCACCAACGACGCGCCGACCGCGGTTGCCCTGCAAAACCAGGACAACATGGACGGCGATGTCGTCAACTACAACCTGTCCGGCTTCTTCAGCGACCTCGACGACGGCGACTCCCTGGTCTACTCGGTCGACCACATCCCCGGCGGCCTGAAGTTCGACCCCACCACCGGCACCTTCACCGGCCAGTTCGCTAACTGGGCGTCCGATCACACCAACACGGGCGTCAAGGGCGAGTACCTCATCACCGTAACCGCCACCGACAAGTCGGGCGCAAGCGTTTCGCAGACCTTCGTCTGGACCGTGGGCAACCCCGTTCCGGTCGCCACCAACGACGAAGGCGCCACCGGTGAAGACAACATCCTGGTCGTTAACCACGTCACCGAAGGCGTGCTGGGCAACGACCGCGATCCGGACGGCGACGCCATCCGCGTTTCGCAAGTCAATGGCGCCGACGCGGACGTCGGCCAGGCTGTCGTCGGCACCAACGGCGGCACGTTCACGCTGAAGGCCGACGGCACATACACGTTCAATCCCGGCACGTCGTTCCAGTACTTGCACGACGGCCAGACGGCAACCACCTCGATCACGTACACCGTGTCCGATGCACAAGGCGCGACCAGCAACGCCACCCTGACCATTACGGTCACCGGCAGCAACGACGCCCCGATCCTGACCCCGGGCGTCACGCTCGAGAACCAGAACAACAACGACAGCGACACCATCGCTCCTGTCGATATCTCCAAGCAGTTCCAGGACGTCGACACGGGCGACACCCTGACCTACTCCGCCACTGGCCTGCCGCCGGGCCTCTCGCTCGACCAGGCCACCGGCCTGATCACCGGCAAGCTCGACTCCTCGGCCTCGCAGGGCGGCGCCAACGGTGTCTACGCCGTCGTCATCACCGCCACCGACCCCAGCGGTGCCAGCGTCACCCAGACCTTCTCCTGGGACGTCAAGAACCCGGCTCCGGTCGCCACCGACGACGCTGGCCAGACCGACGAGGGCACCTCGCTCAATGTGGACGCCGCTCATGGCGTGCTGGCCAACGACTCCGATCCGGACGGCGACACCATCAGTGTCTCGCACGTCAACGGCAACGATGCTGACGTCGGTCAGCAAGTCGCCGGTTCGAACGGCGGCACTTTCACGATCAACGCGGATGGCTCCTACTCCTTTAATCCGGGCTCGGACTTCCAGGCGCTGGGCGCCAAGGATTCCACCACCACCTCGATCTTCTATACCGTGACCGATGCGGACGGCACCAGTACCACCGCCGAGCTGACTATTACGGTCACAGGCACCAACGACCTGCCGGAGCTGACCAATGACGCCAAGTCCGTCACCGAAGACGCTGGCGTCTCCGGCGGCAAGCTGAGCGTGGACGGCGCGGTGACCATCACCGACGCCGACAGCGGCGAGTCGAACTTCAACACCGACAGCCTCAAGTTCACCGGCAGCACGCACACCGGTGGCCAGCTCGGCGCCATCGACATCAAGGCCGACGGCTCCTACACCTATACCGTCGACAACGCTGCGGTCCAGTTCCTGAAGGCAGGCCAGACCATCGTCGAGACCTATACGGTCGAGTCCGCCGATGGCTCGGGCACCAGCACCATCACCATCACCATCAACGGCACCAACGACCTGCCGGAGCTGACCAATGACGCCAAGTCCGTCACCGAAGACGCTGGCGTCTCCGGCGGCAAGCTGAGCGTGGACGGCGCGGTGACCATCACCGACGCCGACAGCGGCGAGTCGAACTTCAACACCGGCAGCCTCAAGTTCACCGGCAGCACGCACACCGGTGGCCAGCTCGGCGCCATCGACATCAAGGCCGACGGCTCCTACACCTATACCGTCGACAACGCTGCGGTCCAGTTCCTGAAGGCAGGCCAGACCATCGTCGAGACCTATACGGTCGAGTCCGCCGATGGCTCGGGCACCAGCACCATCACCATCACCATCAACGGCACCAATGACCTGCCGGAGCTGACCAATGACGCCAAGTCCGTCACCGAAGACGCTGGCGTCTCTGGCGGCAAGCTGAGCGTGGACGGCGCGGTGACCATCACCGACGCCGACAACGGCGAGTCGAACTTCAACACCGGCAGCCTCAAGTTCACCGGCAGCACGCACACCGGTGGCCAGCTCGGCGCCATCGACATCAAGGCCGACGGCTCCTACACCTATACCGTCGACAACGCTGCGGTCCAGTTCCTGAAGGCAGGCCAGACCATCGTCGAGACCTATACGGTCGAGTCCGCCGATGGCTCGGGCACCAGCACCATCACCATCACCATCAACGGCACCAATGACCTGCCGGAGCTGACCAATGACGCCAAGTCCGTCACCGAAGACGCTGGCGTCTCCGGCGGCAAGCTGAGCGTGGACGGCGCGGTGACCATCACCGACGCCGACAACGGCGAGTCGAACTTCAACACCGGCAGCCTCAAGTTCACCGGCAGCACGCACACCGGCGGCCAGCTCGGCGCCATCGACATCAAGGCCGACGGCTCCTACACCTATACCGTCGACAACGCTGCGGTCCAGTTCCTGAAGGCAGGCCAGACCATCGTCGAGACCTATACGGTCGAGTCCGCCGATGGCTCGGGCACCAGCACCATCACCATCACCATCAACGGCACCAACGACCTGCCGGAGCTGACCAATGACGCCAAGTCCGTCACCGAAGACGCTGGCGTCTCCGGCGGCAAGCTGAGCGTGGACGGCGCGGTGACCATCACCGACGCCGACAACGGCGAGTCGAACTTCAACACCGGCAGCCTCAAGTTCACCGGCAGCACGCACACCGGCGGCCAGCTCGGCGCCATCGACATCAAGGCCGACGGCTCCTACACCTATACCGTCGACAACGCTGCGGTCCAGTTCCTGAAGGCAGGCCAGACCATCGTCGAGACCTATACGGTCGAGTCCGCCGATGGCTCGGGCACCAGCACCATCACCATCACCATCAACGGCACCAACGACCTGCCGGAGCTGACCAATGACGCCAAGTCCGTCACCGAAGACGCTGGCGTCTCCGGCGGCAAGCTGAGCGTGGACGGCGCGGTGACCATCACCGACGCCGACAGCGGCGAGTCGAACTTCAACACCGACAGCCTCAAGTTCACCGGCAGCACGCACACCGGTGGCCAGCTCGGCGCCATCGACATCAAGGCCGACGGCTCCTACACCTATACCGTCGACAACGCTGCGGTCCAGTTCCTGAAGGCAGGCCAGACCATCGTCGAGACCTATACGGTCGAGTCCGCCGATGGCTCGGGCACCAGCACCATCACCATCACCATCAACGGCACCAATGACCTGCCGGAGCTGACCAATGACGCCAAGTCCGTCACCGAAGACGCTGGCGTCTCTGGCGGCAAGCTGAGCGTGGACGGCGCGGTGACCATCACCGACGCCGACAACGGCGAGTCGAACTTCAACACCGGCAGCCTCAAGTTCACCGGCAGCACGCACACCGGTGGCCAGCTCGGCGCCATCGACATCAAGGCCGACGGCTCCTACACCTATACCGTCGACAACGCTGCGGTCCAGTTCCTGAAGGCAGGCCAGACCATCGTCGAGACCTATACGGTCGAGTCCGCCGATGGCTCGGGCACCAGCACCATCACCATCACCATCAACGGCACCAATGACCTGCCGGAGCTGACCAATGACGCCAAGTCCGTCACCGAAGACGCTGGCGTCTCCGGCGGCAAGCTGAGCGTGGACGGCGCGGTGACCATCACCGACGCCGACAACGGCGAGTCGAACTTCAACACCGGCAGCCTCAAGTTCACCGGCAGCACGCACACCGGCGGCCAGCTCGGCGCCATCGACATCAAGGCCGACGGCTCCTACACCTATACCGTCGACAACGCTGCGGTCCAGTTCCTGAAGGCAGGCCAGACCATCGTCGAGACCTATACGGTCGAGTCCGCCGATGGCTCGGGCACCAGCACCATCACCATCACCATCAACGGCACCAACGACCTGCCGGAGCTGACCAATGACGCCAAGTCCGTCACCGAAGACGCTGGCGTCTCCGGCGGCAAGCTGAGCGTGGACGGCGCGGTGACCATCACCGACGCCGACAACGGCGAGTCGAACTTCAACACCGGCAGCCTCAAGTTCACCGGCAGCACGCACACCGGCGGCCAGCTCGGCGCCATCGACATCAAGGCCGACGGCTCCTACACCTATACCGTCGACAACGCTGCGGTCCAGTTCCTGAAGGCAGGCCAGACCATCGTCGAGACCTATACGGTCGAGTCCGCCGATGGCTCGGGCACCAGCACCATCACCATCACCATCAACGGCACCAACGACCTGCCGGAGCTGACCAATGACGCCAAGTCCGTCACCGAAGACGCTGGCGTCTCCGGCGGCAAGCTGAGCGTGGACGGCGCGGTGACCATCACCGACGCCGACAGCGGCGAGTCGAACTTCAACACCGACAGCCTCAAGTTCACCGGCAGCACGCACACCGGTGGCCAGCTCGGCGCCATCGACATCAAGGCCGACGGCTCCTACACCTATACCGTCGACAACGCTGCGGTCCAGTTCCTGAAGGCAGGCCAGACCATCGTCGAGACCTATACGGTCGAGTCCGCCGATGGCTCGGGCACCAGCACCATCACCATCACCATCAACGGCACCAACGACCTGCCGGAGCTGACCAATGACGCCAAGTCCGTCACCGAAGACGCTGGCGTCTCCGGCGGCAAGCTGAGCGTGGACGGCGCGGTGACCATCACCGACGCCGACAACGGCGAGTCGAACTTCAACACCGGCAGCCTCAAGTTCACCGGCAGCACGCACACCGGCGGCCAGCTCGGCGCCATCGACATCAAGGCCGACGGCTCCTACACCTATACCGTCGACAACGCTGCGGTCCAGTTCCTGAAGGCAGGCCAGACCATCGTCGAGACCTATACGGTCGAGTCCGCCGATGGCTCGGGCACCAGCACCATCACCATCACCATCAACGGCACCAACGACCTGCCGGAGCTGACCAATGACGCCAAGTCCGTCACCGAAGACGCTGGCGTCTCCGGCGGCAAGCTGAGCGTGGACGGCGCGGTGACCATCACCGACGTCGACAACGGCGAGTCGAACTTCAACACCGGCAGCCTCAAGTTCACCGGCAGCACGCACACCGGTGGCCAGCTCGGCGCCATCGACATCAAGGCCGACGGCTCCTACACCTATACCGTCGACAACGCTGCGGTCCAGTTCCTGAAGGCAGGCCAGACCATCGTCGAGACCTATACGGTCGAGTCCGCCGATGGCTCGGGCACCAGCACCATCACCATCACCATCAACGGCACCAATGACCTGCCGGAGCTGACCAATGACGCCAAGTCCGTCACCGAAGACGCTGGCGTCTCCGGCGGCAAGCTGAGCGTGGACGGCGCGGTGACCATCACCGACGCCGACAGCGGCGAGTCGAACTTCAACACCGGCAGCCTCAAGTTCACCGGCAGCACGCACACCGGCGGCCAGCTCGGCGCCATCGACATCAAGGCCGACGGCTCCTACACCTATACCGTCGACAACGCTGCGGTCCAGTTCCTGAAGGCAGGCCAGACCATCGTCGAGACCTATACGGTCGAGTCCGCCGATGGCTCGGGCACCAGCACCATCACCATCACCATCAACGGCACCAACGACCTGCCGGAGCTGACCAATGACGCCAAGTCCGTCACCGAAGACGCTGGCGTCTCCGGCGGCAAGCTGAGCGTGGACGGCGCGGTGACCATCACCGACGTCGACAACGGCGAGTCGAACTTCAACACCGGCAGCCTCAAGTTCACCGGCAGCACGCACACCGGTGGCCAGCTCGGCGCCATCGACATCAAGGCCGACGGCTCCTACACCTATACCGTCGACAACGCTGCGGTCCAGTTCCTGAAGGCAGGCCAGACCATCGTCGAGACCTATACGGTCGAGTCCGCCGATGGCTCGGGCACCAGCACCATCACCATCACCATCAACGGCACCAATGACCTGCCGGAGCTGACCAATGACGCCAAGTCCGTCACCGAAGACGCTGGCGTCTCCGGCGGCAAGCTGAGCGTGGACGGCGCGGTGACCATCACCGACGCCGACAGCGGCGAGTCGAACTTCAACACCGGCAGCCTCAAGTTCACCGGCAGCACGCACACCGGTGGCCAGCTCGGCGCCATCGACATCAAGGCCGACGGCTCCTACACCTATACCGTCGACAACGCTGCGGTCCAGTTCCTGAAGGCAGGCCAGACCATCGTCGAGACCTATACGGTCGAGTCCGCCGATGGCTCGGGCACCAGCACCATCACCATCACCATCAACGGCACCAACGACCTGCCGGAGCTGACCAATGACGCCAAGTCCGTCACCGAAGACGCTGGCGTCTCCGGCGGCAAGCTGAGCGTGGACGGCGCGGTGACCATCACCGACGCCGACAACGGCGAGTCGAACTTCAACACCGGCAGCCTCAAGTTCACCGGCAGCACGCACACCGGCGGCCAGCTCGGCGCCATCGACATCAAGGCCGACGGCTCCTACACCTATACCGTCGACAACGCTGCGGTCCAGTTCCTGAAGGCGGGCCAGACCATCGTCGAGACCTATACGGTCGAGTCCGCCGATGGCTCGGGCACCAGCACCATCACCATCACCATCAACGGCACCAACGACCTGCCCTCCATCACCGGCGCCACCCTCAACCTCTCCGAAGAAGGCCTGCCGCACGGCATACCCGACACCAATGGCACCACCGATACGACGGATGCCATCACCTACTCCGGCAAGCTGACGATCACCGACGCGGACGTGAAGGACACCCATACCGTCACGCTGCTCAAGCCGGCCGACAACGTCCTGTCCTCACAAGGAAAGCCGGTCGTCTGGACCTTGTCGGACAATGGCCACACCCTGGTCGGCAAGGACTTCCACGGAAACCCCGTCATCACCGTCACGATGACCGACGCGGGCGGCTACACCGTAACCCTGTCGGGCCAAGTGGATCACCCGACGAACTCGGTCGAGGACGTGCTCCAGCTGGGCATCGGCGTGCAGGTCAACGATGGCCACGCCACCAGCAACGGCACCATCACGATCAATATCGAGGATGACAGTCCGGAATTCGGCGCCGTCACCAATACGGTGATGGAGAATGCCGCTACCAGCGCCACCGGCATTCTGGAATTCCATACGGGCGCCGACGCCGTGGGCGCCACGCTGGTTGTGTCGTCTGTCGGTCAGCTGCCGCAGAACTGGACGACCAGCGCGCTCAACAAGTCTTCGGTCGACATCTTCTCGCCCAACGGGACCAAGATCTTCACGGTGACCCTGAATCCGGAGGGCGGCTATACCGTCACCCAGCACGAAGCCCGGCCCGGGACGACCGCGTCGATCGACTTGGCCTCCTCGATCAGCAACAACCCCCAATCCTCCTATGACCTCGGCTATGCCACGCTGAGCGCCGGCGGCGGAAAGACGTTCAACGCCAACACGTTCGGCAGCGGAAATTCGTTCGGGATCGGCAACACCTCCTTCGACTCGGGCGAAAGCTTCCGCATGGACTTCAAGAAAGCCCTCTCGGATTTCACGCTTAATGTCGCGGAAGTCAAGGGAAGCGGCACGCTCAATGTCACGATATGGAGCGATGGCGTTTCCAAGGTCATCACCGTACCCGTGAACAATACGACTGGCGCCATCCACATCACGAAGGAGATGTTGAGCCAGGGCACCCCCTCGTTCTCTCAATTCGATAGCATCGAGGTCGCCGCGGGCAGCGGCGTCAGGATGTCCTTCCTCACGACCGGCTCCTATACGGAAAGCGTTCCCGCCGGCCCGATGGACTTCACGGTTGACGTTACCGGAACGGATGGCGACGGCGACAAGGTGAACACGCATTTCAACGTGACCTCCACTGCGGAGTCCGCCGTTACGAACGCGACGAACAAGGTCGCGGAAGCCACCGGCGACACGGTTACGGGAACGATGCAGATCTCCGCGGCGTTGGGCATTGTGAGCGTCGACGTAAATGGCGTGGACGTCACCAAGGCGACGAATGCCAACCCCGTCAGCCTGACCACGGGCAAGGGCACGCTGAAGGTCACCGGTTACGACCCGGTTACCGGCAAGCTCACTTACACCTATACCGAGAAGGGGAAATCCCAGGATCACTCTAACGGCAAGGACAGTGTGCATGACGACTTCACCGTGACCGCCAAGAATGCTGGCGGCCACGGCAGCAGCGGCAGCCTGATCATCCAGATCACCGACAGCGCGCCCGAGGCAAAGCCGGACACGGCCAGCGTGACGGAAGACAAGGTCTTGGAAGCCACGGGCAATGTCATCACCGGCACCGGTGCGGACGCCGTGGGCGCCGACGTGACCACCGTGGTCGGCGTGGCCAAGGGTGCTGCCAACGCGAACAAGGCGATCGAAGGCAACGTCGACGCCGAGGTCAATGGCGTGTACGGCAAGATCACCATCCACGCCGATGGCACCTATACCTATACCCTGAATAACAGCGATCCGCGCGTCAATGCGCTGGGGCAAGGCAACACGCTCTCGGACGTGTTCTCGTACACCATCCGCGATTCCGACGGCGACTTCAGCACCACGACCATCACCATCACGATCAATGGCACCAATGACGTGCCGGTGATGACCAACGACTTCCGGTCGGTCACGGAAGATGTGAACGTCACGGGCGGAAATCTCACCGTCAAGGGCGCGGTCACGATCACGGATCCCGATGCCGGCCAGTCGACCTTCGACACCGCCACCCTCAAGCTCACCAACAGCACGCATGCCGGCGGAGCGCTGGGCGTCATCGTAATGAAAGCCGATGGCACCTACACCTACAACGTCAACAACGCCGCGATCCAGTTCCTCAAGGCGGGCGAAAGCATCGTCGAGACATACACGGTCGCCTCCGCCGACGGCTCGGCCACCAGCACCATCACCATCACCATCAATGGTGTCAACGACGCGCCCACGACCGTGGACGGTTCCGCGAACCTGGAAGCTGACGATAGCCAGTACGTCTTCTCGTTGAACGATTTCCGCTTCGACGATGGAGCGGAAGGCAACAGCCTGCAAAGCGTCATCATCACCCAACCGCCCACCAGCGGCACGATGACCTATAACGGCAAGCCGGTCACGGCCGGCATGGAGATTCCGAAGTCGGCCATCGAACAAGGCCTGCTGAAGTTCACTCCGGGCGCCGACAAGCAGGACAGCTCCTTCAATTTCCAAGTGAAGGACAATGGCGGCACGGCGAATGGCGGCAACGACACCTCGACCGAGCACAAGTTCGTCATCTCCGCCGATCACCTGGTGACCAATGGCAATGACAACAGCGGCAGCGGCGGCAAGCCGCCGCTGAACGGCGGGTCGGGCGATGACATCATCCTGGCGGATCACGGCGGCTACGTCACGAACGTCACCCCCGGCACGAACTACAACATCGCACTGGTGGTGGACCGTTCGGGCAGCATGTCCGCGCAATCGGGTTCCGGTGTCAACCGCATGCAGCTGGTCAAGGACGCGCTGGTCAAGCTCGCCAACGATCTCGAGCACCACGACGGCGTCGTCAATGTATCGCTGATCGGCTTCGCAACCCATGCGCAAGATCCGATCACGATCAACAACCTCACGAAGGACAATCTGAGCCAGTTGATCAAGGCGATCAACGATCTGACTATCGCGACGGGTAACACTGCGGGGACCAACTACGAAGCCGCCTTCAACGCGACCGTGAAGTGGTTCGCCGATCAAGGCAAAGCGAATTCCAGCGGTACGAAGTTCGAGAATCTGACGTTCTTCCTGACCGACGGAAACCCGACACAGTACTACTACAACGACAAGAAGGGGGTGGACGGACCGGGTAACGATACCAACTACAACACCATGAAGGAATCCGTCGACGCCTTCAAAGCCCTGAGTGGCACCAGCAAGGTCCACGGCATCGGTATCGGAACCGGCATCGACAGCAACATCCTGCGCTTCTTCGACAATACAGACAGCGCTGGCGACGGCCAGATCAGCTTTCCCACGAAGTGGAACATTTGGGGAACCCCAATTGAATGGACAGCCGTCTCTGGCAAGACTGGTTCCATTGACATCGTCAACACCGCAAACGACCTGGCGGCCGCGCTCAAGGGAGGCAGCAGCACGAGCAATCCGGCCGAAGTCGGCCACGACACCGTCTACGGCGGCGACGGCAACGACATCATCTTCGGTGACGCGATCAACACCGACCACCTGGCGTGGGCCGGCAATCCCGCGGGATCCCACAATGGTGGCGGTCTCGACTCGCTGAAGGACTACCTCACGGCCGTGGACGGCGTCGCGCCGACCAACGAACGGATTTACGAGTTCATCAAGCAGAATCCGGGACAGTTCGATGCGGCTGGCGACACGCGTGGCGGCAATGACGAATTGCACGGCGGCAAGGGCGACGACATCATCTATGGCCAGGGCGGCAATGATGTCTTGTGGGGCGATGACGGCAACGACAAGCTCTATGGCGGAACCGGCAACGACGAGCTCCACGGCGGCGCTGGCAACGACATCCTGGTCGGCGGCAAGGGCAACGACACCATGTGGGGTGACGGCGGCAGCGACACGTTCAAGTGGCAGCTCGGCGACCAGGGCACCACGGCGCAACCTGCGATCGACACGATCAAGGACTTCTCGAAGGCCTCGGTCGCCGACGGCGGGGATGTGCTGGACCTGAAGGACCTGCTCGTGGGCGAGAAGGACGGCAACCTGTCGCAGTACCTGAACTTCAAGCAGGATCCGGCCAACTCCAACAATACGCTCGTCGAGATCAACACCCAGGGCAAGCTTGGCACCCAGGGCGCGGATCAGAAGATCGTGCTGGAGAACGTCGACCTCACCCATGACGCGAACGGTCAGGCCATGAGCAATCAGGCCATCATCAACGACCTGCTGCAGAAGGGTAAGCTGAACGTCGACCACAGCTAAGCAACAAGCCCCAGGGAAGGCCGGCAACGGCCTTCCCTGCTTGGCATCTTTCCCCAAGCAGCAGCATTGCGGCTTGGCACTGTCAGTATTGCCAGTATCGAGCTCTGGCAACGAAATCTAGTATCTGGCCTTCTTGGATAACCCCCTGGAAAGGGAACCAACATGGCCAATACGTCTCCCGCAATCGTCAACGAAATTTCCGGTCGCGCGTGGCTGCGCCATAGCGACGGATCCCTGACCGAACTGCACCTCGGCAGCAAGGTCCCGGCCGGCAGCGACCTGGTCACTGCGTCGGGCGCGACGGTTTCCCTCCAAGTTGAAAACGGCATCCCTCGGAGCTAACGGCGACGCTAACCGGCAGCCAGACTAGCAATGAAGCAGCCTCGGTCGGTGACGACAAGATCCATGGCGGCGACGGCTCAGACATCCTGTTCGGCGATGCGATCAATACGGACCGTTTGCCCTGGGGTATCGGTGACAACCCCGCGCAACCCGCGAACCTTCCCCCCGGGTCCAGCCTCGACGCGCTCAAGCAGTTCCTGCTATTGAAGAACGGCATCCAACCGACCGACGCCGATCTGCACAAGTTCATCTCGGACAACCACGCGCTTTTCGACGTGCAGGGAGATACGCGCGGCGGCAATGATGAACTGCATGGCGGCGCGGGCAACGACATTCTCTATGGCCAGGGAGGAAGCGACCTGCTCCACGGCGACGATGGCAACGACGTCCTGTCCGGCGGCGCTGGCAAAGACACGCTGTTTGGCGATGCCGGCAACGATGTTCTGCTTGGCGGCAAAGGCGATGACATCCTGTACGGCGGTTCAGGCGGCGACACATTCAAGTGGGCGTTCAACGACCAAGGCGCCGCAGGCACCCCGGCCGTGGATACGATCAAGGACTTCTCGCTCCTGAAGCCCTCCGACGGCGGCGACATTCTGGATCTGCAGGGGTTGCTGGTCGGCGAGAATGACGGCTCACTGGCCAAGTACCTGAATTTCCACAAGGAAGGCAACGATACAGTCATCGATGTGAACACCCAGGGCAAGCTGGGCACGCAGGGCGCGGATCAGAAAATCGTACTGGAGAACGTCGGCCTCACCCACGATGCTTACGGCCAATTCATGAACAACCACGCCATCATCAATGACCTGCTGCAGAAAGGAAAGTTGAACGTCGACCATGCCTAGGCGACGAATCCAGGAAGGGCCGGAAACGGCCTTCTCGCATGATTCGTCTTCCATCAAGCTGCTACGTCTTTGCTTAGCACTATTAGTATTGGCAGTATCGAGCGGCAGCAACGCCCTCTAGTATCAAACCATCTTGGACAACGCTCTGAAACGAGACCAACATGGCCAATACTCCCGCCGCAATCGTCAACGAAATCTCCGGTCGCGCATGGATACGCAATAGCGACGGTTCCCTGACCGAACTGCATCAAGGCAGCAAAGTCGCGGTCGGCAGTGACGTCGTCACAGCCTCGGGCGCCACGGTTTCCCTGCATATTGAAAACGGCATGCCGATCGTCATCGGCGAAGACCGCGACGTCGCGCTGACCAGCGAAATGACCGGCATTCTGGATGATGCGTCCGAAGCGGCGGTAGCGCCGCCCGCTGGCACCGACTCCGACCGATTGTTGGCCGCACTGCAAGACGGCCGCGACCTGTTCGACGAACTCGATCCCACCGCCGCCGTCGTGGCAGGCGGCGGCGGTGGAGGCGGCAGCAGCTTTGTCCGACTGGCTCGCCTTCTTGAAACCACCAGTCCGCTCGATCTGGCCTACTCGAACCCCGCACGCGATGAAGCAGTCTTGCCACGCATGTCCAGCATTGGCCCCGTCAATGGCGACGACCAGGCGCCCACTCCCGTCAGCGTCAACCATGCCCCCACCGCGCGGGACGATGCGGGGCAAGGCGATCAAAACGGCCAGGTACGCGGCAACCTGCTCTCGAACGACTCAGACCCGGACGGCGATCACCTGACGATAGCGTCGGTAGGTAGCCGGCCCATGACCGCGGACGGCATTTCAATCGCGGGCAGCAATGGCGGCACCTTCGCAGTCCTGCCTGACGGTAGCTATGTCTTCACGCCGGGAAACGAGTTTGACCGCCTGGCCGCAGGCGAAACCGCCACCAGCACCATTTCGTACACAATCACGGATCCCAGCGGCGCCACCTCCACGGCAACAGCCGTCGTGACGATCACCGGCACCAACGACGGGCCAGTCTCCACTGCCATTTCCGATACATCCAGCCTGGACGCTCAGACCCATGTGAACTACGACATCTCCGGCCGCTTCTCGGATCCGGACGCGAGCGACAAGCTTACCTACACCGCAACCGGTTTGCCGCCCGGCCTGAGCATCGATCCGCGCACCGGCATCATTAACGGTGATATCGATCCTTCGGCGTCGCAAGGCGGCAGTATCGGCGTATACAACGTCACCATCACCGCCACAGACCCCTCTGGCGCGACAACCTCGCAGAAGTTCGACTGGGCCATTGCCAATCCCGCCCCCCTGGCGGCTGGCGACTCGGGCGCTGTCAGCGAGGACTCGACTCTCGACGTCGGTGCTCAAAACGGCGTGTTGGCAAACGACAACGACCCAGACGGCGACGCGCTTGCCGTTTCGCAAGTGAACGGCAACGCAGCCAACGTAGGCGCCGCCATCGCGGGCTCCCACGGCGGCACGTTCACACTGAACGCCGATGGTTCCTACAGCTTCGACCCAGGCTCTGCCTTTCAACACCTCGGCATCGGCGAGAAAGCCTACAGTTCGATCACTTATACCGTCTCCGATGGCGAGGGCGGTACCAGCTCGGCCGTCTTGACCGTTGAAATCACGGGCGCCAACGACGCGCCGATCCTCCAGGCACACGACAACCTGGTGTTAGAGGACCACGCGGCATCCGGCAACGTGCTCGTCGGGGCAATCGATGTCGACAACGACGCGCTGACTGTCACAACGTTCACCCTCAATGGCACAACGTACTCCGCCGGCATCACTGCGTACATGGAGGGCGTGGGCTCAATCCTCGTGAAAGCCGACGGCAATTATGTGTTCACACCGGACGCAAACTGGAACGGAAACGTCCCGCAGATCACGTACACCGTGACGGACGGCACGCTCACGACCTCATCCACCTTGAACATTCGAGTTCTGTCCGTCAACGACGCCCCGGTGTCGCAAGACGCCTCCGGCAACGTCGTGGCAGGCGGCCGCTACACGTTCAGTCTGAATGACTTCCCATTCTCCGACCCAGGGGAGGGACATTCGATGAAGTCGGTGATTATCGACTCTCTACCCCAACACGGTCGGCTGCTCTTGAATGGCAAAGCGATTGTGCAAGGACAAGAAATCAGCACTGAAGATCTGGCCAGCGGAAAGTTAGTGTTCCAACCCGACGCTGTGACCTTCGACGGAAACAATACTTCATCGTCCTTCGACTTTCGCGTCAGAGATAACGGTGGCACTTCCAACGGAGGCGACGACCTATCCCATCAGCAGACATTCAAAATCAACGTAGGCCAGCTCATCGTCGGTGGCGACGACGATTACAACCGAGCCCAGATCATCGACAATTGGTACGGCGGAGACGGCAACGACGTGATACTAGGCGACCACGGAGGCATGCTCGGCCTTCCCCCTCCTCCCCCAAAACCTGCTGGCTTTTGGATTTCTCAAGGCCGAGAAGCTGAGGCCGGCGACTTGCCAGGCCATGTACTGGCCTTGCCGGACACAGATTGGATCTCCGGAGGAAAGGGTTCAGACATCCTGTTCGGCGATGCGATCAACACCGATCAGTTACCCTGGGGCATCGATGGCAATCCCGCCAGACCTGAAGGTCTGCACGACGGGTTGGGCCTGGAGGCGCTCAAGCAATTCTTGTTTCTGAAGGTTGGCGTGCCGCCTACGGATGTAGATCTGCACAAGTTCATCTCGGAAAACCATGAAATCCTAGAAGTGCATGGAGATACGCGCGGTAGTTTCGATATCCTACACGGCGGCGATGGCGACGACAGCCTCTACGGCCAAGGTAGCCACGACACCTTGTACGGTGGCAATGGCCGCGACATCCTGTCGGGCGGCACAGGCAACGACTATCTCGAAGGCGATGCAGGCAGTGATGTTCTGATAGGTGGCATGGGTAATGACCTCATGTACGGCGACGGCAATGGCGTCCGATATGACGACAACAGCGACACGTTCAAGTGGGGACTCAATGACCAGGGCACCACGGACGCCCCTGCTGTGGATAGGATCATGGACTTCTCGATTCAAAAGCAAGCCGACGGCGGCGACATTCTTGATTTGCAGGAACTACTCGTCGGCGAAAACGACGGCAACCTAACCAACTACCTGGGCTTCCGCAAGGAAGGCAACGATACGGTCATCGATGTGAACACCCAGGGCCAGCTGGGTACCCAAGGCGCGGACCAAAAGATCGTGCTGGCAAACGTGGATCTCACCCACGATACCTACGGCCAGTCCATGAGCAACCAGGCCATCATCAATGACCTGCTGCAGAAAGGTAAGCTAACCGTCGACCACGCCTGAGCAATAGCTCCCGGGGAGATCCGCAACGGATCTTCCCGCCCCCGCATGACGCATTTTTTCCCAGGGCGCGTCTAAGATGCCCGGAAAAATGTGAAAATCCGTTTCATGCCATCGTCCCGCCGTTTCCGCCGCACGCTGAATCTGTGCCGATTGGCTTTGCTATGCCTGGCTTGCGGCTGGGGCGGAAGTTCCGCCCTGGAAGTGAATGCCGACCGGCTGCAAAGCTTGTCGGCCAGTCGCTATGGCGCAAAAGGCTCCAAGGCGGTATCGGAATGGCTGCAATTGATGCGCAGTCCCCCCCCGCCCAGGAAAGAGGCGCGCTGACACAGGCCAATGATTTCTGGAACCGCTCCCTGATGTCCGGCGAGGACATCACCATCTGGAAACAGGCCGATTACTGGGCCACGCCGTTAGAATCGCTGGGCAGGGGCGCCGGCGACTGTGAAGACTACGTCATCGGCAAGTACTTCACGCTGCTGGCGCTGGGCGTGCCGGCCAACAAGCTGCGATTCATCTATGTCCGCGCGCGCATCGGCGGCGCGGCCAGCAGCACCCAGATCGCCCACATGGTGCTGGGTTATTACGAAACCCCCAATGCCGTGCCGCTGGTGCTGGACAACCTGATCTCGACCATTTTGCCCGCCACGCAGCGTCGCGACCTGACGCCGGTATTCAGTTTCAATGCCGACGGCGTCTATGTGGACGGCAAGCCCGCCGCGCCGGTTGACCGTCTCAGCCGCTGGCGTGATCTACTTCAACGCATGGAACGGGAAGGCGTGCGCCCCTGATGTCCGGAAATAAGACTATGTCCATACTTCGACAGCTATTGCTCAGCGTTACCCTCGCCATCGGCGTCATCCTGCTGGGCACGCTCGCGCTCAGCGTGAATTCCGCTCGGGAGTACCTGTCCGGCCAACTGCAGGTGCAGAGCACGGACGCCGCCGTGTCGTTGGCGCTGTCGCTCTCGCAGCCAGCGAACAACGACCCGGTCGTGCAAGAGCTGCTGGTGTCGGCGCTGTATGACGGCGGGCATTTCTCGCTGGTGCGCTTGAGCGATCCGGAAGGCAAGGTTCTGATCGAACGGAAATCCACGGCCACCGCGGCGTCGGTCCCGGCCTGGTTTCAGGCGCTGGCCCCCTTGACGACGCAATCGGCCAGCCATGCCGTCAGCGACGGCTGGCGCCAGATCGGCGAGGTCACGCTAATCGCCAACGACGCCTATGCATGGGAAGCCCTGTGGCGCAGCAGCCTCAAGATGATCGCCCTGGTGGTGGGCGCCGGCATCCTGTGGGCCGTATTCGCCTTCATGCTGGTGGGCTGGATCAAGAACCGCCTGCTGCGTGAAATCAGCGACCACGTGCGCAGTATCGGCCAGGACTCCCCGACGGAACAGGTCGAGGCGCGCGTGCCTGAACTGTCCGGGGTGGTGCAGGCGCTGAACCAGACCCGCGAACGCATCCATGCCAGCGTCGAAGAACAGAACGCCAAGATCGAGTCGCTGGAGCTGGAGCTGAACCAGGATCCGGTCACGGGCCTGCCGAACCGCAAGTACTTCGTCAACGAGTTCCGCCGCGCGCTGGAGGCCCCTGCCCTCACAAGCGGCCGTGGCATCGACGGCGGCCACGTTCTGGTGTTCCGCCAACGCGACCTGGCGGACCTGAATCGCCATATGCCGCGCGAGTTCATCGACCAATGGCTGCGCACGGCTTGCGAGCGCATCCGCGGCACGCTCAAGAGCATGCACGTGGCCTCGCCCCTGCTGGCCCGCCTGAACGGCTCGGATTTCGCCTTGCTGCTGCCGGGCTGCGCGGCGCCCCAGGCCATGATGGTGGCCGAGCAGGTGCGTGCCGACCTGCACGCGTCCCGCATTCCCGTGGGTGAAGGACATCTGTGCCGCTGGGCGCAGGCCATGACCGACTATGGCCACGGCAGCCAGGCCGGGCCGGTGCTTGCGCGCCTGGATTTCGGCTTGATGCGGGCGGAAAGCGCCGGCAACGACCATGTCGTGATCGCCGGAGCGACCGACATGCAGTCGCCTTCGGAATCGGGTGAACGCGCCTGGAAGGACGCGATCCAATCCGCCCTGGAGGAACATTGTTTCGAGCTGGCCACGGAAGACCTGCGAGCCACCGACGGCAGCACCGTCCGTACCGAAGCGATGCTGATGCTGCGGACCGCGGCCGACCAGGTGCCGATCCCCGCCACGCTGTTCATCCCGCCGGCCGTACGCCTGGATCTGGTGGCTGATTGCGACCTGGAAGCCGTGAGCCTGGGGCTGGACTGGCTGGCCGCCAACCCGGGCGAACTGGCTGTGCGGGTGGCCCTGCCCTCGTTGCGAGGCCAGAAGTTCTTCCGCCAGTTGGCCCTGTTGCTGACCGAACACCGGCCTCTGGCGCGCCGTCTGTACCTGGAAATCGACGCGCACGGCCTGGTGGAATGCCACGAGCAGATCGCCACGCTGGCCCGCGTCGCATCGGAGTTCGGCACGCATATCGGCGTGCGCCGCCTGGCTCAGCAGTTCGGCGCAGTTGCGCAGCTGCACACCCTGCCCTTGTCGTACGTGAAACTGGGCGGCGGTTTCGTCGGCGGCATGTCGCAAAGCCCCGGCAGCCAACAGTTGACGGCATCGGTGCTGGAAACCGCGCGCGGCTTGAAGATAGCGGTCTATGCCGAAGATGTGCCGGATGCCGAAACGCAGCGCATCCTGGCCAGGCTGGGCATCGCTGTCATGCGCGGTCCCGGCGTCAGGACAGCCGCGTAATAAGACAGCGATTCAAGAGGCGGCCGTAAGAATCACGGCCGCCGCAGCCGCCTCAGCGGGCGGCTTTACCCTTGGAATGTTCGTACAGCGGCAGCACCTGCTGGGCTGCGGCCTGCAGATCGCTGATGCGCGATGCGGCAGACGGGTGGGTCGACAGGATTTCAGGCGGTGCGCTGCCCTGATCTGCCGCGCCCATCTTCTGCCACAGCGTCACGGCGGCGCGCGGATCGTATCCCGCCCTGGCCGCCAGCTCCACACCCATGCGGTCTGCTTCGGTTTCGTGCGTGCGGCTGTTGGGCAGCGTGAACATGACGCTGGTGAACTGTTCGCCCAGGTCGGACGCCGCGGAAGACCCGGTGGCGATCGCCAGCACCGACAACCCCAGGTTGGTGGCCATCTGCTGGGATACGCGTTCGCGCGCATGCTCCCGCAAGGCGTGCGAAATCTCATGGCCCAGCACCGCCGCCAGCTCATCGTCCGTGGGTTTGATCTTGGCCAGCAAGCCCGTGTAGACCGCAATCTTGCCGCCCGGCATGCACCAGGCGTTGATCTCGTTGCTGGACAACACATGCACTTCCCATTTCCAGTTGGCGGCGTCAGGCCGGAAGACTCCTGCCTGCGCGATCAGCCGCTGGGAAATGGTGCGGACCCGCGCCACCTGTTGAGGGTCGCGGTCCAGCAGGCCCTTGGCTTGCGCCTGCTTGAGTATGTCGGCGTACTGCTGGGTCGCCTCTTGTTCCAGCGCCTGCGAAGGCACCATGCTGGACATGTACTGGGTCCGGTTGACGCCGATGGCGCCCGACTGCGTGGTATTCATGCCGGTGCAGCCCGCCAGGGCCGCCAGCGCGAGCGCCGCGCCCGCGTTGCGCAGCAGATGACGTTTCCGGTTCATGACGGACCTCCCAGACAATTCGAAGAGCAACAGCGTATCAGACTACCGGATCGCCGCACTGGCCGCGGTGGCGCAAGGCATGATCGATCAAGACCAGCGCCAGCATCGCTTCGGCGATGGGCGTGGCGCGGATGCCGACGCAAGGGTCATGACGGCCCAGCGTCTGCACCATGACCGGGTCGTTGGCGCGGTTCACGGAGCGGCGCTCGACCCGGATACTGGAGGTCGGCTTGATGGCCAGCGAAACGGTGACTGGCTGGCCAGTGGAAATGCCGCCCAACACTCCGCCCGCGTTATTGGTCAGGAAACCGTCCGGGGTAATTTCGTCGCCGTGCTCCGAGCCTCGTTGAGCGATGCTGTCAAAACCCGCTCCGATCGACACGCCCTTCACGGCATTCAGGCCCATCATCACGTGTGCGATGTCGGCGTCCAGGCGGTCGTAGATCGGTTCGCCCCAGCCCGCGGGCAGGTTCTCGGCCACGACCTCGATCCGGGCGCCCACGGAGTCGCCGTCGCGGCGCAACTGGTCCATGTAGGCTTCCAGTTCGGGAACGACCGCGGCGTTTGGCGCATAGAACGGATTATTGGGAACGTCTTCCCACGAAACGAAGGGAATCGCAATGGGGCCGAGCTGGCTCATGTAGCCGCGCACCTTGACGCCGTATTGCTCGGCCAGCCATTTCTTGGCGATGGCGCCCGCCGCGACGGTCGGCGCCGTCAAGCGCGCGGAGGAACGGCCGCCCCCGCGCGGGTCGCGCACGCCGAACTTGCGCCAGTAGGCGTAATCGGCATGGCCCGGACGGAAGGTATCGGCAATATTGGAGTAGTCCTTGCTGCGCGCATCCGTGTTGCGGATAAGCAGACCGATGGGCGTACCCGT
Source organism: Achromobacter sp. JCM 18799 (assembly GCF_055395645.1). NCBI lineage: Bacteria > Pseudomonadati > Pseudomonadota > Betaproteobacteria > Burkholderiales > Alcaligenaceae > Achromobacter > Achromobacter sp. JCM 18799. Next base: position 54,074 of record NZ_AP043866.1, on the reverse strand, counting down.
CGTCACTCCCTCGTATACGCCCGACAGGATTTCGACCTGGTCGGCTTCCTGACGCTGCGTGACGTGACGTGACGTGCCAGGACGGCGACGGTCCAATTCGAGCTGAATGTCGGATGCGTCCAGCGACAGTCCCGGAGGACAGCCGTCCACGACGCAACCGATGGCCGGCCCGTGGGATTCGCCGAAATTGGTGACGGTAAAGAGGGTACCTAGGGTATTGCCGGGCATAGGGAGTCAACAGGTGGGGTTTGCAAGCAACCCCGATTATGACACCGCCGAGGCCAAAGCCTGGATTTCGGACGCCGGCGCGGGGCGTCCCAACAGGAAACCTTGCATCACCCGGCATCCCAGCGACTTCAGGATCTCGCGCTGCCCCTCGGTTTCGACGCCTTCGGCCACCACCGGCAGATGCATCGCCTGGCACAGGCCGAACAGCGCCGAGACCACTTCGCGGCTGCCGGCATCGGATTCCAGCGCGGAGATGAAGCTGCGGTCGATCTTGACCCAGTCGATCGGCAGGCAACGCAGATGGTTCAGACTGGAATAGCCGCAGCCGAAATCGTCCAACGCCACGCCGATGCCCATCGCACGCAACGTGTTCAGGATCTTCACATGCCGTTCGTAATGCAGGATGAAGAGGGATTCCGTGATCTCCAGCACCAGCTTGCGCGGGGCCAGGTTTGCGGCCGCCAGCGCATTCGACACGAGTTCGACCAAGCCATCTTCGTTCATCTGCTTGACCGACAGGTTTACGTGCACGCGCCAGGTCGCCGGCCATAGTGCCGCCTGCGTACATGCCCGCTCCAATATCCAGGCCCCCAACGGCACGATCAGGCCGCTGCGCTCGGCCAATTCGATGGTCACCGCGGGCGAGACGCTGCCGAGCACGGGGTGATGCCAGCGCAGCAGCGCCTCGCAGCCCTGCACCATGCCGGTGCCGCTGTCACAGACCGGCTGGTAATACAGTTCGAACTGATCCATGTCCGGCGTGGTCAGCGCCAGCCGCAGGTCGTTTTCCAGCCCCTGCTGGTCGCGCTGGCGCGCCAGCATGCGGAAATCAAACAAGTTCCAGCCTGGGCCGCCGCGCTCCTTCAGCGGCAGCAGGGCCACCTGGACACAGCGCTGCAGTTCTTCCACGCTGCGGCCGTGCTCGGGATACAAGGCGGCGCCGACGCGGAACATGGCCATCAGCGGACGTCCGCCCAGCTCGTAGGGTACGCTCAGGGCTTCCAGCAGCTTGGCCGACACCTGGGCCGCCCCCGCCTCATCCACGTCGGGTGCGCAGACCGTGAAAGCATCCGCCCCCGAACGCGCCACCATGCCGCCCATCGACCGGCAGATCAACCCCAGGCGATTGGCCACCTGCACCAGCAGGGCTTGATCTTCGCCCGCGCGCAACATGGCGCTGATCTCGGCATATTGCTCGAAGCTCACCAGGAAGAACGCGCCGCGGCGCGAGCGGCCCTCTGCATTGTTGAGCCAGGCGCGGGCGCGCCGGTGCAATTCCTGCTGATTCAGGACACCGGTCAGTTCATCGCGCGTCAGGCGTTGACGCAGCAGGCGTTCCCTGCGTACGAAGACCCAGCATATCGCTACAAGTGCGCCCGCAAGCGTCAGGCACAGTGCGAGCAGGTAACTCTCACGCACGAAGCCCCCTATCCATAAGCCCCTGGCGTTGCGGTTCGAAAGGGAACCCAAGGACTGTAACATTTTTTAAAATATGCATTATTTTCGCAAAAAACGCCACACTTCAGAGGCAACGCACCTCTTTTCCCTGTATTCCTACGGTTACTTTGGTTGCTCACGGAGGGCTTCGGGATGAGCCACGGCAGACTGGCGCCGGCCCTCGCGCCATGCTCGCCTACTACTTACGACAGCTACACCCGAAAAATTAATACACCGTGTCTCGATAGTTGTCATTCAAAATCAGACAGCTTCGAAATAATTGCACAGCTTGGCCCCTTACGGCACGAATTTAGTAATATTCGGCACGTTCTGTGACATGTAGAATTGCTGTACCACTGATGTATTAGTGACTCGTATCACACCCGTACCCAGGCCCTCTAGCGCTGATCGCGATCCGACGCCATTCCATCCGGACAACTGGCAGTCCTCAGTTCAGGCCACGCAATGGCCAGGAAGGGAACCTCCAAATACATGTCCACTTTCCGCCGGCTCCTTTTCTTCACTGCCCTCCTGATCGGCCTGGTTCTGCTCGGCGCACAGACGGTGGGAATGCTGGCCGCGCACCGCTATCTGAGCGCGCAGTTGGCGCAGCAGAGCGACGACGGCGCCAACGCGCTGGCCTGGGCCTTGTCGCATGCGACTGCCACCCCCGATGAACGGACTGCGCTGGCGGATGAAATGTTCGCGGGAGGGGACTATGCGCTGGTGCGCATCACGGACGACAGGGGCGCGCCCGTCATCGAGCGCCAAACGCCGCAAACCGATCCGCAGACCAGAGAGTACGATTGGCGTGACGCCTGGCTGAACATGGTCGCCCCCGTCGTATCGCGGCCCTACTCGGCCCCGGACGGCAGTTCACGAGGTGTCGTGACCGTACAAGCGGATTCGCGGACTGCTCGCGATACGCTATGGCAAGGCGGCGTGCGGGTCCTCGGATTGATGCTGGCCGCGGGCCTGCTATGGGTCCTGTTCTCCGTGAACCTGGCGCGGCGGATTGAAGCTCGCACCTCGCGCGACATCTGTGAGCGCGTGCGCGCGCTGGCGCCGGGCAACCGCAACACATTGAACGGCGCCTGCGAACTGGCGGGCGTCGACCAGGCGCTGGTGGACGCGCAACGCATAGTCGCCGCCACGGTCCAGGAACAGAACGCGCGGATCGAATCGCTACAGAGCGAAATCTACAGGGATCCCGTCACCCGGCTGCACAACCGCAAGTATTTTGTCGACCAGTTCAGATTGGCGCTGGCGGACAAGGACCCTGACGCGGGCGGCCATCTGCTGATGTTCCGGCAACGCGACTTGGCGCAGATCAACCGGCATCTCTCGCGCGCCTTCACGGACCAGTGGCTGCGCTCGTCTTCCGACCGGCTGCGCAAGCTGGTCGCTGAATTCGGCGGTCCGGGAGCCATGCTCGCGCGCATCAGCGGTTCGGATTTTGCGCTGCTGCTGCCCCGCGCCTCGGCGCCTCAAGCCAGCCTGCTGGCCGAGCGGGTGCGGCGCGAACTGCGCTCGCTGCGCGTGCCCATGGACAAGCACGAATCCTGCCGCTGGGCCTTGGCGATGGCCTCCTACGCGCCAGGAGACGGCATGAGCGACACGCTGGCGCGGCTGGACCACGCCCTGATGTGCGCCGAAAGCGCCGACGACGACCAGATCGCCCCGGCCAGCCGCGCGCCGGACAGCACGCACATCGGCGAATACAGCTGGCACGACGCGCTGGTCACCGCGCTCGAACAGCACAGGTTCTCCTTGTCCGTGCAGCCTCTGCACGATCTTTCCGGCAGCCTGCTGCACCAGGAAGCCAGCCTGACCCTGCACGACACCAGCGACGCGGATCCCGTGCCGGCTACGATCTTCATGCCTCCCGCCGTCCGCCTCGGCCTGTCCGCAGAATGCGACATACAAGCCATCCGCCTGGGGCTGGACTGGCTGTACGCGCGCCCCGGCGCGCTGGCAGTGCCAATTTCGCTGGCATCGATCGCCCAGCCTTCGTTCCAGTCCAGGCTCCAACGCATGCTGGCCGACCGCCCCGCCCTGAGCGCGCGCCTGATCGTTGAAATCGACGCGGCGGCCCTGGCCGCGCAGGGAACCGACTTGCACCCGCTTTGCGACATCGTCGTGGCTGCAGGCGCCCGCGTCGGCGTAAGCCGACTGTCATACCAGTTCGGCGCCATCGAGCACCTGCACGAATTCCCCTTGTCCTATCTGAAGCTATGTGGCGGCTTCATCACCGGCCTGCTTCACAGCCCGGGCAGCCAACACCTCGCCGCCACGGTGGTGGCCACGGCGGCCGCACTGAATATCGCGGTCTACGCCGAGGACGTGCCAGACATTGCCACGCAGAATGTCCTGGCGGGCCTGGGCGTGCATGCCATGCGCGGGCCTGTCGTAAACTCCGCCCAGGCGCACGATCTCGCGCCTGCTCATCCATGGGTTTCCAGTTGACGGAAGGCATGCTGCTTCGCATCTGTTGGCTTTTTCGCGCTCTCTGGCCGTCCCGCCCGCGGCGCACCGGTAACGCCTCCGCGGTTCGGCAAGCCATGCTGCCTCGCGGGGGGATGCTGCTATGCGCCCTGCTCGGTCCCGACGCGGCCCTGGCCTACGGCATGGGAGTGTCACACGAAGACCTGCATCTGGGCCTGACCGCCGGTGTCGCCACGGCCTGTGCCGTAGCCTGCGCGGTCGCATGGGCGGCCACCCGCAATGCCATTTTCGGCGCGGGACTGGCCTTCATGTTGGTCGAGGGAGTGTTCCGCTCCATACCCGCGCTGTTGCCGGCGGCGGCGCTACAGGCCGGCTCCTATGCCGCCCTGCTGGCGCTCACTGCACCCATCCTAAAAGAAACAGCCGCCGACAAGCTGGCGACAGCCTGCCGCTGGGCCAGCCTGGCCCTGATGATAGTGGCGATACTGGCGTTGATCCTCGCGTACGACCCAGGCAACGGTGTCATGTCCGCCGCGATCGCCGGGGCCTGCGCCATCGCCAGTCTGCCGCTGGCCACCTGGCTCATGGTCCGCGCCGCCAGCCCGTCGCCAGCAAGAGCGGTCGCGCTGACCTTGGCCGGCGCCTATGGCATCTCGGCCTGGTTGCTGGGGCAGGACGCCTGGCAGCCGCAGGCCGCAGCGGGAACGTTCGCCGAATTGGCGCGGTTGCTGCTGGTGTCGAGCGCCTTGATCCTGCTGGCGATCAATCAACAGGGCCACCCGCAACAGGGATCGAAACGCAAAGACCACGAACACACCGACGCGGAACACCTGGCCCAGGGCGAGCTGCGGCTGGCCGAACTGGCCGGCGCGCTGGATACGCAGCGCCAGATGAACGCACTGATCTCGCACGAACTGCGCGCGCCGCTTGCCACCGTCAGCGCGGCAGCCCAGTCCCTGGACATGATACTTGCCGAGAGCGGCGAGGCCGTGGACAACCGCTTGGCGCGCATACATCGGTCGGTCACCCGCATGACCGAACTCATGGATCAGCTGCTGGACCAGGACAGGCTGGGCGAACAGGCCTGGACGCCGCGCGGAGAGCAAACGGACATGGCGGATCTGGTGCTCGATGTCGTCACCGCCATGCAGCCCGACACCGCGCATGCGCTGATGGTACGAGCCAGCGCCTCCTTGCCGGTCTACTGCGACCGCCCGCTGACCAGCGTGGTGGTGCGCAACCTGATTCACAATGCCATCAAATATTCGCCGGCGAATGAGCCCGTGCGCATAGAAACCGGTGAAGCCCGGGTGGGAGCCATTCCCATGGCGTGGGTCGCCGTCACCGACCGCGGCCCGGGCATAGGCTTGGAGGAGCAAGCCAAGATCTTCGAGCCGCATTTCCGGCGTACGGCGCACCGCGAAACCCAGGGCATGGGTATCGGACTCTACCTGGCCCGGCGCATCTGCGAGAACCAGGGCGGCACACTGACCGTGGAAAGCGAAGTCGGCGTGGGCACGCGTTTCGTCGTCACCCTGCCCGCCAGCGCTCCGGCGGCTTGACCGCCCCTGGCGTCTTCAGGCCGCGAACACGTAACCCTGGCCGCGCACCGACAACACGGGCAGCTTCAGGCCCGCGCTTTGCGCCTTGGCGCGCAAACGGCTGACCAGCACGTCGATACGGCGCAATTCAAAGCCGCCCGGGCTGTCCGGCAGGAACAATTCCGCCAGGACCTGACGGCTGACCGCGCTGCCGGCGGCATCCATCAGGGCGACCAGGAAGGTCCGTTCCTGAGCGCTCAGGTGCAGCGAGGCGCCATCGGGCGCAACCAGGATCCAGCCTCCGTCCTGCAGAGACCACGACGTGTCGGCGGTGGCGCGCGTTTCCGCATCCACCGGCCGCGGAGCCTTCGCCAGGCGCATCCGGCGTGCCAAACTGCGGATGACGGAACTGAGTTCCAGCAGGTCCACAGGCTTGGTCATGTAGACATCGGCGCCGCCTTCCAGGCCGCGCACCCTGTCTTCCAGCGCGCTACGGCCTGTCAGCATGACGATACCGACGGGGCTGAGGGCGCGCAGGCGGGTCGCCACGGAGAAACCGTCTTCCCCGGGCAGGTGGGCGTCAAGAATGACGATGTCGCAGGGCTGTTCCTGCAACCGACGATAAAACGCCGCGGCATTATCACAGGCGAATGCCACCCGGAAACCATAGCCACCCAAGCCTAACGCCAACTCCTCCCGGAAGTCGGCGTCATCCTCAAGCAGACCGATACACAGCAAACCATCTGCGCCAGCCATATTTAGAGTGCTTTATTTTGAAGATTATCGACAAATGCCCCGCGGACGCAGCGTCCCGGGTATTCCGTTGGCGACAATCTTACGTCTTTTACAATGGAAACGAATGATTGCAAGGAAAAAAACTGCGATATTCCTTGTCCAAACGGTTATTTTCCCGTAAATCGCAGGAAAATCGCTTTCGCAAATGTCCCAGTTGTACGGCTGGCGGCCGGTTTCAAGACGAACAACTGACCTCCAGACTGCCCGCCCAATCCGGCGGTAAACCCGCATACCGCTCATATCCCCGCTGGGCCTCGTAGGGGTTGCGCAACAGCTTCATCAAGGTATCGATCTCGCTGGCGTCGCCCGTCTTGGCCGCCCGGATCGCCTCTTCCGCCAGGTGATTGCGCAGCACGTAGAGCGGATTCACGCGATTCATGCCGGCGGTTACATCCTGCATCAACCTACCGTCCTGTGCGTGCCGCGCCATCAGGCGATCCAGCCAGGCTCCTGCCGCGGGCCGGTCGATGAACAGGTCTTCGAACGCGCTGCGCTGGCCGGACAAGGCATCGGCAAGGCGACGCCAGGTCAACGTGAAGTCAGCCTGATTGGCGTCCATCAGCTTGAGCAGGTCGTCCAGCAGCGGTTCATCGGCCGGCGTCCAGGCGGCCAGCCCCAGCTTGGCGCCCATGCGGTCATGGAAGGCGCGCGTGAAGACCGGCTCGAATTCATCCAGGACGGCCCGCAGGCCTTCCACATCCTGCGCCAGCGTGTGCAGGCTGCCGCCCAGGCGATAAAGGTTCCAGAGAGCGACGGACGGCTGGCGGTTCCAGGAATAGCGCCCTTCCGAGTCCGAGTGATTACAGATATGGCCCAGCTGGAAACCGTCCATGAAACCGTAGGGACCATAATCCAACGTCAGTCCCAGTATGGACATATTGTCGGTATTCATCACGCCATGGCAGAAGCCCACCGCCTGCCAGTCCGCCATCAGCAGCGCCGTGCGCCGGGTGACGGCACGCAGCAGGTTGATATAGGGCAGCGCCTCGTTCGAGGACTCGCCCGTTCCGGCTTCCCTGCATTCCGGGTAATAACGGTCTATGACGTAGTCCGCCAGCGTCTTCAGCATATCGGGCTGGCGCCGCGAAGACCAATGCTCGAAAGAGCCGAAGCGCACGAAACTGGGTGACATGCGCGTCACGATGGCGGCTGTTTCCACCGTTTCCCGCATGACCGGGTCGTCGGAAACCACCAGCGCCAGCGCCCGCGTCGTGGGCACGCCCAGCCCATGCATGGCCTCGCTGGCCAGGTACTCGCGCACCGACGAACGCAACACCGCGCGGCCATCGCCCATGCGCGAATACGGCGTCATGCCCGAACCCTTGAGCTGCAACTCCCAACTGCCCCGCGGTCCCTCGACCTCGCCCAACAGATGGGCACGGCCATCGCCCAACTGGCCGGCCCAGACGCCGAACTGATGGCCGCTGTAGACCGCCGCCAGGGTGTCGCCGCCCGGCAGCGGCTGGGCCCCGGAAAACACGCTCAGGAACTCGGGCGTAGACAGGAGCGACGGGTCCAGGCCGATCAGTTCCGCCGCCTCCGCGTTACCGTGCAGCAGGCGCGGATTGTTCAAGGCCTGGGGCGCAAGCCGGGTATAAAAGGCCGCAGGCAAGGCGGCAAACGAGTTGACGACGCGCAGGTCGGACAGCGTACGGGCGCTCATGCGCGTTGCCTCCTGGCAGCCCGCTTGGCGGGCCGCACGTAGAAAATGGCGCTAAAAAAGAAAATGGCCGACAGCAGGATCTCTCCCCAGGCCATCAATACGGACAGCGGAGCCGGATCCGACATGGCCCGCACCGCCCCCTCCATCAGGTAGAGCAGCGACAGCATCGACGCCCACTGGTAGGTATAGAGATTGCCGCGCAGGATGCCGCGCAGCGGAAACGCCAGCGGCAGGGCCTTGAGCAGCATCCAGGAACCGCCCGGCCGCAACGGCGCCACCACGGTCTCCCAGGTGACGCAAAGCACGATCAGGGCGAACAGCGAAACCGAGGCCAACAGGCGCAAACGGGGGTTGAGTTCAGGGTTCATGCTGCTATTATCGCCTGATGAATCGCCCTGCCGAGCCTGCCGCCACGACGCCGGCGGCCACCGAGCACTCGACCTCGCGCTCTTCATGGATCGCGAGGTCCGGACGTGTTGTGCGCTTCAGCGCCGAACGCGCCAGCGAAGAGAAACTGCTGCAAGTCGCGTCCAGCCTCACCTTCACGACCGTCCTGGCCATCGTGCCGATGCTGGCCGTGGTTCTGTCGCTGTTCACCGCCTTCCCGGTATTCCAGGAATTCCGCGTCGCGCTCGAGGATTTCCTGACCAACAGCCTGATGCCGCCGTCCGTGTCGGACAACATCATGGACTACCTGAACCAGTTCGCGCGCCAGGCTTCGCGCCTGACGGCCATCGGCGGCGCGTTCCTGCTGATCACCTCGCTGTTGCTGATCATGACGATCGACAAGGCGTTCAACGACATCTGGCACGTGACGCGCCAACGTCCGCTGCGGCAGCGCGCGCTGGTGTACTGGGCCATCATCACGCTAGGACCGGTCGTGGCCGGCGCCAGTCTTTGGGCGACCTCGTTCGTGGCTCGCGAATCGCTGGGGCTGGTCCGGGACGTGCCCGAAGCCGTCAGCGTCGCGGTGTCGTTCATCCCGCTGGTGTTGACCGCGCTCGGTTTTGCCGCGCTGTTCGTCATGGTCCCGAACCGCGAGGTGCTCTGGCGCGATGCCCTGGTCGGGGGCTGCGTGACCGCGATCGTGCTGGAAATCATGAAGTCGGCTTTCGCCTACTACCTGACCCGCTTTCCCACCTACACCATTATTTACGGCGCATTCGCCACCCTGCCCATCTTCCTGCTCTGGATCTACCTGTCATGGTTGGCCGTGCTGCTGGGAGCGATCCTGGCGTCGAGCGCACCGCTGATCCGCCTGGGCCGCTGGGAAATCAACCGCTATCCCGGCGCTCCCTTCGTGGACGCCGTGGATGCGCTGCGCACGCTGCGCCAGGCGCAGACGGCCAATCCGCCAGGCCTGCCCGCCAATCTGCTGGCCGCGCAATTGCGCCTGCACCAGGACGAACTGAACGAAGTCCTGGAAACACTGGCTGAAATGGGCTTGGCGACGCGCAGTCCCGAAGGCCTCTGGGTTCTGACCTGCGACGCCCGCAAAACCTCGATGGAACCCGTGGTGGACCGTTTTCTGCTGGACCGCGGTCAGCCCCGGGTCCGCAATGACCCGGAAATATTGCGAGTCGCATCGGCCGTGATTTCCCAGCAAAATGCGCCCACGCTGGAAGAAGTCTGCGGAGAAGCGCAAAATACCGAAAATGGAATCGCTCCCGTGCTGCAGCTGGAAGCGAAAAAAAATTAGCAAATAGGATCAGGGCGCAGTCCGCCCAGGAGGAACCGATGTTGAAGGTCAGCGAGATTTTGCGCGTCAAGGGCGATACGCTCTATACGGCGTCGCCCGACATGCCTGTGTCCCAGGCCGTGCAAACAATGAGCGAGCAGGACATAGGCTCGCTGGTGATCATGGAATTCGGGACGCTGACCGGCATGCTCACGTTCCGCGAGATCATCCGCCACATGCATGCGCATGGCGGCGCCGGCGACACCACCATCCGCTCCATCATGGACGATGCCCCGGTCAGCGTGTCCCCAAACACCAGCGCCGACGAAGTGCAGCGCCTGATGCTCGAAAAACACGCGCGCTACATCCCGGTCATGGATGGCCCCACCTTGATGGGCGTCATTTCGTTCTACGACATGGCCCAGGCCATCGTCGCGGCCCAGCAGTTCGAAAACAACATGCTGAAGGCCTATATCCGCGACTGGCCCACGGAAAGCGCCGAACCGGCCAAGTCCTGAGCCCGCGGCCAGCGCTGCTGGCCCCCAGTCAAACCCCAGCCGGCGCCGCTTCGATCGCGGCGCCGCGCATATCCGGCGCATGCCGCTGGCTGCGCCAGGCGTCATAGATCAGTTCAGGGTTGTTCGCGGCCAGCAACGCCGGATCGGACAACATGCGACGCCAACGGCGCGCACCGGACTGGCCGTTCACCAGCCCCAGCATGGGCCGCGTCATCACCCGCAAGGGTACGCCCCGCGCGACCTGCCGCGTTGCGTATCCCATCATCGCGTCCACCACCTGCGCATCACTGGGCAACCGCAGCGACGGCCATAGCTGCAGAGACACCTCGGACAGCACCCGCGGCGTGTGCCAGGCAGCCCGGCCCAGCATGACACCATCGAAGTCGCCCGCGGCGCGCACGGACTGCTCGGCGTCGGCCAGACCGCCATTGAGCACGAACGTGCAATCCGGAAAGTCGCGCTTCAATTGGCGCACCACGTCATAGCGCAGAGGCGGAATCTCGCGGTTGTCCTTGGGCGTCAGACCCTTCAGTACCGCATTGCGGGCATGGGCGATGAACACCCGGCAGCCGGTGTCGTAGATCTTGCCGACGAAATCACGGACAAACGCGTAGGACTCGTCATAATCCAGGCCAAGCCGGTGTTTGACGGTGACCGGGATATCCACGGCGTCCTGCATCGCCTTCATGCAATCGGCCACCAGGGCCGGTTCCGCCATCAGGCAGGCGCCGAACGCGCCCTTCTGCACCCGTTCCGACGGGCAACCGCAATTCAGGTTGATCTCGTCGTAACCCCATTTTTTGCCCAGCCTGGCCGAATGCGCGAGCGCGTCGGGTTCGCTGCCGCCCAATTGCAGGGCCACGGGATGCTCGGCCTCGTCAAAGTCCAGGTGCCGCTCGACATTGCCGTGCAGCAACGCGCCGGTGGTAATCATTTCCGTGTACAAGCGTGCGCGCGGCGCCAGCAGCCGGTGGAAATAACGGCAATGGCGGTCGGTCACATCGATCATCGGGGCGACGCACAGCCGCCAGTCGGGGGAGTCCAAGAATCACTCTACAAAACAAGGGGATGCGGTATTTTACGGTGCTTGGCGGCTTTGTGTCTGGCAGGCGGCTGCGTCCGCTCCGCCGGATGGCGGACGGACTGATCCGCCATGTGGTCTAAAATTGCGCCGCCGCAGCCGAAACAGGCTTGCACGCGCGCCCGTCAACCCGCCCGTCAACCCCTAAATCCCGCACATCAATGGCCGTATTCACCCCTGTCTCCGAAGACGACGCTCGCGCCCTACTGGCGCATTTCGATCTGGGCGAGTTTGTCTCGCTTCGGGGGATTACGGCGGGTATCGAGAATACCAACTACTTCCTGTACACGACCCGCGGCGAGTATGTGCTGACGCTGTTCGAGGTGCTGACGCAGGCCCAACTGCCGTTCTACATCGAACTGATGTACCACCTGGCCGAGCGCGGCATTCCCGTGCCCCGGCCCCAGACGCTGCGCGACGGCACCCGCCTGACCACCCTGCACGGCAAGCCCTGCGCCATTGTTTCGCGCCTGCCGGGCGGCTACGAACCCGCGCCCGGCGCCGCCCATTGCGCCCTGGCCGGCGCCACGCTGGCCCGCGCCCACCTGGCCGGACGCGACTTTCCGCTGCACCAGCCCAACCTGCGCGGACTGTCCTGGTGGCTGGAAACGGCCCCCAAGGTCATGCCCTTCCTGGAACCGGCGCAGGCTCAGCTGCTGTCGTCAGAGCTGGCCGACCAGCAAGCCGCCGCCGCGACGCCGGCCTGGCAGGCATTGCAGACCGGTCCGGCCCACTGCGACCTGTTCCGGGACAACGTCCTGTTCGCCGGCACCTTCGAGGATCCGCTCATGGGCGGCATCATCGACTTCTACTTCGCCGGCTGCGACACCTGGCTGTTCGACGTGGCGGTAAGCGTCAACGACTGGTGCATCGAACGCGACACCGGCGAATTCGTGCCCGAACTGGTCGAGTCCTGGCTGGCGGCCTATGCGGCCGTGCGCCCGTTCACCGATGCGGAACGCGAGGCCTGGCCGCTGATGCTGCGCGCCGCCGCGCTGCGCTTCTGGATATCGCGCCTGTACGACTTTTTCCTGCCGCGGCCGGCTCAGACCCTCAAACCGCACGACCCCCGGCATTTCGAAAGAGTGTTGCAAGCGCGCCACCGCCCGGGCCTGCCAATATTGCCGTAACCGTTGCTCCCCCCATAATGGGGCTAGAACGTCCCTTTTTGAGAGATCACCCCCTTTAAAGAGCCATGCAAGCAGCATTCCTCCCCGCGACATCCGGCTGGCAATGGGTCCGAGACGGTTTCCGTCTGTTCCGCAAGCAACCACTGGCCATGTTCACCTGGGCCATGGCCATCAGCCTCCTGGTCATCTTCGCCACGGCGACGCCGCCGGTCGGCCCCATATTGGTGGTGGCGCTGATGCCCATCATCACGCTGATGACGCTATCGGCGTGCAAGCACGTCGAAGCCGACCGCATCATGCTGCCCTCGATGTGGGCCAAGCCGCTCAAGCAGCCCGGCGTGTTCCGGAAACTGTTCCTGATGGGGTTGCTGTACGCAGCGCTCTGCATTGCGACCGGCCTGATCATCTTCCTGCCGTTCACGGACGCGATGGTCGAAGGCATGCGCATTGCCTCCGTGGAAAAGTCCATGGAACCCATCCTGTCTGCCATGGCCGTTCCGCTGACCTTGTTCGCGATCGTGTACGTCATAATCGCCGCACTGTTCTGGCACGCTCCCGTCCTGGTCGCCTGGCATGGGCTGCGGCTGATCCAGGCCCTGTTCTTCTCCGGCATCGCCTGCTGGCGCAACAAACTGCCTTTCCTGGTCTACGGCGCCACCTGGATCCTGGTGTTTCTTTTCATTGACCTCTGCGCCGGCCTCCTGGTCGCCATCGGTCTGTCACCCCAGCTTGCCGGCACGCTGCAGATTCCGTTCAATATCGCCGCGGGTGGCGTGCTGTACTGCAGCTTCTATCCTGCCTATACCTCCGTGTTCGGTATCGAGAACGCCAGCGCGCATCTCGACGACGGCAACGGCGCCCAGGCATGACGCCACGCGGCAGGGCGCCAGCGCCCTGCGCACCGCAAGCACCCTTCCCTGCCGCGATATGAATGCCACGTCGATGGCATAGCGCATGCCAAAGGTATGCACCGCGGCGCAAGGCATCAACAAGATGCCGGACCGCGGCCCAGGCGGCTTGCGTCCCAGCAGGCCCCGCGCGCGGCCGTAGCAGCTGGCGACTTTGAGCAGCCTGAGTCCGCTGCGCGGCGCCGGCGGCTGGCCGCCAGTCATTGCACGCTCTGCAGCAATTGCACCATCACCGGAAAGGCCAGCACGATGAACGTGCAGGGGAAGATGCAGCCGATCAGCGGCAGCAGCATCTTTACCGGAGCCTGCATCGCCAGCTGTTCCGCCCGCACGTGGCGATCGCTGCGGGCTTGCGCCGCCTGTGCGCGCAACACTGGCCCCAGGCTTATCCCAAGTGCTTCGGCCTGCGCCAGGGCGGCCGCCCAGTTGCGCGCAAGCGGGCTATTGCTGCGTTCCGCCAAGGCCTTGATCGCCGCGGTCCTGGAGACTCCCGCACGCATCTCCGCCAATGCGTCGGCCAGGGCATCCCGCAGTATGCCCTCCGGCCCGCTCTGGGCTGCCATCTGCAATGCCCCGTGCACGCTCAGCCCCGCCTCCACGCACAAAGTCATCATGTCGAACACGAAAGGCAAGTCGCGTTCGATGCTGCGCCGCCGGTTGCGGCCCATACTGCGCAGCCAAAGCCCGGGCGCGGTGCCTGCCGCCAGCGCGGACGCTACCATCCAAGGAATCCACTCCCAGGTCTGCGATTGCGCCAGAAGGATGGCTGCCGCCGCCGTCACCCCTCCGGCAGCCGCGGCCGCACTCCAGCACAGCGCCGCGACATGCGCGTAGCTGATGCCGGCGGGCAATGCCGCCCGCTCGATGGCGCGGGTCAGCCGTATGCGCCAACGCCAGGAACATAGAGGCCCCGCCACGGGCGCCACCGCCGAAATCCAGGGCCAGGCCGCTCGCCACCACCAAGGCAAGGCAGACGAAGCGCCCTCGCCATCCAACGACAATGGCTTCAAAACCACCCACGCCAGCCATCCCGCGGCCAGCGCGGCCGTCAACAGGCTCAAGTACAGCCACATCGCATCTGCTCCCGTCAGATATCGATCCGGACAATGCGCCGGATCAGCAGCATGCCCGCGGTCTCCAGTACCGCCACGATGGCCAACACGCCCCAACCCACGGGCGTATGCCACAGCAAGCCCATGATTTCCGGCTCCAGGCGGTCGAGCACGGCAAGCAGCAGCAAAGGCAAAGCCCCCACGATCCAGGCCTGCATGCGTCCTTGCGAGGTCAGCGCCTGCAGCTTCGCCTGCAACTGCAGGCGGGCGCGCAAGGTCTGCGCGATACTCTCCAGCGCCTCCGCCAGGTTGCCGCCCGTCTGCGCCGCAATGCGCATGGCCGCTACGACGAGCGCGGTCGAATCGGCCGGCATGCGGCCACGCAGGTTCTCAAGCGCGCTGTCCCATGGCACTCCCATGCGCTGTTCACGCAACATCAGGCCCAACTCCTGAGCCAAGGGCGCGCTGCTCTGCTCGACGACATGGCGCAGGCCTGTGGTCAATGCCACCCCCGCGCGCAAGGCAGAGGCGAGCATCAACAGCGCCATCGGCAGTTGTTGCTCGAACCGCCGGGCACGCCGGCGCCGCAACGCATTCACCAGCGTCCGAGGCAGGTGCGAAGCAAGCGCCGCAGCGACGGTGGCGACAAAGCCGCTGCCCGTCGCGGCGAAGGCCAGTGCCGCCGCCATCGCCGCGCAAGCCACCGCGCCTGCCCACAATTGGGCTGGGTCTATGAACAAAAACACCTCGCTCAGACGCAGGCCCGCCTCCTGCGTGTAGACCTCGCGGTAGCGGCGCAGCGCCGGCGCAAACCAGTGTTGAGCACGCCACGCCAGTAGCAGCACGCATACCATGGCGGCCCCCGCAGATAGCCAGATCATGCCGTTCCTTGCGCAAAGACAGCGGTCCCCGGCGCCGCCTGCTCGGTGTTGGAGAACCAGGCGGGATCGAAGGCCTCCTCGACCTGCGTCCATTCGCGCATGAAGCCGGGCAAGGCCCCGCAGCCGGTGAAGCCGCGCACGCGGTCGTAGCGGAACAGATCCTGGAGCTGTATGCGTCCGCTTTCCATGCCCGTGATCTCCGCTATCGACGTCACGACGCGGCGCCCGTCGCCCAGCCTCGCCTGCTGCACCACGATGTCCACGCTGGCTGCGATATGTTCGCGCACCGCAGCCAGAGGCAGATCGAGTCCCGCCATCAGAATCATCGATTCCAGGCGCCCCAGCGCGTCGCGCGGCGAGTTGGCATGCAGCGTCGTCAGGGAGCCTTCGTGCCCGGTGTTCATGGCGGTCAACATGTCGAATGCCTCCGCCCCGCGGCACTCGCCCACGACGATCCGGTCTGGCCGCATGCGCAATGCGTTGCGCACGAGCTCGCGAATGTCGATGCGTCCACGCCCCTCCTGGTTGGCCGGACGCGCCTCCAGCGCCACCAGATGATCGTGGTTCAGGCGCAGCTCCGCCGCATCCTCGATGGTCACCACGCGCTCACCGTCGGGAATCTCGTTGGACAGGATGTTGAGCAACGTCGTCTTTCCCGCCCCGGTGCCTCCGGATACCACCAGATTCCTGCGCATCCTCACGCAGAGCGCCAGGAATTGCGCCATGGCGCCACTCAGCGAACCCGCAGAGATCAGATCGGACATTCCGGGGCGCCGCTGCGGAAACTTGCGTATGGTCAGGCTGGCGCCCCTGAGAGCCACCGGCGGAATGATGGCGTGCACCCGGGACCCGTCAGCCAGGCGCGCATCCACCATGGGAGAACTTTCGTCGATGCGTCGCCCCAAGGGCGTGACGATGCGCTCGATGACCCAGCGCAGCGATTGCTCGCTGGTAAAGGTCGCCTGATGGCGCGACAAACGGCCGGCACGTTCGACATAGATCTCGTCGTGGCGGTTGACCATGATCTCTGTGATGTCGGCAGCGGCGAGCAAGGGCTCCAGCGGCCCCAGGCCAACCGCTTCGTCGAGCACCTCGCGGCAAAGCGCGGCCCGGTCCGCCCCGGGCGGCAAGTCGGTGTCCGTGGCGACGATGTGCGTCAACAGCCGTTCGGCCTCGGCGCGCAGCATGCTGTCGCTCATGCCCGCCACGTCAAGGCGGCGCAGATCCAGCGCCGCCAGCAGCGCCGCGTGCAGGCGCCGGCGCTCCTGCAGCGGATTTGGCAGCGGCAGCACCGGCATAGGCACTGGCATCGAAGCCGCGGGCAACATCGGCGATTCCTGCACGGCAGCCGTGTCGCGAGCCGCGCCGCCAGCCGCCGCGCCGTCCGATCCCCCGGCGCGCTCCGGGACGTCCGCTAACGACATCCGCAGCCGGCAGGGCCCGATCAGTATTTCGTCGTCGGGCAACACCGGCGCGTGGCGCACGATCCGCGTCCCGTTCACCAGGGTTCCGCCCAACGTGCCCAGGTCTTCGAGCACGATCCCGACCGCTTCGCGCGACAGACGGGCGTGCTGGCGCCCCACCCTCCAGTTCACGATGCGCACGCCGCAATGCGCGCCCCTTCCGATCAACACGGGAGCAGCCACCGTGGATCTGTGCACGGAGGCGTCCTCGAACATCATTTCCACGTCGATCATGGCCGAGTCTCCGAAGAAAAAATCGGCGCGCCGTCTTGCGGCGAGCCCCACTGCGAACCGGCGCCGGCGTGGGCATCCCACCCTGCCGCGGCAGGCACGGCGGTGCCCAGGCGAGGCGGCACGGGAAAAGCCGCTTCAAGTACGCCACGTCCTCGCCGCACCCGGTCTGCCATGGCGGGCTCGGCCTGCGTAATGAGTTTGGGCGTCACGAATATGGCGAGTTCGGTTTCCCGCAATTGATAGCGCCGGGACGAAAACAAGGCTCCCAGGACCGGGATGTCTTTCAGCCATGGCAGACCGTCGCTGGTCTCGTCCCGCTCGCGCGACAGGAAGCCACCGATGACCAGGGTATCGCCGGAGCGCACGTTGAACTCGGTGGATGCGCGGCGCGTGCGCAACGCCGGTCCGCCCGGCACGCTCAGCGCGTTGTCCACCGAACTCGCTTCTACCTCGATCAAGGATCGGATGACCCCGTTGCGGTCGATGCGAGGGGTGATCCTGAGCATGACGCCATAGGGCTTGAACATCGTGGTCGAGTTGCCGCGCGTATCGGTCGACGCGTAGGGAACCTCTCCACCGGCCAGGAAGGTGGCGCTGGCCCCGCTGCGCGCAAGCAGTTGAGGTTGAGCCAGCATGACGGCCTCCCCGCTTTGCGCCAACATCGCTATCCGGGACGACAGCAGCGCATTGACGCCGAAATAGCCAGCCGCCGAAGAGACCGGACCCACTGTTTCTATGATCCCTTCGCCCGGACGGTTCATCCGCCCCCGCGACCCCGCATCCCAGGCCAGGCCGGCGTTGATGCCGCCTTGGGACAGCCCGTCCCAGCGCACGCCCAGATCCCTCAGCCTTGAGGTGGGGATCTCCACGACCTGCACGTCCAGCTGCACCATGCGGTCCCAGCCCACTTGCCCGGTAAAGTCCAGTACGGCGGGATAGCGGTCCGCCAGGGCCGTGATGCGCAATCGGTCATCGTCGGACAGGTCGTCGCCTTCGATCAGGATGCGGCCGCCCACCTCGGTACTGCGCGCGCCGGGAATGCGGGCAAGCAAGGCCTCGACCTCCGCGCGCAGACGCGGCGCTCCGGCCGGCACGACCCTCAGTTCATAGGCCTTGGCGCGCCCGCCATTCGCCCAGACGTGCAAGGACGAAACACCCTCGGCACGGGCAAAGACCACGACCTCGCGCCCTTCGGCCTCGATGGCGCCGATTACCTGGCCATTGCCTATCGCCACGCGCTTGACCCCGGGGTGCGACAGAATCCGCGTTTCACCCACCTGCAGTTCGATTACCTCATCCTCCGCGCGCACTGCGGGACTGGCCAGCCAGAGCACGCAGGCAAGCATCCTGACGACGACGCGTCTCATGGCCGCTCCCGTTGAAGTCGAGCCGCGACTGTACTTTCCACATCCATTGCTCCTGCGCCTGCCGAGGGGTCCAGCCTGTCTCCGTACAGGATGGCCACACCCGGCGCATTCCGGGGTTCCTGGTCCAGTCCGACCAGCGAGGCAAGGTCGCCCTGCGCTGCACCGCTGACCACTGCGGCATCGTCGCGATGCCGCAACATCGCTGTCAGCGCCCCGCTCTGCCGCGCCGCCACGAATCGCATGGCCTCATCCGGCGTTGCGGCCAAGGTGATATTGCCGCCCTTGCTTTCACCCTCGGCGTCGCCCCCCACCATCAGCACACGCATGCCTTGCAAGAGAGGCACCGTCAGCTCCCGCTGCCGATGCGAAAAACTCACGTAGATATCGATGGCATCGCCCACGCGCAATACATCCGCCAAGCCGCCCAGGTCCGTCGCCGCCACCGTCAGCGCGCGTTGCCCGCTGCGCAAGCGGGACGCCAAGGCAGGGGCCGGAGGACTGAACGTCAAGTGCCCCCGCAGCAAGGGCTCGCCATTGGCGACATCGGCGAGCAAGGTGGCGCCAAGCAGGCTGGAAAGATCCAGGGGATCGATGCTGGCCCGGGACACCCAAGGCTGCGGAATCTCGCGCACGGCCAGGTGCACCTCTTCGAGTTGCGTGCCAGCGGGCAGGTCGTACGCCGCGACCAGCCGGCTGACCATCGGCGTGCGCGCCTCCGCCTCCAGCGCCTGGACCCGCTGCTGCACGTGTTCCCGCACCGCCCACGCGGATACCAGACCCGCGATCAGCGCAATGGCATACACGCCCATTCGGCGCAGGCGCGGCACGACCTGGGTGATCCAGTTCGTCATGGCGCTCTTCCGCTGACCAGAAGCCCGCTGCCGCCGTCCAACGGCACCAGCGACAGCCGCATGCGCGAGCCAGAGCGGACCCACCAATGCGCCGAATCCTCGGAGACGGGCAGGCGACGCCAGCCGTTCTGAAGCAGACGCTCCTCCAGCTGCGCAGCCAACTGTCCCGGGGGCTGCGCGTATTGCCAGATTCGCTCGGAAACGCGCACGCCCTCCTCCGTCAAAGCAACGTCCAATCTGAGACGCCCCCCGGCGGGCAGCCAGGCAGGGGTAGCGCTATCAGGCGCAGCCAGCAGGCTGACCGCTGAAATGCTTCCGGCTGTCCGACGCGAGCCCAGGCCTTCAAGGTGGACGACCCATTGCTCCTGCCCCACCTGCCCTGAGAGGATGGCCTGGCCGGAAAACACGTTGAGATTGGCCAAGGCCGGCTGCTGGGCGGACAGATAGCGGATCAGCTCCGGCGTGCTGAGCGGCGCATCGAATACCAACACGCGCGCCGGGATTCCATGCAGCCAGATGCTCTCCGCCAACAATCCGCGACGCGAACCTGCCGGAAGACGCAATGCCTCCAGCGCAGCAACGCCTGGCCGGTTTCTGCCGCCGCCCCCGAACTCCCCGCCGCCCGTCGCAAGATCCTGAGCTGCCGCGACATTGCGCCCCCCTACCGCCGCGACAGCCAGGGCGCCGGCCATCAATAGGCGCAGCGTCTTTGCCATGGCCAAGTTTCGCCGGCCGTCGTCCCTCGGCAGGGCCGAACCGGCAAGAGACGCAGACCAGCGCAGTCCGATCATTTGCCCGCTCCCTTGCGGCTGACCAGCCGCTCCCCGGGCACCACATCCGCCCATTCGGACAACCAGTCCAGCGACAGGCCGGGCCTGCGCCAGGGTCCGTCCAGGCGATCGACGACTGGCTTCAAGCGTCGGGCCTCGGCCAGGGAGGCGCGTTCCGCCCTGTTCCAGGATGTAGGCGCCCGGCCGATCCTGCGCTGCGTGTCGGTATCGCCGTGCGCATAGCCGGCGCCGCTTGCCACATGCGTGCGTCGGGCGATGCGCAACCAGGCCGCGCTATCCCGATCGAAGCGCGCAGCGCTTGCCGTTACCGACAGCAGTTTCAGATCCGCGCCGAACCATTCGTCCTGCAAGGCCTTGACCTGTGCCGGCGCGATACCCGATAACGCGCTGGCCCTGCCCGAGAGCGCCATGCCGCCGGGTACGGACGAATTCCGCACGGGTTGTCCCAAGGCGCCGGCCATCGCGGTCTTGCGGCTGGCCTGCGCCATTTCCCGCGCCGTGAACTGCAATCCGCCAATCCAGGACGCTGCCCAAAGCAGCAGGGCCAGCAGCGGCAGCATCAGCAACGCTTCGACCAGAGCCTGCCCTTGCTGGCTCGCGGGAATCCGGTTCATGGCGCCCGCCTTGCCTGCGCGGCCTCTGCGGCGCTGACGGCGGACAAGCGCGCCTGCCAGTAAGGGCGAAAAAGCGTGGCAAGTTCATCACGGCCATCGGCCCGCCGTTCCGGCCGCGCAAAGTAGGTTTCCGCCGCAGAAGTGACGGTGACGGCGTCTTCCTGTCCCAGCGCGGCATAACGGAACGCCCCCAAGGGCGTGCGGACTGCGCTGTCGCCATTCGTGGTTTTCAAGGATGAACCGGCAAGCCCGACGGCCACCGCGAAACGCAGGGGACTGCTGCTGCGTGGCAAGGCGATGTCGCGATAAGCTGGCAGACCCCGCCCCGGCCAGCGCTGAACGGCTGCCATGGCGTACGAGTTGGCCAACGGATTGGTGACGTCGTCGAGCAGGTCCCATCTGGCCAACAGCTCCACCCAGCGCCAGAAATCCTGCTCGGAAAAATCGAACGGCGGCTCTTCCACGTACGTCAAGCCTTCGGGCGCCTTGATCTTCTGGCCTTGCGCCGTGCCCCAGCCCATGGCGTATTCGCGGAAGTAGCAGCCTCTCCAGCGATTGAAACGCAGCGCATGGTAGGACTGGGTATCGAGAGCGCCCCACCGTCCATCCGGCCCCAACCAGGTGGAACCCCGGCGCCGCAACTCGTGGCGATACAAAGGGCATAGCGGATGCACCATCCACGGATTGCGGCGCGTGGCGCTGCGGCGGTCGAGAAAGCCATAGCGTGCCGCCGCTTGCTCGACGGCCGGCCGCAAACCCGCCTCGCGTGTGGCCAGACGACGCCCCACGAACCCAGGCCATTCATCGGTCAACAGCCGCAGGCTTGCGCCCCGGACATGCGCAACATCGACGCCCGGCGACGGACCATCGTCCGACAGATTGGCAAACAGCACCTTCTTCATGATGCGCTCACGCGAAGCCGCCAAACCTGCGACAGCGGACGCCGCGGCAGCCTCCAGGACCTGGTGAACCACCCTGTCATGCTCGCCAAACGCGGACGCGAGTCTCTGCTCGGCCTCGGGCACGGCCCGCACCGTTTGGTAGGCTGCCCCCACATCGGGGCCGAACAACATGGCGATCAGGCCCGCGGGCGGATTGCGCCGATCGCGCTGCGACTGCATGGTGCGGGCATACTGCGCCGATGCAGCCAGCGTGACCAGATGCGCCATGGCGACCTGATGCGCGATCTGTGTGCGGTTGATATAGGCCAGGGCGTTGAGCGCGCGCGCTTGCTCCAGCGCCCCGCTGTAGGCGGCCGCGTCCGCGGCATGCGTCAGCCGCTGCCGCGCTCCCACGGTTTGCCCCAAGTTGTACAGCACGACCAGGGACATGCCTCCCACCGCGGCCATCAACAGGCCCAGGACCAGCGCCTGGCCGCGCTGGTGGGCAAGCGGTGCGCAAGAACGCGTGTTCACTTCGCATCCGTGGCATTGCCGGTGAAGGATTTGAGTGAACGGGCCTTGGTCTGCGCCGCCGCCTTTTGCGCCGCCTGTTGTGCCGCGCGGCTCTGCGCGCCGCCGTCTTCGCCGGCCAGTTCACGCGCCATGGCGGCGGTCTGCGATCGCACCGCCTGGCCGAAGTACTGATACACCGCGATGGCCGCCACCGCGACCAAAGCCACGACCACCACGTATTCCGTCATACCCTGTCCCGACTGACGCTTGCGCAACCCTGACATATCCGTTCTCCGGCACTGTGAAGACAGGCTTCAGTGTCGGCGTCCGCCCCCGGCGTCGCTATTCGCGGATGCCGAGGCGGATAAAGTGATCACGGGTTCGTTGACAGTTCACGGACAGCAGCGGCCGGCGCAGGCTGGCCGCCGCGCAAAACGACATGAATCTTGTAACCCTTTAATATTCAAGGGTTTTCCCTATTGCCCGACCTATGGCTCAGCAGTAGATTTGAGTTGCCGGGCTGTCTGACACCCATCGCGTGCGAAGCCGGGCAGGAGCGCCTCAGACTCACCTTGAGCTGGGGCGCTCTTCCATTTTGCGGCGCGCAAATGCTCGTCCCTCAGGGCAACAGTTCCGACGCGCCCCGCCTCTACAAGGCGCTAGGCGACCCGCAACACCCCATTGTCGATAACGATTGCGTCGCGCTCGACGACCTTCGCCCGGAAGGAGCCGTCCTCCCAGACGTCTATGCTCAGCGTCTCGCCGGGGTACATCGGCCCGGAAAATCGCAGCGACACGGAACGCACCGCCCCATTGCCCGCAGGCTGCAGCTGCTTGGCGACGGTGTGAGACACCAGGCCAAACGTGCACAGGCCGTGCAGTATGGGGCGGGGAAAGCCGGCTGCCTGGGCGACCTGCGGATCGCAGTGCAGCGGGTTGTAGTCGCCGTTGAGGCGATACACCAGCGCCTGCTCGGGCCGGGTGCGCGCCTGCACGGTCCAGTCCGGCGGCCCGTCGGGCATGGCGTGCGCTGGGCGCGCCAGCCTGCCGGCATTCGCCATGCCGCCATCGCCCCTGAGCACGTGGGTGGCGGAAGTCCGCGCGATGAGCAGTCCCGTACCGGTATCCGTCAAGGTTTTCTCGGAATACAGCAACAGGCCCTTCTCGCCCTTGTCGACAACCTCCACCACGCGGGTCTTGCCTGTCAGTTCGCCGGCGGCGGGTATGGGATGGAACAGTTCCATTCCCTGCTCGCCGTGCAGCAAGCGCACCGTATCGGCCCCGATATCGGGCGCATCCAGCCAGAAGCCCGGATAGCCAAGCACCACGGCCATGTAGGGCAGCACGAGCGGATCGTGCCGCCTGCCCACATAGGCCAGGTCGGACTCATTCACGGGATCCTGCCCCAGGCCCACCGATAGCGCGTACAGCATGACATCCCGCTCGGTGTAGCGCTGCCTGATTTCCGGCAGTTCATAGTTCAACAGTTGTTCATGGCTCAAGCGCATGACGTTCCTCTCCTTGGTCCCGAAAACACATCCATGACCATGGCGTCCGGGTCAGATCGGATCCCAGCTCATCACGTCGGGCGAGCGCTCCAGCGGATAGAAGTGCTTCTGCATCGCCGGAATGGCGACCTCGGCAATGCGCTGCGGCGTCCAGCCTTCGCTGAAGTGCACGGAACGCATGGGACGTGGTTGGCTCATCAACATGATCTCGTTGGCGCGCACCGCGAATATCTGACCGCTGACCTCTCGCGCGGCATCGCTGAGCAAGTACACGGCCATCGGCGCAATCTTGCCGGCCTCCATCTTCTTGAGTTTTTCCACGCGGTCCCGCTGCTGCGGCGTATCGGTGGGGATGGAACTGGTCATGCGGCTCCAGGCTGACGGGGCGATGCAGTTGGAGCGCACGCCATAGCGGCCCATGTCCAGCGCAATCATCTTGGACAAGGCCACGATGCCCAGCTTGGCCGCTCCGTAGTTGGCCTGGCCGTAGTTGCCGATCAGCCCCGACGTCGAGGTCATGTGCACCATCGCGCCGCTCTCCTGTTCGCGGAAGTACGTGGCCGCCGCCCTGCTGACGAAGAATGTGCCATCCAGATGCACCGCAATGACGGCCCGCCATTCTTCCTCGCTCATCTTGTGAAAGGAGCGGTCGCGCAGGTTGCCCGCGTTGTTGACCACGCCATCGATGCGTCCGAAGTGATCCATGGCGCACTGGATGATGGCGTTGGCGGACGCGTGCGTCGCGACCGAATCGAAGTTGGCGACGGCCGTCCCGCCCGCGCCGCGGATCTCGGCAACGACTGCGTCCGCGGGCGCCACTGCGGCCGACAGGTCATCGCCATTGAGCGCAACCCCGATATCGTTGACCACGACCTTGGCGCCCTCGGCCGCCAGTTGCAAAGCGATCTCGCGGCCGATGCCGCCTCCGGCTCCGGTCACCACCGCCACCTTGCCTTCCATCATGCGTTCCATGCCCATGTCTCCTCAAAACGGGCCCGCCGGCTGTCTGCGGCAGGCCCAATGCTGTCGATTGCCTACTCGGTCGTTACGTTGGCGCGGCGCACCACCTCGGCCCACTTCCTGCCCTCGCTGCCGATAAAGGCGGCGAACTCCGCGGGCGTATCGGGATTGGGCACCGCTCCCTGGTCGCGGATCTGCTTCTGCATGTCGGGTGTCTGGATGATGGCGACCACCTGCTTGTTGATCTCCGACACGACGTCGTCCGGCGTCTTCGCGGGCGCCCACAGGCCGAACCACGACACGACCTCGTAGCCGGGCACGCCCGCCTCCGCCACAGTGGGCACATCGGGTAGCTGGTCACTGCGCTGAGCCGAGGTCACTGCCAGCACCTTCAGCCGGCCCGCCTTGATGTGCGGTAGCGCCGAAGGCAGGTTGTCGAAAATCATGGAGATCTGGCCGCCCAGCAGATCCGTCACTGCCGGCGTGCTGCCCTTGTAGGGCACGTGCACCATGTCGACGCCGGTCATCATTTTGAACGTCTCGCCTGACATGTGCAGCGTGCTTCCGTGTCCGGAAGAGCCAAAGGTGAGCTTGCCCGGGTGGGCGCGGCCGTAGGCGATCAGCTCCTTCACGGTGTCGTACGGCGCGTTCTTGGGCACCACCAGGGCGTTCGGCACCATGGCGGTACGCGTGATCGGCGCGAAGTCCTTGATCGCATCGTAGGGCATGGATTTGTAGAGACTGGGGTTGATGGCGTGCGTGCCTATCGTGCCCATCACCAGCGTGTAGCCGTCCGGCGCCGCGCGCGCCACTTGCGCGGTGCCGATGTTGCCGCCCGCGCCGGGCTTGTTCTCGACCACCACGGAAACGCCCCAGCGTTCACTCAGGCGCTGGCCTATCACGCGCGCCAGGATATCGGTCGTGCCGCCCGCCGAGAACGGCACGTTTATCGTCACCGGCTTGTTGGGAAAGCCCTGCGCCGTCTGCGCGCCCGCCGCGCCAGCACCCAGCAGGGCCGCCAGTCCCAGCAATGCCAGGAACTTCAGGGGACGCTTGCGCGCAGAAGCTGCGGGCGCGTCTTTTTTGATTGTCTTGAACATAGTCTCCTCGCTCTTTTATCCAGGTTCAGAGGCGGTCCGCCTCAATCCAGCACAGCAAGATCCTGCCCTTCCTCCACTTCATCGCCAACCGCCACCAGAATCTTGGCGATACGGCCTGCTGCCTCGCTTTCCACGGGAATCTCCATCTTCATGGACTCGACCTTGAAGGCCTCGTCGCCCGTCTGAATCCGTGCGCCCTCTTCCACGCAACACGCGACCACGCGGCCCGCGACGTTGGAGACGATTTTTTTCATGCCAGCTCCTTTACCGACTCTGTTGAAATCACTGCCTGCAAGCCGTCGACGGTCATCGTGCCGGCCTGGAACCGCTCCGACGCGAGCACCTGAAGCATCATCGGAATGTTGGTCTTGATGCCCTCTACCCGCATGCTGCCCAGTGCACCGCTCAACTCCCGGATCGCGGCAGCGCGATCGCCTGCATGCGCGATGACTTTCGCCACCATGGGGTCGTAGTGGCTGGAAACCCGGTTGCCCTGCGCGTAGCCTGTTTCTATCCGTAGGCCTGGGCGGGAGGGCGGTAACTCGAACGTTTTCAGGACGCCGGGCGAAGGCAGGAAACGCACGGGATCCTCGGCATACACGCGCGCCTCGATGGCATGCCCCGCCACGGCCGGTTGCCTGCCGATCACCGACGACAGCTTTTCGCCCGCAGCCAGGCGGATCTGCGCCTGCACGATGTCCACGCCGGTGACCGCTTCCGAGATGGCGTGCTCGACCTGCAGGCGCGTGTTGACCTCGAGGAACGAAAAGCCGCTGTCCGGCGTGTACAGCATCTCCACCGTGCCTATGACGTCGTAGCCGATTTCTCCCAGGATGGCCGCCAGCCGCTCGGCCATGCCGGCGACGGCCTGGCGGTCGATGGCCGGCGCCGGCGCCTCCTCGATCACCTTCTGGTATCTGCGCTGGGTGGAGCAGTCCCGTTCGAACAGGGACAGGACATTGCCAAACCTGTCCGCCAGGAACTGGAATTCGATATGCCGCGGCGATGGCACGAATCGCTCCATGTACAGGGCGGGATTGGCGAACGCCTTTTCCGCCATGCCGCTGGCCCGTTCCCAGCTGTCGGACAGCGACTGAGGATCGTGGACGGGGATCATGCCTATGCCCCCGCCGCCGCCCGCAGGCTTGATCAGCACCGGATACCCGAGCGCGCCGGCGGCCTGGCGCACCGCGACCATGTCGTCGCGAGGCAGGATGCCGGTGCTGCCGCCTGCCTGCAAGCCGTGCCGTTGCATCAACTCGCGCGCGCTCGCCTTGTTGCCCAGCACATCGATCCACCTGGACGAAGGTCCGATGAAGCAATGCCCCGCCGCATCCACCCGGCGCGCGAACTGCGCGTTCTCGGACAGGAATCCGTAGCCGGGATGCAGCGCGTCGGCGCCACAACCCGCCATGACCTCGAGCAGCAGGTCCTGGTTGAGATAACTGGCCCGCGCAGGCGCAGGCCCGATGCAGTAGCTTTCATCGGCTTGGCGCACGTATGGCAGGTCAGCATCGGCCTCGGAGTACACCGCCACGGATTGCAGGCCCAGCGCCTTCACGGCGCGCAGAATGCGCGCGGCGGCGGCGCCCCGGTTGGCAATCAGGATCTTCTTCATCTGTATCCCCTCAGGGCCGGTATCCGGTGGCGACCATGCCGGGCTGGCGCAGCGGCGCGGCCAGATTGGCGAACTCGACCAGGCGCGTGCGCGTGCAGGCAGGATCGATGATGTCCTCGATGACGAAGGCTTCCGCGCTGCGGAACGGGGACGTCAGGGCCCGCACTCTTTCCTCGATCTCCGCGCGCTTGGCTTCTGGGTCGGCGGCCGCCTCGATCTCGGACCGGTACGCCACCTCCAGGCCGCCCTCGATCGGCAGCGAACCCCATTGCGCCGATGGCCACGCATAGCGGAAGTTGAAGCGGCTGGAATTCTGATGGCCGCCCGCGGCCACGCCGAAAGCGCGCCGCATGATCAGCGAGAACCAAGGCACCGTCGACTGCGAGACCGCCGTCAGCGCCCTCACGCCGGCGCGCATCACGCCGTCCTTCTCGGCTTCCAGGCCGATCTGGAAACCCGCGATGTCCACCAGGTTCACCACCGGCAGGTGAAAGGTCTCGGCCAGGTCGAGCAGGCGGGTGAATTTCTCGGCGGTATGCCGGTCCCAGCCGCCTCCATAGTGATAAGGATTGCTGGCGGCGAACAGCACCGGCCAGCCATCCACCCGAGCCAGCCCGCCCACGATGGCCTTGCCCCAATGCCGGCCGATTTCGAACACGCTGCCGGGATCGAACAAGGTTTCCAGTATGGGCCGGATCTTGTAAACCTTGCGCGTGTCCTTCGGAATGGCCGTGCGCAGCCATTCCTGCTCCGCCGCCGCGGCCGGAACCTCGCCCCTGGGCGCAAGATCGTGCACCGAGGCAGGCATGTACGACAGGAAGCGCCGCGCGGCGGCGAAAGCCTCGTCCTCGGAACCCACCTCGTCGTCGACCACGCCATTACGGGTGTGGATGGCGCTTCCGCCGAGTTCGTTCTTGCCCAGATGCTGGCCGATCTTGGCCACCACCGGGGGACCCGCGATGAACAGCTGCGACGTGTCCTTCACCATGACGGAATAGTGGCTGCCCGCCACGCGCGCAGCCCCTTGGCCCGCCACCGACCCAAGAGCCAGCGACACCACCGGGACCTGAGCCAGGTTGCGCGCCACATAGGCCCAGATCTTCATTTTCGGCAGCAGCGCATGCCCCATCTTCTCGATGTTCTTGACCGACCCGCCGCCGCCCGTGCCGTCGATCAGGCGCACCAGCGGAATGCGCAGGTCGAACGCCATCTGCTCGGCGAATATCATCTTGTCGCCCACGGCGCCGTCGTTCGCGCCGCCGCGCACGGTGAAGTCGTCGCCAACGACCACGACGTTTTTGCGGTCCAGCGCCGCGCGCCCCATGATCACGTTCGAGGGCATCACATGGACCAGGCGGCCCTGCGCGTCATACTCGCCGCTGCCGGCCAATCCGCCGACCTCGACGAACGAGCCGCCGTCGACCAGCAGTTCGATCCGTTGGCGGATGTCCAGCTTGCCCGCGTCATGCTGACGCTTCACCTTGTCCACGCCCCCCATGCTCAGGGAAAACTCCTTGCGGCGTGCCAGCTCGTCCAACTCCTGCGTCCAGCTCATTACTTCCTCCCATGACGGCGCCAGCCTGAGGCTCAGGGCGCCAGTTCGATCCACGCCTCGTCTAGCGTCAAGTCCACCGCGGTCCGCGCCTGCAACGCCGCAAAATCCAGGCCCCGCACCATCGCCCGCACCCGTAGGCCACCTGGCGTGATGTCCAGAATTGCCAGATCGCTGTAGATGCGATCGACCACGGCCTTGCCGGTAAGGGGGTAGGTGCATACGGGCACGATCTTCGGCCGGCCGTCGCGGTCCATGTGCTGCATCATCACGAAGATGCGCTTGGCGCCCGCCACCAGGTCCATGGCCCCGCCGACCGCCGGAATCGAGTCTTCGCGCCCCGTGTCCCAGTTGGCCAGGTCGCCGTCGGCCGATACCTGGAAGGCGCCCAGCACGGTGAGATCGATATGGCCGCCGCGCATCATCGAAAAGGACACTACGTGATCGGTGATCGACGCCCCGATATCCAGCGCGACGGGCTCCTTGCTGGCATTGAGCAGATCCCTGTCGATCTCGGCGCCTGGCGGCAGGCCTTTCATGCCCAGGATGCCGTTTTCGCTGTGCAGCACTACGCCGCGCTCGGGCTTCAAGTGATCCGCCACCGACGTCGGCATGCCTATGCCCAGGTTGACGTACGAGGCGGGTGGAATATCGTCGGCGACGATCTGCGCCATGCGCGCGCGGGACAGCCTATTGATGCTCATTGGGACACTCGACGATGCGTTGAACGAAGATTCCAGGCGTCATGACCTGCTCCGGCGCCAGCGCTCCCAGCGGCACCACCTGGTCGACCTGGGCCACCGTGAGCCTTGCGGCCATGCACATCACAGGTCCGAAATTGCGGCTGGCGTAGCGGTAGGTCAGATTGCCCGCGCAGTCGCCGTACTGGGCCTTCACGAAAGCCACATCGCCCGGCAGCGGCTCTTCCAGCACATAGCCCCGGCCATTGATGGAGCGCGTTTCCTTGCCTTGCGCCAGCCGCGTTCCATAGGCGGTGGGCGTGAAGAAAGGTCCCATGCCCGCGCCGGCGGCGCGCAGGCGTTCGGCCAAGGTGCCTTGCGGCACCACCTCCAGTTCGATCCTGCCCGCCGCATACCATTCGCCGAACGCGGCGGCATTGGGCTTCTCGGGATTCGAGGAACGGGCGAAGGAGCAGATCACCCTGCGCACCCGGCCCGCGCGGATCAACTGGCTCAAACCCTGCTCGCCATTACCCGCGTTGTTATTGACGATGGTCAGTTCGCGCGCGCCGGTCTCCAGCAGCGCCTGCAGCAGTTCCGTCGGCACGCCGGATGCGCCGAATCCGCCAATCAATAGCGTGGCGCCATCCGCCACGCCGGCCACGGCCTCCTCCAGGGAAGGCACGATCTTGTTCAACATTGCTCACCCCATGACGGCAGACGCGCTCACGGCGCCTCCACCGCAGAATTATCGGACGGTCAGAGCGCAGGCAGCGCGCTCAGGATCGCGGTGGACTGACTGGACAAGGTGCCGCCATTGCCATGCACCAGGGCCAGGTTCGGATCCTTCAACTGGCGCTCGCCGCACTCGCCCCGCAACTGCCTGACGGCCTCCACCATGAGAAACACGCCGTACATGCCCGGATGCACGCAGGACAGGCCGCCGCCGTTGGTATTGACCGCCAGCCGCCCGCCGGGCGCGATCCCACCATCGTCCACGAACGCGCCGCCCTCCCCCTTCTGGCAGAAGCCCAGGTCTTCCAGGAACAGGATGGTGTTGATGGTGAAGGCGTCGTACAGCATGGCCAAGTCCATATCCTTCGCGGAGACGCCGGCCATCTCGTAGCAGCGCTTGCCCGATTCAAACGCCGCCGTCACCGTCAGGTCATGCATGGACGAAACCTGCCGGTTCCACACCGCGGTCGCGTTGCCCATCACGTACACCGGCTTCCTGGCGCAATCGCGGGCCCGGTCCGAGCGGGTCAGCACGAAGGCGCCGGCGCCATCGCTGACCATGCAGCAGTCGCGCACCGTAAAGGGCGCGCAGACCGGACGAGCCGCCTCCACGTCCGCCAGCGATAGCGGCTCGCGCATGGTGGCTTCGGGGTTCAACTGCGCCCATTTCCGCGCGGCCACCGCGACCTCCGACAGCTGCTTGCGCGTGGTGCCGTACTGGTGCATGTGGCGGCTCGCGGCCAACGCATAGGCCGCCACCGGCAGGGGCGGGTCATAGGGCGTTTCGTAAGGCTGAGGGTCGAGGGAT
Organism: Achromobacter sp. JCM 18799; assembly: GCF_055395645.1. Classification (NCBI taxonomy): domain Bacteria; kingdom Pseudomonadati; phylum Pseudomonadota; class Betaproteobacteria; order Burkholderiales; family Alcaligenaceae; genus Achromobacter; species Achromobacter sp. JCM 18799. Next base: position 23,042 of record NZ_AP043866.1, on the reverse strand, counting down.
TTCCGCGCGCGGGTCAGATCGGCGCGGTTGAACTTGGCGGTACGCTGGGTACTGCCGTAGCAGACGAGGACCGCGTTGCACTGCCCGGACGCCAGCGCGTGCATGGCGGGCAGCAGATGCGCCACGTAGCTGGAGCCGCCTATCATGGTGCTGTCCAGGAAGGTCGGCCGTATGCCGAGATACTCGACCACAGACATCGCCCACATGGGCGACAGGGAACTGCAGGTCGTGATGCCGTCTATGTCCTTGAGGCTCAGGCCGGCGTCCGCAATCGCAGCCATGGCGGCCTGCGCCAGCACTTCCTGCTCGGTATAACCGCGGGCCTGGCCCAGCCCGGCCTGCCCGACGCCGACCACGGCGGTCTTGCCTCTCAAATCGCGCAGCGTCATGCATCTGCTCCCGTAGGCACGAAGACCACTTGCGCCGTCTCGCCGTCCCCGACGATTCTGGCGCTGACGCGCATGCCGATCCGCACATGCCCGGGCGCGATCTCCGCGACACGGCTCATCATCCGCACGCCTTCCTGCAGATCAACGAGGCAGACGTTGTAGTCGCCGCCCTGCTCCGTGTTGCGATACACGGTGGTGCTGGCGTACACCACGCCCTCCCCCGTGGGACTGAACCAATCCAATGCCGCACCGCCGCAATGGGGACATACGCAGCGGGGATAGAACACCGCCAGGCTGCAATCGGCGCAGCGTTGGATCTGAAACCGGCCAGCCGCCAGGCCCTCCAGATAAATCTGCTCGGGTCCGCCCGCCGCCTGCGCACTGCTCTGGATCTCCACCCTTGCCTCCTGTCGTGTCGTCTTTTTCAACCTGCCAACATTGCGGCTCAGTGTAGGGACAGGAACGCGGCAGATAAACGGACCCTAGGGCAAATCACTTTTAACTTTGCGCGCGAGAATGGCTAAGATGGCGTGCACCCATCAGCCCGACAGCCATGTACATCCTGATAGACCATCTCAAGCATGTTCTGAATTTCGTACGCGTCGCGGACAGCGGCAGCTTCACGGCCGCGGCGCACCGGCTCGACATTTCAACCGCAGCGGTAAGCAAGAGCGTTTCGCTGCTTGAAGCCAAGTTGGGCGTGAAGCTGCTCAACCGCACCACGCGAAACCTGTCGCTGACCGACGATGGCGAGTTGCTGCTGCAGCGCTGCCGCCACATCCTGCTGGAAGTGGAAGCCGCCGAGGCCGAAGTGACGGGAGCCAGCGTGAGCCCGCGCGGCAAGCTGCGCGTGCATGCGCCGGTCGGCTTGGGCAGAAAGGTCATCATGCCCGCGCTGCTGTCGCTGACCGCGCGCTATCCGGAGCTATCGATCAACGCCGATTTCAGCGACCGCATGCCCAATCTGGCCGAAGAAGGATTGGACGCCACCATACGCATCGGCGTTACGGCCGATTCGCGCGTGATCGCCAAGACCTTGTCCCGGCTGCGCTACGTCACCTGCGCCAGCCCCGCCTATCTGGCCACGCATGGCGCACCGGCCACGCCCGACGAGCTGGAACGGCACAATTGCCTGGCCTACGTCCAATGGCAGACCGGCCGATATCACGAATGGGATTTTCAGAAAGGTGATGAGCGCTACACGATCACGCCCGGCGGCAATCTGAACGTGAACCATCCGGAAGCCATCCTGGACGCCGTGGTGGCAGGCGCCGGCATTGCCCGCATGGCCAGCTTCATCGCGGAGTCCGCCGTGCTGGACGGACGCCTGAAACTGGTGCTGACCGATTGGATGGCGCCCGGCGCGCCGGTCCAGCTGGTCTATCTGCCGAACCGGCACCTGTCGCCGCGCATCCGCGCTTTTGTAGATGCGATGGTGGAAGCCCTGCCGCCCCAATTACCTTGGGAGCAAGCCATGGGCTTATGAGGCGCGCGCGCCTCTTACAACAGCAGCGGTGAAATCTTGCTGCCGTCCACCGACACTCCGGCCATGAGGCCGCCATTGTTCAAGACGAAACCGACGATGGGTTGCTGCGCGGTGTAGGTATCGATGCTGCCGTTGACGCCCACGTTAGCCACCGCGACAGTGGCATCCGCCCCCACCGTCCAGCCGCTGCTGGCCCGGAACTTGGCCAGGGCGCCCTCCGTCATGAACAGCACCACCATCGCCTTGGACTGCGCGCCGGCCTGCAAGCCGATGGAGCCGCCCGTGATGCTGTAGTAGCCGGTATCCGACCCGCCTACGCGCAGCACGCCGGTTCCATGCTGGGCTCCCACAATGAAGCTCGCGCTCAGCACGCCCGGAAACACCAGCACGCCGCGCGCGCGTTCCACCAATTGCTTGGCCTGGGACGAGGACTGATAAAGCTTGGTCAGGGTCGCGTCGGCCGCGGTATCGAGTTCCTGCCGCTTTTCCGCGGCCGTGGCCGAGGATTGGGCGGTGGTCGTGGTGCAGCCGGTGAACACCAGGCTGGCCACGCCGAGCATCGCGGCGATCACGCCGGCCCGGCCTGCCTTGGGGAGAGTATCAAGCATGTAGCGCTCCTTATTGTTGTTGGACGCCCCTTCCAGGCACGCCCGAAAGGAACGCCACCATCCTACCTGGGATTTCCGGCCCTGGCGCCCTGCAAGCGGGCTCTGCGTTACCTCCTGTTCCAATACGAGCAAGTGTCATTACACTTGGCCAGCATTTCCCCAATAATCGGCGGGGAGACACAGAGCAGAATGCCGCCTGCGCCAGGCATCGTGCACATTTTCTTCAGAAGCAAATCTGCGTCTGAACATGACCAACATCGACGCCGTGCGACACCGCCAGCCCGTACCCAGGCCGCGCCTTGATCAATTTTTTCCGAGCACGTCCGATGAAGTGGATTCTGGTCTCAATGCTATGCATGTTCGCTTCCGGCTGCGGTGTCGTCGCGGCCCCTTGCCGCATTGCATCTGCCGCCATCAAGATCGTGCCGGTCGTCGGCGACGTCGCTGCCGCGCCGACGGATGCTTGCGCGGAAGTCATCGACTGATGCACTGCCTGCCTTGTTCCCTTGGCTGCGGCAGACGCAGTTCCTTGATCCCACTTAGCTGCATGTGACAACGCTGACCATGCTCAATGCACTGGTCAGGTATTGGATTGCGGCAGCTTTCTCCGGAGTCTGGTGAACGGACGAATTTTCCAGTTTTACCAAGGCGTGCCTCATCAACTCACTGGGAGACATCATTGAGATGTCAGACGCCATCGGGCGAGCGCCGTTCCACGCCAGGGCTTCCGCCTCGAAAGCCAGAGGGTCTGGGGCAGTACCAGGCAGGGCCTTGGATTTCATCGGAGTTCTCCATTGCTGTCGTGCACAAGAAGAGATCAGAGCGAGGGCCGACACGAAAGTTCCGGTATAACGGCAGGCCGTGGATTTGTGCGGATGCGAGCCCGGATCACTTTCTACAGACCACCAGCGCGATGCAGCACATGCCAGCCAGAGTGCTGCCGAGCACGTAACCGGCACGCCTGCCCATGTCACCGCCGGAGAGCATCAGCCAACATGAAAACCCCAACGCCAGTGAAATGAGTACGCCGTAAGCAGGACTTGCCGCTTGCAGACGGCTCGGCTGGAGGGGGACTCCTGGGCGGCTCGGGACCTGGTCTTGGATTCGCGGATTGAGTGTGAGGGGCCGGTCTTTTTGTCCATCGCGCCAGTCAAGCGCCCGCAGCCTGTCGGCAATCCGTGTCTGGGCGCTCGAATGCTTCCGAATGACGTCAGATCACGGCCGGACAGCGGGCCCGGATAACAACATCAATCCCATCTTCATATGCAGGAAAATTCTGGACAGTAATAAAAATATCAAAAAAACGGCGAATCTCGGACAGGTCTGAAACTCGCATTTTTTTACCTTCCTGCTTCGAGAAAAATCAACGAGACGCGGCCGGCCACGGCTAGAACAGCATCGGTTCCTCGGTGTCGGGCATAGGTCCTCTGCGACAATGCACCGCACGAAACTTGCGCCAAGTGCGGGGATCGAGTCCGTCCGTAACCGCAAACGCAAACGCATTCTTGGGCAAGGGCCACTGCCTTGTTGCCAAGCTGAGGGCTGCATTCGCATGCATGATCAAGCCGAATTGCGTACCGGACATTAAGCTCGGAGCACCGAACAATGTGCACGTACAGATGGCTGATGATCATCTGTTGATATTCAGCGCGTCCAAAGTCGGGATTGTCCCCTTCTTGAGCCTGCTGCCGACTCCTTGGCTGCGGACAGTCGCCATGGATGCATGTAGCCCATACTTATTGTAGTTTCCGTACCAACTCCGCAAGCCCCCTGCGGCAAGGGCCGGTTGGTCGCCAACCAAGCTCCGCCGTGATGCGTGCGAAGGCTACTTACCGCCAGCCGGACGCCGCAAGTGTCGTGCACCATCGGCATCCAGACCATCAGGTTCGTCCTACTTGTTCGAGGACGTGACCGCCGGCCGAGATGACGGCGGCAGCCGTGGAGGCTACGACGACGCGCCGAGGCCGCAGCGAGCGCCGGCGCAACACCCCAGCGCGGTGGTTCCGCGCCCCAGTCAACATCGGCAGTCAACCTCGCGGACATGGGCGACGGCATTCCGTTCAAGTTTCTGTCACCCAGGTAGGTGGCAAGTCTTCAATCTTGATAGTGGCTTCGAAGAAGATGAGGCTTATTGTCAACATAGATGGATTCTATGAGCCTGTTCGCAAGTCCGGGCAAATCCGCCTTGGTACGGTCGACCAGCAGCAGCAAATCATCAACCATAAGGGAAATTCGAACGAGAGCTTGACCCGCGACATCCAAATCCTCATCTGAGATTGGTGCTCCGGCGTTCATCATGGCCAGGGAAAGCAAATCCTGACGTAGAAGCTCCAGTTGCCCGATACACCTAGCTAGCGCGTTGCCCTTTTTTGCTTAGGCAGCTTTGTCAGGGTACCTACGAAGACCGACATCGTTATTTGTAGAGCTTCCTTGTCAAGTACAAGTCGCGTGTACTTCAACCGTTCATAGGGTCGTGGCGTTCCACGGGGTCTTGTACGCAGATCCTCGACGGTTGCTTTAGCGACAAGCACTCGCTGCAGTAAACGCTCGGCTTCCGGAACGATTGCAGTGAGCATGATCTCGGCCTCGCGCATTCGGTCAAGCTCTCGCCATGCCCCTTGCCTTACTCCGAGGCGCAGAGCGACAAGTGCCGCTGCCGCGGTACCAACTGCACTGACGATTTCCCACCAGTGGGAAGCGCCAACCGTCTGGTCCCAGGCCACCAAAAGCTGTGTGGCTAAGACAAAAGCAGCACCCATACAAACGTAGTACACCGGCCCGCCAATGGGCCCCATACAACCACTCTTACGCATCTCCGACCCTCCGTCCCTTAAGAGAGGTAGGCATCGTAGCTGATCGGCCGAGAGCGATCACCTTGATCGCAAGAATGCCTATTCGCCGTCTGAAGACTTGGAGGATCACAAGCATTGGATGGACGTTGCCCCCGTGAGTGCAGTTTCGACATGCGCGTGAAGGCACTCACCGCCGTCAACACTGAAGAGCACGCCGGCAAGGACTGTGACGACGCCCTGGGTGCGGCGTTCCTTGCCATGCTTGCAGCCGCTCCCCCTCTCTCCTGCGCCTCCTGCGGAGGCCGGTACGCCCCTGATGCGCCTGAAAGAGCTGGACGGCTGGGAGCGTATCGATATGGTCCAGAAGTACGCCCACCTGGCGCCGACACACCTGACCGCGCACGCCGAAACGGTCACGTTTTTGGTCACAGCAGACGCTAGAAAAGAAACAGCCGCCATTGCTGGCGGCTGTAGGTGCCTGAACTAACAGGACTTTCTTGGTAGGCCCCCCGAGAGTCGAACTCGGCACCAACGGATTATGAGTCCGCTGCTCTAACCAGGCATGAGCTAGAGGCCCAGAAAACGATTACTGCCCTTCCAGGAAGCTCTTCAGCTTATCGGCCCGGCTGGGGTGACGCAGCTTGCGCAGCGCTTTCGCCTCTATTTGGCGGATGCGCTCGCGCGTGACGTCGAACTGCTTCCCCACTTCTTCCAGGGTCTGGTCGGTGCTCATTTCGATGCCGAAACGCATGCGCAGGACCTTGGCTTCACGCGGGGTGAGAGAGTCTAGCACTTCCTTGACCACATCGCGCATGGAACCATGCAAAGCCGCGTCGGAAGGCGCCAGCGTGGACGTGTCTTCGATGAAATCGCCCAGGTGCGAGTCGTCGTCGTCACCGATAGGGGTTTCCATGGAGATCGGTTCCTTGGCGATCTTCAGGATCTTGCGGATCTTGTCCTCGGGCATGTCCATCTTCTGCGCCAGGGTCGCGGGATCCGGCTCGGCGCCGGTTTCCTGCAGGATCTGGCGGCTGATCCGGTTCATCTTGTTGATCGTTTCGATCATGTGAACCGGAATACGGATGGTGCGCGCCTGGTCGGCGATGGAACGCGTGATGGCCTGACGGATCCACCAGGTCGCGTAGGTCGAGAACTTGTAGCCGCGACGGTACTCGAACTTGTCCACGGCCTTCATCAGGCCGATGTTGCCTTCCTGGATCAGGTCCAGGAACTGCAGGCCGCGGTTCGTGTACTTCTTGGCGATCGAGATCACCAGGCGCAGGTTGGCCTCGGTCATTTCGCGCTTGGCCTTGCGAGCCTTGGCTTCGCCGGTGGCCATGCGCTTGTTGACGTCCTTCAGGTCCTTCAGCGGCAGCACGACGCGCGTTTGCAGGTCGATGAGCTTCTGCTGCAGTTCCTGCACGGCGGGAATCTGACGCTCCAGCGTTTCGGCGTACGGATGGCCAGCGGCCACTTCGTCGACAACCCACTGCATGTTGGTTTCGTTGCCCGGGAACACCTTGATGAAGTGCGTGCGCGGCATGCCGGCACGGTCCACACACGTGTGCAGGACGGCGCGTTCGAGCTGGCGCACTTCCTCGACCTGCTGACGCAGGGTGTCCGCCAGCTTCTCGACCATCTTGGCCGTGAAGCGGATGCCCATCAGTTCGTTCTGGATGGATTCCTGGGCGCGCACGTAGACGTCCGACTTGTAGCCGTCCTTCTCGTACGAGTGGCGCATCTTTTCGAACTGCTTGCCGACTTCGTCGAACTTGGCCAGGGCCTTCACGCGCAGGTCTTCCAGCTGCTTGCTGGACATGCCGCCGGCGGGGCCGTCATCGCCTTCGTCTTCCTCGGCGGAAACGCCGGCGCCGGCGTATTCTTCGCCGTCTTCCGGATCGACCAGGCCGTCGACCACTTCGTCGATCTGGGCTTGACCTTCGCGCACGCGCAGGATGTGGGCCAGGATCTCGTTGATCGTGGTCGGGCAGGCCGAGATGGCCATGACCATGTGCTTCAGGCCGTCTTCGATGCGCTTGGCGATTTCGATTTCGCCTTCGCGCGTCAGCAGTTCCACCGAGCCCATTTCACGCATGTACATGCGCACCGGGTCCGTGGTGCGGCCGAAATCCGAATCCACGGTCGTCAGCGCGGCTTCGGCTTCGTCTTCGACGTCGTCGTCGTTGGACGCGACCGGCGCGTTTTCGCTCATCAGCAGCGTTTCGGCATCGGGCGCCTGGTCGTAGACCGCGATGCCCATGTCGCTGAACGTGCTGATGATGCCGTCGATCGCTTCCGCATCGACCAGGTCGTCGGGCAGATGATCGTTGATTTCGCCGTAGGTCAGGTAGCCGCGGTCCTTGCCCAGCTTGATCAGCTGCTTCAGGCGGTTGCGGCGCGCTTCGTATTCTTCGGGCGTGACGGGACCGCGGGCGATCAGGTCCTTGGGATCGGCCTTGCCGCGCTTGCCGCCGCGCTTGGGCGGCTTCAGATCGGGCAGAACTTCGCCGTCGCCGTCCATGGTGTCGTCAAAGCCGTCGGAGTCGTTGTTCGCGTTCTTGGCGGGACGTCCCGGGCGGCGGCCGCTGGGCGCGGGGCGCGCGCTGCCCACCAGGTCGGCAAGCTTGTCTTCGGCCTTCTTGGCGCGAGCCTTGGTCACCTTCTCGGGCTTGTCAGCCGCGGCAGCCTTGGTCGCCTTTTTGGCGGCCGTCTTGGCTGCGGGCTTGGCGACCTTCACCGCCGTCTTGGCGGGCGCCTTTTCCGCTGCCATGCTTACGACGCGCTTGGCCGTGGTGGCCTTGGTTTCGGCCGCATCAATTGCAGAGGAGGATTTGCCGGTGGATTTGGTCATAGTCGCTTCCGTGGTCGTCGCAACCCGTTCGGGCATGTTGCACCGCATGAAGCCGCTTTGGACGGCAGCCCAACACGGCGCTTATACGGGTAAATCAGGTGAATCAGCGGAGATCACGCGGCTGCGTTGTTCGCAGCGCCAACTCTTGCGAGCCCGCTTGGCGCCGTTCCGGTGCGATACCGTACTTGCGCCTTGCGTGCATGACCTCATCCTGCGGAGGCTCCCGGGCGTCGGGGGGGCTGCCTGCCTATAAATAGGCTTTGCTTGCTTATCGGGCCTTTGCCCCAAGCAGCTGAGTAGACACAGCACCCAAACCACTAACGCCATGCGGAGATAACCGCCGCCGGACTGCTTGATTCACCGCTTAGCTATATTAATTAACTATGTAACAAATTTGACGCGCGCATCCGCTTTTATTTCTGCCGTTGCGCATCCAACGTTCCATTATCTGGAGCATCCGCCGCGTCCGGATCGCCGGTACCGCGTCAAACCCTATACATCCATTAGATTCCGGCTGCCGGAATAGATTCCGCCCGCCGAATGCATTTCTTGTTGCCTGCGCACCGTGCACGAGGATTACCGCCAAATTCAGCAAGAATCAGGCCGCAATCAACTGCCAGCACCACAATCCGCGTACATCAAAGACAGATCAGGCAGGTTCGCGCAATGCACACACCCGCCCAGTTCTATCCGCCCCGCTCCCAAAAACACGCTTTGCGAACGGACAACCTTTGATTTTAGCGCATTTAGCGCACGCCAGCACCTTTCAGTACTACCATGCGGCTGGATAGCTCCTGATAGCGCTTGCGCGCATCTTCCGTGGCCAGACCCGCCGCAGCGAGCTTGGCCATTTCCAGCTTGGCCGAGTCAAACTCGATGCGCCTCAAGGCATCGTCCCATTCCGTTTGCGGATCAGGCAGGTCTTCCTGGGACAGGATGTCGGCCCGCAGGCCCTTCAGCACCGTGGCCAGATCCGAATCCGGCTCCGCGGCTTCCAGCAAAGCGCCGACGTGGCGGGCACCGCTGGATTGCGCCAGCATGATCAGGTCTCTTACAAGACCTAGATGGGGGCCGTGGTCGATGACTTCAAGCTGCTGGTCACCCATGGAGTCGACCAGTTCGGGGTGCGCCAGCAACAATCCCAGCAGGCGCTTGGCCAGCGACGGCATGGTGCGGCGGCCTTCGAACCCGCCCACATCGTTGTCGCGCTTGCCTTTCCAACCGCCTTTGCCGCCCTTCCAGTCGCTCTTGCCCTTCCAGTCGCTCTTACCCTTCCACTCCTGCTTGCCGCCGCCGCGCTGAGCTCCTGCCCCACCAAAGTCGGAACTTTGGGACGGCAGATGAACCTGGTCCGCGTAGTCGGACTCATCGGCCGGAATGTCATGAAAATCGTGTCCGGCGAAGTCGTAGCCCGTGTCCGGATAGCCCGGCTCGTGGCCAGGCGCCGCAGCAGCGCCTGCATCGCCTCCCGCGGCGCCCGGCTTGGGCGCGGGCGCGAAGGGCTTGGCGGGCTGCTGAGCCAGCACCTGAGTCATTTCCTCCGGCGTCAGCTGCACCAGCTTTGCCATTTCCCGCTCTATCTGCACACGCAGCGCGCATTCGGGAATGGCGGCCAGCAAGGGCTTGGCCTCGTGCAGGCAACTGGCCCGCCCTTCGGCTTCGTTCATGTTGTGCCGCGAGGCCAGCTCGTCCAGCAGGAAGCGGGACAGCGCTACGGCCTCTCCCAGGCATGCCCGGAAAGCTTCCGCGCCCAGTTCGCGCACATACGAGTCGGGATCGTGCTCCGACGGCAGAAACAGGAAGCGGATCGCAATGTCGTCGCGCAGCACCGGCAGGCAGGCCTGCAGTGCGCGCCACGCGGCGCGCCGGCCTGCGCCGTCTCCGTCGAAGCTGAAGATGACCTTGTCGCTGGCGCGCAGCAGCTTCTTGACGTGGTCCGGCGTGGTGGCCGTGCCCAGCGTCGCTACCGCGTTGGCGATACCTTGCTGCGCCAGGCCGACCACGTCCATGTAGCCTTCGACCACAATGACCTGCCCTTCCTGGCGTATGGCCTGACGGGCCTCCCACAACCCATAGAGCTCGTGCCCCTTGGAAAACAGCGGGGTCTCGGGCGAATTCAGGTACTTGGGCTCGCCCTTGCCGATGATGCGTCCGCCGAAACCGATGAGACTGCCCCGCGCATTGCGGATCGGGAACATGACACGTTCCCGAAAACGGTCGTAGCGGCGGCCGTCCTCGGATTCGATGACCAGCCCGGATTCCACCAGGACGGGGTCCTCGTAATTCGGAAAGACCTGCGACAGGCCATGGCGGTCTGTGCCCGACCATCCCAGGCCGAAATGCGCTGCGATTTCACCGGTCAGGCCACGCTGCTTCAAATAGCGGATCGCCGCGGGCGAAGCCCGCAACTGCTTGAGGTAATGCGCCTGGGCGGCATCCAGCACCTGCGTGTGGCGGGATTCCTCGGCCTTGCGGCGCGCGGATTCCTGCTGCTGGCGTGGACTGCGATTTTCTTCGGGGACCGTCATTCCCGCCGACGCCGCGAGCGTACGCACGGCATCGGGGAAACTGGCGCCCGTGTGTTCCATCAGGAAGGTGATGGCGCTGCCATGCGCCCCGCAACCGAAACAGTGATAGAACTGCTTGGTGGGGCTGACAGTGAACGAGGGACTTTTTTCGTTATGAAAAGGGCACAGGCCAAGCAAGTTGGCCCCGCCCTTTCTCAACTGCACGTATCGCCCGACTATGTCGACGACGTCGACTCGGGCGAGCAAATCCTGGATGAATGATTCTGGAATCAATAGATTCGGGAATCAAAGATCAATACAGGCGCGGGGGCAGTTGTTGGCTACGGATGCGCTTGTAGTGGCGCTTCACAGCGGCGGCGTGCTTGCGCTTGCGCTCAGCCGTGGGCTTCTCATAGAACTCGCGCGAACGCAGCTCGGTGAGCAAACCGGTCTTTTCGATGGTGCGCTTGAAGCGGCGCAGAGCGGCTTCAAACGGTTCGTTTTCCTTCAGTCGAACGATAGGCATAAAGTGATTGGCCTGCTTGTAGGGTAACAAAAGTTGATGACAAACCTGGCTTGCTTACCAGCAACGCTGCGCGGGTCCAGGTACGCGTAAACGGCCTCGTCGATACTGAAATCATACCAACAGAGGCAGGTACCGCGAACGGGGAACCTTGAAAGCGCAATCCAGGCGCCGGACCGGCTTCAGCGCTGCTTGGCAGCCCTGAACCACAGACCCATCCCGGATTTCCGCTGGCTGTTTCCGTTACCCAAAGACTACCCAAAGAGTAACAAGCCAAGTTCGGTTTAGCGATAACCAGCGATTCTAGCATGGTCACGGCCACTTTGACTACTGGAGGGACAGTCTGGCGCCCTGGGCGGCCAGAATGCCCTCTCCTGCCGGAACGCCATGCTCAGCTCTTGGAGCCCTTGCGGATCCAGGCCTCGAGCTGATGCGGACGCAGGCTGTCGTAATCTTCGAACGGCTGGTGGATCCAGGGGTTCGTCGGCAGCTTGTCGACGTAGTAGTCCGGCGTCGCCTGGGAATGGCCCTTCCACCACAACACCGCGCTGCGCAGCTCGGTAATGTCGGCAAACTGGCTTTTCAGGTGATCGTAGACCTTGCTGAAGGTCTTGCCGGTATCGACCATGTCGTCCACCAGCAACACTCGCCCGGACAGGGTGCCGCGCGTGATGGTGATGAACTGGGCGATATCCATGTCGCCCTGCTTGGTGCCGGCCGCTTCGCGATAGCTGCTCGTGGCCAGGATGCCCAGGGGTACGTCAAAAATACGGGACATAACATCACCGACGCGCATGCCGCCGCGCGCCAGGCAAAGAATCTTGTCGAACTTCCAACCCGATTGATGCACCTGCAAGGTTAGGCGCTCGATCAGGCGGTTGTAGTCGTCCCACGTCACCCACAGATGGCTGTCATCATTGGTCGGCGTGCTCATAGGCAAGCATCTCCTGCTTAATAAATACGAAAAGGCCGCCGCCGGTATGAGACCGGCGGCGGCCTTGCGAATAATAACCCGATGTCAGCCCTTCAGGGGATGACGCAGCACAATGGTTTCATTGCGGTCCGGGCCGGTCGACACCAGGTCGATGGGCACGCCGCAAACTTCGGCCACGCGCTCCAGGTAGCGACGCGCTGCCTGGGGCAGCTTGTCGTACTCGGTGATGCCGACGGTGGATTCGCTCCAGCCGGGCAGTTCTTCCAGCACCGGTTGCGCCTGCGCCACGGCATGCGCGCCGTACGGCAGCACGTCGCGGAATTCGCCATTGACGCGGTAGCCGACGCCCAGCTGGATGGTTTCCAGGCCGTCCAGCACGTCTAGCTTGGTGATGCACAGGCCGGTGATGCCGTTCAGGCGGACCGAGCGCTTGAGCGCGGCGCCATCGAACCAGCCGCAGCGGCGCGGACGGCCCGTAACGGAACCGAATTCCTTGCCGATCGTGGCCAGGCGGGTGCCGATCTCGTCGACCAGCTCCGTGGGGAACGGGCCCGAACCGACGCGGGTCGTGTAGGCCTTGGTGATGCCCAGGACGTAGTCCAACTGCTGCGGACCGACGCCTGCGCCAGCCGACGCCGCGCCAGCCACGCAATTGCTGCTGGTGACGAAGGGATAGGTGCCGTGATCGACGTCCAGCAAAGCGCCCTGCGCGCCTTCGAACAGCAGGCGCTTGCCTTCCTGTTGCATGGCATACAGGTTGCTCGACACGTCCTTGACCATCGGGGCGATGGCCGGAGCCAGCGCCATGGCCTGGTCGCGCACTTCGTTGGCGGAAACCGCCTCGGCGCCCAGGTACTTGGTCAGCACGAAGTTGTGGTAATCCAGCACTTCGGCCAGCTTTTCGTCGAACAGCGCGGGATTGAACAGGTCCTGCACGCGCAGCGCGCGGCGGGCGACCTTGTCTTCATAGGCAGGGCCGATGCCGCGACCGGTCGTGCCGATCTTGCCGTCGCCCTTGCGCGCTTCGCGCGCCTTGTCGATGGCGACGTGGTACGGCAGGATCAGCGGGCAGATTTCGGAAATCTGCAGGCGCGAACGCACGTCCAGACCGGCGGCCTCAAGCTCTTCGATTTCCTTGAGCAGGGCTTCCGGGGACAGCACGACGCCGTTGCCGATGAAGCAGGTGACGCCGGGATGCATGATGCCCGACGGGATCAGGCGGAGAATCGTCTTCTTGCCGTTGATCCACAGCGTATGGCCGGCGTTGTGACCGCCCTGGAAGCGGACCACGCCCTGGACGGATTCCGCCAGCCAGTCGACGATCTTGCCCTTGCCCTCGTCACCCCACTGGGTGCCGATTACGACTACGTTCTTGCTCATGTTACGAATCAATATCGAGTTTCTCGGGAAATCCGGAAATCTCCCCGCGGCCCTCTCGTTGCCGAGAGGGGGTTAGTCACAGCGTTCTGACCGTCCAGGCGCCATCCTGCAGCGCCAGCTCGCGATCGCAAACGAATTCGTCCTGATCCTGCTCGTGACCGGGCAATACCTGAACGACAATTTCCCCCGACCGGCGCAGGCGGCGCACCGCCTCGGTCAGGGCGGGGGCTTGCCCCCAGGGCGCACGTACCGCACGCGCCCTTTCTGCCGGCGGCAAACCCGCCGCCAGCTTGCGTAAATCAAGACTGAAGCCGGTGGCGGGGCGGGCCCGGCCAAACGCACGGCTGACATCGTCATAACGGCCGCCGCTGACCAGCGCATCGCGCCAGCCTTCGGCATACAGCGCGAACTTCACGCCGGAATGGTAGCCATAGCCCCCGACGTCGGCCAAGTCCACGCCAAACGCCACATTGGGCATGGCGTCGACCACCAATTGCAGGGCGTCCAACGCGGCCACGACGCCCGGCAGCAGGGGCAGTTCACGGCGCGCCTCCTTCAGCACTTCCGGCCCGCCGTACAGCTTGGGCAGCAATTGCAGGGCCTTCAGGGTCTCTGCACGCAGGCCGGGAGCCCGTTCGGCCAGTTCGCCCAGCCCCGGAACGTCCTTCTCGCGCATCAGCAGGATGACGTCCTGCGACAGGGCCGTTGCCGCCGGATCGGACTCCAGGAGCGCGCGCAGCACGCCCGGATGACACAGATCGAGCCTCGGGTTACGCACGCCGGCAATTGCCACCGTTTCCAGCACCAGCTGGATGATCTCCAGGTCGGCCTCGAAACCGGCATGGCCGTAGATTTCAGCGCCGATCTGCAGCAGCTCGCGACTGGCCAGCAGGTCCGCCGGGCGGGCATGCAGCACATTGCCGCAATAGCACAGGCGGGTAACGCCAGCCCGGTTCAACAAGTGCGCGTCAATGCGCGTAACCTGGGGCGTCATGTCCGCGCGCACGCCCAGCGTGCGTCCGGACAATTGGTCGACCAGCTTGCAAGTGCGCAGATCCAGATCGCTGCCCGTGCCGGACAGCAATGAATCGATGTATTCGACCAGGGGCGGCGCGACCAGCTCGAAACCGTAAGTGCGATACAGATCGAGAAGTTCGCGGCGCAATTCCTCGATGCGCCGGGCCTCTGCCGGAAGTACGTCGGCAAGGCTCTCGGGCAGCAACCAGTTACCCATGAATGTTTACCTGAAGAACGCCAAGTGATGCGTGGGCGTCGCCCAAACGAAAAAGCGGCTGAGGGGGCGTAAGCCCGCTCAGCCGCTGCGGAATGTTTTCTAGCTTACGGGGTATTGTACATGGTTCGGCGACCAACGCCAGCCGGGACAGCACAACCGTCCCTTATTGCGGGGGGATCCCAGGATGCCGCCCTGCCCGCAAGCAAAAAGCCCCTTGGACTTCCAAGGGGCTTTTTTCCGCATTACCGTCGCCGCGTCACTTGGCCGGCACGGTGACCGGCGCCAGGGCGTCGCCGGTGGGGTCCTTCATGAACTGGAAGAAGCTGGAGCTGGGGTCGACAACCAGCACGTCGCCCGGCTTCGAGAACGAAGCGCGGTAGGCTTCCAGGCTCTTGTAGTACGTGTAGAACTGCGGGTTCTTGCCGTAGGCCTGCGAATAGATCGCGGCGGCCGCGGCATCGCCCTCACCCATGATGCCCTGGGCCTTGGCGTAGGCCTGGGCCACGATGACTTCACGCTGGCGGTCGGCTTCGGCGCGGATCTTTTCGCCTTCGGCGGCGCCGATGGAGCGCAGCTCGTTGGCGACGCGCGTACGCTCCGCTTCCATGCGGCGGTACACCGATTCCGAAATTTCCGGCGCGAACTCGATGCGGCGCAGGCGCACGTCGACGATCTGGACGCCCAACGGCTCGGCGCGCTTGGCGACGTTGGTCAGGATTTCGGCCATGATCTTGTCGCGTTCGGTCGAGACCACGTCGCGCACCGTGCGCACGTTGACCGAGGCGTTCAGCGCGTCGCGGATCAGCGCCTGCAGGCGCTCCTGCGCCACACGCTCGTTGCCGCCGGTGGACACGTAGTACTGGCGCGGATCCAGAATGCGCCACTTGACGTACGAATCGATCAGCAGGTTCTTCTTTTCGGAAGTCTGGATGCGTTCGGCTTCGTTGGTTTCGATGGTCAGAATGCGCTTGTCGAGCGTCACGACATTCTGGAACGGAGGCGGCGCCTTGAAGTAGAGGCCGGGTTCGCTGATGGTCTTGCGTACTTCACCCAGCGAGAACACCAGGGCATAGTCGCGCTCGCGCACGACGAAGACGCAGGAAGAAAGGGCGGCCAGCACGATGAGCAGGCCGACCAGGATAGGCATGAGACGTTGCATGATCAGGACTCCTCCGGGTTAGCGCGACGTACGGTCGCGAGGCAGCGTGTTGCTATTGCTGCTGCCGGAAGACTGAGGCACCGGCGCGGCGCTGCCGCGCGCCGGCGACTGCGCGGGCGGAGCCAGCGTGGTCGAACCGGAACCGGCGACACCGGACTTGCTGGCGTCCTGAGCGGCCAGATGCATGATCTTGTCCAAGGGCAGGTACAGCATGTTGTTGTTGCTCTTGGTGTCGACCATGACCTTGCTGGCGCGCGTGAAGATCTCCTGCATGCTTTCCAGATACATGCGCTGGCGCATGACCTGCGGCGACTTCTCGTATTCGCCGAGGATGCTGGTGAAGCGCGAGGTATTACCCTGGGCGTCGCCGACAACCTTGGCCTTGTAACCCTCGGCCTGCTCCGTCATGCGGGAGGCCTGGCCGCTGGCCAGCGGCACGACCTGGTTGGCGTAGGCCTGGCCTTCGTTGATCTGGCGCTCGCGGTCCTGACCTGCCTTGACGGCGTCATCGAACGCGGCCTGCACCTGTTCAGGCGGCTGCACGTTCTGGATCGCCACGGTGCTGACCTGCACGCCGGTCTGGTAGCGGTCCAGGATCTGCTGCATCAGGGTTTGCACTTGCGTGGCCACCGTGGTGCGGCCTTCGTAGAGCACGAAGTCCATGGACTGCTTGCCCACGACTTCGCGCATGGCCGTTTCCGAGGCCTGGCGGACGGATTCGTCCGGGTCGCGCGTCATGAACAGGTAATCGGGCGCGCCGTCGGCACGCAGGCGGTACTGCACGACGAACTGCATATCGACGATGTTCTCGTCCGTCGTGAGCATCAGCGCTTCAGGCAGGACCTTGTTGCGCGCGCCGCCACGGAAACCGACTTCGAACGTGCGCAGTTGCGACACGTTGACCATTTCGTGGCTTTGAATGGGATACGGCAGGCGCCATTGGAAACCGGCTTGCGACGTCGACTTGTACTTGCCGAACTGTGTCACAACCGCGACCTGGCCTTCCTGCACGATGTAGAAACCGCTGGCCAGCCAGATGCCGGCCGCGACCAGGGCGATCACCCCCAGGCCGATGCGCGCACCGCGCGGCGACGGCGGCGTCATGCCGCCGCGGTTTCCGGGGCGGTTATTGCCGCCCCCGCCCTTGCGCCCGAACAACGATCCGATGCGATTGTTGAAATCGCGCCAGACCTCGTCCAGGTCAGGAGGGCCGTCTCCGTTGCCTTGGGGCCGCTTGGGCGGCGGCTCGGAGCCATTGTTGTTCCCACGACCCCAGCCGGGGTCATTCAGATTGAAGAGTTTGATAATTCGCGGCATTGTTTCCCACAATCTGTCCGGTTTCCGCAATTGCCCCGCGCAACGCATCCAAACCGGCGCGCTCGGTGGCGCTTACAAATACTCGCGCAATCGTACCATGTGCATCGCGTTCCACCCGCGGCTCCAATCCGGCAAGATCGATCTTGTTGTAGACCAGAATGGTGGGAAT
The DNA here is from genome assembly GCF_055395645.1 of Achromobacter sp. JCM 18799. Taxonomy (NCBI): domain Bacteria; kingdom Pseudomonadati; phylum Pseudomonadota; class Betaproteobacteria; order Burkholderiales; family Alcaligenaceae; genus Achromobacter; species Achromobacter sp. JCM 18799. The sequence goes on along the minus strand of NZ_AP043866.1, from coordinate 5,693 downwards.
CGCGGCCGCGCCGATTTCGGCCAGAACCTTGTTGACCTCGAAGATCTGTTCGTCGCGCTGCGGGCTGGCGGCATCGACCACGTGCAGCAGCAGGTCGGCATGCACGGTTTCTTCCAGGGTGGCGCGGAACGCCGCAATCAGGCCGTGGGGCAGATCGCGGATGAACCCGACCGTGTCGGACACCACCACCGAGCCCGCCCCTTCGATCCAGATGCGGCGCGTGGTCGTATCCAGCGTCGCGAACAACTGATCGGCGGCGTAGCTGTCTGCGCGCGTCAGGGCATTGAACAAGGTGGACTTGCCGGCGTTGGTATAGCCGACCAGCGATACCGACAGCGCACCGCCGCGCGCGCGCGCCCGGCGCTGGGTCACGCGTTGGCGTTCGACCTTGTCCAGACGTTCGCGCAGTACCTTGACCTTGGCGCCGATCATGCGGCGGTCCATTTCGAGCTGGGATTCACCCGGCCCGCGCATGCCGATACCGCCGCGCTGCCGTTCCAGGTGACTCCACATGCGGGTCAGGCGCGTGGCCAGATGCTGCAGCTGGGCCAATTCGACCTGCAGCTTGCCTTCATGGCTCTTCGCGCGCAGCGCGAAGATGTCGAGAATGAGCGCAACGCGATCCACCACGCGCAGGTTGAAGGCGCGTTCCAGGTTGCGTTGCTGCGCGGGGGACAGCGGCTGGTCGAAAAGGACGATGTCGGCCAGCAGGGCCTGGGCCATCGCCACACCCTCATCGGCCTTGCCTGAACCGATGAAGAACTTGGCGTCGGGTCTGTCCCGCCGCGCCGTCAAGGTGCCGACGATTTCCGCGCCAGCGCCCTTGGCCAGCATGGCGAATTCCTCGGCATGGGCCGCGAAGTCCGGATCTCCCAGATCGACGCTGATAATCAGAGCGCGCATACATGCACCATATTGGAGCCAAAGCGAAAATGCCCGCCGACGAGGACCGTCCGGCGGGCAATAAAAGGTAAAGCTGGAGCGAGATTACTCAGCAGGGACTTCCACCTGGAAATTCACGGCACGCGCGGGAACGACGGTCGAAATGGCGTGCTTGTAAACCATTTGCGTGACCGTATTGCGCAGCAGCACCACGTACTGGTCAAAGGATTCGATTTGCCCTTGAAGCTTGATGCCGTTCACCAAGTAGATCGACACGGGCACATGGTCCTTGCGCAGCGTGTTCAGGAACGGATCTTGCAGAGTTTGCCCTTTATTGCTCATTGGCCAGGCTCCATTTGTTTGTTATTGAGTGGTGGCGTACTTCTGTACTGGTGGGGTACGCCGAAACTTGTACTCTACAGGGTTTTCCCGGCCCGTGCTACTTGGGCAGGAAGCAAAAGTGACACCAGAGTTTTCCGACTGGAAAGCTGCTGCCGCTCAAGCCTGCAGGACCTCCGCAAGCGCCTTCAACAGCAGTTCGCACTGCTCATCGGTGCCCACGGTAATTCGCAAAAACTGATCGATGCGTTCATGGCGGAAGTGGCGCACGATGATGCTGCGCTCGCGCAAGGCGGCGGCCAGGCCGGCGGCATCCTTTGAAGGGTGCCGCGCAAACACGAAGTTCGCGGCCGAGGGCAGCACTTCGAAGCCCAGGGATTGCAGGCCCGCCGTCATCCGCGAGCGGGTTTCGATCACGGCCTGGCGAGTACGTTCAAAGTACTCCACGTCTTCCAGGGCCGCCACCGCACCCGCGGAGGCAAGGCGGTCGATGGGGTAGGAGTTGAAACTGTTCTTTACACGCTCCAGCCCGTCGATGAGCTCGGCGCTGCCTACGGCAAAACCGACGCGCAAGCCCGCCAGCGAACGCGACTTGGACAGCGTCTGCACGACCAGCAGGTTGTCGTAGCGGTCCACCAAAGGAATGACGGACTCTCCGCCAAAATCCACGTAGGCCTCATCCACCACGACGACCGCGTCGGGATTGCCGGCCACGATGCGCTCGACCTCCGCCGCGCTGAGCGCGCGGCCGGTGGGCGCATTGGGATTCGGGAAGATGATGGCGCCCGCCTGCCCCTTGCCGCCGGGCAGATAGTCTTCGACGGCGATCCTGAAATCCGCCGTCAGCGGCACCGTTTCGTACTGGATGCCGTACAGACCGCAATAGACCGGATAGAAGCTGTAAGTGATGTCCGGAAAGCGCAGCGGGCGCTCATGCTTGAGCAGCGCCAGGAACACATGCGCCAGCACTTCGTCGGAACCGTTGCCCACGAAGACCTGGCCCGGCTGCACGCCGACCGTGCCGGCTATGGTCTGCCGCAGGCGGTCGGACGAGGGGTCCGGGTAGAGCTTCAGCGTGTCGTCGCAGGCAGAGCGGATCGCGTCGAGCACCTTGGGCGACGGCCCATACGGATGCTCGTTGGTGTTCAACTTGACCAGGTTCTGAAGCTTGGGCTGCTCGCCCGGAACATACGGACTGAGCGTCCCGACCACGGGACTCCAGAAGCGGCTCATGGATCAGCTTTCCTGCGTGTAGGGGTTGTGCGAAGACTTGAATTCGATGCGCAGCGGCGTACCGGCCAGATCGAACGCGTTACGGAAACGCGTTTCCAGGTAACGGCGATAGGAGTCCGGAATGGCGTCCAGCGCGTTGCCGTGGATGATGACCAGCGGCGGGTTCTGTCCGCCCTGGTGCGCGTAGCGCATCTTGGGACGGAAGATGCCCTTGCGGGGCGGCTGTTGTTGCTCGACAGCGATCTGCAGCTCGCGCGTCAGCTTGGGCGTGGACAGCTTGGCGAACGCCGCGGCGTGCGCCGCGTTGATCGACTTGAGCAAAGGCTTCACGCCCTGCCCGCGCAGCGCCGAAATGGTGTGCATGCGCGCGAACGACAGGAAGCGCAGCTTGCGCTGGAATTCGCGTTCGATGCGTTCCTTGGCTTCGCTGTCCAGGCCGTCCCATTTGTTGATGGCCACGACCACGGCGCGCCCCGTTTCCAGCACGAAGCCGGCAATGTGCGCATCCTGCTCGGAGATTTCGGTCTGCGCATCCAGCATCAGCAGCACGACGTTGCTGGCCTCGATGGCCTGCAGTGTCTTGATGACGGAGAACTTCTCGACCGCCTCGAACACCTTGCCGCGCTTGCGCAGGCCGGCGGTGTCGATCAGCGTGTAGCGGCGGCCGTCGCGCTCGAAGTCGATCTCGATGGCGTCGCGGGTCGTGCCCGGCATGTCGAACGCGATCACGCGCTCTTCGCCCATCAAGGTGTTGATGAGCGTGGACTTGCCCACGTTGGGGCGGCCGACGATGGCCAGCTTGATGCGGTGATCGTGCTCAGCCTCTTCGAATGCGTCTTCTTCGGCGGGCGGCTCGGCCAGATCTCGAAGCGCCAGCTCGATCAGGTCGACGATGCCGTCGCCGTGCGCCGCGGAAATCGGATAAGGCTGGCCCAGCCCGAGTTCATGGAACTCGGAAATGGCGCCGCTGGCGCCCATGCCTTCCGCCTTGTTCACCGCCAGCAGCACGCGCTGCTGGCCGGATTTGCGCAGCAGCTGGGCGATTTCGTGGTCATGGGCGTTGATGCCCGCGCGGGCATCAACCAGGAACACCACGACATCGGCCTCGGCTATGGCCTGCCGGGTCTGGCGCGCCATCTCCAGCAGGATGCCGTCCTTGGCGACGGGTTCGAAACCACCGGTATCGATGACGATGAAGGGGATCTCGCCTACCCTGCCCTCGCCGTAATGGCGATCGCGGGTCAGGCCGGAGTAATCGGCCACCAGCGCGGCGCGCGATCGCGTCAGGCGGTTGAATAGGGTCGACTTCCCCACATTGGGGCGGCCGACCAGGGCGACGACAGGCTTGAAAGACACGGTGTAAGGCTTTGTTCTATAGGTTTTAGTTGGCGCCGATCAGGACGAGGTTGCCATTGCCCGTCTGGATCAGCACTCCCTGGGGGGTGGTCTGCGGCGGCGACACCACGGGACCGCCGCCTACCGACAGGCGCGCCATCAGGCTGCCGTCGCTACGCGACAGGAAATGCACATAGCCTTCCAGGTCGCCCACTGCCAGCGCACCGCCCAGCATGGCGGGCGCGGTGACCTGGCGGTTCTTCAATGCCGCCTGCTTCCAGACGTTGCCGCCATTATCCAGCGCAAATGCGTTGACCACACTGTTCTGGTCCGCCGCATAGGCGAAGCGTTCGTCCAGGGACAGGCCGCTGACGCTGGAGAAGTCCTTGGCCCACAACGGGCGGCCGCCGGCGGTGACGTCGAAGCAGACGATGCGTCCCTGATAAGCCACGCCGCAAAGCAGGTTGCCCGCGATACGAGGCGCGCCGACCACGTCGGTCAGGCGCTCCAGGTCGCTGGCGCCACGCGGCGTCGCCACGGTGCCTTCCCATTGCACGTTACCACTGTTGGACGCGATGGCCATCAGTTTGCCGCCCGGCAGGCCGGTAATGACCAGGCCTTCGGCCAGGACCATCTGCGACACGCTGCGCAGGGCCAGCGAGGGGCCCGGGCGTTGCACGTTCCAGACGCGTTCGCCGCTGTTGGCGTCGAAGGCCTGGATGCGGTAGTCGCCGCTGCGGACCACGACGATGCCATAGCCCACGACGGGCGGAATGGTCACGTCGCTGGTGGCACGGACTTTCCACTTCACCTTGCCGGTGTCGTCAAAGGCGACGACGTCGCCGTTCGGCGCGGCCACGGCGGTAGTGGTGCCATCGCTGCCGGCGCCGGCTGACAGCTTGCCGTCGACCTTGGCTTTCCAGATGGCGCGGCCGCTCTGCAGGTCGAACTTGCCCACCGAACCATCGGGCGTGGCGGCGTAGACGGCGTCGCCCAGCACCGTGGGCGCAAAGCCCAGTCCCGAGCCGCTGCCGACCGAGACGCTCCAGACTTGGCGCACGGACATGCCGGCCTTGTATTCGGTCAGGGGCGCGGGATCGTAGCGGCCGTCATCATGGGAGAACATGCCGCATCCGCCCAGGGCCAGCAAGCCCGCCAGGCAAACGGCGCCACGCCACATACGACCAGGTGCAAATTTACGCATTACAGTCACGCTCCGCTCAGGGCATCCAGTTTCAGTTGCACAACCTGGGTCAGGGGATTTGCCGTGCCCAGGCCATCGATGGCGCTTTGCCAGGCGGCGCGCGCTTCCTCGCGCTTGCCTTGCGCGGCGAGGATATCGCCGCGGCGATCCGCGTACAAGGCGGCGAAGGCTGCCGGCGGATTGTTCAGCTGTGCCAACGCGGCATCGTATTGCTTCTGGTCCAGCATCATGCCGGCCAGGCGCAGGCGCGCCACCGATTGCATGGACGGGTTCTTGCTCTGGGCGGCCAGCCATTCCAGCTGCTCGCGGGCGCCAGCGTCATCCTTCTGGGCCTGCAGCGCCTGAGCCGCCACCAGCGCACCGCGCGCGGCGTAGCCGGTGGACGGATATTGCTCGCGCAGCGTGGCCGCGGCCGTCTTGATACGCACCGAGGAATCGGCGCCGCCCAGGCGGGCCGCGTCTTCCAGCGCTTCGAAGTAACCCATGGCCTGGTTGGCGCGGTGCGATTGGTAGGCCTTCCAGCCCCACCAGCCGCCCCAGGCCAGCGCGACCGCCGCCACCAGCGTAACCACCAGGGTGCCGTAGCGCGCCCACCACGCCTTGATGGCGTCGAGTTTTTCCTGTTCTTCGAGATCGTATGCCATGCATTAACCCTTGTTATTCAATACGTCGGCCAATCCCGCCAACGGGACTTGCTGTT